>NZ_JAUSWZ010000001.1:2500-4802500 GCF_030815625.1 Variovorax sp. W1I1 | reverse complement strand
ACCACGATCTACGTGACGCACGACCAGGTCGAGGCGATGACGCTGGCCGACCGCGTGGTGGTGCTCAAGGACGGGCTGATCGAGCAGGTCGGCACGCCGCTGGAGCTGTACGACCGCCCCGCCAACCAGTTCGTCGCGCAGTTCATCGGCATGCCGTCGATGAACATGGTGTCGGCGAGTGCGATTCCGAGTTTCTCGGCGGCCACCGGCGGACGGCTGCCGAACGACGGCTTCCTCGGCGTGCGCCCCGAGGGCCTGCGCGTGCATCCGAAGCAGGGCGCGCCGGTGTCGGACGTGCTGGGCCGCGTGGAGCTGATCGAGGCGCTGGGTGCCGACACCCTGATCCACGTCGATGTGGGCGGCGTGCCGCTCATCGCGCGGCAGAACGACCGCACGCCGCTGCAGGCCGGTGATGACGTGGCCGTCGAACTCGACCCCAGCGTGCTGCACCTCTTCAACCGCGAAGGCCGTTCGGTCTCCGCTTGATTCCTCCCCTTCTTTACGGACATTTCCCGTGACTCTCGCAGCAGCGTCTACCGCGCACACACCACCGGCTCCTTCGGAGTTCACGGTGCTTCACCTGGGCCTGGGTTCGTTCCATCGCGCCCACCAGGCCGTCTACCTGCAGCGGCTGATCGAGGCGGGCGACACCCGCTGGTCGCTGTCGGGCGCCAACATCCGGCCCGACATGGCCGAGGTCGTCGCCGCCCTGCGCGCGCAGGGCGGGCGCTACACACTGGAGACCGTGTCGCCCGCGGGCGAGTACCGCTACGAGCAGATCGAGGCGATCCGCGAGGTGCTGCCCTACGAGCCCTCGCTGGCCGCGGTGATCGCGCGCGGCGCGGCGCCGTCCACGCGCATCGTCTCGTTCACCGTGACCGAGGCGGGCTACTACCTCGATGCGAAGGACAACAAGCTCGACCTGTCGTTCGCTGACCTGGCCGCGGACATCGAACGCGCGCGGCGCGGCGAGGCGGGCGAGACGATCTACGGCGCGGTCTGCGCGATTCTTCGCGCGCGCAAGGCGGCGGACGCGGGGCCGGTCACGCTGCTGAACTGCGACAACCTGCGCCACAACGGCGATCGCTTCCACGGCGGGCTTCTGGAATTCATCGAGCGCGCAGGGGATGCCGACCTGCTGGCCTGGACGGTTGCCAACACCCGCTGCCCGAACGCGATGGTCGACCGCATCACGCCCCGGCCGCCACCCGAGCTGCGCGCGCGCGTGCTCGCAGCCACCGGCCGTGACGACGCCGCGCCCATTACGGGTGAGAGCTTCATCCAGTGGGTCATCGAAGACAACTTCATCGCCGGCCGGCCCGACTGGGGGCGCGTGGGCGTGGAGCTCGTCGAGTCGGTGCAGCCGTATGAAGAGGCCAAGATTCGCATCCTCAACGCGACGCACAGCTGCATCGCCTGGGCCGGCACGCTGATCGGCCTGGAGTTCATCCACGAAGGCACGCACGACGCAGCCATCCGAAAAATGGCGCACGACTACGTGACCGACGACGTGATCCCGTGCCTGAGCCCCAGCCCCATCGATCTCGCGGCGTATCGCGACGTGGTGCTCGACCGCTTCGGCAACCCCGCGATCCGCGACACCAACCAGCGCGTGGCGGCGGACGGCTTCTCGAAGATCCCGGGCTTCATCGCGCCGACCGTGCGCGAGCGCCTGGCCGCGGGGCAGGGCATCGACAGCGTGGCGATGCTGCCGGCGCTGTTCCTCGCCTTCCTGCAGCGCTGGCATCGCGGCGCGCTGCCCTACGCCTACCAGGACCAGGGCATGGACGAGGCGGTGGCACACGCGATCTGCGATGCGGCCGATCCAGTCGCAGCGCTGTGCGCCGACGCGGGCCTGTGGGGCGACCTTGCGGGCGATGCGCGGCTGGTCGAGGCGGTTCGCAAGGCGTGTGCGCGCGTGGTGCGCTTCGTCGAAGGCGACGTGCAATGACCGGCGGCCGCCTGCAGGACCGCCACGTGTTGCTGACCGGTGCCGGCGGCGGCATCGGTCTTGCGGTGGCCGAGGCCTGCATCGCCGAGGGTGCGCGCTGCAGCGTGATCGATCGGGCGGCCGCTGCGCCGGATGCGGTGCGCGCGGTGCAGCAGCGGCACCCCGATCGTCTGGCCTACATCTCGGCCGACGTCACGCGCACGCAAGACATTCAACGTTTGCTCGCCGAGGCGATTGCCGCCTTCGGCCCCGTCCACACGCTCTTCAACAACGCGGCCGTGTTCGATCTCGCCCCACTTCTCGAGAGCGACGAGGCCTCGTTCGACAAGCTCTTTTCCGTCAACGTGAAGGGCATGTTCTTCGTGATGCAGGCGGTGCTGCGCCACATGGTCGAGGCCGGTGCGCAGGGCGCGTCGGTCATCAACATGGCCTCGCAGGCGGGGCGCCGCGGCGAGGCGCTGGTGTCGCACTACTGCGCGACCAAGGCAGCCGTCATCAGCTACACGCAGAGTGCGGCGCTCGCCATGGCGCCGCACGGCATTCGCGTCAACGGCATCGCGCCCGGCGTGGTCGACACGCCGATGTGGGACCACGTCGACAGCCTGTTCGCCAAGGCCGAAGGGCTGCCGCCCGGCGAGAAGAAGCGGCGCGTGGGGCTCGAGGTGCCGCTCGGGCGCATGGGCATGCCGGGTGACATCGCCGGTGCTGCGGTGTTCCTCGCCAGCGACGAGGCGCGCTACATCACGGCGCAGACGCTGAACGTCGACGGCGGCAACGTCATGAGCTGACATGAGGCCGGATAAGAAAGTATCGGGACCTCTCCCTTTGCTGCGGTGAATTTCGCCCGGCTCGGTGAGAAGATCGGTTTCCCTTGCAGCACGCGACCCATGAACGAAGACTTCCATCTCTACCTCGACAGCGCCGACCTGGCGGAGTTGAAAACCTGCCTGCCGCATCCGGTGGTCCACGGCGTGACGACCAACCCGACGCTGCTGAAACGCGCGGGTGTCGGCCGCGGTGACGTGCCCGGCCTGCTGAAGCGCTGCCTCGATCTGGGCGCGCGGCAGGTGCAGGCGCAGGTGTATTCGAGCGACGTCGACGGCATGCTGGAAGACGCGAAAGTGCTGCTCTCGCATTTCGACCGCGGCCAGCTGGTCGTCAAGATTCCCGCCACGCGCCAGGGCCTCGATGCCGGCGCACGGCTCATTGCCGAGGGCGTGCCTGTGACGTGGACAGCGGTGTACGCACCCGAGCAGGCGCACTTCGCGGCGCAACTGGGCGCGGCCTATGCGGCGCCTTATCTCGGGCGGCTCGAGGACGCGGGTGTCGACGGATTGGGGCTCATCGCGCAGATGCAGTCGCTGGTTGCGCAGCGGCCTTCGCCCCGCACGCGGCTCCTGGTGGCGAGCATCCGGTCGCGCGAGGCGTACCTGTCGCTGCTCGCGTTGGGTGTCGGCGCGATCACGATCCCGCCGCGCCTTTTTGCCGAACTGCTGGACCATCCGGCCACGCTGGCCGCCGAGCGCGGCTTCCTTGCCGATGCCGGCGATCTGACCTGATCCACAAGATTCAAGAACCATGCGAATTGCACTCACGGGCGAAGCCCTGATCGATTTCACCGCCAGCGAAGCGGGCGCCCTGGCGTTCCTCGGCCACGAGGGCGGCTCGCCGCTCAACACGGCCGTGGCCTGCGCGCGGCTCGGGGTGCACACGGGGTTTCTCACGCAGCTGTCGACCGACCTGTTCGGCGAGCGGCTGATGGGTTTCCTGGCGCGCAACGGCGTGGACACCAGCTTCATCCTGCGCAGCAACGCGCCCTCGACGCTGGCCTTCGTCGAGCGCACGCCACAAACCAATCGCTATGCGTTCTATACAAGCGGCAGCGCCGATGCGACCTGGTCGCCCGAGCCGCTGCCGCAGCTGCCGGCGGAGTGCCGATTCCTGCACTTCGGCTCGATCTCGCTGCTGCAGGAGCCGGCCTCGACGCGCATCGCCGACCTCATTACCGCCAACGCCGGGCGCTGCGTGATCGTGTTCGACCCCAATGTGCGGCCGAGCCTGATTCCGGACATGGCCGCGTTCCGCAATCGCGTGACGAACTGGCTGGCGATGGCCGACCTCGTCAAGCTCAGCGACGAGGATGCCGAACTGCTCGCACCCGGCCGGCCGGTCGATGCGCTGGCCGCGGAGTGCCTCCAGGCCGGCGCGCGCGCGGTGATCGTCACGCGCGGCGGCGCGGGCGCCACGCTCTGGCGCACGGGGCACGCGCCGCTCACCGTGGCGGCGCCGCGCGTCACCGTGGTCGACACCATCGGCGCGGGCGACACCTTCACTGCGGGGCTCTCGGTGTCGCTGCTCGAACACGGCGTCGAGCACCCAGCCCAACTGGGCGAACTGACGGACGAAGCCTGGACTGAAGTGATGCGCTTCGCCGCCACCGCCGCCGCCCTGAACTGCACCCGCGAAGGCGCGGACCCACCCACCCTGGAAGCCGTTCACAACGCGCTCGCCCAGGCGGACAATTGAGGCTGCTTCCAGGTTCTGCCTTCCTGCTGCCATGACGACGTCCACACGCAAACGTTCGGTCCCCCGTCAGCGCCAACCCGAGCTGGAGCGCGACTTTGCGCGTTCTCCCTCGCTGGGCTACGAGGCTCCTGAAGAAACCGGCCTGGTGCGCTGCCTCGCGCACGGCTTTCCGAGCCCGCTGGTGCGATGGCACTTCCATGAAGACTACGAGCTGCACCTGATCACCGAGACCTCGGGCAAGGCCTTCATCGGCGACTGGATCGGGCCGTTCCAGCCCGGGCACCTCGTGCTCTGCGGGCCGCGGCTGCCGCACAACTGGATCTCGCTCGACGTGCCCGAAGGCGGCGCCGCCGGGCGCGACCGGGTGATCCAGTTCCGGCACGAGCCTATCGAGCTGGCCGCGGCCGAGATCCCCGAACTGCGCGAAGTGATGCAACTGCTGGAGCGCGCGCGCCACGGCATCGAGTTCTTCGGCATGTCGCAGCAGGCGCAGACGCACTGGGACAACATCAAGGCCGCGCGCGGCGCGCGCCGGCTCGGCCTGTTCCTCGAGTTCATGGCCGATCTTGCGCAATGCTCCGACTACCGGCTGCTGTCCAGCGTGCAGATGCAGGGCGCGCAGGGCAGCGACGGCGATGCGCAGGTCGACCAGATCAACGAGGTCGTCAACCGCATCACCAACAACATGGCCGAGCCGATCGCGATGTCCGATGTGGCGGCAGAGCTCGGCATGAGCGAGAGCCGCTTCAGCCGCTTCTTCCGGCGCTCGACCGGCAACAGCTTCACCGACTTCGTCAACCGCGTGCGCATCAACAGCGCCTGCCACCTGCTGATGCAGACCGACCACTACGTGACGGACATCTGCTATCAGGTCGGCTTCAACAACGTGGCGAATTTCAACCGGCGCTTTCTGGAGATCAAGGGCATGACGCCCAGCGAATTCCGGCGCCAGGCCGACACGCGCTTCGGCTCGGGTATTTCTTCGTAGCTTTCTTCACAGCAAACAAGCAGGGAGTTCATCTTGTATCTGGGACTCGACCTCGGCACGTCCGAGCTCAAGGCGCTGTTGCTCGCCGACGATCACCGCATCGTCGGCGTGGCGCGTGCGGCACTCACGGTCGAACGGCCGCAACCGCTCTGGTCGGAGCAGGCGCCCAGCCAATGGTGGCAGGCGCTGGAGCAGGTGATGGCGGAGCTTCGGGGCTCGCATGCGGAAGCGCTGTCTGCCGTGCGGGCCATCGGCCTCTCGGGCCAGATGCATGGCGCGACGCTGCTCGATGCGGCTGGCGAAGTGCTGCGGCCAGCCATCCTCTGGAACGACGGACGCAGCGGTGCGCAGTGCGACGAACTCACGCGCGCGGTGCCGCGGCTGGGCGAGATCGCGGGCAACCTCGCGATGCCGGGCTTCACAGCGCCCAAGCTCCTATGGGTGCGCGAGCACGAGCCTGAAATCTTCCGGCGCACGGCGCGCGTGCTGTTGCCCAAGGACTGGCTGCGCTTCATGCTCAGCGGCGAGGCGGTCAGCGAGATGTCGGATGCGGCGGGCACGCTGTGGCTCGACGTGGGCGCGCGCGACTGGTCCGACGAACTGCTCGCGGCCACGGGGCTCACCCGTGGTCACGTGCCGCGGCTGGTCGAAGGCAGCGAGGTATCGGCGAAGCTCAAGCCCGAACTGGCTGCGCGCTGGGGTGTGGGCAACGGCACGGTGCTGATTGCCGGCGGTGCGGGTGACAACGCCGCGAGCGCGGTCGGCATGGGCCTGGTCGAACCGGGGCAAGGCTTCGTGTCGCTCGGTACCTCGGGCGTGGTGTTCGTCTCGACCGATCGCTTCTTGCCGAACCCCGCGCAGGCGATGCATGCCTTCTGCCATGCGCTGCCCAAGCGCTGGCACCAGATGTCTGTGATGCTCTCGGCCGCGAGTGCGGTGAGCTGGGCAGCCAAGACTTTCAAGTTCACGGACGAAGCCGCGCTGCTCGAAGCGGCGGCATCGGTCGCGCTGGCGGACCGGGCGCGTTGCCCGCTGTTTCTGCCGTACCTGTCGGGCGAACGCTCGCCGCACAACAACCCGAATGCGCAGGGCGCGCTGTTCGGCCTCACGCATGCGCACGGCCCGGCGGAGATCGCCTATGCCGTGGTCGAAGGCGTGAGCTTCGGCCTGCGCGACGGCTTCGACACCCTGCGCCTGCCGGCCGACATGCCGCTGCGCGAGGTTGCGCTGGTGGGCGGTGGGGCGCGCAGCATCTGGTGGGGGCAACTGCTGGCCGACATCTTCCAGGTGCCGCTTACGTTGTATGCGGGCAGCGAGACGGGCGGGGCGCTCGGTGCGGCGCGGCTTGCGTGGCTCGCCGATGGCGGTGCCGTGGCCGAGGTGTGCACGCTGCCGCCGGTCAAGCAGCAACTGGTTCCTTCGTCCGAAGGTGCCGCGGGGCACAAGACGCGGCATGCGCGCTTTCAGGTGCTGTACATGGCGTTGCGCGATCAATTCCGATAGGCGCGGCGCATACGAGCGCCCATAGAAAAAGCCCCGCCGAAGCGGGGCTTTTTCATTTCGCGAAACACCGCGGAACCGGCTTTGCCGGGCCGCAGGTGTTGCCCCCGGTAGGGGGGTGGCGTAGCGGACACGAAGTGCCGCGCAGCCTGGGGGCGAGCGAAATTTACATGCCCATGCCGCCCATGCCGCCCATGCCACCCATGTCGGGCATGCCGCCGCCGGCGCCGGACTCGTCCTTGGGTGCGTCAGCAACCATGGCTTCGGTCGTCAGCAGCAGCGAGGACACCGAAGCGGCGTTCTGCAGTGCGGTGCGGGTGACCTTCGTCGGGTCCAGGATGCCCAGTTCGAGCATGTCGCCGTACGTGTCGTTCGCAGCGTTGAAGCCGTAGTTGCCGCTGCCGGCCAACACAGCGTTCACCACCACCGAGGCTTCGCCGCCGGCGTTGTTCACGATTTCGCGCAGGGGCGCTTCGATGGCCTTGAGCACCAGCTTGATGCCGGCTTCTTGATCAGCGTTGTCGCCCTTGACCGAGTCGCCCACAGCTTGCTTGGCACGCAGCAGAGCCACGCCGCCGCCAGCCACGACGCCTTCTTCCACTGCAGCGCGAGTTGCGTGCAGGGCGTCTTCGACGCGAGCCTTCTTTTCCTTCATTTCGACTTCGGTGGCAGCGCCGACCTTGATCACTGCAACGCCGCCGGCCAGCTTGGCCACGCGCTCTTGCAGCTTTTCACGGTCGTAGTCGCTGGTCGCTTCTTCGATCTGAACGCGCACTTGCTTCACGCGGGCTTCGATGTCACCAGCAGCGCCGGCGCCGTCGATGATGATCGTGTTTTCCTTGCCCACTTCGATGCGCTTGGCTTGACCCAGGTCGGCCAGCGTCACCTTTTCGAGCGTCAGGCCCACTTCTTCAGCGATGACCTTGCCGCCCGTCAGGATGGCGATGTCTTCCAGCATGGCCTTGCGGCGGTCGCCGAAGCCAGGTGCCTTGACGGCCACGACCTTCAGGATGCCGCGGATCGTGTTCACGACCAAAGTAGCCAGGGCTTCGCCTTCGACTTCTTCGGCAATGATCAGCAGCGGACGGCCAGCCTTGGCGACTTGCTCCAGCACCGGCAGCAGGTCACGGATGTTGCTGATCTTCTTGTCGAACAGCAGCACGAAGGGGTTATCCAGCAACGCCGATTGCTTCTCGGGGTTGTTGATGAAGTAGGGCGACAGGTAGCCGCGGTCGAACTGCATGCCTTCGACGACGTCGAGTTCGCTGTCCAGCGACTTGCCGTCTTCCACGGTGATCACGCCTTCCTTGCCGACCTTGTCCATCGCGTCAGCGATGAGCTTGCCGATGGTTTCGTCGCTGTTGGCCGAGATGGAGCCGACTTGCGCGATTTCCTTCGACGTGGTGGTGGGCTTGGAAGCCTTCTTCAGCTCGGCGACCAGGGCCGTCACGGCCTTGTCGATGCCGCGCTTCAGGTCCATCGGGTTCATGCCGGCAGCCACCAGCTTGAAACCTTCGCGAACGATGGCTTGGGCCAGCACGGTCGCGGTGGTGGTGCCGTCACCGGCGTTGTCCGAAGTCTTGGAAGCCACTTCCTTCACGAGCTGGGCGCCCATGTTCTGGAGCTTGTCCTTGAGTTCGATTTCCTTGGCGACCGACACACCGTCCTTGGTCACGGTGGGGGCGCCGAACGAGCGCTCGAGCACCACGTTGCGGCCCTTGGGGCCCAGGGTCACTTTGACTGCGTTGGCCAGGATGTTGACACCCTCGACCATGCGTGCGCGGGCTTCTCCGCCGAAGACTACGTCTTTTGCTGCCATGATGAATTAACTCCGAATGGATTGGATTGAATGAATCGAAAGGGAGAAGGCTTACTTCTCGACGACTGCGAACAGGTCGTCTTCCTTCATCACGAGCAGTTCGTCGCCATCGACCTTGACGGTCTGGCCGCTGTACTTGCCGAACAGGACGCGGTCGCCGACCTTGACGGTCAGTGCGGCCAGATCGCCCTTGTCGTTGCGCTTGCCCGGGCCGACGGCCAGGACTTCACCCTGATCGGGCTTTTCGGCGGCTGCGTCGGGGATGACGATGCCCGAGGCGGTCTTGGTTTCGCTGTCGATACGCTTGACGATCACGCGATCGGCCAAAGGACGAAGTTTCATTGCATCTCCTGGATATGGATAAGAAACGGGTTGGTGGTCGGGCGCCGGACCCGGAGGTTGGCGACCCATCGACTGGGGAGCGAGGGCTGTTAGCACTCATCATCAGCGAGTGCTAATCATAAGGGCAATCGATGACGTTTCAAGCGCAGGGGCTTGCGGCGGCGGCGCGAAACACGTGGCGGGGGGCTGGCGAAAGTACGCTTTATGGCTTGCATTACCCGTTCACGCTTCATGAAAAGCCCTCTGCGAGCCACGATGCGGGGATGCCTCCAACACTCCCAATCCAGGCCGATCGCCTCTGGCAGCGGCTAGAGACCCTCGCCTCGTTCACCCGCCCCGACATTCCCTGGACCCGCCGGGCCTTTTCGCGGGAATTCGAACGTGCAAGAGAGTGGCTGCGCAGCCAGTTCGAGCAGGCCGGGCTCACCGTGTGGACCGACGCGGCCGGCAATCTGACCGGGCGCCGCGAGGGCACCCAGCCCGGGCTGGCGCCGCTGGTCACCGGCTCGCATTGCGACACCGTGGTGGGCGGCGGCCGCTTCGACGGCATCCTGGGCGTACTCGCGGGGCTCGAGGCGGCGCAATCGTTCCATGAGGGTGGCGTCTTGCTGCGCCATCCGCTGGAAGTGATCGATTTCCTGTCCGAAGAACCCAGCGACTACGGCATTTCCTGCGTGGGAAGCCGCGCGTTCGCCGGCACGCTGGACGCGGCCATGCTCGCCTCCCGCAACGAGGCGGGCGAAGGTCTCGCAGAGGCCATGCAACGCATCGGCGCCCGACCCGATGGCTTGGCCGCAGCGGCCCGCGGGCTCGGCGGCATCGCTGCTTTCGTGGAACTGCACATCGAGCAGGGTCCGGTGCTGGAGCGAGAAGGGCTGCCCATCGGGGTGGTCACCGACATCGTGGGCATCCGCCGCGTCGCGTTCACGGTGACCGGGCAACCGGATCACGCCGGCACCACCCCGATGGACATCCGCCGCGACGCCCTCGTCGGTGCAGCGCGGCTGATCGATTCGGTGCACCGCGAGGCCAGTGCCATGGACGGCCGCCCGCACTATGTGGTGGCGACGATCGGCCGGATGTCGATGAGTCCCAACGTGCCCAACGCCGTGCCCGGCCGGGTCGACATGGTGCTCGAGGTGCGAAGCAACGCCCAGGCAGTGCTTGACGACTTTCCCGAGCGCGTGATGGCGCTGTGCCGCGACGACTTCCGGCGGCTGCGGGTCGGCTTGAGCGCCGCACCCCTGACGCAGACGCCGCCCACGCAGTGCGATGACATCGTGATGCGGGCCGTCGCTCAGGCCGCCGATCGCCTGGCACTGCCGCACCGTGCGTTGCCCAGCGGCGCCGGTCACGACGCAATGCACGTCGCGGCCGCGGGCCCGATGGGGATGATCTTCATCCCCTGCCTCGACGGGCGCAGCCACTGCCAGGAAGAGTGGGCGAGCAAGGAGCAGGTGGCCGCCGGCGTTCGGGTACTGGCGGAAACGCTCAGGGTGCTGGACGCACGCTAGTCGCCGCCACTGCTGCGACTTCGAAGGCCTGCCCCGCCGCCACGACGGCGTCGATGACCTGCCGCAAACCCTTGCTTACGGGCTTGTCGTTGCGGGCAACCAGCGCGAGGGTGCGGTGCAGCGGCGGGTGGAGCGGGCGCAGGTCGAGTTCGGGGTGATGCCCCTGGCCCGTGACCGCCATCTTCGGCAGGATCGCCACGCCCAGCCCGGCCGCGACCATCGCCTTGATGGCTTCGACGCTGTCGAACTCCATGACCGGCGGCGAAGCATGCCCGCCGCGCCGCAGCCAATCGTCGACGATGCCCCGCGCGCTGGCTTCGGACACGAACTTCACGAGTGGCAGCGATTGCAGTGTGGCCACCGTCACCTCGGCGGGCCAGTCGATGCTGCCGCGCTGGCAGATGGCCACGAAGTCGTCGCGCAGGATCGGCGTGACCGACAGCGCACGCGAGTTGACCGGCAACGTGACCACTGCGGCATCGAGCGTGTTGTCTTCCACGCGCCGTACGTAGCCCTCGGTGTTGCCCGTGCTCACGATGATGTTGAGCAGCGGAAAGCGTGCGCGCAGATCGCGCAGCGCCGGAGGCAGCAGGTAGAGGCAACTGGTGCCTCCGGTGCCCAGCCGAACGCGACCCGCCACGCCCGCCGAGTGGAAGGTGGCGGCGTTGATCGCGTTGGAAAGCGCCGCCGCCACGTGTGGAAGCTCCGCCATCAGGTCGGAGCCTGCGGGCGTGGGGCCGACGCGTCGGCCGACCCGTTCGATGAGGCGCACCCCGAGGCGTCTCTCGAGTTGCTTGACTTGCACGCTGACCGCCGGCTGAGTCAGGCCGAGTCGTTCGGCCGCGGCTGAAAAACTACCTAATTCGAGCACCAGTGAAAAAGTGTGCAATTGCTCGAAATTAATAGACGAAGCCAAATTGTTTTTTATGAGATGCATAACGATGCACGGCTTCTTTTAAGCATGCGTGAATACAAAAATGATTTGGGGAGGGCAAAGAGCAAAAAACATCGACCGAACGAATTGGATGCCAAGGTTGGCGAGATCCGACGGGAGGTTATATGCCAAGGACCCGCATTTCAAAACAAGCTGCTCAAGGGGAATGGCATGCAGGACCTTATTTCCATCGAGGATCTTTCCAGAGGCGAAATCGAAAACCTGTTTTCGACCGTCGATCATTTGCGGCACACGCCCGACGTCTTCAGGCACGCGCTCGCCGGGCGTGTGGTGTGCACGCTCTTTTTCGAGCCGAGCACGCGGACACGGTTGGGCTTCGAGGCGGCGGCGCATCGCCTGGGCGCGCGCGTGCTGAGCGTGTCCGACATGCGCAACACGCGATTGGAGCGTGGTGAAAGCCTGCTGGACACCACACGCATGGTCGGCTTCTATTGCGACGTGGTGGTTGCGCGCCATGTGGAGGACGGCGTCATGCACCGCATCAAGGAGACGGTGCGCGTGCCGCTCATCAATGCCGGCGAGGGGCAGGTTCGGCATCCGAGCCAGACGTTGATCGATCTATATACGCTGCAGGAACACTTTGGCGCTATTGACAACCTGCATGTGGGCATTGCAGGCGGTATTCGTTATTCGCGCGCGGCGAAATCGCTGATTGCTGGCCTGCGCAAATTCAGCAATATCCGCCTTCACTTGGTGGATGCGGCGCAGGAGATGGACGAAGGCACCGAATTCCCCCGGGAACTCGGTGAATTGAACGGCGTGCCCGCGCTCGAATATTCGTCCATGAAGGAAATGATCGGACATGTCGATGTTGTGTACGTGGTGCGCGTTCAGCAAGAAAAATTCACCGATCCGGCGGCCTACCAGCGCCAGTTGAACAAGTGCCGGCTGCATCGCGCACTGTTGTCTCGCGCGTCGCCGAGCCTGGTCGTCATGCACTGCCTGCCGCGTGCCGACGAGCTCGATACGGACATCGACGACACCCCGCAGAACAAATACTTCCAGCAGGCACGTCACGGCGTGGCCGTGCGAAGCGCCGTACTGCTCCGGTGTCTAGACGCCGACTCGGGAAGGGGCGCGTTCGGCCGAGGCAAGTCGTGGTGATCGGGCTCGTGGTTGTGGCGCTGGGGCTTTTCATCGGCGTGGTGGCGGTCACCATCGGCGGTGGCGCGACGGCGGGCGTGCCGCTGCTGCTGCTCATGGGACATTCGGCGGCGCAGAGCATTGCCACGGTCAAGTTCGCGCTCCTCGGCTCCTTTGTCACCGGGTCGCTGGCGCATCGCGGCGACGCCGCCGCCGCCGAGCGCAAGGCGATGCCGTGGGCGGTCTGGCCGCTGGCTGTCGTGGGGTCGGCGGCGGGCTCGCTGCTGGTGGTCGGCATTGACGACCGTGTCCTCAAGATCGTGGTGGCGCTGCTGATGGTCGTGATTCTCTGGATCACGCACCGGACCGATTTTTCACAACGCCGACGCGATGCGCACGCTCGCCTGCCGTCCGCCCCGGTGGGCGTGGCGATGATCTTCGGGTTGTGCGTGTACTCGGGCTTTTTCGGCGCGGGTTTCGGCACCTTCTTGATCTTTGCGCTGATGCGCTGCTACGGGCTCACGTTTGGCGAAAGCGCATCGGTCATGACACGCATCAACCTGCTGGTGGTCGGTGCATCGGTGACCACGTTCATCTCCAGCGGCGTTGTCGACTTTCGCCTGGGCATCCCCTTGTTCGTCGGCTGTGCGGCGGGTGGATGGCTCGGCGCGTGGGTGGCCCGCGTGACAAATCCGAAGCGCATGAAGGCCGCCTTTCAGGCCTTCACGCTGTTGCTGGGTGCCAAGCTGTTGTGGGAAGCGTGGGCGGCGGGTTAGTAGACCCCGAATGCGCAGTGCGCGATCGGCGGGCCGCTACAACTGGTCGGTCGGCACGAACCACGAAAAAAGCAGCAGTTGAAGCCGGGTCAGCATGCTCGAATCCGGCTCGCTGTCGAGCACTTCGTTGGTGACGTCGCCGGTGCCGACCCATTGCACGTTCTGGCCGTCCGGCTTGAGCACCACGCGGTAGACGCCCTCGATGTCGTCCAGCTGGTAGGCGAAGAGCAGGGCCTGCGTCAGGTCGAAGCTGCGCACGCGCACGCCGAATTCAGTGTTCAGCAGGGCGGAGCGCGGATCCAGGTTCATGGAGCCCAGCAGCACCCATTGGCGGTCGACCAGCGCCAGCTTGGCGTGTAGGCGGCCGCGCGCCTTCTTGAGCAGGTCGCGGAACTGGCCGCTGCGCCTGAGCTGCTGCGTGCTCACCTCATAAAGATTCACGCCCAGCTTGAGCATGTCGACGCGGTAGCGGTTGTAGTTGATGTTGACCAGCGGTTCGTCGCTGTCGGCAAGCGAATTGGTGATGACCGTGATGTTGATCCCGTGCTCGCGTCCCATGCGGATACGCGCCATGCCCTCGTCGCCCGGGATGAAATAGGGCGAGATCACCACCACGTTCGACTGCGCGGTGGCCAGCATTTCATGGAAGCGCTGCGCCAGCGATTCGGTGGGGTGCGCCATGACGCCCAGGGCCTTGTTGGGGCTGTCGGCGGTGGCATGCGCTTCGGCGCGCATCCACTTCGTCTCGTCGATGTTCGCCAGTTGCGCGGCCAGCGGCGGGTCGCCCAGGAGGTCGGTGGCGGGCAGCGGGTCGGGCGGCGGGGCGTAGCGCGGGGAGGTGTCGGCGTCGAAGGCGGACTTCAGTTCGTCGGCCGTGCGGCTGGTGCCGGCGACCCGCTGCAGCGGGTAGACGACGTCGCTGTTCCAGTAGGTGTCGAAAATCGCTGCCGACTCCCGAACCACCGGGCCGGCCATGAGCACTTCGAAGTCGATGAAATTCGCGCTCTCGCTGCGCAGGAAATACTCGTCGGCGAGGTTGCGGCCGCCGGCGATGGCCATGGCGCCGTCGGCCACGAACAACTTGTTGTGCATGCGGTGGTTGAGCCGCCGGAAATCGCCGAAGAACTCCAACCAGCGGCCCGAGGAGTGGTCGCGCAGGTTGACGAAGGGGTTGAACAAGCGGACTTCGGCGTTGGGCTCGGCGGCCAGGCCCAGCAGAAGGCGGTCCATGCCGGCCGTGTAGAAATCGTCGAGCAGCAGGCGCACGCGCACGCCGCGGCGCGCGGCGTTGCGCAGCTCCCGCAGCAGGAGCCGGCCGGTCTTGTCGTTGCCCAGCTGGTAGGTCTGCACGTCGAGCGAAGACTGGGCGCGCCGCATCAGCTCCAGCCGCGCATCGAGGGCGTAGGAGGCCTCGATCAGCGGCCGCAGGCTCGAGAGTCCGTCGGGCGGCGTGTTCAGGCTGATGGCGGCGCGGCCAAGCGCGGTGGCGGGGGAGGCTGCGATGGCCTGGCTCGGCGGTTCGGGCGTGCGCGGCGGGAGCCCGGCGCAACCCGTCAGTGCAAGGGCGATCAGCAGCAGCACCGGTGCGCGCAACGCAGGAATCAGAAAGGCAATGAGCTTGTGCATGAGACCTGCCGGCACGGAGAAATGTGCCCGCGGCATCGTAGCCGCTCTGCCCCGCGCCGAGGATGCAAATGCGCAACGCAACCCCTTTGCCGCGCTTGGGGATTGGACAGATTGAGATTTTCTACCTACTAAAATGAGAATGCTTCTTAATTGACATTTGATAAACACTTGGAGTGAGGCTGGAATGAAGAGGATGTTGGTGCGGCAGAGAGCCGCCTCGGTGCTGGTGGGATGCATGGCTGTTTACATGCAACACCAGGTGTTGGCCCAGACGGGAGCCCAGGGTTCGCTGCCGGAAGTGCGGGTCGATGCGAATGCAGAAGCCGAAACCGCCACGACGCCCGTCATCGGCTATCGCGCGAAAAACGCCGTCACCGCCACCAAGACCGACACGCCACTGTCCGAAACGCCGCAATCCGTCACCGTCGTGACGCGCGACCAGATCGTCGATCAGGGCGCGAACAACCTGCAGGACGCGCTCAACTATGCCGCCGGCGTGCGCTCCGACGCCTACGGCCTCGACTCTCGGACCGACTCCGTGCGCGTGCGCGGCGCCTACCCCGACGTCTATCTCGACGGCCTGCGCCAAGCCTACGGCTACTACACAAGCACCACCCGTACCGACCCCTACACGCTGGAGCGGCTCGAAGTGCTGCGTGGCCCCTCGGGCATGCTGTTCGGCGCGGGCACGGCTGCGGGCGTGGTCAACATGGTCAGCAAGCGGCCGCTGCAGGAAGCGCAGCGCGAAGTGGGCGTGCAGTTCGGCAGCTTCGGCCGCAAGCAGATCCAGGCGGACCTGACCGGGCCGCTCAATGCCGACGGTTCCCTCTCGTACCGGTTGATCGCCTTGCAGCGCAAGTCCGACACCCAGGTCGACTACGTGCCCGACGACCGCAGCCTGATCGCTCCTTCGCTCACCTGGCGGCCCAATGCGGCGACCTCGCTCACGCTGCAAGGCCTGTGGCAAAAGGACAAGAGCGGCAGCAGCTCGCAGTTCTTGCCGTGGGAGGGCACGCTGCTGCCGAACCCCAACGGGCGGCTGCCGGGCAGCCGCTTCATCGGCGAGCCGGGCGACTTCTACAACAGCGAGCGCAAGACCTTCGGCTGGCTGTTCGAGCACAAGTTCAACGACAGCTGGACCGTGCGACAGAACTTCCGCTACGCCCAGAACGAAAACGCCAACCAGTACCACTATGGCGCCGCGTTCAGCGGGTTCGACAGCTGGTCCAGCGATCCGATCTTCAAGCGCGTGCTGGGCCGCTACTTCGACAACCAGTTGACGCTCAACCGCACCCAGACGCTGGACAACCACGTCGAGGGCCATTTCCAGACCGGCGCCCTCAAGCACACGCTGCTGGTGGGCGCGGACTTCGCACGCCAGCGCGAGAACGTCTGGAGCGGCACCAATGTCGACACCATCGACGTCTACGCACCGGTCTATGGCCACCGCGACGTGCCCGACGCCACCGCGCTGCCGCGCACGCGCCAGCGCCAGACGGGCATCTACCTGCAGGACCAGATCAAGCTGGACAACTGGATCTTCGTGGCGGGCCTGCGCCACGACCGGGCTTCCTCCAGCGCCGTCGGCAGCGAAGAGCAGAAGAGCAGCGCCACCACCAAGCGTCTGGGCGTGATGTACGCGTCGCCTTCGGGCTGGTCGCCGTATGTGAGCTACAGCGAGTCATTCACGCCGCAGTCGCCGCGCGAGGGGCGCATCTTCACGCCGTTGCGCGGCGAGCAGTGGGAAGTGGGCCTGAAGTACGAGCCCAAGGGCCGCGCCCTGGCCTTCAGCGCCGCGGTGTATGACCTGCGCGAAAAGAACCAGATCGTCGAGGAGCAGCCGAAGGTGTTCTCGCAGCGCGGCCTCACCAAGACCAAGGGCGTGGAGCTCGAGGCCAAGGGCTCGATCGGTTCCAACCTCGACGTGATCGCGCACTACAACTACACCGATGCCGACGTACAGATCGAAGGGCTGCCCAAGCACCAGGCCAGCGTCTGGGCGAAGTACAGATTCGCCATCGGCGGCGTGAGCGGCTTCTCGGCCGGCGCCGGCGTGCGGGCGATGAGCTCGTTCCGCGACCTCCAGTTCGGCACCGGTCCCCGCATTCCGGGCGTTGTGCTGGCCGACCTGGTGTTCGCCTACGACACCGCGAGCTGGCGCTATGCGCTCAACGTCAACAACGTGACCGACAAGAAGTACTTCTCTACCTGCCTGTCGCGCGGTGACTGCTGGTACGGTTCGCGCCGCAACATCGTCGCGAGCGCCACCTACCGCTTCTAGACTCCGCCTTCAACCCACACAGCCGCAACGACATGAACAGCCGAAAGATCAAGACCTGGGCCTGGGTGCACAAGTGGAGCAGCCTCGTGTGCACGGTGTTCATGCTGCTCCTGTGCGTCACCGGGCTGCCGCTGATCTTTCATCACGAGATCGGGCACCTGCTGGGCACCGAGGTCGAGGCGCCGAAGATGCCGGCCAACACGCCGCGCATCAGCCTGGACAAGGTGCTGGACATCGCCAAGGCGAAGCATCCCGACCGCGTGGTGCAGTTCGCCTCGCAGCCCGAGGACGACGATGGACTGTGGTTCGTCACGCTCACGCCTACCCCCGCGCCTACCGAAGACTTCAAGTCGGTCGCGGTCGACGCGCGCACGGGCGTCGTGCTCGCTCAGCCGAAGTTCGACGAAGGCTTCATGTACGTGATGTTCAAGCTGCACGTCGACCTCTTCGCGGGGCTTCCCGGCAAGCTGTTTTTGGGCTTCATGGGTCTCTTGCTGCTGGTGGCCATTGTCTCGGGCGTGGTGCTGTATTCGCCGTTCATGCGCAAGCTCGACTTTGGCACCGTGCGGCGCGAGAAACGCCCGCGCCTGAAGTGGCTCGACCTGCACAACCTGCTGGGCGTCGTCACGCTGGTGTGGCTGTTCGTGGTGGGCTCCACCGGCATGATCAACACGTGGGCGGACCTGGTCATCAAGTACTGGCAGTACGACCAGCTCAGCACCTTGCTCGCGCCCTACAAGGATCAGCCGACGGTGGCGGTGGCCGAGCGCGGCTCGGTGCAGCGGTCGATGGAAGTGGCCATGCAGCGCGCGCCCGGCACGAAGCTGTCGTTCATCGCCTTCCCCGGCACCGCGTTCTCGAGCCCGCACCATACGACCTTCTTCCTGCGCGGCAACGAGCCCTTCACTTCGAAGCTGCTGCAGCCGGTGCTGGTCGATGCCAAGACCACGGAGGTAACTGCGGCGCCCAAGATGCCGTGGTACCTGACGGCGCTGCTCGTGTCGCAGCCGCTGCACTTCGGCGACTACGGCGGCATGCCGATGCAGATCCTCTGGGCCTTGCTCGACATCGCGACCATCATCGTGCTGGGCAGCGGGCTCTACCTGTGGCTCAAGCGCGGCAAGGCAGTGCCTGCGAAGACGCCTTCGGCTTCGCCCGCTTCGGAGCGCGCGCCGCCCACTGCATCGGGCGCGCAGCCCGACCCGGCACCGGCCATGAAGGTGCAGGCATGACGACGCACCACAAGACGCCGCACCAGTCGTTTTGGCGCATGTGGGGATGGCCGATCGTGCTCGGTGTGCTGACGACCATCGGTCTCATCTCCGCGCTCTTCAGCGACGGCGGGTTCGGCGACATGCTGGCCTGGGTCGCACTCGGCATTCCGGTCGTCGTGTGCGCTTGGTACGGCTGGCGCCGCGCGCCGGCGGACTGATTCCGCGGGTTCCGTTGCCCGGCGCCGGTCGGGTTCCCGATAGGCAGGGCGCTCGCCGCACCGACGCAGAATCGGTGCAATGACCGCTGCATTCGCCACCACCTTTCGCCTGTTGATCCTGGGCGTTCCCTTCGCCGCACATGCCCAGCAGCAGGAGCTTCCAGCCGAAACGGCGAAGGGCCAGTTGCGGGAGGTCACCGTCTCCACGCCGCGCGGAGAGGTGGCACCTTTCAACGTCCCCGGCTCGGTCGACCGCATTGACGGTGCAGAGATGCGCGACAGCCGCCTGCAGGTCAATCTCTCCGAAAGCCTCGGCGCCGTGCCGGGGCTGCAGGTGCAGAACCGGCTGAACTACGCGCAGGACCTGCAGCTGTCGATCCGCGGCTTCGGCGCGCGCTCGACCTTCGGCGTGCGCGGCGTGCGGCTCTACGTCGACGGCATTCCGGCCACGCTGCCCGATGGGCAGGGGCAGACGTCGAACATCGACATTGGCTCCGTTGATCGTGTGGAGGTGTTGCGCGGGCCGTTCTCGGCGCTCTATGGCAACTCATCGGGCGGCGTGGTGCAGGCCTTCACCGCATCGGGCGAAGGTGCGCCGCGCCTTTCGTATGCCGTGGCCGGCGGCAGCTTCGGCACGTGGCGGCAGTCGATGCAGATCAGCGGCTCGCAGGGCGCCGTCGACTACCTGCTGGGCGCGAGCCGCTTCCACACCGACGGCTGGCGCGAGCACAGTGCCGCGCGGCGCGACATCGCCAACGGCAAGTTGGGCATTGCGCTGGACAACGGCGACAAGCTCACGCTCGTGCTCAACAGCGTGCGCATCGACGCGCAGGACCCGCTGGGCCTGACCGCCGACCAGTACGCGCGAGCGCCCCGTAGCGCGCCGCTCGCGACGCAATACGACACGCGCAAGACGGTCGAACAGACGCAACTCGGCCTGCTCTACGAGCGGCGCATCGACGCGACGCAGGGGCTGCGCTTCATGGTCTACGGCGGCGAGCGCAAGACCACGCAGTACCAGTCGATCCCGCCCTCGGCGCAGCAGAACCCGCTGCATGCGGGCGGCGTGATCGATCTCTCGCGGCAGTACGGCGGCGTCGATGTGCGCTGGACCGCCGCGCTGCAACTCGCCGACCGGCCGCTCGATGTGGTGGCGGGGCTCGGTTACGACAGCCTGCGCGAACGCCGCCGCGGCTACGAGAACTACCTCGGCAGCGTCGTGAACCCGCTGCTGGGCGTGCAGGGGCGCCTGCGCCGCAGCGAGCGCAACGAGGTCTGGAACCTCGACCCCTACGCGCAGGCCACCTGGCGCTTGACCGAGCGCTGGACGCTCGAGGCCGGCGTGCGCCGCAGCAGCGTGCACTTCGCATCGAACGATCGCTACATCGTGGGCGCGAACCGCGACGACAGCGGCACCGCGCGCTACAGCAAGACGCTGCCGGTGGCGTCGCTCCGCTACCAGGCAACGCCGGACCTCGCGCTCTACGGCTCCATCGGCCGCGGGTTCGAGACGCCGACGCTCAACGAACTCTCGTACCGCTCGGGCGGCGCAAGCGGCCTCAACTTCGCGCTGCGGCCATCGGTGAACGACAGCATCGAGCTGGGCGCGAAGGCGCGGCTCGCTGGCGGGCTGCTGACAGCGGCGCTGTTCCAGACCCGCACGCGCGACGAGATCGTGACCGACGCCAACGTCGGCGGCCGCGCGACCTTCCAGAACGCAGGGCGCACACGGCGCAACGGCTTCGAACTCGGCTGGCAGCACGAGACGTTGAACCACTGGCGCACGCAGTTGGCCTATACGTGGCTCGATGCGACGTACCGCGATGCCTTCTGCTCGCCGTCACCCTGTGCGGCAGCCAACACGGTGGCGGGCGGCAACCGCATTCCGGGCATCGCTCGGCAGTCGCTGTTCGCATCGCTGGGCTGGGTGCCGCCCGAGGGTTGGCGCGCCGGTGTCGAGATGCGCGCGCTCGGGCGTATCCAGGCGAACGACGTCAACACCGCGAGCGCGCCGGGCTATGCCGTCGCGGCGCTGTACGCGGGCTATCTGAAGAAATGGGAGCGCTGGGAGTTCAACGCCTTCGCGCGTGTCGACAACCTGTTCGACCGGCGCTACGTGGGCTCGGTCATCGTCAACGAGGGCAATGCGCGCTATTACGAGCCCGCGCCGGGCCGTAACTGGACGGTGGGTCTGAGCGGTGCGTACCGCTTCTGACGACCCACCGTCTTTTTCTACTTACTTGAGGCCGGCTGCCGCGCGCAGTGCGGGCGCTTGCGTCGTCGCTTCCCAGGTGAACTCGGGCTCTTCGCGGCCGAAGTGGCCGTAGGCGGCGGTCTTCTGGTAGATCGGGCGCAGCAGGTCGAGCATCTGGATGATGCCCTTCGGGCGCAGGTCGAAATGCTCGCGCACGAGTTCGGCGATCTTCTCGTCCGAGATCACGCCCGTGCCTTCGGTGTAGACCGTGATGTTCATTGGCTGCGCCACGCCGATCGCGTACGCGACCTGGATCTGGCACTGGCGCGCAAGGCCCGCGGCCACGATGTTCTTGGCCACGTAGCGCGCGGCATAGGCGGCCGAGCGGTCGACCTTCGACGGGTCCTTGCCCGAGAACGCGCCGCCGCCGTGCGGGCAGGCGCCGCCGTAGGTGTCGACGATGATCTTGCGGCCGGTGAGGCCGCAGTCACCCTGCGGGCCGCCGATGACGAAGCGGCCGGTCGGGTTGATCAGGTAGCGCGTGTTCTGCAGCCATTCCTTCGGCAGCACGGGCTTGATGATCTCTTCGATGATGGCTTCGTTGAACGAGGCCTTCATCTTGGTCGAGGTCTCGCTCTGGTCGGGGCTGTGCTGCGTGGAGAGCACCACGGTGTCGATGCTGTGGGGCTTGCCGTCCACGTAGCGCATCGTGACCTGGCTCTTGGCGTCGGGACGGAGGAATGGCAGGCGGCCGTCCTTGCGCAGCTGGGCCTGGCGCTCCACGAGGCGGTGCGCGTAGTAGATCGGCGCGGGCATCAGCTCGGGCGTTTCGTCGCAGGCGTAGCCGAACATCAGGCCCTGGTCGCCGGCACCGGTGTTCAGGTGGTCGTCGGAGGCGTGGTCCACGCCCTGGGCGATGTCGTTGGACTGCTTGTCGTAGCAGACCATCACCGCGCAGCCCTTGTAGTCGATGCCGTACTCGGTGTTGTCGTAGCCGATGCGCTTGATGGTGTCGCGCGCGACCTGGATGTAGTCGACGTGCGCGTTGGTGGTGATTTCGCCGGCGAGCACCACGAGGCCGGTGTTGGTCAGCGTCTCGGCGGCCACGCGGCTGCGGGGGTCCTGCTCGAAGATCGCGTCCAGGATGGCGTCCGAGATCTGGTCAGCAACCTTGTCGGGGTGGCCTTCGGAGACGGATTCGGAAGTGAAGAGGAAGTCGTTCGCCATTTTTCAAAGCTCCTTGAAGTTGATTGGCGCGTTGCCAACTCTGCGGAGCCCTGGCGAACGCTTTAGCAGATGCCGGGGAATCGGCGGAACACAATCGCTTTGCGCTTGTGGTTTGTCGCCCTGCAAGTTGTTCCGTAACTCGGCGACAATTTGCATTCTATTAGAGCCGCGCAATACCATGCGCGCGCGTCCGTTTTTTGACTCCCTTTCCCGTTCAATGATCACCCTGTTTCGCCTGCTCGCCCGCGTGCCGATGCCGTTGATGCATCGCCTGGGCGCCATGCTGGGCTGGCTGGTCTGGTTCTCTGCGCCGGACTACCGACGCCGATTCAAGGCCAATGCCGAAAGCGCGGGCTTCTCGCCCGATCAATACCGTCCCGCCATCGCCGCCGCCGGTCACATGGCGTCCGAGCTGCCCTGGTTGTGGCTGCGGCCGCAAGGGGAAAGCGTGCTGCCCCGCGTCGTGCGCTGGGAAGGCGTCGAGGCCTTCGAGGCCGCCATGCGGGCGAAGAAGGGCGTGATCCTGGTCGCGCCGCACCTGGGCAGCTGGGAGATGTGTGGCCAAGCCATCGGCGAGCGCTTCTTCGAGGCCTTCGGGCCGATCACCGCGCTGTTCCGCCCCGCGCGCAAGAAGTGGATGGCCGACCTGATCGCCGCGGGTTCGCGCGACCGGCCCGGCCTGCAGACGCTGCCGACCAACAACACCGGCGTGCGCGGCCTGATCCGCACGCTGCGCAGCGGCGGCTACACCGGCATCCTGCCCGACCAGGTGCCGCCGATGGGGCAGGGCGTGTGGGTGCCATTCCTCGGTCGGCCCGCTTACACCATGACCTTGCTCCCGCGCCTCGCGCAGCAGACCGGTGCGGCGTGTTTTCTCAGCGTGTGCGAGCGGCTGCCGCGTGGCGCGGGCTACGTGATCCGCTTCGAGCCCATCGTGGGGACGGCGCTGACCGACCCGAACGCCACCGTCGAAGAAGCGGCCGCAGCAATGAACGACGGCATCGGCCGCCTGATCCGCAGCCTGCCCGGCCAGTACGTCTGGGACTACGCGCGCTACAAGGAGCCGCGCGCCGACCGGGCCGTCGCGGCCGTCGCCGGGGAGCAGACGCCATGAGCCTCAGCTCCCGACTGGGTATCGGCTTCATGCGGGTGCTCGCACCGCTGCCCCTGCCGCTCGTGCGCGGCTTCAGCAAGATCCTCGGCCGCGTGCTGCACACCATCGCCGTGCCGCGGCGGCGCGTGGTCGACCGAAATCTCGCGCTTTGCTTCCCCGAAAAATCCGAGGCCGAGCGCCGAGCCATCGCACGCGAGACCTTCGTCTTCGTCGCGCAGTCATGGCTGGACCGCAGCTGGCTCTGGCATGCGCCCGAGAAGGTGGTGGCGAGCCGGCTCAAGATCGTGGGCTCCGAGTCCGAGATCCGCGAGATCGCCGAGGGCGATGTGCCGATGATCCTGTTCGCGCCGCACTTCTACGGCCTCGATGCCGCGGCCACCGCGCTCACCATGCACACGGCGCGTCCGTCGGCCACGATCTACACAACCCAGCGCGATCCGATGGTCGATGCCTGGATCCGCGAAGGCCGCACGCGCTTCGGCGATGTGGCGGCGCTGAACCGGGTGGACGGCATCAAGCCGGTGCTCTCGGGCCTGCGCAAGGGCGGCCTGCTGTACCTGCTGCCCGACATGGACTTCGGCCGCGACCAGACGATCTTCGTGCCGTTCTATGGCGTGCAAGCCGCGACCGTGCCTTCGCTCTCGCGCTTCGCGCGCCTGGGCAAGGCCAAGGTGGTGCCGGTGGTGGCGAAGCTCACGCCCGGCGGCTACGAGATCGAAGTGAAGTCGGCGTGGCAGAACTTCCCCACCGACGACGTCGAGGCTGACACGGCCCTCATGAACGAGCGGCTGCAGGGCTACATCGACACGATGCCGTCGCAGTACTACTGGGTGCATCGCCGCTTCAAGACCCGCCCTGACGGCGAGCCGAAAATCTACTGAAGGCCAATCCGTTCACGCTGAGCTTGTCGAAGCGCCGCGCAGGGCTTCGACAGGCTCAGCCCGAACGGCTTCCAGGAATCAGTTTCGCTGCAGGAAGGCCTCGATCTCCCGCGCGACCAATTGCGGTTGCTCGTGCACGATCCAGTGGGTTGCGTTGGGCACCTTCTTGACCTCGAGCTTCGGCACGTAGTCCTCGAGCCCATCGAGCAACCCCGGCAGCAGCGCCGCGTCGTCCAGCGCCCAGAACACGAAGGTCGGCACGTTCACCGTGAGCCGTTCGTGCGGCAGCACCGGAATGCCGTCGATCGTCTGGCCCGGCAGCGGCGGCTTCATCGGCGTCACGCGGTACAGATTGCAGGCGCCGGTGAGGCCCGCGCCCCAGACCTCGCGGTACTGCTGCTTCACTTCTTCGGTCAGCCAGCCGAAGCCGTCGGGGCCGGCCTTCATCAGCGTGAAGAAGGGCCACATGCGCTTGAAGTCGTCGGCCGCGAGCAGCGCTTCGGCGTCGGGACGCGCGAGGAAGTTCATGTACGCGCTGGCCTGCTGCTGCGCTGCGCTGTTGCGCAGTTCGCGCGTGAAGGTGCCCGGGTGCGGCGAATTGATGATGACCAGCTTGCCGATCTGCGCCGGGAACGCGTTCGCGTAGCCCCAGGCGAAGGCGCCGCCCCAGTCGTGAGCGACCAGCGCGGCCATCTTGCCGTCGGCGCTTTCGGTGGCGACGAGCTGCTGGATGTCCTGGACCATCAGGTGTGCCTTGTACTCGGCCACTTCGGTCGGCGCGCTCGATTTCTCGAAGCCGCGCAGGTTGGGCGCTACGCAGCGGTAGCCGCCGTGGGCGGGGTCGGCGAAGTAATCGAGCAGCTCGTCCCAGATGAACGCGGCCTCGGGAAAGCCGTGCAGGAACACCATCAGCGGCTGGCCCGGCTTGCCGCTCGCGCGGCAGCTCAGGGTGGTGCCGTTGGGCAGGCTGCGTTGGAAGGTCTCGATCATGCTTCGTGTCTCCTTGGGTTGACTGTCGCTATTTTTTTGATAGTGAGCTGAGCAGGCGGGACGGTCAATGCAGCCGTTCGGCCTCAGGTTTCTTCCGGTGGCTCCGGTGTTTCCTGCGGCTCCTGCGATTGGGCCGGCGCAGCGCCACCTTCCGGATGCACCCACTGCCAGAGCAACTGGGCTGCGTCGCCGACGCCCTGCTTCTTCAGCGCCGAGAACAGTTTGACCTCGCCGCCGCCGGCCTGGAGTCGCGTAATCGACAGCACCTTGGCGGCTTCGCTGCGCGTGAGCTTGTCGGACTTGGTCAGCAGGATGAGGAACTTGAGGCCTTGCTGCACGCGCGGGCGGATCACATCGAGCAGGATCTCGTCGAGCTCGGTCAGACCGTGGCGCGGATCGCACATCAGGACAACCCCTCGCAGGCTTTCACGCGTGATGAGGTAATTGCCCATCACGCGCTGCCAGCGCAGCTTGGCTTCCTTCGGCACGGCCGCGTAGCCGTAGCCGGGGAGGTCGGCCAGCACCGCATCGTCGACCTTCTGCTTGCCGATGCCGAACAGGTTGATGTGCTGCGTGCGGCCCGGCGTCTTCGAGGCAAAAGCCAGGCGCGTCTGCTGCGTGAGGGTGTTGATGGCGGTCGATTTACCGGCGTTCGATCGGCCGACGAAAGCGATCTCCGGAAGGTCGACCGGAGGCAGGTGTTCCAGTTGCGGAGCGCTGGTGAGGAAGTGGGCGGTGTGCAACCAGCCGAGGGCCACGCGCTCGCGTTCGGCGACCTGCGGGTCCGCGGCGGGGGCCGCGCGGGGGGGATAAGCGGCGGACTTGGCGCGCGGGGAGGTCATCAATGGGCTTTCGGAACGGGGCGCCATTGTAGAATCGCGGGGTTTTGCGCCATAAATCTAAGCCCCCGATATGAAGTTGTTTGCCAATATTCTGCTTGCAGCCCTCTTGGGTAGTGCAGTCAGCGCGAGTTTTGCAGCCGATGAACATGCAGCGGCCCCCGCGGCGGCAGCGGCCAAGCCGGCCAAGCCCGATCCCGCCAAGGGCGACACGGTGTTCAACGCAACGCCGGCCAACAGCCAGAGCTGCGCTTCGTGCCACAACGCCGACGGCAACTCGGCCATCGCGGCCAACCCGAAGCTGGCGCAACAACATCCCGAATACATCCTCAAGCAGCTGCAGGACTTCAAGTCCGGCGCCCGCAAGAGCGCAATCATGAAGCCGCTGGCTTCGGCGCTGTCCGAAGAAGACATGCGCAACATCGCCTGGTTCGTCGGTTCGAAGAAGGTGAAGACGGGCTTCTCGAAAGACAAGGACACCATCGCCCTCGGCGAGAAGATCTACCGCGGCGGCATCGGCGATCGCCAGATCCCGGCCTGCGCCGGCTGCCACAGCCCGAACGGCGCCGGCATTCCCGCCCAGTACCCGCGCCTGGGTGGCCAGAACGCCGAGTACACCGTTGCCCAGCTCACCGCCTTCCGCGACAACGTGCGCAACAACAGCCTGCCGATGACCGGCGTTGCCGCCAAGCTCAACGACCGCGAAATCAAGGCCGTGGCCGACTACATCGCCGGCCTGCGCTGACCCCGCGCTTTCCAGCGTGAACTAACCGCCGACAACAATCCCAAACAAAGGGCGGGCCGATCCAGGAGGATGGCCCGCCCTTTTGCTTTTTTCCCTTTTTCCAGCGCCCCACCCGATGTCAGTCTCCACCCATGGCCTTCGCGTTCATCGCGGCCCGCAAGTGCTTCGCGCGGCGGTGGAGCTGTTCTCGTCGATGCGCTTCGCGATCGCGCTGCTCACCGTCCTCTGCATCGCCTCGATCATCGGCACGGTCATCAAGCAGCACGAGCCGATCAACAACTACATCAACCAGTTCGGGCCGTTCTGGGCGGAGCTGTTCCGCGCGGCGCGGCTCGATTCGATCTACAGCGCCTGGTGGTTCCTGCTGATCCTGCTGTTCCTGGTGATCAGCACCACGCTGTGCATCGCGCGCAACACGCCGCGCATCCTGATCGACCTGAAGACCTTCAAGGAAGACATCCGCGCGCAGAGCCTGAAGGCTTTCGGCCAGCGTGCCGAGAACACACTGGCGGAAACGCCGGATGCCGCCGCCAACCGCATCGGCCAGTTGCTGGTGAGCGGCGGCTGGAAGGTCAAGCTGCAGCAGCGCGAGGGCTCCGGCGACGGCAAGGCCGCTGCCGGCTGGATGGTTGCCGCGCGCGCGGGCGGCGCGCACAAGCTGGGCTACATCGCGGCGCACAGCGCCATCGTGCTGGTGTGCATCGGCGGTCTGCTCGACGGCGACCTCGTGGTGCGCGCGCAGACCTGGTTCAACGGCAAGAGCGTGTTCACCGGCGGCGGCATGATCGCCGACGTGGCGCCCGAGCACCGGCTCTCGGTCAACAACCCGACCTTCCGCGGCAACATCCTCGTGCCCGAGGGCGGGCAGGGCAGCGTGGCGATCCTGAACCAGGCCGACGGCGTGCTGCTGCAGGAGCTGCCGTTCTCCATCGAGCTCAAGAAATTCATCGTCGACTACTACTCGACGGGCATGCCCAAGCTCTTCGCGAGCGAGGTGGTGCTGCACGACCGCGAGACCGGCGCGCAGGTGCCGGCGCGCATCGAGGTGAACCATCCCGCGAGCTACAAGGGCGTGGAGATCTACCAGTCGAGCTTCGACGACGGCGGCTCCAAGGTGAAGCTCAAGGCGGTGCCGATGGCGGCCGCGGCCAAGCCCTTCGAGGTCGAGGGGATCATCGGCGGCCCGAGCACCGAGATCACCAACGGCAAGGACAAGCTCACGCTCGAATACGCCGCGCTGCGGGTGATCAACGTCGAGAACTTCGCCGATGGCGGCGCGATGGGAAGCGGTGCCGATGTGCGCAAGGTCGACCTGCGTCACAGCCTCGAGTCGCGCCTGGGCGCGGCCAACAAGACCAACAAACCCAAGGTGCTGCGCAACATCGGTCCGAGCATCGGCTACAAGCTGCGCGACGCGGCCGGCCAGGCGCGGGAATACCAGAACTACATGGTGCCGGTGGACACCGGCGACGGCCAGCCGGTGTTCCTGCTGGGCATGCGCGAGAAGCCCGAAGACCCGTTCCGCTACCTGCGCGTGCCGGCCGACGAGCAGGGCTCCATGGACGGCTTCGTGCGCATGCGCACCGCGCTTGCAGACCCCGACGCCCGCGCGCGCGCCATCGAGCGCTACATCGCCAAGGCGACCGATCCGAAGCGGCCCGAAATGGCCGAGCAGCTGCGCGTGTCGGCCACCCGGGCCCTCGCGCTGTTCTCGGGAAGCGAACGCGCCCGTGCCGATGCCACGACGGCCGGCGGCTGGCAGGCGATCGCCGAATTCATGGAAGTCAACGTGCCGGAGGCCGAACGCGAACGCGCCGGCGCGGTGCTGGTGCGCATCCTCAACGACGTGCTGTTCGAAGTGCTCAACCTGAGCCGCGAAGGCGCCGGCCTCGCGGCCGTGCCGAGCGACGACAAATCGCAGGCCTACCTCACCCAGGCGGTGCTGGCCATCAGCGATGCGCACTTCTACCCGGCGCCGGTCGCGATGGTGATGACCGACTTCACCCAGGTGCAGGCCAGCGTGTTCCAGGTGGCGCGCGCCCCTGGGAAGAACGTCGTCTATCTCGGGTGTCTGTTGCTGATCGTCGGGATTTTTGCCATGCTGTACGTGCGCGAGCGGCGCCTCTGGGTGTGGCTCACGCCCGATGGAGCGGCTTCCGGAGACAACGCCACGGCCGCCACGATGGCCTTCTCGGTCAACCGCAAGACGATCGACAGCGACCGCGAATTCGAGCATCTCAAGCACAAGCTGCTCGCGTTGAACAAAAGAGAACCAGAGACACCATGAACACCACGACCCTCACGCTCAATGAAAGCTGGCTCTCGCGCCGGAACCTGTTCGACTGGGTGTTCGCGGCGCTGGTGCTGGCGGGCGGGCTGTTCGCGTTCACCCGCTATGCGGGGTCGATGGACTACTACGAGAAGCCGATCCTCGCCGCCGCGGTGATCGCGATGATTTCCATCGGCTGGTTCTGGCGCCCGCTGCGGGTGCTGGCGATCGTGGTGGCCGCGGCCTCGCTGCTGGCGATCACCTCCTACCAGGGTGACCTGGCGCGCGCCGACTCGGTGTTCTGGCTCAAGTACTTCCTCTCGAGCCAGTCGGCCATCCTCTGGATGAGCGTGCTGTTCTTCATGAGCACGGTGTTCTACTGGCTCGGCTTCTTCGGTGGCAAGCAGGCAGACACCTTCGATGCGATCGGCTCGCGCCTGGCTTGGGCGGCAGTGACGATGGCGCTGATCGGCACCATGGTGCGCTGGTACGAGAGCCACCAGCTTGGCCCGGACATCGGCCACATCCCGGTGAGCAACCTGTACGAGGTGTTCGTGCTGTTCTGCTGGCTGACCGCCGCGTTCTACCTCTACTTCGAAGAGCGCTACAACACGCGCGCGCTCGGCGCCTTCGTGATGCTGGTGGTGAGCGCCGCGGTCGGCTTTCTGCTCTGGTACACGATCGTGCGCGAGGCGCATGAAATCCAGCCGCTGGTGCCGGCCCTGCAGAGCTGGTGGATGAAGCTGCATGTGCCCGCCAACTTCATCGGCTACGGCACCTTCGCGCTCGCGGCCATGGTCGCGTTCGCCTACCTCATCAAGGAACAGGCCACCGAGACCCGCTGGTACAAGCTCACGCCGATCTGGCTCCTGGGCGTGGCGCTGTGCTTCGTGCCGGTGGCTTTCCGGCAGCGCGTGCAGGAAGCCGGTGGCAGCTATTGGGTGATCTACGCGGGCATCTCGGCGCTGATCGCCGCGGGCATCCTGCTCGGGCGCAAGCGCATCGCGGCGCGCCTGCCCGCCAACGAGGTGCTCGACGACGTCATGTACAAGTCGATCACCGTCGGCTTCGCCTTCTTCACCATCGCCACCGTGCTCGGCGCCCTGTGGGCCGCCGATGCCTGGGGCGGCTATTGGAGCTGGGACCCGAAGGAAACCTGGGCGCTGATCGTCTGGCTCAACTACGCGGCCTGGCTGCACATGCGGCTCGTGAAGGGCCTGCGCGGCACGGTGGCCGCGTGGTGGGCCCTGGGCGGGCTGGCGGTGACCACCTTCGCCTTCCTGGGCGTCAACATGTTCCTGAGCGGGCTGCACAGCTACGGCACCCTGTAGGCGCAGGCCCTCGGCCTTTCGCGAAGAATTGAAACCACGCGCCGCGCTGGCGCGTAACCAAATCGGGGCGGCTCACGAACTACCCTGAGACCAACGATTCACGCGAAAGGCCTGTCATGTCGTTCCATTCCCGCTCGCACCGCCGCGACACCAGCGGCTTCATCCATCCGCTGTCGAGCGAAATCACGCCGCGCGCCGCCTACGAAGGCCGGCGCGACCTGCTCAAGCTGATGGCCACGGGCGCGGCCGGTGCGGCACTGGCCAGCTTTGCAGGACGCGAGGCCTTCGCCCAGGCGACCGGCCCGCACAAGCTGGCGCTGCTGCCCGCCATCAAATCGACGGTGCCCGGCGCGCAGACCATGGACAAGCTCACCGACTACAAGGACGCGTCGAGCTACAACAACTTCTACGAGTTCGGCACCGACAAGGGCGATCCGGTCAAGAACGCCGGCACGCTGAAGACTCGCCCATGGACCGTCGAGGTCGAGGGCCTGGTCAAGAAGCCGGGCAAGTACGGCATCGAGGACCTGCTCAAGCTCAGCGCGCAGGAAGAGCGCATCTACCGCCTGCGCTGTGTCGAGGGCTGGTCGATGGTGATTCCGTGGATCGGCTATTCGCTGGCCGAGCTCATCAAGAAGGTCGAGCCGCAGGGCAACGCCAAGTTCATCGAGTTCGTGACGCTGGCCGATCCGAAGACCATGCCCTTTGTCGGTTCGCGCGTGCTCGACTGGCCCTACACCGAGGGCCTGCGCATGGACGAGGCGATGCATCCGCTCACGCTGCTGGCCTTCGGCATGTACGGCGAGGTGCTGCCCAACCAGAACGGCGCGCCGGTGCGCCTCGTGGTGCCATGGAAGTACGGCTTCAAGTCGGCCAAGTCGATCGTGAAGATCCGCTTCGTCGAAAAAGAGCCGAGCACCGCCTGGAACAAGGCGGCGGCGCAGGAATACGGCTTCTATTCGAACGTGAACCCGAACGTCGACCACCCGCGCTGGAGCCAGGCGACCGAGCGCCGCATCGGCGACGGCGGTGGCCTCTTCGCCAAGCGCAACAAGACGCTGCTGTTCAACGGCTATGAAGCGCAGGTCGGCCAGTTGTACGCGGGCATGGACCTGAAGAAGAACTACTGAGGCGGGCGCGCACCCCTGCTGCCCGCGGGGGCGCGACCCGAACGCCATGAACAAGCTGCTGCTCCATCCCGCCGCCAAGCCCCTCGTCTTTGTGCTGTGCCTGCTGCCGTTCGCGTGGCTGGCATACGGCGTGGTCGTTGGGGAATTGGGACCCAACCCTCAGGAGTACCTGATCCGCGCGACCGGCGACTGGACGCTGCGCTTCATCTGCATCGTGCTGGCGGTGACGCCGCTGCGCGTCATCAGCAAATGGAACGCGCTTGCGCGCTTTCGCCGCATGCTGGGCCTCTTCGCGTACTTCTACGTGGTGCTGCACCTCTTGTGCTACAGCGGGTTCGACATGGGCTTCGAATGGGGCGAGATCGCCAAGGACATCGCCAAGCGGCCGTTCATCCTGGTGGGCTTCTCGGCCTTCGTGTTGCTGACACCGCTCGCGGCCACCTCGTTCAATCGTGCGATCAAGGCGATGGGGGCGAAGCGCTGGCAGATGCTGCACAAGCTGGTGTACGTGATCGCCGGCCTGGGCCTGCTGCACTTCTTCTGGATGCGGGCGGGCAAGAACAACTTTGCGGAAGTGTTCGTCTACGCCGCGATCATCGCGGTGCTGCTGGGATGGCGCGTGCTGAACTACGCGAGCAAGCGGAAGGCGAAGAAGGTACCTGCGGGTGCGCGCGGCGGCGAGAAGCCGCTGCGCAGCACCAGCTAGTCAGACCAGTTCGTTGCGCAGCTGGTCTTCCATCGTCTCGCGGCGACGGATCAGCGCGGCGCTCTGGCCGCTCACCAGCACTTCGGCTGCACGCGGACGCGTGTTGTAGTTGCTGGACATGCTCATGCAGTACGCGCCCGCCGACAGCACGCCGAGCAGATCGCCAGCCAGCACGTTGAGCGCGCGATCGCGGCCGATCCAGTCGCCGCTTTCGCAGACCGGGCCGACCACGTCGTAGGTCGGTGCCTCGCCGGTGCGGATGCGCAGCGGCACGATCTTCTGGAAGGCCTGGTACATCGCGGGGCGCGGCAGGTCGTTCATTGCCGCATCGACGATGCAGAAATTCTTGTCTTCGCCGGGCTTGGTGTAGAGCACTTCGGTCACGCACACGCCCGCGTTGCCGACCAGCGAGCGGCCGGGTTCGATGACGAGCTTGCGCGCGCCGAAGCCACGTGCGTCGAGCTTTGCAAGCAACTGCTGCCAGAGGTCATCGGCCTTGGGCGGCACTTCGCCGTTGTAGTCGATGCCCAGGCCGCCGCCGAAGTCGAGGTGATGGATCGGCACGCCGGCCGCCTCGATCGCCTCGACCAAGTCGAGGATGCGGTCGCAGGCATCGAGGTAGGGCGAGGCTTCGGTGATCTGCGAACCGATGTGGCAATCGATGCCGACCACCTCGAGGCCCGGCAGCCTGGCGGCATGGCGATAAGCCTCGACAGCGCGGTCATGCGCAATGCCGAACTTGTTGCCCTTGAGACCGGTGGAAATGTAGGGATGCGTCTTCGGATCGACGTTCGGATTGATGCGGATGCTGATCGGCGCGCGGCTGCCTTCGGCCAGCGCCACTTCGTTCAGCACGTCGAGCTCGGCCTCGCTCTCGACGTTGAAGCAGGCAATGCCGGCCGCGAGGGCCTGGCGCATTTCCGCGCGGGTCTTGCCGACGCCCGAGAAGATGATCTTCTTCGGATCGGCGCCTACAGCCAGCACGCGGGCAAGCTCGCCGCCCGAGACGATGTCGAAGCCGCAGCCCGCTTCGGCGAACACGCGCAGCACGCCGAGCGACGAGTTGGCCTTCATCGCGTAGCAGATCAGGGCGTCTCGGCCTTCGAAGCCGCGCTGGTAGGCGGCCAGCGCGTCGAGCATCCATTGCTTCGAATAAACGAACAGCGGCGTGCCGTGTTCGCGCGCCAAGGCGTCGAGGGCCAGCCCCTCGACATGAAGGGCGCCGTCGCGGTGGGCAATATGGGGATGGCCGGGGAGGGAGGCGTTCATCACTTGGGCGCTCCGTTGCCGGTGGTGGCTGCGGCCGGCGCGCTGCTGGCGGCGGCAGGCTTGGGTGCCGCTTGGCTGGAAGACGCGCTGGAGTCGCCGGGGGTGATCAACTGTGGCAAGGTGGCCCGCTGGGCCGCTGCCGGATCGTTCGGCAGGTACAACGCGCCGCGCTGGCCGCAGGCTGCGAGCCCGGCGGCCGCAGCGGCGATGCAAACCATGAGCACAGTGCGGCCGCGGGCGGTCACTAGAATTTGGCGAACATTCAACATAGCGAAATTGTAATGACCGACACCGAGTACATGGACCGCGCCGAAGCCGCGCTTGCTGCGATCGAGCGAGCCTGCGATCGCATCAACGACGCGACCGACGCCGATCTCGACAACCAGCGGGTGGGCGGGATGATCACGATTTCCTTCCAGAACGGGAGCCAGCTGATCGTGAACCTGCAGAAGCCGCTGCAGGAGATCTGGCTGGCCGCCCGGTCCGGTGGCTATCACTACCGGCACGACGGCCAGGCCTGGGTCGACACCAAGACGGGCGAGGAGTTCTTCGGCAATCTCTCGCGCGAAGCCACGCTGCAGGCAGGCCAGCCGCTGAAATTCGCGGCCGCCTGATTCGCTGTCGTCAGTTCCGGAACAGATCGAGGATGCGGTTGCGCTCCTCCGGCGGTGCCGGCGGGCTCACCGGCGCGCCGGTCAGGGCCTCGACCGGTGCGACGGGCGCGGCAGCTTCCACGCCGAGTGTCGCGACACCGCGGCCCGGCGCGTAGTCGTCGTAGTACCACTCGCCACCGACGTTCACGATGCCCGAAGGCGGCGTGGTCGACAGGTCGGTCACGGGCACGCCCTTGAGGGCGGTTTCCATGTAGTTGATCCAGATCGGCAGGCTCAGGCCGCCGCCGGTTTCGCGGTCGCCCAAGTTGCGCGGCGTGTCGTAGCCGATCCATGAGATGGCTGTCATCGTGGGCTGGAAGCCCGCGAACCACGCATCGAGCGAGTCGTTGGTGGTGCCGGTCTTGCCGTAGAGGTCGACACGCTTGAGCATGGCCTGTGCCTTCGCGGCGGTGCCGGCGCGAGCCACGGAATTGAGCAGCGTGTCCATGATGAAGGCGTTGCGCTGGGGAATGGCACGGTTCGCCTCGTTGAGCAGCGAGGGCTGCTTGTCGACCAGGAGCTTGTCCTTGTGGTCGGTGATGCGGGTCACGAGGTACGGATTGACGCGGTACCCGCCATTGGCAAAGACCGAGTAGCCCACCGCCATCTGCATCGGGGTGACGGCCCCTGCGCCCAGCGCCATGGGCAGGTAGGCGGGGTGCTTGTCCTTGTCGAAGCCGAAGTTGGTGATCCAGTCCTGCGCATAGCGCGTGCCGATGGACTGCAGGATGCGGATCGACACCAGGTTCTTCGACTTCATGAGCGCCGTGCGCATCGACATCGGGCCGTCGTAGCCGCCGCCGTAGTTCTTCGGCTCCCAGGGCTGGCCGCCGGTGGTGCCGGCATCGAAGAAGAGCGGGCCGTCGTTGATGACGGTCGCGGGAGTGAAGCCCTTCTCGAGCGCCGCCGAGTAGATGAACGGCTTGAAGCTCGATCCCGGCTGGCGCCAGGCCTGCGTGACGTGGTTGAACTTGTTCTTGCCGAAATCGAAACCGCCGACCAGCGCCTTGATGGCGCCGTCGCGTGGGTCCATGGCGATGAACGCGCCTTCCACCTCGGGCAACTGCGTGATTTCCCAGGTGTTCTTGGGCGTCTTCACCACGCGGATCACCGCGCCGCGGCGGATCTTGATGTTGGGCGGCGCCTTGTCGGAGAGCCCGGACTGCGCCGGCTTGAGGCCTTCGCCAGTGATCTGCACCGGATCGCCGTTGCCGCGCACCGCATTGATTTCCTTGGCATTGGCCTTGAGCACCACGGCCGCCATGACATCGCCGTTGTCCGGATGGTCGGTCAGCGCGTCGTCGACGGCTTCGTCCAGGTCCTTGGGGTCGTTGGGCAGGTCGACGAACTTCTCGGGGCCACGGTAGATCTGGCGGCGCTCGTAATCCATGATGCCCTTGCGCAGCGCCTTGTAGGCAGCCGCCTGGTCGGCAGCGACCAGCGAGGTGTAGACCTTCAGGCCGCGCGTGTAGGTGCTGTCGCCGTACTGCGCATACATGAGCTGGCGCACGGTTTCGGCGACGTACTCGGCGTGCAGGCGGTTCGGATCGGCAGCGTCGCGCAGGTGCAGTTCTTCCTTCTTGGCTTCGGCCGCCTGCTCGGCGGTGATGAAGCCGGCTTCCTGCATGCGATCGATCACATAGAACTGGCGGCCGCGCGCGCGCTGCGGGTTGTTGACCGGGTTGTTCGCGCCCGGCGCCTTCGGCAGGCCGGCCAGCATGGCGGCTTCCGCGATCGTCAGGTCCTGCAGCGGTTTGCCGAAATACGCTTCCGACGCGGCGGCGAAACCGTAGGCGCGATTGCCCAGGTAGATCTGGTTCAGGTAGATCTCGAAGATCTGGTCCTTGCTGAGCAGGTGCTCCAGCTTGAAGGTCAGCAGCACCTCGTAGACCTTGCGGGTCAGCGTCTTCTCGGAACTCAGGTAGACATTGCGCGCCACCTGCATCGTGATGGTCGAGGCGCCCTGGCTCTTCACGCGGTTCAGGTTGGCAAGGCCAGCGCGAACCATGCCCTTGTAGTCGACGCCGCCGTGGTCATAGAAGCGCGCGTCCTCGGCGGCGAGCACCGCGTCCTTCACCACCTTGGGAATGGCGGCGATCGGCGTGAGGTTGCGGCGCTCTTCGCCGAACTCGCCGATCAGCGTGCCTTCGGCGGAAAAAACCCGCAGCGGCAGCTTGGGCCGGTAGTCGGAGAGTTCCGAGATGTCCGGCAGGTTCGGATAAGCGACAGCCAGCGCCACCGCGACCACACAGAGGACCGACAGCACACCGGCCGCGGCAATGCCGAACCCCCAGAACACGAAGCGCAGCAGCCATTTGAGCCAGGCTGGGCGTGCGGAAGGAGGGGTCTTGGCTGGCCCTTTGGGGCGTGAAGTTTCTTGCATGAGGGCCCGGAGAGTCACCCGACATTATAAAAAGCCGTCCCTTCGGCCGCGGTTCGATCTTTGCTGTCTCGCACAGTCCTAATTCGAAAGTTACAGAATGCGGCTTTGACGTCAGGTTTTGACAACGTTTTGCCGTTTTGCCCCCCTTGGTTGCTTGGTTGGTACAACGCCTGCTGCTAGAGTGCAACCGAACGCATATTTTTCCATTGGTTACAAATACAGGGGGAGAGGGACCTAACTTGGCTGCTCTTGGATCATTGTTTCGTCGTCAAAACGCCCCCTTGCTTGGGCTGGATGTCAGTTCGTCCAGCGTCAAGCTGGTAGAGCTCGGCCGTGAGGCCAGCGGCAAGCTGGTTCTGGAGCGCTGTGCCATCGAACCCCTGGAACGCGGTTGGATCACCGACGGCAACGTCGAGAAGTTCGACGAGGTGGCCGAGGCTGTCCGGCGCGTCGTGCGCAAGAGCGGCACCAAGACGCGCAACGTCGCGCTCGCGCTGCCGCCTTCTGCGGTGATCACCAAGAAGATCATTCTTCCCGGTGGCATGAGCGAGCAGGAACTCGAGATCCAGGTCGAGTCCGAAGCCAACCAATACATTCCCTTCTCGCTGGACGAGGTGAGTCTCGACTTCTGCGTCACGGGCCCCAGCACCACGTCCGCCGGCGATGTGGAAGTGCTGATCGCCGCCTCCCGCAAGGAAAAGGTCCAGGACCGCGAAGGCCTGGCCGAAGCGGCCGGGCTGAAGGCCATGATCCTGGACGTCGAGTCCTATGCCTCGCGCCTCGCGACCGCGCGCCTGATCGAGCAGCTGCCCGGCAAGGGCGTGGATTCGATCGTGGCGCTGTTCGAAGTCGGCGCCTTCACCACCAGCATGCAGGTGCTGCGTAACCAGGAGGTGCTGTATGACCGCGACCAGGCCTTCGGTGGTGCGCAGTTGACCCAGCTGATCGTCCGCCAGTACGGCTTTTCCGCTGAAGAAGCCGAAGCCAAGAAGCGCAGCGGCGACCTTCCCGACGACTACGGCTCGGGCGTGCTCAAGCCCTTCGTGGAAAGCATCGCGCAGGAAATCGCACGTGCGCTGCAGTTCTTCTTCACCAGCACGCCGCACAACCGGGTCGACTATGTGCTGTTGGCCGGCGGTTCGTCGTCGCTGCCGGGCCTGACCAGTGCCGTCACCCGTCAGACCTCTTTTGCCTGCTCGCTCGTCAATCCGTTCGACGGCATGGACTTCGGGCCGAGCATCCGCGAGAAGAAGGTGCGGCGTGAAGCGCCTTCGTACCTGACCTCTTGCGGCCTTGCCATGCGGAGATTCCTGCAGTGATCCTCATCAATCTGCTTCCGCACCGCGAAGCCGCACGCAAGCGGCGTCGCGAAGCTTTCTATGGAACCCTCGGCGGCGCTGCGCTGCTGGGCGGCTTGATCGCAGGCCTCGGTTACCTCTGGTTCGAGGCGCAAATTTCGACCCAGCAATCGAAGAACAGCTTCCTGCAGGCCGAGATCAAGAAGCTCGAAGTCGAGATCAAGGAAATCTCGACGCTGCAGGAAGAAATTGCGGCTCTGCGCGCGCGTCAACAGGCGGTCGAAGACCTGCAGGGCGACCGCAACCTGCCCGTGCACCTGCTCAACGAGCTGGTCCGGCAACTGCCCGACGGCGTCTACCTCACCACCATGAAGCAGGACAACCAGACCGTCACGCTGCAAGGCATGGCGCAGTCGAACGAGCGCGTGTCCGAGCTGCTGCGCAATCTGGGCAACAACAGCCCGTGGCTGGTGAAGCCGGAGCTGGTCGAAATCACTTCGACGACGGTCAATCTGAGCCAGCGCGACCAGCGCCGCGTCGCGAATTTCACGATGAAGATCGGCTTGAAGCGGCCGACCGATGCGCAGAAGGCCGCAGCCGACAAGGCATTGGCTGCAGCGGCACAGGCCAAGGGGTAATCGATCATGGCAAGCAATCGCCCCTCCCAAAAAGTAGACATGGCCGCTGTACTGCGCAGCGCCGGCGACCAGTTCCGCGGACTCAATCCGAACGATCCGTCGATGTGGCCGGCAGTGCCGCGCTATGCCTTGTGCCTGGCCGTGACCGCGCTGGTGCTCGTGGCGCTGTGGTTCGTGTGGCTCACCAACTCCAATGACCAGCTCGAGAGCGAGCGCGCCAAGGAAGTGACGCTCAAGGCCGACTACCAGAAGAAGGTCGCGCAGGCAGCCAATCTCGATCTGCTGAAGAAGCAGCGCGAGCAGGTGCAGCAATATGTGACCCTGCTTGAGAAGCAGCTGCCCAGCAAGGCCGAAATGGACGCGTTGCTCTCGGACATCAACCAGGCAGGGCTCGGGCGAAGCCTGCAGTTCGAGCTGTTCCGCCCCGGTTCGATATCTGTGAAGGACTATTACGCCGAGCTTCCGATTGCCGTTCGCGTGACGGGGCGTTACCACGACATGGGTGCTTTCGCCGCCGACGTCGCGAGCCTCTCGCGCATCGTGACGCTCAACAACGTGACGATCACGCCGCAAAAGGACAAGGACGTGCTGACGATGGACGCCACCGCGCGCACCTTCCGCTATCTCGATGAAGACGAGCGGGCCGCCCAGAAACGCGCCACGGCGCCGAAGGCGAAGAAATGAGAGTGGCAAGCAAAGTCCTGTGGCTCATGCTGGCCACGGCGGGCCTGAGCGCCTGCGATTCAGGCCAGGAAGACCTCCAGCGCTGGATGGTCGAGCAGCGCGCCCAGGTGAAGCCTTCGGTGCCGCCGATTGCCGAGCCCAAGAAATTCACGCCCCAGGCGTATACCGAAGGCTCGTCTTTCGAGCCGTTCAACATCCTGAAGCTGACGCAGGCGCTGCGCCGCGAATCGAACCAGCCGAGCACCTCGGAGCTGATCGCGCCCGAACTGGCGCGCCGCAAGGAATCGCTGGAAGCCTTCCCGCTCGACTCGATGGCCATGGTCGGCAGCATGAACCGCAACGGCCAGCCGGTGGCGCTGGTTCGTGTCGACAAGCTGCTCTACAAGGTGCGCGTCGGCGAATACCTGGGGCTCAACTACGGGCGCATTACCCGTATCAACGAAACCGAAGTCGCCTTGCGTGAAATCGTGCAAGACGCCGCCGGTGAATGGATCGAACGCGTAGCGACATTGCAGCTGCAAGAGAGTGCGAAATGAACCAAAAAAAATCAACGATGGCACAGTGGCTGCGCGCCGCCGGGCTGGGTCTGCTGGCCTTCGGTGCAGTTGCCGTCGCCCATGCGCAAAACGCGATCGAGGCTGTGACCAGCTCGACCCAATCCGGCGCCGAGGTGATCCGGATCGATCTCGCCAAGCCGCTCACGGCGGTGCCGGCCGGATTCGCCGTCCAGACGCCGGCGCGGATCGCGCTCGACTTCCCGGGCGTGACGAATGCGATCGGGCGCTCTGCCATTGAGGTGAACCAGGGCAACCTGCGTTCGGTGAACGTAGTGCAAGCCGGTGAGCGCAGCCGCGTGGTGCTGAACCTGAAGCAAGCCACGGCTTACAAGACCGAAATTCAGGGCAAGTCGCTGTTGGTCATCCTTGAGCCGGTCGCCGGAACGGCGCTCGCAGCTTCGTCGGCCACCGTGTTCGCGGAGAACCGCAACCGCGACACGCTCCCCCTGCGCGATGTCGATTTCCGTCTCGGTGCCGACAGCACGGGCCGCGTGATCGTCGACTTGCCGAACAACCAGGTGGGCGTCGACGTCAAGCAGCAGGGCAAGAACCTCGTCGTGGAGTTCACCAAGTCGACGCTGCCCGAGGGCCTGCGCCGCCGCCTCGATGTGGGTGATTTCGGAACGCCGGTTCAACTGATCACGTCGCAGCAGTCAGGCGACCGCGTGCGCATGACGATCGAAGCCAAGGGCGACTGGGAACACAGCGCCTACCAGAGCGAAAACCAGTTCGTGGTGGAAGTCCGCGCCCGCAAGGTCGATCCGACCAAGCTGACGCAAGGTGTGGGCTACAACGGCGAGAAGCTCTCGCTGAACTTCCAGAACATCGAGATCCGCTCGTTGCTGCAGGTGATCGCCGACTTCACGAACTTCAACATCGTGACCTCGGACTCGGTGACTGGCGCGCTGACGCTGCGTTTGAAGGATGTGCCGTGGGATCAAGCCCTGGACATCATCATGCAGGCGAAGAACCTGGGCATGCGCAAGAACGGCAGCGTGCTGTGGATCGCGCCGAAGGATGAAATCAACGCCAAGGAAAAGCTCGAATTCGAGGCCAAGGCCGCAATTGAGAATCTGGAGCCGCTGCGCACGCAATCGTTTCAGCTGAACTACACAAAGGCCATTGCCATTGCGCAAGGGTTGACTGGTACTGGAGCTTCTGCCGGCGGCGGAGGGGGCGGCGGCGGAAGCAGTGGCACCACCACTCGCATCCTGAGTCCTCGCGGCAGCGTCATCGCAGAGTCCCGAACCAATCAGTTGTTCGTGTCTGACATTCCATCGCGCCTGGCCCAGGTGACGGAACTGATTCAGAAGTTGGACATTCCCGTCCGTCAGGTGCTGATCGAAGCGCGGATCGTGGAGGCTTCCGACACATTCGGCAAGTCGCTCGGCGTTCGCCTGGGTGGCGGCATCGCGGGAGAGCGCATCGCCTCTTCGGCCGGCAATCGCGCATTCGGGACAGTGGGTGTCATGCCTGTGACGGGCACTGGCAGCACCGGCGGCACTCCCTCCACCACCTGGACCAATTCCAACTTCGTCAACCTGCCGGCAGGTGATGCAGGCCAAGCAGGTACTGCGGCCGGCGCTTTCGCGATCTCGCTGTTCAACTCGAGCTTCTCCCGCATGCTGAACCTTGAAATCTCCGCACTGGAAGCCGACGGCAAGGGCAAGCTGGTTTCCAGCCCCCGCGTCATCACGGCCGATCAGACCAAGGCGCTGATCGAGCAGGGCGAAGAAATTCCTTATCAGCAAGCAACGTCCAGCGGTGCGACTTCCATCTCCTTCCGCAAGGCCGTGCTGAAGCTCGAGGTGACTCCGCAGATCACGCCCGAAGGCAACATCATCTTGACCCTAGACGTGAGCAAGGACGCTCGTGGCGTGAACACTTCGGCGGGTCCGGCCATCAACACCAAGCACGTGCAGACCGAAGTGCTGGTGGAGAACGGCGGCACGGTTGTCATCGGTGGTATCTTCGAACTCACCGAAACCAATGACGAGTCGCGCGTGCCGGTGCTGGGTGAAATCCCCTACATGGGGGCATTGTTCCGCAAGCGCGAACGCATTGCCAACAAGACTGAAATGCTCGTCTTTATCACTCCAAAGATGATTACCGACCGCAACGCCGCGCGCTGACGCGCGGGCGTAGCAGCTACCGCGTGGCGGTCGCACTCGTCGGCTTGCCCGGCGCCGGAAAATCCGCAGTGGGCCGGCGCCTGGGGGCGCGGCTGAACACTCCATTCATCGACACCGATCACGTGATCGAACAGCGCATCGGCTGCTCGATCCGTGACTACTTCGACCGCGAAGGCGAAGTGGCCTTCCGGGATATCGAACAGACCGTCATCGCGGATCTCGCTGCTAACGCCCAAGGCGTGCTGGCCACTGGCGGCGGTGCCGTCCTGCGGGAAGCCAACCGCAGCCAGTTGCGGGATCACTTCCACGTGATCTACCTGCGCTCCTCCCCCGAAGACCTGTTCAGGCGTCTGCGCCACGACGTCAAGCGGCCGCTCTTGCAGGTGGCCGATCCGCTCGGGCGTCTTCGTGAGCTGCACGATGCACGCGACCCGCTGTATCGCGAGACGGCCCACGACGTGGTCGACACCGGCCGCCCCTCGATCGCCATGCTGGTCAACATCATCGTGATGCAACTCGAACTGGCCGGTATCGTCGTGCCGGGCGCCCATCCGGAAGAGCCCGCCTCCTGAGTCCGGCTTGGCCGCAGCGCCTAAACTCGCTGCCATGCCATTGCCCGCACCTTCCGCACCGCCAGAACGCGTCGACATCCAGCTCGGCGAACGCAGCTACCCCATCCTGATCGGCGCCGGCTTGCTGGACGATCCGGCGAGCTTCGCGGCCACACCCGCGGCGGCCAGCGCGCTGATCGTCAGCAACACCACGGTCGCTCCGCTCTACGCCAAGGCCCTTCGGACCGCATTGGCGAACCGCTTTCGCACCGTGCACCTGCTCGAGCTTCCCGACGGCGAGGTCTACAAGAACCTGGAGACCCTGAACCTGATCTTCGACGCGCTGCTGGGCCACGGCAGCGACCGCAAGACCGTGCTGTTCGCCCTGGGCGGCGGCGTGGTGGGCGACATGACCGGCTTCGCCGCCGCGAGCTACATGCGCGGCGTGCCCTTCGTCCAGGTGCCGACCACACTGCTGGCGCAGGTCGATTCGTCGGTCGGCGGTAAAACTGCCATCAACCATCCGCTGGGCAAGAACATGATCGGCGCGTTCTATCAACCGCAGCTCGTGGTCTGCGACCTGGGCACGCTGCAGACGCTGCCGCCGCGCGAACTCAGCGCAGGGCTGGCCGAAGTGATCAAGTACGGCCCGATCCACGACATGGCCTTCTTCGACTGGATCGAGACGAACATCGATGCGCTGGTCGCACGCGATCCGGCTGCGCTGGCCTATGCCGTCAAGCGCAGCTGCGAGATCAAGGCGCTGGTGGTCGGCCAGGACGAGCGCGAGATGGGCCTGCGCGCCATCCTGAATTTCGGCCACACCTTTGGCCATGCGATCGAATCGGGGCTTGGATATGGCGAGTGGCTGCACGGCGAGGCGGTCGGTTGCGGCATGGTCATGGCGGCGCACCTGTCGCAGCGGCTGGGCGGCGTGGACACAGCCTTCGTCGAACGGCTCACGCGTCTAATCAAACGCGCGGGCCTGCCGATCGTTGGCCCGGCGCTGGGTGCCGATCGCTACCTGGAACTGATGCGCGTCGACAAGAAATCCGAAGCCGGCGAAATCCGTTTCGTGGTGATCGACAAGCCCGGCTCCGCCGCGGTCAGCAGCGCGCCCGACGCACTGGTGCGCGAAGTGCTCGCGCAGTGCTGCGTGGAATGAGCCTCGCGGCGTTCGCCTGCCATCCCGCGCAGTCGCGCGGCCGCCGTCATGCCGAGCCGCCCGCGCCCACGCGCGATGCCTTCCAGCGCGACCGTGACCGCATCGTGCATTCCACGGCGTTCCGCCGGCTGGTCTACAAGACCCAGGTTTTCCTGAACCACGAAGGCGACCTGTTCCGCACGCGGCTCACGCATTCGCTGGAGGTCGCGCAGCTGGGCCGCTCGATCGCACGCGCCTTGCGCCTGAATGAAGACCTGGTCGAGGCGATTGCCCTCGCGCACGACCTGGGCCACACGCCCTTCGGCCATGCCGGCCAGGATGCGCTGAACGAATGCATGGCCGAGCACGGCGGCTTCGAGCACAACCTGCAGAGCCTGCGCGTGGTGGACGCACTGGAGCATCGCTATCCGCAGTACGACGGACTGAACCTCAGCTTCGAGACCCGCGAAGGCATCCTCAAGCATTGCTCGCGCGCGAATGCCGAACGCCTGGAATTGGCCGAGCCGAACGGCGTGGCACGCCGCTTCCTCGACCGCACGCAGCCCGGCCTCGAGGCGCAACTCTGCAACCTCGCCGACGCCATCGCGTACAACGCCCACGACATCGACGACGGCGTGCGTTCGGGCCTCATCAGCGTGGAGCAGTTGGCCGAGGTGGAACTCTTCGAGCGCTACCGCCGCGAGGCGCTGTCCGAATATCCCGACCTGCAGGGCCGCCGCGTGCTCTACGAGACCATCCGGCGCATGCTGAGCGCGCAGGTCTACGACGTGATCGATGCCACGCGCGCAGCGCTGCAAACACTGGCGCCCGCCGATGCGGACGGCGTGCGGCGTGCGCCGCCTGTCGTCGCCTTCAGCGAAGCCATGCAGTCCCAGTCGGACGAACTCAAGCGCTTCCTGTTCCGCAACCTCTATCGCCACCCGCAGGTGACGCAGACCACCGACCAGGCCCAGCAGGTCGTGCGCGAGTTGTTCGATGCCTATCTCGAGCGCGACGCCGAGATGCCTGATTCGTATGCCGGCCGCCGCGATCGTCACCGGGCCGTCGCCGACTACATCGCCGGCATGACCGACCGCTTCGCGATGCGCGAGCACGAGCGGCTGACCGGCCGGCGGGGCATCGCATGAGTACGAGTCCCGCGCCGCGCGTCCCGCTCGCGGCTTACGCCGTCATGCTCGGCGGCGTCAGTGCCGCCTTGCACCTGGGCAAGCTGCCGCCCGCCGTGCCGGCGCTGCAGGCGTCGCTCGGCATCGGGTTGGTCGAGGCGGGATTCCTGCTGTCGCTGGTGCAGGTGGCGAGCATGACGCTGGGCCTCGTAGCCGGACTCGCGGCCGACAGCATCGGCCTGCGCCGCAGCATGCTGACGGGGCTTGTGGTGCTGACGATGGCCAGCGTGCTCGGCGGCGCGGTCGGTGCAGGTCTTGTCGGCGGCGCGCACGCTGTGCAGTGGTTGCTGGTGCTGCGCGCGGTCGAGGGCATCGGTTTCCTGCTGGCGGTGATGCCGGGGCCCGGCTTGATCCGAGCCCTGACGCCGTCGGGCGCCGACAAGGCCGCGCTCGGTCTCTGGGGCGCCTACATGCCGCTCGGCGTGGCCCTGGCGCTGCTGCTCGGGCCTGCGTTGATCGCCTGGGGCGGCTGGGCCGACTGGTGGTGGGCGTTGTCGATTGTTTCTGCCGCCGCCGCGCTCTGGGTGTGGTCGACCGTGCCTGCGGACCGGCTGCGTCCGGCCGCGTCGGGCGGTGCAAGTGGAGGATGGGCATCGCGCCTGCGCTCCACCGTCGGTGCGCGCGCACCTTGGCTCACCGCACTGACGTTCGCCGTCTATTCGGCGCAGTGGATGGCCGTGATCGGCTTCTTGCCCGCGATCTACGCCGGCGCGGGCGTGCCGGCCGGCTGGAACGCGGTGCTCACCGCGATCGCGGCCGCAATGAACATCGTCGGCAACGTCGCGGGCGGCCGCTGGCTGCAGCGTGGCGTAGCGCCCGAACGGTTGCTGCAATGGGGCTTCCTGGCGATGGCGCTGGGTGGCGTGGCCGCGTTTGCCCAAGTGGGGCAGGGCGCGGACGCACTGGGTTTGCCGCCTGCGCTTCGCTACGCCGCGGTTTGCGCCTTCTCGCTCGGCGGCGGCATGGTGCCGGCCACGCTGTTCCTGCTCGGCGTGCGGCTGGCACCCAGTTCGACCACGGTTTCCACGACGGTGGGGCTGATGCAGCAGGCTTCGTCACTCGGGCAGTTCCTTGCGCCCCCGGCGGTGGCATGGGTAGCGCACCGCGTTGGCGGCTGGCACTGGACCTGGGCGGCCACGCTGGCCTGCTCGCTGGCCGGCATGGCGATCGCCCGGAAGCTGGGGCGAATTCGCCCTCCCGCGGAGGTGGCATGAGCGGCCCAGCGACAATCGACGCCTTTCAAGCCGAAGCCGACACGCGGCGCTGGCTCGAGCGAGCGGTCATCGGCCTCAACCTGTGCCCGTTCGCCAAGGCGGTGCATGTGAAGGCGCAGATCCACTACGCCGTGCACCCGCCGGCCGACGAAACCGGGCTGATGGACGCGCTTCTTGCCGAAGCCAACGAACTCGAAGCCCTCGACGCCGCCGTGCGCGACACCACCCTTTTGATCGCACCCAACACCTTGGCGGATTTTCTGGACTTCAACGATTTTCTCGGCCGCGCCGAACGCAAGCTCTCTCGAGCGGGTTTCGATGGCGTGTTCCAGCTCGCGAGCTTTCACCCGCAGTTCCAGTTCGCGGGCACCGAGCCGGACGACATCGAGAACGCGACCAACCGCGCGCCGTACCCCACGCTGCACCTGCTGCGCGAGGACAGCGTGAGCCGCGCGGTCGAGGCGTTCCCGGAAGCCGAAGCCATCTTCGAACGCAACATCGAGACGCTCGAAGCGCTGGGCCCCGAGGGCTGGGCGGCACTCGACGTGGGACCAGGGAGTGCCCGACCATGAACGCACACACTGCCGCCAAGGCCACGAAGACGAACAAGGCCGCCAAGGCCGACGCTGAATTGACCGAGGTTTTGCGCCCCGGGCAGTCCATCGAACTGCTCAAGGAGCTGCACATCCTCACGCGCGAGGGGCGGCTCAACCAGGACTCGCGGCGCAAGCTCAAGCAGGTCTATCACCTGTTCCAGTTCATCGAGCAGCTGCTTCGCGAGCTGCCGGGCGAGGGCGCCGAGGCCACGCTGGCCGACCACGGCGCGGGCAAGTCGTACCTCGGTTTCATTATCTACGACCTGTTCTTCCGGGCACGCCAGGGCGGGCATGTCTACGGCATCGAGACGCGCGCCGAACTGGTCGAGCGCTCGCGCAAGCTGGCTGAGCACCTGGGCTTCGGCCGCATGTCGTTCTTGAACCTCACGGTGGCCGAATCGGCGAATGCGAGCGAGCTGCCGGCGCAGATCGATGTGGTCACCGCGCTGCATGCCTGCGACACCGCGACCGACGACGCCATTGCCTTCGGCCTCGCGAAGAAGGCGCGCTGCATGGTGCTGGTGCCGTGCTGCCAGGCGGAAGTGGCCGCGTGCCTGCGCGAAACCAAGGCGCTGGCCCTGTCGCGCACCCCGCTTGCGGAGCTCTGGCGCCATCCGTTGCACACGCGCGAGATCGGCAGCCAGCTCACCAACGTGCTGCGCTGCCTGTACCTCGAAGCCAACGGCTATAGCGTCACTGTCACCGAACTGGTCGGTTGGGAGCACAGCATGAAGAACGAGCTGATCCTGGCGCGCTACACCGGCCAGCGCAAGGCGAGCGCGGCGACGCGATTGGGCGAATTGCTGTCGCAGTTCGGGCTCGACGCACTGGGCGATACGCGGTTTCGTCTGGCCTGAGAGGCTGAGCGCTTGCTGGCCGATGCCGCCGTGCGCGGCTTAGGATAGGTGCCACCATGGCCCGTCTTCCCCGTCTCACGCTGGCCGACATGCCGCACCACGTGATCCAGCGCGGCAACAACCGCCAGCCGATCTTTGCCGATCGCGCGGACCACGAAAAGCTGCTCGGCCTCCTGGCTGACAACGCCACGCGCTTCGGCATCGCGCTGCACGCCTACGTGCTGATGGACAACCACTTCCACCTGCTGGCCACGCCCGACAGCACTACGGGTCTTCCGCAGTTCATGCAGTCGGTCGGACGCAGCTACGTGCGCTACTTCAACGACCGCCACGACCGCAGCGGCACCTTGTGGGAGGGGCGCTACAGGTCGACGCTGATCCAGACCGATCGCTACCTCATGACCTGCATGGCCTACATCGACCTCAATCCGGTGCGCGCCGGCATGGCGGCCGATGCCCGCGACTACCCGTGGTCGAGCCACGGCCACTACGCGGGCCTGCGGCACGACAAGCTGCTGACGCCGCATCCGCTGTACTGGGAGCTGGGCAACACGCCGTTCGCGCGCGAGGCGGCGTATGTCGAGTTGGTGCGCGCGGGGGTTCGAGTGGCCGATCAGGATGCGCTGACCGAGGCGACCTTGCGCGGCTGGGCGGCGGGTGATGGTGAGTTTCTGGACTCTTTGCAGAAATCGACCGATCGCCGCGTGGTCAAGGCAAAGGCGGGCCGGCCTCCTTCTGCATCCAATTCATGAGTCGATAACGCGGCCCATTCGGCGTACTGCCTCACGCCATTGCTCCTTTTTTTGATGTGTCCCCAATTTAATTCCGATAAGAAAACTCGGCTTTTAATAAGAATCTGACCCCAATTAAAGTGTTTGGCATTCTTTGTGCATCGCAATATGCTCCCATTCCCTGCGAAAACTGAAGGAGTGCGCCATGACGACGGCTGCCGAGATCGAACATCTCCAAAAACACGGTCTGTATTCCGGTGCCGATGAGCACGATGCCTGCGGCGTCGGCTTCGTGGCCCATATCAAGGGCGAAAAGAGCCACGCCATTGTTCTGCAGGGCTTGAAGATCCTCGAGAACCTCGACCATCGCGGCGCAGTGGGCGCTGACAAGCTGATGGGCGACGGCGCCGGCATCCTGATCCAACTGCCCGATCACCTCTACCGCGAGGAGATGGCCAAGCAGGGCGTCACGCTGCCCCCGCCGGGCGAATACGGCGTCGGCATGATCTTCCTGCCGAAGGAACACGCCTCCCGCGAAGCCTGCGAGCAGGAAATGGAACGCGCCATCAAGGCCGAAGGCCAGGTGCTGCTCGGCTGGCGCGATGTGCCGGTCAACCGCGACATGCCCATGTCGCCCACTGTGCGCGAAAAGGAACCGCTGCTGCGCCAGGTCTTCATCGGCCGCGGCAACGACGTGATCGTGCAGGACGCGCTGGAACGCAAGCTCTACGTGATCCGCAAGACCGCCAGCGCCAACATCCAGCGCCTGAAGCTCAAGCACAGCAAGGAATACTACGTTCCGAGCATGTCCAGCCGCACCGTGGTCTACAAGGGCCTGCTGCTGGCCGATCAGGTCGGTACTTACTACCTGGACCTGCAGGACAAGCGCTGCGTCTCGGCCCTGGGCCTCGTGCACCAGCGCTTCTCGACCAACACCTTCCCCGAGTGGCCGCTGGCCCACCCGTACCGCTATGTCGCCCACAACGGCGAAATCAACACGGTCAAGGGCAACTACAACTGGATGAAGGCGCGCGAAGGCGTCATGTCGTCGCCAGTGTTGGGTGCCGACCTGCAGAAGCTCTACCCGATCAGCTTCGCCGGCCAGTCCGACACCGCCACCTTCGACAACTGCCTCGAGCTCTTGACGATGGCCGGCTACCCCATTAGCCAGGCCGTGATGATGATGATTCCCGAGCCTTGGGAACAGCACGCCACCATGGACCCGCGCCGCCGCGCGTTCTATGAGTACCACGCCGCCATGCTCGAGCCGTGGGACGGCCCGGCTTCCATCGTCTTCACCGATGGCCGCCAGATCGGCGCCACGCTCGACCGCAACGGCCTGCGTCCCTCGCGCTACTGCGTGACCGACGACGACCTGGTCATCATGGCTTCGGAGTCGGGCGTGCTGCCCGTGCCCGAGCAGAAGATCGTGCGCAAGTGGCGCCTGCAGCCCGGCAAGATGTTCCTGATCGATCTGGAGCAGGGCCGCATGATCGACGACGAGGAGGTCAAGGCCACGCTCGCGAACAGCAAGCCGTACAAGCAGTGGATCGAGAACCTGCGCATCAAGCTCGACAGCGTCAAGGCCGAGCCGGTCTCGGCACCTCTCAGTCAGGTCGCGCTGCTCGATCGCCAGCAGGCCTTCGGCTACACCCAGGAAGACATCAAGTTCCTGATGAGCCCGATGGCACAGGCCGGCGAAGAAGGCATCGGCTCCATGGGCAACGACAGCCCGTTGGCCGTGCTCTCCAACAAGAACAAGCCGCTCTACAACTACTTCAAGCAGTTGTTCGCGCAGGTGACCAACCCGCCGATCGACCCGATCCGCGAAGCGATCGTGATGTCGCTGGTGTCCTTCATCGGCCCGAAGCCCAACCTGCTGGACATCAACCAGGTCAACCCGCCGATGCGGCTCGAAGTGAGCCAGCCGATCCTCGATTTCGCCGACATGGCGAAGCTGCGCGACATCGGCAAGTACACGCAGGGCAAGTTCAAGAGCTACGTGCTCGACATCACCTACCCGCTCGCCTGGGGCGACGAAGGCGTCGAAGCCAAGCTGGCGTCGCTGTGCGCCGAAGCGGTGGATGCCATCAAGGGCGGCCACAACATCCTGATCGTGAGCGACCGCGGCGTGAGCCCGACGCAGGTGGCGATTCCGGCGGTGCTGGCTCTCTCGGCCGTGCACCAGTACCTGGTCCGTGAAGGCCTGCGCACCACGGCCGGCCTCGTCGTCGAAACCGGTTCGGCCCGCGAAGTGCATCACTTCGGCGTGCTCGCCGGCTACGGCGCGGAAGCCGTGCACCCGTACCTCGCGATGGAAACGCTGGCGGCCATGCACGCCGACCTGCCCGGCGACCTGAGCGCCGACAAGGCGGTCTACAACTACGTCAAGGCCATCGGCAAGGGCCTGTCGAAGATCATGTCGAAGATGGGTGTCAGCACCTACATGAGCTACTGCGGCGCGCAGTTGTTCGAAGCCATCGGCCTGAACACCGAGACGGTGAACAAGTACTTCACCGGCACGGCCAGCCGCGTGGAAGGCATCGGCGTCTTCGAGATCGCCGAGGAAGCCATCCGCATGCACAAGGCCGCGTTCAGCGACGACCCGGTGCTCGCCAACATGCTGGATGCCGGCGGCGAATACGCCTGGCGCACGCGCGGCGAAGAGCACATGTGGACGCCCGACGCCATCGCCAAGCTGCAGCACAGCACGCGCTCCAACAACTGGAACACGTACAAGGAATACGCGCAGCTCATCAACGACCAGAACCGCCGGCACCTCACGCTGCGCGGGCTGTTCGAGTTCAAGATCGATCCGGCCAAGGCGATTCCGGTGGACGAGGTCGAAGCGGCCGCGGACATCGTCAAGCGTTTCGCCACCGGCGCGATGTCGCTCGGCTCGATCAGCACCGAGGCGCACGCCACGCTGGCCATTGCCATGAACCGCATCGGCGGCAAGAGCAACACGGGCGAGGGCGGCGAAGATCCGGCGCGCTACCGCAACGAGCTCAAGGGCATCCCGATCAAGCAGGGCGACACGCTCAAGAGCGTGATCGGCGCGGCCAACGTCGAGGTCGACCTGCCGCTCAACGATGGCGACTCGCTGCGTTCGCGCATCAAGCAGGTCGCGTCGGGCCGCTTCGGCGTCACCGCGGAGTACCTGCACTCGGCCGACCAGATCCAGATCAAGATGGCGCAGGGGGCCAAGCCGGGCGAGGGCGGTCAGCTCCCGGGCGGCAAGGTCACCGAGTACATCGGCAAGCAGCGTTATGCCGTTCCGGGCGTGGGCCTCATCTCGCCGCCGCCGCACCACGACATCTACTCGATCGAGGACTTGGCTCAGCTCATTCACGACCTGAAGAACACCGCGCCGCACGCCAGCATCAGCGTGAAGCTGGTGAGCGAAATCGGCGTCGGCACCATCGCCGCGGGCGTGGCCAAGTGCAAGAGCGACCACGTCGTGATCGCCGGCCATGACGGCGGCACGGGCGCCTCGCCCTGGTCGTCGATCAAGCATGCGGGCAGCCCGTGGGAAATCGGCCTGGCCGAAACGCAGCAGACGCTGGTGCTCAACCGCCTGCGCAGCCGCATCCGTGTGCAGGCCGACGGCCAGATGAAGACCGGCCGCGACGTCGCCATCGGCGCACTGCTGGGCGCTGACGAGTTCGGCTTCGCCACCGCGCCGCTGGTGGTCGAGGGCTGCATCATGATGCGCAAGTGCCACCTGAACACCTGCCCGGTGGGCGTGGCCACGCAGGACCCGATCCTGCGCAAGAAGTTCTCGGGCAAGCCCGAGCACGTCGTCAACTACTTCTTCTTCGTTGCGGAAGAAGTGCGCCAGATCATGGCCCAGCTGGGCATCCGCAAATTCGACGACCTGATCGGCCGCGCCGACCTGCTGGACACCCGCAAGGGCATCGAACACTGGAAGGCTTCGGGCCTGGATTTCAGCCGCCTGTTCGCACTGCCGAACGTGCCGGCCGACGTGGCGCGCTTCCATGTCGAGAACCAGGACCACGGCCTGGACAAGGCCCTGGACGTGAGACTCATCGAGAAGTCGCGCCCCGCCATCGACAAGGGCGAGAAGGTGCAGTTCATCGAGGTGGCGCGCAACGTCAACCGCTCGGTGGGCGCGATGCTTTCGGGTGCGCTGACCAAGGTGCATCCGCAGGGGCTGCCCGACGATTCGATCCGCATCCAGCTCGAAGGCACGGGCGGCCAGTCGTTCGGTGCGTTCCTCGCGCGCGGCATCACGCTGTACCTGATCGGCGACGCCAACGACTACACCGGCAAGGGCCTCTCCGGCGGCCGCGTGGTGGTGCGGCCCAGCCTCGATTTCCGCGGCGAAGCGGTGCGCAACACCATCGTCGGCAACACCGCGCTGTACGGCGCGACGACCGGCGAGGCGTATCTCTGCGGCGTGGCCGGCGAGCGTTTCGCGGTGCGCCTCTCGGGTGCCACGGCGGTCATCGAAGGCACGGGCGACCACGGTTGCGAATACATGACCGGCGGCACGGTTGCGGTGCTCGGCAAGACCGGCCGCAACTTCGCAGCAGGCATGAGCGGCGGCGTTGCCTTCGTCTACGACGAGGACGGCCAGTTCGCCACGCGCTGCAACCTCTCGATGGTGTCGCTCGACAAGGTGCTGACCTCGGCCGAGCAAACGGCGAGCGTGCATCGCAAGATCTGGCACGGCGGCGAGACCGACGAAGCGCAACTGAAGAAGCTGCTCGAAGAACACCACCGCTGGACCGGCAGCAAGCGCGCGCGCGAGCTGCTCGACAACTGGGCCGTGTCGCGGACCAAGTTCGTCAAGGTGTTCCCGAACGAATACAAGCGCGCCCTCGCCGAACTGCACGACCGCAAGGTCGAGCTGACCAGCAGCGGCAACAACGCGCACGTGGGCCTGGAGCCGCACGCATTGGTCGCCCCGGCCACGACGGCTGCGGTCTGAGCGGCAACAAAAACGAAGAACAGAGGAAAGCACGATGGGAAAGATCACCGGCTTCATGGAGCATGAGCGCATCGAAGAGGGCTACAAGCCCGTCGACGAGCGCGTCAAGCACTACAAGGAATTCGTCGTCGGCCTGACGCCCGAGCAGGCCAAGGTGCAGGGCGCGCGCTGCATGGACTGCGGCACGCCGTTCTGCAACAGCGGCTGCCCGGTCAACAACATCATTCCGGACTTCAACGACCTCGTGTACCGCAACGACTGGCAGAACGCCTTCGCGGTGCTCGACTCGACCAACAACTTCCCCGAGTTCACCGGCCGCATCTGCCCCGCGCCCTGCGAGGCGGCGTGCGTGCTCAACGTGAACGACGACGCGATCGGCATCAAGTCGATCGAGCACGCGATCATCGACCGCGCCTGGGACGAAGGCTGGGTCGCGCCGCGCGTGGCCAAGCACAAGACCGGCAAGAAGGTGGCGGTGGTGGGCGCGGGCCCGGCCGGCATGGCGGCCGCGCAGCAACTGGCGCGCGCCGGCCACGAGGTGACGCTGTTCGAGAAGAACGACCGCATCGGCGGCCTGCTGCGTTACGGCATCCCCGACTTCAAGATGGAGAAGACGCACATCGACCGCCGCGTCGAGCAGATGAAGGCCGAGGGCGTCGTCTTCCGCACCGGCGTGATGATCGGTGCCACAAAGGATCCGCTGGGCAAGGGCTCCAAGGTGACCAACCTCGCCAAGGAAACCATCACGCCCGAGCAGCTGCAGAAGGACTTCGACGCCGTGGTGCTCACCGGTGGCGCCGAGCAATCGCGCGACCTGCCGGTGCCCGGCCGCGATCTGGACGGCATCCATTTCGCGATGGAGTTCCTGCCTCAGCAGAACCGCGTCAACGCGGGCGACAAGGTCAAGGGCCAACTGCGCGCCGAAGGCAAGCACGTCATCGTCATCGGCGGCGGCGACACCGGCTCCGACTGCGTGGGCACCAGCAACCGCCATGGCGCAGTGAGCGTCACGCAGTTCGAACTGATGCCCCAGCCGCCCGAGGAAGAGAACCGTCCGCTGACCTGGCCCTACTGGCCGATCAAGCTGCGCACCAGCTCCAGCCATGAAGAAGGCTGCGAGCGCGAGTTCGCCATCTCGACCAAGGAATTCATCGGCGAGAAGGGCAAGGTCACCGGCCTGAAGACCGTTCGCGTCGAATGGAAGGACGGCAAGATGCAGGAAGTGGCCGGCAGCGAGCAGATCCTGAAGGCCGACCTCGTGCTGCTGGCGATGGGCTTCATCAGCCCCGTGGCCGCCGTGCTCGATGCTTTCGGCGTGGAGAAGGATGCACGCGGCAACGCGCGCGCGACCGTCGACTTCATCGGCGGCTATGCCACCAACGTGCCGAAGGTGTTTGCAGCGGGCGATATCCGCCGCGGCCAATCGCTGGTCGTATGGGCGATTCGCGAGGGCCGCCAGGCCGCGCGCTCGGTGGACGAATTCCTGATGGGATTCAGTGATTTGCCGCGCTGAATTTTGTTTCAATTTCGCGGGGCCCTTCGCGGCCCCGCTATCATTCGCGGAAACCGCATGCCGGGATGCCTGAAAAGGCGCCCGGCTTTTTTATTGAGATGGACCCAGCCACACCGCCACAACCATTCGCAGAGTTCCGTGACGTCACGTTCGGCTACGGTACGCGCACGATCCTCGACGGCGTCTCGTTCACCGTCCCACGCGGCAAGGTCACGGCACTGATGGGCGCCTCCGGCGGTGGCAAGACCACCGTGCTGCGATTGATCGGCGGACAGCAGCGGGCGCAGCGCGGTGAAGTGCTCTTCGACGGCCAAGATGTTGGCAAGTTCGACAACGCGGCGCTCTACCTGGCCCGGCGCCGCATGGGCATGCTGTTCCAGTCCGGTGCACTCTTTACCGACATGACGGTGTTCGACAACGTGGCGTTTCCGCTGCGCGAGCACACGCAGTTGTCCGAAGCGCTGGTGCGCGATGTGGTGCTCATGAAACTCGATGCGGTGGGCCTGCGCGGTGCGCGCGACCTGATGCCCAGCGAGGTGTCGGGCGGCATGGCGCGGCGCGTGGCACTGGCGCGCGCAATCGCGCTCGACCCCGACCTCGTGATGTACGACGAACCCTTCGCCGGCCTCGATCCGATCTCTTTGGGCACCGCGGCCCGGCTCATTCGACAGCTCAACGACACGCTGGGGCTCACCAGCATCATCGTGTCGCACGACCTGGAAGAAACCTTCCGCATCGCCGATCACGTGATCATCCTGGCCAACGGCAGCATCGCCGCGCAGGGCACGCCCGCCGAGGTGCGCGAGAACACCGATCCGCTCGTGCACCAGTTCGTGAACGCGCTGCCCGACGGGCCGGTGCGGTTTCACTATCCCGGCGTCAGCATCGAAGACGACTTCGGCAATGTCGAAGGAGGGCGTTCATGAGCTGGTGGAAGCCTGCCGATGTCGGCTATGCGGTTCGCAGCCACCTCGCGAATCTTGGCTATGGCGCCAAGCTTTTCATGCGTCTCCTGGGTCCGGGCGCGCAGATCATGCGTCGCTTCAGCCTCGTGCGCGACCAGATCCATTTCCTCGGCAACTACTCGCTCGCGATCATTGGCGTGTCGGGGCTGTTCGTCGGCTTCGTGCTGGGGCTGCAGATGTATTACGCGCTGCAGCGCTATGGCTCGTCCGAGGCGCTCGGGCTGCTGGTCACGCTGAGCCTCGTGCGCGAACTCGGGCCCGTGGTGGCGGCCTTGCTCTTTACCGGGCGGGCGGGCACATCACTCACCGCCGAGATCGGGCTCATGAAGGCCGACGAGCAATTGAGCGCCATGGAAATGATGGCGGTCGATCCGGTGCAGCGCATCCTCGCGCCGCGCTTCTGGGCCGGCGTCATCACCATGCCGCTGCTGGCGGCCGTGTTCAGCGCGGTCGGCATCATGGGCGGCTACGTGGTGGGCGTGCTGATGCTGGGGGTCGACCCGGGTGCGTTCTGGGGCCAGATGCAGGGCGGCGTCGACGTGTGGCGCGACGTCGGCAACGGCGTCATCAAGAGCATCGTCTTCGGCTTCACCGTGACTTTCATTGCACTGCTGCAGGGCTACGCGGCCCAGCCCACGCCCGAAGGCGTGTCGCGCGCGACGACGCGCACGGTGGTCACCGCATCGCTGGCAGTGCTTGGGCTGGACTTCCTGCTCACCGCCATGATGTTCAGTATCTAAAGGGGCTCCGCTCCAATCGTTCTAAAGAGTGCAAACCATGCAACGTTCCAACAACGACATCTGGGTCGGCCTTTTCGTGCTCATCGGCGCGGCGGCACTGCTGTTTCTCGCGCTGCAGTCGGCCAATCTGCTGAGCCTGAATTTCCAGAAGACCTACACGGTCACCGCGCGCTTCGACAACATTGGTGGTTTGAAGCCACAAACCGCGGTCAAGAGCGCAGGCGTGGTGGTCGGACGTGTGGAATCCATCGCGTTCAACGACAAGGCCTTTCAGGCCGATGTGACGCTGGCACTTCAAAACCGTTACAGTTTTCCCAAGGACAGCTCGCTCAAGATATTGACCAGTGGCTTGCTCGGCGAGCAGTACATCGGCATCGAAGCGGGCGCCGAGGAGAAGAACTTGCAAGCCGGCGACACCATCACTTCGACCCAATCGGCTGTGGTGCTGGAGAACCTGATCAGCCAGTTCCTTTACAGCAAGGCGGCCGAAGGGGGCTCGAATACGGCGCCGGGAACAGCCAACAAAAAATGAAATCACGACTTTTTGCATCGCATGCTATGAAAAGCATAGCTAACAGTGCCCGCTGGGCAGCTACCGCCACCGCTCTGGCGATCGTTGCCGGATGTGCCACGGGGCCCAATGCCAATCCGGTCGATCCTTTCGAGCCTTTCAATCGCGGCGTGACCCGTTTCAACGACACGGTCGACAACGCGGTTCTCGTGCCGGTGGCCACCGCTTACCAGCGCGTATTACCGTCGATGGTGCGCTCGGGTGTGGACAACTTCTTCAACAACCTGGGCGACGTCTGGAACCTCGCCAACAATGTCGCGCAGCTCAAGCTGCAGGGCAGCGCCGAGACTTTCATGCGGCTCAATGTCAACACGTTCTTCGGGCTCGGTGGCCTGCTCGACGTGGCGACCGAGGCGGGCATCCCCCGCCACGAAGAGGACTTCGGCCAGACGCTGGGCTACTGGGGCGTGGGCGCCGGTCCCTACGTGGTATTGCCGTTGCTGGGCCCATCGACGCTGCGTGACACCGCCGCATTGCCTGTCGACCGCTTGGGCGATCCGGTTTCTCAGATGAACGACGTGGCCTGGCGCAATTCGCTCACCGTGCTGCATGCCGTCGACACGCGTTCGCAGTACCTGCGCGCCGGCCGTCTGCTCGGCGAAGCGGCGCTCGACAAGTATTCGTTCACACGGGATGCATTCCTGCAGCGCCGCCGCAGCCAGGTCTACGATGGCAATCCGCCGGACGACGGTGCGGGCAACAGCCCCGCAGAAGACGGCACCGAAAGCAAATAAGAGCCAAGAAGCGCGGAAGCGGGCGATGAAGCTGCTTGCATCCGGTTGCAAGGCTTCACCTGCGCTTCAGGAACCCGGTCGGCCCCGGGCCTGTCGAATCCGTTCTTGTCGCAGCACCCCTTGCTTTGTGCGATCCGGGTGCTTCGTCGATTTTTCAAATTTGAGGGACTCTCCATGAACAACAAGATCTTGCTGCAACGACGCGATATGGGCCGACTGGTCCTGGCCGGGGCCCTGCTGCTGGGCGCTGCCACCGCCTTCGTTCGCCCCGCCTACGCTGCCGATGAGGCACCCGACGCGCTGGTCAAGCGCCTGTCGAGCGATGTGCTCGAGACGATCAAGGCCGACTCGTCGATCAAGGCCGGCGACGTCAACAAGATCATGCTGCTGGTCGACAGCAAGATCATGCCCAACGTCAACTTCCAGCGCATGACGGCTTCGGCGGTCGGCCCGGCCTGGCGCCAGGCGACCCCCGAGCAGCAAAAGCGCCTGCAGGAAGAGTTCAAGGCCCTGCTGGTTCGCACCTACGCCGGCGCGCTCGACCAGGTGGTCGACCAGACCGTCACCGTGCGTCCGTTCCGCGGCTCGGCCGACGACAAGGAAGTGCTGGTCCGCACCGAGATCCAGGGCCGCGGCGACCCCGTGCAGCTCGACTACCGCCTTGAGAAGACGCCGGGCCAGGGCGCAGGCTGGAAGGTCTACAACCTCAATGTGCTGGGCGTCTGGCTGGTCGATACCTACCGCACGCAGTTCGCGCAGGAAATCAACAAGAGCGGCATCGACGGCCTGATCACCGCGCTGGCCAGCCGCAACAAGAGCAACACCAAGAGCTGACCGGCCGACATCGCCATGCTGGTCCTGCCCACCAAGCTCACCCACGACGAGGCCCCGGCCTGCATGCGCATGCTGCAGCAGGGGCTGAAGGGCCAGACGGATTCGTCGTCCACGGTGGTCGATGCCACCGCGCTGGCGCAATTCGATTCGTCGGCGCTGGCGGTGCTGCTCGAGTGCCGCCGCGAGTCGAGCGCGCTGGGCCGCGGCTTCTCGGTCAAGGGCCTCTCGCCGCGCCTGCGCGAACTGGCAGCGCTGTACGGCATCGCGGGCCTTTTGCCGGCCGCGCCCTGAAAAAGTAACGGCACCTTAAAATCGCGGGCTCCCATGCCCGCGATCTCATTCCAATCGGTCTCCAAGACCTACCCCCCCTCCAGACAGCAGAAAGCCCAAGGCAAACAAGGCTTGCGCGCGGTCGACGAGGTCTCCTTCCAGATCGAGCCGGGCGAGTTCTTCGGCCTGCTCGGCCCCAACGGCGCGGGCAAGACCACCCTGATCAGCATGCTCGCGGGCCTCTCGCGGCCCACGTCCGGCGCCATCAGCGTGCATGGTTTCGACGTGCAGCGCGACTACGCCGAGGCGCGCCGCCAGTTGGGCATCGTGCCGCAGGAGCTGGTGTTCGACCCCTTCTTCAACGTGCGCGAGTCGCTGCGCATCCAGTCGGGCTACTTCGGCATCAAGAACAACGACGACTGGATCGACGAGCTGCTGCACAGCCTCGGTCTCACCGACAAGGCCACGGCCAACATGCGGCAGCTCTCGGGCGGCATGAAGCGCCGGGTGCTGGTGGCGCAGGCGCTGGTGCACAAGCCGCCCGTCATCGTGCTGGACGAGCCCACGGCAGGCGTCGACGTCGAGCTGCGCCAGACGCTCTGGCAGTTCGTCGCCAGACTCAACAAGCAGGGCAGCACCGTGCTGCTCACCACCCATTACCTCGAAGAGGCCGAGGCGCTGTGCAGCCGCATCGCGATGCTCAAGCTGGGCCGCGTGATCGCGCTGGACCGCACCAGTGAACTCCTGAAATCGGCTGCGAGCAACGTGCTGCGCTTCAAGACCGATGCGATGCTGCCCTGGGCCATTGCCCAGCATGCGCGCATCACCGGGCGCATCGTGCAGCTGCCGGCGCAGAACGCCCATGAAGTCGAACAACTGCTGGCAGCGATCCGCGAAGCCGGCGTCGCGGTGGAAGACGTGGAAATGCGCAAGGCCGATCTGGAAGACGTGTTCATCGATCTGATGGCGGGCGAGCAGACACCGCTGGAGGTCGCAAGATGATGGCAGTGACCGGTTGGCGCGCGCTGCTCTACAAGGAGACGCTGCGCTTCTGGAAGGTCGGCTTCCAGACCGTCGGTGCGCCGGTGCTCACCGCGCTGCTCTATTTGATGGTGTTCGGCCATGTGCTCGAAGACCATGTGAAGGTCTACGGCTCGGTCGGCTACACGGCCTTCCTGGTGCCCGGCCTCGTGATGATGAGCGTGCTGCAGAACGCGTTTGCGAACAGCTCGTCCTCGATCATCCAGAGCAAGATCATGGGCAACCTCGTGTTCGTGCTGCTCACGCCGCTGTCGCATTGGGGCTGGTTCTTTGCCTACGTGGGCTCGTCGATCATTCGCGGGCTGGCCGTGGGGCTGGGCGTGTTCGTGGTGACCGTGTTCTTCGCGATGCCGAATTTCGTGGCGCCGGTGTGGATCGTCGTCTTTGCGCTGCTGGGCGCCGCGATGCTCGGCACCCTGGGCCTGATCGCCGGCCTCTGGGCCGAGAAGTTCGACCAGATGGCGGTGTTCCAGAACTTCCTGATCATGCCCATGACGTTTCTCTCGGGCGTGTTCTATTCGATCGGCTCGCTGCCGCCGTTCTGGCAGAGCGTGAGCCACCTGAACCCGTTCTTCTACATGATCGATGGCTTTCGCTACGGCTTCTTCGGCGTGAGCGACGCCTCGCCCTGGCTCAGCCTGGGCATCGTCGGCACCGCCTGGCTGGTGGTGAGCGCGATTGCTGTTCATCTCCTCCGTATCGGCTACAAAATCCGAGGCTGAACGCCTCTTTCCAGACCCCATGACCGCCGAACAACTCCAGGCCCTGATCCAATCCCATCTCCCGTGCGAGCACATCTCGCTGGAGGGCGACGGCCGACATTGGTACGCGACCATCGTCTCGGCCGAATTCGAGGGCAAGCGCGCCATCCAGCGCCACCAGCGGGTCTACGCCACCCTCGGTGCGAAAATGCACACCGACGAAGTGCATGCGCTCTCGATGAAAACCTACACGCCGGCCGAATGGGCCGCGGTGGAAAAGTAAATTCCGGCCCTCGGGCCACCCCATTTCGCTGGATCCTCGATGGACAAACTTCTGATTCGCGGCGGGCGCCAGCTTCGCGGCGAGGTACTCATTTCCGGCGCCAAGAACGCCGCGCTGCCCGAGCTGTGCGCGGCGCTGCTGACCGACCAGCCCGTGACGCTGCACAACGTGCCCCGCCTGCAGGACGTGTCGACCATGCTCAAGCTGGTGCGCAACATGGGCGTCGTGACCGAGCGCGACGACAACGGCACGGTCCAGCTGAACGCCGGTGACCTCACCAACCCCGAAGCCCCTTACGAGCTGGTGAAGACCATGCGCGCCTCCGTGCTGGCCCTCGGCCCGCTGCTCGCGCGCTTCGGCCACGCCAAGGTGTCGCTGCCCGGCGGCTGCGCCATCGGCTCGCGGCCGGTCGACCAGCACATCAAGGGCCTGCAGGCGATGGGCGCCGAGATCGTGGTCGAGCACGGCTACATGATCGCCAGCCTGCCGGCAGGCCGCTCCCGCCTGAAGGGCGCGCGCATCCTGACCGACATGGTCACAGTCACCGGCACCGAGAACTTCCTCATGGCCGCCGCGCTGGCCGAGGGCGAGACGCTGCTCGAAAACGCCGCGCAGGAGCCCGAGATCGTCGACCTGGCCGAGATGCTGATCCGCATGGGCGCGAAGATCGAAGGCCACGGCACCAGCCACATCCGCATCCAGGGCGTCGAGAAGCTGCACGGCTGCGAGCACGCCGTGGTGGCCGACCGCATCGAGGCCGGCACCTTCCTGTGCGCCGTCGCGGCCACGGGCGGCGACGTGTTCCTGCGCCACGCCCGCGCCGACCACATGGACGCGGTGATCGACAAGCTGCGCGACGCCGGCTGCGCGGTCGCGCCGGAAGAGGGCGGTGTGCGCATCAGCTCCAAGGCCCCGGCCAGCGAGCACCTGAAGGCGCAGAGCTTCAGCACCACCGAATACCCCGGTTTCCCGACCGACATGCAGGCGCAGTTCATGGCGCTGAACGTGATCGCGCGCGGCGCCTCGATGGTCACCGAAACGATCTTCGAGAACCGCTTCATGCATGTGAACGAGATGGTGCGCCTGGGCGCGACCATTCACGTCGAAGGCAAGGTGGCGATGGTCGAAGGTGTGCAGCAACTCTCGGGCGCCACCGTGATGGCCACCGACCTGCGCGCCTCCGCCAGCCTCGTGATCGCCGGCCTCGTGGCCGAGGGCGAGACGCTGATCGACCGCATCTACCACCTGGACCGCGGCTACGACCGCATGGAAGCCAAGCTGCGCGGCCTGGGTGCCGACATCGAACGCGTGACCGGAGCCGCCGCATGATCACGTTGGCTCTCTCCAAAGGCCGCATCTTCGAAGAGACGATGCCCTTGCTCGCCGCCGCCGGCATCGAGGTCACCGAAGACCCCGAGAAGTCGCGCAAGCTGATCCTGGAGACCACCCGCCCCGACGTGCGCGTGGTGCTGGTGCGCGCCTCCGACGTGCCCACCTACGTGCAGTACGGCGGCGCCGACCTCGGCGTGACCGGCCTCGACGTGCTCCTGGAAAACGGCAACCAGGGCATGTACCAGCCGCTGGACCTGCGCATTGCGGCCTGCCGCCTGAGCGTGGCCGTGCGCGCCGACTACGACTACGCCTCGGCCGTGCGCCAGGGCTCGCGCCTGCGCGTGGCGACCAAGTACGTGGGCCTCTCGCGCGAGTTCTTCGCGAGCAAGGGCGTGCACGTCGACCTCATCAAGCTCTACGGCAGCATGGAGCTCGCGCCGCTCACGGGCCTGGCCGACGCCATCGTCGACCTGGTCTCCACCGGCAACACGCTCAAGGCCAACCACCTCGTCGAGGTGGAACGCATCATGGACATCAGCGCCCGGCTGGTCGTCAACCAGGCCGCGCTCAAGCTCAAGCGCGAGCCGATCCGCCGCATCATCGACGCCTTCGCGTCAGCCATTCCTCCCGCCACATCTACCGCCCCATGACTCTGAAAGCAGCCCCCGCCCGTCTCTCCACGACTTCAGCCAGCTTCGACGCTGAATTCAAGGCGCGGCTGCATTGGTCCGCAGATGCGGATGCTGCGATCGAGAAGGTGGTGGCCGACATCCTGGCCGATGTGCAGAAGCGCGGCGACGAGGCGGTGCTGGAGTACACGCGCCGCTTCGACGGGCTGGGTGCCGCGACCGTGCCGGAACTCGAACTGACGCAGACCGATTTCAAGGAAGCCTTCGATTCGCTGCCCCAAGACCAGCGCGCTGCGCTGCAAGCCGCGGCCCAACGCGTGCGCAGCTATCACGAGGCACAGAAGAAGGCCAGCGGCGAGAGCTGGAGCTACCGCGACGCGGACGGCACGCTGCTCGGCCAGAAGGTCACGCCGCTGGACCGCGTCGGCATCTATGTGCCCGGCGGCAAGGCGGCCTACCCGTCCAGCCTGCTGATGAACGCGATCCCGGCGCATGTGGCCGGCGTTGGCGAAATCATCATGGTCGTGCCGACGCCCGTGAAGGGCAGCGTTGCGACGGGCGGCGCGGGCGGGCAATCGTCGACGAAGGGCGAGCGCAACGTGCTGGTGCTCGCCGCCGCCTACGTGGCCGGCGTCACCCGCGCGTTCACCATCGGCGGCGCACAAGCCGTCGCCGCGCTCGCCTACGGCACCGCCACCATCCCCGCGGTCGACAAGATCACCGGCCCCGGCAACGCCTATGTGGCGGCCGCCAAGCGCCGCGTGTTCGGCACCGTGGGCATCGACATGATCGCGGGCCCGAGCGAGATCCTCGTGCTGGCCGACGGCACCACGCCGCCCGAGTGGGTGGCGATGGATCTCTTCAGCCAAGCCGAGCACGACGAACTGGCGCAGAGCATCCTGCTGTGCCCCGACGCTGCCTACATCGACCGCGTGCAGGCCGAAATCGACCGCCTGCTGCCTGCCATGCCGCGCGCGGAAATCATCGCCGCCTCGCTCAACGGGCGCGGCGCGCTGATCCACACGAAGAGCATGGAAGAGGCCTGCGAGATCAGCAATCGCATCGCCCCCGAGCATCTCGAAGTCAGCAGCAGCGAGCCCAATCGCTGGGAGCCGCTGCTGCGCCACGCCGGCGCGATCTTCCTGGGCGCCTTCACCAGCGAGAGCCTGGGCGACTACTGCGCCGGCCCGAACCACGTGCTGCCCACCAGCGGCACGGCGCGCTTCTCCAGCCCGCTGGGCGTCTACGACTTCCAGAAGCGCTCCAGCCTGATCGAGGTGAGCGAAGCCGGCGCCCAGGTGCTCGGCCCGATCGCCGTCACACTGGCCGAGGGCGAGGGCCTGCAGGCGCACGCCGAGGCCGCCCGGATGCGGCTCAGTAAGATCTGAAGCTCCAATAACCCCGTTCCCGGGAGGAGCAAGCCAGATGATTCAACGTCTCTATCGTTCGCGATTTTTCCGTTTCGCCACCGGCCTGGTGGCAGGTGCCGCCTTACTGGCCGCCTGCACGCAGATGCCGCAGAACCGCGCCGAAACGGCCGCGATGTCCGCAACGCCCAGCGCCGCGCCGGCCGCACCTGCACCCGCACAGCTGGGCACCCAATGGGGCGAGGGCATCGAGTCGAAGACCCGCACCATCGTGACCAAGCGGCTGTCCGAGCAGCCCGACGAAGTAGCTTCGGTGGGCTACAACGAAGCATCCGCCGTGCGCCGCGACGTGGGCAACAACCCCGAACGCCGGCTCAACCTGCAACTGGCCCAGGGCGACGTCGAATGGTCGGTGCTCGACGAGAGCAACCGCCCGCTGCCGCTGCAGCGGCAGCGCCGCGGCGATGACATGTTCCGCCTCGCCGGCGTCGAAGGCGCGCGCTACACGCTGCGCTTTCGCAACCTGAGCGACCGCAGCTACGAGGTGATCGCCACTGTCGACGGCCTGGACGTGCTCAGCGGCAAGGCCGGGAGCCTGCGCAACGGCGGCTACGTGCTGCGCCCGCAGGAGACGCTGAACATCGAGGGCTTCCGCAAGAGCCAGAGCGAGGTCGCGGCCTTCCGCTTTGCCACGCCGGGCCGCGCCTATGCAGCGAACACCGAAGCGGGCGATGTGCGCAACATCGGCGTGATCGGCGCCGCGCTGTTCGAGCTCGAAGAGCCGCAGGCACCGCGCCGTCCGCGCCGCGATGCCACGCCGCCGCAGCCCAGCGCCTTCCCGGCCGATGGCGCCTACGCGCCGCCGCCGCGCTACCGCAAGTAAATGCCATGAAGCGCACCGCCCGTCTGTCGATGTTGCTGCTCGCGCTCGCGGCCGGCGCCGGTGCGCAGGCCATGACCATCCGCGAGTTCCACACGCTCGAGGTCAAGGAAAAGAAAGAGGGCAAGGCCTACGCGAGCTACTACCTCGTGGGCGTGCTCGAAGGCCTGCGCGAAGCCAGCGACACGGCGCGGCGCACCGGCCAGAAGCCACTGTTCTGCGTCGATGGTCGCCGGCTCGAGCCCTCGATGGCGCGCTCGCTCTTCCAGGCCGAGCTCAAGCGCAACGCCGAGTTGTACGAGGCCGACATGCCGGTGCAGTTGGTGTTGTCGAGCGCGCTGCAGAACAGCTTCCGGTGCGCGTCCTGATTTCCCCATGTTTGCGAAACTGAAAAAGGCTCTGATGGGCGGCACCGCGGATGCGACGCCCACGCGCGCCCAGGTGCGCTTGCAGGCCATGCTCGACGCGCTGGAAGACGAGCCCGAGCAGACCTTCCTGGACAGCGCCGACGCCGAGCATCGCGTCGATATCCACGCATTCGGTCGCAATTTCGTCGAGGGCAGCGAATCGGCCGATGACGAAGGCTACGTGCTCGTCACCAACGGAATGAGCGACCGCCTCATGCCCGCGCCGCCCGCTGGCGTGCCCGAGGGCATGACGCGCGCGGCCGAGCTGGTCTGGTACGTGCGCGACCTGAACCCCGAATACATCTCGAACCTGCGCTGGCTCGCCAAGCTGCCGGCCTTCGACCGTTTTTTTCTCGCCAGCGGCCACCGCGTGCCGATGCCCGAGCCGCCGCTGTCGTTCTGCGGGCTCCAGACCTTCTTTTTTCTCACGCCGATCTACGGCCCCGACGCACGCATGCTTTCGGGCGTCACCGTCGATGAAGGCGAGGCCATCGCCACGCTGACCGTCAACCTCATCTCCGAAGCCGAATACGCGCTGGTCAAGCGCGAGGACGGCCTCGGCGAATTGCTCGACCTGTTCGACGCCAACGACCACCCGATGGTCTTCGACCCCCAGCGAATCTCCTATGTCTGACTCGCTCCCCGCGCTCCAGCGCATCCGCGCCGACGTGCGCGCCATGCATGCCTATGCCGTGCAGGACGCGCGCGGCTTCATCAAGCTCGACGCGATGGAAAACCCCTTCGGCCTGCCGCCCGCGCTGCAGGCCGAACTCGGCGCGCGGCTCGGCGCGCTGGCGCTCAACCGCTATCCGGGCGACCGCGGTGCCGACCTGCAGCGCGCGCTGGCCACCCACGCGCAGATGCCCGAAGGCTTTTCGCTGATGCTGGGCAACGGCTCGGACGAGCTGATCTCGCTGCTGGCCATCGCCTGCGACCAGCCCGGCGCCACCGTGCTCGCGCCCGTGCCCGGCTTCGTGATGTACGCGATGAGCGCCCAGCTGCAGGGCCTGCGCTTCGTCGGCGTGCCGCTCACGGCCGACTTCGAGCTGGACGAGGCCGCCATGCTGGCCGCCATCGCGCGCGAGAAGCCCGCCATCGTCTACCTCGCCTACCCGAACAACCCGACCGCCAATCTCTGGGACGACGCGGTCGTCGAGAAGATCGTCGAAGCCCAGGGTGCGCAGGGCGGGCTGGTGGTGATCGACGAGGCCTACCAGCCCTTCGCCGCTCGCAGCTACATCGACCGGCTCGCGAAGCACGGCCACGTATTGCTGATGCGCACGCTCAGCAAGTTCGGGCTGGCGGGCATTCGCCTGGGCTACCTCATGGGGCCGGCCGCGCTGGTCGCCGAGATCGACAAGGTGCGCCCGCCCTACAACATCAGCGTGCTCAACTGCGAGTGCGCGCTGTTCGCGCTGGAGCACACCGAGGTGTTCGAGGCGCAGGCCAGGCAGATCCGCGAGGAGCGCGAGCGCCTGATGACGGGCCTGGGCCGACTGCCCGGCGTGAAGACCTGGCCGAGCGACGCCAACATGGTCCTTTTGCGCGTGCCCGATGCCGCCAAGACCTTCGAGGGCATGAAGGCCCAGGGGGTCCTGGTGAAGAACGTTTCTAAAATGCACGAACTGCTGGCAAATTGCCTGCGCCTCACCGTCGGAACGGCCGACGAGAATGCGCGGATGCTGGCGGCACTCGAAGCCTCACTATGACCACCCCACAGAGCACCGACCGCACCGCGTCGGTCACCCGAAACACCGCCGAGACGAAGATCACCGTCAGCGTGAACCTCGACGGCACCGGCAAGGCGAAGCTCGCCACCGGCATCGGCTTCTTCGATCACATGCTCGACCAGATCGCCCGCCACGGGCTGATCGACCTCGACATCGACTGCCAGGGCGACCTGCACATCGACGGCCACCACACGGTGGAAGACGTGGGCATCACGCTCGGGCAGGCCGTGGCCCAGGCCATCGGCGACAAGAAGGGCATTCGCCGCTACGGCCATGCCTACGTGCCACTGGATGAAGCGCTCAGCCGCGTGGTCATCGACTTCTCGGGTCGCCCGGGCCTCGTGATGCACGTGCCCTTCACCAGCGGAATGATCGGCACCTTCGACAGCCAGCTCACCTACGAGTTCTTCCAGGGCTTCGTGAACCACGCCTTCGTCACGCTGCACATCGACAACCTGAAGGGCGTGAACGCGCATCACCAGTGCGAGACGGTCTTCAAGGCCTTCGCCCGTGCGATGCGCGGCGCGCTGGAACTCGATCCGCGCTCGGTCGGCGTCATCCCATCGACCAAGGGTTCGCTCTGAAATCCATCGGCGAACAGCTATGAAATCTGTAGCAACGAATTCTGTCGCCGTTGTCGACTACGGCATGGGCAACCTGCACTCGGTGTCGCAGGCCGTGCGCCATGCGGCCGACCAGGTGGGCGTGGAGGTGTTCGTCACCTCCGACCCGGACGTGGTGCGCAAGGCCACCCGCGTGGTGCTGCCGGGGCAAGGCGCGATGCCCGACTGCATGCGCGAGCTGCGCGATTCCGGTCTTCAGGAATCCGTGCTCGAAGCGGCGGCGAACAAGCCGCTCTTCGGCGTGTGCGTCGGCATGCAGATGCTGCTGTCGCGCAGCGACGAAGGCCCGACCGATGGCCTTGGCCTCATACCGGGTGAGGTCATCAAGTTCGAACTGGCCGGCCGCCTGCAGGCCGACGGCAGCCGCTTCAAGGTGCCGCAGATGGGCTGGAACCAGGTGCGCCAAGCCCAGCCGCACGCGGTGTGGGCGGGCATTCCGGACCAGAGCTATTTCTACTTCGTGCACAGTTTCTTCGCGCGGCCGGCCGACGCCCGGCACAGCGTGGGCGAGGCCGATTACGGCGCGAGCTTTACCGCAGCCATCGCACGCGATAACATTTTTGCCACCCAGTTCCACCCGGAGAAGAGTGCGGACCATGGGCTGCAGCTCTATCGCAACTTCCTCCACTGGAACCCCTGAAACATTTTTTCCGACCGGGCCGAACCTTCCACAGCCCGGCTTTCGCTCACTCGCGTCACTTCCATGCTCCTCATTCCCGCCATTGATCTCAAAGACGGCCACTGCGTTCGCCTCAAGCAGGGCGACATGGACCAGTCCACCATCTTCAGCGAAGACCCCGCCGCCATGGCCCGCAAGTGGGTCACCGCCGGCGCGCGGCGGCTGCACCTGGTCGACCTGAACGGCGCCTTCGCCGGCAAGCCGCAGAACCACGCGGCGATCAAGGCGATCCTGAAGGAAGTCGGCGACGACATCCCGGTGCAACTGGGCGGCGGCATACGCGACCTGGACACCATCGAGCGCTACATCGACGACGGCTTGCGCTACGTGATCATCGGCACCGCCGCGGTCAAGAACCCTGGGTTCCTCAAGGACGCCTGCAGCGCCTTCGGCGGCCACATCATCGTGGGCCTGGACGCCAAGGATGGCAAGGTCGCCACCGATGGCTGGAGCAAGCTCACCGGCCACGAAGTCGCCGACCTCGGCAAGAAGTTCGAGGACTACGGCGTCGAGTCGATCATCTACACCGACATCGGCCGCGACGGCATGCTCTCGGGCATCAACATCGACGCCACCGTCAAGCTCGCGCAGGCGCTGACGATCCCTGTGATCGCCTCGGGCGGTCTCTCGAACATGGCCGACATCGACCAGCTCTGTGCGGTCGAGTTCGAAGGCGTCGAGGGCGTGATCTGCGGACGCGCCATCTACTCGGGCGACCTCGACTTCGCCGCTGCGCAAGCCCGCGCGGACGAGCTGGCCGGCGCCTGACGCCCTTTTCCAGCAGCGCGTGCTCTCCGCGCTCGCCATTGCCAACTACCGCTCGCTGCGCCAGCTGACGGTGCCGCTCGGCCGCCTTACGGTGGTGACGGGGGCCAATGGCAGCGGCAAGTCGAGCGTGTACCGTGCGATGCGCCTCCTGGCAGACATCGCCAACGGCGGTGTGATCCGTTCGCTGGTGCGTGAAGGCGGTCTGTCTTCCACGCTGTGGGCCGGGCCCGAGCGTTTTTCGGCGGCGATGCTGCGCGGGGAAATGCCGGTGCAGGGCACCACGCGCAGCGAACCGGTCGCGCTGAAGCTGGGGTTCGCCGGCGCCGAATCGGAGGATTTCGGCTACGCCATCGACATCGGCCTGCCGCCGCCGATTCCCTCGACGGCTTTTTCGCGCGACCCGCAGATCAAGCACGAGGCGATATGGAGTGGCCCGCTGCTGCGGCCCTCGACGCAACTGGTCGACCGCAAGGGCGGCGCACTGCGCCTGCGCGAAGGCAAGGGCTGGCAAGCCGTGGGTCGGCCGATCCCGGCCTTCGCCAGCATGATGACGGAGCACGCCGATCCGCGCGATGCGCCCGAGATGCTCACGCTGCGGGAGCAGATGCGCTCCTGGCGCTTCTACGATCATTTCCGCTCCGATGCCGAAGCACCCGCGCGCCTGCCGCAACTGGGCACCTACACGCCGGTGCTCGCCAACGACGGCGCCGACCTGGCGGCCGCGCTGCAGACCATCCGCGAGATCGGCGACGGCGAGGCACTCGACCGTGCGGTGGACGATGCCTTTCCAGGTGCCCGCGTCGAAGTCGAGGCCGAAGGCGATCGCTTCCAGACGTTGATGCACCAGCACGGCCTCCTGCGACCCCTGACGGCCGCCGAACTCTCGGACGGCACCCTGCGCTACCTGTTGTGGATCGCCGCGCTGCTGACGCCCCGGCCGCCCGCGCTGCTGGTGCTCAACGAGCCCGAGACCAGCCTGCATCCCGACCTGCTGCCGGCGCTCGGCCGTCTCATCGCGCAGGCGGCGCGCCAGTCGCAGGTGATCGTGGTGTCGCACGCCGCGCGCCTGATCGCCGCGCTGGACGACTGCGAAGGCCTGCAACCGGTGGTGCTCGAAAAGCAGTTCGGCGAGACCCGCATCGCGAACCTCGACATGAGCGAAATCCCGCGTTGGGAGTGGCCGGCGCGGTAGCGGGAAGGCGCCGGTCTATTCGGCCTTCACCGACATCGTCTGGATGATCGTTTCCAGTTGCGCACTCATCGGCAGGTTGATGCTCTCGCCCGAGGGCAGCTTGCGCAGAAACCAGCGCTTGTACTGCCGCTCGATTTCGCCGTCTTCCGCCAACACCTGGAAGGTGTCGTTGACCACCTTGGCCAGTTGCGCGTCGCCCTTGCGGTACATGATCCCGTAGGGATCGTAGGAGAGGAAGTCGCCCACCACCTCGTAGTCGGACTTGGCGGCGTCCTGCGCGATGAGGCCGTAGAGCAGCACGTCGTCGGTCGCGAAGGCATCGGCCTGGCCGCTCTTCACGAGGCCGAACGATTCCGCGTGGTCGCGCGCCACCTGCAGGTTGATGCCGAGCTTGAACTTCTCCGACAGCTCGCGCAGCGTCTTCTCGTTGGTGGTCCCGGCGGTCACGGCCACCTTCTTGCCGGCCAGGTCGCGGAACGACTTGATCGGCGCGCCTTTCTTCACCAGCACCTTGGTGCCCGAGACGAACATCGTCGGCGAGAAGCTCACGCGCTTCTGGCGCTCAAGGTTGTTGGTGGTCGAGCCGCACTCCAGGTCCACCTTGCCGCTGGCGACCGCATCGATGCGCGAATCGGACGTGACGGGCACCCACTTGATCGCGAGGCTCTTGTTCACTGTGTCCTCGATGGCCGTGACCAGCGCGCGGCACAGCTCGATCGAATAGCCGATCGGCTCCTTGCGCGCATTGAGGTACGAGAAGGGCACCGACGACTCGCGGTAGCCGATGGTGATGGCGCCGGTCTCGCGCGCCTTGGCAAGGGTGCCGGCGAGCTGTTCCTGTGCGTGCGCCGGTGCGGTGGCAAGCGAGGCAACCGCCAGCAGTCCGGCAAGAAGAACCGACAGAACCGACCACGTGGCCTTGAGGTTCATGGCGCGTCTCACGCGTGGGCCGGGTGGGCGAGGGTGGCGTTGGCTTCCTCGTCGATCGCCTTCGCATTGACCTCGGCATCGCTCTCGGAGAGCAACTCGCCCTCCCACTTGGCAACCACCGCGGTGGCGATGGAATTGCCCACCGCGTTGGTGGCCGAGCGGCCCATGTCGAGGAAGGTGTCCACGCCCAGGATCAGGAGCAGGCCGGCTTCGGGAATGTCGAAGTGATTCAGCGTGGCGGCAATCACCACCAGCGAGGCGCGCGGCACGCCGGCCATGCCCTTGGAGGTGAGCATGAGGATCAGCAGCATCGTGACCTGCGTGCTGATCGGCATGTGGATGTTGTAGGCCTGCGCGATGAAGAGCACGGCGAAGGTGCAGTACATCATCGAGCCGTCCAGGTTGAACGAGTAGCCCATCGGCATCACGAAGCTGGAGATCTTGCGCTTCACGCCGAAACGGTCGAGCGCCTGCAGGATCTTCGGGTACGCCGCTTCGGAGCTGGCCGTGGCGAACGAGAGCAGGAAGGCTTCCTTGATGAGCACCAGCAGCTTGAACACGCGCGGCCCGAGGAACAGGAAACCCGCCAGCACCAGCACGCTCCACAGCACGAAGAGGCCCAGGTAGAAGTCGCCCATGAAGACGGCGAACTTCAAGAGGATGCCCAGGCCGTTCACCGCCACCGTGGCGGCCATGGCGGCGAGCACGGCGAGGGGCGCGAGCTTCATCACGTAGCCGGTGATCTTGAGCATCGCGTGCGAGAGCTCTTCGATGGCGGCCACCAGCGTCTTGGCCTTGTCGCCCAGCGAGGCGAGCGCCACGCCGAAGAACATCGAGAACACCACGATCTGCAGGATCTCGTTGTTGGCCATGGCCTCCACGAACGACTTGGGCACCGTGTGGCTCACGAAGTCCTTGAGGGTGAACTTGGAGGTGGCCAGGTTGGCCGAGGCACCGATGTCGGGCAGCGGCAGCCCGAGGTTCTCGCCGGGCTTGAGCAGGTTGGCCATGACGAGGCCGATGACCAGCGAAATGAGCGAGGCGGTGAGGAACCAGCCGATGGCCTTGCCGAACACGCGGCCGACCGATTTGGCATCGCCCATGTGCGCGATGCCCACCACCAGCGTGGAGAACACCAGCGGGCCGATCAGCATCTTGATGAGGCGCAGGAACACGTCGGAGACGATGGAAACGTAGTCCGCGATTTCCTTGGCAGCCTTCTTGTCCGGAAAGCTGGTGAAGATCATGTAGCCCACGATGATGCCGAGCACCATGGCGATCAGGATCCATGCCGCCATCGGCAATTTTTTCTTCATGCGTATCCCCTTTGTCGTGTGAGAGTGGTTTTTGTCGAGGGCTCGGGACCGACCTGCACCTTGTCCCCTCGTGCAAGCAGGCACAGGGTATCCAAGAAGGACCCGGGCACGCAATGGCTCCCAATGCCAATTCCGTGCCATGGCACGGGCGCTGCCTACAATTCCTCACATGGAAATCACCCCGATCGAGTTTCGCGGCCAGCCCGCGATCCGAGCCCTTGGCGCAGACGGCAGCACGTTGACCGTGGCCCTGCATGGCGCGCAAGTGCTCTCGTGGACCACGGCCGACGGAGGGGAAAGGTTCTATGTCAGCCCCCGCGCCGTGTTCGACGGCAAGACCGCGATCCGCGGTGGCGTGCCCGTATGTTGCCCGCAGTTCAACATGCGCGGCATGCTGCCCAAGCATGGTTTCATGCGCAATCTGCCTTGGGAGCCGCAGGGCACTGGCGCCTCGGGCGACACCGTGGCACTCCGGCTGCGCGACAACGAGGCCACCCGGGCGCTCTGGCCGCACGCTTTCGAGGCGCGCCTGGAGGTCACGATGGCTCCCGGCCAATTGCGCATCGCGCTCACGCTGACCAACATCGACTCCGCGCCCTGGGCCTTTGCCGCGGCGCTGCATTCCTACCTTCATGTCGACGACATCGCCCAGGTGCGGCTCGAGGGCCTCGAAGGCGCCAACCGCTGGGATTCGCTGCGCGACGACCGCCATGTGGAGGCCGCTGCCGCATTGCGTTTCGACGCCGAGTTCGACAGCGTCTATGTCGCGCCCGCAAAACCGCTGCGCCTCGTGCAGCCGGGCGGCACGCTCGAAATCTCGCAAAGCGCGAGTTGCACCGAAACCGTGGTGTGGAACCCGGGCGCCGAACTCTGCGCCAAGCTGGCCGACATGCCGGCCGACGGCTACCGTCACATGCTCTGCGTCGAGGCGGCCCGCATCGACGAGCAAGTGACCCTGGCGCCCGGCGCCCAATGGCAGGGCTGGCAACAGCTCACCGTTCTCTGATTTCCTTCCGGTTCAAATCCCCATGCTTGCCAAACGCATCATTCCCTGCCTCGACGTTACCGGCGGCCGTGTCGTCAAGGGCGTCAACTTCCTCGAACTGCGCGATGCCGGCGACCCGGTCGAGATCGCCGCGCGCTACAACGCGCAGGGCGCCGACGAACTCACCTTCCTGGACATCACCGCCACCAGCGACGGGCGCGACCTGATCCTGCCGATCATCGAGGCGGTGGCTTCGCAGGTCTTCATTCCGCTCACGGTCGGCGGCGGCGTGCGCACCGTGGCCGATGTGCGCCGGCTCCTCAATGCGGGCGCGGACAAGACCAGCTTCAACTCGGCCGCCATCGCCGATCCGCAGGTGATCAACGACGCCTCGCAGAAGTACGGCTCGCAGTGCATCGTGGTGGCCATCGATGCCAAGCGCCGCACGCCCGAAGAGGCGGCCACGCGCGGTCCGGGATGGGATGTGTACAGCCACGGCGGCCGCAAGAACACGGGCATGGACGCCGTGCAATGGGCCGCCGAAATGGCGCGCCGCGGCGCGGGGGAGATCCTGCTCACGAGCATGGACCGCGACGGCACCAAGAGCGGCTTCGACCTCGCCCTGACACGCGCGGTGAGCGATGCGGTCAGCGTGCCGGTGATCGCCTCGGGCGGCGTCGGCAACCTGGACGACCTGGCCGACGGCATCCAGACCGGCGGCGCCGATGCGGTGCTGGCGGCCAGCATCTTTCACTACGGCGAGCACACCGTGGGCGAGGCGAAAGCCCGCATGGCCGCACGGGGCATCCCGGTGCGGATCGACCGTTGATGAACCGCTGAGGGGTCTTTACCCATCCCCGACAATACCGCCCATGAATTGGCTCGATGAAGTGAAATGGGACGCGAACGGCCTGGTGCCGGTCATCGCGCAGGAACAAGGCAGCAACGACGTGCTGATGTTCGCCTGGATGAACCGCGAGGCGCTCGAGAAGACCGCCGAGCTGGGCCGTGCGGTGTATTTCAGCCGCTCGCGCAACAAGCTCTGGTTCAAGGGCGAGGAATCGGGCCACGTGCAGACCGTGCACGAGATCCGCCTGGATTGCGACAACGACGTGGTGCTGCTCAAGGTCACCCAGCTGGGCCACGAGCCTGGCATCGCCTGCCATACAGGCCGCCACAGCTGCTTCTTCAGCAAGTACGAAAAAGGCCAGTGGACCGTGGTCGAGCCGGTCTTGAAAGACCCGGAGTCGATCTACAAATGACCGACACCGTGAACAACACCTCCGATGCTCTCGCACGCCTGGCCGCGGTCATCGAGACCCGGCTGCCCGCGAACGGTGGCGACCCCGAGAAGAGCTACGTCGCGCGCCTCCTGCACAAGGGCCCCGACGCCTTCCTGAAGAAGATCGGCGAGGAAGCCACCGAGGTCGTGATGGCCGCCAAGGACGCCGATCACGGCGGCGACCGCTCGAAAATAGTGAACGAAGTGGCCGACCTGTGGTTCCACACCATGGTGGCGCTTGCGCACTACGGTTTCTCGCCGGCCGAGGTGGTCGCGGAGCTCGAGCGCCGCGAGGGCACCAGCGGCATCGAGGAAAAGGCCCTGCGCAAAGTGCAGGCCCGCGAGGCATCCAACGATTGAAAGGACATCCCATGGCCAACGACATCGTGAACGTGGAACCCGACGAATCGCTCAAGACCTGGGGCTGGGTGAGCTACATCCTGCACCTGATCGTGGCCATCGGCGCCGTGCTGCCGGGGGCGCAGGCCTCCATCGTCATCCTGCTGGTGGCCCTGGTGATCGACTTCGTGAAGCGCGACGACGCGGCTGGCACCTGGCAGGCCTCGCACTTCAGCTGGCGCATCCGCTCGGTGCTTTGGGCTGGCCTGCTGTACATCGTCACCTCGTGGCTCTGGCTGCTGTTCTTTGTTCCGGGCTGGATCGCCTGGAGCCTGATTTCGCTGTGGTTCCTGTACCGGATCGTGAAAGGCATGATCCGCATGAACGACAACCGCCCGATGGAACCCAAAGATGTCATCTGATCCGAACTGCGTTTTCTGCAAAATCGTCGAAGGCAAGATCCCTTCGCGCAAGGTCTACGAAGACGAGGACCTGTTCGGTTTCCATGACATCGCGCCCTGGGCGCCGGTGCACTTCATGCTGGTGCCCAAGAAGCACATCGCTTCGATGGCGCAGCTCACGCCCGACGACGCCGCGCTCATGGGCAAGATCATGACCCTGGCGCCGAAGCTGGCGCTGGAGCAGGGCTGCAGGCCCTATCCGGACGGCGGCTATCGCGTCGTCGTCAACACCGGCACCGAGGGCGGGCAGGAGGTTCACCATCTCCATGTGCACGTCATGGGCGGCCCCCGGCCGTGGCTTCGCGGCTGAACTTCGTTAAGCCAAACTGTCACATTTCGACCGACTAAAATCGGACACATTCTTAGGAGTCTTCCATGGGTTCTTTTTCTATCTGGCACTGGCTGATCGTGCTGCTCGTCGTGGTCATGATCTTCGGCACCAAGAAGCTGCGGAACATGGGTTCGGACCTTGGTGGCGCCGTCAAGGGCTTCAAGGACGGCATGAAGGATGCCAACGGCAATCCGACCACCGACGCATCCGCCGCCTCGTCGGCCCCCGCGGCGCAAGTGACCGGTCAGCCGGCCAACAGCGACAAGACGATCGACGTCGAAGCGCGTCAGAAGTCCTGAGCGCGGACCGCACGTGCTCGACCTCGGCATTGAGAAGCTGGCGCTGATCGGCGTCGTGGCGCTGATCGTCATCGGGCCGGAGAAGCTGCCGCGCGTGGCTCGCACGGTCGGCACCTTGCTCGGCAAGGCCCAGCGCTACGTGAACGACGTCAAGGCCGAAGTCAACCGCTCGATGGAGCTGGACGAACTCCGCAAGATGAAGACCACGGTGGAGGAGGCGGCGCGCGACGTCGAGAACAACATCCACACCGGCGCGAGCGAATTCGAGAAGCAGTTCTCCGGCTCCGGCGAAACGCTCTCGGCCCTGGCCGAGCCCGAGGCGACGGTGCCCGAGTACAAGCATCCCCGCAAGAACTGGCGCCTGAAGCAGGGTGCCACGCCGAATTGGTACAAGGCGCGCAACGGCGTGCGGACCAAGGCGTTGTCGGGTGCGGCGCGGGTTGCGCGTTTCCGCCCCCACAAGATCAACTAGCGCTTCAACACCCCGCACACCCCCGCGTCTCTCGCTTGCCGCACGCCGGCCGAAGCCACGCTCTTTCCTTTCCCCATGGCCGATTCCGACGACAAGAACAAAGACAAAGAAGACGAGCTGGCGGGCACCGAGCAGCCGTTCGTGCAGCACCTCGTCGAGCTTCGCGACCGCCTGCTCTACTGCGTCTACGGCTTGGCCGTCGCGGGCATCCTGCTCGCTATCTGGCCTGGACCGGGCGGACTGATCGACCTGATCGCGATGCCCATCCGCGCGCACATGCCGCCGGATGCCAAGCTCATCGCCATCGGCGTGTTCTCGCCGTTCTTCGTGCCGCTCAAGGTGCTGATGATGACGGCCGTGCTGCTGGCGCTGCCGTGGCTCATGTACCAGGCCTGGATGTTCGTGGCGCCGGGGCTCTACAGCCACGAGAAGCGCTTTGCCCTGCCGCTCATCTTCTTCGGCAGCCTGCTGGCGTACGCGGGCATCGCCTTCGTGCAGTTCTTCGTGCTGGACAAGATGTTCAGCTTCATCCAGAAGTTCACGCCCGCCGCGGTGGCGGCCACGCCCGACATCTCGTCGTACGTGGAGGCGATCCTCTCGCTCTACATTGCGTTCGGCGTCGCCTTCCAGGTGCCGATCGTGGTGATGCTGCTGGTGCGCTTCGAGATGGTGACCATCGAGAAGCTGAAGTCCTTCCGCGGCTACTTCATCGTGGTGGCCTTCGTGGTGGCTGCGGTGCTTACGCCGCCCGACGTGGTGTCGCAACTTGCGCTGGCGGTGCCGATGTGCCTGCTGTACGAGGTGGGCATCATCGGTGCGCGCTATTTCGCGATGGGCAAGAAGCCCGACGAAGAAGAAAACGCCGACTCTTCGGCGTCCAGCTGAAGTTCAAGGGCTCACGCCAAGCCCAGTCATTTCTGGAAACACCGTGGAGCCGGCTTCGCCGGGCCGCTGGTGTTGCCTCGTAGGGGTAGGCGAAGCGACACGAAGTGCACCGAGCCTGAGGACCCGTCCTACTCCTGCTGATTGGGCACTTGCCGGACCGGGCTCTTCGGCCGGAGCCCCGGCGTCACATCCAGCTCCATCTTGTCGCTGCCGCGCTGCAGCGCAAAGCGCGCGGTGTCGCCGGGCTTGAGGCCCGCCACGGCGGTCAGCAGGGCCTGCACGTTGTCGGTCTTCTTCTCGCCCACCGAGGTGATCACGTCGCCCGGCCGGATGCCGGCCTTGGCCGCGGGGCCGTTCTGCAGCACGCCGGTGATGATCACGCCCGCATCGGCCTTCACGCCGAAGGTCTCGGCCAGTTCGGGCGAGAGGTCGTTCGGCTCGACGCCGATCCAGCCGCGGCGCACCTGGCCTTCCTTCACGATGCCTTCCAGCACGATCTTGGCCATCGACACCGGAATGGCGAAGCCGATGCCCATGCTGCCGCCCGAGCGCGAGTAGATCGCGGTGTTGATGCCCTGCAGGTTGCCGTTGACGTCGATCAGCGCGCCGCCCGAGTTGCCGGGGTTGATGGCCGCATCGGTCTGGATGAAGTTCTCGAAGTTGTTGATGCCCAGCTGGTTGCGCCCGAGCGCCGAGACGATACCGCTCGTCACCGTCTGGCCGACGCCGAAGGGGTTGCCGATGGCGAGCACCTGGTCGCCCACCAGCAGCTCGTCGGAGTTGCCCAGAACGATCACCGGGAGCTTGTCAAGCTCGATCTTGAGCACCGCCAGGTCGGTGTCGGGGTCGGTGCCGATCACCTTGCCGCGAGCGTGGCGGCTGTCGTTCAGGGTCACTTCGATCTCGTCGGCGCCCTCGACCACATGGTTGTTGGTGAGGATGTAGCCGTCGGTGCTCACGATCACACCGCTGCCCAGGCCCACCTGGGGCTGGTCGGCCTGGTCGCCGAAGAAGAAGCGGAACCAGGGGTCGTTGCTGCGCGGATGGCGCTGCGCCGCCTTGCTGGTGTTGATGCTCACTACCGCCGGTGAAGCCTTCTTGGCCGCCGCGCTCAGGCTGCCGATGGCGGGCACGCTCGGGGCGCCGGCCGGCGCCTCGACGATCGACACCACGCCGCCGAGCGAGGTCGAGCGCTTGTTGATCCACTCGGGCTTGAGTGTCGCGACGACGAAATAGGCCGCCAGCAGGACGGTCACGGCTTGGGCAAAGAGCAGCCAGGTGCGTTTCATGAAAACTTGATGAAAAGACGTTCGAAGGCGCCGCGCGGGGCAGCGATGTGTGGGATTGTCCCTCAATGGGGTTGACGATAGACCGCGCCGCGCGGTCGAGATTGGCAAGCTCCGGCTGCGTGAATACGGGATAACCCCTAGCATCGCGCAGCGATCCACCCGGCTCCCACCTCTTCAGGCCTACCGCGCTGCCTACCCGGCGGATGCGGCCAGGCATATCCTCGGCGCGCGATCTTCCGTTTTCCCACCCGGTTCCACGGCCCCGGCGCGCGCGGTCACGATTTTCCTGCCAGCCATGACTTCAGAAGCAACCCTCGCGGACGGCGCAAAGCCCGCTCCGGCACGCACGCTCGACGCGCGCGACTACAAGACCCTTGCCCTTTCGGCCCTCGGCGGAACGCTGGAGTTCTACGACTTCGTCATCTATGTCTTCTTCGCCACGGTGCTGGGCGGGCTGTTCTTCCCCGCCGACATGCCCGACTGGCTGCGGCAACTGCAGACCTTCGGCATCTTCGCGGCCGGTTACCTCGCCCGCCCCGTGGGCGGCATCGTCATCGCGCATTTCGGCGACCTCCTGGGCCGCAAGCGCATGTTCACGCTCTCGATCTTCCTGATGGCCGCGCCCACGCTGGTCATCGGCCTCTTGCCCACCTACGCAAGCATCGGCGTGGCGGCGCCCCTCCTGCTGCTGGCGATGCGCGTGCTGCAGGGCGCGGCCATCGGCGGCGAGATGCCCGGCGCCTGGGTGTTTGTCGGCGAGCACGTGCCGGCCAAGCGCTACGGTTTCGGCATCGGCACGCTCACCTCGGGGATCACCGGCGGCATCCTGCTGGGTTCACTGGTCGCGGTGGCCATCAACCGCCATTACTCGCCCGAGCAGGTGAGCGATTTCGCCTGGCGCATTCCCTTCATCCTGGGTGGCGTGTTCGGGCTGGTGTCGGTGTACCTGCGCCGCTTCCTTCATGAAACGCCGGTCTTCAAGGAGCTGGCCGGCCTGAAGTCGGTCGCCCGCGAGCTGCCGCTGCGCACCGTGCTGCGCGAGCACCGGCTGGCTTGCGTGTACGTGGCGCTGCAGACCTGGGTGTTGTCGGCCGCGATCGTCGTGGTGGTGCTCTACACGCCCACCTACCTGCAGAAGGTGCACCACATTCCGGCCGCGCTGGCGCTCGAAGCCAACGCGCTCGCCACGTTGACCCTGACCATCGGCTGCGTGCTGGTCGGCTGGCTGAGCGACCGCATCGGCACGCGCGGGGTGATGCTCGTCGGCTGGGGTGGCCTCTTCGCCACGGCCTACCTGTTCTACACGGGGCTGCCTGGCACGCCGGCCACGCTGTTCTGGCACTACGGGCTGGTCGGCCTCTTCGTGGGCACCATCGCCACGGTGCCGATCGCGGGCGTGCGCGCTTTTCCGGCGCCGGTGCGCTTCACCGGGCTTTCGTTCGCCTACAACATGTCGTATGCGGTCTTCGGCGGGCTCACGCCGGTGATCCTCACGCTCTGGCTGCAGCACGACACGATGGCGCCGGCGCACTACGTCGCCGCGCTGGCGGCGCTGGGCTTCCTGCTCGCCCTGTTGCCACTGGCCGCGCGCGGCCATGCCATGCGCGATGGCGTCGGGGCCCCGGGCAGCGCGACAATGCCGCGATGAGCACCACACGCCACGAACTGCTCCACGCATTCGACCTGTTGCTGGCCCCCGGGCGCTTCAAGGACTACGGACCCAACGGCCTGCAGGTCGAAGGCCGCACCGTGGTCCGGAAGATCGTCTCGGGCGTGACCGCCAGCCGCGCGCTGATCGAGGCCGCTATCCACGCCGAGGCCGATGCGATCTTCGTTCACCACGGCCTGTTCTGGCGCGGCCAGGACGGCTGCGTCACCGGCTGGATGAAGCAGCGCTTGGGTCTCTTGCTCGGCGATGACGTCAATCTCTTCGCCTACCACCTGCCGCTCGATGCGCATCCGGAACTGGGCAACAACGCGCAGTTGGGACTGCAGCTCGGGCTCGTGGCGCATGCGGGGTCTGGCGGACGCTTCGGGGAGCAGGAGCTCGGCTTCCTCGGTGCGCGCGAAAACGGCGAGAACTTCGCCAGTGCCAAGGCGCTGGCTGCGCACGTCGAAAAAGTGCTCAAGCGCCCGGTCACGCTGCTCGATACGGCGCACCGCCCCATCAAGAACATCGCCTGGTGCACCGGCGGCGCCCAGGGCTACTTCGAAGCGGCTATCGCAGCCGGCGCCGACGCCTTCATCACCGGCGAGATCTCCGAGCCCCAGGCTCACTACGCGCGCGAAATGGGCGTGGCCTTTCTCGCCTGCGGGCACCACGCGACCGAGCGCTACGGCGCCCAGGCCGTGGCCGCGCATGTGGCGGCGCAGCTCGGGCTGAAGCACGAGTTCATCGACATCGACAACCCGGCATGAGCGCAGCGATTGCCATCACCCTGGGCGATCCCGCGGGCATCGGCCCGGAGATCATCGCCAAGGCCTTCCGCAACGCACCCGATGCGACCCGCGGTGCCTTCGTGGCCGGCGACGTGGCCACGATGCGGCGCGCTTCGCAGGCGCTGGCCGGGCCGGGCCAACCGGCATGGCCCGTCGCGGAGATCGAGACCGTGGCCGAAGCCGCCAGCGTTCCGACCGGCTGCATCCCAGTGCTGCAGGTGATCGCGCCGCCGGCCAACATCGTGCTCGGTCAGATCAGCGCGGAGGCCGGCCGCGTGGCCGGCGATTGCGTGGTCTGGGCCGCACGGGCTGCATTGCGTGGCGAGATCGCCGCCATCGTGACCGCGCCGCTTCACAAGGAGGCGCTGGCCGCGGCCGGCTTTCCTTATCCCGGCCACACCGAGCTGCTGCAGGCCGAGGCGGCGGCGCACCTGGGCCGCAGCGTGGCCGACGTGCCCGTGCGCATGATGCTGGCCAACGACGAGCTGCGCACCGTGCTCGTGAGCATCCACATGTCGCTGCGCGACGCCATCGAGGCCGCGCATTTCGAGGGCGTGCTGCAGACGCTGCGCATCACGCACCGTGCGCTGTCCCACGCACTGGGACGCGCGCCGCGCATTGGCGTCGCGGGTCTCAATCCGCATGCGGGCGAGGGCGGCCTCTTCGGTTCGGAAGAGCGCGAAATCATTGCGCCGGCCATTGCGGCCGCGCGCGCCGAAGGCATCGATGCCAACGGGCCGCATGCGCCCGACACCGTCTTCATGCGCGCCCGCGCCCGGCATGGCGTGCCGGACAGCGGCGAGTTCGATGTGGTGATCGCGATGTACCACGACCAGGGCCTGATCCCGGTCAAGTACCTCGGCGTGGAAAAGGGGGTGAATGTGACGCTGGGGCTGCCGCTGGTGCGCACCAGCCCCGATCACGGCACCGCGTTCGATATCGCGGGTGCCGGGCTCGCCGATGCGTCGAGCCTCGTAGAGGCGCTTCGCATGGCGAAGGCGCTGGGAAGCGCCTGAGAGTCTTCTTAAGAAGGGCGCTTCAGGCTGTCGCGGATTTCGCGCAGCAAGGTAATGTCTTCTGGCGTTGCGGCCGGCGCAGCAGGTGCCGCCGCTTCGGTCTTTCGCAGCCTGTTGATCTGCTTGACCATCATGAAGATGATGAACGCCAGGATCACGAAGTTGACCGCCACGGTGATGAAGCTGCCGTAGGCCAGCACCGGCACGCCGGCTTTCTTGAGATCGGCCAGCGTGTTCGCCACGCCGGCAGGTGCTGTGCCGAGCACCACGTAGAGGTTCGAGAAATCGAGCTTGCCGAACACCACGCCCACCAGCGGCATGATGATGTCCGCAACCAGCGAGTCGACGATCTTGCCGAACGCCGCGCCGATGATCACGCCGACCGCGAGGTCGATGACGTTGCCCTTGACGGCAAATTCCTTGAATTCACTGAGGATGCTCATGATTCAAAAGGCTGCTGGAGCTCTGCTGTTGAAGGAGTGCCGAGTATGCCCGCGATTGCTCAATTCTCCAGAGGGCGGAGGGCAACGCCGATGTGCGCCGGCGGCAACCCTTCACGGCTGCGCGCGGCAATTTGCCGGAAGCCGTCTTCCAGGTGCTGCACGAAGCGCGGCGTGTCGAAGTAGCCGCGGCGCGCGTCCTTTGCCTCCGCAAGCCGGCCGCGCAGCACGGCCAGTTCATCCCGATGCGTGGCGTAGTGCACGGCCTTCTCGACGTATTCGTCGTGGGTCGTCGCCACCAGCTCCGGCAGGCCGATGGCGCCCAGCAGGCTGCCCGCCATGCGCGACACCATCGTCGTGCCGGTGAGCGCAAGCAGCGGCACGCCGGCCCACAGCACGTCGTTCGCGGTGGCACCGCTGCTGTAGGGAAAGGTGTCGATGAACAGGTCGGCCAGGCCGATGCGCGCCAAGTGCCTGTCGATCGACATGCGCGGCGAAACGATGAGGCGTTCTGCCGGCAGGCCGGCCGCCTCCCACTGCGCACGCAGGTTCGTCTCGAAGCCGTTCGGCCCCTGCGCCAGCCAGAGCACCGCGTTCGGAATGCGCCGCACGATGCGCACCCAGGCCGCGAAAGTCTCCGGCTGGATCTTGAAGGACTGCGAGAAATTGCACAGCACGAACGCGTCCTCGGGCAGCCCGTGGTCGGCACGCGTGGCCTTCTGCGGATTGGTGGGACGCTGCGAGTCGATGACTTGAAAGGTCTCGGGCAGGCGAAGCAGCTTCTCGGAATAGCAGTCTTCCGTGCCGGGTGGCGAGAGGAAGTTGTCGGAGACCAGGTAGTCGTAGTTCGGCGTGCCGCTGGTGCCCATGTAGCCCAGCCACATGAGCTGCGCCGGCGCCGCGTGGTAGGCCATTACCTGCGGCTTCGCACCGCGCGTGTCGCCCGAGAGGTCGATGAGGATGTCGACTTCGTCCTCGCGGATGCGCTCGGCCATCTGCTGGATCGACTGGCCTTGCATGTCCACGAAATGCTCGACGGATGAAGCGATGCGCGCGCGGGCCGGGTGCCCATCGTCGGGTCCGTACGAATACGCGAACACCTCGAAATCCTTGCGGTCGTGCCGGGCGAACAATTCGGCCGTGAGATGCGCGACCGGATGGTTGCGGAAGTCGAACGAGTAGTAGCCCACGCGGATGCGCGGCGACGTGCGCAGCGCGCCTGCATCGGCAAACGGCTGGATGCCCACGTTCCTGTCGGCCAGCGCGGCGGAGCGTTGCGTCCAGGCCATGAGGCGCCGGGCGTCGTCGTAGTTGGACATCAGGATGAACGACGACACCGTCTGGTCGTTGCCCGGGGTGTCCAGCAGCGTGGCGATTTTTTCGCGCAGTTCGGGCACGCCGCGCCAGTCGGCGATGTGGGCCTTTTCGCCCAGCATCCAGACCATGGCCGGCATGAAGTTCGGGTCGTCGCGCAGGCACTGCTCGAACTGCGCAATGGCCGCCTCCGACTGGCCGGCCATCACGTAGGTCACGCCCAGGTTGCAGCGTGCGAGCACCTGTTTCGGATGCACTTCGAGTGCCTTCTTGAGCACCTCGATGGCGGTGTCGAAATGGCCGAGCCTGAAATTCACCGTGCCCAGGTTGTTCAGCAGCAGCTCGTGCTCCGGCAGGCTGTCGAGCGCGATCTTGTAGAGCTCGGCCGATTCCGCGAAGCGCATCGACACGCCCTCGAGCGCGCCGCAGACGCCATAGAGCGCCGCCACGCCTTCGGGATCGGAGAGTGCCTTGTGGCGCTCCTCGGCCGGCCAGTTGCGCATGGCGTGCTGCATGGGCGCGATGGCGTCCGCGGGGCGGCCGGCGCTGAGCAGCGCACGCGAGAGCAGGTACGAGGCCTCCAGGTCGCGCGGGTCGGCCGCCGCCGGTTCGAGCGAGGCGAGGGCGCCTGTCCAATCCTTCTGGTGCGCGCGGATCTTGCCGATGTTCTTGTGGGCCGCGGTGTAGTTCGCGTCGAGCTTCAGGGCCTGCTGGAAGTGAAGGACGGCTTCGTCGAAGCGGTTCTGTTCCATGTCGATCGCGCCGGCGTTGTTCCATGCGGCGGGCGCTTGTGGTGCGAGTCGCGTGGCGTCGGCCGCGGCTTCGCGTGCCTGCCTGAACTTCTTTTGCTGGCGGTAGACCGCCGAAAGATTGATGTACGCCTCGGGGTAGTTCGCAAATGCCTTGATCGCGCGGCGCAGGTCCTGCTGCGCTTCGGCCAGCAGGTTCAGGTGCATGAAGATCGTCGCGCGGGTATTGAAATAGAAGTGATGCGGCGACTGCGCGATCGCCTGGTTCACATGGTTGAGCGCCAGCCGGGGCCGGCCTTGCCGGTACAGCGCTTCGCCCGTCAGGTGCAGCGCGTCGGCATGGCCGGGGAATCGGGACAGCAGGGCCTGGTAGATCTGCAGCGCTTCTGCAAGGCGGCCCTGCCGATGCAGCGCGAGGCCTTGCTCCAGCAGCGCCGAGGCGGCGGCCTTGGCGTTTTCCTCGAAAGTGGCGGGTGCTGGCGCGATGGAAGAGGTGGTCATGGGCTGTGTGAAGGACGGATCGCAGGGACACCAGGCACATCGGCCCCGACCCTTTGCGGCAGCAAAAAAGACCGGTCACCCAGTATAGGTGCCGGCCTTCGATTTCATCCTTGGCAAGCACCCCCGGCGCGCTTGCGCCGCGGGTGCACGGAACGGATTACCAGGACCAGGAGGCGCCGATGCCGCCGCCGACCTTGCCGTTGTTGCCGCTGCCGAAGTTCACCTTGATCTGGGCCGATTCGCTCAGGCGGAAGCTCGCAGCCGCGGCGACCGCCGAGCGGCCGTCGTAGGAGCCCACGCCCACGCCGATGCCGAAGCTCTTGCCCGCTTCGAGCGCCGGCACCGAGGCGGCAGCCAGGGCAATGGCCGCACCGGTGCTGCTGGTCTTGCGCATGTCCTGCACTTCGCTGCGAACCTGGTTCAACTGCGACATGTTGGCTGCGTCCGTCGGCAGGATGCCGGGCGCCACGTTCTGCACGCGCCCATTGGCCACCATGCCGTTGCCGGCCGTGATCGAACCGCCGGCCGTCACGTTGCCGGTGACGTTCACCGTGCCTGCGTTCAAGGTGGTGACGTTGCCGGTCACCGCGTTGATCGTCGTGATGTTGCCGGTCTGGGTGTTCAGCACCGTGATGTTGCCGTTGGCTGCCGTCAGCGTCTGGAAGTTGCCGGTGTTGGCATTCACGGTGGTGGCGTTCACCGTGCTCGCATTGACCGTGCTGGCGTTCACCGTGGTCGCAGCCACCGTGTTGGCGGTCAGCGCGTTGATGGTTGCGCTGGCTGCCGACAGGTTGGTGGTGCTGACGTTGGTGGCGCTGATCGTGTTGATCGTGGCGCGGCTTGCCGTCAGGTTGGTGGTGCTGACGTCCGTGGCACTCAAGGTGTTGATCGTGCCGTTGCTCGCCGACAGGTTCGTCGTGCTCACATTGGTCGCGCTCAGCGTGTTGATCGTTCCGCTGTTGGCCGTCAGGTTCGTGGTGCTGACGTCGGTGGCGCTCAGCGTGTTGATGGTGCCGCTGTTGGCTGTCAGGTTGGTGGTGCTGACGTTGGTGGCGCTCAACGCGTTGATCGTTCCGCTGTTGGCCGTCAGGTTCGTGGTGCTGACGTCGGTAGCGCTCAACGTATTGATGGTGCCGCTGTTGGCTGTCAGGTTCGTTGTGCTGACGTTGGTGGCACTCAGCGTATTGATCGTGCCGTTGTTGGCGGTCAGGTCGGTGGTGCTGACGTTGGTGGCGCTCAACGTGTTGATCGTTCCGCTGTTGGCGGTCAGGTTCGTGGTGCTGACGTTGGTAGCGCTCAACGTGTTGATCGTGCCGTTGTTGGCTGTCAGGTCGGTGGTGCTGACGTTGGTGGCACTCAGCGTGTTGATCGTTCCGTTGTTGGCGGTCAGGTCGGTGGTGCTGACATTGGTGGCGCTCAGCGTGTTGACCGTCCCGCTATTGGCGGTCAGGTCGGTGGTGCTGACATTGGTGGCGCTCAACGTGTTGACTGTTCCGCTGTTGGCCGTCAGATTCGTGGTGCTGACGTTGGTCGCACTCAGCGTGTTGACAGTGCCATTGGACGCCGTGAGATTGCTCGTGCTGACGTTGGTGGACGTGAGCGACGAGATGCTGCCGTTGCCCGCCGTGATGTTCGCCGTGTTGATGTTGGTGGCATCGACGTTCGTGCCGAGGATGTTCGTGGCGGTCACGCCGGTGGCGAGGATGTTGGTCGACGTCAGCGACTGGATCGTCCCGTTGCCCGACGACAGGTTGCCGGTCGTCACGTTGTTTGCGCTCAGCGTGCCGAGCGTTCCGTTGGCGGCCGAAATGCTGGCCGAACTGATGCTGGTCGCGGTCACGGTTCCGGCGCTGACGCTCGATGAGGTCAGGCTGGTTGCCGTCAGGTTGGGCGTGGAGATACCGTCGGCGGACGTCAGAACGCCGTTGTTGCCGCTCGTGATGTTGAGGATGCCCAGGCCGGGAGGATCGACGACGACGTTGACGCCGCCGACGGCCACTTGCGCGTATGCAACCGGCAACGTCATCACGTACCCCGCACCTACCAACACAGAGGCCAGAACACGGCTGATCCCCGCGGGGCGAACGCTGCGGGAACCGGGGTTGGAAGCGGAGCGCTTGGGTGTAGTCATCTGACTGTTTCCTTGGTGGATGGGCGACAACTTCGCGAGCCCCGACGTGCCCGGGTTAACCTCGAAGTGAGGTCGGGTTTCATTGCGTTACCCGATGCAACCAATGCTAGGAATCGTGGCGCCGATGAACATCACCGGGATCGGTAGTTCTTGGCCTATGCCTTCGACGGCCGCACTGCCTGTGGCGCAAGTGAAAGCCTGTTGAAAGCCAATGCGCATGCGGAGTTGGCCGAACCGCGCGGAGGGAATGCCGCATCGAGATGCCGGTTCCGATGCGTTCCGAAGGGGCGCGATGCTACGTAACACGCGCGGTCACAAGTGCGTAACAACAGGGCCAAAACAAGCCCCGGAGGCGCCGTTGGAAGCGCATCGGCGCCCCTCGTTCCTGGCTAATTTCCCAATGAAATCAAGGTGCTGGTCGCCTTGACGCACTCGGCTCGGCCGGTGCGCTTTCGCGCGGGCATTGTTCCTGCGGTATCTGAAACGAAAGTCAACATTTGGAAGCTACCTTGCGTAGCAAGAGGGACGTGCGCGTGGCCATCAATCTTTCCAGTCACCCTTTGAGAACGGCGCCGATGCCGTCGGCGTCGCAGCTGTCGTACGTGAGCACTTTTCACGGTGCACTGATCGTCGAGGAAGACCCCGACGTGGCCGCCCGGCTGCGCCGCATACTGGGTAACCTCGCGCCCGGCCGCCGCGTCGTGGTCGCATCCACGCGCGCCGAGGCGTGCAACCTCCTGGCCTCGCTGCCCTACGACCTCCTGCTGGTCGGCATGTGCCTGCCGGGCAGCGACGGCGTCTCGCTGATCCGCCATGTGCGCGAGACCTACCGGCACATCGAGACCATCGCCATGTCGCCGTGCGACGACCATGAACTGGTGAACGCCGCGATCTCCGCGGGCGCCATCGGCTACCTGCTGACGGAAGCGGACGATGCCGAACTCTCCTTCCTGCTGCGCTCGATCGAGCGCGGCGGGGCGCCGATGGACTCGCGCGTCGCGCGGCGCATCCTCGGGCTGATCGCCGCATCGGCGAAGACGCGGACGATCGAGCCGATCCGGACCGTGCCTCTTGCCGAACCGCCGTCGGCACCCGCCCGGCTCTCGCCGCGCGAGCTCAAGGTGCTGCGGCTGATTGCGCAGGGATGGAGCAACCGGCAGATCGCGGAGGCGGTCTACCTGTCGGTCAACACGATCGAGTTCCACGCCAAGAGCATCTATCGGAAGCTCGCGGTCAAGTCGCGGACCCAGGCGGTCCACGAGGCGATGCAGCACGGCCTTCTGAACTGAAGGCTGCCTGGTCGAGCCACCGCGGCCCCGCCGCCCGGCATGTGTGGTGCGCGTTCCACGGACGCGCCGCGCCGGCCATCGTTCGCCGGCCACGCGCATGGCAGCCATTGAATATCCCTTCGGCGCCCCGCTACAATCGCGGGTTGACCCCTGCTCCAGCGAAGAAGACAAGAGGATCCCCATGAGTGACATGACCTCCGGCTCGCCCCGGATCGACACAAGCAAGCGGACGTGGTTGATCGCATCCAGCTGTGCCGGCGTAGCGGGTGGCGTGGCCACCGTAGTTCCATTTGTGAGCACGTTCCAGCCGTCGGAGAAGGCCAAGGCCGCCGGCGCCGCTGTCGAAGTCGACATCTCGGCGCTCAAGGTCGGCGAGAAAATGACCGTCGAATGGCGCGGCAAGCCGGTCTGGATCCTCAAGCGCTCGCCCGCGCAGGTTGCTGAGCTCCCCAAGCTGGACGGCCAGTTGGCCGATCCGCTCTCCAAGCGCCACCCCGACGAATTCACCCCCAAGTACGCCCAGAACGAGCATCGCTCGATCAAGCCTGAAGTGCTGGTCGTGGTGGGTATCTGCACCCACCTGGGCTGCTCCCCGGTGGACCGCCTGCAGGCCGGCCCCCAGCCTTCGCTGCCGGCCGACTGGGAAGGCGGCTTCCTCTGCCCTTGCCACGGTTCGACGTTCGACCTGGCCGGCCGCGTTTTCAAGAACAAGCCCGCGCCCGACAACCTGCCTGTGCCCCCGCACATGTACCTGTCGGACACCAAGCTCCTGATCGGTGAAGACTCCAAGAAGGCCTGAGGCAGAAGAAGAACATGGCTGAATTCCACGAAATTTCCCCCAACGCGCCGGCTGGCGAGAAGCTGCTCAACTGGGTCGACAACCGCTTCCCGCTGACCAAGCTCTGGAACGACCAGTGGGGCAAGTACTACGCGCCGAAGAACTTCAACTTCTGGTACATCTTCGGCTCGCTGGCGATGCTGGTCCTCGTGATCCAGATCGTCACCGGCATCTTCCTCGTCATGCACTACAAGCCCGACGCGAACCAGGCGTTCGCATCGGTCGAGTACATCATGCGCGACGTGCCCTGGGGCTGGCTCATCCGCTACATCCACTCGACGGGCGCCTCCGCGTTCTTCATCGTGGTGTACCTGCACATGTTCCGCGGCCTCATGTACGGCAGCTACCGCAAGCCCCGCGAGCTGATCTGGGTGTTCGGCTGCGCGATCTTCCTGTGCCTCATGGCCGAAGCCTTCATGGGCTACCTGCTGCCCTGGGGCCAGATGTCCTACTGGGGCGCCCAGGTGATCGTGAACCTGTTCGCCGCCATCCCGTTCATCGGCCCTGACCTGGCCCTCCTGATCCGCGGCGATTACGTGGTGAGCGACGCCACGCTGAACCGCTTCTTCAGCTTCCACGTGATCGCCGTGCCACTGGTGCTGCTCGGCCTCGTGGTCGCCCACCTGATTGCGCTGCACGAAGTGGGTTCCAACAACCCCGACGGCATCGAGATCAAGGCCAACCGCGGCCCCGACGGCCATCCGCTCGACGGCATTCCGTCGCATCCGTACTACACGGTGCACGACATCTTCGGCGTGGTGGTGTTCCTCACAATCTTCTCGGCGGTGATCTTCTTCGCGCCCGAAGCCGGTGGGTACTTCCTCGAGTACAACAACTTCATCCCGGCCGATTCGCTGAAGACGCCCAACCATATCGCCCCGGTCTGGTACTTCACGCCGTTCTATTCGATGCTGCGTGCAACCACCGACGACATGGTCAACGTGTTCGCCCTCATCATCGGCCTGGCTGCCATCCTGAACTTCGTCAAGGGCAAGTCGGGTACGGCGCTGAAGATCGCGATCGTCGTCGTGGCGGCCGTGGCCATCTTCCTGCTCAAGGCCTTCGATGCCAAGTTCTGGGGCGTGGTCGTGATGGGCGGCTCGGTCATCATCCTGTTCTTCCTGCCGTGGCTGGACCACAGCGAAGTCAAGTCGATCCGCTACCGCCCGAGCTGGCACAAGTATGTGTATGGCGTCTTCGTCTTTCTGTTCCTGATCCTGGGCTACCTGGGCATCCAGCCTCCCGGCGTCTGGGGCAACCTGGTCATCGGCTCCTTTGCCCTCGACATCGCCCAGACCATCTCGCAGATCGGCACGCTCTTCTACTTCGGCTTCTTCCTCTTGATGCCCTGGTGGAGCCGCAAGGGCGAATTCAAGCCCGTGCCCGAGCGCGTGGTCTTCGCCGCGCATTGAGACGAGACACGAGAAGTGCAAGAGCTTGAGAGAAACACGATGAAGAAAAGAATTTCCGGCTGGCTCGCGGTCATGGCTACCTTGGGTCTGGCGCTGGGGCTGACCTTCTCCGCCCCCGCATCGGCCGAATCGGGCGGCTTGGCGTGGGACAAGGCGCCCAACAAGACGACCGACGTGCAGGCTTTGCAGAACGGCGCCAAGCTGTTCGTCAACTACTGCCTCAACTGCCACTCGGCCGCCTTCATGCGCTACAACCGCCTGCAGGACATCGGCATCACCGAGCAGCAGATCAAGGACAACCTTCTGTTCACGACCGACAAGGTCGGCGAAACCATGAAGGCCAACATCGACGCGCGCCAGGCCAAGGAGTGGTTCGGCACCACGCCGCCCGACCTCACGCTGGTCGCGCGTTCGCGTGCCGGCCACGGCGGCACCGGCGCCGACTACCTCTACACCTTCCTTCGCACCTTCTACCGCGACGACACCAAGGCCACCGGCTGGAACAACCTCGTGTTCCCGAGCGTCGCCATGCCGAACCCCCTGTGGGAACTGCAGGGCGAGCGCCGGCCGGTCTACACCAAGGTCGAGCAGCACGGCCATGCCACTGAAGTCTTCACGGGCAAGTGGGAGCAGGTCACCCCGGGCACCCTGAGCTCGGTGCAATACGACAACGCCGTCGGCGATCTGGTCAGCTACCTGGAGTGGATGGCCGAGCCGGCGCAGAACACCCGCATTCGCATTGGCGTCTGGGTCCTGCTGTTCCTGGCCATGTCGGTGGTTTTCGTGTGGCGACTGAACGCCTCGTACTGGAAAGACGTCAAGTAGTTCCGTCCACGCCGACCGGTTGCCTCGTGCATCCGGTCCCACAGAGTGGGTTGCCAACGCGACCCACTCTTTTTGATTTTTAGGAGTCTCTCGCCATGATGGTCTTGTATTCAGGAACGACCTGCCCCTTTTCCCACCGCTGCCGCTTCGTTCTGTTCGAAAAGGGCATGGACTTCGAGATCCGCGACGTCGATCTCTACAACAAGCCCGAAGACATCAGCGTGATGAATCCGTATGGCCAGGTGCCCATCCTGGTCGAGCGCGACCTGATCCTGTACGAGTCGAACATCATCAACGAGTACATCGACGAGCGCTTCCCGCATCCGCAACTGATGCCCGGCGACCCGGTCGACCGCGCCCGCGTGCGCCTGTTCCTGCTCAATTTCGAGAAGGAACTGTTCGTCCACGTCTCGACGCTGGAGAACCGCACCACCAAGGGCAACGAGAAGACCATCGAAAAGGCACGCTCGCACATCCGCGACCGCCTGACGCAGCTGGCGCCCGTGTTCCTCAAGAACAAGTACATGCTGGGCGACAACTTCTCGATGCTCGACGTGGCCATCGCGCCGCTGCTCTGGCGCCTCGATTACTACGGCATCGACCTCAGCAAGAACGCGGCTCCGCTGCTGAAGTACGCCGAGCGCATCTTCTCGCGTCCCGCCTACATCGAAGCGCTCACGCCCTCCGAAAAGGTCATGCGCAAGTAAAAGCTGCGTCCAAGTCCCGTTCTCTGCTCTTTCATGATCAACGCGCTCGAGTCGTCTTCCACCCGCCCGTACCTCATCCGGGCGCTGTACGAATGGTGCACCGACAACGGGTTCACGCCCTATGTCGCGGTGCAGGTCGACGACACCGTCCAGGTGCCGCGCGAGTACGTGAAGAACGGCGAGATCGTGCTCAACATCAGCTTCGATGCGACCAGCTCGCTCAAGCTGGGCAACGATTTCATCGAGTTCAAGGCCCGCTTTGCGGGCAGTGCGCGCGAGATCAGCGTGCCGGTAGGCCGCGTGATCGCGATCTATGCGCGCGAGAACGGACAGGGCATGGCGTTTCCCGCGCCAGCGCCCGCGGTCGACAGCGGCAGCGATGTGCCTGCCTCGCCGACGGGTCCGGCGCGCATGCCTTTGCGTGACGCCTCGCGCGGCACCGAAGGCGATGCCGGCAAGATCGTTCACCTGGTCACGGGTGAAGAAGGCGGCGAAGTGGTCGATGCCAACTCTGCCGGCGCGACCACGGACCCCGTCGACGAGCCGCCGCGCCCGCCGGCCGGTGGCGGTGGTTCGAGGCCCTCGCTCAAGCGCATCAAGTAGGCGCTTGCAACGGGCTACTAGAATCACGCACTCCGAAGAAATTCAGCCGCTTTAGCTCAATTGGTAGAGCACCCGCCTTGTAAGCGGAAGGTCGTCAGTTCGATTCCGACAAGCGGCACCAAAACCCGAAAAAGCCCTCCCGCGGTTCTCCGCTCGGAGGGCTTTTCTTTAGGGGACAGATGAGCGAGAGGTGGCTACGACAGCGCCGTCTTCCGCTCAGCACTCCCCGGCTCCGCCAGCTTGCGATGCTGCTCCGCCAGCTTCGGCCCCGGCATCACCCGCGACAGCGCCACCTGCATCTTGTTGCGCCATCCGGCGATCACGCCGCTCTCTCCCTTCATCATCGCGTCGAAGCCGGCCTTGGCCACTTCCGCCGGGTCGGCCTTGTCGGTCTGCTGGCCGACGCGCGTGTCGAGCATGTCGGCGCGCGCGAAGAAGTGGGTGTCGGTCACGCCGGGCATCAAGCAACTCACCGAGACGCCCGTGCCCTTCAGCTCGTTGCGCAGCGCCATCGCGAAGGAATCGATGAACGCCTTGCTGCCGTTGTAGACCGCCTGGAAGCTCCCCGGCTGGAAGCCCGCGATCGAGCCCGTGATGAGGATGCGCCCCTGGCCCGCCTTGCGCATCTCGCGGCCCACGCACTGCACGAGGTAGATGGTGCCGGTGATGTTGGTGTTGATCACATGCTGCACGTCGTGAAAGTCCTGGTCGAGAAAGCCGTGGCCGAGGCCGTGGCCCGCATTCGCGAACAGCGCGTCGATGGGCCGACCCTCGGCCGCGGCCAGCAGCGCGTCCACGCCGTCGCGCGTGGCGAAGTCGGCGCGCACCGACACCACGTTCGCGCCCAGCACGCGCAGCTCGGTCTCGGCCTGCTCCAGGGGCTCGTCCGCGCCGATCAACAAGTCGTAGCCGTTGCGCGCGGCGAGCAGCGCGAGTTGAAAGCCGATGCCTGACGAGGCGCCCGTCACCACGGCAAGGGGGCGAAGGTCTGTGGTTTCCATGTCGGTCTCCTTGGAAAAGTTGAATGAAACGAAGCGCGCCGGGCCCGTTGTCCGTTGTGCCTCCGGGCTTGAGCACAGGCGCCTGCCTTCGAAAAACCACCGTAAAACCTTGCGATCGGCTGCGCGTAGGAATGCGTGCCGAATCTGCGCCCGCCATGTCGTGTGCCCGCGGCGGGCAGCGCCGAAGAAAAAACTCGCCGATGCGTGGAAAAGGCAGGTCGGCGACTTAGATAAAAGTAGTCAATTTCATTTGCGAAATCACATCGCCGCCAAGCCATAGTTCACAGTTATTCTTGCCAATTGACTTTGTTTGCTTTTAGTAAAGTAGGGGGCATGGATGAACTGATCGAAGCACGCCGCGCAGCGCTTCACGATGTCATCGACGACGCGGGTCGCCCCAGCAAGGTCTCCGCAAAATACGGCTCGACGCCACCCCACATGAGCCGACTTCCCCAACTGATTGCCCAGGGCTCCTACGCCTTCCGGCGCGGGCAAAGCGCCCGCGACTGGCCGATCCGCCATCTGCCCCTGCCCCCGCGAATTGCCGCGCTCGTTCCGCTGCAGACCATCGAGCCGCGCGGCCGACATCGCAATACCTGACCTCCATTCGGCAGAACAAAAACACCCCGGCGAAAAGTACCAATGATCAACGTCCTGTTCATAGAAGACCAACCTCTGGTGTCGGAAGCGACAGCAGAAAAAATTGCGCGAAGTCCGCTCGTCGCCAATATCGAGGTCTGCAACAGCGCCGATAAGGCGCTGCTTGCATTGAAGGCAACGCCCGACCGATGGGGCTTGATCCTGCTCGACCTAGACGTGCCCGGCGCGGTAGGCCTGTCGCTTGCCATGGAAATCAAGAAGCTGGGCAAGGAAGGGCGCACCTGCATCCTGACCGGCACGCACCGGACCGACTACATCGCCCAGGCCAAGGCCAGCGGGTTCCAGGGCTACATCCTCAAAGCCATCGAAATCAAGGAGCTCGAGGCGAGTCTGGACAAGGCGATTGCGGGCGAAAAGGTCTTTCCCGAATTGCCCGACCTGGGCGCGAATCCGAATGCCATTCGGCTGACCAACCGCCAGTGCCAATGCCTCGAATTCGTCGGCGCGGGGCGCTCTACCAAGGAAATCGCGCGATTGCTGTCATTGCACCCGGGAACGGTCAATTACCACATCGATTCCGCCATGGAAGCGCTGGGCGTGAAATCGCGCGCACACGCCGTTCAGAAGGCATTGCAACTCGGGCTCCTGGCAGGTTTCGCCACGAGGAGCAGCGATGGGAATGCTTGAGGAGCTTCTTCGGGGCTTCACCAAGAACAAAAGCGAGCCGCTCGACGAATCGCTGATGGAAAAGCAGGGGCGGCTCTCCCGCTCCCTGATTCACGCGACGCTGGCGCACCGTCATCTGGCGGAGCGCCAATTCTTTGTCCAGCAGGTGGCTTACTGGATCACGATCTTCGGGCTCCTGGTCGCCGAGGCGAGCGCGCCGATTCTGGATTCGGCGTCGATGTGGACCTGGCTCACCGTCTCGGTGGTGACCTGGCTGATCCGCGTCGCGCTTTTCTGGCCGCTGACGCAATTGCCACCGGCGGTCGTCAAGAAATCCCTCGGGCTGAAGCTGATCCCGATCGTCATCATCGTCATTGCCTGCTTCTACTGGATCTGGACCATCCATTTGTTCGTGGGGCCGGTGCTCACGGTGCGCGTGTTGATCATGTGCATTGGCCTGCTCAGCATCAGCGTGTCGATGACCGGCATGTGGCCGGTGACCCCCATTGCCGTGGTTCTTTACAACGTGCTGCTGTGGGGCGCTTTTTCGGCCAACCTGTATTCCAACGGCGTTGCGAGCTTGTCGGTCATCGTGGCGCTAGACATGGGTGTGCTGGCCGTGCTGTGGCTGAATATTTTCATTGCGGTTCGCCAGCTCAACGATTTGCTCGCGCGCACCCATGAAGCCAGTCAATTGGTGAACCAGCTCGAAATTGCCAACGACAAACTCGAAAGACTGAAGGACACCGCATACAAGACGCTCGATACCCGCTCGGAATTCTTCGCGGGGGCGAGCCACGATTTCCAGCAGCGCCTGCATGCGGCGAAATTGTGGGTGCTGTCCGCCATGGCGGCGACCAAGACGAATCAATCGGCGGAATCGACGCTGGATCGCTTGGGGCAGGAAATCGATGCGCTTCAGATTTATATCAACAATATTCTCGAATTCGCGCGAATTGAAGCGCTCGACGCCGGGGTGAAGATCCGGGCCACGGAAATTCAATCGCTATTTCAAAAGCTCGATCTGCATTTCGAGAAAATCGCCGAACGCGATGGCGTGCAATTGCGTTTTCGAATTGCGAGAATTACCGTGGGCACCGATGCTTCCATGCTGCTGCGGATGCTTGAAAACCTGGTTTCCAATGCGCTCAAATACACAAAAAATGGTGTGCTGGTATGCGCCCGCAGAACATCGAGGGGCGCTTCCATTGAAATCTGGGACCAGGGGCCCGGAATCAAACTCGAAGCGCGGCAGCGGATTTTTGATGCTTTCCATCAGGAAGAAGTCGACGATCAAGGTCGCAGCAAAGGCGTGGGATTGGGATTGGCCATCGTGAAGCGATTTGCCACGCGCCTCAATTACCGTATTGAAGTCAAATCGGTGATGGGGCAGGGGACGCTTTTCCGAATTCTTATTCCTAGAGAATTCGTGATAGGGCCGGGTACGATCGAAAATTCCCGGTGATTCGAATTGGTCGAGGCATAGGCGTGAGATTTAAATTGACAACTAAGTTTGGGTAAATACCGCGCCGGCTTTTTAATTCGATGCGCAATGCATCAATTCCAATTTGCAATGGCGGACCACCGTCACCCTTGCAAGGCCGCAACGCACTGAACCTGGCGTCGATGTTCGTGGTCACAACCGATCGCGCACTCCAGCACCGTGGCCCGCCATTGGGAATACGCAGAATTCACTGGTGTTGCGCAATGGCGCGTATACGGAAGTTTTATTTCCAATCGAAGACGCTCTTCCACACAGCGCAATTGCACGGGTCATGGCCCGACTGGTATTAGTCATTGGTTGTTTGAAATTCAGTTGTCTCTAAAGTCGCGGCGTGCGCTCATCGGAGGCGCGGGAGAGAACGCAATGCAGGCCGCATCGGACGCAGATCCTGGGAGGGAGCGTGACGACTTTTTCTGTCCACGGACGGAGGAGCGATTGCTTCGATGGGGCCGGCTTGTGAATCAGGGAGGTGCTGCGAGGAGGGGGGTTGACGCTGTGGACATCGACGGGTTGCTGCTCCGGAATTCGGAGACGCTGCACGCGCATTCCCGTGCGACGGAAGCCAGCCGCAGGGCGGAAGGCTTCCTCATGGGGCTGTGCGTGGTCGTGGCCTACAGCTGGGCGTTGGTCGTGTCGGTGGCTTTGTACGTGCAATGACTCCGGGGGAGCGCGGGTGCAACCCGTCGAACGGTGCTCCGACGAGCATTCGACCGCTTGCATCTGCCGGCTTGTACGTGCCTGAAAACATGGCAATCGGCGCGGCTAAACGCAGTCTCCCCCCTCCAACCAGGTAATCCTGGTAACCCAGGTCCTCCGGAGAGGCCTGGTTTCTTTTTCTTCTTCTAAAACTCCGCCCCTTCGACCAGGAAGCGCAGGCGCCGCACGCCCTGCCACTCGTCCGCATCGAGCCGGAACGCGAGCTTCACCTTCGGCGGCAACGGTTCGGTGTGGCTGAACCAGATCGCATCGATCGGCTGGCCCTGGTGCCGGAGCTTGAGCGCCAGGTGCTTCTCGCCCACGAGGCGCTGCGACACCACTTCAACTTCCTCGCTGAAAGTCGGCGGCGCGAAGCCCTGGCCCCACACCTCGCGGTGCAGCGTGTCCACGAGGTCGATGCGCATGTACTCGCGCGCGATCGGCCCGTCGGTCTCGATCTGGCGCGTGAGCGCCGATGCCGCCAGCCACTCGCCCGCCACCTGTGCGAGCGCCTGCTCGAAGGTCTTGAAATGCTCGCGCGCTACCGTGCAGCCGGCCGCCATCGCATGCCCGCCGAAGCGCAGCAGCACGCCCGGATGGCGCTTGGCCACGAGGTCCAGCGCATCGCGCAAGTGAAAGCCCGGAATCGACCGGCCCGAGCCCTTGAGTTCCTGTTCCTTGCCCGGCGCGCCGCTCGCGGCGAACACGAAGGTCGGGCGGTGGAAACGGTCCTTGATGCGCGAGGCCACGATGCCGACCACGCCCTCGTGGAAGTTCGCGTCGAACACGCTGATGGCGGCCGGCGGCGCCTCGATGCCTTCGCCGTCGGTGGAGAAGAGCGATTCGGCCAGCAGCAGCGCCTGGTCGCGCATGCCGCCCTCGATGTCGCGCCGCTCGCGGTTGATGCCGTCGAGCATGCGCGCGAGTTCGTCGGCGCGGCCGGCGTCGTCGGTCAGCAGGCATTCGATGCCCAGCGTCATGTCGGCCAGCCGACCGGCCGCGTTGATGCGCGGGCCTAGCGCGAAGCCGAAGTCGAAGGTGGTGGCAACCGACGCCGTGCGGCCCGCGGCCTTGAAGAGCGCGGCCACGCCCGCGGGCATCGCGCCTGCGCGGATGCGGCGCAGGCCCTGCGCGACGAGGCGGCGGTTGTTGGCGTCGAGCTTCACCACGTCGGCGACCGTGCCAAGCGCGACCAGCGGCAGCAATGCATCGAGCTTCGGTTGCGACGCCACGTCGAACACGCCGCGCGCGCGCAGCTCGGAGCGCAGCGCGAGCAGCACATAGAACATGACGCCGACGCCCGCGATGCTCTTGCTCTCGAAGTCGCAGCCGGGCTGGTTCGGATTCACCAGCACATCGGCGATGGGCAGTTCGGGTCCGGGCAGATGGTGATCGGTCACCAGCACCTGCAGGCCGCGCGCCTTCGCGGCCGCGACGCCTTCGACGCTCGCGATGCCGTTGTCGACGGTGATCAGCATGTCGGCGCCGCTGTCGGCCACGCGCTCGGCAATCGGCGGCGTAAGGCCGTAACCATCGACCACGCGATCGGGCACGAGGTAGCTCACGTGCTTGGCGCCCAAAAGGCGCAGGCCGCGCACGCCGACCGCGCAGGCGGTGGCGCCGTCGCAGTCGTAGTCGGCGACGATGCAGAGGCGCTTGTCCTGCGCCATCGCGTCGGCCAGCAGCACGGCGGCTTCGCGCGTGCCGCGCAGGGTGTCGGGAAGCAGCAGGCGGGCGAGGCCGTCGTCCAGCTCGTCCTTGGCCATCACGCCGCGCGCCGCAAAGAGGCGCGCGAGCAGCGGGTGAACGCCGGCCTGCTCGAGGGCCCAGACGGTGCGCGGGGGAATGTCGCGGGCGATGATCTTCACAGCGACTCCAGCACCGTGGCGGCGCGCGTGCGGTCGAAGAGGCTCTTCGCCCAGCGCGCGAGGCCGCGCTGCTGCACGGTGTAGCGCTGCGCGGCGCGGTCGCCGCAGAGCGTGAGCGTCACATCGGCGCCGCGCGTGTAGTCGGCGAGCAGCGAGGCGATGGCGCCGGCATCCAGCGCCTGCCAGGCTTCGGCCCAGCCTGGGCCGTCGTCGCGCAGGGCGGGAACCCGCAGCGCATCGGTGACCGTCGGCGAGGTGAATGCAGGCGTGGTGCCTTTCAATGCGCCGGTCCCGCTGAGCCAGAAGGAGTTGATTGGCGGCACGCCGCGCGCGGCGCGGTCGTCGTTCACGCGCTGCGTGTAGAGCAGCATCTGCATCTCGTTCTGCAGGCGGCGCAGCGGCCGTGCCGAGTCGCCTAGCGGCGACCACTGCGAAATCGGGTAGCCCACCGCGCGGTCGATGGAGGCCGTGGCGAGGCCGTCGAAGATGCGCGCGCGGGCGAGCCAGCGGCCGGGCGTGGAAGAAGCGTGCAGCGCGATGCCGTCTTCCTCGAAAAACGGGCGGGCGACCTCCAGCAGGGCGGCCGATTCGGCGGCATCGATCTCGATGGCGGCCGGATCGCCCAGCGCCACGTCGTCGATGCCGACCTGCCAGTTGCACAGCGTGACGACGCCCCAGCCTTCGGTGTCGTCGGGGGCGGCAAGACCGGCCTCGCGGGCTTCGAGCGCGGCCCAGGGGATGCAGCCGTCGGCGGCGGCGATGCCCAGCGCCTTGGCGAGCGCCCGCTCGTGCGGAGGCGAGCGCGTGCTTTCGTCCTGCGTGTCGGTGTCCGCGAGGGAGAGGCGGGAGAGCAGGGATTCGAGATTCGGGAGCTTGAGTGCCGGCAGAGCGGCGCGGCACGCCGGGGAACCGCGGCCGGCGAAGGGGATCAACAAGTGACGTGGGGGGTGTTCGGCCATCCCTCTATTGTCCCGGAAGCCCCCAAACGTTTCGAGATGCCACAATCCCGCCCCTATGCGACTCCCATATGAACTGCAGCTCGGCTGGCGCTACACGCGCGCAGGCCGGGCGACGCGGCGCAACGGCTTCATCTCCTTCATCTCCGGTGTCTCGATGCTCGGCATCGCGCTGGGCGTGGCGGCGCTGATCATTGTGCTCAGTGTGATGAACGGCTTCCAGAAAGAGGTGCGCGACCGCATGCTCGGCGTGGTGTCGCACATCGAGATCTTCTCGCGCGACGGGCAGGCGCTGCAGAGCCTGGACGAAATCATGGCCGCCGCGCGCAAGAACCCCGAGGTCATCGGTGCGGCCCCCTTCATCAACACGCAGGCGCTGATCGCGCGCGGCGAGGACATGAAGGGCGCGATCGTCCGAGGCATCGACCCGAAGCTCGAACCCGAAGTGACCGACACCGGCGGCATCGCGAGCAAGGGCACCTTCGACAAGCTGGTGCCGGGCGAATTCGGCATCGTGCTGGGCGTCGAACTCGCGCGTTCGATGTTCGTGCAGCCCGGCGACAAGGTCACGCTGGTGGCACCGGGCGGCCAGGTGACGCCGGCCGGCGTGGTGCCGCGCCTGAAGCAGTTCACCGTGGTGGGCACCTTCGATTCGGGCCACTACGAGTACGACTCGGCCCTGGCGATGGTCCACGAGCAGGACGCGGCCAAGGTGTTCCGCCTCGAAGGCCCGACCGGCATCCGCCTGAAGCTCAAGGACCTGAACGAGGCCCGCGACGTGGCCGACCAGCTGGCCGTGAGCCTGCCCGGCGAATTCCTGATCCGCGACTGGACGCGCCAGAACAAGACGTGGTTCGCGGCCGTGCAGGTCGAGAAACGCATGATGTTCATCATCCTCACGCTGATCGTGGCGGTGGCGGCGTTCAACCTCGTGTCCACGCTCGTGATGACGGTGACCGACAAGCGCGCCGACATCGCCATCCTGCGCACGCTGGGCAGTTCGCCGCGCAGCATCATGGGCATCTTCGTGGTGCAGGGCGCGATGGTGGGCGTGATCGGCACGGTGGCCGGCCTCCTGCTGGGCCTGGGCATCGCCTACAACATCGACGTGATCGTGCCCTTCCTCGAACAGCTCTTCCATGCGAGCTTTTTGCCCAAGGACATCTACCTGATCAGCAAGATGCCGAGCGACCCGCAGCAGAGCGACATCATGCCCATCGCGATCATTTCCCTCGTCCTCGCCTTCCTGGCCACGCTGTACCCGAGCTGGCGCGCCAGCCGCGTCAACCCCGCGGAGGCGCTGCGCTATGAGTGAAGTCGTTCTCAAGGCACGTGGCCTCACCAAACGTTTTCACGAAGGCCGCATCGACCTGACGGTGCTGCATGGCGTGGACCTGGACGTGCATGCCGGCGAAACGCTGGCCATCGTCGGCGCATCCGGTTCGGGCAAGAGCACGTTGCTGCACTTGATGGGCGGGCTCGATTCGCCGACCGCAGGCAAGGTCGAGTTGCTCGGCAAGGATATCGCGCATGCCGATGCAGCGGAGCAGGGGCGACTGCGCAACCTGCATCTTGGCTTCGTCTACCAGTTCCATCATCTGCTGCCGGAGTTCAGTGCGCTGGACAACGTGGCGATGCCGCTGAAAATTCGGCGCGTCGAATCGTCGCAGGCGGCGGAGTCGGCTCGCAAGATTCTCACGAGCGTGGGCCTGGGCGAGCGTGTGCAGCATCGCCCGGCCGAGCTCTCGGGCGGCGAGCGCCAGCGCGTGGCGATCGCGCGTGCGCTGGTCACGCAACCCGCGTGCGTGCTGGCGGATGAGCCGACTGGCAATCTGGACCGCAGCACGGCCGACACGGTGTTCGATTTGATGCTCGATCTGGCGCATCGCCATGGCACGGCGTTCGTGATGGTCACGCATGACCAAGAGCTGGCGAAGCGTTGTGACCGGGTGCTGCAGTTGGTCGCGGGTCGTCTCGCGGTCTGACCTTTGTTTTCTCCCTCCCCCAGGGGGAAGGAGCTAATACAACGCTTCTTCGGTCTGCCGCGCATCCAGCGGCAGCACGCACAGCACCTTCCCACCCAAGGTCAGCACGAGGCCGAGCTGTCCGCCGATCTGCATCACCTGGCACACCACACGCGGTGCATCGGACCTGGGGCTCGTCGCAGCCGACATGGCGAGCGCACGTGCCGGTGGCTGCCGCAGCATCGCGAACAGCGTTCGCGCATCGCAGTCGTGCAGTGCTTGCCGGTACACATGGAAGACGGCATCAGCGCCGCGTTCTTCCACGTCCCTGTCGTCCTGCCGCAACCGCAGCAGCGCGCGATGCAACTGCTGCCGGCACGCGGCCTCGGTCTTGCCGCTGGCCTCTGCGATTTCCTTGAAGCTGGCCTCGAACACCTCGCGCAGCAGCACTGCGGCGCCATCGGCTGGGCTCAGCCGCGTGGCCAGCAAGTGCAGGGCGCGATCGATCTCCTGGGCCATCGCGGCGCGGTCTTCTGTCGAGGCGGCTTCAGGAGGCGCAGCCGATGCCTTCGCATCGGAAAGCCACTGCTGCATCCAGTTGCGCCGCCGCAGCCGGTCGATGGCGAGGTGCTGCATGACGGTGGTCAGCCAGGCCTGGGCCGCATCGAGGGTGGGCTGATCGCCCGCCTCGAGCGCGCGCAGGTAGGTGTCCTGCACCACGTCCTCGGCTTCGGCCTGTCCGCCCAGCATGCGCGCCGCTGCGCGAACCAGCCGGCTTCGCAGTGCCGGCAATTGCGAGAGATAGCGTTCATCGAGCATCGGCGCAGCTTGCCACAGCCCCTGCAATGTCACGAAACTGTGGCCTTGTTCGTCAAGACAGTTCAACCACAGGAGTTTTTCTTGATCATGGAAACCGACGACGACACCCAGCCCGCGGCCACGGCCGAGCCGCGCAACTCCTACCTGGAGGAAAAGGCTTTCAAATCGCGCACGCTGCTGATCTTCGGCAGCATCACCGACTCGGTGGCCGCCGACGTGACGCGCCGGCTCATCGCGCTCGACGCGGATAACGCCGAAAAACCCATCGACATCCTCGTGAGCTCGCCCGGCGGGCATCTGGAGTCGGGCGATGCGATCCACGACATCGTGCGTTTCATCAGCGCGCCGGTGAACATGATCGGCACCGGCTGGGTGGGCAGCGCCGCCACGCACCTGTTCCTGGCGGCCCCGCGCGAGCGGCGCGTGTGCCTGCCGAACACGCGCTTTTTGATCCACCAGCCCAGCGGCGGCGCGGGCGGGCAGGCGACCGACATCGCCATTCAGGCGCAGGAAATCATCAAGGCCCGCCAGCGCATCGCGCACGAGATCGCACGCGAGACCGGCAAGCACATCGACGTGGTGCTGGCCGATATCGAGCGCGACCGATGGCTCTCGGCGGAGGAGGCGGTGGAGTACGGGCTGGTCTCGCGGATCATCCAGCGCAAGACCGAGCTGAAGTAGCCCGCAATCGGCCGATATCGGCCGATCACTTCGGCTTGTAGGCGACGACGTCGATCTCGACCTTCGCGTCGACCATGAGGCGCGCCTCGGTGGTCGAGCGCGCCGGCTTGTTCTCGCCGAAGTAGCTCATGTAGATGCGGTTGAAGGCACCAAAGTCGCGCGCGTCGTGCAGCCAGACGGTGCTCTTGCACACGTCGTCGAGCGTGGCGCCGGCCAGCGCGAGCACTTTCTTCAGGTTCTCCATCACCTGGCGCGTCTGCGCCTCGATGCCGCCCACCACGATTTCGCCGTCCGCATTGGCGGGCACCTGGCCCGACACATAGATGAAATCGCCCGCACGCACGGCCGGGGAGAAGGGGCGGGCCTGGCGGTCCGAAGCGACGGGCGGGGCGCCGAGGTATTCGAGGGGCATGGGAGGACTCCTGAAATGAGGGAAGTGAAAGGAAACCGGATCGCAAGTATCGATCCAATCTGAAAATCTATTTCAGAATAACCCTCGAACAAGGGTTAACACGGATGATTTGGCATGGTTGATGCTTCAAAGTCCGGGCGGAAAAGAAAATTTCTTTCATAACCTCGACTGCCCCACGAAGGAGTTCCCCATGCCCCATGCCGCCAACGCCGGTCTTGTCCGGCGCCTGCCCAAGCTGTCCAAACGCAGCCTGCTGGGTGCGTCCCTCCTCGCGATGCTGTGCGCCGCGCTGCCGTATCAGCAGGCGCATGCCCAGGGGCCGCGCAACTTCGCCACGCTCGCGATGGTGGCCGAGCCGCAGACGCTCGACCCGATGGCATCGACCGCCGACCTGGTCGGAACCATCATGCAGCACGTGTACGAGACGCTCTACACCTTCGATGCCAAGTGGAACGTGGTGCCGATGCTGGCCGAGACGATGCCGAAGATATCGGCCGACGGCAAGACCTACGCCATCACCCTGCGCAAGGGCGTGATGCTGCACAACGGCCGCGAACTCAACGCCGACGATGTGGTGGCGAGCCTGCAGCGCTGGATGGACCAGTCGCCGCGCGGCAAGGCCGTGGGCAAGGAAATCGAGAGCCTGAAGGCCAAGGGCCCGATGGGCGTGGAGATCGTGCTGAAGGCGCCCTATGCACCGCTGCTCTCGCAGCTCGCACTGCCCAGCGGCATGGCCGCGATCATGGCCAAGGACTCGATCGCCTCGCCGCTGAAGGAGTTCGTCGGCACCGGCCCCTACAAGTTCAAGGAGCGCCGCCCCGACCAGTTCGTGCTGCTCACCCGCTTCGACAAGTACGCAGCGCGCAAGGAACCCGCAAGCGGCTACGGCGGCAAGCGCGAAGCGGCCATCGAGGAACTGCGCTTCGTGCCCGTGCCCAACGCCAGCACGCGCGTCGAAGGCGCGCTCGCGGGCCAGTACGACTTTGCCGACCTGCTGCCGGTGGAAGCGCTGCCGCGCCTGGAGAAGTCGGGCGGCAAGACCGTGCCGATCATGACGCCGTCGTTCGGCTTCCCGTACCTCGTGCTCAACACCAAGGAAGGCGTGGCCGCGAGCCAGCCAGTGCGCCAGGCGATCCAGACCGCGCTCGGCGAAGGCGAGATGCTCGCCGCTGGCTTCGGCGACACGCGCTTCTTCGTGGCCGAGGCCAACCACTTCCCCAAGGGCTCGCCGTTCTACTCGACCGCCGGCGGCGACCAGTACAACCAGCGCAACGCCGCCAAGGCCAAGGAGGCCGCGGCCAAGGCGGGCTACAAGGGCGAGCCGATCCGCGTGCTCACCAGCCGCCAGTACGACTTTCACTACAACATGTCGCTGCTGATGGCCGAGCAGCTCAAGCGCGCGGGCTTCAAGGTCGACCTCAACGTGGTCGACTGGGCCACGCTGGTGCAGCGCCGCAACGATGCCAAGCTCTGGGATATCTACGTGACCCACTCGGGCCAGTTCCCCGAGCCGATGCTCTCGCCGCCGCAACTGGGCGACGGCGCACCGGGCTGGTGGGATTCGCCCGCCAAGAAGTCGGCGCTGCAGGCCTTCAACGTCGAGAGCGATCCCGCCAAGCGCGGCGCGCTGTGGGGCAAGGTGCAGCAGGTCGTCTACGACGAAGTGCCGTACATCAACGTCGGCAAGTTCAACGGCCTCTCGGCCAAGAGCCCGGCGCTGGACAACTACACGCCCGCGACCTGGCCGTTCTTCTGGAACGCGAAGATCAAGTAAGACCAGAAGGAAAACCGCCATGCCATCGCGTCGCCAACTTCTGCAAGCCAGCGCACTGGCCTCCGGTCTCGGAGCCCTCGGCCTTACGGCCTCCACCGCACAGGCCGCAACGTCCGGCCCTGTGTACGCCTACGTCGGCACCTACAGCGACGGCGGCAAGCCGTGGCGCGGCGGGCGCGGCCTCGGCGTCCACCAGTTCGTGATGGACGGCGCGACCGGCGCGCTCAAGCCCATTTCGGGCGCGCCGCCCGCCGTCGCGAGCACGGGCAGCGATGCCAAGCTGCGCAACCCCGCATCGCTCGCGCGGCATCCGAAGCTGCCGATGCTCTATGCGGCCAACGAGTTCGAGGCGGGCTCGGTCTCCGCTTTCCGCATTGGCGCCAATGGCGCGCTGTCGTTCGTGGCCGAGATGGCCTGCGGCGGCAAGGACCCCGCGTACATCAGCGTGCATCCCGATGGGCGCTTTCTCTTCACTGCCAACTACGCGAGCGGTGATGTCAGCGTGATCGCGCTGCGCGCCGATGGCGGCTTCGATTCGGATGTTGCCGCCGTTGTCTACAAGGACGCGGCCGCCTGCGGCGCGACGCCCTGCAAGCCCGGCGCCGACGTGGTGCCGGCCGCGGCCCGCTCGCACGAAGGCTTTGCCACGAGCGACCACGACGGCCCGCATGCACACATGGTGCACAGCGACCCGACCGGCAACTTCGTGCTGGTCGCCGACCTGGGGCTGGACCGCGTGATCTCGTACCGCTTCGACCGCATCACCGGCGTGCTGAGCCAGCCGAGCACCGTCGCAGTTTCGGAAAGCTCGGGCGCGCGCCACTTCGTCTTTCATCCGAACGGCAAGTGGCTCTACCTCGTGAACGAAGAGGCCTCGACCATCGCCTTCATGCGCTACGACGGCGCCACCGGCGTGCTCACGCTGGTGAGCGAAACCTCGGCGCTGCCGGCCGGCTTCAAGGGCACCAGCTACGCCTCGGGCATCCGCATGCTGCCGGACGGCCAGCACTTCGTGTCGCTCAACCGCCTGCACGATTCGATCTCGCTCTTCAAGATCGACGCCCGCACCGGCGCGCCCACGCTTGTGCGCGAGGAGTGGACGCGCGGCAACTATCCGCGCAGCTGCACGCTCGATCCGAGCGGGCGCTTTCTTTATGTGTGCCACAACAAGCAGGGCGACAACGTCACGGTGTTCCGCGTGAAGAAGGGCGACATCCAGTTCACCGGCCAGTACGTGGCCGTCGGCAGCGCGGCGGCCATCGAGTTCTCGTCGTGATGAAGATGAAGAGTGCTTCGCTCCGCTACATCGCCTCCCGCGCGGGCGGCATGCTCATCGTGCTGGCCATCGTGGCGGTGCTGGTCTTCGTGCTCACGCGCGCCGCCTCGGGCGATCCGGTCTCGGTGCTGCTGGGCGACCAGGCCACCGCCGCCGACATCGCGCGCGTGCAGAAGGACTACGGCCTCGACAAACCGCTGCCCGTGCAGTTCGGCTACTGGCTGCGCGAAGTGCTGCAAGGCAACCTGGGCACCTCGATCTTTCTGCAGCGCCCCGTGACACAGGCGCTGTGGGAGCGTGCCGAGCCCACCACGCTGCTCGCGCTCATGGCCGTGGCCATCGCGGCGCTGATCGGCGTTCCCTGCGGCATCGTCTCGGCCGTGTTCCGCGGACGCGTGGTCGATCAGCTCTTCACCGGCATCGCGATGCTCGGCGCGAGCATTCCGAGCTTCTGGCTGGGCATCGTGCTGATCCAGATCTTCGCGGTGTCGTTCGGCTGGTTCCCGGTCTCGGGCTACGGCGCGCCCGATGCGCCGTTCATGGAGCGGCTGCATGCGCTGGTACTGCCGGCGACGGTGCTGGGCCTTCTGAACTCGGCGCTCATCATCCGCTTCACGCGTGCCTCGATGCTCGATGTGCTCGGTGAAGACTATGTGCGCACCGCGCGCTCCAAGGGCCTCAGCGAGAGCAAGGTGGTGCTCAAGCATGCGCTGCGCAATGCGCTGGTGCCCATCGTCACGGTGATCGGCCTGACGGTCGCGCTGATGATCGGTGGCGCCGTCATCACCGAGACGGTGTTCGGCCTGCCCGGTGTCGGCAACCTCGTGGTGAGTGCGGTGCTACGGCGCGACTACCCCGTCATTCAAGGGGCGCTGCTCGTGATTGCCGCGATCTACGTGCTCATCAATTTCTCGATCGACCTGCTGTATGCCGTGGTCGATCCTCGCGTGAAGGTCTGAGCCGTGCAGATGCCAAGAATGCTCCGCCAGTTGATGCACCGCCGCATCGTGATGGTCTCCGCGCTGGTGCTGCTGGTGATTGCCGTGCTCGCCATCGGCGCGCCGCTGTTCGCCTCCATCGACCCCAACGACACCGCAGTGCTTGACCGCCTGAAGGCACCGAGCGCTGAACACCTGCTCGGCACCGACGAACTGGGCCGCGACCTCTATTCGCGCATCGTGCACGGCGCGCGCTACTCGCTCGCCATCGCCGCGCTCACTGCTCTCGGCGCGGTTGTCGCCGGCACGGTGCTGGGTCTCATGGCCGGCTTCTTCCGGCGCTTAGACGCCCCGCTCATGCGCGTGGTCGACGCGATGATGTCCTTCCCGGACATCCTGCTGGCCATCGCGCTGGTGGCGATCCTCGGGCCTTCGCTCATGAACACCGTGCTCGCGCTGGTGCTGGTGTACACGCCGCGCGTGGCGCGGGTGGTGCGGGCCTCGACGCTCGTGGTGCGGGAACTCCTGTTCGTCGAAGCGGTGCGTGCGCTGGGCGTTCGCACCTCGCGCATCCTGTGGCGGCACATATTGCCGAACCTGATGTCGCCGATCCTCGTGCAGGTTTCCTTCATCTTTGCCTACGCCATCCTGGCCGAGGCGGGCCTGTCGTTCCTCGGCGTCGGCGTGCCGCCCGAGATCCCGACCTGGGGCACCATGGTTGCGGGCAGCCAGCAGTACGCGCACCAGGCCTTCTGGGTGGTGCTGTTCCCGGGCCTCGCGATCATCTTCACGGCGCTCTCGCTGCAATTGCTCGGTGATGGCGTGCGAGATCTGCTCGACCCCAAGCTCAAGAAGACCTCGTGATGACGAACGCCAACAACACGCCACACGCGCCACGCCTCACGGTCAGCAACCTGAGCACCAGCTTCCCCACCGAGGACGGCCTGATCCGCTCGGTGGCCGATGTGAGCTTCTCCATCCAGCCGGGCAAGACGACCGCGCTGGTCGGCGAGTCGGGCTCGGGCAAGTCGGTCACCAGCCTCACGCTGATGCGCCTTCTGCCCAAGACCGCGAACGCGCAGGTCAGCGGCAGCGCTTCGTTCGTCACGCGCGAAGGCAAGACGCTGGACCTGCTGCAGATCGGCGAGCGCGAGATGCGGTCTCTCCGCGGCAACCAGCTGTCGATGATCTTCCAGGAGCCGATGACCAGCCTGAACCCGGTCTTCACCATCGGCGAGCAGATTGCAGAGAGCGTGCGACTGCACAAGGGGCTGGACCGCAAGGCGGCGCTCGCGCATGCGCTGCGCATGCTGGAGCTGGTGGAGATTCCTGCGGCGGCGCAGCGCATCCACGAGTACCCGCACCAGCTCTCGGGCGGCATGCGCCAGCGGGTGATGATCGCGCTCGCGATGGCCTGCGACCCGACGTTGTTGATCGCCGACGAGCCCACGACCGCGCTGGACGTGACCATCCAGGCGCAGATCCTCGAACTCATGCGGCGCCTGCAGGCCGAGACGGGCATGAGCATCCTCTTCATCACCCACAACCTGGGCGTGGTCGCGCACCATGCGGACGATGTGGTGGTGCTGTATGCGGGCCGCGTGGTCGAGAGCGCGCCGGTGCGGCCGCTGTTCGCGCAGCCGGAGCATCCGTACACACAGGGCCTTCTGGCCTGCCTGCCGGGCAAGGCGAGATTGCCGGGCCAACCCAAGCCCAAGCGCCTCTTTGCGATCCGCGGGCAGGTGTCGAGCCCGCTCGCGCCACCGCCCGGCTGCGCCTTCGAGCCGCGCTGCGACCATGCACTGCCGGCTTGCAAGGATGCGATTCCCCCGCTCATCGACATCCGCCAGGACCGCCAGGCCCGCTGCATTCGCGTGCAGCCCGAAGCCCAACTTGCGAGGGTCGCATGACCGCTGCTGTTTCTCCTTTGATCGAAGTCCGCGGCCTGAAGAAATACTTCGGCAGCAGCGATCGCCCCGTGCGCGCGGTCGACGACGTGTCGTTCGCGATCCAGCCTGGCGAGACGCTGGGCCTCGTCGGCGAATCGGGCTCGGGCAAGAGCACCATCGGCCGCACCGTGCTGCGGCTGGTCGAGCGCACAGAAGGACAAGTGTTCTATCGCGGCGACGATATCGGCGCGCTCTCGGGCGAGCGCATGCGGAAGCTCCGCAGCAAGCTGCAGATCATTTTTCAGGACCCGTACGCGAGCCTGAACCCGAAGATGCGCATCAGCGCGATCCTCGGTGAGGCGCTGTCGACGCACGGGCTGCACAAAGGGGCAGCGGCGCGCGACAAGCGCATCGCCGAACTGCTGGAGACCGTCGGCCTGCGCGCCGAGCATGCGAGCCGCTTTCCGCACGAGTTCTCGGGCGGGCAGCGCCAGCGTATCGGCGTGGCGCGGGCGCTTGCCGTCGAGCCGGAGTTCATCGTGGCCGACGAGCCGCTGTCCGCACTCGACGTATCGATCCAGTCGCAGGTCATCAACCTGCTGGCCGACCTGCGCGAGCGCCTGGGTTTGACCATGCTCTTCATCTCGCACGATCTCGATGTGGTCGAGTACCTGTGCGACCGCGTGGTGGTGCTGTACCTGGGCAAGGTGATGGAAGTGGCCGAGACCGACGAGCTCTTCGCGCGGCCTTCGCACCCGTACACCCAGGCGCTGCTCGCTGCGAGCCCGAAGCCCGATCCGACGCTCGCGACCGAGCGCATTGCCCTGAAGGGCGACATCCCCAGCCCCATCTCTCCCCCTTCGGGCTGCGTGTTCCGCACGCGCTGCCCGCACGCCATCGAGGCTTGCGCGCAGACCGTGCCGCCGCTCGACGAAATTTCTCCCGGACACTACAGCGCCTGCATCCGCAAGGAACTGCTCTCCAACATCGCCGCATGACGACCATGACAGACACCGCTACCAAAGCCAACTTCACCGACCCGCTGCTGGGCAGCAACTTCAAGGGCTACCCGCGCACCCAGCCGGCACGCCTGCGCAGCGAAGTCGGTGCCGCCGGTTGGAACGTGCTGGCCGGCGACCTGCCGCTGCCGCTCGCAATGCTCAAGCGCGAGGCGCTGGAGCACAACCTCGCGTGGATGCAGTCGCGTGTGCGCGAATGGGGTATCGACCTTGCGCCGCACGGCAAGACGACCATGTCGCCACAGCTCTTCCAGCGCCAGCTCGATGCGGGCGCGTGGGGCCTGACCTTCGCCACCGTCACGCAATTGGCCGTGGGCGTGGCGGCCGGCGCGCGCCGCACGCTCATCGCCAACCAGGTGGTGAGCGATGAAGACTTGGCGGGCATCCAGTTGCTGCTGAGCGCGAATGCGGGTCTGCGCGTCGTGTTCCTGGTGGATTCGCTCGCGCAGCTCGCGCTCATCGAGGACTGGGCCAAGCGCCACACCGCGAGCGTGCCCTTCGAGGTGATGATCGAGATCGGCGTCGAAGGCGCGCGCACCGGTTGCCGCACGCACGAAGAGGCCGTGACGCTCGCCACGCGCCTGCGCGCAAGCGACGCGGTCAAGCTCGTCGGCATTGAGACCTACGAAGGGCAGGGCGCCACCGGCGTGAGCGAGCCCGACACCGCATATGCGAACACGCTGATGGACCGCGTCGAAGCCATCGCACGCCACTGCGATACGCAGAAGCTCTTCGAGACCGACGAGGTGCTGGTCTCGGCCGGCGGTTCGGCGATCTTCGACCTCGTGGCCGGACGCCTGAAGCCCGCGTTGGGTTCTCCCGTACGGGGCTTGCTGCGCTCGGGTTGCTACGTCACGCACGACCACGGCTTCTACAAGCGCATGGTGAGCGCGGTGGACGAGCGCCTGGGTTGCGACTGCGGCGAAAGCCTGCGCCCCGCCATGGAGGTCTGGGCCACGGTGCAATCGCGTCCTGAGCCGGGCCTTGCGATCCTTGCTGTCGGCAAGCGCGACATCTCGTTCGATCTCTCGATGCCCGTGCCTATCGGACGCGCGGCACGCGGGGCGCTCGAAGCAGAGGCCGTGCCCGCCGGCTGGAAGATCACCGCACTCAACGACCAGCACGCGTACCTGCGCTGGGATGCGAACGAGGAAGCGGATGCGCCCAAGGTCGGAGACCGCGTCGGCCTCGGCATCTCGCACCCCTGCACCACCTTCGACAAATGGCATTGGATGCCCATCGTCGAGAACGACTACAGCGTGAGCGACGCCGTCGCCATGCATTTCTGAAATCGCAACGATGACCCCCTCCCTGCTCCGGAAGATCGCGGAGATTCGCAGCGGCGCCCCGGCCACGCGGCGCGCGATTCTCGACCTGATCCTCGAAGACCCCGACCGCGTGCTGGAAGAGAGCTTCGAGCAACTGGCCGAGCGCTCGCGCAGCTCGGTGCCGACCATCATGCGCACCTGCCGCGACCTCGGGTTTGCAGGCCTGCGCGAGTTCAAGCTCGCGCTCGCGCAGGAGCTCGCGCTCGGCGGCTCGCCGCTGCACCGCCGCGTCAACATCGAGGACGCGGCCGACGAAGTGGTCGGAAAGATCGCGCGCAGCGCCGCGGCTTCTGTCTCGGGCGTGCGCGGCCAGCTCGACATGCAGGTGCTCGACGGCGCCGTGGCCGCCATCGCGGCCGCGCCGCATGTGGACCTGTACGGCGCGGGCGCCACCTCGTGGTTCATGGCCAACGATCTGCAGGCGCGGCTGTTCCGCCTCGGCCTCTCGGCGAACGCCTGGGCCGACTACCACCTGCAGCAGGTGGCCGGCGCGGCGCAGCGGCCGGGCGGCGTGGTCATCGCGATCTCGCACGTGGGCGGCATGCCCTCGCTGCTGGACGCGGTGGACATCGCGCGCGGGCAGGGCGCCAAGGTGGTTGCGCTCACGCGGCCGGGCACAGCGCTCGCCGCGAAAGCCGACTTTTTGCTGGGCCTCTCCGTGCCCGACGATGCGGTGATGCACGTGGGCATCGACGCGTATCTCACGCACCTCACCGCCATCGAGATCCTCACGGTGCTGGTCGCGCAACGACGCGGCGAACCGGCGGTGCAGCGCCTGCAGCGCGCACGCGAAGCCTTCCAGCGCCACGGCATCGACGCGACCACGCACCCACTGCAAAGCTGGGACGGCGGCGGCATCAACGACGAAAAAGGAGGACGTGCATCGTGAGCGACCCTCAAGCCGTGAAAGCCGTATTGCTCGAAGCCGGCCTCGTGGTCGACGGTTCGGGTGGGCCCTCGTGGCCCGGCGATGTGCTGCTGCAGGGTGACCGCATCCTCGCGCTCGGCGAGGGCCTGCGCGGGCGCTTGCCCGAAGGGCTCACGCTCGCCGACGTCGAGGTGATCGACTGCCGCGCCAAGGTCATCGCGCCCGGCTTCATCGACGCGCACACGCACGACGATGCGATCGTGCTGCGCGATCCGCTGTGCCTGCCCAAGGTGTCGCAGGGCATCTCCACCGTGGTGACGGGCAACTGCGGCATCTCGCTCGCTCCCTACCGCACGCCGCAATCGAAACCACCGCTCACGCTGCTGGGTGCCGATTCGTTCAAGCACGCGACGATGGCCGAGTACCGCGCCGCCGTCGATGCCACGCAGCCCGCGCTCAACGTGGCCGCGCTCGTCGGCCACACCACGTTGCGCTTTGCAACGATGGAAGCGCTCGACCGGCCCGCGAGCGGCGATGAGCTCGCGCGCATGGAAGCGCTGCTCGACAGCTGCATGGCCGATGGGGCGCACGGCATGTCGTCGGGCCTGTTCTATGAAGAAGCCTTTGCCGCGCCTGCGGAAGAGGTCACCGCGCTCGCCCGTGTCGTCGCGCGCCATGGCGGCGTGTACGCCACGCACCTGCGCAGCGAGATGCAGCAGATCATCGAGGCGCTGCACGAGGCCGGCGACTCGGCCTTCAACGCGGGCGTGCCACTGGTCATCTCGCACCACAAGTGCGCCGGCCCCGCGAACTGGGGCCGCACGAAAGAGACGCTGCCGCTGATCGAATCGCTCGCGCAGCGCCAGCAGATCGCGATGGACGTGTACCCCTACGTGGCCGGCTCCACCGTGCTGCGCGAAGACCTGGTGGACGGCGTCATCGACGTGCTGCTCACTTGGTCTGATCCGCATCCGGAGATGACAGGTCGGCTGCTTTCCGATATCGCGCGCGAGTGGGGCACCACCGAGCAAGAGGCGTGCGTGCGGCTGAAGCCCGGCGGCGCCTGCTACTTCCAGATGCAGGAAGAAGATGTGGAGCGTGTCATCGCGCACCCGCTCACCATGATCGGCAGCGACGGCTTGCCGCACGACCGTCATCCGCATCCGCGCCTGTGGGGTGCGTTCCCTCGCGTGTTCGCGCGCTACTGGCGCCAGCGCCGCCTGTTCACGCTGGAACAGGCCGTTCACAAGATGACCGGCATGACCGCGCGCAACCTGCGCATCGCCGACCGTGGCCTGCTGCGCGTCGGCACGATGGCCGACGTGGTGGTGTTCGACCCCGAGACCATCGCCGACACCGCGACCTACGACAAGCCGCACGGCGTGAGCGAAGGTGTCAAACGCGTGTTCGTGAACGGCGTGCTGGCGTACCGCGGGGGCGAGGGCGAAGCGAAGGTGCTGGCGCGCGCGGGGCGGATGCTCACGCGCGGGCGCTGAAGCCTTGCGCGGGCTCGCGCCCCGACCAAAGCTGCCCCCACACGTCCCTGCCGTTCAATCCTGCGCCTGGAACATCCGCGTGAAATCGCAGCATTCCTGCGCCAGCATCACGATCGACGAGGTGAGCGCGCTGCGGTGCTCGCCCTTGTGCATCGCCACGTAGCGCACCACCGGCAGCGGCGGCGTGACCTCGATCACTGACAGCATGCCGGCCGCCACCAGCGGCGCGAGGCATTCGCGCGGCAGGTAGCTCACACCCAACCCCGACACGGTGAGCCCGGTGAGCGCGACGAGGTTGCTCACCACGATCACGTTGGAAGGCTGCACGCCCTGGTCTTTCATCCACGCGTCGTAGGCGCGCCCGGTGCCCGAGTTGTTGCCCTGCACCAGCATGCGGTGCCGCGCGAGGTCGTGCAGGCGCACGGTGCCCGTCGTCTGCACCACGCCGGGCTTGCACATCCACGCGCTCTTCACCTTGCCGATGACCTTGCTCTGCATGCGCGAGTCGGCAAAGGTGTCGGGCACGATGACCAGGTCGAGCGCATCGACCAGGAGCTTGTCGCGCAGCTGCAGGCTGTCGTCCACGTCGGGTTCGAGGATCACCTTGGGGTAGTGCTGCTGGATCAGGCCGACGAGGCGCGGCAGCCACGTCATGGCGGTGAGTTCGGTCACGCCGATGCGGATGCGGCGCTCCACCACGCCGGGTTTGCCGAACTGCTCGACCGCCGCATCGCGCTGCTCCAGCAGCTTCTTGGCGAGCACGAACATCTCCTCGCCCTTTTCGGTGAGGCGCGCGCTGCGCTGGCTGCGGTCGAAGAGTTCGGTGTCGAACAGCAGCTCCAGCTCGTGCACCCGCTTGGAGACGGCGGACTGCGAGGTGTGCAGCTGGTTCGCGGCCTGCGCGAAGCCGCCGAGCTGGCCGATCCAGTAGAGGGCTTCGAGTTGCTTGAAGGTCATCACGGTGGAAGTCTCCGGGCGCTGAAAGAACGCTTTTCTTCATGCAATTCGATCACAAAAAATCGCTTTTAGAAATTCATCGAGGCGCAGAAGATTCGCCCAGCTCACCCCTCACTGCAAACCAAGGAATACACGCCATGGACTTCTTCAACCTGCCCCTCGCCCTGGGACTCACCATCGCCTTCACCTGCGGCGCCGCCAGCGCACAGGACGGCGGCACGCTGCAGAAGATCAAGGAGAGCGGCACGATCCAGATCGGCGCGCGCGACAGCCAGATCCCGTTCTCCTACAAGCTCAGCGCCGACAGCGCGCCCATCGGCTACACCAACGACATTTGCCTGAAGATCGTCGATGCGGTGAAGGCCAAGCTCGGCCTCGCGAAGATCGAGGTGCGCTACACGATGCTCAATTCGACCAACCGCATTCCGCTCCTGCAGAACGGCACGGTCGACCTCGACTGCGCAACCACCACCAACACCACTCAGCGCCAGGCGCAGGTCGATTTCGCGCCGAGCCATTTCGTCACCAACATCACCGCCGCGGTGCGCAAGAGCTCGGGCATCAATGCACTGGCTGATCTGAACGGCAAGAACGTGGCCACGGTCTCGGGCAGCACCTCGATCCAGTTGCTGCGCGGCGCGCGCAAGAGCGGCACGATCGAAGTGAACGAGATCGCGGGCAAGGACACCTCCGACGGCTTCTTGCTGCTCTCGACCGGCCGCGCCGACGCCTACGTGCTCGACGATGTGCAGCTCGCCGGCATGATCGCCAGCGCCACCAACCCGGGCGAATACAAGCTCCTGAAGGAGTCGCTGCGCCAGGAGCCCTACGGGATCATGCTGCGCAAGGACGATCCGCAGTTCAAGGCGTTGGTCGACGAAACGGTCACCGGCCTCATGAAGTCGGGCGCCATCGAGCAGCTCTATGCGAAGTGGTTCATGTCGCCGATTCCGCCGAAGAACGCGAACCTGAATTTCCCGATGTCCGACGCGGTGCGCGACATCTACAAGAACCCGAACAACAAGGGCGTCTGAGCACACACATGGCGACCACCCTTGAAAACCGCCCCCGCGGTCTCGCGTTCTCCGATGCGCTGATGCGCGAGGTGAAGTCGCGCTTCCTCCTCGTGGACCGCGACCAGCACGGCCACGAACGCCTGTACTTCGACAACGCCGGCGGCTCGTTTCGCCTGAAAGCCGCGGCCGAGCGCTTTGCAGAGGTCGATGCGATTCCCGACAACGCCGAGCGCATCCACGCGACCGCCGTCGAGCTGCAGCAGATCCAGGCGAAGGCCGGTGACGACCTGCGCACCATCCTCAATGCGCGCGGCGGAAGCGTCTATGCCTCGCTCACCGCCTCGGGCGCCATGTTCGACATGGTGCGCGCGGTGGCCGAGAACGTGCCGGGCACGAACATGGTCACGACGGTGCTCGAACATCCGTCGGCGTTCGATGCGATGAGTCTCTACGCCGACCGGCTCGGCCGCGAGCTGCGCGTGGCGAAGAGCAACCCGGTGACGGGCGGCGTCGATGTGGAAGAGATCGTTCGCCTCGTCGACAAGGACACGTGCCTCCTCAACGTGATCTACGCCTCGAACATCTCGGGCGCCAAGCTCGACATGGCCGAGATCGTGCGCCGCGCGCGGGCCATCAAGCCTGACCTCTACATCCTCGTGGACGCGGTGCAGCATGCGCCGCACGGCCTCATCGACCTCGAGAAGACGCCGGTGGACGGCATCAACCTCGCGCCCTACAAGTTCTTCGGTTGCCGCGGCTCGGGGCTCTCGTGGATGTCCGGCCGCGCGGCCGTGCTGCCGCACCACAAGCTCGCGGGCAAGAAGCCGGATTACTGGGACCTGGGCAGCTCCGCGCCGTGGCAGTTCGCGGCGCTCACGGAGATCGTCGATTACGTCTGCTGGATCGGCGGCCAGTTCACCGACGCTACCGAGCGTCGTGCGCTGTTTGTCGAAGGCATCGGCCGCATCGAACTGCACGAGCGCGCGCTGCTCGCCGCGCTGCTCGATGGCACCGGCAATGCGACCGGGCTGCGCGAGATGCGCCGCGTCGAGGTGTTCCTCGACCACGAAGACCTGACGAAGCGCGACCTGATCCTGGGCATCGGCTTCGACCGCATCGACTGCACGCAGGCGGTGGTCGAGTACGGCAAGCGCGGCGTCACGGTGTACGAGCGCGTGGCGACGAGCATCTATTCGAAGCGGATGCTCGAATCCTTCGGGCTCGAAGGCACGGTGCGCGTCTCGCCGCTGCACTGCCATTCGATGGCCGATGTGGAGCGGTTTCTCAAGGTCACGCAGGAGATCGCGGCTGCCGTGTGATCTGGCCTTGGGGTATCCAAGGCCGCGCCGTAGGGTTGATCGACCGGATCGCCGCTCGCATCGAAGATAATGCGAGCCGTTCTCATTTGGTCCGTTCTTTCGATCCCGTCCAAGCCATGGCCCGTAGCGCTGCCTCCGCCGTCCACGTCGTCTCCCGCATCGCTGCCGGCGTGCTGGGCAGCTACGTTTTCTGCTGGGGTTTCATCGCGCTGGGCGTCGGCCTGCTGTTCAGCGCCGGCATGCCGTTCCACGACGCCGAGTCTCTCAGCAGCATGCTGGCCTTTCTCGTGTTCCTGGTCGCGTTCCTTTGGGCTTTTGCGGCGGGCAGCCTCATGCGCGTGTGGCTCGTGCTGCTGGGCGGTGGGCTCGTCATGACGGGCGCAGCGTCGCTGGTGCAGCTCGCGCTGCTCTGAGCAGAGCCGATCTTTTTTCTCCAGGAGCTTTCCCGTGAATCAGAACTTCCGGCTGTCCATGGCCTGGCTGCACACCTGGTTCGGCCTGACGCTCGGTTTCGTTCTGATGGTCGTCTTCTTCTTCGGCTCGCTGTCGGTGTTCGACCGCGAGATCGACCGCTGGGCGATCCCCGAGACCCGCTTCGACCCGCAGCCGATGCCGTCGTTCGACGGCATGCTGCTGCCCATCTTCCAGGACATCAAACCCACCGCCGAGAGCATCGATCAGGCGCGCAGCCGCGTGAACGGGCCGATGGCCGAGAGCTTCAGCCCCAAGCAATGGACCGCCTACACCACCCACCGCGATCCGGTGCTGAGCCTGTATGCGAACTTCACGCTTCCCAACGCGAAGGACCCTGAAGACAGCGTCTTCGGCAACCGGACCATCGACCCGCGCGTCGGCAAGGCGCTGCCCGACGACCGGCTCAAGCTCGGCAGCGAGTTCTTCTACCCGCTGCACTACAGCCTGCATCTGGACTGGCTGAACCTGGGCACCTGGATCGTCGGCCTCGCCGCGCTCGTGATGCTGGCGGCGCTGGTGAGCGGCGTGGTGATGCACCGCAAGATCTTCCGCGAGCTCTTCACCTTCCGTCCGGCCAAGCACACGCAGCGCAGCGCGCTCGATCTTCACAACCTGACGGGCGTGGTGGCGCTGCCGTTCCATTTCATCTTCGCGCTGTCGGGCCTGGTGGTCTTCGCGGGCGTCTACTTCCCGGTCACGCACACACAGTTGGAGCCGCTGCACGAGCTGCACGAAAAACTCGACGCGCAAAAGACCGGGCTGCCGCACGACCGCGCCGGCGTCCCCGGCACGCTGGCGTCGGTGGATGCGATGGTGGCCGAGGCCAAGCGGCGCTGGGCCGCACGTGACGCGGCGGGCGAGGTCGGCATGCTCGTGGTGCAGCATGTGAACGATGCCAACGCCTATGTGAGCGTCTATCGCGCGGGCAGCGACCGCGTCACCCTCACCGGCGAAGGCATCCATTTCAAGGGGTCCACGGGCGAGTTGATCCGCGAAGACCCGCCGCCGACGGTCGTGGCCGGCATCGTGGACTTCCTCACCGGCCTGCACCTGCAGCATTTCGAGCACTGGCTGCTGCGCTGGCTGTACGTGCTGGGCGGCCTCTCGGGCTGCGCCTGCATCGCCACCGGCTTCATCTTCTTCGTGGAAAAGCGCAAGCGCCAGCACGCCAAGCAGGGCGTGAGCGGCGCGCGCTGGGTCGATGCCTGCGCGGTCGCGACGGTGACCGGCCTCCTGGTCGCGACCTTCGCCATGCTCATCGGCAACCGCCTGCTGCCCGACACCCTGCCGCTGCGTGGCAGCTGGGAGAAGGGCATCTTCCTGGGCGCGTGGCTGCTGGCCTTCGCGCACGGCATCTGGCGTACCGCGCCGACCGCCGAAGGCCGCCTGTCGCCCGCCTGGGCGGAGCAGTGCTGGGCCGTGGCCGTGATGGCGGTGGCCGCGGTGCTGCTCAACTGGGTCACCACCGGCGACCACCTGCTGCGCACCATCGGCACCGGTTACTGGCCGGTGGCGGGCGTCGATTTGTCCCTCATCGCGAGCGCCGCGCTGGCCGTGGTGGCCGCGCGCATGCTCAAGCGCCGTGCCGATGCGGCGATGGTCGCCTCCGCCCGATTCGCGCCCGACGCCAACACCTCGGCCGCCCGTGCCTGACTGACCGACGCCATGCTCCTTTTCGCCGCCATGGTCACCAGCATTGCCGCCGCGGGCTTCCTCGCGCTGTCCATGGATGTGCACTGGGAGCAGGTGCGCTCCGATGCGCAGTGCTCGCCGCGCATGGTCCGGCTCCTGCGCATCCTCGGGGCCGCCTGCGTGGTCGCATCGCTCGTGCTGTGCCTGGGCGCAGACCACGTCTCGATGGCCTCGCTGGTCTGGTTCATGACACTCGCCGGTGCGGCGCTGGTCGTGACCTTCACGCTGAGCTGGCGCCCGCGCTGGCTCCGTCCGCTGGTGATGTGGATTCCTGCGACCACCGCGCGGGAAGAAGCCGGCCGGTCGTAGACCGAGGCGGCTTCTTCGAGCGGACAGTGCCTGTTCCGCGACCACGGGCGGGAGCCCGAGCGAGGTCAGGCGGCAGGCGGCGCAGCGCTGACCGCACGAGGCTTTACGCGGTCATTCACGCGTGCATGGGCGATGTGCCCCGCGCCCGCCCGCTGCAGGCCGTTGACGCCCTTCGCGTCGTACCGGACCACGGTCTGTTCGCCGTCCAGGTCCTCCGTCAGCACCAGACCGGTCTCCAGCAGCAGCGCAGCGAGCGTTGCTGGATCGAAGCCCGAGAGAAAGGCCTCGCCGACGCCCGACACATCGCTGCGCAGCTTGCGGAACCCCTCGGTGCCCACATGGCCGGGTTGCAGCGCCGCTTCGTCGATGTAGGTGAAGACCAGCTCGCTCCCCGCAGGGGCGATGGAAGCGATGGCGCGCAGCGTTGCGAGGTTCGCTTCGCGCGTGAGATACACGGTGACGCCGAGCCACGAGAAGAAGGTCGGCTGCGCCGGATCGAAGGGCGAGCGCGCGAGCGCCGACTGCAGCGTCTCTTCGGACAGGTCCGCCGCCACGAAATGCACCGCATCCGATTCGGCGATGCCGCAGTGCCGCAGGCGCTCGCGCTTCAGTTGCTGCGTCGCGGGGTGGTCCACTTCATAGATCTGCAGGCCTTCGGCCCAGGCCGGGCGGCGGCAGAGAAAACTGTCGAAGCCCGCGCCGATGAGCACGTATTGCGTGATGCCGCGCGCGACCGCGGCTTCCAGCATGTCTTCGGTGTAGCGGCTTCGCAGGATGACGCCGGGATAGGCCGCGTTCGCGCGCATCGCGGCATCCAGCACCCTGGCGGGCGCGGCTTCGGCGCGCAGTGCGGGGTCCAGCCGTGCCATCGCCCGCTCGCGCAGGCCGGCCTGCACCGCCTCGGGCACGAGGCGGTCGCCCCACGGGTCGTTCAGCAGCGGTGCGGGATCGCTGCGCGTGTGAACCGCGCGCATCAGCGAGGTGACGAGGGCGGTGTAGCTGGCTTTCGAGGGTTCCATGAAGGGGCGCTCCGGGCAGAAGATGACGAAGGGCGGGCTTTGTGCGACGCTTGCCGCCGCTTCGGCCTCAGTTCCTGCTTCATTTTCCGACGACTTCATGAACGCCTCCTCGTCTTCGCATCGCCGCCCCGTCCCGCTCGCCAAGGCCTACCGCCTGCTCAACCACGGCCCCACGGTCCTCGTGAGCGCGGCGCACGGCGGCCAGCGCAACATCATGGCGGCCGCGTGGGCGATGCCGCTGGATTTCGATCCGCCCAAGGTGGCGGTGGTGCTCGACAAGAGCACCTGGACGCGCGTGCTGCTAGAAGGCGCGGGCACCTTCGCGCTGCAGGTGCCGGTGCGCGCGCAGCTCGACCTGACCGAAGCGCTGGGCAACAGCTCGGGCCGCGAGATCGTCGAACAGTCCGGACGCGACAAGTTCGCGGCCTACGGCCTTCAGACCTTCGCAGGCACCGCGACCGATGCGCCATTGCTCGAAGGCTGCGCCGCATGGCTCGAATGCCGCCTCTTGCCCGAGCCGCCGATCCAGGAGCGCTACGACCTCTTCCTCGGAGAGGTGATCGCCGCACAGGCCGATGCGCGCGTGTTCGCCGACGGGCGCTGGAACTTCACCGGCCACAACGAGCTGCGCACGCTGCATCACGTCGCGGGTGGGCACTTCATCGTCGATGGCGAGGCGGTGGATGCGCGGCCGCTGCCGCCGGTGCAACTCTGACTCTCAGGGTGATGCGCCAGGCTCGCGCGGCGCAGGTGCCACGAGGATGCGCCACAAGGGGCAGCTACTTGTTGGAGACCGGCAGATCGAGCTGCAAGGCAACCTCCCGGATTTCAGCGTTCACCGCCGCCAGTCGCTCCCGCTGCGGCGCGCCTTCTTCCGCGGAGACGCCCTCCAGCGCAGTGACCAGGTTCTTGCGCTCGGCCCGCAGTTGCACGTAGCGCTCTTCGAGCGCATCCATCCTGTTGTGATACGGCTGCTGCGAGGCGCGCACGACGGCGGGCGCCAACACACATCCGCCCAGGGAGACGAGTGCAACCGCAGCCCAGAGTGCCAGCACGACCCGATGCACGGTTGCGGCTCTCATCACACGAGGAACGGAATGAAGCGCCGCGTGCCGCGCATGTAGTCGCGGTAGCTGTCGCCGAAATGCGCGATGCATTCCTTCTCGTCGCGCAGCGCCGTCAGCACCAAGAGCAGCGTGGCCGCCAGCACCAGCGCCAGCGTGAGCCAGGTGAACTGCTTGAGAAAGGCGCCCCAGGCCAGCAGCATCAGCGCGGTGTACATCGGGTGGCGGATGTAGCGGAAGGCGCCCGAGGTCACAAGCGAGGAGGTCTTCTCGAAACCGTAGAGGGCCGGATCGTCGTTGCGCGCATCACTGGGCTTGCCCTGTGCCTTGAGCAGGCGCACCGCGTGGATCGGCAGCCAGATCGACAGCGCGAGAAATACGCACGAGACGATCTGCGTTGCCGAGAACGGATCGACATGCCACACCGGCAGGTTTACGACGATCAGCACCAGCATGCATTCCCACGCGAAGAAGCGATAGAAGCCATGCGAGCCGGGCTGCTGCAGCGGCCCGCGCGAGACATAGAGCAGCGCGGCAGTGCCGGCGACGAAAAGGAAGATCTGGAACCAGAAGAGCATGGCGGCCGAATCTACACGGGCCGCCCGTCTTCAGCCAGAGATAGAAAACCCGCCGTCGACCGGGATGGCCGTGCCCGTCACGTAGTCCGACGCGGGGCTCGCGAGGAACACCGCGGTGCCGGCGATGTCGGCCGGCTGGCCCCAGCGGCCGGCGGCGGCGCGGGCCACCACGCGGTCGTACAGGCCCGGAATCTGGCTGCGCGCGCCGTCGGTGAGTTCGGTCTCGAACCAGCCGGGCAGGATCGCGTTGACCTGGATGTTGTCGGCCGCCCACGAGAGCGCGGTCGACTTGGTGAGCTGCACGATGCCCGCCTTGCTCGCGGCATAGGCCGGCGCATAGGGCGCGCCGAAGATCGACATCATCGAGCCGATGTTGATGATCTTGCCGCCGCCCGCGCGCTGAAGATGCGGATGCGCGGCGCGGCTGCAGAGGAAGGCGCTCGTGAGGTTGGTGTCCATCACCTGGTGCCATTCGGCGAGCGCGAGCTGGTCGACCGGCTTGCGCACCGTGGTGCCGGCGTTGTTGACGAGGATGTCGAGCCGGCCGCAGCGCGCGACGGCTTCGTCGAACGCCTTCTGCACCGACGCTTCGCTGGTCACGTCGAGTTCGAGCGCGAAGCTGTCGCTGCCCAATGCCTTGAGCGCCTCGACCGCGGCAGCCGACTTCTGTGCATTGCGCGCCGCGACGACGACACGCGCGCCGGCCTTCGCGAGGCCTTGCGCCATGCCGAGGCCGATGCCGCCGTTGCCGCCGGTGACGAGCGCGACTTTTCCTGTGAGATCGAACATCAGGTTCCTTCCGGTTTCTTGGAGACGAGAGTCAGGATGTCGTAGCTTGCCACCACATCGCCGTCCTGGTTCGTCACCTCGACATCCCATGCCACCACGCCCTGGCCCTGGCCGCTCGCGTCCTTCTTGTTGCGGTCGATCTTGCGCTTGCAGGTGAGGCGCGCGCGGATGGTGTCGCCGATGCCCACGGGCTTGACGAAGCGCAGCGTGTCCAGGCCGTAGTTGGCGAGCACCGGGCCCGGCGCGGGCGAGACGAACAGGCCCGCCGCCGCCGACAGCACGAAGTAGCCGTGCGCGATGCGCTTGCCGAAGGGCGACTCCTTGGCCGCCACTTCGTCGAAGTGCATGTAGAAATAGTCGCCCGAGATGCCGCCGAAGGCCACGATGTCGGCCTCGCCGACGGTGCGGCGGTGGGTGAGCAGCGAGTCGCCGATGCGCAGGTCTTCGAAGTAGCTGCGGAACGGATGCACCTCGCTCTCGCGCACGGCCGCACCGCGCACGTGCTCGCCGGTGATCGCGGCCAGCATCGTCGGCGAGCCCTGCACCGCGGCGCGCTGCAGGTAGTGCTTCACCGCGCGCAGGCCGCCCAGCTCTTCGCCGCCGCCCGCGCGGCCGGGGCCGCCGTGCTTGAGTTGCGGCAGCGGCGAGCCGTGGCCGGTCGATTCGGTGGCGGCTTCGCGGTCGAGCACCAGCAGGCGGCCATGCCATGCGGCAGCGACCGGAATCGCCCTGGCCGCGATGGCCGGATCGCGCGTGACCAGCGTGCCGACGAGGCTGCCGCGGCCGCGTGCGGCCAGCGCGAGGGCTTCGTCGATGCCGTCATACGGCATAAGCGTGCTGACGGGGCCGAAGGCCTCGACGTCGTGCGCCGCATCGTGTTCGAGGGGCTTGCGGCTCAAGAGCAGCGTGGGCGCGAAGAAGGCGCCTTCGGCGACGCCGTCGCCCACGGGCGAGAAGCCGTCGCGCTCGCCGTAGACCAGCTCGGCGCCCTGCAGGAGCGTGGCCACGCGCTCGGCCACATCGGCCTGCTGCGCGTGCGAGGCGAGGGCGCCCATGCGCACTTCTTCGCGCGACGGATCGCCAATGACCGTTTTCGCGAGCCGCGCGCGCAGGCGCTCGGCCACCGCATCGAGGTGCTGGCGCGGCACGATCGCGCGGCGGATCGCGGTGCACTTCTGGCCGGCCTTGGTCGTCATCTCGCGCGCCACTTCCTTCACGAAGAGATCGAACTCCTCGTCGTCTGGCGTCACGTCGGGCGCGAGAATCGCGCAGTTGAGCGAGTCGGCCTCGGCGTTGAACGGGATCGACTGGCGAACGATGTTCGGATGCACACGCAGCTTGGCCGCGGTGTCGGCCGAACCGGTGAAGGTGACCACGTCCGGTCCTTCGAGACGGTCGAGCAGGTCGCCCGTGCCGCCGATCACCAGTTGCAGGCTGCCCTCGGGGAGGATGCCCGACTGCACGATGAGGCGCACTGCAGCCTCGGTGAGGTAGCTGGTGGCCGAGGCGGGTTTGCCGATGCACGGCATGCCCGCGAGAAAACTGGGCGCGAATTTCTCGAGCAGGCCCCACACCGGAAAGTTGAAGGCGTTGATGTGCACCGCCACGCCGCCGCGCGGCACGAGGATGTGCGTGCCCGCGAAGCCGCCCTTCTTGCCGAGCGGGAAGGCCGGGCCTTCATGCACGAGGTTGCCCGAAGGCAGCTCGTTGGAGCCGATGCCGGCGTAGGCGCTCAGCGTGCCGGCGCCGCCTTCGATGTCGATCCAGCTGTCGGCGCGCGTGGCACCGGTGTGGGCCGAGACCGCGTAGAGCGTTTCCTTGTTCGCGGCGAGGTACTTGGCCAGCGCCTTCAGGCGTTCGGCGCGCTGCTGGAAGTCGAGCTTCATGAGCGCGGGAATGCCGGTGCGGCGCGCGTACTGCAGCGCTTCGGCGAAGTCGATGGCTTCGGCATGCGTGCTCGCGACGGGCTTGCCGTTGATGGCGCTGCGCAGTTGCTGCGCGCTTTCCTTGCCGATCCAGCGGCCGGCGATGTAGCTTTGAAGGGTGGTCATGAAGGTGTCCTTTGGCTTTGTATTGGCTCCTTCCCCTTCCGGGGGAAGGCTGGGATGGGGGCAAGCGGCGTTCGTTCGGCGCAGTGCTTCATCAAATGCCGTCGTGCCCCCACCCCAGCCCTCCCCCGGAAGGGGAGGGAGAAAGACGGGAGAGCAAGGCGGGTTCAGTGTTTGTTGCCGATGCCCAGGTAGGTGTCGATGATTCTTTGGTCGTGCAGCAGGTCGCGTGCATTGCCTTCCAGCGCCACGTCGCCCATCTCCAGCACATACGCCCGGTCGGCCACCTGCAGCGCGGCGCGCGCGTTCTGCTCCACGAGCAGCACCGAGACGCCATGGCTTCGCAGTTGCGAGACCACGCGCAGCACTTCGCGCACGACCAGCGGCGCGAGGCCAAGCGAGGGTTCGTCGAGCATCAGGAGGCGCGGGCGCGCCATCAGCGCACGGCCGATGGCCAGCATCTGGCGTTCGCCGCCCGAGAGCGTGGAGGCCAGCTGCGGCTTGCGCTCGCGCAGGCGCGGGAAGATCTCGAACACTTCCTCCATGCGCGCGCGCTGGTCGCGCTTGCCCTTGCGCCATTGGTAGAAGCCGCCGAGCAGCAGGTTGTCTTCGACCGACATCTCGCCGAACAGCTCACGCCGCTCGGGCACCAGCGCCACGCCGCGCGCCACCATGGTCTCAACGCCGGGGCGCGCGATGCGTTCGCCGGAAAGCGTGAGCGCGCCGGTGGAGGGCAGAAGGCCCATCGCCGCGCACAAGAGCGTGGTCTTGCCCGCGCCGTTGGGGCCGATGACGGTGACGATCTCGCCTTCGTTCACATGCAGGCGCACGCTGTGCACCGCCTCGACGGTGCGGTAGGCGACGCAGAAGTCATCCAGTTGAAGCAGGGGGTGGCTCATCGTGCGTCTTCCAGCAGTTCGTCGTCGGCGCCGCCGAGGTAGGCCTCGAGCACGCGCGGATTGGCCTGCACTTCGGCCGGCGTTCCCGTGGCGATGACGGTGCCGAACTCCAGCACCGTGATGCGGTCGGCCAGGTTCATCACGAATTCCATGTCGTGCTCCACCACGAGGATGCCCAGGCCCTCGGCGCGCAGCTGGCTCAGCAGCACGGAGAGCGCGCGCTTTTCCAGGTGGCGCAGGCCTGCGGCGGGTTCGTCGAGCAGCAGCACCGAAGGCTGACCGGCGAGGGCGCGTGCGATTTCGACCACACGCTGCTGGCCCAGCGAGAGCGATGCGGCCGGCGTGTCGGCATGCGCGCCGAGGCCGCAGCGTTCGATCTGGCGGCGGGCTTCGGCCATCAGCGCCGCTTCTTCGGCACGGTCCAGCCGCAGCATCGCGGCGAGCCAGCCGCGCTTGGCGCGCAGGTGGGCGCCAAGCGCGACGTTCTCGACCACGCTGCGCTGCCCGAGCAGGCGCACGTGCTGGAAGGTGCGGCCGAGGCCGAGCGCGGCGAAGGCACGCGAAGGCTTGGTCGCCATCGACTGGCCGGAGAGCCGCACCACGCCCGAGCTCGGGTCGTCCACGCCCGAGATCATGTTGAAGAAGGTGCTCTTGCCCGCGCCGTTCGGTCCGATCAGCGCATGGATTTCGCCGGCCTTCAGCGTCATCGAGATCGCGTTGTTGGCGACGAGGCCGCCGAAACGCTTGCTCACGTCGCTGGCTTCGAGCAGCAGTTCGCCCGATGCGGGCAGCGTGCGCTGAGCGAGTTGCGCAGGCGCGGCCTTCGACGCCGCGAGCGCAGCCTTCGGCGCCTCGTTGCGCACCCATCGGCTCGCGAGCCGCGAGAGCGTGGGCCAGAGCCCGTCGGCAAAACGCTGCAGCACGAAGAGCATCAGGAGGCCGAACACGATCACCTCGAAGTTGCCGCTCGTGCCCAGCAGCGCGGGCAGCACGTCCTGCAGCTTTTCCTTCAGCAGCGTGATGAGCGCCGCGCCGAGCACCGCGCCCCACAGGTGACCCGCGCCGCCGACTACCGCCATGAACAGGAGCTCGATGCCGATGTTCAGATTGAAGGGCGTGGGGTTCACGAAGCGCTGCAGGTGCGCATAGAGCCAGCCCGACACTGCCGCGAGCAGCGCGGCCAGCACGAAGAGCTTGATGCGGTGGCGCGCGGTATCCACGCCCATCGACTCGGCCATCAGCCGCCCGCCCTTGAGCGCGCGAATGGCGCGGCCTTCGCGGGAATCGAGGAGGTTGTGCATCGCCCACAGCGCGAGCAGCAGCACGCCCCAGATCACCACGCCCAAGGCACGCGGCGTGGCGAGCGACACGCCGGCAACCACCAGCGGCGGCACGCCGGTGATGCCGGTCTGCCCGCCCAGGAACTCCATGTTGCCGAACAGGTAGTAAAGGCTCAGGCCCCAGGCGATGGTGCACAGCGGCAGGTAGTGGCCCTGCAGCTTGAGCGTGACCGCACCCAGCGCCCAGGCGAGCGCGAAGGTGAAGACCAGGCCCAATGCGAGGCCCGCCCACGGCAGCAGCGCGGGGCTCACCGCGCCGCCCATCCATGCGGCGGCGGTAGGCGATGTGCAGATCCACGCCGTGGCGTACGCGCCCATGCCGACGAACGCAGCCTGGCCGAACGAGGTCATGCCGCCCACGCCGGTGAGCATCACCAGCCCCGCGGCGACCAGCGCATAGAGCCCGATGTTGCTCAGCACGGACACGGTGAACTCGGGCAGGAAGCCCCATGCCAGCGCGAGCGCGACGACCAAGACCAGCGTGAGTTGGCGCGGCGTGACCAGCGGCTTGCCGGCGGGTGGCGCGTTGACGGCGATGTTGTTGGATGGCGAGCTCATTCCTCGTCCTCCACATGATGGCTGCGCAGCGAACGCCACCACAGCACGGGAATGATCAAAGTGAAGACCAGCACTTCCTTGAACGGGCTGGCCCAGAAAGAGGCGAAGGCTTCGAGCTGCCCGACCAGCAGCGCGCCGACCAGCGCCAGCGGATAGCTCGCGAGCCCGCCGACGATGGCCGCGACGAAGCCCTTGAGGCCAATGAGGAAGCCGGTGTCGTAGTACACGGTGGTGAGCGGTGCGATGAGCAGGCCCGACACCGCGCCGATGAGCGCCGCGAGCGCGAAGCTCAAGTCACCCGAGAGTTCGGTCGGAATGCCCGAGAGCCGCGCGCCGACGCGGTTGATGGCGGTCGCGCGCAATGCCTTGCCGACCATCGAGCGTCCGAAGAACAGGAACATCGCGATCACCAGCAGCAGCGTGACACCGACGACCACCAGCGATTGCCCGCTGACCGGGATGCCGCCGATGTCGAAGCGCGCATCGGAGAAGGCCGTGGTGCGCGAACCCTCGGCGCCGAAGAAGAGCAGGCCCAAGCCCACGAGCACGCCGTGCAGCGCGACCGAGACGATCAGCAGCATCAGCACGTTGGCATCCGCCAGCGGCCGATAGGCCAGGCGGTAGAGCAGCGGGCCGAGCGGCGTGATGAGGACGAGCGTGGTGAGTGTCTGACCCGCCATCGAGGTCGGCTTGAGCAGCAGCACCAGTGCGGCGGCGGCCAGCGGCAGCACCACGCACCAGGCGAGCGCCGAGGCCCAGTCGACCACCGCGCCGCGCTTCCAGCGCCAGAACTCTACGATCAGCACCGTTACCGCGAGCGCAAGCAAGAGCCACAGCGTGGCCGGAACGCGGCCGGCCTGCAGCATCGCCATCGAGAGCGCCCCGAAGGCGACGAACTCGCCCTGGGGAATGAAGATGACGCGCGTGACCGAGAACACCAGCACGAGGGCGAGCGCCATCAATCCGTAGACGGCACCGTTGACGATGCCGTCCTGCCCCAACAACAGGGCGATCTGCAAATCCATAAGAAAACCTTCGGGCTTGGCCCGTTTATCGAATCAGTCGCTGCACCGTATGGCTCCTTCCCCCTCTTGGGGAAGGTTGGGATGGGGGCAAGCGGCCCTTGTTCGGCGCAGTGCCTTGCCGTGTGCCGTCGTGCCCCCACCCCTGCCCTCCCCCGGAGGGGAAGGGAGCAAGGTCAAGACATCAAGGCTGGTATTTCCAGGCGCCGTTCTCGATCTTCACCATCACGCGCGCGCGTTGGTCCAGGCCCAGGTGGTCCTTCTCGGTCATGCTGAACACGCCATGCGCGCCCGACACTTCCTTGACCTGTTCCAGCGCATCGCGCAACGCCGCGCGGAACTCCGGCGTGCCCGGCTGCGCCTTCTTCAGCGCGACCGGAACTGCGGAGGTCATCAAGAGGCCCGCGTCCCATGCATGCGCGCCGAAGGTCGACACGGTGCCCTTGCCGTTGGCCGCTTCATAGGCCGTCACGTAGGCCAGCGCGGACTTCTTCACCGGGTTGTCGGCAGGCAGCTGGGCGGCCACGAGCACGGGGCCTGCGGGCAGGAAGGTGCCTTCCACATCCTTGCCGCCCACGCGCAGGAAGTCGGAATTCGCCACGCCGTGCGTCTGGTACATCTTGCCGGTGTAGCCGCGCTCCTTGAGCGTCTTCTGCGGCAGTGCGGCGGGCGTGCCCGAGCCCCCGACCAGCACGGCGTCGGGCTTGGCGGCCATGATCTTCAGCGCCTGGCCGGTCACCGAGGTGTCGCTGCGCGAGAAGCGCTCGTTGGCGACCACGGTGATCTTCTTGAGCGCCGCGGCCTTGGCGAATTCTTCCGACCAGCCTTCGCCATACGCATCGGAGAAGCCGATGTAGGCGACCGTCTTCACGCCGTTGGCCGCCATGTGCTCGGCGATGGCGAGGGACATCATGATGTCGTTCTGCGGCGTCTTGAAGACCCACTTCTTCTTCGCATCCATCGGCTCGATGATGCGGGCCGAGGCGGCGATGGAGATCATGGGCACCTTGGCTTCGCTCACCACGTCGATCATCGCGAGCGAGTTGGGCGTGGTGGTGGAGCCCAGCACGATGTCGACCTTGTTCTCGGCGATCAGCTTGCGGGTGTTGGCCACGGCCGCGGTGGTGTCGGAGGCATCGTCCAGCACGATGTAGTTGATCTTCTGGCCGCCGATGGTCTTGGGCATCAGCGCGATGGTGTTCTTCTCGGGAATGCCTAGCGAGGCGGCCGGGCCGGTGGCCGACACCGTCACGCCGACATTGACGTCGGCCCACGCCGCGGCGGCGGTGGCGCACAGCGCGGCGATCAGAAGGGGCTGGAAGAAGAATTTCATTGGGTCTTGTCTCCGGGTTGAAAAATCGTTGTTTGACCGAGGTGTCAACGCTCGTCGAAGGACAAGGTGACACGGTCGGTGAGGGGATGGGCCTGGCAGGTCAGCACGAACCCGGCGGCCACTTCATTCTTGTCGAGCGCGAAGTTTCTTTCCATGCGGACTTCCCCGTCCACGCACTTCGCGCGGCAGGTGCCGCACACGCCGGAGGTGCACGAGAACGGCACTTCGAGCCCGGCCGCGGATGCCGCATCGAGGATGCTGGGCTGGCCTTCGGTGAAGGTGATCTCGCGCTGCAGGCCGTCGCGCACGATGGTGATGCGGGCCTGCTTGGCGTCGCCGGGCTGCGGCTCGTGCACCACGGCGCCAACCTGCCCGGAGGAGGACGTCGAGGGCAGGGCCACGCCGAAGCGCTCGATGTGGATGCGGTCCTCGGGCACGCCGGCTGCAAGCAGCGCGGCCTCGGCCTCGTCGTTCATCTGGAACGGGCCGCACACGTACACGTGGTCGATGCGCTTGGCCGGCACCACCGACTGCAGGAACTCGCCGATCTTCTCGCGGTTCATCACGCCGAAGCCCAGCGGCGAATCGGTGTGCTCGTCGGAGAACACGTGCAGCAGCACGAGGCGCGTCATGTAGCGGTTCTTCAGGTCCTCGATCTCTTCCTTGAACATCGTGGACTGAAGCTGCCGGTTGCCATAGATCAGCGTGAAGCGGCTCGCTGGTTCGCGCGCCAGCACCGTCTTCATGATCGAGAGGATCGGCGTGATGCCGCTGCCGCCCGCGATGCCGACGTGGTGCCGGGCCGAGGCCGGCTCGATCGGCACGAAGAAGCGGCCCTGCGGTGCCATCACCTGCAGGGTGTCGCCGGGCTGCAGGTTCGCGTTGATCCAGTTGGAGAACACGCCGCCGCGCACCTTGCGCACGCCGACGCGCAGCTCGCCGTCGTCCAGGCCCGCGCAGATCGAATAGGAGCGGCGCAGGTCCTGGCCGTCGATGTCGTGGCGCAGCGTGAGGTACTGGCCCTGCGTGAAGCCGAAGACTTCCTGCAGGTCGACCGGCACCTCGAACGAGACGATGACGGCCTCGTGCGTGTCGGGCTCGATGGCCTTCACGCGCAGGGGGTGGAAGAGGGTGCTCATCGTGGGGGATGTCTCAGATTGGCTTGAAGTGTTCGAAAGGCTCGCGGCAGGCCATGCAGCGGTACAGGGCCTTGCAGGCGGTGGAGCCGAAGGCCGAGAGGCGTTCGGTGCGCTCGCTCGCGCAGCGCGGGCAGGCGATGCGTTCGCCGGCGATGCGGCCGAAGAGCTTGATCGGCATCGCGGTGTTGGCGGCGACTTCGGGTGTGAGGTGCGCCGGCGGCGCGATGCCGTAGGCCTTGAGCTTGGCGCGGCCTTCGTCGCTGATCCAGTCGCTCGTCCATGCAGGCGCGCGGCGCAGCGTTGCGCGTGCACGGCCGAGGCCGGCCTGCTCGATGGCGGCCAGCACGTCGTGCTCGATGGCTTCGGTCGCGGGGCAGCCGGAGTACGTCGGCGTGAGCACGATCTCCAGCCCGTCGTCGTGCTCGATCACTTCGCGCACGATGCCCAGGTCGCAGACCGACACGGCCGGCACTTCGGGGTCGAGCACGGTGTGCAGAACGGCCCACGCCGCATCGATGCGCGAAGCGGTCATCGCGTCTGCAGTCACCACACGCCTCCGGGAAAGCTGCGCTGCAGGTGCTGCATTTCCGTGAGGATGTAGCCCATGTGCTCGCTGTGCACGCCCTGCTTGCCCGTGCTGCGGAAGGCGGCCTCCTTGGGCATCGGGAGGCCAGCCGCATCGAGCACCTGCTGCATCTCGGCGTGCCACGGCTCGCGCAGTTCGCTCCATGCGGGGCCGAGGCCGCTGGCGCTGGCTTCAGCGTCCACTGCGTCGCTCTCGAAGAGTTCAGGCACATAGAGCCAGAGCTGCTTCAACGCCTTCTCGGTGCGGCGGCGCGATTCATCGGTGCCGTCGCCCAGGCGCACGACCCAGTCGGCCGAGTGCTGCTGGTGGTAGCGCGCTTCCTTCACCGCCTTGCCGGCGATGGCGGCCACTTCCGCATCGCTCGATGCCGCGAGACGCTGCCACAGCAGCTTGAGCAGCGTGGCGACCATGGTGTTGCGCAGCACGGCGAAAGCGAAGTCGCCGCGCGGCAGCTCGACCAGCGTGAGGTTGAAGTAGTCGCGTTCGTCGCGCAGGTAGGCGAGCTGGTCTTCGTCGTGCGCGCGGCCAACGCCCTCGAGCTTGCCGGCATGCGTGAGCAGCGCGCGGGCCTGGCCGACGAGGTCGAGCGCGATGTTGGCCATCGCGATGTCTTCTTCCAGCACGGGCGCATGGCCGCACCATTCGCCCAGGCGCTGCGAGAGCACCAAGCAGGTGTCGCCGATGCGCAGCAGGTATTGCACGGCGGGCGTGCGGTTCAGTTCGATCGATGCTTGCATGGTGGTCCCGTCAATGGCCGCTCACATGTGGTCCACGGACTTGGGCAGCGCGTAGAAGGTCGGATGGCGGTAGACCTTGTCTTCGGCCGGATCGAAGTACATGTCCTTCTCGCCCGGGTCGCTCGCCACGATCTGCTCGGAGCGCACCACCCAGATGCTGCTGCCTTCCTGGCGGCGCGTGTACACGTCGCGCGCCATCTGGATCGCCATCTTCGAATCGGCCGCGTGCAGGCTGCCGCAGTGCTTGTGGTCCAGGCCCGCCTTGCTGCGCACGAACACTTCCCACAGGGGCCACTCTTGTTTGGTTGTATCGGCGCTCATGCGGCCTCCTTCATCGGTTGTTTGTTGGCGTGGGCCATCGCGGCTTCGCGGACCCATTCGCCGTCTTCCCAGGCGTCGACGCGCGCCTGCAGGCGCTCGCGGTTGCAGGGGCCGTCGCCGCCCACCACGCGCCAGAACTCGCTCCAGTCGATGGCGCCGAAGTCGTGCGCCTGGCGCTCTTCGTTCCACTTGAGATCGGGGTCGGGCAGGGTCACGCCGAGGATGGCGGCCTGTTCGACGGCGGCGTCGATGAACTTCTGGCGCAACTCGTCGTTGCTGAAGCGCTTGATGCCCCAGCGCATCGATTGCGCGCTGTTGGGCGATTGGTCGTCGGGCGGGCCGAACATCATGATCGAGGGCCACCACCAGCGGTTGACCGCGTCCTGCACCATCGCCTTCTGCGCGTCGGTGCCGTGGGTCATCATGGTGAGCAGGGCCTCGTAGCCCTGGCGCTGGTGAAAGCTCTCCTCGCGGCAGATGCGGATCATGGCGCGCGCATACGGTGCATACGAGCAGCGGCAGATCGGCACCTGGTTCATGATGGCCGCGCCGTCGACCAGCCAGCCGATGGTGCCCATGTCGGCCCAGGTGAGGGTGGGGTAGTTGAAGATCGAGCTGTACTTGGCCTTGCCGCTGTGCAGCGCATCGAACATCTGGTCGCGCGAGGTGCCCAGTGTCTCGGCGGCGGCATACAGGTAGAGCCCGTGGCCGCCTTCGTCCTGCACCTTGGCCAGGAGGATCGCCTTGCGCTTCAACGTCGGCGCGCGGCTGATCCAGTTGCCCTCGGGCAGCATGCCGACGATTTCGGAGTGCGCGTGCTGGCTGATCTGCCGCACCAGCGTCTTGCGGTAGTGCTCGGGCATCCAGTCCTTCGCCTCGATGAATTCGCCGGCGTCGATCTGCGCGTCGAAGCGCTCCTCGAGCCGCATCTCGTCGGCGGAACGCACGGCCTTCTTGCCGTCGCCTGCGTCCTTGCCCATGGTGTCCATGGCCTGGGTGTACATGTGCGTGTCCTTTCGTGTGTGGGGGATTCAGCGCGGGCGCGTGTCGATCACGCGGCGTGCCTTGCCGGTCTGTGTGCGTTCCATCTCGTCAGGCGCGTGAACCACCACGCGCGTCGAAATGCCGATGAGCGTCTTCACGCGGTGCTGCACCCATTCGCCGACGGCGGTGCGGTCGGCCGAGGCGGCGTCGGCGGGGTTGAGTTCGCAGTGGACCTCGACCTGGTCGAGCTTGTCGACACGGCTCACGTGCACCTGGTAGAGGCCCGACAGGCTCTTGTGCGCGAGCACGATCTCCTCGACCTGCGTGGGGAAGACGTTCACGCCGCGGATGATCATCATGTCGTCGCTGCGCCCGACGATCTTGCCCATGCGGCGGAACGAACGCGAGGTGGGCGGCAACAGGCGCGTGAGGTCCCGTGTGCGGTAGCGAATGATCGGCATCGCCTCTTTGCTCAGCGACGTGAAGACCAGTTCGCCTTCTTCGCCGTCGGCTTTCAGCTCGCCGGTTTCGGGGTCGATGATCTCGGGATAGAAGTGGTCTTCCCAGATCACCGGGCCGTCCTTGCTCTCGACGCATTCGCTCGCGACGCCGGGGCCCATCACTTCGGAGAGGCCGTAGATGTCGACCGCGTCGATGCCGGCCTTGGCCTCGATGTCGCGGCGCATCGCCTCGGTCCACGGCTCGGCGCCGAAGATGCCGATCTTCAGCGAGCTGTCTTTCGCGTCGAGGCCCTGGCGCTCGAACTGCTCGATGATCACCTGCATGTAGCTGGGCGTGACCATGATGATGTTCGGCTTGAAGTCCTGGATGATCTGCACCTGCTTCTCGGTCTGCCCCCCCGACATCGGAATGACGGTGCAGCCCGCGCGCTCGGCGCCGTAGTGCGCGCCGAGGCCCCCGGTGAAGAGGCCGTAGCCGTACGACACATGCACCATGTCGCCGGGCCGTCCGCCCGCTGCGCGGATGGAGCGGGCGACGAGATCGGCCCAGGTGTCGATGTCTTTCAGCGTGTAGCCGACCACCGTCGGCTTGCCGGTGGTGCCCGACGAGGCATGGATGCGCGCCACGTTTTCGCGCGGCACGGCGAACATGCCGAAGGGGTAGTTGTCGCGCAGGTCGCTCTTCACCGTGAACGGAAACCTCGACAGGTCGGCGAGCGACTTCAGATCGTCGGGGTGCACGCCCTTCGCATCGAAGGCCTTGCGGTAGTGCGGCACGTTGTCGTAGGCGCGCTGCAGCGTGGCGCGCAGGCGCGTGAGTTGCAGAGCCGTGATCTCGTCGCGGCTCGCGGTTTCGATAAGGTCGAGTTCGCCGGGGGCGGGGTGTCGGGCGGTCATGGTGGTCTTCTTGTCTCTTCGTTCAGGCAGGGACGGCAGGAACGGCGGGGCGGCCCTTGGCGGTGTACGAACGGCCGCGGAACATCGCGATGCGCTCGCCGCGCTGGTTGGTGATTTCGGTGTCGTACACGCCGGTGCGGCCGGCCTTGGAGACCTCGTGGCAGCGCGCGGTGAGCACATCGCCTTCGCGCGCGGGGGCGATGAAGTCGATCGAGAAGCCCGAGGCCACGGTCAGCTCGTTGTACGAGTTGCAGGCGAAGGCGAAGGTCGAGTCGGCCAGCGTGGCCATGAAGCCGCCATGGCAGGTGGCGTGGCCGTTGAGCATGTCGGGGCGAACGCGCATCTCTATGGTGGCCTGGCCGGGGCCGACCTCGACGATGCGCATGTCCAGGCCCTTGGTGGCGTTGTCGTTGGCGAGCATGCCGTCGCGGACGTACTCGGCCGTCTGCTGCGGTGTGCGGGTGGGTTCGGTCATGACTCAGCGGTCCTTGAAAACGGGCGCGCGCTTGGCGCGGAAGGCTTCGACGCCTTCGCGGTAGTCGTTGGCGTTGCCCATCTCGCGCTGGATGCGGGCTTCTTCGGCGAGCGCCGCGTCGAGGTCCAAGTCCTGCGCAGCAGCCATCGCCTGGCGGGTCGCGACGAGGGCGCGGGTCGGCATCGCGGCGAGCTTGGATGCGAGTGCGGCGGCCGTGTCGGCCAATGCCGCGTCGTCTACGCACTGCCAGATCAGGCCGATGCGCGCGGCTTCTTCCGCAGGGAGCTTGTCGCCGAGCATCGCGATGCCTAGCGCGCGCGCCGAGCCCACGAGGCGTGGCAAGAGCCAGGTGCCGCCGGTGTCGGGCACGAGGCCGATCTTGGTGAAGGCCTGGATGAAGCTGGCCGAGCGGCCGGCCACGACGAGGTCGCAGCACAGCGCGAGGTTGGCGCCCGCTCCGGCGGCAACGCCGTTCACGGCGGCGACAACCGGCACCGGCATCGAGCGCAGGCGCGCGACCAGCGGGGCGTAGTAAGTGGAGATGACGTGGCCCAGGTCCTTGGGCGCCGCGCCGGGTGTGGGGTCGGGAGCGACCGACGGATCGGCGAGGTCTTGCCCGGCGCAGAAGGCACGGCCGGCACCGGTGAGCACGACGCAGCGCACGCTGTCGTCCCTGGCCGCCGATTCGAGCGCCGCCATCAATTCGGCATGCAGCCCGGTCGTGAAGCTGTTGAGCGCCGCGGGGCGGTTGAGGCTCAGCGTGCGGACGGCACCGGCGTTGCTAACGAGAACTAAAGGTTCCGACATGGCGTGTCTTTCATCCTTGTGTGGGTACGAATCGGCTAGTAAACACTATTGACCGACCGTTCGGTTGATTTTAGGATTGACCGCAATCCCGGCACAAGCGGGTCGATTCAGGGCAAACCCTGAGTCCCCCCAAAAAAAGGAGACCGACCGAATGCCCAGCTATTCCATCGACGGCGTGATTCCCGTCGTCGACCCGAGCGCCTACGTGCACCCCAGCGCCGTGCTGATCGGCGACGTGATCGTCGGCCCCAACTGTTATGTCGGCCCCTTGGCGAGCCTGCGCGGCGACTTCGGCCGCATCGTGCTGGAGGAGGGCTCCAATGTGCAGGACCACTGCTGCATCCACGGCTTTCCCGACAACGACACGGTGGTGGAGGTCAACGGCCACATCGGCCACGGCGCGATCCTGCACAGCTGCATCGTGCGGCGCGATGCGCTGGTGGGCATGAACGCGGTGGTGATGGACGAGGCCGAGATCGGCGAGAAGGCCATCGTCGCGGCCTGCGCCTTCGTTCCGGCCGGCATGAAGGTCCCGGCGCGCTCGCTGGTGTCGGGCATTCCGGCGAAGGTGAAACGCGAGCTCAGCGACGACGAGATCGCCTGGAAGCTCGAAGGCACGCACGTCTACCAGGCGCTCACGGTGCGCAGCCTCGAGAGCCTGCGCGAAGTGGCGCCGCTGGCCGAGATGGAAGCGGACCGCCCGCGCCTGCCGGCCATCGATGTGCGTTCGCTCATCGCCAAGCGGCGCGGCTGACTCGCCGTGTGCTTCATGCAAGATCGCGCGTTGTCCCCAACCGCTTGAATCCAAGGAACCCGACCCGATGCCGCGTGGAAGATCCGCCACCTACGACGACCAGCGCGAGCTGATCCTCGCGCAGGCCGCCCAGCTGTTCGCGCGCCGGGGTTATCCCGCCACGTCGATGAACCAGGTGGCCGAGGCGTGCAACCTCTCGAAGGCCACGCTCTATCACTACTACAAGGACAAGAGCAGCCTCCTCATCAGCATCGCCGAGACGCACGTGTCGAAGCTGGCGGCGCTGGTAGCAGAGGAAGAGGCCTCGACGCACACGGACGAGCAGCGCCTTCGCCGCTTCATCTACCGCATCGTCGAGGAATACGCCGGCGCGCAGGACGCGCACCGTGTGCTCACCGACGACGTGCGCTTTCTCGAAGAGGAAGACCGCGAACGCGTGCTCGACAAGGAGCGCGAGGTGGTCGCGGGCTTTGCGCGCGCGGTGTCGGCGCTGCGGCCCGGCGCGCCGAGTGACGACCTCGCCAAGCCACTGACCATGCTGCTGTTCGGCATGATTAACTGGATGTTCACCTGGATGAAGCCCACCGGAAAGCTCGACCACGCGGCGATTGCCCCGATCGTGGCCGATCTCTTCCTCGGAGGCATCGGCGCTGTGAAGTCGCCGGACTACGCGGCGATCAAGGCCGAGGCCGAGCCCGATCAGGCCGCCTTCAAGTAGCGCGCGGCCGGCTTGCTGGTCTGCGAGGCGCCGAACAGCTTGGCGCTTGCATCGACAAAAGTCGCGAGCAGGGCCGCATCGTTCACCGAGGGCAGGGTGATCGGCTCGCCCAGGTCGAGGCCGGCCAGGGCCGCGTCCACACAGTCTTCGGCGGCCATGATCGTGCCTTCGGCCAGCGCAGACATCGGCACGCCCGAGAGTTCCCAGATGTCGGTGGCCGTCGCCGCCGGCAACACCAGTTGCACCTTCACGCCGGTGCCCGCCACTTCGTCCTGCAGCCCGCGCGTGAACGCGACCACGAAGGCCTTGGTGCCGCTGTAGATGCTGCTGATCGGCAGCGTGTGAAAGCCCAGCACCGAGCCGATGTTCACCAGCGTGCCGCGGTCGCGCGACTTGAAGGCGGCGAGCGCGGTATGGCTCAGGTGCGCGAGGGCGTTGATGTTCACGTCGAGCATGCTCTGCAGTTGCGCGGCCGTGGTCTGCGCGACGGGCGCGAGCGTCGAGACGCCGGCGTTGTTGACCAGCAGCGTGATCGACGCGTCGGTGGACACAGCCTTGACGACGCGCTCGAGGTCGCTGGCAACGGCCAGATCGGCCGCCAGTGTCTGCACCTTCACGCCGTACTTGGCGCGCAGGGCGGTCGCGACTTCTTCCAGCAGGTCGGCGCGGCGTGCCACCAGCACGAGGTCGTGGCCGCGGCGGGCCAGGCGGTCCGCGTAGATCTTGCCGAGGCCGGCCGATGCGCCTGTGACGACGGCGGTGCCGAGGGTTGCTTGTTCGCTCATTTCGATTCCATTCAAGAGTTGGTTCAACGGGTTGTGGCTCAAAGCATGATGACCATCATGTTTGAAGTGGCGAAGCATGATAGTTATCATGCTTAGCGTCAATCGAGGTCCTGAAGTACCCCGGAACAGAAAGAGGTCACATGCGATACCCCGCAGCGGAAACCGCCGAAAAGCACCAGAAGATCCTTGCCGAGGCTTCGCGCCTGTTCAAGGAGCGCGGCTTTGGTGTGAGCGTGAGCGAGATCATGAAAACCACGGGCCTCACGCACGGGCCCTTCTACAACCACTTCGACTCGAAGGAGGCGCTGATGGCCGAGTGCATCACGCACTCCGCCGCGTCCGCGCTCGCCGATCTCGATGTGGCCGGCGAAACGTCCGAGGGCATGCGCGCCTACGTGCAGAGCTACCTGAGCCACGAGCACCGCGACGCGCGCGCCGAGGGCTGTTTGATCGCGGCGTTCGCCGGCCAAGCGGGCAACGGCGAAGGCGTGAATGCGTCGCTCACGGCGTACCTGAAGTCGGTCATCGACCGGTTCGCCCGCAACTTTCCGTGGCGATCGAAGAAGAATGCGCGGGGCGATGCGATCCGCACGCTGGCGTCGATGTATGGCGGCGTTGTGATGGCCCGCGCGGTGGACGACGAGGCGCTGTCGGAGGAAATCCTGCGCGAGGTGCTCGCCGGCCTCGAGGCCGCGCCGAAGTCGAAGTCCAGCGCTAAAGAATCCGGTTGAACCAGAGCAGCGACAGCCCCGCCGACAGCAGTGTGAGCACCGCCGCGCCGAGCGCGAACAGCGCCGAGATTTCGGTTTCCTTCTTCTCCACGGTGAGCTTGGAGCTCAGCGTTTCGTAGACCTTCTTCAGGTCGTTCGCGGTGCCCGCGTAGAAGTACTCGGCATTGGTCTTGTTGGCGACGGCCTTGAGTGTTTCCTCGTCGAGCCGCACGCGCATCGACCAGCCTTCGAAGCCGATCGTTTCGCCATCGACCGTGCCCACGCCCACCGTGTAGATGCGCACGCCGCGGTCGGCCGCGGCCTTGGCCGCATCGAGCGGATCGACGCCGGTGGTGCGCTGGCCGTCGGTCAGCATGATGATCGCGGCCGAGGTGAAGGAGCCGGGCGCCACGGGTGTGAAGTCCTTGAGCTTCTTCTCGGTCTGGTCGATCGGCGTGCCGCGCTGGCGGCTCGGTGCGCTGAACTGCTCGACGTCGATGCCGGCATCGGGGAACAGCGTGGCGAGTGACACCACGATGGCGTTGCCGGTGGCGGTGGCGCGCTGAAGCTGGAAGCTGTCGATGGCGGTCACCAGGTCGTCGTGGTTGGTGGTGGGCAGCTGCGCCACCTGCGCGCTGCCCGCGAAAGCGACGATGCCCACCTTCACGGTGCGGGGCAGATCCTTGATGAAGCTCTTGGCCGCTTCCTGCGCCGCCACCAGCCGGTTGGGCAGCACGTCGGCCGCGCGCATGCTGCCCGAGACGTCCATCGCAAGGATGATGGTCTGCTGGTTCGAAGGCAGCATCACCACCGCCATCGGCCGCGCCGCGGCCACCAGCATGGCGGCCATGGCCAGGAGGAACAGCAAGGGCGGAAGATGCCTTCTGAAACTCTGGCCCGCGCCCATCGCCTCGCGCACGATCGAGAGGCTGGCATAGCGCACCGCCATCTTCTTCTTGCGGCGGATCAGCCAGACATAGAGCAACACCAGCAGCGGCAACGCCGCCAGCAACCAGAGGAATTGAGGCCAGAGAAATGTCATGCTGCCACCGCCTTCACGCTGCCCGAGCTTGCCCCTGAACCGACGCGCGTGCGGCGCTTGCGCAGATCGGCGAAACGAACGATGGCTTCCACCAGGTCGTCGCTGGTCGAAAGCTCCAGGGCGTCGACGCCGGCCTTGGCGAGCGAGGCGCGCAGCGTCGCCTCGCGTTCGGCGGCCAGGCGCGCGAAGCGCTTGCGGAATCCGGCATCGTGGGTGTCGACCCAGAGCTGCTCGCCGGTCTCGGCATCGCGCAGCGGCACGAGGCCGAGGTCAGGCAGTTCGAGTTCGAGCGGATCGAAGAGGCGAACGGCGATCACTTCATGCCGCTGCACCAGTTGGCCCAGCGGACGCTCCCAGCCAGGCTCGCTCAGGAAGTCGGACACGACGAAGACGGTGGAGCGACGCGGCATCAGCGTCGCGGCGGATTTCAGCAGGTCGTCCAGGCGCGTCATGCCTTTCTGCGCGGGGCCGTCCGCCTTGTCGGCGCGGCGCTCCATCGCGTGCAGCAAATGCAGCACATGGCGCCGGCCGCTGCGCGGCGGGATCACGGCTTCGAGGTCGTTGCCGTAGACCAGCGCGCCGACCCGGTTGCCATGGCGCGTGAGCAGCCGTGCGAGCACACCGACGAAGCCGGCCGAGATCTCGCGCTTGGCCTTCAGGCCCGAGCCGAAGTCGACCGAGCGGCTGAGATCCAGCACGAACCAGGCGGCCATCTCGCGGTCTTCGGTGAAGACGCGCACGTGCGGCGTCTGCAGGCGCGCGGTGACGTTCCAGTCGATGTGGCGCACGTCGTCGTGGTGCTGGTATTCGCGCAGGTCCGCCAGGTCGAGCCCGCTGCCGCGCATCAGGGTGCGGTAGTCGCCCTGCAGCAGGCCGTCGAGGCGGCGAATGACCGTCCATTCGAGCCGGCGCAGCGCGCGTTCGGCCCCGCCGGCTTCTGTTGCAAGCCGTTCGTCGTTCGCGGCCGCGGGGGCCTTACGCCACCAGCTTTTCATGTTCGAGCGGTTTGGGTGGTGCGGGGATCGCCCGCATGATCTTCTCGATCAGGCTGTCCGGCGTCAGGCCTTCGGACAGGCCTTCGTAGGAAAGCGTCACGCGGTGGCGCAGCACGTCGGCGACCAGCGCCGTCATGTCCTCTGGCAGCGCGTAGCTGCGGCCGCGCAGCAGCGCAAGCGCACGCGCGCCCTCGGTGAGGCTGATGCTGGCGCGCGGGCTGGCGCCGAAGGTGATGAAGCGGCGCATGTCCTTCAGGCCGTGCTTCTCGGGCGTGCGCGTGGCCGAGACAAGCTTCACCGCGTACTGGATGAGGGACGGGTCGACATACACGCGCCGCGCCTCCGCCTGCAGCGCCGCAAGCTGCTCGGTGGTGGCGACCGGGCTGGCCTCCACCGGCGGGCCGATCACGCGCTGGACGATGACGAACTCTTCCTCGTCGCTCGGGTAGTCGACCAGCACCTTCATCATGAAGCGGTCGACCTGCGCCTCGGGCAGTGGGTAGGTGCCCTCGGTCTCGATGGGGTTCTGCGTCGCCATCACGAGGAAGGGGCGCGGCACCTTGTGCGTTTCGCCGGCGATGGTGACCTGGCGCTCCTGCATCACTTCGAGCAGCGCGCTCTGCACCTTGGCCGGCGCGCGGTTGATTTCATCGGCCAGCAGCAGGTTGGCGAACACCGGGCCCAGCGAGGTGCTGAATTCGCCCGTCTTCTGGTTGTAGATGCGCGTGCCCACCAGGTCGGCCGGCACCAGGTCGGGCGTGAACTGGATGCGCTTGAAATGGCCGCGCACGGTGTCGGCCAGCGTCTTGATGGTGAGCGTCTTCGCGAGACCGGGAACGCCTTCGACCAGCAGGTGGCCGCCCGCGAGCATAGCGACCATCACGCGCTCCAGAAAGCGGTCCTGGCCCACGACCACGCGCTTGACCTCATAGAGGATCTGCTCCATCAGCTCGGCGGTGGCAGGCGCCGTGGCGAAGGTCGAGATGGGAGTTGTCTCTGTGCTCATGCGAAGGGCTTTCTTTCGAGGAAATCAGAAAGGCGGCGAACCCGCCGCAGAGGCCGCGTTCTCGATAGGCACCGCGAAGCCGATGCCGATGAAGGTGCGCTGCTGCGTGGGGTTGAGGATGGCGGTGACGATGCCCAGCACCTCGCCGTCCATGTTGATGAGCGGGCCGCCCGAATTGCCCGGGTTGGCGGCCGCGTCGAACTGGATGAGGTTGCCCAGCTCCTGCTTGCCCTCGGGCGAGCGGAACGAGCGCTTCAGGCCCGACACCACGCCCGCCGACACCGAAGGCCCGATGCCGAACGGAAAGCCCACGGCCGCGACCTGATCGCCGGGGCGCAGGTCGGCGGTGGAGCGCATCGCGGCGGGAATCAGGTCGTCGGGAATCTTCTGCGCCTGCAGCACCGCGAGGTCGTTCTCGGGCTGCACGCCGGTGATGACGGCCACCGCTTCGAGCCCGTCGGCGAAGGTGACCTTGATCTTCTCGGAGCCGGCCACGACGTGCAGGTTGGTGAGAATCACGCCCTTGTCGACGATGACCACGCCGGTGCCGACACCGCGCTCGACCTCCCCGGGCGCGGCACCGTCGAGCGGCGCCTCGGGCGGCTTGCCCTTGGCCATGTTGCGGCCGCGCTTCTGGGTCTTGGCTTCGGGCGTGGCCTTCTCGGGGCCGTAGCCCACCACGCGAACGACCGAGGGCCGGATGATGTCGGCCGCTCTTGCCGCGGGAGAGGGGAGGGTCGCTGTCTGCATCGTGCGCAGCACGGCCGCGTCGATGTCTTTCTGCGTGATCACCTTGCCCTGGCGCGGCCACCACACGGTGCCGCCGGTGACCAGCGCCGCGCACAGCACGAGGAGGAGGGCGAAGCTCTTGCGTCCGGGTTGCCACCCGGTGCGGTTGAGCGGCGGCTGCACGGTGCCACCTGCGCCTGCCGTGTCCGGGGATGCCGCGGCATCCGCCGTCTGATCGGCCGCTTGTTCTGCGGCCGGCGGCGGCGTGCGGGGCGAACGGCTGTAGAAAGCGGGCCTGCGCATCGGAGAACCTCCGGCAAAAAAGACGCGTGAAGGAGTTCACAGTAGCACGCTTTCCGCGCCTGCGCATCCCTTCGGGCATCATGGCGCGATGGCTTCGTTTGTCGATACCCACTGCCACCTGGACGCGCCCGAATTCGGTGCGGAGATGCCGCAGATCCGTGCCCGCGCCGCGGCCCAAGGGGTTTCCCTGTGCGTGATTCCCGCCGTGGCCGTCTTCAACTTCGAGACCGTGCGGGAGCTCGCCCACAAGCAGGGCGATGCCTACGCGCTGGGCATCCACCCACTTTGCACGGGCCAGGCGCAGGACGCGGACCTCGAAAGGCTCGATGCGGAGCTGACCGCGCGACAGGGCGACCCCCGGCTCGTGGCGGTCGGCGAGATCGGGCTCGACTACTTCGTCGAGGGCCTGGACGGCCCGAAGCAGGAGCGCTTTTTTCACACTCAGTTGCAACTGGCACGCAAGCACGGGTTACCCGTGCTCATCCATGTGCGGCGTTCGGTCGACAAGGTGCTCAAGCATCTGCGGCAGACGGCGGGCGGGCGGCCATGGCAAGGGATCGCGCACGCGTTCAATGGAAGCGAACAACAGGCCAACGCATGCATCGAACTCGGGCTCAAGCTCGGCTTCGGCGGCGCGGTGACCTTCGAACGCGCGCTGCAATTGCGGCGCCTCGCGACCACGTTGCCGCTTGCCTCGATCGTGATGGAAACGGATGCACCCGACATCCAGCCGCACTGGCTCTACCGCACGCAGGCAGAGCGCGATGCCGGCCAAGCGCAGGGCCGGAACGACCCCGGCGAACTGCCGCGCATCGCCCAAGTGGTGGCCGGATTGCGCGGCATCGGCATCGATGCGCTGGCCGACGCCACCACCCGGAATGCGGTCGAAACGCTGCCGAAGCTTGAAAGTCTGATGGCCTTGTCGGAGCGCGCGCCGCACGCTGCGTAGGCCAACGTCCCGAGTTGGGGTTGGGGTGGCATGGGGCGAGTTTTTGCTGTCATCCTTGAAGTTCGAAGTGGCGTTGCTTGCACAGTGGCAAGTCCGTCACTCCAACACTTCACTCAAAAAGGAGTCTTCCATGACCACATCTTTTGTTCGCAACATGCCTGTCGTGCTCGCCCTGGCGCTCGCCTCCATCGGCGTGTCCGCCGTGGCACAGACCACCGCCCCGGCCGCCACACCCGCAACGGCCCAGCCGACCACCACCGAGAAGGTGAAGGAAGCCGGCAGCGAGGCAGTGGATGCCACCAAGCGCACGACCAAGAAGGCCGTGAACGCCACCGAAAACGGTGCCGAAAAGGCCTGGGACGCTACCAAGAGCACCACCAAGAAGGCCGCGAACGCGACCGAGCGCGGCACCAAGAAGGCTTGGAACGCGACCAAGAAAACCACCAAGAAGGCCACCAACGCCACCAAGAACGCGGCCGCCAAGACCGGCGACGCTGTTGAAACCGCCGGCCACAAGACGGCCGACGGCATGCGCAGCACAGGTGCTGCCATTGGCGAGAAGATTCCTGGCACGGCGGAGAACGCGGCTGCCAAGAAGCAATAAGGCTTGCTCTGCGGCCTCGAAAAGAACCCGCTTCGGCGGGTTTTTTTGTGGGCGGCGACAGTGCTGCCAAGATGCAGTCCATGAACCGATCCACCGCACCCGACCCCGACAACCTGGTGCTCACAGGCCTCGCGCCCATCGTCTCGCCCGCCACCGTCGTGCTGATCCTCGGCAGCTTTCCGGGTGTGCGCTCGCTCGAACAGCAGCAGTACTATGCGCATCCCCAAAACCAGTTCTGGAAGATCTTGCAAGCCGTCTGGCCCGACCACCCTTTGCCGACCGGCGCCGACAGCTATGCAAGAAAGAAGGCATGGCTGCTCGATCGCGGCCTGGGCGTGTGGGACGTGTACGCGGCCTGCGAGCGTGAAGGCAGCCTCGATTCGGCGATTCGCGCGCCGGTCGCGAACGACATCGCCGGCCTGAAGCTGCCGAAGCTCGCCGCCATTGCGCACAACGGTGGCGAGAGCTTCAAGCATGCGCGCCACACGCGCACGCTCGGCGTGCCGGTCTACCAGCTGCCTTCCACCAGCCCCGCCAATGCGTCGTGGAGCTTCGAGCGCAAGCTCGCGGCCTGGCGCGAGGTCTTCGACGCCCACAAACTCACCTGATCCGATGGCCACGCGCACCACCCCCGTCCTTCCCGAAGTCAATTTTTCCGATTGGGGCGACATCCGTTATCTGCACCTGGGCACCGAATGGGTCCAGGGCTCCATGAAGCTCGATGCGCCGTTCGAGATCGAACTCGAATACGTGCAGCGCATGATGGCCTGGCTGCTCTTCGTCGCTGGCAAGACCGTCGCCAGCCGCCATGCGATGCAACTCGGCCTCGGCGCGGCCACGCTCACCAAGTTCAGCCGCAAGACCCTGCGCATGCGCACCACGGCGGTCGAGCTCAACCCGCAGGTGGTGTCGGCCTGCCGCGGCTGGTTCAAGCTGCCGGCCGACGATCCGAAGCTGCGCGTGGTGATTGCCGATGCGGCGGTCGAGATCCGCAAGCCCGAGTGGCACGGCACCGTCGATGCGCTGCAGGTCGACCTGTACGACCATGAAGCAGCGGCGCCTGTGCTCGACAGCGAAGACTTCTATGCCGACTGTCGCGCGCTGCTCACCGAAGACGGCTGCATGACGGTCAACCTCTTCGGCCGCTCGTCGAGCTACGAGCGCAGCCTCGAGAAGATCGCCGCCGCGTTCGGTGCCGATGCGGTCTGGGCCTTCAAGCCGACGCGCGAAGGCAACACGGTGGTGCTGGCGCAGCGCACGCCGAGCCGCCCGAAGCGCGAGGTGCTTGCCGAGCGCTCGCAAACGATCCAGACTCGCTGGAGTCTTCCCGCACCGAAGTGGCTGCGGGTGTTCAAGCCCCTGAATACTTCCCTCACCCGAACCTCCGGCCCATGAGCGCTGTTCCCGCAGTTTCCGCCCCCGCACCCCTGGCCGCCCGCCACGAAGGCCCGCTCGACCTGCGCCGCCTGATCGAATGGCTGGCCACCGACGGCGTCATTTCCCCCGTCGAAGCCAAGCGCACCATCGCGCGCTGCGCACAGGCAGAAAGCCGCCAGGCGCCGCTGGTGCGTCTGGCCAACGTGGCGATGACGCGCGAGAGCGACAGCAAGCCGCTCGATCTCGAAGCCCTCACGCAATGGCTCGCCGGCCGTGCCGGCCTCACGTACCTGCGCATCGATCCACTGAAGGTCGACGTGGGCAAGGTCGCCGACACCATGAGCGCGGCCTACGCCGAGCGCCACAAGGTGCTGCCGGTGCAGGTGCTGCCCAACGAGGTGGTGGTGGCGACGGCCGAGCCCTTTCTCACCGACTGGATCGCAGAGGTCGAGCGCCAGTCCAAGCGCACGGTGCGGCGCGTGGTGGCGAACCCGGCCGATATCCAGCGCTACACCGCCGAGTTCTTCGCGCTAGCGAAATCGGTGCGCGCCGCGCAGAAAGCCGGCGGCAACACCGGCGGCGCGAGCTTCGAGCAGCTGGTCGAACTCGGCAAGAGCACCAAGCAGCTCGACGCCAACGACCAGAGCGTGGTGCAGGTGGTCGACTGGCTCTGGCAGTACGCCTTCGACCAGCGCGCGAGCGACATCCACCTGGAGCCGCGCCGCGAGCAAGGCGTGATCCGTTTCCGCATCGACGGCATCCTGCACCCGGCCTACCAGATGCCGATGGGCGTGATGAACGCGATGGTCGCGCGCATCAAGCTGCTGGGCCGCATGGACGTGGTGGAAAAGCGCCGTCCGCTCGACGGCCGCATCAAGACCCGCAACATGCGCGGCGACGAAGTCGAGATGCGTCTGTCCACCTTGCCGACCGCTTTCGGCGAGAAGATGGTGATGCGGATCTTCGACCCCGACACCGCGGTGAAGGACCTCGATGCGCTCGGCTTCGCGCAGCACGATGCGCAGCGCTGGGAGCAACTGGTCACGCGGCCCAACGGCATCATCCTGGTGACCGGCCCGACGGGCTCGGGCAAGACCACCACGCTGTACTCCACGTTGAAGCGCGTGGCGACCGAGGAGGTGAACGTGAGCACGGTGGAAGACCCGATCGAAATGATCGAGCCTTCGTTCAACCAGACGCAGGTGCAGCCGCAACTGGACTTCGGTTTTACCGAAGGCCTGCGCGCACTGATGCGGCAGGACCCGGACATCATCATGGTCGGCGAAATCCGCGACCTCGCCACCGCCGAGATGGCGGTGCAGGCCGCGCTCACGGGCCACCTCGTGTTCAGCACGCTGCACACCAACGATGCGCCGAGCGCCATCACGCGGATGATGGAACTGGGCGTGCCGTCGTACCTCATCACCGCCGTGATGCTGGGCGTGCTCGCGCAGCGCCTCGTGCGCACGCTGTGCCCGCATTGCAAGCAGCCCGACGACACGGTCACGCGCGAGAGCCTCGAGGCCATCGTCAAGCCATGGCAGATCACCGGCTCCGTGCGCGCCTACAAGCCCGTGGGTTGCGTCGATTGCCGCATGACCGGCTACATGGGCCGCATGGGCTTGTACGAACTGCTGAGCGTGACCGAGGGCTTCAAGGACAAGGTCACCAAGGAACCCAACCTCACAGGCCTTCGGCGCCAGGCCGTGATCGACGGCATGCGGCCTTTGCGCCTTGCCGGCGCACTGCGCGTGGCCGAGGGCGTGACCACCATCGAAGAGGTTCTGAGCGCCACGCCACCCCTGGAGTGATGTGTTGCCATTTGGGTTAACCCTAACCGTTTGGTTAGTGAAATCCACATCCGCCTGACCACAAGCTGACCGGACAATCCCGCATCGAAACTTGTTCGAGGAGACTGTTCGTGAAAATCAAAAGTCAGAAAGACTTTTTCTCGGGACTGATGTTCACCGTCGTCGGTGTGGGGTTCGCCTGGGGCGCCACCACCTACAGCGTGGGCAGTGGCGCCCGCATGGGTCCGGGTTACTTCCCGTTGATGCTCGGCATCCTGATGTCCTTGATCGGCCTCGGGATCATGTTCAGCGGCCTCACCGTTGAAACGACCGACGGCGAAAAAATCGGCAAGTGGGCCTGGAAGCAGGTGGTGTTCATCCTGGGCGCCAATCTCGCGTTCGGCATCCTGCTCGGCGGCCTGCCGAGCATCGGCGTGCCGGCCATGGGAATGATCATCGCGATCTACGCGCTCGTGATCATCTCCAGCCTCGCGGGCCACGAGTTCAAGCTGCCCACCGTGCTGATCCTGGCGACGGTGCTCGCCATCGGCAGCTACATCGCATTCATCTGGGCGCTCAAGCTGCAGATCCAGGTCTGGCCGACCTTCATCACCGGTTGAGAAGAAAGCTGCGCACATGGAATTGTTTGACCATCTCTCGATGGGTTTTGGCGTTGCCTTTACCTTCACCAACCTGCTGTATTGCCTCGTCGGCTGCATTCTGGGCACCCTGATCGGCGTGCTGCCGGGCATCGGCCCGGTCGCGACCATCGCGATGCTGCTGCCCGCCACGTACGCGCTGCCGCCCGTCTCGGCGCTGATCATGCTGGCCGGTATCTACTACGGCGCGCAATACGGCGGTTCGACCACCGCCATCCTGGTGAACCTGCCGGGCGAATCGTCCTCGGTGGTGACCGTGATCGACGGCTACCAGATGGCGCGCAAGGGCCGTGCGGGCCCCGCGCTCGCGGCTGCGGGCCTGGGCTCGTTCTTCGCCGGCTGCGTCGGCACGCTGATCCTGGCTGCCTTCGCACCGCCGCTGACCGAGCTCGCCTTCAAGTTCGGCCCCGCCGAATACTTCTCGCTGATGATCCTGGGCCTGATCGGCGCCGTGGTGCTGGCCTCGGGCTCGCTGCTCAAGGCCATCGCGATGATCGTGCTGGGCCTCTTGCTGGGTCTGGTCGGTACCGACGTGAACTCGGGTGTCGCGCGCTACAGCTTCGACATTCCAGAGCTCACCGACGGCATCGGCTTCGTGGCCATCGCCATGGGCGTGTTCGGTTACGGCGAAATCATTGCCAACCTCTCGCGCCCCGACGACGAACGTGAAGTGTTCACCGCCAAGGTCTCGGGCCTGTTCCCGACCAAGGAAGACTTCAAGCGCATGGTGCCTGCCGTTCTGCGCGGCACGGCGCTGGGTTCTGCGTTGGGCATCCTGCCCGGCGGCGGTGCGCTGCTGGCGGCCTTCGCGGCCTACACGATCGAGAAGAAGACCAAGCTGAAGCCGGGCGAAGTGCCCTTCGGCAAGGGCAACATCCGCGGCGTGGCGGCTCCCGAGTCGGCCAACAATGCCGGTGCGCAAACCTCCTTCATTCCGCTGCTGACGCTGGGCATTCCGCCCAACGCCGTGATGGCGCTGATGGTGGGCGCAATGACCATCCACAACATCCAGCCGGGCCCGCAGGTGATGACCAGCAACCCCGAGCTGTTCTGGGGCCTGATCGCCTCGATGTGGCTGGGCAACGCGATGCTGATCATCCTGAACCTGCCGCTGATCGGCATGTGGATCAAGCTGTTGTCGGTGCCGTACAAGTTCCTGTTCCCGGCGATCGTGCTGTTCTGCGCGATCGGCGTGTACTCGACCAACAACAACACCTTCGACATCTGGATGGTGGGCATCTTCGGTCTGGTGGGCTACACCTTCTTCAAGCTGGGTTGCGAGCCTGCGCCATTGCTGCTGGGCTTCATCCTCGGGCCGATGATGGAAGAGAACCTGCGCCGCTCGCTGCTCTTGTCGCGTGGCGACTGGAGCGTGTTCGTCACGCGTCCGATCTCCGCGAGCCTGCTGGCTGCCGCTGCATTGCTGCTGGTGATCGTGCTGTTGCCTGCGGTGAAGTCGAAGCGCGAGGAAGCCTTCGTCGAGGAATAAGCGGGCTTCGGCTCTGTCTTGGAAACACGGCGCCTTCGGGCGCCGTTTTCATTTGTTTGCGCGTGGCGGTTTCATGTGCTGCCGCGCCATCGCCAAGAAGGCCAGCGCCGCCGGGCTCAGCGGATGCTTGGCCAGCCGCACCGCGACAACTGGGTATTCGAGCGTCGGCCGCGTCACCGCCACGGCGCGAAGATTGCCCGGCATCAGCACCTCCACATAGCGCGGCAGCAGCGCCACGCCCGCGCCCGCCTGGATGAGGCCGAACGCCGTCGACAGCATCGACACGTGATGCACCACGTGCGGGTACACGTTCGCCACGCTCGACAATTGGCGGCTCACCGCGCGCCAGATGTTGGCGTCGGGGTTGACGTGGATGAAGGGCAGCGCGTCCAGGTGCTTCGCATCGACCACCACGCGCTGCGCGAGCGGATGGTCGTCGCGCACGAAGAGGGCCATGCGTTCGGTGAACAGCGGCTCGGTCGCAAGTTCGGAGTGCTTCTGCCCGATGTCCGAGCCGAAGCCGAGATCGGCCTCCTGCGAGAGGATGCGCGAGATCATCTGCTCGGCCGTGCTGTCGAGCAGCGTGGTCGCGAGCGTCGGGTGCTTCTGCGAGAAGCGTCCGAGCATCGGCGGCAGCAGGGCGCCCGCCGTGAGGTGGCCCACGGCCAGCACGACGCGCCCTTCACGCAACTGCGACTGCGAGCGGCAGGCGCCGACCGATTCGTCGATCAGCCGCAGCGCCCGAACGGCCGTTTCGACCATCACCTGGCCCGCGCTCGTGAGCTGGATGCGGCGGCCCCGCACGATCAGCGGCTGCCCGAGTTGCTCTTCCATGCGCTTGACCAGGTGGCTGATGGCCGGCTGCGTGAGCTGCAGGCTTTCCGCTGCCAATGTGAAGCTGCCCGTTTCGGCGACCGCCGCCAGCGCCCGCAACTGCTGCAGCGAGACTTCTTCCGTGGCGTTCTTTGTCATAAGCCGCGCTCATAGTTGAATAAGCTGGATTATCTGGCTTGATGCACGGCGGCTGCATAGCATGCGAGGTTTCCCACGGGGCCAGAATCCAAGCACCATGAAAAGAATCCAGTTCCTTCAAGGGGCCGCCGTTGCGCTGCTGTGCATGGCCGCCTCGTCCGCCAGTTTGGCCGAGGGCTATCCGAACAAGCCGATCCGGCTCATCGTGCCGTTCCCCGCAGGCGGCGCCACCGACCTTTTCGCCCGCACGCTCGGGCAGAAGATGGGCGAGAAGCTCGGCACCCAGCTGATCATCGACAACAAGCCCGGCGCCGGCGGCGCCATCGGCTCCGACCAGGCCGCCAAGGCTCCGGCTGACGGCTACACGCTGCTCTTGGCCACCACCAGCACGCATTCGATCGGGCCGGCCGTCGTGCCGAAGTTGCCTTACGACACAGTGCGCGACTTCACGCCCATCGGCCACGTGGGCGATGCGCCCAGCATCATGCTGGTGCCGGTCAATTCGCCCGCCAAGACTGTGCGCGAGTGGATCGACTACGCGAAGAAGAACCCCGGCAAGCTCAACTACGCATCGAGCGGCAACGGCACCATCGTGCAGCTCACGGCCGAGCTCTTCAAGGCGCAGGCCGGCGTGTTCGTGACGCACATTCCCTACAAGGGCACGGCGCTCGCGATTCCCGACCTCATCAGCGGCAAGATCGACGTGCTGTTCGATTCGCTCCCCACCGGCATGCCGCATGTGCGCGACGGCCGCCTTCGCGCCCTGGGCGTGACGACGCTCAAGCGCTCGCCGCTCGCGCCCGAACTCCCGCCGATTGCCGACACGCTGCCGGGCTACGAGTCGAACACCTGGTTCGGCTTCTACGGCCCGAAGAACCTGCCGGCCGACATCGTGGCGCGCGTCAACAAGGCGGCGAACGAAGCCATTGCCGATCCGGAGGTGAAGGACAAGCTCGCGCGCCTGGGCATCGAGCCCGCCGTTGCCGGCACGCCCGAGCAGTTCGCGAAGATGGTGGCCATCGACGCCGCCAAGTGGAAAAAGATCGTGGTCGAACGCAAGATCACCAACGAATAAAGAGAGCGCCGAAATGAACTTCGATTTCAACAATCCTTACCTCTCCACCCGCATCCCGATCTTCGCGCGCAACGTGGTGTCGACCTCGCACCCGCTCGCCTCGCAAGCGGGCCTGCGCATCCTTCAACAGGGCGGCAATGCCGTCGATGCGGCCATCGCCACGGCGGCCGTGATGACGCTGGTCGAGCCGGTGAGCAACGGCCTCGGCAGCGATGCCTTCTGCATCCTGTGGGACGGCAAGGAGTTGCATGGCCTGAACGCCTCGGGCCCCGCGCCCAAGGCCTGGACGCCCGAGTACTTCAAGGCGAAGTACGGCGCCGACGCCGCCACGCCGCCGATGCGCGGCATCGACTCGGTCACCGTGCCGGGCGCGGTGCGCGGCTGGGTCGCGATGAGCGATCGCTTCGGCAAGCTGCCGTTCGCCGACCTGCTGGCACCGGCCATCGACATCGCGGAGCGCGGCTATCTCGTGCCGCCGGTGGTGCAGGGCAAGTGGGCCGCGGCCGCGCCGCTTCTGGGCTCGCAACCCGGCTTTGCACAGACCTTCCTGCCCTGGGGCCGCGCGCCCGAAATCGGCGAACTGTTCCGCTTCGCCTCCGCGGCGCGTGCGCTCAAGGCCATCGCCCGCACCAAGGGCGAGGCCTACTACAACGGCGAGATCGCCGAAGCGCTCGCGAAGTTTGCGAAGGAGCAGGGCGGCTCGCTCACCGTGGCCGACCTCGCGGCCTACCAGCCCGAGTGGGTCGAACCGATCTCGCGCGAGTACCGCGGCCACACGCTGCACGAGATTCCGCCGAACGGCCAGGGCATCGCGGCGCTGATCGCGCTCGGCATCCTCGAGAAGTTCGACATCGCTTCGCTCCCGGTCGATTCGGTCGAATCGCAGCACCTGCAGATCGAGGCGATGAAGCTCGCCTTTGCGGACGTCTACCACTACGTGTCGGAGCGCAAGACGATGACGGTGACGACCGAGCAACTGCTCGACGACGCCTACCTTGCCTCGCAGGCGCGCCTCATCGACCGTAAGAAGGCGCAGGACTTCAAGGCCGGCAACCCGGTCAAGGGCGGCACCATCTACCTCACCGCGGCGGACGAGAGCGGCATGATGGTGAGCTTCATCCAGAGCAACTACATGGGCTTCGGTTCTGGTTGTGTGGAGCCCGAGTTCGGCATCAGCCTGCAGAACCGCGGCCACGGTTTCAGCCTGAAGGACGAGAGCCCGAACGTGGTGGCACCGGGCAAGCGGCCGTTCCACACGATCATTCCGGCCTTCCTCACCAAGGACGGCCAGCCGGTCATGAGCTTCGGCGTGATGGGCGGCAACATGCAGCCGCAGGGCCACATGCAGACGCTGGTGCGCATGCTCGACTACAAGCAGAACCCGCAGGCCGCCTGCGATGCGCCGCGCTGGCGCTTTAACGCGGGCCTGGAGATCAACGTCGAGGCCGCGATGAACCCGAACACCGTGCAGGGCCTGCGCGATCTCGGGCACCACCTGGACGTGATCAACGACTCCTACCAGGACTTCGGCGCCGGCCAGTTCATCTGGCGCGCGGGCGAGCCGTCGGTCGAAGGCTACGTGGCCGCGAGCGACCCGCGCCGCGACGGCGTGGCGGCAGGGTTTTAACGAGCGCGCGATGATCGGGGGATGACCAAGACCGCCGCGCAGACCGGCATCCCCCCTTCTTCTCATGCCGGCGCAAAGAGCATTGCGCCCGGTCTCATCCTCGCCTCGCTGGGCGCGATTGCATTCAGCGGCAAGGCGATCATCGTCAAGCTGGCCTACCGCTACGGCGTTGACGCGATCACGCTCATCATGCTGCGCATGCTCTTCGCATTGCCGCTGTTCGCGGTGATGGCATGGTGGGCGGGGCGCGGCAAGCCGGCGCTCACCTTTCGCGACTGGCTCGGCGTCGTCGGCCTGGGCTTTTCGGGCTACTACCTCGCGAGCTTTCTCGACTTCGCGGGGCTGGCCTATATCTCGGCCAGCTTCGAGCGGCTGATCCTGTATCTCAACCCCACGCTGGTGCTGCTGTTCGGCTGGGTCCTGTACCGGCGCCGCGCCACGCGCCCGCAGGTGCTGGGCATGGTCGTGAGCTACGCGGGCGTGCTGCTGGTGTTCGGCCACGAGCTCTGGACCGGTGGCGGCGGCAAGGGCGGCGGAGCGGCGGCCTGGGGCGCGTTCCTCGTGTTCCTGAGCGCGGTGAGTTATGCGGGCTATCTCGTCTACAGCGGCGAGTTCGTCAAGCGACTCGGCTCGCTCAGGCTCGTGGGCCTGGCCACCACCGTGGCTTGCCTGCTGTGCATCCTGCAGTTCGTGCTCACGCGGCCGATCAGCGTGGCGATGCAGCTCGCGCCCGAGGTCATCTGGCTCTCGGTGCTCAACGCCACGGTGTGCACGGCGGTGCCTGTCCTGATGGTCATGATGGCCATCGAGCGCATCGGCCCCGCGGTGGCGGCGCAAACCGGCATGATCGGGCCCCTGTCGACCATCCTCATGGGGGTGGTCATACTCGATGAGCCGTTCACCGCGTGGATCGCGGCCGGCACGGTGCTCGTCATTGCGGGCATCTTCGTTTTCACACGCAAGGGGCGCGAAGCCCCTGCACGTTAGGAGCAACAAACATGGATCTGGGCATTGCAGGCAAGACCGCGCTGGTGTGCGGCGCGAGCAAGGGGTTGGGCTACGGCTGCGCCGAGGCGCTGGTGCGGGAAGGCGTCAACGTGGTGATCGTGGCGCGCGGCGCCGAGGCGCTGCAAGCGGCTGCGAAGAAGCTGGCCGAAGTTGCCGGCGCATCGGGCCCCTTCGTCAAGCACGTGGCGGCCGACATCACCACCGAAGCCGGCCGCGCCGCCGTGTTCGCGCTGGGCCATGACTTCGACATCGTCGTCACCAACGCCGGCGGCCCGCCGCCCGGCGACTTTCGCAACTGGGACCGGGAAGCGTGGATCAAGGCGGTCGACGCGAACATGCTCACGCCGATCGAACTCATCAAGGCGACGGTGGACGGCATGGCCAAGCGCGGCTTCGGACGCATCGTGAACATCACGTCGAGCTCGGTGAAGTCGCCCATCGACATCCTGGGCCTTTCGAACGGCGCGCGCAGCGGCCTCACCGGCTTCGTGGCCGGCGTGGCGCGCACGGCCGTCGCGGCGCAGGGCGTGACCATCAACAACCTCTTGCCCGGCTCCTTCGAGACCGACCGCCTCAAGGGCACGATGGCCGGCACGGCACAGAAGACCGGCCAGGACTTCGACACCGTGTGGGAAGCCCGCAAGAAGAACATCCCGGCCAAGCGCTTCGGCACGCCGGCGGAGTTCGGCGCCATCTGTGCGTTTCTCTGCAGCCAGCAGGCCGGTTACATGACGGGCCAGAACGTGCTGGCGGACGGCGGCGCCTACCCCGGCACCTACTGAGTCGGCTCACGGGCGAGGGGAGGCGCATCGTGAGCAGCAACAACAACAGCAGCAACAGGTCTTTCGAAAAGATCACGCTGGTGTCGGTCACGGGGCTGCCCGACGCACGTGGCGCGGCGATGACGCTGAAGCACAGCCGGGCACAGATGCCCGGCGCCCGCGCCCTGCTGTGCAGCCCGCAGGCGCCCCATGATCTGCCAGCGGGTATCGCGCACGTGCCGATCGCACCACTGAACTACCACGAGTACGGCTGGTTCATGATGTTCGCGCTCTGGCGGGTGGTGCAGACCGAATTCGCGCTGGTGGTGCAGGAGGACGGCTGGGTCGTCAACGCAAACAATTGGCGCGACGAGTTCCTGGACTTCGACTACATCGGCGCGCCGATCCATCTCGCGAAGATCGATACACCCGAAGGCACGTACTGGCGCAATCGCTTCGAGTGGGCCGATGAACTGCACAAGCCCGGCCACAGCGTCACGCCGATCCAGAACGGCGGCTTCAGCCTGCGCAGCCGGCGCTTCATGCGCGCGCTGGTCGACCACCCGCACATCCGCGTCGAGATTCCGCCGCCCGATGCGGTGCAAGGCGATCCGCTGAAGATGCACTGGCAGCACAACGCGCTGCTCGAAGACGTGCAACTGAGCGGCGTGCTGCGTCCCGCGCTCGAAGCCGTTGGCATGCGCTTCGCCCCACTGGAGCTGGCGCGCAGTTTTTCCATCGAGCATGCGGGGCCGCAGCTGCACCATGGCTACAACGCGATGCTGCTGTTCGGGCACCACGCGAAGGTGCGGCAACTGGCGAGCTTGTCGCCGCTCACGGTGCGTTCGTTGATTCCGCTGTCGCAGCTCGATGCCTGGTACGGCGAGCGCGACATCCTGCAGATGTTCGAGCGCAATGGCTATCGCATCGAGTTCGCGCCCGAGCCGGTGGCGCCCAATGCTGCGCCGCGCAGGGTGTACGACTGCATCACCTACAACGGCGAGGCCGACATCCTCGCGGCGCGGCTGCATGAGCTGGCCGACGTGGTCGATTGCTTCGTCATCGTCGAAGCCGACCGCACCTTCAGCGGTGAGCCGAAGGCCCTGCGCTTCGATGCCACCGACCCGCGCATTGCCGCGTTCCTGCCGCGCATCCGCTACGTCGCGGTACACGACATGCCGGTCGTCGATGAAGCCGCGGACGCGGTGCCCGTGGTCGGCGACTGGCTCTCCGACACGCCGACCTCCGGCTTCTGGATCCGCGAGAAATTCCAGCGCAACCAGATCGTGCGAGGGCTGCACGATGCGGCGCCCGATGACCTGATCCTGATCTCCGATGCCGACGAGATTCCGCGCGCGTCGGTGGTGCAGGCGATGCGCGACGACCGGCGGCACGCGATCTTCGGGTTGTGCCTGGCGTTCTATTACTTCTATGCCAATTACCGCAATGTCGAAGGGCCGGAGGCATCGTCGGTCTGGACTGTCGCGGCAACGCGCGCGCAACTGGACGTGCTCACGCCGGACCAGTTGCGCATGCGAGTGCGCACCGGGGCGCAGCCTGCGCTGATCCTCGCGGAGGCCGGCTGGCATCTCTCGTACCTCGCGATGGATGAGGCTGCGGTGCGGGCCAAGATCCGTGGCTTTGCGCACCAGGAATACAACTCGGCGGAGTTCCTGGCTGCCATCGATATTCCGGCGCTTCTGGCTTCGGGGAAGGACTTGTACGACCGGCCGGGTTACGCGTGGCGACTGATCGGGCGCGACGAGGCGCCGCAGTGGCTGGCGGGCCAGCCGGAGTTGGCGCATCTGTTCGCTGGGGGGGCGCCCGAGGCAACGCGCTACGCCAAGGAGTCTTACGTCACCGTCCAGCCGAGCCCCTTCGGTTTCTGGGAGCGGCATGCGAACCGCCACATCCTTCAGGCCTGCGCGCCCTTCATCCGGGGGCGCGTGCTCGATGTCGGCTGCAACCACGGCGCGAGCACCTACTGGCTGCGCGAGAACCCGCAGGTGACCGAAGTGGTCGGCGTGGACCTGAACGAAGAGGCGTTGTCGCTCGCACGCGAGCTCTTCGCGTCGGTGCCCCTGCCCAGCCTGTTCGTCGATCACGACATGACCAGCGACGGCCCGATCTTTCCGCCGGCCGACACCGTCGTGAGCTTTCATACGCTGGAGCACATCTACGCCGACGACGTGCCCGACTTTCTTTCGTCGGCATGCCAGTCGCTCGCATCGGGTGGTTGTTTCGTCATCTCGATTCCCCATGACCGCGCCTACCCGGACCCCTGCCATGTCGGCTTCTATACCGAGGCCAGCCTGATCCAGATGATGGAGGCGGCGGGCCTGGAGGTCGTCGAGTGCTTCAAGGACGACCGGTTCGAGCAGAAAGACCTGCTGACGGGCGTGTTCCGCAAGTCTTGACTTGGGGGGCGCTGTTTGATCAGCGCCGCGACGCCACCACGATCCCACTCACGATCAACACGAACGCCACCCCGTGGTACCAGTGCGGCGCCTCGCGGAGAAACGCCGCCGACAACACCGCCGCAAACAGCGGCGTGAGGTTCATGAAGATGCTCGCCGCCTGTGGCCCCGCGCGCTGCACGCCGGTGCCCCAGCAGCGATAGGCGACCACCGCGGGGCCGATGCCGATGAACGCCATCGCGGCGACCAGTGGCCAGCCCAGGTCGATGTGGGCGTCGGTCAGCGTCCATTCGCCGGCGGCCAGCGCGCCCGACCAGGCGAGGCCGAACACCAGTTGCGCCATCAGGAAGGCGGCCCAGTCCTGCCGCACCTGCTTCGGTTCGTGCGTGCGCGCCAGCAGCCAGCTGTAGAAAGCCCAGGCGATGGTGCCCAGGATCATGTAGAGGTCGCCCGGCACCAGCCGCAGCGCAATCAGCTGGCGCCATTCGCCGCGGCTCAGCACCAGCAGCACGCCGAGCATCGAGAGCAGCGCGCCGGCGATCTCGCGCGTGCTGATGCGGGCGCCGAAGAACAGCATGCCGACAGTGAGCATCCACAGCGGCAGGCTCGAGCCCACCAGCGTGACGTTGATCGGCGTGGACGTCTGCAGCGCCATGTATTGGAACGCGTTGTACAGGCCGATGCCCAGCAGCCCGAGCACCGCGTAGCGCTTCCAGTGCGCCCAGAGCGGACTGCCGCTGCGCAGCACCGAGGCCGCGAGCGGCAGCAGCAGCACGAACGCGATCACCCAGCGCACGAAGTTCAGCGTGAGCGGCGACACCAACTCGCGCACCAGCCGGCCGACGACGGCATTGCCGGCCCACAGCAGCGGCGGCACGGTGAGAAGAAGAACGGTGAGGGACGTGAGGCGCGGCTGCGATGTCGACATGGCCGCCGACTCTACCGGCTCTGCGTGGGCATCGCCCCGCGGCCTCGCCAAAGGCCCAAACGTGGCACCATGCGCCTCTTCTTTTTCTGCGCGTGGAGACTTCAACGATGTTGAGCAAAGCTGTCCGTATCGACCGCCATGGCGGCCCCGAAGAACTGAAGATCGTCGATGTGGAAGTCGGCGACCCCGGCCCCGGCGAGATCCGCATCCGCCACAAGGCCGTGGGCCTGAACTTCATCGACACCTACCAGCGCAGCGGGCTCTATCCGTTCCAGATGCCATTGCAGCTGGGCATGGAAGCCTCGGGCGTGGTCGAGGCGGTGGGCGAGGGCGTGACGCACCTGAAGGCAGGCGACCGCGCCGCCTATGCGAGCCAACCGCCCGGCGCTTACTGCGAGGCGCGCGTGATGCCGGCCAAGAACGTCTGCAAGCTGCCCGACGCCATCTCCTTCGAGACCGGTGCGGCCATGATGCTCAAGGGCCTGACCACGCAGTACCTGCTCAAGAAAACGCTGCCCGCCGAAGGCCTGCAGCCCGGGGACTTCATCCTGTTCCACGCGGCGGCCGGCGGTGTCGGCCTCATCGCCTGCCAGTGGGCCAAGGCATTGGGCCTGCAACTGATCGGCACCGCCGGCAGCGACGCCAAGTGCAAGCTGGCGCTCGACCACGGCGCGGCGCACGCCATCAACTACAGCACCGAGAACTTCGCGGCCCGCGTGAAGGAGATCACCGGCGGCAAAGGCGTGAAGGTGGTGTACGACTCGGTGGGCAAGGACACCTACGAGGGTTCCATCGACTGCCTGCGCCCCTTCGGCCTGCTCGCGATCTTCGGCAACGGCTCGGGCCCGGTGCCGCCGATCAACCTGGGCACGCTGGCCTCCAAGGGCTCGCTCTACGTGACGCGGCCCACGCTGTTCACCCATATCGCCACGCGCGAGGCCACGCAGGCGATGGCCGACGACCTGTTTGCGGTGGTCGCGAGCGGCGCGGTGAAGATCCCCATCGACCAGCGCTACCCCCTGGCCGACGTGCAGCAGGCGCACCGCGACCTGGAAGCGCGCAAGACCACGGGCTGCACGATCCTCACGCTCTGAATGAGGCGAAGCGGGGCAGGACAAGTGCAGCCAGTCCTGTCCTACCCGCGGTGGGGTGTCATGCCTTCGACTTGTGACGGGCGCACTTTGTAGGCTGTCCCCAGCACAAGGAGGCAAGCCCGTCATGAACATTCGCACCTTCATCGTCGAAGACAACCCCACCATCCGCGAGAGCCTCGTGGGCACGCTGCGCGAGGTGGCGCGGGTCGATCCTGTCGGCGAGGCGGAAACGGAGGCCGAGGGTTCGCGCTGGCTCACGCGCAATCTGGCGCTGTGGGACCTGGCCATCGTCGACCTGTTCCTGAAGGACGGCACCGGTTTCCGCGTGCTTGAAGCCTGCCGCCAGCGCAACCCGGCGCAAAAAATCGTGGTGCTCAGCAACTACGCCACGCCCGAGATCCGGCGCAAGTGCGCGCACCTGGGCGCCGATGCCGTGTTCGACAAGGCCACTGAAATCGACGACCTGATCGACTACTGCCAGCGCCGCCGTCAGGAGCGGTTCAGCTCTCAGGCAGCACACTGAGGTCGGGCATTCGGCGGGTGGCCTGCAAGCGATGCGGGTCTTCGCGAAAATCACCCTTTCAGGCGCGAGGAGCACGCGCCGGGCTCCGCAAATTGGCGACGAGATTCATGCGCGGAAATCACTCATTTTTCTGCTGCTGCTGAATCTGCCGCACGGGTCGCATCCGTGGGGCGCTCCTTCCCGCCATGTCCCGCTCCCGTTTTCTTCCCGACAACTTCACCTTCGCACTTCTCTCGGTCGTCACCCTGGCCAGCCTGCTGCCCGCGAGCGGCGATGTGGCGCATCTGTTCGAGCTGCTGACGACCGTCGCCATCGGCCTCCTGTTCTTCCTGCATGGCGCCAAGCTGTCGCGCGAGGCGATCATGAACGGCATCACGCACTGGCGGCTGCACCTGCTGGTGTTCTGCAGCACCTTCGTGCTGTTTCCTCTGCTGGGGCTGGCGCTCAAGCCGCTGCTCCTGCCGCTGATGACGCCCGAGCTCTACACGGGGGTGCTGTATCTCTGCGTGTTGCCGGCCACGGTGCAGTCGGCGATTGCGTTCACGGCGATGGCGCGGGGGAACCTGCCTGCTGCCATCTGCAGCGCGTCGGCGTCTACCTTGCTGGGGGTGTTCATCACGCCTGTGCTGGTCAATCTTGTGGTGCTGCCGAATGGAGGACATGCGAGTTCTTCGCTGGGGTCGATCGGGCGGATCCTGTTGCAGTTGATGGTGCCGTTTCTCGTCGGGCATCTCTTGCGCCCCTGGATCGGCAAATGGATTCAGCGTCGGGCTTCGGTGCTGAAGTTCGTGGACCAGGGGTCGATCCTGCTTGTCGTCTACACCGCCTTCAGTGCGGCCGTGATCGAGGGGCTTTGGCGGCAGGTGCCGGCGCATGCGCTCGTCGGGTTGCTCGTGGCCTGTGCGGTGGTGCTCGGGCTCGCACTGGGCTTGACGACGCTGATGGCGCGGAAGCTGGGGTTTGATCTGGAGGACGAGATCACCATCGTCTTTTGTGGCTCCAAGAAGAGCCTGGCGAGTGGGATTCCTATGGCGAAGGTGCTGTTTCCTTCGCATGCTGTGGGGGCGATCGTGCTGCCTTTGATGTTGTTTCATCAGATGCAGTTGATGGTTTGTGCTGTGTTGGCTCAGAGGTATGCGCGGCGAGGGCGTGTTGAGCGTTCTGTCTTGAAGACGGCTGAGTAGGTTTTATTTTCCGAGGCCGGGTCTCGCCCCGGCGGGCGACTCACTTTCTTTTGCTTCGCCAAAAAGAAAGTAAGCAAAGAAAAGGCGACCCCGCTGTCTGCGACCCCTGCGCTTCGCTACGGGGCAACCTGCGGTGCTCGCGGTTCGCGGGGTCTCGCAGAACTCGCTTCGCTCAAACAGCTGCGAGCCCTGATCCGCGAACCGCTGCGCTCCTCGGCGCAGCCAGAGGGGCTTGGGCACCGAACGGGCCATTGCTTCGCTCGGCTTGAGGGGCAGACATGCTGGTGCGCGTCTGCCTTGAATGAGGTGTAGATGTGGGTCTTGTGCCGGTTGCAAGGCCAAGCGAAGCGTCGGCCCGAATTGCGTTGAACGCCGAGCGCAGCGATGGCGCGTACGAAAGCCCTTCTGTATGCGCCGAGGAGCGGAGCGTTTCGCGGATGAGGGCTCGCCCTTGTTTGAGCGAAGCGAGTTTGGGCGAGACCCCGCGAAACGTGAGCACCGCAGGTTGCCCGAAGCGAAGCGTAGGGACGCAGACAGCAGGGTCGCCTTTTCTTTGCTTACGTTCTTTTGGCGAAGCAAAAGAAAGTAAGTCGCCTGCCGGGGCGAGACCCGGCCTCGGAACAAAAAAAGAAACCTAGCTCTCAATCTTCCCGAGCCGAGACTCTCGTAGCCGGCTAGGCGCCAAAGCCCCCGCCGACTCCAGAATCGGATAAGCAATAGAGCAGATGTGCGAATTGATCCGCTTCAAATCGCTGATCAAGTCGATATGCAGCGAACTCGTCTCGATGCTCAGCGTCGTCCGATCCGACAACCGATCCAGGTGAGTCGTCGCATAAGCCCGCTCCAGATCCCGAAACCGAGCCTTCTCTTCCAGAAGCTTCTGCGCATCCCGAACATTTCCGTTCAAGAACACGCTCATGCTCAACCGCAGGTTGGCAACCAGCCGCCCATGCAGCTCGACGATCTCCGCCATCCCGGCTTCGGAAAAGTTGCGTTGCGGTTTGATCTTCTTGTCTTCCACATCGATGATCACCCGCTCGATGATGTCGCCGATCTGCTCCATGTTGATCGTGAAGCTGATGATGTCCGTCCAGCGCCGGCTCTCCTCTTCGCCCAGCGCCTCGCGCGAGATGCGCGTCATGTAGTACTTGATCGCGGAGTACAGCTCGTCCACCGTGTCGTCCAGTTGCCGCAGCTCCTGCGACAGCCGCGTGTCGTTGTTGCGGATCACGTCGAGCACGCCGATCAGCATGGTCTCCACGATGTCGGCCTGGTGCAGCGCCTCACGGGCGGCGTTCGAGATGGCGAGCGAGGGCGTCGAGAGCGCCGAGGGGTCCAGGTGGTGCGGGCGGCTGGTGCCCGAGGCCTGCGGGGTGGGCAGCATGCGCGTGACGAGCTTCGCAATCCACTGCGTGAGGCCGATGAAACCCACGCTGATCACGACGTTGAATGCGAGGTGGAACAGCACCACGCCGTGCGTCTGGTTCGGCAGCTCGGGCTGCACGTAGCGGATCCACAAGCCCACGAAAGGCGCGACGATCGCCACACCCAGTGCCTTGAAGACGAGGTTGCCGACCGTCACCTGCCGCACCGACACGGCCGACTTGGCCGTGGTCAGAACGGCCAGCAAACCGCTGCCGAGGTTGGCGCCGAGCACGAGGCCGAGCGCCACGTCCAGCGGCACCACGTTCGACGTGGCCATGGCCGCGACCAGCAGCACCACCGCGAGGCTCGAATAGGCCACGATGGCCAGCACCGCGCCGATGGTGATCTCGAGCAGCACGTCGCTGTTGATCGACGCGAGCAGCGCACGCACCGCGGGCGATGAGAACAGGGGCTCGGTCGCTTCGACCACCAACTGCAGCGCGAGAAGCATCAGCCCCAACCCGATGAGCACGCGTCCCACGCGCCCCGCCACGGTGGCCGAGCGCGTGATGAACAGCACCACCCCCACGAAGATGAACATCGGCGAGAGCCATGACAGGTCCGCCGAGAACAGCACCGAGATCAGTGCCGTGCCCACGTCGGCCCCCCGCATCACCGCCAGCGCCGCGGGCAGCGTGACCAGGCCCTGCCCGACGAAGGACGAGGTCATGAGCGAGGTGGCGGTGCTCGACTGCACCAGCGCGGTCACGCCGATGCCCGAGAGGGCGGCGGTGAACCGGTTGCGCATGCTCTGCACGAGGATCTTGCGCAGGTTGGCGCCGAACACGCGCAGCACGCCGGTGCGAACCAGATGGGTGCCCCACACCAGCAGTGCCACTGCCGCGAGCAGATTCAGGAGATGCTTCATGGGTGTCGGGTTCTGTCCTTTTCGTTTTGGTTCGTTTCGACCCCATTTTCCACAAGTGGCGGTTCAGAAGGTGAGAAGAAACCGTAGCGAGCGGTTCGAGCTTGCGCCGAGGACCGGAGCCGTACTCTGTACGGTGAGGACCGCAGGTGCGAGATCGGACCGCGCAGCAGGTTTATTCACACCTTTTCAGTCGATCAGGGCTCCGTTGTCGTGGAAAGGAAAGGGGCCTTCGAAGCGGCCGGAAGCCGCCAGATGGGTGACGAGGCGGCCGCTTCGCGCGGACCACGCATGCACGCGGAAAGCGGGCGGCTCCAGCGTCCAGGCCGAGGCCGCGCTGGGCGCCAAGTCGAGGCAAACCTGGTGCGCGGGCGCCGGCGAGGTCGAGGCGATCGAGCCGCCGAAGCGCACGTCGATGGCACGGTGCAGGTGCCCGCAGATCACGCGCTCGACGTTGGGATGGCGCGCGATCAGCGCCTCGAGTGCGCCAGCGCCTTCGAGCAGTCCGATCTCGTCCATGTGGCCGATCAGCGTCGTGAAGGGCGGGTGGTGCATCGCGACCACGACGGGCTCATCGCGGCAGGCGTCGAGCATGGCTTCGAGCCAGCCCAGGCGCCGCTCGCACAGCGTGCCGTGGCTCGCGCCGGGCACGCAGGTGTCGAGCGTGAGGAGCCGCAGCCCGCCGACACGCACCGAATACTGGATGAAGCCGGCCGTGTCTTCGCCCGTACCGAGGTACGCATGCCCGGGAAAGCTCTTGCGCAGCTGGTCGCGGTCGTCGTGGTTGCCGGGCATCAGGTAGACCGGCATGGTGAGCGGGGCGAGCAGGCGCGCGAGGTGCTCGTACTCGGCGGCGCGGCCGAAGTCGGTCAGGTCGCCGGTGATCACGACCGCATCGGGTTGCTGCGGCAGGGCGAGCACCGACTGGACCGCCTGCTGGAGATACGGCGCGGTGTCGATGCGGCCATAAGCCAGCCGGCCCGGCTCGCGGATGTGAAGGTCGGTCAACTGGACCAGAAAAGTGTCTTGCATCGTTGTTGTGCTCATGCCGTGGGCTCCTGCGACGTCATCAGGCGATCGGGATGGACGCGAAGGCCGACCGGATCGCCCGGACCGAAGGGGTTGTCGCGCCCCACGTCGGCCACGAGCAGCGGCTGGTCGTGCACGCGCAGTTGAAGCTGCACGCGGTCGCCGAGGAAGGTGCGGCGCTCGACGGTGGCACTGCCCCAGTCGGGCCGGGGCGCGCTCACCTCGACGTCTTCGGGCCGCACCAACAGCGTCGCATGGCCCTGCCAGGCGGGCGGGCAAGGCAGGGTGCTTCCGCCGAGTCGGACAACGCCTTGCGCGATGGCCTCGGGCGCGCGCTCCAGCCGGTTCACCCGGCCGAGGAACTCCGCGACGAAGGGATGCGACGGCGCGCGGTACAGGTCTTCACCGCGGCCGACCTGCACGATGCGGCCGGCACGCATCACGGCCAGGCGGTCGGCGATGGCGAGCGCCTCCTGCTGGTCGTGCGTCACGTGGATGGCGGTGATGTGCAGGCGGCGCAGCAGCTCGGCGAGTTCGTCGCGCAGCGACTCCTTGAGCTTGGCGTCGAGCGCGGCCAGCGGCTCGTCGAGCAGCAGCACGCGGGGGCGCACGGCGACGGCGCGCGCCAGGGCCACGCGCTGGCGCTGGCCGCCGGAGAGTTCGGCAGGGCGCTTGTTCTCCAGCCCGCCGAGGCGCACGAGGTCGACCAGTTCGCCGACCGCGCGTTTCTCTTCAGCGGGCGACACGCCGCGGATGCGGAGGCCATAGCCGATGTTGGCCGCCACCGTCATCTGCGGAAAAAGCGCGTAGCTCTGGAACACCATGCCCACGCCGCGATGCTCGACGGGACGCTCGGTCACGTCTTGGTCGCCGAAGACGATGCGGCTGCCCGCATCGGGCGCCTCCAGCCCCGCGATCAGCCGCAGCAGCGTGGTCTTGCCGCAGCCCGAGGGCCCGAGCAGCGCGAGCACCTCGCCGGCCTCCACATGCAGGTTGGTGGGTTGCAGGCCGCGCGTGCCGTCGGCATAGGTCTTCGCGCAGTTCGCGATGTCGATGGGGATGCGTTCAAGTTCCATGGCGTTTCTGCATCAGGTTGGCAAGGTACTGCAGGCCCCACAGCACCGGAAGAATGACGGCGAAGAAGACCAGCGTGTAGGCCGATCCGATCTCGATGCGCATCGAGGCGTAGCTGTCGGCCAGGCCCACTGGCAGCGTGCGGGTGAGCGGCGTGTGCAGCATCCAGGTGAGGTTGAATTCGCCCACCGAGAGCGTGAACACCATCAGGCTGCCGGCCACGATGGCGGGGAACACCGCGGGCACGAGGATGCCCATGAAGCGCTGGCGGAAGTTCGCGCCCAACGAGCGCGCGGCTTCCTCGAGTGCGAGCAGATCGTCGCGCTGGAAGGCCGAGCTCACGGTGCGCACCATGAAGGGCAGCGTGAAGACGATGTGGCCCACGAGGATGAAGGCGAAGCTCGTGCGAAAGGCGGTGAGCTGGCCGTAGGCGAGGATCAGCGCCAGCGCGGTTGCGAGACCCGGCACGGCGACGGGCAATGTCAGTAGTTCCTCGAAGATGCGCGCGGCCCGCGAGCGGCTGCGCGCCAATGCATAGGCGCAGGGCACGCCCAGCAGCACGGTGCAGATCACGCAGGCGACGGCGAGCCCGATCGACCAGCCGACGGTGCCGCCGTAGTTCTCCCACACCTCGCCGAGCCAGCGCAGCGTGAGGCCGCTCTTGAGGCCCGCGCTGTAGTTGTTGACCAGCCCTGCCATCACCGAGAGCAGCATCGGCGCGATCATGAAGAGGCTCACCAGCACCGTGATGGCCAGCAGGAAGGGCGCCTTGGGTTGCGTGTTCTTGCTCATGCATGCGTCTCCTTCAGCGAGCGACCGGGTTGGCCCCGAAACGCCGCGCGACGAACAACACCAGCCAGGTCACGAGGCCCAGCGAAATCGACAGCGACGCGGCGAGCGCGAAGTTGGCGTAGTTGGTGAACTCGTTGTAGATGGTGATCGGGATCACCTCGAACTTGCTGGCCAGCGTGAAGGCCGTGCCGAAGGCGCCCATCGACGTCGCGAACAGGATCGCGCCGCAGGCCAGCGTGGTGGGCGCGAGCTCGGGCATCCACACGTCGCGTGCGACCCGCAGGCGCGAGGCGCCGAGCGAGCGCGCGGCTTCTTCAAGCTGCACGTTCATGGCCTCGGCTGCCGCCGCGTAGGTCGCAATGGCGCGCGGCAGCGAGAAATACAGGTACGCGAGAAAGAGACCGAGCAGCCCGTAGGCGAAGGTGATGCGCTCGCCGATCAGGCTGTCGCTCACGTCGGCCACGAGGCCTTGCCGGCCGCCCAGCAGGATCACGAAGAAGCCGATGATCACCCCCGGAAACGACAGCGGCAGCGTGAGCAGCGACAGCAGCACGCGCTTGCCGAAGAAAGCATGGCGCGCGAGGTAGATGCCCACCGCCGCGCCGAGCACCAGCGTCGCCAGCGTCACTGCTATCGACAGCACCACGGTGTTGACCATGCTCTGCAGATAGCGCGCGTCGGTCAGCACTGCGAAGTAGGTGGCCCAGCCTTTGTCGGCCGGCAGGGCGAGCAGGCGCACCACCGGCAGCAGCCAGAAGGCGGTGAAGAAGGCGGCTGCGGGTGCCACGCAGGCGAGCAGCCGCCAGCGTGGGTTCCAGGCGTTGGCGGACTTCATCTCAGGGGGCCTCAGCGCACCTCTTTGAGATACCGGTCGGAGAACGCGCGCTGCGCCTCGGCCATGCGGCCGTAGTCCACGCTCTTGGCACGCGCGTATTCGCTCGACGGCAGGAACTGCGCCTCGATCTCCTTGGGCATCGCGCTCGCGCGCACCGGGCGCAGGTACGCCTTGGCCCAGATCGCCTGGCCTTCGTCGGACAGCGTGAAGTCGAGCACCTTCTTCGCGTCGGCCGCATGCGGCGCTTTGGCGACCAGGCTCATCACGTAGGGCACGACCAGCGTGCCTTCGCTCGGGATGACGAAGGCGACGTTGGCCTTGTCCTTGTACTTGGCGCGGTAGGCGTTGAAGTCGTAGTCCAGCAGGATCGCGATTTCGCCCGAGAGCACGCGCGCGTACGAGGTCTGTTTCGGCACGATGGGTTCGTTCTTCTGCAGCGCCTTGAAGTAGTCGATGCCCGGCGTGAAGTTGTCCAGCGTGCCGCCGCGCGCCTGGTTGACCGCCACCGCACCCACGTAGCCGACGAAGGCCGAGGCGGGGTCGAGGTAGCCGATGAGGCCCTTGTATTCAGGCTTGAGCAGGTCGGCCCACGACTTGGGAATCGGCTTGCCCTTGAGCGCATCGACGTTGACCATGAAGCCGAGCGTGCCCGAGTGGATGGTGAACCAGTTGCCGGCCGGGTCCTTGAGGCCGTCGGGGATGTCTTTCCATGCGGCGGGCTTGTAGGGCTCGACCACGCCGTCCTTCGCGGCCTGCACCGCGAAGGTCACGCCGAGGTAGGTGACGTCGGCCACGGGGCTCGCCTTCTCGGCGACCAGTTGCGCGAGCGACTGGCCCGAGTTCTTGTTGTCGGCCGGCACGGTGACGCCGGTCTTGGCCTTGATGGCCTTGAGCTGCGTGCCCCAGTCGGCCCACTCGGTGGGGCAGTTGTAGCAAATGGCGGTCTGGGCCATGACGCTGCCTGCGGCAACGAAGGTGGCGGCGATCAGCCCGAGGCGGGCGATGCGGGAGATACGGAGGGACATGAAGAAGCTCCTTGGATGGATGTGGGTGGGAGTGAGGCGGTGATCAATCGGTGGCGACGTCGCACGCGGATGCGCACGACTCGCCGTCGCGGAAGGTGTGGGGCAGCAGCAGGCTCGCATCGGCCTGCAGCGTGGCGCCGCCGGCCATCGACTGGATCAGCAGCTCGACGCTATGGCGGCCGATGTCGCTGTTGGGCTGGGCGATGGTGGTGAGGGCCGGCGTCAGGTCTTCGCCGAGCGCGATGCCGTCGAAGCCGATCACGCTGAGGTCCTCGGGCACCGAGAGCCCGCCCAGGTGCGCGGCGCGGATGCTGCGGATGGCGAGCAGGTCGTTCGAGCAGACTAGCGCGGTGGGGCGGTTGCCTCCCTGCAGCACGCTGGCGAGGGTATCGACGGCGCTTTCGACGAAGGGCACTTCGATGAGCGGCGGTGCCTTGAGCCCCGCATCGGCCATGCCCTTCTGGTAGCCGCGGTAACGCTGCTGCGCGCGATCCGACGCAGCGAGCGTGCCGTTGACCATCGCGATGCGGCGATGGCCGAGCAGCACGAGGCGCGCGACCGCGTCGGCTACGGCAGCTTCGCTGTCGACGGTGACGCAAGGATGGTCCGCATGCCGGTTGTAGGCAAGCACGTAAGGCGTACCGGTGGTTCGCAGCCGTGCGAGCGCCTTCGAGGTGGAAGGGTTGGAGACCACGAGGATGAGGCCGTCGACGTTGCCGGCGAGCAGCAGTTGCACCGCGCGCTCTTCTTCGTCGAGCCGGTAGCCCGTGGTAACGGGAAGGATCGCGTAGCCACCTGCGAGCGCCGCGCGCGCGATGCCCTGCAGGCATTCGGCAAAAGTCGGGTTCAGCAGCGTGGGCAGCACCACGCCCAGCGTGCGGCTGCGCTGGGTGCGCAAGGTGCGTGCGCTGGCGTTGGGCACGTAGTGCAGTTCGCGCGCCACGCGCTCCACCAGCTCGCGCGTGGCGGGCGTGACCTTGTCGGGGAAATTGAAGGCCCGCGACACAGTGGCCACGGAGACCTTGGCTTTGGCGGCTACGGCTTGAATGCTCATCGTGCAGTGTTCATGTAATCGATTACATTGAACCGCGGCAGTATGACTTCGTTATGACATCGATTGAAGCGGGGAGAAACCCTCGCCGTCTCGGCGAAGGGGCGAGCCGGCCCCAAAGAAAAAGGGCCCGAAGGCCCTTGAGTAATTTGCTTGACTGGCTCTACTTGCCCCGGCGAACCCGCCGGATCTCGTCCACGATCAGGCAGATGGCCCCGAGCGTGATCGCGCTGTCCGCCGCATTGAACGCCGGGAAGTACCAGTTGCCCGCGTGAAAGCTCAGGAAGTCGACAACATAGCCGTGCATCATCCGGTCGACCACGTTGCCGATGGCGCCGCCCAGGATGCAGGCCATCGCGAACGAAAAGAGCTTCTGACCCGCGTGCGACCTCAGCATCCAGACGATGAAAATCGCCGCCGCCACGCCGATCGCCGTGAAGAACCAGCGCTGCCAGCCCGAGTGGTCGGCCAGGAACGAGAACGCGGCGCCCGTGTTGTGCGCCCGCACGACGTTGAAGAAGCTCGTCACGTAGGTCGCATCACCGAGCTTGTAGTAGCCCAGGATCAGCGTCTTGGTGAACTGGTCGATGATCACGATGATCACCGCCAGCCCGAGCCAGGGCCAGATGCCCAGGCTGCCACCGCGCGAACGCGATGCCGATGCGGAACGTGTCGTGGCCATCAGGCAAAGCTCCGCGATTCGCCGGCGCCGAACAGGTTGCTCGTGCAGCGGCCGCAGATCGTCGGGTGCGCCGCATCGTGGCCCACATCTTCGCGGTAGTGCCAGCAGCGCTCGCACTTCTGCGCGGTGCTCGGCGCCACGGTGGTCGCGAGCGTGTCGCCCGCGGCCAGCGCGATGGCCGAGGTGATGAAGACGAACTTCAGGTCATCGCCCAGCGTGCTCAGGAGCGCGAAGTCGTCGGCCGGCGCGCTCAGTTGCAGGTCGGCCTGCAGCGACGAGCCGACCTTGCCTTCGGCGCGCACGGCTTCGATGTCCTTGTTCACCACGTCGCGGATCTCGCGGATGCGGCTCCACTTGGCGAGCAGTGCTTCGTCGGGTGCGTCGAACGTGCAGTAGGTCTCGGCAAAGATCGATTCGCCCGGTTTGCCGGTGCTCACGAACTTCCACGCTTCTTCGGCCGTGAAGCTCAGGAACGGCGCCATCCAGCGCAGCATGGCTTGCGAGATGTGCCAGAGCGCCGTCTGTGCGCTGCGGCGCGCGAGCGAGCCGGGGGCGCTCGTGTAGAGGCGGTCCTTCAGGATGTCGAGGTAGAAGCCGCCCAGGTCTTCCGAGCAGTAGATCTGCAGCTTGGACACCACCGGGTGGAACTCGTACACCTTGTAGTGCGCAAGGATCTCGGCCTGGAACTGCGAGGCGCGCGCGAGCGCGTAGCGGTCGATCTCGAACAACTGATCGAGCGGCACCGCATCCTTGGCGATGTCGAAGTCGCTGGTGTTGGCCATCAGGAAGCGCAGCGTGTTGCGGATGCGGCGGTACGAATCGACCACGCGCGCGAGGATCTTGTCGTCGCCCGCGATGTCGCCCGAATAGTCGCTTGCAGCCACCCAGAGGCGGATGATTTCCGCGCCCAGCTTGCTGCTGATTTCCTGCGGGTCGATGCCGTTCTTGAGCGACTTGCTCATCTTGATGCCCTTGGCATCGACCGTGAAGCCGTGCGTGAGCAGGCCGCGGTAAGGCGCGCGGTCTTCCAGCGCGCAGGCGATCAACAGCGACGAATGGAACCAGCCGCGATGCTGGTCATGGCCTTCGAGGTACAGGTCGGCTTCGGGGCCCGTCTCGTGATGCACCGTCGGGTGCGTGCCGCGCAGCACGTGATAGAAGGTCGAGCCCGAGTCGAACCACACCTCCAGGATGTCGGTGCTCTTGGTGTAGCTCGGCGCATCTTCGGCGCCCAGGATCTCTTCGGTCGTCACGCGGCTCCAGGCCTCGATGCCGCCCTTCTCGACGATGTCGGCGGCCTGGTCGAGGATTTCCATGGTGCGCGGATGCAGTTCGCCCGAATCCTTGTGCAGGAAGAACGGGATCGGCACCCCCCAACTGCGCTGGCGGCTGATGCACCAGTCGGGCCGCCCGGCGATCATGTCGTGCAGGCGCGCCTTGCCGTTCTCCGGATAGAAACTTGTCTGTTCGATCGCGTCCAGCGCGGTCTGGCGCAGCGTCTTGGGCGCCTTGTCCTTGGTGAACACGCCTTCGCCCTCGTCCATGCGAACGAACCACTGGGCGGCCGCGCGGTAGATCACCGGCGTCTTGTGGCGCCAGCAGTGCGGGTAGCTGTGAATGATGGTCTCGGTCGTCAGCAGCCGGTTGGCGTCGCGCAGCGCGGCGATGATCACCGGCACGGCCTTCCAGATGTTCTGGCCGCCGAAGAGCGGGAAGTCGGGCGCGTAGCTGCCGTTGCCCTGCACCGGGTTCAGGATGTCGTCATACGCCACGCCGTGCGCGATGCAGGAGTTGAAGTCGTCCACGCCGTAAGCGGGCGAGGAGTGCACGAGGCCGGTGCCGTCGGTGGCGGTGGCGTAGTCGGCCAGGTACACGGGCGACAGGCGCTTGTAGCCCGCATCCACGTCGTACAGCGGATGCTCGAATTCGAGCCCGCCGAGCGCCTCACCCTTCACCGTGGCCAGCACCTTGCCGTCGAGCGCGTAGCGCGTCATGCACATCTCGACCAGCGAGTTGGCCAGGATCAGCAAGCCGCGCTCGGTGTCGACCAGCGAGTACTCGATCTCGGGGTTGAGGTTGATCGCCTGGTTGGCGGGGATGGTCCACGCGGTGGTGGTCCAGATCACCGCGAAGATGTCGCCCAGGATCGTGTGGTCGGTGCCGAAAGCCTTGAGCACCTTCTCGCGCTCGTGCGCCTTGAAGGCGACGTCGATGGTCTGGCTCTTCTTGTCGGCGTATTCGATTTCGAACTCAGCCAGCGACGAGCCGCAGTCGAAGCACCAGTACACGGGCTTCAGGCCCCGGTAGACGAAACCGCGCTCGATCACGCGCTTGAACGCGCGCAGCTCGCCGGCTTCGTTGGCGAAGTCCATGGTCTTGTAGGGATGGTCCCATTCGCCCAGCACGCCCAGGCGCTGGAAGTCGAGCATCTGCTGGGCGATTTGCTCGGTGGCGTAGGCGCGGCTCTTGGCCTGCATCTCGTCGCGGCTCAGGTTGCGGCCGAACTGCTTTTCGATGGCGTTCTCGATCGGCAGGCCGTGGCAGTCCCAGCCGGGCACGTAGAGCGCGTCGAAGCCTTCGAGCTGGCGCGCCTTGGTGATCATGTCCTTGAGGATCTTGTTCACCGCGTGGCCCATGTGGATCTGGCCGTTGGCGTATGGGGGGCCGTCGTGCAGGATGAACTTGGGCGCGCCGTGGCGGGCGTCCCGCAGGCGGTGGTAGCGGCCTTCGTCGTTCCATTCCTTCACCCAGCCCGGTTCGCGCTTGGGCAGGTCGCCGCGCATCGGGAAGGGGGTGTCGGGCAGGTTCAGCGTGGAACGGTAATCGGTGGGGGTGGCGGCAGCGTCAGACATGTTGGGAGTGCGAAACAGAGGGGCTTCGACAGGCTCAGCCCGAACTGCATTGAGCGGTCGGTGCGGAAGATATAGCCGTTCGCCCTGAGCTTGTCGAAGGGCGGCAGCACGGGGCGTGCAGGGCTAAATTCGGTCGCGCGTGGTCTGGCGGTGGGTTTCGGCGTGGGTCGATGCGAAAAACGCACGTGCGTCGCGCCCATCCTTGGCGATGCCCGCAGTGAGGGCCTCGAGGCTGGTGTAGCGCAATTCGTCGTGCAGTTTGTGCAGGAGTTCCACGCGGACGATTTTACCGTAGGCCCCTTCGGACCCCAGATGCGAGGGCCACTCCAGGCAATGCGTCTCCAGCAGCACCCGGCCGGCGTTGACGTCGTTGGCGTCCAGCGAGGGGCGCACGCCGAGGTTGGCGACGCCCGGCAGCGGCTTGTCGGCCAGGCCGTGCACCAGGACCGCGAAGATGCCGCTGGCGGCGGGTTTCCAATGCTTGAAGCGCAGGTTGAGGGTGCGAAACCCGTCGTCCTGGCCCGGTGCCGAGGCGCCCAGCGCGCGGCCGAGCTTGCGGCCGTGGACCACGTGGCCCGAGATTGTGTAAGGGCGGCCGAGCAGCGTCTGGGCGTCGGCCATCCGGCCTTCGGCGAGCGCCTCGCGCACCGCCGAACTTGAGACGCGCAGGCCGTGCACCTCGTAGCTGTTCATGCGCGCCACGTCGAAGCCGCGCGCGTCGCCGGCGGCATCGAGCATGGCGTAGTCGCCGGCCCGCTTGGCGCCGAAGCGGAAGTCATCGCCCACCAGCACGTAGCGTGCACCCAGGCCATCGACCAGCACGTTCTGGATGAAATCCTCGGGCGATTGGGAGGCGAGCCGGCCGTCGAAGGGCAGCACGATGGTCTGCGCCACGCCGCAGGCCGCGAGCTCGCTGAGCTTGTCGCGCAATGTGCCGATGCGGGCGGGCGCGAGGTCGGGCTTCTTGGTCAGGGCGGCGAAGTAGTCGCGCGGGTGCGGCTCGAAGGTCAGCACGCAACTGGGCAGCCCGCGCTGGCGGGCCTCGGTCTGCAGCAGCGCGAGCATGGCCTGATGGCCACGGTGCACGCCGTCGAAATTTCCAATGGTGAGGGCGCAGGCAGGGGCTACGCCTGGGTGCCGGAAGCCGCGAAAAACCTGCATCGGTGAGTATCTTTTTGATAGCGCCTTTCGCCCGCCAATTGGGCGAATCAGGCCGATTTGTCACAAAGCCGGTATATTGTGACGCAGTGCGTTGCCTGGCGTGGGTCTCCGATGCGCTCCGTGTCCCTGGTCTTTCCGTGTTCTCTCACTTTCTTGAGGAGGCGTGTGTGAAGGTCTTGAAGCTGTCGGCCCAAGGGCTGCCCCAGTCATGGATATCGCTCGAACAGGCGGTGATTCACTACGCGGCGGACGAAGTTCGCTGGGAAGTGGGTGCGCAGGTGGCGGTGTTTCGCGGCGGGCACAACGCTGTCACGGGCGAGCAGTCGCAGATTGCGATCAACAGCATCATCGGCACCAAGGGCGTGCCGCGCATCAATCCCTTCACCCAGCGGCCGGGCCTCACCAACAGCAAGCTGTTCTCGCGGGACCGCAATGTCTGCGCCTACTGCGGCGGGCATTTCCACGAAGACGAGCTAACGCGCGAGCACATCATTCCGTTTGCCCAGAAGGGCATCGACACCTGGATGAATGTGGTCACGGCCTGCAAGCCGTGCAACCACCGCAAGAGCAGCCGCACGCCCGAGCAGGCGAACATGCCGCTGCTCTATGCGCCCTACGTGCCCAGCCTCTGGGAAGATTTCATTCTGCGAAACCGCCGCATCCTGGCGGACCAGATGGAATTCCTGATGGCGCACCTGCCGCAAAGCTCGCGGCTGCACGACACCTAGCTTCTTTTTCAGCGCTTCCAATCCGGCGGGCGCTTTTCGATGAAGGCCTGAACGCCTTCGAGCGCGCTCTCGTCCATCATGTTGCAGGCCATGGTCTGGCTGGCGTCGGCGAGCGCGGCTTCGATGCCGGTTTCCAACTGGCGATAGAAGAGGGCCTTGCCGAGCGCCAGCGCCTTGCGGGGCTTGGCGACGATGCTGGCGACCAGCGCCTCGACCGCGCCATCGAGTTCAGCGGGCACCGCCACCCGGTTGACCAATCCCTTCTCCCGCGCGTCCTCAGCACTGATGAATTCGCCTGTCACCAGCATCTCGAACGCTTCCTTGCGGCCGAGGTTGCGCGACAGCGTGACGCTCGGCGTGGCACAGAACAGCCCCACGTTCACCCCGCTGACGGCAAAGCGTGCATCGCTCGACGCCACGGCCAGGTCGCACACCGCCACCAGTTGACATCCGGCAGCGGTCGCGATGCCGTGCACCCGTGCGATCACCGGCACGGGCAGCCGCTGGATCGACAGCATCATCGCGCCGCAGCGCTCGAAGAGCTGCTGGTAATAGCCGAGCGACGGTTCCGCCCGCATTTCCTTTAGGTCATGGCCCGCGCAGAAAGCCTTGCCCTCGGCCGCGATGACGACGGCGCGCACGCTCTCGTCGGATGCGATATCGCCCAGCGCCGTTTCGAGCGCGCCGAGCATGCCCTCCGACAGGGCGTTGAAAGAGGCCGGGCGATTCAGTGTCAGCGTGACCACGCCGCGCGCGTCGCGCGCTGTGAGCACGAAAGGAGAGGCCGTGTCGTTCATGGCGTGATCCTCAATAGGTCAATTCGAGCACCGTCACATGCTCCTTCACCGCCGGCCACGTCAAGCCGGTAATGCGCTCTCCGTTGAATTCACCAGTGACCGCGCGCTGCGGCTCGCTCGCGGCGATGCGCAGTCTGGAACTCGACACGCCCGAGCCCTTGGGCGGCACCCCGGCCGGCAGGCTTTGTCCGTCGAAGCGCATCGTGTCGCGCTCCGCATCGAAATACCCCCGCGGCCGCGTGAAGACCACGACCACATTGGCGCTGCCGTCACTGGGCGTGATGCGCTCGGGCCGCAGGTTCACGACCCCGCTGCTGCGCGGAAACGGGCTGCGGTAGATGTGCGTGGTGCCGTAGCCGGGCGCGCTCAAGACGAACTCGTAAGACGTGCCGCCGCGCGCACTGAACGGACCCCAGCGGCCGTCGGCACCGATGTTCTTGCTGTGCACCGCATCGCCCTGCCGCACGCCCGTGGCCGGGTCGACGGCGTAGACGCGGAGTTGCCCGCCATTCAGCGAAAGGTTCTCCGCGCCGATCGCACGGCCGTCGAGCACGACATTCGTCTCGGCCGCCACCGCCGTGCTGCGCGGCGCCTGGCCGGTCAGGAACTGCCACGTCGCCGCAAACGCCGCGGGCGAGAACGAGGTCTCGCGGTGATCGACGCGCGGCAGCACGACATTGGTCGCGCCCTTGAGCGCCGGCCCGTCGAAGCCGATGTTGGTCGGCTTGCCAGGTGCGCCGATCCACACGCCGTCGGGCTGCGCGTACTTGTCGTTGTTGTCCGAGCGCAAGGTGAGCCACTTCACGCCGGGCGTGACCTCGTCGCCGTTCGCGCCCTTGGGCGCATTGAGCTGCTGCATGAAGCCCGAGAGGCCCGAGAACTCGTTGTTTTCGCGGAAGCCCTTCACCGCCCAGATGCCATGCGCCGGATTGCCGCCGAGCACCACATGACTCACCACCGCCGCGCCGCCGCCGTTCTGCACGTAGTTGCGGATCGTGTTGCCGCCGCGCGAGTTGCCGATCAGCACGACCTTGCTGGCGCCCGTGGCCTTCAGCACCTTGTCGACCTCGGTCTTCAGGAAGACGGCCGAATCCTTGGTCGAGCTGCGGCCGGGCTGGGCGACCGCGTCGTCGTCGCGAGCCAGCGGGTTCGGCTGGTCGATCGCAAAAAGCCGGTCGCGCGGCCAGCCGTTCGATTCGAAGCGCCAGATCGTGGTCTGCCAGAGCGCCGCCGAATCGCCGTTGCCGTGCATGAAGACGATCGGCGGGCGTTCGGTGAACGAAGGCGAGGGCGCGGTGGCGCAGGCGGTCAGCATGGCGGTCGATGCGAGCCCCAAGGTGAGGGGCAGGGCGAGGATGGTGCGGCGTGATTGCATGTTTCGTTCCTGGCGGGGTTCCAAGTGAAAACGCCCGCCGGCGCAAGGCGGGCGGGCGTTGGATGCTATGGGAAAACGGCTGTCAGGCGAAGACGCCGGCCGTGTCCTGCATGCGTGCCGACACTTCGCCCAGGTGGTGCAGCGTGTCGCCGAAGGTCATCTCCAGCTGCGTGAGCTTGCGGAAGTAATGGCTGCCGATGTATTCGTCGGTCACCCCGATGCCGCCGTGCAGCTGCACCGAGTTGGCGGCCACGTAGCGCATCGACGTGCCCAGCTGGTACTTGGCGCGCGCCAGCGCCTGGCGCCGCTCTTCGGCCGGGGCGTTGAGCTTGAGCGTCGCGTAGTAGCTCATCGAGCGCGCGAGTTCCAGCTGCATCTTCATGTCGGCGACGCGGTGGCGCAGCGCCTGGAAGGTGGAGATGGTCACGCCGAACTGCTTGCGCTGGTTCATGTAGTCGACGGTGAGGGCGACCGTCTTGTCCATCACGCCGACCGCTTCGGCGCAGGTGGCGGCGATGCCGACATCGACCGCGTATTCCAGCGCAGCCAGGCCGTCGGCCGTGACCAGCGTGGCGTCAGCCTTGTCGAACACGACCTCGGCCGCGCGGCCGCCGTCCTGCGTGCCGTAGCCGCGGGCTTCGACGCCGCTGGCGCTGCGCTCGACCAGGAAGAGGGCGATCTTGCCGTCCACCTTCGCCGGGACGAGGTACGCATCGGCTTCGTCGCCCACGGGCACCACGCTCTTGGCGCCGGTCAGCGAATAGCCGTTACCTGACTTGGTTGCAGTGGCCTCGCACACGTCGAGGCGGTAGCGGGACTTGCGCTCCTGGTAGGCCAGCACCACGATAGCCTGGCCGCCGGCGATGCGCGGCAGCCAGCTGTCCTTGGTGCCTGCGTCGGCGTAGCCGCTGAGCACAGCGCCGGCGATCAGCGTCTGCGCGAAGGGCTCCAGCACGATGCCACGGCCCAGTTCTTCCATGACGACCATGCCGGCTACCGGACCCATGCCCAGGCCGCCGTCGTCTTCGGCGATGTAGAGGCCGCCCAGGCCGAGTTCGGCCAGTTCGTCCCACGCCTCGCGCGAGAAACCGCCCTTGGCCTCGATGCCGCGGCGGCGCTCGAAGTCATAGCCCTTGTCGACCCACTTGCGGACGGCGTCGCGCAGCTGTTCCTGGTCGTCGGTGAAATTGAAATCCATGTTCTTGTCTCCTCAGCCCAGGACCGTCTGCGCGACGATGTTGCGTTGCACTTCATTGCTGCCACCGTAGATCGTGGTCTTGCGCATGTTGAAGAAGGTCGATGCGAGCGGTGCGAGCGCCGGATTCCCGCCCGGGAAGTTGCCCTGCCAGCCGGCTTCCATCGCTTCGCGGATGAGCGGTAGCGAATAGGCGCCGCCGGCCAGCATCATCAGTTCGCTGTAGCGCTGCTGGATCTCGCTGCCGCGGATCTTGAGCAGGCCCGCGACGTCCAGCGAGTTCTTGCCCGAGGTGGCGGCCGAGAGCACGCGCAGCACCATCATCTCGAGCGCGACGATGTCGACTTCGAGCTTGGCGATCTCGTCGCGGAAGCGCGTGTCGTCGTAGACGCCTTCGCTCTTGGCGATGCGCTTCAGGCGCTCGAGCTCGCGCTTGGCGCGGTTCACGTCGGCGATGTTGGTGCGCTCGTGCGAGAGCAGGTGCTTGGCGTAGGTCCAGCCCTTGTTCTCTTCGCCGATCAGGTTCTCGGCGGGCACTTCGACGTTGTCGAAGAACACTTCGTTGACTTCATGGCCGCCATCGAGCAGCTTGATCGGGCGCACCGTGACGCCGGGCGACTTCATGTCGAGCAAGAGGAAGCTGATGCCGGTTTGCGGCTTGCCTTCGTTGCTGGTGCGCACGAGGTTGAACATCCAGTCGCCGTATTGGCCGAGCGTGGTCCAGGTCTTCTGGCCGTTGACGATGTACTTGTCGCCCTTGCGCTCGGCCTTGGTCTTGACGGAAGCCAGGTCGGAACCCGAACCGGGTTCGCTGTAGCCCTGGCTCCACCAGACTTCGCCGCTCGCGATGCCGGGGAGAAAGCGCTTTTGCTGCTCGGCGTTGCCGAAGGCCATGATCACCGGGGCGACCATCACGGGGCCGAAGGGCACGATGCGCGGCGCGCCGGCGAGGGCGGTTTCTTCCTCGAAGAGGTGGCGCTGGATGGCGGTCCAGCCGGGACCGCCGAATTCGGTGGGCCATCCGTAGCCCAGCCAGCCCTTCTTGCCAAGAATCTTGGCCCAGTTCTGCAGATCGTCGCGCGTGAGTTCGAGCGCGTTGTGCACCTTGTGCGAAATCTCTTTGGGGAGGTTGTCCTTGACCCATGCGCGAATCTCTTCGCGGAACTTCTGTTCATCGGGCGTGAAGCTCAAATCCATGCGTGCCTCGCTGTGTTGATCGGTCACCGCCGACGCGGTGTGTCTCCGGAGCTGCGAGTTTTAGCACGGTCGTGCTGCGATCCGGTGTCCGCGTTGCGACAAGCCGGGCATGTACCCCCCGGCTTTTCACTTCGCTTGGCTACGTGTAGTTCGCCACCCCCCGAGGGGGAGGCCGGCTCGCCTTGGGGCGGCCCGGCGGCGGCCGCCGTACACGGATAATCCCGCCCTCCCATGAAGAACATCGTGATCCTGATTTCCGGCGGCGGCTCCAACATGGCGGCCATCGTGCGTGCCGCCGAGCGCGACCGCTGGGCCGAGCGCTTCGGCGCGCGCATTGCCGCCGTTGTCAGCAACAAAGCCGACGCCGGAGGGTTGGCGCTTGCCAGGTCGCAGGGCATTGCCGCCGAAGTCGTTCCGCACAAGGAATTTCCGACGCGCGAGGCTTTCGACGAGGCACTGGCAAAGGTTGTCGACGCGTATTCGCCGGCGCTGGTCGTGTTGGCGGGGTTCATGCGCATCCTGACGCCGGGCTTCGTCGGGCGTTATGCCGGGCGGCTGGTGAACATCCATCCCTCGCTGCTGCCGGCCTTTCCGGGGCTCCATACCCATCAGCGCGCCATCGATGCGGGCTGCAAGGTGGCCGGTGTGACCGTGCACCAGGTCACCACCGAACTCGACCACGGGCCGATCCTCGCGCAGGCCGTGGTGCCTGTGCTGCCCGATGACACCGCCGCCACGCTGGCGGGCAGGGTGCTGGCGCAGGAGCATCAGTTGTATCCACGCGCCATTGCCGAATGGCTTGCGGATACATCGAGTCACATTCGTTAATTTTGTTTATATTGGCAGGTTTTCGGGGGAGTTCGAAGTGAGGAATAGATACCCAAACCTGCTGGCGACTGTCGCTGGCGCCGCTCTCGTGGCGGGCTGTGCAGCGTCGACACCGGCGCCCGCACCTGCCCCCGCTCCGGCGCCTGCCGCACGGACGGAGCCGGTCTATCAATGCAACGCCGATAGCGCCAAGTTCGCCGTCGGGCAGCCTCTGACGCCGCAGCTGGAAGCCGCGGCCCGCGCCCGGTCCGGTGCCGGGATCGTCCGCGTGCTGAAGCCGGGCGAGGCAGTCACCATGGAATTCAACGGCGGGCGGCTCAACCTCCACGTCGATGGGCGCAACCGCGTGACCGCGGTTGGCTGCGGCTGACCCGTGTCCCGCGAGCCCGGTTAGATCGGCGCGAACCTGCGCTGCACCACGCTGCCGATTTCGATTGTTTCGCCGAACATTGCCGCGGGGCGGACCCAGAGGCCTTGAGCCCCGTAAAGCGCGCGATACAGCGTCATGGGCTCCAGGGTTTCGCTGTGTCGCACGGTGCCCAGGACTTCGTATTCACCGCCCTTGTAGTGGCGGTAGCGGCCTGGAGGCGTTTCGATCAGGGGTGGCAGGTTGTCGTCGTTCAACGGGAGCTTCTTTCTTTTTAAAAAACGGTCGGTGCTTGATTTGACGGGAGTCGAATGGATCGCGCGGATTTTGTTCACCTGGTTCGACTGAGCGAGCATGCCAGTGCCGACAACAGCGCGCGTTACCGGCGCGGCGTGGCGGCGTTTGCCGCACTCGGCTATCTCTGGGTGCTGGGCTGCCTCGGGCTCTCGGTGGGCATCATCGCCTGGGTGGTTTTGTCGCTCGGGCGCGAGCGCTTCAGCGTGTCGCGCGGCTGGCTGCTGGTCTTTGCGCTGGGGCTGCTCTGGGCCACGGTGCGTGCACTCTGGGTGCGCTTCGACGAGCCGGAGGGCAAGGAACTCTTGCGGGAGGATGCGCCGGCGCTCTTCGAGGCGCTGGACCGCATCCGCAGCAAGATCAAGGGCCCGCCGGTCCACCGCGTCTACCTGGACGACGATTTCAACGCCAGCATTCGCCAGGTACCGCGCTTCGGGCTGTTCGGCGGAGCGGTCAACTCGCTCAGCATCGGCTTGCCTCTTTTGATGATGCTGAACCGGCAGCGGCTGCTGTCGGTGTTGGCGCATGAGTACGGCCACTTGCGTGGCAACCACGGCAAGCTGAGTGCCTGGATCTATCGCACGCGGCTTTCCTGGCTCAAGCTGGACGCGAGCCTGCAGAGCGACGAAGGCGTGATGGCGCTGGTGTCGCACGCGTTTTTCCGCTGGTACTTCCCGCGCTTCGCGGCGAAGACGTTCGCGCTGGCACGGCAGGACGAGTACGAGGCCGACCGCATCTCGGGCCGGCTGCTGGGCACCGCGGTGGCGGCTGCCGCGCTGACCGAAATCGCGATCAAGGGCGACTGGTACGCCAACGAGTTCTGGCCCGCGCACTGGGCTCGCGCCGAACTGGAACCGCAGGCCCCGGGGCCCTTTGCCGCCCTGCGCAAGTTAGCGCACGTGCCGCCCAGCGACGATTTCGCCCGCCAGGCGTTGCGCGAGGCGATGCGCCGCGTCAGCGATCTGGACGACACGCACCCGGTGCTGCGCGACCGGCTGGAATCGCTGGGTCAAAAGGCGGTCCTGCCGCCGTGGTCGGAGCGGCCGGCGCTCGATCTGCTGGCCGACAGCGCGAAATGGATCGGGCATTTCGACAATCAGTGGCGCCGCGCCCACGCCAGCGACTGGAAGCAGCACCACGCGCACCGCGCGCGCATCCGCGAGCGCATCACGGTGCTGGCGGCACGGGGCGAGCGCAACACGCCCGACGAGATGGTCGAGTGGGCCGATTCCGAGCGCCGGCTCGATCCGGCGGCGCCGGTGCGCGTGCGCTACGAGAGCGCGCTGCGCATTGCGCCGGAGCACCCGGGTGCTTTGCGCGGGCTGGTCCAGATGCTGCCCGTGAGCGACCGCGCCGGCCGGCTCGCGGTGCTCGAGCGGCTGCACCAGTCGGGCGCCGCCAGCCGCTGGTGGGCCGCCAAGAGCGCTGTCGCTTCGCTGGAAGACCCCGACGCCGGACCTCACGACGAGGAGGCACTGAAGCTGTGGCGTGGCAGGCTCAAGGAGGCGGAGGAGGCCGAGGCGCGCGCCTGGGAGGAAATCACCGAGACCCCATTCTTCAGCCAGATCGGACGGCACGACCTGAACGACCACGAACTGGGTGAATTGAAGGCAGATTTAGTTCGCTGCCTGCCCGTGTCGCGGGCTTGGCTGGTGCGCAAGAACCTGCGCGAATTCCCGTGGCGCCGCGCCTATATCGTGTTCGTCGAACTGCCGGGGCTGGACGACGACGACCGCTGGCAGCTGTGTCGTCAGCTGGAACAGACGCTGACGCTGCCGGGCGCCGCGCTGGTGCTCTGGGCTGGGTATTCGCCCACGCTGGCGGACATCGAGCAGCATGCTTTCGGGGCGGTCTGGACGCGCGAGGCGTAGCACAGCGGGCGCCTGAGACAATCGGGGGATGCACCCCAAAGCCCTGTTGGAGGCCACCGCCGATCTGGTGGGCCTTGTCCTGAAATTCGATCACCCGGCCGACCAGGTCGTTTCCCGCTTCTTTCGCGACCACCGCGAGTTCGGCCCGCGCGAGCGCGCCACGCTGGCCGAAACCGTCTACACCGTGCTTCGCAAGAAGCTGCTGTTTGACCACCTCTCGCCTTCGGGCAGTGGGTCGAAGGAGCGCCGCATGGCGATCCTCGGCTTTCACGGGCCACGCGATTTTCTGAAGAGCGCGCTCAACGACACCGAGAAGCGCTGGCTCGACAACTGCGATGCAGTCAAGCCGGAAGACCTGCTGGAGCGCCATCGCCACAACCTGCCCGAGTGGCTGGTGGCGCCGCTCAAGGCCCAGCTCGGTGATGGGTTCTGGCCGCTGGTCGAAAGCCTGCAGCAGCCGGCGCCGCTCGATCTGCGTGTGAACGCACTGACCGACAAGCGCGCGGAGGTGAAGGCGGAGCTTGCGAAGGCTGCTATCAAATCTGAAGTGACTCCGTTCTCGCCGTGGGGTTTGCGCATCGAAGGCAAGCCGGCTCTGACCAAGCTGGACGCGTTCGCTCGCGGCGCTGTCGAGGTGCAGGACGAGGGCTCGCAACTGCTCGCGTTGCTGCTGGACGCCAAGCGCGGCGAGATGGTGGTCGATTTCTGTGCCGGCGCGGGGGGCAAGACCCTGGCCATCGGTGCCACGATGCGGAATACAGGGCGTCTCTATGCCTTCGATACCTCGGCGCACCGGCTCGATGCGCTCAAGCCACGGCTGGCGCGCAGCAAGCTGTCGAACGTTCACCCGGCTGCCATCGCTCATGAACGGGACGACCGGATCAAGCGACTGGCAGGCAAGATCGACCGGGTGCTGGTCGACGCGCCGTGCTCGGGGCTCGGGACGCTGCGGCGCAATCCGGACCTGAAATGGCGCCAATCGCCCAAATCGGTGGAGGAGTTGACGGTCAAGCAGACCGCCATCCTGCAAAGCGCGGCCCGGCTTGTGAAGTCGGGCGGGCGGCTGGTTTATGCCACCTGCAGCGTGCTGCCGGAAGAAAACGAGGCCATCGCCGAGGCTTTTGGCGCCGCGAATCCCGATTTCGAGCCCGTGGACGCCGCGGAACTGCTGGAGGGCCTCAAAGTGGAGGGTTTCGAGGCACTTTGCGCTGGTGGGGCGGACGGCAGGCGCTATCTGCGCCTGTGGCCGCATCGCCATTCGACCGACGGTTTCTTCGCGGCCGTATGGAACCGCAAATAGGGGCGGGACTCCAAACTAGGGTTAATCAGCGATTTTCTTGAAGGGTAAACGGCCTTGTTTTGGGCCGGCCCCTTTAAAATCGCGGGTTAGCTTAAGGCTGCACCTTCGTGTGGCTATGGAGTACCTGACTCAATGTTGCTTCCTGACTCTGCCGTTCTGAATGCGGCCATCCAATGGCTCGGACACGGCTTGTGGGACCTCACATGGTGGCAAGTCGTGCTGTACACGCTCGTCACCACGCACATCACGATTGCCGCGGTCACGATCTTCCTGCACCGCACGCAAACGCACCGGGCCATGGATCTGGGCCCGATCCCCTCGCATTTCTTTCGCTTCTGGCTGTGGCTCGGCACCGGCATGGTGACCAAGGAATGGGTCGCCATTCACCGCAAGCACCACGCCAAGTGTGAAACCCAGGAAGACCCGCACAGCCCGCAGGTCAAGGGCATCGACGAAGTGCTCTGGCGCGGCGCGGAGCTGTATCGCAAGGAATCGAAGAACAAGGACACGATCGATCGCTACGGCCACGGCACGCCCGATGACTGGATCGAACGCAACCTCTATTCGCGCTACAGCTGGCAAGGCGTGGGCCTGATGCTGGTGATCAACCTGGCGCTGTTCGGTACGCTCGGCATGGCCGTGTGGGCAGTCCAGATGCTCTGGATCCCGATTACCGCCGCCGGCATCATCAACGGCATCGGCCACTATTGGGGTTACCGCAACTTCGAGGCACCCGATGCCAGCCGCAACATCATGCCCTGGGGTCTGATCATTGGTGGCGAAGAGTTGCACAACAACCACCACACCTACCCGACATCGGCCAAGTTCTCGGTCAAGAAGTACGAATTCGACATCGGCTGGATCTACATCCAGGCGATGCAGGTCATCGGCTGGGCCAAGGTCAAGAAGGTGCCGCCGAAGATGCAGATGGGCGATATCCAGCCCGTGGCCAACGAGAAGACGCTCGAAGCTGTCATCGCCAATCGCTACGAAGTCATGGCGGGCTATGCCCGCGAAATGCGCCGCGCTACCAGTGAAGAACTGGCTCAATTGAAGACCAAGGGTGCTGACCTGTCGGTGCTCAAGGCGGCCAAGCGTTGGCTGCACCGTGACGATGACAAGGTGCCCGCGTCGGCTCGCACGCATATCGTGCAGGCTCGCGCAGCCCATCCGGCGCTCGACAAGATGGTGACGATGCGCGAAGAGTTGCGCCAACTCTGGCTGAACACCTCGCAATCGCGCGAGCAACTGGCAGCCGACCTTGCTGCTTGGTGCCACCGTGCGGAAGCGAGTGGTATTGCTGGTCTGCGCGAGTTCTCTACGCGCCTGCGTTCTGCTCGCACTTGAACTAACTAGCGCAGCATCCCCATCCCCCATTAAAAACCGGCCTGAGCAGGCTGTGTAAATAGTCTGCTGGCCGCTTGAGTCGAGATGCCCCGCGATAGCGGGGCATTTTTCATTGGGCGAGCAAATGCGCGAAGGGCCTCAGCCCCGCAGCGCCTGGTGCATCCAGGCGGCGCCCTTCATGTTGAACACCCGCTTGAGGTTGTAGGCCATCACTGCCAGGCTGAACTCGGCGCGCGCTCCGCTCGTGTGCCTCATCAGCAGCCGGGCATTGCCCAGAATCAGGTGCTTGATGCTGGCGAAGGGGTGTTCCACCGTCTGGCGCCTGAGCGCCATCATCCAGGGCTGCGCGGCCAATCTGCTCGCATTGGCCTGCAATGCCTCTTCGTACAGGTGGCGCGAGACGAAGCGCTGCTTGGCCGTGGTGCACTGGGCCTTGCGCTGGCAGTCGGCGCAGTCGCTTTGCTGCGCGGCATAGATCACCATCTTGTTTTTGCGCGAGAGCTGCTTGCGTTGGAGCAACTGGCCCGCCGGGCAGGTGAAGCTGTCGCTGGTTGCGTCATAGACGAAGGCACTTGGCTGGTACAGGCTTCCATCGCCTTGGTTGTTCACCGAACGGTTGACCGCCACGTAACTGGTGATGCCTTGGGCCTGCAGCGCCGCGATCTGCTGCCCATTGGCATAGCCCGCGTCGGCCACCACCGTGCAGGGCTGCTCCAGGACCCTGCTGGCCGCCTCGGCCATGGGCTGCAACTGGCGCTGATCGCTCACCTCGCAGACCACCTCATGGGCCACGATCAGGTGGCTTTGCGTCTCCACCGCCGTTTGCAGGTTGTAGCCCGGCTGGCTGTTCAGACTGCGCATCGGACGTGCCTCGGGCTCGCCACGCACCACGGTGCTCGCGCCGCTGCGCATGAGCTGCTGCGCCTCGTTGGCAATGGCTCGGCCCTGGGCCTTCAGGCGCTTGAGGGCGGCGCGCACTTCATCTGGCGCGCCAGGGCCGCCGCCAGGCCCTTCGCCGCCTTGGTCATCGTCGCTGTCCTGGCTGTCCAGCAGCCGCAGGTAGGCGGCAATCTCCTGCGCGTTGCGCTGCGCCTGGGCCGCCAGCTCGCGCTGGCCCACCACCGCCTTGCGCGAGGCCACCGCCTGCACCTTCGTGCCATCGATGGCCACCGTGCTGCCCCGGATCAGCCGGCTCTGGCGCGCGAACTGCACGAACGCCGCGCAGCTGGCCACCAAGGCAGCCGTGTTCTGGCGCCTGAACTCGGCGATCGTCTTGTGATCCGGTGCCAGGCGCCCCAGCAGCCACATGCACTCCACGTTGCGATGGCACTCGCGCTCCAGTGCCCGCGAGGAGCGGATCGCGCTCAGGTAGCCCCAGATGTACAGCCGCAGCAGATCGCCCGGGTCGTAGGGCGGTGTACCCAGGCGCTGCGTTTGCGCCTTGGCAAAGCCCAGTGCCTTCAAATCCAGCGCCTGCACCCAAGCGTCCACCACTCGAACTGAATCGCCCCGGGTTTTCTAGACACCTCTGAGCCTCAAACCTGAGGCCCAATAGGAGGTGCCATGAGTAAGCAGAGATATCCCGAAGAATTCAAGGCCGAAGCGGTCAAGCAGATCACCGAGCGCGGCCACAAGGTGGCCGATGTGTCGGCCCGGCTGGGCGTGAGTCAGCACAGTCTTTATCAATGGATCAAGGCCCAGCGCATGCCCACCGGTGATCGGCAGGCGCAGGTGTCGCAGACAGACGAACTGCGGCGGCTGAAGGCCGAGCTCAAGCGTGTGACCGAGGAGCGCGACATCCTAAAAAAGGCCGCAGCGTACTTTGCCAAGCAGTCCGGGTGAAGTACGCATTCATCGAGCGCCATGAAGGCGAGCACAGCGTTCGCAGGCTGTGCAAGGTCATGGCCGTTCACCCCAGCGGCTACTACGCCTGGAAGATCGAGCCGATGAGTTTTCGTGGCAAGGACGATCAACGTCTGCTGGGCCTTCTCAAGCACGCCTGGCTGGAGAGTGGAGGCGTCTATGGCTACCGCAAGCTGACCATGGACATGCGCGATCTGGGCGAGACATGCGGCAAGCATCGCGTGGCTCGCCTGCTCAAGCTCGAGGGGCTGCGCTCCCAGACGGGCTACCGCCGACGGCCTGGAAGTCGTGGTGGCAAGCCTGCCGTGGTCGCCCCCAATCATCTGCAGCGACGCTTCATAGTCAGCGAGCCCAACCAGTCCTGGGTCACGGACATCACCTACATCCGTACCCACGAGGGCTGGCTGTATCTGAGCGTGGTGATCGACTTGTTCTCGCGCCATGTCATCGGCTGGTCCATGGGGCACCGCATCGATACTGAATTGGCCCTCAATGCTTTGTTGATGGCTTTGTGGCGGCGCCAACCCAAAGCGACGGTCACCGTGCATTCCGACCAAGGCAGCCAGTTCACCAGCCATGACTGGCAAAGCTTCCTGCGCGATCACAACCTGGTGAGCAGCATGAGCCGGCGCGGCAACTGCCATGACAACGCAGTCGCAGAGAGCTTCTTCCAGTTACTCAAGCGAGAGCGCATTCGCCGACAAATCTATTCGACGCGCGATGAGGCCAGGGCAGATGTCTTCAACTACATCGAGATGTTCTATAACCCCAGGCGTCGCCACAACACCGCTGGCGACCTGTCGCCCGTAGAGTTCGAGCGACGCCATTTCCAACGGCTCAAAAGTGTCTAGGGAATCCGGGGCGATTCAAACCAACGCGTCCCGCCCCACCAGTTCATCGAGCATCAGAGGAAACAGCATTGCTTGCCCTCGGTGCTGCCCGTGTCGATGTCCCATTGGTCAGCCTCCAATGAAAAATGCCCCTCAGACAAACGCCTGAGGGGCATATCTCGCGGACTCAATGCAGACTATTTACACAGCCTGTGAGGGCCGGTTTTTTTATGCCCACTATCAAGCAAGCATCAGAGCGACAGGCAACAAAAAACCCGCTGGGTAAGCAGCGGGTTTTTGTTTGGAAAACCAGAGCTGAATTACTTCAGCTTGATTTCCTTGTATTCGACGTGCTTGCGCGCCTTCGGGTCGAACTTCATGATCGACATCTTTTCAGGCATCGTCTTCTTGTTCTTGCTGGTCGTGTAGAAGTGGCCGGTACCCGCGGTGGATTCCAGCTTGATCTTTTCGCGTCCGCCTTTGCTCGTTGCCATGATTCAGCTCCTTAAGCTTGGCCGCGTGCGCGCAGGTCTGCGAGCACGGCGTCGATACCGTTCTTGTCGATCAGGCGCAGTGCAGCGCTCGAAACGCGCAGGCGAACCCAGCGGTTTTCAGTCTCGACCCAGAAACGGCGGTATTGCAGGTTCGGCAGGAACCGGCGCTTGGTTTTGTTGTTGGCGTGGGAAACGTTGTTTCCGACCATCGGGCCTTTGCCCGTTACGTCGCATACGCGTGCCATGTGGACACTCTTTCTTGAACAGCTGGCACCGGCGCAATCGTGGCGATCGCAGGTGTTTTGCAGCTTGACCTCGCCAGAAACGGGTGGCGGTACCCCGACTTTGCCTGAATGCTTTAAGCCCCCGTGAGAGGGCTCCGTTTCGGCAAAGCCTTGGATTATAGCCCTTTTGGGCTGCCCCGGATTTAGAGCGTGCCGTCCTGCTCAAGGAACCGCTGAGCGTCCAGCGCGGCCATGCAGCCCGTACCTGCGCTTGTGATGGCTTGGCGGTACACGTTGTCCTGCACGTCGCCCGCGGCGAAGACGCCCGGAATGCTGGTCATCGTCGCAAAGCCCTGCAGGCCCGAACGGGTCAGGATGTAGTTGTCCTTCATCTCCAGTTGGCCCTGGAAGATATCGGTGTTGGGGTGGTGCCCGATGGCGATGAAGCAGCCCTTGAGATCGATCTGCTCAATCTCGCCGGTCTGTGTGTTCTTGATGCGGATGCCGGTCACACCCGTGCCGTCGCCCAGCACCTCGTCGAGCTCGTTGTGCAGCTTCAGCACGATCTTGCCCTCGGCGACCTTTTCCTTGACCTTGTCGATCAGGATCGGCTCTGCGCGGAACTTGTCGCGGCGGTGTACCAGCGTGACCTTGTTCGCAATGTTGGCCAGGTACAGCGCTTCCTCGACAGCGGTGTTGCCGCCGCCGATCACGCAGACTTCCTGCTCGCGGTAGAAAAAGCCGTCGCAGGTTGCGCAAGCGGAGACGCCGCGGCCCATGAACTTCTCTTCGGAATCGAGGCCCAGGTATTTGGCGGATGCGCCCGTTGCGATGATCAGCGAATCGCAGGTGTAGGTGCCGCTGTCACCGGTCAGGGTGAACGGGCGCTTGCTCAGGTCGACCTTGTTGATGTGATCGAAAACGATCTGCGTCTTGAACCGTTCGGCATGCTCGAGAAAGCGCTGCATCAGCTCCGGGCCCTGCACGCCATGCACGTCGGCCGGCCAATTGTCGACCTCGGTGGTGGTCATCAATTGCCCGCCCTGGGCAATGCCTGTGATGAGCAAGGGCTGAAGATTTGCGCGAGCTGCATAAACGGCTGCGGTATAGCCGGCAGGGCCGGAGCCGAGAATCAAAACCTTGGCGTGTTGGGGAGCGGACATGGATGGAAAGCCTAGGATATACGCTGCATCAGCGTGTACATTTTCAGGGTGGTAGCGATATATATGGAGTATCACCGCCCGGTTCAACACCGGGTGCACGGTGTTTTCAATGCGCGCGATTGTAGTAATCCATTGGCTTGCCTTCTGGACCAACTCCGCGCGCTGTCTCAGGGATTGATAAATGTCGATGCTGTCCAACCTTGAATTGCTTCGGCGCGTTCCTTTGTTCGCGTCGTTGACGGCCACGCAGTCCGCAAGCATCGCGGACGCGATCATCAAGAAGCGCTTCAAGCGTGCCGAAGTCGTCGTGGAGCAGGGCAAGAAGTCCGATGCGCTCTACATCATCCTCACCGGCCGTGCCCGCGTGACCAGCGCCGACAGCCGGGGCCGCGAGGTCATTCTGGCCACGCTGCACCCCGGCGATTACCTCGGCGAAATGAGCCTGATCGACGACGAGCCGCACTCGGCCACGGTACGCACGGAGATCCAGTGCGACGTCCTCATGCTGGGCCGCGATGCGTTTGCGCGCTGCTTGCCCGAGAACTCCTCGATGGCCTACAACATCATGCGCGGCCTGGTTGCAGCGCCTGCGCCACGCCGACCGGAAGATCGAGTCGTTGGCCCTGATGGATGTGTACGGCCGCGTGGCCCGCTCGCTGCTCGAATTCGCCGTCGACGACGGCGCCGGTAATCTCAAAGTGCGCGACAAGATTTCCCGCCAAGACCTGGCAAAGATGGTCGGCGCCTCGCGCGAAATGGTGAGCCGCGTGATGAAGGACCTGGAAGAGCGCGGCTTCGTTCAAACCTTGGACGACGGCGCGATGATCGTCAAGGAACGGCTGCTGACGCTCACCTGAGCCTCCGGGCCGGGCGCCTCTGGCGGCGCCGGCCTTTTGTTGTAGTGTTCGGGCGTCCGGCCTCCGATTTCAGGGCCGGGTGCCGTGTTTTTCATGACCTATTCGCTCAATACGCTTCAATCTTCTTCCGCCGCCGATGGGCAACCCGTGCGCGTGCGCGCCATGCGCTTCGCCCACGAGATCACGCTGATTGCCGGATTCGCTGCGCTGTTGTTCTGGCTGCTCGCAATGCTGAGCTTCACGCCCTCCGACGCCGCCTGGTCGACCTCCGGCACCGGTGGCGAAATCAAGAACTGGGGCGGCCGCATCGGCGCCTGGCTGGCCGATGGCAGCTACTACGCGGCCGGCTATTCCGTCTGGTGGTGCCTCGCAGCCGGCCTGCGTGCCTGGCTGTCTTCGCTGGCCAACTGGCTGCGCGGCGGTGAAGCCGCACCGGCCGAGCAGCCGCCTCGCGGCCGCTTCAATCGCAGCCGCCTCGCGTTCTGGTTCGGCCTCATCCTGCTGCTGTGCGCGAGCACCATGCTCGAATGGTCGCGCCTGTACCGGCTCGAATCGCACCTGCCGGGTTCGGGCGGCGGTGCGCTCGGCTATCTCGTGGGACCGGCCAGCGTGCGATGGATGGGCTTCACCGGCTCAGCGCTGGTCGCCATCGCGGGCGGCGTGATCGGCTCGGCGCTGGTCTTCCGTTTCTCGTGGAGCCTGATTGCCGAGCGCATCGGTGCACGCGCCTATTCGCTCTTCGAGTCGCGCCGTGAAAAGCGTGAAATGGCCGCCGACATCGCCATGGGCAAGCAGGCCGCCCGCGAGCGCGCCGAAGCTGAGGAGCCTTCGTTCACGCGCGACGAGCCAGGCGGCAAGGGCAGTGGGCCCGCCATGACAACCGATTTCCCCGACGACGAAGAGATCCTCGTCGAACCGCGTCCCAAACGCCGTCCGCCGTCGCCGCCGGTCCAGATCGAGCCCGCGATGACCGAAGTGCCCCGAAGCGATCGCGTCGTCAAGGAGCGCCAGAAGCCGCTCTTCAAGGAACTCCCCGACAGCAAGCTGCCGCAGGTCGACCTGCTCGACGCGGCGCTCGTGCGCCAGGAAACCGTTTCCGCCGACACCCTCGAGATGACCTCGCGCATGATCGAGAAGAAGCTCAAGGACTTCGGCGTCGAGGTGCGCGTGGTGCTCGCCTCACCGGGCCCGGTGATCACGCGCTACGAAATCGAGCCCGCCACCGGCGTCAAGGGCTCGCAGATCCTGGGCCTCGCCAAGGACCTCGCGCGTTCGCTCTCGCTGGTGTCGATCCGCGTGGTCGAGACCATCCCGGGCAAGAACTACATGGCGCTCGAGTTGCCGAACGCCAAGCGCCAGTCGATCAAGCTCAGCGAAATCCTGGGCTCGCAGATCTACAACGAAGGCAAGTCGATGCTCACCATGGGCCTCGGCAAGGACATCATCGGCAACCCCGTGGTGGCCGACCTCGCGAAGATGCCGCACGTGCTGGTGGCCGGCACCACCGGCTCGGGCAAATCGGTGGGCATCAACGCGATGATTCTTTCGCTGCTCTACAAGGCCGAGGCGCGCGACGTCCGGCTCTTGATGATCGACCCGAAGATGCTCGAAATGTCGGTCTACGAAGGCATTCCGCATCTGCTGGCGCCCGTGGTCACCGACATGCGTCAGGCCGCGCACGGCCTGAACTGGTGCGTGGCCGAGATGGAGCGCCGCTACAAGCTCATGAGCAAGCTCGGCGTGCGCAACCTGGCCGGCTACAACACCAAGATCGACGAAGCCAAGGCGCGCGAGGAGTTCATCTACAACCCCTTCAGCCTCACGCCTGACGATCCGGAGCCGCTCAAGCGCGAGCCGCACATCGTGGTGATCATCGACGAGCTGGCCGACCTGATGATGGTGGTCGGCAAGAAGATCGAGGAGCTTATTGCCCGCCTCGCGCAGAAGGCGCGCGCAGCCGGCATCCACCTCATTCTGGCCACGCAGCGGCCCAGCGTGGACGTGATCACCGGCCTCATCAAGGCCAACATCCCCACGCGCATCGCGTTCTCGGTGGGCTCCAAGATCGACAGCCGCACCATCCTCGACCAGATGGGCGCCGAGGCGCTGCTCGGCATGGGCGACATGCTCTACATGGCCAGCGGCAGCGGCTTGCCGATCCGCGTGCACGGCGCCTTCGTGAGCGACGAGGAAGTGCACCGCGTGGTGGCTTACCTCAAGAGCCAGGGGGAGCCCGACTACATCGAAGGGGTGCTCGAAGGCGGCACTGTCGACGGCGACGGTGACGGCGACCTGCTCGGCGGCGGCGATGCCGAAAAAGATCCGATGTACGACCAGGCAGTCGAGGTCGTGCTCAAGAACCGCAAGGCCAGCATTTCGCTGGTGCAGCGCCACCTGAAGATCGGCTACAACCGCGCCGCGCGCCTCGTCGAAGACATGGAAAAGGCAGGCTTGGTCAGCGCCATGAGTGGCAGCGGCCAGCGCGAGATCCTGGTGCCGGCGCGCGCCGCGGAGTAATTCGCGGGCGTTGAGTTCTCAATTGGTTACGTGCTGAAAGCCAATTTGCAGAAGCGCCGATTGGAATTGCAAATCTTCATGCACGCCTACAACTGCCGCAATTCGCGGCGCGTAGGCTGAAGCTCCGTGCCATAGCTATTCGAGGAATCCAAATTGAAATTGCGTCATTGGCTGTTGATCGGCCTTCTCTGCTCCGCCAACGCCTGGGCCGGGGGTCTTGAAAGCCTCGAGACCTTCGTGAAGACGGTCAAGTCCGGCCGCGCCGAATTCACCCAGACCGTGACCGCGCCCTCGCGCGAAGGCCAGCCCGGCCGCGTGAAGACGTCGACCGGTACCTTCGAATTCCAGCGCCCCGGCAAATTCAAATTCGATTACCGCAAGCCCTTTGCCCAGAGCATCGTGGCCGACGGCAAGACGCTGTGGCTCTACGACGCCGACCTGAACCAGGTCACGCAGCGAGCCCAGGCGCAGGCACTCGGCTCCACGCCCGCCGCGCTGATTGCCGCGGCTCCAGACCTGCGTGCGCTTCAAGCCGACTTCGCGCTCGAAGCCGCGCCGGAGCGCGACGGCCTCGAATGGGTCAAGGCCATACCGAAGAACAAGGACGGCCAACTGCAAAGCGTGCTGGTCGGCTTCCAGGGCGATGCATTGGCGGCGCTCGAAATTCTCGACAGCTTCGGCCAGCGCTCGGTGCTCAAGTTCAGCAAGGTCGAAGTGAATCCTGCGCTTCCGGCCAGCGTGTTCGACTTCAAGGCGCCTGCAGGCGCCGATGTCGTCAAGCAGTAACCCCCCACAGGTTTGGCCACCAGTTCCCACCAACCCCTTGCCGAGCGTCTTCGCCCGAAGACGCTCGGCGAAGTGATTGGCCAGCAGCACTTGCTCGGCCCGGGCATGTCGCTGCGCATCGCCTTCGAATCGGGCCAGCCGCATTCCTGCATCCTCTGGGGGCCGCCGGGCACCGGCAAGACCACCATCGCGCGCTTGATGGCAGATGCCTTCGATGCGCAGTTCCTCAGCATCAGCGCGGTGCTGGGCGGCGTGAAGGACATCCGCGAGGCCGTCGAGCGCGCCACGGCCGCGCGCGACGGACTGGAGCAGCGGCGCACCATCGTCTTCGTGGACGAGGTGCATCGCTTCAACAAGAGTCAGCAGGACGCGTTCCTGCCGCACGTCGAATCGGGACTCTTTACCTTCATCGGCGCGACCACCGAGAACCCCTCGTTCGAGGTCAACTCGGCCTTGCTGTCGCGGGCCGCGGTGTACGTGCTGCAGCCCCTTACAGAGGGCGACCTCAAGCAGATCGTCGCCAAGGCGCAGTCGATCCAGGCGGTCCCGGCCATCGACGAGACGGCCATCGATCGTCTTGTCGCCTATGCCGATGGCGATGCACGCCGCCTGCTCAACACGCTCGAAACGCTGGCCGTTGCCGCTCGCGCCGAGAAGCTGGAGAGCATCAGCGACGAATGGCTGTTGCGCGTGCTCGGCGAGCGCATGCGGCGCTACGACAAGGGCGGCGAGCAGTTCTACGACACCATCAGCGCGCTGCACAAGTCGGTGCGCGGCAGCGATCCCGATGCCGCGCTCTACTGGTTCGTGCGCATGCTCGACGGCGGTGCCGATCCGCGCTACATGGCGCGCCGTCTCGTGCGCATGGCGAGCGAAGACATCGGCCTGGCCGACCCGCGCGCGCTGCGCCTGGCGCTCGATGCGGCCGAGGTCTACGAGCGGCTGGGCACGCCAGAGGGCGAACTCGCGCTCGCGGAATGCGTGGTGTACCTGGCGATCGCACCCAAGTCGAACGCGGTCTACAAGGCCTACAACGCGGTGCGCGCCCTCATCAAGAAGGACAGCACGCGCCCGGTGCCGATGCACCTGCGCAATGCGCCCACCAAGCTCATGAAAGAGCTCGACTACGGCAAGGGCTACCGTTACGCGCACGACGAGGAGGGCGGTTTCGCCGCCGGTGAGAACTACCTTCCCGAGGGGCTCGAGGGCCAGGTTTTCTACGAGCCCGTGGAGCGCGGCCTCGAGATCCGCATCGGCGAAAAACTGCGCGAACTGCGCCGCCTGAACACCGAAAAAGACGGCTGACGCCCTCTGGCAGCTGCTCTGCCACGCCGTGCATGAACTTACGCCCATACAGCATGGCGTGAGCGGGTAAACCCCGGTCGCCGCGCACCAAATCAGCGCTGGTGCTTGCTTACAATCCCGCCCACAAATCCGCCTGCGACACATGCTGGCTGGTTTTTTGCTTGTCCAGCCAAGGGCGCCAAACCGGTGCCACGGTGGGTGAATGGCACCCCGCAACGGTGCAACACATAGGAAATCGCGTTATGGAAATATTGCTGCAGCAGATCATCAACGGTCTGGTTCTCGGCAGCATGTATGCCTTGATAGCCTTGGGCTACACCATGGTGTACGGCATCATCAACCTCATCAATTTCGCGCACGGAGAAGTGCTGATGGTGGGGGCTCTCACAAGCTGGACCATCATCGGACTCATGAAGGACGGCATGCCCAACACACCGGGCTGGCTCGTTCTTCTCATTGCATTGATCATTGCCTGCATCGTTGCGGCCACGCTCAATTTCGTGATCGAGAAGGTGGCCTACCGGCCGCTTCGCAACAGCCCCAAGCTCGCGCCGCTCATCACCGCCATCGGCATGTCGATCCTGCTGCAGACGCTGGCGATGATCATCTGGAAGCCGACCAACAAGGCCTACCCGAACCTCTTGCCCACCGACCCCATCCACGTGGGCGGTGCCGTGATCTCGCCCACGCAGGTCATGATCCTGAGCGTCACGGCGTTCTCGCTCGTGGTGCTGATGTGGCTGGTCAATTACACGAAGCTCGGCCGTGCGATGCGCGCCACCGCGGAGAACCCGCGCGTCGCCGCGCTCATGGGCATCCGCCCCGACATGGTCATTTCGGCCACCTTCATCATCGGCGCCGTGCTCGCGGCCATTGCCGGTGTGATGTACGCATCGAACTACGGCATCGCTCAGCACGCGATGGGTTTCCTGCCTGGCCTCAAGGCCTTCACCGCAGCCGTCTTCGGCGGCATCGGCAACCTCGCCGGCGCGGTGGTCGGCGGCATCCTGCTGGGCCTCATCGAGGCCATCGGCTCCGGCTACATCGGCACCCTCACGGGTGGCGTGCTGGGCAGCAACTACAGCGACATCTTCGCGTTCATCGTGCTGATCGTCATGCTCACCCTGCGACCGTCCGGCCTGCTCGGCGAACGCGTGGCGGACCGTGCCTAAGGAGCGAGACATGAAGAACAGCAAAAACCTCGCTCTCTATGTCATCGGCGCCATCGCGGTGCTCGCGCTGCCCCTGCTGCTGCAGATGCAGGGCAACGCCTGGGTGCGCATTGCCGACATCGCCTTGCTCTACGTGCTGCTGGCGCTCGGCCTCAACATCGTGGTCGGCTATGCCGGCCTGCTCGACCTGGGCTACGTGGCCTTCTTCGCAGTGGGGGCCTACCTCTATGCGTTGATGGGCTCGTCGCACCTGACCGAGACCTTCCCCTGGTTCGCCCAGATGTTCCCGAACGGGCTGCATACCTCGCTGCTGATCGTGGTCCCGCTGGCGCTGGTGGTGGCCGGTTGTCTCGGCGTGCTGCTGGGTGCGCCTACGCTCAAGTTGCGCGGCGACTACCTCGCCATCGTGACGCTCGGCTTCGGCGAAATCATCCGCGTGTTCCTGAACAACCTGGACCAGCCGGTGAACATCACCAACGGTCCCAAGGGCATCACGGCCATCGACTCCATCAAGTTCTGGGGCCTCGACCTCGGCAAGGCCTGGAAGTTCGACGGCTTCACCATCTCCTCGGTGTCGCTGTACTACTACCTGTTCCTGGCGCTCGTGATCGCCACCATCATCATTTCGCACCGCCTGCAGGTCTCGCGTATCGGCCGCGCCTGGATGGCCATTCGCGAAGACGAGATCGCCGCCAAGGCGATGGGCATCAACACCCGCAACATGAAGCTGCTGGCGTTCGGCATGGGCGCGAGCTTCGGCGGCGTTTCGGGTGCGATGTTCGCGGCCTTCCAAGGCTTCGTGTCGCCCGAGTCCTTCAGCCTGATGGAGTCGGTGATGATCGTGGCCATGGTCGTGCTCGGCGGCATCGGGCACCTGCCCGGCGTCATCCTCGGCGCGGTGCTGCTGGCTGCTTTGCCCGAAGTGCTGCGCTACGTGGCCGGCCCGCTGCAGTCGCTGACCGACGGCCGCCTGGATGCATCCATCCTGCGCCAGCTCTTCATCGCGCTCGCCATGATCGTCATCATGCTGATGCGCCCGCGCGGCCTCTGGCCGTCGCCCGAGCACGGCAAGACGCTGACCAGGAAGGGCGGCGTGCCGGTCGACCCGGCCCATGCGGCGGTCGCTCCCGGCTCGCTGCAGACCCACGCACCGGGCATCGATAGCCCAGCCGACGAATTGCCCGGCGGTGCCGAGCGTCCCATGTCGATCAATCCGTGAGCCGAGGAGAAACAGACATGACGACCACCACAACTGACACCATCCTCGACGTTCGCGGCATCTCCAAGCGCTTCGGCGGCTTGCAGGCGCTTTCCGACGTCGGCATCACCATCAAGCGCGGCCAGGTCTATGGCCTGATCGGCCCGAACGGCGCCGGCAAGACCACCTTCTTCAACGTGATCACCGGGCTCTACACGCCCGACAGCGGCACCTTCGAGCTGGCCGGCAAGCCCTACCAGCCGACGGCCGTGCACGAAGTGGCCAAGGCCGGCATTGCGCGCACCTTCCAGAACATCCGCCTCTTCGCCGAAATGACGGCGCTCGAGAACGTGATGGTCGGCCGCCACATCCGCACCCACTCGGGCGTGTTCGGCGCGATGCTGCGCACCGGCAGCTTCAAGGCCGAGGAAAAGGCTATCGCCGACCGCGCGCACGAGTTGCTCGACTACGTGGGCATCGGCAAGTTCGCCGACTACAAGGCGCGCACGCTGAGCTACGGCGACCAGCGGCGCCTCGAGATTGCCCGCGCGCTGGCCACCGACCCGCAGCTCATCGCGCTGGACGAACCCGCCGCCGGCATGAACTCGACCGAAAAAGTGCTGCTGCGCGAGCTGATCGACCGCATCCGCAAGGACGACCGCACCATCCTGATCATCGAACACGACGTCAAGCTCATCATGGGCCTGTGCGATCGCGTGACCGTGCTCGACTACGGCAAGCAGATCGCCGAGGGCACCCCTTACGACGTGCAGAAGAACGAAAAAGTGATCGAGGCCTACCTCGGAACGGGAGGCCACTGAAATGACCGAAGCAACGATGACGAGCGAAGAAGCAACCCGCGCCACGGCGGTCGAGGCCAAGGCCGCTGGCAAGACGCTGCTCAAGGTCAGCGGCCTGAAGGTCGGCTACGGCGGCATCCAGGCCGTCAAGGGCGTGGACTTCGAGGTGCGCGAGGGCGAGCTGGTCTCGCTGATCGGCTCCAACGGCGCCGGCAAGACGACCACCATGAAGGCCATCACCGGCACGCTGCCCGCGGGCGCGGGCAACATCGAATTCCTCGGCCGCAGCATCAAGGGCCGCGGCGCCTGGGACCTCGTGGGCGAAGGCCTCGTGATGGTGCCCGAAGGCCGCGGTGTCTTCACGCGCATGACGATCACCGAGAACCTGCAGATCGGCGCCTACATCCGCAGCGACAAGGCCGGCATCGCGAGCGACATGGAACGCGTGTTCGTCACCTTCCCGCGACTTCGCGAACGCAAGGACCAGCTCGCCGGCACGATGTCGGGCGGCGAACAGCAGATGCTCGCCATGGGCCGCGCGCTGATGGCGCGCCCCAAGGTGCTGCTGCTCGATGAACCCACCATGGGCCTGTCGCCGATCATGTGCGACAAGATCTTCGAGGTGGTGCAGACGGTGGCCGCGCAGGGCGTGACGATCCTGCTGGTGGAGCAGAACGCGAATCGCGCGCTGCAACTGGCCGACCGCGGCTATGTGATGGAGTCGGGGCTCATCACGATGGACGGCGACGCCAAGGAACTGCTGCGCGATCCGCGCGTTCGCGCCGCTTACCTGGGCGAATAACCGGCGGCGGCCCTTGATGGCCGCTTGCGCTTGAGCAGAAAAATCCGTTCACGCTGAGCTTGTCGAAGCGCCAAGGCTTCGACGGGCTCAGCCGGAACGTTCGATTCAGTCGACCTTTGCGCCGGTCGCTTTCACGACCTTCTCGTACTTGACCAGTTCGGTCTTCATGAAAGCGCCGAACTGATCCGGCGAGTTGCCCACCGGTTCGGCCAGCAGCGATGCGAAGCGGGTCTTCGTTTCCGGCGCATTCAGCGCGGCGACGAAGGCCTGGTTCAGCTTCACGACCGTGTCGGGCGGCGTGCCGGCCGGCGCGACCAGGCCCCACCAGGTGTCGATCGAGAAGCCCTTGATCGTGTCGGCCACCGGCGGCACCTCGGGCAGCGCGCTGCTGCGTTGCAGCGTCGTCACCGCAATCGCCTTCAGCTTGCCCGAGCGGATGTTCGGCGCGGCGGTCGCGAGGTTGTCGAAGTTGAAATCGACCTGGCCCGAGATTAGCGCCAGCTGCGCCGGGTTGCCACCGTTGTACGGAATGTGCACCGCGAAGATGCCCGCTTCCTTCTTGAACAGCTCGCCCGCCAGGTGCCCGGCGCTGCCGTTGCCGCCGCTGCCGTAGTTGAGCTTGGCGGGGTTGGCCTTGGCATAGCGGATGAGGTCGGACACCGAATTGATGTTCAGGCGTTTCGCGGTGTCGGCGTTCATCACCAGCACGTTGGGTACGCGGACCATTTGCGTGATCGGTGCGAAGTCGGTGGCGGCGTTGAACGGGATCTTGCTGTAGAGCCACGGGTTGACCGCATTGGTGGCGGTGGCCGCGATGCCGATGGTGAGGCCGTCCGGCGGCGCCTTGGCCACGATGTCGGCACCGATGTTGCCGCCCGCGCCGGGCTTGTTGTCGACGATGACTGTGCCGAGGGTGTCCTTGACGCGCTCGGCCAGCATGCGCGCGGTGACGTCGATGGGGCCGCCCGCGGCATAAGGCACGACCAGGCGGATGGGGCGCTGCTGCTGGGCCGTGGCGTGTCCCGCGGCGAGGGTGGCGGCGCCTGCGAGCAGGGTGAGGAGGAAGCGTCTCGTCTTCATTTTTTTGTCGTCTGCGGATGGGAAATCGAGGGGCGGGAGATCAGGTGTCGGGAAATCAGGGCATGGCCTTGTCGGCCTCGGTGGTGAACGCGTCGGCAAAGAATTCTTCTTCGGGCAGGCCCGCGAGCGCCACGTAGTCGCGCTTGGCCGAGTCGACCACGATGGGCGCGCCGCAGGCGTAGACCTGGTGGCCCGAGAGGTCGGCGAAGTCTTCCAGCACCGCCTGGTGGACGAAGCCGGTGCGGCCGGTCCAGTTGTCGTCGGGCGTGGCATTGGAGATCACGGGCACGTAGCGCAGGTTGGGCATCTCGGTCAGTTGACCGCGCACCCATTCGTCCATATAGAGGTCTTCGGGCCGGCGGCCGCCCCAGTAGAGCGTGGCGGGCCGGTCGATGCCCTTGAACTTCATGTGCTCCAGCAGCGCCTTGATCGGCGCAAAGCCGGTGCCCGAGGCCAGCAGGATCATCGGCTTGTCGGAGTCCTCGCGCAGGAAGAAGCTGCCGAAGGGACCTTCGATGCGCAGGATTTCCTTTTCCTTCATGACGCCGAACACATGGTCGGTGAACTTGCCGCCCGGCAGGTGCCGCAGATGCAGTTCGATGCCCGTTCCCGGCTGGCTCAGCGTGTGGGGCGCGTTGGCCATCGAGTAGCTGCGGCGCGCGCCGTCGCGCAGGACGAATTCCACGTACTGCCCCGCATGAAACTGCAGCGGCTCGCCGGCCGGCAACTGCAGGCGCAGCATCATCACGTCGTGCGATTGCCGGGTGAGGGCCAGCACCCGCACCGGCATCTTGCGGATCGGGAGCGCACCGGCTTCGGTGACCTGGCGCGATTCGAGCACCACGTCGCTCGTGGCATGCGCGCAGCAGGTCAGCACGTAGCCCGCGAGCTGCTCCTCGGCGCTCAGGGCCTTGCTCTGGTGCGGGCCGAGGGTGACCTCGCCCGAGAGCTTCTTGCACTTGCAGGAGCCGCAGGCGCCGTCCTTGCAGCCATAGGGGAGGCCGATGCCTTGGCGGATGCCGGCTGCCAGGATGGTTTCGTCGCCATGGACCGTGAAATGGCGGCCGCTGGGTTCGACGGTGATGGAAAAACCGGCTTCGTGCGGCGGTGCAGCAGTCATCTGTATTCTTCGGCTTGTTTTTTCAGCCTGGGTCTGAATCGGAAAGGGAACAGGATTTTGCCTTCAATCAATAGCCCCTCCGGCGCGCTGCCGGCGCGGTTCCGGCGCGAGCGCCTCCTCGTCGTCGGTTGCGGCGACGTCGGCCAGCGCGTGGCGCGCGACCTGCGCGGGCGCATGCAGCTGGTGGCGCTCACGTCTTCGGCGGAGCGGGTCGCCGCGTTGCGCGAAGCGGGAATCCGCCCGCTGGTGGGCAACCTGGACGAGCCGGCCACGCTGCGCCGGCTGGCCGGCATCGCGACGCGGGTGCTGCACCTCGCGCCGCCCGCGCGCGATGGCGGCGCCGCCTGGTGGCGCGACCAGCGCACCACGGCTCTGGCGCGCGCATTGAGGCTGCGCTCGGTGCCTCTGGCCCTCGTCTACGGGTCGACCAGCGGCGTGTACGGCGATTGCGGCGGCGCCCGCGTGAGCGAAACCCGCGCCGTGCGGCCCGACACGCCACGCTCCCGCCGGCGCGTGGACGCCGAGCGCGCCGTGCGCTGGCTTGGCCGCAGTGCCGGCGTGCGCGCCAGCATCCTGCGCATTCCGGGCATCTACGCGCCGGACCGCGAGAACGGCACGCCCCGCGCGCGCCTGCAGCGCGGTACGCCGGTGTTGCGCCAGGAGGATGACGTCTACACGAGCCACATCCATGCCGACGACCTCGCGCGCGCCTGCATCGCGTCGCTGTTCCGGGGGCGGCCGCAGCGCATCGTCCATGCGTCGGACGACACCGAGCTGCGGATGGGCGATTATTTCGATCTCGCGGCCGATCTCTACGGCATGCCCCGCCCGCCGCGGGTGGCGCGCGAGGAAGCCGAGCGCCAGTTGCCGCTGCAGTTGCTGAGCTTCATGGGCGAATCGCGCCGGCTCGACAACACGCGGCTCAAGCGCGAGTTGCGCGTGCGGCTCGCGCATCCGACGGTGCACACCGGCCTGCGCGAGGACGGCTGACAACGCGGTGCCATGCGCAAGGTGGCGTCGCGGCTAGCGGACGCCGGTGCCGCAACGGCAGGCGTGATGCGCAGGTCACCGTGGCCGATTTAACTGGCTAACTCCGTTTGGCAGGAGACGCGCACTCGGGCGCGACCTGGTCGAGCGCCAGCACGAGCCGCTCCACGAGGCGTGTGCTGTACGGTTGTTGCGGATGGATGTCGTCCACCATGTCGGCGGCGTCGAAGCGCGCTGCACCCCAGTCGGCAAACAACACGCCTTCTTCCTGGGCCACGCGGCGCGCCGTGGCGTCGTAACCCTCGCGCAGCGGCAGGCGGTCGGCCTTTACTTGCGAGAGACCGGTGACGATCGATGTCTTGCCGGCCGCCTGGACGTAGTCGACCATCCCGCGCAAGGCCGGCTCGTACTGGTAGCCGTTGCCGGCATCGTTGATGCCGTATTGCAGCACCACGACGCGCGCCGGCATCGGTTGCAGCACGAAGGTCGGCAGGCGCTTGTGGGCGCTGTCGCCCGGCGAGCTGTAGTCGGCAATCGTCCAGGCGGGGCGAATGCGCTTGAGCGCGGCAGCCGGCGGTTCCTTGATGCGGTTCGTTGTCGAGGCGCCGAACCCGCCATAGAGGATCGAGTCGCCCCACAGGGCAACGGTGCAATCGGGCGCTGCAATAGCGGGTGCGGCACCAAGTGCCAGGGCCAGCCAGAGAAGAACGGGGAGAGGGCGCACGGTGCGACGCGAGCGATTTAGCATGGCGTTCAGTGTGCCTCTCGACGATGAGGGGAAAGCCCTTTTTTCCCATATCGACAGCAAGGTATCGATGGTGCCCGGGGCCGGAATCGAACCGGCACACCTTTCGGTGGGGGATTTTGAGTCCCCTGCGTCTACCAATTTCACCACCCGGGCAGGGTTCTGAACGAAGCCCAAAATTATGGCACAGTGGCTGCCATGAATTATCCGACGATCGAAGATGCCATTGGCAAGACCCCGCTGGTCGCCCTGCAACGCATCGATGCAGCCGAAAACGCCAAGCGCGGCAACGTGATCCTCGGCAAGCTCGAAGGCAACAATCCCGCGGGATCGGTCAAGGACCGGCCAGCGCTCTCGATGATCAAGCGCGCCGAGGAGCGCGGCGAAATCAAGCCCGGCGACACGCTGATCGAAGCCACTTCTGGCAACACCGGCATCGCGCTCGCGATGGCCGCGGCCATCAAGGGCTACCGCATGGTGCTGATCATGCCGGAGGACCTCTCCGTCGAACGCGCCCAGACCATGAAGGCTTTCGGCGCCGAGCTGGTGCTCACGCCCAAGAGCGGCGGCATGGAATACGCCCGCGACCTCGCCGAGCAGATGGTCGCCCAAGGCAAGGGCCGGGTGCTCGACCAGTTCGCCAACCCCGACAACCCGCGCATCCACTACGAGACGACAGGCCCCGAGATCTGGGCCGACACCAAGGGCAAGATCACGCACTTCGTGAGCGCCATGGGCACCACGGGCACCATCACCGGCGTCTCGCGCTTCCTGAAGGAAAAGAACCCTGCGGTGCGCATCATCGGCGCGCAACCGGCCGAAGGCTCGCGCATCCCGGGCATCCGCAAGTGGCCCACCGAATACCTGCCGAAGATCTACGACCCGAGCCGCGTCGATGAAGAAATCAGCGTGAGCCAGGACGACGCCGAGGAAATGTGCCGGCGCCTTGCGCGTGAAGAGGGCATCTTCGGCGGCATCTCGGCGGCCGGCGCGTTGTGGGCGGCGCTCGAGGTCGCCAAGAAGGTCGAGAACGCCACCATCGTGTTCGTGGTGTGCGACCGAGGCGACAGGTACTTGTCGACCGGCGTCTTTCCCGCATAAATCAATAACAGAACCTGCTGCAGCCCCGATCAATGGGCGCTGCAAGCCATAACAAGAGCCGCCCCATGCCCCACCCCAAGTTTTGCCAGGTCTGTGCCACGCCCCTCGAATGGATCGCGTTGATGGAAGACGGCGGTCCCAAGGAGCGCCTGCGCTGCCCGAACTGCGGCCACACGCACTGGAACAACCCGACGCCCGTGCTCGCCGCCATCGTCGAGTACCGCGGCCAGGTGCTGCTGGCGCGCAATGCGGCATGGCCCGGCAAGATGTTCGCGCTGATCACCGGCTTCATGGAAGCGGGCGAGACGCCCGAGGAAGGCATCGCGCGCGAGGTGAAGGAAGAAACCAACCTCGACGTGAGCGCCACCAAGCTCGTGGGTGCCTACGACTTCCAGCGCATGAACCAGATCATCATCGCCTACCACGTGGTGGCCGATGGCGAGGTGAAGCTCTCGCCCGAGCTGGTCGATTACCGCCTCTACGACCTGCCCGACCTCCGGTGCTGGCCCGCAGGCACCGGCTATGCATTGGCCGATTGGTTGCGCACGCGCGGCCACGAACCCGTCTTTTTCACCGCAGCCGAAAACGAAGAGCGCCGCCGCGGGCTCAACCTGCCGCCCGAGGAGCCCAAGCATGGAAGTTGACCGCGAAATCGACACGCGCGGCCTGAACTGCCCACTGCCCATCCTCAAGGCGAAGAAGTCGCTCAACGACATGGCGAGCGGGCAACTGCTCAAGGTGGTGTCGACCGACCCGGGCTCGGTGCGCGATTTCCAGGCCTTCGCGCGCCAGACCGGCAACGAGCTGATGGAGCAGCAAACGGTCGGCACCGACTTCATCCACGTATTGAAGCGGCGCTAGCGAGAGCGCGCACCAAAAGGAAAGGGGCCTGCGCGGCCCCTTTTTTATTCAGTGCTTCCCGGCACCCCTCAGAGCTTCAGGCTCTTGAGGTATTCGCGGAATTCGGCGCCCACCTCGGGGTGCGCGAGCGCCAGTTCCACGCTGGCTTGCAGGAAGCCTTCCTTGCTGCCGCAGTCGTAGCGGATGCCCTTGTAGGAATAGGCGTAGACCGATTCCTTCTTCATCAGCGCCGCGATGCCGTCGGTCAACTGGATCTCGCCGCCCGCGCCCTTGGGCTGGTTGCGGATTTCGTCGAACACGCCCGGCGTGAGGATGTAGCGGCCGGCCACGCCCAGGCGCGAAGGCGCGTCTTCTGGCTTCGGCTTCTCGACCATGCGGTTGACCTTAACGAGGCCCTCTTCGATCTGCTCGCCGGCCACGATGCCGTAGCGCTTGACGTGCGCGAGCGGCACTTCCTGCACCGCCAGCAGCGAGCCGCCCAGGCGCGCGAATGCGGCCGTCATCTGCGCGAGCACCGGCTCGCCGCCCTCGGGACCGACCATCAAGTCGTCGGCCAGCAGCACGGCGAAGGGCTCGTTGCCGACCAGGTGCTCGGCGCACAGCACGGCATGGCCGAGACCCAGCATGCGCGGCTGGCGCACGTAGGAGCAGGTCATGTCGTCGGGCATCACCGAGCGGGCGATGTTCAGCAGCGCATCCTTGCCGCTGGCTTCGAGCTGGCTTTCGAGTTCGTAGGCGGTGTCGTAGTGATCTTCGATCGCACGCTTGTTGCGGCCGGTCACAAAAATCATGTCGCGGATGCCTGCGGCATAGGCTTCTTCGACGGCGTACTGGATCAGCGGCTTGTCGACCACCGGCAGCATTTCCTTCGGTTGTGCCTTGGTGGCTGGCAGAAAGCGGGTGCCAAAGCCAGCAACAGGAAATACGGCCTTGCGGATGCGTGTCGAGGAAGTGGACATGGGCAGTTCAGCGTCTTTCTGAAAAGGGGAGGGAAATTCCGGATGCGGGACGGCAAGAGGCCGCATCCAGAATCCTAAACGCCTTCGATGCCCTCCGTCTGTCAGCCTAGGCGTACAAGTTGGTCGCGAAGTCGCTCCAACATGGCGCTAAAGTCAGTCAGACGTTTACGTTCTTGCTCGATCACCGCCGGCGGCGCCTTCGCGACAAACGCTTCGTTACCGAGTTTGGCGTGCACCTTGGCGATCTCGCCTTCGATGCGCGCGATCTCCTTGCCGATGCGAAGCTTCTCTGCAGCCTTGTCGATTTCCATGTGCAGGCACAGGCGCGCAGCGCCCACCACAGCCACGGGGGCCGCTTCGGCTGCCGCTTGCCACGAGGCTTCGTCGTCGAAGACCTTCACTTCCTTGAGCTTGGCGAGCGCCTGCAGCACCGGCGCCGATTCGCGCAGGAACGCCGCGCCTTCGGCATCGTCGGCCACTGCATAGAGCGGCAGGCGCGTGGCAGGCGACACGTTCATCTCGCCGCGCAGCGTGCGGCATGCATCCACCAGCGCCTTCAGGCGCGCGACGTGCGCCTCGGCCGCCTCGTCGATCTTCTCGGGCTGGCTCTTCGGGTAGGCCGCGATCATGATCGACTCGCCTTCGCGGCCCGCCACCTTCGAGACCTTTTGCCAGAGTTCTTCGGTGATGAACGGAATGATCGGATGCGCGAGGCGCAGCAGCGTCTCGAGCGTGCGCATCAGCGTGCGGCGCGTGGCGCGCTTCTGCGATTCGTCGCCGGTCTGGATCTGTACCTTGGCGATTTCCAGGTACCAGTCGCAGAACTCGTCCCAGGCGAACTGGTAGATCGCGTTGGCCACGTTGTCGAGGCGGTATTCCTCGAAGCCCTTTGCCACTTCGGCTTCCACACGCTGGAGTTGCGAGACGATCCAGTAGTCCGCGCGGCTGAACTTCAGATAGCCGTGGGCCGGGCCGCCGACCTTGCACTCTTCCTTCGTGTGCTCCATCAGGCCGCAGTCCTGGCCTTCGCAGTTCATCAGCACGAAGCGCGTGGCGTTCCACAGCTTGTTGCAGAAGTTGCGGTAACCCTCGCAGCGCTTCGAATCGAAGTTGATGTTGCGGCCCAGCGATGCGAGCGATGCGAAGGTGAAGCGCAGCGCATCGGCGCCGAAGGCCGGAATGCCCTCCGGGAATTCCTTCTGCGTGTTCTTGCGCACCGCGGGCGCCGTCTCGGGCTTGCGCAGGCCCTGGGTGCGCTTGTCGAGCAACTCGGGCAATTGAATGCCGTCGATCAGGTCCACCGGGTCGAGCACGTTGCCTTCGGACTTGCTCATCTTCTTGCCCTGCGCATCGCGCACCAGGCCGTGCATGTACACGTCCTTGAAGGGCACCTTGCCGATGAAGTGCTTGGTCATCATGATCATCCGGGCGACCCAGAAGAAGATGATGTCGTAGCCCGTCACGAGCACCTGCGAAGGCAGGTAGAGCTCGAGGTCCTGTGTCTTGGCGGGCCAGCCCAGCGAAGAGAAGGGCACCAGCGCCGCGGAGTACCAGGTGTCGAGCACGTCCTCGTCGCGGGTGAGCTTCTTGCCCGGCGCCTTGGCCTGCGCATCGGCCTCGCTCTCGGCCACGTACACATTGCCTTCCTCGTCGTACCAGGCCGGAATCTGGTGGCCCCACCAGAGCTGGCGCGAGATGGTCCAGTCCTGGATGTTCTCCATCCAGTGGTTGTAGGTGTTGACCCAGTTCTCGGGCACGAAGCGCACCTCGCCGGACTTCACCACGTCGATCGCCTTCTGCGCGATCGATTGCCCATCGGCGCCGGGGCGCGTCATCGCCACGTACCACTGGTCGGTGAGCATCGGCTCGACGATGGCGCCCGAGCGCGCGCAGCGCGGCACCATCAGCTTGTGCTTCTTCACCTCGATGAGGAGGCCCAGAGCGTCCAGGTCGGCCACGATGGCCTTGCGCGCGACGAACCGGTCCATGCCGCGGTACTTCTCGGGCGCGTTGTCGTTGATGGTCGCGTCCAGCGTGAGGATGCCGATCATCTCGAGCTTGTGGCGCTGGCCGACCGCGTAGTCGTTGTAGTCGTGCGCGGGCGTGACCTTCACGACGCCGGTGCCGAACGCCTTGTCGACGTAGTCGTCCGCAATGATCGGGATCAGCCGGTCTACCAGCGGCAGCTTCACGCGCTGGCCGATCAGGTGCTTGTAGCGCTCGTCCTCGGGGTGGACCATCACGGCCGTGTCGCCAAGCATGGTCTCGGGCCGGGTGGTGGCCACGGTCAGCGTGCCGCTGCCGTCTTCCAGCGGGTAGGCGATGTGCCAGAGCGAGCCGTCTTCCTCTTCGCTCTCGACTTCGAGGTCGCTCACCGAGGTCTTGAGCACCGGGTCCCAGTTGCCCAGGCGCTTGCCGCGGTAGATGAGGCCCTCTTCGTACAGCTTCACGAAGGTCTGCGTCACGACCGCCGAGAGGTCGTCGTCCATGGTGAAGTACTCGCGGCTCCAGTCCACCGTGTCGCCCATGCGGCGCATCTGCTGGGTGATGGTGTTGCCCGACTTCTCTTTCCATTCCCACACGCGCGCCACGAAGTTCTTGCGGCCCAGGTCGTGGCGGCTGACCTTCTGTTCCTGGAGCTGGCGCTCCACCACGATCTGCGTGGCGATGCCGGCGTGGTCGGTGCCCGGCACCCACAGCGTGTTGTCGCCCTTCATGCGGTGGTAGCGCGTGAGGCTGTCCATCACCGTCTGGTTGAACGCATGGCCCATGTGCAGCGTGCCGGTCACGTTGGGCGGCGGCAGCTGGATCGCGAAGGAATCGGCGCCTTCCTTGGGTTGCTGCGTGCCGCGGTAGCCGGCCTTTGCGTAGCCGCGCTTTTCCCATTCGGGGCCCCAGTGCGCCTCGATGGCGGTGGGTTCGAACGATTTGGAGAGGCTCTCCAGTCCAGGTTGGGCGGCAGGGGTGGTGGGTTCGCTCATGGGGAATGCAGGGAAGTGCAGAGCGGCGCCTTCGAGGGCGCCGCGTGGGGACAGGTGGGACACCGGCGATTTTACCGGGCGGCTTGCTGACACGGCAGCCACTCATAATTCCGGGATGCTCTTCCTGCTTTCCCCTGCAAAGTCACTCGACTACGACACTCCGGTCCCCCCTGAAGTCCCTGCCACCCAACCCCATTTCGAAAGCCCGCGCGGTCCCTCGACCGAGCTGATCAAGATCCTGCGCGAGAAGTCCCCGCTCGAGATTTCCGAGCTCATGCACCTGTCGGACAAGCTCTCCGCCCTCAACGCGGCGCGCTACGAGGCCTGGTCCTCCAAAAGCACAGCCAAGAACGCCCGCCAGGCTGCCTTCGCATTCGACGGCGACGTCTACGGCGGCCTCGATGCCCGCAGCCTCACGCCCGCGCAACTGGCCTGGGCGCAAGACCACGTCTGCATCCTGAGCGGCCTCTACGGCCTCTTGCGCCCGCTCGACCGCCTGCAGCCGTACCGCCTCGAAATGGGCACGCAACTGGCCAACCGCCACGGCAAGGACCTGTACGCCTTCTGGGGCTCGCGCATCGCCGAGCACCTGAACGAGCGCCTCGCGGCCGACCGCACGCCGGTGGTCGTCAACGTCGCCTCGCAGGAATACTTCAAGTCGGTCGACCAGAAGGTGCTCAAGGCCCGCGTGGTCGAGTGCGTGTTCCAGGAATGGAAGGGCGACAAGTACAAGATCGTGAGCTTCTTCGCCAAGCGCGCGCGCGGCCTGCTCGCGCGCTGGGCCGTGCAGCACAAGGCCGCCACGCCCAAGGCGCTGGAAAAATTCGACCTCGAGGGTTATGGTTTCGACGCTCAGGTGTCCACAGCCGAAAGGCTGGTGTTCAGGAGAAAAGTCTGATGTCCCAACCGATCAGTCCGGAGCTGCGCGAATGGCTGGTGGCCCAGTTGGCGGCCGGTCATTCGGTGCCTGCGCTGCGTGCGTCGATGCGCGCGGCCGGCTGGCACGATTCGGCCACCGACGTGGCGCTGGCCCAGCTGGAGGCCGGCTTCCCCAATGTCGAGGTGGCGCTGACGCCGGCGCGCACCGAAATGCCCGGCCCCGACCTCGACGGCGCGCCGCTGTACCTGGATGCCGGCGACCGCCAGGTGCAGGTGCTGCAGACGATGCGGCATCCGCGCGTCATCGTCTTCGGCAACCTGCTGTCGGTGGAGGAATGCGAAGGGCTGATCGCCGCGGCGCGCGTGCGGCTCGCGCGCTCGCTCACCGTGGAAACACGCACAGGCGGCGAGGTGCTCAACGTCGATCGCACCAGCGACGGCATGTTCTTCGAGCGCGGCGAGAACGAGATCGTCGCGCGCTTGGAGCAGCGCCTGGCCATGCTGCTGCGTTGGCCGCTCGAATACGGCGAAGGGTTGCAGATCCTGCGCTATGCGCCCGGCGCGCAGTACCGCCCGCACTACGACTATTTCGATCCGAACGAGCCCGGCACACCAACCATCCTGAAGCGCGGCGGCCAGCGCGTGGCCACGCTCGTGATGTACCTGCAGGAGCCCGAGCAGGGTGGCGCCACCACCTTCCCCGACGTAGGTCTCGAAGTGGCACCCGTGCGCGGCACCGGCGTCTTCTTCAGCTACGACCGGCCCGACCCGGTCACTCGCACGCTGCATGGCGGCGCGCCGGTGCTGGCCGGCGAGAAGTGGGTCGCCACCAAGTGGCTGCGAGAGCGCGAATTCAAATAACAACAAGGAACCGATGAAAGTCACCGCCAACGGGCTGCAGATCGAAGTCGACGACACCGGAGGCGAAGGGCGCCCCGTCATCCTGCTCATCATGGGCCTGGGCATGCAGCTGGTCGCATGGCCGACTGCCTTCGTGCAGCAACTGGTCGATGCTGGCTTTCGTGTCGTGCGGCACGACAACCGCGACATTGGCCTGAGCCAAGGCTTCGACCATGCGGGCGTCGGCAACATCGTGTGGGAAACCATCCGCCATCGGCTCGGCCTGAAGGTGCGCTCGGCGTACACGCTGCAGGACATGACGCTCGATTCCATCGGCGTGCTCGATGCGCTCGGCATCGCCAAGGCACACATCGTCGGCGCCTCGATGGGCGGCATGATCGCGCAGCGCCTGGCCGCCACGGCGCCCGAGCGCACCGCCAGCCTCGTGAGCATCATGAGTTCGAGCGGCGCGCGCGGCCTCCCGGGCCCCCGCCGCGAAGTGGCCGCGATGCTCATGCGCCGCCCGATGGGCAAGGGCGAGGCCGAACTCGTGGCGCACAGCATCCGGCTGCTGCGGCTCATCCAGAGCCCGGCCTATCCGCAGACCGACGAAGAGCTGGCCGAGCGCCTCACCTTCAGCATGCGCCGCGCCTACCACCCGGCCGGCCTGATGCGGCAGATGCTCGCCATCGGCGCCGACGACGACCGCCCACAGGTGCTCGCGCGCATCCGGCGCCCGACGCTCGTGCTGCACGGCGAAGCCGATGCGCTCGTGCCCATCGCCTGCGGCAAGGATTCGGCCGCGCGCATTCCGGGCTCGACCTTCATCTCCATTCCCGGCATGGGCCACGACCTGCCGCCCGAGGTCTGCACCATCCTCGCCAACCACATCGCCCCGTTCGCCCATGCCGCGGACGCCAAGGACCAGACGCCATGAGCCTCGACAACCATCCTGACAACCCGAACACGCCCGAGCAATCGCAACTGGGCCGCGCCTCGGCCTACGCCGACCACTACGACCCGTCGCTGCTCTTCCCGATCGCGCGCGCCACGCAGCGCGAGGCCATGGGCATCAAGACCGGCGCCTTGCCCTTCTTCGGCGCCGACCTCTGGACCGCCTTCGAGGTGAGCTGGCTCAACCCGCGCGGCAAGCCGCAACTGGCCATCGCGCACTTCACCATTCCCTGCGAAACGCCCAACATCATCGAGAGCAAGTCGTTCAAGCTGTACCTCAACAGCTTCAACAACAGCACCTTCGCCAGCATCGAGGCCGTGCGCGAGCACCTGCGCACCGACCTCGCCGAAGCGGCTTGGCGCGGCAGCGACCAGTCGGCCGGCATCGGCGTGAAGCTGCTCACGCCCGACCTCTTCGACCGCGAGCCGGTGCACGAGATCGACGGCCTCGATCTCGACCGGCTCGACATCGAATGCACGCACTACCAGCCCGCGCCCGAGCTGCTCGCGAGCGACACCACGCAGGTGCATGTGAACGAAACCCTCACCAGCCGGTTGCTCAAGAGCAACTGCCTCGTCACCGGCCAGCCCGACTGGGGCAGCGTGCAGATCCGCTACAGCGGCCCGCCCATCGACCAGGCCGGGCTGCTCGCGTACATCGTGAGCTTTCGCAACCACAACGAATTCCACGAGCCGTGCGCCGAGCGGATGTTCACGGACATCTGGAGCCGCTGCAAACCCACCAAGCTCGCGGTGTATGCGCGCTACACGCGACGCGGCGGGCTCGACATCAACCCATTCCGCACGAGCTGGCCGCAGGCGCTGCCGCCGAACATCCGCACGGCGCGGCAGTAGGCGCGGCAGGGGCTGAAGCCCCTCTTCGGAAATCAGAAACCCGCTCCGCGTCCCCTGTGGCATTCTGGATCGACCCCGCGAACCCGCGGTCGAACGAACATCCGGAGCAGAGACAAACATGGTTGAAGGAAAAGTGGTCGTCATCACCGGCGCGGGCGGCGGCATCGGGCGCGACATCGCGTTGGCGATGGCAAAGAACGGTGCGAGAGTGGTGGTCAATGACATCGGTGCTGCGCTCGATGGCGCAGGCGGCAGCGCAGGCCCGGCGCAGCAGGTGGTCGATGAAATCCGCGCCGCGGGCGGCGAGGCCGTGCCCAACACCGACAGCGTGGCCGATGCCGCCAGCGCCGCGCGCATCGTCGAATGCGCCGTCGAAAGCTTCGGCCGCATCGATGCGGTGGTCAACAACGCCGGCATCCTGCGCGACCGCTTCTTCCACAAGATGTCGGTCGACGAGTGGGACGCGGTGCTCAAGGTGCATCTCTACGGCGCCTACTACGTGAGCCGCGCGGCCGCGACACACTTCAAGGAGCAGAACGCGGGCGCGATGGTGCACATGACCTCGACCTCAGGGCTCATCGGCAACTTCGGGCAGGCCAACTATGCGGCGGCCAAGCTCGGCATCGTCGCGCTGTCGAAATCCATCGCGCTGGACATGCTGAAGTTCAACGTGCGCTCCAACTGCATCGCGCCCTTCGCCTGGAGCCGCATGATCGGCGCGATTCCCACCGACACCGACGAGCAGCGCGCCCGCGTCGACAAGATCAAGCAGATGACGCCGGCCAAGGTCGCGCCGCTCGCGGTGTACCTGGCGAGCGATGCGGCCAGCGCGGTCAACGGGCAGATCTTCTCGGTGCGCAACAACGAGATCTCGCTCATTAGCCAGCCGCGGCCGGTGCGCTCGGTGCACCGTTCCGAAGGCTGGACGCCGCAGAGCATTGCCGAGCACGCCATGCCCGCGATGCGCGCGAGCTTCTATCCGTTGGATCGCTCGGCGGACGTATTCAGCTGGGACCCTGTTTGAGCACATGAGGACAAACCCGCAAGCGGATGCGGGCGGCGCCGTTCGCCGGACAATGCGCCTTCCTCCCGCTTCCTCCGTGCCCGCCCGGTGAACCTGCACTTCGATCTGTTCGACCTGAAACTGTTCGTCTACGTGGCGGATGCGCGCAGCCTCACGCGTGGCGCCGAGAAGGCCTGCATCTCGCTGGCCGCTGCCTCCACCCGCATCAAACAGATGGAAGAAGCCGTGGGCGGCAAGCTGCTGCACCGCAGCGCGCAGGGCGTGACGCTCACCGCTGCGGGGCAGGCGGTGCTCTACCACGCCAAGCGCGTGATGCAGCAGATGGAGCACCTGCGCTGCGACATGCAGGACTTCGGCAAGGGCATCAAGGGCCATGTGCGCGTGTTCGCCAACACCACCTCGATCACCGAATACCTGCCGCAGAAGCTCGCGGGCTTTCTCACGCAGCACCCGGCCGTGCAGGTGGACCTGCGCGAATACCTGAGCGAGGAAATCGTGCGCGCGGTGGCCGATGGCGAGGCCGACATCGGCATCCTCGCGGGCGATGTGCACACCGGCGATTTCGACGCGCGCGCCTTCGGCAGCAATCAGCTCGTGCTGGTGGTGCCGAAGACGCATCACCTGGCCGGCGCGCCCTCGGTGGCTTTTGCCGACACGCTCGACGAGCAGCACGTGGGGCTGCACCATGGCAGCGCGATCCATCGCTTTCTTCAGCGGCGCGCGGAGCTGGCGGGGCGTGGCTTCAATCCGCGCATCCAGGTCAGCAGCTTCGAAGCGATCTGTTTGATGATCGAAGCGGGCGTGGGGGTTGGGGTGTTGCCGGCTTCATCTGCGCAACGGTTGTCGATGGCGATGCGGATCTCTACGGTTGCGCTCAGCGATGCGTGGGCGGAACGGGAGCTCAAGCTCATTGCGCGCAACCGCGAGCAGTTGCCGGCTTCGGCGCGCGAGCTGTTCGATCATCTCGTTGCGCCTTAGCGCACGCTGCTGTTCAGGGGCTTGTTTGGGGGGCCGCCCGGTCTGCGGTGCGGCGCAGCCGGCCCCACTGCGCCGGCCCTTCGGGCTTCCCTGCGGTGCTCGCGTCTCGCGGGGTCTCGCAGAACTCGCCTGCGGCTCAAACAGCTGCGAGCCCTGATCCGCGAAACGCTGCGCTCCTCGGCGGCGCAGAGGGGCCGGCTGCGCCGCACCGCAGACCGGGCTCGGTTGTGAGGTGATCGCTGCTGTCAGGGGAGCCAGCGAGCAACTCTTGGCGTGTCGGCGAGTTGCCAGATGCGCTGGCACATGGCGCTGGCTTCTTCTGCGGTGGCGCCCTCGCCGTAGTGCGCGAGGCGGTGCATCTTGTCCTCGATTTCCGTGCGGGTGAGGCTGTTGCCCGGGTCGCCTTTGGGCTCGTCTACGCGGCCTTGCAGCGTGCGGCCGTCGGTGGTTTCGACACTGACCTTGCCGATCCAGCGGGCGGGGTAGGCGGTGTCGACTTCGGTGTCGAGCTGCATCGCCACCTTGTCGCGAAAGCCCGCGACCTCGGGTGCGAGGAAGTCGCGGTCGAATTCGCCCAGGCCCGCACGACCGTGCACCGCGATGAGGCCGAGCACCGTGCCCATCGAGAACTTGCCCTGGTGCACCGTCGCGGGCACGGTCACGCGGCCGAGCACATCGATGGCGCCCTGGTGCACATGCGTGGTGACGTGCGCGACGTCGCTGTGCTTCAGCTTGTTCTGCGTCATGACCTGCAGCAGCGCATCGGCGGCGGGGTGCGTGTGGCGGCAGGAGGCGTGGTACTTGAAGGAGGTCTCGGCGAGCGTCCAGCGCGTCCCCAGGCCATCGGTGAGCTTCACCGGGTCGGCGTCGCTCGACATGCCGACGCCCAGGCCCTGCGCGCCTTCGAGGATCTTGGCGGCACCGGTGAAGCCTTCTTGCGCAAGGTACGCGGACATCAAGCCGCTCGCCGCGGCGTGCGCGCAGTGCAGTTGCTTGGAGTCGGCCGCGTCGCGCAGGAACTCCCACACGCCGGCCGATTGCGTGCCGGCCGAGCCGAAGGCGTGCAGCATCTGCTGCGGCGTGAGGTCGAGCAGGCGGCCGACGACCGCAGCGGCGGCGATCGTTCCGGCCGTCGCCGTGGTGTGAAAGGTCTTGTAATGCGAGCGCCCCAAAAACTCGCCGACGCGGATGCCGACTTCATAGCCCGCAACCACTGCGGTCAGCAATTGCGCACCGCTCGCACCGATGCTCTGCGCCACCGCGAGCGCGGGCGCGATGACCACGGCCGCGGGGTGAAACACCGAGCCGTTGTGCACATCGTCCTGCTCCACGAAGTGCGAAGCCGCGGCGTTGACGAGCGCGGCGAACACCGGCGAACTGGTGCGGCGCGAGGTCAGTATTTCGCTTGGCCCATCGGCGGGCCCCATCATCTGCGCGAAGCGTTCGATGCTGCGTATCGGCCGTGCGGTGCGGGCCGCGAGCACGGAGCCCAGCCAGTCGAGCATCAGGTCCTCGGTGCGGCGCAGAACCGGTGCGGGAATGTCCGCGAAATTCAGTTCGGCGGCGAAGGTGGCGAGCACCTTGCTGGGGTGGTTCGAGTCGGTCATGGGTGCGGTCCCTTCAGAACGAGCGGGGCAGCCCGAGCATGTGCTCCGCCACATAGCTCAGGATGAGATTGGTGGAGATCGGGGCCACCTGGTACAGCCGCGTCTCGCGGAACTTGCGTTCGATGTCGTATTCGCAAGCGAAGCCGAAGCCGCCATGGAATTGAAGGCAAGCATTGGCCGCTTCCCAGCTCGCCTTGGCCGCAAGGTACTTCGCCATGTTGGCCTGTGCACCGCAGGGCTCGTGCGCATCGAACAGGCGGCAGGCTTCGTAGCGCATGAGGTTCGCTGCCTCGATCTCGATGAAGGCCTCGGCAATCGGAAACTGCACGCCCTGGTTCTGGCCGATGGGGCGGCCGAACACCACGCGCTCCTTCGTGTACGCCGTCACCTTGTCGATGAACCAGTAGCCGTCGCCGATGCATTCGGCAGCGATCAGCGTGCGTTCGGCGTTGAGGCCGTCCAGGATGTACTTGAAGCCCTGGCCTTCCACGCCGATCAGGTTCTCCGCAGGAATCTCCAGGTTCTCGAAGAACAGTTCGTTGGTCTCATGGTTGACCATGTTGAGGATTGGCCGCACCGTCATCCCCTTGCCGATGGCTTCGCGCAGGTCGACGATGAAGATCGACATGCCCTCGGATTTCTTCTTCACATCCGCGAGCGGCGTGGTGCGCGCGAGCAGGATCATCAGGTCCGAGTGCTGGATGCGCGAGATCCACACCTTCTGCCCGTTGATCACATAGCGGTCGCCTTTCTTCACGGCGGTGGTCTTGATCTTGGTGGTATCGGTGCCGGTGCTGGGCTCGGTCACTCCCATCGACTGCAGGCGCAGCTCGCCGGTCGCGATGCGGGGCAGGTATTCGCGCTTCTGCGCCTCGCTGCCGTGGCGCAGCAGCGTGCCCATGTTGTACATCTGGCCGTGGCAGGCGCCGGAGTTGCCGCCGCAGCGGTTGATCTCTTCCATGATCACCGAGGCTTCGGTGAGGCCGAGGCCCGAGCCGCCGTACTCCTGCGGAATCAGCGCGGCCATCCAGCCTGCCTTGGTGAGCGCATCGACGAACTCGGCGGGGTAGCCGCGGGCCTCGTCGATCTTGCGGAAGTATTCGTTGGGGAACTGCGCGCACAGGTCGCGCACGGCGTCGCGGATGTCGGGGAAGCTCTTGTCGTTGGCATTGTTCATCGGTCGTTGCTTGTTTCTTTTCTTCTTCAATCCTGGCGAGGGCGGCCGGCTTCCTTCTCCACGCGCTGCCAGATCTCGATGGCCATCGGGTCGTCGATCTCCTCCAGGATGTGGCCGACGAGGCCGATGGCTCGCGCCATCACGCCGAGGCCGCGAATGATCTTCCAGGGAAAGCCGAACTCGGCGGCGATCGCGCCGACGGCGCCCGTGGCGTTGATCGGCAACGACTTGCCCGAGACGCGCTCAGCCTCTTCCTGCACCGCCTGCATCAGCGCGACGTAGTGGGTGGATTGCCCGTTCTCGGCCGCGATCTGGAACAGGCGCGGCGTGCGCGGGTCGATGGGCTTGTGCAGCGGATGGCCGAGGCCCGGCACGATCTGCTTGCGCGCGCGGAAATCGGCCACGATGTCCTTGGCCATGTCGGCCAGCGGGCGGGTCGGCTTCTCGCCAAAGGGGATCGCCTCGTACAGCATCTTGGCCGCGCCTTCGGTACTGCCGACGAACACAGAGCCCAGCCCGCACAAGCCCGCGGCGACCGCGGCCTGCAATGCTTCGGGGGCGCCCGCATAAGTGAGGCGCGCGGCCAGCGCGCTGGGCGTCACGCCATGTTCGACCAGTGTGACGACGATGGCGTTGAAGGTTATTGATTCCTGCGGCGTCGGAATGCGCCCCGTGAGTTCCAGGAAGGCCATGTCGCCGAGGTTCAGGTGGCCGAGGATTTCCGAGGGCAGGTCGCGCCCGCGCACGGTGATCTTGTCGGGGGTGCTGTGGCCCAGCTCGGTGTGCAGGGATTTCTTGATCTTGGTGGTCATGCGCCGAATCTAGTCCCGTCTCGCGCGAGGCGGCTCCGTGATTGCGAAACCCTCCCTTCGGCAAATGCAAATGCCGCCCGCCGGAGTCTTCTGCCACGCTGCAGCTATGGATATCGAATCACTCTCGGCAATGCGCGAAGCGGCGCTCGACTACTTCGTGCGCAGCCGCGCGACCCAAAGACGACGGGCGTTGATGGAGCGGCCCGATGCGGGTGAAGCGGAGGGTTGGCGCGCGATGGCGGAACTGGGCTGGGCCGGCATGCTGGCACCCGAGTCTGTGGGCGGCCTGGGGATGGAACTGGATGGCGCGGCGGAAATCCTGCGCGCGGCTGGCGAGCATGCGGCGCCCGAACCATTGCTGGCTGTTGCTGGCCTCAGCGCGTTGTTGCTCGCACGGCTGGACTCTCCCGCCGCCCGTGTATTGCTCGCCGACTTGGTTGCAGGCCGCAGCTTGCCCGCTCTGGCTTGGCAGGAGAGTGCCGGCGACCTGAGCGCGGTGCCGCTCGCCTGCGGTTGCGAAGAACGGCGTGGCGGTGTGCTGCTGCAAGGCGAAAAGCTCATGGTGTTGCCCGGCAGTGCCGCCAGCGGCTGGCTGGTGTCGGCGCGCGGCGACGACGACGCGGTGATCCTCTGGGTGCCGCGCGGCACCGAAGGCGTGACGGAAACGCGGATGCCTTTGGTCGATGGCGGACAGGCATCGAGCCTGCGCTTCGAGCAGGTCGCATTGCCGCCCGATACGGTGCTGGCCAAAGGGCCGGCCGCGCAAGAAGCGTTGCGCCATGCGCTCGCAGCCGGCCAGATCCTGCAGGCGGCCGAGCTGCTCGGCGCGGGGCAAGCGATGCTCGCGCAGACGCTGGCCTACCTGCGCACGCGCTCGCAGTTCGGCAAGCCCATCGGCAGCTTCCAGGTCTTGCAGCATCGGTGCGTCGACATGTTCATCCACCTCGAAGTCGCGCAGGCCACGTTGAACGAAGTGCTGGCGCTGGCCGGTGTGGGGCTGCCGGTGGAAAGGCTTGAAGCCGAGGCGAGCCGCGTCAATGCACGCTGCACGGCCGCCGCGTTGCAGGCCTCGCGCACCTCCGTGCAGTTGCACGGCGCCATCGGCTACACGCAGGAATGCGACCTGAGCCTGTTCTACAAGCGCGTGCTGTGCCTCTCGGCATGGCTGGGCAACGTCACCGCGCACCAGCATCGGCACGCTGCACTCACGAGCGAAGGCGAGGCAACGGCAAACACCGCCGCGTGGACCGGCGAATTCCCCCGCACCGCCGACTGGTCCGCCATGCCCGAGGCCGAGTTCCGCCGCATGGTGCGCGGCTTCCTGCAGCAGCGCTATCCGCAGGCGCTGCGCTATCTCTCGCACCGCGCGCGATGGAGCGAGATGCGCGAGTGGTATCTCACGCTGTCCGCACAGGGCTGGATCGCCCCGGCCTGGCCAGAGGCGCATGGCGGCATGGGCCTGCCGGCCGACAAGCTCATCGCGTGGATCGAGGAACTGGAGCAATACGGCGTGGCGCGCGCGCCCGACCAGGGCATCGTGATGATCGGGCCGCTGCTCATCCAGCACGGCACGCCCGAACAGCAGCAGCGTTTTCTGCCGCGCATCCTCCGCGGCGAGCACGTCTGGTGCCAAGGCTATTCGGAGCCCAATGCCGGCTCCGATCTCGCGGGCCTGCGCACCGAGGCCGTTGCAGGGCGCGATGCCGAAGGCGATCACTTCATCGTCAACGGCCAGAAGATCTGGACCACGCTCGCGCAGGACGCCAACCACATCTTCATGCTCGTGCGCACCGACAAGGCGGCGCGCAAGCAAGAGGGCATCAGCTTCCTTTTGTGCGACCTGCGCACGCCGGGCATCACGGTGCGGCCGATCCACACGCTGGCGGGCGAGCCGGAGTTCTGCGAGGTGTTCTTCGACAACGTGCGCGTGCCGGCGGAGAACCTCGTCGGCAAGCTGCATGGCGGCTGGACGATCGCGAAGGCGCTGCTGGGTTTCGAGCGCATCTTCCTCGGCAGCCCCAAGCAGTCGCAGTACGCGCTGGGGCAGCTTGCGCGGCTCGCGGAGGCGCGGCGCCTGTTCGCGGACCCGGTGTTCGCGCAACGCTTCGCGGCGCTCAGGCTCGATGTGGCTGACCTCACTGCTGCCTACACCAGCTTCGCCGACATCGTGCGTGCGGGCAAGCCGCTGCCCGCATCGGTGTCGCTGCTGAAGATCTGGGCGAGCGAGACCTACCACCGCATCGGCGCTCTGCTGGTCGAGGCCGGCGAAGAGCAGGGCGCTGTCGCGGGCGATCAGGTGCTCGACGGGCAGACCTTCAACGTGCTCTCGCCACTCATCGGTTCGACGGCCGCAATGATCTACGGCGGCACGAACGAGATACAGCGCAACATCCTCGCGCGGCAAGTGCTTGAGCTGCCGGCCTGAGCGGTGCGAGGCGCCGAAGAAATACACAACAGGAGACAACGCCCATGCCATCCCTCGACCTCACACGGCGCCATGCCGTCGCCGCGCTGGCGGGCAGCGCATTGCTGTCCGTGTTGCCCTCGCGCGCTTTCGCGCAGCAGCAGCCGCCGCTGCCTTCGCTCATCAAGCTCGTCGTCGGCTATTCCGCCGGCGGACCGGTCGACGGCGCGGCGCGCCTGCTCGCGCCGGCGCTGTCGCAGGAACTCGGCACGCAGGTGATCGTCGACAACCGCCCCGGCGCGGGCGGTTCGCTCGGCGGCAATGCGGTCGCCAAGGCGCCGCCCGATGGCGCGATGCTCTTCCTCGGCGCGAGCCCGACCATCACGATCAACCCGAACGTGCAGCGCAACATGCCCTTCGATCCGATGAAGGACCTGACGCCCATCGCGCCGCTGGTGGACTACACCAATGTGCTCGTGGTCAACAAGGACCTGCCGGTGCGCAACGTGGCCGAGCTGCTGGCCTATGCGAAGGCCAAGCCCGGCAAGCTCTTCTACGGCTCGGCCGGCGTGGGTGCCTCCAACCACTTGAGCGGCGCACTGCTGGAGAAGATGACCGGCGTGCAGCTCACGCACGTGCCCTACAAGGGCAGCGCGCCCGCGCTCGCCGACGTGATGGCGGGCACGGTGCCGATGATGTTCGACATCATCGCGACCTCGCGGCCCTTCATCCAGTCGGGGCGCCTCCGCGCGCTGGCGGTCACCTCGCGGCAGCGCAACCGCATGCTGCCCGACGTGCCGACGATGATCGAATCGGGCGTGGCCGACTACGACGTGGGCGGCTGGTTCGGGCTCTACGGGCCGGCGCGCATGGACCCGGCGCTGGTCGCGCGCATCAACGCGGCGGCGCACAAGATGCTGGCGCGCGAAGACATCGCGAGCCGCCTGCGCGAGCAGGGCTACGACGTGTGGTCGGGCGGGGCCGAATTGCTCGCGACCAAGGGGCAGTCGGATCGCAAGCTCTGGGCGACGGCGTCCAAGGGCATCGAGGCGGAATAGCCGATGCACCACCGCATTCACAGCCTGCTCGAAGAACGCGCGGCTCGCACGCCGGAGGCGGTCTTCCTTTTCGAACCCGGCGGAACCACGACCTACGTGGCCCTGCAGGCGATGGCCGAGACGGCGACGCAAGACCTGCTGGACGCCGGCGTTCGCCCGACCGACCGCGTGGTGCTGGTCGCCGAGAACTGCGCCGCGCACATCGCGCTGCTGATGGCGTGCAGCCGCGTCGGCGCGTGGTCGTGCGGCGTGAATGCGCGCATGTCTCCGGGCGAGATCGCGGCCATCGTCGAGCGTGCGGATGCGCGCCTTTGCTGCTTCACGGCCGGCGCCTCGGCGGCCGCGCGGCTGCATGCGGAGCGCGCAGCCGCAACGCCGGCCAGACTGCCGGGTGTCATGTACTCGTCCGTTCGCGCCGAGGCACAGCCGGAGCCCGATGCGGCGCTGGCCGATACGGCCGCGATCATCTTCACGTCGGGCACATCAGGCACGCCAAAGGGCGTGATGGTGTCGCACCGCGGTCTGCTGCATTTCGGGCGCGTGTCGGCCAGCGTGCGGTCGCTTGACTCGCGCGACCGTGTCTACGCGTTCCTGCCGATGACGCACATCTTCGGCATCGGCACGGTGCTGACGGCCGCGCTCACGGGCGGTGCGTCGCTGGTGCTGCGCGGCAGCTTCTCGCCGGCCGATGTGCTGCAGGCGCTGGCGCACGAGGAGGTGTCGAACCTGCTCGGGCCGCCGACGATGTATGCGCGGCTGCTGGCGCACATCGAGTCCGAGCGCGTGGTGCCGCGCTTCCCGCGGCTGCGCTACGTCTACACCGGCTCCGCGCCGCTCGACCTCGGGCTCAAGCGGCGCGTGGAGCACCTGTTCGGCCAACCGCTGCACTACGGCTACGGCCTCTCGGAGTACGCGGGCTCGGTGTTCCTCACGCGCACTGAGGCGCCGCGAGCGGACACCGCGGCCGGCCACGCGGTCGAGGGCGGGGAGGCGCGCATCGTGGGCATCGACGGCCAGGAGGTGCAGAACGGCGAGACCGGAGAAATCTGGCTGCGCGGCCCCGGCCTGATGCTCGGCTACTTCCGCGATGCCGCGGCCACCGCGCAGGTGATGCGGCCCGGCGGCTGGTACGCCACCGGCGACCTCGGGCGCTTCGGCGACGACGGCGCGCTGTTCGTGGTCGGGCGGCTGAAGGAAATGATCATCCGCTCGGGCTTCAACGTGTACCCGGCGGAGATCGAGGGGGTGATCGGCCGTTTCGAGGGCGTGCACCTCTGCGCCGTGGTCGGCGTGCCGGAGGCCGACGGCAACGAGCAGATCGTCGCCTTCGCCGAGATGAAGCTTGGCGCCTCGCTCGACGAGACCGCGCTGCGTGCCTATCTTGCCGAGCACCTCTCGCCCTACAAGCGGCCGGCCCGCATCGAGGTGATCGACGCGATGCCGACCACCGCCAACGGCAAGCTGCTCAAGCGGGAACTGCAAGCGCGGGCCCGGCAGCCCTGAGATTTGCGGGCAGGTCGCCGATGACGATGCGGCGGCCCTTCTGCGTGTCCATGTACTCGCGCATCCGGGCGATGCGGCCTTGGCGCAACTCGAGGATGAAGCAGTAATCGTTGTCGTAGTGCCGACCGTTGGCGAGCGTGGCCTGCAGGCGCATTTCGAGCACCACGGTGTCGCCGTCGCAGAGCAGGTGGGTGAAGTCCACCGAGACGTCGGCCACGAAGAGCTTCGGAAATTCTTCGACGAGGAACCGCACAATCGTGTCGGGTCCGATCATGTGGTCGGTGAAGCCGAGCGCCACGCCGGTGGCGTTGTCCTTCGGCGCGAGCCATTCGGCATCGTCAGTGAATGCGGCGCGGATGCGCGCCGCGTCGCGGCTCGCGAACGCCTTCCATGCCTCGGTGACGGCGCGCTTGTTCTGTTCGGGTGTCATTGCTGTGTTGGTGGTCGGAGTGAGGGGAGCGGCCGACGATAGGCGTCGCGCCCCGCGCGGGCGCGCTGCTTCCGGACATCTCCAACCTCTGCGGCGCATCCTCGGATTTATCCTGCAAGGAGGTGCGCTGCCGTCCGCCAGCCGGGCGCCCGCGGAGGCTGCATCGTGGTGGCCTTCAACAAGGAATCCACACCATGGCCGATGACCTGAGCAAGCGCGGACCGCAGGATGCAGCCCGCATCAACGTCAATGAATCCCACGAGGTCCGCTACTGGACGCAGACGCTGGGCGTGACCGAGGCGCAACTGCGCTCGGCCGTCGCGGCCGCGGGTGTCGAGGTGAAGGACGTGCGCACCTACCTCGGAAAACCCTGACGTCCCGAATGAGGCGGCGGGGCGGCGCAAGGCGTAGGCACGCTCCTACATCGGGGCGGGGAGGGGCGCACGATACTCATCGCCTTGTTCCCCGCTTTTCAGGAAGTTTCCCAGTGACCACGCCTCCAGCCGCCCTCCGCCGTGTGGGCTGCGCCCCGACCAGGGCTGCAGCGCAATGAAGTCCTCGCCCGGAGCGCGCAGCTGGATCGCTGCCGGCGTGCGCCACGAACTGCTCACACGCGCCCTGCCAGCCCTGCGCCATGACATGGCCGCGCCCGTCTCGGTGGTGCGCATGGCGGTGCTGATGCTCAAGCGCCAGGTCGCAGCCAACCCCATCGATCGTGCCGCGTGCGAAGAGCGCGTGGCGCTCATCGACAACCAGGTCTCGGAACTGGTGGAAGCCATCCGGTCGCTGCGCGACTGGGAGCTGGCCACCACCGACGACGGCATCACCCGCAGCGCGCTGGTGGCCCAGTGCGTGAACCTGATGCGCTCGGCCTTCGACCTGCACGGCGTGATGCTCGATGTCGACGCCGCGCTCGACCCACAGGAAGACGAGCCTCGCTGGCCCGCCGCGGCCGCGCTGCGCTACCTGTTCCTGGGTGCGCTGGGCTACCTGCACGACAGCGCGGCCGAAGCCGGCGCGATCCGCGTCGAGCCGGTCGGCAGCGATGCGCTGCGCTTCGTCGCGGTGCCGCGCGAGGCCGGTGGCGCGAACCCGGTGCTCGATGCGCACCGCGCGCCGCGCGCGCTGGCCATCGATGCCGTCGCGCTGCAGAACCTCGCCGAGGACATGGGCTACGCCATTGCGCTGGAAGGCGAGAGCGTGCGCTTCGCGCTCGCGACCGGCTGAGATCGACGCGGCGGGCCGGTGGCGGACCGCCGGTTGGCCCGCCCCTCGGCACGTCGTTCGCGCGCCTGCGCCTGCCGGTGCGTCCGCAGGAATGCCAGCAGCCGCCGCTCCGCCGCATAGAGCCCGCGCGAAGGCTTGGCCGTCGGGCGGCCGGCAATCTTTTCGAACAGCGCGGTGGCCGCGTCTTCGTTGTCCTTCGCGAGCGCACTGCCCAGCGCCAGCACCGCCGGGTGCACGTATGCCTTCTTGCAGACGGCCGGTGTGTTGCCCAACTGCTTGGCGACCGCCGCGAGGATGTCCTTGGCGCTGTAGCGGCTCCCATCGACTGCGACGCGGCCTGGCTCGCACGCCAGGCGCGTGAGTTCCAGCGCCTGCACCGTGCCGTGCCAGGTGCGGAAGTCCTTGGCGGTGAAGCGGTCGCCTTCGGTGCCTTCCGCGCCTTCCCCCGCTTCGGCGATGTAGTCGTTGACGTCGGTGGACGACACGCCGCGCAGCTCGCCGTCTTCGTCCGCGTACTGGAAGAGCGCCTGCCCCGGCAGTTGCTGGCACTGGCGCACCACCTTCGCCACGCGCGGGTCGTCCAGCTTCGCCTCGTGCATCACGCCGCTCTTGCCCTTGAAGCGCAGCCGGAGCGCCGTGCCCTGCACGGCCGCGTGGCGGTTGCGCAGCGTGGTGAGGCCGAAGGAGCCGTTGGTGTTCGCGTATTCCTCGTTGCCCACGCGCAACAGCGTGGTGTCGAGCAGGCGCACCAGCGCGGCGAGCACCTGTCGGCGGCCGGGTATCTTCCGGCCCTTTTCGGGCTGCAGGTCGCGCGCGACGCGGGCGCGGATGCGCGGCAATGCGAGCGCGAAGGCTTCGAGCCGCTCGAACTTGGTCTCGTCCTTCATCACGCGCCAGTCGGCGTGGTAGCGGTACTGCTTGCGGCCGCGCGCGTCGATGCCGGTCGCCTGCAGGTGGCCGTTGGGCAGGGGGCAGATCCATACCTGCGTGTAGGCCGGCGGAATGGCCAGCATGCGGATGCGCGAGAGCTCGTCCACGTCGCGCACCCATCGGCCCTTCGCATCGCGGTAGCGGAAGCGCTCGCCGTGCTTCAGGCGCGCGATGCCGGGCATGTCGGGGTTCACGTAGACCAGGCCGTTGGCGATGGGCGTGGGTTTGGAGGGAGCCTTGGCGGGCGGTCTGGGAACGGGCGAGGTGGAGGCCGGCATGGGGTTTGCGTCTGGAGATGCATCCGCTTGTGCCAGCACCGAGAATCGCCCGGTGTAGGACGCCGCAAGCTGTTGGTGCCCTCCCTTCCACTTATCTCCGCCCGAAAAATCATGCTTCCTCGTTGGACCTCTCTCTGCGCCCGCTGGTCGGCGCTGTGCGCCGCGGCGCTGCTCGCCACGGCCTGTGCTTCGACCTCGCCTGCATCGACATCGGCGACCGCACCGGCCGCGCCCGTCAAGGTCAAGGTCTTCGTCGCCGCCATGTTCGAGATCGGCCAGAACACCGGCGACCGCGCCGGTGAGTTCCAGTACTGGTACGAGCGCTACTGGAAGGGCGCGAAGCCGATGGCCGTGCCCGGCGCGCTGCAGCCCGTGTACTGCAACACCGATGGCGTGTGCGGCGCGGTGCTCGGCATGGGCAAGGTCAACTCGTCGTCGTCGATGCAGGCGATCCTGCTGAACCCGCAGTTCGATTTCTCCGACGCCTACTACGTGATCTCCGGCGTGGCCGGCACGCCGCCTTCGCGCGGCACCATCGGAGAAGTGAGCTGGGCCACCTGGCTCGTGGACTACGACCTCGGCCACCGTTGGGCGCCCGAGGAAAACAAGGCGGGCGAGCCCACCTTCATGCCGCGCAAGGGCTACGAGGACTACCGCCGCTTCAAGCTCAACCCCGACCTCGTCGGCTGGGCCATGAAGCTCTCGGCCGACACGCCACTGAAAGACTCCGACGCCGCCCGCAAGTACCGCCTGCGCTACCCGGACGCCGCGGCGCGCCGCGCGCCCTTCGTCGGCACCGGCACCCACATGACCGGCGACACCTTCTTCCATGGCCCCGGCATGTCGAAGCAGGCGCAGTACATCGCCAAGCTCTACGGCGCGGACGACTACGTCATCACCGAAATGGAAGCCGCGGCCATCACCCTCGTGATCAAGCGCACCCACGGCACCGACCGGGTGATGAGCCTGCGCGGCGCGGTCAACTTCGACCAGGGCAACCCGAAGGAAAGCACGCTGCAGCACCTGGACCCGGCGCCGGGCGAGACGGCGGGCGGCTTTGCGGAGACGGTGGAGAACATCGCGCTGGTCGGCACGCGCGTGGTCGATCACATCGTGAAGAACTGGCCGCAGTGGCGTGCCGGCGTGCCGAAGCCCTGAGGGTTGCTCCACGGCCCTTCGAAGGGCGAACTGGTGTTGGTTGATATACGCACTGCGTAAATTGGTTTGGTGAATTTGTACGCATGGCGTATATTTCACCCATGAGCCAGCAACAAGACATCCTGCGCGACGCCATGCGGCGTCTCAATCTCACCCGCGACGCGTTCTCCGAGCGCCTGGGTGTCCGCCGCCGGGCGCTCGACACCTGGCTGCTGCCCGCCGACTCCGGCGAGTCGCGGGCCATGCCCGAAATGGTGGGCAAGTTCGTCGCCGAAATCCTGCAGCGCGAGGCGCAAGCAACCACCGGCGCGGACGACCGGCCCCTGGCACAGCGCATTGCGGCGGAGGGGCGCCCGCACCTGTTGTCGGTCGCGCAGTTCGACCGCGACAGCCTCGAGGCCTTGTTCCAGGTGGCCGATGTCATGCAGCCGATCGCGCGGCGCCAGAAAGTCACGCGCGTGCTCGAAGGCGCGGTGCTCGGCAGCCTGTTCTTCGAGGCCAGCACCCGCACCCGCGTGAGCTTCGGCGCCGCGTTCTGCCGGCTCGGCGGCACGGTCTGCGACACCACGGGATTCACCTTCTCGTCGATGGCCAAGGGCGAATCGATCTACGACACCAGCCGCGTGATGAGCGGCTACGTCGATGCGCTGGTGGTGCGCCATCCCGAGCAGGGCTCGGTGGCCGAATTCGCGCGGGCCACCAACATCCCGGTCATCAATGCCGGCGACGGGCCGGGCGAGCATCCGAGCCAGGCCATCCTTGACCTGTACACGATCCAGCGCGAGTTCTCGCGCATGGGCAAGCTGGTCGACGGCACGCACGTGGCGATGGTCGGCGACCTGAAGTACGGCCGCACGGTGCATTCGCTGATCCGTCTGCTGTCGCTCTACCGGGGCCTGAAATTCACGCTCATCGCGCCGCCCTCGCTCGAAATGCCGGCCTACCTGCTGGACCTGGTGGCGCGCAATGGCCATGTGATCGAGCAGACCCAGTCGCTCGAGGAGGGGCTGCGCGGCGCCGACGTGGTGTACGCCACCCGCATCCAGAAGGAGCGCTTCGCGGGCGAGGAGATCGAGGGCTACACGCCCGAGTTCCAGATCCGCAAGGCGCTGGTGGACACGCTCTGCAAGCCCGACACCATCCTCATGCATCCGCTGCCGCGCGATGGGCGCCCCGGCGCGAACGACCTCAGCATCGACCTCAACCACGATCCGCGGCTGGCGATCTTCCGGCAGACCGACAACGGCATCCCGGTGCGCATGGCGCTGTTCGCGGTGCTGATGGGCGTCGAGCACCAGGTGGCGCGTTCGATGCGCGATGCGGGCTGGCGCTCGCCCGCGCATATCGGCCCCGACGATGCGGACTTCGATGGGCTGGACTGAACCCCCGATGCTCAGGGCGTTGCGGGTTGCAGGTGCCACACGACGTTGAAGTCGAACGGCGTCCAGCGGCCGGTCCTGACGCCTGCGCTTCGCAGGCCGCGGCCGGTCCAGGTGTTGCAGGTCTCGAAGAGGTTGTAGCCGCCTTCGGCTTCGTAGAAGGCATCCTGGCTGTCGTAGTGCGCACCGGCAATCGGCGCCGCGCGGCCTGAGGGCAGCGACGCGCGCACGTAGCCCACGAGCTGCGCGTACTGCGCCTGCGAGAGCGGCAGCTTGTAGGCGCCGCGCCGCATCTGCGCGCGGCGCAGGTACGTCACATGCATCAGCGCCCGGTTGCCGCCCGCGAGCGCACCGAAGGCGCGCGAGGCGGTCAGGTCGGCCCAGGTGGGCGTGTGCAGGTAGAACTCGCGGTCGCCCCAGCCGATGGCGATGAACTCGGCATCGGGCGGCACGGCCTTGAAGTCGGCGAGCGGAAAGAGCCGATGCCAGTCGACGGTCGCCGAGCGGACCGGGAACACGAGGTCGGTGTGCACGCCGTTGCTCAGCACCCAGGCTTCGACGGCGGGAGCTTCCGCGGGAAGCGTCGGCTTTGCATTGGCCGGCCACAGCACCAGCGCGAACGCCACGGCCACATACAGCGCGACCGCGAGCACGAACCCAAGCAGGGTGAATGCGATGCGCCGGAGCCAGCGTTTGATCACTGGGGCTTCTTCAGAAGAGCGACGCGGTGGTCGCAGCCGGTTCTGCCGCCGTGCGCGCTGCGCCCGTGGGCGCCAGCGCCTCCGGGCTGCCCGCCTTCGCCAGCGCACCCACGCGCACACCCAAGAGGCGCAGCGGTCGCTCCAGCGGCACGCGCTTCAGGCACTGCCCGCCGATCTGCCGGATGGTCTTGCCGTCGGCGGTGAAGCGGTCGATGGTCTGGTCGCGCGTGGCGATCTTGAAATCGTCGTAGCGCAGCTTGATGCCGATGGTCTTGCCCACGTAGCCCTTGCGCTGCAGGTCTTCGGCGACCTTCTCGCACAGGTGCGTGAAGATCGCGCCCAGCTCGGCGCGGTCGCGCACTGCGTGCAGGTCGCGGTCGAAGGTGGTTTCGCGGCTCATGGAGACGGGCTCGCTCTCGGTCACCACCGGCCGGTCGTCGCGGCCCCAGGACACCTCGTGCATCCATGCGCCGGTGGCCTTGCCGAAGTTCTGGATCAGCCAGTCGCGATCGCGCGCCGCGAGTTGGCCGACGGTCTCGATGCCAAAGCGCTTGAGCTTCTCGTCGGCCTTGGGGCCGATGCCGTTCACCTTGCGGCAGGGCAGGGGCCAGATGTGGCTCTCCAGGTCGCCTTCGTAGACCACCGAGATGCCATTGGGCTTGTTGAACTCGCTCGCCATCTTGGCGATGAGCTTGTTGGGTGCGACGCCGATCGAGCAGGTGAGGCCGGTGGCATCGAGGATCGATTTCTGGATCAACCGCGCCAGCGAGCGCCCGCCGTCGCGCTGGCCGCCGGGCACGTCGGTGAAGTCGATGTACACCTCGTCCACGCCGCGGTCTTCCATGAGCGGCGCGATCTCCAGGATCACCTGCTTGAAGGCGCGCGAGAAGCGCCGGTACTCGTCGAAATCGACCGGCAGGATCAGCGCCTGCGGGCACAGCTTGGCGGCCTTCATGAGTCCCATCGCCGAGCCGATGCCGAACTGCCGCGCGGGGTAGGTGGCGGTGGTGATCACGCCGCGGCCCGCGTAGTCCTTCAGCCGAGGGAAGGCATCCACCGGAATGTCGGCCAGCGTGCCGCCTTCGGGCAGGTTGCGGATGGCCTCGTCGACGCTGCGGCGCCCGCCGCCGATCACCACCGGCAGCCCCTTGAGCTGCGGATAGCGCAACAGCTCGACCGACGCGTAGAAGGCGTCCATGTCGAGGTGGGCGATGCGGCGGATCGGGCCTGTCGAGGGGGGCGGGGAACTCACGGAAACGATTGTCTCGCGGCCGGAAGGGTTTCGCCCGCCGAGGGGCACAGGAAACGGTCGCCGGTCAGCGCGTTTCGACGGTCGCGAGCAGCGGCGAATCGAACATCGCCACGGGCGAGATCACCGGTTCGTCCATCGGCACCTTGTCGCCGTAGCGCTCGCGCATCTTGGCGCGCACGGCCGCATCGGCCAAGTTGAACTCGCGGATCTTCTGCAGCTCGCCGATGCGCACGCCCAGCGCGCGCTGGTAGAGCTTCCACACGAGCTCGGAGCAGTAGATGCGGCCGTCCGACCATTCGAAGGTCAGGTCGTAGGGGCGGCCCGCGAAGTCGGCGGTGCGGGCGTGCAGGCGGGCGATGGCGCCGGGTGTCAGCAGCTTGTCGGCATCGCGCAGGCGCTTGACCACGTAGTGCCCGCCGTTGCCGCGCGCCGTCCATTGCGCGAGCGGCGTGTAGCGCACGGTAGCGACCGCCTCGAAGACGAAGGGCTTGCCGTCCCGCAGCAGCACGATGCCCATGTGGCTGTAGCGCGAGCCCGTGGCGCGCTGCACGGCCACGCTCTGGGCCGAGCGCGAGGTGTGGAAGATGATGTCGCCGTCCTTCAGCGCCGCCGCATGCGCGGCGCTGTCCGCCAGCAGGGTGAGCAGAGGAGCGAGGAGCGCGGTGAAAAGAGCCTTCGTCATGCGGGGCATTTTGAGCGATGGCGCTTGCGCGGCGCCGCATGCCGGTGCCATCATCCGCGCCATGCAAACCGTCGCCTCCATCCTCTGGCGCAGGCTCGATGCACCGGGCCACGACGCGTGCCGGCTCGAGCGCAATGCCTCGGCCTGGCAGCTCGACGGCGCCGCGGTGTTTCGCCACGAGAGCGGCCGCATCGCCCAGCTGCACTACCGGGTGCGTTGCGACCTGCACTGGCACACGCAGTGGGGCATGGTGCGCGGCTGGCTCGGAGACTCGGCCATCGAGCTGTCGATCGCACGCGACGCACATGGTCACTGGAAGCTCAACGACGAGGCCGTGCCCGACTTGTCGCATTGCGTGGACCTTGACTTGGGGTTTACGCCTGCGACCAATCTGCTGCAGTTGCGAAGGCTCAATCTCTCGGTGGGCGAGGCGGCCGATGCGCCGGCTGCGTGGGTCGATCTCGATGGCGGCGGTGTGCTGAGCGAGTTGATGCAGAGGTACGAGCGGCGCAGCGAGAGCGAGTACGCGTATGTGGCGAAACGCTTCGACTATGAGGCGGTGTTGAAGGTCACGGCGGATGGTTTCGTGAGCGACTATCCGCGGCTCTGGGTTGCGCAAAGCTAGCAAGCCAAGCGCTACTTCGAAATGCTCTGGCGCACCTTTCCTCGGTTAGACACGATCGACGTTCGCGGTGTCATCGGTATGCAGCATGCGTGTCACGCATCGCGTTCGTGGTCGCGTTGGATGAGGCTGAAGCTCCGCTGATTGGAAGCCTTCTGGCAGGGTGGGCGGGGAAGTACTTGCGCGACTTAGCGTTGCAGGCCACTCAACGAACAGCCACTGCTTGGGACGCACACGTGCCTCCCCTGTTGCCGCCAGCGTTGCATACCCGCACGGACGCAAAGCGGCCGGTCACCGCATTCTTGGATCGCTCGCGCCGGCTGATGTGCTGGAACGCTCGGCTTGGCAAGACCAAGCCAATGCCTTGCTGCTCATGGGTTGCAGGGCCGTCGGACGCTTGGCATCACTGGCGAGTGGCCCTGCCGTTGTAGGTTTGCGTGGAAGCTACTGAGCTCCAGGCATAACGGCCGCTCCGCCCAGCTCGCACGCGGCGCCGAAATTTCGCTTTGCCTGTGCCTCGCCAGGGGATCGCTTCTGGCCGTCACGAAAAGCTGCGGGTAATTTTTGAAAGCTGCTCCTGGATCTGGTTGGGATTTGTGAAAACCAACGGATCTTGGTATCGCTGGCGCCAAGCTATGCCTTAGCGGCTCCGTTTCAGACGGCTTTTGGCAACTATTCAGAACTATTGCAACTTAGTCGCTTTTTAGACATTGTTGTAATGAAGTTGCGATAAACAAGTCTATGGTCGTCGCGGCCCGCCCCGGTGGAGTTTCGTAGCCGCGAACTCGACGTGAGACTCAAATATCGAGCAGTTACGCAATCAAATGCGCGCCGCCGAATTGGCACTGAAAATCGAGTGCCCGCTACGAACAGGCTATCAGCGTGGTGCGATTTTGTTGTCTACGCTGTTGAACACTGGCAGGAACGCACCTCCGCAAAACCGATTTGATTGCCATTCGCTGCACGCAGTGAAAAAACCAAGTTGCTCTTTCTAGAGCGTTGAGAGGAGGAAAGCCTCAGCAAGATTGATGCAAGCAGGGAATTTGAACTCTTTTGAATTCAATATTCGGTTTTTAGGGAAGGGTGCGATGGCGGTAAAGCCATCGTGTCACATAAATAAAAATTGAGAAAGTGCTCCGACAGGGTGGCTTTCTCAGGATGACTCAGTGAAATCAATCTTTATTCGGTTTGCATTTTTTATTGCAATTTCCTCCGTTTCGAATTTTTCGATCGGCAAAGAAGTCAGTGAAACTAAGAATAAATGTTCTGTGACACTGGAAGGTGATTCGATCATGTGGGGCGGTTTTGTTCCTGGTCCTCGATTGCTTGAGCCGCCAGCTGCGATTCTCAAGCGTTTACGGCCAACCTATACAGTTGTTGATAATTCGGTAATTAGCTCCACCGCAGTACAACGTGCAAAAGAGTTTGCAAAAAGTCAGCGCACCACTAGGTTCATTGTGTTGCAACACGGCATCAATGACGCAATGATTGGCTCAGATTTGGCCACTTATCTTTATGAAATGGCGGAAATTTCAAAAGGAGAAGGCCGAGTCCCGATCATTACTGGACTTACTCGTCAGATTCGAAAAATTAGAAAAAGAGATCACTACAACTTGATAACGCAACAAGTTGCAATCGCTTCCGGATCTCTTTTTGCCGATTGGGGAAATGTCCGCTACGGTCCCGAGGACATGGCGGATGAGATGCACCCTGGGCAAGCCTATGCGAATCGGCTGGTGGAGCGCTTGGTGGTCGTGCTCGATCAAGCCGCTCCGGAGTGTATTTCGTAGCCTCTAAGAATCGGGCGATCAGTCGAACTGCCCCCGATCGCCGGCCACTAACACTCGATTGCGCCGCCGATCCACGGCGATCTCATGCGCAAAGTCCTCGATGCTCCCCCCAGCCGGCAGGTTGTACGCAGCACGCAACCGCTCGCGCACCGCATTGCTGCGCAACACGCGATTGATCTCCGCATTCAGCCGCTGCACCACCGCCACCGGCGTACGCACCGGCGCGAAGATGCCAAAAAGCGAATCGCGATTCGCCCGTTCGTACCCCAGCTCCGCGAGCGTCGGCACCGACGGTAGCGCCTCGATGCGCGCCGGCGCCCCCACCGCCAGCGCCTGGAACCGTCCGCCTTCGATGTACTGCAACTGCTGCGCCGCGACGTTGGTCGAGAGCACCTCGAACTGCCCGCTGAGCGCGTCATTGAGCTGCGGCCCGCCGCCCGCATACGGGATGTGCGTGATGTCGGTGCGGCTCTGCATGCGCACCTGCGCAAGCACCAGGTGCCCGATGGTGGCCACGCCCGAGGTGGCCCAGCGCACCGCGCCGGGTTGGCTGCGGGCGCGCGCGATCAGGTCGCCGAAGCCGTGTCCCGCAAAGGCCGGCGTGCCGACCACCAGCACCGGCGTGCGCATCACGCTCGCCACCGGCGCGAAGGCGCGCAGCGGGTCGTAGGGCACGCGCGCGATCAGCGGGTGCAGCGTGAGCGGGCTGATGGCGGAGAAGGCGAGGGTGCTGCCGTCGGGCGCGGCGCGCGCGAGCGCATCCATGCCGATGCTGCCGCCCGCGCCGGCGCGGTTCTCGATGAGCACCGGCACGCCCAGCGCCTGCGAGAGCGGGTCGGCCAGCACGCGCGCCATGCCGTCGCTCACGCCACCCGGCGGGTAGACCACGATCAAGCGCATCGGGCGGTTCGGCCAAAGCGATGACGCCGTTGCGGCATGCAGCAACTGAGGCATGCCGCACGCAGCGGCCAGCAGGGCGCCAGTGCTGCGCAGCACGAAATGGCGACGGGGCAGCAAGAAGACGCCGCTCATGACCCCGGGTTCTCGCTTGCATGCCTGCGCAGCAGCGCGGCGAAGTGCTGCGCGGGCAGGTTGTCTTCTTCCACGCGCGACACCAGCGTGAGCGGCGCATCGAGCTGGCCGCCGTCCGCAAGACGCGTGTAGGCGATGGCATGTGCGTGCACGCCGGTCATCGAGGCCGGCACCACCGACAGGCCGACGCCCGCGGCCACGAGATTCAGGTTGGTCATCATGCGGTCCACCTCGGCCACCACACGCGGGCGCAGGCCCTTGGCGTGGCACAGCGCCAGCAACTCGGCATAGAGGCCCGGCGCGCCCGGACGGCGCACGAGGATGATGCCCTCCTCGCACAGCCGCGCGAGCGGCAGCGGGCGCGAAGCCTTGCTGCGCGCGAGGGCAAAGCGGTGGTCGCTGGGCATCGCGACCAGCACCGGCTCGCGCAGCAGCGTCTCGAAGATCAGGCCCTCGGGCCGCGCCACCGGCACGCGCAGCAAGCCGCAGTGCAGGCGGCCGGCCGCCAGTGCTTCGGTCAATTCGGCGGCGTTGTTCTCGCGCAGTTGAAGCTCCACGCCCGGGTGCTCGCGGCGAAAGGCGCGCAGCGCCTCGGGCACGAAGCGGTGCGCCGCTGCCGAGCTGGTGAAGCCCACCGCCAGCGTGCCGACTTCGCCATTGGCCACACGCGCCATGCGCTGCTTCATGGCCTCCATGTCCTGCAGCATGCGCAGCGCCTCGACCTGGAAGAGGCGCCCCGCATCGGTGAGCGCCACGCCGCGCGGATGGCGCCTGAAGAGCTGCACGCCGAGCTCGCGTTCCAGCGACTTGATCGCGAGGCTGAGCGGCGGCTGCTGGATGCCCAGTTGCTCGGCGGCGCGTGTCATGTGGCCGGTCTCGGCGACGGCCACGAAATACCGGAGCGGTCTCATCTCCATGGTGTCTCCATATTTTTTTTGTATTGAAACGACCTCTTTATTTTATTTGACCCTAGGTCACCCCGAATCTATCGTCCGGCCGCCCATTCAAAACAAAGAGCGACCCACCGAGGCCGCATGCCGGAGACAAGACATGCGCACACCGCGCCCCCGTTCGATTTTCTCGATGATTGACGCCGCTCGGCGTGCCCGCCGTTCGTTCGGTCCCGCGATCGGCATCTCGCTGGTTTCACTGGTCCTGGTCGCTTGCGGCGGCGGCGGTGGCGGAGGAGGCGGCGGCAGCGGCTTCTTCCCGATCGTGCCGAACAACCCGCCGGCCGACGGTAGCGGCCCGCCCGACAACCCAGCGCCTCCGACCGTGGTGCCGGTGGTGGCCTGCGCAGACCTCGCGGGCAAGAGCCTGCCCGCCTCGCTGATCAGCCTGCCCACCGGCGGCGCTACCGTCGTCAGCGCCACGGCCGTGGCGGCGGGCGATGCCGGCAATCAACTGGGCGACTACTGCCGCGTGCGCGGCACCATCCAGCCGGTGGACCCGGCCTCGCAGCTCATCAACTTCGCGGTCAACCTGCCCGAGAAGTGGAACCAGAAGACCATTCACTTCGGCGGCGGCGGCTTCGACGGCGTACTGATCGACGGCACCGAGGTCATCCGTTTCGGCCCCGCCGGCAAGCCCGCGCCGCTCGCGCTCGGCTACGCCACTTACGGCGACGACTCGGGCCACCAGTCGAGCAGCATCACCGACGGCCGGTTCGCGGCCAACGACGAGCAACTGGCCAACTACGGCGGCCAGTCGCTGAAGAAGACGCGCGACGTGGCGCAGGCGCTGGTGTTCGCGCGCTACGCCATGAAGCCCAAGCACGCCTACTTCCTCGGCACCTCGACCGGCGGGCGCGACGCGCTCAGCTACATCCAGCGCTGGCCGCTGGACTACGACGGCGTGATCGCCAACGAGCCCGCGCTCAACTACACGGGCACGCGGCTGTCGAATGTGGCGGTGGGGCGCGCGCTGTACAACAACGGCGGTGCGGGCTGGATGAACGTGGCCAAGACATTGCTCGTGCAGAAGGCCGCGATGCAGGACTGCGACAAGCTGGACGGCGCGGCCGACAATATCGTGAGCAACGTGGAAAGCTGCCGGCTGCTGAACGCGCAGATCCTCGCCTCGCTGCGCTGCTCCGGCGGTGCGGACACGGGCAACACGTGCCTCTCGGATGCGCAGCTCGCCACGGTGCGCACCATCGAATCGCCGCTCGACTTCACGACCTACGCGCTCGCCAACGGCGTGAAGCGCGCGGGCGGCTACAACATCCTCGAAGGCGCGCTGGTCGCGGGCCCGTACACCACGCGCGACCTCGGCACGCGTCCGGTGCCGGCCAACCCGGCTACTTCGGCAGACGCCAACATGTACGTCACAGGCGACCAGTGGGTGAAGTACTTCGTCACGCGCATTGCGGGCTTCGATTCGCTGACCTTCGATCCGCTCGATCCCGGCAGCTATGCCGCGCGGGTGACCGAGGTGTCGAATCTCACCGACGCAACCAATCCGAACCTCGCACCGTTCTTTGCCAACGGCGGCCGGCTCATCATGCTGCACGGCCTGGCCGATGAAGTGATCAGCCCGAACTCGACCATCGACTACTACAAGCAGCTCATCGCCACGGTGGGCCAGGCGGCGGTCGACCAGAGCGTGCGCTTCTACACCGTGCCCGGCATGGGCCACGGCACCGGCAGCTTCATTCCCAACTGGGATTCGCTCGCCGCGCTCGAGGGCTGGGTCGAGGGCGGCCTCGCGCCCGCCACCGGCGTGGCGGTCGATGCGGTGGCAGGCACCTACGGCCGCACGCGTCCGCTGTGCCAGTTCCCGTCGTGGCCCAAGTACCGCGGTGCCGGCAGCCTGGATGCGGCCGTCAACTACAGCTGCGTGACGGAGGTTGGCGATCCGCTCGCCTGTCCCAACCTGCCCGCATCCGTTACGACCTACAAGGGCGGCGACAGCTTCGGCGAAGAACTGCGCGTGCAGATCGACCCGGCCACCATGGCCTACACCGTGACTGTCGACGCCAGTCTGCAGCGTGCCGTGGGCACGGTTCGCAACGGCTCGCTGGTGGCACAGGGCAGTTGCAGCTACACGAGCGGCGAGAGCGGTGCGGTCTTCAGCTTCGCGCCGGGCGGCGTGCTGCTGGGCGGCGTGAACGCGCCGAGCGGCGGCGGCTTCGCGCCGCTGGTGGCGTTCCGGAACACCTTCGAGAACACGGCCTCGCCCGCGGTCTTCAATCCGGTGGCGAACATCTTCAACACGGTGGGCGTGCAGCAGGGCACGGCCAGCGCGGAAGCCTACGCTGGCGCGGTGCGGCTGCGCAATGCAGGCACCTTCCAGTACTGCCGCAGCGCGGCAGGCAGCGCCGGCAGCTTCATGGTCTACGACGCCAACTGCACAGAAACCGAGAAGGGCTACATCACCTACAACACCACGCGCGGCGCCTTCGACCTGCGCACCACCGCGCCGACCGGCGGCGCTGCGACCACCGGCGGCACGCTCACCGGCTCGATGGTGATCGGACTCGTCAACGGCGCCGCGGTGCCGCTGCACCTGGTGCGAGACTCGGCCGCCACCGCGGGCCTGCGCATCTTCAGCTTGCAGCAAAGCCTGGCAGCGGGCGCAGCCGACGGCAGCTACGCCATGAACAGCGTGAAGGGCGAGAGCCGCGAGGCGACGGTGGCGGGCAGCGACTTCAATCTCGGCGGCGCGGCCGCATCGTTGAGCTACGACACGCCCGTCCCCGGCGTGGTGCAATCCGACGCGGGCCGGCCGGGCAATTTCATCTTCAACAGCGGCGTCCTTGGCTTCGTTTCCACGACAGGAACGAACGCGGCGCTCGAACTCGGAGTACGCCATTGAAAAAACACCTCTCGCACCTTGCTGCCTTCGCCCTGCTCGGCACGGCCCCTCTGCTGTCCGCGCACGCGGCTCTCTCGACGGCACCCAAGCCCGCAACCTGCCCGGCCCCCGTCCCCGAGGCGGCCCGCTGCTACACCGGTGAAGACGGCGCGGGCGCGCTCTACTGGATCGCCATTCCGAAAGACTGGAACCGCGGCGTGCTCGTGATGCACGCCCACGGCGGCCCCGAGACCGGCCCGCCCAAGCTGGAGCGCAGCGAGGAAGACCTCAAGCGCTGGGCCGTCACCGTGAAGGCTGGCTACGCCTGGGCTGGCTCCACCTACCGGCGTGGCGGCTACGGCGTGACGATGGCCGCCGAAGACACTGAGCGCCTGCGCCAGATCTTCGTGCGCCACTTCGGCCAGCCCACGCGCACGCTGCTGCACGGCCAGAGCTACGGCGGCGGTGTGGCCGCCAAGGCGGCCGAGCTGTATGCGCCCGTCGGCGATGCGAAGAGCCGTTACGACGGCTTGCTGCTCACGAGCGGTGTGATCGGCGGCGGCAACAACAACTATGACTTCCGGCTCGACCTGCGCGTGGTCTACCAGTACGTCTGCCGCAACCACCCGCGCCCGGACGAATCGCAGTACCCGCTGTGGATGGGCCTGCCGCTCGATTCGAAACTCACGCGCGCCGAGCTCGCCGCGCGCGTCAAGGAATGCACCGGCATCGGCATGCCCGCCGCGCAGCGCACGCCCGAGCAGGCGGCACGCCTGAAGACGATTCTCTCGGTCGTGAAGATCCAGGAGCGCTCGCTGGTCGGCCACCTGAACTGGGCGACGTGGCTGTTCCAGGACCTGGTGCAGAAGCGCCTGAACGGCCGCAACCCCTTCGGCAACATCGGCGTGGTCTACAGCGGCTCTGCCGACGACGCGGCGCTCAACGCCGGCGTGCTGCGCTATGCCGCCGACCCGCAGGCCAAGGGTGCGCTCGCGGCCGACAGCCAACCCACCGGCCGCACATCGCTGCCCACGGTGGGGCTGCATGCCATCGACGACCCGACCGCGTTCGTCGAACTCGAGAACGCCTACCGCCGCATCCGCGACGCGGCCGGCACCGGGGGCAACCTGGTGCAGAGCTTCAGCGCCGAGCGCGAGCACAGTTATCTCAGCGATTCGGAATACCCCGCGCTCTTCGGCGCACTGATGGACTGGATCGACAAGGGCGAGAAGCCCACGCCGCAGAGCCTGGCGCAACGCTGCGCATCGCTCGCGCCGCGCTATGACACCGACGGCAAGAACGGCTGCCACATCAAGCCCGAATGGCAACCGCCCACGCTCGAGAGCCGCGTGCCTTTGCGCGCACCCTGAATCTTTCTTCTTTGACCTTGACGGAGACTTCATGAAAAAACTGTTCGCCCTCGCAGCGATCGCCCTTGCCACCTTGGCTGTCGGCGCGCACGCGCAGGACTTCCCCGCGGGCAAGCCCCTGACCATCGTCGTGCCCTTCGCCGCAGGCGGCCCGACCGACCGCGTAGCGCGTGACCTCGCCGAAGCATTGCGCAAGCCGCTGGGCGGCGCGAGCGTGATCATCGACAACGTGCCTGGTGCGGGCAGCTCCATCGGCGCGGCCAAGGTAGCGCGCGCCAACCCCGATGGCTACACGCTGCTGCTGAACCACATCGCGATGGCGACAGTGCCGACGCTGGTGCGCAACGTGCCGTTCAAGGTCGAGAGCGATTTCGAATACCTGGGAATCGTTAACGACGTGCCGATGACGCTGATCTCCAAGCCCAGCCTGCCGGCCAACAACTACAAGGAACTGAGCACCTGGATCGCCGCCAACAAGGGCAAGATCAACATCGGCAACGCGGGCGTGGGCTCGGCCTCGCATCTGTGCGGCCTGCTCTTCCAGAGCGCGACCAAGACCGAGATGACGCCCGTGCCCTACAAGGGCACCGCGCCGGCCATCACTGACCTCATCGGCGGGCAGATCGACCTCCTGTGCGACCAGAGCACCAACACCTCGCCGCAGATCGAGGCGAAGAAGGTCAAGGCCTATGCGGTGACCACGCCCAAGCGCCTGACAACGCCGCTGCTGAAGGACCTGCCCACGCTCGACGAAGCGGGCCTGAAGAACTTCGAGGTCACGATCTGGCACGGCCTGTATGCCCCCAAGGGCACGCCCGCGCCGGTGTTGAAGAAGCTCAACGATGCGCTCAAGGTTGCCCTGAAGGACCCTGACTTCATCAAGCGCGAAGAACTGCTGGGCGCGGTGGTCGCAACCGATGGCCGCATCGAACCGGCGGGCCACAAGAAGTTCGTGATGGGTGAGATCGCGAAGTGGACGCCTGTGATCAAGGCGGCGGGCGTCTACGCGGACTGAGCGTGGCTTGTGGGGGCGCCGCTGCGTTCAGGGCGGCGATCACGCCGACGGGGTACCTTGCTCCGCGAATGTCCCCCGGCCTGCGGCCTCCTCCTTGATTTCGCTGCGCAAGGCATCCCATCGGCGTGCTCGTTTTCAGAGCGGTCGTTGATCAGCGATATGCCCGCAGCGTGCCCATGTGCGCAGGGCATCGGGTGCTCCCCGCAGCGAAATAAAGGAGGAGCGAAGCGGGGGACATTCGCGGAGGGGAGTACCCGGTGGCCTGTGCACCCGCCCTGAAGCACCCTGTCTTTTGCCCCCGAACCGCTCCGCCTGTTACTCCGCAGACGCCGACGTGGACTCCGCAGTCCACCGCGCATGTGAGGCATGCAGGTGATGCAGCATTGCCGCCACCGCGGCCTGCGGATCCCGCGCCTCCAGTGCGCGATAGATCACCTCGTGCTCGACGAACGCCGCCTTCCAGGCGTGAGAATCCTCCGTGCGCGCGGTCATGCGCGACGAGATCGGGCTGTGCCGGCTATCGAACAGTTCCCCCACCAGCCGGACCAGAACGGAATTGCCCGTCATCTCCGCAATGGCGATGTGAAAACGCCTGTCGTTCTCGGTTTGCGTGCGGCCGTTGAGGCCGTCCTGGCGCATGCTTTCCAGCGTTGCCTTCACCCGCTCCAGGGTCTGCGGCGTGACGCGCGCCGACGCCAGCGTGACCACCGAGCCTTCGAGCATTGCGCGGGCCTGCATCATTTCCGAAGGGCTCTCGCCGACCGCCGGCGTTGCGCGCTCCGAGGTGTCCTGCGACGCGCAGACATAGACGCCTGAACCCATCCGTATCTCGATGCGCCCGTCGATTTCCAGGGCGATCAGCGCTTCCCGCAGCGAGGGGCGCGACACGCCCAGTTGCAGCGCCAGTTCCCGCTCGGGCGGCAACCGTGCGCCCGCAGGCAGGTTGCGGTCGCGGATGAAAGCCCGGATCTGGTCCGCGATCTGTTGGTAGAGGCGGCGCGTGTCGGTGGGTTTGGCGGGCGGCTGCATGGGATCGATGAAACAGGAAAAACGTATGTGGTCATGCCAGTTTGACATTTCCAAACGCCTACTTTCCGCTTATTGCTCAGTTATGCCTCCGGGAAAACCCGAAAAGGGTTTGTTCTGGTAAGGCCAATTCTTCAATATGGCAAAGTGGTCATACCAAATTGGTAAGGCCAAAAATAGGTCGCACGCCAGTCTGGACCCCCGGTCTGCATCTGTCCATTCAGAAAACAACAGGAGACAAGAAGATGAATTTGCGATCCATTGCCATGGCGAGCGCCTTCGGCACCTGCCTTGCCTGCCTCGGCTTCGGCGCGACGAGCGCCCAGGCCCAGAGCAGCGTGACCCTCTACGGGCGCGCCGTGGCAGGCGCCGATTACCAGAACAACATCGCCAACGACGCGGGCCAGGGCAGGGGTCACCTGTGGCGCGCGGCCGGGAACCAATGGGGCACCAGCATGCTGGGCGTGAAGGGCACCGAAGACCTGGGCGGCGGAATGGCGGCCTTTTTCGTGCTCGAAGGCGGTTTCGACCTGCCCAAGGCCAAGCCCAACGGCGCCGACCTGCTGCTGAATCGCCGTTCCTACGTCGGCCTGCAGGACTACTGGGGCAAGCTGGCGCTGGGCAAGAACCTGTCGATCTCCAACGACGTCTGGTACCTCGACCCGACGGGCCAGCAGTTCATCGGCACCGCGACGCTGGTGCGCGGGCGCAACTGGCAGGGCAACGACAACGGCGTCGAGTACACGACGCCGACCTGGGGCGGCTTCAGCGCCACCGTGCAAACGGGGCTCGGCGAGCAGACCGACGGCTTCACGAAGCTGCGCAAGGACGGCATCTCGGTGTCGTACATCGCGCCCTCGTTCGAAGTGCGTGCCATCTACGACGTGGCGCGCGACAAGAACGGCAAGTACTCCGATCTCTTCAACCAGTCCAAGGAGCTCACGCTCGGCGGCACCGCCACCTTGTTCGACGACCTGAAGATGTTCGTCGGCTACCAGCGGCTGTCGGCGCCCGATGCGCCGCTCAGCGCGCCGAGCAAGGCCAATCACTACTGGGTCGGCGCCAACTACAGGATCACGCCGTTGCTGACGTTGATCGGCTCCATGTTCCGCGTCACGCAGAACCGCAACGCAGGCAGCGCCAACCTGTACATGCTGGGAGCGAACTACGCGCTCTCCAAGCGCACGCTGCTCTACGCATCGGTGGGCAAGGTCTACAACAGCGAGAACGCCAACTTCTCGGTGGAAGCCACCAACAACAACCCGCCCGCGGGCGGCAAGCAGTCGGGTACGTACTTCGGCATCAGCCACACGTTCTGAGAAACAGAAGGAGCCGATCCATGGAAGCGCCCCGCAATCCTCAAGACCTTCGACGTCGCGCGTTGCTCAAGCTGAGCGGCGCTGTGTCCATGCTGCCCGTGCTGCAGGCCTGCGGCGGCGGCGGTGGTGCCAATGGCAGCGCGGTGGCGGGCGGACCCGCTGCCGGCAGCGGCACCGCGGCCTCTTCAGCGCTCGCCGCCGGGGAAGCGGCAGCCCTTTTCGCCCCGGCCGCGATCGCCTCGCGCGCCCTCTGGTACGACAGCGCGGCCACCGACTGGGAGTCGCAGGCGCTGCCCATCGGCAATGCACGCCTCGGCGCGATGCTGTTCGGCGGCGCCTTCAACGAGCGCATCCAGTTCAACGAGCAGAGCCTGTGGGGCGGCGTCAACAACTACGACAACGCGCTCGCCGGCAAGAACGACGATGCCTTCGACACGAGCGTGACGGGCTTCGGCAGCTACCGGGCCTTCGGCGACATCGTGCTCGCCTTCAGCGGCGGCACCGCGTTGCCCCAGGTGACCTGGCCCGCGCCCCAAGGCACCGCTTCTGCCAGCGAAGGCGTGGCCAAGAGCGTGGATGGAAGCAGCGGAAGCAAGTGGTGCATCGACGGCCCGGGCGCTCTGGTGCTGTGGCAGGCCGAGCTGCCGCAGGCGGCGGTTGTCGCGGGCTACACGCTGACGAGCGCCAACGACGTGCCGGCGCGCGATCCGCAGCAATGGACCTTCTCGGGATCGAACGATGGCGCGGCATGGACTGCACTCGACACGCGCTCGCTGCCCGCGCCGTTCGAATCGCGCGCGCAAGCCAAGGCGTTCACTTTCACCAACACGACGGCCTTTCGCTTCTACCGGTTCGCTTTCGTGCCCAAGGCGGGCGTGAGCCACTTCCAGGTGGCGGAGATCGCGCTCGCGGGCGTCGATCTGAAGCCCGGCGCCGAAGCGGCCACCACGGGCTATCGCCGCACGCTCGACCTCGGCACCGGCGTGCACACCACCGAGTTCAGCACCGGCGGCCGCAAGATCGTGCGCGAGGCCTTCGCCAGCAAGGTCGCCGACGTGATGGTGTTCCGCTACACCGCCACCGATGCGCATGCGTTCTCCGGCACGCTCACGTTGACGTCCATGCAGGGCGCCACTGCGACGGCCGATGCCGCCACGGGCCAGGTGTCGTTCAGCGGCGCCATGGCCAACAGCCTGAAATACGCCTGCGCGGTGCAGGTGGTGAAGGAAGACGGGCAGCTCGCCGTGTCCGGCAACGCGCTGCGCTTCGATCAGTGCACCAGCCTCACCTTGCTGGTCGATGCGCGCACCGACTACAAGCTGGACTACGCCGCCGGCTGGCGCAGCACCGATCCGGCACCGCGCGTGCAGGCGGCGCTTGCCGCGGCGGCTTCGAAGACCTATGCCGCCTTGCGCCAGGCGCATGTCGCCGACTTCGGCGCGGTCATGTCGCGCGCCTCCGTTACCTGGGGCAATAGCGATGCCGCCGTGGTGGGGCTCACCACGCGCCAGCGGCTCGAACGCTATGCAGGCGGCGCGGCCGACCCGGGCCTGGAGCAGGCGATGTTCGACTACGGCCGCTACCTGCTCGTCAGTTCGTCGCGGCAAGGCGGCCTGCCCGCCAACCTGCAGGGCCTGTGGAACAACAGCAATTCGCCGGCCTGGGCGAGCGACTATCACACCAACATCAACGTGCAGATGAACTACTGGGGCGCGGAGAGCACCGGGCTGCCGGACTGCCACACGCCGCTGGTCGACTTCGTCTCGCAGGTCGCCGGACCGAGCCGCATCGCGACAAGGAACGCCTTCGGCGCCAACACGCGCGGCTGGACGGCGCGCACCAGCCAGAGCATCTTCGGCGGCAACGCATGGAACTGGAACAACGTCTCCAGCGCCTGGTATGCGCAGCACCTGTACGAGCACTTCGCGTTCACGCAGGACCTGAGCTACCTGCGCAACACCGCCTACCCGATGCTCAAGGAGATCTGCCAGTTCTGGGAAGACCGGCTGAAGCTGCGCGCCGACGGCCTGCTCGTGGCGCCCAACGGCTGGTCGCCCGAGCACGGGCCGACCGAAGACGGCGTGATGTACGACCAGCAGATCATCTGGGACCTGTTCCAGAACTACCTGGACGCGGCCCGCACGCTGAACCTCGACGCGGCCTATCAAACGACCGTGGCCGGCATGCAGGCGAAGCTCGCTCCGAACAAGATCGGCAACTGGGGCCAGTTGCAGGAGTGGCAGGGCGACATCGACGACCCCAAGGACAACCACCGCCACACCTCGCACCTGTTCGCTGTGTACCCGGGGCGCCAGATCACGCCGGCGAAAACACCTGCATTCGCCGCTGCCGCGCTGGTGTCGCTGAAGGCACGCTGCGGCGAAGTGGCCGGCCAGCCGTTCACCGCGTCGATGGTCACGGGCGACAGCCGCCGTTCGTGGACCTGGCCCTGGCGCTGCGCGCTCTTCGCGCGGCTGGGCGATGCCGCGCGCGCGCAGACGATGCTGCGTGGTTTGCTGACCTACAACACGCTGCAGAACCTCTTCTGCAACCACCCGCCATTCCAGATGGACGGCAACTTCGGCATCTCCGGCGCGCTGACCGAGATGCTGCTGCAAAGCCACGAGGGCGTGATCGTGCTGCTGCCTGCTTGCCCCGACGACTGGAAGACAGCCGGCGCGTTCAACGGCCTGCGCGCACGCGGCGGCTACCGCGTGAGCTGCGTCTGGAAGAACGGTGTGGTCACGTCCTATGAAATCGTCGCGGACAAGGCGCGCGACAAGAAGCCGGTGCGCGTACGCATCAACGGTGAAGAACGCGATGTCACGCCCACGTGACGCAATGAACAGATGACTTCGACAAGACTCCAGAACAAGACGATCCTCGTCACCGCGGCAGCGCAAGGCATCGGCCTTGCCACTGCCCTGGCCTGCGCGCGCGAAGGCGCACAGGTGATTGCGACCGACATCAACGCCGCGCTCCTCGACAGGCTGGCGCATACGTCATCCGGCATCCGCACCGCGGTGCTCGATGTGCGCAATGCAGATGCGATTGCCGCGCTGGCCGCCGAGCTGCCTGCGCTCGATGGCCTCTTCAACTGCGCAGGCTACGTGCACCACGGCGGCGTGCTCGAGTGCGACGAGGCCGCGTGGGACTTCAGCTTCGACCTCAACGTCAAGAGCATGTACCGCATGGTGCGCGCCTTCCTGCCGGGCATGCTCGACAAGGCACAGAAGGAAGGCGGCGGTGCATCGATCGTCAACATGGCGTCGATGGCTTCGTCGGTGAAGGGCTTCCAGAACCGCTTTGCCTATGGCGCTTCCAAAGCCGCGGTGATCGGCATGACGAAAGCACTCGCGGCGGACCATGTGAAGCAGGGGCTGCGCTGCAATGCGCTGTGCCCCGGCACCGTGGACACGCCTTCGTTGCGCGAGCGCATCGCCGCCGCACCCGACCCGGTGCAAGCCGAGCGCGACTTCATCGCACGCCAGCCCATGGGCCGCCTCGCGGTGGCGGAAGACATCGCGCCGCAGGTCGTGTACCTGCTGAGCGACGAGTCGCGCTTCGTCACCGGGCAGGTGGTGCTCGTCGATGGCGGCGTTACCATCTGACGAGAGACGAAGGGTGCCAAGCAGCATGACTCCACGCATCGACTCGCATCAGCATTTCTGGCGGCCCGCGCGCGGCGACTACGCGTGGCTGCGCGCCGATGTGCCCGCCCTCGCGCCGCTGGTGCGCGACTTTCTTCCCGAAGATCTCGCACCTCTTTTGCAAGCGCACTGCGTCGAGCGAACGGTGCTCGTTCAGGCCGCCGGCTCGGAAGCCGAAACGGATTTCATGCTGGAGCTCGCCACCGCGCACGACGTGGTCGGTGGCGTGGTCGGCTGGGTCGATCTGAGCAGCGCCGCGGCGGTGGCCTCGCTCGAACGCATGGCGCGGCACCCCAAGTTCAAGGGCGTGCGGCCGATGCTGCAAGACCTGGCCGACGACGACTGGATCGCGCGCATGCCGCATCCCGATGCGGTGCAGGCGCTGGTGCACCTGGGCCTGCGCTTCGATGCGCTGGTGAAGCCGCAGCATCTGCCCTCGCTGATCCGCTTCCTGAAGGAGTGGCCGCAATTGCCCGTGGTGATCGACCATGCCGCCAAACCGCCTCTGGGTGCACGCGACAGCGAAGCCTTCGCCCTCTGGCGCAAGGACATGAACGCGCTCGCGGCGCTGCCGCAGGTGTGCTGCAAGTTCTCGGGTCTCTGGGGCGAATCGCCGCAGGCTGCACACCACGATGTCGACGTGGCGGCGCGCATCGTGCGCCCGGTGTGGGAACACCTGCTCGACAGCTTCGGCCCCTCGCGCCTCATGTGGGGCAGCGACTGGCCGGTGCTCAATCTGGCCGGTGACTACGCGGGCTGGATCGCGGTCAGCCAGGCCTGCATCGGCAGCCTCTCGGCCGGCGAACAGGCGCAGGTCTGGCGGGGCACGGCGCAACGTTTCTATGACCTCCAGCCGGATTGAACGCGCCACCATGCAACCCATCGTCACCATCCGCGACCTCTGCAAATCCTTCGCCGGCGTGCGCGCCCTCGACAAGGCCCAGTTCGATCTGCGGCCCGGCGAGGTGCATGCGCTCATGGGCGAGAACGGTGCGGGCAAATCCACGCTCATGAAGGTGCTGGCCGGCGTCTACAGCAAGGACTCGGGCGAAGTGCTGATCGACGGCAAGCCCGCAGACATCGCAAGCCCGCGCGCCGCGCAGGCGCTGGGCATCGGGATCATCCATCAGGAGCTGAACCTGATGAACCACCTGAGCGCCGCGCAGAACATCTTCATCGGCCGCGAGCCGCGCGGGTGCTTCGGCTTCTTCATCGACGAGGAGGCGATGCGCGCCGAGACACAGCGCATCTTCGATCGCATGAACCTGCGGCTCGACCCGCACACGCCGGTCGGCGAACTCACCGTGGCCAAGCAGCAGATGGTCGAGATCGCGAAGGCGCTCTCGTTCGATTCGCGCGTGCTCATCATGGACGAGCCCACCGCCGCGCTCAACAACGAGGAGGTGGCCGACCTGTTCCGCATCATCGGGCAGCTCAAATCACAGGGCGTGGCCATCGTCTACATCTCGCACAAGATGGATGAGTTGAAGCGCATCGCCGATCGCGTGACCGTGATGCGCGACGGCCAGTACATCGCCACCGTGTCGATGGCCGATACGCCGATGGACACGCTCATCGCCATGATGGTGGGCCGCCAGCTCACCGAGGTGGAGAACGATTTTCCCGCCACCTCGGGCAACGAGATCGTGCTGGAGGTCCGCGGCATCACGCGCGGCGCGATGGTGCGCGATGCGAGCTTCGTGCTGCGCCGGGGCGAGATCCTGGGCTTTGCGGGGCTCATGGGTGCGGGTCGCACTGAGCTTGCGCGCGCGGTGTTCGGCGCCGATCCCATCGACGCGGGCGAAGTCTTCGTGCATGGCAAGAAGGTGTCGATCCGGTCGCCCGAGGATGCGGTGTCGCACGGCATCGGCTATCTCTCCGAAGACCGCAAGCACTTCGGCCTGGCCACCGGCATGGACGTGGAGACCAATATCGCGCTGCCGAGCATGAAGAAGTTCGTGTCGATGGGCGTCTTCATCGACCAGGCAGCCATCGAGGCGGCCGGCAAGCGCTATGTGAAGCAGCTCAACATCAAAACGCCTTCGGTGCACCAGCAGGTGCGGCTGCTCTCGGGTGGCAACCAGCAGAAGATCGTGATCGCCAAGTGGCTGCTGCGCGACTGCAGCGTGCTCTTCTTCGACGAGCCCACGCGCGGCATCGACGTGGGCGCGAAGGCCGAGATCTATCGCCTGCTCAACGAGCTGGCCGCCGAGGGCAAGGCCATCGTGATCATCTCTTCGGAGTTGCCCGAGATATTGCGCGTGAGCCACCGCGTGCTGGTGATGTGCGAAGGCCGCATCACCGGCGAACTGGCGGGGCGCGAAGCCTCGCAGGAAAAGATCATGCAGCTCGCCACCCGGCGCGAAGCTGCAGCCACCGCATGAAGACTGGAGACACGCTTTGACGACCCCCACTGCTACCACCACCGCCGCCGCCCCCACCGATGCCGCCGGTTTTTCTCTCAGGGCGCGGCTCTTTCGCCCCGCCACGCGGCAGAAGCTGCTGGCCTTCGCCAGCCTCATCGCGCTGATGGTGTTCTTCAGCTTCGCCTCGCCGCAGTTTCTGCAGACCGAGAACCTCGTGAGCATCCTGCAGTCGACCGCGGTGAACGGCGTGCTGGCCATCGCCTGCACCTTCGTCATCATCACCGCGGGCATCGATCTGTCGGTGGGCACGCTCATGACCTTCTGCGCCGTCATGGCGGGCGTGGTGCTCACCTACATGGGCATGCCGCTGGCGCTCGGCATCGCGGCCGCGATCTTCTTCGGTGCGCTGGCCGGCTTCGTCTCGGGCGTGTTGATCGCCAAGCTCAAGATCCCGCCCTTCATCGCGACGCTGGGCATGATGATGTTGCTCAAGGGCCTGTCGCTGGTGATCTCGGGCACCAAGCCGATCTACTTCAACGACACGCCGGGCTTCACCGCCATCTCGCAGGATTCGCTGATCGGCGACCTCATTCCGTCGCTGCCGATTCCGAACGCGGTCCTGATCCTGTTCCTGGTGGCCGTGGCCGCGAGCATTTTGCTCAACCGCACCATCCTCGGGCGCTATACCTTCGCACTCGGCAGCAACGAGGAGGCGGTGCGCCTCTCGGGCGTGAACACCAATTTCTGGAAGGTCGTGGTCTACACGGTGAGCGGCGGCATCTGCGGCATCGCGGGCTTGCTGATTGCCTCGCGCCTGAACTCCGCGCAGCCGGCGCTCGGGCAGGGCTACGAGCTCGACGCGATTGCCGCAGTGGTCATTGGCGGCACGTCGCTCAGCGGCGGCACCGGCACCATCGTCGGCACGATCATCGGCGCCTTCATCATGAGCGTGCTGACCAACGGCCTCCGCATCCTTTCGGTCGCGCAGGAGTGGCAGACGGTGATCACGGGCGTGATCATCATCCTGGCCGTGTATGCGGACATCCTGCGCCGCCGCAGCAGCAACAAGCACTGACCCGATCCGATCCGATTTCCCATTTCTACAACCACAGGAGACCTTTGCATGATTCAACGAAGAGCAGTCACCACCACGCTGGGCGCGGCCCTCATCGGCCTGTCGGGCCTTGCACAAGCGCAACAGGCGCAGGAGATTTACATCCCGCTCGTCTCCAAGGGCTTCCAGCACCAGTTCTGGCAGGCCGTGAAATCGGGTGCCGAGCAGGCCGCGAAGGACCTGAAGGTCAAGGTCACCTTCGAAGGCCCCGAGACCGAGGCGATGGTCGACAAGCAGATCGACATGCTCTCCGCCGCACTCGCCAAGAAGCCGCAGGCCATCGGCTTCGCAGCACTTGATAGCCAGGCCGCCATTCCGCTCCTGAAGAAGGCGCAGGCCGCGAAGATTCCGGTGGTCGCGTTCGATTCGGGCGTGGACAGCGACATTCCCGTGACCACCACCACGACCGACAACAAGGCCGCCGCGGCGCTCGCTGCCGACAAGATGGCCGAGCTGATCGGCAAGTCGGGCGAGGTTGCGCTCGTGGTGCACGACCAGACCAGCCGCACCGGCGTGGACCGGCGCGATGGGTTCGTGAATCGCATCAAGTCGACCTACCCGAACATCAAGATCGTGAGCGTGCAGTACGGCGGCGGCGACCAGTTGAAATCGACCGAGATCACCAAGTCGATCCTGCAGGCCTCCCCGAACCTCAAGGGCATCTTCGGCGCCAACGAAGGCTCCGCCATCGGCGTGGTCAACGGCGTGAAGGAGATGAAGCGCAACGGCAAGATCGTGATCATTGGCTACGACTCGGGCAAGCAGCAGAAGAACGCCATCGTCGACGGCAGCATGGCCGGCGCGATCACGCAGAACCCCGTGGGCATGGGCTACAAGACCGTGGAGATGGCGGTGAAGGCGATCAAGGGCGAGAAGCTGCCCAAGATCGTGGACACGGGCTTCTTCTGGTACGACAAGACGAACATCGCCGACCCGAAGATCGCGGCGGTTCTGTACGACTGATTTCCTTTTTCTCTGAAGACCCCGTTCATGACCATCGTTCGATCCATGCGCGTACTGGACGTGCGCTTTCCCACTTCGCAGCAGCTCGACGGCTCCGACGCGATGAACCCTGACCCGGACTACTCCGCGGCGTATGTCGTGCTGGAGACCGACCAGCCGGGGCTCGAAGGCCATGGCCTGACCTTCACCATCGGACGCGGCAACGAGATCTGCTGCGCGGCCATCGAGTCGATGCGCCACCTGGTCGTGGGGCTCGACCTGCAGTGGGTGGCCGAGGACATGGGCCGCTTCTGGCGGCACATCACCTCCGACAGCCAGTTGCGCTGGATCGGCCCCGACAAGGGCGCCATTCACCTGGCGACCGGTGCGGTGGTCAATGCGATGTGGGACCTGTGGGCCAAGTCCGAAGGCAAGCCGGTGTGGCAACTGGTGGCGGACATGAGCCCCGAGGAACTGGTGCGCTGCATCGACTTTCGCTACATCACCGACTGCATCACGCCCGAAGAAGCACTGGTGTTGCTGCGCGAAGCCTCCGTCGGCAAGGCGGAACGCATCGCCACGCTGAAGGCCGAGGGCTACCCCTGCTACACGACGTCGGCGGGCTGGCTCGGCTACTCCGACGAGAAGCTGCGGCGGCTCGCGCAGGAGGCGGTGGATGCGGGCTTCAACCACGTGAAGCTCAAGGTGGGGCGCGACCTGCAGGACGACATCCGCCGGCTGACAGTCGCGCGCGAGGTTCTTGGACCGGATCGCCATCTGATGATCGACGCCAACCAGGTGTGGGAGGTCGACCAAGCCATCGACTGGGTGAAGCAGCTCGCGTTCGCCAAGCCCTGGTTCATCGAGGAGCCGACGAGTCCCGACGACGTCGAAGGCCACCGCAAGATCCGCGAAGGCATCGCGCCGGTGGTGAAGGTGGCCACGGGCGAGATGTGCCAGAACCGCATCATGTTCAAGCAGTTCATCATGCGCGGCGCCATTGACGTGGTGCAGATCGATTCGTGCCGGCTCGGTGGCGTGAACGAAATCCTCGCGGTGATGCTGATGGCCGCGAAATACAAGCTGCCCGTGTGCCCGCACGCGGGCGGAGTGGGGCTGTGCGAGTACGTACAGCATCTGTCGATGATCGACTACCTCTGCATCTCGGGCACGCGCGAAGGGCGGGTGATCGAGTACGTGGACCACCTGCACGAGCATTTCGTCGAACCCTGCGTGGTGCGCGATGCGGCGTACTTTCCGCCGACGGGAGCGGGCTTCTCGATCACGATGAAGCCGGCATCGCTCGAGCGTTATCGCTTTCGCGGGTAAGTGGCCAACAACAGGAAGGACGTCGCGCAGTCATGGACTTGAATCTGAAAGACAAGGTGGTGCTCGTCACCGGTGGCGGCAGCGGCATCGGAGCGGCCGTTTCGCTCACGCTGGCGCGAGAGGGCGCAGTGCCGGTGATCTGCGGGAAGAATCCGCTGGATGCGGCGTTCGAGGAGGAGCTGCGCGGGTTGCAGCCGCGGGCGCGGTTTCTTCAATTCGAACTGATGGAGGAGGCGGCTTGCGGCAAGGCGATAGAAAGCGCGGTCGCGGAGTTCGGGCGCATCGATGGGCTGGTCAACAACGCGGGCGTGAACGACAGCGTGGGGCTCGAAGCGGGGCGCGAAGCGTTCATCGCGTCGCTGGACCGCAACCTCATTCACTACTATGTGATGGCGCATTTCTGCCTGCCGCACTTAAAGGCGAGCCGCGGTGCCATCGTGAACATCTCGTCGAAGACCGCGCTGACAGGCCAAGGCAATACCAGCGGCTACACCGCGGCCAAGGGCGCGCAGCTGTCGCTGACGCGCGAGTGGGCTGCGTCGTTGCTGGAGGATGGCGTGCGCGTCAACGCGGTGATTCCCGCCGAGGTGATGACGCCGCTGTACCAGCGCTGGATCTCCGCCTTCGATGAGCCCGACCGCAAGCTGGCGACGATCACCGACAAGATTCCCCTGGGGCGTCGGATGACGACGCCGCAGGAGATTGCGAATTCCGTGGTGTTCCTGCTGTCCGACACGGCTTCTTCGCACACGACGGGGCAGTGGGTGTTCGTGGACGGCGGGTATACGCATCTGGATCGGGCGCTGACCTGATCTCTCATCGCTCTCCTTTTCTTCTGCCCACTACTGCATCGACCGACCCATGCGCCACTGCCTTGCCCTCGACCTGAAAGACGACCCGGTACTGATCGCCGAGTACGAGGCCTATCACCGCAACATTTGGCTCGAGGTGCGTGCGCATCTGCATGCGCATGGCGTGACGGGGATGGAGATCTACCGGCTCGGCACACGGATGGTGATGTTGATGGAGACGGACGACGCGCGGTATGACGCGGAGGCGATGGCGCTCGCATCGCAGAACGATCCGAAGATCCGGGAGTGGGAGGCGCTGATGTGGAAGTTTCAGGCGCCTACGCCTTGGACGCCTGAAGGGGAGAAGTGGGTGGGGATGGAGCGGATCTTCGAGCTGTAACGAAGAACGGACCCCGAAGGGTCCGCTTGCTGTCAATCCACGGCCCGACCACTGGGCGGGTAGGTCATCTTCATGATGAGCTTCGATGATTTCGCGTCAATGATCGTGATGCAAATAGCTCGCTTGCCGCGGCAACCGCAGGCTTACCAGGAACGCAATCACCATCATCCCGCTCACGTACCAGAAGAACGCCGACTCGTGCCCCAGTGACTTGAGCCCTAGCGCCACGTACTCGGCGGACCCGCCGAAGATCGCATTGGCCACGGCGTAGGCCAAGCCAACACCGAGCGCCCGCACCTCGGGCGGAAACATCTCCGCCTTCACGATCCCGCTGATCGATGTGTAGAAGCTCACGATCGCCAGCGCCACGATGATCAGCACGAAGGCCATCACCGGGCTTGTCGTGAATTGCAGCGCCGTGAGGATCGGCACCGTCGCCAATGCGCCCAGCCCACCGAACAGCAGCATGTTGGTCCGCCGCCCGATGCGGTCCGACAGCGCGCCGAAGACCGGCTGCATGCACATGTAGACGAACAGCGCGCCGGTCATCACATAGCTCGCCGTCTTGATCGGCAGGTGCACCGTGTTCACCAGGTACTTCTGCATGTAGGTGGTGAAGGTGTAGAAGATCAGCGAGCCGCCGGCCGTGTATCCCAGCACCGTCAAGAACGCGGGCGTGTGGTGCTTGAAAAGCCCTGCCATGCTGCCGGCCTCCTTGTTGGCCTTGGCTTCGGCGCTCTGCGTTTCATGCAGCGTGCGGCGCAGCAGCAGCGCGACGACCGCGGCGATGGCGCCGATCACGAACGGAATGCGCCAGCCCCACGACTTGAGCTCGGCCTCGGTGAGCAACTGCTCGAGCACCACGATCACGAGGACCGCGAGCAATTGCCCGCCTATCAGCGTGACGTACTGGAACGACGAGAAGAAGCCGCGCTGTCCGCGCAACGCGACCTCGCTCATGTAGGTCGCCGTGGTGCCGTATTCGCCACCGACCGAGAGGCCCTGGAACAGGCGGCACACCAGCAGCAGAAACGGTGCCCACGCGCCGATCTGCGCATAGGTCGGCAGGCACGCGATGACGAGCGAGCCTCCGCACATCATCGTCACGGAGATCAGCATCGAGGTCTTGCGCCCGAGCCGGTCGGCCACGCGGCCGAAGAGCCAGCCGCCGATGGGCCGCATGAGGAAGCCGGCTGCGAACACGCCGGCCGTGTTGAGCAGCTGCGCGGTGGGGTCCGATTTGGGGAAGAAGGCCGGCGCGAAATAGAGCGCCGAGAACGCGTAGACGTAGAAGTCGAACCACTCGACCAGGTTGCCCGACGAGGCCGCCATGATGGCGAAGACGCGGTGCCGTTTTTCTTCGGCGGTGTAGTGCGGGGGCGAAGAAGAAGAGGCCGTCTGGCCTCCTTGAGTGGGCGTGACTGCGCTCATGGTGGCTGTGCCGCCATGCAGGGCGGCTGTGTTGTTGTCTGCTGCAACATTCTGTCCCGCACGCCCGCTGCGCGTGTCAGCAGGCGCCGCATCCACCTGCCGTCGAAGTGGCCTTGTCGGCCCTGCCTCTTCCCTGTCTTTTTCTTCTCTTCAGAAGGTGCCGGGCAGCAGGATGCCGGAGTTGACCGTGTCGATCTGCGTGTGGCCGCAGAAGGCCATGGTGATGTCCAGTTCCTTGTGGATGATCTGCAGCGCGCGCGTCACGCCCTCTTGCCCATGGGCGCCGAGGCCGTAGAGAAAGCTGCGGCCGATCATCGTGCCGCGGGCGCCGAGCGCGCGGGCCTTGAGCACGTCCTGTCCGCTGCGGATGCCGCCGTCCATCCACACCTCGATCTCGCTGCCCACCGCTTCGACGATGGCCGGCAGGGCGGCGATGGAGGAGGGCGCGCCGTCGAGCTGGCGGCCGCCGTGATTCGACACGATGAGCGCATCGGCGCCGCTGCTCGCCGCGAGGCGTGCGTCTTCCACGTCCATGATGCCCTTCAGGATGAGCTTGCCGCCCCAGAGCTTCTTGATCCACTCCACATCGGCCCAGCTCAACGCGGGGTCGAACTGCTCGGCGGTCCACGAAGAGAGCGACGACAGATCCTTCACGCCCTTCGCATGACCCGCGATGTTGCCGAAGGTGCGGCGCTTCGTGCCCAGCATGCCCATGCACCAGCGCGGCTTGGTCGCGAGGTTGATGAGGTTCTTGATCGTCGGCTTGGGCGGCGCGGTAAGGCCGTTCTTGATGTCCTTGTGGCGCTGGCCGAGGATCTGCAGGTCGAGCGTGAGTTGCAGCGCCGTCACGTTCGCCGCCTTGGCGCGCTCGATCAGGCGTTCGATGAAGTCGCGGTCCTTCATCACGTAGAGCTGGAACCAGAAGGGGTGGCGGTCGGTGTTCTCGGCGATGTCTTCCAGCGAGCAGATGCTCATGGTCGAGAGCGTGAACGGAATGCCGAAGGCCTTGGCCGCGCGGGCGCCGAGGATCTCGCCGTCGGCGTGCTGCATGCCGGTGAGGCCGGTGGGCGCAATGGCCACGGGCATCGCCACGTCCTGGCCGATCATGGTGGTGCGCGTGGAGCGGCCCTCCATGTTCACCGCCACGCGCTGGCGCAGCTTGATCTTTTGAAAGTCGCTCTCGTTGGCGCGGTAGGTGCCCTCGGTCCACGCGCCGGAGTCGGCGTAGTCGTAGAACATCTTCGGCACGCGCCGCTTGGCGATCACCCGCAGGTCTTCGATGTTGGTGATCTTGGAAAGGTCGGCCACGGGGGTGTCTCCTGGGTTGTCTCTGTTTGTTCGATCGCGCGAGCGGGGATTATGGGCAGGCTCCGCCGCGGGCCGAGTGTGGCGTCCGAAACGGAACCCGATCTGAAAAATACCCGGGCCGGGTCTGAAAAGAATTCAGCCGGCCGATCAGTCCCGCAAGGCCTGCCGCAGCCATTCGACGAAGGTCGCGCATTCCCAGCGCTCCATCGCCCCCGGCCGCCAGCACAGGAAGTAGGCGTTGGGCGAGGGCACGCTCTGTGCCGAAAGCCGCACGAGGCGCCCGTTCTCCAGCCAGGCGCTGCCCAGCTTCAGGTGCATGAGCACCACGCCGAAGTCTTCGGCCGCCGCGTCGAGCGCCAGGCCCAGGTCGTTGAACTGGTGGCCCGTGGCCGGCTCGGGCAGGCCGATGCCGTGCGCCTTGAACCAGGTGCGCCACGATTCGAGCGGCGTGCGCAGCAGTTGCACGCGCGAGACCTCCGCATCGGTCGCGAAGCCATCGAACGGCCCGTGGCGCTGCAGGTATGCGGGGCTGCAGGCGGGCGCCACATCGTCGGCCAGCAACTGGCAGAACTCGCGGTCGTGGAAGGGTCCGGTGCCGAAGCGCAGCTCCAGGTCGGCCTCTTCGGCCGTCATGTTGCGCACCGGCATGGTCACCTGCAGCATCAGCTCGATGTTCGGATAGGCATCGCGAAACCGTGCGAGCCGCGGCAGCAGCATCTGGCGAGAGAACGTGGGCGTCACCGCCACGCGCAGTCGCCGCACCTGCGATGCGGGCTCGCGCCCGGGCACCTGCTGCAGCGCCGCAATGGCCTCGCGCACGCGGGCGAGATACGCCACGCCCTCGGCACTCAGGCCGAAGTCGCTGCCGGTGAAGAGCTTGAGTTCGAGCTGCGTCTCCAGCTGCCGGATGCGGTGGCTTACTGCGCTGGGCGTCACGCTGAGTTCTTCGGCCGCGAGGTTCACGCTGCGCAGCCGTGCGACGGCCTCGAAGGCCTGCAGGCCCTGGGTCGAGGGGAGTCGCGTGGATGCCATGTGCTGTTGCGTGCCGGGGGGTAGGATGTTAGCGAATCGCTGTCGGTGGCTCGTGGCGTCGTTCTCGTTTGTCTTGTGTTGCCTTCGGCGATTTTTCGGTGCGTTCCGCACACCGTCTCATAACCAAATCCAACAGGAGACAAACCCATGGTCTGGCAACAGGTCTACAACCCGTTCGGCAATATGGTGGTATCGACGGCACTGGCCGCGATACCGGTGGTGGTCATGCTCGTGTGCCTCGGGCTCTTGCACGTGAAGGCGCATTACGCGGCGGGGCTCGGCCTGCTGAGCGCCGTGCTCATCGCGGTCTTCGCCTTCGGCATGCCGGCCGACATGGCGGGCAAGGCGGCCTTTCTTGGCGGCATCACCGGTCTCCTGCCCATCGGCTGGATCGTGCTGAACATCATCTTCCTGCAGCAGCTCACGCAGCAGAACGGCAGCTTCCAGATATTGCAGGACTCGATCGCCGGCATCACCGAAGACCGGCGCCTGCAGTTGCTGCTCATCGCCTTTGCCTTCGGCGCTTTCTTCGAGGGCGCGGCGGGCTTCGGCACGCCGGTGGCGGTGACGGCGGCGATCCTCATCGGCTTGGGCTTCTCGCCGCTCGCGGCCTCGGGGCTCTCGCTCATCGCCAACACCGCGCCGGTGGCCTTCGGCGCGCTGGGAACGCCGGTCATCACACTGGCCAAGGTGCACGGCTACGACCTCATGGCCGTCACCGCGATGATCGGGCGGCAGTTGCCGTTCTTCTCGCTGCTGGTGCCGTTCTGGCTCATATGGGCCTTCGCGGGGCGCAAGGGAATGATGGAGGTGTGGCCGGCGATTCTGGTGACGGGTCTGTCGTTCGCGATTCCGCAGTTCCTGGTGTCGAACTACATCGGCCCCGAGCTGGTGGACATCATCGCGGCCATCGTCTCGATGGTGTGCCTGGTGCTCTTTTTGCGCGTGTGGAAGCCCAAGACCGTGTGGACCTCCGTCTCGCTCAAGGGCCACGAGAAAGACGGCGGCGAGGCCGGCCCCGCGGTCGCGCCCAAGAAGCATTCGAGCGCCGACATCGTGCGCGCCTGGACGCCCTGGCTCATCCTCACCGTGTTCGTGTTCATCTGGGGCCTGCCGGTGGTCAAGACCTGGCTCAACGGCATCTTTGCGCCCAACTTCCCCATCGACGGTCTGCACAACATGATCGAGAAGGTGGCGCCGGTGGTGCCCAAGCCGACGAAGGAGGGCGCGGTGTACCAGCTGCTGCTGCTCTCGGCCACGGGCACCGGCATTCTGGTGGCGGCCCTCGTGGGCGGGCTGGTGATGAAGTACAACCCGATCCAGCTCGTCGCCGCCTACGGCCGCACGCTGTGGCTGGTGAAGTTCTCGCTCCTCACCATCATGCTGATGCTCGCGCTCGGCACGCTCACGCGCTATTCGGGACTCGATACGACGCTGGGCCTGGCCTTTGCCAACACGGGCGTGTTCTACCCGTTCTTCGGCACGCTGATGGGTTGGCTGGGCGTGGCGCTCACGGGCTCGGACACCGCATCGAACGTGCTCTTCGGCGGCATGCAGAAAGTCGCGGCAGACCAATTGGGCCTGAGCCCCAACCTCATGGGCGCGGCCAACAGCTCGGGCGGCGTGATGGGCAAGATGATCGATGCGCAGTCGATCGTGGTCGCCTCCACCGCCACGCGCTGGTTCAACCACGAGGGCGAGATCCTGCGCTACGTGTTCTTCCACTCCATTGCGCTGGCCTGCCTGGTCGGCTTCTACGTGACGCTGCAGGCCTATGTGTGGCCGTTCACGCTGATGGTCGTGAAGTAGTTTGTTCGGCGGAGGCCACCAGCGCCTCCAGCAGTCGTCGCAGGTCTTCGACTGCTTCGCGCGCCACGGCGGCATCGCCCATCTGGGCCTTGATGATGGCGCCGTCGATGCCGATGCCCGCAGCCTGCGCGAGCGCCATGCGTGCGGGCGTGTGTGTGGGCAAGAGGCCCGCGATGACCTCGACCATTTCGCGCTTGTGCTCGCGCGATCGTTCCAGTGCGCCTTCCACACTGCCGCCCACTTCGGCCGTCGCGTTGATGAACGCGCAGCCGCGAAACACCGGGTCGGCGAACCACTCGGCCATCACGTCGGCCAGCAGCAGCAGGGCGTTGGCATCGCCCGCGCGTTCGTGCGCGCCGCGCCGGCCCAGCGCATCGACGAACCATGCCATCCATCGCGTGTGCCGGTGGTCGAGAAACTCGCGCACCAGGTCGTCCTTGGAAGGGAAGTGCCGGTAGAAGGTGACCTTGGTGACGCCCGAGGCGGCGATCACGCGGTCGATGCCGGTGGCGCGGATGCCGTCGCGATAGAAGAGGTCGTGCGAGGTGACGAGGATGCGCTCGCGCGCGGGCAATGCGGAGATGTCCATGGTGCGATTGTAGGCATGTAGACAGACCTGTCTACTTCGTGGCACATTGCGGCCCTCGACAACCCTTCAACCATCGAAAGACTCTTCATGGAATCCCGCCCGCCGCTGCCGCCCTTCACCCTCGAGACCGCGACCAAGAAGGTCCAGGCCGCCGAAGACGCCTGGAACACCCGCGACCCCGTCCGCGTGAGCCTGGCCTACACGCCGGACACCGAGTGGCGCAACCGCGCCGACTTCGTCAACGGCCGCGAGCAGGTGGTGGAGTTCCTCACCCGCAAATGGGAGCGCGAGCACGACTACCGTCTGAAGAAGACGCTCTGGGCTTTCATGGACAACCGCATCGCGGTGCGCTTCGAGTACGAATGGCACGACGCCGCGGGCCAGTGGTTCCGCAGCCACGGCAACGAGAACTGGGAGTTCAACGAGCAGGGCCTGATGCAGAAGCGCTACGCGAGCATCAACGACCAGCCCATCGCGGAGTCGGAGCGCAAGTTCCGCTGGGACCGCGCGTAACGGGTCATGCCCGAATGGGCACAGGTGTTGCTTGCCTGTGCTCATTCAACAAAGAAGGAGCGCGCATGAACCGCAACGACGTCACCGAGAAGATCATCACCGTGAAGGTGTCCAAGGGCATCCAGTGGGCCGACGTGGCCAAGAAGGTAGGCCAGTCGAAGGAATGGACCACCGCCGCCTGCCTCGGCCAGATGACGCTCGACGACAAGCAGGCCAAGGTGGTCGGCAAGATCTTCGGCCTCACGCCCGAGGAGCAGAAGTGGCTCCAGGTCGTGCCCTACAAGGGTTCGCTCCCTACGCCCGTGCCGACCGATCCGCTCATCTACCGCTGGTACGAGATCGTGAGCGTGTACGGCACCACCATCAAGGAGCTGATCCACGAGGAGTTCGGCGACGGCATCATGAGCGCGATCGACTTCAGCATGGACATCCAGCGCCAGGCCGACCCGAAAGGCGACCGCGTCAACGTGGTTCTGTCCGGCAAGTTCCTGCCGTACAAGACCTACTGACGAGGCCGCCGCTCGACGAGTTCGCCGGCTCGCCGATCACCACGCGTGCTCGGCCGACCTCGACACCGTGCCCGGGCGCACCGGCATCGTGATGCCGTAGCCTTCGATGGCGCCGGCCACCGATCGCGCGACGCTCTCGGCCGGCGAGGCAAGGCGCCGCCGCGTGTGCATGCGCTCGAAGCGGTAGCTCGCGGCAAGGCGCTCGGCCAGCGGATCGCTGAAGCCGGTCACGTCGGGGCTCACGACCGTGACGTGCAGGTGGCCCGCATGCTCTTGGCGCAGCCCCTCGGAGATCGCGTTCACCGCGTACTGCGTGCCGTGGTAGACGGCCGACTCGGGCGTCACGCCCTGCACGGCCACGGGCGCCACGTTCACGATGTGTCCCCATCCCTGCAGCTGCATCGTCGGCAGCACGGCGGCCACGCCGAGCAGCACGCCGCGCAGGTTCACGTCGATCATGAGTTCCCACTCCTCGATCTTGCGGTTCCACAGCGGCGACATCGGCATCACGCCCGCCGCGTTGACCAGCACGTCGATCTGGCCGTGCGTGTCGAAGGCGAACTCGGCGAAGGCCTCCACGCTGGGGCGGTGCGTCACGTCGAGATGCTGGAAGCTCGCCGAGCCGCCTGTGGCGTTGATCTCGGCTGCAAGGGCTTCGAGCTTGTCGGTGCGCCGCGCACCGAGCACCACGCTGGCGCCGCGCCGCGCCAACAGCCGCGCGGTGGCCTCGCCGATGCCACCGCTCGCACCGGTGATGAGGACGACTTTTTCCTGGATTGCGCTCATACGAAACTCCTCGTGCTGGTTGGTGGACCATGGCGCTGGTGGTGCGCCGGGCATGGGAAGAAGTTTCGCGTGGATGAGGGTTGGAGCGGTATCCGGATTGAACGGGGTTCTTGCCTGATTCTGCGAAAACGCGATGCGGCCTCGGTCGCGGTAGATCGCGCTATCGCAGGCTACAGTTGCCAACCAAGCACGGGTAAACCGCTTCAACAATGAAAAAGAAGCAGCTTCAGATCGCAATCGCTTTTTGTCTTTGCGGCGACCTTTTCGGCGCAGGCGCACGATGCGCCTTTTTGAAGGCAGAGCAAGACGAGAAGATTCGCAGGAGCCGCGAGCAGATCTATGGACTGGGAAAAATTCAAAACTAAGACCGAGCGTTGGTGGCGCAACAGCCGCGTCCACCCGAATGTCTGGGGCTATCAGATCGTGGCCGGGACTCAATGGAATGCTGGCATGACCGAAGCGGAGATCGAGCGATTCGAGCGGCAACTCGGGTTTCCCTTCCCCTTCGATTACAGAGACTTTCTCCGCTGCATCAATGGCTTTGATCGCGAATGCATCGATGTTCGAGGAGACCCGCAACTGCCGCCTCGGCATTCCCGCCAGTGCTACAAGTACCCGGACGATCTGCCGAATGTTGCGTGGCTGCTGGCAGACACCGTTGAGTATCGGCAGACCATTGACGATGTCCTCGAAGGCGACGGTTTCAGTCCGGATGATGTCCTCGGCTTTATCCCGATCTATGCGCACCGTGCGCTCGTCGTGTTCGGCGACCGCAAGTTGTCTCCGGTGCTTTCGATGGTCGGCAATGACGTGATCATCTATGGACGCGACCTCGCGGACTACATCTCGCATGAGTTCATTCGAGACCAGTGAGCGAGGTATCTGGACCTGCATCGTGCCGTTGTTGGCGTGTGCCTCGGTGAATGTGGGCGTTTGATTGACGCGAGCCGGCCTCACCGCTACATTCCAGTCGCCTCGTGACGAGCGAGGCCGGGTTTAGCAGCCTGAATGAACCGCGGTGAAAGCCGCAAACCGCAATGGTCCTGCGGCTTTTCTATTCCAGCTTCCTTTTAGGCGGCTCGGATGGGAGGGCTCGCGCCCTGCCGGTTTCGCCTCGCGGTTCCCGGTCTGCTAACCCGTTCGAGCCGCCGCCTTTGTTTAGCAGCATGGGCGGCGGTTGTAGCAAAAGCTGAACCGACAGGGAGGGCCAACATGGCCGAGTCATCAAACACTGCGCATGACAGTGCGGAGTTCAAACCCTTTGTGTGGAATCCCTTGCGGGGGCTCGACCACAAGGAACGGCGATACGCCTTGTTCCTCAACGATGCGCGCGACGTGGTGCAGGGGGCGCACACGCTGATGGAGTTGCTCGCGTGGGATGAAGATCGACGCGACGAAGCGCGTTCATCGAATGGCCCCGCCCCGCTGTTCAGCGCGGCCGATCGCTCGTCGCTTCAGCGATTCGCAAGTGCTTCGCTCTGCATGCTGCACGCAAAGATCGAAGGCCAGTGCGACGGACTCGGCATGGAGTCCGACGGGACGCGTCATCCCTTGATGCCGGGCGGCCACTCGTCGTAGAAGTTGCAGCTAATACCCATCCATGATGGGCGCTGCCCACAGGTCCCGCCTCAGTTTCTCTAGCGGAGGGCGGTCAAGCCTCGATATAGAGGATTCAGTTCGCAAAAATCGCGCGGACCGCACGGTTGACTGCGTTCGTCACCGGGACGAACTCGACGATGGCGCGCTCATCGCCGAAGGGGCGGTCGATTGCGGGGCGTCCGACCTGATAGTTCATCTTTACCCCGCCATCGAAGAAAGTCCGCTCCTCGCTGCGAGGAAAAAGACCTGCATCGGTTTTCAAGCTCGCGGCCAGGTGGCGCCTGACGCTCTGCGCATCGACACCGTAGGGTCCCGTTCCCTCGACGATGAGTCTTTCTGCAGGCGCTGGTGCGGGCAGTGTTTCAACGAGCGCACTCTGCTCGCTCGACTGCCGGTGTGTCGCTTCGACGGCATGGGCCGACGAGGCGGCCATCAGGAACGAGCCCAGGCACAGGGCCAACGTTTTGCGCGTGAATATGGATCGAAAAATCATTGTGAAGCTCCCTTGTTGAAAACTGTCTTGCTATGGAGGGGGACTGTACCGCGCCCTCGGGACTGCGGAAACACCTCGGTGCTCAGTGGTAGCCGGTCAGCCGACAAGACCCTTCAGCTCGCCGCTGTCGATGAGCTTCTGCAAATCCGAAGCACCCCCCACCAGCGTGCCCTTCACGAACACCATCGGAAACGTCGGCCATCCGGTCCACATCTTGAGCGCGTTGCGGTCGCGCCATTGGCTCAGGTAGTTGCCGTATTCGAGGTACTTGTACGGCTGCCCGATCGCATCGAGCGCCTTGCGCGCCTCCTTCGGATGCGGGTTGATGCCCATGCCGACCACGACCACGTCGTTGGCTGCAACGGCCGCCATGACCTCGCGGACGATGGTCTGGCGGCTCTCGGCGACCTTGGTGCGGATGGCGGGGTGGATGCGGGCTTCTTCGAGGATGGGGCGGGGCATGGGGGCCTTTCTTCAGTATTTGGCGTGACTGTAAGGGCCCTGCGCGACCGCTCCCTGACTTCGCAAACGCGATGCGAACCCTGCTGTTCAGCGCCGCACCGTGTTCTTGCGTGGAAACGGCGGCCGCCGGGTGTTGTCGTGTTCCTGCGGAGTTCTTGCCTGTTTCTCGCGACATCGGTTCGCTGGCGCGCGGGCCGCAAGCTGGTGAAGAATGGGTACTGGCGAAGGCACCGGTCCGGTCCGCCGTCGCCGTCCGATCCTTTCGAGAACGTTGCGTTGAACCCTGATCCCAAGCCCCTGTCGCCCCTTGCACGCGTGCTGCTGCATTGCTTCGCGGTGCTGTGCCTCGTCCTCGGGCTCATCGGCGTGGTGCTGCCCGGCATGCCGACGACCGTGTTCATCCTGATGGCCGCATGGGCGGCGGCGCGCAGTTCGCCGCGCCTTCACGCGTGGCTGCGCAATCACCGCATCTTCGGCCCGCTGCTGCGCAACTGGGAGAACGGCCGCACCGTGAGCCGCCGCGCCAAGTGGAGCGCGACCATCACCATGGCGGCCTGCGCCGTCATCGTGTCGTTCACTGCCCATCGCATGTGGATGGCTGTGCTGGCCATCGGGTGCATGGCAGTCGTGCTGGCGTGGCTGTGGTCGCGTCCGCTGCCGCCTGCGCCGCAGCAGTGACGCGTCGCGTCGCGCCGGGATGCAGTGCTTCGTCGCATATTGAGCTGAGCCCGGAAATCGACGAAGCTGTTGCCATGGACCCAAAGACCTCCGACACCCCGACGCGCCCCCGCATCTATCTCGCGGGCCCGGACGTTTTCCGTCCGGACGCGAGGGACCATTTCGTGCGGCTCAAGGTGGCATGCGATGCACTGGGTCTGGCGGCCTTGCTGCCCGCCGATGGCGAAGAAGAACCATCGCCCGACGCGCTGGAAAAACGCATCTACGAAGCCAACATGCAGCGCCTTCGCGGTGCCGACGGCGTGGTAGCGAACCTCTCGTCCTTCAGGGGACTGGAGCCGGATTCGGGCACGGTATTCGAGGTCGGTGCTGCCGTGGCGCTGGGCATTCCCGTCGTGGCCTATGGCGTGCCCGAAGGCAGTTATGCGGACCGTGCGCGTGCCAAGTTGCCCTGCACGCACGACGCGAACGGTGTGCTGCGCGAGAGCGGCACCGGCATCGCGGTCGAAGACTTCGGCCAGCCGTTGAATCTGATGCTGGCTTGCTCGATCCACATCGAGACGACGCCCGAGGCGGCGCTGCAGAAGATGGCCTTGGTGCTGGCCGCGCTGAGTCAGTAAGGCGGCGCCTTGCGCGCCCGCTGTGCACGGGCAGCTTCGGTCCACCAAGCCAGGTCATCTGCAAATCGGGGGAAGGCGCGTTCTAGCGATTCGCCCGCTTTGCCTATCGGTTGACCGTCTTCATCCAGCGTCTGCGAAATCGGACCCACCGCCAGCGTGCTCGACACCACCACCATCCCCATCTCCGACAGGATCGCGTGCCAGATCGTCCCCGAGCGCACGCCGGAGAACCGTCCCGCCGAATAGCTCGCGACCGCAGCGGGCCGCCAGAACCACTCTTCGAGAAAGTGGTCCGTCAGGTTCTTCAGGCCGGGCTGCGGACCCCAGTTGTATTCGCCCGTCACGAAGATGAAGGCGTCCGCCGTACGGATCTTCTCCGCCAGCGCTTCCATGGCCGCGGGCGCCGTGCCCTTCGGATATTCCTTGTACATGCGGTCGAGCATCGGCAGGTCGACGGCCTTGGCGTCGATCAGCTCCGCATCGTCGCCGCGTGCGGCGAGGCCCCTCACGATGAAGTCGGCGAGCCGCACGCCCATGCGGTCCGAGCGGTACGAGCCATAGAACACCAGGATCTTGTCAGCCATCGTTCACACCTTCTTCTCAGCGTTTGCAGTCGCCGCCGACGGACACGGTGCCGTCCTTGCATTCGGTCAGGATGTCGTCGTCTTCGGGCGAGCTGGCCGGTGCCGGAACTGCTGCCGGCGCCGACCCTGCGCCCTCGCGCTGGTAGACGATCTTCCTCGTGCCCAGTTCGCAACTGCCCACCACCTGGCCGGCCGCTGGCGCGTTGGCATCGACGACGAGCACCGCGAACTGTGTGACACCCGCTGCGCCGATCTTCGCTTCGATCTGCGCGCGCAGGGTCTCGCAGCTTTCGGCGGCGTGGACCGCGCCGGCCGTTGCGATGCATGCGATGGAAATCAACCAGGGTTTCATGAATGGCCTGCCTTTCGCAGCGTGGTTGACGGACAAACAGTCTAGTACGCCGCCCTGCGCGGCCGCTCCATCGCGAGGGTCGAGGGCATGAAGCCCAGCTTGGCGAAGAACGCCGGCGCGCCTTCCCTGCCGGCGCGCAAGACCCAGGTGACGTTGTCCTCGGCGCCCACGATGTGCTCGACCAGCGCACGGCCGATGCCGCGCCCGCGAAACGGTGTCCCGACGACCACCATTGACAGGTACCCGTTCGAGAGGCCGTCGGTGAGGGCGCGCGCGAAGCCGGTGATTTCTTCATCGACCACGGCGACCCACGCATGCTGGGACGCTGCGATCAACTTGGCGAGATAGGCCTCGTCCGGAATCCGGTGCGACCATCCGTTGGCCGCCAGCAGGCGGTAGACAGCTTCGAGGTCCGAAGCGGTGATTTCTCGGATCTGCATTCCGTCTCCTCGGTTCGGTTTTCGGTGGACCCAGCTTCACAAGCGACAACGGCCTGCCGCATGTGCGGCAGGCCGTTGTCGAGGCATGCATCCGGCTTCAGTGAAGCGAGGACGCGGCGCTCTGTCGCGCTATCAGGCTTGCGCCGATGCAAGCACCGAGTTCAGCGTCGCGCTCGGGCGCATCACCGTCTCGAACTTGACCGGGTCGGCCAGGTAGTAGCCGCCGATGTCCACCGGCTTGCCCTGCACGGCCGCGAGTTCGTCGACGATCTTCTTCTCGTTGGCCGTCAGCGTCTCGGCGAGCTTCTTGAACTTGGCTTGCAGTTCCTTGTCGTCGGTCTGCGCGGCCAGTTCCTGCGCCCAGTACATGGCCAGGTAGAACTGGCTGCCGCGGTTGTCCAGCTGACCGGTCTTGGGCGACGGGTTCTTGTTGTTGTCGAGCAGCTTGCCGGTGGCGGCGTCGAGCGTCTTGGCAAGGATCTTCGCTTGCGCGTTGCCGGTCTTCAGGCCCAGGTCTTCCAGGCTGACGGCCAGCGCGAGGAATTCGCCCAGCGAATCCCAGCGCAGGTGGTTCTCTTCGACCAGCTGCTGCACGTGCTTGGGGGCCGAGCCGCCCGCGCCGGTTTCGTACAAGCCGCCGCCGGCCATCAGCGGCACGATCGACAGCATCTTGGCCGAGGTGCCCAGTTCCATGATGGGGAACAGGTCGGTGAGGTAGTCGCGCAGGATGTTGCCGGTGGCGCTGATGGTGTCCAGGCCGCGCACGACGCGCTCGAGCGTGTAGCGCATGGCACGCACCTGGCTCATGATCTGGATGTCCAGGCCCGAGGTGTTGTGCTCGTGCAGGTACATCTTGACCTTGGTGATCAGCTGCGCCTCGTGCGGGCGATAGGCGTCCAGCCAGAACACCACCGGCATGCCGGAATTGCGCGCGCGCGTGACGGCCAGCTTGACCCAGTCGCGGATCGCGGCGTCCTTGACCTGGCACATGCGCCAGATGTCGCCCTGTTCCACGTCTTCGCTCATCAGCACTTCGCCGGTGTCCAGGTCGGTGATGTTGGCAACGCCGTCTTCGGGAATCTCGAAGGTCTTGTCGTGCGAGCCGTATTCCTCGGCCTTCTGGGCCATGAGGCCGACGTTGGGCACGGTGCCCATGGTCTTGGGGTCGAAGGCGCCGTGCCATTTGCAGAAGTTGATGATCTCCTGATAGATGCGGGCGAAGGTCGATTCGGGCATCACGGCCTTCACGTCCTTCAGGCGGCCGTCGGCGCCCCACATCTTGCCGCCGTTGCGGATCATCGCGGGCATCGATGCGTCCACGATCACGTCGTTCGGCGAATGGAAATTGGTGATGCCCTTGGCCGAGTCGACCATGGCGAGTTCGGGGCGGTGCTCGTGGCAGGCGTGCAGGTCGCGCTTGATCTCGTCCTGCGTGCTCTGGGGCAGCGTAGCGATCTTGTTGTAGAGATCGACCATGCCGTTGTTGACGTTGATGCCCAGCTCGTCGAACAGCTTGCCGTGCTTCTCGAAGGCTTCCTTGTAGAAGATCTTCACGCAATGGCCGAACACGATGGGGTGCGAGACCTTCATCATGGTGGCTTTGACGTGCAGCGAGAACATGACGCCGGTCTTGTGCGCGTCCTCGATCTCCTTTTCGTAGAAGGCCAGGAGGGCCTTCTTGCTCATGAACATGGAGTCGATGACCTCGCGGTCGAGCAGCGCGATCTTGGGCTTGAGCACGATGGTCTTGCCGCTCTTGGTGATCAGCTCCATCTTGACGTTGCGCGCGCGGTCCAGGGTCATGGACTTTTCGCCGTGATAGAAGTCGCCGCCGTGCATGTGCGAGACGTGCGAGCGCGAGGCCTGGCTCCAGTCGGCCATGCTGTGCGGGTTCTTGCGGGCGTATTCCTTCACCGCGTTGGGGGCGCGGCGGTCCGAGTTGCCTTCGCGCAGCACGGGGTTCACGGCGCTCCCGGTGCACTTGTTGTAGCGCGCGCGGATGTCCTTGTCTTCGTCGGTGGTCGGGTTCTCGGGGTAGTCGGGGATCTTGTAGCCCTTGTCCTGCAGCTCCTTGATGGCCGACTTGAGCTGGGACACCGAGGCGCTGATGTTGGGCAGCTTGATGATGTTGGCTTCGGGCTTGAGCGTGAGCTTGCCCAGTTCGGCCAGGTTGTCGGGCACCTTCTGGTCGTCGCTCAGGAATTCGGGAAACTCGCCCAGGACGCGGGCGGCCACCGAGATGTCGCTCGTGGTGACGTTGATGCCGGCCGGGGCCGTGAAGGCGCGCACGATGGGGAGGAACGCGTAGGTCGCCAGGAGGGGCGCCTCGTCGGTCAGGGTGTAGACGATGGTGGGTTGCTTCGTGCTCATGCGCTTGCTTCCGTAAAGCTGAGGGAGGTCGGGGTGGCGGGAACTTCCGCCGGAGACTCCGGCGGGATCTGACCGCCGGAATCCGCGATTGTCGCCGGGCGGCGACCCGCCCGGACAGCCGCCGGGGTTATCTCCCCGCGCAAGGCTCTGTCAATGGAGGGGAAGCTCGATGGTGGCGGCCAGCGGCACCTCGTCGATGCGCGCGGCGCTGGCGACGATGACGGCCCGGCCCGGCCGGCTTGCCACGTCGGCCAGGGCGCTCCACAGGCGGCGGACCGAACCGGCGTCCAGCGCCGCGGTCGGCTCGTCCAGCAGCACCAGCGGGCGGCCCGAGGCGAGGGCGGCGGCCAGCCACACCTTGCGCTTCGAACCCGTGGAGAGCATGTACATCGGCTTGTCGATGTGCGGGGGCAGGGAAAAGCCCTCGACCAGGGCCTGCCAGAGGCCGTCGTCGAAGCCGGCGTCACCTTCGCGCAGGGTCGCGGTGCAGGCCCGCGCAGTGACCTGGTCGAAGCGATCCGTTGACGGATCGACGAAGAACACACTGCGACGGTAGGCCTCGGGTGTGGCGTCGAGGCTCGCGCCCGCGACCGTCAGCCGGCCCTTGGTAGCAGGCAGCACGCCCGCGATCACCTGGAGCAGCGCCGACTTGCCGGCGCCGGTGTCGCCGTACAGCAGCGTGACGCCGGGGCCGATGGCGGCGTTCCAGCCGGCGGCGATGGCGGGCTGGTCGGGGTAGGCGAAGTCGATGTCCTGAAGACGAAGGACGGGAGAGTGCGAGGGGGTGGTGTTCACGAGGCGAGGTTGTACCTCATCGGACGCCGGCCTCGTTCAGTGCTTCGGCACCGTCACCGCTCCCACGTACAGCGTGCGCCCCGCGCCCAGCCCTGCGATCACCAGCGCGATGCCCAGCCCGACGAAGAGCCACGCCGAGGCGCGGAAGCTGCCGGTCCACCCGTGCAGCAGCCCGGCCAGCAGCGGCCCACAGGCGGCCACCATGTAGCCCACGCCCTGCGCCATGCCCGAGAGGTGCGCGGCGACATGCGAATCGCGCGAGCGCAGCACGATCATCGTGAGCGCGAGCGCAAAGGTCCCGCCCTGCGCAATGCCCAGCATCACGGCCCACGCCCAGACCCACGCCCCGCCCAGCGGCGCGAACAGCATGGCCAGCATCGCGCTCACCGTGAGCAGCGCCAGCACCACGCCCAGGCCGCGCTGGTTTCGCAGCCGCACGGCCAGCGCGGGCACCACGAGGCAGGTCACCACCTGCGTCATGACCGAGAGCGACACCACATAACCGGCCATCTCGCCGCCGAGCCCGCGCTCGCGCAGGATCGGCGCGAGCCAGCCCATCACGATGTAGGCGAGGGCGGACTGCAGCCCCATGAAGAGCGTGACCTGCCATGCCAGCCGGTCGCGCCAGAGGCCTTGCACGGAGAAGCCCGACTCGCTCGCCACCGGCCTGAGCGGCAACGCCTGCGGCGCCCAGATCAGCGTGACCAGCAGGGCCGGTACGGCCCACATGGCGAGGGCGTAGGTCCAGCCGCCGCCCAGCGCGTGCTCGAGCGGCACGGTGAGGCCCGCGGCGCTGGCGGCGCCGCCGCACACGGCCATCGTGTAGAGGCCCATCATCAGCGCCGCCTGTTTCGCGAAGTCGCGCTTCACGAGCCCCGACAGCAGCACGTTCGACACCGCGATGCCGCTGCCCGCGATGGCCGAGGCCAGGAACAGCAGCGGGATGTTGCCCGTGCCGCGCAGCACGGTGCCCACGAGGATCAGCACCATGCAGCCGAGCAGCGTGCGCTCGGTGCCGAAGCGCCGGCCCAGCCAGGGCGCGAGCGGCGCGAAGATGCCCAGGCACAGGATCGGCAGCGTGGTCAGAAGGCTCGCGGCCGTGGCCGAGAGGCCAGTGGCCTGGATGATCTCGGGCAGCACGACCGAGAGGCTCGCGAACACCGGCCGCAGGTTGAAGGCGATCAGCACCACGCTCGCGCCGAGCAAGATGCGGCGCGCGAGACTGGGGGCAGGGGTGGGGCGCGGCGCGGGCAGGCTGTCGGCCTCGGCGTCGATCAGCAGCTCCTCGGTGGTGCTCGTATGCGAGGACTGGGTGCGGTGCGCGGTGGCGGCGTTCAAGGGAACCGCGCTCATTGGAATACCTTCGTGCTGCGCACTGCGGTGCGAGCTTGCTTGGGGCGGCCCGGCGCGGCGCTCATGCCGTCCTCCGCGCCAGCGCGTCCAGCATCGGCGCCATGAAGTCGCGCACTGCCGTGGCGGCGCGTTCGGGATCACGGCTCGCAATGGCTTCGACGACGGCGCGGTGCGCGGCCTCGTCGGGCTCGGGCAGGCTGGTGCTCAGGGTGCTCGCGATGGTTTCCTTGATGTAGCCGGTGATGAAGCGGCAGGTCTCGGCCAGCGCGAGGTTGCCCGAGATGTCGACGATGGCCAGGTGGAAGGCGAGGTCGCGTTCGACGAAGCCGTCGCCGTCGTCCTCCGCATCGGGCACGCCGCGCTTGTCGAGCAGGGTGTGCAGGCGGCGCAGGTCGCGAGCGGTGTGGCGCACCGCGGCGAGCCGGGCGGCCTCGACCTCGAGCGCGCGGCGCACTTCGAACTGGTCGCGCAGGCTTGCCAGGCGCATCTTCTGCAGGCTGGCCGACGGGTCGTAGCCCGAGCGCACATAGGTGCCCGAGCCCTGGCGCACTTCGAGCAGCCCGCGCGAGACCAGCGTTTTGACGGCCTCGCGCACCGTGCCGCGGCTCACGCCCAGCAATTGCGCGAGCTGCGGTTCGATGGGAATGCGCGCGCCGATGGCCCAGCGGCCAGCGGAGATTTCATTGCGGATGCTGTCGGCTGCGGCGTCCGCCAGCGAGGTTCGGGGGGCTTGGGCGAGCATGTCTCGGGTGCCTATTCATTGAATCATTGGATGAATTTTGGCACTCGCGAAAAGCCGCAGTCGGCTTCATGGGCTCTTCGCCCTTCGGCCCTCCCCGCCGGGGTCAGCGGTTCTCGAGGCTGGCGGGCTTGGTCCGCGGCGGCGCCTGCCGCGGGTCGTCCAACTGCGCCATCAGCTCGGCGACGGCGCCCGCCACACGGTCCTGCTGCTCGGACACGGCGTCTGCGTAGACATCGATCTGGCTGTCGATGTTCAGCTCGCGCCGGATCGCCACCATGATCGGCTGCATCTTCGTGTTGATGGCCTGCAGCCCCAGCATCAGGCTTTTGACGAACTCGCCGTGCAGCGCATGCCGCTCGACGTGCAGGGCCTGGCGCGTCTCGCTGTGGTCGCGCAGGAACTTGGTCTGCGTGTCGAGCGCGAGGTCGAGCGCGCGGCGCCGGGCCTCGTCGCTTTCGGCGTTGCCCGAAGGCACGAACTGGTCGATGGCCGAGAGCGCGCGCTTCTGCTCGGCCACCGCGCCTTCGCAAAGCGTTGTGTAGAAGTCGATTTCGCTCAAGACCTGCTGGATCGGCTGTGCCGCGCCGATGAGCTTGAAATGCAGCGCGCTGAAAGTGCCGATGAGGTCGGACACCAGCGCCGAGGTCTTCGCCTCCGACACCATCTGCAGCTTGGCCGCCGCCGCGAAGAAGCCCTGCAGCGGCTGCGCCGCGTCGGCCTTGTTGAGGTCCGCAGTCGGTAGCGAACTCAGGTAGGAACTGGCATGCACGAACTGGTCGATAGCATGCAGGTACACATCGCGGCGCAGGTCCGCCAGCCGCTGGGCCGCCTTCTCGTCCTTGTCGTGCCGAAGCTGCCGCATGAAGTGCCGCGCGTTGTCGCGGTTCGCCACCTTCACGCCCCACAGGGCGAGGGCGGCGGCGATCAGCGCGGCCCAGAAGACGTCGGGCACTTTCCGCAGGATGCCGAAGATGACGCCCGCGAAGACGAGGAAGTCACCCCAGAGTGCGGTCAATGAATCCATAGGGAGGCCGTGGGAGTGGGAGGCGGCGCCATCCTAAGGCACTCGCGAGGCGGTGAATAGCTGGCGTTTGACCGGGTGGGTAACCTGTCACCAGCTGCCCGACGCCCCGCCGCCACTGCTGGAGCCACCTCCGCCCGACGAGGAGGAGGACGAAGACGAGGAGGACGAACTGTCGCTCGAGGAACTGCTGCTCCGGCTGCTGCTGCTGCTGCCGCTGCTGCCGTCGCTCTCCAGGTTGAAGGCTTTCGGCAGGAACGCGAAGGCCGAGCTCACGGCGGCGACCAGCAGCAGCGGCAGCCCGATGTCGTCGCCCCCGCCTTGGTAGAAGACCCAGCCCAGGATCGCCATGGCCCCGAGCACTAAGATGAGGCGGGCCCAGAAGCCGCGCGGGCTCTCGCGCCAGGCGTTGCGCGCGCCCAGGCCCACGGCCGCGAGGTAGGCGAGCACGATCGCCACGATGACCATGTACAGCATGCCCAGGCCCACATCGGTGGTGTTCATGAACTTGCCGGCGAAGGTCAGCGCCACGATCAGGAGCAGCGCGATGGCGGTGACGATCCGCGCCAATACCGAGGCCGAGCCTGAGCGGCTGCACGCGATTCCGAGCCCAAAACCGACCGGTGCGGGCAAAAACAGCAGCATTCCAAGAAGTGCGGGACTCGACAGTACGGTCGCCGCCACAAGGGGCGCGGCGGCCAGCAGCGCCATCGAAAACGGCCAGCGCTTGAAGGGCGCTGTCGCGGGTGCGGCAACAGGCGGCGGTGGCCGCGAGCGTTCGGCGTTCTTCCGACGCTTCTTTCTTTTTCCCGACGCGTGGGTTTCCTCGACGGGTGCGCGGTGCGCCAGCCAGTCCTCGGCCGTGGGCGCCGGCTTCGGCCGCCGGCGGCCATGCCAAGCGCCGATGGCGATGCTCCAGAGCAGCACCGCGAACAGTGCCCAGCCCGCGGGCGCGACGCCGCCCGTGCCCTTCCACGGTGTTGGGTCCACGGACGACGGCACCTCTTGCGCGCCCTGCACACCTTGCATCTGCGGCGCCGCGGTGCCGTACAGCGTGCCGCCGACGAGCAGCGACAGCGACTGCACGGCGGTGCGGACGCCGCCCGCGAAGTCGCCGCTGCGAAAGCGCGGTGTCATCTGCTGGTCGATGATGCGGGCGGCCTGGATGTCGGTGACCTTGCCTTCGAGGCCCGTGCCCACCTCGATGCGCATGCGGCGGTCCTTCAGCGCCACCAGCAGGAGCAGGCCGTCGTCCTCGGCCTCGCGACCGAGCTTCCACTCGGCAAACACCCGCGTGGCGAACTGCTCAATGGAATCCTCACCGGTCGTCGGCACGATCAGCACGGCCAGTTGCGCCCGGGTGTCGGTCTCGAGCGCATCGATCTGCTGGCGCAGGTCATCGGCCTCGGAAGCCTGCAGCGTGTTCGTGAGGTCGACCACCCGCGACGACATCGCGGGCACCGGCACCGGCCGCGCCTGTGCGGTCGGCAGCCAGGCCAGCATCGCGGCGAATGCCAGAAGAAGAACGAACCCGTCGCGCAACGACGCCTTCATCATTTGCGCGCGCTTTTCGTCACCATGCCCGCGTTGCGCACTTCGAGCCTGCGCGCGCGCGGACGAGGAAGTCACTCCGGAGTGCGGTCGATGAATCCATGGGGAGGCTGTGGGAGTGGAAAGCGGCGCCATCCTAAGGCACTCGCGAGTGCGGTGAATAGCTAGCGCATTGCCGGTTGCGCGGCAAGATCGCCGCGCCGAGATTTCCGTTGACAGTGTGCAAAAAATCGATTCCAGTCATTGCAGCCGCAGAGACGGCATCAAGAAAACAGTTGGTTTGGAGCTCGCTGGACACAGAGCCGGCGAGAGGATCTTTCAGAAGGAACGCGAGTGACCGCATGCAGTTGCCGGTGGCAAGTGCGGCTGCCGCATTGGATGCCATGCCCCCAGGTTTGAACATCGACTCGCTCCTGGCGAGCGCCCGCAACGCCCTGTCGAAGGAGTGGAAGGAGCCGCCGGAAAATGCCTCGCCTCAGCCCATCGAGGCCGGGCACGTCATCTTCTTTGCGCTGGGCGACGGTGCGAGTCGCGCGACGGTGATCGCGGCGCGTGGACCCAGCATCGACATCGCGTGGCAACAAGGCGCCGTTGCGCTGCAGGCCCGTGCCAAGCGCGCGACGCTGCCGCCCAAGTGCCTGCGCGTGGAAATCGTCGATACCGTCACGGCCCTGAGCTGGGGCGAGTTGAAGGCGAAGCTGGCGCAAACCAAGCGCAACTACTTCAACCTCGGCATCGCCTTCGACGCGCACTTCAAGCACGCATTGCTCGCCCAGGAGATGCAGGGCGCGGCAGTGCTCTACAGCGGCGAGGTCGAGCACGCACTGCCCAACCTCGCGAACCTGCGCCTGTACGCCAAGCGCCGCTTCGGCGCGGAGATCGACTTTCCCTCGGACGACACCGCGCCCGTCTGGTGCTTCACCACCCGCGCGGTCTACGTCGATGCCGCAGGCGCCTGGCCGATCACCGCCGAAGGCCAGGCGGCGGGCTTTCGCCGGCTGGACGACTGGAACGCGCGGCAGGTGCGCGCCCTGATCGATTCGGCGAGCGACTACCTCGCCGAACAGGTCAAGCCCACCGGCGAATTCCACTACGGCTGGTTTCCCTGCTTCGACCGCGCCATTCCCACCTACAACACCCTGCGCCACGCCAGCACCACCTACGCGATGCTCGAAGCCTGGGAGCTCACGCGCAGCGCCACGCAGAAGGCGGCCATCGACCGCTCGCTGGGCATCCTCACGCAGAAGCTGATCCGGCAGGTGCCGCTGCCCGACGGCGCGCAGGCGGCACTGCTGGTGGACGTGGGCAACGAGGTCAAGCTCGGCGGCAACGCGGTGTGCCTGCTTGCGCTGGTGAAGTACACCGAGCTCACCGGCGACCGGCAGTACATGACGCTGATGGAGCAGTTGGCTCTCGGCATCCGCGCCATGCAGGACCAGAAGAGCGGGCGCTTCGTGCACGTGCTCAATTTTCCCAAGCTCGACATCAAGGATGCGTTCCGCGTCATTTATTACGACGGCGAGGCCGCCTTCGGGCTGATGCGCCTCTACGGGCTCACGCGCGACGAGCGCTGGCTCGCGGTGGTCGAAAAAGCTTTTGACCATTTCATCGCCGCCAAGCACTGGCAGGCGCACGACCACTGGCTGAGCTACTGCGTCAACGAGCTCACGCGCTACCGGCCCGAGACGCGCTACTACCAGTTCGGCCTGCAGAACGTGGCAGGGTACCTGGACTTCGTGCTGGAGCGCATCACCACCTTCCCGACGCTGCTGGAACTGATGATGGCGGCGCGCGAGATGGTGCTGCGCATCGACGCCGATCCGGCGCTGCGCCCGCTGCTCGACGGCTTCGACCGCGAGAAGTTCGACAAGGCGCTGGAGCACCGCGCGCGGTATCTCGCCAATGGCCATTTCTGGCCCGAGCTGGCGATGTTCTTCCGCAACCCGGACCGCATCACGGGCTCGTTCTTCATCAAGCACCACAGCTTTCGGGTGCGCATCGACGATGTGGAGCACTACCTCTCGGGGTATGTGGCGTACCTGAAATTGCTGCAAGGGGATGCCACCACCTCGCTGCTGCCACCTGCCGATGGCCCCGTGGTGGCCTGGGGCGGCGACGTCAATCTCGGTCGCCGGCAGCACTACCGCACGCAGGAGTTGGGCCTGGCCTCGGTGCTCGGCGGCGTGCCGGTGCTGGCCGAGGCGGACCTGCGCATCGTCAATCTCGAATGCGTGGTCTCCACGCTCGGCGCGCAGGGCGTGGAGAAAGACGAGGCCACGCCTTACTACTACCGCGCACGGCCCGAGATGCTGCGCGTCCTGACCGAAGCGAACATCGAGGTGGTCGCCACTGCCAACAACCACAGCGGCGACTACGGCGTCCAGGCGCTCCTGGAGCAGGCGCGCTTGCTGGATGCCGCGGGCATCGGCCACGCCGGCACCGGCGCGACGCTTGAAGCCGCACTGAAGCCGGTGCTGCGCCGCGTGGGCATGCTCAACGTGGCGCTGTTCGTCATCGATGCGACCCAGCCGCGTTTTGCGGCCAGCCAGACCACTGGCGGCAGTGCGTACCTGCCGTTGTCCGCGCCGTCCGCATGGCTCGAATGCCTCGCACCCCGCATCGCTGCCGTGCGCGCACAGGCGCACGTGGTGCTGGTGGCCGTGCATTGGGGAAGGAACCAGGAGCCCGCGCCCGGCGGCGAAGAAATCGCCGTGGGGCACGCCATCATCGAAGCCGGTGCCGACGCGGTGCTGGGGGCATCGGCTCACATGCTGCAGGGTGTCGAGATCCACCAGGGCCGCCCCATCGTCCACGACGCCGGCGACTTCCTGTTCGACGCCATTCGGCGCGACGACGACGAGGGCGGCGTGTTCTCGCTGCAGCTCACCGAGGACGGCGTGCGGCGCGTGATGTTCACGCCCATCGGCACGGGTTTCGGCCAGACGGTGCAACTGGAAGGCGAACGCGCCACAGCCTCGGCGGGCCGCTTCCTGCAGAAATGCGCAGACCTCGGCTCGACGGCCTTCACGATGGCGCCTACAGGCCAGTGCGTGCTCGAGCTTCAGCCGCCGCCGCGGGCGCACCAGGCGCTGCCGGCTTTGCCGCCGACGGCAATTCGACCGGAGGCGATCCAGCCCGTGGCCGCACCGCGGGAGGAATGGTGCGTGGACGCCGTGCCGCCCGAAGCGAAGCTCGCCTCGCCCCTGTCGTTCGGGCCGCTCCGCCTGCTCGGCGTGCAGGCCACGCCGAAGGCCATCGAAGGGCGCCAGCTGCTCTTCGTCGAAACCTTCTGGCAGGCCGACGAACCCATCGACAGCGACTGGCGCCTCGACATCCGCGCCGTGCCCGTCGCGCCGGCCACGATGCCGTCGTGGGGCGCTGCCATGGACCACGACCCCTGCGACTGGATGTGGCCCACCAGCCGCTGGCAGCCCGGGGTGATCTATCGCGATTACTACGGGCTGCGTCCGCCGGCAGGGAAGACGCTGCATGACGCGCAACTGCAGCTGGTGATCGGCATCGTTGGCGCTGCGGGACGTTCCCGTCGCGTGCCGGTGGCGGCGCCGATTTCGTTCGCAGTGCGCAAAGGCAAAGCCACGCAGCAACCGGTGCATACCTATCCGCCGCCGCCGCAGTACCGCGCAACGCCGCCGGACTTGTTGCCGCCTGATCTGCCCGACGTGCCCGGACAGACATGGAATGCTGCACAGGTGGCCGCCGCGACCGGTGGCACCTGGCTGGTCGAGCCGCCGCTCGGATGGTTCGTGCGCTCCGTACCGCGCAGCGAAACCTTTCTGGACCTGCTGCCGGGGCCGTCGCTGTTCGTGGTATCCGGCGAACCGGTGCGCGCAATGCACGAGCGCTATCCGGTGGCGCCGGAGCGGCTCCGGTGGGACTGGTCCAAGCACGTCGCGCGGTTCCAGCCTCGGCTTGCCGGTGCCGTGGTGTCCGAGCCCATCGAGGGGCTCGAGCCGGACTTCCCGGTGCTGCAGGTTGCCGATCCGATCCATGCGCTGATCGAACTGGGCGCGACCGCACGGCAGCGCCTGCGGGGCCGCGTGGTCGCCATTACCGGCAGCGCTGGCAAGACCTCCGTGTGCAGGATGCTGGCGCATGCGTTTGCAGCGTCGCACCGCGTTTTCTCCACCATGGAGAACTACAACTCACGCGTGGGCATGCTCGCCATGCTGGCCAACGTCTCGGCCGACACCGACCTCGTCGTGCTGGAGACCGCGGTGAGCGGCATCAACGCGCCGGACTTCCAGAACATCAAGCTGGTGCAGCCCGACCTTGCCATCGTCACGAACATCGCGCCGTCGCACCTGGGCGAGGGCCAGACAGTGCTCGACATTGCGCGGCGCAAGGCGAACATCTTCGAGGGCATGCGGCCCGGCGGCATCGCCTTGCTGTGCACCGACACCGATCACTTTGACTACCTGCTCAGGCGCGCACAGGCGCGGCGGCTCGTGGTGCTCACCTACGGAGAGGCGGCTTTCGCGGACATCCGGCTCGAAGCGCACGACCCGGAGTCCGGCAAGGTCACGGCCAGCCACCGCGGCCAGACCTTCTCGTATGGGCTGGGCGCGAAGGGGCGGCACATGGCCATCAACAGCCTTGCGTGCTTCGCGGTGGCGCGTGCCCTGGCGCTGGACGAGGCGAAGGTTCCGACGCAACTCGCATCGTTCGCCGCGGTGGCCGGGCGTGGTCAGCTCCTGGAACTCTCGCTCGAAGAGCGGCGCTTCCGGCTCATCGACGAGACCTACAACGCGAATCCGCTGTCGATGGCGATGGCCTTGGCGATGATGGCTTCGGAGCCTTGCGCCAACGGCCGCAAGGTGCTCGTGCTCGGCGACATGCTGGAACTGGGCAGCGATGCAGCCCGCTATCACGAGGAGCTTGTCGCGCACATCGTGCAATGCGAGCCTGCGCTGGTTTTCCTGCGGGGGCCGCACATGCGCGAACTGAGCGGCCGGCTCGCGGCGGCCTTGCCGAAGACATCGCGCGTGCATGCGCCCGAAACCCTCGCCGATCTTCAGCGCGTGCTGTTCGACGCCATCGAAGAGGGCGATCTGCTGCTCCTCAAGGGTTCCAACGGCATGCAACTCTGGCAACTCGTGCATGCACTGGCCAGGCTGCAACGACCCGCACCACCCGCACCACCGGCTGTGGTGATCCGGCGCGTTGCAGCGCCGCCGTCCGCATCGATACCGCCGGCCTGCGCCTGACGCTGCCGCACCTGCCTACCAGCTACCGGAGGCCCCGCCGCCACTGCTCGAACCACCCCCGCCGCTGTCGGAGGAAGAAGACGAACTGTCCGACGAGCTGCTGCTGCTCGAAGAACTGCCGCTGCTCCACCCGCTGTCGCTGCCGTCGTTGTCGTCACGCCCACCGCCACCGCCCTCGAACGGCAGGAATGCGAACAGCAGCGCAAGAAAGGTCGCCAGCGCGGCGGGGATCCAGCTCTCGTCGGGCACCGGGCCCGGATTCGTCTCCATCAGCATGAAGCCGAGGATGCCGAGCACGATGACCCACCGGATGAAGAAGCCCAGCTGGCTGCGCTGCCAGCTCTTCCGGTTGCCGATGACGATGAGGGTCGTGAACAGCAGCGCGACGCCGCCGCACATGATCCAGAGCAGGCCCCAGAAGAAGCGGTCCGGGCCGAGGTAGACGCCGAGGGCGACAAGGCCCGCGATCACCACCGCCAAGCCGATGAAGAACCGGCGTGCGCCCTTGAACCGGCCCGACAGATAGCCGACGCCGTACACCAGGCCAGCGGGCGTGAGGAGAAAGAGCGGCAGCGCGAGGTTCATCACCGCCAGCGCCGCGGCCGCCTGGCCGGCGACGACCAGCCCCAGCACCGTGAGCCGGCCCGGCCGCTTGCGGGCCGGCGTCTCCTGCGTCTGCAGGTCGGCCCACAGCGCTGAGCCCACGGCGGCTTCGCGCTCGGCGGTTCGGCGCACCTTGCGGCCGCGCTTGCCCGTGCCGCGCACCACCACACGCGGTCCGGAGCCGGTGGTGGGCGCGGTGCGTCCGTACCAGATGCCGACGGCCAGCGTCCAGAGCATCGCGCCGAGCACGGCCCAGTTCATCTGCATGCCTTCGAGAGGCTGCAGGAACGCCGTGAGCGGATGTGGCTTCTTTTCCTCAGGCGCGGACGCTTCGGATTCGATCGGCTGCGTCGCCACGGGCGCTTCGATCAGCGCCGACAGCGACTGCACGGCCGCCTGGATGCCACCGGCGTAATCGTTCTCGCGAAAGCGCGGCTTCATCTGCTGGTCGATGATGCGGGCGGCCTGGATGTCGGTGATCCGGCCTTCCAGGCCCGTGCCGACTTCGATGCGCATCCTGCGGTCTTTCAGTGCCACCAGCAGCAGCACGCCGTCGTCTTCGCCCTCGCGGCCGAGCTGCCATTCCGCGAAGACGCGGGTGGCGTAGTGCTCGATGGAGTCCTCGCCCGTGGTCGGCACGATCAGCACCGCGAGCTGGGCCTGCGTGTTCTGCTCGAGGCCGCGGATGTCGCTGCGAAGCGCATCGGCTTCGCGCGCGCCCAGCGTTTTCGTAAGGTCCACCACGCGCGAGTCCATGGCGGGCACGGGGACCGGCTTGGCCTCAGCGCCGCCATGCCAGGCGAGCATGGCGATGAACAAAAGCCCCATCCACAACTGCAGCCATGGCCAGGCTGTCTTCTGCCCCTTGCGACACTGCATCGGAATCGGTCCTCCAGTTGCGATGGTTGTTGTTGTCGTGGCGCAGTGCATGCTTATCGGCGCGCGCTCTTCGTCACCACGCCCGCGCCGCGCACTTCGAGCCTGCGCTGGTCGACCACCTTGCCGGAAGCATCGACCAGTTCGATCACATGGCGCCCGGGCCAGGGCAGCCACTGCGCGCTGTTGCCGCGCGCAAAGGGCTTGCCGTCGATGCGCCATTGCACGCCTCGGCCCTCGGACTCGAAGCGCACGCGCTGGCGCAGCGGCGGAATGTCGGGGTCGAGCGCGATGATGGTGCCGTCCGAGGGCGCGGTGATGCGCGCGGCGAAGGCGTCGGTCGCCATGCCGGTGTCGAGCGCGAAGAGCGGCTGCTCGGTGCCTTGCAGGAACCACTCGCTGCGTGCCGCCTCGATGGCGTTGCCGTCGGCGGCGGGGCCGAACTCTACGCGCGCCTCGACGAGGCCGGCAGGCGGCGCAGGCGCGCGGCTCGGCTCGCGCGCGTGCAGGAAGCGCATCACCTCGGCCCACACGGGCGCGGCGCCGCTGGTGCCGCTCACGTCCCACATCGACGCGCCGCTCGCGTTGCCCACCCACACGCCGACTGTGTAGCGCTGCGACCAGCCCACGGCCCAGTTGTCGCGCATGTCCTTGCTGGTGCCGGTCTTCACCGCGGTCCAGAAGCGGGTGGAGAGGATGCTGTCCAGGCCGAAGGTGCGCGTGCGCGCGTTCGGGTCGGAGAGGATGTCGCCGACGATGAAGGCGGCACGCGGATCGAGCAGCGGCGGGGCGGCGGCGGCCTTCGCCTTGTCGGCGGCGGATGCCGGCGACCGCACGGTCAGGGTCGTCGTGCCGTAGCGGCCGCCGTTGGCCACCATGCGGTAGGCGTTGGCGAGCGACAGCAGCGACACCTCGGCGCTGCCGAGTGCGAGGCTGTAGCCGTAGTAGTCGCCGCTCTCGCGCAGCGGCAGGCCGGCCGCGCGCAGGCTGCGTGCGAAGGATTCGGGCGACACCATCACCAGCGTGCGCACCGCCGGCACGTTGAGCGATGCGGCCAACGCGGTGCGCGCGGAGACGGGGCCCTTGAACTGCCGGTCGTAGTTCTGCGGAATGTAGAGGCCGCTCGCGGTGCTGATCTGCGCTGACGAATCTTCGATCAGCGAGGCCGCGGTGATCCGCTTCTCGGCAATCGCCTGGCCGTAGAGCAGCGGCTTGAGCGTGGAGCCCGGCTGGCGCAGCGCGGTCACGCCATCGACCTCGGCCGCCTGGCTCAAGGGGCCGGAGGAGCCGACCCATGCGAGCACTTCGCCGCTCGCGTTGTCGAGCACGACCAGCGCGCCGTCTTCCACGTGCCGGTCGCGCAGCTCGCGCAGGTGGCGCTGCAAGGAGTCGAGCGCAAAGCGCTGCAACGGCGCGCGCAAGGTGGTGCGAACGCTCGTGTCTTTCCCTTTCTGCGGAGCGGCCGGATTGGTAGCTGCCACATCCCGCAGCTCGCGCAGCACGCGGCGCGCGGCATGCGGCGCAATGCCTTCGTTCGCATCGAAGGCGCGCCGCTGAACCGCCGCGCTGGTGAACATGTCGATCGCATCGCAATCGACCTTCTGCCCGGGCTCCATCGCACGCAGCACCTCGCAGGCGCGCTGCGCGACGAGCGCGGGCTTGGCATTGGGCGCGCGCACCAGTGCGGCAGCCACAGCGGCCTCGCGCGCATCGAGGCCGCTGGGTGCCTTGCTGAAGAGGGTGCGCGAGAGCGCGTCGATGCCCACGATCTCGCCGCGGAAGGGCACGGCGTTGAGGTACGCCTCCAGGATCTGGTCCTTGCGCCAATTCCGCTCCAGCTGCGTGGCGGCGACGGTCTGGCCTATCTTCTGCGTGAAGCTGCGACCGCCGGAAGCGCGGCGCAGGTCGTCGTCTAGCAGGCCCGAGAGCTGCATCGTGATGGTCGATGCGCCGCGGGTGCGCGTGTTCCAGAGATTGCTCCAGGCGGCGGACGACACCGCGCGCCAGTCGATGCCGCTGTGTTCGTAGAAGCGTCTGTCTTCGCTCAGCACCATGGCCGTGCGCAAGGCCGGCGACACGTCCGCCAGCGCGATCCACTGGCCGCGCCGCACGGTGGCGTCGGTGCGCACGCGCTGCAGCAGCTCGCCGTTGCGGTCGAGCACGGCGGTGTCGGAGGAGCGGAAATCGCGCTTCACGTCCTCGAAGCTGACGAGTGCCCAGGCCGGGTGCGCACAGGCCGCGGACAGCAGGGCCACGGCCAAGGCCCTGTGAATGGAAAGCGCAAGCAACTGCATCGAAGGCAAGAGGGGTGGTTCAGGACGGGTGCCCGCATTCTCTGCGATGCACCACGGGAACCCCGCCTACTCGGCAACGGGTGGCTTGCCGCCTTGCCGGCACGACGACTTCGACCCAAAGTTCACAGCAGATTCCACATCCGGTAACGAACTTCACGCGAAGGCTTCAATGGAGAAACCCAACGCGTACCGGCGTGGCCTTCAATGCCCTACCGGCTCGCTGGAGGCGAGCGCGGTTTCATAACCACTCCAAGGAGAACGCATCATGATGATGAAGACACTGACGATCGTGCTGGCCGCATCGGCCGCCCTGGCGGGCTGCGTGGTCGCACCGTACGACAACAACCCCCCGCCGCGCGCCCAGCGCGACCGCGATCGCGACGGCGTGCCGAACCGGTATGACCGCGACCGCGATGGCGACGGTGTTCCGAACCGCTACGACCGGGCGCCCAACAACCCGAACCGCTAAAGAAAAAAAGGCCGCGAAGCACTGCGCTTCGCGGCCTTTCTCTTGAGTCTTGCGCGGCTCGCCTTATCCCGGCCGGCGCGCCATCAGCGCCCAGATGCCCGCTGCACTCAGCAGCGAACCCCCCGTGAGATTGAAGCGCCGCTGCGCGCGCGGCGACGAAAGCAGCTTGCGCGCCGAGCCCGCGAACACCGCATACAGCGTCGCGTTCAGCGCCGCCATCGCCACGAAAGTCACGGCCAGCACCCACATCTGCCGCGTCACGTCGGCGGCCGGGCTGATGAACTGCGGCAGGAACGCCACGAAGAACACGATGCCCTTGGGGTTCAGCGCTGTCACCAAATAGGTGTTGGCAAAGAGCTTCCACCGCGAGGCCGGCGCCGCGGGCGCTGCCATTTCGGTGGACATGATCCCGGCGCGCATCAGCCGGATGCCCAGGTACAGCAGGTACAGCCCGCCCACCCACTTCACCACCGTGAACCAGAACGCGGAAGTCGCCAGCAGCGCGCCCAGCCCCAGCAGCGACACCACCAGCGCGGTCGAATCGCCCAGCGCCACCGCGGCGACGAGCGGCACGTTGGCGCGGCGGCCATGCGACATCGAGTAGCTGATCACCGTGAGGATGGTCGGCCCCGGAATGATCAGGAGCACGGCGGAGGCCGCGACGAAGGCGAGCCAGAGTTCGATGGGCATGAGGTTGTCTCCTGGTGGTGTTGGTGTTCGGGTTGGTGAAAGCGGGGCGCTTCGTCAGCTGCCGATGGCCGTGCGCGCCACATGCCAGGCGCCGCGGTGGCCGTCCACGTAGCTGATCGGCGAATTGGCCAGGTCGTCCAGGTCCGCATCGTCCAGGCAGGTCACGTTCACGCCGTAGGCGCTGGCGCCGGTGTCCGGCGAATGGCCCACGCCGAAGGCGCGCACGCCGCAGCGCTTGCACACGATGTAGTGGCTGTTGCTGGTGTCGAGCATCTGTTCGGTGAGTTCGGATTCGCCCGCGAGCAGCCGGAAGGCGTCGGGCGCGACGATGGCGGGCCAGAAGCGCGTCTGGGTGCAGATCGCGCAGTTGCACCGCAGGGTGCCCAGGCTCAGGTCGATGTCGGCTTCGAATCGCACGGCGTCACAGTGGCAGCCGCCGGTGTAGGTCTTTTTCATGTGCTTGTTCGGTGCTCCGTGGGTCGATGGGAGCAGCCGGCAAACACGATATCAAAGGCCGTGCCAACTGGCATCGGCGAGGGCTTTTCTTCTTCTTTTCAGGCCGGTGCGGTGCCGAAGCGGGCGGCCGACCGGGCCTTGGCGCGCTCGGCCTCGACGGCACGGTCTTTCGGCTCGGCGGTGGTGACCAGCGAGTCGATCAGGCGCGCCGCGGTCGCGGCCACCTCGTCGACCGCGCGCTCGAAAGCTTCTTCATTGGCCTTCGACGGCACGCTGAAACCGCTGAGCTTGCGCACGAACTGCAGCGCGGCGGCGCGTATCTCCTGCTCGGTGGCGGGGGGCTCGAAGTTGTAGAGGGTCTTGATGCTTCTGCACATGGGCGCTCTCTCCAAATTGCAGTGAATGTTTCAGTTAGCGAAGCAGCGCCATCGTGAAGGCGTCGTGGTAAATGCCGTCGATCAGGCTGGCGCGCCGCGCAAAGCCCTCCTGTTCGAAGCCCAGCCGCTCGTACAGCGCCTTGGCATTCAGGTTGTCCGCGCGCACCGAGAGCTCGATGCGCGTGAGCCCGCGCGCCCACGACCTGTCGATGGCCGCCTGCAGCAGCTGCGTGCCCAGGCCCCGGCCGCGCGCCTCGGGCAGCAGGGCGATGCCCAGGATGCCGATGTGTGCGCGCGAATGCCCGAAGACCGGCGACACGTCGCACCAGCCCACCACCTTGTCATCGGCATCGACCGCGACGACATGCGGAAAGCCTTGGGCCAGCACGCTGCGGTAGAAGGCGAGCGAGTTCTCCCACGGCGGCGCCTGGGTCTGGGCGAGGTACTTTTTTTCGCGCGCCACGACATCGAGCGCCTGGTACAGGCTCTCGAAGTGGCGCTCTTCGGTAGGGACGACGGAATGGGTCATGCGCGAAGCCTTGCTTCCAGTTGTTCTTTCACCGCCGGCCACTCTTCATCGATGATGCTGAAGCGCACCGAGTTGCGTTTGCGACCGTCCGGCATGATCCGCTCGTGGCGCACGATGCCTTCCTGTTTCGCGCCGAGCCGCAGGATGGCCGCGCGCGATTTCGCGTTGATCTCGTCGGTGGTGAACTGCACACGCACGCAGGCCATTTCCTCGAAGGCGTGGCGCAGCATCAGGTACTTGGCCTCGGTGTTGACGAAGCTCTTCTGCCACGACGCCGAGATCCAGGTGCTGCCGATCTCGAGCTTGCGATTCTGGCGGTCGATCTTCCAGAAGCGGGTCGAGCCGATGACCTGGTCGGTCTCGTGCAGCACGGTGACGTACGCCATCACATGGCCGGCTGCCTGACCTTCGAGCGGGATGCGCAAGTAGGCGTCGATGGTCTGGGCCGAGGGGACGACGGTGAATGGCAGGTTCCAGAGTTCGCCGTCGGCTGCGGCCGCCACAAGGGCGGGGGCGTCGGAGGCCTGGAGGGGCCGCAGGGTGATGCGAGGACCGACGAGGGGCTGATGAGACGGGGGCATGCGCTGAAGATAGCGCAAGCTGCTCCCTCACCCCAACCCTCTCCCGCGCACGGGAGAGGGGGGCCAGGCCCTCAGCGCAGCGCTTGCTCCACGGCCAGTGCCACGGCCGCGAGCCGCGCGTCGTCGCCGCGCACCGACGAGAGCATCAATCCCACCGGCAGTTCGTCCGGCGCGTGGCACGGCAGGCTGAACGCGCATCCGTCGAGAAAGTTGATCGCGAAGGTGTTGCGCAGCAAGAGGCCGTTGGACTGGAAGAAGGCTGCGTCCTCGGCCAGCGATGCGATGGGCGGCGCGACGATCGGCACGGTCGGGCAGATGAGCGCATCGAAGCCTTCGAGCGCGTGTTCGACACGGCCGATCCAGTCGCGGCGGCGGTCCTGCATGGCGATGTAGTCCGCGGCGCGCACCTCGGTGCCGAGCGCGATGCGGGCGGCCACGCGTGAATCGAAGCCCTCGCGCTTCGCAGCGAAGCGCTCGCGGTGAACAGCCGATGCTTCGATGGGCGAGAAGCCGCCGGGCGCGTTGATCGACGCGATCTCGGCGAGTTCGGCGAGCGTGATGTCGACCACCTCCGCACCCGCCGCCGACAGCGCCTGCACCGAACGCTCGAAGGCGCGCGCGACCGCGGGCTCGATGCCGTCGAACATCAGCGTGTGCGGCACCGCGAGGCGCAGGCCCCGGAGCGGAAGCCGGCGCACCACGAGCGGCGCGTCGGCAATGGCCGCATCGGCCATGAGGCAGTCTTCGACGCTGCGCGCCATCGCGCAGACGGTGTCGAGCGAACGCGCGAGCTCGAAGGCGCCCGTGCGCGGCACGCGCGATTGCGTGCTCTTGAAACCCACGAGTCCGCAGAGCGCGGCCGGGATGCGAATCGAACCGCCCGTGTCCGAGCCCAGCCCCGCGACCGCAAGGCCCAGCGCCACCGACACGGCCGCGCCTGAAGACGAGCCGCCCGGAATGCGCGGTGTGTTCGCATCGGCCGGGTTGCGCGGCGTGCCGTAGTGCGGGTTGATGCCGACGCCCGAGAACGCGAACTCGGTCATGTTGGTCTTGCCGACGATGGCCGCGCCCTGCGTGCGCAGCCGCGCCACGGCCACGGCATCGCGCGCGGCCGGCGGCTCGTCTTCGCAGACGGAGGAGCCGGCCATCGTGGTTTCGCCCGCGACGTCGTACAGGTCCTTCACCGACACCGGCAGGCCCGCGAGTGCGCCGAGCTGCACGCCGGCCTTCTGCGCCGCGTCCGCATGACGCGCCGCAGCCAGCGCGGCATCGGCGTAGGTCTTCGTGAACACATGCTGCGCCGAAGGCAGCGCAGCCGCTTCGAGCACCTGCCGGATCAGCGCTTCGTGCGTCAGCTCGCCGCGCGCGATGCGTTCGCGCAGCGCGGCGATAGGGAGGTTGCCGGTGCCGCGCATCACGCCACCACCGGCAGTACGTTGACCGCGTAGCGATGCACGATGCGCCGCTGCAGGCGCGGATCGCGCAATTCGATCTCCATCTGCGCGGCCGGGCGGATGCCTTCGCCCTTCGCATTCGGCAGCGCACCGAGCGTGCCGCAGGTCATGAAGAGGCCCTCGGGCTCCGCATCCGCGCCCGGCATGCCGTCGCGCAATGCGGCGAGCGGGCGGATCGATGCGAGCGTGCCGCGCTGGTAGTCCACCCAGCGGCCGTCCTCGAGGATGCGCGAGTGCAATTCGATCTCGTCCTGGTGCGCCTGCACATCGCGCCAGCGCCAGGCCACCTGGGCCACGGGCTTGGCGCACATCTGCTTGGAGACGGCGACCGAGTAGCTCTCGACCTGGCGGTCGGTGTGGTCCGAGGCCACGCTCAGCCACCACTCGCCTTGCGAGAAGAAGAACACGGGCTCGGCCTCGCCGGAGCTCTGGTCGCCCAGCGCCTCGATGGCGGGCGACTGGGTCAGCAGCTGTGCGGCCACCCGGTAGTACAGCGGCACGCTCGAAGGGCGCGGCACGCCGATGGCGGCCAGCTCCTCGATGTGGTGTTCGATGGCCGCGACGTCGCGGCCGGTCCATCCGGCCACCACCAGCGCGGTGGGTTCGATGGAGCGCAGTTCGATGGCGCGGGCGCCGTCGGCGCTCACGGTTTCGCAGGCAAAACGCAGATGCATGTCGGTCTCGGTTGGGGTTCAGGCTTCCAGGGGCTTCTTGGCGGTTTCGCGGGCAATGAAGAGCGCGACCAGCGTGATGCAGAGAGCCACCGTCACGTAGAGCGACACGGCCACCGTGGTGCCCCACGACTTGTAGAGACTGGCGATGATCAGCGGCGCGAAGCCGCCGCCCAGGATGCCGGCCAGCGTGTAGGCCAGCGACGAGCCGGCATAGCGCACGCGACCCGGGAACTGCTCGGTCACGAAGGCGGCCTGCGGGCCGTACATGATCGCGTGGATGATCAGGCCGACCACCACCGCCGCGCAGATCGCGATGGGCTGTGCGCTGTTCATCAGCACGAAGAACACGAAGGCCCAGACGATGCCGAGCAGTGCGCCGGCGATGTACACGGGCTTGCGGCCGATGCGGTCCGAGAGGCTGCCGAAGTAGGGCACTGCGATCGCGTTGCAGGCGGCGCCGATCATCGTCGCCGTGAGCGCGAGCGGCCGCGACAGGTGCAGCACCGTCGTCACGTAGGTCAGCGTGAACACCACCACCAGCGCATACAGAACGTCGGAGCCGATGCGCGAACCGCCGGCCACCAGCAGGCGGCGCCAGTGCTGCGTGAACACTTCCTTCACGGGCGTCTTGGCGGTGGCCTTCTTCTGCTCCATCTCAAGGAACACCGGCGTTTCTTCGACGCCGCTGCGCAGCCACAGGCCGAACAGCACCAGCGCCACGCTGGAGATGAAGGGAATGCGCCAGCCCCAGGCCATGAAATCTTCCGGGCTCAGCCAGGCCGACACGGCGGCGATGAAGCCGGTGCCGATCAGCGTGCCGAACGACGGGCCGATCTGCGTGAACGAGGCGTTGCGGCCGCGTTCATCGGGTTTGCCGTGTTCCATCGACAACAGCACCGCGCCGGCCCATTCGCCGCCGAGCGCTACGCCTTGCACGAAGCGCAGCGCGACCAGTGCGACCGGTGCCCAGATGCCCCAGGTCGCATAGGTCGGCAGCAGCCCCATGAGGCCGGTCGAGACACCCATGATGACCAGCGTGGCCACCAGCACGAAGCGCCGGCCGAGCCGGTCGCCCAGGTGCCCGAACACCACGCCGCCGAGCGGCCGCGAGATGTAGCCGACCGCATAGGTCGAGAACGCGAGGATGGTGCCGGTGAGCGGATCGAACGACGGGAAGAACACCGCGTTGAATACCAGCGCGGCCATGATGTTGTAGACGGTGAAGTCGTACCACTCCAGCGTGGTGCCGATGGAGCTGGCCATCGCGAGCCGGCCCATCTTGGGCGGTGCCGCGGCGGTGGCCGGGGCCTTGAGAACGTGTTCGGTCATGGAGATGCCCTTGTTCAAATGGAGAGATGGAAAAAGCGGTGTGACGTGATCAGTTCAGCTCGGCTGCACTCAGCTTCCAGCCGAGTGCGAGCAGCCAGCCGGTGGCGGGGTCGGCATCGAGCGCAGCGGCTGCCGTTGCGCGAGCGGTGCGCGCTGCATCAACGCTGCTGGTTTCAATCACCAGCATCGGCTGCAGCACGCGGCCTTCGGTGGCTTCGCGCGGCAGCGGCGTGCTGAGCGTGGTGTCGGGTGCGAGCAGGTACGACTGCACGAAGCCTGCCTGCCCGGCGAGTTGGCGGCCGGCCGTGGCAGCGCGCGCGACCAGCGCCTCGACATCGCCAGTCACAGCGAGTGGCAGCACGACCGCATGGCTGCCGCTGCCGAAGCCCGTCACCGCGCGCACGGCGCACACGCGGCGGATTGGCTGGCGCATGCGGTCGAGGTTGGCGAGGGACCACGGCGTCTGCTTCTCGAACGCGGCGCGGTAGCCCGGCGAGCCGAACACGGCCAGCGATTCGGTGCGGTACAGCCCCAGGTACTTGCGCCCGCCTTCGAGCGAGAAATAACGCGCGCCCGAGAGGAAGCCGGGGATGCGCACGCGCTCTTCCACATGCTCCCTGTCGTACCAGCGGTTGAAGTCGGCCTCGTCGGCCGGCTCCACGTCGGACGCGACGAAGAGCATGCCGTTCGCGTTCGCTGCGGAGGAGGAAAGGTCAGGTGCTGTGTTCATGGCGGCGGAAGAGGAGGCGGGCCTTCGAAAAATGAAGGCGCGATCTTCCGTCGCGAGGTCGGACTGTCACAAACGAGTTTTTCTGGGCGACAGCCACAAGAATTACTGGCCCCTTTTCGGGGCCGGAATGCGCCAATTTGAGGGTTAACCCTCTGAGGCCGTGCTCCAGGTTGGTGCGATTGCCGAGGTCGTGAACTGGTCGGAGGCCCGGCAGGCCAGCTCGGCCACGAGCCGGATCGCGTCGGAGTCGGCCGCTTCCAGGTGGCTCACCACAATGCGCTGCGGCGAGATGAGCGCATCGCATTCGATGATCCGCACGTCGCCGATGGCCACGTATTCGTAGCAGGGCGGCAGCGGCACCAGCGCATTGCCGAAGCCCGCCTTCACGAGGCGCGCGAGCGCTGAGATCGAACTCACGCAGTGCACCTTGCCAAGCGGAATGCCCGCTGCGCGAAAGAGGTTCTTGAGCGCCTCGTGCGGCTGCGAGCCGGGGCTCATGGTGAGCACGGGCTGTCGCAGCAACTGTTCGACGGTCTGCGTGCCCTCGGCGCCGACCGGGCCCACCCAGCCCATCGGCATCGGCAGGCACGGCGTGCTCACGATGCCCGCGCCGGCGATGTGGTCGGTCTGCAGCGCGATGTCCAGCGTCCCTTCGCGCAGGCCCCGGTGCAGCGCGAGCGTGGTTTCGGAGGTGAGCTGCACCTCGATGCCCGGGTAGGTGGAGCGCAGGTTGGTCAGAAAGCCCAGCAGCCAGGTGTGCACGACGGTTTCGATGGCGCCGATGCGCACCAGCCCGAGGATGTCGCCGCGCGGGCGGCCGAGCGAAACGATCTCGCGGCGCAGCTCGAGGAGCCGCTCGCCGTAGTCCATGAGCCGCACGCCTACCGGCGTGAGCCGCAGCTCGCGCGCGTCGCGTTCGAAGAGGCGCGCGCCGATGTCTTCTTCCAGCGAGGCCACGCGGTTGGACACCGCGGCCTGCGTGATGTGGAGCCGGTCGCTCGCCGCGCGAAAGCTGCCGAGGCGTGCGGCCCAGAGAAAGGCTTCGACAAATCTTGTATTCATGAGGGCACCTGCGGGGCATTTTGCCCGCAACGCGCCCGGCGATGGGGGTGTTGTTCCTAGGCCGCGAGCACGTTCATCTGCGCGAGCAGCTTGCGGCCCAGGGGAATGCGCTTGGCCACGTCGGCCTCGCCGTGCATGTCGATGTTCAGCGCAAAGCTCTGCACGCTGCCGTTCGCCTGCGCCACCCAGCCGACCCACCAGCCGAGCGAGAAGCCGGGCGATTCGTACCAGCCGGTCTTGCCATGCAGGGTGTGGGTGGGCGTCTTCTCCAGCAGCGTGATCTCATGGACCATGTCCTGCGCGCGCATCGACATCGGCAGGCTGCGCTGCGCGAGCCGCATCAAAAAGCGCACCTGCTCGGCGGCGGAGATCTGCAGCTTGTTGTTCACCCAGAACTGGTCGACCTCGGTGCCCAGCGTCTCGTTGCCGTAGTGCAGCTTCGCGATCCATTCGTTCATGCGCGCGAGGCCGATGCGGCGCGCCACCCCGCGGTAGATCGGCAGGTGCGAGACACGGATCGCGTCGCGCAGGTTCATGTCGCGCTCCCATTCCTTGCGCTTGTAGGTGCCGCCGCCGTAGGGGAGGATTTCGTCGATGTTCTTCACCGCGCCGGTCTCCAGCGCGATCAGGCTGTTGGGGATCTTGAAGGTCGATGCGGGGCTATAGAGCTTGTCGGCGCGCCGGCGGTCGACCACGGTGAGCTTCGCGGTGGCGCTGTCGAGCACCACCCAGGTTCCGCGCACGCCCGCTTCCTTGAAGTGAGTGGCGAGGTCAGGGCGCTCCTCCACGTGCGCGACGGGCGTGGCCGCATCGGCGAAGCGCATGGCGCCGAGGGCGGCGAGCAGGCCGCAGCCGCTCTGGGCGAGAAAGGTGCGGCGGGCACGGAGCGTGGGGGTCATGAAAGGCGGTGGAAGCAGGGGCATGTCGTGTGCTGCGTGTGATGGAACATGCCGATCATCTGGCGCGCGCATGCCATTCACAACGCAGGCGGCCCTGCGCTTCGTCACCCGCGTAACGGCCGTAACCGTCAGGCGCCGTCAGCTGTCGTCGATCAGCCCACGCTCGCGCGCCTGCTGCTCGTTGCCGAAGATCGCCATCGCGGTGCGCATGCGCTTGAAGCCCAGCTTCTTGTAGAAGGGCTCCTTGCCCGCCACCGCGTACAGGATGATCTTGCGATGCCCGCGCGAGAACTCGACGAGCTTCGCGACGATCGCTTTGCCGAGGCCGGTGCCCTGGCAGTCCGGGTGCACCGCCACGTCGCAGATGTAGGAGCAGTCGAGGCCGTCGGCCACTGCGCGGCCGGCGCCGACCAGCCGGCCATCTTCATAGACGAGGCACTTGAACAGGCTGTTGGAAAACACGACCTGCAGGTCGGCCGGTTTCTTGTGGCCGAGCGGGGCGATCTCGTAGAGGCGGGAGAGCTCGTTCCAGTCGAGCGCTTCGAGCGTGTGGCGCCATTCGAGGCTCATCGCGACACTCCGCTGCATATCCTCACTCACTGGCCCATGGAATAGAAGAATTCCTCGCGCACGATCTTGCCGTCCTTGACGGTGTAGAGCGCCATTTCTTCCATCGTGAAGCGTTGCTTGGTGGGCTTCATGGTCACGTCGAACTTGAAGCCGACGATGAAGCGGTCGTCATGCGGCCACGGGCCCGCGACCTGCCAGGAATGCACCTCGTGGTTGGCGGTCCACCATTCGCCCTTGGCCTGGATGGCCGCAAGGCCGACCGCCTCGCGCGACTGGCCGGGCGGACCGCCCGCCTCCACGCTCACGGCTTCGGGTGCGTAGAGCACCCGGGCCTCGTCGAACTTTCCTTCCTTGCAGAGCGCCACGAGCTTGTTGGCGATTTCCAGGGTGTTCATGGGTTCTCCTCAGTATGAGAAAACACGGGGTGATGACCGAGGCGGGAGTGTAGGCCCGCCCCCGCGCCGCGCGCTACCTCGGTGTGTTTCAGGGCGTGCCGTCGAGGGCGCGCATGCTGTCGATGCCCTCGAGCGACACCCACAGCAGCGTGTTGAGGTAGGTCTCGATGTGGTCCACCAGCGCGCTGCGCGGGCCGTCGCGCCACTCCGAAGATCCGTAGAACGCCGCCTGTTCGGCCTCCAGCGCCTCGCGGCTGTCGTAGGCGCGAACGAGGTGGTACGTGGCTTCCTCGTGGTCCGATTTTCCGTAGGTGACCACGTCCATGCCCTTGCTGCGCAGCATCGGCACGGCGCGCTCGTGCATGGCTTCGTGGAATGCGTCGAGCGTGTCGGGCTTCAGGCGGTAGGTGCGGATTTCGATGAGGCGTTTCATGGGGCGCTTTCGTCGGGGCCTATGCAGGCTGGAGAAGATCCCACTTGTTGCCGCAGAGGTCCTGGAAGACCGCGACCGTGCCGTGCGGCTCGTGCCTCGGTTCTTCGAGAAAGCGCACGCCATGCGCCTTCATGTGCGCGTGCTCGGCGGCGAAATCCTGCGTGTGCAGGAACAGGAAGACGCGGCCGCCGACCTGGTTGCCGACCGCCGCCTGCTGTTCGTCGTTTGCGGCCTTGGCAAGCAGCAGCGTGGCACCCGCGTTGCGCGAAGGCGCGACCACCACCCAGCGCTTGCCCGGGCCGCGCGGCGTGTCTTCGAGGAGGTCGAAGCGCAGCGCGTCGGTGAAGAAGCGGATGGCTTCGTCGTAGTCGTGGACGAGGAGGGTGACGGTGGCGAGGTGGCGGGGCATCGGTACCAAAAGGAGGCTCAGCGGGTGCGAACGAAATACTCACGAAGATGCTCGTCCGGGAAGCCCGTGTCTGCGCCCCCGACATATACCCACATGGTGTTTGCATCCTCAAAGTTGTAGACGGTGATCGCTTCATTGCCGACGACCGCTGCCTTGGATTTCACAGCCACGGTGTTGCGCGTGTGCCCGAGTCGGATGTAAGGGTGCGTCTCCTTGAAGCCTTGAAATCGTTGCACCGGACCACCGCCGAGACGCATGGTCGCGTCGGGCATGTCGTAGGCAATCGAGTTCTTGGTGAATGTGACAGTCATCCTCCCCATCAACTGGGAAAGAAAAGCCGCCTTCTTGTCGTCGAGCTGTGCGCGCTCCTTGTTGAATCGCATCGTGCGATCGGCATCGGACTTCCATTGCCCGACGAGAACCGGCTGTGCCAGTGCGCCGAGGTGGAGGAAGACCAGAAACCCCGCCAGGGTGAGCGCTCGAACCGCGGTCATTCCTCAGGTGAAAACAATTGCCGTCTTGTGCGCAATGCTCAACCGGGCCGACTCATACAGCAGCAGCCACGACTCGACTTCCCGGTAGAGGCCTTCGTCCTCGCCCATGCTGTCGCTGAGCCGTTCAGCTTCCTCGTCCGACAACTGGCCGTCCGTGAGCGCGATGCCCAGCGCAGGCGCGACCAGCACCAGTTCTTCGAGCAAGCGGTACGACGAGCCGAGCATGCCGCCGGGCAGGTCGGTCTCGTCTTCCTCGGCAAAGATCACTTCCTCGAAGTCGACCGGCACATAGAAACCTTCCGCGTCGGAATGGCAGAGCAGGTGGCTCTCGAAGGTGCTGGCCACGTCTTCGAGCGTCTCGTCTTCCGTGGGGTCAGTGTCTTCGGGCAGCGGCGTGGCCATCCATCCGGGCGTCGTCACGCGATGTGCGTAGGCGCGGCGCAGGTAGTGAATGAACGAGTAGGGCAGGCCGTCGATGGGTGCGCGCGAATCGAGCGGCGGCAGCACGCGGGGCTCCACGTGCGGCGGAAGGCCCGCCTCGGCGAGCTTGCGGTTCACGACCGCGAAGTCCTCATCGAAATGCTCGGCGCTCTCGGGGTCGTTTTCGATCAGGTCGGCGAGGATGCCGACGGAAATGGCCAGGCCCATGGGTTCTCCAGGTTGTTGGTGGGGTTCGCTGCGATGGTGGCGAGAACGGGTGAAGGCGGCATGACGGCCGACCTTCACCATTGGTTCTTCGTTACTTCGCCGCCTCCACCTTCACCCGCGCATTCGGCGCCTCGCCGAACATCTCGGGCGCGTACATCGCCTCGACGCGGCTCGGCGGCAGCGCGAAGTCGCCGACGTTGTTCAGGCGCACGGTGTATTCCATCTTCACCACGCCCTTGGGCAGGTACTCGTAGTAGCTGCGGAAGGCCTCGAAGCTGCGCTCTTCGAAAGCGGCCCAGCCGGCGCCGGACTTCTTCTCGCCCTGCGTGGCGATCTGCGAGTCACGGCCGAGGCCCCCGCCGAGGATGGTCGCACCGCCCGGGATCGGGTCGCTGATCACCACCCAGGTCATGTCGGCACTGGCGTTCACTTCCAGCGTGACGCGCAGCACGTCGCCGCGGGTGTACTTGCCCGCGGTGGCCTGCTCGACCGGGGTGATGGTCTTCTTGATCGCGTAGCCGGCGGCGAACGGCGCCTTCAGCTGCACCGCGGCAATCGACTGCAGCGTGAGCCACGGCTTGCCGGTACCTTGCTGCGTCACCAGCAGCGTGTCGCGCACCGGCGCACCGGAAGGCGATGCGGCCCACGGCAGGAACATCGTGTTGTTCTTCAGATTGCCCGGCGATGCGGGCGCGCCGAAGAAGGTGGTCTGGTTCGGCGCACCGGCCGCGTCGCTGGTCTTCACGCGCTCGACCTGGCTCCAGTTGACTTGGGCCTTGACCGCGCCGAGCGTGGCGGCCGTGACGCCGGCCACCGGTGTGCTCTCGAACACCTTGCTGAATTTCTCCAGCGCGAGCCCACCCCACAAGTTGGCGGTGGTGGTGTGCCAGGCGCCGTTCTGCTGGCGGCCGATGAAGCCGTTGGCGAGCTTGCCGATGTCGTCCTTCCAGCTCGGGTCGTCCATCACGCTGAGCAGCAGGCGGGCGGTGTTGACGTCGCCGTTGGTCATGAGCCACCACCAGTAGTCGTCCTGCTCGGTGCTGAAGATGAGCTTGGTGCCCTGGTAGGACAGGCGCGCCTTCAGCACGTTGTTGGCTTCGTCCAGGCGCTGCTGGCGCTGCGGCACGTCGTTCACGCGCTTCAGGATATTGAGCCAGTCGATCACCGCGCTGGTGGGCCACTGGTTCGGCGCGATGGTGATGCTGCCCAGCATGCTGCCCTTCGCCTTGCCGTAGCGCGAGAGTGCTTCGAGCGCGGCGAGCTTGCGCACGTCCAGGTCCTTGCGCGGGCTCCAGAACTCGCGCGTGATGCGGCCTTCGACAAAGGCGATCAGGCCCGATTCCATCGGCGCGCGCACGTCGTCGGCGAGCGCGAAGGCGGGGTTCAGCTGCGCGGCCTCGTTCGTCGCTGCGAGCAGGTACGAGGTGAGGATGTCGCTGCCGCGGTTGGCTTCGCCGTCGCGCGGCGGGAAGTAGTTGGCGAGGCCGTCGCCGTCCAGGTACGTCGGCAGCGTCGCCAGCACGCCCTGCCACATCTTCGCGTCGCGCAGGCCCACCGACTTGCTGGTCTTCTGTTCGAGGCAGATGAAGGGGTAGTTCGCGAACCAGTCGCGCACGCCCGGCAGGCCTTCGGCGAGCTTGGGCTGCAGAGACAGCTTCAGGCCGCCGCGGCCCGGGAGGGCATCGGCCGGCGGTGCCACGTCGAGCGTGAACGGGCCGTCGATCTGCACCAGCGTGGCCTGCTGCACCGTGAGCGGCACCGAGGGCACGATGCGCTGGCGCACCTTGAGCGCATCGCGCGCGCCGCCGAGGGTGTCTTTCGCCTCGATTTCCCACAGGATGGCTTCGGCGCGCGTCTGCGCGAGCTGCGCGGGCGCGGTCACGGTCCACGCCACTTCACGCGCTTCGCCGGCCGGGATGTCCACGGTCTGCGTCTCCAGCGTGAGCAGCGTGGCGCGCGGCGTGGCCTCGACCTTCATCGGCTTTTGCGTGGTGTTGCGCAGCGTGATCTGGGCGCGGAACTGGTCGTCCTCGCGCACCAGCGGCGGCAGGCCGCTGATGATCTGCAGGTCCTGCGTGGCCTGGATGCTCGCTTGCCCGGTGCCGAAGAGGCTGGTGCCCGAATCGGCCACGGCCACGATCTTGAAGGTGGTGAGCGCATCGTTCAGCGGCACTGTCACCACGGCCTGGCCGTTGGCATCGAGCACCACCTTCGGGTTCCACACCAGCAGGGTGTCGAGCAGTTCGCGCGTCTGGCCCTTGCCGCCGCCGCCGCCCGCGGGCACGGCCTTGCGCCCGTAATGGCGCCGGCCGACGATTTCCATCTGCGCGGTGGAGGTGCTCACGCCCCAACTGCGGCGCTGCAGCATCGCGTTGAGCAGGTTCCAGCTGTCGTTGGGCATCAGCTCCAGCAGCGCCTGGTCGACCGCGGCCAGTGCCACTTCGGCACCCGCCGCGGGCTTACCGTCGGGCAGCTTGGCGGTGATGGTCACCTGCGCCTTGCTGCGGATCGGGTAGCTGGGCTTGTCGCTGGTGACGGTCACGTCCAGCTGGTGGGCGCGCGTGCCGACGCGGATCTCGGCCATGCCCAGCCGATAGGCGGGCTTGCTCAGGTCGACCATCGCGGTCGGCGCGACGTATTCCTTGCCCTCGTACCAGAAGGCCGTCCACCACTCGCGCGGCGCCTTGAAGCCCCAGGTGAAGAAGCTGTACCACGGCACTTCGCGCAAACGGCCGCGCAGCGCGAGCACGCTGATATAGGCGTTCGGCCCCCATTCGGGCTTGACCTGCAGGGTGACCGTCGGGTCCTTGCCGTCGAGCTGCACGACGTGCGTTTCGATGATGCCTTCGCGTTCCACCGAGACCAGCGCGGTCGCGAAGCGGAAGGGGCTGCGCACCTGGAACTTGGCGACCTCGCCGGGCTGGTAGCTCTTCTTCTCGGGCAGCACGTCGATGCGGTCGTTGTCTTCGCCGCCGAACCAGAGTTCGCCCTGCTTGGTCACGTAGACGGAGCTCACGGCCTTGCTGTCGCGGCCGTCGCCGTCGGTGGCGCTGGCGATGAGTTCGACTTCGCCGGCTTCCTTCAGCTCCGATTCGCACAGGAGCAGCCCGCGCGCATCGCTCTTGCCGCTGCAGACGGTGCCGATGTCCTTGGTCTCGGTCTTGTTGTCGTAGGTGTAGAAGCCGCCCACCATGCGCTTGCGGCTGGTGGTGGTGATGCGCGCCACGGCGCGCACGTTGAGCGTCACGCCGGCCTGGGGCTTGCCCGTGAGGTCGAGCGCGAGCGCCTGGAACTTGAGCTTCTGGCTGGTGGAGACCCAGCCTTCGGTCTTGATACCGGCGATGACCGAAGCGGGCCACAGCGTCTGCGTGCTGCGGATGGTCTGCACTTCGCCGTTCGGGTCGGCGTAGGTGGCTTCGAGCAGCAGCTCGCGCGCCGCCTTGACCTTCGGCACCTTGTCGATCGTGACCTTGCCCGCGCCGTCCTTGTTCAGCGTGAGCGGCAGCTTGTCGGCGATCACGCGGGTGTCGCTCGCGCTGTTGATGTCTTCGTCGGCGCCTGCGGTATCGGCTGCGGCGGCTGCCTGCGTGCCGTCGCCCTGGTCGGCGCGCGGCGGGGTGAAGCTGAAGGCGTCGTAGTCGGAGAAGCTCAGGCTCTTGCCGCGCACCATCGCCGACACCCGCACCGGCAGGTTGGCGGCACCGCCGCCGGCCACGTAGTTGATCTGCACGTCGGTGGGCACGCTCGTTGCGGCCACCAGCGGTTTTTTCTCGGTGGGCGAGATGCGGCCTTCGAGCACGGGCAGGCGGAATTCCTCGACGCGGAACATGCCGGTGCTGAAGCTGCGGCTGCCGCCGCCTTCGTCGCCTTCGCCTTCTTCACTGTCGCCGTTGGCGTCCTTGCCGCCACCGCTGCGCAGCATCACCTCGTACACGCCGAGCTTGGCGGCGGGTGGAATGGCAAAGCTGTTTTCCGCGCTCAGGCCACCGGTGGCGGTCTTGCGCCAGGTGAGCGGCTGGGTGAAGCGCTGGCCGCTGCCCGTATGCGTGATGACCAGCGTGTCGGGCCGGTTTTCCGGCAGGCCGAAGCCCTTGCTGGTCTGTGTGCGGATCAGGCTCTTCATCGACACCGTTTCGCCGGCGCGCAAGAGCGTGCGGTCGAAGATGGTGTGGGCGATGCGGTCGGGCTCGGGTTGCAGGTTGGTGGGCACGTTGAAGCGCCAGGGCTCGATGCCGCGCTGCCAGTCGCTGAAGGTGAAGGCGAGGTCTTCCACGCCCTTGTCGTCCTTGGCGCGGGCGCTCACGAACCAGGCGCCGCTGTCGTATTCGTTCGGGCCGTTGCAACTGGGTGCCTGCGGCGACACGCCCTGCAGCGTGACGATGCCGTTGGCATCGGTGGTGCCGGTGGCCACGGCCTTGCCGTCGCAGCTGGAGACGCGCACCTCGGCGCCCGCGACGACCTTGCCCTTGTCCAGCGTGGTGACCCAGGCCATCGAGTTCTCGCGGCCCAGCTTGAAGTGCACCGCCAGGTTGGTGGCCAGCGCGGTGGTGCGCACGTACATCGTGCGGCCGGCGGGATAGCGCTCGTCGAGCAGGGCTTCGCCGAGTTTTTGCGAGGCGATCTCCAGCACGTGGAAGCCCGGCGTCAGCGGAATGCCGATGACTTCGAACGGACGCGGATCTCCCGCGTCCGACTTGGGCATGTCCAACGCCTTCACGCCCGGCTGGCCGGCCAGCAGCGACAGCATGCGGGTCTGCAGGCTGGTGCGGTCGTCCTTGTCGATCACGGGGGGCAGCGCGCCCTTGACGTCCTTGCGCGCCTGCTCGCGCGAAACGGTGTAGCTGTCGTAGCGGCGCACCTTGCGGAACCACGCGATGATTTCCGCGTCGGTCTTCGGGTTCATGTCGCTCACCTTGCCGGGCGTGAGCGCGTTCACCAGCAGTTGCGGCTCCACGCGGCGCACGGTCACCGGCATCATGGCCGGGGTGTCGGGCTCGGCCAGCCGCTCGATCACGCCGAAGGGCGAGGCGGCGAACTTGGCGAGCGGCGGCATCGCGCCGGTCGCCACTTTCAGCGGAAAGGTGCCGGGCGTGGCCAGCGGGCGGCCCGAGGCGTCTTCGAACTTGGAGGGCAGCTCGATGCTGTACTGCGTGCTCTCGGCCAACGGCGGGCCGAAGCTCACGTTGTTGACCACGTCGTCGTCGCTCTGCGTGCCGCCATCGTTGTCCAGCTTGGCCTTGATCGTCTTGCCGTCGCCCTTGAGCTCGATCTGGGAAGCCAGCTTGCGCGTGACCGGCGCGTTGAACTGCAACTGCATCGGCCGCAGCGGCAGGCACGCGGACTGCGCGTTCTCGCGCTCGCAGGTGAAGGACACGGCGAAGGGCTCGCGCACTCGGTAGTCCAGCCGGCGCTCGACGTTGTTGGCAACGCCCGAAGGCGTGGCCACGCCCTTGCCGTAGACCACCTGCACCTTGGTGCCCGGCGTCAGCGTGCGGTTGCACTGCATGGTGACGAAGCGCAGCGGATCTTTCTCGGCCGCCTTGTCGCGGCTGAAGGCCTTGAGTACGCCGGTGCGCTGCTCGCCGTCGAGCAGCTTGACCGGAATGCGCTCGCCCACGCCATCGGCCGAGCACCAGACGTTCTGGCGCACGCTCTCCAGGGTGGCCGCGCCGTTGAGCTCCAGCACGAACATCTGCTGCTCGTCGATGGGGGAGTAGGTGCCCGGCATGTAGCTGCGCACGAACGGGCCGCCGCTGTTGAACTGGTAGCGCTCCGGGCCGGTCAGCTCGCCGCCGGCGCTGGGCTTGAAGCTGGGGATGCGGGTGACGGTGCAGCGCACGCCGGGCGGCAGGTCGTTCTCGAAGTCGTAGACCCAGGCCTTGGCGTCGGTCCAGCGGCCGGTGCCCTTGCCGGCCTGTGCGTCGGAGCAGCTCACCGAGAGCGGTGCGGGCGCCTTGGGGTCGCCGAAATTGACGGCAGCCTGGTCGAACTTGGCGACGATCTGGCGCACGCGCGCCACCTCGCCCTGCGGGGTCAGGCTGGTGATCTGAAGGGCAAAGCTCGGGCCGGCCAGCAGCGTGCTCGCGGCCAGGAGCAATGAGGGAACGAAACGGGTCACGGAATCTCCTCCTTGGGGCAGCGCGCAGCGTAGCCGATTTGTGCTTCAAAACGTCAGTGCCAACGGTCATATGTCGTTCGTGTCCACGACCCCCGTCAGGCAAGGATGACGCCAGCCTTCTTACAATCCACCCGTCGTGCGTGCGCCGCGCAGACCGCCACCAAGACCTCGCCGCCGACCGATGAAACGCTACTGGGAAATAGACGCCTTGCGCGGGCTGATGCTCGTGCTGATGACCGTCACCCACCTGCCCACCCGCCTGACCGACCCGCTGGGACAGCCCTTCGGCTTCGTCTCGGCCGCAGAAGGCTTCGTCTTGCTGTCGGCCTTCGTGGCGGGGCTGGTCTACAGCCGCATCGGCTACGTGCGCGGGGTCGAATCGATGCGCGTCGCGTTCTGGCGGCGCGTGGTCAAGGTCTACCTGTGCCAGGCGGCGATCCTGCTGTTCCTCTTTACCGTGATCGCCGCGCTCGGACTGCACATCGACCAGCCGGCGGTGAAGAACCTGGTGTCGTACTACCTGGCGGAGCCGCGCGACGGCTTCTTCTTCGGCCTGCTGCTGATCTACGAGCCGGCGCTGCTCGACATCCTGCCGATGTACATCTTCTTCATGCTCATGAGCCCCTGGGTGCTGGCCTTCGCCATGCGCCACGGCTGGACGCTGGTGATGGTGGCCAGCGTCGTCGTCTGGGCGGCGGCGCAGTTCGGCGTCAGCGAGTGGATCTACGGCCTCGCTGTGCACTACCTGCACATTCCGGTGCCGTTCCACGAGATGGGCGCCTTCAACACCTACGCCTGGCAGTTCCTCTGGTTCGCGGGCCTGTGCATCGGCGCCACCCGCAACGGGCCCGAGGCGCGGCCGCTGCGCTTTCCGTGGTGGCTGCTGTTGCTGGCGGCGGGCATCGCGCTCTACGGGGTCTACTGGCGCCACACCGGCATCAACGGCCAGGCGCCGTTCGGCGGCGATGTCGAACTGAACCTGCTGTTCGACAAGTGGCAGCTCGGCCCGCTGCGCCTGGTGAACCTCGTGGCGCTGGGCATCCTGGCGGTGCGTTTCGGGCCCTGGCTGATGCGCCGCATTCCGCGGCTGCATTGGCTCGAGGCGATGGGTTCGGCGTCGCTCCCGGTGTTCTGCGCGCACCTCGTGGCGGTGCTGCTGGTGCTGGCCTTCTACGGCGACAGCCAGACCGCGCGGCCGTGGTGGGGCGACGGCCTCTTGCTGCTGGCGGTGTTCGCGGGGATGTATTTCGTGGCGCGGTTCACGCGCGCCGCCGATGTGCCGCCGCCGGCGGACGACATGCCGACCGCGCCGGCGAAGGCCTGAAACAGGTTCAGGGCAGGCTGGCGGGCGCGGATGGCAGGTTCGCGCCCGGCAGATGCGACGCGATCACCGAATGCCACAGCCGGTAGCCTTCATCCGTCATGTGCAGCCTGTCCCCGCGAAACAGTTCCATCCGCGGCCGGCCGTCGGCTCCGAGCATCGGCGTGTAGATGTCGATGAACTCGCTGTTGGGCAGCAGGTTGAGATACGCCGAGATCACGTGGTTGGTCTCGCGGATCTGCGGCATCAGCTGCTCGCGCGACGGGCTGGGCTTGACCGAGATGAAGCTGATGCGGGCGTCGGGCAACTCGGCGCGCACCGTGTTGGCAAAGCGCGCGAAGCTGTCGAGTACCTGCAGCGGCGTGCGGCCCTCGGCCAGGTCGTTGTCGCCGGCGTACACCACCACCTGCCGGGGCTTGTAGCGCACCACCAGCTCGCGGGCGAACAGGCTGCAGTCGGCCAGCGTCGAACCACCGAAGCCGCGGTTGACGACGCCGCCTGGCACGCGCGCAAAGTCCTGCGCAAGGCGGGTCCACATGCGGACGGTGGAACTGCCCACGAACACCACGCCGCCCGGGGGCGGCAGGCGCTCCTGGTCGGCGCGCGCGAAGGCTGCGAGCTCGTTGTGCCAGCGCGCCTTGGCGGCGAGGTACTCGGACGTGGCGTCGGCGGCGGTGGCGCCGTCTGCCTCGTAGGGGAAGGCGGCCGAGGCGGTTTGCGCGTGGGAGGCGAGCGCCGCCATCAGCAGCGCGGCCGCGGCCAGCGCGGATTTCATCGAAGGCATCGGAAAGACGGAAGAAAGCAAATCAGATTGTTTTTTCGATCAGGGCGCCCTTGAACACGACGGGGCCCTTCGGACCGCTGCCCGGCGGCACGCCGCCCTTGGCTTCCAGGGTAACGGCCAGGGTCGGCACCTGGTGCACATCGGATTCTGACGCAGCCAGCCGCAGGGCCGGCGCGTTGTCGAGCACGCCCAGCGAGCGCGGCGCGCCGCCGGGCGGCAGGGCCCAGAGCTGCAGCGACTTGTCGGTGCCCTCGCTGTAGGTGCCCACGCGCTGCAGCACCAGCTGCTTTTTCTTCGGATCGAAGGTCACCAGCATCGAAGCGGCGGCCTGGTCGTCGGACAGCACGGCGACGTATTGCACGGCCGGCGCGTTGACCAGTTGGTCGCGCAGGTTCAGCCCGACCACCACGGCCAGCACGGTCGCAAGCGCGCCGGCCGCCGTGGCGCCGCGCCAGAGCGTGAGGCTGCTGAGCCACCCGCCTTGTGGCTGGGGCTTGGCGGCGGCTCGGGCATTGGCGTCGTCGCGCTGCCGCTCGATGGCGTGCTGCGCTTTTTCGGCTTCGATGATGTTGCGGATGCGGGTCCAGACGGCGGCGTCGGGAACGATCGGGCTCTGCAGCTCGGTCATGCTCGCGAGCCGGCTCTGCCAGACAAGCGCCGCGGCGCGCACCGGGGCCTGTTCGCGCGCCAGGGCTTCGAAGCGGCGCCGCGCGCCGCCGCGCAAGGTGCCGAGCGCGTGGCTCGCGGCCAGCAGTTCGAGCAGTTCGGGGTGGGCGGTGAGTTTCATACGAATGTCACGCGAAGCGTCCCATGCAGGTGCGCAGTTTCTCGAGGCCGCGCCGGATCCAGGTCTTGACCGTGCCCAGCGGCAGCTTGAGCTGCTCGGCCAGTTCGCCGTGGCTCATTTCGCGCAGATAGGCGAGGCTGACCACTTCGCGCTGCTTGCTCTCGAGCTGACTCAGGCACTGGTGCAGGGCCCAGGCCTGTTCGCTCGCATCGGCTGTGTCGGCGGGGTTGGGCGCATCGGATTCGAGCGTGTCGGCCATCAACTCGTCGAATTCCTGCGTGAGCTGGGCGCGGTCGGCGGTACGGCGGCGCAGGAGGTCGAGCGCACGGCTTCGCACGATGAGGCCGAGCCAGGCGAGCGGTGGGCTCAGCGAGGCGCGGTAGTCGCCGGCCACGCGCCAGACCGTCAGAAACGCCTCCTGCAACACATCCTCGGCCCATTCGCGTTGCCGGACCACGCGCATCGCCAAGCCCATGAGCTTGGGTGCGGTGCGGTCGTAGAGCTGGCGCAGGGCGGCTTCGTCGCGATGGCCGATCCGATCGATCAGCGCCATCAGTTCGGCGTCGGGGCTGGGTGCTGTCATCGGCGGATTGTCGGGCATCGGTGGGCATGGACAAGGTACGGCCGCACCGGGTCGCCGGATTCAAACAACAGACCGCCAGAACCTCGGTCAACCCCGGTTTTGGAAACATTCGTTAACGTATACTGCCCCGCAAAATCGGAGCGGGCCGCCAAGCGCGGGAGGTGGAATGAAGCAAATTGCGATCGTCATCGTGCTCTGCGTGGGCGCGTGGTACTTCTTTATCGGCGGCCGCAAGCTCGACGAGCCGATGGTGCGCGACTATTACCACAAGGAAGCGCGCGCGATTTCCGCCAACGACGCCGACAAGCTGTGCAAGCAGCTCAGCCGCAAGGCCGTCATCGAGAGCAAGACCACGATGATGGGCAAGACGGTGGAGACCACGCACAACCGCGACGAGGCCTGCGAGGCCCAGCACCGGACCTTCGAGAAGCTGCGTGGCATCAGCGACCAGGTCGGCAGCATCCTTGCCATCGAGTACGACTACCAGATCGACAAGGTCGAGCTCGCGCCCGACCGCAAGAGCGCCTCCGTGCAGGGCACCAGCGTGCTGAAGATGGGCGAGTCGCTCCTGCAGTTCAAGACCAGCTTCACCCAGCGCCTGGAGCGCGAGTTGGGCCAGGTGCGCCTGGTGCATGCCGAAGAGGCCACGGTGGTGCGCGTCGGTGGGCGCGGCGCCATGAGCCAGAGCGAGTTCTTCCGTAAATAAACAAGGGCCGGCCATGATCGTCCAGGATTCGCTGCCACCCCCGCCGCCGTTCTGGCACCGCCTCAACAGCTTCTTCGCCTTTCCGCTCCAGTTGCGGCCGCTGGCCTACGGCATCGTGCTGTCGTTCTGCAGCCTGCTGTTCGAGGCGATCTTCTTCCTGCCCGATGCGCTGGCATTCATCGTCATCGAGATCGGCATCATGCTGGCCGCCAGCCGCTACGGCTTCAAGATCACCGCGCTGGGCGCACGCGGCATCTGGCAGTCGTCCGAGTTCGGGCGCGAGTCGAGCGACGAGTGGACGTATCTCCCGTGGAAGCTCTTCGCCATCTCGCTGGTGCAGGGCGTCCTGATCGCCTGGCTCGCGTGGTACGAGCCGGTGCTGGGCACCGTCGCGCTGTTCGTCATGTCGTTCAGCTTCCCGGCCGCGGTGCTGGTGCTGGTGCAGTCGGGCAGTTTCTTCCAGGCGATGAACCCGGGGCATGTGTGGGATGCGATCCGCACCGTCGGCTGGCCCTATGCGCTGCTGTGCCTGTTCCTGTTCATGCTGAGCACGGGCGCGCAGATCGCCATTTCGATGGTGGTGCCGATGTTCGACGGGCGGATCATCCTGCCGATCGTCAACTTCGCGTTCATCTACTTCGGCTGGGTCATGGCGAGCCTGCTCGGCTACGTGATGTACCAGCACCACGACGCCTTCGGCATCGACGTGGTGCCCGGCGGCGGTGTGGGCGAGGGCATGCCGGTGGATCGCCGCACGCCCGCGCAGATCGCCGCGCAGCGCATCGATGCCGAGGTGGCGCAGTTCATCACCGAAGGCGACCTGGCCGCCGCGCTGGGCACCGCCTACGAGGCACAGCGCACTGCCCCCATCGACGACCTGGCCGCGCAGCGCCGCTATTACCGGGTGCTGTCGATGATGCCGGACAAGCAGAGCACGCTGCTCGACCAGGCCAAGCGCTTCATTCCGCTCCTGATGCGGCGCGATTTGTCGTCCGAAGCGCTCAAGGTCTTCAAGGCCTGCCGCGAGAAGGACAAGACGTTCGCGCTCGACGACGCCGTCATGGTGATCGCGATGGCGCGTGCCGAATGGCGCAACGGCGATGCGCACGCCACGCTGGCGTTGCTGTCGGGCTTCGATCGGCGATTTCGGGGCCACGAGGCGATTCCTCAGGCTTATGAACTCGCGGCCCGCGCGCTGGTGCAGGGCCTGGGGCGCGCCGATATGGCGCAGCCCATCCTCACCACGATGGAGTCGCGCTATCCGAACAGCGAGCAGACGCAGGAAGTGCGCTGGCTGCTGCGGCCGGCGCCGGAGGCAGCGGCCTAGTCAGCCGTTCCCGTCGCCGCCCTCGCTCCAGCCGCCGCCCAGCGTCCTGTAGATCGTGAGCCGGTTGGTCTGCTCGGTGAGTTGCAGGCCAATCAGCGTCTGCTGCGCCGCGTAGTGCGCGCGCTGCGCATCCAGCACATCGAGGAAGCTCGTCGCGCCGCTCCTGAAAAGCGACTGCGACAACTCGAAGCTGCGCGAGGTCGCGCCCAGCAGCGAGCGCTGCGCATCGAGCCGTTCGGCCAGCGTGCGGCGCTCGGCCAGCGCATCGGCCACTTCGCGGAAGGCCGTCTGCACGGTCTTCTCGTAGGTCGCGAGCTGGATCTTCTGCTGCGCCTCGGCCACCTTCAGGTTCGAGCGGTTCGCGCCGCCGTCGAAGATCGGCACGCTCACCGAAGGCGCAAAGCTCCACGCCTTGCTGCCGCTCGTAAACAGGCCCGAGAGCGTGCTGCTCGCCGTGCCCGCCGAAGCCGTGAGCGCGATGCGCGGAAAGAAGGCGGCGCGCGCCGCGCCGATGTCGGCGTTGCTTGCGCGAAGGGCGTGCTCGGCGGCGCGGACGTCGGGGCGCTGCTGCAGCACGCTCGACGAGAGGCCGGCCGGTGGCACGAGCAGTTGCGCGGCTTCGGCCGTCGCTGTGGTCGGCAGCAGCTCTGCTGGCGGCGTGGTACCGACCAACAGCGTGAGCGCGTTGCGGTCCTGCTCCACGAGGCTGTCGAACGCGGCGGCATCCGCCCGTGCGGCGTCGACCGTGCTTTGCGATTGAGCGAGCGCCAGGCCCGATTGCGAACCCAGCGCATGGCTGCGCTGGATCAGGTCGTAGGACTTGCGTTGGCTCTCCAGCGTGCTGCGCGCGAGCGCCAGGCGCTGCTCGTCCGCGGCCAGCTGCAGCCAGGCGGTGGCGACGGACGCCACCAGGCTGATCTGCGTGCTGCGCCGGGTTTCCTCGGTCTGGAAGTAGCTCTGCAGCGCCGATTCGCTCAGGTTGCGCACGCGGCCGAACAGGTCGAGCTCGTAGGCCGTCATGCCCAGGTCGGCGCTGTACTGCGAGGAGATGCGCGCCTCGCCGCTGGTCGAGAGGCTGCCCGGCGTGCGCGAGCGGCTGCCGCCCGCGCCACCCTCGACGGTCGGGAACAGGCCCGCGCGCGCAATGCCGTACTGGGCGCGTGCGCGCTCGATGTTGAGTGCCGCCACGCGCAGGTCGCGGTTATTGGCGAGCGCGAGTTCGATCACGCCTTGCAGTTGCTTGTCGACGAAGAAATCGCGCCAGCTGACGTCGAGCGGCGTGGCCGCGGTGACGCCCGTGGAGGGCAGGGCCTCGGGCACCGGCGAGGCGGGCGTTTCATACGTGGGCGCGAGGTTGATGCACCCCGAGAGCACGGCCGAAGCCATGGCCGCACAGGCCAGCGTGCGCAACGGAAAACGAGAAAGGGATGTGCGCCGCATCAGTGGCCTCCCTGTTCCGCGGTGGTCGCCGGCAATGCGTCCGTCACTTCGGCCTTCGCCGGCTTGCGCCTTCCCTCCAGCCACCCGCGGATCAACGCGAAGAACAGCGGCACGAAGAAGATGCCGAGCGCGGTGCCCACCACCATGCCGCCCAGCACCGCGGTGCCGATCGACTGGCGGCCACCCGCGCCCGCGCCGGTGCCGATGGCCAGCGGCAGCACGCCGAAGCCGAAGGCCAGCGAAGTCATGAGGATCGGGCGCAGCCGCAGGCGCACCGCTTCCAGCGTCGCCTCGATCACGCCCTTGCCCTGTTCCTGCAACTGCTTGGCGAACTCCACGATCAGGATCGCGTTCTTCGACGAGAGCCCCACCGTCGTCAGCAAGCCGACCTGGAAGTACACGTCGTTGCTCAGGCCCCGGAAGCTGGTGAACAGCAGCGCGCCCACGATGCCAAGCGGCACCACCAGGATCACCGAGAACGGCACCGACCAGCTCTCGTAGAGCGCCGCGAGGCACAGGAACACGAACAGGATCGAAATTGCATAGAGCACAGGCGCCTGCGCGCCCGAGAGCCGCTCCTGGAACGACGCGCCGGTCCATTCGTAGCCGATGCCGGGCGGCATCTGCTTCATCACCTCGTCCACCGCGGCCATCGCATCGCCCGAGCTCACGCCCGGTGCGGCATCGCCCACGAACTCGTAGCTCGGGCTGCCGTTGTAGCGCTGCAGCTGCGGCGAGCCGTAGGTCCAGCGCGAACTCGAGAACGCGGGGAACGGCACCATCTGCCCGAGGCTGTTGCGAACGCTCCAGCGATCGATGTCGGCGGGCAGCATGCGGAAGGCGGTGTCGCCCTGCATGTACACGCGCTTCACGCGCCCGTTGTCCAGGAAGTCGTTGATGTAGGTGCCGCCCATCGCGCTGGAGAGCGTGCTGTCGATGTCGGCCGTGGCGAGGCTCGCCGCGCCGGCGCGCGCATCGTCGATGTCCACCGCGAACTGCGGCGTGTCGTCCAGGTTGTTGCTGCGCACGTTCACGACCACGTCGGAGCGTTTGGAGAGCAGGTCGATGGCCTGGTCGCGCGCCTTCACCAGCGCGTCGTGGCCGAGGCCGTTGATGTCCTTCAGGTGGAAGTTGAAGCCAGCGTTGGCGCCCAGCCCGCGCACCGCCGGCGGCAGCAGCACGAACACGCGCGCATCGCGGATGGTCGAGAGATCCTTGTTGGCGCGGCGCGCGAGCGCGGCGGCCGATTGCCCCTCGCCTTCGCGCTCGGCCCAGTCCTTGAGTTTCACGAAGGCGCGCGCCGAACTCTGGTCGCCGTTCTGCCCGGTGATGACGTTCACGCTTACCACCTCGGGCTGCTTGGTGAAGTAGTCCTGCATCTGCGTGACCACCGGCTGCAGCCGCGCGTCCGAGGCGCCCGGCGGCAGCGTCACCTGTACCTGCAGGAAGGCCTGGTCCTCGTCGGGCAGGAAGGAGGTGGGCAGGCGCATGAACAGCACCGCCATCGCGGCCGCGATCAGCAGGTACACCACGAGGCTGCGCTTGCCGCGCCGCACGATGCCGCCGACGATGCCCTGGTAGCGGTCGGCGCCCTTGTCGAAGTTGCGGTTGAAGCCCGCGAAGAAGCGGTCGACCGTGCCCAGCACGCCCCGGCGTGCCACCGCGTGCTGGCCCTTGGCGACGGGCTTGAGCAGCGTCGCGCACAGCGCCGGCGTGAGCGTGAGCGCCACGAACACCGACAGCGCCATCGCCGAGACGATGGTGATCGAGAACTGCCGGTAGATCACGCCGGTCGAGCCGCCGAAGAAGGCCATCGGGATGAACACCGCCGACAGCACCAGCGCGATGCCCACGAGCGCGGGCGTGATCTCGGCCATCGATTTGCGCGTGGCCTCCTTGGGCGAGAGGCCTTCTTCATGCATCACGCGTTCGACGTTCTCGACCACCACGATGGCGTCGTCCACCAGAAGGCCGATCGCCAGCACCATGCCGAACATGGTGAGCGTGTTGATCGAGTAGCCGGCCATGGAGAGCACGCCGAAGGTGCCCAGCAGCACCACCGGCACCGCAATGGCCGGGATCAGCGTCGCGCGGAAGTTCTGCAGAAAGACGTACATCACCAGCACGACCAGCAGCATGGCCTCGGCCAGCGCCTTCACCACCTCGTCGATGGACGCGCTCACGAAGGGCGTGGTGTCGTAGCTCACGAAGGTCTGCAGCTGGTTCGGAAAGAGCGGCTGCAGCTCGGCCACCTTGGCCTTCACCGCCTCGGCCACCTGCACCGCGTTGGCGCCGTCGGCCAGCACCACGCCCAGGCCCGCGCCGGGACGGCCGCCGAGCTGCGAGCGCACCGTGAGGTTCTCGGCGCCGAGCTCCACGCGCGCCACGTCGCGCAGGCGCACCACGGCGCCGTCGGGCGTGGCGCGAAGCACCACGTTCTCGAACTGCGAAACCGTCTGCAGCTTGCTGCGCGCGGTGATCGTGGCATTGAGCTGCTGCTGCGCGCCGGCGGGCAGTGCGCCCAACTGGCCGGCCGAGACCTGCGCGTTCTGCGCGGTGATGGCGTTGCCCACATCCGAGGGCATCAGCGCGTACTTGCGCAACTTGTCGGGGTCGAGCCAGAGGCGCATCGCGTAGCCGGTGCCCAGCGTCTGCACCTCGCCCACGCCGTCGATGCGGCTGATCACGTCGACCAGGTTGCTGCTGATGTAGTCGCCCACGTCCACCGCGGAAGCGCTGCCGTCGCCCGAGTACATCGAGACGATCAGCAAAAAGTCGTTGCCGCCCTTGGTGACGGTGACGCCGCGGCTTTGCACCTGCTGCGGCAGGCGCGACATGGCCTGCTGCAGCTTGTTCTGCACCTGCATCTGGGCCACGTCGATGTTGGTGCCCGCGTTGAAGGTGAGCGACAGGCGCGCCACGCCCGAGGAGTTGCTGGTCGACTGCATGTAGAGCAGGTTGTCCAGCCCCTTCATCTGCTGCTCGATGACCTGGGTGACCGAGTCTTCGACCGTCTTGGCCGAGGCGCCGGTGTAGGTGGCGTTGATCGACACGCGCGGTGGCGCGATGTCGGGGTATTGCTCGAGCGGCAGCGTGCGGATCGCCATCAACCCCGCGAGCATGACGACGATGGAGAGCACCCACGCGAAGATGGGGCGGTCGATGAAGAACTGGGCCATGGCGGGGCCTCAGCGCGCGAGCGTTGCGGAAGCGGCGTCGGGCGTTGCGGCCGCCACGGGGCTTGTGACCGGCTTCGCGCCCAGGTCGACCACGCGCACCTTGTCGCCGACCTTCACGCGCTGCGAGCCTTCCATCATCACGCGGTCGCCCGCTGCGAGGCCGTCGAGCACCTGCCATTGCGTGCCGACCGCGCGGCCCACGGTGATCGGGCGTTTGGCGACCTTGTTCTCGGTGTCGATCACCAGCGCCGAGGCGCTGCCGTCCGGCGCGCGCGTGACGGCCTGCTGCGGCACCAGCAGCGCGGCCTGGTTCACGCCTTCCTGCAGCACCGCGCGCACGTACATGCCGGGCATCAGCAGCCGGTCGGGGTTGGGCACCACCGCGCGCAGCGTGACGCTGCCGGTGCCCGCATCGACCGTGACTCCGCTGAAGGTCAGGCGCCCGGCATGCGGGTACTTGCTGCCGTCTTCGAGCAGCAACTGGATGCTCGCCTCGGCATTGTTCGCGCGCTGCAGCCGGCCGCTGGCGAGTTCGCGCTTCAGGCGCAAGAGCTCGCTGCTCGACTGCGTGACATGCACATGGATCGGGTCGAGCTGCTGCACGGTGGTCATCGCCGCCGCCTGGTTGGCGGTGACCAGCGCGCCCGGGGTCACGGTCGAGAGCTCGGCCCAGCCGGTGATCGGCGAGGTGATGCGGGTGTAGCCCAGCTGGATGCGCGCGGTCTGTTCGGCCGCGCGGGCCACGCCGAGGTCGGCTTCGGCCTGCTGCTCGGCGGCCTGCGATTCATCGAACACCTGGCGGCTGATGGCGTCGATCTTCACCAGCTCCGCATTGCGCTTGGCCACCGTGCGGGCCGTGGCCAGGGCCGATTCGGCTTTGCGCACGCTCGCCTGGGCGCTGGCGTGCGCCGCCTGCAGCGAGGCCGGGTCGAGCTGGTAGAGCACCTGTCCGGCCTTGACCTGCGAGCCTTCTGTAAAGAGCCGCTCCTTCAGGATGCCGCCGACCTGCGGGCGGATCTCGGCGATGAGCGGCGCGGCGGTGCGGCCGGGGAGTTCGGTGCTCAGCGCGAGGGTCTCGTGCTTCAGGGTGACGGCGCCGACTTCCTTTTCTGGTGCGGCGGCGGCCGCCTTGGCGGTGCCGGGCGCCTCCACGCTGGTGCGTGAACACCCTGCGAGCGCGGCGATGGCCAGGGCTGTAACAAGCAGGGCGAAGCGGGAGGGGGTGTGGTCAGGCATGAATCAGGCAGCGGAAGTAGGAAAAAGCTCCAGATGGAGCGAGCGGGCAGCCTCAAGTTCAACGAGGCGCGGGCGCAAGGGCCGGCTTTACACGCGAGACGCAGCAATTGCAGTGCCTGCAATGCCCATGGTGTCAGCGGCGGTCTACAGGGGCATGACAACCCCCAGGGGATCGTCGCGATTTCAGGCGCGCTGCAGGGCGCGCGTGACCATGTCGTTGGGCGCGAGCCGCAGCAGGTGCGGCAAGAGGCCGATCGCCTTCTCGCGCTCGCCCGCGTGCAGCAGGCCGTTGGCGCACACCGAGAGCGTGTCGGCCAGCTGCGGATGGTCAGGCGCCGTCTTCAGCAGGATGCGGCATAGCATGTCGGCATCGCCGAACTCGCGAATGCGCGCGAACCGGCGCGCGAGGCGGGCCATGTCGTCGGGCTTCAGGCGCAGGCCTGGCTTGGCCTGGTCGAGGTAGGTGCGGTAGCTCGCGTGCTGCAGGGCGATCGTCTCGGCATCGGTGGCGGGCAGGCGGAAGATGCGGCGCGCGGCCTGGTGGAAGTCTTCGCTCGCGGGCTGCAGGCGCGCGGTGTTGAACCAGGCGCGCAGCGTGTCGGTGTCGCCGGGGCGCAGGGCCGCGGCGGCGCGCCACTCGGCGGCGGCCTGCTCGAACTTCATCGCGGCGCCCAGCCGACGGGCAGCGGCCACGTGCGCATCGAAGCGGTCGTCGTCGTTCACCATTTCCGACTTCACCGTCTCGGGCGTCTTCACGCGGCCGAGCAGCATGGCGCCGGCCATCAGCGCGGCACCGGTGAGCAGGCCACCCAGATGCGCCATATAGGCAACGCCCTCGTCGGCGAGCCAGTGCTGCATCAGCTCGTTGACGATCCAGGCCGGCAGCAGGAGCAGGGCCGGCGCGCTGACGTAGTTGAAATAGAAGAACAGCTGATAGAAAAAGCGGATGCGCCGGAGCCGATACATCACCGCGTACATGCCCATCAGCGCCGAGACCCCGCCCGAGGCGCCCAGGCCATAGGAGCCCTTGCCCGCATAGGCCCAGGCCGCCAGCGCCGAGGCGCCCACGCAGCCCAGCAGGTAGAACGTGAGGTAGGTGCTGCGGCCCAGGGCCAGCTCGACCGAGGCGCCGAACAGGAAGAGGAACAGCATGTTGCCCAGCAGGTGGCCGGTGCTGCCGTGCAGGAAGGCCGAGGTGATCAGCGTCCAGGGCTTGCTGAACCCTGCGTCCTTGCCGTAGTCCTGCGCCCAGCGCTCGGTGAAGGAGGCGGGCAGCATCGACTCGTACTGCTGGCGGTCGCGCTTCCACTCGGCGTACTGCAGGTGGGCGGGCGTGATGATCTCTTCGGCCTTCAGCTTCTTCTGGAAGGCCCGGTCGTGTTCCATGGCCTGGATCAACTGCTCGTAGGCCTCGGCCTTCAACATGCGCTCGCCCAGCTTGCCGCGCTTCGCGTCGGTCTTCTTCAGCCACTCCACGAAAGGCGGCAGTTCCAGCGCGGGCAGCGCGCTCTTCACGTAGTACTGGCCAGCGCGCTCGCGGCCGTTCTCTTCGCTGGTCTGCGGCCCCCACCAGACGATCATGTTCACGAGGATCAGCAGCACCGTCAGCCACGGTGGGTTGCGCCAGCTCGGTTTGTTTTCGAGCGGGATGGCGTAGAACACGGTGGGGTGGCCGGTTGCTGCTGCTGATGCGGTGCCGCGATCAGCCGAGGCGCTTGCGGTGACGCGCGATCTGCGCCTTCACCTGCGCAGGCGCGGTGCCGCCGAGGATGTTGCGTGCGTTCAACGAGCCGCGCAGGCTCAGCACGTCGTACACGTCCTTCTCGATGTTCGGATTGAACTGCTGCAGCACGGCCAGCGGCAGCTCGGCCAGGTCGACCTTGTGCGAGGTGGCGGCCTTCACGGCATGGGCCACGGTTTCGTGCGCGTCGCGGAAGGGCAGGCCCTTCTTCACGAGGTAGTCGGCCAGGTCGGTGGCGGTGGCGTAGCCGCGCAGGGCCGCGGCTTCCATCGCCTCGGGCTTCACGGTGATGCCGCCGATCATCTCGGCAAAGATGCGCAGGGTGTCCTTGAGCGTGTCTACGGTGTCGAACAGCGGCTCCTTGTCTTCCTGGTTGTCCTTGTTGTAGGCGAGCGGCTGGCCCTTCATGAGCGTGATGAGCGCCATCAGGTGGCCGACCACGCGGCCGGTCTTGCCGCGGGCCAGCTCGGGCACGTCGGGGTTCTTCTTCTGCGGCATGATCGACGAGCCCGTCGTGAAGCGGTCGGCGATCTGGATGAAGCCGAAGTTCTGGCTCATCCACAGGATGAGTTCTTCGCTCATGCGGCTGATGTGCACCATGCACAGGCTCGCCGCGGCGGTGAATTCGATCGCGAAGTCGCGGTCGCTCACGGCGTCCAGGCTGTTCTGGCACACGCCGTCCATGTTCAGGGTCTTCGCGACCAGTTCGCGGTCGAGCGGGTAGCTGGTGCCGGCAAGGGCGGCGGCGCCCAGCGGCAGGCGGTTGACACGCTTGCGCACCTCGCCCATGCGCTCGGCATCGCGGCTGAACATTTCCACATACGCCAGCATGTGGTGGCCGAAGCTCACCGGCTGGGCCACCTGCAGGTGGGTGAAGCCGGGCAGGATCACCTCGACGTTCTTCTCGGCGATTTCCACCAGCGCTTTCTGCAGTTCGGTGAGCAGGTCGCCGATGAGGTCGATTTCGCCGCGCAGCCAGAGGCGCACATCGGTGGCGACCTGGTCGTTGCGGCTGCGGCCGGTGTGCAGGCGCTTGCCGGCGTCGCCGACGAGCTGCGTGAGACGCGCCTCGATGTTCAGGTGCACGTCTTCCAGGTCGAGCTTCCACTCGAAGGCGCCGGACTCGATTTCGCTGCGAATCTGCGTCATCCCACGCTCGATTTCGGCGTGGTCCTGCTTCTGGATGATCCCTTGGGCGGCGAGCATGCCGGCATGGGCGAGGGAGCCCTCGATGTCGGCCTGCCACAGGCGCTTGTCGAAGAAGACGCTGGAGGTGTAGCGCTTCACCAGGTCGCTCATCGGTTCGGAGAAAAGGGCCGACCAGGCTTCGGATTTCTTGTCGAGTTGGTTTTGGGTCATGGGAGCCGTCCAGGAGGCAATAATGGGTTGGTCACCCGATGTAACTGTGATGTCCGCGATGCGCAACCCGGCGATTTTATCGGCCACCTCTGGCTCCACGCCCCCGACGCCGTCGGAGAGGGCTCGCGCGCCCCTGCGCGCCGAGCCGTCGCTGTTCGATGCCTGCCAGATCGGCGTGGTGCTGCGCACCGTGGTGTTCGTCGAGGTGGTGGTCGCCATCGCCGCGCTCTTCGTGGTCTCCACGCCCGGCGAATGGCTGGTGCAGACCGCCACCGTCACAGGCGGCGCCTTGCCCGCGACCCTGCTCTGGCTGGTGACGGCCTGCGGGCTCAAGAAGCAATTGCGGCGCCTGCCGCGCCAGTGGCAGTACGCCGCCGGCGCCGTGCTGGGTGCGCTCGCATCACTCTATGGCTGCGGCCTGTTGCGCCTGACGGGCGTGCTCGCCAATGCGCCGTGGCTGGCCAGCGGGCTGGCCGGCGCGCTGTTCGCAGGGCTCGTGATGACCGCGATGGCCCTGCGCGCACGCGGCCAGACGCCCGCCGCAACCACGGCCCGGCTCGAGGAACTGCAGTCGCGCATCCGCCCCCACTTTCTCTTCAACACGCTCAACAGCGCCATCGCCCTCGTGCGCGAGGAGCCCGCCAAGGCCGAGACCATGCTCGAAGACCTGGCCGAGCTGTTCCGCCAGGCGCTGGCCGACCCGGGCGAATCGGGCACGCTGGCCGACGAGATCGCGCTGGCCGAGCGCTACCTGGCGATCGAGCAGGTGCGCTTCGGCGAGCGCCTGCGCATCCGCTGGGACCTCGATGCCGCCGCCAGCAATGCACGCCTGCCGCCGCTGTTGCTGCAGCCGCTGGTCGAGAACGCCATCAAGCACGGCGTGGAGCCCAGCCCCGAGGGCGCCAAGCTGCGCATCCGCACCGAGCGGCGCGGCAGCATGGTCGTGATCGAGGTGGTCAACAGCCTGCCGCCGCTGCGCTGGGCCGACGAGCCGCTGCCGCGCGGCCACGGCATCGCGCTGGCCAACGTGCGCGACCGGCTGCGCCTGTTGCACGACATGCAGATGCAGTTCAGCGCCGGCATGGACCAGAAAAACTACCGGGTGCGCATCGCGATCCCCGCCGAATCATCATGACCCTCAAGACCCTCATCGTCGACGACGAAGCCCTGGCGCGCTCCCGCATGCGCACCCTGCTGCGCGACTGCACCACGCCCGCCGCCGAGGTGGTGGCCGAGGCCTCGCAGGGCGCCGAGGCGCAGCAGCACCTGGCCACGATGGACCTCGACCTCGTGCTGCTCGACGTGCACATGCCCGGCGTCGACGGCATCGAGGTGGCGCGCGCGCTGCGCAGCAATCCCGATGCACCAGCCGTGGTGTTCGTGACCGCACACGCGACGCACGCAGTCACCGCTTTCGAGCTCGACGCGGTCGACTACCTGACCAAGCCGGTGCGCGCCGAGCGGCTGCAGCAGGCGCTGCTGAAGGCCGAGCGCTTCCTGAAGGAGCGCCGCGCGCTGCAGGCCGATGCCGCGCCCGAGACCGTGCTGATCCAGGACCGCGGCCGCGCCGAGCGCGTGCCGCTCTCCGAGGTGCTGTACCTGAAATCCGAATACAAGTACCTCACAGTGCGCACCGCGACACGCAGCCACATCCTCGATGGCTCGCTCAACGAGTTCGAGGAGCGCTATCCGAACCGCTTCCTGCGGGTGCACCGCAATGCGCTGGTGGCCCGTTCGGCCATCCGCGCGCTCGAGAAATACGACGACGGCGAAGACGCCGAAGGCTGGGCCCTCCGGTTGGATGCGATTCCCGAACCCGTCGCGGTGTCGCGGCGCCAACTCGCCGCGGTGCGCGAAGTGCTCAAGGAAACGCGATGACCGACGAACACAAGCCGCCCGCGTCCGACAAACCTCAGGCTGCGGAGGCGCCGCAGCCCACCCCGGAGCCTCCGGCCGTCGAGCCTCCCGCGACGTCTTCTCCTGCCGCGCCTGCGCCGGAAGCCGCAGCCGCGCCGGAGGAGCCGGCTGCCGAGCCCACCGCGGCCCAGCGCCGGCGCCTCATGCTGCATATGCCGGTCGACGTGCGCAGCGCCTCGCTGGTCGTGCTCGCCGTGCTGGCCAGCGTCTTCGCGCTGCAGTGGGGCCAGGCGGTGTTCATCCCGCTGATGCTGAGCCTTTTGCTGACCTACGCGCTGTCGCCGCTGGTCGAAATGCTCCACCGCTGGCACCTGCCGCGCTGGATCGGCGCCGCGTTCATCCTCGTGGGCCTGTTCGGCGGCATCGGCTGGACGGGCTATTCGCTGTCGGGCAATGCGTCGCAGCTGGTCGATTCGCTGCCCGTCGCCGCGCAGAAGCTCGGACAGGCGATGCGCCGCGACAAGGGTGCCAGCGCCACGCCGCTCGAAAGCGTGCAGCAGGCCGCCGCGCAGCTGGAGAAGGCGGCCGAGGAGAACTCCGCGCGCGTCGCCTCGCGGCGCGGCGTGGCCCGCGTCATCATCGAACGGCCGGGCTTCAACGTGCGCGACTACCTGCTGAGCGGCACGGTCGGCCTGCTGAGCGCGCTGGGCCAGTTCACGCTGGTGGCCTTCCTCACTTACTTCGCGCTGTGCTCCGGCGACACCTTCCGGCGCAAGCTCATCAAGATCACCGGCTCGAGCCTGCAGAAGAAGAAGGTCACGGTGCATGTGCTGGACGACATCACCCGCAACATCGAGCGCTACCTGCTGGTGCAGATCTTCACCAGCGTGCTCGTGGGATTGGCCACCGGCCTTGCGTTCTGGGCCATCGGGCTGGAGAACGCCGCGGTGTGGGGAATCATCGCCGCGGTGACCAACCTCATTCCGTACATCGGCTCGGTCATCGTGCTCGCTGCGGCGGGGCTCGTGGCCTTCCTGCAGTTCAACAGCCTGCAGATGGGCCTTGCGGTGGCCGGCACTTCGCTGGCCATCCACACGATCATCGGCAACCTGCTGCTGCCCTGGCTCACCAGCCGAACCAGCCGCATGAACCCGGTGGCGGTGTTCGTGGGCGTGATCTTCTGGGGCTGGCTCTGGGGCATCTGGGGGCTGCTGCTGGGCATTCCGATCACGATGGTGATCAAGTCGATCTGCGACCGGGTGGAAGACCTGCAGCCCATCGGCGAACTGCTGGGCGAATAGGGGCGCTCAGCCCGGCTGCGCCTTGCCGCGCGCCGCTTGTTTCACCGGCAGCTTCTTCGCCGCCGGCTTTTTCACCGGGAGCTTCTTCACGAACGTGTCGGCCGCATCGAGCGGCTTGCCGTCGTGCGTGCGCAGGTCGAGCTTGCGCACCGGCTTGCCGCTGCCCCGCTCGACCAGCACCGAGTGCGCCTCGCCCTTGCCGTAGAGGTGCTGCTCGCCCCAGTGCCTGAGGCCCACTACCACGGGGAAGAGACCGTTGCCCTTGGGCGTGAGAACGTACTCCTGGTACATCGTGCCGTCGGATGCGGGCGCGAGCGCGAGCACGCCTTCCTGCACCAGGTTCTTCAGCCGGTCCGCCAGGATGTTCTTCGCCACACCCAGGCTCTGCTGGAATTCGCCGAAGCGCTTCATGCCGTCGAACGCGTCGCGAATGATGAGCAGCGACCACTGGTCGCCCACGATGTCGAGCGAGCGCGCCATCGGGCAGGTGTCTGATTTGAGGCTTCGTCTCTTGGCCATGGGGCCGTATTAGACCGGGGATGGCCTTTCGGTGGCAAATAACAACCTGAATGCCTGCAATGCAACCGATGGCATCGAATTTCCGTAAGGTGCCCGGCATGCCTTATCTCCAGCTCGACGTGAACGGCCGCCACGAAGTGGCCGACAAGAAGCGCCTCGCGCGCCAGCTCTGCGAAACCTATGCGCAACTGATGAGCGTCGACATCCGCCGCATCAGCGTCGCGATCCGCGAGGTGGGTGAGGGCGGCGTCTGGCGCATGGTGGACGGCGAGGCCACCGAGGTGTCGGTGCTCATGTGCGACATCCGGCGCGGCCGCTCCGCCGAGTTGCGGCTCGAAGTCGCGAAGGCGCTGTGCCGCGATTGCATCGACATACTGGGGCTGCGCGAAGACCGGCTCAATGTCGAATTCACCCAGCATTCGGGCGATGAGATGTACCACCCGACGCTGGGCGGCTACAGCCCGGAGTGGTCGGAGGATGAAGCCCCGTAGCTCGACCGGGACAACAGACTCCTCTGAGGTCGTCTGGGGTCCCTTTGTCGTCTACCCCGTGCTCGACGAAAGCCTGCGTCAGTGCGGCGTACGTCCGAAGATCTGCAGCTGCACGTCGGTCAACGCGACCTTGGTGCCGTCGTTTGGCGCGTTGGCGAATTTCAGAGTCAGCGTTTTGAGGCGTGCGGGATCGAAGGCGCTTGGGCTGGTTGGATCGGGCTTGAATGCGGCGATAGGGATCGCGACCATGTTCAGCAATTCGGCTGCACGACTGCCGGCAGGTATGGTCAGACCCATGCTGCTGTCCAGAGCGTCCGAGAAATCACTGACCTTGATAGTGGGAGAGTTCACGCCCTTGCTGTCGGTGAGCGTCACGGTGACTTCCTGCGCCGGCTGCGGTTGTTCTTTTGCCAGATCGGGCCGGATCATGGCAATGCGGAAGCTCAGCGTATCGTAGCCGCCGGTCGAGAGGTCATCGGCGCTGACGCCCGGTGCCCCGGTGCCGACAACGGGTTCCTTCAACGTGATCGCCAAGGGCATGTCGGGCTTGCTCAGGCCAAGCAGCAGCTGGTTCGGGGAGGATACGAGGCCACCCGAGTAGGTGCTGCGGTTGCCAATGGGTGACGTCCTGAAAAATGCATCGGGCTGCATAAGCGGGGTGCAACTCCTCGGAATGGCGCTGTCAGGCAGCGCCCGATCCGTGGCACATGTATGAAGATTCCCCGCGAAGGCCAAGGTATCGATCAGGTCGAGCGGATCGCCCATATGAAGCATCGAGGTTGCGTCGTCGTAGGGCTGGTTAAACCCGTACGTGTCGTCGAATGGCGCAATCACCTTGTGATTGTTCAATCCGTTCGTCTTTCCATTGGTCTGAAGCGTCAGCGCAACGCGGCTGTCACACGGCCAACGGCCGCCGGGACAAGCCTTCGCCGGTAGCGGTGCCGAGCCATTCCAGTACGGGGCGAATGCGGCCTCTTGTCCGACGAAGTGGCGCATGAAGCTGTTGATCACAAACAGGCCAACGGCTGTCTGATCAGCAGGAGCGAGCCGGATGCCACTCTCTGTCATCGAATTCAAATAGCAGTAGTCGAATGCACTGTCTGGATAGTCGTCCCGCGTCCATTGGGAATTGAAGAAGTTGTGATTCGCACCCCTCACAACGATTTGGAACCGCGGTGCCGTATCGGCCGCATCCTGGCCGAACCGGTTGCGATCGAACGCATGAGCGCCGTTCAGATTACGGACGTCACCGTCACAGGTGGGGATCATCGCCATGAACGGAACGTTGGCGATTCTCAAAAAGCGGCGGCCATCGGTCGGTGCGAGCGAAACGGCCGCCTTGAATACATATTTCGGCGGGGCTTCCGGTCCAGTCGCCGCGCCTGCGGCAAGCGTGATGTTCTGGTTGTCGAGGAAGGCCGACAGGTCAGCGTCCGAGAGCACCGGGGTTCTCAAGGTTGCGAGCAGGCCGTCGAGCGTCGCCAGGAACGCCTGTCTCGTGCCTGTTGTCTTCGTTGCGCCAGGAGCGGAAAACCAGACGCTGCTTACCCAACTGTTTCTCTGCCTTTGCACCGTGCCCAGAGCGGAGCGAAGTTGTGTCAGCGTCACGCCGATGCGCTGGTCGTTGAGTTGGATGGCATCGTTGATACCTTGACCACCTCGCGAGTGACCCATGATGCCGACGCGGTCGAGGTCGATCTTGCCGACCAGAGAACTCAATGCGATCCCGTTGGTGGTCTGAGTCCCGTCGTTGATCTTCTTGAGTTTGTCCAACGTGGCGAGAACCAGTTGACCGCGAGATTGAGAGGTGAAATCACCCGAGCTGGCCGCGTTGATGTCGTTCGCGTCGATCGACAACACGACATAACCCTGTGCGGCCAGATTGCTTGCCAGATATTCGTACCCTTGGTAGTTGGGGACAGCGGGCGAGTGCTGGCCGTGCAAGAGAACGACGACAGGGTACGTGGATGGCTGTGTGCTGGAGGCAAGAAGCGGCTTGCCTGGATACCAGAGGCCGCCGTGAATACGCGCCATGAAGACCGCGGGGGTTGCGTCGGCCGTGCTCACCATCACCGACCCTAGGTCATAGTCGCCAGCCTCCGTTGCATAGATTGCACCGTCCTGAACGGCGGGAACCTGTTTTTCAAACCGGGTGACCGGCGAGAACTTCGGCGGCGGTGTCGATGTTTCGGTCGAGGTTGTGGCCGACGGCGGCGTGGCCTGTGGCGTCTCGGGAACGAACGGCGTTACCGTACCGCCGACGGGACCGGTGCTCGTCGGTGTACTGCTGTCGGGTGGTGGCGCGATACCCGAAAAGCCGTTGTTTGAAGAAGAGCCGCCGCAGCCGGCAAGGCCTGCTGACAAGCTGAATGCGACCAGCAGATGACGCAGTCGAATGACCATTGATTTCCCCCTGAATCTTTATTGACGCAACGCCCCAGGCACGGATGGACCCGCATCACTTCTGCAGTCAATATCTTGATGCGTCAGCGAAAAAATTGCCGGGGGCGTGCCAGCAACAGCAAATCTTGTGCCCACGAGTCGACACGAAATTGCACCAGAACGCTGATTTTGTTAAATCGCAATACAGTTGCAAATTAAATACCGATACTGCGTTGCAGTAATTTTTCGATGTCATACATCGATCGCGCGGACTCGTCGAGAACAGCAGCGAGGGTCGGTCAAGACGACGAGACAGGTTGAGTGCAGTTCAGCGCACGCTGCATCAACACCGTATCGACCCACTGCCCGAACTTGAACCCGACGCTGCGCAGCACGCCGACCGTCTCGAAGCCGAGGCTTTCGTGCAGGCGCTGCGACCCGGTGTTCGCGCTGTTGCCCACCACCGCCACCATCTGCGTGAAGCCGCCCTCGGTGCAGTGCGCGATCACCGCCCGCAGGAGCGCCCTGCCGATACCGTGGCCGTGCATGCCGCGCGCGACGTAGATCGAGTCTTCCACCGTGTGGCGGTAGGCGGAGCGGGCGCGGTAGGGGCTCGCGTAGGCATAGCCAGCCACCTCGCCGTTCTTCAGTGCGACCAGATAGGGAAGACCGCGGCGCAGCACCTCGGTTCGGCGCGTCTGCATGTCTTCCACAGTGGGCACTTCTTCCTCGAAGGAGCACAGGTCGTGCTGCACATAGTGGCTGTAGATGGCCTGCACCGAGGCCATGTGGTGCGGCTCGGCATCGAGGATTTCGAGGGCGGAGGAAAGAAGGGGCGGTGCTTGCATGCCTCGATCTTGACGCGCCACCACCGATAAGTGAAGCTTGGCCTGCCTATGCAGGGCATAAGGAATACTTTGGAAAAGACACTGAACCTCGACCAGCTCAAGTCCTTCGGACTGGTGATCGAAACCGGCAGCTTCTCGGCCGCGGCCGACCGGCTCGGCCTCACCCAGCCGGCCATCAGCCTGCAGGTGCGCCAGCTGGAGCGCAGGCTTGCGGTGCGATTGATCGAACGGGTCGGCAAGCGCGCGCGGGCCACGCCGGCCGGCATGGAATTGCTGCGCCACGCACACCACATCGAGACCGCGGTCGACAACGCCATCGACGCCCTGGCCGATCACGCAAGCGGCGTCACGGGCCGCGTGCGCCTGGGCACCGGCGCCACGGCCTGCCTGCATTTCCTTCCGGCCGTGCTGCGCGCGCTGCGGGAAGAGTTTCCGGCGCTCGGCATCGTGGTGAGCACCGGCAACACCGAGGACCATGTGCGCAGGGTCGAGGAGAACAGCATCGACCTCGCACTGGTCACGCTGCCCGCCGCCGGCCGCTCGCTGAGCGTGACGCCGGTGCTCGACGACGAGTTCGTCGCCATCGGCCGCAGCGACCTCGCACCGCTGAAGGCGCGGGTGACGCCGGCCGACCTGGGCGGGCTGCCGCTGGTGCTGTTCGAGCCCGCGGCCAACACGCGCAAGCTGGTCGACCGTTGGTTCGCGGCCGAAGGCCTGCAGCCGCAGCCCGTGATGGAACTGGGCAGCGTCGAGGCGATGAAGGAGATGGTGGCCGCGGGGCTGGGCTACGGCATCGTGCCGCGCATGGCGATGGCCGGTCGCGGCGCCCACCCCGACCTGAAGATCAGCCGCCTCGCACCGCGCATGCACCGCACGCTGGCCGTCGTCATCCGGCGCGACAAGCCGGTCAACAAGGCCCTGCGCGTGGTGCTCGATGCGATCGCGGCAGCGGGCAAGAAGGCGGGGGCGGTTACTCGGGCAAGGTAGCCAGCACCGGACCTCCACGCGCCCGGCCCAGCGTGCCGACGATCAGCGCGGCGATCAGCACCAGCACGCCGCTGAGCACCATCGCGCTGGAGATGCCGAAGTTGTCGACCGTGAGGCCGCCGATGAGAGCGCCCGAGGCGATCGCCACCTGGAAGCCGCTCACGAGCAGCGCCTGGCCGGCTTCGGGGGCATCGGGCACGGCTTCCATCATCCAGCCGGTGAGCGCCACCGGGATGAGGCCGAAGGCGACGCCCCAGATGAAGACCACGACCGCTCCCGGCACGAAGCCACTGCCGATCAGCGTCGACAGCAGCAGTGCCGTCGCCAGCATCAGCGCAGCCAGCAAGGTGGTGCCGCGCACGCTGCGCGCCACCAGGCTGCCGCCGACGAAGGTGCCGATGAAGCCGACCGCGCCGTAGACCAGCAGGAGCGTCGAGACCGCGTTGGGCTCCAGGCCGAACACCTGCTGCAGCAGCGGCTTGAGGTACGTGTAGGCCGCGAAGTGCCCGGCGATGAAGAACAGCACCGCGAGCAGCCCGACCTGCGCCATGCGGCGCGTGAGCGGCGTGAGCAGATCGCGTGCGCCGATGGCGCGCACCGGCGGAATCGCGGGCAAGAGCCACAGTTGCACCAGCAGCACCACTGCGGCAAGCGCGCCGGTCACGGCGAACGAAGCGCGCCAGCCGAAGAGCGTGCCGAGGAACGAACCCGCGGGCACGCCGAGCACGGTGGCGGCGGAAACACCAGCCAGCACCAGCGACATGGCGCGTGCCTTCGAGGCGTCGGGCACCAACTGCGTGGCGGCGGCGGGTGCGAAGGTCCAGAAGCCGCCCACGCACAGGCCGAGCAGCAGGCGCGCGACGAGCATGGTGGCGAAGTTGGGCGCAAAGGCCGCGAGCAGGTTCGAGGCGATCAGCAAGGTGGTGAGCGCGATCAGCACCGTGCGCCGGTCGAGCTTGCCCGACGCGACGATCAGCGCCGGCCCGGCGAAGGCGGCGAGCACGCCGGGCATCGTGACCATGAGGCCGGCCGTGCCGTCGGAGACGTTCAGGCCGCGCGCGATGTCGGTGAGAAGCCCGATGGGCATGAACTCGGTGGAGACCATCGCGAAGGTGCCGACGGCGATGGAGCCGACCGCGAGCCAGGCGGAACGGGTGGTCTTGACCAGCCCGGACGGCGGCGACGGCAAGTCGTCGATGCAGGGAGTGCTGCTGGGTGCATTCATCATGGGAAGGGGTCCTGGGGCGCATCGGCGAAGCGCGTGCCGATGCTTGTTGCGGGAGTCCAGGGAGTGTGAAAGCGGATGCCCTCGCGACAAAGGGGGCTCGCGGCAGTAGTCAGTTTCCCGTGGGCGAACAATCGGGCCTTTTTGCAACTCCGTGGCTGCTGGCCCGCTCGCCGTGGCGGCTATCGCCGCCATCAGGTGCTATCGGAGTTGCAGCACCCGGCCGTCGGCAATGAACGAATCGCCGACCAGCACACGAAAGTCCGCACCTTGCGGAAAACGGGGCTTCGCAAGATCCGGTGTCAGGAATTCGATGTCGAGCACATGCGCCTTCCCGCGCTCCAGCACCTCGCCTTGCGGCACGAACCATCGCGCCGAAAAACCTTGGTTGTCGATCACCAGTGCACAGCGGTACTCCCCGGCGCCGAGCGGCACGTCGTGCACCGGCAGCGCCGGCGGGCGCAGCGTGATGTCGGCCAGCAGATGTGGCGTGAACACACCCAGCGCATCGAAGGTGGCAGGTTCGGGCGGCGGCGCGCGCCGAGGCAGCTTGCCGATGAGCCACGCGATCACGTTGCCGATGATCGGCACCCACAGCACCATCAGCAGCGTGGCGATGTCGCGGGTGGTCGTGCCGCGCTCCGCGTAGTGCCGCACCACCGCCCCCGTGACCGCCACGCACAGCAGGATGATGACGATGAGCTTGCGGCGGAACTGGATCTTGGTCATGCCTTGGGCGGTAGCGCTTCGGTGAAGGAGGGGACGTCGGCGGTGTATTCCAGCCATGGCACTTCGTGCGAGAGCCAGATGTGGGCGCTCGGGCGGGCCCCGGGGTCGTCGTCGAGCGTGGCAACGCGCAATATCACCTGCGGCTGCGCCACCCATTCGGCCACGAGATGGGTGCCGCATCGCGTGCAGAAGTGGCGCAGCTTGCCCGGCGTGGATTCGAAGGCGCCGCGGGCTTCGTCGCCGGCAGTCCAGCGGAAGTCCGCCCGGTCGGCTCGCGCCGTGGAGGTGAAGGCCGCCGCATGGGCCTTGCGGCAGGTCTGGCAATGGCAGTGGACGATCGGTCCGGCAAGCCGCGTGGCTTCGTACCGGACGGTGCCGCAGAGACAGGAGCCTCGCATCGTGTTTTCCTTCGGGTGGTCAGGGTGGTCGTGGGCTGTGAGTCTACGCAGCCCCACTCAGCCCCATTCAGCGCCACTCAGTTCCACTCAGCCGACCCGCAGCACCGCCTCCGCCGGCAGCGCCTGCCAGTCGATCCATTCGCCCACCGCCACATGGTGGGTGGGTGTCGCAGCGACCTCGGGCGCGCCCCACTGCAGCGTGAGGCGGCGCTCGCCGAGCCGCAGCGCGATCTCGAAGCCCGGCCAGTGCGCAGGCACGTGCGGCGTCAGCGAAAGCTGCCTGCCCTTCACGCTCAGCCCCAGCAGCGTTTCGACGGACGCGCGATGCAGCCAAGCGGCCGAGCCGGTGTACCAGCTCCAGCCGCCCCGGCCCACATACGGCGCGGCGCCGTAGATGTCGCCCGCCATCACGTAGGGCTCCAGTTCGTAGGCTGGCCCGCGCTCCGGATGCGTGCCGCGGTGCGCCGGGCTCAGCCCCTCGAAGCTCTGCCACGCCGCTTCATGGTCGCCTTGCAGCGCCTGCGCCATCAGCGCCCAGACCGCGCCGTGCGAGTACTGCCCGCCGTTCTCGCGCACGCCGGGCGGATAGGCCTGGATGTAGCCCGGGTTGTTGGTCGAGTGCGCGAAGGGCGGCGTCAAAAGGCGCAACAGGCCTGCGGGCTCGTCGTGCAGGTGTTTCTTCACGGCCGCCATCGCGGGGCCGGTGTGCGCCGCGTCCGAAGCGCCGGAGAGCACCGACCACGCCTGCGCGATCAGGTCGATGCGGCATTCGTCGTTGGCCGACGAGCCCAGTGGCGCGCCGTTGTCGAAGAAGGCACGGCGGAACCATGCACCGTCCCAGCCCGCATCGTGCAGCGCGGCGATCCAGCCGCGGCGCGCTTCGGTCCAGCGTGCGGCGCGTTCGTGTTCGCCGCGTGCTTCGGCGATGGGCGCGTAGTGCTCGACCACGCTGCAAAGGAACCACGCGAGCCACACCGATTCGCCGCGGCCTTCGTGGCCCACGCGGTTCATGCCGTCGTTCCAGTCGCCCGTGCCCATCAGCGGCAGGCCGTGCACGCCGGTTTTCAGGCTCCGGTCGATGGCGCGCGCGCCGTGGTCGAACACGGTGGCCGTGCGGCCGTTGTTCTGCGGCGCGTAGTAGGCGTCTTCGGCGCCATCGGGAATCACCGGGCCTTCGATGAAGCCGACCACCTGGTCGAGCAGCGAGGCATCGCCGGTCACCTCGACATAGTGCGCCGTCGCGAACGGCAGCCACAGCAGGTCGTCCGAGAAATGCGTGCGCACGCCGGCACCGCCGGGCATGTGCCACCAGTGCTGCACGTCGCCTTCGGGGAACTGGCGCGCGGCGTTGACGAGGATCTGCTCGCGCAGCCGCGCCGGATCGGTGAGCGAGAAAGCCATCGCGTCCTGCAGCTGGTCGCGAAAACCGAAGGCGCCGCCCGCCTGGTAGAAGCCGGCCTTCGACCAGAGCCGGCAGGCCAGCGTCTGGTAGATGAGCCAGCGGTTGACCATCGCGTCGAACAGCGGATCGGGCGTGCGCACGGTGAGGCGGCCGAGCAGTTCGTCCCAGAACCCGCGCACCTGCGCCAATGCTTCAGGGACATCGCGTTGCCGCCAGCGGTGCGCCAGGTCGAGCGCGGCCTCGGCGGTACCGGCATGGCCCAACACGAAGGTGAATTCCGCGCTCTCGCCCGCACCGACGACGAACTCGCCGCCGATGGCCGCGCACGCGTCGAGCCCGCTGCCCGCGCGCCGCGCGAGCGTCTCGGGCACCTCGACGATGCCGTGCCCCGCGAAGAACTCGTTGCGGTCGCAGGTCCATTGCGTGGCTCCGGACAAGCCGGCGAGTAGCAAAAAGGCTGTGCTTCCGCCGAAGCCCCCGCCCGATTCGCGCTGCTGGCCGAACACCGCCGGCTGGTCTTCCGGCTTCCAGCAATGCACGGTGCGCCGTTCGCCGCGCGCCGCGCCCATTTGCCACTCGACCATGCCCAGCGTGCGCAGGCGCCGCTGGCCGGAGCCCTCGTTTTGCACGCGCACGTGCACCAGCTTCACGGCATCGTCGCGGTCCGCGAAGAAGGTGGTCTTGAGCGTCAGGTTGTGCAGCCGGCATTCGAAGACCGAGTAGCCCTGGCCATGCCGAACGCGGTGACGCACGGCTTCGGAGCCACTGGCGCCCTGACCGGCGGGCGTGAGCGGCAGCAGCTCGCGCGTGGCCAGGTCCTGCAGCAGGTAGTGCTCGAAGGCCGGGTCCTGCACCGGGTCGTTCGACCACGGCGTGACCTGGTGCATGCGGCTGTTGCCGGCCCAGGTGAAGCCGGTGCCCCACTCGGACACCTGGAAGCCGAAGTTCGCATTGGCGATCACGTTGACCCAGGGGCGCGGCGTGCGGTTGTCCATGTCGACGTCGAAGCGGAACTCGCCGCTCTCCGCGTCGAAGCGGCCGGCCGGCGCCGTCATCGGCGTCGTCGCGGGCTGCGCCGATTGAGCCGCGGCCGAGCGCATGAGCAGCGGCGTGCGCTGCGGCACCGGCGCGCTGCTGTCGTCGGCAATCGTCGGGCTGCGCGCTTCGTGCAGCGCGGCCACCTGCACTTCGAGCGCGCGGCCGTCGGCAGTGAACACCACGCGCGCGAGGCTGGAGAGCGCGGCCTTTTCCGAAGGCGCCACCTCGTGGTCGCGCAGCAGGTAGAAGCCTGCCGTGTCGTTGCGCGGAAAGCTGTTCTGGGTCTGCTGCTGCACCCGCGTGCGCAGCGCTTCGATCTCGCGCTGCAGCGGCATCAGGTACGAATTGGGCTCGCTGTTGAGCACCACCAGGTCGCAGGCCACGCCGCCGAAGCCCCACCACGGCTGCGCGCGCAAGAGCGTGTTGATGAGCCCCATGCCGTTCATCGAATGGATGTAGACCAGCACGATGGGCTTGTCGCCGGAGATGCCGAAGCGCCAGATCTGCCGGAGGTCGATGAGCCCGCGGTCCTTCATCACGCGCGGCGTGGTGTAGGTGAGGATGGTCGTCAGGTCCTGCAGCGCAAGGTTCTGCGCGGGCGCGATGCTCAGGTCGCGCAGCCGCACCTGCGCCAGCGTGGCGGCCATGCGCGTGGCGCGCTCCACGTGCATGGGCTGCAGGTAGCGGTCGATGCTGGGCATCAGCGCCTCGATGCTCTCGTCGGCGGCGGTCGCGAAGCTCAGGCGTGCGGTGGCGCCGGGCGCGATCGACAGGCGCACGCGCAGGCACGCGATCGGGTCCAGGCCATTCACCGGCGTGCCGTTGATATGCAGCGGCTGCGCATCGAGTGCGGGGCTCGCGAGCGAGCGGTTGCGGCCGATGAAGGCGCGCCGGTCGGTCATGCAGTCGATGGAAAGCACATGTGCATCGACCGAGGCGACGAAGTGCGCGGCCGCCACCACCGGGTCGCCGTGCAGGCGGGGCCTGCGCGACATCAGCAGCGCACGCCACGCGGGCTCCCAGCGCGATTCGACGAACAGGTTGGCGAAGGCCGGATGCGCCTCGTCGGCCTTGGGGTTCGAGAGCACCGGCTCGAAGTACGAAATGAGTTCGAGCGTGCGAGTTTCATCGCCCGAGTTGTGCAGCGTGATGTTGCGCAGCTCGGTGTCGTCCTCGGGGCTGATCAGCACCGTGGTGCGCACCTGCAGGCCCGGGCCGGCCGCATCGAACTGCACCTGGTCGGCGAGAAAGCGGGTGCGGTAGAGCCAGTCGGCGCCGGGCGCGGGCAGGGCGGTGAGGGAGGTGAGCTCGCGCTGGCCTTCGTCACGGATGTAGAAGAAGGTGCCGTGGCTGTCGCGCAGCGGGTCGTCGCGCCAGCGCGTCACGTTGAACGAACGCCAGCGGCTCACGCCCGCGCCGTTGGCGCGCAGCGCCACCGTGTAGCGGCCGTTCGACAGCAGGTGCGTGGGTTGGAAGCCGGCCGCCATCGGGTCGACCAGGCGCGGCTGGAACAGCGGCGCCAGTTCCGTCTGGCTGGGCTCGGGCGGCGTGCGCGGATCGGCGCTGCCGATGATCTGCCGCGGCGTGCGCTCGTGCAGCAGCGACTCGTGCGCCTGCACCAGCGCGGCGCTGCCGAACCAGCGGCGCGGGCCGTCGGTGCACAGCACGTTGCACAGCGCCACGAGCGACATGCCCTGGTGGTGCGCCATGAAGTTGCGCACCACGGTGAATTCCTGGCCCTCGGCCTGGCGCGAGGCGGTGAAGTCCACCGCGTCGTGAAAGCCGAACTCGCCGCGCGCGCCGAGCGCTTCGAGCCGTTCGAGATTGGCCACCGCGGCCACGGGCGCGAGCACCGCGGCCATCACGCTTGCGTAGGGCGCGACCACGCGGTCGGTGGGCGGCGTGCGGCGCAGCGCCAGGCGCGGCACGCCGAAGGGTGAGTACTGATAGGCGAGCGAGTGGTCCTGCGCGAAGTAAGCCGATTCCGAAACGCCCCACGGCAGGTTCTGCGCGCGGCCGAATGCCTGCTGCTCGGCGATGGCGGCGCTGTTGGCGACCTGCAGCAGGCCATCTTCGGGTTCGTGCATCACGAGCGCGGGCATCACGTACTCGAACATCGAGCCGGACCACGACTTGAGGCTGGGCTGGAAGCCCACCAGCAGGAACGGCCGGCCGAGCGCCATCCAGTGGCGACGCGGCACGTCGCCCTTGGCGATCGCCAGGAAGCTCAGGAGGCGCGACTCGGAGGCAAGCAGGTCGTAGTAGCTCGCGTCGAGCACGTTCTCCTCGACGCGCAGGCCAATGTGGAACAGGTGGCGCTTGGCGTCGTAGAGGCCGCTGAAATCCATGCCCGCATGCAGCGCGTCGCAGCGTTGCGCAAGCGCTTCGAGCGCGGGCGCTTCGTGGCTCTCGCAGCCCTCCGCGGAAAAGGCGCGGCAGGCCTGCGCCACCGCCACGAGGTGGCCCGCGAAGTTGCCGCTGTCCACGCTGGAGACGTAATCCGGCGGCAGCGGCTTGAGCGTCTGCGTGTCGTACCAGTTGAAGAGATGGCCCCGGTGCTTCTGCATGCGGTCGACGGTGTCGAGCGTGGCGCCGATGCGGGCGAGCAGCGTGGCCGTGTCGATCCAGCGGAACTCGCGCGCGCAGCACACCGCCAGCAGGTACATGCCGATGTTGGTCGGCGAGGTGCGATGGGCGATGGTGGGCTGCGGCTCCAGCTGCAGGTTGTCGGGCGGCAGGTGGTTGTCGTCGGGGCCGACCACGTGCTCGAAGAACAGCCAGGTGTCGTGCGCCAGTTTCTCGAGGTAGGTGCGCTGCCCGGCGTTCAGCGGATCGGGCACCTCGGCATCGACGCGGCTGCTCCACCACGCGGCGACAGGCGCGAGCGCCCATACGACGAAGAGCAGTGGGCCGACGATCGGGTACGCGCTCCAGTGCGCCGCGACGGCGAGCGCGAGACAGGCCACGCTGCTGAGAGCGCCGCTGCGAAGGAACGGCAACAGTTGCTGGCTGGACTGGGCCTGCGCCTGCGCGGCGGTGGTCCATTGCAGCAGGTGCTTGCGGCTCACGACCAGCCGCCACGTCGCGAGAAACGCCGCGTCGAGCAGCAGCCGCGTCTGCGCCGCGAGTTGCACGAACTGCCATGCCGCACTGGCCAGGGCGCGCAGCAGCTCGACCGCGCCCACGTCGAAGAAGTGGCGCAGCTCGATGGCGCGCCGCGTCGGCACTAGCCCGGCGAGCGCGCCGAGCAGCGGCCCGAGCGTGAGCGCCGCACCAACGGCCGCCAGCGCCCAGCCGAGTGGCATCGCCTGCGTGAAGATCACCAGCACCAGCAACGCGAAAGAAGTCGGCACCACCTGCGAGCGGCGCAGGTTGTCGCCCATCTTCCAGAGGCCGAGCGCATCGATGCCGAAGCGCCGGGCGCGCCACATCAGCGGCAGCAGCTGCCAGTCGCCGCGCACCCAGCGGTGCACGCGCGAGGCGGCGACGCCGGCGTGGTGCGGGTGGTCTTCGATCAGCACCACGTCGCTCACCATCGCGCAGCGCGCGACCGTGCCTTCGAGCAGGTCGTGGCTCAGCACGGCGCTGTCGGGGATGCGCTGGTCCAGCGTGGCGTGCACCGCGCGCACGTTCAGCAGGCCCTTGCCGGTGAAGGAGCCGCTGCCGAACACGTCCTGGTAGATGTCCGATGCGCCGCTGCCGTACGGGTCGAGCCCGCATTGGCCGGCGAACATCCAGTGGAAGGGCGAGCGCTCGTTGCGCATCGGAAACGGCGTGACGATGCGCGGCTGCAGGATGCCGAAGCCAGCGACGACGCGGCGGCTTTGCGCATCCACCTCGGGTGCGTTGAGCGGATGCGCGGCAATCGACACCAGGTCGCGCAGCGCGCCGGGCGGCAGGCCCGTGTCGCTGTCGAGGGTCAGCACATAAGGCGTGCGACCCGCAGCCAGTTGCTGGCCCGGCGCAAGCGGCAGGAAGCCACTCGCATCGCCGGTCGCGAGCAGGCGGACCAGCATCTCGAGCTTGCCCCGCTTGCGCTCCCAGCCCATCCAGCGCTCTTCGGTGTCGCTCCAGGTGCGCGGGCGATGCAGCACGAGGAAGCGGGGCGCCGCGCCGTCGGCCGCGGGGTACTTCGCGTTGAGCGCGGCGATGCGCTCGATGGCGTCGGCCAGCAGCGGTGCGTCTTCGGGCCGCGAGGCCTGCGAGGCGTCGGCCCAGTCGGTGAGCAGCGCGAACTGCGCGTGCTGCTCACGGTTGGCGAGCCAGTGCAGTTCGAGCCGGTGGGCGAGCTGCACGTTGTTCGCAGTCGAGGTCAGCAATGTGGGAATGACGACGAGCGCGCGGTGCCGCTCGGGAATTCCGGCTGCGAAGTCTAGGCGCGGCAGCGCCTGCATGCGCACCGACTCCGCCATGATCCGTTGCGCCAGCGCGATCACCGCTTCCGAGAGCGGCCATGCGAGCAGCACGAGGACGGCCACAATGGTCCAGTCGCCGCGATGCGCGAGGCCCTGCGCCACGGCGAACAGCAGCAATGCGGTGCCCACGGCGACGGACAGCAGGTACGCGGGAAGGCGCCAGCTGCGATGGCTGCGTGCGGGCCGGGCAGGAGCCGCGCGGCCATTGCGGCCCGCCTGTCCACCGGACTGCAATGCGGCAATCAACGCCGGTCGGCCCTGGCCGAAAAGGTAGTAGCCCGCGGTGCCATCCGCGCGGTCGGTTTCGGCAGCGGCATCGTCGGCCGGTGCGCTTGCGGCCATGCGCACGACGGCCTCGGCCACTTCGCGCTCGGGCTGTTCGGTGTCGCGCGCCACCCGCTCCATCGCATGCGTGATCTGCTGGCGGGTGCGCTCGCTCTCGCTCGCAAAGCTCGGCAGTTCGCGCAGCACGCGCAGCGAGCGGCTCACCGGTTCGATCAGGTCGCTCCACTCGACCTGGCCGATCATGCGCAGCGTGGTGATGATGTTGCCGACCGTGAGGTTGGCGGCGGCCTGTGCGTTCTGCGCGTCGTTGATGAGCGCGGGGCCGTTGGGGCAGTGCTGCTCGGTCCAGCGCACGAGCGCCGGCATGTTCTCGCCGTGCTCGACCGGCAGGCGCTGCCAGAGCTGCGTGAGGTAGGGGGCCTGCAAGCCGTGGCTCTGCAGCGCGCGGTAGAGCACGTCGAGGTCCTGCGCCGAGAGATGCGGCGCCGCATCCCAGGCGGCGTGCGCAATCTCGCGCGCGACCTTGTTCTCGGCAATGCTTTCGGCCACGCGGCGCAGGTTCTCGAGCAGAACGACGCGCAGCGTGGTAGGCAGCGCCCAGAGTTCACCGAGCGTGAGTTCGTCGATGTCCTGGTAGGCGTTGAGGAAGGCGGTGAACAGCGTCTTGTTGAGCACGCTGTCGGTGTGCGCCACATAGGCCCAGGCGATGCCGTACACGCGCGGCAGGCCCGCGAGCGGCGGCGTGGCCAGCTTGGGCAGGCGCGCGTAGTAGCTGCGCGGCACGCCGTCGTGAATCTGCTGGAGCTGCGCTTCGACGAGGTGGAAGTTGTCGAGCAGCCATTCGGCGGCCGGCGACACGTAGCGTCCGCTCTGCGAGATCAGCGCGATGTAGTCGAAGGCGGCGCGCAGCGACTCGAGGTTCTCGTCCACGCGCGGAAAAAACGGTGCAGCTTCGCTGGTGCGGCGATGGTCATCTTCCACCACCTGCGCGCGCGCGAGGCTGTGGCCGTGCTGCTCGAAACGTTGGGCGCCGAAGAGTTCGGCGCGGATCGGGAGGGCTACCGGGTCATGCGGACCCAGCAGAAGCGTCCGGGCGTAGTGACTGAGCCCCTGGAGGCGGTCGGCAACGGCTGCGGCGCTCAAGCGATCGCGAAGAGACCGATGCCGAGGACCACGGCCATGCAGGCCATCGTGACGATGCGGCCCGCAGCGAGTGCGCGCACACGTTGCATGTGGCTTCGCACCGAGAACCATCGGCCATGGGCGCGTGCGCAATGGCGCATGTGGGAGGCCAGGGCTTCGAAATCGTCGTTGACGAAATCGACTTGCGAATGGGTAAGGGACTGCGGGACGGACATTGCAACGGGCTCCTGTGAAACGACTTCGAGCTGCCGCGCGATTGCGAGAACTGTGAACGTGTCCGACCGTACGCTTTTAAATGACCTTACGGGTTCCTCATTGGCGACTGTTCACGTAGGAGAGGGCGCACAAGGCGCCCTCCGTCTTTGTTGGCCGAGCCTGATCAGCCCGTGTTGCGCAGCCCCGCGGCCACCCCGTTGATCGAGATGTGAATGCCGCGCTGCAGCCGCTCGCCGCCGTCGCCCGCGCGATAACGGCGCATCAATTCGACCTGCAGGTGATGCAGCGGATCGATGTACGGGAAACGATGGCGCACCGAACGCTGCATCTCCGCATTGCCTTCGAGCCGCTGCTTCGCGCCGGTGATGAGCGTGAGCGCATCCGAGGTGCGGTGCCATTCGGCATCGATCATCGAGAACACCTTCTGGCGCAGCTTGCGGTCGGTCACGAGTTCCGCGTAGCGCGAGGCCAGCGCGAGGTCGCTCTTGGCGAGCACCATGTCCATGTTCGACAGCAGCGTGCGAAAGAACGGCCACTGCGCGTACATGCGCTGCAGCAGCGCCACGCGCTCCTTCTTGCCGGCGGCGTTACCGGCCGAGGCGAGGAACTGCTCCACGCCGGCGCCGAAGCCGAACCAGCCCGGAATCGTGAGGCGGCACTGGCCCCAGCTGAAGCTCCACGGCACCGCGCGCAGGTCGTCGATCTTGTGGCTCGGGTTGCGGGAGGCCGGGCGCGAGCCGATGTTGAGTTCGGCGATTTCGCGGATCGGCGTGGAGCCGAAGAAGTAGTCGCCGAAACCGGGGGTCTCGTACACCAGCTTGCGGTACGCGGCCATGCTGGCGGCCGAGAGTTCGCTCGCGGCCGAAAGGAAGGTGGCAGGCGCCGACTTGCCCTGCGGCAGCAGCGTGGCCTCGAGCGTGGCGGCCACGAGCGTCTCGAGGTTGCGGCGTCCGATCTCGCGGTTGGCGTACTTCGAGCCGATGACTTCGCCTTGCTCCGTGAGACGGATCTGGCCGCGCACAGTGCCCGGCGGCTGCGCGAGGATCGCCTGGTAGCTCGGGCCGCCGCCGCGTCCCACCGTGCCGCCGCGGCCATGGAACATGCGCAGGCGAATCGGGTTGGCCTTCTTCTTGTTGAGTTCGTCGAACAGCGACACCAGCGCGATGCCCGCGCGGTACAGCTCCCAGTTGCTGGTGAAGATGCCGCCGTCCTTGTTGCTGTCGCTGTAGCCGAGCATCACGTCCTGCTCGCCGCCCGAGCGCTCGATGAGCGCCTGGATGTTCGGCAGCGCATAGAAGGCACGCACGATGGGCGCGGCATTGCGCAGGTCTTCGATGGTTTCGAACAGCGGCACGACGATCAGGTCGCACACCGCATTGGTGGCCATCGCACCGCGCAGGAGGCCCACTTCCTTTTGCAGCAGCAGCGCTTCGAGCAGGTCGCTCACCGTTTCGGTGTGGCTGATGATGTAGTGGCGAATGGCCGCGGCGCCGTAGCGCGCACGCGCGGTACGGGCGGCGGCGAAGATGGCCAACTCGCTTTTTGCGAGCGGCGAGTAGCCGGCATCGGGCACGCGCAAGGGGCGCGCATCGTCGAGCAGCTTGAGCAGCAGCGTCTGCTTGGCCTCTTCGGCGAGCGAGGCGTAAGAAGGCTCGATGCGTGCGGTGGCGAGCAGCTCGGCGATCACCGCCTCGTGCTTGTCGGAGCTCTGGCGCAGGTCGACCGTGGCGAGGTGGAAGCCGAACACTTCCACCGCGCGGATCAGCGGCCGCAGGCGCGGCGCGGCGAGCACGCTGCCGTGCTTTTCGCCGAGCGACTCTTCCACCGTGCGCAGGTCGGCGAGGAATTCCTCGGCTTTCGCATACGGGTTCTGCGGTGCGACCGCATGGCGCGCGGCCTCGCCGCCGGTGAGCTCGCGCAACGTGGCCGCCAGGCGCGCATACACGCCCGTGAGCGCGCGGCGGTAGGGCTCGTCCTTGCGGTGCTCGCTGGTGTCGGGCGAGCGCTCGGCCAGCGCCTGCATCTCCACTGACACGTCGACCAGCGTGGCCGAAAGTGAAAGCTCGCCGCCCAGGTAATGCACCTCGGTGAGGTAGTAGCGCAGCGCCAGTTCGGCCTGCCGGCCGAGCGCGTATTCGAGCGTTTCGGCGGTGACGTTCGGGTTGCCGTCGCGGTCGCCGCCGATCCACTGGCCCATGCGCAGGAAAGGCGCAACCGACGGCGTGTGGCCGCCTTGCGTCAGCGCCTTTTCGAGGTCGGCATAGACGCGCGGAATCTCGCGAAGGAAGGTGGCTTCGTAGTAGCTCAGCGCGTTCTCGATTTCATCGGCCACGGTGAGCTTGGAAAAGCGCAGGAGGCGCGTCTGCCAGATCTGCGTGACGCGCGTGCGCATCTGCGTTTCGTTGTCGGCGAGCTCGATGGGCGAGAGCGCATCCTTTCCGCTCGCGTAGGCGCTCTGGCGCAGCTTGATTTCATCGCGCGTGGTGAGCAGCAGGGCAATGGCGCGCTCGGCATCCAGGATGCTCTTGCGCTGCACTTCCGTCGGGTGCGCGGTGAGCACGGGCGACACGTAGCTGTGGGCGAGCGAGGCGACGATTTCGTCGGGCTTCACGCCCGCCTTGCGGATGCGCGCGAGGGCGGTCTGCAGGTCGCCGTCGGCCAGCACGCCTTCGCGATCGGCCTCGGTGCGGCGGCGGATCTGGTGGCGGTCTTCTGCAAGATTGGCCAGGTGGCTGAAGTAGGTGAAGGCGCGAATCACGCGCACCGTCTCGGCGGCGCTCAGGCCCTTGAGCAGGTTTTTGAGCGCCCGGTCGGCCGCCTGGTCCGCGTCGCGGCGAAAGGCCACGGACAGGGTGCGGATCTTCTCCACCAACGCATAGGTTTCGTCTCCTTCCTGCTCCCGGATCACATCGCCGAGGATCCGGCCCAACAGCCGGATGTCGTCGATCAGTGGCTGGTCTTCGGCCTGTCGGCGCTTGGGGAGGGCAGGGGTCTTGCTGGCTTTCATTCGATGTTGTTCCTGGGGACTTGAATGGACGCGCCGCCTGCGTTGCTGCGGCGCAACATGCTAGCATTCCGGCGTCTGAAAACATGTACTTTTTGGGAGCGGTCTTGAGCAATATCGTGATCGCGACGCGCGAAAGCCGGTTGGCCCTTTGGCAAGCCGAACACGTGCAAGCGCTTCTGCAAGAACGAGGCCATACGGTCAGCCTCCTGGGCATGACGACCCGGGGCGACCAGATCCTCGACAAGAGCCTGAGCAAGGTCGGCGGCAAGGGCCTCTTCGTGAAGGAACTCGAAACGGCGATCGAAGACGGTCGCGCCGACATCGCGGTGCATTCGCTCAAAGATGTGCCGATGGACCTGCCCGAAGGCTTCGTCCTCGCCTGCGTGCTGGAGCGCGAAGATCCGCGCGATGCAATGGTCTCCCCCCGATACGCCTCGCTCGACGAACTGCCGCACGGCGCGGTGGTCGGCACCTCCAGCCTGCGCCGCGTGGTGCTGCTCAAGGCCAGGCGGCCCGACGTGCGCATCGAACCGCTGCGAGGCAACCTCGATACGCGCCTGCGCAAGCTCGACGAGGGGCAGTACGACGCGATCATCCTGGCGGCCGCGGGCTTGAAGCGTCTCGGCCTCGAAGACCGCATCCGCGTGGCCTTCGAACCCGACGACATGCTGCCGGCAGCGGGGCAGGGCGCTCTGGGCATCGAAGTGCGCGCCGACCGCGAGGATCTGATCGAACTGCTCGCACCGCTCGCGCATCGCGGCGACTGGCTCTCGACCGCCGCCGAACGCGCAGTGAGCCGTGCGATGGGTGGCAGTTGTTCGATGCCGCTCGCGGCGCATGCCCGCTGGCAGGCCGATGGCGCATTGCGCATCGATGCGGCCTGGGGCGACCCTGAAGGCAATGCGCCGCTCGTTCGCGTTCATGCGCAGGCCGACGTCGGTGACTTCGGACGCGCCGACGCGCTCGGCGAACACGCCGCCGCGCTGCTGCGCGACGCAGGCGCCCACTGAAACCCGTGGTCGTCCGATGACTGCGCGGCCCGTCATCGTCACGCGGCCCGCGCGCGAGGCGGTGCAATGGGTCGACGACTTGCGCGCCGCCGGGTTCGATGCGGTGGCGCTTCCATTGATCGTCATCGAGCCGGTTCACGATGCCGAGCCGCTGCGCGCGGCCTGGCGGCGCATCGAAGACTACGCCGCGCTGATGTTCGTCAGCGCCACGGCGGTCGAGCATTTCTTCCAGAGCAGGGACGCGGATTCATCCGACGAAGCGATGGCCGGTTGCCGCTTCTGGGCCACGGGGCCCGGCACGACGCGCGCCTTGCTGCGCGCCGGCGTGCCGCCCGAAGCCATCGACGCACCGCCGCCCGAGGCCACGCGCTTCGACTCCGAAGCGCTGTGGGAGCGCGTGCAGGCGCAGGTGTCGGCCGGCGTGCGCGTGCTCATCGTGCGCGGCGGCGATGAAGCCGGGCAGCCCGCCGGCCGCGACTGGCTGGCCAAGGAGATCGACGCGGCGAACGGGCGTCGCGACACCGTGGTGGCCTATCGCCGATTGCCGCCGTTGTTCGATGTCGGACAACACCAGCTCGCTGTCGACGGTGCGCAAGGGCGCGCGATCTGGCTCTTCAGCAGCTCGGAAGCGATCGCCAATCTTCAGCGCGCGATGCCCGGCACCGGCTGGCACGCCGCGAGCGCGGTCGCCACGCACGCACGCATTGGCGAAGCCGCGCGGGCCGCGGGTTTTGGTGCGTTGCGTGTCTGCACACCCCTGCGGGATGCGTTGATCGCGTCGATAGAATCGTTGGCATGAGCGCCGCGTCCCCGTCAGACGACATTTCTCCTCCTTCTCCCACTGCCGCAACGGCGCCGGTGCCCGCCACGCTGGCGCCGCATCAGACGCCCGCCGCCATGGCCGCCGCAGCCACTTTGCTGTCCCGCATCGGCCTGGGGCTCCTCACTCTCATGGCGCTGCTCGCATTGGTGATGACCATCGCGCTGTGGAACAAGGTCAGCGGCATGAAGGAGCAGCTGGCACGCCAGAGCGCCGAGGCCACCGCCCAGTCGATGGAAGCGCGCACGCTGGCGCGCCAAGCCAGCGACACGGTGCGCGATGCCGCGGCCCGCGTGGCGCTCATCGAAACCCGCGTGGCCGAAGTCGCACTGCAGCGTTCGCAACTCGAGGAGCTGATGCAGAGCCTCTCGCGTTCGCGCGATGAAAACCTCGTGGTCGATATCGAGTCGGCCGTGCGCCTTGCGCTGCAGCAGGCGCAGGTCACCGGCAACGTCGAACCCTTGCTGGCTGCACTGAAGGCCGGCGACCTGCGCATCTCGCGCGCCGCGCAGCCGCGGCTCGCACCGCTGCAGCGCGCGATGCAGCGCGACGCAGACCGCCTCCGCAGCAACTCGAGCGTCGACAGCGCCGAAGCACTGCAGAAGCTCGACGAACTGATGCGCAACGTGGACGACCTGCCCGCGATCAATGCGGTGGCGGTGCGCGGCACGGGCGTCAACGCGTGGCAGCCCGAACCGATTCCGGCCGATGCACCATGGTGGCGGCGTGCGCTGCTCACGGTGCGCGGCGAAGCGCGTTCGCTGGTGCGCGTCGGCCGCATCCAGAGCCCCGAGGCGATCCTGCTGGCGCCCGAGCAGACCTACTTCCTGCGCGAGAACCTCAAGCTCAAGCTGCTCAACGCGCGCCTTTCGCTGCTGTCGCGCCAAGTCGATGCCACGCGCACCGAACTGGCCCAGGTGGGCGCGTCGCTCAACCGCTATTTCGACCCCGCATCGCGTCGCACGCAGGCAGCGGCCACGCTGCTGCAGCAACTGCAGGCACAGGTGAAGACCACCGAGCCGGCACGCGTCGACGACACGCTCGCGGCACTGGCCACTGCGGCCGCGGGACGCTGATCCGGTCATGCGCGCTGCAATCTGGCTCCTCGCGCTGTTCGCCGTCGCCGCGGCAGTCGCTCTTTTCGCGGGCAACAACCAGGGCACGATCACGGTGTTCTGGCCGCCCTGGCGCGTCGACCTGTCGCTGAACCTCGTGCTCGTGATCCTGCTGGGCACTTTCGTGTTGCTGCACGTGGCGCTGCGTGCGCTGGCCGCGTTGTTCTCGCTGCCGACGCAGGCGCGCCAGTGGCGCCTCCAGCAGAAGGAACGCACATTGCATGCGGCCTTGCTCGATGCGATGGTGCAGTTGATCGCCGGCCGCTTCTCGCGCGCACGCAAGGCGGCCCAGTCCGCGCTGGTGCAGGAAAAAACATTGGCCGCACTCGATGCGAACCTGCCCCAGGCGCAGCAGGTGCGCGTGCTGTCGCATTTGCTCGCAGCCGAGAGCGCGCAGGCTTTGCAGGACAAGCCGGCGCGCGATGCGCATCTGCAGCAGGCTCTCAATGAAAGCGTCGATCGCACATTGCTTGCAAGCCCCGAGACACGCGAAGGCGTGCAGCTGCGCGCTGCGCGCTGGGCGCTCGAAGACCGCGATGCGGCCGCCGCGCTTGCCCGCCTCGAAGAACTTCCGCAGGGCGCACAGCGGCGCACGCTGGCCCTGCGCCTTCGCCTGAAGGCGGCACGCCAGGACCGGCGCACGCTCGAAGCCCTCGAAACAGCCCGCTTGCTGGCCAAGCACCGCGCCTTCTCGGATGCGGCGGCGCAAAGCATCGTGCGCGGTCTCGCGACCGAGCTGCTGTCTGGCGCGCACGACCCGGCGCAGTTGATGCGCGCCTGGTCCGAACTCGACACCAACGAACGCGAAATGCCCGAGGTGGCGATCCATGGCGCGCAACGCATGGTGCTGCTTCACGGCGACCTGTCGCTCGCGCGTGGCTGGCTGCTGCCCGCCTGGGAGCGCATGGTGGCGAACCCGCGCGGCCTCGGCGATGCGTTGCGCGTGAAGCTCGCGCGCGCACTCGAAGCGGGGCTCGACTCGGTGGACGCCGACTGGCTCGCCCGCATCGAAAGTGCCCAGCGCAACAACCCGCGCGACGCGAACCTGCAGTACCTCGCCGGCATGGCCTGCATGAAGCGCCAGCTCTGGGGCAAGGCGCAGCAACTGCTGACGCAGGCCGGGCTCGCATTGCAAGACGCAGAGCTCTATCGCCGCGCCTGGCTCGCGCTGGCCGAGCTGGCCGAAGCGCGCGAGGATGCCGAGCAGGCCGCCGCCGCCTGGAAGCGCGCGGCGCAGGCGCCCAGCAACTGATCTTGTCCGGCTTCAGGGGCACGCACCCGAAGCCTGCACCGACGGCCTGCGGCTGCCGAAGATCACGAAGCTGATCGCCGCCAGCACCCAGATACCGATGCCGCCATAGAGCATCACCAGTCCGAAGCCGTGCAGCAGCGCCGCATGGACGATCGCACCGGACGGATCGAACTGCGCGAGGTCCGGAAAGCCCTGTGCGAGCGATGCGAAGTTGCCGGCCGCGATCTTCTCCGCGAGCAGGCGCAGCTGCTGCGCGTCGAACGACGCGGGCAGGGCATTCCTCAGCGACGAGAAGATGCCCCCGAGCAGGATGAACCCCATCAGCGCGATGTTGACCGCCAGCGTGATCAGCCGCGCGCTCATGTCGATGCCCGACGCCATGCCGGCGCGGTTGCTGGGCACCGAGCCGGTCGTGGTGTTCGTCACGGGCGTGTTGGTCAGGCCGAGGCCGATGCCGGCCAGCAGGCAGCCGGGCAGCATGGTCATCCAGCTCGCCTGCGCTGCGCTGCTGCCGTAGCGCATCGCGAAGAAGCCCACGCCAATCACGAACATGCCCAGCGGAATGACCGCGCCCGGCCGCCAGCGCAGCGAGAGGCGCTCGGCCAGCGGCGGCATCAGCAGCGTGGGCAGCGTGTAGGCGAGCAAGGCTGAGCCTGCGGTGACGGCGCCGTAGCCCAGGCCACTCTGGAAATAGATCGGCAGGTAGATCATGAACGGCCAGAAGCTGAAGTTCATGCCGATGGAACCGAGGATCGCACCCGAGAAATTGCGGATGCGGAAGACCGAGAAATCGAACATCGGATGCGGGTTGATCTTCTCCACCCACAGGAACACCGCGAAGCTGGCGGCCGAAGCGGCGAGGATGCCGAGCGCCAGCGGGCTCGTGAAGCCGATGTCCGGCCCCTGCGTGATGAACCATGTGAGCCCGAACACCGCCAGCGACAACGTGACGATGCCCGGCAGGTCGAGCCGCTTGGCATGCGGATCGCGCGACTCCTCGATGCTGCCCAGCACGAGCGCCAGCGCCAGAACGCTCAGCGGCACATGCACCAGGAACACCCATTCCCAGCTCGCCAGCGCTGCGATGGCGCCGCCGATGATCGGCCCGAAACCCAGCCCCATGCCGAAGACCACGCCCCAGATCGCGAAGGCCTTGCTGCGCTCCGGCCCCTCCTGGAACTGGTGCGACAGCACCGCGAGCTGACAGATCAGCATCACGCCGCCGCTCAGGCCCTGCAGGAAGCGGCTCGCGATCAGCACCAGTGCGTCCTGCGCGATACCGCAGACCAGCGAGGTGATGCCGAACAGGACGATGCCGACGACGAGGATGCGCTTGCGGCCGTAGCGGTCGGCCAGCGTGCCGGCAGCCATCAACACCGTGGTGCAGGCGATGGTGTAGGCGTTCATGATCCATTGCATGTCCTTGAAGTCGCCGTGCAGGACTTTCTCGAGCGTGGGCAGGATCACCGGCACACTGGAGATTTCCAGGCCGAACATCAGGGCAACGAGACAGACTGCGGCGAGGGCAACGCGGTTCTTGCCGATATGGGAGAGGGGCATCGAAAGGCTTTCCGGAATCAGGTCCGGGCGATTCTGTGGAAAGCATCTTCATGATGGAAATGATTTAATTTCCTGAGATTCATTTCAAACCGTCATTTATTGCCGACCCATGGACTTCGACCCCACGCTCCTGCGCGCCTTCGTGGCTGTCAAGGAAACCGGCGGCTTCACGCGCGCGGCCGAGCGGCTGCACCTGACGCAGTCCGCTGTCAGCCACCAGATCCGCAAGCTCGAGGAGCAGGTGGGCCGGCAGCTTCTGCACCGCACGACGCGCCGCCTCACCGTGACGGAAGACGGCGAGGATTTCCTGCGCTATGCGCAGCAGATCCTCGACACGCTCGACGCGATGACGCGGCGCTTCCAGCCCTCGCCGATCACGGGCGCGGTGCGTTTCGGCGTGCCGGACAACTTCATGGGCGACCGCCTGCCGCCGTTGCTGTCGCAATTCGCACGGGCGTTTCCGGCGGTGCGGATGGAGGTCTGCGTGAGCATGCACACCGACCTGCGCGCAGCGATCCGGTCCGGCGAGCTCGATCTTGCGGTAGTGATGTCGCCGCCCAACGTGGCGGAGGGCACGTGCCTGCGGCGCACGCAGCTGGTCTGGGCCGCGGCCGAAACCTTCGAGGCGCCGAAGGGCGCATCGCTGCCGCTGGCCTTCTTTCCCAAGCCCTGCGTCAACCGGCAGGTGGCCGGGTCGGCGCTCGATCTCACCGCCATCGACTGGCACGTGGTCTTCACCTCGGCCAGCCCGCAAGGCATTCGCGCGGCCGTGCTCGCGGGGCTCGCGGTGACGGTGCTCACGCGCGAAGAGGTCGAGCCGGGCATGAAGATCGTCGACGGCCGCTACGGCCTGCCGCCGCTGCCGAGCGTCGAGTTCGCGCTGATCTGGAGCGAGAGCGGCAAGACGCCGTGCGCCTGCCGCTTCGGCCAGATGATCCTGGAGATGCCCGACCTGGCGGTCGGCGCGCGGGCATAAAAAAACGGCGCCAGATCAGGGGCGCCGTTCTTCATTTGCAAGCTTCGAGCTTGCTTGGTGGTGCTCAGTGCGCGCCTGGCGCCTGCGCGTCGGTGGCCGTCTTCTCGAACGGCAGTGACATCGAACCGAGGTCACGGCGGGTTTCGATCAGCACCAGCGGACCTTCGTCGAGCACGATCACCGGTGGGCGTTCGCGCGGCACATGTACCGGCTTCGGCTCGGCGGCGATCGCGGCGCGCGCTTGCGCGATGCGATCGGCATCCGAGTTGACCCACTGCAGGCCCGAGCTCTCGGCGATCTGCGCGAGTTCGTTCAGCGGCAGTTCGAAGGCCTGCACCTTGGGCAGGGCGCGGCCGTTGCCGGCGGGTACTGCCTTGGCGGTTTCGACCACGATGGGCGCTGCGACCGGCGCGGCTGCAGGGCGCTCGAAGCGCGGCTGCTGCTGCGGTGCGGGTTCGCGCACTTCGGGGGCTGCGGCGACTTTGCTCACCTGGCGTTCGGCGACAGATTCCGACGCCAGCGGCAGTTGCTGCTGCTGGCGGGCGACCGGCGCTTCGTACGATTCGCCGGTGGCTTCCATGGCCGCTGCGACGGCGCCTTCGGCTGCCGGTGTCTCGGCTGCGTTGTTGGCTTCGTTCTCGTCGCGCGGACCGCGTTCGCGGCGATCGCGGCCGTAACGGTCACGCGAACGACCACGGCGCTGTTCTTCGCCTTCGCGGCGCGGTGCCTGGTCGTTGCCCGCGTTGTCGCCGCCTTGTTCGCCATCGGCGGAGGCCACTTCGGCCACGCGCGCTTCGCCTTCGTTGGCGGCGGGCGGTGCGTCGTTGCGGCGCTCGCGGCGGCCGTCGTTGCGCTCGCCGCGTTCGGCACGGTCACCGCGCAGGGCGCGTTGCTCGTCGCGGCCGTTGCGGGGCTGGCGTTCGCCTTGCGAGGCGTCGTCACCGGCGATGGCTTCGCCGCGCGGTTGTGCGTCGCCGTTGCGTTCGCCGCCGCGGTCGTTGCTGCGCTCGCCGCGTTCGCCACGGTCGCTGCGCTCGCCGCGTTCACGACGCTCGCCGCGAGCGCGCGGTGCGCGTTCCGCTGCGTTGCCTTCGTCGGCGCCGGGCGCTGCCTGCTGGGCTTCGAGGTTGACGTTGCCGTCGACCAGTGCCTCGGCCGGTGCATTGCGGCCTTCGCCTTCGCGGCGCTCGCCACGGCCGCCACGGCGTTGTTCGCCGTCGCGCGGGGCGCGTGCCTCACGCGGTTCGCGGGGTTCACGCTGTTCGCGCGGCTCGCGTTGTTCACGCGGTTGGCCTGCGGCTGCGTCGTTGCGCAGTTCGCTGCTGCGGCCTTCGCGGTTTTCGCTGCGTCCTTCGCCACGGCCACCTTCGCGGCGCTCGCCACCGCGGCCGCCGCGGCGTTCGCCGTCACGGCCACCACGGCGTTCGCCGCCTTCACCGCGCGCTTCGCCGCGGCCTTCGCCACCGCGGCCGCCACGGCGCTGTTCGCCGTCACGCGCACCGCCGCGGGCTTCGCCATCGCGGCCCGGACGGCCATCGCGGCGGGGCTTCGGTGCCTCGACCGGAATCGCAGCCGGTGCGGGCGCCTTCGCTTCAGCGGGCGCGCCGCCGAACAGGCTCTTGATCCAGCCGAAGAAGCCGCCCTGCGCCGGAACCGGCGCGCTCACGACAGGCGGTGCGACCGGTGCGGGTGCCGCGACAGGCGCACGCACCGCTTCGGGCTTAGGCGGAACGACCGGCGCGGGTGCGTCGGGCAGCACGCCCTTGATGACCGGCGTCTGCTTGTTGGTCGGCTCCTGCGAGCGGCGGGTGACTGCCGTCGGATCTTCGATCTCGTCAGCCATCTTGTAGCTGGCTTCGATGTGATCGAGGCGCGGATCATCGTGCTTGAGGCGCTCGAGCTTGTAGTTGGGCGTTTCGAGCGTCTTGTTGGGCACCATCAGCACGGTGACGCGCTGCTTGAGTTCGATCTTGGCGATTTCGGGGCGCTTTTCGTTCAAGAGGAACGAAGCCACTTCGACCGGCACCTGGACATGCACGGCGGCCGTGTTGTCCTTCAGGCACTCTTCTTGAATGATGCGCAGGATTTGGAGCGCGCTCGATTCGGTGTCACGGATGTGGCCCGAGCCGCCGCAACGGGGGCAGGGGATCGACGAGCCTTCGCTCAGCGCCGGCTTCAGGCGCTGGCGGCTCATTTCCATCAGGCCGAACTTGCTGATCGAGCCGAACTGCACGCGGGCGCGGTCTTGCCGCAGCGCGTCGCGCAGGCGGCTTTCGACTTCGCGGCGGTTCTTCGACTCGTCCATGTCGATGAAGTCGATGACGATCAGGCCGCCCAGGTCGCGCAGGCGCATCTGGCGGGCCACTTCGTCGGCGGCTTCGAGGTTGGTGCGGGTGGCGGTTTCTTCGATGTCGCCGCCCTTGATGGCGCGGGCCGAGTTCACGTCGACCGAGACCAGCGCCTCGGTGTGGTCGATCACGATGGCGCCGCCCGAGGGCAACTGCACGGTGCGGGCGTAGGCCGATTCGATCTGGTGCTCGATCTGGAAGCGGCTGAACAGGGCCGCGTCGTCGCGGTAGCGCTTCACGCGGGCGGCATGCTCGGGCATGACGTGCGCCATGAACTGCTGCGCCTGGTCGTAGATGTCGTCGGTGTCGATCAGGATGTCGCCGATGTCGTGATTGAAGTAATCACGGATCGCGCGGATGACGAGCGACGATTCCTGATAAATCAGGAAGGCGCCCTTGCCGCCCTTGCCCGCGCCGTCGATGGCGGACCAGAGCTTGAGCAGGTAGTTCAGGTCCCACTGGAGTTCGGGCGCCGAGCGGCCGATGCCGGCGGTGCGCGCGATGATGCTCATGCCCTTGGGGTACTCGAGCTGGTCCATCGCCTCCTTGAGCTCGGCGCGGTCGTCGCCCTCGATGCGGCGCGAAACGCCACCGCCGCGGGGGTTGTTCGGCATCAGCACGACATAGCGGCCGGCCAGCGAGATGAAGGTGGTGAGGGCCGCGCCCTTGTTGCCGCGTTCTTCTTTTTCGACCTGGACGGTGAGTTCCTGGCCTTCGCGGATCGCATCCTGGATGCGGGCCTGGCTGGCCGACACACCTTCGGCGAAGTACTGCTTGGAGATTTCCTTGAACGGCAGGAAACCGTGGCGGTCTTCGCCGTAGTCGACGAAACAGGCTTCGAGGCTGGGCTCGACGCGGGTCACGACCGCCTTGTAGATGTTGCCCTTGCGCTGTTCGCGCCCTTCGATCTCGATTTCGTAGTCGAGGAGCTTTTGCCCGTCGACGATGGCCAGGCGCCGTTCTTCGGCTTGCGTGGCATTGATCAGCATCCGCTTCATGATGCGTTGTCCTTATATGTATCGTTTACCGGCTCTTGACGAGCCAACGATGCACGGACGACGCCCGCGAAACCAGGGAATTGCCGCTTGGCCCCGGATGCTGTCGCTGCCGCGCCAGGCGCGAGCAGGCCTCTCGAGCGTCAGCTCAAGAAGACAGCCGGGGTGGGGGCGCGTGGATGGGCGCGAGCCAGATTCGGTGTTGAGTGGCCACCTTTTCGATGGCCGGTTGCGCAAGGGGAGCGCGCGCTGCGGATGATTCAATGCCGGAGGCCGCTGGCAGAAGCCAGGTCGGCCAGCGAAGGCATATTTGAATCAGCAGCATCAACACAACAAGGGACTCGCTTCGATCCGCCGGCAGCTTGGAAGCTGCAGGCTGGGTATTCCGTATCGGTGTTTCGTGGGTGTCGGCTTGACTTGGGTGCCGGGCCTGCCACTTTGCGCAATTGCGCGGGGTTTGCAGCTCGGCGCCAAAGCGGCATCGACCTCACAGCATGATCGTCAGTGCTCTAAACTTCTGTCTAATCAAGCACTTACACGACCGCGCTGGTGAAAAACATTATAGGTGCGAAGCAAAGCCCCGAGACCGCTCCAAATCCCGCAGATCGAAATGCCGGGGCCGAGGCAGGCGCGCATGGAGCCATCAAATTCATCACCGTCGACGCGGAGTCCGCGGGGCAGCGGCTTGACAACTTCCTGTTCCGTCATCTGAAAGGCGTGCCGAAGACGCATGTCTACCGGATCATCCGGTCGGGCGAGGTGCGCATCAACAAAGGGCGCGTCCAGGCCGAGACTCGCATCGAGGTCGGCGATGTACTCAGGCTTCCGCCGGTGCGGATTTCGCCGCGCGCGGAAGAGGGCGCCACACCTCCGGCACCGGCCCGCGAATTTCCGGTGCTGCTCGAAGACGATGCCGTGCTGGCCATCGATAAACCCGCCGGCGTCGCGGTGCATGGCGGCAGCGGCGTGAGCTTCGGCGTGATCGAGCAGTTGCGCACCGCGCGACCGGGCGCCAAATTTCTGGAACTGGTCCACCGGCTGGACCGCGAAACCTCCGGCATCCTGCTGGTCGCCAAGAAGCGCAGCGCGCTGGTCGCGCTGCAGGACCAGTTCCGCGAGCGCGAAACGGGCAAGACCTACCTGGCGCTGGTCGAAGGCGACTGGCCCGTCAACAAGAAGGTGCTCGATGCGCCGCTCGCCAAGTATTTGTTGCCCGACGGTTCCGGCGCCGGTGCCGGCGAACGCCGCGTGCGCGTGGTCGCCAAGGACCATCCCGACGCGATGCGCGCCATCACGCTGGTTCGCGTGCTCGCGCGGCTCACGCTGCCGGGCGACGCCACACCGCTGTCATTGCTGGCGGTGACGATCAAGACCGGCCGCACCCACCAGATCCGCGTGCACCTGGCCTCGGCCGGCCACGCGATCGCGGGCGACGACAAATACGGCGACTTCGACCGCCAGCGCACGTTGCAGAAGCTCGGCTTGAAGCGCATGTTTCTTCACGCATGGCGCTTGCAGTTCAATCACCCGGCGGGTGGCGAGCGCGTTGCGCTGCAGGCCGACCTGCCGCCCGAACTGCACGCGCTGATGCCGCCTTCCGCGCTCCAGGCGCTGGCCCAACACCCCACTCCCACGGCCCATGACTGATTCTTCCGCCAGACCTCCCCGCTTCGACCTGATCGCCTTCGACTGGGACGGCACGCTCTACGACTCCACGCGCCTGATCGTGCGCTGCATCCAGGCCGCGGTAATCGATGTCGGCGGCGCCAAGCCCACCGAGAACGACGCCGCCTGGGTGATCGGCCTCGGGCTCGCGGAGGCGCTCGCGCGCGCGGCGCCCGATGTGCCGAAGGAAAAGTACGCCGAGCTCGGCGCGCGCTACCGCTACCACTATCTGCAACATCAAGATGACCTGGTGCTGTTCGACGGCGTGCTGCAGATGCTCGACGCCCTGCGCGCGCGCGGCCACAAGCTGGCCGTGGCCACCGGCAAGTCGCGACGCGGGCTGAACGAGGCGCTGAAGTCCGTCGCCCTGCGCGACCGCTTCGATGCCTCGCGCACCGCCGACGAGACCTTCGGCAAACCACATCCGCGCATGCTGCTGGAGCTGATGGAAGAACTCGACGTGCCCGCCGAGCGCACGCTGATGATCGGCGACACCACGCACGATCTGCAGCTGGCAACGAATGCCGGCTGCGCCAGCGTGGGTGTGAGCTACGGCGCGCACGAGCCGTCGAGCTTCGACGAGTTCAAGCCGCTGTTCGTCGCCCATTCGGTGCCCGCGCTCGAAACGTGGCTCCTCGACAACGCCTGAAGATTTCGTCATGAGCGAAGAGTGCATCCCGTTGTGCAACGCCACGGACCTGGTCGAGGGCGGCCGGGCTGTGCCCTTCGATGTGGTTCACGGCGGCGAAACCTGCCGCGCCTTCGCGGTGCGCTTCGAGGGCCAGCCTCATGCATACCTCAACCGGTGCAGCCATGTGGCGATGGAAATGGACTTCCAGCCCGACCGCTTCTTCGACGACACCGGCCAGTGGCTGCTGTGCGCCACTCACGGCGCGGTCTACCAGCCCGACACCGGCGAATGCATGGGCGGCCCCTGCCGCGGCGGCCTCGTGAAGATCGCCTTGAGCGAACGAGACGGCGTGGTGCACTGGCATACTGCCTGGAACCTCCAACCTCTCACCTTCTGACACATGACCGACCCGAATCGCAGGGACCCCGAGGGTTTCGATCCGTTGGAACCGGTAGCTCCCCTCACCACCCCCAAGAACATGGCTCAAGACCCTACACAGCGCCCCGGCTGGGAACGCGCAACGCTTGAAAAGCTCGCCTTCGCCGCGCTCGGCGAGCAGAAGGCCACACGCCGCTGGAAGACCTTCGTGCGTCTTTCGTGGCTCGCGTTCTTCATCTTCCTGGCCTGGTTCGCGCTCTCGCGCAGCACGCCGAGCACAGCCAAGACCACGGCCCACACGGCCGTCGTCGAGATCAAGGGCGAGATCGCCGCGGGCGGCGACGCCAGCGCCGAGTTCGTCGTGGCCGCCATGAAGACCGCCTTCGAGGACGAAGGCGCCAAGGGCGTGGTGTTGCTGATCAACTCGCCGGGCGGCAGCCCGGTGCAGGCCGGCATCATCAACGACGAGATCAAGCGCCTGAAGGCCAAGCACAAGAAGCCGGTCTACGCGGTGGTCGAGGAGACCTGCGCTTCGGCCGCCTATTACATTGCCGCCGGCGCCGACAAGATCTTCGTCGACAAGGCCAGCATCGTCGGCAGCATCGGCGTGCTGATGGACGGCTTCGGCTTCACCGGCGTGATGGACAAGGTCGGCGTGGAGCGCCGCCTGCTCACCGCTGGCGAGAACAAGGGCTTCCTCGATCCGTTCAGCCCGATGAGCGATGCGCAGCGTGCACACGCCCAGACGATGCTCAACCAGATCCACGCGCAGTTCATCAACGTGGTGAAGACCGGCCGCGGCGATCGGCTGAAGCTCGACACCCCGGGCCTGTTCAGCGGCCTTTTCTGGAGCGGCGAGCAGGCGGTCGAGTACGGCCTGGCCGATCAGCTCGGCAACGTCGACTTCGTGGCGCGCGAGGTGATCAAGGCCGAAGAGGTCATCGACTACACCCGCCGCGACAACGTGGCCGAGAAGCTGGCCAAGAAGTTCGGCGCCGCGATGGGCGAAGCCTCGGTGCGCTCGCTGCAGGTCGCGACGCCTGCGTTGCGCTGAAGCAGATCAGAGCTCTCAGCCCGCTTCTTCGCTGCGCGTGAAGCGGGCCGAGGCAGCCAGCGCTGCGGCGAAGATCACCACCACATAGAGCGCGGCAGTCAGTGAACTGGCCCGCGCCAGCAGGCCGATCACCGCGGGGCCGGCCATGAATCCCAGATAAGCCACGGCCGAAACCGAAGCGATGCCGCTGGCAGGTTCGACACCCGGAACGCGGGCCGAAGCGCCGAACAGGATCGGCACCACGTTCGCAAAACCGACTCCGACGCCTGCGAAGCCGACCAGCGCGAGCCAGGGCAGGTCTGTCAGCAGCACCAGCGTCATCGCGGCCGCCGCGAGCACACCGCTTCCACGCAACAAGGCAACCGGGGTGAAGCGGGCGCGCATCGCGTCGCCGCCGAAACGCGCAGCCGCCATGGCCGCGGAGAAGGCCGCATACGCCAGCGCCGCCTGCTTCTGCGGGCTGCCGAGCTCCTGCTGCATATAGAGAACGCTCCAGTCGTAGATCGCGCCTTCGGCGATCAGGCCCAGTGCGGCCAGAACGCCGAGCACCGCGAGCGGGCCGCGGGGCAGGCGAAAGCTGTGGTCGGCGCCGGTTGTGTTGCCCGTGGCCGCCTTGGGCAGCATGCGTGTCGAGGACAGGGCAACCAGCAGCACCATCACCGCGGCAACGAGCAGCAGGTGCGTCTGTGCTCCCATTCCCGCTGCAAGCACTGCACTGCCGCTCGCGGCGCCTGCCATGCCGCCCAAGCTGAACATGCCGTGCATGCCACTCATCAGCGGCGTGCCGCTTTGCATTTCGAGCTGCGCCGCTTCAGTGTTGATGGCCACGTCGAACACGCTGGTGACGAGGCCGAACGCGGCCAGCAAACCCATCAGCGCGAAGTAGCCCGGCATGGCGATCAAGCCGGCGAGCAGCAGCGCATAGACGCAGCCCGAAAGGACGGCGATCCGTCGCGGACCGTGGCGGCCGATCCAGCGGCCCGCGCTGGTCAGGCCGAACATGGCGCCGGCGCCTGCGGCGAGCAGGGCCAGCCCGAGTTGGGCTTCGTCCAGGCCGTAGTGCGCCTTGACCGTGGGCACATGCACGCCCCAGGTCGCGAAGATGAAGCCGGAAGAAAAGAACTGCGCGCGCGAGGCCCAGCGCGTGCCGGCGGTCACCACCACCATCGTCAGCGCCCGATCGCGAACACGGCGGGCAGGCGTTCGTCGGTTGCGGTCTGTGGCTTGGCGCGCCAGGATTTCACCGTTTCGCTGCGCACATGGGAAGTTGCGAGGGTCAGGCCGCGCGCGACGGCGAGGCGGGTGTTCTGGTGCATCGTTTGGACCAAGGCTTGCAGCAGGGCAGCATTGCGATAGGGCGTTTCTATGAAAAGCTGCGTCTGGCCGGTCTTGAGAGCAATCGCTTCGAGCTCGCGGATGCGGGTCTGGCGCTCGCTCGCGTCCTGCGGCAGGTAGCCGACGAAGGCGAAGTTCTGGCCATTCAGGCCGCTCGCAGCCAGCGCCAGCAGCAACGAGACCGGGCCGGTCAGCGGCACGACAGTGATCCCCAGGTCGTGCGCGGCGCGCGCCACCGAGGAGCCCGGATCGGCCACCGCCGGCATGCCGGCTTCGCTCAGCAAGCCGACGTCGTGGCCTTCGAGCGCGGCGGCCAGCAGCGGCCGGGCGTCGAACTGGCCGGCGTGATCGCCTTTCTTGTGCACTTCGCGCGGCAGTTCCTGGATGACCTGCGCCTGCAGCGGAGCGGCCAGCGGCGCGACCGCGTCAATGCGCTTGAGGTAGGCACGGGCGGATTTCGCGTTCTCGCAGATCCAGTGCGTGATGCCGGCGGCCACCTGCAGGGTGCCGAGCGGCAGCGCGTCCTGCAGGGGAGCCTGGACGTCGCAGCCGAAATCGAGCGGCGCGGGAACGAGGTAGAGCTTGCCGTGGGTCACAGGAGTTCGACCCCCGCGGCGCGCAGCATCTGGCAGGTGCGGATCAACGGGAGGCCGACCAATGCGGTCGGATCGTCGCTGTCGATGGCGCTCAAGAGGGCGATGCCGAGGCCTTCGCTCTTGGCGCTGCCGGCGCAGTCGTAGGGCTGCTCGACTAGCAGATAGCGGTCGATGGCGGCGTCGCTGAGCTCACGGAACACGACGCGCACGGGCGCCAGGTCGCGCTGAACGAAGCCGGTGGCGTGGCAGACGACGGCGACTGCGGTCTGGAATATCAGCGTCTGTCCGCGCATCCGGCGCAATTGGGCGGTGGCGCGGGCATGGTCGCCGGGCTTGCCGAGCGCCTCGCCGGCGAGGTCGGCCACCTGGTCGGAGCCGATCACCACCGCTTCGGGAAAGCGGGCGGCGACGGCGTTGGCTTTTTCCAGAGCAAGGCGTTCGGCAAGGGCGCGGGGCGTTTCGCCGACCAGCGCGGTTTCGTCGACTTCCGGGGCGTGCACATCGAAGGGCAGGTGCAGGCGGTTCATCAGTTCGCGGCGATAGCGCGAGGTCGAGGCGAGGATCACGGGGCGTTGCATGGGGAGGATTGTGCGTGAGCCACGCAAAAACCTTCTGGCTCGCACCCTGCCAGCGAAGCTGTTGGCGCGCTAGACTGGCGCGGATGAAGAGAGAATTTGCCCCCGAACGGCTCGACGTGGCCGGCTTCGCCGCCGCAGCCGCAACCCTGAATGCCGCCGACCCGGTTCCTAACTACATGCGCCTTGTGGCTGAACTGGCGGATCCGGCCGCTAGCGCCGTCGTCCACTGGGAAGCCACCGGCGAGGAACGCCCGGGCGCCGACGGCAAGGCCGCGCCCTGGCTGCACCTGGAAGCCGAGGCGATCGTTCCACTGACTTGCCAGCGCTGCCTGGCACCCGTCGACACGGAACTCGTGGTGGACCGCTGGTTCCGTTTCGTTGCCGACGAAGCCACGGCGGAGGCCGAAGACGATGAAGCCGACGAAGACCTGCTGGTCATCAGCAGGGATTTCGACCTTCACACCCTGATCGAGGACGAACTGTTGATGGAAATTCCCGTCATGCCCGTCCACGACGTCTGCCCCGAGCCGGTTCGCTTGTCCTCCAGCGATGAGGATTTCAACGCAGCCGAGGAAGCCAAGCCGAACCCGTTCGCGGTGCTTGGAACGTTGCGTTCGCGCAAGCCGGATGAGGGCAAGTAGCCCTTTCCCGGCGCCTAGGCTATAATCATGGGCTTCGCGCGCGCCGCCGTGAGCAGCGATACAGAGATGACAAACAGGGGCATTCCATACATGCCGCTCACTTTTTTGTATTGCCACCGCTTGAGCCCGTATCCAGTCACTCACCTAACAGTCCAGGAGCCATCATGGCCGTCCAGCAAAACAAGAAGTCGCCTTCCAAGCGCGGCATGCACCGTTCCCACAATGCACTGGTCGTGCCCGGTATCGCCGTGGAACCGACCACTGGCGAAACGCACCTGCGCCACCACATCAGCCCGAACGGTTTCTACCGTGGCCGTCAGGTGCTCAAGAACAAGTCCGAAGCCTGATTTCGCACTCCAAGGCCAAGGCCCGAAGCTACTTTTCCTGTAGCGTCGGGCCTTTGTTTTGATGGCTACGCCTTCTTCTCCCGAATTCACTGCTGCGCCTTCCGCAATCACGCTTGCCGTGGATTGCATGGGGGGCGACCACGGGCCGCGTGTCACGCTCGCGGCCTGCCGCGCGTTTCTCGAGCGGCACAGCGAAGCCTCGTTGCTGCTGGTTGGTGCGCCAGCCGCATTGGCGGGGTTCGCCGCACATCCACGCGCTCGCATCGTTGCCGCCAGCGAAGTGGTGGGTATGGACGATCCCATTGAAATCGCATTGCGCAAGAAGAAAGACTCTTCGATGCGCGTTGCGATCCAGCAGGTCAAGGACGGCGCCGCTCAAGCGGCCATTTCCGCCGGCAACACCGGCGCCTTGATGGCGATCGCGCGCTACCTGCTCAAGACACTCGACGGCATCGATCGTCCCGCGATCGCGCCGCAACTTCCGAATGCGAAAGGTGGCGCGACCACCGTGCTCGATTTGGGTGCGAACGTCGATTGCGATGCCGAGGATCTGCTTCAGTTCGCAGTGCTCGGCTCGGCGCTGGTCTCGGCGCTGACTGGGAACGAGGCGCCTTCGGTCGGTCTGCTCAATATTGGCGAAGAGGCTATCAAGGGCAGCGAAACGATCAAAAAGGCAAGCCAACTGCTGCGTACAGCTGCTAATTCCAAAGATTTGAACTTCTACGGCAACGTCGAAGGCAATGATATTTTCAAGGGCACGACCGACATCGTCGTCTGTGATGGCTTCGTCGGAAACGTGGCCCTGAAAGCTAGTGAGGGCGTCGCCTCGATGATCGGCGAGTTCATTCGCGTTGAATTTTCGCGGAGCGTTTTTACGAAGGCTGCGGCAATTGTTGCCTATCCGGTTCTAAAAGCGTTCAAAAGCCGCCTGGATCACCGTCGGTACAACGGAGCGGCCTTGTTGGGTCTTCGCGGCTTGGTTTTCAAGAGCCATGGCTCGGCCGACGAAGTGGCTTTCGGACATGCGCTGGATCGCGCTTATGATGCCGCTCGCAACAACCTGCTCGATCGCGTGCGGGCCCGCATCGCCCACGCCGCGCCTTTGCTCGCGCGGCAGGAACCGGCGGTGCCGGTCGACGCGACGGCCCTTCACGTTTGATGACCCCTTTTTCACGCATCACCGGCACCGGCAGCTATCTGCCCCCACGCCGCGTGACCAATGACGATCTCGCCAAGGAACTGGCGTCGCGCGGAATCGAAACCTCCGATCAGTGGATCGTCGAGCGCACTGGCATCCACGCGCGCCACTTTGCCGCGCCGGACGTCGGCAGCAGCGATCTCGGTCTCGAAGCTGCGAAGCACGCCCTCGAAGCTGCGGGCCGCAAGGCGAGCGATGTCGACCTGATCATCGTCGCGACCTCGACGCCCGACATGGTGTTTCCGTCGTCGGCCGCCATCCTTCAGAACAAGCTTGGCATTGCCGGCTGCCCGGCGTTCGACGTCCAGGCGGTCTGCAGCGGCTTTGTCTATGCGCTGACCGTAGCGGACGCGATGATTCGCACCGGCACCGCGCGTTGTGCGCTGGTGATCGGCGCCGAAGTGTTCTCCCGTATCCTCGATTTCAACGACCGCACGACGTGCGTGCTGTTCGGCGACGGCGCGGGTGCGGTGGTCCTCGAGGCCAGCGACGAGCCCGGCATCCTGTCGAGCGATCTTCATGCCGACGGCAAGCATGTCGGCATTCTTTGTGTGCCGGGTCATGTGTCCGGCGGCAATGTGCTGGGCACGCCGCTGCTGCACATGGACGGCCAGGCCGTCTTCAAGCTGGCGGTTCGGGTGCTCGAAGAGGCGGCGCGAACTGCGCTGGCCAAGGCTGGCAAGACCGAGGCGGATATCGACTGGCTCATTCCGCACCAGGCCAACATCCGCATCATGGAAGGCACGGCCAAGAAGCTGAAGCTGCCACGCGAGAAGCTGATTGTCACGGTCAACGAGCACGGCAACACCTCTGCCGCCTCGATTCCGCTGGCGCTCGACGAGGCAGTGCGCTCCGGCAAGGTGAAGAAGGGCGAGACCCTCATGCTGGAAGGCGTGGGCGGTGGTTTCACCTGGGGCGCCGTGCTGCTCAATCTGTAGCGTATTTGTGGTCCTCTTCAGGGCTGCGATGCGATATGACGCATAGAACAATGAAATCCTTTGCTTTTGTATTTCCGGGTCAGGGCTCGCAGGCTGTCGGCATGCTCGACGCCTGGGGCGACCATCCGGCCGTGGCCGAAACGCTGCGCGAAGCTTCCGAAGCGCTGGGCGAAGACATCGGCGCGCTGATCAAGAACGGCCCCAAGGAAGAGCTGGCACTCACCACCAACACACAGCCCGTGATGCTGGTTGCCGGTGTCGCGGCTTGGCGTGCCTGGCTGTCCGAAGGCGGCGCGACGCCTTCCGTCGTGGCAGGTCATTCGCTCGGCGAGTACTCGGCGCTGGTGGCTTCCGGCGTGCTGACGCTGGCGCAAGCCGCCCCGCTGGTGCGTTTCCGTGCACAGGCCATGCAGCAGGCCGTTCCTGTCGGTGTCGGCGCCATGGCTGCCGTGCTGGGCATGGAGTCCGGCAAGGTCGTGGCGGGCTGCGCAGAAGCGACGGCTTCCTTCGGCGCAGGCAGTGCTGAGATTGTCGAGGCCGTGAATTTCAACGACCCTGCGCAGACCGTGATCGCCGGCAGCAAGGCCGCTGTCGACAAGGCTTGCGAACTGCTCAAGGCAAATGGTGCGAAGCGCGCGCTGCTGCTGCCCGTTTCGGCGCCATTCCATTCGAGTCTGATGAAGCCCGCTGCCGAGGCGCTGCGCGAAAAGCTCGCCACCCTCACGCTCGCCGCGCCTCAGATTCCGGTGCTGAACAACATCGACGTGGCTGTCGAGAATGATCCGGATCGCATCCGCGACGCCCTGGTGCGTCAGGCCGCCGGCCCGGTTCGCTGGGTCGAAAGCGTGCAGGCCTTGAAACTGCGCGGTGTAGCCGCCATCATCGAGTGCGGGCCCGGCAAGGTGCTGGCCGGCATGGTCAAGCGCATCGCCCCCGATCTGGAAGCTACGTCGGTGTACGACCCGGCGACGCTCGCGGACACCCGACAATCGCTCGCCGGCTGAACGGCGCAAGGCCCCGATACTTTTTATATGAGCATTCCCAAATTCGAAGGGCAAGTCGCCCTGGTCACCGGCGCATCGCGCGGCATCGGCGCAGCGATTGCGCTCGAGCTGGCGCAGCGCCGGCCTGAAGGTCGTCGGCACCGGCACCACCGAAGACAGCGCTGCAAAGATCACTTCGGCCCTGAGCGCATTCGATGGTCGTGGCCGTGCACTCAATGTGAATGACGCCGCAGCCGTCGAGGCGCTGATCGATGAGATCGTGCAGGCCTACGGCGCGATCCATGTGCTGGTCAACAACGCCGGTATCACGCGCGACACGCTCGCCATGCGCATGAAGGACGACGACTGGGATGCGGTGCTCGACACCAATCTCAAGGCCGTCTTCCGCCTCTCGCGCGCGGTGATCCGCCCGATGATGAAGCAGCGCTACGGCCGCATCATCAGCATCACGAGCGTGGTGGGCGCCTCCGGCAATGCCGGCCAGGCCAACTACGCAGCCGCCAAGGCGGGCGTCGCGGGCATGACCCGCGCCCTGGCCCGCGAACTGGGCAGCCGTAACATCACCGTCAATTGCGTCGCGCCGGGCTTTATCGAAACCGACATGACGGCAAGCCTCCCCGAGGCGCAGCAACAAGCACTTCTGCAGCAGATCCCGCTGGGACATCTGGGCAAGCCGGCCGACATCGCGCATGCGGTGGCGTACCTCGCATCGCCCCAGGCGTCCTACGTGACCGGGCAGGAGTTGCATGTGAATGGCGGCATGCACATGTAGCCGCAAGGCGCAATCTTTTCCCGTACCGGGGGTGAGGCAAATGCCACAATCCGCCCGGCTAAAATCCACCGATTACCTACAACCCTCAGAGGGAACCAAATGAGCGATATCGAAGCACGTGTCAAGAAAATCATCGCCGAGCAACTCGGCGTGGAAGAGTCCCAAGTGACGAACGAAAAGGCCTTCGTGGCCGACCTCGGCGCTGACTCGCTCGACACGGTCGAACTCGTGATGGCACTCGAAGACGAGTTCGGCATTGAGATCCCCGATGAAGATGCCGAGAAGATCACCACGGTGCAAAACGCCGTCGACTACGCCACCAAGAATCAAAAGGCCTGATTGGCCAGCTGACACTGCGATTGCGGCCGGCGGCTTTTTATCGAACCGCACGCGCCGACCAGCAACTGTTCAGCGCTTCCAGAAAGGTTTGCCGGCATGACCAAACGCCGCGTCGTCGTGACCGGACTCGGTTGCATCGCTCCTGTCGGAAACACCGCAACCGAATCCTGGGCCAACTTGTTGGCCGGGAAGTCGGGCATTGCGAACATCACCGCGTTCGATGCAAGCGCCTTCGCCTGCAAGTTCGCCGGTGAGGTGAAGGGTTTCGACATCACCCAATACATCTCGGAGAAAGAAGCGCGTCACATGGACCGCTTCATTCATCTGGGGCTTGCCGCCGCCATCCAGGCGGTGCAGGACAGCGGACTGCCGACCGGCGAAGCGCTGTCCTATGAAAAGGCCGTTCGCATCGGCTGCAACATCGGCTCGGGCATCGGCGGTCTGCCGATGATCGAAGAGACGCACGCCGAATACGCGAGCCGCGGCCCGCGCCGCATTTCGCCGTTTTTCGTGCCGGCATCGATCATCAACATGATCTCGGGGCATGTGTCGATCAAGTACGGCTTCAAAGGCCCGAACATCGCCGTCGTCACCGCCTGCACCACGGGCCTGCATGCCATTGGCACGTCGGCACGCATGATCGAGTACGGCGATGCCGACGTCATGATCGCCGGCGGCGCCGAGTCGACCATTTCCCCGCTCGGCATCGGCGGCTTCACCGCGCCTCGCGCGCTGAGCACACGGAACGACGATCCCGCCACGGCCTCGCGCCCGTGGGACAAGGACCGCGACGGTTTCGTGCTGGGCGAGGGCGCCGGCGTGCTGGTGCTCGAGGAGTACGAACACGCCAAGGCGCGCGGCGCCAAGATTTACGCGGAAGTCGCGGGCTTCGGCCTGACTGGCGACGCGTACCACATGACCGCGCCCGACGTCGACGGCCCCCGCCGTTCGATGGCGATGGCACTGGCCAACGCGGGTGTCAATGCCGACCAGGTCCAGTACCTGAACGCGCACGGCACCTCGACGCAGATCGGCGACCTCAACGAGACCAACGCGGTCAAGCTCGCCTTCGGCGATCACGCGAAGAAGCTCGTTGTGAATTCGACCAAGTCCATGACCGGCCACTTGCTGGGCGGCGCGGGCGGCATCGAATCGGTGTTCACGGTGCTTGCGCTGCACGAGCAGAAGAGCCCGCCGACCATCAACATCTTCAACCAGGATCCGGAGTGCGATCTCGACTACTGCGCCAACGAGGCGCGCGATCTGAAGATCGATGTCGCGGTCAAGAACAACTTCGGCTTCGGCGGCACCAACGGCACGCTGGTGTTCAAGCGCGCTTGAGCATTGCTCTCTCATGCACAGCGCGCCGTCGGTGACCTATCCGGTGGGGCGCTCACGTGGCGCTACCCGGATTCTTGTCGTTCTCTGGACCTTGGGTGCCTGCTGCGCAGGCGCATCCTGCTATCTCTTTGATAGCGCGGGATGGCGCCAATTGCTGCTGGTTCTCAGCGTCGTCTTCTCTGGCGTGGCCGCGGGCTTCGGCTTGCGGCGCGATGGCACCGCCACACTGCACTTCGACGGGCTCTATTGGTCCTTGACGGGGGCCGATCCGACCCGTGGTGTTCGCGCAGCGCGGGCCATGGTCGCGCTCGATTTTCAGTCGCTGATGCTGGTCAGGCTCTCGGAGCCTAGCCGCGCCGCGCGCTGGGTCTGGCTCGAGCAGCGGGCCATGCCGGAGCGCTGGCGCGATGTGCGTCGGGCGGTCTATTCGCGCGCGCCGGCCGCCGAGCCCACGGGCGATCCGTGGCGCGCAACGGCTCCCGCCGACGCGCCCTGAAATCCCGTCGATGACAACATCTCCCCCGCCCGTACCGCCGGAGTCCGGCCTGACCGACGCGTCGGCCGAGGCGCCGCGCCCGGGCGAGGTCGATTTCCAGTTGGTCCAGCGCACGGTCGCGGGCGACCAGAAGGCCTTCGAACTCCTGGTCATCAAGTACCAGCGCCGCATCGAGCGGCTGATCGGCCGCATGGTGCGCGATGTCGACCTGGTCGAGGACATTGCCCAGGAAACTTTCATTCGCGCCTACCGCGCGCTGCATCAGTTCCGTGGCGAGGCGCAGTTCTACACCTGGCTTTACCGGATCGCGGTCAACACCGCCAAGAAGGCGCTGGTGGACATGAAGCGCGATCCGACCATCTCCGAAAGCGCCCTGAGGCCTTCTTCTGAGGACGACGATGAAACTTACCGTCCCGGAAACGAACCAATCAGCGACGAAACCCCCGAATCGGTCATGGCGGCGAATGAAATCGCCAGCGCCGTCGAGGCGGCCATGGAAGCGCTCCCTGCCGAGTTGCGCCAGGCCGTCACGCTGCGCGAGATCGAGGGGATGAGTTACGAAGAGATTGCCGAGGTCATGGATTGCCCTATCGGCACGGTGCGCTCACGTATTTTCCGGGCGCGCGAAGCCATTTCGGCCAGGGTCAAACCGCTGCTCGACAACCAGTCCGGCAAGCGTTGGTAAGTAAGCAGGTGAATGAAATGAATCAGACGATGACGGTTCGGGAACAGGTGTCCGCACTTGCGGATGGTCATTTGCAGGGCGAGGCGTTCGCAGAGGCGATCGAAGCCGTCTGCACCGAGGGCGAGTCGCGCGCGGCTTGGCATGCGTACCACGTGGTGGGCGATGTGCTGCGCTCGGGTTCTCATTCGCCGTGCAGCGACAGTGCGGCGTTCCTCGCGCGCTTCCAGCAGCGGCTGGCCGCGGAGCCGGTGGTCGCGATGCCTGCGCTGCAGCCGGTGACCCCACCGGTCGCCGTTCAGGTCCAACGCAGGGCCGATGCGGCCAATGAGCCGGTCTTCCGATGGAAGCTGGTGGCAGGCGCCGCATCGATGGTCGCCGTGGCAGCGATCAGCTGGACGCTGATCGGCAGCGGCACGGCCGGTTCGCAGGCTGGCGCGCAGATCGCGGCGCAGCAGCAGCCGGCGGTGAATTCGGTTCTGGCGGCAGCGGCCGTCAACAGCCAGCAGCCCGCAGGCACCACGCTGACGCCGACCCGCGTGATGGTCGGCAACGGCAATCCACAAGTCATGCTGCGTGATCCGCGCCTCGATCAACTGCTCGAAGCGCACCAGCAGGCCGGCGGCGCTTCGCAAATGCCTTCCGGTTTCCTGCGCAACGCCACCTTCGAGGGACCTACGCGCTGATCGCGCGCCCGTCACTGCCCGCAATGACCGTTCAGATGCCGATCTCCGCACGCGCGTTCGTGCTTGTGTTTGCAGCCTTCTGCTTCGCGCAGGTTGCCACCGCACAAAACCGCTCAGGGCCGGCGACCACCAAGAATGCGGCTTCGGCACAGACGGACGAGCCGCCGGCGATGAGCGTGGCCGACTGGCTGCAGCGCATGCACACCGGTGCGCGGCAACGCAACTACGTGGGCACCTTCGTGGTGTCGGCGCCGGGCGGCGACCTGTCGAGCGCGCGCATTTGGCATGTGAGGGACGGCGATCACCAGATCGAGCGCATCGAAGCCCTGTCGGGGCCGCCGCGCTCGACCTTTCGGCGCAATCGCAATGTCATGACCTTCCTGCCCGAGGCGAAGGTCGTGAAGGTGGAAAAGCGCGAGAACCTCGATCTCTTTCCCAACCTGCCGGACAAGACCGATTCGTCGATCGGCGATTTTTACGACGTGCGCGCGATCGGCAAGGACCGCGTGGCCGGCTTCGATGCCGATGTGGTGCAACTGGTGCCGCACGACGGCCTGCGTTTCGGCTATCGCATCTGGAGCGAGCGCCGTTCGGGCCTGGTGGTGAAGCTGCAGACCATCGACAGCGAATCGCGGGTGGTGGAGCAGTCGGCGTTTTCCGAACTGCAGCTCGATGCGCCGGTGAAGGCGCAGGCGCTCGCGCAGATGATGACCAACACCGCGGGCTACCGCGTCGAAAAGCTCGAGCTCGAGCGCACGACCGCACAGGATGAAGGCTGGACGCTCAGCGCGCCCGTGGCCGGCTTCAAGCCCCGCAGTTTCTTCCGCCGGCCCGCTACCAGCAGCGACAAATCGAAGCAGGATGCGGCCACGGTCCAGTGGACCTTCTCCGACGGCTTGGCCTCGGTCTCGCTTTTCATCGAGCGCTACGATGCCGCGCGCGCGCCGCGGGACGGCGTGCTGACCATCGGCGCCACCAACGCCATCCGCCGGCGGTTGCCCGAACCTGCGAGCGACTGGTGGCTGACCGCGGTAGGCGAAGTGCCGCCGCAAACGCTCAACGCATTCGCCCAAAGCCTCGCCCGCACGCGTTGACACACTGGCTGGCCATTGCCCCGCGGATTGCGCTGAACCAAGCTCGCAACGCAGACTCATAGCCCTTTGTTGTTTTAGCCGCTCTCTGTTCTTTTGAAAGAAAACCCATGATGTTCAAAGTCGAGGGACACAAGCTTCGTTCCGGCGTGCTGGCTTTCGCGCTCGCACTCACAGCCGGGGCCACTTTCCTTCCGGTCGAGCCCGTCCACGCGCAAACGCGCACGCTGCCTGACTTCACCGATCTGGTCGACCAGGTCGGCCCCTCCGTCGTCAACATCCGTACGGTCGAGAAGGTCGCCCAGCGCGGCGCCGGCAACGGCGAGATGGACGAGGAGATGCAGGAGTTCTTCCGTCGTTTCTTCGGGCAGCCCGCGCCGGGCACGCCGCGCCAGGGGCCGCGTCCCAACAGGCCGCAGCAGCCCCAGGAAGAGGAGCGCCCGCGCGGTGTCGGCTCCGGCTTCATCCTGACGGCAGATGGCTACGTCATGACCAACGCGCACGTCGTGGAAGACGCCTCCGAAGTGCTGGTCACGCTGCCAGACAAGCGCGAGTTCAAGGCCAAGATCGTGGGCGCCGACAAGCGCACCGACGTCGCTGTCGTCAAGATCGAAGCCACGGGCCTGCCCGCGGTGAAGGTCGGCGACATCTCCAAGCTGCGCGTCGGCGAATGGGTGATGGCCATCGGTTCGCCCTTCGGGCTGGAGAACACCGTGACGGCCGGCATCGTGAGCGCCAAGCAGCGCGACACCGGCGAATACCTTCCGTTCATCCAGACCGACGTGGCCATCAACCCCGGCAATTCGGGCGGCCCGCTGATCAACATGCGCGGCGAAGTGGTGGGCATCAACAGCCAGATCTACTCGCGCTCGGGCGGCTTCATGGGCATCTCGTTCTCGATCCCGATCGACGAGGCGATCCGAGTGAGCGAGCAACTGCGTACCTCGGGTCGCGTGTCCCGCGGCCGCATCGGCGTGCAGATCGACCAGGTCACGAAGGATGTGGCCGAAGCCATCGGCCTGAGCAAGGCGCAGGGCGCGCTGGTGCGCGGCGTCGAAGCCGGCTCGCCGGGCGAGAAGGCCGGCGTGGAGCCGGGCGACGTCATCACCAAGTTCGACGGCAAGGCCATCGAGAAGCCGAGCGACCTGCCGCGTCTGGTGGGCAACACCAAGCCCGGCACGAAGAGCACGCTCACGGTGTTCCGCCGCGGCAACTCGCGCGACCTGAGCGTGACCATTGCCGAGATCGAGCCCGACAAGCCGGCCAAGCGCGCGTCCGATCGCGACGAGTCAGCGCCAAAGCCCTCGGCTTCCGCCGCGGCCAAGTCGATCGGCCTCGCCGTGAGCGACCTCAACGATGCGCAGAAGAAGGAGCTCAAGCTCAAGGGCGGCGTGAAGGTCGATGCCGCCAGCGAAGGTGCTGCACGTGCAGGGCTGCGTGAAGGCGACATCATCCTGGCCGTGGGCAACATCGAGGTGGCCAACACCCGCGAATTCGAGGCCGCACTGGCCAAGGCCGACAAGAGCAAGGCACTCAGCGTGCTGTTCCGTCGCGGCGACTGGGCGCAATACGCCCTGATCCGTCCCGGACGCTGATACGGCGCCGCCGTCAAGTGGCCCCACCCGGCAGTCGGGTTTGGGGCCGTTTTTTTGAGGTGTTTACGACGATCAGGCGCAGGTCCCTAAAAAAATCTGGGCCTCCAAACACCTCGATTTTTGTTTGCGCTCACTAACATTTTTGAGGGCTAAGGACGGTTTTCGGTAGAATAGAGCACTTGCGGCGGCCGGTCAGCGCATAAGGAGTGCAACGACCTTCACGATGCGAGATGTCAGACAGCAGTCCACCGGTGCTCCACAGATCGCCCACAAGTTGTTCATAGACTGCTCCACCGATTCTGTGGATAACCTGTATATATCTTTGATGTTGTGGACCCGCAACGAGCCCTTTGGACCCTGTTCCCGGATGTACGTGCCTCCCTTTTTGCCTACAATGAAGTTCCAACTACTGCAGTTGCCATTGCTTGTTGGTTCAGGGCGCGTCTCCAGAAGACGCGCCCTTTTTTCTTGCCCGCTCACTGCTGGGCACGAGCCAATTCAAGTACTTAAGCGTTCCCGTTGATGAATCACATCAGAAATTTTTCGATCATTGCGCACATCGATCACGGCAAGTCGACGCTCGCAGACCGTTTGATCCAGCGTTGCGGCGGCCTCGCAGAACGCGAGATGGAAGCGCAGGTGCTCGACTCGATGGACATCGAAAAAGAGCGTGGGATAACCATCAAGGCACAGACCGCCGCGCTGCACTACAAGGCACTCGATGGACAGGTCTACAACCTCAATCTGATCGACACGCCGGGCCACGTCGACTTCTCTTATGAAGTGAGCCGCTCGCTGTCGGCATGCGAAGGTGCGCTGCTCGTCGTCGATGCATCGCAAGGCGTCGAAGCGCAGACGGTGGCCAACTGCTACACCGCGCTCGACCTCGGCGTCGAAGTGGTGCCGGTGCTCAACAAGATGGATTTGCCGAACGCCGATCCCGACAACGCGCGCACCGAAATCGAAGACGTCATCGGCATCGACGCGACCGATGCGATTCCGTGTTCCGCCAAAACCGGTCTCGGCATCGACGAGATCCTCGAAGCCATCGTGCACAAGATGCCGGCGCCGCGCGGCAACCCCGATGGCCCGCTGCGCGCGATGATCGTGGACAGCTGGTTCGATCCGTACGTCGGCGTCGTCATGCTGGTGCGCGTGGTCGATGGCCGGCTGGTGAAGGGCGAGCGCATCAAGATGATGGCGTCCGGCGCGATGTACAACGCCGACAACATCGGTGTCTTCACGCCCGCCACCGAACCGCGCGCTTCGCTCGAGGCGGGCGAGGTGGGCTTCATCATCGCGGGCATCAAGGAATTGCAGGCCGCCAAGGTCGGCGACACCGTGACGCTGATCAAGGCGGGCACGGGCGGCGCCGCTGCCACAGCCACCGAGGCGCTGCCGGGTTTCAAGGAAATCCAGCCGCAGGTGTTTGCCGGTCTCTATCCGACCGAAGCCAGCGAGTACGACTCGCTGCGCGACGCGCTCGAAAAGCTCAAGCTCAACGATTCATCGCTGCGCTACGAGCCCGAGGTGAGCCAGGCGCTGGGCTTCGGCTTCCGTTGCGGTTTCCTCGGCCTGCTGCACATGGAAATCGTGCAGGAGCGTCTGGAGCGCGAGTTCGACCAGGACCTCATCACGACCGCGCCCAGCGTGGTCTACCAGGTGGTGCGCAACGACGGTGAAGTCATCATGGTGGAGAACCCGTCCAAGATGCCCGACGTCGGCAAGATGAGCGAGATCCGCGAGCCGATCGTGACGGTGCATCTCTACATGCCGCAGGAATACGTCGGCGCCGTCATGACGTTGGCCAACCAGAAGCGCGGCGTGCAGATGAACATGGCCTACCACGGCCGTCAGGTCATGCTGACCTACGAGATGCCGCTCGGCGAGATCGTGCTCGACTTCTTCGACAAGCTGAAATCGGTCAGCCGGGGCTATGCCTCCATGGACTACGAGTTCAAGGAGTACCGCGCGTCCGACGTGGTCAAGGTCGACATCCTGCTGAACGGCGAGAAGGTCGATGCGCTCTCGATCATCGTTCACCGCACCCAGTCGCAGTACCGCGGCCGGGCGGTGGTATCGAAGATGCGCGAGATCATTTCGCGCCAGATGTTCGACGTGGCGATCCAGGCCGCCATCGGGGTCAACATCATTGCGCGTGAGACAATCAAGGCCCTCCGCAAGAACGTGCTGGCCAAGTGCTACGGCGGCGACATCACCCGCAAGAAGAAGCTGCTCGAGAAGCAGAAGGCGGGCAAGAAAAGAATGAAGCAGATCGGTTCCGTCGAGGTCCCGCAAGAGGCCTTCCTGGCGATTCTGCAAGTCGAAGACTGATCAAAAAATGGCACTCATCACCTCCCTGGTCCTTGCGGCATTCGCCAGCTATGTCGGCGCCTGGTATTTCGGCGCGATCGAAGGCAACTTCGCATTGCTGCTGTTCGTGGCCGCGGTGGTCACCGGCCTCTACTGGCTGGCCGAGCGCTTCTATTTCCTGCCAAAGCGGGAGGCGGCTGCCGCCAGGCTCGAAGCCTCGATGGCCGAGCGCAATGCGCGGCTGGCCGGGCAGGGCATCACCCAGGTCGACACGGCCGACACCAAGGCCAGCGAGCGACTGCTGATGCAGCCCTGGTGGCTCGACTGGACGGCGGGCCTCTTCCCGGTGATCCTGGTGGTGTTTCTTTTGCGCTCGTTCCTCTACGAGCCCTTCAAGATTCCCTCCGGCTCGATGATGCCCACGCTGCTGACCGGCGACCTGATCCTGGTCAACAAGTTCACCTACGGCCTGCGCCTGCCGGTCATCAACACCAAGATCACCGACGGCACGCCGCTTGCGCGTGGCGATGTGGTCGTGTTCCGGTATCCGCCCAAGCCCAGCATGGACTACATCAAGCGTGTGGTCGGCATCCCGGGCGACGAAGTGGCCTACCTGAACAAGAAGCTCACGATCAACGGCCAGCCGGTCTCCAAGGACGCGGCGCCCGACTACCTCGACGGCGAATCGATGCGACTGCTCAAGCAATTCGACGAGAAGCTTGGCGACAAGCAGCACAAGATCCTCAATGACGAAGGCGCACCGTCCTTCGTGCCGGGCGCCAGCGACTTCCCGTTCCGCGAGAACTGCCGCTACTCCGTCGAAGGCGTGGTCTGCAAGGTGCCCGCCGGCCAGTATTTCATGATGGGCGACAACCGCGATAATTCGGCGGATTCGCGCTTCTGGGGCTTCGTTCCAGACAAGAACATCGTGGGCAGGGCCTTCTTCGTCTGGATGAATTTCGGCGATTTCGGCCGCATCGGTCCATTTCAATAAGCAGTCATCAACACTGTTCGAGGGGTAAGAGGGCATGAGAGCAAACCGGTCCATCCGCAGCAGGGCCGCGCACCAGCGCGGCATTTCGTTCATCGGCCTGCTGTTCGTTGCGGTCGTACTTGGCTGCCTGGGCGTGGTCGTCGCGCAGGTCATTCCGACATTGATCGAATGGCAGGCCATCGACAAGGCCGCCAACAAGGCCAAGGAGGGCGCGACGGTGCCCGAAGTGCGCGCCATCTTCGATCGTGCCCAGGCCATCGACGACTTCAAGTCGGTCAGCGGCCGCGATCTCGACATCAAGAAGGTCGGCGACAAGGTTGTCGTCTCGTATGCCTACGAACGCGAGATTCCCTTGTTCGGCCCGGCCTACCTGACGCTCAAGTACAAGGGCGAGACCCGCTGAACGCGGCGCTGAAAAAGGTGGACGGCAGCCTCGTCGCGCTGCAGGCGCGCCTCAAGCATTCGTTCTCCGATACGCGGCTGCTGCAGCTCGCGCTCACGCACCGCAGTTTCTCGGCCGACCACAACGAGCGCCTGGAGTTTCTCGGCGATTCGGTGCTCAACTTGGCGGTGTCGCACCTGCTGTACACGCGACTGTCGGCCCTGCCTGAGGGCGACTTGTCGCGGGTGCGGGCCAACCTGGTCAAACAGGACACCCTGCACCGCCTGGCGCTCGAACTTCAGCTGTCGCCGCTGCTGCGGCTCGGCGAGGGCGAGGCGCGTTCGGGCGGTCCGAATCGACCCTCGATCCTGGCCGACGCGCTCGAGGCGCTGATCGGTGCGGTCTACCTCGATGCGGGCTTTGCAGCCGCCGAGGCGCTGGTGCGCCGCCTGTACGAATCGGTCGAGATCACTCCGCGCATGGAAGCGGCGGCCAAGGACCCGAAAACCGAATTGCAGGAATGGCTGCAGGGCCACAAAATGAAGCTGCCGATGTATCGCGTGGCGGCGACGCTGGGTGCAGCGCACAAACAGACTTTCGATGTCGAGTGCGAGGTGCCCGAGTTGGGCCTTCGCGAACGCGGCATCGGCGGCTCGCGCCGCGCCGGCGAGCAGGCTGCCGCGGCTGCCATGCTGATCCGGCTCAAGGCACGCGGAGCCGCGTGAAATCACAATGAACGACGTTACCAATCCAGAAGCCGGACCCCAAGATGCAGCAGGCGACGGCGAAGGCGCCGCCGCAGGCGGCCCCCAACACTGTGGCCTCATCGCCATCGTCGGCAAGCCCAATGTGGGCAAGTCGACGCTTCTCAATGCGCTGGTCGGCCAGAAAATCAGCATCACCTCGCGCAAGGCGCAGACCACGCGCCACCGCATCACCGGCATGCGCACGCTGGGGGCGACGCAGTTCGTGTTCGTCGATACGCCGGGCTTCCAGACCCTGCACGCCAACGCGCTGAACAAGTCGCTCAACAAGACTGTGCAGGGCGCGGTGGGCGACGTGGACCTGATCCTGTTCGTGGTCGAGGCGGGCAGCTTCACGCCCGCCGACGAGCGGGTGCTCAAGCTCCTGGGCAAGGGCATTCCGACCGTGTTGCTCGCCAACAAGCTGGACAACGTGCACCGCCGCGGCGACATCGCCCCCTGGCTGCAGACCATGCAGGCGAAGCACGCCTTCGCCGAGTTCGTGCCGATGTCGGCCAAGAACGCCAAGGACGTCGAGCGCCTCTTCGGTATCTGCGAAAAGTACCTGCCCGAGCAGCCCTGGTTCTACGCCGAGGACGAGCTCACCGACCGCAGCGAGAAATTCCTGGCCGGCGAACTGGTGCGCGAAAAGCTCTTCCGCCTCACCGGCGACGAGCTGCCCTACACCTCGACCGTCATCATCGACAAGTTCGAGGAAGAGCCGCCCCAGAAGAAGGGCCAGAAGCGCCTCTTGCGCATCGCCGCCACCATCGTGGTCGAGCGCGACGGCCACAAGGCCATGGTGATCGGCGACAAGGGCGAGCGCATCAAGCGCATCGGCATGGAAACGCGCGTCGAACTGGAGAAGCTGGCCGACGCCAAGGTGTTCCTCGAACTGTGGGTGAAGGTGCGTTCCGGCTGGGCCGACGACGAGGCGCGCGTACGCTCCTTCGGCTACGAATGAAGTGGCCGCTGCCCACCGCGTTTCGCACGAACCGGCATACGTGCTCCATCGCTACGACTGGAGCGAGTCGAGCCTGATCCTGGAGGTCTTCACCCGGCACCACGGGCGCATCGCGCTGGTGGCCAAGGGGGCGAAGCGGCCCAGTTCCAATTTCAGGCCGGTGCTGCTGCCGCTGCAGCCGCTGCAACTCAACTATGGCGGCGATGCCGAGATCCGCACGCTCAAGGGCGCGGAGTGGATGGGCGGCCATGTCATGCCGACAGGCGAGGCACTGCTCTCGGGCTACTACATCAATGAACTGCTGCTGCGCCTGCTGGCGCGGGACGACGCGCACGAGGCGCTCTTCGACGCCTATGCCGGCGTGGTGCAGGTGCTGGCGGGCGACCATGCCGGGGCCCAGGCGGCAACCCAGGCCGCCGCGCTGCGGGCATTCGAGCTGATCCTGCTGCGCGAAGTCGGTCTGTTGCCCTCGCTCGACGTGCAGACGCTGACGCTGGAGCCGCTCGACACCGGCGTGCGCTACAGCCTCGTGCCCGAGGCGGGACTTCGTACGGCGATGGAGGGCGAGGCCGGCCTGGTCGGCGCTGACTGGCAGGCCCTTCAGTCGGTGCTCGACGACCGCGCGCCCTTTACCGCCACCCTGCGAGAAATCGCCACCATGAACGCCGGCAGCAACAGCGCCCTCAGAAACCAGCTGCGCGCCTTGCTCAACTACCATTGCGGCGTGTCCACGCTGCGCACGCGGCAAATGATGAGAGATCTGCAAGCACTATGAGCACTTCAGGCAACGCCGGCACCACGACCACCTCCCTCTCGGTCAACCTCAACAAGGTGGCCTTGGTGCGCAACACGCGCCACCTGGGCATTCCGAGCGTGCTGACCGCAGCCAATGCATGCCTTGCCGCCGGCGCCCAGGGCATCACCGTGCACCCCCGGCCCGACGCGCGCCACATCCGCGCGCATGACGTGAGCGACCTGTCCGCGCTGCTCGCGAAAGACTGGCCGGGCATCGAGTTCAACATCGAAGGCAATCCCTTCCACAACCTGATGGACTTCGTGCGCGAACTGCGTCCGCACCAGGCGACCTTCGTGCCCGACAGCGAATCCCAGTCGACCAGCGACCATGGCTGGAGCTTCCCCGACGACGCCGAGCGCCTGCGCCCGCTGATCGCCGAAGCCAAGGCGCTGGGTGTGCGCGTCAGCCTGTTCATGGACCCGATTCCCGAGATGATGGCCGCGGTCAAGGCGGTGGGCGCGGACCGCGTCGAGCTCTACACCGAGGGCTACGCCGCATCGCGCGGCACGACCGACGAAGAGGCCGTGCTCGCGCGCTACGTGGATTCGGCACGCGCAGCGCGGGCCGCCGGCTTGGGCGTCAACGCCGGCCACGACCTGAGCCGCGACAACCTGACCGCGTTCCTCCGCGCCGTGCGCGGCGTTCACGAGGTCTCAATCGGCCACGCCTTCGTCGCCGACGCGCTCGAACTCGGCTACACCGCGACCACGCGCGAATACCTGCGCTGCATCACAGAGGCGCAACAACAGGCTCGGCCTGCATGATCTACGGCATCGGCACCGACATCTGCGACCTGCGCCGCATCGCCGCGACCTTCGAGCGCCAGGGCGAACGGTTCGCGCGCAAGGTGCTGAGCGATGGCGAATTCGCGGTCTGGCAAGCCCGCAGTGCGCGCTGGCCCAAGCGGGGGCTCAGCTATCTCGCCACCCGCTTTTCTGCCAAGGAGGCCTTCAGCAAGGCCATCGGCCTCGGCATGCGCATGCCAATGACCTGGCGCCTGTGCGAGATCGCCAACCTGCGCAGCGGCAAGCCGGTCATCGTGCTGCACGGCGAGCTCAAGGATTGGTTCGAGGCCAAGGGCCTCACCGCCCACGTCACGGTGACCGACGAAACCGAATACGCCGCGAGCTTCGTCGTGGTGGAGCACAAAGACATCAAGAACGAAACATGACCGCGACGACGACCAGTAGCATCCACGCGCCGCTCATCATCGATGTGGCGGGCACCGAACTCAACGACGCCGACCGCCGGCGCCTCGCCAACCCGCTGGTCGGCGGCGTGATCCATTTCACCCGCAACTGGCAGGACCGCGCGCAGATGACCGCGCTCAATGCCGAGATCAAGGCGATTCGCCCCGACCTGCTGATCTGCGTCGACCACGAAGGCGGGCGCGTGCAGCGCTTTCGCACGGACGGGTTCACGCACCTGCCTTCGATGCGTTCGCTGGGCGAGCTGTGGATGCGCGACGCGATGCGTGCCACGCAGGCCGCGACAGCGGCGGGCCAAGTGCTTGCCGGCGAATTGCGGGCCTGCGGCATCGACTTCAGCTTTGCACCGGTGCTCGACCTGGATTACGGCGGCAGCAGCGTGATCGGCAACCGCAGCTTCCACCGCGACCCGCGCGTGGTGTCGCTGCTGGCCAAGAGCGTGATGCACGGCATGCTGCAGATGGGCATGCGCAATTGCGGGAAGCACTTTCCGGGGCACGGGTTCGTGAATGCCGACTCGCATGTCGAGATTCCGGTCGACAGGCGCAGCCTCAAGGCAATCCTGGCCGATGACGCCAAGCCCTACGACTGGCTCGCCGGCACGCTCGCCGCAGTGATGCCGGGGCACGTCATCTATCCCAAGGTTGATGCGCGGCCGGCAGGCTTTTCGTCGAAGTGGCTGCAGGACGTGCTGCGTACCCGGCTCGCCTTCGATGGCGCGATCTTCAGCGACGACCTGAGCATGGAGGCGGGACGGTACATCGATGGCGAGCTGTTGAGCTTCACCGATGCGGCGTTGGCGGCGCTGGATGCGGGATGCGACCTGGCCATGGTCTGCAACCAGAGCGTCGGCGACGACGGCGCGCTGCTGGACGAACTGCTCGAGGGCTTTGGCGCCGCTGCGGCTACAGGGCGATGGAAGGGGCAGGCTGCGAGCGAAACGCGCCGGCAGGCGCTGCTGCCCCAGGCGCCAGCCTCGAAATGGTCCGCGTTGACGGCATCGGCCGCTTATCGTGGCGCCAGGCGGCAGCTTTCACACGTCGGCAACCACTAACGCGCTCCATCCCCGAGAAGATCGACCATGCCCTTGTGCCTCAGCTTCTTCCAGCGCAAGGACGATGCGGTATTGCGCAATCACGCGCACTACTGCCGCTCGTTCGGTTACGACCACCAGTGGACGGACGCCGACCACATTCTCCACCCCGCCTTGCGCGACGGCGCCCGGTACAGCGAAATCCTTCGCCGCCTGCGCAAGCTGGTCGACGGCGACTGGTTGCTTTACCTCGATGGCGATTCGGTGGTCTTCCACCCCGTTGCCATCGAGACCCTGATGGAGGGCCGCGACCTGCTGGTGCTCGAAGGCCCCGCCGTCGGCGAGCATTCGGGCCTGGCGATGACCAACATGATGGTGCTGCGCAATATGCCCGCCAATAGGGCCCTGCTGCATCAACTGATCGAGGACTGCGGCCGGGTGATCGCGCTCGTGACCGACCGGCTCGACGAGGCGGCGCGCCTTCGCCCCGCGGGCATGCTGGCGTGCAACGCGACGATAGGCGACATCTACGTGAACGTCTCCTGGCGCATCAGCCAGTGGTTCCACGCCCGTATCTTCGTGGTGAACCTGGGGCCTTTGCCGATCGCCGCGCCGGGCAGCGGGTTGCGCGAAGACATGCTGCACGACTTCAACCTGCAGCGCCTGCTGGTCGACCAGGTCAATGACGCGCTGATGCACGGGCGCCCCGTCATGCAGTCGGCGGCCTATCCTGAACTCTCCAGCGATGCGCTCACGACCCACAACCCGGGCGGGCACATCGCGTTCCTAACCCTCTACACACATCACATCAACAGCTACGCGCGCATTTCCGAGCACAACGTGAAGCGCTATTGCGAGAGGCACGGGTACACCTATCACGTGTACAGGGCCGTGCCGGAGGAGATCGGCCCGAGCATCAATGGCTCGTGGGTGCGGACATGGCTGCTGCAACAGCACCTCGCGCAGCACGACTGGATCATCTGGATCGATGCGGACACCCTGTTCCTCAACCAGACCCGTCGCATCGACGACCTGCTGCAAGGTCGCGACCTGCTGCTGGGCAAGGACGTCGGGGCCTGGTCGTTCAATTCGGGCGTGATGGGCTTCAGGAACACGGCTCGCAACGCGGAGCTGCTGGCAAGCATCTGGGCGCGGATCGGCGGTGTGGACGACAAATCGACCGTCTACGCGAGCCAGGGCGACCAGTACTACACCAACGAGGTGCTGACGGCCGAGGGGCTGGTCGGTCCGGAGAACATTCTGGACAACCTGAGCATCAATACGCCGCCGCACCTGGCGACCGAAGAAACGCTGCTCGTGCATTTCATCAATCTTGGCGAGCCTTACCGCTCGGCCTACATGGCTGCGTTGGACGCACGCGCGCAGCGGCTCCGATAGCGCCTTCAATCAAGGAAAAACGATGACGATGGGTGTGCTGGTGTACATCGACGACAAGGAAGAAATCGTCGACGAGTTCTCATGGCTCTACAAGAGCATGATTTTCTCGGGCCTGTTCGCTCGGGCAAAGATCATTGCGGTGTGCCATCCGAACGTCGTTCACCGGCTGCCGGCGGACGAAAGAATCGTGGTCATTCCGAGCCAGCCCTACGTGGACACCCATGCCGAATGGGCCGGGTACGGCTACATCAACTCGGTGGCGAACCTGTGCGACGCGGCGGTTGTCCAGGAGTGCCGCAAGTACGACGTCATCCTGAAGACCGATTGCGACACTTTCGTCACACCGGCACTGGTGGAATTCACGCCCACCGGCCTGTGCTTCGGCTTCGGTGGCTACGCGTATGAAGAACAGGTGCGAAGAAAGCTGTCCGAGTGCAGCCTGCGCTGGGGCTTTCCGCACGCGGGCATGCACAACGTCGGCGCATCGGTCCTGGGGCCCTCTGAATTCGTCTGCAACTTCCTGGATGCCCAGATGGACTTCTGCAACAAGCTGCTGGAGGAGGAGTTCCGTGATTTCCAGGGGGCTTGGCCCGGCTGGTGTAAGAACGTGCTGACGATGTACGCGGGCGAACTGGCGGTCCGCCGCACATATCCCCAGCAGTGTTCACTGGGGCTCCTGGACCATCTGCCGTATGCGAGCCGTGCGCTCGGAAGCGATGTTCTGCACATCCATGCGTGGCATACAGACCAGTATTGGTCCAAGCATCAATTCCGTGCCGGCAAGTACGCCGACATGGCCCCCGGCGATATCGACATGCGCACGCTGGGCGGTTACTGCCACGGCCTCGTTGTGGCCGATGTGGAAGAGCTCAAGGCCAAGGCCGCAGTCTGAAGGCTTCAGCGTCCCAAGCGCGCCAGAGTCTCACCGATATCGTCGAGCAGCCACAGGCCAAGGCAACGGTCGTTCTGGGGCATCTGGTACTGGCCTTGCGCCGAGGGATAGATGATCGCTTCGGTCACGTTGCCCTCGATGATCAGGCGCCTGGGAGGCGGCAGGTTGTACGGCGGCAATTCGAGATTGATCGGCGTCCACTCGCCGGTTGCGATGTTGCCGTTGCGCGGAAGGGTGCGGTAGGTGAAGGTAGTGGTCAACAGCCACTTCGAGCGGCTTGCCACGAGCGCATGCAGTGCCCGGAACACATCCGCATGGGAAAAGTGGAACAGGCAGTCGCGGCAGAGCACCAAGTCGACCTTGGGCAGGTTGTCGGTCAACAGGTCCAGCTTGCTGAACCGGCGGCCGGCGCGCGCAAAGCGCTCGGTGTTGCGTTGCACCAGCGTGTCGACGATGTCCGCACCGAGGTAGTCGATGCCGGCGAGATCGACGTGCTGCATCCAATTGAAGTCTCCGCAGGGTGCGTCCAGCAGCGATTGCACCTGCAGGTCGCGCAGCAGTACGGGCAGTTCCCGAATCACCTGCGCGGTGTTGCTCAATTCGGAGCCCGCTCCCGAGGCGCTTTCCGCGGAGCCCCAGGTGTTAGCGGTAAAGATGTTGGAGAAGATGGTCTCGATCGGTTGGGAGGACATGAAGGCCTTGTCTGTTGCTACGGGGAGTCGCGCGGCGGCGCGTTCGACGCGACGCTGGCCCACAGGGGCTCGCCGCGTGCGTCCAGATGGGTCAGGTACAACCGGAGGTCGAACTCCAATCGATGGTAGCTTGGCTCCATGTACGTGCACAACGCATAGAAGGCCTTGTCGTGCTCACGCTCCTTCATGTGTGCCAATTCATGCACGACGATCATGCGCAGCAGGACGAGAGGCACCTCCTTGAACAGGCTGGCCACCCGGATCTCCCGCTTGGCCTTGAGCTTGCCACCCTGGACGCGCGAGACCGTGGTGTGTGTGCCCAGCGCATTGCGGATCACGTGCAGCTTGTTGTCGAACATCACCTTGGCCAGCGGCTCGGCCTTGCGCATGAACTCGTTCTTGAGCCCAGCCACGTAGTCGTAGAGCGCCCGGTCCGACTGGATGTCGTGCGTGCCGCCGGGATAGCGCTGGCCCAGCAGCGCCGAGAGCTTGTCTTGCGCGATCAGCTGGCTGACCTGCTCCTGCAGGGACGCCGGATAACCCGCAAGGTATTTCATTTCATGCCCGGCGCCGTTGCGGTGTCGCGCAGGCCAGCCCGGCGGCTACACCGCCGAACAGGTCGCCCTCGACCAGGTTCACGCCGGCGAAGCTCCTGCGCAGCGCATGCTGGAACGGGCGCAGCGCCGACGAGCCGCCCGTGAGGTAGATCGCATCGAGGTCGCCGCTGCGCAGGCCCGCGCGCTTGACGCAGGCGTGCGCGCTAGCGATCACGTTCTCGAGTTGGGCGGAAAGCTGCTGCGCCATGTCGGCGGGTGAGAGCGTGGCCGTCAACCCCGCTTCTGCGCACGAGAGGTCGATCGAGGTCTGCGCATCGGTCACGGAGGCGTCGATCTTGGCCTGCTCGACCTCGCTGGCAATGCGATGGCCGTGGCGCTCTTCCAGCACCGTCATCAGCCGGTCGTGCAGCTGCGTGTCGGCATAGTTGGTGCGCAGCTCCTTCGCCTGGCGAACCGCCTTGGCGGCATAGAGCCAGTTGATCAAGTGCCACGACGACAACTCGAAGAACACCTTGCTCGGCACCTCGCGGCCCTGCGGCCCGTGGTGGCGAAAGCCGAACGCCGGCATCACGCGTTCGAGGTTCAGGCGCTGATCGAAGTCGGTGCCGCCGATGTGCACGCCGCTGGTGGCCAGCACGTCGTCGCTGCGGTCGGTGCGCGTTGCACGGTTGGGACCCACGCGCACGACCGTGAAGTCCGAGGTGCCGCCGCCAATGTCGACGATCAGCACCACCGATTCCTTCGTGATGCGCTGCTCGTAGTCGAAGGCGGCCGCGATCGGTTCGAGCTGGAAGGCCACGTCGCGAAAACCCGCCGCGCGAGCCGCGTGGCGCAGGCTCTCTTCGGCCCGTTCGTCTCGCTTGGCGTCGTCGTCCACGAAGTGAACCGGCCGCCCGATCACGACCTGCTCGGGAATCCCGCCGAGCTCGCGCCCGGCACGCACCGCCATCTCGCGCAGGAAGCGGGCGATGATGTCCTCGAAGCTCACGAGCCCGTCGTAGACGGCCGTCTTCTCCTGCATCAGGGCGCTGCCGAGCAGGCTCTTGAGCGATCGCATCAGGCGCCCCTCGACGCCCGAGAGGTACAGGGCGATGGCCTCGCGGCCGAAATGGGTGGTGCGGTCTTCGGCGTTGAAGAAGATCGCGGTCGGCAGTGTGGTGGCGCTGCCTTCGATAGGCAGCAGGCGGGCTACGCCATCGACCCGGCAGGCCACGGCGGAATTGGAGGTGCCGAAGTCGATGCCGATCGTCGGCAGCGACGACGGTGAGGGCACGCTCAAGACTCCCTGCGCAGCGCCGGGAACAGGATCACGTCGCGGATGCTCGGCGAATCGGTCAGCAGCATCATCAACCGGTCGATGCCGATGCCGCAGCCGCCGGTGGGCGGCATGCCGTATTCGAGCGCGCGCACGAAGTCGTGGTCGTAATACATGGCTTCATCGTCGCCGCTGTCCTTGGCGGCCACCTGCGCGTTGAAGCGCGCGGCCTGGTCTTCGGCGTCGTTCAGCTCGCTGAAGCCGTTGCCGAATTCGCGGCCCGTGATGTAGAGCTCGAAACGCTCGGTGACCTCGGGGCGCTCGTCGTTGGCGCGTGCCAGCGGAGAGATCTCGGTCGGGTGTTCCATGATGAAGGTCGGCTGCCAGAGCTTCTCCTCGACGGTCTCTTCGAAATACATCACCTGCAGGCTCGCGAGGCTGCGCTGCGAGAGCTTGTCCTTTTCTTCGCTCAGGCCCAGCTTGCGCAGGCCGTTGATGAGCCAGGCGGTGTCGTCCACGCCATCGCCAGCGTCGGTGTGCTTCAGGATCGCTTCGCGGATCGTCAGGCGCTCGAAGGGCTGGCTCAGGTCGACGGGCTTGCCGCCGTACGTCAGCTGCTGCGAGCCCACGGCCTTGTCGGCGATGGTGCGGATCAGCGTCTCGGTGAAGTCCATCAGGTCGCGGTAGTTCCAGTAGGCCGCGTAGAACTCCATCATCGTGAACTCGGGGTTGTGCCGCACCGAGATGCCCTCGTTGCGGTAGCTCCGGTTGATCTCGAACACGCGCTCGAAACCGCCGACGATCAGGCGCTTCAAGTACAGCTCGGGCGCGATGCGCAGGAACATCTCCTGGTCGAGCGCGTTGTGATGCGTCTTGAAGGGCTTTGCGTTCGCGCCGCCCGGAATCGGGTGCAGCATGGGCGTTTCGACTTCGAGGAAGTCGTTGGCGACCATGAATTCGCGCAGGGCGCTCACGGCCTTGCTGCGCGCGGTGAAGCGAACGCGGGCCGCTTCGTCGGTGATCAGGTCGACATAGCGCTGGCGGTACTTCTGCTCCTGGTCGGCCATGCCGTAGAAATCGCCGGGCAGCGGGCGCAGGCTCTTGGTGAGAAGGCGAAGCTTGGTCACCTTGACCGACAGTTCGCCGGTCTTGGTCTTCATCAGCGTGCCTTCAGCCCCGAGGATGTCGCCGAGGTCCCAGCGCTTGAACTCTGCATAGGCTTCTTCGCCGACGGCGTCGCGTGTCACGTAGAGCTGGATGCGGCCGGTGGCGTCCTGCAGGGTCGCGAAGCTGGCCTTGCCCATCACGCGCTTGAGCATCATGCGGCCCGCCACGCTGACGGAAATGGCTTGTGCCTCGAGCGCTTCGGCTTCGACCGCATCGTGCGCCGCGACGAGCGCCGCGGCGCGATGGCCCGGCTTGAAGTCGTTGGGAAACGCGACGCCCTTGCCCTCGACCTGCGCGGTGCGCAGCAGCTTGAGCTTTTCGCGGCGTTCGGCGATGAGCTTGTTGTCGTCGACGGCGGGGGCTGCGACAGGGGCTGCAGCGAGCGTAGGAATGGGAGGGGTCAGGTGATCGGACATGGGGAGCGGGTGAGGCGCAACGGGAGCGTGCGCGAGCCCGGGATTTTAGCCGATCAGATTCGAATGAAACTGGCTCAAAGCGCCCGCCAATCCTGCGCGATGCGCTACGGAAAATATAGCGAACTATTCAGCGATGCCCGTGCGTGCGAGCAGATCACTCACCAGCTCGAGCCGCATCAGCGGGCTGTCGAGCTCCATCAGCCGCTGCCGCAGCTCGAGCTGCATCGGCACCAGCTCGCACCAGCGGTTCGCGACCCAGCCGCAGTCGTCGAACCGGTAGGGCTCGCCGATGGGCAGCCGCACCGTCTTGGCGCCCTGGGCCCGGCGGCGTTCTTCGAGCGTGTCGACCAAGCGCCGCAGTGCACTGGCCGTGTGCTTGAGGTCGTCCGGGATTTCGAGCGCGACGTCTTCGATCACCGCCTCCACCTCGGCGACCCACAGGCCGTGCTTCTGCAACTCGGTGCTGCGAACGCGAAAGCGCTGGGTGCCAATGCATTCGATTTGCAGCAAACCGCTTTGCGGCGATTCGAATTCGCGGATGACGGCGAGCGTGCCGACGGCCGCGAAGCTCTCCGCATCGGCGCCGGCCTTGCGGACCTCGCTGCCGCTCGTGAGGCTGACCACGCCGAATGGCGCGTCGGCCTTGCGGCATTTGCCGACCATGTCGAGATAACGCACCTCGAAGATGCGCAGTGGGAGCAGGCCGCCGGGAAACAAGACTGTTCCAAGCGGGAAAAGAGGAATGGGCACGTTGAGGGTTGGGCCGTGATGCCGAAGTCAATGAGATTGAAAGATCAAATCGAGAACTGTCGCGTGTTCTGAGCCCAGTATCCCGCGCGCCTCAAAACCCTGTCGCGCGCGGTTTAACAGGTTGATGATCGACGTCCGGCAGCCATCCGCGCTTTGACCCCAGCGAGTGTCGATCTCGGACAGAGCGACGCGGGCCGCGCGGTGCAGGTTCACCAGATGGGCCAGCGTCTGGGGCATATCCTCTGCACGTCGGTACAGGGCCAACAGCTGCTCGCAATCGTGTCCCCGCAATTGCGGAAACAGCAGCGGCAGGAAGCGTCGATAAATCCGGTCCTTCGAGGCATAGAGCCGATCCAGACGCAACGTGCGCGACGTCATGTTCGGGTGAATGCGGTAGCGTGTCAGTGGCTCGGGCAGGTTGGCGAAGCGCGCACCGTGCAGCATGCAGTCCATCCAGAAACCCAGGTCGTCGACGACGTAGAGGTTCGGGTCGAACTGAAGTGCGTGCGCGCGGTAGAAGTCCAGACGCCCGAGCGTGCTTTGGTTCGCCAGATAGTTGGCACCTTCCACCATGCGCGCCTTGATCGTGGCATCGTCGAGCGGTAGGCCGGTGACGCCTGCCTCGTCGTGAAAGTGCTCCAGCTGGCTGCCTACGACGGTGATGTCGGGGTTCTTCTCCAGAAAGCCTACTTGCAGGGCGAACCGCTCGGGCAATGCGCAGTCGTCGTGGTCCACACGCGCCAGATACTTGCCCTTCGCCATTGCCATGGCGATGTTCATGTTGGTGGGCAGACCGACGTTGCAGCCGTTGCGATGCCGGCTGATGCGCGGATCGTCGAAGTTGGCCAGGCGCTCCCAGGTGCCGTCCGAGCTTGCGTCGTCCATGATGAGCAGTTCGAAATCGGAGAAGGTCTGGGCCAGCAGCGACTGGAGCGTTTCGACGACGAACTCGCCGCTGTTGAAGGTAGGAAGGACAACGCTCAGCAAAGGCATGGTGTTCTGTGGGGCAGGTGGGTGGCCGCGAGGCGCTTGTGGGCCAGAATCGGAGCAGTCGTGCAACTGCACCTTTCTCCCAATCGACATGTTGTACCAGATACCTTCTTTCCTCCTCGACGTGATCGTCGGCCTGCTCGGCGGCGCCTGCCTCTTGCGCCTGTACATGCAGTACCACCGGGTGCCGTTCGGCAACCCGCTCGGCCGCTTCATCTTCGCGATCACCGACTGGATCGTGCTGCCGCTGCGGCGCATCGTGCCTTCGGTCAAGCGCTGGGACCTGGCGAGCCTGATCGCCGCCTGGCTGCTGGTGCTGCTGAAGTTCCTGCTGCTGTGGCTCCTGATCGGCAATCTCGGCCGCATCGCCACCTTGCCGCTGGTGTCGCTCGTGGGATTGCTGCAGCTCGCGATCTCGGGGCTGACCGCGCTCCTGGTGGTCTATGCCGTGCTGTCGTGGGTGCCGGGCGCGTCGCCTATGCTGCTCGACCTGATTTCCCGTTTGGCGGACCCGCTGGTGCGGCCATTCCGCCGCTTCATCCCGCTGATCGGCGGCGTGGACCTGTCGGCCCCTTGCCGCCATCGTGGTGCTGCAGGTAATTGCGATCGTGTTGAGCAATCTGCTGGTGTTTGCCTATCAACTGACTTTCTGAGCCGCAGCCAGCAAAAAACAAACAAAAAGGGCCCGGGTGCATTGCACCCAGGCCCTTTTGCTTTGGCTTGTCGCGTTTCGTGCGCGTCGTTCAGCTCACCGCGTCGGCTGGCTGGCGCAGCAGCATCGCGAGCGTGCTGGCAATCGTCTTGCGCAGTTCGCGCCGGTCGCTGATGAAGTCGATCGCGCCCTTGGTCTGCAGGAACTCGGCGCGCTGGAAGCCTTCGGGCAGCGTCACGCGCACGGTCGATTCGATCACGCGCGGGCCGGCAAAGCCGATCAGCGCCTTGGGTTCGGCGATGACCACATCGCCCACGAAGGCGAAGCCGGCGCTCACGCCGCCCATGGTCGGGTCGGTCAGCACGCTGATGTAGGGCAGGCCCTTTTTCGCCAGGCGCGTGAGCGCGGCATTGGTCTTGGCCATCTGCATCAGCGAGAGCAGGCCTTCCTGCATGCGCGCGCCGCCGGTGGCGGTGAAGCAGATGAACGGTACCTTCTGCTCGATGGCGGTCTCGACGCCGCGCACGAAGCGCTCGCCGACCACGCTGCCCATGCTGCCGCCCATGAATTCGAATTCGAAGCAGGCGACGACCACGTTGATGCTGTGGACCGAACCGCCGATGACGACCAGCGCGTCGGTCTCGCCGGTGTTTTCCAGGGCTTCCTTCAGGCGCTCGGGGTACTTGCGGCTGTCCTTGAACTTGAGGGCGTCGACCGGGAGCACTTCCTGGCCGACTTCGTAGCGGCCTTCGGCGTCGAGGAACGCGTCGAGCCGCGCGCGGGCGCCGATGCGGTGATGGTGGCTGCAACTCGGGCAGACGTTCTGGTTGTGTTCCAGGTCGGTTTTGTAGAGCACCGTCTCGCAGGCCGGGCATTTGATCCACAGGCCCTCGGGCACCTGGCGGCGCTCGGCAGGGTCGGTTTGTGCGATCTTGGCGGGTAGCAGTTTTTCAAGCCAGCTCATAGGACTCCGGAATTAGCTCCCCTCTCCTTGGAAGGAGAGGGGCTGGGGGTGAGGGCAACCGAGATTATCGGCCAGCCGCATTTTTGGGGGTAGCCGCCGGCAGGGCGTCCAGCGCCTCGCGGATGCCGGCGAGGAATTCGCGCACCGCGGGCACCACGTTCTCGCGCGGTTGCCCGTCGATCAGCTGGATGATCTTGGTGCCGATCACGACGGCGTCCGCCGCCGAACCGACCGCCTGCGCGGTGCGGGCGTCGCGGATGCCGAAGCCCACGCCGACCGGGATGCTCACATGCCGGCGGATGCGCGGGATCATCTGGCCGACCGCCTCGGTATCGAGGTGGCCAGCGCCTGTCACGCCCTTGAGCGACACGTAGTAGACGTAGCCGCTCGCGATGCGCGCGACCTGCGCCATGCGCTCGTCGGTGCTCGTGGGCGCCAGCAGGAAGATCAGGTCGATGTTCGCCGCCTTCAGGTCGGCGGCGAAGGCCTCGCATTCCTCGGGCGGGTAGTCGACGACCAGCAGGCCATCGACGCCGGCCGCCGACGCATCGCGGATGAAGGCTTGTTTGCCGTGCACGAGGTCGTAGCGCTCGACCGGGTTCGCGTAGCCCATCAGCACGACCGGCGTGGTCGCGTCCTTCTGGCGGAAAGCCGCCACGATGGCGAGCACCTGCTTCATGCCGATGCCCAGCGCCAGCGCGGCCTCGCCGGCCTTCTGGATCACGGGGCCGTCGGCCATGGGGTCGGAGAAGGGCACGCCCAGCTCGATCACGTCGGCGCCTGCCTCGACCATGCCGTGCATCAGCTCGGGCGTGATGTCGGCGAAGGGGAAGCCGGCGGTGACGTACGGAATCAGCGCCTTGCGGCCCTGCGCCTCAAGCGTCTTGAAGGTGGCGGCAATGCGGCTCATCACTTGCCTCCCTTCACGCTCAGACCGCGCATCGAAGGCCGGTCGTAGAAATCGACGCCCGACAGGTCGGCGACGGTGCCGATGTCCTTGTCGCCGCGGCCCGAGAGGTTCACCAGGATCGACTGGTCGGGGCGCATGGTTTTCGCAAGCTTCAGCGCATAGGCCACGGCATGGCTGGATTCGAGCGCGGGAATGATGCCCTCCGTTCGACACAGGTAGTGGAAGGCTTCGAGCGCCTCGACGTCGGTGACGCCGACGTACTCGGCACGGCCGATGTCGGCCAGGTGCGCGTGCTCCGGGCCGACGCCGGGATAGTCGAGGCCGGCGCTGATGCTGTGGGTCTCGGTGATCTGGCCGTCCTCGTTCTGCAGCAGGTAGGTGCGGTTGCCGTGCAGCACGCCGGGGCTGCCGCGCAGGATCGAGGCGGCGTGCTTGCCGCTGTCCAGGCCTTCGCCCGCCGCTTCCACGCCGATGAGCCGGGTGCCGGCGAACGGAATGTAGGGGTGGAAGATGCCGATCGCATTGCTGCCGCCGCCCACGCAGGCGACCACCACGTCGGGCTGCTTGCCCTCGGCCTCGCCGGTGATGCCGTCGGCCGCGAGCATGGCGGGCATCTGGTCGATGCACTCGGTGCCGATCACGCTCTGGAAGTCGCGCACCATCGTCGGATAGGGGTGCGGGCCGGCCACGGTGCCGATGATGTAGAAGGTGTTTTCCACGTTCGTGACCCAGTCGCGCATCGCCTCGTTGAGCGCGTCCTTCAGCGTCTTGCTGCCCGATTCGACCGGCACCACGGTCGCGCCCAGCAGGTTCATGCGGTAGACGTTGGGGCTCTGGCGCTTCACGTCCTGGCTGCCCATGTAGACCACGCATTCGAGGCCGTAGCGCGCGCAGATCGTGGCAGTGGCCACGCCGTGCTGGCCGGCCCCGGTCTCGGCGATCACGCGAGGCTTGCCCATGCGCCGCGCGAGCATCGCCTGGCCGATCACGTTGTTGATCTTGTGCGCGCCAGTGTGGTTGAGGTCTTCACGCTTGAGGTAGATCTGCGCGCCGCCCATTTCGCGGCTGGTGCGCGCGGCGTGGTAGATCGGCGAGGGCCGGCCGACGAAGTGCTTCAGCTCGTAATGGAATTCGGCGAGGAACGCCGGATCGTCCTTGAACTTGGCGTACGCCTCGCGCAGCTCGTTGATCGCGTGGGTGAGCGTTTCGCTCGCGAAGGTGCCGCCGTAGTTGCCGAAGTGGCCGGTGGCGTCGGGTTGCTGATAGTCCTGGAAATTGCTTTGCATGGTTCTCGATCGTTGGGCCGCAGCCCGAATGACGATCGGGTGCGGCGGCTAACTGGAGAGGGACGAGGCGTCTGCCGCTCTGACGGCTGCGACGAATTGCCGGATCTTTCCGGCGTCCTTCAGGCCCTTGTTCCCGGGACCGTCGATTTCGACGCCCGAGCTCACATCAACGGACAGCGTCTTGCAGCGCGTCCGCAGGATGCGAATGCCATCGCTCACGTTTGCAGGTGTGAGCCCACCACTCAAGACGAGGTGAGCGTCGACGGCGGGTGGAAGAAGTGACCAATCGAAAGCCTTGCCGCCACCGCCATAACCTTCGACATGCGCGTCGAGCAGGATGGCCTGGGCGTGGGAGTAATCGGACGCGTATTTTACGAGGTCGAAGCCGGCACCGGCAGCCCCCAGCGGAATGCGGGCGGCGCGCATGTAGCGAAAGAGGCCGGGGCCGGTGGCTTCGTCGCACTGTTCGGGAGTCTCTTCGCCATGGAACTGTGCGATGGCGCCCTTCACATGGGCAAGCGACGCTATGACTTTGGGAGCGTCCTCGTTCACGAACAGCAGCACTGGCGTGATGAAGGGGGGGAGGCGAGCGGCAAGTTCGGCGGCACGTTCAGCCGTGATGGCGCGAGGGCTTTTGGCGTAGAGCACGAAACCGACGGCATCGGCACCCGCTTCGACCGCGGCATCCACGTCGGCCTCGCGCGTGAGGCCACAGATCTTTATGCGGGTGCGGGGGAGCGATGACGTCATGGCGGGCCATCATAAAGAGCGCCGCCAGCCTGCAGCGTGGCCTCGGCCGGCAGACCCCACTTGGCGTCGTACAACGGGCCGAGAAAGTACAGGCCATCCGCGGAGAAGGTCGGCGCCGCCACCTTGCGGCTGCGCGCCTCGAGCACCTCGGCGATCCATTCGGGCCGCTCATCGCCGCGGCCGATGCGTACGAGGCAGCCCATCAGGTTGCGGATCATGTGGTGCAGGAAGGCGTCGGCCTCGAACTCGAAGTGCCAGCGGCAGCGCTCGCCTTCACCGACCCGCGTGATCTCGATGCGGCGCAGATTCTTCACCGGCGATTTGGCCTGGCAGGCCGAGGCGCGGAACGAACTGAAGTCATGCGTGCCGATGAGCACGGCGGCGGCTTTGCGCATCGCATCGCCGTCGAGCGGATGCATCGACCAGCCGACCCGGCCCGAATCCAGGCTCGGCCGCACCGGCGATTGCGACAGCACGTAGAGGTAGCGGCGCGCGAGGGCACTGGCGCGGCAATGGAACTCGTCGGGCACCGGCTGGGCCCACTGCACCGCGATGTCGTCGGGCAGGAAGCGGTTGGTGCCGCGCATCCAGGAGAAGGGCTCGCGTTCGACCTCGGTGTCGAAGTGCACCACCTGCATCAGCGCATGCACGCCGGCATCGGTGCGGCCGGCGCACAGCGTGCCGATACGCCCTGATGGGTCGGCGGCGAACTTCGCGAGGGCCGCTTCGAGCTTGTCCTGCACCGTGCGGCCCGAGCGCTGACTTTGCCAGCCCTCGTACGCCTGGCCGTTGTAGCGGATGCCGAGCGCCAGCCTCACGAATTCAGGAACGGAAACAGCAATGGCTCAGCGCAGTTCCGCGAGCAGTTGCTTGGCTTGCGACTTGAGGTCGCCAGCGCTTTCGGCTTCGACTTCCTCGACCAGCGAACGCGCGCCTTCGACGTCGCCGATGGCTTGCAGTTCGCGCGCCAGCGAGAGCTTGACGGCGTGGGGGCTGTCTTCGCCTTCGTCGTCGAAGGAGCTGGCGGCGCGCGCCGGTTCGGACGCGCCGTTGGAGCGGGCCGGCAGGCCTGCCAGGGCGCTCATGTCGAACTCGATGAAGCCCGAGTCGGCAGGCAACGCATTGCCCAGCGTGGCCGGGCGCGTGTTGTCCGCATCGTTCAGGTTCAAGGGGCGCGTATTGGGCGCGAGGGCGCCGGGGGCCGTGTCGAAATCGTTCTCGAGGTCGACGGGCGGCGTCACATGGCCATTGGACAGCGGTGCTGCGGGGCGTGCCGTCGTCGGAGCGGGTGCATAGGCCGACTTCGGCAGGCTCGCGCCGACCGGTGCGTGGCTTGGTGCCGGTGCCAGCGGCATCGGTTGGCTCAGGTCCAGGTCGAAGTCCAGCGGTGCCACGGAAGGCACGAAGGCCGGCGGCGGGGCCGAGGCGATCGGCGGCGGTGCGACGGGCGTCGGCACTGCGGCGACCGGCGGCTTGGCGGCGGACGCCAGGGCGCCTGCGAAGGCGGCCGTTTCGGCCTGGCTTGCACTGCGGGGCGCGCCCGATTCGTACAGCGGGTTGCCCGGATCGAGGTCCTTGCCCATGTCGACCACGCGGTTCCAGTCGGAACCCGAGCCGCCGGTCAGCTTGTGCACTTCGGTGGCCAGGCCTTCGTAGGCGCGCACGTCGCGGCGCTTGGCGTGGATCTCGAGCAGCTTGAGGTGGATGGCGGTGCGGTCCGGGTTCAGGCGCAGTGCTTCGCGCAGGATTTCCTCGGCTTGCAGGTCGCGGCCGTAGGCCAGGTAGACGTCCGCTTCGGCGACGGGGTCGACGTCGCCCGCATCGAGCTGGCTCGGCGAGTAAGACAGCGACGACACGCTTGAGTCGCCGCGGTGCTTGGTGTCGACCGATTCGCCGCCGCTGGCACCGAAGAACGAGTCTTTCGGAATGCGGCTCTCGAGGAACACGCTTTCGCTCATTTCCTCCCGGCGGCGGCCCAGCACGCGGTACAGCAGGAAGCCGACCAGGAGCGCAATCAGCGCGGCGCCGCCGAGCATCAGCGGGTTGTCGAGCAGTTCTTCGAAGAAGCTGCGTTCCGGCGGCGGAGGCGGAGCGGCCTTGACCACCGGCTTCGGAGCGGCAGCCGGTGCAGGCGTCGCGACCGCGGCGCTGGCGGCTGCCGCGGGCACTGCGGCGGCAGCGGGGGGCGTGACGGCCGGGTCCGCTGCTGGCGCAGGCGTGGGTGCGGCCGTTGCCTCAGGCGTCGGTGCGGCGGCTGCCGCTGCGGGAGCTGGTGCTGCCACAGGTGCGGGCGTGGGGACAACGACTGCGGGCGCCGGGTTGGCGGCGACTGACGGCGGCGTCGTGGCGCTGGGGGATGGCGTCGGCACAGGAATGCCGGGCGCGGCAGGTGCTGGTGCGGCAGCGGGTGCCGAGGAGCCGGCGCCAGCCTTGAGCTTGTTCAGCTCGTTGATGTTCTTGGACAGCTCCGCCACGCGGTTGCTGCTTTCCTGCGCCTGGCGAGCCTGCGCGACCTTTTCGTCGGCTGCACGGGTGGAGGCGCTGCCTTGCGAAATCGTGAGCTTGTCGGGTGCGCTGGCCGCTGCATTGCGGTCTTCGACGTTCGCCTGCAGTTTGCCCGAGGCCTTGCGGCTGGCGGCGGCGACGTTCGACGTCGGTGCGTTCTCTGCAAGGCGCTGGCGGTAGTTGCCGAAGTCACGGCTTTGCGCAGTGACCGTGCGGCGTGCCTCGGCGGCGGGAACGGCGCTCGCTTCGGTGGCGCCCGGCAGTTCGAGCACGGCGCCTGCCTTGATGCGGTTGACGTTGCCGCCAATGAACGCATCGGGGTTGGCGAGCAGCAGGGCGACCAGCATCTGGTCGAGCGACACGTCGGCCGGCTTGTGGGCACCGGCAATCTTGCCGGCGGTATCGCCGCGCTGAACCGTGACTTGCTCGCCGCCCGCGCGGGGCGCCGTTGCTGCCGCCGCTGCAGGAGCGGTGGCCGGGGTTGAGGGTGCGGGCGCAGCTGCTGCGACGGGGGGCGCTGCGGATGCGACGGCCGCGGCACGTTCACGGCGTGCGCGGGCTGCCGCCACGGCAGGGCGCTCGACCGGGGTGCTGATCTGGGGCGCGATCGGCACGGCCGGAGCCGCTGCCTGTCGCGTGACTGGCGGATCGAGCAGCACGGTGTAGTCGCGCACGATGCGGCCCGAAGAGCCGTTGGCTTCGAGCAGCAGGTCGATGAAGGGGTCGCTGAGTGGACGGCTGCCGCTCAGGCGCACCACATACTGGCCGCCCGCGCGGCGCTGCAGCGTCGCCTTGACGTCGCTCAATGCCGAGTTGTAGGGGATGCCTGCGTTCTTGAAGGCTTCGGCTGTAGCGATGTTGATCTTCAGGCCGTCCGCTTCGGCGGCCGCGATCTCGGTCACATCGATCTCTGCGCGAAGGGGTTCACCCAGCGCCGATTGCACCTTCAACTGTCCCAGCGTGAACGCGCTGGCGTCGGTGCTGGCCATTCCCAGGGTCACGGCGGCGGCCGCACCCAATATGGAAAGGCGCCAACCGCTGAACGATGGGGGGGGGCGAACGGCCGATGGGCGGGCCGCGGGCAACAGATGTCTTGTCATGCTGATAGGGGCGGCTCAGGCCCAGAATTTGTAAGAGGACGTTAGCATCATCACCCCGGGCTGACAAGGCAATGCGCCTGTTCTACCCAGTGCGCGCATACTTACGAACACACTTATCGTTGCCAAACTGCAACAATCCGGGATTCGAAGGCCTGAGCGACCCGCATCAGGCTTCGAGCAGGATGCGCAACATGCGGCGCAGCGGTTCCGCGGCCCCCCACAGCAACTGGTCGCCGATGGTGAAGGCGCCGACGTATTCGGGGCCCATCGCCAGCTTGCGGATGCGGCCGACCGGAATGTTCATGGTGCCCGTCACGGCCACCGGCGTCAGGTCCTTGAGGGTCGCTTCACGGGTGTTCGGCACCACGCTGGCCCAGGGGTTGTCCGCGGCGATCATCGCTTCGATGTCGGCCACGGGCACGTCCTTCTTGAGCTTGAAGGTCAGCGCCTGGCTATGGCAGCGCATGGCGCCGATGCGCACGCAGAAACCGTCGACCGGCACGGCGGCGGTGCCGAAGCCCGCGCCCTGGCCGAGGATCTTGTTGGTTTCGGCGCCGGCCTTCCATTCTTCCTTCGACATGCCGTCGCCCAGGTCCTTGTCGATCCAGGGGATCAGCGAGCCGCCGAGCGGGGCGCCGAAGTTGGCCGTTTCGGCCGCGCTCAGGTTCTGCTGCTTGTGCAGCACCTTGCGATCGATCTCGAGGATGGCCGACTTGGGGTCGTCCAGCAGCGCGCGCACTTCGGTGTTGAGGGTGCCGAACTGGGTCAGCAGCTCGCGCATGTGCTGCGCGCCGCCGCCCGAGGCTGCCTGGTAGGTCATGCTGGTCATCCACTCGACCAGGCCGGCCTTGTAGAGGGCGCCAACGCCCATGAGCATGCAGCTCACGGTGCAGTTGCCGCCGATCCAGTTCTTGCCGCCGTTGGTGAGCGCGTTCTGGATCACGGGCAGGTTGACCGGGTCCAGCACGATGACCGCGTCGTCCTGCATGCGCAGGGTCGAGGCGGCGTCGATCCAGTGGCCGGTCCAGCCGGCGGCGCGCAGCTTGGGGAAGACTTCGCTGGTGTAGTCGCCGCCCTGGCAGGTGATGACGATGTCGCACTTCTTCAGGGCGTCGATGTCGTTCGCATCCTTCAGCGCGGTTTCGTTCTTGGCCATCGCCGGGGCCTTGCCGCCGGCGTTGGAAGTCGAGAAGAAGACCGGCTCGATGAGACCGAAGTCGCCTTCGGCCTGCATGCGGTCCATCAGGACCGAGCCGACCATGCCGCGCCAGCCTACGAGGCCGACCAGAGGTTGAGATGCGTTCGCCATTTCAGTTTGCCCTTATGAAAAAGAAAGAAGTTGTCTTTTCTTGCCCCCGACTCGTCGAGCCGGGGAGGGGCGTGACGAAGCGGGCTGCGGTTAGCCGGTAATCGTCTTTTTGGTGATTGCTGCAACGACCGCGTCGCCCATTTCGCGGGTGCCGACGCGCTTCGTACCTTCTGACCAGATGTCACCCGTGCGCAGGCCGGAAGCGAGCACGTCCTTGACCGCCGACTCGATACGGTCGGCAGCTTCAGGTTCGTTGAGTGAAAAGCGGAGCATCATGGCAGCGGACAGGATTGTAGCCAAAGGATTGGCAACCCCTTTGCCGGCAATGTCAGGCGCGCTGCCGTGGCTCGGCTCGTACAGGCCCTGGTTGCTCGAATTGAGCGACGCCGAAGGCAGCATGCCGATCGAGCCGGTGAGCATCGCGGCCTCGTCCGAGAGGATGTCGCCGAACATGTTGCCGGTGACCACCACGTCGAATTTCTTGGGCGCCTTCACGAGCTGCATGGCTGCGTTGTCGACCAGCATGTGGTCGAGTTCCACGTCCGGATATTCCTTCGCGATGTCGAGCATCACGTCTTTCCATAGCTGCGAGGTTTCCAGCACGTTGTTCTTGTCGACGCTGGTCACGCGCTTGCTGCGCTTGCGGGCCGCGTCGAAGGCCACGCGCCCGATGCGCTCGATTTCGGGACGCGAGTAGCGCATCGTGTCGAAGGCTTCCTCGGCGCCTGGAAAGTGCCCATCCGTCGCGATGCGGCGGCCGCGCGGCTGGCCGAAGTAGATGTCGCCGGTCAGTTCGCGAATGATGAGGATGTCCAGCCCCGCGATCAGTTCGGGCTTCAGGCTCGAAGCGTCGACCAGTTCTTCGTAGCAGATCGCCGGCCGGAAGTTCGCGAAGAGCCCCAGGTTCTTGCGCAGCCCCAGGATGGCCTGCTCGGGACGCAGCGGCCGGTCGAGCTTGTCGTACTTCCAGTCGCCGACCGCGCCGAACAGCACCGCGTCGGATTCCTTGGCGAGCTTGAGCGTCGATTCAGGCAGCGGGTGGCCGTGCGCCTCGTAGGCTGCGCCACCGACCAGCGCCGACTCCATCTCGAACTTCAGGTCGAGCACGTCGAGCACCCTGACGGCTTCCGCCACGATTTCGGTGCCGATGCCGTCACCCGGGAGAACTGCGATTTTCATAAGTTGGTCTGAGGTTTTTTGAATGCGGAAATGGTGAGGCGAACGATCACGAGATCATCGTGTGCGCGAGCCAGGGCTTTTGCGCCAGGCGCTCGGTCTCGAAGGCCTTGATCTTGTCCTTGTGGCGCAGCGTGAGGCCGATGTCGTCCAGCCCGTTGATCAGGCAGTACTTGCGGAAGGCCTGCACGTCGAACGCGAGCTCGCCGCCGTCCGGCTTCACGACCACCTGGCGCTCCAGGTCGATGGTCAGCGAATAGCCCGGGAACGCAAAGGCCTCATCGAACAGCTGCGCCACTTGCGCCTCGCTCAGCACGATCGGCAGCAGGCCGTTCTTGAAGCTGTTGTTGAAGAAGATGTCCGCGTAGCTCGGCGCGATGATCGCGCGAAAGCCGTACTGATCGAGCGCCCACGGCGCGTGTTCGCGCGACGAGCCGCAGCCGAAGTTCTTGCGGGCGAGCAGCACGGAGGCGCCTGCATAGCGCGGCTGGTTCAGCACGAAGTCCGGGTTCGGCTTGCGGGTAGCCGGGTCCTGGCCCGGAAAGCCCGCATCCAGGTAGCGCCATTCGTCGAACAGGTTCACGCCGAAGCCGGTCTTCTTGATCGACTTGAGAAACTGCTTGGGAATGATCGCGTCGGTGTCGACGTTCTCGCGGTCCATGGGGGCCACGAGGCCCTTGTGCACGGTGAATTTCTGCATGTGATGTCTCCAGGTCAGGCGAAGGTGCGCACGTCGACGAAGTGGCCGTGCACGGCGGCAGCGGCGGCCATCGCGGGGCTCACGAGGTGGGTGCGGCCACCGGCGCCCTGGCGGCCTTCGAAGTTGCGGTTCGAGGTCGATGCGCAGCGCTCACCGGGTTCGAGCCGGTCGGCGTTCATCGCGAGGCACATCGAGCAGCCGGGTTCGCGCCATTCGAAGCCGGCAGCCTTGAAGATCACGTCCAGGCCTTCGCGCTCGGCCTGCTCCTTCACCACGCCGGAGCCGGGCACGACCATCGCGAGCTTCACGTTCTTGGCGACCTTCTGGCCGAGCTTCTTCACGACCGCGGCGGCTTCGCGCATGTCTTCGATGCGGCTGTTGGTGCACGAGCCGATGAACACCTTGTCGATGAAGATGTCGTTCATCGCCTTGTTCGGCTCCAGGCCCATGTAGACCAGCGCGCGCTCGATGGCGCCGCGCTTGCTGGTGTCCTTTTCCTTGTCGGGATCGGGCACGCGGCCGTTGATGTCGACCACCATCTCGGGCGAGGTGCCCCAGGTGACCTGCGGCGGGATCTGCGCGGCGTCGAGCTCGACCACGGCGTCGAAGGCCGCGCCGGGGTCGGACTGCAGCGTGCGCCAGTAGGTCGCGGCCTGGTCCCACTCCACGCCGGTGGGCGCGAGCGGTCGGCCCTTGATGTAGCTGATGGTCTTCTCGTCGACGGCCACGAGGCCTGCGCGCGCGCCGGCTTCGATCGCCATGTTGCAGACCGTCATGCGGCCTTCCATGCTCAGGTCGCGAATGGCGGAGCCCGCGAATTCGATGGTGTAGCCCGTGCCGCCGGCGGTGCCGATCTTGCCGATGATGGCCAGCACGATGTCCTTGGCCGTGCAGCCGAGGGGCAGCTTGCCTTCGACCTTCACCAGCATGTTCTTCGCCTTCTTGCCCAGCAGCGTCTGCGTGGCCATGACGTGCTCGACCTCGCTGGTGCCGATGCCGTGCGCCAGCGCGCCGAACGCACCGTGCGTGGAGGTGTGCGAGTCGCCGCAGACGACCGTCATGCCCGGCAGCGTTGCGCCCGACTCCGGGCCGATCACGTGCACGATGCCCTGGCGCTTGCTCAGGAACGGAAAGAAAGCGGCGGCGCCGAATTCGGCAATGTTCTTGTCCAGCGTGGTGACCTGCTCCTTGCTGGTCGGGTCGGCGATGCCTTCGTAGCCGCGCTCCCAGCCAGTGGTCGGCGTGTTGTGGTCGGCCGTGGCCACCACCGAGCTGATGCGCCAGAGCTTCCGGCCCGCTTCGCGCAGGCCTTCGAAGGCTTGCGGGCTGGTGACTTCGTGCACCAGGTGGCGGTCGATGTAGAGGATCGCGGTGCCGTCTTCCTCGGTGTGGACGACGTGTTCGTCCCAGATCTTGTCGTAGAGCGTGCGTGCCATGTCGGTCTCTTCTTTCGTGGGGAAATGGATTGTCTGTCTATGCGGCCCGGGCCGCGAGTTGTTCGGGGGCGTCGGCAGAATCGGCCGCCGCGTGCAGGTGGTTCACCAGCGTGCGCGCCGCCACCGGCAGCGTGGAGAAGTCGCGCGCCACGAGGCGGATTTCGCGCGCCGCCCAGGCGTCGTTGAGCGTCATGCTCACGAGCCTTCGGCCGATGCCGTTCTGCATGAGTTCGAAGGCGCGCTGCGGCATCACGCCGATGCCCAGGCCGTTTTCGATCATCCGGCACATGGCATCGAGGCCGGTGACGTGGATGCGCAGCTTGACGCTGCGCCCCGCGCCCAGCGCCGCTTCGTGCATCGCGACGTAGATCGAGCTATTGGTGTGCAGGCCGACGTGGTCGAAGTCCAGCGAGTCGATGAAGTCGACGGCGCCTTGCGACGCCAGCGCATGCCCCATGGGCACGATCAGCGCGAGGCGGTCGTGCCGGTACGACAGGCTCTGCAACTCGCCCGCGCCGCCCGCCACATGGCACACGCCGAGGTCGGCCGCGCCTTCCTGCACCGCGCGGATCACCTCGCTGCTCAGGTGCTCCTCGAGGTCGATCTTGATGGCTTCATGCGCCCGCGTGAAAACGCCCAGGTCCTCGGGCAGGAACTGCACGATGGCCGAGATGTTGGCGTGCACCCGCACATGGCCGCGCACGCCGTCCGCGTATTCGCTGAGCTCGCCTTGCATCTTCTCGAGGCTGTAGAGCACCGAGCGAGCGTGGTGCAGGAGGCTTTCGCCCGCGGGCGTGAGATCGACGCCGCGCGCATGGCGGTAGAGCAGGGTGGTGCCGAGCGTGGCCTCGAGGTCCGACAGCCTCTTGCTGATGGCCGATGCCGCGATGAATTCGCGCTCCGCTGCACGGCCGATGCTGCCCAGCTCGCACACGGCCACGAACAACTGCAACGACGTGAGGTCGATGCGGCGGGCAAAGTTGCGTTCGGAGGTGCTCATGGGGTGTGGGGCATCGCGTTTTGCGATGAGACGGCTATTTTCTTACCTATTTCCTGCTGTCACCATCGTCATCTGAGATGGCATTGCTGCCGGCCTGCGAAGAGAGGCATCTCGAACGGGCAATAAAAAAGCTGCCCGAACAGGCTGTGTAAATAGTCTGCTGGCCGCTTGAGTCGAGATGCCCCGCGATAGCGGGGCATTTTTCATTGGGCGAGCAAATGCGCGAAGGGCCTCAGCCCCGCAGCGCCTGGTGCATCCAGGCGGCGCCCTTCATGTTGAACACCCGCTTGAGGTTGTAGGCCATCACTGCCAGGCTGAACTCGGCGCGCGCTCCGCTCGTGTGCCTCATCAGCAGCCGGGCATTGCCCAGAATCAGGTGCTTGATGCTGGCGAAGGGGTGTTCCACCGTCTGGCGCCTGAGCGCCATCATCCAGGGCTGCGCGGCCAATCTGCTCGCATTGGCCTGCAATGCCTCTTCGTACAGGTGGCGCGAGACGAAGCGCTGCTTGGCCGTGGTGCACTGGGCCTTGCGCTGGCAGTCGGCGCAGTCGCTTTGCTGCGCGGCATAGATCACCATCTTGTTTTTGCGCGAGAGCTGCTTGCGTTGGAGCAACTGGCCCGCCGGGCAGGTGAAGCTGTCGCTGGTTGCGTCATAGACGAAGGCACTTGGCTGGTACAGGCTTCCATCGCCTTGGTTGTTCACCGAACGGTTGACCGCCACGTAACTGGTGATGCCTTGGGCCTGCAGCGCCGCGATCTGCTGCCCATTGGCATAGCCCGCGTCGGCCACCACCGTGCAGGGCTGCTCCAGGACCCTGCTGGCCGCCTCGGCCATGGGCTGCAACTGGCGCTGATCGCTCACCTCGCAGACCACCTCATGGGCCACGATCAGGTGGCTTTGCGTCTCCACCGCCGTTTGCAGGTTGTAGCCCGGCTGGCTGTTCAGACTGCGCATCGGACGTGCCTCGGGCTCGCCACGCACCACGGTGCTCGCGCCGCTGCGCATGAGCTGCTGCGCCTCGTTGGCAATGGCTCGGCCCTGGGCCTTCAGGCGCTTGAGGGCGGCGCGCACTTCATCTGGCGCGCCAGGGCCGCCGCCAGGCCCTTCGCCGCCTTGGTCATCGTCGCTGTCCTGGCTGTCCAGCAGCCGCAGGTAGGCGGCAATCTCCTGCGCGTTGCGCTGCGCCTGGGCCGCCAGCTCGCGCTGGCCCACCACCGCCTTGCGCGAGGCCGCCGCCTGCACCTTCGTGCCATCGATGGCCACCGTGCTGCCCCGGATCAGCCGGCTCTGGCGCGCGAACTGCACGAACGCCGCGCAGCTGGCCACCAAGGCAGCCGTGTTCTGGCGCCTGAACTCGGCGATCGTCTTGTGATCCGGTGCCAGGCGCCCCAGCAGCCACATGCACTCCACGTTGCGATGGCACTCGCGCTCCAGTGCCCGCGAGGAGCGGATCGCGCTCAGGTAGCCCCAGATGTACAGCCGCAGCAGATCGCCCGGGTCGTAGGGCGGTGTACCCAGGCGCTGCGTTTGCGCCTTGGCAAAGCCCAGTGCCTTCAAATCCAGCGCCTGCACCCAAGCGTCCACCACTCGAACCAACGCGTCCCGCCCCACCAGTTCATCGAGCATCAGAGGAAACAGCATTGCTTGCCCTCGGTGCTGCCCGTGTCGATGTCCCATTGGTCAGCCTCCAATGAAAAATGCCCCTCAGACAAACGCCTGAGGGGCATATCTCGCGGACTCAATGCAGACTATTTACACAGCCTGCGAAGGCAGCTTTTTTGAGGGGCGAGGGTTTCGCGAACCGCTCAGCGGGCCGAAATCGGCTTCACATCGCGCTTGGGCGAACCTTCGAACAACTGGCGCGGGCGGCCGATCTTGTACTCGGGGTCGCCGATCATTTCGTTCAGCTGGGCGATCCAGCCGACCGTGCGGGCCAGCGCGAAGATCGCGGTGAACAGCGGCACCGGGATGCCGATGGCGCGCTGCACGATGCCTGAGTAGAAGTCCACGTTCGGGTAGAGCTTGCGCGAGACGAAGTACTCGTCTTCGAGGGCGATCTTTTCCAGTTCCTTGGCCAGCTTGAACAGCGGGTCTTGCTCCAGGCCCAACTCGGTCAGCACTTCGTTGCAGGTTTCCTGCATCAGCTTGGCGCGCGGGTCGTAGTTCTTGTACACGCGGTGGCCGAAGCCCATGAGCTTGACGTTCGAGTTCTTGTCCTTGACCTTCTTGATGAACTCGCCGATCTTTTCCACGCCGCCTTCGCGCTGGATGTCGTACAGCATGTTGAGCGCTGCTTCGTTCGCGCCGCCGTGGGCCGGGCCCCAGAGGCAGGCCACGCCGGCCGCAATGGCTGCGAAGGGGTTGGTGCCCGACGAGCCGCACAGGCGCACGGTCGAGGTCGAGGCGTTCTGCTCGTGGTCTGCGTGCAGGATGAAAATGCGGTCGAGCGCGCGCTCGAGCACCGGGTTCACCTTGTACTCCTCGCAGGGCGTGGCGAACATCATGTGCAGGAAGTTGCCGGCGTAGCTCAGGTCGTTCTTCGGGTACATGTACGGCTGGCCGATCGTGTACTTGTAGGCCATGGCCACGAGCGTGGGCATCTTCGCGATCAGGCGGATCGCGGCGATCTCGCGGTGCTCGGGATTGTTGATGTCCGTGCTGTCGTGATAGAAGGCCGACAGCGCGCCCACCAAGCCGGTCATGATGGCCATTGGATGGGCATCACGGCGGAAGCCGCGCAGGAAGAACTGCATCTGCTCGTTCACCATCGTGTGGTTCGTCACGAGCTTGGTGAAGTTGGCCTTCTTGCCGGCGTCGGGCAGTTCACCGTACAGCAGCAGGTGGCAGGTTTCCAGGAAGTCGCAGTTGGTCGCGAGCTGCTCGATGGGGTAGCCGCGGTACAGCAGCTCGCCCTTGTCGCCATCGATGTAGGTGATGGCCGACTGGCAGGCGGCGGTCGACATGAAGCCCGGGTCATAGGTGAACATGCCGGTCTGTGCGTACAGCTTGCGGATGTCGATCACGTCGGGGCCGACGGTGCCCTTGTAGATCGGCAGTTCGACGCTGTCGCCGCCGTTGCTGAACGACAGCGTGGCCTTGGTATCGGATGCTTTCATTTCGATTTACTTTCAGAGGAGGATTCAGGACGAAGGAGAAATTGCGGGGCGCTGGGCGCCGTCGGTGCGCATCAATTGCAGCAATGCGACCACCTCGGCACCGGCCCATTCGGGCTCGGGCTCCTTCCTGCGCAGCAAAAGGTCGAGGAGGTCGTTGTCCGACAGGTCCATCAATGTCTCCATCGCTCCCGCTTGACCATTGGTCATGTGGGATTCGTGCCGCTCGAAAAAGCGGGCGATGAACAGGTCGTTTTCGAGCAGGCCGCGCCGGCAACGCCATTTCAGCTTGCTCAGCGCACGTTCGCTGAGCGGCTGCTGGAGTTCGTCGGCGGTTTGCATGGTGGTTTCTTCTTGAAGAAGGATCAGATGGCGCGACGCACCATCAATTCCTTGATCTTGCCGATGGCCTTGGTGGGGTTCAGGTTCTTCGGGCACACGTCGACGCAGTTCATGATCGTGTGGCAGCGGAACAGGCGGTACGGGTCTTCCAGGTTGTCCAGGCGCTCGGCGGTGGCTTCGTCGCGGCTGTCGGCGATGAAGCGGTAGGCCTGCAAGAGGCCTGCCGGGCCCACGAACTTGTCGGGGTTCCACCAGAAGCTCGGGCAGCTCGTGGAGCAGCTCGCGCACAGGATGCATTCGTACAGGCCGTTGAGCTCTTCGCGCTCTTCGGGCGACTGCAGGCGCTCCTTCTCAGGCGGCACGTTGTCGTTCTGCAGGTACGGCTTGATCGAGTTGTACTGCTTGAAGAACTGCGTCATGTCCACGATCAGGTCGCGAATGACGGGCAGGCCCGGCAGCGGCTTCAACACGATCGTGCCCTTGAGCGTGAGCATGTTGGTGAGGCAGGCCAGGCCGTTCTTGCCGTTGATGTTCATCGCGTCGGAGCCGCAGACGCCTTCGCGGCACGAGCGGCGGAACGACAGCGTCGGGTCCTGCGCCTTGAGCTTCATCAGGGCGTCCAGCAGCATGCGTTCGTGGCCGTCGAGTTCGATCTCGATGGTCTGCATGTAGGGCTTGGCGTCCTTGTCCGGGTCGTAGCGGTAGATCTGGAATGTGCGCTTCATCGTAGTGACCTTGTGAATGCTTTTATTGGCTGACTGTGAGCCGTGACTTAGAACGTGCGGACCTTCGGCGGAACCGAGGCCACCGTGAGCGGCTGCAGCTTGACCGGCTTGTACGAGAGGCGGTTGTCCTGGCTGTACCAGAGCGTGTGCTTCATCCAGTTGGCGTCGTCGCGGCCGAGCGGTGCGACCGGGTCGTCCGCGGGACGCTCGTAGTCTTCCACCGTGTGGGCGCCGCGGCATTCGCGGCGGGCGGCGGCCGAGACCATCGTGGCCTGCGCCACTTCGATCAGGTTGTCGACTTCCAGCGCTTCGATGCGCGCGGTGTTGAACACCTTGGACTTGTCCTTCAGGCCGATCGAATTGACGCGCTCGCGCACGGCGGCGATCTTGACCACGCCTTCGTCCATCGAGGCTTGCTTGCGGAACACCGCGGCGTGCTGCTGCATGACGGCGCGGATTTCGCCGGCCACGTCCTGCGCGTATTCGCCGGTGGTGGTCGATTCGAGGCGGTTCAGGCGCTCCAGCGTGCGGTCGGCCGCATCCTTCGGGAGTTCCTTGTGTTCCTTCAGCTTGTCGTTGAACTCGACGATGTGGTTGCCGGCCGCGCGGCCGAACACCAAGAGGTCGAGCAGCGAGTTCGTGCCCAGGCGGTTCGCGCCGTGCACGCTCACGCAGGAGCATTCGCCCACCGCGTAGAGGCCGTTCACCACGGCGCTATTGTCCTCGCCCTTCTGGATGACGACCTGGCCGTTGATGTTGGTCGGGATGCCGCCCATCTGGTAGTGGATGGTCGGCACGACGGGAATCGGTTCCTTCGTGATGTCGACGTTGGCGAAGTTGACGCCGATCTCGTACACCGAAGGCAGGCGCTTGTGGATGGTGTCGGCGCCCAGGTGGTCGAGCTTGAGCAGCACGTAGTCCTTGTTGGGACCGCAGCCTCGGCCTTCCTTGATTTCCTGGTCCATCGAGCGCGAGACGAAGTCGCGCGGTGCCAGGTCCTTCAGCGTGGGCGCATAGCGCTCCATGAAGCGTTCGCCGTTGCTGTTCAGCAGGATGGCGCCTTCGCCGCGGCAGCCTTCGGTCAGCAGCACGCCCGCGCCGGCCACGCCGGTCGGGTGGAACTGCCAGAACTCCATGTCCTGCAGCGGAATGCCCGAGCGCGCCGCCATGCCCAAACCGTCGCCGGTGTTGATGAAGGCATTGGTCGAGGCCTGAAAGATGCGGCCCGCGCCGCCGGTGGCCAGCAGCACGGTCTTGGCCTGCAGGATGTGCAGGTCGCCGGTTTCCATTTCGAGCGCGGTCACGCCGACCACATCGCCTTCGTCGTCACGGATGAGGTCCAGCGCCATCCATTCGACGAAGAACTGGGTGCGCGCCTCGACGTTCTTTTGATAGAGCGTGTGCAGCATCGCGTGGCCGGTGCGGTCGGCCGCGGCGCAGGCGCGCTGCACGGGCTTCTCGCCGTAGTTGGCCGTGTGGCCGCCGAACGGGCGCTGGTAGATCGTGCCGTCGGGGTTGCGGTCGAAGGGCATGCCGAAGTGCTCGAGCTCGTACACGACCTTCGGCGCTTCGCGGCACATGAACTCGATCGCGTCCTGGTCGCCGAGCCAGTCGGAGCCCTTGATCGTGTCGTAGAAGTGGTAGTGCCAGTTGTCCTCGCTCATGTTGCCGAGCGATGCGCCCACGCCGCCTTGCGCGGCGACGGTGTGCGAACGCGTGGGGAACACCTTGGAAAGCACGGCTACGTTGAGGCCGGCGCGTGCCAGTTGCAGCGAGGCGCGCATGCCGGAGCCGCCGGCGCCGACGATCACGACGTCGAACTTGCGCTTGGTGATTTGTTCTTTTGTATAGGTCATGGTGGGGATGTCAGGTCAGATCTTCCAAAGCACTTGAATGGCCCAACCCGCACAACCGACAAGCCAGACGATGGTGAAAATTTGCAGCACAAGACGGATGCCGACGGGCTGGACATAGTCCATCCACACGTCGCGCATGCCGACCCACACGTGATAGAGCAGGGAGACGATCACGGAGAAGGTCAGCACCTTCATCCACTGCGCGGCGAAGATGCCGGCCCAGAGGTCGTAGCCGATGGGGCCGCGCGTGAAGATCATCTGCGCGAGCAGGATGACCGTGAAGAGCGCCATCAGGCCGCCCGTGATGCGCTGGCTGAGCCAGTCGCGCAAACCGTAATGAGCGCCGACGACGATGCGCTTGGAGCCGTAATTCACAGACATGGGTGGCTCCTTCTCAGTACAGGCCGAACAGCTTGGCGCCCAGCGCCAGCGTGAGGATGATGCTCGCGCCCAGCGTGAAGAGCGCGGAGGTGTGACCGAATTCCTTGGTCACGGCGGCGTGGCTCACGTCCATCCAAAGGTGGCGCAGGCCCGCGATGAAGTGGTGCAGGTAGGCCCAGATCAGCGCGAGCGCGACGAGCTTGAAAAACCATCCCGGAACGAAACCAAGGCCGCTGTTGAATGCGGCCTTGAATTTGGCGAACGAATAGTCCGAAGAGAGCGAGGTGTCGAACATCCAGATGATGAACGGCAGCAACAGGAACATCAGCACGCCGCTGACGCGGTGCAGGATCGACACGATGCCGGCCGGCGGGAGCCGGTAGGTCGTGAGATCGGTGAACGCATTGATGTTTCGGAATTCGCGACGCGGTGGCCGGGGGGGAGATGCAAGCTCTGTCATTGAGGGGCTTTCGTGGCTTGTTGGTGGCTTGTTCTGAGAGCGAACGCTTTTGTTTCTCTTCTGCGGAAATGCAAACAACGCAAAATTCTATTGCAATGCACCATTGCGTATCGGACGCGTTCGAGTCGGCGCACCGCAGCAGTCGGATGCTATTGACTTCGTAGCGTGTTGTGCACGCAGTGCGGGCGCTTCGAGGCGGTCGGTTCGGTGGTCCATGTCGATGCGTCGTCAGCCGAGCTGGTTGCGATAGTGGTGCGTGTCGGTGCGATAGAGGCCTCGGCGCAGCTCCATCGGCATGTCGTGATACGTGTGCGCCACGCGTTCGACGCTCAGCAACGGCATCTGCGACGTCACCGCGAGCAGCGCAGCTTGCTCCGCATCGGGCAGCACCGCACGGATTTTTTCTTCGGCGCGCACCATGCGCACGCCGAACTCGGTTTCGAAGAGCGCATACATCGGGCCGGGCCATGCGCGCAGGCGCTCGGCCGTGAGCCCCTTGAAGGGCGCGCCGGGCAGCCAGAGGTCTTCCAGGATGGTCGGCACGCTCGCATAGGCGAGCACGCGGCGCACCTGCAGCACGGCGTCGCCGGTGCGAAGGCCGAGCGCGCGCGCCACGTCGGCCGACGCGCGCAGGCGTTTGCAGTCGACGATCGTGCGTTCGGCGGGGCCTTCGATGTTCGGGTCGCCCGCATCGGGCACCAGCTTGAGGAAGCGGTACTGCACATGCTGCTCGGCATGCGTGGCGACGAAGGTGCCCTTGCCCTGGCGCCGCACCACCAGGTTTTCAGCCGAGAGTTCGTCGATGGCCTTGCGCACCGTGCCCTGGCTCACGCGATAGCGCACGGCCAGGTCCATTTCGCTCGGAATGGGTTCGCCCGGCTTCCACTCGCCCGCCTGCAGGCTCTGCAGGATCAATGTCTTGATCTGCTGGTAGAGCGGGCTGAAGGACGGCGTAGACGGCGTAGGGGGCTCGTCGAGGGCGGTGGGGGTGTTCATGGCAGCGGTGGGGTGCGCCTTGGCGTCGCCCCCGAGGATATCTTATATAAGACATAAGACGAGGCTCATTGAATCGGCTTAAAATGCGGGCCGGTCTCGCGCCGCGGGACACTGTTTCCCCCGTCGGACCTTGGCGCCCCACGAGAGCGCCGACCCCGTTTCACCACCTTCTGGAGTCTTCCCATGAGCAAAAAGCCTGTCCGCGTTGCCGTTACCGGTGCCGCCGGTCAAATCGGTTACGCCCTGTTGTTCCGTATCGCTTCCGGCGAAATGCTCGGCAAAGACCAGCCGGTCATCCTGCAACTGCTTGAAATCCCCGACGAGAAGGCCCAGAAGGCGCTCAAGGGCGTGATGATGGAACTGGACGACTGCGCCTTCCCGCTGCTGGCCGGCATGGAAGCCCACGGCGACCCGATGACCGCCTTCAAGGATGCCGACTACGCCCTGCTCGTCGGTTCGCGTCCCCGCGGCCCCGGCATGGAACGTGCCGAACTGCTGGCCGTTAACGGCGCCATCTTCACGGCACAGGGCAAGGCGCTGAACGCCGTTGCCAGCCGCAATGTCAAGGTGCTTGTGGTCGGCAACCCGGCCAACACCAACGCCTACATCGCCATGAAGAGCGCACCCGACCTGCCGCGCAAGAACTTCACCGCCATGCTGCGCCTGGACCACAACCGCGCCGCCAGCCAGATCGCCGCCAAGACCGGCAAGGCCGTGGCCGACATCGAGAAGCTCACCGTCTGGGGCAACCACTCGCCCACGATGTACGCCGACTACCGCTTCGCCACCATCAACGGCGAAAGCGTCGCCAAGATGATCAACGACCAGGAATGGAACGCCAACACCTTCCTTCCGACCGTCGGCAAGCGCGGCGCGGCCATCATCGAAGCACGCGGCCTGTCGTCGGCTGCTTCTGCCGCCAACGCCGCCATCGACCACATGCGCGACTGGGCCCTGGGCACCAACGGCAAGTGGGTCACGATGGGCATCCCGTCGGACGGCCAGTACGGCATTCCGAAGGACGTGATGTTCGGCTTCCCCGTCACCTGCGAAAACGGTGAGTACAAGCTGGTCGAAGGCCTGGAAATCGATGCATTCAGCCAGGAACGCATCAACAAGACCCTCGAAGAGCTCGAAGGCGAACGCGCTGGCGTCGCCCACCTGCTGTAAGCCAAGTAAAGCTGACCGCATGCTCGACTGGAACCCCGCGCTCTACCGTCGCTACGAAGACGAGCGCACCCGACCCGCACAGGAACTCCTGGCGCGGGTGCCATTGGCCGAAGCCGACCGCGTGGTCGACCTCGGCTGCGGGCCGGGCAACTCCACCGAACTGCTGGTCAACCGGTTCCCGAAGGCAGAAGCCCTCGGGACCGACAACTCCGAGGCCATGCTGGTCAGCGCTCGCGAGCGCCTGCCCAGTGCGCGCTTCGAGTTGAGCGACATCGCGACCTGGGCGCCGCAAGACAAAGCGCCCGACCTCATTTATGCCAATGCGTCCCTGCAATGGGTGCCGGATCACGAAACGCTGATCCCCCGCCTGTTCGACGCGCTGGCCCCGGGCGGCGTGCTCGCCGTCCAGATGCCCGACAACCGCCAGGAGCCCACGCACCGCCTGATGCGCTCGCTGGCTGCCGAAGCGCCCTGGGCCGAGCCCATCGGCGATGCCGACCGGCTGCGCACCAAGCTGCTGCCGCTCGGCGGTTATTACGACCTCTTGGCGCCGCATGCGGCCAACGTCGATGTCTGGCACACGATCTATCAGCACCGCATGGCCGACGCGGCTTCCATCGTCGAATGGGTGCGCGGCACGGGCCTGAAGCCCTTCGTCGACCGGCTGCCGCCCGACCTGCAAGCCAGCTACCTCGCCGAATACGAACGCCGTGTGAACGAGGCCTATCCGGCGCGCACCGACGGCAAGCGGCTGCTCGCGTTTCCGCGCATGTTCATCGTGGCGCAGAAGAAGGCATGACCAACGCCGTTCACCCAGGTGAAGTGCTGCTCGGCGCGCAAGCCGGCGCCGTGACCTTGCCCGTGTGCGACCACTACAGCGGCGTCGAAGCGCGCATGAAGAAGAGCCTCGCGCTCCAGGCCGAGATGGCCGAGGAATTCGGCGCCTGCGTGTTCGATGTCACCCTCGATTGCGAAGACGGCGCCCCGGTGGGCGGCGAGGCCGAGCATGCCGCGCTCGTCACCGAGCTGGCGCTGGCCGCCAAGCCCGGCATGCGTGTCGGCGTGCGCGTGCACCCGGTCGATCACCCGGCCTTCGCGGGCGACGTGATCACCATCGCCGGCCGTGCCGGCCAGCGCCTGAGCCACTTGATGGTGCCCAAGGTCGAATCGGTTACCGACGTGTTGCAGGCCGTGGCCGCGCTCGAAGCGGCCGATGCCGACGCGCTGCCGCTGCACGTGCTGATCGAGTCGCCTCTGGCGGTGCACAACGCCTTCGAAATTGCAGCGCATCCGCGCGTGCAGTCGCTCAGTTTCGGCCTGATGGATTTCGTGTCGGCGCATGCCGGCGCCATTCCCGCCGACGGCATGGGCGCTGCCGGGCAGTTCACGCATCCGTTGGTGGTGCGTGCCAAGCTGGCCATCGCCTCGGCGGCGCACGCCTACGGCAAGGTGCCTTCGCACTGCGTCGTGACCGAGTTCAACGACACCGACGCGATGCGCGTCGCGGCCCGCAAGGCGGCCACCGAATTCGGCTACACGCGCATGTGGAGCATCCATCCGAACCAGATCCGCCCCATCCTCGAGGCCTTCGCGCCCGACGAGGCGCAGATCCAGGTTGCTACACAAATCATTGCAAAAGCCGCAGCCGCCGATTGGGCGCCGACACAAATTGATGGCACATTGCACGACCGCGCGAGCTACCGCCACTTCTGGCAGGTTCTGACGCGCGCCCACGCAACAGGGCGCGCGTTGCCCTCCGAGGCGAAAGCCTGGTTTGCATTCGCGGCCTCCTGAAACGAAACCTTCGAACCCAGCCTCAAGGAAACCCACACATGAAGAAAATTGCCCTGATCGCCGCACTGGCCCTGGCTCTGCCGTTCGGTGCCATGGCACAAAGCGCGGCGCCTGCCAAGCCGGCCGCGAAGTCCACCGAAGCAAAGAAGAAGGCCCCGCCCAAGCGCCAAGTGACCCGCAAGGCCGCCAAGGCTGTCGAGGAAGTCACGCCGATCGCCGACGAAACGAATGTCGTGCTGACCGACGCCGACCTGGAAGTCGCCAAGCGCGTGTCCACCGGCAAGGCCCAGTGCGAACTCGGCGCTGACGTCACCGTCACCGAAGACGAGAAGAAGCCCGGCTTCTTCAACGTGACCACCAAGGGCCTGAAGTACCGCATGCACCCGGTCGAAAGCCGCACCGGCGCCATCCGCCTCGAAGACCCGCGTGCCGGCGCCATGTGGCTCCAGCTGGGCAACAAGTCGATGCTGATGAACCAGAAGGCTGGCCTGCGCATCGCCGACGAGTGCCAGACGGCCGCCCAGGTCGCCTTTGCCGAAGAGATGAAGAAGAACCCGCCGAAGAGCCTTTTTGAAGGCGCCGACCCGGCCAAGAAGTAAGAGTCCTCACGGGATGCGGCGCGGCTCTTGCTTGCCGCGCTGCACACCCGCCAGTCAGTTTCCGGAGAAAAGAAGATGTTGCAAGCCTACGTTGACCATGTTGCCGAACGCGCCGCGCTCGGTATCCCGCCGCTGCCCCTGAGCGCGAAGCAGACCTCTGAAGCGATCGAGCTCCTCAAGAGCGCGAACGAAAAGGACGGCGCCTTCCTGCTGGACCTGCTCACCTATCGCGTGCCTGCCGGCGTGGACGATGCGGCGAAGGTCAAGGCGAGCTACCTCGCCGCCGTGGCGCATGGCACCGAGAAGAGCGAGTTTCTTTCGCGCGCCCGTGCCACCGAACTGCTCGGCACCATGCTCGGCGGCTACAACATCAGCCCGATGATCGACCTGCTGGACGACGCCGAAGTCGGCGCCGTGGCGGCCGAAGGTCTGAAGAAAACCCTGTTGATGTTCGACCAGTTCCACGACGTCAAGGAAAAGGCCGACAAGGGCAACGCCAACGCCAAGGGCGTGCTCCAAAGCTGGGCCGATGCCGAGTGGTTCACCAGCCGCCCCGAAGTGCCCGAGAGCATCACCGTCAGCATCTTCAAGGTGGCTGGCGAAATCAACACCGACGACCTGTCGCCCGCACCCGACGCCACCACGCGTCCCGACATCCCGATGCACGCGCTTGCGATGCACAAGAACGCACGCCCCGGCATCGTCCCCGAAGAAGACGGCAAGCGCGGCCCGGTGAAGTTCATCGAAGACCTGCGCGCGCGCGGCCACCTCGTGGCTTATGCCGGCGACGTGGTCGGCACGGGTTCGTCGCGCAAGAGCGCCACCAACTCGGTGCTGTGGTTCACCGGCGAAGACATTCCGTTCGTGCCCAACAAGCGCTTCGGCGGCGTCTGCCTCGGCGGCAAGATCGCGCCGATCTTCTACAACACCATGGAAGACTCGGGCGCACTGCCCATCGAGCTCGATGTGGCGCAGATGAACATGGGCGACGTGGTCGAGCTGCGTCCCTACGAAGGCAAGGCGCTGAAGGACGGCAAGGTCATCGCCGAATTCCAGGTCAAGAGCGAGGTGCTGTTCGACGAAGTGCGCGCCGGCGGCCGCATTCCGCTGATCATCGGCCGCGGCCTGACGGCCAAGGCGCGCGAAGCGCTGGGCCTGCCGGTCTCCACGCTGTTCCGCCTGCCGACCAGCCCGGTCGACACCAAGAAGGGCTACTCGCTCGCGCAGAAGATGGTCGGCCGCGCCTGCGGTCTGCCCGAAGGCACGGGCGTTCGCCCGGGCACGTACTGCGAACCCAAGATGACCTCGGTCGGCTCGCAGGACACCACCGGCCCGATGACGCGCGACGAGCTGAAGGACCTGGCTTGCCTCGGCTTCTCGGCCGACCTCGTGATGCAGTCGTTCTGCCACACGGCGGCGTACCCGAAGAAGGTCGACGTCAAGATGCACCACGAACTGCCCGACTTCATGGCCAACCGCGGCGGCGTCTCGCTGCGTCCGGGCGATGGCGTGATCCATTCCTGGCTCAACCGCCTGCTGACCCCCGACACCGTGGGCACGGGCGGCGACAGCCACACCCGTTTCCCCATCGGCATCAGCTTCCCCGCAGGCTCCGGCCTCGTGGCCTTCGCGGCTGCCACCGGCGTGATGCCACTGGACATGCCTGAATCGGTGCTCGTGCGCTTCAAGGGCAAGATGCAGCCGGGCGTCACGTTGCGTGACCTGGTCAACGCGATTCCGCTGTACGCCATCAAGTCGGGCCTGTTGACCGTGGCCAAGCAAGGCAAGAAGAACATCTTCTCGGGCCGCATCCTGGAAATCGAAGGCCTGCCCGACCTGAAGGTGGAGCAAGCCTTCGAGCTGAGCGACGCCTCGGCCGAACGCTCGGCCGCCGGTTGCACGGTGCACCTGAACAAGGAACCGATCCAGGAGTACATCAACAGCAACATCACGCTGATGAAGTGGATGATTGCCGAAGGCTATGCCGACGCCCGCACACTGGCGCGCCGCATCGCCGCGCAGGAAGCCTGGCTGAAGGATCCGCAACTGCTCCAGGGCGATGCCGACGCCGACTACGCCGCCGTCATCGAGATCGACCTGGCCGAGATCCACGAACCCATCGTGGCCTGCCCGAACGATCCGGACGACGTGAAGACGCTGAGCGACGTGGCCGGTGCCGTGATCGACGAAGTGTTCATCGGTTCGTGCATGACCAACATCGGCCACTTCCGCGCCGCATCGAAGCTGCTCGAAGGCAAGCGCGACATCCCGGTCAAGCTGTGGATCGCGCCGCCGACCAAGATGGATGCGCAGCAGCTTACCGAAGAAGGCCACTACGGTGTGTTCGGCAATGCTGGCGCCCGCACCGAAATGCCGGGCTGCTCGCTGTGCATGGGCAACCAGGCGCAGGTGCGCGAAGGCGCGACGGTGATGTCGACCAGCACCCGCAACTTCCCCAACCGCCTGGGCAAGAACACGAACGTGTACCTCGGCTCGGCCGAACTGGCCGCGATCTGCTCGCGGCTGGGCCGCATCCCGACGCGCGAGGAATACATGGCCGCAACCGGCGTGCTCGATGCATCGAGCAGCCAGATCTACCAATACCTGAACTTCGACAAGATCGAGGACTACAAGGTGGCGGAGACGGCGGCAGCCTGATCTTCATCCCGCAGGCCCATTGAAAAAGCCCCGTCTCGACGGGGCTTTTTCTTGGGTGCTGCGCCTGGCTCAACCTGGCAGGTTCGGCTGTAGGTATTCCTGGCCCTTGAGCACCATCGTCGCGCCGGCAGGGCCACCCACCGCGTGCGGCAGCGAGGTCAGCAGCGAACTGGCGAAATCGCCGCGGTACATCTTGGCGCCCTGGTGGCTCAGGTTGGAGTTCGCGTCGATGTAGATCGACTCGCCCAATCCCGACCACAGGCGGCAGAAGCCGTAGTCTTCCGACAGGTAGCGGCGCGTCTCGGGGTCGACCATCACGTCGAAAAAGCGGTAGTGCAGGCCCTGGTCGGTTTCGCCGATGCTGTCGGGCACGTAGTTCAGGTCGGGATAGCTTGCGATGAGGCGCTCGAACACGGCGCGCTTGATCACCATGAAGCCGGTCGGCGCCTCGGTCATCTTCATGAAGCCGTCGGGCTGCACCTCGAGCTCGACCTGCGAGGTGAGCTCGGACGCCTTTGCGTTGACCGTGTAGCGGGTGAAGGTGGCTTCGAACTGCTGCTGCGTCGTGCCTGCCGGAACACCTTCGGCGGGCCAGTTCTCGCGCTTGAGCGGATAGACGCCGGCCGCGATGTCGTAGCCCGACAGCAGCAGCCGGAACGCGGCTTGCGCCGAGAAACCGATGTCGGCGTCGATCCAGAACAGGTGCGTCCAGTTCGGATTGGCCAGGAACTGGGCCACGCAGTTGTTTCGCGCGCGTGTGACCAGGCTCTCGCCCTGGTGGAACAGCACCTGCATGCGCATGCCGGCGCGTTCGGACTCGATCGCGAAGTTCAGCAGCGAGGTCACATAGTTCTGGAAGAACTTGCCGTCATGGCTGGGTGACACGACCACCGGGAAAAACTGCCGAAGCTCGGAAGGATCAAGCATGGAAAAGGTGTTCGTTCATCGGGCAGGACGCTGCATCAGGCCGAGCAGCAACTGGTTGTAGACCTCGGTGGCCGCTGCGTTGCCGGGAAGGTAACGGTCGATCAGTCCGCGCTGGCGCTCGCGGTAGGCGGTGGCCTCGGCATCGTGGGTGTCGATGGCTTCGAGCACCCGGGCACTGCCCGCGGCCACGTCGTTGCCTTGGTAGTAGTAACCGAGGTCGGCGCACAGGTGCGCGTTGTGCACCAGCGGGTACCCCTGCCAGCAGGTTTCCAGGTAGAAGTAATTGAGCGGGTTCTCCCACTGGTGGGACACCACGATGTCGGTGTTCTGCGCGAGGAACACGGGCGTTTCATGCCGGCCCAGGAACACCGCCTTGTGCTGGCGGACCAGGTCGAGCTGGTTCATCAGCGTGATGAACTCCATGTTCTCCTTGGCCATCCGCTCGGAGTTGGTGACCTGCAGCAGGGCGATGGCGTCAGGCCGCGCGCGGTACGACAACTCGGCAACGAGGATCGGATAGAGGCAGAACTTCACCACGTTGATGTTCGGCTCCATCACGCTGAGCCGGCGCGGTCCGCTGCGCGGCTGGTACACGCCGGCATCGGGCAGGGCGCGGCTGCGTTCGTTGAGGAACACCGGGCTCCAGACGAAAGGCACTGGGCGGGCCTCGGTGCGGCGCAGCACCTCGAAGAACGGCTGGCTGATGTTGGCGACCTGCGGAACCATCCAGATGTCGTCGTAGCGCTGGTTGATGTACAGGTTCTGGCCCCAGAGGGGCTTGTTGAACAGCATCGACTCCATGGCGTGCACGTACTCGAAGCCGCAGCAGTACGACACGAGGCGTGCGCCGCGCCGCTTGAGGTGGTCGGTCTGCGCGCAGTCGATCTGGCCGCCGAGTTCGATCAGCACATCGACGTTGTCCTTGGCCGCCTCGAAGGTCACGGTGGGCCAGCGCGTCTGGTCCCAGGGCAGGGCTGAGGTGATGGGGATGGCCGTGGTGTTGACCAGCACGACCGAGGCAACGCTCGGGCAGTGCTTCAGCGCTTCGGCCAGGAAGACGGCGTTCTGCTTGATGCCGTTGTTCCAGAGGGTTTCGGCTTCGTGGTGCAGGCCGATGGTGATGCCGATGCGCAGGCCGGTGCTGGGGGTCATTGTTTGTTTTGCGAGATACGGCCTTTGCAGCCCGCCGATGACCAAAAGGCCAGAAAGAAGAAGGGCCGGCGATTTTAGGTCGCGGCGCCCCCATCGTCTCTTGGTTGCAACGGTCTGGATCAGCGTTTGGCGTTGATCGTTCGATTTTGTGAACTAAATCATCCCTCTGCTTTTTTAGCCTTGTTGCATCGCATCAGGAATGTAAATGACTGCGTACATTCCAGCGTTCCTGTAAACGCTGGCGCACGTTGCGCCTGACTGGTCAACGAGCGGTTGTCGTCCGCTGACAACCGTTGCTCTTCGATCGATCCCTGCCGGCCATTCGCCACGAGCTCAAAGCACATGAATAAGTCATTTAGAAGTATCTGGAACGAAGCTCTTGGCGCTTGGGTTGCCGCCGCCGAAATCACCAAGGCACGGGGCAAGGCCGCTAAAGCAGGGCACGCATCCAACGCTGTCGTTGACGGCCCGGTGTTCGCTAGATTCAATTTCCAGAGTGTCTTTGCGGCTGCGATGCTGGCGTTTGTGGTCGGTTCCGCACCAAGTGTTCATGCCAGCACGATTGGGCTGGGAACCGGTGGGACGCCTGCGGGCGCGGTCTGCGGGGCAACTGGCTCGGTGGGAACAGGGCCGGATGGTGTCACCAGCTACACCGCCGTGGCGCCCTCCGATGGAAGCGGAAATTTCTCGGTGGTCGCGGGTTGCTATGCCCGAGGCAACAACTTCTTGGGTGTCACGAACTTCGGGACGTACACCAACGTCACCGGCGACGGCGGCACCGCAATGGGTTTTGCTGCATCGGCTGCCAAATGGGCGACGGCTTCGGGGCTGCAAGCCAACGCTGCCGGTCAAGGCAGTGTGGCTGTCGGCTTCAACTCGATAGCTGCTTCGACAAACAACGTCGCCATTGGCAATGGCGCAAATGCCGCCGCGATCAGTGCCGGTACTGCGATTGCCATTGGCGCCGGCGCCAAGGCCTATTCGGCCACGACGACCGCGGGCGATTCCCTGGCGATCGGAACCGGCGCCAACGCGTCAGGCCAGGATTCCGTCGCTATTGGTGGTCAAGTTGTGGCGAGCGGCCTGAACGCCGTGGCTGTGGGCACCAACACCACGAAGGCGGCTGGCGCGAATTCCTCCGCCTTTGGGGCGGACGCCGTTGCAAATGCAAATTTCGCAACGGCAGTGGGAGCGGGAGCCAATGCCAATGGCATCGGTGCGACCGCTATTGGCGCCAACGGTACGGCCTCGGCGCGCGCATTGGGCTCGGACTCTATTGCAATCGGCGGCCAGGCAGTCGCTACGGCGGTGGCCTCCTCGGGCATCGCAGTCGGACGCGGTGCGACCGTCAACAGCATCTTTGGCCTCGCCATCGGTGATGGGGCGAACGCATCCGGCAGTGGCAGCGGCATCATCGCCATCGGCAATGGGGCGAAAGCGAGCGTTGGGACCAGTACGGCGATCGGCGTCAACGCCAACGCGGCCAACACCGACGCAACGGCACTCGGCAACGGCGCGTTGGCATCGGGAACACAGGACACGGCGGTCGGCGTCACCGCCAGGGCCACCGGCGGCTCGGACTCCGCGTTCGGCAACGGTGCCAACGCCAGCGGTGGCAATTCCTTGGCACTGGGCGTTGGCAACGTCGCGTCGAATTTCGCCGCGGTGGCGGTGGGCAACCAGAGCAAGGCATCGGGCTTGCGCAGCGTCGCACTGGGCGACCAGGCCAACGCCAGCAATACCAGCGCGATCGCCTTGGGCACCAACGCCAATGCCACCCAGTCGGGTGCCATCGCGATGGGGCAGGGAGCTCAAGGCACGGGCGTGAACGCCGTCGCCCTGGGTGCTGGAGCACTGGTGCGGACCGACAATTCGGTGGCGCTGGGTTCGGGCTCGACCACCGCAGCGGCTTCGCCGACCGGTAAGGGTTTCATGACCGGCACGGCAGCTCCGGCGTCGGAAGTCTCGGTGGGTGCGTCCGGCGCCACGCCGACGCGACGCATCACCAACCTGGCCGATGGCGCTGCGCAGCAGGACGCGGTGACCGTGGCGCAGTTGAGCACCAGCAACACGAGTCTCTCGACCAGCATCACGAGCCTGTCGACCTCGACGTCGAGCGGCCTGAGCACTGCCACGAGCAGCATCAACAGCCTTTCGACGTCTACCTCGAGCGGCATCAGCAGCTTGTCGACTTCTACGTCGTCTGGTTTGAGCACTGCAACCAGCAGCATCGGAAGCCTGTCGACGTCTACCTCCAGCGGTATCAGCAGCTTGTCGACCTCCACGTCGTCGGGCCTGAGCACTGCGACCAGTAGCATCCGCAGCCTGTCGACCTCTACGTCGTCGGGCCTGAGCACGGCTACGAGCAGCATCGGCAGCCTGTCGACATCGACCTCCTCGGGTCTGAGCACCGCGACCAGCAGCATTGGCAGCTTGTCGACTTCGACCTCGAGCGGCATCAGCAGCCTGTCCACCTCTACGTCGTCTGGCTTGAGCACGGCAACGAGCAGCATCAGCAGCTTGTCGACTTCCACCTCGTCTGGTCTGAGCACTGCGACGAGCAGCATCGGCAGCTTGTCGACCTCGACCTCTTCTGGTCTGAGTACCGCGACCAGCAGCATCGGTAGCCTGTCGACCTCCACCTCGAGCGGCATCAGCAGCCTCTCGACTTCTACTTCGAGTGGCTTGAGCACGGCCACGAGCAGCATCTCCAGCCTGTCGACTTCCACGTCGTCTGGTCTGAGCACGGCAACCAGCGGTATCTCCAGCCTGTCGACCTCGACTTCGAGTGGTCTGAGCACCGCTACGAGCAGCATCGGGAGCTTGTCGACCTCGGCCTCGAGCGGCCTGAGCACGGCAACGAGCAGCATCTCCAGCCTGTCGACCTCCACCTCGTCCGGTTTGAGCACGGCCACCAGCGGTATCTCTAGCCTGTCGACTTCGACGTCGTCTGGCCTGAGCACTGCTACGAGCAGTATCGGAAGTCTGTCGACCTCCACTTCGAGCGGCATTAGCAGCCTCTCGACGTCTACGTCGTCGGGCCTGAGCACGACAACGAGCAGCATCGGTAGCCTGTCGACGTCCACCTCGAGCGGCATCAGCAGCCTCTCGACCTCGACGTCGTCTGGTCTGAGCACGGCTACGAGCAGCATCGGCAGCCTGTCGACGTCCACCTCGAGCGGAATCAGCAGCCTCTCGACCTCCACCTCGTCCGGCCTGAGCACGGCCACCAGCAGCATCGGCAGCCTTTCGACCTCGACGTCTTCTGGCCTGAGCACTGCGACGAGCAGCATCGGTAGCCTGTCGACGTCCACCTCGAGTGGCATCAGCAGCCTGTCGACCTCCACCTCGTCCGGTCTGAGCACCGCTACGAGTAGCGTTGGTAGCTTGTCGACCTCGACCTCGAGCGGACTGAGTACGGCGACCAGCGGGATCTCGAGTCTGTCCACCGGCTTGAGTACGACCAACAGCAGCGTGAGCAGCCTCTCGACGGGGCTGAGCTCTTCCGTCAGCGGTATCGGCAGCCTGTCGACGGGGCTGAGCACGACCAACAGCAATCTGGGCGCCCTGAGCACCACCGTCAACACCATCAACGACAAGGGCACGAAGTATTTCCATGCCAACAGCACGGGGGCCGACAGCCAGGCACTCGGCGCCGACAGCGTGGCGATCGGGCAGGGGGCCATCTCGAATGGCACCGACAGCGTTGCCATCGGCAGGGGCGCTGTGACCAACATGCCCAACAGCGTAGCTCTGGGAGCAGGGTCCGCCGCCAATGTGGGCGCGCTGATCAATTACCTCGCTTTCGGTCTGGCCGGCAAGCAGAGTTCGGCAGGCGAAGTGAATGTGGGCAATCGCCAGGTCACAGGCGTGGCTCCGGGCAGTGCAGACCAGGACGCAGTCAACGTCTTGCAGTTGAAAACCGTCACCGCCTCATTGTCCAGCGGCCTGAGCACGGTCAGCAGCAACGTTGGCAGCCTGTCGACGTCCACGTCGAGTGGTTTGAGCACAGCAACGAGCAGCCTCGGGAGCTTGTCGACGTCGACGTCGTCGGGCCTGAGCACAGCCACGAGCAGTATCGACAGCCTGTCGACTTCGACGTCGTCTGGCCTGAGCACTGCGACCAGCAGCATCGGCAGCTTGTCGACTTCGACCTCGTCCGGCCTGAGCACCGCCACGAGCAGCATCGGCAGCTTGTCGACTTCGACGTCGTCCGGCCTGAGCACTGCGACCAGCAGCATCGGCAGCCTGTCGACGTCGACCTCTTCGGGTCTGAGCACCGCGACGAGCAGCATCGACAGCTTGTCGACGTCGACATCGTCGGGATTGAGCACTGCGACGAGCAGCATCGGCAGCTTGTCGACGTCGACATCGTCGGGATTGAGCACTGCGACGAGCAGCATCGGCAGCTTGTCGACCTCCACGTCGTCCGGTCTGAGCACTGCAACCAGCAGCATTGGCAGCCTGTCGACTTCGACGTCCTCTGGTCTGAGCACTGCAACCAGCAGCATTGGCAGCCTGTCGAGCTCGACGTCGTCTGGCCTGAGCACTGCGACCAGCGGTATCTCCAGCCTGTCGACTTCGACCTCTTCGGGTCTGAGCACCGCGACGAGCAGCATTGACAGCTTGTCGACCTCGACCTCAAGTGGCTTGAGCACGGCGACCAGCGGCATCAGCAGCTTGTCGACTTCGACCTCGTCTGGCTTGAGCACTGCTACGAGCAGCATCGGCAGCCTTTCGACTTCGACGTCGTCCGGCCTGAGCACAGCCACAAGCAGTATCAGCAGTCTGTCGACGTCTACATCCAGCGGTATCAGCAGCCTCTCAACCTCCACGTCGTCTGGCCTGAGCACGGCGACGAGCAGCATCGGTAGCCTGTCGACGTCTACTTCGAGCGGCTTGAGCACTGCTACCAGCAGCATTGATAGCCTGTCGACCTCGACTTCCAGTGGTCTGAGCACGGCGACCAGTGGTATCTCCAGCCTGTCGACTTCGACCTCGAGCGGGCTGAGCACGGCCACCAGCAGCATTGGCAGCCTGTCGACTTCGACGTCGTCCGGCCTGAGCACAGCGACAAGCAGTATCAGCAGTCTGTCGACGTCTACCTCCAGCGGTATCAGCAGCCTCTCAACCTCCACATCGTCCGGCCTGAGCACGGCGACCAGTGGTATCTCCAGCCTGTCGACCTCGACCTCGAGCGGACTGAGCACGGCCACCAGCAGCATTGGCAGTCTGTCGACCTCGACGTCGAGTGGCCTGAGCACAGCCACAAGCAGTATCAGCAGTCTGTCGACGTCTACATCCAGCGGTATCAGCAGCCTCTCAACCTCCACGTCGTCTGGCCTGAGCACGGCGACCAGCGGTATCTTCAGCCTGTCGACCTCGACTTCGAGTGGTCTGAGCACGGCCACGAGCAGCATTGACAGCTTATCGACCTCGACCTCGTCTGGCTTGAGCACGGCTACGAGCAGCATTGACAGCTTGTCGACCTCGACATCGTCTGGCTTGAGCACGGCGACCAGTGGCATCAGCAGCTTGTCAACTTCGACGTCGTCTGGTCTGAGCACTGCCACCAGCGGCATCAGCAGCCTGTCGACCTCGACATCGTCCGGTCTGAGCACGGCGACCAGCAGCATCGGCAGCTTGTCGACTTCGACCTCGAGCGGTCTGAGCACTGCGACGAGCAGCATTGGCAGCCTGTCGACTTCGACCTCGTCTGGATTGAGCACTGCCACAAGCAGCATCGATAGTCTGTCGACCTCGACATCGTCCGGTCTGAGCACTGCGACTAGCAGCATCGGCAGCCTGTCGACTTCGACCTCTTCGGGTCTGAGCACCGCGACAAGCAGCATTGACAGCTTGTCGACGTCAACATCGTCGGGCTTGAGCACGGCGACCAGCGGTATCTCGAGCCTGTCGACCTCCACATCGTCAGGTCTGAGCACAGCCACCAGCAGCATCGGCAGCTTGTCAACTTCGACCTCGAGCGGTCTGAGCACCGCAACGAGCAGCATCGATAGTCTGTCGACCTCGACGTCGTCTGGTTTGAGTACCGCTACCAGCGGCATCTCCAGCCTGTCCACTGGCCTGAGCACGACCAACAGCACGGTTGGCAGCCTGTCGACTTCGACCTCTTCAGGTCTGAGCACCGCTACGAGCAGCATCGATAGTCTGTCGACCTCGACATCGTCTGGTCTAAGCACGGCGACCAGCAGCATCTCCAGCCTGTCGACTTCGACCTCGTCTGGCTTGAGCACTGCAACGAGCAGCATCAGCAGCCTGTCGACGTCTACCTCCAGCGGTATCAGCAGCCTCTCAACCTCCACGTCGTCTGGCCTGAGTACGGCGACCAGTGGTATCTCCAGCCTGTCGACCTCGACGTCGGCTGGTTTGAGCACTGCAACCAGCAGCATCGGCAGCTTGTCGACGTCTACTTCGAGCGGCTTGAGCACGGCCACAAGCAGCATCGATAGCCTGTCGACTTCCGCGTCGTCTGGTCTGAGCACTGCCACGAGCAGCATCGATAGCTTGTCGACCTCGACATCGTCGGGATTGAGCACGGCGACCAGTGGCATCAGCAGCTTGTCGACTTCAACATCAAGCGGTTTGAGCACTGCGACGAGCAGCATCGGCAGCCTGTCGACTTCGACCTCTTCAGGTCTGAGTACCGCTACGAGCAGCATTGATAGCTTGTCGACCTCGACGTCGTCGGGTCTGAGCACCGCCACGAGCGGCATCGGCAGCCTGTCGACCTCAACTTCGAGCGGCCTGAGCACTGCCACCAGCGGTATCTCGAGCTTGTCGACGTCTACTTCGAGTGGCTTGAGCACCGCGACCAGCAGCATCAGCAGCCTGTCGACTTCCACGTCGTCCGGTCTGAGCACCGCCACAAGCAGCATCGGCAGCCTGTCGACTTCGACGTCGTCTGGTCTGAGCACTGCCACCAGCGGCATCAGCAGTTTGTCGACCTCCACGTCGTCCGGTCTGAGCACTGCTACCAGCAGCATCGGCAGCCTGTCGACCTCGACCTCCTCCGGTCTGAGCACTGCAACGAGCAGCATTGACAGCTTGTCGAGCTCGACATCGTCGGGCTTGAGCACGGCGACCAGTGGTATCTCCAGTCTGTCGACTTCGACCTCGAGCGGCCTGAGCACGGCGACGAGCAGCATCAGCAGCCTGTCGACGTCTACCTCCAGCGGTATCAGCAGCCTCTCAACCTCCACATCGTCCGGCCTGAGCACGGCGACCAGTGGTATCTCCAGCCTGTCGACCTCGACGTCGGCTGGTTTGAGCACTGCAACCAGCAGCATCGGCAGCTTGTCGACGTCTACTTCGAGCGGCTTGAGCACGGCCACAAGCAGCATCGATAGCCTGTCGACCTCGACTTCCAGTGGTCTGAGCACTGCGACCAGCGGCATCTCCAGCCTGTCCACCGGCTTGAGCACAACCAACAGCACCGTTGGCAGCCTGTCGACTTCCACATCCTCGGGTTTGAGCACGGCAACCAGCAGCATTGGCAGCTTGTCGACTTCGACGTCGTCTGGTCTGAGCACTGCCACCAGCGGTATCAGCAGCCTGTCGACCTCAACGTCGTCCGGTTTGAGCACTGCGACCAGCAGTATCGGTAGCTTGTCGACCTCTACTTCCAGTGGTCTGAGCACGGCGACCAGCGGTATCTCCAGCCTGTCGACTTCGACCTCAAGCGGCCTGAGCACTGCCACAAGCAGCATCGATAGTCTGTCGACCTCGACGTCGTCTGGTCTGAGCACTGCGACCAGCGGTATCTCCAGCCTGTCCACCGGCCTGAGCACGACCAACAGCACTGTCGGCAGCTTGTCGACGTCCACATCGTCGGGTCTGAGTACCGCGACTAGCAGCATCGGCAGCCTGTCGACCTCGACATCGTCTGGTTTGAGCACTGCGTCCAGCGGCATCTCCAGCCTGTCCACCGGCCTGAGCACGACCAACAGCACCGTTGGCAGCCTGTCGACTTCCACATCGTCGGGTTTGAGCACTGCAACCAGCAGCATCGGCAGCCTGTCGACGTCTACTTCGAGTGGCTTGAGCACGGCCACGAGCAGCATCGGTAGCCTGTCTACCTCCACGTCCTCCGGTCTGAGCACTGCAACCAGCGGCATCTCCAGCCTGTCTACCGGCCTGAGCACGACCAACAGCACTGTCGGCAGCCTGTCGACTTCCACGTCGTCGGGTCTGAGCACCGCGACCAGCAGCATCGGCAGCCTGTCGAGCTCGACATCGTCGGGTTTGAGCACTGCGACCAGCGGTATCTCCAGCCTGTCCACCGGCCTGAGCACGACCAACAGCACTGTCGGCAGCTTGTCGACGTCCACATCGTCGGGTCTGAGTACCGCGACCAGCAGCATCGGCAGCCTGTCGAGCTCGACATCGTCGGGTTTGAGCACTGCGACCAGCGGTATCTCCAGCCTGTCCACCGGCCTGAGCACGACCAACAGCACTGTCGGCAGCTTGTCGACGTCCACATCGTCGGGTCTGAGTACTGCAACCAGCAGCATCGGCAGCTTGTCAACGTCTACTTCGAGCGGCTTGAGTACGGCCACAAGCAGCATCGATAGCTTGTCGACCTCTACGTCGTCTGGCTTGAGCACGGCGACCAGCGGTATCTCGAGCCTGTCGACGGGCCTGAGCACGACGAACAGTACGGTCAACAGCTTGTCGACCTCGACGTCGTCCGGCCTGAGCACTGCTACGAGCAGCATCGGCAGCTTGTCCACGTCTACTTCGAGCGGCCTGAGCACTGCAACGAGCAGCATTGATAGCCTGTCGACCTCGACGTCGTCTGGTTTGAGCACTGCGACCAGCGGCATCTCCAGCCTGTCGACGGGCCTGAGCACGACCAACAGCACCGTCGGCAGCTTGTCGACGTCCACATCGTCGGGTTTGAGCACCGCGACCAGCAGCATCGGCAGCTTGTCCACTTCGACCTCGAGCGGGCTGAGCACCGCAACCAGCGGCATCTCCAGCCTGTCCACTGGCCTGAGCACCACCAACAGCAACGTCAGCAGCCTGTCGACCTCCACGTCGTCCGGCCTGAGCACTGCCACCAGCGGAATCACCAGCCTCTCCACAGGCCTGAGCACGACCGACAGCACCGTGAGCAGCCTCTCGACCTCCACTTCGAGCGGCCTGAGCACAGCGACGAGCAGCATCGGCAGCCTCTCCACCGGTCTGAGCACGGCGTTCAGCGGCATCGGCAGCCTGTCCATCGGCCTGAGCACTGCGGTCAGCGGCATTGGCAGCCTTTCCACGGGCCTGAGCACCGCCACCAGCGGCATCTCGAGCCTGTCGAGCGGCCTGAGCACGGCGACCAGCGGCGTCAACAGTCTGTCGACTTCGACATCGTCGGGCTTGAGCACTGCCACCAGCAGCATCAACAGCCTCTCGACCTCGACATCGTCCGGCCTGAGCACTGCCACGAGCAGCATCAACAGCCTGTCGACCTCGACCTCGTCCGGCCTGAGCACGGTCACCAGCAGCGTCGACAGCCTCTCGACCTCCACGTCGAGCGGCCTGAGCACTGCGACCAGCAGCATCAGCAGCCTGTCGACCGGTCTGAGCACCGTGACCAGCAGCGTCGGCAGCCTGTCGACGGGCCTGAGCACGACGAACAGCAACGTCAACAGCCTCTCGACGTCCACGTCGAGCGGCCTGAGCACTGCGACGAGCAGCATCAACAGCCTGTCGACCGGCCTGAGCACGACGGACAGCAACCTGGCCAGCCTGTCGACCAGCGTGGGCGGCGCGACCAGCGGCCTGGCCAGCCTGTCGACTTCGACTTCTTCGGGCTTGAGCACTGCCACGAGCAACATCGGCAGCCTGAGCACGTCGGTCAGCAAGATCTACAACGAAGGCACCAAGTACTTCCACGCCAACTCGACCGCTGGTGACTCGGTGGCCAGCGGCAAGGAAGCCGTGGCGATTGGCCCGCAGTCGGAAGCCAGCGGCGCCAACTCCTTTGCCGCCGGCAACAGCGCGAAGGCAACGGCCGACGGCACCGTGGCGATTGGCTTCGGCGCACAAGCCACCCAAACCAACGCCATCGCGATCGGTTCTGGCGCCCAGGCTGTCGGTGCTAACGCCATCGCGATCGGTGCCGGAGCATTGGCGACGGGTTCGCAGGCATTCGGTAAGAACTCCCGCGCAGGTGGCGAGGGTGTGGCATTCGGCGACGGAGCTGATGCGGGTGGTACGCCGCTGAGCCAGGCGCAGAACGTCTCCCAGGGCACGGCCATCGGCTTCAACTCGCTGGTTACCCAGAGCGGTGGCGTGGCGCTGGGCGCGGGGTCCAAGGCGACGACCGGAGCCGGCATGGTCGGCTACGTCCCCGGCAGCGCCAATGCGCAGCAGGAAGCAGCCATCAAGGCCACGACCAGCACGCAAGCCGCGGTGTCCGTGGGCGACGCAGCCAACGGCCAGTTCCGCCAGATCACCGGTGTGGCGGCAGGCTCGGCCGACAGCGACGCGACCAACGTCGCCCAGTTGAAGGCCGCATCGACCGCAGCCAAGGCCAGCAGCGTGCAGTACGCGACCAACCCGGACGGGTCGGTCAACTACAACCAGATCACGTTGGGTGGCGGCCAGGCGCCGGGCGGCACGCGCATCTCGAACGTGGCGCCGGGCATCCTGCCGGGCGATGCGGTCAACGTGCAGCAGCTGAACCAGGTGCAGGGCCAGGTCGGAGAGGTGGCGCGCATCGCCTACTCCGGCTCGGCGATGGCCTTCGCGATGTCGGGCACGTACCTGCCGACGCTCTACCCGGGCGAGAAGACCGTGGGCGTGGGCTTCGGCAACTACAAGGGCTACAGCGCCGTGGCGCTGACCTTCAAGGCCCTGTCGGACGACGGCAAGATGTCCTGGGGCGCGGGTCTGTCGACCACCGGCAAGGAGTGGGGCGTGAACGCCGGCATCGGTTGGAAGTGGAAATAAGCCACTGAACCAGCGTTGCCGCAGCAACGTGGCTCCCGCACCGAGGGTGTGGGAGCCATTTTTTTTGGTACACACTCACCCCCATGCGCATTGGTATTTCAGTCCTCACCCACGCGGGGCAGAACATCTGGGAAAACGGGATGGGACAGAACGTCCTGTTTCTTGCCCGGCTGCTGCAACGCATCGACTTCGTCGAGTCCGTCACGCTGGTCGATGCGGGCGACCAGCAGGCCATGCCGCCGCAGGTCGACCTGTCCGCCATGGGTCTGGCCTTCGGACGCGCCCGCGATCTGACCGATTCGCTGGACGTGGTCATCGAGATGGCCGGTGCGCTCGACGTGCAATGGCTCTCCTACTTCCGTGCCTGCGGCGGGCGCGCCGTCTTCCATTGCGTGGGGCAGCCCTTCGTGGCGCTGGCCGAGCCGATCGTGTTCAGCGACAAGGGCCACTTCAGCAAGCCCGACCGCTGCGACGAGGTCTGGCTGCTGCCCAAGGACGGCGTCTTCGCACCGATGATGCGCACCCTGCACCGCTGCCCGGTGCATGAGGTGCCGTACCTCTGGTCGCCGCAGTTCCTGGACCAGCGCGTGGCCGAGGTCGAGGCGTCGGGCTATCGCTTCGGCTACACGCCGCGTACCGCCGAGCAACCCGGCTTCCGCGTGGCGATCTTCGAGCCCAACATCTCGGTGGTGAAGTCCAGCAGCGTGCCCATGCTGATCTGCGACGGCGCCTACCGCATCGACCCGAACGCCGTCACGTCGATGCAGGTGCTCAACACCCTGCACCTGAAGGACCACGCGACGATGCTCTACATGGCGAACTCGCTGGACATCGTGCGCCAGCACAAGGCCATCTTCCATGGACGGCACGACTTCGCGGGGTTCATGGTGCAGTTCGCCGATGCGGTGGTGTCGCACCAGTGGCAGAACGACCAGAACTACAGCTATCTCGACGCGCTGTACGGCAACTACCCGCTGGTGCACAACTCGCCCTGGCTGCGCGATGCCGGTTATTACTACCCCGACTTCGACATCGCCGCCGGCACCGACCAACTGCTGCAGGCGGTACGCGGGCACGATGCGCAACTGCACGACTACCGCGCCCGCAGCCAGCGCATGTTCGATGCGATCGATCCGCTCCATCAGGCGAACATCGACGGCTACGCGCAGCGGCTGCTGCACCTCGTGGGCGGCGACCCCGCATTCCGTGCCGATGGCGTGAGGGCCGCATGAGCGAACAACAGCAACAGCACGGCGCCATGCCCGCAAAGCTCCGCGTCGGCGTTTCCATCTTCATCCGCAAGGGCGAGCAGAGTCTCTGGGAAAACGGCGTCTACCAGAACTGCCTGTTCCTCGTGATGCTCCTGATGCGCTCGCCGCGCGTGGGCAGCACCGTGCTGGTGGCGGGCGGCGGCGACGGCGGTCCTGCGGACGCCACCAACTTCCTGGCCGATTCGCCCGTGCCGATCATCGACATGGCCACCGCCGCGCAGGAGCTCGATCTCATGATCGAGATGAGCGCGCAACTGGCGCGCGAGTGGTCGGTGGCGTTCAAGGAGCGCGGCGGCAAGATCGTCTCGATGCGCGTGGGCAACGACTACGTGATCGACATCGAACGCATGATCTTCAACAAGCCGCACGGCATGCTGGTCTCGGGCGCGCCCTACGACGAGGTCTGGACGCTGCCGGAGTACGAGGTGTCGTGCAAGCCGTACTTCGCGAGCACCTTCCGCGCGCCGGTGCGTCTGGTGCCGCACCTCTGGAGCCCGATGGTTCTGGAAAAAGCCATGGCGCGTGCCGAAGGCAACGACAAGGACAAGGGCTTCGACTACGTGCCCGGGCGCAAGCACTGGCGCGTGGCCATCTTCGAGCCCAACATCTGCATGGTGAAGACCAGCTTCATCCCCATGCTCGGCTGCGAGGCGGCGCACCGCGCGCAGCCGCGGCTGCTCGAGCGGGTGTGGGTCTACAACAGCTTCCACCTGAAAGAGAAGCCGCTGTTCGTCGGCTTCGCGCAGAGCCTGAACATCGTGCAGCACGGGCTGGCTACGTTCGAGGGGCGTTTTCCGCTGTACCAGGTGCTGCCGGGCAACGTCGATGCCGTCTTCGCGCACCACTGGGAGAACGCGCAGAACTATCTCTACTACGAGGCGCTCTACGGCGGCTATCCGCTGATTCACAACTCGCACCTCATCGGCGACTGCGGCTACCGCTACCACGACTTCGACTGCGAGGAGGGCGGCCGCGCGCTGCAGGAGGCCTTTGCCACGCACGACGCCAACCTGCCGGCCTATCGCGAGCGCGCACGCCAACTCGTCGCCAAGCTCGACCCCGAAGGCGAGGAAAACGTGCGCATCTACACCGCCGCCATCGAGAGCCTTTACACGTGAGCACGCGTGAGAGGAGAACCCGGATGAAGACTGCTGCAACACAACGATCCGCGCGGCTGCTGTCCATTGCGACAACCGTGGCCGCGTGGGCCATCGCCGGCACCGCGCTCGCACAAGGCGTGCTGGTCCCCCAGGCACCGGCCGCAGCGCCGCAGGACACGCTCACGCGCGCCGCCACCAGCGTGGGCATCAAGCGCTGCCTGCCCGCCATCACGCGGCTCGCGACGCTCACCGTGCAGGGCAGCCGCGGCCACGACGTGCTGCTCGACTGGGACCGCAAGCGCCCCGACGACGGCCCGATGTTCTCGCTGGTCGGCATCCAGTACCCGAACGCCGGGGTGGCGGCCTCGATCACCGCGATTCCCGGCGACGGCGGCAGCTGCACTGTGTCGGCCGAGCGCATCTCGGTGGCGCCCTTCACCTGCCAGAGCGTCGCCGAGCAGGAACTCAAGGACTACCAGATGACGCGCCTGCTGCCCATCTACGCGGTCTACACCGATCCCAAGGAGCCGACCTCGTCGGTATCGCTGATCGATTCGCCGCCGGGCTGCCTCGTGATCCGCCGCTATGTCGAATACGGCTGGCGCGATCCGTCGGCCGCCGCCGCTGCGCCTGCACCTGCGGCAGCTCCGGCCGGACAGGCGCCCAAGCGCCGCTAGCCGGACCTATCGCGGGCGGGCTGGGGCGCGTCCGCATCCGACACGCAGGGACGCCCTTGACCGGCCCGGCGCGGGCGCGTTGAAGTTCAGCATGAAGGCCGATCCGCGCATCCGTCGCGGCGAAGGAGACCCCATGCCTCTGGCTTCATTGATCGGCCGATGGGCGATGCAGCCCTTCTCGAAGGCGCTGCCGCCGCTGGGCGACACCGAGCGTGCGGCGCTCGAGGCCGGCACCGTCGGTTTCGAAGGCCAGCTCTTCGCAGGGCGCCCGGACTTCGATGTGCTCTCGGCCATGGGGCCCAACCAACTCACTGAACGCGAGCAGGCCTTCCTGCACAACGAGGTGCGCACGCTGTGCCACATGCTCGACGACCACGCCATCGACCAGGCGCACGACCTGCCGCCCGAGGTGTGGCGGTTCCTCCGCGAGAAACGCTTCTTCGGAATGATCATTCCCGAGGAATTCGGCGGCCTCGGCTTCGGCCACTACGCCCACGCCGCGGTGGTGGCGCGCATCGCCACCGTCAACGTGGCCACGGCCGTCACGGTGATGGTGCCCAACTCGCTCGGGCCGGCCGAGCTGCTGCTGCGCTACGGCACCGATGCGCAGAAGGAGCACTACCTGCCGCGCCTGGCCGATGGCCGCGAGCTGCCGTGCTTCGGGCTGACCTCGCCCTATGCCGGCTCCGATGCCGCATCGATTCCCGACCGAGGCGTGATCGTCGAGCGCGAGTTCAACGGCAAGCCGACGCGCGGCTTCCTGGTCGACTTCGACAAGCGCTACATCACGCTCGCGCCCGTCGCCACCGTGGTGGGCCTGGCCTTCCACGCCATCGACGAGAGCCGGCCCGAGGGCCAGCGCGAGCTGGGCATCACCTGCGCGCTGATTCCCGTGCCGCACGAAGGCATGGAAATCGGCCGGCGCCATCGCCCGATGGACAGCGCCTTCATGAACGGCCCGATCCACGGCCGCCAGGTCTTCGTGCCGGTGGACTGGATCATCGGCGGCGAAAAACAGGTCGGCCAGGGCTGGCGCATGCTGATGGAGTGCCTGGCCGCGGGACGCGCGATTTCGTTGCCGGCACTCGGTTCGTCGATGCAGCAGACGGCGCTGTACGTGAGCAACGGCTACGGGCAGATCCGCGAGCAGTTCGGCCTGCCGGTCGGCAAGTTCCATGCGATTGCGGGACTGGTCGCGCAGATGTCGGCGGAGCTTTATGCGAGCGATGCGGCGCGGCGCTTCACGGCGGCCGCGCTCGACAAGGGTGAGCGGCCCAGCGTGGCGAGCGCGATCCTCAAGGTGCAGCTCACCGAGGCGGGGCGCCGCGCGGTCAACCATGGCATGGACATCCTGGGCGGCAAGGGCATCATCTCGGGCCCGTCGAACCTGCTGGGCGTGGCCTACCGGCAGGCGCCGATCGCGATCACGGTGGAGGGCGCGAACATCCTCACGCGCGCGCTCATCGTGTTCGGGCAAGGTGCGGTGCGCTGCCATCCGCATGTGCTCGACGAAATGGCGGCTGTGCAGGCGAACGACGAAACCGCGCTTGGCAAGGCGCTCATCGCGCACGGCAAGCACGTGGCGGTCAACCTGTGGCATAGCCTCTTCGGCGCGCCGGTGCTCGGCGAACCGCCGCAGGAGCTGGCGCGCGAGGCGCGGCTCATCGCGCGCATGAGCGCCAAGTACGCGCTCACCGCCGACCTCGCGATGGGCATGCTCGGCGGCAAGCTCAAGCGCATGGAGTTGCTGTCGGCGCGGCTGGGTGATGTGCTCGCGCACCTGTACCTGGCGAGTGCGTGCGTCTGGCGTTATCGCGTCGATGCGGCACCGGAACTGCTGCCGTTCGCGCAGGCCGCGATCCGGCTGCAGCTCGACGAGGCCGGCAAGATCCTGCGCGACCTGTATGCCAATTTGCCGACGGCCGGCCGGCGCGTGATTGGCGCGCTGGTGCTGCGCCGCACCGCGCACCTGGCGCCGCTGCGCGATGTGCAGCTCATCGAACTGGCGGACCTGCTGCGCACGAACCCGCGCATCGTCGAGCGCCTGGCGCCCGACCTCAGCGAACCGGCGGCCGGGGGCCTGCGCGACCTGATGCATGCGATGGAACTGGGCGCGCAGCTCGGCGACACGACGGCCGCGCTCAACAAGGTGCTGCGCCGCACGAACTCGCTGGAAGAGGCGGCTCGTTCGGCGCCCGATCCGGAGCTGGCACTGGCCTACCTGAAGGCGGCCGACAAGGTCATCCAGGTGGACGATTTCGAAGGCCCGCCGCGCAACTCGGACGGGCGGGCCGATCTCGATCGGCCTGCCGGCTCGTCGATCAACCCGCTTGCTGCGCCGCCGCCAGCGCCGTCAGCGCCGCCGCCGTCTGCTCGTCCGCCGGAAAGAACGATTCCACCGCGAGTTCCTGCAGCGTGACATCGACCGGCGTGCCGAAGATCGTGATGGTGCTGATGAAGCTCAGCACGCCGCTCGGCATGACCACCTGGAAGGGCACGGCGACGGCCGACAGCGCGGTGTCGATGACGGGCGCGTCGTGGCTCACGGCGGGCGCGGGGTAGGCCGCCAGTTCGTCGTGCAGCGCCTGCAGTACTGCGTCGCCGGTGGCCGCGATCTGCTGCAGCAGCCGCTCGAGCAGGTGGGTGCGCCATTGCGCAAGGTTGGCGATGCGCGGCGCCACGCCCTCGGGATGCAGGCTCAGGCGCAGCACGTTGATGGGCGGCTTCAGCAACTCGGGCGCGGCACCTTCCATCAACAGCGGCACCAGCGCGTTGTGCGCCACCAGGTTCCAGTGTCGGTCCACGGCCAGTGCGGGAAAGGGCTCGTGCCCCTTCAACACCAGGTCGACCGCGCGCCGCGCCGCGGCCATCGCGGGATCGTCCAGCGAACGCTGTCGGTACATCGGCGCGAAGCCCGCGGCCACCAGCAGCGCATTGCGCTCGCGCAGCGGCACCTCCAGCCGTTCGGCCAGCCGCAGCACCATCTCGCGGCTGGGCGCGGCCCGGCCGGTTTCCACGTAGCTCAGGTGGCGGGTCGAGACCTCGGCCTCCTGCGCCAGGTCGAGCTGGCTCAGGCGCCGGTGGGTGCGCCAGTGCCGGAGATGCGCGCCGAACGGATCGCGCGCGCCGGGCTGGCCGGCCTTGGACGAATGGGTGCTGCGGGTGGTGTTCATGGCCCGCATTCTGGCGCGGTGCCGGCGCGGCGCCATGACCTCCCAGGTCATCGACGCGATGCACGCCCGGCGGAATCATTGGCTCCAACGCGGCAGGACTGGCTTGCGGCGTACCACCCCAGTGACCCCCAAGGAGATTCACATGTCCGTCTTCACTTCCCCCCGCTTCCTGCCCAACGTGATGTGGGCCGACGCCGCCTCCTGCGCCGCGACCGGTGCGCTGCAGGTGGCCTTCACCGACGCATTGGCGGCGCTCACCGGGCTGCCCGCGGCGCTGCTGATGGGCACCGGCGTGTTCCTGCTGGCGTATGCGGCGCTCGCCGCCTTCATGGCCAGCCGCAGTGCGCCGCCGCGCACGCTGATCGGCCTCGTGATCTTCGGCAACTTCGGCTGGGCCGTGGCCTGCATCGCATTGCTGGTGAGCGGCGTGTTCGCAGTCACTGCGCTGGGCATGGCCTGGGTGCTGGCGCAGGCCCTGTGCGTGGTGGTGCTGGCCGAACTGCAATGGGCGGGCCTTCGCCGCACCCGCAGCAGCGCCGGCATGGCACTGGCCTGAACGCAGGCGACGCGAGAGGTGCCGGCAACGCCCGTCTACCCGGCATTTCTCGCTATGAGGAACATAGCGCGGAGGGAGCGTGAGAGGGAAGACCGACTACAACAGCTGACATTGAACCCCGCTATCCTTGAGGAGCTTCCACGAAACAACAGGAGTTCCTCTATGGCCAAAGCACCGGCTCACGCCTTTGCGTCCACCCTCAAGACCTTCAAGACCGCATCGGGCAAGTCCGGCAAATACTGGTCCCTGAAGGAGCTGGCCAAGCAATATCCCACCATCGAGCGGCTGCCCGTGTCGATCCGCATCGTGCTCGAATCGGTGTTGCGCAATTGCGATGGCCAGAAGGTCTCCCCCAAGCACGTCGAAGAGCTGGCCCACTGGGCGCCCAACGCAGAGCGCACCGACGAGATTCCCTTCGTCGTCACCCGCGTCGTGCTGCAGGACTTCACCGGCGTGCCGCTCCTGGCCGACCTGGCCGCCATGCGCAGCGTGGCCGCCAAGCTGAACAAGTCGCCCAAGACCATCGAGCCGCTGGTGCCTGTCGACCTGGTGGTCGACCACTCGGTGATGGTCGACTACTACGGCACGCCCAAGGCGCTCGACCTCAACATGAAGCTGGAATTCCAGCGCAACAACGAGCGCTACCAGTTCATGAAGTGGGGCATGCAGGCCTTCGACACCTTCCGTGTCGTGCCGCCGGGCTTCGGCATCGTGCACCAGGTCAACCTCGAATACTTCGCGCGCGGCGTCTACAAGAGCCCGCATGACAACGCCGACGTGCCCACCTACTACCCCGACTCGCTGGTCGGCACCGACAGCCACACGACCATGATCAACGGCATCGGCGTGGTCGGCTGGGGCGTGGGCGGCATCGAGGCCGAGGCGGCCATGCTGGGCCAGCCGGTCTACATGCTCACGCCCGACGTGGTGGGCTTCGAGCTCACCGGCAAGCTGCGCGAAGGCGTGACGGCGACCGACCTGGTGCTGTACGTCACCGCGATCCTTCGCGCCGAAAAGGTGGTGGGCAAGTTCGTCGAATTCTTCGGCCCCGGCGCCGCATCGATTGCCGTGCCCGACCGCGCAACCATCGGCAACATGGCGCCCGAATACGGCGCGACGATGGGCTTCTTCCCGGTCGACGAAATGACCGTGGCTTACTTCGAAGGCACCGGCCGCACCAAGGAAGAGGTCGAACGCTTCGAGGCCTACTACAAGGCGCAGGGCCTGTTCGGCATGCCCGCGCCGGGCGACATCGACTACACCAAGATCGTCAAGCTCGACCTGGGCACCGTGTCGCCGAGCCTGGCCGGCCCCAAGCGCCCGCAGGACCGCATCGACCTCGGTCACCTGTCCACCAAGTTCTCCGAGCTCTACAGCAAGCCCAACGACGCGAACGGCTTCAACCAGCCGCCCGAGAAGCTCAAGCAGCGCTATCCGCTCGCCATTGCCGGCCAGGGCGGCGACGAAGAGGCCGCCGCACCGCCGGCCGGCTCGCCGCGCGAACTGGTCGAGATGGTCGCCAACCGCTCGACCAAGGCCGCCGCGCACACCAGCGCCACGGCGCCGCCCGCGCCCAAGGGCCAGGTCACCATCGGCAACGGCGACGTGCTGATCGCGGCCATCACCTCGTGCACCAACACCTCGAACCCGAGCGTGATGCTCGCGGCGGGCCTCCTGGCGAAGAAGGCGGTGGAGGCTGGGCTCACGGTCAAGCCGCACATCAAGACATCGCTGGCCCCGGGCTCGCGCATCGTGACCGAATACCTGGAGAAGGCGGGCCTCTTGCCGTACCTGGAGAAGCTGGGCTTCTACCTCGCGGGCTACGGCTGCACCACCTGCATCGGCAATGCCGGCGACCTCACGCCCGAGATCAACGAAGCCATCACCAAGAACGACCTCATCGGCGCGGCCGTGCTGTCGGGCAACCGCAATTTCGAGGCGCGCATCCACCCGAACCTGAAGGCCAATTTCCTGGCCTCGCCGCCGCTGGTGGTGGCGTTCGCGATCGCAGGCAACGTGATGACCGACCTGATGACCGAGCCCGTGGGCAAGGGCAAGAACGGCAAGGACGTGTACCTGGGCGACATCTGGCCGAGCCCGAAGGAAATCGACGAGAACCTGCGCTTTGCGATGAACGCCAAGTCGTTCCGCGCGAACTACGACAAGGTGAAGACTGACCCGGGCAAGTTCTGGAGCAGCATCAAGGGCACCGAGGGCCAGGTGTACGACTGGCCCAAGTCGACCTACATCGCCGAGCCGCCGTTCTTCGAGGGCTTCAAGATGAAGCCGCATGCCGCCGATGCGGGCTTCAAGGGCGCGCGGATCATGGCGCTCTTCGGCGACTCGATCACCACCGACCACATCTCGCCGGCCGGCTCGATCAAGGAAAGCTCGCCCGCGGGCATCTGGCTCAAGGCGCACGGCGTGCCCAAGGCCGACTTCAACAGCTATGGCTCGCGTCGCGGCAACCACGACGTGATGATGCGCGGCACCTTCGCCAACGTGCGCATCAAGAACCTGATGATTCCGCCGGATGCCAACGGCACGCAGGAAGAGGGCGGCGTCACGCTGTTCCAGCCGGGCAACCAGAAGATGTTCATCTACGACGCCGCCATGAAGTACATGGAAGAGGGCACCCCCACGGTGGTGTTCGGCGGCGAGGAATACGGCACCGGTTCGTCGCGCGACTGGGCCGCCAAGGGCACGCAGCTGCTGGGCATCAAGGCCGTGGTGGCGCGCAGCTTCGAGCGCATCCACCGCGCCAACCTGGTCGGAATGGGCGTGCTGCCGCTGCAGTTCCGCGGCGCCGATTCATGGCAGACGCTGGGCCTCACGGGCGACGAGAAGATCGACGTGGTGATCGGCGGCGAACTCAAGCCGCAGATGGACGTGAAGCTGGTCGTGCACCGCCCCGACGGCAACCACCAGGAGGTGACGGTGCGCCTTCGCATCGACACGCCGATCGAGGTCGACTACTACAAGCACGGCGGCATCCTGCCGTTCGTGCTGCGGCAGTTGCTGGCCGCCTGATCGTCGCCGCCGTTTTGTAGTCGTGCCTACTTGCCGGCGGCGTCGAGCCGCTGTGCAAGCTGGTCGAGCACCGGGCGGATCTTTTCGCCGACGCTGATCTGCGGGTTGGAAAAACCGTCGTCCTTGCCGGCGTCAATTTCGCGCTGCTTGATCACGGGCACCGCGGCCGCGAAGGCGGTTTCGAACGAGTGTGTCTTGCGCAGTTCCTCGTCGAACATCGCGCGGCCAAAGAAGGTCAGCTCCGACAGGCGTCCGCAACCGTACGAGGTGTGCGTGGCGTCGGCGGCGGTCATGAGCAGCGTCTCGTCGCTCGCCAGGGGTTCGATCCAGCCGCCCGAGTAGCAAGCCGAGATCGCCAGCACGCGGTGGCGGATGCCGGCGTCGTCCAGCGCCTTGCGCAGGTCTTCGGGCGTGAGCCATGGCACGGTCAGCACGCCGTTCGTGGCGGCGAGTTGGTGGTCGTGCGCGCCGTGCGAGGTGAGGTAGACCACGAGCAGGTCGTTCTCGCGGTCCATGCGCTGGCCGAGCGCGGCAATGGCGCGCTGCAGGTTGAGCGGCGTGGCCCAGGGCAGCGTGTCGGCAGTGGTCGCGTGGTTGGCCAGATGCAGCACACGCTGCTTCGCATCGAAGCGCTCTTCGAGCAGCTTGGCGACCATCGTGCTTTCGCGCAGGAACACGTCTTCGGCGGCGTAGGGCGCGAACACGAGGCCGTAGACATTGACCTGCCCGGGCCGCCGCTCGCCGATGCCGGCCACCGCGTGCTCCCAGAGCGCCTGCTGCTGTTCGAAGACTTCCTGCGTGAGTTCCAGCGTCGGGCGCTGGGGCCGGGCGGCCGCCGCGGCGGCGTAGTCGACGTGCCACACGCGCTCCTGCATGTTGAGCGACTGCCAGAAACCCAGCGCCATCAGCACCACGAGCCCCGGCACGAACAAGGCGATCCGCCAGCGCACGACGGCCTCGCGCACCGTGAGGCGAGTGATCGCGATCAGCATCCACGCATAGCCGACGCCGTAGACCAGCCAGACGTTCGTCGTGCTCTTGAGGAACGCAGGGGACCAGCCGTACGCGAGGGCAAGCGTCAGGCTCATGAACAGCAGGTTGACGGGGAACGAGGCCCAGGTGGCGAGCACCAGCCAGCGTGCGAGCCGGCCCGGTCCGCCCTGCAACGCGCCCCAGCCCAGCCACGCGAGCGCACCCCACATCCAGAACTGGTAGAGCGCGACCGTGGGGCTGAGCTCGACCGGCCCGCGCACCTCGAAACGGCCGAGGCCGAGCCAGACCAATTCCGGCAGCAGCACGAGCAGCAACAGTTGCCAGGGCGCGGGCGCGGCTTCGATGCGCGGCGGCTGCAGGAAAGCGGTGCGCAGGCCCGCCGCGATCCAGTGCAGCAGGCTTGCACGCGGCGCAACCGGTGGTTCGGCAGGTGGCGAAAGGGGAGGGGCCGGCGCCGCTTCGGGCGTTTGGGCAGCGGTGGGGGGCGCGATGATGTCCTCGGGCATGGCGGCGATCATGCCTTTGCCAAACGGCACCCCCGACCCGCATTGCAGCACCTTCGGGTTAGCGAGAAGAACTTTCATCTTATGCATCGCATCGGTCTCATCTCCGACACGCACGGCCTCCTTCGGCCGGAAGCCACCGCCTTCCTGCAAGGCTGCGACTTCATCGTGCACGGCGGGGACATCGGCAGCGCCAGCATCCTCCAAGCGCTGGCCGCCATCGCGCCGCTGACGGTCGTGCGCGGCAACAACGACCGGGAGCCGTGGGCCGACGGCATTGGCGAGTCGGAATTCCTGAAGGTGGGCGGCGTGGTGATCTACGCCATTCACGATCTCTCGCAGATCGACATCGATCCCGCTGGGGCGGGCGTCCGTGTGGTGGTCTCCGGCCACTCCCATAAGCCGAAGATCGAGGAGCGCGACGGCGTGCTCTACGTCAACCCGGGCAGCGCCGGCCCGCGGCGATTCAAATTGCCGATCGCGGTCGCCGAGCTCATCGTCGATGGCAATGCGGTGTCGGCGCGCATCGTCGAGCTCGTCTGAATTCCCTTTGCAGAAAAGCCCCGATCTTCGTGGTCATAGGGCTTTAGTCAGGTGTCTGCAATTGAGAATTGATAGCATCTAGGTTTTGCTTACAGGTGCGCCCGGTCTCCAGGGCGCCGCCCCACCGTGCGAACAAACGATTTCGGCACCGCGCCGGCCAACACCACGGCCGTCGCCCTGCGCCTCGACCAGCTTCCGAACAACCAGTGGGCCACCGTGCTCGACGTGGCGCGCCCCGAGGGCGCGGACGACCGCGAGCTCGTGCTGCGCCTGACCGAAATCGGCTTCGTGCCGGGCGAGGCGGTGCGCATCGTCGCGAGCGGCATTCCGGGCCGGGAGCCGCTGGCAGTGCGCCTGGGCCACACCACCTTCGCGCTGCGCCGCCACGAGGCCGCGCTCATCCACGTCACGCCGGGAGCCGCCAACCATGGCTGAAGCCGTCATCCAGGGACCCGGCGGTTTCGCCCCCACCGCCCAGCCGGGGCGCATCGCGCTGCTCGGCAACCCCAACTGCGGCAAGACAGCGCTCTTCAACCTGTTGACGGGCAGCCGCCAGAAGGTCGCCAACTACGCCGGTGTGACCGTCGAGCGCAAGGAAGGAACGCTGCGCACCCCCACGGGCCGCCGCGTCTTCGTGCTCGACCTGCCGGGCGCCTACAGCCTGAACGCCCTCAGCGCCGATGAAGCCGTCACCCGCGACATCGTCACAGGCAAGAGCAACGAAGCGCTGCCCGACCTGCTGGTGTGCGTGACCGACGCGACCAACTTGCGCCTGAACCTGCGCCTCGTGCTCGAGGCGAAGAAGCTCGGCCTGCCGATGGTGGTGGCGCTCAACATGACGGACATGGCCAAGAAGCAGGGCATCGCGGTCGACACCGCCGTGCTCTCGCGCGAACTCGGCGTGCCGGTGATCGAAACCGTCGGTGTTCACACCGGCGGCGCGAAGAATTTGCTCGAAGCGCTCGACGCACCGGTCGCCGCCGCCGCACCGCAGCCCTGGCAGGCGCCCGGTCTGGACGACGTTCTGGCCACACAGCGCGAGGTGCGCCGCATCCTCGGCCTCGCGGTGAAGGAGCCGGTCGGCAGCCTCGCCACCAGCGACCGCATCGACCGCGTGGTGATGCATCCGGTCTGGGGCATGGTGGTGCTGGCCGTCACGATGTTCCTGATGTTCCAGGCCGTGTTCAGCTGGGCCAACGTGCCGATGGACGCCATCAAGGCCGGCACCGAGGCGCTCGGCAACCTGCTCAAGACAGCTATTCCCGAAGGCATGCTGCAGAGCCTGCTGGTCGATGGCGTGATCGCGGGCGTGGGCGGCGTGATCGTGTTCCTGCCGCAGATCCTGATCCTGTTCCTCTTCATCCTCGCGCTGGAAGACTCGGGCTACCTGCCGCGCGCGGCCTTCCTGCTCGACCGCGTGATGGGCACCGTGGGCCTGTCGGGCCGCTCGTTCATTCCGCTGCTCTCCAGCTTCGCCTGCGCCATTCCGGGCGTGATGGCGACCCGCACCATCAGCAACTGGCGCGACCGCATCACGACGATCATGATCGCGCCGCTCATGACCTGTTCGGCGCGGCTGCCGGTGTATGCGCTGCTCATCGCGGCCTTCATTCCGGCGCGCACCGTGGGCGGCATCTTCAACCTGCAGGGCGTGGTGCTCTTTGCGCTGTACGTGTTCGGCATCGTCTCGGCGATGGCCGTGGCCTGGGTGATGAAGCGGTTCCGCGACACCACGCAGCATTCGCCGCTTCTGATGGAACTGCCCGCCTACCGCTGGCCGAACCTGCGCAACCTCGCGCTCGGCCTCTACGAGCGGGCGTGGATCTTCATCCAGCGCGTGGGCACGATCATCCTCACGCTCACGATCCTGCTGTGGTTCCTGTCGACCTTCCCGTCGCCACCCGAAGGCGCGACCGGACCGGCCATCCAGTACAGCCTGGCCGGCATGATCGGCCGCGGGCTCGAATACATCTTCGCGCCCATCGGCTTCAACTGGCAGATCTCGATCGCGCTGGTGCCGGGCATGGCGGCGCGCGAAGTGGCGGTCGGCGCGCTGGGCACGGTGTACGCGCTCTCGGCCACAGGCGACGACGTGGCCGGCGCGCTCGAGCCGCTGATCGCCGGCAGCTGGTCGCTGGCGACGGCGCTGTCACTCCTGGTCTGGTACGTGTTCGCACCGCAATGCATCTCGACGCTGGCCGCCGTGAAGCGCGAGACGGCCTCGTGGAAGTACGTGTGGATCATGGCGGGCTACCTGTTCGCGCTCGCCTACGCGGCGTGCTTCATCACCTATCACGTTGCAGTGGCACTGGGCGCGGGTTAAAACCGCTCCTGACGCTGAAAGGTTTGAAGAAGAAATGACCCAACAACTGATCGTCGGATTGATCGTCGCGGCCGCCGCGTTCTACGCGGTCTGGCGCTGGATGCCCGCAGGCTGGCGGCGCAGCGCGGCCCACAAGCTGGCAGCCGGCACGCAGCGTGCCGGCCTGGTCGACCAAGAGCGCGCCAACCAACTGGCCGCATCGCTCGCCAAGACTTCGGGCTGTGGCTCGTGCGACACCTGCGGCAGCTGCGCTCCCAAGAAACCGGTCAGCACCAACACCACGCAAGCCGACAAGGCCCTCTCGAACAGTCTCTGAGACCGATGCCCACGCACATCCTCGTCGCCGGGGGCGGCATCGGGGGGCTGGCCGCGGCACTGGCGCTTTCGCGGGGCCGGCACCGCGCCGATGTCTTCGAGCAGGCGGCGGTCTTCGGCGAGATCGGGGCCGGCGTGCAGCTCGGACCCAACGTCACGCGGCGCCTTCAACAACTGGACCTGGGCACGGGCCTCGCGAAGATCGCGGCACGTCCCGATGCATTGGTGGTCCGCAGTGCCGGAAGCGATGCCGTGCTGGCCCGCCTGCCGCTGGGCGATGCGATGCAGCAGCGCTACGGCGCTCCCTACTTCTGCGCACACCGTGCCGACCTGCATGCACTGCTGCTCGAAGCGGTGCGCACGCGCGGCACCGGCACGTTGGTGACGGCCGCGCAGATCAAGCAGGTCGAGACCAGCGACGACCTCGTGTGCGTCTCGAGCGCCGATGCCCGCGCCTGGGAGGGCGAGGCGCTTGTGGGCGCCGATGGTCTCTGGAGCATGGTGCGGCGCCAACTCGATACGCCCGCGGCTGCGGAGCCACCTCGCGTCACCGGCCACACGGCATGGCGCGCGCTGGCCTTGCAGTCCGACTTGCCCGCGGCATTGCGGCGCCAGCAGATCGATGTGTGGCTGGGCCCGCATCTCCACGCCGTGGCGTACCCGGTGCGCGGCGGCGACTGGCTCAACGTGGTGGTGATCGCCGAATCCGCACCGGCCGGCGATGCGCGCGACTGGGACCAGTCCAGCAGCATCGCGGCCTTGCAGCAGGCCACGGGCCGCAGCGGCGGCGGCCTGCAGGCGTTGCTCGAAGCGATGCCCGGCTGGCGCGCCTGGTCGCTCAGCGACCGCGCGCCGCTGACCTCCGCCGCCGACATGGCGCACGAGCGCGTCGCGCTGGTGGGCGATGCTGCGCATCCGATGGTGCCGTACCTCGCGCAGGGCGCCGGCATGGCGATCGAGGATGCCGTCGCGCTGGCCGAAGCATTGGGCGCTGGCAGCGCGGCCGAGGTGCCCGCAGCCTTCGCGCGCTACGCCGAGGCGCGCTGGCAGCGCAATGCGCAGGTGCAGGCCCGCGCGCGGCGCAACGGCGAGGTCTTTCATGCGACCGGCCCTGTGCGCTTCGGGCGCGACCTCGCGATGCGCACGCTCGGCGCGCGCTTGCTCGACCAGCCCTGGCTGTACGGCGGTTGAATGAACCCTCGGGCCTTCAGAGCCTGAAGGTCTGCAGGTGTTCGATGCGTTCCGCCAAACCTTCCGGCCCGAGGTAGTGCCCGAGCGAGCCATCGCGCACTTTCACCAACGTCGTTTCCAGTTCCGTCAGCATCGCATCGCGTTCCGCGACAAAGGCCGGCGGCACGTCGATGCCGGCTTCGGTGCAGGCATCGGCGATCAGGTGCGCGCTCGCGGGCGCACCGCATGCCACGCACTTGACGATGGCCGCCACGCTCGGCTCGGCCCCGTTGGCCAGCAGCGCGCTCGTGAGCTCGGGCGCGATCTGGCCATCGACGTTGCGCAAGGCGTCGGCTGCCACCGGCGCGCCCGCACGCACCAAGGCCGCGGCCGCTGCGAAGGCACTCTGGCTCAACGCCACGTCGGTCGCGAGGGCGCTGCCTTGCTGCGGCCCGTCGAAGCTCACGCCCGAAGCCGCCAGATCGGCCACCAGCGGCGCATCGTCGGTCGCGATCGCGTGATGGAGCGCCGCGCGCGCGAGCGCCGGGTGATGGCGCAGCGTGCCGTCCGCGAGCGGCGTGCGCCAGTCGACCACGGCGCGGCAGTAGAAGGTGACCAGTTTGTCCATCAGGTCGAGGTCCAGCCCGTGGTCCTGGTGGCGGTCGTCCAGGTACTGCAGCAGGGTCTGGCCCGAGAAGTAATCGCTCGTGGGGGCCAGCGGGTCTTCGTCGAGGTGCAATGCGGCGAAGGCGCCTTGCAGGTCCGGTGCGATGGTGCTCAACGTGTCTTCGTGCAAGGCGTGCGTCCAGGCCGGCGGCAAGCCTTGCTTCCATGCGATGACCCGGCCGTACGCCTCGCCGGGCTCGACCACGGCGTAGATGCGGTCGAGGTACTCGAAGCCGCCGAAGGGCAGGTGCGTGAGCTTGCCGTTCCAGGGCGCGCCGTTCTCGGCAGCGGCGTCTTTGGCCAGCGCCTGCTCGTGCTCGATCCAGCCCTGCAGGTCGTGGTAGCCGTCGCTGCCGTCCCAGAAGAGTTCCGACCAGCTCACGCTCTCGATGTTGCCGTTCATCGGCAGCGCGAGGTCGTAGTCGAGGCGTCCGCCCGCCGTCTCTTGCCACAACGCGACCATTGCCTCGGGAATCGGTCCTGCGCAGAGGGCCTGCACCGCGGCGATCTGCTGCGCCGGCATCGGCGGCTGCGCATCGAAGATCACGCGGTCCGCGAACATCACGACGCCGTGTGCCCGCAAGGTGGAGATCTCGTCGGGTGAGAACCGGATGTTGTGCATGGCAGTGGCCTCCGTCGTTGTTGCCAAAAATGTAGCGCTTTGCGCGGGTGTGGCAACCGGTACATGCGAGCGTTCAGCCTGTTGATTGCGAAACGACTGGCCATTCGATGCGTTCGAAGAGGCGCATCAGCCTCGCCTTGCGCACCGGATTGAACTGGCCGATCCACGCGATATGGCCGAGCAGGTGACCACGGAAGTCGGCGACCTTCGCGCGGTTCTGGCTCGTGGGGCCGTGCATCACGCACTGATGCAGCACCGCTTTCAAACGGTCGAAGTCGACGCGCGGCGTGTTCGCCTTCTCGTTCACGACCACGCCTGTCACGCGCTGTTGGTGATGCCGCGGCATGCAGCGCACCTTGCGCGGATGAAGCGCGAAACCTTCGCCGGCCGAGATGCCATCGACCCAGGCACGCAGCGCGCTGAACCGTCCGCGCAGCGACGCAGGCCCCGAGAACACGAGATCGTCCGCATAGCGCGTGTAGGTCGCGCCGAAGGCCCACGCGAGGCCTTCGAGCCGCATGTCGAGGCGAAAGGCGCAGAGGTTCGCCAGCGCGGGCGAGCAGGGCGAACCCTGCGGCAGATGCGGCTCGGCCAGACGCTTGGCGCCCATCCAGTCGAGCCCGCCGTCGTCGCGAAGGCGCTCGATCACCGCTGCCGACGTGCGGTGCGTGCACAGCGCGGTGAGCGCGCGCGCCACGCCCTCGGGATAGCCCAGCGTGCGCCACAGCGCATGCACACGCGAGGCGCGAATGCTGGGAAAGAAGTCGCGCAGGTCGAAGCCGATCACCACCTCCTGGCCAACGTGCGCGGCCGCATGGCTCGCGACCGAGCGCTCCTGCACGAAACCATGGGCCGCCTCGTGCACCGGCACCCGCTGCAGCAGGTCTTCGAGGATGCGGCGCTGCACACGTTTGAGGTCGGCCTTGGGAATCTCCAGCAGCCGCAGGCCGCCGATGCGCTTGGGCTGCAGCTGGTAGCGGTAGTGCAATGCGGGGCGCGAGGCCGATGCGTCGGGTGCGCGAAAGGCCTGCGATGCGGCGGTGAGCCACGCGAGGCGGTTGGGTTCGAGTTCGAGCCACAGCGCAAGATCGGCCAGCGTGGGTAGCCGAGGCAAGGCGAAGTGATCGAGGCCCATTGGGCGCGGGAGCATGTCGGCGGGACGCAGGATGAGCCTGCGGATGCGGGGCGGCTCGTCCTGTTCGAAGGCGAGTTCCAGCGCTGGCGTCTCGAGGATCGCCAGCGTCAGCCCGGGAGGATCGGTGCGCTCCCATGTCGCGAGCGATCGCTTGCCGAGTTCTTCGGCCAGCAGCTTCAGCCACGGCGGGTTGACGCCCAGCGCCGCCTCGGCCCGCGCACGCAACGCATCGGGCGTGGTGCCGCCGGGCTGCCTCGCATCCGCCAGCAAGGCATGCGCGAGGCCGCGTGCAATCCATTCCCTGTAGCTCGTCTCGCGCGTCATGAAGGCGGTGAAGTGGAACGAAAGTGGCAACCGGCCCTTCAACCAGCCGGTGATGCGCTAGCACGCCTGCGCGTCAGCGCAGTGATGCTCTCGCGCCGAAATGCGTACCCATCCATCCACCGCGGGGGTGCCCCGCAGCACAAGAAAAGCGACGAATCGCCTGCCTTGTCGAGTCTTGAAGGTCCGGTGCCGCGGCGATTGTTGCACGCGGCCTGCGACGCTCAGAGGTCGGTGCGCAGCTTCCAGATCTCGGGGAACAGCACCACGTCGAGCATCTTGCGCAGGTAGCTCACGCCGCCCGTGCCGCCGGTGCCGCGCTTGAAGCCGATCACGCGTTCGACCGTCGTCACATGGCGAAAGCGCCAGAGGCGGAAGGCGTCTTCGAGGTCGGTGAGTTTTTCGCCGAGCTGGTACAGGTCCCAGTGGTCGTGCGGGTTGCGGTAGACCACGAGCCATGCCGCCTCGACGCCGTCGCTCGATTCGTAAGGCTGCGTCCAGTCGCGCTCCAGCCGGTCGGCTGGCACCGGCAGGCCGTGGCGCGCGAGAAGGCGCAGGGACTCGTCGTAGAGCGACGGAGAGCGGTAGGCCGCTTCGACCTGCGCGAGCAGATCGGCGCGGTGCGCGTGCGGCTTGAGCATCGCGGCGTTCTTGTTGCCGAGCGCGAACTCGATGCAGCGGTACTGCGCGCTCTGGAAGCCGCTGGAATTCGCGAGGTAGGGACGCATCGCCGTGTATTCGGGCGGCGTCATGGTCGAGAGCACGGTCCATGCGCTCACCAGCTGTTCCATGATGCGGCTCACGCGCGCGAGCATCTTGAAGGCGTCGGCCAGCTTCTCTTCGGCGATGCAGGTGGTGGCGGCGCGCAGCTCGTGCAGCATCAGCTTCATCCAGAGCTCGCTGGTCTGGTGCTGCACGATGAACAGCATCTCGTCGTGCGCGGGCGAAAGCGGATGCTGGGCGTTGAGGATCTCGTCGAGGTGCAGGTAGTCGCCGTAGCTCATGGACTTGCTGAAGTCCAGTTGGGCCTTTTCTTCGTGGACGATGTTCTCGGGGGATTTGTCGATGCTCATGATGTGTGCCGGCCGGTCATCGCCAGACCACGGCGGTGTAGGAAGACAGGCCCATGCCGGATTCTTTCTTCGGGTAGACGAAGCGCACGACCTCGTTCTTGCGCTTGAACTCCTGGTAGGTCTCGCCGCCAGGAATGCGGCCCTTGTCGGCCGGTGCGTAGCCCGCGGCGCGAGCTTCCTTCACGAGCACGTCGAAGACAGCCTTGTCGGTGGTCGAGAACTGGACGCTGTTTTCGTCGGCGCGGCTCTCCACATAGGTGGACTTCATGACGTTGGTGGTGTGGTCGCCCGCTAACTTGTCGTACTCGATCATGCTGACCCACTCGGTCGTGGTCTTGTCGCGGTAGGAAAAGCCCTGGCGCTTGATCTCCTGCCGGAAGGCGTCGGGAGACATGGCGACGAAGGCCTTGAGCTGGGGCAGGGTGAAGTTCGGCTGCTGCGCGAAGGCCGGGGCAGCCAGCATCAGGAGCGACCCGAAGAACGCGATCAATCGGTGTTTCATGGGGATGCGTTGCTCAGGTCACTGCGTTCTTGCGGTTGAATTCTTCGCGCTTCCACTCACCGGATTCGAGCACCTGCACCAGGTGTTCGACCGAGTTCCACACGTCCTCGAAGCCGATGTACAGCGGCGTGAAGCCGAAGCGCAGGATGTCGGGCATCTGCGAATCGCCGGCGCGGTAGTCGCCGATCACGCCGCGTGCGATCAGCGCCTGCACGATGGCGTAGGCGCCTTCTTCGCGGCTGAGGCAGACCTGCGAGCCGCGCTGTGCGTGGTCGCGCGGGGTGACGAGCGAGAGCCCTTGTCCTGCGCAGCGCTCCTCGACCAGTGCGATGAAGAGGTCGGTGAGCGCGAGCGACTTGGTGCGCAGTGCGGCCATCGCGCCCTGGTCCTTGTTGAAGGCTTCGGCGGCAAGCACGGTGTCCAGGCCGCATTCCAGACCCGCCAGCGCGATGATGGGTTGGGTGCCGCAGAGATAGCGGCTGACGCCCGGCGCGGGACGGTAGTGCGGCGTGAATTCGAATGGCGCCGCATGGCCCCACCAACCCGACAGCGGCTGTTCGAACTGACCCGCGTGCTTCGTATTGACCCAGGCGAAAGCCGGTGCGCCGGGGCCGCCGTTCAGGTACTTGTAGCCGCAGCCGATCGCGTAGTCGGCGTTGCTGTCGTTGAGTGCGACCGGCACGGCGCCCGCGCTGTGCGCGAGGTCCCACACCGTGAGCGCGCCGGCTGCGTGCGCGGCGGCCGTGATGGCCTTCATGTCGTGCATTGCGCCGGTGCGGTAGTTGACGTGCGTGAGCATCAACACGGCTACTTCGTCTGTCAGCACCGCAGGTAGTTCGCTCGCGTCGATCAGCTTGAGCGTGAAGCCGCGCTCGCGGCACAGCGACTCGGCGATGTAGAGGTCGGTCGGGAAGTTGCTGCGCTCGCTCACCACCAGCTTGCGGCCGCTGTCCTTCTGTTGCGAGAGCGCGGCGAACAGCACCTTGTAGAGATTGACCGAGGTGCTGTCGGTGCACACCACTTCGCCGGGCGCTGCGCCGATGAGCCTTGCCACCTTGTCGCCCAGGCGCTGCGGCAGGTCGAACCAGCTCGCGGTGTTCCAGGAGCGGATGAGGCCTTCGCCCCATTCCTTGGTCACGACTTCGGCGATGCGGGCTGGCGCGGACTTGGGCAGCACGCCGAGCGAGTTGCCGTCGAGGTAGAGCACGCCCTCGGGAAGGATGAATTGGTCGCGCAGGGCGCGCAGCGGGTCTTGCGCGTCGAGCGCGCGGCAGTCTGCAAGGGTCGTCATGGTGAAAGGTTTCAGCGGGGAAGATCGCGCAGCACGGCGCGAACGGGAGAAGCATCGGCGCTCACCAGCTTGAGCGGCAGCGCGATGAGTTCGTAGTCGCCCTCGGGCACGGCGTCGAGCACGAGGTTCTCGAGCACGCGCAGGTCCAGGCGGCGAATGCGTTGGTGGCTCTCCAGCGTCTTGCTGTCGGCCGGGTCGATGCTGGCGGTGTCGATGCCGATGAGCTTCACGCCCATCGCCGCCAGGCGCTCGACGGTGGCGGGCGCATAGGCCGCCAGTTGCGGGTCCCAGTGGCCGACGGGCATGGTGGCGTAGGTGCGCACCAGCACGCGGGGCGGCAGGTCGCTCGTGACCGCATGCGCGATGTGCTCCCACTCGATCAGCGGCCCCTTGGCGATCGCATGGATCACCCGGCACGGCCCGAGGAAGGGCGCGAGATCGACGTGGCCGATGGTCTGGCCTTCGGGGTCGTAGTGCAGGGGCGCATCGGCATGCGCGCCGATGTGGGGCGAGAGCTTGATCTCGCTGACGTTGACCGGGCACTCCGGTGAAATGGTCGCGGCCCAGCGCTGCTGGTAGGGCGTGTCGCCGGGGAACACCGGAGCGCCTTCATGCACCGGAGGGGAGATGTCCCAGACACGGGGTTGGGGTTGCAGAGAACGCATGGCGCGAAGTTAGCGCCGGGCGAGGGGTCGTGGTGTCGGTTATTTCCAACACACCGCGTGACCAGATGCTGTGACTCAGGCGTTCAGCGCGGGGAGGCCGTGCCGGGCGCGCGCCCGTTCGCAGGCGTCGCTGCCGGACTGCAACTCGTGGCACGGGTTGGGGCGCCACTCGTAGATGCCGCAGGCGACCGTCTGACCGATCTTTCCGGTGAGCGCTGCGCAGCGCATCGGCGTGTGGTCGGTGCCGCGCATGCGGCAGAGGGCGTCGTTCACCTCGACCGCAAGGCCCGACGGCACGCGGCCGCCGTTGTCGTCGAGTTCATGCACGCTGAAGTCGACGCGGTAGCTGGCGCAGCAGGCGCCGCATTGCTGGCAAGGGGACACGCGGCCGCGCCTTCTTCTTCAGGTGCTCGTCAGAGCCTGCCGAGCAGCAGGAACTCCATCAAAGCCTTTTGTGCGTGCAGGCGGTTCTCGGCTTCGTCCCACACCACCGACTGCGGCCCGTCGATGACCTCGGCCTGCACTTCCTCGCCGCGGTGCGCGGGCAGGCAGTGCATGAAGAGGGCGCCGGGCTGGGCGATGCGCATCATGTCCTCGTCGACGCACCAGTCGGCAAAGGCCTTGCGGCGCGCCTCGTTCTCGGCCTCGTAGCCCATGCTGGTCCAGACGTCGGTGGTGACGAGGTCGGCGCCGCGGCAGGCTTCCATCGGGTCCTTGAAGACCTTGTAGCTGTCGCCCGAGCGGATGCCCGCGATCGACTGGTCGACTTCGTAGCCGCTGGGCGTGCTCACATGCACCGTGAAGCCCAGGATCTCGGCCGCCTGCAGCCAGGTGTTGGCCATGTTGTTGCCGTCGCCCACCCACGCCACCGTCTTGCCTTGGATCGAGCCGCGGTGCTCGATGTACGTGAAGATGTCCGCGAGGATCTGGCAGGGGTGGAACTCGTTCGTGAGGCCGTTGATGACCGGCACGCGCGAGTGCGCGGCGAAGGCATCGATCTTGGTCTGCTCGTAGGTGCGGATCATCACGAGGTCGACCATGCGGCTGATGACCTTGGCGCTGTCCTCGATGGGTTCGGCGCGGCCCAGTTGGCTGTCGCCGGTGGTCAGGTGCACCACGCTGCCGCCGAGCTGGTACATGCCGGCCTCGAAGCTCACGCGGGTGCGCGTGCTGGCTTTCTCGAAGATCATGGCCAGCGTGCGGTCGACCAGCGGCTGGTGCTTTTCGTACGTCTTGAACTTCTTCTTGATGATCGCCATGCGATCGAAGAGGTAGACGTACTCGTCGGCCGTGAGGTCGGCGAACTGCAGGTAGTGGCGGATGGTGGGCTGTGTCGTGGCGGTCGTCATTGCGCGGCAGGCTCCGACAGGAAGTTTTTGACGATCGGCGCGAGGATCGCGACGATTTCGTCGGCCTCGGCAATGCTCAGAATGAGCGGCGGCACGAGGCGGATCACCTTGTCGGCGGTCACGCTCAGCAGCAGGCCGGCGTCGCAGGCGCGGTTCAGGATCACGCCGCAGGGATGGTCGAGTTCGATGCCGAGCATCAGGCCCTGGCCGCGGATTTCCTTCACGCCGGGCAGGCCGCCGATTTCGCGTTCCAACGCGGCCTTCAGGTGCGCGCCGACGGTGGCGGCGTTCTCGAGCAACTTGTGCTCTTCCATGATGCGGATGGTTTCCACGCCGGCACGCATCGCGAGCGGGTTGCCGCCGAAGGTGGTGCCGTGATTGCCGGGGCCGAAGATGTTGGCGGCCTTGGGGCCGGCCACCACGGCGCCGATCGGCACGCCCGAGCCGAGGCCCTTGGCCAGCGGCATCACGTCGGGCTTGATGCCCGCCCACTGGTGGGCGAACCACTTGCCGGTGCGGCCCATGCCGCACTGCACTTCGTCGATCATCATGAGCCAGTCGCGCTCGTCGCAAAGCTGGCGCACTTGCTTCAGGTAGTCCACGCGCATCGGGTTGATGCCGCCTTCGCCCTGGATGGTCTCGAAGAACACGGCCACCACGTTGGGGTTGCCTTCGGTGGCCTTCTTGAGCGCCTCTATGTCGTTCAGCGGCACGCGGATGAAGCCCTCGACCAGCGGGCCGAAGCCGGCCTGCACCTTGGGGTTGCCGGTGGCTGACAGGGTGGCGATGCTGCGGCCATGGAAGGCGGCTTCGTAGACGACGATTTCGGGACGCTCGATGCCCTTGTCGTGGCCGTACTTGCGCGCCAGCTTCAGGGCCGCTTCATTGGCTTCGAGGCCGGTGCAGCAGAAGAAGGCGTTCGTCAGGCCCGAGAGCTCGGTCAGCTTGGTGGCCAGCTGTTCCTGGCCGGTCACGTGGTAATAGTTGGAGCTGTGGATCAGCTTGGTCAGCTGGTCCTGCAGCGCGGGCACCAGCTCGGGGTGGTTGTGGCCCAGCGTGTTGACGGCGATCCCGCCCAGGCCGTCGAGGTAGGCCTTGCCCGCGGTGTCCCAGACTCGGCAGCCCTGGCCATGCGACAGTGCGATCGGCAGGCGACCGTAGGTGTTCATGACGTGGGGCGAGGTGGGTTGGGCGGTAGCGCTCATTGGGTTCTCCAGATAGGGAACGCGGATTCTAGGCGTGCGTTTTGACGGCTTCGTTGAGGATTCCGCATTACAGCAATGCCCGCTCTTCAGGATGCAAAAAGTGCCCCGGATAGAATCCGTTGCTGCACCGCAGCACCTGTTTCGGTCGCCTCAATCAACGATGATTTCCCCCACCGCCAAAGAAATCTTCATCCAGGGCATCACCCGTGATGGCCGGACCTTCCGCCCCAGCGATTGGGCCGAGCGGCTGGCGGGCGTCATGAGCTCCTTCCGGCCCGGCGGCGCGTTTCCGGGCAGCTACCTGAGCTATTCGCCGTGGTGCGTGCCGACGAGCATCAACGGAATCAAGTGCGTGATCGTGAACCGCGACCTGCGCGATGCCGAGCCCATGGCCTGGGATTTCTGTGTGAACTTCGCCAAGGACAACGACCTGCAGGTCTCCGAGGTGTGTCCGGCGGCGCCCGCACCGGCCGCGCCGAAGGCCGCGCAGACGCCGGTGGCGGCTGCTGTGCGGTCGGAGCCCGCCGCGCCGGTGATTCCCGTCGAGCAGCCCAAAGCCGATTGACCGGCAAAGCCGAAACCGAGCGCCCATGAAAAAACCGCCCGAAGGCGGTTTTTACACTTTGCTGCAGCGCACCCCGATCAAACGGCGGACCGGAGAATTCCGATCCGGGCTTGCCTGACAGGTGTCAGGCGGCGGCCTTTTCAGGCGCGAGGGCGAGGGCCTTGACCTTGGCCGACAGGCGGCTCTTGTCGCGGGCTGCCTTGTTCTTGTGGAAGATGCCCTTGTCGGCGACAGTGTCGACGATGCTCTGGGCCTTAGCGAACAGTTCGCTTGCCTTGGTCTTGTCGCCAGCCAGAACAGCCTTTTCGACGTTCTTGACCGCGGTACGGTATTTGGAGCGCAGCGAGGTGTTCGCAGCGTTGAGCTTGGTGTCCTGGCGGACGCGCTTACGGCCGGAGGCGAGGCGCGGGTTCTTTTTCTTGGGCTTGGCGGATGCCATGATTTAGTTCCTTAGGTGTCTGAGGATGATGCAGCAAAGCCCGCGATTATAAGCCGGCCGGCCTTCCCCAGCCAATTCGGCCGATTTGGCGGCCCTTCGGCACCCTACACTCGCCCGGTGTCCCTGCTCAAATCCGCCTCCACCGTTTCGCTTCTGACCCTCGCCTCGCGGATCACGGGCCTCGTGCGCGACGTGCTCTTTGCCTCGGTGTTCGGTGTCAGCGCGCTCACCGATGCCTTCAACGTCGCATTCCGCATTCCGAACCTGTTCCGGCGGGTCTTCGGCGAAGGCGCCTTCAGCCAGGCCTTCGTGCCGGTGCTGGCCGGGCGCAAGACTGAAGGCGGGGAAGAGGGCGCCAAGGAGCTGATCGACCACGTCGCGACGCTGCTGACCTGGACGCTTCTCGTGGTCTGCGTGGCCGGCGTGGTCGGCGCGCCGCTCCTGGTCTGGGCCATGGCCAGCGGCCTGAAGGGATTCGACGCGGCCATCGTCATGACGCGCTGGATGTTTCCCTACATCGGCTTCATGTCGCTGGTGGCGCTGGCGGGTGGCATCCTCAATACGTGGCGCAAGTTCGCGGTGCCGGCGGCGTCGCCGGTGCTGCTGAACCTGGCGCTGATCTTTTCCATCGTGGTCGGCGCGCCGCTGTTTCGGCGCTATGGCATCGAGCCGATCTACGCGCAGTGCGTGGGTGTGCTGGTCGGTGGTGTGTTGCAGCTGGCCCTGCAGATTCCGGCGTTGCGCGCGCTCAACCTGATGCCGCGCGTCGGCGCAAGCTTCAAGGCGCTGCGCGCCGCCTGGGCCGACCCGACCACCCGCAAGGTGATGAAGCTGATGCTCCCCGCCCTGCTGGGCGTGAGCGTTGCGCAGATATCGCTGCTCATCAACACGCAGATCGCCTCGCATCTCGCGACCGGCAGCGTGACCTGGGTGGTCAACGCCGACCGGCTGATGGAATTTCCCACCGCGATGCTCGGCGTCGCGCTCGGCGTCGTGCTGATGCCGCAACTCTCCAGCGCCCGCGCGGCCAAGGACGACGCGCGCTATTCCGCGCTGCTCGACTGGGGCTTGCGCCTGGTGGTGCTGCTGTCCGCCCCGTGCGCCATCGCGCTTTTGCTCTTCGCACAGCCGCTGGTCGCTGTGCTCTTCCACAACGGCGCTTTCGGCGACGAGGACGTGAAACGCACCACCCTGGCGCTGATGGGCTACGGCGTGGGCCTCGTCGGCATCGTGGCCATCAAGATCCTCGCGCCCGGCTACTACGCCAAGCAGGACACGCGCACACCGATGCTGATCGCCGTGGGCGTGCTCGTCTTCACCCAAGTGCTCAATTTCTTCCTGGTGCCGGTGCTGCAGCACGCGGCGCTGACGCTCACGATCGCCATCGGCGCGCTGGTCAATGCGACCTGGCTGCTGGTGGGCCTCGTGCGCCGCGGCAGCTACAAGCCGGAACCCGGCTGGGGCAAGTTCACGCTGCAGGTTTTGGCCGGCACGCTGGTGCTGGCGGCTTTCCTGGTGTGGGGCGCACGCTATTTCGACTGGATTGGCCTGCGGGCGCAGCCCCTGCATCGCATCGGCCTCCTGGCCGCGCTCGTCGCGGGCGCCGCGCTGATCTATTTCGCCATCCTGGCGGCCGTCGGGGTGCGGCTGCGCAGTTTCATGCGCCGCTGAACCGCCTGGCGATACCTGTGCAATACGCATGTGTCCCGCCTTGACGCTCCCCGGATGCTCCTCTACAAAGACACATGACGTTCACATTTCAGGTCCCCACCGCTCTGGAATATTTCGAATCGCTCGTCCGCAGCGATGACCATTTCCCGCTGCTCGAAGCCGCCGCCAGCCTGGCGCAGGACGAGTACCCCGATCTGGACGTCCAGCAGGTCCTCGGCGACGTCGACCAGCTCCTCGCCCGCTTGAAGCGCCGCCTGCCGGCCGACGCCGCACCGCTCGCCCGGCTGCGCGCGCTGAACCAGTTCTTCTTCAACGACCTGAACTTCGGCGGCAACGTCAACGACTACTACGACCCCGACAACAGCTACCTGAACGCCGTGCTGCGCACCCGCCGCGGCATTCCGATCTCGCTGGCGGTGGTGTGGATGGAACTGGCCCAGGGCTTGGGCCTGCAGGCACGCGGCATCGGATTTCCGGGCCACTTCATGCTCAAGGTCACGCTGCCCAAGGGGCAAGTGGTGATCGATCCGTTCACCGGCAAGTCGCTCTCGCGCGAAGAGCTCGGCGAGCGGCTGGAGCCCTACAAGCGCAGCAACGGGCTGGTCGGCGACTTCGACGTGCCGCTCGGCCTCTACCTGCAGCCGGCCAGTTCGCGCGAAATCATCGGCCGCATGCTGCGCAACCTCAAGGAGGTGCACCGCGCGCAGGAAGACTGGCAACGTGCCATCGCGGTGCAGGACCGCCTCATCGCGTTGCTGCCCAGCGCCTGGGGCGAGTACCGCGACCGCGGCATCGCGCACGCGGAGCAGGGCAACACCGCGCTGGCGGTGCACGACCTGGAGGTCTACCTGACCCACGCCGAGGACGCCCTGGACATCGACGCCATCGCCGAGCGCGTGGCCGCCTTGCGCCGAACGGCCAACGGATGACCGCCAAGGCCGGCGTGAGCGGCGTGGGCGGCACGGCGCCCGACCTGGGCACCCTGCACGAATTCCATGGCGTGCAGCCGGTCTTGCCCGTCTCGGATGTGTCCCGCGCCGCACGCTGGTTTCGTGACGTGCTGGGCTTCGAACTCGATTTCATCGCCGGCGAACCGCCCAGCTATGCGCGGGTAAAAAAAGGCGACGGCAGCCACGGCGACCCGGTCTATCTGCGCCTCTGGCAGTGCAGCACCCGCGGCACGCCGCCCTGGCGCGGCGAAATCGTCATCCACGTGGGCAAGGACATCGACGGCCTGCACGACGCCTATGTGAAACGCGGCGTGACGGTGATCGAGCCGCCTGTCTCCCAACCCTGGGGCCTGCGCGAATTCGCTATCCGCGAACCCGATGGCCACGTGCTGCGCTTCTGCGGCTATCTGCCCTGAATTTCTGAAACGCAAAATTACATCTGGACCGATGCGAGCGTGTCGATCCGGCTTCCGCTCGTCCGACGTGATTACAGGAGCACGCAATTTCAGCGGCTCCCGATTTCATCAACCTTCAGGAGAAACGACATGCGATTCATGATTCTGGTCAAGGCGAACAAGGATTCCGAAGCGGGCGTGATGCCCAGCACCGAGATCCTCACTGAGATGGGCAAGTTCAACGAAGAACTGGTCAAGGCCGGCGTGCTGCTGGCGGGCGAGGGGCTGCACCCCAGTTCCAAGGGCGCGCGCGTGCGCTGCGAAGGCCTGAAGCGCACCGTGATCGACGGGCCCTTCGCCGAAACGAAAGAACTGCTGGCCGGCTTCTGGCTGCTGCAGGTCAAGTCGAAGGAAGAAGCCATCGAGTGGATCAAGCGCAGCCCCTTCCAGGAGGGCGAGATCGAGATCCGCCAGGTGTTCGAAGCCACCGACTTCGGTGATTCGATGACGCCCGAACTGCTGGCGCAGGAAGACCGCCTGCGCACCGAATCCGCCAAGCGCACCGGCGCTGCCGGCTGAGCCCATCGAATCCCAAGGAGACACACCATGCGATTCATGATGCTGATGATTCCCCACGGCTACGAGACGGCCGCCCCCGGCACGATGCCCGAGGACCGCGAGGCGATGGCCGCGATGATGGCCTACAACGAATCCCTGCAGAAAGCCGGCGTGCTGATCAGCTGCGACGGCCTGCATCCGCCTTCGATGGGCGCGCGCGTGAGCTTTCCGGGGCGCAAGCCGAAGGTGGTCGACGGCCCCTTCGCCGAGGTCAAGGAAGTGCTGGGCGGCTACTGGGTCATCGAGGTCGCTTCGCGCGCCGAGGCCATCGAATGGGCCACGCGCTGCCCGGGCGGGGAGAACGAGGTCATCGAGGTGCGGCAGATCCAGGAACTGGAAGATTATTCGCCCGACCTGCAGGCCGTGGCCGAGAGCTTCCCGTCGATGCAGACGGTGAAGAAATAACCGTCTTACTGTTCGCGAAGCAGCCGGATGCCCACGAGCGTGTAGCGCGTGTCCGGTGCGTTCCAGTTGCGGTACGCGGCGCGCGCGTAGAACGGCCAGGTGTGCCAGGAGCCCCCGCGGCGCACCCGCACCGTGCCCTCGGCCGGGCCCTGCGGGTCGTCGACCGGGGAGCGCGCGTAGTATTCCTCGCCATGCCAATCGGCCACCCACTCCCAGGCATTGCCGTGCATGTCGTAGAGGCCCCAGGCGTTCGGCGCGAAGCTGCCGACCGGCGCGGTGAATGCGAAGCCGTCGTCGCCCTTCAGTGCCATCGGCGCCCAGCGCGGCCAGTACCTGGCGGTGCGCGCATCGAACACGTTGGCCGTGCGCAGCAGCGATTGCGGATCGTCGCCCGCGCTGTAGCGCGTGCGGGTGCCGGCGCGGCAGGCGTATTCCCACTCGGCCTCGGTCGGCAGCCGGTAGCGCTTGCCTTCGGACTTGCTCAGCCAAGCGGCAAGCGCCTGCGCGTCGTTCCAGGTCACGTTGACCACGGGGTGCTCGTCGCTTTGTGCAAAGCCCGGGTTGCGCCAGGAGTAGCGCACGTCGCGCCCCTCGAAAGCATCGCCGCGCCGGGTCGTGGCCGGGTTGTAGTCGGCGCGCCAGCCGTAGCCGCCGGTGCCGTCGGCGACCGATTCCGGTACGTAGCCCGAGGCTTCGACAAAACGGCGGAACTGGCCGACCGTCACCTCGTGCTGACCCATCCAGAACGAGCGCGTGATGCGCACGCGATGCACCGGCCCTTCGTCGTCCAGCTTGGTGAAACGCTCCTTTGGCAAGTCGGGGTAGGCGGCGGCCAGCGCTTCGGGCGTCTCGTCGCTGCCCATCATGAATTCGCCGGCCGGCAACTTGACGAAGGCCATGCCGAGGCTGTTGCGTTCGACCTCGGCGGCCTGGGCGCCGCCCAGGATGAGGCACAGGATCAGGAGGCACTGCTTCATGGCCGCATGCTAGCGCGCGCAATGAGCGTCGAAGAAGGGGCTGTAGCGTGAGCGACAGCAAGAACGAAGCGGCCATCCACCGCGCCATCGACGCCGTCTGGCGCATGGAGTCGGCCAAGATCATCGCCACCGTCGCGCGCATGGTGCGCGACGTGGGCCTGGCCGAAGAACTGGCGCAGGACGCGCTGGTCGCCGCGCTCGAACAATGGCCCGGGGCCGGCGTGCCCGACAACCCCGCTGCCTGGCTCACGCAGGTGGCCAAGCACCGCGCGCTCGACCGCCTGCGCCACGGCCAGCTGGCCGAACGCAAGGCGCCCGAGATCGGCCGCGAACTCGACGCGCAGCACGAGATGGCGCAGGCCGATTTCGCCGAAGCGGTCGATGCGGCCATCGACGACGACATCGGCGACGATCTGCTGCGCCTCGTCTTCACCGCCTGCCACCCGGTACTTTCGACCGAGGCGCGCGTGGCGCTCACATTGCGGCTGATGGGCGGGCTCACGACCGACGAGATCGCCCGCGCCTTCCTCGTGCCCGAGGCCACCGTGGCGCAGCGCATCGTGCGCGCCAAGCGCACCCTGCTCGAGGCGCGCGTGCCTTTCGAGGTGCCGCGCCGCCACGAGCTCGAAGCGCGTCTGGCCTCGGTGCTCGAGGTGCTCTACCTGATCTTCAACGAGGGCTACTCGGCCACCGCCGGCGACGACTGGATGCGTCCCGCGCTCTGCGATGAGGCGATGCGCCTGGGCCGCATCGTGGCCGGGCTGGTACCCGACGCGTCGGAGGTGCACGGCCTCGTGGCGCTGATGGAAATCCAGGCCTCCCGCACGGCTGCGCGCGTCGGCGCCTCGGGCGAACCGGTGCTGCTGCTCGAACAGAACCGCGCGCGCTGGGACCAGATGCTGATCCGCCGCGGCCTCGCGGGACTCGCGCGGGCGGAGGCGTTAGGCGCACTGGGCCCCTACGCCTTGCAGGCCGCCATCGCCGCCTGCCACGGCCGCGCGCGCACCGCCGACGAAACCGACTGGCCGCGCATCGCCGCGCTCTACGACGCGCTGGCCGAACTTGCACCGTCACCCATCGTCGAGCTCAACCGCGCGGTCGCGCTGTCGATGGCCTTCGGGCCGGCGGCGGGGCTCGAGGTGGTCGATGCGCTCATGGACGAGCCGGCCCTCAAGGGCTACCACCTGCTGCCAACGGTGCGCGGCGATCTGCTCTTCAAGCTCGGCCGCCGCGACGAGGCGCGCAAGGAGTTCGACCGCGCCGCCTCGCTCACGCGCAACACGCGCGAGCAGGCGTTGCTGCGGGCGCGTGCGCGGGCCTGCACGGCCTAAGTCTTCAGTGCGGTGTTCGCTTCCGACGGCGAGCCGGGCAATCCGAACTGGTGCCACGCCCGCCGCAGTTGCGTGTCGGAGCCGAAACCCGACAGCTCCGCTGCCCGCGTCACGCTCGCGCCCGACGACAGCGCCAGTTGCGCGGCCGCGAGCCGCAGCCGCCGCAGATAGGCCAGCGGCGCCACGCCCGCGTGTTCCACGAAGAGCCGCGTGAGGTGCCGCGCCGAGGTGTGGGCCACATCCGCCATGCGCGGCACGCTCCAGTTGGCCTGCGGCTGCTCGCTCACGGCGTCCTGCACGCGGTGCAGCGCGGCGTGCAGGTGGTTGCGGTAGGCGAGAAAGGGCGAGAGCTCCGGATCGTGCGGGCCGCGCCGCAGCGCCACCACCATCGTCTGCGCCACCTGCGCCGCGAGCGCTTCGCCACAGGTCTCGGCGATGCGGTGCAGCACGAGGTCGATGCCGGTCGTGACCCCCGCGCTGCTGTAGAGCGGCGGATCGATCACGAACACGCGGTTGCTCACCACGTCGCAACGCGGCTCGACCATGCGCAGTTCGTCCAGGTGATGGTGGTGCGTGGTGGCGCGCCGCCCCGCGAGCGCGCCGGCATGCGCCGCCAGCACCGCGCCCGCGCAGACCGTGACCAGCTCGACGCGGCCACGCTCGAAACGCTGGCCGCGCAGCCAGTGCAGCAGGTCCTGTGTCTCGGGGTTGTCGATGGCGATGGTCTGGCCGGTCAGGCCGACGAGCACGACCCAGGCGGGGCCGTCCCATTGCGCGGGCAGGGGCGAGAGCCCGGCGAGCGCGACGCCGACCGAGGCCATGGACGTCGGCCGCGGGCTGGCGAACTCGATCGAGAAACGCTCAGGCCGGCCCGACGCCAGCAGCCGCTGGTTCGCGATCCGCAGCGCCTCGGCCGGCCCGGCCCAGTCGAGCACGAGGCTGCCGGGGAGCAGCACGAAAACTACGCGGATGGGTGGCTGCTGTTGTGGGTCCATGCGTAGTCCATCTGGCGCGCGGTGCGTTCGGCCAACGCACGGCCTGCGAGGCGCTCGACCAGGTGCAGGCTCATGTCGATGCCTGCGCTGATCCCGGCCGAACTGACGATGCGGCCGGTGTCGACCCAGCGCACGTCGTCGCGCACGTCGAGTTTCGGGAACTGCGCGCGCAGGTCGGCGATGTCTTCCCAGTGCGTGGTGACGGCCTCCTGCGTGACCACGTCGCTCCTGGCGAGCAGGAAGACGCCGGTGCAGACCGAGGCGACGAGTTGCGCGCCAGCCGCGCAATCGGCGATCCAGCGCAGGGTTTCGGGGCTCGACATCGGCGCATCGACCAGGCCGCCGGGAACGATCAGCACGTCGGCGGCCGGGTTGCTTGCGACGGTGTGGTCGGCGAGCAGTTGCAGGCCGGCTCGCGCCTGCACGGGCTGGCCGGGCGGCGTGAGCGCGACCGATGCGACTTCGAACGGCGCCGCCGTGCCCGGCTGCATGCGCTGGCTGACGCGGCTGGCTGTGGTGAACACCTCGAAGGGGCCGGCGAAATCCAGTGCCTCGACGCCGTCGTAGGCCAGGATCAGCACGCGCAGGGCGGTCATGCCACCGAACCAGCGCGTTCCAGCGCCTGCGGCACGCTGCAGATCGTCGCGAAACGGCCGGCCAGCACGGCGGCCGTTCGCGACTTGATGTCGGCCGCCAGCAGCGGCCGGCCGTCAGGCTGCACCATGTCGAAGGTCAGCGTGGCGTCCGTCACGTAGTCGACCTCCCAGCCCAGGTCCGAAGCGTGGCGGGTGGTGGTTTCGCAGCACTGCTCGGTGCGGATGCCGCTCACGATCAGCCGGCGGATGCCGTTCTCGGTGAGCCAGACATCGAGCCCGCTGTTGACCAGCGCGCTGTGGCGGTGCTTGGTGAAGGTGGCCGCGGCGTCGAACGCCACGACCCCGTCGATGGGGTGGACGTGGCCCGATTCCACGGCGAACGGGTTGCTCGCGTTGCTGGGCTCGTCGACGTGAAAGATGCGCACGATCGGCAGGCCCGCCGCCGCGACGCCTTCGATCAGCGCGTTCTGGGCGGCGAAGTAGGGCGCCGCGACGCCTTCGTTCCAATAGGCGCGCTGGCGAAACGATTCCTGGGCGTCGATCACAATCAGACAGGTTTTCATGGCGGTGGCTGGCGCGGAAGCGGAGTGGATGATGCCGCCAATTCTTGTGCGCCGCCATAGGTTCGGTCCGCGCCGAAGCGGACCAGAACCGATCAGATCAGGACATCAAGGATGTCCCGTGGGGCTCAGACCAGCGAGGCGGCCTGAAGCTCTTTCTTCAGGTACGCGTAGTACAGCGGCGCCGCCACCAGTCCGGCCGGCCCGAACACCGCCTCGGCCACGAACATCACCGCGAGCAGCTCCCACACGCTCATCTGCGTGCGCGCGCCCACCACCTTGGCGTTGATCACGTACTCGGCCTTGTGAATCACGATCAGGAAGATCAGGCAGGCCGCCGCCGTGACCGGCGAAACCGACAGGCCCACCAGCGTGATCACCGAATTGCAGACCAGGTTGCCCACGATCGGCACCAGCCCCGCCAGGAAGGTGAGGGTGATGAGTGCCGGCGTGTAGGGCAGGTGGGCGCCCCACAGCGGCATCAGGAACAGCAGGAAGATGGCGGTCAGCAGCGTGTTGAAGGCGGCGATCCAGAACTGGGCCGCCACGATCTGGGCAAAGGCCTCGCCGAAAGTCTCCACGCGCTGGTGCAGTTGCTCGGCCAGGGGCTTGCGCCGCAGGGGCGCTGCCGCCACGGCGGCCAGGCTGCCGACGATCAGCCCCACGTAGGAAAAGAGCAGCCCGTGCAGCCAGGCACGTCCAGCCATCGCGAGCGAGCCGGCCTGCGCGCGCAGGTAGTTGGCGATCACGCGCTGGATCTCGGCCGCGCCTTCGGGCAGGTAGGTCGCGATGTCGGGCGGCAGCTTGGAGCGCAGCTCGAGCACCGTGCGGGCGGTGTAGTCGAGCAGTTCACGGTACTGGTCGGGCGCATCGACGATGTACTCGCGCGCCTGCGACAGCCCCAGCGTGACCAGCGCGGCCGGGGCCAGCAGCACCACGATCACCGCCAGTACGCCGGCCCAGCCTGCGGCGCTGGAGCGCATGGCCGGAATGCGCAGCAGGCCCTTTTCGAGCAGGCGGGCGAACCAGCGCGTGAGCAGGAAGCCGATGCACACGCAGATGAGGCCGGGCAGCAGGTGCTCCCACATCACCAACATCAGCGCGCCCAGCATCAGCAGGTAGCTGGCGAGCATCACGCCGCGCGAGGCCGTGGTCCGGACGATGGGCGCCGCGGGTGCGGCGGCGGTGAAGGTGGGTTGCGGCTTTTTGGCCATCCGGGGGAGTGGGTGCGCTGCTCGGGTGCTTGGGGAAGGTTGAGTCGTCGGCGATCAGCCCACGATCACCGCGGCGCCTTCGCCGCGCTCGGCGATGACGCCGATCTCATGCACCTTTTCGCCCGATGCGCGCAGCGTGGCGGCGCAGGCGGCGGCTTCGGCCGCATCGATGACCACGACCATGCCGATGCCGTTGTTGAAGGTGCGGTTCATCTCGATGTCGTCGATGCCGGCAACCTTCTGCAGCCAGGCGAAGAGCTCGGTCTGCGGCCAGCTGCCCTTCTTGAGGTGGGCGGCGGTGCCTTCGGGCAGCACGCGCGGAATGTTCTCGAGCAGGCCGCCGCCGGTGATGTGGGCGAGCGCCTTGATCGGGTGCTTGGCCAGCGCTTCGAGCACCGGCTTCACGTAGAGGTGGGTGGGCTCCATCACGGCTTCGCGGAAGGGCTTGCCGTCGAGCGTGGCGGGCAGGTCGGCGCCGGCCCGTTCGATCACCTTGCGCACCAGGCTGAAACCGTTGGAATGAACACCGGCCGAGGCCAGGCCGAGCACCACGTCGCCGGGCTTCACGTTCTGGCCGGTGAGGATCTTCGATTTTTCGACCGCGCCGACCGCGAAGCCCGCCAGGTCGTACTCGCCGGCGGGGTACATGCCGGGCATTTCGGCGGTTTCGCCGCCGATGAGTGCGCAGCCCGAGAGCTCGCAGCCGCGGGCGATGCCGCCGATGACGGCCGCGGCCGTTTCCACGTCCAGCTTGCCGCAGGCGAAGTAATCGAGGAAGAAGAGCGGCTCGGCGCCCTGCACCAGCACGTCGTTGACGCTCATTGCCACGAGGTCGATGCCGACGGTGTCGTGCATGTTCCATTCGAAAGCCAGCTTGAGCTTGGTGCCCACGCCGTCGGTGCCGCTCACCAGCACCGGCTCCTTGTAGCGCTTGGGCACCTCGAACAGGGCGCCGAAACCGCCGATGCCGGCCAGCACGCCTTCGCGCATGGTCTTCTTGGCCAGGGGCTTGATGCGGTCAATCAGCGCGTCGCCGGCATCGATATCGACACCGGCATCCTTGTAGCTGAGCGGGGTGGGCGTAGGGGAGGTCATGGGTGTGCGAAAGCGAACAAGAGAGCCCACAAGAGGCGGGGTGGTAGAGGCGCCGGCAACCGGAGCGGCCGGGCCGATAGAATTCCTGTTGATTTTAAGGGCCCCAGCGGCCCCCTCCATGAACCTTCCCGGGATGAAACAGCTCGCGCTCGATATCGGCATTGCGACGGGCCCCAGCTTCGACGCCTTTTTTGCCGGCCCCAACGAGGCGGCGCTGCGCCACCTGCAAGTGTGGGTGGGCAGCGCCGGCAGCCCTGCGCTGCACTCGCCGGTGCCCACCTATCTTTGGGGCGAAGGCGGCAGTGGCAAGACCCATCTGCTCGAATCGGTGCGTGTCGCACTGCGCGAGCAGGGCGCGAGCGTGGGCTGGCTGCACGCCGGCCTGCTCGAGCCGCCCGAGTTCGACGAGCGCTGGGGCGCCGTGCTGCTCGACGACGTGCACCTCTACACCGCCGTGCAGCAGCACGCGGCCTTCAACTGGTTCGTCAACGCCCAGACCCTGCAGCGCGGCGTGGTCGCCGCCGGCGCGCTGCCGCCGGCCGACCTGCCGCTGCGCGAAGACCTGCGCACCCGCCTGGGTTGGGGCCATGTGTTCCACCTGCAGGTGCTGAGCGAGACCGAACGCCGCGCGGTGCTGCGCCAGGCGGCCGATGCGCGCGGCGTGATGCTGTCCGACGACGTGCTCGATTTCATGCTGCACCGCTTCAGCCGCGACCTCGGCAGCCTGATGGAACTGCTCACGCAGCTCGACGGCTACGCGCTCCAGACACAACGCGCGATCACCATCCCGTTGATCCGATCCATGCTCGAAAACGAATAAGAAGAGCTTTCACAACCAATGATCAAGACATTCATCGACAAGCTGCTGGGCAAATCCGCCGGCAGCACACAGGGCAAGAGCCGCTTCGGCAAGCGCCAGGAGGTGCCGGCAGAGGTTCACAAGATCGATCCGGCCCTGGTCGACGAACGCGCGAAGAACGTGGTCACCACGCTCCAGCAGGCGGGCTACGAGGCCTATGTGGTGGGCGGCGCGGTGCGCGACCTGTTGCTGGGCCTGCGCCCGAAAGATTTCGACGTTGCCACCAATGCCACGCCCGAGCAGGTCAAGTCGCTGTTCCGCCGCGCCTTCATCATCGGGCGGCGTTTTCGCATCGTGCACGTGGTGTACGGCCGGGGGCGCGAGCACGAAGTGATCGAGGTCTCGACCTTCCGTGCCTACATGGACAGCGCCGCCGCCGAGCAGGTGGCCGGCAACGAGCGCACCAGCAAGGGCGAACTCGCGAGCATGAAGCACGCGGTGGACGCCAGCGGCCGCGTGCTGCGCGACAACGTCTGGGGCCCGCAGGAAGAAGATGCGGCGCGCCGCGACTTCACCGTCAACGCCATGTACTACGACCCGGCCAACCAGGTGGTGGTCGACTATCACAACGGCATCAAGGACGCCCAGAAGCTCACGCTGCGCATGATCGGCGACCCGGTCACGCGCTACCGCGAAGATCCGGTGCGCATCATTCGCGCCATTCGCTTCTCGGCCAAGCTTGCGGCGCTGGGCTTCAAGATGGAAGCCAAGACCGCCGCGCCGCTGATCGAGTCGAGCAAGCTCCTGGCCGACGTGCCGCAAAGCCGCATGTTCGACGAGATGCTCAAGCTCTTGCAGACCGGCCATGCCATCGCAACGATCGAGCAACTGCGAAAGCTGGGGCTCGCCACCGGCATCTATCCGCTGCTGGACGTGGTGGTCGAGCGCGCCGACCAGCCTTTCGTGAAGGCAGCCCTGCAGGACACCGACCGCCGCGTGGGCGAAGGCAAGCCTGTGGCGCCCAGTTTCCTCTTGGCCTGCGTGCTTTGGGCCGACGTGCGTGACGGCTGGGCCCAGCGCCAGGAAGGCCGGCACGGCCAGCGCCCGCAGCCGCCGTTCCCGGCGCTGCAGGACGCGATCGACGATGTGTTCAATTCGCGCATCGGCGACGTGTCGGGCCGCGGCAAGCTGGCAGCGGACATGCGCGAGATCTGGATGATGCAGCCGCGCTTCGACAAGCGCACCGGCTCCACGCCCTACAGCCTGGTCGAGCAGGCGCGCTTTCGCGCTGCTTTCGACTTCATGCGGCTGCGCGCCGACGTGGGCGAGGTCGGGGAGGCGATTGCCGAGTGGTGGCAGGAATTCAGCACCGCCGACGATGTGCGCCGCCAGGACCTGCTGGAGCAGGTGCGCGACGAGCAGAAGACCCGCCAGCGCGTGCGAGTGCGCGAAACCCCGCCGCCGTCGAAGCCACGCAGCGAGCCGGCCGGCCGGCAGCGCCAGGGTGAAGCCCTGGTCCAGGATTCGGAACAGGACGAAGAAGTCGAAGTCGAAGCTGGCGCCGTGCCGCCCGATGGCGAAGCGCCCGCGGTGCGCAAGCGCCGGCGTCGCCGCAAACCCCGGACCGGTGGCGGTGGTGGTGAGGGCGGCGGGAGCGCCGACGGCGCATGAGCGCGTCCGACCAGCCGAAGGACGGCAAGAAGAACCCCAAGGCCAGTGACAAGGCCAAGGCCGCTCCGCCGCGCGCGGGCGGTGCCAGGCCTCCGCCAGCCGGCGCCAGGAAGGGCCCGCCCGGCGGCCCCCCCGCACGCCGTGCGCCTGCCCGAGCCCCCACGAGCCGCCCCCGCGGCCCACGCGAGGACTACCCGACCGTGCAGGCCTTCGTCGCCATCGGCGCCAACCTGGGCGATGCCGAGACTTCGGTGAAGGCCGCCATGGCCGCCATCGGCGCGCTGCAACGCACCACGGTGACCGCCCGCTCGTCGCTCTACCGCAGCGAACCGGTGGATGCCGAAGGCCCGAATTTCGTCAACGCCGTGGTGGCCGTGCGAACCGGCCTGGATGCCGAGCAATTCCTCGTGGCGTTGCAGCGCCTGGAGACACAGGCCGGCCGCGAAAGGCCGTTTCCCAACGCGCCGCGCACGCTCGACCTGGACCTCCTGATGCACGGCAATTCGGTGATGGACACGCCCACGCTGACCCTGCCGCATCCCCGCATGCGCGAGCGCGCCTTCGTTCTGAAGCCGCTCGCCGAGATCGCCCCGGACAAGGTGCCGCGCGCGGCGCTGGCCCGCGTCACGGGCCAGGTGGTCAAGCGCATCGTCTGAGAAACCGCACGGCAAGCGCCCCGCTTTGCCTTGCGATGGTTCGCCGACCGGCACCCTGATTTCAGGCAATCCAGCGACCGGGAAAGCCGGCGCGCCGGGACACGGTCGTCGCTCCCGTTAAACTTCGCCGGTTTTTCATGAAGGTGTCATCCAGTTGTGGTTGGCACACCCCAGGAGTTTCCATGTTCGGCAAGCTGCTGCCCCGCGAGGGCAATTTCTTCGAGATGTTCAACCAGCACGCCGAGCGCATCGTGGAGGCGGCGAGGGCTTTCGAGCAACTCGTCGCCAACTACAGCGACGTGCACCTGCGGGAGCAGTACAACCGCGACGTCGACAACGCCGAGCGCGCGGCCGACCGCGTGACGCACGACGTCAACCGGCTGATCCACAAGACCTTCATCACGCCCATCGACCGCGAGCAGATCCACAAGCTCATCAACACGATGGACGACGTGGCCGACCTGATCCAGGACTCGGCCGAGACGATGGCGCTGTACGACGTGCGCCACATGACCGACGAGATCGTGCGCCTGACCGCCCTGAGCGTGAAGTGCTGCGACCGCCTGAAGGACGCCGTCAAGTTCCTCGGCAAGATCGCCGACCCGGCCGTGGCCGAGGCGGTGCTCAAGACCTGCGAGGAAATCGACCGCCTCGAGTCGGACGCCGACCGCGTGATGCGCAGCGCCATGAGCAAGCTGTTCCGCGAGGAGCCCGATGTGCGCGAGGTGATCAAGCTGAAGGCGATCTACGAGTTGCTCGAGACGATCACCGACAAGTGCGAGGACGTGGCCAACGTGATCGAGGGCATCGTCCTCGAGAATTCCTGAGCGGGTAGCAACCGATGGCAACGGTTCAGGTCGCCCTCTGGGTGGTGATAGTTCTGGTCGCGCTGGCGATCCTGTTCGACTTCATGAACGGATTCCACGACGCCGCCAATTCGATCGCGACGGTGGTCTCCACCGGCGTGCTCAAGCCGGGGCAGGCCGTGGTGTTCGCGGCTTTCTTCAACCTGATCGCGATCTTCATCTTCCATTTGAGCGTGGCGGCCACGGTGGGCAAGGGCATCGCCCAGCCCGGCGTAGTCGACGTACACGTGGTGTTCGGTGCGCTCATCGGTGCCATCAGTTGGAACCTGGTCACCTGGTACTACGGCATCCCGAGCAGCTCGTCGCACGCGTTGATCGGCGGCATCGTGGGTGCGGTGATCGCCAAGACCGGCACGACCGGCCTCGTGGCCTCGGGCATCTGGAAGACTGTGGCGTTCATCTTCGTGTCGCCGCTGCTGGGCTTCCTGCTGGGCTCGATGATGATGATCGTGGTGGCTTGGGGCTTCCGGCGCGCCACCCCGTCGCGGGTGGACCGCTGGTTCCGGCGGCTGCAGCTGGTTTCGGCCGGCGCCTACAGCCTGGGCCACGGCGGCAACGACGCACAGAAGACCATCGGCATCATCTGGATGCTGCTGATCGCCACCGGCTACGCCTCGGCCGGCGACGCGGCGCCGCCGAGCTGGGTCATCATCAGTTGCTACGCCGCGATCGCGCTGGGCACCATGTTCGGCGGCTGGCGCATCGTGAAGACGATGGGCCAGAAGATCACCAAGTTGAAGCCCGTGGGCGGCTTCTGCGCAGAAACCGGCGGCGCGTTGACGCTGTTCCTGGCAACGGCGCTGGGCATTCCGGTGTCGACCACCCACACCATCACCGGCGCCATCGTCGGCGTGGGCTCTACGCAGCGCGCGAGCGCGGTGCGTTGGGGTGTGGCGGGGAACATCGTCTGGGCGTGGATCTTCACCATTCCGGCGTCGGCCTTCGTGGCCGCGATCGCCTACTGGCTCAGCATGCAGCTCTTCTGACGGCTACTGCGAGATCTTTCGGCCTTCTTCGATCTGGTGTTCGAAGTAGCGCTGGAAGCTGAACACGATGCTGGCCATCAGGATCGTGCTGCCGAAGAAGAGCGACAGCACCACGGCACCGATCGTGAACCAGTTGGTCTGGCCCGGCGCGGCGTCTTCCGGTGCGCCGGTATTGAAGCGGGCGTTCCACTTTGCGGGCGCCATGAGGCCGTAGACGATCGCCGTCAATGCGCAGCCGGCGATGGTGAAACCCAGCAGTGGAATCAGCGCCCAGCTCAGGCCGTCGTCCACGCCGTACATGCGCACGCGCTCGATACCGTAGATGCCCAGTGCCGTCGGAATGGGCAGCAGCCAGCCCAGCAGGTCGCCCATGCCGCGCAGGTAGAAGCGGTGCAGGCCCAAGGGGCCGCCGAGGAAAGAGAGCCAGGCCGCGGTAGTTTTGTTTTTCATTCGGGTTTTGTCGTGCTGCCTTCGCCGAGCACCTTTTCCATCAGGACCACGTCGCGCCATTCGCCGAACTTCCAGCCGCAGTCTTTCAGCACACCCACGTGGGTGAAGCCTTGGCTGCGGTGGACGCCGACGGAGCCGGCGTTGGCCGAGTCGCCGATCACTGCTATGAGCTTGCGTACGCCGACCGCTTCCGCGGCCTGCGAGAGCGCCGCCAGCAGCTTGGCGCCCAGACCCTTGCCGCGTGCTGACTGCGCCATGTAGATCGAGTCTTCGGCCGAAAAACGGTAGGCCGGGCGCGGCTTGAACCAGTTGCAGTAGGCAAAACCCAGCACTTCGCCGTCTTCTTCGGCGACCAGGTAGGGCAGGTTTTTGCTCAGCACGTCGGCGCGGCGCGCAGCCATGTCGATGCCGGAGGGCGCCTCGGTCTCGAAGGTGCCCGTGCCGTGCAGCACATGGTGGGCGTAGATGGCCGTGATGGCCGCGACGTCGTCGTCGCGACTGGGGCGGATGGAGAGGGTCATGGGTGAAAAAGAGACGGCGCGGGGCCGAAAATTCGGAGAAAACGCGTAGCGGGCTATAATCGCAGGCTTTTCAGCGTGTCGCTGGCCGGGTGGCCATGTCGCGTGTCTCGACGCTGGAAGAACATTGTGAGCGGGCCTCTTTCTCATCCAACTGGCTCGCTGACCACCCAAGGATAAATCATGGTCGTCATTCGACTCTCCCGCGGCGGCTCCAAAGGCCGTCCGTTCTTCAACATCGTCGTGTCGGACAAGCGCGTTCGCCGCGATGGCCGTTTCATCGAGCGCCTGGGTTTCTACAACCCGACTGCCAAGGAAAACGAAGAAAGCATCCGCATTGCCCAGGATCGCCTGACCTACTGGAAGAGCGTTGGCGCCCAAGCCTCGCCCACGGTCCTGCGCCTGATCAAGCAAGCTGCAGCCGCAGCCCCCAAGGCGGCAGCCTAAGCCGTCACGCACGGCGATGTTGCCCGCACTCGAAGCCGCCGAATTGCCGGCGGACGCGATCGAGGTAGGACGCATCGCCGATGCCTGGGGCATCAAGGGCTGGTTCAAGGTCCTGCCCCACAGCGCCCAACCCGAGGCGCTTTTTTCTTCCAAGCGCTGGTTCCTGCAGGCTCCCGGAGCCTCGGCGAACGCCGCTTTCCGGCTCGCAATTCGCGAAGCCAAAGAACATTCCGACTGCATCGTCGCCTCGTCCGAAGAGGTGCCTGACCGCAATGCGGCCGAGGCCCTGCGCGGCGCGCGCGTGTTCGTGCCGCGCTCGAGCTTCCCGACGGCCGGCGACGACGAGTACTACTGGGTCGACCTGATCGGCCTGTCGGTCGTCAACCGAGAAGGCGTGACGCTCGGCACGGTGCGCGAACTGCTCGCCACCGGCCCGCAGACCACGCTGGTGCTCACCGCCGAAGAAGACGGCAAGACCGTCGAGCGCATGGTGCCCTTCGTCTCTGTTTTCGTCGACAAGGTCGATCTGGCCGGCCGCCTCATCACGGTCGACTGGCAACCCGAGTTCTGACCCCGGGGCTTGCGCGCATGCGCTTCGACGTCCTCACGCTCTTTCCCGAACTGTTCGCGCCTTTCATGGCCAGCGGCGTGACGCGTCGCGCCTACGAGTCGAAGCAGGTCGAGGTCGTGCTCTGGAATCCGCGCGATTTCGCTCAGGGCAACTACAAGCGCGTGGACGACCGGCCCTTCGGCGGCGGTCCCGGCATGGTGATGATGGCCGAGCCGCTCGCCGCCTGCCTCGACGCGGCGCTGGCCGCGCGAGGGGCGGATGCACCTGTCGTGCTGTTTTCTCCCATCGGCGAGGCGCTGCGTCACGGGGCGGTCGAAAAATGGTCGGCCAGCGAGGGCGCAGTGCTGGTCTGCGGCCGCTACGAAGGCATCGACCAGCGTTTCATCGATGCGCGCGTCACCCATCAGATCAGCCTCGGCGACTTCGTCCTCTCCGGCGGCGAGATCGCGGCCATGGCGCTGCTCGATGCGGTAGCGCGGTTGCAGCCAGGGGTGCTGGGCGACGAGGCGAGCCATGTGCAGGACAGCTTCAACCCCGCGCTCGACGGCCTGCTCGACTGCCCGCATTACACCCGGCCAGAGCAATGGAACGGGCAGGGCGTTCCCGCGCCGTTGCTCTCGGGACATCACGCGCAGATCGAGCGCTGGCGCCGCGACCAGCGACTGGCCATGACGGCTGCCAAGCGCCCTGATCTGATCGACGCCGCCCGCGCCGCCAGCCGCCTGGACAAAGCCGATGAGACGGCTCTGAAAAAAAAGCTATAATCTTTGGCTCCCCGATCCTCTGCCCGGCCGCGCCTGGCCTTCTGTTCACCTCAGGGCGACAGATACCAACGGCGCCTTTTGTGTAGCCCGACACGATCGAATATCAGGAAATCATGAACCTCATCGAAACCCTCGAGCAGGAAGAAATCGCCCGCCTCGGCAAGAAGATCCCCGATTTCATGCCCGGTGACACGGTCATCGTCAGTGTGAGCGTCGTCGAAGGCACCCGCAAGCGCGTGCAGGCCTACGAAGGCGTCGTGATCGCCAAGCGCAATCGCGGCCTCAACAGCGGCTTCACCGTGCGCAAGATCTCCAGCGGCGAAGGCGTGGAACGTACGTTCCAGACCTACAGCCCGCTGATCGCTGGTATCGAAGTCAAGCGTCGTGGCGATGTGCGCCGCGCCAAGCTGTACTACCTGCGCGATCGCAGCGGCCGTTCGGCACGTATCAAGGAAAAGCTGCCGGGCAAGTCGCAAGCAGCAGCGGCCGCCAAGTAAGCCGTTTTCCTGCAGTGCAAAAAGCCGCCGTTCTGGCGGCTTTTTGCGTTGTTGCTCCGCTCGAAGACAACTTTCCGTTTTTCCGCTCTACTTCTTCCTTCCGGCTCCGGCACTTTTCATCTCTTGACCACCTCATCCACTTCCCCGCAGGACGCTTCCCTCGAACCGGTCAACGCCGTGGCGCCGTCCACGCTGCCGCCGTTCGATCCGCGTAAGGCGCCCTTCACGGTGAGGAACGATGGATTGCCGGCAGTGCCTGCCGCGCAGTTGACGGCGCAGGCCCTGCGGGCGCGTTTCGAAACGCCTCCGGTCTGGACTCCCGAACTGCGCCGTGAGCCGCGAATGACCGAGCGAGTACCCGCGCAGGCGGCCGTGCTCGTGCCGATCGTGCAGCGCCCGCAAGGCGCGACCGTGCTGCTGACCGAGCGCACTGCGCACCTCTCGACCCATTCGGGTCAGGTCGCGTTTCCCGGCGGCCGCGTTGATCCCGAAGATGCGAACGTCGCAGCCGCCGCGTTGCGCGAGGCTTGGGAAGAGGTCGGCCTCTCGGCGCAATACGTCGAGGTGCTCGGCAACCTGCCGACCTACACGACGGTCACGTCCTTCATCGTGACGCCAGTGGTCGCGCTGGTGCAGCCCGGCTTCGAACTCGCCATCAATCCCTACGAAGTCGCCGATGCCTTCGAGGTGCCGCTCGCGTGGCTGATGGACCCGGCCAACCATCGCCACCACACCGTGCCCGCACCCGACGGCACGAAGCGCCAGTGGTATTCGATGCCCTATCAGGACGGCGCCGACGAGCGCTTCGTCTGGGGCGCGACCGCCGGCATGCTGCGCAATCTTTACCGTTTCCTCGCCGCCTGAATCCCGGCTGAATCTGCAGGCTCTCTCGCTATCATCGACGGATGAGCTTCTTTGCCATCCTGTGCGCGTTGCTGATCGAGCAAGTGAGGCCGCTGGGCCCTCACAACCCCGTGTACGGCACCGTCCTCGCGTGGACCCGCTGGACCAGCCGCAACTTCGATGCGGGCAAGCCCCATCACGGATGGATCGCCTGGGGTCTCGCGGTCTTCGTGCCGACACTCGTGGCCCTCGGCGTGCATTGGCTGCTGGTGCTCACGCTGGGCCTGCCGTTCGCGGTCCTCTGGAGCATCGCGGTGCTCTACGTCACGCTGGGCTTTCGGCAGTTCAGCCATCACTTCACCGACATCCGCGATGCGCTCGACGAGGGCGACGAGCCGCTCGCGCGTTCGCTGCTCGCGCACTGGCAGGGCGTGGATGCGGCCGAGCTCAAGCGCAGCGAGATCGTGCGCCATGTGATCGAGCATTCGGTCATTGCGGCGCACCGCCATGTGTTCGGCGTGCTGGCGTGGTTCTCGGTGCTCGCCGCGATCGGCCTCGGACCAGCCGGCGCGGTGTTCTATCGGATGAGCGAATTCGTCGCGCGCTACTGGGCCCACAAGAACGGCGCGGCGGTGCAGCCGTCGAGCGTCTCCGTGCAGCAGGCCGCAGAGAGCGCCTGGCACGGCATCGACTGGCTGCCCGCGCGCATCACGGCGCTGGGCTTCGCGGTGGTCGGCAGCTTCGAAGAGGCCATCGACTGCTGGCGCAACGACGCCCGGCGCTTTCCGAACGAGAACGACGGCGTGATCCTCGCGGCCACGTCCGGCGCGGTCAATGTGCGGCTGGGCGGCGGTTCGCTGAGCCCCATTCCGGTCACCGACCCGCTGCCGCGCGCACAAGCCGGCGAATCCGTGATCGACGGCCGCAGGCCCGACAGCGGCAGCACGCCGGGGCGCGAGCCCGAGCCCGGTCACTTGCGCAGCGTGGTCGGTCTCGTCTGGCGCTCGGTCGTGATGTGGATGGTGCTGCTGGCGTTGTTGACGCTGGCCCGTCTGCTGGGCTGAGCGGCGTGACATGACCACCGCAGTGCCGGCCTTCTGGAGCCCGCGCATCGCTGCGCTCGAGCCCTACGTGCCGGGCGAGCAGCCGCGCATCGCGAACCTCGTCAAGCTCAACACCAACGAGAACCCGTATCCGCCGTCGCCGCTGGCTGTCGACGCGATTCAGCAAGCTGCTGCAGACGGGTTGGAGCGCTACCCCGATCCCACCTCGCTCGCGTTGCGCGAAGCGGTAGCGAGGCGGCACGGCCTGACGGTCGACCAAGTGTTCGCAGGCAACGGTTCAGACGAAGTGCTCGCGCACGCCTTCTTCGCCTTCTTCCAACAGGCCGAGCCTTTGCTCATGCCCGATGTGAGCTACAGCTTCTACAAGGTCTATGCCCAGATCTACGGCATTGCCTGCGAGCTGCAGCCGGTCGATGCCGGCTTGCGAGTTGACATCGAAGCCATTGCGGTGCGTGCGCGCAATGGATGCGCAGGCATCGTGATCGCCAATCCGAACGCCCCCACGGGCATCGGCTTGCCGCTGTCGCAGATCGAACGGCTGCTCGCAGCATGCCCCGATCGCTTGGTGCTGGTGGACGAGGCCTACGTTGATTTCGGCGGCGAGAGCGCCCTGCCGCTCGTCGGCAAGTATCCGAACCTGCTCGTGGTGCAGACCCTTTCCAAGTCGCGTTCGCTGGCTGGCTTGCGTGTCGGCTTTGCGTGTGGTCAGCAGCATCTGATCGACGCCTTGGTGCGCGTGAAGGACAGCTTCAATTCCTATCCGCTCGACAGGCTCGCCACAGCGGGCGCCGTCGCGGCGCTGGAAGATGAGGCCTGGTTCAACACCACCCGCGACAAGATCGTCGACACCCGCGAAGGGCTGCACCTGCAGCTCGAAGACCTGGGCTTCGAGGTATTGCCCTCGCAGACCAACTTCGTGTTCGCGCGCCATCCACAACGCGATGCGGCCGAGCTGGCCGCGTTGCTGCGCGAGCGTGCGGTGCTGGTGCGGCATTTCAAGCAACCGCGCATCGCGCAGTACCTGCGCATCAGCATCGGCACGCGAGAGCAGTGCAGCGCGCTGGTGCAGGCGCTGCAAGCGATCCTGGACGCTCAGTAGCGCGTCTGGCTCAGTTCGGCGAACAGTTCGCCGTAGATCCTGTAGCGGGATGCACTGATCGGACCTGGTTGTGTGGGCGTCTCGACGTTCGAGATCACGCCGCAGCCTGGCTCGTGCAGGTGCGTGCAGTTGTAGAACTTGCAGTCGCCCGTGTGCTCGGCAATGTCAGGCATCAACCCGGCGAGCTGCATCGGCTCGATGTGGTTCAGGCCGAATTCCTGGAAGCCCGGCGAATCGATCAGGCCGGTGGTGCGCGCTTCGTCGATCCAGTACCAGGTGGTGCTCGTGGTCGTGTGCTTGCCGGAATTCAGCGCTTGCGAGATCTCCTGGGTCAGCACGGTCGCGCCGGGCACCAGCAGGTTGGTCAGCGTGCTCTTGCCCGAACCGGAAGGGCCGAGCACGAGGGTGGACTTGCCGGACAGCAGCTTCATCAGCGATGCATAGTCCGCCTCGCCCGACGCCTTGAGCGACAGCGGCAGCACGCCGTGATGCATGCGGCGATAAGGGGCCAGCTTGGTCCAGGCGCGCTCGAAGGGCTCCACCAGGTCGCTCTTGTTGAGCGCGATGATCGGCGTGATGCGCTCGGCCTCCGCCGCAATCAGCGCGCGGGCCAGTTGGTGCTCGGAGAACTCCGGCTCGGCGGCGATCAGGATCAGCACATGGTCGAGATTGGCCGCAAAAGATTTCGTGCGAATCTCGTCCTGCCGATAGAAGAGATTGCGCCGTGGAAGCACTTCCTCGATGGTGCCTTCGTCCTCGGTGGCCTGCCAACGCACGCGATCGCCGACCACGGCCTGGCTCTTCTTGCCACGCGGGCGGCAGATCAACCGCTCGCCCGTGGGCGTTTCGACGAGGCAGTGACGCCCATGGCTGGCGACGACGAGGCCGTCGTGCTGCGCCTTCCCCGTGTTGTGCGCAGCAGGGGTGAAGGCGGCGCGGCCCGGCTTAGCCACAGGCGTGTTTCCTCACGCGGAGGGACTCGCAACCAACGCGTCGGCCTGCCGTGCGCAATCGAAATCGGTGACCGACAGGCCCTTCACGTCATGCGTGTTGAAGCGCGCCACGCAGCGGTTGTAGTGCACCGACAGGTCGGGGTGGTGGTCCTGCGTGTGCGCAACCATAGCCAGCGCGTTCACGAAGGCGATGGTCTCGAAGTAATTGGCGAAGGTGAAGGTCTTCTCGATGGCGACATCGGCACCGTCGCCGGTGAGCTTCCAGCCGTCGAGCTTGGAGAGGCCGGAAACGATCTCCGTGGCACTCAGTGCCTTGCGGGCCGGAAGGTTCTTCCAGTCCTTGGGTTTGAACATACTGCTCATGAGGGGCTCTGCTGAAATTTGGGGTGGTTGATCACGCCGCAGTCATGCGCGCAAGGCGCTCGGACGCGGGCGGATGGGAATAGTAGAACTTGACGAACACCGGATCGGGCGTGAGCGTCGATGCGTTGTCCTGGTAGAGCTTGAGCAGAGCAGCGGAGAGGTCGGCGCCGCTGGTCTGCGCGACGGCATAGGCATCGGCTTCGAACTCGTGCTTGCGCGAGAGGCGCGCCGGCAGGGGCGCCACGAAGAAGCCGAACACCGGCACCGCGAGCATGAACAGCAGCAGGGCCAGCGCGCTGTTGGGCGCGGCGGGCGACATGTTCGGCTGTACGCCCAGGCCGGTATAGAACCAGACCTGGGTCGAGACCCAGCCCAGCAGCGCGAAGCCGGCGAGGCTGAGCGCGAACATCGCGACGAGCCGCTTCACGATGTGACGGTGCTTGAAGTGGCCGAGTTCGTGCGCAAGCACTGCTTCCATTTCACCGGCATTGAGCTGGCGCAGGAGCGTGTCGTAGAAGACCACACGCTTGCTCGAGCCGAAGCCCGTGAAATATGCGTTGGCGTGCGCGCTGCGGGTGCTGCCGTCCATCACGAAAAGGCCCTTGGCCTTGAAGCCGCAGCGCTTGAGCAAGGCCGTTACACGCGCCTTGAGCGTCGGGTCGTCGAGCGGCTCGAACTTGTTGTACAACGGAGCGATGAAGATCGGATAGATCACCATCACCAGCAGGCTGTAGCCCATCCAGGAGGCCCAGGCCCACAGCCACCAGAGCTCGCCGGCCGCGCCCATAAGCCAGAGGATCAACGCGGCAATCGGCAACCCCATCGCGGTGCCGATGCCGATCGACTTCAGGGTGTCCTTGAGCCAAAGCCGCCAGGTCATCTTGTTGAAGCCGAAGCGCTCCTCGAGCCGGAAGATCTGCCACAGCGCGAAGGGCAGCTCGAGCAGGCCGCCGATGGCCGCGACTGCGCCCAGCAGCACCAGTTGCTGCACCATGCCGCCGCCGAGCCACAACAGCAGGAGCTTGTTCAGCACATCCAGGCCGCCGAGCAGCGTCCAGCCCAAAAGCAGAGCCGCGCTCCAAGCCATCTCGACCAAGCCGAAGCGGGCCTTTGCGATCGTGTAATCGGCGGCCTTTTGATGGGCGGCGAGCGTGATGGTCTGCGCGAAAGCTTCCGGCACGGCGCCGCGGTGCTGCGCCACGTGGCGCACCTGCCGCGAAGCGAGCCAGAACTTCACGAGCAGGCCTGCAACGAGCGCGGCCGCGAAGGCGATGGTGAAGATGAGCGAATAGGACATGGAGCGGCGAGTTTAGTCCCCGGTAAATCGGGGTGCAGGCCTTGGGCGACAATCCTGCGATGCCCGAATCCATTGACCCGACGCCCCCCGCAACCGTACCCACCCTGAAGAAAAGCGACCAGAACCTGGTCTGGCTGGACTGCGAGATGAGCGGCCTCGACCCCGAGAAAGAGTTCCTGCTCGAGATCGCCGTGGTCGTCACCGGCCCCGACCTCACGCCTCGCATCGACGGCCCTGTGCTCGTCATCCATCAGAGCGACGCCGTGCTCGACGCCATGGACGCGTGGAACAAGGGCACCCATGGCCGCAGCGGGCTGATCGACAAGGTGAAGGTTTCCACGTTGGACGAGGCCGCGGCCGAACAGCAACTGCTGGAATTCATCGCCAAATACATTCCCCGCAGCGGCTCGCCGATGTGCGGCAACACCATCGGGCAGGACCGGCGATTCCTGGTGAAGTTCATGCCCAAGCTGGAGGCGTACTTCCACTATCGCAACCTCGACGTCAGCACCCTCAAGGAACTGGCCAAGCGGTGGAAGCCCTCGGCTTACAGCGCCTTCAAGAAACAGCAGGCGCACACGGCGCTGGCGGACGTGCACGAGTCCATCGAGGAACTCGCCCATTACCGGGAAACCTTCATTCGCCTGACCGATTGACAAGAGATTAGGTAAAAACCCGAAGCCGTGCCATAATCGCAGGCTTCGCTGATTTGCATTTGTCACAGGACACAGATCAGCGTCTCTTGCATCTCCCTATCTTGCACACCGCGCCCGATCGCATTCGCTGATCAAAAAGGGCCACAGCCTCAGGCGTTAGCCGGAAGCTGAATGTCGTTGGATGGTTGATGTTTTTAACCACCAACGGGGCGCCGCCTACGGCAGCGCTCGCGTTTGAGATTGATATCTACATGACCGACGCTTTTGAAGCGCAGGGCGAGTTCGCGCCTGTGCAATCCTCTACCAACAACGAATTCACCGCCGCTGTGGACACTGTGTCCGAAGCGCCGATCCTCGAGGCGCTGGATGCAGCTGCCCCCGAGGCCGCTGCGGTCGAACAAGAACCCAGCCTGCCCAACGGCTTCATCCGCCTGGGCCTCGCACCCGAACTGATAGCCGCCGTGGCCGACCTGGGTTTCACCCAGCCGACCACCGTGCAAGACAAGGTGATCCCGCTCGCCATGGGCGGTGAAGCCGGCCAGGACGGCAAGGCCCGTTTCGTCGACCTGATGGTCTCGAGCCAGACCGGTTCGGGCAAGACCGCAGCCTTCCTGCTGCCCGTGCTGCACACCCTCCTGAAACGCCAAGCCGAAGCCGAAGCGGAAGCCAAGGCCGAATTCCAGCGCCTGGCCGCCGAAGCCGCTGCCCGCGGTGAAGCCGCGCCGAAGAAGCCCAAGCGCAAGGACCCGACCAACACCCGTCACTTCAAGGCTGCCACCCCCGGCGCCCTGATCCTGTGCCCGACGCGCGAACTCGCGCAGCAAGTCGCACACGACGCGATCGAACTGGTTCGCCATTGCCGCGGCCTGCGCATCGCCAATGTGGTGGGCGGCATGCCTTACCAACTGCAGATCGCCAAGCTGCAGAACGCCGACCTCGTGGTTGCCACGCCCGGCCGTCTGCTTGACCTGCAACGCTCGCAGCAACTCAAACTCGACCAGGTCAAGTTCCTGGTGGTCGACGAAGCCGACCGCATGCTCGACCTGGGCTTCTCCGACGACCTGGCCGAAGTCAACCAGCTCACCATCGAGCGCCAGCAAACGATGATGTTCAGCGCCACCTTCGCGCCGCGCATCCAGCAACTGGCCCAGCGCGTGATGCGCGAGCCGCAGCGCGTGACCATCGACAGCCCGCAGGAAAAGCACGCCAACATCAAGCAATCGCTGTACTGGGCCGACAACAGCCAGCACAAGCGCAAGCTGCTCGACCACTGGCTGCGCGACACCAGCATCAACCAGGCAATCGTGTTCGCCAGCACGCAAGTCGAGTGCGATGGCCTCGCCAACGACCTGCAGCAAGAAGGCTTCAGCGCCGTGGCGCTGCACGGCGCCCTGAGCCAAGGCCTGCGCAACCGTCGCCTGATGGCGCTGCGCCAGGGCCAGGTGCAGATCCTGGTGGCCACCGACGTTGCCGCCCGCGGCATCGACGTGCCGACCATCACCCACGTCTTCAACTTCGGCCTGCCGATGAAGGCCGAGGACTACACCCACCGCATCGGCCGCACCGGCCGTGCAGGCCGCGATGGCCTGGCCATCACGTTTGCCGAGTTCCGCGATCGCCGCAAGATCATGGACATCGAGCAATACAGCCGCCAACAGTTCAAAGCTGAAGTGGTTGCCGGCCTCGAGCCGCAACAGCGCATGCCGCAATCGCGTCCGCCGATGGGTGAGTACCGGGGCGGCCGTGGCGACAACCAATCGCGCGACCGCAAGTTCGGCAACGGCGGTGCAGGCGGCGGCGGTGGCTATCGCGGCAACAACGGCGGTGGCTATGCCGGCGCCAGCGGCTTCAACGACCGCAACGCACGCGGTCCGGCCCCGAGCCAAGGTCACCAAGGCCCGCGCGGCTTCCAGGGCGGCAACAACGCCGGCTTTGGCGGCGGTCGTGACGACGGCGGCAACAACGGTGGTGGCGCGGGCTACGGCCGCAAGCCGGGCTGGGGCGACAGCGCCCCGCGCGGCGGCCATGGCGGCCAAGGTCACCACGGTGGTGGTCGCGGCGATGGCGGCTTCGCGCCCCGTGAAGGCTTCGCACCCCGCGAAGGTTTCGCGCCGCGCGGCAATGGCGCGGGCCATGGCGGCCCGGGCAAGGTGTTCGTGCCCCGCGACGCACAGAAGCGTGCGTTCAAGCCCTCGCGCTGACACATTTCAGAGCGGCCCAGCAGCCGTCTCGCCCCAAAAGAAAGCCCGCGCTTCGCAAGAAGCGCGGGCTTTTTCATTGCGGATTTCCGAGAGGGTTTTTGTCCCTCGGTTTGGTTGACATCTGAATCGATGAAAAGTAATGTAATGGCGCATTGCTCCCCGGTCCGCGCCGCGGCTGCCGGTTCATCGACATCTGCTTTTCAAATTCCGAACATGAAAATTGCAATTCTTGGCGGTGGTCACGGCGCTTACGCAGCCGCAGCGGACCTGTCCGAAGCCGGTCACGAGGTGCGCCTGTGGCGTCGTGATGCCGCAGCACTCGAGCCGGTTGTGCAGGCCGGCGCGATCACGCTGAAGGATGCCGGCGGCGTACGCGAGGTGCCGCTGTCGCTCGCGACCGCCGACATCGCCGCGGCGCTCAAAGGCGCCGAGCTGATCGTCGTCCCCACGCCCGCCATCGCCCAGCACGACATCGCGCTCGCCATGGCCCCGCACCTCGTCGACGGCCAGGTCGTCTTCTTGCCGCCAGGCACCTTCGGCAGCTACGTGATGGCACGAACGGTGAAAGAGGCCGGCAACCACGCCGACGTGGCTTGGACCGAGACCGGCACCTTGCCTTACCTCGCACGCAAGCACGGCGAGCGCGAGGTGAACGTCACCATCCGCGCGATCCGCCTGCCGACTGGCGTCTACCCGGCGCGAAAGGAGGCCGAGGCGATCGAGGTGATCCGCAAGGCCTACCCGGCAGTGCACGGCTGCGGCGATGCGCTCTCGGGGGCGCTCATGAACGCCGGCCCCGTCATCCACCCGCCGCTGATGGTGATGAACGCCGCGCCGCTGCAGCACTTCGAGCGCTGGGACATACACAACGAAGGCACCCAGAGCGCGGTGCGGGATGTGACCGACCGCCTCGACCGCGAGCGCATGGCCGTGCGCGAAGCCTTCGGGCAGGGCGCGCCGCACTACCCGCTGGCCGACCATTACAACAACGACCAGTGGATGTACGGCGACGCGCACAAGCAGCTCGTCAAGTCCGGCGACTGGCGAGAGAACATCGACCTGCACACGCACCGCTACATCACCGAAGACACCGAACTCGGCCTTGCCTTCCTCGCCTCGGCCGCGCGACATGCGGGCGTGGATGCGCCCATCGCTCACGGCCTTCTGGCCATCGTCGGCGGCTTTCTCGGCCGCGACCTGCGCCACGGTCCGCGCACTTTCGAAAGCCTGGGCCTCGCCAACCTGAGCGCGGCGCAGCTCAAGCAGAGGCTGCACGATGGCGAATGAGGCCGCGCGACCCCGCTTCGCAGCCGTCGGCGCCGGCCGCATGGGGCGCGGCATCGCGATCGCGTTCGCGTATGCCGGTCACTGCATCTCGCTGATCGACTTGCGCCCGCGCAGCGACGAGGCCTGGCAGCGCCTTCGCGAGGAGGCGAAGGCGGAGATCGAAACGAGCCTCGCAGGCCTCGCGCAACTCGGCGTGATCGATGCAGCGCAGATCCAGTCCATCGCCGGGCGTGTGGACTTCGTGAATGCCGCTGCCGCCCCGCAAGCGCTCGCCGCCGCCGAGTTGGTATTCGAAGGCGTCCCCGAAACCATGGAGGCCAAGCGAGAAGCCTTCGAACACCTCAACCGCCATTGCCGCGACGACGCGATCCTCACCTCGACCACCAGCAGCATCCTTGTGACGCAACTCGCGGCGCTGGTGCGGCTGCCCGAGCGCTTTCTCAACATGCACTGGCTCAACCCGGCGTATGTGATCCCCGTGGTGGAACTCAGTTGCCATCCGGGCACCGACGCTGGAGTGCTCGCACGCACCAAGGCGCTGATGGAAGCGATCGGCAAGCTGCCCGTGGTCTGCGGCGCATCGCCCGGCTACATCGTGCCGCGCCTGCAGGCGCTCGTGATGAATGAGGCGGCCCGCATGATCGAGGAGGGCGCCGCCACCGCTGAGGAAATCGACAAGGCCACGCGCTACGGCCTCGGCCTGCGCTTCGCCGCGCTCGGCGTGGTCGAGTTCATCGACTTCGGCGGCTGCGACATCCTGCATCACGCGAGCCGCGAGATGTCCGCCTCGATCGACAAGGGCCGCTACGCCGCACCGGCCATCGTCGACCGCATGGTCGCCGAGGGGCGCCTCGGTCTCAAGAGCGGCAGCGGTTTCTACGACTACGAAGGTCGTGACGTCGCCGCGTACCGGCGCGACGTGCTCTCGCGCACGCTCGGCGAGCTGAAGCACGCGGGCCTTTGGCGCGCGCCTGCCGACGAGACGCTGTCATGACGATCCGCCGCGCTTTTGCCGACCTGTCAGTGGGGCAGGTGCACTACGCCGCATGCGGCGACACGGATGCACCGGCCGTGCTTCTGCTGCACCAGTCGCCGCGCAGCTGGGCCGAGTACCGCGAGGTGCTTCCGCTGATCGGCGCACGCTACCGTGCTATCGCGATGGACACCGCAGGCTTCGGTGATTCTTCGGACGGCGGCGTGCCCGCGGGCATTGAGCAATGGGCGCGCGTGGCGTGCGAGTTGCTCGATGCGCTGGGTATCCAACAAGCTGATGTTGTGGGCCACCACACGGGCGGCGTCATCGCCATCGAACTGGCTGCCGCGTTTCCGAATCGCGTGCGCGGTCTGGTGCTGTCGTCCGCGCCATACACCGACGAGCCCTTTCGCATCGCGCGTGCCCAGCGGCCGCCCATCGACGAGGTCGCGCCGAGCGAAGACGGCAGCCATCTCGCCGCGCTGTGGCAAAAGCGTCAGGGCTTCTATCCGGCGGGGCGACCCGACTTGCTCGAAGCCTTTGTGCTCGATGCGCTGAAGGTCGGTCATCGCGTGGAGGAGGGCCATCGCGCCGTTGCGTCCTACCGCATGGAAGATCGCATCGGCCGAGTGACGCAACCGACACTCATCATCCGCGCCATCGATGATCCGTTTGCTGCACCGCATGCGGCCGAGCTGCAGCACCATCTGCCGCACGCGCGCATCGTCGACATCGAAGGCGGCATGGTGCCCTTGCCGGACCAGATGCCCGAAGCGTTCGCGCAGACCGTGCTCGAGTTTCTTTCTACGTTGCCATGAAAGCGATCCGCATCCACGGTTTCGACGCAGTCCCGGTGATGGACGAGGTGGCCGACCCCGTCGCGCGCCCTGGCCGCACCCTCGTTCGCATGCAAGCCGCCACGGTTGGCCATATCGACCGCACTGTGTGGCGTGGCAGTTTCCTGCGGCACCCGCCGCTGCCCTACACGCCGGGCGTGGAAGCCGCGGGCATCGTCATCGCGAGCGGGCGCTACGAGGTGGGGCAACGCGTGTGGCTGCGCGGCAGCGGCCTGGGTACCCTGTTCGACGGCACTTGGTGCGAGCGGATCGATGCGCCCGATGAAGCGCTCGGCCTCCTGCCCGATGCGGTGCCGATGGAACTCGGCGCCGCGTTCTTCTCGCCCACCACATCGGCATGGGTGGCGTTGCATGAGGTCGCGAAGCTGCAAGCTGGAGAGCAAGTCCTGGTGACGGGTGCGAGCGGCGCGGTGGGTTCTCTCGTGATGCAACTTGCGCGCGATGCAGGGTGCACGGTAATGCCGGTCGATCCGAACATTGCACCCGCCGCTGCCAGCGCCGACCTGCTCATCGATGCCGTCGGCGGCAATGTGCTCGCAGCGTCGTTGCCTGCGGTGCGCCCCGGCGGACGCGCCGTGCTGATCGGCTACACCGCCGGGCCCACATTGCAACTGGACATCGCGCACTTCCTGCAGCGCGACGTGGCGCTGCTGCCGCTCAACATGTTCAGGCGCGAGGCCGAGGGCCGTGCCGCAGCGCCCGAGTTGCTCGCCCGGTTGGCCGATGGGCGCCTGCGCCTCGACGTGCAGAGCTTCGCGCTCGCCGATGCCGCTATCGCACTCGAATGGATTGCGCAGCGCGGACATCGCGGCCGCGCGGTGCTCGTGCCCTAGGCGGCCTCACTCTTCTTCCGGTTCCTCGAGCGGCACGTGCACGTGCAGTTCGATCATTCGCCGCAGCGTCTGCTTGAGCTCTTCGGCCCGCCGCAGGCCGAAGGGTTCGAGCACGCGCCGCTCGTGCTCGCGCGCCAGTTCCATCAGGTGCTCGACGGCCTTCAGTCCCTTGCGCGTGATGCGCACCAGCGTGATGCGGCGATCACTTTCGTGGGGCAGGCGCTCCACTTGTCCGCGCGATTCCATGCGGTCCAGCAGGCGCGTCACCGTCGGCTGCTTGGTCACGGTCACCTGCGCGAGTTGGCCGATGCTGATCGGCTCGCTGCCCGCGAGCGATGCCATCACGCGCCACTCCGACACCGAGAAGCCTTGCTGTCGCGCCACCTCGTGGAACTCCGAAGAGATCAACTGGCTGGCCTGCGCCAGCAGTGCCGGCAGGTAGTCGTCGACGAAGCGATGCGATTCGCTGGGTTGGTCTTGTTCAGCCACGAAGGCACCTCGCTGCCATGCACGTCAAACCAGCCGTGGGCACGCTGCTTGCATGTCTAGGGTAATTCATGATTGTGGATACATTCATTTGTCAACATTATAGAAAGCGTGATGTGGCAACTGAAGCGCATCCTCCCACGAGAAAGAAGAAGGACCCACATGGCTGAGCGTTCGTTCGTCGAAGAAGTCAAGAAGCTGCGGCTTTCCGGCGGAGATGTGTTTCGTGGCGAAGGCATTCTGGCGGTCACCAAGGCCTTGCTCGAATCGGGGGTTTCCTATGTGGCCGGCTACCAGGGCGCGCCCATCTCGCACCTGATGGACGTGCTGGCCGACGCGCAGGACATCCTTGCCGAGCAGAGCATCCGCTTCGAGAACAGCGCGAGCGAAGCCACCGCCGCCGCCACGCTCGCTGCATCAGTCAACTACCCGCTGCGCGGCGCCGTCACCTTCAAGGCCACCGTGGGCACCAACGTCGCCTCCGATGCACTGGCCAACCTCGCATCGGGCGGCGTGACCGGCGGCGCACTCATCATCGTGGGCGAGGACTACGGCGAAGGCTCGTCGATCATGCAGGAGCGCAGCCATGCGTTCGCGATGAAGTCGCAGATTTGGCTGCTCGATCCGCGCCCCAACCTGCCGAGCATCGTCGATGCGGTGAAGACGGGCTTCGATCTCTCCGAGGCCAGCAACACGCCCGTGATGCTGCAGCTGCGCATCCGCGCCTGCCACGTGCACGGCCACTTCATCGCGGGCGACAACAAGCGCGCCAAATTCACGCTGCAGGAGGCGCTGGAGAACCCGCAGCGCGACGTCAGCCGCATCGTGCTGCCGCCCGCGAGCTTCGTACACGAACAAGAGAAGGTGAAGGACCGCTGGCCCGCCGCGGTGCGCTTCATCGAGGAGCGCCAGCTCAACGAGTTCTTCTCCGAAGACGCCGACGACATCGGCATCATCGTGCAGGGCGGCAGCTACAACACGCTGCTGCGCGCGCTCGAACGGCTCGATCTCGCCGACGTGTACGGCAACACCAAGGTGCCGCTCTATGTGATGAACGTGGCCTACCCGGTGATCGAGAGCGAAGTCATCCGCTTCTGCGAAGGCAAGCGTGCGGTGCTGATCGTGGAAGAGGGCCAGCCCAACTTCGTCGAGCAGAACCTCGCGACCATCCTGCGCCAGGCGGGATCGACCACAGCGCTGCACGGCAAGGACATGCTGCCCGTCGCAGGCGAGTACACGTCCTCCGAACTGCTCAAGGGCGCGCGCGCTTTCTGCGAGCGTTACGAGCGACTCGCGCCGCTGCCGGTGCCCGTCCCGGTGCGCAAGGTCATCCCGCTGAAGGAAGTGGCTGCCATCGGCGTCGATGCCGCGCCCGAACCGGCCATTCCATCGTCGGCACTCGGCGATGTCGTGCACGCCCGCCCCCCGGGCTTCTGCACCGGCTGCCCCGAACGCCCGATCTTCAGCGCGATGAAGCTGGTCGAGCGCGAACTCGGCGCGCACCACGTGAGCGCCGATATCGGCTGCCACCTGTTCTCGATCCTGCCGCCCTTCAACATCGGCAACACCACCATGGGCTACGGCCTGGGCGGTGCGGGCGCGTCGGCGCTCAACGCGCCGGCGGGCAAGCGCGCCATCTCGATGATGGGCGACGGTGGCTTCTGGCACAACGGCCTCACCAGCGGCGTGGCGAACTCGGTCTTCAACAAGAGCGACAACCTCACCATCGTCGTCGACAACAACTACACCTCGGCCACCGGCGGGCAGGACATCCTCTCGTCGAATGCCGTCAACAAGACGCGCAGCACCGGCCACGAGATCGAGCGCGCCGTACGCGGCGTGGGCGTCGAATGGGTGAAGACGCTGCGCCGCACCTACGACGTGGCCGGCATGCGCGACGCGCTGAAAGAAGCGCTCACCACCACGAAGAAGGGCCCCAAGGTCCTCATCGCGCAATCGGAGTGCATGCTCAACAAGCAGCGCCGCGAGAAGCCGCTGGTGCGCAAGGCCATCGCCGATGGCAAGCGCATGGTGCGCGAGAAGTTCGGCGTCGATTCCGACACCTGCACCGGCGATCACTCGTGCATCCGCCTGTCGGGCTGCCCGTCGCTCTCCATCAAGCCCAACCCCGATCCGCTGCGCACCGACCCGGTCGCGGCCGTGCTCGACAGCTGCGTGGGCTGCGGCGTGTGCGGCGAGGTCTCGCATGCCGCGGTGCTGTGCCCCTCGTTCTACAAGGCGCAGATTGTGAGCAACCCGACCGGCTGGGACAAGCTGCGCGAGCGCGTGCGCTCCGCCGTCATCGGCTGGCTGCAGCGCGGCGAAGCGCGCCGACGCGAAACCTATGCGTTCTGAAGCGATGACGAACACCAAGGCGCAACCTATCAAGATCGCGATCCTCGCCATGGGCGGGGAGGGCGGCGGCGTGCTGGCCGACTGGATCGTGGACATGGGCGAGGCGAACGGTTATGTCGCCCAGACCACCTCGGTGCCCGGCGTGGCGCAGCGCACTGGCGCGACCATCTACTACGTCGAGCTCTATCCGGTCGCGCAAGCCGAAGCGGATGGCGGCCGGCCCGTGCTGGCGCTGATGCCATTGCCGGGCGACGTCGATGTGGTGCTCGCATCCGAACTCATGGAAGCTGGCCGCGCGGTGCAGCGCGGGCTGGTCACCAACGACCGCACCACGCTCATCGCCTCCACGCACCGCGTGTTCTCCATTGCGGAGAAGAGCGCGCTGGGCGATGGTCGCGTCGACAGCACGCAGTTGCTCGCGCACACGGCCAAGGCCGCCAAGCGCTTCATCCGCTTCGACATGGCACAAGCCGCCGAAGCCTCGGGCAGCGTGATCAGCGCCGTGCTCTTCGGCGCGCTCGCGGGCTCGGGCGTGCTGCCGTTCAGCCGCGCGCAGTTCGAAGCGACCATCGAACGCGGCGGCGTCGGCGTGAAGCCCAGTCTTAAAGCCTTCGGTGGCGCGTTCGCTCGCGCTCAAGGCGGTGACGATGGTGAGACGCCGCCTGAACCCGCGTTGGCCACGCCGACGCCGCAACCCCGTCACCCGGCCGTGCGCGCGTTGGTCGAACGCGTGCAGAACGACTTCCCGCCCGCTGCGCAAGACTTCCTCCTCGAAGGCGTGCGCCGCCTGATCGACTACCAGGACCTGGCCTATGCCGGCCTGTACCTGGACCGGATGGCCACCATCGCCGCCTTGCCGGGAACTGGCGATCACCGTCTGCTCCGCGAAACGGCGCGGCATCTCGCCCTCTGGATGTCCTACGAAGACACCGCCCGCGTGGCGGCCCTCAAGACCCGTGCCACCCGCTTCGAGCGCGTGCGCGGCGAGGCCCGCGTGCAGGCCGGCCAGGTGCTCGCCATCAACGAATACATGCACCCGCGCCTGCAGGAAATCTGCGAAACGCTGCCGGGCGGCATCGGCCGTTGGCTCATGAATTCCTCGACGCCCAAGAAGTTTGTCGAGCGCTTCACGCAGAAAGGCCGCGTGATCCAGACCAGCTCGCTGCGCGGCTACCTGATGCTGCGCACCGTGGCCGCCATGAAGCGCTGGCGCCGTTCGACGATGCGCTACGCCGAAGAAAACCGCCGCATCGAGGAATGGCTGCAACGCATCGCCGCCACCGCCCAGCGCAACCCCGAGCTGGCGGTGGAACTCGCGCAGTGCCAGCGCCTCGTCAAGGGCTACAGCGACACGCACGAGCGCGGCATCCGCAACTACGACACGGTGATGCGCGCGGTCGAGCGCGCCGGCGCGCAGCTCGCGCCCGCCACCCTGCGCGAACTGCGCGACGCGGCGCTCGCCGACGAACACGGCCACAAGCTGCAGGCTGCGCTGGCGCAGCACGCCTTGGCTTGAAGAGACAACGGACACACCATGACCGCTCCCACCGCCACGCTCCAGGTTCGCATCGCCGAAGCGCGCGAACTCAATCCGCTGATCCGCATGCTGCGCCTGCGCGCGGAAGACGGTCGCCCGCTGCCGGGCTTCGCGGCCGGCGCGCACATCCGCGTGCAGGTGTCGCTGCCCGATTGCAAGACCGATTGGCGCCACTACTCGCTGATCAACTTCGCGACCGCGCGCAACGCGACGAATGCGCCGATCGAGTACGTGATCGCCGTGCGCAAGGAGGCCGAAGGCCGCGGCGGCTCCCTCTTCATGCACGAGGGGCTGAAGGAGGGCGACACGCTCGCCATCGAAGCGCCGAAGAACGACTTCCCGCTGCACACCGGCCCCGGTGGCTCTGTGCTGGTCGCCGGCGGCATCGGCGTCACGCCGCTCGCCACCATGGCCGCACGCCGCCGCGCCGAAGAGGCGCCCGTGCGCATGCACTACGCCGGCCGCAGCCGCGAGTTGATGGCCTTCCTGCCTGAGCTCCAGGCGCTGCTGGGCGACGACCTGCGCGTGCATGCGGACGCCGAAGCCGGCGCCCCGCTCAACATCGATGCGCTGCTCGACAGCGTGCCCGCCGGCGATCGCCTCTACGTCTGCGGCCCCAAGGTCATGCTCGATGCCGTGCTTGCCCGCACCCAGGCACGCGGCTGGGACCACGACCGCGTGCATTTCGAACTCTTCACCGAGCCGGTCGCCGAAGAAGGCGATCAGCCCTTCGAGGTGGAGCTCGCCCAGTCGGGCCAGCGCTTCACGGTCGCAGCCGACCAGAGCATCCTCGACTGCCTCATCGACAACGGCTGCGACCCGATGTTCGATTGCAAGCGCGGCGAATGCGGCGTGTGCGCCGTGCCCGTGCTCGAAGGCGAGATCGACCACCGCGACTACGTGCTCACCGCCCGAGAGAAGGCCGAGGGCAACGTCATGCAGATCTGCATCTCGCGCGCCAAGGGTGCGCGCCTGGTGCTCGACATCTGAAGCAAGGAGCCACGAGAACCATGCCTTCCTACAGAGACAACCCTGACGCCGTCCGCGCGCTCGTGCAGAACGACCGCGTGCATCGCGACCTCTACACCAGCCAGGAGCTCTTCGCGCTGGAGCAGGAGCACTTCTTCGCCAACACCTGGAACTACGTCGGCCACGAAAGCCAGCTGCCCAAGCCCGGCGACTGGATCAGCAACGAGATTGCCGGCCGCCCGCTGATCGTGGTACGCCACACCGACGGCAGCGTGCGCGCGATGATGAACCGCTGCGCCCACAAAGGCTCGCGCCTGGTGAGCGCGCCTTGCGGCAACACCGGCAAGTTCTTCCGCTGCCCCTACCACGCCTGGACCTTCAAGACCGATGGCTCGCTGCTCGCGATTCCGCTGAAGACCGGCTACGAAAACACCGCGCTGCACGAGTGCGAGTCGGCCAAGGGCCTGACGACGCTCAAGCATGTGCGCAGCCACCGCGGCTTCATCTTCGTGAAGATCAACGATGCGGGCCCCGACTTCGACGAATACTTCGGCGATTCGCTGAGCTCCATCGACAACATGGCCGACCGCTCGCCCGAAGGCGAACTCGAAATCGCCGGCGGCTGCCTGCGCTTCGTGCACCAGTGCAACTGGAAGATGTTCGTGGAGAACCTGAACGACACCATGCATCCGATGGTGGCGCACGAGTCTTCGGCGGGCACCGCCAAACGCATGTGGGCCGACAAGCCGGCCGACGAACCCAAACCCATGGCGGTCGAGCAGTTCGTGCCCTTCATGTCCGACTACAAGTTCTTCGAGGACATGGGCATCCGCACCTACGACCACGGCCACAGCTTCACGGGCGTGCACTTCAGCATCCACAGCAAGTACAAGGCGATCCCCGAATACGACGACGCGATGAAGGCACGCTACGGCGAGGAGAAGACCGCGCAGATCCTGGGCATGGCGCGGCACAACACCGTGTACTACCCGAACCTCACGATCAAGGGCGCGATCCAGGCGATCCGCGTGGTGAAGCCGATCTCGGCCGACAAGACGCTGATCGAGAGCTGGACCTTCCGCCTGAAGGGCGCGCCGCCCGAGCTGCTGCAGCGCACCACCATGTACAACCGGCTCATCAACTCGCCGTTCTCGGTGGTGGGGCACGACGACCTGCAGGCGTATCGCGGCATGCAGGCCGGGCTGCACGCGAGCGGCAACGAATGGGTGAGCCTGCACCGCGACTACGACCCCGCCGAACTGAAGGGCGGTGAGATCACGACCGGTGGCACCAACGAGCTGCCGATGCGCAACCAGTACCGCAGCTGGGTCGAACGCATGACGGAGACGATGTGATGGCCGGCACCGACACCCGAGTCACCCGCCAGGACCTCATCGACTTCGTCGTGAACGAAGCGCACCTGCTCGACACGCGCCGCTATGAAGAGTGGAACGCGCTCTTCACTGACGACGCTTTCTACTGGGTGCCGCTCGTGCCCGATCAGGAAGACGGCCTCAACCACACCTCGCACCTCTACGAAGACAAGCTCTTGCGCGATCTCCGCATCGAGCGCCTGAAGAGCCCGCGCGCGTTTTCGCAGCAGCCGCCGAGCCGCTGCCATCACCTGCTGCAGGTGCCGGTCGTCGAGACCTTCGACGCCCAGGGCAACCGCTTCGTGGTGCGCACCAGCTTCCACTACACCGAATCGCAAGGCGACGAGCTGCAGTTCTACGTCGGCACGTTCTTCCATCACCTCACCGTGCAGGACGGCGCGCTGCGCATGACGCTCAAGCGCGTGAACCTGCTCAACTGCGACGCGGCGCTTCCGGCCGTGCAGCTTTTCATCTAAGGACGCGATGCAACACGCCACCGTCCATCAAGTTTTTTCGGCGACCGCGGCGCGCACGCCGGAGGCCGAGTTCCTGTTCACCGAATCGGTGACGGCCGCGGCCTATGGCATCGCAGCCGGCGCCATTCGCTGGGGCGAAGCCGCTGCCGAGGTCGAGCGCCTACGCGCCGCCTATGCAGAGGCCGGCTACGGGCACGGCCACCGCGTCGGCTTGCTGCTGGAGAACCGGCCCGCGTTCCTCTTCCACTGGTTCGCGCTCAATGCCCTCGGCGTGAGCGTGGTGCCGATCAACGCCGAGATGCGATCGGCCGAACTGGTCTACCTGATCGGCCACAGCGAGATCGGCCTCGCCGTGACGCTGCCCGAACGCGCGAACGACTTGCGCGCAGCCGCGGCACAAGCTGGCGTGACCTTCGAGACGATGGGACCGGGCGACGCAGTGCCGAGCGCAAGGACTGCCGCGCCGCGTGCTAACGAGCCCATCGGCGTAGATACCGAATGCGGCCTGCTCTACACCTCGGGCACGACCGGTCGCCCCAAGGGCTGCATCCTGAGCAACGCCTACTTCCTGCGCGCAGGCGAGTGGTACGCCGCGCTCGATGGCGTGTGCAGCATTCGCCCGGACACCGAGCGGGTCATCACGCCGCTGCCGCTCAACCACATGAACGCGATGGCGTTCTCCACCATGGTGGTGCTGGTGGCTGGCGGCTGCCTGGTGCAGCTCGACCGCTTCCATCCGAAGACGTGGCTCGCCAGCGCGCGCGAAAGCGGCGCGACCATCGTTCACTACCTCGGCGTAATGCCGGCGATGCTGCTCTCTGCCTCGCCCTCTGCCGCCGACCGCGATCACGCGATCCGCTGGGGCTTCGGTGCCGGCGTGGACCGCAAGAACCACGCGCCCTTCGAGGAGCGCTTCGGCTTCCCGCTGGTCGAGGCCTGGGCCATGACCGAGACCGGCGCGGCCGCCTGCATCATGGCCAACCGCGAGCCGCGCCTGGTGGGCACAAGCTGCTTCGGCCGGCAGGAAGACTTCGTGCGGATCCGCCTCGTGGGTGAAGACGGCAGCGAGGTCGGCACCGACGCACCGGGTGAGCTGCTCGTGCATTCGGCCGGCGACGACCCGAAGCGCTACTTCTTCTCCGGCTACCTCAAGGACGAGGAAGCCACGCGCGAAGCCTGGGCCGATGGCTGGTTTCACACCGGCGACCTCGTGCGCCGCGACGCCGAGGGCAATTTCTTCTTCGTCGACCGCAAGAAGAACGTGATCCGCCGCAGCGGCGAGAACATCTCGGCCGTCGAGGTCGAGAGCGTGCTCAATCAGCATCCGGCCGTGAAGACCTCGGCCGTGGCCGCGACGCCCGACGCGGTGCGCGGCGACGAGGTGCTGGCCTGCATCGTGATGCGCGAAGACGCCGATGCATCGCAGCGCGAGCAGATCGCAGCCAGCATCGTGCAGCACGCGCTCGCGCAGCTGGCCTATTACAAGGCGCCGGGCTACGTCGCCTTCGTCGATGCGCTGCCGCTCACGCCCTCCCAGAAGATCCAGCGCGGCCAACTGCGCGAGATGGCGCAGTCGCTGCCGGGGCAGGGCCATTGCATCGACACCCGGTCGATGAAGAAGAGGCAAGCATGAGTCGCAACCGGCTTTCCTACGAAGGCGTCGCGGTGGCCGTGCCCATCACGGTGCCCTACGTGCGCTACTCCACGCACACCGCGCATTGGTTCATCGGGCAGGCCGTGCAGGCGCTGGTCGAAGCGAGCGGCGTGCCGAAGGAGCAGATCGACGGACTGTGCCTCAGCAGCTTCTCGCTCGCGCCCGACACGGCTGTGGGCGTGACGCAGCACCTTGGCATGTCGCCGCGCTGGCTCGACCACGTGCCCACCGGCGGCGCCTCGGGCGTGATGTGCCTGCGCCGCGCCGCGCGCGCCGTGCAGGCGGGCGATGCCGACATCGTCGCCTGCGTCGGCGCCGACACCAACCACGTCGATTCCTTCCGCCAGACGCTCGGCAGCTTCAGCAACTTCGCACGCGATGCGAGCTACCCCTACGGCTCGGGCGGACCGAACTCGATCTTCGCGTTCATCACCGCCAACTACATGCGCACCTACGGCGCGAAGCGCGAAGACTTCGGTCGCATCTGCGTGGACCAGCGCACCAACGCGCTGGGCAATCCGAACGCGATGTTCAAGAAGGGCCTGACGCTGGACGAGTACATGGCGGGGCGGCCCATCTCCGACCCGATCCACCTCTTCGATTGCGTGATGCCCTGCGCGGGAGCCGACGCCTTCCTCGTGATGAGCGAGGAGCGCGCCCGCGACCTGGGCCTGCCGCATGCGGTGATCCGCGGCGCCATCGAGCGCCACAACGCCTACGCCGAAGACCCGGTGATGGTGCAGGGCGGCTGGCGCAAGGACCGAGACGACCTCTATGCGCAGGCCGGCGTGCAGCCCGCCGCGCTCGACTTCGTGCAGACCTACGACGACTACCCCGTCATCGTGATGATGCAGTTCGAGGACCTGGGCTTCTGCGAGAAGGGCGAGGGCTCGGCCTTCGTGCAGTCGCACACCATGACCTTCGACGGCAGCTTTCCGAACAACACGAGCGGCGGGCAACTCTCGGCGGGGCAGGCGGGCGCGGCGGGTGGTTTCCTCGGCATGGTCGAGGCCATTCGCCAGTTGACCGATCAAGCCGGACCGCGCGCGGTGCCCGACGCACAACTCGGCCTTGTTGCCGGCTTCGGCATGGTGACCTACGACCGCTGCCTGTGTACCGGCGCGGTCATCCTGGGGAGACCCGCATGACGATGCCCCTGATGCGCCCCCCGCGCAAGAACCCGGTGCTGCGCACGCGGCAGATGAACCTGCCGCCCGGCGCGCGCGGTCGCGTCGCGCTCGGCCTCACGGCCGCCGCCGCCGAAGGCCGCTTCGAGCTGCAGACCTGCGAAGACTGCGGCACCGTGCAGTACCCACCGCGCGAGGTCTGCCACAAGTGTCTGTCTGCTGCGCTGCGCTGGCGCACGCAGAGCGGCGAGGGCGAGCTGCTCGGCAGCACCACGCTGCACCACAGCAACGACCTGTTCTTTCGCGAGCGGCTGCCCTGGCGGCTGGGCCTGGTGCACCTGGATGCCGGCCCGACGCTCATGGTCCACCTGCACGGCGAGGTCGGCGATGCGCCCACGCGCGTGCGTGTCGGCGCCCGGCTCGACCGCGCCGGCCAGGCCGTTCTCATTGGTTTTCCGAATGAAGGGAGTGCCCATATGGCCGACGACAAGATGCTGCGTGAAATGACCAGCGACCCCAAGTTCCGCAAGGCGCTGGTGACCGACGGCAAGACCGAGACCGGCCAGGCCATCGTGCGTGCGCTGGTGAAGGCCGGCGCCGACATCGTCTGGGTCGGCCATGCCGAACCCTGGAAGAAGATGGGCGACGGCCTGGACGATATCTCCGCATTGCCGCAGGTCACGCTGGTGCCGCTCGACCTCACCAACGGCCGGCAGGTGACCGAGCTCGCGGGCTCCATCGGCGGCAAGGTCGACATCGTCATCAACAACGCCGAGGTGCACCGCACCTTCGGCATCGGCGCGCGGCGCGGCACCGACGTGGCCAAGGCCGAGATGGACATCAACTACTTCGGCCTGCTGCGCCTGGCGCAAGAGTTCGGGCCCGCGCTCAAGGGCCGCTCGGCCGATGGCGCGACCGGCGCGACCGCATGGGTCAACCTGCTGTCGATCTACGCGCTCAGCAACTTCCCGCCGCACGGCACCTTCAGTGCTTCGAAGGCGGCGGCGCATTCGCTTGCGCAGTGCCTGCGCGCCGAAATGCGGCCGGCCGGCATCCGCGTGATCAACGTGTTCCCCGGTCCCATCGACGACGAATGGAACCAGCACACGCCGCCGCCCAAGCTGGCCCCCACCGCGCTGGCGAACGCCATCGTGAAGGCGCTGCGCGATGGCGTCGAAGACGTCTATCCCGGCGACGTCGCGCAGGAGTGGCTGGAGCGCTGGCGCGACAACCCGAAGGTGCTCGAGCGCGAGCTGGCCGCAGGCGGCTGAAGAAGGAACCCACGATGACGACAACCACCGAACTGATGTCCGCCGCCGAAATCCTCGGCGGCCTCGTGACCGCCATGGCGAGCGGCCGCATCCGCGTGATCGACCTCACGCAGACGCTCACGCCCGAATTCCCGCAGATCGCGCTGCCGCCCGAAATGGGCCAGTGCTGGCCCTTCCGCATCGAGGAAGTGTCGAAGTACGACGAGCGCGGGCCGGCCTGGTACTGGAACAACTTCTCCTGCGGCGAGCACACAGGCACGCACTTCGATGCGCCGATCCACTGGATCTCCGGACGCGACCTGCCGAACAATTCGGTCGACACCATCCCCGTGCAGAACTTCGTCGCACCGGCCTGCGTGATCGACTGCTCGGCCGATGTGCAGGCCAACGACGACTACCTGTTGAGCGTTGCCGACATCGAGCGCTACGAAGCCGCGCACGGCCGCATCCCGAAGGGCGCGTGGGTGCTGATGCGCACCGACTGGTCCAAGCGCAGCGACCCCGAGGCTTATCAAAACTTCGACGAGACCGGCCAGCACACGCCCGGCCCGAGCACCGAGGCCGTGCGCTTCCTGGTGGAGCAGCGCGACGTGCTGGGCTTTGGCTCGGAGGCCATCGGTACTGATGCGGGGCAGGGCTACCACCTGCGGCCGCCGTACCCGTGCCACTACTACATGCACGGCGCGGGACGCTATGGGCTGCAGTGCCTGAGCAACCTCGACCTGCTGCCGCCCGCGGGCGCCGTGCTGATCTGCCCGCCGCTGAAGATCGAGAAGGGCAGCGGCAGTCCGCTGCGCGTGCTGGCACTCGTGGGAGCGCAAGCATGACGCCGAAGGTCGCGGCCGTCACCGGCGGCAGCGCCGGCATCGGCAAGGCGATTTGCGAAGACCTGCTCGCACAGGGTTACGAGGTGGTGTCGCTCGCGCGCCGCAAGGCCGAGATCGATCATCCGAAGCTGCACAGCCTGGAGGTCGACCTGAGCGACCGCGCCGCGACGGGCGAGGCGGTGCGCGAACTGGTCGAGCGCTTTGCGCCGACCACCATCGTGCACAACGCAGGCGTGATTCGCGCCGCGCTGCTGCCTGAGGTGAAGCTCGACGACCTCGATGCGCTGGTCGACCTGCACCTGGGCTGCGCGATCCAGCTCGTGCAGGGCGCACTGCCCGCGATGCGCGCGCAGCGCTTCGGCCGCGTGGTGCTGCTGTCGTCGCGCGCGGCGCTGGGCCTCGCCACCCGCACCAGCTACTCCGCGACCAAGGCCGGCATGCTGGGCATGGCCCGCACCTGGGCACTCGAACTCGCGGCGGACGGCATCACGGTGAACGTCGTGGCGCCGGGCCCGATTCGCACCGACATGTTCTACGACGTCGTCGAAGCCGGTAGCGAGAAGGAACGCGCGCTCGCGGCCTCCGTGCCCGTCAAGCGCCTGGGCGAATCAGCCGATGTGGCACGCGCCGTGCGTTTCTTTGCCGACCCTGACAACAGCTTCGTCACCGGCCAGGTGCTCTACGTCTGCGGCGGCACCAGCGTCGGCAGCCTGGCCCTCTAGTTTTCAGTGTCAGTTCGTCCGTTCCGTTCAAAAAACATCACCTCTGGAGCATCGCCATGAAAGTCCTGAACCGATTCCGTGCCCTCGCAAGCATTGCCGTGGGTCTCGGCGCCCTGAGTGCCGTGGCGGGCGCCTGGGCGGCCGATCTCAAGGTCGGTTTCATCACCTCGCTCTCGGGGCCGGTGTCGTCGCTGGGCATTCCCTATGAAAAGGGCATGAAGGCCGCGCTCGCCTACAAGGCCGACCTGGGCGGCCGCAAGATCCAGATGGTGCAGCTCGACGACGCGTCGGACCCGTCCACGGCCGCACGCAACGCCCGCAAGATGATCGACGAGGACAAGGTCGACGTCATCATCGGTACCGCAGGATCGCCTGGTGCGCTGGCCATCGCCGGCGTGGCGCGCGAGACGAAGACGCCGCTGATCTCCATCGCCAATGCCAACCTGCCAGGCGAAGAGGGCGCATGGATGGTCACGCTGCCGCAGCCTGCGCCGCTGATGGTGAGCGCGGTGGTCGAGCGCATGAAGAAATCGGGCGTGAAGACGGTCGGCTACATCGGCTTTTCCGACGCCTGGGGCGACCTGGTGTACGACGCGCTGCAGAAGAGCGCGGAGCCGGCGGGCATCAAGATCGTGTCGAACGAGCGCTATGCGCGCGCCGATTCGTCGGTGACCGGGCAGGTGCTCAAGATCGTGGCGCTGCGCCCCGATGCGGTGATCACCGGCACCTCGGGCACGCCCGGCGCGCTGCCTTACCTGGCGCTCGCGGAGCGTGGCTACAAGGGCCAGATCTACGGCATGCACGCGCTCATCAACCCCGACTTCGTGCGCGTGGGCGGTGCCGCCGTCGAAGGCATGCTCGCACCCACCGGCCCGGTGATCGTGGCCGAGCAGTTGCCCAACGACAACCCGATCCGCAAGGTGTCGATGGACTTCCGCGCCGCCTACCAGAAGGCCAACGGCGCACCGCCGACCGATGCCTTCTCGGCCTACACCTTCGACGCCTGGCTGCTGTACCTCGATGCGGCCCAGCGTGCGCTCGCCACCAAGGCCGAGCCGGGCACGCCGCAGTTCCGCCTTGCCCTGCGCGATGCCATCGTGAGCACCAAGGAGCTGGTGGGCACGCACAGCGTCTACAACTTCAAGCCGACCGATCGCTACGGATCGGACGAGCGCTCGCGTGTCGTCGTGAAGCTGGAAAAGGGCCAGTGGAAGCTGGTCCCCTGATTCAACGCGCACCACACACCAACTCGCTGGAGCAACCTCGATGAAAAAGAAACTGACCCGCATCGTCGGCCTCACTGCTGTCGCACTGGCCGCCGCACAAGCCATGGCGGCCGACCTGAAGATCGGCTTCATCAGCTCGTTGTCGGGCCCTGTCGCCGCGCTCGGCGTGCCCTACGAAAAGGGCATTCGCGCAGCCATCGCCGAGCATCCGGAAATCGGCGGGCGCAAGGTGCAGCTCATCGTGCTAGACGACGCCTCCGATCCGACCACCGCAGGCCGCAACGCGCGCAAGCTGGTGACAGAAGACAAGGTCGACGTGCTGATCGGCACCTCGGGCGTACCGGGCGCGATGGCCATCGCCTCGGTGGCGCGCGAACTCAACACGCCGCTGATCTCGCCCACGCCGGTGACCATCGCCGGCCCCGAAGGCGCGTGGACGGTGACGGTGTCGCAACCCTTCCCGCTCATGGTCGCGGGCGTGGTCGAGCGCATGCAGAAGTCGGGCGTGAAGACGGTAGCCTTCATCGGTTTTTCCGACGCGCTGGGCGACCTGGCCTACGACTCGCTGGTGAAGAGTGCGGCTACGGCCGGCATCAAGGTGGTGGCGAACGAGCGCTATGCGCGCAGCGATTCGTCGGTGGCGGGGCAGATCCTGAAGATCGTCGCGGCGCGGCCCGACGCGGTGTTCGCGGGCAACTCCGGCACGCCCGGCGCACTGCCCTACATCGCACTCGCCGAGCGCGGCTACAAGGGCAAGATCTACGGCACGCACGGGCTCATCAACGCCGACTTCGTGCGCGTGGGAGGTGCCTCCATCGAAGGGCTGCAGGTGCCCAGCGGCCCGGTGCTCGTGGCCGACCAGCTGCCCGACAGCAACCCCATCAAGAAGGTGTCGATGGCCTTCCGCGCGGCCTACCAGAAGGTGAACGGCGCGGTGCCGACCGATGCCTTCTCCTCGTACACCTACGACGCCTACCTGCTGCTGGCCGACGCCGCCTCGCGCACCAAGGGCGAGCCCGGCACGCCGCAATACCGCACCGCTTTGCGCGACGCCATCGTGAGCACCAAGGAGCTGGTGGGCACGCACGGCATCTACACCTTCAAGCCCGACGACCGCTATGGCTCCGACCAGCGCGGCGTGGTGATCGTGCAGATGAACAAGGGCCAGTGGAAGCTGGTCCCCTGACATAAACCCGAGCGCCCGCCGATGACCAGCTACCGCCATCATCCCGACCGCATCGCCGCCCTGGTGCAGGACGACCGCGTGCACCGCGACCTGTACCTGAGCGAAGAGATCTTCGCGCTCGAGCAGGAGCGCCTGTTCGCGAACACCTGGGTCTTCCTCGGCCACGCGAGCCAGGTGCCGGAGGCGGGCGACTTCGTGACGCAGGAGGTCGCAGGCCGGCCGCTCCTGATGGTGCGGCAGCCCGATGGCGCGGTGCATGTCATGTACAACCGCTGCGCCCACAAGGGCACGCAACTCGTGACGGACGAGAGCGGCAACACCGGGCGGTTCTTCCGCTGCCCGTACCACGCCTGGACCTACAAGCTCGACGGCGCGCCGCTCGGCCTGCCGCTCAAGAACGGCTACGAAGGCACGCAGCTCAAGGCCTGCGAATCGGGGCAGGGCCTTTCCGTGGTGAAGCACGTGAAGGTCTACCGCGACTTCGTGTTCGTGCGCCTGGCCGACACCGGCCCCTCGTTCGAGGACTACTTCGGCGAAGTGCTCGGCGCCATCGACAACATGGTCGACCGCTCGCCCGAGGGCAAGCTCACCGTGGGCGGTGGCGTGCTGCGCAACATCGTCCATTGCAACTGGAAGATGTACCTGGAGAACATCAACGACACGGTGCATCCGATGTCGACGCACGAGTCGGCCACCAAGGCGGCCGAGGCGCTGTGGGAAGGCCATGGGCCTTCTGATCCCAAGCCGATGGCGATGGAGCAGATCCTGCCCTTCGGCTCGGGCTACGAGTTCTTCGACAGGATGGGCGGCCGCGTGTTCGCCAACGGGCACAGCGTGCTGGGCGTGAACTTCAGCATCCACTCCAACTACGCGCAGCTTCCCGAGTACGAGGCCGCGATGCAGGCCGCGCATGGCGTGGAACGCGCGGCCGACATCCTGCAGCGCTCGCCGCAGAACTCGGTCTTCTATCCGAGCCTGTCGGTGAAGGGCTCGCCGCAGGCGATCCGCGTGATTCGCCCGCTCGCTGCCGACCGCACGCTGATCGAGGCCTGGAGCTTCCGCGCAGCCGGTGCGCCCGCGCTGCTCTTCGAGCGCGCGATGAGCTACAACCGGCTCGTGTTCTCGCCGATGTCGGTGGTGGCGCACGACGACGTGCACCTCTTCGAGAGCATCCAGCAGGGCCTGCGCGCCGGCGGCAACGAATGGGTGAGCCTGCACCGCAACTTCGACGCGGCCGAACTCGCGCAATCGACCATCACGACCAACGGCACGAACGAGCTGCTCATGCGCAACCAGTTCCGCGCCTGGGCCAAGGCGATGGCATCGGAGGTCGCGGCATGAACGATCCCCGCGACTTCATCGCCCACGAGGCCGCGCTGCTCGACGAGCGGCGCTTCGACGACTGGCTCGCGCTCTTCGCCGACGACGGCCACTACTGGGTGCCGCTGCTCGGTGCGGCGCAGGCCGATCCCCTCTCGCACAACTCGCTGGCCTATGAAGACCGGTTGCTGCTGCAACTGCGTGTTGATCGCCTGAAGAACCCGCGCGCGCATTCGCAGCACCCCGCGAGCCACAGCCAGCATGTGCTGCAGCCTTCGCGCATCGAGGAAGAAACGAGCGGCGAGGTGCGGCTGCGCACGCCGTTCCTCTACGTCGAGGCGCGCGGCGAGTCGCAGATCCTGCTGAGCGGCACGGCCCGCCACCACCTCGTGCGTTCGCCATCGACGCTTTCGGGCTGGGCCATCCGCCAGAAGCGCATCGACCTGCTCAACGCCGCGCGCGCATTGCCTGCGATCCAGTTGTTCATCTGAGTTACCTGTCCATTCCAACCATCCTCACCGGAGCTACGACATGAAGAGCCTGATGCTGACCCTGACGCGCGGTGCCCTCGCCGCGGCGCTGACCGCCTGTGGCGTTGCGAGCGTTTTCGCGGCCGACCTCAAGGTCGGCCTGAGCGTGTCGCTCTCGGGGCCGAACTCTTCGCTCGGCGTGCCCTATGCGAAGGGCATGCAGGCTGCGCTGGCCTACAAGCCCGAGATCAACGGCCGCAAGGTGCAGCTCATCGTGCTGGACGACGGCTCCGACCCGACGACCGCCGGGCGCAATGCGCGCAAGCTCGTCGAGGAGGAAAAGGTCGATGTGCTCATGGGCACTTCGGGTGTGCCGGCGGCCATCGCGATGGCGCAGGTCGGCCGCGATGCGAAGACGCCGATGATCGGCCTCACGCCCATTCTGCTCGACCCCAACGAGAACCCGTGGGTCATGACGGTCGCGCAGCCCACGCAGTTGATGATCGATGCAGTGGTCGAGCGCATGAAGCGCAACAATGTCAAGACCGTGGGCTACATCGGCTTCACCGATGCGTGGGGCGACCTGGTTTACGACGCGCTCATGAAGGCGGCGCCCGGCGCCGGCATCAAGGTGGTGAGCAACGAGCGCTATGCGCGCGCCGACGCCTCGGTGACCGGCCAGGTGCTCAAGATCGTGGCGCTGCGCCCCGACGCGGTGATGACCGGCGGCGCCGGCACGCCGGGCGCTCTGCCGTTCCTTGCGCTGCAGGAGCGCGGCTACAAGGGCGGCGTGTACGGCCAGCACGGGCTCATCAACCCCGACTTCGTGCGTGTGGTCGGCGCTGCAGGCCAGAACGCGCTGATGCCCACCGGCCCGGTGATCGTCGCCGAGCAGCTGCCCGACAGCTACCCCACCAAGAAGATCGCAACCGATTTCCGCGCCGTGTTCCAGAAGGTCAACAACGCGCCGACCAGCGATGCCTTCTCGGCCTATTCCTTCGACGGCTGGCTGGTGTTCGCCGATGCCGCTTCGCGCGCGATGAAGAAGGCCGAGCCGGGAACCGCCGAGTTCCGCGTTGCGTTGCGCGATGCCATCTTCAGCACCAAGGAAGTGGTGGGCACGCACGGCGTCTACAGCTTCAAGCCCGGCAGCCTCTACGGCGTGGACGAACGCGCCCGCGTGATCGTCAAGCTCGACAACGGCCAATGGAAGCTCGCTCCCTGAGCGCCCGCTCTTTTTCGCAAACGACAAGAACGACGAACAAGAAGATGAAAGCAATGCCTGAGGTTTTCCTATGACGTGGGACGTCGCGCTGATTCTCATCACCGACGGCCTCGCCAACGGTGCCGTCTATCTGCTGGCCGGCCTCGGGCTGGTGCTGATCTTTTCCGTGACGCGGGTGGTGTTCGTGCCGTTCGGCGACATCGCGGCCTTCGCGGCCCTGTCGCTCGCGGCCTTCGAAACCGGTCGCGTCCCGGCGACCATTGGCATGGTGGCCGTGCTCGCGGTGCTGGCGCTGGCGACGGAAGTCGGCAGCCTGCTGCGGCGCGGCGAGAGCTCGCGCATACCGAAGGCGGTGCTCATGTGGGGCGTGCTGCCCGCGATTCCATGCGTGCTCGCGTGGCTTGCCGCGCGGCCCGGGGTGCCGGTGGCGGTGCACATCGCGGTGGCTGTGTTGCTGGTCGTGCCGATCGCGCCGCTGCTCGCACGGGTGGTGTTCCAGCCGATTGCGGATGCATCGGTGCTGGTGCTGCTGATCGTGTCGCTGGCGCTGCACTTCCTGCTGTCGGGCCTGGGCTTGTTGTTCTTCGGTCCTGAAGGTTCGCGCACCACGCCGCTCACGAGTGCGGTGTTCACGCTGGGCGACGGGTTCACGGTCAGCGGGCAGGTGGTGCTGATGGTGGGTGCGGCGATTGTGTTGAGCGGCCTCTTCTTCCTGGTGTTCGAGCGCACGGTGGCCGGCAAGGCGCTGCGCGCAACGGCCGTCAATCGAGTGGGCGCGCGGCTGGTCGGCATCCGGCCGGTGCGCACCGCGCTTCTGGCGTACGGCTGCGCGTCGCTGCTCGCCGGCCTCATCGGCGTGCTCATCGCACCGGTGACGACCATGTACTACGACTCGGGTTTCATCATCGGCTTGAAGGCCTTCGTGGCCGCGATCATCGGCGGGCTCGTGAGCTACCCGATGACGGCCGTGGGCGCCCTTGCGGTCGGCGTGGTGGAGAGCTTCGCCTCGTTCTGGAGCGGCGCGCTGAAGGACGTGATCGTCTTCAGCCTGCTGATCCCGGTGCTCATGCTGCGCTCCTTCATGGCGGCCCATTCGGAAGAGGAAGAAGACGAGGTGGACCAATGAACGGCAACCGCAAACGCATGCTGTGGATCGCCGCGGTGGTCGTCGTCCTGGCACTGGTGCCGGCGGCGGCCGGAAGCTTCACGGTCTCGCTGCTCAACGACATCGGCATCGGCGCGCTGGTGGCGCTCGGGCTGGTGCTGCTCACCGGGGTGGGCGGTGCGACCTCGTTCGGCCAGGCCGCCTTCGTCGGCATCGCGGCCTATGCGACGGCATGGCTCACGACTGCGCAAGGCATGTCGCCGTGGATCGGCCTCTTGTTCGCGCTGCTGCTCACGGGCCTCTCGGCACTTGCCATCGGCATGCTCACGCTGCGGCTCGGCGGGCACTTCCTGCCGCTGAGCACCATTGCGTGGGGCTTGTCGATCGCGATGCTGTTCGGCAATGTCGATGCGCTCGGCCGGCACACGGGGCTTTCGAACATTCCGGCGCTTCAGGTCGGCGGCTGGTCGCTGGCCGATCCGCGGTCGATGTACTACCTGATCTGGGTGGTGGTCGGGCTTGCCTGCCTGTTCAGCCACAACCTGCTGCAGTCGCGGCCCGGCCGTGCGATTCGCGGGCTGCGCGGCGGTGCGACGCTGCTGGCGAGCGTGGGCGCGGATGCGTACCGCGTGCGGCTCACGCTGTTCGTGACGGCGGCGCTCTTCGCGGGGCTGGCGGGCTGGCTCTATGCGCACATGAACCGCTTCGTGAGCCCGTCGCCGTTCGATGTGCGCGCGAGCATCGAGTACCTGCTGATGGCCGTGGCCGGCGGGCTCGGGCAACTGGCGGGTGCGCTGGTGGGCGCCGCGCTGGTGCTGGTGCTCAAGAACGGCTTGCAGGACGTGCTGCCGATGCTCACGCAGCGCGCGGGGCAACTGGAGGCCGTGGCTTTTGCCGCGCTCTTCATCCTGCTGCTGCACTTTGCGCGCGGCGGGTTGATGGGGCTGCTGCGGCGCTGGACGCGGCGACGCGGCGCCACGCAGGGTGCCTCGCGCCACGCGGCGGCGCCGGTCGAGCCGCTCGCGCATCGGCAACTGCCGGCGCGCGGCACGCAGGTGCTGTCGGTGAACGGCGCGGTCAAGCGCTTCGGCGGGCTGGTGGCGGTCAACGACGTGAGCTTCGATGTGAAGGCCGGCGAGATCGTCGGGCTGATCGGGCCGAACGGCGCGGGCAAGTCGACCATGTTCAACCTGCTGACCTGCACGCTGCCGATGACATCGGGCCAGGTGCGCTTTCTCGACCATGACATCGCCGGCATGCCGCAGCGGCAGGTGGCGCGGCTGGGCCTGGCGCGCACCTTCCAGCACGTGAAGCTGCGGCCGCACATGAGCCTCTTGGACAACGTGGCGCTGGGCGCGCATTCGCGCACGCGCTCGGGCATCCTGAAGGCGGGTCTCCGGCTCGACCGTAAGGAGGAAATGCAGATCCTGCAGGAGGCGCAGCGCCAGCTCGACCGCATCGGCCTCGGCGACCGCGCGCACGAACTCGCGGGCAGCCTGCCGCTGGGCACGCAGCGCATCCTGGAGATCGCGCGCGCGTTGGCTGCCGACCCGGTGCTGCTGGTGCTCGACGAGCCCGCGGCCGGTTTGCGCCGCAAGGAAAAGATGGCGCTAGGCGACCTGCTGCGCAAGTTGCGCGAAGAGGGCGTGACCATCCTCATCGTCGAACACGACATGGACTTCGTGATGAAACTTGTGGACCGTTTGGTGGTGATGAACTTCGGCTCCAAGCTCGTGGAGGGCGTGCCGTCGGCGGTGCGTGCCGACGAGCGCGTGCAGGCTGCGTACCTGGGGAGCGTTGTATGACCGCGATGCTGGAGATCGGCGACCTGCATGTGTCTTATGGGCAGGTGGAGGCGGTGCGCGGCGTGTCGCTCGACCTGCAGCCGGGGCAGATCATTTCGGTGATCGGGCCGAACGGTGCGGGCAAGACCACGCTGCTGGCGGCCGCGATGGGCCTCCTGCCGTGCAAGGGCACGCTGCGCTTCGAGGGTGAAGACCTGCAAGGGCTCGACGTGGAGGCGCGCGTGGAGCGCGGCCTCTGCCTCGTGCCCGAGAAGCGCGAGTTGTTCGGCGAGCTCACCGTGCTCGACAACCTGCAGCTCGGCGCCTATGCCAAACGGCTGCGCGGCGATGCGATGAAGAAGCGGCTGCAGTCGGTGTACGACCGCTTTCCGCGCTTGGCGGAGCGCCGCGCACAGCGCGCCGACACGCTCTCGGGCGGCGAGCGCCAGATGCTGGCAGTGGGGCGCGCGCTGATGTCGGCGCCGCGCCTCTTGATGCTCGACGAACCCAGCCTGGGCCTTGCGCCGCTGATCGTGCGGGACATCCTCACCATCGTGCGCAAGCTGCGCGAAGACGGTGTCTCGATCCTGCTCGTGGAGCAGAACGCACGCGCCGCGCTGGAAAGTTCGGACCAGGGCTACGTGCTGGAGACGGGCGAGATCGCGCTCTCGGGCGCATCGGCCGAATTGGCGAGTGATCCACGCGTGCAGGCGACGTACCTCGGCGGAGGCACGCACGATGACGAGTGAGGTGCGCGCACTGCCGCCCGCGCAGCGCACGCTGCCGGCGATGCTGCAGCGGCAAGCGGCGCTGTTCGCTGGTCGTCCGCTGCTGCGGATCGCAGGGCGACAGTGGACGCACGGCGACGCGGCAGAGGCCGCGGCGGTGCGTGCCGGTGCGCTGGCGCAGCACGGCGTGGCGCGCGGCGACCGCATCGCGGTGATGTGCGGCAATCGAATCGAGTTTATCGAGACCTTCCTCGGTGCGGGATGGCTGGGCGCGTCGGTGGTGCCGGTGAACACGGCGTCGATGGGGCCTCAGATCGAGTACTTCCTGGCCAACAGCGCGGCGAAGCTGCTGGTGATCGAGGCCGGCTTTCTCGAGCGGTTGAAGACGGCCGATCTCGCGCGCACGGCGCTGCGTGAAGTGTGGGTGGTGGGCGAGGGTGACGCGCCGTGGGAGCCGCCCGCCGGTGTGCGCGTTTCGAGCTACCCGGAAGGCTCGGAGGCCATTGCGCCTGCCGCGGTACAGCCGGGCGATCCGCTCGCCATCCTCTACACCTCGGGCACCACCGGTCCCGCCAAGGGCGTGATCTGCCCGCATGCGCAGTATTTCTGGTGGGGCGTGAACAGCGCCGAGGTGCTGGGCGTCAGGAGCGACGACGTGCTGTGCACCACGCTGCCGCTCTTTCACATCAACGCGCTCAATACCTTCGCGCAGGCAGCGTTGACCGGGGCCGAAGTGGTTTTCGAATCGCGCTTCTCGGCGTCGGGTTTCTGGCCGTCGATGCGGGCGAATGGCGCGACCGTGGTCTACCTGCTTGGCGCGATGGTGCCGATCCTGCTTGCGCAACCCGAGGGCGAAGGCGAGCGCGATCACTGCGTGCGCATCGGGCTTGGGCCTGGCGTGCCATCGGCGGCGGGGCAGGCGTTCAGGGCGCGCACGGGCGTGTCGCTGCTCGAAGGCTACGGCTCGACGGAAACCAATTTCGCGATCGCCACTGCGCCGGATTCGCCGCGCGGCGGTGTCATGGGCTGGCTGCGGCCCGGCTTCCAGGCCTGCGTGGCCGATGAAGACGACGTGGCGCTGCCGCCCGGCGAGGCCGGCGAACTGCTGCTGCGCGCGGACGAGCCGTATGCCTTCGCGAGTGGCTACTTCAACATGCCGGAGAAGACGGTCGAGGCCTGGCGCAACCTGTGGTTCCACACGGGCGACCGCGTGGTGCGCGATGCGGACGGCGCGTTTCGATTTGTCGACCGCATCAAGGATGCGATCCGGCGGCGCGGCGAGAACATCTCTTCGTTCGAGGTCGAGCAGGTGCTGCTGAGCCACCCCGGCGTGGCGTCGTGCGCGGTGTATCCCGTGCGCTCCGAACTGGCCGAGGACGAGGTGATGGCCGCGCTGGTCGCGCGCGAGGGCGAACGCATCGACCCCGTGGAGCTGTCGCGCTTCTGCGAAGGTCGCCTGCCGTACTTCGCGGTGCCGCGCTATATCGACGTGCTGCCCGACCTGCCGCGCACCGAGAACGGCAAGGTGCAGAAGTTCAAGCTGCGCGAGCGCGGCGTGGGGCCGCAAACCTGGGACGGCCGGCCCGCAAGGTCGTAGGCTTGTGCGCACCTTGCCGCTGGACCTGGATGAATAGCGGGCGTTTCACGCGGTGACAGCTTCAACAGCGCGTCGCCCTTAAAATGATTCAGGACTAAACAATTCAGGTATGCAATCAAATCTACTCATTGGCCGTCACGCGCTCGTGACCGGCGCTGCGCGCGGCATCGGTGCGGAGATCGCGCGAACCCTCGCGGCCGAGGGTGCGGTGCTCACGATGCTCGGGCGCGACCGTGAAGCATTGCAGCGCGTGGCCGACACGCTCGCCGGCAGCGGACATGGCGTGGCCGCCGCCGATGTGGCTGACCCGGAAGGCGTGCAGGCCGCCTTTGCGCAGGCTCGCGGGGCGCGAGGTCCGATCGCAATCCTCGTGAACAACGCGGGTGCCGCCGAAAGCGCACCGTTCCTCAAGACTTCCGTCGAGCTCTGGCAGCGGATGCTGTCGGTAAACCTCACGGGCAGCTTCCTGTGCGCGCAGGCCGCGCTGCCCGACATGCTGGAAGCCGGCTGGGGCCGCATCGTCAACATCGCCAGCACGGCGGGGCAAAAAGGCTACGCCTACGTCTCGGCCTACACCGCGGCCAAGCACGGCGTGATCGGCCTCACGCGCTCGCTCGCGCTCGAAGTGGCGCGCAAGGGCATCACGGTGAATGCCGTTTGCCCGGGCTACACCGACACCGACATCCTGCGCAACAGCGTCGCCAACGTCGTCGGCAAGACAGGCCGCAGCGAGGCCGATGCGCTGGCGGAGTTCTCCAGCGTGAATCCGCAGAAGCGCATCGTGCAGCCGTCCGAGGTGGCCGATACCGTGCGCTGGCTGTGCGGCGAAGGCGCGGCGTCGGTGACGGGCCAGTCGATTTCGGTTTCGGGAGGAGAAGTGACATGACACGCAACGACGCATCGCACGCTGCGCTCAGTGACGCCGAAGAACTCGGTCATGAGGCACGCGCCGGTCATGAGGACCACGCGATGCTCAAGCTGTGGCTGCGCATGCTCGCGAGCACCACGCAGATCGAGGCGGAAATTCGCCGCCGTCTGCGTGAGCGCTTCGGCATCTCGCTCGCGCGCTTCGACTACATGGCGCAGCTCTACCGCTACAAGGACGGGCTCAAGATGCGCGTGCTGTCGCGCTACCTCATGGTGACCGGCGGCAATGTGACGGGCCTGACCGACGAGCTCGAGCGCGAAGGCATGGTGGCGCGTGCGCCCAGCCCCGACGACCGCCGCGCATGGATCGTGAGCCTGACGCCCACGGGGCGGCGCACCTTCGAGACGATGGCGAGCGAGCACGAGCAGTGGATCCTCGAGATGTTCTCAGGCCTCGACATGAAGACGGTCAAGCAGATGCACAGCCAGCTCGGGCTGCTGCGCGTGCATGTGATGCGGGGCGAGGCGACGGGCGAGGAGGGCTGAGCATGGGTGATGCCACACATGTTGATCTGGCTGCAACGAGCACGGAGTTCCGGCGACCGCGGCTGATCCGTTTTTCGGACTGCGATCCGGCGGGCATCGTGTTCTATCCGCAGTACTTCGTGATGCTCAACGGGCTGATCGAAGACTGGGTGAACGAAGGGCTGGGCCTGAGTTATCACGGGCTCGTGGCGGAGCGCCGCATCGGGCTGCCGACCGTGAAGCTCGATGTGGACTTTCGTGCAGTGAGCCGCATGGGCGATCAAGTGATGCTTGGTCTTGCCGTGGAAAGACTGGGCTCACGCTCGATGACGCTGGCGGTGCGCTGCTTCGGCGCCGAGAGCGGCGAAGTACGGATGCAGATGACACAGGTGATCGTGACGACGTCGCTCGAGACGCATCGCGCAGTTGCCATTCCCGATGACATGCGCGCGGCGATCCTGCGCGACGCCCCTGCGTTGGCGAGTTGAACTTCAGGGCGCCGGGTCGGCGTCCTGCGCGTGTTTCTTCAGCCAGCCGCTGAGTTCTCTCTTGCCCTTGGCATTGGCGGTGCGCCACGCCTCGCGCGCCGCCGCAATGAAGCGCTCTTCCGCCGCGTCGGGCACCTCGGAGGGACGGTCTTCCTTGTCGAGCCAACCGGGCTCCACCTCGCAGTGCCGCTCGATCTGCCGCGCGAGGTTGTCGCCGATGGGGCGGGCGCTCTTGATCTGGCTCCACATGCTCGGGGAGATTTCGATCTTCTTAGCGAAGGACTGGTCCAGCCCCTTGGCTGGCAAGCCGGCGGCAATGGCGCCCTCGAGAAAGCGGCGATGCAGCGCAAGGACATTGCGACGGCGCGCGACGGTGGTATTGGGCACTGTTCAAAAACAACAACAAGACAAGAAAAGATTGTCCCGGTTGTTGACGTTGCCGTAAACACTATTTACAGTTGCCCTCACTCGCGGCTCAAGCCGTCCCCTTTTTCCAACCCTTCACAGCCGACAGCGGCAATTTTTGACCCAGGAACCATCGTGAACACCGCATTGACCCTCACCAACATTCGACCCGCATCGGGCCGGGCGTTCGTGCGCGTGTGGTCGTGTGGCGGTGGGTTCGGCATGCCGTCGTCGAAATCGAATCTGCGCCAGAGCTACGTGCATGCCACGCAAACCGCAGCCCGCCTGCGCGTTGGCAAGTTCGAGGATCAGGTGCTACCGGGTGGAGGTTGCGCATAGGCGCATACCTTCCAAGCTCTCTCCAGCAGAGGCCCGGACACCGAAAGGTTTCCGGGCCTTTTTGTTTTTTTTTGCTTTTCGTGCTTTGCCATTTCGGGTGTGCCTTCACCACACCGCCAGAACCCACCGCGTAGACGGTCTGGCGGGATGTGCAGGAACTGATCCCTCCTGTGCAGCGACGTCGTACGGGGCAGCGCCAAGCGCGTTGTCCGTCGCGTGAGGACACAACCGAAATGGAAAAGCGGGCATTCGTTTTTTCGCACCGAACCCGAGCGGAACCGGGCCATTGCAGATGGTCCTTCCGCGGAAACCGGCCGCAAAGATTGGGCGGCGCCGGAACTCGTAACCGGACACTTTTTGTTCTCGTTTTTCATTCATCCCGCGTTAGCTCAATGGATCAGAGCACTTGCCTACGAAGCAAGGGGTTGCACGTTCGAGTCGTGCACGTGGGGCCATTTGTTTTTGCTGTCACCACTACAACCAAGGAGTCACCATGCGCAAGCGCAACACCCCGATCCGGATGATTACCGTGCGCCCGGCCCAGCCGCGCAGGCGCATGCTGCAGGCGCTGGCGCAACGCTTCGGCATCGGCTGGCGGACGGCGGAAAGTACATCCGCTTCGCCGTGCCGCGAGCGTGCTGTCGAAGGCCTGGACCTCGACCAGCGTGTGCGTGAAGTGGGCGAGTGGTAGCCACCCTCTCAGCTTCTTCTTTACGGTGCGCGTAGCTCAACGGCAGAGCTGCGGGTTGTGATCCCGCTGACGACGGTTCGATTCCGTTCGTGCACCCCATCCATCTTTTTTTCTTTCAACCCCTTCGACCATCGCCGCAAAGGAGGCGAGCCAACATGCACCCTCACGTCCTGCAACTCGATATTCAGGGCACGCCGCAAGCCTGGATTTCGCTGGAGCAGGCGGTGCTGCACTACGCCACCGGATCGGTCGCGTGGGAAGACGGCGACCTGCCGCTGGCCACGCTGCGCGGCGGTTTCAACGTCGCGCGTGGCGTGCAGTCGCGCATCGACGTGGCACCCATCATCGCGCTGCGTGGCGCATCGAAGATCAACCTGTTCGACGTCGTGCCCGGTGTCACCAAGGGCAAGCTGTTGCGTCGCGACCGCCACACCTGCGCGTACTGCGCGGGCGTGTTCCACGAGCGCGATCTGCAATGCGAGCACGTGATGCCCGAGTCGCGCGGTGGCCCGTGGACCTGGACCAACCTGGTGAGCGCGTGCGCCGTCTGCAACAACAGGAAGGCCGCACGCACGCCGGAGGAAGCCGGCATGCCGCTGGTCTATCTTCCCTACGTGCCGAGCCGCTTCGAGAACTTCCTGCTCGAGGGCCGCAACATCCGCGCAGACGTGCACGAGTGGCTGGCGAGGCGGCTGCCCAAGGGCTCGCGGCTTCAGTGAGAAGGCGCTCTGCTGTGCTTTGGCTCGACCTTCAAGAAAAAAGCCTGCTGCCTTTCGACAGCGGGCTTTCTATTGTGCGGATGGGGTGTTCAGCGTCCGACGCCGAAGAATCGATAGGCGATCACCCCTGCAGCCGCGATGCCGCCGACGATGATGCAGAGCACTTTGGTGACCCGACCATTGCCGCGTCTGGAGCGACCCCAGTGTTCCGGCCCGATCAGGTCGATGGGGACGGTGGGTTTGCCTATGTCGGAAGCCTTTTCCATGGAAGAAATATAGCGCAGGCCGGAAATCACTTTGTCCTGTCGGTGGATTGTGTTGTCGTCGGACATCGCCGATTGCACTGGATCGAGGAGTGCAAAAAATAACCCGCCGAAGCGGGTTCAACGAGCTTTTTTTGCTTCGATGTGATGTCCCTGAAATCCTGGTTGTTGTGCTGTGTGACAGCGGGTACAAGATGCCATGTCACGCAGCCCACTTCATGGATACGAGGCGCCGTCGGCCGAAGTCGCCATTTGTAAATGTGAAATAGTGCATATATGAACCAAGAAATCATCCTTGAGAGCCTGACCCGCGCACTCGAAAGCTGGATTCGCCATGCCTCGGCGGACCAGCTCTGGCAGGTGCATCAGGCCGGCGGCCTTGGTGCCTCCATTCACGTGGACGGCGACAGCGTCCGAGCGCGCGTCACGCTCGGTGAGCCGCGCAATGCGCTGTCGGACATCGGCAAGACGGATGGGCGACTGCCGGTCACCGAGGCATTTCTCGGCAAGAGCGTCGCGGCCTGGGGCACGCCACCGCCGCAGGGCAGCCCTGAGCGGGAGCAATGGTTCCTGTCGAACGAACTGGCGCAGACGCATGCACGGCAGTACCTGATGGCGGAAGTCGGGGAGAAGCGTGATGTGCTCGCGCGCTTTGTCGATGACTGGATCGCGCGCCAAGGCTGAGCGGCTGCGCCGTGATCGTGATGTCGCGGGCAAATAAAAAAGCCTGCTACCGGTGAGGTAGCAGGCTTTTTCAGCGTTTCCGCCATGTTGGTGGTGGGCCCTGAGTGACTCGAACACTCGACCTACGGATTAAGAGTCCGCTGCTCTACCAACTGAGCTAAGAGCCCCTGCGCTGCAAGCGACTAGCGTTTTCAGGCAAGACCACGAGTATATCCCATAATTTTCCGGTGTCCAAAAAAATTGTGAACCGCGGCGTTAGGATGCGCCACCGACGGGGCCATGCCCCTCCCCAATCAGGAGCATTTTCTTATGAGCGATGCAAACACCACGCCCCATGTCGTGATCACCGGTGCCGCGGGCGCGTTGGGTCGTGCCGTGGCGCAGCACTTCCTTGAGCAAGGCGCACGCCTTGCATTGATCGATCACCACGCAGGCCGATTGGCCGAGGTCTTTCCGGGGCTCGACAACTCGCAGCATCTGCTGCTCGCGGGCGACGTGACCTCGGCGCCCGACATGGCCGAGCTGCTGACCGGCCAGGTGCTCAAGGCCTTCGGCCGTGTCGACGCGCTCGTGCACATCGCCGGTGGTTTCGAGATGGGCGAGGCAACGCATGCGCTGTCGCGCGCAAGCTGGGACCGCATGATGAATCTCAATGCGTGGTCGTTCGTCGCGGTGACGCAAGCCGTGCTGCCCTCGATGATCGAACGCAAGAGCGGCCGCATCGTCGCGGTGACGGCAAAAGTGGCGGCGCGCGGCGCGCCGGCAATGGCCGCGTACATCGCATCGAAGAGCGCGCTGCAGCGCCTGGTGGAAGCGATGGCGGCCGAAGCCGCACCGCACGGCGTCAGCGTGAACAGCGTCGCGCCGAGCGTGCTGGACACACCAGCGAATCGCCAGGCGATGCCCGATGCCAATCCGGCCGAGTGGGTGTCGACGTCGGTTGCGGCGCAGACCATCGGCTTCCTCGCATCGCCTGCAGCCGCTGCGTTGCATGGCCAGCACCTGACGCTCGATACCTGAGCGCCAAAAGAAAAGGCCCTGGCGGTTGCCAAGGCCTTTTCAAATCGGTTGGTGGAGAGGATGAGGATCGAACTCACGACCTCCGCATTGCGAACGCGGCGCTCTCCCAGCTGAGCTACCCCCCCAACACGGCGTAAATTCTAACCAGACTCCCGTCTCGCCGCACGTTGTGTCGTGCCAAGATCCGCGCCTCGCAAACCAAGAACACAAGAGCAGCAACCGCATGGCCTCGTACGACCCCGCCTGGCTGGAAGGCATGTACAACAATCTCGCGCGGGTGAAAAACCACCCCGTGTATTTCGAGCGCTGGACGCGCGAATCGGCGGCGGTGCGCGACGCCTTGCCCGGCCGGATCGATCTTCGCTACGGCGACGGACCGAACGAAACGCTCGACATCTTTCCGGCGCCGATCCCCGACGCGCCGGTCCTGGTCTTCGTCCACGGTGGCTACTGGCGTGCGATGGACAAGAGCCAGCATTCCTTCATCGCGCCGTCGTTCAACGACCGCGGCATCTGTGTCGTGGTGCTCAACTACGCGCTGTGTCCCGGACCGGTCGAGGCGCCCGTCACCGTGCCGGCCATCCTCATGCAGATGGTGCGTGCGCTCGAGTGGACCTGGCGCCACGTCGCGGCCTATGGCGGCGATCCTTCGCGCATCACCGTCGCGGGTCATTCGGCCGGCGGCCACATGGCGGCGGCGCTGCTGGCGTGCGACTGGAAAACGGTCGCGCCCGATCTGCCCACGCAGTTGGTGCGCAACGCGCTCTCGATCTCGGGCCTCTACGACCTGCGGCCACTGCAACACACGCCGTTCCTGGAGCACACGCTGAAGCTGACCGATGCAGACGCCCGGCGCGCGAGCCCGGCCCTCTGGCCCGCGCCGCCGAGGGGCCAGCTCTACGCAGTCGCCGGTGGCGAAGAGAGCCCCGAATTCCTCCGCCACAACGCGATGATCCGCGACGCCTGGGGCCGCAACGCCGTGCCGGTGTGCCAGGTGCTCCCGGGCCTAGACCACTTCAGCGTGGTCGACGCATTCGCCGATCCGGCCCACGCGCTGCACCGCCACGCGGTGCAACTGCTCGAGGCCTGACCGAGACGGCCCGAGGCAGGGCGCTTACATCAGCAGGTGTTCGCCCTCGTTGGCGCCGCCCAGCGTGACATAGTTGACCTTGCGGATGTCCATCAGTGTGCGGCCGCCCGCGTAGCTGATGGAGCTCTGCACGTCCTGCTCCATCTCGACCAGCGTGTCGGCCAGCTTGCCCTTGATGGGTTCGAGGATGCGCTTGCCCTCGACGTGCTTGTACTCGCCCTTGTTGAAGTCGCTGGCCGAGCCGTAGTACTCCTTGAAGAGCGTGCCGTCGACGTCCACCGTTTTGCCCGGCGACTCTTCGTGGCCCGCGAACAGCGAGCCGATCATCACCATCGAGGCGCCGAAGCGCACGCTCTTGGCGATGTCGCCGTGGTCACGGATGCCGCCGTCCGCAATGATCGGCTTGGTCGCCACGCGCGCGCACCACTTGAGCGCCGACAACTGCCAGCCACCCGTGCCGAAACCCGTCTTGAGCTTGGTGATGCAGACCTTGCCCGGACCGATGCCGACCTTGGTCGCATCCGCGCCCCAGTTCTCAAGGTCGATCACGGCTTCGGGCGTGCCAACATTGCCGGCGATCACGAAGGCCTTCGGCAGCTTCTCCTTGAGGTAGCCGATCATGTTCTTCACGCTGTCGGCATGGCCGTGTGCGATGTCGATCGTGATGTATTCGGGAACGAGGCCTTGTGCCACCAGCTGGTCGACGGTCTCGTAGTCGGGCTTCTTCACGCCGAGCGAGATCGAGGCGAACACGCCCTTGCCCTGCATCTCCTTGACGAACTTCACGTTGTCCAGATCGAAGCGGTGCATCACATAGAAGTAGCCGTTCTGCGCGAGCCAGAGGCAGATCGACTCGTCGACCACCGTCTTCATGTTGGCCGGCACCACCGGCAGGCGGAATGTGCGTTCGCCCAGCGTGACGCTGGCGTCGCACTCCGAACGGCTCTCCACGCGGCACTTGCGGGGGAGCAAAAGGATGTTGTCGTAATCGAAAATCTGCATGACCAGGCTCCTGAAAGGAATCGTTGAAAAAAACGAATGAGCGCTTGGTCCGGCCGGCCTTTGCGGTGCTTCTCGAAAGAAAACGCCCACAAAAAACCGGGCGCAAGAATCTTGGGCCCGGTGATTGATTTTACGCGGGGTCCCGGAGGCAGGTCTTCCAGTTCTCGTATAACCCGCATACGCGGTGGTTTCTACAATCAGAGAATGTTGTTTAACGATCCTGCGGCTGACGCCCACTCTGCGGACCTGCCGCTGCTCAAGAACCTGAACGCGGAGCAGCTTTCTGCGGTCACCCTGCCGGCGGGCAATGCGCTCATCCTCGCGGGCGCCGGTTCCGGCAAGACGCGGGTGCTCACCACTCGCATCGCCTGGCTGCTCCAGACAGGTCAGGTCTCCGCCGGCGGCATCCTCGCCGTGACTTTCACAAACAAGGCCGCCAAGGAAATGATGACGCGGCTGACGGCGATCCTGCCGGTCAACGTGCGCGGCATGTGGATCGGCACCTTCCACGGCCTGTGCAACCGCCTCCTGCGCGCGCACTGGAAGCTGGCCAACCTGCCGTCAACCTTCCAGATCCTCGATACGCAAGACCAGCTCTCGGCCATCAAGCGCCTGATGAAGCAGTTCAACGTCGACGACGAGCGCTTCCCCGCCAAGCAGACCCAGTGGTTCATCGCCGGCGCCAAGGAAGACGGCCTGCGTCCGAAGGACGTGGAGATCCGCAGCGACGACGACCGCAAGAAGGTCGAGCTCTACCAGCTCTACGAAGAGCAGTGCCAGCGCGAAGGCGTGGTCGATTTCGGCGAACTCATGCTGCGCAGCTACGAACTGCTGCGCGACAACGACCCGGTCCGCGAGCACTACCAGCGGCGCTTTCGCCACATCCTGATCGACGAGTTCCAGGACACCAACCGCCTGCAGTACGCGTGGATCAAGATGCTCTCGGGCAACACCGTCGGCGGGCAGTTCACGCCGAACCCCAACAACAGCGTGATCGCGGTGGGCGACGACGACCAGAGCATCTACGCCTTTCGCGGCGCGCGCGTGGGCAACATGGCCGACTTCGTGCGCGAGTTCGACGTGCAGCACCAGATCAAGCTGGAGCAGAACTACCGCAGCTACAGCAACATCCTCGACTCGGCCAACGAGCTCATCAGCCACAACAAGAAGCGCCTGGGCAAGAACCTGCGCACCGACCAGGGCCCGGGCGAACCGGTGCGCGTGTACGAGTCGCCCACCGATCTCGCCGAAGCGCAGTGGATGGTCGAGGAAATGCGCCAGCTCGTGCGCGACGGCTTCGACCGCAAGGAGATGGCCGTGCTCTACCGCAGCAATGCGCAGAGCCGGGTGATCGAAACCGCGCTCTTCAATGCCTCGGTGCCGTACCGCGTGTACGGGGGCTTGCGCTTCTTCGAGCGCGCCGAAATCAAGCATGCGCTGGCCTACCTGCGCCTCTTGGAGAACAAGGACGACGACACCAGTTTCCTGCGCGTCGTCAACTTCCCGCCGCGCGGCATCGGCGCGCGCACGCTGGAAACCCTGCAGGACGCGGCCCGCGCGGCCGGGCGTTCGCTGCACGACGCGGTCAGCGTGGTCGGCGGCAAGGCGGGCGCGAACCTCACCGGCTTCGTCGCCAAGATCGACGTGCTGCGGGAGCAGACGCAAGGCGTGAGCCTGCGCGAGATCATCGAGCTGGTGCTCGACCACAGCGGCCTCGTCGAGCACTACAAGGCCGACCGCGAAGGCGCGGATCGCCTGGAGAATCTGGACGAACTGGTGAACGCGGCCGAGAGCTTCGTCACGCAGGAAGGCTTCGGCCGCGATGCGGTGGCGCTGCCGGTCGACGAATTGCGCCAGTCGCCCGCAAGCCAGGGGATCGACCCGACCCGCCCGGTGCTCGACGAGCCGCTCGCCCCCGACGCCGAGACCGGCGAAACGCTGAGCCCGCTGGCTGCGTTCCTCACGCACGCCGCGCTCGAATCGGGCGACAACCAGGCGCAGGCCGGCCAGGACGCGGTGCAGCTCATGACCGTGCACGCCGCCAAGGGCCTGGAGTTCGACTGCGTGTTCATCACCGGCATGGAAGAAGGCTTGTTCCCGCACGAGAACTCGATGAGCGATTTCGAGAGCCTCGAGGAAGAGCGCCGCCTGATGTACGTGGCGATCACGCGCGCCCGCAAGCGCCTGTACCTGAGCCATTCGCAGACGCGCATGCTGCACGGGCAGACCCGCTACAACGTCAAGAGCCGCTTCTTCGATGAGCTGCCCGAAGGGGCGCTCAAGTGGCTCACGCCCAAGAACCAGGGCTTCACGCCATCGGCCTTCGGCTACGGCGGCGGCTACGGGAGCACGCGCGGCGGCAGTGGCGGCTACAGCGGTGGAAGCAGCGGATATGGAGGCGGTGGCTATGGCGGCAGCAAGGAAACCTTCGCCAGCCCGCCGGTGCCCCCGCAGAAAACCGCGCCGTCGCATGGCCTGCGCTCGGGCATGCAGGTGTTCCACAACAAGTTCGGCGAAGGCACCGTGCTGGCCCTCGAAGGCACGGGCGACGACGCGCGTGCGCAGGTCAAGTTCACGCGGCACGGCGTGAAGTGGCTGGCGCTGTCGGTGGCCAAGCTCACGCCGGTCTGAGGCTGCTACTAAACCTATAGCTGACAGCATAGGCCGGGCGGGCGTCAGCCCGGTTTTTCCGGGATCAGCCGTACACTCCGGACTCGCCAAAACAAGGGGAGTCGGGGATGTGGTTCATAGGCATGATGGCCGGCCTGTTCATTGGGGCGCTGTTCGAATCGGTGCCTGTGGCGCTGGCTCTTGCGCTCCTTGGCGCGTTTGCGTTCGCCAAGCTGTTCGGCAAGAAGAAAAAGGGCGAACCGCAGCGCACCGAAGCTGAGGGCGGCTTGCCGGATGGCCGCGTCGCCGTTACGCCGGCCGCGACAGCACCCGCAGGCGGCGTGCTGAAGCTGCAGCAGCGAGTGACAGAACTCGAGGAGCGCGTCAGCCAACTCGAACGCCGGCTCGCGCAGGGCGCTAGCGATGTAGCCGTCGTCCCGACGGCAGCCGCGCCAATCGGCGACCTCGCCACCTCCATGGCCAGCACGCCGGTTGCGGAGTCGCCTTCGCTGCCGCTGGCTCAACCTGCGGCGGCACAAGCTGCCGAGATGACGCGGCCCCGCATCGCGACCATGCAGGTCCCGCAGCCTGTTGTCGTTGTCGAGAAGCCGGTTGCAGAAGCGCCGATCCCGCCCGCAGCACCCGTCGCTCCCTCCGCAGAAAAACCCGTCGCGCCACGCGCACCTGAGCCCGTTGTCACACCCACGCCGCAGGTCGCGGTGCCGCCGCTGGTTCGCCGCCCACCCCCGCCGCCTCCGCCACCACCGGTCCCGCTGCGCGACCGCTTGCCCGCACCGATCGCCAACCTGATCTTCGGCGGCAACATGCTGGTGAAGCTCGGCGTGCTGATCCTGTTCCTCGGCTTGGCCTTCCTGTTGCGCTACACGGCCGAGCGCGTCACCGTGCCGATCGAGCTGCGCTACGCCGCAGTCGCCCTGGTGGGCGCGGGCCTGCTGGTGCTGGGCTGGCTGCTGCGCCACAAGCGCGCGGGCTATGCGCTGATATTGCAGGGCGCGGGCATCGGCATCTTCTATCTCACGACGCTCGCGGCCATGAAGCTCAGCGGCCTGCTGCCGGCCAGCGTGGGCTTCGCGTTCTTGTTCGGCGTGGCGGTGCTGAGTGCTGCATTGGCGGTGCTGCAGAACGCGCCCTTGCTCGCCATCGTCGCCGCGCTCGAAGGCTTCGCGGCGCCGGTGCTGGCATCGACCGGCTCCAACCAGCCGGTGGGCCTCTTCACCTACCTGCTGGTGCTCGACGTGGGCATCGTGTTGATCGCGTGGTTCAAGGCCTGGCGCGTGCTGAACCTGATCGGCTTCGTGGGCACCTTCACGCTCGCGTCCGGCTGGGCGCACAAGTACTACACCGACGACCAGTACGGCATCGTGCAGCCGTTCCTCGTCGTGTTCTTCCTGCTGTTCACCGCCATCGGCTTGTTCTTCGCGCGCCGAACGCTGTTCGATGCGCCGGTGCAGCCCGCGCAGCCGCTGGCGACGCGCGCGCTGGACACACTGCGCCGCGCCGGCCGGGTCGACAGCTCTCTGGTGTTCGGCACGCCGATGGTCGCCTTCGGCATGCAGTACCTGCTGATGCATCCGTGGGAATACGGCGCCGCCTTCTCGGCGATGGCGCTCGCGGCGTTCTATCTCGTGATGGGGCCGCTGGTGTTCGCCACGCAGCCCAAGGGCCTCGCGCTGTTGGCGGAGGCCTATGCCATCGTCGGCGTGATCTTCGGCACGCTCGCGATTCCGCTCGGCCTCGAAGGGCAGTGGACCGGCGCGGCGTGGGCGGTCGAGGCGGCCGGCATGTACTGGCTGGGTGCGCGGCAGGGGCGTGTCTATGCGCGGGCCTTCTCGTTCCTCGTGTTCGCCGGCGCCGTGTGGAAGCTGCTCGAAGCCACGCAGGTCGATGGGGCCGCCGGGCATCCGCTGCTGCAGGGCTCGGTGATCGGCCCGCTGCTGGTGGCGGCGAGTGCCTTCGCGATGTGGGCCATGCACCGCCGCGCCAAGCTCGATGAAGGCGACCGCCTCGAAGCCATCGTCGGCAGCGCCTTGCCGTGGCTCGGCATGGCCGCGCTCACGCTGCTCTTGTGGCAGTGGTTCACACCGCCCTGGGCCGCGGCCGCGACGGCCGTGCTCGCATCGGTCACCTTCGCGGTTGCCGTGCGCTTCGCGCTGCTGCCGCTCACCTACGTGAGCTTCGGCATGCAGGCGCTGGCGGTGGCGGGCTTCATCGCCACGCTGCACCGCGCAGGCGATGGGCTCGATGCCGGGCGGGCGCTCGAAAGCGGCTGGCAGGGCGCCGCGGCCGCCTGCCTGATCGCCCTCAGCGTGCTCGGCAGCGCCGCCTGGTCGATGCTGCAGGCGCACCGCGCGGCACTCGCGCGCGGCGTGCAGCCGGTGTGGTCGGTCGGCAATGTGGTGGGCGTGATCGCGGGCGTGGGCCTGCTGCACCTCGCGATGCTGTTCCAGATCAGCCTCGCCCAAGCCGCGCTGCTGTGGCCACTGACTGCCACTGTCGTGCTGTGGGTGGCGCTGCGCATGGCGCACCTGCCGCTCGCGGCGTTTGCGGGCGTGCTGCACGCGGTCTCGGCGATTCTCTTCGTCACGCTGGCGGAGATGGGGGGCGACATGCGTGTGCTGCGTCCCGCCTTCGGGCACCTTGGTTTCTGGACGCCGGTGGTGATGGGCCTCACGGCGCTGCTGGCCGGCGACTGGCTGCGCGACGAAGCGCGGCCACGCGCGGGCGAGCCCACTGGCGTGGCGCGCAAGCGCTGGGTCAACGCCTGGTGTGCCCTTCCCCCGGTGCTGTGGACGCCGGTGGTCTGGGGCCTGTTCTGGTGGCTGTTCGGCGCGCTGGACGAGAGCGTCCGGGTGCTGAACCTCCACGCGCTGGCGAGCCACGTGCCGGCGGTCGCGATGGCGGTGGTGCTCGTGACGTCCGTGCTGTCGGCGCTCGTGGCACACCGGCGCGACTGGTCGCAACTCGGCCGGGCGACCCTGGCCACGCTGCCCGGCTTCGGCCTGATCGCCGCCTACGGCATCGCGGGTGGGCCGACGCTGTTCTACGTGCCGTCGAGCGCGCTCGGCTGGATCGCTTGGCCGCTGGCGCTCGTGTGGCACCTGCGCCTGCTGCGCGCGCAGAAGCGCTGGCTCGACGCCTCGGTGCTGACGCCGTTCCACGTCGCGGGCTTCTGGCTCTTCCTGCTGCTCGCGGCGCGCGAATGCCAGTGGCAGCTCGGCCGCGTCGGTGCCGAGTGGTCGAGCTGGCAACTGCTGGGCTGGGCCCTCGTGCCGGCGCTGGCGCTGTGGGCGCTGCGCTCGCGTGTGTTGCTGCAGCGCTGGCCGCTCAGCGAATACCGCAGCGCCTACCTGGAACTCGCCGCAACGCCGGTGGCGGTGTACCTGTTCGCATGGGTCTGGGTCACCAACGCGGTGAGCCCCGGCGATGCGGCGCCGCTGCCGTATGTGCCGCTGCTCAACCCGCTCGAACTCGCGCAGTGGCTCGTGCTGTTCGCGATGGTGCTCTGGTGGCGCGCGCTGCCGCCCGGCTCGTTCGCGCGCGTGCAGCCGATGGTCGCCAAGGGCGCGGTCGGCTTCACCGGCCTCGCGCTGCTGACCGGCATGGTGCTGCGCACCTGCCATCACTACGCGGGCGTGGAATGGCGCTTCGACGCGCTCTACGCCTCGTGGCTCACGCAGGCGGCGCTGTCGATCACCTGGGCGATCTGCGGCGTGGTCGCGATGGTGCTCGGCCACGGGCGCCGGGTGCGCACGCTGTGGATCGCGGGTGCCGCGCTGCTCGGCGTGGTGGTGCTGAAGCTGTTCTTCGTCGAACTGGCGGACCGCGGCGGGCTGTTCCGCATCGTGTCGTTCATCGCCGTCGGGGCCTTGCTGTTGCTGGTGGGGTACTTCGCGCCGGTGCCGCCCAAGAAGGAAGAGGCGGAGCCGAAGACGGCACCGGCTGAAGGAGGTGCGGTATGAGCGATCGTTCGATTCATGTCGTCTTCATCGCGCTGATGGCCGCGGCTGCGGCAGGCGCTGCGCAGGCGCAGCCGGTCACTTCCGCCCCCATCGCGCTGCACGGCACCGGGCCGTACCACCGGCTCACGCTGCCGCTTGCCATCTACGGCCGTGCCGCCTATGGCGACCTCGGCGACCTGCGGGTCCACAACGCCGCCGGGCACGCGGTGCCCTATGCCTGGCTGCGCAACGAGGCGGCCGCGCCGCGCACGGCCTCGCAGGCAGTGCCGATCTTCGCGCTGCCCGGCAATGCCGCACCTGGCGACACCGCACTTGCGTTCACCGTGCGACCCGACGGCTCGCTGGCGCTGGACAACAAGGCCACCCCCAAGCCGAACGACGCGACGCAGTGGCTCATCGACGTGAGCCAGGTCAAGGGCAGTCTGTTGCAGGCGCGCTTCGAAGTCGCGCCCGATGCGCGAGGCCTGTTCGCCTTCCGGCTGGAGGCCAGCGAGGACATGCGGCAATGGCGTCCGGTGGGCGGCGAGGAGCAACTGGTGCGCCTGGCTCACGGCGGCCAGACCATCGAGCGGATGGCGGTCGAGTTGGGCAACCTGCGCACGCGCTTCCTGCGCCTGCGCTGGAGCGATCCGCAACAAGGCGCACCGCTCGCCAAGGTGGAAATCGACAGCGTGCAGGAGGTCGAGCCGGCGGCGCCGATCGAATGGTCCGGCGCGCTGAAACCCGAGCGCTGCGCCGAGGACTACTGCGACTACTCGCTGCCGCGCGGCCTGCCGGTGCAGAGCCTGCGCATCGACCTGGCCGACATCAACACGCTGGCGCAGGTCGGCGTGTCGGGCCTGGTCGATGCCGCACCGGCTTCGGCGCCGCCGCAACAGCAGTTCGTGCCGCGCAACCCGCTCTACGCGTTGCGGCACCAGCAGCGTCGAACGACCCCATTGCCCACCGGCCCGGGCGAGGCACCGCTGCTCGACACGGTCGTGTACCGGCTCGCGCAGGCCGGCGGCGAAGCGCGGTCGCCGGTGCTGGCGCTCGACGGCGCGGTGTATTCGCACCTCAGGCTGCGCACTTCAGGTCCGGTGAGCGTGCTCGGCGCAACGCCGCCGACGATTGCGGTGGGTGCCACGCCGCGCACGTTGGTGTTTCTTGCTCAGGGCGGCGCGCCGTTCTCGCTGGCGTGGAGTGCAGCGCCCGACAAGGGCGCGGTTCAAGGTGCGGTGCCGGGGGCGCCACTCGCGTTGTCTACGCTGATCCCGGGTTACGCCGCAGACAAACCCGTCGTGGCGGACGATGCGTCGGTCACGTTGCCCGTGGCGGCGGTGGAAGCGGCAGTCGCCGCTGCAGCGCTCGCGCCCGTTCCCGAGACGGCGCCGAACGATCCGTCGCGCAAGTGGTGGCTATGGGGTGCCTTGGGTGTCGGCCTGCTGTTGCTCGCAGGCATGGCGTGGTCGCTGTTCGCGAGCCTGCGCAAGGACAGGGCTGCGAGTGATTGACCGGCGACGGTCAGTTCGGATCGAAGCTGTCGCGGAAGGTGAACCAGGTCGAACTCAGCGACATGGCTGCCAGCACCAGCGCCGTGCCGATCATCAGGATGTTGCCGACCGCCACGGCCGCGCCGCCCGCACCCAGTGCGCCGACGCCCACCAGCACGGTGGCCACCAAGCCCATCGCGATGCCGGCCAGGAGGAACACGCCGAACCATGAGAGCACGAAGAGCGCATAGGCGCCGAAGTTGCGGAACAGCGCAACGATGCTGAAGAAGATGCTCTTGACCGGCTCCACGCGGTGCCAGTGCACCAGCGCCGGCGCGTGCCACATGGCCAGCGACAGCGGCAGGTTCAGGCACATCAGGAGCACGCGGGCCAGCTGGAAATCGCTGCTGGCCATCACCTCGGGCGAGATCGCGTCGTCCAGCAGGTAGGCACGCATGAGCTGTCCGCCGTCGACCAGCGCGGTGACCATCACCGCGAACACGAAGTACACCGCCGAGATCACGCCCAGCACCACCAGCGAGCGCCATTCGGCGCGCATGGCGCCGAACACCTCGACGAACATCGCGGAGCCCGTGGGCCGCTGCAGGTCGCCGGGGCGGGTCGCACGGATGAGGCCGTCGGGGTTGCTGTTCTCGTGCGCCACCGAAGTCGCCACCATCAGGCCCAGCGTCATGAAGGGCAGCAGCACCGGCGCGATCACGCTGCCGATGATGGGCAGCACCGACACCATCGAGATCGCCGCCATGAACAGGAAGAACAGGGAGATGAAGGCCAGCGGCTGCTGCCAGAAGGTCTTGAGTCCGGAGCGGACCCAGGCGGCGCCGGTTCGCGCCGGCACGAGGTTGAGTTTCATGGGGTCCGGATCATGCGGCCATGAGCGGCTCGAGAGCCTGCGCCATGGCATGCGGGTGGTTGGCGCGCCAGCGCAGCACGCGCTCGAAGTGCGTGGGGTCGTGGGGCTTGAGCATGCTGGCCTCGCGCGGCAGGTAAAAGTCCCAGAGGCGCGAGATCCAGAAGCGCAGCGCCGCAGCGCGCAGCATCGCGGGCAGCAGGGCGCGCTCGGAGGCGTTCAGCGGGCGCACGGTTTCGTAGGCGGAGAGCAGGGCGTCGGCACGCGCGGCGTCGTGCACGCCGGTGGCGAGGTCGATGGCCCAGTCGTTCAGGCACACCGAGAGGTCGAAGAGCCAGGTATCGGTGCCGGCGAAGTAGAAGTCGAACACGCCGGTGAGGCGAGGTGCCGAACCGGGCTCGCCGTCGGTCGCGAACATCACGTTGTCGCGGAACATGTCGGCATGCACCGGCCCGCGTGGCAGCGCCGCGTAGGCCGACGATTCGGCGATGTGGTTCTGGTAGGCGAGCTCGGCGCGCAGGAGCGCGGCCTGCGATTCGTCGATGTAGGGCAGCACCACCGGAACGGTCTCGTTCCACCACGCGAGGCCACGCAGGTTCGGCTGGATGCGCGGGAAGTCGCGCGCGGCGATGTGCATGCGCGCCAGCATCTCGCCCAGTTCGGCGCAGTGCGCGGCGGTCGGGGCGAGTTCGCTGTGGCCCGACAGGCGCTGCACCAGCGCCGCCGGCTTGCCCGCCACGGTGTGCAGCAGCTCGCAGGGCGCATTGGCGGGCACCGTCAGCGCGTGGCCCTTGGGGGCTTCCACGGCCGGGTCGGCCACGGGTTCCGGCACCGGCAGGCCCCGGGCCGCCAGGTGCTTCATGAGGCAAAGGTAGTAGGGCAACTGCTCGGCGCTGAGGCGCTCGAACAGCGTGAGCACGAACTCGCCGGACTCGGTGGTCGCGAAGTAGTTGGTGTTCTCGATGCCGCCCTCGATGCCGCGCAGGTCGCGCAACGCGCCCATGCCCAGACGCTGGACGAGCGCGTCTGCCTCGCCGAACTCGACTTCGGTAAAAACTGCCATGGGGGTGCTCAGCGACGAGCCGGGGATGCGGGGGACTGGAACGACGAGGGCACGGTCAGAACTTCATCACGTTCCAGACGCGGGCGCCGCTGCTGCCGGAATTCGCGTCGCTCGAACCCCGGGCGGTGCCGCCGTCGTTGGGCAGCACTTCGTAGCCCGGCATGTTCGACTTCGGCTTGACGTTGATGCTCTGCGTGCGGCCGCCGTAGCGGACTTCGTCGACCGAGGCGCCGCTGTCTTCCGTATGGATGTGCTCGATCTTCTGGTTGCGGCGGCCGTCGGCCTGCTCCTGATTTTGTAGCGGCTCCGCCGGTGCCGGGGTGGCAGCGGGCGTGGACTGCGCCTGCGCGGCGGCGAAGGGGGCTGCAAAGGCCAGCGCCAGCAGGATGCGGCGGGCAATCAGGAGTGTGGAGCTAGGCATGCCTTCATTGTAGGCGCGCACCTGCGCCAAGGGTGTCGGTGCCGGGCGCATGGCGCCGTGGTTCTGCGCGCCGGTCCGGGCACGGCAAAATGGCCCGATGACCGACAAGAAAACGCTGCTGCTCGTCGATGGTTCGAGCTATCTCTACCGAGCCTTCCACGCCATGCCCGACCTGCGCGCCGTGCCCGGCGATCCGAAGAGCCCGGCCACCGGCGCCATCCGGGGAATGATCAACATGATGACCGCGCCTGCGCCGCGAGGTGCGCGCCGACTACGCGGCCTGCATCTTCGATGCACCCGGCAAGACCTTCCGCGACGACTGGTATCCCGAATACAAGGCCAACCGCTCGCCGATGCCCGACGACCTGCGCAGCCAGATCGACCCCATCCATGAAGTGGTGAAGCTCCTGGGCTGGCCGGTGCTCACGGTGCCCGACGTGGAGGCCGACGACGTGATCGGCACGCTCGCCAAGATCGCCGCCGCGCAGGGCGTCGAGGTGATCGTCTCCAGCGGCGACAAGGACCTGAGCCAGTTGGTCGACGAGCACATCACCATCATCGACACGATGAACGGCAAGAAGCGCGACGTGGCCGGCGTCACGGCCGAGTTCGGCGTGCCGCCGAACCTCATGGTCGATTACCAGACGCTCGTGGGCGACTCGGTCGACAACGTGCCCGGCGTCGAGAAGGTCGGCCCGAAGACAGCCGCTAAATGGCTGCTCGAATACGGCTCGCTCGATGCGCTGGTCGAACGCGCCGCCGAAGTGAAGGGCGCCGCGGGCGAGAACCTGCGCAAGGCGCTCGACAAGCTGCCGCTGAGCCGCAAGCTCGTCACCATCCGCACCGACTGCGACCTCGAAGGCCACGTCACCGGCCTGCCGTCCCTCGAAGGCCTGCCGGTCGGCGCGCCGCAGACCAGCGAGCTCAAGCCCTTCTACGAGAAGTTCGGCTTCAAGAGTCTCGTGAAAACGCTCGAAGCGCAGGAAGTGCCGCCCGAGCTGATCGAGGAGAACGCCAAGAAGAAGGCCGCCAAGGCCAACACCGATCAGGGCGGCCTGTTCGACGAGCCTTCGGACCTGAGCGCGCTCGACGCCGCCGCGCCCGCGAGCAACCTCAAGTACGACACCATCACCACCTGGGAGCAGTTCGACACCTGGCTCGCGAGGCTCGAAGCCGCCGAACTCGCCGCCATCGACACCGAGACCACCTCGCTCGACGAAATGGTCGCGCAGATCGTCGGCGTGAGCTTCAGCGTCGAGCCCGGCGAAGCGGCCTACATTCCGCTCACGCACAACTATCCCGATGCGCCCGCGCAATTGCCCATCGACGAAGTGCTCGCCAAGCTCAAGCCATGGCTCAAGAACCCCGAGAAGAAAAAGCTCGGTCAGCACATCAAGTACGACCGCCATGTGTTCGCCAACCACGGCATCGAGGTGGAGGGCTATGCGCACGACACCATGCTGCAGAGCTACGTGCTCGAAGTGCACAAGCCGCACGGCCTCGCGTCCCTGGCCGAGCGCCACCTGGGTCGCAGCGGCATCTCCTACGAAGACCTGTGCGGCAAGGGCGCGCACCAGATCTCCTTCAGCCAGGTCGACATCGCCAAGGCCGCCGAATACTCGTGCGAAGACAGCGACCAGACCCTGGACGTGCACCGCACGCTGTGGCCGCAGCTCGAAGCCAACGAGAAGCTGCGCTTCGTCTACCAGCTCGAAATGGATTCGAGCGAGGCGCTCTACCGCGTCGAGCGCAACGGCGTGATGATCGACAGCGCCACGCTCGCCGCGCAGAGCCACGAACTCGGCACGCGCATCATGGCGCTGGAGCAGGAGGCCTACGAGATCGCGGGCCAGCCCTTCAACCTTGGTTCGCCCAAGCAGATCGGTGAGATCTTCTTCACCAAGCTGGGCCTGCCGGTGGTCAAGAAAACGCCGAGCGGCGCGCCCAGCACCGACGAAGAAGTGCTGGAGAAACTGGCCGAGGACTACCCGCTCCCCGCCAAGATCCTCGAACACCGCGGCCTCTCGAAACTCAAGGGCACCTACACCGACAAGCTCGGCCAGCTCGCCAACCCGCGCACCGGCCGCGTGCACACGCACTATGCGCAGGCCGTCGCGGTGACGGGGCGCCTGAGCAGCAACGACCCGAATCTGCAGAACATCCCGATCCGCACGCCCGAAGGCCGCCGCGTGCGCGAAGCCTTCGTGGCACCCGCGGGCAGCGTGATCGCCAGCGCCGACTACTCGCAGATCGAGCTGCGCATCATGGCCCACATCAGCGGCGACGAGTCGCTGCTGCGCGCCTTCACCGAAGGCATCGACGTGCACCGGGCGACGGCCGCCGAAGTGTTCGGCTCCACGCCCGACCAGGTGTCGAGCGAGCAGCGCCGCTATGCGAAGGTCATCAACTTCGGGCTCATCTACGGCATGAGCAGCTTCGGCCTCGCGAAGAACCTGGGCATCGAGACCAAGGCCGCAGCCTCCTACATCGAGCGCTACTTCGCGCGCTACCCGGGCGTGAAGGCGTACATGGACGAGACCAAGGCGCTCGCCAAGGAGCAGGGTTACGTCGAGACCGTGTTCGGCCGGCGCCTGTACCTGCCCGAGATCAATTCGCCCAACGGCCCGCGCCGCGGCGGCGCCGAGCGCGCGGCCATCAACGCGCCGATGCAGGGCACGGCGGCCGACCTCATCAAGCTGAGCATGGTCAAGGTACAGAACGTGCTTGACGAAGAGAAGCGCGCCACCAAGATGATCATGCAGGTGCACGACGAACTGGTGTTCGAGGTGCCCGAGGCCGAAGTCGAATGGGTGCGCACCGAAATCCCACGCCTGATGGCCGGCGTGGCGGCGCTCAAGGTGCCGCTGCTCGCCGAGATCGGCGTTGGCCCCAACTGGGACAAGGCCCACTGACGCGTTACGAAGTTACGAGATACGAGACAAGACCAAAGAAGAACCGCACCCATGAAAATCCAGCCCCGCAAATTCCTGCTCGCCGCCGTCTGCGCCGCCTTCCTCGGCACCGCCTTCGCCGCCCCCGATGCCCGCATCGCCTCGCTCGCCGCGAAAGAAAAGCCCGCGCTGCTCGACACGCTCAAGGAGCTGGTCTCCATCGAGTCGGGCAGCCGCGACCTCGACGGCCTGGAAAAAATCTCCGACCTCATCGCCGCGAAGTTCAAGGCGCTGGGCGGAGAGGTTGAGCTGATCGACCCGAGCGCCGAGGCCTACCGCATGGAAGACACGCCCGAGAAAATCGGCCGCGTCGTGCGCGCCACCTTCAAGGGCTCGGGCACCAAGAAGATCATGCTCATCGCGCACATGGACACGGTCTACACCGTGGGCATGCTCAACAAGCAGCAGTTCCGCATCGATGGCGACAAGGCCTATGGCCTGGGCATTTCCGACGACAAGCAGGGCGTGGCCGTCATCACGCACACGGTGGCCATGCTGCAGGCGCTGAAGTTCAAGGAGTACGGCACGCTCACTGTGCTGATCAATGGCGACGAGGAAATCAGCTCGCCCGGCTCGCGCGCGCTCCTCACGCGGCTGGGCGGCGAGCACGATGCGGTGATGTCGTTCGAAGGCGCCTCCATCAAGGACGACAAGCTCTCGCTGGCCACCGCGGGCATCGCCTCGGTCACGCTGAACGTTACCGGCAAGGCTTCGCATGCGGGCTCCGCGCCCGAGCTGGGCGTGAACGCGCTCTACGAACTCTCGCACCAGATCCTGCAGATGCGCGACCTCTCCGACCCGGCCACGGGCCTGAAGATGAACTGGACCATCTCGAAATCGGGCAGCAACCGCAACGTGATTCCGGCCGCCGCCACAGCGGGCGCCGACGTGCGGGTGCTCAAGGTCGCCGACTACGACCGCATCGAGCAGCAGGTCAACGAGCGCGTGAAGAAGCAGCTGATTCCCGAGGCCAAGGTCGAGCTGAAGTTCGAGCGCCGCCGTCCGCCGCTCGAAGCCACCGCCGCCTCGATCGCATTCGCCAAGCATGCGCAGGCCATCTACAAGGACGAACTCGGCCGCCCGCTGGGTGCGGACGACAAGGCTGCCGGCGGCGGCACCGACGCCGCCTTCGCCTCGCTCAAGACCAAGGCGCCCGTTGTCGAGCGCTTCGGCCTGCAGGGCTTCGGCGCGCACTCGGCCGATGCCGAATACGTGCTGATCGATTCCATCGAACCGCGCCTGTACCTGGCGACGCGCATGGTGATGGATATCTCGCGCGGCAAGACCGGCAACTGACCCCGGCGGCCCCTTCATGCGGCTGCGTCACATCGAGGTCTTCAACGCCATCATGCTGACCGGCAGCGTGAGCGCGGCGGCGCGGCTCATCAACATCACGCAGCCGGCGGTGAGCCGCACCCTGCAGCACGCGGAGCTGCAGTTGGGTTTTCCGCTGTTCCAGCGCGCCAAGGGGCGGCTCTCGCCGACCACCGAGGCGCTCACGCTGTACCCGCACATCGAGCGCCTCTTCGCGCAACTCGACGAAGTGCAGCGGCTGGCCTCCAACCTCAAGGCCGGCAGCGACACGGGCGAGCTGCGCATCCTGAGCGTGCTGGCGCTGAGCTACGAGATATTGCCGCGCGCGCTCAAGGCGTTTCGCGAAAAGCATCCGGGCTACGCGATCACCGTCGAGTCGCTGCACTCGCCGCAGATCATGTCGGCGCTGCTGCTGCAGGAGGCCGACGTGGGCTTCGCCTTCAGCCCCGTGGTGCACCCCTCGCTCACGCAGGAGACGCTGGCCGACAGCCGCATGGTCTGCATCGCGCCCAAGGGCATGCTCCCGCGCGCGCTGGTGCGCAACGGCTCGGTGGCGCTGCACGACCTGGTCGATCGCCCGGTGATCGGCCTGGACAGCCGCGACCCTGTCGGCACCAGCCTGAGCCAGGCCTGCCGGCAGGCCGGCGTCGGCTTCCAGCAGGCGGTGGTGACGGTGCAGACCTACCACGCGGCACTGGCCATGGCGCACCACGGCCTCGGCGTGGCGCTGGTCGACGGCTGCACCGCGCGCTCGGCGGACCGCGAGAAGGTCGATGTGCTCACGCTCGAGCCGCACATCCCGGTGCCTGTGCGCGCGCTGCGCTTCACCGGCCGGCCCGATTCGGTGGCGGTGCGCGGCATCACGCGCTGCATGCAGCAGGCGATTCAGGAAACGCTCTAGACGCGCAGCGGGAAATACGCCTGCAGAGCTTCGTCGGCGCCCGTCCTCGATTCCTCAAGAATCTGTGGCCCCAGGCTCGTTCCCTGCACCGAGAAGAAGTGCAGGTCCTTCAAGCCGATCTGGGCCAGGATGACCGTCAGGTACGGCGTCAAAAAATCCGGCTGCCGTGCGTACTCTCCGGAAAAACTGCCCCCTGAAGCGATGGCGATGAATACGGGCCGGTCGCGAAGCGTGCCGACCTTGCCGCCCGAGCCCGTGTTGAAGGTGCGGCGCGCTCGCACGACGTGATCGATCCACGCCTTCAACGCCGAGGGCACGCCCAGGTTGTGCATCGGCGTTCCGATGACCACGGCATCCGAATCCTCCAGTTCCTGGATCAGTTCGTCGGACTGGGCCATGGAGCCGCCGTGCGTGATCTCGGCCGTTGCCGAATGCTGGCCGAGCGCGTAGTTCGCGTCGATATGGGGCAGGGCGTTGCCGCCGATCACCCGGTTCGTCACCGTTGCAGCCGGCTCGCGACCCATGAGGCGCGCGACGATCTTTCGGGAGAGCCGGTAGCTCTCGGAGGCTTCCCCGCGGGGGCTGCAGACGATGTGCAGGATCTTCATAGTGACCACTTCAGATTCTTGTGAAAGCGAAAGTCTAGGAATCGCATGGCCTACGTCATAGAGCCATGAGTGAAGATTGGCACTGATCCATAATTTGCCGTCACCACCACGCCACGTTCACCTTGAACGGGCTGAGAAAGAAGGCTCTTCATGACCGCCGGGAAGACCAGCAACCTCTCGCCCCTGGACCCCAGCGCGGTCGAGCCTTACTACCGCCAGATCTACGAGCGATTGCGCAGCGCCATCGCCAGCGGCTTGCTCAAGCCGGGCGACCGCATTCCCTCGGCGCGCGCACTGACCAAGGAGCTAGGCCTAGCCAGGGGCACCATCGACACGGCCTATTCCCTGCTGACCGCCGAGGGCTACATCCAGGCCCGCGGCCAGGCCGGCACCATCGTCACGCCGGGCCTCAAGCCGCGCACGCCCGTGGCCATGCCGTCGCCCGTGATCGACAACGGGACTTCATCGATCGGCTTTCGCCCGTATTCGATCCTTCCGTTCCAGATGGGCTTGCCCGCGCTGGACGAATTTCCCCGAAAGATATGGGCACGCCTTGGTGCGCGGTGCGCGCGGGCCATGCAGCCGTCGGACATGACGCATCCCTCCGTCTACGGCCAGCCCGCATTGCGCGCGGAAATCGCCGCCTACCTCCAGGTATCGCGCGGCATCCATTGCGCGGCGTCGCAGGTGTTCGTGACCTCGGGATACCGTCACTCCATCGAGCTGATCGGGCTGGCCTTGCTGAAGGCGGGCGACCGCGTCTGGCTCGAAGACCCGGGCTATCCGCCCACGCGCGAACTGCTCGCGCAGATGCACATCGCGACCGTTCCGGTGCCGGTCGACGCGGACGGCATGGTCGTTGCCGAAGGCGTCCGGGCGGCGCCGCGTGCGCGCATGGCCGTGGTCACGCCGGCGCACCAGAGCCCGCTGGGCGTGTCCCTGTCTTTGCAGCGGCGCCTCGCGCTGCTGGACTGGGCGGGGCGGAACAACGCGTGGATCGTCGAGGACGACTACGACGGCGAGTACCGCTATGTGAGCCGTCCCCTGCCTGCGCTCAAGAGCCTGGACCGCGACGGGCGCGTGCTCTATGCGGGCACCTTCAGCAAGGTGCTTTTTCCGAGCCTCCGGCTGGCGTATCTCGTGGTGCCGCAAGCGCAGGTCGAGCGCTTCGAGCAGATCATCCAGACCTTCGCCGGGGGCAGTCCCGAACTCACGCAGTCCATCGTCACGGCCTTCATCAAGGAGGGCCACTTCGCGCGCCACATCCAGCGCATGCGCAAGCTCTACGCCGAGCGCCGCGAGGCCACCAAGGCGGGACTGGAGAAGGTGCTTGGAAAGCACGTGAAGATCGACGCGCTGCCCGGCGGCATGCACCTCATCCTGCGGCTGACGGGCCGCCAGTCGGACCGCAAGCTCATGCTGCGCATGCGGGAAGACGGCCTCTTCGCGGAGGCGTTGTCGGAATGGCAGCAGATCGGCAAGGGCGCCTCGGCATTGCTCGTCAACTTCACGAACATCGATTCCCTGGCGACGGCCGAGAAGCTGGGAAAGCGCATCCTGGCCTTGATGTGATGCGGGGAATCATGGTCTAGAACCGGATGCCATTCTTGGCTCTTCTGAACTGGGCCAAGATATTCGACCATAGAGTCCTTCTCAATCAGCAAACACACAAGGACTCCTCATGAGCAATCGCATCGACTACGCCAAGGTTTCGCCCGACGTCTACAAGGCCTTCGGCGGGGTGTATGTCGCCGTCCAGAAAAGCGGCCTGCCCAAGCAACTGGTCGATCTCGTCTACCTGCGGGTGTCGCAGATCAACGGCTGCGCCTACTGCATCGACATGCATTCGCGCGACCTGCTGAAGTCGGGCCTCGCGGTCGACAAGCTGGTGCTGGTACCGGTGTGGCACGACGCGGGCGCGGTGTTCAGTGCCCGCGAACGCGCGGCACTCGCCTGGGCCGAAACCGTGACGCGCGTCGCCGAGACGGGCGTGCCCGATACCGACTACGAAGCCGCCACCGCCGAATTCGGCGACAAGGAGCTGGCCGATCTCACCTACGCGATCAGCCTGATGAATGCCTTCAATCGCTTCGGCGTCACCTTCCGCTCGACGCCCGCCGCCACGGTTGCGGCTGCGGCTGCGGCCTGACGCGCCATGGCCTGGACACTGCTCGGCATCGCCGGGCTTCTGGAGATCGTCTTCGCCTTCGCGATGAAGTCGTCCGAAGGCTTCACGCGGCTGGTGCCCGCGCTGTTCACCGTGGGTGCCGGCCTGTCGAGCGTGGTGCTGCTGGCGCTCTCGATGCGCACGTTGCCGATGGGAACGGGCTATGCGGTATGGACCGGCATCGGCGCAGCCGGCACAGCAATCGTGGGCGTGGTGGTGCTGGGCGACTCGGCCGCGCCGCTGCGGCTGCTGTGCATCGCACTCATCCTGGCGGGAGTGATCGGGCTCAAGCTGGTTTCCACCAGCTGAGGTCGTGCGCGGCCGCGCTCAGGCCTGCAGGGCCTGCCCGATCTTCAATGCGGAGCCGAAGGCCAGCGTGAAACCCAGCGCGCCATGGCCCGTGTTGAACAGCATGTTCGACGGCGCGCTTTCCAGCCGCCCGATGATCGGCAGCCCCTTCGGCGTTGCGGGCCGCATGCCGGTCCACGGGTGCAGCTCTTCGAGCCGGCTCGCATGCGGGAAGACGGCACGCGTGGCGGCCGTCAGCGTCTCGATGCGCGTTGCCGGAATGCTCGCGTCGTGCCCCACCAGCTCGGCCATGCCTGCCACGCGCAATCGTGAGCCGATGCGCGCGAACACCACCTTGCGGGCGCTGTCGGTCACGTTCACGGTCGGTGCCGCGCCGGGCGAAGGATCGACCTCCACCGTGATGCTGTAGCCCTTGAGCGGATACACCGGCAGGTAGGCGCCCAGTGCCCGGCCGAGCCTGTGAGAGGCCGACCCCAGCGCCATGACGAAGGCATCGGCCTCGATGTCGCCCTGGCTGGTGTTCACTGCCGCGATCCGATGGCCATTGCGCGCGAAGCCATGCACATCGGTGCCGAGCAGGAAGCGCACGCCGCGCGCACTGAGCACTCGCATCAGTTCGGCGCACACCTTCAGGCAATCGGCCGCGCACTCGCTCGGCGTGTGGACCGCGCCGGCCATCTGGCCGCGGTAGCTCGCGAGCGCGGGCTCGATCGCGATGCACTCGTCGGGCGTGACGATGCGCTGCTCGCTGCCCATGGTGCGCTGCAGCTCGAGCTGCGCACGCGCGCCTTCGAGCGACGCCGAGCTCGCGTACAGCACCAGCTTGCCGGTGGCCGAGAAGTCGCAGTCGGGTGCGACGTCGGCCTGCATGGCCTCGAATTCGGTGCGGCTCGATGCGGCCAGCGCCAGCAGCTTGGCCGTGGTGTCGCGCGAGGTCTCTGCATTGCAGGCCGCGAGAAATTCCATGCCCCAGCGCCACTGCAGCGGGTCGAGCTGCGGCCGCAGCTTGAGCGGGGAGGTGGGCGAGAGCAGCAGCTTGGGCAGCTGCCTCCAGATCGACGGATCGGCCAGCGGCTGCACGTACGAGTAGCTCAGCTGCGCGCCGTTGCCGCCGCTTGCGCCCGCGCCGGGCGCCGCGCGGTCGATCACCGTGACCTGATGGCCCCGGCGTTCGAGCTGCCAGGCGGTGGCCAGGCCCACGATGCCGGCACCGAGCACACACACATGCATGAAGGCAACTTTCGGGGAGTGAGGAGACAAGGAAGAGATTGCCTGCGACTGTAGAGGCGCCCCGCGCCGCCCGGAAATGCCAAAAGAACCCCCGCCCATAACCTTTGGGCATGACCCCGGGGTTATTTGGAATTGTCCCGATGTGTCACTCCTTCTTACACTGCGCTTCTGTTCAATCCAACCGAATGAAGGCTCGAATGAAACTCTCCGTCTTGATGGCATCCATGGCTGCCGCGGTGCTCTTCACCGCCACCGGCGCGCAAGCCGCCGACACGCTCGCCAAGATCGCCGAGTCCGGCAAGATCACGCTCGCCTACCGCGAATCGTCGGTGCCCTTCAGCTACCTGGACGGCCCCAACAAGCCGATCGGGTTCTCGGTGGAGCTCTCCAACGCCGTGGTCGAAGCGGTGAAGAAAAAGCTGAACAAGCCCAACCTGCAGGTCTCGCTGATGGCGGTCACTTCGCAGAACCGCATTCCGCTGATCACCAACGGCACGGTCGACCTGGAGTGCGGCTCCACCACCAACAACAGCGCGCGCGGCAAGGACGTGGCCTTCGCGGTCAATCACTTCTACACGGGCACGCGGCTTCTGACGAAGAAGTCCTCCAAGATCAAGGACTACGCCGACCTCGCCAAGAAGACCGTGGCCAGCACCACCGGCACCACCAACGCGCTGGTCATGCGCAAGTACAACACCGAGAAGAACCTCGGCATGGACATCGTGCTCGGCAAGGACCACGCCGATGCGTTCCTCTTGGTGGAGAGCGACCGCGCCGTCGCCTTCGCGATGGACGACATCCTGCTGTTCGGCCTGATCGCCAACTCCAAGAACCCCGCCGACTACGAAGTGGTGGGCGAGTCGCTGCAGGTCGAGCCCTATGCCTGCATGCTGCCCAAGGACGACCCGGCCTTCAAGAAGCTGGTGGACGACACCTTCATCGGCATGATGAAGAGCGGCGAGTTCGAGAAGCTCTACACCAAGTGGTTCATGCAGCCGATTCCGCCGAAGAACGTGCCGCTGAACCTGCCGATGAGCGATCAGCTGAAGGAAAACCTGAAAGCCTTCAGCGACAAGCCTGCGACCTGATCCGGTCCGCATCAAGAGAAAAGACATGGTCGCAGCAACGCAGGTCGTCGGCATCCTCGGGGGCATGGGCCCTGCGGCGGGCGCCGACTTCGTCCGGCTCTTCGTGCAGGCCTGTGCGCAGCAGATGCGCGCACGCGGCGAGCCGGTGCGCGACCAATCCTTTCCCGAACACTGGCTCGCGCAGGTGCCGGTGCCCGACCGCACCGGCGCGCTGGCCTCGGCAGACATCGGCGCGCACCAGCCGCTCGAGCCGATGCTGCAGGCGCTGGGCCGGCTGGCCGCGCTCGGCAGCCGGGCCGTGGCCATCGCCTGCAACACCGCGCATGCCTGGCATGCCAACCTGCAGGAGCGATTTCCGCAGGTCGAGCTGCTGCACATGGCGCGCGAGACCGCGCAGCAACTGGCCGCACAGGGCGCGACCGAGGTGGCGCTGATGGCCACCGAGGGCACCTACCGCGTGCGTCTCTACGAACAGGCACTGGCCGAAGCCGGCCTCGGCTGCCACGTGCCGCTGGCCGAGGAGCGCCAGACCATCATGCGCGGCATCTTCGACGGCGTGAAGGCCGGCAACATGCCGCTGGCCGAGCAGTGCTTCTCCGAAGTCGCACTGCGGCTGGCCGAGCGGCACGGGCCCGTCAGCATCATCATGGGCTGCACCGAGGTTCCGCTGGGCCTGCAGGGCTCGGCCGCCGTGGCCGGGCTGAGCCTGGTCGATCCGGCAGCGGTGCTGGCGGCTGCGCTGGCCCGTCGGGCCTACGGCCTGCAGGGCCAACCCCACTGAATTCCCGGGCATAGAGGCGCCCGGTCGATTTCGCCTACATTGCGGCGTGCGTTTTTTCGCGCAACGCCCCTTGTCCGACGATCAACTGGAGCCCGTCCAATGTCCCAACTCGACGACAGCCGTTCCGACTTCGATTCGCTTCGCCCCGGCGACAGCACCGAGCAGGGCGCCACGCGCCGCACCGCACTGAAAGCCGCCATCGGCGTCGGCTACGCAGCCGCCGTGATGCCGGTGATGGCGCAGACCGCCATCAGCACTTCGACCGAAGGCCTCACGGCCGGCCCGATCAAGTACACCGTCAACGGCTTCGAGGTGCCGGCCTATGCCGCCGCCCCGGCCGGCAAGACCGGCCTGCCGGTCGTCCTGGTGATCCAGGAAATCTTCGGCGTGCACGAATACATTGCCGACACCTGCCGCCGCTTCGCCAAGCTGGGCTACCTGGCCATCGCGCCCGAGCTCTATGCGCGCCAGGGCGATCCGCGCGGCTACACCGACATCCCGAAGCTGCAGGCCGACATCGTCAGCAAGGTGCCCGATGCGCAGGTCATCGCCGACCTGGACGGCGCGCTCGCCTATGCCAAGGCCAACGGCGGCGACACCAGCAAGGCCGGCATCACCGGCTTCTGCTGGGGCGGGCGCATCGTGTGGCTGTATGCGGCCACGGGCAAGGTCAAGGCGGGCGTGGCGTGGTACGGCCGGCTGGTCGGCCAATCGAGCGAACTGACGCCCAAGCACCCCATCGACATCGCCGCCAGCCTGCAGGCGCCGGTGCTCGGCCTCTACGGCGGAAAAGACCAGGGCATCCCCCTTGACACGGTTGATAAGATGAAAGCTGCTTTGGCCAATGGAACTGCGGCGGCCAAGGCATCGAGCTTCGTCGTGTATCCCGAAGCAGGCCACGCGTTCCATGCCGACTACCGCCCCAGCTATGTAAAGAGCGCGGCGGACGACGGCTGGCAACGCGCCACAGCCTGGTTCAAAGCCAATGGCGTCGCCTGAACACGGCGCCTTGTAGCCACTCTCCGCCGAAGGCCGTCCTGTGTGACGGCCTTTTCCTTTTTATGAACGGTATGCGGTCCTGCCGACCGCTCCTCTTGCGCAAGCAGCTATGAATTTGATAGTCATCATCGCCGCGACCTTGGTCGCCGGTATCGGAAGCGTCTGGCTGGCAGCGTTGCTGCTGCGTGTGGGCGTACGCAGCGGCTCGGGGGGCGTGAACCCGCAGCATCTTTTGAGCCTGGCGGCCGGCGCGCTGCTCGCCACCGCCTTCATGCACCTGTTGCCCGAGGCCTTCGAAAGCCGCATCGAACCGGCGCTGCTCTTCGCGGTGCTCCTGTTCGGCCTCGTGTTCTTCTTCCTGCTCGACAAGGCCGAGCTGTGGCACCACGGGCACGAGCATCACCATGGCGAGACACCGGATGCGCACAAGGGCCATGACCACGGTCACGACCACGCACACGACCACCACGGTCACGCACATGCCCACACGCCCAAGGGCGGCGGCAGTTGGGCCGTGCTCACCGGCGACAGCGTGCACTGCTTCGGCGACGGCATCCTGATCGCCTCGGCCTTCATCGCTGACATGCGCCTCGGTCTCGTGGCCGCCATCGCCGTGCTCGCGCACGAGGTGCCGCACCACATCGGCGACCTCGTCGTGCTGCGCCAGAGCTCGGCCAACCAGCGCGCGGCGCTCGTCAAGGTCTCGCTCGCGGGCACCATGACCATGCTCGGCGGCATCGCCGGCTGGTGGCTGGTCGACCAGTTGCACGGCTGGCTGCCGTACTTCCTGGTGCTGGCCGGAAGCAGCTTCGTTTATGTAGCGCTGGCCGACCTGATTCCGCAACTGCAAAAACGCTTGCCCGCCCGCCAGACCGCCGCGCAGGTGCTGTGGCTGGTCGCGGGCATCGTGCTGGTCACGCTGGTGAGCCGGCTCGCGCACGGCGAGCACGGACATGACCATGGCCACGACGACCCGGGGCACGGGGAGCACGGGCACGTTCACAAGGATTGACGGCGCGGCTTGCAGGGGCAGCGGGCAGGGCGGGAAACTTTCCGACACCGACGCTGCCGCCCGAATGAACCGCAACGGTCCAAACAGGCGCACCATAGGGGGCCGTACAGCATTCATCTGCCGAGGAGCCGATCATGAATCACGTCGACGCCACCGCGCGTTCCGCCTCGCCATCCGAAGACGATGACGACAACACGCCAGCCGACGATTTCGAGGAAACCGACAGCGACATCACGGATGACCTCTCGGAAGAAACCGGCATCGATCTGACCGATGCCAGCGAACTCGATGCCGACAACGTGCCGGCTGACGAAGAGTTCGACCGGGTGATTAACGCGCCGGACTGATCGGACTCGGCGGGGCGGTTACGCTCCCCGCCATGCGTCTTTTCCACTTCAGCGACAAGGCCGACATCGATCGGTTCGTGCCCCGGCCCGTGCAGGTCCCCGCCGAGCGCCGACAGGGCCTGGAATGGCTGAATGGTCCTCTGGTCTGGGCCATCGCGCAGGCGCACCAGCATCTCTATCTTTTCCCCCGCGAGTGTCCTCGCGTCGTCATCCGGGCCGCGGCCTCCGCGACGGACACGGATCGCAAGGCGTGGCTCGGTGATCTTCGACCGGGCATGTCGTCCGTGGCGTACATCGAAGAACGTTGGGTCGAGCGCTTCGAGCGCGCGGAACTGACGCGCTACGAACTTCCCTCCGATACCTTCACCGATATCCAGGATGCAGGGATGTGGGTTTCGCGCGAAACGGTCGTGCCCAGCAGCGCGACCAGGACGACGGACCTTCGAAGTGAGTTGCAGGCCAGCCGCACGGAACTGCGGGTCGTCGAGTCTCTCGTTCCCCTCAAGCCAGTCTGGGAATCATCCCTGCAGGCGAGTGGAATCCGGCTCAGGAACGCCGTCGGCTGGCAGCAGACGGTGTAGTCGGGCCGGCGCAGGGCCGACCCGCTTCGTCAGACCGGCTCGCGCCGCACGATCACCTGCCCGTTGCGCGCACCGCTGTGCACGCCGTGCTGCCAGGTCACAGCGCCATTCACGATCACCGCATCGATGCCTTCGGCAGGCTGCGTCGGCGTTTCGTAGTTCGCCGTATCGCGCACCGTGGCCGCGTTGAAGATCACCACGTCGGCATGGTGGCCCTGCTTGAGCGTGCCGCGCTCATGCAGGCCGAAGTTGCGCGCGGTAAGCCCTGTCATCTTCCACACGGCAGTCTCCAGCGGGAACAGTCCGACATCGCGGCTGTAGTGCCCGAGCACGCGCGGGAAGGTACCCCACAAGCGCGGATGCGGCTTCTCTCCGAGCGGGATGCCATCCGAGCCGATCATGGTGTCGTCGAAGGCGAGGATGCGCTGCACGTCGTCCTCGTCCATCATGAAATAGATCGCGCTGCCGGGTTGCAGGCGTTGAGCCGCCTCTTCGCCAGACACGCCCCATTCGGCCGCGATGTCCTTCAGGTCACGGCCCGCGCATTCGGGGTGCGGCACGCTCGAGGCGATGAGCACGCGGCCGTCCATCATTCCGCGGTCGGTGCGGATCATGGTGGAGCCTGCGGTGTACGGGTAGCAATCGAGACCGATGCACTGGTGCTGCATCGCTTCCTTGATGAAGGGCAGCGTGACCTTCGTCTTGCCGAAGTTCTGCGCGTTCTGCACCTTGTGGTGCGACACCACCACCGGAATGTCGAGCGCGCGGCCGATGTGGAAAGTCTCTTCGAGCGACTCCATCACGCGGTCGCTCTCGTCGCGCATGTGCGTCACGTAGAGCGCCTTGCGCGACGTAAGCGGGCGGCCGACCTCGATGATTTCCTCGGTGGTCGCCTTCACGGCTGGCGGGTAGAAGGTGCCGGTCGAGAGGCCGATGGCGCCTGCCTGCATCGCCTCTTCGACCAGCGCCTGCATCGCGGCGATTTCAGCTTCGTTCGCGGGACGGTCGAGGTCAGACATGACCACCGCGCGCAGCGTCGAGTGGCCCACCATCGCGGCCACGTTCACCGATGACGGCGTGGCGCGCAGCGCATCGAGGTACGCGGCAAAGGTGGTGAAGCGGCCCTCGGCCGGCGTGTCGAGCAGGCTGAGCGGCATCGGCAGGTCCATGTCCACGCGCAGCGGTGCGGCGCTGATGCCGCAGTTGCCCGCCACCACCGTGGTCACGCCCTGCGACACCTTGAAGGGCATCTGCGCCTGAGAGAGCACAGCCTGGTCGTCGTGCGTGTGCGAGTCGATGAAGCCCGGCGCGACGATGCGGCCCGTGGCGTCGAGCGTCCGGTCGGCCGTGTGGCCCGCGAGCTTGCCGATGGCGGCGATGCGGCCGCCGACGATGCCGACGTCGGCGTCGAAGCGCGGCGCCTTGGTGCCGTCGATGACGGTGCCGCCGCGGATCAGCAGGTCGTAATGGGGTGTCTTGTCGGTCATCGGTGAGGCTCTTTCTTCAGCGGAAATGGCAGGCGACCAGGTGCGTGCTGGCGCCACCGTTGGAAGACGAAGGGCGTTCCGTCAGCGCCGGCACCTTCTCCTTGCACACGGCCTGCGCCATCGGGCAGCGCGTGTGGAAGCGGCAGCCCGAAGGCGGGTTCGCGGGGCTCGGCGGATCGCCCTGCAGCAGCATGCGGCGCGCGGGCGTTCGCGGATTCGGCACGGGAACGGCCGACAGCAGGATCTCGGTGTACGGATGCAGCGGCGCAGAGAACAGCGTGTCGCGGTCCGCGATCTCCACGATGTGCCCGAGGTACATCACCGCCACGCGGTGGCTGATGTGCCGCACCACCGCGAGGTCGTGCGCGACGAAGAGATATGCGATGCCGAACTCCGCCTGCAGATCCATCAGCAGGTTGACCACCTGCGCCTGCACCGACACATCGAGCGCAGAGACCGGCTCGTCGCAGACGATGAGCTTCGGGTTCAGCGCCAGTGCGCGCGCAATGCCCAGCCGCTGCCGCTGCCCGCCCGAGAACTCGTGCGGAAATTTCTTCGCGGCTTCAGGCCGCAAGCCCACGCGCGAGAACAGCCACTGCACGCGCTCGCGCCGCTCGGCGGCTGCTCCCATGCCGAAGTTGCGCAGCGGCTCGGCCACGATGTCGCCGGCCGTCAGGCGCGGGTTCAGCGAGGCATACGGGTCCTGAAAAATGATCTGCAACTGGCGCCGGCGCAGCCGCATCTCGTTGGGCGAGAGCGTGAGCAGTTCCTCGCCGTCGAGCGACACCGAGCCGGAGGTCGGTTCGACCAGCCGCATCACCGATTTCGCGGTCGTCGTCTTCCCGCAGCCCGACTCGCCGACCAGCGACAGCGTTTCGCCGCGCGCGACGGAGAACGACACGCCATCGACCGCCTGGATCGCCGGCTTCGCGGGCCGGAGCCAGCGCTTGGGCGAGATGTAGTGCTTGCGCAGGTTGCGCACCTGAAGCAGCGGGGCTGCGGTCGTCGTCATGCGGTCACCTCTGCATCGGCCCATTGTTCTTCGACGGCAAAGCAGGCCACCACATGGTCGCCGCCTTGCTGCGTGAGCTGCGGCGTCTCGACGCGGCAGCGCTCGCGCGCATGGCTGCAGCGCGCAGCAAACGCACAGCCGCGCCCCAGTTCATGCGCGGCCGGCACCAGGCCCGGAATCTCCGTGAGCCGCGCGCTCGCCGTGTTCATCGCGGGCATCGAGGCCATCAGTGCGCGCGTGTAGGGGTGCAGCGGACGGTCGAAGAGATCGATCACATCGGCTTCCTCGACCTTCTTGCCGGCATACATCACCACCACGCGGTCGCAGCTCTCGGCCACCACGCCCAGGTCGTGCGTGATCATCACGACGCCCATGCCCAGTTCCTTCTGCAGCCGCTTGATGAGGTCGAGGATCTGCGCCTGGATCGTCACGTCCAGGGCCGTGGTCGGCTCGTCCGCAATCAGCACCTCGGGGTTGCAGGCCAGCGCCAGCGCGATCATCACGCGCTGCCGCATGCCGCCCGAGAGCTGGTGCGGGTACTCGTTCACGCGCCGCTCGGGCTCGGGGATCTGCACCACGCGCAGCATCTCGACCGCGCGCTGCAGCGCCTCGGCGCGACTGGCCTTCTGGTGCAGCTGCACCGTCTCGGCGATCTGCCGTCCGACGGTGAGCACCGGGTTCAGCGAGGTCATCGGCTCCTGGAAGATCATCGAGATGCGGTTGCCGCGGATCTGCCGCATCTCGCGCTCGCTCAGTTGCATGAGGTCGGTGCCGCGCAGGCGCACAGAACCCATATGGCGGCCGGGCGGCGTGGGCACGAGCCGCAGGATCGAGAGCGCGGTCACGCTCTTGCCGCAGCCCGATTCGCCGACCACACCGAGCGTGCGGCCCGCACGCACCGTGTACGAGACGCCATCGACCGAACGCACCACGCCGTTCAATGTGTGGAAGTGCGTGCGCAGGTTGTCGACTTCGAGCAGGGGCTCGCCGGGGGCGAGGGCAACGTGGGACATGTGAGACATGGGCTTCATGGCTTGCTCACAGTTGCCGCGCAAGACGCGGATCGAGCGCATCGCGCAGGCCGTCGCCCAGCAGGTTGATCGCCAGCACCGTTGCCGCCAGCAGCAGCCCCGGGTACAGGATGATGTGGAACGCCACTGCCACGAAGTTGCGGCCCTCGGCCATCATGTTGCCCCAGCTGGGCGTCTGTGCGGGCACGCCCACGCCAAGGAAGGAGAGGGCGGCTTCGGTCAGCACCGCGGCGGCCGCGACGAAGGTCGATTGCACAATCAGCGGCGCCACCATGTTGGGCAGCACGTGGCGAAACAGGATCACCGGCAGCCGTGTGCCCACGGCATGCGCGGCCTCCACATACAACTGCTCGCGCAGCGTGAGCGCCAGCGAGCGCACCAGCCGCACCACGCGCGGGATCTCGGGCACCGTGATGGCGACGATCACCGTCGTGAGGCTCGCGCGCGTCACCGCCATGAGCGCGATCGCGAGCAGGATGCCGGGGATGGCCATGAGCCCGTCCATCACCCGCATCACCGGCCCGTCGGCCCAGCGCACGAAGCCCGCGAACAGGCCGATCAGCACGCCGAACACCGTCGCCAAAACCGCGACAGAGGCGCCGACGATCATCGACACCTGCCCGCCCCACACCGCGCGGCTGAACACGTCGCGGCCCAGCGCGTCGGTGCCGAACCAGTGCTCGGCACCCGGTGGCTGCATGCGCGCGAGCGGGTCGATGTCCTGCGGGTCGTGCGTGGCGATCCACGGCGCGGCGATGGAGAGCGCTGCCACGGCGATGAGCAGCAACGCGCCGATGATCAGCGTCGGGTGCTTGCGCACCCAGCGCCAGCGCGGCGGGACGAAGGGCGCTTCGTCGGGCGGGGTCGCAGCGGGCGCAACGGGTAGTGGTAGGTCGTTCATCGGGAGTACGGTGGACATGTCTCGTTCAGTACTGGATGCGCGGATCGAAGAGCCGATAGCTCAAGTCGATCAGCAGGTTGATCAGCACATACACACCCGCCGACAGCAGCAGCACGCTCTGGATCACCGGGTAGTCGTGGCGCTGCACCGAATCGATGACGAGGCGCCCCACGCCCGGAATGGCGAACACCGTCTCGGTGACCACCACGCCGCCGATCAGCAACGCAATGCCGACGCCGATGGTCGTGGCGATGGGAATCGCCGCATTGCGCAGCGCATGCCCCAGCACCGGCAGCACGCCGAGGCCCTTGGCGCGCGCGGTGCGGATGTAGTCTTCATGCAGCACCTCGAGCACCGTGGCGCGCGTCATGCGGGTCACGAGCGCGATGTACACCAGCGCCAGGTTCACGCAAGGCAGCACCAGCGAGCGCAGCCATTCGCCCGGCCCCTCGGAAAAACGCACATAGCCCTGCACCGGAAACCACGGCAGCTGGATCGCGAAAGCGTAGATCAGCAGATAGCCCACGAGGAACACCGGCACCGAGAACGCGAGCACCGCGAACACCATCACCAGCCGGTCGACCCAGCTGCCCGCGCGGTAGGCCGCAAGCGTGCCCAGCGGCACAGCCACCACCAGCGTGATGAGCATGGTGAGCGCGGCGATCGACACCGTCGGCTCCAGCCGCTGGCCGAGCAGTTGCGACACCGGCACCTGCGTGAAGATCGAGGTGCCCAGGTCGCCGGTGAAGAGCTTGCCGAGCCACACCGCGAACTGCTGCCACAGTGGCAGGTTCAGCCCGAGCGCGGCGCGCAGCTTCTCGATGTCTTCCACGCTCGCGAGGTCGCCCGCGATGAGCGCGGCCGGATCGCCCGGCGACAGGTGGATCAGCAGGAACACCACCACGGCCACCACCGCCATGACGGGAAGTGTCGAGAGAAAGCGTCGAACGATGTAGCCCATGGCAGTGCGCGCGTTGCGTGGCCGTCAGCGGTCGAGCGCCCAGAACATCGGCATGCCGGCCCAGAGCTTGTCCAGCCCCTTGAGGTTGGCGCGCGCGGCGAAGGCGGCCGAGTACTGGCCCGCGTTGATGTAAGGCACGGCCTCGTAGGCGCGGGCCTGGAAGGCGTCGAGCAGTTCCTTGCGCTTGGCGGGCACGGTCTCTTTCAGCCAGGCGGTGCGCAGCTCGTCCAGCTGTTTGTCGCAGGGCCAGCCCGGCAGCGTGTTGCCGCAGGCCGCGCCCAGGTAGGCGTTGCTGATGGGCGAGTTGGCGTCGAATTCGCCGGCCACCGTCACGTACATGTTCCAGCCGCCGGCCTCGGGCGCATCGCGCTTGGCGCGGCGCGCGCCGATGGAGGCCCAGTCCAGGTTCTGCGCATCGACGTTGATGCCGATGCTCTTCATGGTCTGCGCGGCCATCAGCGCCTCGGCGTTCAGGTAGGGCACGTCGCTGGGCACCAGCAGCACGACCTTCTCGCCCTTGTAGCCCGCGTCGGCCAGCATCTTCTTGGCCTTGGCCACGTCGGCCTTGCGGTAGGGCTCGGCGCCGGCCGAGGTTTCGTTGGGGCTGCCGCAGATGAAGAAGGTGGGGCAGTAGGCCATGCGCATGTCCAGCGGATAGCCCATGGCCGCGACGAAGCGCTCCTGGTTCACCGCCTGCAAGAGCGCCTGGCGCACCTTCGGGTTGTTGAAAGGCGGATGCAGCTGGTTCATGACCAGGAAGCCTTGATAGGCGCCGCCTGAACCGATCTTCACGCTCGTGTCGGTGCGCAGCGGTGCGATGTAGTCGGGCTGAAGTTGCTCGACGATGTCGACTTCGCCGCGCTTGAGCGCCGCGATGGCGCTGTTCGAATCAGGCAGGTACAGCCACTCGACGCGATCGAAGTTGCTCTTCTTGCTGCCGGCCAAGCCGTTCGGCGGTTCGCTGCGCGCCACGTAGTTGGGGTTGCGCACGAACACCGCCTTGTTGCCCGGCACCCATTCGTCGCGCTTGAAGATGAAGGGGCCCGAGCCCAGCACCTCGGTGAGCGGCGTGGTGGCCGGCAGCTTGGCCAGGCGCTCCGGCAGCACCACCGGCGGAAAGCCCGAGGGCTTGGCCAGCGCATCGAGCACCATGCCGAAGGGCTCGGCGAGGGTGAGCGTGAAGTTGCGCGCATCGACCTGCTTCCACTCCGCGCCGCTCGCGGTCATCGCACGGCCCAGGCTGTCGCGCGCGGCCCAGCGCTGCAGAGAAGCAACCGCGTCCGCCGAGGTGACCGCGCTGCCGTCGGAGAACTTCAGGCCCGGGCGCAGTGTGAAGCTCCACTGCTTGCCGTCTTTCGAAGCCGTGTACTTCTCGACCATCTGCGGCTGCGGCTTGCCGCTCGAGTCCTGCGCGAACAGGGTGTCGTAGACCATGTAGCCGAAGTTGCGCGAGATGTAGGCGGTGGTGAAGGTCGGGTCGAGGATCTTCAGGTCCGCATGCGCCACCACCTTGAGCGTCTTGGGCGCGGGTGTCTGGGCGAGCGCCGGGAGGCACGCGGCGGAAAGCGCCAGGGCAACAAAGGCGGCAGAGGCGGCAAGCGTTCGTCGTTTCATCGTCGGTACTCCGGTGGGGCGAAAGAAGGAAGAGAAAAAGAAATCAGGCCGCGACGCCAATAGGCCACTTGGGCAGGCGCGCTTTCTTGTAGGGCAGGGTGTTGAGATCCAACGTCACGGCGCCCGGCGCGCCCGCGTAGATCACATGCTTCGCGACCTTCGAGTACGACGCATAGAAGTGCTGCGACGACTTCACGACGATGATCTTCTTGGCCGCGAGGTCGCAACCCAGTTGCGTGAACAGGTCGGTGCCCATCGCCTGGTTGCGCAGCGTGATCAGCACGATCTCGATGCCGTTGGCTTCGATGAGCGCACTGTCGCCCATGAACGTGGGCGTGCCGGCAAGGCCCGTCATCACCAGGTCGTGCTTGAGCGCCTTCACGGTGCATTCGAGGTCCAGCGGATCGCCCGAAAGCGGACTGATCTTGCCGCCGATGCGCATCGCCAGCTTCGCCCCCACGCCCGCATCGAAGGCGATGCGCACCGCGATCGGGTCCCACATCGGACCGAGCGCCGCGTTGGTGATGCCGCGCTCGACCATGCGGCGCAGGATGAAGGTGGAATCGCTTGCCGCGCCGCCGCCGGGGTTGTCGGCGCCATCGGAGAGCACGACCGGTCCGCCATCGAAGGCCAGGGCCTCGTCGAGCGAGGCATCGATGCTCGGGTAGTTCACGGTGAGCCCGTCGCGCATCGCGATCACCTCATCCGCAAGCTGGCGCGCGAGTGCGTCGGCCTTGGCCTGGTCGCCATCGGTGTAGACCAGCACCTTGGTGCCCATCTCCGGCACATCGCCCCACGAGAAGCCGTGCGTGAGCGAGATCGAGAGCACCCCGTCCTTGCCTTCGAGCGACTGCATGCGCTTGACGAAACCAAGTGCAGGTTCCCGCGAGGTGTGGACCGTGACGATCATGTCGCAGTCGACCACCGCGGGCACCGGCTTCACCTTGCCTTCGACCATCGCGGCGCAGATGTCCACCAGCTCGAGCCCGCGCTCCAGCACGTCGGTGTGCGGGTACTCCTTGAACGAGATCATCACATCGGAGTTGGCGATCATCTCGGGCGTGAGATGGTTGTGCGGATCGAGCTCGGCACCGATCACCACCTTGGGCCCGACGATCTGCCGCACGCGCGCCAGCAGGTCGCCTTCGCAGTCGTCGTAGCCGTCGGCCACCATCGCGCCGTGCAGGCCGAGCAGCACCATATCCACGGGCAGCACCGCGCGCAGGTCGTCGAGCAGCTCGTCACGCAGCGTTTCATACGCGTGGCGCGTGGTCGTGCCGCTGGGTTGCGCGCCGGCCACCATGCCTTCGAAGAGCTGCCAGCCCTTGTCCGCGCCGCGCATGCGGGCGGCCCACAGCGGGCCCGAGAACAGCGTCATCGCATCCGGGTGCTTGCCGGCGGGGAAGTGGCCGCGGTCCTTGAACGAGGCGAGGCCGGTCGGCATCGGGCCGAAGGTGTTGGTTTCGGTGGCGAGCGAGGCGCTGAAGACACGCATGGGGATGGTCTCTGTGGTTGTTGTGGGTGTTCTTTTTCAGGCAGCCGCGGCAATGCGCAGCCGCTGCGGCCCGAGCATCTCGGCCGTGAGCCCGAAGCCCGCGATGCGCTCGGGCAGCGGCAGCCCGCGGGCCAGCGCGGCGCAGGCTTCGCCCATCGCCGCCGAGGTCTGGATGCCGTAGCCGCCTTGCGCCGCGACCCAGAAGAAGCCGGGCGCATCGGGGTCGAAGCCGCCGACGAGGTCGCCATCGGCCACGAAGGAGCGCAGGCCCGCCCAGGTGCGCGTGGGGCGGCGAATGGCGAGGGTGGTCGCCTCCTCGATGCGGTGGATCGCGATGGCGATGTCGAGCTCTTCGGGCTGCACGTCCTGCGGATCGACCGGGTCTGCGTTGGCCGGCGAGCCGAGCAGCATGCCGGCGTCGGGCTTGATGTACCAGCCCTCGTCGGCATTGAAGACCATGGGCCAGTGCGCGACGCTCTCGCCCTCGGGTGGCGCGAAGATGAAGGCCGAGCGTCGCCGCGGCTCAATGCCGATGGGCCGCACGCCCGCGAGCTTGGCGATGGTGTCGACCCATGCGCCCGCGGCGTTGAGCACCACCGGGGCTTCGTAGACGTTGCCGCCGGCCGTCACGCGCCACACCTCGCCGATGCGCTCCACGGCCGTCACGTCCGCATCGCACACGAGCTTGCCGCCGGCCTTGCGCATGCCACGCAGGTAGCCCTGGTGGATGGCGTGCACGTCCATGTCGGCCGCATCGGGTTCGAACACCGCGCCGGCCACCTGGTCCGGCCGGAGGGCGGGCACCATCGCGAGGGCTTCTTCGCTGCTCAGGCGGCTGGCGCCCGTGTCCATGGCGCGCAGTACATCCCAGTGGGCATCGAGCTCCGCGAGCTGTGCCGTGCCGCCGACCATCAGCGCGCCGCGCGGCGTGAGCAGCGGGTGCTCCGAGAAGCCTTCGGGCGGATGCTGAAGAAACGCGCGGCTCGCCATGGTGAGGGCGCGCACCTGCGGCGTGCCGTAGCTTTCCATGAAGAGCGCGGCCGATCGGCCGGTGGAGTGATAGCCCGGCTGGGCTTCGCGTTCGAGCAGGATCACGCGGGCATGCGGGGCGAGCCAGTGGGCCACCGAAGCCCCGGCGATGCCGCCGCCGATCACGAGGTAGTCGGCCACCATGGGCGCTGTTGTCGTTGAGGTCATTTCCGAAAAGTGTAGAAAGAAATTTGCGGATACGCAAATTATTTGCGGCGCACCAAGGGGAAACCATGGTGCACCTCATCGGTGAAATTTGCGTCAATGCAATTTGCGCATACGCAACTTCCGCGCCCGAGTCATCCGGGTTGGCATGGATGGCGTACGGGCCCCGCTGGCAGAATCGCCATGCACTACAAAGAGAAAGCCAAGCGTGAATCCACACACAGGGACCAAGCCGGGGACGAAGCCAAAGGACGAGGCGCCCACGCTGGACCGCACCACTTTCGGCCACCGCCTGCGCACCGCGCGCAAGCGTTTCGGCTGGACGCTGGCGCAACTGGCCGAGCGTTCGGGCGTGTCGATCACCACCATCTCGCGCGCCGAGCGCGGCCAGCTCGCGCTGGGGTATGAAAACTTCGCCGCACTGGGCCGCGCGCTCGAGATGGACATGAACGCGATGTTCGCGGGTGCCGGCGTCAAGCCCGCGCAGTTCGACGGACCGGTGGTCACGCGCGCGGGCAAGGGCGTGGTCTACCGCGGACTCTCGTTCGCCTACGAGTTCCTCGGCACCACCGCGGCCGGCAAGCAGATGAGCCCCGTCGTCGGCACGGTGCATGCGCGCCGCATCAACGGTCCGGAAGACTTCGCGCGGCATCCGGGCGAGGAGTTCGCCTATGTGCTCTCGGGCGAGATCGAGGTGCACTTCGACACGGGTGAAGTGGTGCACCTCGCGCGCGGCGATTCGCTGTACTACGACAGCAGCATCGGCCATGCGTACGTGAGCGTGAGCCGGCAGCTCGCGAAGATCGTCGGCGTGACCTCCGGGGAGAGCGGACACATGAAGTCGGCGCGCGAGGCGCCTGTGCTGAAGCCGGCGCGCAAGGCGGTGGCGAAGAAAACGGGACGCAGCAAAAGCTGAGGGCTCGATCTCGGCCGGCAGAAAAGTGCTGATGCCCGATAGAGGCTGCGCTGAACGAACGCAACCGGCAATTCGAGTAGGCCTAAATAACTCTTCTTCGAACCCCTGAGCGCAAAGGTACTGTCGCGGTCTGCGGACGGAAGGAATATTCCTACATTGCATCGGCGCGGGAGTGGTTAGAAACGGGACTGTCTTTCGTTGAAAGGTCCAACCCGATGCGTCACACCCTCCGCCCTCTCTTTCATGCGGTCGCCCGCATCGCGTTGCCGGTCGGCGCGTTGCTCGCGGTCGTGCCATCGGCGAACGCCGTCACTGCCACCACGACCTTCCAGGTGACGGCCACGGTGCTCAAGGCCTGCCTGATGACGACCCCAGCCACGCTGGCCTTCGGGAACTACGACCCTGCAGCCGCCACGGCGCTGAGCGGCACCACTACCTTCAGCGTCACCTGCACGTTCGGCACGCCCTATTCCCTCGGGCTGAACGCGGGCACCAGCGCGGGCGCGACGATCACCACGCGCGCCATGACCAGCCCGACGGCCGCCGCCGGCAACAACAGGCTGTCGTACGGCCTCTTCAAGGAAAGCACGCATTCGACGAACTGGGACAACAGCACCTCGGCCACCGGCTACACCGGCACCGGGCTGCCCCAGACACAGACCATCTATGGACAGATTCCCACGGCGCAGTACGCCGCTGCGGCGGCGACCGACTACGCCGACACCATCACGCTTACGCTGACCTATTGATCGCAGATTGATCGCAGCCACTCGCGGCATGCGCCGCACCTTTCTGCGGTGGTCCGCCCTGCTGCCTTGCGTGCTGATGCCCATCGGCGTGTCGGCGGCCAGCCTGAGCGTGGCGCCGTTGCGCATCGTGTTGACGCCGCAGAGGCCGGTTGCATCGCTCACCATGGGCAACACCGACGAGACGCAGGAGGTCTCGGTGCAGGCCGAGGTGCTGGCCTGGTCGCAAGAAGACGGGCGCGATGTCTACCAACCCACGCGCGAGGTGCTGGTGAACCCCAGCATCTTCCGGCTGCCGCCAGGCGGGCGGCAGATCGTGCGCCTGGGACTGCAGGTGCCGGCCGGGGCCGTGGAGCGCAGCTACCGTGTCTTCCTGCGCCAGTTGCCGCGCGACCAGGCCCTCGCAACCGACGGCGCCGGCGGCGCGAAGCTGCAGACGCTGCTGCGCATCGGCGTTCCGATCTTCGTGCCGCCGTTGCAACTGCGGCAGGCGCTGCAGTGGCGCCTGCAGGCGGGGGGGGCGGGCGGGGGCGGACGTGGTCACAGGCTCATGCTCGACAACCAGGGCAGCGAGCACATCCAGCTCACGCAGCTGGTGGTGCGCCGTGAGGGCGGCGCCGAGTTGCTGCGAAAGAGCCTCTCCCACTATGCGCTGGCCGGGCAGTCGGCTGGCATCGAGTTGGATCTTCCAGCCTTGCCACCCGATACCCGCCTGCACATCGAGGCCGCCACCGATGCGCCCGAGCCCTTGTCCACCGTCACCGCCACCGCGCTCGTGCCCCGTGCGCCTGCCGTGCCGCGCTAGCGTCTGGGCGTGCTGCGGCTGGCTGGGCCTTCGGGTCGCCTGCGCACAGGAGCTGCCTTCTGGAGAAGCCGTCGACGATGCGCAGCCGGCGATCCTGGACGTGCGTATCAACGGAGAGGCGCAGCAGGCGCCGCGCCCGCTGCTCCGGCGCGGCGCACAACTGCTGGTGGCCGAAGCCGACCTCGCCGCATGGCGCCTGGTACTGCCTCCCACGCCGGCACTGCGGCGTGGAGAGACGAACTACTACGACCTGCGCGCGTTGCCGGGTGCTCTGCTGCAGTTCGACGAGAGCGCGCAGAGCGTGGTGCTGACGCTCCCGGCCGACGCGTTCACGCCCGGCACCATGCGGGCACAAAGGCCCGCGAGCGATCGCCCGCCGCTGTCGGCCTCGGCCTTCGGCGCCTTCCTCAACTACGACCTCGTGTTGCAGCATGACCGCGAGGGCACGCGCGCCTCGGGGTACTTCGACGCCGCAGCCTCGGGCGAGTGGGGGCTCGCGGGCACGGGCTTCGTTGCCGGGCGCTCCGGCTCGGCGTTCGGGGGGCATGGCACCACCCGGCTGGACAGCTATTTCCGCCGCGACGACCCCGACCGCCTGACCCGCCTCACGATCGGCGATGCGATCACGCAGGCATCCGCATGGTCCACGCCCTTTCGCTTCGGCGGAGTGCAGTTCGGCACCCGCTTCGGCTTGCAGCCGGGCTACATCAGCTACCCGATGCCGACGCTCAGCGGTGGTGCCGCCGTGCCCTCGGCGGTAGAGGTCTACGTGAACGACACGCTGCGCTACCAGCGCCGCGTCGATGCGGGACCGTTTGCGATCACCGATGTGCCGGTGCTCACCGGCGCGGGCGAGATGCGCTTCGCGGTGACCGATGCCCTGGGCGTGCAGCGCACCGTGACCACGCCCTATTACGTGAGTTCGAACCTGCTGCGCGCGGGGCTCTCCGACTACTCGCTGGAAGCCGGGTGGACGCGCCTTCGCTACGGCGAGCGCAGCTTCGACTACGGGCCGCCCTTCGTGGCCGGCAGCTGGCGGCGCGGCCTCACCGATGGCGCCACCGTCGAGGTGCGCGGCGAAGCCGGCGCGCGCAGCCAGACGGCAGGCGCGGGCCTGACGTGGGTGTGGGGCACGGTCGGCGAGTTCGCATTGCATGGTGCCGCCAGTCGCAGCCGCGACGGCGGGAGCGGACGGCTCTGGCGCGCTGCCTACACGCGCACCAGCGACGAATGGAATTTCTCTGCCAGCCGGCAGGTGGCGAGCCGCGGCTTCACGCAGATCGCCTGGCAGGACAGCCCCGTGCACGTCAATGCCCAGAGCCAGCTGTTCGCGGGCCGCTCGCTGGGCCGCTACGGCACGCTGGGCGCCAGCCACACCCGGCTGCACTACAACACCGGCGAGCGCGTGGGCGTGACCACGGCGAGTTGGTCGATCAGCGTGGGCGGCAGCGCCTGGCTCGGAACCTACGTGGCCCACACGCGCCAGGACGGCAGGCGACCCACGACATCCGTGGGCGTCAGTCTCAGCTTCGCGCTCGGCGAAGGCCGCAACGCCTCGCTCTCGTTGCAACAGCAGAACCCCGGAAAGCATTCGGCCGTCGCCGAAATGAGCCAGCAGCCGCCCAGCGACACCGGCTGGGGCTGGCGGCTGCGCGCCGCCGATGGCGAGAACGCGCGCACCGAGGCCGGCGTCGACTACCGCGGCCGCTACGGTCTGCTCACCGCCGAGGCGGCTCGCGCACAGGGGCAGAACGCGATGCGCGTGCGCGCGAGCGGTGCCGTGGGTTATGCAGGCGGCATGACCTTCGCCACCCGCCAATCCGACGATGCGTTCGCGCTGGTGACGGTGCCCGGCGCTCCGGGCGTGAAGGTCTACCGCGAGAACCTGCCCTGGACCACCACCGACAGCCAGGGCCGCGCCGTCGTCTCCGGGTTGCGCGCCTATGAGCCCAACCACATCAGCATCGACAACGGCGACCTGCCGATCGAGGCGCAGGTGCGCAGCGACGTCCTCCGCGTGGTGCCGCGCTACAAGGGCGTGGCCGCGGCCAGCTTCGACATCTCGCGCGGAATGCTGGCGAGTGCCACGGTGCTGCTGCCCGACGGCAGTCCGCTGCCCGCGGGCATCGACGTGCTGCGGCCGGCGCGCGGCACCTCGCTGGTCTCGGGCTTCAACGGCCAGCTCTCCATCGACGACCCGCAGCCCCGCGAAAGCTTCGAGGCCCGGTGGACGAAGGGGCACTGCCGCTTCACGCTCGGCGAAATCGACCGCTCCGGCACATTGCCCTCCATGGGGCCCTACCGATGCGAGCCCGTTGCATCGCCGCGGCCATGAAGCGCACCGCATGCAGTGCATCGGCGCTGGCCCTCGCAATCGGAATCGCCGGCCTGCTGGGTACGCACGATGCGGATGCCGCGTGCACGGGCGTGGGCCTGTTCAGCTGCAGTGCGACGGTCACCGTGCCGCTGCCGCTCGCGTTCGGAAACTACGACCCGTCCAGCCTCACGCCCAAGGACAACACCACGGCCATCAACGTCGTGGGCACTGTCACCGGCCTGGGGATTCTGGTGACCCTGTCTTACTCGATCGGGCTCAGCGCAGGCACCGGCGGCAGCATTGCCAACCGGCAATTGACAGGCCCGGGCAGCACGCCGCTGGGCTACAACCTCTACACCACGAATGCGCGCACCGCCGTCTGGGGTGCCGGAACGGTCACCGACAGCTACAGCGCGCTCGCATCGGTCGGCGGCAATTCGGTGCCGCGCAGCTACACCGTGTATGGGCGCATTCCGATCGGGCAGTACGTGGCGCCGGGCAGCTACAGCAACACCATCACGGTGACGGTGACCTATTGAGGCGGTCGCGGAGCGACAGGCCGCGCGCGTCGGCGCTCGACCCCATGGCAATCTGCCGCAGATCGCGAAAGCAAGCCGAAGCAATCTTCGAACACCCAATGGCATTGACACCCGAAAACTGGCCCAGCCGGGCCATCATCCAGACCTCGCTGGCGGCCCAGTTCGCTCTGCCGCCCTTGCCTCCACCGATGCAGGACTGGTTCGCCTGGTGCCGCAGCATGGGGACCCAGTCACTCGTGCTGGACGAGGCGGATTGGCGCGAGGGTTGGCGCGGCGAGCTCACCGGCGCGGGCGCCGTCGATGTGCCCGGCCTCCTGGCGGAGATGGAGGGCTACCGTTTCATCCTGGATCAAGAGGCGAGCACGCCGGAGCGTCTGGTGTGGCGCGATGCCGTGCAGACCGGCGAATGGCAGCCGCATTGGGTGGTGCTGCAAAACGCCGATGGCGATCCGTTGATCGGCGACATCAGCCAGCCCGAAGTACCGGTGCTCTGGGACTATCACGGGAGCGGCAGCTGGTCGCCGCAGCCGCTGTTCCCGAATCTTCGAGTGCTGATGGAGCGCATCGAAATCGATGCGCCAGTTCCGTCGGACGATGTTCCGTCGAAGATCCTTTTCTACTCGGTGCATCTCGCGGACCTGGGCCCTCAGCCCCTGCAGGTGCTGACCGCGCTCAAGGCGCATCCGGACTACAGGCACCTGGCCGGCGCAAGCCTGCTGAAGCTCAAGCATCAATTGCCCTTGCCGCTGCTGGTTGACAACGTCAGCGATGCGGCGAAGGACTACCTGGTTCATCGCTTCGAAGCGCTTGGGGCGCGAGTGGAAGTCGTCGAGCGGGGACTGGGAACATCTGCAAACCGCACCTCACCATGAGCACAGAGCACGGCATCCTCAGCGCGAAGACCGTGGCGCTGCCGGACTTCTCGCAAGCCTCTACAGGGAGATCATGGGCAGAAAGCCCCCGGCGATGAGGCGAGAGCCATCGAACACGGGAACCTGCCCCTCGAACTGCATCCGCGGATCGCTTGTCACCTTGGCCATCCCTATGTCCCTCGCGGCCTTGTCGGGCCACTCGACCCACGACATCACGACAGCCTCGCCTTCCTTGGCGCCGGCTGCCTTGATGAAGCTCGTGTATTGGTCTGCGCCGCGACGCGCGCTTTCACCGTGGTAGGTCGATGCGTCGGGGCCGGATTCATCGAGCCAGCATTCCGTCACGCGCAGCGCGCCGTGTGCTCTGGTCACCTCGGCGGAGGCGGCCGCCATCTTCTCGTACGCCGTCTTGTTGGCGCGGGGCACGGGTGCCAGGTAGCAGTCGATGTAGGTCATGTCGCCGTCTCCGTTCAAGGGGTGCTGTTGCGCTTCACTTTAGCTCGGTCAGATGGCCTGCAACACTGCTTCCTGCTGCCGCCTTGCGTGACCGACCGACTCAAGCAGCCGACGAGTTCTTCCCAAGCTGCAACGCCTCCAGCACGAAACGCGTCGGTCCGCTCGCCCCTCGATCACTGACCGCGAGGCCCAGCTGCCGCCAAAGCGCCGGGCTGAGTGGACGAATGGCGATGCGAGGGTCACGCGCGGGCTCGTTGTTGCCGTGCGATTCCTCCGGCAGCAAGGCCGCTCCATAACCGGCCGCGACCAGCGTCCTGATCGCATCGTTGTAGTTGAGCTCGATGCGGGGCCGGCAATGCACGCCAGCCGCGGAGAACCATTCCGCGGTCAGCCGATAGAGACGCGTGGAGGCGTCGTTCATGATCAGCGGCCGCTCGGCCAGCCACTGCGGCGTGAGCCGCCTGGGTGCCTTCCAGTCCGCCGGCAGAAAGGCGACGACGGCCTCGCGCCGCAGCGGCGTGACATGAACGCCGCGCACAGGCGCCTGCGGCAGCGCCACGACCGCCAGGTCCAGGCTGCCCGCGGCGAGCCGTGCCATGCTGTCGTTGGAGGTCAGCACCTGCACGTTCACGTCGATGCCGGGATGGTGCTGGGCGAGACGCTTGAGCGCGGGCGGCAGCAGGTGCGCAATGGTGCCCGTCGAGGCACCTACGCGCACGCGGCCTGTTTGACCGGCGAGCTGGCGTCGAACGTCTTCCACTGCGTCGTCGGCGTCCGCGAGCAGCCTGCGGGCACGCGCGATGAATCGCTCGCCCAGGGCGGTCGCTTGCGCGGGCCCTCTCCCGCGAACGAGCAACTGACCACCCAGGCGCGACTCCAGTTCCGCGATCTGAACGGTGACGGTGGGGGCTGCCAGATGAAGGGCGCGTGCGGCATTTGCCAGCGAGCCGAGGTCGGCGATGGCGACGAGGGTGCGCAGGTGATCAAGGCTGAGTTCTCGCATCGCGCTAATTTAACTTTTCTTAATCCTGCATTGAAGATATTTAGCTGGAGCCATCGAAGCCGCGTCCCTACCATCGCGCTCCATGGACCTCAACATCTTCATCGACGGCGATCAAGGCACCACCGGCCTCGACCTGCAGAACCGCCTGCGCGGCGGGGAATTTCGCATCCGCACATTGCCGGCCAACCTGCGCAAGGACGCGGCCGCCCGCCGGGCCGCCCTCAACGAGAGCGACATCGCCATCCTCTGCCTGCCCGATGCCGCGGCGCGCGATGCGGTGTCGATGATCGAGAACCCTTCGGTGCGCGTCATCGACGCCAGCTCGGCGCACCGCACCAGCCCCGGCTGGGTCTACGGCCTGCCGGAGCTCGATGCGCAACAGGGCGAGCGCATCGCGTCTGCACTGCGGGTCACGAATCCGGGCTGCTATCCGACAGCCGCGGTTGCCTTGCTGCGGCCGCTGACGGATGCGGGGCTGTTGCCCGCCGACTATCCGCTGGTCATTCACGCCGTCTCGGGCTATTCGGGCCAGGGCAGGGCGGGGGTGGAAGCGTACGAAGCTGGCGTGGGTGCGGGGGCGCATTCACTGAAGGTCTACGGCCTTGCACTCGAGCACAAGCACGTGCCGGAGATCGAGACGTATGCCGGCTTGACGGAGCGGCCCATCTTCGTGCCGGCCTATGGCAGTTATCGGCAGGGCATCGTGCTCACCATCGGACTGCACGCGCGGATGCTTGCTGCCGGCGTGTCTGGCGCGCGCATCCATGAGTGCCTCATGGAGCGGTACCGCGATGCGGCGTATGTGCGTGTGATGCCGATGTCTTCTGCCGCACCGATGACGGAACTCGATCCGCAAGTGCACAACGGATCGAACGACATGAGCCTGGGTGTCGCGTGGAATGAACGCACGGGGCAGATTGTCTTGAGCGCGGTTCTGGACAACCTGGGCAAAGGGGCCGCGGGAGCGGCGGTGCAGAACCTGCGGTTGATGACGGGGGCTTTGTTGCCTGTAATGTGAGGTCGATGTGTTGATGGAGAGGGGGGCCTCGGACGTCAAAGGCTGATATCGCTATCGCAGAGCCGCTGTTCGCCAGGAGCGGCCTGGTCGCTACACTGCCGCGATGGCGTAGACGCACGATGACCTCAAGCCATTACACGGAGCTGTGATGCCGATATTCAAGTGCCCCGTGCCGCGATTGGCGGCGCAGATCCAAGGCGACCAGGCTGATGAATTTGAACTCGCTTCGGCTGCTCGGCCGATGGACGGTTCCTTGGCAGAGTTCAAGTTCGCGTTCTGCATTGATGAGCATCAGTGATAACTTGAAGAGTTGGGCCAGGCGAATCAAACGCGACGGCGTGGCGCTCTGGTTTGCGGGTAAAAATCCCCGAACGCCTTGGTATGCGAAAGCGTTGGGCGTTTTCGTGGTGGCCTATGCGCTAAGCCCCATCGACCTGATTCCAGACTTCATTCCTGTGCTGGGTTACGTCGATGATGTGATGCTGCTTCCCGCCCTCATCTGGTTGACCATCAGGCTGCTGCCGCCTGAAGTCCTTGCGGAATGTCGCAGTCAAGCAGAAGAGTGGATGCAAACGAAGGGCTCGAAGCCAAGCAGCCGGGCCGGCGCGCTCCTAGTCGTAGCCGTGTGGCTGGCGATGGGCGTAGCGGCATGGGTCTGGTTGAGCCCGCATCTATAGATTCCCGAATGACCGCCTCGGAGCGAAATGTATAGTCGCCTCGGACCCATTCATGATGAAAGTGCGACAGGCTACGGTCGGTCAGGAGCGGAAGTAGCATTCGGCGTCGAATGCCTGGCCTGCCATTCTTCAATGCCGTTGCTCGCCTTGCCACCAGCCCCCTCACCAACGGGATGTCAATGACAGAAACGACCAAAGTCAAAGGCCCTGCCTCGTACTTTCCTTCGATCGAAAAGACCTACGCGAAGCCAATTGCCCACTGGATGAATGTTCTTCAGGATGCAGGCCCTCTCAAACACATGGAACTCGTGAACCGGCTCAAGACGGAGCATCAAATCGGCCATGGGCACGCAAACGCGCTGGTGGCAGCCTTCCTGGCGAAGAAGTAAAAAGTCAGGACTCGAACGTTCACGTGCGGCCAGGTCGGAGTTCGGCCAGAACCGGCCCTCCGTCGGTGTGCCCAGATCGCCGGATAGCGCGGAGCAATTTCATATCAGCATGGGTCGAGAACGCTCGTAGCTCCAGGTTTTGGCAGACGGTGTGATCGGGCAGACTCGGTGGATGAGCTTCTCGCCTTCTGCGCATGGCGGGCAAGTCGTGGAGAGGATCACCGGGCGGCTGCTTTGCAGCGTTGCAGTCGCTGGCAGCCGGAGCAAGCCAACGGCACAATTCCGCCACAACAAGGCATTCGCCGAGTACCTTCATCCTGCCTCACGGCTAATTGCCCGAATCCCTGAATGGGCCGCGCCCCGTGCAACCTCTTCCACTGCGGTCCTTCTCCAATTGGCTCGTTCCCGTCGCACTCGCCTGCCTCGTGCTGGCCTTGCAGGCGGGCGGTGAGCCGGTGTACGAAGCGCTGCGCTACGAACGCGCGGCCGTGCTCGGTGGACAGTACTGGCGCCTGCTTTCGGCGCATGCGGTGCATCTGGGCTGGACGCACTGCCTGATAAACGCTGGCGGGCTGGTGCTGTGCGTCGCGCTCGCGGCAGGCACCCGCAGTTGGTGTGCCTGGGCCACCGCGATCGTTGTGCTGGCCATCGGCGTGGGGATTTTGCTGGTGACTGCATCGCCCCAAGCCATGAACTACGCGGGCCTCTCGGGCGTGCTCTACGGGCTGTTCATCTGGGTGCTGGCGCCACGCGCCTGGCGCGGCGATCGCGTGGCCTGGATCGTCCTTGTGGCCGTCATCGCACGCATCGGCTGGCAGATGTTCCATCCGCCTTCGGATGCGCAGCGTGCGCTGATCGGCGGCGAGGTGATGGTCGAGGCGCACCTGTACGGCGCGCTGTGCGCACTGGCGCTCTGCCTCTGGCAGGGTGCGTGGCCGCGCTTGCGGCGGGCCCGAGACGGCGCCGAGGCCTGACCTCGGCGCCGGCTTCACCACTTCAGGACCGGCGGCGGCGGGCGAGCGCAAGCGCCGCGAGGCCGGCCAGCACCAGGGCGAGGTCGCCCACATCAAGCGATCCGCCGCGTCTGCTGAATGGGAAGGCGATCGGCATCACCGGCGCAGGGGGCTCGGTCGTCGGCGGTGTCGTCGTCGGCGGCTCATTGTCCGACGCGTAGGGCTCGATGTCGTAGGCGTAGAGCTTGACACTCGTCCCCTCCTTGGGACTCTCCGCCTGCATGGCGACGAACCCGCCGACGGACGCCTGCCGCTGGCTGATGGCGTTCCCGGCGTCCCTGTTCGGCGTCTCGCCATCGCCCACTTCCTTCAGAACATAGTGTTGTTTGACATCGTCCTTCTCGGTGTACAGGAACATCTTCATCTCGCCGGTCTTCGGGTCGATGGGCGTGTTGAACCAGACTGCCTGGTCCAGCGCTCTCTCCGCGATCTGCGAACCCTCCTGGCCGTTCGTCTGCCGCGTGATCAGCGAATGCCGACCCGCGACGACAGTGCCATTCGCGCCATTGCCTCTGAACATGACATGCGGGTAGGCATTGGTGCCATGGATGAAGCTCTGCATCGTGTGCCCTTCCTGAGCGGCGTAAGGCCCTGCGGCAGGACTCTTCGCTTCTTCGAAGACGAACTTGAGGTTGTCCTGCGCCAGGGCGGGCTCGCTCGCGGGCCCATTCAAATTGGCCAATGGCACCAGGATGTCGCCCCGAACGATGACGGGCGTGCGCGACAGCGATTCCGGCGAGGCCGTCGTCGCGGGCTTGCTTCGGTTGGTCAACGCAGCAGCCTGCGTCTGTCCGTTGAATTCCGACTCGCCGGACACGACCATATAGGTCCTTCCGGGTTCAATTCTCGTGACGAGTCGCCAGGCTTTTTCCGTTGCCGCATGCTTGTGCAACCGCAGTCCGAACGGGTTGGCGACCGGGTCTTGTGACGACAGGATGAGCGTGTCGCGACCATGCTTCGGCACCGCCTTCGTTTCCGCGACGCCGGACGCTCTCGCCATGCCGTCGCTCCCATAGGAGGTCTTGTATTGCTTGAAGGGGGTCACGCCGTCGCTGAAGCGAACTTCCGCATAGGACAAGGGTGCCGCCAAGGCGTTGGCGGCATCCATCCACCCGACGGTCATCTTTCCAAAGGACAGGACGAAGGTTGCCGTGTTCTCCGCAGACGCAGTGGCCGGTGCGGGCCCCCTCGCGGTCACCGTGACATGGCAGGGTTTGCCGGGAACCACAGCGCAGTCGGGCGGGTTGAACTTCATGTTCTCAACGGCAAACCCCGAGGGCAGGGAAACGTTGGCAGCGGTGAAAACGACGTTCTTCGTGTCGACCGGCACGTTGATGTCGAGCATTGCCTGAGCATTCTTGCCGCCCCAGGTCCGGGCTTTGAAGGATTCGCCGCCATAGCTGAAAGTCGCGGTGACCCCGTTCGGCGGCAAGCCCGCATCGATGAGGTACTGCTCCGGGTTCGTCGTGGCCCAGTACGCCTCCTTCGGTCGGCCGACTCCAGACCACGGATACCCATTGGTGTGATAGCCCGGGTCCGTCATTCCCCACCAGGTGACCCGGTGCACGCCCCCCTTGTACTCAGGGTGCCGACCTCCCGGGCCGGCGGCGTACTCCTTGAGCAGGCTGAAAAGTTTCGCGTACTGGACGCCCTGTTCCATGAACAGGGCATCCATCTCAGGGCCATTCTGGATCCGCAGGCCTTTGTCCAGGCCCAGGGCCGGCGCGAGATCCAGTTCGGTCAGATCGACGTTCGCCCCGGTTTCGAGATAGGTCTTGAGGGTCCTCTCGAAGGCGTCCAGGTTGAGTCTCATGTCCCAGTGCCCCTGCGTGCCGATGACGTCGATCAGCGGCCTGGGCTTCCCCTTGGCGTCCAGAAGTACCCGCCCTTTGCCTGCGGCCGATTCAGCCGCGTACCGTTCATTGAATTCCTTGACCATCGCGGCGATTGCCGTGGCCTTCGAGGCGCGCTCGTTGTCGTTGAAGTCGTTGTAGTTCAGGATGGCCGTCGTGTTCTGGCGCGCGTAGTAGAAAGCGTCATACATGTAGTCCCAGCTTTTCCCGCCCTTGGCATAGGCTTGGGCCCATCGGGCCGGCCGCTCCTCGGGGCTGTACCCGGTTCGCAGGGCGTTCCTCCAGTCGGCGGGGTTGTCGGGGTTGTCCTTGAACGCTTCGTTGACGACGTCCCAGGCGTAGGCCTTGAAGGGTTCCCGATCGAAATGGCCGGCCACGGTCCGAACGTAATACTCCAGGCCCGTCTTCGCCGTTGCGTAGTCCCACGGCGTTTCCCATCCGCCACTCGGAGTCAGGACATTGGGGGCGGGCCATTGGGCCGACTGGTTGTGCCAGAGCAGCACGTGCCCGGTGACCTTGACGCCGCGCGCATTGGCCGCGCTGATGTCCGCGTTGATGCCCGAGGTCAGGTTGGTAAGGAAATTGGGGCTCGGATTGCTCATCCCCCCGTTCCAGAAATCGGGCTTCATCGCGTTGCTGGGCGTCACCGCATTGAAGTGTTTCAGGGTCATGGCGGCGACCGAGTTTTCACCCGGCACCACGTCGGAGCCGAAGTTGCGCGCGTCGAGATTGGTGCTGCCGATCAGGAAGTAGTTTTTGTACACATCCTTCAGCGCCGGCCAATCGGCAGGGTTCGCAGGCCGCTCAGCCGCCAGGGCGGCGTTCGCGATCACAAGTCCGGTGGGCAGCGCAATCAAAAGACGCTTGAAGTCGAGTCTGCTGAACATGGTCCCGGTCCTCCTAGTGATTCCGACGACCGGAGAGTTCTCGTGGGCTGGCTCTGCGGCAGGCGCCTCTGCGCCCTCTCGCGGATCGACGTTCGATGGTCAGATGCATGCTTGTCTCCTTAAGTTGAAAGGAATCACTCCCGGGCGGGATGGCGCTCGGGACCTCGATGGACATCGCCGAACACCAGCACCCCCATCGCGGCGAGTGCGGCGGCGATCCATGGCGCGATCCCGTGAGGCGCGCGGCTGTCACAGCCGCGCGCCCTGCAGCAGGCGTGCGTTCAGCGATGCGGCGGCACTTCAGGGCGCGAAGGCTAGGTGACGGCCCCCTGCCGGTCCACTTACTTTTTCGCTAGCATCCATTCCAAATGCTGATGAGTTCAGGCAAGACCTCTGACAAACCCCTGATGCTGGCGCAAGTCTCGCGTCTGCGTTTCCGGCACCTGCAGTTCCTCGACATCCTCGGAAAGACGCGCAATTTGCGTCTGACTGCCGAGCAGATGTACATCACGCAGCCGGCCGCCACCAAGGTGTTGATGGACATCGAGGAGATGCTGGAAGCGCGCCTGTTCGATCGCCTGCCACGCGACATGCAACCGAACGAGCTGGGACTCTTCACCTTGCGTTACGCGCATTCGGCACTGGACGGCCATCGCAAGTTCGTGGACGAGTTCAGCAATCTGAAACAGGGAGGGCACGGCCATCTGTCGATCGGCGCCATCTCGGGTGCGGCTGCGCATCTGCTGATTGCCGCCGTGGCCGAGCTGCAGCGCCTGCGGCCGCTGCTGGTGGTGAAGGTGCTGGAGCAGAGCAGCGATCAGCTGATCGTGTGGCTGGCCGAGCGCAAGATCGACGTGATGATCGGCCGCTTCACCGACGAGTCTCAGCGCGACCAGTTCCATTACGAAAACCTGACCGGTGAAAGGTTGCAGATCACCGCAGGCGTGCACCATCCGCTGCGTGGACCGAACACCCCTGGACTGAGGGAACTGTCGAGTTGGCCGTGGATTCTGTATCCAGCATCCACGGCGCTGCGCAAGGTGTCAGATGACATCTTCCGCAGCACAGGCCTGTCGCTCGCCTCGGGCATCGTCGAGACGCCGTCGTTTCTGTTCGCGCTGGAGCTGATGCAGAGCACGACCATGCTGTCGCTGCAGCCCGCCGCGCTGGTGGACAAATATGTACGGCGCGGGCTGCTGACGCGCATCGCGGCCGAGCTCCCCAACCGCATGCCCGACTTCGGCCTGATCACGTTGCAGGGCGAGCCCCCCAGCACGGCCGTGCTGGCATTCATGGACGTGATCCGCAACATGGCGGACCATGAAGCCGGAGCGGCATTGACCGAACGAGCGACGCCCGTTGCCAGGCCCAAGCCGCGGGGTCGCGCGTCTTCTCGCTGTTGACCCGTCGGTCGAAACCCGGCCGGTTGCGCCCCGCATGCGGCGACCAACGGAACAAGGCAAGGCCCAGCGCCGCGAAGCCAGCGAGGAAGCTGTCGTCGATGCGGCTTGCTCAGAGGGGCGGACCCACGATCACTCGCTGCGGCCCGAAAGAAGGTTCGCGTCGATCCATGACGCCACGTCGGTAACCGCAATGGCGCGGCGTTGATTGAACGTCCCGCTCTTTTCCCATGCAACACCCCGACCTTGAGCAAAAGCCGCACGGTACTTGCGCATCATGTTGTGCGGGTCGCGCGCCAGCTCATCCAGCAAATATTGCTCGCTCCACTCCGACCGGGTGAAGGGGCGGCCAAGGGCCGCTTGCAGCTTGTCGGCGACCTCCCCGTAAGTCACGGTGTCGCCGGCGAGATAAACGATCTCGTTGCGGATGCGGGGCTTGGCGAACACGATCGCGGCAGTCAACCCACCAATGTCTTCGGGCGTCGTCAACGTCACAGCGGTGTCGAGGCTGCCGAGGGCGTGGACTGCGTCATTTTGCAGGTCAACGACACCGAAGTCCGGCTCGAAAAGATAGCTCATGAACATGCCGGTCGAGATGATGACCCACTCCGTCTGGTGCTGACTGCGCAGCAGTTCGCGCACGTCCAGCTGTGCGTCGAAGATGTCCTGCGGACTGCCCCGACCGATCACGTCGAAATCGACCCCGAACTGCCATGGAAAGTACCTCGGGATTCGCGCCTGCAATGCGGCCCGCGCCAACTTCATTGGCGTGTCGATTCCGGCTGCATAGCCCGCGCAACCGATCACCGTGTCGTATCGCGCGAACATCACGGCGAGCTCATCGATGGCGCTTTTCACAAGATCGCCCAAGACGATCTCGATTCCCAGATCTCGGATCTCCGCGATGTCCTGTCGCTTGCCTGCTTCACTGGACTCGACCGCACTTGCGCGCAGCAACACGCTGATCTTTGCGCCATCCAGATCTTTCGCCCGGCGCGCGAGATTGCGCAGTACAGGCAGGCCGAGTTCACCGGCACCGAGCACGAGAATTTTCTGAGATGTAGCGTTAGGATCCGTTTGGTTCATTGTGTAGCCCACTGGAGAATGCGTCGCGGCAGTCTATCGATGCATGGGCATGTATGAAAGAAGGCACACGCGTGATACCGCGAGCTAAAGAATTGGATCGAGACGAAATACTTCAGTATTCGCAGACCGTGTGTGACGGCCTGAGAGACGACGATGACGGCGTGCGGCGAGAGGTGCTTGCACATGCCGGAAGCCGTTGGTCACTCGGTGTCGTCCACACGCTCGGCGTGTATGGAAGACTGCGCCACGCAGAGATCGGAAGGCGCATGCACGGGGTCACTCAACGCATGTTGACGCGCACCTTGCGACAGCTCGAGCGTGACGGCTTAGTGCTCCGTCATGATTTTGAAGAGGTGCCCCCCAGAGTCGAGTACGAGCTGTCCGACACTGGCATGGAGCTGCTCGTTCGCATGGTCCCGCTGTGGACCTGGATCGTGGAGAACGCGGATCGCTTCCGAGAAGCGAGGCAAGATTTCGACGAACAGCACCGCGACGAAAAATCCGAAGCTGTCGCTGACCTGGCGCACAACGGTTCCCGACTTTAAGAGCGTCTGCTTCCGGTTCGGATCTTCACAACTGCACCCGCAGAATTTTTTCCATCGCCTTTCCTTTGGCAAGCTCGTCGATCAGCTTGTCCAGGTAGCGGATCTTCTGCATGAGCGGATCGTCGACGTCTTCCACGCGAACGCCGCAGACGACGCCCTTGATGAGCGAGCTGTTCGGGTGAAGGGCCCGCGCCTCGGCAAAGAAAGTCTGGAAATCGTTCTGCCGTTCGATCTGCCGACGCAGTCCCGCTTCGTCATAGCCGGTCAGCCAGCAAATGATCTGGTCGACTTCTTCCTTCGTGCGGCCCTTGCGTTCCGCCTTTTGAACGTACATCGGATAGACCTTCGCAAAGGCCATCGTGAAAATCGAATGCTTGGGCATCGTCATTCTTCCTTCCTGTGTATCAGGGTCCGAAACGCATGCTGCTTCGGTGTGCCGAGGTGAGAGGGCGCTGTCGCGGAGCGCCTGCTCCTCGCCGGATTCTGACGCACGGCAAGGAGCGGGCAATGCCGGCGGCAGTTCCGAAACCCTCGCTGAGAGGCAGGGGCGGGGCAGCGCACCAGCTAGGTCATCAGCGCATCGCATCCGTCTTCGATGCGGGCGTGAAGCAGCCCGAGCGATGCGGCGAGCAGCCGGTGCAGCGCGTCGCGTTGGCATGCCGGCGCCGCCCGTCAAGTCGCCGCGCTGTCGCCGATTTGCGCAGCCTTCTCCCATGCCGCCGCTATGCTGTCGCCCGCCATTCACTTCAGCAAAACGGGAACCCTCATGTCCATGCGCTCTTCGTCCTTCTTCGCCCTGCGTTCCATCGCGCTGGCCTCCGGTCTCGCACTGGCCGCCATCGCCGTGCAGGCCGCGCCCGATGCCAAGCTGCTCGCCGCCGCCGAGAAGGCGCAGCCCGCCGTCATCGACAACCTGAAGGAGATGGTGCAGATCGAATCGGGCAGCCTCAACGTCGATGGCCTGCTCAAGATGGCCGACGTGATCGAGGGCCGCCTGAAGGCCGCGGGCTTCAAGACCGAGCGCCGCAAAGCCGCGGCCGGCGCGGGCGCCGACATCGTCATCGGCACGCTCAAGGGAACGGGCAAGCGCAAGATCATGCTGCAGGGCCACATGGACACGGTGTATGCAGCGGGCATCCTCGGCAGCCAGCCTTACAAGGTGGACGGCAACCGCATCTATGGCCCCGGCATCGCCGACGACAAGGGCGGCATCGCGGTGATGCTGGCCTCGCTGAAGATCCTGGCCGATGCGGGCTGGCGCGACTACGACACGCTCACCGTGCTGGTGAACCCCGATGAAGAAGTGGGCTCGGTGGGTTCGGGCGAACTCATCGCCACCACGGCCGACCTGCACGACACGGTGCTGTCGTTCGAACCGACGGCGGCCAAGTCGGTGGCCAAGGGCGAGTCGCTGCTGCTCGGCGCGGCCGGCATCGCGCAGGCGACGATGGAAGTGAAGGGCCGCGCGGCGCACGCGGGCGCCGCGCCCGAGCTGGGCCGCAACGCGCTGTACGAGCTGTCGTACCAGATGCTGCAGACCAAGGACCTCGCGAAAGACATCCCGGGCGTGACGCTCAACTGGACCGTGGCGCGTGCCACCGGCCCGATCAACCAGATCACCGAGAAGGCGCAGGCGCTGGGCGACATCCGCATCACGCAGCCGGGTGCCGAGAAGAAACTCAACGAAGTGCTGCAGGCGAAGATCGCGAGCGGCAAGCTGATTCCCGACACCGAGACGACGGTGAAGGTCGAGGTCGGCCGTCCGGCATTCGTGGCGGGCGCGAAGGGCCGCGCATTGGCCGAGAAGGCGCAGGCGATCTACAAGGAAATCGACCGCGACCTCGCGCTCACGCCGATGACCGGCGGCGGCACCGACGCAGGCTTTGCCGGCCGCTCGGGCAAGGCCACGGTGGTCGAAAGCTTCGGCCTTGCGGGCTTCGGCTACCACGCACGCGACGAATACATCGAAGTCGATTCGATCGTGCCGCGCATCTATCTCGTCACGCGTCTGCTGACCGAGATCGGCAAGCAGTAGCAAGAGGCGACGGGAAGGCCGGCCTCAGGGCTGCTGCTTCGGGGGCTCGCCGGGGCGATTCGGCGGTCGGCGAGCCGCGGCCGCGGCGGCTGCCGCAGCGGCGTGCTGCTGGGCCTGTTGCTGCTGTTGCTGCTGGCGCATCTGGGCCTGTTGTGCCTGTTGCGCTTGGCGGGCTTGCTGCTGCTGTTGCTGCATCTGCTGCTGGCGTTGCTGCATCGCCTGTTGCTGTTGCGCGCGAGCGGCCTGGGCTTGCTGCTGCATCTGTTGTTGTTGCTGCTGCTGGCGGCGCATCTGGTCCTGCTGCTGACGGGCCTCGTTCTGGGCCTGCTGCTGGCGTTGCTGTTGCTGCGCCTGCTGCCGCTGTATCTGCTGCTGTTGAGCCTGTTGCTGCTGGGCCGCGCGGGCTTGAGCCTGCGCTTGCTGCTGCGCCTGCATCTGTTGGCGCCGTGACTGATCCTGCTGGGCTTGCTGCGCCTGTTGGGATTGCTGTTGTTGTTGCTGCTGGCGCTGCCGGTCCTGCAACGCGCGCTGCTGCTGTTGCTGGGCCTGCTGGCTCGCGGTGCGTGCCTGCTGTTGTTGCTCCATCTGCTGGCGCCGCAACTGCTCCTGCTGTTGTTGCTGTTGGAGCCGGGCCTGTTGCTGCTGCTGCTGCTGCTGCTGCTGCTGCGGTTGCTGCTGGTTGGCGGCGCGCGCCTGCTGCTGTGCCTGTTGTTGGGCCTGCTGCGCTTGCTGGCGGCGCGCCTGGTCCTGCTGCTGTTGTGCGCGTTGCTGAAGCTGGGCCTGCCGCGCCTGTTGTTGCTGTTGGGCTTGCTGCGCTTGCAACTGCTGCGCTTGTTGCTGTTGAGCCTGCTGCTGCGCGCGTTGCTGTGCTTGCTGTTGTTGCACCTGCTGCTGTTGCGCCGCGGCCTGCTGCTGACGTGCCTGTTGTTGTTGCTGCTGTTGCTGCATCTGCGCGAACTGCGCTTGTTGTTGTTGCTGCTGCGCAAAGTTGGGCGGCGGCGCGCCGGGCGGCATGCCGCGTGGTCCGCCGTTGCGGTCGCTGCGATCGTTGTTGTTGTAGACGTTGCGCACGTTGTTGTTCACCACCGTGGTCGAGCGCGAGATGTAGGTGCTGTTGTTGTAGACCACCGCAGGCCGTGCAAAGGCCGGCTGCGCCACGCGGTCACGGTCGCGATCGCGGTCATATCTGCGATCGCGCGGTGCGCCCCAGTTCACGTTCCATGAGTTCCAGCCCCAGCCGTGGCGCTCCAGTGCAGCGCCCACGATCACGCCGGTGCCGAACGCCAGCGCACCGGCCGCGGCAATCTGGCCGCGGCTGTAGCCCGGCGCGACCTCCACGGGAGGCGGCGGCGCATAGGCATAGCCGGGGTAGACGGGCAAGGGCTCGCCGTAGATCACCTGCGGGTCGTAGCGCGGCACGTACACCACGTCGGGCTGCACGGGCTCGATGGTGATCAGTTGCTGCGGCGCCTCGATCACGGCGGGTCCGCCATAGGCGGCCTGCATGTCCGGTGCCGGCACGTAGTCGCGCGGCGCCTGGGCGCTTGCTACTCGCAGCTTGTCGTTGTTCTTCAGGCGGCCCGCTTTCGATGCGCGCTGCCGCATGACCTGGATCGCGTTCATCACGTCGGCCGGGTCGTTGTAGTAGGCCTTGCCGAGCGATTCGGTCCACGTGATGTTGCCGGCGAGCTGGTCGAGCACGGGCCTGAAGGCGGTGAGCGATTTCACGCTCGGGTCCCAAGGCTGCTGGTTGGCCGCATCGGCGAGCGGGCCGGCCTTGAGCGACTGGTTCTGCCCGAGCCAGTCGTGCGCGGCGGTGATCTGCTCGGGGTAGGTGGCGCCCGCGAGGATCTGCGCGACGAGCTTGTCGGGATAGAGCGCGATGGGGGCGACCAACTGGTAGAGCTGCTCGGCCGATGGCGGTGTGTAGGCCGCCGGCACCGGCGCAGCGGGCGCTGGGGTGGGTGTTTGAGGCACCGTGGGCGCGGGCATCGAGATGGCGGGGTCTGCTGCGTTGCCCTGTGCGTTCGATGCCGGTGGTGCGGACTTGTCGCAACCTGCGAGGACGAGGGCGCCGACGCACAGCGAAACCGCGAGCAGGCGAGGGAGGGGGGGACGTTGGTAGTTCATCTGGGAGTTCCATCAAGGCGCCTACGTCACGCCCGACTCTCTCAACGGTCCCTGACGGTTTGCGATGACCCACCCTGCACCGGTGATGCAACCGTCTGTGTCGTCCTTGCGCTGTTGCCTGTGTGGGGCAGGACCCACACGGCCATCGCGGCCCTCGAACTGCTTACTTGGCGCCGCCCGAGTACTTGGTGACGCTGCTCGCGCTCACGTGGTAGCCGCTCACGCCCATCATCGAATCGTTGCGCTGGGTCTGCAGCTTGCCGGTGACCCACACGGTGTCCATGGCGCGGAACTTGGCGCCCTTCTGCGGAATGACGTGCAGGATCTGGTTGGCCGGCGGCGGCGGCGTGTGGATGCAGGCGCCGAAGTAGGGCACGAGCAGAAACTCGGTGACCTCGCCCTTGGCTTCTTCGAGCGGCACGATGAAGCCGGGGATCTTGATCTCGGCGCCGTTCATCGCAGGGTTGGTCGGTGCGTTGTTCGACACCTCCTGCATCTTCATGAGCATCTCGTTGGCGCGCGGGTCGCCGTCGTCCAGCGCGCTCAGGTCCATGCCCTTGAAGTCCTTGGCCGGGTCCCAGTCCTTGGGCACCAGTTCTTCCCAGGTGATCTGGCGCGGCTGGCCCGGCGTGCCCTTGGCAACGGCGGGTGCGGCAGCCTTGCCGCCGAGCGGGTTCGATGCGGTGGTGTCCTTGGGCGCGGGCTCGGCAGCCCATGCCATCGCTGCGAGGCCGGCGCCGGCCAGCAGCAATGAAAGCCGATTGAAAGCCGTGATCGTGGAAGTCTTCTTTGCGATGCGCATGGTTCAAATCCTCGGTGAGAGGCCGTCCGCCAGTGAGAGTCGGTAGGCGCGAATGCCAGGGAGCAGGCTTGCCAGCCAGCCTGCGACCAGCAGGCTCGCCATAAGCAGCCACTCGTTGAGTGTAGGTTCCGAGAGGCTCAATGTCAGCCCGAACTGAGACTGCAGCCACGGCGACAACAGGGCGATGCCGAGCACGGCCATCACCACGCCGAAGACCACGCCCAGCACGGTGACCATGGCGCCTTCGAGCGCGAGCAGCGCCAGCACATGGCGCAGGCCCGCGCCCACGGCGCGCAGCACGGCCAGCTCGCGGCGGCGTTCGTTCAGGCCCGCCATCACCACCGAGACCAGGCCCGCGAGGCTCACCAGCGCGACCAGCGCGGACATGAGCAGCAGCGCGTTCTCGCCGATGCCGATCACGCTCCACAACTCATCGAGCGCGACGCCGGGGAGGATGGCCATCAGCGGTTCGCCGTTGTAGGTCGAAATCCAGCGCTGCACGCCGAACACCGCGGCGCGGTTCTTCAGGCCCACGAGCGCGGCCGTCACGTTCTTGGGCGTGAGGTCGAACTTGCGCACCTGCTCGGCGGGGATCTTCACGCCCGGCATCGGCGCGCCGCCCACCCATTCGAGGTGGATGGCCTCCATCGCTTCGAGGCCGATGTGCACCGTGCGGTCCACCGGCGTGCCGGTGCGCGCGAGCACGCCGACCACGGTGAAGGGCTTGTCGGCATGCTCGGCCACGTTGAGCTCGCCGCTGCCGTGCGCGAGCGTGATCTTCCGGCCCACGTGGTAGCCGAGCTTGTCGGCCACTTCGGCACCGACCACCGCATCGAAGAGTTCGCTGAAGGGCTTGCCCTCGCGCAGCTTCAGGAGTTGCTTGTCGCCATAGCGAAAGCGCGCGAAGTACTCGGGCGACGTCGCCAGCACCGCGAAGCCGCGGTGCGAATCGCCCAGCGACAGCGGCACGACCCAGTCGACGCCCTGGTGCGCGGCCAGCGCCTGCACGCTCTTCCACGAGATGTTGTTGGTGGCCGCGCCGATGCGGAACACCGAGTACAGCAGGAGCTGCGTGGAGCCGGTACGCGCGCCGACGATGAGGTCGGTGCCAGAGACAGAAGATGCGAAGTTCTCGCGCAGCTCGGTGCGGATGCGTTCGACGCCGAGCAGCAGGAAGGTCGAGAGCGCGATCGAGAACACGGTGAGCGCGAGCGTGAAGCGCCGGTTCCAGGCGCTCCGCCATGCGATGGAGAAGAGGGCGTTCATGCGTCCACCGCCATCGCCGTCGAAGCCGCGCGATTGATCTCGGGCAGCAGCACATGCCGCGCGAAGCGCTGCGCAATGCGCTGGTCATGGCTCACGAAGACGAGGGCGCTGTGGTTCTCGACACAGGCCGTCAGCAGTACGTCGAGAAAAGCCTCGCGCCGGTCTTCGTCGAGCGCGGAGGTCGGCTCGTCGGCAATCACCACTTCGGGCTGGCCGATGAGCGCACGCGCCGCGGCCACGCGCTGCTGCTGGCCCACCGAGAGCTGCAGCGCCTGGCGCTTCCAGAGGTTGCTGTCCAGGCCCATCTGGTCGAGCAGGTGTTCGGCTTCTTCACGCGAGCTGCCATTGCGCGCGGCCTGCGCTTCGCGCCGCGCCGAGAAGCGGCAGGGCAGCAGCACGTTGTCGAGCACGCTCAGGTAAGGCAAGAGGTTGAACTGCTGGAAGATGTAGCCGACATGGGCCACGCGGCAGCGGTCACGCGCCGCGCTGGAGAGCTGCGACCAGTCGTGGCCCAGCAAACTCACGCGGCCTTCGTCGGCCACCAGCACGCCTGCCAGGAGCGACAGCAGCGTGCTCTTGCCGCAGCCGCTCGGGCCGTGCAAAAACACCGATTCGCCGGCGGTGATGCGGAAGGCCTCGATGTCGATGCACGGCGTCTTCACGCCGGGCCATGTAAAGCGCAGCGATTCGGCCGCGAGCACGACGCGCAGGGGCGTCGAGTCGGCCTGCGAAGCGGTGCTCACAGTGCTACTTGCCCCAGCTCAAGCGAGCGGGCTGGGCCGCTTGCGCACCGGTGGGACGCTTGAGCTGGCGCTTGAACTGGCCTTGCGACGAAGCGATCTGCGAATCGATCTGGCGCAGGCCCTTGAAGACGCTGAACAGGTTCAGGTCGATGAACTTCGCGGCGGCCGCATTGGTGCAGTTGAAGGAGAAGGTGGCGTCCAGGTCGGCATGGCCCGGAGGTTCGTTCGGATCGGGGTTGCCGAGGCCGAGTGCGCCGGAGCGCAGGTCGACCGGGCCGAGCTTGCAGTTGGCGGCGGGGTCGATGGTGAAAAGCTTGTCGGCCGCGCGTAATTGGGCAACGGCGGCTTCGACGGTGGCTTTCTCGGCATCGGTCTTCGGGGCGCGTTCGAAGCCGACGCTGTTGTCCAGCGGCGATTCCATTTCGATCACCACGGTGGGGCCGTCGATGGCCACGTCCAGCTTCATCTGGCCGTGCACATGGGCGTGTTGCTGCTGGGCTTGCGCGGAAACGAACGGGGCTGCAGCGAACAAGGCTGCGGAGATTGCGAGACCGGAGATGCGTCGGAGTCGGATGTGTTTCATGGTTCTGCGCCTTGCCGGGTCGGCAGCCCCGGCGTGTTGCTCCATTCGCTCCAGCTGCCGGCATAGAGCGCGGTCGTCCCGAGCCCGGCGATCTGCATCGCAAGCAGGTTGGGCACAGCGCTCACGCCGCTGCCGCATTGGTGGACGACTGTCGCCGCATCGCGTCCCGCGAGCAGCGCTTCGAACTCGGCACGCAATTGCGATGCCGGCTTGAACTTGCCGTCGGGGCCGAGGTTCTCGGCGAAGGGCCGGTTCAGGGCCCCGGGGATGTGACCGGCAATCGGGTCCAGAGGTTCCACCTCGCCGCGATATCGTGCACCGGCCCGTGCGTCGATCAGCTGCTGGTCAGCTTGGCCGAGCCGACGCAACACGGTGTCGGTAGTCACAAGCTTTGCAAGCGGCTCGCCCTGTACGAAATTCGATTGGAAGCGCGCGGGTTCCTCGCGGTCGGTGACTTCGCCGCCTGCGGCCTGCCAGGCCTGCAGGCCGCCGTCGAGCACGGCCACCGCATCGTGGCCCATCCACTTCAGCATCCACCACAGGCGCCCGCAGTAGTTGGCGCCGTTGCGGTCGTACACCACGGCCTGCATGTCGTTGGAGAAGCCGACGCTGGAGAGCCACGCCGCGAATTTCTCGCGACTGGGCAGCGGATGGCGGCCGCCCGACGCGGGCACGCCGTCTTCCTGCGCGACGACCACGTCGCCGTGCGCGCCGGGCAGGCCATGCTTGGCGCTCAGGTCGGTGTCCAGGTTGGCGTACAGCGCGCCGGGAATGTGGGCCGCGGCATAGAGCTCTGGGCCGGCCTCGGGCTTCATGAGTTCGAAGCTGCAGTCGAACACCATGTGGGGCGTGTCGCTGGTCTGCAGTTGCTGGAGTTGTTCGACGCCGACGAGGGTGGTGTACATGGTCGTGATCTCCTTCGGAGAGGTTGTCTTCAGTGTTCTTCGGCCGGCGCCTTGGGCACCGCCCGCTGGCGCAGCACGGTGGCCGCGATGCCGCTCACCACGATGAGCGCCATGCCGGCCCATCCGGTGGCATCGATGCGGTCATCGAACACCACCACGCTGTAGAACGCCGCGAAGATGATGCCCGAGTACTGCAGGTTGGCCACCACGAGGGTGCCGGCTTCTGTCTTGGCCGTGGCGTAGGCGCGCGTCATGCAGAGTTGCCCAAGGGCGGCGAGCAGGCCGATAGGCAGCAGCCACAGCGCATGCTGCCACGTCCACGAACTGCCGCCCGAAAACCCAGTGGCCGCCGTGGCGAAGGCTCCGGCGACGGCCGAGCCGACTGCGAAATAGAACACCGTGCGCAGCTCGGGCTCGCCGATGCGCGAGAGCGCCACCACCTGCATGTAGGCGAAGGCGGCAGTAAGGCCCGACAAGAGGCCCAGCATGCCCGCGAAGCCTTCGTTGCCGCTGACCGTGGGCTTGAGCATGAGCACCACGCCGATGAAGCCTGCGAGCACGGTCATCGCGAGCGCGCCCTGCAGCGGCGGGCGCGCCACGCGGCCGTCGCGTCCGGGCACCGGCACCCACGCGAGCAGCGCGCCGCCGATGAGGAAGGCCGCGACCCACACGCTGCTCATGTAGTTGAGCGTGACGGCTGTGGCGAGCGGCATGTGCGCGATGGCGTAGAACCATGCGCCCAGCGAGATCACGCCGATGGTGCTGCGCCAGGCGTGCATGCCGGGGTATTTGGTGGCGAGCGAGACGCGCATCTTGCGCGCCAGCAGCCATAGGAAAACGATGCCGATGAGGCCGCGGCCCAGCACCATCTCGCCGCTGTTGAACCACTGCGAGGCGACCTTCACGACCACGCTCATCGTCGCGAACAAAAAGGCGCCGAGCACCATCCAGAGCGCTTGCACTATTGACTCTCCCCCAGGCTTCGCGCACTTCGTGTCGCTTCTCCAACCCCCTCACCGGGGGCAACACCAGCGGCCCGGCAAAGCCGGTTCCGCGGTGTTCCCAGAACACCCGTCGATGCGGCAGTCATCGACTCAGGAGCTCTGCATCGCGGCCTTGTACCACTCGTGGAACTGCTGCATGCCGTCTTCCATCGGGCTCTGGTACGGGCCGGTCTCGTTGTCGCCGCGCAGCATCAGCGCGCGGCGGCCGGCGTCCATGCGCTCGGCGATCTCGTCGTCTTCCACGCAGGTTTCCATGTAGGCGGCCTGCTGGGCCTCGACGAACTCGCGCTCGAAGGCGACGATTTCCTCGGGGTAGAAAAATTCGACCATGTTGAGCGTCTTGGTCGGGCTCACCGGATGCAGCGTCGACACGGTGAGCACATGCGGATACCACTCGACCATCACGTGCGGGTAATAGGTGAGCCAGATCGCGCCGTACTTCGGCGGCTTGCCGTCGCGGTACTTGAGCAACTGCTCCTGCCACTTCTGGTAGACCGGGCTGCCCGCGCGGCCAAGGCGGTTGGCCACGCCCACGGTCTGCACCGAATAGTTCTGGTTGAACTCCCAGCGCAGGTCGTCGCAGGTGACGAAGCTGCCGAGGCCTGGGTGGAACGGGCCGACGTGGTAGTCCTCGAGGTAGACCTCGATGAAGGTCTTCCAGTTGTAGTTGCACTCGTGCAGCTCGACGCGGTCGAGCGCGTAGCCCGAGAAGTCGAGGTCGGCCTGCGGGCCCAGGCCGCGCATGTCGGCGGCCACATCGCGGCCGGTGCCGTCCGAATTCTTCTCGAACAGGAGGCCGTTCCATTCGGTGAGCGGGTAGTTGTGCAGGTTCAGGCACGGGTCCTGATCGAAATGCGGGGCGCCGATCAGCGTGCCGGTGGTGCGCGCATCGCTCGCGGCATAGGTCCAGCGGTGCAGCGGGCAGACGATGTTGCCGCCGGCCTGATTGTCCAACTGGCCGCGGCCCTGAAGAATCAGCGCCTGGCGGTGGCGGCACACATTGGAGATCAGCTCCACGCCCTTGGGCGTGTGGACCAGCGCGCGGCCCTGGTGCTCCTGCGGCAGGGTGTGAAAGTTGCCCATTTCGGGCACGGCGAGGCGATGGCCGACATAGCGGGGCCCTCGCGCAAAAAGGTTCTGCATTTCGCGGGCGTACAGGGCCTCGTCGAAATACGCGGAAACTGGAAGTTGGCTCGCGGCCTGCTGCAGTTGAAGACTTAAATCAGACATGGAGGACCTGACCAAGCTCCCCACAGGGAGAGAAAAGGAAGTAACGGAAGGCGCCGGCTGAAAGAGTCAACGGCCCGAGAGGTGTGCTGGTTTTTGCCAACAAGAAGGGTTCGCATTGTACCCGGGGGCATCTTTTAGCCCCCCGGCTTTTCACTGCGCTTTGCTTCGTGTAATTCGCCACCCCCCGAGGGGGAGGCGCGGCCCGCCTTGGGGCGGCCCGGCGGCGGCCGCCGTCCGATTCGGTCCCCGTCCTAAAATGCCCCGTTTCACCCACGTTCCGTTGCATGCCCAAGGTGCCTTCCCCTTCCTCTTCCAGCCCGGCGGCCACGCCCGATACGGGGCCGTTGCCCGTCAGTTACGAAGCCGGGCTTCAGGAACTGGAACAACTGGTTGCAGAACTCGAATCGGGCCAGTTGCCGCTCGATCAGCTCCTGGGCAGCTACCAGCGCGGCGCCGCATTGCTCGCCTTCTGCCGCGACAAGCTGCAGGCGGTCGAAGACCAGATCAAGGTGCTCGACGCGGGCAGCCTCAAGGTCTGGACGGCCGAATGAACGCGGCCACCATGACCGACTGGACCGCCGCCCGGCTCGCCGGCTGGAGCGAACCGCACCTGGCGCGTGTCGAAGCGGCGCTGTCGCGCTGGGTCGGCGTCGAGGCGCCGGTACTGCTGGGCGATGCGATGCGCTACGCGGTGCTCGACGGCGGCAAGCGCCTGCGGCCGCTCCTGGTGCTCGCGGCCAGCGAGGCGGTCGGCGGCAATGAAGGCGCTGCGCTGCGCGCGGCCTGCGCCGCCGAACTGATCCACGCCTATTCGCTGGTGCACGACGACCTGCCCTGCATGGACAACGACGTGCTGCGCCGTGGCAAGCCCACGGTGCATGTGAAGTTCGGCGAAGCCGATGCGCTGCTCGCCGGCGACGCGCTGCAGGCCCTGGCCTTCGAACTGCTGACGCCCGAGGGCGACGAGGTTCCCGCGGCCACGCAGGCCACGCTGTGCCGCCTGCTCGCGCGCGCCGCCGGCAGCCAGGGCATGGCAGGCGGCCAGGCGATCGACCTGGCCAGCGTCGGCATCGCACTCAACGAAACCCAGCTGCGCGAAATGCACCGCCTGAAGACCGGCGCGCTGCTGCAGGGCAGCGTCGAGATGGGCGCTGCGTGCGGCAACGTGAGTGCCGCTGCGCTGGTGGCGTTGCGCGACTACGGCGCAGCCATCGGCCTCGCATTCCAGGTGGTGGACGACATCCTCGACGTCACCGCCGATTCGCAAACCCTGGGCAAGACGGCCGGCAAGGACGCCGCTGCCGACAAGCCCACCTACGTGTCGCTGCTCGGCCTCGACGGCGCACGCACGCAGGCTCGCCAACTGCTGGCCGATGCGCTCGCTGCCCTGACCAAGAGCGGCCTGGCCGACACCGCCGCCCTGCGCGCTCTCGCACACATGGTGGTCGACCGCGACCGCTAGAAAAGAACAAATCCCACATGGCTCCGTTGCTTCCCACTCTCCACGACCCTTCGCCGATCCGCCAGTACGACCGCGCACAGCTGCGGCAGCTGTCCGACGAGGTGCGCGCCTGCGTGCTCGACAACGTTTCGCGCACCGGCGGCCACCTGAGTTCCAACCTCGGCACGGTCGAGCTCACGGTCGCGCTGCACCACGTGTTCAACACGCCGCACGACCGGCTGGTGTGGGACGTGGGCCACCAGACCTATCCGCACAAGATTCTCACCGGCCGGCGCGAGCGCATGCCCACGCTCAGGCAGATCGGCGGCATCTCTGGCTTTCCGCAGAGGAGCGAGAGCGAGTACGACACCTTCGGTACCGCGCACTCGTCCACCAGCATCTCGGCCGCGCTCGGCATGGCCATGGCCGCCAAGCAGAAGGGCGAAGACCGCTACACCGTGGCCATCATCGGCGACGGCGCGCTCACGGCCGGCATGGCCTTCGAGGCGCTCAACAACGCGGGCGTGTGCGACTGCAAGCTGCTGGTGATCCTGAACGACAACGACATGTCGATCAGCCCGCCGGTGGGCGCGCTCAACCGCTACCTCGCGCAGCTGATGAGCGGCAATTTCTACGCCGCCGCCAAGAACGTCGGCAAGAGCGTGCTGCGCGCCGCGCCGCCGCTCTTCGAACTCGCCAAGCGCTTCGAGCAGCATGCCAAGGGCATGGTGGTGCCAGCCACGCTGTTCGAGCAGTTCGGCTTCAACTACGTCGGCCCGATCGACGGCCACGACCTCGATTCGCTGGTGCCGACGCTCGAGAACCTCAAGCACCTGAGCGGCCCGCAGTTCCTGCACGTGGTCACGAAGAAGGGGCAGGGCTACAAGCTGGCAGAGGCCGATCCGGTGGCCTACCACGGGCCGGGCAAGTTCGATCCGCAGGTGGGCCTCGTCAAGTCCGCCGCGGTGGCCAAGCAGACCTTCACGCAGGTGTTCGGCCAGTGGCTGTGCGACACGGCCGCGCACGACGGCCGGCTCGTGGGCATCACGCCCGCGATGCGCGAAGGCTCGGGGCTCGTGGAGTTCGAGCAGCGCTTCCCCGATCGCTACTACGACGTCGGCATCGCCGAGCAGCACGCGGTGACCTTCGCGGCCGGCCTGGCGTGCGAAGGCCTGAAGCCGGTGGTCGCGATCTACTCGACCTTCCTGCAGCGCGCGTACGACCAGCTGATCCACGACGTCGCGATCCAGAACCTGCCGGTGGTGTTCGCGCTCGACCGCGCGGGCCTCGTCGGCGCTGACGGCGCCACGCATGCGGGTGCCTACGACATCCCGTTCCTGCGCTGCATTCCCAACATGAGCATCGCCTGTCCCGCGGACGAACGCGAGCTGCGCCAGTTGCTCACGAGCGCCTACGAGCAAAACCATCCGGTGGCGGTGCGCTATCCGCGCGGCGCGGGTGCCGGCGTCGCGCCGCATCTCACGCTCGATCCGCTGCCCCTGGGCAAGGGCGAGGTGCGCCGCGAGGGCAGGCGCATCGCGATCCTCGCGTTCGGCTCGCTGCTGTACCCGGCGCTCACCGCGGCCGAATCGCTCGATGCCACGGTGGTCAACATGCGCTGGGCCAAGCCGCTCGACGTCGAATTGCTGCTGCAGGTGGCGGGCACGCACGATGCCATCGTCACGCTCGAAGAGGGCGCCACGATGGGCGGCGCGGGCAGTGCGGTGCTCGAGGCCTTGCAGGCCGCCAACGTACAGAAACCGGTGCTGCAACTGGGCCTGCCCGACCGTTTCATCGAACACGGCGACCCGGCCAAGCTGCTCGCATCGATCGGGCTCGATGCAACGGGCATTGCGGCTTCGATCGCGCAACGCTTCGGCACCGTCGCAGGGTAAACCCCCGCCGGACGCCTGTAAGGCGGTTTTTACAATCAAGAAGACTTATACAAAAGTCCCCAACGCGGTCACAAGCCGCGTTTCGTTTTTCCCAAGAACTCGGAGTGCATTCAATGGATCGTCGTTCCCTCATCAAAAACGCGGGCATCGCCGGCGTTTTGGCCGCCGGCATTGCGCCGGCCGTTCACGCGCAATCTGCGATTCGCTGGCGTCTCGCGTCCAGCTTTCCCCGTTCGCTCGACACCATTTTCGGCAGTGCCGAAATGCTCTCGAAAACAGTCAAGGCACTGTCGGGCGGCAAGTTCGAAATCTCGGTCCATCCGGCCGGTGAACTGATGCCCGCATTCGGCGTGGTCGATGCGCTGCAGGGCGACACGCTCGAAATGGCGCAAACCGCCGCCTACTACTTCACCGGCAAGGACCCGATTTTCGCGTTCAGCTGCGCCGTGCCCTTCGGCCTCACCGCACGCCAGACCGATTCGTGGAAAGAGTACGGCAACGGCCGCAAGCTCTTGGACGCCTTCTTCGCGCAGTACAACTTCCGCACCGCCAGCGCCGGCAACACCGGCACGCAGATGGGCGGCTGGTACCGCAAGGAAATCAAGACCGTCGAAGACCTGAAGGGCCTGAAGATGCGCATGGGCGGCGGCGTGTTCGGCGAGGCGATGGCCAAGCTGGGCGTGGTGTCGCAGAACATGCCCGCGGGCGATATCTACCAGGCGCTCGAAAAGGGCACGCTGGACGCCGCCGAGTTCGTCGGCCCCTACGACGACGAGAAGCTGGGCTTCAACAAGGTCGCCCCGTACTACTACTACCCCGGCTGGTGGGAAGGCGGCGCCGACCTGGAGTTCTTCATCAACAACAAGGCCTACGCCAAGCTGTCGGACGAGAACAAGGCCATCCTCGATGCGGCCACCAAGGTTGCCGCGCGCGACATGATCGCCAAGTACGACGCCTTCAACCCGCTCGCGATCAAGCGCCTCGTGGCCGCCAAGACGCAGCTCAAGCCGTTCCCCAAGGCCGTGATGGACGCGGGCTTCAAGGCCTCGATGGAAGTGTTCGCCGAGCACGAAGCCAAGTCGGCCGACTTCAAGAAGATCCACCAGGACATGCGCGCCTTCCAGCGCGACCAGATCCTGTGGAACCGCTTCTCGGAGTACCCGTTCAACCAGTACATGAACTCGGTCAAGATCTGATGCGATGCACCGCCGCCGGCTTGCCGGCGGCGTGCAGCAAAAAGGCCGGTCCGCTTGCGCGGGCCGGCCTTTTTTTCATGGGGCGCCTCCTGGGGAGGAGGCGGTGTTTGCCGCTCAGGGCTTGGGGTTCTGCGCCTTGAGCGCGTCCTGCATGGCCTTCATCGGATCGCTCTCGGTGCTTTCCACCGAGGGTTCCGGCGCCGGGGGTGCGGCTGCACCCGGCGCGCTCGGCTCGGTCTTCGGCTCGGCGCCTGGCGCGGCCTCTTCGGGGCCACCGTAGGGGTCGGTCGGCGTTGCGCCTTCGTCGGACTTCAGGCTGTCGCGCATCTGCGCACCGATGTCCTCCATGTTGACCTTCACCTCCTTGTCGAGGCTGCCCGTCACGATCTGCGGGAACGCGATCAGGATGCCCACCATGGTGAGCTGGATCAGCACGAACGGGATCGCGCCCTTGTAGATCTGCATCGTCGTCACGGGCTCCATGACCTTCTGCGTCACGCGGTCCACGTACTGTTTCTCGGGTGCGACCGAGCGCAGGAAGAAGAGCGCGAAGCCGAAGGGCGGGTGCATGAACGAGGTCTGCATGTTCACCGCGAGCAGCACGCCGAACCAGATGAGGTCGATGCCCATCTTGTGCGCTACGGGGGCCAGGAGCGGCACCACGATGAACGACAGCTCGAAGTAATCGAGGAAGAACGCCAGGAAGAACACCAGCACGTTCACCGCGATCAAAAAGCCCACCGGTCCGCCGGGCAGTGACGTCAGCAGATGCTCCACCCAGATCGGGCCGTCCGCGGCCTGGAACACCAGGCTGAACACCGTCGCGCCGACCAGGATGAACATCACGAAGCTGGAGAGCCGCGTGGTCGAGCCCAGCGCCTGCTTGAGCAGCGAGAAGCTCATGCGACGGCGGACCCAGGCCATGACGAGCGCGCCCATGGCACCCATCGCGCCGCCTTCGGTCGGCGTGGCCACGCCCAGGAAGATGGTGCCCAGCACCAGGAAGATCAGCAGCAGCGGCGGAATCAGCACGAAGGTGACCCGCTCGGCCAGGCGCGACAAGAGGTTGAGCTTCAGGCCCTTGTTGATCAGTGCGATCACCAGCGCCACGAACACGCCGCCGCACATGGCGACGACGACCTTTTCGTCGGTCGCCACCGAGGTCACTTCGTGGCCCTGGAACCAGGTGTGCACCAATTCCATGTTGCGCGCCAGCACCACGGCCACCACCGCCGACAGCGCGGTGATGCCCACCAGCGAGGCGTAGCCGCCGCCGCCGTTGGGTTCGCGGAAGGTGCGTGCCTCGGGCGGCAGCGCGGGCACGTGCGTGGGCTTGAAGATCGCGAGGAACACGACGTACAGCACGTACAGGCCCATCAGCATGAAGCCGGGCAGGAAGGCGCCCTTGTACATGTCGCCGACGCTCTTGCCGAGCTGGTCGGCCATGATGATCAGCACCAGCGAGGGCGGGATGATCTGCGCGAGCGTGCCCGAGGCGGCGATGACGCCGCTGGACAGGCGCCGGTCGTAGCCGTAGCGCAGCATGATCGGCAGCGAGATCAGGCCCATCGAGATGACCGAGGCAGCCACCACGCCGGTGGTCGCCGCCAGCAGCGCGCCGACGAAGATCACCGCCAGCGCGAGGCCGCCGCGCATCGGACCGAAGACCTGGCCGACCGTGTCGAGCAAGTCCTCGGCCATGCCGCTTCGCTCGAGTATGAGCCCCATGAGCGTGAAGAAGGGCACGGCCAGCAGCGTGTCGTTGGCCATGATGCCGATCAGCCGCTGCGGCAGCCACGCCATCACCGACGACTGGAACACGCCGAGCTCGATGCCGACGAAACCGAAGAAGAGGCCGCAGGCCCCGAGGCTGAACGCCACCGGGAAACCCAGCAGCAGGAAGCAGATGAGCCCCGCGAACATGATCGGGGCGAAATTGGCAACGATGAATTCCATGGTTTTATGTCTCGTCGGCCGTTCAGTGTTGCGGCTTCGGGGCGTTGCCCGTCGCGGCGGCGGCCTTGGCGGCGTCCACCTCGGCCTGAAGGCGCAAGGCCTCGATCAGTTCGGCTTCGGCCGTCTTGTCGGTCAGGCGGCCCATGGGGTCCGGGCCTTCGCCGCGCAGGAACGCAATGCGCTTGATGAGCTCCGACCAGCCTTGCAGCAGCAGCAAGCCAAAGCCCACCGGCAGCGCAGCCCACACGGGCCAGCGGATCAGGCCGCCCGAGTTGCCCGACATTTCGCCCGAGTTGTACATCTGCAAGACCACCGGCGTCGACAGATAGAGCACCGTGATGCACAGCGGCGTCAGGAAGCAGGTGAAACCGATGATGTCGATCCACACCTGCTTGCGTTTGCTCAGGCGGCTGTTGACCACGTCGATGCGCACGTGTTCCCGGTGCAGCAGTGTGTAGCCGGCGGCTATGAGAAACGACCAGGCAAACAGATACCACTGCACTTCGAGGAAGGCGTTGGAGCTTGTGTTGAACACCTTGCGCACGATGGCGTTGATGGCACTGATCGCGGTAGCGGCCAGGATCAGCCATATCGCGTATTTGCCCACCTGGGCATTGAGCCAGTCGATGGCCCGGGACAGCTTGAGCAAGCCTTGCATTACATCTCCATTTTTGTATTGGGAGCCTCCAGATACGACGGCACCCAACGCGCTGGCCTTGTGTGCCAGTGGGTCGGGTGCGTGAGGCGGTGCGGATTCTATCGGTGTAGCCGGAAAGTTCCTTGAGGGCGTACCCAGGGTCGTCGGCTGTTCATAATGTCGCCATGGCCCAGACACCGCGACACACACCGTCTGCCGCCGGGGCGGCATCGTGGTCGATCGACGCTCCCGAGATTCGCAGCGCTGGCCGCGACCTGCTCTCGCTGGCCCTGATCGACGCGCGCAACCACACGCTCCACCTGCTCTCCCTGTACGAAGAGGCGCTGGGCTCCGAAGCCCTCGCCGTGCCGCCCGTGCCCGAAGAAGAGGGCGTGGTGCCTCCGGTGTGGCTGGCTGGGCACATCGGCTGGTTCGCCGAGTGGTGGATCGGCCGCAACACGCAGCGCGCCTTCGGCATCGACTGCCCGGTGCGGCCCACGCGCCTCGCGGCCATCGAACCGAGTGCCGACGACTGGTGGAACCCGGCGCACAGTTCGCCCGGCCGCCGCTGGTCGGCCGACCTGCCTTACCTCGGCCAGACCAAGGCCTACCTGCTCGAGACGCTGGAGAGCACGCTCGAGCTGCTCGAGCACGCGGCCGAGACCGACGCGGGCCTCTACTTCTACCGCCTCGCGCTGTTCCACGAGGACCTGCGCGGCGAGCAGTTCGTGGTGATGGCGCAAACGCTCGGGCTGCCGCTTGGCATCGAGCAGGCGCCCATCGCCGTCACGCGCGAGCCGCTCCTGGTGCCCGCCACGCGCTGGGAACTGGGCCTGCCCGAGAGCGGCTTCGCCTTTGCGCAGGAGCGCGCCGTGCACCGCATCGACGTGCCCGAGTTCGAGATCGATGCACAGCCCGTCACCTGGAACCAGTACATCGAATTCGTCGACGACGGCGGCTACGACCGCGAGGAGCTGTGGCATCCCGAAGGCTGGCGCTGGCTGGCCGCGCAGGTCGAGGGGCGGCGCGGGCCGCGCCATGTCGAGCAGATCGGCGTGGCGCGCAACGGCACCGGCGGCTCGGTGCTGCAGCACCGCTTCGGCGTCACCGTGCGCGCGGCGGGGCACCACAGCGCGGTGCACCTGAGCTGGTGGGAGGCCGACGCCTGGGCGCGCTGGGCCGGGCGCCGCATCGCGACCGAGGTCGAGTGGGAAATCGCGGCGCACACGGCCGCGCGGCGAGGCTTCCGCTGGGCCGATGTGCACGAGTGGACGGCGGGCACGCTGCAGCCATGGCCCGGGTTCCGGGCCGACCCCTGGAGCGCGGGCGGTGAGTTCGATCCGGTGGCTGCCTTCGGTCGGGCGCGCGTGCTGCGCGGTGCATCGTTCGCCACGCGTGCGCGGCTTCGTTCGCCGCGCCGCCGGAGCTTTGCGCTGCCGGAACGAGACGACGGCTTCTTCGGCTTCAGGACCTGCGCGCTGTAGCGCCGCTCAGCGCTCGCCGCCTGCTTCCGACGACAGCGGCGGCGCCACTTCCTCCAGCGGCTTGCGCTCCGCATCTGCCGCATAGCGCAGCGCGAGCAGTCCCGCGACGATGACCAGCGCCGCGCCGATCAGGTAGCCCGCCATCACCGCGCCGCGGCTGCCGGTCTCGATCAGTTCGCCGAACAGTACCGGTGCCACGAAGCCGCCTGCGCCCATGCCGATGGCATAGAAGATCGCGATGGCCATGGCGCGCATCTCGAGCGGGAACACTTCGCTGACCGTCAGGTAGGCCGAACTCGCCGCGGCAGAGGCGAGGAAGAACACCGCCGACCAGCACAGCGCCTGGCTGCGCGCATCGAGCCAGCCGTTCATGAAGGCCCAGCCCGTGAGCGCGAGGCCGACACCGGCGAACACATAGGTGAGCGCGATCATCCGGCGCCGGCCCACGCTGTCGAACAACGGCCCCAGCAGCAGCGGCCCGAGCACGTTGCCGAGCGCAAATGGAAAGATGTAGAGCGCCACGCGGCCCTCGGGCACGCCGTAGAAACGGGTGAGCACCAGCGCGTAGGTGAAGAAGATCGCGTTGTAGAAGAAGGCCTGCGAGATCATCAGCGCCGCAGCCACCACGCTGCGCGCCGTGTAGCGCCGCAGCAGCACGCGCGCCACTTCGCGCATCGAGGGGCTGTTCGCCCGCGCGGCCGTGTAGTTCACGTGGCCTCGCGGCGCCGGCAGCGGTCCGTGCTGCGCCTGGACTTCGCGCTCGATGCCCGCCACGATGCGTTCGGCCTCGTCGACACGCCCGTGCGCGATGAGCCAGCGCGGGCTTTCGGGCACATGGCGCCGCACCAGCAGGATCGCCACCGCCAGCACCGCGCCCAAGGCGAAGCCCGCGCGCCAGCCCCACACCGGGCCGATCACGCGCGCGTCGAGCAGCACGAGGCTGAGCGCCGCGCCCAGTGCCGCGCCGATCCAGAAGCTGCCGTTGATCGCGAGGTTGACGCGCCCGCGCACCCGCGCCGGAATGAGTTCGTCGATGGCCGAATTGATGGCCGCGTACTCGCCGCCGATGCCCAGGCCCGTGACGAAGCGGCACAGCGCGAAGAAAGCGAAGTCGGGTGAGAAGGCCGTGGCCAGCGTGCCCACGGTGTAGACCGCCAGCGTGATGAGGAACAGCTTCTTGCGCCCGAGCCGGTCGGTGAGCCGTCCGAAGACGAGCGCGCCGACGACGGCACCCGCAATGTAGATGGACCCCGACCAGCCGATCTCACCCGCCGTGAGGCCCAGCGTGTCGGGCCGCTCGAGCACCGCGCCGATGGAGCCCACCAGCGTGACCTCCAGGCCGTCCAGGATCCATGCCACGCCCAGCGCGATGACCACGCGCCAGTGCCAGCGCGACCAGGGCAGGCGGTCCAGCCGGGCGGGAATGTCGCTGCTGAGCGCCGTCATGCGGGGGATTATGCGAAGCGCGGCGTCCCCTCCGGTGTAGGACCGGTACTGCAATATGCCGGCCTGCCGGCCTCGCGAGGCCGGACGCCGTGCGATCAGGCCGCGACAGGCGCCGCCGATACCTGCTGGATGCCCATGGCCTTGAGCGTGTCCGCAATCGCCGCGACCGCACCCGGAATGCCGGCCTCGCCGAAGTGCCCCATGCAGCCCACGCGGAAGGTTTCCACCTGCGTCAGCTTGCCCGGGTAGAGGATGTAGCCGCGCTTCTTGACCTCTTGATAGAAGGTCTTGAAGTCGTAGTTGCCATCGTCGGGCGCGTGGAAGGTGATGATGATCGGCGCCTGGATCGCAGGGTCGAGAAAGCTCCTGAAGCCCAGCGCGGCCAGCCCGTCGATGAGGCCCTTGCAGTTGCGCGCATAGCGGGCGCCGCGCGCGGCGAGGCCGCCTTCCTCGATGTACTGCGCAATGGCGGTGTCGAGCGCCGCCACCACGTGCGTGGGCGGCGTGAAGCGCCATTGCGTGGTCTTCTCCATGTACACCCACTGGTCGTACAGGTCCATGCTCAGCGAGTGGCAGTTGCCCTCGCACTTATCGAGCGTGCTGCGCTTGATGACGACGAAGCCCATGCCTGGCACGCCTTCGAGGCACTTGCCCGAGGCGGCGACGACCGCATCGAAGGGCGTCTTGCGCGCATCGATCTCGAGTGCGCCGAAGGAGCTCATCGCATCGATGATCAGGCCGCGGCCGTGCTTGGCGACAACCAGCGCGATCTCGTGCAGCGGATTGAGCACGCCGGCGCCCGTTTCGCAATGCACCACGGCCACGTGGGTGATGCTGGGGTCGGCTGCGAGCGCGCGATCGACGTCGGCCGGCGAGACCTGCTTTTCCTCGGTGTAGTCGATGGTGGTCAGCTTGCGGCCGAGCACCTTGCAGATCTTCGCCAGGCGCTGGCAGTACGCGCCGTTGCTCGGCACCAGCACATGCCCGTTGCGCGGCACGATGGTGCCGATGGCCGCTTCCACCGAAAAGGTTCCGCTGCCCTGCAGCGGAACGCATTCGTGCGTGCCCGTGCCGTGCACGATGTTCAGCACCTCCTTGCGGATGCGCGCGGTGATCTGGTTGAAGTCGGCGTCCCACGATCCCCAGTCGCGCAGCATCGCTTGGCGTGTGCGGTCCGAGGTGGTCAGGGGGCCGGGGGTGAGCAGGATGGGGTAGGGCGTTTGACTCATGGTGTCTCCAGGCGGGGAAAGGAAATGAGAGAGATGCGTTGTGTGTTCAGCCGCGGGCGAGGTTGCGCCAGGCTTGCGTGCGCGCGAGCAGCACGCGGGTCAGCAGCGAGTAGGCGATGCACACGAGCGTGGAAGTGACCACGATCAGGCTCGCGAGCGCCGATGCCGGGCCGATGTCGCCGGCGTCGTCCAGATGCATGATCGCGACCGAGGCGAGGATGGTCTCGGGCGTGTAGAGAAAGATGGCGCACGAGAGGCTGGCCATCGACACCACGAAGAAGTAGCGCCCGATATCGAGGATGGCCGGCAGGCACACCGGCACCGTCACCCGCAGGAAGGTCTTGAAGAACGGCACCTTGAGCGAGGCCGAGACGGCTTCGAACTCGTTGTCGATCTGCTTGAGCGCCGTCACCGCCGTGAGGTGGCTCGAGGTGTAGTAGTGCACCACCATCGAGATGATGAGGATCGCCATCGTCTGGTACAGAAAGTTCAGCGGATTGGCCGGATGGTTGAAGAACATCACGTAGCCGAGACCCAGCACCAGGCCCGGCACCGCCATCGACAGCACTGCCATCAGGTGCATGCCCTTGCGCATGAAGCCGAGGTTGCGGGTCTTCTCGATGAGGTAGGCGCCGATGAAGACGATGAGCGAGCCGGCCACCGCGGTGACCATCGCCACCAGCAGGCTGTTGCCGTAGGCCGCGGCCATGTCGCTCTCGACCAGCACGAAGTGGTAGTGCTTGAGCGTGAACGACAGGTCGTAGGGCCAGAGCGAAATCAGCGAGGTGTAGATCGCCATGCCGATGGTGGCCAGCAAGAGGCCGCACACGACAGTGCAGAAGAGCGTGAGCAGAGTGTCGGCCACCTTGCGGCGCTTGGGGCTGTAGGGCACCGAGCGGGCGGTGAGCTGCGCCTTCAGCTTGCGCCGCACCACGTAGTCGATGACGAACGAGACGATCGAGGGCAAGAGCAGCAACATGCCCACCACCGCACCGATGGAGAAGTTGTGCTGCCCCACCACCTGCTTGAACACGTCGACCGACAGCACGTTGAAGTTGCCGCCGATGACCTTGGGCGCGCCGAAGTCGCTCACCACGTAGGTGAAGACCACCGTGGCCGCGCTGATGAGACCGTACTTGCACGAGGGCAGCGTGATCGTCATGAACTGGCGGAACGGCCGCGTGCGCAGCGCGGCCGCTGCTTCGTACAACCGGCCGTCGGCCAGCGACAGCGCGGTGACCAGGATCATCAGCGCGTGCGGAAAGGTGTTGTAGACCTCGGCCAGGATGATCCCCGGCGCGCCGTAGATCGACATGCCGCCCAGAAGGAACTTGAGCGCGCCCTGGTTGCCGAACCACTGCACGAACGAGATGGCCGACAGCAGCGAGGGCGCGAGCAGCGGGATCAGCGCGATGAGGCGGAACACCGCCTTCAGCGGCGCCGGCATTCGGCTGCGTGTGAGCGCGTAGGCGAACACGAAGGCGATGGGCACCGAGATCATCACCACCGCCGCCGACACCCAGACCGAGTTCCAGGCCGCGCGCAGCAGGCTCGGCGTCTGGAAGTAGGTGATGAAGTGGGCGAGGCCAACGAAGCGGCCGTTCTTGTCCTGCACCGCGTGCGCGAGGATTGTGACCAGCGGTGCGATGAGAAACACGAACAGCATCACCATCACCACGAACAGGATGGCGCGCGCGATGGTTTCGTCGCGGCTCCAGCGCATCGCGGGCCGCGCGGCGAACGAGGAGGCCTTCACGACGGAAGGGTGGGCCAGCGTGTTCATGGCTTGGGCGTGCGTGCGGCCGAGAAAGCGCGGATGCGGTTGGCGCGCAGTGCGATGTCGATGGTGTTGCCCTCGCGGATGTCCAGGTCGTGCAACTGGTTGAGCGAGAAGTGCAGGCCGAGCACCTGTCCGTGCAGCGCATCGGCCGTCACCTCGGCGATGCAGAGGCCGCCGAGGAATTCGACCTTGGTGACCCTGGCCTGCAGCCGGTTGGGCGTGTCGTCACCCAGGTGCTCGACCGCGCGGTCTTCGGGTCGCAGGTAGAGGTTGACGGCTTCGCCGGGATCGAAGGCGCCATCGCAGGCATCGCATTCGAGTTCCATGTCGCCGACCTGGAAGCGGTGGTTGCCCAGCGCCACCGAGCGCAGCACGTTGACCTTGCCCACGAAGTCCGCCACGAAAGGGGTGGCAGGTTGTTCGTAGACCTCCATGGGGGTGCCGACCTGCTCGATCACGCCGTGGTTCATGACCACGATGCGGTCGGCCATCGACAGCGCTTCTTCCTGGTCGTGCGTGACCATGATGGTGGTGATGCCGACCTGCTTCTGCAGCCGGCGGATCTCACCGCGCAGGCGAATGCGCTCCAGCGCGTCGAGCGCCGAGAGCGGCTCGTCGAGCAGCAGGAGGCCGGGGCGCGTGGCGAGCGCGCGGGCGAGGGCTACGCGCTGCTGCTGGCCACCGGAGAGTTGGCTCGGATACTTGTTGCCGGAGGTCGGCAGGCCGACGAGCTTGAGCAACTCCTCGACACGCGCCTTGATCTCGCCGCGTTTGGCGCGGCTGTTGACGAGGCCATAGCCGATGTTCTCGGCAATCGACAGATTGGGAAAGAGCGCGTACGACTGGAACACGATGCCGTAGTCGCGCTTGTCCGGCGAGAGCCACGAGACGTCCTTGCCGTTCTGCAGGATCTGGCCGGCGGTCTGCGTCTCCAGGCCCGCGATGATGCGCAAGAGCGTGGTCTTGCCGCAGCCCGAGGGGCCGAGAAAACACAGCATCTCGCCGGGGTTCACGCGCAGGTGCACATCGCGCAGTGCGCTGAAGGTCTCGAAGTCCTTGCGGACGCCAATGATCTCCAGCGCCGCGGGGGCGGCTGTGGACACGGGGCTGGTGATGAATCGGGTGTCGGTCATGTCCATTTTTCGCACTCGTCGTTGGGGCGCCGCAGGGCTCGGCGTCGCGGATTTGAAAAAGGCCGTGGACGTATCGGGTTGCTTCGTGGGACACCGCGGAACCGGCTTCGCCGGGCCGCAGGTGTCGCCCCCGGTAGGGGGTTGGAGAAGCGACACGAAGTTCGCGCAGCCTGGGGGCGAGCAAGCCTTATTTCGGTTCGGCCTTGCCTTCGTAGCGCCTGCTCCACTCGGCCAGGATGCGCTCACGGTTCTTCGCTGCCCAGTTGATGTCGTTCTTGGCGAGCAGCTTTTCGTAGTTGTCGGGAATGCCTTCGAGCTTCGACACGACACCCGGATAGGCAACGACGGCCCACCAGCGCGCGCTGATCTGGTTGGCTTCCTTACTGGCCATCCAGTCGGCGAAGCGCTTGCCTTGCTCCAGCTTCGTGCTGGTCTTCATGAGGCTGGTGGCCTCGATGTCCCAGCCGAGGCCCTCCTTCGGAAAGATCAGGTCGACCGGCGCGCCCGACTTCTTCACCTGGTGCGCGCGGAACTCGAAGGAGATGCCGATCGGGAACTCGCCCGCGCCCGCCTGCTTGCAAGGCTTGGAGCCCGAGTGCACGTACTGCGCGATGTTCTGGTGCAGCGCATCCATGTACTTCCAGCCTTCGGCATCGCCCATGTTCTGCAGCCAGGACGACACGTCGAGGTAGCCGGTGCCGCTGGAGGCCGGGTGCGGCATCGAGATCGTGCCCTTGTAGACAGGCTTGGCCAGGTCCTTCCAGCTCTCGGGCTTGGGCAGGCCCAGCTTCTGCGCCTCGATGCGGTTGAAGCAGATGGTCGCGGCCCACACGTCCATGCCGACCCAGGCAGGTGGACGGGCGCTGTCGGAGTACGCGGGGTTCAGCTCCTTGAAGCCCTTGGGTTCGTACGGAAGGAGCATGCCTTCCTGCTGCAGCAGCGCGAGGCTGCTGGCGGCCAGGCCCGCCACCACGTCGGCCTGCGGGTTGGCTTTTTCGGCCAACAGCTTGGCGGTGACGATGCCGGTGGAGTCGCGCACCCACTTCACTTCGATGTCGGGGTTGGCTTTCTCGAAGGCGTCCTTGTAGAGCTTCATGGCGTCGGTCTCGAGCGCCGTATAGACCAGCAGCGGGGTCTTCTGCGCCCACGCCGCACCGGCCATGAGGCCGAGCGCCGCAACACACAGGGCGGCCGTGAGACGGCGCGTGCTTTGTTTCATCGTCATCTGTTTCTCCTGAGAGGGCTGGCTGTCACTGAGAGGTGAGGGGCTGGCTTGGCGCAAGGGGGCGAGCGCCGTCCGGTGAGCGGAATGTAGATTGACGATTGGTGACTGTCAATAAAAGATTGTTGACAGTTTTCAATTCTTCGGGAAAATACGCCCCATGGTCACCAGCAATCACTCCGCCGCCCTCGCATTTCTCCAATCCAGCTCGTTGCCGATGCTGATGCAGGAAGAAATCGAGCGTTTGATCATGACGGGCGAGCTCCCCGTGGGCAGCCGCATCAACGAGAGCGAGCTCTCGCAGCGCTTCAACACCAGCCGCGGCCCGATTCGCGAGGCGCTGCGCGCGCTCGAGGAAGCCGGCCTCGTGCGCAACGAAAAGAACCGTGGCGTCTTCGTGCGCGAAATCGCTTTCGAAGAAGCCGACGAAATCTACGAACTGCGCGAGGCGCTGGAAGAAATCATCGGCCGCCGGGTGGCGCTGGCCATCGCGCCCGACGCGATCGAGCGGCTGCGCGCCATGGTCGAAGCCATGCGCTCGGCCGCCCAGGCGCAGGACGTGGAGCAATACGCGCAACTCAACCTGCAGTTCCACGAGATCCTGCTGGACACCGCGGGCAGCAAGAAGCTCACCGAGACCTACAAGCGCCTCGTGAAGGAACTGCACCTTTTCAGAATGCGCGCGCTCGACAGCGGCGGGGGCCTCCGCGTCTCGGCCGACGAGCACAGCCACATCGTCGAGGCCATTGCCAGCGGCAACCCCGAGACGGCGGGGCGCGCGTTGCGTGAACACGTCGCGGGCAGCCGCTCGCGCATGCACAAGGCCTTCGGCCGCGCCGATTCCGACGCGACCGCGGCATCGAACAACCCACCCCAGAAGGAAGTCTGAAATGACACCGGAGACACTCGAAGTCAATGCCCGAAGCTATCGCTGGATGGCACGCCCCGTCGTGGTCGTGTGCGTGGACGGCAGCGAGCCGGCCTACCTCGATGCGGCCATCGCGGCCGGCGTTGCGCCGTACTTCGATCGCATGATCAAGTCCGGCGCCAACCTGCTGGGCGATTGCGTCGTGCCCTCGTTCACCAACCCCAACAACCTGTCGATCGTGACCGGCGTGCCGCCCGCGGTGCATGGCATCTGCGGCAACTACTTCTTCGACCGCGAGCTGGGCCAAGAAGTGATGATGAACGACCCCAAGTACCTGCGTGCCGGCACCGTGCTCGCTGCGTTCGCCGACGCGGGCGCCAAGGTGGCCGTGGTCACGGCCAAGGACAAGCTGCGCAAGCTCTTGGGCCACAAGATGAAGGGCATCTGCTTCTCGTCGGAGAAGTCGGACCAGGTGACGATGGAAGAAAACGGCATCGACGACGTGCTCGGCATGGTCGGCATGCCGGTGCCCTCGGTCTACAGCGCGGAGCTGTCGGAGTTCGTGTTCGCGGCGGGCGTGAAGCTGATGGAATCGCGCCGCCCGGACCTGATGTACCTCTCGACCACCGACTACGTGCAGCACAAGGCCGCGCCGGGCAGCCCCGCGGCCAATGCCTTCTACGCGATGATGGACGGCTACCTCGCGCAGCTCGATGCGCTGGGCGCCACCATCGTCGTCACCGCCGACCACGGCATGAACGACAAGCACGGCGCCGACGGCTCGCCCAACGTCATCTACCTGCAGGACGTGCTCGATGAGTGGTACGGCGCCGGCGTGGCCCGCGTGATCCTGCCGATCACCGACCCGTACGTGGTGCACCACGGCGCTCTCGGTTCGTTCGCGACCGTGTACGCACCTGACGAGGCGCGCGTGGCGGGCTGGATCGACCGCATCCAGCGCGTGCCGGGCATGGAGCTCGTGCTCTCGCGCAAGGACGCCGCGCAGCGCTTCGAGCTGCCGCCCGACCGCATCGGCGACATCGTGGTGGTGAGCGAGCGCAACACCGTCATCGGCACCGCGGCGAGCCGCCACGATCTGTCGGCGCTCGAAGTGCCGCTGCGCTCACACGGCGGCGTGTCGGAACAGCGCGTGCCGCTCATCTGCAACCGCCCGGTGACGGGCATCGCTGCCAGCCGGCGCCTGCGCAACTTCGATGCGCTCGACATTGCACTGAACCACGCCCAGTAACCCGAACAGACACGTCCCCGGAGCACTCCATGAGCCAAGCCATCCTGAAGCCAGGCACCATCCACTGCGAAGCCCTGCGCATCGCCGGTGAACGCGTCCACCGCGACCGCACCATCGAGGTCACCTATCCCTACACCGGCGAAGTGATCGCCACCGTGCCCAAGGCCACGCTGGACGACGTGCGCAATGCGCTGCGCATCGCCCGCGACTACAAGCCCACGCTCACACGCTACGAGCGCTACAAGATCCTGATGCGCGCGGGCGAGATCATCGCCTCGCGCCTCGATGAAATGTCGCGCGTGATCACGATGGAATCGGGCCTGTGCCGCAAGGATTCGCTGTACGAAGTGGGCCGCGCCTCCGACGTGCTGCTGTTCGCCGCCAACCAGGCGCTGGTGGACGATGGCCAGGTGTTCTCGTGCGACCTCACGCACCACGGCAAGAGCCGCAAGGTCTACACGATGCGCGAGCCGCTGCTGGGCGCCATCACCGCGATCACGCCGTTCAACCATCCGCTGAACCAGGTGATCCACAAGGTGGCGCCGGCCATTGCGACCAACAACCGCATCGTGCTCAAGCCCAGCGAGAAGACGCCGCTCACGGCCTTCCTTCTGGCCGACATCCTGTACGAAGCGGGCCTGCCGCCGCAGATGCTGTCGGTGCTCACCGGCGACCCGAAGGAGATCGCCGACGAGCTGCTCACCAATGCCGACGTCGATCTCGTCACCTTCACCGGCGGCGTGCCCATCGGCAAGTACATCGCGGGCAAGGCCGTCTACAAGCGCCAGATCCTGGAGCTGGGCGGCAACGACCCGATCATCGTGATGGAAGACGCCGACGTCGAGGAAGCCGCCACGCTCGCCGCCAACGGCTCGTACAAGAACTCGGGCCAGCGCTGCACGGCGGTCAAGCGCATGCTGGTGCATGAGTCGGTGGCTGATCAGTTCGTCGAACTGCTGGTCGCCAAGACCCGCGCGCTGAAGTACGGCGACCCAATGGACCCCGACACCGACATGGGCACCGTCATCGACGAAGCCGCGGCCAAGCAGTTCGAAGCGGTGGTCAACGAAGCGATTGCCGCCGGCGCGAAGCTGCGCTACGGCAACGAACGCCGCGGCGCGCTCTATTCGCCGACGGTGCTCGACCACGTCGATCCCGAGATGACCGTGGCCAAGCACGAGACCTTCGGTCCCGTGTCGCCGGTGATCCGCTTCAAGAACATCGACGAGGCGATCCGCATTTCCAACGGCACGGCCTACGGCCTCTCGTCGGCGGTCTGCACCAATCGCCTCGACTACATCACGCGCTTCATCCGCGAGCTGAACGTGGGCAGTGTCAACGTGCGCGAAGTGCCGGGCTACCGGCTGGAGCTCACCCCCTTCGGCGGCATCAAGGACTCGGGCCTGGGCTACAAGGAAGGCGTGCTCGAGGCGATGAAGAGCTTCACCAACACCAAGACCTACTCGCTGCCCTGGTAATCGCAAGAATCATGAGCCTGAGCCTTGACGACATCGTCGGCCTCTTCGAGACGAAGGGCCATGCGCAATACGACGGCGAGCCCGTCACGCAACTGGAGCACGCCCTGCAGTCGGCCCACCTGGCCGAGCAGGAGGGCGCGGGCAGCGCGCTGATCGCGGCCTCGCTGCTGCACGACCTGGGCCACCTGCTGCACGATTTCGGCGGCACGCCGACGCAGCAGGGGCTCGACGACCTGCACCAGTACCGCTGCCTGCCGTTCCTGCGCGCGCTGTTCGGTCCGGCCACGCTGGAACCGATCAGGTTGCACGTGGACGCCAAGCGCTTCCTGTGCGTGCGCGTGCCAGGCTATCTGGAGGCGCTGTCGCCCGACTCGAAGCGAAGCCTGCAATTGCAGGGCGGCGTCTTCGACGAGGCGCAGGCGAAAGCCTTCGAGGCGCTGCCTTATGCAATGGACGCGGTGCGCCTGCGGCAATGGGACGACACGGCCAAGCTGGCCGATGCCGACATGCCCGATCTTGCGCACTTCTTGCGCCATCTCGAAATCAGCGCCGCCGAGCACCGGCAGGCTCGCAACGTTTAAGGCACACGGATGCGCCCCTTCTGGATCGAACAGGCGCTCTTCAACGACGGCGACCTGGCCCCTGCATTGCAAGGCGAACAGAGCGCCGATGTCTGCATCGTCGGCGGCGGCTTCACCGGCCTCTGGACCGCGATCCAGGCCAAGCTGCAGGCGCCTGCGCTGGACATCGTCATCATCGAAAGCGACCTCTGCGGCGCCGGCGCGAGCGGCCGCAACGGCGGTTGCCTGCTCACCTGGTCGGCCAAGTTCCTGACGCTGCGGCGGCTGTTCGGCGAAGACGAAGCGGTGCGCCTCGTGAAGGCGTCCGAGGCCGCGGTGCAGCACATCGCCGACTTCTGCGCCGCGCACGGCATCGATGCCGAACTGCGGCAGGACGGCACGCTCTACACCGCGACCTCGCAGGCGCAGATCGGCACGCTCGATCCGATGATGCGGGCGCTGGAGGCGCGCGGCATTCACTCCTATCGCACGCTGCCGCCCGAAGAGGTCGCGCGGCGCTCGGGCTCCGCGCGCAACCTGGCGGGCGTGTATTCGCCCATCGCCGCCACCGTGCACCCGGGCAAGCTGGTACGCGGCCTGCGGCGCGTGGCGCTGGCCATGGGCATCCGCATTCACGAGCGCACGCCGATGCTCGACTTCAGCACCGACCATCCGGTCGTGGTGCGCACGCCTGCGGGCAGCGTGCGCGCAAAGAAGCTGGTGCTCGCGATGAACGCCTGGATGGCGAGCAAGTTCCCGCAGTTCGAGCGGACCATCGCCATCGTGTCGAGCGACATGATCATCACCGAGCGGTGCCCCGAATTGCTGCGGCAGATCGGCCTGGCCGATGGCGTGTCGGTGCTCGACTCGCGCACCTTCGTCTATTACTACCGCAGCACGGTCGATGGCCGCATCATGCTGGGCAAAGGTGGCAACACCTTCGCCTGGGGCGGGCGCATGGCCAAGGTGTTCGACGAGCGCTCGCCTTACGAAGCCGAGCTCACGCAGGCCCTGCATTCCTTCTTTCCCGCGTTGCGCGAAACGCCGATCACCGCGAGCTGGAACGGTCCGTCGGACCGGTCAGTCACAGGCTTTCCGTTCTTCGGAAAACTCGACGGCGCGCCGCACATCTACTACGGCTTCGGCTATTCGGGCAACGGCGTCGGGCCGACCTACATGGGCGGGCAGATCCTTTCGTCGCTGGTGCTCGACCAGGACAACGCATGGACACGCAGCCCGATCACGAACGGGCCGCTCGGCCACTTTCCGCCGGAGCCGATGCGCTATGTGGGCTCGATCGTCGTGCGCAACGCGATCCGCCGGAAGGAACTTGCCGAGGACCAGGATCGCCAGCCGTGGCTGGTGGACCGCATGCTCAGCAAGCTCGCCAACGCCGCGGGCAAGGCCGACAAGGCTTGAGAAGGTGTGAACGAACCCGCCATGCCCGCTCATCCCGCGCAGGCGCGCGCCCTCGGCGTTGCAAATGCTCGCCGTAGCCCAAGCTACGGCTGCGCTTTGCGCCTTGATGGCGCGCGCCTGCGCGGGCTGCTCGGACACGGCGAATTCATTCCCACCTTCTGACCCGCGGGGATCGCGTCAGCGGCTCGACGGAAACGCGAAAACCGCGCCTTCGCGCACGCCGGCCGAGGGCCAGCGCTGCGTGATGGTCTTGCGCTTGGTATAGAAGCGCACGGCATCCGGGCCGTAGGCATGCAGGTCGCCGAAGAGGGAGCGCTTCCAGCCGCCGAACGAGTGGTACGCCACGGGCACCGGCAGCGGCACGTTGATGCCGACCATGCCGACCTGGATGTTGTCACTGAACCAACGCGCGGCTTCGCCGTCGCGCGTGAAGAGACAGGTGCCGTTGCCGTACTCGTGGGCATCGATCATCGCCATGGCTTCGGCGAGCGTCTTCACGCGCACCACGCCCAGCACCGGGCCGAAGATCTCTTCCTGGTAGATCGTCATGCCGGGCTTCACGTCGTCGAAGAGGCAGGGGCCGAGGTAGTAGCCGCCGTCGTGGCCTTCGACCTTCACGCCGCGGCCGTCGACCACGAGCTTGGCGCCCGCTTCCACGCCCGCATCGACAAAGGCCTTGACCTTCTCGAAATGCGGCTTGGTGACCAGCGGGCCCATGTCGTTGCCGTTGTCGTTGCCAGGGCCGACCTTCATCTTGGCGATCTCGGCCGAAAGGCCTGCCACCACGGCATCGCCCGTGTCGTCGCCGATGGCCACGACCAGCGGAATCGCCATGCAGCGCTCGCCGCACGAGCCGTAGGCTGCACCCATGAGCGCGCTCACCGCATTGCCGATGTCGGCGTCGGGCATCACGACCGCGAAGTTCTTCGCACCGCCCAGGGCCTGCACGCGCTTGCCGTGCGCGCAGCCGGTGGTGTAGATGTATTCGGCGATGGCGGTGGAGCCGACGAAGCTCACGGCCTTCACGCGCGGATCGGTCAGGAGCGTGTCGACCGCTTCCTTGTCGCCGTTCACCACGTTCAGCACGCCGGGCGGCAAGCCCGCTTCGAGCGCGAGTTCGGCCAGCAGCAGCGTGGAGGAGGGCGTGCGCTCCGAGGGCTTGAGCACGAAGGTGTTGCCGCAGGCCACAGCCATCGGCCACATCCACAGCGGCACCATCACCGGAAAGTTGAATGGCGTGATGCCGGCCGTGACGCCCATCGCCTGGAACTCGCTCCACGAGTCGATGGCGGGGCCGACGTTCTTGCTGTGCTCTCCCTTGAGGAGTTCGGGCGCGTAGCTCGCGTACTCGACGTTCTCGATGCCGCGCTGCAGCTCGCCGTGCGCGTCCGACAGCACCTTGCCATGCTCGGCGGTGATGAGCGCGGCGATGCGGTCGGCGTTGGCTTCGAGCAACGTCTTGAGCTTGCTCATGACGCGCGCGCGCTTGAGCGGCGGCGTGTTGCGCCAGGCCGGAAAGGCCGCCTGCGCCGAGGCGATGGCCTGCTCGACCGTGAGCTTGTCGGCGAGCGCGACGCTCTTGTCCGAGAAGCCGGTGGCCGGGTCGAACACCGGCTGCACGCGGGTGCCGCCATCGACGCGCTTGCCGTCGATGAAATGGCCGATGGTGGCGGTGACGTTCTTGTCGTGTTGCATGTCTTGGTATCTCGAAAGAGGATCAGTTGGTTTCGGCGAGCGCGTCTGCCAGGGCGTTGACCATGCGGTCGATCTCGGCCTTCTCGGCGATGAACGGCGGTGCGAGCTGGATCGTGTCGCCGCCGTAGCGAACGTAGAAGCCCTTCTTCCAGCAGTTCATCGCGATCTCGTAGGGGCGGCGTGCGGGCTCGCCCGGCAGCGCGGCGATCGTGAGGCCGGCGGCGAGGCCGTAGTTGCGGATGTCGGTGATGTGCTTGCTGCCCTTGAGGCTGTGCACCGCGTTCTCGAAATGCGGCGCCAGCGTCTGCACGCGGCCGATCATGTCTTCCTTCTGCAGCACGTCGAGCGCGGCGATGCCCGCGGCGCAGGCCACCGGGTGCGCGCCGTAGGTGTAGCCGTGCGGGAACTCGAGCATGTAGTCGGCGCCGCCGGCCGCCATGAAGGTGTCGTAGATCTCCTTGCTCGCGACCACCGCACCCATCGGCTGCGCGCCGTTGGTCACCTGCTTGGCGATGTTCATGATGTCGGGCGTCACGCCGAAGGCTTCCGCGCCGGTGAGTGCGCCGCAGCGGCCGAAGCCGGTGATGACCTCGTCGAAGATCAGCAGGATGTTGTTCGCGGTGCAGATGTCGCGCAGGCGTTTCAGGTAGCCCTTGGGCGGGATCACCACGCCGGCCGAGCCCGCGAAGGGCTCGACGATCACGGCCGCGATGTTCGAGGCGTCGTGCAGCGCGATCAGGTCGAGCAGGCGGTCGGCCAACTCGGCGCCGTTCTCAGCCATGCCGCGGGTGAAGGCGTTCGATGCGAGCTGCGTATGCGGCAGGTGGTCGGCTTCCAGGCCCTGGCCGAACAGCTTGCGATTGGCCGCGATGCCGCCGACCGAGATGCCGCCGTAGTTGACGCCGTGGTAGCCCTTCTCGCGGCCGATCAGGCGCGTCTTGCTCGCCTGGCCCTTGGTGCGCCAGTAGGCGCGCGCCATCTTCAGCGATGTGTCGGCGGCCTCGGAGCCCGAGCCGGTGAAGAACACGTAGTCCAGGCCCGCGGGCGTGAGTTCCTTGATCTTGTTGGCCAGCTCGAACGAGAGCGGATGGCCGAACTGGAAGGCGGGCGAGTAGTCGAGCTTGGCGATCTGGCGGCTCACCGCCTCGGTGATCTCGGGGCGGCCGTGGCCGAGGCCCGAGCACCACAGGCCCGAGAGGCCGTCGAAGATCTTGCGGCCGTCGTTGTCGGTGAAGTAGGCGCCCTTGGCCTCCACGATGATCCGCGGGTCGGCCTTGAAGTTGCGGTTGCCGGTGTAGGGCATCCAGTGCGCTTCGAGCCAGGCGGCGTCTGTGCGCGCGGTGGGTGTCGGTTCGATGGCGGGCGTTGCGAGGGTCATGGCGCTTCCCGCACGCAGGCGGGCTCCGGGGTGATGGGATGTGCCGATTGTTCGCAGAGCGTTCAGTGTGGAGAATGGCGCAATATCAATGTTCACTTGACGATCCATGCAAGTAAAGGCTGAAGCCCAAAACAGTGCTCAAAGCACACGAAACCGCGCCGTTCTGGGGCAGCTCAGCGACATGGACCTGCGCTTGCTCAAGGTGTTCAAGAGCGTGGTCGATTGCGGCGGCATGGCGGCGGCCGAGCTGGAGCTGAACATCGGAACCTCCACCGTGAGCCGGCATGTGAAGGACCTGGAGACGCGCCTCGGCCTCGTGCTCTGCCGGCGCGGGCGGGCAGGCTTCGCGCTCACGGCCGAGGGGCAGCGCGTGTACGACGAGACACTGCGCCTGCTGGCCTCGGTCGACGCCTTCCGCGGCAGCATCGACGACATCCACAACCGCATGGGCGGGCAGTTGGATGTGGCGCTCTTCGACAAGACCGCGACCAACCCGAAGGCGCGCATCGGCGAGGCCATCGCGCGCTTCACCGAGATCGCGCCGGAAGTGAACCTCGCGGTGCACGTGGGCTCGATCAACGCGATCGAGCAGGGCGTGCTGGAGGGCAATTTTCAGATCGGCATCATCCCGGCGCATCGCAGTTCCAAGAGCCTCGTGTATGCGGACCTGTTCGACGAGACGATGCTGCTGTATTGCGGCAAAGGGCATCCGCTGTTCGACAGCCCGCACGCGAAGCTCACATGGTCGAAGCTGGGCGAGCACCACTTCGCGGGTCTCGGCTATCACTCGCCGAACATGGAACTGAGCCACCGCGCGCGGCTGTCGCGCAAGGCGACGGGCTTCGACCAGGAGGCGATCGCGACGCTGATTCTGTCGGGGCGCTTCCTGGGCTTTTTGCCCGACCACTATGCGCAGGTGTTCGAGCAGCGCGGGCTGATGAAGGCGGTGCTGCCGGCGCGCTTCAACTACGCGTGCCGGTTCGTGAGTTTGCTGCGGCGGTCGCCGAAACCATCACGGGCGGTACTGGCGTTTCAGGCGTGCCTGGAGAAGGCGCACGCGCGCTAGTTGGTCAGGTGGTTAGCGCTGCCCGCTCGGCAGCAGCAGGTGCTTGGCGCCGATGTGCGCCTCCATCTCGTGCATGTGCACCTCCGCATCGACCATGTGCTCGGCCATCAGCCGGCGGACTTCTTCCGCATCTTCCTTGCGATAGGCCGCGAGCAACTGCGTGTGGTAGTCGACGTTGGCCTCGCCGAAGTGGTGATGGTCCAGCGCCTTCTTGTAGACCACGAGATCACGCAGCAGATCGTTGAGAAAGCGGCACATGAAGGACAGCACCGGGTTGGGGCAGGCCTCGGCCAACATGATGTGGAACCCCAGCTCGGCCTCGCGCTGCTTGCGCAGCTCGTCCTCGTTGGTCGGCTCGATGGTGCAGAGGCGCACGTTGTCTTCGAGCCGTTCGAACTGCTCGGGCGTGAGCCGGCCGACCACGCTCACGGCCAGTTCGGGCTCCAGGACCTTGCGCAACTGGTAGATGTGATGCCCGTCCAGGTGATGGAAGTGCAGGAAGTTGCGCAGCGGCTCGGACGCGTGATCGACCGACACCTGCTGCAGGTACGCCCCACCGCCCGGGCCGGTGCGGATCGAGATGAGGCCGCGCACCTCCAGCGCCTTCAATGCCTCGCGCACCGTGCTCTTCGAATAGCCGAAGAGCTCGATCAGTTCCTTCTCGTTCGGCAGGCGGTCGCCTGGCTGCTTTCGCTCGGCAACGATCCATCGCTTGACGTCTTCGACGATGACGTCCGAGAGCTTTTGCCGCTTGGGGCGGTTCTCTCCCACTTTCATTGAAACGCTCCATGCGGCAGCCATGGCGCTCCGGGGTTCATTTCACGATCGGATGGAGACGAATTCATGCGGTCAGAGCAGTGGAGAAAGTAGATGGCAGCCTGTATGCAGGTATTGGACCGTGGGACGTGCGCCGGATTTTGGCACGGTGATTGCTAGCGGGTTTTTACCAACATATTAATCCTATTTATCCGCTTAAATTCGCCGGCATTCGCAGGCACCCGTTTCACTTACTTCACACCACGACCGGAGAAACTTCCATGCAACGCAGACACCTTCTTCAGCTGGCCGCCCTGTCGGCCGCCCCGGCTTCGCTCCTGGCGAGCCGCTCGGTCTTCGCGCAATCGGCGGACGCCATCCGCTTCGGCTGCCCGGTCCCGATGTCGGGCGCCTTTGCGGCCAACGGCAAGTTCGCCGATCTGGGCATGAAGCTGGCGATCGAACAGTACGGCAGCGTCCTGAAGCGCCCGCTGGCCTATACGGTGCTCGACACCGAAGGCAAGCCCGCCACCGCCGTGCGCAAGGTGCAGGAAGCCTCGCAGCAGCAGGGCGCCAAGTTCTTCGCGGGCGGCATCCTGTCGTCCGAAGCGCTCGCCATGGGCAAGGAAGCTGAGAAGGCCGGCGGCCTCTTCATCACCACCGCCGGTGCCGACGAGATCACAGGCAAGGACTGCAACCCTGCCACCTTCCGCTGGTCGGTGCCCACCTTCGGCGCCATCGAGCAGACGGTGCGCCCGCTGATCGCCTCGATGCCGAAGGCCAAGCGCTGGTACACCATCACGCCGCAGTACGTGTTCGGTGACGGCCTCTTGAGTGCGGCCAAGAACATCTTCCAGGAGAAGGGCATCGAGCACGTGGGCAACAGCTACCACTCGCTCAACGAGAAGGAGTTCAGCGGCTACCTCACCAACGCGATGGCCGCCAAGCCCGATGTGCTGCTGCTGCTGAACTTCGGCGCGCAATCGTCGGCTGCTCTGCGCCAGGCGGTGAGCTTCGGCATGCACAAGAACATGACGATCCTCATGGCGTGGGCTTCGGGCCTCGAGCAGTTCGATGAGCTTGGTGCGGACCTGTGCGACGGGGTCTACTTCGGGGCGCAGTATTGGCACACAGCAGACACCACGCTCAACAAGGACCTGGTCAAGCGCAGCGCCGACAAGCTCAAGATCGTGCCCAACTACAGCCTCGCGGGCTCGTACATCTGCACCAAGATCCTGATCGACGGCATCGTGAAAGCCGGCACGGTCGACCAAAAGGCCGTGATCGCCGCGCTCGAAGGCATGAAGTACGACGGCCTCACGGGCACCGAGGAAATCCGCAAGGCCGACCACCAGGTCATCAAGGACTACTACCTGCTCAAGGGCAAGGCGAAGTCGAAGATGAAGGATGCGGCCGACTACGTGGACGTGGTGAGCTCCGGCAAGTCGTTCCTTGCCATCGACAAGACCGGCTGCAAGCTGGCCTGAGCACGCCAAGGACACCGACGCGCCCCATGACCGTCTATCTCCTCCAGACCATCAACGGAATCGGCATCGGCATGCTGTATTTCCTGCTGGCCGTTGGCTTGTCCATCGTGTTCGGCCTGCTGCGATTCGTGAATTTCGCGCACGGCGCCTTCTATCTGCTGGGCGCCTACCTGTGCTTCCAGGTGATGCAGTGGGGCCTCAACTTCTGGGCCGCGCTGGTGCTGGTGCCGCTGTTCGTGGGCGCGCTCGGGTGGCTCGCTGAAAAGCTGTTGCTGCGCCGCGTGTACGCCAAGCCGCATGAGTTCCACATCCTCGTGACGGTGGGCCTTGCGCTCGCGGTGCAGGAGATCGTCATCGTGTTCTGGGGGCCGCTCGGCAACAGCGTGGCGACGCCCGACCTGCTGCAGGGCGTGGTGATGTGGGGCGACTTCGTCTATCCCAAGTACCGGCTCTTCGTGATCGGCTTCACCGCCGTGCTCGCGGTGCTCCTGTGGTGGGTGCTCGAAGGCACGCGCCTGGGCAGTGCGGTGCGCGCGGGCAGCGAATCGACCGAAATGGTGTCGCTGCTCGGCATCAACGTGTTCCGCGTGTTCAGCCTGGTGTTCGCATTGGGTGCGGCCACCGCGGCGTTGGCCGGCGTGCTGGCCGCGCCGATCCGGGGCGCCGAACCTTTCATGGGCGTCGAGGCGCTCGGCGTCGCCTTCGTGGTGGTGGTGATCGGCGGGCTCGGCAGCTTCGGCGGCGCGCTCGTCGGCGGCGTGCTGATCGGCATCGTGCAGAGCCTCATGAGCACCATCTGGCCGCCGGGGGCGAGCCTGATGATCTACATCGCGATGGGCGCAGTGCTGCTGCTGCGCCCGCATGGCCTGCTCGGCCGCAGAGGGTGAACAACGTATGCCAAGAAAAATCACTTTCCTGCTGGCGCTGATCGTCACGCTCGCGCTGCCGCTGTTCATGCGCTCGGGTTCGCTCGCGAGCGAGGTGCTGATCTACGCGCTCGCCGCACTGGGCTGCAACCTGCTCCTGGGCTACACGGGGCTCTTGTCGTTCGGACAGGGCATCTTCTTCGGCCTTGGCAGCTACACCATCGCGATCCTGCTCACGCGGCTGCAACTGCCGATGCCGCTCGCGCTGCTGTCCGCCATTGCCATGGGCGCGGTGGGCGCGGCCGTGGTCGGCTGGGTCGCCATCCGCCAGCGCGGCACTTACTTCGTGATGCTCACGCTGGCCTTCGCGCAGATGTTCTATTTCGTGGCGTACACCGCGTCGGGCCTCACGGGCGGCGACAACGGCCTGCTCGACGTGCCGCGCCCCGCGTTCATGGACACGCCCTGGAAGTACTACGCCTTCGTCGCCGTGATGTTCCTCATTGCCTTCGCACTGCTGCTGCGCGTGACCGATTCGATCTTCGGCCGCACGCTGCTCGCGATCCGCGACAACGAGGACCGCGCCGCCGCGGTGGGCTACAACCTCAAGCGCTTCAAGCTGCTGGCCTTCGTGATCTCGGGCGCCGTCACGGGTCTTGCGGGCGGGCTGCACGCAATGATGACCGGCATCGCGCCGCTGTCGAATGCCGAGTACCACACAAGCGAGATGATCCTGGTCATCACCGTGATCGGCGGCACCGGCAACCTCTTCGCCTCGGTGCTGGGCTCTGCCTTCTACGTGCTGCTGGCCGACTGGCTTTCCACGCTGTGGCCGCGATGGCTGCTGCTGCTGGGCCTGTTGCTGATCGGTGTGAGCATCGGCATGCAGCGCGGCCTCTGGGGCCTGGGTGAGAGCGTGTGGCGGCGCGTGTTCCGAAAGACGCCTTCCGCCGCAGCCACCACCGAAGCGCAGGGAGAAAAGGCATGACGCAACCCGTCCTCATCGAAGCCATCGGCGTCACCAAGCACTATGGCAAGTTCGCGGCGCTCGGCGGCGTGGACCTGAAGATCAAGCCGAACACCGTGCACTCGGTGATCGGCCCGAACGGCGCGGGCAAGACCACGCTGTTTCACATGCTCACGGGCACCGGCACCACCACGGGCGGGCGCATCCTGTTCGACGGCCACGACGTGACGCACGAGCCCGACCACAAGCGCGTGCAGCGCGGCATGGCGCGCTCGTTTCAGGTCACCAGCCTGTTCCCCAGCCTCTCGGTGCGCGAGAACCTGCGCGTCGCGGCGCAGGGCATCGCACCGCGCCAGGCCATGAACTGCTGGCGCGCGCCGGTCGGCGACCGCGCCTGCGCTGAGACCGTGGCCGAGGTGCTCGCGCGCGTCGGCCTCGAGCGGCTGGCCGACACGGCCGCCAGCGTGCTCTCGCACGGCCAGCAGCGCCGGCTCGAAGTGGGCATGGCGCTTGCTGCGAAGCCCAAGGCGATCTTTCTCGACGAACCGACCTCGGGCATGGGCATCGACGACCTCGACGACATGAAGCACCTCATCCGCAGCCTGCGCGATGCGCACACGGTGGTGCTGATCGAACACAACATGAACATCGTGATGGACATCTCCGACACCGTGACCGTGATGCAACTGGGCCGCGTGCTGGCCGAAGGGCTGCCGGGCGACATCCGCTCCGATGCGCGCGTGCGTTCGGCCTACCTCGGCAACATGATCACCGGGGGCAAGGCATGAGCGGCGGGAACATCCTCGAAGTCGAAGGCCTGCACGCGCACTATGGCAAGAGCCACGTGCTGCAGGGCGTGTCGATGACGGTGGGCGAAGCCGAACTCGTCACGCTGCTGGGCCGCAACGGCGCGGGCAAGTCGACCACGCTCAAGAGCATTGCCGGCGCGGTCACGCCGACGAAAGGGCGCGTACGTTTTCAAGGCGCCGACATCGCCGGACTGCCGCCGCATCGCATCGCCACGCGCGGCGTGTGCCTCGTGCCCGAGCACCGCGGCATCTTCAAGCTGCTCACGGTCGAGGAGAACCTGCTGCTCGGCCAGCGGCGCGATTCGCCCTGGCAGCTGGACGACATCTACCGCATCTTCCCGCGCCTGAAGGAGCGGCGCCGCAACGGCGGCGGGCAGCTATCGGGCGGCGAGCAGCAGATGCTGGCCATCGGCCGCGCGCTGATGAACCACCCGCGCCTCCTGATCCTGGACGAGCCCGTCGAAGGCCTCGCGCCGGTGATCGTGGAGGAGATCGTTGCGCAGCTGAAAACCATCAAGGCCGCGGGCGTCGCCATCCTGCTGGTCGAGCAGAACCTCGAGGTGTGCGTGCAGCTCGCGGACCGCCACTACATCGTGGAGCAGGGCGTGATCGTGCATGAGGCAGGCAATGCCGCCTTCATGGCCGACCACGACGTGAAAGACCGCTACCTCGGCGTCGGCCTTGCCTGAACGCGCGCCTCTTCAAGACCTCATTCGCAGAACCATGACAACAACCATCGAAACCTCTTCCGCACCCGATGTGCGCGCCCTCCGCATCGACGGACAGCGCCTCTGGGACTCGCTGATGCAACTCGCCCAGGTCGGTGCCACCGAGAAGGGTGGCGTGTGCCGCCTCGCGCTCACCGACCTCGACCGCCAGGGCCGCGACCTCTTCACGCGCTGGGCGCGCGAAGCCGGCTGCGAAGTGCGCGTGGACGCCATCGGCAACATCTTTGCGCGCCGCGCAGGCCGCAACAACGCGCTACCGCCGGTCACTACGGGCAGCCATATCGACACGCAACCGACGGGCGGCAAGTTCGACGGCAACTACGGCGTGCTCGCTGGGCTGGAAGTGATCCGCGCGCTCAACGATGCGAAGGTCGTCACCGAAGCACCGCTCGAAGTGGCGGTTTGGACCAATGAAGAAGGCTCGCGCTTCGTGCCGGTGATGATGGGCTCGGGCGTGTTCGTCGATGCCTTCACGCTGGAGCACGCGCTCGCGCAGCGCGACACCGAGGGCGTGAGCGTGGCGGAGGCGCTCGATGCGATCGGCTACGCGGGCAAGGTGCCCGCGTCGGCGACCGCATCGCCCGTGGGCGCGTACTTCGAGGCGCACATCGAACAAGGCCCGGTGCTCGAAGCCAACGCGCGCGTGATCGGCGTGGTCGAGGGCGCCCTTGGCCAGCGCTGGTACGACGTGGTGGTGCAGGGCATGGAGGCGCATGCGGGCCCCACGCCGATGGAGCTGCGCAAGGATGCGCTGCTGGTCGCCGCCGAACTCGTGATCGAGGTCAACCGCATCGCACTCGCGCACGCACCGCATGCGCGCGGCACGGTCGGCTGGATCGACAATTACCCGAACTCGCGCAACGTGATCCCGGGGCGCGTCAAGCTCAGCGTGGACCTGCGCGCGGCGGACGACGTGGTGCTGTCGGCCATGGATGCGGCGCTGAAAGAAGCCGTGCAGCGTCTCGCCGCCGCCGGCAAGGTCGAGGCGACGGTGGAGCAGGTCGTGTACTTCCCGCCTCAGCCTTTCACGCCCAAGCTCGTGGCTGCCGTGCGCGACGCAGCGGAGGCACAGGGCCTCACCTGGATGAACGTGATCAGCGGCGCTGGCCACGACGCCGTGTACCTCGCCCGCGTGTGCCCCACGGCGATGATCTTCGTACCCTGCCTGGACGGCATCAGCCACAACGAGATCGAGGACGCCGAGCCTGCCCACCTCGAAGCCGGCTGCAACGTGCTGCTGCAGGCAATGCTGCAGAGCGCAGGAGTCGCCGCATGAAGGCCGCGCTTCGCCGCTTCCTGGCGATGGGCATGGTCGCGGCATCGACGGCCGCCCTGGCGGCCGGAGAGCCGATCCTGGTCGGCCAGTCCGCGGTGCTCACCGGCCCGTTCACGCCGAACAGCCTCGCATTCATGGAAGGCCAGACGCTGTTCTTCGATCAGTTGAACAAGGCGGGCGGCGTCGGCGGCCGGCCCGTCAAGATGATCACCTACGACGACGCCTACATCCCCGAGAAGGCGGCTGCCAACGCCGAGAAGCTGCTCGGCACCGACCGCGTCGTCTGCCTGTTCGGAACCATGGGCACGGGCATCGGCGCGGCCATGGTGCCGGTGGCGGCGAAGTACGACAGCTTCATCTTCGGCGGGCTGACCGGCGCGGCCGTGCTGCGCGGGCCGAAGGTGCCGATCTACCACGTGCGGGAGTCGTACGCCGACGAGGTCGCGCGCGTGATGAACCACCTGACGACCGTGGGCCTGACGCGCATCGCGATCGTCTCCAGCGACGACGCGTACGGCAAGGGCATCGAGAAGGACGCATTGGCCGCGCTCGAGAAAAGCAAGCAGCCGGCGTTGCTGTCGCTGCGCTTCGACCCGAAGGAAAAGGACCATCCCGCCGTCGCGCAGCAGGTGATTGCGAGCGGCGCGCAGGCGGTGTACGTCATCGCGGCCGGCACGCCGGCCATCAACATCATCCGCTCGCTGGTGGCCGCGCCCATCCATCCGCAGATCTACACGAACTCGGTGGCGAGCTCGTTCCTTCTGTACAAGGAACTCGGCGACAAGAGCCGCGGCATCGTGCTGTCGCAGGTGATGCCGCCGTTCTGGAAGACGCGCTTTCCCATCGTCGATGAGTACCAGCGCGCGCGAAAGGTCGCTGGCAGCGAAGGCGAAGGCTCCTACCTGGGGCTGGAGGGCTACGTCACGGCCAAGGCCTTTGCGGAATCGCTGCAACGCGTGAAGGGGCCGATCACCACCGAGTCACTGCGCCGCACCATCGAGAACTCGCCGGCCATGAACCTGAATGGCTTCCAGGTCGCGTTCCGCCCCGACAACCGCAACGGCTCCAGCTTCGGCGACATCACGATGCTGGGAAGCGCCGGAAAGTTTGCCCAATGAAAGTATTGATCGCACGTCTCAACCACGAGACCAACACCTTCTCGCCGGTGCCCACGCCGCTCGCGGCCTTCGGGCCTGACGGCCCGACCTTCGGCGACGAGGCCTACAGGGACAACAAGGGCATGCGCACCGCGATGTCGGCCTTCATCGAACTGGCCGAGCAGGCCGGTGCGACGCTGGTCACGCCGGTATCGGCCTCGGCCAATCCGAGCGGGCCGGTCGATGCGGGCGCCTACACCACCCTCACACAATGCATCGTCGATGCGGCGCCGGGCTGCGATGCCATCCTGCTCGACCTGCACGGCGCGATGGTGGCCGAGAACAGCGTCGATGGCGAAGGCGACCTGCTGGTGCGGCTGCGCGCCGCGGCGCCGGGTGTGCCCATCGGCGTGGCGCTCGACCTGCATGCGAACGTGACGCCCGCGATGGTCGGCAACGCGGACGTGATCGTCGGTTTCAAGACCTATCCGCACATCGACATGTACGAGACCGGCGAGCACGCCGGCCGCCTGCTGTTCGACCTGCTCGAAGGGCGCAGCAAGCCCGCGCTGCGCTGGCATCCGCTGCCGCTGATGGCACACACACTGCGCAGCGCCTCGTTCACCGGCGCGATGCAGCGGGCCATCGAGGCGGCGCGCGAAGCCGAGAAGTCGGAATCGCTCGCGGTCTCGATCTTCGCGGGCTTCTCGCTGTCGGACATCGAGGCGCCCTGCATGAGCGTGGTGGTGGTCGATGCCACGTCGCCCGAACGCGCACAGGCCACGGCCGACCGTATCGCCGCGCAGATGTGGGCCGAGCGCGAAGCCTTCATCTACCGCAGCGAGCCGCTGGCCGAATCGGTCGCGCGCGCCAAGCTCATCGCGGACGGCGCCACGCGCCCCGTGCTGCTGCTCGACCACGGCGACAACTGCATGTCGGGTGGCAGCTGCGACACGATGGACGTGCTGCAGGAAGCGCTCGCGCAGGGCCTTCATGGCATCGGCGTCGGTCCGCTGTGTGACCCCGAGGCGGTGGCCCAATTGATCGCGGCGGGTGAGGGCGCCGAGGTGACGGTCGCGCTCGGCAACAAGGTCTCGCTCGAAGGCATTGGCCTCCAGAAGACGCCTGTGCGGTTGACTGGCGTCGTGCGCACCGTCGGCAACGGCGAGTACGTGATCACCGGCCCCACCTACACCGGCCAGCGCAGCAGCATGGGCCGCACGGTGCTGTTCGACATCGGCGCGGCGCGCATCGTGGTGACCGAGCGCACGCAGGAGCCGTGGGACATCGGCGTTTTCGAATGCGCGGGGCTCGATCCGCGCAATGAACGCTTTCTTCTTCTCAAGTCGCGCATGTACTGCCGGCCGGTGTTTGAGCCGCTCTCTGCGGCGCTGGTGGAGTGCGACAGTCCCGGTGTCACCAGTTCGGATTACAGCCTGTTCCCGTTCAGCAAGGTACGTCGGCCGGTCTTTCCGCTCGACGCGATTTAGGGCGATTTCAAAGAGGAAATCTCACTACCATCGCTTCCCTGAAAAAAGGAAATTCACGTGAAGCGATCCCTCCTGATTCCCGCCGCATGGCTGGCCCTCGCGTCCGTCGTGCCGGCAGAGGCGCAGACCCTGAACTGCAACCGCGACTTCGCGCAGAGGGGTGACTCCAAGTTCACGATCCTGCAGAAGTGCGGCGAGCCGGTGTTCAAGGAAAACTTCTGCGCCAGGCCCGACGGCAACAAGCCCGAGGTGATCGTGAATCCGCCGTCGTCGACCTCGCCCGGCGGCCAGACCGTGATCGTCAACAACAACCGCTGCGACCAGGCCGAGGAGTGGACCTATCGCCCCGGCTCGGGACAGTTCGAGACGATGCTGCTGTTCCGCGACGGCGCGCTCGCGAGCATCCGCTACGGCAGCCGCATTCCATGACCTCCCACGTCATCGACGCCTGACGCGCGCGGCGCGACCATTCATTCACCCCGCGATGTTGCGGGTCGAACGAACCCTCGAAAAGGAATGGTCATCATGAACACCGCCGCACACGACGCCACCACGATTGCCCAACGCTACATCGCCGTCTGGAACGAAACCGACCCCGGGCGCCGCGCCGCACTGATCGAGGCCGGCTGGACCGCCGATGCGCACTACGTCGATCCCGTCGCGCAGGCCAGCGGCCGCGAGCAGATCAGTGCGCTGGTCGGCGCGGTGCATCAGCGCTATCCGGGCTTTCGCTTCAACCTGCTGGGCAAGGCCGAGGCGCATGGCGACAACCTGCGCTTCTCGTGGACGCTGGGCCCGAGCGGGGCTGAAGACTTGATCCAGGGCACCGATTTCGCGCAGCTCGATGCGGGGAAGCTGCGGTCGGTGACCGGTTTTCTCGACAAGGTGCCGGTCGGCGCTTGAACGAAAGCTGGACGCCGGTCGCTCAGTCCGGCGCACCGGCCGGCCGGCCGCGCCAGAGCTTGCGATACACCGTCGCGCGGCTGATGCCGAGTGCACGTGCGGCTTCGGCCACATTGCCCCGCGCATCGGCCACGGCCTTGCGGATCAATGCGGTTTCCACATCGCGCAGCCTTGGCCGCGCATCGGGCACCGTCCCGCCCGCGCCGCTGCCGCCGCGCTGGGGCCGCACCTGCACCCGCAGGCCCGACCACAGCGGCACCTCGAGCGCCGCGTCGCCGCGGCGGGCGGCATCGAACATCATGTGCAGCGGGAGCGCGAACAGGTCGTTGAAATGCAGGGCGTGCTGCCCGCGCGCCAGGGGCTGGTGCAGCATCTGACGCGCGGCGGCGTTGGCGCCGGTGACGTTGCCGCTCGCGTCGATGCAGACCAGGCCCTCGGTGGCCTCGTTGCCCGGGTGACCGGGCCAGGCGAGGTGCAGCAGCAGCTCGCAGGGGTCCTGCATGACCAGCATGTTCTCGATGCTGCGCGCCGAGAGGGTGGCCAGGTGCCGCAGTTCGGGCCGCTCCACTGTCTGGACCCCGCTCAGGTCGAGCATGCCGATGCAGTCGCCCCGGGGCCCGAAGAGCGGCGCGCCGGCGCAGCTGTAGACGCTGGTGTCGTCGAAAAAGTGCTCGCCGCGGTGCAGCCACACCGATTCCTGCTCGGCCAGGGCGGTGCTGATGGCCGAAGTACCGATCGCGCATTCCGAAAGATCGACCCCGATTCGGCCGATGTCCCGCGCATAGCGGCTGGCGGTGTCGGTGCCGTCGGGCAGCGCGCCCACGTCGATCACGATGCCGTCGGCGTCGGTCAGGATCGCGAAATAGCGGGTGTCGGCAATGGCGCGGGACAGGCGTTCGATCACCGGCCGGGCGGCCGTGACCAGCGCCCGGTTGCGCTCGGTTGCCTCGCGGCTGGCCGATCGGCTCACCGGATCGAAGCTCACCCGGTGCTGCGGGCGGCGTCCGGCCTCGATGCAGCGCTGCCATGAACGGGTGATCCAGGGATCGATGCGCACCGTGTTCCGGGCGTGCGGCGCATCGCCGTGGAGCAGTTCGCGCCGGGCTTGGGCAATGGCCAGGGAGCGCTCGGGGGGAGGCGAAACGATCGTGGTATTCATCGTGTGGGTTCGCGCGGGTGGCCCCGCTTTTCCTGGCTCACCGAAAGGCAAGCTGTTTCATTTTGAGAATTTCGCGGGCACTGCGCAAGTGTCGAGGGTTTTGCCTAGGATAGTGCGAAAGGTGGGCATCCAAGATGCCTTTCGCTGAACCAGCCATCACCTTTCACGGAGACAGCCACATGCAGGTAGCTTTCAAGGTCAACGGCCGCGCAGTCACGGTCGACGCACCGCCAAACACCTTCCTTGTGCACGCGATCCGCGAGCACCTTCACCTCACCGGAACCCACGTCGGCTGCGACACCGCCCAGTGCGGCGCCTGCACCGTCCACGTCAACGGCCGGGCCATCAAGTCATGCAACGTGCTGGTCGCCCAGGCGGCCGGCGCCGACATCACCACCATCGAGGGCATCGCCGAAGCCGACGGCACCATGCACCCCATGCAGGCGGCCTTCAAGGAATGCCATGGCCTGCAGTGCGGTTTCTGCACCCCCGGCATGGTCATGAGCGCCATCGACCTGTGCACCCACCACCCCAAGTCGAGCGAATCGGAAATTCGCGAGTTGCTCGACGGCAACCTGTGCCGCTGCACGGGCTACCAGAACATCGTGAAGGCCGTGAAGATGGGCGGCGAGGCGATGGCCTCGGGCACCCCGGTCAAGACCACCGCCACGGCGTGAAGGGAGCAACATCATGGGTGCCTCCGACTTCTCGAACCTGCCCCATATCGGTGAGGCCCTGCGGCGCAAGGAAGACTATCGCTTCCTGACCGGCGCAGGCAACTACACCGACGACATCACGCTGGCCAACCAGAGCCATGCGGTCTTCGTGCGCTCGCCGCACGCCCACGCGGTCATCAAGTCGATCGACATCGCCGAGGCCTCGAAGATGCCCGGCGTGGTCGGCATCTTCAGCGGCAAGGACATCGAGGGAAAGATGGGCGGCCTGCCCTGCGGCTGGCTCATCAACAACCCCGACGGCACCCCGATGAAGGAGCCGATGCACCCGATCCTCGCGATCAAGAAGGTGCGTTATGTGGGCGACCACGTGGCCATGGTTGTGGCCGAGACGGTCGAGCAGGCCAAGAACGCGGCCGAAGCCGTGGTGGTCGACTACGAGGTGCTGCCCGCGCTGGTGAGCGTGGCCGATGCCGCCAAGAAGACCGGCAGCACCACGCTGCACGACGAAGCGCCCGACAACCAGTGCTACAAGTGGGTGCTCGGCGACAAGGCGGCGGTCGACAACGTGTTCACCACGGCCGCGCACATCACCAAGCTCGACCTCGTCAACAACCGGCTCATTCCCAACCCGATCGAGCCGCGCGTGGCGATCGGTAGCTACAGCCGTGGCACCGACGACTACACGCTGTACGTGTCGAACCAGAATCCGCACGTCGAACGCCTCCTGATGACGGCCTTCGTGCTGGGCCTGCCAGAGCACAAGGTGCGCGTGATCGCGCCCGACGTGGGCGGCGGCTTCGGCTCCAAGATCTTCCTGTACGCCGAAGACGTGTGCCTCACCTGGGCCGCCAAGCAGCTCAACCGCAACATCAAGTGGACTGCCGAGCGCTCGGAGTGCTTCCTGTCCGACGCGCACGGCCGCGACCACGTGAGCCACGCCGAGATGGCGATGGACAAGGACGGCAAGTTCCTCGCAATGCGCGTGCACACCGACGCCAACCTCGGCGCGTACCTCTCGACCTTTTCGACCGCGGTACCGACCATCCTCTACGCGACGCTGCTCGCGGGCCAGTACACGACGCCACAGATCTACGTCGAGGTCGATGCGTGGTTCACCAACACCGCGCCGGTCGACGCCTACCGCGGCGCAGGGCGGCCCGAGGCCACCTACCTGCTGGAGCGACTGGTGTCGCGCTGCGCCTGGGAAATGAACCTGGGCCAGGACGAGATCCGCAAGCGGAACTTCATCACGACCTTCCCGTACCAGACGCCCGTGGCGCTGCAGTACGACACCGGCGACTTCCATGCCTGCATGGACAAGGCGCGGGTGCTGGCAGACGTCGAAGGCTATGCGCAGCGCAAGTCGGCGACCGAGGCCAAGGGCAAGCTGCGCGGCATCGGGTATTCCAGCTACATCGAGGCCTGCGGCATCGCACCGTCGAACATTGCAGGCGCGCTCGGCGCGCGGGCGGGCTTGTTCGAATGCGGCGAGATCCGCGTGCACCCGACCGGCAGCGTGACGGTGTTCACCGGCTCGCACAGCCACGGCCAGGGCCACGAGACCACCTTCGCGCAGGTCGTCGCGGCACGGCTTGGCATTCCGGTCGAGAACGTCGATGTGGTGCATGGCGACACCGGCCGCGTGCCCTTCGGCATGGGCACCTACGGTTCGCGCTCCATCTCGGTGGGCGGCGCGGCCATCATGAAGGCGCTCGACAAGATCGAGACCAAGGCCAAGAAGATCGCCGCGCACCTGATGGAGGCGAGCGATGCCGACATCGAGTTCGCCAACGGCGAGTTCACCGTCAAGGGCACCGACAAGAAGATCCCCTTCGGCCAGGTGGCGCTCACGGCCTACGTGCCGCACAACTACCCGCTCGACAAGCTCGAACCCGGCCTGAACGAAACAGCCTTCTACGACCCGACCAACTTCACCTTCCCGGGCGGCACCTACATCTGCGAGGTCGAGATCGACAAGCAGACCGGCGAAGTGAAGGTCGACCGTTTCACCGCGGTGGACGACTTCGGCACCATCATCAATCCGATGATCGTGGAGGGCCAGGTGCACGGCGGGCTGGTGCAGGGCATAGGCCAGGCGCTGCTGGAGAACTGCGTCTACGACAACGAAACGGGCCAGTTGCTCACCGGCAGCTTCATGGACTACGCGATGCCCCGCGCCGGCGACTTTCCGCAGTTCAAGCTCGACACCGTGTGCACCCCGTGCACCCACAACCCGCTGGGTACCAAGGGCTGCGGCGAGGCGGGGGCCATCGGCTCGCCGCCGGCCGTGATCAACGCGGTGCTCGACGCACTGGCGCCGCTGGGCGTCAAGGATTTCGACATGCCGGCTTCGTCCAGCCGCGTCTGGGAAGCCATGCAGAAGGGCGGCACGCCGCAGGACGCGCAAGCGCCCTCGCTCGCCGCCAGCACCCAAGGCCGTCCCGCTCCCTGAACAACAACACAGAAGGAATCACACCCCATGTACGCCTTCACACTCGAACGGCCAGCCACCGTGGCCGATGCGGCCAAACTCATTGCCGGTGGCGCCAAGCCGCTCGCCGGCGGCCAGACGCTCCTTGCCTCCATGAAGCTCAGGCTCTCCGCGCCCGAGCAACTGGTGGATCTGGGCGGTATCAAGGAACTCACCGGCATCAAGAAAGATGGCGGCACCATCACCATCGGTGCGATGTCGCGTCACCTCGACGTGGCGAACAACGCCGACGTGAAAGCCGCCTACCCGGCACTGGCCGACCTGGCTTCGCGCATCGGCGACCGGCAGGTTCGCGCGATGGGCACCATCGGCGGCTCGGTGGCCAACAACGACCCGGCGGCGTGCTATCCGAGCGCGGTGCTGGGCTCCGGCGCCACGGTCATCACCTCGAAGCGCGAAATTGCAGCCGACGATTTCTTCCAGGGCCTGTTCACCACGGCGCTGGAAGAAGACGAGCTGATCACCGCAATCCGCTTCCCTGTCCCGAAGCGCGCCGTGTACGAGAAGCTGCGCCAGAAGGCCTCGCACTTCCCGCTCGTCGGCATCTTTCTCGCGCAGTACGACAGCGGCGTGCGCGTGGCCATCACCGGCGCGGGCAACGGCGTGTTCCGCCATGCGGGGCTCGAGGATGCGCTCAACAAGAGTTTCACCGCGGCAGCCGCTGCGGCCGTGAAGATCGATGCGAGCGATCTCAATAGCGACCTGCACGCTTCGGCTGCTTATCGCGCGAACCTGATCAGTGTGCTGACCCAGCGTGCCGTGACGAAGGCGCTGGGCTGAAGCAACCCGCCGCCCACCGGAAGGCGCGACGCGCTCGCGTCTTCCGCTACCCTTTGCCATGATCTTCCCGACCATCGATTCCCTCTCCGAAGGCTTGATGCAGGCCGGCTATTTCGCCGACCGCCGCCTGGCGACCGCCGTGTTCCTCGCGCTCAAGCTGCAGCGTCCGCTGCTGCTGGAGGGCGAGCCCGGCGTCGGCAAGACCGAGCTGGCCAAGGCGCTGTCGAAGGCATTGAGCCGCGAGCTGCTGCGTCTGCAGTGCTACGACGGGCTGGAGCAACGCGAGGCGCTCTACGAATGGAACTACGCGGCGCAGCTGCTGCACATGCGCGCGGCAGAAGCCACCGGTGCGGCACGTGACGTGGAAGCCGAGGTCTATCAGCCGCATTACCTGATCCGCCGCCCGCTGCTGCAGGCGCTGCAGACGCCCGCACCCGGTGCCGTGCTGCTGATCGACGAAGTCGATCGGGCCGACGAGCCCTTCGAAGCCTTCCTGCTCGAGTACCTCGGCGAATACCAGGTGAGCATTCCCGAACTCGGCACGGTGCGCGCTGTCGTGCCGCCGGTCACCATCCTCACGAGCAACCGCACGCGCGAGCTCAACGATGCGGTGAAGCGGCGCTGTCTCTATCACTGGCTCGACTACCCCGAGCGCGAGCGCGAACTGGCGATCGTGCGGGCCCAGGTGCCACAGGCTGGCGAGAAGCTTTCGGCGCAGGTCGCTGCTTTCGTCGCGCGGCTGCGCGATGCGCCGTTCATCAATGCCTTCCAGCGCGCACCCGGCATCGCCGAGAGCGTCGAATGGGTGAGGGCGCTGATTGCGCTCGACACCGTCGAGCTCGATCCCGAGGTGGTGGTCGACACCGCCGGCATCCTGTTCAAGCAGCGCGACGACGTGGCGGCGCTCACGCGCGAGCTGGCGTCGGACCTCCTGAAACCCGAGGAGCCGGTCGCGCCCTGAGCGCGGCCGCAGACCGAGGCCGTTGCGCATGGCCGGCATCCAGCAACTCGGCGACGTCCGCAGCGGCAAGCTCGCCGGCAACATCACTGCCTTCGGCCGCGCGCTGCGCCGTGCCGGTGTGCGCACCGATGCGATGCGCATCGCGCTCGCCGCCGAAGCGGTCACCCTGGTTGGCGTGGAAGACAAGCTCGACCTGAGCGCCGCGATGGAAGCCGTGATGGTCAGCCGCGAGCAGGACCGCATGGTGTTCCGCGAACTCTTCGATGCCTGGTTTCGCGACCCGGAGCTGGCCAACAAGCTGCTCGCCCAGATGCTGCCTAGCGCCGAGGGCAAGGCCGAGCCCTCCAAACGCCGGCCGCGCGTGCGCGAAGCGCTGACCGCGCCGCGCGATCCCGCAAAGCCGGCGGTGGCCGCCAAGCCTGACAAGGAAATCGAGTTCGATGCCGCCATGACATCGAGCGGCCGCCAGCGTCTGCAGCATGCGGACTTCAACGCGCTCGGCGCCTCCGAATACCGTTTGGTCGAGCGGCTCGCGCGCGACGTGACGCTGCCGATTCCCTCGTTGCCTTCGCGCCGTTTGCGCGTGGCGGGCGATGCCGGCCGGCAGCATGCGCGCATGCACTGGCCCGGCGTGCTGCACGAGGCCGCGCGCACCGGCGGCGAGATCCTGCGCCTGCCGCGACTGTCTCGGCGGGAGCAACCCCTGCCGCTGCTGGTGCTGGTCGACGTGTCGGGTTCGATGGAGCGCTATGCGCGCCTGCTGCTCGCGTTTCTGCATGCGTCCACGCGAAGGGCCGGGCGGCGCGACGTGTTCGCCTTCGGCACCCGGTTGACCGACCTGACGCCTGCGTTCCGGCTCGCCGATACCGACGCCATGCTCGGCGCGGCCAGCCTCGCCATCGACGATTTCGCGGGCGGCACGCGGCTGGGCAGTTCGCTGGCCGAGCTCCGGCGTTTCCATGCGCGTCGCCTCACGGGCCGGCGCACGCTGGTACTGGTGATCAGCGACGGCCTGGACACCGGCGAACCCGCCGTGCTGGAGAACGAATTGCTCTGGCTCAAGCGTCATTCGCGCCGCCTGCTGTGGCTCAACCCGCTGCTGCGCTTCGAGGGCTACGCCCCTCTGGCGCGTGGGGCCACCGTGCTGCACCGCTACGCGGACGCGATGCTCGCGGTTCACAATCTCAGTGCCCTCCAACAACTGGCCGCCAGCCTCGCCGCGCTGATGCGGTCCGGTCGCTAGACCCCCAAATAAAACAAGGAAGAACCACCATGGAAATGCTCGGAAACCGCCGCCTCGGCGTCACCCAACAACAGGCCTGGGAAGCGCTCAACGACCCCGAGACGCTCAAGAAGTGCATTCCCGGCTGCGACAAGTTCGAGCTCACCGGCGACAACCAGTACAGCGTGGGGCTCGCACTGAAGATCGGTCCGGTGTCGGCCAAGTTCAGCGGCAAGGTGGTGCTGTCGGACATCGTGGCGCCCGATGGTTACAAGCTCACCTTCGAAGGGCAGGGCGGCGTGGCGGGCTTTGCGAAGGGTTCTTCTAGCGTGACGCTCAAGCCGGTGGCCGGTGCCGCCGAGGCGCCTGTCGCCGCAGATGCCGCCCCCGCTGACAGCGCCCCTGCCGAGGCCGCCCCGGCTCCGGCCGGCTGCGAACTCGACTACACCGTGCAGGCGCAGGTCGGCGGCAAGATCGCCCAACTGGGCCAGCGCCTGATCGACGGCGCCGCCAAGTCGACCGCCGACGATTTCTTCAAGCGCTTCGAGGCCGAAATGCAGAGCCGCTACGGCCCCCCGCCGTCCGCTGCCGGAGACGCGGCCGAGGCGCCAGCCGAGAAGGCCGGCATGATGTCCGGCCTCATGAAGAAGATGGGTCTGGGCAAGAAGGATGGCGATCCCGCATCGGACGACGCGAACTGAAGGCAACGACGCCATGGAAAACCTCGACGTCATGGTCCTGCGCACGCTGCGCGACTGGCGGCAGGCCGGCAAGCGCGCGCTGCTGACCACCGTGGTGCGCACCTGGGGCTCGTCGCCCCGGCCGGTCGGCTCGATCATGGCGCTGGCGGACGATGGCGCGGTGGTCGGTTCGGTCTCGGGCGGCTGCATCGAGGACGACCTGATCGCGCGCTACAGCCGCGCGCACGGCAACGGAGAGAGCGTGCCCTTGGGCACGCCGCCCGCACTCGTGAAGTACGGCATCACCGCCGACGAGGCGCACCGCTTCGGCCTGCCCTGCGGCGGTACGCTGGAACTGCTGCTCGAATACGACCCCGATGCCGCCGCGCTCGACACGCTCGTGGCCCAGCTCGAAAAAGGCCGGCTCATGCAGCGCACCGTGACGCTCGCGACCGGCGCGGTGAAGCTCACCGAAGCCACCGCACCCGACGAGCTCAAGGTGGACGACACCGAGCTCACCAACACCTTCGGTCCCGAGTACCGCATGCTGCTCATCGGCGCCGGCCAGCTCGCCGAATACCTCGCGACGATGGCCAAGTTCAGCGGCTTCGCGGTCACGCTGTGCGACCCGCGCGCCGAGTACCGCACCGCGTGGTCGCTGCCCGGCGTGACGATCACGACCGAGATGCCCGACGACGCGGTGCTGGCCTTCCGGCCCGACCTCCGCAGCTGCGTGGTCGCGCTCACGCACGATCCGAAGCTCGACGACCTTGCGCTGCTCGAAGCCTTGCAGAGCGATGCGTTCTACGTGGGAGCCATCGGCTCGCGCCGCAATGCCGAGGCGCGGCGCGACCGCATGATCGAGCACTTCGACCAGACCGACGAATCGCTCGCGCGCCTGCGCGGCCCCATCGGCATCTACATTGGCAGCAAGACGCCGCCGGAGATCGCGGTCAGCGTGATGGCCGAGATCCTTGCGGTGAAGAACACGGTGCCTCTGCCGCGCGAGATGGAAGTGGCACGCGCCAAGGAGCGCTTGGCCGCTTGAGACGGCGTTGGCCGCAGGCCCGCCAGCCCTTCCTTCTTCTCCTTCTTCTACTCTTCCTCGGCCATCCGTTTGGGGATCGGCGCCTGGTCCGACTGCGCAGAAGGAGGCACGTCGCCGCTCTTTTGCCGCTCGCGGAACAGCGCCGCGCGCATCAGGAAGATGGTGGTGACTGGCGTGGTGAGTGCCACGAACAGCACGATCAGCACTGCGTGAAGGAAGATGCCGTGGCTCTGCACCGAGAAATAGACGATGGTGGCGACCGTCATCGACCACACGCCGCCGGTGGCGCCCAGCGTGGGCGCATGGATGCGGCGAAAGAAGGTCGGCAGCCGTACCAGGCCGAAGGAGCCGATGGCCGCGAACGCGGCGCCCAACACCACGAACACCGCGGTGACGATCTCGGCCCAAAGCGGCAACGGACCCAGGACAGGATCGGTCATTCGATCACCTCCCCACGCAGCAGGAACTTGGCCATCACCGTCGAGCCCACGAAGCCGAACAGCGCGATCAGCATGGCGGCACCGAAGTACACGTCGCTCGCGTAGACGATGCCCAGCACCAGCATCATCAGCATGCCGTTGATGTAGAGGCAGTCCAGCGCCATCACGCGGTCTTGCGCGGAGGGGCCGATCAGGAGGCGGGTGAGGGCGCACAGCATCGCCACCGCCAGCAGGAACAGCGCGAACTTGAGCGACCAGAAGAGGATGGGCGTCATGATTCGAAGATCTCCATCAGCGGGCGTTCGTAGCGGGTCTTGATCTGCGCGATGAAGGCGGCTTCGTCCTCCAGGTCGAACACGTGGATCAGCAGCACGCTGCGGTCGAAGGCGACCTCGCCCCAGGCGGTGCCGGGCGTGAGGCACATGATCATCGCGAGCACCGCGAGGCCGTTGGGGTCGCGCATGTCCAGCGGGATGAGGACAAACTTCGACTGGATCTGTTCGCTGCGCCGGCTGAGCAGCGCGCGCGTGACCGCGAACACCGAGTGCGACATGTCGTAGAGCACGACCAGCCAGAGTTTCAGCGCCACGCCGGGGCGGCGCATGCGCACCGTGGCGGGCCGCAGGCCCTTGGTCAGCAGCGGCACCACGATGGCCAGCAGCACGCCGGACACCAGCGTGCTGGCCTCGACCGACTGGTTGAGCAGCAGCCATACGATGAAGAGCGCGAACGACAGCGGCGGCGAAGGAATCAGGCGTTTCATGGCGTGGCGCCCTTCACGTCGGCCTTCGGCGGATTCGGCACCTGCCGCGCGCTCATCACCGCCGCGCGGTAGGCGCCGGCCGTGCGCAGGCCCTCGGCGGTGGCCATCGCATGGCGCATGACCGGCTCGGCCCACACGGTGAGCGCGATGCATGCGGCGATCAGTCCGGCCACGGGCAGCACTTCAACTGCGGGCAGCGAGGGCAGGTTCCCGTGCGGCTGGGTCCAGAAGTGGCGGATGCCGGTGCGCGTGAGCGCGATCAGCGCGAGGAAGCCGGAGGCGATCAGCAGCACGAGGAAGGTCCAGCCCGCGACGTTGATCGCCGCGCTGCCGCCCATGAGCCCCGAGAGCATCGCGAACTTGCCGACGAAGCCCGACAGCGGCGGCAGCCCGGTGAGCAGCAGCGTGCAGATCATGAAGCTCAGGCCGAGGAAGGCGACGCCGGCCGGGATGGCGCGGCCGTAGAGCGCCTGCGCGTCGTCGTCCAGGTTCACGTCGTCGAGCGCGCGCAAGTCTTCCGCAAGAAACGGCGCGTTGCCCGCGGCCTCGTGCGGCGCCACGCTCATGCCGGCATTGCGCCAGCGCTCGATCATGTCGGTGAGCAGGAAGAAGGCGCTCACCGCGAGCGTCGAACTCAGGAGGTAGAACAGCGCGCCGGCCCACACCGCTGGTTGGCCGAGGCCCACCGCCGCGAGCAGCGTGCCGGCCGAGATCAGCACGCTGAAGCCCGCGAGGTTCGACAGGCGCTGCGTGCCGACGATGCCGATGGCGGCGACGAAGAGCGTGGCGATGCCCGCGCCGATCAGCACCACCTGGCCGAACGCCGCCGAGTCGCCGGTGTCGGGCGCGAACAGCACGGTCCACAGGCGCAGCACGGTGTAGACGCCCAGCTTGGTGAGCAGCGCGAACACCGCGCCCACCGGCGACACCGCCGCGCTGTAGGCCGGCACCAGCCAGAAGTTGAGCGGCCACGCGCCGGCCTTGGCGAAGAAGGCGGTGAAGAGGATGACGGCGGCGGCGTGCACCAGGCCGCGGTCGGCCGGCGCGATCTGGGCGATGCGCATGCCCAGGTCAGCCATGTTCAGCGTGCCGGTGGCGCCGTAGAGCATCGACGCGCCGATGAGGAACAGCGACGAGGCCGCGAGGTTGATCGCGATGTAGTGCAGCCCGGCCTGCACCCGCAGCCGCCCCGAGCCATGCAGCAGCAGCCCGTAGGAGGCGGCCAGCATCACCTCGAAGAACACGAAGAGGTTGAACAGGTCGCCGGTGAGGAAGGCGCCGTTCAGGCCCATGAGCTGCAGCTGCAGCAGCGGATGGAAATGCACGCCCGCGCGGTCCCAGCGCGAGGTGGAATAGATGGACGCGGCGAAGGCGACCACGCCGGTGAGCGCCACCATCATGGTCGAGAGCCGGTCGGCCACCAGCACGATGCCGAAGGGCGCGCGCCAGTTGCCGGGCAGGTAGACGCCGATGGAGCCCGCCCCGCCGCCGGTGTCGGCCGCGTTCACCCAGCGCAGCAGCGCGAGCGCGGCCAAAAGGCCCACCAAGCCCGAGACGACGCTCAGGAACGACTTGGCGCGGCGCCGGTTCTCGCCCAGCAGCAGCATCAGCGCGGCGGTGAGCATCGGCACCAGGATCGGCACCGCCACCAGGTGCGGCATGCTGAATTCGAGCAACTGGTCGAGAAGGCGGAAGAGTTCGCTCATTCGCGCGCCTCTTCCTGTTCCTGGCGTTCTTCGCCGTCCACATGGTCGGTGCCCGTCAGCCCGCGCGAGGCCAGCAGCACCACGAGGAACAGCGCGGTCATCGCGAAGCCGATGACGATGGCGGTGAGCACCAGCGCCTGCGGCATCGGATCGGCGGTGTTGGCGAGCGTGGCCGCGAAGCCGGGGATCAGCACCGGCTCGCTGTCGACCTTGAGCCGGCCCATGCTGAAGATGAAGAGGTTGACCGCGTACGAGATGAGCGTGAGGCCCATGATCACCTGGAAGGTGCGCGGACGCAGCAGCAGGTAGACGCCCGAACCGGTCAGTACGCCGATGGCGATGGCGAGCACGATTTCCATCAGTGCGCTCCCTCCACAGCCTCGGATTCGGCCTGCGCTTCCTTCTCGGCCTGTTCGTCGGCCCAGCGGTGGCTGCGGATGGACTGGTGGGCCAGCGCGGTGAGGATCAGCATGGTGGCGCCGAGCACCAGCGCGAACACGCCAATGTCGAAGAAGAGGGCGCTGGGCACGTGGATGTCGCCGAGCACCGGCAGGTGCAGATGCGCGGTGTGCGTGGTGAGGAACGGATAGCCGAAGAACACCGCACCGCTGCCGGTCGCGAGCGCGAACAGGAGGCCGATGGCGATCCAGCGGCGCGGGTAGATGCGCAGGTGCTCCTCGACCCACTCGGTGCCCGAGACGATGAACTGCAGAACCAGTGCCACCGACATCACCAGCCCCGCGACGAAGCCGCCGCCCGGCGCGTTGTGCCCGCGCATGAAGAAGTAGACCGACACCAGCACCGACAGCGGCAGCAACAGGCGCACCAGCACGGCCGGCACCATGAGGTAGCCCACGGCGGTGTCCTTGGCGCGGCGCGGATTCAAGAGATCGCTGCTGCCGTCGTCGGACTGCGCGCGCTGCTGCGGCGGCAGCGCCATCGATTCGACGGCCGGACGAAAGCGCCGCAGCAGCGCATACACGGTGAGTGCGACCACGCCGAGCACCGTGATCTCGCCGAAGGTGTCGAAGCCGCGGAAGTCGACCAGCATCACGTTGACCACGTTGGTGCCGCCGCCCTCGGTGAGCGCACGTTCCAGGAAGAAGGGCGAGATGCTCTGCGGGAAGGTGCGCGTCATCATGGCCCAGGCCAGCGCCGCCATGCCGCCGCCGGCCACGATGGCCACCAGCAGGTCGCGCCCGCGCCGACCCCAGGGGCGAAGGCGGGCGCGCGCGGGTTGAATGACGTCCTTGCTGCGCATCGGCAGCCAGCGCAGGCCAAGGAGGATCAGCACCGTGGTCACCGCCTCGACCACCAACTGCGTGAGCGCGAGGTCGGGCGCCGAGAACCAGATGTAGGTCACGCACGAGACCAGGCCCGCACCCGCGGCCAGCATCAGCGCGGCGAGGCGGTGGAACTTGGCCTGCCAGGCCGCGGCGATCGCGCAGACGCCGCCGATCAGCCAGGTCATGGCGAACATCGGCGAGAACGGCAACAACTCGCGCGTGCCGGTGCCCGCGGGTGTCTGCATCAGCGCGGCGAAGGCGCCGGCCACCGCCACGACCACCAGCAGCAAAAGCTGCGTCTGCATGCGGCGCGTGCCGAAGAGGCGGCGGCTGCGCCGGCCGGCTTCGCTCAGGAGCGCAAGCAGGTGCTCGAAGATGACCTGGCCGTCGAAGCGGTGCAGAAGCGGCGTGTGTTCGAGGCCGCCACCTGCGCGGCGGCGGCGCTGCAGCAGGTAGAGCGCTGCGCCGCCCGCGAGCGCCACGAAGCTCATCACGAGCGGCAGGTTGAAGCCGTGCCACACGGCCAGGCTGTATTCGGGCAGCGTGCCGCCGACGACCGGGGTGGCGGCCGCCGCCAGCATCGGCCCGACGGACCACGCCGGTGCGACGCCCACCACAAGGCAGATCAGCACCAGCAGCTCGACCGGCACGCGCATCCAGTGCGGCGGCTCGTGCGGATGCTTGGGCACTTCGTCGCCGCACGGCGGGCCGAAGAACACGTCGAACACGAAGCGCGCCGAATACGCCACGCTGAAGATGCCGGCGATGGTCGCGATGACCGGCAGGCTGAAATCGACCCACGGCGTGGACTGGATGAACACCGTCTCGGCGAAGAACATTTCCTTCGAGAGAAAGCCGTTGAGCAGCGGCACGCCGGCCATCGAGGCGCTGGCAATGATGGCCAGCGTGCCGGTGATCGGCATGAGCCGCATCAGGCCGCTCAGCTTGCGGATGTCGCGCGTGCCGGTCTCGTGGTCGATGATGCCGGCGGCCATGAAGAGCGAGGCCTTGAAGGTCGCGTGGTTCATGACGTGGAACACCGCCGCCACGGCTGCGAGCGGGCTGTTCAGGCCCAGCAGCAGCGTGATGAGCCCGAGGTGCGAGATGGTCGAGTAGGCCAAGAGCGCCTTCAGGTCGCGCTGGAACATCGCGATGAAGCCGCCGAGCAGCAGCGTGATCGCACCCGCGCCGCCCACCAGCCAGAACCACTGCTCGGTGCCCGAGAGCACGGGCCACAGGCGCGCCATGAGGAACACGCCCAGCTTCACCATCGTGGCCGAGTGCAGGTAGGCCGACACCGGCGTGGGCGCGGCCATGGCGCGCGGCAGCCAGAAATGGAACGGGAACTGCGCGCTCTTGGTGAAGGCGCCGAGCAGCACCAGCACCAGCGCGACCGGGTAGAGCGCATGCGCGCGGATCAGGTCGCCCGAGGCCAGCACCACGTCGAGGTCGTAGCTGCCGACGATGCGCCCCAGCACCAGCACGCCGGCCAGGAGGCAGAGGCCCCCCGCGCCGGTGACGGTGAGCGCCATGCGCGCGCCGCGCCGCGCATCGCGCCGGTGGTGCCAGTAGCCGATCAGCAGGAACGAGAAGAGGCTGGTGAGCTCCCAGAACAGCACCATCTGAATGAGGTTGCCCGAGAGCACCACGCCCATCATCGCGCCCATGAACGCGAGGAAGAACGAGAAGAAGCGCGGCACCGGATCGGAGGCCGACATGTAGTAGCGCGCATAGAGCACCACCAGCGCGCCGATGCCCAGCACCAGCATGCAGAACAGCCACGCGAAGCCGTCCATGCGGAACACGAGATTCAGGCCGAGAGCGGGGATCCATTCGATTTCTTGCCGCAGCACATTGCCGTGCGCGATCTGCGGAAAGAACCATGCAACCTGGATGGCGCAGCCCAGTGCGACGAGGCCCGCGAGGGTCGACTCCCTGTTGCGCGCGTTGGACGGCATCAACGCGGCCAGCACGCTGGCGATGAAGGGGAGTGCGACGAGAAAGACCAGGGGCATTGCGGTCGATTCTATCGGCGGCCCCTATGGAAGCTCTTATCTATAACCGCAGGACATAAGGCGGTTTTTGGAGGCGATCAGGCCGAGAACGCCTGCACCGTGCGGATGCCCACCCAGGTGCAAAAGAGCGAGCCGCCCAGGTGGGCCGAGGCCGTCAGCATGGCCACGCCGAGCCGGCCTTCGAGCAGCATGGTCGTGACCTCGGCCGAGAAGCTCGAGAAGGTCGTCAGGCCGCCGAGAAAACCGGTCACCAGCGCGAGCCGCCAGACCGGATCGAGGTCGGGCAGCAACTGGAACGCGGCGATGGCGATGCCGATGAGATAGCCGCCGATCAGGTTGGCCGCCAGCGTGCCCCACGGCATGAGCCCGCCAACGCCGAACCAGAGGGCCAGGCCCCAGCGGGCCAGGGCGCCGATGGAGGCGCCGACGCAGATCGCAAGAATCGGAAGCAGCATCCCTTTATTGTCAGGGCGCCATTTGCTGGGGCAGCCACGTGACCAACTGCGGCACGAAGTAGATGAGCAGCACCGCCGCCACCATCAGGAAGAACATCGGCAGCGTCACGCGTGCGATGTAGAGCAGGTCCTTGCCCGTCATGCCCTGCAGCACGAAGAGGTTGAAGCCCACCGGCGGCGTGATCTGCGCCATCTCGACCACCAGCACGATGAAGATGCCGAACCACACCGGATCGATGCCCGCCGCGGTCACGGTCGGCATGATCACGCCCATGGTCAGCACCACCATCGAGATGCCGTCGAGAAAACAGCCGAGCACGATGTAGAAGGCCGCCAGCATCAGGATGAGTTGGAACTTCGAGAGGCCCAGCGAGCCGATCCACTCGGCCAGATGCCGCGGCAGGCCGATGTAGCCCATGGCCAGCGTGAGGAAGGCCGCGCCCGCGAGGATCAGCGCCATCATGCAGTAGAGGCGCGTGGCGCCCAGCAGCGCTTCCTTGAAGCTGTGCCAGGTGAGCGACCCCTGTGCGCCCGAGATGACCATCGCGCCGACCACGCCCACGGCCGCCGCCTCGGTGGCCGTGGCGATGCCCGCGTAGATGGAGCCGAGCACCGACAGGATCAGCAGCGCCACGGGGATCAGCGACATCGAGGCCTTGAGCTTCTCCTTGAAGGGCAGCTTCGCGTCGGCCGGTGGCACCTTGTCGGGGTTGCGCAGTGCCCAGAACACGATGTAGCCCGAGAACAGCAGCGCGAGCAGGATGCCCGGGATGACGCCCGCGATGAAGAGCCGCGCGATCGACACGTCCGCGCTTACCCCGTAGACGATCATGATGATCGAGGGCGGGATCAGGAGCCCGAGCGTGCCGGCGCCGGCCAGCGTGCCGATGACCATGTCGTCGGGGTAGCCGCGGCGCTTGAGCTCCGGCAGACTCATCTTGCCGATGGTGGCGCAGGTGGCGGCGCTGGAGCCCGACACCGCGGCGAACACCGCGCAGCCCACCACGTTGGTGTGCAGCAGTCGGCCCGGCAGGCTTTGCATCCAGGGCGCGAGGCCCTTGAACATGTCCTGCGAAAGCCGCGTGCGGAACAGGATCTCGCCCATCCACACGAAGAGCGGCAGCGCGGTGAGCGTCCAACTGGAGGCCGAGCCCCAGATGGTCACGGCCATGGCGTCGCCGGCAGGGCGCGACGAGAAGATCTGCATGGCGATCCACGCCACGCCCGAGAGCGTGAGGCCGATCCACACGCCGCTGCCCAGGATGAGGAAGAGCGCGGCGATCAGGAGGCCCGCGATGGCGATGTCACTCATGGCGCAGCGCCTCCGTGTCTGCGGCCTTGGCGGGGCGGCCGCGCCACTCGATCACGAACTCGTCCAGTGATGCGATGGCAAAGACGATGACGCCGAACGCCATCGACAGCTGCGGTATCCATAGCGGCGTGGCGTCGTTGCCGGTGGAGATGTCGTGGTAGTCGAGCGATTGCCAGACCAGCCGCACGCTGTACCAGGCAAAGAGCAGTGCGAGCAGCGCCGCGGCGCCCATGGCCCAGCGTTCGAGCCAGCGCTGCGCTGCGGGCGGCAGCTGCTGCAGCACCAGCGTCACGCGGATGTGCTCGCCGCGCTTGAGCGTGTGCGAGAGCGCGAGAAAACCCGCGCCGGCCATCAGGTAGCCGGCGTAGGCGTCGATGCCCGGGATGTTGAAGTGAAGTTGCCGGCCGATGATGGACAGAAGCACCATCACCAGCAGGCCGATCATGAAAAGCGCCGCCAGTGCGGCGGCGCTCATGTAGAGAAGATCAAGCGTCTTGCGCATCGGATGCAGTTCTAGACCCGATCACATCTTCTTGTAGGCGTCGATCACGGCCTGGCCTTCGGGGCCGGCCTTTTCGGTCCACTCCTTGATCATGGTGTCGCCGACTTTCTTCATGTCGGTCTTGAGCTGCGCCGAGGGCACATGCACCGTCATGCCGTTCTTCTTGAGCAGGTCGAGGTATTCGACGTTCTTCTTCTTCGAGAGGTCCCAGCCGCGCTTCTCGGCATCGGCCGCGGCCTTGAGCACTGCGTCCTGCGTGGGCTTGTCGAGCGCGTCGAAGGCCTTCTTGTTCATGAGCACCGCGTTCTTCGGGAGCCAGGCCTGGGTGTCGTAGAAATTCTTGATGTACTCGAAGGTCTTGGTGTCGTAGCCGGTGGAGCCGGAGGACATGTACGACTCGATCACGCCGGTGGCCATGGCCTGTGACAGCTCGGCCTGCTGAACCGTGACGGGCTGCGCGCCGACGAGTTCGCCGATGCGCGCCGTGGCGGGGCTGTACGCGCGCCATTTCACGCCCTTCAGGTCGGCGGCCGATGCGATTTCCTTCTTCACGAAGATGCCCTGCGGCGGCCACGCCACCGTGTAGAGCAGCTGGATGCCTTGCTCGGCGAGCTTCTTCTCGAGCGCGGGCTTCTGCGCCTGGTAGAGCTTCCAGGCGGCGTCGTAGCTGTCGGCTAGGAACGGAATACCGTCGGCACCGAACATCTGCCATTCGTTCTGGTAGTTCACCAGAAGGATCTCGCCGAGCTGCGCCTGGCCGCCTTGCACGGCGCGCTTGATCTCGGGCGCCTTGAAGAGCGACGCGTTGGCATGCACGGTGATCTTGAGCTTGCCGCCGCTGCCCTTGTCGACATCGCTTGCGAACTGGGTGATGTTCTCCGTGTGGAAGTTGCTCGCCGGGTAGGCGGTGGGCAGGTCCCACTTGGTCTGCGCAAAGGCTGCTGCGCCGAGGGTCAGGCCAGCGAGGGCAATGCCGAACTTGTGATTCATGAGCGCTCCGGAACGTATGAAAGTGAAAACGAAAATGAGCATACGTGCAAATTCCGGGCCATCTCTGAGGCATTTCCCTGCCTTGGTGCACGCATGAAAAAGCCGCCTCGAGGGCGGCTTTTGCGGTTGCTATATATGCGGGATCAGGGCTTGGCAGCTTTGGGGGCCTTCGCTTCCTTGGCTGCCGCGGGCGCCGCGCCGCCGAAGGCCTGGCCATTCACCGTGAGGCCTTCGGCCGAGAGCTTCTGGGCCTTCTTCTCCTTCACGCCCTTCACACGTTGCATGAGGTCGGGCCAGTCCTTGAATTCGCCTTGCTTGCGCGCCTCGAGGATGCGCTTGGACATGGCGGGTCCGACGCCATTGAGGCCGTCGAGCTCGGCTTCGGTGCCCTTGTTGACGTCGACGGCAGCGAACGAAGCGGCCGCGAACAGCATGGCCGAGAGGGCCAGGATCTTCTTGAACATGATTGAAAAACTCCCTGATTTGTTGGTATGACTGACAGCCGACAAACACGTCGGCTGGCGTTCAACGAGGCCAGGGAAAGGGGCGTTGACGAGGTCGCCGCCCTGGTGACCATTGTTCCGAAACGTGGTCGGAACCTTGCTCAGAGTTCTTCGACGCGGCGCGGCGGATAGCTGTCCCAGGCCTGGCAGCCGGGGCAGTGCCAGAAGTACTGGTGCGCCTCGAAACCGCAGGCGGCGCAGCGGTAGCGCATCAGCGGGCGGGTGGCCTGGTCGAGCGCGCGTTGCACTTGCGGATGGAACTGCTCGTGCTCGAACTTTTCGCCCGCGAGCCAGCGCGATGCGGCGACCAGCGAGGGCTGGTGCGCGAGGTGGGCGATATAGCCGTCGCGCGGAGCGGGCGGCTGTTGCTCATCGGCGGCGGCCGTCGCCGACGGCGTGCCGCCGAGTGCGATCAGCGCTTCGAGCACATCGATCGATGGCGAGTCGGCATAGCGCCGCTGCAGCAGCGCGAGCGCCTCGGCTTCGCGGTGCGCTGCCACCGCCGCCTGTTGCAGTGCCGCGGCGTACAGGGGCAGCGCGAGCGGCGCGGTGTCGCTCAGTGCCACGAGCGTGTCGAAGGCTGCGGCCGCGTTGCCGTTGCGCAGTTGCAGGTTGGCAGTGTCGATGGCCGGGCGCGGCGCTTGCGGGGCGAGCTCGACGGCCTGCGCGAGCAGCTTTGCTGCTGCGGGTAAGTCGCCGGCTGCCACGCGTTCGGTCGCTTGCTCGCAGAGGTGATGCGCGCGGCGCGTGGCGTAGCTGGCCTGGTCGGACTCGTCCAGCTTCTGTGCCACATCGGCGGCCTGGGCCCATTCGCGCGAACGCTCGTAGATCGCAAGCAGCGAGAGGCGCGCCTCGTTCTCGTAGCGCGTGCCTTCCAGCTTCTGCAGTGCGGCTTCGGCGCGGTCGAGCAGGCCGGCGCGCAGGAAGTCTTGTGCGAGTGCGTGCTGCGCGCGCTCGCGATCCGTGCGGCTCAGGTCGCCGCGGCCGAGCAGGTGCTCGTGCACGCGCACGGCGCGCTGGTATTCGCCGCGGCGGCGGAACAGGTTGCCGAGCGCGAAGTGCAGCTCTTGCGTGTCGGGGTCGTTCTGCACGGCCTCGATGAAGGCATCGATGGCCTGGTCCTGTTGCTCGTTGAGCAGGAAGTTCAGGCCGCGAAAGTACGCCTTGGGCGCCTGCCGGTTCTCGAGCTTGAGCTGGCGGATGTCGAAGCGCGATGCGAGCCACCCGAGCACGAAGGCGACGGGCAGACCGATCAGCAGCCAGCTGGGATCAAAGTCCATGTTGACGTACGGCGGGAAGGTCGGTGGCGGAGATGGACGGTGCCGCGGCCGGGGCGGGCACGGCCGTCGATGCCGTTGTTGTGGAGAGGGCTTCGGTCGCCGAGGGTGCTTGTGCTGCCGCAGCGGCGCGGTGTTTCCACCAGCCCGGCAGCATGCCCAGGGCGCCCACCACGAGCCCGCCGGCAAAGGCCGCGAGCACGACGAGCACCAGCGGTGCGCGCCAGTGGGTGCCGAAGAAGAAGTAGACGGTCGCGTCGTGCTGGTTGTTCAGCGCGAAGGCGAAGAGCGTAAAAAAAATGGCTGCCTTGAGCAGCCACAGGAGGTATTTCATTGCCATTCCCGTTGCCGGAGGCATTCTACGTTTGCATCATCCACGCGGATCAGGCCTTGTGGCCCTTGGCTTCCTTGGCGTCGAGCTCCGCGGTCTTCGCATCGACAGCCTCGCGCAAGGCCTTGCCTGGCTTGAAATGCGGCACCCGCTTTTCCGGGATCTGCACGCTCTCGCCCGAACGCGGATTGCGTCCGATGCGCGGCGGACGCCGGTTGACCGAGAAGCTGCCGAACCCGCGGATCTCGATGCGATGCCCGCGCACCAATGCGTCGCTCATCGCGTCCAGGATGGTCTTGACGGCGTATTCGGCATCGCGGTGCGTGAGCTGCGCAAAGCGCGCTGCGAGTTCTTCGACGAGGTCAGAGCGGGTCATAAGGCCAGTGCAGAGAAAACGTGGACGAAAAAAAAGACAGAGTGGCCAAGCTGAGCGCCTGGCCTGCTCTGTCTTCGGACTCAGCTTACTTGCTGTCGTTGTTGTCGAGCTTGGCGCGCAGCAGGGCGCCCAGACTCGTCGTGCCCGCGTTTTCGCGTGCCGACTGCTGGCTCAGGTTGGCCATGGCGCCTTGTTCGTCGACCATGTCCTTCTGCTTGATGGACAGCTGGATGTTGCGGGTCTTGCGATCCACGTTCACGACGATGGCGGTGACTTCGTCGCCTTCCTTCAGCACATTGCGGGCATCTTCGACGCGGTCGCGCGAGATTTCCGAAGCACGCAGGTAGCCGAGGATGTCTTCGCCCAGGTCGATTTCAGCGCCGCGGGCGTCAACCGTCTTGACCTTGCCGGTCACGATCTGGCCCTTGTCGTTCACGGTGGTGAACGTGGTGAACGGGTCGCTGTCGAGCTGCTTGATGCCCAGCGAGATGCGCTCGCGGTCGACGTCGACTGCCAGCACGATCGCTTCGACTTCCTGGCCCTTCTTGTAGTTGCGAACGGCGGTTTCGCCGGCTTCGTTCCACGAGAGGTCCGAGAGGTGAACCAGGCCGTCGATGCCGGCAGCCAGACCCACGAACACGCCGAAGTCGGTGATCGACTTGATCGGGCCCTTGACGCGGTCGCCACGCTTGGTGTTTTGCGCGAACTCTTGCCACGGGTTGGCCTTGCACTGCTTCATGCCCAGGCTGATGCGGCGCTTGTCTTCGTCGATTTCCAGGACCATGACTTCGACTTCGTCGCCCAGCGAGACGATCTTGTTCGGAGCGATGTTCTTGTTGGTCCAGTCCATTTCGGAGACGTGCACCAGGCCTTCGATGCCGGGTTCGAGTTCGACGAACGCGCCGTAGTCGGCAATGTTCGTGACCTTGCCGAACAGGCGGGTCGATTGCGGGTAGCGGCGCGAAACGCCCATCCAGGGGTCGTCGCCCATTTGCTTCAGACCCAGCGAGACACGGTTCTTTTCGGTGTCGAACTTGAGGATCTTGGCGGTGATTTCCTGGCCGGCCTGAACGACTTCGCTCGGGTGGCGGACGCGGCGCCATGCCATGTCGGTGATGTGCAGCAGGCCGTCGATGCCGCCGAGGTCCACGAACGCACCGTATTCGGTGATGTTCTTGACCACGCCGCGGACAACAGCGCCTTCCTTCAGGGTTTCCATCAGCTTGGCGCGTTCTTCGCCCATGCTGGCTTCGACCACGGCACGGCGCGACAGCACGACGTTGTTGCGCTTGCGGTCGAGCTTGATGACCTTGAATTCGAGGGTCTTGTTCTCGTACGGGGTCAGGTCCTTGATCGGACGCGTGTCGATCAGCGAACCCGGCAGGAATGCGCGGATGCCGTTGACCAGGACGGTCAGACCGCCCTTGACCTTGCCGCTGGTGGTGCCGGTGACGAAGTCGCCCGATTCCAGGGCCTTCTCGAGGGCGAGCCACGAAGCGAGGCGCTTGGCGGTGTCGCGCGAGAGGATGGTGTCGCCGTAGCCGTTTTCAACGCTGCCGATCGCAACGGAAACGAAATCGCCGGCCTGGACTTCGAGTTCGCCCTTGTCGTTCTTGAACTCCTCGATCGGCACATACGCTTCGGACTTCAGACCGGCGTTGACGACGACGTGGTTGTGTTCGACGCGCACGACTTCGGCCGTGATGACCTCGCCGGTGCGCATTTCGGAACGCTTCAGGGACTCTTCGAATAGGTCGGCAAAAGATTCAGACATTTATGGTTCCTTCCGTCAGGCAGGGTTGGCAGGCGCTCTTGCGAAATTGCGTGCGGCTGCTGTGGATCTGGAGACGGCGGTTTTGCGGGCTGGTGCCCGGGTTGGTTGAACAACCAGAAGGCCGGTGCGCTGTCGCGCGAAAAGAGCCTGCTGGAGCGGTAGGCGCCAGCCGGAACATTCCGGTTGGCGCGAGCCTTTCAAGCGGACTTGAAGGGCTGTACTTGCTGCCACCACTCCAACACCGTGCCGATCGATTTTTCGATGGACAGCTGGGAGTTGTCGAGGTGGCGGGCATCCTGCGCCGGCTTCAGAGGCGCGACGCTGCGGGAGGAGTCCCGGGCGTCACGTGCTTCCAAGTCGGAGCGAAGACTGTCGAGTGTAGTCGAAATACCCTTTGAAATCAACTGCTTATGACGCCGTTCAGCCCTCTGGGCAGCGCTGGCGGTGAGGAAGACCTTGAGCGAGGCGTCCGGGAAGATCACAGTGCCCATGTCGCGGCCGTCGGCGACCAGGCCGGGGAGCTGCCGAAAGCGCTGTTGCAGCGCCAGGAGCGCCTCGCGGACCGCGGGCAGCGTCGAGACGCGCGAGGCGTCCATGCCGGCCGCTTCGGTGCGGATCTCGTCGCTCACGTCCTCACCGTCCAGCATCACCTTGCCCTCGGTGAACTGGAGGGGGAGGGCGGCTGCCAGCGCGGCGATCTGCGCCTCGTGCTGCGCATCGGCGCTGAGACCGGCGCGGCGCATGGCCAAGCCAGTCACGCGGTAGAGCGAGCCCGAATCCAGGTAGTGGTAGCCGAGCAGGCGCGCCACTTCGGCCGCGAGCGTGCCCTTGCCCGAGGCGGTCGGGCCATCGATGCAGATCACCGGCACCTCGGCGGCCTCGGCGACCGAGAACAGGGTTTCGAAGTAGTCGGGGAAGGTCTTGGCGACGCAGTGCGGCTCGAGGATGCGCACCGGCACGCTCGCCGGGTTGAACGCCGCGAGCGAGAAGCACATCGCCACGCGATGGTCGTCGTACGTGCGGATGCTCGCCGCCTGCCAGCCGGCCTGCGCGAGCGGGTGCACGCGGATGAAATCGGGGCCGGCCTCGACCGTGGCGCCGAGCTTCCGGAGCTCGTTGGCCATGGCGTCGATGCGGTCGGTTTCCTTGACGCGCCAGCTGGCGATGTTGCGCAGCGTGCTCGGGCCATCGGCGTAGAGCGCCATGACGGCGAGCGTCATCGCCGCGTCGGGAATGTGGTTCGCGTCGAGGTCGATGGCCTTGAGCGGCCAGGCGCCGCGCCGCACTTCGAGCCAGTTCGGACCGCTGTCGACTTCCGCGCCCATCTGGCGGGCCGCATCGATGAAGCGGATGTCGCCCTGGATCGAATCGGCGCCCACGCCTTCGATTCGGATGCCGGTCTTGCCGGAAACACCCGTGGCGATAGCGCCCAGTGCTATGAAATAACTAGCAGAAGAGGCGTCGGCCTCGACGTGGATGTCGCCCGGCGAGCTGTAGCTGCTGCCGGCGGGAATGGTGAACCGCTCCCAGCCGTCGCGCCGCACCGTGATGCCGAAGCGCGCCAGCAGGTTCAGCGTGATCTCGATGTAAGGCTTGGAGATCAGCTCACCGACCACCTCGATCACGATGTCGTTGCGGGCTGCGAGGGGCAGCGCCAGCAGCAGGGCCGTCAGGAACTGGCTGGAGACGTCCCCGCGCACGCGGATCGGCGCATGGAGCGCCAGGTCCTCGTGGTCGACAGGGTGGATGCGCAGCGGCGGGTAACCGGGGTTGCCGAGGTAGTCGATGTTGCAGCCGAGCTGGGTGAGCGCATCGACCAGGTCGCCGATCGGCCGCTCGTGCATGCGCGGCACGCCGCTCAGTTCGAAATCGCCGCCCAGCAGCGAGAGCGCGGCCGTCAGCGGGCGCATCGCGGTCCCGGCGTTGCCGAGGAACAGCGGCAGCAGCGCCCCGCTGGACTTCAACTGGCCGCCAAGGCCTGTGATCTGCAGCGTGCTCCCCGAAGGCTGGATGCCGCAGCCGAGCGCGCGCAGGGCGTCGAGCATCACGCGCGTGTCGTCGGAGTCGAGCAGGTCGTGGATCGTGGTGGTGCCGCTCGCGAGTGCGGCGAGCAGCAACACACGGTTCGAGATGCTCTTGGAGCCCGGCAGCCGGACCGTGCCGGCGGCGCCCACGAGGGGCGGGAGGTCGAGGAAGGCGGTCGAGAACATGAGGGTCAGCTGTCCTGCTGCGCCGAGGCGTCGGAGCTCGAATTCGGCTTCCATCGCGCGCGCGCCTTGCTGGCGGAGGCGATGGATTGCTCCAGCCCCTGAAGGTCGCCAGCGGTCATCAGCGCTTCGAGATCATCGAGCGCCTGGCGGACGGCCCGCGACTGTTGGAGCACCTGCTCGCGATTGGCCAGCAGCACATCGCGCCACATGACCGGGTCGCTGGCGGCGATGCGCGAGAAGTCGCGAAAGCCCGGCCCGGCGAGGTCCAGGAAGCGGTCGCCGTCGGGCTGTGCGGTCAGCGCGTTGATGTACGCGAAGGCCAGAAGGTGCGGCAGATGGCTCACGGCGGCGAAGGCGGCGTCGTGCGCTTCATGCGTCATCGTGACGACGTTGGCGCCGATGCCGCTCCAGACCTGCGAGGCGCGCTGCACGTTCGAGCGCAGCGTGGTTTTCACTGGCGTCAGCACGACCTGGCGGCCAGTGAAGAGCGAAGCTTCGGCATGTTCGATGCCGGAGACTTCCTTGCCGGCGATCGGATGCGCCGGAACGAAGTTCGCGAACTGCTTCTGCAAGCCGTTGCGGGCGGCTTCGATCACGTCGCCCTTGGTCGAGCCGACGTCCATCACCAGTGTCTCATTCGAGATGCCGTGGCGGATGGCCTTGAACATGGCTTCCGAAGCGGCCACCGGCACGGCCAGTAGCACGAGGTCGGCGCCCGACACCGCCAAGAGCGCGGAGGGCGCCGCCACGTCGATCACGCCGAGCTGGCGTGCGCGTTCGGTGGTGGAGGGCGACTTGCTGTAGCCGACCACGCGTTTCACCAGCTTCGCGCGCTTGAGCGCGAGCGCAAAGGAGCCGCCCATGAGGCCGCAGCCGATCAATCCCAGTTGCTCGAACATTGTGTGTCTGTCCGGCTCAGGCTTTGACGGGGTAGGCGCCAAGCACCTTGTAGAACGCGCAGAGGCCGCGCAGCTCGGCCAGCGCCGCAGCCACGTTGGGCTGCGAGGGATGGCCGTCGAGGTCGATGTAGAAGTAGTACTCCCACTGGCCGGTGCGCGCGGGGCGCGACTCGAAGCGCGTCATCGACACGTTGTTGGCCTTGAGCGGCACCAGCAGGTCGTGCACCGCACCGGGCTGGTTCGGCACCGAGACGATCAGGCTCGTGCAGTCCTTGCCTGATGCCGGCGGCATGGCCAGCGTCTGCGGCAGGCAGATCACCGAGAAGCGGGTGCGGTTGTACGAATCGTCCTGGATGGCATGCGCCACGATGTGCAGGCCGAAACGGGTGGCGGCACGTTCGCCGGCAAGCCCGGCCCAGGCCGGATTGGAAGCCGCGAGGCGTGCGCCTTCGGCATTGCTCGAGACGGCACGACGCTCAGCATTGGGCAGGTGCTTGGACAGCCAGGTCTGGCATTGCGCAAGCGCCTGGGGATGGGCCAGCACGGCTTCGATGCCTTCCAGCGAGTTCTCGCTGCGCAGCAGATGGTGGCGCACCAGCAGGCTGACTTCGCCGACCACATGGGTGGGCGAATGCAGGAACAGGTCGAGCGAACGGGTGACCACGCCTTCGGTCGAGTTCTCGACGCCGACCACACCGTACTGGGCGCTGCCCGCGGCGGTGGCGTGAAACACCTCGTCGAAGCTGGCGCAGTAGATCAGGTCGGCGGCGCCGCCGAAGTATTCGATGGCGGCCTGTTCGCAGAAGGTGCCTTCAGGCCCCAGCACGGCCACGCGCTGGGGCGATTCGAGCGCCAGGCACGCCGACATGATCTCGCGCCAGATGGCGGCCACATGGAGGTCCTTGAGCGGGCCGCCATTGCTTTTCTGCATCTTGTCGATGACGGCGGCAACGCGGTCGGGGCGAAAGAACGGCGTGCCTTCGCGCTTCTTGACCTCGCCGACCAGTTCGGCCACATGGGCCCGCTCGTTGAGCAGGCTCAGCAGTCGTTGATCGAGCGAGTCGATCTGCACGCGCAGATCGGCAAGGCTTTCGGAGTTGTAGTTGGAGGAGGGCGGAGTGGGTGCGGAGGCGGTCATCGGTGCGAGCAGCTAGGGCATGCGCCTAGGCATGCGATCGCGCGAATTCTCGCATGTAGCCCACGAGGGCCTGCACCCCTGCCAGCGGCATGGCGTTGTAGATGCTGGCGCGCATGCCGCCAACCGACTTGTGGCCCTTGAGCTGCAGCAGCCCGGCTTCGCGTGCGCCGGCCAGAAAGGCTTCGTTCCGGCTTTCGTCGGCCAGGAAGAACGGTACGTTCATGCGCGAGCGGCAGCTTGCATCGATGCGGTTGGCGTAGAAATCGGAACCGTCGATGAAGTCGTACAGCAGCCTGGCCTTCTCGATGTTGCGCTGCTCCATCGCGGCCACGCCGGTGAGCGAACCTTCGGTCTGCTGCAGCAGCCACTGGAACGTGAGTCCCGCCATGTAGATGCCCCAGGTCGGCGGGGTGTTGTACATGGAGTTGTTGTCGGCCACGGTCTTGTAGTTGAAGGCGCTCGGGCAGATATCGAGGGCGTGGCCCAAGAGGTCGTCGCGCACGACGACGATCGTGAGGCCCGCCGGGCCCAGGTTCTTCTGCGCGCCGCCGAAGGCGAGGCCCACACGGCTCCAGTCGACGCTGCGCGAAGCCACGTGCGACGAGAAATCGATGACGAGCGGCGCATCGCTGCCGAGCGCGGCGAGGTCGGGCAACTGCTGGAACTCGATGCCGTTGATCGTCTCGTTGGTGCACAGATGCACGTACGAGGTGTCCTTGGCGAGCTGCCAGGTCGAGGGATCGGGCAGCTTCGTGTGCTGGTCGTCGGCGTTGCTTGCAGCCACGCGCGCCGTGCAATAGCGCTGCGCTTCCTTGTGCGACTTGATGCTCCAGCTGCCGGTGATGACGAAGTCGGCGGTTTTGCCGCGCGACAGGTTCATCGGCACGATGGCGTTTTCGCCAAGGCCGCCACCCTGCATGAACAGGATGTGGAAGTGGGAGGGAATAGCCAGCAGCGTGCGGATGTCGGCTTCGGCCTGCGTGCAGATGGCGCCGAACTCCTTGCCGCGATGGCTCATTTCCATCACGCTCATGCCGCTGCTCTGCCAGTCGAGCATTTCGGCGGCGGCGCGCTGCAGCACCGCCTCCGGCATGACAGCCGGACCGGCCGAGAAGTTGTAGGGGCGCTTGCCGGCCGGCGTCTGCTGCTGAGTCACGTTGATTTACTTCTTGGTGGAGGCCTTGGCTGGTGCCTTGGCGGGTGCGGAACCCTGGGCCGGGGCATCGGTCGGAGCGCCGAGTGCCTTGGCAACGTTGGTGTCGAGCGCGCGCATCTTGGGTTCGATCGAGGCGCGGGTTTCGGCCACCAGCTTTTCCGTCAATGCGGTCTGCATCTTCGGATTCAGGTCCTGGTACTTCTTGCTGAGCGGGGAGTTGATCCAGGCCAGCAGTTGCTTGAGCTCGTCTTCGCTGAAGTTCTGCTCGAGCAGCGGGGTCAGGGCGCCCGGTGCCAGTTGCACGGCCTTGTCGCGCACGAGGGGGTAGGCGTCGTCGAAGTACTTCTTCAGCTCGGCGTCGGCAGCCTTGGCAGCCGATTCGCGCTTGGCCTCAGGCACTTGCGTCTGCAGGTACTGCGAACCGGCTTGCGCGATCGGGGCACTCGACTGCTCGACCAGGCCGCGCGCCAGCGACTCGATGCCGGGGCGCTGGATGTCGATGAACTGCTTGATCAGCGTGGCCTTGTCCTGGGCCATGGCGGCCATCGAGCTGCTGGCCAAAGCTACCGTCAGAAGTGCGAGTTTGATTTTTTTCACTGAGGATTCTCCGTTGAAGATGAGGAAGTATCGTCCGCGTCCGGCTCGCTTTCGCCGTTCGCGTCGTTCTCGACGATACGTTGTAGCCCGCTGAGTTTGGCGCCTTCGTCAAGCCCGATCAGCGTGACGCCTTGCGTCGCGCGACCCAGTTCACGAATTTCGGCAACCCGGGTGCGCACAAGCACGCCCTTGTCGGTGATGAGCATGATCTCATCGTCCGCATGCACGAGGGTGGCGGCAACGACCTTGCCGTTGCGCTCACTCTGTTGAATCGCAATCATGCCTTTGGTTCCGCGGCCGTGACGCGTGTATTCCGTAATGCTTGTTCGCTTTCCGTAACCATTTTCCGTGGCGGTGAGCACGCTCTGCTGCTCGTCCTCGGCCACCAGCATGGCGATCACGCCCTGGCCCGGGTCGAGCGACATGCCACGCACGCCGCGCGCATTGCGGCCCAGCGGGCGGACGTCGTCTTCGGCGAAGCGCACGGCCTTGCCGCCGTCGCTGAAGAGCATCACGTCATGCTTGCCGTCGGTGAGGGCGGCGCCGATCAGATAGTCGCCGTCGTCCAGGTTCACGGCAATGATGCCGCCCTTGCGCGGGTTGTTGAACTCATCAAGCGCGGTCTTCTTGACCGTGCCCATCGAGGTCGACATGAACACGTACTGGTCAGCCGGGAAGTTGCGCTTCTCGCCGGTCAGGGCGAGCGCGACGTTGATCTTCTCGCCCTCTTGCAGCGGGAACATGTTGACGATCGGCCGGCCGCGCGAGCCGCGCGAACCCGCCGGCACTTCCCACACCTTGAGCCAGTAGAGCCGGCCGCGGTTGGAGAAGCACAGGATGTAGTCGTGCGTGTTGGCAATGAAGAGCTGGTCGATCCAGTCGTCTTCCTTCGTGGCGGTGGCCTGCTTGCCACGGCCGCCGCGCTTCTGCGCACGGTATTCGCCCAGCGGCTGGCTCTTGATATAGCCGCTGTGCGAGAGCGTGACCACCATGTCGGTCGGGGTGATCAGGTCTTCGGTCGAGAGGTCGAACGCGCTGTGCTCGACCAGGCTGCGGCGTGCGCCGAGCTTGCTCTGGCCGAACTCCTGCTTGATGGTGCCCAGCTCGTCGCCGATGATGACCGACACGCGCTCGGGCTTGGCAAGGATGTCGAGCAGGTCGTCGATCTCTGCCATCACGTCCTTGTACTCGGCGACGATCTTGTCTTGCTCGAGGCCGGTCAGGCGTTGCAGACGCATCTGCAGGATTTCTTGCGCTTGCGTTTCCGAGAGGCGGTAGAGGCCGTCGGAGCCCATGCCGAATTCGCGCTCGAGACCTTCGGGGCGGTAGTCGTCGGCGTTGATCACGCCACCATCGGCGCGCGAACGCGTGAGCATTTCGCGCACCAGCTTGCTGTCCCAGCTGCGAGTCATCAGCTCGGCCTTGGCGACAGGCGGTGTGGGCGATTCGCGGATGATGCGAATGAACTCGTCGATGTTGGCCAGCGCCACCGCCAGGCCTTCGAGCACGTGGCCGCGTTCACGCGCCTTGCGCAGTGTGAAGACGGTGCGGCGCGTGACCACTTCGCGGCGGTGCTGCAGGAAGACCTCGATCAGGTCCTTCAGGTTGCACAGCTTGGGCTGGCCGTTGACCAGCGCCACCATGTTGATGCCGAAGGTGTCCTGCAGCTGCGTCTGCTTGTAGAGGTTGTTGAGCACGACTTCGGGCACTTCGCCGCGCTTGAGCTCGATCACCAGGCGCATGCCCGACTTGTCGGACTCGTCCTGGATGTGGCTGATGCCTTCGATCTTCTTCTCGTGCACCAGCTCGGCCATGCGCTCCTGCAGCGTCTTCTTGTTGACCTGGTAGGGGAGCTCGTCGACGATGATCGCCTGGCGCTGGCCGCGGTCGATGTCCTCGAAGTGGCACTTGGCGCGCATCACGACCTTGCCGCGACCGGTGCGGTAGCCGTCCTTCACGCCGTTGATGCCGTAGATGATGCCGGCGGTGGGGAAGTCGGGCGCCGGCACGATTTCCATCAGCTCGTCGATGGTCGCTTGCGGATTGCGCAGCAGGTGGAGGCAGGCGTCCACCACTTCATTCAGGTTATGCGGCGGGATATTGGTGGCCATGCCGACCGCAATACCGCCAGAGCCATTGACCAGCAAATTGGGCAACTGGCTCGGCAAAACCTTTGGTTCTTTTTCGGAGCCGTCGTAATTGTCCTGAAAGTCGACGGTTTCCTTGTCGATATCGGCCAGCATTTCATGCGCAATTTTGGCCAGCCGGATTTCCGTATAACGCATTGCGGCCGCGTTGTCTCCATCGACCGACCCGAAGTTGCCCTGGCCATCGACCAGCATGTGGCGCATGGAGAAGTCCTGCGCCAATCGCACGATGGTGTCGTAGACCGATTGATCGCCGTGCGGATGGTATTTACCGATCACGTCACCGACGATACGGGCCGACTTCTTGTACGGCCTGTTCCAGTCGTTGTTGAGCTCATGCATGGCGAAGAGCACGCGCCGGTGCACGGGCTTGAGGCCGTCGCGTGCATCGGGGAGCGCCCGGCCCACGATCACGCTCATCGCGTAATCGAGATAGCTGCTGCGCATTTCCTCTTCGAGACTGATGGGCAGGGTTTCTTTGGCGAAGGATGTCATTGAGCGAGAGGCTGGCGGCAGGAAGGCGAAATTTTACGCTGTGAGGGGTGTCGCTCCGCCGCAACACAAGCCGGCTATTCCGCCTCCGTCCTACGCTTCGGGGGCGTCCGGCGGCCTGTTTGCCAAAGACCCTATGGCACAATCGTCTCAACGTTTTGGGTGGTGGTCACTTAAAGCGTCCTTGATTCGCAGCGCGGCTGCGGCTTTTTCCCCAAGAGGAGAACCATGAAGAAACTGAATAAAGTGGCGATGATGTTTGCAGTCGCTGCGCTCGCCACTGCCGCCGGCGCGCAGACCCGTGTCACCGCTGCGAACGGCGGTCCTACGATCGACAACTGGCAAAACGGCACCGGCGAGCTGGTCTGGAAGAACGGCACGAACGAACTGTGCTGGCGTGATGCCAACTGGACGCCGGCTACCGCCGCCGCCGGTTGCGACGGCGCTCTGGTTCCCGCAGTTGCTGCACCTGCAGCACCTGGCGCAGCTCCCGTTGCTCCTGGCGCACCGCCGGCCGTCGCTGCTTCGAAGGTGACCTTCGCTGCCGACGCGTTCTTCGACTTCGACAAGTCGGTTCTGAAGCCTGAAGGTCGCGCCAAGCTGACCGACCTGGTCGAGAAGATCCGTGGCGTCAACCTCGAAGTGATCATCGCTGTGGGCCATACCGACTCCATCGGTACGGACGCCTACAACCAGCGTCTGTCGGTGCGTCGCGCCGAAGCCGTCAAGGCCTTCTTGGTCTCGAAGGGCATCGAACGCAACCGCGTCTACACCGAAGGCAAGGGCGAGAAGCAGCCAGTGGCTGACAACCGCACCAAGGAAGGCCGCGCCAAGAACCGTCGCGTGGAAATCGAAGTGGTCGGCACCCGCGCCAACTAACCAATCGATTCCATCGATGATGAAAACCCCGCCTCGGCGGGGTTTTTTTATGCCTGTCGAATTCGTTGGCAAGTATTCGACAAGATCGCTTGGTACGGGTCATCCATTGCCCGCTTCATAATTGCCATATGACAGAAAACGTGAATGCCGATCCGGCAGAACTCGCCAAGTTTTCAGAACTTGCGCATCGATGGTGGGATTTGGAGAGCGAATTCCGCCCGCTGCATGAAATCAATCCGTTGCGCCTGGAATGGATTGACGGTATTGCGCCAATTTCGCAGCGCCGTGTTGTCGATATCGGTTGCGGTGGCGGAATCCTGGCCGATTCGATGGCCCGAAAGGGCGCCGACGTGCTGGGCATCGATCTGGCGGGCAAGGCGCTCAAGGTCGCCCAACTGCATGCGCTCGAAGCCGGCACGCGCGGCGTCAAGTACCGTGAGATCAGCGCCGAAGCACTCGCCGCCGAGCAGCCCGGCAGCTTCGATGTCGTCACCTGCATGGAAATGCTGGAGCACGTGCCGAAGCCCGCCTCGGTGATTCAGGCCTGTGCCACGCTGGTCAAGCCCGGTGGGTGGGTCTTCTTCTCGACCATCAACCGCAATTTGAAGTCCTTCGCGCTGGCGATCGTTGGCGCGGAATACATCCTTGGCATGCTGCCGCGCGGCACCCATGAATATGCGAAGCTGATTCGCCCCAGCGAGCTTGCGTCCTACTGTCGCGCGGCGGGCCTTGATCTGCGGCACACCCGCGGCATGGAGCACAACCCGCTGACCCGCCGGTACTGGCTCAGTGCCGATACCAGCGTCAACTACATGTTTGCTACGCAGAGGCCTCCGCTGCCGGGCTCGCAGCGATGAAGAGGGCACTCACGCAAGCCGTGCTGTTCGACCTCGATGGCACGCTGATCGATAGCGCGCCTGACCTGGGTGCTGCCGCCGACAAGATGCGAACGGATCGTGGCCTCGAGTCCTATCCTCTCGAACGCTATCGCCCGCATGCAGGTTCAGGTGCGCGCGGCATGCTCGGCGTGGCATTCGGCATCACGCCCGATGCCCCCGAATTCCCCGAGTTGCGAGAAGAATTCTTTGTGGCCTATGAGCGTCGCATGCTGCTCAACACGCAGGTGTTCGATGGCATCCAGGCGCTGATCGACGCCATCCAGGCGCGCGGCCTCTTGTGGGGTGTGGTCACCAACAAGTCGATGCGATTCACGGACCCGTTGACTCGGGCAATGCCGCTCTTCGCCCGCGCCGGCGCCATCGTGAGCGGTGACACCACGCCGTATGCCAAGCCGCATCCCGAACCGCTGCACGAAGCGGCGCGCCGCTTGGGTGTTCCCTCCGAAGCATGCATCTACGTGGGCGACGACGAGCGCGACATCATCGCGGGCCGTGCGGCCGGCATGCGGACCGTGGCCGCCACCTATGGCTACATGGGTTCACGGGCCGATGCCACGCTCTGGGAGGCCGACGCCTCAATCTCTTTGCCCATGGAGCTCTTGCATTTGCTCGATAGCGCCTAAAATAGAGTACTTGGGGCTGCACTGGTTTCGACGTGGGTTCGGAGTCGCAGCGGGGCATGTCGAGCTGAATGCGCTCGTAAAACAGATTCAAACAAACTAACTGCAAACGACGAACGTTTCGCACTCGCTGCTTAATTGCCAGTGAGCTTTGCAACAGCAGGCCGATGGGCTGGGCAAGGGGGTGACAGAGCAATCTGAATCCTCCCGGCTGCAAAGATAATTACATGGGCTGGCTCCGATCCGGGTACCTTGGGTCGGGGCGAGAAAATAGGGTGCTGGCGTCCGGTTTAGCGTGTGACTGCGCGACTCCGGAAGCGAGACTCAAATCAGATCACTAAACATGTAGAACTGCGCGATGAAGGCTTGCGGACGGGGGTTCAAATCCCCCCAGCTCCACCACTCAACAGAACGGCAGTCGTTGTCACCAACGACTGCCGTTTTTTCTTGCTTCAGCCTCTGAAGTTCAGTAGCACTGAAACAGCACGCCGGATTCCGCCGGTGCCCTGCCGATCCACTTGGGCGTCAGGCTCTTCGCACTGCAGTAGTCCGCTGCCAGCGTGTAGCTCGGCGCACGCAGCACGCCTTCGCGGAACGGCACGATCTCGTTCGGGGCCGTGCAACCGGTGATGACGGTGGTGACCAAGGCAAGCGGAAGGAGGAGGGTGCGCCAATTCATCGGGGCATTCTAAGACGCGAGGTTCGAGCCCGTAGCGGACGTGCGTCCGGGATAGAGGTACGTGCAATACGCACCGGACTTACCGAAAAGTTGCTGTGCGAGCATCACCGGGTCCTCGCCCTTGTGCTTATCGTAGAGCACCGGTCCCCAGATGATGAAGCCGTCGATGCTGAGAGTCCTGGGGGCGGGTTCGATGGCCTTCCAAGCGTGCGCGAACTTCGAGATCCAGGCCAAGGCCTCGGTCAATGCGTGATTGGGAGCGGGAGCCATATCTTCGGTCGTAGACATTGCGACATCCTTGATGAAATGACTGTACAAATATACAGTAAAATCCTCGCATGGAAAACATCCCAGCCACCCTCTGGATTGCCGCCTGCGCGCATCGACTGCGGCAGCGCTGGCACTCGGTCGACGTCTTCGAACTGGAAGACATTGCGCGCACGCTTCGACGCGATGCGCGGCTGAGGGCCATGCCGCCCGAGGAGGCCGCCGACGATTGGCTTCGTCCTCTCACGGAAACCTCGACACAGGGGCCGGCCGCTCCACCCAACCGGTTCCCTCCAGCGCACCTCCCGATTTCTCCTTGACGGGTCAGCCGTCCCCCGCCAGCCGCCTGTGCGGGGTCCTTGATGCCATGCCAGCAGAAAGGCTTGAGCCCAGCGTCACCGCTGGGTTTTTTTTGCCCGATCGCGAGGCTATAGTCGGCCAGCGCTGTCACAGCGCAACCCCCAGAACCTTCGCAGATCCTCAAAGGACGTTCGTGCCGGATTCACTGACTTCCACGCTGACCAGCTATTACGACACGGTGCCCTACGACTCGCACCCGTTCCCACAGTCCGCGATGGAGCACCTGGAGGCGCTGGCCTTCTTGTTCGGACTCGACGCTCCTCCGCCCGCCACGGCCCGTGTGCTCGAACTGGGTTGCGCGGCCGGCGGCAACCTGATTCCCTTCGCGGCACGCCATCCCGAGGCGAGCGCCCTCGGCGTCGACCTGTCGACCGTGCAGGTGTCGCAGGGCGTTGCAGCCATCGCCCATGCGGGCCTGTCGAATGTGGAGCTGAAGGCGTTCAACATCGCCGACATCGACGCCTCGTTCGGGCAGTTCGACTACATCGTCTGCCACGGCGTCTACAGCTGGGTGCCGGGGCCGGTGCAGGACGCGATCCTGCGCATCTGCTCCGAGAACCTCGCGCCGAACGGTGTGGCCTACGTGAGCTACAACGTGTACCCGGGCTGGAAGGCGCGCGAGATCGTCCGCGACGCGATGATCCTGCGCGGCGGACCGCGCGACACGCCCGACGAAAAACTGGCCTATGCGCGCGGCATGCTCGAGTTCCTCGAGCAGTCGGCGCGCCCCGACAGCGTGCTCAAGAAGACGCTCGAGGAGACCATGCCGATCGTGCGTGGCGCCAACAGTTCCTACCTGCTGCACGAATTCCTCGAGCCTTGCAACGAGCCTTGCTACTTCAAGGAATTCGCCACGCGTGCCGACGCCCGCGGCCTGGCTTACCTGTGCGATGCGGAGCCCTCGACCATGTTCGTGCAGAACTACGGCGAGAAGGTGCGCGATCCGCTGCTGCGCGAATGCGGCGGCAGCCAGATCATGATGGAGCAGTACCTCGATTTCCTGGTCAACCGCACCTTCCGCCAGACCCTGCTGGTCAAGCAGGAGCGTGCCAGGGACATCCGCTACCGCCTCGATCCCGCGCGCATCCGCGCCCTCGAATTCGCCGGCGTGTTCACCGCCGAAGACGGCGGCGCGCTGACGCTCGATGCACGCGAGCAGCCCTGCCATGCGATGCGCAATCTCAAGGTCACGCTGCGCCTGCCCGCGCACAAGGCCGTGGCGCAGGTGCTCGAGGCGCGCTATCCCGCGTCCGTGTCGGCCGAAGCCCTGATCGATACCGCGGCAAAGCTCACCGGCGAGCCGCGCGATGCGGTCGAACGCATCGTGCTGGCCATGCTCGAGGAACTGGTGATCCTCGGCGCCTTGCGGTTCCGGCGCACGCCGGTATCGGCGGCGACCGAGGTGTCCAGCCTTCCGCAGGCCCTGGCCACCGTGCGGGGCGCGCTCGGCCTCGCGCTCTCGGCCGGCGCCAATGCCCAGGCCTGCAACCAGTGGCACGAGCCCGTGGGTCTCACGTTGCTGGAGCGCAGCCTGCTGCCGCTGCTCGACGGCGCGCATTCGCACGAAGCGCTCGCCGAGCACCTGGCCGGTGAAGTGCGGGCTGATCGCCTGCGCTTCATCAAGGACGAGAAACCGCTGACCGAACCCGAGGCGCTGAAGGAATTCGCGCAGCAGCAGGTGGCGCTGGCCCTGAAGGACCTGCGGCGCAAGGCGCTGCTCACGGCCTGACCGTTCCCGTTTTCATTCCCTCGTTCTTCATCCAACTCAAAGAGGAGACTTCCCATGCAGCAATTCCACTGGACGCCGACATTGCGCGCCGCCGTCGCAGCCGCGCTCGCGCTGACTGCCGCGGGCGCGTCGCAGGCGGCCTCGCAAGCGCCGATCGCGGCCGAGCACGGCATGGTCGTGAGCGCGCAGCACCTGGCCAGCAAGGTCGGCGTCGACGTGCTCAAGCGCGGCGGCAATGCGGTCGATGCGGCGGTTGCCGTGGGCTATGCGCTGGCGGTGGTGTACCCGGCAGCGGGCAACCTCGGCGGCGGCGGTTTCATGACCGTGCAGCTGGCCGACGGCCGCAAGACCTTCCTCGACTTCCGCGAGAAGGCGCCGCTGGCCGCAACGGCCAACATGTACCTGGACAAGGACGGCAACGTCATCAAGGGCCTGAGCACCAACGGCCACCTCGCCGTCGGCGTGCCGGGCTCGGTGTCGGGCATGGAATACGCCCGCGAGAAGTACGGCACGATGAAGCGCGCCGACCTCCTCGCCCCCTCGATCCAGCTGGCCGACAAGGGCTTTGCGCTGGAGCAGGGCGACATCGACATGCTCTGGACCTCCACTGCCGACTTCCAGAAAGACCCGGTCTCCGGCGCGATCTTCCTGAACAAGGGGCAGCCCTTCCAGGTCGGCCAGAAGCTCGTGCAGAAGGACCTCGCCAAGACGCTGAAGGAAATCAGTTCCAAGGGCACCGACGGTTTCTACAAGGGCTGGGTCGGCAAGGCGATCGTGGCATCGAGCCAGGCCGGCAAGGGCATCATCACGCAGGCCGACCTCGACCAGTACAAGACGCGCGAACTCGCGCCGGTGGAGTGCGATTACCGCGGCTATCGTGTGGTGTCGGCACCGCCGCCGAGCTCGGGCGGCGTGATCATCTGCGAGATGCTCAACATCCTGGAGGGCTATCCGCTCAAGGACCTGGGTTTCCGTTCGGCGCAATCGGTGCACTACCAGATCGAGGCCATGCGCCACGCCTACGTGGACCGCAACAGCTATCTGGGCGATCCCGACTTCGTGAAGAACCCGCTCGATCGCCTGCTCGACAAGGGCTACGCCGAGAAGATCCGCGCGGCCATCGACCCGAAGAAGGCCGGCGTCTCCAAGGACATCAAGCCCGGCGTCGCGCCGCATGAAGGCAGCAACACCACCCACTACTCGATCACCGACCAGTGGGGCAACGCGGTCTCGGTGACCTACACGCTGAACGACTGGTTCGGCGCCAAGGTCACGGCCGACAAGACCGGCGTGCTGCTGAACAACGAGATGGATGACTTCACCTCCAAGATCGGGGTGCCCAACATGTACGGCCTGGTGCAGGGCGAGGCCAACGCCATCGCCCCGGGCAAGCGTCCGCTGAGCTCGATGAGCCCGACCATCGTCTCCAAGGATGGCAAGCCGGTGTTCGTGGTCGGCACGCCCGGTGGCAGCCGCATCATCACGGCGGTGCTGCACACGATCCTGAACGTGGTCGACTACGGCATGAACGTGCAAGAGGCCGTCGATGCGCCGCGCTTCCACCAGCAATGGCTGCCCGACGTCACCAACGTCGAGACCTTCGCGATCAGCCCCGACACCCGCAAGATCCTGACCGACATGGGTCATAACCTCGGTGTGCCGCAGCCGGCCAACCACTTGGCGGCGATCATCGTCGGCGCGCCTTCGCTGGGCGGCAAGCCGGTCGGCGCGAACCGCTTCTACGGCGCGAACGATCCGCGCCGCAACACCGGTCTGGCGGCCGGGTACTGATCCTGCAAACTCAGGGCGGTCGTGCCACGCTGGCGCGGCCGCCTTTTTCATTTCCCATGCATCTGCAAGACATCCTCTACACCCAGGGCTTCGGCACGCGACGCGTGTGCGCGGGGCTGGTCCAGCAAGGCCACGTGATCATCGACGGCAAGGCCGTGACGGACCCCTTCGTCGACCTCGACCCCGAAGGCCTTCTCTACACCGTGCAGGGCACGCCGTGGGCCTACCACGAGAAGGCCTACCTGATGCTGCACAAGCCGGCCGGCACCGAGTGCTCGCAGAAGCCCTCGACCTACCCGAGCATCTACACGCTGCTGCCCTCGCCGCTGCGCCTTCGGCCCAACAAGGGCGCGGTGCAGGGCGTGCAGGCCATCGGCCGGCTCGACCAGGACACGACCGGCCTGCTGCTCATGACCGACGACGGCCAGTTCATCCACAAGATGGGCTCGCCCAAGCACCACGTGCCCAAGGTTTATGAGGTGACTGCCAAGCACCCGGTGGACGAGGCGCAGATCGCGAAGCTGCTGGCGGGCGTGGTTCTCGACGACGACCCGAAGCCGGTGCGCGCGGCGGCCTGCGAATCCGACAGCCCGCTGCACCTGCGGCTCACGCTCACCGAGGGCAAGTACCACCAGGTCAAGCGCATGCTGGCCGCGGTGGGCAACCGGGTCGAGGGACTGCACCGTTCGCGCATCGGCGAGCTGTCGCTGCCCGCGGACCTGGCGCCGGGGCAGTGGCGCTGGCTGACAGCCGAAGAAGTGGCCGCGCTGCGTGCGCCGACGAAGCCTGCCAAGCCGCCAAAGTAGAGGCAGAAGGGGAGAGAAACAGCGCCGGACCGGTCAGCCAGCCTTCAGGGCTGGCCGTTAAGATCCTCAGCTCTTTCCCGGAACCTTCCCCTTGCGACTTCCTGCCCGCCCGAACGGCCGCGTTGCGGCCTTCCTGTTTTCCTGCCTGACCGCCCTGGTGGCCCACGCCGCCACCGCCGCGCCGGCTGAACCTCCCCCCATCTTCGTGCTCAATTCGCTGGACGCCAATGTCAGCGTGATCAATCCGGTCGACTGGACCGAGAAGCTGCGCATTCCCACGGGCAAGGAGCCGCACCACATCTACATGACGCCCGACGAAAAGTCGGTCATCGTGGCCAATTCGGCGGGCGATTCGCTCACGTTCCTCAACCCGAAGACGGCGGAAGTGCAGCGGGTGGTCTACGGGATCATCGATCCGTACCAGCTGCAGTTCTCGCGCGACATGAAGTGGTTCGTCACCGCGGGCAACCGGCTGAACCACGTGGACGTGTACCGCTGGGACGGCAAGGACCTGAAGCTCGCCAAGCGCATCGCCTCGGGCAAGACGCCCAGCCATATCTGGATCGACAACACCAGCACCATTGCCTACGTGACGATGCAGGACAGCGACGAGATGATCGCCATCGACCTGCCCACGCAGACCATCCGCTGGCGCGTGGCCACCGGCGCCATGCCGGCCGACATCTACGGCATTCACAACGACAAGACCCTGCTCGTGGGCCTGACCGGCAGCGACGGCGTGCAGGTGTTCGATGTGGCGGGCACCGAGCCCAAGCTGGTCGGCAAGATCCTCACCGGCAAGGGCGCCCACGCCTTCCGCTCGGCCGGCGACGGCAAGAGCGTGTTCGTGAGCAACCGGGTGGCCAACACGATCAGCCGCATCGACATCGCGACGCTGAAGGTCAGCGCGACCTACGCGGTGCCGGGCGGCCCCGACTGCATGGACGTGTCGGCCGATGGCAAGACGCTGTACGTCACCTCGCGCTGGGCCAAGAAGCTCAGCGTGATCGACCTGGCCACGCAGAAGGTGGTTCGGCAAGTCAACGTCGGCCGTTCGCCACACGGCGTCTGGACCCTCGACCATGCCAAGCGCATCTAGCCGCGCCCGGCGGGCTATCGCGCTGGCAATGGCCGTTGCTGTCGTCCCCGCCGCCTGGGCGCAGGGCGGCACCTGCGAAAAGCCGGTCTACCTGACCTTCGACACCGGCCACATGGGCATTGCCCCGCTGGTGGCCGAGGTGCTCAAGCGGCAGGACGTTCGCGTCACCTTCTTCGCCGCCGCCGAGCGCACGACGACCGACGGCGACAGCCTCGACAACCACTGGGCGCCCTGGTGGAAGGCGAGGGCGGCCGAGGGCAACGAGTTCGCCTCGCACACCTACGACCACACCTACTGGCGCGCCGACCTGAAGGGCACCACGCCGACCTTCCGCGTGAAGCCCTCGGCGGGCGCGTTCGCCGGCCGCGAGCTCACGTGGACGGCGGCCGAGTACTGCGCCAACATCAGCAAGGCCTCCGAGCGGCTGGCGCTCATCACCGGCAAGAAGCCGCTGCCGCTGTACCGCGCGCCGGGCGGCAAGACCTCGCCCAAGCTGCTGGCGGCCGCCAAGGCCTGCGGTTTCGAGCACGTGGGCTGGGCGCCCGCAGGCTTTCTCGGCGACGAGCTGCCGAGCGAGAAGTTCAGCAACGAGAAGCTGCTGACGCAGGCGCTGGACACCATCCGCCCCGGCGACATCCTGCTCGCGCACCTGGGCATCTGGTCGCGCAAGGACCCGTGGGCGCCGGCCAACCTGGAGCCGCTGATCGTCGGCCTGAAGGCCAAGGGCTTCTGCTTCCAGACCCTGCGCCAGCACCCCGACTACCGCGCCTGGATCGCATCCCACCCCTGAGGTTAACGCCGTGATCGACTGGTTGACGGACCTTTTCTCCGCCCTGCAGGGCTGGTTCTTCGAGGCGGTGGTGCAGCCGCTGGTGTACGCCGTCGGCCTGGGTGGCTGGACCGAGGACGCCTTCGACGCCACCGGCTGGCTGCTGGTCGGCTTCATCCAGATCGTCGTGCTGCTCGCGGTGATCGGGCCGCTACAGCGCTGGCGCTCGGTGGAACCGGTGGTCGACCGCCACGCGATCCGCATCGACGTGCTCTACACGCTGATCCACAAGCTGGGCCTCTTTCGCCTTGCGCTCTTCTTCACGCTGCAGCCTTTCTTCGACGATGCGCTGGGGAGCCTGCGTACGGCCGGGTGGGGCACCTTCCACCTGGACGAAGTCTGGCCCGGCGTGACCGACGTGCCGGTGGTCGCCTTTGCCATCTACCTCGTGGTGCTCGACTTCGTCGGCTACTGGATCCACCGTGGCCAGCACCAGTTCAACTGGTGGTGGGGCCTGCATTCGCTGCACCACTCGCAGCGCCAGATGACGATGTGGAGCGACGACCGCAACCACCTGGTCGACGACATCGTCCACGACGCGATCATCGTCATCGTGGCGCAACTGATCGGCGTGGCGCCGGGGCAGTTCATTGCCTTCGTCGCCTTCACGCAGCTCAGCGAAAGCCTGCAGCACGCAAACCTGCGGCTGAGCTTCGGCGCGATCGGCGAGCGGCTCTGGGTCAGCCCGCGCTTCCACCGGCTGCATCACAGCATCGGCCTCGGCCATGAGTCGCGCGGCAAGAGCACGCTGGGCGGCCACAACTTCGGTGTGCTGCTGCCTTGGTGGGACATGCTGTTCCGCACCGCGAACTTCGAGGACCGCTACGACCCGACCGGCATCCGCGACCAGGTCGAGCCCGACGCGCTCGGCCGCACGCGTGACTACGGCCGGGGCTTCTGGGCGCAGCAGTGGCTGGGCCTCAAGCGCATGGTGGGCCGCGGCTGAATCGCCCCGGGCCCGATCCCAGGCGTTATCCTCGCTGCCTCATGCGCCTGCTCCTCGACTCCTTCTGGCGCGCGGTCGCCTATTGCATGCTGCCGCGCGTGATCGTGCTGTCGCTGCTGCCGCTGGGCCTGATGGTGCTGCTGGCCGCGGGGCTCGGCTATTTCTATTGGGATTCGGCCGTCACCTGGACGCGCAGCGCGCTCGACGCCTGGCCGCTGCTCGCGAGCTTCTGGGCCTGGATCGGGCGGCTTTTCTCGGGCGACGTGACCTTCGTGCTGGCCTCGCTGGTCGTGGTGTTCGCCGCCACGCCGCTGATCGTGGTGGTGTCGCTGCTGATCGTGGCGGGGCTGATGTCCCCCGCGCTCACCAAGCTGGTGGGAGAACGCCGTTTTCCGTCGCTGGAGCAGAAGAAGGGCGCTTCCTTCCTCGGCAGCGTGGCGCGTTCGCTGGGCGTGACCCTCCTCGCGCTGCTGGCGCTGGTGGTCTCGATGCCGCTTTGGCTCATTCCGCCGCTGGTGTTGATTCTTCCGCCGCTCATCTGGGGCTGGCTCACCTACCGGGTCATGAGCTTCGATGCGCTGGCCGAGCACGCGAGCCCTGAGGAGCGCGCCACGTTGCTGCGCACGCACCGGTTGCCGTTGTTGTGCATCGGCGTGCTGTGCGGTTACCTGGGCGCCGCGCCGAGCATCGTCTGGGCTTCAGGGTTGTTGTTTGCCGCCGCCTTCTTCGTGCTGGTGCCGATCGCGATCTGGATCTACACACTGGTCTTCGCCTTCTCGGCACTCTGGTTCGCGCACTATTGCCTCGATGCCCTGGCCCAGCTGCGCACGCAGCGCGCCGCGGCGCTGGCCTCGGCCGAAGGCGGCGCGCCCGCCCTCGAGGCGGCCGAAGCAAACCAGGCCGCACTTTCTCAATGGGGTTCACCATGACACGCGCATTCGGTCTCATCGTCGTCGGCGACGAGATCCTCTCCGGCAAGCGCGCCGACAAGCACATGCCCAAGGTCATCGAACTGCTCGCCGCGCGCGGCCTGCAACTCGGTTGGGCTGAATACGTGGGCGACGAGCCGACGCGCATCACCGCCGCGCTCATGCGCGCCTTCGCCTCGGGCGACATCGTGTTCTCGACCGGCGGAATCGGCGCCACACCCGACGACCACACCCGCCAATGCGCCGCCAAGGCGTTGCGCGTGCCGCTCGCGCTGCACCCCGAAGCCGAGGTGCTGATCCGCGAACGCATGCAGGACACGGCCAAGGAGCAGGGCACCGTCTACGAGCCCGACCGGCCCGACAACATCCACCGCCTGAACATGGGCGTGTTCCCGCAGGGCGCGACGATCATCCGCAATCCCTACAACAAGATCCCGGGCTTCAGCGTCGAGCATGTGCATTTCGTGCCGGGCTTCCCGGTCATGGCCTGGCCGATGATCGAATCGGTGCTCGACAGCCGCTATGCAGATCTCTTCACCCGCAATGCCATCGCCGAGAAGTCGGTGATCGTTTTCGGTGCGATGGAAGCCACCCTCACGCCCCTGATGCAGGCCATCGAGGAGACCCATGCGGGCATCAAGGTGTTCAGCCTGCCGAGCGTCGATCACCCCCAATATGGCCGCCACATCGAGTTGGGCGTCAAAGGCGACCCCGGCCGGCTCGATGCGGCCTATACCCAGCTGATCGAAGGGTTGCACACTTTCGATGCCAAGCTTGGCCCAGAATTGGTGCGATAAAAGTCAATGCACCAGTTTGGTGATATCCCGCACGTATTTAAGCGGTGCATCCGTCCATAAAGTCTCATTCCGTGAGGCGACAATGGCACAGAAACTGCATCCTTCGTTCCCGTATTCCTAACCACCATCCAACTCAGGAGAAACTGATGGCAAAGACCGTCGCCGATGTACTCAAGCTCGTCAAGGAAAACGAGGTCAAGTTCATCGACTTCCGCTTCACCGACACCCGTGGCAAAGAGCAGCACGTCACCGTGCCGGTCTCGGCTTTCGATGAAGACAAATTCACGTCGGGCCACGCGTTCGACGGCTCGTCCATCGCTGGCTGGAAGGGGATCGAAGCTTCGGACATGCAGCTCATGCCCGACCCCAACACCGCCAACATCGACCCCTTCTTCGAAGAAACGACGCTGATCCTGACCTGCGACGTGATCGATCCGGCAGACGGCAAGGCCTACGAGCGCGACCCGCGTTCGCTCGCCAAGCGCGCCGAGGCGTACATGAAGGCCTCGGGCCTGGGCGACACCGCCTTCTTCGGTCCGGAACCCGAATTCTTCGTGTTCGACGGCGTTCGCTGGAAGAACGACATGTCGGGCTGCTTCGTGAAGATCGATTCCGAAGAAGCCTCGTGGAACACCGACAAGGAATACGAACACGGCAACACCGGCCACCGTCCGGCGGTCAAGGGCGGCTACTTCCCGGTTCCCCCGGTCGACAGCTTCCAGGACATGCGCTCGGAAATGTGCCTGGTGCTCGAAGCCCTCGGCATCCCGGTCGAAGTGCATCACCATGAAGTGGCCAACGCCGGCCAGATGGAACTCGGTACCAAGTTCAGCACGCTGGTGCAGCGCGCCGACTGGGTCCAGCTGCAGAAGTACGTGATCCACAACGTGGCCCACGCCTACGGCAAGACCGCCACCTTCATGCCCAAGCCCATCGTCGGCGACAACGGCTCCGGCATGCACGTGCACCAGTCGGTCTGGAAGGACGGCAAGAACCTGTTCGCCGGCGACGGCTACGCAGGCCTGTCTGACTTCGCGCTGCACTACATCGGCGGCATCATCAAGCACGCCCGTGCCCTGAACGCCATCACGAACCCCGGCACCAACAGCTACAAGCGCCTGGTGCCCGGCTTCGAAGCCCCGGTGAAGCTGGCCTACTCGGCCAAGAACCGCTCGGCCTCGATCCGCATTCCGTTCGTGGCCAACCCGAAGGGCCGCCGCGTCGAAGCGCGCTTCCCCGATCCGCTGATGAACCCGTACCTCGGTTTCGCAGCGCTCTTGATGGCCGGCCTCGACGGCGTGGAAAACAAGATCCATCCGGGCGAAGCCGCCAGCAAGGACCTGTACCACCTGCCGCCGGAAGAAGACGCGCTGATCCCGACCGTGTGCCACAGCCTCGACCAGGCCCTGGAATACCTCGACAAGGACCGTGCGTTCCTGACCAAGGGTGGCGTGTTCACCGATTCGTACATCGATGCGTACATCGAGCTGAAGATGCAGGAAGTCACCCGCTTCCGCATGGCGACCCATCCGGTCGAGTTCGACATGTACTACTCGCTGTAAAGCGAGCCCCTCGCGGGGAAGTAAGACAAAAGGACGGCCTCGGCCGTCCTTTTTCCTTGACGCGGAACATCTTGTCACCAGTGGCGCGGAATTGCATGAAAATGCGCCTTTGTCGCGCCACCCACCGATTCACATGAAGACTGCTTCTCTCATTTTCCTGGCCGGTTCATTGTTGGCCGCCCTGCCGGCGTCCTCGCAAGAGCGCGTGTGGCGCTGCGGCAATGAATACACCAACAACGCCACCATCGCCCAGCAGAAGGGCTGCAAGGTCATGGAGGGCGGCAACGTCACCGTCGTCCAGGGTGGCGGTGGCACGACGAAGTCGTCGTCGAGCGGCTCGTCGGGCGCTTCCGCCGCGCGTGCGCCGGCCGGCAGCCCGCGCGTCGAAGGCGTCGACCAGCGCGCCCGCGACGGCGAAGCCCGTTCGGTGCTCGAGTCCGAACTCAAGAAGGCCGAGGCTCGCCAGGCCGAGCTGCAGAAGGAATACAACAACGGCGAGCCCGAAAAGCAGGGCAGCGAAGGCCGCAACTATCAGAAGTACCTCGACCGCGTGGCCGAAATGAAGGCCGAACTCGCGCGCAACGAGAGCGACATCGCAGGCATCCGCCGGGAAATTGGCCGGTTGCCCACCAACAAACCCCAGTAATCGCATGGCATTCGGGAAGAAGGCGGTTGGCGCCAACACGCGCTTTCAAACCTTCGACCTGCTGTCCACGCTGATCGCCGTGGTCAACAGCGACGGCTCCGTGCTGTTCGCCAACGCAGGCCTCGAAGACGCACTGGGCACCTCGCGGCGAACGCTCGAAGGCTCGCAGTTCGGCGCCTGTTTTCACGAGCCGCAGGTGCTGCGCACCGCGCTCGACGGCGCAAGCAGCAACGACTTCGCCACGCTGCGCTACGAAGCCTTTCTGCGGCGCGTCAATCACGAGCTGATGCCTGTGCAGGTCACGCTCGCGCACGGCGACAAGAAGGGCGAACTCATCATCGAGATGTCGCCGCTCGAGCACCAGGTGCGGCAAGACCGCGAAGAGCGGCTCATCGACCAGGCGCAGGCGAACAAGGAACTCATCCGCAACCTCGCGCACGAGATCAAGAATCCGCTCGGCGGCATTCGCGGCGCGGCGCAGCTGCTGCAGATGGAGGTCGAGTCGCGCGACCTCATCGAATACACCCAGGTCATCATCCACGAGGCCGACCGGCTCCAGACGCTGGTCGACCGCCTGCTGGCGCCGCACCGCCGGCCGCACGTGGTGGGCGACGTGAACATCCACGAAGTCTGCGAACGCGTGCGCTCGGTGATCCTTGCGGAGTTTCCGCGCGACCTGCACATCGAGCGCGACTTCGACGTGTCGATTCCCGAGTTCCGCGGCGACCGCGAGCAGCTCATCCAGGCCACCCTCAACATCGTGCACAACGCCGCGCAGGCGCTTGCCGAGCGCCGCGCGGCAGGCGATGCGCAGATCACTTTCAAGACGCGCATCGCCCGGCAAGTGATATTCAACAAGCAGTGGTATCGATTGGCATTGGAATTGCATGTCATCGACAATGGACCGGGTGTGCCGGACACGATCAAGGACCGCATCTTCTATCCGCTCGTATCGGGCAGGGAGGGCGGAACAGGCCTCGGGCTGACCCTTGCACAAACCTTTGTGCAACAGCATCACGGCGTGATCGAGTGCGACAGCGTCCCGGGCCGAACCGATTTCAAGATACTGATACCGCTGCCCTAGCGCAGCACGGCAACAAGGAGATGCATGAAGCCGATCTGGATAGTTGATGACGACCAATCGATCCGCTTCGTGCTCGAGAAGGCCTTGCTGCGCGAAGACTTGCCCACCCGCAGTTTCACGAATACCCGGGAGGTGCTCGCAGCCCTGGAGCAGGCCGACGACGACGAGCAGCAGGGCCCCCAGGTCCTGGTGAGCGACATCCGCATGCCCGGCGGCTCCGGGCTCGATTTGCTCGACAAGATCAAGGCCAAGCACCCCGGCCTGCCCGTCATCATCATGACGGCGTTCTCCGACCTCGACAGCGCCGTCTCGGCCTTCCAGGGCGGCGCCTTCGAATACCTGCCCAAGCCCTTCGACCTGCCGCGCGCGGTCGAGCTCATCCGCCGCGCTGTCGACGAAAGCCAGCGCGAGGAAGTCTCCGAAGAGCGCATGGTCGCCGCGCCCGAAATGCTCGGCCAGGCGCCCGCGATGCAGGACGTGTTCCGCGCCATCGGCCGGCTGTCGCAGAGCAACGTCACGGTGCTCATCACCGGCGAATCGGGTTCGGGCAAGGAACTGGTGGCGCGTGCGCTGCACAAGCACTCGCCCCGCGCCAACGGGCCCTTCGTGGCCATCAACACCGCGGCCATCCCGAAGGACCTGCTCGAGAGCGAACTCTTCGGCCACGAGCGCGGCGCCTTCACCGGCGCGCAGACCATGCGGCGCGGCCGCTTCGAGCAGGCCGAGGGCGGCACGCTCTTCCTCGACGAAATCGGCGACATGCCGTTCGACCTGCAGACGCGCCTCCTGCGCGTGCTGAGCGACGGCCACTTCTACCGCGTGGGCGGCCACAACTCGGTCAAGGCCAACGTGCGCGTGATCGCGGCGACCCACCAGGACCTGGAGCAGCGCGTCAAGCTCGGCGGCTTCCGCGAAGACTTGTTCCACCGCCTCAACGTGATCCGCCTTCGCCTGCCGGCATTGCGCGAACGCGGCGAGGACGTGCCCGCGCTCACGCGCCACTTCCTGCAGCAAAGCGCAAGGCAGCTCGGCGTCGAGCCCAAACGCATCTCCGATGCGGCGCTTGCCAAGCTCGCCACCTTCGGTTTTCCTGGCAACGTCCGCCAACTCGAAAACATCTGCCATTGGCTGACCGTGATGGCGCCCGCGCAGCTGATCGAAACCAAGGACCTGCCGCCCGAGGTGATGGCCGTCGGCCTGGACACGCATGCGGCCGACGTCGCCGCACCGGTGGCCGCCGCTGTACAACCGTCGGTTGTGCCACTGCCGGGCCCGCCGGGCCTGCCGGTCCCGGGCGTCGAGCGCGAATCGGTGTCGGCCTCCGCCGTCCCCGAGGCCGTGGAAGCGCCTGTTGGTGTGAGCAGCTGGGAAAGCGGCCTGGAACTCGAAGCCCAGGCCTTGCTGGCCGCCGGCCGCACCGACGTCTGGGATGTGCTTTCGCGCCGCTTCGAATCGCGCCTGATCCTCACAGCCCTGGGCAGCACCCGCGGCCGCCGCATCGAGGCCGCTCAGAAGCTGGGCATCGGACGCAACACCATCACTCGGAAGATCCAGGAACTCGGCATCGAGTAAGCGCGAGCCCGAGGCATCGTGCCTCGGGGGCTATCGGCTCCGCTGGCCCAGCGTCAGCGAGTCGAGCTGGAACTTTCCGCTCTTGTCCCAGAGCCAGGTATCGACATATGTGTGGCCGCCCAGCTTGCCCGGCGAAGGCAGCGGCGACGTCGCCTTGATGAGCTCGGCAATCATCGGGGGCACTTCCGGCGCATGGCTCGGCACGCGGCTGAAGCTCACGTTGGTCACCTTGCCGTCCGCGTCGATGTCCGTCTCGACCACCACCACCGCGTAGACCAGCGGCGGAATCTTTCCCTTGTAGATCCGGTTGGCGTACGCCTTGTAGATGTGGCGCGCGCCGGTCTTGCGGTAGGCACGCACGGCGGGCGTTTGCGCGGTGATCAGGCGCACCGTCGGCACGTCGCTCTTGCCGGGCGGCGCCGCTTCGTCCGTGGGCGCCGTGGCGCTCTTGCCGTCTTCCGTCTTCTCGGCGGGCTTGAGAATCGAGCAGGCGCCCAGCGTCAGCGCGATCGCGAAGATCCCCAGGGTGCGGCCGGGTCGCAGAAGCAGGTGTTCGGTCATGGCGGGCTTGGGGCTCAGGCGCCCGGGGCCAGGTCGAGCACCACGGGGGCGTGATCGCTCGGCTTCTCCCACTTGCGCGGCACGCGGTCGATGATGCAGCCCTTCACGCGCGGCAGCAGCGGCTCGCTCACGAGGATGTGGTCGATGCGCAGGCCCCGGTTCTTCTGGTAGCCGAGCATGCGGTAGTCCCACCACGAGTAGCTCTTCTCGGGCTGCTCGAACATGCGGAAGCTGTCGGTGAGGCCGAGTGCCAGCAGCGCCTTGAAATGCTCGCGCTCCTCGGTCGTGTGATGGATGGTTTCCTTCAGCCCCACCGGATCGAAGCTGTCACGGTCTTCGGGCGTGATGTTGAAGTCGCCCAGCAGCACGAGGTTCGGGTGCGCGACGAGTTCCTGGCGCAGCCATTCGCGCAGAGCATCCAGCCACTTCAGCTTGTATTCGAACTTGTCGCTGCCCGGCGCCTGGCCGTTCACGAAGTAGCCGTTGACCACACGCAGCGGGCCCGTGGGCGTCTCGACGGTGGCGGCGATCACGCGCGACTGGTCGTCCGTGAAGCCGCCGATGTTCTTCACCACGTCGCGCATCGGCGCGAGGCTCAGGATGGCAACGCCGTTGTAGGTCTTCTGGCCGAACACCGCGGCCTCGTAGCCGGCCGACTTGAGCACCTCGAGCGGGAACTTGTCGTCGGTCATCTTGAGCTCCTGCAGGCAGAGCACGTCGACCGGGTTGGCAATCAGCCAGTCGAGCACGTGCTGCAGGCGGGCGGTGAGGGAGTTGACGTTCCAGGTGGCAATTTTCATGGATCGCTGTCGAGTTGTTGGTTTCGATGATGTTCGCGTAACGATACGCCGGATCCGCGTAAAGACGCTTGTCCAGCGGAACCGCGGGGCGCTGTCCCGAACCAGAAATGTACGTTGCTGCGGGGACCGCGCCGTGTCGGACCACGGCCCAACCCCCAATGCAAGCGCTGCTCCCCGGTCGTTATTACGATAGGTAACCCGATACACGTTTCGCACTGCTCAACCCATGCCAAAAGGTGTTCCGAATTCGGCCGACATGTACGGCATCTACAGCCGGCCTTGGGGCTTCGAGGTGTCGATCGTCAGGGCCGGCGTGCGGTATCGCGAGGGGTTCGGCCAGGCCAGCTACGGCGGCGCTTCGCAGGCGCTGCTGCACGCGCAGCGGTGGCGCGATGCGCTGGTGAAAAGCCTGCCGCCGCCTACGCGCCGCTCCCGGGCCGAGAAGCTCCGGCCCAACAACAAGACCGGGGTGCCCGGCGTGTTCCGCCTGCTGTCGGCCCACGGAAAGATGCTGGGCTGGCTCGCCAAGACCTACATCGCCCACGACCAGATCCTGCGGGCGCTGTTTCTCGCAGGCGACCAAGGCAGTGCAGCGCGGTCGATGGCGATCCGGGAACGCGAGCGGCAGCTCGCGCAGATGTCCGGGCTGGCGAAGGTGCATCCGGCCGAAGAGGCGATCCGCAATGCGCCTTCGCAACCGATCGAGGGGCTTTCGCCGAAACGCCCGCCGTCCGAGATCGTGCGAAAGAACAACCGCAGCGGCATTTCCGGCGTCACCTTCAAAGCGCCCCGGCCCCGGCACCCGGGCTACTGGATGGCCATCACCTACATCGCGGGAAGGGGCACGGTGAGCAAGGCGTTCTCGGTGGCAGCGCATGGCCACGACAAGGCCAGGGCGCTGGCCGTGGCGGAGCGCCGGCGCCAGTTGGAGCAGAAGCGCCGCGAGCGTCTGGCTGCTTGATGCGAATGCGTTCGTGGCCGAGGATCGGGGCTTTGCCATGAAAACAATGCAGATCGCAATCTCCGTCGCATCCGGTGTCGATGTCTCGGCTTTGGCGGTGGCACCGGCGGATGCCCAGGCCTGCCTTGTCCTGGCGCACGGTGCGGGCGCGGGCATGGCGCATCCGTTCATGAACGCCGTCGCCGCAGGGCTTGCAGAGCGGCGCATCGCGACGCTGCGCTATCAGTTCCCGTACATGGAAAAAGGCCTGAAGCGCGTGGACTCGCCAGTGCTCGCCCACGCCACCGTGCGAGCGGCCGTCCGATGCGCTTCGCAGCACTTCGATGGCGTTCGCCTGTTCGCCGGTGGCAAGTCGTTCGGTGGCCGCATGACCTCGCAAGCCCAGGCGCTCGATGCGATGCCGGGCGTCGAGGGGCTGGTCTTTCTCGGCTTCCCGCTTCACCCCTCGGGCGCGCCGTCCGTCGATCGCGCCGCTCATCTGTACGAGGTTGAGGTGCCGATGCTGTTCGTGCACGGCACGCGCGACAAGCTCGCGGAGCCCGAGCAGATGCGGCCCGTGCTTCGCGGCCTGGGAACACTGGCGACGTCGATGGAGATCGAGGACGCCGATCACTCGTTCAGCGTGCCCAAGCGCAGCGGACGCTCGAACGAGGACGCGCTCGACGAAGCGCTCGATGGCCTGGCCCTGTGGACACAGGCCTGGCGCATCGGCTGAGCAACTAGCTCGCCAGCGCCCGCATCTCGGCGATCAGGTCGGCCTTCCCCTCGAAACCGATGCCCGGCAGCGGCGGCAGCGTGACGTAGCCGTCCTGCACCTTCACGCCGTCGGGGAAACCGCCGTAGGGCTGGAACAGGTCGGGGTAGCTCTCGTTGCCGCCGAGGCCGAGGCCCGCGGCGATGGCCAGCGACATCTGGTGGCCGCCGTGCGGAATGCAGCGCGAGGGCGACCAGCCGTGTTCCTTCAGCATGTCGAGCGTGCGCAGGTACTCGACGAGGCCGTAGCTCAGCGCGCAGTCGAACTGCAGCCAGTCGCGGTCGGGCCGCATGCCGCCGTGGCGGATAAGGTTGCGCGCATCCTGCATCGAGAACAGGTTCTCGCCCGTGGCCATCGGGCCCGCGTACACCTCGCCGAGCTTGGCCTGCAGTTCGTAGTCGAGCGGATCGCCGGCTTCCTCGTACCAGAAGAGCGGGTACTGCGAGAGCGCGCGGCCGTAGTCGATGGCGGTGGGCAGGTCGAAGCGGCCGTTGGCGTCCACCGCGAGTTGCTGGCCGGGGCCGAGGATCTTCAGCACCGACTCGATGCGTTCGCAATCTTCGGCCAGCGTGGCGCCGCCGATCTTCATCTTCACGACCGAGTAGCCGCGCTCGAGGTAGCTGGTCATCTCGCGCTGCAGGCCTTCGACGCCCTTACCGGGGTAGTAGTAGCCGCCCGCGGCATACACGAACACGCGCGGATCGGGCGTGCCGTTGCCGTAGCGTTCGGCGAGCAACTGGTAAAGCGGCTTGCCGGCGATCTTGGCGACCGCATCCCACACGGCCATGTCGATCGTGCCCACGGCCACCGAGCGTTCGCCGTGGCCGCCGGGCTTCTCGTTGATCATCATGCGGGCCCAGATCTTGTGCGGATCGAGGTTCTCTCCGGTCTCGTCGAGGAGCGATGCGGGCTCGGCCTCCAGCAGCCGCGGCAGGAAGCGCTCGCGGATGAGGCCGCCCTGGCCGTAGCGGCCGTTCGAGTTGAAGCCGTAGCCCACCACGGGCCGCCCGTCGCGGATCACGTCGGTGACCACGGCTACCAGGCTCAGGGTCATCTTCGAGAAGTCGATGTAGGCGTTGCGGATGTCCGACTTGATCGGACGCGTGGACTCGAGGATGTTGACGATTTTCATGGTCGATGGGCTGGAGGAAAAAAGAGGGTGGACGGATTCAGCGGTGCAGCGACGCGCCGCCGCAGATGGCGAGGTCCTGGCCGGTGATGGCCGCGGCCTCTGCCGACAACAGGAAGGCGACCAGCGCGGCAATTTCTTCCGGCTGGATCAGGCGACCGATGGGCGGCAGGCGCGGCGCGCTGGCCGCGCGCGCCGGGTCCTGCAGCATCGAGGTCTGGGTTGCGCCCGGCGAGACCACATTGACGGTGACGCCCTGGGCCGCGACCTCCGCCGCCCAGCTGCGCGCGAGCGCGATCAGCGCCGCCTTGGTTGCGGCGTACTGGCCGCGCCCGGGCAGGCCCTGCGCCACGCGGCTGCCGACGAACACCACGCGGCCCCGGCCGCGCACGGCCATCGCGGGCACGAGCGCGTCGGCCAGCCGCGTCGCGGCATCGACATGCAGCCGCCACATCAGTTCGCCGCCGGCATGGTCGAGCGCGCCGAGCGGCCCGACGCGCAACACGCCGGCCGCATGCACCAGCGCATCGGCATCCTCGAGCGTGCCCGCGGCGCGCGCGATGGCATCGGCATTGCACAGGTCGACCGCCACATGCGCAAAGTGCGCATGCGACAGCGTCGGCGCCGCGAGGTCGAGGCCGCTCACGCGCCAGCCTTGGTCGAGCAGGTGCGACGCGATCGCGCGGCCGATGCCGCCGCTGCTGCCTGTCACCACGGCATGCGGCGCATGCGCTGGATGCGCTGGATGTGCGCCTGGCTCATTCGACATGGATGTTGCCCTCCACGATGATCTTTTTCGAGCGCGCCATGTCGTCGGCCTGGAACTTCACGAACTCCTCCACGCTGCCCGGCGTGAGCAGCAGGCCTTGCGCCTGGAGTGTCTCGCGCATGTCGGTGCCCAGCGCCTTGTTGACCTCGGCATTGAGCCGCTGCGTGACGGCGGCCGGCAGCTTTGCCGGACCCCAGAGGCCATACCAGCTGTAGAACTCGTAGCCGGGGATGCTCTCGCCCACGGTGGGCACGTTCGGCAGGCTGGTGGCGCGCGTGGCCGAGGTCACGGCAATCACCTTCACCATGCCGCTCTTGTGGTACTGCAGAGAACCCAGGATGGGATCGATGAAGCCGTCGATCTGTCCGCCGATCAAATCCTGGAAGGCAGGCGCCGTGCCCTTGTACGGCACGATCAGGTAGTCGAGCCCGCCGCCCGCGCGCTTGAGCAGTTCGGTCGACAGATGGCCCGCCGAACCGATGGAGCCCACCGCGAAAGTCATCTTGCCCGGGTGCGCCTTGGCATACGCGATGAGCGACTTCACGTCGGTCACCGGCAGGTTCTTGTTGATGGCCACCGACAGCGGCGCCTTGGCGACCAGCGCGACCGGCGCGAAGTCCTTCACCACGTCGTAGGGCACCGCCTTCATGGTCATCGGCGCGGTCGTGAAGGTCGAGGCATTGAACAGCAGCGTGTAGCCGTCCGCCGGCGCCTTGGACACCAGGTCGGCGCCGATAATCCCGTTGCCGCCGGCGCGGTTCTCCACGATGAAGGACTGGCCGGTCTGCTCGCCGAGCTTCTGCGCGAGCAGGCGGCCGATGGTGTCCAGCGTGCCGCCCGGCGGAAACGGGATCACCATGCGCACCGGCCGGCTCGGCCAGGTCTGCGCGAAGCCGGTGGTCGCCGCCGCCAGCGCGAGGGCGGCGAGTGCGGCCCGCAGGAAATGGTTGCGTTGCATGTCTCTTGTCTCCTTGTGTTTTGCATCGGGGCCGGCGGCCCCGCGGGCTTTCTCAGCGCCGGGACAGGCCCGCCTGCTCGACGGCGGCGCGCAGCGCATCCATCTCTCGCGCGTTCGGTGCCTCGGTCGGCGGGCGCACGGTGGCGTTGTTGAGCACGCCGGCCAGGTACATGCCGCCCTTCATGCGCGCATGCGCTTCGCCGGTCGGCTCGCCGCCGCCGTAGACCGCATCCTTGAGCGGCGTGATGAGGGCCTGCACCGCCATCGCCTTCTTCAGGTCGCCGGCCTTCACCGCATTCCACAGGTCGATGATCAATTGCGGAATGAAGGTCGCGAAGCCGACCAGCGCGCCGTCCACGCCCTGCACCATCGAGGCCAACAGGTATTCGTCGTGGCAGGTGAGGATGGCCTTGGACGCATCGGCCTCGCGGATCGCCTGGATGTCGCGGGCGTACTTGTTCATGTCGCGCTGCCCGACCTTGAAGGCCTGCAGGTAGGGCAGGCGCGCCAGTTCGGCCAGCAACTGCGACGAATAGGAGGCGCGTGTCCATGCCGGGTACACGTGGCAGACCAGGTCCAGCTCGGGCGCCGCGCGGTGGATGGCTTCGAAGTACTGCAGCGCATGGCCACTCGTGAAGCCGAAGCGCAGCCAGTGGTGCGGGGGCATCACGTCCAGCGCGACCGCGCCCGCGGCTTGCGCGGCCCGCGCATGTTCGGCCGCCTCGGCGAGGCCTTCGCACACGATGGACGAGATCACCGGCATGCGGCCGCGCAGTTCGTCCGCGACGATGCGGGTCACTTCGGCGCGTTCGGCGGGCGTGAGCGAAAACACCTCGCCGGTGTGGCCGTTGGTCATGACGGCCACCACGCCGTCATGACCCGCGAGCCACGATGCGAGCTTGCGCAGGGCCGGTTCGTCGATGCGGTGGTCGGCGGTGAAGGGGCAGGAAATGGCGGGAATGATCCCGCGATAATTCGCGATGGAAGGCATGCTGTGTCTCCGTTTTGGGGTCAAGGTGCAGAACTGGGTGCATCTTTCCCGGCGGGGCACTGGCCGTCCAATACTCCAATTGCATAGAACTATCCAAACGCACCGCGCATGGGCCCCGGCAACCGACCGCTCGACATGGAATGGCTGGAAGATTTCCTGGCCCTGGCCGAGACCGGCAACTTCTCTCGCGCAGCAGAGGCGCGCTCCATTGCCCAGCCCGCCTTCAGCCGGCACATCCGCGCGCTGGAGGAATGGGTGGGCGTCGACCTGTTCGACCGCAGTGCGCATCCGGCCGCGCTGACGCCCGCGGGCAGGCGCTTCCAGCCGCTGCTGCAGGAGGTGCTCGCTGGCCTCGAGGCGGCCCGCATCAAGACCCGGGCTGCGCACGACCTGGCCGCGGCGAGCCTGAGCTTCGCCGCCACGCATGTGCTGTCGCTCACCTTTTTCCCACGCTGGCTGGCGAGCGTCGAGGCGGGCCTGAGCATGGGGCCGATCCAGACCATCTCCGACAGCTCTCGCGCCTGCGAAGACCTGATGCTGCAGCGCCGCGTGCAGTTCGTGCTGTGCCACGGCCATGCCCGCGCACCGGGCCGGCTCGACGACGCGCAGTACCCGGTGCAGCGCCTCAGCGATGACGTGCTGGTGCCGGTCGCGGCCCCCGATGCCGACGGTGCGCCCCGGCATGCGCTCGGCGCGCAGCAGTCGCCTTCGGTGCTGGCCTACAGCGAGGCCTCGGGACTCGGGCGGATCATGCGGTCGATCCAGGACAACGAGTTCGGCAAGGACTTCGCGCCCTCGCTGTCGGTGGTCTTCACGGCGCACCATGCCGCGCTGCTCAGGACCATGGCGCTCGAAGGCCGCGGCCTCGCGTGGCTGCCGATGAGCCTGGTGGCGGACGACCTGCGCATCGGGGCCCTCGTCGATGCGGGCGCGGGCGGCTGGCGGGTGCCGGTGGACATCCGGCTGTACCGTCAACTCGCCGTCATGACGCCGGTGGCCGAGGCGCTGTGGCAGTTGGTCGGCGGCGCCGGCGCGCCTTAGCCAGCCTTCTTCGCGGGGCCCGCACTCGGGGCGATGTCCTGCATTCCCCGTCGTCGCCGGCTGGCGAACCGGGCGCCGCGCCTCTGGACACTCGGGTGTTCCACAGGAGATTTCCCATGAGTTCCAGAACCAAAGCCCCCACCCACGAGGAGCCCGAGGTCACGCAAGAGGAGTCCGTGCCCAGCGACGGGCGAGACACCGAAGGCGAGGAGATGATGAAGAAGGTGGTCAACCGCAAGCTCGAGGACCCGGGCTCGGCGGAAGACAAGACGCCGCAAAAAGCGGAGAAATCGCGCGAGAGCAAGTCCTGACGCCGCGGTCCAGGGTCGCGCCCATGAACGGCAACGCAGCCACCGCCAGCGCCAGCACTGAACCTTCCCGCGAGTCCGCCACATCGGCATCGCTCTGGCAGCGCAGCCGCCGCTGGGTGTTGCCGCTGGTCGGCATCGCCATCCTCGGGCTCTTGCTGTCGCATGCGCACAAGGTCGACTGGGCCGGCGCATGGCATGCGCTGCAACGCTATTCCCCCTGGCTGCTGCTCGGCGTGCTGGGGCTCGCCACCGCGAGCCATGCGCTGTATGGCTGCTTCGACCTGATCGGCCGGCGGCACACACGCCACGCGCTGCCGCGCTGGCGCACCTGGGCCATCGCGGTCACCAGCTATGCGTTCAACCTGAACCTCGGCTCGCTGGTCGGCGGTGTCGCGATGCGGGCGCGTCTCTATGCGCGTGCGGGGCTGGACGAAACCACCGTGGCGCAGATCGTCGGGATCAGCCTTGCGACCAACTGGCTCGGCTACGGCCTGCTGGCGGGCGGCCTGTTCGCGGCGGGCGCCATCGCGCCGCCGGGCCGGGCGCCTATCGGTCCCGGTGCGCTGCGCGCCATCGGCGTCGTGATGATCCTGCTGGCCGTTGCGTATGTCGTGGCCTGCGCGGTCCTGCGCGGCCGCGAATGGCGCGTGCGGCACCGGCGGCTGAAGCTGCCTTCCGCACGGCTCGCATTGGTGCAGCTCGCGCTGTCGGCATCGAACTGGGCGTTGATGGGTTCTGCGATGTACCTGCTGCTCGGTCAGCAGGTGCCGTACACGACCACGCTGGGCGTGCTGCTGGCGGCATCGATCGTGGGGGTGATCACGCCGATTCCCGCGGGCCTAGGCGTGCTCGAAGCGGTGTACCTCGCGCTGCTTTCGGGTTCGGTGAAGCAGGGCGCAGTGATGGGCGCGGTGCTCGCGTATCGCGCGCTTTACTACCTGTTGCCGCTGGCCGGCGGGATCGTGCTCTATCTGTTTCTGGAACGCTATTCGGCCAGCCATCCGCTGGCGGATGCGCAGCCCTGAAAGGCTGCTGAGTTCACAACTCGATGAATGCGGACGTGGCCTTGTTCAGTGCCAGCTTGCCCTTCGCGGTGATCGATTCGACCTGGGCCAGTTGCCGTATCGCACGCTCATCCGGCGCACGCTCGGAAGGCGGTATGAAGGCAGTGACCAGATCGGCCGCACGCAGCACACGCAGCCTGTCGATGTCTGCGGGCGTGTGAACGACGTAGGGCAATCTCTGCTCGGAAATCACCCGAAGAAACTCCATGGACATGAGCCGTCTCCTTGTCTTGATGGCGGTTCGAACATTGTGCGCACAAACAATTAGCTGTGGCTAATCCCTGCGGTGGGCATGCCCTTTCACGCTCGTACGGAAGTTTTCACTTTGTGCGCGCAGTACAAGCGCAACCGTTTGCCGCTGCAGTGCAGCAGGTTTTTATCTGCTGGCCTGAAGCGGCCACGCGGTGGTGTCGGGCATGAGGATGTGCCAGAGCACCGCGTCGATGCCTTCGAAGGTCGCGCGGTAGCGATCGGAGAGGCGGCCTTCGTCGGTCACGTCGCGGATCACGATGCTGTCGATGCGCTGCGGATTCGCGCGGTACACCTGCGCGTAGATTTCCGGATCGGCCTCGCCCGAATCGCCCACGAGCACGAAGCGGCGCTGCGGAAATTCGGTGAGCAATCGGTCGATCACGCCGAGCTTGTGCGCGCGCGAATCCTCGGCGCCGGGGATCAGCGTGCGCCATGTCGTGCTCTCGCGCAGATGCATGCTGCCGGCCGGGAAGTCGTTGTCGCGAACGAAATCCGCGAGCGCCGGATAGAGCTGGATCGGACTCGCCGAGAGGTAGTGAAAACGCGTGTCCGGCACCTGCGCCAGCGCGCGGTAGTACGCGGCCATGCGCGGTGCCGCCTCGAAGCGCCGCGCGAAGGTGTTCAGCAGCATCTCGCGGCGGTCGCGTACCTGCGTGCGCTTGATGGTGTCGTCGATGTCCGAGATCACGGACACGCCTTCCGGCGGCACCACGAGCGCCTGGCCCCTGAAGCGGTGCAGCAGTTCGCCCGGCCCCGTCACGCCGTGGAACTGCAGCCACTGCACCGGCGCGGCGGTGCGCGGCGCGTCGACCACCACGCGCAGGTTGGTGCGGCCGTCCGCCGTCGAAGGCGGCATCTTCACGCGGGTCTGCGTGCCGTCGAAGACGACGTCGATCAGCTTGCCTTCTTCGGACTCCGTGTGGAACAGCGCGGTGCGCTGGTTGAAGCGCAGCCGTGCCGCGGGCGAGAGCGTCTTGAGGCTCAGCCCTAGGTAGCGCGCGAGCGCGGCGTTGAGGCCCCAGCGCCGCTCGCGCTCGAAGATCCAGGCGTGGATGTCGACCTCGATCCGGCCGTCGGCGGTGGGGCGCGCCGTACCAGGCATGAAGAGCGCCTCTTCATCGGGCTCAAGGGGTTCGGCGGCCTGCAGCGCTTGCAGCGGCGCGAGGCCTGCGAGCAAGGCCGCACCCATCACCACGGACCGGCGCTTCAATTGCGGCGCGGGCGGAAGGGCGGGGCGCTCGTCGCTCATGCGTGCGTGGGCGCGGTGCGTTCGTAGGTCACGAAGCTGAAGGCCAGGCCGTCCTTGGCAGAGACGTGCGATTCGCGCTGCGTCTCGCGCCATGCCGCGCCGTCGAGCACCGGCGCATGCGCATCGCCTTCGTAGTCGCGAGCGATTTCGGTCACGACCGCGCGTTGTGCCAACGGCTCGGCCTCGGCATAGATCTGCGCGCCGCCGATCACCCACACCTCGGGCGATGCCGCCTCCAGGCAAAGCGAGAGCGCATCGCGCAAATTGCCCACCGGCAGCGCACCCTCGGCGCGCCAGTCGGCCTGCCGCGTGACCACGATGTTCTGCCGTCCCGGCAGCGGGCGAAAGCGCGGCGGCAGCGAGTCCCAGGTCTTGCGGCCCATGATCACCGGCGCGCCGGCGGTCTTCTGCTTGAAGTGCGCCATGTCCTCGGGCAAGTGCCAGGGGATCGTGCCGTTGGCGCCGATGACGCCGTTGGCGGCGCGGGCGTAGATGAGGTTGATGCGGGGCTCGGTCATGTGGCTTGGGTCGCTCGGGTCGCTCAGACAGCCACAGGCGCCTTGATCGGATCGCCGTGCTTGTAGTCGAGCACCTCGAAGTCTTCGTACTGGTAGTCGAAGATCGAATCGGGCTTGCGCTTGATGTTGAGCGTGGGGTACGGATACGGATCGCGGCTCAGCTGCAGCTTCACCTGCTCGGCGTGGTTGCTGTAGATGTGGCAATCGCCGCCGGTCCAGATGAAGTCGCCCACGTCGAGGTCGCACTGCTGCGCGACCATGTGCGTGAGGAGCGCGTAACTCGCGATGTTGAAGGGCACGCCGAGGAAGATGTCGGCGCTGCGCTGGTAGAGCTGGCAGCTCAACTTGCCGCGCTCGCCTTCAGCCTGCGGCGGCGCCACGTAGAACTGGAAGAACGCGTGACACGGCATCAGCGCCATCTTCGAGAGCTCGGCCACGTTCCAGGCGCTCACGATGATGCGGCGCGAATCGGGGTTGGTCTTCAGCGTCTTGATGACGTCGGAAATCTGGTCGATGTGGCCGCCATCGGGCGTGGGCCAGCTGCGCCACTGCACGCCGTACACCGGGCCCAGGTCGCCGTCTTCGCGCGCCCATTCGTCCCAGATGCTGACGCCGCGTTCCTTGAGCCAGTTGTTGTTGCTCGAGCCGGTCAGGAACCACAGCAGTTCTTGAATGATGGATTTGAGGTGCACCTTCTTCGTGGTCACCAGCGGAAAGCCTTCGTTCAGGTCGAAGCGCATCTGGTGGCCGAACACGCTCTTGGTGCCCGTGCCGGTGCGGTCGCTCTTGAACACGCCGTGGGTGTCCACGTGGCGCATGAAATCTTCGTACTGGGAGCGGACGGGGCGGGTGGGCGTGGAGGTCATGGCAAGAGGGGCTCTCAGAGGCGGGTTTTCGAATTTTAAGTGCCCGGGCTTAGCATGGCGGCCATGAGCCAAGACCACCCCACGAACGGCCACGAACACGGCCAAGAACACGGCCAAGAACACGGCCAAGAACACGGCCACGACCACAGCGAACTCGGCGAGATGGACCTGCGGGTTCGCGCCCTCGAAAGCGTGCTCACGCAGAAGGGCTACATCGACCCCGCCGCGCTCGACGCACTGATCGACACCTACCAGACCCGCATCGGCCCGCGCAACGGTGCACGGGTGGTGGCGCGGGCCTGGGTCGACCGCGAGTTCCACGACTGGCTGATGGCCGATGCCACGGCCGCCATCGCCTCGCTCGGCTATACCGGCCGACAGGGCGAGCACATGGTGGCGGTGGAGAACACGGGCGACCAGCACCACATGGTCGTCTGCACTCTCTGCAGTTGCTACCCCTGGCCCGTGCTCGGCTTGCCGCCCACCTGGTACAAGAGCGCGCCCTACCGCTCGCGCGCCGTGAAGGACCCGCGCGGCGTGCTGGCCGACTTCGGCACCACGCTGCCCGAGACCACGCGCATCCGCGTCTGGGATTCGACCGCCGAGGTGCGCTACCTCGTGATTCCGCAGCGGCCCGCCGGCACCGAGGGCTGGAGCGAGGAAGAGCTCGCCGCGCTGGTCTCGCGCGATTCGATGATCGGCACCCGGCTGGTGGAAGCGCCTTCTGCCGGGAGCGCCGCATGAGCTACGTCACGCATGCCGACCTCGGCGGCCAGCCCGGCTTCGGGCCGGTCACGCCGGAGCCCGAGGGCGAACTGTTCCACGCCGACTGGGAGCCGCGCGCGCTTGCGCTCACGCTGGCGATGGGCGCGACCGGCTCCTGGAACATCGATGCGAGCCGGGCCGTGCGCGAGACGCTGCCCAACTACCGCGACCTGAGCTACTACCAGATCTGGCTCGGCGCGCTGGAGCAGTTGATGCTGCAGCGCGCGCAGGTATTCCCCGACGAGATCGCGTCCGGCGAGATGAAGCATCCGCCCGCGCCGGTCGCCCGCGTGCTGCCGGCCGCGAACGTGCCCACCGTGCTCGCCAAGGGCTCGCCCACCGAACGCCCCGAGTCGGGCCCGGCGCGCTTCGCCGTCGGGCAGGCGGTGCGCATGCACTTGGGCAAGGTCGACCATCACACGCGGCTGCCGGGCTATGTGCAGGGCAAGCGCGGCACGATCGAGCATGTCCACGGCGCGCATGTGTTCGCCGATGCACATGCGCAAGGGCTGGGCGAACAGCCGCAGTGGCTGTACACGGTGGTCTTCGAGGAGGCTGAACTCTGGGGCGAGCAAGCGACGCCACAGAACCTTTCAGTGTCGGTCGATGCGTGGGAAAGCTATCTGGAAGCGGTCGCATGACCGGGGACATGCCGCTCGCGCCGGGCATGCCACGCGACGCCGACGGCCCGGTGTTCAAGGAGCCCTGGGAAGCACAGGCCTTCGCGATGACGCTGGCGCTGCATGAACGCGGCCTGTTCACCTGGGTCGAGTGGGCCGAGGCGCTCGCCGCGGAGATCTCCACCGCGCAAGCCGCTGGCGACCCCGACACCGGCGACACCTACTACCGCCACTGGCTCGCCGCGCTCGAAGGCCTCGTAGCCCGCAAGGGCGCGAGCTCAGGCGACGAACTCGCGCGCTACCGCCACGCCTGGGATCACGCGGCCGACCGGACGCCGCATGGGCAGCCGATCGAGTTGCGCGGCGAAGACTTTCCGGGCTAGACGCGGATCACGCGTCCGGGGTTCAGCGTGTTCTTCGGATCGAGCCCGCGCTTGATCGCCCGCATCATTTCCAGCGCCACCGGCGACTTGTGCTTCTCGAGCTTGTCGACCTTGAGCGAGCCCACGCCATGCTCGGCCGAGAACGAGCCGCCGAACTTCTCGACCGCGTCGTACACCAGCGTGTTGATGCGGTCTTCCTCGTTCTTCAAGAAGGCCTTGGTGTCGATGTTCTCCGGCGCCTGCACGTTGTAGTGCAGGTTGCCGTCGCCCAGGTGCCCGAAGTTCACGAGCCGCACGCCGGCGATCTCGCGCTGCAGCAGCGCATCGGTTTCCGCCACGAAGGCCGGAATGCGCGACACCGGAATCGAGATGTCGTGCTTGATGTTCAGGCCTTCCTCGGCTTGCGCGAGCGGAATGCTCTCGCGGATGTGCCAGAGCTGGTGCGCCTGCGTGAGGTTCTCGGCCACCACCGCGTCGGTGACGCAGCCGTCCTCGAAGGCGGTCTCCAGCAGCGCCTCGAAGCGGGCACGCGCATGGTCTTCCGATTCGCTGTCGGAGTTCTCCAGCAGCACGCAGTAGGGCACCGCTTCGTCGCCGATGAAGGGCACGCGCAGTTGCGGCATGTGCTTGTCGACCAGGCTCAGCGCGAACTTGCCCATCACCTCGAAGCCCGTGAGCCCCGAGCCCAGGTGCTTGTGCGCGAGGCCCAGCAGCGTGACCGCGTGGTCGAGCGAAGGCACCGCGGCCCAGGCCGTGAGCTGCGCGGCTGGCAGCGGGTAGAGCTTCATGGTCGCGGCGGTGATGATGCCCAGCGTGCCTTCGCTGCCGACGAAGAGGTCGCGAAGGTCGTAGCCGGTGTTGTCCTTGCGAAGGCCGCTGGTGCCTTCCCAGATCTCGCCCTGCGGCGTGACCACTTCGAGGCCCAGGCACAGCTCGCGCGTGTTGCCGTAGCGCACGACCTGCGTGCCGCCCGCGTTGGTCGCGAGGTTGCCGCCGATGGTGCAGCTGCCTTCGGCCGCGAGACTCAGCGGGAAGAGGTAGCCCTCTTTCTCCGCGGCCTCCTGCAGCGTCTGAAGGATGCAGCCGGCCTCGACGGTCATCGTGAGGTTGGCGGCGTCGAAGGTGCGGATCGTGTTCAGGCGCTGGAGACTCAGCACCACCTGCGTGCCGCTGTCGTCGGGAATGGAGCCGACCGCCAGACCGGTGTTGCCGCCCTGCGGCACGATGGCCGTGCCGGCCGCGGCGCAGGCCTTGACCACGTCGGCCACCTGCTGCGCATTGGCCGGGCGCACCACCGCGAGCGACTTGCCGCGCGAGCGCTTGCGCCAGTCCTGCTCGTAGGCGGTGAGGTCGCCCTCGTTGAGCACATGCGAGGCGCCGACGATGGCGCGCAGTTGGTCGATCAATGCGGTGGCGGAAGCAGAAGAAGTCATTGGGCGGAAGTCTCCAGTTGACGGGCGGCAGCGGCAGTCTTGGCATGGCGGAGGCGCAGGCGCACATGCCACGCGCAGGCCGCGAAGAGCACCAAGCACAGCAGCACCTCGATGAGCGCGAGCACCTGCCCCACGCCGTTGGTGTCGCTCCAGGCGCGCACCACGCCCTCGGTGAAATAGAGCCAGATCATCAGGCTGACCCAGCGGTAGGTGTACATGCGGTTCTTGTAGAGCCCCGCGAGCGGAATCACGAGCGGCAGTACCTTGAGCGCCAGCAGCGAGCCACCGGGCCGCAGCGGGGCAAGCCACAACTCCCAGGCCAGGCCCAGCACGATCAGGCCGACGAGGCTGCCCACGGCAAGCCATCGGGTGGCGCGGACGGAAGAGGGCGGGAGCGGGGTGGCGGTCACGGTGCGACGAAGGAGAGGGCGCCCGGTGGAAGGCGGCGCATTGAAGAGCGGATGGCATGATACCGGCCATGAATCGTCGGCAGCTTTGGAGGGATCTTTCGCGTTTTCCGTGGCGCAACACCGCTGCGGTATTGGGCGAGCGATTTCGCGAAGACCGCCTCGGTTTGACCGCCAGCAGCCTGACGTTCACCACCACCATCGCGATGGTCCCGTTCTTCACGGTGGCGCTCGCGCTCTTCACCGTGTTCCCGATGTTCGCCAAGATGCAGGGCCGCCTGCAGCGCTGGCTCATCGAGAGCCTGATCCCCGAGAACATCGCGCGCCAGGTGCTCGGCTACCTGAACCAGTTCGCGAGCAAGGCGAGCGGCCTGGGCATCGCAGGTTTGATCGTGCTGCTGATCACCGCCATTGCGCTGATCCTCACGATCGACAAGACGCTCAACAACATCTGGCGCGTGCGCACGCCGCGGCCGTTTGCGCAGCGGGTGCTGATCTACTGGGCCGCCATCACGCTCGGGCCGCTCATCCTCGCGGTGAGCCTGTCGACCACCTCGTACGTGGTCTCGGCCACGAGCGACGTGGTGGGGCGCGGCATGGTCAAGCTGTTCTTCGACACCTTCGAATTCGCGCTGCTGGCGGTCGGCATGGCCTCGCTCTACCACTACGTGCCCAACACCAACGTGCGCTGGTCGCATGCCTGGGCCGGCGGCATCTTCGTGGCGGCGGCCATCGAGATCGCCAAGCGCGTGCTGGCCTATTACCTGAGCCTGGTGCCGACCTATTCGGTGTTGTACGGAGCGTTCGCCACCTTCCCGATCCTGCTGGTGTGGATCTACGTGGCGTGGGTGATCGTGCTGCTCGGTGCGGTGATTGCCGCGTACCTCCCGAGTTTGCTGACGGGGGTGGCGCGCCGCGGCGGTGCTGCCGGCTGGCCGCTGCAACTCGCCATGGAAACGTTGCAGCACCTGGCGCGTGCCCAGGCCACGCCGGCCAAGGGCATGGGGGCGACCGAGCTGGTGACGCGCATGCGGGTCGACACCCTGCAGCTCCTTCCGGTGCTGGAGACGCTGGTGGCGCTCGACTGGATCGCCCCGTTGGCCGAAGAGCCCGCCAACGAGGACCCGCGCTACGTGCTGCTGGCCGACCCGTCGACGCCGATCGAGCCGCTGCTCAAGGAACTGCTGATGCCGCAGGCCGAGCCGCTCGAAGACCTCTGGCAGAAGGGGCCGCTGAGGTCGCTGCGTCTCGGCGACGTGCTGCTGATCTAGTAGCGCGACTCAAATCTTGACCTTGCCCAGCCAGATGTCGCGGTACATCGCCCAGTCGCCCATGAAGGAATAGAGCGGGCGCTTGAACGAGGCCGGCTTGTTCTTCTCGAAGCCGAAGTGCCCGACCCAAGCGAAGGCATAGCCGACCAGCACGCCGGCCAGCAGCCACCACGGGTTGAGCGTGACCACCAGCGCCACGAGGCACAGCAGCGAGAGCGTCGAGCCCGCGAAGTGCAGGCGGCGACAAGTGCGGTTGGCGTGCTCGGTCAGGTAGAACGGGTAGAACTCCGCGAAGCTCTTGAAACGGCGCGGATCGACGGCAGATTCCGGGGCAGTCGTGGTGGTCATCGTGCGGGTCTCCTTGGCGCTGGAGCGCCTTTTGTGCGGGCTTTGTCCATAATAGCCACGACCCCCTGGCCGCACCACCCCGGCTCTCCTTCACACCACTGACGCATCAGCCTTGAGCGCCCTGCCCACAGCCACCGATTCCGCCGCCGACCCGTTGTGGGTCGTCTGCCTGTGCGCCGAATGGTGCGGCACCTGCCGCGAGTACCGGCCGCTGTTCGAGCAGGTGGCGCGCGCGCATCCGCAGCTGCGCTTCGGCTGGGTCGACATCGAGGACCACGCCGACATCGCCGACGGCTTCGACGTGGAGACCTTCCCCACGCTCCTGGTCGCCGGTGCCGACGGCACGCGCTTCCTGGGCCCGCTGCTGCCGCATGCCGAAATGCTGTCGCGCATGCTCGGCGCGCTGCAATCGCCGCAGCCATCGAGCCTCGACGTCGATCTGCTGCTTGCCGTGCTGAACAAGAAGCCGGCGACCTTCTCGGTTTAACCGGCCCCTTCCTTCCATGAACATCCTCATCTTCGGCGCCACCGGCATGGTGGGGCAGGGCGTGCTGCGCGAGTGCCTGCTGGCGCCTGACGTGAAGCGCGTGGTCGCGGTCGGGCGCAGTGCGACCGGGCAGCAGCATCCCAAGCTGCAGGACGTGGTCGTGAAGGACATGTACGACTATTCGGCCATCGAGCCGCAGTTGCAGGGCTTCGACGCCTGCTTCTTCTGCCTGGGCGTGTCGTCGGTCGGCACGAAGGAAGACGACTACCGCCGCGTCACCTACGACCTCACGATGGCCGCGGCCACCGTGCTCGCGCGGCTCAACCCGGGCATGACCTTCACCTACGTGACGGGTGCCGGCACCGACAGCAGCGAGCGCGGCGGCAGCATGTGGGCACGGGTGAAGGGTGCGACCGAGAACGCCCTGCTGCGCCTGCCGTTCAAGGCGGCGTACATGTTCCGCCCCGGCGTGATTCAGCCGCTGCACGGCGCGCGCTCCAAGACGCCGCTGTACCACGGCATCTACGTGGTGATCGCGCCGCTCCTGAGCCTCGCCTACCGGCTCCGGCCGGACAAGGTGACGACCACCGAGCAGATCGGCCTCGCCATGCTGGCCCTGGCCCGCAGCGGCGCGCCGAAGGTGGTGCTCGACCCGGCGGACATCAACGCGCTGCGTTGACCGACTGACCCTCGCGACTGGCCGCGGACCCGCGTTCTTCCGTGCCCATGTCCGCCCCCGCCTTGAAAGAGACTGCCTCCGGCATCTCGCGCCGGCTGCTTCTTTGCGGAGCCTCCGGCGCGGCGCTGGTGGCGCATCCAGCGGTGGCAGCCGCAGCTACAGCGGTAGCGCAGAACACCTGGCCGCAGAAGCCGATCCGCCTCGTCGTTCCCTTCGCAGCGGGCGGCGGCACGGACATCGTGGCACGGATGATCGGCCGCACCCTGTCGCAGCAGTTGGGCCAGCCCGTCGTGATCGACAACAAGCCCGGCGCCTCCACGCTCATCGGCACCGAGATGGCGGCCCGCGCAAGGCCCGACGGCTACACGCTGCTGCTGGCGGCCTCCACCAGCTACAGCGTGAATCCGGCACTGCGCGCCGCCCGCGCCTACAACCCGTCGCGCGACCTGGCGCCCATTGCCATCGTCGCGCGGGTGCCGCTGGTGCTGTTCGCGGGCGGTACCACGCCGTGGCACTCGCTTTCCGAGCTGGTGGGCGCGGCCACGGCGCGCCCCGGGCAGATCCGCTACGCCACCTTCGGCAATGCCTCTGGGTCGCACCTCACCGGCGAACTGTTCGCGCTGGCCGCGGGCATCCGGCTGCAGGACATCCCGTACCGGGGCAGCAGCCAGGCGATGGTGGCGGTGATCGGCGGGGAAGTGGACCTGGGCATCGACACCGTGGCCTCGGTCGCACCGCATGCGCGTTCCGGCAAGGTGCGCGCGCTGGGCATCGTGGGCGCCGCGCGATCCGGTCTTTTGCCCGGCGTGCGCACGCTGGCGGAGCAGGGCTTGCCCGAGGCCAGCTTCGACGCCTGGTACGGCGTTGCCGCGCCCGCTCACACACCGGCGCCCGTGCTCGCGAGGCTCACGCGCGCCATGTCCGACACGCTGGCCAGCCCCGCATTGCAGGCGCAACTGCGCGCGCAAGGCATCGAACCGACGATGGTCGGCGCGGCCGCCTTCCAGCAGCAGGTCGAAAGAGAGATCCCGCGCTACCGCGCGCTGGCGCACCGCGCGGGCATCGCGGTGGAGTAAGGACGCTCAGGCGGCCGTTGCGCTCATGAAGTCGCGCAGCGCGAACAGCGTCTCGTCCGGCGCCTCGCTCATCAGCGCGTGGCCGGCACGCACGGTCACCACCTTCGCATGACGCGCCTTGCCGACCAGCGCCTTGGTGGCGCGCGCCGGCGTCATCTGGTCGGCATCGCCGAGCAGGAACAGCACCGGGCATTGCACCGCTTCCATCGCGGCTTCGCCGTTCGCGTAGTCGTTGCAGGCCTTGAAGCCGATGTGGAACACGTTGTGCGCGCGGTTGCTCGCGAGCACGCGGCGCATCAGCGCGCGCGAGCTGCCGTAGAGCCAGGTGCCGGGGCCGAGCGACGAGGGCGGCGGGGCGAGCAGCGAATGCGAGAAGGTGTTGACCATCGCGATGGCACGTTGCGGATCGTTCAGCGCACCGTCGAGCAACGCGGGCGACACCACCATCGGATACGCCGTGCCGACCAGCGCGAGATGCGTCACGCGATCAGGCGCGCGCGAGGCCGCTTCGAGCGCGATCAGCGAGCCGAAGCTGTGGCCGACCAGCGCGGCCTTCTGCACGCCGGCCGCGTCGAGCAGCGCGATGACGAACTGCGCCGCCTCTTCCACGCTCGCGGGCGGTGGGCCTTCGCTCTTGCAATGGCCGGGCAGGTCGACCGCCAGCACGTTCCAGCCGTGGTTGGCGAACCAGCGGCTCTGCAGGATCCACACGCTGTGGTCGTTGAGCACGCCATGGATGAACACGACGGTGGGCTTTGCCGCATCGAAGGGCTTGCCGCCGGTGTAGCAGTAGGTGGCGTGGCCGTTGACGGTGTAGTGCATGTCAGGCACCCGCCTTTTCCGCGGCCTTGAGTGCGCGCTTCAGGTCGTCGATCAGGTCGGCCGGGTCTTCCAGGCCGATCGACAGGCGGATCGTGCCCTGCGAAATGCCCGCGCCCGCGAGTGCTTCATCGGTCATGCGGAAGTGCGTGGTGCTCGCCGGATGGATCACCAGGCTGCGGCAGTCGCCCACGTTGGCCAGGTGGCTGAAGAGCTTGAGCGTCTCGATGAAGGCCTTGCCCTGCGTGCGGCTGCCCTTGATGTCGAAGCTGAACACTGCACCCGCGCCGCGCGCGCCGTGGCGCAGCAGCTTTTGCGCGAGCGCATGGCTGGGGTGCGATTCGATCAGCGGATGCCCCACGCGCGAGACGAACGGATGTGTCGCGAGGAACTCGACCACCTTCTGCGTGTTGTCGATGTGCCGCTCCATGCGCAGCGGCAGCGTCTCGATGCCCTGCAATATCAGCCACGCGGTGTGCGGGCTCATCGAGGCGCCGAAGTCGCGCAGGCCTTCGCGCCGCGCGCGCAGCAGGAAGGCGCCGACGGTGCTTTCCTCGCTGAAGACCATGTTGTGGAAGCCGTCGTACGCCTGCGTGAGTTCGGCGAACTTGCCCGACTTCTCCCAGTCGAAACCGCCGCCATCGACCACGATCCCGCCGATCACCGTGCCGTGGCCCGAGAGGAACTTGGTCGCCGAGTGATAGACCAGGTCGGCGCCCCAGTCGAAGGGCTTGATGAGGTAGGGCGAGGTCAGCGTCGAATCGACCAGGAGCGGCACGCCGGCTTCGTGCGCGATGTCGCTCACGGCGGGGATGTCGAGCACGTCCAGCCCCGGGTTGCCCACGGTCTCGCCGAAGAAGAGCTTGGTCTCGGGCCGCACCGCGGCGCGCCAGCCGTCGAGGTCGCCGGGCTTCACGAAGGTGGTGTCGATGCCGAAGCGGCGCATCGTGTAGTGCAGCAGGTTCTGCGAGCCGCCGTAGAGGGCGGTGCTGGCCACGATGTGCGAGCCCGCGCCCATCAGCGTGGCGATCGACAGGTGCAGCGCGGCCTGTCCGCTCGCGGTGGCGATGGCGCCGATACCGCCTTCGAGGGCAGACACCCGCTGCTCCAGCACCGCGTTGGTCGGGTTGCTGATGCGCGAATACACATGGCCCGCGCGCTCCAGGTTGAAGAGCGCGGCCGCGTGGTCGCTGGACTCGAAGACGAAGGAGGTGGTCAGGTGGATCGGCACCGCCCGCGCGCCGGTGGCGGGGTCGGGCGAGGCGCCGGCGTGCAGCGCGAGGGTGTCGAAACCGGGGTCGGAATAACCGGGCATGAGGGCCTTTCTGTTGTCTCTCGCAAAGCCCCGTTACGTCTGCAAAGCATGCGTGGGCGACAGGGGCGTTCAGGTCGGCGTCGATTGTGGGCTATATTCAAATCGGCACCCCGCCCAGCAAGAGAGTTCGAGAGTCCGAGAGGAGCACACGATGAAAGTCAGCGACATCCTTCGCGTCAAGGGCAACACGCTCTTCACCATCACGCCAGACGACCTGCTGGCAGAAGCCGCCACCACCATGGCGGAAAAGGACATCGGCTCACTGGTGGTCATGGAACACGGCGATCTGGTCGGCATGCTCACCTTCCGCGAGGTGATCGTGGCCATCGTCAACAACGGCGGCCAGGTCGGGACCACGCTGGTGCGCAAGGCGATGGACGATGCCCCTGTCACCTGCACCCTGGAAACCGACCTCGACGAAATCCGCCGCATCATGCTGGAGCGCCACGCGCGCTACATGCCCGTGATGGACAAGCGCATGTTGATGGGCGTGATCAGCTTCTACGACGTGGCCAAGGCCGTGGTGGACAGCCAGAACTTCGAGAACAAGATGCTCAAGGCGTACATCCGCGACTGGCCGGCGGAAGACGAGAGCAAGACCGGCTGACCTGCCGGCGCGGCCGCAACCATCACTCTTTGATGTTCGCGGTCTGCACGATCTTCTGATTGCGGGCGTATTCGGCCTGCACGAACTTCCCGAACGATTCCGGCGTGCCGCTCCCCGGCAGTGCGCCTTGCTCCATCAGCTTGGAGCGCACCCCTTCCTCCTGCAGCACCGCATTGAGTTCCTGGTTGATCTGCGCAACCACGGCCGGCGGCGTTTTCGCGGGCGCGAAGATGCCCGTCCAGCTCACCATGTCGAAGCCCTTCAAGCCCGGCATCTCGTCGAAGGTGGGCACGCCGGGCAACGCGGCCAGGCGCTTGTTGCTGGTGATGCCCAGCGCCTTCAGGCGCTTGCCGTTCACATGCGGAATGGCGCTGGTGCTCACCAGCATCGCGAGGTCGACCTGGTTGCCGATCACGTCGGTGGCGATCTGCGCGCCGCCGCGGTAGGGCACGTGCGTGACGAAGATGCCGCTGCGCTCCTTGAGCAGTTCCATCGCCAGCTGCAGCACCGTGCCCACGCCCGAGGTCGCGTAGTTGTACTGGCCGGGTTTGGCCTTGGCGAGCTTCACGAAGTCGGCGAAGGTCTGCGCCTCGAGGCCGGGCCGCGCGACCAGCACCATCGGCGCGGTATTGAGCAGGCCGACCGGCGCCAGGTCCTTCAGCGGATCGAAGCGAAAGGCCGTCGGGTTCACCAGCTTGCCGATGGCGATCGCGCTGTCGGGCCCGACCACCAGGGTGTAGCCATCGGGCGCCGCATTCACGGCCTTGGCCACGCCGATGGCGCCGCCCGCGCCGCTCACGTTGTCGATCACGACCGATTGCTTGAGCCGTTCGCCCAGTCGCTGGGCGACGAGGCGCGCGTTGACGTCCACGCTGCCGCCGGCCGTGTACGGAACGATCAGCGTGATGGGCTTGGCGGTCGGCCAGGCCTGCGCGAGTGCGGCGGTGGGCAATGCAGCGCAGAGCGCGGCGGCGAGGAGGAGGCGACGGGGCGTGTTCATGGCGTGGTTCATTCGAAGGTGGGGGGCGTGGGTTCGGTGTCGAGGCGGGCGCGCAGCGTGTCGAACGCCTCGCTCCACTGCGTGCGCCATGCGCGGCGTTGGGTGTCGTCGATCCATGCGCCATCGAGGCCGTTGTGCATGAAGCCGCGCAGGTCGTCCAGGCCGAAGCCGAAGTCACGCACCATCATCAGCCAGGCCCCGGTGGGCGTGACCTTGTGCAGCGTCGGATCGTCGGTGTTGGGGTGGATGCGCAGGCCCAGGCCGGGCATGCGGCGGATCGGGTGGTCGATGGCCCAGCGCTCGGGCGGCAGCGTGCGCAGGTAGTACGAGTTGGTCGGCACCACGGTGAAGAGCACGCCGCGCTCGGCGCATTCGCGCGCGAAGTCGGGCTGGTCGACCACCGTGTAGCCGTGGTCGATGCGGTCCACCTGCAGCACATCGAGCGCGGTGCGCACGTTCGTCCAGGGCATGCCGAACTCGCCGGCGTGCGCGGTGGTCTTGAGGCCCGCCTTCTTCGCCGCGGCATAGGCCTCGGTGAAAAGCTCGGGCGGCCGGTCGACCTCGCGGTAGTCGATGCCGATGCCGATCACCTCGTCGCAGCGGTGCGCCTTGACCCACTCGACCATCTCCACCGCTGCCTCGGGGCTGGCCTCGCGGTCGATGGCGGCGATGAGCCGGCCGGTGATGCCGAATTCCTGCTGCGCGTCCTGTATCGCACGCACGATCGCGGCCTGCGCCATCGCATACGGAATGCCCGAACCGTGCACCGTGCCGGTCGGGTTCCAGAAGAACTCGGCGTAGCGCACGTTGTGGGAGGCCGCGTCCTGCAGGTATTCGAGCGTGAGCTGGTAGAGGTCGCCTGGGCCGCGCACCAGTTGGGCGTCGAGCGCGCGCAGCACGCGCAACACGCCGACCGGTTTTTCGCCCCGCGTGTAGAAGCCCTCGATCTCGTCGGCCGCCAGCGGCGCCCCGGCGCGCAGGTTCAACTGCTTGAAAGTCTCGTGGCGCACTGTGCCGAACAAGTGGCAGTGCAGCTCGACCTTGGGGATCGCGCGGAGGAACGATTCCAGGGTGAACGCAGGCGGGATGGGGCTGGTCATGCTGACCAGTCTAGGGAGCGGAGGCTTATAAGGAAAATTTTGAATTTCTATAATTTGATTCACCGGATCAATAACCACCGCTGACTGGAGATGCCATGGCCACAGCCGCCTTGCCCCTGCGTGCGCTCACGCTGCGCCAGCTGCAGTTCTTCTCGGTGCTGGTGGAGGAGGGCCAGTTCGGCCGCGCGGCGCGGCGACTGGCCATCACGCAGCCCGCGCTCAGCAATGCCATCAAGCAGATGGAAAAACTGCTCGGCGTCGAACTGCTCACCCGATCCACCCATCGCCTCGAACTCACGCCCGTGGGCGCCGAGGTGTTGGCGCGCACGGACTTTCTCGTCAACACCTTCGAGGTGGCGCTGCGCGACATCGAGAGCACCGTGCAGCGCGGCCGCGCCTTCGTGCGCGTGGGTGTGATTCCCTCGGCCAGCGCGCGCGTGGCCGCCGTCGTGAGCGAATTCCTTCAACAGGATGGGCAGCGCGAAGTCGAACTGGCCTGGCGCGATGCACCCTCGACCACCTTGCTGACAGAGCTGCGCAGCGGCCAGCTCGACATGGCGGTGGCCGCCATCACCGAGCCGCCGAACGGCCTGACCTGCATCGACCTGTTTCGCGACCCGCTTGTGCTGGTGGTGCGGCGCGACCATCCGCTGGCCGCGGCCGGCGACGCGAACTGGGAGGCCATCGGCAAGGAGCGCCTCGTGCTGTTCGAAAGTGGCAGCATGCCGGCACTGGGCAACCCGGCGCGCGCGCAGTTCGCGCAGGGCGCCGAGCCCTATCGCGTGAGCTATTCCGAAACCCTCTATGCGCTGGTGCGCAGCGGCCAGGCGCTGGGGCTGATGCCGCGGCTGTACACCGCGTCGCTGCGCGATCCCGACCTTGCGGTGGTGCCGCTGCTGAAGCCGCGCATCGAACGCCGCGTGGTGCTGGCCTACCTGCCGGGGCCAATGCGCAATGTGGTGGCACAAGAACTCATCGCGTTTCTGCGCGACAGGTTGCCGCAGGCTGGGGAACTGACGCTGCGCCGCATGACCAAGGGTACGCGTGGGCGGCGCCAGCCTTAGGCCTGAAGCGAATCAGTGCAACTCCGCTGCCGCGTGAATCGTCTCGCGCACCCGCGGATAGATCTGCGCATTCCACTTGCTGCCGCTGAACACCCCGTAGTGCCCGACGCCGGCCTGCAGGTGATGCGTCTTGAGATACGGCCGGATGTTGCTGCAGAGGTCTTGCGCGGCGACCGTCTGGCCGACCGCGCAGATGTCGTCGCGCTCGCCTTCCACCGTGAGCAGCGCGGTGCGGCGGATGGCCGCGGGGTTCACCGTGCGGTCGCCCACCGTGAGCACGCCGCGCGGCAGGTCGTAGGTCTGGAACACGCGCTCCACCGTCTCCAGGTAGAACTCGGCCGGCAGATCGTTCACCGCGAGGTACTCGTCGTAGAAGGTGCCGATGGTGCGGGCCTTCTCGACGTCGCCTTCCACGAGGTGCTGGAACATGTCCTGGAACTGCTTCTTGTGGCGCTCGGGGTTCATGCTCATGAAGGCCGAGAGCTGCAGGAAGCCGGGGTACACGCGCCGCATCGCGCCCGCATGCGGCCACGGTACGTGGCTGATGAGGTTGCGGCGGAACCACTCGATGGGCTTGCTGGTGGCGAGCACATTCACGCCCGTGGGGTTGATGCGGCAATCGACCGGCCCCGCCATCAGCGTGAGGCTGCGCGGCGTGGCGGGGTTGTCGTCTTCGGCCATGAGCGCGGTGGCGGCGAGTGCGGCCACACAGGGCTGGCAGACCGCGACCATGTGCGCGCCGGGGCCCATGGTTTCGAGGAACTGGATGAGCTGCAGCGTGTAGTCGTCCAGGCTGAAGCCGCCATGCCACAGCGGCACGTCGCGCGCGTTGTGCCAGTCGGTCAGGTACACGTCGTGGTCGCGCAGCAGGGTGCGCACGGTTTCGCGCAGCAGCGTCGCGAAGTGGCCCGAAAGTGGTGCGACCAGCAGCACGGGTGGATGCACGGCCTGGATGTCCTTGCGGAAGTGCAACAGCGTTCCAAACGGCGAGATCAGCGTTTTTTCTTCGTGGACAACGACTTGCGTGCCATCGACCATCACCGAGTCGATGCCGTAGGCGGGCCGCGAATGGGTCAGCCGCATGCGCGAGAACACCTCGAACTGAGCGGCCAGGCGCCGCACCATGGTGCGGTCGGTGTCGTCTTTCCAGAGGGCCTTGCCCCAGTACTGCGCCGCGAGCCGCAAGGGCGAGAGAAGGTCGGCTTGGTTCTGGTAGGCCCGGTAAAGCATGCACGGGGTGCAGGCAAGTTGCGGGCCAGCAAGCTGCGTACGACGTGGCATGGCGCTTGCACGCGACGTAGGCAACGTCAAGGAGCTTCCCGATGGCCAAACCCGTTCTCACCATCAGCAGCAAGAACTACGGCGCGTGGTCGCTGCGCGGCTGGCTGATGTGCAGGCTGGCCGGGCTCGATTTCAGCGAGAAGATCATTCCGCCCGACGACCCGGCCATGAAGGCCGAGATGCTGCTGCTCTCCTCGTCGATGCTGGTGCCCTCGCTGCAGCACGGCGGCGTGAAGGTGTGGGACACGCTGGCCATCGGCGAATACCTCAACGAGATCAAGCCCAAGGCCGGGCTGCTGCCGGCCGATGCGGCGGCCCGTGCGCACTGCCGCGCGATCTGCGGCGAGATGCATTCGGGCTTCGCGTCGATGCGCGGCGCGCTGCCGATGAACATCAAGGCCCACTTCAAGAACTTCAAGGTGTGGTCGCGCGCGCAGGCCGACATCGACCGCATCGTCGCCATCTGGCGCGAATGCCTCAAGGCCTACGGCGGGCCGTTCCTGTTCGGCAAGCAGCCGGGCATCGCCGATGCGATGTATGCGCCGGTGGTCACGCGGTTCCTCAGCTACGACGTGGCGCTCGACAGCACCTGCGCGGCCTACTGCAAGCGGGTGATGGAGCTGCCGGCGATGAAGGAATGGGTGGCTGCGGCGAAGCAGGAGCCCGAAGAGATCGACGAGCTCGACGCGGAGTTCTGACAAGGAAAGGAAGGGGCCGCTGCATCGGCGGCCGGGGTCCGATCATTCCTACGCCCGTACGCGTCGCTTCCGACAGACGCTGCCGCGCATTGCGCGGAGATTGAAAACGAAGGGTGCCGGCTTGCCCGAAACCCATTCTTTGCAATCTGACCGAGGAATAAACCCATGAGCAAATCGCCAGGGCACCAGAACGCCCCCGACCATCAGGTGAACGAGTCGATCGTCGACGCCCGGATGACGGTGGAGATCGACGGCGAGACCGTCGCCGATTCGCGCAACGTGATTCGCGTGGACGAGGACGGCCATCCGCCGCGCTTCTACTTTCCGCGCGAGGACGCGCGGATGGAATTCCTGAAGCCCTCGGCCACGGTGACCGAGTGCCCGTTCAAGGGCGAGGCCAGCTATTTCGATGCGGAGACGCGCCACAAGCATGCGAAGGACGTGGCCTGGAGCTACGAAGTGCCTTACGACGAGCACAAGGCGCTCGCCGGCCGGCTGGCGTTCGACGAAACCGCGTCCGCCGCGCTGCGCATCCGCAGCCTGCCCTGAGGCGTCGAGGCCGGGCTTAGCGCCGGAACATCCGCAGATCGAGCGCGCTTTCCTCGCCGAGCCACATCGCATGCGCCGTGTGGTCTGCGAGGTCGTCGCCTGTCACGCCGTGCACGAAGATGTCCAGGCCGTTGCGGTTGGCATCGAGCCACCCAATCACCTGATCGAACTCGGCCGCATCGAAGGCCAGTTGGCAGCTCCAATGCGGATGCGGTCCCACGAGCCGCTCGTGCACGCGGCCGACGACGACCATCAGTTCGCGGCCCGCGCGCTCGCAGAGCTCACGCGCTTGCGCCACCGTGGCGGGGGCGAAGTAAACGTGGGCGTGGTACTGGGGGTAAAGGTTTTCGGGGCGGCGCGGCATGGTGCGCTCATTGTGATCCCGTGCGCGATGCCGGGGACGAAGGCAGGTGAAAGCGCCCGCTGTAGCGGAACACGTCGCCGAACCAGCGGTGCCGCAGCAGCATCTTCATCGTGAAGTGTTCGAGGCTCGTTGGGTCGGGCCGTTCCTCGACATAGGCCGTGCCCATGAAGAGCCCGAGCGGCAGCGGAATGCGAAGGCCCGCGACGCGCCAGATGTAGCCCCTGTCGCGGAACACCAGCGCGCCGTCTTCCGAGCTCACCGCCAGGCGCATGCCGATGCCGAAGCGCACGTACTCGATCACCTCGGCGCCGTGCGCGGCGGTGTGTTCCATGTGCGAGCGAAAGTGAAAAGGCTTGCGGCCTGCGAAGTGGAAGACGCGGTCCCAGTACAGGTTGGCATCGCCGGGATTGCAGCGGTAGTGCACTTCGATCGGCACGTCGGTTCCGGTATACGGCACGAGCGCGCCGAAGAGGCGGCCGAAGGGCATCAGCAGCGCGGCCCATGGCGCGTGATGCACTTCGTTCATGGTGCCGCGGACGCACACGTAGTCGTCGGAGAACGGCGTCATCGTGTAGTGGCGGCGGATCACGTCGCCGAGCTTTTCCCAGGTTGCTCCGAGCGCCTGCTGGAAGACGGGCTGCGTGTGGTTGCGCGTCATCCCGCCACCGCCACGGCGCCTTCGCTGCGCACCTTGTAGAAGTGCAGGATGTGCTCCGAGAAATCCCCGAGCAGGAACTGCGCGACGCGGTCCGCATACCAGTTGAAGCGCGTGCTCACGCGCCACGACACGTCGATGCGCAGCTCGGTGCCGCCGTCGCGGGGCGTCAGCGTGAAGGCCGAGTCGCGCAGGTCGAAGTAATGGCCGCCGATCACCACATGATCGTCGAGCGCGCCCGCAGGGAAGGAGTTGGGCGCGAAGCGGTACTGCCACTTCATGTGCTGCTGCGGCTGCCACTCGGTGACGAGTTCCTCGAAGTGCACATCCTTCTGCCATTGCACCTGGCGCACGCGGCCCTCGGGCGTTTCGTGCGTCACGCCGGCCACGGGCATCGGCACGCCGATGCGGTAGGCCCAGGCATCGCCGACTTCGTCGGGCCGGATGTCGCGCGCATTGTTCAACTCGTGCCACACGCGCTCGGCCGGCGCGGCGATGAAGAGCGTGCGCGAGGTGTTCGAGAACTGGTCCGGGTTGGGCAGGTGCGGCTCGATGGCGCCGAGCGCGAGCGGCAGCATCGCGAAGCTGTAAAGCGCGGGCTTGGGCCAATTCGTGACGCGGCACACCAGCCCCATCGCCAGGCCGCCGAGGCTGCCCATGACCGCGAAGAGCGGCACGATGACGACGGCGCAGATCATTCCCTCGATGAAGACCAGCAGCGTGCCGATGACGAAGAGCGCGGTCGACACCCACGGCGCCCAGATGTAGTAGCCCCAGCTTCGCCGCTCCATGCGCTCGGCCATGTACACCGTGACGGCGCCGCACACGGCGGGCGCGAGGTAGATGAAGGCACCGAGCATCGCCGAGAACGGTCGGCCTGGCCCGCCGCTGAAGGCGATGCGCAGCACGAGCGCGGCGGCCGCGCCGACCAGGATCGGCCAGAACCACGCGAAGGGCATGCGGCGGCGGGGTTTGTCTTCCCTCTCGTCCGGATGGGCGTCCAGAGGAGCGAGCTCGGAGAGCCTGCTTTCTTCGGGTTCGGTGCTCATGGAAACGTCTTCTCCTCGTGTGTTTTGTTTTTTCAGCAGCCGGCGCGTCTGGCGGTCACCATGCAGTAGTCGAAGTCGCGCCAGAACATGCCCAGCGCGAGCGCGCAATAGCTCGCGACGATGTGCTTGCGGCGCCACGGGCTCAGCCTGCCGCGCGCCTTCCAGAGTTCGGCCAGCGTGAAGCGCGTCGCCAGCACCGGGATGTGCAGCGCGCTCGGCGCAACGCGCCAGCGGAGCGACTTGAATTCGATGTCCTCGAAGCCGTTGTCGCGCAGCGCCGCGGTGAAGTCGTCGCGCACGGCCAGCGTGGGCACGGCCCAGCTGTCGGCCCAGAGGCGATGCAGCCAGGCGGCGATGCGGCCGGGGTTCTTGCACAGCAGGAAGCCATCGACCACCACGAGCCGCGCGCCAGGCTTGAGCAGGCGCGCGGCCTCGCGCACGAAGTCGGCCTTGGCGGTGCCTTCGGCATAGCAGGCGCTCTCCACCGCCCAGGCGCCGTCGGCTTGCGCGGCAGGCAGGCCGGTGCGGGTGTAGTCGGCTTCGATGTGGGCCATGCGGTCGGCCACGCCGGCAGCGGCATCGAGCCGCGCGGCGATGCGGTTCTGCACGGGCACGTTGGTGACGGTGACCGCGTAGAGCGATGCGTCGTCGCCGACCAGCGTGCGCGCGGTGGCGCCGGCGCCGCAGCCCATGTCGATCACGCAGCGGCGTTGCCGGCTCGCGGCGGGTTGCGATTCATCGAGCCGCAGCGCGCGGCCGACTGCACGGTTCATCTCCACCAGCATGCCTTCGCGGCGCAGCGGGTTGAGCCCCGCGCGCCAGAAGCCGAAGTGCATGTTGTAGCTCGGGCTCCAAGCGCTGTAGTCGACCGCGACTTCGGTGAAGTAGTCCTGCGTGTCCTCGGCCGTGATCGGAGCGCTCGTGGTGTTCACGGGTGCGTGCGTCGCAGTGGACGGCATGCGGAAGTCGGGCTGGAAGACGTTGGGCATCGAGGGTCCTTCTGGCGTTGGTTCTTGTGATTCCCTGGGGGCGTGACAGCGTGATCGGTTCAGAAGCGGCAGTGGTCGTCGGCGCAGGTGGTGGGCGCGATGGCGCCGCGGCCCGCGAGGCGTGCGACAAGCCAGCGCGGCAGCCGGTAGCGGTTGCGTGCGAGCAGGGCATAGGCGCGGTCGGCGAGCGCGCCGACGATGGGCAGGTCGAGCAGTGCGCCTCCCGCCGGCATGCCCACGGCCGCGCGGCAGGCGCGGATCGCTGCAACGCCGGAGAGCACGCGCCCGGATGCGTCGACCGCGTGCATGGCCGTCATCAACGCCTCGCGTGGGGCCGGGCCGGCAGCGAAGCCGGGGGGCGAGCAGTCGACAAGGTTCAGTCGGCCGGCCGCATCGCGTGCGCGCATGGCGCCCATTTCGGCCACGCACAGCGGGCAAGTAGCGTCGTAGTAGACGGTCAGCGGGTACGCGGCAACGGCTAGGCGGCTCATGGTGTTCTTCGCTCTCGATATTTCAGTCAAAACAGAAATAGATGGGCAAAAAAAGGAGAACTCAGATCATCGGCAGGCTCGCGTGGTGCGCGTCGGGGTCTTCTCCTTTGCCGGTTGGTGCTGCGGGAGCCGCATCGCCGCGCACGAACTTCTGCACGCTGGCCCCGAGCGTCAGCACCTTGTCGAGCGTGCCGGGCGAGAGCCGCAGCATCTCGTCGGCCCAGGTGGCGAGCTTGTCCATGAGCTCCATGGTGGAGCGGATGCGGTCTTGCGCATCGGCCGGTTCCTTCTGGAAATCGGGGCTGGAGACCAGCTCGCGCAGCACGCGGATGGTGGGATCGAATTCGCGCTCCTTGCGCTCACGCACCACGGTGCGGAACAGCTCCCACACATCGACGCTGGTCTCGAAATAGTCGCGCCGGTCGCCCAGGATGTGGGTGATGCGCACGAGGTTCCAGGCCTGCAGTTCTTTCAGGCTGTTGCTGATGTTGGAACGGGCCACGCCCAGCGTTTCGGAGAGTTCCTCGGCGTGCATCGGCTTGCCGTGCGCGAAGAGCAGCGCGTGGATCTGCGAGACGGTGCGGTTGACGCCCCACATGGAGCCCATTTCGCCCCAGTGGACGACGAACTTGCGTTGAATTTCTGTGAGTTCCATGGCGTCGAGTCTAGGATTTCCTGAATTTCTGTCAATAGAGAAATAGAAAAATCACCGGCCGCTGATGAATAGTGAAATACTGTATGAATACACAGTAAATTCATCGAGAGGATTTGCCATGCCACCCGCATCCCCCGTTCCCATTCACATCATCAAAGGCCGAGGTGCGGCCACCCGGCTGGCGCACCGTTTCTCCAAAGACGAGCGCAACGCGTTCGACGACGGCTGGGGCACGCTCGAAGAGGGCGTGGCCGAGGCCGGGGAACTCATGCCTCTCGCGACCGAGGTGCGCTTCGAGGACGTGAAGTCGGTGCTCACCGAAAACGACTCGCCCGACATCTACTTCGATCGCGCGCTCAATCCGTACCGCGGCTGCGAGCACGGCTGCATCTATTGCTTCGCGCGGCCCACGCACAGTTACCTCAATCTCTCGCCCGGCCTCGACTTCGAGACCAAGCTCATCGCCAAGCGCAACATCGTCGAGGTGCTGCGCGCCGAACTCGGGCGCAAGAGCTACCGGCCGAGCCAGATCGCCATCGGCACCGCCACCGACTGCTACCAGCCGATCGAGCGCGAGTTGCGGCTCACGCGCTCGGTCATCGAGTTGCTCCAGGAAGTGCGGCATCCGTTCGCGCTGGTCACCAAGTCGAGCGCCGTCGAGCACGACCTCGACCTGATCGCGCCGATGGCGGCCGAGCACCTCGCCGCGGTGTATGTGACCGTGACCACGCTCGACGGCGAACTCGCCCGCAAGCTCGAGCCGCGCGCTGCCGCGCCGCACCGGCGGCTGCGCACCATCCGCACCTTGGCCGAAGCAGGCGTGCCGGTGGGCGTGAGCGTGGCGCCGCAGATTCCCTTCGTGACCGAAGACATGGAACACGTGCTCGAAGCCGCCTGGGAGGCCGGTGCGCGCAGCGCGTTCTACACGGTGGTGCGGCTGCCGTGGGAGGTGGCGCCGCTCTTCAAGGAATGGCTCGCGCTGCACTACCCGCAGCGCGCGGACCGCATCATGGCGCGCATCCACGAGATGCGCGGCGGCAAGGACTACGACGCCGATTTCGCCACGCGCATGAAGGGCTCGGGCCTGTGGGCCGACCTGATCCACCAGCGCTTCCAGAAAGCGACGAATCGCCTGGGCTTCAATCGAGAGCGCATTCCGATGGACACCACCGCGTTCCGGCCGCCGGGGGCGGCGGGGCAGGGCAACCTGTTCTAGCGGATCTGCGCGCGGTGGCGGCCTTCGCTCGGCGCCGTTCGAGCATCAGGCCGTTTCTGTGTTCTGTTCTTACTTGTCGTGATGCAGGTAAGTCGCGCGGCGCGGCAGCAGCAGGCTGACCGCGAACACCACCGCCATCATGGCCGTCACGTACCAGTAGAAGTACGACTCGTGGCCGATCGACTTCAGACCCAGCGCCACGTATTCCGCGCTGCCGCCGAAGATGGCATTGCCCACCGCATACGACAGCCCCACGCCCAGCGCGCGCACTTCGGGCGGAAACATCTCGGCTTTCACGATGCCGCTGATCGAGGTGTAGAAGCTCACCACGGCCAGTGCCACGACGATCAGGATGCCGGCCAAGAGCGGGCTGGTCACGCTCTGCAGGCTGGTCAGCACGGGCACGGTGATCAATGCGCCGAGTGCGCCGAACAGCAGCATGTTGCTGCGCCGGCCGATGCGGTCGGACAGCGCGCCCAAGAGCGGCTGCATGCACATGTAGATGAAGAGGCACGCCGTCATCACGTTGCTGGCCGTCTTGATCGACATGCCGGCCGAGTTCACCAGGTACTTCTGCATGTAGGTGGTGAAGGTATAGAAGATCAGCGAGCCGCCGGCCGTGTAGCCCAGCACCATGAAGAAGGCGCGCTTGTGGTGCTTGAACAGTTCGCCCATGGTGCCGGCGCCCTTGACGGCGCGTGTCTCCGTGCTGGCGGTCTCGGTGAGCGAGCGGCGCAGCATGAGCGCCACCACCGCGGCCACCGCGCCCAGCACGAAGGGAATGCGCCAGCCCCAGGCCTTGAGTTCGGCGTCGTCCAGGAACTGCTGCAGCACCACCACGACCACCACGGCCAGCAACTGGCCGCCGATGAGCGTCACGTACTGGAAGGACGAGAAGAAGCCGCGCTGTCCGCGCATCGCCACTTCGCTCATGTAGGTGGCCGTGGTGCCGTATTCGCCACCGACCGACAGGCCCTGCAGCAGCCGCGCGGCCAGGAGCAGCACCGGTGCCGCCGCGCCGATGCTGGCGTAGGTGGGCAGGCAGGCGATGACCAGCGAGCCCACGCACATCATCGTCACCGAGACCACCATCGAGGTCTTGCGGCCCTTGCGGTCGGCCAGCCGGCCGAAGATCCAGCCGCCGATCGGGCGCATCAGGAAGCCGGCGGCGAACACGCCGGCCGTGTTGAGCAACTGCGCCGTCGGGTCCGACTTGGGAAAGAACGCGGGCGCGAAGTAGATGGCGCAGAACGCGTAGACGTAGAAGTCGAACCACTCCACGAGGTTGCCCGACGAGGCCGCGAAGATCGCGAAGATGCGCTTGCGCTTTTCCTCGAAGGTGTAGGGCGTGGAAGACGTGTCGGGGGCGGATGCGTCCGGGCTGGAGGCACCGGCGCTGGCGATGGCGGTCATTGGAGGTCCTTGTCTCTGGGCGCGGCCCGTGGGACCGCTTGAAGCTTGTCCCCGGAGTCTCTTTCGCCGCCGCCGTGCCGTCGTCCGTAGCCGCCCGTCGCGCTGCTACGTACGTGTACGCAAGGGTAAATACCTAGAAGCCTCCTGCGACAGCTACAGCGCGTGCTCTCGCAGGAAGCGGTCGAGCTCGTGGCTGTTCGACAGGCCCAGCTTGGCGAACACGTGGGCGCGGTGCGTCTCCACCGTGCGCAGCTCCAGCGGCGCGAGCTCGAGCGCGATCTTCTTGTTGGGCTTGCCCTCGGCGACCAGCCGGGCCACCTGCATCTCGCGCGGCGTGAGCTTGGCCCACAGCAACTGCGCGGCCTGCCGGGCCTGGCGGCGCACGGCGATGTCCTGCGCCTGCTGCAAGGCCTTGGCGATGCTCTCGAGCAGGCGCTCGTCGTTGCAGGGCTTTTCGAGCCAGCCGAATGCGCCGTTCTGCACCGCCTCGACGGCCATCGGAATGTCGCCGTGGCCGGAGAGGAACAGCACGACCAGCGGGCTGTCCTGTGCGCGCAGCGCGTCGAACACCTGCAGGCCGCTCATGCCTTCCATGCGCAGGTCGAGCACGACGCAGCCCGCGCGCTGGATGTCGGCGCTGGCCAGGAACGCCTCGCCCGAGGCGAAGGTCTGCACCGCGTAGCCGCGCGACAGCAGCAACAAGCCCAACGATCGGCGCACGGCCTCGTCGTCGTCGACCACGCACAGGTTGTTGGCAAGGGTGCCATTCACGTCGATACCTCCAGTTCCAGGGTGAAGACCGTGCCGCCGCCGGGCCGGTCCGCAAAAGACAGCCGCCCGCGATGCGCCTCCACGATCGTGCGGCAGATGTTCAGGCCCAGCCCCAGCCCGCCGGCCTTGGTCGTGAAGAAGGGCGCGAACACCTGCTCGGCCAGCGCCGCATCGATGCCCGGGCCGCAGTCGGCCACGCGGATGTGCACGCGGCCTTCGACCACCTCGGCCTCGACCTCCACCAGCCGCTGTTCGGGCGGCGTGGCCTGCATGGCCTGCAGGCTGTTGGACAACAGGTTCAGCAGCACCTGCTCCAGCAGCACGCGATCGCCGCGCACCGTGGGCAGCGCGAGCGGAATGCGGACCTCGGCGCGCACCTGCCGCAGCCGCATCTCGCCCTGCAGCAGCGCCATCGCATTCGCCACCAGCGCGCTCACCGCGCAGTCTTCGGCACCGGCCGTGCGCTGGCGCACGAAGCCGCGGATGCGCCGCACGATCTCGGCGCTGCGCTGGGCCTGCGCCACGGTTTCGTCGAGGCTGTCGGCCAGCAGCGCCTGGTTGCCTTGCTCCGCGAAGGCCTTGGCGGCGCTCGCGAAATTGCTCAGCGCCATCAGCGGCTGGTTCAGTTCGTGGGCGAGGGTGGAGGCCATCTCGCCCAGGCTGGCCAGGCGCTGCGCATGCTGCAGTTGTTCGTCGTTCTCGCGCTGGCGCAGTTCGGCGCGCTTCTGCGCGGTGATGTCCACCACCGAGCTCATCCAGCCGCTGTGCTGGCCGCCGGCATCGATGAGGCGCGCGGTGTAGACCATGGTGATCACCTCGTGGCCGTCCCGGTGGCGCAGGCGCGATTCGAAACCCGAGAGATCGGTCTGCCCGCTCAGCATGGTGTCGTTGTGGCGCCAGTGCTGCGCCACGTCGTCGGGGTGCCAGTAAGGGTAGGGCGGCAGCCGCCCGAGCAGCTCGTCGGCGCCGTAGCCGACCATCTCGCAGAAGGCCGGGTTGACGTAGATGATCCGGCCTTCCAGGTTGCGCGCGCGCATGCCGACCAGGAGCGAGTCTTCCATCGCCTTGCGGAAGGCGTGCGCTTCGTCCAGCGCGCGCGTGCGCTCGCGCACCCGCTGTTCCAGGTCGCGCCGTGCATCGCGCTGCTCGGCGAAGCGGCGCTCTCGCAACTGCCAGTACAGCCCGCCCAGCAGCAGCACGCCGGCACCCAGCAGCCCGAGCATCCAGGTGCGCTCGCGCGCGGCGGTCACCTCGTCGTGGTCGGCCATCACCGTCAGGGTCCAGCCGAGATCGGGCAGCGCCTCGTCCACCGCGAGGAAGCGGCGCGACCGGCCCTCGATGTCCGTGCGCACGAGGTAGGCGGGCTTCTCGCTGTCGCCGCGTTCCACGGTCCAGGGCACCGCCGGGAAGCGGTTGCGGTCGCCGTACTGCTGGTGGCGCTGCACCTCGCCCAGGTCCGCATCGCTCAGCGCCCTTGTGGCGCGGTACATCCACGCAGGCACCGAGCTCAGGAACACGATGCCGTGGGCGTCGGTCAGGAGGATCGGGTCGCGCAGGAACGCCCACGCCGCCTGGCGCAGGACGACCTTGGCCGCCATCACGCCCAGCACCGCGCCGCTCTCCGAACGCACGGGCGCGGAAACGAAAAGCCCGGGCTCGCCGGTGGTCTGACCAACGCCGTAGAAGAGGCCCTGGCGCCCCGCGAGCGCATCGATGAAGTAGGGCCGGTTGGCATAGGACTGGCCGACGAAGCTCTGCGGCGTGGCCCAGTTGCTCGCTGCCAGCGTGAAGCCCTGCGGGTCGATCAGGTACAGCACGTCGGAGCCTGCGTCGCGGTTCACTTCCTCGATGTAGCGGTTCGCGCGCTGGCGCACGGCCGCGTCCTGCGGATGCGCGAGCGCGGCGAGCACGTCGGGGTGCATGCCCGCGGTGAGCGGCAGGTAGCCGTACTTGCCGGCGGTGTCGCGAAGGCCCAGCACGTGGACTTCCATCGCGCGGCGGATCGAATCCGTCTGGAAGGCCGTTTCGCGGTTCGCGGCCCACTGGCCCGCGGCGGCGATCAATGCCACGGTCAGCGTGATGGCCGTTGCCCAGGCGAACAACGCGCGGCGGCCGGAGCGGGCGCGGGAAGTCGGCGGTTCAGGCGTGAGAGGCGGCATGGGAAGCGGGGCCGGCGGGCGCGGCGAATGAGATTCTGCACGCGCGCCCGCTGGCGCTCGCGCGCCGCGACCGCTCAGGCCGGCGCGTCCCAGTCGCCGCCGAGCGCCTTCACGAGAAACACCGAGGTCAGCAGCCGCTGGCCTTGCAACTGCGCAGCCTGCCGCTCGACCGTCAGCAGCGACTGCTGCGCGGTGATCACATCGAGGTACGTCGATGCGCCACCTTCGTAGCGGCTGGTCGCCATGTCGAGCACCCGGCGCGCGGCTGCGACGGCGGCCTGCGCCTGCGTGGTGGCGCTGTCGAGCGCGGAGAGGCCGGTGATGCCGTCTTCCACTTCCTGCATCGCGACGAGCACCGTGCGGCGGTAGTTGCCCACGGTCGCGTCGTAGCCGGCCTTGGCGAAGTCGACGTTCGCGCGCACGCGGCCGCCGTCGAACAGCACCTGCGTGGCCGACACACCCACCGACCACAACAGGCTCGGCCCGTTGAACAGCGACTCGATCAACCGGCTGTCCACGCCCACGGTCGGCGAGATGATGAAGCTCGGGTAGAAGGCCGCGGTCGCCACGCCGATCTGCGCATTGGCCGCGGCCATCGAGCGCTCGGCCGACGCCACGTCGGGCCGGCGCTGGAGGATTTCCGAGGGCACGCCGAGCGGCACCGCGGGCGGGCGGATCTCGCGCAGGTCCACCGGCAGCGCGAAGCTGGGCGCGGGCGTGCCGGTGAGGGTGGCGAGCGCGTGCTCGTACTGCGAACGCTGCTTCCTCAGCACATCGACCTGCGTCAGCGTGGTCTCGAGCAGCGCTTGCTGCTGCGCGACGTCCAGGCCCGACACGGCACCCAGGTCGTGCCGCGCGGTGACCAGTTCGAGCGCGCGGCGCTGCAAGCCGATGGAGCGCGCGAGCACATCGAGTTCGATGTCGGTCGAGCGCAGGTTGAAATAGTTGTTCGCCACGTCGGCGGTGAGCACGAGGCGCGTGTTCGCCAGATCCGCGGCCGATTGCTCGGCCGATGCCGTCGCGCCTTCGACGGTGCGCTGCACGCGGCCCGCGAGGTCGAGCTCGTAGCTGGCGTTGAGCGACAGCGCGAAGTCGTTCTGCACCGTCGATGCGTTGGTGGTTGCGTAGTTCGTGAGCGGCCGGTTGGCGGAAATCTTCAAGCGCGAGGCGCGGGCGCCGAGGCCCAGTTGCGGGAAGCGGCTGGCCGAACTCGCATCGAGGTTGGCGCGCGCCTGGGCGAGCCGCGCGTTGGCGATGACCAGCGTCGGGCTGCCGGCGAGGGCCTTGTCCTGCAGCGCATCGAGCTGCGCATCGTTGAAGCGCTTCCACCATGCGCCCTTGTCGGCCACGTCGTTAGGCGTGGCCTGGCGCCAGGGCGCTTCGAGCTTCCAGCTAACGGGCAGCGGTGTCTCGGGTGCCTTGTAGTCGGGGCCGACCGCGCAGCCCGCGGCCAGCAGCGCCGCGGCGGCAATGACCAGCAGTCTCACGCCGGTTCCTTCTTGGCGGGCGCCTTCGGGTCCGCGGGTGGTGCGTCGGGTGCCACCGTCACCACATCGCCTTCGGCCAGCGAGTCGGAGGGGTTGAGCACCATCCGGTCGTTGGTGCCGAGGCCGTCGATCACCTCGACGTTCTCGCCGTAGTTCCGGCCCAGCGTCACGGGGCGCAGGCCGATGCGGCCCTGCGCATCGACCACCGCGATGCGCGTGCCCTCGGCGCGGAACAAGAGCGCATTGGCCGGCACCGTGATCGTGCGGGCCGCGGCCAGCGGCAGCGACACCTGCACATAGGCGCCCGGCAGCAGCGCGCCGTCGCGGTTGGGCAGCGACACCTCGACCTGCATCATCCGCGTGGTCGCGTCGATGGCGCCCGAGGTGCGCGCCACTTCGCCCTTGAAGCTCTGACCGCGCAGCTCGGCCTGCGTCACCACCACCGGCTGGCCGGCCTTCACGAGCTGCGCGTAGGCCTGCGGCACGTTGATGTACACGCGCAGCGGATCGGTCTGCGCCAGCATGAAGAGCGCCCGCCCGGCGCCGCCGCCCGCGCCCGCATCGATGAGGTCGCCCACGTCGACGTTGCGGCGCGTGATGACACCCGCGAACGGCGCGACGATGCGCTTGAAGCCCTCGGTCTGCTTCAGGCGCTGCACGTTGGCATCGGCGGCTGCCACGTTCGAGGTGGCCTGCGCGACGGCGCTGCGGCGCTCGTCCAGGTCCTGCTGCGAGACCACGTCCTTCTTGCGCAGGTTTTCCCAGCGCTCGGCCGTGCTCTGCGCGAGCGCGAGGCCCGAGGCGGCCTGTGTGCGCGCGGCGACGGCTTGCGAGAGCTGCTGGTCGATTTCCGGTGTTTCGATTTCCGCCAGCAGCTCGCCCTTTTCGACGCGGCTGCCGATGTCCTTGGTCCAGCGCTTGAGGTACCCGCTCGCGCGCGCCGAGATCGGCGACTGCACGAAGCCCTGCAGCGTGCCCGCCAGCGCCAGCGTCTGGCCGGCGGTGGGTGTGCGCGGCAGGGCGGTCTGCACATGGAGCTTGGCGCGCTCCGAGGTGCCCGCTTCGAGCGCACGCGCGTTGGCGATGCGCACGAACACCGTGCGCGCCGCACCGAGCGCCAGCAGCACGAGCACGATCACGACGAGCCAGCGCGTGCGCTTCACGATCTGCCGGCGGCGCAGCAGTTCGCCCTCGCCCTCTTCGACGGCGATGGGGTGGATGGCCAATGCCGAGTGGCGTTGCTCCGTCATGAAATCAGTTCTCCTGGGGCGCTGCGCCCGCTGGCGTGTGACCCGAATGGCCGGCTTCTTCGCGTGCCGCCTTGCGATGCGCAAGCCGACTGTGCACCCCCGCAAACACGGCGGGCACGAAAAACAATGTCGACACCGTGGCGAAAAGCAGGCCACCGATGACCGCGCGGCCGAGCGGCGCGTTCTGCTCGGCGCCTTCGCCGAGGCCGAGGGCCATCGGGATCATGCCGATGATCATCGCCAGCGCCGTCATCAGCACCGGTCGGATGCGGGTGGCGCCGCCTTCGAGCGCGGCCGAGAGCGGCGGAATGCCGGCCTGGAGCCGTTCGCGCGCGAACGACACCAGCAGGATGGAGTTGGCCGTAGCCACCCCCATGGTCATGATCGTGCCCGTGAGAGCGGGCACGCTCAGCGTGGTGCCGGTGATGAAGAGCATCCACGCGATGCCCGCGAGCGCCGCTGGCAGGGCGGTGATGATGATGGCCGCATCGAGCCACGACTGGAAGGTGACCACGATCAGCAGGTACACCAGCACGATCGCCATCGCGAGTCCCACGCCCAGGCCGATGAACGACGACTGCATCGTCTGCACCTGCCCGCGAATGGTGACCTGGCTGCCGCGCGAGAGCTTGGGCCGCATCTCGTCGACCAGCACCTGCACCTTGGAGGCGACGCTCGCAAGGTCGGTGCCCTGCACGCTCACGTAGACGTCGATGACCGGCGCGATGTTGTAGCGCGACATCACGGCCGGCTGGCGCGCCGCCTGCGCATCGACCAGGTTACCGAGGAGCTGCTGCGAGGCGCCGCTTGCGGCCGCTGTACCGCCCGTGCCCACCGGAATGTTGAGCAGCGAATCGAGCGAGTCGATGTTGTATTGCGGCGTCTGCACCGCGATGCTGTAGACCACGCCGTTCACCGGATTGAGCCAGAAGGCAGGCGCCGTCTGCGAACTGCCCGAGAGCGCGATCAGTACGTTCTGCCCTACGTTGGCGGCCGTGAGCCCGTACTGCTGCAGCCGCGTGCGGTCCATCTGCAGGTTGAGGCTGGGGCCGTCGAGCCGCTGGTGCACGTGCGCATCGACCGCGCCGGGAATCTGCTTGATCGCCTTCGTGAGCTCGGCCGCGCGCGCCGCGTTGCCCGCGATGTCGGCGCCGCTGAACTGCACGTCGATGGCCGCGGGCAGGCCGAAGTTCAGGATCTGCGTGACGATGTCCGCGGGCTGGAAGAAGAACTCGATGCCCGGAAATCGCTTGGGCAACTCCGCACGCAGCAGCGTGACGAACTCTTCGGTGGGCCGGTGGCCATCCTTCAGCGAAAGCAGGAGTTCGGCGTCGAAGGTGCCGATGGTGCCGGCGTTGCTGTACGAGAGGTTGATGCCGCTGTTGGGAATGCCCAGGTTGTCCAGGATGGTCTCGAGCTGGTCGGCCGGCACCAGCTCGCGGATGGCGACTTCGACGCGATCGGTCAGGCGCGCGGTTTCCTCGATGCGGGTGCCGGTGGGGGCGCGTACGTGCAGGCGGATCTGGCCGGCGTCCACGGTCGGGAAGAAGTCGCGGCCGAGCACCGGGTACAGCAGGCAAGAGAGCAGGCAGAAACCGAGGAAGAGGCCGATGAAGCCGCCGCGCTTGGAGAGCACCACCGACAGCAGCAGCGTGTAGGCGCGGCGCACGCGTTCGAAGCGGCGGTCGAAGCTTTGATAGACGCGCTGCAGTGCGCTGGGCTTCCTGGTTGCGGCACCGTCGACCGGCTGCGCATGCACGCCGCCCATCAGCAGCATCACCAGCGTCGGCACCAGCGTGCGCGAGAGCAGGTACGAAGCCAGCATCGCGAACACCACCGCCTCGGCCAGTGGCACGAACAAAAAGCGCGCCACGCCCGAGAGAAAGAACATCGGCACGAACACGATGCAGATGCACAGCGTGGAAACGAAGGCGGCGCTGCCGATCTCCCCGGCGCCGACCTCGATGGCTTCCCGCAGCGGCGTGCCCATGTGCAGGTGGCGCTCGATGTTCTCGATGGTCACGATCGCCTGGTCCACCAATATGCCCACCGAGAGCGCGAGGCCCCCCAGCGTCATGAGGTTGAGCGTTTCGCCGAGCGAATACAGCACCAGGATCGAAGCCAGGATCGACAGCGGAATCGTGAGGCCGATGATGAGCGTGCTGCGCCAGTTGCCAAGGAACAGCAGCACCATCGCCGCCGTGAGCGCGGCCGCCAGGATGGCCTCGAACACCACGCCTTTGACGGCAGCCTTCACGAACACCGACTGGTCGAAGAGCGGCGTGACCTTGATGTCCTGCGGCATCGACTGCGTGGCGATCGGCAGCATGGCGCGGATGTTCGCCACGATGTCCAGCGTGGAGGCGCCGCCGTTCTTGAGCACCGACAGCAGCACGCCGCGCACGCCGTCCTGGCGCACGATGTTCGTCTGCGGCGAGAAGCCGTCGCGCACGTAGGCCACGTCGCGCACGTAGACGGTGGCGCCGTTCACGGTGCGGATCGGCAGGTCGTTGAGCCCCGCGATGGCGTCGGGCGAGCCGTTCATGCGCACGCCGTACTCAGTGGCGCCGAACTTGGCGGTGCCCGAGGGCAGGATCAGGTTCTGCGTGTTGATCGCGTTCACAACGTCCGACGGCGCGAGGCCGCGTGCCTGCATCGCCTGGGTGTCCAGGTCGACAGAGATCAGCCGGTTCTTGCCGCCGTAGGGAAAGGGAATCGCCGCGCCCGGCACGGTGATGAGCTGCGGGCGCAGCTGGTTGACGGTGGCGTCGAAGAGCGAATTTTCAGAGCGGGTGGGGCTGGAGAGCGCCAGTTGGATCACCGGCACGCTGGAGGCCGAATACTTGATGACCAGCGGTGGCGTGATGCCCGGCGGCAGTTGCCGCACCTGCGCCTGCATGGAGGCCACCACCTGAGAGATCGCCATCTCGATGTTGGCCGTGGGCTGGAAGAACACCTTGATGATCGATACGCCCGCGAGCGACTGCGATTCGATGTGCTCGATGTCGCTCACCGTGGTGGTGAGGCCCCGCTCGACCTGGCCCGAGATGCGCTGGCCCATCTCCTGGGCCGGAAGGCCGGTGTAGTTCCAGATGACGCTGACGACCGGGATGTTGATCTCCGGAAAGATGTCGGTGGCCATGCGCGCCAGGACAAAAGGCGTGGCCAGCACGATCAGCATCGCCATGACGATGAAGGTGTAAGGGCGACGCAACGCGAGCTGGACCATGGACAGGGCTCTCTGCTTCCGGCGGAAAAAGGTTTCGCATCATAAGGAAGTAGATTTAAGTTTGCTCCCGCCATTTCTTTGGTGTGGCGCTTTACCAAAAGCTCGCATGTAGGCGGCGTTCGGCTGGTGGCTGCGAGGTGCAGGGGGCGCAGCGCCGGCCGCAGTTTTCGGCGTGTTGGTCATCTTCGGCAGCGAGTCCAGGATATCTAAGCGAGGCTCAATTTATTATGGTGTGCAATGACATTAAGAGTGAAATATGATTAAGCAACACTCAAAAACTCATTCGACATGCCCCGAGACGACACTGCCAGTGCGCCGCGTTCCGCACGCACCGAGAAATCCGGCCGCCGCATCGAGAGCCTGCTCGCGGTAGCCAGGGAGGTCTTCGCCGAGAAGGGTTTCGAGCGCGCCACCACGCTGGAGATCGCCCAGCGCCTGGGCGTCTCCGAGGCCACCGTGTTCACCTACTTCGGCAGCAAGCGCGAGCTGTGCCTGGAGGTCATCCGCCGCTGGTACGACCAGATCTCCGGCGAGGTCGAGCGCGAACTGCCGCAGATCAACGGCCTGCGCGCACAACTGGCCTTTGTCGTGCGCAAGCACCTGGTCAACCTGATGGGCGAGGGCGCCGGCATCTGCGCGCTGGTGCTGAGCGAAGGGCGCACGGCCGACGCGGCGTTCGGCGGCGTCATCGCCGACCTCAAGCGCCGCTACATCGCGCCGTTCATGCATGCGCTGGCCGCTGCGCGCGACGCCGGCGAGCTGCGCGAAGGCGTGCCGCTGCGGCTGCTGCGCGACATGGTCTTCGGCTCGATGGAGCACGTGCTCTGGGACTACGTCGTCTCCGGCAAGAAGCCCGACATCGAGGAGACCGCGTCGCAGCTCACCGACCTGCTGTGGAGCGCCTTCGTGCCCGCCGATGCGTCGCTGCATGCGCTCTCGCAGTTCCGCGCCGAGGTCGGCCATGCGCTGCGGCGGCTCGACGCGGCTGTCCCTTCGTCGCCGCCATCGCCTTCATCGTCTCCCACGCCTCGCAAGGCTTCTTCATGAACGACTCTGTACCTTCTGCTTCGCCCGCAGTGCCCGAACGCTGCGTGATCGTCGTCGACAACGCACTGCCCGCCGGGCTCGCCGCCAACGCCGCGGCCGTGGTGGCGCTCACCGTGGGCCAGCGCCATCCGGGGCTGGTCGGCGCACCGCTGGTCGACGCGTCGGGCGGCGTGCATCCCGGCCTCATTCCCACCGGCATCGCCGTGCTCGGCGCGAGCCAGGAGGAGCTGGCCGCGGTGCGCCACAAGGCCATGGCGACCACCGAGTGCGACGTGGTCGACTTTCCCGTGCAGGGTCAGCAGACCACCAACTACGCGGCCTTCGGCGACGCCGTGGCTGCGGTGCCGGGGGAGGCGCTCCGCTACGTTGCGGTGGCGCTCGTCGGCGAGCGCAAGCCGCTGGGCAAGGTGGTGTCGAAGCTCGGATTACTTGGCTAGGAGCGAGGAGCGCGCGGGCGTATCGAGCGCCAGCCGCAGCCGCGTGACGTTCGGATTGCCCGGGTCGCGCTGCACCTTGAACCCCAGCTTGCGCGCGAGCGCCAGCATGCCGACGTTGTCGTAGAGCGTGATGTCCGCCAGCTGCTTCACGCCAGCTTCGGCGGCTGCGTCGATCAGCTTGCGCATCAGCTTCATGGCAACGCCGCGGTGCTGCCAGGCATCGCCGATCACGACGGCGAATTCGGCGACGTGCGCCGTCTCGGGCGTTTCGCCGCGCACATAGCGCACCACGCCCATCTGCTGCTCCGCGCCATCGACCATGGTGGTCGCGATGAGCGCGAGCTCGCGGTCGTAGTCGATGTGGGTCATGCGCCAGAGCTCGTCGGGCTGGGGCTTGCGCGGCGAAAGCAGGCGGTGATAGCCGGTTTCGTTCGAGAGGCCCGCGACGAACGCCGTGTGCATCGGCAGGTCGTCGGCGTGGATCGGGCGGATGCGGACGTGCGTGCCGTCGGCGAGGTGCCAGTCCTCGATGAGGTGACTGGGGTAGCCGACGGCCGGCATGGCATCAGCCGATGACTTCGGGCCAGTCGGTGTGGAAGAACTGGCCTTCGGGCTTGTCGGTGCGCTCGTAGGTGTGCGCGCCGAAGAAGTCGCGCTGCGCCTGCAGCAGGTTCGCCGGCAGCCGCTCCGTCCGGTAGCTGTCGTAATAGGCGAGCGATGCGCTGAACGCCGGCACCGGAATGCCGTTGCTCACCGCCAGCGCCACCACTTCGCGCCAGTTCTGCTGCGTACGGTTCAAGAGGTCCTTGAAGAAAGGATCGAGCATCAGGTTGGCGAGCGCCGCATCGGTGCGGAAGGCGTCGGTGATGCGGTTCAGGAAACGCGCGCGGATGATGCAGCCGCCGCGCCAGATCGACGCGATGCCGCCCAGGTCGAGCTTCCATTCCTTCTTGTCGCCCATCGTCTTGATGAGGTCGAAGCCTTGCGTGTAGCTGACGACCTTCGACGCATAGAGCGCGTCGTGCACCTTGGCCACCAGCGCCTTCTTCTCAAGAGAGAGTTCGACCTTCGGCCCCTGCAGCACCTTGCTGGCGGCCACGCGTGCCTTCTTCTGCGACGAGAGCACGCGTGCCTCGACGGCGGCGTTGATGGTGCTGATCACCACCGCGTTCTCTGCCGCGTTGATGAGCGTCCACTGTCCCGTGCCCTTCTGGCCGGCCTTGTCGAGGATCAGGTCGACGATGGGCTTGCCCGTTTCGGGGTCCTTCTGCTCCAGCGCCTTGGCGGTGATCTGGATGAGGTAGCTCTGCAGCTCGCCGTCGTTCCATTCGTTGAAGATCGCGGCCATCTCTTCGGTCGTGAAGCCTGCCGCCTTGAACAGGCTGTAGGCCTCGCAGATGAGCTGCATGTCGCCGTACTCGATGCCGTTGTGCACCATCTTCACGTAGTGGCCCGCGCCGCCCGGGCCGATGTGAATGACGCAAGGCTCGCCGTCCACCTTGGCCGCGATGCTCTCGAAGATCGGCTTCATCACCTCCCAGGTGGAGAGCGGGCCGCCCGGCATGATCGACGGGCCCTTGCGCGCGCCTTCCTCGCCGCCCGAGACGCCCGCGCCGATGAAGCGCAGGCCCTTGCTCGAAAGGTAGGCGTCGCGGCGCTCGGTGTCGGTGTAGAGGCTGTTGCCGCCGTCGATGACGATGTCGTCCTTCTCCAGCAGCGGAATGAGTTGTTCGATCACCTGGTCCACCGGCGCGCCGGCCTTGACCATGATCTGGATCTTGCGGGGCTTCTCGAGGCTCTGGACGAACTCTTCGAGCGTCTTCGCGCCGACCAGCTTCTTGCCCGGGTTATCGGCGATGAAGGCTTCGGTCGTGGCCTCGGTGCGGTTGTAGACGCTGACCTGGAAGCCGCGGCTTTCCACGTTCAGCACCAGGTTCTGGCCCATGACGGCCAGGCCGATCAGTCCGAAATCGCTTTTCTTGCTCATGTTTTCCCGGAGCCCTTCCTTGGTATGCGGTTGATGACGGTTGGATGTGGCGGTCATTGTGCCGGGGCCACCGGAGGGCGGCGTCCGAGCGCGTCTATACCCGCTTGGCAAACGGGCCCGGGCTGGCTATGTTCGGCGGGATGACACCCGCCGCCACCGCCGCTGCTTCCGCGCCCGTCGCCATCCACGCCTGGTCGACCGACGCCGTGCCGCCGTCGCAGCGGCTGGACTACTGGATCGGCGCCGTCTGCGAGGGCTTTCTCGAAATGGACGTGACCAGCACCGAGGCCGGCGCGTTCGGCGCGACGCTCGAATCCGCGCCGCTCGGTTCCATCGGCGTGAACCGGGTGCGCGGCACCGCGCAGGACGTCTACCGCACCCGCCGAGCGATCGCCCACAGCCGCAGCAACTATTACTACCTGCTCTGCAAGACCGATTCGCCGTGGGTGGCCGTGCAGGAAGAGCGCTCCGCCCGCATGCTGCCGGGCGACGTGGTGCTGGTGGACTCGCGACGTTGCTATGCGTTTCACTTCCTGCAATCGGCCGACACCCTTTCGTTGGAGTTGCCGACCGCCTGGGTCGAGTCGTGGCTGCCCGATGCCGGTGACCTCGTGGCGCGCCGCATCGACGGGCGCAGCGGCTGGGGCGGCGTGCTCAGTGCCTTCGCGCAGCAACTGACGCCCGAGGCGGCCGCGAGGCCGCCGCTGATGCCGGCGCTGCTGACCGATCAGTTGGGTGGCCTGCTCTCGTTGGCGTTCGGGCAGCAGACGCCGGGGGCGACAGTGGCGTCTGACCAGGGCGGCCGCGCGGCCCTGCGCCGGCGCGTGCTCGACGCCATCCGCGAGCGCCATGCCGAGCCGGGCCTCACGGCCGCGGGCGTGGCGCGCGAGCTGGGCATTTCGGAGCGCAGCCTGCACCGCTGCCTGGCCGATGGCGCCACCACCTTCGCGACCGCGCTCACGGGCTTTCGCATGCAGGTGGCGCAGCGCATGCTGGCCGATGCGCGCTTCGACCGGTTGAGCGTCGCGGAGATCGGGTTTCGTGTCGGGCTCCGCGATGCCTCGCATTTCGTGCGGCAGTGCCGGAGGCACCTGGGGCGCACGCCGGGCGAGCTGCGGCGACAGCGCTGATCTGTTGCCTAGATGCTGCGCAGATTCACGCGCTTTGACAGCGCTTCGGCGTTCTCGCGCCGCTCGCTGTAGCGGTCGACCAAGTGGTCCGCGCAGTCGCGCGTGAGCAGCGTGAACTTCACCAGCTCTTCCATCACGTCGACCACGCGCTCGTAGTACGGCGAAGGCTTCATGCGCCCGTTGTCGTCGAATTCGAGAAAGGCCTTCGCCACCGACGACTGGTTGGGGATCGTGACCATGCGCATCCAGCGCCCGAGCACGCGCAACTGGTTCACCGCGTTGAACGACTGCGAGCCGCCCGACACCTCCATCACCGCGAGCGTCTTGCCCTGCGTGGGGCGCACCGAGCCGACGGCCAGCGGAATCCAGTCGATCTGCGCTTTCATGATGCCGGTCATCGCACCGTGGCGTTCGGGCGATGTCCACACCATGCCTTCGGACCATTGCGCGAGGTCGCGCAGCTCCTGCACCTTCGGGTGGTCTTCGGGCTCGCCATCGGGCAGCGGCAGGCCGCGCGGGTCGTAGATGCGCGGCTCGGCGCCCATCGCGCGCAGCAGGCGCGCGGCCTCCTCGGTCAGGAGGCGGCTGTAGGAGCGCTCGCGCAGCGATCCGTAGAGCAGCAGGATGCGCGGCGCATGCGTTGCGCGCGTTGCCGGCAGCAACTGCTGCAACCCGGGTTGGAGAAAGGCCCCGGCGTCGAGGTTGGGTAGATCGTCAAGGCTTGGCGACACGCTGGCCTTTCGCGTCGATGACGGCTTCGCCGTCTTCCTTGGTGAACGCGCCTTGCTGCGGTCGCGGCAGGATGTCGAGCACCGCTTCGGAAGGCCGGCACAGGCGCGTGGCAAGCGGCGTCACCACGATCGGCCGGTTGATGAGGATCGGGTGCTGCAGCATGAAGTCGATCAGTTCGTCGTCGCTCCACTTCGCATCGCCGAGGCCGAGTTCGTCATAAGGCGTTCCCTTCTGGCGCAGCACCTCGCGCACCGGCACGCCCATCGCCGCGATCAGCCCTGTCAGCGTGGCGCGGTCGGGCGGGGTCTTCAGGTACTCGATGACCTTGGGCTCGTCGCCGGTGTTGCGGATCAAGGCGAGCACGTTGCGCGACGTGCCGCAGGCGGGGTTGTGATAGATGGTGATGTCGTTCATGGCAGGGAGAGGTTCAACCGGAAGGCCAGTGCCGCGAGCGTCGTTTCAGCAATCGCAGGCCGCGGCCTTGCTGCCGTCGACCGCGCAGGCCTCGCCTTCGCAGCAGTTCTCGCTGAGGTAACCCAGCAGGGCATTCATCCGGTCGAACGATGCGCGGTAGATGAGGTTGCGGCCCTGTCGCTCCTGCGAGATCAGGCTCGCGTGCACCAGCTCCTTGAGGTGGAAGGACAGGCCCGTGGCGGAAACCTCCAGCGCCTCGGTCAGCGCGCTGGGGGTAAGGCCCGCGGGGCCGGCCACCACGAGCGCGCGGAATACCCGCAGGCGAATGGGCTGGGCGAGGGCAGCCAGCGATCGGACGACGTCGTTTTCTTCCATTATTCAAGTATCTTTGAATTATTGAATGACGGCAACCCTGCAGCCCTGCGCGTGACATGAATCGGCCATTGCGCTGGCGCGGATCGGCCATCCATGGCGCATGCGCGTTCCTACAGTCGCGTTGCCTCACACCCCCAACCAAGAAGGAGACACCCATGCCCGACACCTACGTTCTCGTCCACGGCGCTTGGCACACCGGCGCCGAAATCGAAGCCGTGGCCGATCACATGCGCAAAGCCGGCCACACGGTGCATTGCCCGACGCTTGCAGGCAACCGGCCGGGCGACGACCGCGCGACGACCAACCTCGAAGACGCGATCGCCTCGGCCGTGCGCTACATCGAGGAGAAAGATCTGACCGAGGTGCGCCTGGCAGGCCACAGCTACGGCGGCATGGTGATCTCGGGCGTGGCCGACCGCATCGCGCAGCGGCTGAAGCGGCTGGTCTACATCAACGCCTTCGTGCCGCTCGATGGCGAATCGCTCAACGACATGGTGCCGCCGCATTACGTGGCGATGTTCGATGCCATCGCCGGCGCGAACGGCAATGCCGTGACCTTGCCGTTCGAGGTCTGGCGCGAGGCGTTCATCAACGATGCCGACCTCGCGCTTGCGCAGGCCGCCTACGACAAGCTGAACCCGCACGCGTACCGCACCTTCACCGACAAGATCAGCCTGAAGCAGCCGCTCGCGGCCCTTGCGCTCGGCAAGTCCTACGTCAATTGCCAGCAGGACATCGCACTGCCGCACAGCCTGCCATGGCATCCGCGCCTGTCGGAGCGGCTGGGGCTTTTCAGGCTGGTGGAGTGCCCCGGCAGCCACGAGATGTTCTTCTCTAATCCCGCGCGGCTCGCGCAGGCGATCCTGGAGGCGGGGCGGGACTGAGACGCTTGCTCACCGGCAGTCCTTGGATAGCCAGACTTGCGTGTATCAAGGCCCGGGCAGTGCTTGTACAGCGTCCAATGTTTTCAAGAAACGGGCTCGTTCCTCAAGTGGAAAGCACTCCGCAACGATCTTCGTTGCATGCGTCGTCGAGTGAACGGCGGTTGCGCATTCCAGGGGGAATCCTTGCTCCGAGCCTTGAGCGCCGTACTCAATTTGCTCATACGCAATCACCCAGTGTTTATATCTGCGCGCCTTTGGCGTCGGATATCGCTTGGCTATCTGGTCAACAAATGGGGGGTGAAGCAAGCTGGTTTGCACTTGGACGACGTGAGGCCCGACCCTGATCCCAGCGACTGTGGTGACGGATTCGGCTTTCTTTCCGAGTGCAATCGCCACCTCGCGCCGGTCGAGCTCGCTGGCGTAAGGAGAAGCTGGCTTCGGACCTGAGTAATGCTCGACCGTGACCGAACGAGCAATTTCGCAAGTAGTCCGACTAAGCCCGTCGATCAAAATAGCAGGGGGAGCTGAGCACGCCGGAAGATGCGAATCGGCAAGGGTTGCGCGCGTCACAAGAACGAGTGAAAAGCAAAGCAATACCTTGTCAAACTGCATCATTCAAACGACTCCAAATGCTGGTGAATGCAGCTTGCCGTTCGGCTCCATGCAGAGGGACTCTGTTCGCACTGCCGCGATTGACAACCCCACCTACGCGCGTAACGTTTCGCGGTGCGACGCCCGCATCTGCTTCAGCGTTTGCACGTTCTCTCCCCCAGTAGAAACCAGATGCGTCACAAGCATTCAAATCATCTGAGGCTAGCGATAGAGGGTTCGGGTCGGTAGTGAAATTGCGACCGCGAAAAGTGCTGTAGCTTGTGTAGTTGCGTCGCCCGGTAATCTGCAGAAATCCTCGCCCCCGGAATCTAGGGCCATCTCCTGCCTGCCCACCCGTTGCCGAGCTTGCCAATCCGTTATCCATGCCTTGGGCCTTGATTACAACGACACCAGGTCTGCGCGCTGCGTACGCTTGCTCACTCTCCCCGCTCTGGACAAGATTGAAGCGTTGGGCGATTCCAGATCGATAGCCCGCCGCCGCTTCCGAGACGGTAATTACCTCGTACATGGTCCGAAAATGCCTGTCATTGCCGAGTTCTTCTCGAAACTGCCACCATCCAGTCTCATGACCTACTTGTGCGAGAAAGTGTGCTGTTCGTTGGCGACTGCTCGCCGCACGGTATTTGCGCAGCATCTCATTCATGGGGACGCGTAATGCGGCTGCACGAGTCCTCCCCGCAGGTGGCGCGGCACTGAGCGCTATTGAAAGCTCTGCCTTGCTCAACCACCCACACATCCTGAAGTGCTTGATGAATTCCCTTGGGTGGAAGTGCCAGTGCTTGATCGTCAAACGGCTCTTGTCTTCGGCAGGCAGTTCTTCCCAGAAGCAAAGCTTCTGCGCGAAGTCCGTCATTTCCGTGAAGTCGGTTTCGTCTTCCAGCGGATACGGCATAGAAGGATTGCCGGTCTCCCTCGTCCACGCCCAGCGCTTGCGCACCTCATCCTTTGCCCATTCGGTCGGAAACTTGCAAACGGTCTTGGCCAATTTCTCCTGCACGTCGGTTTTGCACAGGTTTCGCATGCGATCGGCCGCCTTCTGCGCTGTTGTGAGGGCCGTCGTGGCGCCGGGTTGAGGCGGCGAGGTCAGCATCGCGTTGATCGCGGCTGAGTCGCAGCGGCTGTTGTCGTCGGTAACGTCGTCGTCGATTAGCTTCCAGCCTGCCCAATGTGGGAAATCGGCGTCGCTGAATTTCCTGGTGTTGGCGGCATTCAGATTGACCCAGACGCCGCCTGGCTGGCCCGGCACGACGACCTTGCGCCAGTGGGATGCATTTGCGGGAAGCGGGTCGATGCCCAGATTGCGACCGAAGCGCAGCAGCTCATACCAACCACTGGGGCTGCTGATGAGTTGGTCGGCCGCGCTCAGGCGGCCATGACGCGTGATTGCTTCGGTGTAAAGGTTGTATTCGGCACCGGTCTCTTGGGGTGCCGTGCCGACGATGTCACCGTTGAGCTTGTAAGTGGTGAGCGTGGCGCTCCCCGCTTCATACCGAATGCCAACGATCAAGTCGTCGTTGCCAGTGTCCCCCGCGGCCGCGGGAGCGGTAACGCCGACTGGCTGAGCGCTGTAGCACGGGCTCTTGGCGGGCACCAGCACATACATCTGGCCGTAAACCGCGTCCGAGCGACCGTTGCTGCCAGTTGCCAATTCGCCTGTGCTGCGGCCGACGAGCTTGAGGGTATCGACGTCGCCCGCGATGATTTCCAGATGAATGCGGTCGCTCTCACCGTGGATGGTGCCGGCCAGTCCGAGCCTGTCCTTGCGATAGATGGCCCTGCCGACGGCGGGCAGATCGCGATCCAGTTGCCGGAGGTGTTGGGTGATGGAGTAGTAGGTGACAGCGACGGGCGTGGTGCCTTGTGCGCCGATCTCGGTCACATGGCGGATCACCACGCAACCGGTTGAGTGGTCCTCGTTGTCGTAGCGCGCGTTACCCGCGTCGCGCCTGAAAACCACGGTGCCGTCAGCGATGGCGCGCACGGGCTCCATGTTGGTTGGCGCGCGGATGTGAAGCCCTCCGTGCCAGCCCATGGCCTGACTGATGGGGTACGCGCCACTGCCAACGATGCCACCAGGCATGACGTCCTTGACGCACTGCCCGTCGTAAACGGGGACGTCGCTTAGCGAGAGAAAAGGAGGGCTGATGATCATGTGCGTCTGGCTTCAGACAGAAAAAGGAAACTTGCCGTGCTTCTTCGGCAGCACTTGGGGTGAGTCGAAGGAAGTAATCGGAACTGGCAGCCTGTCAGGCCCTGCAAAGCTGTGCGTAGCGGCATGCTCGAGCCACACACCTTGAGTGCCATGCACGATGCCCGAGGCATTCCAGCGCGTGTAGCTGCTGCCCCCGTTGATCACGATCTCTTCCTTGGCGGTGATGCTGATCCTGTTGGCCTCAAGCTTGATATCGAGCTTGGCCATGAGCTTGATGCTGTCCTGCAGCGCCACGATGTCGATGCCGGCCGTGGCCGCCGTCAGGCGAATGGCCTTGTAGGCAAACAAGCGCACCGCGTCCTTGACGCTGGCCAACAGGCTCTTGCCTGCGCTGATGCTGGTGTGCCCGCCGCTGCTCAGCGCGGTGTGCTCAATGCTCGCAATGTGCGTCGTCGTGCCGGCAGTGCTGTGAATGCCTGCCGGGCTGGCAAGCACCAGATGTGGCTCGGCGAGTTCCGGAAACGCTCCTCCCTGCCTGTCGCCGCCCTTGCCCTTGATCGCGTCGTTGTGTTCCTTCAGAACCCTCGTGACGGCATCCTGATCGCCCGATTTGTGCGCTTTGGCCTGTTGCGCTATCTCGCTCATCCTCTCGTGCAGATCGCGCGCCTGCGTGAGCCTGACGATGGTCTCGCCCATGTCTGTGATGTGTGCCTGCGCGTTGGGCCTGGCCTCGGTGGTGACCAGCAAGCCCATGGCGGCGCGGACGGCGCCATGGCCGTCGGTGCGTAGCTCGACCCCTTGGCCCCGGTCGTCCTTCCGGCCCGCCGTGTCTTCGATGCGCCCGATGTGTCCGAGACTCAAACTGCTGCTCAGGTGATCGCTCTTGAGTTGCGCCTGAATCTTGCCGGGATGGTCGTCCAGTTCCAGGTGGTTGCCTCGTGCACCCAGGCCGCTGCCATCTGCGCTCAGCTCGCGGCTGCGAAATCCCGAGAGGTTCTTCTGCCCGGGCAGTTGCCTCGGCGGCATGTTCAGGCGGTTGTAGACGCGGCCGGTGACGACGGGTCGGTCGGGGTCGCCGTTCTCGAAGTCGACGATGACCTCTTGGCCGATGCGAGGCACGTGCATGCCGCCGAACTGGGAGCCGGCCCAAGGGGAGGCCACGCGGATCCAGCAGGACGCGTTCTCGTCCTTGGTGCAGTAGCGGTTCCAGTGGAAGCTGACCTTGATGCGGCCGTACTCGTCGGTCCAGATTTCCTGGCCGCTCGGGCCGGTGACGATAGCTGTTTGCGGCCCCGTGGTGCTGGGCTTGGGCTGGGTCTGCGGTGAGCGAAAGATCTTGTTGGCGGGTTGAACCTCGAAGGCGGTGTGGCAGACGTAGTCTTCCTGGCCGCTGGCATGCCCGCTTTCGTGCAGGTGCAGGGTACTGGCGATGACCAGATATTCCTGGTTCGCCGCATCCTGCGGATAGTTGACCAGCGAGAAGGTGCATCCCGTCACCACGGCCCGCAGGTTGCCGCTTCCCCGCCCGCGGCTGCCGGGTGCACCGATTGCCTCCATGCACGTGCGCGCCAGGTCCTGGCCTTCGTCCGGGTCGCTGTAGTCGCCCGGCCACTTGTAGATCTCCTGCGTGCTGTTGCCCGTATTGCGCGGCATCCGGGAGGTCTGCTGGAGCCGGGCGCGCGGCTTGGTGAAATCGAAGTCGTCGGTCACCCACTGGCCCGATTCGAGGTTTTCGATGCTGCAGAAGTTGTCGCAATATTCCTCGTCGATCTTGTGCCCGGGCGGGTCGTAGCGAATGGTGTGATAGGCCTTGCTCTCGAATTTCATGTGCGCGCCGGCATCGTCTACCAGCACGAGCTTGTGGGCACCCTCCTTGTGTTCGAAGAAATAGTAGATGCCGAACTCCTGCATCAGCCGCGTGATGAACTCGAAGTCGGTCTCGCCGTACTGGACCTGGAACACCCGCTGGGGATAGCGATGGGTCACTCGCTTTTCAGTGAGGAAGTTGTAGTCCGCAAGGACCTCTTCGATGATCTCCAACGGCGTCTTGTTCTGGAAGATCCTGTAGTCGCTGGTACGTGTAGCCAGCACCAGCCACGGCCGCAGAGTGATTTCGTAGATGCCTCGGCGGTTTTCGTGTTGCACGAACCGGGCGCTGGTCACCAGGCCGTTGATCTCCCGCGTACCGGCGCCCATGCGGACCGCAAAGCCCTTGCCGTCCAGTTCGATGCAGATGCCGAACTCCTTGCCGATCAGTTGCTTGACCGGAATATTGGCGGTTATGTATTCGGTGAGCGCCGGGCTGTCCGGGGTCTGCAGGCGGACGGTGTATTCGAAGAGTTCACCCAACGCCTCGCGACCGTCGAGTGATTTGAATTCCAACGCAGGGCTGCCCAGCAGATTGGGCATGGCGGGGCTGCCAACGGAGATGGTTCGCGAGACAGTGAAGATGGAAGAGGGCACGCACAGACCTTGACGAGTGATCGTTCAAAAAGTCTGAGGCCTGTATGCACAGCACCTTTGCAAACAATGGTCGCCCGACGGCAATCACCGAACAAACCCAAAAAGAGTGCGGAGTAGTTTGCAGACTCCGCTGTGCTGCGAACTGGTGATCGACGCTGCAAAGAGCGGAGCAGAGGGCACAACCCGCGCTGTAGGTTGCAGTCGCCTAACAGGCTACCGCGGTAGCGACCAGTTTCCCCTCCATCAGCGGAAGGGTCAGCCGCCGGCGAAGAGCGCGTCGTACACGCGGATCGAAGCATAGGCATCGTTCGCCGCGTAGCGGATCTGCGATTCCGTCAGCTGCTTGTTGGCCCAGTTCGAGGTGGTCGCCTTGCGCGACTTCATGAAGCGGCGGTCGAACACCAGCGCCACCGCCGTCTTCACGCCCACCGACTTGCGGTAGCCGCGGCGGCGGAATTCGTTGTCGATGTCGTACACCGCGCCCGGCTCGATGTTCAGGCGGTTGCGGATCAGCGTGAGATCGGTCGAGAGGCCGAAGCCGACCTTCTTCAATTCGGTCGAGGCGATCAGCGCGGCGACCACCGGGTTGCATTCGGTGCGGTGCAACTGGAACAGCCAGGCCCTGTCGCGCGTGGAGAACTGCACCACGTGCGGTCCGCCCGAGACCTCGTTCTTCGCGAAGGTGGGCTTGGATTCGGTGTCGAAGCCGGCGACGCCGGCGGCCAGCAAGGTGGCGGCTGCGTGCCCGGCCTCCTGCAGCGTGGTGACGACGACGATATCCTTCAGGTCCAGGCCCTCGAAGGGCTCGAGCAGGAGGATCTGCTCGCGTTCGGGGAGGGGCTGCAATGACGAGGAGGAGGAGGTGTCGTCGCTCACCGAGGGGCTGCTTTCTTGGTCTTCACTGGGGCTTTCTTTGCGGGTGTCTTTTTTGTGGTCGCCTTCTTCGCGGTGGTTTTCTTCGCTGCGGCCTTGGGCTTTGGCTGCTTCGGAGGCTGACCCGAACGCAAGGCGGCTTCGTACGCGAGGCGGCCCCAGCGCGCGGCTTCTTCACGGTCTTCGAAGAAGTCGGCCGGGGCTTGCCGGTATGACATCGGCATCTCCTTGCCTTGCCGCACATAGGTGAAGGGCGGCAGATTCAGCCGGTCGAAATGCTCGGCGCTGCCGGCATCGGACTTGAGGTACAGCGTGTCCTTGAAAACAAGCGCGATCATGCGGCCCTCGTGCCACACGCCGTGGCCGCCGAACATGCGGCGCGTCTGGATGCGGCCGAGGCGCTCGAAGACCTCGTGCAGGCTCTGGACGAAATCGCTCATGCGGTGATCTCGATGCGGTTGCCATCCGGGTCGAGCACCACGCTCTCGTAGTAGCCATCGCCGGTGCGGCGCGGGCCGTCGAGCAGCGGATAGCCGTCGGCCTTCAGCCGTTGCGTGAGCGCATCGACCGCGGCATCGGAGCCCACGCTGATGGCCAAGTGCGTCCAGCCCATGCGCTGCGCGCCGGCCTCGGCGGCGACGGGCGAGAGCGTGCTGGTCGTCATCGCCTCGATGCGCGCGCCATCGCCCAGGCTCAGGAAGCACGAGGCGAAACCCTTGGCCGGATTCACATAACCCGCGCCGGCCGTCGCGCCGAAGTAATCGACATAGAAGCGCTTGCAGCGTTCGAGATCGGTGGTCCAGAGTGCGATGTGATCGATGCGCATGACACATGAAGAAGGTGAGGCCGCTCAGTCAATCCGCCACGGCGGCCGGGAGGGCGACCAATGGTAGGCGATGCGTTCGCGTCCGCTGGTCGGATGCCGGTCGACCGTGCCGCGCACGAGGCCGTAGCGTTCGTAGAAGCGCTGCGCGGCGGTGTTGGTGGTGGCCACATGGAGCCGCCATCCCGTCGGTATGCGCACGCAAGCTTCATCGAGTAGCGCCTGCCCGAGGCCCTGGTTGCGCAGGTGCGGCTCGACGAAGAGCTGCGCCACGTACTCGCGCCGCTCCAGCAGCACCATGAACGCGAGCACTTGGCCGTCGCGCTCCGCGAGCACCACTTCGGCCGGCGGCACGAATTCGGTCTGCACGCGCTTGAGCCAGTGCGAGATCGGTTCGGTGAAGGCGGCGTTGCGGTTGGCCGAGATCCATGCGCGCCGCCAGATGCCGGCCAGCACGATGCTCTCTTCGGCGGTGCCATCGCGCGACCGCAGGTGGAAGGCGGGGATTTGGGCGGCGGACATGCGTTTCATGATACGGCGCGTGCACGCCGCAGTCGATTGGGACTCGCTAAGCGTGCAGCGATTGCGCGTGGTGCGCGATGTGGTCGGCCATGAAGCTCTGGATGAAGTAGTAGCCGTGGTCGTAGCCCGCGTGCCGGCGCAGCGTGAGCGGCTGCCCGGCGGCGAAGCAGGCCGCCTCGAACACCTCCGGATGCAACTGCTCGGCGAGGAACTTGTCGGCCAGCCCCTGGTCGATGAGGATCCCTTGAGGGTAGGGCGCGACGGTCTGCGAGCGCATGAGCGCGCTCGCGTCGTGTGCGAGCCACTGCGCGCGGTCGACGCCGGGTGCGCCGAGATATCCGTCGAACGCCTTCTCACCCCACGGGCACTGCGTGGGCGCGCAGATCGGTGCAAACGCCGAGAGCGACTTGAATCGCCCCGGATGCCGCAGTGCCAGCGTGAGCGCGCCATGGCCGCCCATCGAGTGGCCGAAGATGCCGATGCGTTGCCCGTCGATCGCGAAGTGCTGCGCGACCAGCGGCAGCAGCTCGTGGACGATCCAGCTCTCCATGCGCCAGTGCGTGGCCCAGGGCTCGCGCGTGGCGTCGAGGTAGAAACCGGCGCCGATGCCGAAGTCCCAGTCGTCCTTCGCGCCGGGCACGCACTCGGCGGCGGGGCCGCGCGGGCTGGTGTCGGGTGCGATCAGCGCAAGGCCCAGGCTCGCGGCCATGCGCTGCGCGCCGGCCTTGATGGCGAAGGTCTCCTCGTTGCAGGTGAGGCCCGCGAGGTACAGCAGCGCCGGCACCGGCCCGTTCGCAGCCTGCGGCGGCAGGTAGACCGAGAAGCGCATCGGCAGCCCGATCTCTTGCGAGGCGTGTTCGTGAAAGCTCTGCACGCCGCCGAAGCAGGGGTGTTCCGAAAGGGTCTTGGGGGTGTGATCGGTCATGTCTTTTCGTTGCGCAGTGCGGGCACCAGTTCGAGCACCGCATCGGCGAAGGTGCGCGGCGCTTCCTGCGGAAGGTTGTGGCCCGCGCCGGGCACGAGGCGGTGCGAGCGCGGACCGCCGAAGCGGTGCGCATGGGCCGATGCATCGGCCGGCGGCCGCACGCCGTCGTCGATGCCGTCGAAGGTGATGGCCGGCACGGTGATCGCGGGCTGCGCGGCGAGGCGACGTTCGATGTCCGCATACGCCGGGTCGCCGGGCACGAGGCCGAAGCGGTGGCGGTACGAGTGGATCACCACGTCGATGAAGTCCGGATGGTCGAAGGCGGCGGCGCTGCGCTCGAAGGTGGCGTCGTCGAACTGCCATGTCGGCGACCACAGTTTCCACAGCAGCTTCGCGATCGCCTTGCGGTCTTTCGTGAGCCCGGCACGGCCGCGTTCGCTGTGAAAGTAGTACTGATACCAGAGGCTGTATTCGTTCTCGGGCGTGTCAGGCTCCATCGCCTTCGCGATGTTCTGGATGTTGTAGCTGTTGAGCGAGACGAGGCCCGCGCAGCGCTCGGGCCACAGCGCCGCGACCACGCAGGCGGCGCGGCCGCCCCAGTCGTAGCCGGCGAGCACCGCGCGGTCGATCTTCAGCGCGTCGAGCAGCGCGAGCAGGTCGGCGCCGAACGCCGCCTGTTCGCCTGAACGCGGCGTGGCGTCGCTCAGGAAGCGCGTGCCGCCGTAACCGCGCATGTACGGCACGATGACGCGGCAGCCCTGGTCGGCGAGCATCGGCGCGACTTCGGCGTAGGTGTGGATGTCGTACGGAAAGCCGTGCATCAGCAGCACGGGCGGCCCGTCCGCGGGGCCGGCTTCGTGGTACGCGACTTCGAGGACGCCCGCCTCGATCTTGTGGAGGGGCTCCATGCGGTTCATGGCGAACGCCTCCTGTCGATCAGTAAAGAACCACGCCGCGAATCGACTCGCCGCGCTTCATCAGGTCGAAGCCCTTGTTGATGTCTTCGAGCGGCATGGTGTGCGTGATCAGGTCGTCGATGTTGATCTTGCCTTCCATGTACCAGTCCACGATCTTCGGCACGTCGGTGCGGCCGCGTGCGCCGCCGAAGGCCGAGCCTTCCCATTTGCGGCCGGTGACCAGCTGGAACGGCCGCGTGCTGATTTCCGCGCCCGCTTCGGCCACGCCGATGATGATGCTGCGGCCCCAGCCCTTGTGCGTGCATTCGAGCGCCTGGCGCATCACCTTGGTGTTGCCGATGCACTCGAAGCTGTAGTCGGCGCCGCCATCGGTCAGCTGCACGATGGCATCGACGACGTTTTCAGTGTCCTTGGGATTGATGAAATGCGTCATGCCGAACTTGCGGGCCATGGCTTCGCGCTCGGGGTTCAGGTCGACACCGATGATCTTGTCGGCGCCCACCATCTTGGCGCCCTGGATCACGTTGAGGCCGATGCCGCCGAGGCCGAACACCACCACGTTGGCGCCGGCTTCCACCTTCGCCGTGAAGATCACCGCGCCGATGCCGGTGGTCACGCCGCAGCCGATGTAGCAGACCTTGTCGAAGGGCGCGTCCTCGCGGATCTTGGCGAGCGAGATTTCAGGCGCGACCGTGTAGTTGCTGAAGGTCGAGGTGCCCATGTAGTGCGCGATCGGCTTGCCGTCGAGGCTGAAGCGCGAGGTGCCGTCGGGCATCAGGCCCTTGCCCTGCGTGCCGCGGATCAGCTGGCAGAGGTTGGTCTTGCGCGAGAGGCAGAACTTGCAGTGGCGGCACTCGGGCGTGTAGAGCGGGATGACGTGGTCGCCCTTTTTCAGCGTCGTGACGCCGGGGCCCACGTCGACCACGATGCCCGCGCCTTCATGGCCCAGGATCGCGGGGAAGATGCCTTCGGGGTCGGCGCCCGAGAGCGTGTAGTAGTCGGTGTGGCAGATGCCGGTGGCCTTGATCTCGACCAGCACTTCGCCGAACTTCGGTCCGTCGAGGTCCACGGTTTCGATGGTGAGCGGGGCTCCGGATTTCCAGGCGACGGCGGCTTTGGTTTTCATGGCGGGTTCGGGGGAAAGAGGGAGAAAGAGGGGGGTGAGGGAGGCGAGGGCCCAAGAATACTCAGGCAGGGCCAGCAGGGAAGATACCCGACATCCCGATGAACCCAGGGAGGTGTCGGAAATCCCAGACCCAGTTCCGGAGGGCGGGAAACTCGTCGAGCGAGATGCCGCCTTCGCCCGCCAGTGCGACATACGGGAAGCAGGCGAGGTCGGCAATCGTCGGCTCGGGCGCCGCAGCCAGCCATCGCAGGCCCGCGCTGGCCTGTTCGGCGAGGTGGTCGTCCAGCACGCGGAACACGGCGCGCGCGCCGCTGCGGCAAGCGTCGATGTCCAGGTGGTGGTAGCCGAGCGCGTCGTGCAGCCGGGCGGCCGACGCGGTGCGGGTGATTTCGTCGGCCGTGGCGAGCCACATCGCGACCTGGCCGCGCAGCTTTGCGTCGTCCGGATACCAGCGGTGCTGCGCGTCGTGGCGGCTCGCGAGGTAGACCAGGATGGCCTGTGCGTCGCGCAGCACAAAGCCGTCGTCTTCGATCACCGGGAGCTGCCCGAGCGGGTTGACGTTCGCGAGGAACGCGGCCGACTTATGCGCGCGGCCCGGATGGAAATCGACCGGCACCGCTTCGTAGGCCACGCCAAGCCACGCCAGCATCTGGCGGACCTTGAAGCAGTTGCCCGAGAGCGGGTAGTCGTACAGCTTCAGCATCGTCGTCATGCAGCGGCCCTCGTGCCGAAGCGCATGCCGCGCTCGCGCAACCAGCGCCGGTAGGTGACCGAAGAGGTGTCGCCGCGCGTCGGCGTCTCGGCGCGGCCTTCGAGCGGCATGCGCTTGAAAGCGTGGTTCTCCAGGATCGGCTTGTCCTGCCCGAAGATCGTCTGCTGGAAGGCGATGAGTTCGGCGTCGGTCGATACCTCGTCGAAGCAGGCGAGCATCGTGTGCGCGATCACGTGCTCGTCGTCGATCGGCTGCAGGAAGAGGGCGATGGCGTCCTGCGCGCCGGGGCGTGCGCTCGACTTGTAGAGCATGGCCGACAAGGGCTGCATCACGCGGTACTTGTAAAGCACATCGGCGCCGCTGTCGTGCGCGGCCGAGGCGCGCGGCTGCCAGAAGCGGCAGTCGGTCGCCCAGATCTCGTTGGTGGCGGGGTCGATGTCCACCTGGTAGGGCGCCACCTCGGTGTGCGGCACCTTGCCGAGGTAGTCGGCGTGCACGAAGGGGAAGTGCGCCATGTCGAGGAAGTTCTCGATCACGCGCAGGCCTGAGACCGCAACGCCGATGCCGCCGCAATCGACGGTGCGGCGGCCGGGCTCGGTGTACTCGGGGAACGCGAAGAGCGGGCGTGCGGGGCGGCCGCTCGGGCAGACCCATAGGTAGCCGTAGCGCGATTGCACCGCCAGCGGCTGTGCGGCGAGGCGGCATTGCGGCGTGCCGTCGGCATCGGCCCAGAGCGCCAGCGTTTCGCCGAGCAGGCGGGTCGTGTACGGCCGTTGTTCGGAGGCGCCGGCGAGCGCGCTTGCGGGTCCAACGACGAGCCAGTCGTCGAGCATGTTGGGATCGTCGGTGACGAAGGGCAACGCGACTCCTTCAGCCTTGAGTTTCGATGGCGCTGCGCAGGTTGCGCGCGGCCGTGTGCAGGGTCTTCATCGCGTCGGACCCCGGAGGTGCCTCGGTCCACAGATGGACGAAAGTGAGTTGCGGCTGCGCGTCGAGCACGAGCGCAACAGATTGCACTTCTTCGAGCGCACCGCGAAATGCGCCCGGTGCCGCGTCGGCCGCAAAGCCCTGCTGTGCGAGGGCGTCACGCACGTCATGCGCGCCGGCACGCAGCGTCAGCGTGCGGCAGAAGTGCCAGCCGGCCGCTACGGCATCGGCCAGCGATGGCGGCGCAGCAGACGCGTCCTGCGCCACAAGATTGACCCACAACATGCCGGCCGCATCGACCGCGCCGAACACCTTGGCGCAGACGTTGCGCGGCGCCTGCATCGCCGGATGCGCCGGAATGCTCACGCACTGCCCGTTGCCCGCGGCGTACTGCCAGCCGTGGTACGCGCAGGCGAGGCGGTCTTCGATCACCTGGCCGAGCGTGAAGCGCACGCTGCGGTGCGGGCACCGGTTGTCCCAGGCCTGCGCCGTACCGTCGGCCGAACGCCAGAGCGCGAGCTCCTGGCCTTCCGCGAAGCCGGCGACGATGTTGGCGCCGGGGCGCAGATCGGCCGAACGGGCCACGGGGTGCCAACGAGGCATGTCGTGGGGAGCAGGGTCAGTGTTCATGGGGTGGATTTCGCAGGGCCGTCGGGCGACCATAATTGTCGTCTCCGCCTCGACCAGACCCCGATTCACCATGAAGAAAATCCTCGTTCTCAACGGCCCCAATCTCAACCTGCTCGGCACGCGCGAGCCCGAGCAATACGGACGCGACACGCTGGCCGATGTGGAGCAACTGTGCAAGGACACGGGCGCGAAGCTCGGCGTCGAGATCGAATGCCGCCAGTCGAACCACGAAGGCGTGCTGATCGACTGGATCCAGGAAGCGGGCCGCGAAGTGGCCGCGGGCGACATGCTCGGCGTGGTGATGAACCCCGGTGCCTACACCCACACATCGATCGCGCTGCACGATGCGATCAAGGGCGCGAGCGTGCCGCTGATCGAGCTGCACATCTCGAACGTGCATGCGCGGGAAGAGTTTCGCCACAAGTCGTACATCTCGCCCGCGGCGCGCGGGATCATCGTGGGGCTGGGGGTGAAGGGCTACCCGCTGGCGATTGCCGCGCTGGTTCCCTGACCCTGACCCGTTAGTACATCTGCTTGGGCGCCGTAGCCTTCCAGCTGCGGCTGATGCGCCCCGCACTGTCGATGCTTTCGAGGTGCACATCGAAACCCCAGAGCCGCGCAACGTGCTTGAGCACCTCTTCCGCTCCGTCGTGCAACGGAAGGTTGTTGCGCTGCGTGTGCCGCAGCGTCAGCGACCGGTCGCCGCGCGTGGCGACACTCCACACCTGGATGTCGGGCTCGCGGCTGCTGATGTCGTACTGGCGTGAGAGCGATTCGCGCAGCGACTGATAACCGCTGTCATCGTGGATGGCGGACACCTCGAGTTCGGCCTCGCTCTGGTAGTCGCGGATCGCGAACAGCCGGAAGTCGCGCATCGTCTTCGGGCTCAGGAACTGGCCGACGAAGCTCTCGTCCTTGAAGTTGCGCATCGCGTAGTCGAGCGTCTTGACCCAGTCAGTGCCCGCGAAGTCGGGGAACCAGCGGCGGTCTTCCTCGGTAGGCTTCTCGCAGATGCGCCGCAGGTCGGTGAACATCTTGAAGCCCAGCGCATACGGATTGATGCCGCTGTAGGCGCGGTGGCCCACCGGCGGCTGGAAGATCACGCCCGTGTGCGAGCTGAGCCATTCCATCATGAAGCCGTCGGCCAGCTGGCCGCGCTCGTACATGGTGTTGAGCAGCGTGTAGTGCCAGAAGGTGGCCCAGCCTTCGTTCATCACCTGCGTCTGGCGCTGCGGATAGAAGTACTGCGCGATCTTGCGCACGATGCGCACCACTTCGCGCTGCCAGGGTTCGAGCAGTGCCGCGTTCTTCTCGATGAAGTACAGCAGGTTCTCTTGCGGCTCCGAGGGAAAGCGTCGCGTGGCGTCGGACTCGGCCGCCTGCTCGGCGCGCTTGGGCAGCGTGCGCCAGAGGTCGTTCACCTGCTGCTGCATGTGGCGTTCGCGGTCGGCGCGCTGCGCGCTTTCTTGCGCCAACGACCGCTTCTGCGGCCGGCGATAGCGGTCGACGCCATAGTTCATCAGCGCATGGCACGAGTCGAGCAGTTCCTCGACCGCGTCGAGGCCGTGCCGCTCCTCGCATTCGGCGATGTAGTGGCGAGCGTAGACGAGGTAATCGATGATCGACGACGCATCGGTCCACATGCGGAACAGGTAGTTGCCCTTGAAGAAGCTGTTGTGACCGTAGGCCGCATGCGCAATCACCAGGGCCTGCATGGCCATGGTGTTTTCTTCCATCAGGTAGGCGATGCACGGGTCGGAGTTGATGACGATCTCGTACGCCAGGCCCATGTGGCCGCGCTTGTAGTTCTTCTCGGTCGCGATGAACTGTTTGCCGTACGACCAGTGGCGGTAGATCATCGGCATGCCCACGCTCGCGTAGGCATCCATCATCTGTTCGGCGGTGATCACTTCGAGCTGGTTGGGGTACACGTCCAGCCCGAAGCCCTTGGCGGTCTTGGCGATCTCGGTGTGGTACTGCTCGATCAGCTCGAAGGTCCAGTCCGAGGGGCTGGGTAGGCGCTCCAGCCTCAGGCCCGAGGGCGGGCGGTCAGTGGCGGCAGTGGTGTTCATTGGAGTACCTCCGTGCTTCGCACTGCGGTGCGAGCTTGCTTGGGGCGGCCCGGCGCGGCGCTCATGAGGTGACCCCTTCCTTCTTGAACAGGTCGCGGAACACAGGGTAGATGTCTTGCGCGTCAGCGACCTTGCGCATCGCGAAGTTGGGCTGCACGCCTTCGAGCTGCGCGTATTCCTGCCAGAGGTTCTGCTCGGTCTCGGCCACCTGCACGTAGGCGTAGTAGCGCACCACCGGCAGGATGTCGTTGACCAGCAGCTCGCGGCAGCGCCCGCTGTCTTGGTGCCAGTTGTCGCCGTCGCTGGCCTGTGCGCCGTAGACGTTCCATTCGCCGCTCGGATAGCGTGCCTTGATGATCTCGTCCATCAGCACCAGCGCGCTCGAGACTACGGTGCCGCCGGTTTCGGTCGCGTGGAAGAACTCTTCCTCGGTCACTTCCTGCGCCTGCGTGTGGTGGCGCAGGAAGACGAGGTCGATCTTCTCGTAGTGCCGCGTGAGGAACATGTACAGCAGCATGAAGAAGCGCTTGGCCATGTCCTTGCGCGCCTCGTCCATCGAGCCCGAGACGTCCATGAGGCAGAACATCACTGCCTTCGCGCTGGGCACCGGCGTCTTCACGCGGTTGCGGTAGCGCAGGTCGATCGGGTCGATGTAGGGCACGTGCCGCATCGTGCGGCGCAGCTCGGCGATGCGCGCTTCGGTTTCGCGGATCTCCGTCTGGATCAGCGCCGAGGCGGCCTGCGGATGCGCCTTCAGGTGTTCGAGATGCAGCTCCAGCCGCTTGAGCTCCTTGCGTGGTTCGCCGCCCAGCGCGATACGGCGCGCGAGCGCCCCGCGCATCGAGCGCACCACGTGCAGGTTGTTGGGCGAACCGTCGCTCGTGAAGCCGGCGCGGTGGCTCTTCCACTCGGGCACGTCGGCGATCTGCGTGCGGATGAGGTGCGGCAGCGCGAGGTCGTCGAAGAAGACGCGCATGAACTCCTCGCGCGTGAGGCGGAAGACGAAGTCGTCCTCGCCTTCGCCGCTGTCGCCCGCCTCGCCGCTCCCGGAACCGCCGCCGCCCTGGCCGTCGGGGCGTGCGATGCGGTCGCCCTTCAGGTACTCCTGGTTGCCCGGATGCACGTACTCGCGGTCGCCGCCGCGAGCGTGCCCGAACACCGGTTCGGACACGTCGTGGCGCGGCAGGGTCACGTCTTCGCCTTGCTCCAGTTCGCGGATGTTGCGGCCGCTCACGGCGCGCCGCACCGCCTCCTGGATCTGCCCCTTGTAGCGCCGAAGGAAGCGCTCGCGGTTGCCAATGGACTTGTTCTTGCCCGATAGCCGGCGGTCGATGATCTGCTGCAGGATGGCCACGATGGTGTCAAAGCTCCTTGCAAAGAAGAGAACGATTCAGGTGCGTCGTTATGAACTCTTGCGAACGCGCAGGTACCACTCGCACAAGAGGCGGACCTGCTTGGCGGTGTAGCCCTTCTCGACCATGCGGGTGACGAAGTCCTCATGCTTCTTCTGCTCGTCGGCGCTGCTCTTGGTGTTGAAGCTGATCACCGGCAGCAGCTCTTCGGTGTTGGAGAACATCTTCTTCTCGATCACCGCGCGCAGCTTCTCGTAGCTGGTCCACGCCGGGTTGCGCCCCGCGTTGCCCGCCCGTGCGCGCAGCACGAAGTTGACGATCTCGTTGCGGAAGTCCTTCGGGTTGCCGATGCCGGCGGGCCGCTCGATCTTCTCGAGCTCGGCGTTGAGCGAGGCGCGGTCGAACACTTCGCCGGTGTCCACGTCGCGGAACTCCTGGTCCTGGATCCAGTAGTCGGCGTAGGTCACGTAGCGGTCGAAGATGTTCTGGCCGTACTCGCTGTAACTCTCCAGGTACGCGGTCTGGATTTCCTTGCCGATGAACTCGGCATAGCGCGGCGCCAGCAGCTCCTTGATGTAGCTGATGTACTTCTGCTCGACCTCCGGCGGGAACTGCTCGCGCTCGATCTGCTGCTCGAGCACGTACATCAGGTGCACCGGGTTGGCGGCCACCTCGGAACTGTCGAAGTTGAAGACCTTGGAGATGATCTTGAAGGCGAAGCGCGTGGAGACGCCGCTCATGCCCTCGTCGACGCCCGCGTAGTCGCGGTACTCCTGGATCGACTTGGCCTTGGGGTCGGTGTCCTTGAGGTTCTCGCCGTCGTACACCTGCATCTTGCTGAAGGTGCTGGAGTTCTCGGGTTCCTTCAGGCGCGTGAGCACCGAGAGCTGCGCCATCATGCGCAAGGTGCCGGGGGCGCAAGGCGCTTGCGCCAGCGACGAGTTGCGAACCAGCTTCTCGTAGATCTTGATTTCTTCCGAGGCGCGCAGGCAGTAGGGCACCTTGACGATGTAGATCCGGTCGAGGAAAGCCTCGTTGTTCTTGTTGTTGCGGAAGGCCTTCCACTCGCTCTCGTTGCTGTGCGCGAGCACGATGCCGTCGAACGGGATGGCGCCGAAGCCCTCGGTGCCCTTGAAGTTGCTCTCCTGCGTGGCCGTTAGCAGCGGGTGCAGCACCTTGATGGGCGCCTTGAACATTTCCACGAACTCCAAGAGGCCCTGGTTGGCCAGGCAGAGGCCCCCGGAGTAGGCGTAGGCGTCGGGGTCGTCCTGGGCGTAGGTCTCCAGCTTGCGGATGTCGACCTTGCCGACCAGCGAGGAGATGTCCTGGTTGTTCTCGTCGCCCGGTTCGGTCTTGGCGACCGCGATCTGCCGGAGCACCGAGGGGAAGCGCTTGACCACCTTGAACTGGCGGATGTCGCCGCCGTATTCCTCCAGGCGCTTGACGGCCCAGGGGGAAAGAATTCGATTCAGGTAACGGCGCGGGATGCCGTATTCCTTTTCAAGGATCTCGCCGTCTTCGAGCGTATCGAAGAGGCCGAGGGGCGATTCGTTCACCGGCGAACCATGGATTGCATAGAAGGGCACGTGCTCCATGAGCTGCTTCAGCCGCTCCGCGATCGAGCTCTTGCCGCCGCCGACCGGCCCGAGCAAGTAAAGGATTTGCTTCTTTTCCTCCAGCCCCTGCGCGGCGTGGCGGAAATAGGACACCACCTGTTCGATGGCGTCCTCCATGCCATAGAACTCCTTGAACGCCGGATAGATCTTGATGACCTTGTTGGCGAAGATGCGGGAAAGCCGGGGGTCGTTGCGGGTATCGACCAGCTCGGGCTCGCCGATGGCCTTGAGCATTCGCTCGGAGGCGGTGGCGTAAGCGGTGGGATCGCGCTTGCAGATATCGAGGTATTCCTGCAGGGAGATCACCTCCTCGCGGGTGCGCTCGTAGCGGGCGGCAAAGTTGCTGATCACATCCATGGTCACGCCTCCATCAGGTCAGTGGGGCTTTTGGCCCCGGAGCCTGCAGCAAAGGCAATGCGCGCATTTAAAGGTGCCCGCCCCCGCTGCATGCGGTGAAAAACTCCCTACAACATTCTGCTAACAATCAGGATAAAGCAAACATTCAAAGCGGCAAATGTTTTATTTATTGGGGACCCCGCTCCTGAGTAAAGTTCCAAAAAAATACAAACTAGTTTTCAAAATCTCAGATAAATTAAAAGGCTCGCTTGCGCAATTCTCTCCGGGTGAAATACCTATATCGAACGGCATTGGTGTTTTCCCGAGAACACAACGCCTATTGAGCGCAGTAGCTCAATAAAAAATGTGCCCTCCTGCAATAACGCGCGATCTGTCGTTTGGTTTATTGCACATCCGAAAATTATCTAAAAGCAATCCTCGCGCCACTTTTTCATGAGCGGCTGGCGCATGCCGGCGTGGGAAAGCAGCGCAGTGCCCGGTCGGTGCGTACCGTCACGGTGCGGCGGGCACCGGCTCTGTGCTCTACGGCGCTTGCAAGGGTCTGGATGCACCGGCTTGATGAAGCGCGGCTGCGCGTCGCAAGGAAAGACGGCAAAGCAGACCCCGCAGACGAAGAAAAGCCCCGAGGCCCTGAAGCAACCGGTGCTCGCAGAGGCTCGAGGCCTGATCGTTCCCGCACACCCTTGGTGCTGGGCGGGATCGTGTCTTCTCTCTCTCAGATCAGCTGAAGAATTCCTTGGCCTTGTCGAACCAGCCCTTGTCGGTCGGGCTGTGCTTGTCGCCGCCCTTCTTCAGAGACTCGTCCAGTTCCTTCAGCAGCTTGCGCTGGTGCTCGGTGAGCTTCACCGGCGTCTCGACGCGCACGTGGCAGTACAGGTCGCCCGGATAGCTCGAGCGCACGCCCTTGATGCCCTTGCCGCGCAGGCGGAACTGCTTGCCGCTTTGCGTGCCGTCGGGAATGTCGATGGCCGCCGCGCCCTTGAGCGTGGGCACGCTGATCTCGCCACCGAGCGCCGCCGTGGTCACGCTGACCGGCACCACGCAGTGCAGGTCGTCGCCGTCGCGTTCGAAGAGCTCGTGCTTCTTCAGCCGGATCTCGATGTACAGGTCGCCCGGGGGCCCGCCGTTGGTGCCCGGCTCGCCGTTGCCGGTGCTGCGGATGCGCATGCCGTCGTCGATGCCGGCGGGGATCTTCACTTCGAGCGTCTTGTTGTTCTTGATCTTGCCCTGGCCATGGCACACGGTGCAGGGCTCGGGAATGATCTTGCCGCTGCCGTGGCAGGTGGGGCAGGTCTGCTGCACGCTGAAGAAGCCCTGGCGCATCTGCACCGCGCCCGCGCCGTGGCAGGTGGTGCAGGTGATCGGCTTGGTGCCGGGCTTGGCGCCCGAGCCCTTGCAGGTGTCGCAGTTGTCCCAGCTGGGAATGCGGATCTGGGCTTCCTTGCCCTCGGCCGCTTCCTCAAGCGTGACTTCCATCGCGTAGCTCAGGTCGCTGCCGCGGAACACCTGGCGCCCGCCGCTCTGGCGGCCGCCGCGCGCACCGCCGAACACGTCGCCGAAGATGTCGCCGAACGCTTCCGCGAAGCCGCCGAAGCCTTCCGCGCCCGGGCCGCCGCGCATGTTGGGGTCGACGCCGGCGTGGCCGTACTGGTCGTAGGCCGCGCGCTTCTGGCCGTCGGACAGCATTTCGTACGCTTCCTTCACCTCCTTGAACTTGGCCTCGGCGTCCTTGCTGGTGTCGCCGTGGTTGCGGTCGGGGTGGTGCTTCATCGCTAGCTTGCGATAAGCCTTCTTGATTTCGTCGTCGTTCGCGTTCTTGGGGACGCCGAGGGTTTCGTAGTAGTCGCGTTTGGTGGCCATGGCAGGTCGATCAGGGGGCTCGGGAGGCAGCGGGAACTCGGGTGGCTTGAAGCGAGAAAGGCTGGAGCACCCCGTGGGGTGATCCAGCCTTGGTCAAGCGGCTGGCGATCAGCCCTTCTTGACTTCCTTGACTTCGGCGTCGACCACGTTGTCGTCGGCCTGCGCATGCGCAGCAGCTTCCGCGCCAGCCGGTCCGCTCGCTGCCGAGGCGCCCGCCGCGGCTTGCGACTCGGCGTACATCTTTTCGCCCAGCTTCTGGCTGGCCGTCATCAGCGTGTTGGTCTTTTCCTCGATCACGGCCTTGTCTTCACCCTTGAGGGCTTCTTCGACGTCCTTGATCGCGGCTTCGATCGCTTCCTTCTCGGCGGCCTCGAGGCTCGCACCGTGCTCGCCCAGCGACTTCTTCACGCTGTGAACCATGGCTTCGCCCTGGTTGCGGGCCTGCACGATCTCGAGCTTCTTCTTGTCGTCTTCGGCGTTGAGCTCGGCGTCCTTCACCATCTTCTGGATCTCGTCTTCGCTCAAGCCCGAGTTCGCCTTGATGGTGATCTTGTTTTCCTTGCCCGTGCCCTTGTCCTTCGCGCCGACGTGCAGGATGCCGTTGGCGTCGATGTCGAAGCTCACTTCGATCTGCGGCGTGCCGCGCGCTGCCGGCGGAATGCCTTCCAGGTTGAACTCGCCCAGCGCCTTGTTGCCCGAGGCAATCTCGCGTTCGCCCTGGAACACCTTGATCGTCACGGCCGGCTGGTTGTCTTCCGCGGTCGAGAAGGTCTGCGCGAACTTCGTCGGGATCGTGGTGTTCTTCGTGATCATCTTGGTCATCACGCCGCCCATGGTCTCGATGCCCAGCGACAGCGGGGTCACGTCCAGCAGCAGCACGTCCTTGCGGTCGCCCGAGAGCACCTGGCCCTGGATGGCGGCGCCGACGGCCACGGCTTCGTCGGGGTTCACGTCCTTGCGCGGTTCCTTGCCGAAGAAGGCCTTCACCTTTTCCTGCACCTTGGGCATGCGGGTCATGCCGCCGACCAGGATCACGTCGTTGATGTCGCTCACGCTGATGCCGGCATCCTTGATGGCCAGGCGGCAGGGCGCGATGGTGCGCTCGACCAGTTCGTCGACCAGGCTCTCCAGCTTGGCGCGGGTAAGCTTGATGTTCAGGTGCTTCGGACCCGAGGCATCGGCCGTGATGTAGGGCAGGTTGATGTCGGTCTGCGCGCTGTTCGACAGTTCGATCTTGGCCTTTTCAGCGGCTTCCTTCAGGCGCTGCAGTGCCAGCACGTCCTTGCTCAGGTCGACGCCCTGTTCCTTTTTGAACTCGGCAATGATGTAGTCGATGATGCGCTGGTCGAAGTCTTCGCCGCCGAGGAAGGTGTCGCCATTGGTCGACAGCACTTCGAACTGCTTCTCGCCGTCCACGTCTGCAATTTCGATGATCGACACGTCGAAGGTGCCGCCGCCCAGGTCATACACGGCGATCTTGCGATCGGCCTTGTCCTGCTTGTCGAGGCCGAAGGCCAAGGCTGCAGCGGTGGGCTCGTTGATGATGCGCTTGACGTCCAGGCCCGCGATGCGGCCGGCGTCTTTCGTGGCTTGGCGCTGGGCGTCGTTGAAGTACGCCGGCACCGTGATCACGGCTTCGGTGATGGTTTCGCCAAGATAGTCTTCGGCGGTCTTCTTCATCTTGCGCAGGATGTCGGCGCTGACTTGCTGCGGCGCCATCTTCTTGCCGCGCACTTCGACCCATGCGTCGCCGTTGTCGGCCTTGGCGATGGTGTAGGGCATCAGGTCGATGTCCTTCTGCACTTCCTTTTCCTCGAACTTGCGACCGATCAAACGCTTGATCGCGTACAGCGTGTTCTTGGGGTTGGTGACCGCCTGGCGCTTGGCCGAGGCACCGACCAAGACTTCACCGTCTTCCTGGTACGCGACGATCGACGGCGTGGTGCGGGCACCTTCCGAGTTCTCGATCACACGCGTGGTGTTGCCTTCCATGATCGACACGCACGAGTTGGTGGTGCCGAGGTCGATGCCGATGATCTTTGCCATGTTCTTTACTCCTGAAAGCCTGAAAAAAATGTTGTTATGAACTTGTGGATAACCCGGCTCGATTCAAGGGGATGGAGCGGGGATTTCCTGTGGGAATCGTGTGTGCGGATGTGCGGACGACTTACTTCGGCGCGCTGACCGTGACCAGCGCCGGGCGCAGCACGCGCTCGTTGATCGTGTAGCCCTTCTGGAGCACGCTCACCACGGTGTTGGGTTCCTGCTCGGGGGCGGGCACCACCGAGATGGCCTGGTGCTGGTGCGGATCGAACCTGGTGCCTGCGGCGGGCGCCACTTCGATCACCTTGTTGCGTTCGAGCGCGCTCTTCAACTGGCGCAGCGTGGCTTCGGCGCCTTCGCGGATCTGCTCGGGGGTGGCGTCCTTGATGGCGAGGCCGGCTTCCAGGCTGTCGGTCACCGGCAGCAGGCTTTCGGCAAAGGCCTCGACCGCGAATTTGCGGGCCTTGGTGATTTCGTCGTCGGCGCGGCGGCGAGCGTTTTGAACGTCGGCCTGGGCGCGCAGGTATTGATCGGCCAATTCGGCGTTCTTGGCTTGCAGCGCGGCCAGCTCGCCTTGCGCCGCAGCCAAGGCGTCGGCTTCATTGGCGGCCTGCGCGGCCTCCAGTTCTTCGGGACTGGGCTCGCCTTGCAGCATTTGCGAATTCTGTGCGGATTGTTGCGGGTCAGACATTTTTCAAAGAACGGCGTGCGCCGGAAAACAAACGATAGCCAGCCACTTGGGGCTGGCCAGAGGCATTTCAAGCGAAAAAATGCGGAAAAAGGGGCCGTGGAGGCATGAAAAAGGCCCGAAATCGGGCCTGTGCGCCAACCGTGGCCAGTGAGCGATCAGTGCGCGTCGAGCAGTTCGACGTCGAACTTGAGGGTGGCGTTCGGGGGGATCACGCCACCGGCGCCGCGGGCGCCATAGCCCAGCGATGCGGGAATGATCAGCGTGCGCTTGCCGCCGATCTTCATGCCGGCGACGCCTTCGTCCCAGCCCTTGATGACCTGGCCTGCGCCCAGCGAGAACGCGAAGGGGTCGTTGCGGTCGCGGCTCGAATCGAACTTGGCGCCTTGCACGCCGTCGTTGTAGAGCCAGCCGGTGTAGTGCACATGCACGTGCTGGCCAGCCTTGGCTTCGGCGCCGGTGCCGACTTCGGTGTCTTCGTACTGGAGGCCGGAGGGAGTGGTAGGCATGGGAAAACGCTCCTTGCGTCGATGAATGATGAATTGGATCGAAGGCGCGGAGTTTACCGATGCCGGCTGACGGCCTCTTCAGCTCGTCGTGTCGGCGGGCGGTGCGGGGGGCGGGGGAGGCGGCGAGGAGGCCGGAGGCGCAACGGGAGCGGCTGGCGCAGTGGCCGCGGGAGCGGCCGGTGCAGCCGCCTTCTTGAGCTGCCCCAGCTGCCATTTGCCGGCAAAGGCCTGCAGGTCGGACAGCCGCTTGAGCAGATCCTGCCCGCTCAAGGTGAGGCAATAGCCGTCGCTGCCGTGGCTCACGATGCCGGCCTCGCGCAGTTCCTTGATGCGAGTGTTCAGGGTGTTGGGAGTGATGCCGCCCACGCTGTCCTGCAGCAGGCGGAAGGTCTGGGCATGGCCGTCGCGCAGGGCCCAGAGCACACGCAGCGCGTAGCGGGCTTCGAGCAATGCGAGCAACTGGCTGACGGCTGCGTTTTCCTTGGTACTCATCGACATCATCTCCTCGAAGCTGGGCGGGCTGCGGGCCTGTGGCTGGCCGATGCCGCGCGCTCTTGTTTGTGATTGGTTGTGGACCGTCCTGCGGGCCGGCGACTATAGCGCAAACGATGTGGATGCTACTAGTTTTATAGCTGTAAGGGCATGCTGCATGCGGGCTGTGAGACAAAGCCTCACAAATTCGTGTAGTCGGCCATGGCTTCGCCCAGGCGGATCGCGCGGGTGGGCGACCAGTCGGGGTTGAACGCCAATGCAGGCGCCGGGAACAGCATGACGACGGTGGAGCCGAGCAAGAAACGGCCCATCTCGTCGCCCTTCTTGATGTCGATCTGCTGGTCGTTGTAATGCCACTCGCGCAACTCGCCCACGCGCGGCGGATTGACCACGCCGTGCCACACGGTGGCCATGCTGCCGACGATGGTGGCGCCCACGAGCACCAGCACGAACGGCCCGCGTGCTGATTCGAAGACGCACACCACGCGCTCGTTGCGCGCAAAGAGGCCGGGCACGCCGCGCGCGGTGGTCGGGTTCACCGAGAACAGGTCGCCCGGCACGTGGATCATGCGCACGAGCCGCCCGTCGCACGGCATGTGGATGCGGTGGTAGTCCTTGGGGCTCAGGTACAGCGTGGCGAAGCTGCCGTGCGCGAACTTCGCGGCCAGCGTGGCGTCGCCGCCGACCAGCGCGGTGGTCGTGTAGTTGTGGCCCTTGGCCTGGAAGATCTGGTCGCCCTCGATCGCGCCGAACTGGCTGATGGCGCCGTCCACGGGGCACACCAGGTCGGCCTGCGCGAGCGGGCGCATGCCGGGCTTGAGCGCGCGCGTGAAGAACTGGTTAAAGCTTTTGTAGTGCTCGATGTCGGACTCGAGCGCCTCGCCCATGTCGACGTCGTACTTGGCGACGAAGCGGCGAATGATCCACGTCGTGACGGCACCGCGTTCCTTCCCCGCGACCCAGCCGGCGAAATTGGTCAGGGCCTGCTTGGGGAACAGGTATTGGGGCAGAACTGCGGAGCGGTCGGACACGTTGTGGGAAGCCTCGAATGCGGATCGGAGGGGCATTCTATAAAGCGCCCTCCCCAAGAAGCGTAGGAAGCTTCCCTCGGTTGTGCGTGGGTGCCGGCCGGCGGCGAACTACTTAGTCCGCCTTGATGCCGGCAGCCTTGATCACCCCGGCCCATTTCTCGACCTCGGCCTTCTGGAACGCCGCGATCTGCGCCGTCGAGAGATCCGCCGGCTCCATGCCGAAGCCCTTGAGCTTGTCCTGCATTTCGGGCGTTGCGAGGATCTTGCGGATCTCCGTGTGCAGCCGCTCGACGACCGGCGCCGGCGTACCGGCGGGCACGAAGATCGCCTGCCACGAGACCACTTCGAAATCCTTCAGCCCCTGGATACCCGATTCGGCCACCGTCGGCACGTCGGGCATCGAGGCCAGGCGCTTGGCGGAGGTGACCGCAATGGCGCGCAGCTTGCCGCTCTGGATGTGCGGGCCCGCCACCACGGTCGTGTCGAACATCATGTCGACCTGGCCGCCGATCACGTCCTGGATCGCCGGGCCGCTGCCCTTGTAGGGGATGTGCGTGAACTTCACGCCCGACTTGAAGGCCAGCAGCTCCAGCGCCAGGTGCTGCGAGGTGCCGGTGCCCGCCGAGGCCGACGAGAGCCCGCCCGACTTCGCCTTGCTCGCGTCCAGCACGTCCTTCAGCGTCTTGTAGGGGCTCGCCTGGTTCACCACCAGCACCACCGGGTTGGTGCCGATCAGTGTCACCGGCGCGAACGACTTCTGCGGGTCGTAGCCGATCTTGGGATACAGGCTCACGTTGATCGCGTGCGAGCTGATCGTGCCGCCCACCAGCGTGAAGCCATCGGGCGCCGCGCGTGCGCCCACTTCCGAGCCCACGCTGCCGCCGGCGCCGCCCTTGTTGTCGATGATCACGCTCGTGCCCAGCACGGTGCCCAGCTTCTGCCCGATCAGCCGGCCCAGCACGTCGGTGGTGCCGCCCGCGGGAAAGGGCACGAGGTAGGTGATGGCCTTGCCCGTGGGCCAGGTGTTGCTGCTCTGCGCGAACGCGGGCAATGCCGTGGCAAGGGAAGAGGCAAGGGCGGTTTGAATCAATGTGCGGCGTTGCATGTCTTTGTCTCCAGTGTGTTGATAGGCGATGGGCGATGGGCGGACTTCAGCCGTTCAAGGCAGATCCACGATCTCGATCCAGTTCGGGTTCTTGCCCACGGCCAGGCGCTCGGGCTTGCCGAGCGCGCCGGTCGCGGCATCGATGGCGTAGAGCGAAATGCTGTGCGACTCCTGGCCGGCCGCGATCAGGTAGCGGCCGCTCGGGTCGATCGCGAAACCGCGCGGACCTTTCTCGGTCGGCGTCTGGCCCAGCGGCTGCAGTTGTCCGGTGGCCGCGTCGACCTTGAACGCGGACAGCGTGCTCGACGTGCGTTCCGACGCATACAGGTAGCGGCCGTCCGGCGTTAGGTGCAGGTCGGCCGCCCAGGGCTTGCCGCTGAATCCGGCGGGCAGCGTGGTCGTGCTCTGTTCCAGCTTCAGCGTGCCGCGCGCGGCATCCCACGCGAACACGTGCAGTGCCGCATCGAGTTCATCGAGCAGGTAGACATGGCGCTGCGCCTTGTCCCAGACGAAGTGGCGCGGTCCGGCTTTTGCGGCGGTCGTCGTCAGCGCTGGATCGTTCGGCGACAGCAGGCCCTTCTCGGCGTCGAAGCGCCAACTGGAAATGTTGTCGCCGCCCAGGCTGGTCGCAAGCACGTAGCGATTGGCGGCATCCGCATGGATCGCGTGCGCGTTCGGTCCTGTCTGCACCAGTTGCTGGATGGCGCCGACGGCGCCGTCCTTGCCGATGGCGTTCACCGAGATTTTTCCGCCCTGGTAGGAGGCCGCGAAGAGCCACTTGCCGCTCGCGTCGAGGTCGATGTTGGCCATGCTGTCGGCGAGCGGCGCCTCGCCGAGCTTCTGCAGCTTGCCGGTGGCGGCGTCGATCGACATCGACGCCACGCGGAACGGCTGCGAGCGCAGCGCGGCATACAGCACGCGCTTGTCGTGGCTCACCACCATCGGCATCACCGTGCCGCCGACCGCGAGCGTCTGCACCGGCGTGAGCGTGCCCTTGTCGCGGTCGAGCGCGAGCACCGAGATCTCCTGGCTGTCGGCGTTCGACACGTAGACCCAGGTGGCGGCAGAGGCTTGGCCGGCGACGGCCAGCCACAGCAGCGATGCGATGGTTTTTTTCATGACCGCGTGCTCAGGGCTTGATGTTGAGCTTGGTGATCAGTTGCTTGAAGTAGACGTTGTCCTTGGCCAGCGTCTCCTTGAACACGGCGCCGTCGGTGTAGACGTAGCCCAGGTTCTGCTTGTCCATCACCTCGTGCATCAGCGGCTCGGCGGCCGTTTTGGCGGTGATCTCGCGCAGCTTGGCCATCACCTCGGGCGGCGTGTTCTTCGGCGCGCCGATGCCGCGCCAGGTGCCGATCGACAAATCGATGCCGCGCTCCTTGGCGGTCGGCACCTTCTCGAAGCCCTTCACCCGTTTGTCGGCCATCACCATCAGCACCTTGAGCTTGCCGCCCTGCACATGCGTCGTCACTTCGGCCGGGCTCACGGCCACGGCTTCGATGTGGCCGCCCAGGAGGGCGAGCACCGCGGGCGCCGCACCCTGGAACGGGATGTGGCCGAATTTGGTGCCGGTCTTGTCTTCGAGCGCCGCGGCCGCCAGGTGCCAGATCGAGCCGTTGCCCGAGTTGCCCACGCGGATGCTCTCGGGCGACTTCTTCGCGGCGGCGAGGAATTCTTCGATGGTGTTCCACGGCGCATCGGCCTTCACGGTGATCGCTGCCGGATCGGCATTGAGCTGCGCAATCGGCTGGAAGTCGTCGTAATTGAACTTGGCCAGGCCCAGATGCGGCAGCGTGAGCAGCTCGACCGTGAGCACCGCGAGCTTGTAGCCGTCGGGCTTGGCGTTGATCACCTCGGTCCAGCCGATGGCGCCGCCCGCGCCGGGGCGGTTGACGATCACGATGCTCTGCGAGATGTGCTTGCGGCTCGCTTCCGAAAAAGCGCGCGCGAGGCCGTCGGTGCCGCCGCCCGGCTGGTAGGGCACGAGCAGTTCGATGGTGCGGTTCGGGAAGTCGTTGGCGGCCTGCGCGAAGGTTGCCGGGGCCAGCCCGAGCGAGAGCGCGGCGGTGGCCGAGATGGCTGCAAGGCCGCGAACGAGGGTGCTTCTTTTCATGATGTCTCTTGTCTCCGTTGTTGATCTGATCCTCGAACGGCCCCTTGGCGAGGGCCGTCTCTCCAAAAAATCTCAGGGCATGTACTGCCCGCCGTTCACCTCGATGACCTGGCCCGTCACATAGCCCGAGAGCTGCTCCGAGGCGAGATAGAGAAAGGCACCCACGCATTCCTCGGGCTCGCCGATGCGGCCCATCGGAATGCTCGCCCTGAAGTTCTCCAGCATTGCGGGCGTCGAAAAGCGGTCTTGAAAGGGCGTCTGGATCACGCCCGGCGCGACCGCGTTCACGCGGATGCGGTCGCCCACCAGTTCCTTCGCGAGGCCGTGCGTCGCGGTGCTCACGAAGCCTTTCGATCCCGCATACAGATACGCGGCCGGCCCGCCGCCGGTGCGCGCCGCGACCGAGGTCACGTTGATGATGTTGCCGCCGCCCTGCGTGCGCATCAGCGGCACCACCTCGCGGCAGAAGGCGAGCACCGAGCGCGCGTTGATGTGCATCACCTCGTCGAACAGCGCATCGTCGAACTCGGCGATGGGCACGCGCTTGACCAGGCTGCCGGCGTTGTTCACCAGCACGTCGATGCGGCCGAGCTGCGCCGCGCTCTCTTTCACGCAGGCGCGGATCGCACCGGTGTCGCGCACGTCGGCCTTTACCGTGAATGCGGTGCCGCCGGCGGCGCGGATGGTTTCCACCACCTGGTTCGCGGCGTCGGCCGAGCTGTTGTAGTGCACCGCCACGCGCATGCCGCGCGCGGCGAAGGCGATGGCCACCGCGGCACCGATGCCGGTGCTGGCGCCTGTGACGAGCGCGGTCTTGTCCTTGAGGTCTTCCATGGATGCTTCCTTTCGATGTGTCAGGTCACGGGCGCGGGGTTGAACAGCACGAGCGCGTTGTGCAGCTTCCAGTGCTCCGCCCAGGTCTTCTTCTTTCCGCTGGCCACGTCGAGCATCAGCCGGAACAGCTCCCAGCCCACGTCCTCGATGGTGGCGTCGCCATCGGCGATGCGGCCCGCGTTCACGTCCATCAGGTCGTGCCAGCGGCGCGCGAGGTCGCTGCGCGTGGCGACCTTGATGACCGGCACTTCGGCGAGGCCATAGGGCGTGCCGCGGCCGGTGGTGAAGATGTGCAGGTTGATGCCGGCGGCCAACTGCAGCGTGCCGCAGATGAAATCGCTGGCCGGTGTGGCGGCGTAGATCAGGCCCTTCTGCTTGACCTTCTCGCCGGGCGAGAGCACGCCCGTGATCGGCGCGGAGCCCGACTTCACGATCGAGCCCATCGCCTTTTCGACGATGTTGGAGAGCCCACCCTTCTTGTTGCCCGGCGTGGTGTTGGCGCTGCGGTCCACGCGGCCCTTCTGCAGGTAGGCGTCGTACCAGGCCATCTCGCGGATCATGGCCTCGGCCACTTCGGGCGACGAGGCGCGCGAGGTGAGCTGGTCGATGCCGTCGCGCACCTCGGTGGTTTCCGAGAACATCACGGTGGCGCCTGCGCGCACCAGCAGGTCAGTCGCAAAGCCCACGGCCGGGTTCGCGGTCACGCCCGAGAAGGCATCGCTGCCGCCGCACTGCACGCCCACCACGAGTTCGCTCGCGGGCACTGTCTCGCGCCGGCGCGTGTTCAGCCGTGCGAGGTGCACCTCGGCCTGGCGCATCACCGAATCGATCATCGACATGAAGCCGACGTGCGCGTCGTCCTGCAGGCACACGACGTCGAGCGGCGCATCGGTCGCGCCTTCGCCGCGCTGGTCCGTGATCGGAATGGTGCCGGGCGGCAGCAGGCGCTCGGGTTGCAGCTTTTCGCAGCCCAGGCTCACCACCATCACCTCGCCGCCGAAGTTCGGGTTGAGGCTGATGTTGCGCAGCGTGCGGATCGGAATGATCGCGTCGGGCGCATCGATGGCGACGCCGCAGCCGTAGCTGTGCTCCAGCGCCACCACGTCGTCGACGTTCGGAAATTTCGGCAGCAGCTCGGCCTTGATGCGCTGCACCGCGAACTCGGTGACGCCGGCCACGCACTGCACGGTCTGCGTGATGGCCAGGATGTTGCGCGAGCCTACCGAGCCATCGGCGTTGCGGTAGCCCTCGAAGGTGTAGCCCTCCAGGGGCAGCAGGGCAGGGGGCTTGACCGTCGCGATGGGCAGCCCGTCGAGCTCGGGCGCCGTCGGCATGCGCATCACGCGCTCGTGCACCCAGCTGCCGCGCGGCAGCGCCTTCTGGGCGTAGCCGATCACCACGTTGTAGCGAACGATGGCATCGCCCTCGGCCAGGTCGGCGAGCGCCACCTTGTGGCCTTGAGGCACGTTGTCCACCAGCACGAGGCCGTCGGCGAACGTCGCGCCTGTCTTCAGGCCGCCGTCGTTCGCGACGATGGCGACGTTGTCGGCCGCATGGATGCGGATGTAGAGCGGGGGGCGGGTGTTCGTCTCGGCCATCGTGGGGCCCTTTCTTTTCTTACTTCACCACCATGAAGAGGCCGGGGAGCCAGGTGGAGAACGCGGGGACAAAAGTGACCACGCCGAGGGCGAAGATCAGCGCGCCGTAGAACGGCCAGATGGTCTTCATCACCGTGCCCACCGACACACCGCCGATCGCGCAGCCGACGAACTGCGTGGTGCCCACCGGCGGGGTGTTCAGGCCGAGCGCGCAGTTGATCAGCATCACGACACCGAACTGCACCGACGTCATGCCGTAGTGCTGGGCGATCGGCAGGAAGATCGGCGTGCACAACAAGATCGTCGCGGCCATGTCCAGGAAGGTGCCCAGCACGAACAGGATGATGTTGATGAGCAGGAAGATCATCCACGGCGTGGTCGTGATCTGCGAGAGCATCTGGCCCGTGAGCTCGGCCACCCCGTACAGGCTGATGAGGTAGCCGAAGGTGCTCGAGATACCGATCAGCAGCAGGATCACCCCGGTGGTGCGCACCGCCTTCGACGCGGCCTTGATGAAGTGCTCCCACTTCAGCGTGCGGTACACGAAGATCGTGAGGCCCAGCGCATAGAGCACAGCCACCGCCGCCGATTCGGTCGCCGTGAAGATGCCCGACAAGATGCCGCCGAGGATCAGCACCACGATGAAGAGGCCCGGCAGCGCCGCTGCGAACGAACGCGCCACGATGGCCCAGCCCGGGAAGCTGCCGGCCGGGTAGCCGCGCTTCACCGCCACCAGGTAGGCGGCCGCGAGGTTGCTGATGGTGAGCACGGCCGCCGGCAGCAGCGCCGCCAGGATCAGCGCCGCGATCGACACCTTGCCGCCCGCCGCGAGCGAATAGATGATCAGGTTGTGGCTGGTCGGCATCAGCGCGCCGACAAGCGCTGCGTGGGTCGTCACGTTGACCGCGTAGTCGGCGTGATAGCCCTCCTTCTTCATCATCGGGATCATCACGGCGCCCATGGCCGAAACGTCCGCCACGGGCGAACCCGAGACGCCGCCGAACAGCGTGCAGGCCACCACGTTCGACATGCCGAGGCCGCCGCGCACATGGCCCACGAGGTTGCGCGCGAAGTTGACGATGCGGTCCGCGATGCCGCCGTAGAGCATGAGCTCGCCGGCGAAGATGAAGAACGGAATCGCGAGGAACGAGAAGATGCCCATGCCCGAGGTCATCTGCTGGAAGCCGACCGCGAGCGGCAGGCCTTCATAGAGCAGCGTGGCCAGGGCCGAGAGGCCGATCGAGAAAGCGACCGGTACGCCCAGCAGCAGGAAGACCGTGAACGAGAGGCAAAGAATGAGGAGAGGGATCGTCATGATTCGGTTCAGCCCCAGGCGGGTTCTACTTCGCGGCCCTGGGCCAAAGCGATGATGTGTTCGATCGAGAACATCACGATCAAGACGCCGGCGATCGACGCGGGCACGTATTTCCAGCCTTCCGAAATCCACAGCGTGGGCAGTCGGTAGTCCCACACCGATTCGGCGAGTGAGGCGCAATTCCAGGCCATGGCCAGGCCGAAGATGAGGATGAGCGCGTGGATCAGGTATTCCATCTTCAGGCGCAGCCAGTCGGGCGCGAGCACGAGGAACGACTCCAGGCCGATGTGGCCCGCGTCGCGCACGCCGACGGCCACGCCGAACATCGTGACGTAGATCACCAGCAGCAGCGCAAGGCTTTCGGCCCAGGTCGGGGTGTTGTTGAGCACATAGCGGCCGAACACCTGCCAGCTCACCGCGCAGATCACCGCGACGAGACCGAGGATGCCCAACCACATGCAGGCACGGGCGAGGGTGCGGCAAAGTTTGGTGTACATGTGAGTTCTTCTTTGTCTTTCTCCCTCCCCTTCCGGGGGAGGGCGGGGGTGGGGGCAAGCGGCGTCTCGATGCCAGCGCTGTCATGCCCCCATCCCGGCCTTCCCCCAGCGGAGGAAGGAGCCAATTCAACCGACTGACTTGCTTACTTCGTGTCCTGCACGCGCTTGACCAGATCCTTGAGCTTCGCGTCGGTGATGAACTTGTCGTACACCGGCTTCATCGCGGCCTGGAACGGGGCCTTGTCGACTTCGATGATCTCGGCGCCGCCGGCCTTCACCGTGGCGAGCGACTTGATCTCGCGCTCTTCCCACTGCTTGCGCATGTAGGGCACCGACTCCTTGGCGGCCTGGCGGATCCAGCCTTGCTCTTCGGCGGAGAGCTTGTCCCACACGCGCTTGGAGAACAGCAGCATCTCGGGCGCCATCGAGTGCTCGGTCTTGCTGTAGTACTTGGCCACTTCGAAGGCGCGGGCGCTTTCATAGGTGGGGTAGTTGTTCTCGGCGGCGTCGATCAGGCCGGTCTTCAGGCCCGTGTACACCTCGCCCATGGGCATCGGCGTGGCGTTGGCGCCCATGGCTTCGAGCATCGAGACCCACAGGTCGGACTGCTGCACGCGGACCTTCAGGCCCTTCATGTCGGCGAAGCTGCGCACCGGCTTCTTGGCGGTGAACATCGAGCGCGCGCCGCTGTCGTAATAAGCCAGGCCGACGAAGCCCTGCTTCTCGCACGACTTCAGGATTTCCTCGCCGATGGGGCCGTCCAGCACCTTGTGCAGATGATCGACCGAGCGGAACAGGAAGGGCATGGTCGGCACCTGCGTCTCGGCGCAGATGTTGTTCATGGGGGCGATGTTCACGCGCACCATCTGCAGCGCGCCGATCTTGGTCTGCTCGATGGTGTCTTTCTCGCTGCCGAGCGAGCTGTTGTTGAACACCTTGATGGTGTGCTTGCCGCCCGACAGCGCCTTCAGGCGCTCGCTCATGAACTTCACCGCGGTCACGGTGGGGTAGTCGTCGGGATGGATGTCGGCCGAGCGGAATTCAGTGGCGCTGGCAGCCAGCGTGGTGAGCGCGGCTGCGGCGCCCACGGCAAGTGCGATCAGGGTCTTGTGGAACTTCATTTGTCTCGTCCTCTGGTGGTGGTTATCGAAAAAGAAAAAGGAAAGGGGAAGCGGAAGGAAAAAAGCTCAGCTGCCGAAGGTCGGTTCCGGCACGCCCTGTACGCCGGGCCGCAGGGCAAACACGCCGCCGGCCAACGGCTGGTCGGCCAGGTCGATGCCGCCGGGGCGGATCGAGGTGACGAAGAGCGTGTCGAGCGCCGGGCCTCCGAACGCGCACATCGCGGGCTTCTTCACCGGCACTTCGAGCGAGCGGTCCAGGTGGCCGTCGGGCGTGAAGCGGTGCACGAGGCCGGCGTCGTTGCCGCAGATCCAGTAGCAGCCGTCCACGTCGATGGCCGCGCCATCGGGGCGGCCGGGCAGGGGCTTCATGTCGACGAAGAGGCGGCGGTTGCTCGGTGTGCCGGTCTCGGTGTCGTAGTCGAAGGCCCAGATCGCCTGCACGCCCGGGTGCGAGTCCGAGAGGTACATCGTGCGGCCGTCGGGGCTGAAGGCGAGGCCGTTGGGCACGATGAGATCGTCCAGCTGCAGGGTGGCGGTGTCGCTGCCTTTGCCATAGCTGTACAGGCGGCCGACGCGTGCGCCCGCGGCCATGTCCAGCAGCATCGTGCCGGCCCAGAAGCGGCCCTGGCGGTCGCAGCGGCCGTCGTTGAAGCGCATGGCCGGTGCGGCGTGCGCGACGGGCGCGAGCGAGGTGGCTGCAAGCGTGCCGTCGGCCTGCGGCTGCAGCGAGAAGATGCCGCTTTCCATGCCTGCGATCCATGCGCCGGGCAGGTCGGCGCGCGGTGCGATGCAGGCGATCATTTCGTCCGCATGCCACTGCGCGTGGCCCTCGCTCGCATGCCAGCGGTTCAGTGCGCGCGCGGGAATGTCCACCCAGTAGAGCGCCTGCTCCGCGGCATGCCACACCGGGCTTTCGCCGGTGCCGTTGCGCGCGTCGAGGACGAGCTCAGCTTGCATCGCCGAAGGGGCCTTGCGCTGTGAACGCGCCGCCCTGGTAGATGGCGTTCGGATCGGTCGGCGCCACCGGCGGCTGCGCCTCGACCTTGTCGCGGAACACCTCCGAGCCGTCCTGCGGCACGAAGCCCAGGTGCGCGGCGGCGCTGTTGTCCCACCACACGTCGCGGTTGGCCGACATGCCGTAAACGACGGTGTGCTTCACATCGGGCGTGAAGAGCGACTTCTCGATCAGCGTCGTCAGGTCGCGGTAGCTGAGCCAGGTGCTCATCATCCGGCGGTTGAGCGGCTCGGGGAACGACGAGCCGATGCGGATGCTCACCGTCTCGATGCCCCAGCGGTCGAAATAGAACTGCGCCATGTCCTCGCCGAAGGACTTCGACAGGCCGTAGTAGCCGTCGGGCCGGCGCGCCGCGTGCGCATCGATGTGCTCGGTCTGCTTGTAGAAGCCGATCACGTGGTTGGAGCTCGCGAACACCACGCGCTTGACGCCGTGGCGGCGCGCGGCTTCGTAGACGTTGAAGATGCCCTTGATGTTGGCTTCGAGGATTTCCTCGAACGGCCGCTCGACCGACACGCCACCCAGGTGCACGATCGCGTCGCAGCCTTCCAGCAGCGCATGCACCGCGGCCTTGTCCGAGAGATCGCAGGGCACGACTTCTTCGCTCGTATCGGCGGCCGGTGCCAGCGATGCGATGTCCGAGAGGCGCAGCACGTTCGCATAGGGCTTGAGCCGCTCGCGCAGCACCTTGCCGAGGCCGCCGGCCGCGCCGGTCAGCAGCAGCCGATCGAGCTTGTTGTTAGAAGCTTGTGGGGACATCGACGTTTTTTCGGGTGTGATGAAGGGGTGAAGCGGTGGAATGCTTTCGCCGGAGCCGCCGTTACGATGCCGGGGCAGTCAGGTCGCAATACGTCACGAAACGGCCGTCAGAGCAATCCAGGTGATGAGTTATCTGTTGTCGTACAACTAATTGGAGATTATTATCGTGGCCATGGTCCAGACGACTGCGGGTAATCCCTTGGTAACCGATGCGGCGACGGAAGTCGCCGGTGGCGCTCCCTTCGTGGGGCGGCCGCGCCAGCGTGCCCGCGGTCTGGCGCACGGGCTGGTGGAAGACCTGGGCGAGAAGATCCGCAGCCAGTCGCTGCGCCCGGGCGACAAGCTCCCCACCGAGTCGGCCATCATGCAGGCCTACGGTGTCAGCCGCACTGTGGTGCGCGAGGCGCTCTCCAAATTGCAGGCGGGCGGGCTGGTCGAAACGCTGCATGGCGTGGGCACTTTCGTTTTGCAGCCGCGGCCGGGTGGGGTGTTTCGCCTCGATCCGGGCGAAATTGCCGCTTCGGTCGACGTGCTGGCTGTGCTGGAGCTGCGCATCAGCCTCGAGACGGAATCCGCCGGGCTTGCCGCGAGCCGGCGCACCGAGGAGCAACTGGTCGCCATGCGCCAGGCACTCGATGATTTCGAGCACAACGTGACGATCGCCGGCGACACCGTCGCGCCCGATTTCCGCTTTCACCTGCAGATCGCGCAGTCGACCGGCAACCCGTATTTCGCCGACATCATGCGGCACCTGGGCACCACGATCATTCCGCGTACGCGCATCAGCGCCATCCGCATCCAGGACGGCGGCGCGTACCTGAGCCGCGTCAATCGCGAGCATGAAGAAATCTATGCGGCCATCGCGCGCCGCGATCCCGAGTCGGCCCGCGCCGCCATGCGCATCCACCTGACCAACAGCCGCGAGCGCCTGCGCATGGCGCAAGAGGCCGCGCAGCAGCAAAAGGCGAAAGCCGAAGGTTCGGGCGCGGCTGGCAAGGGCGGCGGCGACGCCGCTTCGTCCGACAACTAACCCCTTCGCGGAATTTTTTGGGACCAAGTCTGGACAACTTGTTTTTGTAGTTGTACGATGACTGATCTCTCGCCCCGACCTCGGGCGAAGCCATGGCACACATCGAACAACTGGAGGCATCCGCATGACCATCAATCGACGCGGCGCACTGGGCGCCGCCCTTGCCACGACCCTGGCCGCCAGCTTGCCGGCGCGCACCTTTGCGCAGAGCGGCGGCGGCAACTGGCCTTCCAAGCCGATCCGGCTCATCGTTCCGTACCCGCCGGGCGGCTCGTCCGACATCATTGCGCGCTCGATCAGCCAGCCGCTGTCGGACGCGCTGGGCCAGCCCGTGGTGATCGAGAACCGCGCGGGCGCCAACGGCAACCTGGGCGCCGACATGCTCGCCAAGGCCCCGGCCGACGGCCACACGCTCATGTTGTGCGACCTCGGCGCGCTGGCCATCAGCCCGTCGCTGTACCCCAAGCTGCCGTTCGACCCGACCAAGGACCTGCGCAGCGTGGCCATGCTGGCCTACTCGCCGCACCTCCTGGTGGTGCATCCCTCGGTGCAGGCCAATACGCTGAAGGAACTGGTCGAACTGTCCAAGAAGAGCGATTTCAACTTCGCCGTGACCGCCAGTGGCAGCACCGCGCACCTGGCAGGCGTCGAACTGCAGCGCAAGAGCGGCGCCAAGTGGGAATACGTGCCCTACAAGGGCGGCGTGCAGGCCGTGCTCGACACCGTCGCCGGCCAGACGCAGGTGCTGATGAACGGCATGCTCGCCACCTACCCGCATGTGCAGAGCGGCAAGCTCAAGCTGATCGCGGTGTCCAAGCCCACGCGCATGCCGTTGATCGGCAACGTGCCGACCATCTCGGAGCAGGGCGTGCCCGGCTACGAGTCGGGCACCTGGCAGGGCGTGGTCGCCGCGCGCGGCACGCCCGATGCGGTGGTCGCCCGGTTCAACAAGGAACTGGTCCGCATCATCCGCACCCCCGACATCCGTGCCCGCCTGGCAGGGCAGGGCGCCGAGGTCGTGACCATGACCGCGCCCGAGCAGGACCAGTTCTTCGCCAAGGAGCGCGCGCGCTGGGCGCAAGTGATCAAAGAGGCCAACGTCAAGCTCGACTGACCGGCCATCCACTCTCTCTTTTCCTCATCCCAATCTTCACTGGACTCTTCCCGATGAACCCGCAAGAACTCAAGACCATCATGGGCTCCGGCCTGCTCTCGTTCCCGTTGACCGACTTCGACAGCAACGGCGACTTCAACAAGAAGGGCTACGTCGAGCGCCTCGAATGGCTGGCGCCGTACGGTGCCAGCGCGCTGTTCGCTGCAGGCGGCACGGGCGAGTTCTTCTCGCTGACCGGCGACGAGTACCCCGGCATCATCCAGACGGCCGTCGACACCTGCCGCGGCGTGGTGCCGATCATTGCCGGCGCCGGCGGCCCGACGCGCTTTGCCATCCAGTGCGCGCAAGCGGCCGAGAAGGCCGGCGCGCACGGCATCCTGCTGCTGCCGCACTACCTCACCGAAGCCGGCCAGGAAGGCCTGGCCGCGCACGTCGAGGCCGTGTGCAAGAGCGTGAAGTTCGGCGTGATCGTCTACAACCGCGCGTCGAGCCGCCTGAAGCCCGACACGCTCGCGGGCCTGGCCGAACGCAACCCGAACCTCGTCGGCTTCAAGGACGGCGTGGGCGACATCGAGGCGATGGTCGCGATCTACCAGAAGATGGGCGACCGCTTCGCGTATCTCGGCGGCCTGCCGACCGCCGAGGTCTATGCCGCGGCCTACAAGGCCATGGGCACGCCGGTGTACTCGTCGGCCGTCTTCAACTTCATCCCCAAGACGGCGATGGACTTCTATCACGCGGTCGCCAACGACGACATGGCCACGCAGCACCGCCTGCTGAAGAACTTCTTCATGCCCTACCTCGAGCTGCGCAACCGCACGCCGGGCTACGCAGTGAGCATCGTCAAGGCCGGCGCCAAGATCGTCGGCCACGACGCGGGCCCGGTGCGCGCACCGCTCACCGACCTCAAGCCCGCCGAGATGGAAGAACTGAAGGCGCTGATCGCCACGCTCGGCCCGCAGTAAGAAGCCTCGGAAGTTTCGCTTTGCCGTCGACGACACCAATTCACAACAACAGGAGATAACGACATGCTCATCAAGAAACTCTTCCTCATCGCCGCCTCGGCCATCGTGTTCACCGGCTGCGCCATGATGCCCGCGGGCGGTGGCGCGTCGGACCAGGCGTCGGTGGCCGCGGCCGCCGAGCGCCTGCGCGTCGCCATGGTCGACCCGACCGCCGCCGCGCTCGGCGCGCTGGTGGCCGACGACCTGAGCTACGGCCACTCGGGCGGCAAGGTCGACACCAAGGCGAGCTTCATCAGCGACCTGCTCGACGGCAAGTCGGACTTCGTGACCATCACGATCACCGACCAGACCATCAAGGTGGTCGATGCCAACACGGCCATCGTGCGCCACTCGCTCGCGGCCGACACCAACGACTCGGGCAAGCCCGGCAAGGTCGCGCTGAAGATCCTCGGTGTCTGGCAGAAGCAGGGCGGCAACTGGAAGCTGCTCGCGCGCCAAGCCGTTCGCCTTCCCTCCTGATCGGAAGCACGGATGCAGAGACGAGCGCTTCTTGCGGCGGGCCTCGTGCTCGCCGCCACCGCGATGCTGCCCCTGCATGCCTCGGCGCAAGCCGACGCATGGCCGCAGCAGAAACCCGTGACCATCATCGTGCCGTTCCCCGCCGGCGGCTCCACCGACATGGTGGCGCGCGCGCTGGCGCTGCAACTGCAGACCAGGCTCGGCGGCAGCTTCGTCGTCGACAACCGCCCGGGCGCCACGGGCACCATCGGCACCGGCTTCGTCAAGCGCGCACTGCCTGACGGCTACACGCTGCTGGTGTCGTCGCTCGGCGCCTTCGTCGTCACGCCGCACCTGCAGAAGAGCGTGCCCTACGACGCGACGAAGGACTTCGACTACATCAGCGTGCCCGTGCAGGCGCCCAACGTGCTCGTCGCGAATGTCGCGCGGCCCGAGCACACCGTGGCCGACGTGCTCGCGCTCTTGCGCAAGACGCCGGGCAAGGTCTCGTTCGCGAGCTCGGGCAACGGCTCCTCCGATCACCTGTCGGCCGAACTCTTCTGGCAGCAGACCAAGACCGAAGGCGTGCACGTGCCCTACAAGGGCGGTGCGCCGGCAGTCAACGACCTGCTGGGCAACCAGGTCGACTTTTCGTTCCAGAACGTGAATGCCGTGCTGCCGCACATCCGCGCGGGCAAGCTGCGTGCGATTGCCGTCACCGGCGACAAGCGCTCGCCCGTGCTGCCCGACGTGCCCACGCTGGCCGAGGCGGGCGTGAAGGGCGCGGAGGTCTATTCGTGGCAGGGCATGGCCGCGCCGAAGGGCCTGCCGCCTGCGCTGAAGAAGAAGCTGAGCGACGCGGTCATCGCCGCGATGCAGGACCCCGAGACGAAGAAGCGCATGCTCGACCAGGGCCTCGAAATCGTCGCCAGCACGCCCGAAGACTTCACCGCCTTCCAGTTGCGCGAATGGGCGCGATGGAAGACGCTCATCGATACCCGCCACATCACTGCCGACTGAGGCCCCAGCCCGAAGATGACAAGTCCTGAATCCGTTTCCAAAGTCGTGTCGGGCGCGCCCGTCGTCACCGGCATGCGCGTGGTGCCCGTCGCGGGCCACGACAGCATGTTGATGAACCTGAGCGGCGCGCACGGCCCGTTCTTCACGCGCAACCTCTTGATCCTGACCGACAGCGCCGGCCACACCGGCGTGGGCGAAGTGCCGGGCGGCGAGAAGATCCGCCAGACGCTCGAAGACGCGCGCGACCTCATCGTGGGCCAGCCCATCGGCCGCCACAACGCGGTGCTCAACAGCCTGCGCAGCGCCTTCGCCGGCCGCGACAGCGGCGGCCGCGGCCAGCAGACCTTCGACCTGCGCGTGACCATCCATGCGGTCACAGCCGTCGAGGCCGCGCTGCTCGACCTGCTGGGCCAGTTCCTCGAAGTGCCCGTGGCGGCCCTGCTCGGCGAAGGCCAGCAGCGCGACGCGGTGCAGATGCTCGGCTACCTCTTCTACGTGGGCGACCGGAAGAAGACCGATCTGGCGTACGAAACCGACCCGGGTGCGGACAACGACTGGTTCCGCCTTCGCCACGAAGAGGCGATGACGCCCGAATCCATCGTGCGCCTGGCCGAAGCCACGCACGCGCGCTACGGCTTCACCGACTTCAAGTTGAAAGGCGGCGTGCTGCGCGGCGAGGAAGAAGTCGAGGCGATCCGCGCGCTGCACGAGCGCTTTCCGAAGGCGCGCGTCACGCTCGACCCGAACGGCGGCTGGCTGCTGGCCGACGCGATCCGCCTGTGCCGCGACCTGCACGGTGTGATGGCCTATGCCGAAGACCCGTGCGGCGCCGAAGGCGTGTTCTCGGGCCGCGAGGTGATGGCCGAGTTCCGTCGCGCCACCGGCCTGCCGACCGCCACCAACATGGTCGCCACCGACTGGCGCGAGATGGTGCACAGCCTCTCGCTGCAGTCGGTCGACATCCCGTTGGCCGACCCGCATTTCTGGACCATGCAAGGCTCGGTGCGCGTGGCGCAGCTGTGCCAGGCCTGGGGCCTCACCTGGGGCTCGCATTCGAACAACCACTTCGACGTGTCGCTCGCGATGTTCACGCACGTGGCCGCTGCCGCACCCGGCAAGGTCACGGCCATCGACACGCACTGGATCTGGCAGGACGGCCAGCGCCTGACGAAGGCGCCGCTGCAGATCGAAGAGGGCTTCGTGAAAGTGCCGACGCGCGGTGGCCTCGGCATCGAGCTCGACATGGCCGAAGTCGAGAAGGCGCACCAGCTCTACCTGAAGCACGGCCTCGGCGCGCGCAACGATGCAGAGGCGATGCAATACCTGATTCCGAACTGGACCTTCGACAACAAGCGGCCCTGCATGGTCCGTTGATTGGCACCAGCCGTTCGGGCTGAGCCTGTCGAAGCCTCGCGCGGTGCGTCGACAAGCTCAGCGTGAACGGATGCGGTCCCGCGCCGCAAGCAAAGACATCGTCAAGGAGACTGCATGAACAACCACATGGATCGCCGCCGCCTGCTCCAGGCAGCGGCCGGCTCGGCGCTCGGCGCGGTGGCTGCCGCCGCGGGCGCTCAATCGTTTCCCTACAAGCCGCAGCAGCGCTACCCCGACCCGGCAGTGCTGATCCTCGATCCGAGCTTCGCCAAGTACCGCCTCTACAGCAGCACGCTCGAGCAGGTCGGCACGGGCATGCGCTGGGCCGAAGGTCCTGTGTACATGCCGCGCGAGGGCTGGCTGATTTGCAGCGACATCCCGAACAACCGGCTGATGCGCTACGAGGAAAAGACCGGCGAGTTCAAGGTCCACAAGTCGAACGTCAATCACTGCAACGGCAATACGCGCGACCGCCAGGGGCGCCTGATCAGTTGCGAGCATTCGCTGACGCGGCGCGTGGTGCGCACCGAGCACGACGGACGCATGACCGTGCTGGCCGACCGCTTCCAGGGCAAGCGGCTGAATGCGCCGAACGACGTGGTGGTGAAGTCGGACGACACCGTGTGGTTCACCGATCCGCTCTTCGGCATCTCGGGTACTTGGGAAGGCGACCGGGCCACGCCCGAGCAGGCGACGACCAACGTGTACCGCCTCACGCCCGACGGGCAGCTCTCCGCGGTGATCACCGACCTGGTGAACCCGAACGGCCTGGCCTTCTCGCCGGACGAGAAAAAGCTCTACGTCATCGAATGGAAGGGCACGCCCAACCGCAGCCTCTGGAGCTACGACGTGGCGGCCGACGGCAGCGTATCGAACAAGGCCAAGCTGATCGACGGCGTGGGCGCGGCCGCGCTCGACGGTTTTCGTGTCGACCGCGACGGCAATATCTGGATGGGCTGGGGCTGGAACGGCGCGTTGGCGTCCGAACCCACCGATGCCGGCAACGGCATGAAGGTCTATCAGCCGCAGGCGAAGTCCGAAGACCTCGATGGCGTCAAGATCTTCAATTCGCGAGGCTTGCCCATCGGTTTCATCCGCCTGCCCGAACGCTGCGCTAACCTCACGTTCGGCGGCCCCAAGAACAATCGCCTCTACATGGCGGCCAGCCATTCGCTGTACGCCCTCTACGTGGAGTCCGAAGGCGCCACCTAGCCTTTCGACTTCAAAAAACCATCACACCAACAGGCAAACAAGGACATCGACGATGACTGAATTCAACAACCTCATCAATGGCGAATGGCTGGCCGGCAACAGCTACAGCCCCAACGTCAACCCCAGCAACCTGGCCGACGTGCTGGGCCAGTACACGCAGGGCGATGCAGCGCATGTCGATGCCGCCGTGGCAGCCGCCACCGCCGCCTTCCCGGCATGGGCCACGGGCAGCATCCAGGCACGCTCGGACGCGCTCGACAAGATCGGCACCGAAATCCTCGCGCGCAAGGAAGAGCTCGGCACGCTGCTCGCGCGCGAAGAGGGCAAGACCAAGGCCGAAGGCATCGGCGAGGCCACGCGCGCGGGCCAGATCTTCAAGTTCTTCGCGGGCGAGTGCCTGCGTCTTTCGGGCGAGCTGCTGCCTTCGGTGCGCCCGAACATCGGCGTGGAAATCACGCGCGAGCCGGTCGGCGTGGTCGGCCTCATCACGCCGTGGAACTTTCCCATCGCCATTCCCGCCTGGAAGATCGCGCCCGCGCTCGCCTTTGGCAACTGCGTGGTGCTCAAGCCCGCGGACCTCGTGCCGGGCAGCGCCTGGGCCCTGTCTGAAATCATCAGCCGCTCGGGCATTCCGGCGGGCGTGTTCAACCTCGTGATGGGCCGCGGCAGCGTGATCGGCGAGGCGCTGGTCAGCCACCCCGGCATTCATGCGATCAGCTTCACCGGCTCGGTGGGCGTGGGCCGCAACATCGCGATCCAGTGCGTCACCAACCACAAGAAGGTGCAGCTCGAAATGGGCGGCAAGAACCCGCAAATCGTCCTCGACGACGCCGACCTCGCGCAGGCCGTGGAGCTCAGCGTGCAGAGCGCGTTCTACTCGACCGGCCAGCGCTGCACCGCATCGAGCCGCCTCATCGTGACCGAAGGCATCTACCCGAAGTTCATCGAGGCGATGAAGGCGCGCATGGCCAAGATCAAGGTCGGCGACGCGCTCGCGCAGGGCACCGACGTGGGCCCGGTCTCCTCGAAGTCGCAACTGAACCAGGACATGGAATACATCGCCATCGGCAAGGGCGAAGGCGCCACGCTGGCAGCCGGCGGCGAACTGCTGAAGCTGGAGACCGACGGCTACTACATGTCGCCCGCGCTCTTCAGCGAATCGGCGGCCGGCATGCGCATCAACAAGGAAGAAATCTTCGGCCCGGTCGCGAGCGTGATCCGCGTGAAGAACTACGAAGAAGCGCTGGCCACGGCCAACGACACCGAGTTCGGCCTCTCCGCCGGCATCGCGACGACTTCGCTCAAGTACGCGACGCACTTCAAGCGCCACAGCCAGGCTGGCATGGTGATGGTCAACCTGCCGACGGCCGGTGTGGACTATCACGTGCCGTTCGGCGGCCGCAAGGGTTCGAGCTACGGCCCGCGCGAGCAGGGCAAGTACGCGCAGGAGTTCTTCACCACTGTGAAGACGGCCTACACGCTGGCTTGATCCTCAGGCCAGCGGGAGCGAACTGGGCGGTGCGCGTCGGCGACGGCGCATCGTCCATTCGATCAGTTCGAAAATTCCTTCGCTGATCAGCGCCATCGCCGCAGCCGGCAGAGCGCCGGCCAGCAGCAGTTCGCGGTCGTTCAACGCCAATCCGGTCACGATGCGCTCGCCGAATCCGCCCGCACCGATGAATGCCGCAATCGTCGCCGTACCGATGGCAATCGCAGTGGCCGTCCGCACTCCCGCCAGCAGCGTAGGCAGTGCCAGCGGCAGCAGCACGAGCTGAAGGCTCTGCGGGGGCGTCATGCCGAGCGCAGTGCCCGCCAGCCGCAGCCCGTTCGGCACTTCGGCCAGACCCGTCACCGTGTTGCGCATGATCGGCAGCAGCGAATAGAGCGTGAGCGCGATCAGCGCGGGCAGGGCGCCGATCGCCCCGAGCATCGAAATCAACACCGCCAACAGTGCCAGCGAAGGCACCGTCTGCATCAGGCTCGCGATGCCGAGCACCACGGCGCGCAGCCGCACATGCGAGAACACGAGGATCGCGATCGGCACGCCGATCAGGATCGCGATGCCCACCGACACCGCCACCAGCAGCAGGTGCTGGCGCGCGAGTTTCCAGAGGTCGGGGCCGAAGAGCTTGGCGGTGAAACCGCGGCGGGTGTCCTGCGCTGGCGCCGCTCCTGTCTTGCCGGTGCTCGCGATGAAGTCGCGCGCGATCACGTCGAAGGGCACGCTCTGCAACTCGGCGCGCGCATTCATCGCGATCATCGCGTGCTCGTCGACCTTGCCTTCGAGCGTCTGCAGCGCGGCCCATGCTTTCGGCAGCCTCGTGGGTAGATCGAGCTTGTAAAGCACCACCGCGTCGTAGCGTGGGAAGTACTTCCGGTCGTCCTCCAGCACGCGCAGGCCCAGGTGGTCGATCTTCGCGTCGGTGGTGTAGATGTCGATCGCGTCGATCTGCTTGGCGGCCACCGCTTCATACGCCAACCCATGGTCGAGGCCGGTCGGCGTTTGCGTGAAGCCGTAGCGTGCGGCCAGGCCCTTCCAGCCGTCCGCGCGGCCGAGGAATTCGTTCGAGAGGCCCAGCTTGAGTTCGGGGTGCTTCGCAAGATCGCTCAGCGTGCGAAGCCCGAGCCGCTCCGCATCGGCCGCACGCACGGCCAGCGCGTAGCCGTCGTTGAAGCCCAACGGAATCGCCACGCCCAGGCCCATCGGCGCAAGCGCTGCGTTCATCGCCTCGCGTGTGTCCGCCGGCGAGCCCTTGAGGATTTCGAGCGCGATGGTGCCGGTGTACTCGGCATAGAGATCGATGGCGCCCGAGCGCAGCGCTTCGTAGACGATGGCCGTGTTGCCCAGCCCCTGCCGCACGACGGGCGGCGACGCGGTGTGCGGCGCCGCCGTCTGCGCGAGCAGCTCGGCGAGGATGTACGACTCGGTGAAGCGCTTGGAGCCGACGCGCAGCGGCTCGTCCGCGGCCTGCGCGGGGCCGGAGACCGCGGCCATCCAGGCCATCGAGAACAACAGGGCGGCGCGCCAGAGGCGGCGGGGCAGGTGCAGCATCGGGGCAGTGTATAGAGAACACCTCGTTCGGCGTACCCGCCGCTCTCCTACACGCCGTGGTGTGCGGAGCCGATGCATGCCAAGGCGCGCGCGGGCCATAGTGAACGCCATGAAGCCCAAGACCGCCAAGAAGAAATCGACCCGCACCTCGAAAGAGAACCTGCCCGGCCCCGACGTTCACGGACTGCGCGAACTGCCCGGTTTGACGGTCGAGGGCTACAGCCTCCAGCTGCGCGACAAGGACGGCTTCGTCGGCGACCAGGCCAGCCAGACGGCCTTCAGGGAACTGCTCGAACGCTGGCGCAAGCGCAGCCGCAAGAACAACGGCAAGGACCCGCTCGGCGGCCAGCACTCGCGTGATCTCAGCAAGCGCGAACTCGACCTCGCGTTGCAGGAAAAAAAGGAGTTCGACGCCGGCTACGTGATGCACGCGGCCGTTTCGGAATTCTCGGAAGAACTCGCCTCGGTGATCCAGCGCTTCTTGCGCCAGCCCTCGTGGCACAACGTGCAGCGGATCGTCGTCGGCGGCGGCTTTCCGGAGAGCCATGTGGGCGAGCGGGCGGTCCTGCAGACCGGGGCCATCCTCGAAGACCTGGGCGTTCATGTGCAGCTCGGGCGCCTCTCGCACAACGTCGACGACGGCGGCCTGATCGGCTGGGTGCACCTGGCGCCGCGCGAGATGCTCAAGGGGCACGACGCCATCCTCGCGGTGGACATCGGCGGCACCAACGTGCGCTGCGGCATCGTCAAGACCCGCCACCGCAAGGCGCGCGACTTCTCGCTGGCGAAGGTGGTGCGGCGCGAGAAATGGCGCCATGCGGACGACGAGCCGAACCGCAGCAACATGGTCGAGCACATCGCAGACATGCTCGAGGACATGGTGCGCTACAGCGAGCGCAAGAAGATCCGGCTCGCGCCCTTCATCGGCATCGGATGCCCCGGGCTCATACGCCCCGACGGCTCGATCGCGCGCGGTGCGCAGAACCTGCCGGGCGACTGGGAAAGCCACGCCTTCCATCTGCCGAGCGCACTGTGGCGCCGCATGCCGATGATCGGCTCCGGCCCGACCCTGGTGCTGATGCACAACGACGCTGTCGTACAGGGCCTGAGCGAGCTGCCTTTCATGCGCGACGTGCAGCACTGGGGCGTGCTGACGATCGGCACCGGGCTCGGAAACGCGAGCTTCACGAACCGGCGCTGAGTTCCTTCGGCGGCACGCCGCCCGCGAGCGCCTTGTAAACGCCCACCAGGTTCACCGAGAGCCGGCTCGTGCTCTGCGCATGGTCGCGGCGCGCCTGCAGCAGCGCACGCCGCGCGTCGAGTTCGATGCTGAAATCGGTGAGACCGTTCGCATAGCGCGCATGCGCGAGCGTGAGCGCATCGCGGCTCTGGCACTCGCGCTCGATGAGTTCGGCTCGGCGCTGGCGCTCGGCGCTGTAGGCGTTGAGCGCGGTATCGATCTCGTGCCAAGCCTTGAGCACCGTCTGCTGGAAGGCGACGGCCGCTTCTTGCTGCTGTAGCTCGCGCAGGTCGACAGTGCTGCGGCGGCGGCCGTTGTCGAAGATCGGCAGGCTGAGCGAAGGGCCGACATGCCATTGCCGGCTGCCCCAATCGCCGAAGCGTTCGCTGCCGACCGACTCGTAACCGAAGCCCGCGCCCAGCGTGACGCGCGGATAGAGATCGGCCACGGCCACGCCCACGCGCGCGGTGGCGGCGTGCAATTGCGCCTCGGCCGCAGCGATGTCAGGGCGGCGCCGCGCGAGGTTGGCGGGGAGGCCGAGCGCGAGGTCGGGCAGCGGTGGCGCATCGCCCACGCTGTCGGTGGCGGCGTCCGCAAGTTCCGTGTTCAACCTGCCGGGTGGCGCACCGATCAGCAGCGTGATGCGGTTCATCGCATCGGCCTCCTGCTGCAGCAGCGATGGAATGCGCGCGCGCAGTTCGGCCAGCAGGGTGCGCTGGCGCACCGGGTCGAGGTCGGTGACAAGACCGCCATCGGCGCGCGCCTGCACGAGTTCGAGGGACTCGGCGGCGGCCGCGATGTCGGCGCGCGCGATGCGCAGTTCGCGCTGCGTGCCGCGCAGTTCGAAGTAGTTGCGCGCGAGTTCGGCCTGCACGCTGAGCTTGGCTTGCTCCAGCATCGCGGCTGACGCGGCCGTATCCGCGTCGGCAGCCTCCATGGCGCGGCGCACGCGGCCCCAGAGGTCGATTTCCCACGAGGCATCGAAGCCGGCCTGGTAGAGGTTGTAGGGCTCGCTGAGCGTGCGGATCAACTGATCCTTGTTGGCAACCGAGGAGCCCAGCGCATCGATCATCCGCGTGGCCGCGCCGCTCTCGCTTTGCCGTTGCCGCGTGACGCCCGCGCTCGCGTTGACCTGCGGGCCGCGCTGGGCGGCTGCGGTGGCGCGCTGCACGCGACTCTGCGCGAAGCGCAGCGCGGCGGTCTGCAGGTCGGGGTTGGCGGCGAGCACCACCGCCTGCAGCCGGTCGAGCACCGGATCGTTGAAGGCCTTCCAGTCGCCGGAAGTGATGGATGCCGTCGCGGGCGCCGCACCGCGTTCTGCACCGAGCAACGTGGGCGAGCCGCCGTGCCAGCTCGACCAGTCCGCGGGCGTGCGCGGTTCCGAAGGCTTGTGGTCTGGACCCACAGCACAACCGCCGACGAGAAGCGCAAGCGCGGCAGCGGCGGCCGCGTTGCATGTGAAATGGAAAGTGAGAGGCATGAGGTGCTCCCGTTATCAGACGAGACGATTGCGAAATAGCCACGCCGCCAGCGGCAGCGTGACGACCGCGATGATCGAAAGCGGAATCAGGTTGTGCCAGACCGTGCCCAGCCCCACGCCTTCGAGGTACACGCGCTGCACCAGGTCGATGGCGAAGCGCAGCGGATTGGCCATGGTGATCACCTGCAGCACATGCGGCATGTTGCGCACCGGCGTGGTGAGGCCCGACAGCAGCATCATTGGCATCAGCAGCACGAAGGTGTAGAGCATCGCCTGCTGCATGTTGGCCGACACGGCCGAGATCGACAGGCCGATGCCCACGCTCGCGACCGTGAAGAAGATGAGCCCGGTGTAGAGCGTGACCAGCGAGCCCGCCATCGGAATGCCGAACCAGAAGAGCGCCACCACGAGGATCAGCGACGACTGCGCAAGGCCCACCAGCACCGGCGGCAGCGCCTTGCCGATCATGATTTCGAGCGGCGACATCGGCGTGACCAGCAACTGGTCGAAGGTGCCTTGCTCGCGTTCGCGCGCCACCGAGAGCGCGGTGAGCAGCAGCGTCTGCAGCATGCTGAGCGCGGCGATCATGCCGGGCAAGAGGTTCCAGCGCGTCTCCAGGTTCGGGTTGAACCAGGCGCGCGATTCGATGACCAGCGGCGCGGGCGGTGCGCCCGCGCGCGTGCGCAGTTCGGCGTTGTAGCGCTCGACCACCGCGCTCACGTAGCCGGCTGCCGAGCCCGCGGTGTTGGAGTTGCGCGCATCGAGGATCAGCTGGATGGCGGCGGGCTGCCCCGCGCTGAGTTGCCGCTCGAAGTCGGGCGCGATCTGGATCACCAGCAGCGCCTTCTCGGTGTCGATCACCTCGCGGATGTCGGCCTGCGTGCGCAGCGTGGCCACGCGTTGGAAGACGCCGGTGCTGTCCAGGCGCGCGATGAGTTCTGTTGCCGCGCCGGTGCGGCTCTGGTCGAGCAGCGCATAGGGCACGTTCGCAAGATCGTAGGTGGCGCCGTAGCCGAAGATGAGGCTCTGCAGCAGCGCGGGCGCGAAGAGGATGGTGCGCGTCGCCGGGTCCTTCAGGATCGCGAGCAGCTCCTTCTTGCAGAGGTTGGCGATGCGCAGCAGGAAGTCGATCATCGTGTTTCCTTCGCGCCTCAGTCGAGGCTCTTGCGCGTGACGGCACGTGCGATCAGCAGCAGCCCGACGGCGTAGCAAAGCAGGATTGCGCAGTTGCGCCAGATGAGCGGCCAGACGTCGCCCGCGAGGAACAGCGTCTTGATCAGGTCCATGAAGTAGGTGGCCGGCAGCGCATGGCCGATGACGCGCACGGCCGTGGGCACGTTGCGCAGGTCGAAGAGAAAGCCCGACAGCATCATCGAGGGCATGAAGGTCGCGATCAGCGCGATCTGGCTCGCGAGGAACTGGTTGCGCGTGACCGACGAGATGACGAGGCCCAGGCTCACGGCCACGATCAGGTAGAGCATCGAGCTGAACACCACCACGACGAGCGAGCCGTACATCGGCACCGCGAACAGGAAGCGCGCCGCCAGGAGGCACAGCGCCAGGCCCAGCATGCCGACGCCGAAGTACGGAATGATCTTGGCCAGCAATATCTCGACCGGCCGCACCGGCGTGACGAACAGCGCCTCGAGCGTGCCGCGCTCCCATTCGCGCGCCATCACCAGCGCGGTGAGGAAGGCGCCGACCAGGGTCATGATGAGCACGATGAGTCCCGGCACCAGGTACCAGGTGCTGGTGTTCGCGGCGTTGAACCACATGCGCTGCTCGACGGTGACGTTGCCCACGGGCGGCGCGTCGGCGCCCGTCGTGCTGCCGAGGCGGTCGGCCCGCCGCACGGCCGTCTGGGCGAGGGCGCCGCTCACGTAGGCCTGGATGATGGTCGCGCGGCCCGCGTCGGCGCCATGCACGATCAGCTGCACGCGCGCGTTGCCCGCGGCCAGCGCGCGCGAGAAATCGCTCGGGATGCGCACGATGCCGTCGACCTTGCGCTCGCGCATCAGTTCCTCGGCGTCGTGCATGGAACCCAACAGCACCGGCGCGATGGTGGGCGAGAGCTGCAGGCCGGCGATGGCTTCGTGCGCGGTCGGCGAGGCGTCTTCCATCACCACGGCCACCGGCGCGTTCTTCACGTCGAGCGACATGCCGTAGCCGAAGATCAGGATCAGCACCATCGGCAGCAGGATGCCGATCGCGAGGTTGCTGCGGTCGCGCAGCAACTGGCGGAATTCCTTGCGCGTGAGGGAGATGAGGCGTGACCAGAAGCCGCTCATGCCGTGGCTCCTTCGGGTTGCTTCGCCGGGGTTTCCTTGCCCCTGCGCCGCGCCTTCTCGACGATGCCGATGAAGGCCTGCTCCATGTCGATGCGCTTGTCGCTGTCTTCGCCGTCGAGTGCTTGCGCGCGCACTTCCTGCGGCGTGCCGATGGCGAGCACCTTGCCGGCGTCCTGGATCACGATGCGGTCGCAGTACTCGGCCTCTTCCATGAAGTGCGTGGTGATGACGATGGTGGTGCCGCCCTCGGCCAGCGCGGTGATGCGGCGCCAGAACTCGCGGCGCGCGAGCGGGTCGGCGCCGCTCGTGGGTTCGTCCAGGAACAGGATCTCGGGCTCGTGCAAGAGGCCGGTGGCCATCGCGAGGCGCTGCCGGTAGCCGCCGGGCAGTTGGCCGCTGGGCGTGTCGAGTTCCCGTTCGAGGTCGAACTGGCGCAGCACCGTGTCCATGCGGTCGCGCAGCCGCTGCCCACGCAGGCCGTAGGCGCCGCCGAAGAACGAGAGGTTTTCGCGCACCGTGAGGTTGCCGTAGAGCGCGAACTTCTGCGAGACGTAGCCGATGCGCTGTCGAGCCTCTGCACGCGCATGGCGCAGGTCCACGCCGGCTACGCGCAACTGGCCGCCGCTCGCAGGCAAGAGGCCGCAGAGCATGCGGAAGGTGGTCGTCTTGCCCGCGCCGTTGGGGCCAAGCAAGCCGAAGATCTCGCCGCGCCGCACCGAGAAACTGGTGCTCGCGACGGCGACGAAATCGCCGAAGCGACGCACGAGGTCTTTCACTTCGATGACGACTTCGTCGGAGTCACCCTTGGCAGGGCTGGTCGTTGTAGCTGGGGTGGTGTTCGATGCGGATGTCTGTTGCGTGCGCAGCAGCGTCATGAAGCCGTCTTCGAGCCGCGGCGGCACCGGCTCCGCGTGCGCGCCAGCCAGCAGCGTGGCGAGCGCCGTATCGTCCGTGTCCTTGCGACGGATGAAGTGCACTTCGCCGCCTTGCGGCACCGCATCGACGATGTCCTGCTCTGCATCGAGCAGGCGGGCCTGCATCAGGCGCGGCGGTTCGCCTTCCGGCGGTGCGGCGATGAAGCACAGGCCCTCCGCATGGTCGCGGATCTCGGCCGGCGCGCCTTGCGCCAGCAGCTTGCCCTCGCGCAGCACGAACACATGGCTGCAGCGCTCGGCCTCGTCGAGGTAGGCGGTGCTCACGATCACCGACAGTTTTTCGTCGTCCACCAACTGCTGCACGATCTGCCAGAGTTCGCGCCTCGAGAGCGGATCGACGCCCACGGTCGGCTCGTCGAGCAGCAGCAGGTCGGGCGAGCGCACCAGCGTGCAGGCGAGGCCCAGCTTCTGCTTCATGCCGCCCGAGAGCTTGCCGGCGGGGCGGTCGGTGAAGCGGCCGAGGTCGGTCATCTCCATCAGCCGCGCATAGCGCTCGCGGCGCTTGTCCTTCGAAACGCCGTGCAGGTCGGCGTAGAGGTCCAGGTTCTCCTGCACGCTCAGGTCGTCGTAGAGGCCGAAGCGCTGCGGCATGTAGCTGATGCGGTCCTGCACCGCCTGCGGGTCGGCCGACACGTCGATGCCGAGCACACGCAGCTCGCCCTCGTCGGCTCGCATGAGGCCGGCCATCAGGCGCAGCAGCGTGGTCTTGCCCGCGCCGTCCGGTCCGACTAACGCGGTGAGCGTCCCCGCGGGGATTTCGAGCGACACGCCGTCGAGCGCGTGCACAGCTTGCTTCGACGACTTGAGCGTGAAGCGCTTGTGCAGGGAGCGTCCGGCAACCGCCGGCTCGGTGGCGGACATCAGGGCTTGCCGGTGGTGTCGGAGAACTGCAGCCGCACGGTGGCCGGCATGCCCAGGCGCAGGCGGTCCTGCTTGTCCTCGACCATCACGCGGATCTCGTAGACGAGGCTGCTGCGCAGCTCCTCGGTCTGCACGGTCTTGGGCGTGAACTCCGCCACCGAGGCGATGTAGCCGACCTTGCCGGCGATGGCCTCGCCGGGTTGGCTGTCGGTGCTCACGCTGGCGGCCTGGCCCGGCTTCACGCGGCCCAGATCAGACTCGGCCACATAGGCGCGCACCCACTTGGGATCGGTGATCGCGAGCGTGAAGGCCGGACGCTGCGGCGAGGCCATGTCGCCGGGTTCGAGCAGGCGGGCGCGCACCACGGCGTCGATGGGCGCCTTCAGTTCCGCTTCGGTGAGCTGGTGGATCATGAGCGCGAGGTCGGCGCGCGCGGATTCGAGCTGGGCCTGCGCCTGCGCGATGTCTTCCTTGCGCGGACCGGTGACGACGAGCTGCTGCGCCTTGCGCGCGTTGTCGAGCTGGGCGAGGGCGACCTTGCGCCTGGCCTGCGCGCTGTCGAGGTCCTGCTGGCTGACCGCGCGGCCTGCGGTCGTCTGGCTGATGCCCTGCAGGCGCGCGAGCTGCTGCTGCGCGAGGTCGGCATCGGCCTGCGCGGCAGCCACCTGCGCGCCGGCCTGCGCCACCTCTTCGGGGCGGCTGCCGGTCTTCAGGCGCAGCAGAGCCTGCTCCTGCACGCCGATGCGCGCCTGCGACTGCGCCACGCGCAATGCGAGCGTGCGGGTGTCGAGCTTGCCGAGCACCTGGCCGGCCCGGACGTGGTCGCCTTCGCGCACCGCGAGCTCGGCCACGCGGTCGTTGGCGTTGAAGGCGAGCGAGACCTGACGCACATCGACGTTGCCGTAGAGCACGAGCTGGTCCGACGGCGCAGCCGAGCGGTGGGCGTACCACCAGCCGCCGGCCGCGGCGAGCAGCAGCGCGACGACAGCGACGGCGATGAGAGGTTTCTTGTTCATGGCGTGTTTCCTGCCGGTTTGCGGACTCGGATGCGGCCGGATGTTATCAAATTCAAATTTGAATTTGAAGTTATTTTTCAATTCGATTAACCTCGGCGGATGGCCACCAGCTCTTCCAGTACTTCCGTGCGCACGCAGCGCACCGACGGCAACACCACGCGCCTGCACATCCTGGAGACCGCGGGCCAGCTGTTCGCCGAGCGCGGTTTCGCCGATGCCACGAGCAAGGAAATCTGCACCCGCGCCGGCACCAACATGGCCGCGATCAACTACCACTTCAACGGCCGCGACGGGCTCTACGAGGCCGTGCTGATCGAGGCGCATCGACAGGTGGTGAGCATCGACGAGCTGGCCAGCCTCGCCAGCGCATCGAGCGATCCGCGGCTCAAGCTGCGTGCGTTTCTCACGCACCTGATCGAGATGGGCAGCCAGCCGAAGGCGCCCTGGGGCTTTCGCGTGGTGCTGCGGGAAGCCCTGTCGCCGTCGCCGGCGCTGCCGATGATGATCAAGCGCGCGGTGCTGCCCAAGGCCAAGCTGCTGCGCGGCCTGCTCGGCGCCATCGTGGGCTTGCCCGACGACCATCCGGCGGTGCAGCGCGCACTGCTGTTCACCGTGCTGCCGTGCATCGTGATGATGGTGGCGCCCAAGGACCTGAGCAACAAGGTGCTGCCGGCGCTGAAGGACACCCAGGCCCTGGCCGACGACCTGATGCGCTACGTGCTTGCCGGTCTCGATGCGGTGGCGAAGGAAGCCAAGGCCTCCGAGCCCGCCGAGTCCGTGGCAGCGCCGGCTAAAGCTGGAAAGCGACGGTAAGCAGCAGCCCCTCGGCCACGTCGCGCACGAGGCCCGGGCGCCGCGCGCGGTAAGGCTCGCCGGCCGAGGCGGTGGTGTCGATCCACTCGGCCAGCCAGTCGATCTCGTTCGCGCCATAGAACACGACCGCCGCCTCGTGGTTCAGCAGCAGGCTGCGCAGGTCGAGGTTGATCGAGCCGCACATCGCCAGCTCGTTGTCGACCACCACCGCCTTGGCGTGCGCCATGAAGGGCAGCATGCGAAAGCTCACGCCCGCGCGCGCCAGGTCGCGCATGGCGCGGGCGCGCACGAAGTCGGCCAGGCGGTGGTTCGATTGCGCGGGCATCGCGATCGTCACCTGCACGCCGCGCCGCGCCGCCAGCCGCAGCGCATCGCGCAAGCCGTCGCCGGGCACGAAGTACGGCGTGATCGCGAGGATGCGGTGCTCGGCGCGGAAGCACGCGTCGATCAGGAGCGCGTGCGCGGTGTCCTCGGTCTGGTCGGGGCCGCTCGGCAGGAACTGGGCCATCGCGGTGCCGGGGGCTTCGAGCAGGTCGTCGCAGGTGATGGCGCGCGCCTTGCGCACGCGCACCGAGCGCCAGTCGTGATCGAACTGGCGTGCCGCAGCGGCCGCCACGCTGCCGCGCAGGTCGAACGAAAGATCGCGCCACGCCTCGGGGTGCTTGTCGTTGCCGGTGAAATATTCGCCCGCAAGATTGCGCCCGCCCGACCAGAGCCAGCCGTCGTCGGCAATGGTGAACTTGCGGTGGTTGCGCAGGTTGCGCGGCCCGGTGCGGCGCAGGCTGAAGAAGGGCCGAAACACCGCCACCTCGCCGCCCGCCGCGCGCAGCAGGTCGAAGTGATGGCGCGGCAGCGAGAGCGCGCCGAAGCCGTCGAGCAGCACCCGCACCTTGATGCCGTCCCGCGCACGCTGCGCGAGCCGTGCCAGCACCGCATGGCCCAGCGGGTCGTCGCCGATGATGAAGGTGCACACGTCGATGCGCTCGCGCGCGCCGTCGATCACCTCGAACAACGCGAGCCGCGCCTGCTCGCCGTCGGCATGCAGGCGCACCGCGCAACGCCCCGGCGGCGCGAGGCCGAAGCTCTCGATGAGGTCGGCCGCCCAGTGCCCCGGCGGCACCGAGCGCGGCGGCCGCGGCGAGCCGGCCGGGCGCAGCTTGCGCTGGCCGAACAGCAGGTACATCGGGAGGATCAGGTAGGGCATCAGCACCAGCCCCATCACCCACGCGATGGCGGTGGTGGGGGCGCGCTGCTCGCGGCGCGCGCGGGTGGTCAGTACGTAGACGAGCAGCGCAAAAGTGACGACGAGGAAATGCTGCGAGGGAGAAGGCAGCCAGTCGAACCCTGTATTCGGCATGGGGCCGATGATGCCTCAGCGCGCCTGCAATGGATCAGCGCTGCAGGAAGGCGGGCACCTCGCGGCCCTCGGAGGCGAGGAACTTCATCATCGGGTCGACCACCGCGTGCACCGCGGGCCGGTCGCGCACGCGGTTGCGCCAGGCGATGAGGCGCGGCGTGGCATCGGTCATGCCGGCGCCCTTGCGGTCGGCAAAGATGCAGGCCATGTAGAAGGCGATGTCCGCGAAGGAGTAGGGGCCCGCGAGGTATTCGCGTCCGGCGAGCAGGCCTTCCATCTCGGCGTAGTAGCGCGCGCAGGCTGCGCACGCGGCGACGGCCGGCGCGCTCTGCATGTCGTTCTGCAGGCCGAAGAGCTTGATGACGTTCGGGAAGAACACCTCGTCGGCCTTCTGCTCCAGCTGCCGCGCCCGTGCCCGGTCGGCGATGCCTTCGGGCCACAGGGCGGGAGTGGGGTAGCGGTCTTCGAGGTACTCGAAGATCTGGGTCGAGTCGAACAGCGCCACCGCGTCGTCGACCAGCACGGGCACCTGCTGCTTGACGGCGTTGACCCGAAGCACCTCGGGGTGCTTCGGCTCGTAGGCGTCGTCCTTGGTGAACGGCACCATGACGAGGTCGAAGGCGACGCCTTTTTCGCGTGCCGCGATCTCGACCTTGGCGCCGAACATGCTGAGGGGGCCGGAATAGATGTGAGTCGTCATGCCCCCGACTTCACCAGAAACGGCGCGTCAGGTCGAGCCCCAGACCTCCTGCGCCGTCTCGACCACCAAGCGCAGCTTGTTGCGCTGCGCTTCCACCGCGATGTTGTTGCCGTGCACCGTGCTGGAGAAGCCGCACTGCGGCGACAGCGCGAGCTGCTCGAGCGGCGCGTACTTGGCGGCGTCCTCGATGCGGCGCTTGAGCTCGTCCTTGTCTTCCATCTCGCCGAACTTGGTGGTCACGAGGCCCAGCACCACCGTCTTGCCCTTGGGCAGGTAGCGCAGCGGCTTGAAGTCGCCCGAGCGGGCGTCGTCGTATTCCATGAAGTAGGCGTCGAGGTCCATCTCCTTCAGGAGCGCCTCGGCCACCGGCTCGTAGTTGCCGGCCGCGGCGTGCGTGCTCTTGAAGTTGCCGCGGCACAGGTGCATCGCGAGCAGCATGCCCGGCGGCTTCTGCGCGACCACTTTGTTGATGAATGCGGCATAGCGATGCGGCAGTTCGTTCGGGTCGTCGCCGCGCTTGCGGGCGGCTTCGCGCATGTGCTCGTCGCAGAGGTAGGCGAGGTTGGTGTCGTCCATCTGCACGTAGGTGCAGCCGGCCGCGGCCAGCGAGCGCAGTTCGTCGCCATAGGCCTTGGCCACGTCGTCGTAGAACACCGGATCGAGCTCGGGGTACGCGTCCTTGCTGATGCCGGCGCGGCCGCCGCGGAAGTGCAGCATGGTCGGCGAGGGGATCGTCACCTTGGGCGTGCGGCCCGCGGAAACCTGGCTTTTCAAGTACTGGAAATCGGCAAGCTGGATGTCCTTGACGTGGCGCACCTTGTCGAGCACGCGCATCGCGGGCGGCGCCAGTTCCTCGGTGCCGTCGGGCTTGCGGATGGTGACCGGAATGTCGGTCTTCACGCCGCCGAGCTGGTCGAGAAAGTCGATGTGGAAATACGTGCGGCGGAACTCGCCGTCGGTGATGCTCTTGAGGCCGATGTCTTCCTGGAAGCGGACGATCTCGGTGATGGCCTTGTCTTCGACCGTGCGCAGTTGCTCGGGCGTGATCTCGCCCTTGGCCTTCTGCTCGCGCGCTTCGAGCAGGTATTTGGGGCGCAGGAAACTGCCGACGTGGTCGTAGCGTGCGGGCAGGGCGGCGTGCTGGGACATGGGGTGAACTCCGTCGTGGCTGATAACGAACGGAGCATCCTATCGCCTTGGAAAGTGACTTGTGTGTATACGTTGATGTCGGTATTTACCCTTGGATTAGGCGTTTCAGGCTGGCTATTTCATGATTTCTGTATACATTGGGTATTCATGAAAACGCCCACGACCGCCTTTCCACTGAACGCCTGGTACGCCGCCGCCTACGACGTCGAAGTGCGCCACGCGCTCCTGCCCCGCACGATCTGCAACCAGAAGGTGGTGCTGTTCCGCCGCACCGACGGCCAGGTGGCAGTGCTCGAAGACGCCTGCTGGCACCGCCTCATGCCGCTCTCGCTCGGCCGCCTCGAAGGCGACGAACTGGTCTGCGGTTATCACGGCCTCGTCTACAACAGCCAGGGCCGCTGCACCCACATGCCGAGCCAGGAAACGCTCAATCCCTCGGCCTGCGTGCGCAGCTTTCCGGTGGTCGAGAAGCACCGCTTCGTGTGGATCTGGCCCGGCGACCCGGCCAAGGCCGACCCGGCGCTGGTGCCCGACATGCACTGGAACGACGACCCCGCCTGGGCCGGCGACGGCAAGATGATCCGCGTCAACTGCGACTACCGGCTCGTGGTCGACAACCTCATGGACCTCACGCACGAGACTTTCGTGCACGGCTCCTCCATCGGTAACCGCGAAGTCGCCGAGGCGCCCTTCGTCGCCACGCACGGCGACCGCTCGGCCACCGTCACGCGCTGGATGGAAGGCATCGACGCGCCGCCGTTCTGGGGCGGCCAGATCCGCCATGCGCGCGGCTACACGGGCAAGGTCGATCGCTGGCAGATCATTCGCTTCGAGGGACCGTGCACGGTGAACATCGACGTCGGCGTGGCCGAGGCGGGCAGCGGCGCGGTGCCGAATGGCGACAACCCCGGCGACCGCAGCAAGGGCGTCAACGGCTATGTGCTCAACACCATCACGCCCGAGACCGACAAGACCTGCCTCTACTTCTGGGCGTTCGCGCGCAACTACTGCCTCGGCGAGCAGCGCCTCACCCACGAGTTGCGCGAAGGCGTGGCCGGCATCTTCCGCGAAGACGAATTGGTGCTCGAAGCCCAGCAGAAGGCAATGGACGACCACCCCGACCACCAGTTCTACAACCTCAACATCGACGCCGGCTCGATGTGGGCACGGCGACTGATCGACCGCATGGTCGAGAAGGAAAAGCCCGCGCGCGCCGCAATCCCGATCCGGCCCGTCGACCAGAAGCAGGCCGCATGAAGGCCGCCGTGGTTTCCCCCATCGAACCCGGCGACACCGGCAGCTCGCAGGCCGTGAAGGCGCAGTTGCGGCTGCGCGAAATGATCCTTGCGGGCGAACTGCCCGGCGGTGCGCGCATCGCCGAGGTCGCGATCTCCGAGCAGCTCGGCGTCTCGCGCACCCCGGTGCGCAGCGCGCTGATGCGGCTCGAACAGGAAGGCCTGCTCGAAGCGCTGCCCAACGGCGGCTACGCGGTGCGCACGTTTTCCGAGCGCGACGTGGCCGATGCCATCGAGCTGCGCGGCACGCTCGAAGGACTGGTCGCCCGTCTCGCGGCCGAACGCGGCGCGGCGCCCGTCGTGTTGCGTGAAGCGCGCGCCTGCCTGCAACGCATCGACGAACTGCTGCGCGAGCCCGCGCTCGACGACGCGGCGTTCTCCCGCTACGTGACGCACAACGAAAAATTCCATGCGCTGCTGTGCGAGATGGCCGGCAGCCCGGTCATCGCGCAGCAACTGGAGCGCGTGGTCAACCTGCCGTTCGCCTCGCCGTCGGGCTTCGTCATCGTGCAGGCCAATTCGCCGGCCGCGCGCGACATGCTCGTGATCGCGCAGGACCAGCACCTGCAGGTGCTCGATGCCATCGAGTCCGGCGAGGGCTCGCGCGCCGAGGCGCTGATGCGCGAGCACAGCCGCATCGCGCGGCGCAACCTGCGCGAGGCGCTGCACGGCACGCCGACCGCCGAGCAGCGCCCGCTGCCCGGCGTGCAACTAATCCGCCGCCGCGGCTGATCGCGACCGTTCTCTCTCTTTCCTTGTTGGTGTCCCCCGATGAAAAGCGATCTTCAATGGATGCAGGCGCAGGTGGTTGCGCTGTGCGATGTCACGCCCACGGTGCGCGAGTTCGAGCTCCGGCCCGAGTCGGGCTTTGCCGCGTCGTATGAACCCGGCGCCCACCTGCAGGTGCAGGTGATGACGGCGCAGGGCAGGCTGCAGACGCGCTCGTATTCGCTGGTCGGCGAGGGCGACGGCCAGTGCTGGCGCATCGCGGTCAAGCGTCTGGACGATGGCCGCGGCGGCTCGCTCGCGATGTGGCAACTGGCGCCCGGCGACCGGCTGCAGGTGAGCGCGCCGCAGAACCACTTTGCGCTCGACCTTTCCGCGCCCGGCTACCTGCTGGTGGCGGGCGGTATCGGCATCACGCCGCTGGTGCTGATGGCGCAGCGCCTCGGCGCCCATGCGAAGCGCAGCGGGGTGCCGGTGAAGATGCTCTACGGCGCACGCCATGCCGGCGAGTTCGGTTACCTCTCGCATCTGCAGGAGGCACTCGGCGAGAACGTCATCGCGCACGAAGGCTCGGCGCCGATCGACTTCCCAGCCGCCATCGCCGAGCTGCCGCCCGGCGGCCAGCTCTACACCTGCGGCCCGGTGCCGATGCTCGAAGCCGTCAAGCGCGCCTGGGAGGCGGCCGGCCGCGCCCCGGCGGACCTGCGCTTCGAAACCTTCGGCAGCAGCGGCCGGCTCGCGACGCAGGCCTTCACGGTGCGCATCCCCCGGCACGACCTGTCGATCACCGTGCCCGCCGACTGCACCCTGCTCGATGCGCTCGACGCCGCCGGCGTGCAGACCTTGTCGGACTGCAAGCGCGGCGAATGCGGCCTCTGCGCCATGGACGTGCTCTCGGTCGAAGGCGAAGTCGATCACCGCGACGTGTTCCTGAGCGCCCACGAGAAAGCGGCCACCACCCGCATCTGCGCCTGCGTGTCACGCGCCGTGGGTACGCTCACGCTCGATTCCGCTTATCGGGCCGACAGCTGATGCACCCGGGCGTTCGGGCTGGAGCTAGTCGAAGCCTTGCATACGGCTTCGAAAGCCCGGCCCGAACCGCGGCGGCGGCAATGGAGCTGCGCGATCATCGCGCAGTTCATTTATTGATCGCGCAACAAAGGCCCGTGAGAGGGGCCGGCTAGGTGATTGCCTGCTCCGTCGAATGTTGCAAAGTGTTGAAAATAGCCCCGGTTTCGCATTCCGTCCCTCCTAGGAAAACCTCATGCAAAGACGCCACCTCATCCAGACCGCGGGCCTCTCGGCGATCGCGCTCGCCACCGCCTTCGCACTGCCGCTGGCCAGCGCGCAGAGCAACACCTTCAAGATCGGCCTCATCCTGCCGATGACCGGGCAGCAGGCCTCCACCGGCCGGCAGATCGAAGCCGCGGCGCGCCTTTACATGGCGCAGAACGGCGACACCGTGGCCGGCAAGAAGATCGAGCTGATCGTCAAGGACGACGTGGCCACGCCCGACGTCACCAAGCGCCTCGCACAGGAACTCATCGTCAACGACAAGGTGAACGTGATCGCTGGCTTCGGCGTCACGCCGGCCGCGCTGGCCGCCGCGCGCGCTGGCCACGCAATCGAAGACGCCGCAGGTCGTGATGGCCGCGGCCACGTCGAGCATCACCGAGGCCTCACCCTACATCGTGCGCTCCAGCTTCACGCTGCCGCAGGTGTCGGTGGTCATGGGCGACTGGGCGCCCAAGAACGGCGTGAAGACGGTGGTGACGCTGGTGGCCGACTACGGCCCCGGCAACGACGCCGAGAAGTTCTTCAGCGAGCGCTTCCAGCTCAACGGCGGCAAGGTCATCGAAAAACTCCGCGTGCCGCTGCGCAACCCCGACTTCGCGCCGTTCCTGCAGAAGGTGCGCGACGCCAAGCCCGATGCGCTGTTCGTCTTCGTGCCCTCGGGCGCGGGCGCGGCGGTGATGAAGCAGTTCCTTGAACGGGGCATGGACAAGGCCGGCATCAAGCTGATCGCCACCGGTGACGTGACCGACGACGATCAACTCAACGACATGGGCGACGGCGCGCTGGGCGTGGTCACCTCGCACCACTACTCGGCCGCCCACCCCTCCGCGATGAACAAGAAGTTCGTCGAGGCCTTCCAGAAGGCCAACCCCAAGATGCGCCCCAACTTCATGGCCGTGGGCGGCTATGACGGCATGCGCGTGATCTACGAAGCGCTCAAGACCACCAAGGGCCAGGGCGGCGGCGAAGCGCTGCTGGCGGCCATGAAGGGCCAGGTCTTCGAGAGCCCGCGCGGCCAGGTGCTGATAGATGCGCAGACCCGCGACATCGTGCAGGACGTGTACCTGCGCAAGGTCGAGAAGAAGGACGGGCAGCTCTACAACGTCGAGTTCGATGTGATCAAAGGTGTGAAGGACCCGGGCAAGGCGAAGTAATTCGGCGCCTCGCGGTGGGGCGTTGCCGTTCAGGGCGGCGATCCCGCCGACGGGGTACCTTGCTCCGCGAATGTCCTCCGCCCTTCGGGCTCCCCCTTGATTTCGCTGCGCAAGGCACCCCATCGGCATGCTCGTTTTTCAGTGCAGTCGTTGATCAGCGATATGCCAGCAGAGCGCCCAAGTGCGCAGGGCATCGGGTGCTCCCCGCAGCGAAATCAAGGGGGAGGCCGCAGGCCGGAGGACATTCGCGGAGGGGAGTACCCGGTGGCCTGTGCACCCACCCCGAACAACAGCATCCAGAACGAACGCACCTAAGACGCAGACAACAGACATGCTGACCATTCTTTTCGACGGCATCGCCTACGGCATGCTGCTCTTCGTCCTCGCCGTGGGACTGGCCGTGACGCTCGGGCTGATGAACTTCATCAACCTCGCGCACGGCGCCTTCGCCATGGCGGGCGGCTACCTCACCGTGTTCGCGATGCAGAAGCTCGGCATGCCGTTCCTGGCCTGCCTGCCGTTCGCGTTCATCGTCGTTGCGCTGGCCGGCGCGCTGCTCGAGCGCACGCTCTACCGGCCGATGTACGGCAAGCCGCATCTCGACCAGGTGCTCTTTTCCATCGGCCTTGCCTTCATGGCCGTGTCGGCGGTCGACTATTTCGTCGGCTCGTCGCAGCAGAACCTGCAACTGCCCGAATGGCTGCGCGGACGCAGCGAGTTCGGCGACGGCGCGTTCCTTCTGGGCATGGGCCACTACCGCATCTTCATCATTGCCGTGTGCGCGGTGCTCACCGTCGTGCTGCAGCTCATCCTTTCGAAGACGCGCTTCGGCAGCCGGCTGCGCGCCGCGGTCGACGACCCGCGCGTGGCCGCGGGCCTGGGCATCAACGTGAACATCGTGTTCCTCATGACCTTCGCCGTGGGATCGGGGCTCGCGGGGCTGGGCGGCGCGCTGGGCGCGGAAATCCTCGGGCTCGATCCGACCTTTCCGCTCAAGTACATGATCTATTTCCTGATCGTGGTGTCGGTGGGCGGCACCTCGTCGATCACCGGGCCGCTCGCGGCGGCGCTGCTGCTCGGCATCGCCGACGTGGCGGGCAAGTACTTCATTCCGAAGATGGGCGCGTTCACCGTCTACCTGCTGATGATCCTGATCCTGATGTGGCGGCCGCAGGGGCTGTTCACGCGCAAGGGAGGCCGCTGAAATGAACGCACCTTCCTCCTCTTCCGCAACCTACGAGTCGGCCTTGCTGCGCACCGCGCGCTGGCGGCCTTGGGAGTTCTTGGTCTGGGCGGTCGCCTTCGCGCTGCCGCTGGTCATGCCCTCGCACTCGCTGCTGGTCAACGAGATCGCCATCGTCGCGCTGTTCGCGATGTCGCTCGACCTCATCCTCGGCTACACCGGCATCGTCTCGCTCGGCCATGCCGCGTTCTTCGGCTTCGGCGCGTATGCGGCCGCGTTGTTCGCCAAGCTCGTGATGCCGGACCCGACCGTCGGGCTGGTGTTCGCGACCGTGCTGTCGGCGTTGCTCGGCCTCGTGGCCAGCGTGACGATCCTGCGCGGCAGCGACCTCACGCGGCTGATGGTCACGCTCGGCACCGCGTTGCTGTTGCTCGAACTGGCCAACAAGCTCGACTGGCTCACCGGCGGCGCCGACGGCCTGCAGGGCGTGGTGATGGGACCGGTGCTCGGCCTCTTCGAGTTCGACCTGTACGGCCGCACCGCCGCCTGGTACTCGCTTGCGGTGATGCTGGTGCTGTTCCTCGTGATGCGCCGGCTGGTGCATTCGCCGTTCGGCGCGACGTTGAAGGCGATCCGCGACAACCGCCTGCGCGCCATGGCCATCGGCATCCCGGTGGTGTCGCGGCTCGCGGTCATCTACACCGTGGCGGCAGGCATTGCCGGCGCGGCGGGCGCGCTGCTCGCGCAGACCACCGGCTTCGCATCGCTTGATGTGCTGGCCTTCGACCGCTCGGCCGATGTGCTGCTGATGCTGGTGATCGGCGGCGTGGGCTGGCTCTATGGCGGCGTGGCGGGCGCGATCGTCTTCAAGCTGCTGCAGAACTGGCTCTCGGCCGTGACGCCGCAGTACTGGATGTTCTGGATCGGGTTGATCCTCGTGCTGCTGGTGCTCGTGGGACGCGACCGGCTGCTCAAGCCGTGGACGTGGTTCGGCATGGGCAAGAAGAAGGGCGGTGCGGCATGACCACCACCGCCGATACCGTGCTCTCGACGCAAGGCCTGGTGATGCGCTTCGGCGGCATCACGGCCACCAACAACGTCACGATGGAACTGAAACGCGGCGCACGCCATGCGTTGATCGGCCCGAACGGTGCTGGCAAGACCACGCTGATCAACCTGCTGACGGGCGTGCTCACGCCGACCGAAGGCCGCATCACGCTGCTCGGCGAAGACATCACCACGCTCGCGCCGCACAAGCGCGTGGCGCGCGGGCTGGTGCGCACCTTCCAGATCAACCAACTCTTCGACTCGATGACGCCGCTGGAGACGCTGGCGCTCGTGGTGTCGCAGCAGAAGGGCATCGCCGCGCAATGGTGGCGGCCGCTCGGCGGCACCAAGGGGATCGCGGAGCGGGCGGGGCAACTGCTGGAGCAGTTCCACCTTGCCGACGTCGCGAAGCAGCAGACGAAGTTCATGGCCTACGGCAAGCGCCGGCTGCTGGAGATCGCCATCGCACTCGCCTGCGAGCCGCGCGTGCTGCTGCTCGATGAACCTGTGGCGGGCGTGCCCGCCGGCGAGCGCGAGGAGCTGCTCGAGACCGTGGCCGCACTGCCGGCCGACGTGTCGGTCCTGCTGATCGAGCATGACATGGATCTGGTGTTCAGCTTCGCCGACCGCATGACGGTGCTGGTCAACGGCACGCTCCTGACCGAGGGCGACCCCGAGACCATCGCCAACGATCCGAAGGTGAAAGAGGTCTATCTGGGCCACGGCACGGAGAACGCCCATGTCTGAACTGCTGCGCATCGAGAACCTGAGCGCGGGCTACGGCGAGGCCGTGGTGCTGCACGACGTGGCGTTCGCGCTCGGCGAAGGCCAGACGCTCGCACTGCTCGGCCGCAACGGCACGGGCAAGACGACGCTCATCAACACGCTGGCCGGCGCCACGCGACAGCACGGCGGCACCATCGCGCTCGGTGGGCAGGCGCTGCACAAGCTCGCGCCGCATCAGCGTGCCGCCGCTGGCATCGGCTGGGTGCCGCAGGAGCGCAACATCTTCAAGTCGCTCACGGTGCACGAGAACCTCACTGCCGTGGAGCGCCCGGGCAAGTGGAATCCGCAGCGCGTCTACGAGATGTTCCCGCGCCTGGCCGAGCGCAAGACCAACCTCGGCACGCAGCTCTCGGGCGGCGAGCAGCAGATGCTGGCCGTCGGCCGCGCGCTGGTGCTGAACCCCAAGCTGCTGCTGCTCGACGAGCCGCTCGAAGGCCTCGCGCCGATCATCGTGGAAGAGCTGCTGCGCGCCATCCGCCGCATCACGCAGGACGAGGGGCTGGCCGCGATCATCGTGGAGCAGCACCCGCAGGCGATCCTCGCGATTTCCGATCACGCGGTGGTGCTCGACCACGGCACCATCGTTCACACCGACAGCGCGGCGGCACTGCGCAGCCAGCCGCAGGTGCTGGAGCGGCTGCTGGGCGTGGCGCGGTAGCGGCCGCAGCGAACAACAAAGGAGACAGACAGATGACGACCCCGAAGACAGTGTTTTGCGGGGGCGCCATGCTGGCGGCCGCCGCGTTGCTCGCCGCATGCGGCACTCCCACCGGGCCGAGGGCGCTCACGCTCGGCGGTGAGCCTGCAACGTCCTGCGCCGCCCTCGCTTCGCCGATCGCGCCCGCTGCGATCGGCCTGCCGAGCGGCGCGGCGACCATCGACTCGGCAACGCTCGTTGCTGCATCCCCGCTGGCGGTCGCGGAGCGCGGGCCCAGCCCCGCGTCGCGCATCACGCCGGTGACGCCCGCGCACTGCAAGGTGCTCGGCCGCATCGCGCCGCTCGATGCGAGCGCGCCGCCGATCCTGTTCCAGGTCAACCTGCCGCTCGCGTGGAACGGGCGCAGCGTGCAGTACGGCGGCGGTGGCTTCAACGGCACGCTGATTACCGGCCTCTCGCTGGTGCCGGCCGGCCGCTTCGACCAGCCCACGCCGCTCGCGCAAGGCTACGTGACCTACGGCACGGACTCGGGCCATCAGAACGTGCAGGGCCAGCCGCCGCAAGCCTTCGCGCTCAACGACGAGGCGCTGACCAACTTTGCGCACGCCTCGTACAAGAAGGTGCGCGACGTGGCGGTGGCACTGATGCAGCGCGCCTACGGGCAGGCGCCGCAGAGGCTGTACTTCATGGGCAGCTCCGAAGGCGGGCGCGAGGCGCTCACCATGGCGCAGCGCTATCCGCAGGATTTCGACGGCATCTTCAGCCGCGTGCCGGTCATCAACTGGACGGGTCTGCAGCATGCGGGCACGCGCAACGGCATCGCCACCTTCGGCGAAGGGTGGCTGCGGCCCGCGCAGGTGCAACTGGTGCACAACGCGGTGCTCGCGTCATGCGATGCCGCGGACGGCGTGGCCGACCGCATCGTGTCGAACCCGGTCGCGTGCCTGCAGCGCTTCGATCCGGCCAGCCTGCGTTGCGCGGCCGGCACGAGCGGCGACAACTGCCTCAACGATGCACAGGTGCAGGCGGTGCGCACGCTGCGCTCGCCATGGCGTTCGCCCGTGCCGCTGGCCAACGGCGTGACCGAATATCCCGGCTGGGGCATCGGTGGCGAAGGCACGCCGGCCTTCGCCTCGATGGGGGGCTGGAACGCCTGGTGGACCGGCACCGCCGCGCCGACCGTGCCACCGCAGCCGAGCAACGGCATCGCATGGTTCTACGGCAGCGGGGCGTTGCAGTATTTCTACGCGCGCAATCCGTCGCTCGACGTGCGCAACTACCGCGCCGAAGACTTCGCCGCGCGCATCGCCACCGTGTCGCAGCTGATGGATTCGACCAACCCCGACCTCGCCGCCTTCAACGCGCGCGGCGGCAAGCTGCTGATGCTGGAGCACATGGCCGACTACGCGCAGAGCCCGTTCGCCGGCATCCGCTATTACGAATCGGTGGTGGCGCGCATGGGCCGCGACAACGTCGACCGCTTCATGCGCCTCTATACCGCGCCCGGTGTGGACCACGTGGGCAGCGGCGCGCCGGCCAATGTCGACATGCTCGGCGCGCTGGCCGACTGGGTCGAGCGCGGCCGTGCGCCGGGCGGGCTGCAGCTCGTCGAGCAGGAAGTGCAGCCGCCGTTCAAGACCATCCGCGCGCGACCGCTGTGCGAGTGGCCGCTGTGGCCGCGCTATGTGAGCGGCGATGCGTCGCAGGCGGCGAGCTTCCAGTGCGCCAAGTAGCGAAGGCCTAGATCGCGCAACCGTCGGGGCCGCAAGCGGTGGGTGCTGCTCCTGCGGCCTGCGGTGGCGCGACGAAGGTGGCGAGTTGCGCCTTCCATTCGTCCGCGCGCCCGAACCACGGGCTGATGTCGATACGGCTTGCGGGGCCGTCGGCTGGCGCCAGCACGAAAGTCGGAAACCCCTGGCCGCCCGAGCGCTGGAGCAATTGGCGGCTCGCCGCGATGTGCTGCGCGGTCGCCTCGCCGGACAAGCGCGCGAACGCGGATGCGAAAGCCTCGGCATCGAAACCGAGTTCGACCGCCAGCGCGTTGAGCACATCGACATCCGCGATGCGGCGGCCTTCCACGTAGTGCGCCTGCTGCACGCGGTGCGCCATGTCCAGCCCGCCGCCCGCACGCAGCGCTTCGGCCGCGAGGATCGCCGTGGTCGGCGGTTCGGAGTCCATCGTCGCGCCGGTGTCGCGCAGCAGCCCTTCGAGGTAGCGCTCGCCAAAAGGCTGGCCGGTGAGTTGGGCAATCCGCAGGTCGTGCGGCTTGACGTACTCCCGCCATTGCGTGTTGATCGGGCGCCGGTTGGCGCCGGTCATCATGCCGCCGCCGTGGATTTCGACCTGGAGGCCAGGCACGTCGCGCGCCGCCTCGACCAGCGGTGCGACCGCGTAGCACCAGCCGCACATCGGATCGAAGATGTAGTGCAGCGTGGCTGCCGTGCTCGGGGCGTCGTTCACTGCGGCCATTTCATTTCTCCCTTGATGACCTTGGCGCTCAGTTCGAGCGACGAGTCGCCTTCCAGCTTCGGGTAGCGCTTCTTCATCGCGGTGATGAGCGCGGCCGAGTCCTTGGCCTTCTTTGCTTCGGTCTCGAAGGCCTGCAGATAGCTGCGGGTGAACTTCACCGAAGCGAGCGAATAGGGCGTGCTGCCATCCGCATTCAGCAGATAGTGGCCGGGCACCACGGCCTTGGGGTGCAGGGCTTCGATGCGGCCCAGCGTCTTGATCCAGTCGCGGCGCGATTCCGGCGTCTGCGTGTCGGCCACCCACACATGGGTGTTGGCCAGCACCGAAATGCCACCGACCACCGTCTTGAGCGAAGGAATCCAGGCGAAGGTGCGCGCGGGCGTGGGGCCGTCGAGGCCGACGATCTGGATCTTCTGGCCTTCGAGTTCGATGCTGTCGCCAGCCAGCGGCTGGGGCACGACCAGCGCCTTGGGCGCGTTCTCTTTCAGGATCGGGCTCCAGTACGCGAGCTTGCCGTCCTTGGAAGCCTGGATCTTGGCCACGGTCTGCGGCGTCGCGACGATCTTCGCGTCGGGGAACGCCGTCTGGATCACGTCGAGGCCGAAGTAGTAGTCGGGGTCGCTGTGGCTGATGTAGACGGTGGTGAGCTTCTTGCCGCTGGCCTTGATCTTCTGCACCAGCGCCTCGGCGTCGTTGCGCTGGAACTGGGCGTCGATCAGCACGGCATCGGTCTGGCCGGTGACGAGCTCGGACGACACCGGGAACATCGACTTGGTGCCGGGGTTGTAGACATCGAGCTTGAGCGGCCCGGCGGCGTTGGCCGCCAGCGGCGCGAGCGCCAAGGTGGCGGAAAGGGCGGCGGCGGAAATCAGGGCTCTGCGGAACATGGCGGTCTTTCGGTCGGTTGGATGAGGGTGACAGCGAACAGACCGGATGTTAGGTTGCGGAAAACGAAACAAAAACCACCGCCGCCGCAATGGATCGTTTCTGTTATCGGTCAGATCAGGCGTCTGCCTTGCGGTCCGTCGCGCACCGTTCGAGGTGCGTGACCAGCAATTGCGCCGAGGGCGACAGCGCCGCCTCGCCCCGGAAACAGATCGCGAAGCGCCGTCGCGCCCAGTCGTCGGTGAGCGGCATCAGGCGCAGGCCGAACGCATCGGCGAAAGGCCGCGCCACTTCCGCCGGCACCACGCTGATGGCCAGCCCGGCGCGCACCACGCGCAGCGCCGCGTCGAAGTTGGACACCAGCACGCGGTACACCAGCGGCTTGCCGGCCACGGCCGCCTCGCGCGCGAGCATCAGCTGCACGGCGCTCAGCGCGGGCATGCCGACGAATTCGTGGTCGAGCACCTGCTCGAAGCGCACCGCGTCGTGGCGGGCGACGGGGTGCGACGGGTGGGCAACGATCGCCAGGTGGTCCGAGCGGTAGTCGCGCCGCTCCAAGCCCTCAAGATCGGCCGCGTCCCAGCACAGGCCGATGGATGCGATGCCCTCGCGGATGCCGCGAACGATCTCGGGGCTCACGCGCTCTTCCATGTCGACGCGGATGTTGCGGTGCGCGGGGTCCTGAAGGAAACCGGCCACGTCCTCGGCCAGCGATTCCGCCATCACCGAGGCCGAGGCCAGGATGCGCACATGCCCGCGCGCACCGCCGGCGTAGGCCGCCATGTCGCGCTCGATGCGGTGGGCGCTGCCGAGCATGGCGCGGGCGTGTTCGAGCAGCGTTTCGCCGGCCGGCGTCGGCACCACGCCGCGTCGCTTGCGCAGCAGCAAGGGCGTGCCGACCGTGTCTTCCAGCTGCGCGAGGCGCTTGCTGATCGCCGAGCCGACGATGCTGGCCTGCTCGCCGGCGCGCGCGATGCTGCGGGTTTCGCAGACGGCGACGAAGAGCCGCAGGGTGGTCAGGTCGAGGTCTCTCATGGTGTTTGTGGTGTTCCGTTTGGGAAGCAATTGGCTTCCAAAATATACATTCTGGACCAAATCGGAACTTCTAACATCGGCGCCGTACCCCTCACGACGGAGACAAAACTTGATTCACGCTTTCCTGCCGCCGCGCGCGGTCATTCGCGAAGCGGGCCTGCGCGACGGGCTCCAGAGCATCGCCCGCGTGCTGCCCACCGCACGCAAGCTCGAATGGATCCGCGATGCGCACGCGGCCGGCCAGCGCGAGATCGAAGTGGGCTCCTTCGTGCCGGCGCACCTGCTGCCGCAGCTGGCGGACACGGCCGAATTGCTGGCGTATGCCAAGACGCTGCCGGGCCTTTTCGCCTCGGTGCTCGTGCCCAACCTCAAGGGTGCGGAGCGTGCCATCGCGGGCGAGGCCGATCTGATGATGGTGCCGCTCTCGGCGAGCCACGCGCACAGCCTCGCCAACCTGCGCAAGACACCCGACGAGGTGGTGGCCGAAGTCGGCCGCATGCGCGCCGCGCGCGATGCGGCGGGCTCGAAGACGCTGATCGACGGCGGCGTGGGCACCGCGTTCGGCTGCACGATCCAGGGTCATGTCGACCCCGACGAAGTGCTGCGCCTGATGCAGGCGCTGCTCGACGCTGGCGCCGACCGCGTGAGCCTTGCGGACACGGTGGGCTATGCCGATCCGGCGATGGTGCGCAGTCTGTTCGAACGCGCGCTGCGCATCGCGGGCGACCGGCTCTGGTGCGGCCATTTCCACGACACGCGCGGCCTCGGGCTCGCCAATGTCTACGCGGCGCTGGAGGTCGGCATCACGCGCTTCGACGCCTGCCTGGCCGGCATCGGCGGCTGCCCGCATGCGCCGGGCGCGAGCGGCAACGTCGATACCGAAGATCTCGTCTTCATGCTCGAGAGCATGGGCGTCGCCACCGGCGTCGACCTGCCGAAGCTGCTCGACCTGAGAGAACGCGTGGCCGGCTGGCTCGACGGCGAGACGCTGCAGGGCACGGTGTGGCGCGCGGGTTTCCCGAAGACCTTTGCACCTGCGGAAGGCGTCGCGGCATGAGCACGGAAGAAAAACGCCTGCCGCTCACCGGCATCCGCGTGTGGTCGAGTTCACGCACATGGTGATGGGCCCGACCTGCGGCATGGTCCTCGCGGACCTGGGCGCGGAAGTGATCAAGGTCGAGCCGATCGACGGCGACCGCACGCGGCACCTGCTGGGCGCGGGCGCGGGCTTCTTCCCGATGTTCAACCGCAACAAGAAGAGCATCGCGCTCGACCTGCGCAATCCGCAGGGGCTCGAGGCGGCGCTGCGCCTGTGCGCCACCGCCGACGTGGTGGCGCAGAACTTCCGCCCCGGCACGATGGACAAGTACGGCCTGGGCTACGCCGCGCTCGGCAAGCTCAATCCGCGGCTTGTGTACGTGAACCACACGGGTTTTTTGCCCGGCCCCTACGAGCACCGCACCGCGCTCGACGAGGTGGTGCAGATGATGGGCGGTCTTGCCTACATGACGGGGCGCCCCGGCGATCCGCTGCGCGCGGGCACGAGCGTGAACGACATCATGGGCGGCATGTTCGGCGCCATCGGCGCCATCGCCGCGCTGATGCAGCGCGCCGAAACGGGCAAGGGGCAGGAGGTGCAGTCGGCGCTGTTCGAGAACAACGTGTTCCTGGTCGGCCAGCACATGCTGCAGTACGCGATCACGGGGCAGGCGGCCGCGCCGATGCCCGAGCGCATCTCGGCCTGGGCGCTGTACGACGTGTTCACCGTGAAGGACGGCGAGCAGATCTTCCTGGCCGCGGTGAGCGACGCGCAATGGACGGTGTTCTGCGACGCGCTGGGCTTCGACGACCTCAAGGCCGACCCGGCCTTGCGCACGAACAACGACCGCGTGCGCCTGCGACCCACGCTGCTGGCCGACCTGCGCGCCCGGCTCGCCGACCGTTCGGCGGCCGAGCTGTCGGCGATCTTCGAGGCGCGTGGCTTGCCGTTCGCACCGATCACACGGCCCGAGGACCTGTATGCCGATCCGCACCTGAAGGCCACCGGCGGCCTGGCGGACATCCGCCTGCCCGACGGCGAGCGCGCCGGCGAGATGGCGCAGACCACGCTGTTCCCGATCACGCTCGGCGGCGAGCGCCTGGGCGTGCGATTGCATCCGCCGACGCTGGGCGAACACACGCGCGAGCTGCTGGCCGAACTGGGCTACGAAGGCGCGCAGATCGCGGCGATGCAGGCCGACGCGGCCATCGCCTGATAGCTTCATCAAAAACAATACGAGAGACAAGACCATGACCCCGAACCTTTTTCCGATGAACCGCCGCGCGATGCTGAGCTTGGGCGCTGGCGCCGCGGCGCTCGCCGCATTCCCCGCGCTCGCGCAGGGCTCCGACAAACCGATCCGCTTCATCCTGCCGATCAGCGCCGGCTCGGGCGTGGACAACATCGTGCGCGCCGCCTCGGTGGCGCTCGGCAAGGCCTTCGGCCAGCCGGTGGTGATCGAGAACATGCCGGGCGCGGGTGGCATCACCGGCACCGCGGCCATCGTCAAGGCGGCGCCCGACGGGCTCACGCTGGGCATGGTGTCGAACAACCATGTGATCAACCCGAGCGTGTTCAAGAAGATGCCGTTCGACGCGATCAACGACATCACGCCGATCAGCGTGGTGGGCGCGACGCCGCTGGTGCTGATGGTGAATCCGAAGCTGCCCGCCAAGAACGTGAAGGAGCTCGTGGCGCTGCTGCGCGCCAAGCCCGAGGGCTACAACTACGCCTCGTCGGGCAACGGCACCATCATCCACTTGGCCGGCGAGATGTTCATGGACGAGGCCGGCGTGAAGGCGCGCCACATTCCGTACAAAGGCACCGGCCCGATGGTGACCGACATGATGGCGGGGCAGGTCGAGATCGGCGTGGTCGCGCTGCCTGCGGTGCAGCAGCACATCAAGAGCGGCGCGCTGCGTGCCATCGGCGTCTGCGGGCCGGCACGCTCGCCGGCCGCGCCGGACATCCCGACGATCGCGGAGCAGGGCTTGCCGAACTACGTGGTCGAAGGCTGGTTCGCGGTGATCGGCCCACCGAAGATGCAGGCCGCCGACATCAAGCGCGTGCACGACGCCGTGGTGGCCGCCTTCACCACGGCCGAGGTGCGCGAGGCGATGGACAAGCAGGGCAACGTCATCAAGCCCACCTCGGCCGAAGAGGCTGCGAGCTATTTCCGCAGCGAGGCCGCGCGCTATGCGGCGCTCGTGAAGAAGGCGAACGTGGTGCTGGAATAAGCCAGCGGATTCACGCAGGGCTCGTGAGCTTGAGCCCGAGGATGCCCGCCACGATCAACCCCACGCACGCGAGCCGCGCCGCATTGGCCGGCTCGTGGAACAGCACGATGCCCAGGATCACCGTGCCCACGGCGCCGATGCCGGTCCACACCGCGTAGGCCGTGCCCACGGGCAGCGAGCGCATCGCCCAGCCCAGCAGCACGATGCTGAGGATCATCGAGATCACGGTGCCGACCGAGGGCCAGAACTTCGTGAATCCTTCGGTGTACTTGAGGCCGATGGCCCATCCCATTTCAAGCAGACCCGCCACCAGCAATACGACCCAGGCCATGTGCGCTCCTTGGTGAAAACAAAAAAGAGGTTTCAGTTTTCCGGCCGCACGGCACGGTAGAGGGCGCGCACGAAATCGGACTGCGTGATCATGCCGGTGAGGCGCTTTTCACCGTCGATGATGGGGATATGGTGGTGGCCGCCTTCGGAAAAAAGCGGCACGAGGTCGACCACCGGCCGCTCGGCGCTGGCCACGCGCACCTGGCGCGTCATGATCTGGCCGACCACCTCGGGCTTGTTCGACACCACGGTGCGCGTCGCGCGGATGAGGTCGCGCAGCCGGCCCGCAATGCCCTCGTGGTGCTGCAGGTCGAGCTGCCGGAAGAAGTCGGCCTGCGTGACGATGCCCACCACGCGGCGCGTGCGGTCGGTCACCGGCAGCGCCTTGATGCGCTTCTCGTGCATCAGCGCCCAGGCCTCCTGCAGCGGTGTGCCGAACTCCACCGAGATCGGGTTGGGCGACATGATGTCGCCGCAATCGAGCGTGCCCAGGCGCCGCTTGTATGACTCGAGCTCGGTCTGCTGGATCAGCGATTCGAGGTCGTCGCGGCTGATGTCCAGCACCTGGTTGTAGCGGGCCAGCACCGCGTCGATGTCGGCCTGGCTGAAGCGGGCGTCCGCGCGCGGCGGCTGCGCCACCTGCACATGCGGATAGCGCCGGCCGGTGAGCGAGTTGTAGGCCACGCCGGCCAGCACCAGCAGCAGCGAATTGGTGAAGAACGGAAAGAGCGCCGACGAGAAATGCGTGGTGTGCGTGAGCACCGCGAGCAGCGCAGCCGCGCCGCCCGGTGGATGCAGGCAGCGCGCGAAGAACATCACGCCGATGGCGCCGGCCACCGCGATGGCGGCGGCGAGGGCCGGATCGGGAATGAAGCTCACGCTCGCGATGCCGACCACGGCCGACAGCGTGTTGCCGCCGATCACTGGCCAGGGTTGCGCGAGCGGGCTCGCAGGCACCGCGAACACCAGCACGGCGCTCGCACCCAGCGGCGCGATCAGCCACACCGCGCTGCCCAGCGGTCCGGCCAGCCAGCGGCACAGCACCGCGGTGACGAAGAGGCCGATGGCCGCGCCGCACACGGCGCGCAGGCGCTCGCGCATGTCGACGGTGGTGCGGCCTGGCAGCCAGGCGCGCGCGTAGGTCAGGACTGCGGAGAGCCGCATCGAGACGTTCCTTTCAGAAGGTGTGAATGAATTCGGCGTGCCCGAGCAGCCCGCCCAGGCGCGCCCGATCAAGGCGCAAAGCGCAGCCATAGCTCGGGCTATGGCGAGCATTTGCAACGCCGAGCGGGTGTGTCTGGGCGGGATGAGCGGGCATGGCGGATTCGTTCACACCTTCTCAGGTTTCGTTGGCGAGGCTGCGCCCGATCTCCGGCCAGCGCCCGTGCAGCCAGACCCAGGCGACCAGGCCGATGGCGAGCATCAGCGTGGAGGTGACCGCAAGCGCCAGCGTGGAGTGCATCACCAGCGGCGCGATCGCGCCAGCGACGACGCCGTTGGCGGTCGAACCGATCACCGCCTGCAGCGACGAGGCCATGCCGCGGCGCTCGGGGTGCAGGTCGAGCACGAGCAGCGTGACCACCGGCACCATCAGCGCCCAGCCGAAGGCGAACACCGCGAGCGGCCACAGCGCCCAGGCCACGTGCGCGTCGAAGAAGAAGTTGGCCCCCACGTTGACCACCGAGGTCACCAGCATGATGAGGAAGCCGTCGCGGATCTGGCGCTTGGGCGTGACCTTGCCGGCCATGCGGCCGCTGGCGCGCGCGCCGAGCATGATGCCGCCGATGGTCAGAAGGAAGAACCAGAAGAACTGCTGCGGCTGCAACGCGAGGTGGTCGCCGAGGAACGCGGGCGCGGCCAGCACGTAGAGGAACATGCCGTTGAACGGCACGCCGCTCGCGAGCGCGAGCAGCAGGAAGCGCGGATCGGAGCACAGGTCCCAGTAGCCGTGCATCAGGTGGCGCACATGGAACGACTGGCGGTGCGAGGCGTGCAGCGTCTCGGGCAGCAGCTTGTAGTTGGCGACGAACAGCACCACGCCCACGGCCACGAGGAACCAGAACACCGCGTGCCAGCCCGCATGCACGAACAGGAAGCCGCCGATGATCGGCGCGATGGCCGGCGCCACGCCGAAGTAGATCGTCACCTGGCTCATCACCCGCTGCGCCTCGGCGGGCGGGAACATGTCGCGGATCACCGCGCGCGAGACCACGATGCCCGCGCCGGTCGACAGCCCCTGCAGCCCGCGGAACAGCACGAGCTGCGTGATGGTCTGCGACAGCGCGCAGCCCAGCGAGGCGATGGTGAACACCGCAAGGCCCCACAGCACCACGGGCCGGCGGCCGAAACTGTCCGAGAGCGCCCCGTGGAACAGGTTCATGAACGCAAAGCCGAAGAGGTAGGCCGAGAGCGTCTGCTGCATCTCGGCGGGCGTCGCGCCGATGGATTGCGCGATGCCCGAGAAGGCCGGGATGTAGGTGTCGATGGAAAAGGGCCCGAGCATGCCGAGCACCGCCAGCAGGACGGCCAGCGCCCAACGCGGGGCCTGCCAGAGTTTGTCGGCGTCGGGATTCATGTCGTGATGGGAGAGAAGAATGGCGCGCGAGGTACGCACCGAAAGAGTGCGAGCGTAGCAGACGCGCCGAAGGGCTGCTGGCGCCGGCCGGCCACTAAACTGCGCGCCTGCATGCGTTGAAGAAGAAGGAGGGAAAAGATGATTTCGGAATTCCTGTCGATCACCCGCGGCGAACTCTGGCTGCGCAGCGGCGATGCCCCGCCGGTGCAGATCGAATCGCCATTTGCGCGCGAACTGCTCCAGCGCGAGGCCGACAGCCGCCGCACCACGTCATGGAAGCACGCGGAGCGCGAGGAGTCCACCGGCATGCTCTCGGGCGCATCGCTCTGGGGCCGCGGCGGGCCGGGCGGGGCGATGGCGCCGGCGCGTTTCCTGCACGTCTGCCGCGGCGGGCCGCGCAGCATCTATTACGTGCTGACGGTGGGACGCAGCATCGGTCTTTTCCGCTACGAACTCGACGACAAGCGCGAGATCCGGCTCTTCCACCGGCAACAAACGCCGGTGCTCGGCCTCACCTACGTGCCCGAGACTCGCCACCTCGTGCTGGCCGTCGGCTTGCCCGACGGCACCGCGCAACTGGAGGTGTTCGACGAAGAGGGCAACGCCAAGGGCGCGATCACCGGCGGCGACAGCTTGGACGCTGCGCCGGCCGTGATGCCGGGCTCGGCCTCGACGCTGGTTTATCAGTCGTGCGGCGTGGCGCGGCATCCAACCCACGGCGGCGTCGTCGCGATGGCGCATTCGACGGTGAACTGGCTCGACTACAAGAGCGCGCAGATGGACAGCCTGCTGGACGACCCCGAATGGGATTTCATCGCCCCGCGCATCGCGGCCGACGGAACGCTCTACGCCATCCGTCGCCCGGTGGAAAAGCCCGCCCACGAGCGTGCGGGCGGCGCGGTGAAAGACACGCTGATGATGCCGCTGCGCCTGGGCAAGGCGGTCTTCGGGTATCTCAACTTCTTCTCGATGATCTACGGCAAGGAGCCGCTGCGTTCGGCCGGCGGGCCGCGCACCCCAGAGCTCGACCAGGACCTGGGCCAGCTCTGGCTGCACGGCCGGATGATCGAACTCTCAAAGGTGCGCAACGACCCGCAGTACGCAGGCAATCTCGTGCCGGGCTCGTGGCAGTTGATCGCGCAGGAAGGCCGCCGCGCAAGCCCGCGCGTGGTCGCCTCGCACGTGGCGCACTTCGATCTCGCGCCGGACGGCACGGTGCTCTACAGCAACGGCTACGACATCTTCTCGTGGTCGCGCGGCGAGCAGCGCAAGCTGAACCGGGAAGCGCTGGTGGAGGGGCTCGCGGCGCTCTGAGAACGAACGACGCATCGGCCAAAAAAAAGGCCCGGAACCGCATGTGCGGTTCCGGGCCTTTTTTTGAGCCCGTCCGGCATTGCTGCCAGACAAAGCCGTTGGCTCATCAGAGCGTATCGATGAAGCTGCGCAGCTTGTCCGAACGCGACGGGTGCTTGAGCTTGCGCAGCGCCTTGGCTTCGATCTGACGGATGCGCTCGCGGGTCACGTCGAACTGCTTGCCGACTTCTTCCAGCGTGTGGTCGGTCGACATCTCGATGCCGAAGCGCATGCGCAGCACCTTGGCTTCGCGCGGCGTGAGCGAGTCGAGGATGTCCTTGACCACATCGCGGAGGCCCGCCTGCATTGCGGCTTCGATGGGCGCCGTGTTGCTGCTGTCCTCGATGAAGTCGCCCAGGTGCGAATCGTCGTCGTCGCCGATGGGGGTTTCCATCGAGATCGGCTCTTTCGCGATCTTCATGATCTTGCGGATCTTGTCTTCCGGGATCTCCATCTTGGCGGCCAGGATGCCGGCGTCGGGCTCGAAGCCGAACTCCTGCAAGTGCTGGCGCGAGATGCGGTTCATCTTGTTGATCGTCTCGATCATGTGCACCGGAATACGGATGGTGCGCGCCTGGTCGGCGATCGAGCGGGTGATCGCCTGGCGAATCCACCACGTCGCGTACGTCGAGAATTTGTAGCCGCGACGGTATTCGAACTTGTCGACCGCCTTCATGAGGCCGATGTTGCCTTCCTGGATCAGGTCGAGGAACTGCAGGCCGCGGTTGGTGTACTTCTTGGCAATAGAGATCACGAGGCGCAGGTTGGCCTCGATCATTTCCTTCTTGGCATCGCGCGAAGACGATTCGCCTTCGTTCATGCGCTTGTTGATGTCCTTCAACTGCGTGAGCGGCACCACCACGCGCGACTGGATGTCGGCCAGGCGCTGCTGCAGTTCCTGCACCGGCGGAATGTTGCGCGCGAGCACGGCACTCCAGGGCTTGCCGGCTGCGGCCTGCTTCTCGACCCACTTCAGGTTCAGGAGGTTCGACGCGATGCGATTGCCGTTCTTGTCGTAGCCGCTGAAGTCGCGGATGAACTCGTCCTGCGGGAAGCCGCACTTGTCCACGATGATGCGGCGCAGTTCGCGTTCCTTCTTGCGCACGTCGTCCACCTGCGTGCGCACCAAGTCGCACAGCTTCTCGATGGTCTTGGCCGTGAAGCGGATGGTCATCAGCTCTTCGGACAGGGCCTCCTGGGCCTTGACGTACGCGGGCGTGCCGTAGCCTTCCTTGTCGTAGATCTTGTGGACTTTCTCGAACATGCCGGCGATGCGGTCGAAGCGCTCGAGCGCGTCGCGCTTGAGTTCTTCGAGCTTCTTGGTGAGGGCCTTGGAGCCGCCCTTGCCGTCGTCGTCGTCTTCTTCGTCGAATTCGTCGAAGTCTTCTTCGGCCACGTAGTCGTCGGCCTCGTTGGGGTTCGAGAAGCCGTCCACGATGGTCGAGATGACGACCTTGCCTTCGCGGATTTCATTGGCCAGGCGCAGGATTTCGGCGATGGTGGCGGGGGAGGCCGAGATGGCTTCCATCATGGCCATCAGGCCGCCTTCGATGCGCTTGGCGATTTCGATTTCGCCTTCGCGCGTCAGCAGCTCGACCGTGCCCATTTCGCGCATGTACATGCGGACCGGGTCGGTGGTGCGGCCGAATTCGCTGTCCACCGTGGACAGGGCCGCTTCGGCTTCTTCCTCGGCTTCTTCCACCGTGGTGGCGGTGGGCGCGGTGTTGTTCAGCAGCAGGGTTTCGGCGTCGGGCGTTTGCTCGTACACCGCCACGCCCATGTCGTTGAGCATGGTGACCACGACTTCCATGGTCTCGGCGTCGACCAGCTTGTCGGGCAAGTGATCGGAGATTTCGCCGTGCGTGAGGTAGCCGCGGGTCTTGCCCAGCGTGATCAGGGTCTTCAGGCGCGAGCGGCGCTTGGCCAGGTCTTCTTCGGAGAGCACGGTCTCGTCGAGGCCGAACTCCTTCATCAAGGCGCGTTCCTTCGCCTTGCTGATCTTCATGCGCAGCGGCTTGACCTTCTCTTCGGTGGTCGTGGCAACCGCCGGCTCGTCACCGGCCAGGTCTTCCTCGATGTCCGACAGGTCGACATCGCTCTCGGGCGCGTCGTTGCCGGCCTTGGGCTTGCGGCCGCGCTTGGCGCCGGTGGCAGGTGCGGCGGCGCCGGCAGCCTTGGGGGGACGGCCGACTTTTTTGGCGGCGGGAGCGGCGACTTTCTTGGGATCGTCGAGGGTGGTCGTTTTCGTGGGCACGGTTTTCACTTTCGTTGCGGATGCCGATTTGGACGCGGCGGCACCCGTCTTAGATGCCGGCGTCGTGCCGGCTTTCAACGGTTTCTCTGCTACAGGCTTTTTGGCGACGCTTTTGGCGAGTGAAATAGCAGGCTTCTTTGAACTGGGCATACGACCTCGTTACGACAAGAATGGACAAGCGGAAATCACAGGCGCACTGCTATTCAGGCAGCGCCACCACGGCCCGCGCACAGGCACGGACATAAAACAATTGGGAACGAGGAATTAAATTCCTCGGCAGACAAGATGTCGGGCGAACATTTGGTGTGCAGTCCTTGCGGTTATTGACCCTTTCCGCCGGAATTTACCGTTGGAGTGCGTTGCGCTAGGGGTCGGCCCGGAGGTGCTGCTGTCGCTCTTGTCTGATTTCGCCAGTTGCGAAGCCCTACATTATAGCGTATTGCACAAATTTCAAGCAGTTTCTGAACCGCGCGGACTCAGGCGGTTGCGTAATTCCAACCGCCGAGCTTCGAGCGCCTTGTAGCGCTCCAGCGCTTTCGGGTCTTTCCCGACCGCAGCGATCGCTTCGCTCTGCTGAGCCTTGAGGCGGTCGTCCAGCATGAAATCGAGCACGCTGGAAAGCTCCTTGGCCGCGTCGGCCAAATGCTGTTCCTCTTCGCCCTCGGGCACCGGCGCCGCATCGGCGACGCTCATGAGCCGCTCGGCCAGCGCCTCGAAATCCAGCCCTCGCATGCCTTCGCGGAGCGCCGCCCAGGGTTGCACACCGTGCTCGTGCAACTGGCTGTCGAGCCAGGTGAAGAGCGCCCCATGCAAGCCGGGCAGGTCGCACAGCATGAGATGCAACTCGTGCGAGAGCGCGTCCCACTGCGCCATGTTCGACAGCAGCAGCCGCACCGCCACGTCGGGCCGGCTTGGCGGCTTGCCGCGTCCGCGCAGTGGCTCGATGGGTTCTTCGAACTTGCCACCCCAGCGCTTACCCTTGACGAATTTGCGCGGTTTGCTATCGCTTTCGTAGCGCGGCGCCTCGTATTCCATGGGCGGCGGCATGTCCGGGTAGCCGCCGTCGTCGTCTGCCGATTCGCTATGGCGCGGTGCGGGCGGGGCCGCCACCTTGCGCGGGCCGGGCGTGGAGGCCCACAGGTCCGAAAGTGCTGCCGCGTCGAGCTGCACCAGCGTGGCGATCTCGCTCAGCAACTGCCGCTTGAGCGCGCCGTCCGGCATCGCACTCCAGAGCGGGCGCACGTTGCTGGTCATGTGAGCCCGGCCTTCGGCGGTGGTCAAGTCGCAGCCTTCGCGGGCGGCTTCGAGCATGAAGCGCGACAGCGGCGTGGCCTCGGCCACGAAGCGGGCGAAAGCCTCGGCGCCGTGTTCGCGGATGAAGCTGTCGGGATCGTGCTCGGCAGGCAGGAACAAGAACTTGATGCTGCGCACGTCGGTGGCATAGGGCAGGGCGCCGTCGAGCGCCTTGCGCGCGGCGCGGCGGCCGGCGGCGTCGCCGTCGAAGCTGAAAACCACCGATTCGGTGAAACGGAAGAGCTTCTGCACATGCTCGGTCGTGCAGGCGGTGCCGAGCGTGGCCACTGCGTTCGGAAAGCCGAGTTGCGCGAGGGCGACCACGTCCATGTAGCCCTCGGTGACCAGCGCGTAGCCGCGGTCGCGGAAGGCGGCGCGCGCCTCGTAGAGGCCGTAGAGCTCGCGGCCCTTGCTGAACACGGGCGTTTCGGGCGAGTTCAGGTACTTGGGTTTTTCGTCGCCGAGCACCCGCCCGCCGAAACCGATGCATTCGCCCTTGACGTTGCGGATCGGGAACATCACGCGGTCGCGGAAGCGGTCGTAGCGCTTGGCCTCGCTGGCCTCGAGTTGGCCGTCTTCGGTGTTCACGATCACGAGGCCGCTCTCGGCGAGCAGCGGATCGTCGTAGTCGGGGAACACGCTGGCCAGCGCCCGCCAGCCCGCGGGCGCATAGCCGATGCCGAACTGCTTGGCCACTTCGCCGGAGACGCCCCGGCCCTTGAGGTACTCGATGGCACCGGGCGCCTGCCGCAGCGACTTGCGGTACGACTCGCCGGCTTTTTCGAGCACGTCGGTCAGCGTGGCCTGCTTCTGGCGCTGGCTGGCGGCGCGGGCGCGCTCGGCGGGGGAGGCGTCGTCTTCGGGCACCTGCAGGCCGTATTGGCCGGCGAGATCGTGCACCGCCTCGACGAAGCCCATGCCCGCGTGCTCCATGAGAAAGCCGATGGCGTTGCCGTGCACCCCGCAGCCGAAGCAGTGATAGAACTGCTTGGTCGGGCTGACGGAAAAAGAGGGGGATTTCTCGCCGTGAAAGGGGCACAGCCCCATGAAATTGGCGCCGGCCTTCTTGAGCGGCACATAGCGGCCGACGATCTCGACCACATCGGCGCGCGCGATGAGTTCCTGGATAAATGAAGCGGGGATGGTCATGTAGGCGAAGAGCGGCAAATCATACGCAAGCGGCCGGCCTCCTGTGGGTGGGCGGCATACTGAACGCGATCCGGATTCCCATACGCATGACGACGCCCAACCCATTGCAACACGTCGCACCGCTGCTGCGCCACCCGCTCCGATTCTTCTGGGACGCCCTGAAGGCCTTCCGCGCCAACCAGGGGTTGCTGCTCGCGGGGGCGGTGGCGTATTACGCGCTGCTGTCCATCGTGCCGCTCCTGATCGTGAGCGTGATCGCGATGTCGCACGTGATCGAGCAGGCGGAACTGCTGCGCACCATCGGCCGGTATCTCGAGTGGCTGCTGCCGGGGCAATCGAAGGCGATCGTGACGGAGCTGTCGAGCTTTCTCGACCACCGCGACGTGATGGGCCCGGTGCTGCTGGTGACCATGATCTTCTTCAGCTCGCTCGCCTTCAGCATCCTCGAAAGCGCGATGGCGGTGATCTTTCACCACCGCAAGGCCGACCACAAGCGCCACTTCCTGGTCTCGGTGGCCATGCCATATATCTACATCCTGTGCCTCTGCGTGGGGCTGCTCCTGGTCACGCTGGTGTCGGGCGCGCTGCAACTGGTGGGGCAGGAGAGCGTGGATCTGTTCGGGCGCGAATGGTCGCTCTCCGGCGTGTCGGGGCTGCTGTTGTACCTGCTGGGACTGGGCGGCGAGATCTTCATGCTGACCTCGCTCTACCTCGTGATGCCGGCCGGCCGCATGTCGCTGCGCCATGCGCTGCTGGGCGGCGTGACCGCCGCGCTGCTCTGGGAGGCGACGCGGCGAGTGCTGATCTGGTACTTCTCGACCTTGTCGCAGGTCAATGTGGTCTACGGCTCGCTCACCACGGCGATCGTGGTGCTGCTGAGCCTGGAGATCGCCGCCACGCTCGTACTGCTGGGCGCCCAGGTGATCGCCCAGTACGAGCGGCTGGACCGCACCGGCAGCACGGCCGTGCCGCCTGCGGTGCCCGGTGTCAGCGTGGAGGGAGTCGAATTGCTCCGTCCAGACGAATCACCTCGCCGTTGAGCATGTCGTTCTCGATGATGTGCTTGGCGAGCTTGGCGTAGTCCTCGGGCGTACCGAGGCGCGACGGAAACGGCACGCTGGCGGCCAGCGCGTCCTGCACTTCCTGCGGCATGCCGAAGAGCATGGGCGTGCCGAAGATGCCGGGGGCGATGGTCATGTTGCGGATGCCGTTGCGCGCAAGGTCGCGGGCGATCGGTAGCGTCATGCCGACCACGCCGCCCTTCGAGGCGCTGTAGGCGGCCTGGCCGATCTGGCCGTCGTAGGCGGCGACCGAGGCGGTCGAGATCAGCACGCCGCGTTCGCCGGTGGCTTCGGGATCGTTCTTGCTCATCGCGTCGGCCGCGAGGCGGATCATGTTGAAGCTGCCGATCAGGTTGACCGTGACGGTCTTGCTGAAGACGGCCAGGGCGTGCGGGCCGTTCTTGCCGACGGTCTTCTCGGCCGGCGCGATGCCCGCGCAGTTGACCAGGCCGACCAGCTTGCCGAGCTTCGTGGCGGCCGCAACGGCGGCTTGGCCATCAGCTTCTTGGCTCACGTCGCATTTGACGAAAACCCCGCCGATGTCCTTGGCGACGGCTTCGCCCTTGTCAGCCTGCATGTCGGCGATCACCACCTTGCCGCCGTTCGCGGCCAGCATGCGCGCCGCACCTTCGCCGAGGCCCGAAGCGCCACCGGTCACGATAAAAACCTTGCCGTCGATCTGCATGAAGAGTCTCCTGAATTAAGGCATGCATTATCGAAGACACCCGAACGGCGAGAAACACCGCGGAACCGGCTTTGCCGGGCCGCTGATGTTGCCCCCGGTAGGGGGAGGGAGGAGCGAGACGAAGTGCGCGAAGCCTGGGGGCGAGCAACAAAGCTCCAAAAAAAAGGCCTCATCCGAAGATGAGGCCCTGAATTGGATCCGTGAGGACCCAAGGAGACAACTGGTGTGGCTGGTGCTTAGCGCTTGCGCGAAGCGGTGGCCGTCTTGGCGGCGGCGACGGCTTGCGTCGACACGGCGTTGAAGTTGGCTTCGGCGACGTCGGAGGCTTGCTTGACAGCCTTCTGGACCGATTCGAATGCGTTGTTGGCGGCAGCCACGGCGCTCTTCAGGACGGCAACGGCGGTTTCCGAACCGGCGGGTGCGTTCTTGGAAGCGCTGTCGACCAGGCCGACGAAGGCTTGCTGGGCTTCAGAGGCCTTGGCTTCGAAAGCCTTGGAGAATTCTGCGCCGGTGCCTTGAGCGATGTCGTACAGGTGACGGCTGTAGGCAGCGGTCTTTTCGGCCAGGGGCTGGAACAGGCTGGCTTGCAGCGTCAGCAGTTCTTGCGCGTCCTTGACGTTCAGGGCGGCTTGGGCGGTGCCGGCGGCTTCGGCCAGGGCAGCCTTCGAAGCGGTCACGTTCAGTTCGACGAGCTTCTCGACGCCTTCGAAAGCCTTGGTGGTCAGGCCGAACAGGGTTTCGAGGTTTGCTTTTTGGGCGGCGAGGATTTGGTCAGCGGTCAGGGCCATTTGGGATCTCCAGAAGGGATGGTGGTCGATTCACGTTGCGCTGCGCCTCGTCGTCTTTGTTGCGGTGCAGCATGGCCTCAAGTATAGGCAGCTGAGTTCTGCGATCAAGGGGTTTTTGCTGCTGTGCAGCAATCTAGAGGTCGCTTTCTAAATCGGCCCGCATCGCAGAATGCCGGACATGCGCGCCTTCTATTCCGGCCAGTTCGTTTTGCCCCTGCCGCCGGGGCATCGCTTCCCCATGTCGCGCTACGCCTTGCTGCGCGACCGCCTCGAGGAGCACCTGCCCGCCGTCGAGATGGACCAGGCTCCGCGCGCCAGCGACGGCGAGCTGGCGCTGGCCCACACCCCCCAGTGGATCGCCGCCATCAACGACGACAGCGTGAGCCCGCAGGCGATGCGCGAGATCGGCTTTCCCTGGAGCGAGGCGATGGTCGAGCGCTCGCGCCGCTCCACAGGCGCCACCATCGCCGCCTGCCGGGCCGCATTCGCCGGCGGCATCGCGGCAAACATGGCAGGCGGCACGCACCACGCCTATGCCGACAAGGGTGGCGGCTTCTGCGTCTTCAACGACGCGGCCGTCGCGGCCCGGCTGATGCAGGCGGAGCACGGCCGCACCGGCCGGCAACTGAAGGTCGCGGTGATCGACCTGGACGTTCACCAGGGCAACGGCACCGCCAGCATCTTCCGCAATGACCCGAGCGTCTTCACGCTCTCGATGCACGGCCAGAAGAACTTTCCCTTCCGCAAGGAGGCCAGCGACCTGGACGTCGAACTGCCCGATGGCTGCGGCGACGCCGACTACCTCACTGCCCTGGAGCACGCTCTGGACGAACTCGACCGCCGCTTCTCTCCCGGACTCGTCATCTATCTCGCCGGCGCCGACCCCTTCGAGCGCGACCGCCTCGGGCGCCTGAAACTCAGCTTCGACGGCCTGGAGGCACGAGACCGTCGGGTCTTCGATTGGACCTGGCAGCGCCGCATTCCCGTGGCCTTCGCCATGGCCGGCGGCTACGCCAGCGATATCGCCGAGACCGTGCAGGTGCAACTGGGCACCTTCCGAGTGGCCTTCGACTACTGGCGCCGCTGGCAAAATGCCGCGCGATGAGCTCCTCCTCCGCCGCCAAACCCACGCCGAATTCCCGCAGCAGCTACCGCGCGTTCCGCAGCATCCCGACGCGCTGGGCCGACAACGACATGTACGGCCACGTCAACAACGTCGTCTACTACAGCTGGTTCGACACGGCGGTGAATGCCCTCCTCATCGAGCGCGGTGCGCTCGACATCCACCACGGCCAGACCATCGGCTTCGTGGTGGAGACTCAATGCAACTACTTCGCGCCGATCGCGTTCCCCCAGACGGTGGAGGCGGGCATCCGCGTCGCGCAGGCCGGGCGGTCGAGCGTGCGCTACGAGATCGCGCTGTTCGCCGAGGGCGCGGACACCGCCGCCGCGCAGGGCCACTTCGTTCATGTGTACGTCGACCGGGCCACACAGCGGCCGATGCCGTTGCCCGAAGCCCTGCAACGCGTGGTCGATGCGCTGAAAGCCTGACCGCCGCACCATGAAAAACGGCGCCCGATGGCGCCGTCGTCTTTTGTCATGCGGCCTTCTGGCCGCGAAGGCTTACATCGCCTTCTTCATGGCCTTGATGTCGGCCTTGCCCTTTTCCTCGTCCGCCTTGGCCTGCTTCACGCAAGCCGACTTGGCGTCGCCGCTCTGGTCGTCGCACTTTTCCTTCGCGACTTCGTAGGTGGCCTTCACCTTCTCTTCGGCCACCTTGCGTGCGTTGCTGTCGCTCGGCTTGTATTGCTGTTCCAGTTCGGCCTTCGCGACGTCTTCCTTGCCCTTGGCTTCCTTCTGGCAGACGTCCTTGGCGTTGTCCTTCATCGTGTCGCACTGCGCCTTGGCGACCTTGTAGTCGGCCTCGATCTTTTCCTTCGCGACCTTGTGTTCGTCACCGGTCATCGCGCTGGCTTGCGTGGCGCCGAAGCAGGTGGAAGCGAGGGCGAGCATGAGCAGGTGTTTTTTCATTGGAGTTTTCCTTCGAGGTTGTTGAAATCGTTTGTGTTTGTGGGTGGGTGTGCCGGTCAGTACTTTTCGTACCAGAGGGCATCGGGGGTGCGGCCATCGCGCGACTCCCAGTCCTTCACCTGTTTCTCGGCTTCATCGCGGCTGATGCCGTGGCGTTCCTGGATGCGGCCGAGCAACTGGTCGCGCTTGCCGGCGATGACGTCGAAGTCGTCGTCGGTGAGCTTGCCCCATTGCTCCTTGACCTTGCCCTTGAGCTGCTTCCAGTTGCCTTCGATGGTGTCCTTGTTCATTGCGAATCTCCTTTGAGAGGTTGATTCGGCGGGCTGTGTCGCCGCCGTGAAATCAATGTCTCGTGGTCCATTCACCCTGACGGTAGGACGTGCTGTGCAGGCCGAGTAGGCAGAGGCCGACGCTGCCCGTGATAATCGAACGGACGCCGAAAAGTTTGAGACACCGCGCACCGACGACGACCATGATCATTCACAGCCTGCTCGACACCGACCTCTACAAGTTCACGATGATGCAGGTCGTTCTGCATCACTTCCCCGGCGCCCGGGTCGAGTACCGCTTCAAATGCCGCAACCCCGGGGTCGACCTGGCGCAGTTCGCGGGCCAGATCCGCGACGAGGTGCGAAGCCTCTGTTCGCTGCAGTTCCGCGACGCCGAGCTCGCCTACCTGCGGTCCATGCGCTTCATCAAGAGCGACTTCGTCGACTTCCTCGGGCTCTTCAGGCTCAACGAGAAGTACATCAACATCATTCCCCAGCCCTCGGGCGAGCTCGAGATCCGTATCCAGGGGCCGTGGCTGCACACCATCCTGTTCGAGATCCCGGTGCTGGCCATCGTCAACGAGGTCTACTTCCGCAACACGCAGAAGAAACCCGACATCGACGAGGGCCGCCGCCGGCTCGAGACCAAGATCACCCAGCTGCAGGACGCGGGCCTCGCAGACCTCAAGATCGCCGACTACGGCACGCGCCGCCGCTTCTCGAAGGACTGGCATGAAGAGGTGCTGCGCACCCTGAACTCGCGCCTGGGCGCCGTCACGCCGCCGCCGATGCAGGCCAAGCCCGGCGCGCGCCTGCCGCAACTCGCGGGCACCAGCAACGTGCTCTATGCGATGAAGCTCGGCCTGATCCCGCTGGGCACCATGGCACACGAATACCTGCAGGCCTGCCAGGCCCTCGGCCCGCGGCTGCGCGACAGCCAGATCTTCGGTTTCGAGAGCTGGGCGCGCGAATACCGCGGCGATCTGGGCATCGCGCTGTCCGACGTGTACGGCATGAGCGCGTTCCTTCGCGACTTCGACCTGTACTTCTGCAAGCTCTTCGACGGCGCCCGCCACGACAGTGGCGACCCCTTCCAGTGGGGCGAGCGCATGCTGGCGCACTACGTGGCGAACCGGGTCGATCCGCTCACCAAGACGCTCATCTTCAGCGACGGCCTCACGGTGCCGCGCACCATCGAGCTCTACCAGCAGTTCCGTGGCCGCTGCCAGTTGGCCTTCGGCATCGGCACCAACCTCACCAACGACCTGGGCTACGAGCCGCTGCAGATCGTCATCAAGATGATCAACTGCAACGGCCAACCGGTGGCCAAGCTGTCGGACACGCCGTCCAAGAACATGTGCGAGGACGAAAAATACCTGGCCTATCTGCGCCAGGTTTTCGAGATCGAGCAGCCGGCCGCCTGACCTCGGCCCGGCTTGGCCCGACCCCGGTCTGGTACGGTACGGCACCCATGAAAAAGACACTCCGACTGACCGCAGCCGCAGCGCTGCCCATGCTCTTTCCGGCCCTGGCCCGCGCCGCTGATTTCGACGGTGCCGCGCTCTCGCCGCTGTGGGGCGTGCCGTTCGCCGGGATCCTGCTGTCGATCGCGTTGCTGCCGCTGCTCGCACCTTCTTTCTGGCATCACCACTACGGCAAGATTTCCGCCGCCTGGGCACTGGCTTTCCTGCTGCCTTTTGCCGCCACTTATGGCGCGGGGCTGGCTGGCACGCAACTCGTGCATGCGCTGGTGGCCGAGTACATCCCTTTCATCATCCTGCTGACGGCGCTTTTCACCGTGGCGGGCGGCATCCACATCCGGGGCAACCTGCACGGGGCGCCGGGGCTCAATACGGCGATCCTCGCTATCGGCGCGGTGCTCGCGAGCTTCATGGGAACCACCGGCGCATCGATGCTGCTGATCCGTCCGCTGATCCGCGCCAACGACAACCGGGTGCACCGGGCGCACGTGGTCATCTTCTTCATCTTCATCGTCTCGAATGCGGGCGGTTCGCTCACGCCGCTGGGCGATCCGCCCTTGTTCCTCGGCTTCCTGAAGGGGGTGAGCTTCTTCTGGACGATGCAGAACATCCTGCCCGACACGCTCTTCATCGTCGGCGTGCTGCTGGCGCTCTTCTATGCCATCGACCGCCATTACTACCGCAAGGAAGGCGTGCTGCCGGTTGACCCGACGCCCGACACGCCGCGCCTGGGCTTCGACGGCGCCGCCAACTTCTGGCTGCTCGGCGGCGTGGTCGCGTTGGTGTTGCTCAGCGGCTTCTGGAAATCGCCGATCAGCTTCGACGTGTTCGGCACCCCGGTCGGGCTGCCGGGGCTTGTGCGCGATGTCGGACTGTTGCTGATCGCCCTCGTGTCCTTCAAGCTCACCTCGCCGAAGGTGCACGCCGACAACCAGTTCGAATGGGGCCCGATGGCCGAGGTGGCCAAGCTCTTCGCGGGGATCTTCCTCACGATCATCCCGGTGATCGCGATGCTCAAGGCCGGCACGCAAGGGCCGTTCGGCGCCGTCGTTTCGGCCGTGACGCGCCCCGACGGCCAGCCCGATCCCGCGATGTACTTCTGGGCCACCGGCGTGCTGAGCTCCTTCCTGGACAACGCGCCGACGTACCTCGTGTTCTTCAACACCGCCGGCGGCGACCCGGCGGCGCTCATGACCACCTACGCGAGCACGCTGGCCGCCATCTCGGCCGGCGCCGTCTTCATGGGCGCCAACACCTACATCGGCAACGCGCCCAACCTCATGGTCAAGGCCATCGCCGAGAGCCGCGGCGTGCCCATGCCGAGCTTCTTCGGCTACATGGCTTGGTCCGTGGCCATCCTGATTCCGCTGTTCGTCATCACCACCTTCCTCTTCTTTCGCTGAGTGAATACACCATGAGCAAGCCCAAGATCCTGGTCGCCCGCGCGATCTTTCCCGAGACCATCGAGCGCCTGTCGCAACATTTCGAGGTCGAATCGAACCAGTCCGACGAGAGCTGGAGCAAAGAGCAGCTGATTGCGAAGCTCAAGGGCAAACAGGGCGCCTTCACCACCGGCAGCGAACGCATCGATGCCGCCGTGCTCGACGCGAATCCCGACCTGAAGATCTGCGCCAACATGGCTGTCGGCTACAACAACTTCGACGTCGATGCGATGGCCGCGCACGGTGTGCTCGGCACCAACGCACCCGACGTGCTGACCGAAACCACAGCCGACTTCGGCTTCGCGCTGCTCATGGCGACCGCGCGCCGCATCACCGAGAGCGAGCATTTCCTGCGCGCCGGCAAGTGGGAGAAGTGGAGCTACGACATGTTCGCGGGCTCCGACATCCACGGCGCCACGCTCGGCATCATCGGCATGGGCCGCATCGGGCAGGGCATCGCCAAGCGCGGCGCGCATGGCTTCGGCATGAAGGTGATCTATCACAACCGTTCGCGCCTCGATGCGACGCTCGAAGCCGACTGCAAGGCCAGCTACGTGAGCAAGGAAGAGCTGCTCAAGACCGCCGACCACGTCGTGCTGGTCGTGCCTTATTCGCCCGCTTCGCACCACACCATCGGCGCCGCCGAGATCGCGCTGATGAAGCCGACCGCCACGCTTGTGAACATCGCGCGCGGCGGCATCGTCGACGACGCGGCACTGGCCGTGGCGCTGCGCGAGAAGCGCATCGCGGCGGCGGGCCTGGATGTGTTCGAGGGCGAGCCGAAGGTTCATCCCGACCTGCTGACCGTGCCGAACGTGGTGCTCACGCCGCATATCGCGAGCGCCACGGTGCCCACACGGCGCGCCATGGCCGACCTCGCGGCCGACAACCTCATCGCGTACTTCAGTGGCAAGGGGCCGCTGACGCCGGTCACGCCCGTTCCAGCGGCCACGAAGTAACTAACCGACACGCAGCGACTCTCCTTGGAACTGACTGAGTTGATTCTTCTCGCGCTGGCTGCGCTTGCCGTCGTGCAGCTCGTGCTGGTGATCTGGCTGCTTGCGCGCCGGCAGCCCAGGCCGGACCACAGCGAAATGCTCGGCGTGCTGGCTGCAATGGGAGCGGCCAACGAGCGCACAGAGCGCGAGCTGCGCCGCGAGATCGGCGAGAACTCGCGCGGTACGCGGCAGGAAACCGCGCAGGCCTTCGCGACCTTCCAGCAGTCGCTGGTGCAGCAGGGCGCCGAGGCCACGCGCACGCAGAACGCGCAACTCGACGCCTTCTCGCTGCAGCTCGCCTCGCTGCAGAAGACGCTGGTCGACACGCTCAACACCCAGCTGCAGGGCCTGAGCGAGTCGAACGCGCGGCGCCTCGCTGAAGTGCGCACGACGATGGAAACGCAGCTCGCGCAGCTCCAGCAGAGCAACACCGCCAAGCTCGACGAGATGCGCAAGACGGTCGATGAAAAGCTTCAGAGCACGCTCGAGGCGCGCCTGGGCGAGAGCTTCAAGCAGGTGGCCGACCGGCTCGAGCAGGTGCACAAGGGCTTGGGTGAAATGCAGACGCTGGCCGTCGGTGTCGGCAGCCTCCAGCGCGTGCTGACCAACGTGAAGACGCGCGGCGTGTTCGGCGAGGTGCAGCTCGAAGCGCTGCTCGAGCAGGTGCTCACGCCGGAGCAGTACGCCAAGCAGATCGAGACCAAGCCGCGCAGCGGCCAGCGCGTCGATTTCGCGATCCGCTTCCCGGGCCGCGGCGACGACGGCGCGCCGGTGTGGCTGCCCATCGATGCCAAGTTTCCGCGCGACGACTACGAGCGCCTTATCGACGCGCACGAGCGCGCCGACGCGCCCGCCGCCGAACTCGCAGCCAAGGCGCTCGAAGCGCGCATCCGCCTGGAGGCACGTTCGATCGCCGAGAACTACCTCGCCGCGCCGCACACCACCGATTTCGCGATTCTTTTCCTGCCGGTCGAGAGCCTCTACGCCGAGGTGCTGCGCCGCCCCGGGCTGATGGACGCCATCCAGCGCCAGCACCGCGTGACGCTGGCCGGCCCGACCACCTTGCTCGCGATGCTCAACAGCCTGCACATGGGCTTTCGCACGCTCGCGCTGGAGCAGCAGGCCTCCGAGGTCTGGAAGGTGCTGGGCGCGGTCAAGACCGAGTTCGAGCGCTACGGCGAATGGGTCGCGCGCATCAAGGAGCAGGTGGCCAAGGCCTCCGACACGCTCGACAAGGCCGACACGCGCGCCAAGCAGATGCGCCTGGCGCTGCGCAAGGTCGAGGCGCTGCCGGAGGCAGAGGCGCAGGTGCTGCTGCCGCCGACCGCCAACACCGATTCCGAGGGCGACGACACCCCGTGAAAGGCTCCGAACTGCTGCGTGTCATCGGCGCCCAGGTCTGCCTGCACGCCACGATGGCCGGCATGCGCCTGGCCACACCGCTGCTGGCGCTGCAACAGGGCTACAGCGCAGCGGCAGTCGGCGTACTGATCGCGCTGTTCGCGCTGACCCAGGTGTTCCTGGCCCTGCCAGCAGGGCGCTTCGCCGACCGGCACGGATTCAAGCGGCCGCTCTGGTTTTCGGTGATCGCGGCAGCGGGTGGTGCGGGGCTCGTGCTGGTCTTTCCGACCTTTCCGGCCATGTGCGTCGCGGCGCTGCTGACCGGCGGCGCCACCGGCGCGACCGTCATCGCCTTGCAGCGGCACGTGGGGCGTTCCGCCACCAACGCGACGCAGCTCAAGCGGGTGTTCAGTTGGCTGGCCATCGCGCCTGCGGTGGCCAACTTCGTAGGGCCTTTCCTCGCCGGCATGCTGATCGATCATGCGGGTCGCGCGCCAGCGGACATGCTGGCGTTCCGCGTCTGTTTCGCGGTCATGGCTTTCCTGCCGGTCCTGTGCTGGCTGCTTGCGCGCGGCGCGCACGAGCCGCCGCGTGCCGCGCCGACACCCGGTGCCGCCCCGACACGCGCCTGGGACCTGCTGCGTGAGCCGATGTTCCGTCGCCTGCTGTTCGTGAACTGGCTGCAGTCGTCGAGCTGGGACGTGCACGCCTTCGTGCTGCCCGTGCTGGGGCACGACCGCGGCATCAGCGCCTCGGTGATCGGGTCGATCCTCGGTGCCTTCGCCATCGCGGCGGCGGCGATCCGTGTGGTGCTGCCGCTCATCGCCTCGCGCGCCTCGGAGCGCAGCGTGATCCTGAGCTCCACCATCGTCACGGCGGCGATTTTCGCGGTCTACCCGCTGCTCGACTCGGCCTTGACCATGGGCATGTGCTCGGTGATCCTCGGTTTCGCGCTCGGCGCGGTGCAGCCGATGGTCATGAGCATGCTGCACCAGATCACCCCGCACGCGCGGCACGGCGAGGCGCTGGGGCTGCGGCTGATGACCATCAATGCGTCGAGCGTGGCGATGCCGATGCTGTTCGGCTCGCTCGGGGCGCTGATCGGGATCGCGGGTGTGTTCTGGGTCGTGGGCGGCGTACTAGCGCTGGGAGCGCGAGCGACCTGGGGTTTGAAGCTCTAGCGGCAGGTGCGAAATCCACGTTCCAAATAAGATCAATTCTCATCTGAATTGACATTTAACTGACTCATGGTCAGTATCGGCGCCTTCTTCAACGACTTGAAGGCGTCCATGGACTCCCCGAATCCTGCCCCGACCGATCCGCGCCGCCGCATCGCGCTCGTGGCGGCGGTGTACCTCGGCAGCTTCATCGCCACGCTCGACGTGAGCATCGTCAATGTCGCGCTGCCCACGCTGCAGCGCGCGTTGTCCACCGATCTCGCCGGGCTGCAGTGGGTGATCGACATCTATGCGCTGTGCCTCTCGGCCTTCATCCTCTCGGCCGGGCCGGTCGGCGACCGCTACGGCCGCAAGCGCGCCTGGCTCGCCGGTGTGATCGTGTTCACGCTGGGCTCGGCGATGTGCGCGATGGCCGGCGACCTCTTCATGCTGCTCGCCGGACGGGCGGTGCAGGGCGTCGCCGGCGCGCTGATGATTCCCGGCGCGCTCTCGCTGCTGGCGCACGCGTTCCCCGAACCGGCCAGCCGCGCGCGGGTGATCGGCGGCTGGTCGTCGTTCACGGCGCTGTCGCTGATCCTCGGGCCGATGCTGGGCGGGGTGCTGGTGGATCACGCGGGCTGGCAGAGCATCTTCCTCATCAACCTGCCGATCGGCGTGCTGACCGCGGGGCTCGGGCTCTGGGGCATTCGCGAGAGTTCGCACCCCGAGCATGCGGCGCTCGATCCGCTCGGGCAGGTGCTCAGCGTGCTGTGGCTCGGCGCGCTGACCTATGGACTGATCGCGGCCGGCGAATACGGCTGGGGCTCCAGTCGCGCCGCGACCGCGCTGGTGGCGGCAACCATCGGCCTCGCGCTGTTCCTGATGGTGGAAGCACGCGTGGCGCGGCCGCTGCTGCCGCTCGCGCTGTTCCGCGATGCGCGCTTCTCGGCCACCAACTTCGCCTCGTTCGTGCTTGGCTTCTCGTCGTACGCGAGCCTGTTTTTCTTCTCGCTTTTGCTGCAGCAGGTGCAGGGCTGGTCGCCCAGCGAGACCGGCTGGCGGCTCGTGCCGCAGTTCGTCGCAACCGGACTCATCGCCTCGCAGTTCGGCCGGCTGGCGCGGCGCTACGACGTGCACACGCTCATGGTCGCGGGCTACGCGCTCATCGGCGGTTCGATGCTGCTGCTGACTCTGTTCTCGGCCGACACGCCCTATGTGCTGCTGGCGCTCCTGTTCGTGTTCCTCGGCGCAGGCACGGGTCTGGCGGTGCCGTCCACGAGCATGGCGGTAATGGCGTCCGTGCCCGCGCAGCGCTCGGGCATGGCGTCGGCCACGATGAACGCGCTGCGCCAGGCCGGCATGCTGATCGGCATCGCGCTGCTCGGTACGCTGATGAGCACGCGGGCGACCACGCTGCTGGCCACCGCGCTCGAACAGGCCGGGCTGCGTGATGCGCAACAGGCTGCGGTGGCGGCCGTTTTGCGGCACGACCTTGGCGCACTGGCTTCGCTCGATGCGGACACGGCGCAGACGCTGCTGGCCGGCGCACTCGCCGGCGGGTTCCACGCGGCCATGGCCTGCGCCGGAGTGGCGGGCTTGCTGGCTGCGGGATTGCTGGTGCGCGTCAGGCCACGCGCTGCCGCGTTGCCTGTTCGGGCTTGAGGCTACACAACGCCATGCCCGCTGCCCTTGTGCCCGTGCGCTTGCGCACGCGAATTCGATCGGCACCTGATCACCTTCTTCCAGTGGCCCCTGCGCGCGCGCTGCCCGCCGAGCAATACGAGAAAATCCGCAAGTTGACAATCGAGAAACGCTCCGGCCTCCCGCTCGCCGTCTTCGCCGCCACCGACAACGCGTTCACAGGTCTCGGCGAGCAGGCGCCTGTGCCACGCGTTCCGCAGCTCGACACGGTCATCGACACCGCGCCCCCTCCGTTCACCGAGATTTGCAATGACACGAAGTGACCCGATCGCCGATTCCGTCCCTGCAGGCGAGGCCGAAGTCGCGCCGCGACGGCGCACCAAGGCGCCCGAGATCCGCGCCGTCGCGCTGATGGATGCCGCCGAGCGCCTCTTCATCGAGAAGGGCATCGCCGCCACCAGCATCGACGACATCGCGGCCGGCGCGCAGGTGGCCAAGGGCACGTTCTACCTTTACTTTCCGTCGAAGGAAGCCATGCTCGGCGCGCTGCAGCAGCGCTTTGTCGATACCTTCTGCGAGCGTCTGCAGAACGCCATGGACCGCCATCGCCCAGGCAACCACCATGCGCGCCTGAAGGCCTGGGTGGAGACGGGCCTGGAAACCTACCTCGACAACGTCGCCCTGCACGACGTGGTGTTCCATGAATACCGGCCCGAAGACCGGCGCATGCGCAACGACAACGCGGTCATCACGCAGCTCGTCGGCTTGCTCAAGGAGGGCGATGCCGCGGGGGTGTGGGAAGTGGAGGACGCGACGCTCACGGCCGTGATCCTCTTCAATGCGCTGCACGGCGTGGCCGACGATGCTGTGGCCATGGGGCCGGCCGGCGACCCTGCTGCTAGCCTTGCCGACCGCCGCCGCCGCGCCCGCGCGCTCACGCGCTTCTTCGAGCAGGCGCTGCACCCGGACGTCGTTGATCCCGACATCTGAAGGAGTTGACCGTGTTCCTTTGTGCAACACCGAGGAACCGGCTTTGCCGGGCCTCTGGTGTTGCCCCCGGTAGGGGGGTGGCGAAGCGACACGAAGTGCGCGCAGCCTGGGGGCGGGCTACAGCTTGTAGAAGCGCTTGATGTAGTCCCACGCGTCTTCGGGCGCGTCGACGTATTCGAAGAGCTTCACATCGCCCGGCGAGATCACGCCCTCATCGACCAGGAAGTCGAAGTCGATCATCCGCTTCCAGTAGTCCGAGCCGAACAGCACGATCGGCACCGGCTTGGACTTCTTGGTCTGCACCAGCGTGATGACTTCGAACAGCTCGTCCAGCGTGCCGAAGCCGCCCGGGAACGCCACCAGCGCCTTCGCACGCATCATGAAATGCATCTTGCGGATCGCGAAGTAGTGGAACTTGAAGCTCAGCGCCGGCGTGACGTAGGGGTTGGCTTCTTCTTCCATCGGCAGCGCGATCGCGAGGCCCACCGAGATGCCGCCGCCTTCGTGCGCGCCGCGGTTGGCCGCCTGCATGATGCCGGGGCCGCCGCCGGTGCAGACGAAGAGCTTGTCCTGCGGCTCCTTGCCGTTGCTGTACTGCGCGACCAGCTTGCCGAAGGTGCGCGCCTTCTCGTAGTAGTGCGAGCTGCGTGCGAGGCGGCGCCAGCGCTCGGCGGCCACCGCGTCGCCGGCGGCATCGGCCTGGGCGATCAGCGCGGCGGCGTCTTCCTCGCTGCGAAAGCGGGCGCTGCCGAAAACCACCACCGTGTTCTCGATGCCATGGGCGCGCTGCTCGAGGTCGGGCTTCATCAGCTCCAGCTGCATGCGGATGCCGCGGGTTTCGCGGCGCAGCAGGAACTCGGGATCCGCGAAGGCGATGCGCGAGGGATCGGGATCGAGCGGAAGGCCTTTTTCGGAATGGGACTGGAGCGTGGCCCAGGCATCGGCGAGGCGTTTGTCGTGAAGATCGTGCGTGTTGTTCATGAAGGACTCGGACAGAAGGACCTGATGGATTGTGCAGTGTTGCAACCGCCGTGCCCGACCAACGAAAAAGGCCCCTTGCGGAGCCTTTTTCAGAGAGACGGTGACGGGCCGGAAGGCCGGGAACGCTCAGACGCGCTTGCGGTATTCGCCGGTGCGCGTGTCGATTTCGATCTTGTCGCCTTGCGCCACGAAAAGCGGAACGCCGACTTCGAAGCCGGTCGCGATCTTGGCAGGCTTCATGACCTTGCCCGAGGTGTCGCCCTTGACGGCCGGCTCGGTCCAGGTGATTTCGCGCTCGACGCTGGTCGGCAGTTCGACCGAGATGGCCTTGCCGTCGTAGAACACCACTTCGACAGCCATGCCGTCTTCCAGGTAGTTCAGCGCGTCGCCCATGTTCTCGGCTTCGACTTCGTACTGGTTGTACTCGGCGTCCATGCAGACGTAGAGCGGATCGGCGAAGTAGGAGTAGGTGCAGTCCTTCTTCTCGAGCACGATCTGGTCGATCTTGTCGTCGGCCTTGAAGACCACTTCGGTGTTGAAGTTGGCCACCAGGCTCTTCATCTTCATGCGCACGGTGGCGGAGTTGCGGCCGCCGCGGCTGTATTCGGTCTTGAGGACGACCATCGGGTCCTTGCCGTGCATGATGACGTTGCCGGCGCGGATTTCTTGAGCGATTTTCATAACAGGTTCTCTGGATGTTGGCCGCTCGGTGCACGGGGCCTTCTGCGACATCCGGCGACGTTCGAAACGTTTTTGCCGGTGTGGCGGGCCCCGAGGTACAGGTCTTGCGGCGGTTTTGCAGGTTTGGCGGAGAGCATCTCGGGTCCTGAGGGCCCGGGCCGAAATCCGCAAAGCCCGCTATTTTAGCTTTTTTGGGCGATCAAATGCCGCAGTTGGACGACCAGATCGTCCTGTGCGTACAGCCTGTCGCGCGCCGCCCGAGCCGTTTGCCGCCACGGACCCTGCGTTTCCAGGGGCGGCAGGGGCTTGTCGTCGAAGCCGTTCCAGACGTGGTGAAAACGCCTCAGCGAGGGCGGGGCGCCGAGCCAGTCGAGCCAGGCGTTCAGCTTGGCGTGGTGGGCGTCGTCGTCCTGCGGATAGATCTGCCAGACCAGCGGTGCGCCGGCCCAAAGCGCGCGCACGAGCGAATCCTCGCCCCGCACGAAGTTCAGGTCGCAGGACCAGAGCAGGTGGTCGAAGTCCGGCTGCGTGAGATAGGGGAGGTATGAAATCGATAGCGCGCCATGCCCATGGAGGGTGGGGTTCTCAGGCGAAATATTCGAAAAGTGCGCCTTCACCGCGGTGGCTGCGCGGCCCGCCGTCACCAGCAGCCGGGTGGGCTCGGGGCCTTCTGCCAACTGCGCGAGCAGCGCCGCCAGCGCGGGTGGTTCGTAGCAGAACAGGGAGACGAGGCGCTCGTTTTCTTTCCAGGGAATCTGCTGCGCCGCGAGCCAGGAGGCGCGATCGAAACCGGCCTGGCGTTCCGCGAGATCGGGCTCGCGCAGCAGTCCGCCGGTGGCGGGCGTGAAGCCGGGATAGAAAAAGCGCTTGGTCAGCCCCGCGCCCGGTCCCTTGAACACCGGCGAGGGCAGGCCGTGCAGACGCTCGACATACGGCTCGGCCGACAGGTATTCGAGATTGATCCACGCCCGGTGCTCGCCTTCAGCCGTGGCCCCAGCGGCAAAGCGTGCGACGAGTTCCGGCGCCGGCTCGCAGCCGAAGGCCTCGATGAGCACATCCGGCACCGGCCCGGCCACGGCCGCTCGCACTGCGACGGGGTCGCTCCAGTCGATCACCTTCACGCCATCGCAACCCGCGGGCGCCATCCAGTTCAGCGCCGTCCCGTCGTCGATCCAGAGCCGCACTCGTTCGCCCAGCGCGGCCAGTTGCCTGGCCAGCCGCCAGCAGACGCCGAGGTCGCCGTGGTTGTCGATGACCTTGCAGAAGATGTCCCATTGCATGTGCGTGCCCATGGTCGCGAGTGTGCCTGTGCCGGGAGGCAATTCAGGGCTCGGCTTGCTATGCTGGCCGTCACAACAACCCCGGAGAGAGAAAGACCATGAGGATGCAGACCCGTTCGCAGTTTTCCCTTCGTTCCGCCAGGACCGTGCTCGCTCTGTCGCTGGCCTTGTGCGGCATCGCCGGCATGACCGGTGCGTCGGCCCAGACGAGCATCGCGCCGGCATCGCTCACGCCGCAGCAGCAGCGCTTCCACGACATATATAAAGAGCTGATCGAGATCAACACCACCCATTCGACCGGTGACAACACGCTGGCCGCGCGCGCCATGGAAAAGCGCCTGATCGAATCGGGCTTCGCGCCCGGCGACATCCAGATCTTCGAACCCTTCCCGAAGAAGGGCAACCTCGTGCTGCGCTTCAAGGGCAACGGCAGCAAGAAGCCGCTGCTCCTGCTGGCCCACATCGACGTGGTCGAGGCCCGGCGCGAAGACTGGAAGACCGACCCGTTCAAGCTGCAGGAAACCGGCGGCTACTTCACCGCGCGCGGCTCCATCGACGACAAGGCCATGGCCTCGGCGCTGGTGTCGGTGCTGGGGCAACTCAAGCAGGAAGGCTTCAAGCCCAGCCGCGACATCATCCTGGCGCTCACCGCCGACGAAGAGCGTGGCGACGCGCTCAGCAACGGCGCCTTCTGGCTCATCAGCAACAAGCCCGAGCTGCTGCAGGCCGAATTCGGCATCAACGAAGGGGGCGGCGGCGAACTGCGCGGCGGCAAGCCGAACCTGCACCGCATGCAGGTTGCCGAGAAGATGTACACGACCTACATGCTGGAGGCGCGCGACGTGGGCGGTCACAGCTCGGTGCCGACGAAGACCAATCCGATCTACGCGCTCTCCGCTGGGCTGGAGCGGCTGGGCAACTACGCGTTCCCGATCAAGCTCGCGGACGTCACCAGGACCTACTTCGCGCGCAGCGCCCCGTTCGCCACCGGCCAGCTCGCCGACGACATGCGCGCCATCGGCACCGGCAATCCCGACGCCGGCGTGCTCGAACGCATGACGGCAAACCCGGCCTACAACGCGCAACTGCGCACCACCTGCGTGGCGACGATGGTGCAGGCCGGCCATGCCGAGAACGCGCTGCCGCAGTCGGCCAAGGCGACGGTCAACTGCCGCATCCTGCCGCACGACGATCCCGAGGAAGTCGAGCGCCTGCTGACCCAGGCGGTGGGCAACGACAAGATCGTGGTGCGCAACATGGGCAAGCCGCTGCGCAGCCCGGCCTCGCCGCTGAACGGCGACCTCGTGAAGACAGTGGAATCGCTCACGCAACAGATGTGGCCGGGCGTGCCTGTGGTGCCCGCGATGAGCACCGGTGCCACCGACAGCCGCTTCCTGCGCAATGCAGGCATCCCGATGTACGGCGTGACCGGCATGTTCCTGGAGCCAGCCGATGCGCGGGCGCACGGGCTGGACGAGCGCATCGAGATCCAGCGGCTGTACGACGGACGGGAGTTCCTGTACCGGCTCGTTTCGGAAGTCGCGAAGTAAGCGGAAAAAAGGGGCGCTGCGATCGCAGCGCCCCTCGTTCGGTCAAGGCGTGAAGGTATCGCCCAGCACGATGCCTTCGCGCCGCGGGTCCGCGCCGCCGGTGAGCACCGATTTGCCGCCGACGTTCGTGCGGATGATGGTGCTGATGCCGCTGGACTGCGGCCCGAAGTTCACCGTGTGGCCGAGTGCGCGCAGGCCGGTGATCAGCGGATCGTTGTTGCCCGAGTTCGAGGTGTCGATGGCCGGGTGCTCGCCGCCCACGTTGGTGTTGGGGCTGTTGGTCGCACCGAAGTCCACCAGCGAGGTCGCCTGCTGCGCATCGAGGCCCCAGTCGAGTGCGCCGACCACGGTCTTCACCACGTACTGGATGATCGTGCCGCCGCCCGGCGAGCCGGTACCCATAACGAACTCGCCCATGCTGCCGCCGCCGTTCTTCTTGAACACCAGCGTCGGCGCCATCGTGCTGCGCGGACGCTTGCCCGGGGCGACGCGGTTGGCGACCTTGATGCTTGGGTCCTTGGTGTCGTTCGGGTCGGCCGAGAAGTCGGTCAGCTGGTTGTTCAGCATGAAGCCCTGCGTCATGTGGAACGAACCGAGCGTGCTTTCGACCGTGGTCGTCATCGTCACCACGTTGCCTTGTTTGTCGACCACGGTGAAGTGCGTGGTGCCGTGCTCCTCGGTCTTGTCGATGCCCAGGGGCACGCTGCCCAGATTGCCCGCCGTTGCCGTGCCCATGCTCTTGGACAGGCTGATGAGGCTCGCGCGCTGCTGCAGGTAGGGCTTGTTGAGCATCGTATCGGGGGAGCCGCCCGGCAGGGGGATGAAGTCGGTGTCGGCCACGTATTTGTCGCGGTCGGCGTAGGCCAAGCGCTCCGCCTCGCTCACCAGGTGCACGCCCATCACCGTCGGCTTGCCGCCTTCGATGTCGATGGCAGTGGGCTTGTACAGGCCCATGTTGAACGTCTCCAGGATGCCCAGCGCCTGCACCACCGCGATGCCGCCAGAAGAGGGGGGCGACATGCTGCAGACGTAGTAATCACGGTAGGTGCCGCAGACCGGGTCGCGGCGCTTGGCCACGTAGTTGGCCATGTCGGCCATGGTCGTCTTGCCCGGGGTGATGGCGGAGCCGTCGACGGCTGCCGTGACGGCGATCTTGTCGACGATGGCCTGCGCAATCGGGCCGGTGTAGAAGGCATTGGCGCCCTGAGTGGCGAGGGTCGTCAGCGTCTGGGCATAGGCCGGATTCTTGAGCTTGGTGCCCAACGCCTTGGGCGTGCCGTCGGCATTGAAGAAATAGGCCGTGGCCTCGGCGTCGCGCTTCAGGTTGGCTTCCGAAGAGGAGATCGCGGCGGCCATGCGGCCACCGATCGAGAAGCCGTCCGACGCGAGCGTGATGCCGTAGCTGAAGAGATCCTTCCACGGCAGCTTGCCATGATCCTTGTAGGCGATGTCGAGCATGCGCACCGCACCCGGCGTGCCGATGGAACGGCCGCTCGCGCGCAGCGGCGAGGGCTTGGGCGTGGTCTTGTCGCTGACATCGTCGATGTAGCGCAAGTAGTTTTCGGTGGCCGCAGCCGGCGCCATCTCGCGCCCGTCGTAGGCCTGTACCTTCTTCGTCTTCGCGTCGTAGTGCAGCATGAACGCACCGCCGCCCAGGCCGCTCGATTGCGGCTCGACCAAGCCGAGCACGGCCTGAACCGCCACCGCCGCGTCGACCGCGCTGCCGCCGGCCTTGAGCACGTCGCAGCCCGCGCGCGTGGCCAGCGGATGGTTGGCCACCACCATGTAGTTCTTCGCGTAGACCAGTTTGTGGCCGAGCACATAGCCCGAGGCGGGTTCAGGCGCGGCGGGGTCGCCCGGATTGCCTGAGCCCACCACGACCGGGCTGCCGCTGTCACCGATCAGACAGCCCTCGGCGGCTTCGGCCGCAGCCGCAGCTTCGTTTGCGGCGTTGGCCGCGACGATCGCCGCGATCAGCGCAGCGTCGTTGTTCTGTCCACCACCGCCGCCGCCGCAGCCCGCCACGGTCAATGCAAGCGCCAGGGGTGAAAGTACCCACCAGGCGCGCGCCTGGATCTTCTTCGTCATGGAATTCTTCCCTAATGGTTTTGATGAAACGACACGGGCGCTCCTCGCGCCCGTCTTCATCATCAGCACATTTCATTCCAGCCACCTCGGGGTTTGCGCGCAGCTTGCGACGCGGGTTCCGCGTGAAGCCACAATAGCCGCCATGTCAGACGTGCATTCCGATCAACTGCTCAGCGAGGTCGCGGCGCTGCCGCAACTGCCGGGCGTGTACCGCTACTTCGACGCCGCCGGCGCGGTGCTCTACGTGGGCAAGGCGCGCAACCTCAAGAAGCGCGTCGCCAACTACTTCCAGAAGAGCCACGGCGGCACCCGCATCGGCCACATGATCTCGAAGATCGTGCGAATGGAGACCACCGTGGTGCGCTCCGAGGCCGAGGCGCTGCTGCTCGAGAACAACCTCATCAAGACGCTCAAGCCGCGCTACAACATCCTGTTTCGCGACGACAAGAGCTACCCCTACCTGAAGATCGCGTCGCACGCGTTTCCGCGCCTGGCCTATTACCGCGGCTCGGTCGACAAGAAGCACCGCTACTTCGGCCCGTACCCGAGCGCCTGGGCGGTGAAGGAGTCGATCCAACTGCTGCAGAAGGTGTTCAAGCTGCGCACTTGCGAAGACACGGTGTATGCCAACCGCACGCGGCCTTGCCTGCTGTACCAGATCAAGCGCTGCACCGGCCCCTGCGTCGGCTACATCACGCCCGAAGCCTATGCGCAGGATGTGGCGAGCGCCGAGGCCTTCTTGATGGGCGACACGCAGCTCGTGCTCTCCAAACTCGAGCAGCGAATGACGACGCACGCCGAGAAGCTCGAGTTCGAGCAGGCGGCCGAGCTGCGCAACCAGATGTCGGCGATCTCGCGGGTGCTGCACCAGCAGTCGATCGAGATCGCCTCGGACAAGGACGTGGACATCCTCGCGGTCAAGGTGCAGGGCGGCAAGGCCTGCGTCAACCTCGCGATGGTGCGCGGCGGGCGCCATCTGGGCGACCGGCCCTACTTTCCGGTGCACGTGGAAGACGCCGCGCAGATCCACCATGGCGAGATGGATGCGGAAGAGGGTGTCGAAGCAGTCGCGGCCGATCCCATCGAAGTGCAGGTGCTCGAGGCCTTCATCGCCCAGCACTACATCGACGTGCCGGTGCCGGCCACGCTGGTGCTGAGCCACCTCGTGAGCCGCGAACTGATCGAGGCGGTCTCGCAGCAGGCGGGCGGGCGCGTGACGGCGGTGTTCCAGCCGCGCGAGCAGCGCCGCCACTGGCTCGAGATGGCGGAGACGAATGCGGGCCTGCAGCTGGCTCGCCTCTTGGCCGAAGAAGGTTCGCAGCAGGCGCGCACCCGTGCGCTGGTCGAGGCGCTCGAGCTCGCCTGCGACGACCTGGACAACTTCCGCGTCGAATGCTTCGACATCTCGCACACGGCCGGCGAAGCCACGCAGGCCTCGTGCGTGGTGTTCGAGCACCACACGATGCAGAACAAGGAATACCGCCGCTACAACATCGAAGGCATCACGCCGGGCGACGACTACGCCGCGATGCGCCAGGTGCTGCACCGCCGCTACGGCAAGCTGGCCGAGGCGATGGCGGCCGAGACCGACGCGCTGCCGCCGGGCGATGCAGAGAGCGAAGGCATAGAGGGCAGCGAGGCGTCGCCCAAGACCCGGACCGCGCGCATGCCCGAGCTGGTGCTGGTCGACGGCGGCAAGGGCCAGGTGTCGATGGCGCGCGAGGTATTCAGCGAACTGGGACTGCCGCTGTCGCTCATCGTCGGTGTCGAGAAGGGCGAGGGCCGCAAGGTTGGCCTCGAGGAACTTGTGTTCGCCGACGGCCGCGAGAAGGTCTACCTCGGCAAGGATTCGGCGGCGCTGATGCTGGTCGCGCAGATCCGTGATGAAGCGCACCGCTTCGCCATCACCGGCATGCGGGCCAAGCGCGCGAAGGTGCGCGTGGGCGGCAGCCAGCTGGAAGACATTCCGGGCATCGGCCCGAAGCGCCGGGCGCGGCTGTTGCAGCGCTTCGGCGGCATCCGCGGCGTGGCCGCGGCGAGCATGGAAGACATCGCCTCGGTCGAGGGCATCGCTGCCGAACTGGCCGAGGAGATCTACAAGGCTCTGCACTGAGAGACGAGCCAAGCTGCGGGGTCATCCCGCCATGACACAATCGCCCGCATGTTCTGGACCCTACCGACCATCATGACCTGGACGCGCATCGTCGCGATCCCTTTGATCGTCGGCGTGTTCTACCTGCCGATGGCCGAGCCGATGCGCAACCTGATCGCCACGGTCATGTTCATCGTCTTCGCGGCCACCGACTGGCTCGACGGCTACCTGGCACGCAAGCTCAACCAGACCTCGGCCTTCGGCGCCTTCCTCGATCCCGTCGCCGACAAGTTCCTCGTGTGCGCCGCACTGCTGGTGCTGGTGCACCTTCAGCGCGCCGATGTGTTCGTGGCGCTCATCATCATCGGCCGCGAGATCGCCATCTCGGCGCTTCGCGAATGGATGGCGCGCATCGGCGCCGGCAAGAGCGTGGCGGTCCACATGATCGGCAAGGTCAAGACGACCGTGCAGATGGTCGCGATTCCCTTCCTGCTTTATGACGGGCACTTGTTCAAGGTGATCGACACCGGCCTCTGGGGCCAGTGGCTGATCTGGATTTCGGCGGTGCTCACCGTCTGGTCGATGGTCTACTACCTGCAGAAGGCCATTCCGGAGATCCGGGCCCACTCCAAATGACGGCGGCGGCCGCCGGACCCGGCCCGGGCGGCTCGGGGTGGCTGCGGGCCATGCCGGCGGTCTTCGTGCTGATCTGGAGCACGGGCTTCATCGTTGCGCGCTATGGCATGCCCTATGCGCCGCCTCTCAAATTCCTCGCTGTGCGCTATGCGCTGTCGCTCGTGTGCTTCGGCATATGGGTCGCGCTGGCGCGGGTCGCTTGGCCGAAGGAGCGTTCGCAATGGGGCCACCTCGCAGTCACGGGCGTGCTGATGCAGGCGGGTTATCTGGGTGGTGTCTGGGCCGCGGTGCACGCGGGCATGGGCGCGGGCCTGGTCGCGCTGCTGGTCGGCATCCAGCCGGTGCTCACCGCGATCTGGCTTTCGTTCAATGGCGGGCGAATTTCGAAGCGGCAGTGGGTCGGACTGCTTCTGGGCTTTGCGGGCCTGGTCCTCGTGGTCTCGCGCAAGTTCGGTCAGGGCACCGAGGTCAGCGCGCTGACGATGGCGCTCACCGTCTTCGCGCTTTTGTCGATCACGGCGGGCACGCTGTACCAGAAGCGCTTCGTCGCACCGTGCGACGTGCGCAGCGCGAGCGCAGTGCAGATGGCGGCAGCGCTGCTCGTGACCTTGCCCTTTGCTGCCATGGAGTCGCAAGGCATCGAATGGAACGCGCACTCGACCGGCGCGATGGCCTGGTCGGTGCTGGCGCTGTCACTGGGCGGCAGTTCGCTGCTCTACATGCTGATCCAGCGCGGCACGGCCACGGCCGTCACCAGCCTGCTGTACCTCGTGCCGCCATGCACGGCGGTGATGGCGTGGCTGCTGTTCGCGGAGCCGATCACGCTGGTGACGCTGCTGGGCATCGGGCTCACCGCGATCGGCGTGAGCCTGGTGGTGCGCAGCGAGCGCTGAACTTCAGCGCGCGCCCGTCTTCCCAGTCTTCGCCGGCTTCCACGGCTCGCCGCGAAACTGCTCCGCGAGGTGATCGACCAACAGCCGGACGCGGCGCGGCGTCTTCGGCCGCCAGGGCGCGACCCAATGGATGTCGGCATCGGGCATCGTGTACTGCGGCAGCACGCGCACCAGTTCGCCGCTGGCCAGTTGCGGCGCGATGTCCCAGAGGCTGCGCAGCATGACGCCGTGGCCCGCCATGCACCAGTCGCGCACCATCTCTCCCGAATTGCTCGCGAGCGGCCCCTGCACACGAACACGCGCGGTGCTGCCGTCGCGCACATGGCGCAGCGTCCAGAGTACGAACTGGCGCTGGTTGACCTCGCCGTTCTCGCGCGCGACCAAGCAGGCGTGCGAGGTCAGTGCGTCGACCGTGGCCGGCATGCCGTGCTGTGCGATGTACGAGGGCGCTGCCGCCAGCACGCGCTGGTTGCGCGCGATGCGCCGCGTGACCCAGTCGGCCGCACGGTGCTGCTGCACGGCCCACAGCCACAGCGCGCCGTCGTAGCCTTCGGCACCGAGGTCGGGGAGTTGCTCGGTCAGCAGCAGTTCGATCTGCAGCGCGGGGTGCCGGGCCTGGAAGGCAGCGAGTGCCGGCCCTAGCCAGCGCCTGCCGAAGCCGAAGGTCGCGGCAAGGCGGATCGTGCCGACCAGTTCGTTCTGCCGCTCGCCGAGTTCGCTTTCGAGTGCTGCAAAGCCTTCGAGCAGCGCACGCGCATGCAGGCACACCGCCTCGCCTTCGGCAGTGACGTTGAGGCGCCGTGTGGTCCGGTCGAACAGACGTTGACCAAGCCGAACCTCGAGTGCGCCGAGCCGCTTGGTGATGACGGAGGGCACGACGTCGAGCGTGGCGGCCGCGCCGGCGAGGCTGCCCTGGTCGCGAATCGCCAGCACCAGTTCGAGATCGCTGCGTTCCAGCGAGGATGGATTCATGCCGATCCGGAAAGTATGAATTGGCTGATTGTTGCTTGATGATCGCGAGGGCGCAACGCACAATCGTTCCGTGCCTGCCTCCTTCCTCACATTCCCCACCTTCGACATCGAGCGCGACGGCGTGCGCATCCATGGCCGCATCGGCGGCAAGGGCGCACCGCTGCTGTTGCTGCACGGCCATCCGCAGACGCATGCGATCTGGCATCGCGTGGCACCGCAATTGGCCGAGCAGTTCACCGTGGTCGCAGTGGACCTGCGTGGCTACGGCGACTCGGGCCGGCCGGCGGCCGATGCCGAGCACGCGGTCTACAGCAAGCGCGAGATGGCGCTCGATGCACTCGCCGCTATGCGGCACCATGGCTTCGAGCGCTTCGGCGTGCTGGCGCACGACCGCGGCGCACGCGTGGCGCACAGGCTCGCGGCAGACCATGCCACTGCGGTCGAGCGCATGCTGCTGCTCGACATCGCGCCCACGCTCGCGATGTACGAGAACACTTCCGAGGCGTTCGCAAAAGCCTATTGGCACTGGTTCTTTCTGATCCAGCCGCCGCCGCTGCCCGAGGCGCTGATCGCCTCAGATCCGGTGCGCTATGTGCGCAGCGTGATGGGCGGTCGGCACGCAGGCCTTGCGCCTTTCGCGCCCGAGGTGCTGGCCGAGTACGAACGATGCGCCGCCATCCCCGGCACGGCCGAATCCATCTGCGAGGACTACCGTGCCTCCGCCACCATCGACCTCGTGCACGACCGCGCGGACCTCGCCGGCGGTCGCAAGCTCGCGCAGCCGCTGCGCGTGCTCTGGGGCGAGCACGGCGCGGTGGGCAAGTGCTTCGATGTGCTCGCGCTGTGGCGTGCGTGCGCCAACGACATCTCGGGCCGCGCGCTGCCGTGCGGCCACTACGTTCCCGAAGAAGCCCCGGCCGAACTGCTCGCCGAGGCGCTCGCATTCTTTTCACCCATCCAACAAGCAGGAGCCACTCCATGAGCACCCACAGAATCGCAGTCATCGCCGGCGACGGTATCGGCAAGGAGACCATGCCCGAGGGCCTGCGCGTGGTCGATGCGGCGGCGCGCAAGTTCGGCATCGACCTGAAGTTCGACCACTTCGATTTCTCCAGCTGGGACTACTGCGAGAAGCACGGCAAGATGCTGCCCGACAACTGGAAGGACCAGATCGGCGGCCACGACGCGATCTTCTTCGGCGCGGTCGGCTGGCCCGAGAAGATTCCCGATCACATTTCGCTCTGGGGCTCGCTGCTGCTGTTCCGCCGCGAGTTCGACCAGTACATCAACCTGCGCCCCGCACGCCTCATGCCCGGCATCGTTGCGCCGGTGGTGCGCCGCGACGGCACGCCGCGACAGCCCGGCGAGATCGACATGTATATCGTGCGCGAGAACACCGAAGGCGAGTATTCGAGCATCGGCGGGCGCATGTACGAAGGCACGCCGCGCGAGATCGTGGTGCAGGAAACCGTGATGTCGCGGGTGGGCGTGGACCGCGTGCTCAAGTTCGCGTTCGAACTCGCGCAATCGCGGCCGAAGAAGCACCTGACGAGTGCCACCAAGTCGAACGGCATCTCGATCACCATGCCCTACTGGGACGAGCGCGTGGCCGAGATGGCGAAGAACTACGTCGGCGTGAAACTCGACAAGTTCCACATCGACATCCTCACCGCGCACTTCGTGCAGCGCCCCGACTTCTTCGACGTGGTGGTGGCGAGCAATCTCTTCGGCGACATCCTCTCGGACCTCGGGCCGGCCTGCACCGGCACCATCGGCATCGCGCCGAGCGCCAACCTGAACCCCGAGCGCACCACGCCGTCGCTGTTCGAACCGGTGCATGGCTCGGCGCCGGACATCGCGGGCAAGGGCATCGCGAACCCGATCGGGCAGATCTGGTGCGGCGCGATGATGCTGGAGTTCCTTGGCCACAAAGAGGCGCACGATGCGATCCTCTCGACCATCGAGAAGGTGCTCGCGCCCCAAAGCGGAGCACCGCGTACACCGGATATCGGCGGCACCGCGAGCACCAGCGACCTCGGAAAGGCAATCGCTGAAGCGCTTTGAAAAGTACTTCACGAAACGTGCCGAAAAGTGCGCGACGAAACGCCCCTAAAATCGCGCGCTCCGCTGTTCTGCATGCCGTCGTGTCTTATTGACACCCCGCAGGGCAGTGGTTGTAATCCTCGCTGGCAGCGCGCTGCCGAGGCGTCAGGCCTGCCAAGCTCTTGAGTCGCACCCACCCGCGGCCAGGTCGCAGCTGACGAAAGCCGACCAACTTTTTCTCTACAAGGGGCCCTTGTGAACAAGACCGAACTGATTGAGCACATCGCAAAGAACGCCGATATTTCCAAAGCAGCTGCCACCCGCGCGCTCGAATCCACCATCGGCGCCATTCGTACCACGCTCAAAAAGGGCGGCTCCGTTTCGCTCGTCGGTTTCGGCACTTTCGCAGTAGGCAAACGGGCCGCCCGCACCGGCCGGAATCCCCGCACCGGCGACGCGATTAAAATCAAGGCAGCCAAGATTCCGAAGTTCCGTCCGGGCAAGGCGCTGAAAGACGCGCTGAACTGAGACTAGACTCGGAGAGTATTCCGGTGGGGTGCTTAGCTCAGTTGGTAGAGCGGCGCCCTTACAAGGCGTAGGTCGGGGGTTCGAGCCCCTCAGCACCCACCACCATGAATGCAATGAAATCAAGGGCTTAGAGCGATCTAGGCCCTTTTTCTTTGCCTGTATCGCCCACTTCTAGGGGAGCCAATAGGAGCCTCTGCCAACCAAAAAGAGCCACTTGCCAGCCGCGCGAATCGCGTAAAGTGCGTAGCTTCACGGTGCAAAAGACGGAGCGGTTATGGCGGGGAAAAGGCAGCGGCCCAACGGGTGGGAATACGTCATCAAGCGGGCCGGGCTACTCGACAAGCCGATCTATCTCACATTTGCCGATGAGAAGGAAGGCGACGCCTTCGTCGCTCGCACGGAGAAACTGCTCGACAAGGGGATCATCCCGACAGAGCTACGCGCACCGTCGCGCATCGACACCATCGCCGATCTTGTGCGCGAGTACGAGCGCGACGCGCATCCGAAGGAGAAGGATCGAGGCGCCCTCGGGACGATCATCGCGGCGAAGGGCACCACGCGGCTAGCCAGCATCGATGCCGGATGGGTGGATGACTGGATCTCCGAAATGAAGCGCGTGGACAAGCTGAAGCCGGCAACCATCCGGGCGAAGGTTGGAGCATTGGCGCGCTGTACGGATTGGGGCATGCGAAAGGGGCATCTTTTGTTGCCCGATCACCCCTTGCGAACACTCCCCGATGGCTACGCCCAGTACACGAAGACGGACGCAGCAATCGCCGGCGAGGCGCGCGTCGATGAAGAGCGCGACAGGCGGCTTGAGCCTGGCGAATTTGAGAAGGTCTCGGCCGTGATCGTAGCCGGCGTGCTGCCGCGTAAACAGCGTCCGCTTGCTCTGGATGACCCGAAGGCCTTGTGGTGCATGTTCGTGCTTGCTGTTGAGTCGGCAATGCGGATGCGCGAGATGTTCACGCTGACGCTGGATCAGGTGGACCTTGCAAAACGCACGGTGTTCCTCGACAAGACCAAGAACGGCGACAAGCGCCAAGTTCCTTTGTCGAGTGTCGCGATGGCGACTCTAACGGCCTATCGCGATCTACGGGTGGCCGCGGGGGTCAAGGGGGGGGATGTGTTTTTTCCGTGGTGGGATGGCGACACCAGTTCAAAAAAACTTGGCAAAACCTCTGACTATCTTTCGAAGCTCTACATCGGGATCTTCGAGGCGGCCAAGTGCCCGGGCCTAAAGTTTCACGACCTGCGCCACGAGGCGACGAGCCGTCTTTTCGAAAAGACGACTCTCTCGGAGACGCAGATCATGAAGATCACCGGGCACAAGTCGCACCGCATGATGATGCGGTACGCGAACCTACGTGGCAGCGACCTGGCTGCGCGCCTTTGGTGAGCGCAGCGGCTGGCGCATGCGCCGCGCGGTCTCGTTGACGATCTTGCGCTCGATGTAGTCGAGCACGTCTTTTGTCAGCATCACCCATGCGCGCCCGATCTTGGCAGCGCGGATGTCGCCGCTGTTGATTAGGTCGAGCACTGTTTTCGGATGCACCTTGAGCAGCTCGGCCGCACCGAGCACGTCAACCGTGAGGTTCACTTGGCGAGTCCTTTCGCCGCTCCTGGTGGCTCGACAGTCGCGAATGGTGCCCCCTCGTGTCCCCTCGAAGGGCGGGCTACCATCCGCGCAAATCGAGGAGAAGCGAAATGCCTGCTGTTGCCGAATATTGCCTTGTTGGAATCGACTGGTGGCCCCTCTGCATGACAAAAGCAGAATGGTCGGGTTGGGTGCAAGCGATCTTCTCGGTTGTCGCCATCGCTGCGACGGGAATCTACATCTACTGGCAACACAAAATGGAGCTTGCTCGTAGCCGCGGAGACGACGCGAGCCGCCGCCTCAGGCGTCTTGACTCCATAGTTGAACTCACCTTCGCGAATTCCCTGTTCGTCCGCTACGTCGCACTTCAGTTCAAAGATCGGCAATCTATCGACGACGTTCGAGAGGGGCGCGCCGGACTTGATGTGTCCGAAATCGACGACCTTGGCAATTTCACGGCGTCCATTCCGTTGCACGATCTCGACGATGCGGTGGTTGTTCGGCGTGTATTGCTTGCGACTCAGAACGCTCGCGCTGCGAGAAACATGGTTCGACGAGCCATGCGCGACTTTCGCGGACTGAGTGCTGACTCTTTCACAAACATCGCGGCGACAGTGAATGAGTGCGCCAGGCAATGCGAGGAGAGCTACAAGGTTCTCGACCAACGAGCGACGGACTATGCACAGCAAGAGGGATTGGAGAGGGCTATCAAGCAGCAAATGACCAATCCGCAAATTGCAGCGGTAAATGGCAAATAGGCGCGTACTCATGCGTCTCCTTCGCAGGCCTGTTTGCGCATGCTCTGTTTTGAAGCCGCAGGACGGTTCCACTCAGGCATCAACATGCTGCGTCCGCCGATGTGGAAACTCATCTCGTTGCGATCAAGCCCAAGTTCGCGTGCGATGAAGAGCGACAGCACCTCGGCCTGAAGCTGGCGCACGTCGTGGGCATTGGTGATGACGGCCTCGGGATTGAAGCGGCTACCGTCCGTTGCGCTGATGTGTGCGCCTTCTGCTGAGCCGTCGTGTCCTGGCCGGATGACTTGCCAGAGCACGGCGCCAGCCATGCGCAGCGCGTGAGCTTCGTTGTCGAAACGCACGTCAGTGACCACGAAGCGAGTCTCACCAGCGCGGCGGTAGTCGGCGAGGCGCTTGATGAGCTGCGCGGTCCAGTAGCGCGGCGACTGCGCGCGACGGTACTCGGTGCCCCACCATTGCAGGATCTGCCGCGGGCTGCGTGGTTCGTCGAGCCACGCGTCGCTGAGCGGCGTGCGGTGGTTCGGCGCGGCTGCGCTCAAGGACAGGATCACGGCCGCGAGGAAATCGTGCGGCGCGCGGCGCATGCGAAGCGCAACCGTCGGGACGTTCTTCAGATGCGGGTTGCTGAGGTCGGAGAGCGAGAGGTCGAATGCATTCGCCACCTCGCCGCGCAGCGCGTCAGCGAAGGCGAGTTTGCGAAAGCGCGCATGCGCGACGAGCAAGTCGGCGACGGTGTCCTTGCCGACTCCAGCGTGACCAGTGAGCGCGAAGAGATGGTGAAGGGCGGGCCGATTCACCGGCGGTGTGAGAGTGTTCATGTGTCCGGGTCGTGGGGGGATGGGCTACGCGGTTTGAGCGGCAGCAGGGGCGCGTGCGGGCAGCAGCTCGCACGAAGAGATGGCGGCGTGCGTTTCCGGCGACATGGCGCCGGGCATCGCGCGTGGGTTGGAGAGCACCAGGCGCAGCGCATCGCCGGCTTTGAGGTCTCTGTGCTGCGCACGCCACGCCGCAGCGGCCGGGCCAACCCAGCGCGTGACGTAGACCTCGACCGCGCGCGGCCCTTGGTTGTCGATGAGGCGCATCTTCAAAACGAACTCGCCTTGATCGGACGTGTGTTCGCTCACGGCGGGACGTCCGGGGCGGTCCTTGCCAACGAAGAAGACGCCGGTTGTCGTGGTCGTCATGGTGTGCTCCAGCCGTAGACGCACATCGCGGCCAGCACGATGGGCAGGACGATGAAGACCGCCAGCGCGGCAGCGGTCGCGAGGAAGCCTGGAGCGGGCGCGACAGGTGATGCCCTCATGAGGCCAACGCCGGTGTCTTGGAGCGAGGTCGAGCGCATGGCCGGCCTTTCAGAAGGGGCAGCGCAGGGCAGGGCGCCCGCGCGTGGTCAGGACGATTTCGAGCGCGATTTCGGTCACCTCTTCGTCAGAGGCGCCGTGTCGGCTCGCGAGCAGTGCCGCACTCATCGGGTTGCGCTCGCAGAACGGCGAACCCGGGCGGTGCTCGTAGTGATAGCCGCCGCACCGGCACAGCCGATGACCGGTTTCGCGCAGGTGCTGCGTGAACAAGCCATGGCTGCGCCGCCGCGTGCGGCACTCGGGGCAGCGGAAGAGGAATGCCATCAGGCAGCAACCCCTGCGGCCCGCAGCGCGTCAATGCGCGCGCGTTCGAAGGCTTCGATTTCTTCCGACAGCGAGGGGTGCTCGCTCGACAGGAAGCCGACCACGTAGTGCCAGTTCAGATGCCCGCACTCTTTTCCCGACTTCATCGCGCGAACGAGGGCCTGAGCTGCGGTCGTGCGCCGCACACGGGCCGTCTTCATGCGTCACCTCGCGCGGAGAGGCTGAGCGCGTCAATCTCGCCGTTGAGTGCGCGGGCACGCTCTGCAAATGCGACGGCCATCGGGTGCGCCGGGGCGTCTTCGATGTAGGCCTCGACGGTCGCGTCGGAGATGCCTGGCAGGCTGATGCTGCCGAGCTTCAGCGCCTTGTCGGCGAGCGGCACGCCCATGGCCTGCCACGTCGAGACGCCAACGGCGGGGCAGCGGTAGAACGCCTGGCGGCGGCGGCCGGTCGTGCGAATCCAGATGTCCACGCGCGCCGAGCGGGTCGCAACGTAGCCCGGCCCTACGCGGCTGCTCGTGGCGTGGTGAGCTTGAACGCGGGCCACGTCTTCAGCCCTCGATGCGGGTCGCGTCGATCACCGGGCAACCGGTGACTTGCCGTGCGATGTCGAGAGCCTGCTCGGCGTTGGCCGCGAGGAACTGCACGAACGGCGCGGCACCAGTATCCGAGGGGTTCAGGTGGCCGAGGGCGTCGCGCGGCGTGTAGCTGCAGCGATAGCGCCGAGAGGCGCGGTCTGAGGAGTCGGTTCTAGGCTTCAAGTTAGTCTTTCGTAAGTTTGCTGACGGTCAAGTGTAAGCAAGCTAACGATTGACGGCAAGTGAGCTAACTGAAATTTAGTGTGCTGACGAAAACGAGATGCCGAAGCTTTCCCTGCGCGTGATGCCGCCTCTGGCTGAAGTTCTGGCCGAGCTATGAAATTCGGGCTATAAAGGAGGCGGTGGGCCGAGTTGCGCCCTCCTCCAATTGCGTTATGAGCGCAGGACACAATGGGCGATGCCCTAGGAACGCCGTGCAACCTGTTGTGGGTTGCCGCATTAGTTGCGTAAGTCCCGCTCGCCCTGATTTTTTGATAGCCCGCTAGCAGCGGGCTTTTTTGTGCCCGCTCTCAGCGGGTTTCGATAGCCCGCCTTCGCGCGGGCTTTTTTTGGACAACACCATGCGCAAGCTTTTCAAGCTGGCAAAAAGGTGGGTTCCGCTCTTGGCCGGTGTTAGCACCGTGCTCAAGAACGTGGCCGACCTGATTGCAAAGCTCACGAACTAAGCCCGCGTGACCTGTCTGACTTCCTGATCTAGAAGCCAGGCTGTCATCGCCAAGGAGCGTTTTGACAGTCAAGGCCCAAGCTCGCCCAAAATTTGCCGTGAGACGCGTGTAGGTGGCCTAGCCCGGGCCGGCGTCCGCGCCGGTTATATCTTCGCGTGCATCACGCGAGAAAGCTGTTTGTTGTACGCGCTCCAGTCCGCGGCTGACTCGGTGGGCATGCATCCGTCGTCATAAAAGTAAATGACTTTGGGAGCACCGGCTTTGTCGGTGATGACGTTTACCGCAGCTTTGGCAATTGCTGCCACGGTTCTGGCGTGAAGCTTTAGCCGGGCAGGATGGGTGTCATAGTCCACCCATTCTTTGCTCATTGTGCCGAGCGGCTTGTAGTTCCGATTGAGGACGAGCCAGCTACCGTCGCTTGCCTTCTCGAGGCAATACGGCAGATGGGTGTGCGCAACAAATCCGAGTGGCATAGGAGCGTTCCGAGGGTGGAGGAGATGAACGACGCTGAGTATGCGGCTCGGCTTTTCAACTGCACTCGGGGCGACTACTAGGTTAGTCCGGCCGCCACTTGCTGGAGCTGACCACGGCCGCGACGGCGTGAATCGCCTCTATCTCCGCGAGGTCGAACGTCAGGCGCTCTTGCGTGTTGACGCTTAGAACCTCAACCGAGGAGCTTCGGCGCACCAAGAGCTCTTTAACCATCTTCCTGCCATCCCGGAGCTTCAACAGCACGTACTCGCCGGTTTGCGGCGTGCCGTTCGGCTCGACCAGGACATACCAACCGTCGCGGATCGCTGGGAACATGCTTTGTCCACGTACACGCAGTCCGTAGGCATTGGGATCTTCTGTCGCTATCTCGATGTGCCCATCTCCCGCTCCCACTACGGAGCTGATCTCTTCGTAATAGCCATCGCTCCCCATCTTGGCTGTGCCAACGATGGGAACGAACCTGGCTTGCTTTGGCCGACCCGCAAACTCGGGTCCGTCTTGCGATGCCGAGGCGGCATCGACCTTTTTCTGCCCTTTGCCCTTCGCGAGCCACAAGGCGCTGAATCCGGTAAATCTCTCCAGCAGCACAGCTGGCTCGATCTTCAAGCTCTGAGTTTCCCCGCTGAGCCACTGCGAGACGGCAGAGCTTGATACGCCTGCTTTCCCGCTGATCTCGCCCACGGTCCAACCGGTCTCGCGGACCAGTTCCTGCATGCGTTCTTGGAGGGTGCTCATGTAAGTGTAATTACAGCTTAAGACGCCGTAAGCGCACTTTTGGCGAATAAGTAAGCGTGCTAACATGCCGCTTATGAAGAAATCTCGCGCTCTTGAGTTGTTGGGCGGGTCCGTGGGTGCGGCGGCCAGATCCATCGGTCGCATCTCCTCGGCCGCCATCTCTCAATGGCCCGAGGATCTGCCGCCGCGAATTGAGGACCGGGTGCTTGCAGCACTGGCCCGCAAATACCTGCCGCCCGAAATGATTGGCGAGGCGAGCGCGGCGGAAGGCCGCAACGGTGGGGGCGCCCATGTATAGCGCTGCGCGTGCAGGTGCGCGCACTACGACAACCATCCCGACGACGGCCGTAGCACGTCTACGGCGGGCGCAAGCACGCGCTCGCACAGCTGCGCCATCGCGGCGCGTTGACGCAACGCCTGCAGCCCTTGGGCGCCTGCGCTTGCCGTCGTTATCTCAATCCACGCCGCAATCGTCTCCCGGTTCAAGTCTGGTTCGACCTCCAGCAGTAGCACGAGCTGCTGCAGGAATTGCTCGATGGCGTCGATGCGCTCCGCCAGCGTCGGAGCAGGACTCGCTTTCGCGAGGCAGTGGCTTGTTTTCTCTGAGGTCTGCATGAGAACGAATATCTCGCTGGACGAGGCGCACGGCTATGGCGCCGATGAGCCCATTCCCGACAAGCTGCGCGGCCACGATGCCGCAGTCGCAGCCTATGACACGGCGCACGGCTACGAGGGCGGCATTGCTGCCCTTGCCAAGCGCATGGGGCACAACCCCAACACCTTGACGCACAAAGTCAACCTGCAGAACGCGACCCATCACCTGACACTGCGTGATGCCATCGATATGCAGTGGCAGAGCCGGGATTTTTCCATCCTCCACGCGATGGCCGGCGAGCTAGGTGTCGAGTTGCAATAGGTTATTCCCGCTGAGTCGGGAAGCTGGTGGCCTGTAGCCCAATGCGGAGTGCGGCCTCCTGGCGTTGTAGTAGTTCAGAAACGCAGGCAGCCATGTCGTGCGTTCTTTGCTGTTGGCCCAGACACGGCCATAGGCCCATTCGCGTAGACAGGTCTGGATGAATCGCTCGGCCTTGCCATTGGTCTGTGGGCGATAGGGCCTGGTGAAGGTATGTTTGATGCCCAGTGCCTGGCAAGTCTTGGCGAACAGCCGCGAGCGATAGGCCGAGCCGTTGTCGGTGATCAGGCGCTTGATGGTCACGCCCAAGGCCGCGTAGTGAGCCACGGCCGCCTGCAGGAACGCCACGGCCGAGCCCTTGCGCTCGTCGTCGCGCATCTGCACGAAGCCCGCTCGCGAGTGATCGTCAATGGCCACGTGAGCGAACTCCCAGCCTGCGCCCCGCGTGGCATCGCGACGATCGCCTGTGACGCGGTGGCTGGGCTGCACGATGCGCCCGAGCTTCTTGGTGTCGATATGCAGCAGCTCGCCCGGCGCTTCTCGCTCGTAGCGAACGATTGGTGCAATGGGTTCCAGGGCCTTCAGGCTGGACAGCCCCAGGCGTGCGAGCAGGCGGCTGACCGTGGACACGCTGCGCCCCACGATGGTGGCGATGCGGCGCATGGGCATGCGCGAGCGGCGCAATTGCTCGATGCGCTCGTGCAGCGCAGCGTCCAGGCTCGTGCGCGTCCTGGCCGGGCGCGAGCTGCGATCGTGCAGGCCCTGCACGCCGCCCTCCAGGAAGCGCTTGAGCCACTTGCGCGCGGTGCGCGGGCTGATGCCTGCCGCCTCGGCGGCAGGCATCAGCCCCATTCCTGCAATGCGTTCGACAAGCAACTTGCGACCTTCCAATGTCAATCTGGCATTCTTATGGCTGTTCATCCGGTGGGATTCCTCTGAGATCCTGAAGCGTGGTAACTCCAGTTTCCCAGACCCATTCGGGTGAACAACCTATTGAGACATCACAGCTAGGCCACACCTGCAGCCTTGCCACGCCTGTGCACACCGAAGGTGATCCGCTGGACACGCTCGTGCGCCTGCAGATGGCGTATGCCGACTTCGTTCAGGCGCTCGGGGAGGCGCTGCTGCGCCGCGAGGGCGGGGTGTCTCGCAATCAGATGCGCAAGGCCGAGTACATGGCTGCCGAGGTGAATGCCAATGTGGGCCATTCGCTGGGCGTGCTGCGTGGGCTCATGCGGGAGGAGCCGAAGGCATGAGCGCAGCGGTTCGACCTGGGCGGGGAGGGCGCGCGACCCCATGAGCATCAAAGTCATGTCGATGGTCTTCGATCGCTATCCATCGGGCGGCATGGAGCGCTTGCTTGCGCTCGCGATGGCCGACCATGCCAGCGACGATGGCCGGCGCATCTGGCCCTCGGTGGATGAGCTGGCCCGCAAGACCATGCAGAGCCGCAGCAGCGTGCAGCGGCAGATCCGCCGGATGGTCGCCATTGGATGGTTGATTCAGGTCCGCTCCGCGACCGGGCGGCCGGGCATCACCAACGAGTACCGCATCTGTCCCGAATGGATCGAAGGCGGCGAAGTGCCAACACCAGAGAGGGGTGTCAATTTGACACCCCTCGACGATGAATCCCCAGCTGAAGTTATCCACACGGGTGTCAATCTGACACCCGTCCCGAGACCCGAGAGGGGTGTCACCACAGCCGCGAGGGGTGTCACCAGAGACGAGAGGGGTGTCACAGCTATGACACCCGAATCTTCAGAACCATCATTGAACCAATCCCCCCTACCCCCCGGCGGGGGGGCGAGCGGGTTCGATGAGCTTTTCTCGATCTACCCGAACCACGACAACCGGGCGAAGGCAGAACGCCGATACCGCCGGCTTGCGCCCAACGCCGCGCTGCAGCAGACGATGCGCACGGCCATCGAGGCCCAAAAGCTTGGCAAGAGGTGGACCAAGGACGATGGCGAGTTCGTGCCCGAGTTCGCGACTTGGCTTCGTAACGAGCGGTGGCGAGACGAGCCTCGTACAGCTGGCGCCCATGCCGGCATCAGCGCCGATGCCAGCGACGACGCGTGGCAAGAGACACGCAGCGGCATCGACGCGAAGGCGCGTGCCCTCGGCCTCACCGCTTGGGACGAAGCGGCCTTCTCGGTGGGCCGCGGCGAGAACTACATGGCGTTCACCGCACGGGTCAAGCGTGCCGCCGCGAAGGCAGGGGAGGCCGTATGCGCGTGACCGTGGGCTTCAATGGCAGCGGCCTTGCGAGCGTGCAGTCGCAGCTCGCCAAGCTGTCGGGCCAACAGGCCAAGCAGGCCTATGCCGATGGCTTGAGCGATGGTGGCTTCCGTGCGCGGCGGGAGTGGCAACGCGAGATGCGCGAGCAGTTTGACCGCCCAACCGCCTACATCCTCAAGAGCGTCTACGTGCGCAAGGCCACGCCCGAGCGGCTGAGCGTGGAGATCGAGCCGACCTACTTCGGCGGCAAGGGCGTGGACCCGCAGAAGATCCTGCAGGCGCAAGAGTTCGGCGGTGCGCGTCGAGACAAGCGCAGCGAGGTGGCATTGCGCCGCATTGGCATCCTGCCCGCCGGCTATCAGACGGCCATCCCAGCCACGCCATTCCCCGGCAGCGATGACGGGCGCGGCAACGTGCGCGGCGGCTTCCTCGTGCGCCTGCTCTCGTACTTCCAGGCGATGGGAGAGCAGGGCTACAGGGCCAACATGACGGACAAGCGCAAGGCCCGTCTGCACAAGGGCACCAAGGACCGCGAGGGCGTGCGCTTCCTCATTGCATACGGTCGCCTTCGCAGTGGCCCGACACAGCACCTCGCACCGGGCATCTGGGCCGCGACAGGGCAAGACGGCTTCATCGTGCGGCCCGTGCTGATGTTCGTGCGCGATGGCAGCTACGAGTCGCGCATCAGTCGCGAGCGCGTGGCAGAGCGTGCCGACCTTGAACCCTACATCGAGCGGCGCATCCGCTACCGCATCCGAAAGATGGTGGGCGAATGACCAGAGCCATCGCCATGTCGCCCATCGAGGCCGGCCCCACAGCGCACCACCTCGGGGCAAGGCCCGCGCCCAAGGGCACGGGTCCTTCCGCAGAGGTGGTCGTTACGGGTAATTCGAACCCCGACTTCGGACTGTTCGGCGGTATCGCTAAGGGGGTTAAGTGAAGGCCATCGAATCAATGCGGCAGGCGATTTCGCAAGCCGAGTTCGGCGCGTGGGTCGGCATCAGCGAAGCGCGCGTGAGCCAGCTCATGGCCGAGGGCGTGCTCACGCGCGGCGAGACCGGCCACGAATGGTTGATTGCCTACTGCGAACGGATGCGCGACATCGCCGCCGGCCGTGCGTCGTCGGAGACGGGTGGCCTCGACCTCGTGCAAGAGCGCGCGGCGCTGGCGCGCGAGCAGCGTCTCGGGATCGCGATCAAGAATGCCGTCGCCCGCGGCGAGTACGCGCCGATCACGCTCCTAGCCGAAGTGCTCGCGACCGCGAGCCAAGCCGTCTCCGAGCGCTTCGAGCAACTGCCCGGCCTGATGCGCAAGGTGTGCCCCGAGCTGCCCGACACCGCGCGCGACAAGCTGATGTCGGCCTTCGCCGATGCGCGCAACCAGTGGGTGCGCTTGACCAGTCGCCTTGTCGCCAAGGCCATCCTGCAAGTCGAGGGCGATGGCGACGATGACCATGGCGACGAAGAAGAAGAGGACGTGTCGGAATGAGCTTGGCGCCCACCGAAACGCAACGCGCCATCGTCCAGGCGGTGAGGTTGGGCCTCGTGCCGCTCAAGATGGAGCGACCGCAGCCGCTGAGCACCTGGTCCGAAGACAACTTCTACCTTTCGCCCGAGGCCAGCCACACGCAGGGCGAATGGAAGGCCTACCCGTTCCAGAAGGGCTGGATGGATGCCTTCAGCAATGACGACATCGAAGAGGTGACCGTGCGCAAGGCCAAGCGCGTCGGCTACACCAAGACGCTGCTTGCCTTCATCGCCTACAACGCAGCGCACCGCCGGCGCAAGCAGGCGCTGTGGATGCCGACCGACGACGACCGCGACAGCTTCGTGAAGTCGGAGATCGAGCCGATGCTGCGCGACGTGGACGCCTTGAAGGCGGTCATCGTGCCGGGCAAGGAAGACACAATGAAGCTCAAGAGCTTCTTTGGGTCCGTGCTGCATCTGCTCGGCGGCAAGGCCGCGCGCGCCTACCGCCGCATCACGGTGGCCGTCGCGGTGCTCGACGAAGCTTCGGCCTTCGATCAGAAGATCGAGAAGTCCTCCGACCCGATCACGCTCGCACGCGGCCGGCTCGAAGGCGCACCGTTCCCGAAGCTGGTCGCCGGCAGCACCGTGCGTATCAAGGACTTCGACCACATCGAGACGCGCGAGAAGAACGCCGATGCGCGCATGCGCTATCACATCGTCTGCCCGCACTGCGATGCCGAGCACCCGCTCATCTGGGGCAGCAAGAAGGTGCGGCACGGCTTCAAGTGGGACGGCCATGACTACAACACGGTGCGGCATGTATGCCCGCACTGCCATGAGTCGATCACGCAAGCCGACTACCTGCGCATCTGGGACACCCGGGCGATGTGGGTTAGCGAGTGCGGCCGGTATCGCTACGACCACGATCTGCACGTCTGGACCGATGCGCAAGGCGTCGTCATCCGGGCGCCGCGGCATGTGGCCTTCGTCGAGATGTGGAGCGGCTACAGCCCGCAACGCGCATGGTCCGACATCGTGCGGGAATTCCTCGAAGCCACGATCAAGGCGAAGGCGGGGGACTCGGCGCCGCTCGAAGGCTTCGTGAACGAGACCCTTGCGCAGTACTGGGAGGCCGTGGTCGAGCGCGCCGACGAGCACGCGCTCTCGCGCCGGGCCGAGGGCTACCGCCGCTTCACGGTGCCGTATGGCGGCCTCGTGCTGGTCACAGGCGTGGACGTGCAAGACAACCGCTTCGAGCTGGTGACCTGGGCGATTGGGCGCGGCGAGGAGATGTGGTGCATCGATTACAGCGTGATCTACGCGAACCCGGCCGACGAGCGCGATTGGTCGCACCTCGATGCCTATCGCAAGACGATCTTCCAGCACGAGAGCGGGCAGGCGATGAAGATCGAAGCGATGGCCGTGGACACCGGCGGGCACTTCACGCACCAGGCCTACAACTACTGCCGGCAGCGCGAACGCGAACGGGTCTTCGCGGTACGCGGCGACCCGCAGCCGTCGAAGATGGTCAAGAGCAAGGCCACGGTTCAAGACGTGAACTGGGGCGGGAAGATCATCAAGCGCGGCGTTCGCCTTTGGTATGTGGGCACCGACACGGCGAAGGATCTGATGTACGGGCGCTTGTGCGTCGAGAAGAGGGGCGCCGGGTTCGTCCACTTCAGCAAGGATCTGCCGCCCGAGTTCTATACGCAGCTGACCTCCGAGGCTCGCGTGCCGCAGCGTGTGGCTGGCGGCGAGGCCTATCGGTGGATGAAGTCGCCGGGTGCGCGCAATGAAGCGTTGGACTGCACCGTCTACGCGATCTTCTGCACGCACATGCTCGGGCTGCACCTGTACACCGGAAAGATGTGGGAGCGGTTGGAGTCCATCGTGCAGCCGCCGAACGGGGATCTGTTTCGCGTGGAACAAACCGAAGAGGTTCCACCGGTTGATGTTCCACGCGAAACGCAATCGGTTGAGCCGCCCTCCGCGCAAGCAGACACCAAGCCGAGCGTCGCGCCGACGAGCCCACCGCTACCTCCCGCACCGTCAACACCCGCACCGCCTCCGGTCGCGCCCACGAAGCCGGCCCCGCTGCGCCGAACCGTTCAACGTCCCTCCCGTCAATCCTTCTCCGCTAGATCATGGTGAACATCACGAACCAAAACGACATCGTTCTCGACATCCTCGGGCGAGTGCAGGAGGCGCTTGCCGAAGCCAAAGGCGAGCTGACGCCCGAGCTTGTGAAGGGGGTAGAGGCCGGCATCCGGGCGGACTGGGGTGGTGACCGCGTGTTCATCGCGAAGCGGCGCGGGGAGGGGCATGGCAATCGGAACAGCCGCATCTTTCGGGACTACCTGGCTGGGGAGCGGGTGAAACTGCTTTCGCGGCGCTACGAGCTTTCGGAGCGTCAGGTACTCCGCATCATCAAAGCGCCAGCAAAGTGAGGGTGATGAGAGGGCGGCTGCCCGCCGACCCCATCTAGCTGGTTCCGATGTGGTGGGTTACATTTTGTCCATGGAAAAGCCCGCAGTATTCATCGCGTCATCTGCCGAAGGCTTGGCCGTCGCTGATGCCATCAACGTGAACCTCGATCACGAAGTTCACTGCACGCTTTGGCGGAACAACACATTCAAGCTTGGGTCAGACGGGCTTGGTGACTTGATCAAGAAATCCTCCGCGGTCGATTTCGCAATCTTCGTGTTCACTCCTGACGACGTCGCAACAATCCGAAAAAAAGAAGAAGTCATAGCCCGAGACAATGTCGTCTTTGAGCTGGGACTTTTCATCGGCTCATTGGGAAGAGACCGGTGCTATGTAGTGAAGCCGCGGGGCGTTGAGATGCATCTTCCGTCTGATCTTGCCGGCGTCACAACAGCCGACTACGTGCCGAACAGGCCGGACGGAGACACAGCATCTGCACTAAATGCCGCGTGCAAGCAAATCAAGGACCGGATTGGAGAACTCGGTCAGCTTCCACGATCTGCAACGACGCAACCGCGAGCGGCCGGCTGGCATGTTCCAAACCCTCCCGACTACACGCTCAAGGAAGTAGATTTGCATTTCCTGGCTCAGTGCGTGCAGAGCCATGTTGCTTACCCAAGCGGGCTTTCTTATCGGTGGATCTCGCGCGAGCTGAAGGGGCAACCTGAATATCAAATATCCATCAGCGCAGTCAAGCTTATGCGATTGGGGCACATCGAAAAGACGGTTGAAGTCAGTGAAGACAATGACGAGTACTTCGCGTATCGCGCAACCGAGGATGGGCTTGATGCCTTCTTGAAGCACGAAGAAGAGTATGCGGCGATTCGCGCTCGCACGAGAGGTTATCCGTCCGCACCACCGAAGCCGAAATCGACCAGCGGCTTCGAAGACATGGACGATGACATACCGTTCTGAATCGGTTCGGTGTATCGCAAAACGGAACCTAGGCCGGCCTGATTGCACTAGCCACCATTGCGATGAGCAGGGCGTTCCTTCGGAGCCTACAGCCTGCGGTCATCCGCCGCGACTTAGAAACCGACGAACTTCTCAAAGCACGCATCGGCGGTGGCTTTGGCGAATGCTTCCACGTCATTCGCTAGTCGTTCCACATCTTCCTCAACGATATTGATGGGTAGGCCACCCATGTCGTTGCCGCTCCTATGGACGATGTGATGACGGATAGAAAGTGGCGATTCGAACACCTTGACGCTCGGGAGACGAACCTCAAGTCCAACTCGATACAGGGCCCCGACTTGCTCCCAACGATGCCAAACCATTGTCTGCAAATAGCCTTTCACTGTCTCTTTGATCTTGGCGTGCTCTACGAAGACGTTGCCTAGCTTCATCGGTTGGTCGCGAAACGCTGGATGCTTTTCTATACAACGGCGTAGTACGTCCTCTCGCTCCTCAATCCAGTGCTGAGCTGTTTCCCACAGGAAAGATTCGAGAACACCAATCAAAGCGCTGTACACGAGTTGGACAACTTGCTGCTTGGCCGTTGCATCTTTCTGCAACGACAGCGTCATCCGAAGTTCGCCGATTCGCGTTCGGAGACGCTGCAGAGGTCCGTGAGGGCTCCCGTGATCGAGGTCGTACCGCTCGTCGTAGTCATCGGGGGCATAGTGAATGACTGGTGCCCATTCGTCCCCGCCTTTTCGTGACAGTTCGTTTGCCAGCTCTTCAATCGTCTCACCATCAACGAGCTTACTGAATCGACCACTAAGCTCCCCAGATGGGTTGTACGGACCGCCGTGGATGTAAAGATACCCGCCCTCACGCCCGTTGTAGGGGGTTTCGTGTGCGGGATCGCAATATCTACCGAGAAACCATTCGCGCATCGCGATGAGCTGATCGTCTTTGCTCGCACCTTCTAGCCAGGAGTTTTCTGGATCGAAGGGGCCGTCGGCGTCAAAGACATTGCCCCATGCCTCAGGAGGCAAATTGCTTAGCTCGCTGTCTTCATAAATGTGTCCGCCCATGCCAGTCTCCGCCTAGTTGTTACGCGAAGCGTACTCGAAGCTCAAAGGACATCGGCGAACGGCGCGTCGTTCGCCTAGATCTCGGCGCATGTGCCCTCCCTTAAATCCTCTTTCCTGCGAGGTGACACGGCTAGCCTTGTTGATGTCAGCTACTGGCTTCGATAGTGCGGTCAACACTGACCAAAGGTCCGACCGTGGCTATCGACACATCCAACACCGAACCCATCTCCATCATTCCCGGCGATACCGTCAGATGGACGCGAACGCTTGCGGACTACCCGGCCTCGGCCGGCTGGGCGTTGAGCTACGAACTGCTCAACGCGATGCATCGCTACGAGATCGCCGCGACCGCTGACGGCAAGGCGTTTCGCGTCGTTGTCTCTGCGCAGACCACGCAGAGCTATTCACCCGGCTCCTACGACTGGAGAGCGCGCGTCACCAACGCCGATGAGGTCTACACGGTCGCCACCGGCCGGATGACGGTCGCGCCATCGTTCGGCGCCGCTGGCGATGTCCGTTCCCATGCACGAAGGGCGCTCGACGCGATCGAGGCGGTGCTCGAAGGCCGGGCCACCAGTGCAACAGCCGAATACGAAATCAACGGCCGCCGCCTGAAGTACATCCCCCTCAACGAGCTGCACGCGATGCGCACGAAGTACCAGCGGGAGGTTGCCGCGGAGGAGGGCAAGAGCGGCTCACGGGGCGTCTCGGGCCGCATCATGGTGAGGTTCGGCGCATGAAGGCCCCCGCATTCCTTCGCAGCCTCTTCCGCGGCAAGCCCATCACCAAGAAGACGCAGGTTCGCCGCTTCCAGGCCGCGCGCATCGACCGCCTGTCGGCCGACTGGATCGCCACCTATTCGAGCATCAACGAAGAGCTGCGCGGCGACCTCGACCGGCTGCGCGCGCGCGGGCGCGAGCTGCGCAACAACAACGACTATGCGCGCAAGTTCTGCGGCATGGTCGAAACCAACATGGTCGGTCCGGCCGGCTTCGTCATGCAGTCGCGCGTCGAGAACGCGCCCGGCAAGGCCGACAAGCTCGCGAACGATGCCATCGAAGCTGCCTTCGTGCGCTGGCAGGCCGTGTGCGATGTCACCGGCCGGCAGTCGCTGCGCGACATGTGCGAGACGTTGGTCGGAGGCCTGCCGAGTGATGGCGAGTTTCTGGTGCGCATGGTGCGCGGCCCCGATGCACGCAACGAATTCAACTTCGCGCTGCAGCTCATCGACGTGGACCGCATCGACACCACCTTCAACGGCGTCGAGCACTCGACGGGTAACACCGTCATCATGGGCGTCGAGGTGGATGCCTACCGCCGAACCGTCGCGGTCCACATTTTCGAAGCGCATCCGAACGATGGCCCGCGCACGTCGCGGCAACGGGTGCGCCTGGCGGCCGAAGACATCATCCACGGGTTCAAGGTCGAACGCGCCGAGCAGGTGCGTGGCATCCCGTGGATGGCACCGGGCATGTTGAGCCTGCACCACCTGGGCGGCTTCATGCTGGCTGCGGTGCTGGCCGCTGAGCACGGCGCGAATCACTTCGGCTTCTTCACGCAGAACCAGGACGCGGCACCGGGCACCTTGCCCATCGGCGAGCGCGACGACGGCGGCGACGCAATCACGACGAGTCAGCCCGGCATTTACGACACCTTGCCGCCTGGCTACGACTTCAAGCCGCACGAGAGCAAATACCCGAACGAGGTTTTCGGCCCCTTCGTGAAGACCGCGCTTCAGCGCGTGGCAAGCGGATGGCGCGTGTCGTACCACGCGCTTGCGAACGACCTAGAAGGCGTCAACTTCTCCAGCATCCGCAGCGGCACGCTCGACGAGCGCGACCGCTGGTCGTCGGATCAACAGTGGTTCATCGACATCCTGCTCAAGCGCGTGCGCGCCGAGTGGATGGTGATGTCCCTGCTGTCGAACGCGATCACGATGCCGAACGGGAGCCCACTGCCTGCAGCGAAGGTCGCGAAGTTCGGCGCGCACGACTGGCTCGGCCGCCGTTGGGAATGGGTGGACCCGCTCAAGGACATGAATGCGCGCATCGCCGGTGTGGGTGCGGGACTGGTGGCGCCGCAGGATCTGAGCGCTCAGATGGGCCGCGACTTCTACGACACCATGCTCAAGATCAAGGAAGCGCAAGACCTGGCGCAGCAGCTCGGCATCGTGCTGCCCGCCTATGCGGCGAAGGTCGCTGCGCCTGCGACGTCTGCTCCGAAGGGCCGGCCCGCAGAGGCCGATGCGCAAGACGAAGAGGAAGAAGAAACCGCGACATAGTGACATCGCGTGCCTTATGAATGTCAGTGCCGCGCAGTTGCAATAGCGGCATGACTTCAAGTCTTCCTCAAGTCCTTCGCCAGCACCTCCCCACCGGCCAACTCCAGCGCGCCTTCGTGGTGGAGCGTGCCTCCATCGACGAAGAGGCGCGCACCGTGAAGCTGGCCTTCGCGAGCGAAACCCCCGTCAATCGCGGCTGGTTCATCGAGGTGCTGGACCTCAGTCGCAAGTCCATGCGCACCGGCCGCCTCACTGCCGGCGCCAACCTCCTTTGCGACCACGACACACGCGATGTCGTCGCGGTCGTCGAGTCTGTGGAGATCGGTTCGGACAAGGTCGCCCGTGCCGTCGTGCGCTTCGGTCGAAGCGTGCGCGCAGAGGAAGTCTTCCGCGACGTGATCGATGGCATTCGCGTCAACGTGTCGGTGGGCTACATCGTCCACGAAGCCATTCTGGAAGGCACGAAGGACGGTGCCGACACCTACCGCGTGACCGACTGGGAGCCCTTCGAGCTGTCTCTGGTCAGCGTGCCGGCGGATGCGACTGTCGGCGTCGGCCGCAGTCTCCCCGCCGAGCTGCCGGCCCCGTCTTCCATTGCTTCCCTTCCTCCCCTCGCTTCCATTTCCCCAACCTCTACGGAGAACCGCGCCATGACGACGCCTGCAACCATTCCCGCCGCCAACCAGGCGCCCACCATCGAAGTTATTGCGCAGCGCAACCACGCCGCCGAGATCAGCCAGATCGCCGCGGCCATGCCCGGCGGTGCCGAGCTGGCGATGCGTTCCATCCAGGCCGGCCACACGGTCGAGCAATTCCAGGCCGAGGCGATTCGCGCGCTCGCTTCCAAGCCCGTGCCCACCGCCGACATCGGTCTGACCCAGAAGGAAACGCGCCGCTTCAGCATGGTGCGCGCCCTCAACGCGCTGGCGAACCCCGGCGACACCGCGGCACGCAGCGCGGCGGCCTTCGAATTCGAATGCTCCAGTGCGACCTCTACCAAGCTCGGCAAGGCCTCGCGCGGCATCATGATTCCGTTCGAAGTGCAGAAGCGCGACATGGTGGTCGGCACGCCATCGGCTGGCGGCAACCTCGTGGCCACCGACCTGATGTCGGGCGACTTCATCACCATCCTGCGCGATGCGATGGTGCTCAACACGCTGGGCGTGCGCTTCCTCTCGGGTCTGGTCGGCAACATCGCTATTCCGAAGCAAACCGGCTCCGGCAGCGCCTACTGGGTTGCCGAAGGCCAGCCGCCCACCGAAAGCGCTGCGGCCATCGGTCAGGTCGCGATGACACCGAAGACCGTCGGCGCATTCACCGACATCAGCCGCAAATTGTTGCTGCAGTCGAGCATCGACGTCGAGAGCTTCGTGTCGGCCGACCTGGCGATGGTGCTCGGCCTGGCGATCCAGCGTGCGGCCATCTCCGGCGGCAGCGTTGCGAATGAACCGCTCGGCATCCTTGCGAAGCTCGCAGCGAGCGTGATCGGCGGCGCCAACGGCGGCGCACCGACCTGGGACAGCGTGGTGGATCTGGAGACGGCCGTGTCGGTCGCCAATGCCGATGTGGGCACGCTGGCCTACCTCACCAACGCCAAGGTGCGCGGCAAGCTCAAGAAAACCTTCGTCGATGGTCCCGGCACCGGCGAGCGCGTGTGGCAGAAGGGCAGCGAGCCGCTGAACGGCTACCGCGCCGCCGTCACCAACGCCGTGCCGAGCAACATCACCAAGGGCACCGGCGAGGATCTGTCGGCACTCATCTTCGGCAACTTCGCCGACCTCGTGATCGGCATGTGGGGCGGCCTCGACCTGATGGTCGATCCGTACACGCACAGCACCACGGGCACGGTGCGCGTGACCGCGCTGCAAGACGTGGATGTCGGCGTGCGCAACGAAGAGAGCTTCGCCACGATGGAAGACGCGCAGACCGCGTGAACCGCGTAAATCCACCATGTTCGCCGAAGACCTGTCCGTTTTCTTCAGCGACTTCGCGGTGAACGCCTCGTTCACCGTCGAAGGCGTGCAGAAGACCGCGCGCGTCCTCTTCGATCACCCCTATGCGGCTCCATTCGGCGTGCAGGTCGATGCGGATGCGCCGGCGTGCCAAGGCGCGACGGCGGACCTCGCCGGCCTGCAGCGTGATGACGCGATCACCGTTGACGGGCGACCGTTCGAAGTGGTGCGCGCTGAGGCGGACGGCACTGGGATAACCAACCTCGTTCTGCGGAGCGTCTGACATGTTCCTGCTCGAAATCAACATCGTTGAGCGGCTGCGCGAGTCCTTGCCCGCTTGGGAAGTCCTGGGCTTCTCCACGGGCAAGGGCAATCGCGATGCCGCAGCGCTGGTGTCCGTCATGTTCGCCGCCGGCGCGCTGGCGGATGTGAAGGAAGGCGCTGTCGCGCTTGCACCTGGCTGGAGCGTCCTGCTGTCGGTCAAGCGAGGCCCGGCTGCGGCGGCACTGCTCGACACGGGAATCGCGAAAGTCGTCGAGCGGCTTCACAACTGGGTGCCGGGTGAGGCGGGCGGGCGCAAGTGGGGCGCGCTGAAGTTGGCGCGCTTCTCTCCGCCCGAGTTCGCAGATGGCGGGCTCATCGGCATCGAACTTCTCTTCTCCACGACGGGCCGTTACTTCGGCCAAGAGTGAAACCAATCAACGGAGCCACTATGGCAAACATCTACGAAAAGAGTCAATACATCATCCCGCGTGGTCGCGTCTTCTTCGACGTGCTCGACGCAGCCGACCAGCTCACGGGCGAGCGCCACCTCGGCAATTGCCCGACCGTCACGCTCAACATCGCGACGGAGAAGGCGCCGCACTACAGCGCCGAATCCGGGCCGGGCGTCAAGGACGCGAATCGTGTCGTGCGCATCGACCGCACCGGCAAGATCACCTGCGACAACATGAGTGTGGACAACCGCGCGATGTTCATCTCGGGCGAAAAATCCACCGTGGCGCAGGCGACCGGCGCAGTGGCCGCGGAAGAGATCACCGTGATTCCCGGCCTCTTCTATCAGTTGGGCCGCACCGATGCGAACCCTGCGGGCGCGCGCAAGGTCACGCAGGTGGTGGTCACGCCCGACGCCGGCGGCGAGCCCTACGTGCTGGGCGAGGACTACACCGTAGACGCCGCGCTCGGCCGTCTGCAGATCCTCGCCGGCGGCGGCATCGAAGCCGGAAAGATCAAGGTCGCCTATTCGAAGCCGGCCACGACCTGGCTGCGCATCAAGTCCGGCGAAAAGATCGATCTGCGCGGCGCGCTGCGTGTTCTTTCGAACGTGGCCGAAGGCGAGCAGAGCGATACCTATTGCCCCCTCGTGACGCTGGCGCCCACCGGCGATATGTCGCTCATCACCAGCGATGACGCCTATGTGCAGATGGAGTTCGACATCGAGGTGCTGACGCCGCCGAACGGCGCCGCGATCTTCGTCGATGGCCGGCCGCTGGAGGTCTAACCCCCGCACCTCGCTGCCGCTCTCGCTGAGCGGCGGCGACGCCTGGCGCTTCCCTTGAGGCGCCAACCGTCGCCGTACCGGTTCCCGTTCGCCACTCTCTCAAAGGTTCCCAATTGGGCTTCAAGCCGATCCAGATCGTTATCAATGCCAAGGATGATGCGTCCAAGGTGTTCGACAAGCTGCAGTCGCGCCTTGCCGCGTTTGTGGCCGTCGTGCTCGGCTATTTCGGCATTCAGGCATTCGCCGGCTGGATCAAGGGCGGTGCGGACTTCGAGCAGGCGCTGTCCCGCGTGCAGGCCGCCACTGGCGCGACCGCATCCGAGATGCGTGCGCTGCGCAAGGCGGCGCAGGAAGCTGCGGCCGATGCGCGTTACGGCTTCACTGAGCTAGAGGCCGCTGGCGCGCTGGAGAATCTGGCAAAAGCCGGCCTCGGTGTGCGGGATGCCATCGCCACGCTGCCCGCCGCGATGCAGCTTGCGCGCGCCGGCGACATCGAACTCGCAACTTCGGCCGAGTTCCTGACGAAGATCGTCAACGGATTGGGCCTCGCCTTCACGGACTCGGGCCTTGTGGCCGACGTGCTCGCGAAGGGTGCGAACGCCACGAACACCAGTGTTACTGGGCTGGCGCAGGCGCTGAGCTATGCGGCGCCTCTCGCGAACACGCTCGGGCTGGGTCTCGAAAGCACGGTCGCCATCATCGGCAAGTTCGCCGACGCCGGTATCGATGCGAGCCGCGCCGGCACGGCGTTGAACAGCATCCTCGCGCAGTTCTCGGACCCGGCCAGCAAGTTCCGCACGGAGTTGGCCGCGGCCGGTATCACGACTGGCAACTTCGAGAAGATGCTGCACGAACTGGCCGCGGCCGGACCGGCGGGGCAGCGTGCCATTGCGGCCGTGGGGCAGGAAGCCGGGCCGGCGTTGCGCGCGCTGCTGAATCAGGGTGTCGACAAACTCGACGAGCTGAAGAAGGCGCTGCAGGGCGCGACGGGCAGCGCTGCCGAGACGGCTGCCGTCATGCAGGCGAACCTCAATGGCGCGCTCAACGGGCTGCGCACCGCGTGGGATTCGACGGTCAACGCGCTGACGACGCCCATCCTGCCGGTGCTGAAAGAGGGCGTTGAGCAACTGTCCGGCGCGCTGCGTGCTGCGGTCGCCGATGGGACAGTAGGCCGCTTCGGGGCCTCGCTTGCCTCGGCCTTTCAGAACGGCATCAAGTGGGTGCAGGCGTTCGTCGCGAGCGTCGATGTGCCTGCGCTGGTGGCGAAGGCGCAGGCACTGGCCGACCGTGTGGGCGCGCTGCTCGACAGCTTCGGGCGGAAAGCGCAGACCACGGGCAGCATCGTGCAGACGGTGTGGGGCGTCATGTCGGCCGGCGCGAACATGGTCATCGCGGCCATCTTCAAGATCGCCGAGGCCATGGCGAACGTGGTCAGTGCGGTGCAGTCCGGGCTCGCCACCATCATTTCCGGCCTCGCGAAGATCACGTTCGGCGACCTCTCGGCAGCGTTCAAGGCGGCGGCCGAAGAGGTGCGCATTTCGGCCGAGGCAACCGGTGCGGTGGCGGATGCGTTCGGTGAGAAGGCCGGTGAGGCTTTCGACCGTGCAGCCGAGGGCGCCGAGCAGGCGCGCGCCGGATGGGCGGGCTTGACCGACAGCGCCGCGGAGACGACGGCGGCGGCCACCAGCAGCGCCGCGGCGTTCACCAACATGGCGGCCGAAATGAAGGCGGCCGGCGACAGTGCGCAGGAAGCCGGCCAGAAGGCCGCCAGCGCGGCCGAAACGCAGCGGGCAAAGGCAGAGGAGGTCCGGGAGTCGGTCAAGCGCCTGCACGCCGAATACGACCAAGCCATTGCGACCGGAAATCTTGAGCTGGCGGTGCAGAAGCTCGACGAGCTGAAGAGGGCCAATCTCGCCGCGGCCGATGCGGCAGTGACCAACAAGCGGGCGCAGGCCGAAGCTGCCGCCGAGTTGGCCGCGGCCTTCACGCGTGCCGGCATCGAGACGAAGGAACAGCTTGAGACCACGGCGAAGACCGCGCTGCGCGATTTCGAGCTGATTCGCGACAGCGGGCAGGCCACAGCCATCGGCCTGGGCGAAGCGTGGAAGCGCGCGGCAGAGGCCGCCATCGCTGCCGGCAACGGCGTAGCCCCTGGCTGGGTGGAGGCGCAGGCCGCGATGCGCGGCTTCGAGGTCGTGCTCGACAGCGCGGGCCGCTCGACCCTCAAGCTGCGCGATGCGCAGAACGATGCAATGCAGTCGGCCCATGGTCTGGCCGGCGCGCTGCGCGAGGTCACGAACGCACGCGAGCGCGACATCGAAACGCGCGAGAAGGCCAACGCGCTCAAAGAGCGCGAAAACGCGCTCGAAAACAAGCGCCTCGGCCGCGACTCGAAAGGTTTCTCGACCGACAAGGACGGAAAGACCGTCAACGCCGGCAGCGAGCTGGGCACCTTGACCGGCATTGCGGCGTTTCTGAAGGCTGCGGGCGTCGCCGACGAGAAGAGGGCGCGGGCCATCGCAATGGAGTTCGCAGACGCCAAGGGCGACATCCCGTATTTCAACAATCCCGGACAGAGGAAGTACGGCGGAGATGGCGGCACGCTGAGTCAAGCGCTGCTGAAGGCGGCCGAGAAGGAAACGTTCTTCGGCAAGGGACAGACGCCGACCACGATCCCGCAGCCGGAATCGAATCGCACCGTGAACCTGCACCTGAATCTCAACGGTCGGGACTATGGAACGGTCAGCACCAATGCGGCCGGTGCCGACGCCATCGAGGCGCTGCTCGCGCAGCTCGGCGCCGCAGCCGGCACGGCTTCCAACCGGCCGAGCCGATAGACATGGCCACTTCAAAGTTTCACACGCTCGCCGGCCTGCAGATTCCGCGCGGCATGGTCTGGTCCGACGAATTCGGATGGAGCCGCGTCGAGAAAAGTCTCGAGTACTCCGTCACCGGCGCGGCGTTGATCGACGCCGGCGTGCGCCTGGCCGGCCGGCCAATCACCTTGCAGGGCGAGGTCGAGGCCGGATGGATTCAGCGCGGTGCGCTCACCGCATTGCAGGACTTGGCCGAAGCCGATGCCATCGGCGTGCACGCGCTCGTGCTGGCCGATGGGCGTGCTTTCACCGTGCAGTTTGCGCCCGGCCTGGCTGTCGAGGGCAAGCCCTTGGCGCGGCCCGAGCTGCCGGTCGCTAGCTATCCCTACATCGCCACCGTGCGGCTCATCACTGTCTGACCTATGCCTATCCTCGAATCCGACATCAAGCTCGTTGAAACCCAAGTGATGGACGACACCGCCAATGGCGGCGGCGCGCCGACTTCCAAGGTCATCGAAGACGGCAAGAGCAACAGCATCTTCAAGGACATCAGCGAGCCGGACCGTGCCATCGGTGCGGTGTCAATCATGAAGGTGGCCGCGGTCATCCAGACGATGAACACCGATACCGCGCTCGGCGGTACGGTCATCATCTCGCGCCCTCCGGCCGACCCGAACGTGAGCTTCACGCTCTTTCATACGGGCGATTTCTTCGACCGCCGCGCGAGCATCCAGAACCGTATCGAGGCCTACACCGCGCCCGGCGAAGAGTTCGCCGGTTTCCTGCTGAGCAACCATGTGCAGGGGCAGCGATCGATTCAGATCTTCCAGCGACCCGGCGCCACGCCGCCCGTGGTCAACGGGACGCTGCAGATCAGCGGCGGCGGCAACACCGACTATGTGCGCATCACAGACCTAGCCGTCGAATCACGCACGTACAGCTACAGCACCGGAGGCGGTGCCTTCGTGGACTATCAGGCGCAGGTATGTGTCTGCGACATCGAAAGCGGCCTGAAGCACGATTACACCGGCACGGCCGCGAACCGTCTCTTCGAGCGCAATGCTGCGTCGGCGGCGATCAATCGCATGATCGTGGCGGATGCCGCCCGCTTCTACGGGATCGCGACGCTGACGGCCAATGTCGGATTCGGCGCCCTGTCCGCGACGGTGGATCGCATCGACAGCCAGCTCGTGCCGAGTTCGCAGACTGAAATCCCGATCATCGACACCAGCGCGGCAGGCTCGGCGACGGCGCTTGTGCCGTCCGGCACCGGCAGCGTCACGCTGGCAACAAGCGCCGCCTTCGGGCCTGGCGCCGTGATCCTGCTCGGCAATCCTGCGTATCCGGGCGGCATCTCGATTGCTACCTCGGCCGGCACGCTGACGGACGACGGCGGTAGCCTGAAGCTGGGCGCGCTGACGGTCGCGACGGTCAACTACGCCAGCGGCTCGATCACGTTCGCGACCGATGCGCCAGTCATCAGCGGAAGCAAAACGATCAGCTTCCGGCCCGCCGGCGCACCGCTGGAGCTGGCCGACTCCGCATCCATCGCCGTGAGCGCGGAAAACCGGCGCATCAACTACCCGCTGACCATCCTTCCGGCGCCTGCACCTGGCGCGATGCGCGTCAGCTACCGCGCCGGCGGCAATTGGTACGAGCTGGCGGACGACGGTTCGGGTCGTCTGCGCGGCGCTGATTCCAGCATCGGCAGCGGCACCGTGGACTATGTGACCGGCACGGTTTCGCCCACACTCGGGGCGCTGCCCGATGTCGGTAGCGAGGTCATTTATCAGTGGGCGCCGAAGGTCAACTACAAGGACCGCAGCGGCACGCTGGCGGGGGCGCCTTCCATCATCCTGGCACTGGACAACGAAGCGGCGCAGGCGGGCACTGTGTCGGTGGACTGGAACGACGGCGCTGCGCGCCACGCGACCGACAACGGATCGGGCGCGCTCACGGGCGATGCCACCGGTCCGGTGTCCTATGCGAGCAGCACGCTCACGGTGAAGCCGAACGCTCTCCCGGCGTCGGCGGTGCCGTTCACGGTCGGCTACAGCCACGGCGACCCCTCGGTGAAGTCGTTCCCCGCGCCTGCGCGAAACGTCGATGGCTCGGTGACGTTGAACCTCGGCGCGACCGGCATCGCGCCCCGGTCGGTTGCCATCGACTGGAACCTCGTTCTTCTTTCCACCGGTGGCGTGCCGCCCGATCAATGGGTGCCGCAGAATTTCGCGGCGACGAAGACGGTGACCCACGACGGCGCCGGCACGCTGCGCGACGGGCTGGGCGTGGCCTTCGGGACCATCGTCTACAGCACCGGCGTGGCGACCCTCATCCCCGAGACGGTCAGCACGGTGGCGGTGCCGCAATGGGCCGTGAATCAGCTCGGTGTGCTCGGCACCGTGATGTCACCCAATCTGCCGGGCGCCTGGCGCAACACGCTCACGGGCTACAGCTATGTGGCGCTTGACGCGACGCTTCCGGTGGACTCGACGGCGCTCGTGACTGCGCGCTTCCGCGTGGCCGGCGCCGGCACGACGAAGACTCAGGTCTTCAATCAGCCGAAGCTCTCCATCGACTTGCTGCCGCTCTACAGCGAGATGGGCATTCCTGGCAGTGTCAATTTTTCGCTCGGCGGGAAGACGTACTTCGACCGTGCGGGCGCGCTCTATACGGACCTCGACCCGGCCACCGGCGCAGCCACGCTGGCGGGCACCTACGACTATGCAACGAACATCGCGTCGCTCACGACCTGGCCGGCGTCTGCATCGAGCGATGTAATCGTGCGGAGCTTGTTGACCACGCTCGACGGTCAGCCGGTGGAGTACGTCGTCTTTCGCACGCCGGTGGCGCCGATTGCGACCGGCTCCCTGCAGTTGCTCGCAACCAAGCTCAACGGCGGCACGATCAACGTGACGGCCGATGCAAGCGGCTTCTTCAACGCAACGAACGTGCATGGCACCTTCGACTATTCCAACGGTGTGGGGAAGGTCCGGTTCGGCGACTGGGTGAGCGCGGCCGGCAACGAGAGCGAACCGTGGTACTTGCCCGATGCAGTGGGCAGTGACGGCAAGATCTGGAAGCCGGTCCCGGTGTTCGCCAACACCATTCGCTACAACGCGGTGGGGCTTTCCATCCTGCCGCTCGATGCGTCGCTTCTCGGCATCGACCCGGTGCGCCTGCCACCGAATGGTCGCGTGCCGATCTTCAACAAAGGCGGCCTCGTGGTGCTGGGCAATGCCAAGCTGACGCCGGCAGCGGTCGTCTCCAACGGGCAGACCATCGACACCGGGCGCGAGCGCCTCGCGCGCGTGAAGCTGATTGGCAGCGACGGCAAGACCATTGAAGGCGGGTACACGCACAACCTCGATGCGGGCACTGTGACATTCACGGACGTGGATGGCTACGTGCAGCCGGTCAGGATCGAACACCGCATCGAAGACATGGTGGCGTTGATCGATGTCGGCATCAACGGCAATCTCGTCTTTAACCGCCGCATCACGCACGACTACTCGGCCGGCGATAGCTACGTGAGCAGTTGCCTGCGCATGGGCAACCTCAAGGCGCAGGTGTCCGCGCTCTTCGATCAGCAGACGTGGCTCGGCCGCTGGCTGGACGACGTAGACGGTGCCGCGGCCGATGCGACCTACAACGACCGCGACTATCCGTTGATCGTCACGAATGCGGGCACGGTCACGGAGCGTTGGCGTCTGCAGTTCATCAACAGCACGACCTACAACGTCATCGGCGAACACCTGGGCCAGATCGTGACGGGGCAATCCATCAACGAGGACTGCTCGCCGTTCAACGCTGCTGCAGGTGCTCCCTATTTCACGATTCGCAGCGCCGGCTTCGGCGGCGGCTGGAGCAACGGCAATGTGCTGCGCCACAACACAGTCGCCGCGACCTTCCCCTTCGACCCCATTCGCACGGTGCAGGCCGGACCTGAAACCGTGCTCGACGACAGCGCCGAAATCTCCGTGCGCATCGGCGTTGACCGTCCCTGATTCAAGAAAGCGAGAGAAACACAATGGCTTCAGTCGTCGATACGAGCGTCAAGCATTTCGGCAGTTTCATGGGCGCGAGCGCGCCCGTGTTGAATGGCGTCGCTGGGAGCTTGAACGCCCTCATCTATGCGTGCGCTGTGACGGGGTTCGACGCCATCACCTTGACATCGCTCGAAGTGTCCGGCGGCATCGCGACGGCGACCTATACCGGTTCGCATTCGTCGGCCATCGACACGGTGGTTTTGATTTCGGGCGTGACGGGTGCCCTTGTTGCCCTCAATGGCGAGCAGAAGATTGTTGCGAAGCCGAGCGCCGGCGTGGTGCGCTTCGCAACCGCGGCGGCCGATGGCATTGCGGCCGGAACGATCACGATGAAGATCGCGCCCCTTGGCTGGCTGCGCACCTTTGCAGTGGGCAATGTGGCCTCTTTCAAGTCTGCAGATCCCGCCAGCACGGGCATGTCGCTACGCATCGATGACTCGGCCGCCACGATTGCGCGCGTGGTGGGTTATGAGTCCATGTCTGATGTCAACACCGGATTGGGGCGTTTCCCCACCGACGTGCAAGTGCCTGGCGGTGGCGTCTGGCCCAAAAGCAACGTGGCGAGCGCTGCCGCGGTGCCGTGGTTCGTGGTTGGCGATGGCCGCGCCTTTTATCTCTGGGTCGCACCCTATGCGGTCACCGTGCCGGCGTGCAATTCAGGATGGGTCCGAGGCTTTGGCGACATGGTCTTGCTGCGAGCCAGTGGCGATGCTTATGCATGCGCCCTCAACTACAGCAACCAAACAGCGGTCACTGCGGGATATGACGGGGTGTACGGCGGATACGGCAGTTCGGTGTCGGCGCGAACGGCGTGCCCTCGCAGCTTTACCGGGCTGGGCAGTTCAGTGGTGAACTATGTCTATCCCTACACGGGCGCCGCCAATGCGGTTTCGGGGTGTGACTCCACATTGGGAGGCTTCCCCAGCAAGGTAGATGGCCAGCTCAAATTCAGCAGCCTCTACATCACTGAATTTCCGGAGCCACGGGCCGAAGTCCCGGGTCTCTATTCGGTGCCGCAGACCTTCGTCTATGACACGTTCAAACACCTCGACCCTGCGCCTGGAACTGGTCTGCTGGCGGGGCGAAAGCTGCTGTCTCTTCAGATTGCGAACAGTGGCATCACTTCGACGCCGACCAGTGGCAATTCCGGCGGCTTGTTCGTTGACGTAACCGGCCCGTGGGCGCGCTGAGAAGATGGCGGCGCACCGGTATTGGAGAGCAGCAGCCTTCGACGCCTACGGCGGCGGCGGGCTTGAGCTGAGCGAGTTTCATCTCATCGCGGGAACGACCCGCGTTGATGCGGCCGCGGCGTTGACTGCGAGCGCTGCGCCCGATTCGGGCGCCGTGGGTGCGCTGCAGGACGACGCGCTTGGCACGGCAGCTCTGTGGAGCGATGTCGTCGTGGTGCGGGCTCTCTCGCTGCAGTGGGACTTCGGCGGGAGCCCTCAAGACGTGACCGATATTCGGCTCGGCAGCGCGGTGTCGCCGGCGCGTTTTGCCTTGTCTGTCCGCATCGACTATTCCGACGACGGCGTGACGTGGGTCACCTACACGACGTTTGCCGGCATCACCTGGCCGGGGCCGCGTGCGAAGACGGTCAGCGTGTGGCGTTACCTCGATGTGTCGTCGCCTTCCATCGTGTCCTATCTCAACATGGAGGGATACGACGGGAGCGCGGCCATTGGCGACCGCACCGGAAAGCCTTGGGCACTCTTTGGCGGCGCAGCGGTCAGCACGGCGCAGAAAAAGGCGGGAAGGTCGAGTGTCCGGCTCAATGGCACGTCGGCCTATCTCGAATCGCCGTCGAGCACGGATTTTGATTTCGGAGCCGGGGACTGGACGATTGAAATGATGGTCTGGATCAGCGGACCGCCATCCGATCCCTCGAACGGGACGCTCATGGAGCGCTGGAACGGGAGTGGCATCTTCATGAACTACGCCGTGCCGGGCTACTTCCCTCGGTTCGGTGTGACTGCGGCCGGCGCTCCTACCTCGGTGATTGGTGCCAACGCCATCCCGCTGGGCACCTGGGCGCATGTCGCATTTGTGCGAAACGGGTCGAGCCTTCTGACTTTCGTGCAGGGTGTTCTTGGCTCAACGGGAACGGGGTTCACTGGCGGTATCGATCCAAGCAGCGAAGCGATGACCGTAGGGCGGGACAACGCGGGCGTTCGACACCACAACGGCTACATCGATGAGTGGCGAGTGACGAAGGGGAAGGCGCAGTACACCGGGAATTTCGACCCGAATTTTTCCTACATCCAAGTCAACGCGGTGCAGGGTCGCGCGCAAGGCGTGAGTGGTGGGCGTGGTGGTCCCGGCTCGCCGGTGGGCAGCTATGCCGCGCGCAATGTACCGCCTATCAAACGGGGCCGGAAGGACTATTTGTCGGGGGTGCACGGGCAGGGCATTGGCCGGGTCCGCGGCGTCGTTCTCGACTATGTGAATCCGCTTAACAAACCATATCGGTGCAAGGTCCGATTGGTGCGTGAAGCGGACGGCCTGCAGATGCGCGAGGCGTGGACCGGTGTCGATGGCGTCTACGACTTCCAATACGTGGACGAGCTGCAGAGCTATTCCGTGCTTGCCTTCTATCTCGATCACGGGAAACGCGCTGTCATCAGCGACGGCCTGACGCTTGCCAATGGCAAGGTGGAGCTGATGCCATGAACGTGCTCGCCATCAATGCCATGTTGCAGGGGCCGGGCCTGCTGGCTTACCTCGGCGAAGGCGCGCGCTTTCTGGTGTGCGATGCGGCCAAGCCCGCGCCTGGCGGTTCCGCTACGACGATGCTCGCCGCGGCCGTGTTGGCCTCACCCGCCGGCGTGGTGGTCAATGGCGTGTTGACACTCGCGCAGGCGGACGCCGAGGGCGACATGGCCGCGGCGACTGGCGTCGCAACGTGGGGCCGACTTGAGCTTGCCGATGGCACTTGGGTGGAAGACTTCACCGTGAGCGGGCCTTCGGGCTCGGGGCAAGTGAAGATCGAAGTCATCGACCCGCCGGTGGGCGACCCAGAGGCCAAGCTCTATCAAGGTGGACGATTCCTGCTGGGGGGCGTGACCCTTGGTTGAGGATCTTGTCTTTCGGAAGCTGCCGCTCGGCGGGCCGCCGAACGTCCTTGTTTTCGGCGAGCCGGATGAACCCGTCAGCGGCGGTGCGGTCGCGCTGGGGCGCATTGCGCTGCCGGCGTTCATGCTTTCGGGTTCGGCGACCGCTGAGCTTCCGTCGAACGCCATCGCGGCCGGTGCCATCGCGTTGCCTGCATTCATGTTGCGCGGCGCGCTGCGCTACGACAGCGACGCGCAGCGGCTGCTCGTCGGTCGTGTCTCGTCTGGCTGGCAGGTAGCCGGGCAGGTGCTTGCCTCTGTCGGCGCGAAGCATCAGGCGGCCGAGCGGCTGCAGGGGGCGGTCGCTGGCGGCTGGCGGAGCGCGGCCCCGCGTGCGGCCGGTGTGAGTGCTGCATGGGATGACGTGACGCGGTGCCATCGCAGTGCCAGCACGAGGCATCAGGACGCGCGGCGCATCGGCGCGCGTGCGACGGTTCGATATGAAGACGTGCTGCGCGCACGGGCGCAAGCCTTCATGCGCTGGCAGGGCGCTGTACGTCTTTCGCCGGCGGTGGTGGGTGTGCGGCATCAGGATGTCGAGCGCATGCGCCGCGACGCCGGCGTGCGCTGGCAGGAAGCGGATCGCCTGCTCATTCAGCGCGCGGCGCGAGGTGGCAGCGCGCAGCTCATCGAGCGCGGCATCGTGATGCGCTGGCAAGAGTTCATGCGTCCGCCGGCGGGGCAGTCGGTCTTCGTGCCGCCCGGCGAAGACCCTTGCTACGTCCCCTCGAACACGCTCGTTTTCAGCGCGCGGCAGGCGCACACCAAGACTCTGATTTTCATTTGCGAGCGGCATTCGCCGCCGCCTGGCACCGGCGAAACCGTCGTCGTGCCCATTCTGGAGGCCTACACCGTGCAGAACAGCATCAGCCTTGTGCGCATCGACAGCGGCGAGGTGATCGAGGCCTCGGCCTTCTCCATGAGCCTCGATGCGGACTCGTGGACCTGGCGATGGAGTGCCACGCTGCCCGGCGCAGCATGGCCCGTCATCCGGCGCGGCATTCATGCGGCACCGGTGGAGATCCTCGCCACCGTCAACGGTGTGCCGTATCGCCTGGCTGCGACCGATTGCAGCCGCGACCGCAGATTCGGCGATGCAAGGGTTCAGGTGCAGGGCAAGGGGAGGGCGGCCATGCTCGACGATCCGTATGCGCCGATCCTCAACCATGCGTCGGCCTCCGCGCGCAGCGTGGCGCAACTGCTCGACCTCGCGCTGACTTACAACGGCGTGGGTATCGGCTGGGACATCGACTTCGGTCTGACCGACTGGACCGTGCCCGGCGGAACGTGGAGCTTCCAAGGGAGCCACATCGGCGCCGTGCTCGACATCGCCAGTGCGGCCGGCGCCATCGTGCAGCCGCACGCCACCGATGCGACCTTGCGCGTGATGCCGCGCTACCCCGCGGCGCCGTGGAACTGGGGCACCTTGTCGCCCGACTTCGTATTGCCTGCGGCCGCGGTGGCCGTCGAGGGCATCCAGCCGCTGACAAAGCCGGACTACAACCGCGTCTTTGTGGCCGGCACCAACGGCGCTGGCGTGCTCGGTCAGGTGACCCGCAGCGGCACAGCCGGTGATCGCGTGGCGCAGATGGTGACGCACGCACTCAACACGCACAGCGACGCGGTGGCGCAGCGTGGCCTTGCCGTGCTCTCGGACACCGGTGCGCAAGCGAACGTCAGCCTGCGGCTTCAGGTGCTGCCCGAGACGGGTCTCATCCTGCCGGGCGCACTCGTGCGCTACGAAGACGGCGCCGAGACGCATCTCGGTCTCGTGCGCAGCACGTCGGTGGATTGGCAGCGGCCGGTGCTGCGCCAGTCAATCACCCTCGAAACGCATGTGGAGGCATGAGCATGGCAACGAACGTCTATGCCGCCTTCCTGGCCTTGCTGCCGAGCTATCCGCTGCAGGTCGCAACCATCACGGCCATTGATGGCGAGGTGGCTCGTCTTGAGCTGCCCGGCGGCGGTGTGCTCACGGCGCGCGGTGTCGGCGCGGTGGGCGATCAGGTCTTTGTGCGCGATGGCGTGATCGAGGCGAAAACGCCCGAGATGCCGTTTGTTCAGGTCGAAATCTAAGAGAAAGAGAAGAGGCACCTCATGGACATGGGCGACATCGCCGGCAATCCGATCGCGCAGCTTGCGGCGCTGATTCTTTCGGTTGCCGGCGGCTACAGGGTCTGGCGCGCGCAGCAGCCAACCGAAGCAAAGGAGCGCGCCGACAGCGAGGGGCAGATTGCCGCGCTCGCGACCTGGCAGGCATTGCTTGAAGGCGAGCGCGCCGCGCGTGTGAAGGCCGAGGAGCGCGCCGACAAGTTCGCGGCTGAGCGCAACCAGGCGATGCAAGAGCTGTGGGAGATGAAGGGCCAGCTCAAGGTCATGAACGAAACGCTCACCGCGCAGACCCTCGAATTGGGCTCGCTGCGCGACCTCGTTCGCCAACTGAAGGACCAACGAAATGCACAGTGAATCGCACATTGACGCCGACCGTGCGCCGAACGAAGAGCAGCCGCGCATGCGTGTGCCGCGCCAGTGGCGCCGCCTCTTCGAGACCGTGGGCGTCGTCGGGAGCCTGTTCCTCGGCGGCTTCGGCTCGGGCTATTTCTGGGCGACGCGCAATGCCGAGGTGCAGATGACGCGCCAGCGCGAAGACCACCTCGCGGAAATCGACCGACTGCGCGAGGCCTTCGGCGACCGGCTCACTTCCCTTGCCGGCCGCGTGAATCAAGCGGCCGGCACCGCAGCGAGCGCTGCGCAGACCGCGGGTGAAGCCGCGAGCACTGCGCAGACCGCCGCACAAACCGCCAACCAAGCCGCGAAGACCGCGGCAAAGGAGTTCAAGAAACCATGATCGACACACAGACCCTCATCGACTGCACAGGCGCCTCGCGTGCCAACGCCGAGCGCTACGTCCTGCACCTGGCGGACGGCATGAACCGCTTTCGCATCCATTCCGACAGCGCGGTGGCCGCCTTTCTCGGTCAGCTTGTCATCGAATCCGACGCACTGGAGAAGGTCGAGGAAAACCTCAACTACACGACGGCCGCGCGCTTGCGCGAAATCTTTCCGAGTCTGTTCGTGCAGGGCGGGTATCGGGCCGAGGACTATGTGCGCAACCCGCAAGGGCTGAGCATGCTGCGCTACAAGGGCTTCCACGGCCGCGGCCTGATTCAATTGACCTGGGAGGATGCCTACATCGCTGCAGGGCGCGCCATCGGAGTGAACTACCGCGCGAACCCCGAGCTGCTGCTGCAGGCGCAGCATGCTGCGTTGTCTGCATGCTGGTTCTTCGCCGACTTCAAGGACTGTCTGCCGGCTGCCGAGCGCGGTGATGTCTACGACATCACCGGGCGCGTGAACGGCCCGAAGCGGCTCAAGTTGGTCGAGCGCAAGGCGGCGACGGCGCGCGCCTACAAGGTGCTGAGCAAATGAGCGCGCGTCGCAGTGATCTTCCTCACTGGGGCGGCGCATGAACAAGTTGCTCGACATCGTACCGTCGTGGCTTTGGGCGTTGCTGTTCGTTTTGGCCTTGGCCGCGGTGGGCATCGAGCGAACGCAGGTGCTCAAGGCCAAGGCCGATGTCGCAATGGCGCGGCAAGCCGTCTCCGACGAAAAACTCTACCGTCAAGCCGAGAACACCCGCCGCGCGCTCGCGGCCCTCGACGATCTGCAACGTGTGATCGCGATGCAGACCGCCCACGCCAAAGCTCAACAGGAAAACGTAAATGCCTACGAAAAGAAACTGGCCGTTCTCGACGGCCGTCGCCGCGCTGCTGTCGGCGATGCTGAGCGGCTGCGCAATCAGTTCACCGCCTTCGCCGCCCGTGATCGGGACGAAGCCTCAAGCGACCCCGCTGCCTGTCGGCGTGTTGCGGATCGAGCCGCAGTCCTCGGAAGCCTGGCTGCACGAGGTGCAGAGTTACTTCGAAGCGGTCGAATCATCGTTGAGCAGCGGGATGCCGAAGTAGAGCTGTTGCTCGGCATCGTCAGCAATGATCGATCGCTGCTCAGGCCGTAGGGTCGGAAGCTCGCGATGCCGCGCCCCTTGCCTTCGCTTCTTCTCGTAATTTGCGATCCTCGGCCATCTTTGCCAGTAACTCGGGCGAATACTTCGCCTCGCGCGCAACGCGGGCGCGAAGCGCATCGCCGGCCCGATCATCGGGTTGATTCGCCGGATCTTCATCGGGAAACTGTTCGAAGTAGTCGGACCACTCGCCCATTGCTCTCTCCTTTGTTGGATTAAGTGATTCTTTCTTTGTCGTCGATTTAGAGCAATCCCCTGCGACGCTAGTACACAAAGAAGAAAGCCCGCAAAGCGGGCTTTCTGATTGCTACACTGAATCCACCGGGTGGCCGCCTTGCGGCATTTGCCCGGTGGACAAGCGACGTCTTGCCACAAGCCCTGACCGGATTGGCCTTAGAAACTTAGGCCGGTCATGGGCTTTTTCTTTTGTCGGCACCTGGCGGGCAAGCTAGCACCAGATGCCGATAACTAATGTCTTGCGCATGTGATCTCCTCTTGAAGAGTTAAGGCGTTGCCGCGGGCGCTGGAGCTTCAGCCGGCTCCTTCGCCGGCTGCAAGGACAAGGCGTCGGCGGGTGGTTTCGGAGGGCTTGGCACAGGCCCGACTGCGGGCGCAGCCGCGGTAGCTGCTGCTGCAATAGCGGCAGCGTCAATCTGTGCCTTCATCATCGACGCGCGCACCGCCTCAATTTCGCCGAACCCACCGACATCGACGAGCCGGTCAATGAAGCGTCCGTAGAGTGCCGTCTGAACGAGGCCTTGCCTGTACATCCACTCCATCGCGCCGTTCGGGTTGTAGAGCAGCACATAGTGGAAATCCCCTGACGGTCCCGGCTTCGCTTGAATCATCCACAGCTCGTGAAGCCGTTTCATCCGCTTGCGCCACGTGTCAACCGCTCGCTCGCCGGCAAAGCCCGCTTCGCTGGCGAAGGTGGCCGGGTTTTCAATGGTGATGAGCGGGTGGTCGGGGGAGCGTGCCCACAAGCAAAACAGGGTGTGTCCAGCCGGTTGCCCTTTCGATTGAGCATCGACAGCTTGCATGACGATGGGCAGCGTTCGCGGAAGGGTGGTAAAGCCGTCGTTCGTTTTCCGTCGCCATATCCACTCAGAAGGCACGTTCGGAAAATGAATGTCCATCTGCTGCTGAGCGCGCTCCGACATCTTCAACCGCCGTGCGGACGACTGCTTCGCGTTTGCCACTATTTGCTCCTGAATTCGTTTCGATGCATGCAGTTTCTTCGAGGGTAGAAGCCAAGGCAACGGGTAGTTTCGGCCGTCTGTATAGCTGCACTCGCGTCACCAAAAAGGTGATTGAGCTTAGTTGGTAAACCTTCGTTGACGCAACTCATTTATATGAAATTGCACCATATCGCGCGGAAAGATCCTCTAACTATTTGAAAACAAAGGAGTTTTAAAAAAATCGTGTGCTCGATTGCTCGATGTGCTCGACGTTCTCCTACGTGCTCGTATGCTCGTGGGTATCCAAAGGGGAAAATTTTCCGGCCCGGCACGCGTTTTTTTTTCAAGCCGTCGGGGGTTTTTTGATGAGAGCGCTACGACTGAGCGACGCGGTCCCTACCCAGCGCGCACGCGGCTCCGGTCGCATCCACCTGGGATACGGTCGCTCGCATCGTGGCGTAGGCGTCGGAGGCCTGCTCGGCTGCGGTGACAGGGACGCACCACCAAACCTGCCGCCAGTACGCCCTGTACCCGTGCTCCTGTTGTCCCTCGATTCGTAGGCCGCCGCGTTTGATTTTTTTCACGCGCGCATAGTCCACGAAGGTGATTACTTCGGTCGGGTCTGTTCGGCATCGGTACAGGTGGGCTTCCTCGTGCGGGTAGCTTCGTCCCGCATCCCCGAAGCACAGCCAACCGCGGACCGGGCGCGCTTTCGCCTGGCCTTCGGGGCGCAGTTCACCGGATTGGTAGAGGATGTAAACGTCACATAACACTGTATAAATATACAGTAATATGTGCTCATGGAAAACGTGCCCGCAACCCTCTGGATTGCTGCCTGCGCACACCGGTTGCAGCAGCAATGGCATACCGTCGATCCGCTCCAGTTAGAGGAAGTCGCGCGCGACCTTTGGCGCGATGAGCGGCTGCGAGCGATGCCGCCGGATGAGGCGGCTGTCGATTGGTTGAAGCCGATCAGCACCGCGGAGTGAAGATGCGGCACGCCATTGATCGGTGCTGCGGACCGCGGGAAAATTTGCTGACTCCTTAGGAGGTGCCATGGAAACACTCGTCGGCACGGCCTCATGGACCGACAAGACCCTTCTTGACTGCGGACGCTTCTACCCAAAGGAGGCGAAGACCGCCGAGGTGCGACTTCGACACTACGCGTCGATTTTTCCGCTTGTGGAGGTCGATAGCAGCTACTACGCGATGCCCTCGGAAGCGAACGCGCGCCGCTGGGCCGAGCGAACGCCCGAGGGCTTCACGTTCAACGTGAAGGCATTCCGGTTCTTTACTGGGCACATGACGCAAACAGAGGTGCTGCCGGCCGACTTGTGCCTGCAACTCGGCACGCATCGGCGGATTTACTACAAGGATGTGGGCGAAGACTTGAGGACCGAGCTGTGGCAGCGGTTTGAGTCTTCGTTGGAGCCGCTGCGGGCGGCCGGGAAACTGGGGCTGATCCACTTCCAGTTCCCGCCCTCTGTGACCTGTGCGCGTCGGCCCATGCAGCACGTCGAGCAGTGCATCGCGCGCTTGCCGAAGGACACCCTAAGCATTGAGTTCCGGCATGAGAGCTGGTGGCAGAACGCGAAGCGCTCGGCCGATACGGTGGCCTGGCTGCGCGACATTGGCGCCGTGCATACCGTCGTAGACGGGCCGCAAGGGGTCGTCAACAGCGTGCCGGCCCTGTGGGAGTCCACGCACCCCGACTACGCGCTTCTGCGGCTCCACGGGCGCAATGTGACAACCTACAACGCGAAGGTGCAATCGGCTGCCGAGCGTTTCGAGTACGACTATCTCGATGACGAGCTGGCCGAGCTGGCCGAGCTGGCGGGCGAGGCAGTTCGCCTGGCATTCAAGGTCAAGCGCATACACGTCATCTTCAACAACTGCCACGAAGACAAGGGGCAGCGCAACGCGCAAACATTCATGAAAAAGCTGCAGGAAGTTGGCGAGCAATGAAGGTTTCGGAGATGAGCGGATCTGCGCTCGATGCGTGGGTGGCGAAGGCCTTGGGTGAGCCGGTTGGCGTTGCCTATTCGGCAGATTGGCCAGGCTTCGACCGCGTGCTCGACCGCGATGCGATCCACGTCGCGCCGATGCCGGGCAAGAGATATCAGTGGTGCGCCATCGTGGTCGGCCGTCCGGGCGGCAGGTTGCCTGAGGGGCGGGGAGGCTGGCTTGAAGGCTCGTCGCCTCGGATGGCTGTTGCCCGAGCAATCGTGTCTGCGAAGTTCGGGGCTAGCGTCGAGGTTTCGTAGGCGGGCATCGGGGGATGGCACCGGGCCGTTCTTGCTGTAAGCGAGAAATGAAAAAAGCCATTGAATACCAATGGCTTAAAGGGACGATCCCGACTGCGCGGCTTGGGCCGAAGCCCCCCGCGTGCTCAAGTCGGGCTCAGTTCGGAAATTGCGGCAGCGAGCGGAGCGCAGGGGCAACGATTTTGTCCGCTGAGGTGCGGAGCGAAATGTCACTGCCGGGCATGCGGTCGTCGGGGTAGATTTCCACCGCCTTGCCGTTGCTCAGTTTTATGAAAAAGCGCGCCCCCGCACGATACATCGCGACGACTGCGGCCACGGGAAGGCGCCAGATCTGGCGACCGTTAAGAACTGCACCGATCTCGACGACTGAAAAGCCGTTCAGATTCACGTGCGTAACTTCGACACACAAGTTGCTACTCATTTTGGATACCCAAAAAAAAGTGCTTGGCGCCGTCTTCGCGAAATGCAAAAATATTTGCGCTGTCTAGGCACGAATGGTTTTTCGCTGTTCGTTTCCCCCGCCAAGCTAAAACAGGTGGGGCCAGAGGGTCAGACTTGTGCAACCAAGTCTGGCCCCTCTGCGTTTCTGGACCCCCAGAAACGTGACTTGGGGAAACTATATCTAGGGTGTCGAGTACCAACAACCCACTACATGTGGCGTTTGGCGGCTAAACCGTACGCTTATTCAAAAATGGATAACACCTGTTGACGGCGTCGTCAACAGTCAGAGCGCCCACACCCCGCGCAGAAGCGAGGTCATCATCTCGCAAGCCGCATAAACATTGGCTTCTAAGACGATTTCAGGCTGGAGGGCGCATGAATGCTGGAATGTTTGATTGCAATGGTCAAATATCGCCGTCTTTCCACGTGATAATCGCAGGGCGTGTATCGATTGAAAAAATGCATGAGGCGGTTCAAGGCGGTCTAGACCCATTATTTCCCTGAGCGCGGAGGGGTTAATCGTGAGCCGGCAAGAACGCGGGATGGCACTAGATTGCTTCGGCAGAGGGCTTGATGCTGGAACGCCCCGATAGGTCCGAATCCGCCGGGCTTAATACAGTACCGAAGCCTAAAACATCACGTTACATTAGGCGCTTAGTTCACAGCCGTCTTTGGCCGGGTGAGCCGCGAAAGAAGACGGAGGTCTCTCATGAAGGTGTTTGTCAGCTGGTCGGGGCCGCGCAGCCATGCTGTTGCGCAAGTGCTCAGAGAGTGGGTGATGGCGGTCATTCAGGCCGCGCGTCCTTGGCTGTCGTCTGAAGATATTCAGCGGGGAGCACAGTGGTTTGGCGACATTGGGAGCCAACTCCACGAGTCTTCGGTTGGGATTTTTTGCTTGACGCAACGCAACAAAACTGCGCCTTGGATTCTGTTCGAGGCAGGTGCAATTGCAAAGGGTGTTCCGACCAATAGGATTTGCACGCTGCTGATTGATTTGGAGCCTGCAGACGTGCTCGGGCCTTTGGCTCAGTTCAATCACACCAGACCTACGCGCGATGAGATGTACAAGCTCGCTGCCACGCTGAATTCGGCGCTAGGCGAGACGCGGCTCACCGAGGCTCAACTGAAAAAATCGTTCGATGCCCACTGGGAGAGTTTCGACGAAGACTTTAAGGCTGCCGTCGAAGAACATCCTGAGGTCGGCGCGCCTGTGGCGCCGCCGGCAACGGACGAGATGCTTGGCGAGATTCTTTCTAACCTCCGAAGCATGAATTCGCGGTTGTCTCAAATTGAAGCGAGTGCAACCTCAGACGCCGCCTCGTTGTTCATTCAGGCTTCGAAGGAACCAAATCGCCGCGCGCCATGGTTGAAGGATCTTGAAGTATCACCTCGGGGGGAGCCCGTTGAGACAGAACAACCGGGAAAGAAAAGCATTGTCATCAGGAGACGGCCAATCACGGGCGTTGGCGGCATGGATCCATCTCAGAGCTAGCGTGGGGTCTTCTCAATGCCGCCACGAGTAGAATCTGCCGTCGCTATGCGCCAAAGTTGGTAGCGAATGGTTGGTGAGAGTGCTATCTCGTTGATTTGTAAGAAGATTCTTTTCCCTTACAAGGCGTAGGTCGGGGGTTCGAGCCCCTCAGCACCCACCACCACCCAGATGCAAAGGCGAACACCAGTTCGCCTTTTTTATTGCCGTCCGACATCCGTCGAAAAAGAGTGTTCAAGCATGTTTGATTTCTTCCGCAAGTACAACAAGATCGTCATGATTTTCTTGTTCTTGCTGATCATTCCCTCGTTCGTGCTCTTCGGTGTGGAGCGTTACCAGGGCTCCGGCCGCGACGAGAAGGTTGCCCACATCGAAGGCGGCGACATCACCAAGCCCGAGTGGGATGCGCAGCATCGCATCGAGACGGACCGCATCCGCCAGCAGTCGCCCAACGTCGATCCGACGGTGCTCGATTCGGACGCCTTGCGCTATGCCACGCTGGAGCGCATGGTGCGCGATCGCGTGCTGGCCGCAGCCGCCGCCAAGGCGAACATGACCGTCTCCGAAGATCGTCTCTCGCGGATCTTCGCGCAGGACCCGGGCCTGGCGTCGTTCCGCACGCCCGACGGCAAGTTCGACCGCGAGACCTTCCTTCGCGTGACGGGCCGCACGCCTGAGCAGTACGAAGCGCAGGTGCGCGCTGACATGTCCACGCAGCAGGTGCTGCTCGGCGTGTCGGGCACGGCGCTCACGCCGCCGGCACTGGTGGCCGCCACGGTCAACGCCTTCTACGATCGCCGCGAAATCCAGGTGGCCCGCTTCGCTCCCGATAGCTTCGCCTCGAAGGTGACAGTGAGCGACGCCGACATCGAGGCCTATTACAAGGACCACACCTCGCAGTTCCAGGCGCCCGAGCAGGCCAACATCGAGTACCTCGTGCTCGACCTCGATGCGGCCAAGAAGAACGTCGTCGTCAGCGAAGCTGATCTCAAGACCTACTACGAACAGAACACCGCACGCTTCGGCACGAAGGAAGAGCGCCGCGCGAGCCACATCCTGATCACCGCGCCGGCCAGCATGTCCGCCGCCGATCGCGAAAAGGCGAAGGCCAAGGCCGAGCAACTGCTCGCCGACGTGAAGAAGGCACCGAACACTTTCGCCGACGTGGCGCGCAAGAACTCGCAGGACCCCGGTTCGGCCGAGAAGGGTGGCGATCTCGATTTCGTCACCAGGGGCGCGATGGTCAAGCCGTTCGAAGACGCGATGTTCGCGCTGAAGAAGGGCGAGATCAGCGGCGTCGTCGAAACCGAGTTCGGCTATCACATCATCCATCTCGTCGACATCAAGCCGGCCGTGGTGCCGCCCTTCGAGCAGGTTCGCGCGACCATCGAAAGCGAAGTCCGCGCCGCGCAAGCCGCGCAGGAATTCGCGAAGGCCGCCGAGGTGTTCACCGATGCGGTGTACCAGCAGCCCGACAGCCTCAAGCCCGCTGCGGAAAAGCTCAAGCTCACGATCCAGACCGCGACCAATGTCCCGCGCACCCCCGCGCCGGGCGCCAAGGGCCCGTTGGCCAGCCGCAACTTCCTGAGCGCGCTGTATGCCAGCGACTCGCTCGAGCGCAAGCAGAACACCGAAGCGATCGAAGTCGGTTCCAGCCAGCTCGCCTCGGGCCGCGTGACGCAGTACACGCCCGCGCATCCGATCCCGCTGGCCGAGGTCAAGGACAAGATTCGTGCGCAGCTCGTCACCGAGCGTGCAGCCGTGCTGGCCAAGACCGAAGGCGAAGCCAAGCTCGCGGCCTGGACCGCCAAGGCGGATGGTGCGACCTTCGCTGCCCCGGTCACCGTCTCGCGCATCGATGCGCAGTCGCAACCGATGCCGGTGATCGACGCTGCGCTTCGTGCCAATGCAGCCAAGCTGCCTTCGCTGGTGGGCGTGGACCTGGGCGCGCAAGGCTACGCGGTGGTGCGTGTGACCAAGGTGGTTCCGCGCACGCCGCCGCCGCCCGAGCAGGCGCAGCAAGAGAGCGCGCAGGTCAGCCAGTCGGTGACGGCGGCAGAGGCCGATGCGTACTACAAGCTGCTGAAGGAACGCTTCAAGGCCGAGATCCTCGTGCCGAAGCCGGCGGACACGCTGCCTGTGGCATCCGCCCGCTGACGCGAGGCTGCTCCGCAAAACGAACGCCCGGGTCGATGACCCGGGCTTTTTTTTGGTCGCACGTGGGACAAGCGCGGCCTGCGCTTCTTGCCAGAATCCGGCGCATGGGAACCCTCTACCTCGTGCGCCATGGGCAAGCCAGTTTCGGCGCTGCCGACTATGACAACCTGAGCGAGCTCGGGCACCGGCAGTCCGTGCGCCTGGGTGAATATTGGCGCGAGCGAGGCATGGCATTCGATGCCGTCATCACCGGCACCTTGAAGCGGCATCGGCAGACATGGGAGGGCATTGCCAAGGGCCTCGGGCTGGAGCGAGACGACGTGCTGCCGTGGCCGGGGCTCAACGAATACGACAGCGAAGCTGTCATCGCCACGATCCACGAGGGCAAGCTCGAGAAGCCGGATTCGCCCGAGATGTACCGCCATCACTTCCGCTTGTTGCGCCAGGGCCTGGGCGCCTGGATGCAGGGCAAGACAGCGCCAGTCGGCATGCCGAGCTATGTCGACTTTCTCGCTGGTGTGACGACTGCGCTCGACCACGTGCGTGACCGGCATCACGGCGCGAAGGTGCTGGTGGTGTCGAGCGGGGGACCGATCAGCACCGCGGTCGGTCACGTGCTGGGCACGAGCGCGGAGACGACCATCGAGCTCAACCTGCGCATCCGCAACACCTCGGTGACGGAGTTCGCATTCACGCCGAAGCGCCACATGCTGGTGACCTACAACACGCTGCCGCATCTCGACGGGCCGGCGTACGAGGACTGGGTCACGTACTCCTGATATTCCCCTGAATCGCGCTGCGCCGTGTCAGGCCTGCCAGACACCGTAGCCGGCCTTGCGCAAGGCGATGCCCAGGTCGACCTCCATCAGGCGCGCGTCGTCATAGGGCATCGGGTTGTAGCGCTCGTAGAGCGCGGGCAGCAGGCGCACGCCGAATTCCTGCACGAAGCTGTTGGCCTGGATGCCGGCCTTGTGCTTGTCGAAGCGGATGTCGGGATCCAGCCCGGTCATGCCCACATAGACGAAGGGCTTGCCGAGCTGGTAGTCGGGATTGGCGCGCCTGAAGCGGCTGCTGTTCCACACGCGATCGTCGAGCTCGACCACGTAGACGTGGTGCTTGGCGCGTGGCTTGCGGGGCATGGGGTTCGCAGCCTGGCCGCGCGGGGCGGTTTCGGCGAGGCCGCGCGGGGTATCAGCTCTTGCGCTTGATCAGGCCATAAAGGATCAGCAGCACGATCGCGCCCAGCACGGAGGCGATGAAGCCGGCGCCCTGGCCCGCGGTGTACCAGCCCATGGCCTGGCCGACGTAGGTGACGATCAGCGAACCCGCAATGCCGATCAGCGTCGTGACGATGAAGCCCGCGGAATCGTCGCCCGGCTTGACGGCGCGTGCCACCAGACCCACGACGAACCCGATCAGAATAGTCCAGACGATGCTCATGAAGAAATTCCTTTGGCGGTGAAGTGGAAGTGGCGAAAAGCCGTGCCCGTCTGCGCGGGCCGCATCGATGATAGCGGAGCCATGTGAGCGGTCGCACCCGCGATGTGCATCGGCGCACGCGAACGGGAATTCTGCCGCAAGGTCGGCGGCGAGTGCGCTGCGGCGTCCTACAGCGCACGGGTGCATGCCGGGCTATACCGGGTGCATGCTTGAAAAATTACCCGAAGCCGTCGGCCGCGCATTGCACGGCGTGCGCGCCGGTCTGGACAACATCGTTTTCAACACGCTCGGCCTGCGCGAAGGCATGGCGTCGATTGCGGTGACCAGCGTGGCATTTGCCGACCACGCGCCGATACCGCCGCGCTACACGGCCGATGGAGAAGGTGTCTCGCCGCCTTTGCAATGGACGGGGCTGCCTTCGGGCGTCGCATCGCTGTTGCTGATCGTGGAGGACGCCGATTCCCCCACGCCGAATCCGCTGGTGCACGCCATCGTGGTCGGCTTGAGGCCCGAAGACGACAGGCTGGTGGAGGCCGCCATTCCCGGCAACGATCAGCAAGGCGCCGGTTTGCACGTTGGGCGCAATTCGAGCCTGCAGGCCACCTGGCTGCCGCCGGACCCTCCGCCCGGCCATGGTGTGCATCGCTACGCTTTCCAGCTGTTCGCTCTCGACAGCGTTCCCGTGTTTTCAGAAGAGCCAGGGCGCGACGAGGTATTCGGCGAATTGCACGATCACGCGGTTGCCAGCGGCCTGCTGATCGGCACGTGCGAGCGATCCGATGGCGCCATCAAGATAGAAGAGGCCGCCGGCGCCCCGAGCCCTCTGGCGGCGGGCTGAATGTGAATTTCAACCACATTGCAACTCACTGAGGCCGAAACCGCGATTTTTGACGCTACAATTGCGGGCTCTGCGGTGGCTGTAGCTCAGCTGGTAGAGTCCCAGATTGTGATTCTGGTCGTCGTGGGTTCGAGTCCCATCAGCCACCCCAAAAATATCTCCCTGTCGCTATTTCGCAATAGCAATCAAGGGATTCCAACGCCGGGTTTACCCGGCGTTGTCATTTCCGGCGCTCTGTTCGTTGCAACAGTTGCCCGCCAACTTCTCCCCCTTGTTCTCCTCGATATACAGAGCCAAAGCGGCCCGCTTTACGTTGCGCGCTGTTGCATTAACTTGTTGGGCAGCCATTTTTTCTAGCGCCAATGGGCTTGTGACAAATGCAAACTGAATTAAAATCCACCCGTTTTCAATTTACAGGAGTCCAACAATGGCTTCGACCCTCGCCGATATCAATTCCCAGATCAAGAAGCACGACGAGCAGATTGCTCAATTGCGGAAGCAGGCTGAAGACCTCCGTAACCAAGAACGCGCGGGCGTGATCGAAGAGTTGCGCAAGAAGATCGCGGAATTCGGTTTGACCGCTTCCGACCTGAAACTCGGCGGCCGCGGTGCAGCCGTCAAACGCAGTGCAGGTGCCGCAGCACCCAAGGCAGCCGCCAAATACCGCGGCCCGACCGGCGAAACCTGGTCTGGCGGCCGCGGCCGCAAGCCGCGCTGGGTGACCGAAGCATTGGCTGCCGGCAAGTCGCTTTCTGATTACGAGATCAAGTAAGCGCTGCGAATCGCCGAACTTTTATCAATAAAAAAGCCCGCATGCGCGGGCTTTTTTATTGGGCGGTTGAAACGAGGTTCGCTCAGTTCACCATCACCAGTTTTCCTTTGACGCCGCGCGAACCCATGTGCGCGTATGCGGCCTTCAATTCGGCCATCGGCATCGTGCTGTCGATCACCGGCTTGATCTTTCCCTGGCCATACCACTGTGCCAATTCGGCCATCATCTGCGCATTGGCCTTGGGTTCGCGCCTGGCGAAATCGCCCCAGAACACGCCCACGAGCGATGCGCCTTTCAGCAGCGTCAGATTCAATGGCAGCGACGGAATGGGACCCGACGCAAAACCCACCACCAAATAGCGGCCGCGCCAGCCAATGGAGCGAAATGCGGGTTCCGCAAAATCGCCGCCCACGGGGTCGTAAATGACATCCGGGCCCTTGCCGTCGGTGGCGGCCTTGATGGCATCGCGAAAACCGTTGGGCAATGCGTGTGTCGTGTAGTTGATCGTCGCATCGGCGCCAATGGACCGGCAGAGTTCACATTTCTCATCGGTCGAGGCGGCTGCAATCACTTTTGCACCGGCGGCTTTTGCAATCTGGATGGCTGCGGTCCCCACGCCGCCTGCTGCACCCAGCACCAGCACGGTTTCCCCGGCCTTGAGCTGCGCGCGATCCATGAGCGCGTGCCACGAGGTGGCGTAGATCATGATGAACGCGGCCGCGTCGACATGGCCGAAGCCCTCGGGCAGCGGCATGCACAGCGCCGCGGGGGCCAGCGTGTGGGTGCCGAAACCACCGGTGCCCGAGAGGCACGCCACGTTCTGGCCCACCTTCAGGTGCGTCACGCCTTCGCCGACCGCCTGGATGACGCCCGCGTATTCCGAGCCGGGAACGAAGGGCAGGGGCGGCTTCATCTGGTACTTGTTCTGCACGATGAGCAGGTCCGGGAAATTCAGGCTGGCGGCCTTGATCTCGATCAGCACCTGCCCGGGGCCCGGCGTGGGTGTCGGCAGTTCTTTCCAGGTGAGCGCGTCGACGCCAACGGGGTTTTCGCAAAGCCATGCGTGCATGCTCGGGTCTCCTTCGGATGGGTAATGTTGAGGCAATGACTGCGGGCATGATAGGTGCCGCGGCAGGGCGTCCTTGTCCCTGCTGCGACGCACCCGACGCCTACAATCCGGTGCACCGAAAAGCACCATGAAGATACTTATTTCCAATGACGATGGCTTCCAGGCACCGGGCATCGTCGCACTGCACGACGCGCTCAAGGACATCGCCGAAGTCGAGGTGGTCGCACCCGAACACAACAACAGCGCCAAGTCGAACGCGCTGACCCTGGCAGCACCGCTCTACGTGCACAAGGCGCACAACGGTTTTCGCTACGTCACCGGCACACCGGCCGATTGCGTGCACATCGCGCTCAAGGGCCTGCTCGACTACCGGCCGGACCTCGTGGTCTCCGGCATCAACAACGGCGCCAACATGGGCGACGACACCATCTATTCAGGCACCGTCGGCGCGGCCATGGAGGCGTATCTCTTCGGCATTCCAGCGATTGCTTTCTCGCAGATCGAAAAGGGTTGGGCGCATGTGGATGCGGCAGCGCAAGTCGCGCGTCGTCTGGTGCAGCAGATCGAGCGCGAAAAGATGATCGGCGGCCCGGCCTTCCTGCTCAACGTGAACGTGCCGAACCGGCCGTTCGACGAGCTGAAGCCGGTCAAGGTCTGTCGCCTCGGTCGGCGTCATGCGGCGGAGAAGGTCATCACGCAGGACAGCCCGCGCGGCGAGACGATGTACTGGATTGCCGGCGCGGGCAGCGCCAAGGACAGCGGAGAAGGCACCGACTTCCACGCCACCGCCTCTGGCCACATTGCCCTCACGCCGCTGCAGATCGACCTGACCGACCACGCCAACCTGGGCCAATGGCGCGAGACGGTGGCCCGTCTCGGCAATTGACATGGCCACGCAACGGCCGAGTTTTCCGGTTCGCCTGACACCCACCGCTTCGGCAGCCACGCGCGGGCGCATGCCCGCCGTGCCGGCCAAGCCGATGGTGCCGTCCACGCCCTCGATGGCCTCCGACGCCGTGCGCGCGCGCATGGTGCAGAAGCTCGCGGCGCAGGGCATTTCCGATCCGCGCGTGCTGCGTGCGATGGGCGCCGTCGAGCGGCATCGCTTCGTCGACAGCGCGCTGGTCAACCAGGCGTACGAAGACACCAGCTTGCCGATCGGCCTGGGGCAGACGATCTCCAAGCCGAGCGTGGTGGCCCGAATGATCGAGCTCCTGCTCGCTGCGCCCGCGTTGGCCGGCAAGCCGCAGGACCGGCTTGGCCGCGTGCTCGAGATCGGCACCGGCTGCGGCTACCAGGCCGCTGTGCTGAACCACGTGGCGACCGAGGTCTACAGCATCGAGCGCCTGCGCGGCCTGCACGAGCGTGCGCGCACGAACCTGCGGCACTTCCGGCTGGCCACGGTGCACCTGATGCTGGGCGACGGAATGATCGGCTATGCCAAGGGCGCGCCCTATGCGGGCATCATCGCGGCGGCCGGCGGCGAAGCCGTTCCGGAAGCCTGGATTTCACAACTCGCGGTCGGCGGGCGCATCGTTGCGCCGACCCATTCGGACAAGGGCGGACAAGCCCTCGTCGTCATCGACAAAACCGCCCGCGGACTGGAGCGTCTCATTCTTGAGGCGGTTCACTTTGTCCCCCTAAAATCGGGCATCGCTTGAAGGAATAACAAATGCAGGGTTTTGGCAATCGGAGTTTGTTCGCGGGCATCACGTTGGCCGTTGTGCTCGTGATCGCGGGCTGCTCCGCACCGCGCGGGCCGGCACCGGTCGAGGATCGCGGCACCATGTCGCGAGCGCCCGGTGCCACGCCGGGTGGTTCTCCCATCACCGTCGATGCCAACGGCAAGCCGCTCCAGGGCATCGAGAACTACGGCAAGCCTGGCTACTACGCCGTGCGACCCGGCGACACGATCCGTCGCATCGGCAGCGACACCGGACAACGCTGGCAGGACATCGCCCGCTGGAACAACCTGGACAACCCCGACCTGATCGAAGTGGGCCAGGTGCTGCGCGTGATTCCGCCGTCGGGCTCGGGCACGGCCGTTGCAACCGCTCCCGCAGTTTCGGGTTCGGAAGGCGCCGTCACCAAGCCGGTGACGCCGCCCCCGGTGATTGCACCTGTTCCAGCCGGCGGCGCAAGCACGCCGGTGAAGCCGGCGGCGCCTGTCACGGCTTCTCCGGCAAGCCCTGGCAGCGGAAGTTCGGGCGACGAAGACCTCGGCTGGATCTGGCCCGCGAGCGGTTCGCTGATCGCCGGCTTCGATGAAGCCAAGAACAAGGGCTACGACATCAGCGGCAAGGCGGGCGACCCCGTGCTGGCCGCGGCCGACGGTCGTGTGGTGTATGCGGGCGCGGGCCTTCGTGGCTACGGCAACCTGATCATCCTGAAGCACAACAACACCTACCTCACGGCCTATGCGCACAACCAGGCGCTGCTCGTGAAGGAAGACCAGTCGGTTCAGAAGGGCCAGAAGATCGCCGAAATGGGCAACAGCGACGCCGATCGCGTGAAGCTGCATTTCGAGATCCGCCGCCAGGGCAAGCCCGTCGACCCGTCACGCTACCTGCCCGGCCGGTGATGCCATGGCTGCCTCCCGCCCCCGTCGCACGCTGCCTGTGCGCGGGCTGGCGGGCAGGGGTGGCAGGTCTTCCGGCGACAAGGAAATCTCGCCCGACGAGAATATTCCGGCCGACCCTGTAGAGCTCAACGCAGCGCTGTCACGCGGCGCCAAGGCCGAGCTGATCGGTGGCGAAGGCGCTGACGCGCTGACCATCTACCTGCGCCAGGTCCGGCGCACCGAACTCTTCACCCCCGACGAGGAGTTCCAGACCGCCTGCGCTGCGCGGTCAGGCGACTTCGCGGCGCGGCAATCGATGATCGAGCACAACCTTCGGCTCGTGGTCAACATTGCCAAGGGGTATCTCGGCCGCGGCGTGCCGCTCTCGGACCTCATCGAAGAGGGCAATCTCGGACTGATGCATGCCATCACCAAGTTCGAGCCCGAGCGCGGTTTTCGCTTCTCCACCTATGCGACCTGGTGGATCCGCCAGTCGGTCGAACGCGCTGTCATGACGCAGGCGCGCGCGATTCGCCTGCCGGTGCACGTGGTGCGCGAACTGCAGCAGGTACTGCGCGCGCGCCGTGCCCTCGAAGGCGATGCCGAGTTCGTCGCGCGCCGCCCTGACGGCGTGCGCGTGGAAGACGTCGCAGCGCTGCTCGGCCGCGATGTGCAGGCGGTGGCCGACCTGCTGGCGCTTTCGGAAGCGCCGCGCTCGCTCGATGCCGGCGATGCGCGCGGCGACGAGGGCTTCACTCTGGCCGACACCGTGGCATCCGACGACGAGCAGGGCAATCCCAGCGGCGTCACGCAGGCGCACGAGGTGGAGCGCCTGCTCGACCAGTGGGTCCACGCGCTCGACGCACGCGAGCGCGAGGTGCTGGAAGGCCGCTATGGCCTGCATGACCGGGAGCCTGAAACGCTCGAGGTGCTGAGCGTGCGCCTGGGCCTCACGCGGGAGCGCGTCAGGCAGATCCAGAACGAGGCGCTGGCCAAGATGCGGCGCCAGTTGGCGCGCTCGGGCATCGGACGGGATGCGCTGTTCTAACGGGGCAAAAAAACGGGGGCGGCCGCGCTGAGACAATCGGGGGATGACGGAATCCATCGAAGAAAAGAAAGTCCCCACGAATCCCGGCGAAGAATGGCTGAAAGTCGAGTCACTCGACCTCGACGCGCAGGGCGTTTCCCACAAGGCCGACGGCATGGTCATTTTCATCGAGGGCGCATTGCCTTTCGAGGAAGTGCAGTTCAACGTCCATCGCCGCAAAAACAACTGGGAGCAGGGCACGGTCACCCAAATCCGGCGCGAATCGTCGCAGCGGGTGCGCCCGGGTTGCCCGCATTTCGGCCTGCACACCGGCGCTTGCGGCGGTTGCAAGATGCAGCACCTGGACGCGGCCGCGCAAGTAGCCGTGAAGCAGCGCGCCATGGAGGACAACCTGTGGCACCTGGGCAAGGTGCGCCCCGACAACGTGTTGCGGCCACTCGAAGGGCCGGCATGGCATTACCGCTACCGTGCGCGCCTGTCGGTGCGCCATGTGGTCAAAAAGGGCACGGTGCTGATCGGCTTTCACGAGCGCAAGAGCCGGTACCTGGCCGACATGCAGGTGTGCCCGGTGCTGCCCAGGCAGGTCAGCGACATGCTGATGCCGCTGCGCGCGCTGATCGGCTCTATGGACGCACGCGAGACCTGCCCGCAGATCGAGCTGGCCTGCGGCGATGCGCCGGGTTCCACGGCGCTCGGCACCATCGCCTTGGTGCTGCGGCATCTGCAGCCCCTGTCAGGCGCGGATATCGATCGACTGAAGGCGTTCGCTGCAAAGAATGACGGCGTGCAATGGTGGTTGCAGGCCAAGGGGCCGGAGACGGTGAAGCTGCTGGAAGAAGGCGGCACGCCGCTCGCGTACCGCCTGCCCGAATTCGGCGTGACGATGCCGTTCAAGCCGACCGATTTCACGCAGGTCAATCCGCACATCAACCGCGCGCTGGTAGGCAAGGCGCTTCGCCTGCTCGACGTGCAATCCGACGAACGGGTCATCGACTGGTTCTGCGGCCTCGGCAATTTCACCTTGCCGCTGGCGAGCCAGGCGCGCGAGGTGCTGGGCATCGAAGGCAGCGACACGCTGGTGGCGCGTGCGACCGACAACTTCAAGAAGAACCAGCCCGCAACGAGTGCGCGTCGAGCGCTTTCGGCGACGCAGTTCGTGGCGCGCAACTTGTTCGAGATGACGCCGGCCATGCTGGTGGCGGATGGCAGCGCTGACAAATGGCTGGTCGATCCGCCGCGCGAAGGCGCTTTCGCGCTCGCCAAGGCTATGGCCGATCTGCATCAGCAGCCCGAGCTGCGCACCGATGGCTGGACGCCGCCCAAGCGCATCGTGTACGTGAGCTGCAACCCGTCGACGCTTGCGCGCGACGCTGGTTTGCTGGTGCATCAAGCGGGTTATCGATGCACCTTCGCGGGGGTGGTCAACATGTTCCCGCACACGGCGCACGTCGAGTCGATTGCGGTCTTCGACCTGGAATGAAAAAGGGCCCGAAAGGGCCCTTTGTTCTTGAGCGCGGTTTTCGCTCGCTCAGTCGCGTTCGCCGCCGAAGATGCCCAGCAGGGCCAGCAGGCTCTGGAACACATTGAACAGGTCCAGGTACAAGGCCAGCGTGGCGGTGATGTAGTTTGTCTCGCCGCCGTCCATGATCTGCTTCAGGTCATAGAGCATGTAAGCCGAGAAGATGCCGATGGCGGCCACCGAGATGACCAGCATGCCCGTGGTCGAGCCGACGAACACGTTGATGATCGCGCCGAACATCAGCACCATCGCGCCGACGAACAGGAACTTGCCCATGCCCGACAGATCGCGCTTGATGAAGGTGGCCAGCGAGGCCATGACGAAGAACACGCCCGCCGTGCCGCCGAAGGCCGTCATGACGAGTTCGGAGCCGTTCTTGAAGCCGAGCACCATCGCGATCAGGCGCGACAGCATCAGGCCCATGAAGAAGGTGAAGGCCAAAAGCACCGGCACGCCGGCTGCCGAGTTCTTGGTTTTCTCGATGGCGAACATGAAGCCGAATGCGCCGCCCATGAAGACGATCAGGCCGAGTCCGCCGGTGAGCGAGCGCGTGAGGCCGGTGCTCACGCCGAGCCAGGCGCCCAGCACGGTGGGCAGCAGGCTCAATGCCAGCAGCCAATAGGTATTGCGCAGGACGCGTTGGCGCTCCGCCTGCGGCAACGTCTGGCCGTAGCCTGTGGAAGTGTCGAGGGTGGTGACGCGGTCGTTCATGGCCGAAGCTCCTGTGGTTGCTGCTGCGCAGTTGGGCGCATTCTAGGTGTCTGCAAGAGGAGGGCGACTGAAAGACCGTATCCAGGTTGTTCTTAAGCGCCCAGGTGGTTTCGAGGCGGGCGGCCGTTATGCTGTCGGGTTTTTACGCAACCTGAGCTCAACATGAAGACCAAATCATTCCTCGAACTCGCCGACGTCAAGGCCATCGCCGCAGCGGCCGAAGCCGAGGCTCTCAAGAACAACTGGGCCGTGACCATCGCCATCTCGGACGATGCTGGCAACCTGCTCTGGCTGCAGCGCCTGGACGGTGCCGCGGCGTTGTCGTCGCACATCGCTCCCGCCAAGGCGCACACGGCCGCCATGGGCCGCCGCGAGAGCAAGGTCTATGAAGACATCATCAACGGCGGCCGCACGGCGTTTTTGACGGCGCCTGCTGTCCAGGGCCTGCTCGAAGGCGGCGTGCCGATCGTGAAGGACGGCCAGGTCATCGGCGCAGTCGGCGTGAGCGGCGTGAAGTCAAACGAAGACGCGCAGATTGCCAAGGCGGGCATTGCCGCAATCGGCCTCTGAGTCTTTTCTCTCCGCACAAAGCAAAACGCCGACTTCAAGGTCGGCGTTTTCTTTGGAGCGTTCAGCGTGAAAAAAAGCTTGGCTAGTCGGCGAACCGTTGGCTAGCAAAAAACGACCCTTCGGAGATAAATCTCCTTGAGTCGCCCCACGATGAAACTTGCGCGAAGGGCGGGCTGAGCGACTTATTTACTTGGTCAGGATCAGCTTGCCGAGTTTGGTGGCCTGGAGCCGGTAGAGCGAACCGTTGTGCATGATGCCAACGGTTTTGCTTCCTTTGAGAAGCTCCGTGCTTTCGACCATTGGCACCGGACGCGATGCCTGGATCGACGCATGACCGCCACCCGATTGGTCGAGCGAAGGATGGTTCAGAACAGTGAAGGCATTCGGTGTGGCTGGCATTTGAGGTTCCCTTATCGAAGCGATGAGTGAATGATAATGATTCTCAACAAGAAGTCAATCGCGAAGATTGATTTTTTTCACACGCTTCGAATTCAGTTCACTTCGCGTCGGGTTCGGTGATGAAGCCGATCTTCCTGACGCCGGCTTCCCGCGCTTCCGACATGGCCTTGGCCACGCGCTCGTAGCGCACGGCCTTATCGCCACGGATGTGCAGTTCGGGCTGCGGTTCCTTGGCGGCTTCGGCGGCAAGGCGGTTGGGCAGCTCGCTGTCGTCGATCTTCTGCTCGTTCCAGTAGTAGCTGCCGTCGGCCGTGACGCTGAACAGGATGTTCTGCGGCTTGGGCTGCTCAGGCTCGCTGCTGGCGCGCGGCAGGTCGATGTTGACCGCGTGCTTCATCACCGGCACGGTAATGATGAAGATGATCAGGAGCACCAGCATGACGTCGACCAGCGGCGTCATGTTGATCTCGTTCATCACCTCATCGGGTTCGTCTTGTGTTCCGAAAGCCATGGCGTTCAGCCCTTCTTGAGCGGAACCACGATCGCGTCGCCGCTACCGCTTTGCACGCGGGCGCCGGTCACGAAGTAGGCATGCAGGTCGTGGGCGAAGCTGTTGAGCTTGGTCAGCACGAACTTGTTGCCGCGAACCAGCGCGTTGTAGCCGAGCACCGCGGGAATCGCCACTGCGAGGCCCAACGCCGTCATGATCAGCGCCTCGCCGATCGGACCCGCCACCTTGTCGATGGTGGCCTGGCCGGCCGAGCCGATGCTCATCAGTGCGTGGTAGATGCCCCAGACCGTGCCGAAGAGGCCGATAAATGGCGCCGTTGAGCCCACCGATGCCAGGATGGCCAGGCCGGTTTGAAGGCGTGCGGTGAATGCGTCGATGCCGTTGCGGAGGGCTCGCGTGATCCAGTCGCTCACGTCGAGCGCATCGTGCAGGTGGGCCTTGGTGTTGCGGTGGTGGGCTGCCGCCTCGCGGCCTTCGAGCGCCAACGCGCGGAAGGGGTTGCTGTCGTCCTTGCCGAGCTTGTTCAGGGCGGTGGCGAAGTCTTCGCTGTGCCAGAAATCCTGCGAATTCTTGGCCAGGCGCTTGTACTTGATGACGTCGAGGGCCTTGACGATGATCACGATCCACGACGCGAGCGACATGCCGATCAACAGCACCGCGACGGCCTTGGTGACGAAATCGCCCTGATTCCAGACGTTCATCAAGCCAAATTGGGAATCCATACGAAGTTGCTCCAGAGAAAAATTAGTTCAAGACGTAGTTGACGGGTGCGTCATAGGACATGGCCTGAACCACGCCGTTGACCTTGCCGGGCACGAACCGGCATTTCATGATGTATTCGATGGCGGCCTCGTCCAGGCGGTCGAAGCCGCTGGATTTCTTGACCTCGGCACTCTTGGGAAGCCCATCGACGCCGACGAGCACCTTGACGATCACCTTGCCCTGTTCGCCGAGCCGCTTGCTCATCGCGGGGTAGACGGCCTTGGGGTTCTGCAGGTAGTCGGCGTTGCTCGAGGGCAGTTGCACCGCGGGCGGAGCCGGGGGGGCCGGCGGCAACGCGGGAGGAGCTGGCGGTGTCGGTGCGGCCGGCGGCGCTGGCGGAGGAGGAGGTTCCGTGGTGCCCGCGGGCGCCTGCGGAGCTGGCGTGGGCCTGGGTTCGCGGATGGCTTGCGGCCGCGGAGGAGGCGGCGCCTTGGCCACCTTCGGTGGTGGCGGCGGCGGCGGGGGCGGCTCCACCTTGGGTTTCGGCGGCTCGACGAACTGGCTCATGATTTCGACCGGAATCACCACTTCGGCAGCGCGCCGCAGCAACCCGCTTTGCAGCGCCCAGAGCGCAGCCGCGTGAAACACGATGACACCGCTCGCAATGACGACATTGCGCGAGAGGCCAAAAACCGAGGGGGGAGGGGCAAAGCGGTCAGACACGATCAACCATTCGAGTGCGGGCACGCCAAAACGTGCCCCGATTGCAGCAAAACCGCTACGACGTTACTTGCGAAAAATCCACCAGACCGACCCTGCGACCAGGATCAGGCTGCCGCCGAGTGCCGAGACGAGTTCCATGCCTTGCTTTCCGTAATGGAGTTGGCAAGCTGGATCGCCCTCGGACCCGATTCGCGATTCAACGCGGCGGTCGGATGCGAAGCGCTGCATTGCGCGACGATATCGCGCGCACATCCTTCACATTGGCCACATTGTGTGGCCACGCCCAGCTCGAATTGCACTTCGTCAAAAGTCATGCCGGCTCGCACATGGCGTGCGATTTCACGGTCAGAAACTCGATGGCAGACGCAAACGATCATGGCTGTGAAGCGGGCAGTTGGCTGGCTGTTGGTTGCTCGATTATAAATAAGAATCCATCGCATTTGCAATAACTATGGTGTTACTGGGCTTATCGACGACTCTCCGGCGCCCGCTATACCTCCGACCAGAGCCGCAATAGGTTGTGATAGTGGCCCGTCAGCGCCACCGTCTCTTCGCATTCGCCCAGCCGGGCGCGCAATTTCTGGATGTTCTGGTCGAGCTCGAACAGCATGCTGCGCTGCTGGTCGTTGCGCACCATGCTCTGGAGCCAGAAGAACGAGCAAACCCGCGCCCCGCGCGTCACGGGGTGAACGCGGTGCAGGCTGCTTGCCGGATAAAGAATGAGGTCGCCGGCCGGCAGCTTCACTTCGTGCGAGCCATAGGTGTCTATCACCTCGAGCTCGCCGCCGTCGTAGTCTTCCGGATCGCACAGGAACAGCGTGCAGGACAGGTCGGTGCGCAGTTGCTGGCCACCTCCGGACAGCGCGCGCACCGCTCCGTCGATGTGGACGCCGTAGTGCTCGCCCCCTTCATAGCGATTGAAGAGCGGCGGAACAAACCGCGAGGGCAGGGCGGCCGAAAAGAAAAGCGAATGACGCGCCAGCGCAGCAAGCACCGTGGCCCCGAGTTCGCGCCCGACAGCCGATGACTCCGGCAATTGCCGGTTGCGCTTGACCTGCGCGCCTTGCGCGCCAACCGTCTCGCGGCCATCGATCCAGTTCGTCCCATCCAGCGCGGCGCGCATGTCGCGCACCTGGGCGGGACTCAAGACGTCGGGCACATGCAGCATCATTTTTCAGGCACTCCGCAAAGAGAAAAGCCCCGGCACGGGGCCGGGGCTCGAGTTTCGCACCACGCCGGGCGGACCCGGCAGGCAACAAGGATCAGAACGCGAAGTTCGCGGTGATCTTTGCCGAGCGGGGCGTGCCCGGCGTGTAGCGGTAGCCGCTCTTGTTGATGGCTGCTGCGTACTGCTTGTCAAACAAGTTGGAGACGTTCAACTGGATGTCGACGTTCTTGTTGATGCGGTAGGACGCCATGGCGTCGAACACCCAGTACGCGTCGATATAGGCCGGCGTACCCACCGCGCCGTCGGTGCCGCGGTGCAGCTTGCCGTTGTAGCGCGCGCCGCCGCCGATGGTCAGGCCGAACGGGAACTGGTAGGTGGTCCAGGCCGTGAAGGCGTTCTTCGGCGTGTAGACCAGCACGTTGGTGCCGTCGGCGGTGACGTTGGGACCGCTCTGGACCTTGGTGTCCATCGTCGTGAACCCGGCCGTCACGCCCCAGCGTTCGGTGATGCTGCCCGCCAGGCCCAGTTCGATGCCCTGAACGCGCTTCTTGCCGCTCTGGTAATAGACCGAGGTGTTGGTCGGGTCCTGCACCACTTCATTGGTCACGTCGGTGCGATAGATCGCGCCGGTCAGCGACAGCTTGTCGTTCATCACGTCCCACTTCGTGCCGATTTCGAAGGTCTTGGCCTTCTGCGGCAGGAAGTCGGTGCGGGCGGCGCTGTTGCCCGAGCCGGCTGCCGACAGCGAGAAGTTCGCGCCGCCCGGAGGCTGGGCCGACGTGCCGTAGGCAGCGTAGATGCTGCCGTTCTTCACGGGCTTGTAGACCACGCCGATCTTGCCGGTGAACAGGTTGTCCGAGAGCTTGAGCGACGAGGGCACGAGCGTGCCGACCGGCAGGCCAGGGTTGGTCGTTGCGGTCGACAGCGTCGAGCCCTGGAACGACGTGTTGTAGTGGTCGAAGCGCAGGCCGCCCGTGATCTGCCACTGCTCGTTGAGCTTGACCGTGTCGAAGGCATAGAGGCCGACCGTGTTGGTCACGCCCTTGCTGTCGGCGCCGCTCTGGATGCGGCTGTAGCCGTTGACGTAGGGGTTCGGTGCGTAGAGGTTCGCAGCCGGCCACGCGCCGTTCTGGATCGCTTTGCCGTTGAACAGCGCGCCTGGAGCGAAGTAGCCCAGGTTCGACTGTTCTTCGCGGATCAGCTCCACGCCTGCGCTCAGCGAGTGGCTCACGCTTCCGGTGCCGAACTTGGCGGTCACGTTCGTCTGGTTGACGAAAATCGTGTTTTCCTGGTTCTTGCTGGTTGGCGAATTGCGCGTGACTGCCCAACTGGAGGGAAGGCCCGGGATCGGCGTGCTGAGGAATGCCGTATTGGCGGAGGGAGGCGGGTTGCCGTTGGTGCCCAGGCCGCCAAGCATGAACGACGTCAGCATGTAGTCCTGCTTCGTCTTGCCGTAGCGCGTGGTGTTGCGCAGCGTGACGTCGGGCGTGAAGTCGTGCTCGACGCGCGCGGTGAACATGTCCGCCGTGACCTTGTTGAAGTCGTACGACGTGCCGTAGAAGTTCTTCGAATCGACCGGTGCAGCGTAGTTCAGGAAGCTGCGGCGACGTGCGCCGAGCGCCGTCGGATCGGGGTTCGAGTAGCTGGGCAGGCCGATGGTCGGCACGCCGCCGTCGGGGACGTTGTCCTGGTCGACGTGCAGGTAGTCGAAGTAGAAGCGCGTGGGCGAGTTCAGGCCGAGTGCGATCGATGGCGCGATGGCCGTGTGCTTGTTCTTCACGAAGTCGCGGCCGGCAACGCCCGAGTCTTCCGTCACCGCGTTCAGGCGGAATGCCGCGCCGATGCCGTTGGCGCTGCTGAGCGACTTGTTCCAGTCGATGCTGCCGCGCTTGTAGTCGGCGCTGCCGAAGCCGATCGAGCCGAGGAAGCTGTCTTCGAGCTTCGGCTTTTTGGTCACGAGGTTGATGTAGCCGGTAGGCGAGGTGCGGCCGACGTCGGTACCCGACGGACCCTTCACGACTTCGACCTGCTCGATGTTGAACACGTCGCGCGAGATCGAGCCGAGGTCGCGGATGCCGTCCACGAAGATGCTGCTGGAGCTGTCGAAGCCGCGCATGAAGACGGCGTCGCCGGTGTTCGTGTTGCCGTTCTCCCCGAGGAAGAAGGTGCCCACGCCGGGCGTGTTGCGCAGCGCCTCGGTCAGCGTCGTCGCGCCTTGTTCGCGGATGACCTGTTCCTTGATGACCTGCACGGTTTGCGGCGTGTTCAGCAGCGGTGCCGTGAACTTGGGGTTGGCCGACGTGTCGGTCTTGTAGTCGACGCCTGCGGAGTCCTGCACGCGAACTTCGGGCAGTGCGCTGTTTGCCTGCGCAAAGGCGGCGGGGGCCGCAATGGCCATCAGCGTTGCGGCGGCAGCGCCGGAGAGGTGGGGAACGGCGCGCGCGACGGCGTGTTTGCGGCTCTTGATGTAGGCCATGTAGTTTTCTCCGAAAAGGGGCGGCGAACTGAAGGACTCGACTGGCGATGTCCGCACGCACGCTTTCAGAGTGAGAAAACCGCTGGACTGGCTGGGTGAGTCAATTTGCGCTGGAGCGCAAAGCGATGCGAATAATAGTGTTTCTCATTAACCTTTGAGAGACATTTGCAAACTTAAGCCATAAGTTTTGCCGCACTGTTGTCAGTAAGCAACTGACCCGCTTGCGAGTCCGCTCGAAGGTCAATAGACGTCGCGGCGATATCGTCCGGCGACCGACAACTCCGCCCAGCGTGCAGGGCCGGCAATCTGCTTCAAGGCGGCATCCACGCCCGACGCCATGCCCTGCAGGCTCCCGCAAACGTAAACGGCCGCGCCGTTGTCCAGCCATGTGCGCAGTTGGTCGGCCGATTGCAGCAGCCGGTGCTGCACGTAGAGGCGTTCGGGTTGATCGCGCGAGAACACCATGTCGAGCCGCTGCAGCACACCGAAAGACTGCCAAGCCTCGATTTCCTCGCGGCAGAGGAAGTCATGAGCAGCCTGCCGTTCGCCGAACACCAGCCAGTTGTCGTTGCGGCCTGCTGCCGCACGGGCGCGCAGATGAGCGCGAAGGCCGGCCAGCCCGGTGCCATTGCCGATGAGGATCAGCGGCCGCGTTTCATTACCGTCGAGGCGGAAGGTGCGATGTGGTCGCAGGCGCAGTGCCACCGAATCTCCAAGCGTGAGCGTCGAGGTGAGCAGGCCCGATGCGGTGCCGAGCGTGCCATCGGGATGCTGTTCCTGGCGCACCAATAACTGCAGTTCGCCATCGGCGGGCAGCGACGCGATCGAATAGTCGCGAGGCCGCGCTGGGTCGCTTGCAACGGCGATCTGTACCAGGTCGCCTGAAGCCCAGTGAGGCATCGCTCCCGACTGCGGCACCAGACCCAGCTGGAAGACCGGCGCACCGGCGCTGCCGGCGTTCAGCAGCTCGCGCGTCGTGAGTCGCCACGGCGCGAATGCGTCGGCCGGATCTTCCTGATCGGCGGCAACGTCGCCCCACCGAGCCTGCCAATCGGCCAGTGCGGCAGGGTCGCTGTTGTCGACCTCGATGCATTCGAAATCGCGCCTGGCTCCGGCCGCATGCAGCCACGCATCGAGTGCGCGACCGAAGCCGCAGAAGTTCTTGTACTGGCGGTCTCCGAGCGCCAGCACGGCATAGCGAAGCGAAGACAAGGCGACAGGTGAATCCATCACCCGCTCCGCGAACACGCTGGCGCCATCGGGCGCATCGCCTTCGCCATACGTGCTGGCCACGAAGAGCGCGTGGTCGGCGGCGCTGAGCGTGGCGGCGTCAAGGGCGTTGAGCTCCATCACGCGCACTGGCGTCCCCGCCGCACGCAGCTGCCGCGCCGTCTGCCAGGCGATCGTCTCTGCCTGGCCGGTCTGGCTGGCGAACAGCACGAGGGTCGGCGGCGTTCCGCCGTCGGTCGACAGCGCTGCCGCTTCACGGACTGCCGCGGTGTGTTGTCGTCGCTGCCGCGCGTAGATGGCAAGGCACAGCGCCGCATAGGCCGTCGCCGTGGCGCCCGCGCCCAGCGTGCGCAACATCGCCTCGGTCATGCTCCGTTCTGCGCGATCCAGGCGCGCGTGGCTCGCGGAACCAAGTCGTCGTGGGCGATGAACATGGCCGCGATCTCGTGGCGCTCTGCGAAGGCGAGGCCGTCGTCCGGCCCCAGCACGGTCAGCACGGTGGCCAGCGCATCGGCCTGCATGCACTGCGCATGCAGCACCGTGACGCTCGCCAGCGGGTGCACGACCGGTTCGCCATTGCGCGGATCGATGGTGTGCGACCAGCGGCGTCCCTCGTGCTCGCGGCGGTGCCAGCGGTCGCCTGATGTGGCGATGGCCATGTCGGCCAGCGCAATGCGCTGCGGGGCGGGCGATTCGCCATCGACCATCACCCGCCACGGCTGCCCATCCGGACGGCGACCGATGCCGCGCAGTTCGCCGCCGATCTCGAACAGCAGGTCGGTGAGGGCTAGCCCGCGCAATGCCTCGACGCCGTGATCGACCGCGAAACCCTTGGCGATGCCCGAGAGATCGAGCGCGACGTTCCCCGGCTGCAGCAGGGTGTCGTGTGCTTCGTCGAATTCCAGCTGCTGCCAACCCGTGTGCGTGCGCAGGCCGGCGATGGCTTCGGGTGAGGGCAAGCCGCTCTCTTCCGCGTCAGGGCCGAAGCCCCAGCAAGCCACCAGCGGACCGACAGTCGGATCGATCGCGCCTCCGCTGACGCGCGCCCAGTGAAGGGCGCAGCGCATCACCTCGGCGAACTCCTCGGGCAGCGCGTGCCGCGAGCCCGCAGGCGCAACGTTGAAGCGGCTGATGTCCGACGCCGGCTCCCAGTGGCTCATCTGCGCGATGACCCGCGCAAGCGCCGCATCGACCGCTTTGCGCACGTGTTCCAGCGGAAGCATCCGCGGGTTGTCGAAGCGAAGCGACCAGGTCGTGCCCATCGTCTGCCCGCCCAGTTGCTGCAGGCGGGCAGGGTCGGCGCGACGCGGGACGGCCGCGTTGGCGTAACCGCCTGCACGCCAGGTGCTGAACGAAAGTCCCAAGGGAGCGCCGTCTCAGGGATCAGGGCATCACTTCAAGCGTGGCCGCGTAGGTCAGGCGGCGTTCCTTGGCTTGCGGCACGGTGGTCTTGGTGTCCTTGGTGCTGGCGTCCAGCCAATACATGCCGGCGGTCGGCCATGTCACGCTGAACTGGCCCTTGTCGTCGGTCTTGAGCTTGATCTCTTCGAGCTTGTCGCGGTACTGCGTGTTGCCGGCGGTGACCGTCACTTCGAGGTCCTTCGCGGGCTGGCCGTCGAGGTTCAGCGTGAAGCTGGCTTTTTCGCCCTTGACCAAGTCGGTCGGGCTGCCCGCGACGATCAATTCCAGACCCTGGCCGATCGGCTTGAGCGCCGAGGGCTTGCCGACCGTCACGAAGGTCTCGATGCGGCCCGACGACTGCGTGATGGCGACGTCCTGCGCATCGGCCGGAATTTCCTTGCCGATGGTCTCGGCCGTGCCGCGTGCGCGCTTGTTCTGGCCCGTGGCCTTGTCCTTCCAGCTCGCGAAGGCGCCCCCGTTGACCACGGCGATGCGGTACGTGCCCGGCTGCGCCACGCTCACGTCGAACACGTTGCGCAGCTTGAGCTTGGCCTCGCTCTCGGGTTTGACGTTGCTGCCATCGGGTGCGGTGATCTGCAGGCCTTCGAGCCGCAGCGGCGCGTGGTTCGCGACGAACAGGTCGTTCGACACGGCGGCATCGACGGACACGGTGTCGGCCTTGGAAAACACGGTGGACGAGGGCAGCAGCCAGGCGTTGTGCGCCATGGAAGCGGAAGCAATGGCCGACAGGGCGATGGCGAGGCCGGTGGCGCGCAGGATGGAGAGGGTCATGGGGGGGCCTTGATGGATGAAGCTTGCGGAGAAGGGCGGTTCGTCGTCGATCAGGGCTTGAGTTCGAGCTTGATCTCGCCGAGCTCTTCCTTGCCCGTTGCGGTCGGCTGTGCCGCCGCGGTGGGCGGCCACTGGAACGGAATACTCACGACCTCGCGGCCGCCGACTTCACGCGCCGCTTCGACGACCAGCTTGTAGGCGCCGGGTGCGAGCTTTGGCATCGCTGCAGAGCCTTCAGTGAAGTTCAGTTGATGCTTGCCGGCAGGCTTGGTCGCGCCGGTCACGCCATCGACCGGCACCGCGAGTTCGCGGCCGCCCCGGCGCCACCACTGGCGCATGTCCTTGAGCCACTTTGTGCCTTCGCCTTCGGGGTTGTTCGTCTTGGTGCGCACGTCGTACCAGACGGCGAGGGTGCCGGCGACCGTGTTGTCCGCGCGCTCGATCCAGGTCGCCACATAGGGGCGGTGGTACTCGGAAACGTTCAGCCGGGGAATCTCGATGTTGACGGCGAGGCTCGCCGCGAAAGCCGGGGTTGCGAGCAGCGCCGACATGGCGATTGGCGCGAGTGAGTAGCGAACGTGCACGGGAAACCTCTTTTTCCTGAATCGAAGATCAATGAATGAACAGCAGCGCGAGCAGCACCGGCACGACCAGGCCCATGCCCACCATCGGCCAGGTGAACGGCCGGTTGCCCGCGTGCATCTTGAGAATGAACAGCCCGGTGATCGAAAAGACCAGCGCGGCGCCCGCGAAGATGTCGATGAACCAGCTCCAGGCGGTGCCGGTGTTGCGGCCCTTGTGCAGGTCGTTGAAATAGGAGAGCCAGCCGCGGTCGGTGCGCTCGTATTCGATCTCGCCGTCGGCCAGGCTCAGGCGCAGCCAGGCGTCGCCGCCGGGGCGGGGGAGCGAGAGATAGATTTCGTCATCGGACCATTCGGCATCGTGGCCAGCCGTGCTGACGTCCCAGTTCTTCCGGACCCAGCCTTGCAGCTCGGCGGGCAGGGGCGCCTTGCCTTTTTGTGCTTTGGCGGCGGGCAGTTGCCGTTCGAGGCGGGCGCGCAGCGGCTCGTCGATCGTGCCGTTCAGCTTCGTGATGGCGGGCTTGGCCTCGATCTGCCCTGCGTGGTTGAGGGTGAAGCCCGTGACGCTGAACAGGATCATGCCGATGAGGCAGATCGCCGAACTCACCCAGTGCCATTCGTGCAGGGTCTTGAGCCAGTAGGCACGGCGGCGGTTGTCGGGGCGGGCGGCGGCAGTCATCGAAGGCGCGGATTCTATCCGTGCAGATGAGAATGACTGCTATTTGACAGTCGTTAAGTTACGTAAAGCAATAAAAAACGGGACCGAAGTCCCGTTGCATGAGGTCGAAAGATCGCTCTTATTCGAGCTCGCCCATTTGCGATTGCAGGTAGTTCTGCAGGCCGACGCGGTCGATCAGGTCGATCTGGGTTTCGAGGAAGTCGATGTGCTCTTCCGTGTCGTCCAGGATTTCTTGCAGCAGGTCGCGCGAGACATAGTCGCGCACCGATTCGCAATGCTGGATGCCGTCCTTGATGGTGGCTTGCGCGCCCGTTTCGGCGCCGAGGTCGCAGCGCAGCAGTTCGGGCACGTCTTCACCGATGTTCAGCTTGCCGAGATCCTGCAGATTGGGCAGGCCGTCGAGCATGAAGATGCGGTCCATCAGCTTGTCGGCGTGCTTCATTTCGCCGATCGATTCCTCGTATTCCTTCTTGGCCAGCTTGTCCAGACCCCAGTGCTTGAGCATGCGGTAGTGCAGGAAATACTGGTTGATTGCGGTGAGCTCGTTCTTGAGCTGCGCCTGCAGATGTTCGATGACCTTGGGGTCGCCCTTCATGATTTTTCCTTGTTCTGAAAGCGGTGATTGTCAGAGGGGCCGATGCGTGCTTGCAAGCAATCCCATGCTGCGCCGGTCTGCATGCGTGTGATGGTGATACACGTTCGTATTGAGGCTTGCCGAAAGCTGCATCCGGCCCATCGCAAACATAGCAAGCTCCAATACTTTTAATAGTTGATATCTATTGAAGACTATATATTGGTAGTTATACTCATGGCTCGCACTTTTTTTGTCCACCCGCAGCATCCAAGGAATCACCCATGTCCCTGATCAACACCCAAGTCCTTCCCTTCAAGACCCAGGCCTACCTCAACGGCAAGTTCATCGATGTGTCCGACGAGACGCTCAAGGGCAAGTGGTCCGTGCTGATCTTCATGCCGGCGGCCTTCACCTTCAACTGCCCGACCGAAGTCGAAGACGCGGCCGACAACTACCCCGAGTTCCAGAAACTGGGCGCCGAGGTCTACATCGTGACCACCGACACGCACTTCTCGCACAAGGTCTGGCACGACACGTCGCCGGCCGTCGGCAAGGCCAAGTTCCCCCTGGTCGGCGACCCGACCCACACGCTGACCAACGCTTTCGGCGTGCACATCCCCGAAGAAGGCCTGGCACTGCGCGGCACCTTCGTGATCAACCCTGACGGCATCATCAAGACCGCCGAAGTGCACTCTAACGAAATCGCCCGCGACGTGAAGGAAACGCTGCGCAAGCTGAAGGCCGCCGTCTACACCGCCGCTCACCCGAACGAAGTCTGCCCGGCCAAGTGGAACGAAGGCGACAAGACCATCGCTCCGTCGTTCGACCTCGTCGGCAAGATCTAAGCGCTCCCGTGCGAAAGCCCGGGCGCTCACGAGGCCCCGGGCTTTTTTGTCCCCAGTTGATAGTTTTCAGTTATCGAAAGTGAGTTCGCCATGCTCGACGCCAGCACCAAAGCCCAATTGAAGAGTTACCTCGAACGCGCCACGCAGCCGATCGAGATCGTCGCTTCGCTCGACGACAGCAAGGCCTCGGGCGAGATGCTGTCGCTGCTCAAGGACGTCGCCGAGTCCTCGCCGCTGGTCAAGCTGACCGAGAGCCGCGACGACAACCACCGCAAGCCCTCGTTCTCGATCAATCGTCCGAGCGAGAACCACGGCCCGCGCTTCGCCGGCCTGCCGATGGGCCATGAATTCACTTCGCTGATCCTTGCGCTGCTGCAGATCGGCGGCTACCCGCCCAAGGTCGAGCAGGCCGTGCTCGACCAGATCAAGGCGCTCGACGGCGATTTCGAGTTCGAAATCTACGTCTCGCTCACCTGCCACAACTGCCCCGACGTCGTTCAGGCGCTGAACCTGATGGCGGTCCAGAACCCGCGCATCCGCACCACGATGATCGAAGGCGGCACCTTCCAGGACGAAGTGAAGGAACGCCAGATCCTGGCCGTGCCGACCGTCTTCCTGAACGGCACCGAATTCGGCCAAGGCCGCATGAGCCTGGAAGAAATCCTCGCGAAGATCGACACCAGCGGCGTCGAGCGCGAAGCCGCGAAGATCGCCGCCAAGGACCCGTTCGATGTGCTGATCGTCGGTGGCGGCCCCGCTGGCGCGGCCGCCGCCGTGTACGCCGCGCGCAAGGGCATCCGTACCGGCGTGGCATCGGAGCGCTTCGGTGGCCAGGTGCTCGACACGCTGGGCATCGAGAACTTCATCTCGATCAAGGAAACCGAAGGACCGAAGTTTGCCCATGCACTCGAAGAGCATGTGCGCGACTACGACGTCGACATCATGAATCTGCAACGTGCGAAGGCCCTGGTGCCCGGCAACGACCTGATCGAAGTGCAACTGGAAAGCGGCGCCTCGCTCAAAGCCAAGTCGCTCATCATCTCCACCGGTGCGCGCTGGCGCAACATCAACGTGCCCGGCGAGCACGAGTTCAAGAACAAGGGCGTGGCCTACTGCCCGCACTGCGACGGCCCACTCTTCAAAGGCAAGCGCGTCGCGGTCATCGGCGGCGGCAACTCGGGCGTCGAAGCGGCAATTGACCTGGCCGGCATCGTGGGCCACGTCACGCTGATCGAGTTCGACACCGCATTGCGTGCCGACGCAGTGTTGCAGCGCAAGCTCCACAGCCTGAAGAACGTCGACGTGTTCACCAACGCGCAGACCACCGAGATCACCGGCGACCAGAAGGTCAACGGCCTGGTCTACAAGGACCGCGCGTCGGGCGAACTGAAGAAGGTCGAGCTCGAAGGCGTGTTCATCCAGATCGGCCTCGTGCCCAACACCGACTGGCTCAAGGGCGTGGTCGAGCTCACGAAGCACGGCGAGATCATCGTGGATGCGCGCGGCCAGACCTCGGTGCCGGGCGTGTTTGCTGCGGGTGACGTGACGACCGTGCCGTTCAAGCAGATCATCATCGCGGCCGGCGACGGCGCGAAGGCGGCGCTCGGCGCGTTCGATCACCTGATCCGCACTTCGGCTCCAGCTGCCGCCTGATCGAGCAACGCAGCTCGGGCTTTGGCGGCCGAGCGACAAACTCCAAAAGGGCTACCGATCAGGTAGCCCTTTTTTTGCCTGCTGACCCGTCCTGCCCAGCGTTGACACCTTTCATCAGTGAAAGGAAAAAGCGCAATGGGCACAGGCGTCAAGAGAACGCAGCGTGACTACACGATGGCCTTCAAATTGGCTGTCGTCGAGCAAGTGGAAAAAGGGGAGCTGACCTGGGGCCAAGCGCAGAGTCGCTATGGGATCCAGGGCAACTCGACAGTGTTGAACTGGCTGCGCAAGCACGGTCGCCAGGGGTGGGGTCGTGCGGCATCATCGGCGGCTATGCCGATCGACAAGACAGCCATTGCACGGACGCCAGAACAGCGGATCAAGGAATTGGAAACGCAACTTGCCATGGCGCAGGAGAAGGCCCGGTTGTTCGAAGCGGTGCTGGAGGTCCTGAAGAAGGATCACGGCGTGCGTGTCGTAAAAAAGCCTTCGGGCAAGTCCTCGCGCAAGGCCTCGTCCAAGGGCTGAGCGTGACGCGGGCCTGCCACCACATGGGCATCAGCCGTCAGGCGTACTACCAGGGCCAGCACAGGGCCACCCGGCGCCACGAACGCGCCGAAGCGGTGGTGCAGTTGGTCAAGGAACAGCGCATGCGCCAGCCGAGACTGGGTACGCGCAAGCTGCACTACCTGCTGCGTGAGCCGTTGCAGCGCCAAGACATCGAATTGGGGCGTGATGCGATGTTCGACGTGCTGCGCAACGCGCGCCTGCTTGTGGCGAACCGCCGGGCGTACCACAAGACGACGGACAGCCATCATCGCTTTCGCCGCCACCCGAACCTGGTCAAAGCGGGGCCTACGCAGATTCGCGTCACGCGCAGCGAGCAGCTTTGGGTGGCCGACATCACGTACCTGGCCACGGTCGACAAGGTGGTCTACCTCAGCTTGGTCACCGATGCGCATTCCCGCAAGATCGTGGGCTGGCACGTCCATGCCAGCCTGCAGACGGAGGAGGTGGCGCGGGCCCTGAAGATGGCGCTGCGCGAGCGAAAGACGCGCGAGCAACCCGTGCATCACTCTGATCGCGGCATCCAATACTGCTCGAACTACTATCAGGCGCTGCATCGCCGCCATGGCCTGAAGTGCTCGATGACCGACGGCTACGACTGCTACCAGAACGCACTGGCCGAGCGCATCAATGGCATCCTCAAGACCGAATTCCTGCTGAGCCAGCCAACTGACCTGGCTCAGGCCAGACGACTGGTGCCGAGTCCGTGCAGATCTACAACCACGAGCGGCCCCATCTGTCGCTCAAAATGCAAACGCCCGATGCTGTGCATCGGGCGTCCGTGGTCGGCTGAGGCCGGCTATTTGGGTGTCAACGCAATTCAGGACGGGTCATGCTCAGTACGTCAGCCTCTCCGGCCGCAACTCCTGCAGGATCGTCGTCGCGATTTCCTCGATCGACTTGGTGGTGGTCGAGAGCCAACGGATGCCGGCGCGCCGCATCATCGCTTCGGCTTCGCTCACCTCGTGGCGGCAGTTCTCCAGGCTCGCGTAGCGCGAGTCGGGCCGTCGCTCGTTGCGGATCTCGCTCAGGCGCTCGGGCTGGATCGTCAGGCCAAAGATCTTCTTGCGGTGCGGCATCAGCGCCGGCGGTAGCTGGCGGCGGTCGAAGTCCTCGGGGATCAGCGGGTAGTTGGCCGCCTTCAAGCCGTGCTGCATCGCCAGGTAGAGCGAGGTGGGCGTCTTGCCGCTGCGGCTCACGCCGACCAGGATCACGTCGGCGCCCTGCAGGTCACGGTTGCTCTGGCCGTCGTCGTGCGCCAGGCTGAAGTCGATCGCGGCGATGCGGGCGTTGTATTCCTTGCTCTTGCTCACGTCGCTGAAGCGGCCGATGCGGTGGTTGGACTTCACCGCCAGCTCGATTTCCAGCGGCCGCACGAAGGTGCCGAACATGTCCAGCAGCATGCCTTTGCAACCGGTTTCGATCACTTCCAGCACGTCCATGTTGGCCAGCGTGGTGAAGACGATGGGCCGCACGCCCTCGAGTTCGGCCGTGTGGTTGATATGCCGCACCGCCTGGTGCGCCTTGTCGACCGTGTCAGTGAAAGGCAGCCGCACGTGGCGCGGCTTCATCTCGAACTGGGCGAGCACGGCGTTGCCGAAAGTCTCGGCGGTGATGCCGGTGCCGTCGGAAATGAAGAAAACAGTGCGTGTCTGCATGGTGTTGCTCTTGCGGCCTTGTCCTGCGGCGCGGGCGACCTTGCCACGCCTACAATCCGGTCCATTATCGGGAATCCGCTTTCCCAACCCCCCATTCTTCTCATGCAGGCCGCTTCCGCACCCAAAGCAACGACAACGATCGTGCCGCGCCGCCTGCATGCAGCACCGGTTTCAACTTCTGGAGCTTCCCCATGTCTGCACTTTTCGACGCGACCGCCCTGGTCGTACCGTTTGAAAACCTGAGAATGACCGACGTCGAGGCGGTTGGCGGCAAGAACGCCAGCCTCGGCGAAATGATCTCGCAACTGCCCCAGGGCGTGCGGGTGCCGACCGGTTTCGCGACCACGGCCCACGCCTTCCGCCAGTTCCTGGCCCACGACGGCCTGGCCGACAAGATCAGCAAGCGCCTCGCGGCGCTCGACACCGAAGACGTGCGCGCCCTGGCCACGGCCGGTGCCGAGATCCGCGCCATGGTCGAGTCCCAGCCTTTTCCGGCTGACCTGCAGAAAGCCATCGGCGAGGCCTTCGCCACGCTGAGCGCCGGCAACCCGGAAGCCTCGTTCGCCGTGCGTTCGTCGGCCACTGCCGAAGACCTGCCCGACGCCTCGTTCGCGGGCCAGCAGGAAACCTTCCTGAACGTGGTCGGCATCGACGACGTGCTGCACAAGATGAAGGAGGTGTTCGCCTCCCTCTACAACGACCGCGCCATCAGCTACCGCGTGCACAAGGGCTTTGAGCACGACGTGGTCGCGCTCTCGGCCGGCGTGCAGCGCATGGTGCGCTCCGACCTCGGCGCCGCCGGCGTGATGTTCACCATCGACACCGAATCGGGCTTCGACCAGGTGGTGTTTATCACCTCGAGCTACGGCCTCGGCGAAACGGTGGTGCAGGGCGCCGTGAACCCCGACGAGTTCTACGTGCACAAGCCGACGCTGCGCGCCGGCAAGCGCGCGGTGATCCGCCGCAACCTCGGCTCCAAGCTGATCCAGATGGAGTTCGCCACGCCCGAAGAGAAAAAGGCCAGCGGCAAGCTGGTGAAGACCACCGACGTCAAGGCCGAGCAGCGCAACCGCTACTCACTGAGCGACGCCGACGTCGAACAACTGGCCAAGTACGCACTGGTCATCGAGGAACACTACGGCCGTCCGATGGACATCGAGTGGGGCAAGGACGGCACCGACGGCCACCTCTACATCCTGCAGGCGCGCCCCGAGACGGTGAAGAGCCAGCAGCAGGGCAAGGCCGAGCAGCGCTACAAGCTGCTGGGCAAGGGCGCAGTGCTCGCCGAAGGCCGTGCCATCGGCCAGAAGATCGGCACCGGCCCCGTGCGCCTGGTGCACAACATCAGCGAAATGGACAAGGTGCAGGCCGGCGACGTGCTCGTCACCGACATGACCGACCCCAACTGGGAACCGGTGATGAAGCGTGCCGCTGCCATCGTCACCAACCGCGGCGGGCGCACCTGCCACGCGGCCATCATCGCGCGCGAACTTGGTATTCCGGCCGTGGTCGGCTGCGGCGACGCGACCGACCTCCTGAAGGACGGCACGCTGGTCACCGTGAGCTGCGCCGAAGGCGACACCGGCTTCATCTACGACGGCCTGCTCGAAACCGAAGTGACGGAAGTGCAGCGCGGCGTGATGCCGGAAATCGACATCCAACTGATGATGAACGTGGGCAACCCGCAGCTCGCTTTCGACTTCGCGCAACTGCCGAACCACGGCGTGGGCCTGGCCCGCCTCGAGTTCATCATCAACAACAACATCGGCGTGCATCCGAAGGCGATCCTCGACTACCCGAACGTCGACAACGACCTGAAGAAGGCCGTGGAGTCGGTGGCCCGCGGGCACGCTTCGCCGCGCGCCTTCTACGTCGACAAGGTGGCTGAAGGCATCGCGACCATCGCGGCGGCGTTCTGGCCGAAGAAGGTCATCGTGCGCCTTTCGGACTTCAAGTCGAACGAGTACCGCAAGCTGATCGGCGGCAGCCGCTACGAGCCGGAAGAAGAGAACCCGATGCTGGGCTTCCGCGGCGCGGCGCGCTACCTGAGCGCCGATTTCGGCGAGGCCTTCGCGATGGAGTGCGAGGCGCTCAAGCGCGTGCGCAACGACATGGGCCTGGTGAACGTGCAGATCATGGTGCCCTTCGTGCGCACCCTGGGCCAGGCCGAGCGCGTGACCTCGCTGCTGGGCGAGCATGGCTTGAAGCGCGGCGAGAACGATCTCAAGCTGATCATGATGTGCGAGGTGCCGAGCAACGCGATCCTGCCGGAAGAGTTCCTGAAGTACTTCGACGGCTTCTCGATCGGATCGAACGACCTGACTCAGCTCACGCTGGGCCTGGACCGCGATTCGGGGCTCGAGCTGCTGGCCGCCGACTTCGACGAGCGCGATCCGGCCATCAAGGCGCTGCTGAGCCGTGTCATCAAGGCCTGCAAGGCCGAAGGCAAGTACGTCGGCATCTGCGGCCAGGGGCCCAGCGACCATCCGGACTTCGCGCTCTGGCTGGCGGAAGAGGGGATCGAATCGATCTCTCTCAACCCCGACAGCGTGATCGACACCTGGCAGCAGCTCGCCAAGCGCTGAGCTCGGCCGTCGCGCCGGATTGCGGAAATCCCCATGGGGGGAATCCCGCGAGGCGTGGGTGTTTTTGAAACAAATTGCGTATTTGATGCCAGACTTCTGAGACTCACGGGCGTATCCCGGAAGGGGAAGACCAACATGATTCTTGTGAAGACGCCAGCGGGCCATCAGGCCTTGAAGGACCGCTCGGTTCCCATGACGCCGCGCCAGCGCTCGGCGTTCATTCTTTTCGACGGCAAGCGCACGGTCGACGAGGTGCTCGCCAACGGCATGGGCATCGTCCGGGAGGACATCGACCACATGGTTGCGCTGGGGCTTCTGGAGCCGGCGGATGGCAGTGCTCCCGCCGAGGTGGCGAAGCCGGTCACTCCGGCCGCACTACCCGCGGCTGGCGCTTCGGGCCGCAGCAAGCAGCAGCGCTACAAGGACGCTTACCCCATCGCCATCCAGCTCACTGGCGGCCTGGGCCTGATGGGGTTCCGGCTCAACCTGCAGGTCGAGGGCGCGACGAGTTACGAAGACCTGCTGGCGCTGGCGCCCAAGATCCGGGCCGCGGTCGGCGCTGAGAAGGCCGCCGCTCTGGACAAGGCCCTCAACGACTGAGGTGCCTTGCCGGATTGTCAATTCCAGGGCTATAATCGCCGGCTTTGCCTTGCCACACTGCGCCCGACGCTGCAGGTGGCTTTTCCTCTTCTTCGGAAGAATCCACAAGGAGTGCCATGCGTCACTACGAAATCATTTTGCTGATCCACCCGGATCAGAGCGAGCAAGTTCCGGCCATGCTGGAGCGCTACAAGGGCCTGATCACGGCCGGCGGTGGCAAGGTCCATCGCGTTGAAGACTGGGGCCGCCGTCAGCTGGCTTACCAGATCAACAAGCTCAACAAGGCGCACTACCTGTGCGTCAACATCGAAGCCGAGCAAACCGTGATGGGCGAACTGGAACACGCGTTCAAGTTCAACGATGCCGTGCTGCGTCACCTCACCGTTCAGAAGAAGAAGGCCGAAACCGGTCCTTCGTCGATGATGAAGACGGTCGAGCGCGAAGAAGCCCGCAAGGCCCAGCAGGCCGAATACGCCGCCAACAACAACTGATGGCGTGACTGCTGCCGCTCTGGCAACCGGTGTCAATCAGCTGCTGCTGACCGCCTCGGTTGCCGAACTCGGAGCCCTGCGATACACACCCGCCGGCCTGCCCGCCATCGACCTTCGACTCGAACACGAGTCCACGCTCGATGAAGCAGGCAAACCCCGGCAGGTGAAGACGGCCCTCAAGGCCGTCGCCTTCGGCGCCATCGCCGAACGGCTCGCAAGACAGTCGATGGGAAGTCTCTGGCGTTTTCAGGGGTTTCTCGCGACACCGGGCAACGGCAAGCATCCGGTCCTGCACATCCAGGATTTTCAGCAAGATTAATTTTCGACAAGAGGTCCCCAAATGGCCACGTTCAAGAAATTCAACAAAGACAAGCGCCCGAAGCGCAACACCCAGTCGCTGCTGTTCAAGCGCAAGCGCTTCTGCCGTTTCACCGTCGCTGGCGTCGAGGAAATCGACTACAAGGACATCGACACGCTGCGTGACTTCATCAGCGAAAACGGCAAGATCATCCCCGCACGCCTGACCGGCACGCGCGCGATCTACCAGCGCCAGCTCAACACCGCCATCAAGCGCGCGCGCTTCCTGGCCATGGTCCCGTACAGCGACCAACACCGCGTCTAAGGAGCCGACACCATGCAAGTCATTCTTCTGGACAAGGTCGTCAACCTCGGCACCCTCGGCGAAATCGTCAAGGTCAAGGACGGTTACGCACGCAACTTCCTGATCCCGTCGGGCCGCGCTCGCCGCGCCACCGCTGCCAACAAGGCCGAATTCGAAGCCAAGCGCGTCGAACTCGAAAAGGCTGCGGCCGCCAAGCTGGCTGAAATGCAAGCGCAAGGCGAAAAGCTCGGCGGCACGACCGTCAAGCTGACGCAAAAGGCCGGCGTCGACGGCCGCCTGTTCGGCTCGGTCACCAACGGCGACATCGCCGAAGAACTGGGCAAGCAAGGCTACAAGGTTGCCAAGTCGCAAGTGCGCCTGCCCAACGGCCCGATCAAGGTCGTCGGCGACAGCACCGTGGCCGTTGCGCTGCACACCGACGTGGTCGTCGAGATCACCGTCACGGTCTACGGCGAAACCGCCTGATCGTTCGCGGCGCCTCGTGCGCTGCCGCAGAAGCCGCCTTCGGGCGGCTTTTGTTTTTTGTTTTCCCGTTTTATTCAGTGACTGTCCACAGGGTTTTGCACAGCACGTTCACAGCGTTATGCATGGCGCTGCCATTGCCCCGCGCGTAGCATGCCCCGTTCACTTCCAAGGTCCCATGTCCGCCGTTTTCTCCTACTCCGACGGCAATCCGTCGGCCGACCGCCAGATCGCCCAACTGCGCATTCCGCCTCACTCCATCGAGGCCGAATCGAGCGTGCTCGGTGGCCTGCTGCTCGACAACGGCGCCTGGGACCGCATGGGCGACCTGCTCGTCGACGACGACTTCTACCGTCACGAGCACAAGCTGATCTACGCCGCCATCGGCGGACTGATCAATGCCAGCAAGGCGGCCGACGTCATCACCGTCTTCGAGCGGCTGCAGAGCCTGGGCAAGGCCGACGATATCGGCGGGCTGGTCTACCTGAACTCGCTCGCGCAGTACGTGCCGAGCGCGAGCAACATCCGGCGCTATGCGGAGATCGTGCGCGAGCGCTCGATCCTGCGAAAGCTCGTTTCGGCCAGCGACGAGATCGCGACCAACGCCTTCAACCCGCAGGGCAAGCCGGTCGACAAGATCCTGGACGAAGCCGAGCAGAAGATCTTCAACATCGGCGAGGAAGGCTCGCGGATGAAGCAGGGCTTCCAGAGCATGGACGCCCTGGTGGTCGAGCTGCTCGATCGCGTGACCGAGATGGCCGAGAACCCGAACGACATCACGGGCGTGCGCACCGGCTTTCACGACTTCGACAAGATGACCTCGGGCCTGCAGCCGGGCGACATGATCGTGCTGGCCGCGCGTCCCTCGATGGGCAAGACCTCGCTCGCGATCAACATCGCCGAGCACGTGGCGCTCAACGAAGGGCTGCCCGTTGCCGTGTTTTCGATGGAAATGGGCGCGTCCCAGCTGGCGGTGCGTATCGTCGGCTCGATCGGCCGCATCGACCAGGGGCACTTGCGCACCGGCAAGCTCAGCGATGAAGAGTGGCCGCGCCTGACCGAAGCCATCGAGAAGCTGCGCACCGTGTCGCTGCACATCGACGAGACGCCGGGTCTCTCGACCAGCGAACTGCGCGCCAATGCGCGCCGGCTTGCGCGCCAGTACGGGCGCCTGGGGCTGATCGTGGTCGACTACCTGCAGCTCATGTCGACCAGCACGAGTGGCGACGAGAACCGCGCGACGGCCGTGGGCGAAATCTCGCGTGGATTGAAGATGCTCGCCAAGGAGCTCAAGTGCCCGGTGATCGCGCTCTCGCAGCTCAGCCGCGGCGTGGAAAGCCGAACCGACAAGCGCCCCATGATGAGCGACTTGCGCGAGTCCGGCGCCATCGAGCAGGACGCGGACATCATCATGTTCATCTACCGCGACGACTACTACGACAAGAACAGCAAGGAGCCGGGCGTGGCCGAGGTGATCATCAGCAAGCACCGGAACGGCCCGACGGGCACCATCAAGCTCGCCTTCCTGAAGCCGATCACCAAATTCGAGAACCTGGAAGGCTACAGCCACAGCGACCAGTACTGACGCGCGTCAAAGAGCCGAAGGACCCTGGGCCTTTGACGGCCATATCTGCGGTTCAGGCGGTGTCGTCTTCACTTGCCGGGCCTTCACTTGGCGCAACAGATCGGCCAGCGTCTTGCCCGGTTCGTCGCGAAAGCGATCGGGCAGCACCTTGACCGCGTCCATGCGGTCGACGCGGAAGCCGCGAAAGTCGTTGCGCAGCTCGCACCAGGTCGAGAGCGTCCAGACCTTTCCCCAGTAGAAGCAGCCGAGCGGCCGCACCGTGCGCTCGCTGGCATCGCCGGACACGTCGCGATAGTTGAGGCGCAGCTTCTGACGCGCCTGCACGGCCTCCCGCAAGGCCTGCAGCCGGGCGCCCATGACGTCGTCCAGTCCCAGCGCGGGCGCATAGAGCGCCAGCGCTTCCGCCGAAACGCGCGCGGCCGGCGGCAGAACCGAGAGGATCTTGCCCAGCCCCGACTCGATGTCGCGCGCGAGCGCCGGATCGACCCAGCTCTGCGCGAGCCGCGCCGCCGCCACGAGCGCCGAGGCTTCGTCCTGCGTGAACATCAGCGGCGGCAGCTCGAAGCCCACGCCCAGCCGGTAGCCCACGCCGGCTTCGCCTTCGATCGGCACGCCTTGGTGCTGCAGGTCGGCCACGTCGCGGTACACCGTGCGCTCCGAGACCTCGAGACGCTGCGCTAGAAACGCGGCCGTAGTGAGCCGGCGCCCGCGGATGAGCTGCACGAGCTGGAAGAGGCGGTCGGCGCGGCGCATCAGCGCGTTCCGGAGAGCTTCTTGGCGAAGTCCTCGACGAAGTAGCGCTTGCCGCGCTGCACGACCGTGTGGCCTTCGGCTTCGAGCCTGGCCATCTGCGCCTCGATGCCGCCGGGGTACTTGGGGTTGAGTTCGCCGCCGATCTTGAGGGTGCGCCAGTAGGGCGTCTGCTCCTGGGCCTCTTCGGTGGCGTGCGCGACCATGTGCGCAAAGATCGCCGTGGTCACGGTACAGCCGATGGTGGCGTGGTGGCGCATGGCGATGTCCTCGCCAATGCCGAGCACGGTCGCGAGCCGGCCTTCGGGCACGCCGTGCATCGCCGCTTCGACCTCGCGCGGCGAGGGCGTGGCGATGGTGCCCTCGCCATGGCGCTTGCGCATGGGCGGAGGGATCTCCTTGACGTTCGGCAGGTGAGGGTAGCTGGCGAGCCTGTCGCGCCAGCTCTTCTTCATGCTCATGCAACTCCGATATGGATCGCCACCTTGTCGGGCCCCTCGTAGGCTTCGAAATCGCTGCGGTAGCGGCGCGCGATTTCCGGGTGCGCCTCGAAATACTGCCAGATGCGTTGCCAGGTGGCGATCACCATCTGCGGCATCTCGCCCTGGCCGGTGAAGACGAGGTAGTCGCCGGCTTCGATCTCCACGCTGTCCGCGCCGTCCGAGACAGCCACGCCGACGGTGATGTCAAAGGGGCCATGGGCATCGGACTCGTAGGCGGAGTAGATGCCGAAGATGCGCGTGTCGCTCGTGCGATGGGGCGTCGATTCATAGGTCTGTTCGCCGAAGAAGCGGCCCCACAGCGCGCCGATGCGGGCTGTGGCGGGATCGTTCTCTTCGCGATTGGTCGTGCGGGCCGTGAGGCCGGCGACGCGGAAGGCGTCGTGGTGTTGGCGGGCGGGTTCCATGGATTCTTCTCCTGCGTCTGCGATGTTCTGTCTAGGCGATGCCGCTCAAAGGTGGAGCATTTTCAGGTCGGCCTTCATGGTCCGGGCGATCAGCGCCATGTCGGCGTTGGTCACGTCGAACATGCCGAAGCGGAACTTGTAGCCCCACTGCTTGGGCGTCTCGATGAATGCGAGGCGCTCGATCAGCGGCGCAATGGGCGCCTCGTGCGAGGCCGCATAGCTCACGTCGCGGCGCCACGGGATGAAGCCGCCGCCCATGTCGAATTCGTACGGCTCGCCAGGCAGCACGATGCCGATGGACACGAAGCTTTGAAGCTTGTCCGTGCCGCCGAACACCGTGGCCGGCGAATAGTAGGCCACGCGGTCGCCCGCAGCGATGCGCTTGAGCGGGCCCAGCTTGCCGTGGCCGACCTGCATGAAGCCGAGCGGCCGGTGGTCGCGCCCGCGCCGCGCATGCTCGGCGCTGGCGACTGCAATCCAGTTGCGCTGTGCCATGGCGGTTCAGGCGAAGGCGTGAAGGCCGACCTCGTTGCCTTCGGTGTCGCGCAGGTGGGCGATGAAGCCCATGCCCGGCGGCAGCGCGGACTTGGGGGCCACGATCTGTCCGCCGGCCGCCTCGACGCGCGAGAGCACGGCGTCGATGCTGGGCATGCAGTCCAGGTAGATGCGGATGCTGCTGCCCGCGCGAGCAGAGGCACTTGCGCCGGCCTGCAAGGCGCCACCGACGCCCGGGGCGTCATACGGAAAAATAGCCAGCGCCTCGCCGCCGAAGCTCTCGCGGCGCAGCTTGCGCGCCAGCACGGTTTCGTAGAAGGCCTGGGCGCGGTCCAGGTCGCTGACAGGAATCTCGAACCAGGTGATTGCGTTCTGCATGAGGAGCTCTCTTTGTTTCGTTGGAAGGAGCCTCGATGGTGCGAGCCGCCTCCTGACAACGTCTTGTCAGGAGCCTGTCATCTCGGGCGAAAAAAAAGCCCGCGATGCCCTCTGGGGGCATTGCGGGCTCGGTGGCCGCGAGTCGCGGTTTTTTAGAGCACGTCGCTCGCGAAGTCGGCCAGGCGCGAGCGTTCGCCGCGCGCGAGCGTGATGTGCCCGCCGTGCGGCCAGCCCTTGAACTTGTCGACCGCGAAGGTCAGGCCCGAGGAGCCTTCCGTGAGGTACGGCGTATCGATCTGCGCCAAGTTGCCCATGCAGATGATCTTGGTGCCCGGGCCGGCGCGGGTAATCAGCGTCTTCATCTGCTTGGGCGTCAGGTTCTGCGCCTCGTCGATGATCACGTACTTGTTCAGGAAGGTGCGCCCGCGCATGAAGTTCATGCTCTTGACCTTGATGCGGCTGCGGATCAGCTCGTTGGTGGCCGCGCGGCCCCACTCGCCGGCGCCTCCGCCATCGCCCTTGGCGAGGAACTCGAGGTTGTCGTCCAGCGCGCCCATCCAAGGGCCCATCTTTTCTTCCTCGGTGCCGGGCAGGAAGCCGATGTCCTCGCCCACGCTCACCGTGGCGCGGGTCATGATGATCTCGGTGTAGCGGCGGTCGTCCAGCACCTGCGTGAGGCCCGAGGCCAACGCCATCAGCGTCTTGCCGGTGCCGGCGGTGCCGGTCAGCGTGACGAAGTCGATCTCGGGGTCCATCAGCAGGTTCATCGCGAAGTTCTGCTCGCGGTTGCGCGTGTTCACGCCCCACACCGCGTTCTTCCCCGAGCTGTAGTCCTTGAGCGTCTTGAGCACCGCGGTTTTGTCGCGAATCTCGGTGACGCGCGCGTACATGCTCGGCTCGCCGGGCGCCTCGAAGAAGACGAACTGGTTGATGTACAGGTTGGGCACGATCGGACCGCTGATGCGGTAGAAGGTGTTGCTGCCGCTCTGCCAGCTTTCGACGGTCTTGCTCTGGCGGGTCCAGAAGTCGGGCGGGAGAGCGAGCGAACCCGCGTAGAGCAGGTCGCCGTCTTCCAGCGTCTTGTCGTTCTGGTAGTCGTCGGTAGCCAAGCCCAGGGCGCGCGCCTTGACGCGCATGTTGATGTCCTTCGACACCAGCACCACTTCCTGCTTCGGCTTGCCGGGGCGTTCCTTGGCGTATTCGTCGCGCAGTGCGTGCACGACGCCCAGGATCTGGTTGTCGGCTTTGCCTTGGGGCAGGCTGATCGGCAGCGAGTAGTCGAGCGGGGCGGTCTGGAAGAACAGACGGCCGCCTGCCTCGCGATGGCCGGTGGTGTCGAGCTTCAGGCCCTTGTCGATGTCGGCGTCCTGCGCGCCGGCCAGCGCATCGAGCGTGCGGCTGGTCTGGCGGCCGTTGCGGGCGACTTCGGTGGTGCCCTTCTTGTGACCATCGAGCTCTTCCAGCACGATCATCGGCAGGAAGATGTCGTGCTCCTCGAAGCGGAACAGGCACATCGGGTCGTGCAGCAGCACGTTCGTGTCGAGCACGAACAGCTTGGCCGGACCGGTGGATTTGCTGCGCTTGGGGCGCGCGGGGGCCTGAGGCGCGGCCGCTGCGGGAGCGGGTGCGTAGGTCGGGGCGGGCGCTGTGGGGACCCGGGTCTCGACCTGGATGGCGGCAGGTTGCTGCGGGGCGGGGGCGGATGCAGGAGCCGGCCGGGACTTGGCCCGGCGCGACGGACGCGCGGCTTCGCCGCCACCTGCTGCCTCGGAACTTAGGTTATCGAACAACTCCAGCGGCTGCGGTCCGTTCGAGGTCGTTTCATCAGCGCGCTGGTCGCCGGAGCGGCGTGACCCCCTGTGCGAGGACCGGGCGGGCGCGTCGATCGCGTCCGGCGAGAGCAATGCGGCGCGTTTCGTGGGGGCGGGAGGCAATGGCATGTGTGGGGTCGCTCGCAGGAAAGTGGAAACCAAGAAACGAAAAAGCCGCCTGAAGACCAAGGCGGCTTTGTTCGGGGGATGCGGTCGTGGAGCTCAACGGCATGAGGCCATTATGCACACCGCGGATGACGCGCCAGAGGCTCTTTGCGGCTTTTACGTACTGCGTTGGGCATTCCCCACGCAATCCATAAAAGCACTCCCTGGTCGCGTCTTGCAGCGTCAGGCGGCCTTCTTGAGCGCCTTGACTGCCTTGAGCACGTCATCGACGTGGCCCGGAACCTTCAGGCCGCGCCATTCGGCCTTCAGGATGCCGTCAGCGCCGATCAGGAAGGTGCTGCGTTCGATGCCCTTGACCTTCTTGCCGTACATGATCTTGTTCTTGACCACGCCGAACATGTGGCACATCTTCTCTTCGGTGTCGGCGATGAGTTCGAAGGGAAGCTCAAGCTTGGCCTTGAATTCGTCGTGCGACTTCATGTTGTCACGGGAAACGCCGAAAACGGTGGCGCCGGCCTTCTCGAAATCCTTGTAGCGGTCGCGGAATTGCATCGCTTCGGTCGTGCAGCCCGGAGTGTTATCTTTCGGGTAGAAATACATGACCAGCACGTGGCCGAGATGCGAGGTATTCGAGACCTTGAGGCCGCCCGTGGCGTTGGCGTCGAATTCAGGAATGGGTTTGTTGACAACGATCGCCATGAAACTTGTTTTCTCCGTTAGATTCCATGGATCGAGTTCTTCGGGGCAGACTCGATGCACGGAGGATTGGTCGTTGCTAACTTTGGGGTAGCTGGCCTGTTCGCAACCCGCTATTTTACCCCGAAAATACCCCTCTCAGTCAGCCGACGGGCTCTCGATCAGCAGGGCGGCAATCACATGCCGGCCTTCGCCAGCCAGGATGTTGTAGGTCCGGCAGGCCGCCGGGGTGTCCATGGTCTCGACGCCGGTGCGCCTCGCCATCAGGGGCTGGAGCCAGGCGGGCTGGGGAAAGCGGATGCGGGTTCCGCTGCCGAAAATGATCAATTCGGCCCCGAGCTCGGCAAGCTGCGCGAAGTGTTCCGGGCCGAGTTCGTCGAAACGGGTGCAATTCCATTCGAAACGCTCCCCGCGGGAGCCGACCACCACGCTGCCCTCGACCTTTTCGTTGTTGATCGCGACCCAGCCGGGGCCGTGTGCGGTGAGGGACTTGGCGTCTGATTTGTCGGGCTGGAGCTTCATCTGGTCACTGTGAACTGTGGTCAAATTATAGGTTTTCCCCAGTGACACGAGGCCTGCAGGGGCCTTTGATCCTCGCGTAAACCCGCCCGGGAGGGCCCTTTGAAGCAGCTCAAGAAATCGGCCAAGCTGGCCAACGTTCTCTACGACATCCGCGGTCCCATCATGGACGCGGCCAAGCAGATGGAGGACGACGGCCAGAAGATCATCAAGCTCAATATCGGCAATCTCGCCGTGTTCGGCTTCGATGCGCCCGAGGAGATTCAGCAGGACATGATCCGCAACCTGCCGAATTCAGCAGGCTATTCGGACAGCAAGGGCGTCTTCGCCGCGCGCAAGGCGGTGATGCACGAGACCCAGAAGCAGGGCATCGCCGGCGTCACGCTGGACGACATCTACTTGGGCAACGGCGCCAGCGAACTCATCGCGATGTCCACGAACGCGCTGCTCGACGACGGCGACGAACTGCTCCTGCCGGCTCCCGACTACCCCCTGTGGACCGCCTCCACGAGCCTCTCGGGCGGCACCCCGGTGCATTACCTCTGCGACGAGGCCAATGGCTGGATGCCCAATTTGGCCGATATCCGCGCCAAGATCACGCCCCGCACCAAGGGCATCGTGGTCATCAACCCGAACAACCCGACCGGCGCTCTCTACTCCGACGATCTGCTCAAGAGCATCGTCGCCATCGCTCGCGAACACGGCCTCGTGATCTTTGCCGACGAGGTCTATGACAAGGTGCTGTACGACGGCGTGAAGCACACTGCCATCGCCAGCCTGTCGACCGATGTGCTCACGCTCACCTTCAACTCGCTCTCCAAGAGCTACCGCTCGTGCGGTTATCGCGCCGGCTGGGTCGTGGTCTCGGGCGACAAGCGCGCCGCGCAGGACTACATCGAGGGCCTGAACATGCTCTCGAACATGCGCCTGTGCGCCAACGTGCCGGGCCAGTGGGCGATCCAGACGGCGCTGGGCGGCTACCAGAGCATCAACGACCTGGTCTGCGACGGCGGTCGCCTTCGCCGCCAGCGCGACCTGGCCTACGAACTGATCACTGCCATCCCCGGCGTGAGCTGCGTCAAGCCCAGCGCTGCGCTCTACATGTTTCCGAGGCTCGACCCCGAGGTCTACCCGATCACGGACGACCGCCAATTCTTCCTCGAGCTGCTGAAGGAAACCCGCGTGATGCTGGTGCAAGGCACCGGCTTCAACTGGGCCACGCCGGACCATTTCCGCATCGTGTTTCTGCCCCACGAAGACGACCTGCGCGAGGCCATCAATCGCATCGCGAAGTTCCTCGAGCAGTACCGACTGCGCCGCAAGACGGCATCCTGAAATCTGCCGGTCACGGCGTGTGCCGTGGCCTTGCCGGCGACACCTGAAGCCTGCCTCCTCCAAATCACCAACGCCATGAGCGCGACTTTCCCAATGAAACCCATCCAAGTAGGCCTCCTCGGCGCAGGCACGGTCGGCAGCGGCACCTTCAAGGTGCTTCAACGCAACCAGGAAGAAATCAAGCGTCGCGCCGGCCGCGGCATCGAGATCACCATGGTGGCCGACCTGGACACCGCCCGCGCCCGCGAAGTGGCCGGCGAGGGCGTCAAGGTGGTCGCCGATGCGCGCGAAATCATCGCCAACCCCGAGATCGACATCGTCATCGAGCTGATCGGCGGCTACGGCGTCGCGAAGCAACTGGTGCTCGAAGCGATTGCGGCCGGCAAGCACGTGGTCACGGCCAACAAGGCGCTGCTCGCGGTGCACGGCACCGAGATCTTCGCGGCTGCGCACGCCAAGGGCGTGATGGTGGCTTTCGAAGCGGCTGTTGCCGGCGGCATCCCGATCATCAAGGCGCTGCGCGAAGGCCTGACGGCCAACAGCATCCAGTGGCTGGCCGGCATCATCAACGGCACCACGAACTTCATCCTCTCCGAGATGCGCGACAAGGGCCTGGACTTCGCCACCGTGCTGAAGGAAGCCCAGCGCCTGGGCTACGCCGAAGCCGACCCGACCTTCGACATCGAAGGCGTCGACGCCGGCCACAAGGTCACGCTGATGAGCGCCATCGCGTTCGGCATTCCGGTGCAGTTCGACAAGGCGCACATCGAGGGCATCACCAAGCTCGCAGCGCAGGACATCAAGTACGCCGAGCAGCTCGGCTACCGCATCAAGCTCCTGGGCATTACCAAGCGCACGGCCAAGGGCATCGAGCTGCGCGTGCATCCGTCGCTGGTGCCTTCCAAGCGCCTGCTGGCGAACGTCGAAGGCGCGATGAACGCGGTGGTCGTGCACGGCGACGCCGTCGGCACCACGCTCTACTACGGCAAGGGCGCCGGCAGCGAGCCGACCGCGAGCGCCGTGATCGCCGATCTGGTCGACATCACCCGCCTGCACACGGCCGATGCCGCGCACCGAGTGCCGCACCTGGCCTTCCATCCCGACGCGATGAGCGACCTGAAGGTGCTGCCGATGGCCGAGGTGGTCACCAGCTATTACCTGCGCCTGCGCGTGGCCGACCAGGCCGGCGTGCTCGCCAAGGTGACGGGCCTGCTGGCCACCGCCGGCATCAGCATCGACGCCGTGCTGCAGCGCGAAGCCGACGAAGTGGGCGGCGAGGGCTCCACGCAGACCGACCTCATCATCCTCACGCACGACGCGCGCGAAGGCACGGTCGACGACGTGCTGGCCGAGCTGCAGGCGCTGCCTACCGTGCTCGAACCCATCGTGCGCATCCGCAAGGAAGAGTTGAAGTGAACTACCTGAGCACCCGCGGCCACCCGGACCGCAAGCGCTTTTGCGAAATCCTCCTCGAAGGCCTCGCGCCCGATGGCGGCCTGTACCTGCCGGAAACCTACCCGCAGGTCGATGCCGCCACGCTCGCCAGATGGCGCGAACTGCCGTACGCCGAACTGGCCTTCGAGATCCTCTCGCTCTACATCGACGACATTCCCGCGGCCGACCTGAAGGCGATCTGCGCGAAGACCTACACCGCCGAGGTGTTCGGTACCGACGAGATCGTGCCGCTGCGCGAGCTCGAAGACGGCGTGTACATCGAAGCCCTGTCCAACGGCCCCACGCTGGCCTTCAAGGACATGGCGATGCAGCTCCTGGGCAACCTGTTCGAGTACGAACTGGCCCGCCGCGGCGCCGAACTCAACATCCTGGGCGCCACCAGCGGCGACACCGGCAGCGCGGCCGAGTACGCCATGCGCGGCAAGAAGGGCGTGCGCGTCTTCATGACCTCGCCGGACGGCCGCATGAGCCCGTTCCAGCAGGCGCAGATGTTCAGCCTGCAGGACGAGAACATCCACAACATCGCCATCACCGGCGTGTTCGACGACTGCCAGGACATCGTGAAGGCGGTGTCCAACGACCTGGGCTTCAAGCGCAAGTACCGCATCGGCACGGTCAATTCGATCAACTGGGCGCGGCTCCTGGCGCAGGTCGTCTACTACTTCGCCGGCTACTTCCAGGCCACGGCGAGCAACGACAAGCCGGTGAGCTTCACCGTGCCCTCGGGCAACTTCGGCAACGTCTGCGCGGGGCACGTGGCCCGCATGATGGGCCTGCCGGTCCAGACGCTGGTGGTCGCCACCAACGAGAACGACGTGCTCGACGAGTTCTTCCGCACCGGCATCTACCGCGTGCGCGGCGCGGCCGATACGCACGAGACCTCCAGCCCGTCGATGGACATCAGCAAGGCCAGCAACTTCGAGCGTTTCGTGTTCGACCTGGTGGGCCGCGATGCCGGCAAGCTGCGCAAGCTGTTCGTGGAGGACCTGGGCCTGGAAGGCCGCTTCGACCTGAGCGCCGATGCGGCGTTCAAGGATGCGGCCGGGCGCTTCGGTTTCGTGAGCAGCCGAAGCACGCATGCCGACCGCCTGGCCACCATCCGCGACACCGAGAAGCGCTTCGCCACACTGGTTGATCCGCACACAGCCGACGGCCTGAAGGCCGCGCGTGAATTCCTCGCGCCGGGCGTGCCGATGGTGGTGCTCGAAACGGCGCTGCCAATCAAGTTCGCCGCCACGATCGTTGAAGCGCTGGGCCACGAACCCGACCGGCCCGCAAAGTTCGAAGGCATCGAAGCGCTGCCCAAGCGCGTGGTCAAGCTGCCGGCGGACGCCGAGGCCGTGAAGGCCTACATCGCGCAGAACTGTGACTGAGCGCGGTCGAGCCCCGGCATGAAGGTCGTCGGCTTCGCCGGTTACTCGGGCGCGGGCAAGACCACGCTGGTCGAAAAGCTGATCCCCGTGCTCAAGCGGCTCGGCCAGCGCGTCTCGGTGGTCAAGCACGCGCACCACAAGTTCGACATCGACCATCCGGGCAAGGACACATATCGCCACCGCGAGGCCGGCGCCTTCGAGGTGGTCGTCGCCTCCGACAAGCGCCTGGCGGTGATGCGCGAATTCGAAACGCCGGTCGAGCTCAGCGTGCACCAGTTGCTCGCCGAGGTGCATCCGGTTGCCGACTGGGTGCTGGTCGAGGGCTTTCGCCACGGCAACGTGCACAAGATCGAAGTCTGGCGCCAGCCCGGGGCGGGCGAGGCGCTGCGGCCCGTGCTCTATCCGGACGATCCCTTCGTCACCGCCATCGCGACCGACGCGCCGGACAGCTTGCCGGAGCCCACGGCCCGGCCGCTGTTCGACCTCAACGACGCCGAGGCCATCGCGCGGTGGCTCATCGCCAATGGCGATCGCTTCGAGTACAACCCGGAACACCATGGCTGACACACCTCCCGTTCCGTTCTCCGCGTCCAACGCGCGGCCTCCGCTGATGCCGCTGGACGAGGCCATCGCGCAGTTGCTGGCCAAGGCCGCACCGAAGCTTCCCGAGGAGAGCGTCGTCACCTTCGACGCCGACGGCCGCGTGCTTGCGCAGGATCTCGTCTCCGGCCTCACCGTGCCGCCGCGCGACAACAGCGCGATGGACGGCTATGCGGTGCGTGCAGCCGATTGCGTCGCGCCCGGCACCGTGCTCCAGGTGACTCAGCGCATTCCCGCCGGCACCGTCGGCACGCCGCTCGCGGCCGGCACCGCGGCGCGCATCTTCACCGGCGCGCAGATTCCCGAAGGCGCCGATGCTGTCGTGATGCAGGAAGACACGACCGCCACGCCGCAGGAAGGCAGCCTGGGTTCCGTGCGCATCGCGATCGTTCCAGCGGTCGGCCAATGGGTCCGCCGTGCGGGCGAGGACGTGGCCGCCGGCGATGTCGTGCTGAAGAAGGGCGAACGCCTCACGCCCGCGGCGCTCGGCCTCGCGGCCAGCGTCGGCTTCCACAAACTGCAGGTGGCGCGCAAGCCGCGCGTGGCAATGCTCTCCACCGGCGACGAGCTGGTGATGCCCGGCGAGGTCGCGCCCGATGCGATGAAGCCCGGCGCGATCTACAACTCCAATCGCTTCTTCATGCGCGCCTTGCTGCACCGGCTGGGGTGCGAGGTGAACGACCTGGGCATCGTGCCCGACAACCGCGAGACCACCATCGCTGCACTGCGCGACGCGGCCGAAACGAGCGACCTGATCATCACGACCGGCGGCGTCTCCGTCGGCGAGGAAGACCACATCCGCGCCGCGCTGCAGACGCTCGGCGAGTTGCAGCTCTGGTCGCTGTCGATGAAGCCCGGCAAGCCTTTCGCCTATGGGTCCATTGCGCGCAGCAACGGGCAGGGCGTGTGCCATGTCACGGGGCTGCCCGGGAATCCGGTGTCGAGTTTTCTCACCTTCCTGATGCTCGTGCGCCCCTTCCTGCTGACGCTGCAAGGCGCCGACCGCGTGACGCCCGAGGCGGTGCAGATGCGCGCCGATTTCGACTGGCTCCGCGCCGACAAGCGCCGCGAGTTCCTGCGCGCACGGCGCAACGCCGCGGGCGGGCTCGACCTGTTCGCCAACCAGAGTTCGGGCGTGCTGACCTCGATGGTCTGGGGCGACGGCCTCGTCGACAACCCCTCGGGCCAGACGATCAAGTCGGGCGACACCGTGAACTTCATTCCCTTCGCCTCGCTGCTCGACTGATACGCCCATGAAGGTCCAGATCCGTTATTTCGCTTCGGTGCGCGAGGCGCTCTCCACGAGCGGCGAAACCGTCGACACCCACGCCGAAACGCTCGCCGCGCTGCGCGACGAACTCATCGCGCGCGGCGGTGCGCACGCCACCGCCCTCGCGCGCGGCAAGGCGGTGCGCATGGCGCTCGACCAGGTGATGAGCGACGAAGCCGCGGCCCTGCACGAAGGCTGCGAGGTCGCGTTCTTCCCGCCGGTTACGGGCGGCTGAGCCGCGCGTCCAGCGCCACGAGGCGCTCGCGCAGGCCGTCGGAGGCGCGCGTCATCGGCGACCGCAGTTCGTCGCGCATCGCACCGGCATGAGCGAGCAACGCCTTCACTGGACCGGGGTTCGATTCGGCAAACAGCATCTCGATCAGCGGCTGCAACGGCTGCCATTCGGCGCGCGCTTCGGCCACGCGGTTGTCGGCCAGGAGGCGCAGCACCTGCACGAAGCGCTTCGTCTGCACATGCCCGCTCGCCGCGATGGCGCCCACGCCGCCTTCGGCGACCGTCGAGAAGATCTGGTGGTCTTCGCCCGACAGCACCTGCAGCCGGCCATCGGCGATCAGCGCGCGTGTCTTGGCCATGTCGCCGCCGCAATCCTTGATGCCCCGGATGCGTGGGTGCGCGGCCAGCGCGAGCAGCGTCTCGCGCGAGAGGGTGGCGCCGGTGCGGTAGGGAATGTCGTAGATCAGCACCGGCACCGCGCTCGCATCGGCAATCGCGCGAAACCATTCGAGCAGACCGGCCTGCGATGGGCGGATGTAGTGCGGCGCGGGCACCAGCAGGCCCGCGAGCGGTCGTTCCGAGAGCTTGCGCACCCAGGCCGTCGTCTTGCCCAGGTGGTAGCCCGAGAGGCCCATGACGACCGGCAGGCCACCGGCGGCCGCCTGCACGGTGTCGAGCGACGCCAGTTGTTCCGCCTCGTCGAGCGCGGCGGCTTCGCCGGTCGAGCCGCAGACCACGAAGCCCGCCACGCCGTCGGCGGCGAGGCGCCGGGTCAGCGCGGCGAGCGCCGCATGGTCGACCGCGCCGTCGCGGAACGGCGTGACGAGCGGAATCCAGAGGCCCGAAAAATCAGGGACGGGGGCGGTGGTTTGTTGTTGTGGCACGCAGGCTTCCTTTCAGGAATCGACCGATGGAAAGAACCACCGTCCGATGCGCGCACAACCATGCTGGGATCAAAGCCTCTTGGCAGGTTCCGTCGCTCATCCGACGACGGAACCGCAGCTCCGGTCAGACGAGCTTTGGTTTTTTGGCTTTGCTGCCCTGGCGCGCGCAACGACTCTCGGGGTGCGAGGGCACCGTGGAGAGCGTGGCGAGGCAAGGCATGGACGCAGTCTATCTCGATGACACAATCCGGACATGAGCGTTGCGCGTGTTTCGATCCAGACGGGTGATTTCGACTTGAGTCAGGAGCTCGCCGCGTTGCGCGCGGGCGACAAGCGCGTGGGCGCGGTCTGCAGCTTCATCGGCACCGTGCGCGACCGCAACGACGGCAGCACCGTCGCCTCGATGGAGCTGGAGCACTACCCGGGCATGACCGAGAAGGCCATCGAAGCCATGATCGACGAGGCGCACAAGCGCTTCGATATCCTCGGCGCCCGCGTGATCCACCGCGTCGGTCTCCTGCAGCCGCTCGACCAGATCATGATGGTGGCGGTTATCTCTGCGCACCGCGGCCAGAGCTTCGAGGCCTGCGAGTTCCTGATGGACTACCTGAAGACCCAAGCCCCGTTCTGGAAAAAAGAACAGACGCCCGAAGGCGCCCGCTGGGTCGATGCGCGCGTCAGCGACGACGCGGCGTTGGCGCGTTGGGGCATCAGCGCCAACAACGCCTGACTTGTCCCCTATCCCTCTGGGAGAGGGATAGGGTGAGGGCAGCGGCCTCACAACACCGTGGAGCGTTGGTCGCTGCTCACCCTCACCCCAACCCTCTCCCCGAGGGGAGAGGGAGCAAGAGGCTCAGAGCGGCTTGAACCCGCTGGCCTGGATGATCCGTTCCCAGGTCTGCGTGTACGTGCGCACGCGGCCCGCGAACTGGCCCTGCGGCTCGTAGCCGACCGTCAGGCCCATCGTCGTCAGCTTCTGCTTCACGTCGGGCATCGCCAGCACCTTCTGCAGCGCATCGCCGTACTTGTCGATGATCGGCTGCGGCGTGCCCACCGGCGCGAAGATGCCGTAGTAGGGCAGGTCTTCCAGGTTCGAGAAACCGAGCTCGGTGAAGGTCGGCACGTTCGGAATCACCGCCTGGCGCTTGGCGCCGATGGAGGCCACGATGCGCACCTTGCCCGCCTTGTGGTTCTCGATGAAGTCGGGCACCGAGGCGATGCCCGCGGTGATCTGGTTGCCCAGCATGTCGGCCACCATCGGCGCGCTGCCGCGGTAGGGCGCGGGCTGTGCGTCGATCTTGTACTTGTCCGAGATCATCTTCACCAGGAATTCGGGGATCGACGCGGGCGCCGGGATGCCGATGGTCTCCTTGCCATCCTTCTGTGTGCGGACCCACTTGACGTACTCGTCGATGCTCTGGGCCGGCGTGCCGCCGGAGACGGCCAGCACGTTGGCGAAGGTGGCGAAACCGGCCACGGGCACGAAATCGGTGGCCGGGTTGAAGCCGGGGTTCTTCACCACTTGCGGCAGGATCGAGATCGTGTGGTCGTGCGAGAGAAACAGCGTGTGGCCGTCGGCGGGCGAGGACTTCAGCACCGTCGCGGCGATCTGGCCACCCGCGCCGCCGCGGTTCTCGACCACCACCGGCACGCCCAGCACGTCCTTAAGCTTTTCACCCAATGTGCGCGCGATGGCGTCGGTGCCGGCACCGGCGGGGAAGCCGACCAGGATGCGGATCGGCGTGCCGCCCTGGGCCTGCGCCAGTCCGGCCATGCCCATGGCGGCCGCGAAAAGTCCCACGCTGAGCGCGCGGCGCACCGGCTGGACGCGCTGCATTGAAAAAACCATGATCGACTCCATTCGAGAGAGAGAGAAATGCCTACGGCAGAAAGGTGCGGGGGCACCGTGCAATACCCGTGCCCAAGGCGCGAGCCCGGTTTGCAACCTTGAATCGTGCCCGAACGGCCCTATTTTGGATGCAGGAATACCACCATGCGACAAGACAAACTCACCACCAAATTTCAGGAAGCGCTGAGCGACGCGCAGACGCTGGCGCTCGGCAACGACAACGCCTACATCGAGCCGGCCCACCTGCTGGTCGCGATGCTGCGCCAGGACGACGGCCCGCGCGCCCTGCTGGAGCGTGCCGGCGTCAATGTGCCGGGTCTCGCGCAAGCGGCCGAAGCCGCCATCAAGAAGCTGCCCCAGGTGCAGGGCCACGACATCGTGCAGGTCGGCCCCGAGCTGGGCAAGCTGCTGCAGGCCACCGAGAAGGAAGCCATCAAGCGCAATGACCAATTCATCGCCGGCGAACTTTTCCTTTTGGCCGTGGCCGACAGCAAGTCCGACATCGGCAGGATCGCCAAGGAAAACGGCCTGAGCCGCAAGTCGCTCGAATCGGCCATCGACGCCGTGCGCGGCGGGCAGGGCGTGAACAGCGCCGATGCCGAAGGCCAGCGCGAGGCGCTCAAGAAATACACGATGGATCTCACCGAGCGCGCGCGCCTCGGCAAGCTCGATCCGGTCATCGGCCGCGACGAGGAAATCCGCCGTGCCATCCAGGTGCTGCAACGCCGCACCAAGAACAACCCCGTGCTCATCGGCGAACCCGGCGTGGGCAAGACCGCCATCGTCGAAGGCCTCGCGCAGCGCATCGTCGCGGGCGAGGTGCCCGATTCGCTCAAGGGCAAACGCGTGCTGTCGCTCGACATGGCCTCGCTGCTGGCGGGTGCCAAGTTCCGCGGCGAATTCGAGGAGCGCCTGAAGACCGTGCTCAACGAGCTCGCGAAGGACGAAGGCCAGACCATCGTCTTCATCGACGAACTGCACACCATGGTCGGCGCCGGCAAGGCCGAGGGCGCGATGGACGCGGGCAACATGCTCAAGCCCGCGCTCGCGCGCGGCGAGCTGCACTGCGTGGGCGCCACCACGCTGGACGAATACCGCAAGTACATCGAGAAAGATGCAGCCCTGGAGCGCCGCTTCCAGAAGATCATCGTTGGCGAGCCCAGCGTCGAAGCCACCATCGCGATCCTGCGCGGCCTGCAGGAGAAGTACGAAGTGCACCACGGCGTGCAGATCACCGACCCGGCCATCGTGGCCGCGGCCGAACTGTCCGACCGCTACATCACCGACCGCTTCCTGCCCGACAAGGCCATCGACCTGATCGACGAGGCCGCGGCCAAGATCAAGATCGAGATGGACTCCAAGCCCGAGGTGATGGACCGCCTCGACCGCCGCCTCATCCAGCTGCAGATCGAACGCGAAGCCGTGCGCCGCGAGAAGGACGAAGCCTCGCAGAAGCGCTTCGGCCTCATCGAGGACGAGATCGCCAAGCTGCAGAAGGAAATCGCCGACTACGACGAGATCTGGCAGGCCGAGAAGGCCCAGGCCCAGGGCAGCGCGCACATCCGCGAAGAAATCGAGAAGCTCAAGACCGAGATCAAGGAATGGGAGCGCAAGGGCGACTTCAACAAGTTGGCCGAGCTCCAATACGGCCAGCTCCCCGCGCTCGAAAAGCGCCTGAAGGAAGCCGAGGCCAGCGAGGCGAGCAAGGGCAAGTCCAGCGCGCCCACGCTCTTGCGCACGCAGGTCGGGGCGGAAGAAATCGCCGAGGTCGTGGCGCGCGCTACCGGCATTCCGGTCGCCAAGCTGATGCAGGGCGAGCGCGACAAGCTGCTCGTGATGGAAGACAAGCTGCACGAGCGCGTGGTCGGCCAGAACGAGGCCATCGGCGCGGTCGCGAATGCGATCCGCCGCTCGCGCTCGGGCCTCTCCGACCCCAACCGCCCCACGGGCTCGTTCCTGTTCCTCGGCCCCACGGGCGTGGGCAAGACCGAGCTGTGCAAGGCGCTCGCGGGCTTCCTGTTCGACAGCGAAGACCACCTCATCCGCATCGACATGAGCGAGTTCATGGAGAAGCATTCGGTCGCGCGCCTCATCGGCGCGCCGCCGGGCTACGTGGGCTATGAAGAGGGCGGCTACCTCACCGAGGCCGTGCGCCGCAAGCCCTACAGCGTGGTGCTGCTCGACGAGGTCGAGAAGGCGCACCCGGACGTCTTCAACGTGCTGCTGCAGGTGCTCGACGATGGCCGCCTCACCGATGGCCAGGGCCGCACCGTGGACTTCAAGAACACCGTGATCGTGATGACAAGCAACATCGGCTCGCCGATCATCCAGGCCATGGTGGGCAAGCCTTCCGAAGAGATCAAGGAAGCGGTGTGGGACGAGCTGAAGAACTACTTCCGCCCCGAGTTCCTCAACCGCATCGACGAGACGGTCGTGTTCCATGCGCTCGACGCGAAGAACATCGAATCGATCGCCGCGATCCAGCTGAAGGTGCTCAAGGCGCGCCTCGCGAAGATGGACCTGGGCCTGGAGGTGTCGCCCGCGGCGCTGGCCGAGATCGCCAAGGTCGGCTTCGACCCGGTTTTCGGTGCGCGGCCGTTGAAGCGTGCGATCCAGCAACGCATCGAGAACCCGCTCTCGAAGCTGCTGCTGGACGGCAGCTTCGGGCCGAAGGACACGATCGAGGTCAACACCGACCCGATCCAGTCGCCGGGCCAGTTCTCGTTCAGCAAGGGCGGGGAACCAACGGCGGCGGCCTCGGCCTAAAGTCGGATGATGAACTTCATTCTTCGCGTCATTCTTCTGCTCCTGGGGCTGGTTTTCGCGGCCAGCCTCGCCGTCGCGGTCATGCTGCTGGCCGCCGTGTGGGGCGTGCGCTACGCCTGGGGGCGTCTCACGGGCAAGCCCGTGACGCCCTGGATGACCTCGATGGGCGGGCGCTTCAATCCGCGCTCGGGCTTCGATCGATTTCGCAATGCGGCAAAGCCGGCCGAGCCCACGGCCGCCGACGTGGTCAGCGCGCGTGCACGCGGCGAATCGGTGCGCAGCCCCATGGCGCTGGGCGGACGCGCGGACGATGTGACCGACGTGCGTGCCCGCCCCGTTCGCGGCGACTAAGAAACAGCCGATCAGGCGCTGTACAGCGCCTCGATCTCGCTGGCGTAGGTCTTGTAGATGCTGGAGCGCCGCACCTTCATGGTCGCGGTGACTTCACCGTCGTCATGATCCAACTCTTTGGTGAGCAGATGAAAACGCCTGATCTGCGACACCTGCGCCAGCTTCTCGTTGCCGCGCGCAATTTCCGCCTCGATGAGCGATCGCACCCGCGGCTCCTCCACCAGCGAGCGGAAATGGGTAAACGAAATGCGCTCGGCCTCCGCCCACTTGCCCACCGTTTCGTAGTCGATCTGCAGCAACGCGCCGACGAACTTTCGGCCATCCGCCACCACGATGCATTCCTTGATGAAGGGGCTGCCCTTCATGGTGTTCTCGATCTCGGAGGGCGTGAGGTTCTTGCCGCCCGCCGTGATCATGATGTCCTTCAGCCGGTCGACGATGCGCAGATGCCCGTCTTCCTCGCGCACCACATCGCCCGTGTACAGCCACCCGTCGCGAATCGATGAGGCGGTGGCCTCGGGGTTCTTGTAATAGCCCTCGAACACCATCTCGCCGCGCACCAGCAATTCGCCCGCTTCGCCGACGCGATGTTCGGTGCCTTGCGTGGGCGGGCCCACGGTGCCGACCTTCACTGCATCGCTGCGGTGGCCGGCGATCATGCCGGTCGATTCCGTGAGGCCGTACACCTCCACCAGCGGCACTCCCAGCGTGCGAAAGAAGCGCACCACGTCCGCGGGAATCGGCGCCGCGCCGGTGAGCGCGACGCGTGCGCGGCGCAGGCCGATGAAGTTCTGCAGCGCGCGCAGCACCGTCCAGTAGGCGAGGGCAAAGCGGCTGCGCTCGGCCAGCGTCCATGTGCTGCGCGGCTTCTCGGCCAGCGGCGCGCAGGCAGCCATGGCGCGTTGGAAGAGCGCACGCTGCACGCGCCCCGCTTCCTGCATCTTGATACTGATGCCCGCATGCAATTTTTCCCAGATGCGCGGCACGCCGAGGAACATCGTGGGCGCGACTTCGCGCAGGTCTTCCTGCACGGTGCGGATCGATTCGCCGAAGTTCACCTGCGAGCCCAGGTACACGGGTACGAAGGCCGTGAGCATCTGCTCGGCCACGTGGCACAGCGGCAGGTACGACAGGTGCGTGGTGTCGCCATCGAGCCCGAGCCGCTCGACGATGCCGGGCACCACGCCGCGGATGTTGCGGTAGGAAATCATCGCGCCCTTGGGCTTGCCGGTGGAGCCCGAGGTGTAGATCATCAAGCCGGTGTCGGCGAGCGTCTGGCGTGCGAGCGCGGCATCGACCAGCGCGGTGCCGTCCCGGGCCTGCACCTCGGCGCCGGCTTGCTCGACCTCCGCGAACGTCGCGATGAGGCCGCGCACTTCGGGCGGGTAGCTCGCGAGGCCCTTGGTCTCGATCACGACGATCTTGCGCAGGCGCGGCAGTTGCGCCATCGCGTCGAGCACCTTGTCGGTCTGCTCCTGGTCCTCGCAGACGATCACCTCGATGTCCGCATGCCCGACCACGTAGGCCACCTCGTTGCTCGGGCTGGTCGGGTAGACGCCGACCGTGACCGCGCCGATCAGCCCCGCGCCCATCTGCGCGAGCAGCCATTCGACGCGGTTCTCGGAAATCACGCCTAGGTGCCCGCCTGGTGCCAGGCCCATCGCATGCAGGCCGAGGCCGAAGCGGGTGGCGCGCTGCAGGTACCCGGTCCAGTCCAGCGGATGCCAGATGCCGAAGTCCTTCTGGCGTATCGCGATGTCGTGGGGCCGCAGGCGCGCCTGCTCGCGCAGCATCTGCGGCAAAGTCAGCAACGGAAGGTGGGCGTCTGTCATGAGAGCCAGCGCTTGCGGCGCTTGTAGTGCTTGAGCGCGCGGAAGCTGCGCGATTCGCCGCTGCCGCCCACGCCCAGGTAGAACTCGCGCACATCGGGGTCGGCGGCCAGGCGCTCGGCGCTGCCGTCGATCACCACCTTGCCGCTTTCCATGATGTAGCCCGTGTGCGCGATGGCCAGCGCGACGCTCGCGTTCTGCTCGACCAGCAGCATCGAGGTGCCGCGCTCGGCGTTGATGCGCGCAATGATCGTGAAGATGTCTTCCACCAGCTTGGGCGAGAGGCCCAGCGAGGGCTCGTCCAGCAGGATCAGCTTGGGTTGCGCGACCAGCGCGCGGCCGATGGCCAGCATCTGCTGCTCGCCGCCGGAGAGATAGCCCGCAAGGCCCTTGCGGCGCTCGTGCAGGCGGGGGAAATAGGCGTACACGTCGTCGAAGTTGCGCGGCGGCGCGGCGCCTTCGCGCCCCGTCAGCGCATAGGTCGCTGCCACGAGGTTTTCCTCGACGGTGAGGTCCTCGAAGACGCGACGGCCTTCCATGACATGGCTGAGCCCGCGCCGCACGAGCTGCTGCGGCGCCAGTTGAGCGGTCGGCGCGCCATCGAACACGATGCGACCGGCTTCCACCTCGCCGTCCTCGAGCGCCAGCAGCCCCGACACCGCCTTCAGCGTGGTCGACTTGCCGGCGCCATTGCTCCCCAGCAGCGCGACGATCTGCCCGCGCGGCACGGCCAGCGACAGGCCGCGCAGCACCTGCACCACCTTGTTGTAGACCACCTCGATGTTGTTGACCTCCAGAACGAGGTCAGCTTTCTCGGAAGCAGGCGTGGCCGCGGGCGGATGCATGGCTCAGTTCAGCGAAATCCAGTCCGACGCCGGCACCATCTTCTGCGCCTTCATGTCGGCCTTGTAGACGCGGCCCACCGGAATCGAGTTGCCCTTGATGGTGATCGGCGTGCCGATGATCCCGCCGGTGTCGAAGTCCTTGATGGTGTTGAGCGAGGCCTTCAGGTTCTTGCCGTCCAGCGGCTTGCCCGCGTCGAGCGTGCGCTTAGCCGCCTCGGTGAACAGCATCGCGGTGAGAAAGCCCTGTGTGTAGGCCGTGCTCTGGTACTCGGGGCGCAGCGCGCGGATCTTGTCGAGCATCGGCGCCTTGGCCGAGGTGTCGTAGTAGTAGCGGTAGGGCATCACGCCCATGAAGCCGTCGGCGCCTTCGCCCATCTTCATCACGGTGGAGCTGTCCATGGTCCAGAAGGTGCCCATCCACTTGCTGGTCATGCCCATCTGCTTGCCCTGCTGCACGAACTCCGGAATCGGCGCGAGGATGTAGCCGTGGAAGATGGTGTAGTCGGGCGCGGCGCGGCGCAGCTTGATGACCTCGGTCGACACGTCCACGCTGCCGGCCGGCGTCATGAGCTTCACCGGCACCGTGAGGCCGAGCTTCTTCGCCGCGGTTTCGCTGGCCTCGATGGGGTCGCGGCCGAACTCGGAGTCGGAGTACACGAAGGCCACCTTGGCACCCGGCTTCTCCTTGGCGATGTGGCGCAGCAGGATGCCGATCTGCTCGGTGTAGTCGGGGCCGACCAGGAACTGGTTCGGGTACTTGGCCGCGTCGTTGAGCTCGGTCGCGAACGAGGCGCCCGCCATCAGGATCTGCCCGCTGCGGTCCAGCTCGGGGTTGATGGTCTTGGAGAAGCCCGTCGAGTCGCCGTAGTAGAGGTTGACCTTGTTCTGGCTCGTGATCTTCTTGAAGGCTGCGACCGACACGTCGACCTTGTAGCCCGTGTCTTCGGGCACATAGCGCAGCTTGCGCCCCTTGATGCCGCCCGCGTCGTTGACGATCTTCACGTAGTCGGCAATGCCGGCGTTGATGCCGACGCCCGCGAAGGCGAACACGCCGGTCATCGGGATGGAGCCGCCGATGACGATGTCCTCGGTGCCTTGGGCGTGCGCGAACGGCACGGCGGCGAGCCCGGAGGACAGGCCCGCGGCGATCAGCAGTGCACGGCGGTGTTGTGAAAGCTTCGGTTTCTTCGGTGTCTTGGGCATGCTTGTCTCCTGTTGGAATAGGCTCAGTTGCGGAACGGCCATAGATGGAAAAAGCGGCGTATGCGCCGCCACACTTCTGCGAGCCCGTGCGGCTCGAACACCAGAAATCCGACGATCAGCAGCCCGAACACGACGGTGCGCACGGGTGAGAGAAACACTGTCATCTCCACGCCGCCCGGCAGCAGGTCGACGATGAGCTTGAGCAGCTCGGGCACCATCGTCATGAACACCGCGCCGAAGATGCCGCCCAGGATCGTGCCCATGCCGCCGACGATGATGGCGGCCAGGAAGAAGATCGACATCAGGAGCGGAAAGCTCTCGGGCGTGACCACGCGGAAGAAGTAGGCCCACAGGCCACCGGCTACGCCCGCGTAGAACGACGAGAGCCCGAACGACAGCAGCTTGTAGCGCAGGAGCGGAATGCCCAGCACCTCGGCCGAGATGTCGCGGTCGCGGATCGCGATGAAGGCCCGGCCCACGCGGGTGCGAAAGAGGTTGGCCGCGCCCAGCACCATCAGCAGCATGACCGGCACGATCACCCAGTAGAGGCGGAAAGAGGTGTCCAGCGGCAGGCCGAAGAACTGCGCCGGCGGCAGCGAGATGCCGGTGGTGCCGCCCGTGAGCTTGAGGTTGGCGAACAGGAAGTGCGTGATGAACGAGGCCGCGATGGTCGCGATGGCCAGGTACAGGCCCTTCACACGCAGCGAGGGAATTCCGACGATCAAGCCGCCGAGCATGGCGACCACGCCGCCCGCGGCGATGTTCAGCAGGAAGGGCGTTCCCAGCCGCGTCTGCATGATCGCGACGGTGTAGGCGCCCAGGCCCATGAACGCCGCCTGGCCCAGGCTCACCAGGCCGGTGTAGCCGGTGAGAATGTTCAGGCCCGTGGCGCTCGCCACGTTGATGGCCACGAGGCATGCGAGGTACAGCCAATAGTCGCTGGCCATGAACGGGAACAGCACCAGCAGCGCCGCGCCGACCATGAGCCACATCTTCTGCGTGCGCGAGTCGAACAGCGCCGCATCGGCGACATAGCTTTGCTTGAGGGTACCGATGCGCATCAGAGTCTCTCGATCTCGTGCGTGCCGAAGAGCCCGTAGGGCCGCACCATCAGCACGAGCACCAGCACGATGAAGGTTGCGAGCAGCTTGTATTCGCCGCCGAGGTACGAACCCGCGAGCGCCTCGACCAGTCCGATGAAGACACCGCCGACCAGCGCACCGAGCACGCTGTCGAGCCCGCCGACGATCACCACCACCAGCACCGACAGGCCGAACACGCCCATCGAGGACGAGATGCCGCCGATGGCGCCGACGATGATGCCGGCCACCGCAGCGATCATGGCCGAGGCCACCCAGGCGAGCGAAAACACGCGCGGCACGTTGATGCCCATCGAGTAGGCCGCGGCCTGGTCGGAGGCGGTGGCCCGCAGTGCGACGCCGCCGCGCCAGAAACGGAACAGCAGCAGCACCATGCCGATCAGCACCACGGCGATCAGCGCGCCATAGGCGATCTTGGGTGCGAGGAACGCCTCGCCGACCATCACCGGCGCGTTCGGCAGGAACTCGGGCAGGCGGCGCTGGTCGGCGGTCCAGATGATCTCGACCAAGCCGACGAGGATCGATGCGAGCCCGACCGTCACCATGAACACCGAGATCGGCGGCTCGCCGAGCAGCGGGCGGATCATCGTGCGCTCGATCACAGCGCCCAGGAGGCCGGTGCCGATCACCGAGCCCAGCACCGCGAGCCAGATCGGCAGCGAGAAGCTCGCGGCAAAAGTGAAGAACAGGTACGCGCCGACCATCAGCATCTCGCCGATGGCGATGTTGACCACGCGCGTGGCCTTGTAGACCAGCACGAAGGCGAGGGCGGCCAATGCATAGAGGCCGCCGCCGGCAATGCCGGTGAGCGCGATCTCGAAGAGGTAGGCCCAATCCATCACGCCGCCCCCGCCGTGGATTCGCCGCGCAGCCGCCGACGCAGTTCGCCGACGTCGCCCGCGCCGAGGTATGCGCGGACCACCTCGGGGTCGGCCTGCACCTGCGATGGCGTGCCCTCTGCGATGACCTGGCCGAAGTTGAGCACCACCACGTGGTCTGACAGGTCCATCACCATGCCCATGTCGTGCTCCACCATCAGCACCGTGATGCCCCACTCGCGCCGCACGTCGAGGATGAAGCGCGCCATGTCTTCGGTCTCCTCGCGGTTCATGCCGGCCACGGGCTCGTCGAGCATCAGCACCTTGGGCTGCATGGCGAGGGCGCGCGCCATCTCCACGCGCTTCTGCAGGCCGTAGGGCAGGGCGGCGACCGAGGCGTGGCGGATGTGGTCGATCTCCAGGAAGTCGATGATCCGTTCCTCCACATCGCGCCGCAGCTCGGCTTCCTCGCGGCGGGCGCGGCCCAGGTAGAAGAGAGCGTCGAACACGTTGGTCTTCAGGTGTGCATGGCGGCCGAGCTTGATGTTGTCGAGCACGGTCATGCCGCGAAAGAGCGCGATGTTCTGGAAGCTGCGCGCGAGGCCGAGCGCGGCGCGCTTCGGCGCGGGCACGCGGGTGATGTCTTCGCCCTCGAAGAGCACGCGGCCCTCTGCCGGCTTGTAGAAGCCCGAGATGGTGTTGAAGAGCGATGTCTTGCCTGCGCCGTTGGGGCCGATCACCGCGGTGATCGAGCCGGGCGCGACGCCGAAGCCCACGTTGGTCAGCGCCTTCACGCCGCCGAATGCGAGCGTCAACGCCTCCACCTGCAGCACGGTGGCAGCCGGAGAAGGGTGCGGGGAGGCGCCCCGCGAGGGCTCGTCAGGCATGGCTAAGAGGGAGGCGATAGGGTCAGGGTTTGTGTCCAGGGGCAGAAAAGCTACTGGCCCGTAAAATTCCTACTGGCGGGTAATGTCACAGTTCGCCGCATTGCGCGGCATCCGGACTTTCCCCGCCCGCAGAAACCCGATGCCTCCCATGCCTCGCCAAGCCCCAGCACTCCGCCGACCCCTCTCTCCCTCCCCCTGGGAGCCTGCCGACAAGCGCGCGCAGCAGCGCGAAGTCAAGCGCAATGCCGTGCTGCAGACGGCCGCGCAGCTCTTCAACGAGCGCGGCTTCCATGCGACCTCGCTCGACGACATTGCCGAGCGGCTCAACGTGAGCAAGCCCACGCTCTACTACTACGTGGAGAGCAAGGACCAGATCCTGCTGGAGTGCGTGAAGACCGCGCTCGACCTGATGCAGACCGGCATCGACGAGGTGCGCGCCGCGGGCGGCAGCGCCATCGACCAGCTCAAGGCCTGCATGCGCATCTACTCGGGCGTGGTGACGCAGGACTTCGGCATGTGCGTGATCCGCATCGGCGAAGACCCGCTGCCCGCGCCGCTCAAGAAGGAGCTGCGCCGCCTGAAGGCCGGCATCGACGGGCAGTTCCGCCGGCTCATCGAGGACGGCGTGGCCGAAGGCTCACTCGCGCCTTGCGATCCGAAGATGGCCGCCTTCATGCTGGCCGGCGCGCTCAGCTGGATCGGCCGCTGGTACCGCCCCGACGGCGACCTGACGCCCGACCAGATCGCCGACCAGGGCATCGAGCTGCTGCTCAATGGCGTGCTGCACCGCCCGGCCGTGGCGCGTCGCAAGCCCGCCGCCGTGAAGGCCGGGTGACCGGCCGCGAACCGATTTTTTTCAATCCAGGAGAACCACACCATGACCCAACGCGACATCTTCGTGGTCGGCACCGCCCGCACCGCCATCGGCACCTTCGGCGGCGCGCTGAAGGACGTGCCCAACACCCAACTGGCCACCACCGCCGTCAAGGCCGCCATCGAACGCAGCGGCCTCGCGGCCGATGCCATCGGCCATGTGGTGATGGGCAATGTGATCCCCACCGACGTGAAGGACGCGTACCTGAGCCGCGTGGCCGCCATCGATGCGGGCTGCCCCATCGAGACGCCGGCCTTCAACGTCAACCGCCTCTGCGGCTCCGGCCTGCAGGCCATCGTGTCGGCGGCGCAGGCGATTGCGCTGGGCGACTGCGACATCGCCATCGGCGGCGGTTCGGAATCGATGAGCCGCGGCCCGTACTTCGACACCTCGGCCCGCTACGGCGCGCGCATGGGCGACGCGGTGCTGGTCGACTACATGCTGGGCATCCTGCACGACCCGTGGGAGAAGATCCACATGGGCATCACCGCCGAGAACGTGGCCGCGCGCTACGGCATCACGCGCGAGCAGATGGACGAGTTGGCCGCCACCAGCCAGCAGCGCGCCGCCGCAGCCATTGCAGCGGGACGCTTCAAGGAGCAGATCGTTCCGGTCGAGGTGAAGACGCGCAAGGGCGTCGTGCTGTTCGACACCGACGAGCACGTGCGCGCCGACACCACCGTCGACACGCTCTCGAAGATGAAGCCCGCATTCAAGAAGGAAGGGCTCGTCACCGCAGGCAATGCCTCGGGCATCAACGACGGCGCGGCGGCTGTCGTGCTGGCCGAAGGCGGCCGCGTGAAGGCGCTGGGCCTGAAGCCCCTCGCGCGCCTCGTCGGCTACGCGCACGCCGGCGTCGAACCTGCGTACATGGGCATCGGCCCGGTGCCGGCCACGCGCAAGGTGCTGGAGCGCACGGGGCTGAAGGTCAGCGACTTCGACGTGATCGAGTCGAACGAAGCCTTCGCGGCGCAGGCCTGCGCGGTCATCAAGGAGCTGGGCTTCGATCCGTCCAAGGTGAACCCGAACGGCTCGGGCATTTCGCTCGGCCACCCGGTGGGCGCGACCGGCGCGATCATCACGACGAAGGCGATCGCCGAGCTGCACCGAACGGGCGGGCGCTATGCGCTGGTCACGATGTGCATCGGCGGCGGGCAGGGCATTGCGGCTGTGTTCGAGCGCGTCTGAGCGCGTTCGGGGCACACTTGCGGACATGCTCCGCCCACCCATCCTGATCGACCCCGACGAAGTCGAGATCAGCGCCATCCGTGCGCAGGGCGCGGGTGGGCAGAACGTCAACAAGGTGTCGAGCGCGGTGCACCTGCGCTATGACATCCACGCCAGTTCGCTGCCCGCCGATGTGAAGGAGCGGCTGCTCGCATTGCGCGACAGCCGCATCACACAGGAGGGCGTCTTCGTGCTCAAGGCGCAGCAGCACCGCACGCAGGAGATGAACCGTGCCGACGCGCTCGCGCGGCTGCAGGCGGTCGTCGACACCGTGGCCACGCCGCCGCGCGTGCGGCGCGCCACCAAGCCCACCTACGGTTCGAAGCAGCGCCGGCTCGAAGGCAAGAGCCAGCGTTCGCAGATCAAGAGCCTGCGCGGGCGGGTGCAGGACTGAGCGCAGCCGCCGCGTCGCGCTGGCGCAGCGCGGCGTCGAAGCGATCGAAGCGTGCGAGCGCGAAGGCGGGGCGCTGCTGGACGCGCGCCCACCAGCCGGCCGTGCGCGGGCAGCGGTCGTGCGACACCGCATCCGGTGCGAGTTCGGTGATGCGCGCCACGAACGGCACGGCCGCGATGTCGGCCAGCGAATAGGCGCCGCCGACCAGCCAGTCGCCGCTGTCCGCGAGCATCGCTTCCATCTTGCCGAGCAGCGCCAGCAGCTTCTCGAGCGCCACCGCTTTCTCTTCGTCGGTATAGGGCTGCCGCGCGATGCGTGTCCAGGCCTCGCGGCGCTCGGGCGTCGGAATGCGTGCAAGGCGCTCCTTGAGCTGCGCGTCGCTCCACTGGCTCGCGCCGGGCTGCAGCGCGATGCTCCAGTTCAGGACGAGGAGATGCGGCAGGGATTTCTCGTCGGTCCAGCGCACGAAGTTGCGCATCACCGCGCGGTCGAATGCATCGGCCGGCCTGAGCGGGGGCTGCGGATGCACGTCGTCCAGGTACTCGCAGATGGTCGAGCTCTCGTAGAGCGAAGCGCCGTTGTCCAGCCGCAGCGCCGGCACGACGCCGTTCGGATTCATCGCAAGGTAGGCGGGCGAATGATGCTCCTGCTTGCCCATGTCGATGGGAATGCTTTCGTAGGCGAGGCCTTTTTCGGCGAGGCACAGGCGCACGCGGCGCGACGCGCTGGAGAGCCAGCCGTGGTAGAGCTTCATGGCGAAGGTTTCCTTCAGGGGATCAGCACAGCGGCGCCGGTGGTGGCGCGGCTTTCGAGTTCCTCGTGCGCGCGGCGCGCCTCGGCGAGCGGATAGCGGTGGCCCACTTCCAGCGTCACCTGGCCGCCGAGCACCGCGTCGAACAACGCCGCCGCGCCGCGCCGCAGGTCGGCCGCCGTGGCGATGAAAGTGCGCAGCGTGGGCCGCGAAACGCTCAGCGATTTCGCATGCAGCCGCTGCAGGTCGAAGGCCTCCACGTCGCCCGATGCGGTGCCGTAGTTGATCGCCATGCCCAGCGGCTTGAGGCAATCGAGCGAGGGCAGGAAGACGTCCTTGCCGACCGCGTCGTAGACCACCGAGACGCCCTGGCCGCCGGTGCATTCGAGCGTGCGCGCCACGAAGTCCTCGCGGCGGTAGTCGATCACGTGATGGCAGCCGTGCGCGCGCGCGATCGCCATCTTGGCCTCGGAGCCGACCGTGCCGATCACCGTGGCGCCGAGTGCGCGGGCCCACTGCGAGAGGATCACGCCCATGCCGCCGGCCGCCGCATGCACCAGCACCGCCTCGCCGGGCGCAACGGGATAGAGGCGCCGCAGCAGGTACTCGGCCGTGAGCCCGCGCAGGAGCGTGGCGCCCGCGACTTCCTCGGACACGCCCGCCGGCAGCGGCACCACCCGGTGCGCCGGGATGTTGCGCACCGCCTGGTAGGCGCCGGGGTGGAAGTACGCCACCGACTGCCCGACGTGCAGGCCCGCCTCGACCTCGGGTCCGATCGCATCGATGGTGCCCGCGCCCTGCGCGCCGAGGACGACCGGAAACGCGGTGACCGCATGCGGTCCGTGCGAGCCGCGGCGCTGGTAGATGTCGGCGAAGTTCAGGCCGATGGCCGACTGCCGGATGCGCACTTCGCCCGGTCCGGGATCGCCCACCTCGACCTCCACCTGTTCGAGCACTTCGGGGCCGCCGTGGGCCTGGATGCGAATGGCCTGCGTGCGCATTGCGTCAGGCCTTGCTGGTCGACTTGGCCGTGGGCTTGCGCCCGCGCGCGGCACGCTCCGTGACCGCCAGCGCATCGGCCGCCACCTCGGGTGTGGCCACGGGCGCGGCGACCGGCACGCCGTGCGGCATGCTGGCGATGGCGTCGGCATACACGTTGCCGCCGCTGGAGATGTGGCCGGTCATCGCGCGATAGGCGGCGTCCTCGTCGCCGTTCAGGATGGCATCGAGCACCTGCTTGTGCTCCACCAGCGAATTGCGGATGCGCCCCGGCCGATCGAAGAGGGTGCGCTGCGGATGCCGCATGCGCAGCCGCATCGCGCGCAGCTGGCGGGCCAGCACCTCGTTCAGGCTGCCGTCGTAAATGATCTCGTGGAAGCTCCTGTTGGCCGCGCCGTAGAGCTCGGCGTCGTCCTTCGCGGCGGCGTCGCGGCAGGCCTGGTCGGCCAACGCCAGTTGCTTGCGCTGCACGGCGGGCATGCGGCGAGCCGAGAGCCGGGCGGCCAGGCCTTCGAGCTCCATGAGGATTTCCAGCATCGCCACGTATTCCGGCAGCGAGAGGCTCGCCACCACCGCGCCCTGGCGCGGCACCGTGGTCACCAGGCCGGCCGACATGAGCTGCAGCAAAGCCTCGCGCGCCGGGGTGCGCGACACCTCGAAGCGGTCCATGAGCGCCTGCTCGTCGATGCGGGAGCCGGCCACGAGCTGGCCTGACGTGATCTCCGCTTCAAGGGCGGCGCGAATCTTGTCGCTTAGATTGATGCGTGGCGATGGGGGCATGAAGGGTCTCCGATGCGCTGGATTCTAAACATCATCGTGCACGCAGGCGCTTCATAAAAATACGTAGAAACGAGATATGTATTTTTATGAGACTCATGAATACACTGAAAAGGAGCCGGCGCATTCATCCACAGATCCGGCCATGGAGACATTCATGCAACTGAACCGACGCCATTTCCATGCCCTGGCCGGCGCCGCTGCTTCGGCGGCCGCGCTCGCGCCGTGGCACAGCGCAAGCGCCCAGACTTCGCTCGACGCGCTGCACGAAGCCGCGAAGAAAGAGGGCGAACTCACCTGGTACATCGTCTACCTGCCCTCCGAAGACGCCGAACTCATGTCGCGCACCTTCACCGCGCGCTACCCGGGCGTGAAGGTGAACGTGGTGCGCACCACCGCGCAGGTCGCGTTCCAGCGCCTGAACCAGGACCTGAAGGCGAAGACGGCCAACTGCGACGTCTTCTCCTCGACCGACATCGCGCACTACCTCGATCTGAAGAAGCGCAAGCTGCTCATGAAGTACGTGCCCGCGGCCTCCGCCACCATGGACAAGCGGCTGCAGAACCTCGACCCCGATGGCTACTACCACGTGGCCAGCGTCGCGATGGTCGGGCTCGTCTACAACACGCAGAAGGTCAAGGCCGCCGATGCGCCCAAGAGCTGGAACGACCTCGTCGATCCGAAGTGGCGCGGCCTCGCCTCGGTGGGCCATCCGGGCTTCAGCGGCTTCGTGGGCGTCTGGGCCATCGAGATGCGCAAGCTCTACGGCGATGGCTGGTTCAAGAAGCTCGCGGCCAACAAGCCGCAGGTGGGCCGCTCGATCATCGACACGGTCACCACCGTCACCTCGGGCGAGCGCTCCATCGGCGCCGGTCCCATCAACCTCGCGGCGATGATGGCCGAGAAGGGCAACCCGCTCGCGATCGTCGCGCCGAAGGAAGGGCCGGTGCTCATGCTCTCGCCCTCGGCCGTCATGGCCAACGCGCCGCACCCGAACGCCTCGAAGCTCTTCATGGAATGGCTGCTCGGCAGCGAGGACGTCGACATGCTCTCGATCGACCGCTTCGGCGTGCCCAAGCGCGCCGGTGCCAAGCCGCGCCCCGGCGTGCTGGGCCTGGACGACAGCAAGACCGCGTTGCGCCCCGACCCGCAGGAGTCGGTGGACGGCGTGCCCGAAGTCATCGACCTGTGGCGCGATGCTTTCGGCGTCTGAGGCGGTGGCACCGCAATCGGCCCAGCCGGTGCGCATGGCCGTGCCCTCGCGGCTGGCCGACCCCGCGCTCTGGCTCTTCGGCATCCTGGTCGTCGCGCTGGTGCTGCTGGTGGCCAACCCGATCCTGCGGCTGGTGTGGGACAGCTTCAGCAGCGCCGACGGCGGCGCCACGCTGCGCAACTACACGAGCGCGCTCGGGCGCAGCCGCAACCTGCAGGCGCTGCTGAATTCGCTCTACCTCGGCGGTGCGGTCACGGTGCTCGCGCTCGCGCTCGGGGTGCCGCTCGCGCTGGCCGTCTCGCGCACCAACATGCCGTGCCGCAACCTCACGCACATGGGCGTGCTGGCCGCGTTCGTGATGCCGAACTTCCTGGGCGCCATCGCGTGGATCCTGCTCGCGGGCCCGAACGCGGGCTGGCTCAACCGGCTGTGGCTGGAGGTGTTCGGCGGCGCGGGCGATGACAGGGGCCCGTTCAACATCTACAGCTTCTGGGGGCTCGCGTTCGTCATCGCGCTCTACACCTTCCCGCTGATCTACGTGTTCACCAAGTCGGCGCTGGACCTCATCTCCACCGAGCTGGAGGACGCCGCCTCGATCCACGGCGCGGGCAAGTTCAGAACGCTCACGCGCGTCACGCTGCCGCTGGTGATGCCGTCCATCGTGGGCGCGGCGATCTTGATCTTCCTGGAGTCGGTGGCGCTTTACGGCACGCCCGCCCTCATCGCGATTCCGGCGGGCATCAACCTCGCGACGACGCAGATCGTGTCCTTCTTCGAATACCCGCTGCGGGTGGAGCAGGCGGCGGCGTTCTCCATGCCGATCCTGGTGCTCACGGTGGTCATGCTCTGGGTGCAGCGCAGGCTCCTCTCGCGCAAGGGCTTCGTCTCGGTGTCGGGCAAGGGCGGCGAGCGCCGGCCGTTCGACATCGGCTGGTGGAAGTGGCCGCTCCTGGCCTATGCAGCGCTGGTGTCGCTGCTCACGGTGGTGATGCCGCTGGCCATCCTGGTGCTCGCGTCGCTCTCCAAGGCCTGGGGCCGCGGCGTGACCACGGGCAACCTCACGCTGGCGAACTATTACGACATCTTCTTCCAGCAGCTCACGGTGCGCGAAGCCATCGTGAACACGGTGCTCTATTCGGGCGCGACCGCGCTGGTCTGCGTGCTCATGGGGCTGTGCGTGGCCTACGCGGTGCAGCGGCGCATCACGCCCTGGCCGGGCGTGGTGCAGTTCCTCGCGCTGGCGCCGGTGGCAGTGCCGGGGCTCATCCTCGCGATCGGCCTCTACGCCGCCTACGCCGGCCCGCCGTTCTCGCTCTACGGCACGGGCGCGCTGATCGTGGTGGCCTTCACCACGCGCTTCCTGCCCATCGCGGTGACCGCCTGCGCGGCAGCCGTGCGCTCCCTCAACCCCGAGCTCGAAGAGGCGGTGCGCGTGCTCGGCGGCGGGCGCATCACGGTGCTTGCGCGGGTGGTGTTTCCGCTGCTCAAGACCACGCTGGTGGGCGTCTTCATCCTGGTCTTCGTGATCTGCACGAAGGAGTTGTCCACCGCCGTGTTCCTCACCGGCCCGGCCTCGCGCGTGGTCTCGGTGCTCACGCTCGACCTGAGCGAGCAGGGCAACTACGAGACGCTGGCCGCGATGGGCGTGGTGCTGGTGGTGATCACCACGCTGGTGGTGGCCGCGGGCATGCGCATCGCCGGGCGCGACTTCATGCTGCGCCGGCCCTGAAGAACCGAGACACAAGGAAAGAGAACCGACGCCATGCCCAACATGCCCAACACGTCCAACATGTCCAAGCTGCACCTGAAGAACATCCACAAGAACTACGGCACCACCGCCGTGGTGAACGACCTGAGCCTGGAGCTGCGCCAGGGCGAGCTCGTCACGCTGCTGGGCCCCTCGGGCTGCGGCAAGACCACCACGCTGCGCATGATCGCGGGCTTCATCGAACTCACGGCCGGTTCGATCGAGATGAACGGGCAGCAGATCTCCGGCGCGTGCCGCACGGTGCCGCCCGAGCACCGCGGCATGTCGATGATCTTCCAGAGCTACGCGATCTGGCCGAACATGACGGTCGCCGAAAACGTGGGCTTCGGCCTCGACGTGCGGCGCACGCCGGCCGCCGAGTCGAAGCGGCGCGTGGGCGAGATGCTGGAGGTGGTGCACCTCGGGCACCTGGCGCACCGCTACCCGGCCGAGCTCTCGGGCGGCCAGCAGCAACGGGTGGCGCTCGCGCGCGCGATGGTCGTGCGGCCGGAGGTGCTGCTGCTGGACGAGCCGCTCTCGAACCTGGACGCCAACCTGCGCGAGGAAATGGCCAACGAGATCCGGCGGCTGCACGACGAGTTCCGCTTCACCACGGTCTACGTCACGCACGACCAGTCGGAGGCAATGACCATCTCCGACCGCATCGCGGTGCTCAACCTCGGCCGTCTCGAGCAGATCGACACGCCCTGGAACCTCTACAACCGTCCGCACACGCCGTTCGTGGCCGGCTTCATCGGCCGCACCAACCTCGTGAGCGCGACGCTGCGCGCGGGCTGCATCACGCTGGACGGGCTGCACGGCGAGGTGCCGATCCAGGACGAGGCCGCGCGCGACCGCGCCGATGCGCGCGTGTCGATCCGCCCGCAGTCGCTCTACCTGGGCACCGACGTGCTGGGCGCGCTGCCGATGGGACGGGTGGCCGTCGTGTCGCGCACCTACCTGGGCGAGTACTGGGACTACGTCGTGCGGCCGCTGGGCGGCGGCGACACGCTCAAGGTGCATGCGCCGCCCTCCAGCGTGCTGGAAATCGGGCACGAATCGGCGCTGTCGGTGGACCCGCGCGGCGTAGCCGTCGTGAGCTGACGGCGAATCCACGCAACGACAACAGAAAGACCTCCGACGTGACGATGCAGCAGCAACCTCGATCAACGCCTTTTCTCAACCGCCGCGGCCTGCTCGGCGCGGCCGTCGCCACCGGCGCGCTGTGGTGCGCCAGGGGCGCGCGCGCCATGACCGAGGGCGAGATCTTTCCTGTCGTGGAGACGGCGAACGGCCGGCTGCGCGGGCTCATGTCCGGCGGCATCGCCGTGTTCAAGGGCGTGCACTACGGCGCCGACACCTCGGGCGCCAACCGCTTCATGCCGCCCGCGCCGGTGGCGCGCTGGGCCGGCGTGCGCGACGCGACCGCCTATGGCAACTACGCGCCGCAGATGCCGGCCGACCGGCGCCGCGCCTATGCCGATCTCATCATGTACGACCTGCAGCCGGGCGGCATGGGCGAGGACTGCCTGGTGATGAACATCTGGACGCCTTCCGCCTCGCCCTCGGGCCGCAGCCGGCGGCCGGTGATGGTGCACCTGCACGGCGGCGGCTACTACGCGGGCTCGGGCAACTCGCCGCAGTTCGACGGCGAGATGCTCGCGCGCTTCGGCGACGCGGTGGTCGTCACGCTCAACCACCGGCTCGGGTCCTTCGGCTTCCTCGACCTCTCGGGGCTGGGCGATGCGCGCATGGCGCAGTCGGGCGCGGCGGGCATGCTCGACATCGTCGCGGCGCTCGGCTGGATCAAGGAGAACATCGCGGCCTTCGGCGGCGACCCGTCGCGCGTGCTGGTGTTCGGCCAGTCCGGCGGCGGCTTGAAGACCAGCGTGCTGATGGCAATGCCCTCGGCGCGCGGGCTCTTTCACCGCGCGGGCGTGATGAGCGGCTCGGGCCTGCGCGTGGCGCCGCAGGAAGCCTCCCGCAAGGCCGCCGGCGAGTTCGTCGCATCGCTGGGCCTCGGCAAGGACCCGATCGCCCGGCTGCAGGCATTGCCGATGCACACGCTGCTCGCGGCGCAGGTGACCATGGAGAACGCCGACCGCGCGAAGGGCGAGGCGCCGCGCGCCTTCTCGCCGGTGCTCGACGGCACGGCCATCGCGCGGCATCCGTTCGATCCGGACGCGCCCGCGCTCTCGGCCGCGGTGCCAATGATCGTGGGCACCACGCTCGACGAGAGGGCTTATCGCCGGATCGATTTCAACGCCGACGAGGCGGCTCTCCTGAAATTCGCCGAAGCCCGCGTGGGCGACGATGCGCGCCGCCTCGTGGCCATGTACCGCGACGAGGACCCGTCCGCGTCGCCCTATGTGCTGCAGGCGCGCATCGACACCGACATGACCTTCCGCCGGGCTGCGCAACTGCAGGCCGAGCGCAAGGCCGCCGCGGCAGCCGCGGGTGCCGCGCCGGCCTACGCCTACCTCTGGAAGATTCCGAGCCCGGCCTATGGCGGGCGCTACGGCGCGCCGCATGGCACCGACATCGGGCCGAGCCTGCACGACATCCGCCACGGCCTGAACGGCCCGAGCGCGGAGAGCGTGCGGCTGGCCGACCAGCTCGCGGGCGCCTGGGTCGCCTTCGCAGCCACTGGCGATCCGAACAACGCACGCACGCCTCAGTGGCCGGCCTACACGGCGCAGCGGCGCGGCACGCTGGTCTTCCAGGGCGACAGCAGCCGCACGCGTGCCGAGGACGATCCGCGCCAGGCCTTCCGCACTTACTGGGCCGCGCGCTGAGGCGCGGGCGAACACACACCGACCACCGAAAGCACATCGCCATGGCCGACACCGACACCGACATCCAGCCCGCCGAACTTCCGCTCTCCCGCTACAAGGTGCTGGACCTCAGCATCGCCCGCGCCGGCCCCGTGGCCGTGCGCCTCCTGGCCGACTGGGGCGCCGACGTGACGCGCGTCGATCCGCCGCCCGCGCAGGACCGCGGCTCCGTCACCGGACGGCGCCGCGGCTCCGACGAGCAGAACCTGCACCGCAACAAGCGCAGCCTGTGCCTGGACCTGAAGTCGCCGCGCGGCGCCGAGGTGCTGCGGCGGCTCATCGCGCGCAGCGACGTGGTGGTGGAGAACTTCCGCGCCGACGTGAAGGAGCGCCTGGGCCTGACCTATGCGCAGTTGCAGCGCATCAACCCGCGCGTCATCCTCGCGAGCATCTCGGGTTTCGGGCAGGACGGCCCGTACAGCGACCGGCCCGGCGTCGACCAGATCGTGCAGGGCATGTGCGGGTTGAGCTCGGTGACCGGCGAGCCCGGGCGCGGGCCGGTGCGCGTGGGCATCGCCATCTCGGACACCACCGCCGGCATGTTCCTCGGGCAGGGCATCCTGCTCGCGCTGCTGCATCGCGAGCACACGGGCGAGGGGCAATGGGTCCACACCTCGCTGATCGAGAGCATGCTCAACAAGCTCGACTTCCAGGGTGCGCGCTACACGGTCGACGGCGAGGTGGCGCGCCAGCAGGGCAATGCGCACCCCACGCTCGCGCCGATGGGCACCTACCGCGCTCGCGACGGCATGGTCAACATCGCGGCCACCACGGCGCGCATGTGGGCTGGCTTCTGCGAGGCGCTCGATGCGCGGTCGCTGCTCGCCGACGCCCGCTACCAGGAGGCCGCCTCGCGGCTCGCGCACCGCGCGCAACTGGACGCCGACATCGACGAGATCACCTCGGGCTTCGACACGGCCGAACTCGTGGCGCGGCTCAATCCGGCGGGCGTGCCGTGCGGACCGATCTACGACATCGGGCAGGCCTTCGAGGACGCGCAGGTGAAGCACCTCGCCATGACGCGGCCCGCCCGGCATCCGGTGCTGGGCGACATCGAGCTTCTGCGTTCGCCGATCAATCTCTCGGCGGTGCCGCATCCGCCGCGCTTTCACCTGGCGGGCCCCGACCCCGGCGAGCAGAGCGACGCGTTGCTGCAGGAGCTGGGCTACGACGACGGCGCCATTGCGGCGATGCGCGCCGAAGGAGCCGTGGCATGAGCGCGCCCGGCACCTCCAACGCGCGCCGCCTGCCGCTGGCAACTTCGAAGATCGTGGCCGAGGTCGAGGACGGCGTCGGCTGGCTCACCTTCAACAACCCCGAGCGGCGCAATGCCGTTTCGCTGGAGATGTGGCAGGGCCTTGGCGACGCGGCCGAGGCCTTCGAGGCCGATGCGCAGGTGCGCGTGGTCGTCATGCGCGGAGCCGGCGGCCAGTCGTTCGCGGCCGGTGCCGACATCTCGGAGTTCGAGCAGTTCCGCGCCAACGCCGAGCAGAAGGAGGCCTACGGAAAGATCGCCGCGCGCGGCCAGCTCGGGCTCGCGCAGCTCACCAAGCCGCTCATCGCGATGATCGAAGGCTTCTGCATCGGCGGCGGCCTCGCGCTGGCGTTGACCGCTGACGTGCGCATCGCCACCGCGGGCTCGCGCTTCGGCATTCCGGCGGCAAAGCTCGGGCTGGGCTACGAGTACGCGGGCATCGCGGCGCTCGCGCGGCTGGTGGGGCCGTCCGCGGCGAAGGACATCCTTTTCAGCGCGCGCTTTCTCGCGGCCGACGAGGCGTTGCGCATCGGGCTCGTGAACACCATCGCCGACGACGGCCAGCTGCACCAGCAGGTGCGCGCCTATGCGCAGGGCATTGCGGGCAACGCGCCGCTCACTGTCCATGCGGCCAAGGCCGCGGTGCGCGCCTTCGAGCGCTACTCGGCCACGCCCGAGGCGGAGGCGATCGAGGAGCTGGTCAACCGCTGCTTCGACAGCGAGGATTACCGCGAGGGCCGCCGTGCCTTCATGGACAAGCGCACGCCGCATTTCAAAGGACGCTGAGCATGGGCATTCCCAAACTGACGATCGACGGCGCGGTCGCGCACATCACGCTGCGGCGCCCCGGGCAGGCCAACCGGCTCGAGCCCGACGACCTCGCGGCCATCGCCGCGCACATCGAAGAAGTGAACGCCAGGCCCGAGGTGCTGGTGCTCGTGCTGCAGGCCGAGGGCAAGTATTTCTGCAGCGGCTACGACATCGGCCGCATCGGCGCCTCGCGCGACGTGGCGTTCGACGAGGTGGTGAACGCACTTGAAGATGCGCGCCCCGTCACCATCGCGCTGATGCAGGGCAGCGTCTACGGCGGCGCCACCGACTTCGCGCTGGCCTGCGATTTCCGGCTCGGCGTCGAGGGCATGGACATGTTCATGCCGGCCGCGCGACTCGGGCTTCACTTCTACCAACGGGGGCTGGAGCGCTACGTCACGCGGCTCGGGCTGGACCACGCGAAGCGGCTGTTCCTCACGGCCGAGCGCATCGATGCCGGGGAGATGAAGGCCATCGGCTTTCTTACGCACCTCGTGCCTCCCACCGAACTCGCGGCGGCGGGGCAGCGCCTCGTGGCAACGCTGGCGGGCATGGCGCCGATTCCGCTCGTCGGCATGAAGAAGCACCTGAACCACATCGCGCGCGGCACGCTCGATGCAGAAGCGCTGCGGCACGACATGGCGCGCTCGGCCGCGTCCGCCGACCTGCGCGAAGGCCAGCGCGCCTGGGCCGAGAAGCGCCCGCCGCGCTTCACCGGCAGCTGAAGCTCAGGCGCCGGTCGTCGCCGCCAGCGGGCTCGCGGCGGCGGTGCCGCGCAGCCGGCGGATCTGCAGTGCCACGCCGGCAAGGTACAGCACCAGCAGCACGCCGGTGATCGCCTTCAGTTCGGGCGCCTCGGCGCTCGACAGCAGCGGCGCACCGAGCGGGAGCCGGGTCAGCGTCTCGGTGAAAGCCGGAATCCAATGGAAGAGAAAGCTCGCCGAATAGGCGACGGCCTCGATGTAGCGCGAGTGCTTCCCGAGGCTGCCCCGGCCGGCCAGTGCACCGACCGCCAGCGCAGCCAGCGTGATGATGCCCAGCGCATGCGGCTTGCCGAAGCCGCCGTGCTGGAAGATGCCGAAGCCGGTCAGGCAGGTGAGCACGGTGGTCCAGACGAAGACCTGGCCCCACCCGGTGCGGAGGGTGATTTCCTTGTAGCGCAGCAGGGCGACGATCCCCGCGAAGACGGCGACCAGGCTGATCGCGGTGTGAACCAAGCCGAGGGACGTGAGTCCCAGCCATCCTGTAGCTGCCATGCGGATCTCCTCGATATCGTGGTGCGGCATTCTGGCGCGTTGACCGGAATTTGTGCCATTGGCTTCAAAAAGAGGCAACTCGGCCTCGCGTTATGGGTCTGAAACATCTTCCAAGCACAATCGACGCCATGACAGTTTTCCTCGCGCGTGCCCTGACGGCGCTGTTCCTCACCCTCACGGCCTTCGGGCTCACGGGCTGCGGACCCGGGTCCGCCACCGCCAGCAATGCGAGCGTCGCCTCGGCCCCGGAGCTCAATTGGGACGAACTCATCCCCAAGAGCTGGGATCCGACCAAGCGCTACCGCAACATCAGCCTTGAAGCCCTGCGCGACAACGACCCCCGCGCGATCCAGATGCTCGACGAGATGCGCGCCGTCTGGGACAACGCGCCGGTCAACGTGGCGCTCGACGGCACCGCGGCCAAGCTCGCTGGGTTTGTGGTGCCGCTCGACAGCACCCAGGACGGCATCCGCGAATTCCTTCTCGTGCCGTACTTCGGCGCCTGCATCCACACGCCGCCCCCGCCCGCCAACCAGATCGTGCACGTGATTGCCGACCAGGCCTTCAAGGGGCTGCACGCAATGGACACGGTGAAGGTCAGCGGCGTCCTGAAGGCCGCGCGCTACGCCTCGGCGGACATGGGCGTGAGCGGGTACGAGATCAAGTCGGCGGCGGTGGAGCGCTTCGTTCCGGCCCAGCCGAAATAAGCGACCGCATTCACGTCATTCGCTGCGACAGGAAGTCCAGGAACGACGTGATCCGCGCCGACAGTTGCGTGTTGCGGTAGTACACCGCGTTCACCGGCTGGCGCACATCCACCGTTTCCTTCGCGAGCACCTGCACCAGCGCACCGCTCGCGCGGTCGGCGGCGGTCATGAAGTCCGCGAGGCACACGATGCCTGCGCCGGCCAAGGCGAGCTGGCGCAGCGTCTCGCCGCTCGATGCGGCGAGCGTCGGCGCGATGGCCCATTCGTCGCCATGCGCCCCGCGCAGCGGCCAGCGGTTGAGCGACTCGGGTTGCGTGAAGCCCAGCAGCGCGTGATCGGCCAACTCGGCGGTGGTGCGCGGCTTGCCGTGCGCTTCGATATACGCCGGGCTCGCGAGCACGCGCAGGCGGTGCGTACCCAGCGGCCGCGCATGCAGCGTGGAGTCGCGCAGCGGCCCGATGCGGATCGCGATGTCGGTGCGGCGCTCCAGCAGGTCGATGGGCAGGTCGTCGGTGTCCAGTTCCAGGCTGATCTGCGGGTAGAGCTTCCGGAACTCGGGCACCAGCGGCACGATGGCGTGCAGCATGAAGGGCGAGGCAGCGTTCACGCGCAGACGGCCGGCAGGCTGCTCGCGGCGCGCGGCCATCTGCTCTTCGGCATCGTCGATCGCATCGAGGATCGCGCGGGTGCGCTGCAAAAAGGCCGCGCCTTCTTCGGTGAGTTCGAGTCGCCGCGTGGTGCGGCGCATCAGCGTGGTATCGAGCTTCTGTTCGAGCCGGCTCAGCGCACGGCTGATGCCCGAGACCGTGTGGCCGAGCTGCTCGGCCGCGGCGGTGATCGAGCCGGTGTCCACCACCGTGCGAAACGCGACGAGTTCTTCGATGGTGGTTTTCATGGGGCGGCTGCTCGTGCCGTCAGCCTGCGGTCTCGGTCTCTGTCGGCACCTCGATGCGCGGCATCAGCGCCGCAAGCGCTTCGCCGTCGGTGCGGTAGCTGAAGAGCATCGGGCCCGGCGCAAGGAGGCCGGCGCGCTCCAGCACCTCCATCGCCGGCAGCTTCATGCCGCTCAGGTGCAGGCGCACGCCCTTGGCTTCCATCATCCGGCGGATCGAGCCGAACACTTCGGCGCCGGTGATGTCGATGCGGTTGATGGGCTGTGCGAAGAGGCACACGTCGGTGAGGTCGGGGCGCTCGGCCAGCGCGACGGTGAGCGCGCGTTCGAGCGTGGAGGCGGAGGCGAAGTCGAGTTCGGCGTCCATGCGCAGCGCATAGAGCTGCGGCGCGAGCGGCGGCAGCTTCCAGAGGTTGCGGTCGCGCAGGCTCCCGTCGGGGTGCAGGCCCACTTCGATGATGCGCGGATGCAGGTGGCGGTACATGTAATGCGCCATGCTCGCGAGCAGGCCGCCGAGTACGCCCCAGTAGATGCTCGGCGCGGTCGCGATCGTCAGAACGAAGGTGCCGAAGGCGATGCCCGCCTCGATGCGCGAGACGCGCCAGAGCGCCGTGAAGCTCGCCGGCTTCACCAGTCCCAGGATGGCCGTGACCACCACGGCCGCCAGCACCGCCTGCGGCACGTGATAGAGCAGCGGCATCAGCCACAGGAGCGCACCGGCCACCACCACCACGCTGAAGAGCGTCGCCCAGCCGGTCTGCGCACCCGCATAGAGCGTGATGGCCGAACGAGAGAACGACGAGCTGGTCGGGAAAGCGCCCGTGAAACCCGAGGCCAGCTTGGCGAGGCCCTGCCCGATCAGGTCCTGGTTTTCGTTCCACAGCGTGCCGGCACGTGCGTTGTCGACCTTGGCGCTGGAGGCGGTCTCCAGAAAGCTCACCAGCGTGATCATCAGCGCGGGCAGCACCAGCGCGCTGAAGGTGCTCAACGGGAGCAGGCCGGGCCAGTAGAACGAGGGCAAGCCGGAAGGCAGGCTGCCGACCACCGCGCCGCCGCGCAGCGCGTAGTTCATGACCCAGCTGATGGCGGCAGCGCCGGCCACCAATGCCATCGTGGTCGGAAAACGCGGCATGAACCGCTTGCCCAGCCACAGCACCGCGATGCTGCCGAGGCCAAAGGCGATGGCCACGAGATCGGGCAGCGGCCCGCCCTGCAGCACCTGCGGAATGGTGCGCCCGGTGAAGCCCAGCAGCGACGGCAACTGCGAGATCGCAATCAGCACCGCCGCGCCCTGCGTGAAGCCGATCAGCACCGGTGAATTGACCAGCCGCAGCAGCCAGCCGAAGCGCCCCGCACCCAGCACGATCTGGATCGTTCCGGACATCAGCGTGAGCCACACCGCCATCGCCACCCATTCGTCGCTGCCCGCCACCGCAAGCGGCGCGAGCGAGGCGCCGACCAGCAGGCTGGTGAGCGCCGTGGGCCCGACCGACAGCCGTTGCGACGAACTGAACATCACCGCGATCAACGCGGGGAACAGCGCGGCATACACGCCGGTGACCAGCGGCATGCCGGCGAGCGCCGCATACGCCACGCCTTGCGGAATGACCATCAGCGCCACGGTGATGCCGGCCATCGCCTCGCTGCGCAGCAGCCCCGCGGAAGGACGGGGCCATGCAAGACAGGGAACCCAGCGCGCGAGGCGCTGGCGCAGGGAAGAGGGGGAGGCAGCCGGGGTCATGGAGTCGTTACGCGCGCACGGGGAGAAACAGGCAAGCACATGCGCGGTGCGCCGCGCGGGGGCAATGCGGGGAGCGGTGTCAGATCAGCGAGGTGGCGTTCTTCAGAACGTAGTCGCAGGCTTTTTCCTTCACCTTCGACGACAGGATCTTCATGTTGAGCGTCTTGCCGTCGCCGCCTTTCAGCAAGCCTTTCGCACCGCTTTCGAAGTTCTTTTCCTGCTGCTTCTGGCCGGTGATCTTGGCCAGCAGCTTGTCTTTCACCGAGGCCGCGTCGCCGCCGAGATAGTTGTTCTTCACGCAGTACTGCAGCACGCCGGCAGCGCTGCCGATGGTGCTGGAGCCGATGGCGGGCATCTTGAAGCCGAGGTTGCTGCCTTGCGAACTGGCGGCGGCGCCGGCCTTTTCCTTCAGCTGGTCGAGCAGGTCGTTGGCCTGTGCCGAGGCGCCTGCGGCGAGCAGGGCCAGGGCAATGAGTGTGGAGCGGGCATGCATGGTGGTCTCCTTGGAAAGCAAAGGGGAGAAGCGCCCGCCAGCATACCGGAGAGTCCCCGGCGTTTCCGGGGGCATGGCCCCCGGGCTCGCGCTAGTTCTTGCGCGGCGCGCGCTTCTCCAGCAGGGGTTCGCTGGTGCCCTGCACCCCGACCAGGCCCAGCACCGTCACGAGCGAGTTCTGCGCGCCCTTCCAGCCATCGGTCACGTCGATCCATTCCGACAGCGCGTGGAAGCCGCCCGTCTTGCCGCCGGCGCCGATGATGATGGCCGGGATGCCCAGCGACATCGGCACGTTGGCATCGGTGCTCGCGCCCGTCAGCAGGGTCTTGTGGCCGAAGGCGCTGTTCGCGCGCGTGGCCGCTTCGACGACCACCGTGTCCGATTGCGTGCGGCCGCCGGGCCGATCGCCGATCAGCTTGCGGCTCGCGCTCAGGGTCGTCACGTTCCAGCGCTTGTTCTCTTCCTCGACCGCTTCGTCGATGGCCGCGAGGATCTTCTTTTCGGTCTCCAGCAGCGGCGCCATTTCGTCGGAGCGGATGTCGATGGCCATGCGTGCGTCCGGCGCGATGGTGTTCACCGAGGTGCCGCCGCCCACGGTGCCGACGGTGAAGGTGGTCTTGGGGAACGTCGGCGTGCGGACTTCGGCGATCTTCGCGATCGCGCGGCCCATGCCGTGGATCGCGCTCGGCACCTGGCCGAACGCGCCGAAGCTGTGGCCGCCCGGGCCCTTGAAGGTGACTTCGTAGCGGTGGCTGCCCGTGCCCAGCATCAGCACCGTGCCGTCGGGCGCCGGCTCGAGGCCGACCATGCCGTCGATGTCCAGGTGGTCGCGAAAGATCGCCTTGATGCCGCGCAGGTTACCCAGCTCTTCTTCGCCGACGTTGCCGACGATCAGGAGGTCGCCCACCGTCTGAATCTTGTTGTCGTTGAGCACCTTGAGCCAAGAGAGCAGCACCGCGAGGCCGCGCGTGTCGTCGGAGATGCCGGGCGCGTAGAGCTTGCCGTCGCGCTCCTTCACCTTCACGTCGGTGCCGGCGGGGAACACGGTGTCGAGGTGCGCGGAGATCAGCAGCTTCGGCCCATTGCCCGAGCCTTTGCGCAGGCCGACGACGTTGCCTTCGGCGTCGATCTTCGCGTCGGCGAGGCCCAGCGCCTTCATGCGCGCGAGGAAGGCTTCGGCGCGCTTCTGTTCCTTGAACGGAGGCGCTTCGATTTCGGTGAGCATCTTCAGGTCTTCGACAGAGCGTTCGTGGTCGGCCTTCACCGCATCGAGCAGCTTCTGGATCGCGGGCGCCGCCATCAGCTGCGTGTAGGCCTTGTCGATCTCGGGCCGGACCTGCGCGGGCGTGGCCGCGACGGCCGCGTTCTGGGCTTGGGCGACCCCGGCGGCGCAGGCCAGGGCGAGGACGATCGGGGCAAGGCGGAATGACGCGGAGCGAGGCATGGCGGTGGTTTGTCCTTGAAGGTTGAGAAGGCGCGGGAGGGCGCCGCCGGCGCGGCGCCGTCAGCAATTCTTAGGGGCAAGTGAGGCGCCTGCTCTGGTTTAATCTTTGGCCTTGTCAGTTTTTCTTACGAACACCGCCATGCGCCGCCACATTCCGAGCACCCGAGCGCTCCTGATCTTCGATGCGGTGGCCCGCCATCACGGCGTGGGCAAGGCGGCCGAGGAGCTTTGCCTCACGCACAGCGCCGTGAGCCAGCAGCTGCGGCTCCTCGAATCGCAGATCGGCGTGCGGCTGGTGCAGCGCACCGCGCGCGGCACCGAGCTCACCGACGCCGGTCGCCGCTACCACGGGCAGATCGCGGGCGACCTGATGCGGCTGCAGAACCACACGCTCGAAGCCATGGCGCAGCGCGTCGACGGCCTCAGGCTGATCGTCGGCGCGGTGCCGGTGCTCGCGGAGGGCTGGCTCACGCCGCTGCTGCCGCAGTTCATCGCACGGAATCCGGGCTGCAGCCTGCATCTGCAGGTGTTTCCGACCGATCTCTATATGGCCGACATGCCGTTCGATGTGGGCGTGCAGTACGACGACGCGGTGTGGCCCGGCGCCGATGCGCGGCCGCTGATGGGCGAGTTCTGCGTGGCCGTGTGTTCCCCGCGCGCGAAGGGCCGGGCCGCGATGGGGCGCGGCGACTTTCGCGTCGCGCCGCTGCTTCAACTGCGCACGCGCATGGGGGCGTGGGAAGAATGGTTCGCGCAGACGCCGCATGCGCAACCGCCCGACAACCTGGTGACCGGACACCGCTTCGATCTCTTCTCTTCGCTGGTTGCGGCGGTGCGGGCCGATCTCGGCGTGGGGCTGGTGCCGCTGTACTACGTCGAGCGCGAGCTGCGTTCGGGAGAGCTGCAGCTCGCATGCGCGCACCGTGCGCCGTCGAGCCGCGGCTACAGCGTGTTCATGGCGCCGACTCGCACGGCCGATCCGCTGGCGGAGGCGTTCGTCGAATGGCTCTGCGAGGCGGGGGCCGCGTCGCAGCCGTCTGCCTAGTCAGTCAGCGCGGCGGAAAAGCAGCACCGAGTTCGTGCCGCCGAAGGCGAAGGAATTGCTCATCGCCGCTTCGAGCCTCGGTGCGGCGCTGTCGTCCTGCATCACGAGGTTCATGTGGCAGGCCGGGTCGATCTCGCTGCAGTTCGCATTGGGCGGCAATTGCCGGCGATGCAGCGCGAGCACCGTGATCAGTGCCTCGATGGCGCCCGCCGCGCCGAGCATGTGGCCGTGCAGCGCCTTGGTCGAGCTCACGCGCAAACCGTCGAAATCGTCGCCCCACACCTCGGCCAGCGCATTGCGCTCGACCACGTCGCCGATGCGCGTGGCCGTGCCGTGCGCATTGCAGTAGCCCACGTCGCGTGGTTGCAGGGCGGCCTGCCGCAGCGCCTGGCGCAATGCGCGCGCCTGGCCGGGTGCGTCGGGTTTGGTGAGGTGGGTGGCATCGCTGCTCAAACCCCAGCCGGCCAGCGTGGCGTAGCTGCGGGCACCACGATTGCGTGCGCGCTCGGCGGATTCGAGAACGAGGAAGGCCGCGCCTTCGCCGAGCGCGAAACCGCTGCGATCGCTCGCGAACGGCCGCACCGCGCCGGCCGCTTCGCCGGGCTGAAAGGTGGCCAGTGTCTGCATCGCCTGCCAGGCCAACACCACGCCCGGCACGATCAGCGCCTCGCTGCCGCCGGCAATGGCGACGTCCACTTCGCCGCGCTCGATGGCCTTGGCCGCTTCGGCGATCGCGACGGACGACGACGCGCAGGCGACGGAGTAGGTGAGCACGGGGCCGAGCACGCCGTTGCGCATCGCCACGTGGGCCGCGGGCGCATTGGGCATGAAGGCCGGAATGGTGAGCGGCGACACGCGCCCGTTGCCGCGATAAGCCGCTTCGAGCGCCGCCGCGCCGCCCATGCCGCAGCCGGCGTAGACGCCGACGCGTTCGAGGTCGGCATCGGCCAGGGGCTGGTTCGCATCGCGCAGCGCGAGATCGGCCGCGGCCACTGCGAGTTGGCTGACGCGGTCGACGCCGGCGAGCTGCAGCTTGGTGAACCAGCGCGTCTCGTCGAAAGCCACCGTGGCGGCGGCGGCCGGCTTGGGCAGTTCAGGAAAAACGGGCTGGATGGCCGATCGGGCCTGCAGCAGCGCGTCAAACAGCGCGCCGGGCTCGTCGCCATGGGGCGCCATGACGCCCAGCCCGGTGACGGCAACCTCGTGGTGGTTCACGCTGGCTTCGCGGCCCGGACCTTGTCGACCAGTTGCGCGAGCTCGGCCAGGGTGTCGATGCTTGCGTCCTCGTCGGGCATGGTGATGCCGAAGTGGTCTTCGATGGCAAAGAGGAATTCGGCCAGCGCCAGCGAATCGAGGCCGCCGGTTTCGCGCATCGAGGCGTTGGGGTCGAGCTTGGACGGTTCGATGCCGTACTTCTCGTGAATCAGGTCCTGCAATTCCTTCAGCGAACTCATCGTGCGATGCCTGTCGTCTTGTGCCGCCGTTGATCGATCGATGCAACCTTTGAGGGGTGTGCCATGGGGTCGATCCCTTCCTCGCTCGGCCTGTGTTGGTCAGTGATGGCTAATGATATCCGCTCCAACCAGAGGGGAATCCCCTCGCAAACGCTTGCCCGGCCGCCAGCGCAGGGAGGGAAATGCAAACGCCATGCCGAGCAGCGCGCCCGCCACCACGTCCAGCACCACGTGCTGCTTCACGGCCAGCGTCGAATAGGCGATGGCCGCGAACCACGCCCAGTTGACGATGCGCAGCACGATGGGCGTGCGCGCCTGTCGCAGCAAATGCTCGATCCACAGGGCCGTGAAGATCGCGACCGCCACGTGCATCGACGGGCAGGCATTGCCGGCCGCGTCCACGCCCTGCAGCATCGCGAACCCCGGGTAGCCCGAGACGTCGATCGTCAGCGGCGGTATCTGCGTCGGCCAGAAATAGAAGAGGCCCAGGCCGGTGAGGCACAGCCCGCCGATCCACAGCCCGTAGACCACCAGTTCGCGAAAGGTGAGCTGCAGCCCCGGCGCGATGCCCACGTAGACCCAGAGCGAGAGGTACGCGCCCAGCGTGTAGGGCTGGAAAGGAATCAGGTGGTCCAGCGCCGTGAGCGGCATCACCGCGACCGGGTAGGAGGGGTTGCGCAGCAGGTGGAAGTAGCCGATGAAGAACAGCCAGGTAAAGGCCGTGGTCCCGACCGCCTTCAGCAGGAAAAGGCGGCGAATGCGCAGGCCGATGTCGGCGGTCCAGGTCTGCGGTCGGGGAGGCGATGCCATGTGCGAATCGATGGATGGTCCGTGGTTCTTGGGGCTCGCCGATCTTGCCAGAGCGTCGTGACGCCCTTGCATTTCAAAGGCTCAAGCGGTCGCGGCGGATCGCTTCTTGTGCTGGAACGAAGTGGGCGAGCGCCCCGTCGCCGCCTTGAACATCGCGCAGAACGCGCTGTCGGTGGCGTACCCGCTGGCGGCCGCCACCTGGCTCACCGCCATGCCGCGCGCGAGCAGCGGCAGCGCATGCGCCATCACCGCCTGCTGGCGCCATTGCTGCCAGCTCATGCCGAGCTGGTCGCGAAACAGCCGCGCCACCGTGCGCTCGCTCGCGCCGATGGTGGCCGCGCGCTCGGCCAGCGTGGAGCGGTCGGCCGGGTTGCGCAGCAGCGCCTCGCACAGCTGGCGCAGGCGCTTGTCGGTGGGCAGCGGCACGTCGATGCGGATCTGCGTGGCGCGCTCGATCTCGTCGACCAGGAGCGGCGCGATCATGCGTTCGCGCTGCGGCGCCTGCGGATCGGCCGGCGGCATGCCGTCGGGCGTGGTGTCCAGCGCGAGCATCAGGGCGCGCATCAGCGGGCTGATCTCGAGCACCTCGCATTTCTCCCATGAGGGCGCGAGCCAGGCGTGCAGGTAGATGGTGCGCAGCTCGGCGTCCTCGATGAGCATGATGCTGTGCGGCATGTTCGCCGGCACCCAGAGCGCGCGCGAGGGCGGCACGATGTAGCTGCCGTCCTCGGTGCTCAGGCGGATCACGCCGCGGGTGGAGAAGGTGAGCTGCGGCCACGGATGCTGGTGCAGTTCGACGAAGGTGTCGGCGCTCAGGAAGTGTTCCTTGGCGCGTAGCGGACGCACCGCGTCGGGTGCGAAGAGGTGCGGCGTGAGCGAGGCAACGCTGGTGACCGGAGCGGGAAAGGAGGCGGAAGCGGTGCGTGGCATGGTTTCGACAAATGTTGTCGCTGTATCGCCATTCTGCCGCTCCCCGCGGGCATAGCATCGGTGCCTGCCCCGGTTTTTTGTAGCAATCCATGTCTTCCCACGCGACCACCACCTCCCCAGCGACCTCCTTGCGCTCCGACGCGAAGCTCATCGGCCTTGTCGGCTTGGCCCACGCGATCAGCCACTTCAGCCAGCTCATCCTGGCGCCGCTGTTCCCCTGGCTCAAGGACGCCTTCAACGTGAGCTACACCGAACTGGGCGCGGTGCTCACGGTGTTCTTCGTGGTCTCGTGCATCGTGCAGGCGGCCTCGGGCTTCATCGTCGACAAGCTGGGCCCGCGCCCGGTGCTGTTCGTCGGCCTCGGCGCGCTCGGCCTCGCCGCCTTCGGCTATGCGATGGCGCAGAGCTACTGGATGCTGCTGGTGTGCGCCGTGGTCGGCGGCATCGGCAACGGCGTGTTCCACCCGGTCGACTACACGCTCTTCAACCGCAAGGTCGCACCCACGCGCCTGGGCCATGCCTACAGCGTGCACGGCATCACCGGCAGCCTGGGCTGGGCGCTCGCGCCGGCCTTCGTCGTGCCGATCGCCATTGCGTTCTCGTGGCGCGTGGCGCTGGCATCGGCCGGCGTGCTGGCCATCTTGGTGCTGCTGGTGCTGTGGGTCTACCGCAGCGTGCTGTCGCTCGACGTCGCGGCCGTGCACAAGGCCACGGGGCAGGGCGAGCCGGCGCCTATCGGCGGCGAGTTCGATTTCCTGCGCATCCCGGCCGTGTGGATGTGCTTCGGTTTCTTCTTCTTCTATGCCGCGGTGATCAGCGTGGTGCAGACTTTCGCGCCGGTGGCTGCGGGCCATTTGCATGCCGTGCCGGTGGCGCTGGTGGCGGTGTGCCTCACGGTCTACATGGTGGCGAGCGCGGCCGGCATGGTGGTGGGGGGCTTTCTTGCCTCCGACCCGTCGCGCTGCGAACGCATCGTGGGCGCGGGCTTCGGCATCGCGGCGGCATTGGCGCTGGTGCTGGCCTTCGCGCAGTTCCCGCCGATCCTCGTGCCGGTGCTGTTCGGCGCGATGGGTTTCGTCTCGGGCGTGGCCGGCCCGTCGCGCGATCTGCTGGTCAAGCGCTCGACGCCGCCCAACGCCACGGGCCGCGTCTACGGCGTGGTGTACGCAGGACTCGACATCGGCCAGGCGCTCGCACCGCTGGTGTTCGGCCGCCTGATGGACCATGGCCAGTACACGAGCGTGATCGTCGGACTGGCGCTGGTGCAGGGCGTGCTGATCGCGAGCGCGTTCAACGTCACGCGGGTGCGCCGCACGGCGCTGGTGCCGGCATCGGCCTGATTGAAATATCTCCAGCGCCCACGCGCTGAGGCGGGCGCAGTGCGGCGGCTTCTATCATCGGCCGCATGCAAGCCTTGTATGTCTATGTGATCGTCGGCGCCGTGCTGGCGGGATTCGTGCAGGGCCTCTCGGGCTTTGCGTTCGGACTGGTCGCGATGTCGGTCTGGGCCTGGACCCTCGAGCCGCAACTCGCCGCGGTGCTCGCGCTGTTCGGTGCGCTGACGGGGCAGGTGATCGCGGCCGTCACGGTGCGGCGTGCTTTCGACAAATCCTTGCTCTGGCCGTTCGTGCTCGGCGGCCTGGTCGGCGTGCCGTTCGGCGTGTGGCTGCTGCCGCATCTGGATCTCGTGGTCTTCAAGGTGTGCCTGGGCACGCTGCTGGTGCTGTGGTGCCCGGCGATGCTGATGTCGCAGCACCTGCCGAAGATCACCTTCGGTGGCCGCGTGGCGGATGGCATCGTTGGCGCCATCGGCGGAGCGATGGCGGGTATCGGGGGCTTCTCCGGAACGATCCCGACGCTCTGGTGCACGCTGCGCGGCTTTCAGCGCGACACGCAGCGCGCGGTGATCCAGAACTTCAATCTCTCGATGCTGCTGGTGGCGTTTGCGATCCATCTGTTCAGCGGAAGCATCGTGCCTTCGATGGTGCCGCTGCTCGGGCTCGTGGCGCTGGCCGTCGCGGTGCCGGTGTTGCTGGGGGCGCGGCTTTATATCGGGATCAGCGAGACGGCGTTCAGGAAGCTGGTGTTGGGGTTGCTCACCGCATCGGGTGTTGCGATGCTGGGGTCGGCAGTGCCGGCGTTGATGCAGCGCTGAGCTATCGCGGCAACGCCAGCGCAAACGGCAGGCTCGCCACCCCCAGCACCGTCGACAGCGTCACCAACCCCGCCACATACGGCCCGTTGTAGCCCATGCGCGCCGCGAGCACATAGGCGCTCGAAGCGGTCGGCACTGCCGAAAAAGCCATCAGCACCGACGCCTGAATCCCGTCGAGTCGCAGCGCGCGCGCCAGTCCCCACGCCACCAGCGGAAGGATCAGGTGCCGTATCGCCAGCACCGACACCGCGAGCACCTTGCCGCGCCCAAGCGTGGCGAACTGCATGCCCGCGCCGGCGGCCAGGAGGCCCAATGCGAGCGAGGCTGCGCCGATGCGCGTGAGCGTCGGCGTGAGCCAGGTCGGCACCGTGAACCCCAGCAGGTTCGCCAGCAGCCCGGCCACCGTGGCCACGATCAGCGGATTGCGCACCAGTTGCCGCACGAAGCCGGTCTGCGCATGCCGCGTCATCGGCCACACGGCGGCGATGTTGAACATCGGCACGCACACGCCGATCAGCACCGCGATGAGCAAGAGGCCCTCAGGGCCCGCGAGCCGGTCGGCCAGCGCGAGGCAGATGAAGGAGTTGAAGCGGAACGCGACCTGCGCGCTCGCGGCATGGTCCCGCCGGTCGATGTGCGTACCGAGCCCGGGCACGAAGGGCAGGGCGTAGGCCAGCGCGATGCCGCAGAGCCCGACGCCGACACCCGCGGTCAGCAGGCTCGAGGTGGCGCCGAAGTCGAGCGGGCTGCGCACGATCGAATGGAACAGCAGCACCGGAAAAAGAAAGTAGTAGACGAGGCTCTCGACCTGGTCCCACACGCGGCGGTCGAGCGCGGTGTAGCGGCACAGGAGCCAGCCGATGGCGATGAGGGAGAAGTCGGGGAAAAGCAGCTGCGCGTAGTTCACCGCTTCGAGCATAAACCGCACGGACCATGGGTAATCCAGAGCACGAGGCCGGCGCCGGAGCCGCTAGCATCCGGGCTTCGCTTTTTTCGACATTCGTCAGTCAAAGCCAGTCAATTCAAGGAGTTATTCGATGCAACGTCGTCAATGGAACGCCCTGATGGGGGCAGTCGCCCTGGCCGCAGTCGCGGGCCAGAGCTTTGCGCAGGGCTATCCCAACAAGCCGGTCGAACTGAGCGTGCCGTTCGCTCCGGGCGGCACGACGGACATCGTGGCGCGCGTCATTTCCGATCCGCTGGGCAAGATCCTGGGCCAGCCCGTGGTGGTAATCAACCGCGCCGGTGGCGGCGGCATCGTCGGCGCGGCCGAAACCGCACGCGCCACGCCCGATGGCTACAAGCTGGGCGTGGCCACTGTGTCGAGCACGGCGGCCAACCCGGCCATCAACCCGAAGACGCCGTACGACCCGATCAACGACTTCACGCCGATCACCAACATCGCGGCCACGCCGAACATCATTGCGGTGAACCCGAGCTTTCCGGCGAAGAACTACGCCGAGTTCGTGGCCGAGCTGAAGAAGAACCCCGGCAAGTATTCGTACGCCTCGTCGGGCACGGGCGGCATCGGTCACCTCTTGATGGAGCTCTACAAGAGCCTGACGAACACCTTCGTCACGCACATCCCGTACCGCGGCGCGGGCCCGGCGCTGAACGACGTGGTGGCCGGCCAGGTGCCGATCATGTTCGACAACATCCCTTCGGCGATGCCCTTCATCACCAGCGGCCGGCTGATCCCGATCGTGGTCTCGGCGCCCCAGCGCCTGGCCGCGCTGCCCAATGTGCCGACCTTCAAGGAAGTGGGTCTGGAGCCGGTGAACCGCATGGCCTACTACGGCATCCTCGGCCCGAAGGGCCTGCCCAAGGACGTGGTCGACAAGGTCGCCGCCGGCGTGAAGAAGGCGGTCGAAGATCCGGCCGTGAAGAAGCGCATCGAGGACACCGGCTCGCTGATCGTGGCCAACACGCCCGAGCAGTTCGCAGCGCAGATCAAGGCCGAGTACGACGTGTACAAGCAAGTCGTGAAGAAGCAGAACCTGAAGCTCGACTGATCCGCCTTCACCCCGCAGAAGCCGCCCGCATTCGGGGCGGCTTTTTCTTTTGTTATCTTGCACCGCATGACCGAGGCCGCCGCAGCACCCACCCCTGAGATCGACGAGTTCATCGATGCCCTCTGGCTCGAGGACGGGCTCTCGAAGAACACGCTGGCCGCTTACCGGCGCGATCTCGCGTTGTTCTCGCAGTGGCTGGGCAAGCAGCGCAGCGGCGTCGCGCTCGACACCGCACAAGAGTCCGACGTGCAGGCCTACATGGGCGTGCGCCTCTCCACAAAGGGCAAGGCCACCTCGGCCAACCGGCGGCTCACCGTGTTCAAGCGCTACTACCGATGGGCGCTGCGCGAGCGCCGCATCACGGCGGATCCGACGATCCGGCTCGCACCCGCACGGCAGATGCCGCGTGCCATCAAGACGCTATCAGAGAAGCAGGTTGATGACCTCTTGGCCGCACCCGACGTCGAAACGCCGCTGGGCCTGCGCGATCGCGCGATGCTCGAGGTGATGTACGCCAGCGGCCTCCGCGTGAGCGAACTGGTGGCGCTCAAGGTCATCGACATGAGCCTCAACGACGGCGTGCTGCGCGTGCTCGGAAAGGGCAACAAGGAGCGGCTCGTGCCCTTCGGCGGCGAGGCGCGGCGCTGGATCGAGCGTTACCTCGACGAGTCGCGGCCCGTCATCCTCGATGGACAGCAGACGCCCGACCTCTTCGTGACCGCGCGCGGCGCGGGCATGACGCGCGTGATGTTCTGGATCATCGTGAAGAAGCAGGCCGCGGCTGCCGGCATCCATGTGCCGCTGTCGCCGCACACGCTGCGGCATGCCTTCGCCACGCACCTCTTGAACCATGGCGTGGACCTGCGCGCAGTGCAGCTGCTGCTCGGCCATGCCGACATCTCCACGACCACCATCTACACGCACGTGGCGCGCGAGCGCCTGAAGCAGCTGCACGCGGCGCACCATCCGCGCGGCTGAGCCCGCGGCGGTTCAGGCCTTGCGCTTGCGCGCTTCGATGGCCGGCACCAGCGTGTCGAAGAAGGCGCTGACCATGCGCATCTCGCGTCGCTCCGCGAGGCACAGCACGTGCGCGTACGTGAAGATCTCGGTGTCGCTGAAGCCCACCATGCGCAGGTCGGGGCTCGGCACGAACTCCACGCTCGATACCGCCGCGATGCCCAGGCCCTGCGACACGGCTTCGCGGATCACTTCGCGGCTGCTGATCTCCATCACCACATCGACCTCGACCTTCGCCTTGGCGAGCGCAAGTTCGAGCGCCTTGCGCGTGGTCGATCCTTGCTCCCGCATGATGAGCCGCTCGCCCTGCAGCTCCGCAAGCCGGATGTTGCGCCGGCGCGCAAAGCGATGCGTTGATGGAACGAACATCACGACCGGGTGCTGGCTGAACGGCACCGACAGGAACCGGTCGTCGCGCACCATCTGCGCGAGCACGCCGACATCGGCGCTGTAGTCGACGAGGCTGTCGAGTACGTCCTGCGAATTGCCGGTGCTTACGGTGACCTTCACACCGGGGTAGCGCAGGCTGAAGTCGACCAGCATCTTGGTCACGTGATACGGCCCCACGGCCGCCACGCGCAGGTGGCCGGTGCGCAGCGTGCCCGCATCGCCAAGCAGCGCAACCGCATCGCCTTCGAGGCTGAAGATCTGCTGCGCGAGCTGCATCAACTGTTCGCCGATTTCGGTGAGCTGCACGCGCCGGCCGCGCCGGTGAAAGAGCTCCACCTGATAGGCCTCTTCGAGAAACCGCACCTGCGTGGTGATGGTGGGCTGGCTCACATGCAGGTGTTCGGCGGCCTTGGTGAAGCTGCCCTCGCGGGCCACGGCATAGAAAGAACGCAGCTGTGTGAGGCGCATGGGGAAGACCCTTTGAATCTATAGATTCAGTATATAGATCATTGAAAAAATTTGAATTTGTTCGATACGAGCCTCGGTGATTTACTCCGCTTCAAGACGGACCAGGCAGCGACAGAAATACGCCGGACGTCCCGAAATCCTCTCAATGTCATGACCACGACACGAAGCACTGGAAGACTCGGAACGGGCGCTTTTGCCCTTCGAAAACACCAGGAGGAATTCATGCAACACAGACCACTGGAGACAACCATGATGAAGCGCAGAAAGTTGCTGTTCGGCACTGCAGCCGTCACAGCGTCCGCCTTCGTGCCGATGGCACGGGCACAGCAGGTTCTCACTGTCGGGCTGATTCCTTCCGAGGATTCGCGCGCCATGATCGCCAACAGCCAGGCCATGATGGACATGCTGTCCAAGGCCCTGGGATTCGCGGTCAAGCCCTTCGTGGCGGCCGACTACAACGGCGTGATCGAGGCGCTGCGTTCCAAGCGTCTCGACGTGGCCTACCTCGGCCCGTTCTCGTACGTGCTGGGCGCAACGGTCGCCGACATCGAGGCCTTCGCCGTCGCCGAAACCAAGAAGGCCGGACGCACCTTCTATTACAGCCAGATCGTCACGCACAAGGACACCGGCATCAAGACGGTGGCCGACCTGAAGGGCAAGACCTTCGCGTTCGTCGACCCGAGTTCCACGTCGGGCCACCTGTTCCCGAAGGCGGGGCTGATGAAGCTGGGCTTCAACACCGACAAGGATTTCGGCCGCGTGATCTTCTCGGGCTCGCACGACTCGAGCGCGATCGCGGTGCAGAACAAGAAGGTGGACGCCGCGGCGATTGCCGACCGCATCCTCGATGCCGCGGTTTCCAAGGGTCTCGTCAAGCGCGAAGACCTGGTCGAAGTCTGGAAGTCGGACCCGATTCCCGAGTCGCCCACCGTCTGGCGCAAGGACCTGCCCGCCGACCTCAAGACGCGCGTGCAGGCTGCCTTCCTGCAGGTGAAGAACATCCCCTGGTCCGACCAGGGCGAGCTCAACGGTTTCCACCCGACCAACGACGCGGCCTACAACATCATCCGCGACACGGCCAAGGTGCTGAACCTCGACCTGAGGAAAATGAAATGATCGAAATCCGCGGCCTCTGCAAGCGCTACGGCGACTTCACCGCGCTCCACCGCGTCGACCTCACGGTGGGCAAGGGCGAGTTCGTCGTCATCCTGGGCGCATCGGGCGCGGGCAAGTCCACCTTGCTTCGCTGCATCAACCACCTGGCCGAGCCGAGCGAGGGCGAGATCCATGTCGATGGCGAGCGCTCGCGTGGCGACCGCGCCGGCCTCCGCAAGGTGCGCCGCGACGTGGCGATGATCTTCCAGCACTACAACGTGGTGCCGCGCCTGTCGGTGCTGAAGAACGTGCTGACCGGGCGGCTCGGCTCGATGCCGGCCATCGCCTCGTGGTTCCAGATCTTCCCTGCGAAGGACATCGCGATTGCCCGCGAATGCCTGCGCCGCGTGGAGCTCGACCACAAGTCGGACCTGCGCACCGACACGCTTTCGGGCGGCCAGAAGCAGCGTGTGGGCATCGCCCGTGCGCTGGCGCAGCAGCCCAAGGTGATCCTGGCCGACGAGCCCGTCGCGAGCCTCGATCCGAAGACCTCGCGCAAGGTGCTCAACTACCTGAAGCAGGCCAGCAGCGAAGCGGGCATCACCGTCATCTGCAACCTGCACCAGGTGGACTACGCCCGCGAATTCGCGCAGCGCGTGATCGGTGTCGCGGGCGGCCGCGTGGTGTTCGAAGGCCGTCCCGACGAGCTGACCGAAGAGGTGCTGCAACGCATCTACCCGGGTGGCCTGGAAGACGGCCCGATCGAGCCGACCGCACCCGCCGCATCGCCCGCAGCCGCTCCCGTGGCCGCGGTGCGCCCCGCCCAGCAACTCGCCCTGGAGCAATCATGATCGCCATCGGACGCTACAACCTGCTGGTCGCCAAGAGCGGCGGCAACCCGGGCTGGTGGAAGTACGCCCTCGTCGGCCTCGGTGCGCTGGGCGTGATGTGGTGGGCCGCCATCGGCAGCCAGGTGAGCTTCAGCGAACTGGCCAAGGGCATGCCGTGGATCGCCGACTTCCTCGGCCGCATGCTGCCGCCCAACTGGGAGTTCATGCAGCGGTTGGTGAAGCCGGCCATCGAGACGGTGCAGATCGCGCTCTGGGGCACGCTGCTGTCGGTGATTCTTGCGGTGCCGCTGTGCTTCTTCGCGGCGCGCAACATCTCGCCGAACCTCGCGGTGTTCCATGCAATGCGGCAGGTGCTGAACATCACGCGCGGCATCAACGAGATCATCCTCGCGCTGATCTTCGTGGCGGCTGTGGGCCTGGGGCCGTTCCCCGGCGTGCTGGCCCTGGCGCTGCATGGCGCGGGCATGCTCGGCAAGTTCTTCGCCGAATCGATTGAAGAGATCGACCAGGGTCCGCTCGAAGCATTGCGCGCCACCGGCGCCGGCCCCATACAGACCATCATCTTCGGCGTGATCCCGCAGGTCGTGACCGCGTGGATCGGCGTCATCGTCTACCGCTTCGAGACCAACCTGCGCCAGGCCACGGTGCTGGGCATGGTGGGGGCGGGCGGCATCGGCTTCGAACTGGTGGGGAGCATGAAGCTCTTCCAGTACCAGGACACCGCGACCTGCATCCTGGTGATCGTCGTCATGGTGATGACGGCCGACTACCTGTCGACCAAGTTGCGCGCATGGATTCAGCAAGGAGCGCATCAATGACCAGCAGCAAGCCCACCCTTCCGGATGTCTCGGTGAACGGCCGCACTTACAGGTCGCCCGCGCAACCCGTCGTCGTGGTGTGCGTCGATGGCTGCGAGCCCGACTACATCACGCAGGCAATCCAGGCCGGTGTCGCACCTTTCATGAAGAAGATGCTGGCCGCTGGAAGTTCACTGGTGGGCGACTGCGTGGTGCCCAGCTTCACGAACCCGAACAACCTCTCGATCGTGACCGGCGCGCCGCCCTCGGTGCACGGCATCTGCGGCAACTACTTCCTCGACACCGCCCAGGGCAAGGAAGTGATGATGAACGACCCCGCCTACCTGCGTGCCGAGACGCTGCTGGCGGTGTTCTCCAAAGCCGGCGCGAAGGTCGCGGTGATCACGGCCAAGGACAAGCTGCGCACGCTGCTCGGCCACCGCATGGAAGGCATCTGCTTCTCGGCCGAGAAGGCCGACCAGGCGACGCGCGCCAACGGCGGCATCGACGATGTGCTGGCGCTGGTCGGCAAGCCCGTGCCCTCGGTCTACAGCGCCGACCTGAGCGAGTTCGTGTTCGCGGCCGGCGTGAAGCTGATGGAGACGCAGCGGCCCGACCTCATGTACCTCTCGACCACCGACTATGTGCAGCACAAGTGCGCGCCGGGCACGGCCGGCGCCAACGACTTCTACGCGATGATGGACGGCTACCTCGCGCAGCTCGACGCACTGGGCGCGACCATCGCGCTCACCGCCGACCACGGCATGAGCCCCAAGACCGATGCGGCCGGCAACCCGCGCATCGTGTTCCTGCAGGAGGTGCTCGATGAGCGCCTCGGCGCGGGGCGCGGCCGGGTGATCCTGCCGATCACCGATCCGTACGTGGTGCATCACGGCGCGCTCGGTTCCTTTGCGACCGTGTACCTCGAAGCGGGTGTCGATGTGCCCGCGCTGGTCGAAGCGCTGCGCGGAACGGATGGCATCGAACAGGTGCTCACGCGCGACGAAGCGGCTCAACGCTTCGAGCTGCCGCCCGACCGCATCGGCGATCTCGTGGTGGTGTCCGACCACCTCGCCGTGATCGGCACGCGCGCCTCGGAGCACGACTTGAGCGGCCTCACGGTGCCGCTGCGTTCGCACGGCGGGCTGTCCGAGCAGAAGGTGCCGCTGCTGTTCAACCGGCAACTGCAGGGCGTCGATCCGAAGCGGCGGCTGCGCAACTTCGACATCTTCGACCTGGCACTGAATCACGCGATCCCTGCGGTCCACGCGGCACCTGCCGCCACCTGACGAGAAACCCATGAGCGCCAACTACCACAACCCCGTACAGAGCGTGTACGGGGCAGGGGCCCTGTCGTCCCTGCCGAAACTGCTCGATGGCCGCCGCGCCGCACTGGTGACCTTTCCAGAGGCCCGCGCCATCGGCCTGCTGGGCCGGCTGGAGTCTGTGCTGCAGGGCGCATTGGCCTGCACCATCGATCAGACGCGGCCCAACCCCGACGTTGCTGAACTGGCGAGTCTCTACGAGTGGTTCTGGCGCGAGCATGCGGATGTGGAGGTGCTCATCGCGGTCGGAGGCGGCAGCGCCATCGACACCGCGAAGGCGCTCATGGTCGCAAACGATGCGGCGAGTTTTTCCGATCTGGTGGCGGGCCTTGCCGGCGAGCGGCCCTTCGTGCCCACGCGCAGCAAGATGCTGATCGCCGTGCCCACCACCGCCGGCACCGGCAGCGAGGTCACGCCCTGGGCCACGGTGTGGGACCGCGAGCGGCAGAAGAAGTATTCGCTGCACCTGCCCGAGACCTGGCCGCGCTATGCAGTGGTCGACCCGGAGCTGATGCTGTCGCTGCCCGCGGCCGTCACGCTGCAGAGCGGGCTCGATGCGCTGTCGCATGCATTGGAGGCGATCTGGAACGTGAATGCGAATCCGCTGTCCGACACGTTCGCCGTCTCCGCCGTGCGTGACACGCTCGAGGTGCTGCCGCAGTTGATGGGTCAGCTCGACAACGTTGAACTGCGAGGCCGCATGGCACTCGCGGCGCTCAAGGCCGGCATGGCGTTTTCCAACACCAAGACGGCGCTCGCGCATTCCATCTCCTACGAGATGACGCTGCGCTACGGCCTGCCGCACGGCATCGCCTGTTCGTTCCTGCTGCCGATGGTGCTGGAGCGTGCGATCGGCCGGCGTGCCGACCGCGATGCGGTGCTGCGTGAAGCCCTTGGCATGCCGCTCGCGGAGGCGCCGCAGCAACTGGCGGCCTTCATCGAATCGCTGGGCGTGAAGACGCGCTTCGCCGATTACGGCGTGGGCGACGACGAAGCCCGCGAGATGCTGCTGCACGCCCAGGGCGGTGCGCGCGGCAAGAACTTCATCGGCAATGACCTTGCGGAGAACCAGGCATGACGACGACTTCGACACCGCACCGTGACAGCGCCGGCTTTCGTGCCGAGTCCCTGCGCATCGGCGGCGAGCGCGTGCGGCGCGAGCGCACGCTCGATGTGTTCAACCCCTACACCAACGAGCGCGTGGGCACCGTGCCGCTCGCTTCGGTGGACGATGTGCGCGAGGCCTTCCGCATCGGCCATGCGTATCGCTCGACGCTGTCGCGCTACGAGCGCGCGAGCATCCTGCAGCGGGCCTGCGCATTGCTGCGCGCACGGGCCGACGAAGGGGCCGCGATCATCACGATGGAATCGGGCTTGTGCAAGAAGGATGCGCTCTACGAGATCGGCCGCGTCGCCGACGTGCTGACCTTCGGCGCGACCGAGGCGCTGCGCGACGACGGGCAGGTGTTCTCTTGCGACCTCACCGCGCACGGCAAGAAGCGCAAGGTCATCACGTTGCGCGAGCCGCTGCTGGGCGTAATCACCGCGATCACGCCGTTCAACCATCCGATGAACCAGGTGGCGCACAAAGTGGTGCCGAGCATCGCGACCAACAACCGCATGGTGCTCAAGCCTTCGGAGAAGGTACCGCTGTCGGCCTTCTACCTGGCCGACATCCTCTACGAAGCGGGGCTGCCGCCCGAGATGTTCCAGGTGGTGACGGGCGACCCGCGCGAGATCGCCGACGAGCTCATCACGAACGCGCAGGTGGACCTGGTCACCTTCACGGGCGGCGTGGCCATCGGCAAGTACATCGCGGCGAAGGCCGGCTATCGGCGCATCGTGCTGGAACTGGGCGGCAACGATCCGCTGATCGTGATGGAAGACGCGGACCTCGACCGCGCCTCCGACCTCGCGGTGCAGGGCTCGTACAAGAACTCGGGCCAGCGCTGCACGGCGGTGAAGCGCATGCTGGTGCACAAGGATGTGGCGAGCGAATTCACCGAGCGCGTGGTCGAGAAGACGAAGCGCTGGAAATACGGCGACCCCGCGGATGCGAACAACGACATGGGCACGGTGATCGACGAGGCCGCGGCCCGCCGCTTCGAATTGCTGGTGGACGAGGCGGTGGCATTGGGTGCGCGGCTGCTCGTGGGCAGCCGGCGCGAGGGCGCGCTCTATTCGCCGACCGTGCTGGACAACGTGCGCCCCGAGATGACGGTGGTGCGCGAGGAGACCTTCGGCCCCGTCTCGCCGATCATCCGATTCGGCAGCATCGACGAGGCGATCGCGATCTCGAACGGCACGGCCTACGGCCTGTCGTCGGGCATCTGCACCGACCGCATGGACTACGCGACCCGCTTTGCCAACGAGCTGAAGGTGGGTACGGTGAACGTGTGGGAGGTGCCGGGCTACCGCATCGAGCTCACGCCCTTCGGCGGCATCAAGGACTCGGGGCTGGGCTACAAGGAAGGGGTGCAGGAGGCGATCAAGTCGTTCACCAACGGCAAGACCTTCACGATGCCCTGGGGCTGAACGGGCGACCTGCTTACGATGCGGGGATGACGCAGATCATTCCCGGAATGCCGCGCATCGGGTGCGCGGGTTGGAGCCTGCCCCGTGACCTGTGGCCGGCGTTTCCCGCCGAGGGCACGCACCTCGAGCGCTATGCGCAGCGCTTCGATGCGGTGGAGATCGATACCTCGTTCTATCGGCCTCACAAGCGCGAGACCTACGAGCGCTGGGCCGCGAGCACACCCAGCGGATTTCGCTTCGCGGTCAAGCTGCCGAAGACCGTCACGCACGAGCAGCGGCTGGCCGGCGCGATGCCGGCCTTCGATGAATTTCTGTCGCAGGTCGTGGGGCTGGGCGACAGGCTCGGGTGCCTGGTCGTGCAACTGCCGCCGAGCCTCGCTTTCGATGCTGCCGTGGTTCGCCGGTTTCTCGCCGATGTGCGGCAGAGGCACACCGGTCCCGTGGCACTGGAGCCGAGGCATCGCAGCTGGTTCGTGCCGGTGGCCGAGTCGCTGCTGTCGCGCTTCGAGGTCGGTCGCGTGCTGGCCGATCCGGTGCTGTTCGACGAAGCGGCGGCGCCCGGCGGATGGCCGGGGCTTGTCTACCTGCGGTTGCACGGGTCGCCGCGCCGTTACTGGTCGGCCTACGACGATGCGCTGCTGGAGCGGCTCGCATCGCGTCTGCAGCGCGCGCGAGGAGGGCGCCGCGTGCTGGTGCATCCTCGACAACACGGCGGGCGGCGCAGCGGTCGGCAACGCGATGACCTTGGCGCGGCTGTTACAAAATCGCTGATTCATTCGAGGAGACATACCCATGAAATTCAGCAGACTTTGCGCCGGCGTTGCGCTGGCTGCCGCCGCCGGGCTCGCCGCGGCGCAAGGCTTTCCCACTGCCAAGCCCATTCGGCTGATCGTCGGCTATCCGCCCGGCGGCGGCATCGACTTCGCGGCGCGCACGGTGCAGGTGCCGCTGCAGGAGGCGCTCAAGCAGCAGTTGGTGGTCGACTACAAGCCCGGCGCGAGCGGCATGATCGCCGCAACCGAACTCACGCGCCAGCCGGCCGACGGCTACACGCTGCTGCTGGCCAACACGGGTCCCTTTGCCATCGCGCCGTACCTGCAGAGCAAGCCGCCGTACGACCCTATCAAGCAGTTCACCTACATCGGCCAGATCAGCCAGGGCAGCTACATCGCGGTGACGCGGCCCGACCATCCGGCGAAGAACCTCAAGGAGTTCGTCGCCTGGGCCAAGGGGCAGCCGGGCAAGGTCAATTTCGCCTCGGGCGGCAATGGCACCTCGACGCACCTGAACGGCGAGCTGATGAACCAGGTGACGGGCCTGGACATGACCCATGTGCCCTACAAGGGCAGCGCGCCCGCGGTGCAGGATTTGCTCGGCGGGCAGACGCAGATCCTCATCGACGCGGGCAGCGTGCTGCTGCCGCAGGTGAAGGGCGGCAAGCTCAAGGCGCTGGCAGTGACCGGGCCGGTGCGCGATCCGCAACTGCCCGATGTGCCGACGGTGAAGGAACTTGGCCTGGCGGGCATGGAGTCGGTTGGGTTCCAGGGGCTGGTGGGGCCGGCAAACATGCCGAAGGACGTGGTTGACAGGCTCTCGAACGAGCTGGCCCGTGCGCTCGCGCAGCCCGAGATCAAGGCCAAGTTCGCGACGGCGGGTGCCGAGGTGCATTCGCTCGGCCCGGCCGAGTTCGCGGCCTTCGTCAAGTCGGACAATGAGAAGTGGTCCAAGCTCATCCGCGAGCGCAAGCTGCAACTCGACTGATTTCCCCTCCTCATGACAGACATGCATTTCAAGTTCAAGCCGTCGTGGCTTCTTCTCGCTGCGGCCGCGCTCTGCGCTGCCGGCGCGCAGGCACAGGCCCCATCCATCCCCAAGACAATCCGCCTCATCGTGGCGTACCCCGCAGGCGGCGTGAGCGACGTGGTCGCACGCGCGCTCGGCGACAGGCTCGCCGCGCAGATGGGCACCACAGTGGTCGTCGACAACCGCGCCGGCGCGAGCGGCGCCATCGGCATGGACGCGGTCGCCAAGGCCGCGCCCGATGGCGCGACCCTGGGCTTCTCGGCCATCAGCCCGCTGGTGCTGAGCCCGCACCTGGGCAAGCTGCCTTTCGATCCGCTGAAGGACATCGCGCCGGTCGCGAGCGTGATGTATTCACCGGTGCTGCTGATCGCCACGCCGGCCAGCAAGGCGAAGGATTTCCGCGCACTCGTTGCCGATGCCAAGGCGCAGCCCGGCGCCGTGCGCTGGGCCACGTCGGGGCCGGCGTCGCTCGGGCACATCGTGCTGGAGCAGGTGAGGGCGGCGACCGGTGTGGACATCACGCATGTGCCTTACAAGGGCGGCGGCCAGCAGCTCAACGATGCGCTGGGCGGGCAGTTCGAGATCCTCTCGACCAACGCGAGCCCGACGCTCACCTCGCACATCCAGTCGGGCAAGCTGCGCCCCTTGGCGGTGGGCGCGCCCGCGCGTCTCGACAGCCTGCCGCAGGTGCCCACGCTGGGCGAGCTGGGCTACAACGCGGCGAACATCAACTCGCTGTTCGGCGTGTTCGCGCCGGCAGCCACGCCGCCCGCACTTGTCGCGAAATACAACGCCGAGATCAACAAGGCGCTGGCGAGCCCCGAGTTGCGCGCCAAGCTCACGGCCACCGACAACGTGCCGACCGGCGGCACGGCCGCGGCCTTCGCCAAGGAGATCGCCTCGGAGTTCGAGAGCAACGGGCGCATCGTGAAGGCCGCGAACATCAAGGCGGATTGAGGAATGACCCTGAGGCTTGTGTCTGGAATTTCCCTACCTTATAGTAGGTAGATGAACGACGCCACCGCCACCCCCGCCGCGCTTGCCGCCGGCAGCACCCGGGACCAGATCCTCGGCGTGGCGCGCGGCCTGATCGAAACCCGCTCTTACCTGGGCTTCAGCTTCCAGGATGTGGCCAATGCGGTCGGCATTCGCAAGGCGAGCCTGTACCACCATTTCCCGACCAAGGAAGCGCTGGGCATCGCGGTGATCCGGCAGGCCACGCAGTACTTCAAGGACTGGGATGCGGCCCGCGAGCGCGAACCCCAGGACGCGCTCGACTCGTATTTCCGCATGTACCGCAACACGCTGAAGGCCGGCTCGGGCATGTGTCCCGCCGGCTCGCTGGCGCCAGGGTGGGATTGCATCAACGAAGAGCTGCGCCAGGCGGTGCAGGAGCTGCGCCACACGCAGGTGCTGTGGCTCACCGGCGTGCTGGGCGCGCTGGCGCCGGCAGGGGCGCGGAAGAAGGGCGCTCCCTCGGTCGCTGCGCAGGCCAGTTATGTGTTCTCGGTGTGCCAGGGCGCGCTGCTCGCATCGCGCATGACGGGGCGTGTCGAAGACTTCGACGAAGCCATCGCGCAACTCAGGAGTTCATTGCCCGGCTGACGGCCGGGCGGCATCGCAAGGCACGCATCGACGTGCCTATTTTTTGACCCATCAGCCTACCGATTGGATGGTAGATTTTCTCAAGGAGCATTTTCATGAAAGCCGTCATTTCCGCCTACGCCCGCTCGCCGTTCCACTTTGCGAAGAAGGGCGCCCTCGCCGAGGTGCGCCCCGACACCCTGGCCGCCGGCGTGGTGAAGGGCCTGCTGCAGCGCACCGACCTCGACCCCGCGCTGCTCGAAGACATCATCCTGGGCTGCGCGTACCCCGAAGCCTCGCAGGGCAACAACGTCGCGCGCATCGTCGGCCTCCTGGCCGGGTTGCCGCACGAGGTGGGCGGCATGACGGTGAACCGCTTCTGCGGCTCGTCGATGCAGGCCGTGCACATCGCCGCGGCGCAGATCGAGGCGGGCATGGGCGAGGGGTTCCTCTGCGTGGGCGTCGAGTCGATGACGATGGTGCCGCAGGGTGGCTTCAACTTCTCGCCCAGCCCCGAACTGCTGGCCAATACCGACGCGTACATCTCGATGGGCGAGACGGCGGAGAACGTCGCGCAGCGCTGGAACGTGAGCCGCGCCGACCAGGAAGCGTTCGCGGTCGATTCGCACCGCAAAGCGGCCGCCGCGCGCGCGGAAGGCCGGCTTGCAGGCGAGATCGTGCCCGTGCGCCTGGCTTCGGGCGACGTGGTGGATGCGGACGGCTGCATCCGCCCGAGCACCTCGGCCGAAGCGCTGGCCAACCTCAAGCCCGCGTTCCGCCCCGATGGCGTGGTGACGGCCGGCACCTCGTCGCCACTCACCGACGGCGCGGCCGTCGTGCTCGTGACCAGCGATGCCTTCGCCGCGAAGCATGGCCTGCAGATGCTCGCGCGCATCAAGTCGTTCGCAACCGTGGGTGTGGACCCGGCCGTCATGGGCATCGGTCCGATCCCCGCGACCCGCAAGGCACTGGCTCGTGCGGGCCTGACCGCGGCGGACCTCGACGTGATCGAGATCAACGAAGCCTTCTCGTCGCAGGCGCTCGCGTGCATCCGCGATCTCGGCCTCGACCCCGCGAAGATCAACCTCGACGGCGGCGGTCTCTCGATCGGCCATCCGCTGGGCGCGACCGGCGCGCGCATCACGGGCAAGGCGGCGTCACTGCTGGTGCGCGAGAAGGGCCGTTATGCGCTGGCCACGCAGTGCATCGGCGGCGGGCAGGGCATCGCGACCATCCTGGAGCGCGTCTGACCGAAGGAAAGTTCGAAAATGCGCTCATGCGCGAACCCACGACAAGGAGACCCTATGACCGCATCCACTGACACCGGCGCGAAGCGCGCGCTGTACCTCGAAGACCTGTCGGTCGGCGACCGTTTCCAGAGCGGCGAACACACGCTCGACGTGGCGCAGATCAAGGCCTTCGCGCTGCAGTTCGATCCGCAGCCCTTTCACACCGACGAAGAGGCCGCGAAGCACACCTTCTTCGGCGGCCTCGCGGCGAGCGGCTGGCACACGGCGGCGCTCACGATGAAGCTGCTGGTGGAGAGCGGCGTGCCGCTGGCCGACGGCATCATCGGCTCGGGTGGCGAGCTGCAGTGGCCCAAGCCGACGCGGCCCGGCGACGTGCTGCATGTGGTGAGCGAGGTGGTCGACATCACGCCCTCGCGCTCCAAGCCCGGCCGCGCGATGGTGACGATGCGCTGCCAGACGCGCAATCAGCGCGGCGAGGTGGTTCAGTACTTCACGCCGAAGCTGGTGGTGCACAGCAGGCCCACAGCGGCCTGACCTGCCGGACTCAGACCACGCGCAGGCCGAGCTCCTCGACCAGCGACGCGGCCTGCCGGTGCGAAATGGTCGCGCCCTTGAACTGCGCGGCGTTGGCCAGGCGCAGGCCGCCCAGGTCGGCATCGCGCAAGTCCGCACCTTCGAAGCGCGCGAGCTTCAGGTGCGCGTTGCGCAGGCTCCCGCCTTCGAACACGGCCTCGCGGAAATCGCAGCCCGAGAGGTCGGCTTCGGAGAAGTCCAGTTGCGCGAGCGTTTGCTTGCGGAACGACAGGCTGCGCAGGTGCGCATCGACCAGCAGCGAATCCTTGAAGACGATGCCCAGCGCGGAGACTTCGGCGAAGTGCGCACCCGTGAGCTTCACGCCGCTGAAGAGCGCGGAAGCCAGCTTGGCGCGGGTCCACTGCGTGTTGTTGAGGTCGCAGTCCTGGAAGCGCGCGTTCGTGAGATCTGCGAGACCGAAGTCGGCCTGGCGTGCCCGGCATCCGGCCCAGCGGGTTTCCGACAGCAGTGCGCGGTCGAACGATGTCTCGGCGAAGTTGCACAGCGTGAATTGCGCGCCGCGCAGGTCGAGCCGGGACAGGTCCGCTTCGTCGAAGTTGCAGCGTTCGAAGTGCAGGGGTGCGTCGCGGCCTTGCAGGCAGGCGACGAGGTCGGCGCGGGACCAGGTCTGGTCGGAAATCACGGAGGCAGTGGTGGTCATGTCGATGTGTCGGAGCCGGCTGCCAGCATGCGCAGTTCTTCGGCGGTGAAGCCCGCGCGCTTGCGGGCTTCGAGATTGAATGGGGGCCTGATGCGCGGCGCATCGTAGCGCGCCACGAGCGCCGGGTAGTTGGCTTCGGCATCGAGCCCCGTGCGATCGCAGAGCCAGCGATACCAGTGATTGCCGATGGCGACATGGCCCACCTCGTCGCGCAGGATGATGTCCAGGATCTCCACCGCGCGCAGCGCATCGGGCGTGTTGACGCGCCGGAGCTTCGCCTGGATCAGCGGCGTGGCGTCGAGCCCGCGCGCCTCCAGCGTGCGCGGCACCAGCGCCATGCGGGCGAGCACGTCGTCCTTGGTCTTCTCGCACATGTTCCACAGGCCGTCGTGGCCGGGGAAGTCGCCGTAGCGCCAGCCCATGTCCCGCAGGTGCGTGTGCAGCAGCGTGAAGTGCAGCGCCTCCTCGTCGGCTACGCGCAGCCAGTCGCGGTAGTAGGCCTCGGGCATGCCGTCGTAGCGCCAGACCGCATCGAGCGCGAGGTTGATCGCGTTGAACTCGATGTGGCAGATCGAATGGATCAGCGAGGCACGGCCTTCGGGCGTGAAGGGCGAGCGCTTCTGCACCGCGGTGGCGGACACGCGCACGGGCTTCTCGGGGCGGCCCGGCACGCCCAGGTCGTCGCCTTCGGTGCGGATTGGGTCGGTTGCTATGGAATCGGTAGCGGCCAGCGCTGCGGTGGCGCGTGTTGCAGCCACCTTTTGTTCAGGATCGGAGAGTCGCAGCGCGGCCAGCGCGCTCAATCGGGGGTGCATCCCTACAATTCTAGTTTTTGCCCCCGGAGACCCCACGATGGCCCTCTACGAACTCGACGGCGTTGCGCCACAACTTGGCACAGGCGCCTGGGTCGCCGACAGCGCCGAAGTGATCGGCAACGTGAAGCTGGGCGAGAACGCCAGCATCTGGTTCGGCGCCGTGCTGCGCGGCGACAACGAGACCATGACCATCGGCCGCAACAGCAACGTGCAGGACATGTCGATGCTGCATTCCGACCCCGGCAGTCCGCTCACCGTGGGCGAGAACGTCACCATCGGCCACCAGGTCATGCTGCACGGCTGCACCATCGGCGACAACTCGCTCATCGGCATCCAGGCGGTGGTCTTGAATAACGCGAAGATCGGCCGCAATTCGATCGTTGGCGCCGGCAGCGTGGTCACCGAGGGCAAGGAGTTTCCTGACAACTCCCTCATCTTCGGCTCGCCCGCCAAGGTGATGCGCACGATCAGCGACGAAGACGCCGCCCGCCTGCGCCATGGTTCCGACCATTACGTCGAAAACGCCGTTCGCTATGCGAAGGGCTTGAAGAAAATTGCCTGACCCCGCGCAGGCCCAATAGAAAGAATCCGTTTTGAGCGAGCTGCACAAATTCCTGTTCGATGGCCTGCCGGTGCGCGGCATGATCGTGCGCCTGACAGATGCGTGGCAGGAGATCCTTGCGCGGCGCGCCTCCAACACCGCCACCGGTGCCTACCCGCCGCCCGTGGCCGAGCTGCTCGGCGAGATGACCGCTGCGGCCACGCTGATGCAGTCCAACATCAAGTTCAACGGCGCGCTGATCCTGCAGATCTTCGGCGACGGCCCCGTCAAGGTCGCCGTGGCCGAGGCCAAGCCCGACCTGAGCCTGCGCGCCACCGCCAAGGTGATCGGCGACCTGCCGGCCGATGCGCGCCTGCCCGACATGGTCAACGTGAGCAACAAGGGCCGCTGTGCGATCACGCTCGATCCCAAGGACAAGCTCCCGGGCGCCACCCCCTACCAGGGCGTCGTGCCGCTTTTCGACGACGAAGGCGAGAAGCTCGGCAAACTCAGCGACGTGCTGCAGCACTACATGCTGCAGAGCGAACAGCTGGACACCACGCTGGTGCTCGCAGCCGACGACAAGGTCGCGGCCGGCCTCTTGATCCAGCGCCTGCCCGTGAAGGGCGAGGGCAACCTCGAAGGCACGTCCGACAAAGACCGCGATCAGGCCAACGAAGACCAGATCGGCTTGAACGAGGACTACAACCGCATCTCGATCCTCGCCTCCAGCCTCACGCGCGACGAGCTGCTCACGCTCGACATCGAGACCATTCTTCGCCGCCTGTTCTGGGAAGAAAAGCTGCTGCGCTTCGAGCCGCAGGCCGGCCCGCAGGGTCCGCACTTCGCATGCACCTGCGGCCGCGAGCGCGTGGCGCAGATGATCCGCGGGCTCGGCGTGGAAGAAGCCGAGGAGATCCTCGCCGAGCGCGGCGACATCGAGGTCGGCTGCGACTTCTGCGGCAAGCAGTACCGCTTCGATGCGGTCGATGCGGCGCAGATTTTCAGGCCGCCTACGGATCAGATTCCGGGCAGTTCGATCGTTCAGTAAGGCGCAGCGCGGCGGCTGGCTCTGCCTTCTGCCCTAGCGGGCTTCGCCGTTGTTGTCGAAGCCGCTGAACTCGATGTCCGGCGCGCTCGTGTTGTGCTTCGAAGGCAGGCTGCGGCCGAAGCGCACCTGCGTGGCGCTGAGCGACTTCACTTCGGGCAAAGGCTTGGCTTGCGGCGCGGCGCCCGGCGACTCCTGCCAGCGCACTTCGCTCATATCGGCGTTGTCGGGCGTGACGTACATCGAGCGCAACACCGCGAAGGGTTGCGCACTCGCGGTGGGCTTCGACAGCGTCACATCCAGCGCCGTGCGCTTGCGGCTGATTTCGTCCACGCGCGCCACGGCACTGCCGCCGTTCGTGAAGCGCAGGTGGATCGCCAGCGGCTTGGGCACCACGCGGATCGACGCGATGTTCACCACCGGCCGCCCGGCCTGCTCGACCGGCCCCAGCAGGAACGACGAGCCGTACACACCATCGCCGAAGCGCGCCTCGGGCAGCGGCTTCAGGCGCCAGTAGCCGTCGGACGGGTACAGCACGATCGCCTCGAGCGCCTTGCCGTTCTCCTTCTTGAACACCTGCAGCAGATGAAAGCCGCGGTCGCTGCGTTTGCCTACCTGCACCGGCACGCGCTGCGGCCGCCAGAAGGTGGGCAGCGTCATGCCGACGATGCGCCACTCGGCGTTGTCCAGCAGCACCACGGTGCGCTTCTTGAAGCGGTGCGCGGGGTCGGTGGGATGCGCGCCACCATCGAAATTGCAGCCCGAAAAATCAGGCGCGGTGACGTCGTTGCCGATCTTGTCGAGGTAGTCGGGCTGCAGCGCCTCGATGCGCATGTGGCGGATGCCCTCGCCGCGCAGCACCATGGAGACGTTGTCTTCCTCGGCGCAGGCCGTGGTCGTGGTGCCGTTCTCGATGGTGGCGGCGACGGGCGCCGCGAGGGCCGGGCCGGCCGACAGCAGCGCGGCGATGAAAAGGGGCAAGAGGGGCAGGAGGGAGGCGGTGCGCGGGGCGGGGTGCAGGGGCATCAGGTCTCCGTTGAAGAAGAACGGCGGCGTGCTTATTCGCGCCGCCCGATCAGGTCTGTGAAAAGCCGATGTTCGCATTCCGGGTCGGAACACTTCTCGCAAGGCCATGTCCACGCGGCGGGCTTTGCGTCGGCCTTGCCGCGCGCACGCGCACGGGTTTCGCGGTCTTCGCCGCTGGCGATCGAGTTGATGGCGTTCCACGCGTTGGCCAGGCGTTCGCCGCCGGTGCCGTGCACGACGGTGAACGAGAGCTTCGCGCCCGTCAGCGCTGCGCGCACGAGCGTGTCGGTCGGCTGGCGGGCATGGGGGCCGTCGCGCAGGTGGTCGGCGACCCAGGGAATGTCGAGCGCGGTCAGCAGCGTGATGGCGTAGCGCCGCTGGGCTGCGAGGGCACCAGCGTAGAGCGAGCGGTCGTCGAAGAGCTGCTCGCTGTAGACCGCGGTCATGAGCGCGGTGGTGTCGGCGATCGCCACGCCGGTTGCGGCGGCGGCGTCGATGCGGCGCGTCTGTTCGTCGGCAATGGCCTGCTGCTCGTCCGGGCGCGGCGTGCGGCCTTCGCAATCGCACCATTCGCGCAGGTACTCGCCCACGAGCGTCACCGGAATGCCGCGCTCCTGCAGGCGCTGCGCGATGGCGCGCGCCAGTTCGGTCTTGCCGGTGCTCTCGGCCCCCAGCACCGCGATGACGCAACCGGTCGGCAGCATCGGCGTCATGCGCGTTCCAGCGCCGGCAGGCGCCGCCGCCATGCCAGGTAACCGGCCACGCTGAGCACCGCGAACACGGCGTACAGGCCGACGGTGAGCCACAGGCCCTTGTGGATGAACAGGCCCACGCTCACGACGTTCACCGCCAGCCAGATGAGCCAGTTCTCGATGAACTTGCGCCCGAGCAGGAACTGGCCGACGAGGCTGAGGCCCGTGGCGAAACCGTCCCACCATGGCACATCGGTGTCGGTGAAGCGGCGAAGAAAAAGGGCGACCGCGGGCCATGCGATGGCGCAGGCGGCAAGGGTCAGCGTGATGCCGCGCGACGAGAGCCGGCTGACATGCAGCGCACTGCCGTCGCTGCGATGGCCGCTCAGCCATTGGAACCAGCCCCACAGCGCGACGAAGGCGAAGAACACCTGCAGCGACGCATCGCCGTAGATGCGCGCCTTGGCGAAGACCACGACATAGAGCAGCGAACTGAAAATGGCCAGCGGCCAGCCCCAGTGGATCTCGCGCATGTTGCAGCCGACCATCGCGAGCGCGAGGACGGCGGCCACGAGTTCGAGCCAGCTGACGGGGGAGCCCCAGAGCGCGAAGGCGGGGGCCGAGAGGAACTCGGGCATCAGCAGGCGGGGTGTTGAAGGGTCAATGCGCGATTTGCACGAACACTTCGTTCGGCTTGACCATGCCGAGTTCCGCTCGCGCACGTTCTTCGACCATCTCGAGCCCGTCCTTCAGGTCGTTGACCTCCGAGGCCAGCCGCTCGTTGGTGATCGTGGCCTTGGCGTTCGCTTCCTTCTGGTCGGTCAGCTTGGTCTGCAGTTGCGCGACGTCGCGCACGCTGCCGCGCCCGTTCCACAGCTGCCACTGGAGAACGACCAGCAGGAGCAGCAGGACGATGGGAGGAACGAAGCGCGCGCGCATGAGTGAATGTCTGTCTACGCCACCCGCACGCCGAGGCCGCCGCGCTGCCGTTCCGGATGGAGCGGCGAAGTGCGTGGCCTGGCGAGCCGGGTGGCTGGCATCACTTGAGGTTGTAGAACGCGCCGCGGCCGGGGTAGCTGGCGATGTCGCCGAGGTCTTCTTCGATGCGCAGCAGCTGGTTGTACTTGGCGATGCGGTCCGAACGCGAGAGCGAGCCGGTCTTGATCTGGCCGGCGTTGGTGCCAACGGCGATGTCGGCGATGGTGCTGTCCTCGGTTTCGCCCGAGCGGTGCGAAATGACGGCCGTGTAGCCCGCGCGCTTGGCCATCTCGATGGCGGCGAAGGTCTCGGTGAGCGTGCCGATCTGGTTGATCTTGATCAGGATCGAGTTGGCGATGCCCTTGTCGATGCCTTCTTGCAGGATCTTGGTGTTGGTGACGAACAGGTCGTCGCCCACCAGCTGCACGCGCTTGCCCAGACGCTCGGTCAGGTGCTTCCAGCCGTCCCAGTCGCCTTCGTGCATGCCGTCTTCGATGCTGATGATCGGGTACTTGTCGACCCAGTTGGCGAGCATGTCGGTCCAGCTTTCGGCCGAGAGCGAGAGGTTCTCGCCCGACAGCACGTACTTGCCGTCCTTGTAGAACTCGCTGGCGGCGCAATCGAGGCCGAGAGCGATCTGCTCGCCCGCGGTGTAGCCGGCCTTGTCGATGGCTTCGAGGATGAGCTGGATGGCCGCTTCGTGGCTCTCGACGCTGGGGGCGAAGCCGCCCTCGTCGCCGACCGCCGTGCTGATGCCGCGGTCGCCCAGGATCTTCTTCAGGGCATGGAACACTTCGGCGCCATAGCGCACGGCCTCGCGGAAGCTCTTGGCGCCCACGGGGATGATCATGAATTCCTGCAGGTCGAGGCTGTTGTTGGCGTGCGCGCCGCCGTTGATGACGTTCATCATCGGCACTGGCAGCTGCATGCCACCCATGCCGCCGAAATAACGGTACAGCGGCAGGCCCGATTCTTCGGCCGCGGCGCGGGCCACGGCCATCGAGACGGCGAGGGTGGCGTTGGCGCCCAGGCGCGCCTTGTTGTCGGTGCCGTCCAGGTCGATCATCGTGCGATCGAGAAAAGCCTGTTCGCTGGCATCGAGGCCGAGCACGGCTTCGGAGATCTCGGTGTTGATGTTCTCGACGGCCTTCAGCACGCCCTTGCCGAGATAGCGGCTCTTGTCGCCGTCGCGCAGCTCGATGGCTTCGCGCGAGCCGGTCGATGCGCCCGAGGGCACGGCCGCGCGGCCCATGGTGCCCGACTCCAGCAGCACGTCGCACTCGACGGTGGGGTTGCCTCGGCTGTCGAGAATTTCGCGGCCGACGATGTCAACGATTGCACTCATCTTTTGTCTTTCTCAAATAAAACGGATCACACACCTTCGACAACGATCATGCGCATGATCGCGGCGCCCTGACGCGCTGTGCGCGCCTTGCCGTATTCGGGCGATTCATTGAATTTCTTTGCGGCTTCGACGCTCGGGAACTTCAGGATCACGATGCGCTGCGGCGCCCAGTCGCCTTCGAGCACTTCGACCTTGCCGCCGCGCGCGCACACCTCGGCACCGTGCGCCTTCATGGCTTCGGTGGACCACTTCTTGTAGTCCTCGTACTGCACCGGGTTGGTGACTTCGACGTTGGCGATGATGTAGGCGCTGGTCATTGCTGAAAGATGTCCTCGAGGAAAGCGTTTTTCTTGGTGACCCGGTCGAGCGCGACGAGCGTCTCGAGCAGGGCCTTCATGTGCTTGAGCGGCACGGCGTTGGGGCCGTCGCTCAATGCCTTGGCGGGATCGGGGTGCGTCTCCATGAAGAGGCCGGCCACGCCCACGGCCACGGCCGCGCGCGAGAGCACGGGCACCATCTCGCGCTGGCCGCCCGAGGTCGTGCCCTGGCCGCCGGGAAGCTGCACCGAGTGGGTGGCGTCGAACACCACGGGCGCCTTCGTCTCCCGCATGATCGCGAGCGAGCGCATGTCCGAGACGAGGTTGTTGTAGCCGAAGCTCGCACCGCGTTCGCAGGCCATGAAGCTGTCTTCGTCCAGGCCCGCTTCCTTGGCGGCCGCACGCGCCTTGTCGATCACGTTCTTCATGTCGTGCGGCGCGAGGAACTGGCCCTTCTTGATGTTGACCGGCTTGCCCGACTGCGCCGCAGCGTGGATGAAGTCGGTCTGGCGGCAGAGAAACGCGGGCGTCTGTAGCACGTCGACCACCTTGGCGGCCTCGGCGATGTCTTCGGTGGTGTGCACGTCGGTCAGTACCGGCAGGCCGAGTTCGCGCTTCACCTTGGCGAGGATTTCAAGGCCCTTGTCGCGGCCCGGGCCGCGAAAGCTCGTGCCCGAGGAGCGGTTGGCCTTGTCGAAGCTGCTCTTGAAGATGAACGGAATGCCCAGCGCCGAGGTGATTTCCTTCAGCGTCCCGGCGGTGTCCATCTGCAGCTGCTCGGATTCGATCACGCAGGGGCCGGCGATCAGGAAGAAGGGCTGGTCCAGCCCGACGTCGAACCCGCAGAGCCTCATTCGGACGCCTCCACGCTGCGCACTGCGGTGTTCGCCTTCGAAGCGGCCCAACGGCTCATGCAACAGCCTTCAGGCTCTTCGAGCCGCCCGCGCCCTGGGCCTTGTGATCGAGCGCTGCCTTGATGAACGCGTTGAAAAGCGGATGGCCGCCCCACGGCGTCGACTTGAACTCGGGGTGGAACTGCACGCCCATGAACCACGGGTGCACGTCCTGCGGCAGCTCGACGATTTCGGTCAGGTGCTCGCGCTGCGTGAGCGCGGAGATCACGAGGCCGGCGGCGCGCAGCTCGTCCAGGTAGTTGACGTTGGCTTCGTAGCGGTGGCGATGGCGCTCGGTGACCACGTCGCCGTAGATGCTGTGGGCCAGCGTGCCGGGCGAAACGTCGGAGCTCTGCGCGCCTAGGCGCATGGTGCCGCCGAGGTCGGACTTCGCATCGCGCGTCTTCACGGTACCGTCGGCGTCCTTCCATTCGGTGATCAGCGCGATCACGGGGGTGGGCGTCTCGGGGTCGAACTCGGTGCTGTTGGCGTTCTTCAGGCCCGCCACGTGGCGTGCGTATTCGATGGTGGCCACCTGCATGCCCAGGCAGATGCCCAGGTACGGCACCTTGCCTTCGCGGGCGAATCGGGCCGCGGAAATCTTGCCTTCCACGCCGCGCTGGCCGAAGCCGCCGGGCACGAGGATGGCGTCGTATTTCGCGAGGCGAGACACGTCTTGCGCGGAGATGGTTTCCGAGTCGATGTAGTCGATCTTCACGCGCGCATGGTTCTTCATGCCGGCGTGGCGCAGCGCCTCGTTGAGCGACTTGTAGCTGTCGGACAGGTCGACGTACTTGCCGACCATGGCGATCGAGACTTCCTGCTGCGGATGCTCGACCTCGTAGACCAGGTCGTCCCAGCGCTGCAGCTTGGCGGGCGGAGTGTTGATGCGCAGCTTGTCGCAGATGAGGCCGTCCAGGCCCTGCTCGTGCAGCATGCGGGGCACCTTGTAGATGGTGTCCACGTCCCACATGGAGATGACGCCCCATTCGGGCACGTTGGAGAACAGCGAGATCTTGGCGCGTTCGTCGTCCGGAATCGGGCGGTCGGCGCGGCACAGCAGCACGTCGGCCTGGATGCCGATGGCGCGCAGTTCCTTGGCCGTGTGCTGCGTCGGCTTGGTCTTGAGCTCACCGGCGGCGGCGATCCAGGGCACGTACGACAGGTGCACGAAAGCGGAGTTGTTCGGGCCGTTGCGCAGGCTCATCTGGCGCACGGCTTCCAGGAAGGGCAGCGACTCGATGTCGCCGACCGTGCCGCCGATCTCGACGATGGCCACGTCGACCTCGTGCGAGGTGCCGATGCCGGCGCCGCGCTTGATGTATTCCTGGATTTCGTTGGTGATGTGCGGGATCACCTGCACCGTCTTGCCGAGGTAGTCGCCGCGGCGCTCCTTCTCGAGCACGGTCTTGTAGATCTGGCCGGTCGTGAAGTTGTTGGCCTTGCGCATCCGCGTGTTGATGAAGCGCTCGTAGTGGCCGAGGTCGAGGTCGGTCTCGGCGCCGTCATCGGTGACGAACACCTCGCCATGCTGGAAGGGCGACATCGTGCCGGGGTCGACATTGATGTACGGATCAAGCTTGATGAGGGTGACTTGGAGGCCGCGCGATTCGAGGATCGCAGCGAGAGAGGCGGAGGCGATTCCCTTGCCAAGGGAAGATACGACACCACCGGTGACGAAGACAAATTTGGTCATGCCAGTTCCGGATGCGTGAATCCGGGCAGTGGGAAATTGCGATTATAGGTGTGCCCTTTGCGACACCTTCCGCTGGGGGCTTGTTGCCATTTGTTCGATGGCCTATGAGCAACAATACACAATACGGCCCATGCAAGATCTCGCTGGAAAACACATCGTCCTGGGACTCACGGGCGGCATCGCCTGCTACAAGTCGGCCGAGCTTTGCCGGCTGTTCGTGAAGGCCGGCGCCACCGTCCAGGTCGTGATGACCGAGGCCGCCGAGCAGTTCATCACGCCGGTGACGATGCAGGCGCTTTCCGGCCGCACGGTCTACACCTCGCAGTGGGACACCCGCGAGCCGAACAACATGCCGCACATCAACCTGAGCCGAGAGGCCGATGCGATCGTGCTGGCGCCATGCAGCGCCGACTTCATCGCCCGCCTCGTGCAGGGCCGCTCCGACGACCTGCTGAGCCTGATGTGCCTGGCCCGCCCGACGGACCGCATTCCGCTCCTGATCGCCCCCGCCATGAATCGCGAGATGTGGGCCCACCCGGCCACCCAGCGCAACCTGATGCAGGTGTCGGCCGACGGCGCGACCGTGCTGGGCGTGGGCAGCGGCTGGCAGGCCTGCGGCGAAACGGGCGACGGGCGCATGCTCGAGCCGGCTCAACTGCTCGAGGACATCACGGCTTTCTTTCAGCCCAAGCTGCTGGCAGGGCAGAAGGTGCTGGTCACCGCGGGCCCGACCTTCGAGGCGCTGGACCCGATTCGCGGCATCACCAATCACTCGTCCGGCAAGATGGGTTTTGCCATTGCCCGCGCCGCCCGCGAGGCCGGTGCCGAAGTCACGCTGGTGGCTGGCCCCGTGCACCTGCCGACGCCGCGCGGCGTGACCCGCGTCGATGTGCTTTCGGCAGAGGACATGCTCGAAGCCACCACCCGCGCAGCGCAGAGCGCTAGCATTTTTGTAGCTACCGCCGCCGTCGCCGACTGGCGCCCGGCCACGCACAGCGACCAGAAGATCAAGAAGGACGGCAGTGGCAAGACGCCGGTGCTCAACTTCGTCGAGAACGCCGACATCCTGCTCACGGTCGCCAAGAGCGAGCGGGCCCAGGCCAAGAAGCTGTTCTGCGTCGGCTTCGCGGCCGAGAGCGAGAACCTCGTCGAACACGCCAAGGCCAAGCGCGAGCGCAAGGGAATTCCGCTCCTGGTGGGCAATATCGGACCGCTGACCTTCGGGCAGGACGACAACGCACTGCTGCTCGTGGACGCCAAGGGCGTGCGCGAACTGCCCCGCGCACCCAAGCTCACGCTGGCGCGTGAACTGATGACGGAGATTGCCGCACGACTTCCCGACTGGAGAGCCTGATGAACACCGAATCGAACACGCCGCCCAATGGCGACTTCGCCCGCTACGTCGAGCAGCTTTCGGCGCGGGCGGCACTGCCGAAACGGCCGGCGCAGCCGGGGGAGCCCGGGCTGGATGTCGGCATGAACCAGTCGCCCGGCCAGCAGGGCCCAGTTTCGGCCGCGATGCAGCGCGCCGACCTGCCGAACGGCGCGGTGCCGAAACGGGAGCCGGGCGCGTTCGACCCGGTGCTGCTCAAGGTGCTGGGCGCGGTGGGAGCGCTGGTGTTCCTGGTGCTGTGGTCGATCGGCGTGCCGTTCTTCGTGCTGGTCGCAGGGTTCGCCGTGGCGGCCTGGTTCGGCAAGAGTTTTTTCAAGGGTTTGAAGCTCACGCCGGGCGTGGCCAAGTGGCAGCAGGTGCTCGAAGAGGCCACCCGCAAGCAAAGAGAACAGCAGCAACAAAAGCAAGGCAAGTAAGTGAAAGTCGACGTTCGTATCCTCGATCCACGCATGGTGGATCAATTGCCCGCATATGCCACTCCCGGAAGCGCCGGCCTCGATCTGCGGGCCTGCCTCGATGCGCCGATCACGCTGGAGCCCAACGGCTGGCAACTGGTGGGCACCGGCATCGCGATCCACTTGGCCGACCCGGCGTTCGCGGCGCTGATCCTGCCGCGCTCGGGGCTGGGCCACAAGCACGGCATCGTGCTGGGCAACCTCGTCGGGCTGATCGACAGCGACTACCAGGGCGAACTCAAGATCAGCGCCTGGAACCGCAGCGACACGCCCTTCGTGCTGCAGCCGATGGAGCGGCTCGCGCAACTGGTGATCGTGCCGGTGGTGCAGGCGCAGTTCCGGGTGGTCACGGAATTCGAGGCGTCGCAGCGCGGCGAGGGCGGCTACGGCTCCACGGGCAAGCACTGAGCGAGCACCAAAAGCTGAAGCCAGCCTGAGTAACTGCCAGGTAAGCGAGGGGTAAAGAGCGGAACCGCCGCAGCGGCGCCGCGCTCGAAAGTTTCAGCATGTGTCTTGCGTCATCGCAGCGAAAGCTGCGGCGTTATTCACAGGCAGCGCACTTTCTCGCGCAGTTCTATTCGAGGAGCCTCCCAACATGAAGATATCAATGCGCTTCGTATCCGTCACCGCTTCCGTGCTGGCCCTGGCCACGCTCACGGCCTGTGTCGCCCCCATGCCGGTCTACCAGACCTCCCGCTATCCCTACCAGGCGCCGCCGCAAGCCATCCAGTACCGCGAAGCTTCCCACGTCGAATACGGCCATGTGGCCAACATCGAGGTGCTGCGCAGCGAGACTGCCGGCACCGGTACTTCCGGCGGCGGTGCTGTCGCCGGTGGCGTCATCGGCGGCGTGGTCGGCAACCAGTTCGGGCGCGGCAACGGCCGGGCCGCGGCGACCGCGCTGGGCATCGTGGGCGGTGCCTTGCTGGGCAACACCATCGAGGCGCAGCAGAACGGGCCGCGTGCCTACGAGAGCTATCGGGTGTCGGTGCAGACCGACCACGGCGGTTATCGGGCGTTCGACGTGCAAAGCCCGGGCGACCTGCGCATCGGCGACCGCGTGCGCATCGACAACGGCCAGATTTCGCGCATGTAAGCGGTCTATGCAGACGTAAAAAAACCGGGCAGTGCCCGGTTTTTTTACGTCTGCAGTCCTCAGTGCAGCATCTGGTTGCCCGGTGCCATCGGCGGCACCTTGAAGAAGGCCGTACCGGCCGTGCCGCGGCCGACTTCTTCCTCCGTCGCCTCGCGCACCGAGCGCACAGTGATGTCCAGGCGGATCGCGATCCCGGCCAGCGGATGGTTGCCGTCGAGCACCAGGTGGTCGGGGTAGATTTCGGCGACCGTGTAGAGCGCGTCCCGAGGGATGCTGTCGCTCACGCCCTTCGGCAGGGCGGAGCCGTCGAAGGTCATGCCTTCTTCCGTGCCCTCGGGAAACAACGAGCGCGGCTCGAGGAAGAGCATCTGGTCGTTGAAGTCGCCGAAGCCCTGTTCGGGTTCGACCTGCAATTGCACACGGGCGCCAGGCTCATGGCCCTGCAAGGCCGCCTCGATGACGTCGAAAAGATCGTCGCCGCCCACCATGAATTCGACCGGCTCGTCGAGCACATCCAGCACGTCGCCGAGCGTGTCTTTCATCGTCCAGGTCAAACCGACCACGCATTGTTCAGAGATTTCCATTGCAGAATTCTCCCATGGAGATTACACAACCGCTGCCGTTGCTCGGCGGCCTGAGCGCCGCGCAGTTCATGCGGCGGTACTGGCAGAAGAAGCCGCTGCTGGTCCGCCAGGCCATTCCCGCCATGGTGCCACCGATCGATCGCAGCGCGCTGTTTGCGCTGGCCGAGCGCGAAGAGGTGGAATCGCGCCTCATCCGCCACGGCAAGGCCGGCTGGTCGCTCAAGCACGGCCCGCTGCCAAGACGTGCCCTGCCACCCCTCAAGCAACCCGCCTGGACCCTGCTGGTGCAAGGCGTTGACCTGCACCACGACGGCGTGCACGACCTGCTGCGGCAGTTTCGCTTCCTGCCCGATGCGCGGCTGGACGACCTGATGATCAGCTACGCGAGCGACACCGGCGGTGTCGGTGCGCATTTCGACAGTTACGACGTGTTCCTGCTGCAGGCCCAGGGCCGCCGTCGCTGGTCCATCGGCAAGCAGGGCGACCTGCGCCTGCAGCCGGACGTGCCGCTCAAGATCCTCGAGAACTTCGAGCCGGAAGAGACCTTCGTGCTCGAGCCGGGCGACATGCTCTACCTGCCGCCGAAGTACGCCCATGAAGGCGTCGCGGTCGGCGACGACTGCATGACCTTTTCCATCGGCCTGCGCTCGTCTGCCCTGGGCGAGCTCGGCGCCGATCTGCTTGCGCGCATGGCGCAGGCCTATTCGGAAGACCTCGAGGACGCCGGCCCAGCGGAGCTGGCGCGCTACCGCGATCCGACGCAGCCCGCGGTCGACGCGCCGGCCGCGATGCCCACCGCGCTGCAGGATTTCGCACGCAAGGCCGTCGAAGCCGCGCTGCGCGACCCGGACGCTATCGACCGCGCCCTCGGCGAATCGCTGACCGAGCCCAAGGCCAACATCTGGTTCGACGAAGGCGGCGACGTGCCCGACGCGATGCAGCAGGTGGCGCTCGACCGCCGCACGCGCATGCTCTACGACACGCGCCACATCTACATCAACGGCGAGAGCTTCCGCGCAGGTGGCGCCGATGCCGCGCTGATGCGCAAGCTGGCCGACCGACGCGCGCTCGGCCCGCGCGAGCTGGCGCGGGCCAGCGAAGGGGCGCTGGCGCTGCTGGGCGAGTGGTGTGAGGCGGGCTGGGTTCATGCCGACTGACGGCAACAGCACTTCGCCGCTGCCGCTGTTGCCCGAGGGCCGCTTCGACGGCCGAGAGGCTTTCGGCGCGATCGTTCGCCATGCGCTCTCGGCCGCCGCGCGCGAAGGCTGGAAGGAAATCGTCTTCAGCGATCCAGACTTCGCCGACTGGCCCCTGGGCGAGCGCGCCAGCATCGAGGCGCTGCAGGCCTGGTCGGCCAGCGGCCGGCGCTTCGTGCTGCTGGCGCAGCGCTTCGACGTGATCGAACGTGGCCATGCGCGCTTCGTGCCCTGGCGCCGCATGTGGGACCACATCATCGAATGCCGTTCCGCCGCCAAGGCGGCCGGCACCGAGGTGCCGAGCGCGATCTGGACGCCGACCTGGTTTGCGCACCGCATCGACCCCGAGCGCTGCCGCGGCGTCTGCGGCGCCGATCCGCGCGCCCGCCGCGAACTGCGCGAAGCCATCGACGAGAGCTGGCGTGTGGGCCGGCCGGCATTTCCGGCATCGACACTCGGCTTGTAAGCCAATGCCGCGAATGCGGCCGCGAGACACATTCAGGCGGAGATGCGGGTCTAGAATTTTTTCGTTCCAGACATTCTTTGCCAAAGGAGTTCTCATGAAGAAGTCGTCGTCCGTCCTGATTGCCTCGTTGATCGCCGCTGCCGCACTCGTTGCCTGCGGCAAGAAAGAGGACGCCGCTCCCGCGGTCGTGACGCCTCCGCCCGCTCCCGTGACCGAACCCGCGGCGCCGCCTGCCGCCGCGCCGGCACCTTCATCGGCTGCGAGCGCACCTTCACCCGCCGCATCGTCGGCGCTGGACGCTGCAAATGCCGCGACAGAGGCCGCGAAGAAGAACGAAGCACCCAAGCAATAAGCCAGGTCCTTCACCAAGCAGAAAGCCGCCCGAGGGCGGCTTTTCTACTGGGGTCGCCTACAGGTCAGCTGGCGGTCAGACATCGAGCCAGGGCGAGCCCTCGGCCGCGGTGGCGGTAAGCATTTCCGCCTCATGGCCACCCAGCGCCTCGGCCATCAGGCGCCGCACGATGTCGGGCCGGTTGTTCTGCTCGCTCAAGTGCGCTGCGACCACGTGGCGCAGGCCGTCGTGGCGCACCGCGCGCGCGATCTCCGCCGCCGCTGCATTCGACAGGTGCCCGTAGTTGCCGCCGACGCGCAGCTTGAGGAAAGGCGGGTAGGCCGAATTGGCCAGGAGATCGCTGTCGTGGTTGAACTCGAGCAGCAGCGCATGCACGCCGGCCAGGCGATTCAGCACGTGGGCCGTGGCGTGGCCCAGGTCGGTCAATACGCCCAGCGTGCGTGCGCCGTCCGTGCAGCGAAGCTGCAGTGGCTCACGCGCGTCGTGGGGCACGGTGAAGGGCTGCACGCCGATATCGCCGACGGCGAACTCCGCGTCGTCGCGCGCCAGGTTCAGCCGGCCCTCGAAGTCGCGGCCACCCGTGGCGAGCCAGGTGCCTTCGCTCATCCAGACGGGAATACGGTTGCGCCGCGAGAGCGTGTGGGCGCAGCCGATGTGGTCGCCGTGCTCGTGGGTGATAAAGATGGCGTCGATGTCGCCAGCGACGAGCCCCGCCTGGGCCAGCCGCTGATCGAGCTGCCGGATGCCGAAGCCGCAGTCGACGAGGAGCCGGGAGGTGCGGCCAGCGCTGGTCGCCTCGACCAGCGCGGCATTGCCCGTGCTGCCGCTACCGAGGCTTCGGAAGCGGAGCATGCGGGTTACTTCAGGTCGTCGGCGATGACCTTGACGATGCGCTGCGCGTTGGCCGAGGTTTCGGGCGCACCGGCTTCGTTCTGCACCGAGACGGTGGTCGACTCGCCCTGGCTCTTCACGAGGATGCGGAACTTGATCGGCTTTTCGTCCTTGGACGAGCTGCTGAACAGCTTGCCGAAGAAGCCTTCTTCCTTCTTGTCGGGGTTCGGCGTCACGTAGCGCACGTAGTAGATGCCGGCGCTGCGGTCGCGGTCTTCCACGGTGAAGCCGGTGCGGTCGAGGGCGAGGCCGACGCGGCGCCATGCGCGCTCGAAGCCTTCGCTGATCTGCACCACGGGCTGGTTGCCCACGCTGGCGATGGTCGCGGTCTTTGCCGGTGCCGAGGTGGCGGCCAGGATCTTCGACTGCTCTTGCGAGACGCCCAGCTTGACCATCAGGCGGCGCAGGAACTCGGTTTCGAGTTCAGGGTCGCTCGGGCGCGGCTGCCACACGGTCTGGTCCTGGCGCGAGTTGTTGTAGACCTCCTGCATGCCGCGGTGGCTGATGAAGATCTCGGTGCCGTTGGTCGTGCGTTCGATGCGGGTGCGGAAGCGGTCGAGTTCGCCGGTCGAGTAGACCGAGTCGACCAGCTTGCCCAGCGTGCCGCGGATGATGTCCTGCGGCAGCTTGGCGCGGTTTTCGGCCCAGTCGGTTTCCATGATGCCGAGGTTGCGCTGCTCGGTGGTCAGCAGGAAGCCGCTTTCCTGCCAGAAGTCCTTCACCGGCTCCCAGAGCTGGTCGGGCGTGCGGTTGATGACGATCCAGCGCTGCGTGCCCGCGCGTTCCATGCGCACGTCGCCGATGTTGGCGACGGCGGTGGGCACGCCCGGCGCATTGGCGATGCCGGTCTGGTAAGAATTGGCGCTGACGGCGCCGCCGGGCACCGCATAGCGGTTGTCGCGCGAGAGTTGCGACAGGTCGGGCGGGACTTCGAGCGTTGGGGCCTTGCCGGCGCTCTTGTAGTCGATCTTGTCGCTCTCGAGCACGGAGCAGGCGGCGAGGCTGGCAACCAGGGTGGTCAGCAGTGCATATCGCGAAAGTTGCGAAAGGTTCTTCAACGTCGTCTTCCTTGTTGGAATGGTTCGATCAATCTATGGGCCGCAGTGCCCGCCATCTCTGAGCACGGTTCGGGCAAAAGGTTGCTTAACCTTGTTGCGGCCAGGGAAAAAGCGGATCGCAGGCGTATTGGGGATTGGCTCAGTTCTTGAGCAGGCCGGTGGCGCGCAGGGCGCCCTCGACCGCCGGACGGCTGGCTTCGCCGAGTTCGGTGAGCGGCAGCCTCAGGGCGCCGCCGCAGAGGCCGAGCCGGGCCATGGCCCACTTGAGCGGAATCGGATTGGGTTCGACGAACAGGTTGCGGTGCAGCGGCATGAGTTCGAACTGGATCTGCATCGCGCGCTTCACGTCGCCGGCGATGGCAGCCACGCACAGTTCATGCATCTTGCGCGGCGCGATGTTGGCGGTGACGCTGATGTTGCCCTGGCCGCCGCACAGCATGAGCGCAACGGCGGTCGGGTCGTCGCCGGAATACACGGCAAAGTTCTTGGGCACATCGCGAATGAGCCATTGGGCGCGTTCGATGTTGCCGGTGGCTTCCTTGATGCCGATGATGCCGGGCACCTGCGCGAGACGCAGCACCGTGTCGTGCGCCATATCGGCGACGGTGCGGCCGGGCACGTTGTACAGCACGATGGGCAAGTCGCCCACGGCCTCGGCGATGGCCTTGAAGTGCTGGTACTGGCCCTCTTGCGTGGGCTTGTTGTAGTAGGGCACGACCTGCAATTGCGAATCGGCGCCAACGCCCTTGGCGAACTTGGCCAGCTCGATGGCTTCCTTGGTCGAATTGGCGCCGCAGCCGGCCATCACGGGCACGCGGCCCTTGGCTTGCTCGACCGAGACGCGGATGATTTCGCAGTGCTCTTCGACATCGACCGTCGGCGATTCGCCGGTGGTGCCGACCACGCCAAGGCAGTCGGTGCCTTCGTCGATGTGCCAGTCGATGAGTCGCCGCAGGGCGGGGTAGTCGACACTGCCGTCGTCGTGCATCGGCGTGACGAGCGCGACGATGCTGCCTGTCAGTTGCTCCAAGGGGGAATCTCTTTGTCGGTGGACGAAAGCGCCGATTCTACTTACTCCGGGCACCGCCAAGGCAGCGCCCCCGGCCCCCTCAGTTTCCCTTAAGGAGGGCGCGCAGCGGAGGGCCCGCAAGGGACGCGGGCACACGGATGGCGGCAATGCGCTGCACGAAGCGCGCCGGTTCGGGGAGGAACCCGTTTTCGTAGGCCACCACGCGCAGCTCCGCGCAGGCCGCGAGCAGCTCGCCGGGCTGCAGCAGGAAGTCGGCTCGCGACGGCTTGCCCACCGTTTCGTTACCGGCGGCGAAGGTCTCGTAGAGCAGCACGCCGCCAGGGGCCACGGCCGCCACGATGTCGGCCATGCGGGGGCGCCACAGGTAATTGGTGACGACCACTGCGCCGAAGGTCTGGCCGGTGAAGGGCCAGGGGCCTGATTCGATGTCGGCCGTGATCGCCTGCCCGAAGGCGCCGGCTGCCTCGGTCGCTTCCGGTGACCGGTCGACGCCTGTGACAGGGTGGCCGCGCCCGGCAAACCACTGCATGTGCCGGCCTGCGCCGCAGGCCACGTCGAGCACCGTGGCATTGGCGGCCAGCAGGTGCGACCAGCGCACGATCCATTCCGAAGGCGTGCCCGTGCCGTGCAATGGCGCTACATCTTTCATAGCAATTCAGCCTGCTTCAGAAGCACGACCACACCTGGTCGACCAGCGTCACGAGAAATTCCGGGTGCGTATAGAGCATGAACACGCCCGCCAGCGCCGCCGCTACGGCCGCAAGCCAGCCGGCGTGTGCGAGGTGATGGCGCATCTGCGGAGTCATGGTGCGATTGTCTGCCCGCAATCAACCCGGCACGGCCGCCGGCCGCGCCGCGCGGGCGATGGCGTGCTCCTTGACCGGCAGGTTGATCAGCGCCGCGAACACGCCCAGCGCAATCGCGATGTACCAGACGATGTCGTAGCTGCCCGTCGTGTCGTACAGGTAGCCGCCGAGCCACACGCCCAGGAACGAGCCGACCTGGTGGCTCAGGAATACGAAGCCGCTGAGCATCGACAGGTGCGCCACCCCGAAGATGCCCGCCACGATCGCATTCGTCGCGGGCACCGTCGAGAGCCAGAGGAAGCCCATCGCCGCCGAGAAAACATACACGCTCATCGGCGAGATCGGCACGATCAGGAACAGCGCGATCGAGATTGCGCGCGCGAAGTAGATCGCCGCGAGGATCTTGCGCTTGGCGAGCGTCTGCCCCAGCAGGCCGACCGTGTAGGTGCCGAATACATTGAAGAGCCCGATCAGCGCCAGCGCGTAGCCGGCGACATCGGCCGACAGGCTCCGGTCGCGCAGGTACGTCGGCATGTGGATGCCGATGAAGGCCAGTTGGAAGCCGCAGACGAAATAGCCCGCCATCAGGAGGCCGAAGCTCGGATAGCGGAAGGCTTCGCCCACCGCCTGCAGCACCGACTGGTCGCGGTGCCCGGCGAGCGCCGCCGTCTTCGGCTCGCGCAGGCCGAAGGCCAGCGGCACGATCACCAGAACCAGCACTGCGAGCACGGCCAAGGCGGTCTGCCAGCCCAGTTGGCCGATCAGGCGGCCCTCGATCGGCGCCATCAGGAACTGGCCGAACGAGCCGGCCGCCGCGGCCACGCCCATCGCCCAGGAGCGCCGCTCGGCCGGAATCTGCCGCCCGATCACGCCGTAGATCACCGCGTAGGTCGTGCCCGCCTGCGCCGCGCCGATCAGCACGCCTGCGCTCAGTGTGAACAGCAGCGGCGTGGGCGAATGCGCCATGCCCAGCAGCCCCAGCCCGTAGAAGATCGCACCGCCGATCAGCACCCGGAACGCGCCGAAACGGTCGGCCAGCATGCCCGCGAACACCCCGAAAATGCCCCAGGAGAGGTTCTGGATCGCGAGCGCGAAGGAGAAGGTCTGCCGACTCCAGTCCTGCGCCTGCGTGATCGGCTGCAGCCAGAGGCCGAAGCCGTGGCGGATGCCCATCGAGAGCGTGACGATCATGGCGCCGCAGAACAGCACCTGCTTGATCGAGAGAGTGGGCGTGGAGGCTTGCATGCCGTCGAATGTAGCCATTTGCGTGCTGCGGCAGGCAGGCAGGCGGCCCCAGCCATTGATGATTTATCGGCGCCGTTTCAATGCGCATCCGGCATCAAAGCGCCTGCTGTATGGGTATCCAGTTGTTTGGCGGCGACTGACTACAATCCGCCCCCATGGCGACTCCTCCCAAGACAACCTCAGACTCCGCTTCCGGCTACTCGGAAGGCTCCATCCGCGTGCTCAAGGGCCTCGAGCCCGTCAAGCAGCGCCCGGGCATGTACACCCGGACCGACAACCCCCTGCACATCATCCAGGAAGTGCTCGACAACGCCGCCGACGAGGCGCTGGCCGGCTATGGCAAGAAGATCAAGGTCACGCTGCATGCCGACAACTCGGTGAGCATCGAAGACGACGGCCGCGGCATTCCGTTCGGCCTGCATCCCGAGGAAAAAGCCCCCGTGGTCGAACTGGTGTTCACCCGCCTGCATGCCGGCGGCAAGTTCGACAAGGGCTCCGGCGGCGCCTACAGCTTCTCGGGCGGCCTGCACGGCGTGGGCGTGTCGGTGACCAATGCGCTCTCGAAGCGGCTCGAAGTCACCTCCCACCGCGAAGGCTCGATCGCCAGGTTGGCCTTCAGCGCCGGCGACGTGATCGAGGCGCTCGAAATCCGCAAGCTCGAAGCCGGCGAGCGCAAGCAGGGCACCACCGTGCGCGCCTGGCCCGACGCCAAGTACTTCGAAACCGCCGCGCTTCCGATGAGCGAACTCACGCACCTGCTGCGCAGCAAGGCGGTGCTGATGCCCGGCGTGAGCGTCACGCTCACGGTCGAGAAGACCAAGGAAACCCAGCAGTGGCTGTACAAGGGCGGCCTGAGCGACTACCTGATGCAGACGCTCAACGGCGACCCGGTGATCCCGCTCTTCGAGGGCAGCGGCCATGCCGACAAGAACGCCGACAACTTCGCCGAAGGCGAGGGCGCCGACTGGTGCGTGGCCTTCACCGAAGACGGCCAGCCGGTGCGCGAGAGCTACGTCAACCTGATTCCCACCAGCGCCGGCGGCACCCACGAGAGCGGCCTGCGCGATGGTCTCTTCACCGCGGTGAAGGGCTTCATCGAACTGCATTCGCTGCTGCCCAAGGGCGTGAAGCTGTTGCCGGAAGACGTGTTCGCGCGCGCTTCGTACGTGCTGAGCGCCAAGGTGCTCGATCCGCAGTTCCAGGGCCAGATCAAGGAGCGCCTGAATTCGCGCGACGCGGTGCGGCTGGTGTCGAGCTTCGTGCGCCCCGCGCTCGAACTCTGGCTCAACCAGCACGTCGACTACGGCAAGAAGCTCGCCGAACTCGCCATCAAGGCCGCACAGACCCGCCAGCGCGCCGGCCAGAAGGTCGAGAAGCGCAAGGGTTCCGGCGTGGCCGTGCTGCCCGGCAAGCTGACCGACTGCGAGAGCAAGGACATCAGCCACAACGAGGTCTTCCTGGTCGAGGGCGACTCCGCCGGCGGCAGCGCCAAGATGGGGCGCGACAAGGAAAGCCAGGCCATCCTTCCGCTGCGCGGCAAGGTGCTCAACACCTGGGAAGTCGAGCGCGACCGGCTCTTCGCCAACACCGAAATCCACGACATCTCGGTGGCGGTCGGCGTCGATCCGCACGGTCCCAACGACTCGCCCGACATGAGCGGCCTGCGCTACGGAAAGATCTGCATCCTCTCCGATGCCGACGTGGACGGCTCGCATATTCAGGTGCTGCTGCTCACGCTGTTCTTCCGTCACTTTCCGAAACTCATCGAAACCGGCCACGTGTATGTCGCGAAGCCGCCGCTGTTCCGGGTCGATGCGCCCGCGCGCGGCAAGAAGCCGGCTTCCAAGGTCTATGCGCTCGACGAGGGCGAGCTGACCGCCACGCTCGACAAGCTGCGCAAGGATGGCGTGCGCGAAGGCGCCTGGAGCATCAGCCGCTTCAAGGGCCTGGGCGAGATGAGCGCGGAACAATTGTGGGAAACCACGCTCAATCCCGATACCCGGCGCCTGATGCAGGTGCAGCTGGGACGCTTCGACTTCACATCTACCCAAGGCGAGATCACCAAGCTCATGGGCAAGGGCGAAGCGGCCGCCCGGCGCGAGTTGATGGAACTGCGCGCCGACGACGTCGACATCGATGTTTGACCCCCGTGACCCTCACAGATTTCATGCGTCCGTTGCTGTTGGCTTTGCTGCTGTGCTTGCAGCAGGGAATGGCGCACGCCGCTGACATCTACGGCTACATCGACAGCAAAGGCGTCGCGCATTTCGCCGCCGAGAAGGTCGACGAGCGCTATCAGATCTTCTTTCGCGGCGGCCAGAGCTTCGACACCGCGCAGGGCATCTCGCCGCTCTCGCGCAGCGGGCGCAAGTTCGACGGCAAGGTGCCGCCGGCGTCGCAGAGCCTGCTGGCGCTCTTCGAGGCTTCGCCCAGCTACAAGACGGCCAAGGCAGCGCTGCGCGATGCGTCGAACAAGCATTCGATCGACTACGAACTGCTGCAGGCGCTGATCGCCACCGAATCCGGCTTCGATGCGCAGGCCGTCTCGCCCAAAGGCGCGATGGGCCTCATGCAGCTCATGCCCGCGACCGCGCAGCGCTACGGCGTTGCGGCGGACAAGCGCACGAGCATCGAGAAAAAGCTGTTCGACCCCCGCATCAACATCGCCGCCGGTTCCCGCTACCTGCGCGACCTGATCGCGATGTTCCCTGGGCAGATCGAACTGGCGCTGGCCGCCTACAACGCGGGCGAAGGGGCGGTGCAGCGCGCGGGCAACAAGATCCCGAACTACAAGGAAACGCAGAACTACGTGCAGACAGTGCTGCAGCTCTACGCGTACCTGAAGCCCGGCGCGACCGGGGGGCGCATCGGTGGCGGCGGCAAGTCGCCTGGCCGCATCCGCATGGAAATGGGCGGTGCCGTCGGCCGCGGCAACATGCCGCCCGACCGGCCCTGGCTGCCGGCTGCTTCGCCTGCCACCAAGCCTGCCGCGCCCGTTCTGCCGGAAGCGGCCGACGTGCCAACCTCTCCCTACATGCCCGAAGTGCCGGTCTCGTCCATGACGGGCGCGCCTTCGGTGGCCATGTCCGAATAAATAGACAGCAACAAAAATCTTCCGGAAACGACAGACGATGGATTCCCAACCTCCGCTCGACCTTGGCGGCCCGACCGACGGCGACACCACCCTCACACTGGCCGACTACGCGCAGACCGCCTACCTCGAATACGCGCTCAGCGTGGTCAAGGGCCGGGCGTTGCCCGATGTGTCCGACGGCCAGAAGCCGGTGCAGCGGCGCATCCTGTACTCGATGTCGCGCATGGGCCTGGGCTTCGGCGGCACCAATGGCACCGTGGGCGCCAAGCCCGTCAAGAGCGCGCGCGTGGTCGGCGACGTGCTCGGCCGTTTCCACCCGCACAGCGACCAGGCCGCCTACGACGCGCTGGTGCGCATGGCGCAAGACTTCTCGCAGCGCTACCCGCTGGTCGATGGCCAGGGCAACTTCGGCAGCCGCGACGGCGACGGCGCCGCGGCCATGCGCTACACCGAAGCGCGGCTTGCCCGCATCACCAGCCTCTTGCTCGACGAGATCGACGAAGGCACGGTCGATTTCATTCCCAACTACGACGGCAGCACCGAAGAGCCGCGCCTCCTGCCCGCGCGGCTGCCGTTCACGCTGCTGAACGGCGCGAGCGGCATCGCCGTGGGTTTGGCCACCGAAATCCCGAGCCACAACCTGCGCGAGATCGCCGACGCCTGCGTCGCGCTGATCAAGTCGAACGGCAAGCTGAGCGAAGAAGAGCTCTTCGCCATCGTGCCCGGCCCCGACTACCCGGGCGGGGCGCAGATCATCAGCGGCGCGAGCGATATCGCCGACGCCTACCGCACCGGCCGCGGCTCGCTCAAGGTGCGCGCGCGCTGGAAGATCGAAGATCTCGCGCGTGGCCAATGGCAGCTCGTGGTCAACGAACTGCCGCCGGGCGTCAGCACGCAGAAGGTGCTCGAGGAAATCGAGGAAATCACCAATCCGAAGGTCAAGGCCGGCAAGAAGGCGCTCTCGGCCGACCAGACGCAACTGAAGGCCGCGATGCTGTCTGTGCTCGACGTGGTGCGCGACGAATCGAGCAAGGACGCTGCCGTGCGCCTGGTGTTCGAGCCCAAGACCTCGCGCATCAGCCAGGAAGAATTCATCACGACGCTGCTCGCGCAGACCTCGCTCGAAACCTCTTCGCCGATCAACCTCACGATGGTCGGCATCGACGGCAAGCCGACGCAGAAGTCGCTGCGCCAGATGCTCAACGAGTGGATCGCGTTCCGCGAGATCACCGTCGAGAAGCGCTCGCGGCATCGCCTGAACAAGGTGCTGGAGCGCATCCACATCCTCGAAGGCCGGCAACTGGTGCTGCTGAACATCGACGAGGTGATCGCGATCATCCGCGCGGCGGAAGATCCGAAGGCGGCGCTCATCGCGCGCTTCAATCTCAGCGAACGGCAGGCCGAGGACATTCTTGAAATCCGCCTGCGCCAACTCGCGCGGCTCGAAGCCATCAAGATCGAACAGGAGCTCAAGGGCCTGCGCGAAGAGCAGAAGAAGCTCGAAGACATCCTCGGCAGCCCGGCCACGCTGCGCCGCCTGCTGATCAAGGAAATCGAAGCCGACGCCAAGACCTTCGAAGACCCGCGCCGCACTCTGATCCAGGCCGAGAAGCGCGCCGTGGCCGAAGTGAAGGTGGTCGACGAACCCGTCACCGTGATCGTGTCGCAGAAGGGCTGGGTCCGCGCGCAGAAGGGCTGGGCGAGCGAGAAGGCTGCCGGCAACGGCGGCACCGCGCCCGAGTACAGCTTCAAGTCGGGCGACACGCTCTATGGCGCCTTCGAATGCCGCAGCGTCGACACGCTGCTGGTCTTCGGCTCCTCCAAGGACAAGAGCGTGCGCGTCTACACCGTGCCCGTGGCGTCGCTCCCCGGCGCGCGCGGCGACGGCCAGCCCGTCACCACGCTCATCGAGCTCGATGCCGGCACCCACGTCACGCATTTCTTCGCGGGCCCGGTGGGCGCCAGCGTGCTGCTGGCCAACACCGGCGGCTACGGTTTCATCGCCACGGTCGAGAACATGATGTCGCGCCAGCGCGGTGGCAAGGCCTTCATCGACGTGGGCGAGGGCGAACAGCTCTGCCGTCCCTCGCTGGTGGGCGGCGCAAGCGGCGCCGAGCCGATGCCGGCCGCCACGCACGTGGCCTGCGCCTCGACCGGCGGCCGCATCCTGACCTTCGACATCGCCGAGCTCAAGAGCCTGCCCAAGGGCGGCCGCGGCCTCACGCTGATCGACCTGGAACCCAAGGACACCCTCGCGGGCGCCGCGGCCTACACGCGCAGCGTGAAGATCGAAGGCATCGGCCGCGGCGGCAAGGAGCGCGACGAGACGCTGGAAATCCGCACCCTCAACAACGCACGCGGCACCCGTGCGCGCAAGGGCAAGGCGGCCGACCTGGGCTTCAAGCCGGCCAGCATCGTGCGGGTGCTGTGATGGGCGGCATCGACATCAGCGTCATCGGCCTGTTCATCGCAGTGGTCACCGGCCTCGCGAGCTTCCTGGTGGGCCGGCACTTCCGGATGAAGCGGGCGGCCAAGCGGCGCGAGAAGGACCGCGCCGCGGCGCAGGCCATCGAGACGCGGCAGGTGCGCCGGGCGCGCGAGCGGCGCGAAGGCGGCAGGTAGGCCGGGCGTGCAGGCGAGGGGCTAGCGCAGCCCCTGCCACCACCGCGTATTGGTCCGTGCCTGCCCCACCGTCACCACTTCGCCGATCACCGGCGTCGCCAGCTCGATTCTCTTGGCCTCGGTGAGGCTCGCGATGCGGTCCAGCGGGTCGTGCCAGGTGTGGAACGAAAGATCGAAGGTGCTGTTGTGCACCGAGAAGAACACCTTGCCGCGCAGGTCCTCGAAGGCCTGCACGCTTTGTTCGGGCGTCATGTGCACGCCGGGCCAGTAGGCGTCGTAGGCGCCGTTTTCCATCAGCGCGAGGTCGAAGCCGCCGAAGCGGTCGCCGATCTGCTTGAAGCCCTGGAAGTAGCCCGAGTCGCCGCTGTAGAAGATGCGCTGCTCGCCGCTCTGCACCACCCATGAGGCCCACAGCGTGCGGCCGCGGTCGGAGAGCGTGCGGCCCGAGAAATGCTGGGCGGGCGTGGCCGTGAGCTTCACGCCGTCGTGCTCGGCGTCCTGCCACCAGTCGAGTTCGGTCACGCGGTCGGCGAGCACGCCCATCACCACCAGCCGCGAGCGCACGCCCAGCGGCACGAAATAGCGCTTCACGCTCTTGGCGAGGTATTCGATGGTCGCCACGTCGAGGTGGTCGTAGTGGTCGTGCGAGAGGATCACGCCTTCGATGGGCGGCAACTGCTGCAGCGTGAGCGGCGGCTTGTGAAAGCGCTTCGGCCCGGCCCATTGCACGGGCGATGCGCGCTCGCTGAACACCGGGTCGATCAGCCAGTACTTGCCCTGCAGCTTGAGCAGGTGCGACGAGTGGCCAAGCCGCACCACGTGGTTGGCCTTGACGTCGAGCGCGTCCAGGTCTTTCGTGCTGATTTCGCGCACAGGAATCGCATCGACCGGCACCGTGTCGACCTTGCTGCCGACGATGAACCGCGACCAGATGCGCCAGGCGCTGGCTGAGGGCTTCTCGTCGGGGTTGGCCATGTTCTGGAACACGCCGTCCCGGAACTGCGGCGAGTTCTCGTAGCGCGTTTCACCGCCGCCGGCGGCACTGCAGCCCGCGACGAAGGCGCAGCCGGCCGCGGCGAGCGCCGTGCCCCGGCGCAGGAGTTGGGGCAGGTAGGACCCCTGCGAAGCCGAATCGTCAGCCATGGAAAGAACCTCTGGACGTGTGTTTGTGGTGAGGCGCGAGACTATCCCTAGCCAATGTTTCAATGGTTTCAGCGACAGAAACATTCGGCGGGCAGGGGAATTTCAAGACAGGCGCGCCATGCCCAGCCAAGCCCGTCCGTAGGCCATGCGCCCTATGGCACGCACCGCTTCGGCGCGGCACACTCGTGGCCTTCATGGGCCAGGAGAAGGTGATACAAAAATGAGCGGCAACCGCTATCCCATCATCTACGTGCGTGGCTACGCCATGACCGAATCCGAGCGCGACGAGACCGCGGCCGATCCGTTCTGCGGCTTCAACGTGGGCTCCACGGTCTACCGCGCCACCGTCAAGAAAGACGCGCCCGCGCAGAAGTTCGTCTTCGAGTCGCCGGTGGTGCGCCTCCTGGCCGACTTCCAGTACCAGAGCGTTTATCAGAACGGCCTGGACATCCTGGACGACGACTGGAAGCCCTCGCCCGACGCAACCGGCAAGGACGTGGACGGCATCCCCTCCGCCTCGGTCATCATCTACCGCTACTACGACACCGGCTCCGAACTGCTGGGTGACGGCAAGGCGCGCAACATCAAGTTCTACGCGCAGGGTTTGAGCAAACTGATCCTGCGGGTGCGCGACCTCGTGGGGCAGCGCGAAGGGGCCGCCGCGGCAGCCGACTTCCGCTGCTACCTCGTGGCGCATTCGATGGGCGGGTTGGTGGTGCGCGCCTTCCTGCAGAACCCGGCGCTGGGCGACCCCGCCGCGCGGGCCTGCGTCGACAAGGTGTTCACCTATGCCACGCCGCACAACGGCATCGACATGGGCGGCGTCAACATCCCGGCCTGGCTCACGGCCAACGAGATGAACACCTTCAACCGCGAGAAGATGTCCGAGTTCCTCGCCACGCCGGCCATCAACGGCCGCATGGACTACCTGCCGGCCACCGCCTTCCCGGCCGAGCGCTTCTTCTGCATGGTCGGCTCCAACCGGGGTGACTACGAAACCGCCAAGGGGCTCTCGCGCATGTTCGCGGGCCACGGCAGCGACGGGCTGGTGCGCATCGAGAACGCCTCGCTCTGGTCCATCGACGCGAACAAGAAGACGCAGCCCGTGGCCACCGCCTACGCCTTTCGTTCGCATTCGGGCTACTTCGGCATCGTCAACTCCGAGGAGGCCTATCAGAACCTCGTGCGCTTTCTCTTCGGCGATGTGCGCGTCGATCTCTGGTTCGATGTCGACGGCGTGACCCTGCCGCCCGATCTGCCCAAGGACGCCGACATCGATGCGCTCTACCAGGTCGAGCTGCTGGCCGCGCCGCGCGGCAAGCGCTGGTACCTGAGCCGGCGCGTGGCCGAAGAAGACTCGCCCGCCTGCCGCACGCACAAGGAGCTGACCGATCCGAAGAAGCCCGAGCGCCGCTCGATCTATCTCTCGACCGTGTTCCTGGCCAACAAGGCCCGCGTCAACCAGGACCGCCCGACGCTGGCCTACGCCATGACGCTGGGCGTGCGCGTGCCCGACTACCAGGTGAACAAGAAGTTCTGGCTCGACGGGCACTACGAAGGAAGCTCACTCTTTCGCGACACGCTCGTCATCGAGATCGCGCCGCCCCAGGCCGACGACCCGGCGCAGAACTGGAACCTCAAGTACGGCTGGCAGACCGACACGGCGGGGCAGGCGTCGCTGCCGATCAGTCCGAAGCAACTGGCCGGCGGCAAGCTGCAGTTCGTCGTGCCGCTCTCCAGCCTCGGTGCTGCGGCGGCAGCGCCGGGCATCTCCGGCAAGGTGCGGCTGGAAGTGAGCGCCTGGAGTTGAGAGGCTGAGAGGCCGCAACGCATGCCCCCGGCCCCACAATCGCACCTCACATGCATTACCTCCTCTTCGTCGGCGCGCTCATCTTCTTCGCGTTCATGACGCCGCTCAAGCTCGCTGTCGCGGTCTGCGCGCTGGTGCTGTTCGTGACGGTGGTGGTGAAGGTCTCGGCGCAGGTCGTGGCGGGCGTGTCGCCGAGCCTGGGCGAGTCGTTCAAGTCGGTGTTCTATGCATCCCTGCTGGTGGCGCTGGTGTTGCTGGTCTACATGAGCTTCTCCAGCGGAACCGGCATTCACCATGTCGAGGGGCTGCCCGCGATCGCGGTGATGGCGGGGCTCTTCGTGGCCTACACGCTGGGTTTCCAGATCGGCATCGGCACCTCGTTCGGTGCCAGTGCGGTCGTTGCAATCATCTCCACTCTCTTGTCCGGTGCCATCCTCTGGTCGGTCAAGGGCATTGCCTTCTAACCAGCACCATGAAAACTGCAGTTCTCGTCATCGATGTGCAACGCGGCCTTTGCGACGACCCGCCGCGACCGCACGAGGCCGGAGAAGTGATCGAGCGCATCAACGCGCTCACCGTGCGGGCCCGCGCGGCTGGCGCACCGGTGGCCTTCATCCAGCACGAGAACGCGGTCGATCTGGAATTCGATTCCGAACGCTGGCAGCTTGCCGATGCGCTGCAAGTCGATGCGGCCGACACCCGGATCCGCAAGACCACACCCGACTCGTTCCTCCGCACACCGCTCGAAGCGTGGCTCATGGGGCAGGGCGTGCGACGTGTGGTGGTCTGCGGCTACTCGTCGGAATTCTGCGTGGACACCACCGTCCGCCGCGCGGCCGCACTGGGCTACGAAGTGGTGCTCGCGGCCGATGCGCACACCTCGCACGACAAGCCGCATGCCACCGGCGCCTTCATCCGCGCGCACCACAACGCGACGCTGGTAGACATCACGAGCTTCGGCGTGCGCATCAGCGCGGTCGACAGCGCGAAGATCGTGTTGAGCGATTGATCTTCAGGGCATGCGCCCTGTCTTGAGCGCATGGGCCCAGTCCGGCCGTCCGTTCTCCAATGCAAGTTTCGCCATGGCCGTGTGGTCGTACGGAACGGTGATGAGCCTGGCGGTCCAGTCGCCGTCGCGCTGTTCGACGATGGCGTAGCGCGCATGGGGCGAGCCGGTTTCGACGGCGTGCGGATAGGGATGGATGTCGCCGTACGCCGGCAGGCCGACGCTGCCTGGGTTGACGATCAGTTGTCCGCTGGACGCACGCGCCACGCGCGGCACATGCGTGTGCCCGCAGGCGATCAACGCTGCGTCGATGTCGCCGAGCCGCGCATCGATTTCCGCCTGCGTGGCCGTGCGGAAGTCGTCGGGCTCGACGGTTTCCAGGAAGTATTCGAGATCGCTCGCCGGTGTGCCGTGGCAGAGCATCACGTCCGCGCTGAAGCGGTGCGTATGCCCAAGCGATGCCATCCAATCGAACTCCTTCGCACCGAGCCGTGCGTGCGCGAATGCATCGGATGCGCCGCGCTTGTCTGGGGGTACGGTGAGCAACTGGCGCTCATGGTTGCCGGCGAGCTGCACCCAGTCCTGCGCCATCAGGAACTGGGCGGTCTCCAGCGGCATCAGCGGGCCCGAGAGGCTGTCGCCCAGGTTGACGATGTCGTCCACACCGCGGCGTTCGATGTCCTCGACCACGGCTTCGAGTGCGGGGAGGTTTCCGTGGATGTCGGAGACGAAGGCGATGCGCATTCTTGGGCCTGTGCAGGAAGCGGGGAGGGCGCGATCTTAGTTCGCGTTCGGTCTTGCTCGCATGGGTGTTCGGGGCGTGCGCACAGGCCACCGGGTACTCCCCTCCGCGAATGTCCCCCGGCTTCGCCTCCTCCTTGATTTCGCTGCGGGGAGCACCCGATGCCCTGCGCGCACAAGGCGCTGTCGTGGTGCTGGCCGATCGACCGGTGATCGCCGCCCTGAACAGGACGGACTTAATCAGACCCAGGGCGCCACACCCGCGCCAGCGCAGCCAGCTTTCCGCGAAACCCGAGCCGATCGTTCGACAGCGCATCGATGAAGTCCGACAGCCGCTGCGACTTCACCATCGTGTAGATCGTGAGCCACGTGGTCGCAACGAACACCACGCCGAACCAGATCGCCTTGCGCCAGAGCGGCGCATCGGCTTCAGCCAGCAGATTCATGCCGAGAAAGCCCGTGGTGACGGTGCCGATCAGCCCGAACAGCGTGACCACCGTGAGCCGCACGACGGTGCTCGCTTGCCGGCGCAGGCTGTCGGCATCGAGGTAGGTGTTCATGTCGGCGATGCGTGCCTTGACTTCGTCGTACAGCGGGTCGAGCCCGAGGTGCGCGGCGCACATGTGCGAGAGCGCGCGCACCTGCGCCTGTTCGGAGATCTCGTGAAACCAGTAGCGGTGCGTGAAGCGCAGGAACCGCTCGAAACTCGAACGGATCGCGCGCTTGAACTGCTTCACGCTCGGCGTGCTGCGGATGTCCAGCCGCTTGAGCGCCTCGACCAGTTGGTCCGAGAACATCAGGAGCGATGCCTTCTGGAAATGCGCGATGAGGAACAGCAGGAAGTGCTGGTGCCTGAACTGCGCGAGCACGCCGCGGTCGCGGCAGCAGAAGAACTCGGAGTGCGCATCGCCCACCACGATCAGCGCGTGGCCGTTGCACAGGTAGCGCGTGTTGGGTGCGGCGCCCGCGTCGACCCAGAAGCGGTCGTAGCAGTACTTGTGCTCGAAGTCGGCGAGGTGGTGATCGGCGTAGGGCAGGTGGGCGTCGGTCGTGCCTGCGCCCGTGACCAGCGCGAGGCGCACGAAGTCGTCGCGCGTGAGGCGGCGTGGGTCGTCCATCGAGAGGTAGGCCATCACCGGCATGCGGTAGTACTCGATCTGGCGATAGCGCAGCGTGCCGGGGTCTTCCGAATGGTCGCTGACCAGCGGCTGCATCAGGTAGGCCCAGTGCGAGGAGATGCGCGGCGCGCGATGCTGCGCCACATGCGAGAGAAAGTGTTCGCGCTGCTGCGCATCGGAACTCGCGAGCACGCGGCGGTCGGCGCCCAGCCATTCGACGCTCGCCATGCAATGCAGCGCGGAGCCGTCGGGCTCCCAGCCCGAGGGGTAGGCGCGGCCGAAGCGGTAAAGGATGTCCTGCGCCTCTGCGAGGCTCAGGTTGTTTACACCGACTTCGAGGTTGAGCAGCACCACGTCGATGTCGAAGAAGAAGTAGAGGTCGCAGTGCACCACGTCGAGCGTGATCGGCGCATCGCCGGGCTGCGACACCACGCGCACAGCGGCGATGTCGTGGCGGCGAAAGATGCGCATCGGCGAATCGCCATCGTTGCCGGAGGCGGAGTCGTCGCCTTTGTTGCGCGAGCGTCCTTCGCCGTAGAGAAAGCGCTGCACATACGGCAGGAAGCTCACGAACTCGTTGTAGTGCCGCTCGTGGAAGCGGCTGCTGTCGCCGGTGTATTCGTCGACCTCTTCGCGCCAGGGAGAGGCATCGCCCATGTCGCGCAGCACTTGCCAGGGGCCGTGGTGCGTGGGCTTGGCATCGGGCGAGGGCATCAGCCGAAGGGGCCAGAGCAGTGCCTGCCTGAAATGCTGAACAACGGGCGCACCCGAGACAGGTGCATGAGCCTCTGTGGGCCGGGCGGCTGCGTGTGGGTTCAGCATCGCTCAGTGTAGGCAGAAGGTAGGTCAAAACGCCCACCTAGGGGAATCCCTAGTCATTTATGAAACCGGTTTCATATAAGCTGCAAGCATTCTTTTGGAGGCCTGTGCACGGCCCTTCCGTGCACGCCAAACCATGAACTACCAGTTTCAATTCGATGCCGTCTTCGCTGCCTGGCCGCTGCTGCTCAAGGGCACGTGGATCACGGTCCAGCTCTCGCTCATCGCGACGGTGCTGGGCCTCGTGGTCGCGATTTTCTGCGCCTGGGGCAAGACCTCGGGGCCGGGGTGGCTGCGCTTCATCGTCAATGCGTACATCGAGGTGATCCGCAACACGCCGTTCCTCGTGCAGCTGTTCTTTTTCTTCTTCGCGCTGCCGGCCATCGGCCTGCGCTGGTCGCCGCAGACGGCGGCGCTGGTGGCGATGGTGGTGAACCTGGGCGCGTATGCGACCGAGATCATCCGCGCGGGCATCGAGTCGATTCCCAAGGGGCAGATCGAAGCGGGCAGGGCGCTGAACCTCAAGCCCTGGGAGATCTTCCGCTTCGTCATCATCAAGCCCGCGCTGAAGGCGATCTATCCGGCGCTCACGAGCCAGTTCATCCTCTTGATGCTGAGCTCGGCGGTGGTGTCGGTCATCTCGGCGGACGACCTGACCTCGGTGGCCGCCAACCTGCAGTCGCAGACCTTCCGCAGCTTCGAGATCTACATCGTGGTGGCCGCCATCTACCTGGCGCTGGCGCTGGCGTTCTCGGCGATGTTCAAGCTGATCTACAAGCGCACGCTCAACTATCCGGACCGCCGGTAACGCGAGCCGCACGGAAGACAACATCATGCGTACCTTCGGCTTTCCCGAATTCCTTTTCATCCTCGAAGCGGCCCAGTGGACGCTGGCGCTGTCGGCCATCGCGTTCGTCGGCGGCGCGATCCTGGGCTTGATCATCGCGCTCATGCGCACCTCCGATTCGACCTGGGCGCGCAACGCCTCGATGGTCTTCATCCAGGTGTTCCAGGGCACGCCGCTGCTGCTGCAGCTCTTCTTGATCTTCTTCGGCGCGCCGGTGCTGGGGCTGGACATCAACCCGTGGATCGCGGCAGGCGTGGCGCTCATCCTGAACAGCGCGGCGTTCCTCGGCGAGATCTGGCGCGGCTGCATCGAAGCCATTCCGCGCGGCCAGTGGGAAGCGGCGGAGGCGCTGAGCCTCAAGTACGGTGCGCGCATGCGTGATGTGGTGCTGCCGCAGGCCTTCAAGATCGCGCTCGCGCCCACGGTGGGGTATCTCGTGCAGATCATCAAGGGCACCTCGCTCGCGGCCATCATCGGCTTCACCGAGATCACCCGCGCGGGGCAGATCATCAACAACGCCACCTTCCAGCCGCTCATCGTGTTCTCGGTGGTGGCGGCGATCTACTTCGTGATCTGCTGGCCGCTGTCGTTGCTGGCCGCACGCATGGAGCGCAAGCGCGCTCGCGCCCTCGCACGCTGACCCAATTTCGTTTTTCGTTTTTCTCGTCGCTTCCTTTCTTAATTCAGGAGACACAACCCATGACCCGTACCTCTACCCGCCGCGCAGCGCTCGCAGCCCTCGGCCTCGGCGCCGCATTGACCGTGTTCGCACCCTTCGCGTCGGCGCAGAGCGTGGCCGACATCAAGAAGAAGGGCGAGATCACCATCGGCATGCTGGTCGACTTTCCGCCTTACGGCACCACCGACGCGAAGAACCAGCCCGACGGCTACGACGCCGACGTGGCCAAGCTCCTGGCCAAGGACTGGGGCGTGAAGGCCAACATCGTGCCGGTGACCGGTCCGAACCGCATACCGTTCCTGCTGACCAACAAGGTCGACCTGCTGGTCGCTTCGCTGGCCGTGACGCCCGAGCGCGCGAAGCAGGTGCAGTTCTCGCAGCCCTATGCGGCCGCGACCATCGTGCTGTACGGCGCGACCAAGACACCCATCAAGGCAGCGACCGACCTGAAGGGCCTGCGCGTGGGCGTGGCCCGTGCATCCACGCAAGACGTGGCCGTGACCAAGGCCGCACCCGAAGGCACCGAGATCCGCCGCTTCGACGACGACGCCTCCGCCATGCAGGCGCTGATCTCGGGCCAGGTCGATGCGATCGGCTGCTCGGTCACCGTCGCTGCGCAGATCGCCAAGCGCGTGCCTGCCGGCACCTACGAAAACAAGTTCACGCTGGTGCAGCAGTCGATGGGCATTGCGATGCGTCCGGGCCAGGAAGAGCTGACCAAGGCGGTGAACGACTTCGTTGCGAAGAACACCGCCAATGGCGAGCTGAACAAGCTCTATCAAAAGTGGCTGCAGGCCGACCTGCCGAAGATGCAATAAGCCAAAAGCGCTTGAAGGAATCCCTGGCATGACGACGGAATCGATCATCCGCATGGAAGCGGTCAACAAGTGGTACGGTGAATTCCAGGTGTTGACCGGCATCGACCTGTCGGTGCGCCAGGGCGAGCGCATCGTGATCTGCGGGCCCTCGGGCTCGGGCAAGTCGACGCTCATCCGCTGCATCAACCGGCTGGAGACGGTGCAGAAGGGCCGCATCGTGGTCGATGGCATCGACCTCACCGCGGGCGGCAAGAACGTGGATGCGGTGCGCGCCGAAGTCGGCATGGTGTTCCAGCAGTTCAACCTGTTCCCGCACCTCACCATCCTGCAGAACTGCACGCTCGCGCCGATGCGCTCGCGCGGCATGACCAAGGCGCAGGCGGAAGAGGTGGCGATGAAGTACCTCACCCGCGTGCGCATTCCCGAGCAGGCGAACAAGTACCCGAGCCAGCTCTCGGGCGGCCAGCAGCAGCGCGTGGCGATTGCGCGTGCGTTGTGCATGGCGCCCAAGATCATGCTGTTCGACGAGCCCACCTCGGCGCTCGACCCCGAGATGGTCAAGGAAGTGCTCGATACGATGATCGGCCTGGCCGAAGACGGCATGACCATGCTGTGCGTGACGCACGAGATGGGCTTTGCCCGCAGCGTGGCCGATCGCGTGATCTTCATGGCCGAAGGCAAGATCGTCGAACAGGCACCGCCCGAAGAATTCTTCGGCAACCCGAAGGACGAGCGCACGCGCCAGTTCCTCGGCCAGATTCTCAGTTCTCACCAAGCCCACTGATCGCCCACCGATGTCCTTCGAGGTCCTGATTTCTCTGTCGTCCTTCGGCGCGGCCGAGGTGGGGCGGCACGGCCAGCTCTGGTGCTCGCAGCTTGCGCGCGCCGCTGGTGCCGATTCGGTGGAAGTGCGCGGCGAGATGCTGCGCGATGCGGAGGCCGAGTTGCCCGCGCTCAAAGGTCTTGCTTCCGTGTACTCCAGCCCCGAGGGGTTGTGGGCCGAGGGCGGCTGGCTCGACAGCGCGGCGCTCAAGCGAGGCATCGCCGCTGCAACGCGCGTCGGCGCGAAGCGGCTCAAGATGTCCATCGGCGATTTCCAGGCGTCTTCGCATGGCTCGCTCTGGGGTCTGAAGGTGGAGCTTGCCGAGACCCGCGTCGAGCTGCTGATCGAGAACGACCAGACCGTGCGCGCCGGCACGCTGCCCGCATTGCAGGCTTTCTTCGATGCGGCCGACCGCGCCGGCATCCCGCTCGGCATGACCTTCGACATGGGCAACTGGCACTGGCTCGGCGAATGCCCGCTGCAGGCGGCACAGGCGCTGGGCCACCGCGTGCGCTATGTGCACTGCAAGGGCGCGCAGCGCCTGCCGCACAAATGGGTGGCGGTGCCGCTCGGTGATTCGGTCGCACCGTGGCGCGCGGTGTTGCGCGCCTTGCCCGCCGACGTGCCCCACGCCATCGAATACCCTCTGGTGGGTGACGACCTGCTGGCCGTCACCCGCTCGCAAATCGACTTCATCCGCGCCGCACGGGCGTAGAACCCACCACACATGCCAGAACCCACCGCTTTCGATGTCGCCCTGTTCGGCGAGGCCATGATGCTGCTCGTGGCGGACCGGCCCGGGCCGCTGGAGGACGCACAGTCGTTCCACAAGCGCACCGCCGGTGCCGAGACCAACGTGGCCATCGGCCTGTCGCGCCTGGGCCTCAAGGTGGGCTGGGCGAGCCGCCTGGGCACCGACTCGATGGCGCGCGCGCTGCTCGCGACGATGAAGGGCGAGGGCATCGACTGCTCGCACGTCATCTGCGACCCGACGCAGCGCACCGGCTTCCAGTTCAAGGGCCGCGTGACCGACGGCAGCGACCCGCCGGTCGAGTACCACCGGAAGGGCTCGGCCGCGAGCCAGATGGGCCCGGCCGATATCGATGAAGCCTGGCTGCGCTCAGCGCGCCACCTGCATGCAACCGGCGTGTTCGCCGCGATCTCCGAGGCCAGCCTGCAGGCCGCGCTCAAGACCATGGAGGTGATGCGCGCCGCGGGCCGCACCATCTCGTTCGATACCAACCTGCGCCCTACGCTGTGGTCTTCCACCGAGACGATGCGCCACTGGATCAACGAACTCGCCTCGCGCGCCGACTGGGTGCTGCCCGGCATCGAAGAAGGACTGCTGCTCACCGGCCATGACGAGCCGGAAGCCGTCGCGCGCTTCTACCGCGAGCGCGGCGCGAAGCTGGTGGTTGTGAAGCTCGGCGCGGAGGGCGCCTACTACGACAGCGACGTGGCCGGCACCGGCCGCGTCGAAGGCTTCCCGGTGAAGGAAGTGATCGACACCGTGGGCGCGGGCGACGGCTTCGCGGCCGGCGTGGTGAGCGCCTTGCTCGAAGGCCGGAGCGTGCCCGAGGCGGTGCGCCGCGGCGCCTGGATCGGCGCCCGCGCGGTGCAAGTGCTGGGCGATACCGAAGGCCTGCCGACGCGGGCCGAACTCGAAGAAGCAGGACTCTGAAGACCATGACACAGCAAAAGAACGTGCTTGTTTTCCGGCCCTTGCCCGAAGACCAATTGGCGCGCCTGCAGGCCGCGCACCACGTCACCGTGGCCGATCCGCGCAAGGAGCCCGACGCCTTCGCCGCCGCGCTCGCCACCGCAAACGGCCTGATCGGATCGAGCCACACGGTCGATGCCGCGCTGCTCGATGCGGCGCCGAAGCTCGAAGTGATCTCGAGCGTGTCGGTGGGCGTCGACAACTACCCGCTCGCCGAGCTGCACAAGCGCGGCATCGTGCTGTGCCACACGCCCGACGTGCTCACCGAGACGGTGGCCGACACGGTGTTCGCGATCCTCATGGCGACGCAGCGCCGCGTCGTCGAGCTCTCGAACCTCGTACGCGAAGGCCGCTGGAACAAGAACATCGGCGAAGAACTCTTCGGCACCGACGTGCACGGCAAGACGCTGGGCATCCTGGGCTTCGGCCGCATCGGCCAGGCGGTGGCACGGCGCGCGGCGCTGGGGTTCGGCATGCCGGTGCTCTATCACGCGCGCCGACCGGTCGATCTGGCCACGCAGGCGCCCGAGCTGCAGGGCCGCGCCATGCACACGCCGCTGGACGACCTGCTCGCGCGCGCCGACATCGTGCTCGCGATGCTGCCGCTGACCGACGCCACGCGCGGCATGATCGACGCCGCCTTTTTCGCGCGCATGAAGCCGGGCGCATCGTTCATCAATGGTGGACGCGGCGCCACGGTGAACGAAAAGGCACTGCTCCACGCACTCGACCACGGCACGCTGCGCGCCGCCGGCCTCGATGTGTTCGCGAAGGAGCCGCTGCCGGCCGATTCGCCGCTGCGCACGCACCCGCGCGTGACGCCGCTGCCGCACATCGGCTCGGCCACGCACGAGACGCGCCATGCGATGGCCGAACTCGCGACGACCAACCTGCTGCAGGTGCTGGCCGGCGAGAAGCCGACGGCGCCGTACGACACGGCCGCCGCATGAACACCGTGTATTGCTCCCTCTCCCCTTGGGGAGAGGGTTGGGGTGAGGGTGGCGGCCGTCGTGCAAGCGCTGCCCTCGCCACCGCCGCCGGCCCTCACCCCAACCCTCTCCCCAAGGGGAGAGGGAGCGAGACCGACGCATGAAGCCCACGGGCCGCGCCACCATCGCCGATGTCGCCGAAGCGGCGGGCGTTTCCAAAGCCACCGTCTCGCGCTTCCTCAACCACCGCGAGCGATTGCTCAGCCCCGACATCGCCGCCCGCGTCGAGGTGGCAATTGCGGCACTGGCCTACTCGCCCAGCCCGATGGCGCAGGCCCTGAGCCACGGCCGCTCGCGGCTCATCGGTCTGATCGTGGCCGACATCACGAACCCGTATTCGGTCGCGGTGCTGCGCGGTGCCGAGAAGGCCTGCCAGGACGCGGGCTACCTCGTGATGCTGTTCAACCTCGGCAACGAGAGCGAACGCGAGCGCGAGGCCATCGATGCGCTCGCGGGCTACCAAGTCGACGGCTTCATCCTCAACACGCTCGGGCGCGGCAGCAACGTGGTCGATGCGGTCACGCTGCACGGCAAGCCCGCGGTGCTGGTCGACCGGCGCCACACCGGCATGCACACCGACTTCGTCTCGCTCGACAACCACGCGGCGATGCAGGCCACCTGCGGGCATCTGCTGGAAGGCGGCTACCGCGAACTGCTCTACGTCACCGAACCGCAGAAGGGCGTGAGCTCGCGGCGCGAGCGCACAGCCGCGTTCGGTGCCTGCGTGTCGGCGCACGAGCCTCGTGTGGCGGGCGAGGTGTTCGAATCGGTCGAGGGCGAGAACGATGCGCTCGATGCCGCATTGACCGCCTTGCGCAAGCGTGCGAAGCGCGGCCGCCGCGCCGCGGTGGTTGCGGGTAACGCCGTGGTCACGCTGCGCGTGGCACAGGCGATGGCGCGGCTCGGCCTGCAGTTCGGCAATGACCTGGGCTTCGTCGGCTTCGACGATCCCGAATGGGCCTCGCTGATCGGCCCGGGCTTGAGCACCGTGGCACAGCCCACCGACGCCATCGGCCGCACCGCCGCTACATGCCTGATCGAGCGGCTGCGAGGGCTGGACTCAGCACCGCGCCAACTGCTGCTTCCAGGGGAACTGATGGTGCGGGGATCGTCGCAGGCGCTCTAGCGTCCACTACCGCGCGGTCGAACGTGATCGGCCCGCGCATCCAATCCGCCGCACGCTCGGCGATCATGATCGTCGGCGCATTGGTGTTGCCGCCGATCAGCGTCGGCATCACCGAGGCGTCGACCACGCGCAGGTTCTCGATGCCGTGCACGCGCAGTTGCGCGTCGACCACCGCCATCGCATCCACGCCCATCTTGCAGGTGCCCACCGGGTGGTAGATGGTGTCGGCGCGCGCGCGGATGTGCTGCACGAGTTCTTCGTCGGTGTGCGCATCGGCCGTGTAGACCTCGCGGTGCCGGTACTTCTGGAGCGCCGGTGCGCGCAGGATCTCGCGCATCTTCTTCACGCCCTGCAGCAGCAGCGCCATGTCTTCGGCATCGGACAGAAACCGTGGGTCGATGCGCGGCGCCGACAGCGGGTTCGCGTCGTTCAGCCGCACATCGCCCCGGCCCTTGGGGCGCAGCACGCACACGTGGCATGAGAAGCCGAAGCCCATGTGCAGCTTGCGCGCATGGTCGTCGGTGATCGCGATCACGAAGTGCAGCTGCAGGTCGGGCCGGCGCAACTCGGGCGACGACTTGATGAAGGCGCCGCCTTCGGCAAAGGGCGTCGCGACGATGCCCTTGCCGCTCTTGCGCCACTCGAAGATCGCCTTCATCAGCTTCAACCCGGCTTTCACGCCGATGCCGAAGAGGTCGATGTCCTTCGAGGTGTAGGCGAGGATGAAGTCGGTGTGGTCCTGCAGGTTCTGCCCGACGCCCGGCAGCGCATGCCGCACGGCGATGCCGTGGCGGCCCAGCTCTGCCGGGTCGCCGATGCCCGAGAGCATCAGCAGCTGCGGCGAGTTGAAGGCACCGCCGCACAGCGCCACTTCGCGATGGGCGCGAATGACCTCGGTGCTGCCACCGCGCCGAACTTCCACGCCGGTCGCGCGCCTGTTCTCAAGCACTACGCGCAGGGCCTGCGTACCGGTCAGCACCGTGAGGTTGGGCCGCGCATGCATCACCGGATGCAGGTACGCCGCGGCGGCCGAGCAGCGCTCACCATTCTTCGTACCGCCATGGAACTGCGTGACCTGATAGAGGCCCGCGCCTTCCTGCTCGGCGCCGTTGAAATCGTCGTTGCGCGGAATGCCGCACTCCGCAGCCGCGCGGATGAAGTCTTCGGTGATCGGTCGCGGGCTCTGCTGCTCGGACACCTGCAGCGGCCCGCTGGCGCCGTGCAGCACGCTCTCGCCGCGCTCGTTGCCCTCGGCGCGCTTGAAGTACGGCAGCACCTCGTCGAACGACCAGCCCTCGCAGCCGGCGCGCGCCCAGTCGTCGTAGTCGTCGCGATGGCCGCGCACGTAGAGCATGGCGTTGATCGCGCTCGATCCGCCGAGGCCGCGCCCGCGCGGCTGGTAGCCGCTGCGTCCGCCGAGGCCTGGCTGCGGCACGGTCTTGTAGGCGTAGTTGTTGATGGGCGGGCGTCCCGGCAGCATCGCCACGGTGGCGGCGGGTGCCCGCACCAGGATGCCGCGGCCGTCCCCACCGGCTTCGATCAGGCAGACCGTCACGCCTGGGTCTTCGCTGAGGCGGGAGGCCAGCGTGGCGCCGCCGGAGCCGCCGCCCACGATCACGTAGTCGAATTCCATGGCGCTTGTCTTCCTTTTGTTGTGCGTCCAGTCGGGCGGGATCGACTGTAGGAAGAACGTGCAGGCAGGCAGTTAGCGTTTTCCCGCTGCTCGAAGGTATGCAGCCCGCCGAGGCGCTGCGGGTTTTCCCTGCCGCGCGGCGGCCTGAGCGTGTCACCAGCCGTGGAAGCGTCCCCACGTCTGCAACGCACCGTCTTCGCCAAGCGCCTGGTATTCCGGGAACTGCGCACCGGTGGCGCACGCATGGTTGGGCAGGATGCGCAGGCGCGTGCCGATCGGAAAGCGCGTCGCGATGTCGGTGTCGGACGCGCCTTCGTGCGACACGATGCCGTGCTCCTGGTTCGCACCGCTGAGCACATAGCCGTCGAGCACTGCACCGTCGAGGCCGCAGACCTGCCCGTAGCCGTAGTCGCGCTTCTGCTTCTGCGTGCCGCGGTCGCGGCTCATCGCCATCCAGCCCGCATCGACGATGGCCCAGCCTTTCTCGACCTGGTGGCCGATCACTGTGGTGAGCACGCTCAGCGCGATCTCGTCGGTGCTGCAGACGCCGACGTTGCGCATCACGAGATCGAAGAACACGTAGACGCCGGCCCGCACTTCGGTCACGCCATCGAGGCGCTCGGCCATCAGCGCTGTCGGCGTGGAGCCCACGCTGACGATGGGGCAGGGCAGGCCGGCATCGCGCAACCGCTGTGCGGCGCGCACACAGCCGGCGCGCTCCTGCTCGGCCATGGCCTGGAGCGCTTCTGGCGTGTCGAGGTCGTAGCTGGAGCCTGCGTGCGTCATCACGCCGGCCAAGCGCATGCCGCCGTCCTGCAGTACATGGGCGACCTCGAGCAGCACGTCGTCGTCGGGGCGGATGCCGGAGCGGTGGCCGTCGGTGTCGACTTCGATCAACACGTCAAAGGCCTCGCCGTTCGCGCGGCCGAACTCGGCGATGGCGCGCGCCGATGCGACGCCGTCCGTGATGATCGACAGCGCGCAGCCGCGACGGCGCAGTTCGAGCGCGTGCGGCAGCCGGCGCTGTGCCATGCCGACGGCGTAGAGGATGTCGGTGAAGCCCGCAACGAAGAATTGTTCGGCCTCCTTCAGCGTGGAGACGGTGATGCCCTGCGCGCCCGCATCGCGCTGCGCACGCGCCACGTCGATGCACTTGCTGGTCTTCACATGCGGGCGGAAGCGCACGCCGAGTGCGTTCATGCGCGCCTGCATCCGCGCGATGTTGTGCTGCATGCGCGGCCGCTCGACGATGGCGGCGGGCGTGTCGATGGTGGCGAGGGTGGCGAGGGTGTTCATGGTGTGTCCGTTCAGGTGTTCGAGGCGAAGGATTGGAGCCACGGCAGCGCCGGCGCGAGCATGGCGGCTTGCTGCTCGGGCGGCGGCGCGCCGTTCGGCAAGGCGAGCCCGACGCGGTTGTGCCAGAAGGTGCGAAGGCCCACGGCCGAGGTGCCGAACATGTCGTAGCCCGAGCCGGCGACGAAGGCGGCGTCGCTGGCCTGCACGCCCAGCCGGTCGAGCGCCATGCGGTAGGGGCGCGGATCGGGCTTGTAGAAGCCGGCTTCTTCGGAGGTGACGACCACGTCCCAATCGACGCCGAGCAACGCAGCCGCGCGATGGCCGAGACGGCGCGAGCAGTTGGTGACCACCGCGAGCTTGCAGTGCGGCTTGAGTGCCAGCAGCAGTTCTCGTGCGCCGTCCCATGCGGGCAGTTCGTCCCAGTGCGCTTCGAGCGCGTCGGGTGCTGTGTCGGCCATGCCGGTGCGGCGGGCGGCGTCTTTCACCAACTGCTCGTAGGGCACATAGGCGCCGCAGCCGTAGGTGAGCCGCAGGTATTCGGCGCGCCACGCGCGGCCTTTCTCTTCGGAGCCGGCAGCGGCATTCCAGACGGTCCAGGAGTCGAGCAGGGCGGTGAGCAGGTCGAAGAGCACGGCGGGCGGGTAGGCGCTGCGTGAGGTGATGGGGGCTTGCATGCGTATCGACTGTACGGTTTGAGACCATCGTTGTGCTTCAATGCGAACTCATCAATCGTTCAGCACAGCTTAATGATCCAGATCGAAGACATGCAACTTGCGGCGGCCCTGTTGCGCGAGCCTTCGTTGAGCGCCGCGGCACGTTCGCTCGACGTCACGCCGCCCGCGCTGTCGATGCGTCTGCGCAAGCTCGAAGTCACGCTCGGCCTGTCGCTGGCCACCCGAACGGCGCGGCGCCTCAGCCTCACGGCCGAGGGCGAACGCTTCGCGCGCGAGGCCGCGGCGCTGCTCGGACAGATCGAGGGCCTGCGCGAATCGATGTTGCGCGACGATCGCCGGCTCACCGGCACCTTGCGCATCGCCGCGCCCTTCGGCTACGGCCGGCAGTACGTGGCGCCGATGCTCGCGCGCTTCGCCCGGCTGCATCCGGGCCTGCACATCCAGTTCGACCTGCGCGAGACGCCGTGGCCCGACCGGCACGATGCCGACGCGATCATCCATATCGGCGCGGTGCGCGATTCGTCGTGGGTCGCGCGCACGCTGAGCACCAACGAGCGCTGGCTGTGCGCGAGCCCCGAGTACTTGCGCGCACGCGGCAGGCCCCGCGTTCCACGCGACGTGATGGTGGGGCACGACTGCATCGTCATCCGCGAGAACGACGAAGACGTCACGCTGTGGCATGTGCGCCGCGCAGCAAAGCCGAAGGCGCAACGACGCACCGGTGCGCGCGAAACGCTGCGCATCGCGCCGGCCTTCGTCACCAACGACGGCAGCGTGGCCCGGCACTGGGCCGAGCAAGGCATGGGGCTGGTGCTGCGCTCCGAATGGGACGCGGCGGACGCGATTGCACGGGGCTCGCTGGTGCGGGTGCTGAAAGATTGGGAGTTCGACAGCGCACCGGTCGTGCTGCTGGTGCCGACCCGCAAGGGGCGCACGGCGCGGGTACAGGCGTTGATCGAGTTTCTGGAGGAGAGCTTCGGCAGTTAGGTCACTGCACCCGATCGCCGTCTCGCACTGATTCGACCGCGCCGTTATAGAACCGCACGATCCCGAGGAAGTTGCCCTGGCCGCGGTGGTAGGTCCAGTCTTCCATCGGAATGCACTGCTGGCTGATGATCTGCCGCGTGCCGCCGCCCCGCAGGCCCGGCGCGACGATCACTTCGACCTGCGGGCGAGGAACACAGACGATGTCCTTCAAGACCGGCTCGCCGCATTTGTTGAGCACGGAGAACTTCGATTCGCCGACGCCTGCGAGAAAGCCGCCGCAACTGAGCGATTGCGCGGATGCGCCGCCCGGTTGCAGGGCAGCGAGCAAAAGCGCAGTCGAGGCGAAGGTGCGCAGGACGATGTTCATGGCGTTGAAGGCTTCAAAAAAGAAAAAGCCCCGACCGGCGGGGCATTTTTTCTCAGTCGGATCAACCGACTTCGGCGATCAGTTCGATCTCGACGCAGGCGCCCATCGGGATCTGTGCCACGCCGAACGCGCTGCGCGCATGCGCACCCTTTTCGGGGCCGAAGACTTCGGCGAAGAATTCGCTCGCGCCGTTGGTCACCAGGTGCTGTTCGGTGAAGGTGCCGACCGAGTTCACGAGGCTCATCACCTTGACGATGCGCTTGACCTTGTTGAGGTCGCCCACGGCCGCGTGCAGCGTGCCCAGGAGATCGATGGCGATGGCGCGTGCGGCCTGCTTGCCTTCCTCGGTGGTGATGTTCACGCCGAGCTGGCCGGCCCAGACCTTGCCGTCCTTCTTGGCGATGTGGCCCGACAGGAACACGAGGTTGCCGGTCTGCACGAAAGGCACGTAGGCGGCGGCGGGGGCCGAGACCGGGGGCAGGGTGATGCCGAGGCTGGAAAGTTTGTCGTAAACGCTCATGGAGACTCCTTGTCTTGGGATGTCGATTGTGTCTGGCTTTGCGAGGCGAGCTGGACCACTTCCCCCACCGGCTGCACGGTCACCCCGACGCTGAGCGTGTGCCTTGCGCCGCCATGCAGTACGCCGCGCATCGGCGAGACGTCGGAGTAGTCGCGGCCGATGGCCAGCGTGACGTAGTCCTCGCCCGGCTGGCGGCCGTTGGTGGGGTCGAAGTCGGCCCAGCCGCCGTCGCCTTCGCCGCTCTCGCCGGGCAGGTACACCGACACCCACGCGTGCGAGGCATCGGCGCCCACGAGACGCGGCTGGCCCGGCGGCGGTTGCGTGAGCAGGTAGCCGCTCACGTAGCGCGCGGGCAGGCCCAGCGTGCGAAAGCACGCGATCATGATGTGCGCGAAGTCCTGGCACACACCCTTGCGCTGGGCCAGCGCCTCGACGGCGGGGGTGTTGATCTCGGTGCTGTCGGCGTCGTAGTCGAAGTCGCGGTACATGCGCTCGGTGAGGTCCATCGCCACGTCGAAGGTGGGCCGTCCGGGCGCGAAGCTCGTGCGCGCGTAGGCGGCAAAGTCGTCGTGGCGCGGCACGTAGGGCGAGGGAAAGACGAACTCGGAGGCCGCGTCGAAGGTGGCGTCCTTGCGGAAGCGGAAACGCTCGCGCACAGTCTCCCAGGGCAGCTCGCGGGCGATGGCGTCCGAGAGCATTGGCACCGAGGTATCGACCACGCTCTCGGCCGTGACCACCAGCCGGTCGTGCGTGGCTTCGAGCGCGAAGAAGGCGCGGGTGTTGCCGTAGACATCGGGCAGCTCGCCGCGCTGGGCCGGCGGCGGATCGATCGTGAGCAGGTGGCTCACGAGCCGCTGCGAACCGGTGGCCAGCGGCTTCAGGTGGGCCAGGTGCTGCGCCGTCTCGACGGGCGGCGCGTATTCGTAGCGGGTTTCGTGGGTGACGTGCAGCAGCATGGCGTCGGCAATCGGGTTCTTACTTCGACGCGGCGCCGAAGTGCGATGCGTAGATCTTCGCGTAGGTGCCGTCGGCCTTGATGTCCGCGAGGCCCTTGTCGATCTTTGCCAGGAGCTCGGCATTGCCCTTCTTCACCGCGATGCCGTATTGCTCCGACGGAAAGCCCGCATCGCTCACCGTCTTGAAGCCGCCACCCGCGTTGTTCGCGAGGTAGTGCGCCACCACGCCGTTGTCGGCCACCACGGCCTGCACGCCGCCGGATTCGAGTTCCTTCAGCGCGAGCGGTGTCGATTCGAAGCGCTTGATGGCTGTGTTCGACTTGCCGAGCAGCTTGCCCACGACTTCGTCGCCGGTGGTGCCGTTCTGCACGCCGACCTTCAGGGTCTTGATGTCGTCGAACTTCGCGACGGGCGAATCGCTCTTCACCGCGATGAGCTGGCGCGCCTCGAAGTAGGGCTGAGAGAAGTCCATGGTCTGGCGGCGTTCGTCGGTGATGGTGATGGACGACACCAAGAGGTCGCGGTCGCCCTGGTCGAGCGAATTGAAGATGCCTTCCCACGGCGTGTTGACGAACTTCACCTCGATGCCGGCCTTCTGCGCAACGGCTTTCACCACGTCGATGTCGAAGCCCACGACCTCGCCCTTTTCGTTCTGCGATTCGAAGGGCGCATAGGCCGCGTCGGTGCCCACGACCAGCACGCGCGCCGCGGCCGGTGGTGGCGGTGTCGAAGAAGCGGTGGCGGGTGCGGCGGCTTCCTGCTTGCCGCAGCCGGCAAGCGCGAGGCCGACGACAAGTGCAGCGACGGAGAGTGTGAGACGGCGGTTGATGGCGATGCCCGACATGGAAGTGCCTCCTTCGAAATATCGTTCTGGAATCGATCAGGCGCCGACGGAGCGCAGCGATTCGGATGTGAGCGTGAAGTAGCGCGTGCCGATGGCGTCCGACACATGGTAGGCCGCGGTCTCGCAATTGGCGAGCAACTGGATCAGCGCGGGATAGTTGGCCTCCGGCCCCGCGGCGCACAGGTGCTCGAGCGTCCAGGTGGCCGGATCGGGCAGTTCGTACGACAGCGCTGTGAGCTTGCCGGGTGCGCTGCCCGCGAGCCGGGCGATGCGCCCGCGCAGGGTCTGCGTGACCCAGGCCAGCGAGCGCGGATTCTCGGCATCGAGCACCAGCAGGTCGACCAGCGTGGCGACGTCGCGCCGCTGCTGGTAGCGCGCATGGAAGGTGATGGTGCTGTCGAACAGCGCCACCATCGCCTCGAAACCGCTGACCTCGTGCACCGCGCCGTTGCCGAAACCGACTTCGAGTGCGTTCGACAGGAAGCCCAGCCGCTCGATGTGGCGGCCGATGGACAGCAGGCGCCAGGCGTCGTCGCGCGTCATGCGGTCGGTCTGCGCGCCGGTCATGGCGGCCAGCGCGGTGCTGGCGGATTCAAGCGCGCGCAGCGCGGCGCTGGCGGCAAAGCTGCCTTCGCCGGCCTGCTCGGCGGCGCGGCGCAGGAACTCGGTTTCGGCGCGCACGATCTGGTTCCAGTTGTCCTGCGAGAGCCGCTCGCGCACCGCGGCCGCGGCCTGGCGGATGCAGCGGAGGCTGTAGCCGACGCTGCCGCCCCCATCGACATCGCCGAGCTCGGCCACCAGCGCGCGCTCGAACACGCGGCGCGATTGCGGCGCGCTCGGCGCCTCGGCCGGCACCAGCGCATTGCGCACGGCCATGCGGTGCAGCCATTCGAGCAGCGGACGCGACGACTGGTCTTCGCCGCCCAGCAGGTTGAGCGTGAGGCGCGCCAGGCGCACCGCGTTCTCGGCGCGCTCCGTGTAGCGGCCGAGCCAGAACATGTTCTCCGCGGCGCGGCTGGTGACCGGCGCGCGGTGCCGCGCGAGCGAGGCCGGCGTGGCGTGCGGCTGCAGCAGCGTGGTGCGATCGACCTCGCCGTGCGTCTGCACCCAAACGTCGGCACTGCTGCCTCCGCGCTGCATCGAGGCGATCTGCGCATCGGCGCCCGCGAGCCGGGCGAGGCCGCCGGGCAGCACGCGCCACGACTGCGCACCGTCGCTCACCGCGAACACGCGCAGGAGCACCGCGCGCGGCGCGATGTGGCCGGGGCCGAGGTCGCTCGCCCAGGTGGGAATCTGCGACAGCGGCAGGTAGCTCTGCACCGTGTGGGCATCGCCCTCGCGCACGATGCGGCCGGCCCACTCGTCGAGTTCGCGCCGCCCGAGCTGGCTGCCGAGCACCGCGTCGAAGCTGGTGCGGCCGTCGATGCCGGGGTAGGTGGGCTTGATGAAGCAGTCGCCCAGTTGCGGCAGCACCGCCTCGAGCGCGGCGCGCTCGCCGCACCACCAGGTGGGCAGGGCTGGCAGCTTGAGCTTCTCGCCGATCAGCCGGCGCGCCAGGCCCGGCAGGAAGCCGAGCAGCGCGGGCGATTCGAGGAAGGCCGAGCCCGGCATGTTGGCCACGAGCACGTTGCCGGCGCGGATCGCCTGCAGGAGGCCGGGCACGCCGAGCGTGGAATCGGGGCGCAGCTCCAGCGGGTCGAGGAACTGGTCGTCCAGCCGCTTGATGAGGCCGTGCACCGGGCGCAGGCCCTGCAGCGTCTTGAGGTAGAGCCGCTGGTCGCGCACCGTGAGGTCGCTGCCCTCGACCAGCGTCACGCCCAGGTAGCGCGCGAGGTACGCGTGCTCGAAGTAGGTTTCGTTGTACGGGCCGGGCGTGAGCAGCGCGATGTGGGGCGGCACGCCGGCCGGGCACATGCGCTGCAGGCCGTCCATCATGGCGCTGTAGGTGGCGGCCAGACGCTGCACGTGCAGCGCCTCGAAGGCCTGCGGAAACTGCCGCGTGATGGCCAGCCGGTTTTCCAGCAGGTAGCCCAGGCCCGAAGGTGCCTGGGTGCGCTGCGACACCACCCACCAGTTGCCGTCGGGGCCGCGCGCGAGGTCGAAGGCCGCGATGTGCAGCCAGGTGTCGCCCGGCGGCTTCACGCCGTGCAGGGCACGCAGGTAGCCCGGATGGCCACGCACCAGCGCCGGCGGAATGAGCCCTTCGCTCAGCAGTTGCTGCGGGCCGTAGACATCGGCCATCACCCGGTCGAGCACGCGCACCCGCTGCAGCACGCCGGCCTCGATCTGGCTCCAGCTCTCGGGCGAAACGATCAGCGGGAACAGGTCGAGCGACCAGGGCCGCTGCGGACCGTTGGTGGCATCGGCGTAGACGTTGTAAGTGACGCCGTTGTCGCGGATCTGCCGCTCCAGGCTGACCGCGCGGCGCGGCAGGTCGTTGAAGCCGCCCGGGCCGAGCTGGTCGAAGAAGGCGTTCCAGGCGGGGGTGAGCGGTGGGGTTTCGCTAGGCGCCGCTGGTTGCTGCGACTGCGATTGGCTCTGAGACTGCGATGTGGAAGATTGGGATTGCGATTGAGATTGCGTGGCTGCCGGGCGTTCCGCCGCCGCGTCGTACAGCAGCGGGGCACTTGCCGCCGGGGCCGTACCCGGCGATGCGGGCCGCAGAGGCGCCGCCGGCGTGGCCCCGCCACGCAATTCATCGAAGTGGCCGGGCAGGGCGGCCGGTGCGAGCGTCGACGCCAAGGCCGCTGGAAACTCCAGAGCTTGGGCGTCGAACAGGGATTCGTTCAAAGGTTCCACAGGTGGGGGATTGTCACACCGCCGTCACGGCGAGGCCGCTTCGGCAGTGTGCTAAATGACCCCTTATCGGCGCAGATCCAGCGTGAACGGGAATTCGCGGCTGCCCGGCAGCTCGATGGTGGCCGGCGGCGTGCGCATGAGGCCGGGCGTGTGGCCCATGCGCGTGAAGCGCGAATGGCGGCGGCTCTCGGCCTCGTAGGCGTTGACCGGGAAGCTGTCGTAGTTGCGTCCGCCCGGATGGGCCACGAAGTACTGGCAGCCGCCCAGCGAACGCTTCATCCAGGTGTCGACCAGGTCGAAGGTCAGCGGCGCATGGGCGCCGATGCTCGGATGCAGCGCCGAGGGCGGATTCCACGCCTTGTAGCGCACGCCAGCAACGAATTCGCCGGTCACGCCCGTGGGCTGCAGCGGCAGAACCTTGCCGTTGACGGTGACGACGTGGCGGCTCTCGTTGAGGCCGGTCACGCGCACCTCGATGCGCTCGAGCGACGAATCGACATAGCGCACCGTGCCACCCGCCGAGCCTTCCTCGCCCATCACGTGCCACGGCTCCAGCGCGTTGCGCAGCGAGAGTTCGACGCCCATCGCCTGCATCTGGCCCACGAGCGGAAAGCGGAACTCGAAGTGCGGCGCGAACCAGTCGGGGTCGAAGGCAAAGCCGGCCTGGCGCATCTCGCTGATGACGTCGTCGAAGTCCATCTTCACGAAGGTCGGCAAGAGGAAGCGGTCGTGCAGCTCGGTGCCCCAGCGCGTGACGGGCGCCTTGTAGGGCTCGTCCCAGAAGCGGGCGACCAGCGCGCGAATCAGGAGTTGCTGCGCGATGCTCATTCGCGCATGCGGCGGCATTTCGAAGGCGCGCAACTCCAGCAGGCCCAGGCGGCCGGTGCTCGAATCGGGCGAGTAGAGCTTGTCGATGCAGAACTCGCTGCGGTGCGTATTGCCCGACACGTCGATCAGGATGTTGCGCAGCGTGCGGTCAACCAGCCACGCGGGCATGTTCTGGCCGTAGATCTCCCGGTTCTTCGCGATTTCCTGCAGAGCGATTTCGAGCTCGTAGACCTGGTCATTGCGCGCTTCGTCCACGCGCGGCGCCTGGCTGGTCGGGCCGATGAACATGCCCGAGAAAAGATAGCTCAGCGACGGATGGTTGTGCCAGTAGAGCAAGAGGCTCGCAAGCAGCTCTGGCCGGCGCAGGAACGGGCTGTCCGCCGGTGTGGCGCCGCCCATCACGAAATGGTTGCCGCCGCCGGTGCCGGTGTGGCGGCCATCGGTCATGAACTTCTCGGCCGACAGGCGCGTCTCGAACGCGGCGTTGTAGAGGAACTCGGTGTGCGCGACCAGTTCCTTCCAGTTGTGGGCCGGGTGGATGTTGACTTCGATCACGCCCGGGTCGGGCGTGACGGCCAGCATCTTCAGGCGCGGATCGCGCGGCGGCGGATAGCCTTCCATCACGATGCGCATGCCCAGTTGCCACGCTGTGGCTTCGACGGCGGCGACGAGGTCCAGGTAGTCCTCCAGGCGCGCGAGCGGCGGCATGAAGACGTAGAGCACGCCGGAAGCGCTGCCCTTCTTCTCGGCCGACGGACCGTTGGCGCGGCGCGGGTCGCGCACCTCGACGCACAGCGCGGTGCGCGTGACCCAGTGGGCCGATTCGCCGCGCAGGGGCTGGCGGGTCGCTGGCGTGGCGGCGGCGTTCGCGGCTGCGAAAGCCGCTGCCGCCGCTGCTGCGGCATCCCCGTTCGACGCATCGCCGGGGCTCTGCATGCGCAGCGAGGCAGGCACCACCGGCGGTGTGCCGAAGGTGTAGGGCACGTCGCCGAGGTTCGCCCCGGCTGCGCCGGCCACACCGACAGCGCCCGTGCTGTAGCGCGCACGGTAGTCGGCCGCGCTCGGCAACGCACCGCGCGGCGCGGTCGGGTCGCGCTCGATCAGGTAGGGGTAGTCGCCCTTGCTTGCCCACGGTTGCGAGTCGAGCGGCAGGCGGTAGCCCATCGGCGAATCGCCCGGAATGAGATAGAGCCGGTCGTCGCGCAGGAACCAGGGGCCGGTCTTCCAGCCGGGGCCGGCGAGCGCGGGCGCATCGCCATCTGCATTGCCTGGCTCGATGGGCAGCATGTAGCCGATCACCGCATCGAGCTTCTGCGTGAACACGCGGCGCAGGCGCACGCGTTCGAGTTCGTCGTCCAGCTTCGACTCGAAGGGATCGACGTTCACCGGCAGGCGGCGTTCGCGCCAGAGGTAGTAGTACGTGTCTTCGTAGCCGGGCTGGATGTAGCGCTCGGTGAGGCCGAGGTTGCCGGCCAGCGTGGCGGTGAAGCGTTGGGCGTCTTCGCTTGTGTAGTGCGTGGGGAAGCGCTCGTCGGCGAAGAGCGCCGGGTCCTGCCAGAGCGTCTGGCCGTCGGCGCGCCAGAAGATCGAAAGCGCCCAGCGTGGCAACTGCTCGCCCGGGTACCACTTGCCCTGCCCGAAATGCAGGAAGCCGCCGTTGCCGTATTCGGCGCGCAGCTTGTGAACGAGTTCGGTCGCGTAGCCGCGCTTCGTGGGGCCGAGCGCGTCGGTGTTCCACTCGGGCGCGTCGCGGTCGCTGGTGGCCACGTAGGTGGGCTCGCCGCCCATCGTGAGGCGCACGTCGCCGGCCTTCAGGCGCGCATCGACGGCATCGCCGAGCGACAGAACCTCGGCCCATTGCTCTTCGGTGTAGGGCTTGGTGACGCGCGGCGATTCGTAGATGCGCGTGACCTTCATCTCGTGGCCGAACTCGACCTCGGACTCATCGACGCCGCCTTCGATGGGCGCGGCGCTCGACGGCGTGGGCGTGCAGGCGAGCGGGATGTGGCCTTCGCCGGCCATGAGACCTGAGGTGGCATCGAGGCCGATCCAGCCGGCGCCGGGCAGGAACACCTCGCACCAGGCGTGCAGGTCGGTGAAGTCGACCGTGGTGCCGCTCGGGCCGTCGAGGGCCTTCACGTCGGGCGTGAGCTGGATCAGGTAGCCCGAGACGAAACGCGCGGCCAGGCCCATGTGGCGCAGCAGTTGCACCAGCAGCCAGCCCGAGTCGCGGCACGAGCCGCTGCCGTTGGTGAGCGTTTCTTCCGGCGTCTGCACGCCGGGCTCCATGCGGATGAGGTAGTTGACGTCCTGCTGCACCTGCTGGTTCAGGCCCACCAGGAAGTCGATGGTGCGCTGTTCCTTGCGGTCGATCTTCTCGAGGTAGGCCTCCACCAGCGGCGTGACCGGGTCGGCCACGAGGTAGGGCGCGAGTTCTTCGGCCTGCGAGGCGGTGTACTTGAACGGAAAGTTCTCGGCCTGCGGTTCGAGGAAGAAGTCGAAGGGGTTGTAGACCGCCATCTCGACCACGAGGTCGACGGTGACCTTGAATTCGCGCGTCTTCTCGGGAAACACCAGTCGCGCCTGGTAGTTCGCGAACGGGTCCTGCATCCAGTTGACGAAGTGCTCGGCCGGCTCGACCGTCAGCGAGTACGAGATCACGTTGCTGCGGCAATGCGGCGCGGGCCGCAAGCGCACGACCTGCGGGCCCAACTGCACTAGGCGGTCGTATTTGTAGTGGGTGACGTGGTGGAGTGCGGCGTGAATGGACATGCGTTTTTGTGTGCAGTACTGCGAGATTGCATCGAAAAGATGTCTCTTGTGAGACGCATACTAGCCGAGATAACAAGCAATTAACGCGCCATCGAGTGCGGGTTCGGGGAGGGTTTGCATCATGTGTCGTGAGGTTGTGTGCTGACGCCGTCGCGTGCGTCCGGCAGGGGTGGGTCGTGGGCGTTTGTGGCGTTGGCGGGGTCGCTGGCCGGTGCGGCGTTGCAGCTTCATCAGCCTGCGTTGTGGGCGATGGGCGTCTATGTGGCCCTGCTGTTCGCAGGCGCGGCGGGACTGTGGTGGCGGCGTGCTTTCGGGCCGCTGCTGCTGGTCGCTGCGCTGGTTTGCGGCGCGACGGCTGGCGCGGGGCTCGCGGGCTGGCGTGCCGTCGCCTATGCGGACGGCGCCCTCGATCCGTCGTTCGAGGGGCGCGACCTGCGCGTGACCGGCGTGGTCTCGCAGATGCCGCAACGCAACGAGACCGGAACGCGGTTTCATCTCGATGTCGAATCCGTTCGATGGGCCGATGCCCGCAACGACGCGTCACCCACAGTGCCAGCGCGCATCGCGCTGGGCTGGTATGGCGAGAACACCGGGATCTGGGGGCATGCCGTCGAGGGGCGGGCAACTTCCTCAGCCGTCGTCGGCGAACTGCATGCCGGCGAGCGATGGCAGCTCACGGCGCGGCTCAGGGCGCCGCACGGCAATCTCAATCCGCATGGCTTCGACAGCGAGCTCTGGCTGTGGGAGCAGGGCGTGCATGCGAATGGCTATGTGAGGACCGGCACGCGAGATGCCGCGCCGGCGTATGTGGCGAGCACATGGCGGCACCCCATCGAGCGCGCACGGGAGGCCGTGCGCGACGCCGTGTTCGAGCGCGTGGCCGACCGCAATCAGGCTGGTGTGATCGCCGCGCTGGTCACCGGCGACCAGCGTGCCATCGACCGTGCCGGCTGGGATGTGTTCAGGGCGACCGGCGTGGCGCACCTGATGTCGATCTCGGGCCTGCACATCACGATGTTCGCCTGGCTCGCGGCGCACGTCGTCGGCGCGCTGTGGCGGCGCAGCGGCCGCTTGATGCTGCGGCTGCCCGTGCCGCAGGCGGCTTTGATCGGCGGCGTGCTGCTCGCCACGCTCTATGCGCTCTTCAGCGGCTGGGGCGTGCCCGCGCAGCGCACCGTGTGGATGCTCGCCACCATCGCCTTGCTGCGCCTGACCGGCCGGCGCTGGCCGTGGCCGCATGTCTGGCTGTTGACCGCTGCGGTGGTGGTGGCGCTCGATCCCTGGGCGCTGATGCAGGCGGGCTTCTGGCTCAGCTTCGTGGCGGTGGGCGTGCTTTTCGCCACCGATTCGACGGACGCGGGCGAGAGAAACCCAACCGCCGCGAGCCGGCTCTTCCTGTTCTTCCGCGAGCAATGGGTGATCACGCTTGCGCTCACGCCGTTGAGCCTGCTGCTGTTCCAGCAGGTGTCGCTGGTCGGCCTGCTGGCCAACGCCATCGCGATTCCGTGGGTCACGCTCGTGGTCACGCCGCTGGCCATGGGGGGCGCGGTCGTGGCGCCGCTGTGGGACGTTGCGGCCGGGGCCGTGCAGGCGCTCGCCGCCCTGCTGCAGTGGTTGGCGGGGCTGCCTTTCGCAACGCTCTCGATGGCCGCGCCACCGTGGTGGATGGCCGCCTGCGGCGTGGCGGGCGGCGCGTTGCTCGCGATGCACCTGCCCTGGTCGATGCGTGCGCTCGGCCTGCCGCTGCTCTTGCCCGTGCTGCTGTGGCAGATGCCGCGGCCCGCGTCCGGCGAATTCGAACTGCTCGCGACCGACATCGGACAGGGCAACGCGGTGCTGGTCCGCACCGCCACGCACAGCCTGCTCTACGACACGGGACCGCGCTACAGCCTGGAGAGCGATGCCGGCCACCGCGTGCTCGTGCCGCTGCTGCGCGCCTTCGACGAACGGCTCGACATGCTGGTGCTGAGCCACCGCGACACCGACCACACCGGCGGCGCGCCCGCGGTGCTCGCGATGCAGCCGCAGGCCGCGTTGCTCAGTTCGATCGAAGCCACCCATCCGCTGCAGGCGCTGCGCCCGACGCAGCGGTGCGAAGCGGGCCAGCGCTGGACCTGGGACGGGGTGAGCTTCGAGGTGCTGCATCCCTTCGATACCGACTACCGCAGCTTCACCCGGCCCAATGCCGTCTCGTGCGTGCTGCGCATCGGCAACGGCCGTGCGACGGTGCTGCTGGCCGGCGACGTCGAGCGGCTGCAGGAGGCTGCGCTGGTCGCGCGAACGGCCGAGGCGCACCTGAGGGCCGACGTGCTGCTGGTGCCGCACCACGGCAGCAAGACGTCGTCGAGCGAGGCGCTGCTCGATGCGGTGCGCCCGCGCATCGGGCTGGTCCAGGCGGGTTATCGCAACCGCTTCGGGCACCCCGCCGGGGAGGTGGTCGCGCGTTACACGGAGCGGGGCGTGCGCTTGGTGGAAAGCGCGCGCTGCGGCGCGGCGCACTGGGTCAGCGAGCGGCCCACCGAGTTGGCCTGTGAGCGCGAGCACCGTGCCCGCTACTGGCACCACCGCGTACCTTGAAAACACGCCGACGCGTCGGTCGAGCCGCACCGGAGAACTCTTCAAAATCGTGAATAAATTGTTAAATGAAGGGTCGCTGGCTGGTTGCCACGTCGCGCTTTGAGGCGCCTGATGCGTTGTATCGTCCGGAAACAACACGGAGGGAGCGCCATGCACGGCAGAGACAAGCTTCAGCGCGGATTCATTGGCAGGCAGGCGTCATGACGTCCGCCGCCGTACCTGCCATGACCAGCGCCGGAGCGGCTTCTTCAGCGCCCGCCGCCAAACTCCAGATGCACCGCGAGGGGGCGGTGCTCGTGCTGACCATCAGCAACCCTGCGGCGCGCAACACCGTCAATCCATCGATCTACCGCGCCGCCGCCAAGGCGATACGCGCCACTTCCGGCTTTCGCACCGTGCGCGCCATCGTGCTGACCGGGGAGGGCGAGCATTTCTGCGTCGGCGGCGACCTGCGGCGGCTCGTGCGGCAGCGCAAGCTCCCGCAGGCCGAGCAGATGGCGCACTCCGACGCCCTGAACGAATGGGTCATGGCAATGCAGGAAGCGCCCCAGCCCGTGATCGCCGCGGTGGAGGGCACGGCGGCGGGCAGCGGCTTTTCGCTCTGCCTGGCCTGCGACCTGATCGTTGCGGCCGAGGATGCGGAGTTCGTGATGTCCAACGTCAACTTCGGCCTGTCGATCGATGGCGGCGGCACCGATTCGCTGGCGCGCTCGCTGCCGCCGCAGGCGGTGATCGAGATCCTGCTGGGCGGCTCGGTCCAGCACGCCCGGCGGCTGCACGACTGGGGCGTGGTGAACCGCATCGTGCCGCGGGGTACCGCGTACGCCGCCGCGCTCGCCTGGGCGCAGAAGCTCGCACAAGGCCCGTTCGATGTGCAGGCGCGCATCAAGGAACTGGTCCATTCGGCCCGCGGGCGCAGCCGCCGCGAACAACTCGACGCCGAGCGCGGCGTGCTCGTCGAGAGCCTCTACAGCGACGAAAGCGGCAAGCGGATCAAGGAATTCCTCGCAGCCCGCAAGAAGGGATAGCACCGGGGCGAGCGATTCCGGCCTTTCACAAGCCTTTCGGCTTCGCATAAGGGGTTCTACTGGCCTTGAACTTGCTAAGCTATGGAACAAGGAGATTGGTCGTTCCATGCACAAATTCGATGAGATGTATGAGCAGTTGCCCTATACGGGGGCTGCAATCCGACAGCACTACAAGCGCTACGACCAATGGCTTGCGAAGCAACCCGGCGAGGTGATGCGATCGCGGCGCGAAGAGGCGGAACTGATATTCCGCCGGGTCGGCATCACCTTCGCGGTGTATGGCGCCAAGGATGAGGACGGCTCGGGCACCGAGCGGCTCATTCCATTCGACCTGCTGCCGCGGATCATTCCCGCCCACGAGTGGGACAGCATGGAAAAGGGGCTGGTGCAGCGGGTCACCGCGCTCAACCGCTTCCTGCACGACGTCTACCACGACCAGGAAATCATCAAGGCCGGCATCATTCCGGCCGAGCAGATCCTGAACAACGCGCAGTTCCGCCCCGAGATGATGGGCGTCAACGTGCCGCACAACGTCTACTCGAACATCGCCGGCATCGACATCGTGCGAGCGCCCGACGCACAGGGCAACGGCGAGTACTACGTGCTCGAAGACAACCTGCGGGTGCCCAGCGGCGTGAGCTACATGCTGGAGAACCGCAAGATGATGATGCGGCTCTTTCCCGAGCTGTTCAACCAGAACCGCATCGCACCGGTCGCCCACTACCCCGACCTGCTGCTCGAAACCCTGCGTGCCAGCGCGCCGCCCGCCACGGCCGAGCCCACGGTGGTGGTGCTCACGCCCGGCATGTACAACAGCGCCTACTTCGAGCACGCGTTCCTCGCGCAGCAGATGGGCATCGAGCTGGTCGAGGGGCAGGACCTGTTCGTCAAGGACGACTTCGTCTACATGCGCACCACGCGCGGCCCGAAGCGCGTCGACGTCATCTACCGCCGCGTGGACGACGACTTCCTCGACCCCGACGTGTTCCGCTCCACCTCCACGCTCGGCACGGCCGGCCTCATGCGTGCCTACAGCGCGGGCAACGTCGTGATCTGCAATGCAGTGGGCACCGGCGTGGCCGACGACAAGTCGATCTACCCCTACGTGCCCAAGATGATCGAGTTCTATCTCGGCGAAAAGCCGATCCTGAAGAACGTGCCCACCTACATGTGCCGCAACAAGGACGAGCTGCAGTACACGCTCGACAACATGAAGGACCTGGTCGTGAAGGAAGTGCACGGCGCGGGCGGCTACGGCATGCTGATCGGCCCGGCCGCCACGCAGGCCGAGATCGAGGACTTCAAGAAGGCAGTCATCGCCAAGCCCGATGGCTACATCGCGCAGCCCACGCTGAGCCTGTCGACCTCGCCGACCTTCGTGGATGCCGGCATCGCACCGCGCCACATCGACCTGCGGCCCTTCGTGCTCTCGGGCAAGGAAGTGCAGATGGTGCCCGGCGGCCTCACGCGCGTGGCGCTGAAGGAAGGTTCGCTGGTGGTCAACTCCTCGCAGGGCGGCGGCACCAAGGACACCTGGATCCTTGAAGCCGAGCGCGCGCCCAAGACGCAATCACAGTCCCAATCCCAATCCCAGTCGCAGAGCCCATCGGCATCGGCCTGAGTGCAAGCAAGAATTTAGGAGAACAAACGATGCTTTCACGCACCGCCGATCATCTCTACTGGATGTCCCGCTACACCGAGCGCGCCGAGAACACCGCGCGCATGCTCGACGTCAACTACCAGACCTCGCTGCTTCCGCAGTCGGCCGAAGTGGCCAAGTACGGCTGGCAGGGCGTGCTGTCCATCAGCGAACTGCTGCCGCTCTACAACAAGAAGTACGAGCAGATCACGCCCAACGAGGTGATGGAGTTCATGGTCAAGGACGAGAGCAATGCCTCATCGATCGTCTCTTGCCTCAAGGCCGCGCGCGAGAACGCGCGTGCCGTGCGCGGCGCGCTCACCACCGAAGCGTGGGAAACGCAGAACACGACCTGGCTCGAAGTGAACCGCATGCTGCGCCAGGGCGACTTCGAGCGCGACCCGGGCCAGTTCTTCGAATGGGTCAAGTTCCGCTCGCACCTCTCGCGAGGCGTGACGCTGGGCACCATGCTGCAGGACGAGGCCTTCTACTTCTCGCGCCTGGGCACGTTCCTCGAACGCGCCGACAACACCGCGCGGCTGGTGGACGTGAAGTTCCATGCGCTGAACAGCGAGTTCTTCGGCGCCGCCACCGAGGAAGACCAGGAGTACGACTTCTATCACTGGAGCGCGATCCTGCGCAGCGTCTCGGCCTTCGAGGTCTACCGCAAGGTGTACCGCGACGTGATCAAGCCCGAGCGCGTGGCCGAACTGCTGATCCTTCGCGCCGACATGCCGCGCTCGTTGCATGCCAGCCTGGCCGAAGTGGTGAGCAACCTCGCCAAGGTGCAGAACGAGCAGAGCGCCGAGACGCAGCGCCGCGCCGGCAAGCTGCTGGCCGACCTGCAGTACGCACGGGTCGATGAGATTCTTGCGACGGGGCTGCATGCGTACCTCACGCAGTTCCTCGACCGGGTGAACGAACTCGGCGGGCGCATCAGCCAGGACTTCCTCGTCCCGGCGCATTGAGCAGAGCCAAGCCGTCCGGCGTGGAGGTTTCCTGTGCCGACGGCGGAACGCCGCGGCACAGGTAGTTTCACCAGTGTTGGAAATTTGAAGTGCCTCCGTATCATCCTTATTACATTTGGGTGAACAAAGGGAGGATTCAATGCGATTGCCATCGACGCGCCTGCTGCGCGTTTTCATGTTGTTTTGCGTGACGACGATGCTGGGCGCTTGTGCGATGCCCATGCGAATTGGACTGAAGCCCGAAGACAGAAGCAAGATCACGGCGCTTGCGGCCCATGTTGTCGTGGTGCAGGACGAGGTGATCGCCGCAGTCCACGCGCCCAATGCCGGCGCAGCTTCGGGTGGAGGGTTGATCGGCGCCATGATCGATGCATCGATCGCCAACAGCCGCGTCAAGGAGTCCCAGCAGGCGCTTGGTTCCTTCTATACCGTGATCGAGGACGTCGACTACCGCAAGGAGTTCAACGAAGCGATCCGCAGCGAGCTGGCCAACTATCAGATCAAGGTGGCGACGGTCACGACCACACCACGCGCCCTGAACATGGACATCCTTGCCAAGCTGCGCAACCAGCTTCCGCCGGGCCAGGCCTTGTTGCTGATCTATCCGCGCTATTCATTGACGGCGGATTTCCGGAACTTCGATTCGGAGTCGCAGGTGTCGATGTGGGCCCGCTCGGACAGCCCCAGTGCGGCAGGCGGGATGAACACCCCGATTCAGCGCAGCGTGCTGTACTTTCAATCGCAATCCGTCGGCACGGGCGGCAGGAAATCGCTGGACCTCTGGGGAGCGCAGAACGCGGAGCTGTTTCGCAGCGCCATGCGCGAGTCGATCACAGAGACCTTGCGCATGGCCATGATCGATCTCGACGTGGCGGCGGAGCCTGCGGCCAAGGGAGGAAATCTCGAAGAGTTCTCCTTCAACAATGGCGTGATCACTACGAAGCTGAAGGGTCAGGTCGTGAAGAACGGCGACACCCGCGCGATCCTGCTTGCAAGCGACCAGAAGCTCTACTCGCTGCCGAGGACAAGCACTTCCGCGAGTGCAGCCGCAAGCACGAGCACGGCTGCCGCTAAATGACTGCAGGTGAAAACATGAAAAAGAATGCCTCCGCTGGCCTGCGCATTGCCGCTGTACTGTTCTTCGTCGTCACGTCTTCTGCCTCGGCAACGACCACCGACTACGGTGCGAAGATCGACATGAAGTACGACCGGGGCGCGCGCGAAACCTTCGCACTCGAACCCTACAGGAGCACTTGCCCGGTCCACATCGTGCTCACGGAAGACGCTCGGCAGAACAAGGAAACCATCGGGCAGTCGGGAAGCGGCGCACTCCTGGCCGGTGGCGTCAGCCGCTGGGTGGCCGATGGCCTTGGCGCGCTCAAGGACTACGGTTACGTGGTCGATGAAACCAAAAGCCTGGAGCCACCGGCCACGGGCATTACGGTCAAGACCAGCCTGACCCGTGCCTACACATGGCACCTGAGCGTCAAGATTTTCAGCATGGTCGCACTCAAGGCCCAGTTCATCGACCGCAACGGCGTGCTTCAAGAGAAGTACTACCGCGCCCACGGCGACAAATCGAACATGTGGGGCGCGGACTCGGAATACGTGACCACGCTTAACTACGGCTTGAACAACCTTCTGCCAGCCGTTGCGCGCGACCTGCAGTCACTGTGCAAGGGACAGAAGGTCGAGTCGTACACCTATTCCGGGCCAGAGGAAATCGTCAACAGGAAGTAGAAGCCACAGGCAGGCAGGCAGGCAAGCGCGGACAGATGGCAAATCTGCGGCGTCGCTAGCGTGAAAACGACTCGACGGCCACCGGGATCTGCGGCGCCTGCCAACGGTAGGCATCGCCCAGCACATTGCGCTCCGGCACCTGCCCGCTCCACTGGATCTTGAGCAGGTCCATCAGCGCCCACCCGGTCCAGTCCGCGCGAAAGGGCTGCTGCTGCGCGGCGGCGTTCGGCAGCGGCTCCCGGTTGCGCCAGATGACCGTCGGAATGCGGTAGCCCGAAGCGGTCGACGGGCTGTGGCCCGCGCGATCGCTGCCGTGGCCGACCTCCTGGCCGTGGTCCGACAAATACATCCAGGCGCGGTCCTCGCCCGGTTTGCCCGCGCTGCGCGTCTGCTGCAAAAGCTCGGACACCACGAAGTCGTGATACAGCAGCGCCGCGTCGTACTCCTGGCGAAAGCGGCGCACCCAGGCCGAGCGGCCGTCCTTCACGAGGCCGTTCTCGACCGCATCGACGTCGTCGTCGAAGGGATTGGCATTCTCGGGAAAGCGCAGGCTGTAGTGCGGGTGCGCGCCCATCAGATGCACGACGATGAGTTTGCGGTCGGTGCTCGTGTCCGCAAAGGCCTCCTGCACGCAGTCGAGGATCTCGCCGTCCAGCGAGGCGCTGGCGCGGCCCGGCGTGCGGTTGACCATGTCCACCACGTCGGCCAGACGCGCATGCTGCTGCTCGATGGCGAGGTCGTCGTGGTTGCTGATCCACCAGACCTTGTAGCCGGCGGCGCGCGCCAGTGCCAGAAGGTGCGGCGGGTTCTCCTTCTCGGGCAGGCCGAAATGGAACATGTTTCGCAGCGCGGGCAGGGTGCTCGCGTCCACCGACCACGCGTTCTTCAGCACCGCCATCTGCTCGCCGGCCTGTGCCTTGTGCGCCAGGAGGCGCGGCGTGGTCGGGCGGCCGTAGCCGTAGAGCGCCATGTTGTCGCGGTTGATGCTGTCGGTGATGACCAGCACCACCGTCGACGGGCCAGCCCGTAACGCGACGGGGGCGATGGCCTTCGCCTGCGCCATCAAGCGGTCGCGCACCTTCTCCTGACCGACCCAGGCGGCGCGCTGCGCGTGCACCGACTGCGACCAGCCAGCCCAGAAGATCGCAGGATGCAGCCGGCGCCACGGCTTGCTCGCATAGGCCATGCAGGCGACCAGCAAGAGAACGAGCACCAGCGATCGGACCCAGAAGGGCGACCGCGGCGCGCGCACCGAAGACGCACCCGCATCGAAGGCCGCGCCGCGCCGCGCGAACATGCCCACGAGCACGCCGGCCACCACGAGCGCGCCTGACCAGATGACCGCGGAGCGCCAATGCATCCACAGGTATTCCGTGCTCTCGCGCGCATTGGTGTTGGCCGCGGCGCCGAGCACCATCGCGCCGTCGGGCGCGGCCTGGTAGGTGTCGAGCAGGTAGGCGCGCACCGCGGCGTCGAGCGCAAAGCCCATGGCCCAGAGCCACACGAGCAGCGTGCGCAGGCGCTGCATGCGCACGCTGCGCAACGGCCATGCAAGCCACAGCACCATCGGCGAGGCGAGCACCGCGAGCTGGGCGATGCGGCGGCCGTCGTGGCCGAGCGCGATCAGCGCAAGCAAGGTGGCGCCGACCACGCCGCAGGCGAGCAGGGCGCTGTGGCGGGATGCGTCCCGCAGGGCGGGCGTGTCAGAAGGGGAAGAAGTCAAACGGGTCAGCGAGGCGAGTCGACGGCGTGCGGATTCTGCGTCCGCGCATGCGCTGCAAGGCCCAGTGTCCCGATGCCCGAGGGGGCCATGGCAGCCGCGAGTCGGGGATGAGTCGGGGATATCCCTCACGGAACTTATCTCGCTCGATGGTCCCAGACGGGCTCGCCCGGCAAGGCTCGACCTCGCCGGAAACTCCCGATCCTCCTAGAAAGGAACCCTCTCTCCATGTCCAGATTCAGTCGCCTGCCCGCGCTCCTGCTTGCCTTCGCCCTCGCCTGGATGGCCTTGCCTTCCGCGTCGGCCGCACCCCAAAGACAGATGGTCAGCGCCGCGGTCGGCACACTGAACATGCGCACCGGCCCCGGCCAGCGCTACGAATCCCACTGGACCGTGAGCAAGGGCTATCCGTTCCGCGTCATCGGCCGCAAGGGCAACTGGCTGCATGTCAGCGATTTCGAGAACGACAAGGCCTGGATTTACCGTCCGATGACAAGCAAGACGCCGCATCACGTGGTGAAGGCGAAGGCGGTCGTGCTGCGCAAGTCGCCGAATACGCGCAGCCCGGTCGTGCGCCGCGCAGCCTACGGCGATGTGCTGCGAACCCTGCAACGCCGCGGCGACTGGGTCAAGGTCACGCACGAAGGCGGCGGCACCGGATGGGTGGCGCGGCGCCTGGTCTGGGGCTGGTAGCCGGCAAGGCGCTTCAGGTGGCAGTGGCCTGCCGCACGGCGCGCTCCCAGCGCGCCATCGATTCCTCGGCCTGCGCGCGGCCCATGGTCGGCAGGAAGCGCCGCTCCACCTTCCAGAGCTTCGAGAGTTGGCGCGCATCGGTGTAGACGCCGGTCGCCAACCCCGCGAGGTATGCGGCACCGAGCGCGGTGGTCTCGATGACTTCGGGCCGCACCACCGGAATGCCCAGCAGGTCCGCCTGAAACTGCATCAGCAAGTCGTTGACGCTCGCGCCGCCGTCCACGCGCAGCTCGGCGACCGGCTTGCCGCCGGCGGCCACCGCATCGCGGCTCATGGCCTGCAGCAGCGCGGCGCTCTGGTAGGCGATGCTTTCCAGCGCGGCGCGCGCGATGTGCGCGACGGTCGTGCCGCGCGTGAGCCCGGTGATCGTGCCGCGCGCATCGGCATCCCAGTAGGGCGCGCCGAGGCCGGTGAAGGCCGGCACCATCATCACGCCGCCCGCATCGGGCACGCTCTCGGCCAATGACTGCACTTCCGCGCTGCCCTTGATCGCCTTGAGCCCGTCGCGCAGCCACTGCACGACGGCGCCGCCGACGAACACGCTGCCTTCCATCGCGTACTGCGGCGTCGCATCGACCTGCGCGGCGCTCGTCACGAGCAAGCCGTTGTGCGAGGGCTGGAATGCGGCGCCCGTGTGCATCAGCAAAAAGCAGCCGGTGCCATAGGTGTTCTTGGCCATGCCGGCCTCGAAGCAGGCCTGGCCGAAGAGGGCACTCTGCTGGTCGCCCGCCACGCCGCCCACGGGCAGGCTGTGGCCGAGCAGCGCGGCATCGGTGTCGACGAAGTGCGAGCTCGAAGGCTGCACCTTGGGCAACAGCGCGGCCGGAATCTTCAGCGCGGCCAGCAGGTCGGAGTCCCACTCGTTCGTGTGCACGTTGAAGAGCATGGTGCGCGAGGCGTTGCTCACGTCGGTCACATGCACCTTGCCGCCGGTGAGCTGCCACATGAGCCAGCTGTCGACGGTGCCGAAGGCCAGCTCGCCGCGCTCGGCCTCGGCGCGGGCGCCGGGCACGTTGTCGAGCAGCCAGCGCAGCTTGGTGCCGGAGAAGTACGCGTCGATCACAAGGCCGGTCTTCTCGCGGATCGTGTCCGTCATGCCTTCGTCGCGCAACTGCGCGCACAAGGGCTCGGCGCGGCGGTCCTGCCAGACGATGGCGTGATGCACCGGCTGGCCGGTCTTGCGGTTCCACAGCACCGTGGTCTCGCGCTGGTTGGTGATGCCGATGGCGTGGATGTCGGTGGGCTTGAGCTTCGCCTTCGCGAGCACTTCGCGCGCTGTGGCGAGCTGGCTGCGCCAGATTTCCATCGGATCGTGCTCGACCCAGCCGGGCTGCGGGTAGATCTGGGTGAGCTCCTTCTGCGCGATCGCGACGATGTGGCCTTCGCGGTCGAAGACGATGCTGCGGGAGCTGGAGGTGCCCTGGTCGAGGGCGAGGAGGTAGGTGGTCGTCATTCTTCGAATCTCGTTGCTTGTCTTCTAGTGGCCGCGCGCGATTTCGAGGCGCACCTGCGCCGCATGCAGCAGGTCGGCGAAGGGCGCGGGCGGCGCGGCGTCGGTGAACAACCGGTCGATCTGCGAGAGCGTGCCCAGTTGGATCATCGCCGGCCGGTTGAACTTGCTCGCATCCGCCGCGAGCCACACCTCGCGCGCCTGCGCAATGATGGTCTGCGCGACCTTCACCTCGCGCAGGTCGAAGTCGCGCAGCGACCCGTCGGCCTCGATGCTCGAAACGCCGATGAGCGCGATGTCCACCTTGAACTGGCGGATGAAATCGATGGTGGCCTCGCCCACGATGGCGCGGTCGCGCGCACGCACCGAGCCGCCGGCCACGATCACCTCGCACGAGCTGTTGCCGCTCAGGATGGTCGCCACGTTCAGGTTGTTGGTGATCACGCGCAGGCCCGTGTGGCGCATCAGCGCCTTGGCGATGGCCTCGGTGGTGGTGCCGATGTTCAGGATCAGCGAGCAGTCGTTGGGCACCAGCTCGGCCACGCGCTGCGCGATGCGCGCCTTGCCTTCGGCATTCAGGGTTTCGCGCTGCTGGTAGCCGATGTTCTCGGTGGTCGAACTCGGCATGCGCACGCCGCCATGAAAGCGCGTGAGCAGCCCCTCGTCGGCCAGCCGCTGCACGTCGCGCCGCACGGTCTGCAGGGTCACGCCCAGCATGTCGGCGAGTTGCTCGACGGTGACGGAGCCGCGCGTGCGCACGGTGTCCAGGAGGTTGATCTGGCGCGGGTTGGAATTCACAAAAGCGTCGTGGAGTGCGTAAAGACTGCGGGGGAGTGCAGGTGAGGGTACAGGGCGCGTCACTTTAAAGCGAACCAAAACGAACCCGACTAAGGGAAAACTCGGAGGAAAATCGCGCCAAAAGGAATCCAAATGAAAAAACACGAAAATACAATGGCGCCCTTCAGTGACCAAAGTCACGCTTCTACGGACCCATTGCCTGTGAGCGATTCCTCCTCCCATCCGCCGCTGCCCACCACCGATTGCGACGTGCTGATCGTCGGCGGCGGCATCAACGGCTGCGGCATCGCACGCGACCTCGCCGGCCGCGGCTGGCGCGTCGTGCTGTGCGAGAAGGACGACCTCGCTTCGCACACGTCGTCCTCTTCCACCAAGCTGATCCACGGCGGCCTGCGCTACCTGGAGTACTACGAGTTCTCGCTGGTGCGCAAGGCGCTGCAGGAGCGCGAGGTGCTGCTCAAGAGCGCACCGCACATCATGTGGCCGCTGCGCTTCGTGATGCCGCATGACCCGTCGATGCGGCCGGCCTGGATGATCCGCATCGGCCTCTTCATGTACGACCACCTCGCCAAGCGCGAAGTGCTGCCGGGCTCGCGCAGTGTCGATTTGCGCAAGCATGCGGCCGGCAAGCCGCTGAAGAACCAGTACAAGCGCGGCTTCATCTATTCCGACGGCTGGGTCGACGACGCGCGCCTCGTGCTGCTGAATGCGCTCGATGCGAAGGCGCGCGGCGCCGAGGTGCTCACCCGCACCCGCTGCACCCATGCACGGCGCGATGCCGACGGCTGGACCGCCACGCTCGAAAGCCCGCAGGGCACACGCACCGTTCGCGCCCGCGCCGTGGTGAATGCCGCCGGGCCGTGGGCCGAATCGTTCTTGCGCGGCGTCGCGCAATCGGCCAAGGGCGAATCGCTGGCCACCAAGAGCCTGCGCCTCGTGAAGGGCAGCCACATCATCGTGCCGCGCCTGTTCGAGCACGACCACGCGTACATCTTCCAGAACCCCGACAAGCGGATCATCTTCGCCATTCCCTACCAGGACGAGTTCACGCTGATCGGCACCACCGACATCGAACTGAACGGCGACGACCCCGGCGCCGCGCGCATCGCGCAGGAAGAAATCGACTACCTCTGCACGCAGGCCAGCCGCTATTTCGAGAAGCCCATCGTGCCGGCCGACGTGGTGTGGACCTATTCGGGCGTGCGCCCGCTGCTGGACGACGCCTCGGGCGACCCCTCGGCCGTCACGCGCGACTACATGCTGGAGTCGAACACCACCGCCGCGCCGCTGCTGTCGGTGTGGGGCGGCAAGATCACCACCTTCCGCAAGCTCGCGGAAGACGCGGCCGACGAGGTCGGCAAGATGCTGGGCCAGTCGAACGCGCAGCGTCCCGCGTGGACCGACGGCGCGTTCCTCGCCGGCGGCGACCTGTCGGCGTGGATCGGCGCTGCGAAGCGGCCCGACGACGACTTCGAGCGCTTCGTCTCGGCCGTGCAGGCGAAATACCCGTGGCTCTACGGCAAGCTCACGCGCCGCCTCGCGCGTGCCTACGGCGCCCGGGTGTCGGAGCTGCTCGGCGATGCGAAGTCGCTCGCCGACCTGGGCCCCGCCGTGGCGCCCGACCTGCACGAGCGCGAACTGCGCTTTCTGCAAACCCATGAGTGGGCCGTGAGCTCGGACGACGTGCTCTGGCGCCGCTCCAAGCTCGGCCTGCACTACACGCCGGCCGAGCGCGAACAGGTTGCGGCCTGGCTCCAGGCCAACGCGAAGAACAACGACAAAGTGGAAGTGGAGGTGAGCTGATGCAGCTGACTCTGGAGCGCGTCACCAAGAAGGTCGGCGCGCAGACATGGCTCTATGAACAGGGCATCGCCCCCAAGAGCGGTGCGGTGACCGTGCTGTTGGGCGCCACGCAGGCCGGCAAGACCAGCCTGATGCGCCTGATGGCGGGGCTGGACACGCCGACGACGGGCAAGGTGCTGGTCGACGGCAAGGACGTGACCGGGATGCCGGTGCGCGAGCGCAACGTCGCGATGGTCTACCAGCAGTTCATCAACTACCCGTCGCTCAAGGTGCGCGACAACATCGCCTCGCCACTCAAGCTGCGCGGCGAGAAGAACATCGATGCGCGCGTGAAGGCGCTGGCCGACAAGCTGCACATTGGCATGTTCCTGGATCGCCTGCCGGCCGAGCTGTCGGGCGGGCAGCAGCAGCGCGTGGCGCTGGCGCGCGCGCTGGCCAAGAACGCACCGCTGATGCTGCTGGACGAGCCGCTGGTGAACCTGGACTACAAGCTGCGCGAGGGCCTGCGCGAAGAGCTCACGCAACTCTTTGCCACCGGCGACTCGACCGTGATCTACGCCACCACCGAACCCGGCGAGGCGCTGCTGCTCGGCGGCTACACCGCGGTGATGGACGCGGGCGAACTGCTGCAATACGGCCCGACCGCCGAGGTGTTCCATGCGCCGCAATCGCTGCGCGTGGCGCGCGCCTTCAGCGATCCGCCGATGAACCTTTTGGCTGCCACCGCAACCGCCGGCCAGGTGCAACTCGCGGGCGGCCCGGCACTGGCGATGGCCTTGCCCGAAAGCGTGTCGGGCGCGGTCACAGTCGGCCTCCGCGCAAGTGCGCTGAATGTGAATGCGGGCGAGGGCGACATCGCCTTGCCCGGCAAGGTCGAGCTGGCCGAAATCTCCGGCTCCGACACCTTCGTGCACGTGCACACCGCGGTGGGCGAACTGGTGGCGCAGCTCACCGGCGTGCATCGCTTCGAGCTGGGCGCTTCGATCACGCTGTACTTCAGCGCGTCGCAAGCCTATGTGTTCGATGCCGGCGAAAAGCTGGCGCTCGCGCCTGCATGGCGCAAGGGAAACTGAGATGGCACGCATCGATCTCGACCTGGCCCACGCCTACCGCCCCAACCCCACGCAGGACAGCGATTACGCGCTGCTGCCGTTGAAGATGAGCTTCCGCGACGGCGGCGCCTACGCCTTGCTCGGCCCCTCGGGCTGCGGCAAGACGACCATGCTCAACATCATCTCGGGCCTGCTCGTGCCCTCGCATGGCACGGTGACCTTCGATGGCCGCGACATGACGCGCGCCACGCCGCAGGAACGCAACATCGCGCAGGTGTTCCAGTTCCCGGTGATCTACGACACGATGACCGTGGCCGAGAACCTCGCGTTTCCGCTGCGCAACCGGAAGGTGCCCGAAGACCAGATCAAGAAGCGCGTCGGCGAAATCGCCGAAATGCTCGACATGAGCGGCCAGCTCAACCAGCGCGCGGCGGGTCTTGCGGCCGACGCCAAGCAGAAGATTTCTCTGGGTCGCGGCCTCGTGCGCAGCGACGTGTCGGCGGTGCTCTTCGACGAGCCGCTCACCGTGATCGATCCGCATCTGAAGTGGCAGCTGCGTCGCAAGTTGAAGCAGATCCATCGCGAGCTCAAGCTCACGCTGATCTACGTGACGCACGACCAGGTCGAAGCGCTCACCTTCGCCGAAGAGGTGGTGGTCATGACGCGCGGCAAGGCCGTGCAGGTGGGCAGCGCCGAGGCGCTGTTCGAGCGGCCGGCCCACACCTTCGTCGGTCACTTCATCGGCTCGCCGGGCATGAACTTCCTCTCGGCCACCAGCGCGAACGGCGCGCTCGAAGTGGCGGGTACGCCGCTGGTGCCGACGCGCGAGCTGCCGCAGGGCGCGCTCAAGATCGGCATTCGCCCCGAATACCTGCGGCTGTCGAACGCCGGTGCCGCCGGCGCCGTGCCGGCGGTGGTCAAGCAGGTGCAGGACGTCGGCACGCACGCGATGCTGAGCGCCGAAGTCGACGGCATCGTGATCAAGGTGCGGCTGCACTCCGACGAGCAGCCGCCCGCAGTGGGAGACACGGTGTGGCTGCGGGTGCTCGATGCCCACACCTGCTATTACAAAGACGAGGAACTGGTGGCATGAACGCAACCAACAAACCCATCAACCAAAAGGCCTGGTGGCTCGTGCTGCCGGTGCTGATCTGCGTGGCCTTCTCGGCCATCGTGCCGCTGATGACGGTGGTCAATTACTCGGTGCAGGACATCATCTCGCCCGAGCGCCGCGTGTTCGTGGGCACCGAATGGTTCGCCTCGGTGATGCGCGACGACGAGCTGCACCAGGCGCTGTGGCGGCAACTTGGCTTCTCGCTGTCGGTGCTGCTGGTGGAGATTCCACTGGGCATCGGCCTGGCGCTCTCGATGCCGGCCAAGGGCTGGAAGTCGTCGGCGGTGCTGGTGGTGGTGGCGCTCTCGCTGCTGATTCCCTGGAACGTGGTCGGCACCATCTGGCAGATCTACGGCCGCGCCGACATCGGCCTGCTGGGCCACGCGCTGCAGGTGATGGGCATCGACTACAACTACACGGGCAGCGCGACCGACGCGTGGCTCACCGTGCTGGTGATGGACGTGTGGCACTGGACGCCGCTCGTCGCCTTGCTCTGCTACGCAGGCCTGCGCTCCATTCCCGACGCCTACTACCAGGCTGCGCGCATCGACGGCGCAAGCAAGTTCGCGGTGTTCCGCTACATCCAGCTGCCCAAGATGCGCGGCGTGCTGATGATCGCGGTGCTGCTGCGTTTCATGGACAGCTTCATGATCTACACCGAGCCCTTCGTGCTGACGGGCGGCGGGCCAGGCAATGCCACGACTTTCCTCAGCCAGTACCTGACGCAGAAGGCGGTGGGGCAGTTCGACCTCGGGCCGGCGGCTGCGTTCTCGCTGATTTATTTCCTGATCATTCTGTTGTTCTGCTTCGTGCTCTACAACTGGATGCAGCGGGTGGGTACGCAGGAAGTCGAGGTGGAGAAATGAATCCGTCGCCGAGCCGCCTCAAGGCGGATGCTCCCCCTCGGGGGGAAGGCGCGCAGCGCCAAGGAGGTCAACATGACTGAGAAAAGATTCCACAAGCGCAGCATCTTTTTGGTGCTGTACATCCTGTTCGCGCTGTTGCCCATCTACTGGATGATCAACATGAGCTTCAAGACGAACGAGGAGATTCTCTCGAGCTTCTCGTTCTTCCCGCAGCACCTGACCTGGGCCAACTACGCGCGCATCTTCACCGACGAGTCGTGGTACTCGGGCTACATCAACAGCCTGATCTACGTGGCGATCAACACGGTGATCTCGCTCACCGTGGCACTGCCGGCGGCCTATGCGTTCTCGCGCTATTCGTTCCTCGGCGACAAGCATGTGTTCTTCTGGCTGCTGACGAACCGCATGACTCCGCCCGCGGTGTTTTTGCTGCCGTTCTTCCAGCTCTACAGCACGGTCGGCCTGATGGACACGCACCTGGGCGTGGCACTTGCGCACCTGCTCTTCAACGTGCCGCTGGCGGTGTGGATTCTGGAAGGCTTCATGAGCGGCATTCCGCGCGAGATCGACGAGACGGCGTACATCGACGGCTACTCGTTCCCGCGTTTTTTCGCGACGATCTTCCTGCCGCTCATCAAGGCGGGCGTGGGCGTGGCGGCGTTCTTCTGCTTCATGTTCAGCTGGGTCGAGCTGCTGCTGGCGCGCACGCTCACCAGCGTGAATGCCAAGCCCATCGTCGCGACGATGACGCGCACGGTGAGCGCTTCGGGCATGGACTGGGCGACGCTCGCAGCAGCGGGCGTGCTCACCATCGTGCCGGGCGCGATCGTGATCTGGTTCGTGCGTCACTACATCGCGAAGGGTTTCGCGATGGGCCGCGTTTAAGGAGGTCCAAAGATGTTCGACTGGATGGTCTGGACCACCCCGGTGGCCGTGTTCTTCATCTGCATCGCGCTCATGCTGGTCGGCATGACGGTGTGGGAATTCAAGTCGCCCACCACGATGCGGCGCGGCTGGCTGCCGATTGCCACCACGCGCGGCGACCGGCTCTTCATCGGGCTGCTCTCTGCGGCCTACGTGAACCTGATCTTCATCGGCCTGGCCGGCAAGTTCCAGGAATGGATGAGCCTGGAAGCCGAGCCCTCGATCTGGATCAGCTTCGTGCTGTCGATGTTCGTGCTGGCCCTTGTGATGCGCAAAGGCTAAGCCCTACCAATTTCGCAAACGCGTCCGGCTCTCCGCCTCCCCGGAGCCGCGATGAAAAAACCGGGGAAGCACAACCGAGGAGACACATTCATGAAGATGCGCTACACGGCACTGGCACTGGCAGCGGCGATGTTCGCCGCGCACGGCGCTGCGTCGGCCGGCGAAGCCGAGGCCAAGAAATGGATCGACAGCGAATTCCAGCCGTCGACCCTGTCCAAGGACAAGCAGATGGAGGAGATGAAGTGGTTCATCGACGCCGCCAAGAAGCTGCAAGCCAAGGGTGTGAAGGAGGTGTCGGTCGTTTCCGAAACGCTGACCACCCATGAGTACGAATCGAAGACGCTGGCCAAGGCCTTCGAGGAAATCACCGGCATCAAGGTCAAGCACGACCTGATCCAGGAAGGCGACGTGGTCGAGAAGCTGCAGACCTCGATGCAGTCGGGCAAGTCGATCTACGACGGCTGGGTCTCCGACTCCGACCTGATCGGCACGCATTACCGCTACGGCAAGATCATGTCGCTCACCGACTACATGAAGGGCGCCGGCAAGGAGTTCACCAACCCGGGCCTCGACCTGAAGGACTTCATCGGCACCAGCTTCACCACCGCGCCCGACGGCCAGCTCTACCAGCTTCCCGACCAGCAATTCGCCAACCTCTACTGGTTCCGCGCCGACCTGTTCGCACGCAAGGACCTGCAGGACAAGTTCAAGGCCAAGTACGGCTACGACCTGGGCGTGCCGCTCAACTGGAGCGCCTACGAAGACATCGCCGAGTTCTTCAGCGTCGACGTGAAGACCATCGACGGCAAGCCGATCTACGGCCACATGGACTACGGCAAGAAGGACCCGTCGCTCGGCTGGCGCTTCACCGATGCGTGGCTCTCGATGGCCGGCGCGGCCGACAAGGGCATTCCGAACGGCATGCCGATCGACGAGTGGGGCATTCGTGTCGCCGCCGACAAGTGCACCCCCACGGGCGCTTCGGTCTCGCGCGGTGGCGCCACCAACTCGCCGGCCGCCGTGTACGCGCTCACCAAGTACATCGACTGGATGAAGAAGTACGCGCCCAAGGAAGCCATGGGCATGACCTTCGGCGAATCCGGTCCGGTGCCGGCGCAGGGCCAGATCGCCCAGCAGATCTTCTGGTACACGGCCTTCACGGCCGACATGACCAAGAAGGGCCTGCCGGTCGTGAACGAGGACGGTTCGCCCAAGTGGCGCATGGCCCCCGGCCCGAACGGCCCGTACTGGAAGCAGGGCATGCAGAACGGCTACCAGGACGTGGGCTCATGGACCTTCTTCAAGGGCCATGACGCCAACAAGACGGCAGCCGCCTGGCTCTACGCGCAGTTCATCACCGCCAAGACGACGTCGCTGAAGAAGTCGATCACCGGTCTGACCTTCATCCGCGACAGCGACATCCGCTCGGATTACTTCACGCAGAACGCCAACAAGTACGGCGGCCTGATCGAGTTCTACCGCAGCCCCGCGCGCGTGGCATGGACCCCGACCGGCACCAACGTGCCCGACTATCCGAAGCTCGCGCAGCTCTGGTGGAAGAACGTGGCCGAGGCCGTGACGGGCGAGAAGACCCCGCAGAAGGCGATGGACAACCTGGCCGACGAGATGGACAACGTGATGGCGCGCCTGGAACGCGCCGGCATGGCCCATTGCGCGCCCAAGCTGAACCCCAAGGGCGATCCGGCCAAGTACCTGAGCGACGACCACGCCCCGTGGAAGAAGCTGGCCAACGAAAAGCCCAAGGGCGAGACCATCGACTACAACAAGCTGCTGGGCGCCTGGAAGGAAGGCAAGGTGCGCTGAGCGCGCGCCTGCCCGAACTGCCTGATCCCTCAGTGAAAGGGGCCGCGCCGAAGGGTGCGGCCCCTTTTTTGCTACCGGGACCATGGGGAGCGACACGGGCCGCTGCCCCGGTCGTGGGATCGGCGCGACGGCATGACCAATGGCAGATGCGTTTTGTCAATGCTTGGCTTACATTCGACGGCCCTCGAAACCGCCCACCCAGTGACCTCCAGCTCTCTCAGTTCCGCCAGCCTTGCCGCACGTCCCAAACGCGTCCTGGTGATCCACTACTCCCAATCCGGGCAGCTCGACAGCGTCGCCGAGCAGATCGTCGCGCCATTGAGGGCCGACCCGGCCATCGAGGTGCACGAGGAAACCCTGCGTCCGCTGGCGCCGTTTCCGTTCCCGTGGCCCTTCATCAGTTTCTTCGACGCCTTCCCGGAATCGGCGCACCTGAAGCCGCCGCCGCTTGCGCCGCTCTCGCTCACGGGCGACGAGGATTTCGACCTCGTCATCCTCCCGTACCAGGTGTGGTTCCTGGCGCCTTCGCAGCCGGTCACCGCTTTCCTCAAGCATCCGCTGGCTGCACGGCTGCTCAAGGGCAAACCCGTGGTCACCGTCATTGCCTGCCGCAACATGTGGCTGCTGGCCCATGAAAAGCTCAAGGGCATGCTCGACAACGTGGGCGCGCGCCTCATCGACAACGTGGTGCTGACCGACCCCGGCCCGACGCTCGCCACCTTCTTCACCACGCCGGCGTGGCTCATCTGGGGCCGCAAGCGCGGCTTCTGGGGCATGCCCGATGCGGGTCTCAGTGCTACGCAGATTCGCAGCTCGGGCCGCTTCGGCCGTGCGCTGCGCGATGCGCTGCATGGCGATCTGGAGCGCGGCACCGCGCCGCTGTTGGCGGGCCTGGGCGCAGTGCAGGCCAATGCGCGCCTGCTCATCAGCGAGAAGGCCGGCACCCGCAGCTTCTTCCTATGGGGCAAGCTCATCATGGCGGCCGGCGGGCCCGGCGCCTGGGCGCGCAAGCCGCTGCTGTTGCTCTATGTGGTGTTTCTGCTCGCGCTCATCGTCACGGTCGTGCCGGTGAGCCTGACGCTGCAGGCGCTTTTGCGACCTTTGTTCAAGGGGTGGCTGACTAAAATGACGGCCCAATTCGAGTGCCCGTCGGGCTCCGCCACGGACCGCTCCCATCTCTATGACGACTGATGTCTTCCTGACCCGCACCGCCGCCTTCCTGCCCTTTTCGCCGGTCAGCAACGAAGACATCGAAGAAGTGCTCGGCCGCATCGGCGGCAAGGCGTCGCGCGCGCGGCGGCTGATTCTTCGCAGCAACGGCATCCAGTCGCGCCACTACGCCATCGACCGCGCCACCGGCCAACTGGCCATGACCAATGCGCAGCTCACCGCCTCGGCCATCCGCGGGCTGGGCGACGACATCGGCCCGGTCGACTGCCTGGCCACCGGCACCTCGCTGCCCGACCAGTTGATGCCCAACCACGCGGTGATGGTGCATGGCGAACTGGGCTGGCCGCGGCTCGAAGTGGTGGCCTGCGCGGGCATTTGCCTCGCGGGCACCGCGGCGCTCAAGCACGCGTGGCTCTCGGTGCGCTCGGGCGATGCGCGCCGTGCGGTGGCCACGGGTTCGGAGCTGGCATCGGCCGTGATGCGCGGCTCCCGCTTCGAGGCCGAGCTCGAGCACAAGCTCGAAGCGCTCGAGGAACGCCCCGAGCTGGCCTTCGAGAAAGATTTCCTGCGCTGGATGCTGTCCGACGGCGCCGGCGCGGTGCTGCTGGAGCACGAGCCGCGCGGACCGCTCTCGCTGCGCATCGACTGGATCGACCTGTCGTCCGCCGCGCACGAACTGCCGGTGTGCATGTACGCCGGCGCCGACAAGAACGCCGATGGCGGCCTCGACGGCTGGGCTCGCACCGACGCCGCCGACTGGCACCGCGACTCGACCTTCGCCGTCAAGCAGGACGTGCGCCTGCTCAACGACAACATCGTGCGCGCCACGCTGGCCGAGCCGCTCGCCGCCGTCATCGAGAAGCGCGGGCTCAAGGCGCAGGACATCGACTGGTTCCTGCCGCATCTCTCGTCGAACTATTTCGTCGAGCCGGTGAGTCGCTGCCTCGATGCCATGGGCTTCTCGATTCCGCGCGAGCGCTGGTTCAGCAACCTCGCGCGCAAGGGCAATACCGGGTCGGCATCGCCGTACATCATGCTCGACGAGCTGTTCCGTTCCGGGCTCATAAAGCCCGGCCACAAGCTGTTGATGTTCGTGCCCGAAAGCGGCCGTTTCTCTAGCGGCTTCATCTATATGGAAGCGGTGTAGCCATGGACCTCGACGCTGTTCCGCAAGAGGGCAACGCGACCCTCGACGGCCATTCCAAGCTGATGTACGCACGCGATGCACAAGGCCGCGTCGTCACCACTACTTCGCGCGGCTGGGAGGCGGAAGAGATCGTCACCAGCCATGCGGTCGACGTGCTGGTCGAGCAGGCGAAGGAAGCGAAAGAGCGGGCGAAGGCAGGCTTCGCATCGCCGCTCGAATACTGGATGTACGAGCGCCGCATGGACGTGGCGCTGCTCTCGCAGACCAGCGGCTTCTGGCAATGGCGCGTGCGGCGCCACCTGCAGCCGCGGCATTTCTCGGCGCTGTCCCAGGCGCACCTGGCGCGCTACGCCGAGGCGCTGGGCCTTCCGATTTCCACCTTGCAGGGCCTGCCGTGAACTTCCAACACCAACAGGCGGCGCACTGCGAAAGCGGCGTCATCTCCAGCCTCATGCGCCATCATGGCGCGCCGATGACCGAGAGCATGGCGCTGGGCCTGTCGTCGGCGCTGTCGTTCGCCTACCTGCCGTTCATCAAGCTGTCGGGCCTGCCGCTCATCTCGTACCGGATGCCGCCCAAGGCGATCATCAAGGGCCTCCTGGCGCCGATGGCCGCGCGCTTCAGCTTCGAGACCTTCCGCAGCCCCGAGGCCGGGCAGCAGCGGCTCGATGCGCTGCTGGCCGACGGCCGGCTCGTGGGCCTGCAGACCTCGGTGTATTGGCTGCCGTACTTTCCGCCGAACATGCGCTTTCACTTCAACGCGCACAACCTCCTGGTCTACGGCAAGGACGGCGACGACTACCTCATCAGCGACCCGGTGTTCGAAGAGCCCGTGCGCTGCGCGAGCGCCGACCTCTCGCGCGCGCGCTTCGCCAAGGGCGTGCTCGCGCCCAAGGGGCTCATGTACTACCCGCAGGCCATCGATCGCAAGGCGGTCGATCCGGCCTCGGTGACCAAGGCCATCCGCAAGACGGTGCGCAACATGCTCGCGCCCATTCCCATCGTGGGCGTGCGCGGCATGCGCACGCTGGCCAACCGGATGCAGCGGCTGCCGGCCGGCGATCCGCGCAGCGTCGATTTCATCGGCCACCTGGTGCGCATGCAGGAAGAAATCGGCACCGGCGGGGCGGGCTTTCGCTTCATCTACGCGGGCTTCCTGCAAGAGGCCGCGCAGCTGCTCGGCAAGCCGCAGCTCACGCAGATGTCGGAGCGGCTCATTGCCATCGGCGACGACTGGCGCGCCTTCGCGCTCAAGGCGGCGCGCATGGTGAAGGGGCGGGAACCCGTCGATCCGGCCGCGCTCGCGGGCAAGCTGCGGGAGCAGGCGCAGCAGGAAGAGACGTTCTTTCGCGACCTGAAGGCTGCCGTCGCCTGAACAATGCTTGAGCTGAAGCATCTCGGACACCGCTACCCGCACGCCACGGCCCCCGCGCTGGCCGATGTCTCGCTCGCCGTGCCGCGGGGCTGCGTGCTGGGGCTGCTCGGTCCGAACGGCGCGGGCAAGACCACGCTGATCTCGCACCTCTCGGGCGCGCTCGCCGTGCAGTCGGGCGAGATCCTGATCGACGGCCAGACGCTGCGGCAGGTGCGCGCGAAAACGCCCACGCGCATCGCGGTCGCGCCGCAGGACCAGGCGTTCTATTCGATGCTCACGGTGGCCGAGAACCTCGCTTGCTTTGCCGCGGCGAGCCGGCTCTCGGGGGCGCGGAAGCGCGAGCGCATCGACGCCTGCATGCGCTTCTCGCAGCTCGAGTCGTTCGCTGGCGTGCGCGCCGACCGGCTGTCGGGCGGCCTCAAGCGCCGGCTGAACCTTGCCATCGCGTTGCTGCCCGAGCCCGAACTCATGCTGTTCGACGAGCCGACCGTGGGCGTCGATCCGCAGTCGCGCGCGTTCATCCTCGATGCCATCAAGAGCCTCGCGCAAGCCGGTGCGGCGGTGATCTACGCCTCGCATTACATGGAAGAGATCGAGGCCATTGCCGACCGTGTCGCCATCCTGGACCATGGGCGCGTACTGCGCGAAGGGTCTCTCGACGATCTGCTGTCCAGGAGTGCGATGCTTCTCACGCTGGCCGCCGACGGGCTCGATGTGGAGATGCTGTCGCGCTTCGGCACGGTGGAGCAGGGGGCGGCGCAGTGGCGCATCCACCTGAACCCCGGCAGCGGCCCCGGCCCGGTGCTGGCGGCACTCGAAGCTTCCGGCATCGAAGTGCGCCACGCCGAGTTCGGCCGGCATGACCTCGAGCAACTCTTCATGGCCCTCACGCATCGTTCATTGCGCGACTGAAAGACAGATCGACTTCATGCTGCCCGCGCTCATCAAGAAGGAACTGCTCGCCCTCGTACGCGACATGCACGGCCTCGCCGTGCTGTTCCTGATGCCGATGGTCTTCATCGTGCTGATGTCGCTCACGCTGAAGGACATCTACCGCCCGCCGCTCGCCGAACTCACCTACGCGGTCGATGCGCGCGACACGGCAACGCCCGCCAAGTGGCTGCTGCAGATCTGGCAGCGCAGTCATGGTGCGCCGCAGCCGCTCGGCGCGGACTGGCAGGAGCGCCTTCGCAACGGGTCGCTCAAGTACGTGATCGTGCTGGAGCCGGGCCTGTCGGAAGAGCTGGAATCGGCTGCGCTCTCGACCAAGGCGCACATCCGGCTGCTGGCCGAGCCGGGCATCGACGCCAATCTCTTCAATGCACTGCGCGCGGAACTCATCGGCGCATCGGGCGAGCTGAAGGCGCGCCTCGCGCTGGCCGTGCCCGGCACCGCCAGCCCGGCGCCCGATGCCTCCATCCAGGCGATGGTGCAGGCCGAGCGCTTCTCCACCGCCGGCCCGCGGCCCACTTCGGTGCAGCAGAACGTGCCGGCGTGGCTTGTCTTCGGCATGTTCTTCGTGGTGGCCTCGCTCTCCAGCCTGTTCGTGCAGGAGCGCGGCTCGGGCGCGCTCGGCCGCCTGCAGAGCCTGGGCGTGTCGCGCACGATGCTGCTGGCCTCCAAGGCCTTGCCCTACCTCGGCGTGAACGCGCTGCAGGCATTGCTCATGCTCGCGGCCGGCATCTGGTTCATGCCGCTGATCGGCGGCGATGCGCTCTCGCTCGCGGGCATCCATTGGGCCGCGTTGCTGCTGTCGCTCGCGGCCGTGAGCCTTGCCGCGGTGAGCCTGTCGCTCGCGCTGGCATGCCTCGTGCGAACCCATGCACAAGCGGCTACGCTCGGACCGATGGTCAACGTGCTGATGGCGGCGGCAGGCGGCATCATGGTGCCCAAGTTCGTCATGCCGGGCTTCATGCAGCGGCTGGTCGAGGTCTCGCCGATGAACTGGGGCCTCGAGGCGCTGCTGACCGTGCTGTTGCGCGGCGGCGGCGTGGCCGATGCATTGCCGCAGGTCGGCCGGCTGGTCGCGTTTGCGGCCGCCATGTTCCTTCTCGCAGTCTTTCTGTTTCGCAGGCGCACATCGTGAGTACCCCGTGAGTAGCGTGACCCCTGAATTCATAGCCAGCCTCAAGGCGATGGTGCTCGAAGCCGTCGAGCGGGATGCGCCCCCCGGCGGACTCGGCGACGACGAGCCGCTGTTCGGCCCCGAGGCTCGGCTGGACCTCGATTCGCTCGATGCACTGCAGGTCTCGATGACGATCCAGCAGCAGTTCGGCGTGCGCATGCCCGACAGCAAGGAAACGCGCCGCGCGCTGACCTCCATCGCGCATCTGGCGGAACACCTCGTGCAGGCGGGGAAAGCATGAGCGCAGCAGCGCCAGGAGTGCGCCCATGAGTGGCGGCGTTTACCTGAGTTCTACCGGCCTTGCCTGTGTGCTCGGCAACGACATGCCCGACGCGCTCGACGCATTGCGGCGCGGCGGTGTGCCGCCGACGCCGGTGAGCATCGCCAAGGGAAACGGCTGGCCGGTCTACAAGCTGCCGCCGCAGGAAGGCAGCTGGCTGGAGCGCGTGCGGCGCACCGCGCGCAACGTCGTCGCACAGACCGGCGAATGGGGCGATCGCAGCGCGCCGCTCTTCGTCGCGTCGTCCTCGCTCGACATCGGCTACATGGAGTACGCGAAGCCGGACTTGCGGCTCGGTGGCGATCTGCAGGACTTCGCCACCATCGTCTCCGAGGCGCTCGACTGGCGAGGTCCGGTCTTCACCATTTCCACGGCGTGCACCTCGGCGCTGAATGCCGTGCTCGCGGCCGCCGATCTGATCAGGAGCGGCGGCGCCGACGAGGCGCTGGTGCTCGGCGCCGAGTTGGACAACCGCTTCACCGCCGCCGGCTTTCGCGCGATGCAGCTGCTCGCACCGGGCAACGCCCAGCCTTTCGGCGCGGAGCGCCGAGGGCTGGTGCTGGGCGAAGCCGTGGCCGCGCTGCGCCTCTGCGCGCGACCGACGCGCTGGCGCATCACGGGCGGCGCGAACGTGGTCGACGGGCGCAACCCGTCGGGCACCGAGGCCAGCGCCGTGCGCGCCATGTGCCAGGCGGCGCTTGCGCAGAGCGGGCTGCGGCCGGAAGACATCGACCTCATCAAGGTTCAGGCCGCGGGCAGCCCGGTCAACGACGCGATCGAGGTGGAAGCGCTCAAGCAGGTGTTCGAGCAGCTGCCGCCGCTGGTGTCGCTCAAGTCGTCGCTCGGCCACACGCTAGGCGCGGCGGGTGCAGCCGAGCTGGCCCTCCTGGTCGGCTGCATCGAGGGCGGCGCCTGGCCCTCGACCGACTATCCGCTGGACGAGACGCTGGGCATCACGCTGAGCACCGAACCGCCCGCGAAGCTGCGCAACATCCTGCTCAACGTGGTCGGCTTCGGCGGCGGGCATGCCTCGTTGCTGCTGAAGGATTGCCAGGCATGAGCGCCGCGCCGGGCCGCCCCAAGCAAGCTCGCTCCCGCTTGGCAGGACGGCGCGCAGCGCCAAGGGTGCATCAATGAATGCCTTGCCCAGAGATATCTCCATGAGTGCCGGAATCGACACTGCCTGGCGCACCGTCGCCCATTTCGTCGTTCATCCGCCGCCCGCGGACTGGCGCGACGAACTGGCACGTCGCCTGGGCCGTCGGCCGCGCCGCGTCGGCCTGTGGACCGAGCTGGCGATGTTCGGCGCGCGCCGCTGTCTCGACATGGCGGACGAAGCCGCGCTGCCGCAGGGCGCACGCCTGCGCGTCGCCAGCAAACGCGGCGCATGGGGCGCCACCTACACGGGGCTGGAGCAGCTCGACGCGGGTCTCCCGATGCCGTTCACCTTCATGCAGAGCCAGCCGGCGCTGATGCTCGCCGAGGTCGGCCGCTGCCTCGAATGGCAGGGCGATGCGAGCTTCATGCTGTGCCGCGATCCCGAGCGCCTGCTGCAGTTGGCGAAGCTCGGCGCTTCGTGCGACGGCCTGCTGTTCGGCATCGTCGAGGAAGAGCGCAACGAGGAATTGCCGCGCACCGAATGGTGGCGGCTGGTGCCGGCCTGAGCCTTCGCGCTGCGAGCCGGTCAGCGCCGCGGCGCTTGGGAAATGGACTGCTGGAGGTTGGTGCGCGCGCGGGCCTCGAGCAGCGCGTGCATCCGGGGCGTGGCGTAGATGGCGTCGCGATCGAGAAAGCGCTGCAGGATTGCGCGCCGGCGCGGCAGGCGGACCTCGTCGGGCACGAAGGCGTACTCGGCGTGGACCTGGCGCTCGTATTCGGCAAAGCGCGCCGGCTCGGCACCGAGGATGGAGAGGTCGATGTCGATCAGCAGTTCGGCATCGCGACCTTCGGGCACCGCATCGTGGCGCGTGGCCATCACGAGGGAATGAATACGTTCGGCCGCTTCGTCGCGCGCACCCGCAGCCCGCACGGCTTCACGCGCCCAGTCGGCGCTGCGTGCTTCGTTGTCGTGCGCGTGCACGTCGTAGATCGCGTCATGGAACCAGAGGGCGAGCGCCACTTCGCCGGGGCGTTCGGCCAGCGCTTTCGCGCGCTCGAACCAGGCGAGGCATTCGCAGAGGTGCTGCATCGTGTGGTAGCGGCGTTGCGGCTCGCCATAGCGGCGCTGCAGCTCGGCGCACAGGGCAAGGTCGGGCGCTTCGATGCCCAGGGCGCGCCAGGCCTCGGTCCAGTTCGCAAGCAGCGCCTCAGGCGTCATCATGGGTGAGCGCTATTGGTCCATGGCGGCCTTGACCTCCTGGCCGAGGTCGAGCACCGACATCGCGTAGTAGCTGCTCCAGTTGTAGCGCGTGATCACGTAGAAGTTGCGCGTGCCCGCCACGTAGGTCGGCGGTGCGTCGGCGCCGTTCTGCAGCTCGACGAGCGCGAGCAGGCCCTTGTGGCGGATGCCTTCGCCCTCGGGCACCGCACCGGCGGCCACGAAGCTGTCGGCGCTGAAGGTGGGGAGGATGTCGGGTGCGAGCAGCAGCGACTTCTTCAGCCGCGCTTCCTCGAAATGCACCGGGTAGGTGGCGGGCATGCCGGGCGTCCAGCCGAAGCCCTTGAAGTAGCTAGCGACCGAGCCGATCACGTCGGCAGGGTTGTTGACCAGATCGATGCGGCTGTCGCCATCGAAATCGACTGCGTACTTGGCGATGCTGCTGGGCATGAACTGCGGCATGCCCATGGCACCGGCGTAGCTGCCGAGGGGAACGAGCGGGTCTTCGGCGGTGCGGCTTTCGGTGCTGAGAAAGCTTTCGAGCTCGCCGCGAAAGAAGGCCTCGCGCTCGGACGCGCGCGGATGGCCCTGAGGGAAATCGAAGGACAGCGTGGCCAGCGCATCGATCACCCGGAAGTTGCCCATGTTGCGGCCGTAGATGGTTTCCACGCCGATGATGCCGACGACGATTTCGGGCGGCACGCCGTACACCTGCTCGGCACGCGCCAACGTGGCCGCGTTCTCGCGCCAGAAGCGCACGCCGGCCGCGATGCGCACCGGGTCGATGAAGCGGCTGCGGTAGGTCTGCCAGTTTTTCACGGTGCCCACCGGGCCCGGCAGCATCAGGCGCGGCACGTTCGGCAGGAAGCGCGCGCTGCCGATGGTGGCGCGCACCCATTCGCGGTCAAGGCCGCGGCGTGCGGCCACGTCGTCCGCGAACTGCATCGCGTCGTCGCGCGTGGCGTAGGGGGTGCTGCCGCGTACGGGGTTCGAGGCGCCATTGCGGCCGCTGGCGGATTTCTGGGCCGAAGCCCCTGTGGAACCTACGCAGCAAGCAATGAGAAGAACGATGGCGGCGCAGGCACGAGAGGGCTTGGGGAGAAGGAATCGCATCGGCCGATTGTGCCGCCCGCCCGCGCGGGGCTGCCGGCGGGACACATGTGGTTTCAGCCGCGTGGATTTGCGACAGGCCAGGCGAGCCGCCGGAACTCCGCGCGCAGGGCCGCGAGCGTTCCGGGCGCAGCCTCTGCATAGCGCTGTGCCTCGAGCTTGAGCAGCCAGTCGCGCACCGGTTGCGCGGCGGGGCCGAAGCGTGCATCGGCCTGGGCGGCCATCTGGCGCGGCGGGGCGGTCTCGGGCACCGCGAGGCCGGCTTTCGCGAGGCGCGCGCGGGCCTGGCCGAGAAGGCGCAGCCACGGGTCGTGCCGGCTGCGCTCCCACAGCGTCCAGCCTGCGCCGGCCAGGCTCGCGGCGATAACCAGGTAGAGCAGCACGTAGGCGAGGTCTTCCAGGCTCGGCGCGTCGAAGCCGAGGTTCTTCAGCAGGTTCAACTGGCGGCTCTGCGTGTAGCTGAGCACCCACTGGTTCCAGCCGTTGTTCACCGCCTCCCATGCGGCGCGCAGGTTCTGCACCAGCGTCGGGCTCATTGCGCCGAACGCGCCGGCGAAGAGGCCCGGCTGCGGCACGAGCCGCTGCAACTGGCCGATGCGGCCGGGTGCGACCGAGGCCGTCGGGTCCACGCGCACCCAGCCCGCGCCTTCCTGCCAGACCTCGGCCCAGGCGTGCGCGTCGCGCTGGCGAATGATCCAGTAGTTGTCGATGCTGTTGAGCTCGCCGCCCTGGTAGCCCGTCACGATGCGCGAGGGAATGCCCAGGTTGCGCATCAGCACCACGAAGGCCGAGGCGATGTGCTCGCAGAAGCCCTCCTTGCGGTCGAACCAGAATTCGTCGGCCGTGTCGTTGCCGTAGACGCCGGGCTCCAGCGTGTAGGTGTAGCCCCCGGTGCGCAGGCGTCGCAGCGCGGCCTGGACAAGGGCGGGCGTGGCGGCACCGGCGAGTGCGGGGTCGTTGCGCATTTCCGCCGCGAGCGCCGCGGTGCGCGGGTTCGTGCCGGGCGGCAAGGCGAGGTAAGCCTGCAGCTGCCCGCCCATGCGCCGCACCGGACCGCTCTGGAATTGCGGATAGCTCTCCGCGCGATAGCGCAGCAGGTCGGTGACGGGGCGGTTCGAGAGCCACTGCAGGTCGGGCGTGCCCATGACTTCGAGGCCGGGGGCTTCGGGCGCTTTCTGCGCTGCATCGAGCGTCAGCAGCCAGGGCCGGTTGCTGGGTTCGAGCGTGACTTCGTAGCGCACCGGCTCGCCGGTCACGCGCAGGTTGGCAGAGCCTTGGCCGCCGCGTGCCCACGCTGGCAATGCCGACCACTCGCGGCCATCGAACTGCCCGAGCACCGGGCCGCGAAAGTAGAGCTGGCTCTGCGGCGGCGAGCGATCGCCTTCGAACTTGATGCGCGCCGCGATGCTGTCGTCCAGCGCCAGCTCGGCGATGGTGCCGACGCGCATCGTGTTCGAGAGCCCCATGCGCCCGGCCATCGCATCGCTCGGCGTGCCCCAGAGCGGCGCGAAGCGCGGGAACAGCAGAAACAGCGCGAGCATGATCGGCGCGCCGGCCAGGGCCATCCATCCGGCCGCGCGCGCGGCCTGCAGCAGCGACGGTTTGCCGACGGGCATGTGCGCGTTGACCAGCGCCGTGAGCAGGCCCAGCAGCGCGAGCAGCATCGTGAAGGCCGTCAGCAGCGACTGCGAATAGAAGAAGTTCGTGAGCATCGCGAAGAAGCCCAGGAAGAAAACGACGAAGGCGTCTCTGCGGGCGCGCAGCTCCAGCGTCTTGAGGGCCAGCAGGATCACGATCAGCGTGACGCCTGCGTCGCGGCCGAGCAGGGTGCGGTGGGTGGCGTAGGTGCCCGCGAGTGCGAGCGCGAGCAGTGCGATTCGCCACCATTTGCCGGGGAGCGGGCGGGCCTCGATGGCGAGCGAGCCGCGCCAGAGGAGGACCAGGGCTGTCAGGGCTGTGCACCACCAGGGCAGGTTTTCTACTTGCGGCAGGACTATCAATGCGATGACTGTCAGGAGGAAGAGGGTGTCTCTTGCATCCCTTGGGAGGGCTGCGAGCTTGAGCATCAGCTTGTTCATGCGGGGTGCCCCTGGCAGGGGGCTGAGGCCGGGTCTCGCCCCGGCGGGCGACTCACTTTCTTTTGCTTCGCCAAAAGAAAGTAAGCAAAGAAAAGGCGACCCCGCTGTCTGCGACCCCTGCGCTTCGCTACGGGGCAACCTGCGGTGCTCGCGGTTCGCGGGGGCTCGCCGAACTCGCTGCGCTCAGACAGCGGCGAGCCCTGATCCGCGAACCGCTGCGCTCCTCGGCGCAGCCAGAGGGGAGTGGAGACCAAACGGGCCTTTGCTTCGCTCGGCCGGAGGGGCAGACACGCTGGTGCGTGTCTGCCTTGAATTGGGTGTCGGTGTTGTGCCGGAGGCAAGGCCAAGCGAAGCGTTGGCCCGAAATGTTCTGAATGCCGAGCGCAGCGATGGCGCGTCCGAAAGCCCTTCTGTATGCGCCGAGGAGCGGAGCGTTTCGCGGACAAGGGCTCGCCCTTGTTTGAGCGAAGCGAGTTTGGGCGAGACCCCGCGAAACGTGAGCACCGCAGGTTGCCCGTAGCGCAGCGAAGGGTCGCAGACAGCAGGGTCGCCTTTTCTTTGCTTACGTTCTTTTGGCGAAGCAAAAGAAAGTAAGTCGCCTGCCGGGGCGAGACCCGGCCTCGGAAAGAAAACCCACAAAACCTCAACATAAAGCCAACGCCTCCAGGCAAGCCCTCCGATGAGCCTCCCCCTGAGAGGGCTTCACCACCCGCCCAGCAATCCGAACCCCATAGTCCACCCCCAGCCGATCCGCCATCAACACCCACGCACAAAGCCGCGACACCCGAGCCTCGGTGTCAGCAAGCCCAGAAGCCTGCGCATCGAGCCAGAGCTCCTCGCGCTGCGTGTGCTGCGTATCGCGGCTGACAAGGTCTTCCGACCCAGCCGCCTGCGCACGCGCAGCCTTCTTCCAAACCACCAGCTTGAGCGGATCCCCGCGCCTGTACGCACGCACGCCGTCGTACTCCCCAGCCCCATGCGCGCGCTGCGCAGCCGAAATGGCTGCCGGCCCGGACAAAGGCTCGCCGGCCGGCAAAGGCGGCGGATGCGCCTCGGGCGCTGGATACACCAGCATCTGCGCCGCGGGGCGCCAGACCGTCCACACGCGGAACGTGCCGAGCGGAAAGCGCGTCTCCGCGGTCAGTGGCGGCACCGGATGCAGTCCACGCCGCTCGGGCAGGAACGCGATCTCGACGGTGGATGTGCCCTCGGCCGGCACATCGGTCCAGGCCCACTGCCCGCTGCCGCGCACCGCCATCCCGATGCCATAGCGCACGCTGCGCCGCTCGTTGTGCAGCACGACGCGGAAGACGGCGGCGGCACCGGCGTAATGCGCCTCGGGCGGCATCATGCGCATCGCGAGGCCGCGCAGCGTGGCGTGGCACACGTGCATGCCCACGGCGACGCTGCCGGCCAACAGAAAGGTCAGCAGGTAGCCGAGGTTGAGCTGGTAGTTGATCGACGCGACCAGCAGCACGAGCAACGTGGCCGCCAGCGTCCAGCCGGCCCGCGTGGGCACGATGTAGACGTTGCGCTGGGTGAGCTCCAGCGTGTCCGACGGCGGCCGCCGGGACAGGAACCAGCCGTCGATGCGCGAGCGCAGGGCGCCGACGGGATTCACGGCAGCGGTACGGCAGCGATCATCGCGCGCACCTGCTCGACGGCGCCACGGCCCGCATCGCCCACGGGCGTGAGCCGGTGCGCGATCGTCTGCGGCAGCACGGACTGCACGTCGTCCGGCGCAACGTAGTTGCGGTTGGCCAGCAGCGCCTGCGCCTTGGCGGCACGCAGCACTGCAATGCCGGCGCGCGGCGACAAGCCCTGCAGGAACCAGCGGCCCGAGCGCGTGGCGGCGATCAGGTCCTGCACGTAGTTGAGCAGCGGCTCGGAGGCATGCACCTGCTGCACGCGCTGCTGGATGGCGGTGAGTTCGCCGGCGGTCAGCATCGCGGGCAGGCTCGCGAGCATCTCGCGCCGGTCCGCGCCCGAGAGCAGCAGCCGTTCGGCGGCGCGGTCGGGGTAGCCGAGCGAGATGCGCATCAGGAAGCGGTCGAGCTGCGATTCGGGCAGCGCGAAAGTGCCGAGCTGGTCCTGCGGGTTCTGCGTGGCGATCACGAAGAAGGGCGTCGGCAACGGGCGGGTCTCGCCTTCGATGGTGACCTGCTTTTCTTCCATCGCTTCGAGCAGGGCGCTCTGGGTCTTGGGGCTCGCTCGGTTGATTTCGTCCGCCAGCAGCACCTGCGCAAAGATCGGACCGGGGTGGAAGACGAAGGCCTGCTGGCCCCGGTCGTAGATCGCGACGCCCGAAAGATCGCCCGGCATCAGGTCGGCAGTGAACTGGACCCGCGAAAACTGTAAACCGAATGTGTGCGAAAGCGCATGGGCGAGGGTGGTCTTGCCGACCCCCGGCACATCCTCGATCAAGAGGTGTCCTCCAGCGAGCAGGCAGGCTACGCAGTCGCGCACCTGCGCCTCTTTGCCGACAATCACCGTGTTAAGCTGACTCAGCAAAGTGGCAAGCTTCGCAGCAACGTCCATATTTGTATCCATATGCAAACGATACCGTAAGACCTGGCGGCCCCATGCCGCGTGAGGTCTAGACGTGGCGACAGAGACACATGGGCAAGACAGGCTACTTCACACACCGCGACTTCTGGAAGCACGACATGGGCCGGGGTCATCCCGAGTGTCCCGAGCGGCTGGATGCCATCGAAGACCGGCTGCTGCTTACGGGCGTCAGTGATGCGCTCGAGCACTGCGAAGTGCCGCTGGCCACCCTGGAACAGCTCACCCGGGCCCACAGCGTGGAGCACGTCGAGCTCCTCGAAGAGCTTCATATGCGCCTTGTGGCCGATGAACCCGCCGGCGGCCCCGACCACGCGCAGCTCGACCCCGACACCTCCCTGAATCGCTTCACGCTGCTGGCCGCACGCCGCGGTGCCGGCGCGGCCATCGCCGCGACCGATGCGGTGATCGCCGGCGATATCGAGAACGCGTTCTGCTCGGTGCGCCCGCCGGGTCACCACGCCTGCCGCGAGCGGGCGATGGGCTTCTGCTTCTTCAACAACATCGCCATCGCCGCACGGCATGCGCTCGAAGTGCATGGCTACGACCGCGTGGCCATCGTCGATTTCGACGTGCACCACGGCAACGGCACCGAGAACATCCTCTCGAACGATCCGCGCGTGCTGATGGTCGGCTTCTTCCAGCACCCGTTCTATCCGTACAGCGGTACCGAGCACCCGGCCTCGAACATGCTGAACCTGCCGATCCCGGCGTACACGCGGGGCATGGACGTGCGCGAACTCATCGAGGCCGCGTGGATGCCGAGGCTCGAAGAGTTCCGCCCGCAGATGGTGTTCATCAGCGCGGGCTTCGACGCCCACCGCGAGGACGACCTGGGACAACTCGGCCTCACCGAGAACGACTTCGCCTGGATCACCAGCCGCATCCACGATGTCGCCAAGCGCCATGCGCGCGGCCGCATCGTGTCGATGCTCGAGGGCGGCTACAACCTCGATGCGCTGGCGCGCAGCGTGGAAGCGCACATCCGCGTCCTGGCCGATCTGTAACGCCACAGGCGCGAGCACGGCGCCATGTTTTCCGAACCGATGAATTTCAACGACTTCCAACAACGCCTGAAACTGGTCGATGCGACCGGCATCGGCATCGAACTGAGCGTGCTCGTGGCCTGCGTGGCCCTGGCCTGGGCCGTCTGCAAATGGTTCGGGCGCGACCAGCCCAAGGACTCCATCTGGTTCGGCGAAAGCACCTTCGACGGGCTCCTGTTCCCGCTGCTCTCGCTGGTGTTCACCGATCTGGCGCGGCGCGTGGTCATTGATTTCCAGGCGGTGCTGGTGCTGCGCATCGCGGTATCGGTGTTCCTTTCGCTCGCTGTCATCCGGCTTTTCGCGCGGGTGCTCAGGGCGGTGTTTCCCACCTCCAACCTGGTGCGGCTGATCGAACGCACGATCTCGTGGCTGGCCTGGATCGCTGCTGTGCTCTGGATCGTCGGGCTCTTGCCCCCCGTGCTGGCCGAGCTGGACAACATCACGCTGGCCTTCGGCAAGACGCGCGTGAGCGTGCAGACCATCTTCCAGGGCGTGCTGTCGGCCGGGCTGGTGCTGGTGATTGCGCTGTGGATCGCCTCGACCATCGAGAAGCGCATCCTGCGCGAGGCCGTCACCGACCTCTCGATGCGCAAGGTGGCGTCGAACGCGGTGCGCGCCTTCCTGCTGCTGATCGGTTTGTTGTTCGCGCTGTCGGCGGTGGGCGTGGACCTCACGGCGCTCTCGGTGCTGGGCGGTGCGCTCGGCGTGGGTCTGGGCTTCGGGCTGCAGAAGCTGGCGGCCAACTACGTGAGCGGGTTTGTGATCCTGCTGGAGCGCTCGATCCGCATCGGCGACAACGTGAAGGTCGACACCTTCGAAGGCCGCATCACCGACATCAAGACGCGCTACACGCTCATCCGCGCAGGCAACGGGCGCGAGGCCATCGTGCCGAACGAATCGCTGATCACCAGCCGGGTGGAGAACCTCTCGCTGGCCGACCGCAAGTTCAACATCACGACCAACATCGTGGTCGGCTACGAGAGCGACGTGGCGCAGGTGCAGACGATCCTGTGCGACGCCGCCAAGGCGCAGCCGCGCGTGATGACCGACCCCGCCCCGGTGGCCTACCTCGTGAACTTCGCACCCGACGGGCTCGAGTTCAGCCTGCACTTCTGGGTGGCCGACCCGGACAAGGGCAAGGACAACCTGCGCTCGGCCATCAACATCGCGATTCTCGAAGGACTGCGAGGCGCGGGCATCGACATTCCCTATCCGCAGCGCGTGCTGCGGGTGGAATCTTTGCCGCCGGGCATCGCGCCGGCGCCCGACGCTGTCTTATAATCGCTGAAAAGCACGATCGTTCTTTTTTCGGATCCGCAGTGCCGACAGGAAGAACGGAGAGGCTGCAAAGGTCGCGTCCTAGAATGACCGGTTGCCCTCGAAGCCCCCTTTTTGCAATCCAATGGAGTCAAGTCAATGAAGGTTCTTGTGCCTGTCAAACGGGTCGTCGATTACAACGTGAAGGTGCGCGTCAAGAGCGACGGCACCGGGGTGGATATTGCCAACGTCAAGATGAGCATGAACCCCTTCGACGAGATCGCTGTCGAAGAAGCGGTTCGGCTGAAGGAGAAGGGTGTGGTCACTGAAGTGATCGCCGTCTCGTGCGGCGATGCGAAGTGCCAGGAAACGCTGCGCACCGCGATGGCCATCGGCGCCGATCGCGGCATCCTGGTCGAGACCACCGAAGAGCTGCAGCCGCTGGCCGTGGCCAAGCTGCTCAAGGCGCTGGTCGACAAGGAACAGCCCCAGCTCATCATCCTGGGCAAGCAAGCCATTGATGACGACGCCAATCAAACGGGCCAGATGCTCGCTGCACTGGCTGACCTGCCCCAAGCCACCTTCGCCTCGAAGGTCGATCTCGCCGCAGACAAGGTCACCGTGGCGCGCGAAGTCGATGGCGGCATGGAAACGCTGACGCTCACGCTGCCCGCGGTCATCACGACCGACCTGCGCCTGAACGAGCCTCGCTACGTGACGCTGCCCAACATCATGAAGGCCAAGAAGAAGACGCTCGACATCTTCAAGCCCGAAGACCTGGGCGTGGATGTAAAGCCCCGCCTGAAGACCCTGAAGGTCAGCGAGCCTCCCAAGCGCGGTGCCGGCATCAAGGTGCCTGACGTGGCGACGCTGGTGGACAAACTGAAGAACGAAGCGAAGGTGATCTGAACATGACCGCACTTGTTATTGCCGAACACGACCACGCCAGCATCAAGCCGGCTACCTTGAATACCGTGACCGCAGCGCTGGCCTGCGGCGGCGACGTGCACATCCTCGTGGCCGGCGCCAATGCAGCTGAAGCCGCCAAGGCTGCAGCCCAGATCGCTGGCGTGACCAAGGTCATCGCCGCCGACAGCCCGAGCCTTGCCGAGAACCTCGCCGAGAACGTGGCGGCTCAAGTCCTCGCGATCGCAGCCAACTACAGCCACATCCTGTTCCCCTCGACCGCCAACGGAAAGAACGTCGCCCCGCGCGTGGCCGCCAAGCTCGATGTGGCGCAGATCAGCGACATCACCAAGGTGGACAGCCCCGACACATTCGAGCGCCCGATCTACGCCGGCAACGCCATCGCTACCGTGCAGAGCAGCGATGCCACCAAGGTGATCACCGTGCGCACGACCGGCTTCGATGCCGCAGCCGCCACGGGTGGCAGCGCAACCGTCGAAACCGCCGAAGGCGTCGCAGACAGCGGCAAGAGCAGCTTCGTCGGCCGCGAAGTCACCAAGAGCGAACGCCCCGAACTGACCGCCGCCAAGATCATCGTCTCCGGTGGCCGTGCCCTCGGCAGCGCCGAGAAGTTCACCGAAGTGATGGCACCGCTGGCCGACAAGCTCAACGCGGGCCTGGGCGCCAGCCGCGCAGCCGTCGATGCGGGCTACGCCCCGAACGACTGGCAAGTGGGCCAGACCGGCAAGATCGTCGCGCCGCAGCTGTACATCGCAGCCGGTATCTCGGGCGCGATCCAGCATCTGGCCGGCATGAAGGACTCCAAGGTGATCGTGGCGATCAACAAGGACGAGGAAGCGCCGATCTTCTCGGTGGCCGACTACGGCCTCGTGGCTGACCTGTTCGTGGCTGTGCCCGAGCTGGTCAAGGCGCTCTGACCGAATCGCCGCATTGAGCCGGAGGGCATCGTTCGCGATGCCCTTTTCGTATCCGCTGTATCTGGAGACAAGACATGAGCTACACCGCCCCCCTCAAGGACATGCTGTTCGACATCGAGCACCTGGCCAACATCGGCGAGATCGCCAAGCTGCCGGGCTTCGAGGACGCCGGCCTCGAAACAGCACAGGCCGTGCTCGAGGAATGCGCGCGCTTCAACCAGGACGTGGTCGCGCCGTTGAACATCGAAGGCGACCGCAATCCCTCGTCGTTCAAGGGCGGTGAAGTCACCACCACGCCGGGCTTCAAGGACGCTTTCGCGCAGTACGTCTCGGGTGGCTGGCAAGGTCTTCAGCATCCGGCGGACTTCGGCGGCCAGGGCCTTCCGAAGACCATCGGTGCGGCCTGCGGCGAGATGCTCAACTCGGCCAACATGAGCTTCGCGCTGTGCCCGCTCCTGAGCGATGGCGCCATCGAAGCACTGCTCACAGCCGGCTCCGACGAGCTCAAGGCCGTGTACCTCGAAAAGCTCGTGAGCGGCCAGTGGACCGGCACGATGAACCTCACCGAGCCGCAGGCCGGCAGCGACCTCGCGATGGTGCGCAGCCGCGCCGAGCCGCAGCCCGACGGCACCTACAAGGTGTTCGGCACCAAGATCTTCATCACCTACGGTGAGCACGACATGGCCGAGAACATCGTGCACCTCGTGCTGGCCCGCGTGACCGGCGCGCCCGAAGGCGTGAAGGGGATCAGTCTGTTCGTGGTGCCCAAGTTCATGGTCGGCAAGGACGGTGCCCTCGGCGAGCGCAACGATGTGCACTGCGTGAGCATCGAACACAAGATGGGCATCAAGGCCTCGCCGACTGCCGTGCTGCAGTACGGCGACAACGGCGGTGCCGTGGGCTACCTCGTCGGCCAGGAGAACCGCGGCCTCGAGTACATGTTCATCATGATGAACTCGGCCCGCTACGCCGTGGGCATGCAGGGCATCGCGATCGCCGAGCGCGCCTATCAGCACGCCGTGGCCTACGCCAAGGACCGCGTGCAGAGCCGCCCGGTCGATGGTTCGATCAACGCCAGCGCGCCGATCATTCACCACCCCGACGTCAAGCGCATGCTGATGACGATGCGCGCCTACACCGAAGGCTGCCGCGCGATGGCCTCGGTGGCCGCCGCCGCGTACGACGCCGCGCATCACCACCCCGATGCGGACGCGCGCAAGCAGAACCAGGCCTTCTACGAATTCATGGTGCCGCTGGTCAAGGGCTACAGCACCGAGATGAGCCTCGAAGTGACCTCGCTCGGCGTGCAGGTGCACGGCGGCATGGGCTTCATCGAGGAGACGGGCGCGGCGCAGTACTACCGCGACGCGAAGATCCTCACGATCTACGAAGGCACCACCGCGATCCAGGCCAACGACCTCGTGGGCCGCAAGACCGCGCGCGACGGCGGCCAGACCGCCAAGGCGATTGCGGCACAGATCGAGAAGACCGAAGCCGAACTGGCCAAGAGCGAGAGCGCTGCCGCCGCGTCCGTGCACAAGCGCCTGAAAGCCGCACGCGAAGCCTTCATCGAAGTGGTCGACTTCGTCGCGGGTCAGACCAAGGCATCGCCGAACGCGGTGTTCTCGGGCAGCGTGCCGTACCTGATGTTCGCGGGCAACCTCGTGGCCGGCTGGCAGCTTGCGCGCTCGCTGATCATTGCGGAAGACCTCGCCTCGCGCAGCTTCGACACCGATTTCATGCTCGCCAAGATCGCGACCGCGCGTTTCTACGCCGAGCACATCCTCAACAAGGCGCCGGGCATCCGCGACAGCATCGTCGATGGCGCCGAGAGCGTCACGGGCCTGGCGCTCGACGCGTTCTGAGCTGCGTTCCGTGTCGCCCACCTGACCGGCGGCACGGGCCTTCCTCTCTTATAAAACCGAACCCATTCCCGGAGACAACAAACATGTCCAAGCTGCCCCCCGTCCTCGCGAACCTGCCGCTGCCGATCATCGGCTCGCCGCTGTTCATCATCAGCAACCCCAAGCTCGTGATCGCGCAATGCAAGGCCGGCGTGGTCGGCTCGATGCCCGCACTCAACGCACGCCCCGCGGCGCAACTCGAAGAGTGGCTGATCGAGATCACCGAAGAACTCGCGGCCTACAACAAGGCCAATCCCGACAAGCCCGCCGCGCCGTTCGCCATCAACCAGATCGTGCACAAGAGCAACGACCGCCTCGAGCACGACATGGAGATGGTCGTGAAGTACAAGGTGCCGATCGTCATCACCTCGCTGGGCGCACGCACCGACGTGAACGACGCGGTGCACAGCTACGGCGGCGTGACGCTGCACGACATCATCAACAACAAGTTCGCCCAGAAGGCGATCGAAAAGGGCGCCGACGGCATCATCGCCGTGGCCGCGGGCGCCGGCGGCCATGCGGGCGTGAAGAGCCCGTTCGCGCTGGTGCAGGAAATCCGCCAGTGGTTCGACGGCCCGATCGCGCTGTCGGGCTCCATCGCTTCCGGCGGTGCAGTGCTCGCGGCGCAGGCCATGGGCGCGGACTTCGCCTACATCGGCACTGCCTTCATCGCCACCGAAGAGGCGCGTGCGAGCGACGAGTACAAGCAGGCCATCGTCGACGGCAACTCGGACGACATCGTCTATTCGAACCTCTTCACCGGCGTGCACGGCAACTACCTCGCGCCCAGCATCGTTGCGGCGGGCATGGACCCGGCGAACCTGCCCGAAGGCGATCTCAAGACCATGAACTTCGCGAGCGGCGATGGCAGCAAGGCCAAGGCCTGGAAAGACATCTGGGGCTCGGGCCAGGGCATCGGCGCCGTGACCGAAGTGGCCAGCGCCGCGGCGTTCATCGACAAGCTCAAGCGCGAATACCAGGAAGCACGGCAGCGGCTCGCACTCTGAGCCTCGGCTGACCATGGCTTCCGCCATCGCGCCTCCGTCGCCGGGGCGCATGCCGCTGCTCGACGCCGCGAAAGGCATCGCCTGCGCGGTGATCGTGGGGCATCACCTCTCGCGCTACGGACCGATGCCGGCGGGCGCCTACGGGCTCGCGCCCGATTTCTTCGGCTGGTTGGCGGACGACGGCCGGCTCGCGGTGCAGGTGTTCCTCGTGATCGCCGGATTCCTCGCGGCGGCGAGCCTTGCGCCCGACGGCCTCTTGCGCGTCGACCGGCCTATCGCGCGCATCCTGCAGCGCTATGGACGGCTGGTGATGCCGTACCTGGCCGCGCTCACCGTCTGCGTGCTGGTGGCCGCGCTGGTGCGGCCATGGCTCGATGAAGACGTGGTGCCGGCATCGCCGAGCATCGGGCAGCTTTTCGCGCACGGGTTTCTGCTGCAGGACCTGCTGGGCTACGAATCGCTCTCCACCGGCGTCTGGTACGTGGCCATCGACTTCCAGTTGTTCGCGCTCGCATTGATGCTGGTCGGCCTTCCGGCCATGTTGAGCCCGCCCGCACCGGGCGTCGTGCATCCGTCGTCGCGATGGATGCCCGTGCTGCTGGTGCTCGCGCTGGCCGTGGCCTCGCTGGTGCTCTTCAACCGGAACGCCGCCCTCGACGACACCGCGCTGTATTTCTTCGGCGCCTACGGGCTCGGCATGCTGGTGTTCTGGATCGGCCGCGCGACGCGTGCCAGCACCTGGCAGGGCGCAGTGGCGCTGCTGGTATTGGTCGGCGCGGGCGCGCTGGCGATCGAATGGCGCAGCCGCATCGCGACGGCGCTTGTCACGGCGCTGCTGATCGCACTCGCGCAGCACAGACATTGGCTGTCGCCTGCGAAGTGGCCGTTGGCAGCGGTGCCGTTGCAGCGCCTGGGGCGCATGTCGTACTCGCTGTTCCTCATCCACTTTCCGGTGCTTCTCGCGATGAATGCCCTCGTCGCGAACCTCGCGCCGCACGGGCCGTGGGTCGACCTGCTGGGCATGGTGGCGACCTTCGGACTTTCCGTGGCGGCGGCGGCCTTGCTCTACCGCTGGGTCGAGGCGCGCCCGGCATCGTGGCGCGGCGTGTTCGCGCTGTTCGCGGCGTTGCTGGTCAGCGGCATGGTTGTTTCTTACTAGCCTGAGCCGGCGGGCGGGCTGTTGCCTGCCCGAGGCGCCGCGCGCGCCGCGGCCGATCGGTACGACCCCGGCGCACCGCCGGTCCACGTCTTGAAGGCCCGCTGGAAGGCTGCGCTGTCGGCAAAGCCCAGCTCCTCGGCCAACGCCGCGAGCGGCACGCTGCTGGTGTTGAGCCGCACGATGGCCACGTCGCGCCGCAGCTGGTCCTTCAGCGACTGGAACGACGTACCTTCCGTCGCCAGATGGCGCTGCAGCGTGCTGACCGACATGTGCAGGCTGTTCGCCGTGGTCGCGAGATCGGCCCACGCGGGCCGGTTCTGCTGCAGCACCGCGCGCACCTTCGCACTCACGGCCTGCTCGGCCAGCCGGGGCAGGATCACGTTGGCCGGCGAGGCCGAAAGGAAGACCTGCATCGCGTGCGCGTCGCGATGCATCGGCGTGGCGAGTGCGCTCGCGTCGAACCACATGGCCGTCAGCGGCTGGCCGAACTGCAGCGGGCCGGGAAACACCTTGGCGTAGCCGTCGGCGTACGGCGGCAGCTCGAAGCCGAAATCGAAACGCCGTGCCACCAGCCGGCCTCCATGCAGCCACGCGAAGAGCCGCCAGTACACACGAAGCATCAGCTCGTGCAGGAAGTTCTGGTGCGGCGCCTGCAGGTTGTTCAGCCGCAGGCCGAAGCCCGCGAGCGGGCCCTCGTGCAGCAGTACCAGCGAGAGGTCGTCCTGCAACAGGCTGAAGGTGTGCGCCACGCGCCGCAGCGCCACTTCGAAGGTGGGTGCGCCCAGCGTGGAGCGCAGCATCAGCGCGAAGCTGCCGCAGCGCAGGCGCCGCGTGAGAAAGCACAGGGCCTCGTCGTCCAGCCGCTTCATCAGCAGGGCGAACAGGGCCACATACTGCTCGGCGGTCACGCGCGATGCGGTTTCTTCGAGCAGCGACGGCGCAATGCCGGCGTCTTCCAGCGCGATGCCGATGTCGACGGGCGCATCGGCACCCCGGGCTCGAATGCCCGACAGCATGCCCAGGACGAAGGCGATCGGAATGGTGACGGGTGGTTGCAGCATAGGGACGCAGCGATCAGACACCAAGCATGCCACCGTGTCGATTGACGTTTTCTGCAATGCGATCGAAGCGAAGCGCAATCGCCGGGCGGGGGCCGGATTTCTACCATCCGGCAACACCAAAAGAGAGACGGAGACATCGCCATGTACATGACCCAGCCGCTGCACCGCAGCCTGCAGCAGCACCCCGACAAACCAGCCGTGCAATTTGCCGGCCGCACCCTCAGCTTTCGCGAATACGGAGAACGCGTCGCGCGCCTGGCGGGCGCGCTGCAGAAGCTGGGCATGCAGACGGGCGACCGCGTGGCGATGCTCTCGCTCAATTCGGCCCGCTACCTCGAATACCAGATGGCCGTGCCCTGGGGCGGCGGGGTGCTCAACCCCTGCAACATCCGCTGGTCGGCCGCGGAAATCCTCTATTCGCTGGAAGACTCGGGCTCGACCATCCTGCTGGTCGACGAGACCTTCCGCCCCATGGTCGAGCAGATGCGGGAGCAGGCAACGAGCCTGCGCGAGGTCATCTACTGCGGCGACGGCGCGTTGCCCGCGCGCATGCACAGCTACGAAGCGCTGCTCGACACTGCGGCACCCGTGCCCGACGCGGCGCGCCGCGACGAAGACCTGGCCGGCATCTTCTACACCGGCGGCACCACCGGTTTCCCCAAGGGCGTGATGCTCAGCCACACCAACATGGGCAGTTCCGGCCTTGCCCTGCATGCCGAGCGCCTGGCGCCGTCCGGCGGCTGCTACCTGCACGCCGCGCCGATGTTCCACCTGGCCGACATGGGCCTGGCCACGCCGCACTGGCTCGAAGGCAACACGCATTCGATCATCCCGATGTTCAGCCCCGAGGGCGTGCTCAACGCCGTCGAGAAAGACCGCGTCACTCACATCCTGCTGGTGCCCACCATGATCCAGATGCTGGTGGACCACCCCGCGATGCGGGAGCCGCGCGACCTGTCGAGCCTGAAGTGCATCACCTATGGCGCATCGCCCATCTCCGAGGCGGTGCTCAACCGCGCGATGGATGCCTTCCCGGGCGTGGACTTCGTGCAGGCCTACGGCATGACCGAGCTCTCGCCGCTGGCCACCATCAACCCTGCGCGCAACCACACGGCCGAGGGCCGGAAGTTCGGCAAGCTGCGCGCGGCCGGCCGTGCGAGCTACTGCACCGAGGTACGCATCGTCGATGCCGACGGCGCCGAGGTGCCGCGCGGCACCGTGGGCGAGATCGCGGTGCGCGGCCCCAACGTGATGCAGGGCTACTGGAACAAGCCCGAGCAAACGGCCGCCGCCGTGCGCGACGGCTGGATGCACACCGGCGACGGCGCCTACATGGACAGCGACGGCTACGTCTTCGTGGTCGACCGGCTCAAGGACATGATCATCAGCGGCGGCGAGAACATCTATTCGGCCGAGGTCGAGAACGCGATCACCCAGCACCCCGCAGTGGCGGCCTGCGCGGTCATCGGCATCCCGAGCGAGGAGTGGGGCGAGGCGGTGCACGCGGCGCTGGTGCTCAAGCCGGGGCAGGGTATTCGCGACGACGAGCTCATCGCGCACTGCAAGACACTGATCGCGGGCTACAAGTGCCCGCGCAGCGTGGCCATCGTCGATGCGCTGCCGCTCTCGGGCGCGGGCAAGGTGCTCAAGACCAAGCTGCGCGAACCGTTCTGGCGCGACCGCCAACGCAGCGTGGCCTGAGATTTTCCAAAGCATTTTTCCAATCCGAACATCAAGGAGACCTTCATGAGTCAAGACGTCTATGTGGTCGGGGTCGGCATGATCCCCTTCACCAAGCCGGGCGCGAACCAGCCCTATCCGCAGATGGCGGCGCACGCGACGAATGCTGCGCTCAAGGATGCGGGCATCGGCTACGAGCTGATCCAGCAGGCCTACGTGGGCTATGTGTACGGCGACTCCACCGCCGGCCAGCGCGCGCTGTACGAGGTGGGCATGACGGGCATCCCGGTCGTCAATGTCAACAACAACTGTTCGACCGGCTCGACCGCGCTCTTCCTCGCACGCCAGGCCGTGGCCAGCGGCGCCGCCGACTGCGTGCTCGCGCTCGGCTTCGAGCACATGAGCCCCGGCGCGCTGGGCGCGGTGTTCAACGACCGGCCGAGCCCCTTCGACAATTTCGAGAGCATCACCGACGAGTTGGTCGGCAACGAGCAGGTGCCGCTTGCGCTGCGCTACTTCGGCGGCGCGGGGCTCGCGCACATGCAGCAGTACGGCACGCAGATGTCCACCTTCGCGAAGATCCGCGCCAAGGCCAGCCGCCATGCGTCGAACAACCCGGTGGCGCTGTTCCGCACCGTCGTCACTGAAGACGAGGTGATGGCTGCCCCCGTCATGTGGCCCGGCGTGATGACGCGGCTCATGGCCTGCCCGCCCACCTGCGGCGCGGCCGCGGCCATCGTGTGCTCGCCGCGTTTTGCCGAACGCCACGGCCTGGACCGCAGCGTGCGCATCAAGGCGCAGGCCATGACCACCGACCGCCCCGTGACCTTCGAGAGCCGCGACATGCGCGAGGTCGTCGGCTTCAGCATGGCGCAGGAAGCCGCGCAGAAGGTGTACGACGCGGCCGGCGTCGGGCCGCAGGACATCCAGGTGGTCGAGCTGCACGACTGCTTCGCGCACAACGAGCTCATCAGCTACGAGGCGCTGGGCCTCTGCCCGGCCGGCGGCGCGGAGAAGTTCGTGGTCGATGGCGACAACACCTATGGCGGCAAGGTGGTGACCAATCCCTCGGGCGGGCTGCTGTCGAAGGGGCACCCGCTCGGGGCGACGGGGCTTGCGCAATGCACGGAGCTGGTTCAGCAGCTGCGCGGCACGGCAGACAAACGGCAGGTCGAAGGTGCGCGGATGGCGCTGCAGCACAACCTCGGGTTGGGCGGCGCGTGCGTGGTCACGCTGTACGAACGCGTCTGAGGACAAGGCAGAACATGATCGACAAGAAATGGATCGGCCACGAGCTGCCCGCCTCGGTGCTCCCCATCGAGCGCACGCGGCTGCAGTTCTTCGCCAAGGCCATCGGCGAGACCGATCCGGTCTACACCGATGCCGCCGCCGCACGCGATGCGGGCTACCCCGACCTGCCCGCGCCGCCGACATTCCTGTTCGCAGCCGAACTGGATTCGGGCGCCTCGGGCCGGATGCTCGACGACCTGCAGATCCCGCTGTCGAAGCTGCTGCACGGCGAGCAGAGCTTCAGCTACCACCGGCCGGCGTGCGTGGGCGACACGGTGACGGTGCGCTCCACCATCAGCGACATCTACGACAAGAAGAACGGCGCGCTCGAATTCGTCGTGAAGACCTCGCGCGCCACCAACCAGCGCGACGAGCTCGTGGCCGAACTGCGCACGGTGATCGTCTGCCGCCACTGACGAAGGAACGCACGATGACCACCATCACCTACGACAACGTCCAGATCGGCGACGAGTTGCCCGCATTGCAACTGCCGCCAGTCAACCGCACCACGCTCGCGCTCTTCGCGGGCGCCTCGGGCGACCACAACCCGATCCACATCGACACCGACTTCGCGCGCAAGGCCGGCATGCCCGACGTGTTCGCGCAGGGCATGCTGGGCATGGCATGGCTGGGCCGCCTCGTCACGCAGTGGGCGCCGCAGTCGCAACTGCGCCGCTTCGACGTGCGCTTTCAGGGCATCACCCACATCGGCCATGCGGTGCGCTGCACCGGCCGCGTGGTCGAGAAGCTCGAACACAACGGCGAGCGCTGCGTGCGCGTCGAGGTGCTGAGTGCCAACCAGTACGGCCAGGCCCGCATCGCCGGCGAAGCGCTGGTGGCGCTGCGCTGACCGATCCATTCCAACGAAAGAAAAAATCAATATGACACTCAAGCTCGAAGGCAAGGTCGCCCTCATCACCGGCTCGGGCCGCGGCATCGGCCGTGCGATCGCGCTCAAGCTCGCTTCCGAAGGCGCGCGCATCGTGGTCAACGACCTCGATGCCGAACCTGCCGAAGAAACCGTCGAGGCCATCCGCGCCGCGGGCGGGCAGGCCGTGGCCTGCGTCGGCAGCGTCTCGGCACCGGACTTCGCCGAGCGCTTCGTCGGCACCGCGGTGAGCGAATACAAGGGCCTCGACATCGTCGTGAACAACGCCGGCTACACCTGGGACAGCGTCGTTCAGAAGATGACCGACGAGCAGTGGTACGCGATGATCGACGTGCACCTCACCGCGCCGTTCCGCATCCTGCGCGCAGCGCAGCCGGTGATCCGCGCGCTCTCCAAAGCCGAGGGCGAGGCCGGCCAGCGCGTTGTGCGCAAGGTGGTCAACATCTCGTCGGTGGCCGGGCTCTTCGGCAATGCCGGGCAAACCAACTACTCGACCGCCAAGGCCGGCATCGTCGGCATGACGCAGACGCTCGCCAAGGAATGGGGGCGCATGAACGTCACGGTCAATTGCGTGGCGTTCGGCTTCATCCAGACCCGACTGACCGCGAGCACCGCCGATGCGGCCACGGCCAACATCGAGGGCCGCGAGATCAAGGTCGGCGTGAACCCCGGGCTACTCGCGATGATGGAGCAGTCGATTCCGCTCGGCCGCGGCGGCACACCCGAGGAAGCAGCCGGTGCCGTGTATCTGCTGTGCGCGCCCGAGTCGGACTATGTGAGCGGTCAGACGCTGATGTGCACCGGCGGCTTGACCGGCATCTGATATGGACACCGTCGAAGGCATCGCCTGGGGCGTACGCGACGACGTCGGCCGCATCGTGCTGAAGCGGCCCGGCAGCGCGAACGCGCTGACATCGACCAGCCTGCGCGTGCTGGTCCGCGCCATCGACGAGGTGCTCGAACAGAAGCCGCGTGCCATTTTGGTGACGGGCGAGGGCAAGGCCTTTTGCGCGGGCGGCGACATCGACGAGTTCGTCGCGGCCGGCGAGCGCTTGCCCGAACTGGTGAATGAAATTCTCGACGGGCTTCATCCCGCGTTGCTGCGCCTGGTGACGAGCCCGGCGCCGCTGGTCATTGCGGTGAATGGTCCGGCGGGCGGCGCGGGCGTGGGGCTCGCGCTGTGCGGGGATTTCGTGCTGGCGGCGGAGTCGATGAAGCTGCGCACGGGCTATGCGGCCATCGGCCTCTCGCCCGATGCGGGCGCCTCGTACTTCCTGTCGCGCCGCGTGGGGCCGGTGCGGGCGCAGCAATGGCTGATGCTGAGCGATCCCATCGACAGCCAGCGCTGTCTCGCGACGGGTGCAGTCGATGCGGTGTATCCGGATGCGGAGCTCGCTGCTGCAGCCGAGGCGCTGGTCATGCGGCTGGCCGCTGGTGCGAGCGCGACGTTCGCGGGCATCAAGGCCCTGTGCAGCGGTGCGCCGAGCCGGCCGATCGAAGCGCATTTCGCGATGGAGCAGAAGCTGCTGCACGAACGCGCGGGCAGTGCGGATGCGCGGGAAGGCGTGGCGGCGTTTGTCGCGAAACGGGCGCCGCGTTTCACGGGCCGCTGAGGTTCATCCGCCGGGCAGGCTGCGGCCTGACGGCAGCAGCTTCGCCATGCCTGGCACCGACGCTTCGGCGCTTGTCAGGCCTCGGGGGTCTTCTTCTTGAAGACCTTCGCGATGCCCCAGATCGCAGCGCCGCCGGCCACGACCGCGATCTTCGCGAACTTGGCCAGGAACGCCAGCGCGAGCGCGAACAAGCCCAGCTTCTTGACCGCAACACCGGCCACCAGCGCGGCGAGGCCATAGGCCGCGACCTTGTCGGTGGACGAGTTGAAGTCCGCGTACTTCTTGCCGTCGTCGTACTGCAGCGCGGCCAAGAGCTTGGCGGCGTCGGGCTTGTAGGTGTCCAGGTCCTTGGCGTTGGTGATGAGGTTCAGGCTCAGGTAGCCCTCGCGGCCCAGCGCATAGGTGTTGTAGTTGACGCCCTGGTTGTCTCCTGTGGAGCCCTTCTTCTTCGAGAGGGCCGACCACACGAGGCGGTGCGTCCCGGCCTCGTACTGCGGCTTCTGCGCCCAGCCCGTGACCTCGATGCCCGGGATGCCGCGCTTGGCGCGCTCTTCGTTCGCGGCCTCGGTGCCTTCCTTTAGGCTTTTCAGCAGGTCGTCGGCGTTCCAGTCCTTCGCGTCGTCGTCCTTGATGTAGCCCTCTTTCACGAACTTGACGACGGCCATCCAGTCGGCGTCGTCGTTGGCGGGGAAGATCGCGCCGATGAACGTGTCGTCGGTGCGGTTGCCCATGCTGTGCATGAGCTGCGCGGCCGCGGGCGTCGGCACCCAGATGTAGCCGGCCGGCAGCTTCAAGTGGGCCTGGTCGCGCAAGGGAATGTCGGCGGGGCCGGCCTTCTGCACGGCCTTGGCGGCCTTGAAGGCGGCTTCCTGCTCGGCTTCCAGCGAGTTCGCTGTAGAGGCAGTGGCCGGAGCCGTTGAAGTGGTCGGTGATGCGGCGTTGCCGGTGTTGGTGGCCGCAAGGGCGCACGCGAGCAGCAAGCCGGCCGTCAGGCGGGCAGTATGAATACGCAAGTTCTCTCTCCTCGGTTGTTGTCGGTTTTTGTGAGACGCGAGGAGTTTATCGGCGCCCTTCCCGGCGCCCAACAGTGCGTTTTCAGGGCCAGGGCGTGGGCGGCGGAATCTCGCACACCGGCTCGACGTCGATGCTCTTGAAGTCCGCCGGCGAGACGATCTCCAGGTACTCCATGTCGGGCGAATAGTCGAACAGGAAGTGCCGGATGCCGGGCCGCTGGTGCACCACGTCGCCGGCCTCGACCAGCGTTTCCTTGTCCTCGTACATGAAGCGGGCCCAGCCCTTGAGCATGATGACGATCTGGAAGTCCGCCTCGTGGCGGTGCCAGCCGGTGCCCGTTTCCGGTGCCATGTTGGCCTTGACCAGATGCGCGATGACCTTGCCGTTGGTGGCCTCGGCCACGCCCAGGTCGCGGTAGAGGAAGAAATCGCGCAGGCCCCCCGAGACGAACTCTGTGTCACCGGGCTTGACGTGGGAGAACTGGGTGGCGGTACGGTCCAGCATGGGGCGCTCCTTCGCAGGGTGGTTGTGTTGCGCCGCAGCACGCATAAAGCGTTCCTGAGCCGAGGTCTTTGGTTTGTGGGCGAAGGCATCCGTGACTTTCTGCGCGCTGATCTCCGCGCGCTCTCACGGCTGGGGTCAATCCTTGACGCCTTGGTGGGCGCTTTCCATACTCAACCGCATGGTTCACCCAACCGCCCCTCCTGAAGCCGCGACCCTCGACGCCGTCTTCGCCGCGCTGTCCGATTCCACGCGCCGCACCGTGCTCGAAACCCTGGGCGAGCGCAGCCTCAGCGTGACAGAGCTTGCCGAGCCACACGGCATGTCGCTGACCGGCTTCATGAAGCACCTGCGCGTGCTCGAGAACGCCGGCCTCATCTCGCGCACGAAAGAGGGCCGCATCGTGCGCTGCGAACTCTCGCCCCGGCCCATGCAAGAGGCCGCCGTGTGGCTGTCGCGCTACGAGAAATTCTGGACCGGGCGCCTCGATGCACTGGCGCGCTTTCTCTACCACCAGGAGGAGACCGAATGGCAAAACCTGCCGACCGAGACACCGAAGAACAAGAGCGCCCCTCGCTCACCCTCCGCCGGCACTACCGCGTCGCACCCGACAAAGTGTGGCGCGCCTGGACCGACCCGCAAGCGCTGAAGCTCTGGTTCGGCCCGGGCGAGATCGTCTCGGTGCCGCTCGTGGAAATCGACCTGCGCGTTGGCGGCCGCTTTCGCGTGACGATGCTGGCCGATGACGGCGAGACGCACGACGTGAGCGGCACCTATCTGGAGATCGTGCCGAACCGCAAGCTCGTCTTCAGTTGGGCCTGGCGCAGCACGCCCGAGCGCGAATCGCGCGTCACGGTGCAGATCGAGCCCGACGGCGACGGCAACAGCGACGGCTGCGAACTCGTGCTCATGCATGAGCAGTTCTTCGACCAGCCCGCGCGCAACGCGCACGAACAAGGCTGGAGCGGCGCGCTCGTCAAGCTCGACCGTTGGCTGCACGGCAGCGCCGCCCCATGAGCGCGGCAACGCCCGCCCGCGCCACGGTGCGCGAATGGACCGGCCTGGCCGTCATCGCGCTGCCGTGCATGCTCTATTCGATGGACCTCACGGTGCTGAACCTCGCGATTCCGGCGATCAGCGAGGAGCTCAAGCCCACGGCGTCGCAGTTGCTCTGGATCGTCGACATCTACGGCTTTTTCGTGGCGGGCCTGCTGGTCACCATGGGCACGCTGGGCGACCGCATCGGACGGCGCCGGCTGCTGCTGATCGGCGCTGCCGCGTTCGGCATCGCGTCGGTGCTGGCGGCGTTCTCCACCAGCGCGAACATGCTCATCGCCACGCGCGCGCTGCTCGGCGTGGCGGGGGCGACGCTTGCGCCGTCGACGCTCTCGCTGATCCGCAACATGTTCCTAGATCCGGCGCAGCGCACCGTGGCCATCGGCGTGTGGATATCGAGCTATTCGGCCGGCGCCGTCATCGGCCCGGTGGTGGGCGGAGTGCTGCTGCAGTTCTTTCCATGGGGCTCGGTGTTCCTCATCGGCGTGCCGGTGATGCTGCTGCTGCTGGTGCTCGGGCCGATCCTTTTGCCCGAATACCGCGACCCTGAGGCGGCGCGGCTCGACCTGCCCAGCGTGGCGCTGTCGCTGGGTGCGGTGCTGGCCGTCATCTACGGCATCAAGCAGATCGCCGAGCACGGGCCCGACGTGGTGCCGGCGCTGTCGATCGCGGTGGGTGTCGTGCTCGGCTGGGTCTTCGCGCGGCGGCAGAAGCGGCTCGCGAATCCGATGATCGACCTGCAGCTCTTTCGCCTGCCGGCCTTCACCGTCTCGCTCGCGGCCTACATGCTGGCGTGCTTCGTGATGTTCGGGCTCTTTCTCTACAACGCGCAGTACCTGCAACTTGTGCTCGGCTTGTCGCCGCTGCATGCGGGGCTCTGGAGCGTGCCGGGGGCGGGGGCTTTCATCGTGGGGTCGATGGTCGTGTCGGCGCTCGTGCGGCGCATGCGGCCGGCCTACGTGATGGGCGGCGGACTGGCAGTGGCGGCGCTGGGGTTCGCGATGCTCGTCGTGTTACCCGCGTCCTCCGCGCAAGGTGGGCTCGCCTGGCTGGTGGCCAGCGCGGTCATCTCCTCGCTCGGCCTCGCGCCGGTGTTCACGCTCGCGACCGACGTGGTCGTGGGCAGCGCGCCGCCCGAGCGGGCCGGCGTGGCTTCGGCCATTTCGGAAACCAGTTCCGAATTCGGCGGGGCGCTGGGCATCGCGATCCTCGGCAGCATCGGCGCGGCGATCTATCGCAGCACCATGGCCGACGCGGTGCCCGTGGGGCTGGCGGGTGCGGCCGAGGTCGAAGCGGCGCGCAGCACGCTGGGCGGCGCGGTCGCATTGGCGGCCCAGCTCTCCGGGAGCGCGGGCGCCGAACTGCTCGACGCGGGCCGCGCCGCGCTGCTGCACGGCCTGCGCCTGACGGCCGGCATCTGCGCGGCCGTGCTGCTGGTCGTGGCCGGGCTCGTCGCCTTCCGGTTGCGCGGGGCAGGGGGGGCCAATGCCCCTCAGACACCGGGTGCCGCCGCATTGCCGGAGCGCTGACGAACACCCATACTGGGGCTTCCACGACGAGACCACCGGAGCCTTCCATGAGCAACGAACTGCGCAAGAAGCTGCACGACCTGGCGGAGCTGGCCGAGAACACCACCGACCCGCAGACCAAGGCCATCGTCGAGGCCATCCGCCTGCAGACGGCCGTGCTGAACGAGCGGCTGTTCTCCATCGAGCTGCAGCTGGGCACGCTCGCCAAGCGCCTCGAAGGCGCGTCCGAAAGCACGGCCAACTGAGGGGCGGCCGCTTTGTAGGGATAATCCCGGCCATGAGCGGCAACACTTTCGGAACACTTTTCGCGGTCACCAATTTCGGCGAATCGCACGGCCCGGCCATCGGCTGCGTCATCGACGGCTGCCCCCCGGGCATGGCATTGAGCGAGGCCGACATCCAGGGCGATCTGGACCGCCGCCGCCCCGGCACCAGCCGTCACGTCACGCAGCGCAACGAACCCGACGCGGTGCAGATCCTCTCCGGCGTGTACGAAGGCAAGACCACCGGCACACCCATCGCCCTCCTGATCCAGAACACCGACCAGCGCAGCAAGGACTACGGGCAGATCGCCCAGCAGTTCCGCCCCGGCCACGCCGACTTCACCTACTGGAAGAAATACGGCATCCGCGATCCGCGCGGCGGCGGGCGCTCTTCGGCGCGGCTCACGGCGCCCATGGTGGCGGCCGGCGCGGTCGCCAAGAAGTGGCTGGCCGAAAAATACGGCATGGTGTTTCGCGGCTGCATGACGCAGATCGGCGAAATCGCGATTCCCTTCGAGAGCTGGGACCACGTGCCCCACAACCCCTTCTTCGCCCCCATCGCCGACGTGAGCGCGCTGGAGGACTACATGGACCGCCTGCGCAAGGCCGGCGATTCGTGCGGCGCGCGCATCCGCGTCACCGCGACGAACGTGCCCATCGGCCTTGGCGAACCGCTCTTCGACAAGCTCGATGCCGAAATCGCCTACGCGATGATGGGCATCAACGCGGTGAAGGCAGTGGAAATCGGCGCGGGCTTCGACAGCGTCACCCAGCGCGGCACCACGCATGGCGACTCGATCACGCCGACCGGCTTCGTCACCAACAACGCGGGCGGCATCCTCGGCGGCATCAGCTCGGGGCAGGACCTCGAGGTGAGCATCGCGATCAAGCCCACCAGCTCGATCATCAGCCCGCGCCAGTCCATCGACGTCAACAACAACCCCGTCGAGGTGGTCACCAAGGGCCGCCACGACCCCTGCGTGGGCATCCGCGCCACGCCGATTGCCGAGGCGATGCTCGCGCTGGTGGTGATGGAGCACGTGCTGCGCAACCGCGCCCAATGCGGCGACGTGCAGACCGACGCCCAGAAGACCGAAGCCGCGTCCCCGCAGGCGTCTTTCCTCTAGTGTCCGCCCTGCCACCCGTGGTCGCTCAGCGCGGCCACCTGCTGGCATTCGCTGGTCTGTCGGCCAGCTATTTCGCGCACATCGGTTTCTTCAATCCGTACCTGCCGCTGTGGCTCAAGGACCTGGGGCTGCCGATCTTCACGATCAGCCTCCTGGCCTCGGTGCAGTCGGTCACGCGCGTGTTTGCGCCCTATGCCTGGGGCGCGCTCAGCGACCACACCGGCCACCGCGTGATGCTGCTGCGCTTCAGCGCGGCCGTGGCGCTGGTCAGCTCGTTCGGACTCTGGTGGCACGGCGGCGCGTGGTGGCTTGCGCTGGTGCTGCTCGTGATGTTCACCCACACCAGCTCGATGATGTCGCTCACCGAAGCGGCCATGGCGCAGTTGGTGGCCGGCGACTGGGGTCGCTATGGGCGCATCCGGCTCTGCGGTTCGGCCGGCTTCCTCGTCACGGTGTTTTTCGCGGGCGAGTGGTTCGAGCGCTTCGGCATGAAGCACTTTCCGGCCTGGGCGGCCGGCACGCTGGCCATCGTGCTCATCGCGACGATGAAGCTGCCCGACGTGCGCGAGCCCGTGGCTGCGCACGACGCCATCAAGGAGCCCATCGGCCCCGTGCTGCGCAACCCGGTGGTGCGGTGGTTCTTCGCGTCGCTGTTCTTCCAGGTGATGTCGCACTTCTCTGTGTACGCCTTCTTCTCGCTGTACCTCGACTCCATCGGCTACGGCAAGAGCACCATCGGCCTCCTGTGGGCGCTGTCGGTGGTGGCGGAGATCGTGTGGTTCTTTTTGCAGGGCCGCCTCATCGGCTTGTTGCCGATGCCGCGGTGGATGCTGGTGTGCAGCATCGCCGCGGTCGCGCGGTTGGGGCTCACCGCGGGGCTGGGTGGCTTCATTGGCGCGCTGGTCGTCGCGCAATGGCTGCACGCGCTGAGCTTCGCGGCGCATCACACGACGTGCATCGCCGTGGTGTCGCGGCGCTTTCCGGGGCGGTTGCGGGGGAGAGGGCAGGCGCTCTTTACGGTGATCGGTTATGGGTTCGGCGGGGTTCTGGGTGTGCTGCTTGGTGGGGCCGTGGCGCAGGAATTTGGCTATCGGGCGATGTTCACCGCGGCGGCGGTGTTGGCTGTGGTGGGCAGCCTTTGCGCATGGCGCGTGGTGAAGCTGGAGCAGGTCGAACGAAGCGGCTTGACAGTGCAAGGCTGAGCGGCGAGCGGCTGTTCGCGGTGCGCCGCGAGTGCGGGTTTCCGATAACTACAAGCACTTGATTTAGTCGGCTCCCTGAAACATAGTTGGCCCCGTTCAACAAGCCACAGGCGCATTGCCTGCCAAGGAGACCAACCATGTTCAGTTCGCGCAGCCGCCGCCGCTCCACCCTGGCCCTCGCCATCCTTTCCGTCGCCGCATCCACGGCCTTCGCTGCCGGCGAGCCGGTCATCGGCCTCGTCACCAAGACCGAAACCAACCCCTTCTTCGTGAAGATGAAAGAGGGCGCGCAGGAAGAAGCCAAGAAGCTCGGCGCCAAGCTGCTCTCCGGCGCGGGCAAGGCCGACGGAGACAACGCGGGCCAGATCACCGCGATGGAAAACATGATCGCGGCCGGCGCCAAGACCATCCTCATCACGCCGAGCGACGCCAAGGCGATCGTGCCGGCGATCAAGAAGGCGCGCGACAAGGGGATCATGGTGATCGCGCTCGACAGCCCGGCCGATCCGCCGGATGCGACCGATGCGCTCTTCGCCACCAACAACTACACCGCCGGCGTCCTGATCGGCGAATACGCCAAGGCCGCGATGGCCGGCAAGACGCCCAAGATCGTCGCGCTCGACCTGCTGCCGGGCCACCCGGTGGGCGCGCAGCGCCACAACGGCTTCATGAAGGGCTTCGGTCTCGCGGCCAACGATGCGAAGTCGAACGAGCTCTCGAAGGCGCCCGAAATCGTCTGCATGGCCGACAGCTTCGGCGACCAGGCCAAGGCGCAGACCGTGATGGAAAACTGCCTGCAGAAAGCGCCCGAAGTGAACCTGGTCTACACCATCAACGAACCCGCCGCGGCCGGTGCCTACAACGCGCTCAAGCGCGCGGGCAAGGAGAAGGGCGTGCTGATCGTCTCGGTCGACGGCGGCTGCCAAGGCATCAAGGACACCAACGCCGGCATCATCGCCGCGACCTCGCAGCAGTACCCGCTGAAGATGGCCGCCATGGGCGTGGCCGCGGGCGTCGAGTTCGCCAAGACCGGCAAGAAGGCCTCGGGCTACGTCGACACCGGCGTGACGCTGATCGCCGGCAAGAGCGTGGCGGGCGTCGACAGCAAGGACACCAAGACCGGCGCCGAACTGTGCTGGGGCAAGAAGTAAGCGGCGGGTAGTCCCAGAGAGAACACATCGATGGCGAAATCCGCAGCAGCAACGCACCACATTCCGTGGGGCGCCCTGGGGCCGTGGCTGGCCCTGCTCGGCGCATGCATCTTCTTCGCGACGCAGTCCGACCGGTTCCTGACCGGCGAGAACCTGTCGCTCATCCTGCAGCAGGTGATGGTGGTCGGCGTGATCGCCATCGGCCAGACGCTGATCATCCTCACGGCCGGCATCGACCTGTCGTGCGGCATGGTGATGGCGCTGGGCGGGATCATCATGACCAAGTTCGCGACCGAGCTCGGCATGCCCGTGCCGATCGCCATTCTTTGCGGCATCGGCGTGACGACGCTCTTCGGGCTCATCAATGGCTTGCTGGTCACGCGCATCAAGCTGCCGCCCTTCATCGTGACGCTGGGCACGCTGAACATCGCGTTCGCGATCACGCAGCTCTATTCGTCGTCGCAGACCATCACCGACCTGCCCGCCGGCCTCACCGGTCTGGGCACCACCTTCGCCATCGGCAGCGCCGAAGTGGCGTGGGGCTCGGTGCTGATGGTGGCGCTCTACGGGCTCGCGTGGTTCGTTCTGCGCGAGACGGGTGCGGGCCGCCACATCTATGCGGTGGGCAACAACGCCGAGGCCACGCGCCTCGTGGGCATTCCGACGCAGCGCGTGCTGCTGGGCGTGTACGTGGCGGCGGGCGTGCTGTATGGCATCGCCTCGCTGCTGTCGGTGGCGCGCACCGGCGTGGGCGACCCCAACGCCGGGCAGACCGAGAACCTCGACGCCATCACGGCTGTGGTGCTCGGCGGCACCAGCCTCTTCGGCGGCCGCGGCATCGTGCTGGGCTCGCTGATCGGCGTGCTGATCGTGGGCGTGTTCCGCAACGGGCTCACGCTGATGGGCGTGTCGTCGATCTACCAGGTGCTGGTGACGGGCGTGCTCGTGATTCTTGCGGTGGCGGCCGATCAACTCTCGCGCAAGGGAGCACGTTGATGAACACCGTAGCCAACCCAAAGATCGTCATGCAGGCCAAGGGCCTCGTGAAGCGCTACGGCCAGGTCACCGCGCTCGATGGTGTCGACTTCGAACTGCGCGAGGGCGAAATCCTCGCGGTGATCGGCGACAACGGCGCGGGCAAGTCCTCGCTCATCAAGGCGCTCTCGGGCGCGACCATTCCCGACGAGGGCGAGATCCTGCTCGACGGCGCGCCGGTGCACTTTCGCAATCCGCTCGATGCGCGGCGTGCGGGCATCGAGACGGTCTACCAAGACCTGGCCGTCGCGCCTGCGATGACCATCTACGAAAACCTGTTCCTGGGCCGCGAACTGCGTCGCCCCGGGTTCCTCGGCAACGTGCTGCGCATGCTCGACAAGAAGAAGATGCTGCAGGAAAGCGCAGCGCGCATGGCGGACCTGAAGGTCGGCATCCAGTCGATGACGCAGGCGGTCGAAACCCTCTCGGGCGGACAGCGCCAGTGCGTGGCGGTCGCGCGCAGCGCGGCCTTTGCGCGGCACGTGGTCATCATGGACGAGCCGACCGCGGCGCTCGGCGTGAAGGAGGGCAACATGGTGCTCGAGCTCATCCGCCGCGTGCGCGACCGCGGCCTGCCGGTGGTGCTCATCAGCCACAACATGCCGCACGTGTTCGAGGTGGCCGATCGCATTCACGTCGCGCGGCTGGGCAAGCGCGCGGCGGTGCTCAACCCCAAGAAGATCAGCATGAGCGACACGGTGGCCGTGATGACCGGTGCCATGACTGCCGACCAACTGCCCGCGGAGACGCATGCCTGATGCAGAAGTTTCTTCTGCGCGTCCGCCCGACCTGCTGCGTCCGCGCGGCTCCAACCAGGTCGGCATGCGCCAGTTCAACGAGCGCGTGGTGCTGCAGGCGCTGCGCGTTCACACGAGCCTGCCTAAGGCCGACCTCGCGCGGCTGACCGGACTGAGCGCGCAGACCATCGGGCTCATCACTGCGCGGCTCGAGGAAGACCAACTCATCGTCAAGCAGAGCCGGGTGCGCGGGCGCATCGGGCAGCCCTCGGTGCCGCTGGCGCTCAACCCCGATGGCGCCTTCGCCGTCGGCATCAAGGTGGGGCGGCGCGGCGCGGAGTGGCTGCTGATCGACTTCACCGCGCAGGTGCGCGAGCGCCATGCGATGAGCTACGACTTCCCCGATGCGAATGCGCTGCTGCCGGCGATTGCCGAGCACATCCATCGGCTGCGTGATGGGCTCGGCCCGCTGGCCGCGCGCAATGTCGGCGTGGGCCTGGCCGCGCCGTTCCTGCTCGGCGGTTGGCATCGCACGCTGGGCCTCTCGAAGGCGCAGTCGGACGAGTGGAACCAGATGGACCTGCTGGCCGAAGTGCGGGCGCGCACCGAGGTGCCGGTGAGCTTCGCGCGCGACACGGTAGCCGCCTGCGTGGCCGAACTGGTCGGCGGACGCGGGCACGACCTGAAGAGCTTTCTCTACATCTTCGTCGATACCTTCGTGGGCGGCGGACTGGTCATCAACTCGCACCTGCACACGGGCGCGCACAGCAACGCGGGCGCGCTGGCTTCGTTGCCGATGCAGTCGGTGCGAGCCGATGGCGCACTGCCGCCGCAGGTGATGGCCGAGGCCTCGCTGTGGGAGCTGGAGCAGCGCCTGCAAGGCGAAGGGCTCGATCCCACCGCTGCCTACGACGACCGCGCGCTGCAGCCGCCTTTTGCCGCCGCGACGCAGGCCTGGCTCGGCTCCGCATCGCTGGCACTGGCGCACGCCATCGTCAGCAGCACCGCGGTGCTCGATCTGGCCGACGTGGTGATGGACGGTTCCATGTCGCGCGCATTGCTGCAGGCGCTGCTCGATCAGACGCGCGCCGCGCTCGCGCAATGCAACTGGGAAGGGCTATGGCCTCCGCAGTTGCATGGTGGCAGGGTAGGCGCGCAGGCCTGTGCGCTCGGCGGGGCGATGCTGCCGCTGCACGCCAACTTCGCGCCCGACCACGACGTGTTCCTGAAAGCGGCCTGAGCGCGGCCTGCAGACCTTGCGAAGCGAAAGCTTCGCTGGCGGCGTGGCCCTTTCCGCCACCACCGATGGCGCCTACTTCGGCGCGGGCACCCACACCGCCTTGTACTGCGCGCGGTAGCCGTTGTCCGGATCGAACACGTTCTTCGGCCCGCCGTCCTTGCCCACGTTGCCCGTCGTCACCAGGTGCACCTTGGGCACATAGCCCGACCACTTCTCCTTGGCGAACGCGCGGTTCAGTTCGTCGACGATCTGCCAGCCCTGCATGTTGAGCGGCTCGGGCACCGTGCCGGCCTGGTAGCGCTGCGTGCGGATGCGCTGGTAGGCGGCCTCGGAGCCGTCGCCGGCCGACACCGCCTTGGGCGATCCGTCGCCCTTCTTGCCCGCCGCGGTGAGCGAGGGGCCCATGAAGTCGAAGTACAGGTCGTTGATGGCCAGCGAGTGCGTCCACTTGTCACCGAAGCGCTGCAGCAGCGAAGTGGTGAGCTGCGGCATGCGCGTGGAGCTTTCGGAGATCGGGCTGTCCTCGAAGCTCAGCACGGTGCAGCCGCCGCACTTCTTGATGACCGCCTCCATGGCGCGCGCCTTGTAGAGCGCAATGGCGTACTGCGAGTCGGTGAAGATCACCACGCCGGCCTTACCGCCCGAATCGGCCACCACCCACGAGGCGGCGACGTCGGCCACGTCGTCGGTCACGGTGGTCACGTTGGCGTAGAGGCCGGCCTTGTCGTTCGGCCCGGGCTGCTCGCCCGAGTGCCAGCCGACCAGCGGAATGCCCGACTTGGCCGCGCCAGCGAACGCCGCCTTCTGCTCGGTGGTGTCGAAGCCGCCGACCACGATGCCCGCGGGCTTGACGGCCAGCGCCTGGTTGAGTGCCGCGGTGCGCCCGCTGACCGTGCCCTGGCCGTCGATGACGCGCACCGTCCAGCCGATGGCGCGCGCCGCTTCCTCCACGCCCTTGCTCACGCCCACGATGCCGCCGTTCTTCATGTCGCCCGCGACGAAGACGATGGTCTTGCCCGCGGCGGCCTTGGGGCCGGTGGTGGGGCCGTCCCACTTCTCCTTGGTCATGGTGGCGATCTCGACCTTCTTCTTGGCGGCATCCAGGAAGTCGTCGGCCATCGCCTTGGGTGCCAGCGCGGCGGCGCACAGCGCCAGCACGGCGGCCGCGACGGCGCGCGCGGGAACCACACTCTTCTCACTCTTCTTTTTCATGCTTGTCTCCAGTCGTTGCGGTGAACCGTCACTTCGACGGCGTTGAGGGAACCGGTTGTTGCGCATGGTCGAGCTGGCGCTCGGCGATGCGTCGCTTGATCGAGCGGTTGCGCCGCTGCTGTGCCCAGCCCGCGATGCCGATGGACACCAGCAGCGTGAGCCCGTTGAACAGCGGCTCGACATAGAAGGCGCCGCCGAACTGCTGAATGCCCGAGATGCCGATCGCAAGAATCGCCACGCCCACCAGCGTGCCCCACACGTTCACCCGGCCCGGCCGGATGGTGGTGGAGCCGAGGAAGGCGCCGACCAGCGCCGGCAGCAAGAATTCGAGTCCCACGCTGGCCTGCCCGATCTGCAGGCGCGAGGCGAGCAGCACGCCCGCAAAGCCCGAGAGCAGGCCCGAGGCGACGAAGGCGCCCATCACGTGCTTGCGCACCGCGATGCCGTTGAGCTGCGCCGCCTTCGGGTTGGCGCCGATCACATACAGGGCCCGCCCCAGCGGCGTGAACTCGGTAACGACCCAGAGCGTGACGCTCACCGCGAGCACGTAGAACGCGCCGATGGGCAGGCCCAGCAGGCTGCCGCCCGCGATGCCGACGAAGCCGTCGGGCAGGTCGCCCACCACCTGGCGTCCGCCGCTGTGCCACATCGCGACCGCATAGATCACGGTGCCGGTGCCCAGCGTGGCAATGAAGGAGTCGATCTGCGCGAGCTCGACCAGCAGGCCGTTGAGCACGCCGAACAAGGCCGCGCACAGCAACACGATGAGCACCGCCGCCGGCCAGGGCAGACCGAGTTGCGTCTGCAGGCTGATCGCCAGGATGTGCCACAGCACGATGCCGTAGCCCACGGTGAGGTCGATCTTGCCGGTGATCATCGGAATGGTCGCGGCGAGCGCCAACAGCGCGATCACAGACTTGTCCGCCAGGATCGCGCGCAGGTTGAACAGCGTCGGAAAGGTGTCGGGCAGCAGCAGCGAGAACAGCAGGGCGAGCCCCACCATCAGCGCCACGAGGCCATAGACCGGCATCGCGCGGCCGATGCGCTGTGCGAGGGAAGCGGCCTCGCCGTCGAGCGACTTGTCGGGCTCGAGGGCGGTGGATTTGATCGAACTGCTCATGCGGAAATTTCCTCGTGCGCCACGACGGCGCCTGCTGCCAATGCCAAAAGTTTTTCCACCGTGATCGCATCGCCCGTCAGTTCGGCGGCGATCAGCCCGTCGCGGAAGACGAGCACGCGGGTGCACACGGTCGCGATTTCCTCGAAGTCGGTGGAGACCACCACCAGCGCGGTGCCGGCCTCCGCGCGCTCGCGCAGCACGCCGTAGATCTGCCGCTTGGCGCCGACATCGACGCCCGCCGTGGGCTCTTCGAGCACCACGAGCGGTTTGTCGAGGTGAAACCAGCGCGCCAGCACCACCTTCTGCTGGTTGCCGCCCGAGAGCTGCTGGACCTCGGCCGACGGCGCGGGCGGGTTGATGTCGAAGCGGCGGATCAATGCGAGCGCACTGTCGTTCTCGCGGCGCGGGCGGTCGAAGGCCAGGCCGCGATCGCCATGCAGCGCGGCGTTGGGGAACAGGTTCTCCAGCACCGTCATCGAGCCGGCGAGGTTTTCTTCAAGGCGCTCGCCTGCGACGTAGGCCACGCCGGCGCGAATGGCATCGGCGGGGCAGGTGAACGCGCAGTCGTTGCCCAGGAGCCGCATGCGGCCGGCCGACAGCGGCTCGCGCCCGAAGATCGCGCGGCTGATGGCCTCGTGTCCCGCGCCGCGCAGGCCGACGAGCCCCAGCACTTCGCCGCGGCGCACAGAGAGGTTCAGCGGGCCGGCATTGCCGCTGGCCGCGCCGTCCAGTTGCAGCACCGGCGCGCTGTCTGCCGGAACGTTCGCCTTGGGCACCGAGGCCGACAGCGCCTTGCCGACGATCAGCCCGACCAGCTCGCCTTCGTTGGTGTGCGCCGTGGTCTTCACCGCCACCAGCTTGCCGTCGCGCATCACGGCCGCGCGGTCGGAGATGGCCATCACTTCGTCGAGCCGGTGCGACACGTAGAGCATCGCCATGCCTTGGCGGCGCAGTTCGCGCAGCACGCTGAACATGCGTTCCACGTCGCTCATCGGCAGGCTGGCCGAGGGTTCGTCGAGCACCAGCAGGCGCGCCTTGACTTCGAGCGCGCGGCCGATGGCGAGCAACGATTTCTCGGCCCGCGTGAGCGAGAACACGCGGCGGCCGGGGTCGATGTCGCAGCCCACGCGCGCCATCACCCGGCGCGCGGTGTCGTTCGCGGCGGACCAGTCGATGAGCCCGAAGCGGCGCGGGTAGCCGGTGCCCAGGCCCACGTTCTCCGCCACGGTCATCCATTCGACGAGGCCCAGGTCCTGGTGAATGAAGGCGACGGGTTGCTCCCGCCGGTCGGTGCGCCGCCATGCGGCTTGCGGCTGGCCGTCGAAAAGAATTTCGCCCTGGTCCGCGGGATAGATGCCCGCGAGCAGCTTGATGAGCGTGGACTTGCCCGCGCCGTTCTCGCCGAGCAGCGCGAGGATTTCGCCGGCGCGCACATCGAGCGTCACGTTGTCCACGGCCTGCGTGCCGCCGAAGCGTTTGCAGAGGGACTGGAATTGCAGCAGGGGCGCGTTCATGGGCGTGTCGCTCCGCGTGTGTGGAGGTGGATGCGATAGAGCGAGGTGGAGGCGCACACGTAGAGCACGTTGCCGTCGCTGCCGCCGAAGCTGAGGTTGCCCACCTTTTCCGGCACGGCGATGCGTGCCATGCGCGTGCCGTCGGGGTGGTAGACCTGCACGCTGTCGGCGCTACTCGTATAGAGGAAGCCGTGCACGTCGATGCGAAAGCCGTCGGAGAGCCCCGGGTTCACTACCGCGAACACGCGCGGGTTGGCGAGGTCCTGCCCGCCGATCACATCGAACGCGACGATGTGGTGGTGGCCCGAGCCGTCGGTGCGCAGCGCGGCCGAGGTGTCGCTCACATAAAGAATGCTTTCGTCGGGCGAGAAGGCCAGGCCGTTCGGCTCCTCGATGAAGTCGCTCACCGAGCGCAGTGCGCCGGTGGCTGGGTCGAAGCGAAAGACATGGTTGCGGCCCAGCTCGCTCTCGGCCTTGTGGCCTTCATGGTCCGAGACGATGCCGTAGGGCGGATCGGTGAACCAGATGCTGCCGTCGCGCTTCACGACAACGTCGTTCGGCGAGTTGAGGCGCCGGCCCTGGTAGCGGTCGACCACCACTTCGTCGGCCAATGGCACGAGGCCGGGGCCGAAGCGCGTGCGCACGATGGCGCGCCGGCCGTGCGAGCAATGGAGCAGGGCGCCGTCGGCCTCGCGCGTGTGGCCGTTGGTGAACTCCACGCCTTCGCGCCACACGGTCATGCCGCTCTCGGCGTGCCATCGCAACATGCGGTTGTTGGGGATGTCGCTCCAGAGCACCGAGTCGTCCTCGTGCATCCACACGGGGCCTTCGCTCCATGCGGCCCCGGTGCACAGGCGTTCGATTGGGGGTGAGCCATGGGCCACGGATGCGAAACGGGCGTCGAGGACTTCGATGGTCATGGCCGAAGTCTGGCATCGAAAGTGATACCGGTAACCTAGGCTTTTCCCGGACACGGATGCAGCCGTTCATCACTCTAGAATTTCCGCAATTTCAGAGGTCGGAGGATCGAATCAAGGAAGCGGATTTTTGGTTATCGGTATCTGCCGACTCATTCGCATCCCTCGCATATCCTCAGACCCCATTCCAGAGAGAGCAACTTGCCCCCGACCAAAGTCCCCGCTCCCCCGTCCCGCCCGGCAACGATGGCCGACGTGGCCGCGCGCGTCGGCGTCTCGAAGATGACGGTGTCGCGCGCACTCAACCGCAGCGCGGGCAGCGACCGCGCAACCTCCGAGGCGCTGCGCCAGCGCATCCTGCAGGCCTGCGAGGACATGGGCTATGTGATCGACCAGACGGCGCGCACCTTCTCGAGCAAGCGCTCGGGCTTCATCGCGGTGCTGATTCCGTCGCTCAACAACTCCAATTTTTCAGAAACCGCGCAGGGCATCACCGCGGCCGTGGAAGCGCGCGGCCTGCAGGTGCTGCTCGGCTACACCGACTACCGCGTGGAGAACGAAGAGCGCCTGCTGCGCGCCATGCTCGCGCGCCGGCCCGAAGGCGTGATCCTCACCGGCGGCTCGCACACCCCGGCCGCGCGCGCCATGCTGCAAGCGGCCGGCGTGCCGGTGGTCGAGACCTGGGACCTGCCCGACCAACCGGTGGAGCACACGGTCGGCTTCTCGAATGCGGAGGCGGCCGGCGCCATGGTGCGGCACCTGCATGGCCAGGGCTACCGGCGCATCGCGTTCATCGGCGGCACCTCGAACCGCGACACGCGCGGTGCCGACCGGCAGCGCGGCTACGCGCAGGCGATCCGCGAACTCGGTCTGCCAGACGGCCGCGTGATCAGCTTCGGCCAGCCGCCCATCTCGATGGCGCAGGGCGGCGAAGCGGTGGCGCAGTTGATCCGCCAGTGGCCCGACGTGGACGCGGTGCTCTGCGTGTCCGACCTCTCGGCGTTCGGGGCCTTGATGGAGTGCCAACGCCGCGGCTGGAGTGTGCCGGGCCGCATCGCGATCGCGGGCTTCGGCGACTTCGAGGTCGCGCGCGCCTGCCATCCGCGCATCACCACCGTGGCGGTGGATTGCGTGGGCCTGGGCAAGGCGGCCGGCGAGCTGCTGCTGCGCGTGATGGATGGCGCCGTCGACGGCCATCGCCCGCCGCCGGAGACGGTGATGATCCCGTTCCAGATCACCCAGCGCGAGAGTTCCTGAGGCCGCTCCAGGGCAAGCTCAGGCGGTTGCGGCTTCCCCCACGTCCGCAAAATCGATCAGCACCTTCATCGCCTGCTTCCGGTCGCTCGCCAGCTCGAAGGCTTCGCGCGCCTTCAACATCGGGAAGGTGTGCGAGACCACCGGCGACAGGTCGATCCGTCCTTCGTTGATGAGCTGCACCGCGAGCGCGAACTCCGCATGAAAGCGGAAGGAGCCGCAGATGCTCAGCTCCTTGGCCACCACCATGTTCTGCGGAATGCTCACGTCGCCGCCCAGGCCCAACTGAACGACGATGCCGCGCGGGCGCATCACTTCGAGCCCGTCGCGCAGCGCGCGCTCGTTGCCCGAGCATTCGAGCATCACGTCGAACGTGCCCTTGTCGGCCGCGTAGCGCGACACCCAGGTCTTGTCCTGTGCGACGTTGACAGTACCGTCGGCGCCGATGGCGCGTGCGATCGCGAGCGGCTCGTCGACCACGTCGGTCGCCACGATTTCGGCAGCGCCGTGCACGCGCGCCGCCGCGATCGCCAGCACGCCGATGGGGCCGCAGCCTGACACCAGCACGCGCTTGCCCAGCAATGAACCGGCCCGCGACACCGCGTGCAGCCCCACCGAAAACGGCTCGGCCAATGCCGCGAGGCGAAGCGGCACATGGTCGGCCACCTTCACGCATTGCGTGGCCTCGCACAGCAGCATGTTGCGGAACGCCCCCTGCACGTGCGGCGTGCGCATCGCGCTGCCGTAGAAGCGCATCTCCAGGCACTGGTTGGGCAGGCCTTCGAGGCAGAACTTGCAGGCGCCGCACGGCCGGCTCGGGTTGATGGCGACCTTGTCGCCGATGCGCACGCTCTCCACGCCCGGCGCCACAGCGACCACGGTGCCCGCCACTTCATGGCCCAGCACCATCGGCTCCTTGATGCGCACGGTGCCGAAGCCGCCGTTGTGAAAGTAGTGCAGGTCGGAGCCGCAGATGCCGCCCATGCCGACCTTCACCAGCACCTGGCCCGGGCCGATTTCGCCGGCGTCCTGTTCGTCGAGCCGGAGGTCGTCCGGGGCATGGATCACGAGACACATACAACGCATACGCATGGAATTTTTCCTTCAGGCGACGGGGGTGATGAGAGGCAGACCGCCGAAGTGCGCCTGCAGGTTGCGGCGCACCAGCTCGCCCATGGCGCGGCGCGTCTGTTCGGTGCCGCTGCCATGGTGCGGATGCAGCACCACGTTGTCGAGCGCCGCGAAGCGCGGGTCGATGCGCGGCTCGTTGAGGAATACGTCGAGCGCCGCGCCCGCAATGGATTTCTCTTCGAGCGCCTGCAGCATCGCGCCCTCGTCGACGGTGGTGCCGCGCGACACGTTCACGAGCCAGCCGGCGGGGCCCAGCGCCTGCAGCACTTCGGCGTTGACGATGCCGCGCGTGGCCTCGCCGCCGGGCAGGATGACGATCAGCACATCGCACCAGTCGGCCATGGCCGTCAGGCTGGCGAAGTGGAGGTGCGGGCTGTCTGTCTTCGGGGTGCGGCTGAAGTAGCCAAGCTCGACCTCGAAGCCCGACAGCCGCCGCGCGATGGCACTGCCGATGCGCCCGAATCCCGCGATGCCGACGCGCTGGCCGAAGACGCGCGTGGTCAGCGGCATGCCGCCGTTGGCCCAGGCACCGCTGCGCACGAAGGCATCGCCTGCCGGAATGCGCCGCTGCAGCGCCAGCGTGAGCCCGACAGCGAGGTCGGCCACGTCGCCGTTGAGCACGTCGGGCGTGTTGGTCACGCGGATGCCGCGCGCGCGGCAGGCGGCGAGGTCGATGCCGTCGGTGCCGACGCCGTAGCAGGCGATCAGCTCCAGGGCGGGCAGGGCGGCGATGAGTTCGGCGTTCGCGCCCAGTTCGCCGCGCGTGGCCACCGCGCGGATGTTCGGCGCGTGTTCGGCGATGAAGGCCTGCCGGTCGGGCGCCTCCCACAGGCGATGCAGCGTGTACTGCGACCGCAGGGGCGCCATGTCCCATTCGGGGTAGGTGCCGGGCATCAGCACATGCGGGGATGAGGTGGCAGCGGTCAAACGGTTCTCCTGCGGTGCAACTGCAAATAAGGTATCGGTAACTCTAGAGGCCCAGAACGAGAGATGGAATGCAGGTTTCACCCATTGACGGCTTTTGAAGATACCGGTAACTTAAAAAAGCTGTCACGCACCAATCCCGCATCCGCTTTCCTTCGCAAGGAGCTTTTCTTGAAACTGTTCGACCTGTCCGGGCGCATCGCCCTCATCACCGGCTCCAGCAAGGGCATCGGCTTCGCGCTGGCGGCGGCACTCGGTGCGGCCGGCGCGCGCGTCGTGCTCAATGCGCGCGACGCCGCCTCGCTCACTGTGGCCCGCGATGCGCTGCGCGCCCAGGGCGTGGCGGCCGAGGCCGTGTCCTTCGACGTCACCGACGCAGCTGCCGTGGAAGCCGGCGTGGCCCGCATCGAAGCGGAGATCGGCCCGATCGAGATCCTCGTCAACAACGCCGGCATGCAGCACCGCGGCCCCTTCGCCGAATTTCCGATCGATGCCTGGCACAAGATCACCACCACCAACATCGACAGCGTGTTCCTCGTCGGCCGCTTCGTGGCGCAGCGAATGATCGAGCGGCAGCGCGGCAAGATCATCAACGTGTGCTCGGTGCAGAGCGAACTGGGTCGGCCCAACATCGCGCCCTACGCCGCCACCAAGGGCGCGGTGAAGATGCTCACCAAGGGCATGGCCATCGACCTGGGCAAGCACGGCATCCAGGTCAATGGCCTCGGCCCCGGCTACTTCAAGACCGAGCTCACCGAAGCGCTGGTGAACGACGAAGCCTTCACCGCATGGCTCTCGGGCCGCACGCCGGCCGGCCGCTGGGGCGATGTGCAGGAGCTGGGCGGCGCGGCCATCTTCCTGGCCTCGGATGCCTCGAGCTTCGTCAACGGCCACATCCTCTACGTCGACGGCGGCATCACCGCCAGCCTCTGACCATGACATTCAACCGCCAGCGCATCGCCGTGATCGGCGTCGGCATCATGGGCTCGGCCATTGCGCGCCGATTGCTCGAATGCGGGCACGCGGTGAGCGTGTTCGATCTCGACAAGGCCAAGGTCCAAGCGCTGCAAGCGCAGGGCGCTCACGCCGCGCCGACAGCGGCCGATGCAGCGGCTGCGAGCGATTTCGTGATCACGAGCCTCAACGCGGCCGCCGTGGTCGAACGCGCACTCTTCGGTGAGAACGGCGTGGCCGATGCACCGGCGGACGCGCAGCGCCTGGTGATCGACATGTCGTCCATCGATCCGCCGTCCACGCGCCGGCTCGCGCAGACGCTGCGCGAACGCACCGGCATGGGATTCGTGGATGCGCCGCTCTCGGGCGGCGCGCCCAAGGCGCTGCTCGGGCAACTGACGGTGATGGCGGGCGGCAGCACCGAGGACGTGACGCGCGCCCGCGCCGTCATGGACAGCCTCTGCGCCAACTACACCCACATGGGCGAGAGCGGCGCCGGCCAGACCACCAAGCTGGTCAACCAACTGCTTTGCGCCATCGGCTTCCAGGCCGTGGCCGAGGCGGTGCGAATCGCCGAAGCCGGCGGCGTCGATGCCTCGAAGCTGCCCGCGGCCCTCGCGGGTGGCCGCGCCGACAGCCAGATCCTGCGCGAGTTCGGTCCCAAGATGGCCGCGCGCGACTACACGCCCACCGGCCGCATCGACAACATGCTCAAGGACCTCGAAGCGGTCCAGGGTTTTGCGCAGGGCCAACGGCTGCCGTTGCCGCTCGCGGGAACCGTCTCGGAGCTGCATCGCACCTTCGTGGCGGCCGGCCTCGGGCCCGAGGACACCGCGGCCATGATGCGGCAGTTCGACGGTTATGCCCGCGGCTGAGAAGTCCTGAACGCGCACCGACTCACATCCATCGAACTCAATCAAGGAAACGAAAAATCATGTTCATCCGCTGCGCGTTTTTCAAAGGGCAGGTCAAGCCCGGCATGGAGCAGGCTTTCAACCGCCATGTGCACGAGACGCTCGTGCCGCTGTGGACCCGCTTCCCCGGCGCGCTCGAAGTGCGCGTGCTGCGCCAGCTGGAAAGCGATGTGGGCGATCCGGAACTGGCGATGGTGCTGTCCATCCGCTACGCGACCCGCGAAGACATCGCGCGGGCGCTCGATTCACCCGTTCGCTACGAAAGCCGCGAAGCTTCCAAGGCACTTTTCGACATGTTCGACGGGACCGTTTTCCACACGGTCTTCAGCGCGGAGGAGTTCCCGCTCCCTGCCGCCTGACTGCGCTCACTGGCTGGCCGATGCGTGCAGGTCGCGCGGCAGCCGCAGCGTGCTCGCGCTGGCTCCCTCGGGGCAGGGGCCGTCGGAATAGATCGCATCGCCCTCGGGCATGACGCACTTGCTCACCACGGTGACGGCGGGTGCTGCCTTGGCGGGCTCGGCGGAAGCTTCGAAGTTCGCATTCGCCGGCGATGCGCGCTGGAACACCGGCATGGCCGGCTCGACTGATGAACGCTTCACCGAATCCGGTAACCCGAGGCGGCCGGCCGATTGGGTGGCCTCGACATAGGCGGGCATGATCGCAGGCGGCGGGGCCGGCGCGCGAGCCGCGCTCTCGTGCACCAGGTCTTTCAACGTCACGTAGAAGAGAGACATTGCCACCAGCGCCACGGCAAGGCACGGTGCCCAGTACCGTTCGGAGCCGGCGCGGGACGGCGAGGCATCGCGCGCCTCGAAGGTGTCGATCGTGTGTTGCAGGCTCATGGCGCAGGCTCCGTATTCGTGTCCCTGCAGTTGTAAGCGGCGGAACCTGCGCGCCGCTGTAGGCCTGCGCCATGCGTCTTGACGGAATCCACCCCGAAACCGCTACGGAGAAGATCGCTGTCTCGCCCCTTGGCGTGAGCGCACCAAGGGTCGGCCGCTGACGGGTTACCTGGTTTTGTCTCGCGCGGCCGCGAGGTTGCGGGCTTCGGCGATCAACGGCTTCACCGCGTCGAAGGTCCTGTCGCTCGGGTTGATCACGCTGACCCAATACATCTTTCCGTAGACCGGATGCGGCATCAGCCGGTCGGTTGCGGCGTAGTCGATGCCTGTCGGTTCCTGCTCTCCGAACAGCGCGCGAAAGCTCTCCTTGCCGACGCCGATGTTCAGGCGAAAGACGCCCGGCCGGTCCAGCTTCGACGCGTTGTCGGATTCGTGGTCCTTCGTGACGATGGTCGCGAAGGGAAACTTGTTGTCCGCACCATGAAAGAAGAAGGTGTTGTCATCGGCGACCTGGAAGTGGCCGCCGCCGAGCATGTCGATGATGTGTTGGGTGATGTCGTCTTCGGTCATGGAGATGCTGCTTCGTGTGCTCAGGGCTTCCAGCGGCGCAATCCGAGCTCGTCCGCGAGCGCCTGGTAGGTCTTGATGCGGGCCTGCACGTAGTCGTCGAGCGCGGCGCCGGTGAGCGCGAAAGGATAAAGGCTGTGCCGCTCGCGCAGCGCCGCGTAGCCCGGCGCGGCCGTGGCTTCGGCGAATGCGGCGGTCCAGGCGCGCACAGAAGCTTCGGGCACATTCGCGCTCAGGTACAGGCCGCGCACGGTCGGCCAGACGATGTCCACGCCTTGCTCGCGCGCGGTCGGCACGCCGGTGAGCGCGCCGCCCAGCCGCGCTTCCGACAGCACGGCCAGCAGGCGCACCGCCGCGCCGCCCGCAATGGCCTGCAACGCCTCGGCTGCATCGCCGGGGAACACATCGACATGCTTGCCCTGCAGCGCGCCCAGCGCATCGCCGCCGCCTTCGAAGGAGACAAAACGCATCGCCTTGTGGTCGCGGCCCGCGGCGCGCACCAGCAGCGCGGCCTTCACCCAGTCCTGGCTGCCGACCGTGCCGCCCGCGCCGAAGGTCATGCGCGAAGGGTCTTGCCGCAGCGCGGCGACCAGGTCCTGCAGGCGCTTGTAGGGCGAGTCGCGGTGCACGGCGATCACGCCGTAGTCGGTGCCGAGCGTGGCGATCCAGCGCACGGCCGACGGCGGATGCGGGCCGAAGCGGCCCTGCGCCAGGTTGAGCAGCGAGCCGCTGGAGAACGCGACCAGCGTGCCCGCACCGCCGAGCTGACCGGTGGCGATGCGGTCGAAGGCGACGGCGCCGATGCCGCCCGGCAGGTAGCGCTGGCCCAGCGGCGGGCGCGAAGGGCGCACCGCCTGCAGCGCATCGCGCGCGAGGGTGCAGGTGAGGTCGAAGCCGCCGCCGGCCTTGGCGGGAATCACGCAATCGGCCGCGGCCAGCGAGGGGTCGCCGGCCTGCGCCGTGGCGATGCCGGGCACGAGCAGCGCGGGCAACGCGCGAAGCGCAACGCGTCGGGTGAAGAAGGGAGACTGCATGGGGTGTGCGCCGCTAGCTGGCCGCCGGCCGGGGCCACCAGATGATCGCATGCAGCCCTGTGCCGGCTTCCCGCGCTTCGAGCCGCAGTTCGCCCCGATGCCGCTGCGCGATCGACCGCGCAATCGCCAGCCCGAGACCGAAGCCGCCCTTGCCCGCGCGCGCGCCGCGGCGAAAGCGCTGGCCCAGCGCGGCGCGTTCTTCGTCGCTCAAGCCCGGGCCGTTGTCCTCGACGTTGAGGCTCCAGCCCGCGGCATCGCCCGCAGCAAAGAGGGTAATGGTTCCTTCGGCGGGCGTGTAGGTGATCGCGTTCGCCACGAGGTTGCTCAAGGCCTCGCGCAGCAGCCCGCGGTCCGCGACCGCGAAGAACTCGGGCGCGGGCGCATGGATGCCCAGGTCGATGCGCTTGGCGCGCGCGAGCGGCAACAGGTCGACCGCCACTTCGCGCAGCAGCGCCGCGAGGTCGAACTCGGCCGGCTCCACCGCCACCGTGTCGCTGCGGCCGAGCGCAAGCAGTTGCTGTGCGCTGCGCGTGGCGCGGCCGATCTCGATGCCGAGCGCATCGAGCGCGGCGCGCACCTGCGCGGGGTCTTCCTCGCGCCTCGCGTAGTCGGCCTGCATCTGCAGCGTGGTGAGGTGCGTGCGCAACTGGTGAGAGGCGTCGTCCAGAAACTGCCGCTGCTGCGTCACGAGGTCCTGCGTGCGCGACATCTGCTGGTTGACCGCATCCACCAGCGGTCGCACTTCGGCGGGCAGGTCGGTCGCGGCGATGCGCGTCAGGTCGTCGGGCGTGCGCGCCTCCACTTCGCGCGCGAGCCGCGACAAGGGCCGCAGCGCCGCGGCGAGCGCGATCGCGGTGCCGCACAGCAGCAACGCGAGCACCAGCCCGTCGCGCAACGCGGCGCTGCGCACGAAGCGCGCCGTGAACTCCTGCCGCGAGCGCGTGCTCTCGCCGACTTGGATCAGCACGCTGCGCCCGGTGCTGCCGGCCGGCGCACGGTCCAGGTCGCGCCGGTAGGCCGCGAGCCGCACGGCTTCCCCGAAGTAGGTCGCGTCGTAGAAGGCCGGCACGCCCATCTTCAGTTCGGCGGGCGGCGCGGGCAGGTCGGCGCTGCCGAGTTCGACGAGCCCGTCGGAAGTCGCCACCCGAAAGAACACCTGGCCGCTCGCCGTGAGCTCGAAGAACTCGAACATCGTGTACGGCAGCTCGACCGAGAGGCCGCCCGACGCTGTGGAGATGTTGGCGTCGATGGATTTGAGCGCGCCCAGCAGCGAGCGGTCGTAGGCCGCGTTGGCTGCGGCGAGCGCGTCGTGCCGCGTCATCCAGAGTTCGAGGCCCGTCACCACCAAGAGGGCGGGGAACAGCAGCAGCGCGAGCCGCTGCCAGAGGCTCGCGCGGCGCAGGAAGCTCGGCATCGCGCGCACCTAGTCCGCTTCCAGCACGTAGCCCAGGCCGCGCAGCGTGACGATGCGCACACCGGTGCCATCGAGCCGCTTGCGCAGGCGATAGACGAACACCTCGACCGCTTCGGGGTGCACCTCCTCATCGTCGGAGAACACGCGTTCCAGAATCTGCTGCTTCGACAACGGCTCGCCGCTGCGCTGCACCAGCGCGCGCAGCACCGCCTGCTCGCGCGGCGAGAGCGCCAGCGCTTCGCCGTTCAGCACGAAATGCCGGCGCGCGCTGTCGTACATCAGCGGCCCGCAGGCCAGCCGCGGATGCTCCACGCCGCGCGCACGCCGCACCAGCGCATGCAGCCGCGCTTCGAGTTCGGCCAGCGCAAAGGGCTTGGCGAGGAAGTCGTCCGCGCCCGCGTTGAGCGAGGCGACGCGCTCGTTCAGCGAATCGCGCGCCGTGAGGATCAGCGCCGGCAGCCGCTGGTCGCGTTCGCGCAGCCGCTGCAGCACGGTGTGGCCGTCCATGCCGGGCAGGCCCAGGTCGAGCACCAGCGCATCGTGGTCTCGCTGCTGCAGCGCGCGGTCCGCGAGCCGGCCGTCGTCCACCCATTCGACCTGGATGCCCGCATGCTCCAGCGCCTTGCAGAGCCAGGTGCCCAGGGTGTGTTCGTCTTCGGCCAGCAGAATGCGCATGGCGCCGATGCTAGGGCCTTGAACGCTCAGTCCGGCTTGATGTTTGCCCTTGCGATCACCTTCTGCCAGCGCGCCTGTTCCGCCGCGATGAACTGCGCGAACTGCTCCGGCGTGCCGCCGACGGCCTCGGCTGCATCGGCCGTGAGCCGCTGCATCGAGTCGGGCGACTTCACCGCCTTCATCGTCTCGGCCGAAAGCTTGGCCAGGTTCGCGGGCGCGATGTTGGCGGGCGCGAGCATGCCGTACCACTGCGTCATCTCGAAGCCGGGGAAGCCTTGCTCGGCGACGGTCGGCACATCGGGCAGTTGCGCGAGGCGCTTGGCTGAGCCGGTCGCGATGCAGCGCACCTTGCCGGCCTTGATGAACGGAATGATCGCCGCCGCGCCAATGGCCGAGGCATCGAGCCGGCCCGAGAGCAGGTCGGTGACCATCGGGCCGGTGCCGCGGTAGGGCACGTGCAGCATGAACACGTCGGCGGTCATCTTCAGGTACTCGAAGGCCAGGTGGCCCGCGCTGCCGTTGCCCGCGGAGCCGTAGCTCAGCTTGCCGGGCTTGGACTTGGCATAGGCGATGAACTCCTTCAGGTTCTTCGCCGGCACATCGGGGTGCACCACGTACAGGCTCGGCACCTTGGCCAGCAGGCTCACGGGCTTGAAGTCCTTGTTCGCGTCGTAGGGCAGCTTGGCGAAGATGTACGGGTTCACCGCCAGCGTGCCGATGTGGCCGAGGATCAGCGTGTGCTGGTCGGTGGAGCGTGCCACTTCGCTCATCGCGATGTTGCCGGCCGCGCCCGGCTTGTTGTCCACGAAGACGCTCTGGCCGAGCGTGCGCGAGAGTTCGGCGGCGGTGGAGCGCGCAACGATCTCCGAACTGCCGCCCGGTGCGAAGGGCACGACGAAGCGCACCGACTTGCTGGGCCAGGCGTCCTGGGCCGAGGCCAGGGAGGGCAGCAGGCCGCCCAAGGCGAGGGCGGAGCCGCCCTGAAGCCATGGGCGGCGCGTGGACTGGTCGTTCAGGAAGTTCTCGGGCATGGTGTGTCTCCGTCTTTTGATGCGAAAGCTTGCATCCTGCCCGGTCGATGCTGTCGGAATGCTGTCAGCGCGGGATGAAAGAAAAAGTAAGGTGCAAACTCCGCGGCCACGCACCAGAATCCGGTGCGAAGCGGCGACGCAGACGGCGCCGTAGATGGCGCCGCAACGGCACTTTCGAGGACTCGGACGGCAACTTTGTTCATCGCGCTTTGCTTGACAAATCTCGGGTTGCGGCTCGCTGCGATCCGCGCGATGGCGGGGCTCGCCCTGTTCCTGCTGGCATGCCTGCCCGTGCCGGGCCATGCGGAGCAACGGGAGCAACTGGAGCCGCTGAGGCTCGATGCGACATCGAGCTTCCGCGCGCGCAGCCTCGACGGACGCTCGCAGGCCTTTCACGACGCCACCGGTCTGTTGACGCGCGAACAGGTGGCATCGGCTTCCCATCAGCAGCAATTCAAGACTGTCGAGGGCGTCTTCAACGGCGGCTATGCCAGGGGCGCCTGGTGGGTGCGCTTCCAGATCCAGGCCTCGCCCGAACAGATTGCGCATCCGCTCGAGGGCGGCTGGTGGCTGCGGCTGAATGCGCCGTACGCCGACTACATCGACGTGTGGTGGCCCGACGGCACAGACGACGCAGACGGCGCGAGCGGCGGTTTCACGCACCGCGCGCTTGGCGGGATGCGCGCCGCCTCCACGCGCGAGCTGCCCTGGTCGATCCCTGCCGTGCGCCTGCCCGACCTGCCCGATACCGAACCGCGCTGGGTCTGGGTGCGGCTGGCGGGCGACCGCTCGCTGACCCTCGCCGGCGGCGTATCGCCGCTGCGGGAGCAGGCCGTGGTGCAGCAGGAGCTGGACTACGTCGATGCGGCCGTCGCCGGCATGGTCCTGCTGATGGCGGTGGTCAGCCTGATGATGGGCATCGCCTTGCCCGACCGGCGATTCATTGCCTACGCCGGTTATCTCCTCACGCTCGCACTGGTGTTCGGAAGTTCGGAGGGCCTGCCGGCGTCCCTGTGGCTGCAAAACCACCCGCTGGCCGCCGTTCGCCTGCACAACTTCGCGGTCTGCCTGCACAGCGCCGCCGCATTCGGATTCGCCCGCGTGCTGCTGGACATGGAGCGGCAGTTCCCGCGCATGAACCGCGTTTTCCAGGTGATGACGCTGGTTTGCCTTGCGGCCTGTGCGCTCGCCATGGCGGGCTGGTACGGGCGCATCGCGCGGCCGCTGAACCTGATGTGGGTGGTGTTCGCGGCCTGCATCGTGCCGATGTGCGCCGTTGCGCTGCGCCGGAACATCCAGGCCTGGCCGGGATTGGTCGGCTATGCCATCTACCTCCTGATGGGCGTGGTGCACTTTGCGAAGAACCTGCAGTGGGTGCCCTACACGCTGGCCACCCAGTCCAGCTATGCGATCGGCAGCATCCTGCACATCATGGCTTTCTTCTTCGCGCTGGGCTGGCGTGTGCGCCATCGCGAGCGGCGGGCGCTGTCGCTGTCCCGCCGGCACCGCGCGCGGCTGGCACAGCGTGTGAACGAGCGCACCCTCGATCTGCGCCAGGAGATCACGAAGCACCAGCGCACGCACGACCAGCTGGCGCTGGCGCTGCGCGAGCAGCGCGGCCTGCTGGCCATGGTGTCGCACGAGTTCCGCACGCCACTGGGCACGATCGGCGGCGCGGCGCAGATCCTCGCCGACGACCGGCTCGGCCTGGTCCGCGAAGAGGTCAAGAAGGAAGCCGAGAAGATCAGCCGCACCGTCCTTCGCATGCGCGATCTGGTGGACACCCTGCTGGCCGACGAATGGCTCGATGCGTCCAGCGACAACCTGTGCCTGGTTCCGGTCGAGCTCGCCGGATTCCTCCGCGAGAAGATCGAGGAGCACAGCGAAGGCATCGGTGGCGGGCGTATTTCATTGCATCTAGGTGCGCGCGAATTGCCGGTGCTGGCGGACGAGACGCTGTTGCACATCGCGCTGGACAACCTCCTGACCAACGCCATCAAATATGCGCCGCCACATTCGCCGATCGTGGTGAGGGCCGGAATCCGGCGCGGCCATGCCGACGGCATTCCGAAAAAAGGCGAGGACACGGTGCCGGGCGTGTACATCCAGGTGTGCGACGAAGGCCCCGGTTTCATGCCGCATGACCTGTCGCACGTCTTCGAGCGCTTCTATCGCGCGGCCGGTACACGGCGGATTCCCGGCATCGGGTTGGGCCTGCACATGGTGCACCGCGTCGCCACGGTTCATGGTGGCAGCGTGGCCGCCTCCAACGGAGCCGGCAAGGGCGCCGTGCTGACCCTGACCCTGCCGCTTCTTGGAAGTGCCGAGGAATCGGAAGCCCGGGGTACCCATGACGCGGTAGCGCTCGACCAGGGAGGCTGCAGATGATGGGCACCCCGGCCCGCGTGCTGGTCATCGAGGACGACGACGATCTGCGCGACACGCTGCTGCGGTACCTGCGCGGCGTCGGCATGCTGGCCCGCGGACTGGAGAGCGCCGAGGGGCTCGACGCGGAACTGGCACGACAGGATTTCGATGCCGTGGTGTGCGATGTCAACCTGCCGGGCGAAGACGGATTCAGCGTGCTGGCCCGGCTGCGATCGCGCAGTGCCATGCGCATCGTGATGCTGACCGCGCGCGGCATGGCGAACGATCGGCTGCATGGCCTCGGACTCGGCGCCGACTACTACCTGGTCAAGCCGGTGAACCTGCGCGAGCTCGAGATGGTGCTGCACAACCTGCTGCAGCGCAGCCAGGAAGTGCAGGGACAAGGCACGCGCGAGCCCGATGCCCTTGCAGCCGACGAAGCCACGGCGCAGGCGCCTTGGCGCTATCACGGCACCACCTGGCTGCTGCTGTCGCCGGCCGGCCAGCGCGTGCAGTTGTCCAGCGCGGAAGCGCGGCTCGTTCAGTGCCTGATCGAGCGGCCGCGTGAGGTGGTGGACCGGGCCACGCTGCTTGCTGCGATGGGGCGTCCCGGGCTGGAGGCCTACGAACGCAACCTCGACGTCACGGTCTCGCGGCTGCGTCGCAAGGCCGAGCAGGCCAGTGGCGAGAAGCTGCCGATCGTCGCGGTGCGCGGCGAGGGCTACAGCTTCCAGGGGAACGTGCGCATCGCGCTTTGAGCACCGCCGCCTGAATGATCCGGCGGGCCTCTGCCCCGCATGCGCGCTCGCGTCGACGCCGCATTGCCACACCACCGCAAGCCTGGAACCACGCGCGTGTCCGGCCTGTTTTCCGTCGGCAAAACCACTGGTTTCCGTAGGTGCCAACAGGCTCCGCTGCAAGAAAATGTAAGGTGCAAATAAGAGAGCCGAGCTTGAGAATTTCGCTCGAAGCGGCAGCGCAGCGATGCCGCGCATGCCATGCGCTCCTTGCGATGGCATGGCAGGAGGGGACCCCATGAAAAGCAGTACGACAGGCAGCGCCGCGGCGCGCCAGGGTTCCCGGCTGCATTGGATTGTTACTGCAGCGCTTTCTGCACGCTGCCTACGGAGGAGAACCGTCGATGAATACTGCGTACAAGACGATCTGGAACGCCGCGATCGGCGCATGGGTAGCTGTTTCTGAAGCGACGTGTGCGCGCGGCAAGCGAAGCACCAGCCGGCGCGCGGGTCGCGCGGCACGCCTCGCAGGGCCGTTGCTTGCCGCCACCGGCTTCGCCATGACCTTGCCCGCGTGGAGCGCGTGCGCACCCGCTGCGCCGGCGGATGGGGACGCTGTCAGCTGCACCGGCGTGCCGATCCTGCTGCCGCCGAACCCGAACAGTTTCTTCAGCAACGCGAACGGTCTCTATGTCACGGTGCAGCCCGGCGCGATCATGAGCACGCTGCCGGGCGGCACCGCGATGACGCTGGGCGGCACGGGCGTCACGCTCACCAACCTGAGCGCCATCGACGCCAATGCCGCCGGTTCGCTGGTCCTGGCGCGCGCGCTGGCCATGGGCAATCTCCTCACGCCCGGGAGCGGGGCGCTGGCGGTGAACAACGAGGGCTCGATCGAAGGCACCTTCGACGGCACCTTCAGCCTGAACGGCGCCGCGATGGTGATTGCCAACCAGGGCAAGACCACGGTCAACAACGCGGGCGCGATCGGACTGGCGCCGCTCGGACTCCTGACCCCGGCCAACGGCATGGCCATCGGGATCTACGGCGGCGGGAACGTCGATTTCACGAACGCGAAAACGGGCACGATCACCGGCCGCATCGCGTTCGAGGGCGCGGCCACCGGCGGCAACCGCTTCGTCAATGCGGGCACGATCAACGGCAGCGTCTCGCTGGGCGCCGGCGCGAGCAGCGATACCTTCATCGCGGTGACCGGCTCGAGCGTGAGCAGCGGAGGCGTTCCGCTGCCCGGCCTCGCGGTGCCGACACCGGCAGGCACGTCGCTCGGCTTTGCCGCGGGCGGCACGGTGGACGCGGGCGCGGGCGGGACCGACACGCTGACGCTGCGCAACGTGGCCTTCGGTCCCGGCTCGGGCAACGCCGGATCGGGCACGATCGCGGCCAGCCAGTACCTGAACTTCGAGAACCTCCAGGTCGACAGCGGCACCTGGACGCTGAACGGTGCGGTCGCCAGCGGCAGCGCCTTGCTCTATGGCGGCGTCGCGATCTTCGACGACGCAGGCGCCTTCGGCACCGGCACGCTGACGGGCAACGGCGGCGCGATCCAGGCTGCGGTGAACGGCCTCACGCTGGCCCAGAACGTGAATCTCACGGGCGGCCTTTTCGTGCAGGGCGCCAACGACCTCACGCTGGGCGGCACCGTCAGTGGCGCCGCCGGCCTCATCAAGAACGGCACCGGCACGCTCACGCTGAACGGCATCAACAACTTCAGCGGTGGCTTTGCGCTCAACGGCGGCGGCGTGACGCTGGGCAATGCGAGTGCGCTCGGCACGGGCCTGTTCCTGGTCGGCGGCAATGTCGCGCTCAACACCGGTTTCACCGGCACGCTCAACAACCAGGTGCACCTCAACGGCGCGCTGACGCTCGACGGGACGGGCACGCTGACCTTCGGCAATGCCATCTCGGGGGCTGGCAGCCTGACGGTGAACGGCAGCAACCTTGCACTGGCCGCCAGCAACACCTATGGCGGCGGCACGACGCTGGGCGGCGGCAGGCTGGACGTGGGCAGCAACACGGCGCTCGGCACTGGCGACCTCACCATCAACGGCGCCTCCGTGCTGACCGGCGCGGCCGGCGTCGCGCTCGCCAACAACGTGGTGCTCAACAGCACCCTGAACTTCGGGGCTGGCGGCAGCGGCGGCGCGCTCACGCTCAACGGAGCCATCAGCGGCGCGGGGGGCATCAGCCTGGCCGGTGCGCCGAGCCTCACGCTCAACGGTGCGAGCACCTTCACCGGCGGCTTCAACATCGGCGGTGGTGCGCTCACCGTGGGCAACGATTCCGCGCTGGGCCTCGGCAGCGTCACGGTCAGCGGTGCGAGCTCGCTCGATTCGAACAAGACGGTCAGCCTGACCAACAACCTCAACCTCAACGCGGCGCTCACCATCGGCGGCAGCAACGACCTCGCGCTCAACGGCGCGATCGGCGGCCTGCGCGGGCTGACGAAAAACGGCACGGGCCGCCTCACGCTCGGTAGTGCGAACACCTTCTTCGGCGGAGTCAACCTGCAGAGCGGCGCGCTGCGCGTGGGCACCAACACCTCGCTGGGCCTGGGCACGCTGACGGTGAACGGCAACGCCGCGCTCGACGCGAGCGCGGACGTGAACCTGGGCAACGCGGTGGTGCTCAACGCGGGCCTGGACATCGGCGGCGCGAACAACATCGGACTCGGCGGGGTCATTACGGGCGCCGGCCCCCTCTCGTACAGCGGCAGCGGCACGCTGACGCTGACCAACGCCAACTTCTGGACCGGTGGAACCACGCTCAAGAGCGGCACGCTGAACGTCGGCAATAACTTCGCGCTGGGCCAAGGCGCACTCGCGGTGACCGGCAACGCGAACCTGCGCGCCAACGTGCCGGGTACCCTGCTGGGCAACGCCCTGACATTGGGCGCCGGCACGACGCTCAACGTGGACGGCTCGAATCCGCTGGCGCTGGTCGGCACGATCGACGGCGGCGGCGCGCTCGCGCTGAGCGGCCCGGGGGCGGTGGCGCTGGCCGGCGCCAACACGTACAGCGGCGGCACGACCGTCTCGGGCACCACGCTCGGGGTCATCAATCCGGCCGGCAGCGCCACCGGCAGTGGTGCCGTGCTGGTGCAGGCGGGCGGAGCGCTCACCGGCAACGGCAGCATCGCAGGCACTGTGAGCGTGGGCGACGGCATTGTGTTGCCGGGCAACGGCAGCGCGGGCACGCTGACCGTCGGCGGCCTGAACCTGGCCTCGGGCTCCATCCTGAACTACGACCTCGGCCAGGCCGGCGTGTCGGGCGGTGCGCTGAACGACCTGATCAGCGTCAACGGCAACCTGCAACTTGACGGAACGCTCAACGTGAGCGAAACCGCCGGCGGCAAGTTCGGCGCGGGCCTGTACCGGCTGATCGACTACACCGGCACGCTGACCGACAACGGCCTGAACATCGGCATCGCGCCGACGGCCGCGAAGAACCTGCAGGTGCAGACCAGCATTGCCAACCAGGTGAACCTGATCAACTTCGACGGCGCGACGCTCAACCTGTGGGATGGCGGCAACCCGGCGAACTTCAACGACGGCAAGATCGCCGGCGGCAGCGGCACCTGGCGCGCGGGTGGCTCGACCACGAGCTGGACCGGCGTCGACGGCACGCTCAACGCGGGCTGGCAGCAGGACGGTTTTGCGATCTTCAGCGGCAGTGCCGGCACCGTCACGGTCGACAACAAGAGCGCGGGCGGCGCGGTGCGCATCGGCGGCGCGCAGTTCGCGGTCGACGGCTACGTGGTCAACGGCGACCCGCTCACCATCAGCGCAGCGAACACCATGGTGCGCGTGGGCGACGGCACCGCCGCGAGCGCGGGCATGACCGCGACCATCAACGCGGCGATCGGCGGCACGGGCCGGTTGGTCAAGGAAGAGGGCGGCACCCTGGTGCTGACCGGCACCAACAGCTACAGCGGCGGCACGACGGTCAACGGCGGCATCCTGCAGATCTCGGCCGACGCCAACCTCGGCGCGTACGGCACGGGCCTGGCGCTGGACGGCGGCACCCTGCGCATCGCCACGGGTTCCGCGCCGTTCTTCAGCATGCGCGCGCTCTCGCTGGGCGCGGGCGGCGGCACCATCGATCTGTCGAACAGCCTGTACGGCGTGGGCGGCCCCATTACCGGCACTGGCCTGCTCACCATCACCGGCAAGGGCGGCACATTCGGCCTTGTGGCGGCCAACAGCTACAGCGGCGGCACGCTGCTGAAAGACGGCGCGAGCATCACCACCACCGCGAGTGGCGTGCTGGGCAGCGGCGCAGTGCAGCAGCAGGGCAATGGCACGCTCCTGTCGTTGCTCGGCACGGCGAGCGCCGGCAGCAACGAATACACCGTGGGCCGCGCCGCGAGCACGGACAGCGGCAACACGCTGTCGTTCTCGCAGAGCGCCACGGCCGCCGCCTCGAAGATCACGCTCAACGGCACGGGCTGGCAGGCGCCGGGCGCAAACGGCCTGCAGTTCAGCGGCGATTCGAGCGCCGGTGCATCGACCATCGCGAACGCCGGCGGCGCGATCAACTTCTTCGAGAACGCCAGCGCCGGGACGGCAACGATCACGAACGGCAACAACAGCCTGCTTGTCTTCAGCCAGAAGTCCACGGCCGGCGGCGCGCAGATCGCCAACACGGCCGGCGGCGTTGTGCGCTTTGTCGATACCGCGACGGGCACGAATGCTTCGGTCACCAACGCAGCGGGCGCCACGTTCGACGTGTCGGGCGCGACGGGCGGCAAGCCCGCGGTGGAGCTCGGCTCGCTCTCCGGCGCGGGCGCCGTGGTGCTGGGCGCCACGCAGCTCTCGCTCGGTGGCCTCGGCAACAGCGACACGATCTCGGGCACCGTCAGCGACAAGGGCAGCATCTTCACGCCGCCGGGCTCGGGCACGGGCGGCTCGATCGTCAAGGTCGGCGCCGGCACGCTCACATTGAGCGGTGCCAATACCTACACCGGCGGCACCACGATCGCAGCCGGCACGCTGAACGTGAACAACGCCAGCGGCAGCGCGACCGGCACGGGCGCGGTGCAGATCCTGGGCAACGCGATGCTGGCCGGCAACGGCAGCATCGCGGGCACCGTGAGCATCGCCAAGGGCGGCATCCTGTCCGCGGGCAACAGCCCCGGCACGCTGACCCTGGGCGGCCTGAACCTGGCCGACGGCGCGGTGCTGAACTACGAACTGGGCCAGGCCAACACCGTGGGCGGTCCGCTCAACGACTTGGTGAAGGTCAACGGCAACCTGCAACTGGACGGCACGCTCAACGTGGCGCAGTCCGCGGGCGGCACCTTCGGCGCGGGCCTGTTCCGGCTCATCAGCTACACGGGCGGTCTGACCGACAACGGCCTGGACATCGGCATCGCGCCGGGCGCCGTGAGCGACCTGCAGGTGCAGACCTCGGTCGCGCAGCAGGTCAATCTGGTCAACCGCGCGGGCCTGTCGCTCAACTTCTGGGACGGCGGCGACAGCACGAAGTACAACGATGGCCAGGTGGCCGGCGGCAGCGGCACCTGGCGCGTGGGCACGCCCGGCGACGGCTGGACGGGCGTCGACGGCAAGATCAACGCCGCCTGGGCGCAGGGGCAGTTCGCGGTGTTCGGCGGCAAGGCCGGCACCGTCAGCGTCGACGGACTCGGCGGCAGGGTGCTCATCACCGGCGCGCAGTTCGCCACCGACGGCTACCGCGTGCAGGGCGATGCCATCGAGCTGGCCAACGCAGCGACCACCGTGCGCGTGGGCGACGGCACCGCGGCCGGCGCGGGCATGACGGCCACGATCGCCTCGGAGCTCACTGGCACCGGTGGCGTGGTCAAGGAAGACCTGGGCACGCTGGTGCTGGACGGCATCAACAGCTACAGCGGCGGCACGCTGGTCAAAGCAGGCATCCTGCAGATCGCCTCCGACGCCAACCTCGGCACGGCCGCGGGCGGCCTCGCGCTCGAAGGCGGCGCCACGCTGCGCGTGACCGGCGACACCGCCAGCACGCGTGTCGTGAGCCTGGGCGCAGGCGTCGACACCTTCGACATCGACCCGATCCGCACGCTGGCATTGAATGGCGTGGTCACCGGCGCGGGGAGCCTCCGTAAAACCGGCGCGGGCACCTTGCAACTGGGCGCCGCCAATTTCTACGCCGGCGGCACCGAAGTCGCCTCGGGCTCGCTCGAGGCGCTGGTCACGGGCGCGCTGGGCGCCGGACCGGTATCGGTGGCGGACAACGCATCGCTGGCCTTCGCCAACACGGCCGAAGCGGGCAAGCTCGCCATCACCGCGGCCGCGCGCGGCGGTGCGCCGACCGACAACGGCGGCTTCGTCGCGTTCCGCGACAGCAGCTCGGCCGGCAACGCGACCATCACGACGAACAAGGGCGCCGCGGTCGAGTTCCGCGACACCTCCAGCGCGGGCAACGCGGTGATCGAGAACCGCGGCGGCCTGACCACGCTGTGGTTCAACGCGAGCGCGGGCAAGGCGCAGATCACGAACTTCGACGGCGGGCGCATCGACCTGCTCGACGACGCGAGCGCCGGGCAGGCGCGGCTGGTCAACGAGAGCGGCGGGGCGATCAGCTTCTCCGACCGCACGAGCGCCGACCAGGCCACCGTGGTCAACAACGCGGGTGCGCAACTGGGCATCGACAGCCTCACCAATGCGGGCCTGTCGATCGGCTCGCTCGAAGGCGCGGGCAATGTGCTGCTGGGATCGAAGGCGCTGACGACGGGTGGGCTGAACACCAGCACGACGGTGTCGGGCGCGATCAGCGGCACGGGCGGCTCGGTCGTCAAGGTCGGCAGCGGCACGCTCACGTTGAGCGGCGCCAACACCTACACCGGCGGCACCACGGTGGCGGCCGGCACGCTCGCCGCGAACAACGCGGGCGGCAGCGCAACCGGCACCGGTGCGGTGCAGGTCCAGGGCGGCGCAACGTTGGCCGGCACCGGCGCAGTGGCGGGCACGGTAACGATCGCCAAGGGCGGCATCCTGTCGGCCGGCAACGGCGGTGCCGGCACGCTCACGACGGGCAGCCTGAATCTCGCCGCCGGCGCGGTGCTCGACTACGACCTGGGCCAGGCCGGCACCGCCGGCGGTGCGCTCAACGACCTGGTCAAGGTCAACGGCAACCTGCAGCTCGACGGCACGCTCAACGTTGCGCAGTCCAAGGGCGGCGTGTTCGGCGCGGGCATCTACCGCCTGATCGACTACACCGGCACGCTCACCGACAACGGCCTGGACATCGGCAGCGCGCCGGTCGCGTCCAAGGACCTTCAGATGCAGACCTCGGTGGCCCAGCAGATCAACCTGGTCAATCGCGCGGGCCTCGCGCTGAACTTCTGGGACGGCGGCGACGCCGGCAAGTACAACGACGGCAAGATCGCCGGCGGCTCGGGCACCTGGCGCGTGGGCGTGCCGGGCGACGGCTGGACTGGCGCCGACGGCAAGATCAACGCGGCCTGGGTGCAGGACCAGTTCGCGGTGTTCGGCGGCACGGGCGGCACCGTCAACGTCAGCAACGCGGGCGGCACGGTGCGCATCACCGGCGCGCAGTTCGCGGCCGACGGCTATGTGCTGCAGGGCGACGCGATCGAACTCGGCGCCTCGGGCACGGTGGTGCGCGTGGGCGATGGCTCGGGCACCGACACCACGCGCAGTGCGACGCTGAATGTCGCGCTCACCGGCACAGGCGGACTCGTGAAGGAAGACGTGGGCACGCTGGTGCTGGGCGGCACCAACACCTACACCGGCGGCACCACCGTCAAGGCCGGCGTGCTGCAGGGCGGCGCGGCGAGCCTGCAAGGCGACATCGTCAACAACGCCGAAGTCGCGTTCGACCAGGGCACGACCGCCGGCACCTACGCGGGCACGATGAGCGGCACCGGCAAGCTGCGCAAGATCGGCAGCGGCACGCTGGTGCTGGGCAGCGCCAACAGCCATGCCGGCGGCACCTTCGTCGATGCCGGCACGCTGGCCACCGACGTCACCGGCGCGCTGGGCAGCGGCGCGGCGAACGTGGCCACGGGCGCCACGCTGCAACTGGGTGGCGGCTTCGATGCCGGCACCACCGCCATCGGCAACCAGGGCACGGTGCGCTTGCAGGACAAGTCGAGCGCTGGCACATCGACCATCACCAACGCAGCGGGCGGGGTGCTGGACTTTGCCGGCGACGCCTCGGCCGACAAGGCCACGGTGATCAACCAGGCCGGCGCACAGGTGCGCATCGACCAGGCGACCACCGGCGTGAGCTTCGGCGCACTCAGCGGCGCGGGCGAGACCGTGCTGGGCGCCAAGGCGCTCACGCTCGGCGCCAGCGGCGGCGACAACACCCTGTCGGGCAGCATCAGCGGCACCGGCGGCTCGGTCGTCAAGGTCGGCGCCGGCACGCTCGTGCTGACAGGCGCCAACACCTACACCGGCGCCACCACGGTGGCGGCCGGCACGCTGCGCGTGAACAACACGAGCGGCAGCGGCACCGGCACGGGCGCCGTGCAGGTGCAGTCGGGCGCCACGCTCGCGGGCAGCGGCAGCATCGCGGGCGCGGTCACCATCGCCAAGGGAGGCATCCTCGCCGCGGGCAACAGCCCCGGCACGCTGACGCTCGGCGCGCTCACGCTGGCCGGGGGCTCCACGCTCAACTACGAACTCGGCCAGGCCGGCGTGCCCGGCGGCGCGCTCAACGACCTGATCAACGTCACCGGCAACCTGCAACTCGACGGCACGCTGAACATCGCGCAGTCGGCGGGCGGTACCTTCGGGCCGGGCCTGTACCGGCTCATGAGCTACGGCGGCACATTCACCGATAACGGGCTGGACATCGGCACCGCGCCGGCCGGCGCCAAGCTGGCCGACCTGCAGGTGCAGACCTCGGTGGCGAACCAGGTCAACCTGGTCAACCGCGCGGGGCTGTCGCTCAACTTCTGGGATGGCGGCGACAGCAGCAAATACAACGACGGCCAGGTGGCCGGCGGCAGCGGCACCTGGCGCGTGGGCAGCCCGCAACCCTCGCAGGATGGCTGGACCGACATGGACGGCAAGCTCAACGCCAACTGGGCGCAGAACCAGTTCGCGGTGTTCGGCGGCAAGGCCGGCACCGTCACGGTCGATGGCGGCGGCGGGGCGGTGCGCATCGCGGGCGCGCAGTTCGCGGTCGACGGCTACACGGTGCAGGGCGACGGCATCACGCTGGACAACGCGAACTCCGTGATTCGCGTGGGCGACGGCACGGCCGCGGGCGCGAACATGACTGCCACGATGAATGTCGCGCTCTCGGGGACGGGCGGCATCTCGAAGGAAGACGCGGGCCGGCTGATCCTCGGCGGAGCCAACACCTACACCGGCGGCACCACCGTCAAGGGCGGCGTGCTGCAGGGCAGCGCCACCAGCCTGCAGGGCGCCATCGTCAACAACGCCGAGGTCGCGTTCGACCAGGACAAGACCGCCGGCATCTACGCGGGCGTGATGAGCGGCACCGGCAAGCTGCGCAAGATCGGCGCGGGCACGCTGACGCTGGCCAGCGCCAACAGCTACAGCGGTGGCACGCTGGTCGATGCGGGCACGCTCGCCACCGACACCAGCGGCGCACTGGGCACGGGCGCGGTGAGCATCGCCTCGGGCGCGGCGCTGCAGTTCGGCGGCAAGGCCGATGCGGGCAAGCTCGCCATCGCCAACCAGGGCACGCTGCGGCTGCAGGACGGCGCGAATGCCGCCAGCGCCACGGTGACCAACGCGGCCGGCGCGCAGGTGCGCATCGACCTGGCCACCACCGGCGCGAGCATCGGCGCGCTCGGCGGCGCGGGCGATGTGGTGCTCGGCGCGAAGGCGCTCACCACCGGCGCGATCGGCGGCGACAGCACGATCTCGGGCGCCATCACCGGTGCCGGCGGTTCGCTGGTCAAGGTCGGCGCGGGCACGCTCACGCTCGCGGGCACGGCCAGCTACAGCGGCGAGACGCGCGTGGCCGCGGGCACGCTCAAGGCCGGCGCTGCCAACGCCTTCAGCGCGGCTTCCAGCGCCGTGGTGGCCAGCGGCGCCACGCTGAACCTCGCGGGCTTCAGCCAGACCGTGGCGGGCCTCGCCAACAGCGGCACCGTGGCACTGGCGGGCGCTACGCCCGGCACCACGTTGACGGTCAAAGGCAACTACGTCGGCAACAACGGCGTGCTGAAGCTGGGCACCGTGCTCAACGGCGGCGCGGGGCCATCGGACCGGCTGGTGATCGATGGCGGCGCGGCCAGCGGCAAGACCAGCGTGCAGATCGCCAACATCGGCGGCCTGGGTGCGCGCACCAGCGGCGCGGGCATCGAGGTGGTGAGCGCGCGCAACGGCGCGACCACCACCGCGCAGACCACCAAGGACGCCTTCGTGCTCGCAGGCGGGCATGTCGATGCCGGCGCCTTCGAGTACCGGCTGCACGCGGGCGACGCCAGCGGTGGCGGCGAGAACTGGTATCTGCGGACCCAGGCCGACCCGGGCACGCCGGGCGCAGGGCTGGGCCTTCCGGCCTACCGCGCCGAAGCCTCGCTGTTCGCGGCGCTGCCGAACCAGCTGCGCCAGAGCAACCTGGGCATGCTCGCGAGCCGCAGTCAGCGCGTGGGCGACGACGATGTGCGCGGCGGTGCAAGCAGCACTTCGTCGGGCACTGACGGCAGCTACCGCCGCGCCTGGGGCCGGCTGATCTCCACCGACATGGACATCCGCCAGGGCGGCACCGTCTCGCCGCACAGCGAGGGCCGCGTGACCGGGCTGCAGGCCGGCACCGACCTGTGGGCCAACCCGGACTGGCGCGCCGGCATCTACGTGGGCCAGCTCGACGGCGACACCCGCGTGCGCGGCGTCGGCAGCGGCCTGCTGAATTCCGCCACCGGCCGCAACGACCTGCGCAGCCAGTACCTGGGCCTCTACGGCACCTTCGCCACCGAAGACGGCTTCTATGCCGACGCGGTGCTGCAGGCCGGCCGGCACCGCTACACGGTGCAACCGCTGTTGAGCGGCGGCGTCGAGGGCAAGGGCAACAGCTTCCTGGCATCGATCGAGGTGGGCAAGGCCTTCGCGATCGGCTCGGGCGGCTGGTCGGTGGAACCGCAACTGCAGTTGATCCACCAGCGGCTGCGGCTGGATGACGTGTCCATCCCGGGCGCGCTGGTGCAGCAGGACGCCGACAGCGGCTGGATCGGCCGTGCGGGCGTGCGCATCAAGGGCAGCTTCGCGACCGGCGCCGGCACGCTGCAGCCGTATGCGCGCCTGAACGTCTATCGCAGCGCCAAGGGCAACGACGTTGCGCGCTTCGTGAACCCGGCGGCGATCACGCCGGTGGGTGCGCCGATCGGCGGCACCAGCACCGAGCTGGCCGCGGGCTTCACGTTGTCGGTGAGCCAGCGCACGAGCCTCTACGGCGAACTCGGCAAGCAGTGGGCTTCTGGTGGCGACGCGCGCGTAGGCAGCTCGATCAACGCGGCGGCGGGTGTGCGGGTGAAGTGGTGAGGTGAGGCCGCATCGACAGCGCAGGCATCGCCAGCGCGCGAGCGGCCCGCTTCAGATCAGGTTGCGCATCGCCTGCGCCGTCTCGCGCAGCACCGGCAGCACGCGCGCCACTGCGTCCTCGGAGCTCTCGTGGCCCATCGGCATCGTGATGTTCAGCGCCCCCACCAGCGTGCCGTGCCGGTCGCGCAGCGGCACCGCGATGCCGCGTGAATTGAGGTCGAGCTGCTGCTCCGACAGCGCCCAGCCCTGTGCGCGGATGCGCGCCAATTCGAGCTTCATGCGCTCCATGCTCGCGATGGTGTGCGAGGTGAACACGGTGAGCTGCCGCGTCGCCAGCCACTCGTTCAGCTCGGCATCGCTGCGCAGCGCGAGCATCAACATGCCCGAGGCCGTGACCTGCGCCGGCACGCGCGCGCCCAGCACATAGCCGGTGCTCATGCTGCGGTTCGGGCCGTTGCGCGCGATGTAGACGACCTCGTCGCCGTCCATCACGCTGAGGTACGCGATCTCGTTGGTGCCGGCCGCCACCCGCTGCAGGAAGGGCTGCACCACGCGCGGCAGCCGGGCCGATTCGAGGTACGAGCGGCCCAGCCGCAGCACGCGCGGCGTGAGCCAGAACAGCTTGCCGTCGCTCGCCACGTAGCCCATGTGCTGCAAGGTGAGCAGGTAGCGGCGCGCGGCGGTGCGCGTCATGTTCGTGCGCTGGCCGGCCTGGCTGGCGGTGAGGCGCGGGTTCGCGTCGTCGAAGGCCTCGATGATGCTCACGCCGCGCTCCAAGCCAGCGATCCAGTCGCGCTTGTCCAGGCCCGCGGGTGCGGGTGAGTCGTCCTTGCTGTCCTTGCTCTCTTTGCTCATGGTCGGAAGTGTGCCGCCGGTGGATCGCTGGCAAGTTGCGTTCGTGGGCAGTGAAAACCCTTGGTTTGAACGATTATCGAATTTCAAAGATCGATGATCGATCGTTTTGCCTTTCCTGGCGCTGTGGAAAAGGGCCGAAGGGACTATAAAGCTCGGCATCCGGCCTCCCAAAGAGCGATTTCCGAACGGAAAGCAAGCACATGAGCCATTCCATCAGCGGCAGCACCCAGGCTTACCTGATCCCGGGCGATCCGGTTCGCAATGTGCGGCTGCCGCGCATGTTCAACGCCACCTTCGAGCGCTTCGGCATCGACGCGGTGCTGCTGCCGATGCAGGTGCCGGTGCGCGACTTCGCGGTGTTCTTCAAGTCGGCATTTCTCGCGCGCAACGTGCGCGGCATGGTGATCGCGCCGCCGCACAAGCCGCTGGTGGTCGACCTGCTCGACGGCTGCGGCCTCTTCGGCCGCGTGGCGGGCTCGGTCAACGTGGTGCGCCGCACCGAGGGCGATCAACTCGAGGGCGACCTGTTTGACGGCGAAGGCCTCATCGGCGCCCTCGACCACTGCAACATTCCCTTCCGCGGCAAGCGCGTGCTGATCCTCGGCGCGGGCGTGAGCGCCGCGGCCATCGGCGTGGCGCTGGCCGAGGGCGGCACGGTGAACGGCGCGGAACACATCGCCTTCTTCGACACGGCGGCCGGCAAGGCGGCGGGCGTGGCGGCCAAGCTCGATGCCTTCTTCGATGCGACCGTGGTCGCGGTGGAGAGCAACGCGCCCGAAGGCTACGACCTCGTGATCAACGCCACGCCGCTCGGCCTGGTCGAGGGCGATGCGCTGCCGCTCGACGTGTCGCGCATGGAAAGCCACGCGGCGCTGTTCGACATCCTCTTGCGCAACCAGCCCACGCCGCTGGTGCGTGCGGCGCGTGCGCGCGGGCTCAATGCGCAGGCCGGCTTCGAGATGTTGATCCAGCAGATGCCGCACTACCTGCGCTACTTCGGCCACTTGGATGCGGCAGATGCGCTGCAGGCCGATGCCAACTTCCTGCGCGAAATCGTCTATCCGCCGGCGATGCAGGCCGAGATCGCGAACCCCTTGCGCTATCACTCGCCCAGCGTCGCCTGAAATGACGTCATCGCTTCGCCTCGTCTCTTGCTCCCTCTCCCGCCACGCGGAAGAGGGAGCAACAACCACAGCCTCCATTCACCCATGATTTCCGGCAAGACAACCCTCATCGCCCACCTCGGCTATCCGACCGAGGCCTTCAAGGCGCCGATGATCTACAACCCCTGGTTCGACAAGCAGGGCATCGATGCAGTGGTGGTGCCGATGGGCGTGAAGCCCGAAGACTACGCGGCCACGCTGCCGCAGGTGTTCAGGTTCTCGAACCTCCGCGGTGCGCTGGTCACGATGCCGCACAAGGTCACGACGATGGGGCTGGTCGATGAGGTGACGCCGACGGCGCGCGTCGCGGGCGCATGCAACGCGATCCTCAAGCGCGCCGACGGCACGCTGCTCGGCGATCAGTTCGATGGTGCGGGCTTCGTGCGCGGCGTGGAGCGCAAGGGCCGGCTCTTCAAGGGCACGCGGGTGCTGGTGTCGGGCACGGGCGGCGTGGGCTCGGCCATCGCGGCGTCGATCGCCGCCGCGGGCGCTGCGGAGTTGATGCTGTTCGACATGAGCGATGCGTCGGCCGAGGCGCTGGCCGCGCGGCTGCGCGAGCACTACCCGCAGATGAAGGTCAGCACCGGCTCGAAGGACCCGGCGGGCTACGACGTGGTCGTCAACGCCACGCCGCTCGGCATGAAGGACAGCGACCCCTTGCCCTTCGACGTGGACCGCATCGACCCCCAAACTTTCGTCGGCGAGGTCGTCATGAAGACCGAATACACGCCGCTGCTGCAGGCCGCCAGGGCCAAGGGCTGCGCGGTGCAGGTCGGCACCGACATGCTGTTCGAGATGATCCCGGCCTACCTCGAATTCTTCGGCTTCGGCACCGCCTCCCCCGAGGAATTGCGCGCCGTGGCCCAACTGAAATATTGACGATGAACACCCAGGTCCCCGCATGAGCATTTTCGAAGGCTTCCTCTCCACATCCGAAACGCTCGGCGCCTTCAGCGACCGCGCGTTCGTCGACGCCATGCTGCGTTTCGAAGCCGCGCTCGCGCGTGCGCAGGCGGCCGAAGGGCTGATCCCCGAGAGCGCCGCGCACTCCATCGTCGGCAGCTGCAAGGTCGAGCTGTTCGACGTGGCCAAGATCGTGCGCGAGAGCGGCCGCGCGGGCAGCGTGGCGATTCCGCTGGTCAAGGCGCTGCGCGAAGCCGTGGGCCTCTTCAATGCCGAGGCCGCGCCCTTCGTGCACTTCGGCAGCACCAGCCAGGACGTGATCGACAGCGCGATGGCACTGGTCACGCGCGAGGCGGTGACGCTCATCGAGACCGACCTGGCCAAGGCCGCCGATGCGCTGCTGCGCCTTGCCACGCAGCACGCCGAGACGCCGATGCTCGCGCGCACGCTGATGCAGCCGGCCTCGGTGACCAGCTTCGGCTTCAAGTGCGCAGGCTGGGCCGCGCCGCTGGTGCGCAGCCGCATCCGCTTGCGTGATGCGGCGAAGCACGCGCTGCAATTGCAATTGGGCGGCGCCGTCGGCACGCTCGCGCAGATGAAGGGGCAGGGCGCCGCGGTGCGCAAGCGCATGGCCAAGGAACTGGGCCTGGGCGACCCCGGCGCCACCTGGCACACGCAGCGCGACGAATGGGTGGCGCTCGGCTGCGAGCTCGGGCTCATGACAGGCAGCCTCGGCAAGATCGCCGTCGACATCGCGCTGCTCGGCCAGTACGAAGTCGCGGAAGTCGCCGAGCCCAGCGAACCCGGCCGCGGCGGTTCGTCGGCGATGCCGCACAAGCGCAACCCCGTGGCCTCGATGGTCGCCATCGCCGCCGCGCACCGTGCACCGCAACGCGTGGCCGCCTTGCTCGGCGCGATGCCGCAGCAACACGAACGCGCGCTCGGCGCCTGGCAGGCCGAGCTGGCTGAATGGCCGCAGCTCTTGATGTCGGCGCACGGCAGCGTGCGCGCCATGGCCGGCGCGCTGCCCGGCCTGCAGGTGGACGCCGCGCGCATGCGCGCCAACATCGACCGGCTGCGCGCCGAGCTGCCGCGCGATGCGGCCGACGAATGGTTCGACCCTGCGCTCGCCATCGGCGCGGGCCAGACCGCGCTGGCGGAAGTGAAGGCGCTGCAAGCCCAACTCAAAGACAAGGAACTCTCGCAATGACCGCCCCCGAAGCTTCGAGCAACGACTACGAAGATGGCCTCCTTAACCGCCGCCGCGTCCTCGGCGATGCCTGGGTCGACAAGTCGCTCGCCAACCGCAACGGCTTCAACGCCGAGTTCCAGGAACTCATCACGCGCCATGCATGGAACGACATCTGGGGTCGCCCCGCGCTGGGCGACAAGACGCGCCGCTACATGGTGCTGTCGATGATGCTGGGCATCCACGCGTACGAAGAATTCGCGATGCACGTGCGCGCCGCGCTCGACGGCCCGCCCGAATCGCGCCTGACACCCGAGGACATCAAGGAAGTGATCATGATGGCCGCCATCTACTGCGGCGTGCCGGTGGCCAACCATGCGTTCGGCATCGCCACGAACATCCTGCGCGAGAAGGGGCTGCTGCCCGCGGTCCCCGCATCGCCTGCGACGCCTGCGCAGTGAGCGCGCCGGTCGCCCCGAAGGGCCGCCTCGACGTCAGCTTCACCTTGATGCTGCCGCTGCTCCTGGCAGCGCAGCCCGTCGCCACCGACAGCTACCTGCCGGCGCTCCCCGCCATCGCGAAGGAGCTCGGCTCGGCCAGCACCAGCCTCACGCTGTTCGTGCTGGCCTTCGGCTTTGCGCAGTTGCTCTGCGGCCCGCTCGCCGATCGCTTCGGCCGCCGCCCTGTGCTGCTCACCGGGCTTGCCTGCTACGCGATCGCCGCGTTCGGCGGCGCGTTCGCGGGCAGCGTGGCGCTGCTCGCGGGCTGGCGCACGCTGCAGGGTTTTTCGATGGCCGCGATCCTCGTGTGCTCGCGCGCGGCGGTGCGCGACCTTTACCCGGCGCACGAGGGCCCGCATGTGATGGCACGCGGCCTCACGGGGCTTGGCGTGGTCGGGTTGATCGCGCCGCTGCTCGGCGCATGGCTCGTGCAGGGCGCGGGCTGGCGCTGGGTGATGGTGGCGATGGCGGTGTATGCCTCGCTGCTGTTTGCGATGTGCTGGCGCTCGTTCGGCGAAACGCGCAAGCCGCTCACCGGCGAATCGTCCGCGCCGCGCGGCAGCACGCGCGCGGTGTTCGCAAGCCGCTCGTTCCGCGCCTGGGCCTCGGTGGCCGCGACGACTTACGGCGGGCTCTTCTGCTTTCTGCTGCTCTCGCCGATGGTCTACATCGGCTATCTCGGCTGGTCGCCCGCGTGGTACGGGTGGATCCCGGCGGGCGGCTCGCTGGTCTACATCTTCAGCACCACCATGTGCCGCACGCTGCTGCGGCGCTACGGACCGGTGCGCACCGTGCGGCTGGGCGCATCGCTCAGCATGACGGGCGCGGTCATCCAGGCGCTGGGCTGCTGGCTCATGCCGCTCAGTGCCGTGCCGCTGCTGGTGGGCCACGCCGTGTACTGCCTCGGCCATGGCATCCATCAGCCCTGCGGACAAGCGGGCGCGGTGGGCGACCTGCCGCATCTTGCGGGGCGGGCCGTGTCGTGGTCAGGCTTCGGCATGATGATGGTCGCGTTCTGCGTGGGACAAATCGCCGCGCTGTTTGTCGATACCGGTTACTCCCATGGCGCATGGCCCATGGTCGTGCCGATGCTGGTGGCGGGTGCCGTGCTGCTGGCCATCGCGTTCCTCTGGCTCCCGCGTCTTCAACCTCCAAAGCATTCGTAAAAAGATCCGTAAAAAGGAAACCGCACCATGACCATCCGCCTGAATGTCGTTCGCGAAGGCGAAGGCCCCTTCGTCGTGCTCAGCCACGCGCTGGGCTGCAGCCTGCGCATGTGGGACGGCGTGGCCGCGCAGCTTGCGCGCGCGCACACCGTGATTCGCTACGACCACCGCAACCACGGCGGCTCCGAGGTGGTGCCGGGCGCCTTGCGCATCGAGACGCTGGCGCAGGACGCGGCCGAACTGATCCAGCGCGAGGCGGGCGGTGAGCCGGTGCACTTCGTCGGCCTTTCGATGGGCGGCATGACCGCGCAGGCGCTGGCGGTGCGGCACCCCGAACTGCTAAAGACCGTGGTGATCGCCAATTCGTCCGCTCACTATCCCGACCAGGCGCCGTGGCGCGCGCGGGCCGAGACGGTGGCGGCGAAGGGCATCGGCGCGATCGCGTCGGGCGCCGTGGCGCGCTGGCTCACGCCCGCCTATGCGGCAACGCCCGAAGGCGCGGCCGCGGCCAAGTCGCTGCACGACGTGCTGGTCGCGACCGACGCACAGGGCTACATCGAGAGCTGCAACGCGGTCGCCGCCATCGATTTCCGCGAGAGCAACCACCGCATCGCCGTGCCCACGCTGGTGGTCGGCGGCCTGCAGGACGAAGCCACGCCGATGGACATGTCGCGGGCCATGGCCGCGGCGATTCCCGGCGCGCGCCTGGCGACCCTCGATGCCGCGCACCTGAGCGCCGTGGAGCGGCCGGCCGAATTCGCGCAACTGCTGATCGATTACTGGCGCAGCCTCTGAGCGCCGGCGAAGGCGGCTCGGACCTAGGTGAATCCCGTATTTCGTGCGATTAATGAACGAAGGCGTTCGTTAATCGCCCCGAAGAGGCCCGAATTGGTTGTGGCGCAGGGCCTGGGTTCCTAAAGTCCACTCCCATGCATCGCTCCATCGCCACGGTCTCGCTCAGCGGCACCCTTCGCCAGAAGCTCGAAGCGGTCGCGGCCGCCGGGTTCGACGGCATCGAGCTGTTCGAAGCCGACTTCATCAACTTCAAGGGCACGGCCACCGAGCTGCGCGGCATCGTGGCCGACCTCGGCCTGGCTATCGACCTCTACCAGCCTTTCCGCGATTTCGAAGGCATGCCCGAGCCGCAGTTCCGCCGCAGCCTGGAGCGCGCCGAGCGCAAGTTCGACCTGATGGAGGCGATGGGCGCGCCGATGGTGCTGTGCTGCTCGAACACCTCGCCGCTGGCCATGGACGACCCGGCTCTCGCCGCCGCGCAGTTGCACGAACTGGCCGAGCGTGCCGCGCGCCGCAACCTGCGCGTGGGCTTCGAGGCGCTGGCCTGGGGCCGCCACACCTCGCTCTACGGGCAGGCCTGGAACATCGTGAAGCAGGCGGATCACCCGCACCTCGGGTTGATCCTAGACAGCTTCCACACGCTGTCGCTGAAGGACGACCCGGCGGGCATCGCCGACATTCCGGGCGAGAAGATCTTCTTTTTGCAGATGGCCGATGCGCCGCTGCTCGCGATGGATGTGCTGCAGTGGGCGCGGCACCATCGCTCGTTTCCGGGGCAGGGCGATTTCGACGTGACCGGGTTCTTCACGCAGGTGCTGCGCGCGGGCTACACCGGGCCGCTGTCGCTGGAAATCTTCAACGACATCTTTCGCGAGACGCCGAACCGCCGCACCGCCGTCGATGCGATGCGCTCGCTGCTGTACCTGGAGAGCGAAGCGCGCCAGCGGCTCGCCGCGGTGCAGCCGCAGCAGCGTGTGGAACTCTTCAATCCGCCGCCTGTGGCCGCGCTCTCCGGCCTGTCGTTCATCGAGTTCGCGGCGGACGAAGCCTCGGCGCTCACGCTCGACACGCTGGTGCGGCAACTCGGCTTTCGCCGCATCGGCAAGCACCGCTCCAAGGCGGTGACGCTGTACCGCCAGGGCGAGATCAACTTCATCGTGAATGCGCAGCCCGACTCCTTTGCGCGCGACCGCTTCGAGGCGCACGGCACCTCGGTGTGCGCGCTGGGCGTGCGCTGCGCCGATCCGCTTGCAGCAGTGGAGCGCGCGACCGCGATGCGTTCCAAGCGCCACGACAGCCCGGTCGGCCCGAACGAGCTGCGCGTGCCTGCGGTCGTTGCGCCGGGCGGCAACCTCATTCATTTCGTGGCGGAGTCGCTGGGTGCGAACGGCCTGTACGAAGCCGACTTCATCCTCGAAGAGGAGGCGCCCACCGCCGGCAACGATGCGGGCCTCCAGCAGATCGACCACGTCGCCCTCGGCCTTGCGGTAGACCAGCTCGACACCTGGGTGCTCTTCACGCGCGCCGTGCTCGGCCTGGAGCCCGGCGAAAGCCTCGAACTCGCCGACCCCTTCGGCCTGATCCGCAGCCGCGGCGTCGCCAACGCGGAGCGCAGCGTGCGCCTGGTGCTCAACGTGTCGCTGAGCCAGCGCACCCGCACCGCGCGCACGCTCAGCGTGACCGGCGGCGGCGCGGTGCACCACATCGCGCTGAACTGCGACGACATCTTCGAGACGGCCGCGAAGCTGCGCGCCAACGGCACGCGCTTCGTGCCGATTTCGGACAACTACCACGACGACCTCGCCACGCGCATCGACCTCGCGCCCGAGCTGCTGGAACGCATGCGCGCCGCGGGCGTGCTGTTCGACCGCTCGGCGGCCGGCGACTACCTGCACATCTACACCGAGAGCTTCGAAGGCGGCCTGTTCTTCGAGGTCGCGCAGCGCATCGGCGCCTACGACGCCTACGGTGCGCTCAACGCACCCGCGCGCATGGCCTCGCAGGCGCAGGACTGATTTCTTTCCCCGTTCGACACTGACTCACCACTGGACATCACTGGAGACAACCCCATGGCCACTACAACAGCCAAAGAGCCCCAAGGCAGGCACCAGTCGAAGAAAGCCGCCGCAAGCGGCTGGATCGGCTCGGCGCTGGAGTACTACGACTTCTTCATCTACGCCACCGCGGCGGCGCTGATCTTTCCGCAGATCTTCTTTCCGAAGGGCGACCCGACGACCGCGATCGTCGCGTCGCTCGCGACCTACGGCGTGGGCTACGTCGCGCGCCCCATCGGCGCCTTCGTGCTCGGCCACTGGGGCGACACGCACGGGCGCAAGCAAGTGCTGGTGCTGTGCATGTTCCTGATGGGCTTCTCGACCGTGGCCGTGGGCCTCTTGCCCACCTATGACCAGGTCGGCCTCCTGGCACCGGTGCTGCTCGTGATCCTGCGGCTCATCCAGGGCTTCGCGGTGGCTGGCGAGATCTCGGGCGCGAGTTCGATGATCCTGGAGCACGCACCCTTCGGGCGCCGCGGCTTCTTCGCGAGCTTCACGCTGCAGGGCGTGCAGGCCGGCCAGATTCTGGCGGCCGCGGTGTTCCTGCCGCTCGCGCACTACATGCCCGAAGACGCCTTCAATTCGTGGGGCTGGCGCATTCCGTTCCTCTTGAGCTTCCTCGTGATCGTGGCCGGCTACATCATCCGCCGCGAGGTCGACGAGACGCCCGCTTTCGCCGAAGTCGACAAGAAGGGCGAAGTGGCGAAGTCGCCCATCGTGCAGGCCTTCACCGACAGCTGGGCCGACATGCTGCGCGTGGTCTGCATGGCGCTGATGAACGTGATTCCTGTGGTGGCCACCGTGTTCGGCGCGGCCTATGCGGTGCAGGCGGCCTACGGCATCGGCTTCCAGAAAGACGTGTACCTGTGGATTCCGGTGCTCGGCAACATCCTCGCGGTGCTGGTGATCCCGTTCGTGGGCAACCTCTCGGACCGCATCGGCCGCAAGCCGCCGATCATCGTGGGCGCGCTGGCCTCGGGGCTGCTGTCGTTCGTGTACCTGTACGCCATCAGCATCAAGAACGTGCCGCTCGCGATCTGCATGTCGCTCCTGATGTGGGGCATCGTGTACCAGGGCTACAACGCGACCTTCCCGAGCTTCTATCCGGAGCTGTTCCGCACCCGCAACCGCGTGTCGGCCATGGCCATCTCGCAGAACATCGGCACCACCTTCACCGCGCTGCTGCCGGCGCTGTTCGCCGCCGTGGCGCCTCCGGGCTCGACCAATGTGTGGTTCACCGTGGGCGCGATCACCTTCGCGGTGACCATCCTTGCGGCCCTTGCAGCGATGAGCGCGCGGGAGACCTACCGCATCCACATGCGCGATCTGGGTGATCCGAACGCGGTGCCGGTGGACAAGGCCGAATACGAGCGCCTCCGCGAGCAGACGCTGTCGGACGCGCGGCTGGGCAAGGTCGTCTCGGCCTGACGCCCGAAAACCTTGCCCGCACCAAGGGTTGTGGCGCCATGAAGAATGGCGCCATGACCACCTCTTCATCCCACCTCAAGATCGATTTCGTCTCCGATGTGTCTTGCCCCTGGTGCGCCGTTGGCCTGAGTTCGCTCGAGGCGGCGCTCAAGAGGGTGGCACCGGAGGTCACCGCGGAACTGCACTTCCAGCCCTTCGAGCTGAATCCGCAGATGCCGCCCGAAGGGCAGGACACGTTCGAGCACCTGAACCAGAAGTACGGCTCCTCGCGGGAGCAGCAGGCAGAGGCGCGCGAAATGATCCGCCAGCGCGGCGCGGCCGTCGGCTTCGAGTTCAGCCCCGAGGGCCGGCCCCGGGTCTACAACACCTTCAACGCACACCGGCTGCTGCACTGGGCCGAGCTCGAGAGCCCGGCCAAGCAGGCGGCGCTCAAGAAGCTGCTGCTCAAGGCCTACTTCACCGACAGCCAGAACCCTTCGGACCCCGAGGTGCTCGTGCGCGCGGCGACCGAAGCGGGCCTCGATGCGGCACGGGCCCGCGAAATTCTGGCGAGCGACGAGTACGCCGCCGAGACCCGCGAGCGCGAGCGCATGTACACCGATGCCGGCATCCACTCGGTGCCCGCGATCATCATCAACGACCAGCACCTGATCTCCGGCGGCCAGCCGGTCGAGGTGTTCGAGCGGGCGCTCAAGCAGATCGCCGGCGCTGCCCCACCGACCCTGTCCGTGGCCTGACCGCGGGGCGCGCGGGCGCCTTCTTTGCGCGGCGTTACGAAAGTAAAGAGCGTCAACTCGGGGCGGGGTGCGGCAGTTGAGAGGAGCATCCTCGTCACTGCCCCCAAGGAGTCCCATGAAGAAGAAAAACCTGTTCGCCGCGCTTGCGCTGATGGCCGCGGTGTCCCTGCCGGCCCTGGCCGACGAATACGGCAAGCACCCGTTCTACCTGCACGCACTGTCCGACCTGCGCACGGCCGCCTGGCAGGTGGACCATCGCCGTCCCGAAGACGGGCAGGTCTCGCAGGACGAACTCGTGGTGCACGACGAGATCCGCGCGGCCATCGGCGATCTGCAGCGCGCCGCGTGGCTCGACGGCAAGCCCATCGAATGGCGCGAGCCGACCGATGTCTGGCTGCCGCGCGAAGGCCGGCTGCATGCGGCCATCGATCTGCTGCGCAAGGTGCGCTCGGATGTGGCGCGCGAAGAAGACGATCCGCGCTCGCGGTCGTTCCAGCAGCGCGGCCTGGCGCACGTCGACGTGGCGCTCAATGCGGCGCAGCACGCCGTGGACGATGTTCGCCGCCACGACATGCGCAGGGAGTGACGCCGGTGGCAGTCGCCGACTCGTGGCCGTTCCGCAGGGCGTCGATGGCGCTCGGCGCGTGTGCCCTGGCGTTGCTGGCGGCCTGCGCAACCGCACCTGACAGCGGCCGGGCACTCGTCTCGGTCTCGCTGCCGTCCGCGCCGGCCGATGAAGCCACGCGCCTGCGCTGGCTCGACCGGGTGAGCTGGGGCGCCAACACCGGCAGCGAAGCGCAGCTCGCGCAACGCGGCCTCGCGCTGTGGATGCGCGATCAGTTGAATCCGCGCCCGGCGCCGCTGCCGCCCGCGGCGCAGGCGCAGATCGATGCAATGACGATCTCGCGCACACCGCTCGACCAGCTCGTCATCGGCCTCGACGCCCAGCGCAAGGCCGCCGATGCATTGCCCGACGAAGAGCAGAAGAAGGCCGCGCGACAGGCCTACCAGCAGGAACTGACCCGGCTCGCCCGCGAGGCGCAGCAACGCTTCGTGCTGCGCGCGCTGTACTCGCCCAACCAGCTGCAGGAGCAGATGACCTGGTTCTGGATGAACCACTTCAACGTCAACCTGCGCAAGGACAACATCCGCGCGCTGGTCGGCGACTACGAAGAGAACGCGATCCGCCCGCATGCGCTCGGCAAGTTCCGCGACCTGCTCGGCGCCACGCTGCACCACCCCGCGATGCTGCGCTACCTGGACAACGCGCAGAACGCCGCCAACCGCATCAACGAGAACTACGCGCGCGAGCTGATGGAGCTGCACACGCTGGGCGTGGGCGGCGGCTATTCGCAGGCCGATGTGCAGGAGCTCGCACGCGTGCTCACCGGCGTGGGCGTGAGCCAGCAGCCGCTCGACGCGGCGCCGCCGAACATCCGGCCCGCGGTGCGTGCGGACTATGTGCGCAAGGGGCTCTTCGAGTTCAACCCGAACCGGCACGACTACGGTGCCAAGACGTTGCTGGGCCAGCCGATACAGGCGCGTGGTCTCGCGGAAGCCGACGAGGCGCTGGACCGCTTGGCGCGCGCGCCCGCCACCGCGCGCCTCATCTCGCGCAAGCTCGCGGTGTACTTCGTCGCCGACGAGCCGTCACCCGCGCTGATCGACCGCATGGCTGCCGCCTTCACGCGCAGCGATGGCGACATCGCAATCACATTGAAGGCGCTGTTCGAATCGCCCGAGTTCGCCGCTTCGCTCGGCCGCAAGTTCCGCGACCCGGTGCATTACGTGATGGCCGGCGTGCGGCTCGCGTACGACGACCGCGTGGTGCTCAACGTGAACCCGATGCTCAACTGGATCAACCGCATGGGCGAGCCGCTGTATGGGCACGAGACGCCCGACGGCTATCCACTCAACGAGGCCGCATGGGCGAGTGCGGGGCAGATGAACACGCGCTTCGAAATCGCGCGGGCCATCGGAGCGAACGGGGCCGTGTTGTTCCGCGCCGACGACAAGGCGCCGCTGGAGAAGCCCGCGTTTCCGCCACTGGCCGAATCGAGTGCGGTCCGCGCGATGCAGGTCGGGCTGAGCACCGATACGCGCGAAGCGCTCGCGCAAGCGAAGACCCCGCAGGAATGGAACACCTTCCTGCTCGCATCGCCCGAGCTGATGCGTCGTTGAGCAGAAAGGACCACGCCATGCAACGCCGAGAACTCCTGAAGCTGATCGCCGCCGCCCCGCTCGCGGGCGCCGCCGGCCAATTGATCGCCGCGCCCGCCGCCGAGGGCGCCAAGCTGCTCGTCGTGTTCCTGCGCGGCGCCTACGACTGCACCAGCCTGCTCGTGCCGACCGCCAGCGACTTCTATTACGCCTCGCGCCCGAACATCGCCATCGCGCGACCGGGCCAGCCCAACGGCGCGCTGCCGCTCGATGGCAACTGGGGCCTGCACCCGGCGCTTGCGCAGAGCGTGATGCCGCTCTTCCAGCAGAAGCAGGCCTCGTTCATCGCCTTCGCGGGCACCGACGACCTCACGCGCAGCCACTTCGAAACGCAGGACAGCATCGAGCTCGGCCAGGCACTCGACAAGCGCCGCGACTACCGCTCGGGTTTTCTCAACCGCCTGGCCGGCGTGCTCGGCGGCGGCCCGGTGACCGACGTGTCGCCCATCGCCTTCACCGACCAGTTGCCCATCTCCCTGCGCGGCGACGCCAAGGCCGCCAACATGGCGCTCGCAGGCAATGCGCGCCCGGGCATCGATGCGAGGCAGAGCCAGATCATCGCGGCCATGTACCGCAACACATCGCTCGCGCAGCCGGTGGCCGAAGGCTTTCAGGTGCGCGACGAAGTCATGCGCGCGGTGCAGGCCGAGATGGACGCGGCCAGCCGCAATGCGATGAGCGCCAAGGGCTTCGAGCTCGTCGCGCGCCGCATGGCCGTGCTGATGCGCGACCGCTTCGACCTGGGCTTTGTCGACGTCGGCGGCTGGGACACGCACGTGGGGCAGGGCGCCGCCACCGGCTACCTCGCCAACCGATTCGAAGAACTGGGCCGCGGCGTCGCCGGCTTCGCAGAGGAGTTGGGCGAGGACTCCTGGCGCCAGACCGTGGTGGTCGTCATCAGCGAATTCGGCCGCACCTTCCGCGAGAACGGCAACCGCGGCACCGACCATGGCCACGGCACCGTCTATTGGGTGCTCGGCGGCGGCCTCTCGGCCGAGGCGGGCGGGCGCATCGTCGGCGAGCAGCAGGCACTGACGCAGGCCACGCTGTTCCAGAACCGCGACTACCCGGTGCTCAACGAATACCGGGCGGTGTTCGGCGGCTTGTTCAGGCGGATGTACGGGCTCTCGCCCGCGCAGCTCGGGCGGGTGTTCGAGGGCGTGGCGCCGCGCGAGCTGCGGCTGGTCTGACCGCAGGGCGGCAACTCATGTAGGCGCCGGGCCATCCGCTGCGGCAATGGTCTTCGGCTCCAGGAACGCTTCCATCCCGAAGACGCCGAACTCCCTGCCGATGCCCGACTGCCTGACGCCGCCGAAGGGCGCGATCAGCTCGGGCGCGATGCGGTTCACCAGCACCGAGCCGGCGCGCAGTTGCGCGGCCACGCGCAGCGCGCGCTGCGGCTGCGACGAGAACACGTAGGCCTGCAGGCCGTACGGCGAGTCGTTCGCGATCGCGATGGCCTCGGCCTCGTCGCCATAGCCGATCACCGACAGCACCGGCCCGAAGATTTCCTCGCGCGCGATCTCCATGTCGTTGTGTACGCCCGCGAAGACCGTGGGCCGCACGAACCAGCCTTTGTCCAGGCCTTCAGGCCGACCCTCGCCGCCGGCCACGAGGGTCGCGCCTTCCGCCAGCCCGCGGCGGATGAAGCGCTGCACGCGCTCGAACTGCGCCTTGCTCGCGAGCGGCCCGACCGCGGTGGCAGGGTCGCGCGGATCGCCCACGCGCATCGAGGCGACGATCGCCCGAATGCGCTCGATGGCGTCGGCCATGCGCGTCTTCGGAATCAGCAGGCGCGTGCCGGCCACACAGGCCTGGCCGTTGTTCATGAAGGCGGCGTTCATCGCCATCGGCAGCACGGTCGGCAGGTCGGCGTCGTCCAGCACCACGGTGGCCGACTTGCCCGAGAGCGCCAGGCTCACGCGCTTCATCGTGTCCAGGCCCGCGCGCGCGATGAGCTTTCCGGTCTGCGTGGAACCGGTGAACGAAATCTTCGCGATGCCCGCGCTGGTGGCGATCTCGTCGCCCACATTTGCGCCGCGCCCGAGCAGCACGTTCACCGCGCCGGCCGGCAGCGCCGCGTCATGCAGCGCCTGTGTCACCACCTGCGCCTGCAGCGGTCCCAATTCGCTCGGCTTGACGACCGATGCGCAGCCCGCGGCAATCGCCGAAGCCAGCTTGCTGCAGATGCTGCCCGCGGCGCTGTTCCACGGCGCGATGAGGCCGGACACGCCCACTGGTTCCATCACCACCGTGGCTTCGCCCAGCCGGCGTTCGAAGGCGTAGTCGCGCAGCACCTGCGCGGTGCTGGCGAAGCACTGCGAGGCGTAGTTGCTGACCCATTGCGAGCGCGACAGCGGGCCGCCGTATTCCTCGATGGTGGCGTCGCGGATTTCGTCGGTGCGCGCCAGCACCGCGGCTTCGAGGCGCCTGAGCATCTCGATGCGCTCGGCTCTGGTGCTGCTTGCCATGCCCGGCTGCGCGCGGTTCGCGGCGGCGATCGCCCGCCTGGCATCGTCGCGGTTGGCCAGCGTCACCGTGCCGATCGATTGCTCGGTGGCGGGGTTGGCGATGTCCAGCCGTTCGGTGCCCTGCACGGGCACGAAGGCGCCGTCGATGTAGGCCTGATCCATGTTCCACATGTTCGTTCTTCCTGCGAAGGGGTTGCCGATGGCCGGTGACTCAGAAGCGGGCGACGTCGATCACGGCCTTCGCGAACACCTCGGGCGCTTCCTGCGGCAGGTTGTGGCCGATGCCGCCGCTTGCCAGCCGGTGCTCGTAGCGCCCAGAGAACTTCTTTGCGTACGCGCTCGGCTCGGGATGCGGCGCGCCGTTGGCGTCGCCTTCCAGCGTGATGGTCGGTACGCCGATCACCGGCGCCTTGGCGAGCCGGTCTTCCAGTGCCTGGTACTTCGCCTCGCCGTCGGCGAGGCCGAGGCGCCAGCGGTAGTTGTGGACCGTGATGGCCACGTGGTCGGGGTTCTCGAAGGCGACGGCGCTGCGATCGAAGGTGGCCGCATCGAAGTTCCATTTCGGCGATGCGATCTGCCAGATGAGCTTGGCGAAGTCGTGGCGGTTCTTCTCGTAGCCGGCGCGGCCGCGCTCGGTCGCGAAGTAGTACTGGTACCACCACTGCAGCTCGGCCGCGGGCGGCAGCGGCGCCTTGCCGGCCTCCTGGCTGCCGATGAGATAGCCGCTGACCGACACCAGCGCCTTCACGCGCTCGGGCCACAGCGCGGCCATGATGCAGGCGGTGCGCGCGCCCCAGTCGCAACCCGCGACCGTGGCCGTCTGGATCTTCAGCGCATCCATGAGCGCGATGATGTCCACGGCAACCACCGACTGCTGCCCGTTGCGCGGCGTGTCGGCCGAGAGAAAGCGGGTGGCGCCGTAGCCGCGCAGGTACGGCACGATCACGCGGAAGCCCGCGGCGGCCAGTTGCGGCGCGACGTCCACGAACATGTGGATGTCGTAGGGCCAGCCGTGAAGAAGAATCACCGGCGCGCCATTCGCCGGGCCGGCTTCGTAATAGCCGACGCTCAGGCTGTTGGCCTCGATGCGCTTGAGCGGCTCGAGGCGCCTCGCGCTGCCAACGGCGGTGCCGGCGGATTGGGCGAAGGCGGGCACCATCGAAGTCATCTGGACGGCGGCGACGCCGAGCGCGGTCTTGGCGAGGAACGAGCGGCGAAGCAGCGGGGAGGAAGCGGTCATCGGGAACTCCTGGAAGTGTGTGTTGAGACACTCCGGAGGTGCAGTCGTCAACCAGTTGCCGCGCGCTCTCCGAAGGGATGGCGCGATTCTTCGATGCGAAGGCGGCTTGCCGATCGGCTTTCGTATGCCTCTGTATCTGGGCTGCGTTGGCCAACAATAAATTTCAATCGCGGCGGTGTGCGGGGCGCTGCCTGTCGGCGCGGGCGTGCGATCGACGGCTCGCCAAGGCCGTCGTGTCGCCCGGATGCTTGCGGGCTTGGCGCCGCTAACCGATCGCGCCCCGCCCCGCGCTCAGCGGATGTACTTGCCCCCGCTGCGCGCCAGCGTCAGGTCCGTGAAGTGCGAGCCGCCGCGATCGTTCTGGTCGATCGTGAGGTCGAAGCCGCCCAGGTTGAGATGGCCGAGGTTCTGCATGGCCGCCAGCATCGATGCGCGCGAAGGCGTGCCGTTGATCCGGCGCAGCCCTTCGACCAGCACCTGGGCGCTGATGTAGCCCTCCAGGCTCCAGTAGCCGATGCGGGTGTCGTCGGCGGCCTTCATCGCCTGCTGGTACTTGGCGACGATCGGGAACGCACCCACGGTCCATGGGTAGGGCATGACCTGTGTCACCGCGATGCTCACGCCCTGGGCAGCCAGTTCGCCGAACACGTCGCCTGCCGAGGAGATGGTGTAGAAGGTCGGCGCGCCGCCTTGCTTGCGGATTTCGCTGACTAGGTCCGCGCACATCTTTCCGGGGCAGAACATCACGATGGCCTGCACTTCCTTCGGCTTGAGTTCTTCGGCCGCCTTCTTCAGGTCGACCTTGCCGGGCGGCTGGTTGACGGCGGTGAAGAACTTCTGCCCACCCTTGCCGAGCAGCCCGCCCATGTGGTCGAACATCACCTTGGATTCGGGAATCTCCAGCGAGAAGAACCCGATCCGCTTGATGCCCAGCACCTGCAGGTGCGAGACGATGTGGCTCGTCTCGTCCTTGAAGCTGCTGCGCACATTGAAGACGTAGTCGTTGCCGGGCTGCCGCAGGCTGCTCACGCCGGTGGCCGGTGCGATGAACGGCACCCGGTTCTCGACGGCAACCTGCGCACCGGCCACAGAGGCCGGCGTGTTCACGAAACCGAAGAGGCTGATCGCGCCCGCATCGACCAAGGTCTTGGCGTTCGCGGCCGCACGCTCGGGCACGTACATGTCGTCCAGCGTGCGCAGTTCGACAAGGCGCCCCTTCACACCACCCGCACGGTTCACCTGGTCGATGTAGAGCCGGGCGCCGCCGACGAACGCCGTGCCGGCCGCGGCCGCGGGGCCGGTGACAGGCGCCGACTGGCCGATCAGGATCTTCTCCTGCGCCGAGGCGACCAGCGTGACGGTCAGGGCGGCAAGGGCGAGCAGGTATTTCATTGACGAGGAGTGGTGAGTACGTGGCGGGGAAGAAACGAACGGTCACAATTGTTCGCAGGCCCGCGTACTTTCGAACAGCGCGAAAAATGAGATGGAGCCACTCGGTTTTCGGCGTAATCGCGAGGTCCGTTGCAAGCCCCGATATGGCAGAAGACCGGCGGCGGTGAACTTGCCCGCATACCATCCCGTCGCCGAAATCGCTCCCCTCGCAGTACAACGATGGCGGTCGCACCACCACGGCTTGTTCCTACGGCCATCGGCACGGGGTGGATCTACCGTTTGAGCGGCGACCCAAGTCTTACAGTGGGGGTGATGCCCGCGTTTTCGCAAGAGGAGAACGAAATGATCCAGCCGTCGATCGAGATCCGCAGTGCCACGTCCGATGAGATTCCGCGCGTCGTCTCAACGATCGTGGCCGCGTTCCTCACAGACCCGCCTGCGCGATTTGCGTGGCCTTCGCCGCACGACTATCTCTTGGCCATGCCCGTGGCCACCGGCGAATTCGCGGGCAGCAGTTTCCAGCATGGCACGGCCTATGTGTCCGCGGACTTCCGGGGCGCTGCACTCTGGTTGCCTCCGGGCGTGGAGCCGAACGGCAGGGCGCTCGAAAAGGTGTTCCGCGACACTGCAAAGCCTGAGCACATGGACGATCTGCTGGCCACCTTCGAAAAGATGGAGCAATCGCATCCTCGAGAACCCCATTGGTATTTGCCGCAAATCGGCGTCGAGCCGAACGCACAGGGAAAAGGCATCGGGGCAGCGTTGATGCGCCACGCGCTCGCCCGTTGCGACCATGAAGGATCGCTGGCCTATCTGGAGGCTTCGAAGCCGCAGAACATTCCGTTCTACCGGCACCATGGTTTCGAAGTGACAGGCGAGATCCAGATGGGTTCGGCACCGCTCGTCACGCCCATGCTCCGCAAGCCCCGTCGACCTTGAATCGTGATCGAGCGTCGGCTCAGTGCAGCCTCAACTTTCGTCTGAAGGGGAAAGGCCGCACCAAACGGCGCTTATTCATCACTGCCCCCGAGGCTGCTCCACCAACTGAAGCTCATTGCCCGCAGGATCGCGAAGCGTTGCAAGAACACCGCCCCATTGCTGCCGCTCCGGAAGCCCGCTGAAGTCCACGCCGAGCGACGAAAGTTCCTTGTACTTCGACTGGATGTCTTCCACGTCGAAAGACAGCCCGGTGAATCGTCCGACCAGTACCCGGTCTTCTTCCGGCGCATCGTCCTCGACACGCTCGACCACCAGGCTCATCGGTCCGGCATCGAATACGCAGAAGCCCTGCTCGCGCCCATCGACCTTCAGTTGCAGGCCAAGTACCTCTTCATAAAAGCGAGAGGCATCGGCAAGGTCGCGGACAAAGATGCGTGCGGTGTGAAGCTGCATGGTCTCTCCTGGCAAGCGCATGGTGGTGGATGGGCTGCATGCTAGGCGCGTACTTCGCCCGCAACAAGGGGCCACGGCGCCGCGCACGAAACAGTCGAGCGGTCGATCAATGCGCGTGCGCACCACGCGGCCCGTGAAATTTATTGTCGCGAAAGCATGCCCGGATACACAGGCATACGGTGTGCGCGGAAAGCCGGGTGCGCCGCCCGAAGAATCGCCTTCGTCATCCACTCCTCACACCGAAAGACTCCCATGACGAAGACGTTCAAGTTCCAAACGATGGCCGCGATGCTGCTGCTCGCCGGCAGCACCCTGGCCCCGCATTTCGCATTCGCGCAGCAACCTCCGGGCATCGGGCGAACCCAATCGCTGAAGCACGACCTGGCCGATCCCGGCCGCGAAGCGATCCAGGTGCGCGTCGATTTCGCGCAGGGCGCTGCCTTCGGCTTTCACTCGCACCCCGGCGAAGAGATCGCCTATGTGCTCGAAGGCACGGTGCAGTACCAGTTCGAGGGCAAGCCGCCGATCACGCTCAAGGTCGGCGACTCGCTGTTCATTCCCGCGGGTACGGTCCACTCGGCGAAGAACGTCGGCAGCGGCAACGCGGCGGAACTCGCGACCTATCTGGTCGAGAAGGGGAAGCCGCTGGTCGTGAGCAAGTGAGCGCCGGCGACGGCGCATCCGGTGCGGGCCGGCCTCGGGTCGACAATCGCGGCATGCCTCACGCCGTCTCTCTCCTTCGCGCCGCACGCCTGGCGCGCAGCGCCAAGCCCTTCCTGGCCCGCGGCGGCTTCAAGCGCGAGCGCTGCGCGGGCTGCCGGCTGCTGCCCAGCCATTGCATGTGCGCCTTGCGCCCGTCGGTGACCACGCGTGCGGGCGTGTGCCTGCTCATGGCCGACATCGAGCCGCTCAAGCCGAGCAACACGGGTTGGCTGATCGCCGATGTGGTACCCGACACCTTCGCCTTCGGCTGGGCGCGCACCGAGACCGATCCCGCGCTGCTGGCCTTGCTGGCCGACCCGAAGTGGCAACCCTATGTGGTGTTTCCCGGCCAATATGCGGCGCCCGAGCGCGTGGTGCACACCGTGCCGCCGCCGCTCGAATCGCTAGATGGTGCGACAGTGAAACGCCCGCTCTTCATCCTGCTGGACGGCACCTGGGGCGAGGCCCGCAAGATGTTCAGCCGAAGCCCGTACCTCGATGCGCTGCCGGTGCTGAGCCTGGAGCCCGAGCAGATATCGCAATACAAGCTGCGCCGCTCCGGCCGCGACGACCATTTCTGCACGAGCGAAGTGGCGGCCCTGTGCATGAGCCTGGCGGGCGAACACATCGCCGAGCAAACGCTGGAGGCCTATCTGGCCGTGTTCACGCACCACTACCTGCGTGCGAAGAACCAGCAGCCCATCGTGTGGGATGGCGATGCGCACCAGCGGCTGCGCGAGGTGCAATGCCAGGAGCAGGCGGGCGCTACGGTTCCTGCCGTCCCATAAAAAATTCGACCGCCCGCGCAACGACCCACGGCACGATGACGTGGTCGCCATCGAAGGGCTGAAGCGTCAGGTCGTGCCCGCTCTCCAGCAGCCGCCGTGCATGCGGATGGGCACTGGTCTCGATGGGCAACTGGCTGTCGGCGCGGCCGTGTGCCAGAAACACCCGCGGCTTTCCGGTCTGCGTGAAAGCATTCATGAAGCCCGCCGACAAGCCGATCACATGGCTCGCCACATCACCGTTGGTCACGCCCAGCGAAAGGGCGTAGCTGCCGCCATCGGAGAAGCCCGCGAACGCGAGGCGCATGGGGTCGATGCGAAAGTGCCCGGCGACCGTCAAGAGCGCGCCGTCGAGCCGCTCCAGGTCGGGCCCGTGCCCGCCGACCACGATGTCCCACGTCGGGTACATCGATTGCGGCGCGAGCAGAAGAAATCCGCGGGCCCGCGCATGCGCCACGAAATGCGGCAGCACCCGGTTGGCCTCGCCGCCCGCGCCGTGGAACATCACCAGCAGCGGCAGCGGTGCATCGAGCGGCAAGCCCTCGGGCACCACCAGCACGGCCTCGCGTCCTTCGGCGAACGAGAGGCCGTGGCGCCCCGGCGGCAACGGGTCCGACGCGGGCAGGGCGCCCGGCCGGAAGGCCAGGCGGCCGGTGAGCGCGCCACCCAGCAGGCTGCCGGCATCGATCATTCGTCGTTCCTCGTCCGCGCGCCGGTTTGCGACGCGCAGGCGATGCCGCGAAACACGGCGCATTGCGCGAACGCCTGCGTCGACAGCGGCAGTTCCTTGCGACGGCAGTACTTGCTCGTGAGCTTGAGCAGCTCCTTGATGTCGCGCCCGCTCGCACCGGCGTAGTCGGCCACCAGCCTGTCGATCACCGCGCCCGGCAGCTCCACGCCCAGTTGCGCCGACAGCGTGGACCACAGGCGCCGCGCGTCGTCGGGGCCCGGCGGCTGGTAGTCGATGACCGCGATGCAGCGCGACAGGATCGCCTCGTCGATGTCGCCGTCACGGTTGGTGGTCATGAAGAGCAGGCCGCTGAAGTATTCGAGCGTGCGCAAGAACTCCGCCACGATCGCGTTGTGCTGCAGGTCGTTGTCGCGGCGGCGGATGTACACGTCGGCCTCGTCGAGCAGCAGCACGCAATCCCACCGCGCGGCGCGCTGCAGGATCTTCGTGAGGCTCGCTTCCACCGAGTTGGCCGTCACGCCCAGTTGGCCCGAATGCACGCGATACAGCGGCTTGCCGACCACCTCGGCATAGACCTCGGCCGTGAGCGTCTTGCCCAGGCCCGGCGCGCCCTTGCACAGGATGGTGGTGCCGCCCGACTTGCCGGGCACCACGTCTTCCACGAGAAAGCTGCGGTCGGCCGTGAGGATGTCGATCAGGTCGCGATGCGCCTGCGGCAGCACCAACCGCTCGCGCAGGTTGGGCTGGTACGTGTACGCCTGCACATGCTGCGCGTGGACCCAGACGTTGCGGTGCCAGTCGAGGTGGAACAGGTGCAGGTAGCAGTGCTGCGGAATGCGGTCGAACCCGCTGGCCACGCCGCTCTCGCGCCAGTAGTGCGCGTCGGCGGCCAGGTCGAAGCGGCGCCGCAGCAGCTCTTCGTCGTTCACGCAGCGCACGGTCGCGCTTTCGGGCATCCGGTGGCACGACATGCCGGCCCGCGGGCCTTCGCCGGCCGTCCAGACGCAGCCGTCGACGCTGAACTGGGCGCCGAACTGCGGCTGCAGCCGCGTGAAGCATGCGAGCTGCTTGTCGTACTCGCGCTTGAACTCGGCGCACTCCTTGTGAAAGCCGTGGTCGGCGAAGAGGCCGGCCAGCGTGCGGCCGGGCAGGTCTTCCGCGTAGAAGCTCAGCCCCCAGGTCATGCCCGAGAAGCGCAGCCGCGGCTCGGTGGGCGGCTCGCGGCCGGCCGCCTGCAGCGTGTTGGCCAGCAGGCCCACCAGCACATAGGCCTCGCCGTCCGTCGGCTTCACCAGGCGCACCGTGTGCACCAGCCAGGGAAGCAGCGCGCCGTCCTTGCCGCGCTGATAGAGCCAGCCGTCGATGAGGTCGCGGCGCAGCCATTCGATCAGCGCCGGGACCATCAGCTCCAGGCTCGGAATAGGCCGCGCGAACGGTTCGCCGTTGAGGTTGTCCAGCGCGAGCAGCTGGAACACCAGGTCGCGCGCACCGGCGGCCATGCCGAGTTGGAAAAGCAGGTTGAGCGAGTGGCCGTCGAAATGCTGGCTGGAGACGATGCGCACGCCGTTGCCGGCGCCGTATCCGCTCAACTGCAAGCCAAGCGGCGACTGCGCGCCGACCTGACCCTGCAGCACAGCGGCCAGCATTTCCGGTATCTCGAGTTCCACGGTGTCTCCTCGTGTTGTCTTCGATGCTAGCCATGGGGGAGGGGGTTGGCGCTTGACCTGGGTCAAGCTTGCGGGAAGATTCGAAACGTCTACGATCCGGACGCACGCAGCGAGCGGCATCCGGGCCCGGCGTCGATCGATTGACTTCAACCACGTCCCAAGATGTTCTCGTTCCGCCGCCGTCCTCCGATCAAGCTTCACCTCGGCGTGGTGCGCGTGGTGCCGCGTCGGGATGTGTGGCGCCACTTGGAAGCGGGGCTGCGGCAAGGCAAGGAACTGCGTCCGAGCCTTCTCGCCGTCCTCGGCGAATCGTTCGGGTATGCGGACGCGGCCGGTGTCGCAAACCCGGGCAATGGCGATGTGTGTGTGGACATCGCCGTTGAAAGTCACTCCCGCGGCGGCTTTACCGACTTCTCCCTTGATTTCGCCGCGCTGCCGCTGGGCTGGAGACCGAAGATCTGTCTTTGCGCACGGCTCTACGACATCCAGGGCGGCGAGCAAAGAATGGTGGCCCGGGTCGTGGAACGAATGAGGTGGGGCGAGTACCTTTTATCTCTCGCAAACTGGAGGGTGCTGTTGGGGCTGGCAGACCCAGTCAGCGATGAGCGATTCGCGAAGATTCTTCTTCTCGCTGGCCAGCGGTTGAAGAGAAAAATCGAAGCTTCGATTTCATCGGCCTGAACTGACATTCTTCGAGTCAACTCGTCTTCTGGAGCAGACCTTGAGCATCATTCGACTTTTGAAGTCTTTGCGGTGGGCCGAAGTGAGCATGAAAGGAGTTTTCATTGAGAAGAAGTCATTTCACTGACGCCAGAGCAGTCGGATCACGCTCCTCATCTCGATCTGCGCTCGGCGCGATATTCGCAGGCGCGTTGCTTGTCGCTGGTGCGGATGTTCAGTCGCAACCTGCTGACGTATCGGGCGCCGACACGCAGAAGAGGACAACAGTCATCGGCTATGCGAGCGTCGCCGAGGCAATGCGGGTACTCAAGGAGAAGCCGGGCTCTTCGGTAACGGTCACAGAGCCAGACAGGTGGACCATCATCAGGGAGGCTGCTCCTGCCTATACGCAATGGTCCTTTACACCCGTGGGCCACTACGCGCATCCGGCCGTGGTCCGGCGCGGAATCAAGATCGCCGAGAACGGTGATGTCTCCATAGAAACAACGTCACTTTGCGAGGCGCAGAAATTGTCCTGCGACAAGTTGCTGGAGGAGTTTCAGCAAATGAACGCACGCGCCAAGCAATCCGTTCAGCAGCGTTTGCAGAACTCCGCGCCGCGTTGACGCGGTTGCAACTACGCGATGTAGTCATGGTTGACGCTCATTGCCTGCCTCCGATTCACTCCGTCAAGTCAAATGCATGACCAATGAAGCCAACCATCTACAGGCCGCTGGTGGCTTCGCGTTTCGCATCTACATGGTGTATGTGCCTTGAAGCGAATGGACGGGGCGCGCATCCGCTTTGTGGAGACCTGTGGTGAATCTACAAGGTGTTCAATGACTACGTCACGTTAGACCTCAATGCCAGTACTGCGCATCACCAAAAACGGCATTCATCTTTGCACCGTCGGTTCGAACGATGTGTGGATGTTTTCCGCCGACGTTCACGCCGACATTTGGGGACCGGCTTGTTCCCTGCTCACTGTCACGGGTGGCGGAAAGCGTCGGCCCGACGGCTCCTTCGATTTCTTGATCTGGGAAATGACGCATGAATTGCGCAAGGGCGATCACCTCGTCTTCTCGTTCGAGGAGGGAACGGAGTCCTCCCCAAACGGTTCCCTGGACGACGACGACGACGACGACGACGACGACGACGACGATGCTTCAGCCGAAGATGAGGCTAGGACGGCCGACTTCGTTGTTTCGGAAGAGGAAATCGCCAGGATGGAAGCGCGGCCGAAATCCAACCCGAATTGCAGGTGGCGATTTCTTGCACCGAATGAACAAGAAATCTTCGTAGTCCCAGACGACGATCGTCAGAGTCTCAATCTCCATATCCTTTGGAACGAGATGCGAGCGCACCGCATGCGAGCAAGTCTGTCCAAGACTTCGCTCCGCGAAACCCTGAGCCGCAGTGGAGGAGACGAAGTTTTCCTCAACTATTTCGAGCACGCAGTGCGCATCGAACTCATCATCGAGATCTGACGCTCCTTCACCCCGGTTTTTTTGAAAGATGCGGCTTTGACACTTCGAAAAGGAAAGGTCTCGTCAAATACCGTCGCTCATTTGCCTGAGATGGTCGACGCTGGGCTGCGGAAAGTCTTCTCAGGCTTGCGCCACCCAGCCCGTGAAAGCCATGCCGGCATAGAACAGCCGAACGTTCGTGAAGGCGGCCTCTCGAAGCAACTCCTCCTCTTGCTCAGGGCCGAGCAACGGCAGGGTCGAACCGATGGTGGATGCTGCCTTGCGCGCGTTCTCCGGATCGACGCCTGAAGCGATGGCGAAAGCCGCATAGCGCGAAAGCCACAGCGCCCGCTCCTCCTCCGCCTGGGGAAAACTGAGGTGCGCCATGACGAACGGCGCACCGGGCTTCAGGCGGCGATGGATTTCCTTCAGCGTCGATTTTCTTTCTTCGACGGGCACGAAGTGCATCGTCAGAAGACACGTCGCGGCATCGAATGGACCGACGGGTGCCGTGTCGGTATAGCCAAGGTGCAACTGGGCTCGCGCGGCAAGCGGGCCGAGTGCCGTTGCCGCCAAGTCGAGCATGGGTTGCGACGGATCGACGCCGACAAATTGCCATTGCGGACGCGCCTGTGCAAGCGCCGCCAATTCCATGCCGCCACCGGCACCGATGACCAGCACGTGGGCCGATTCGGGTGCGCGCTCTGCGACGAGCAGAGCAGGCATTGTTTGCAAGTCGTGCAGGCCGGGAACGATGCGCGCGGTTTTTTCGGCGTAGTCGCGGAGGGCGGATGCGTCGCTGAAGGGGGTGTTGGGTTGGGGCATGGGAACAGTCTATTGAGGCGGGTGAGAAGACGCTGTGCTGGGGGAATGGTGCGGCAGAATCCCGCAAGGAAAAGCTCTTCATCCACAGCAGAGAAATCAGACATCTGCAGCACCGCACAACAATCCCAATGCCTTCCATCTCCTTCGGCCCACTCCCTGCTGAATGCCTGTTGGACGAAGCCTTGCACATCACCGTGCATGGGTTGACGCCCGGGCAGCAGATAACACTGCGGGCGCTGAGCGCTGGTGCCGAAGGAACGGTGCTCGCCTCTCGCGCGAGCTTTCACGCAGCAACCACAGGCGATGTGGATCTGGCGCGCGATGCCCCCGTGTCTGGTGACTACACGGGCGTAGATGCGATGGGATTGTTCTGGTCCCGCTCATCGCAACCAGCGTCGGCGGTGCCATTTTCAGATCGGTGCGCGGACGACCCCATGGCCGTCTTGCTTGTCATCGAGAGCGAATCGGCGGAGCCTGTCACGCATGCATTCCGCAGACGTTACTTCGACGACTCCGTAGCAATGCGCAAGGTACGCGAGGCGGGAGTCGTGGGCAGTTTGTTCGAGCCGAAAGCACCGGGCCGTCATCCCGCGGCTCTGGTCGTGGGCGGGTCCGGCGGGGGCGTGCAATGGTCAGCGGAAATGGCCGCGCTGTTGGCATCGCATGGGTACGTTGCGTTGGCTCTGGCTTACTTCGGCATCGAGGGCCTTCCGCCCACGCTGGACCGGATTCCTCTGGAGTATTTCGACAATGCGCTTGGATGGCTGGCACAACAGGAAAAGGTCGACCCCGATCGGATCGCCGTGAGTGGCGCGTCCCGAGGCGGGGAGTTGGCGCTTCTGTTGGGGGCGACCTTTCCCTCTGTGCGTGCCGTGGTGGCGTACGTCGCAAGCGGCATCGTCGGGCCCGCCTATCCGGCGAGCGGGCACTCGGCCTGGACGATGGATGGCAAGGACGTGCCGCATGCCGATGTCATGCCCCTGGAAGAGTGGAACCTCGCCGTTTCGCAAGGCCGCGTCGACCCCGACAGCTTTGACTGGTTTCTCATTCCGCTTCGGGATGAGGCGCTCGTGGAAGCGACCTCCATCCGCGTGGAGAACATCAACGGGCCCGTGCTGTTGATCAGCGCACAGGACGACAAGATCTGGCCTTCTGCGCCACTGAGCGAATTCGCAATGGCTCGCTTCAAGCGGAAAGGGTTCACCCATTCTGTCGAACACTTGTCTTACGCCGACGCCGGCCACAGTCTGGGCTGGCCGAACGTCTCCACCATGTCGACGCGATTCAAGCATCCTGTATCCGGTGAAGACCAAGACCTCGGCGGCTCGCCAGTCGGCACGGCCCGTGCGCGTGAGGATTCCTGGCGGAAGATGCTCGCGTTCTTGCGGAACAACTTGTAGATGCCACCGTGGATGACGGCAGAAGCCGTCGTGTCGATCAAACAAAAAATTGGGAGCAACCTGTCATGACGAACGCCAATACCGCAGACGCACCAGCCGAGACCTTCCCATCCCTGACAACCCTCCGCCTCACGCTGCGCGAGATCGTCCCGACCGACGCAGCCTCCTTGCTCGCCATCCACGGTGACCGCGAGGCCATGCGCTGGTTCGGCAACGATCCGATCGCGAGCCTGGCGGAAGCCGAGAAGATGGTGCAGACCTTCGCGGGTTGGCGGCAACCACCGGTCCTGGGAACCAGATGGGCGATCGAACGCAAGCAAGACCGTCGCCTCATCGGAACATGCGGCCTGTTCCGATGGAACAGGAACTGGAAAAGCTGCACCGTGGGCTACGAACTCGCACGCGATGCCTGGGGCGAAGGCCTGATGACCGAGGCGCTAGTTGCCGCTTTGCCTTGGGGGTTCGAATCGATGGCGTTGAATCGCATCGAAGCACAGGTCCATCCGGAAAACGCAGCCTCGCTGAAGCTTCTGCGGCGACTGGGCTTCGTCGAAGAAGGGCTCCAGCGGCAGGCCGGCTTCTGGTGGGGGGAGCATCACGACCTGGTGCAACTCTCGTTGCTGCGTCATGAGTATTCCAGCGGCGAACAGCCATAGAGCCAGATCCAAGGCCATTGCGTTGTACGTTGATGAAGAACAGGCAAACAGAGGAAACGTGAATGCGCCAACTGGGACGAAGCCTCGCTCGGCGACTCTTTTCACAGCGCCTGAGTTGATCAGCACGAGCGATTAAGGGACGCACCGCGCTAAACCTTGCATGCGACGTAACGCTCGGCGGCACGACCAAAGGCGCTAATTCGCGTGGACGACATAGGTGGCCGAGACAAGCCAGCCCGCGCTCATGGTCACCCGACCTCGTGCGTCACATATGTATGTATGCAACGGCGCATCGGTTGAATCGGCTATATCAAAATGAAATTTGATTCGTTCTGAATGCGTTGCCGGCGAATCAAAATTCGCTCTTCATCGCAATGCATCAAGAACTTCAACTCACGCGCTGCTTTTCGCGCCTGCAATTGGCTGCGGGTCGAGCGCGTCGATGTCTGGGCTACAACAACACGCATTGAAAGCAGCGGCGCAGGCCGTCTGTCTCCGATGCCATTCGATGCGATGCATGCATCACATAGCGCCTGAGCGTTGACCAACCCCCGGTTGCTCGCCCACATCGGGTAGGTGCACGCCGCCATTCAAGATCAATCGTTCCCCAAGCCCAATGGCCGTACCTTCTGCCGAACTTCCTCTGGTCAAGCTTGCCGCCGCCAACCCACCGCATGCCGCTTCGCTGGCGCAATGGCTGCGCGCACCGGCGCGGTATGTCGCCTCGTCACGCTGGATCGCCTGGCTCTTTCCGCTGCTGGTGTTGCTGCTGTGGCAACTCGGCGCGCACTTTGAATGGATCGCGCCGCAGGTGCTGCCGGCGCCCGCCGTCGTCTGGCGCACGCTGGTCGATCTGTTCGGCACCGGCGAGATATGGGGTCACCTGCAGGTCAGTTTGACGCGCGTGTTCGCGGGTTTCGCGTTGGGGCTGAGTGCAGGGTTTGCGCTGGGCGTGGCCATGGGGTTGTCGCCGCTCTTCAAGGACTACGCCTATCCCCTCTTCAAGGCATTCAGCCAGGTGCCGGTGCTGGGTTGGCTGCCGCTGTTGATGCTGCTGGTGGGTATCGACGAATCGCTCAAGGTCTTTCTCATCGCCAAGGCCGCACTGGTGCCGGTGGTGCTCAATACCTACAAGGGCATTCAAGGCGTACCCACGCGCTACATCGAGGTGGCGCGCGTGCTCCGGTTCTCGCGCTGGCAACTGCTGCGCAAGGTGGTGCTGCCCTCGGCCTTTGCGCCGATCTGGAACGGCGTGCGCTATGGCTTCACGCATGCCTGGCTCGCGCTGGTCGTGGTCGAATTGTTGGCCTCCAGCGAGGGCATCGGTTTCCTGATCGTCTATGGCCGCCAGTTGTTCCAGCTCGACGTGGTGCTGGCCGCCGTCGTGGTGGTCGGTGCCGTCGGCTTTGCACTCGACAAGATCTTCGCGCTGATCGAGAAGCGCCTCACGCGCTGGCAACGCCCCGGATTCTGAGGAAGAGCGCATGAGTGAACACATTGCACCAACGGCACCTGCGGTGCAGGCGCGCCGTGCACACCCCGTGCCTAAGGCCCTGCGCGGCTGGGTCGTGCCATTGCTTCTGCTCGCGCTGTGGTGGACCGCCGCGCGCCTCGGCTGGGGCAATGCGGCCTTCCTGGTATCGCCCGAGGCGGTGTGGCAGCGCGCGGTGAGCTACACGGCGAGCGGCGAGCTTTGGGAGGCGCTGGGTTCGAGCCTGTGGCGCGACCTGGCCGGCTTCGCCATCGGCGTGACGGCGGGCTTGGTGGGCGGTGGCCTGCTCGGCCTGTCGCGGCTGGCGGAGCGGGCGCTCGGGCCGAGCTTTCACACGCTCAAGCAGATCTCGCTGTTCGCCTGGATCCCGCTGATCTCGGTCTGGTTCGGCCTGGGCGATGCCGCCAAGGTGGCCTTTCTCTCGCTGGCCGCTTTCTTTCCCGTGGTGCTCAACACCCACGAAGGCATCCGCAGCGTGCCGCGCGAACTGATCGAAGTTGCGCGGGCGCTGAAGTTCAGTCGCTGGCAAATGCTCACACGCGTGGTCCTGCCCAGCGCTTCTCCGTCGATCTTCGCGGGCATACACCTGGCGCTGATCTATGCCTGGCTTGCAACGCTGGGCGCCGAGTACCTGCTGGTCTCGGGCAAGGGAATCGGCAACACCATGATCGACGGGCGCGAGCATTTCCACATGGACCTGGTGATCTTCGGCGTGGTCGTGGTCGGGCTCACCGGCTTCACGCTCAACTGGATCGCCACCCGCATCGAGACCCGCCTGCTCGCCTGGCGCGGCCGCTTGGTCGCGCAATTCTGACAACCCAAGGAACACGAACGTGGCTCACGCAGGAACGCTGGACATCCGGCATCTCCACAAGCAGTACGAGGTGGAGGGCACGCCGCTGCCCGTGCTCAGCGACATCTCGCTGAGCATCGCACCGGGCGAATTCGTCAGCATCGTCGGCACCAGCGGATGCGGCAAGTCGACGCTGCTGCGGCTGCTGGTCGGCCTGGAGGGCGATTACCAGGGGGAACTGCTGCTCGACGGCGACCGCATCCTCGGCACCAGCCTGGAGCGCGGCATCGTGTTCCAGGAGCACAGGCTGTTTCCGTGGCTCAACGTCGAGGACAACATCGCGCTGAGCCTGCTCAATGCGCCGTTGACCGAGGCGCAGAAGCGCGTGCAGGTGCAGGAGCACATCGAGCTGGTGGGGCTGCAGGGCTTCGAGAAAGCGTTTCCGCATCAGCTCTCGGGCGGGATGTCGCAGCGCGTGGCAATCGCGCGAGCCCTGGTCAACCGGCCCGAGGTACTGCTGCTCGACGAACCCTTCGGCGCGCTCGACGCGATGACGCGCGCTCACCTGCAGCAGGAGCTGCTGCGCATCTGGCAGGCCGAAGGCATCACCACCATTTTGGTCACGCACGACGTGGAGGAGGCCGTGTTCCTGGGCGACAAGGTGGTCGTGATGGAGCCTCGCCCGGGACGCATCCGCCGCATCGTTCCGGTGCCGCTCGCGCATCCGCGCAACCGGGCGAGCCAGGCTTTCGCCGAGATCAAGGAGCGCGTGCTCGCCGAATTCTCGGGACAGCCGACCGAGGCGCCGGCGCTCGTGCCTGCGTCGCGCAGCGCGGAGTCCGTGCTGTTCGCCATCTGATTTTTTCCAGATTTTTCCAAACGGAGCATCCATGCGCACTTCATTTCCTTTCCGCGGCCGCAGGTCGTTCATTGCCGCCGCGGTGCTCGCCGGCGTGCTTGGCACCAGCCTGGCATCGGCGGCCGACCTGCCCAAGGTGATCCGGCTGGCAGCCCCCGAACAGGGCAGCCAGGGCAAGTCCTTTGCCGGCGCCGGGCCGGTGTCGCTGGTCTATGCCCAGAAGGCGCTGGAGGCCGAGTTCGAGAAGGACGGCGTGAAGATCGAATGGAAGTTCTTCAAGGGCGCGGGTCCCGCCATCAACGAAGCCCTGGCAACGGGGCAACTCGATGTCGTGTTCCTGGGAGACCTGGCCGGCGTGATCGGTCGTGCCAACGGCCTGAAGACGCGGCTCGTCGCCTCGGGCGGGCGCAACAGCAACAGCTATCTGGCGACCGCGCTGGGCAGCAACATCCGAAGCTTCAAGGATCTGAAAGGCAAACGCGTCGCGGTGCTGCGCGGCACGGCCTATCAGCTGTCGTTCAACCGCCTGCTCGAAGATGCCGGCCTGACCGAGAGGGACGTGCGCTTCACCAACCTCGATTGGCCGACCTCGAAGGCGGCGGTGGTCAGCAAGGACATCGACGCGACCTTCGGCGGCTCCGACCTCCAGTTGCTCAAGATCGCGCGCACGGCCGAGATCCCGGTCAGTACACGCGGCAAGGGGCCGATCTACGGCATCAACTCGGGCGTGATCGCAACCGACGCGTTCGCCAGGCAACATCCCGAGGCCCTCACGCGGTTGATCAAGGTGATCGTGAAACAGGCGCAGTCGGCGTCCGACAACAGCAAGCGCGATGCGCTGTTCGCCCGCTTTGGCGAGATCAGCGGCCATCCCGTTGCGCTGTTCAGCAGCGACTTCGAGGGCGCCTCGCTCAAGGAGCGCTACTCGCCGCTGCTGGACGACGGCTTCGTCTCGCACTACGCCGACGTGATCGACGGCGCGAAGAAGGTCGGCATCATCCGCCAGACATTCGATGCCCGCGCCTGGGCCGATCCGAGCTTCCTGGCGCGTGCGCTCAAGGAACTTCAGCTCGAGAATTTCTGGGCGCCCACCAATGCGGCAGGCTTGGCCGCCAGGCAGTGAGGCCTGTCGAGATGAACAACAAGACCCCCAATATCGTCTTCATCCTGGCGGACGACCTCGGCTACGCGGATCTCGGCGTCTACGGCCAGACCGGCTTCGCGACCCCGCATCTGGACGGCCTGGCCGTGGAGGGTGTGCGCTTCACCCAGGCCTACGCGAACTCGGCCGTTTGCTCGGCGACACGCTTTGCGCTGATCACCGGGCGTTACCAGTACCGGCTGCGAGGAGGGCTGGAGGAGCCGATCGCCACCAGCGGCAAGGGCCTCGGCCTGCCGCCCGAGCACCCGACGCTGCCTTCGCTGCTCAAGGCGGCGGGCTATGACACCGCCCTGATCGGCAAATGGCACCTGGGCCGGCCCCCCGAATACGGCCCGCAGCGCAGTGGCTACGACCGCTTCTTCGGCAACCTGGGCGGCGCCGTCGACTACTTCACGCACAAGTCGGGCGTCGGCGACCACCTGCCGCGCGACCTCTATGAGGGTGAGGTGCCGGTCGAACGCACCGGCTACTACACCCAGATCCTGGCCGACGAGGCCGCGGCCTACGCGTGAGCGTGCAGAAACGCCCGACAGGCCCTTCTTTCTTTCGCTGCATTTCACGGCGCCGCACTGGCCCTGGGAGGGGCCGGAGGACGAGCACGTCTCGCGCGGGCTCAAGGATCTCTTTCACTACGACGGCGGCAACCTGGAGACCTACGGAAAGATCGTCGGCGCGCTCGATGCGGCGGTCGGACAAGTGCTGGCGACGCTCGAGCAGAACGGCCTGGGCGACAACACGATCGTCGTCTTCACCAGCGACAACGGCGGCGAGCGTTTTTCCAAGAATTGGCCCTTCACGGGCCAGAAGACCGAACTGCTCGAAGGCGGGTTGCGCGTGCCGACGCTGCTGCGTTGGCGCGAGCGGATTTCGCCGCAGGTTCAGACACAGGTGACCATCTCGATGGACTGGCTGCCGACCTTGCTCGCGGCTGCGGGCGCGGCCGCGCATCCTGGCTATGCCAGCGATGGAGAGAACATCCTGCCGGTGCTGGAGGGCAGCACGCCCGCGCATCCGCGACAGCTCTACTGGCGCTACAAGGAGCAGTCGCAGCGCGCCGTGCGCGACGGCGATTGGAAGTACCTCAAGATCAACGACAACGAGTTCCTGTTCGACGTGGCCGTCGACCTGCGAGAGCGCGCCAACCTGCGCGATCGCGAGCCGGAAGTCTTCGAGCGGCTGCGCCAACAGTGGACTGCATGGAACCAGAATTTCCTGCCGATCACCGACGAAGTGTTCTCGCATGGCGTGACCCCCGACATTCAGGCCGATCGCTACGTGCCGGACCGCTTGCATCGCGCGGTGCTCGGTGCGCCAGGTGGCGTGCGCCCCGCCGATGGAGACTGAAATGGGCGAACCCAGGAAGGAGCCCGTCACTCCAAGGCGCTGTGCAGCCTTTGCTGCATCGACACCACAAGGCAAGAAAAAGCCCGCACGAGGCGGGCACAGATCAATCGGGAAGAAGCGGCTTAGCGGGCAAGCTTAACCGTGCCGTGATCATCGCAATGGTCCCCGTGTGGATGATGAAGGTGGCCGTCAACCAGGTAGTCGATGTGATCGCCATGCGGCACGGCTTCATGGCCGCAGTCGGGACCGTGAACATGTCCCGCCTCATGACCCGCGCAGCGATGGTTCGGCGTGCATTGATCGGGATTCGCGGCCGTGACCTCAAGGGTGTGCTCGTCAACGTGGCCATCGTGCATGTGGTGCAAATGGCCGTCATGCAGATAGTCGACATGGTCGCCGTGCGTGATGGCGGTGTGGCCGCACGACGGTCCATGCTGATGAGTGTGTTCGCCGGGGTGTTGTGAGCAGCTGGTCATTTGTTTGGTTTCCCTGTTTGGATTCAGTGCGTTCGCAAAATTGCGCGCCAAGGGATTAAGAACCCTGGAGCCGCTTCAGAGTCAAGCAGCTATTTCCACGATCAAAGGCTCACTGTTAAAACAATCGCCCGATGCGCTTGGCTTGATATGGAGTCGAATACAGAGCGGCGGCGACCACGGGTTTGTGAACTACGCAAGCGATCGTTAACAACGCCTTGTCAATTGCTTCCTTCATTCCGATGAAAAACACATCTCACGTCTTTTTGTGCAGCTGCGAACATGAGCTTCTGCGCCGGGTCGCGCACACGAGCGCGCCCCAACGATCACTGTTCTGCAAAAGCGTGGCCGAACACTGGCGTGCGTTGCTGAGCCTGGCTGCTGCCTGCACCGTACTGGTGGCCAATCCTGCAGCCGCCAGCTGCGCGCAGATGTCGCCAGTCGGCGCAGAAGCCGCGCAGCATCGCGCCCGGCTGGCCGGGTACTACGACCACAAGCTGGCATTGCTGGACGGCCGCGTCCATGAGTGGCGGAGTCCACAGGAAAAACCAAGGGTCGTGTTGCACGGAGCCAGCCATGTCGCGGTAAGCAAGTCGCACGGCTATGCAATCGACGAGAAGCAGCGCGCGGTGACGTGGCCGCTGGGTTCGGCGCGCGTCGATCTTCTGCTGGACGACGTGGCGCTGATCTCGGCCGGCGACAGTGGCCTGCTGGCGATCCGCTGCGATGGCAGCCTGTGGCAACGCCGGGTCGGCGAAACCGCATGGAGCCGCAGTGCCGACGCCGCCCTGCACACCTGGGTAGGGGATGGCGCCGACTACTACATCGCCCCCGGTGGCCGCCTTTACGCGCGTGGCCTCGCGCACCGCGGCCAGTACGGCGACGGACGGCTGGCCGAGCAACCCGGCTGGACCGCAGTGGCCGAGCAGGCGAGCGAAGTGGTCGGCCATACGGGCCACGCGCTGCATCGCCGCACCGACGGCGCGGTCCTGGGCACCGGTGGCAATCGCTTTGGCCCGCTGGCCGGTCATGGCCTGGGTGACAAGGCCGATCGATGGGGCGTGATCTTCGAAGGCGCGGCGGCCATCGCAACCGGCAGCCGCCATTCGCTGGCCTTGCGGCCCGATGGCAGCCTGTATATCTGGGGCGGACCCGAAGGCGTTCAGCCGCGCCTGGCAATGGAGGACGTTGCGCACGTCGCGGCCGGATTGGAAGACACGATCGCGATCGACAGGCAAGGGCGCCTGTGGAACTGGCCCCTGGGCCAGCGCCCCTCCACACCGTTGCAGTTGCAGTTGCCTGTGACGACCCGCTGAGCTTCCTCTGCCAAGAGCCGCAGCGTGCCGGACATCACAGCCTGATGCTCGCCCCCCTGACCGTCGACCCAAGAATGCCCACTTGCGCCTTGACCAGCTCTTCGAAGCGATCGACCGGTCCAGGCTTTCCGACGATGCCCAGCTCGAGCAGCTTGCTCGACACCTGCGGCATGACCAGGATCTCGTTGCAGGCGGCGTTGAGCCTGGCGACGATATCGGGCGGCAGGCCCGCCGGCGCGCTCAGGCCAAAGAAGTTCTCGAGCACCAGTTGTGGCTGACCCAGTTCGGCGACGGTCGGCGTTTCGGGAATGAGCGGCGACCGGGCGTTGCCCGTCACCGCCAGCGGAACCAACTGGCCGCTCCTGAAAAACGGCACATACGCGGTAACGACGTCGATGGCGACCGGAATCACGTTCGCGATCAGGTCCGTCGTCATCGGTGCTCCGCCGCGGTAGGGCACATGGACCATGGGAATGCCTGTCGTCTTGCGGATCAACTCGCCATGGATGTGGCCGACCGAGCCGGGGCCTCCGGAGCCGAAGTTCAGCAGCCCTTCCTTGCGCGCACGGGCATCGAGCTGCGCATAGCTTGCAATGCCCGCGGACTTGCTGGCCATGATCACCAGCGGTGCCGAGCCCAGATAGGCGATGTGCGTGAAAGCCAGGACGGGGTCGTAGGGTTGCTTTTCGAGCGCGAAGGGCCCGAGCGCGATGGGTGTCGTGTTCGACAGCATGAGCGTGTAGCCGTCGGCCGGCGCGGCCGCGACCTGCGCGCCGCCGATGGTGCCGCCTGCGCCCGGCCTGTTGTCGACCACGAAGGCCTGGCCGAGCTTCTTGCCGAGTTGCTCGGCCATGACGCGGGCGAGGATGTCGCTCGAGCCACCGGCCGGAAAGGTGACGACGATGCGAACCGGTTTATCGGGCCATTGGGCAAAGGCCGGCAGCGCGAGCGATGCGGCGCCGGCAGCCAGGGATTGAAGCGCGCGTCGGCGTGAGGGGGAAGCGATGGAAGACATGACCAGCCGACGCAAGAGCTATGCCCATGCAGATGCCGATCACTGTTCGCAATAGCGAGAGCGCGTCCTTCACGCTCGGCATGCAGCCTTACTGCGGCACCAGCCCCGCGGCCTTCACCAGCTCCGCATGCACCCGGATCTCCTCCGCAATGACCTGCCCCAGCGGCTTGGCGTCGTCCGGCGCTGGCTCCATCCCCACTTCCAGCAGCCTCGCCCTTGCATCGCCCCGCATCAGCAGTGCCTTCACGGACTTGTCCAGCCGCTCCAGGATCGGCCGCGGCGTCTTCGCCGGGGCCAGCAGGCCGATCCACGCCGACAGCACCACGCCGTCGACGCCACCTTCTCGCAGCGTCGGAATCTCGGGCGCCGACACCGCGCGCTTCTCGCTCAGCACACCGACCGCGTGCAGCTTGCCGCCGCGGATGTGCGGCAGCGCTTCGGGGAGCGGGGCGAACACCATGTCCACGACGCCGCCGATGAGGTCGGTGATGGCCGGCGCGCCGCCCTTGTAGGGGATGTGCAGCAGCCGCGTGCCGGTGCGGCTCTCGAACATGAGGCCCGCCAGGTGCTGCGGGCTGCCGTCGCCCGAGGACGCGTAGGTCAGCTTGCCGGGGTTGGCCTTGGCCGCGGCCAGCACGTCGGCAACGCTCGCGAAGCGCGCCTTGTCGCGCACCACCAGCACCATGGCCTGGTTGACCAGCTTGGTGACGGGGGCGAAGTCGGCCTCGGGGTTGTAGGGCAGCGTCCTGAAGATGCTCTTGTTGGTGGTGAGGAACGAGGCGGGCGACACCATGAGCGTGTAGCCGTCGGGCGCCGCGCGGGCGACCAGCGGCGTGCCGATCTGGCCGGAGGCGCCGGCCTTGTTGTCGACCACGAAGGGCTGGCCCAGGTCGGCCGCGAGCTGCTGGCTGACCAGCCGCGCCACCATGTCCACGCTGCCGCCGGCCGGCAGCGCGACGATGACCTTGACGGGGCGGTTGGGGTAGGTGTCCTGGGCCGGGGAGGGCGTGGATATGGCGAGGAGGGCGACGGCGCCAAGCGCTGCGAGAAGGGAGCGGGTGATGGAAGGCATGGTCAAGGCGCGCTGCAGTTTCCGTGCCGACGCGTCCTCGGCGGCGATGGCTTCTTGCCGCCATTGCGCACATGCATAGACAATGGAGCCAGCTTTTTATCCGCTCGAATGAATAGATTTCAATGAACCAACTCCTGGCAATGCGGGCTTTCGTGCGGGTCGTGGACACGGGCTCCTTCAGCCGCACCGCGGATCAATTGGCGCTTCCGCGCTCGACGGTCAGCAAATTGATTACCGATCTTGAAAAGCATCTGAATATCAAATTGATGCAGCGGACCACACGCGCGGTGACCCCCACATCGGACGGCCTCGAGTATTACGGACACGCCATGCGCTGGATCGCCGAAATGGATTCGGTCGAAAGCGCGGTGCGGGGTAAAAAAGTCAAGCCGAGCGGGCATCTGAGAATAGATGCGCCAGCGGCATTCGCCAACAGCTTGCTGATTCCCGAGTTGCCGGAATTTCATAGCGAATATCCAGAAATTACCATCGCAGTCGGAATCAGCGACCGGCCATTGAATATCGTGGAAGAGGGCGTGGATTGCGTAATTCGTGCCGGCAGGCTCGACGATATAGCAATGGTTGGGCGAAGGGTGACTGAACTTCAATATGTCACCTGCGCCGCGCCAGCTTATCTGGATCGCAAGGGAATTCCCTCTTCCCCAAACGATCTTCAATTGAATCACGCTGCCGCGTGTTATTTTTTTTCGACAGGAAAACCGGAGCTTTTGATCTTCGAGCGCGGCGCCGAGCGATTTGAAATCGGCAATTGCGTTTTCTCGACCAACGAAGGCAATGGCCTGAAGGAAATGCTGCTGGCGGGCCTGGGCGTCGGGCAGCATTTCAGGCGCATCGTCCAGCCTTATCTGGATTCGGGTGAATTGGTGGCGGTTCTGGAGGATTGGTCAAGGCCCGCAATGCCCTTTCATATTCTTTATCCCCCCAATCGGCACCAGAATGCCAGGTTGAAGGCGTTCGCCGATTGGGTGGTTCAGAAATTCGGAGTTGATCTGCCCATTACGGAATAATTGCGGTGACGCGAATTTCGATATGCATGTCCGGATGCGCGAGGGACGCGACATCCAACTCCGTCCAGATGGGCGCGTGGTTCGGCATGTACTGACGATAAAGTCTGGCCATCGTTTCATTGACCACCGGCGGAAATCCGCCGACGTGGTATGAATTGATGTGAACGACATGCTCCCAACTGGCGCCGGCAGTTGCCAGCGTCCGCTCGACATTCTTGAACGCCTGCGCAATTTCATCTTCAAGCGATTTAGGGAATTGCAGATCGTCGCTCCAGCCGCCTTGCCCTGATGTTTCGACGCGATTGCCGATCCTGACGGCTTGCGAGTAATGCAATCTGTCGAGGAATTGCTTTCCATATCCGGGGGTGATGAAGAATTCGGGTTTGCTCATTTCAATCCTTTCGGTTGTCCAATGACCTGAATGGTATGGACTTGCGAGCAAGATCAACAGCCGCTATTCATGGCATGACTGTTCACATGCATGGACAATCGGGCGCCCGGCACCGTCGGCCCCGGCAAGTTCTTACAACTTCCCCGTCCGTAAGCGCCATCCGCCGACGGTAAAGTCCCGGCACCCGGTTGCGGACGTTCCGCGACTTCTCTCCTCGATTCCTCTCGATTCCCTCGTTTCCGTTTCCCCGCACCTCCATGTCCAACCTCATCGTGCACGGCGGCACGCCGCTTCGCGGCCGCATCACCCCCTCCGCCAACAAGAACGCCGTGCTGCCGGTGCTCTGCGCCACCTTGCTCACCAACGAGCCGCTGCGGCTGCTCGGCGTGCCCGACATCACCGACGTGCGCAAGATCCTGGACATCTTCCGCACCCTCGGCAGCGACGTGCAGATGGACCACGCGACCGGCACGCTCGCGCTGCACCACCGCGAAACCGCGTTCGACGCGGCGCTGCATCGCCTCCCCGAGGAGATGCGCTCGTCGATCATGCTGGTGCCGCCGCTGCTGGCGCGCTTTGGCGTGGCGCGACTCGAAGACAACGTCAAGGGCTGCACGCTGGGCGTGCGCGAGATCGATCCGCATGTGGAGGTGTTCCAGCGCTTCGGCGGCCAGGTGGAGCGCACCGAAGGCTCGCTGCTCGTGCACAGCGACGGGCGCCTGACGCCCACCGACCACTGGCTCGACTACGCCTCGGTCACCACCACCGAGAACTTCGTGCTGTGCGCGGCCGCGGCCGACGGCACCTCGACGCTCACCAATGCCGCCTCGGAGCCGCACGTGCAGGAGTTCTGCCGCTTCATGGCGATGATCGGCGTGCGCATCGAGGGCATCGGCACCTCGCGCGTGACGGTGCACGGCGGCGGCGCGCTCACCGGCGGCGAGTTCCGCTTCGACGAAGACTTCCATGAGATCACGACTTTTTTGGCGCTCGGCGCCATCACCGACGGCGACGTGATCGTGCGCAACAGCGCGCCGGCCAACTTTCCGCTGCTGGACCGCACCTTCGCGAAATTCGGCGTGCGCATCGAGCATGCGGACGGCTGGTCGCGCGCCATCCGCACCGGTCCGCTGAAGGTGCAGACGCCGTTCACGAGCAATGTGCTCACCAAGGTCGAGGCGGCGCCGTGGCCTTACTTTCCGGTGGACCTGCTGCCCATCTTCATCGCGCTGGGCGTGCGCGCGCAGGGCAACGCGATGTTCTGGAACAAGGTGTACGACGGCGCGCTGGGCTGGACCGGCGAGCTCTCCAAGTTCGGCGCGCACGTGTTCTCGTCGGACCCGCACCGGCTCATCACCTTCGGCGGCAATCCGCTGACGCCGGCGGTGGTCGAAAGCCCCTACATCATCCGCGTAGCGATCGCGCTCTTCATGGTGGCGGCGAGCATCGAAGGGCGCTCGGAAATCCGCAACGCGACGCCGATCCGCCGCGCGCATCCGCGCTTCGTGGAGAACCTGCGCAGCCTGGGCGTGCAAGTGGAGTGGACGAGCGAGGAGTGAAGCTCGCGCTCAGGCTGCTGCTGGCCTACCTGGTGGCGAGCTTCGCGATGGCGGTGGTGCTGGCCGTCTTTTTTCCGTCGCATGCGCATGTGCCCGCGGTCGCGGTGCTGCTTGTTTTTCCGCTGCTTCCGTTGCTCGCGCTCAAGGACTTGCTGGTGGTGGGCGCCGCATGGAAGGGCGCGATGCCGCTGGCCGTTTTTGCCGTGCTGTTCGGCGGCATGGCGTGGCTGGCGTTGCGTGCCCGGGCACGCGACCGGTCGAGGGCAGCGGCACGCCCGTAGGCGGTTGGGGCCTCCGGATGCCGATCCCGTCCGTCAGAACGACGGCACCGGGTTGCGTCCTTCGGTGAGCACGTAGGCGCCCTTGCGCCAGGCATAGACCAGCGTGCTGTCGATGGTGGACACGCGGCGGCTCTTGCCGCCGGCCATGCGCTCGCCCTTGAAGGCGATGCGCATCTCGCCCGGCGCGTCGTCGGTGCCGAGCGCGAAGGTCGGCGTGCCGCCGATGTCGAAGCACCCGCCGCTTGGCGGCGGTTCATCCGGCTTCCCGGCGTCGCGCACTTTCTCGCAGGACTCGTGGACGCCTGCGTTCGTTGCCGACAGCGGAATGCCCGATGCGAGCACGCGCACCTGGCCCGCTTCGAGCCCATACACCGACAGCCATTGCCCGCAGTAGCCCTGCCAGCAACTGCCGTGGGCGATGGTCAGCGCAAAGCGCTGGGGCGCGATGCGCTCGACCTTGGTGGTGCCCAGGTTGCCCATGAAGCCGAGGTAGTCGACGGCGTCGTTGCGGCTCGCGAGTTTCCAGCCGTCCGCGCCCTGCTCGAAGAAGTAGGCGCCGAGCCATGCGCCGTTCACGTGGCCGTTCATCGGCTGGCCTCGGTCGTCGAGCGGCACGGTCTCGGTCAGCATGACGGCATGCGTATCGTCGAGCCGCACCACTTCGCGCGGCGACACATGCGCCTGTTGCTCGGCCTCGCTGCCGGGCACTGTCTTGCCCTCGTTGGCCCTCTCGGGCAGCGAGACGGTGTCGGGCTGTCGGGGCGCGGCGCCGGGGCCCTGGGAGTCGGGGAATACCAGCGCCATGAGTTCGGCGCGCTTGAGCGTGGCCGATGCGGTGGGGCGAGGCGCTGGTGGTGCAGGTGGTGCTGCGGGGGCAACTGCCTCGGCCGTTGCCACGGCCACTGCGGCTTCGTCCGCCTGCGCGTCGGCGCTGACAACGAGGGCTTCTTTTTGCGGACAGCCGCTGAGCACGAAGAGCCCGGCAGTGGCGAGGGCAACAACGACGGCGCGCTGCAGCGGCTTCGACGGGCGGGGCAGGGGGAAGATCGGGCTGGGCATGCGCGCGATTGTGCCAAGCCATGCCGCGATGACCCCGCGGCCAGAGCGCTCTGCGGCTTGGCGAGACAATCGCCGGCATTCGACACAGAAGGAGCATTCGAATGACGACGCTGCAGAAGATCCTGGGCACCGAACTCCCCCTCATCCAGGCGCCGATGGCCGGCATCCAGGTCAGCGCGATGGCCATCGCGGTGAGCAACGCGGGCGGGCTCGGCTCGCTGCCCTGCGCCATGCTGAGCCCCGAGGTGATGCGCAGCGAGCTCGCGGCGATCCGTGCCGGCACCGACAAACCGTACAACGTCAACTTCTTCTGCCACACGCCGCCCGTGCCGAGCACCGAACGCGAGGCCACCTGGCGCGCCGCGCTCGCGCCGTACTACGCGGAGCACGGCATCGATGCGGCAAGCATCCCGACCGGTCCGGGCCGCAATCCTTTCAGCGCCGATGTGGCCGACCTGCTGGCCGAGTTCAAGCCGCCGGTGGTGAGCTTTCATTTCGGGCTGCCGCCCGTCGAGCTGCTGGCGCGGGTGCATGGCTGGGGCGCGAAGGTGCTGGCCTCGGCCACGACGGTCGAAGAGGCGCTGTGGCTTGAAGCGCACGGCGCCGATGCGGTCATCGCGCAGGGGCTCGAGGCGGGCGGGCACCGCGGGCACTTCCTCTCGCATGACCTCACGAAGCAGCTCGGCACCTTCGCGCTGCTGCCGCAACTGGTGCGCGCGTTGAAAGTGCCGGTGATCGCGGCGGGCGGCATCGCCGATGCGAACGGCGTGGCCGCGGCGATGGCGCTGGGCGCGGCAGGCGTGCAGATCGGCACCGCCTACATGCTGACACCCGAAGCCACGACGAGCGCGATCCACCGTGCGGCGCTCAAGAGCGAAGCGGCCCGCCACACCGCGCTCACCAATCTCTTCACCGGGCGGCCGGCACGCGGCATCGTCAATCGCGTGATGCGCGAGCTGGGGCCCATCGGCGCGGCCGCACCCGAATTTCCGCTCGCCACCTCGGGCATCGCGCCGCTGCGCGCCAAGTCCGAGGCGCAGGGCAGCGGCGACTTTTCTCCGCTGTGGTCGGGGCAGAACGCCACCGGCTGCCGCGAGGTGCCGGCGGCCGAAGTGACGCGCGCGCTGGCCGAAGGTTTTCTTCACGCATCCCGCTGATCCGTTCCATTCATGACCCAACTCCACCTGCCCCTCAAGTTTCTCGAACACAGCGCACAGGCCAACGTGCGCGAGCCCTGGCTGCTTGTGCTGATGCACGGCGTCGGCAGCAACGAGCAGGACCTGTTCGGCCTCGCGCGGCTGATGCCGCCGCAGTTCCATGTGCTGAGCCTGCGCGCACCGTATGTGCTGTCGCCCGATGCCTATGCGTGGTTCGAGTTCGAGGTGTTGCCGAACGGCGAGCGCCGCATCGATGAAGAGCAGGAGCGCGAGAGCCGCTTCCTGGTCGGCGAGATGATCGATTCGGCCGCGCAGCAACTGGGCGTGCCGCCCGAGCGCATCGTGGTGGGCGGCTTCAGCCAGGGCGGGATCATGGCGCTGTCATTGCTGCTCACGCAGCCCGCGAAGCTGCGCGCCGCGATGGTGTGGCACAGCCGGCTGCTCGCGCAGGTGGCGCCGCACATCGCGCCCGCCGAGGCCTTCGAGGGCAAGGCGCTGTGGGTGAGCCACGGCAGCGCGGACAACGTGATTCCGCCGACCGCCGCGGCGGCCACGCGCGAACTGGCGCGCACGCTGCCGCTGGCGCTGTCGGGCTCGGACTTTCCGGGCGCGCACGAGATCCGCCCGGCCGAGCTGCAGGGCTCGATCGCGTGGCTGCAGTCGCTCAGCGCGCCGGCCGGCGCAGCCTGACCTGGGTTGTCACCGCGAGGGCGGTTGCGTCACAAGGCGTTACGAGCTTGTGGCGTGACGCGGTGCCGATTGATGCAACATCGACCGGTCTCCTGCATCACACAGCCTTCAGCAAAAGGAAAGTGCCGCCATGACCGACAACGACTCCCCCGGCTCCAGGGACGACGCCCCCGACTTCAGGCCCCGCCGCGAAACGCCGATCGGCATGATCGTCGCCATCGGCCTCGTGGTGCTGGTGGCCGCGTTCTTCGGCTGGCGCTGGTACCAGCAACAGCAGAAGCCGCCCGAGTCCGCGCCGGTGGCCACCGCGCCGAACGACGGACCGGCGCCGGCCCCTGCGGCCACCGAGCCCACCGGCCCGCAGAACCCCATCGAAGCGCTCGCACCACCCGATGCCGCCTTGCCGGCGCTCGCGGAATCCGATTCGCGCGTGATGAAGGCGCTGGCCGAACTCCTCGGTGGCAAGCACGCTTCCGACTACCTGCGCTCCGACGGCATCGTGCGGCGCTTCGTCGCCACGGTCGACAACCTCGCGCGCGAGCAGGCGCCCGCCAGCGCATGGCCGGTGCAGCCTACAGGGCAGCGCTTCATCACCGATGGACCGCAGGGCGGCACGCAGACCATCGCCGCGAACAACGCGGCGCGCTACAACGGCATCGTGCTGCTCGCGGAAACGGTCGATCCGGCCAAGGCGGCGACGGTGTACGCCAAGCTCTATCCGCTGTTCCAGAAGGCGTACGAAGAACTCGGCTTTCCGGGGCGCTACTTCAACGACCGGCTCATCGCGGTGATCGACCACCTCTTGCAGGCGCCCGAGCCCAGCGGCCCGGTGCAGGTGCGGCTGGTCGAGGTGAAGGGCGACGTGCCTTCGACGCGGCCTTGGGTGCGCTACGAATACGTCGATCCGAAGCTGGAGGCGATGTCCTCCGGCCAGAAGATCATGGTGCGCATGGGGCCGGAGAACGAACGCAAGGTGAAGGCCAGCCTGCGCGGTTTCCGCCAGCAGATCGCCACGGGCGAGCTGGCGAAGAAGAAGCAGCCCTGAGGCCGCGCGCCGTGTAGGCGCAGGCCGATTGCGGGCGGCCCGCATGCCGCAGATGATGGCCCGACCTTCAAAAATTTCGAGGACACCCGTATGAGCCTGCTGAGCGTCGACCTCTACCAGAGTGCCACCGATCCCGAGAAATTCCTGGCGTTGCCCACGGGCATCAACCCCGCCGAGCTGATGGGGCCGATGACCTTCGACCGCGACTATGCGCAGGTCAAGCGCTACCAGGAGGCCTTCGAATTCGATCCCTCCGGAACCTATGCCGGGGTCAACGCGGCCAAGATCGCCGCCGACATCCTCACGGTGAAGTGGGCGATGTACCGCCGCGAAGGCTGAGACGAAGGCTCAGACGCTGAGACGGACAGGGCGCCGCGGCGCCCGCGCGTTCAGCCTCGCGCCGCTTCGGTTTCTTCGTACTCGCCCACCGGCACGCAGCTGCAGAACAGGTTGCGGTCGCCATACACGTTGTCCACGCGGCCGATCGGCGGCCAGTACTTCGCGAGCTTGAGTTCGGCCAGCGGGAACGCGCCGAGTTCGCGCGAGTACGGGTGCGCCCATTCGGCGCCCAGCAGGCTGGCCGCGGTGTGCGGTGCGTGCTTGAGCGGGTTGTCTTCCTTGGGCCAGACGCCTTCTTCGATGCGGCGGATCTCGCCGCGGATCGCGATCATCGCGTCGATGAAGCGGTCGAGCTCGGCCAGCGGCTCGCTCTCGGTGGGCTCCACCATCAGCGTGCCGGGCACGGGGAAGCTCAGCGTGGGGGCGTGGAAGCCGTAGTCGATGAGGCGCTTGGCGACGTCTTCGGCGGTGACGCCGCTCGTGTCCTTCAGCGGGCGCAGATCAAGGATGCACTCGTGCGCGACGTGGCCGTTGGGGCTCGCGTACAGCGTGGGGTAGTGGTCCTTCAGGCGCGCACTGATGTAGTTGGCGCTCAGGATCGCCGTTTCGGTCGCGGCCTGCAGGCCCTTGGCGCCCATCATTCGGCAGTACATCCAGCTGATCGGCAGCACGGCCGCGTTGCCCAGCGGTGCGGCTGAAACAGCACCTACGCCGTTCGATGCCACGCCGGCCGTCGCATGGCCCGGCAGGTACGGCACGAGGTCTTCGACCACGCACACCGGGCCGACGCCCGGGCCGCCGCCGCCGTGCGGAATGCAGAAGGTCTTGTGCAGGTTCAGGTGGCTCACGTCGCCGCCGAACTCGCCCGGTGCGGCCACGCCGACCAGCGCATTCATGTTGGCGCCATCGACGTACACGCGGCCGCCGTGTTCATGCACCAGCTCGCAGAGTTCCTTCACGCGCGTCTCGAACACGCCGTGCGTGCTGGGGTAGGTGATCATCACCGCGGCCAGCTTGTCGCTGTGCTTCTCGCAGGCGCGCTTCAAGTCGTCCATGTCGACGTTGCCCTGCGCATCGCAGGCCGTCACCACCACCTGCAGGCCCACCATCTGCGCGCTCGCGGGATTGGTGCCGTGCGCCGACGAGGGAATCAGGCAGATGTTGCGGTGGCCCTGGCCCTTGGCTTCATGGAACGACTTGATGGCCAGGAGGCCCGCGTACTCGCCCTGCGATCCCGCATTGGGCTGCAGGCTGATGCCCGCGTAGCCGGTCGCTTCACAGAGCCACGCGCGCAGTTGCGCATCGAGCTGCGCATAGCCCAGCTGCTGCTCGGCGGGCGCGAAGGGGTGGATGTTCGCGAACTCGGGCCAGGTGATCGGGATCATCTCGCTGGTCGCGTTGAGCTTCATCGTGCAACTGCCGAGCGGGATCATGCTGCGGTCGAGCGCCAGGTCCTTGTCCGAGAGACTGCGGATGTAGCGCAGCATCGCCGTCTCGCTCTTGTGCGTGTTGAACACCGGGTGGGTGAGGAATGCGCTGGTGCGGCGCAGGTCCTCGGGCAGGCGCGGCGCGGCGTTGGCGAGGTCGTCGAAGCGCGGCATCGCGGTGCCGGCGGGCACGAACAGGGCCCAGAGGGTTTCGATGTCGGCGCGCGTCGTGGTTTCGTCCAGCGAGATGCCCAGGTGCTGTTGCAGCCGCTGGCGCAGGTTGACGCCGGCGGCGGTGGCGCGCTCGATGATCTTCGGCGTGTCGTCGCCGGTGCGGATCGTGAGCGAATCGAAAGCGAATTCGTTGACCGGCGCGCGGCCCATCTGCGTGAGGCCTTGCGCAAGGATGGCGGTGAGCGCTGCCACGCGCTGCGCGATGCGGGCGAGGCCATCGGGCCCGTGGTACACGGCGTACATGCTGGCCACGACGGCCGGCAGCACCTGCGCGGTGCAGATGTTGGAAGTGGCCTTCTCGCGGCGGATGTGCTGCTCGCGCGTCTGCAGCGCGAGGCGGTACGCGGGCTGGCCGTGCGAGTCGACGCTCACGCCGACCAGGCGGCCCGGCAGCGAGCGCTTGAACGAATCGCGGCAAGCGAGGTACGCGGCGTGCGGGCCGCCGTTGCACAGCGGCATGCCGAAGCGCTGCGTGGTGCCGCAGACGATGTCGGCATCCCATTCGCCGGGGGGAGCGAGCAGCGTCAGCGCCAGCAGGTCGGCGGCCACGCAGAACGCGGCGTCGCATTGATGGGCATGGCCCGCGAGCGGGCGCAGGTCGTGCACATGGCCGGTGGTGGCGGGGTACTGCGCGAGCACGCCGAAGAATTCGCAGCTCGCCATCAGGTGCGGCAGCGTCTCGGAGACGGTGCTCACCTTGACCTCGATGCCCAGCGGCGCGGCGCGCGTCCTGATGACTTCGATGGTCTGCGGATGGCAGTCGCCAGAGACCAGGAACACGTTGCTCTTGCTCTTCACGCTGCGCTTGGCGAGCGTCATCGCCTCGGCCGCGGCCGTGGCTTCGTCGAGCATCGACGCGTTGGCGATGGCCATGCCCGTGAGGTCGCACACCATCGTCTGGAAGTTGAGCAGGGCCTCCATGCGGCCCTGCGAAATCTCGGCCTGGTAGGGCGTGTAGGCGGTGTACCAGGCGGGGTTCTCCAGCACGTTGCGCAAGATCACGCCCGGTGTGTGCGTGCCGTAGTAGCCCTGGCCGATGAAGCTCTTGAACACCTTGTTCTTCGACGCCATCGCCTTCAGCTCGGCCAGCGCCTCGGCTTCGGTCACCGGGGCCGGCAGGCGCATCGGCTTCGCGCGGCGAATGGCCGCGGGCACGATGCCGTCGATGAGCTCCGCCCGCGTCTCCGAGCCGATCACCGGCAGCATGCGCGCCTCGTCCGCCGCATCGATGCCGATGTGGCGGGCGAGAAATTCTTCGGCGTTCTCTAGTTCTTGCAAAGAGGGAAGGGCGGGAATCGGCATGGCGGTGAAGGCTCGAGGAGAAGAAGGAAAGGCGGGCGAACGCTGGGGGTCAGGATTCGGCGGCGAACTTGTCGTAGGTGGCAGCGTCGAGCAGGGCATCGAGCTGCGCGGGCTCGCTCAGCTTGACCTTGAAGAACCAGCCGGTGGCCAGCGGGTCGCTGTTGGCGAGCGAGGGGTCGGCGCGCAGTGCTTCGTTCACTTCGGTGATCTCGCCCGAGACGGGCATGAACACATCGGCCGCGGCCTTCACCGATTCGACGACGCCGGCGACTTCGCCCTGCGCGAAGGTCTTGCCGACTTCGGGCAGGTCGACGAACACGACATCGCCCAGCGCGTCCTGCGCATGCACGGTGATGCCGACGGTGGCGGCGCCGCCTTCGGCCGAGACCCACTCATGGTCCTTGGTGTACTTGATGCTCATGGGAAAACTCCTCGTGGAAAAAATTGAATAAGGGAATGCAGAGCCTAGCCGCGGTCAGCCGCGATCAGCCTCGGTAGTAGCGGGTCGGCACAAAGGGCAGGGTCGAGACTTCCATCGGCACCGGCTTGCCGCGCACGATGGCCTGCACGCGCGTGCCGGGCTCGGAGAACGCGGTGGCCACGTAGCCCATCGCGATGCAGCGGTCGGCCGTCGGGCCGAGCAGGCCGCTGGTGACGATGCCGATGTCCTGGCCTTCGAAGGATTGCAGCAGCGTGCCGTCGCGCACCGGAATGCGCTCCAGCGCGACGAGGCCGACGCGCTTGCGCTTCAAGGTGTCGTGGTCGGTGTGGCCTGCGGCGCCGACGGTCGCGGCTGTGAGCTGGGCGAGGATCTTTGCCGCGCCCGGGAACCCGCCTTCGCGCGCACCGCCGGCACGGCGCACCTTCTGCATCGCCCAGTTGAGCGAGGCTTCGACGGGCGTGGTGGTGGTGTCGATGTCGTTGCCGTAGAGGCAGAGGCCCGCCTCGAGCCGCAGCGAATTACGCGCGCCCAGGCCGATGGGCTTGACCTCGGGCTGCGCCAGCAGCAGGCGGGCGAGGGCGTCGGCGTCCTTGCCGGCCACGGAGATCTCGAAACCGTCTTCGCCCGTGTAGCCGCTGCGCGTGACGAAGGCGGGGATGCCGCCGATCTGCACCGCGCCGCCCGTCATGAACACGAAGCGCTCGATGCCGGGCGACAGCCGCGCCAGCGTGGCCGCGGCCTGCGGGCCCTGCAGCGCGAGCAGCGCGTGGTCGGGCAGGGGCTGCACCTCGCAGCGCGAGCCGATCTTCTGCTGGATGTGCGCGATGTCCGCCACCTTGCAGGCACCGTTCACGATCACGAAGATCGAGCCGTGGCCTTCGTTGAAGAACATCAGGTCGTCGAGGATGCCGCCCTCATCGTTCAACAGCAGACCGTAGCGCTGTTTGCCGGCGGGCAGGTCGATCACATCGACGGGCATCAAGGTCTCGAAGGCCGCTGCGGCGTCGGGGCCGACGAGGCGCAGCTGGCCCATGTGGGAAATGTCGAAGAGGCCGGCCGCATCGCGCGTGTGCTTGTGCTCGGCCATGAGGCCGGCCGGGTACTGGACCGGCATCGAATAGCCCGCGAAGGGCACCATGCGCGCGCCGAGCTCCACGTGGAGGTCGTACAGCGGCGTCTTGAGAAGTTGGGTATGGGTATCGGGAGCGGAAGAAGCGGCCACGGGGCACTCCAAAGGGGCAGTCGAAATCCATGGCTGCAACGCCACGGGCCACCCCTGCTGTCCGCTTTACCTGAGAGATTCGCCCCACGATCGGGGTTTGCTCCTTCGGTGGGCCGGTGCAATGCATGTGTGCATGCAACGGCCTCTCTCCAGCAAGGAAACGCCGGTGTGAACCGGCGCCTTGTCAGTCCTTTTGCCTGAGCGTTCGGGGATCCCCTGCGCCTTCGGCGGCCCCGTCGTGCGGGGCTCTCTCCTGACCCCGCCGAGTGTAGTGGACGAATCGCACGACTTCCGAATCCAGAGCGTCGGGGCGGGGTTTCGGTCATCGATGCGGGGCGGCAAGACCGCACCGAGGCCTGAACAGATCAATCTGGTGAGCCTCTTCTTTTGGCACTAGCATATTGGGCACACAACACACCCCCAAAGGAACGCAAAGAATGACAGATGCCAGAAATATGAGCTTCGCGGATATCCAGAAGCGCATCCAGGAAATGGACAATGAACGGGCCCAACTGGAGCTGGCATTGCAGGCCAAGCGTGGAGAAGAATTGAAGGTGCTGGCCGATGCCTATGCGAAGAAACTCGAGGCAGCCGGTTTCAGCATCCCGGAGGGCAAGGCCGCGCTGGACCCCTACGACAAATCGGGCGCAAAACGCACGCGTTCACCCAATGGCAGCCAGGCATCGGAAGCCAAGGCCTATGTGAAGGGCACCGTGTACAAGGATCCCAATTCCAGCGCGACCTGGACGGGGGGAACAAAAGGCCGACAACCGCCGTGGCTCATTGCCGCCCTCGAAGGCGCGCCGGACAAGAGCAAGGCTTACGAAAATCTGGCTGTAGGCGGCGACCACGTCAATAACGGTTGATGGCATTCAATGCCGGGTTTCGCCGGCCAGCACGCCGGCGATCGTTGCTGGAAACGTCGAGGCGGTTCATCATTTTTTCAAAAATGATCTGAATGGAAATGCAAAAGCCGTGATATCTGCGGAGATACCGTGTTGCATATTGCCGCCCGCCACAACAAGACCGCGGAAGTTCAAGCGATAGAGGTCTTGCTGATTGCCCATTGCCGCGTCGAGTTCAATACGCCAAACGGGAGTGGAATTTGCGCGGGGGATATGCGGGATCAAATGAGCGAGGCCAATGTCTCGAACAATGACCGATACCGCGAGATATTCAAGGACCGTCTGGAATGGGGCATGGTGGACGATGGTCCGCCCGAGAGAGTGGAAATCAGATCCAGAAAAATCTGATCGAGTCTTCGCGGTGTCCGGGAAATACCGCGGCTCGTCGGAGTGGGAGCGCAGATGCGACTTCAATGCACCACTTCCGCGGGCGGCAGCAGCCGCTCGATGCGCTCCCGCAGCGATTCGGCCCGCTCGGCGCCGGCCGTCTTCTCGATTTCACTGAGCATCAGCGCGGCGATGGTCAGCATCGCCTCGCGGTCGCGGGCTTCGCGCAGGGCGTCGCGCATCTGCAGGGCGAACTTGGGGTCGCGCCGCACGAACATGCGCTCGCAGATGTCGAACAAAAACATCCGCGTGGTGGCCAGCGAGCGCTTGCCGTCGAAAGTGTCGGCCGAGGTGGCGATGCGGATCGGGTCGACGGCCGGCACCGGCATCGGAGTTGGTACAGCCGCAGCAGCGGCCATCGCCTGCGCATCCTGCAGATAGCCCCTGCTCACCAGCGCCAGGATCGCCTGCTCCGCCTCGGTGCGGTTCGCGAACAGCGGGCTGAAGTCGGTCAGCGAGCGCCGGCCGTCGGCCATCAGCAGCAGGGCGCGTTCACGCTGGCTGAGCGTGCGCTGCCCGCCCTGGAGTTCGTCGCGTGCCTTGTCGGTCTTGGTGGGAAACATGGCGGCCACAGCTTTCGAAGATCGAAGGCTGCAGCATCGTCGCGAGCGGTGACATCTTCATGAACCTGTTCGGCTTACAGGGAGATCGCCGCCGCCGCGCCATCGGACGCTCAGGTCTTCAGGCGCCGGTGCTTTCCTTGCGGATCAGCCACTTGTCGCCCACGCGCTGCAGCTCCAGCGTCTTGCGGTCGGTGCTCTTGAGCTTGTCGGCGGTGTAGACCTGCTTAAAGCGCGCGCTGGCGGTCTGGCCGTTCACGCTGATGACGAGGTCGTCGACGGTCACGCTGATCTTCGACTTGTTCGAGATGCGGGTGCGCCGCTCGGCTTCCCACTGCTTCTTGTCCTGCTTCCTGGCCGGTGTGAAGTCGGGGGCGTAGGCGGCGAGGTAGCGGTCCACGTCGCGCGCGGACCAGGCGTCGGCCCAGGCGCGCACGGCGGTTTCGATTTCGGCGATGCCCGCGCTGGGCGCTTGCGCGGGAGCGGCCGCTGGCGCAGCCGGCGCCGGGGTCGCCGCTGCCCCAGCGGCCGCCGATGCGGCAGGTGCTGGTGGCTTTGCCGCGGGGGTGGCGACGGGCGTGGCAGCCAATGCGGCCGTGGACAGCAGCCCTGCGGCGAGCAGGCAGGTGGCGAGTCGATTCATGGAGCGGTTCCCTCGGTTGTCGGTTGTTGGCGTGGCGCCGATTCTGGCAGCGAACCGCTGCAGAGGCACCGGCGCCGCTACTTGAACCCGAGCGCCCGCGGCAGCCAGGTGCTGAGCGCAGGCACGAAGGTCAGGATCATCAGCACCGCGCCGTGCGCCCACAGGAACGGCACCAGTTCCTTCACCAGCGCCGACATCGGCACCTTCGACACGTTGCAGGTCACGAACAAGAGCCCGCCCACTGGCGGCGTGATCATCCCGAGCGTGAGGTTGAAGATCACGATCATCGCGAAGTGCACCGGGTCCACGCCCAGCTTGATCGCGACGGGCGCCAGGATCGGCGCCAGCACCATCACGCCCGGCAGCGGCTCGATGAAGATGCCGAACAGCAGCAGGAAGATGTTCACGATGATGAGGAACATCCACGGCGAGAGGTTCATGCTGATGAGCCATTCGGCCATCTGCTGCGGAATGCCCTCGATGGTCAGCACCCATGCGAACGAGGCCGAGAGGCCGATGATGATCAGCACCGAGGCCGACAGCAGGGCGGAGCGGGAGAGGATGTCGGGCAGCATCTTCCACTCGAGCGTGCGGTAGATGAACTTGCCGCACACCAGCGCATAGAACACCGCCACCACCGAGGCTTCGGTCGGCGTGAACCAGCCGGCACGCATGCCGCCGAGGATCACCACGGGCAAGAGGATCGCGGGTATCGCCTTCCAGGTCGTGATGAGAATTTCGCGCAGCGGCGGCGTCTGCCCGTCGCCCTTGTAGTTGCGCTTCTTCGATACGTAGAAGTTCACCACGCACATCGCCACCGCGATCAGGATGCCGGGCAGGATGCCGGCCGCGAAGAGGGTGCCGACCGAGACCGTCTCGTCCTGCAGCGCATAGATGATCATGATGATCGAGGGCGGAATGATCGGCCCGACGATCGCGGTCGAGGCCGTGAGCGCCGCCGCATACGAGCGGTCGTAGCCGGCCTTGTCCATCATCTTGATGAGCATCGATCCCGGCCCCGCCGCATCGGCCAATGCCGAGCCCGAGATGCCCGAGAAGAAGGTGAGCGACACGACGTTGGTGTAGCCCAGGCCCCCGCGTCGATGGCCTACGAACTGGCCCGCGAAGCGCAGCAGCACCTCGGTGAGCGAGCCGCCGCTCATGAGCTCGGCCGCGAGGATGAAAAAGGGCACGGCCATCAGCGGAAAGCTGTCGATGCCGGTGAAGGTTTCCTTCAGCAGCACCATCAGCGGATAGTTCTCCGCGAGGATGAGCGTGGTGACGGTCGAGAGCCCGAGCGCAAAGGCCACGGGCACGCCGATGGCCAGGAAAATGCAGGCCGAGACGATGAGAACGATGCTGGCATCCATGGTCGTTCTCCTTACAGCGACGCCGAGGCGTTGGCGTCGAAGTGCGCATCCGATGCGAACTCGCGCCGCAGCACATAGCCCCGCACCACCAGCAGCCAGTGCACGATCAACAAGATGCCGCCGAACAGCATCGCGCTGTAGATGTAGGCGAACGGAATCTGCGTCACTGCCGTGAGCTGGAACATCGTGCGCTGCATGTAGAGCCACCCGTACCAGACCATGAAGCCGAAGAAGGCGAACAGCAGCGCGGCGACGAAGGCGCGCACCGCGATGCCGCCCGCGCGCGGCAGCGCGTCCTGCAGGTTCTCCACCGCGATGTGGCCGCCGTAGCGCAGCACCGGCCCGGCCCCGAGGAAGGTGAGCCATATCATCATGTGGCGCGACACCTCTTCGGCCCACTCGAGCGAGTTGCTGGTGGTGTAGCGCATCACGACGTTGGTGAAGATGATGACCGACATGGCGGCCAGCAGAAGGATCAGCGCCCAGCGGTTGGCGGCGAGAAAGTAGCGCTCGAAGGCTTGCACGTGTGGTTCTCTTGTCTTGAAAAAGCGAAGCGCCCGGCGCACTGAAGCGGGCCGGGCGCGGTCGTCAAAGAAGTCTGGCGCGCGAGGCTTACTGGACGTCCGTGATCTTCTTGATGTTGTCGGCGCCGAACTCCTTGGCATAGCCCGCATAGGCCGGCTTCAGGGCTTCGCGGAAGGCCGCGCCATCCACGACCTTGGTGACCTTCATGCCGTCTTTTTCGAGCTGGGCGATGCCGTTGTTCTCGTCGTCGTTGACCTTCTTGCGCTGGGCCACGGAAGCCTTCTTGGCCGCATCGACGAAGACCTTCTTGTCGGCATCCGACAGCTTGTTCCACACCTTCGGCGAGAGCAGCAGCAGGGCGGGCGAGTACACGTGTCCCGTGAGCGACAGGTGCTTTTGCACCTGCGAGAACTTGGACGCGAGGATCACCGGAATCGGGTTCTCCTGCCCATCGACCGTGCCCTGCTGCAGCGCGCCGAAGAGTTCGGGAAAGGCCATCGGCGTCGGCAGGATGCCGAAGGTGCGGTAGCCGTCCATGTGCACCTTGTTTTCCATCGTGCGCATCTTCAGGCCGGCAGCGTCGCTGGGCTTGACGATGTCGCGCTTGCTGTTCGTCATGTGGCGAAAGCCGTTCTCCGTCCAGGCCAGCGCGATGATGCCCTTGCTCGGGAACTTGGTGAGGATGTCCTGGCCAATGGGGCCGTCCATCACCTTGCGCGCATGGTCGTAGTCGCGAAAGAGGAAGGGGATGTCGACGATCTTGACCTCGGGCACGAAGTTGCCCACGGGGCCGGTCGAGGTGTTCACCAGGTCCTGCGTGCCCAGCTGGATGGCCTCGATCTGCTCGCGCTCGCCGCCCAGGGCCGAGTTGGCGAAGTGCTGGCACTTGAAGCGGCCTTGCGTGCCTTTCTCGACCTCGTCGCAGAACACCGTGGACCCGACGCCGTAGTGCGACTCCTTGGACGTCGCATAGCCGATCTTCAGCACCGTCGGTTGTTGTGCGAGGGCGGATGTGCAGAGGGCGAGCGAAAGGCAGGCGGCGGCGATGTGGCCGAGTTTCATGGTGTCTCCGGGGGGGAATGTGGTCAGGGTCAGGAATGCGTCAGGCGCATTCGACTATGCCGCAAGCGGGGGAGCGGACGTGTCGGGAGTTTCACGGACAAGCCGAAACGAAAAAGCCCTCCGAAGAGGGCTTGCGGGAGCAGCGCGGAGGGCGCCTTACATGCCGACGTAGTTCGGCCCGCCGCCGCCTTCGGGCGTGACCCACACGATGTTCTGCGTCGGGTCCTTGATGTCGCAGGTCTTGCAGTGCACGCAGTTCTGCGCGTTGATCTGCAGGCGCTGCTTGCCGTCTTCGGTGCCCACGAACTCGTAGACGCCGGCCGGGCAGTAGCGGCTCTCGGGGCCGGCGAACTTCTCGAGGTTGATGTTGACCGGCACCGTCGCATCCTTGAGCGTCAGGTGGGCCGGCTGCTGCTCTTCATGGTTCGTGTTGCTGATGAACACGCTGGAGAGCCGGTCGAAGGTGAGCTTGCCGTCCGGCTTTGGATAGACGATGGGCTTGCACTCCGCCGCGGGCTTCAGGTACAGGTGGTCGGGCTTGGTGCGGCGCAGCGTCCAGGGGATGTTGCCCTTGAGCAGCCACTGCTCGATGCCGTTCATGAGGGTGGCGACGCCCAGGCCCTTCTTGAACCAAGCCTTGAAGTTGCGCGCCTTCTTCAGCTCGGTGTAGAGCCAGCTCTTCTCGAACGCGGCCGGGTAGGCCGTGAGCTCGTCGTGCTGGCGGCCGGCCTGCACCGCGTCGAAGGCAGCTTCGGCGCAGAGCATGCCGGTCTTGATGGCGGCGTGGCTGCCCTTGATGCGGCTCACGTTCAGGTAGCCGGCTTCGCAGCCGACCAGCGCACCGCCCGGGAACACCGTCTTGGGCAGCGACTGCAGGCCGCCGGCGGTGATGGCGCGCGCGCCGTAGCCGATGCGCTTGGCCGGCTTGATGCCCTTGGCCTCGTCGCCTTCCAGGTACCAGCGGATGTTGGGGTGCAGCTTCCAGCGCTGCATTTCCTCGAAGGGGCTGAGGTACGGGTTGCTGTAGTCCAGGCCCGTGATGAAGCCCATCGTGACCTTGTTGTCCTCCATGTGATAGAGGAAGGCGCCGCCGTAGGTGTCGCTCTTCATCGGCCAGCCGGCCGTGTGCAGCACGAAGCCGGGCTGATGGCGCTTGGGGTCGATTTCCCACACTTCCTTCACGCCCAGGCCGTAGGTCTGCGGGTCCTTGCCTTCGTCGAGCTTGAACTTCGCGATGAGCTGGCGGCCCAGGTGGCCGCGCGCGCCTTCGGCGAACACCGTGTATTTGCCGAGGAGCTCCATGCCGAGCTGGAAGTTCTCGGTCGGCTCGCCGTCCTTGCCGACGCCCATGTTGCCGGTGGCCACGCCGCGCACCGAACCGTTCTCGTTGTAGAGCACCTCGGCGGCCGGGAAGCCCGGGAAGATTTCGACGCCGAGGTTCTCGGCCTGCTGCGCCAGCCACTTGGTGAACGCGCCCAGGCTGATGATGTAGTTGCCGTGGTTCTGGAAGCACGCCGGCAGGAACGCATTGGGGGTGCGCAGGCCCGACTTCTCGCCGAGGAACACCATCGCGTCGTCGGTCACGGGCTGGTTCAGCGGGGCGCCCAGTTGCTTCCAGTCGGGCAGCAGTTCGTTGAGCGCACGCGGGTCCATGATCGCGCCCGAGAGGATGTGCGCGCCGGGCTCGGAGCCCTTCTCGAGCACCACGACCGAGATCTCTTTTTCGTGCTGGGCAGCCAGCTGCTTCAGGCGGATCGCGGTCGAGAGGCCCGCCGGGCCGCCGCCGACCACGACCACGTCGTATTCCATGGCTTCGCGAGGGCCGAACTGGGCAAGGATTTCGTCGTGGGTCATGTGGGTCTGGTCGATAATGTTTTGAGGCTCGGACGCTACGAGGGCGCGAAACATTTTAGGGGGAGCGCAACCCGTCACCTCCGCGACTCACCAGGACCTGTTTTCCATGGCTTACAGCATCGATCTCTCGGGCCGCGTGGCCTTCGTCACCGGCGCCTCCAGCGGCCTCGGTGCCCAGTTCGCAAAAACGCTGGCGCGCGCCGGTGCCGCGGTGGTCCTGGCCAGCCGCCGGGTCGAAAAACTCAAGGAACTGCGCGCCCGCATCGAAGGCGAGGGCGGCGACGCCCACGTGGTCGAACTCGACGTCACCGACCACGGCAGCATCAAGGCTGCCGTCGCGCGCGCCGAGACCGAGGTCGGCCCGATCGACATCCTGGTCAACAACTCCGGCGTGAACGTTCGCCAGCGGCTGCAGGACGTGACGCCCGACGATTACGACTTCATCTTCGACACCAACCTCAAGGGCGCCTTCTTCGTCGCGCAGGAAGTCGGCAAGCGCATGCTGGCGCGCGCCGACGGCTCGGCGCCCGGCACCTACATCGGCGGCCGCATCATCAACATCGCCTCGGTGTCGGCCCTCAAGTCGGTGGCCAACATCGGCGCCTACGGCATGAGCAAGGCCGCGGTGGTGCAGATGACCAAGGCCATGGCGCTCGAGTGGGGCCGCTTCGGCATCAACGTGAACGCGCTGTGCCCGGGCTACATCGCGACCGAACTCAACGAAGCGCTCTGGGCCACCGAGGCCGGCGCCAAGCTGGTCGGCAGCCTGCCGCGCAAGCGCGTGGGCAAGGCCGAAGACCTCGACGGCCTGATCGTGCTGCTGGCCAGTGGGCAGAGCCATTTCGTGAACGGCGCCGTCATCGCGGCCGACGACGGGTTCGCGGTCTGACTCCGAGGGCTTGGATCGGCATTGCTGCCGGGCTGGGCGCTGGCGCGCTCTGGGGCCTGGTGTTCGTGGCGCCGCGGATGGTCGGTCACTTCGGCATGGTCGACATCACCGCCGCGCGCTTCGCGGTGTTTGGTGCTGTGTCGGCGTTGGCAGTGTTCGCGCGACCGGCGGCCGTACGCTGGCCCAACGGGCGACAGGCGCTCGCGGCGCTCGGGCTCAGCGTGCTGGGCTTCATCGGCTACTACTTGCTGCTGGCCTTCGGCATCGTGGCGGCCGGCACCGAGGTGCCCAGCCTCATCATCGGCACGATTCCCGTCTGGATGATGCTGCTCGGCCGGCCCGCGGGACTGCGCATGCGCGCGCTGCTGCCGGGCCTCGTGCTCACGGGTGCGGGCATCGCGCTGATGATCTGGGGCGCTTGGTCGACGCAGCATCGCGAGGGTGGGGTGCGCTTCGGGTGGGGTATTGCGCTGGCCCTCGGCGCGATGGTGAGCTGGACGATCTACGGCCTGCTCAACGCGAAATGGCTGCAGCGCCACACCGAACTCAACGCGACCGACTGGGCCAACTGGCTCGGCATCTCGACAGGCCTCGGTGCCTTGCTGCTGTGGCTGGTGGCGGGCAGCGACATGGCAACGCTGAAGGCGCAGCCCGACGGCATGCTCTTCGTCTGGATCGCATTGGCGGGCGGCTTCGGCTCGTCGTGGCTCGCGACCATCCTCTGGAACATCGCCAGCCAGCGCCTCTCTGCGAGCCTGTGCGGCCAACTGATCGTGAGCGAGACGCTGTTCGCCTTGCTCTATTCCTTCGTCTGGGACGGCCGCTGGCCGCAGGCCACCGAATGGGTGGCGGCGCTGCTGTTCGTGCTGGGCATCCTCGCATCCATCAAGGCGCACCGATGAGAATCGAAATCCCCGAAAAGAAGAAGCTCGTGTATGAAATGTCCATCCCCATCCGCTGGGGCGACATGGACGCCATGGGCCACCTGAACAACGGCACCTACTTTCGCTATCTCGAAACCGCGCGCATCGACTGGATGCGCTCCATCGGCTTCGAACCCGAGCCCGGCGGCGAAGGCATGGTGATCGTCAATGCCTTCTGCAACTTCTACCGGCAGATCGAATACCCGGGCAACGTGCTGCTGAAGATGTACGTGAGCGACCCGGGCCGCACCACCTTCGAGAGCTGGGGCACGATGGCGCGCGAAGAGGCGCCCGACGTGATCTGCGCAGCGGGCGGGGCGACGACGATCTGGGTGGACTTTCCGAAGCAGAAGGCGTTGGCGTTGCCGGATTGGCTGCGCGAGTTGGTCAGCGAGTAGGCGCGCGATGAAACGCAAGGTATTGGCGCTTGCCGCGTCCGCGCTGCTCGCCGCCGCGAGCCATGCCCAGACACAGGCCGAGAAGAACGCTTGCCCGGCCGATGCGCCGTTCCGGAACGCCGATGCGGCGAAGAAAGCCGGCGTCGAACTGCCGGTTTTCAAGCGCTATTGCTACACCGACAAATCAGGCAGCTACGCGTTGTTGCTCGCCGAGAAGCAGGATTTGCCTTTCACCAAGGAGACGCTGTCTTCCACCATCCAGGCCACGCTCTTCAAGGTGGGAAGCGATGGCGCATTGACGCGGCAATGGTCGATTCGCGACTTCGCGGGCAAGGACGATGCCGGCATCAACTTCAGGTCGAAGCTCTCCGAGTTCACCGATATCGATGCGGACGGGCTGATCGATCCCATCCTGGTCTATCGCTTCTTCGCACCGATCGGCGGGGACAGTTTCGACAGCGAGGATTTCTCGGGTGCCATCAAGATCGTCGCGTTCCACCAGGGCCGCAAGGTGGTGATCCACGCCATCACCGGCGACCTGGACGGCGACCGAAGCACCAGGGCCAACGCCGAGTTCTTCGCCTTGCCGAAGGCTGTGCGTGAGCACCTGGTCAAGAAGATGGCGCGCATGTACGAGGCTGGACAGTTCGGCTTCGACAACGGCAATGACTTTGTGCCGAAGAAGGCGAAAGCGCGCTAGGCCGGCCGCAACACAATCCGCGCTTCGAACCCCTGCGCCGCCCCCGCCGGCGGCGACGCCAATTCCAACTTCGCGTTGTGCTTCTCCACGATCGTGCCCACGATCGACAACCCCAGCCCATAGCCCGCGCGGTCCGAGCCGTGCCGCACGTGGCGTTGCTGCAGCGTCTTCAACTGCGCTGCATTCACACCGGCACCGAAGTCCCTCACCACCAGCGTGCACGGTGCCGCCACTTCGATCACCACGCGCCCGTCACCGCCGTAGCGCAGTGCGTTCTCCACCAGGTTGCGCAGCGCGATCGCGAGTGCATCGACATCGCCGAACGCCACCGGCGCCGCGCTGTCGGGCACCTTGAGCTTCAGGCGCTCGTTGTTCAGCGGGTCTTGCCAGAACTCCTGCGCCACGGTGCCCGCAAGCTGAACCAGATCGACCCGCGCGCGCGTGAGCGAAGCGCCCGATTCCGCGCGCGACAGCTGCAGCAGCTTCTCGGTGCGATGGCTCAGCATCTGCAGTGCCTGGAGCGCGCCCTGCACGTCGTCGCGCTTGAGGTCATGGTCGAGCGCGGTCTGCAGCCGCAGGCGCGCTGCAGCCAGGGGCGTGCGCAGTTCGTGGGCCGCGTTGGCGGCGAGCGCGCGTTCCACGTCGAGCGACTGCGACAGCCGCTCCAGCAAGCTGTTGACGTGGTCGCCCACCGAGCGCAGCTCCTGCGGCAATCCCGGCAGCGTGATCGGCCGCAGGTCGGTGCCGCTTCGCTTTTCGATCTCGCCCGCGAGCTGCTGCAGCACGCGCAGTTCGGTGCGCGCCACGTTGCGCAGCACCAGCGCGAGCAGCGGCAGCACCGCGCCGAGTGGAATGATCAAGCCGAACAGCGTGCGGTTGAGCGCGTGGCGGCGCTCGTCGAGCGGGTCGGCCACCTGGAAGTAGAGGCCGAGCGTCGGATGCCGCACGGTGTAGATGCGCCAGGTCGGGTTGTTGGCGAAGCCGGGGGCGAGCGGCACATCGAAGGTGTCGATGGGCGTTTCGGCCGAGCGCAGCAGCACGTGCTCGTGGATGTCGACCACTTGGTACATCACCGCGTCTTCGGCGAACAGCTGCTTGGGTGCGACCAGCGGCGTGGCCGGCATTGCCTCGCCCCTGTGCTGCAGCTTGTCGAGTTCCTGCACGGCCATGTCGAACATGCGGTGCGACACCTCGACCAGCTCGTTGTCGAAGTTGTGGTTGATCTCGCGGTCCACATACCAGACCACGGCCAGCACGCACAAGAGCCACACGCCGCCGACCCAAAGGATGAGGGTGCGCGTGAGGCGCCCCGCCAGCGAGTCGCGACCGCTCATAGGCAGCGCGGCGCTCATTCCTCGTCGTCCGCCGAGAACGACAGCCGGTAGCCGAGGCCCCGCAGCGTCTGGATGTGGCTCTTGCCGAGCTTGCGGCGCAGGCGGCTGATGAAGACTTCGAGCGTGTTGCTGTCGGCCTCGTCGCCGAAGCCGTAGAGCGCGTCGGCGAGGTTCTCGCGCGTGTGGATGCGCTCGGGGCGCGTGGCCATCACGCGCAGCAGCGCCCATTCCTTTTGCGTGAGCACGACGGGGGTGCCGTCCTTGCGCACGCGGTCGTGGGCCAGGTCGATCTCCAGCGTGCCGAAGTGCAGAACGGGCGATGTGTTGGCGCTGCGCCGCCGCTCGACCGCGCGCAGCCGCGCCAGCAGTTCGGCGGGGTCGTAAGGCTTGATGAGGTAGTCGTCGGCGCCCGCGTCGAGCCCGCGGATGCGGTCGGTGACCTGGTCGCGGGCCGTGAGCACGATGACGATGGGGGGCTCGCGCAGCGCGCGCACCTGCGGCAGCAGCGAGAGGCCGTCGCCGTCGCCCAGGTGCAGGTCGAGCAGCACCGCGGCGTACTGCACCGAGAGCAGGGCGCCGCGCGCCTCGGCGAGGCTGGGCGCCACGTCGACGACGAAAGCCTTGGCCAGCAGATAGCTGCACACGGCGTCTGCCAAGGAAGTGTCATCTTCGACAAGCAATATGCGCACGCGGTGTGTCTCTGAAAAAACACGAAGTCTATCGCCGCAGGGCGGTCGGGGGGCCGCGTCAGCATTCGTTCAGGTCGCTTCAGACTGGGTTCATTTCGCGAACGTAGGCTCGCGCCAGTTTTTGTCGAGGCCTGGTTTTTTCAATGACACGTACCGCGAATCTCCGTCTCGGAGCCCTGACCTTGCTCGCACTGGCCTTGCTGATGATCTGGGATGCCTCCCACGGCGACCTGGTCCTGGCGCGCATGGCCGGTACGCCCATGGGCTTTCCGTGGCGCGAGAACCCCTTCCTGGTCCATGTGATGCACGAGGGCGCCAGAAACCTGAGCTGGCTGCTGGTGATCGGCCTGTTCGTGGCCATCCGATGGCCGCTGGGCCTCCTGCGGAAGCTTCCCACGCGCGACCGGGTGCAGTTGGCGGTGACCGTGCTGGCCTCGGTGCTGGCCGTCAGTGCCATCAAGCATTTCAGCGACACCAGCTGCCCCTGGGACCTGAACGAGTTCGGCGGCGTCGCGCACTACGTGTCGCACTGGTCGTGGGGCGTGGGCGACGGCGGTCCCGGCGGGTGCTTCCCGGCCGGGCACGCGTCGGCCGCGTTCGCCTACGTCGGCGGTTATTTCGTGCTGCGCCGGGCGTCCGCCCGCGCGGCGTTCATCTGGCTGGGCGTGGCGGTGGTGGCCGGCCTGGTGCTGGGCTTCGCGCAGCAGTTGCGCGGCGCCCACTACATGAGCCACACGCTCTGGACCGCCTGGGTCTGCTGGGTGGTCGGATTCGCCATCGACGTGGCGGTGACCCGCCGGAACCAGGCTCCGCTCGAACCAGCAGCCTCCCTTCATGCAAGCTCTTGATTTCGCCCTGTTCGGTTGGCTCAACGCGGACGCTTCGGCGCCGCTGTGGCTCATCGAATTCGCCCGTTTCGCCTCCGAAGTGCTGCCGGCCCTGCTGGCCGTGACGATCATCGCGAGCGCGATGTTCGACAAGCGCTGGCGCTACGCGCTTTTCACCGCGCTGGTGAGCGTGATCGCGACGTGGGTCATCGTGAACGTGTTCCGCTCGGCGCTGCCGTTCCCGAGACCCGCGTTCTTCGGCCTTGGCATCCAGTGGGAGCCGCAGGGCATGCGGCCGGGCTTTCCGAGCCTGCATGCGGCCGGCACCTTCGCCGCCGCCTTCTCGCTGTGGTGCCTGCCGCAGCGCGCACCCATACTGGCGGCGCTCGCGGTGGCGGCGGTGGTGGCCTGGAGCCGCCTCTACCTGGGGGTGCACTTTCCCTCGGACATTGCGGCGGCCGTGCTCCTTGCGGCGCTGGTGTCGATCATGGTCGAGCGCGGCGTGAGCCGCCCGCTGAGCCTGGCCCTTGCCAGGATGCCGGCCCGCCGCCGGCTTGCGCGTGCACGGCGGACGAGTCTGAACGCGGACTGAACGGCCGGTTCAGGCTCCTTTCAGGCAGCGTCCCTACAGTCGCTGCATGTCTTTTTCGCGTATCGAGCCCGCACCCGTGCACAGCGCACCTCTTTTCGAGGCTTCTGCGCAACAGCTTTCCCCGCCCGGTGCGCTCTGGCAACGTGTCGACCAGTGGCTTACGCGCCCGCGATCGGCCGCGCTGGTCATGCTCTGGCTCGGCCTGTACCTGGTGCTGACCACCAACTGGCCGCTCTGGAACGAGCTGGCCCGCATCGGCGGGGCGCCGAGCACCTACCTGCCGACCGTCATTGCCATGAGCCTGCTCACGCTGTGCGGCACCGTGGCGATGCTTTCGCTCACCGCCTGGTCGCACTGGCTGAAGCCGCTGTGGTTCCTGGTGGTCGTGCTGGCCGCGGTGACGCAGCACTACATGCTGGAGTACCGCGTCGTCATGGACCCGACCATGATCGCCAACGCGCTGCAGACCGACCCCAACGAGGCGCGCGACCTCTTGAGCTGGCGCATGGCTTTCAACGTGCTGATCGTCGCCTTGCCCGCGGGTTTGATGCTCTGGCGCATGCGCATCGCGCCGATGGGCTTTCTCTCGAAGCTCTGGCGCAACGCGGCCCTGCTGGTGCTGGCCGTGGTGGTGGCGCTCGCGACCGGCGTGGCGATGAACCGGCAGCTCGCGCCGCTGATGCGGAACAACATCCACCTGCGCTACATGATGAACCCGATCGCGAGCCTCTACTCGACGGGCGCCGTGTTCATCAAGCCGCTGTTCAAGCGCAGCGGCAAGCTCATTCCGATCACCGCCGGCACCACGCTCGGCGTGAGCTACGCAGCGCAGGTGCGCCCGCCGATGTTCGTGGTCGTGGTGGGCGAAACGGCGCGTGCCGATCACTTTGCGCTGAACGGTTACGCACGCGACACCACGCCCGAGCTGGCCAAGCGCAACGTGCTGAGCTACCGCGACGTGCATTCGTGCGGCACCAACACGCTGGCTTCGGTGCCGTGCATGTTCTCGCCGCTGGGCAAGCAAGGCTACGAATCGCGCAAGGACGATTACGAGAACCTGGTCGACGTGCTGCAGGCCTCGGGCCTGGCCGTGCTGTGGCTCGACAACCAGGCCGGCTGCAAGGACGTGTGCACGCGCATTCCCAATGCGTCAGCCTTCGACGGGCTCGATGCGGCCACCAAGAAGGCCTTGTGCGACGGCGACGAGTGCCTGGACGAGGTGATGCTCAAGAACCTGGACGCACGTATCGCCGCGCTGCCGGCCGAGCGCCGCGCCAAGGGCGTGGTGCTGGTGATGCACCAGATGGGCAGCCACGGCCCGGCCTACTACAAGCGCTCGGCGCCCGACGTGAAGCGCTTCACGCCCGAGTGCAAGACCAACGCGCTGGCCGAGTGCGGGCACAACGAGCTGATGAACGTCTACGACAACTCCATCGTGCAGACCGACCGCTTCCTGGCCGACACCATCGACTGGCTCAAGACGCAATCGAAGCAGTACGACCCGGCGATGCTCTACGTGAGCGACCACGGCGAATCGCTCGGCGAATACGGCCTGTTCCTGCACGGCGTGCCGTACAGCTTTGCGCCCGAGGCGCAGAAGCACGTGCCGATGGTCACCTGGTTCAGCGAAGGCATGAGCGAGCGCCGCAAGCTCTCGCGCTCGTGCATGGAGGCGGGGCTCGATGCACCCCTCACGCATGACAACCTCTATCACACGGTGCTGGGCCTGATGGACGTGAACACGCCGACCTACAAGCCTGCACTGGACGCGCTCGCCTCCTGCCGCGCGAAGGCCTGAACGCCTTTACTGCTTCTTCTCGCGGGGCAGCCGCCCCATCAGGAAGAACTCGTTGTTCGGCTGCATGCCGCTGAAGCTCGCGAGGCGGTTGCTGAGGCCGAAGAAGGCGGTGATGGCCGCGATGTCCCAGATGTCCTCGTCGTCGAAGCCGTGGGCGTGCAGCGGCGGGAAGTCGCTGTCGTCGATCTCGTGCGAGCGGTTGCAGACCTTCATCGCGAAGTCGAGCATCGCGCGCTGGCGTGGCGTGATGTCGGCCTTGCGGTAATTCACCGCCACCTGGTCGGCCACCAGCGGTTTCTTCTCGTAGATGCGCAACAACGCGCCGTGCGCCACCACGCAGTACAGGCACTGGTTGGCCGCGCTGGTGGTGGTGACGATCATCTCGCGGTCGCCCTTGGTGAGCGAGCCTTCTTCCTTGAGCATCAGCGCGTCGTGATACGCGAAGAATGCGCGCCACTCGGCCGGACGGCGCGCAAGGCCGAGAAATACGTTGGGCACGAAGCCCGCCTTTTCCTGCACGGCGAGGATCGCGGTGCGGATGTCTTCAGGCAGGTCCTTGAGTTCGGCGAGGGGGTAGCGGGCAGCCATGGTTTGTCTCCTGGTGTTCGTTCGATGCCAGGATCATAGGCAGGTGCCCGCCGCCTGCGTACCTCTGCGTACCTACTTGAGCGCCTTGCCCTGCGTGGCGCCCAACGGCGTGTGCAGTTGCGATGCCACCCACTGGCCGGTGTTGTCGTCGCGGCCCTGCAGCAGATAGCGGGTGTCGGGCTTGCCGTAGTTCTGCACCGCCATCGCCGAGAACTTGCCGATGTCCGTCTTCGGATCGCGCAGGCGATTGACGATCAGCACCTTCCTCGTGTCGGCGAAGTCGGCCATCATGTTCTGGTCGCCTTCGCTGTCGCCGGCGATGAAGCTCGGGCCGTAGCCGTACTTGCTCACGAGAAATCGCTGGATGTTCTTCGTCTTGCCCGGGCCCTGCGTCTGGTCGTAGCCGCGGCGGAACTCGGGCTGGATCACGCCGTTGGCGTCGCGCTCCAGCTCCATCGCCAGCACGCGATCAGGCGGGTTGTTGTAGCCGAAGGCGGGGTTCGAAGAGATCTCCTTGATCACGTCGACGAACGACGCCGAGCACACCCACACATCGAAGCCCGCGTTGCGGAATGCGGCGTACAGCTCCTGCATCTCGGGCTGGAGGCGCAGGCCATTCTTCCAACTCACCGAGACCACGCCCGCTTGGCCCGGCAGCGCGGCGGGCGAGGTCCACTTCACCTTGGCGACCGGCTCCTTCAACTGCCATGCCACCGTGTCGGCCGTGAGCTTGCGCACCTGCGCCTCGGTCATGCCGACGAAGAGGTAGGTGACCCATGGGTAGGCCGTGTCGTGGTCGAAGGTGTCGCCGATGGCTTCGTAGAGATAGCGCACCTTGGTGGTGAAGGCGATGTAGTTCGGATCGAGCTTCACGGCCGCCAGCGGCTTGCTGCCCTTGAGGGTGCTGCTGTTCTGGTAGAGCCAGGTGTAGCTGGCCACGATGTCGGGCACCACGAGGTCGATGTTGACCGGCTTGCCCGCCGCGTTGTTGTATGCGGGCAGGAAGTCTTTCTTCGGAATGTTCTTGCGCAGCGCCACTTCGAGCTGCGCCGGCGTGGCGCCGAAGGCGAGGTTCTCCAGCTGGTAGATGAGCGAGGCTTCCTCGATGTCGAGGAAGACGCTGGTGTTGTCCCAGTCGAACACCACGTAGGGCCGCTTGGCGGCGTTGTAGCCCGGGCTGCCCTTGCCGAGGCTGGCGATCAGGCCTTCGATCTGCGCGCGGTTGAAGGCGTCCCAGTGGGCAGGGGAGAGGCCCATGGCGGGCGAAAGGCTCGCGCAGCCGGTGGCGACCAGCGCGGCGGCGAGCGGGGTGAGGAGGGCGAGGCGGCGTTGCATGCGTTCCCTGTGGTGGTGCGTTGTCGATGGATGAGAAGCATCGAGCGTAGGCAACGCCCATGACACTTCAGCATCGACCTACGCATCAGCCGTGCCAGCTGTTTGCTGTGCGCGGCCGGCACATGCCTTCGTCGCGCGTCGGAAGTTGTATTTGTGCGCGCGAACGGGGACTTCGTGCACCACGCAAAGGCCCCGCAGCACGCGCTCTTCTCTAAAGTGAATGCCCCTGTCACCCAGCACCCCACCAAGGGGCGCAGCAAGGCGCAACGCACGACACAAGCTGATTGATGAATGAAGAACCGCTTCGCCTCGCGGCGGGTTGTCGGTGTGCAAGCACCGATGCAAATGCGAGGTATCAAAAGGCGACGGCCGGGATGCGCAAACACCCCAGCCGTCTGACCAAAGACGTGCAACAACCTCTAAAGGACCGCACAAAAATGGCTACCAAGACTATAGCCCGGCCTCGCACGCCGGTATCTCCCACCGGGAACGACCAAGACCCGACGGACCTCCTCGAAAACACGCTCGCACAACTCGAGGCCCTGCTGTGGATCTGCCACGGCGAAGACATCGATTGGTGCAGCGGCAACGGGCCCTCGCACCTGGACAACGTGCTCTGGCTCGCCTCCGACCTCGCGCGAAAGGCGGGGGCGTTGTTTCAGTTGAGCGAGAAGGCGCGGCGCGAGGCGCCAGTGACCGGCCCGTAGCGGCCACGCAGCCAGCCGCAAGGCAGAATCCGCCCGACCGGACAGCAGTCATGCAAGGCGACGCATCGGGCGGCGCCCAGTTCACAAGGAGCAGCACTGATGGCAGTGGGAGTGACAGTCGGATCCATCACGAACGAACTCGGCGCGCCGTCGTTCGTGCACTCGTTCTTCTCGACCATCAGCGCGCACTGCGAACCCGATGGTTGGGGAAGCCGCTTTCCGCATCTGATGAACGAGCTTTATCAGGGGCGCCTGCCTCACGGGAACGCCCTGCTCGCGCTCGATGAACTGCGGCTGGCCAAAGCCGCGCTGGACAAGTTGCCGCCCTCGGCTGTGGTCTGGGACATCGAGAACCGCCAGGCGAGGCCGCCGTGGGGGAGCAACATCGCATCGCACATCACGAGCTTGGGCAACTACTTCGTGACGAGTGCGGGACGTGGGATGTTCGATGTTCTGGAGCAGGTGTTGGTGGCTTCTGCCGAGGAGCGGCGAGATGCGGTTTTGCAGTGATGGTGGCAATCGGCCAGGAGCAGCAAATCAACAAGCTTTGGGAGGAGTGTCATGAAGCGTGGAAGCGCCTATGCAGTACTTGCAAGTGAGTTGGAGGCGTTCCGCCTGTTGCCCTGGTCGATGCTTGCGGCGCATGCCAGCGCTGGACCCACTTCAAAAACAGTCGAGGTGGAAGGCGAGGAACTTCGGATTGAAATTCAGGTGATCGAAGCGGCGACGCGCCAGCAAGCGGTGACGGTAATTGCGGTTGCGTTTGGCCCGAGCCACTTGCAGATGGAGCGCCTTGAGGAGAGCGTGACGATTGCGAAGCACGATACGATCCACGCGCCTCGGCAGCTTCTGAAGTCAGCCAGTAGCCGACATCTCCGCGGAACTGCTGAGATTCAGCAGGCCCCTGAATGCCTCTTCAAGATGGATGCCGAATTTCCTGGTCAACCTATGAGCAAGGGTGCACTGTGCCGTTGAACGAGCAGCCTGCTTCCGAAGCCCAAGAACGCCTCGATGTTTGGGTCGATGGATCCACTGTCTGCCTCATCGCGGTCGGCTCGCATGGTGATCCGCTTGACCTGGGGGACCAAGAAGTGGAGGCCCTTATCCAGCGCCTGCAAGATTGCCTCCGAATAGCCAAGGGCGAAGCCCAAGGGACGTAGGAACGTCATGAGGAAATGGCCAGGGGCGGATTTTCGGGGGCCTCAGTTCCTGACAGATTGAAGATAGATGGATGTCATCACGGCCCACACTTTCAGCAGCAATCACAGACGCCAAATCGAGGCGAGCGAGATATGCGGCTGCTTCTATTGCATGGCTTCATTTCCACCGGCGACTATCGTTGAGTGGGTCGATGTAGGTCGGACTGCCATATGTCCAAAATGCGGCATTGACTCTGTCGTAGGCTCCGCCGCTGGAGTTCCTATCACTCACGAATTTCTGAGCAGCATGCGCGCTCATTGGTTTGATGCATGACGTTTGCCGGACAAAGGCGGATCTTCGACAACGCCTGGTCAGGCCGTGGTCGCAGCCGCCGTCGTGGCTTGCGTCATGACGGTGGCCCACGCGCCGTCGATGCGTTTCCAAACTTCCATTACCCATAGCCCGCCGCTGAAAAAGCGCGTGACCACAAGGTCGCCTTGCTGTTCGTGTTGCTCGCGTTCGCGCGGCACATAGGGCCGTTGCTTCTGCGTTTGAAGATTGCCGATTCGTTCGGCCCGAGACATGAACTGGCCGTTCTGTTGGACAGTCGTGAAGTCGCTCGCGGTGTACTTGCCCCATTGCGCCGAATCGACGGCATAGAAGGCTTCGTCTCTTGCACGCATGGCGGCTTGAAGGTCGGGAGGGAGTGTGTTTGTGCCGGTCATGGCAGCACGCTCGCGGCGGTCTTCGGCCAACCGACATGCGCAGCGCGACGAAGGCTGGCTTTCACCACCTGGCGATGAAAAGGAGCAATAACCAATAGGTACGCTCGACCCAAAAGGTTGTGGCAATGGACGACGGTGGAGACCGTCAGTTGGCCACCGCGCGTTGGCGACAAGTCGGGGGTGTGGAGCACCGACAGTCTGAAATCAAGGTGCTTGTCGTCCTCGCCCAAAACGATCTCGGTTGCGCTTCTGCCGTAGACCTTGAAGATGCCGATGCGGTCATCGGCGTTGGCTTCACCGGAGAGGGTCGCAAGGTGCTTGGCGGTCTTCAGACCGAAGCTTGCAACGATTGCATCCCGGATGTTGGTAAGCCATCCGATCCAGGCTGGCTGCTGCGCGATAAGGAATCGCCACAGGACATCCGGATCGCTGGAGGTGCCCAAGGGAAGTTGAATCGCAAATGCGTCTGCGAGATTCGTCGACTCGTAAATAGCAGCGACGGCAGACTGCGTGGGAAGAGCGACCGGCTTGACGGGTGTGAGTTCGCTTGGCATGGATGGCACTCCGAGGTTGAGCGGATGACATGAGAGAAGGGCGGCCGACAGCGGGTGAAGCCAGATCTTGCACCTCTCCGCGCTGAAAGGGACAAAGGCATCGGCGCGCAGGCTTTCTCATTCAGGTCTCCATGCTTGGGGTTGGAGGTTGAGAGGAGGCGACCGTGTTGCCGCTGCTGCTGCTGCTCGACGCGTGCACCGCAGGGTGGCAGTGCACCTCGCCAGCGAGCATGACGTTGACTCAACGGCGCACATTGCGCAAGTCCTGCTTCGTCGATCAATGCGACGACACCCACTCTTGCGCTCCCGGCAAAGGAGGCATCGCGAAGCTCGACTTCAGGCGCGCAACCTCATCGCCCGGACTGAGCCCGAAGAAGCGCTTGAACTCGCGACTGAACTGCGACGCGCTTTCATATCCCACCTCGAGGCTCGCTGCGGACGCGGTCTTCCCGTTTCGCAGCATCAGCAGGCGCGCTTGATGCAGGCGCACCGACTTGAGGTATTGCATCGGAGAGCTCTGGGTGACGCTGCGAAAGTGGGCGTGAAACGTAGGGGTGCTCATGCCCGCCTCGCGGGCCAGGCGCGTGACGGTGAGACGTTCGCCGAACGAGGTGTGGATGCGCCGCACGGCCTTGGCGATTCTTCCGAACTGGCCCTGGCCGGCGAGGGCTGCGCGCATCGATGCGCCCTGTTCTCCGATGAGCACCCGGAAGTAGATTTCGCGCACGATCGCCGGCCCGAGCAACACGGCCTCCACCGGCGAACTCATCGCTTCGAGAAATCGCAGGACAGTCTGCGCCAGCGCGTCGTCCATTGGTGTCGAGAACATTCCGACGGGTGCGGCGCCCGAACGCTCGGTGAGCTCATCGACCTGCAATGCAAGGGCGGCGAGAACGGGGAGGTCGAGGCTGAAATAAATCGCGAGCAGAGGCTCGTCGGCGCTCGCGTCGGTCTCCATGGTGAACGGGACCGGCACCGACACCGCGAGGTAGTGCTGGGCGTCGTAGAGGTAGACCTGATCGGCCCAAAGGCCGCGCTTGCGGCCCTGGCAGACGATGACGATGCCCGGTTCGTAGAGCACGGGGGTCGAAACCAAAGGGTGATCGGAGCGAAGGAAGCGCACGCCCGCAAGCGCAGTCAGCGTGTAGCCCTCTTGCGGTGCGAGCTGCTTCAAGAGCGCCACCATGCGCGCGCTGGAAGAAAGGCGGGCGGCGGGTGATGCGCTCGGTTTTTTCATTCATCGTACTGTGCATCAATTGGAGCTGAAAGCAGCCAAAAACCGGGCAGCTCTCATAGGAATAGGCAAACCAAGCAGAGGATTGCGACTGGCTCCGGGACACCCTCGATTCCTAGAATCGACGCATGAAAAACACCAGGACATTCTTCATCACGGGCGTCAGCAGCGGCTTCGGCCGGGCCATCGCGAGCGCTGCGCTGCAGGCCGGTCACCGCGTCGTCGGAACCGTTCGAAACGAACAGGCGGCAGCGGAATTCCAGACGCAATTTCAAGGAGACGCGCACGTGAAGCTGCTCGACGTGACACAGTTCGACGCCGTCGCACCGCTCGCCGCCGCCGTCGAAGCGGAGCTCGGGCCAGTGGACGTGGTGATCAACAACGCGGGATACGGGCACGAGGGCATCCTGGAGGAATCGTCGCTCGACGAAACGCGCCGCCAGTTCGACGTCAACGTGTTCGGCGCAGTCGCGGTCATGAAGGCGTTCCTGCCGTTCATGCGCCAGCGCCGGCGCGGCCACATCGTCAACATCACGTCGATGGGTGGCTACATCACGATGCCCGGCATCAGCTACTACTGCGGTAGCAAGTTCGCCCTCGAAGGAATCTCCGAGACGCTGGCCAAGGAGGTGAAGAGCCTCGGCATCGCGGTGACTGCGGTCGCGCCAGGATCCTTCAGGACGGACTGGGCCGGGCGTTCGATGGTGCGCAGCGCGCGTTCCATCAGCGACTACGACAGCCTGTTCGATCCGATCCGCCAATCGCGCATCGACAAGAGCGGCAAGCAGCTTGGCGATCCGCACAAGGCGGCCGCGGCGATCCTTGCGCTGGTCGACATGCCGGAGCCCCCGGAGCACTTGCTGATCGGCAGCGATGCGCTCGGGCTCGTGCGCGCAAAGACCGAAGCCATGTTGGCGAGCTTGGCGCGCCATGAGGCGCTGACTCGCTCGACCGATATCGTTTGAGGTTGCGTGCGCTCCGGTCAGCCTGCCGGCGAGGGCGCCGCGTTGATCGCCAGCTGCGCAGCAAACGCCCGCTGGTAGGCCGGCCGCGCTTCCCCGCGAGCGACAAAAGCGGCCAGGCTGGGAAACTCGTCCAGCAGGCCGGACGGTCTCGCCCGCAGCAGCACCGACACCATCAGCAGGTCGCCCGCGCTGAAGTCGGCGTCCAGCCAGTCGGCATCGCCCAGGCGAGCGGCAAGCTGGTCGAGCCGGGCGCGCACGCGGTCGTGCACGAGGGGCATGCGCTCGTCTTTCCAGGGCTTGTCGCCCTCCACGAACTTGACGGTGACGAGTTCGAGGATGGGAGGCTCGACGGTGTTGAGCGCCGCGAACATCCACGTGATGGCGCGCGCCCTTGCGTTGGCCTCGGTCGGGAGCAGGCCGGGCCGGCGCTCGGCGATGTGCAGCACGATGGCGCCGGTCTCGAACAGCGCGAGCTCGCCTTCCTCGTAGGTGGGAATCTGGCCGAAGGGATGCACCGCCAGATGCGCTGCCTCCTTCATTGCGCGCATGGACACCAGGCGTACTTCGTAGGGCAGGCCGGCTTCCTCCAGCGCCCAACGCACACGTGTGTCGCGCGCTAGGCCCTTGCCGCCGTCCGGCGACCGTTCAAAGGCAGTGATGGTGATGGTCATCGTGAATCTCCTTCGGCCTTGCGGGCGCCCGCTCGCCCCGGGTTGCTCAAACCCCTTCGATGATGCGCAGGTCCCGTTCGGCGCCGTCGCCCAGCGCGGCAAGCGCGGCCTGGTAGTCGGGGCTGTCGTGCACGGCCGTCGCTTGCTCGACGCTGTCGAACTCGATCAGCACGGTGCGTTCGGCCAAGCCGTACTCGTAGACCTTGGCGGGCAGGCCGCGCGCGAGAAAGCGTCCGCCGCCGGCCGCGATCGCCGGGCCGGCCAGTTTCGCGTAGGCCGCGAGTTTGTCGGCGTCCTTGACGGCTCGGTATGCACTGACCCAATAGGCTTTTGCCATGGCGATCTCTTTCTGTCTGGTTGCTGAGTGAATGAGTAATTCGCGTCGCTGAAAAACGATCCGCGGACCGGATCTTCGGCGCCTGCGTTCGACCTGTCCGGGGCAGGGGAATCAAAGTCTATCTGTGCTGCCCTTTGGCAGTCGAGTGCAGGCGCCTACGCGGCAATGCGTCCCGCCTGCTGTTCAATGAAAGCCGCTACGCGCCGCACGAGCGCCTGATCGCCACCGGCAGACGCCACGCTGGCGGCCGCATGAACGGCGACCGTCTCGCCAATGGCAAGGATGATTTCCTCGGCCGCCGCAGCCGTCAAGCCGAAGTGCGGCGCCGCCTCGCGCACCAGCGCGAGGCTCGATGCGTGCTGCCCCGGAAGAATGGCCAGCTCCTGGTAACCCGTGTGCCCGCCGAGCTGCATCACGAGGTCGAAGGCGGGGGCGAGGCGCCACAGCCCGTCTTCGCCACGCAGCGCGCCATGGTTCTTGACGTGATCGTCGCTGTTTCCCACCGCCAGGTTGAACACCAGCCGGCGGAACAGCTCGGACAGGTCTTCCTGCGGCCGCCGCGAGATGCGGCGCAGCAACTGCGCGAGCTCGACGTAGCTGCCGCGGCTGGATTCATAGGGCACGTCGAGCAACGCCGAGGCCGAGAGGTAGTGAAAGCGCCGCTCGTCGGTCACCGGGCCCGCCCGGTCGAAGCGTTCGACCAGCAATGCATGCCCCAGCGCAAGGGGTTGCAGCAGGAAGGGCGGAACCTCGATGCCGCAGGCGTCGGCCAGCCAGAGCGTGGCGGCTTCGATCACTTCCACGTCGTGGTCGTCGCCGCGCGATGCGAACTTGGCGATGAAGCGCCGGCCTTCGTGCACGAAGGCGGCCTTGGGGCGCGCGCCGCCCAAGCTGCCACCGCGCAGGAGCCGGTGCATGTCGGGCCCGATCTCCATGCCGGCCTCGACGCGCCGGGATGCGTCGGCGAGTTCTTCCAGCGACAGGAGCGCCGAGGGCGGCTCCTCGCTCTCGATGGGCAGGGCTTCGGCGAACACCATCGCGCCGATGCGGTCCTCGTTGGTCAGCAGCAATGCATCGATGTCGGACAGGGGCTTGCCCTGGCGTATTTCGAGCACCTTGCGGCCCCAGCTGTCGGGCAGCGCGTCGCGCAGCGTGAGCGGCATGGCGCCGCCTTCGCGGAGGCGGCGCTCGGGCAGCACGAAGGCGGCATCGCGCAACGGCAGGTGCTCGGGGTTGAGCGGTGCGGCGGCCGGGTCTTCGAGATAGCGCCGGCCGTAGGCGAATTCGCCGGACTCCACCACGCCGCGGCGAACGAGCTTCATCAGGCCGGCCGGCTGCACCCGTTCGCCGGTGTGATGCGCGAGGCCGACGTAGATGCGCCGCTCGGCATCGATGCCGTCGTCAGAAATCACGTTCGTTCTCCGCGATCACGCCTGCCGTGCCTTGTTGCGCAGCCGACCTGCGGACGCGGCGCTTTGCCGCCAGGCCGGTGGGTGCCGGGGCCACACCGTCGATCGAATCGATCTCGCCGAAGAGCCACAGCGCATGGGCCAGCAGGCCGATGCTGGTGCCGGGCTTGCCGGATTCGAGCGCGCGCAGCGTGTTGGGCGAGCAGAGCAGGCGCTCGGCCATTTCGGCGATCGTCCATTCGCGCTGGACCCTGTGCGCGCGCAGGCGCAGGCCCAGCCTTTCAAGAGGCGCGATGGTTTGCGAGGGCAGGGCCGAGAGGCCGTGGCTGCTTCTTGGCATCAATAAAATGACTATTAAACGGCTTAAGAGTCATTTTATTGCGTATTTATAGATAAAGGAAGGGCGCCTTATCCGGGCAGGCGCGGTCGTCGCCCATCGCGCTGCTCCAGCGATGCAAGATCGCTCTCGTCCTTGAGCGCCACGCCGGTCAGCCCCCGCCGCAGGGACTCTCGCATCAGCCACGCCAGCTTGAATGCGGCAGCTTCGTAGGGCAGGCCTTCGGGCCGCACGTTGGAGATGCAGTTGCGCGTCGCATCGTTCAGCCCGCGCTTGGGCGAATGGGTCAGGTAGATGCCCAGGCTGTCGGGCGAGCTCAGGCCTGGCCGCTCGCCAATCAGCATCACCGAAAGCATCGCGCCGAACAGCTCGCCCACCTCGTCGGCCAGCGCCACGCGCGCCTGCGTGGCGATGACCACGGGCGAGAAGCGGGTGTCGGCCGGCAACTGCGAGCGCAGCGCGGCGAGCAGCGGCGCGGCATGGCGCGCGACCGCGAGCGACGAAAGCCCATCGCCGATGACGACGCAGACATCGCAGCCGTAGCGGCCGATGGCGCGCAGGCGGCCGTCGTCCTCCTCATCGAGCTGGCGGCCGAGGTCGGGGCGGCGGAGGTACGTGGTGCGGTCCGCCGCACGGCTGCGGGCGCGGGCGACTTCCCAATGTTGTGCGCTCAGCGTGGCTTCGAGTGCATCGACATCGAGCGCCGCATGGATCGCATCGCGCGCCATCGCATGCGCCCAGCCGAAGCGCAGCGTCTCGTCGGTGGGCATGCCGGCACCGGCGCGGCCGAGCGCGAGGCGCGCGGGCGTGGCCGAGCGCCATTGCGCCCAGGGGTTCGGAGTGACGGCATCGCTCATGATGCAAGCGCCTTGAGCCCGCTCATGTCAGCCAGCAGGCGGTTGGAAGAGGGCGGCGCGAGTTGCCCCGCCGCGTTGGTGATCTGCATGCGCTGCAGCCACGCCTCGAACTCGGGCGCACGCTTGAGACCCAGCGTCTGGCGCAGGAACAGGGCATCGTGGAACGAGGTGCTCTGGTAGTTGAGCATCACGTCGTCCGCGCCCGGAATGCCCATGATGAAGTTGATGCCCGCGGTGCCCAGCAGCACGAGCAGGGTGTCCATATCGTCCTGGTCGGCTTCGGCATGGTTCGTGTAGCAGATGTCGCAACCTATGGGCAGGCCGAGCAGCTTGCCGCTGAAGTGATCTTCGAGGCCCGCGCGGATGATCTGCTTGCCGTCGTACAGGTACTCCGGCCCGATGAAGCCGACCACCGTGTTGATGAGAAAGGGCTTGTAGCGCCGCGCCAGCGCATAGGCGCGCACTTCGCAGGTCTGCTGGTCGACGCCGAAGTTGGCATTGGCCGAGAGCGCGCTGCCCTGGCCGGTCTCGAAGTACATGACGTTGTCGCCGACGGTGCCGCGCTTCAATGCAAGCGCCGCGGCGTAGGCCTCGTCGAGCAGCTCGGGCGTCACGCCGAACGAGAGGTTCGCCTTCTCGGTGCCGGCGATCGACTGGAACACCAGGTCCACCGGTGCGCCGGCCTCCGCGAGCTTGAGCGTGTTGGTCACATGGGTGAGCACGCAGCTCTGCGTGGGAATCTCGAAGCGCTGGATCACCTCGTCCAGCATGTGCAGCAGCTGGCCCAGCACCGGCATGCTGTCGGAGGCCGGGTTGAGGCCGATCACCGCGTCGCCCGCGCCGTAGAGGAGGCCGTCGAGCGTGGACGCGGCCACGCCGCGCAGATCGTCGGTCGGGTGGTTGGGCTGCAGCCGCACCGACAGATGCCCGGGCAGGCCGATGGTGTTGCGAAAGCGCGTGATCACGCTGCACTTCTTGGCGACCGACACCAGGTCCTGGTTGCGCATGAGCTTGGACACGGCCGCGACCATCTCGGGCGTGAGGCCGGGCGCGAGCGCGGTGAGCGTGGCGGTCGTGGCTTCGTCCGACAGCAGCCAGTTGCGGAAGTCGCCGACCGTGAGGTGCGACACCGGCGCGAATGCCCCTGCATCGTGGCTGTCGATGATGAGCCGCGTGATGTTGTCGCTCTCGTAGGGAATGAGCGCTTCGGTCAGGAACTGCTTGAGCGGCGTCTCGGCCAGCACATGGCGCGCGGCCATGCGCTGCTGCGCGGTGGCGGCGCCCACGCCCGCGAGGTAGTCGCCGGAGCGCGCGGGGCTGGCGAAGGCCATGACCTGCTTCAGGTCGTCGAAGCTGAAGACCTGTTCTGCGATGGTGGTGCGATAGCGCATCGTCTTTCAGGCGTTGGTTCGGGCGTTGGTGGCGGTGGAGGAAAGCATCTCGTCGGGCGCCGCCGCCTTGCGCTGCGAAGAGGTCAACAGGAAGTAGCCGTAGGCAGCCGCCATCAGCACCAGGAACAGCACCGTCAGCATGAAGTTGAACCACACCATCGCACCCAGACACACCACGCCCAGGCCAAGTGCGATCGCCGGGAACACAGGGTAGAAGGGCGCGCGGTAGGTGCGCAGCAGGTTCGGTTCGCTCTTGCGCAGCTTGAAGAGCGCGGCCATCGAGATGAGGTACATCACGATCGCACCGAGCACCGCCATCGTCACGATGTTGGCGGTGAGTGTTTGCCCGCCGAACTGCACCCACTCGTCGCTGAAGATCGCGATCACGCCCACGACGCCGCCGGCCAGCAGGGCGCGGTGGGGCGTGTCGAAGCGCGGGCTCAGGCCTGCGAAGTAGGCCGGCAGATAACCGGCACGTGCCAGCGCGAAGATCTGCCGCGAGTAGCCCATGATGATTCCGTGGAAGGACGCGATCAGCCCGAAGAGCCCGATCCACACCAGCATGTGCAGCCAGCCGCTGTTGTCGCCCACCACCGCCTTCATGGCCTGCGGCAGCGGGTCGTTGATGTTGGCGAGCTTGCGCCAGTCGCCCACGCCGCCCGCGAAGATCATCACGCCGAAGGCCAGCACCACCAGCGTGACGATGCCGGTGGTGTAGGCGATGGGAATGGTGCGGTGCGGATCTCTCGCCTCTTCGGCCGCCATGGCCGCGCCCTCGATGGCGAGAAAGAACCAGATCGCGAACGGAATCGACGCGAAGATGCCCGAGATCGCCGCGCCGTTGAGCACGCTGCCGCCGGCCCAGCCGTTGGCAACGAAGTTGGCCATCGTCCAGCCCGGCGTGACCACGCCCATGAACACCAGCAACTCGACGATGGCGAGCACGGTCACGAACAACTCGAAGGCCGCGGCGATGCCCACGCCGACCCAGTTGAGCGCGATGAAGATCACATACGCCCCGAGCGCAAACCACTTCGGATTGATGCCCGGGAACTGCACATTGAGGTAGGCGCCGATGGCCAGCGCAATGGCCGGCGGCGCGAAGACGAATTCGATCAGCGTGGCAAAGCCCGCGACGAACCCACCGTTGGGACCGAACGCGCGCCGTGCATACGCAAAGGGCCCGCCCGCGTGTGGAATGGCCGTGGAGAGTTCGGTAAAGCTGAAGATGAAGGTGGTGTACATCGTGGCCACCAGCACCGTGGCGACCAGGAAACCGAGCGTGCCGGCGGTGTTCCAGCCGTAGCTCCAACCAAAGTACTCACCGGAGATGACGAGGCCTACCGCGATGCCCCACAGCTGGATGGGACCGAGTACCTTTTTCAGATGACCCGTGCCCTGGGCAGTCGATGCGACCGGGGCGGCTTCGGTGGAGTGCATGGAGGCTTCCTCTCTTCGTGAATGTTGACAGTGCGCATTCAGCAAAGCAAGGGTCGTTCCACTACGTACATCGCGCTACATCGACGGGGGCCAGCAGGACATGGCGCTGGCCATAATCGGGGCCTTTCAATCCCCGAGGTGTTTCGTGAAGTCTTATTTCTGTGCCGCTCTCGTGTCCGTCTTCGCCATTCCCGCAGCATTCGCGCAATCCGCGCCCGTGACCACGCCCAGCGGCCTCATCTATCAGTCGCTCAAGGAAGGCACCGGCGCATCGCCCGCGGCCACCGACACGGTCAAGGTGCACTACCGCGGCACCTTCCCCGACACCGGCAAGGAATTCGACAGCTCCTACAAGCGCGGCGAGCCGACCGAGTTCCCGCTCAACGGCGTGATCCCGTGCTGGACCGAAGGCGTGCAGAAGATGAAGCCGGGCGGCAAGGCCAAGCTGACCTGCCCGCCGTCGATTGCCTACGGTCCGCGCGGCGCGGGCGGCGTGATTCCGCCGAACGCCACGCTGAATTTCGAAGTGGAGCTGGTGTCGGTCACCAAGCGCTGATCGACTAGATCTGCGCCATGCCGCCGTCGACAAACAGTTCCGTGCCGTTCACGAAGCTGCTGTCGTCGGAGGCGAGGAACACCACCGCCTTGGCGATTTCGTCGGGCGTGCCGACCCGGCCCAGTGGAATGTTCTGTGCCTGCCCTTCGATGAAACCTTTCACCTGTTCCGGCGTGAGGCCCAGCAGCTCATAGGCTGGGGTCGGCACCACGCCGGGGCTGACAGCGTTGACGCGGATGCCGGCATCCTTCAGGTCCACCGACCAGCCGCGCGCGAAGCTGCGCACCGCCGCCTTGGTCGCGCTGTAGACGCTGAAGGCCGGGTTGCCCTTGATGCTGGTGATGGATGCATTGAGAACGATCGACGCGCCCTTGGGCATCAGCGGCAGTGCCTTCTGCACGGTGAAGAGCAGGCCGCGCACGTTGGTGCCGAAGGTCTTGTCGAAGTGCTCTTCGGTGATCTGGCCCAGCGGCAAGAGGCTGCCGCCGCCGGCGTTGGCGAACAGCACGTCGAGCCGGCCCTTCTGTTCCTTGATGGTGGCGTAGAGCTTGTCGAGATCGGCGAGCTTGGAGACATCGCCGAGCACGCCGGTCACGTTGCGGCCGATAGTTTTCACGGCCGCGTCGAGTTCCGCCTGGCGGCGGCCCGTGATGAACACATGGGCGCCTTCGGCCACGAAGCGTTGCGCGGTGGCCAGGCCGATGCCGCTGGTGCCGCCGGTGACGAGGGCGATCTTGTCGTTGAGCTTGAGAGTCATGGTTTCTTCCTTGGGATGTGCCGCAAAGCAGCGTTGACGATGGAGGGCAGTTTGGGCGTCATCCCCTCCCGCACCAAGACGCGATGCGGGACTTGTTTATTTCCGAATCACTAATAATCCGGCGATGGACCAGATCACCGCCATGCGCGTCTTCGCCCGTGTGGTCGAGGCCGGCACCTTCACCCGCGCGGCCGACTCGCTGCAGATGCCCAAGCCCAGCGTGACGAAGCTGGTGCAGCAGCTCGAGACCCATCTGCGCGTGAAGCTGCTGCAGCGCACGACGCGGCGCGTCACGGTCACTCCCGAAGGCGCGGCCTATTACGAGCGCACCGCGCGCGTGCTGGCCGAGCTGGCGGACATCGAATCGGACCTCAGCAATGCACAGGCGAATCCGCGCGGACGGCTGAGAGTGGACGTCGGCTCCTCGTTCGCCAACATGATCCTGATTCCGCAACTGCCAGCATTTCTTGCACGCTATCCGGAGATCGAGCTGGAGATCGGCGTGAGCGACCGACCCGTCAACCTGATCGGCGATGCGGTCGACTGCGTGATCCGAGCGGGCGAACTGAGCGACCAGACGCTCGTGGCGCGGCGCATTGCGAATTTGTCCTTCGTGACCTGCGCTGCGCCGGCTTACCTGGAGCGCCACGGCATCCCGAAGACGCCGGCGGACCTTGGAGACGGCACGCACCGCGTGGTGGGCTACTTCTCGTCGCTGAGCAACCGGCCGATGCCGCTGCGCTATGTGCAGGGGGAGGATCGCATCGAGATCCACGGCCACACGGCGGTAGGTGTGAACGAGAGCACCGCGCACCTCACGGCCATGCTCACAGGCATCGGCGTGGCACAGACCTTCCGTGTGATGGCGGCCCCCTATCTGGCGAGCGGCGCGCTGGTCGAGATACTGCAGGGCTGGGCGCCCGAGCCGTATCCGCTGCACGTGGTGTACCCGACCAACCGGCACCTGAGCGCCAAGCTGCGCGTGTTCGTCGACTGGGCGGTGGAGCTCTTCGCACCCCACAACGCACACCCACCCGCGCGTTGAAGAAGAAACTTAACCCGGCTGGTATTGATACAGCCAGGTTTCCGTCAACGTCTGGTCGCCGTTCTTCAGGTAGAGCCGCATGTCGATCGGCTCCGTGCCTTCGGGCGTGAAGTCGAACTGCGCGCGCCAGTGGCCGGGCACGCCATTGGGAACGGCTTCTGCGAACACATACGAGAACTTGCCGCGCGGCGCCGTCAGCACCAGCTCGGGCTTCACGCCGAAAGGCACCGTGGTGAGCGGCTGGCCGATGAACTCGACCATGAACTTGCGCACGCCCTGCGGCCGCGGCTGGCCCGGCTGGCCGCCGCGCCCGATGCGCGTGGCCACGCAGCGCGCGAGCGGCGAGGGAAAGGGCTCCTGGTCGGTCCAGTGCAGCCGGTATTGAAGGCTGTAGCTCGCGCCGGCCTTGGCATCGGCCTTGGGCACCCAGAAGGCGACGACGTTGTCGTGGATCTCGTCGTCGGTCGGAATCTCGATGAGTTGCACCGAGCCTTCGCCCCAGTCGCCCAGCGGCTCGATCCAGAGGCTCGGGCGCTTCTCGTAGTTGACGCCGTCTTGGTAGTGATCGAACGAACGGTCGCGCTGCAAGAGGCCGAAGCCGCGCGGCTTGGTGTCGGCGAAAGCGGAGGCGCGGGTCTGCGTCGGGTTGTTGAGCGGACGCCAGATGCGCTCGCCCGCGCCGTTCCAGATCGCAAGGCCGTCGGAGTCGTGCACCTCGGGGCGCCAGTCGATGGCAGTGGGCTTGATGGTCTCGGAGTACCAGTACATCGAGGTGAGCGGCACGAGGCCCAGGCGCGCCACGTCACGGCGCAGGAACAGGCGCGAATCGATGTCCATGATCACGGCCTTGCCGCGCTGCATCACGAACTTGAAGACGCCCGTGACGCTCGGCCCTTCGAGCAGCGCGTAGACCGTCATCGAGGTGGTGTTGTTCGCGGCCGGCGTCTCGAAATAGAAGCGGGTGAAGGTGGGGAATTCCTCGGGCTTGCCGGGCACCGCCACGTCGAGCGCGAGGCCGCGTGCCGACAGGCCGTACTGGTACAGCTCGCCGATCGCGCGGAAGTACGAAGCGCCGAGAAAGGCGACCCAATCGTTCTTCTGCCAGTCGAGCTTGCCCTGGTCGCCCAGGCGGCTTTCCTGCAGGCGGAAGCCCGCGAAGCCCGCACCGGGCGGCAGCGCGCGCGCGGGGCTGTCGGGCGGCATCGAGAAGTAGTCGGGGCTGTAGAGCACCTCGCGCGCGAAGGCATCGCCGTCGGAGTTCTCCAGCACGTGCATGCGCACCGGTGTCTGGAAGAAGCGGCCGAGGTGAAAGAAGGTGACGGGGAATGCGCCGGGACCTTCGCGGAAGAGGGCGTTGGCGGGGTCGAACTTGATCTTGCCGTGGGCGTCGTAGTCGATCTTCTCGAGCACGTCGGGTGCGAGCGGCGCCGCGGCGACGTAGGGCTGCGCGGCGAGGCGCTTGGCCTGTGCGACCAGCCGGTCGAACGAGAAGGGCGAAGGCTGGCTCAGTTGCAGGCCGTTGGCGGCCAGCGCCTCTTCGGGCAGTCCAAGGGCGGCGAGTGCGGCGGCGGCACCACCTGCGGCAAGGAAGGATCGGCGATCAAGCATGTGTTTCTTGAGGGTTTCGAATCTTTGGGAAGGGGGAGGCGGAGCGATGCGCAAAGGATTTTGCGCGATGAAGACAGCCAGTAGCTTGCCGCATTGGCGCTGGACGACCGCGTCAGCCAATCCGCGCAATGCAGGCCGGACAAAGCCGGCGATTGGGAAAATTGTGCGTTTATGTATCGGCCACTTCGATCGGGTCCACGGCGCTCAACGCATACACCGCATAGAGCGGCACGCCGAAGACCATCCTGAACATCGGGCCGAGCACCGTATAGGCGAGGCCCAGACCCTCCATCACGCGGTAGGTGCCGTCCAGACGCAGGCGCGGATGCGGTTCGGTCAGGTCGGCGGGGCGGCGAAGGCCCCAGAGAAATTCGGCGCCCGTCGGCCGCACCGAGGGATGGTTGCGGGCTCGGCCGGTGGCGATCCAGCACATCGCATCGAAGGCCAGCACCGAGCCCGGGGGCGCCCGCTCGCCGAAAGTGGCGAGCACCGCCTGCACCGTTTCGGGCTTCAGGTACATGAGCACGCCTTCGGTGAAGAGGAAGACGGGCTGTGCTTTTCGCTTTTTCGGCAGGCCGAGTTGCTCCCACCAGTCGGGCGAGGTCAGGTCGAGTTCGCGCACGTCGTGGCGCGGATGGGTTTCGGGAATCAGCTCGCGGCGCAGCGCGAGCACCTCGGGCAGGTCGGCATCGGTCATGTGCGACTTGTCGTCGTCCAGCCACTGGAAGTAATGGCTGAGGCCGCAGCCCATGTTCACCACGCGGGCGCCGGGATGCCGTTTGAGGAAATCCTGCGCGAGGCTGCGAAAGCGCCGGGTGCGCGCGAGGATGCCGTAGATGGTCGCCCGGTCCTCCGGCAGGGCATGGCCGTCGTCGCGGATCTTCTCGAGGATGTCCGCGGCGTAGGCGTCCCGCACGGCCACCTGCGGAAAGATGGCATCGCCGGATGCGCGCGCGGCCAGGGGAATGCGCAAGGTGGAAGGGACGGCCGACAGGCGCTGTGCGAGCTTGCTGGTCGTCATGGATGCGGGAGCGAGGTCATGCGCAAAGTCTGGCGGCTCCCGCACGCCTGGGCAAGTCAGTCTTTCGTTCAGCCTGCCGGGCCGGCGCGGCCTCAGAGCTTCTTCTTCATCGAGGCGAGATAGAAGCCTTTGACATAGTCGTCGATGCGTCCGTATTCCTCGTAGCCCTGCTTCACGTAGAAGCCCCGCGCCTGCCATTCGAAGGTTTCGAGCGCGGCGCTGTGGGCGCCCAGATTCCTCGCGCGCTCTTCGGCTTCGGCGAGCAGCCGCGTGCCGAGCTTCTGGCCGCGTGCGGCCTCCGCGACCCAGAGCGAGTCGATGCGCAGCCAATACAGGAAGACGTAGGCGCGCAATCCACCGACCAGTTCGCCATTCGCGTCCTTGGCGTTGAGCCATACCGGCTGCGACTCTGGGTACTCGCCGACGAAGCCGTAGTTGAACTGCCGCAGGTGCAGGCCGAGCACGCCGCTTCGGACTTCTTCTTGCGTGGCGGTCGAGATGACGGGAGGTGTCGGGGTGCACATCGGCGGATTCTATGAAGCACGCCAGTGCCGAAAGTCATGGATCGGCCAAAAGAAAATTTTTGACATGTTATGTCGGCACACCTATAGTGAATCCATCGAAGCACCGCGCGCTTCCAACGGTTCCAAACACAAGGAGAGGTATGCAATCACTGCTCGATCAACTCAAGGGCCTCGATGCGCTGGCCGGCGCCGCAATGGGAGGGCTGCCGGTGCAGCTGCAACCCATTCCGGGCAGCACGCCCGTGGTCCAGGTGAGCATCGAGGGGCGCGATGAGCTGCCTATCTTTATTACCAGTTCCGACATGCAGATCATCTGCATCTGCTACCTCTGGACCGAAGATGAAGTGAAGCCCGAGCGCCGCACCGAGCTGCTCGAATCGCTGCTCGACCTCAATCCGTCCGTGCCCTTGTCGTCCTTCGGCCGCGTCGATGGCCGCTACGTGCTCACCGGCGCGCTGGGGCGCAATGCGAGCGTGGAAGACGTCGCGCGCGAAGTGGCGGTGCTCAGCGACAACGCGATCGATGCCCTGGACGCCCTGTCCGAATTCCTGAATTAAGCGAAAGATCCACATGACCGTCATCAAGAAGCTTGTCACCCTGCTGCGCGGCAGCGCGCGCGAGATCGGCGAGAGCGTGGTCGACAGCAACGCCACGCGCATCTACGAGCAGGAAATCATCGATGCCAAGCACAGCATCGAGAAGGCCAAGGGCGATCTCACCGGCGTGATGGCCAAGGAGATGCAGTCGGCCCGCGAGATCGAGCGCCTGAAGAAGGAGATCACGCGCTACGAAGGCCTCGCGATCGAAGCGCTCAACAAGACGCAGGAGGGCCTCGCGCTCGACGTGGCGGCCAAGGTCGGCACCATCGAGCAGGAGCTCGAGGAGCAGGCCAAGGCCCACGCCTCCTACGCGCTGCAGGTCTCCAAGTTGAAGGAGCTGATCAAGTCGGCCGAGGCGCGCATCCGCGAGCACGAGCGCGAGATCGGCATCGCCAAGACCACCGAGAGCGTCTACCGCGCCACGCAGTCGATCTCCGAGAACATCGGCAGCGGCGGTTCACGGCTGGCGAACGCGCGTGAATCGCTCGAACGCATCCGCGCCCGCCACGAAGACCTGGCCGATCGCATGACGGCCAGCCAGGCGCTCGAGAACGAACTGGGCCACCAGGCGCTCGAGAAGAAGCTGGCGGCCGCGGGCATCGGAAGCGATGCCGACCGCACCGGCAAGGTGATGGAACGCATCCGCGCCCGCCAGGCCAACCCGGGCGGGACCGTTTCCGAATGAACGTGCGGGTCAAGCCGGTTCGCTGGCAAGGCTCGGACGAGGCGATACGCGCCGTCCAGGTGGCGTTCGACGTGGAGGAGGCCGTGCTGGAAGCGGTGCGCACGGCGGCTTTCGAGCAGCACGTGTCCACCTCCGACCAGATCCGGCAGGTGCTGGGCCTGGCGACCACGTCCAAGCCCAAGCGCCCGCGCCTGACGGTGTCGCTCAGTGGGGCAGACTATGAATTCCTGGCGAAGCGCTACGGGCTCGCCGCCGACGACCGCCTAGCCATCAAGGAGAGGGCCACGCGCGACCTGATCGCGTTTGCAAGCAGTGGGAAAAAGAGCACCGGCGCAGGGAAGCCGGGCCGCAAGTAGAACAACGAACAACAACCCGCACGCGGGAGGGATCAATGGGTAATTTCATGGATGCGGTGGTGGGCTACCCCACCGCGATCTACACGGTGCTGCTGGGCGTCGTGTTGATCTATTGGGTGCTCGCGGTGCTCGGCATGGTCGACATCGAAGGCAGCGGCATCGATGTCGACGTGCAGACGCATGCCGATGGCGACACGAGCGATGTCGGCCAGCTTGCGAGCTACGTCGTCGCCTTCGGCCTCAACGGCGTGCCGTTCTCGGTGGCCGTGAGCCTGCTGGTGCTCGTCGCATGGACCGTCTCGTGCCTGGGCGGCGAGTGGCTGCTGCCGCTGGTGCCGACGATGCTGCTCAAGCTCGTGGCCGGCACGGTGCTGCTGGTGGTCAGCATGGTCATCGCCATTCCCGTCACCGCCGTCGCGATCCGGCCGCTGCGCGGGCTCTTCGTGAGCCACACGGCCGTGAGCAACGCCGCGCTGGTCGGCCAGGCCTGCCGCGTGGTCACCGGCGTGGTGAACGAGAAGGACGGCCGCGCCGAAATCTCGCGCCGCGGCGCCAGCCTGAATATCCGCGTCTGGGCGCCCACGCCCAACACGCTCAAGCGCGGCTCGCACGCGCTGATCCTCGAATACGACGAGGTGGCCGGCCGCTACCTCATCGCGGCGCACGAAGACATCGTCTGACCGCGCGCACCCCTTACTGTTCGTCCGCTCTCAAAGCAATTCTGGAGAAAAAATGGAGCCCATCATCTTTGCCGTGGTCATTCTGGCCGTGGTCATCCTCGGCCTGTTCGCGATGTTCGCCAAGTTCTATCGAAAGATCGAGCAGGGCCACGCACTCATCGTGAACACGCTGCGCGCCGAGCCCGAGGTGACCTTCACCGGGCGCATGGTCTACCCGATCATCCACAAGGCCGAGCTGATGGACATCTCGGTCAAGACCATCGAGATCGACCGCTCCGGCAACGAGGGCCTCATCTGCCGCGACAACATCCGCGCGGACATCAAGGTGAAGTTCTTCGTGCGCGTCAACAAGACCGCCGACGACGTGCTGAAGGTGGCGCAGGGCATCGGCTGCGCGCGGGCCTCCAACCACGAGACGCTCGAAGAGCTGTTCTCTGCCAAGTTCTCCGAAGCGCTCAAGACGGTGGGCAAGTCGATGGACTTCGTCGACCTCTACCAGGCGCGCGACGGCTTCCGCGACCAGATCATCAGCCAGATCGGCAACGACCTTTCGGGCTACGTGCTCGAAGACGCGGCGATCGACTACCTCGAACAGACGCCGCTGTCGGAGCTCGACGCCAACAACATCCTCGATGCGCAGGGCATCAAGAAGATCACCGAGCTGACGGCGGTCGAGCATGTGCGCACCAACGAACTGCGCCGCAACGAGGAAATGCAGATCAAGAAGAAGAACGTCGAGACGCAGGAAGCGCTGCTCGAACTCGAACGCCAGCAGGCCGACGCTACCTCGCGGCAGCACCGCGAGATCGCCAGCGTGCGTGCCCGTGAGGAAGCCGAAACTTCCAAGATTCAGTCCGAAGAGCGCACCAAGTCCGAAACCGCGCGCCTGCTCTCGGAGCAGACCGTGGCCGTGCAGCAGGAAAACGTGCAGCGCGAAAAGGAAGTGGCCGAGAACAACCGCAAGCGCGCGGTGGCCGTCGAGGAAGAAAAAGTCACGCGCGCCCGCGACCTGGAAATCGTCGACCGCGAGAAGGAAGTGACGCTGCAGCGCATCGAGAAGGACAAGGCGGTCGAAGTGCAGAAGAAGGCAATTGCCGATGTGATCCGCGAGCGCATCGTGGTCGAGCGCACGGTGGCCGAGCAGGAAGAAGCGATCAAGGAACTGCGCGTGGTCGCGGAGGCCGAGCGCACCAAGAAATCGGTCGTCATCATGGCCGAGGGCCAGGCCGACGAGAAGATGGTGATCGACGTGAAGGCCGCCGAAACGCAGGAAAAGCGCGCGCGCCACAAGGCGGCCGAAGAACTGACGCTGGCCGACGCCAAGCTCAAGGTCGCCGAGCGCGATGCCGAATCGAAGAAGCGCGAAGCCGAGGGCATGGAAGCCCTCTCCGCCGCGCCGGGCCTCGCCGCCGCCAAGGTCGAGATCGCCACTGCACAGGCGCGCCTGGCGACCTTCGAGGCCGAAGCCTCGGGCAAGGAAAAGCTGGGTCTGGCCGACGTGCATGTGCGTCAGGCCGATGCCGACGCCATCCTCAAGGCCGGCCAGGCCGACGCGCAGGTGATCGAGGCGCGCTCGCAGGCCGAAGCCGCCGGCATGCGTGCCAAGTTCGATGCCGAAGCCTCGGGCAAGGAAAAGCTCGGCCTCGCCGACGTGAGCGTGCGCACGGCCGATGCCGAAGCCACGCTCAAGTCCGGCCAGGCCGATGCGCAGGTGATCGAAGCCCGCTTCAACGCGGAGGCTAAGGGCCTGCACGAGAAGTTCGAGGCCATGAAGTCCATGAGCCCCGAAACCCGCGACCACGAAGAGTTCCGCATGCGCCTGGAAAAGTCGCACATCGAGACCCTGAAGGGCATCGACGCACAGACCTCCATCGCCAAGGAACAGGCCGATGTGCTGGGCACTGCGCTGGCCAACGCCAAGATCGACATCGTGGGCGGCTCGGGCGACTACTTCGACAGCTTCGTGCGCTCGCTCTCGGTGGGCAAGGGCATCGACGGCGTCATCTCCAAGAGCCAGGCGGTGCAGGTCGCCTTCAAGGACCAGCTTTCGGGCGAACGCGACGTGGTGAAGGACCTGCGCGACATCGTCGGCGCGCTGGGCAACTCGTCGGGCGAGATCCAGAACCTGAGCGTCGCCTCGCTGATGAGCCGCATCGCCGCCGACGGCACCGACAGCCAGAAGTCGGCGCTGCAGAACCTCATTTCCACCTTCCGTCCGTTGAACGGAAGCGCGCAATGAACCCGAACCTGAAGTGCAGTTGCACCGGGCAGGCATCGATGCAGCCGGTGGCGCTGGCCGAAGCGCTGCTGGGCGTGCAGTGCGTCGACTGCAACGGCATGGTGATGGCCATGGACGACTGGCGCGCCTGGAAGGCCGCCGACCCGAAGCGCGTGCCGCATGAGGTCGACGATGAAGTGATCGAGGTATTCGACGTCGCCGCCGTTCGCCACTGCCCCGAATGCGACCGGCTGATGCAGCGCCTGCGCGTGAGCGCCGGCCCCGATTTCCGCATCGACCGTTGCGTGTCCTGCCAGAACCTGTGGTTCGACGCGGGCGAATGGCGCGCCGTCGTGAGCCGCGGCCTCGCGGGCCGGCTCGACGAACTGCTGTCCGACGGATGGCAGCGACGCCTGCAGACCGAGGAGGTGCGCGAAGCCCGCCTCGCCGCGCTGCGCCGCCGCTACGGCGACGACTGCATCGACGAGCTGGACCGCATCCGCGGCTGGCTCGACACCCAGCCTCACCGCGACGAACTGCTCGCACTGCTGCGCGCGGACTGACCGCGCCGACCCATGCAACCTACCGACGAAACGGGAGCGCCACCCGGCGCCCAGGCGCAGACCCCCGCCGACCCGACCGAAGCCCTGGTCTCGGGCAGCGGCAGCTATGACCTGCTGAAGAAGCGGCTCGAAACCCAGGGCGAGGGCCTGCTCAAGAAGACACAGGCACTCAACGAGCAGCGCCTGGCCGAGTTCGGCCGCTCCGACCAGACGCTGATCCTGCGCACCCGCGCACGCACCGAGAACAACGCCGTGGCGCGCGACATCGTGCGCATCGGCGACCTGCTGCTGTTTGGCTACAACGTGTTCATCGGCCTTCGCAAGGAAACGGCCGTGGGCGACGTGTTCGGCCTCTACCGGCTCGCGACGCCGGGCGAAGCGGCCACAGAGAACGACGAGCTGCAGCCCGTGCCGCTGGCCGGCACCTTCCTCGAAGACACCCGCTTCGTCTCCGACTTCCGCGAGCTCTACGCCTACTACAAGCAGGCCACGCTGCTGCAGCTGCGCGTGACGCAGGACAAGCTGCTCGCCTCGTTCCAGATCGGCCAGCAGCTGCACGACGTGCGTGTGTTCCGCTGGGCCATCGAGCGCGACGGCAGCATCCAGTACATCGACAACCGCGGCGAGCGCGACATCGCGCTGCCCGCGAGCCACGATTTCGAATGGACCGTCGCCACGCGCGAAGACCACGTGGGCGGCAAGCATCCGCATGTGAACGTGCTCGACACGGTGTTCGTCGAAACGCTGGGCGGCGATCTCACGATCAAGATCGAGAACAACACCGAGACGGGCCTCGGTATCTACAGCGAACCGGTGGAGGACAAGAGCCAGTCGCTCACCGATGCCGAGATCGCCTGGGCGAAGCTCGGCATGCTGATCCTGCTGCGCGTGAAGCCTTACCGCGAGCAGGTCACGCGCTACCTGGTGTTCAACATCCGTACGCAGCAGGTCGAGCGCATCGATGCCATCGGCGGCTCCTGCGTGCAGCTGCCCGAAGACCACGGCATCATCTTTCCGGGGGGCTACTACCTGCAGTCGGGCGAATACAAGCGCTTCGACCTGCCGGCCGAAGTGGTCGAGCATCTGCGCTTCAAGCGCATGCTCCGCTCGCCCAACGGCGAGGACGTGGCCTATGTCTTCTACGACCCGAAGCCGGGGCGCTACGCGCTCTTCAACTACAACCTGATCGACAAGAAGCTCGCCACGCCGATCATCGCCAACGGCTACGCGCGCTTTGCGGACGGCCGCATCCTGGTGTTCCACGACAACGACGGCGAGCCGACGCGCGTGCACCCGATGCAGCTGTGGCAGACGCCGTTCGCCAGCGAAGAGCATGTGAGCGCGCAGCCGCCGGCCACCGGCTTCTTCGGCAAGATCGGCAATGCCGAGCTGGTGCGCGGCGTGAGCGACCTCATGGGCATTGCGCGTGCGGTGCGCGAGCAGGCGCCCACGCGCGCCGCCTACGAAGACCTGATCCGCCAGTGCACCCGCGTGAGCGATGCCTACTTCTGGCTCGACGCGCCCGAAGCCGCCGGCCTCATGGCCGAGCTGCGCAGCATTGCCGACGTGGCGCGCAGCACGCTGGCCGAGTTCGAGAAGGTCGACACCATCCGGCGCGAAACCGCGCGCGCATTGGCCCGGGCCGAAGACGCGCAGCATGCGCTGCTGGTCGACATCGCCAGCACCATCTGGCGCGCACCCGATGATTTCGTGAAGGCGCTCGGACGTCTGCGGGAGCGCCGCGGCGCGCTGCAGATGCTCAAGGAGTTGCGCTACGCCGATCTGCCGCGCATCGCCGCGATGGATGCGGCACTCGAGGTCGAGCAGCAGCGCATCGGCGAGCGCGCCATGCAGTTCCTGGCGGCCGATACCGCCTTTAACGGCCAGCGCCAGGCGCTGGACAAGCTCGCGCTCGAGCTGCCCAACCTGGCAACCTCTCCCGCGCTCGGGCAGATGCTCGCCACGCTCGACGAGCAGGCCGCGGGCCTGGACCTGCTGACCGAGCAGCTGGGCAGCCTGCCGGGCGGCGATGCGGTGATCCGCACGTCCATCCTCGACCGCATCTCGCTGATCTACGCCGACATCAACCGCATGCGCGCCGACGCCCGTGTGCGGCGCAAGTCGCTGGGCGCGACCGAGGCGCGCGCGGAGTTCGGCGCGCAGTTCAAGCTCTTCAGCCAGGCAGTCGAAAACGCGCTGGAGTTCGCCGACACGCCCGAGAAGTGCGACGACGCGCTCACGCGTCTCCTGGCTCAGCTAGAAGAAATCGAAGGCCGCTTCGCCGAGCAGGAGGATTTCCTCGTCGACATCGCCGAGAAGCGCGAGACCGTCTACGAAGCGCTGTCCGCGCGCCGGCAGAGCCTGGTGGAAGCCCGGCAGCGCCGCGCCCAGGGCGTGGTCGATGCGGCGGGCCGCATCCTCGACGGCATTCCGCGCCGCATCGCGCAACTGGCCGACCTGACGCAGGTGCACAGCTACTTCGCGGCCGACCCGATGATCGGCAAGCTGCGCACGCTGATCGCCGACCTGCGCACGCTGGGCGCCGCGGTCCCGGCCGACGAGCTCGACACCCGCCTGAAGACCGCGCGCGACCAGGCGCTGCGCTCGATCCGCGACAAGCGCGAGCTGGTGAGCGAGGGCGGCGACACGCTGCGCCTGGGCCGCCACGCCTTCACCGTGCACCGCCAGCCGGTCGACCTGACGCTGGTGGCTCGCGACGAGGGTATGGCCTATCAGGTGACGGGCACCGACTACCAGAGCCCCGTGGACGAACCCCGGCTGCTGCCGCTGCAGCGCTACTGGAACCAGTCGCTGGTGTCGGAGACCCCGGAGCTGTCGCGCGCCGAATACCTCGCGGGGCGCCTGTTGGAGGCACTGCTCGACGGCAAGGCCGAGCGCACCTGGGCCGAAGTGCTCACGCTGCTGGCCGAAGACCCGCTGCATCCGCAACTGCTCGACATGGTCCGCCGCTTCGCCGCGGCGCGGTATCAAGAGGGCTACCAGAAGGGCATCCATGACGACGACGCATTGCGCCTGTTGGGCGCGCTCGTCGCGATGCAGGACCAGGCCGGGCTCCTGGCCTGGGGCCCGACCGAACGCGCGCTGGCCTTGCTCTACTGGCAGCACGGGCACTTGATCGCCCATCGTGAATCGCTGCTGCGCCGAGCGCGGGCCGCGATGCAGATGCAGACCCTGTTCGGCCGGCGCGATGCGCTGGAGCAGCTCGAAGCGGACACGGCGCGCGCCTTGAAGCACTTCGCCCACGACGTGGTGCCTGACATGCTGCCGCTGGCGCAGGACGCGAACGAAGAAGAGCGCAATGCGCACGATGGCCGCGTGTCCACCTTGTGCGACCAGGCCGCCGCATACCTCGTGCGCGAGCTGGCCGGCGAGCGCGGCGGCGAAACCTGGGCCGTCTCGGGCGCGGGCGAAGACCTCGCGGCCGCCTTGCTGCGCGAACTGGAGCGCAGCGGCCGGCGCGACACCTGGCAGCACGACCTCGACGCCGCACCGCCCGCAGAGCGCTGGCGCCTCGCGCGCGACTGGGTGCGCGCCTATGCCGTGCACCAGGCGCCGCAGTCGCTCGACTGGGTGGACGACGCAGCCAGCGTGCTGGCCATTCCGCTGCAGCGCACCCGCGTCAATGCGGCGCTCGACCGCACGATCGAAGGCTTGCGCGGCGAACATCCGCGCGTGGCGGAAGGCCGCATCACGCTGAACCTCAACGACTTCTGGCGCCGCTTCCTGTTCCACACCATGCACGCGGTGCCGGGCTACGAAGCGCTGCACAGCCTGCGCCACGAGCTGCTCGAGCGCGAGAAGGCGCGGCTCAAGCTCGGCCAGTTCCAGGCCAAGCCGCTCTCGACCTTCGTGCGCAACCAACTGATCGACGAGCTCTACCTGCCCATCATCGGCGACAACCTCGCCAAGCAGATCGGCTCGGCGGGCGAGGGGAGCCGCACCGACCGCATGGGCCTGCTGCTGCTGATTTCGCCGCCCGGCTACGGCAAGACGACGCTGATGGAGTACGTGGCGGACCGGCTCGGCCTCATCTTCGTGCGCATCAACTGCCCGGCGCTCGGCCACGGCGTGACGGCCATCGACCCGGCCAACGCGCCCAACAGCGCGGCAAGGCAGGAGCTGGAAAAGCTCAACCTGGGCCTCGCGATGGGAAGCAACGTGATGCTGTACCTGGACGACATCCAGCACACGAGCCCCGAGTTTTTGCAGAAGTTCATCGCGCTGGCCGACGGCACGCGCCGCATCGAGGGCGTGTGGAACGGCGAGCCGCGCAGCTACGACATGCGGGGCAAGCGCTTCGCCATCGTGATGGCGGGGAACCCGTACACCGAGTCGGGCGACGTGTTCAAGATCCCGGACATGCTGGCCAACCGCGCCGACATCTACAACCTGGGCGATGTGCTCTCGGGCCGCGAGGCGGCCTTCGCGCTCTCGTACATCGAGAACAGCCTGACCTCCAACCCCACGCTGATGCCGCTGGCTTCGCGCGACCCGAAGGACGTGCAACTGCTGGTGAAGATGGCGCAGGGCCACGACGTGCCGAGCAGCGCACTCTCGCATGCCTACAGCGCGGTCGAGCTGGAAGAGATCAAGGCGCTGCTGCAGCGCCTGTTCCGCGCGCGCGACCTGCTGCTCAAGGTCAACCTCGCATACATCGAATCGGCCGCGCAGCAGGAGAGCTACCGCGTCGCGCCGCCCTTCAAGCTGCAGGGCAGCTACCGCAACATGACCAAGCTCGCGGGCAAGATCACCGCGCTGATGCGCGACGACGAGCTCGATGCGCTCCTGCGCGACCACTACCGCGGCGAGGCGCAGACGCTGACCACCGGCGCTGAAGAAAACCTGCTGCGCCTCGCGCAACTGCTGGGCAGCCCGACGCCGGAAGAGAGCGCACGCTGGACCGCCATCTGCGAGGAGTTCGTGCGGCAGCGCAAGCTCGGCGGTGCCGACGTCGACGGCAGCCAGCGCATCGCGAGCAGCATGCTCGACGTGGCGCGCGCGGTCGATGCGCTCAAGCCCGAGCCAAAACCGGTGGCCGAAGGGCCGAGCGAAAGCCAACGCCTGGCCGACGCCATGCTGCAGATCGCGGTCACCTACCGCGAGCTGATCCTGCCGCTGGTGACCGCCACCGAGCGCCGGCTGGAGCTCGACCGGTCGATCAAGCAGGACATGGAGCGCCTCGCGGCAGAGGTGCAGGCAACCCGCGCGGCACCGAAGCGCACGCCTGCGCCCAAACCCGACAAGGATCACTGATGTCCGCACTGCCCGAACTGCTCGCCCAGCTCGACGCCACCATGGCCGATGCCCGCCTGAGCGACGACGAGCGCCGCGTGCTGGTCCATACCCTGCGCGAAGCCTCGCCACCCGAAGACGGCCTGCGCCAACTGCGCAACCGTGCCTTCGACCTGGTGCGTGCACGCACTACCGATCCGGAGCAGCTGTCGTTGCTCAAGTGGCTCGAAGGCGTGGTCCGCGCGATCGACACCGGCCGTTCGCCGGATGCGGTGGCGGTGCGCTCGCAGGCCTTCTTCAGCCCGGGCACGGCCTGCCTGCAGGCGATCAACCAGCAGCTGAGGGAAGCGAAGCGCTCGATCGACCTGTGCGTCTTCACGCTGTCGGACGACCGCATCACAGCCGAGGTGCTGGCCGCGCAGCGGCGCGGGGTGGCGGTGCGATTCATCACCGACAACGACAAGGAGTTCGATCGCGGCAGCGACGTCGGCCAGCTGCGCGCGGCCGGCGTTCCGGTCGCGGTGGACCGCACCGAGGCGCACATGCACCACAAGTTCGCGATCTTCGACGGTGCGCGACTCGTCAACGGCAGCTACAACTGGACGCGCAGCGCCAGCGACTACAACGAGGAGAACGTGATCCTCAGCAACGACCCTTCGCTCGTTCGCCGCTTCGCGGACGAATTCGACACCTTGTGGAAAGAACTGCGGGCCGACTGATGGCGAGACGAATCGACTACGACTGGGAGCTGCCTCCCGAGATGCAGCAGCGCCTGGGCGGAACCACCTACGGCGCGCAGCGCGTCATCCACGAGCAGGGCCACCTGATGGTGATCCTGCACGAGCCGCCCACCGGCTCCGGCACCGAGCGCAAGCCCGCGGTGTTCCTGCGCAAGCCCGATGGGGCGTGGCTGCACAAGGGCAACAACCCCGGCGAACGGGCGCTCGCCAAGCTGCTGGAGAGCTACCGCGCGGCGTTCAGCACCTTCGAGATCCGGCACCAGTCGGCGGAAACGGCGGAGGAGCTGTTCCAGATCCTCGGCCCGCTGATTCCGCTCACGCGCGCCGCGATGAACATGCAGGCCACGCTGCAGGCGGCCCGCGAAGCGGCCAAGGACGACCTGATGCTCATCGACCTGCGCGACATGGCGGTCGAGATCACGCGCGGCATGGAGTTGCTCCTGGCGGACACCCGCATGTCGCTGGACTACCGCCTCGCGCACGCGGCCGAAGAACAGGCGCGTGCGGGTATCGAGGTGAGCCGCGCGCAGCACAAGCTCAACACCATCGCCGCGCTGACCTTTCCGCTGATGGCGATCGGCGCCGCCTTCGGCATGAACCTGCACAGCGGCGCGGAGAACCTGCCGGCTTGGGTGTACTGGGTGATCTTCGCGGCCGGCATCTGCCTGGGCGTGATGCTGCGCGGCTGGGTCAAGGCGCCAGCGGCGCCGCCGGTCGTTGCAAAGCCGGCATCCACGCTGAAGAAGAAATAGGGCGAACAGAGGGCGGGCCTTCGTGATTCGCGAGGTCCCGCTGCCGAATGGGCACTTCTCTTCATCGCGATCTGCTTCTAAAGTCGCCTGCTTTCGCACAAGCAGAAAGACTTCCATGATCGACCACCTGGATCACCTGGTGCTCACGACCGCCAACGAAGAAGCCTGCGTGCGCTTCTACGTCGACGTGTTGGGCATGACGCTGGAGACTTTCGGTGCCGGCCGCAAGGCCTTTCGCTTCGGCAACCAGAAGATCAACCTGCATGTGAAGGGGCACGAGTTCGAGCCGAAGGCCGATGTGCCCACGCCCGGCTCACTGGACCTGTGCTTCATCGCCAGCGTGCCGCTCGAAGCGGTCATCGAGCGCCTGGGCGAGAAGGGCGTGGCGATCATCGAAGGCCCGGTCATGCGCACGGGCGCGACGTCGCGCATCCGCTCGGTCTACGTGCGCGACCCCGACCTGAACCTCATCGAGATTTCAGAGCTCGCGCCCTGAAATCAGCAAGCGATGAAAGCGTGCCTCGGCTACGCCTTGACGCCGAGCACCGACAGGATGATCGCGGCCAACGTCAGGGTCACCGGCAGGCGGTGCGTGGCAATGGCATGGACCTGGGCGACCGACAGCTTCGTTTGCTGAAGGAGGTTCTTTTCGGAATGAAGTGCTGTGGACATATCAAATACTCCTGAGTGGCTGCGAACAGCTTGTTCGCATGGGTTCAAAGATAGACCTCCGAATGGGGCGCGGCACGGGGCTTTTGTCGATGCGGCGTTTCCGTTTTCGCAACGATCCGCGGGTCACGGCCTGGAACTTCCCGCTGCCTCCAGGATCAGGTTGGCGATCCGGTCCGGGTGCGAAATCAGCGAGAGATGGCTGGATTCGATCTCGATCGTCTTCGCCTTCATCCGCTTGGCGAGAAAGCGCTCCAGCTCGGGCGAGGTGGTGCGGTCCTGGGTCGACACGGCGTACCACGAGGGCTTGGTGCGCCATGCAGCCTGCGTGGTGCGTGAGGCGAACAGCGTGTCGGAGATGCGGCCCTGCACGGCGTACAGCACACGTGCCTTGGCCGGGTCGAGATCGCCCGCGAAGTCGCGCAGGAACGCCTCTTCGCCCAGTTGCGCAAAGCCGTTCGCCTTGACCAGGCCGGCGGTGGCGGGCGGCGTGGGGAACTTCGCGGCGAGCGCGCCGTAGTCTTCGCCGGCATCGGGGGCACGCGCGGCCACGTAGACCAGCGCCGACACCTTGGGGTCGACGCCGGCCTCGCTGATCACCGTGCCAGCCCACGAGTGGCCGACCAGCACCGTCGGGCCGTCCTGCAAGGCCAGGATGCGCCGCGTGGCCTCCACGTCGTCAGCCAGCGAGGTCAGCGGGTTCTGCACCGCGGTGGCCTTCAGGCCCGCTTGCTGCAGCCGCCCGATCACGTCGGACCAGCACGAGCCGTCGGCGTAGGCGCCATGCACCAGCACCACGTTGCGCACGCCCGGTGCCAGCGTCTGCGCGAGGCCCCGCGTAGAGAGGGTGGATGCGGCAACGCCTGCGACGATGGCGGCGGAGAAAGAGCGACGGTTCATGGGGCTGGGTCCTTGTGCAGGGAGTGGGGTAGGGGAACTGATGTTCCGTACTTTCGGAGCCCAACGTTCCGCGCGAATTGCGTCCGCCCGCACTTCGATGCAGATGAAGCGGGCGCGGATTACAGACGAAACATGAGGCCGGCCCCGCGGGGTCGGCTTGCTGCGCAGAGTCAGCCCGCGATGAGCTTCTGAACCAGCTCCGCGGTGGTCGCCGCCGCGTACTTGCGCATCAGCCGCGCCCTGTGCAGCTCGACCGTGCGGTGGCTGATGCCCAGCGCCTTGCCGATTTCCTTGGAGGTCAGCCCCTGCATCACCTGCGCCGCCACCTCGCGCTCGCGCGGCGTGAGCTCGGCCTTCACGGCGCGGCGCGAGCCCAGGTCCTCGAAGGTCCATATGCCGGCTTCGTGCGGCGCCGCGCGGTTCATCGCGTGGCCGGTGACGTGGCACCAGAAGGTCTCGCCGGCGATGGCGCCGTGCAGGCCGCCCAGCCGCTTCATCATGCGGTTGTCGGCGTAGTTGCCGTTGGCGTTGAGGAACGGCTCCATGCGCTTGCCGATGCGCTCGAACTCCACCACGCTCGGGTACAGGATGCTGAACGAATGCCCCACCAGTGCGGAGGGCGTTGCGCCGAAGATCTCGCACACGCGCAGGTTGCAGGCCACGATGGTGCGGTTGCTCGAAACCACCATGCCGACGGGTGCATGTTCAAAAGCCAGCCGGTAATCGATCTCGGGCATCGGGGGTCACCATTACGAAATACTACGTATGCGGGTACGTAGTATCGTTGACGGCTTCCCACCCAATCACCCACCCACTCTCACCATTCCATCAAGGAGCCCGAGTGAACAAGATTTATCCCTCCGCAGACGCGGCACTCAAGGGGGTCGTGGCCGACGGGCAGATGCTCGCGGTCGGCGGCTTCGGCCTGTGCGGCATTCCCGAAGCGCTGATCGAGGCGCTGAAGGACTCCGGCGCGCAGAACCTCACCGTCATCTCGAACAACGCGGGCGTCGACGGCTTCGGTCTCGGCAAGCTGCTCGAGACGCGCCAGATCAAGAAGATGATCGCGTCGTACGTGGGCGAGAACAAGGAGTTCGAGCGCCAGTACCTCGCAGGCGAACTGGCCCTCGAATTCACGCCGCAGGGCACGCTGGCCGAGAAGCTGCGCGCGGGCGGCGCCGGCATTCCGGCCTTCTTCACCAAGACCGGCGTGGGCACGCAAGTGGCCGAAGGCAAGGAACTGCGCGAGTTCGACGGCGAGACCTACGTCATGGAACGCTCGCTGGTGCCCGATGTGGCGCTCGTGAAGGCCGACGTGGCCGACAAGTCGGGCAACCTGCGCTTCCGTCTCACGGCGCGCAACTTCAACCCGGCCGCCGCGATGGCCGGCAAGATCTGCATCGTCGAGGTCGAGAAGATCGTCGAAGTGGGCGAGCTGGCCCCCGACGACATCCACCTGCCGGGCATCTATGTGCACCGCATCGTGCTCAACAGCAATCCCGAGAAGCGCATCGAGAAGCGCACCGTGAGCGCCGCGGCGCCGGTCGATGCCGCCGCCGCGAAGGTCGAGGCGCAGGCCGCGATCGCGCAGGCCGCGGCCGGCAGCGAACAGCCCGTGCCCACCGTGCCCGTCAACAAGAAAGAAGGAGCCTGAGATGCCCTGGACCCAAGACCAGATGGCGGCCCGTGCCGCGCAAGAACTCGAAGACGGCTTCTACGTGAACCTCGGCATCGGCATCCCGACGCTGGTGGCGAACCACACCGGCACCAAGGAAGTCTGGCTGCAGAGCGAGAACGGCATGCTGGGCATCGGCGCCTTCCCCACTGAAGACAACGTCGACGCCGACCTCATCAATGCCGGCAAGCAGACCGTGACCACCATCCCCGGCTCGGCCATCTTCGGCAGCCACGACAGCTTCGCGATGATCCGCGGCGGCAAGATCAACCTGTCGATCCTCGGCGCGATGCAGGTGAGCACCGAAGGCGACCTCGCCAACTGGATGATCCCCGGCAAGATGGTCAAGGGCATGGGCGGCGCGATGGACCTCGTGGCGGGCGTCAAGCGCGTGATCGTGCTGATGGAGCACGTGGCCAAGAAGAAGGACGGCACCGAGGACTTCAAGATCCTCGAGAAATGCACCCTGCCGCTGACCGGCGTGGCCGTGGTCGACCGCATCATCACCGACCTCGCGGTGATGGACGTGGTGCCCGAAGGCCTGAAGGTGGTCGAGCTCGCGCCCGGCGTGAGCTTCGATGCGCTGCAGGCGAAGACGGGTGCCAAGCTGATCCAGTAAAGGCGCTCGCATCCGACACCGACAAGGGCCGCTTTCGCGGCCCTTCGTCATGGCGGGATGAGAAACTGCGCGCATGGCCTACCTCGACATCGACAACCTCCGCACCATCTTTCTCGACGACGAGGCACTGCGCGCCGTGCATCTGCAGCGTCAGCCTTGCGGCGCCGTGAACATCACGAGCGGCCGCATCGTGGCCTGCGATCCGCTGGTGCAGCCCGAGCGCCAGCCCTTCGCGCGCGAACTGCAGGCGCGCGGCGCGTTTCCCGTCGAGGTGCTGCACGACAAGGGTCAGCATGCGCTGGCCGTGCTGTGGCTGCGTGACCGCGGCAGCCTGCGCATCGCCGACCTGACCTGGCAGATGGCGTTGATGGAAGGGGAGTCGCTCGACACGCTGGGCGACGACGAGTTCTACGGTTACCCGGTCGACGCCGGCCTCGGCTGTTTCATGGACCCCGACGCCGCCGTAGCCATGGCCGAGCGCGACAAGCGCGAAGCCGCCGATCCCGACTACAGCAACTACTACGACGATGTGCTCGCCGGCGAGATGGGCGATGCCGACGTCATCGACCACTATCCGCTCGGGCCGGGTTCGGCGAGCAACATGGTGATCTTTCGCTCCGGCTGGGGCGACGGCAGCTACCCGAGCTTCTGGGCTCTGGACGCATCCGGCGAACCCGTGGCGCTCGTGACCGACTTCATGACGATGACCGGCGGCGACGCGCGCGACGAAGACGACAAGCGCAGCGATGCTTATCAGGCCAGCCTTTCGCCGGAAAAGCTCGCGGCGCTCGAAGCGCTGGGTGCGGCGGCGGTCGAAGGCGATGCCGCGGCGATCAAGACGCTGCTGGACGCCGGGCTCGCGAAGCCCAACGAGATCATTCCTTCGTTCGGCGAAACCGCGATCACGAGCGCGATCCGTATGAACCAGATCGACGCGCTGCGCGTGCTGCTCACGGGCGTGCAAGGCCTGCCGATGCCGCCGCAGTTCTACCGCATGGACAAGGAAGAAAGCTACATCGACTACGCGCGGATGCTCAAGAAGCCGCGCGTCAAAGGGCTGATCGACCTGCTGGAAAAAGCCGCGGCGCCGGTGCCCAAGCCGGGGTTCCTGAAGCGCCTTTTCTCCTGAGCGATCAAGCGTTCAGGCGCCCAGCGCGGCTCGCACCTTGTCGCCGAGGCCGCGCAGGCGCTCGACCGGTTCGTTGGAGAACACAAAGCGCAGGTACTGCGCGCCATGTGTTTCGCCCCAGCCGCGCATCGCCGTCGCGCAGACGCGTGCTTTCAACAGGCGTTCTGACAGCGTCTGCCCATCGATCCCGAAATCGCTCGTGCGCAGGAGCAGTGACCAACCGCCGGCCGGAATGCCGACGGGCAGCCCCTTGAGTTCATTCAGCACCGTGTCGCGCCTGCGCTCGAGCTCCGCCACATAGGACGCGAGCGTGTGCGCCGACTGTTCCAGCGCTGTCGCCACCGCATCCTGAGCGATGCCCACCGGCACCACGACGTTCGCGAGCGACACGGCCACGAGATCGGGCATGTAGCTCTCGGGCGCGACGGTCCAGCCTACGCGCCAGCCGATCATGCGCAGCTCCTTGGCCGACGAGCCCACGGTGATCGTGCGCTCGGCCATGCCGGGGAGGCCGGCCGGGTGAATCACCTTGCGGCTGTCGTAGAGCAGGCGCTCCATGGCCGTGTCGAGGATCAGGGTCAGATCGTGCTGCACGCACAGCGCGGCGATGGCGCGCCAGTCGTCGTTGTCGAAGTAGCCGCCGGACGGCATCGACGGCGACATCAGCAGCATCACGCGCACACGAGGGCCGATGGCCGCCTGCAGCGCCGCGCGATCGAGCTTCCATTCGCCGCCCGGCGTGAAGATGAAGGGCACGTACTTCGGCGTTCCACCCGCCAGCCGGATGCGATTGAGCAGGCCCGCATAGGTCGGATCGGTCACCAGCACCTCGTCGCCCACCTCGACCGTCGCGAGCAGCGCATTGAGGATGCCCGAGAGCCCGCCTGCGGAGATCACGCAATTGCGTGCCTTGTAGTCAACGCCCGAGAGCGCCGACACATGCCGCGCCGCGACCTCGCGCAATCGCGATTGACCGACGAAGGGCAGGTAGCTGTTGTCCGAATCTTCCGAAGCCGCGCGCACGGTTCGTGCAACGGCTTCGGGGTCGGGCGGAATGTCGACGTCGAGGTTTTCGAGCCTGAGAAAAGGCGGGCCGTCCGCATCGTCGGCGATGGCGCCCATGCGATCGACGCCGATGCCTGCGATGTGTTCGAGCCGAGCGGGGCGATGACGGGGCATGCGTGTCTCCTGGGTGGTAGCTACAGGGCCGGCTTGCGCGGACGCGGCGGCCGTTGCGGCGCGCCTGCCGGGTCTTCCGATTTTTCCGCATTCTGCGGCAGCAGCAACGATTGCTGCGCCTCTGCCGCCTCGCGCAGGAAGTTCCATACGGCTTGCATGCGCACGAGATGCTTGGTCTCCGCCGGCATCGACATCCAGAACGTGCGCGTGAAGTTCGCTTGCCCCCGCAGCACCGGCTTCAGCGCGCTGTCTTTCTCTGCGATGAAGGCCGGCAATACCGCAATCCCCGCTCCCGCCACCACCGCGCTGTGCTGCGCCAGCACGCTCGTGCTGCGAAGCGCAAACGCATCGGGACGATGCAATTCATCGAGGTACTGCAGCTCCTTGCTGAACAGCAGGTCGTCCACATAACTGATGAAGGTGTGGCCGCGCAAATCCTCGCGCGTCTTGATCGGCTTGTGCGCCGCGAGGTATTGCTTGGACGCATAGAGCCGCAGCGTGTAGTCGGTGAGCTTGGTCACCACCACCGGCCCGCGCGCCGGGCGTTCGAGCGAGATCACGATGTCGGCCTCGCGCCGCGACAGGTGCACGAGGCGCGGCATCGCGAGCAGGTCGATGGTGAGCTTGGGGTGCTGCAGCGCGAAGAGCGCGAGCTGCGGCGCCAGCACCACCGTGCCGAAGCCCTCGGTCGCGCCGATGCGCACCAGCCCCGACAGGCCTTCCTGCGAGGCCGGCGCGGTGCTCTCCACGGCCTGGAAGGCGCTCTCCATCGCCTCGACCTGCGGCTGCAGCCGGCGGCCCGCTTCGGTGAGCCTGTGGCCGCCCGCTTCGCGCGAGAAGAGCGGCGCGCCGACTTCCTTTTCGAGCGACTGGATGCGCCGCGCGACCGTGGTGTGATCCACCTCGAGCCGGCGCGCGGCGCTCATCAGCGTGCCGGAGCGGGCCAGTTCCAGGAAGTAGCGCAGGTTGTCCCAGTCCATGTGCGTGCGTGTCCTTGTGTTCGCCTGTGTTGGCCTCTGCATTTTTGCAAAGCCGTGGCGCATATTTGTCTATTGTCATAGCAAATCTGCAAAGCTACGATGCGGGCTGCACCGGCACCGACCGGCATCGCCTTTTCAGTTTTCGCAGAGATTCACAGGAGACAAAACCCAATGGACGCCACCACCACGCCCTCGACCCAGATCGCCACCGTCAAGCTCTTGATCGGCGGCAAGCTCGTCGAATCCAAGACCACCGAATGGCGCGACATCGTCAACCCGGCCACCCAGCAGGTGCTGGCCCGCGTGCCCTTCGCAACGCAGGCCGAACTCGATGCCGCCGTGGCTTCCGCCAAGGAAGCCTTCAAGACCTGGCGCAAGACCCCCATCGGCGCGCGCGCACGCATCTTCCTGAAGCTGCAGCAGCTCATTCGCGAGAACATGGGCGAGCTGGCCGCCATCCTCACGGCGGAACAGGGCAAGACCCTGCCTGATGCCGAAGGCGACGTGTTCCGCGGCCTCGAAGTGGTGGAGCACGCATCGAACATCGGCAACCTGCAACTGGGCGAATTGGCCAACAACGTGGCCAATGGCGTCGATACCTACACGCTGCTGCAGCCGCTGGGCGTGTGCGCCGGCATCACGCCGTTCAACTTCCCCGCGATGATTCCGCTGTGGATGTTCCCGATGGCCATCGTCACGGGCAACACCTTCGTGCTGAAGCCTTCCGAACAAGACCCGATGGTCACCATGCGTCTGTGCGAACTGGCGCTCGAAGCCGGCATTCCGCCCGGCGTGCTGAACGTGGTGCATGGCGGCGAGGCCATCGTCAACGGCATCTGCGACCACAAGGACATCAAGGCGATCAGCTTCGTCGGCTCGACCAAGGTCGGCACGCATGTCTACAACCGCGCCACGCTGGCAGGCAAGCGCGCGCAATGCATGATGGGCGCGAAGAACCACGCGATCGTGATGCCCGACGCGAACAAGGAGCAGACGCTCAATGCATTGGCCGGTGCGAGCTTCGGTGCGGCGGGCCAGCGCTGCATGGCGGTATCGGTGGCGGTGCTGGTGGGCGAAGCCCGCAACTGGGTGCCCGAGCTGATCGCCAAGGCCAAGACGCTGAAGATCGGCGCCGGCACCGAGAAGGGCGTGGACGTGGGACCGCTGGTTTCATGCGCTGCGTACGACCGCGTCAATCACCTCATCGAACGCGGCCTGGCCGATGGCGCCGAGCTGGTGCTCGATGGCCGCAAGCCCACCGTGCCCGGTTACGAGAAGGGCAACTTCGTCGGCCCGACGATCTTCACCGGCGTGAAGCCCGGCATGACGATCTATGACCAGGAAGTGTTCGGCCCGGTGCTGTGCATTGCCGATGCCGAGACCATCGACGAAGCCATCGAACTGATCAACAGCAACCCGAACGGCAACGGCACGGCGATCTTCACGCAGTCGGGCGCCGCGGCCCGCCGCTTCCAGGAAGACATCGACGTGGGCCAGGTCGGCATCAACGTGCCGATCCCGGTGCCGGTGCCGATGTTCTCGTTCACCGGTTCGCGTGCCTCCAAGCTCGGTGACCTCGGCCCGTACGGCAAGCAGGTCATCATGTTCTACACGCAGACCAAGACCGTGACGGCACGCTGGTTCGACGACAGCACCGTCTCGCACGGCGTCAACACGACCATCAGCCTCAAGTGAGGAAAACGCTTCGCGTCGCGGCCTGGGGCGTGGTGGCGGCGCTCGCTTTGCTTGCCGGCAGCGCGCAGGCGGCCGCCGACGCGGACGACTGCGATCCCAATGGCAACCAGCAGCAGATGAACGCCTGCGCGGCACGCGATTTTCGTGCAGCCGATGCCGAGCTCAACATCCGATACGGTGATGTGATGAAGACGCTTTCGCCGCAGATGCGCGTCGCGCTGCGCAACGAGCAGCGCGCATGGCTCAAGGGCCGCGACCCCGCGTGCAAGCGGGCTTCGAAAGCGAACGAAGGTGGCTCCATCTGGCCGCTGGTGTTCAGCACATGCCTGGAGAAATCGACCCGGAAACGGACCGCCGAACTCGATCGCTGGAAGGGCCGCGAACAATGAACTTCGAACTGTCCGAAGAACAGGACGCCTTTGCGCAGACCGCGCGCGACTTCGCGCAGGCTGAATTCGCGCCGCATGCGGCGCAGTGGGATGCGGAAGCGATCTTCCCGAAGGAGGCCATCGCCAAGGCCGGTGAGCTGGGCTTCTGCGGGCTCTATGCGCCCGAGCGCGTCGGCGGCCTTGGCCTGCCGCGGCTCGATTCGGCGCTGGTGTTCGAGGAGATGGCCGCGGTCGATCCGTCGACCACGGCCTTCATCACGATCCACAACATGGCGACCTGGATGCTCGGCACCTGGGCGACCGATGCGGTGGCTCAGCAGTGGGGCGAGGACCTGACGAGCGGGCGCAAGCTGGCTTCGTACTGCCTCACCGAGCCGGGTGCCGGGTCGGATGCGGGCTCGCTGAAGACGCGCGCTGAGTTGCAGGGCGCCGAGTACGTCATCAACGGCGGCAAGGCCTTTATTTCGGGCGCCGGTTCCACTGACGTGCTGGTGCTGATGGCGCGTACCGGCGGTGCGGGTGCGAGCGGCATCTCGGCCTTTGCGGTGCCGGCCGATGCACCTGGCGTGAGCTACGGCAAGAAGGAACACAAGATGGGCTGGAACAGCCAGCCCACGCGCACCATCAACTTCGACAACGTGCGCATCCCGGCCGAAAACCTGCTGGGCAAGGAAGGCGAGGGCTTTCGCATCGCGATGAAGGGGCTCGACGGCGGGCGCATCAACATCGCGACCTGCTCGGTGGGCGCGGCGCAGGGCGCGCTCGATGCGGCGCGCCGCTACCTGCATGAACGCCAGCAGTTCGGCAAGCCGATCGCGAGCTTCCAGGCGCTGCAGTTCAAGCTGGCCGACATGGCGACCGAACTGGTCGCGGCGCGCCAGATGGTGCGGCTTGCCGCGTCGAAGCTCGACGCGGGCCATGCCGACGCCAGCACCTACTGCGCGATGGCCAAGCGTTTCGCGACCGATGCGGGCTTCAACGTCTGCAACGACGCGCTGCAGTTGCACGGCGGCTACGGCTACCTCAGCGAGTTTCCGCTGGAGCGCCTGGTGCGCGACACCCGCGTGCACCAGATCCTGGAAGGCACCAACGAAATCATGCGCGTGATCGTTGCGCGAAAATTGCTGGAAGGGGACAGCGATATCCGCTGACGCCCCGCATCCAGAACCCCTCAAGACAATGACCGACTCCGTAGTTCTCTTCGACGAAATCAAGACCGCCGGCGGCAAGCGCTTCGCTACTGCCACGCTCAACGCACCGGCCTCGCTCAACGCGCTCTCCGTGGACATGGTGCGCCTGCTCACGCCCAAGCTGCGCGAATGGGCGAAAGACGACGGCATCGTCGGCGTGCTGCTGCAGGCCGCCGGCGAGAAGGCCTTCTGCGCGGGCGGCGACCTGCGCCAGCTCTATCAGACGCTGCTGGAATGCGGCCCCGCGCGCAACACCTATGCCGAAGACTTCTTCCGCGAAGAGTACGAGCTCGACTACCTGATCCACACCTTTCCCAAGCCGTTCCTGTGCTGGGGCCATGGCATCGTGATGGGCGGCGGCGTGGGCCTGATGACGGGCTGCTCGCACCGCGTGGTGACGTCGCAGAGCCGCATCGCGATGCCCGAGATCGCCATCGGCCTGTACCCCGATGTGGGCGGGAGCTGGTTCCTGCGCCGCACGCCGGGCCGCACAGGACTGTTCCTGGCGCTGACAGCCGCGAATCTCAACGCGTCCGATGCGATCTTCTGTGGGCTGGCCGATGTTCTGGTGCCGCAGGAGCGCAAGAGCGAGGTGCTCGACGCCATCGCCTCCGCGGCATGGGCGGGCGAGGGCAAGGCCGACCGCGCCACGCTCTCGCGCATCCTCGCGAAGGCCGGTGAAGGCGCCGAGCTGCCGGCTTCGAAGGTGCGCGAGCACTACGACACCATCAACGCGCTGATGGCCGGAGACGACCTGCTCGACATCGCCAACCGCCTGCGCAACCTGCAAAGCGAAGACCCGTGGCTGCAGTCCGCCTCCAAGACCTTCGTGAAGGGCGCTCCGAGCTCGGCCGCACTGAGCTTCGAGCTCTGGCAGCGTGTGCACCGCATGTCGCTGGCCGAGGTGTTCCGGCTCGAATACTGGGCGTCGCTCGGCTTCTGTGCGCACAAGGATTTCGCCGAAGGCATCCGCGCAGTGCTGATCGACAAGGACCGCAATCCCAAGTGGTCGCCCGCCACCATCGAAGAGATCACGCCCGCCTTCATCGAAGACCACCTGCGGCCGCGCGGCGAAATGCCCGCGGAGCTCGCCTCATTGGTCTGACGCCTCATTCATAAAAGACAACGGAGACAAACACATCATGAAGATCGCATTCATCGGCCTCGGCAACATGGGCGGCCCGATGGCCCTGAACCTGCTCAAGGCCGGCCACACGCTCAGCGCATTCGACCTTTCGGCCGAGGCCTGCAAGAAGTTCGGTGCCGAGGGCTTGCCCATCGCTAAGTCGGCTGCCGAAACCGTGGCCGATGCCGAAGTCGTCATCAGCATGCTGCCCGCCAGCGCGCACGTCGAGGGCCTGTTCCTCGGCGGCGCGGGCAAGCCTGGCCTGCTGGAAAGCATCGAGGCCGGCACGCTCGTGATCGACAGCAGCACCATCGCCGCCGCCACGTCGCGCAAGGTGGCCGAAGCTGCGGCTGCCAAGGGCGTGGCGATGATCGATGCGCCTGTGTCGGGCGGCACCGGCGGTGCGATCGCCGGAACGCTGACCTTCATGGTCGGCGGCGAAACCAAGGACCTGGAGCGCGCGCGACCGGTGCTGGAGAAGATGGGCGCCAACATCTTCCACGCCGGCGCAGCGGGTGCGGGGCAGACCGCGAAGATCTGCAACAACATGCTGCTCGGTATCCTGATGATCGGCACCTCCGAGGCGCTGGCGCTCGGCGTGGCGAACGGGCTCGATCCGAAGGTGCTCTCCGAAATCATGCGCCGCAGCTCGGGCGGCAACTGGGCGCTCGAAAAGTACAACCCGATGCCGGGCGTGATGGAGACGTCGCCGGCTTCGAAGAACTACGCGGGCGGCTTCGGCACCGACCTGATGCTCAAGGACCTGGGCCTGGCGCAGGAGAACGCGGCGGCGGTTCGCGCCGCCACGCCGCTCGGTGGCCTCGCACGCAGCCTGTATGCGGCGCACAGCCTCGCGGGCCATGGCGCGCTGGATTTCTCCAGCGTGCTGAAGCTGGTGCAGAAGGCTTCCTGAAGGCTGCCTGTTTTCCGGCGCTCAGCCGAAATGGACCTTCACGGCCCACAGCACGCCGAGCACCACCGCGACCAATACGACAAAGACCATCCAGGCACGCGTGAACGCCTGGGCTTCGGTCACGACTTCGGGGGCAGCCGCGGGAGCGGGGCTAGGGGCGGCGGGCGGTTGTGGGTTCATTCCCGACTGTACCCCGCGCTGCGCCGGCCGCGGCCGGTTTTACCGAAGCATCGCGCCGGGCCATCGCCAGCAGGATGCCGGCCGCGACGAGGTTCGCGCCGATGCTGGCGACGATCGGCAGCAGGTAGCTGCGGCTGATGTCGAACGCAAAACCCGCCGCGCTCGGCCCGACCAGCGTGCCCACGGCCACGCTGGTGTAGAGCACGCCGATGATCGCGCTGATGTTGCGCCCGCCGAAGTAGTCCATCACCAGCGCCGGCAGCAGCGCGACGAAGCCGCCGTAGAACACGCCGTAGGCGAACGCGAACACGGCCAGCCCCCAGAACCCACCGGACACCGCCCAGACCACGAGTGACAGCGCCATGCCCGCCGACATCAGCGGCAGCGCGAGCTGGCGGCCGATGCGGTCGGCCAGCCCGCCGAGGAAGAACCGGCCCGCCGTGCTGCCGACGCCGATGGCGCCGAGCAGCAGCACTGCGGAAGTCGACGGCACACCATGGTCGAGCGCGTACGGCACGAGGTGGACGAAGGGCACGAACAGGCCGAACGAACTGATGAGGCAAGCCGCGAAGAGGCCGGCGAAGCGTCGCGATGTGACCGCTTCCCGCACCGTCGCGCCTGCGGGCTTGGTCGATGACGTTTGCGGTTGCGGCGGATCGCCGTCGGGCCCGAGCCCGCGGTCGCGCGGGTCGTTCTCGATGAAGAGCGCCATGCCCACGCCCACCACCACGGCGAGCACGCCGAGCGCCAGATAGGCGTGGCGCCATCCGATGCCTTCGATGAGGAACGACGCCAGCGGCGGCATCACCAGCGTGCCCACGCCGATGCCGCTGACCGTAATGCCCGACGCGAATCCGCGCCGCTTGACGAACCAGCGCTGTACCGCGCCGAGCACCGGCACATACGACGCGCCGACGCCCAGGCCCACGCCGAGCCCGTACGCAAGGTAGATCTGCGTCAGGCTCTGCGCCTGCCCCGCGAGGGCGAGGCCCAGCCCGACCAGCACCATGCCCGCGACCGCGAGCCGCCGCGAACCCCATCGATCGGCAAGCGGTCCGCTGATGACGCCCAGCCCGAAGTAGAGAAAGCCCGCGAGCGAGAACACCAGCGACACCGAGCCGCGCGAGGCGCCGAAGTCGCGCTGCAGCGATTCGAGAAAGGCGCTGAAGGTGTAGGCGCTGCCGAAGCCCACGAGGGTCACGGCGAAGGCGCCCGCGACCACGAGCCAGCCGCGGAAGAGGCGCGCGCGCGGCGAGGGGGATGCATGGGTCAAGGGAGAGGTCTCCATGTTCTTCTTCAGTCCAGCGGATGGCGCCGATGCCATGTGGTCACGGCCTGGAACGCGGCACCGGCGCGGACCAGCGTGGCTTCGTCCATGTGCGCCGCGACGAGTTGGAATGCGAGCGGCATGCCGGCTTCGGTGAAGCCGCCGGGCAGTGTGATCGTGGGATGGCCGGTCATGTCGAAGGGCGCGGTATAGCGCAGCAGAGCGGACACCAGTGCCGGCGTTTCGCCCAGTGTCTGCATCGCCGCGACGGTTGGCGACGCGAAAGGGTGCACCGGGATCAGCAGCAGGTCGATGTCGGCGAACAGCGCCGAGACGCGGCCGCGCAAGGCCATGCTTCGCAGACGGATTCTCTGAAGCGCTGTTCCGTTCACCGACATGCCGTCCTCGATGACCGAAGCGAGGACAGGGCCATATGCATCCTTGCGCGACGGGTAGGTCGCTTCGTGCGCCACGGCCGCTTCCACCGCGCAGAGCGGAAACCAGTCCGCCACCGCCTCCGTCACGTCGGGAAAACGCAGGTCGACAGGGCGGGCGCCGAGTGCGCGCAAGGTCTCGGCGGCGTCTTTCAGCATGGCCTGCGTCGCGGGGTCCACGCCGTCGTTGTTCCATGCGGCGTCGATGCCGATGCGGAGGCCTCGCACCCCGTGGTCCGCCGTCGCGAGATAGTCGGGCACTGGGTCGAGGGCTGCGGTCGGATCGTTCTCGTCGCTGCCCGCGATCACACCGAGCAGCACGCCGGCATCGAGCGCGCTGCGTGCCATCGGGCCGATGTGGTCCAGCGAGGCGGCAAGTTCGAACACGCCGTACCGGCTCACGCGGCCCCAACTCGGCTTGATGCCGGTGAGGCCGTTGGCCGCGCAGGGAAAGCGGATCGATCCGCCCGTGTCGGAACCCAGCGAGCCGTAGCAGAGGCCCGCCGCCGTCGCCACGCCCGAGCCGCTGGACGACATGCCGGGCCAATGGTCCGCATGCCACGGATTGCGCGGCGGCGTGATGGACGGGTGGTGGTCGGAGTACGCACCCTCGGTGAGCTGCAGCTTGCCGAGCAGCACCGCGCCGGCTTCCTTCAGGCGACGCACCACGGTCGCATCTTCGAAGGGAATGTGGTGCTTGTGGATCGCCATGCCGCCCGCGGTGGCGAAGCCTGCGGTGAAGCACAGGTCCTTCACCGCGATGGGCACGCCGTGCAGCGGTCCGCGGTACCGGCCCGCGGCGATCTCCGCCTGCGCCGCTTCGGCCTGCGCCATCGCGGCGTCGGGCATCACCAGCGCGTAGCTGTGGAGCGCTCCGTCCAGTGCGGAGATGCGGTGGAGTTGGGCGCGAAGCACCGTGACCGGAGAGACTTGGCGCGTGCGGATGCGCGCGGCCAGTTCGGTGAGTTCCAGGTAGTGGAGTGCGCCCGAGTGATCAGAATATCTAAGGCTCGGGAGATCGGAGGAATGCAACAAGACGGTTTCTCTTTTGAGTTTCGTTGTGCGAATATTCCTCCTTGAAACATCGCCTCGCAAACCAGATTTTCTGAGGCTTTCGAATCAGATTAACTAAATGACAGAGCATCGACTCCCACCGCTCAACGCGCTGCGTGCCTTCGAGGCCTCGGCCCGCCATCTCTCCGTCAAGAATGCGGCGGATGAGTTGTGCGTGACGCCCGGCGCGGTAAGCCAATTGATCAAGACGCTGGAGGTGCATCTGGGCGTTCCGCTCTTTCGCCGTGTGAACCGCGGCATCTTCCTCACGGACGCCGGCCAGGCCTATCTGCCGCCGGTGCGCAACGCGTTCCGGCAGATCAGCGACGCCACGCGCCGTGTCGCGGTGCCAGATGACACGGGCATCCTCACCGTGAGTGCCACGCCGTTCTTCGCTTCCGCCTGGCTGGTGCCGCGGCTCAAGGGCTTCCAGGATGCGCATCCGGATATCGACCTTCAGGTGGTGAGCAGTAGTGCGCTGGCCGACTTCTCGCGCGATGGCGTGGATGTCGCGATCCGCCACGGGCTCGGGCGCTACCACGGTTTGAGCAGCCAGCGCGTGTTGACGGTGGAGATCGTTCCCGTCGCTGCGCCTGCATTGGTCAAGCGACTCGGCATGCCCGAGACGCCGGCCGGCCTCGTGCGCTGGCCGCGTGTGAACGATGCCGAACGCAAGGCGTGGGCGCTGTGGTTCGGGGCGCAGGGGATCGAGAACACGGGGGCCGCGCGCGGGCCGTCTTTCGACGACTCGGGTTTGCTCCTGAAGGCCGTGCTCGCAGGGCAGGGCGCGGCATTGCTGCCCGCCGCAGTAGTGGCCGACGACCTGGCGCAAGGCCGACTCGTGCAGCTGTCGGACGTGACTTGGCTTGAAGACTTCGCCTACTACCTCGTGTACCCGGAAAACAGCCACGACCGCCCGAAGGTCGCGGCCTTTCGCGGATGGATCCTGGGCGAGGCCAGCAAGAAGGTCACCCGCCCGCGCAAGAAGGCACCCGTCAAAGCAGCTCGATCCCGGGCAGGCTCTTGAAACAACTCTCGCGCGTGATGCGCACGAAATCGGCGAGCCACGGCTGGTCGGACGTGCCCTGCGTGCAAGCCATGTAGAGCCGCCCCGTCAGCCCCTTGCTGCCGACGCGGCGCGCCGTGACGTAGCCGCGGTCCAGGTAGTTCTGCACTGCCCACAGCGGCAGGGTCGCGACGCCGCGGCCGCTCGCCACCAGCTGCAGCATCGCCACGGTGAGCTCGGTCGTGCGCCGGTGCGCGGGCTCCACGCCGGCGGGCGCGAGCACCTGCCGAACGATGTCGAGCATCTCGTCGGGCACGGGGTAGGTGATGAGCGTCTGGTCGGCGAAATGCCTGGCCGTGAGGTGCGTCTTGGCCGTGAGCGCATGGTCGTTGGCGAGCAGCGCGACGATCTCGAAGCGGAAGAGCGCGTGGTAGTCGACCGTTTCGGCGGGGTCTTCCTCGGAAACGATGGCCACCTCGGCTCGGTTCTGCATCACCAGCGCGATCGGGTCGGGGTGGAAGCCCGAGACGATGTCGAGTTCGATCTCGGGCCAGCGCTGGCGGAAGGCGTCCATTGCGGGCATCAGCCAGTCGAAGCAGGTGTGGCACTCGACCACGATGCGCAACTGACCGCTGCGTCCGAGCGCGAGGCGCGCCACATCGCGCTCGGCTTCTTCGATCAGCGGCAATGCAGTGTCTGCCAACTGCAGCAGCCGCAGGCCCGTGGTGCTGAACTGCGGCGGCACCGACTTGCGCTCGAAGAGCTGCGCGCCGTAGCGGTCTTCGAGCAGCTTGATCTGGTGCGACAACGCCGACTGCGTGAGGTTGAGCAACTGCGCCGCGCGCACCAGGCTGCCGGTGTCGCGCAACGCGATGAGCGTGCGCAGGTGGCGTATTTCCAGGATCGATTGCAACATGAATGAGATTCAAGTGAATGGGCAAAAGGTTTCGTTTGAATCATAGACGCCAAACGCCGACCATTGCGGATTCTCAAGATTCAAGCGACCGGATTACCTGCAATGACCACTCGTACCCACACCCTCGGCTTTCCGCGCATGGGCGCCAACCGCGAACTGAAGTTCGCACTCGAAAAGCACTGGCGCGGCGAGATCGACCGCACCGCGCTCGAGGCTGTCGGCGAGGAACTGCGTGCGTGCCACTGGCAGGCCCAGCGCGATGCAGGGCTCGATTTCGTGACGGTCGGCGACTTCGCCTACTACGACCAGGTGGCCAACCACATCCAGCTGCTCGGCTGCGAGCCGGCGCGCTTCAACTTCTTCGGCGACGAGCCCGAGCTGTCGCGCTACTTCAAGATGGCGCGCGGCGTGGAGGAAGAAATTCCCGACGCGGGGCATGTGCACGACGAAAGCTGCAAGCACGGCACCGAAGGCACCTTCGCGCTGGAGATGACCAAGTGGTTCGACACCAACTACCACTACCTCGTGCCCGAGTTCAACGCGGCCACGCAGTTCAAGCTGGCCTCGACGCGGCTCTTCGACGAAGTGGCGCAGGCGCAGCAGGCCGGGCATGCGGTCAAGGCCGTGCTGCTCGGACCGCTGAGCTTCCTGTACCTGGGCAAGGAGAAAGAGGCCGGCTTCGACCGCTTCTCGCTGCTCGATGCGCTGCTGCCCGTGTACGAACAGGTGCTCACGCGCCTGAAGCAGCAGGGCGTGGAGTGGGTGCAGATCGACGAACCCATCCTCGGCCTGGACCTGCCCGATGCCTGGCGCAACGCCTTCGAGCGCGCCTACTGGCAGCTCGCGCGCAGCGCGCCCAAGCTGCTGCTGGCCACGTACTTCTCACCGCTCTCCGACAACCTGCGCCTGGCCTGCCAGCTGCCGGTCGCCGGGCTGCATGTGGACGCGGTGCGTTCGCCACAGGAGCTGACCGGCGTGGCCGACTGGCTTGCGGCGCACAAGGTGCTGTCGGTCGGCATCGTCGATGGCCGCAACATCTGGCGCACCGATCCCGATGCCGCGCTTGCCACGCTGCGCCCGGTGGTCGACAAGAACCGCGGCGAGCTGTGGATCGCGCCGTCGTGCTCGCTGCTGCATGTGCCGTTCAGCCTCGCGGCGGAGACCAAGCTCGATGCCGAACTCAAGTCGTGGCTCGCCTTCGCCGTCGAGAAGCTCGATGAGCTGCGCATGCTGCGTGCCGTGCTCGATGGCGGTGAAGCATCGGTCGAGAACGAACTCAAGACCGCCCGCGCCGCCGTCGCCGCCCGCCGCAGCAGCCCGCGCGTGCACCGCGCCGACGTGGCGCTGCGCCTGGCGCGCAGCGTGGCCGGCGACGACGCCCGCAGTTCGGTCTTTCCGCAACGCCAGTCGGTGCAGCGCACGCGCTTCGCCTTGCCCGCGCTGCCGACCACCACCATCGGTTCGTTCCCGCAGACCTCCGACATCCGCGCCGCGCGCGCCTCATTCAAACGCGGCGAACTCGATGCGGCCGGCTATCGCGAGAAGATGCGCGCCGAGATCGCGTTGGCCGTTCGCAAGCAGGAGGAGTTGGGCATCGACGTGCTGGTGCATGGCGAGGCCGAGCGCAACGACATGGTCGAGTACTTCGGAGAGCAACTCGACGGCTTCGTCTTCACCGCCAACGGCTGGGTGCAGTCGTACGGTTCGCGTTGCGTGAAGCCACCGGTGATCTTCGGCGACGTGGCGCGCCCGGCTCCTATGACGGTCGAGTGGACCGCCTATGCGCAGAGCCTCACCAAGTTGCCGATGAAAGGCATGCTGACCGGCCCGGTCACGATCCTGCAGTGGTCCTTTGTGCGCGACGACCAGCCGCGCGCGACCACCTGCGAGCAGATCGCCTGGGCGATCCGCGACGAGGTGGTGGACCTCGAAGGCGCGGGCATCGGCATCATCCAGATCGACGAGCCCGCGATCCGCGAAGGCCTGCCGCTGCGCCGCGCCGGCTGGCCCGCGTACCTGAAGTCGGCGACACGCGCCTTCCGCATCAGCGCCTCGGGCGTGCGCGACGAAACGCAGATCCACACGCACATGTGCTACTCGGAATTCAACGACATCCTGCCGGAGATCGCGGCGATGGACGCGGACGTCATCACCATCGAGACCAGCCGCTCCGACATGGAGCTGCTGCGCGGGTTCGGTGGCGAGAACAATTCCGGGGGCTTTCGCTACCCGAACGAGATCGGCCCGGGCGTGTACGACATCCACTCGCCGCGCGTGCCTTCGGTGGACGAGATCGTGCGCCTCATGCGCAAGGCCGCGGTCGTGGTGCCGCACGAGAACCTCTGGATCAACCCCGACTGCGGCCTGAAGACCCGCGGCTGGCCGGAGACGGAAGCGGCGTTGTCGAACATGGTCACGGCTGCGAAGCTGCTGCGCAAGGAACTGGCGGCGGCCTGAAGCAGGGAAGGTCGTGACGCGCGCCAATAATGGCGTCATGACTGTCTCTTCCCTCGTAGCCAAACGCTTTACCCTCATTCTTTCGCTGCTGCTCGCGCCAGCCATGGCCTGGGCGCAAGACCGTGCGCAGGCACTGCTGCAGTTCGAAGGTGTGCAGGCGCGCTACCAGGCCGCGTATGCGCCCGGCGCCGTGTCGCGCGATGCGCGCCAGTTGCTGGACCCGCCGGACCAGGCCATCGCCCACAAGGCGCTCGCGGCGCTGGACACGGCCGCATCGCGGTCGTTCGATGTCAAGGCTTCCGTGGCCGCGATCCAGCAGGAGGTGGCTGCTGCGGGCAAGGGCGGTGCCGCGCCGAGCCCGCAGGTGCTGGAGGCGGTGGCTCGACTCGCGAAGCTGCGCGCCGACTACGCCGCAATGGACGACACGGCCAAGGTCGAGTTCTTCAACCGCGAGCGCGCGAAGCCGGCCGACCCGGTGCGCACCGAGCTGCTCGAGCGTATGGCCGTGGCCGACACGCGCGAAGTCGATTTCTCCAGCCAGCTGCTGCTGAGTTCTGTCGTGAAGCAGTTGGCACGCGGCAATGCCGGCCAGTTCACCTCGCTGCCCGATCGCACGCTCGACATGGCCGTCGACACGCTGTGGTCGCGTGGCATCACCTCGCCGCGTCCGCGCAATCTGCTGACGGTGGCGCGGGAGTTCGAGAAGCAGGTCACGCAGGCGTTGCTCGCGGCATTGCCCGATGCGGACGTGGCAGCCTTGCTCGCCTGGCGCAACGATCCGCAGGCCGCGGCCGAGCGCGAGGCACTGGTGGGCAGCTACCGCGCCGAGGTCAAGGGGAGCGGCGCCGTGGCGATCCGGACGCTGGTGCGCGGCTGGCCCCGCTCTTGAGTGCAGTGCGCGCGGCGCCGTACTTGTCGGGCGCCGCGGCGTAGGGCATGAAGCGGCTCTGGTTCTCGTCCACATCGAGCGGCCGGCCGACGAACGGAAACGCGCGCTGCGGGCAGGTCTCGCGCTCGCACACCTTGCAACCCGCGCCGATGGGCGTCGGCACCTCGGGGTCGCGCAGATCCATGCCCTTGGAGTAAACGAGCCGGGTGGCGTGGCTGATGTCGCAGCCCAGGCCAATCGAAAAGGTCTTGTTGGGCGAGCCGTAGCCGCGAAAGCCGTGTGACACGGTGCGCGCGATCCAGAGGTAGGCGCGGCCATCGGGCATGCGCGCGAGCTGCGTCAACACGCGGCCCGGTTGGGCGAAAGCCTCGTACACGTTCCATAGCGGGCAGGTGCCGCCGGTCTTCGAGAAATGGAAGTGCGTGGCCGACTGGCGCTTGGAGATGTTGCCGGCGCGGTCGACGCGAATGAGGAAGAAGGGCACGCCACGCGCCTCGGGCCGCTGCAGCGAACTCAGGCGGTGGCAGATCGTTTCGAAGCCGACGCCGAAGCGGCGCGCGAGCTGGTCGATGTCGTAGCGCAGTTGCTCGGCCGCTTCGAGGAACACGCCGTAGGGCAGCAGCAATGCGGCGGCGAAGTAGTTCGCGAGGCCGATGCGGGCGAGCGAACGCGCGGTGTCGCTGGACAGTGGCGCTTCGGTGACCAGCTTGTCGATCAAGTCGCCGACTTCGAGAAAGGCGAGTTGCGTCGCGAGCTGGAAGGCGTGCTGGCCCGGCTCCAGGTAGCGCGAGAGCCGGAGCACGCGCGTGGCCGGATCGAAGCGGCGTTGCGCGCCGCCTTCGTCGTCTTCGGCCGGGATCACCTGCACGCCGCGTGTTTCGAGCAGACGCTGCGCGAGCCGGTCGCCGGGGTTGCCCTCGCGCAGTCGCCACTGCACGGAGAAGGTCTCGGCAGCGTTGTCGAGCGGGGCGATGTAGTTCTGGTGCGCGAAGAAGAAGTCGCGCACTTCCTCGAAGGGCATCGGTCGCGCCTGCGGCATGCGCGCGAGATCGCCGCGGCCATCGCCGAGTTCGCCGGCCAGTGCTTCGAGGCGTTCCATCGCATCGCGGTGCCGCTGGTGCAGTGCGACCAGCGCACGGCCGACCGCGGGCATCTGCGTGGCGACTTCGCGCAGCTCGGCGAGCGCGACCGCATCGCCGCCCGGGTTGTCGGCCAGCGCCTCGCGCAGGCTCGCAACCAGGCGCGCTTCCTCGTCTTCCGAGAAGGCCTGGATGTCGACGCCCAGCGTGGCATGCAGGCGCAGCAGCACCGGCACGGTGAGGGGGCGCTGGTTCTGCTCGATCTGGTTGAGGTAGCTGGGCGACAGGCCGAGTTGCTGCGCAAGCGCGAGCTGGCTCAGGCCGCGCTCTTCGCGGAGGCTGCGCAGCCGCACGCCCATGAAGGTCTTCTTCATCGTTCGATCCGTTCTTCGAGGTCTGTTCTGATTCGCAAGATTCGCAAATCTGGCGTGCTGCGTTCGCAATCATTCGCCAATGGTTAGCTCATTATGGGCACGATATTGCGTAGATTGCGAATCTGTCGGCGCGTCTCGAAAAGAGGGGCTTGGCGCGCCCGATGCGATCCGTCGACAAGATGGCCGCCGTCATCGATGCCGCCATGAAGACGCCGTCCACGGCCGAACACTTGAAGGGCATGGGCACCGAGCCCATCGGCGGCACGCGCGCGTCGTTCACCAAGTTCGTCGACGAGGAGCGGGCGCGTCTCGGCGGCGTGGTGAAGGCGACGGGCATGAAGGAAGACTGGCCACGCTGGGCGGTGGCTGGCATGCAACGTGCGTTGACTTGTACGGCGCAGCGCCTCGTTGGCAAGCCCTTGCTTGACGAACTAGAGGAAAAGTACGCAAACTAGCCGGGATTTCAGCGGCGGAACGGGCAGTTGACTTAGCCTCGTCACAAAGTTCCCGGTCATTGTTTCAGTTTCATGAACACTGCGATTCGATTGAGTAGGGTTTTCCCTTGGAATCGTGGTGCAAACTTCAGGGCATCCAAAGCCCAATCAAGAAGGAAATTGAAATGAAGACCTCGAACATCCTCGCCGCCGCCGCTCTCTCCCTGCTCGCCGCCGCTGGCGCCCATGCAGAAACATACGAAGGCGTGCAACCCCTGACCTCCGGCTACAGCCGCGCCGATGTGGCGCCCCAAGCTGCTGCTGCCGCCCGCGCCGGCAACGAATACAGCGATGCTGCTTCGTCCACCGCCGCTCCGACGCTGACCGCTTCGACCACCGACCGCGCCACCGTTCGCGCCCAAGCTGTTGCCGCGGCGCACGCACCGGGCCAGAACCTGCGTCCCGAAACCTTCGCTGGCAGCGTGATTCCCGCGCAAGCGAAGGGCCTGACCTTCACGCGTCAAGCCGGCCTGTAATCCGTCGCGGCGCAAGCCGCTTCAGGTCACAAGCCAAAAAGAAAACCGGACCGTGCGAAAGCGCGGTCCGGTTTTTTCATTGGGCGTCTGTTTGTTTATTTCTTCTTCGACCCGTGCCGGTGGCAGTCCGGCGCATGGTCGTCCACGATGCCGGTCGCCTGCATCCACGCATAGACGATCACCGGCCCGACGAACTTGAAGCCGCGCTTCTTGAGCGCCTTCGAAATCTCTTCCGACAGCGGCGTCTGCGTCGGCACCTCGCCGGTCTTGTTGACGATCGGCTTGCCGCCGGCCATGCCCCAGATGAACGCCGAGAAATCCTCGCCCGCAGCCTGCATCGCGAGGTAGGCGCGTGCGTTACCGATGGTGGCTTCGATCTTGGCCCGCGCGCGCACGATGCCCGCGTCCTGCATCAGCCGCGCGACATCGTCGGCGGTGAACTTGGCGACCTTCTCGGGCACGAAGCCCTCGAAGGCTTTGCGGAACGCATCGCGCTTGCGCAGGATCGTGATCCACGCGAGTCCGGCCTGAAAGCCGTCGAGCATCAGCTTTTCCCACAGCGCGCGGCTGTCGTATTCGGGCACGCCCCATTCGGCGTCGTGGTAGTCGCCCAAGAGCGGGTCGGTCTGGGCCCAGGCGCAACGGATCTTGGTGGCGGCAGTGGTGGTGGTGCTGTTCATTGTTCGATGTGTCGCTCGGCTATCGTCGGGAGATGTTTTCAGAATGAGGGGGTCACCCTGATGCAGCAATTTCGATTTTCATTGTCGGCCCTTTCATTGGGCATCGCGCTCGGTCTCGGTGCACCGGCCTTTGCCGACACGCTCCAGAAACCGGCGCTCGACCAACTGGCCGCGGCGTGGAAAAGCAGCGGCAAGCCGCCCGCCGATTTCAATGCCTTCCTCACCCAGGCCGAGAAGGTCAATCCCGAGTTGAAGCCCGCCGTGGCCGCATACCGCAAGAAGTCGATGCTGGCCGGCGACGACCTCACCAACACCGCGCGCCTGCTCGGCCTCTACAACCGCCTGCAGAACCAGGAGGCCGTGATCGCGAGCATCGGCACGATGGTGGCGATTCCCACGGTGCGCAACGTGCAGGTGCCGCCGCACGAAAGCCCGCAGATCATCGAGTTCGGCAAGCTGGTGGAGAAGATGGCGAAGGACTTCGGCCTTGCCTTCCGCAACGTCGACAACCGCATTTTCGAGGTCAGCCTCAAGGGCAGGGGCAGCGAGGAGTTCGGCATCCTCACGCATGCCGACGTGGTGCCCGCGGTGCTCTCCGAATGGGTGCTCGACGACGGCACGAAGCTCGACCCCTTCACGATGACCCGCGTGGGCGACTTCCTCTACGGCCGCGGCACCATCGACGACAAGGGCTCCATCGCCGCCGTGCTCTATGCGATGAAAGCCGTGAAGGACAGCGGCCTGCCCATCGACCGCAGCATCCGTCTGATGATCGAGACCACCGAGGAAACGGGCGGCGATGCGATGGTGTACTACCGCAGCAAGACGCAGCTGCCGGCCTACAACATCGTGCTCGACAGCAAGTACCCCGCGGTCGTCGCTGAGAAGGGCTCGGGCGCGCTCAAGGTGTTCTTCCCCGCGGAGACAACGGACGCCGCATCGACCGCGATCACCGCGATGAGCGGTGCCGCATCCGCCAATGCGATCTCGCAGACCGCGACCGCCACGTTGAAGGGCGGCGATCTCGCCGCAGTGGCCGCGAAGCTCGAAGCGGCCAAGGCCGCTTTCCTCCAGAAGTACGAACCGCAGGGCGGCAAGTTCGCCATCGATATCGCGCGCAAGAGCGATAACGGCGACAGCATCGACATCAAGGTCACCGGCACGTCGGCCCACGGCTCGCGTCCCGAAGAGGGCGTGAACCCGCTGCCACGCCTCGCGCTCTTCCTGCAGGAATCGGGTGCGCCGCTTGCCGCCAACCACTACGTGAAGGCCGCGAAGTACATCGACGCGCTCTACGGCACCGGCTACCTCGGCGAGAAGATGGGCCTCGGCTACAAGGACGACTTCATGGGCTCGCTGACCTTCTCGCCGAACCTCATCCGCATGGGCAACGACGGCAGGCTCGAGATGACGACCAACGTGCGCATGCCACGCGGCCGCACGCCCGACGAACTGAAGTCGCAGGTGGCTGCCAAGGTCAACGCGTGGGCCGCAGCGAACCAGGTGAAGCTCGACGTCAACTACGACCAGGGCAACTGGATGGCCCGCGACCCCAAGGGTGCATGGCTCTCGACGCTGCTCGACATCTACGGCAGCACCACCGGTCTCGAAGCCAAGCCGGTGCCCACGGCCGGCAGCACGACCGCCAAGCTGATGCCCAACGCGATCAACTTCGGCCCCGCGATGCCCGGCAAGAAATACACCGCGCACAACGCCAAGGAATACAAGGAAGTGCCGGACCTCGATGCCGACATGCAGATGTTCACCGAGATGCTGGTGCGCATCGGCAACCTGCAGCAGATGCAGTGATAGCGCACAGTCTGCAAACCTAAAGCTGCACCTTGCGCCGCATCCGCTACGTTTCTTCGTAGCGCGATGCGGCATGCCGAAAGCATGGCGCGGGTTATCGTCGAAGGCTCCATTTTTCGTGAACAGGGAGTCACCTTCATGCAGCAATTTCGCGTCTCGTTGTCGGTCCTCACCATGGGCTTGATGGCAGCAGGCCTCACCGCACCGGCCTTTGCAGAAACGCTCAAGAAACCCGCGCTCGATGAGCTGGCAACGGCCTGGCAAGGCGGCAAGACCGCATCCAGTTTCAACGCCTTCCTCACCCAGGCCGAGAAGGCCAACCCCGCGTTGAAACCCGCCGTGGCCGCCTACCGCAAGAAGGCGACGCTGACAGGCGACGACCTCACCAACATCGGGCGCCTGCTCGGTCTCTACAACCGCCTGCACAACCAGAAGGCGGTGATCGCGAGCCTAGGCGCCATGGTGGCGCTGCCGACCGCGCGCAATGTCCAGATTCCGCCGCACGAGAACCCCGCCATCATCGATTTCGGCAAGCTGGTCGAGAAGACCGCAAAGAGCTTCGGGCTCGCATATCGCAACGTCGACAACCGCATCTTCGAAGTCAGCCTGAAGGGCAAGGGCACCGAAGAGTTCGGCATCCTCACGCATTCGGACGTGGTGCCCGCGGTGCTCTCCGAGTGGGTGCTCGACGACGGCACCAAGCTCGATCCCTTCACGATGCAGCGCGTGGGCGACCGCCTCTACGGCCGCGGCACCATCGACGACAAAGGCTCCATCGCGGCCGTGCTCTACGCCATGAAGACGGTGAAGGAAAGCGGCATCCCGATCCAGCGCACCATGCGGCTCATGATCGAGACCACCGAGGAAACCGGCGGCGATGCGATGGAGTACTACCGCGGCAAGACCAAGCTGCCCGAATACAACATCGTGCTCGACAGCGGCTACCCGGCCGTCGTGGCCGAGAAGGGTGCGGGCTCGCTGAGCGTGTTCTTCCCCGCTGAAAAAACCGATGGCACCGTCACCGCGATCACCGACATGGGCGCGGCAGCCGCGGTCAACGCGATCTCGCAGACTGCCAGCGCCACGCTCAAGGGCGGCGATCTTGCGGCCGTTCAGGCCAAGCTCGAAGCAGCGAAGGCGGCCTTCCTGCAGAAGTACGAACCGCAAGGCAAGTTCGCGATCGCGATCACGCGGGGTGCCGACAACGTGGACATCAAGGTCACCGGCGTTTCGGCCCATGGCTCGGAGCCCCAGAACGGCGTGAACCCGCTGCCGCGCCTGGGCCTGTTCCTGCAGGAGTCGGGTGTCGCGCTGGCCGACAACCAGTTCCTGAAGGCGATCAAGTACATCGACGATCTCTACGGCACCGGCTACCTCGGCGAGAAGATGGGCGTGGGCTACAAGGACGACTTCATGGGCCCGCTGACGTTCTCGCCCAACCTGATCCGCACCGGTGCCGATGGCCGCGTGGTCATGGCGGTCAACACGCGCATGCCGCGCGGCCGCACACCCGAGGAGCTGAAGGCGCAGGTGGAAGCCAGGATCAACGAGTGGGCCGCGGCGAACAAGGCCAAGGTCGAGATCAAGTACGACCAAGGCAACTGGATGGCGCGCGACCCGTCGGGCCGCTGGCTCGCCACGCTGCTCGACATCTACGGCGACACCACCGGCCTCGAAGCCAAGCCTGTGTCGGCCGCCGGCGCCACCACGGCCAAGCAGATGCCCAACGCGATCAGCTTCGGCCCCGGCATGCCCGGCAAGAAGTACACGGGACACAACGCCAAGGAATACAAGGAAGTGCCCGACCTCGACGCCGACCTGCAGATGTTCACCGAGATGCTGGTGCGCATCGGCAACCTGCAGCAGATGCAGTAACCCGCGGCGGCTTCTTCGCCTCGCCGTGCCACTGCGAGGCGAAGCCCTTGAGCTCCAGCAGCTCGTCAAGGATGGGGCAGGCCGGCTGGTGATCGCCCCGGCACAGGTTCGCGAGGCGTTCGAGCACGCGCTTCATCTCCTGGAGCTCCTCGATGCGCGATGCCAGCGCCTCGGCCTGGCTCAGCGCCACATGCTTGACCTCGGCGCTCGTGCGGTGTTCGTTTCGCCAGAGGGTCAGCAGCGCGGCGATTTCGTTCATGCCGAAGCCCAGTGCGAGCGCCCGGCGCGCGAAGCGCAGCACGCTGATGTGCTCTGACGTGTACCGGAGAGGGGTTGCGCCGGTGTGGGCTGCGCCATCGATCAGGCCGCGCGCTTCGCATTGATGCAGCAGCCGTTCCGAGACGCCGGCGTGGGCCAGCGCCGCTTCGATGTCGAAATGCCGGTCGGCTTCCGGCGTGTTGTCGCAAGGGTTCATGCAGCCTCCTGTTGAAGAGGCCCGAAGTCTTCGGCTTGGCATGGTGTCAAGGTCAAGCCTGCGGGCTGTTTTCCCTTGGAGGCGGGAGGGCCATGCGCCGGCAGGGCGGCCTGTCGGCCTATCGCAGCCCGTGCGCCTGCAGCGCGGCCTTGAGCCGCCGCACCTCGTGCTGCAGATCGAGGATCAGCGCGGCCGCATCGAGGCCCACGCCGAAGTCGCGCTCCAGCCGGCGCGCCTCGAGTGCGCATTGCAGGTCGGTGCTGGAGAACTGCCAGCGCTCGGGTGGCGCTTCGGCGGTGGTGACCTGCACGATGCCGACCTCGACCAGTTGCACCACCCAGGCGGCATCGGCGCCGACGGCGTGGGCCAGCTCGTTCAGCGCGAGCGGCTGCGAGGCGCTGATGGCGGTTGCGGTTGTGATGGAAACAGTCGCCATGCTCAGACTCCCAGGTGCTGGCGCGGGTTGAACGAAGAGGCCGCCTGTGCAAGCTGCTCGTAGGCTGCGCGCGCGGCGTCGCTGTCGGCGGGCGGCAGCGCGATCTCGATCAGCAGGTACAGGTCGCCGGGCGTCTTGCCCTTCAAGCCGCGGCCCTTCAGGCGCAGCTTCATGCCGCCGCGCGCATTGCGCGGCACCGTGACCTCGACCACGCCGCCGCCCGGTGTCGGCACCTCGACCTGCGCGCCGAGCGCGGCCTCGGTGGGCGTGACGGGCAGCGTCATGTAGATGTCGCGCTCCTCCACGCGGTAGAGCTTGTGCGGCGCGATGCGCACTTCGAGGTAGAGGTCGCCGGCCGCTTCGCCGCCATGGCCGGGCATGCCTTGCCCGGCGAGGCGGATGAACTGGCCGGGGTGCACGCCCGGCGGGATCTTCACGCTGAGCGTGCGGTTCTCCCACTGAGGGTGGCCTTGCGCGTCGATAGTCTGCGCGCGCAGGGTGATCTCGCGCTCGGCGCCGTTGAGCGCGTCTTCCAGCGCGATCTCGATGGCTGCGTGGTGGTCCTCGCCGCGTGCGCGGTAGTTCTGTCGCGCGGCACCGCGGCGCTCGGCCTCGCCGAACATCGACGAGAAGAACTCGCTGAAGTCCGCATGGTCCGCCGGGCCCTGGCGCGGGCCGCGGTGGAACTCGAAGCCCGAGTCCCAGCCCGGCGGCGGCTGGAAGTCGCCCTCGGGGCTGCCGCCGCGCGCGACGCGGTCGGCCAGCGCGTCGTAGGCGGCGCGCTTTTCCTTGTCGCCCAGCACGTCCTTGGCCTCGTTGATCTCGCGCATGCGCTTCTCGGCGTCGGGCTCCTTGCTGACGTCGGGGTGGTACTTGCGGGCGAGCTTGCGATAGGCCTTGCGCACCTCGTCGTCGGACGCGGTGCGCTCGATGCCCAGTGCGCTGTAGTAGTCCTTGAATTCCATGGTGGTGATGGTCGTTTCAATGGACGGCGGACCGGGCGGCCTGGCTAGGCCAGCGCGGAGGCGCCATCGACATGCCGCAGCAGCGGCGTTATGGCCCATGTAGGGCCGCTGCGCGAAAAACGCAATGGCTGCGCGTTGCCAAGCACGGTGACGTCGATGGGCACGCCCAGCAGCGCGGCCAGCGCGTACAGCGTGCCGCCGTGCGCCACCACCAGCACGGGTGCGGGTTGCTTCAGGGCCGCATCGAGCGCCGCGCGCTTGCGAGCGACGAACTGCGTGAGGGTCTCGCCGCCTTCGGGCTCGCAGGCCCAGTCGATGTTGGCGGACGAGGTGCCGATCAGGGCGCCGAAGTTGCGCTCGCGCAGCTCGGCCTGCGCTGTGGGCGTGAGCCGCAGCGTTGCCGCCACCGTGTGGGCGGTGTCGAAGGCGCGGCGCGCGTCGCTGCAGACGATGGTGCGGATCGGCTCGCCCGCGAGCAGCTCGGCCGCATGCGCCGCCTGTTGCAGCCCGAGCTCGCTCAATGGTTCGTCGACCGCCTGGAAGATGCGCAGCGCGTTGCGCCCGGTCTGGCCATGGCGCAGAAAGTAGAAGTGGTCGCAGGCCGGCGAGAGCGGCTGCGTGGCGGCGATCTCGACCAGCTGGTCGAGGCCCCCGGCGGGCGTGTGGGTGGGCGTTTTCTGTGACATGGGTCGGGTATCCGTCGATGGCTCAGTAGGCCAGTTGAATCGGCTGGCCTTCGCGCTGCGCCTGCACGTCCGCCGGATGGAAGGGCAGCGCATGCCATTGCTTCGCCGCGAACAGCGGCAGCTGGTCGTAGGCGCGCGGCGAGGCGAGATCGCTGCTCTGGCCGTAGGTGAGCAGGCCCTGCGCGACCGGGCCGCGTTCGTCGAAGGTCACGACCTGCATGTAGCTGCTGCCGTAGTTGACGTTGTAGCCCTTCGGGTCGATGAGCGACTGGCCCTGCGATTCGAGCTTGTTCAACACGCCCTCGAACTCGTCGCCGCCATGCAGCGCGATTTTCTGGCCGCGCACCTCGCGCGACTGCGGCACGCCCAGCGGCACGTCGGCCGCAAAGCCCGCCGTGCGCACGATGCCGACCGCGTCGCCCAGCGCCTTGAACACCGCCTCGCGCGTGGCGGGCGTGGCCATGTCGAGGCCGGCCGGTGTCGCCACCGGCTGTGCCGGGTCGAAAGGCACGCGCCACACCTTCGGCAGGTCCTTGGCCTTGCGCCAGAACTCGCGAAACAGCGCGGCGCCCTTCGAATCGGCATTGCTGGTGCGGTCCCACGCAGAGAGCACGCGGCAACCGAGCACCTGGTCGGCGTTCAGCGCCGCGCCGCCGGCGGCGCAGGCTGCCTGCAGATCGTCCATCACGAGCATGCCGGCGAGGTTCTTGTCGCGGAAGATCACGTTGCGCAGCTCGGCCGCACCCATGCGGTTGCCGGGCAGGCCGTCGGTGCCCGCGAGGCGGCCTTCGATCTCCAGGATGCCGCTGCGCGTGCGCAGCCGCTGCGGCACGCCGATGGGGCCGACCAGCGGCGACACGCCCGCCATCGGCGCGATGCGCGGGTTGCTGAGCCAGAAGCTGTCGTTGCTGTTCTGCACGTAGTCCGGCGTGACGACGACCGGCATGCGTGCCGGTGCGATCACGCCGGGCGCGGCGGCCGTGATGTCGCGGTTCCAGGCGCAGGCGCTGCGCGAGCCGTCGAGCACCGGCAGGCCCGCCGCGCCGAGCAACGCCGCGGCGGCGGGCGAGGGCGAGCAGGCCTGGAGCATGTCGGCCGACACATCGGGCACCACCGAGAGGTCGGCATACATCGCGTTGCCGTCGCGGTCGGCCGCGATGGTGTTGATCCACGGCATGCCCTGGTTGCCCATGGCGGCGCGCAGCTCGGTCACGTTGCGGGCGCGCGCCATGCGCATCCAGCTCTCGGCCGAGCGCACGTTGAGTGTGTTGGCGTCGCGGATCGCATAGGCCTTCTGCGCGGTCCAGCCGAGGCCGGCGCGCGGCAGCGAGATGACGGGGCCCCAATCGGTCGCATAGAAGGTGTGCTGCACCGGCGCGCCGCCGCCCGTGGCCGTGGCCGGCAGCACCACGGTGCGCGCGACCATCTTCTTCGGCTGGCCGTCGATCAGGTACACGGTCGGGTCGTTGGGGTCGAGCTTCAGTTCATAGAGCGTGAAGCGCTTGCCGGTCGACACGGTGTGGGTCCACGCCACGTCCTTGTTGAAGCCGATCGCCACCACCGGGCTCAGGCCACCGGAGGCACCCATCACGTCGAGCTGGCCGGGGATGGTGAGGTGCATCTGCCAGAAGCGGTTGGTGCCGTTCCACGGAAAGTGCGGATTGCCCAGCAGCAGGCCGCGCCCGTCGGGCGTGGCGTTGCGCCCGAACGCCCAGCCGTTGGAGCCCAACTCGCCACCTTCGGGATTCGCGTTGAAGCTGTGGCGGCCGATTTCGGCCACGGCTTCCTTCAGATCGACGGGCGCTGCGCCGGTCTTCACTCCGGCCGCAACGGGTGCGGGCGGGACAGCCGCCAGCACCGCACCGGCCAGCGCGCCCAGCCCGCCCTGGATCATCGACATCTCGGTGGCGCGCGACAGGTCGGCCATGGTCATCGGCCGCACCCAGGGCTTGCCACGGCAGGCGGCGGGCAAACCATTGGGGCCCGCATCCTGCAGGTAGCGGTTGTAGCCCGCCACGTAGCCGCGCAACGCGGCCTTCACATCCAGGCTGGTGGTGGCCCCGGCGCGCGCGAGCGCCTCGTCGTCCATGTGATAGCGGATGAACAGGTCGATCTGCGCATTGGGCGCCCGGCCCAGCCCGATCTCGCCGGTGTTCTGCGCGCCGAGGAACTGCGAGCGCTCGCCGCGCAGCGTGAGCAGGTGTTCGGCGGTCTGGCAGACGTTGTCCTGCGCGTGCGCGTAGGCGGTGCCGTAGGCCAGGCCTTCGTAGTCGGGCGCCGTGATGTGCGCGATGCCGTAGGTAGTGCGCTCGATGGTCACGCTGCGTCCGCTGGAGGGCGGCGCGCTGGCGCAGGCGCCGAGCAGGGCGGCGAGGCCCAGAACGCTCAGACGGAAGGCCGTCGGCGGGAACCGAAAGATCGGGGTGTTCGAAGTCATGGTGCTGGCGTGGTTTTGAAAAGGCATGGAAACCGGAACCGATTAGAGGGCGAGCCTCCGCCGCGCGCTGTCACGGGCGCGGCACGCCGCGCATGCTTCAGCCGAACTTCATGCCCTTGGGGCGCGCCTGCAGGCGGTCGATGTAGGCGTCCAGCTTCGGGCGGTTCAGCTTGCCGCCGAAGGCGCGATGCCAGATGAGGCACGAACCGATCATCACGTCCGCCGCGGTGAACTGCGCGCCGAAGAGATACGGGCCATCGCCGAGTTCGCGCTCGACCGCATTCTTGGCTTCTTCGAAATTCGTCCAGCCGCGCGCGCTGTTGTTGCTGCGGATTTTCATCAGGCTGTCGCCCATGGCGGGTTCGAACTGCGCGGTCGAATAGACCATCAGCGAGAGGTAGCGGCCGCGCTCGGGCGTGCCGATGGAGGGCGCGAGCCGCTTGCCGGGAAACTTCTCGGCGATGTACATGCAGATGGCCGCGTTCTCGAAGATGCGCGTGCGGCCGTCGACCAGCGCGGGCAGCTTGCCGGACGGGTTGATCTTCAGGTACTCGGGGCGCTTGTGCGCCTTGTCCTTGATGAGCGCGGTCACGATCTCGTAGTCGACCCCGGCCTCGTCGAGCATCCACTTGGCGACTTGCGAACGGCTTTGCGGGTCGAAATACAGCTGCATGGTCATGGACGTTCTCCTTCGGCTTGAGGAAATCAGAACTTGGGAATGCGCAGCGTCTTGCTGATCATCAGCGTGCCCGAGAGCCCGAACAGCAGCGCGAGCGGATGCAGCAGCCACGGGCCGATGGCCCAGGCGCCGCCCCAGACCGCACTGCCGATGTGGCCCTGCGACGCCACATACGCCAGCACGCCCACCAGCACCACGCTGGTCGGGATCGGCGTGCCCTCGAAATACTTCACCTTGTCAGCGCCTTCGGACAGCGCCTCGGCCGTGACGTTGTAGCGCGCGAGCCGGCTCACGCCGCAGCACACGAAATAGATGAGGAGGATGCAGTCCCACCCGCCGTTCAGGCCCGCCGCGAAGCCGAGGGCAGCGGGCGCGACGCCGAACGAGATTACGTCGGCCAGCGAGTCGAGTTCGCGGCCGAGCGCGGAGTGCGTCTGGCGCCAGCGCGCGATGCGGCCGTCGAACACGTCGAAGATGAACGCCGCCGGTGCAAGCGCGGCCGCCCAGTAGAACTGCGCGAGCGACTGGCTCGCCATGTAGGCCATCGCCAGGAACACCCCGCCGACGCCGCAGGCCGCATTGCCGAGCGTGAACACGTCGGCCAGATGAAAGCCGCGGATCATCGAGAAATGCTTGCGGGCCGGGGCGGGAGAAGGTGTGGTCATGGAGAGGCAGGAAAGAACGCCGGAGGACGGGTGAGCCGCACCTTAACCGAAGCGCGCGGCGCTTTTTGTAGTCGCGCTCCGACGCCGTGTCCCGTCTGAAAGCCTAGGCGGATGGCGTCGCGCAGGCGTTGAGAAAAAAGTGCGCAAGCGTCCCGGCCGTCTGCCCGAGGCGAACTGCGCGAAGGGCACGGCGGAGCTGTCAGGCATGGCGATGCGCTTCGGCGATGCGCGCGAAGCGTCCGAGCAGCGCGGCGGCCGTGGGGGTTTCGGCCACGCGGTCGCGCAGCGCGGCGGCGTCGGTGCCGCGGGCCTTCAGGTCGTCGGCCAGCATGTCGACGTAGCCGCGCATCGTCTCGGCGTCGAACTCGGGGTGGAACTGCACGCCCCAGGCATTCGTGCCGACGCGGAACGCCTGCACCGGCTCGTGCGCGTTCCCGGCCAGCCGTACGGCGCCTTCGGGGAGGCGCAGCGCACTTTGCAGGTGCACCACGTGCGCGGGGAATTCGGCCGGCAAGCCCTGCAGCAGCGGATCGGTGGCGGCAGCTTCGTCGAGCGTGACGGTCACAGTGCCGATCTCGATGCCTTCTGGATGGTCGCCCGCCTCGCCGCCGAGCGCGTGCGCGAGCAATTGGTGGCCGTAGCAGATGCCGAGCACGGGCGTGCCGTGCGCCACAAGCTGCGCGAGCCATTCGGCGGTGCGCTCGCTCCAGGGCTCGCGGTGCGACACCATGGCATGCGAGCCGGTGATCACCACGCCAGACACTGCGTCGGGTTCAGGCAGCGTGTCGCCGCGGCGCGGGTCGATCACGAGGAGGGGAAGGGTCTGCGAATCGAGGCCATCGGCGATCCAGTGCTCGAAGTCGCCGCGGCGTTCGCGCAGCCTTGCATGGGTGTCGCCGAGCTTGACGATGACGAGCGGGTGAGGGCGGTGGTTGTCCATGGCCGGGATGATGCCGCAGCCCGGGCCGCGAGCGCTACGGCCTGCAACGATGGATTGGACCTTGTCCGACCCGCCGATGCGCGCTGTGCCCGCGCGTACGCGCCGCGGTTGGCCAAAAAACTGGGCTCAGCCTGTTTCATTCAAGTTCAACCAAGGAGACCCATGGCAAACAACCCGACCACGAGCACCCAAGGCAACGACGCGTCTGCAGCGACGCTCCGTATCGACCGCGGCGACACGAGCCAGGTCGCCCGCTGGACCCGCGAATTCGACGTGACCGAAGCACAACTGGCCGAAGCGATCGAAGCCGTCGGCGACAAGGCCGCCGACGTGGAGCTCTACCTCAAGGGCAGCCGAAGCGCCACGAACGCGGACAAGGTCGACGACGCGAGCTGACGCGGCGCCCGGCTTCAGCGCACGTGCGCTTCGTAGGCCGCCTCCAGTTCGGAGAGGTTCGTCCAGAACCCCTGCGGCTTGCGCTGGTGCAGCACGTCGTCGAGCACCTCCAGGTGCGCATGCCAGCCGCTCGCGACGCTCACCGTTTCCTTGCGGTCCGGCAGGCGGCGGTGCGTGAGCACGAGCCGCGTGCCGTCGCCCTTCGGTGAGAGTTCGAAGGTAACTTCGGAGGCGGTGTCGCTCTCGCTGCCCCAAGTGATCGTCAGGAGTTTGGGCGGCTCGATGCGCACCACGCGCGATTTCTGGATGTGCGTCTTGCGATAAGCCGCGTAGTGCTCGGGCGCTTCTTCGCCCGAGAGTTCGGTGTGCTGAAAGCGCAGTTCGAAGACACCGCCCGGCGCTGCGGCCATGGAGCCGCCGGCCAGCCAGGTCCTGCGCTTCTCGGGGTCGACGAGGTAGGCCCACACGCGCTCGACGGGCGCGGGCAGGATGCGCTCCACGCGCAGGGTGGCGGGTGCTGTCTGTGTACCGAGGCTGTGCTTGAGAGTCATGGGATGTGTGCGCCTTGAGGGTTCGTTCGCTTGCTACTTGCCGGATGTGTCGCGCCGCAGCTCCTCCGCCAGCGCGTCGAGATGGGTGTTCCAGAAGCCTTCGTAGTGGCGCAGCCACGCGTCGGCCGTCGCCAGCGCCGCCGGTTCGAGCCGGCAGACATGCGCCCGGCCGAGCACGGTGCGCGAGACCAGGCCCGCGCGCTCCAGTGTCTTCACGTGCTTTGACGCGCCCGCGAAAGACATGTGGAACGGCGCGCCGAGTTCGCCCACGCTGCAGTCGCCCTGGGCCAGCAGTTGCAGCATGGTGCGGCGCGTACCGTCGGCCAGGGCGTGGAATACGGCGTCGAGCCGTTCGTCCTCTAGTTCAACCATAAAGTTGAATATAGATGGATTTCAAAGATCATTCAACCACTGAGTTGAATTAACTTGCCGATCCGTTACACCCGATACACGCGAGACGCGAATGAGAGGTGGCGTGCTTGGGTCTGCACGATCGCGCTCCTACGATGAGGTCTCGTTTCCATTTATTCATTCATTCATCAGTCAAGCAACCCATGAATCCTCTCGTACATCGCCGCACCCTCCTGCTCGCCGCTTCCGTCCTCCCGCTTGCGAGCGCCTGCACCGCGTGGTCCGCCAAGGGAGCGCAGCAGGATGCGTTCGCGCAACTTGCCGCGCTCGAACGCGCATCGGGCGGCCGGCTCGGCGTCATCGGCTTCAACACCGCCACCGGCGCGCGCGTGCAGCACCGCGCGGACGAGCGCTTTCCGCTCTGCAGCACCTTCAAGCTCGTGCTGGCCGCTGCGGTTCTCGGGCGCAGCGCGAAGGAGAACGGCTTTCTCGCGCGCCGCGTCAACTACACCAAGGGCGACCTGGTCACCTACTCGCCCATCACCGAGAAGAACGTCGCAACGGGCATGACGGTGGCCGAGCTGTGTGCCGCCACGGTTCAGTACAGCGACAACGGCGCAGCCAACCTGCTGATGAAGATGCTGGGCGGTCCGGCTGCGGTAACGACCTTCGCGCGTTCTGCCGGTGACGATGTCTTCAGCCTCGAGCGCTGGGAGACCGAACTCAACACCGCCATTCCCGGCGACCTGCGCGACACGACCACACCCGCAGCCATGGCGGCCAGCGTCGAGCGGCTGGTGCTGGGCAACGCACTCGGCGCGGCGCAGCGCGAGCAACTCAAGACCTGGCTGCTGGGCAACACCACCAGCACCGAACGCTTCCTGGCCGGCGTGCCGGCGGGCTGGAAAGTGGGCGACAAGACCGGCTCGGGCTCCTACGGCACGACGAACGACGTCGGCGTGCTGTGGCCGCCGGCCGGTGCGCCGCTGGTGCTGGCGGTGTACCTGACGTTTCCGGACAAGGATGCGAAAGGGCGCAACGATGTCGTGGCATCGGCGACGCGCATTGCGGTGGGTGCGTTGGCCTGATCCGCGCAGCCGCTACAGCACGAACCATCCCACAGCCACATAGTGGCTCGCCGTCCCCGCCAGCACGAACAGGTGCCACGCGCCGTGTGCATGCCGCAGCCCGAAGCTGTTGCGATAGAACACGGTGCCGGCGGTGTACAGCACGCCGCCGATCAGCAGCCACGCGAGTCCGCCGCCTTCGAGGCGTGCCGCGAGCGGCACGGCCGCGAGCACGCCGAGCCAGCCCATGCCGATATACAACGCAAGCGGCGGTTTCTGCGGCGCATCGGCATCGCTGCGTTTGGGTGGTCGCAGCTCGCGCCAGATGCCGTAGAACGCAGCGCCCCAAATCGTCGCAAGCAGCAGCCAGCCCCAGAAGCCCTGCAGCGTGACGAGCGCGAAGGGCGTGTACGTGCCGGCGATCAGCAGGTAGATGGCGCAGTGATCGGCCCGCTCCCACACGCGCTTCAAGCGCCCGCGCGTGCTGTGGAACAGCGTCGAGGCCGCATACAGCGCCACGGCCGAAAGCGAAAAGACCAGCGCCCCCACGATGCGCGCGGGGTCGCCGGTCGGTACGGTCTTGGCCAGCAGCAGCGCGGCCGCGGGCAGTGCGAGCACCAGGCCCAGCAGGTGGCTGTATCCGTTGAGTCGTTCGCCGTGATACATGCGTGCCGCCTGCCGTCCGGCCGGCCTCAGCGGCCGGTTTCCTTCAGATAGGCCTGGCGCGCCGCGAAGGCGGTGTTCGCGAAGTCCGAGAACACGCCGTCGATGCCCGCGCGGAAGTAAGCGAGGTACTCGGCCACCGGGTCGCCCTTGTAGACGCCTGCGAGGTACTTGGCTTCGTTGCGGAAGGTGTAGCTGTGAACGAACAGGCCGGCCTTGTGGGCGTCGGCGATCAGCGCCGTAGGCTTGATGGTGTTCACGTCGGCCAGGCCCTTGCCTGCGACGAAAGGCACGATGGTGTGCGCCATGACTTGCGGCTTCCACGGGCCGATGCCATCGGCGTAGGTCTTCACCTCGGCAAGGCCTGCGGGCGTGAGCATCTCGCCGAACCATTTCGGGTTGCCGGCCAGCGTCCAGCTGTAGGGCCGGCCATCGACGAAGGTGTAGACGTCGTTGGTGACGTAGATCATTTCACCGGTCTGGTAGTTGACGTCGTTGCCGTCGACCAGTTGCACTGCGCGGGCCTTCAGGCCGGCCGAGCGCAGGTACTTCAGGCTCTCGGGCTCGAAGCTCTGCACGAAGATCGGCGCGTCCTTGCTGTTGAGGCCGTTGAAGTTCATCGCCTTGAGCAGTGCGTCTTCGAGCGGGTGGCTTCCGGCGGGGCCGCAGCCGTTGGCGATGGCCTGCGCGTTGTTCCAGATCGGGTTCTTGGTTTCCGGGTACACGGTGAGTGCGCGGCCGGTGGACTTCGACTTCGCCTTGGCAATGTCGATCACTTCCTGGAAGCTCAGGATCGGCAGCTTGCCGTTGAGCTCGGTGGGGCGCTGGTCGGCGGCGTCGTAGGTGGTGCCGCCAAGCCACTGTTTGAGCTCGGCCATCGTGAAGTCGGTGATCGACCAGTCGTTGGTGTGGTCCTCGCCGTCGACGATGAGCGACTTGAGCACGGACTTCGGATCCTTCGGGTCGGTCAGGTCGCTCAGGTACTGCGGCGGGCCGTTCTCTGGCACGGGCGGGTACTTCACATCGACCAGCACGCCGGGCACGGTGCGCTTGCGGCCTGCCACGGTGGCGTTGGTCTTGGCGACCTCGGCGATGTTGGTGTTGTCGCTCAGCCAGGGGTTGTGGCGCGCGACCAGCACGCAGTCCTTGGTGAGGTGCAGGTCGGTTTCGAGCGAGTCGGCGCCGGCATCGGCCGCTGCTTCGTACGCCTTCTGCGTTTCCTCGGGGAACAGGCCCGGCAGGCCGCGGTGGCCGATGACCAGTGGCACGGAGCCGTCCAGCGTGCCCAGCGGCGAAGGCTGGGGCGCGGGCGCCGGAGCGGGTGCAGGTGCCGGCGCCGGGGGAATGATCGGGAACACCGGGCCGTCGTTGCCACCGCCGCCGCAGGCTGCAATGGCGAGGCTGCCGCCGAGGGCCACGAGGGCCGCGCGCAGCGGACGGGGAGCGGGCGCAGGAACGTTCTTTGTCATATTGGTTTTCGAGTGTTTTTGAAGAGACGAAAGCCCGCGGATGCTAGGTTTGGCCCGTGACGGCACGGTGACCGCCAGAGGCCCGCGCCTCAGATGGTGTGCGCGTCGATCGTGCGCCTGACCTGCGCCAGCGCGTCGTGCAGCGTGTCCAGGCCGACCGATCCCAGCGCGAGGCGTATGGCATGCGGCACCTGCGCGGAGGTCGCGAACGGTTCGGCCGTCGACACCGATATCCCGTCGCGCATGAGCGCCTGGGCCACCTGGTCGGCGCGCACCTCTTCCGCCAGCGGCAACCACACGAAGTAGGACGACGGGTGGCGCACGCACCGCATGCCGGCGAAGACATCGGCGGCAATCGCCTGCCGGGCCATCGCATCGCTGCGTTTTTCCGCTTCCAGGCGCGTCACGGTGCCGTCTTCGAGCCAGCCGCAGGCGATGGCCGTCATCACGCTGGGTGTGTTCCAGGTGGTGGCGCGAATCGCGCGTTCGAGTGCAGGCACCCATCCAGCCGGCGCGGCGACGAAACCGACGCGCAGCCCGGTCGCGATGCTCTTGGAAATGCCCGAGACATAGACCGTCGATTCCGGTGCCAGCGCGGCGAGCGGCGCAGGCGCGTCTTCGGCGAGAAAGGCGTAGGCCGCGTCTTCGATGATGAGCAGCCCATGCCGGCGGGCAATCGCCACCAGTTGCCGCCGCCGGCTCGCGCCCATCACCCAGCCGAGCGGGTTGTGCAGCGTCGGCATCGCGTAGATGGCGCGCACCCGGCGGCTCTTGCACAGCCGCTCCAATGCATCGAGGTCGGGGCCGTGGCCGGCTGCGGGAATCGGCGCGAGTTCCAGGCGGTGTGCTTCGGCCAGCACCTTGAAGCCCGGGTAGGTGAGCGCATCGGTCGCGACCACGTCGCCCGGTTGCAGCAGCGCCATGACGGTGGTGGCGAGACCGTGCTGGGCGCCGCTCACGAGCATCACCTGCTCCGCGTTCACGGCGAGGCCGCGCGATGCGAGATGCCCGGCGACGATCGCGCGTTCATGCGGACGCCCGCCGTGCGGCTGGTAGCGCAGCAGCGCTTCGAGGTCACCCGAAGCGGCGAGCTGGCGCAGGCCTGCGCGCAACATCTCGGCCTGGCCCGGCAGCGAGGGGTAGTTGAAGTTCAGGTCGACCATGCCCGAGGCCGTGGCGTGCTGATCGATGCCCAGGCCCCGGGGCAGCAGGCTTTCGCGCACGAAGGTGCCGCGGCCGGTCTCGCCGCTGACGAGGCCCATCGCCTGCAGCTCGGCATAGACGCGGCTTGCGGTGACGAGCGCCAGACCTTTTTGCGCCGCGAGTTTGCGCAGTGTCGGCAGTCGCGTACCGGGTGGCAGGCTGCCGTCGCGAATCTGCGCGGCGAGCGCGTCGACCAACTGCTTGTAGCGGGCTTGAGGCATGCGGCAATGTATCCATGACAATTTTTTGATTGTATTGATCGACCTGCCTACGATGAGGCCCATGCACATCGCCATCCTCACCTTCGAAGGCTTCAACGAGCTCGACTCGCTCATCGCGCTCGGCATCCTCAACCGCATCAAGACGCCGGGCTGGCGCGTGTCGATCGCGAGCCCGACCGCGCGCGTGCGTTCGATGAACGGCGTGGTGCTCGAAGCGCAGGCCTCGCTTCGCGAAGCCAGCGAGGCCGATGCGGTCATCGTCGGCAGCGGCATGCAGACGCGCGAGGTGGTTGCCGATGCGGGCTTGATGGCGCAGTTGCAGCTCGACCCGTCGCGGCAGCTTCTGGGCGCGCAGTGCTCCGGCGCGCTGGTGCTGGCAAAGCTCGGTCTGCTCGATGGCGTTCCGGCCTGCACGGACCTGACGACCAAGCCGTGGGTCCAGGCCGCCGGCATCGCCGTGCTGAACCAGGCCTTCGTCGCCAACGGCAATGTGGCGACGGCCGGCGGCTGTCTCGCGTCGCAGTACCTCGCGGCCTGGGTCATCGCCCGGCTGGTGAGCCTTGAGGAGGCCCGCAGCGCGATGCACTACGTTGCGCCCGTGGGAGAAAAAGAAGACTACGTCGAGCGCGCGATGCGCAACATCACGCCGTTCCTGGAGACCGCCCCCGCTGCCTAGCGCGGCACCTTGCCCACCGTGTTCGGCGCGCGCAGGAAGTCGAAGTCCACGCCCTTGTCTGCCTGCGTCACCGTCTGCAGGAAGAGCTTCTTGTAGCCCCGGTCGGCGGTCGGCTCGACCACCACCGTTTCCTTCGCGCGGCGCGCGAGCTCGTCGTCGGACACCAGCAGCGAAATCTCGCGATTCGCCACGCTGAGCCGGATGCGGTCGCCGCTCCGCACATAAGCCAGCGGCCCGCCGATGGCCGACTCGGGCGTGACGTGCAGCACGATGGTGCCGAAGGCCGTGCCGCTCATGCGACCGTCGGAGATGCGCACGATGTCCTTCACGCCGGCCCGCGCGAGCTTGCGCGGAATCGGGATGTAGCCGGCTTCGGGCATGCCCGGCGCGCCCTTGGGGCCGATGTTCTTGAGCACGAGGATGTCGTCGGCGGTCACGTCGAGGTCGTCGCTGTCGATGCACGTCACCAGGTCCTCGGCATTCTCGAACACCACCGCGCGGCCTTCGTGTTCCATGAGCTTCGCATCGGCGGCCGACTGCTTGATGATCGCGCCGCCCGGCGCGAGGTTGCCCCACAGCACCGCGATGCCGCCCTGCGGATAGATCGGCTGGCTCGCGGGCCGCACCACGTCCTGCCTGAAGCCCGGGCCCGCGCGCTCGATCTCTTCGCCGAGCGTGCGGCCAGTGACCGTGAGCGCGTCCAGGTGCAGCAGCGGCTTCAGCTCGCGCAGCAGCGTCGCCATGCCGCCCGCGGCGTGGAAGTCTTCCATGTAGTGCTGGCCCGAGGGCTTCAGGTCGAGCAGCACTGGCGTCTCGCGGCCCATGCGGTCGAGCGCGTGCAGGTCGATGTCCAGGCCCATGCGCCCCGCGATGGCCGCCAGGTGCACGATGCCGTTGGTCGAGCCGCCGATGGCCAGCAGCACGCGCATCGCGTTCTCGAAGGCGGCGGGCGTCAGCACCTTGTCGATGGTGAGCCGGTCGCGTGCCATTTGCACCGCCTGTGCGCCGGTCTGTTCGGCGATGCGGATGCGGTCGGCGGTCACCGCTGGCGGCGATGCGCCGCCCGGCATCGTCATGCCCAGCGCCTCGGCGATGCAGGCCATGGTGCTGGCCGTGCCCATCACCGAGCAGGTGCCCACGCTGGCCACGAGCTGGTTGTTGACGTCGGCGGTTTCCTCGATGTCGATCTCGCCCGCGCGGTACTTGCCCCAGTAGCGGCGGCAGTCGGTGCAGGCGCCCACGCGCTCGCCGCGGTGGCTGCCGGTGAGCATCGAGCCGGTGATGAGCTGGATCGACGGCAGCCCCGCAGACGCCGCACCCATGAGCTGCGCGGGCACGGTCTTGTCGCAGCCGCCGATGAGCACCACGGCATCCATGGGCTGCGCGCGCACCATCTCCTCGGTGTCCATCGACATCAGGTTGCGCAGGTACATGCTGGTCGGCGCGGCGAAGCTCTCGTGCACCGAGATCGTCGGAAAGTCCATCGGCAGCCCGCCCGCGAGCATCACGCCGCGCTTGACCGCCTCGATGAGTTGCGGCGCATTGCCGTGGCACGGGTTGTAGGCGCTGCCGGTGTTGGCGATACCGACCACGGGGCGGTCGAGCGCCGCATCGGTAAAGCCCGCGCCCTTGATGAAGGCCTTGCGCAAGAAGAGCGAGAAGCCGCGATCACCGTAGCTGGTCAGGCCCTTGCGCATGCCTGCGTTGTTGTCTGGAGCGCTGTCGTCGGGCTCGAAAGGGGAATCGGACATGGTGGATTTTCTCGAGTTGTGGGTGCGACCTGCAGCGTGGTGATGTCGGCGCGCAGGGCGCGCAATGCAGCTGGCATGGCTCGGCTTCTGGAAACGGGTGGGTGGGGACACCATCGTATGCCCGCAGTCGGGCAAACCCCGGTTACCACCTTTGTTTCAAATCCTTACGATCCGTGCGCCGGACTCGTTCTAGCGGCCGACCGGTGCTCTGGCGCGCAATTTGCACTGTGTTGACCTTCTCAAACCGAGGGAGAGTTCATGAAAAGCTTCTTGCCGTGGCGCCGGGCGGGCGTCCTGCTGATGGCACTGGGTGGCGTTGTCGCGAGCGCGGCCGCCCAGGCGCAGGTGCTGCAACTGAAATGGGGCCATGTCTTCGAGCCCGGCAGCATCTTTCACCAGCAGGCGGAGCTGGCGGCACGCAAGATCGGCGAGCAGTCCGAGGGCAAGATCAAGATCGAGGTGGTGCCGTCGTCCAAGCTGGGGCAGGAGGGCGACTTCGCCCTGATGCTCGCCAACGATTCCATGCAGATCGCCTACGTCGGGCAGGCCACGCTGGCCGATGTCTATCCGCCGCTGCGCCTCGGGAGCTACCCCTTCGCCTTCAAGGACCTTGCCCACATGCGCAAGTACCTCGCGAGCCCGCTGCTCGCGGAGCTGATGAAGGGCTACGACGAGAAGAGCGGCAACCACATGGTCGCGCCGGTGTACTACGGCGCGCGGCAGGTGACGTCGAGCAAGCCGTTGCAGAAGCCCGAGGACTTTCGCGACCTGCGCCTGTATGTGCCCGACGCTTCGGCCTACCAGCTCTTTGCCACCGCGCTCGATGCCAAGCCCATCACGCTGCCCTTCATGAGCCTCTACGGCTCGCTGAAGAAGGGCGAGGTCGAAGCGCAGGAGAACCCGCTCGGCACGGTGAAGGACAAGCGCCTCTACGAGGTGCAGAAATACGTGCAGCTGACCGGGCACATTTACGACACCCTGGGCATCGTCATCGGCAAGGCCGCGTGGGCGAAGCTCACGCCGGCGCAGCAGGCGATGGTCGAGAAGACGTTGGTGGAAACCGCCAAGTGGACCAACGTCGGCGTGATCGCCGGCGAGCTCGAAGACGAGCAGTTCCTGCGCGGCAAGGGCATGACGGTCTCGCCGGTCAACCGGCAGGCGTTCCTCGAGCGCATCGCGAAGCGCTCGACGCCCGAGCAGTTCGGCGCGCGGCCGGGTGACTACGCGAAGCTGCAGGCGCTCGGCGGCGGCGCGAACTGATCGGCCATCAGAGCCGGCGCAGAGCGCCAAGGGTGTTCCACGCGACCGGCAAGCGGCTGCGCCGGCTGCCGCTGATGCTCGAAGACCTGCTGGAGGGGTGACTCCCTAAGGAAAGGTTTGAACGGCTTACCAACCATGCGGGCCGGGCCCGCCCAAGCCACGGGTCAAGGCGCCACGTGGGTGTGAAAGATCTTGCTGACCACCGTCCATTTGCCTTCGACTTTCAGAAGATGAAAGAAGTCGGTAAAGCAAAAGCCCGAGACGTCGTTGGTATCGATGCGCGCGCTGGCAGCGGTGCCGACGATGTCGACCCTGACGATGGCACCTTGGGCTTCGGGCGATGGGCGAAATCCGCTGTCGATGCCGTCGAACAAGGCTTGGATCGCGCCGCCGGCCAGCTTGCCGTCGCCATCGACGCTGAACATCGTCGCCTTGTCACTGAAGGCCGGCTTCATGATGCTGCTCTTGGCCTGCTTGCAGCCTTCGTTGTACTTGTTCAGCACTTCGACAATGGATTGGTATTCCGGTACGTAGGTGGGTTTGCTCATGGGGTCACTTCCGGTCGTTGAAAGGAGTTTTTGGAAAAGCTGAAAAAAGCCGGGATGGATGGATGAATCGCCTGACGCACGAAGCGAGCGGTGCTGCTCACTACCGCACTTCGTACGCTTCCATCGGCTTGTCGGTCGGATTCGCCCAGGCTGCTTTGGTTATTTCCGTCGCAGGCAATCCGACGATGGCGTTCTGAGGCGGGATCGGCTTCATGAACCATTTGTCATAGATGCGCGCGACCTCGCCGCTTCTGGCCATCGCCACGATGCTTTGATCGACGGCTTTCTTGAAAGCGCTATCGCCCTTGGGCAACATGATTGCAATGGGCTCGGTGCTCAGGACCTGGTCGAGCAACCTGTACTGAGCGGGTTCTTTGCTCTTGGATATCAGCGTCGCGAGGATCTGCCCATCCGCGACAAACGCGTCGGCCCGGCCGGTCTCCAACAACAGAAATCCCTCGCTGTTGTCCTTGGCCATCAACTCGGTCGCGTCGCTCTTGAGCTTTCGCAGCAACTGGACCGATGTGCTTCCGGACGTGGCGGCGACTGTCTTGCCGGCAAGCTGGGTCGTCGACTTGATGGGCGAATTGGCTTTGACCGCAATGCGAACCCCCTCGACATAAAGGGTCGGCGCGAAGGCAACTTCTTTTTGCCGTGTGGCGTTGTTGGTCGTCGTGCCGCATTCGATATCGACTGTTCCGTTCTGGACAAGCGGTATGCGGTTCTGCGGAGTCACCAACTGGTATCGCACTTCCAGCTTGTCGAGTTGCGCCGACTTCTTGATGTCGGCAATGACGCGTTCGCAGATTTCGACATGGAAGCCGGTGTATTTGCCGGGGCCCGTGGTGAACGAAATCGCGCCGGAACCATCGCGCACACCCATCGTGATCACACCGGTGTCCTTGAGCTTCTTCAAGGTATCCGTCTCGGCGGCAGCCGAGGCGCTGAACAGTACCAAGGCACTGGCTACCGCCGCGCTGAGCAGACTTTGAGTTTTCATGGGGATCCTTATTTCGCAAAGAGCGAGCTCAGGTCCGCGAAGGACTTCATCTCGATGGCATTGCCCGAGGGGTCCAGGAAAAACATCGTGGCCTGCTCTCCAGGCTCGCCCTTGAACCGGATGTAGGGCTCGATCACGAATGCGGTCTTTTGTGCGACCAACTTGTCAGCCATGGCCTGCCATTTGTCCATGGGCACGATTGCGCCGAAATGACGAACCGGCACCTGATGGCCGTCGACGGCACTGCTGCTTTTGTGACCGCACTCGTCAGGCGCCAGATGCGCAACGATCTGGTGGCCATAGAAATCGAAATCGACCCACTCCGGAGCGCTCCGGCCTTCGGGACACTCCAGCAGGTCGCCGTAAAAGGCTCTGGCCTCGGCAATGTCCCGCACCGGGAAAGCGAGATGGAATGGAATGCGTTGCGCTGCTTCGATCATGGTGCGTCGTGGGGCTGAAGTTGGAATGACGCAACTTTAAGAACGAAGATGCATAACCGAAAGCGATATATATCTTCGCTGAGCCCCACCATTCGTGATGTTTCGACAGCCAGCTCAGAGCTGCGCAACTCATGGGACGACGACCTCGTGCCCGCAGCGGCGGGCTTCCTCAGCGGTTGCCGCCCAACGAATTGACGTGCACCTCGACGATGTCGATAAATTCGGGCAGCTCCAGCAGGAACTCGGGGTCGCGCGCCAGGGGCGCTACGCGCAGCGGATCGCCGCGCGTGGCGTGCATCGCCTGCATCTCATCGATCGAGCGCCAGAACGACACGGTGCGGAACTCCGCCACGTTGCCGTTCAGCTTGCGGAAATACTGCACGCCGAGGCAGTCGGGCTTCTTCGCGATCTCGGCGATGCCGTGCTCGACGCTGTAGCGCAGGTATTCGTCCGCCCGCGCGATGGGGGTGCGGCCCTCCCAGATGCGCCCGATCAGCGGGGTGGACAGGAGCTTGCATTCGACGGCCATGGGGTCTCCTTTCGATGTGCCGGTGAACATCGTTGGAAAGCTCGGCCGTTTGCAGTGGTCCGTGCGTAGGAGCCGGCCAACGCCGGCTGCAAGCGAAGCCCGGCGTCAGGCTTCGAAGGCAGGCAGCAGGGCGCGGGAAAGGTCGGAAACCAGCGCTTCGCGCTGCGGCGAAGGGCGCCAGAAGCTGCGCGTCGCAATGCCGGTCGATTCCCACTCGGGGTGGTTGCGCGCGGGTTGCGCGCCGCGCACTGCGGCGGCTGCGGCGCGCGTGGGTGCATCGCCGTCTTCAGGCGTCTCGGTGGCGATGCGTTGCGTTGCCGCATGGCCACGCTGCTCCAGCGCCTGCGTGAGCTTGAGCTGCCAGGCGACCAGGGTGAAGAGCACACCGTCTTCTACGGTGACCTCGTGCACGTCGCGCAACTTGTTGGCGAGCTTGCGGCCGAGCGGGCCCCAGCCTTGCGACACGGCGCCGCCGATGGCGCCGCCCAATGCCGCGCCCGCACCGAGCGAGAGGCCCGCCACGGCGAGGTCGGCCACCACGCCCACGGCGGCGCCGATGACAGCGCCCTTGCCGAGGCGCAGGCCCGCGTCCTTCATCGCTTCGGGGCTGAAGAAGTCGAGCGTCCAGCGGCCCTCGATGGCCTGCAGCGGCGCTTCGTCGGCATCGCCCTGGCGAAAACCGTAGAGCGCGAGCAGGTCGTCGGTGCAGCGCTGGGCCTTGTCGAACACGGTCTTGCGAAGGGCCGCGACGAGCGCTTCGCGCCGCGCCGTGTCGGCGAACTCGGTGGCCGACACGGTGCGACGGATCGCGGCCGCATCGACCAGCAGCGCAGCGATGCGCGTGCAGGCGGAGCGGCGGCGCTCGGCGGCTTCGGTGTCGAGGAAATCGGCTACGCCGCGCAACTGGTCGCGGCGGTCGCGCAGCAGCGTGGCGAGGTCGTTGTAGAGGTCGCGCTCGGCACCGACGAAAGGCGCGGCGGCATCGAAACGCACCTGCACATGCAGGCCGTAGGCCGAGAGCAGTTCTTTCCACGCCGGTTCGCGGCTGGCCGCATCACGCACGAAGTTCAGCACCGGCAACACGGGCCGCGCGCAGGAATTGAGCAGCTCGATCTCGTCGCGGAACTTCGGCAGCACCGGCTCGCGCACGTCGATGACCAGAAAGGCCGCGTCGATGTCGAGCATGGTGCGCAGCACCTTGGCCTCCTGCTCGAACACGCCGTGGGCTTCGGGACCCTGCAGGAACTGGCGGATGCGTTCGGGCGGCGTGGCTCCTGCATCGAAGCCCGCGAGGTGCTCGCGCAGGGCCACCGCGTCTTCGAGGCCGGGCGTGTCGAAGAAGCGCACCGCCGCCTCGCCGTTCACATCGAGGTCGACCGATTCGACATGGCGCGTGGTGCCGGGGCGCTGCGACACCTCGCCGAAGCTGATGCGCCGCGTGAGCGTGCGCAGCAGCGAGGTCTTGCCCGCGTTGGTGTGGCCGACGACGGCGATGCGGATGGCTTCTTGCGTCATGGGGCGCTGAGTCCTTGCAAGGCGGCGTCGAGACTGTCGCTGGCGGTGATGCGTTCGAGACCCGTGTCGCGCAGCCAGTCGATCCAACGGCCGGCCGCACCTGCGCCGTTTGCGTCCGCCAGCCAGAGCCGGCATTCGCCGCAATGCGCGAGCACTTCGCGCAAAAACCGTTCGGTGCCGCGGTCTGGGCTCGATGCGGCGTGGCACACCAGCAGCACGGCGCGCGGCCGGGCTTGCGCGAGTTGGTCGAGCAGCATGCGGCGGGCGGGGGCGCTGCCATCGATGCGCAGCACCTGCGCGGCGTCAGCGGGCAGTGCGGTAGGCGGCCACGGCATGTCGGGCGGCAGTTCGAAGCCGATGATGAAGAGCGCGTTCTGTAGTTCGGAAGGCGCCAGCCGGGCGGGCGCGGCGCCGCGCGTGCGCCCCGGATCGGCATCGACGATGGCGGCCGGCGCCAGCGCGGCGAAGCGCGCGAGCAGCTTGCGGTAGTACGGCTCGCTCCAGTCGGGCTGCAACGCCTTGCGGCGGCTGCGCCAGACAGCGGCGCTCAGCAGCACCAGCGCGAGGCGCGGCAGCAAGCCGTAGACCACGATGCAGCCGGTCAGCCACATCGCCCAGGTGCGCTGGCCCGCGGCACCCGGCTCGGCCGAGAGAACCGTGGTCGCATCGGGCACCGGAAAACCGAGCTGCGAAGGCGCCCAGCCGAGCATCTGTACCGCGCGGACGAAGAAGGCCGGATCGAGGATCGTCGTCTCCCAGCTCAGCGTGTAGCTGCGAAAGGCCAGCGCGAACAGCATTGCGGCCAGCACCACCGCGAACGACAGCGACCAGATGCCATGGCTCACGAGCCCGAAGGCCCACGGCAGCAGCCGGGCGCGAGTCAGCAGCCCCGTGGTGGCGCGCAGCAGCAGCGGCGCTTGTCCGCGCTTGCCGCCCGCCACGCGCGCGGTGAGCGAGAGCCAGAGCCAGAGCCAGCCGAGCGAGGCGGTGCCGAACGATCCCGCCGGCAGCCACAGGCCGACGAGCCAGATCAGCAGCGTGAGCGCATGCAGGCCCAGCAAGCTCACGAGCGCGACGATCACGTTGATGTGGCGCTCGCCACCGCCGACCACGTTGCCCGCGAGGCCCAGCCCCGCGACGACGATCAGCGCCACGAGCCCGAGCAGCACCCAGGGCGCCCAATGGCGGGCGCGTGCCATTTCAGATGGAAGTCCGATGCGTTCGCCCAGGTGCAGGGCGCGTTCCGTGATGCGGGCGTGGCCGTCGCTTGCACGCGAGGCAGCGATGCGCAGGGCCTGCGCGTCGTCGAGCGGACCGGTCTCTTCGGTCCATCGGATCGCCTCGGTGATCACCGCATCAGGAAAGGCAGGTTCGCGCAATGCGGTGTTGGTCAACAGGGGCCCTTTGCTGGTCACGCCCTGCGGAGTGCCGGGGCGCGGGAATTATGCCCGCCGCCCTGTGAGCGCCCATGAGAAACGGGGCCGCATGCGGCCCCGTTCTCCACGGGTTGTCAGGTCGAAAAAGCGCGGTGCGTTCTCAGCGCAAGCCGAAGAACGACAGCACGGCAACAACGACCACGACCAGACCGACGATGTAGATGATGGAATTCACGCGAGGGCTCCTCGTTGATTGGGATGAATCAAGGATGGGACTTCGGCGCGATGGGTGATGTCGGCGAGGGGCGGCCTGTCCTGTAGGACTCGCAAAGCGCGCCGCTGACGACAAATCCCCGCTTTGCGCGGCTTTGTCAGCGCGTGCGGGCAGATGTGACCATTGTTTGCAATGCGCCATCCGCATCCACGCAAGACTCTGGCCCTTCCAGAAAGGCCCAGCCATGCGACCTGCCGAGCAGTCTTCTCCCTTCACCGGCTCTCATCCCGCACACCCCGGGGCCCGTTCGCTCCGGCCGGCCGATGCCCCGGCAACGCACCCCAATGCGCAATTGCTCCCCACGCTGTTCGACCGCCTGCGCGACGAGGCCCCGAGCCGCGCGAGCGAGCTGCCTTCCGAGTACGCGGTAACGCCTGCGCAGATGCGCGACATCGTGCAGCGCGACCTGGCCTATCTGCTCAACACCACCAACGCCGAAGACCTGATCGACCGCACCCGGCATGCCGAAGCGGCGTCCTCGACCATCAACTTCGGCGTGCCGCCGCTCGCGGGCAGCTACCTGTCGGAGCGCCGGTGGGCGGACATCGAACGCATCATCCGCCGCGCCATCCAGGACTACGAGCCGCGCCTGATTCCCGAGACGGTGACGGTCGTGCCGCTCATGAAGGAGGGCGGCGCGGCGGGTGAATACAACGTGCTGCTGTTCGAGATTCGGGCGCTGATTCACCTTCGGCCTTATCCGCTGGCCTTCACCGTGCAGAGCGCGGTCGATCTGGAGACCAACCGCATGCGCGTGATCTCTTCGGCGCGGTGAGCCCTCATCACCACGCCACATCACCACCAACAACTTCATTCAGGGAAATCACACCACCATGGACCCTCAACTGCTCGACTACTACAACAAGGAACTGGTCTACATGCGCGAGGCCGCTAGCGAGTTCGCTGCCTCACACCCCAAGATCGCGAAGCGCCTGGGCATGCACGGCATCGAGGTGGCCGACCCGTATGTGGAACGGCTGATCGAGTCGTTCAGCTTTCTCTCGGCGCGCATGCAGATCAAGCTGGACGCGGAGTTCCCGCGCTTCACGCAGCGGCTGCTCGAAGTGCTGTACCCCAACTACCTGAGCCCCACGCCGTCGATGGCGGTGGCACAACTGCACCCGAGCGTGAAGGAGGGCGACTTCACGCGCGGCTTCGTGGTGCCGCGCGGCACGGCCTTTCATGCGCGCGTGCCGGCGGGCGAGGAAACGCCGTGCGAGTTCCGCTCCAGCCAGGACGTGACGCTGTGGCCCATCGAGATCGTCGATGCCAAGCTCACCGGCGCGCCGCCCGACATCCCCGCGCTGGAGCGCTACCTGCCGCCGCATGTGCAGGTGACGGGCGCGCTGCGTTTGCGTCTGCGCACAGTGGGCGAGATGGGCTTCGGCGCGCTGGTCGGACTCGACCGCCTTCCGATTTACCTGCGTGGCAACGAGCACGTGGCCTCGCATCTGTTCGAGCTGCTGCACACCTCGGCGGTCGCCACCTTCGTCGGCGAACCGGGCAAGCTGATGGAGCGGCCGCACGTGGTGACCGAAGGGGCGCTGGTGCACGAAGGACTGGCGCCGGGGCAGGGGCTGCTGCCGCTCGCGTGGAACACCTTTCACGGCCACAACCTGCTGCACGAATACTTCGCGTGCCCCGAGCGCTTCTACTTCTTCACGCTGACCCAACTGGCGCCGGGGCTTGCGCGGGCGCAAGGCAAGGAGGTCGAAATTCTCGTGCTGCTGAGCAAGCCGCCGGGGCCGCTGGGTGCCCTGGTCGACGCCGGGCAGTTCGCGCTCTTCAGCACGCCGGTCGTCAACCTCTTCGAGCGGCGCACCGACCGCGTCGAGCTCAACGCGGCGCAGCCTGAGTTCCACCTGGTGCCCGACCGCTCGCGGCCGCTCGATTTCGAGGTCTATTCGGTCCAGCGCATCGCAGGGCAGCAGGCGCAGACCACGGCCGAACTGGAATTCCGCCCGCTCTACCAGACGCTCAATGAAGACGAAGGCAACCACGGCCGCTACTTCTCGGTGCGCCGCGAACAGCGGCTTGCCTCCGACACATCGCGCAAGTACGGCACGCGCACGCCCTACATCGGCACCGAGGTGTTTCTGTCGCTGGTCGACCAGCACGAGGCGCCGTATCCGGAGAGCCTTCGCTACCTGTCGGTGAAGGCGATGCTCACGAACCGCGACCTGCCGTGCCTGGTGCCGCGCAACGGGCATTCGGATCTCGCGGTGTCCGATTCGATCCCGGTGTCTGCGGTGGGCCTGATCCGCCCGCCGAGCATTCCGAAGTCGCCTTTCGCGCAGCGCGAAATTGCATGGCGGCTGATTCGCCAATTGGGCTTCAACCACCTGCCGCTGGCCGACATGCCGCACCGCGAAGGCGCGCAGGCGCTGCGCGACATGCTGCGGCTGTTCGTGTCGGCCGACAGCGACGTGCTGCGCCGGCAGATCGACAGCCTCGTGGGCTCGCGCATCGAGCCGGTGACGCGGCGCCTGCCGGGCTCGGGGCCGTTGATCTACGGGCGCGGCGTGCAGTGCACGCTGAGCGTGGATGAAGAAGGCTTCTCAGGCACGAGCCCGTATCTGCTGGGGCTGGTGCTGGAGCATTACCTCGCGCGGCATGTGAGCATCAACGTGTTCACGCAGACGACGCTCGAGTCGATGCAGCGCGGAACGGTGGCCAAGTGGCCTGTGCGCATGGGTGGGCGCGGGATCGTCTGAGGGCTGGTCAGCGTTTCTTGACAGGCCCCAACGCCTGCTCGACCAGCCAGCGCATGGCGGCGCGAACCTCTTTGGCGTCCGCGCCTGCGTCGATCTCCAGCGCCGCGCGGTCGAAGGCGGCCGACAGCAACTGCGACAGCGCGTCGACCGAGACCTCGCCGCGCCCCATGCCGGCGCGCTTCAGCCCCTCGCGCAGCGACTGCGCGGCGTTGGCATCGTCGATCGCCATGGCCTCGGCCATGCCCAGCACAGCCGGGCCGTCGACCAGCAAGAGCCGTGTGCGACCCGGCACGGTCATGGCGTTCAGGTAAGCCTCGCTGCCCTGGATCAGCGCCTCGCGCGGGCCCAGTTGCTCGGGGGCGGCGGCTTCGATGTCGGCGGCGACCGCCATCGCCTCGCGCGCCAGCACCTGCCGGAACAGGTCGCGCTTGTCCGCGAAGTGGTGGTACAGCGCGCCGCGCGTGATGCCCGCGGCCGATGCGATTTCGGGGGTGGAGGTGTCGCCGTAGCCCTTGCTGACGAAGAGCGCGCGGGCGGCTTCGATCAGTGCGAGCTGGGTGCTTTCGGTGCGTTCGCGGTTGGTGGCCATGGAAGGTAATTTACATACAGGCTGTCTGTAGGTTAGCATTTAACGTACGTACAGTCTGTATGTTTTATGAAAGGACCTGTCCCATGCTTCCCATGAAAGTCACGAGCTACTACCCCGTCGTCATGACCGGGGACGTGGCCGGCACCGCCGCCTTCTACCGATCGCACTTCGGTTTCGTGCCGCTCTTCACCAGCGACTGGTACGTTCATTTGCAACTGGAAGGCGAGCCCTCGGTGAACCTCGCCGTGCTCGACGGCCACCACGAGACCATTCCCGCGCCGGCGCGCGGCCAGGTGGTGGGCGGGCTGCTGCTGAACTTCGAGGTGGACGACCCCGACGCTGTACACGACCGGCTGAAGGCGGCAGGTCTGCCGATCCTTCTGCCGCTGCGCGACGAGGCCTTCGGCCAGCGGCACTTCATCACGCGCGATCCGAACGGGGTGCTGATCGACATCATCAAGCCGATCCCGCCGAGCGGGGAGTTCGCGGCGCAGTACGAGGCCGGCGCCTTGCCGACCTGAGTGCGATCCGCGATCAGGCCCTGAGCGCCTCGTCTTCCTCGAGCGAATCGCCCAGGAACCCGCCGCTCTGGTGCGCCCACAGCCGCGCATACAAACCACCCTGCGCCATCAGCGTGCGGTGGTCGCCTTCTTCCACCACGCGGCCTTCGTCGAGCACGATCAGCCGGTCCATCGCCGCGATGGTCGAGAGCCGGTGCGCGATCGCAATCACGGTCTTGCCTTCCATCAGCGTGTAGAGGCTTTGCTGGATGGCTGCTTCCACTTCGGAGTCGAGCGCGCTGGTCGCCTCGTCGAGCAAGAGGATCGGCGCGTCCTTCAGCATCACGCGCGCGATGGCCACGCGTTGCCGCTGGCCGCCAGAGAGCTTCACGCCGCGCTCGCCCACGTGCGCCTCGTAGCCGCGCCGGCCGCTCGCATCGCCCAGCGTCTGGATGAAGTCGTGCGCCTCGGCGCGTTTGGCCGCTGCCTCGATCTGCGCATGCGCCGCATCGGGCCGGCCGTAGGCGATGTTGTCGGCCACCGAGCGGTGCATCAGCGAGGTGTCCTGCGTGACCATGCCGATGTGGCTGCGCAGCGAATCCTGCGTGACGTGCGCGATGTCCTGCCCGTCGATGAGGATGCGGCCGCTCTCCAGGTCGTGAAAGCGCAGCAGCAGGTTCACCAGCGTCGACTTGCCGGCACCCGAACGGCCGACCAGGCCGATCTTCTCGCCGGGTTTCACCGTGAGGTTCAGGCTGTCGATGACGCGGCGGCCCGCATCGGCGTAGCGGAAGCTCGCGTTCTCGAAGCGCACTTCGCCGCGCGGCACCTCGAGCACCGAGGCGTCTGCCGCATCCAGCACGGTGCGCGGGCGCGACAGCGTCTTCATGCCGTCCTGCACCGTGCCGATGTTCTCGAACAGGCTGGTCATCTCCCACATGATCCAGTGCGACATGCCCTGCAGCCGCAGTGCCATCGCGGTGGCCGCGGCCACCGCGCCTACGCCGACCGTGCCGTGCGACCAGAGCCAGAGGGCCGTGCCCGCCATGCCGGCCGTGAGGCCCATGCTCAGCGTGTGGTTGACGATTTCGAAGGCGCTCACCAGGCGCATCTGGCCGTAGCCGGTCTTCATGAATTCGCGCATCGCATCGCGCGCGAAGCCCGCTTCGCGCTGTGTGTAAGAGAACAGCTTGACCGTCGCGATGTTGGTGTAGGCGTCGGTCACGCGGCCGGTCATGAGCGCGCGCGCATCGGCCTGCGCCTTGCCGACTTTGCCCAGGCGCGGCACGAAATACGCGAGCGCGCCGATGTAGAGCGCGAGCCAGATGACGAAGGGCCACACCAGCTGCGCATCGAGCACGCCCACCAGGATGATCATGGTCGCGACATACACGCCCATGGCCACCAGCACGTCGGCCAGCACGAAGATGGTGTCGCGCACCGCGAGCGCGGTCTGCATCACCTTGGCCGTGATGCGGCCCGCGAACTCGTCCTGGTAGAAGGCCATGCTCTGGCCCAGCATCAGCCGGTGGAAGTTCCAGCGCAGGCGCATCGGCAGGTTCACCGCCAGCGTCTGGTGCTTCACGATGGTCTGCAGCGCGACCACCAAGATGCTGACCACCAGCACCGCGGCCATCCACATCAGCGCATCGCCGCGCTCGGCCCACAGCCGCGACGGCACCTGGCCGCCGAGCCAGTCGACCACGCGCCCGAGGATGGCGAACAGCGCCGCCTCGAAGATCGACATGACGGCCGTGAGCACCGCCATCGCGGCGATCTTGCCGCGCACGCCATGCGTGCAGGCCCACAGGAAGGCGAAGAAGCCTTGCGGCGGCAATGGCGGTTCGGCGGCGGGGTAGGGGTGAAGGAGTTTTTCGAAGAAGCGGAACAAGGACACGATCTCCCAGAGAGCCGTGGACTTTAGCCGCGCCGGCATGACCTTGCCCTGAAAAGGTGCGTTGGCTATCTCTTGCGCGGCTTGGTGGCGATCTGCGGCGTGGCCTTTGGTTCCAGTGCACCGAGCCGTTCGCCCAGGAAGTCGATGAAAGTACGCAGCTTGGGCGCCATGTACTGCCGGCTGGTGTACACGGCGAAGAGCGTGACGGGCTGGGCCTCGTAGTCCGGCAGCAGCCGCACGAGGCGACCCTCGGCGAGGTCGTCGTCGATGAGCCACAGCGGCATGAACGCGATGCCCATCCCCGCATGCACCGCGTGCAGCGTGAGGGTGGTGTCGTCCGAGCGCATCGCCGGCGTGAGGCGCAGCGGCAGCATCCGCCCGCCCGGCCCCTTGAGCGCGAGGTTGTCCAGGTTCACATAGCTCGGCACGATCGCGCCGAGCCGCGACAGGTCGGCCGGCAGCGCGGGGCAGCCGCCCATGCGCTTCAGGTAATCGGGCGTGCCCGCGAGGTGAAAGGGCACGCGGCACAGCGGCCGCGCGATCAACGCGGGCGAGGGCTCCTGCGTGGCGCGCAACGCGAGGTCGTAGCCGTCGGCCGCGAGATCGACCTTGCGGTTCTCCAGGTGCATGTCGACCAGCACTTCCGGAAAGCGCTCGCGGTAGTCGGCGAGCACGCGCGCGAAACGCGGCGTGGCACACCACACCGGCGCGCTTACCTTGAGCTGGCCGCGCGGCGCCTCGCTGGTCTGGCCGATGGCGGCTTCGGCTGCATCGAGCAGGTCGAGCGCGCGGCGGCTCTGCTCGTACCAGGCGGTGCCGGCCTCGGTCAGGCTCAGGTGGCGGCTGGAGCGGTGCAGGAGGCGCGCGCCGAGCGACTTCTCGAGCTGTGCCACGTGCTTGCTCGCCATGGGTGGCGACATCGCGAGCCGCCCGGCGGCGGCCGTGAAACTGCCGGCCTCGACGACCTCGCGGAACACGCGCAGGCTGGTCATGCGGTCCATCGATGGTTTCCTGTGGAGAAATGATTCGATGCATCGTAGCTGGTCGATTTCCTTGGAGGAAATGTCTACAGTCGATCCAACGCTTTGAAGGAGCATTGACTTGACCCACGGCAACACCACATCGCCCACCTCGCGCCTCCCGACGTACTTCATCTCCCACGGCGGCGGTCCGTGGCCCTGGATGAAGAAGGAGATGGGCGCCACCTACGACCAGCTCGCCGCCTCGCTCGCCAACATGCCGCGCCAGATCGGCCGCACGCCCAAGACCATCCTCATGGTGTCGGCGCACTGGGAGGCACCGGCTTTCACGGTGCAGGGCAACCCGAAGCCGCCCATGATTTACGACTACGGCGGCTTCCCGCCCCACACCTACGAAGTGCGCTACGACGCGCCCGGCTCTCCCGAGCTTGCGCAGCGGGTGCAGTCGCTCATCGCCGCGGCCGGCCTGCCGGTGCAGATCGACCCCGAGCGCGGCTACGACCACGGCATGTTCTCGCCGATGGCCGCGATCTATCCGAAGGCCGACGTGCCGGTGGTGCAGCTGTCCCTGCGGCGCGGGCTCGATCCGGCCGAACACCTCGCGCTGGGCCGCGCGCTCGCACCACTGCGCGACGAAGACGTGCTGATCGTCGGCAGCGGCTTGAGCTATCACAACCTGCGCAACTTCGGCCCGCAGGCGCATGGCGTGTCGAAGGCCTTCGACGACTGGCTCGATGCGGCGGTGGTGAAGGGCGCGCCGGCCGAACGCGCCGCGCATCTGCAGAACTGGGAAGCGGCACCCGCCGCGCGCATGGCGCATCCGCGCGAGGAGCACCTGATTCCGCTGATGGTCGCGGTCGGAGCGGCCGAGGGCGACGCCGGCGAGCGCGTGTATCACGAGGACGCCTTCATGGGCGGGCTCGTGGTGTCGAGCTATCGCTTCGGCGCGGTCTGAGGGAACGCGAGAACTCGCGTCGCCCGGGCGAGAAGGATTGCCGGGGAAATCAAGGCCGGGGCTCGTGGCGCCCGGCTCCCTCGGCATCGACCAGCCCGACGCGGGTCTGCTTCCCCCAGGTGCCGCGGCCGGTCAGGAAGGTCCACCAGCCCCACGCGGCGCCGGTGTGCCGCAGGATCTGGAAGGTGAAGGGCTCCACCAGCGCGGCCAGGAGGGCCTGGGCCATGTGGGCTTCGCCGGGACGGCCGATCCAGCGCCGGTACAGGTGCACCGACCACAAGTGGAAGGCCAGATCGAGCACGATCTTCGCGCCGATCACTCCCGCCACCGGCGCGAGCACGCCGAAGTCGCCGCGCACCAGGTACACCAGCAAGAGCCCGAAGGCGGCCAGCCCGTAGAGCGGCTGCAGCGTATCGACGGCTTTGACCGGCAGCATCAGCGTGCCCAGCCAGCCGTAGCGCCGGTCGCCCACCATCGCGCGGTACCAGTACTGCGTTTGCAAAAAGCCGCCGAACCAGCGGCGGCGCTGCCGCAGGAACGCCCCGGTGCTGCTCGGCGCATCGGTGTGGGCCTGCGCGTCGCCGAGCACGCGCACCGTCCATGCAAGGCCGTGCGCCTGGGCATGGCGGTGCAGCCGGTGGATGAGTTCGTAGTCTTCGACCAGGCAGTCGGTGTCGAAGCCGCCCACCGCGCGCACCGCGTCGAGCCGGAAGCCGGCGAAGGCGCCCGAGATCAAGAGCAGCCCGTTGACCCGCATCCACGCATAGCGCGAGAGAAAGTTGCGGATGTACTCGTAGGTCTGGAACCACTGGAAGCAGCGCCCGGCCAGCGTGCGGCTGCACACGGGCGTGATGACGCCGGTGGCGGCCACCAGGTTCGGCTCGGCGGCGAATGCGCGGCGCACCGCGCCGATGGCCCCCTTGTCGAGCAGCGTGTCGCCGTCCACGGTGAGCACGGTGTCGGTGTCGATGCACAGCATGGCCGCATTGAGCGCCACCGCCTTGCCGCCATGGGGCAAGCGCAGCCAGTAAAGGCCCGGGTGCAGGGTGCTCGCCTCGCTCAGCCCGCCCGGCGCGGGCGCCGCGAGGCCGTAGCGTGTGGCGAGCAGCTCGCCAGTGGCGTCGGTGGAGCCGTCGTCCGCGATCACGATGCGGTCGGGCCGGTCGTCCTGCCCGAGCAGCGCGGCGAGCGTGACCGGCAGCACCGCGGCCTCATTGTGCGAGGCGACGATCACGCCCAGCGTGGTGCGGCGCGCGTCGCCTCCGGTGGCTTCGGCAGCGGCGGGCGGCCGCAGCGACTGCAGGATGGGCAAGGTCTTCCAGCCCACGAACAGCAGCAGCACGGTGTCGTACAGCACATAGGCCACGCCCACCGACCAGGCCCGCACGTTGCCGATGCGAAACGCCATCGCGAACAGCAGTGCCCAGAGCACTAGCACGCCGCCATGGATCAGCCAGCTTCGCAGCGGCGTGGCGGGCGGGGAAAGCCGCGGCGATGCGGCCTCGAAGGCGCGTTGGAGTGAATCGTTCAAGACAAAGCCGGGAAAACTGACGAGGCCGAGCGTGGTCGGCGGCGAACCGGATACGCAAGAACCCGACCAGTGGTTTCAAGGAGACGGGAAGGTCCAGCGCAATGCCGGGACAATCGGGCGTGCCGAAGACTGAGTGCGCCCAGCCCCGAAAATTCCCCGCATGCCCAAACAAGAAAACCGCTACACCCGCACCGCCATCGTGCTGCACTGGGCGATCGCGCTGCTCATGGCGCTGAACATCGCGCTGATCCTGCTGGTGAATTACTACCCCGACGAGTGGGTGCGCCCGGCCATCGACACCCACAAGTCGACTGGCATCACGGTGCTGGGGCTGGTGATCCTGCGACTCCTGTGGCGTGCGACGCACCGGCCGCCGGCCATGCCCGGCTCCTACGGGCGCATCGAGCGCTTCGGCGCGCATGCCGCGCACGGCGTGCTCTACCTCTTGATGATCCTGCTGCCGCTGTCGGGCTGGATGCACGATTCGGCCTGGAAAGACGCGGCCACGCACCCCATGCAGCTCTTCGGCCTCTTCGAATGGCCGCGCATCGGATGGATCTCGGGCATCGAGCCGGTACTGAAGGAAACCTGGCACACGGTGCTGGGCGGCGTGCACACCTGGGCCGGCTACGTGTTCTATGTGCTTTTCGCCCTGCATGTGCTGGGCGCGCTGAAGCACCAGTTCTTCGACGGCGAAGCCGAACTCCAGCGGATGCTCCCATGACCGATACCCAGACCCCCGCCGAGCGCATTGCAAGCATCGACGCACTCTCCACCCATCACGACCCCGTGCACGAAGGCATACGCGTGCGGTGGCGGCGCTTCGGCACCGACACGACGAAACCGCCCATTGTTCTGCTGCACGGCGGCCACGGCAGCTGGATGCACTGGCTGCGCAATGCCGAAGCGCTCTCGGCCGAACGCACGCTGCTCCTGCCCGACATGCCGGGCTTCCATGACTCCGATGCGCTGCCGCGCGTGGCGCCCGGCGAAGACTCGTTGTTGCCCTTGCTGAACGCACTCGGCGGCACGCTCGATGCGCTCATCGGCGCGGGCACGCCCATCGACCTGGGCGGCTTCTCTTTCGGCGGCCTCACCGCCGCGCGCTTTGCGGTGCAACGCGGCGCGGTGCGCAAGCTCGCGCTGCTGGGCAGCGGCGGCCACGGCACGCTGCGCCGCATGACGGCGCAGATGATCAACTGGCGCGCCGCGCCCGACCGCGAGGCCGAGCGCGCCGCGCTCTTGCACAACCTCGGCGCGCTGATGCTGCACGACACCGCGGCCATCGATCCGCTGGCCTTCGAGATCCACGACATCTCCTGCCACGGCACGCGCTTTCGCAGCAAGGAGGTGTCGCAAGCCGGCGGCCTTCGCAAGGCGCTCGACACGCTGGGCCTGCCGACGCTGCTGCTCTGGGGCGAGTACGACGTCACGGCCGATCCGCGTCCGCTGGTCGCGCAGCTCGCGAGCGAAGGACCGAATCGCGAAGGCGTGGTCATCGACGGCGCGGGGCACTGGGTGCAGTACGAGCGCGCCGCCGAGACCAACGCGCGGCTCTTGAAGTTCTTCGGCCGAACGTCGCCGCGGCTCGTTACTGCTTCGTGAGACCGAGCTTGCGGATGGTCTCGGCCCACTGGTCGTAAGTTGTGCGCGTCAAGTCGGCCAGCTGCTGCGGGGTCGACGATTCAGCTTCGTACGCACCCTGGCGGAAGAAGTCGCGCGTGGCCGGCATCGCCAGCACCTGCGCTAAGGCGGCGTTGAGCTTGGCGACCACCGGCGCCGGCATGCGCGCCGGTCCGTAGAAGCCGAGCCAGCTCGCCATGTCGACGCCACTCACGCCTTGCTCGGTCATCGTGGGCACGTCGGGGAGCATCGCGCTTCGCTTGGGCGCCGCCACCGCCAGCATGCGCACCTTGCCGGTGGCCGTGTTCTGGATGGCGTTGGGCGCCGCGTCGAAGTAGTACTGCACGCGGCCCGCGAGAAAGTCCTTCGCCGCATCGGCGCCGCCCTTGTAGGGCACGTGCACGACGTCGAGGCCGGCCTGCCGCGCAAAGGCTTCGCCGTAGATGTGCGACGAGGTGCCGGTGCCGAAAGAGGCGTAGCTCATCTTCCCCGGGTTGGCCTTGATGTACGCGACGAGCTCCTGCACGTTGCGCGCCGGCACACTCGTGTGCACCGTCAGCACCAGCGGGCCGCGCGCGCCGAGCGAGATGGGCGTCAGGTCCTTGACCGGGTCGTAGCGCACCTGCGCCAGCGTCTGCGGGTTCTGCGCGACCACGGAAGAGGGCGCGTACATGAAGGTGTAGCCGTCGGGCACCGCGCGGATCACTTCCTCGGTCGCGAGGATGAAGCTCGCGCCCGGCCGGTTCTCCACGATGACGGGCGTCTGCAGCACCTCGCCGAGCTTGTTGGCGACGAAACGCGCCTGCGCATCGGAGGCACCGCCCGCCGCGAGTCCGAGCACGATGCGGATGCTGCGGCCCTTTTCCGGAAAGGCCGCGGGCGAGGCTGCGAATGAAGGCAGCGGCAGGGCGGCCGCGCCCAGAGCGAGCCACGTGGTCACGCGGCGTCGGGTGATGAAAGACGAAGGGCTCATTGCTTGGCCAAACCTACCTGCTGCACCATCGCGCCCCAGCGGTCGTAGGTCGAACGCGTGATGCCGGCGAATTCTTCCGGCGTCGTCGCGCCCGCTTCGTAGCCGCCCGTGCGATAGAACTCGCGCACCTGTGGCATCGCCAGCACCTGCGTGAGCGCGGCGTTGAGCTTGGCGACCACCGGCGCCGGCATGTGCGCCGGCCCGTAGAAGCCGAGCCAACTCGGCAGGTCCAGGCCCGTGATGCCCTGCTCGGCGAAGGTGGGCACGTCGGGCAGCGCCGAGATGCGCGCGTTCGACGCGATCGCCAGGATCTTCACCTTGCCCGAGGCCGAGGTGATGACGGCCGAGGAGGCCGAGTCGAACATGTACTGCACGCGGCCGCCGATCAGGTCTTTCGCCGCGTCCGAGCCGCCCTTGTAGGGGATGTGCACCGCGTCGACGCCGGTCTTCTTCACGAAGGCTTCGCCGTAGATGTGCGAGGAGGTGCCCGCGCCGAACGAGGCGTAGCTCACCTTGCCGGGATTCGCCTTCACGTAGGCCACGAGTTCCTTCACGTTGTTGGCGGGCACCGTGGTGCTGACCGACAGCACCAGCGGCCCGCGCCCGCCCATCGAGATGGCGGTGAAGTCCTTGAACGGGTTGTAGGGCACCTGCGCGAAGGTGTGCGGGTTCTGCGCCATCGTGGAAGAGGGCGCGTAGAGCAGCGTGTAGCCGTCGGGCAGCGCGCGCGACACCTCGTTGGCCGCGAGCATGGTGCTCGCGCCGGGGCGGTTGTCCACGATCACGCTGGTGCCCAGCACCTCGCCGAGCTTCTGCGCCACGATGCGCGCCTGCGCGTCGGTGCCGCCGCCGGCGGTGAAGCCCACGACGATGCGGATCGGTTTGCTGCGCGAGGGAAAGTCCTGCGCCATGGCCAGCGGCGCCAGGCCCAGCAGGGCCGCGGCGCTGAGGGCCGCGCCGAATGCACGGCGGCTGCCGTTGTGTTTCTTCATCGATGTCTCCGTTGGAATGTTCTTCTTATATTGATTTAGAAAATCATAAAAATCCAGATTAACTAGGGAATACCCCGAACAAACGGCGTTTCTGGTCTTTTGTGTTTGACAAAATGAACATTGAAATCAAAATACGACGAAACAGCCCATCCAAGATATTCATCCATGAAAACTGTCGTCCGCACCGACGAGCGCATCCTGTCCTCCGACATCTTCGACCGCGACAGCCGCGTCAAGCGCCCTGACCACGGCAGCTGGGCCGAGCCCGGCAAGAACATTCCGGTCTATCACCGCTGCGGCGTGCTGGTGGTCGGCGGCGGGCCTTCGGGCACCGCGGCCGCGGCAGCGGCGGCCCGCGCGGGCGCCGACGTGGCGCTGCTCGAGCGCTACAACCACCTGGGTGGCTTGTCGACCGGCGGCCTCGTGATCTGGATCGACCGCATGACCGACTGGGAAGGCAAGCTGGTGATCCGCGGCTTCGCCGAAGAACTGTTCGATCGCCTGCCCGCCGACGCCATCGCCGGCCCGCAGCGCGAAGACTGGGGCTCGCAGGACACAGCCAAGGCCGCGCACTGGTCGCAGCGCACGGCCGCGTATCACGGCGTCGTCACCTGGTCGCCCACCATCGACCCCGAGCGCCTGAAGCTGCTCTCGCAAGAGATCGTGCTGGAGCGCAAGGTCAAGCTCATCTACCACTCGTGGGCCGCCATTCCGATCGTGCAGGACGGCGCCGTGAAGGGCGTGGTCTTCGAGAGCAAGGAAGGCCGTATGGCCATCATGGCCGACGTGGTGGTCGACGCCACCGGCGACGGCGACCTGTTCGCCCGCGCCGGCGCCGCCTACGTGAACGACATCGAAGAGGCCGATGTGCATCACTGCATGAACACCTCCTGGCTCTTCGGCGGCGTGGACATGAACCGCTGGATCGAATTCAAGGCCGGCCAGCCCGAGGCGTTCACCGCCTTCATGGCGCGCGGGCGCGAGGTGTGCGGGCTGTTCGAGCGCCCCTTCGTCTCGTGGCGCAACGACGTGGCGCTCTTCATGGGGCCGCGCCAGTCGGGCTATTCGGCGCTCGACGTGGACGACCTCACGGCCGTGGAAGTGCGTTCGCACCGCGCCATGGCCGCGCACCTGGATTACTTCAAGGCGCATGCGCCCGGCTTCGAGGACGCCTACTTGATGCTGAGCGCGCCGCAGATCGGCGTGCGCCATGCGCGGCGCCTCTCGGGCGTGGGTGCGGTGCTGCGCAGCCAGTGGCCCGACGGCGTGGCGCTCGCGGACGAGATCGGCGTGTCGCCCGCGGTGTCGCCGAAATTCCCGAACATCTCCATTCCTTATGGCGCGCTGGTGCCGCAGCAGCTCGACGGCCTGCTGGCCTGCGGGCGCCACATCTCGTGCGACCGCAATTCGCACGGCTTCATGCGCGAGATTCCGCAGTGCTGGATCACCGGACAGGCGGCGGGCGTGGCGGCCGCGCTGGCGTCGCGCGGCGGCATCGCGCCGCGCTTCATCGATGTCGGCGCGCTGCAGTCCGAATTGCTGGCGCAGGGCGTGTACCTGCGTGCCGGCGGCGAAGCAGCCGGGCAGGGCGCGGCATCCGTCGCGGCCGAGGCCAGCGTTTGATCCCTTCGCCATGAACCCGGCCGATCCGCTTTCGCAAGCCTCTACATTGCACAGTCTTGCAAAGCGTTCAAAGGGTCCCTCCATGTCCAACGACAAAAACGACAGCTCTCTTTCCTCCGCCGATGCGACCGCAGATGCGCGCGGCGAGCGCTCCGACACCGTGAGCGCGCTGGAGCGCGGCATCTCGGTGCTGCGCTGCTTCAGCGAAGAGCGTCCGGTGCTCGGCCACGCCGACGTGGCGCGCATCACCGGCATTCCGCGCCCCACGGTCAACCGGCTGGTCGCGACGCTGCTGTCGCTGGGCATGCTCAAGCCCGCGCAGGCGCCCGACCGCTTCATGCTCGGGCCGGGCGTGGTGTCGCTCTCGCGCGTGTTCCTCGGCAGCCTCGATGTGCGCGCCGCCGCCCGTCCCAGCATGCAGGCGATGGCCGAGGAGGTGGGCGCGTCCGTCTACCTCGCGGTGCGCGACGGCATGGAAATGGTGCTGATCGAAGCCTGCCGGCCGCGCTCGTCGATGCTGTCTGCGCGGCTCGATGTGGGTTCGCGTGCACCGCTGCCGAACTCGGCGCTCGGCCGCGCGTACCTTTCGGCGCTGCCCGACGTGCAGCGCAACCAACTGGTCGATTCGATGCGCCTCCTGCGCGGCCCCGAATGGGACGGCATTGCCGCGCCCATGACGCGCGCCATCGGCGAGGCCCGGCGGCTCGGCTACTGCCTCTCGCTCGGCGAATTCCACCGCGAGATCAACTCGGTGTCGGTGCCGCTCATCGGCCCCGACGGCGAGGTGATGGCGCTCAACGGCGGCGGCGCCGCCTTCGTGTTCACCGAAGACAGATTGCGCAACGAACTCGCACCGCGCCTGCACGACATCGCGCTCACCATCGCGCGCGACATCGGCGGGCACGTGCCCACGCCCTTGCCGGGTTAGCAACCCGGCCGGGGTTCATTCCCCACGACGACAGAAGAACGGAGACACAGGTCATGCACCTGAGCAACGAAGAAAAAGCCATGTACGACGGCCGCGACGGACCGGCCGTGCAGAAGGCGATGGACCTCCTGATGCGCTACGGCGAAGCCCTCGGCGCCGAGCGACTGGTCGAGACGCGCAACGTCTGCGCCACCATCACCTCGACCACGCCCTTCCAGCGCGACTTCGCGCTCGCCAAGGGCGGCGGCATGGACGCGGTGTTCTCCGAATTCAGCCTCGACAGCCAGGAGACGGTCGAGATCCCCAAGTTCAAGGTCTTCACCAGCCACCTGCAGTTGGGCTTCGACCCCGGCCAGCCCGAGCGCATGGGCGTGAGCGAGGAGATCGTGCAGTTCTACAACCGCAGCGAGCGCCATGCGGCTGGCCTGGGCGCGCAGATCATGAACACCTGCACGCCCTACCAGGTCGGCAACATCCCGACGCGCGGCGAGCACTGCGCATGGATGGAATCGTCGGCGGTGGTGTATTGCAATTCGGTGCTCGGCGCGCGCACCAACACCGAAGGCCGCGAGAGCACGGGCGCGGCGATGCTCACCGGGCGCATTCCGTACTGGGGCTATCACCTCGACGAGAACCGCCGCGCGACCCATGTGGTCGAGCTCGACATCGAAGTCGAGTCGGTGCAGGACTGGGGCCTGCTCGGCTACTACATCGGCGAGCACGTGCAGGAGCGCGTGCCGGTGGTGCACAGCAAGCGCGGCATCGGCCGTGTGCCGAACCTGCCGCGGCTCAAGCACTTCGGCGCGGCCGCGTCGTCCTCGGGCGGCGTGGAGATGTATCACATTGCCGGCGTCACGCCCGAGGCGCTGACGCTGGAACAGGCGCTCGGCGGCAGGGCGCCCGTCGAGGTGCTGCGCTACGGCGAGGCCGAGCGCCGCGCCACCTACGAGAAGATCAACGTCACCGGCAAGGACGCGGAAGTGCAGTACGTGATGCTGGGCTGCCCGCACTACACCATCGAGCAGATCTGGGAGGCCGCGCAGCTCATTGAGGGACGCAAGGTCCACCCCGATTGCGAGCTGTGGATCTTCACGCCGCGCGCCATCAAGTCGCTGGCCGACCGCAACGGCTACACCAAGATCATCGAAGACGCGGGCGGCATCCTCATGACCGACAGCTGCTCGGCGATGAGCCGCGCCGTGCCCAAGGGCACGAAGACGGTGGCGCTCGATTCCGCCAAGCAGGCGCACTACCTGCCCGCGATCCTCGGCGTGCAGGCGTGGTTCGGCAGCACGGCCGAGTGCATCGATGCGGCCTGCACCGGCCGCTGGAACGGAGGCTACGCATGAGCGATGCAGTCATGACTGAAGCAAACACCATCGTCATCCGCGGCCGCAAGGTCGTGGGAGGTGTTGCGGAGGGCGAGGCGCTGGTCACGCGCGACCGCATCTCGGGCTGGGGCGGCATCGATCCGCGCACCGGCACCGTCATCGAAACGCGGCACGAACTGCGCGGCCAGAGCTTTGCGGGCAAGGTGCTGGTGTTCCCGGGTGCCAAGGGCTCGTCGGGCTGGTCGGCGATGTTCCACATGACGCGGCTCATGAACTCGGCGCCCGCCGCGTTCCTCTTCAACGAGATGACGACCAAGATGGCGCTGGGCGCCGTGGTCACGCACTCGCCCTCGATGACCGACTTCGAGCGCGACCCGCTCGCCTGCATCGAGACCGGCGACTGGGTGCGTGTGGACGCCGACCGCGGCGTGATCGAGATCACCAAGAAGAACAACAGAACCGGAGACCGCTCATGACCCGCCCATTGCGCAGCAACTTCCCGCGCGGCTCCTACCTCTGGTCGGTGCGCAACGCGCACTGGCGCGCACTCGGCATTCCGGAAGAGGATTGCGAGAAGCCCAAGATCGCCATCGTCAACAGCTCCTCGGAACTGGCCGCGTGCTTCAGCCACCTGGACAAGGTGGCGGCGGAAATCAAGACCGCGATCCGCGCGGCGGGCGGCGTGCCGTTCGAGATCCGCACCGCGGCGCCCAGCGACTTCATCACCGGCGCGGGCGCACGCGGCGCCTACATGCTGGGCGCGCGCGACCTCGTGACCAATGACATCGAGGTGGCCGTCGAAGGCGCGCAGCTCGACGGCATGGTCTGCCTCACCTCCTGCGACAAGACGGTGCCGGGGCAACTCATGGCGGCGGCGCGGCTCAACATTCCGGCGCTGCTCGTGCCCTGCGGCTACCAGCCGAGCGGCGAGTACCGCGGCAAGCACATGGACATCGAGGAGGTGTTCATCGGCGCGATGCACGCCGTGACGGGCAACCTGCCGGTCGAAGAACTCGTGGGCATGAGCCGCGAGGCGATCCGCGGGCCGGGCGTGTGCTCGGGCCTGGGCACGGCGAACTCGATGCACATCGTCTGCGAGGCGCTCGGCATGGCCTTGCCCGGCAGCGCACCGGTGGCCGCGCTGAGCCCGAAGATGATGGCCGACGTGCGCGCGGCCGGCACGCGCATCGTGCAGATGGTGCTGGACGACCTGAAGCCGCGCGACATCCTCTCGCCCGGCGCCTTTGCCAACGCGGTGCGCGCGGTGCTGTCCATCGGCGGTTCGCTCAACACGGCCAAGCACCTGCAGGCAGTGGCGACCGAAGGCGAGTGCGGCGTCGATGTGTACGGCCTTTTCGAAAGCCTCGGCCCCACGACGCCGGTGCTGGCCGGCGTGCGGCCCATCGGCGAGCATTCGATCGAGGCCTTCGAAGCGGCGGGCGGTTGCCGTGCGCTGATGAAGCAACTCGCGCCGCTGCTCGACACGGGCGCGCTCACGGTCACGGGCGGCACCGTCGCGGACAACCTGCGCGATGCCGAAGTGATGGACGCCGAAGTGATCCGCCCCATCGACCGCCCGGTCGCGCCGCTGCCGGCCATCGTGCTGCTGCGCGGCAACCTCGCGCCCGAGTCGGGCCTCATCAAGACCGGCATCGCCGAGCGCAAGGTGCGACGCTTCACCGGCCCGGCCGTGTGCTTCTGGACTTCCGATGCGGCCATCGCCGCGCTGAAGAACCACGAGATCGTTCCCGGCCAGGTGGTCGTGATGCGCGGCGCCGGTGCGTGCGGCGGACCGGCCATGGGCGGCGGCGCGTCGCGCGTGGTCTTCGCGGTCGATGGCGCGGGCCTGGGCGACCAGGTCGCGCTGCTGACCGACGGGCATCTGTCGGGCCTGGTCTGCAAGGGGCTCGTGGTGGCCGAGGTTTCGCCGGAAGCCGCGCTGGGCGGGCCGCTCGGCCTGGTGCGCGATGGCGACGTGATCACCATCGACCTGGACGCGCGCCGCCTCGACATCGTATTGACCGATGAAGAGCTTGCCGCCCGCCGCGCCGACTGGCAGGCGCCGCCGCCGGCCTTCGACACCGGCTGGCTGCAGCAGTACCGGCGCAACGTGAGTCCGCTGTCCAAGGGGGCCGTGCTCGTGCGCACCGAGCGCCCGCTGCCCGCCAGCTAGACCTTTTTCACCCCCGGCTTCGCCAACCGGTGCGCACCCCCGTGCGCACCCGGTGGCGCAGCCCTGCGCGCGACCCAAGTTTTCAACCAAGAAAAGAGCAGGAGACAAGAAACCATGAAGAGACTTTTGATGTGTTCGGCCATCGGCCTCGCCAGCAGCGGCGCGGCGCAGGCGCAATCCAGCGTCACGCTGTTCGGCGTGATGGACCTGGGCGTGCAGTACACGAAAGGCGAGGGCGGCGGTTCGGTCAAGGCGCTGTCGAACGGCGGGCTCTCGACCAGCCGCATCGGCTTTCGCGGATCCGAGGATTTGGGCGGGGGCCTGCGCGCAGGGTTCTGGCTCGAAGGCAGCCTGAACCCCGACCTGGGCACGGGCAGGCCGAGCAACACCAACAACCAGACGAGCGGCGCGGGCGCGGCGGGGCCGATCAGCTTCGACCGCATGTCCTTCGTGAGCCTCTCGCACGATTCGCTGGGCGAAGTGCGGCTGGGCCACGACTTCATTCCCACGCACTACAACAGCATCTACTTCGACCCCTTCAACGCCAACGGCGTGGCGCGCGCGGGCAACCTCACCTTCGCGGGCGCGGGCACCGGGCCGCTGCCCACGGCCATCACCGGCAGCAACACGGTGAGCTACTGGCTGCCGGCCAAGCTGGGCGGCTTCTACGGCATGGCGATGATCGGTACGGGAGAGAACGACTCCATCGCGCCGAACCGCGACGACGGCAACTTCGGCGGCGCACGCTTCGGTTTCGCCTCGGGTGCGTTCGACATCGCGGCGGCCGTGACGCGCTCGCACTTCAACGCCACCTCCACCATCGGCAACTACACGCACGCCAACATCGGCGGCACCTGGGACGCGGGCTTTGCGAAGTTCTTCGCGCTCTACAACAAGGTGACGGTCAAGCTCGCGGCCGGCACGGTGCGCAAGAACACCGCCGAGATCGGCGCGCACATCCCGGCCTTCGAGGTCGGCCGCATCCGCGTGAGTTACGCGTACCTGGACGACCGCAGCGACGAGAGCCTGCGCAACGCCAACGGCATGCCGCGCAACCGCGACGACGCGCGCCAGTTCGGCATCGGCTATGTGCACAACCTCTCCAAGCGCACCGCGCTCTACGGCACCTACGCGCGGCTGATGAACAGCGGGCAGGCGCGCTACGTGGTGAGCGGCGGCGTCGCGCCCGCGGGCGGCAAGCGCTCTTCGGGGTGGGAGTTCGGTGTGCGGCACCTCTTCTGATCTCTTTTGAAAGGAGCCTTTCATGCGACGCAGAGACCTGGCCCTTGCGGCCGTTGCCGCCCTCACAACGACGGTGCTGCCCGGCACGGCGGCCTGGGGCGCCGATGCCTATCCGAACAAACCGCTGCGGCTGATCGTCGGCTTCGCGCCCGGCGGCGGCGCCGATTCGCTCACGCGGATCATCGCGGAGGGCTTGTCCAAGCAGCTCGGCCAGCAGGTGATCGTGGAGAACCGCCCGGGCGCCGACGGCGTGCTCGCGGCGCAGGCCACCTCATCGGCCAAGCCCGACGGCTACACGCTGCTGATGGGCACCAACACCGCGATGGTGGCGGCGCCCACACTGCGGCCGACCTCGCCCTACGACCCGTTCAAGGCCTTCACGCCGATCAGCTCGGCGGGACAGTTTTCGATGTTCCTCGTGGTGCCGTCGAGCCTGCCCGCCAAAAGCGTGAACGAGCTGCTTGCGATGGTGGCGGCCAAGCCCGGCGCCTACAACTCCGCATCGAGCAACAGCGCTTCTGAGTTGGCAATGCTGCAGCTGCTGGGTGACCGCAAGGTGGTCAACGCGCGCTACAAGGGCGACATGCAGGCCATGACAGACCTGCTGGGTGGGCAGATCCACATGATGTTCACCACCGGCACGCTGGCGCCGGGCTTCGTGAAGGAGGGGCGCATCCGCGCGCTGGTCACGCTGCTGCCGCAGCGCAGCGGTTTGCTGCCCGATGTGCCGACGGGCGGTGAGCTGGGGCTGGGCAAGCTCACGATCACGCCATGGGCCGGCTTCTTCGGGCCGCCGGGGCTGCCGCAGGCGATCACCGACAGGCTCTCGCAGGAACTGCAGAACACGCTCAAGCGGCCCGACGTGCATGCGCAGCTGGTGCAGCAGGGTTTCGAGGGCTACGGCATGAGCCCGGCGAAGTTCACCGAGTTCTTCCGCACGCAGTACGACGCCTTCGGCGCGACGGTGCGGGAGCACAACGTCAAGTTCGAATAGCGGCGGCTTCGCGGCGCCAGAAGGCCGCATCGGGGAAGCTGCCCGCGCCGGCCGCGGCGTTGTCGGCCATGTGCTCGGCGCGGCTCGTGCCGGGGATCGTGCAGGTCACGGCCGGATGGCTCAGCACGAACTTCAGCAGCACCTGCGCCCAGCTCGTGCAGCCGATCTCGCCGGCCCAGGCGGGCAGCGGCTTGTCGCGCAGACGGCGCAGCAAGCCGCCGCCGCCGAAGGGCATGTTGACGATCACCGCCACGCCGCGCTCGGCCGCGAGCGGCAGCAGGCGCTCTTCGGCCTCGCGCGCGTCGAGCGAATAGTTGATCTGCAGGAAGTCGAGCTTCTCGGCGCGCAGCACGGCCTCGACCTCGTCGTAGGCCGAGGCGGTGTAGTGCGTGATGCCGATGTAGCGCACGCGGCCTTGCTCCTTCCAGCCGCGCAGGGTGGCGAGGTGGGTGCGCCAGTCGACGAGGTTGTGCACCTGCATCAGGTCGATCTGTTTGGTGCGCAGCCGCGCGAACGATTGCTCCATCTGCGCAATGCCGGCCTCGCGGCCCGAGGTCCAGACCTTGGTGGCGAGGAAGGGCTTGGTGCGTGGCTTGGCGGCAGCCAGAAGTTCGCCGGTCGTTTCCTCGGAGCGGCCGTACATCGGCGAGCTGTCGATCAGCGTGCCGCCGGCTGCGAAGAGCGCTTCGAGGACGCCGGGCAGGCGCTTGTACTCGTCGGTGCCGGGGCGCTGGTCGAAGCCGATCCAGGTGCCGCAGCCGACGACCGGCAGGGCTTCCTTCGTGGAGGGAATGGGGCGGGTGGTCATCTGCATCGCGGGCCTGCCTGGTTGCTGCTGGGCGAAGGAGGGGAGCGCGGCGCCCGCGCACAGGGCCGCACTCAGGCGAAGCAGTCGGGCGCGCGTGAGCGCGGGAAGCTGGGGTGCGTTCGTGCGAGGCGTCACGAACGAAATTCTGCGCCCGACAGGCGTTGGACCGGAAGCCCTCAGCGCAGGTAGCGCCCGTCGGCCTTGAGCATCGACAGCTCGGAGAAGGTCAGCCCGCGGTGCTCGCCGGGGCGGTACGACACGGCGATGCCGCCGATGTCCAGCGTCTTGAACGACTCCAGGCCCTTCTGCAGCGACTCGGGCGTGGGGTTCGCGCCCGCGCGCTTCAGGCCCTCGACCATGACCTTGGCCGCGACGTAGCCCTCCAGGCTCGCGTAGCCGAATTCGTTCACACCGATCTTCTTCATCGCCGCCTGGTACTCGGCGATGACGGGCATTGCGCTGTTCCACGGGTAGGGCACGACCTGCGAGATGACGACGCCGGCCGCGTCCTTCTTGATGTCCTGGAAGAGCTTCTGGCCGTTGAGGAAAGAGAACGAATAGAAGGCCGTCTCGCCGCCCGCCGCGCGGTACGCCGTGATGAACTTGGCCGCCACGTCGTTGGTGGCCGACAGCACCACCGCCTTGGGCTTGAGCTTGGCCAGTTCGGCGGCGCGCTCGGCCGCGTCGGAACCGTCGTTCTTGATCGCCACGCTGCCGACCATCTTGTCGCCGCGTTCGGCAATGAACTTCTGCGTGCTTTCCATCGCCGAGCGCGCGCCCGGGTTGTCGTTGTGCGCGAAGGCGATGCGCGAGAGGCCGATGGTGAACAGGTGGTTCACGATGCGGCTGTATTCCTCGTCGAAGCTGATGCGCACCGGGAAGCTGTAGTCGGTGAATTTCACGACCGGGCCCGCGCCTGTGTAGGCGCCGACGACCGGGATCTTCAGTTCGTTGGCCGCCTTGATCGCACCCACTGCCGACGAGGTGCCGATGGGCATCAGCACGCCGATGGCGCCGTCCTTGGCGAAGGTCTTGACGTTCTCGGCGCCCTTGGCGGGGTCGTAGGCGTCGTCGAGCTGGCGCAGTTCGACCGGCCGGCCGTTGATGCCGCCGTTTGCGTTCAGCGTGGTGAACATGGCACGGATGCCGATCAGCGGCTCGGTCGAGAGCGATGCGAGCGGGCCGGTCTGCACGTAGGTCTGGCCGATCAACAGGGGTTTGCCGGTCTGTGCATGCGCCGAAGCAGACAGTCCGAGAACGAAGGCGGCAAAGGCCGAGGTCAGGAGTTGAATCTTTTTGTGTGTCATGGTCACAAATGGTTAACGAATCGATCTTAAGGCGGTGCAAGAGCTTTGGGACCAATCGCCCCAAGTTGCGACGTGATCGGTGCAACGGCAAAATCCCACCTCATATTCGCCATGGGAATGCCACTCTCGCTCCTCCGACTGTCTTCGCTGGACCTGGTGCGGGGTTTTGTAGCCGTGGGGCGGCGCATGAGCATCTCGCTCGCGGCCGAGGACCTGTGCCTCACCCAGTCGGCGGTCAGCAAGCAGGTTCATGCGCTCGAGGGGCAACTGGGCGTGAAGCTGCTGGTGCGCGGCCACCGTTCGATCTCTTTCACCGCCGAGGGCGAGCGGCTCTTTCGCAGCGCCGACGGCGCGGTGCAGCAACTGCAGGACGTGATGGGCGGCATCCGCCAGGCGGGCGAGCAGCGCCCCATGACGCTCAGCGCCAGCATCGGCATGACCGGGCTCTGGCTGTTGCCGCGCCTCAGCCGGGTGCAGAAGCTGCATCCGGGCGTGGACGTGCGCGTCTCAGCCAACAACCGGCTCGCCGACCTGCGCAACGAGGGCATCGACCTTGCGATCCGCTACACCACGCCTGCGCTGGCACCGGCGGGCGCATTGCGGCTTTTCGGGGAAACGGTGGCGCCGGTGGCGCATCCCTCGCTGGGCCTGAAGATGTTGCGCGCGGCCGGGGCCGTCTCGCGCCTGTGCCTGCTCGACTTCGATGATCCGCAGCATCCGTGGCTGCAATGGAATGGGTGGCTGGCCTCGGTCGGCTGGGCCGATGCGAAACCGCAGGCCGTGCTGCACTTCAACCAGTACGACCAGTTGATCCAGGCCGCGCTGGCCGGGCAGGGCGTGGCGCTGGGGCGGCTCGAACTGATCCAGCCGCTGCTCGACGAAAGGCGCCTGGTGCGCGTGGATTCGCCCGTGCCCGCGCAGGCCTCGGGGCATGCGTACTGGCTGATCCAGGCCGAGGACGAACCGCGCGAAGAGGTGCGTCATGTGGCCGCCTGGCTGGTGGCCGAGGCGCGGCAGTCACGCGAGGCCGTGGATACCGGCACCGGTCTCTGAGCAGAAGGCCATCGCCTCGTCGAGGCGGTCGTTGCCCCAGAACATTTCGTCGCCGGCGAAAAATGTAGGCGCTCCGAAGATGCCTTTCTCGACCGCGATCTCCGTCTGGCGCCGCAGCCGCGCCTTGTTCGCATCGGACAGCGCTTCTTCGATGATCCGGTGCGCCGGAAGATCGAGCGAGGCCAGCAGGTCGCGCATCGCCTGCGGCGAATCGATGTCGCGGTCTTCGGCGAAGTTCATGGCCATCGTGCGCCGGCAGAACTCGCCCATCCAAGGCTGCGCCGCGCCGACCAGCGCGATGCGAAGCGGCAGCACGGCCGCCCTCGGAAACTGCGTGGGCTGCCGCCACGGCAGGCCGTATTTGCGGCACTGGCGGGCCATGTCCTTCCAGGTGTAGTCGCCCTTTTCCTTCTGCAGCACGAAGGGCGACGACGACCAGCCGAAGGACCGGAAGATCGGCCCGAGCAGAAAGGGCTGCCAGCGGATGCGGACGTGTTGGCGGGCCGCTTCGTCCTCGATGCGCATCGCGCTCAGGTAGCTGTAGTTGCTGCCGAAATCGAACCAGAAGTCCAGCACAGGGAGGTCGCGCGGAGTCATTCGAACACCACCAGGCAGCGGGCCTCGATGCTCTCGCGCAGCGGCGCGTCGGCCGGCGCATCGGGGTGGTCGAAGGCCGCGTGCGGCGTGAAGCGCGAGACGCCGCCCAGTTGCGAGTCGTACTGCTTGAAGATCAGCGCCTCGTGCCGGTCCATCGCCGAAAAGTAAGACCAGCGGTGTGCGGGCGAATGCGTGGCCAGGTAGATCTCGCCGGTGCGGCGCGGATAACGGACCTCGGCATTCACCAGGTCATTCGCCATCACCGAACGCGCATCGCAGACGGCCAGCGGCGTGTCGAGCACCGGCCCCTTGATCGAGCGCCAGATGTTGACGATGCAGTAGCGCCGCACGGCCGCCGCTTCGTCGGGGTCGGTCAGCACCATGCCGAGCCGGCGGCGGCCGGAGTCCTCGGTGTAGTCGTTGTGGATGCGGCCGTTGGCGGCGGCCTTGCCGTTGGTGGCGCGGCGGCCGAAGCTCAAGGCGGTGCGGTCGGCCTCGCGCTGGCGCACCAGGTGATCGAACACATGGGCCCGCGTGCCGCCCGTGACCGCGAGCGCCAGTTCGGCCACCTCGCGGTGGTAGATGGCGGTGACCTCGGCGTCGTCGAGGAAGTCGGAGACGGCCGTGGGCGCATCGCGCAGCACGAAGCCTTCGCGCTCGATGTCGGTCGGCGTCGCGGCTCTGCGGGCATCCGCGATCGGCATGGGGCGCAGCTCGTAGCTGCCGCTTTCCCAGGGCGTGCCGGGCGGCGGCGCAAAGGTGTAGCTGAAGGGGCGCAGGGCGGAAGGCTGCAGGTAGTTCAGGCCGGCGGTGACGGTGGGGTGGTTCATGCGGGGCTCCTTGGTCTGAGGGGCATTGGAGCGAAAGCGCGGCGCCGGCTCAAACGACTTCTGCGCGCCTTGGCATGAGCCAAAGGAATATGAGAAAGCCTGTTGCGAAGAAAGCCTTCTTCCTTCTTGCGAGCCATGAAATACTGTATAAAAATACAGTTAACAGTTGCATCATGGGCCTTCCTTTCCTCGACTCCTTTTCCGCCGCCGCGGGCCGTGGCGTCTGGCATGCCGACGAACTCGGCCTGGCCGACGCGCAGGTCGTCGCGACCGGCCACGCCGCGCTCGACGCCGAGCTGCCCGGCGGCGGCTGGCCGGTCGGCGCGATGACGGAGCTGCTGCAAAGCGCGCCCGAAGCGCATGTCTGGCGGCTGCTGCTGCCCGCGCTGGCGCAGGCGGTGGAGGCGCGCGGCGGGCCGGTCGTGCTGATCGGCGCGCCTTACGAGCCCTGCGGGCCGTCGCTCGCGGCGCAGGGGCTGCCGGTGGAGGCGCTGATGTGGATCAAGAGCGATGCGCCGCCCGCGCGCCTGTGGGCCTGCGAGCAGGCGCTGCGCTGCGCGGACGTGGCCACCGTGCTGGCGTGGCTGCCGCAGGCGCGGGTGGGCGAATTGCGGCGGCTGCAGCTGGCGGCCGCGCAGCACGACGTGATGCTCTTCGTGTGCCGGCCCGAGTCGGCCGCGCGGGGCGCTTCGCCCGCACGGCTTCGTCTTCAGGTGGAAAGCTGCGCCGCGGATTCTTCGCAGATCGAGTTGCACATCCTCAAGCGCCGCGGTCCGCCGCTGGCCGCGCCGGTGATGCTGCCGGCGCGCAACGAGCGCATGACGGCGCTGCTGGCCGCCGCCCGGCTGCGCCGCAAGCTGCGCCTGCAGCAGCAAGGCACGGTGCCGGTTGGCGACACGGCAACGTCCGCGACCGTGGTCCGCATCGACGCGTGGAAAGGAGGCCCCAATGCACTGGATCGCATTGCGGTGGTCGCTTGACTCCGACGCGCCCGACGCACCGCAGTTGCCCACGCCCGAAGCGCTGGGCTGGTGGGCGCTGGAATACACGCCGCACGTCGCCTGGCAAGACGAGGCGCTCATGCTCGAAGTCTCGGCCTGCGAGCGCCTGTGGGGCGGGCGGCTGCAACTGATGCGGCAACTGGTCGCCGCGAACCCCGCGCCCGATGTGCGCATGCTCGGCGCGCAGGGCGCCACGAGCCTGATCGCGCTCGCACGGCTGCGGCTGTTCGAACGGCAGGAAGAGCGCCCGAAGGACATGCCGGCCGGCCTGCCGCTGGACACGCTCACCGCCGCCCGCCCGCACCTCGACCTGCTCGCGCGCCTGGGCTGCCGCACCTGGGGCGAGGTGGCCGCCTTGCCGCGCGGCGGCCTCACGCGGCGCTTCGGCACCGAGCTGCGCAAAGCCCTCGACACCGCCTGGGGCCTGCGCCCCGAGGGCCACGACTGGCTCACGCTGCCCGATGTGTTCGAACAGAAGCTGGAGCTGCCCGCGCTCGCCGAGACCGCGCCCGAACTCATGTGGGCAGCCAACCGTTTGCTTTCGGCGCTGCAGATCTGGCTGCGCGCCCGCCAGCGTGGCGCTCGCGCGCTCGAGCTGCAGTGGACGCTCGACCTCAAGCGTTTCAACGGCGTGAACCTGCCGCCGCACCAGCAGGTCACCGTGCGCACGGCCGAGCCCACGCAGGACCTCGCGCACCTGCGCCGCCTGCTGTCCGAAAAGCTCGCCCTCACCACGCTTGCGGCGCCCGCGAGCTGGCTCAAGCTCCGCACGCTAGAAACCGATCCGTGGGCCGGCGCCAGCACGAGTTTTCTGCCCGAAGACAACCGCAAGGGCGACAAGCTGCACGAGATGGTCGAGCGGCTCAGCGTGCGGCTCGGCGCGCACCAGGTGGTGGTGCCCTGCGCCGAGGCCGATCACCGGCCCGAGCGCAAGCAGGCATGGCGGCCCGCGCTGCAGAAAGACAAGGCCGCGCCCGGCAAGGCGCGCAAGGAAGCGAAAGCCGCAGCCTCGCAGCCCGATGCGATCTATCCGCCGTGGCTGCTGCCCGAACCCGTGTTGCTCGAGATGGACGGCGAGCGCCCGTGCTACCGCGGCCCGCTGAGCAAGCTGATCGGCCCGCAGCGCGTCGAGGCCGGCTGGTGGGGCGGCAAGGAAGACGGCGGCCAGCCGGCGATGCGCGACTACTACGTGGCCGAAAGCCCTGAAGCTGGGCTGGTGTGGATCTTTCGCGAGCGGCACTCGGCGCTGTTTTCTTCAGGCGAAGTGCGCTGGTACCTGCAGGGGTTCTATGCCTGACCTGAGTGCCAAGGAAGAGCGCAAGCGCCAGCCTGCCAAGGTGCATGCGCTGCCGGTGCCGTTGCGCAAGCACACCGTGGCGGCGTTGCCGGACTATGCCGAGCTGCACTGCCTCACGAACTTCAGCTTTCAGCGCGGCGCGTCGACGCCGGAAGAAGTGGTCGAGCGCGCCTACCAGCTGGGGTATGCAGCGTTGGCGATCACCGACGAATGCTCGGTGGCCGGCATCGTGCGGGCATACGTCTGCAGGCGCGACATGGAGCACACGCTCGACGAATACGAACGCGAGAATCCCGAAGAACCGCCGATTCCGCGCAACCTCACGTTTCGCCTGCTGTTCGGCAGCGAGTTCCGCTTCGAGCGCTTCAAGCTTGTGGTGATCGCGAACGACACCGAGGGCTGGGGCAACCTCTGCGAGTTCATCACCGCCGCGCGCAACACCGAACTGCCCAAGGGCGAGTACCGCGTGAGCTGGGAGGACAGCGATGTGGCTTCGCTGCAGAACTGCCAGGTGCTCTTCGTGCCGCATCGCGAGCCCGGCGGCGCAGTGGATGTCGCCACGCTGCACGAAGACCTGCTGGCCGCCAAGGCGCTGTATGCAGGCAACCTCTGGCTGGCCGTGGAAATGCTCAACGAGCTGGACGACGACCTCTGGTTCGTCACGCTGATGCAGGCGAGCGAGCAGACCGGCGTGCCGCTCGTGGCGGCCGGCGATGTGCACATGCATGCGCGCAGCCGCAAGCCATTGCACGACGTGCTGACGGCCGTGCGCGAAGGCAAGACCGTGGCCGAGTGCGGCTTTGCGCTGCAGTCGAATGCGGAGCGGCATCTGCGGCAGCGGGTTCGGCTGGCGGAGCTTTATCTGCCCGAAATGCTGGCGAACACGCTGGTGGTGGCAGAGCGGTGCAGGTTCGATCCGAAGGTCATTCGCGACAACTACAAGTACCCGCTGGAAATGTTGGGCAGCAACGAGACGGCGACGCAGACGCTGGCGCGCAAGACATGGGCGGGGGCGCAGGAGCGATATTCAGGCGGCATTCCCGATGCGGTGCGGGCGCAGCTGCACAAAGAGCTGGATCTGATCCGCGAGCTCGAATACGAAATGTTCTTTCTCACCGTGGAGAACATCGTGAGCTTTGCGCGCTCGAAAAAAATTCTTTGCCAGGGGCGCGGGTCGTCGGCCAATTCCGTCGTCTGCTATTGCCTCGGGATCACCGCGATCTCCCCCGAAAAAAGCCACCTGCTGTTCGAGCGCTTCCTGAGTCGCCATCGTCACGAGCCGCCCGACATCGACGTCGATTTCGAACACCAGCGCCGCGAAGAAGTCATCCAGTACATCTACGAGAAATACGGCCGCGAACGGGCCGCCATCGCCGCCGTCGTCATCTGCTATCGCTCGCGCAGTGCGTTGCGCGACGTGGGCAAGGCCATCGGCATCGACGAGCGATTGGTCGATGAATTCGCCAAGGACCACTACTGGTTCGACGATGCCGTGCTCGGCGAACAGTTGAATGCCGCGTGCGCGCGCGTCGGCGTGAAGGAGGACGAATTCAAGCTCGTCCAGTGGATCGAGCTGACGCAGCGGCTCAAGGGCTTTCCGCGCCACCTGAGCCAGCACGTCGGCGGTTTCGTGCTCACCCACACCAAGCTCACGCGGCTGGTGCCGGTCGAGAAGGCGTCGATGAAAGACCGCTCCGTCATCCAGTGGGAAAAGGACGACCTCGAAGCCATGGGAATGCTCAAGGTGGATGTGCTCGCGCTCGGCATGCTGAGCGCCATTCGCCGCGGGCTCGATCACATGAACCGCTGGCGGGGCTCGATGGTGCAGATGCACGATGTTCCCCACGACGACCAGAAGGTGTTCGAGATGATCTGCGACGCCGACACGGTGGGCGTCTTCCAGATCGAGAGCCGGGCGCAGATGTCGATGCTGCCGCGCCTGAAGCCGCGCTGTTACGAAGACCTGGTGATCGAGGTGGCGATCGTGCGGCCCGGGCCCATTCAGGGCGGCATGGTGCATCCGTACCTCAAGCAGCGCGAGCGGGTGCGCAAGGGCTTGCCGATCCTCTATGAAAAAGACGAACTGAAGCCTGCCTTGGAACGCACGCTGGGCATTCCGATCTTCCAGGAGCAGGTGATGCAGATCGCCATGATCGCGGCCAAGTTCAGCGCCGACGAAGCCGACCAGTTGCGCCGTGCCATGGCGGCGTGGAAGCGCAAGGGCGGCCTCGACAAGTTTCACGCGAAGCTCGTGGATGGGATGGTGGACAACGACTACCCGAGGGAGTTCGCCGAAGCCATCTTCAAACAGATCCTCGGCTTCGGCGACTACGGTTTCCCAGAGAGCCACGCCGCGAGTTTCGCGCTGCTGGTCACCGTGAGCAGCTGGCTCAAGAACTACGAACCCGCCTGCTTCCTCGCCGCATTGCTCGACTCCCAACCCATGGGCTTCTACAGCCCCTCGCAACTCGTGCAGGACGCGCGCAGGCACGGCGTCGAGGTTCGCCCGGTCGATGTCACGCACAGCGATTTCGACACCACGCTCGAAGCCCGCGCGCCCGATGCGCCGCGCATGCCGTCAAGCACCGACGCGCGCTATGCCGAGCGCCTGGGCAACGAGAACCAGCCTGCGGTGCGGCTCGGGCTGAACCGCATTTCAGGCCTCTCCAAGGAAGGCGTCGAACGCCTGTTGAAAGCGCGCGCTCAATCGCCCTTCACCAGCACCGAAGACCTCGCCCTGCGCGCCGAACTCGACGGCAAGGACATGGCCGCGCTCGCCGCGGCCGATGCGCTGATGTCGCTCTCGGGCCATCGCCGCCAGCAGGTGTGGGACGCCACGGCGCAGCGCCGCTCGCCGGCCTTGCTCAAGGGCGTGCCGATCAACGAGCAGGTGCTGCTGCTGCCCGCGGCGCCCGAGGGCGAGGAGATCGTCGGCGACTACGCATCGCTCGGCCTCACGCTGCGCCGCCATCCGCTTGCGCTGCTGCGCCCGCGCCTTTCGCGCATGAAGCTCATGAGCGCCGAGGAGCTGCGCGCGCAGCCCACCGGCCGCACCGTGCGCGCCTGCGGCATCGTGAAAGGCCGGCAGCGGCCCGGAACGGCCAACGGCACCATCTTCGTCACGCTGGAGGACGAGACCGGCAACGTCAACGTGATCGTCTGGAGCCACGTCATCGATGCGTGGCGCGAGCCGCTTTTGAAATCGCACCTGCTCGCGGTGCAGGGCACCTGGCAGCGCGACGACGACAGCGGCGGCAAGGTGCAACACCTGGTCGCCACCGGCTTCAAGGATCTGACGCCGCTCATGGGTCGGCTCGCGCAGAGCAACACCAGCCGGGATTTCCATTGATCGCGTCCATTCGCGAATGAAACCGATCGTTCCACGCCTCGCGCGCCCCATGACTTTTCGCTAACCTGTTCCCCATGTCCGCACTCGCACTCGACCCCCTCGTTGCCACGCCGATCGGTCCGCCGCCGCCCGCGCCGGACGTGCCGAATCCGGTGCCGCAGCCACCGCCCCCGCCACCACCCGAAGGCGATCCGCCGCCAGTCGTCCCGCCGGTCACCGACCCGGGATTTCCACCGCCGGTGGTCGAGCCGCCGCCGATGCAGACCGCAGGTGCGACGGCAACGGCAACGGCAGTGGCCGAAACGGCAGACGCGACCGCCACGGTGCCCTTCGGCAAGCTGCACGCGCGGCGCCTGCGCGAGATCTACCGCTCGGCCGGCTGGCCGTGCTGCGACGCCATCGAGGTCGAGCTGCTGGCCGGCGGATTCCTCGAACGCGTGCGCACATCGCATGGCCACGAGACCTTGCGCGTGACCGACGCCGGCATCGCCCGCATCGCGACCACGCTCACCATCAACCGCGCGGCGCTGACGCCGCACGAGGCGCTGGTCGAACGCGTGGCGCGCGAGATGACGCGCGGTGGGCGCATCGCATGGCGCGGCCTCGGCCTGCGCGCGCGCCTGCCGGCACTGGAAGAGGGCGGCAAGCCGCGCTGGTGCATGGCGCGGCCCGATGTGTTTTCGATTCGCAACACCAGCGTCGAGGCCTATGCGCACCCCATCGTCCACGAGGTGAAGGTCAGCCGCGCCGACCTGCTGGGCGACCTGCGCAAGCCCGACAAGCGCGCGGCCTACCTCGACCTGGGCGGCGAGTGCTGGTACGTGCTGGGCAACGACGCGCGCGGCCGCTGCATCGCCACGCCCGAGGAAGTTCCCGCCGAGTGCGGCGTGCTGGTGCTCGAAGGCGAGCGCCTCGTGGTGGCGCGCGCCGCGGTGCACCGGCCCATCGAGCGCATGCCGTTCGCAGTCTGGCTGGCGCTGGCCAAGGCGCAGCCGATTTCGGGCTTCGACGAGGATGTGCAGGACATGCTGATCTAGCGGATCAGCCCGCCAGCGCGATCAGGTGACCGCTTCGTAGCTCTGGTGCGCAATGGCGACCACGTCGCCGGGCTGGAACTGGCTCGCCATCTGGCGCATGGCTTCTTCGCGGTCTTCGGTGCTTGCCGACGCATCGAACACTTGGTCGCTGATCTCGAGGATGTCGCGCACGATGCGCTCGTGGCGGTAGTAGGCGAGGGCGACTGCATCGATCTCCGCGGCGCCGTAGCCTTGATAAAACTGCGCTTCTTCCTCCGGCTGGTTCCAGACGTGGCCGACGCCGCCGCCGATGAACATCAGGTCGCGCTCCTTGGGCGCGAGAACGAGCGTGTCCCAGTCGACGATGACCAGTCGGTCGTCATCGCCCAGCAGCACATTGCCCGCGTGGATGTCGGCATGGCATACGACCTGAGGCAATGCCTTCTCCAGCAGGATCGACGCGAGCTGCTCGCTGCGATAGACCAGCGTGTCGATCTCCTCGTCGTGCTGTTCCCAGAAGGCATGGAACCGCTGGACGATGGCGTCGCCCACGAAGCCGTTGATGAAGCGGCGCTGGTAGCGCCTGACGCCTTCGCGCCAGCGGTGCGCGTAGGTTTCCTTGGGGATGCTTGCGAGCAGTGCGGGCGGCAACTCGGTGCGATGAATGGCGGCGAGTGCCGCGCCGAGAGCGGTCCACTGCGCGGTTGTCAGGGCGCGTTCGAATCCGTTCAGGCCTTCGAAGAAGGGATAGAGCATCCAGTCGAAGCCGTAGCGCTGCACGCTGAGTTGACGGTCCGTTGTCGGCAACGGCGCCATCACCGCGGCGATGCCTTTGTCGTGATGGAGAAAGGCCGGCACGGCAACGGCCGTCTTGTCGAAATCGCCGCTGCGCAGCTTCAGGAAATACGCCGTGCCGTCGTTCGCCTGTACACGGAAGACCGCGGAGTGAACGTCAGCGCCCAGCGGAAGGAATTCAGCGTCTGTCGCCTGGAGGCCGTAGGTTTCGGCGAGGCACTTGTGAATGGCGTCGTGGGCGATATCGGGTGGTGTCAGCATGCAGGGGTGTGAGGGGCGTTCGTTCGATGGGCACCGAAAATTGTCTCACCCGATAAGGCCACGAAAGCTGACTTCCCTGTGTCAGACGTCGTCGTCTTCGTTGTCTTCGTCAGCTTCGTAGGTGGCCAGCACCTGGTGCTCGACCGGATGCGAAGTGAACGAGCGCACGAGCAGGAATTTCCTCACGCGCCACGGGATCGGCGGCAAGCTCATCGGATAGGCCGCGCCTTCGGTTCGCCGAGCGATGGTGATGTGCGGCGTGAAGGTCGGCGTTTCCGTGGAAATGCCCGCCTGCCGTACCGCACGGCCGATGTCCGCATGCAGCGTGCGCAAAGCGCCGTGCTCGGCGGGCTGCAGCACCGCGATGTCGTTGCGCCATGTGCGTGAGCTGTCCAGCACGAGATTCATGGGCTGCACGCGGACCTGGGCGAGCGCTTCGCAGAGGCGCTTTTCGACAGCCTTGGGCTGGTCGCTGAAGCAGTGGAGCGTCAGGTGCAGCCGTGGGCTGCGCGGAAAGTAGTGGCCCTTGGGCCAGATCCAGTCCTTGCGGTGGGTTTCGATGGCTGCCTGCACCTCGGGCTCGGGAAAGAGCGCGATGAGCAGGTGCCGTTGCCGCTCGAAAGGGGCGGAGTCCCAGTCGGGTTCCGGGTCGTCCGGAAGATGGTCGCCACGGTTGAAATCGTCCATTTCAGTTCTCCTGGAAAAAGATGAAAGGCGGGTTCAGGTCTCCGACGGCCACCAATGCGCGGCCGTCGTCCGGATGACGCGCGCCGCCTGAACGCGGACGTCATCCATTTCATTGCTGCTGTCACCGAGGCCCTGTTCCCGGACCACGCGGAAGGGCCAGGTCGAGATGCGGCCTGCACGTTGGCGCGGCTGCATCGGGTGCCGTCGGGCGAGAGAAGAGGAGAAAAAAAGAACCTGCGCGGAGGGCGCAGGCGGATTGGCGGTGGTCATGGAGTCGCCTCGAATGTTGCTCTTGGAGACGATCTATTCTAGAGAAAACACTGTATCTATGTACAGTATATTTGCAGCCTATCGGGGGTCGCTGCCGAGCAGCGCGTCGAGGTCGATGGCCGCCGCCATCGCCTTGTAGCCAGCGTCGCCCGGATGCAAATGGTCGCCCGAATCCATCGCCGCCTTCAGGCGGATCGGCCGCGCCGGATCGCGCAGCAGCGCGTCGAAATCGACCACCGCGCCGAACGCGCCGCTGTCGCGGATCCAGCGGTTCACTTCCTGGCGCACCTTGTCCTTCCCGGGGGAGTGGTGGCCTTCGAGTGCCGTGCCTTCCAGCCCGCGTTCGTTGGGCGTGATCGTGCCGGCCACGATGCGCACGTTGTGGGCGTGGGCCAGCGCGATCAGCTGGCGAAACCCCTGGATCAGTTCTTCCGCCCGCACCGCCGGCTCCTGCGGCGCGAAGGGGCCGCCGGGCCAGCCGATGTCGTTGGTACCCAGCAGCACGATCACGGCGCGCACGCCCGGCTGCGCGAATGCGTCGCGCCCGGCGCGTTCGAGGGCGGCGTGGCCCATGCCGTCCTTCATCAACCGGCCGCCGGAGATGCCGGCGTTCAGCACGCCGACGCCGCGCGGCGCCAGGCGCTCGGCCAGCGCATCGGGCCAGCGCGTGTTGGCGCCGGGCGTGGAACCGTTGCCGTCGGTGATCGAATCGCCCAGCGCGACGACGGTGGCCGGTGGCGCGGGCGTTTCGACGATGAGGCCGCTGACGTAGACGCGCGTGCTCCATTGCGATGCTGTTGCGGGCAACTGCACGGCGCCGGTCAGGTCGCCGCCTGCGACGTACGCCGTCTCGCGCGCATCGAAATGAAAGCCCGCAGGCTGGCTGGGCTTCGGCAGATAGAGCGACACAGCGACCTCGCTGAGCGCGGGCAGCGGCAGGTCGACCGGATCGCTGACAAGACGTGCGCCGGGCGGCACGGTCACCTCGGCCAGTCCGCCGAAGCGCACGGCGCGGTCCGTGCCGTCAACGATGGCCGACCCTTCGCTGTGCCGCGCCACGCGCGCCGCGCCGATGTACAGCGGCGCCGTGCCGCCTTCGTTGCTGATCACCACGCGCAGCTTCGCGCCGCCGATGCTCAGCCGCGCCACCTGGCGAATGGTCTGCCGGTTGAACTGGAAGGGCAGGCCGCTCGGCAGCACGAAGTCGCCGCCCCAGATCGGCTGGGTGCTGGCCATCCAGCTGGGGCTCCAGTACGTGCGTATCGGCGGCGCAGTCTGCGCCGCCGATACGGCGGTGATGCCCGCGAGGGTCAGCGCCGCGGCGCCGTGCTTGAGGATCGATCCGAAGGTGGATGCATGCATGTTCGTGTCCTTGAAAGTGAAGCGAGGGCCTGACTTTCTTCCATGCAAGTTCGGATGGGTAGATGGCAAAATTGCATCCAACGCATTCCTGAATCGAATACACCATGGACACCTTGCGCGCGCTCTCGGCCTTCGTGCACAGCGTCGAACTCGGCAGCCTCTCGGGCGCCGCCCGCGCGCTCGACACCACGCAGCCCACCATCAGCAAGCTGGTCGCGGGGCTGGAGCGGTCGCTGGGTGTGCGTCTGATGCGACGCGGCGCCACTGGCTTGAGCCTCACCGAAGAAGGGCAGCGCTTTCACGAGCGCGCCCGTCGCGTACTGGAGGATTACGGCGATGCCGTCGCCAATGCGCGCGAGCAGGTGCAGCAGCCGCAAGGCCTGCTGCGTGTGAGCGCGCCGGTCACCATGGGGCAGCGGCACCTCAACGCGATGGCGATGGAGTTCCTGCGGCTCTACCCCGACATCGAACTCGAACTGGTGCTCGACGACCGCTTCGTCGATCCGCGCGAGGAGCGCATCGACGTTTCGCTGCGCGTGGGCGGCGCGCTGCCGCCGGACCTTGTTGCGAAGCATCTCGGCTCATGGCCCCGCGTGCTCGTTGCATCACCCGACTACATCGCCGCGCGCGGCAAGCCTCGCAACCCGAAGGACCTGCTCTCGCACGACTACATCCGCTACGCAGCCGGCGACGATGGCGTCCTGCTGCAGGGCCCGGAAGGCGCCGTGACCGTGCCGGTGCGCAGCCGCTTGCGCGTGAACAACGCGGTGGCCATGCTCGACAGCGTGCTCGGCGGCGCCGGCATCTCTCTGCAACCGACATGGATGGTGGCCGGCCATCTGGCCGATGGCAGCCTGGTGCGCGTGCTCGCGCGCCACACGGGGCCGGCGCAGGAGGTGCACCTGCTCTATGCCCCGCGCCGCCACCAGCCGCTGCGCGTGCGCGTGCTGGTGGACTTCCTGGCAGAGCGCGTGGCGCAACTGCCAGGGGCTCTGCGCAAGCCGACTCAGTTGAGCGGCAAGCGCAGGTAGGTGCCGCGCAGCGGCTCCTGGCCCGCGCCGGGCTTGTTCCAGTCGCACACGCCGCTCGGGAAGATCGTCTGCAGCCGTGCGAGGTCGGCGCCGGCAATCGTCACCGAATAGTCGGCCGCGTTGACCGGCTTGAGCTGGCACTTGAGCACATCGTTCACCATCGGCGAGCCGGCCACGAGGCGCGGCGTGGTGAAGCGCGGGTACACCGCATTGCAACTGGCTGCCGGGTCCATCGATGCGGGCTCGTCGATGCGCGTTCCGGTCTTGTTCCAGCAGGCGTCGTTGGCGCCTGCGGGCTTGTTGCGCACCACCTTGTCGGTCGAGGCGAGCGCCGGGTCGGCGGCTATGTTGTCCAGCCACTTGTTCATGAGGTCGATGGAGCCGCTCATGTAGTCGTAGCCCGAGGTAGAACCCAGCGTCCAGATGATCTGGTTGTCGCTGCGGCCGTTGGCACGCTGCAGGCGAGCCCGGATGATCAGGTCTTGCGTCGTGTCGTGGATATCGCCCACCGCATCGGCGTTGCCGCGCTGCGTGATGATCGGAATGTTCGCAAGGCCCGGCCCCCTGAAGCTGTTCTTGAAGCCGCCGGCATAGGTGAGCTTGAGCGCATCGGAATCGGCTTCGGAGCGTGCGGCCTGCGTGTTGCCGTCGCCATCGAAGCCGCCGACTTTCTCGTTCAGGTCGAGGAATTCCTTCACCGAGATCGCGCCGCTGTTCAGCGCCGCCAGGCCGTACTGCAGGCCGATGTTGTCGAGCGGCCGGCGGGCTTCCTGCGTGCCGGGCCGCTTGCCCAGCAGGTTCACGTTGGTCTGGAAGAGGTCGCAGCGGATGCCCGTCGGATTGGTCGCGCGGTTGAAGATGTTCGCCACATTGGCCGGGTCGGTGAACCCGCAGCCCGCCGCGTTGTCCGACTTGATGATGCTCGCGAAGGCCGCGTCCCATGACAGGCAGGTGTTGGTGTTGAAGCCGTTCACCGCGTTCTGCTTGGCCGTCGTCCAGGTGGTGGTGTCGAGCTTGTAGACGTTGTTCAGGAGGCGGCACTCCATCACCTCGGGCATCAGCGTCTCGGGGAACGACACGATCGGCTGGATGCCGTCGAGCAGGCCCGGGTAGAGCTGAGCGATCAGGTACTGCTGGATCGCGCCGCCCGAGCCGCCGAAGCCGGCGGTCCACTTGGGCACCTCGCCGAATTCCTCGATGACGTGCTCCTTCATCATCATCAGCGTCTCGCCCTGCAGGTGCGGGTTGGCGTGCTGGTTGTTCCAGAGCTCGGTCGAATTCATGAACGCAAAGCCGCGCGAGAGCTGGATGTGGCCGACGTCACCGAGGATCGACTCGATGGGGTGAACGCCCTGGTTGTACTGGGCCGAGCCGCAGCAGTCGAAGTAGGCGACGAGCTTCTTGTTCCATCCCTTGCCGGGCTTCCAGACCGCGGGCGAATCCTTCGCCGGGTTGTCGAGCACCGCGAGCCGGTACACGCCGCGGTTGATCGTGCCCGACTCCACGCGCACGATATAGGGCACGGTGACGCCGTCGTTTGTGGTGGTCTCGGCGAGGTCGGCCGGGCGCGGGCCGGTAGGGTCCGCCAGCGGCTTGAAGGTGTTGGTCTTGGTGCGGTAGTACTAGACCACCTGCGTCGTGGCCGAGCAGTTGGCGTCGAGCGCCGCGCCCAGGCCGTTCTGCACCGTGCGGCATTCGTACGGCGAGATGTGCGGGCCCGAGAGGATCGGCCCGGTGATCGGGTAGTTGACCAGCTTGGCCTCGGTGCGCTGCGCTGCAACATCGGCGTTGCTCACCACCAGCGTGTTGACGCTGCCCGTGGTGCTGGCCGCATCGGTCGTGAGGCCGGTGACGAGGCCGCGCAGCACGCGTGTCGTGCTGTTGACCACCGGCACCTGCGAGGTCACGTCTTTTCCGTTCAGGCTCACGCGCACCTTGTCGAGCGCAACGCCCACGGGCGCGGTGATTTCGACCAGTGTGTCGCCGCCGCTGATCATGTCGGGCGCGGAGGAGAGCGTCTTGACCTGGAACGCGGCCGGCGTCTGTGCCGCGGGCGGGGGGCTCACGCCCGGAATGAACGGAAACACCGAGCCGCCGTCGGACCCTCCGCCGCAACCTGCAACGAGCAGTGCGCCGGCCATCGCGATGCCTGCGGCGGCAACCTGGACACGGGGCCACGGAGAAACCCGCTTGTGCGGGCGGCGAGGTGTAGCGAGCATGGAAGTCTCCTTCTGTTATGTGTTCTGGAAGATTAAGGATGGACGTTCCACGCTGCGGTCGTCGCGACGACACATGAGGCGCCAATCGCTAGAGGTAATCCCTGATTCCGCACCGGCCTCGAATGCGCAACCGATGGAAGACATGGTGCGCAGGTCGCGATGGGCCGCAGGTCTTTCGCCCGCCGACCTCGAGCACGTGCTGGGCAGCATGCAGGAGCGGCAGTTCGCGCGCGGCGCCTGCATCGCGCGGGCCGGGCAACGGGTCGAGCACTGGATGGGGCTCATCGACGGCTTTGCCAAGATGTCGGTGGCGTCCGAAGAGGGGCGCGTCTCCACGCTCACCGGCGTCTCGCACGGCGTGTGGTTCGGCGAGGGCTCGCTCTTCAAGCACGAGGCGCGCCGCTACGACGTGTTTGCGCTGCGTCCCACGCGGGTGGCGCTGATGCCGCGCCGCACCTTCGAATGGCTGCGCGGCACCAGCGTGCCGTTCAACCACTACCTGCAGGACCTGCTGAACGCGCGGCTGAGCCTGTTCATCGGCGCGCTGGAACACGAGCGGCTGCTCGACACCGATGCGCGTGTCGCGAATTGCCTGGCGAGTCTTTTCAACCCCGACCTGTATCCGGACGCCCCGCGCTTCCTGGAAGTGGGGCAGGTCGAGATCGGGCTGCTGGCGAACGTGTCGCGGCAGCGTGTGAACGTGGCGCTGCAGCGCCTGCAGGCACTGCAACTCATCCGCCTGGAGAAGCGGGGATTGACCGTGCTCGACCTGGGCGGGCTGGTCAACTACAAGGCCAACGACACCGGCGCGCCGCCCGTGCGGTGCGCCTGAATCGGTGTCAGCGCAGCATCACTCGGCGCGGACTTCGAAGTACGCCTCGTCCGCCTCGCCCAGCGCGCGAAATCCCGCCGTCTTCGCCGCGTCGTAGGCCTTGGCCCAGCGCGCGGCCAGCGCGATTTCGTCCTTGGTGAGTTCGTCGGCGCTGGATTCGCTGGCGTTCTCGAATGCCTTCAGCGCCGGCTCGACCTCGTCGCCCAGCAGCTTGTCGAGTTCGCGGCGAAAGCGGGTCTCCGCGGTGGCGATGACGTCGCTCGGCGCGTCGGGAAAATCGATCAGGGTCACGGTGTAGCTCATGGGGCGCGATGCTACGTGATGACCATGACCGCACGTGACGGCGCGCACAATCGCGGCCATTCCTTTCGACCCAGCCCCGCCGCGCCGTGAACCTGCATCGCCTCGACCTCGTCTCGCTCTCGCTCTTCAACCTCGTGGTGCGCACCGGCAGCATCAGCAAGGGCGCCGAGCTTGCGCACCTGGCGGTGGGCGCGGCGAGCAAGCGCATCTCCGATCTCGAAGCCGCGGTCGGCACCGAACTCTTCGAGCGCCATTCGCGCGGCGTCACGCTCACCGTCGCGGGCGACGCGCTGCACCGGCATGCGCAGCGCATTCTGAACGACGTCGACCAGCTCGCGGCCGACCTGTCCGACTACGCGTCGGGCGTGCTCGGCGTCGTCCGGCTCTGGGTCAACACCTCGGCCGTGACGCAGTTCCTGCCGCGCGAGCTCGCGAGCTTCGTGGCGGCCAACCCCGGCATCCGCATCGAGCTCGAAGAGCAGAACAGCAGCGAGATCGTGCTTGCCGTGCTCGACGGCCGCGCCGACGTCGGCATCTTTGCCGACCGCACGCCCACGCTGGGCCTGGACATCGTGAACTACCGAGAAGACCGCCTGGTGCTGGTGGTGCCGCGCGGCCATCCGCTCGCGCGCCGCAAGAGCGTGCGTTTCGAAGAGGCCTGCGACTTCGACTTCGTGACCCTCTCGGGCGCCACCTCGCTCGCGCAGCGCCTGCAGGCGGCCAGCGAAACGCTGGGGCGGCGGCTCAAGCTGCGCATCCAGGTGCGCAGCTTCGATGCGATGTGCCAGATGGTCGCCGCGGGCATGGGCGTGGCGGTGCTGCCGCGCGAGGCGATCCAGCCGCACCTGCGTTCGATGAACCTGCGCGAGATCACGCTGGAGGACGAATGGACCCGCCGGCATCTCGTGATCGGCCTGCGCGATGCGGGCGCGGTGCCGCGCCACGTGCGAACCCTCATCGATCACCTCTGCGCGGGTTAACCCCTTCCAGCTTTCGCGATCCGCGAAAGCTGGGTGCGCGCCTTTGTCGTTCCTTCTTCGAAGCCGGCTGCCCAGCATCCGGGCATCGGATGCAGCACCCCGCCTGCATCCCCTCGGAGACAACAACACATGGCTTCCACGCTCCCCACCCCCAGCGCCTTGCAAGGCGTGCGCGTCATCGAGATGGGCCAGCTCATCGCCGGTCCCTTCGCGGGCAAGACGCTCGGCGAATTCGGCGCCGATGTCGTCAAGATCGAACCACCCGGCAGCGGAGACCCGCTGCGCAACTGGCGGCTGATCCAGGAGGGCACCTCGGTCTGGTGGCAGGTGCAGTCGCGCAACAAGCGCTCCATCGCGCTGGACCTGCGCAGCACCGAAGGCCAGGACATCGCGCGCAAGCTCATCGCCGAGGCCGATGTGCTGATCGAGAACTTCCGCCCCGGCACGCTCGAAGGCTGGGGCATGGGCTACGACGTGCTCTCGGCACTCAACCCCGGCCTCGTGATGCTGCGCATCTCTGGCTACGGGCAGACCGGCCCCTACCGCGACCTGCCGGGCTTCGGCGTCATTGGCGAGGCGATGGGCGGGCTGCGCCACCTCACAGGCGAGCCGGGGAATGTGCCGGTGCGCTGCGGCATTTCCATCGGCGACACGCTGGCCGCGCTGCACGGCACCATCGGCGTGCTCACGGCGCTCTATCACCGCAAGGTGAATGGCGGCAAGGGCCAAGTGATCGACGTTGCGCTCAACGAGGCGGTGTTCAACGTCATGGAAAGCCTGGTGCCCGAGTACAGCGCCTTCGGTGCCGTGCGCGAGCCCGCGGGAAGCGCGCTGCCCGGCATCGCGCCGTCGAACGCCTACCGCTGCAGCGACGGCTTCGTGCTGATCGCGGGCAACGGCGACAGCATCTTCAAACGGCTGATGCAGACCATCGAGCGCGACGACCTCGGCGCCGATGCGGCGCTCGCCGACAACGCGGGCCGGGTGGCGCGCGTGGATGAACTCGACCGCGCCATCGAGGCCTGGACGCTGGTGCGCTCCGTGGCCGAGGTGCTCGAAGTGCTCGGCGCGGCGCGCGTGCCCGCCGGCAAGGTCTACACCGCCAGGGACATCTGCGAAGACCCGCACTACCGCGCGCGCGACATGCTGCTGCAGCAACGCACGCGCGACGGCCACGACATCGAGGTGCCCGGCGTGGTGCCCAAGCTCATGGGCACGCCGGGCACGGTGCGCTCCTCGGCGCCCGGCCTCGGCGACGACACGGATTCGGTGCTCGACGAACTCGGCTTCACCGCCGATGACATCGCCGCCTTGCGCGGCAGAAAGGTGGTTGCATGAACAACGCGGACAACGCAGTCTGGAACGGCGCCTCGCGGCGCATCAGGATGTACGAGGTCGGCACGCGCGACGGCCTGCAGGCCGAAGCGGCCTTCGTGCCGACCGAGGACAAGATCGAACTGGTCAACGCGCTCTCGCGCGCGGGCATGGCGAAGATCGAGGTCACGGCCTTCGTGTCGCCGAAGGCGATTCCCGCGCTGTCCGACGCCGAGATCGTGCTGCGCGAGATCGAGCGCGTGCCGGGCGTGGTCTACAGCGCGCTGGTGCCCAACGTGCGCGGCGCCGAGCGCGCCATCGATGCACAGGCCAACGAGATGAACCTCGTCATGTCGGCCAGCGAGAGCCATAACCTCGCCAACCTGCGCATGACGCGCGAGCAGTCGCTGCGCGGCCTTGCCGAAGTGGCGTCGCTCGCGCGGCAGGCCGGGGTGGCGGTGAATGTGTCGCTGTCGTGCAGCTTCGGCTGCCCGATCGAAGGCGACCTCGCCGAGAGCGATGTGCTCGCATGGTGCGGGCGCTTCATCGACGAGATCGGCGCGACCGGCATCACGCTGTGCGACACCACGGGCATGGCCTACCCGGGGCAGGTCGCGGGCATGGTGCGCGAGTTCATCGCGCGCTGGCCCGCCACCGACCTGACCCTGCATTTCCACAACACGCGCGGCATGGGCCTCGCGAACGTGCTCGCGTCCATCGACGCGGGCGCGCGCTGCTTCGACGCCTCGATCGGCGGCATCGGCGGCTGCCCCTATGCGCCGGGCGCCTCGGGCAACGTGTGCAGCGAGGACATCGCGCATGCGCTGGAACTCATGGGCTACGACACCGGCATCGACATGCAGGCGCTGACGGCCGCCGCGCGCCGGCTGCCGGCGCTCATCGGGCACGACACGCCGAGCCAGATCGCGAAGGCCGGGCGCCGGCTCGACCTGCATCCGGCACCGGCCGATTTCGAGGCCACGCGGGCGCGGGCCCTGGCGCGCGAGCATTGATTCCATCGATTTCAATTTCACAGAAAACCAGGAGACAAAGACATGAGACAGCAACCGAATCCCTCATCGCCGGTACGCCGCAGCCTCTGCGCGCTGACCGCTTTCGCAGCGTTGATCGGCAGCAGCAGCGCCTTCGCGCAGACCTACCCCACGCGCCCCGTCACGATGGTCGTAGGCGCCGCGGCCGGCGGCACCACCGACATCGCGGGGCGCATGCTGGCCGATCCGCTCGGCAAGGCGCTGGGCCATTCGGTCATCGTGGACAACAAGTCGGGCGCGAGCGGCGTCATCGCCGCGGTGCAGGTCAAGCGCGCCGAGCCCGATGGGCAGACGCTGCTGATGCAGTACTCGGGCTACCACGTCATCTCCCCGCATGTGGTCAAGCAGAAGCAATGGGCGCCCGAAGACCTGCGCGCGGTGGCCAACGTGCTGAGCGCACCGCAGGTGGTGGTGGTGCGCGCGGACGTGCCGGTCAAGACCATGGCCGAGCTGATCGCCTACGCCAAGGCGCACCCGGGCAAGCTCACCTTCGCATCGTCGGGCCCCGGCTCGTTGCAGCACGTGACCGGCGCCATGCTCGAGCAGCAGGCCGGCATCCGCATCACGCACATTCCCTACAAGGGCACGGGCCCGGCGCTGCAGGACCTGCTGGGCGGCCAGGTCGACATGACCTTCGGCACGCCGCCGCCCTTCATGCCCTTCATCCAGTCGGGCAAGCTGCGCGCCATCGCAGTGACCGGCAAGACGCGGGTGGCGTCGCTGCCGGGCGTTCCGACGGCTGCCGAGGTCGGCTTGCCGAACCTCGATGCGACCTCGTGGTTCGCGGTGTTTGCACCGGCCAAGACGCCGCAGCCGGTCATCGACCGGCTCAACGCCGAGATCTCGAAGATCGTGGCGACGCCTGCGTTCCAGCAGAAGGCGGCCGAGCTCGGCGCGACGGCCGACTACATGAACGCCAAGCAACTCGATGAGTTCAGCAAGGCCGAGTTCGTGCGCTGGGGCAAGGTGGTGGAGGCCGCGAAGATCGAGGCGGAGTGACCTGGCACCAAGGTCCGGTATCCGCATCCGCATCCGCATCGCGGCCGTCGTGCGCGTCCTGACTACTGCACCGTGATCGCCTTGGCTGTCAACGAAGCATCGAAGTTCAGCATCGACGGGTACTGCGGCCAGTTGACACCCAGTGCCGCGTTGTTCGGGTCTCCGCCGCGGGCGAACGCCGCAAGGCTCTTCATCATCGCGTCCGAGAGCTCCAGCCGGCCCGGCTCGTTCGCCTTCGAGTTCGCGAACTTCGAATAGAGCGAGGGGCCGAAGTTGCCGAACACGAAGGGCAGGTCGAAGGTGTGCGCGGCGCCGAAGATGTCGTTGAACGGCGCCGGCGACTTGTCCCAGTTGAACTGGTACCACCACAGCGGCACGTTCTGCGCCTGCAGCACCGGAAAGATCTGCTTGCGCAGCGCGATGAAGAAGTACTGGTTGTACAGGTCGGTCCGGGCGTTGAAGCCGGTGACCGGCGTCGTGACGGGCAGGTACTGGCCGGGAATCCATTGCTCCAGCGAGGTGGTCGGCGCGGCGTTCGGGTCGTAGCTGTAGGCCATCGAGAACACCGTCGGGTCGTCCAGGAGCCGGCCGCTGATCCCGCCGAACGCGGGCGAGGTGGCCAGGTTCTGTGGGAAGAGCTTGGTCTCGTCGCGCGTGTAGCCGGCCAGCACCGGCACCTTCAGGAACTGCCCCGCGTTGATCGCCGCGATCGGATCGACCGGAACCACCGTGCCGTCGTTCAGCGGGTTGGAGGCCGAGAGGCCCAGCGGCACCAGCTTCTTGAGCACCGTCTGCAGCAAGGTGTCCGCGCTCTTGGACCGGAGGTACGCGGCCAGATCGGCGTTGCTCTGCCTGGCGATGTAGGTCGCCGCGGCCGCGTCGTCCGCCACGGTGCCGTCGGCCACGAGCAGGGCGCTCAACAGTGCGTTGACCTGGTTCGGCTTGGTCGTGGCGGTCGCTACGCCGCCGCTCAGCGGAACCAGCCGCTGGAACAGCGCCGGCTTGGCGTTGGCCACCAGCGGCGAAACCATCAGCGCGTAGATGTTGACGGCGCCGGCCGACTGGCCCATCAGCGTGACGTTGGCTGGGTCGCCGCCGAAGTTCGCGATGTTCGCGTTGACGAACTTCATCCCCTTGATGAGGTCCAGGATCGCGTAGTTGCCGGAGTCGTCGTTCGCATCGGCGCCCGTCTTGAGCTGCGGCGAGGCGAGGAAACCCATGATGCCGAGGCGGTAGTTCACCGTGACCACGACCGCATTGGCCTTCTTCGCGAGCGCGGCGCCGTCGTACACCGGATCGCCCGTGTAGCCGGTGATGTTGCTGCCGCCGTAGACGAAGACGATGACGGGCAGTTTGTCGGTCGCCTTGGCTGTCGAGGGCGTCCAGATGTTGAGATACAGGCAGTCCTCGGCGCCGGTGGTCTTGCCGATGGAGGTGCCGATGGTCGCGTCGTACTGGTTGTTCTGGCCCGGGCCGTAGAGACGGCCGGTCTGCACGCAGGCGTTGCCGAGCTTCTGCGTCGTCTTGACCGTGCCCCAGGGCTCCGGATCGACCGGTGCCTTCCAGCGCAGCGCACCGACCGGCGGCTTGGCGAAGGGCACGCCCTTCCAGTTGTAGGTGCCGTTCGTCGCGGAATCGTCGGTGCCCAGCACGCTGCCGTAGATGGTGGTGCGCTGCAGCGGCGAGGCCGCGGCCGGGGGCGGTTCGGCGGGCGGCGGGGCGGTCGCCGTGGGCGGGGGGAAGGGCGTGAACACGGGGTTGTTGCTTCCCCCGCCGCCGCAGGCGCTCAGCTGCAGCAGGGCAAGGACGGCGCAGGCGGTGCCGGCGCGCAAGTGGCGAATCATGTGGAGTCTCCGTTTTTCTCTGTTGTCATGGCCGCCAGGCAGGCTGCCGGCCGTCTTTGACCCGCCGGCCTGCATGCAGGCCCGGTGGGCGACCACAGTCTGGGCAGGGCGCAAGCCGATTCCAATGTGGCGCGCGCACATCGTTCGGGCTGGTTCTATGTGAGCGCTGCTGCGGGATTTCACCAAGGCGGTGCAGCCGCCTGTGCGGCGCATACTGCGCCAAACCCCACAAGCCGGCCCCTTCGGGGCCAGGGCGACTGTCAGGAGAAACGCATTGCAGCGAACCGACATTGCCAACCCGGCCTATTTCCACAAGGTCGTCGATTGCCAGTACGCCTGTCCGGCGCACACGCCCGTCCCTGAATACATCCGCATGATTGCGCAGCGCCGCTACGGCGATGCGTACATGATCAACTGGGCCTCCAACGTCTTCCCGGGCATCCTCGGGCGAACGTGCGACCGTCCCTGCGAGCCGGCCTGCCGGCGCGGACGGGTGGAGGAAAGCAACGCCAGCGCGCCCGAGCCGGTGGCGATCTGCAGGCTCAAGCGCGTGGCGGCCGACATGAAGGAAGACGTGCGCGAGCGCATGCCCAAGCCCGAGGCGAAGAACGGCAAGCGCGTCGCCTGCATCGGCGCGGGGCCGGCCTCGCTCACCGTCGCGCGCGACCTTGCGCCGCTCGGCTACGAGGTGACGGTGTTCGACGGCGAGGCCAAGGCCGGCGGTTTCATCCGCACGCAGATCCCGCGCTTCCGGCTGCCCGAATCGGTGATCGACGAAGAGACCGGCTATGTGCTCGACCTGGGCGTCGAGTTCCGCGGCGGCGAGCGCATCGACTCGATGAAGGCGCTGATGGCCGAGGGGTGGGATGCGATCTTCGTCGGCTGCGGCGCACCGCGCGGACGCGACCTCGACGTGCCCGGGCGCAGGGAAGCGGCGGCCAGCATCCACATCGGCATCGACTGGCTCAACTCCGTGTCCTTCGGCCACATCACGAGCATCGGCCGGCGCGTGATCGTGCTGGGCGGCGGCAACACTGCCATGGACTGCTGCCGTTCGGCGCGTCGCCTGGGCGGTACCGACGTGAAGGTCATCGTGCGCAGCGGCTTCGAGGAGATGAAGGCCTCGCCCTGGGAGAAGGAAGACGCGCAGCACGAGGGCATTCCGATCGTCAACTTCCACGTGCCCAAGGCCTTCGTGCATGACCAGGGCCAGCTCAAGGGCATGACCTTCGAGGTGGTCCGCGCCGAATACGACGACAAGGGCCACCGCTCGCTGGTGCCCACCGGCGAGCCGGACGCTTTCTTCGAATGCGACGAGGTGCTGGTTGCGGTGGGCCAGGAAAACGCCTTCCCATGGATCGAGCGCGACAGCGGCATTGCCTTCGACAAGTGGGGGCTGCCCACGCTCGACAAGAACACCTTTCAGTCGACCGTGCCCAACGTGTTCTTCGGCGGCGATGCAGCTTTCGGGCCGAAGAACATCATCACGGCCGTGGCCCATGGCCATGAGGCGGCCGTGTCGATCGACAAGCTGCTGCGCGCCGAACCCGTGTACGAGCGCCCCGCGCCGATGACGAACCTGGTGTCGCAGAAGATGGGCATCCACGAGTGGAGCTACGACAACGACACCTCCAACGACCTGCGCTACAAGGTGCCGTGGGCCAAGGCCGAGACGGCGCTCGCGAGCATCCGTGTGGAGGTGGAGCTGGGCTTCGATGCGGCCACCGCTTTCAAGGAGGCCGAGCGCTGCCTGAACTGCGATGTGCAGACCGTGTTCACCGAGGCGGCCTGCATCGAATGCGATGCCTGCGTGGACATCTGTCCGATGGACTGCATCAACTTCGTCGAGAACGCCGACGAAGCCGAGCTGCGGCCCCACCTCAAGGCGCCGGCGTTGAACCTGACGCAGGACCTGTACGTGTCCGGCGGCCTGAAGACGGGCCGCGTGATGGTGAAGGACGAAGACGTCTGCCTGCACTGCGGCCTGTGCGCCGAGCGCTGCCCGACCGGCGCGTGGGACATGCAAAAGTTCCTGTTGAAGATGACGCCGGCGGGGCAGGGGCAAGGCCAGGAGGTGGCGGCATGAGCACCCGCTCTTGCTCCCTCTCCCCTTGGGGAGAGGGTTGGGGTGAGGGCATGGGCCTTCGCGCGCGCGCCGCCTCTGCCATCGCCGCAGGCCCTCACCCCCGCCCTCTCCCCGAGGGGAGAGGGAGCAACATGCGCACGGAGGTGACTCCATGAGCGGTATGAACATCCCGCAGATCGAAGGCATCAACGATTTCGTCATCAAGTTCGCCAACGTCAACGGCTCGGGTTCGGCCTCGGCCAACGAGCTGTTCGCCAAGGCGATCCTCCGCATGGGCGTGCCGGTGAGTCCGCGCAACATCTTCCCGAGCAACATCCAGGGCCTGCCGACCTGGTACGAGGTGCGCGTGACCGAAGCCGGCCACCTCGGGCGGCGCGGCGGCACCGACATGATGGTGGCGATGAACCCGCAGACCTGGGACGCCGACCTGGCCGAGCTGGCGCCCGGCGGCTACCTCTTCTACGACAGCACGCGGCCGCTGCCGCCCTCGAAGTTCCGCGACGACATCCGCGTGATCGGCATGCCGCTCACCGAGATCTGCAACGCGGTCTATCAGGACCCGCGCCAGCGGCAGTTGTTCAAGAACATCGTGTACGTCGGCGCGCTCGCCATCCTGCTGGGCATCGAGCCCGAGGTGGTCGAGAAGCTCTTCGGCGAGCAATACAAGGGCAAGGAAAAGCTGCTGGCCTCCAACGTGCAGGCGCTGCACCTGGGCTGCGACTTCGCACGCGAGCATCTGCGCGAACCGCTGGGCATCCAGGTGCGGCGCGCCGATCGCGTGGGCAACCGCATCTTCGTGGACGGCAACAGCGCCGCGGCGCTGGGCTGCGTGTACGGCGGCGCGACGGTCGCGGCCTGGTATCCGATCACGCCCTCGTCCTCGGTAGCCGAGGCCTTCCAGAAGTACTGCACCAAGTTCCGCGTGGACCCGGCCACCGGCCAGCATCGCTTCGCCATCGTGCAGGCCGAAGACGAGCTCGCCTCGATCGGCATGGTGGTCGGTGCCGGATGGAACGGCGCGCGCGCCTTCACGCCGACCTCGGGGCCGGGCATTTCGCTGATGACCGAGTTCATCGGCCTTGCGTACTTCGCGGAGATTCCGGTCACGCTCATCAACGTGCAGCGCGGCGGCCCCTCGACGGGCATGCCGACGCGCACGCAGCAGGCCGACATCCTCTCCTGCGCCTACGCCTCGCATGGCGACACCAAGCATGTGCTGCTGTTCCCCGAAGACCCGCACGAGTGCTTCGAGCACGCCGCCGCTGCGCTCGACCTGGCCGACCGGCTGCAGACGCCGGTGTTCCTCATGACAGACCTGGACATCGGCATGAACCAGCGCCTGTGCGAGCCCTTCGAATGGGACGACGCCAAGGCCTACGACCGCGGCAAGGTCATGACCGCCGAAGAGCTGGAGGCGGGCCGCGACTTCGGGCGCTACAAGGACGTGGACGGCGACGGCGTTCCCTGGCGCACGCTGCCGGGCACGCACCCGACCAAGGGCAGCTACTTCACCCGCGGCACCACGCGCGATGCCTATGCGCGGTATTCGGAGCGCGGGCCGGACTACATCTACAACGTCGAGCGGCTCCTGAAGAAGTTCGCGACCGCGGCCACGCTGGTGCCGCAGCCGGTGTTGCGGCCTGCTGCAGAGAAGACCGACCTCGGCGTGATCTATTTCGGATCGACCAGCCCCTCGATGCACGAGGCGCTCGAGGCGCTGGAAGAAGAGGGCATCCATCTCGATGCGATGCGGCTGCGCGCGTTTCCGTTTCCCGAGAGCGTGTCGCAGTTTCTGGCCGCGCACCGGCAGGTGTTCGTGGTCGAGCAGAACCGCGATGCGCAGATGCGCAGCCTGCTGGTCAACGAGCTGGAGTTCGACCCCGCCCGGCTGGTGCGCGTGCTGCATTTCGACGGCACGCCGATCACCGCGCGCTTCATCGGCCAAGCCATCGCCGCGCATGTGCGAAAGACGCAGCCGGCCTCCGCCGCCGGCATGAAGGAGTCCGCATGACCTACCTCGCCAAGCCACGGCTGCACCACCCGACGCTGGCCACCAACAAGGTCGGCTACAAGCGGCGCGACTACGAAGGCAAGATCTCCACGTTGTGCGCAGGCTGCGGCCACGACTCGATTTCCGCCGCGATCATCGAAGCCTGCTGGGAGCTGGACATCGAGCCGCACCGCGTCGCCAAGCTCTCGGGCATCGGCTGCAGCTCGAAGACGCCCGACTATTTTCTCGGGGCCTCGCACGGCTTCAACACCGTGCACGGCCGCATGCCCAGCGTGCTGACCGGCGCCAACCTGGCCAACCGCGACCTGCTGTACCTGGGCGTTTCGGGCGACGGCGATTCGGCCTCCATCGGCCTCGGCCAGTTCGCGCACGCGATGCGGCGCGGCGTGCGCATGGCCTACATCGTGGAGAACAACGGCGTCTACGGCCTCACCAAGGGCCAGTTCTCGGCCACGGCCGACCAGGGCTCCAAGAGCAAGAAGGGCGTGGTCAACACCGACAGCCCGGTGGACCTGGTGGCACTCGCGCTGCAACTGGGCGCGAGTTACGTGGGGCGCGGCTTCTCGGGCAACAAGGCGCAGCTGGTGCCGCTCATCAAGGGCGCGATCAGCCACGGCGGCTCGGCCTTCATCGACGTGATCAGCCCGTGCGTCGCCTTCAACAACCACCCGGGCAGCACCAAGAGCTACGACTATGTGCGCGAGCACAACGAGGCGGTGAGCCGCATCGACTTCATCAGCGGGCGCGAGGAAATCACCGCCGACATCGGCCCGGGCGAGGTGATGGATGTGCGGCAGCACGACGGCACGCTGCTGCGCCTGCGCAGCCTGCACCCCGACTACAACCCCGGCGACCGCTACGCCGCGATGGCCTACATGCAGCGCCATCACGAGATGGGGGAGGTGGTGACCGGGCTGCTCTACGTCGACCCGCTCGCCACCGACCTGCACACGGCGCTCAACACCTGCGAGCGCCCGCTCAACACGCTGGAAGCCGACGCGCTGTGCCCCGGCGCGACCGCGCTGGAAAAGCTGAACGCCTCCTTGCGCTGAAGAGGCGCGGGCGGCACCGACTTCCTCAACTTCTGGAGGGCGCACCATGGCCGAGCGCACCGTTTTCCAATCCGTCACGCGCAAGCACGTCATCAGCCTGGGACCGCAGGCCAGCGTGCGCGACGCCGCCTGCGTGATGACGCGCGCCAACTGCGGCAGCGTGCTCGTGATGGAGCTGCCCGACACGCTGCTGGGCATCCTCACCGAGCGCGACCTCATGACCCGCGTGCTCGCCAAGGGGCTCGACCCCGACCGCACGCCGGTGCGCGAGGTGATGACGCCCAACCCGATCTGCGTGCCGCCGGAGACGCTGGTGTCCGATGCGGTCGTGCTGATGCTGGAGCGCGGGTTTCGCCACCTGCCGCTGGTGGCGGGGGCGAAGATCCTGGGCGTGTTCTCGGTGCGCGATGCGCTGCCGCGGGAAATCGGCACGGCGCTCAGCCAGACGGAATTCAACGAGCAGGTGAACGACGCGCTGGGGTGAGGGTGAGGGGTGAGGGGTGAGAAGGGGCAGCCGGCGGCTGCCTTGCGCGTGTTTGGCTCGTTTGATATGATGCGCGTCATGTCAAACGCAAAAATCAACGCCAGGACAGCCGCCAAGGAGGCTTCGCACGAACGCATCGTGGCCGTGGCCGCCAAGGCCATTCGCCGCAGCGGCTACGACGGCACCGGCGTCGCCGACATCATGAAAGAGGCGGGCCTGACGCACGGCGCGTTCTACGCCCACTTCCCGTCGCGCGAAGCCATGCTGGCGGAGGCCGCCGTTCGTGCGTGCGCGGAGGCGGCCGTCGCGGCAACAGACGCCGCAGCCAGCGTGCCCACCGGCAAGGCCCTCGAACGCATGCTTCGCGCCTATCTCTCGAAAGAGCACCTGGAGCATCCGGACATCGGCTGCCCCCTGGCCGCGCTGGGCTCGGAAACCCCGCGGCAGGCGCCCGAAGTGCGCAGCGCGACGACCCGGCACATCAAGGCGATGGTCGACCTGGTCGCCCGCCAGTTGCCCGATTGGGGACAGCCCTCCGCCCACGAGCAGGCGCTCGTGGCGATCGCCACCATGGTCGGCGCCTTGACGCTGGCCCGCGCGGTCAACGAGCCCGCGCTGTCCGAGCGCCTGCTCGAGACCGCCCTCCAGCGCCTGCTTCCCGCCGACGCCTGATTTCACCCCCGACGAATGCCGCCCACTCGTTCGTTCTTGAATATGATGATCATCATGCCAAATTCGATTTTTGCTCCCGCCAACCCCAAGGAAAAAACACCATGAAGGCCTTTGTTCTCGACCGATACGGCAAGAAAGGCACGCTGCGATCGGCGGACATGCCGATGCCCAGCCTGCGCGACGACGAGGTCCTGGTCGAGGTCCACGCCGCGGGCGTGAACCTGCTGGACGCCAAGATCAGGGACGGCGAGTTCAAGCTCATCCTGCCGTACCGCCTGCCGCTCGTGCTGGGTCACGACGTGGCCGGCGTCGTGGTCAAGACCGGGCCGCAGGTGCGGCAGTTCAAGGTGGGCGACGAGGTCTATGCGCGGACCGACGATTTCCGCATCGGCACCTTCGCGGAGTTCGTGCCGGTGAAGGAAGCCTCGCTCGCGCTCAAGCCCGCGAACCTCACGATGGAGGAGGCCGCCTCCATCCCGCTGGTCGGCCTCACCGCATGGCAGGCGCTGGTGGAGAAGGCAGGGCTCAAGAAGGGGCAGCAGGTCTTCATCCAGGCCGGTTCCGGCGGCGTGGGAACCTTTGCGATCCAGCTCGCGAAGCACCTGGGCGCCACCGTCGCCACCACGACGGGCACGTCCAACGTCGAGTTCGTCAAGCGCCTGGGCGCGGACGTCGTCGTCGATTACCGCAAGCAGGATTTCGAAGACATCCTCCGCGGCTGCGACGTCGTGCTGAACAGCCAGGACGGCAAGACGCTCGAGAAATCCCTGCGCGTGCTCCAGCGCGGCGGAAAGCTCATCTCCATCTCCGGGCCGCCCGATCCCGAATTCGGCAAGTCGATCGCGGCACCGGGTTTCGTACGGCTGGTCATGCGGCTGCTGAGCGCCGGCATCCGGCGCCGTGCGCGCGCCCGCGGCGTGGGCTATTCGTTCCTCTTCATGCGGGCGGACGGCGGCCAGCTGCGCGAGATCACCCGGCTCATCGAGGCCGGCGCCATCCGGCCGGTGATCGATCGCGTCTTTCCGTTCGCTTCGACCAACGAAGCGCTCGCCTATGTCGAAGCCGGCCGTGCCAAGGGCAAGGTCGTCATCAAGCTCAAGTGAACCTGTTTTTCAACCCGCAACCCCCTGGAGATATCCCATGAAGATCGAAAACGCAGTCGTCCTCGTCACCGGTGCCAACCGCGGCATCGGCCTCGCATTCACGCGCGAATTGCTCGCCCGCGGCGCCCGCAAGGTCTACGCCGGTGCACGCGACCCCGCCACCATCACGCAAGCCGGCGCCGAGCCGCTGCGGCTCGACGTCAACAAGCCAGATGAGGTGGCTGCCGCCGCGGCACTCGCCTCCGACGTGACGCTGGTCATCAACAACGCCGGCATCGCGCAGGCCGGAGGTTTTCTCGCGCCGGACAGCGAAGAGGTTGCGCGACGCATCTTCGAGACCAACTTCTTCGCCGTGCTGCGCATGAGCAAGGCCTTTGCGCCGGCGCTCGCGGCCAATGGCGGCGGCGGGTTGCTCAATGTGCTGTCGGTCGCCTCGTGGGTGAACGGCGGCGATCTGGCCGCGTATTCGGCGAGCAAGTCCGCGGCCTGGTCGCTCACCAACGCGCTGCGCAGCGAACTCGCGCCGCAGAAGACCCAGGTGCTGGGGCTGCACATGGCTTACGTCGACACCGACATGACCAGCAGCTTCGACGTGCCCAAGACCAGCCCCGAGGACATCGTCCGGCGTGCGCTCGACGGGCTCGAAGCCGGCCAGGACGAAGTGCTGGCCGACGAGATCACGCAGCAGGTCAAGCGCGGATTGGTGGCGTCATGAAGCAGGAGCTACCGGTGACCTGGACGAACGTGTCGACGCGCACGATCACTGCAGGTGGCGTGCGGTTCGCCTACCGCGAGCTGGGCACGCAGAACCCAGGTCCGCCGGTGGTGTTCCTCATCCACCTGGCCGCCGTGCTGGACAACTGGGACCCGCGCGTCGTCGACGGCTTCGCAGCACGGCACCGCGTGATTGCTTTCGACAACCGGGGCGTGGGCGCATCGAGCGGCGCCCCGGCGGCGTCGATAGAAGACATGGCCCGCGACGCGATCACTTTCATCCAGGCCCTGGGGCTCGGGCCGGTCGACCTCTTCGGGTTCTCGATGGGCGGGATGGTGGCCCAGGACATCGTGCGCATGGCGCCGCAACTCGTGCGCCGGATGATCCTCACGGGAACGGGGCCCGCGGGCGGCGAAGGCATCGCCAAGGTGGCCCGGGTGACGTATTTCGACATGCTCAGGGGCTTGCTCACCGGACAGGACCCCAAGCAGTTCCTGTTCTTCACCCGCACGCCCGAGGGCATCCGCGCGGGCAAGGCGTTTCTCCAGCGCCTGGCGGAGCGTTCGGACAACCGCGACAAGGCCATCACGGTGGCGGCGCTGCAGGCGCAATTGAAAGCCCTGCGCCGGTGGGGTAATGGAAAACCCGCGGATTTATCGAAAGTCCAGCAGCCGGTGCTGGTTGCCAATGGCGACAGCGATCGAATGGTCCCAAGCAGCAATACGCATGAATTGGCAAGGCGCCTGCCAAACAGCGAACTTGTGATTTATCCGGACTCGGGGCATGGGGCGGTATTCCAGTTTCACGCCGACTTCGTGCAGCGGGCGCTCGCGTTTCTTTCCCATTAATTGAGTTGGGTGGTGTGCATTCATTGATATTTATTTGCCGCCGAATAAATACGATTTTCACATCGAGGGTAATTGGCGGACGCCTGAGATGAGCGCTCCTCCTCTGAGGGATCATGTTTTTGATATCAGTCGATATACGAATACTGATTAGAAATAATAATTACATTGAAGTCGATCAATGAGTGTGGTAAGAGTTTTATTCAGTTAGTAACTTAATATTACTATTCGCGTTTCTGGGTCGATTGAAAATTCAAATCAATTCGACAAGATGACTCCAAAATGCGACATGCCCCATTGCGCAGACCCATTCATTTATTAAGATTAATTTCAAAACGTAATTTCAAAAAAATGCCCAGGGAGCGGAATGGCGACTGCCATTCAATAGTTTTTCAATGGATGGATGGATCCCATGAATAGAACTTACCGCTCGCTCTGGAACGAGTCCCTTGGTGCCTGGGTTGCGGCATCGGAGGTTTCCCACGCCCGCGGAAAACGCGGCGGCAGTCACGTGGCGCTGTCCGCGGCAGGGGGCCTGCTCGCAGCGCGTCCGGCGCGGCGGCTGCGAGCGGGACTCGCGACTGCGCTGGTCGCCCTCAGCGCCGTCGGGTGGACGTCTTTCGCCGAGGCACAGGCGGTGGATTGCAGCGGAGCGCCCTACAACGCGTACAACGGCACCGCCTCGTGCATGGGCCTGAACTCCAGGGCATCGGGCATCGGCGCCACCGCGCTGGGTTCGCTCGCCGCCAGCGATGTGCTCGGCGGCCTCGCGGTCGGCTACAACGCCCACAGCGCCGCGCAGAACGCCATCTCCCTGGGCTTCCAGGCGTATACCGCCGGCGTCAACTCCATCTACCTGGGCGCGCGCACGGGTCCCACGACAGGCGCGTTGGCCGGGGGCGCCATCGGTATCGGCACGGACGTGACCGCGAGCGGCGGCAACGCCATTGCCGCGGGCAGTTTTTCTCTCTCCAGTGGCGACAACGCCGTTGCCGTCGGCGCAGGCGCAGCGGCGACCGGATTGCGCAGCCTCGCGCTCGGATACCAAGCCGCTGCGTCCGCCCTGGACACCGTGGCGCAGGGCAATAACGCCGCCGCGAGCGCGCAGAACGCCATTGCCGTCGGCTTCCAGTCGGTCGCGAGCAAGTTGAATTCGGTCTACATCGGCTCCCGCACCGCGGCGGGAACCGGAGCCACGGGCGTCGGCGCGATTGCCATCGGCACGGACGTGACCGCGTCGAACGGCAACGCCACCGCCGTCGGCTTCCAGAGCAAGGCGACCGGGGCGAGCTCGGTGGCTGTCGGCCCGAACGCCGCGGCATCGGCCACCTCGGCCATGGCGCTGGGAACCGGTACGGTTGCGGGCAACATCAATACGGTCGCGCTGGGCGCCTCCGCCACGGCCACCGGGGCCGGGGACAGCGCCTTGGGCACCTTTGCCAAGGCGTCGGGAGGAAACTCCACGGCGCTCGGCGTCAGCTCGAGCGCCAGCGGTGGCCGGGCGTTTGCCGGCGGTTGGGGCGTCAGCGCAAGCGGCGCCGATGCCGCAGCCATCGGCACCCGGGCCAACGCTGCAGGAACCAGCTCGGCCGCGTTCGGCAACCTGTCCAACGCGTCGGCGGATTTCTCGCTGGCCATGGGCAACCAGGCGGTGTCGTCCGGCATCGGCTCGGTCGCGGCGGGGTCGGGCGCCAGCGCCGCAGCCGACGGCGCGGTCGCGGTGGGCAACAACGCCGCGGCGACGCTCACGCGATCCACCGCGCTGGGCTTCGGCACGGCGGCAGGCGGCCAGAACGCGACCGCCGTGGGCGCGCTCGCCAGTGCCTCCGCCGCCCAGGCGGTCGCGATCGGCAACAGCGCCAAGGCTTCGGCGCTCAACGCGATCGCGATGGGCACCAACGCGGTCGCCAATTCCGCCGATGCCGTCTCCATCGGCAACGGTTCCACCGCCACCGGTGGCAAGGCGGTGGCCATCGGCTCGGGCAACGTCGCGAACGGCAACGGCGCGGTGGCCATCGGCGATCCGAACACCGCCACCGGCGATGGCGCGGTCGCGAGCGGCAAGGACAACACCGCCACCGGCAACGGCGCGGTGGCAATGGGCAATACCAACAAGGTCGGCGGCGGTGGACAGGACGTGAGCGTCCCCGGCACGGCGGCGCAGGGCGCGGTCGGCATCGGCTTCCAGAACACGGTGGTGGGCCAGGGCAGCGTGGCGATCGGCAGCACGAGCAAGGCGCTGGCCGCGGGGGCGGTGGCGTTCGGCGATACGGCAGTGGCCAACAACGCGAGGGATGTCGCACTGGGCTCCGGTTCGGTCACGGCCGCGGCGGTCGGCACGCCGAGCGCGACGATCAACGGCAAGGCCTACAACTTCCAGGGCGTTGCGCCGACGAGCACGGTGAGCGTGGGCGCGGGAGGGGCGGAGCGCACGATCACCAACGTGGCGGCCGGCCGGATTTCCGGGACGTCGACGGATGCGATCAACGGCTCGCAGTTGTTCGCGACCAACTCGGCCATCGAGGACGTGGCAACGACGGCGGGCAAGGGTTGGAACCTGAGCGCCAACGGCGAAGCCACGCCGCAGAACATTGCCCCGGGCGGGACGGCGGACTTTGCCAACGGCAGCAACACGACGGTCACGCGCACGGGCAACCAGATCCGGGTCGATGTGTCTGCAGATCCGATCTTCAACTCCGTGACGACCGGCAACACGAAGATCGACAACAACGGTCTGACCATCGTGGGCGGTCCGAGCGTGACGACCACCGGCATCAACGCCGGCGGTACGCAGATCACGAATGTGGCACCTGGCGTTGCGGGCACCGATGGCGTGAATGTCGACCAGCTGAACACCACGGTGGCCGGCAGCAAGACCAAGTACTACAGCGTCAACTCCGCGGGGGGCGGCAACGAAACCAACAACGGGGCCACTGGCACCGATGCCATCGCTTCGGGCAAGGACGCCACGGCTGCGGGTAACTCCAGCGTGGCCATGGGCCTGGGTGCCACGGCGGGCACGGCCAACAGCGTGGCACTGGGCTCGGGTTCGGTCACGGCAACGCCGGTGGGAACCGCGAGCACGACGATCAACGGCACGGTCTACAACTTCCAGGGCGCTACACCGGTGGGCACGGTGAGTGTTGGCGCAGGAGGTGCGGAACGCACGATCACCAATGTGGCGGCTGGCCGGATTTCCGGGACGTCGACGGATGCGATCAATGGCTCGCAGTTGTTCGCGACCAACTCGGCCATCGACGATGTGGCAACGACAGCGGGCAAGGGGTGGAACCTGAGCGCCAACGGCGAGGCGACGCCGCAGAACATTGCTCCGGGTGGGACGGCTGACTTCGCCAACGGCAGCAACACGACCGTCACGCGCACGGGCAATCAGATCCGGGTCGACGTGTCTGCCGATCCGATCTTCAACTCGGTCACCACAGGCAACACGAAGATCGACAACGCCGGGCTCACCATCGTTGGCGGCCCGAGCGTGACTGTGAACGGCATCGACGCAGGCAGCAAGGTGATCACCAACGTGGCACCCGGCGTTGCAGGCACCGACGGCGTGAACATCGACCAGTTGAACACCACGGTGGCTGGCAGCAAGACCAAGTACTACAGCGTCAACTCCACAGGCGGTGGCAACGAAGCCAACGACGGCGCGACCGGCACCGATGCCATCGCATCGGGCAAGGGTGCCACGGCCGCGGGCGCATCCAGCGTCGCCATGGGCTTGGGTGCGACAGCGGGCACGGCCAACAGCGTTGCGCTGGGCGCGGGTTCAGTCACAGCAACGCCGGTGGGAACTGCCAGCACGACGATCAACGGCACAACGTACAACTTCCAGGGCATTGCGCCTGTGGGCACGGTCAGCGTGGGCGCAGGAGGCGCCGAGCGCACGATCACCAACGTCGCGGCCGGCCGGATCTCCGGCACCTCGACCGACGCCATCAACGGTTCGCAGTTGTTCGCCACCAACCAGTCGATCGCCGACGTCGCGACGACAGCGGGCAAAGGCTGGAACCTGAGCGCCAATGGCGAAGCGACACCGCAGAACATCGCCCCGGGCGGGACTGCGGACTTCGCTGACGGCAGCAACACGACCGTCACACGCACGGGCAACCAGATCAAGGTCGATGTCGTCGCCGATCCGATCTTCAACTCCGTGACCACAGGCAACACGAAGATCGACAACGGCGGCCTGACGATCGTCGGTGGCCCGAGCGTGACCGTGACCGGCATCGACGCAGGAAGCAAGGTGATCACCAACGTGGCACCCGGCGTGGCAGGCACCGACGGCGTGAATATCGACCAACTGAACACGACAGTGGCCGGCAGCAAGACCAAGTACTACAGCGTCAACTCGACCGGCGGCGGCAACGAAGCCAACGACGGTGCGACCGGGGCCGATGCGATCGCATCGGGCAAGGGGGCTACGGCTGCAGGTGCTTCCAGTGTTGCCATGGGTCTGGGTGCGACAGCGGGCACGGCCAACAGCGTTGCGCTGGGCGCGGGTTCGGTCACGGCAACGCCGGTGGGAACCGCCAGTACAACGATCAACGGCACGGTCTACAACTTCCAGGGCGCTACACCGGTGGGCACGGTGAGTGTTGGCGCAGGAGGCGCCGAGCGCACGATCACCAACGTGGCCGCCGGTCGGATTGCCGGCAACTCAACTGACGCCATCAACGGCTCGCAACTGTTCGCCACCAACGCGGCCATCACCGATGTGGCAACGACGGCGGGCAAGGGGTGGAACCTGAGCGCCAACGGCGAGGCGACGCCGCAGAACATCGCCCCGGGCGGGACTGCGGACTTCGCTGACGGCAGCAACACGACGGTCACGCGCACGGGCAACCAGATCCGGGTCGACGTGGTGGCCGATCCAACCTTCAACTCGATGACCACGGGCAACACCAAGATCGATAACAGCGGCCTGACCATCGTGGGTGGGCCGAGCGTGACGACCACCGGCATCAACGCCGGCGGTACGCAGATCACCAACGTGGCGCCCGGCGTGGCAGGCACCGACGGCGTGAACATCGACCAGTTGAACACCACGGTGGCCGGCAGCAAGACCAAGTACTACAGCGTCAACTCGACCGGCGGCGGCAACGAAGCCAACGACGGCGCGACCGGCGCCGACGCCATCGCTTCCGGCAAGAACGCTACGGCCGCGGGCGCATCCAGCGTCGCGATGGGCCTGGGTGCTACAGCGGGAACGGCCAACAGCGTGGCACTGGGTTCGGGTTCGGTCACGGCAACGCCGGTGGGAACCGCGAGCACGACGATCAACGGCACGGTCTACAACTTCCAGGGCGTGGCGCCGGTGGGTACGGTCAGCGTCGGCTCGGTGGGCGGCGAACGCACGATCACGAACGTCGCTGCCGGCCGGATCTCCGGCAGTTCGACCGACGCGATCAACGGCTCGCAGCTGTACGCCACCAACCAGGCGATCGCCGACGTCGCGACGACGGCAGGCAAAGGCTGGAACCTGAGCGCCAATGGCGAAGCGACGCCGCAGAACATCGCCCCGGGCGGGACTGCGGACTTCGCTGACGGCAGCAATACGACCGTCACGCGCACGGGCAACCAGATCAAGGTCGATGTGGTAGCCGATCCGGTCTTCAACTCCGTGACCACGGGCAACACCAAGATCGACAACGGTGGCCTGACCATCGTGGGCGGTCCGAGCGTGACCGTGACCGGCATCGATGCGGGCAGCAAGGTGATCACCAACGTGGCACCCGGCGTGGCAGGCACCGACGGCGTGAATATCGACCAGCTGAACACGACAGTGGCCGGCAGCAAGACCAAGTACTACAGCGTCAATTCGACAGGTGGTGGCAACGAAGCCAACGACGGTGCGACCGGTGCCGATGCCATCGCATCGGGCAAGAACGCGACCGCGGCCGGTGCTTCGGCGGTGGCCATCGGCCTGGGCGCGACGGCCGGCACGGCCAACAGCGTGGCGCTGGGTGCGGGCTCGTCCACAGCCACGGCAGTCGGAACCGCCAGCACGACGATCAACGGCGTGACCTACAACTTCCAGGGCGTCGCCCCGGTGGGTACGGTCAGCGTCGGTTCGGGGGGCGCGGAGCGCACGATCACGAACGTCGCGGCGGGCCGGATCGCCGGCAACTCGACCGACGCGATCAACGGCTCGCAGCTCTTCGCCACCAACCAGTCGATCGAGGACCTGAGCACCACGGTCACCACCAACAAGACCAAGTACTACAGCGTCAACTCCACGGGCGGCGGCAACGAGGACAACCTCGGCGCCACGGGCACCGACGCCATCGCATCCGGCAAGAACGCGACCGCCGCAGGTAACTCCAGCGTCGCGATGGGCCTGGGTGCGACAGCCGGCACCGCCAACAGTGTGGCGCTCGGTGCAGGTTCAGTCACGGCGACCGCGGTGGGCACATCGAGCACGACGATCAACGGCACGACCTACAACTTCCAGGGCGTCTCGCCGATCGGCACGGTCAGCGTCGGCACGGTGGGTGGCGAACGCACGCTCACCAATGTGGCGGCCGGCCGGATCTCCGGCAGCTCGACCGACGCGATCAACGGCTCGCAGCTCTTCGCCACCAACCAGTCGATCGAGAACCTGAGCACCACGGTCACGGCCAACAAGATCAGGTACTACAGCGTCAACTCGACCGGCGGCGGCAACGAGGACAACCTCGGTGCCACGGGGACCGACGCCATCGCATCGGGCAAGGACGCCAGCGCGACCGTCAACGGCGCCGTGGCCATCGGCTCTGGCGCGGTGTCCGACCGGGCGATTGCAAGCAGCAGCGGCAACATCCCCGCTGGCAGCGCGCTGATCCCGTTCAACACCGCCGACCGCACGCTGCTGGGCGCGGTGTCGGTGGGCAGCGCCACCACCTACCGCCAGATCACCAACGTGGCGGACGGCACGCAGGCGCAGGATGCGGTCACGGTGCGGCAGCTCAGCGGTGCATTGCAGTCCTTCGTCGTCACGCCGATCAAGTACTTCCATGCCAACTCCAGCGCGGCGGATTCGCTCGCGGTCGGCGCGGAGTCGGTGGCGGTCGGGCCGCAGACGGTGGTCAACGGCAACAACGGCGTGGGCATCGGCAACGGGGCCGTGGTGCAGCAGAGCGCACCGGGCGGCATTGCGGTCGGGCAGGGCGCAACGTCGCACCTGGCCGATTCGATCGCGATGGGCACGGGCGCTTCGGCGGCCGGCGTCCAGGGCGTGGCGATGGGCGCGGGCAGCAGCGTGACGCAGGCGGGGGGCGTGGCATTGGGCGCGGGCTCGGTGGCCTCGACGGCCGCGGGCGTGGCGGGCTACGTGCCGCCGACGGCGACCGACGCGCAACGCATCGCCATCGGCGCGACCACCAGCACGCTGGCGGCCGTTTCGGTGGGCAATGCGGCGAGCGGCCAGTTCCGCCAGATCACCGGCGTGGCCGCGGGCACGGCCGACAGCGACGCAGTCAACGTCTCGCAGCTGCGGGGCGTGCAGGGCACGGTGGCGGCGATCGACCAGTCGACGGTCAAGTACGACAGCAACCCCGATGGCTCTGTCAACTACAACAGCGTGAGCATGGGCGGCAGCAATGCCACCGGCCCGGTCACGGTGCACAACGTGGCGCCGGGCGTGGCGGGCACCGACGCGGTCAACGTCAACCAGTTGAACGCGCTCGGCGGCGGCCTGAACAACCGCATCAACGCGGTCAACGACCGCATCGACGGCGTCGAGAAGAACGCCTATGCCGGCGTGGCCGCGGCCATGGCGCTGCAGATGCCGGGCAGCTACGTGCCGGGCAAGACGGTGATGCGCATCGGCGCGGGTTCGTTCAAGGGCGAGAACGCGGTGGGCATCAGCTTCCGGCGCACCGCCGAGAACAACGCCTGGAGCATCACAGGCGGCGTGGCGACCAGCCGTGCCGGGGTGGGCGCGACCGTCGGCGCGGAATGGGTCTTCAACTGATCGCCATCGAGAAGAACTGGACGACATCACCATGAACAACAAGCTTTCTCAAGCCAGGACCTCCGTCGCGATGCGCACCGTGCCACTCGCCGCGCTCTGCCTTGCCGCACTGCTGGCCGGCGGCTGCGCGACGAGCTACACCATCACGCCCGAAATGCAGGCCCGCGCCGCTTCGGAGAACCCGGCGCCGCCGAAAGACGAGGACTTTCCCGCACCCGGTTCGGCTACATGGCAGCAGGGCGCCTTCCCGAACCTGGAAGCCCTGCGCACCATGCGCACCGGCATGGGCAAGGACCAGGTGCGCGAACTGCTGGGCTTTCCGCACTTCAGCGAAGGGCTGGCCGGGGTGCGCGAGTGGAACTACATCTTTCACTTCCGCACCGGCGCTGGGCCTGAATACATCACCTGCCAGTACATGGTGCGCTTCAATGCGGACGTGCTGGTCAACGGCACGTACTGGAAGGGACCGGGCTGCGCCGACCTGCTCAAGCCGCCGCCCGCGGCAGCGCGGCCCGTCGCGGTCATCCAGCCTGCGCCGGCGCCCGCAAGAACGACGACGCTCGGTGCCGATGGGCTCTTCCGCTTCGATGGACGCTCGTTGGCCGATCTGTTGCCTGACGGCCGGCGCAGGCTCGATGCGCTGGCGAGCGACATCAAGGCCAGCCCAAGGCCGGTGGAAGCGGTCCGGGTGACCGGTCATACCGACCGGCTCGGCAGCGAAACCTATAACCAGGCGCTCTCGCTGGCGCGCGCAACGACCGTGCGCGACTACCTCGTGCAGGCCGGCGTGCCGGCGCAGAGCGTGCAGGTGCAGGGCAGGGGCGAATCGGAGCCGAAGGTGCAATGCGCGCAGGCCAGCCGCGCGGCACTGATCGATTGCCTGGCGCCGAACCGGCGCGTCGATATCGAAGTCTCGACCGGGCGTTGATTGCCTTCGCGACGGGCCGCGTTCTTTGAGAAGGGCCGGTCCGTCGCCTTCTTCTTTTCCTGCTAGCCGCCGTCCTTGTTCACCAGCGCCACGACTTCCGCGAGCTTGGCCACCTGATCCTTGTGCAGGGCCGCCAGCGTCTCCAGTTTCTTGCGCCCCGCGGGCAGCAGGTGCACCTCGACCTGTCGCCGGTCGGTGCTGCTGGGCTTGCGCTTGACCAAGCCTGCTTCCTCGCAGCGCGACACGAGCGCGACCACGCCGTGCGGCTGGGCCTGCAGGCGCTCGGCGATCTCGCTGACCGTGGCCCATTCGCGGCCCGCAAATCCCTGCGTGTGAAGCATCAGCTGGTACTGCAGCACCGTGATGCCTTCCTCCCGCGCGGCGTCTTCGCTGAAGCGCAGGAAGCTGCGAAGTCTGAATCTGAAATCGGAGAGCGCCTCGAAGTGCTGCTTTCCGATGCTTTTGCGCTGGCTGGCCATTGCATTTCCAAGTGATGTGCGAACGGAAGGCAATGTAGCAGCGAGGGCCCATGTTTCAGAGGGTTATTACTCACGATGTGACGTAATAAACCTCATAACATGACGTACCTGTCCGCAGCCTGACTGGCGAACCGGCGATACCGCGCCGGCCTTCGCCTGCCATGTGCATTCCCTTGGGGCCGTGCCGCTCTTCGAGCCACCGCGCGGGCCGCGATGTTGCTGTTCCTGCCTTTTCCTTTCCTGCCTTTTTTCTTCCTTTCCCATTCCCATTCGAGAGAGAGATTGCTTATGCAGATCAAGAGCCAGAAGACCTTCTTCTCGGGCGTCATGTTCACCTGCGTCGGTGCGGCCTTCGCCCTCGGCGCCACCAACTACAACGTGGGCAGCGCGGCGCGCATGGGCCCTGGCTACTTCCCGTTGATCATCGGCACGCTGCTCGCGGTGCTGGGGCTGGTGGTGATCTCCAGTGCGTTCACGGTCAAGACCGCCGACGGCGACCCGATCGGAAAGATCGCTTGGAAGCCGCTGGGTTTCATCATCGGCGCCAACCTCTTGTTCGGCGTCCTGCTCGCGGGCCTGCGCAGCATCGGGCTGCCCGCCATGGGCCTTATCGCCGCGATCTACGCGCTCGTGGTGGTCGCCTGCATGGCCGGCGCGAACTTCTCGATGAAGCTCTCGCTGATCCTCGCGACGGTGCTCGCCATCGGCAGCTACCTCACCTTCATCGTGGGACTGAAGCTGCAGTTCCAGGTGTGGCCCACCTTCATCAGCGGTTGAGCCGGGGAGCACCACACGCATGACCGAACTCATCGACCATCTCTCGCTCGGCTTCGCCACGGCGGTGTCGCTGCAGAACATCCTCTACGCCTTCATCGGCTGCCTCTTGGGCACGCTCATCGGCGTGCTGCCGGGCATCGGTCCCACGGCCACCATCGCGATGCTGCTGCCGGCCACCTATGCGCTGCCGCCGGTGGCAGCGCTCATCATGCTGGCGGGCATCTACTACGGCTCGCAGTACGGCGGCTCGACGACGGCCATTCTGGTCAACCTGCCGGGCGAGTCGTCGTCCGTGGTCACGGTGATCGACGGGCACCAGATGGCCAAGCAGGGCCGGGGCGGGCCAGCGCTCGCGGCCGCGGGGCTGGGCTCGTTCTTCGCGGGCTGCGTGGGCACGCTCATCCTGGCCGCCTTCGCACCGCCGCTGACCGAGATCGCCTTCAAGTTCGGCCCGGCCGAATACTTCTCGCTGATGATCCTCGGCCTCATCGGCGCGGTGGTGCTGGCCTCGGGCTCGCTGCTCAAGGCGATCTGCATGATCATGGTCGGGCTGCTGCTGGGCCTGGTGGGCACCGACGTCAACTCGGGCGTGGCGCGCTACAGCTTCGACATTCCGGAACTCACCGACGGCCTGGGCTTCATCGCCATAGCCATGGGCGTGTTCGGCTACGGCGAGATCATCGCCAACCTCGCCCGCCCGGAAGACGAGCGCGAGGTGTTCACCGCCAAGGTCTCGGGCCTGTTCCCGACGAAGCAGGATTTCAAGCGCATGTTCCCCGCGGTGCTGCGCGGCACGGCGCTCGGTTCGTCGCTGGGCATCCTGCCGGGCGGCGGCGCGCTGCTGTCGGCCTTTGCGGCCTACACGCTCGAGAAGAAGATCCAGCTCAAGCCCGGCGAGGTGGCCTTCGGCAAGGGCAACATCCGCGGCGTGGCCGGGCCCGAGGCGGCCAACAACGCGGGCGCGCAGACCTCCTTCATCCCGATGCTCACGCTGGGCATTCCGCCCAACCCGGTGATGGCGCTGATGGTCGGCGCCATGACCATCCACAACATCCAGCCCGGCCCGCAGGTGATGACCAGCAACCCCGAGCTCTTCTGGGGCCTGATCGCCTCGATGTGGATCGGCAACCTGATGCTGGTGATCCTGAACCTGCCGCTCATCGGCCTGTGGATCAAGCTGCTGACCATTCCCTACAAGTGGCTCTTTCCGGCCATCGTGCTGTTCTGCGCCATCGGCGTGTACTCGACCAACAACAACGTGTTCGACATCTGGCTGGTGGCGATCTTCGGTGTCGTGGGCTACACCTTCATCAAGCTCGGATGCGAGCCCGCGCCGCTGCTGCTGGGCCTGATCCTCGGGCCGATGATGGAAGAGAACCTGCGCCGCGCGCTCCTGCTGTCGCGCGGCGACTGGAGCGTGTTCGTCTCGCGGCCGATCTCGGCGGGGCTGCTGATCGCGGCGGTGCTGCTGATGCTGATCGTGCTGCTGCCGTCCATCCGGTCCAAGCGCGAAGAGGCGTTCGTGGAGGAGACCTAATAGATAAGCCGCCCCGGCCGATCAAGAGGTGCAACCCTCAGTTTTTACGATCGGCGGCACGCCGGTTGGCGGGGCAGTGAACAGGATGACAACGCAGTTGACTTTTATAGGCGCGTTGTCACCCAAAGGACATCGTCAGACCTCGCAAGGGCCGCAGCATCCGGCGCCTTCAACAAGAACGAGGAGACATTCATGATCCAGGAACCCGTGCGTCCGATCACCCGGCGCCGAGCGGCCGTTGCCATGGCCTGCGCCGCGGTTGGCGTTGCGGCCCGGCCCGCCTTCGCTGCCACGACCACCACCACCACCACCACCGCAGCGACGGCGGCCGCCAAACCCGGCGGCGACATCGTCATCGGCCAGAGCGCCCACCTGAGCGGCCCGCTCGCGCCCACGCTGCGGGCGGTGCTGCGCGGCCAGGAGATGGCGCTGGAGGAGTTCAACCGCAAGGGCGGCGTCGAGGGCCGGCGCGTGAGCCTGGTCACGCTGGACGACGCCTACGACGCGCAGAAGACGGTGTCGAACGCGAAGGAACTGCTCGCGCGCCCCGACGTGGTCGCGCTCTTCGGCCTCACCAACACCGCCGGCGCGGGCGCGGTGCTGCCGCTGCTCGTGGAGAAAAAGGTGCCGCTCGTGGGCGTGTACAGCGGCTCGCCGGTGCTGCGCGCCAAGCACAACCCGTACTTCTTCACGACCATGGCGAGCTACCGCGACGAGGTGGTGCAGATGGTGCGCAACCTCGTCACGCTGCACCAGGCGGAGATCGGCCTTGTCTACCAGAACAGCCCGTTCGGGCAGCTCATGGCGCCGGTGGTCGAGGAAACCTGCAAGGAACTCGGCGCGACGCTGGTGGCCAAGGTGCCGCTCGAAGTCAGCGGCAGCGATGCGCCCGCCGCCGTCGCCACGCTGGCGGCGGCCAAGCCGCGGGCGCTGATCTTCATGTCCTTCGGGCCGTCGATGGTGCCGTTCGTCAAGGCGGCGCGGCAGAAGATCGCCGCGCCCATCTACTGCGTGAGCATCGCCAACTCGCGCCCGCTGATCGAGGCGCTCGGCGACGACGCCCGGGGCCTGGCCGTCGCGCAGATCGTGCCGTACCCCTTCCGCGCCACGAGCACGCTCACGCGCAGCTACCACGCGGCCATGGCAGCGGCTGACCTCCCGGTGGACTACGACCACTTCTTCGGCTACCTGAACCTCACCGTGCTGCTGGAGGGCCTCAAGCGCGCGGGCAGGGGTGTGACACCCCAGAAGCTCGTCGCGGCGATGGAGGGCATGCGCATGGCCGACATCGGCGGCTACACGGTCGACTACAGCCCCGAGAACCACCACGGATCGCACTTCGTCGAGCTGGTGATGGTGGCGCCGGGCGGGCGCTACCTGCGCTGAGCGCCCGCACCTCCCTGCACCAAACGGGACGACGCATGCGCCACAACGGCGCACGCGGCCGCGCGCCATGCCCGCGCGGGCGCCGTATTTGGTGCGACCCCAAGGGCTGGGGGCCTGACCGCAGGCTGAATCGCCTGGCACGGATGTTGCGCAGGGTCTTGCACTGTTCCGCGGCAACGCCGCCGCGGCACTCACAGTGCCTCCGCTAACGACGGCGGACCCGAGCGCACTGCAAGCCTTTGTTCAACCAAGGCCGGCAGTACGTCCGTTCCAACCCGATTCGCATCCGTCCCTTGCGGGGGCTCGCCCTGACTGCCGTCTTTCCGACGGGGTCTGCGGCGGACTGACGCATGGCCGGCTGCACGCAGGATCCGACATGAAAATCGCAGTCATTGGCCACGGCATGGTGGGCCACAAGTTTCTAGAGCAACTCCACGAACTCGGCGTTGCCGACGCAGAGGTCACGGTGTTCTGCGAAGAGCCCCGTGCGGCCTACGACCGGGTGCATCTCTCCGAGTTCTTCGCGGGCAAGACCGCCGAAGACCTTTCGCTGGTGGAGCCCGGCTTTTTCGAACGCAGCGGCTTCACGCTGCGCCTTGCGGCCAAGGCCGTGGCCATCGAGCGCCGCAACAACACGCTCACCACGGCCGACGGCGAAGTGGTTGCCTACGACAAGCTCGTGCTGGCCACCGGCTCTTCGCCCTTCGTGCCGGCCGTGCCCGGGCGAGACCGCCCCAACTGCTTCGTCTACCGCACCATCGAAGACCTGGAGGCGATGAAGGAATGCGGCGCGCGCTCCAAGAGCGGCGTGGTCGTCGGCGGCGGCCTGCTGGGCCTGGAATGCGCCAAGGCGCTGCGCGACATGGGCCTGGAGACGCACGTGGTCGAGTTCGCCCCGCGCCTCATGGCCGTGCAGGTCGACGAAGGCGGCGGCCGCGCGCTGCGCAGCAGCATCGAGGCGCTGGGCCTGCATGTGCACACGGGCCGCAACACGGTGGAAATCACCGACGGCGCCGCCGCGCGGCACCGCATGGTGTTCGCCGACGGCACCTACCTGGAGACCGACATGATCGTGTTCTCCGCCGGCATCCGTCCGCGCGATGAGCTGGCCCGCCAGTCGGTGCTGGCCATCGGCCCGCGCGGCGGCGTGGCGATCGACAGCCACTGCCGCACCAGCGACCACAACGTCTACGCCATCGGCGAGTGCGCCTCGTGGAACGAGCAGACCTTCGGCCTCGTCGCGCCCGGCTACGACATGGCACGCGTCGCCGCGAAACACATCGCCGGCCAGCAGGACGCCGCCTTCATCGGCGCGGACATGAGCACCAAGCTCAAGCTCATGGGTGTGGACGTGGCCAGCATCGGCGACGCACACGGCAAGACGCCGCACTCGCGCGCCTACCAGTACATCAACGAGCACAAGCAGATCTACAAGAAGATCGTGGTGAGCGAAGACGGCAAGCAGCTGCTGGGCGCGGTGTTGGTCGGCGATGCGGCCGAGTACGGCACGCTGCTGCAGATGGCGCTCAACGGCATCGCGCTGCCGGCGGACCCCGAGTTCCTGATCCTGCCCTCGAGCGACGGCAAGGCGCGCCCCGGCCTCGGCGTGGATGCATTGCCCGACACGGCCCAGATCTGCTCCTGCAACAACGTGACCAAAGGCCAGATCTGCGCGGCCGTGGGCGAGGGCGCCTGCACCGTCGCCGAAATGAAGGCCTGCACCAAGGCCGGCGCCACCTGCGGCGGCTGCGTGGCACTGGTGGGGCAGGTGATGAAGGTGGAGATGGCCAAGCGCGGCATGGCCGTCAACAACCACCTGTGCGAACACTTCGCGTACTCGCGCCAGGAGCTCTATCACCTGATCCGCGTGGGCGAGATCCGCAGCTTCGACGACCTGCTCGCCAAGCACGGCAAGGGCCTGGGCTGCGACATCTGCAAGCCCACGGCGGCCAGCATCTTCGCCTCGTGCTGGAACGAGTTCGTGCTCAAGAAGAACCTCGCGAGCCTGCAGGACAGCAACGACTACTTCCTCGGCAACATCCAGAAGGACGGCACCTATTCGGTCGTGCCGCGCATGCCGGGCGGCGAGGTCACGCCCGACGGGCTCATCGCCGTGGGACAGGTCGCCAAGAAGTACGGCCTCTACACCAAGGTCACCGGCGGTGCCCGCGTGGACATGTTCGGCGCGCGCGTCGAGCAGCTTCCATCGATCTGGGAAGAACTCATCGCCGCCGGCTTCGAGTCGGGCCATGCCTACGGCAAGTCGCTGCGCACGGTGAAGAGCTGCGTGGGCTCGACCTGGTGCCGCTACGGCGTGGACGACAGCGTGGGCCTGGCCGTCGAATTGGAGAACCGCTACAAGGGCCTGCGTGCGCCGCACAAGATCAAGTTCGGCGTGTCCGGCTGCACCCGCGAATGCGCCGAGGCGCAGGGCAAGGACGTCGGCATCATCGCCACCGAGAAGGGCTGGAACCTCTACGTTTGCGGCAACGGCGGCATGAAGCCGCGCCACGCCGAGCTGTTCGCCTCCGACCTCAGCAAGGCCCAGCTGATCCAGCTGATCGACCGCTTCCTGATGTTCTACGTGCGCACGGCCGACCGCCTGCAGCGCACCAGCACCTGGCGCGAGAACCTCGAAGGCGGGCTCGACTACCTCAAGGGCGTGCTGCTGCAAGACACCCTCGGCATCGCCGGCGAACTCGAAGTGCAGATGCAGAACGTGGTCGACACCTACCAGTGCGAGTGGAAGACCGCGGTGAACGACCCCGCCGTGCGCCAGCGCTTCCGCTCCTTCGTCAACAGCGAGAAGCCCGACGAGCACATCGTGTTCGTGAAGGAGCGCGGCCAGATCCGCCCGGCCCGCGCCGAAGAGCGCAGCACCGAAGCCGACGCCGAAACCGTCTGACGAAAACCGAGGACTTTCACGATGACCACCGACACCCTCCAATGGACCGCCGTCTGCGCGGCCACCGACATCCTTCCCGACACCGGCGTCTGCGCGCTGGTCGACGGCGTGCATGTCGCGATCTTCAGCGTGGGCCGGGAGCAGGCCCTGTACGCCATCGACAACGTCGACCCGAAGGCCGGTGCCAGCGTGCTCTCACGCGGCCTCGTGGGGAGCCTGGGCGACCGCATCGTCGTCGCCTCGCCGCTCTACAAGAACCACTTCGACCTGCGCAGCGGCGAGTGCCTGGAGGCGCCCGAGTACTCGGTGCGGGCCCATGCGGTGCGCGTGGATGAAGGCCGCGTGCTGGTCGCGCTGGGCTGAGCCGCGCACCTTCGACGCTTCAATCTTTTCTCTGCTTTTTCGCTTCTTCAAGGAATCCCGATGGCCTACCTAGCCCCCGCCGAGTTCGTGACCAAGATGGTCGATGCCGGCGAATCCAAGCTGCTGATGTCCACCCGCGACACGCTCATCCGCTCCTACATGGCCGGCGCCATCCTGGCGCTCGCCGCGGCCTTTGCCGTCTCGATCACCGTGAACACCGGCAACGCGCTGGTGGGCGCGATGCTGTTCCCGGTCGGTTTCATCATGCTGTACCTGCTGGGCTTCGACCTCTTGACCGGCGTGTTCACGCTCGCGCCGCTTGCGGTGCTCGACAAGCGCCCCGGCGCCACCTGGGGCGGCGTCATGCGCAACTGGAGCCTGGTGTTCGTCGGCAACTTCGCGGGCGCGCTCACGGTGGCGGTGTTCATGGCGATCATCTTCACCTTCGGCTTCAGCGAGGCGCCCAACGCCATCGGCGAGAAGCTCGGCCACATCGGCGAAGGCCGCACCGTCGGCTATGCCGCGCACGGCGCCGCCGGCATGCTGACGCTGTTCATCCGCGGCGTGATGTGCAACTGGATGGTCTCCACCGGCGTGGTCGCGGCCATGATGTCCACCACCGTGTCGGGCAAGGCCATCGGCATGTGGATGCCGGTGATGGTGTTCTTCTACATGGGCTTCGAACACTCGATCGTCAACATGTTCCTGTTCCCCACCGGCCTCTTGCTGGGCGGCAAGTTCACGCTGATGGACTACCTGATCTGGAACGAGATTCCCACCGTCATCGGCAACCTCGTGGGCGGCCTGACCTTCGTGGGGCTGACGCTGTACTCGACGCACTACAAGACCGCGCCCAAGCGCAAGACCAGCTGATACCCCTCACGCATCCATCGTCTCGATGCTGATGCCCACGCAGAAGGCCCTACGCGTGACGCTCGGCCAGCACTCGCTGGCCAAGCCAGGCGCAGTCAACCAGGACTTTCACGGCGCGATGCTGCCCGAGGGAACGCTGCGCATGTCTAAGGGCATCGCGGTGGCGCTGGCCGACGGCATCGGCTCCAGCCGCGTGAGCCAGGTGGCGAGCGCGGCGGCGGTGCGGGGCTTTCTGGACGACTACTACGCGACCTCCGATGCGTGGTCGGTGCGCCGCGCAGCCCAGCGCGTGCTGAGCGCCACGAACTCGTGGCTGCACGCGCAGACGATGCGCAGCGACGCGCGCTTCGACAAGGACAGCGGCTACGTCTGCACCTTCAGCGCGCTCGTGTTCAAAGGGCGCGACGTGCACATGCTGCACGTGGGCGATGCGCGCATCCATCGCCTGCATACGAACGGCCTGGAGCAACTCACTGAAGACCACCGCGTACATCTGTCCTCGGTCGAGTCGTACCTCGGACGCGCGCTCGGCGCGGGGCCGAACGTGGAGATCGACTACCGCTGCTGGGAGGCGGAAGTGGGCGAGGTCTACCTGCTGGCCACAGACGGCGCTTACACGCACCTCGATGCCGCCGCCGTGCACGACGCGATCGCGCGATGCGGCGACGATTACGACGCTGCCGCGCGCCTGCTCGCCGAGGCCGCGCAGGCCCGCGGCAGCGACGACGACTGCACGGTGCAGCTCGTGCGCATCGACGAACTGCCGCCGGCCGACGCCGCACCGCTGCCCCTGCAGCGCGAAGGCCTCGCCATCGCGCCGCCGCTCGCGCCCCGCACCCGCTTCGAAGGCTTCACCCTCGTGCGCGAACTCCATGTGAGCTCGCGCAGCCACGTGCACCTGGCGGTGGACGACGCGAGCGGGCAGCAGGTGGTGCTGAAGCTGCCCTCGGTCGATCTGCGCGACGACCCGGAGTACCTCGACCGCTTCGTGCTGGAAGAGTGGGTGGCGCGGCGCATCGACAACGTGCATGTGCTCAAGGCGAGCGCCATCGAGCGCGCGCGCGGCCACCTGTACGTCGCCATGGAATACGTCGATGGCCAGACGCTCGCGCAATGGATGGTCGACAACCCCAAGCCGTCGCTCGACAGCGTGCGCCGCATCGCCGAGCAACTGGCGAGTGGGCTGCAGGCGCTGCACGGCAAGGAGATGCTGCACCAAGACATGCGCCCCGAGAACGTGATGATCGACCGCACCGGCACCGTGCGGATCATCGACCTCGCGACGACGCATGTGGCGGGGCTCGCCGATGGCGCAGGCGAGGGCAGGCCGCTCGCGATCACGGGCACGCTGCAGTACACGGCGCCCGAGTACTTCACCGGCCATGGCGGCAGTGCGCGGTCCGACCTGTTCTCGATGGCGGTGATCGTCTACCAGATGCTCACGGGCCAGTTGCCGTACGGGCTGCAGGTCTCGCGGGTTCGATCGCCCGCCGATGTGAATCGGCTGCGTTATGTGCCGGTGCGCCACCTGCGGCCCGACCTGCCCGAGTGGGTCGATGCGGTGCTGCAGAAGGCGCTGAATCCGAATCCGCTGAAGCGCCAGGAGGCCGTGTCGGAGCTTGCGCACGACCTCCGCGCGCCCGGGCAGGAGTTTCTGCGTGCGCGCATGCCACCGCTGATCGAGCGGCACCCCGTGCGCTTCTGGCAGGCGACCACGGCGTTGCTGGCCATCGTGTCGGCGGTGCTGCTCGGGGTGTTGGTCCTGGGGCGTTGAGGTTGCGGGGTTCAGCGCACGGATCGCAGCGGCGCCAAGCCGGCGATCGAAGACCTCAGCACGGCGCCGCGCTGACTTTGTCCACCGCCAGACGCAGCGACTGCATCGTGGCCTCTGTCGTCTCGATGCGGCGCTGCAATTCCTCGTTCACCAGCCGCATCAGCGCGCTCAGTTCGGTGCGGATGGGGTAGACATCTTCCGAGTCGCTCGCAAGCTGCGGATCGACGAGCTTCTCGATGCACGCATAGGCGAGCCGCACGCCATGCAGGCTGTCGATGTCGTCGCAGGCCCGCAGCGCGAGCAATGCGGCGCTGTTGGTGTCGAAGGGTTCGGGGGACGGGGGAACGTGAGCCATTGATGGCCTCCAAGGGGTTTCGGTTTACTGAAACCGACGCACCCGAGTCCAATCGAGGGCGGCGGCTCGACGGGTTGGACTACCGGGAAACCACTTGCGTGAAACCGGCCGGGCTTGCGCCCGCCCATCGAGCCGCCTAAAAAGGTTGCACGAATGAGAAAGCCGCAGTCCTTGCGGTAGCTGCGGCTTTCGTCGCAGTGATTTCAGCGGGAGTCCAATCCCGATCACGCCTGTTTTTGACGTGACGGGGCGGAGTATAGCTACGCGGATATTTGTGGCTTTGCAGCTCGCGTGATGTTCGGCATGGAAGATCGATCGAATCAAGCGGACGCCGCAAAAGCTTCAGCGTCTCGTTTCGCAACCCGCGGCTGCGGGCCACGAGCAAGCTCGACGTCTGTTCGCCGGGCGGGTATGCGTGGCCATCGAGCCGTGCGACCAAGCCCCGCTTCCATGGCGAAAAGCGCGCCAGACTCGTGGCAACTCGCGCCAGAGTGAAGTTCTTTGCGCTAGCACAGCGGCTCCGGTGACGATGTCGATGCCCCGCCGGATGGGCGTTTGGCGATGCACGGGTGCGGTTCGCAAAGGCCGCTATACGCCGCGCATATTGTTATGCTCGCATTCGGAGGTTTCTTAATGTCACACGCCGCTGCCGCTGAAATTGTTTCTTTCGCAAAATCTGTCAATTTGAATGAAGCAGACACGCGATTTCAAATCATTGACAGAATATTTCGCGAAGTTCTCGGATGGCCTATTTCGTCATTCAGGATGGAGCAAAATTCAATTGACGGTTACGCTGACTATCATCTAAATCGCGCATCAGGGCGGCCGGCTATTATTGTCGAAGCAAAAAGGACTGGTGTCTACTTCGATCTGCCGCCTAATTTCAATTACAAAAAACCTTTCAGAACAGTAAAAACTAAAACACTCTTAACCTCGGCAACAGCTAAGGCGGCAATAATTCAGGCGCAGCGATATTGTGCTGATGAGGGATGCGAGTATGGGGTCGTTACAAATGGGCTTCAATTTATAATTTTTAAAGCGTTTCAAAAAGGAAAGGCTTGGAAAGAGCTTTCTGCGATAGTAATTTCAGAGATTTCCTGGTTTGACTCCAATTTCATTGAGGCAACAGATCTTCTTGGATATATATCTGTTATTGAAAATCACAGCCTACAGCGGGCATTTGAAGGAAGCACACCTGATAGCGGCGAGGTGTTTTTCCCGAAAGAGCGGATAGTCTCCTTCAACCAAACAATCAACGCAAACTCGCTAGCTCGTCAAATCAGAGGAATCGTCTTGCGGTACTTTGGGCCGATTGACGTGGACAATTCTGAATTCGTCGATAAATGCTACGTTCATGAGCGAGCGCACGATAAGAATGTGTCGGGCGTACGGACTCTAATTCGAGATTCAGTTTCGCCATTTATGAAAAACTACGGCGTTAATGAAACTGAAGACGCGGAATCGGGAGGAGCATTTGCAAATCGACTTGTTAATGGCATGCGACAGGGTCACAAAGGAGACATAGTCATATTGTTCGGAGGCAAGGGGGCGGGAAAGTCCACATTCATAAAGAAAGTTCTTTATTTTCGTCCGCCCCCTTACTTGAAAAAGTATTGTGTCCCAGTCGTGATAGACATGCTTTCGGCGCCCAAGGATGCTATTTCAGTAAGAAAATCTCTGTGGGAGTCTTTGATTGATCAATTGGACTCGGATCGTCTGTTGATTGCTGATCGAGCGCAGCTTTTACGACTTTTTTCCGATAAATTTGATGTGGCGGAAAAGCAGTCCTTGGCGGGACTTAACAAGGAATCAGAAGCATATAATCTGACCTTGAATCAATTGCTTAAAGAGTGGAAAAGCGACGATAAATATGTTGCTCAGCGTCTAGTCGCATGGCATAGGAATAACAACAAGGGCGTAATTGTCGCGGTTGACAACACCGATCAGTTGGATAACGAACTTCAGGACTACACCTTTTCCCTTGCTGCCGAAATTATCGAAGCTCTGGGTTGTGTAGTTCTTATCTCGATGCGGGAAGAAAGATTTTATGCGTCAAAAATCCGCGGATTTCTCGATGCGTATCAGAATAGTGCCTTCCATATTAGCTCGCCTACACCTGATGAGGTTTTTGGGAAAAGAATTAATTACGTATTGGAGTTGTTGCGCGATAGCGTACTTAATGTAGAGGAGGGCTCGCTTGAAAGCGTCGCTTCGTTCTTTCGTGTATTTCGAAATGATTTTTCGCGCAGCCCGCCCTCACCATTAAATCAATTTATCACCGCATCTGCGCATGGCAATATTCGTCTCGCGCTTGATCTTTTTGGCGATTTGATTCTTTCTGGCTATACCAATGCGCAGGAAATGGCTCAGTCGGGCGGGCGCTGGACTTTGTTGATTCATCAAGTCATTAAGCCGCTGATGACTCCAACTCGTCTTTTTTACGACGAAAAAAACAGTAAAATCCCCAACCTTTTTCAAATCCGTACCAACGAAGGTGGCTCTCATTTCACCGGATTGCGAATTCTCAAGCGTCTTTCCGTTGCCCAGGATCCGCTCTCGCCTGCCTTCATACCGATGCCTGAGCTACGCGGATTTTTTGCCGACGTATTTGGCTTCGACGGAGACTTTCGCTATTGGATAGACAGGTTGCTTGCATCCAATTTAATAGAATCTTCTACGCGTCACGATTCCTTTGCCGACGAAATAGATGCATTGCGAATAACTTCTTTTGGACAATTTGCTCTAGACGAGCTATATAAGGCCTTCACGTATATCGATTTGATTTGCACAGACAGTGGAATGAGATCCGAGAGTCACTGCAACGCTCTTGTTAATCTGGCAAATGGGGAGGTGCAGCTTTTTCGAGATGGTCGAAGGTTTGATCGAGTAAAACTCAGGCTGGATAAAATGGACCTCTTTTTAAGTTATTTAAGTCAAGAGGAGCAAAGGGAAATAGCGTATTACGATTTGCCGCCAGAATATGAGTTTGTGCCTGCAATGTTTGTCGACTGGGAATCTCAGAAAGTACGCGTCATTGCCAGCGCAAGTAAAAATCAATGAGCATTCCATGCGGGCGACGATTTTTATCTCGCCACGATTTTCGCCATGTCAGGCGTTAATTTCAGTGCCTGGAATAGCCCAATATATTGAGCCATTTCATAATCGCTGAATGGCCGACGCCAGGCATTCAAAACTTCGCCCATGGGCCAGAAAGCTACGATTTGGTCAAGGAGCGATTGCTGCTCTCACACGTTTTTCTAAAATTTCTTTCAGAAAAACCCAAGGAAAAATCCCCCGGTCGTGCCCATCGCTAAACACGAACTGCACGCCATAGGCCCCAACCGGCTGTATGTCCGCGAGTTGCACGTCGTCACCCGCAATGCCATCGCCCCCAGCCGCCCGCAGCACCTTGCAATCCGCACAAGGACAACTGGCCCGCAGCAACTGGTACGTAGCCAGATACCGCTCCCCATCGCCCCAGCAAAACTCCAGCGCGGCCCGCGCGCGGTGATCGACGATGGACTCAGGCGCCATGGGCCGCCTTGTTGCCGATCTGAACGATGGCCAGCCGGGCCGATTTGCGCACTTCGGGATCAGGGTCGTCCGCGGCAAGTTCGAGTGCGGGCAGCGCCCCTGCATCGCCGATGTCGCCCAGCGCCAGCGCGGCTTCCTTGCGCAGGTTGCTGATGCTGTGGCCCAACGCCACGAGCAGCGGCGTGACGCTCTCGGCGCTGCGCAGCCGCCCCAGGCTGCGGGCCGCACGCAGGCGCACCTGCCAGTAGTCGTCGTCCAGTGCCACTAACAACGCAGCGGTCGCGGCGGGTTGCTGCAGCTTGCCGAGTGCGGTGGCCGCTTCTTCGCGCACCTGCCAGCTCGCATCGCGCAGCGCGGTTTCCAGCGCGACGCGCGCATCGGCATCGCCCGCCGCAAAGGCCAGCGCGCCCACAGCCGCGCGGCGCACTTCGTCCACCGGGTCGGAGGCGGCAAGGCCGGCCAGCGCAGGCAGCGCGGGCGCATGTTTCAGGTAGCCGAGCACGCCGATGGCTTCGCGGCGCAGGGCGATGGCGTCGGCGGAGTCTTGCGCGGCGCGTGGCTCCTGCAGCACCGCCAGCGCGGGGCCGGCGCTGGCCGGCACGCGCAGTTCGCGCAGCGCACGCAGCACGGCGGCGCGCACCCGCGCGGGGCCGGTGCCCGCATGCGGCAGCAGCCAGGCGGCCGATGCGGGTTCCTTCAGTTCGGCCAGGCTGTGGGCAGCGGCTTCGCGCACTTGTGCATCGGCGTCGTCGAGCGCCACCGCCAGCCCTTCGACGGCGGACTGGTTCTCCATGGTTTCGAGCGCCAGCGCCGCGGCGGCGCGCACGGCGGGCGTGTCGTCGCGCAGGGCCGCGACCAGCAGCGGCGTGTGCGCCTCGTCGGACAGGTCGCCCAGGTCCATCACGGCGATGCGGCGCACTTCGGCATCGGGGGAGGCCAGGCGTTCGGCAATGGCCTGCAGTTCGGGGTCGTCGAGGAGCGAGGAAGTCATTCTTTGTTTGTTTGTTTGTTTTTCTAGATGGCAAAGCGCAGTTGCGCAGCGGTGGGGGCGGCGCCGAGCGGCGTGAGGCGTTCCAGCGGTTTGCTGGCGCCCGCATGCGGATGCAGCAGCTGCAGGCAGCGCCGCTTGAGCGCGGTGAATTCGGAAGAAGTGACCAGCGACGGATCGCGCGGCCGGGGAAAGTCGAGCGCGAACTCGGCGACGATGCGGCCCGGCCGCGGCCCCATCACGAGCACGCGGTCGCCGAGGAACAGCGCCTCGTCGATGTCGTGGGTGATGAAGACGATGGTGGTGCGCACGCGCGCCCAGGCGTCGAGCAGCTGGCGCTGCATCATCAGCCGCGTCTGCGCATCGAGCGCGCCGAAGGGCTCGTCCATCAGCATCACGCGCGGATGGTTGATGAGCACCCGCGCGATTTCGGCGCGCTGCTGCATGCCGCCCGAAAGCTGCGAGGGGTAGAAGCCGGCGAAGTCGTCCAGGCCCACGAGCCGCAGCATTTCGTGCGCCCGCGCATGGCGCTCGCGGCGGCCGACGCCCTGCATCTTCAGGCCGAAGGCGACGTTGTCGAGCACCTTCTTCCAGGGGAAGAGCGTGTGGTGCTGGAACACGAGGCCGCGGTCGGGATGCGGTCCGCGAACGGGCTCGCCGTCCACGTGGATCACGCCACCCGCAGGCGTCAGGTGGCCGGCGAGCGCGCCCAGCAGCGTCGACTTGCCGCAGCCCGAAGGGCCGAGCAGGCAGACGAATTCGCCGGGCTCCACATGCAGCGTGATGTCCTGCACCGCATCGAAGGCCTGCGCGCCCTGGCCGAGGCGCACGCGCAGGTCGTCGATGGCGATGCGGCCGGTTTGCACGTCGGCCTTCATGCGCGTTTCTCCTGCACCGCGCGCCAGGGCATCAGCGACTGGCCGATCCGGCGCACGAGCGCGCTGCTGCCCATGCCGAGCACGCCGATGAAGAGCATGCCGACCACGATGTCCGCGTAGTTCTGGATCGTGTACGACATCCACGTGTAGTAGCCGATGCCGAACTGGCCCGAGATCATCTCGGCCGTGACGAGGCAGAACCACGCGGTGCCCATGCCGATGGCAAGACCGGTGACGACGCTCGGCAGCGCGCCCGGCAGGATCACTTCGCGGAACACTGCGAGGCGGCCCGCGCCCAGGCTGCGCGCCGAAGCGACGAGGCGCGCATCCACCGCCTCCACGCCGTGCACGGTGTTGAGCAGCACGGGAAAGAGCGCGCCGATGAAGGTGATGAAGACCATCGACGCTTCCGAGGACGGAAACATCAGGATGGCGAGCGGAATCCACGCCACGGCGGGGATGGGGCGCAGCACTTCGAGCGGCGGCAGCAGCGTGTCTTCGGCCCAGCGGGCGCGGCCGATCGCGAGGCCCAATGCCACGCCCGCAATGGCCGCGAGGCCGAAGCCGATGAACACGCGGCGCAAGCTCGCCGACAGATGCTGCAGCACCAGCGGCGACTGAACCAGCGACCACGCCGATTCGGCCACCTCGCGCGGCGGCGGCACGTTCTGGAAGGTGATGAAGCCCAGGTTCATGCGTTCGCGCGTGGCGAGGTGCCATGCGAGCACGCACAGGAGCAGGGCGCCGATGCGCCATGTGGCGCGCGGCAGGTTGCCGTTGAAGAGGCTGGCCATGGTGAAGCTGGAGGAACGTCAGCCGGCCAGCGCGGCGCGCGCGGCGGCGAAGTCCGCCACCTTGCCGCCGTTCTTCGCGGCCCAGCCCTCGGCCTGGTCCTTGAGCAGGAAGGCATCGACCTCGCCCTTGGCGCCGAGCACGAACCACGCATCGGCCGCCAGCAGCTTGTTGCCGCTGTTGCGGTCCTGCGCATAGACCACGCGCGCCTTCTTGCCGGCCTTCTCCAGCTTCTGCAGGTCGGCGAACGCGTTCTCGGGCGAGGCGTAGTGGCGCACCAGCGGCTCGCCGGTCACCCAGACCTGGGCCACGCGGCTCACGTCGGTGATGGGCTTGCCGGTCGCTGCATCTTTCGCGACGAGCGGGGCGCGGGCGTAGTTCTTCAGTTGCTTGTCGTAGTCGAGGCCCGCCTCCTTGAAGGCGGTGCGGATGTAGCCGTCTTGCACGAAGGCATTGGCGTCGATGTCGTTGTCGGTGCGCTTCAAGAGGCGCAGCGTGTCGAGCGATGTCTTCACCGCCTGGCGGTACTCGGGCTTCCAGCTCAGGTCGCGCGTCTGCAGGCCGAGCGGGCCGTGGAAGAGGTAGTTGACCTCCGCCTCGATGCTCGTGACCTTGGCGATCAGCTCGCTGTATTTCTCGGGTTCGGCGGCGACGAGGCGGTCGGCTTCGAGCGCGGCGCGCAGGTACGCGGTAACGACCTCGGGGTACTTCTTCGCATACTCCTCGTCGACCAGGCTGCCGTGGAAGGTGGGCGCATTCGCTTGCGAGCCGTCGTAGATCTTGCGGGCGAAGCCGCGGTACGGGAACAGCTCGGCGAAGGGCACGAAGTCCGCATGCGCCTCGACCTTGCCGGCCTGCAGCGCCGGGCCGGCCACTTCGGGCGCCTGGGTCGTGATGTTCACGTCCTTCAGCGGGTCCCAGCCTTGCGCTTGGATCGCGCGCAGCAGCATGCCGTGCGAGGTGGAGGCGAAGGGCACCGAGATGGTCTTTCCCTTGAGTTCGGCGATCGACTGCACTTTCGAGTCCTTCGGCACCACGATGCCGTTGCCGCTGCCGGTGGTGCTGCCCGAGAGCACGGTGATGAAGATGCTCTTGCGCCCCGCCTTCTGGAAGGCCGCACCGTTGAAGCTGCCCGGAAAGTCGGCCATCGAGCCGAGGTCGAGCTTGCCCGCGACCATCTCGTTGGTGAGCGGCGCGCCGGAGGTGAAGTTCTTCCACTCGATCTGGTATTGCGCGTCCTTGTACTTGCCGGTGCGCGGCAGGTATTTGTCGAGCAGCTTGAGTTCGCGGATCAGCAGGCCGCCGGTGGCGCAGTTGATCGTGGTGTCCTGCGTGCCGATGGCGATGCGGATGGTCTCGGCCTGCACAGCGGGAAGGGTCAGCATCAGGCCGAAGGTCGCGCTCCACAGCGCCAAGGTTCTCTGGGTCTTCATCGTGGTTGCTCCGGTTTGAAATTCAACGGCCGCGGATCAGCGCAGCAGGTAGGGGATGTCGACGGTGACTGCGCCCGTGGGGCAGTCCTTCTCGCAAGGCATGCAGTACCAGCACTCGTCGAACTTCATGTAGGCCTTGCCTTTGCTGAGGTCGATGGCGAGCACGTCGAGCGGGCACACGTCCACGCAGACGGTGCAGCCCTTGTGGGCGATGCACTTGTCGTCGTCGATGCGCACGGGCACGCTGGTGGGAGTGAGGGCGATGGGCATGTGGGGTTCTCGTTCTTCGTGGGTGTCAGGCCGCGACGGGCTCGCGTACGGCTGCCGGCACGCGCAGGTGCTGGTAGGCCGACATCTCGTGCGCATCGAGCGGCACGATGTACGGATCGACCGGGCGCTTGAAGCTCACCATCGCATCGCCTTGCTTCTGCAACTGCGTGTGGCAGAACCAGTCGCGGTCGTTGCGCTCGGGAAAGTCCACGCGGTGGTGATAGAGGCCCCAGCGGCTTTCGGTGCGGTAGAGCGAGGCGCGCGCGGCCATCTCGGCGCAGTCGCGGATGGCGTGCACTTCCATCGCGCGCATCAGCTCGTGCGGGCCGGGCGCGGCGAGCTGTTCGAGGTCTTCGTGGATCTGCTCGAAGCGCGAGAGGCCGATCTCCATCTTGCGCGTGACCTTGGGCGGCTGCAGGTAGTCGTTGACCATGCGGCGCAGCTTGTATTCGACCTGCGCGGGCGGCAGGCCGCCGGTGCGAAGGAGCGGCGCGCTGACACGGGCGTGCTCGCGTGCGACCTGTTCTTCATCGAGCGCGGGCAGCTCGGTTTCCGCGCAATGCCGCGCGGCGCTTTCTCCCGCGAGGCGGCCGTAGACGAACGCGCCGAGCATGTAGTTGTGCGGCACGCAGGCCAGATCGCCCGCGGCGTGCAGGCCCGGCACCGTCGTGCGCGCATGCTCGTCCACCCACACGCCCGAAGCCGAGTGGCCGCTGCACAAGCCGATCTCGGAGATGTGCATCTCCACCATCTGTTCGCGGTAGTCGGTGCCGCGCCCTGCATGAAAGCGCCCGCGACTCGGGCGCTCGTTGGTGTGCAGGATCTGCTCGATGGTGGCGATGGTCTCCTCGGCCAGGTGGCTCAGTTTGAGGAACACCGGGCCGTTGCCGCCCTGCAGCTCGTTGTAGAACTCCATCATCATCTGGCCGCTCCAGTAGTCGCACTCGATGAAGCGCTCGCCCTTGTTGTTGGTGGTGTGGCCGCCGAAGGGGCCGGTCACGTAGGCGCAGGCGGGGCCGTTGTAGTCCTTGATGAGCGGGTTGATCTGGAAGCACTCGATGCCCGAGAGCTCCGCGCCCGCGTGGTACGCCATGCTGTAGCCATCGCCCGCGTTGGTCGGGTTCTCGTAGGTGCCGAAGAGGTAGCCGGAAGCGGGCAGGCCGAGCCGTCCGGCTGCGCCCGTGGCGAGCACCACCGACTTCGCGCGGATCACATGGAACTCGGCCGTGCGGCAGTCGAAGGCCATCGCGCCCGCGACGCTTCCATCGGCGGCAGTCAGCAGGCGCGTGACGACCAGGCGCTGCGACATCTCCACACGCGTGCGCTTCAAACGCCGATACAGCACGTTCTTGATGTTGTGGCCCTCGGGCATCGGCAGCACGTAGGTGCCCATGTGGTGGACCTTGCGCATCGCGTAGTCGCCGGTCTCGTCCTTCTCGAACTTCACGCCCCAGCGGTCGAGCTCCTCGATCATCGAATAGCTGTTGCGCGCATAGGCCATCACCGTCTTCTGGTTGACGATGCCGTCGTTGGCGGTGGTGATTTCCTTGACGTACTGCTCGGGCGTGGCGAAGCCGGGCACGACCGCGTTGTTCAGCCCGTCCATCCCCATCGAGATGGCGCCGCTGCGCTTGACGTTGGCTTTCTCCAGCAGCAGCACTTCGAGCTTGGGGTTGGCTTCCTTCGCCTTGACGGCCGCCATCGGCCCGGCCGTGCCGCCGCCGATGACCAGCACGTCGACCGTGCGGGTGATGATGTTCATGGGATGTCCTTCGTGGGATGGCTGCGGGCGATGCGAAGCCGGTGCTGGAACGCATCGCCGCGGAAATAGAGGTCTTCGAAATCGAGCGGCGCGCCGTCGGCCGTGTGGGTGAGGCGCTCCACGCGCAGCACCGCGGTGCCTTCGGGAACGTCCAGCGAACGTGCGAGCAATTCGTCGGCGAGCATCGCGTCGATCTGCAGGTCGGCGTGGCCGAGCGCGATGCCGTAGTCGTTTTCCAGGATGAGGAAGATGTCGCGCCCCGCGAGGTCCGCCTGCCGCAATCGCTCGCCGATGGCGTGGGGCAGGTAGGTCACTTCATAGGACACCGGGGCGCGGTTCAGATGCCGCACACGCTTGATCTGCGCGACCGGCGTGCCCTCGGCCAGGCCCAGGCGCTGCGCCACGCGCGGCGAGGCGGGCACGGTCTTGTGGCTCGTGACCTGGTTGCGAATCTCGTAGCCCATGCGGCCCATCGATTCGGCAAAACCTTCGAGCTGCCCGAGCTGCTGGAACGCCTTGGGCTTGGCAACGAACGTGCCCTTGCCCGGGATCTTGAAGATCAGGTTCTCGCGCTGCAGGTCGCTGAGCGCCTGCCGCACGGTGATGCGGCTGACCTTGAAGAGCGCGACCATTTCGCTCTCGGAGGGCAATTGCGCGTGCGGCGCGTAGGTGCCGTCGAGGATGCGTTCGCGCAGCGTTTCGCGCACCTGGGTGTAGAGCGGAACGGGAGAAAAGGCGATGGGCTCGAGCGCCGGGGCAGAAGACATGAGGCTGACTTGTTATGACCAGTTGAAACAGGGTCGGATGCTAGTCAGCGGTGCTTCTTTCGTTAAAGAACGAAAACGTGCTTCGATATTTGGAAATTGCTGGGTTGAAGTGGAGCGGGGAGAGCGGTGCGAGCCGGCTGAGGCGCCCAGGTCGTCTGACAGGCGCCCGATGCGGGGCGCTGTTCGTTCATCTGTAGAATCCGGCGCTGGCCGACAACCCGTGGAATCAACGGGTTGCAGATGCGGGTGTAGTTCAATGGCAGAACGGCAGCTTCCCAAGCTTCATACGAGGGTTCGATTCCCTTCACCCGCTCCAGTAAACGCCCCTAGTAAACTCCGCGGCCTTTTCTTACCGCAGAGGAGCGACGTGCGATGACTGTCCTGGACACCGGTCCTTACTTCCACGGCACGCGAGCGGACCTCCAGGTGGGCGACCTGCTCACCGCAGGCTTCCGCTCCAACTACGACGGCCGCGTCGTGATGAACCACATCTACTTCACCGCCTTGCCAAAGGGCGCCGGCCTCGCCGCCGAAATGGCCAAGGGCGACGGCCGTGGCCGCGTCTACATCGTCGAACCCACGGGTGCCTTCGAGGACGACCCCAACGTCACCGACAAGAAGTTTCCGGGCAATCCCACACGTTCGTACCGCAGTCGGGAGCCGCTTCGGATCGTCGGCGAACTGGAGACCTGGGAGCTCTTCGATGCGGAGTACATCCGGCAGCTCAAAGAGCGCGTGCGCACAGGCATGGGAGAGATCATCAACTGAATCCGGCCTGCCGCCGCGCTGGATAACGAGTTGCTGGAAGACCTCGTCGAACAGCATGGGCGATCGAGCCCATGGCAGCGCGTGCGATGGCGCAGGAAACCTACGACTGGATCGCCGCAGCAAGGCCCTTGAGTTCTTGCTCGTACACCTTGCCGGCCATGTTGCGATCCAGTGCGTGGAGGCGTCCATAGGCCTTGATGGCGTCGTCGATGCGCCCCGCGCGCTTATAGGCAGCGCACAGGTTCGCAAGGACCAGAGGATCCGACGGCTTGGCCACGTCAAGCCGCTCGAAGATCGAAACGGCCGCGGCGGGCTCTCCGCTGCGGATGTGCGAGACCCCCATGTTGATGAGCGCCGCGCGGTTGTCCGGCTCGATGCGAAGCGCCTGCGTCAGCGCCTCCTTGGCCTGGGGGATCTGTTGCGCGGCGTTGAGGTGCAGGCCGAGGTTGATCCATGCGGTGGGCATTTTCGGATCGAGCGCCACTGCGCGCTGATAGGCCTGGATGGCTTCCTGGAGCTGTCCCTTGCCGCTTCGAACCGTGCCAAGCAGGTCCCACGCGCGGGCGTCCGTGGGGGCCAGCTTCACTGCGCTTTCCGCGAGCCTGAGACTTTCGTCCGGGCGACCGAGCTTTCGATAGAGCTCGCTCAGCCGCATGCTCGGCATGGCGTTCAGCGGCGCCAGTTCGATGGCCTTCAGGAAGCTCTCTTCGGCCTTCGAGGCCTGGCCGTTCTCCTGGAAGGCCTTTCCGAGCTCCTCGTAGACGAACGCGTTCGACTCCCCGTTCTTGAGCGCCTCGGTGAGTGCGGGAATGGCTTGCTTGTAGTCCTTGCGCTCCAGGTACTGCACGCCTTGCCACTTCCAGGCCGCGCCGTTGCCCGGCTCGAGCGCGGTCGCCGCACGGTAGGCCTGCAAGGCCGCGTCCGGCTGCTTGGTCCAGGTGTATGCATCTCCCAGCCGCGTCCAGGCGACGCCGTCGCGCGGATCGATCCGCAATGCGATCTCGTAGGCCTTGATGGCTCTTTGCCGGTCGCCTGTTCTTTCCCAAGCGATGCCCAGGTTCTTCCACCCCAGACCGAAGCGCGGCTCGGCCGTCACCGCTTCTTGCAGCGCCTGGATCGCCTGCGGCCCCTCGCCGTAGATGAACGCCAGGCCATTGAGCGCGATGGCGCGTTCGCCGCCCGTGCCCGCCTTGGCAGCCTGCTTGAGCGCATCGATCGCGCGATCCTGCTGCCCGTTCTTGCGGTACAGCTCGCCAAGGTTTCGCCAAGCGATGCCGTAGCCGGGGTCGACGCGGGTGGCTGTCTGGTAGGCCTCGATTGCCAAGGGCGAGCGGCGGGTTTCGCTGTAGACGTTGCCGAGGTTGTTCCACGCCGGCGCGAGCTGCGGGTCCAGCTCGACGGCCTTCAGATAGGCCTCGACGGCCTTGGTGGTGCGGTCTTTCCCGCCGCTGCTCATGTGCGCATTGCCAAGGTTGTTCCAGGCCCAGGCACTGCGGGGTTGCGCCTCGGCCCAACGCAGGTTGTTTTCGAGCAGTCCGGCGGCGTCCCCCTTGGCATCGAAGATCCGGGCCTGATTCATCCAGGCCGTCGTCCCCAGCGACGCCGGCGCGCGCGGCTTGCGCTCGAGCACGGACCCGATCCATTCGACCGGGAGCGCCATGCTCAGTGCGTTGGCATCGGCGCTCTCCATGACCACCATCGCGAGCAACTGCCCCTGTTCGTTGTAGATGCCGACACCGTCGCGCAACGGGGCGGGCGGGGCGACCAGGGGCTGCGCCACCCCGAGGTACAGGCCATCCACCACCTTGCCGAGGTAAGGAACGTGCAAGTCGATGCGGCGCAGCAGGCCCTCCTGCAAGGACATCGCATGTACGCTGCCCAATGTCGAGCTGTCGCGGGTTCGTCCCATCTGCGCGGCCGGCGCATTCAGGCCGCGCGCCTGCAACAGGCAGACATTGCGGTCCTCGTCGGCGGCGATCAATTCAGCGGGGAATTGGTTCTGGCCCTGCCGCACGCTGAAGGGCGGTGCCGACGCGCCCATGCGGTGGCACGGCGTCGCAACCAGAGCCGGAGCGACGACCACACCACCGAAAGTCGAGGACACCGAAACCACCTCCACGGCACTGCTGCCGGCCGCGGCAGCCGGGGAGGCGTTGCCCGACTGCGCCGTGGCGGGCGCCGTCGGCAACAGGCTCGTGCAGCCCAAGGCGAGGACTGCGGCGAAGCGCGGCACACGCGATGGAGACCACATGGCAAGCGCTCGCCGCGTACGACTGCGTGTCGGATCGTTCATCGTTCCACCCCCTGGGCCAAAGCGCGGATCGTAGCCCCGCACCGAGATTCGCCACAAGCTACGAAAACTCAGTGGGCAAGCGTGCTGCATGCGGAACCCGCCCCTCCCACATCGACCTCCCCCTCGGTTGAGATTGATTGGCGCTTTGTCGGCGCGAGCTGCCGACATCCGCCCGCGCACAGATATCTGCGTCACCTGGCGCTGGCAGAATCACCCGGTTTTTTCGCCGCGCAGTCCGGTCTCCAGCAGCGGTATCAGCGGCATCGCTCGCGATCGCGAGCCGCGGCGAATCGAATGCAGACACCCCCCCGGAGGAAGCAACGTGCAACATCACTTCGGCGATTTTCTGGATCGCGATGGCAGCTACTGGACGATCGTTCCGAACAGGGAACGCTACGCGCACCGCATCGACGACGTGCCCGAGAAAAGCGCTGAGGTCACGATATTGACAATGGGCAAGCACGACGAGAACTGGCGGCGCGTTCTCGCATTTCCGAACCTCGTCGAGTTGACGCTGCACGAGCCCACGACGGAGCAACTGGAGGCCATCGGCGCGATCCCTTCGATCCAGCGCCTGCGCATCACCCATGCGCGGCCGCAGACCCTCGCTTTCATCCGCCCGATGCACGCGCTGGAAGAGCTCGTGCTGGAGTACGTCTCCGGCTTCAGCGATTTGTCGCCGGTGGGTGCGCTGCCGAACCTTCGCGCTTTGCACATGGAAAACCTGCGCAGGGTGTCGAGCTTCAGCGGCGTGGCGGCCTCGACAAGTCTCAAGTACCTTGCGGTCTACGGCACGACGGATTGGGAGCAGCCGATCGACGATTTCGAGTTCCTTCGTGGGCTGCCGCAATTGGAGGTGCTTGCGCTGTGGCAGGTCAAATGCCGGGCGCCGTATCCGGCCATGCTCCCCGCGGTTCACCTGCGCCAGCTCAAGAGGCTGCGCGTCCACAGGAGCTATCTCGCGACGGACGAATACGCGTTGCTGGAAGAAGCACTGGGCGGCGTCGAAGGCGTGGGTTGGGGCCCGTGCGAGACGGTGGCGCGTTCGGAGATTCCGCTCCCCGCCGACGATCCGCGCGCGCGTCTTTCGGATGACGTCATTCGCTCGAATCACCCGGAGGTTTTATTGCATTACACCGGCAAACGCCTGATCGGCGACCCGGCTTCGCAATGGTTCGAGTTCACGGGGCGGGGGGCCGGAAGAGTGAAGTGCAGCAGCCCCACCGCGCAAGCGAAGTGCCTGGAGAAATCGCAGCGCTACGAGGGCATGAGGCTGCAGGCGAAGGCGCTTGTCGAGGAAGAGAGAGCGCGCGCCGGGTAGGGATGGGCGCGTCGGACTTTTGAGTCCCGCCGGCGTGGCACGTTGCCGTGCCACGCCGGCGCTCCGCGCCAAAGGGTCAGGAGCAGGACAGCTTCAACGCCTCGATGCGGCCGCCGAAGCCGAGCTTGCGGACCAGGCCGCCCTCGCGGCTGTTGGGTTCGAAGCGCACGGTGCGGTCCTTGAACATGGCGTGTTCGTACACCTCCAGCGTCGCGCGCGGGCCGATGCTCACGCTGTCGATGTCGCGCTTGAGCTGGCGCGCGGTGCCCTTGTCCATGCTCTGGACCTGGGCCGGGCCGACGAGGGTGGCCACGTCGCCCTGGAAGTCGCGCTTCGAATAGAACTGTGCCCAGCAGCCCGAGGCCAGCCGCGGGTCCTCGACGCGCAGCGGAACGAGCAGGATGGTGGGATCGGGCTGGTTGTCGACGCCCGAGTTCGCGGTGGAAGTGGGTGCGTTGCTGGCGCAGGCACCGAGCGCAACGGCGCCGGCGATCAGAAGGTAACGGTGAAGATTCATGGGTCGTGGCCGCATCGGCCGGTAGCGGTTTCGAAGCGGCCTAAGGTACCGCGCCGACATTTTTGCTGCGTAGGAGCAGGGCGCAAGCGGCGGTCGTTCGCGCTCCCGATGAGGTGAACGCCGGGGCTGGAGGGCAATGGCCGATTGAGTACCGCAGTACTTTCGCTTTCTTCTGCAAACCTGCAATCGCCGTGCCGCACGAGCGCGTTGACATCTGCCGAACCCCTGCGAAACGGGTCGCGCAGCGCTAGCATTTGCGGATGCTCAAGCGGCTCATCTACGGCAGCAGAGCCGTCGATGCGAATTCGACGAACCTGCGGGCCATCCTCACTGCCTCACGCATCGGCAACCCCAAGGCCGGCATCACGGGTGCGCTGTGCCTTCTCGATGGCGTCTACATGCAATACCTCGAGGGCGACGAGTGCGCCGTGGAAGCGCTCTACGCGAGGATCGAGGTCGATGCACGGCATCGCGCGCCGGTGGTGCTCGACAGGACCTTCATCGCGGTGCGGGAATTTCCGGAGTGGTCGATGGCGCTTCTGGCGTGGGACGAGCGCATCAAGGCCATCATGGGCTTGCATGGCCTGCGACCGCCGGGCTCCACGCCGCGTGACATTGCGCCGGACCATGCTGCTGCTTTCTTTCGCGCGCTCGCCGCCACGCCGAACTGGGTGTCCCTCTGAGGACGGAAGCCCCGCAAGAAAGGCGAAAGGCGGCTTCCGCAATTGGGCCGGTGCGTGTCGGTGAACCGGCGATCCTGGAGCGGGAGGTGCTTGCCCGCACCGCCAACGCTGTATGCGCGCTGCAGTTCGCGCATGCGGACGCGCCGCGGTCCTACAGGCGCGCGGCCGGGCGCACGCAAAGTACCTGCGCAACATCCGAAGGAGGCGTCATGAAGATATTCGAGAGGCTGGGGCGCGTCCTGGCGGTTTCGCTCGCGCTGGCGGCCGTTACCGCGGGCTGCACATCGCAGCAACCCGGCACCGCCACGCGCGGCGGATCGGCCGCCACGGCGGCGGGAAGAATGGGCACTGGCGTGCGCAGCATGCAGCCCGCGCAGTTCGCAGCGATCGCCGGCGGCAACGGCATGTACGAGGTGCAGGTGTCGCGGCTTGCGATGAACCGCGCCAACAGCGGCCCGGTGCAGGACTACGCCCGGATGCTGGTGGACCACCACACGCGCGCCAACAACGAACTGATCGCCTTGCTGCGCGCCAAGGGCATCAGGCCTCCCGACATGATTCCGCGTGACAAGCGCGTGAAGCTCGACCGGCTGTCGTCGGTCCCCGCCAGGCAGTTCGACCGCATGTACATCCAGACCGTGGGCATCGAGGACCACGAGGCCGACATCGTGGTGTTCGACCGGGCCAGCCGCGAAGTCGCCGACCCGGAGTTGCGCGCCTTCGCACAGAAGACGCTGCCGGTGCTGCGCTCGCACCTCGATGCGGCGCGCTCGCTCGCGGCCACCACGCGTTGACACCGGGGCTGCGCCATGAACCGGAAAAACACATCGCCGGGTGCGAACGATCAACCGGCCGGCGGCCCCCGCGCGGGTCGTGCCCCGACCGAGCCCGCGGCACCCATGGCGCCCGGCGACGAGGCGCCACCCGGCGCACCGGGCACCGGGCACCGGCGAGGACACCTGCCCGCGCTGCCATGGCACTGGCCGTGACGGCCCGCGCGAATGCCCGGAGTGCGAAGGCCGCGGCACGGTCACGGTCAACATCGGCGGCGCCTGAAACCCGTCAGCGGTGGGCCTGCTGGCGCATCAACATCAGCACGCGCTGCGTGATGTCGTGCGGCGGTTGGACGAACACGGCGTCGTGCACCACGAAGTCGAGGCCTTCCGCCTCCGCAATCTTTTGCACCGCCTGCCGGGCCGCGTCCGCGAGCTTGCGCAATTCATCGATCTGGCGGTGCTCCATGTCCGCTTGCAATCGATGCGGGGCATCGGAATCTTGCGTCGCGCTTCAGCGGTCCGCTCCTACAGCACCGCCGGTCCGCGAGCGCCGATCCTTCGAGCGAAATCGAAGGAGCAACGTACATGACCGACTATGTGAAGCCACCTCAGAACCGGCCCGTCCTGGTCGCCGATCCGGACGCTCGGCGCGATGTCGTCGACGAGGAGGGTGCGGGCGAAGAAACGGCAAGGCGCGAACTTGCCCGCCGAGACGAAGCGCAGGAAAGGCGGATCGCCCGCGACGATAAAGAGTCGGGGCACTCTTCGAATTCAAGAGGCGCGGGAGACGGTTCTGGTGGTTGATTATTTGCAAGCAAAGCTGGAGGCCAGCTCGACGTCGCCGCTCACGTAGGTCGTCACCTTGGGGTAGGGGCACAGCGGCCGCGTCCGGGTCGCCGACCAGGCGGCGGGCAACTCCGCGTTGACCACGTTGGCGCCCGCCCCGCGCGCGGCGGCGGCGACCGAATCGGGCGCCTTGCCCTTTTCTACCCACGCCACCAGCGGCGTCAGCATGTCGAACTGGTCCGTCGCTGCACCTCCTGCGCAGTGGTTCATGCCCGGCACCGGGAAGAAGCGCGCGAAGCCGGAGGCATCGCCGCCGTTCGCCGCGCGCAGGGCGTCGTACCAGCGCGTGGTGTCGTCCGACGAGAACACCGCATCGCTGGTGCCGTGGTAGACCATGAGCTTGCTGCCGCGATCGCGCAGCGTGGCGAGGTTGGCCGGGTTCGGCGGCGTCATGAAGGACATGGCCGACTCGGTGTAGAGCGCGGTGGTCGCGAAGATGCCCGGTGCGTCGGCGTCCATGCTGAAGCCCAGCGCGAAGTCGATGCCCGGCGGGCGGCTCGGGCCCAGCGGCGGCGCACTGAACACGAAGCCGACCGCGGCGGTGTCCAGGCTCTGCGAATTGGAAAACTTCCATTGCCGCCAGTCGGCGCGGTTGATGCCCGCGTCGTAGGGGAAGCTGCTGTAGAGCGCGGTGCCCGCGGTGTTGCGCGCACCGGTGAACACGTTGTCCAGCACGGTCTTCTGCGTGGCCGTGAGGCAGGAGCCGGTGCGGGCGCCGCCGCACGTGGGCACATCGGTGGCCAGCGTGAAGGCGGCCTTGCAGGCCTGCACGTTCGCGACGAGGCCGTCGGTGGCGCCATCGAGCGCATCGCACTTCGACAGCACCGCGCTGGCGACCGTGTCCATCTCGGCTTGCGTGAAGGCGGTCTGCAGATCTGGTTTGCCGGCAGGCGTATTGGCCGTGGTGACCTGCACGTATTGCTGAACGCCGTAGAGCTGCGCGACTGCCGCCTTCGGCAGATTGAAGCCCGGGTCGCCGGCCAGGATGCCGTCGTATTCGTTGGCAGAACGCGCGGCGGCCACCATCGCGTGGCGCCCGCCGTTGGAGCAACCGCCGAAATAGGAGCGGTCCGCCCCGCGGCCGTAGGCCTTGGCGATCAGGTTCTTGGCCATCGGCGTCAGTTGCGCCACGGCGTTGTAGCCGTAGTCCAGGCGAGCCTGGGGATCGATGCCGAAGAACGGAATCTGCGAGCCGGAGTGCCCCGCGTCGGAACTGATCACCGCGAAGCCCATGTTCAGCGCGGTGGTGGTGGGCGCGCCACCGCCAACGCCGCCCGTTGCCGGAACCACGCTGCCGTCGAGCCCGCCGTTGGCCTGGTAGAAGAAGCGTCCGTTCCAGTCGACAGGCAGACGCATTTCAAAGCCGATGGCGTAGACCCGGCCGTCGACGCTGCTGGTGCGTTCGTTCATCTTTCCCTGAACCAGGCAATGCGCCGGCGTCAGTGTGCTCACGCCGGCGACCGTGAGTGCGCCTGCGGCCACCGAGGTCACGCTGGTGTAGACCGTGCCGCTGAACGCCGCCTGGCTTGCAAGGTCGGTGCACGACTTCAGCGTGCCGGGACGAGCCTCCGAGGAAGTTGCGGGCGGCGTTACGACCGGCGGCGTGACCGCGGGCGGCGTCGAGGTATTCGGTGCGACAGGAAAGATTGGAAAAAATCCTGAGCTTCCCCTGCCGCCTCCGCCGCACCCTCCGAGCAAAACGGCCGTACCCACGACGGCCCATGCCGTGCGCCATGACGATGACACGATGCGATCCATGCTTGTCTCCTGGGACGGCTATTGCCGGTTTTACGGTTATTGAAGATAACCAATATAGTTTTCAAACATAACCAAAAAACGAGGAAAAACCCGAATGCCGCGCGGGTTTGTGTTCGCGGAGGTGTTCGCTAAAGGGCGCGCGTCAGGGAAGGTCGGCGTCAGTCGACCAGCCGTGAGTCCATGAAAAAGCCCTCACGAGGAGGGCTTCGGAAAATGGTCGTGAACTCTTACGCGGCCCACGCTCCGGCAAATTCGTTTGCAGAAGTCAACGTTGTTTTTCTCCTCGTGGCGACTTCGACGCGCCGGCGCTCGGGCGTCCTGGCGACAAGGGCTTGTTCTCCTGGTATCTCTCCCAGAGATAAAGACCGGGCAGGGCCAGCAGGTGCGCAAAGGCCGCGATGAGTCCTGCCGCGAACAGCGCGACAGCGAACAGCGGCATTGCCGCAATCTCCAGAATCGTCCGGATCAACTTCATGTTCATGGTTTCGGGTCCCGGGTGTCCTGTAAGACGTGGTTGCAGTGCATGCGGACGCGCCGCAGATGGACGTCATCATCGCTTCGCCAGCGCTCGGCGGCCAAATTCATGTTCACGGTCGCGTGGCCCCCGGTGGCCGTCCGACGCGGCGAAGCTCTCGCAACGCCCAAGCACTTTCCACATCGGTGAAGACTGTCGCTACCCGCCAAACGCGACCTCTGCTGCCCGTACCTGTCCTACGCTGCGTGTGCGGCTACACTGCCGCCCGCCTGCCGCGGACATCCGCCTGCGGTGTGCACAGGCCATGAGCCTGATCTCTCGTCATAGGAAAAAATCAACAGTGAACCGCATCGAACTCGTCGAAAAAATCGCCACCACCCACACCGTCAGCAAGGCAGAAGCCGCGCGCATCCTCGAGACCGTCACCAGCGCGATCGTCGCCGCAGTGAAAAAGGGCGATCCCGTGCAGATCGTCGGCTTCGGCACCTTCAAGCAGGTCGCGCGTGCGGCCCGCACCGGCTTCAATCCGCAGGCCGGCACCGCGATCAAGATCGCGGCGCAGAAGGTGCCGAAGTTCGTGCCCGGCGCTGCGTTCAAGGCAGCAGTGGACCCGAAGGCTGCCAAGCGCAAGGCTGACAAGATAGCGGCGGCCAAGCCTGCTCCCAAGAAGGCCGCGGCAAAGAAGGCTGCTGCAAAGAAGAAGTAAGCATCGCGCAGCAATGCGCAAGCGAGCGGGCGGCCCTTCGGGGCCGCTTTGCTTTGCGGGCTCTTTCCTCGTGCCCGGCGGCGACTTTATCGAGGCGCGTGCCGCGTCCAGCAAGGGATTTCCTGCCTTGGGCAACACGCTCCCACGTTGCGTAGGCATGCGACAGGTCGCCGCGGCGGACAGCTTCGAAGGAAACGCAACCTTGCAAAGAAGACCGCAGTTCGCGTCGAGTACGCGATGTGTTCGGCTTCTGCGCGAAGCTCAGCCGAGCGACGGGCAGACAGGTTCGGGCGCGGTCCACGTCGGCATGGCACCGCCAGGCCGCGACTCGTAACCCGCGATCCAGATGAGCCCGCGCGCGGCCAGCGCGGCATGCGCCTCGGCCACCGTTCGTGCCGGCCCTGCGTAGACCAGTCTGCACAAAAGGACCGAACCCCACAGCACATCCGCGGAAAAGCTCACGCCACCGCTGTAGATCGGTCCACCAAACATTCGCATCTGCCATTGATTGCGGCTGGGCACTGCGCCAATTGCAGCCACCTCGAAAGCGGTTCCGACTTTCATCACGTCACCTTGTCCATTGCAAGCGGTCCCGAATCGGGGCTCAAGGACTTGAATGCGCGCTCGCATGATGCTGCATTCGGCCGCGGCGCGGGAAACTTCCGGCCGCAATGCCATGCGGCCGGCTCGCGGAGGACTCGACTCACAGCGAAAGGAAGTGGTTGTCGACGCAAGGATGCAGGCAAAATGCAACGCGCTCGGCTTGACCGCTATCTCCGCCGTTTGTCCGCGCGGCAGTCCGGCCGGACCACGCGGTCTTTGACGCGGCATGCGAAGCATCTGCGAAGACCTCCGGTCGAACGGCTTTCGGTCATCTGGTTCGTCACTGCAATCGAAGGCACCCATGCGTCTGGCCGAGTTCATCAAGGTTCATAGCGACACGATCGTCGCGCAGGCGGCGCAATACGCGCGCACCTTGGCCCCCCTTGCGCATGAATCGGAATCGACCCTCAGGGATCACATTCCGAAGATCCTCCAGGCGATCGTCCTCGACCTGGAAAACAGACAGTCTCCGGGCGAAGCGCATGCCAAGTCGCTCGGCCAAGGAGCAGCGGCGACAGGCACCGCGGATTCGGCCGCTCAAACGCATGGGCGCCTGAGAGCGAGAAGCGGGCTTCAGATGGCTCAGCTCGTTGCCGAATACCGCGCTCTCCGAGCAGGGGTGCTCAGGTTGTGGTCGGAGGAGGAGCCTGTTGCGATCTCCGTGAGCGAAGTCATCAGGTTCAACGAAGCCATCGACCAGGCCGTCGCGGAGTCGGTCGAATTCTTCTCTGCGGAAACCGACCAGCTCAGGAACGTCTTCCTGGGCGTACTCGGACATGACCTGCGGGGGCCGTTGAACGCGATCCTGCTCACCGCCGAGCTCATCTCGCGGAAAACCAAGGACTCGCCGCTGTCCGAAGTGGGAGTGCTGATACGCAGTGGGCGGCGGATGTCGTCGCTGTTGGACACCTTGCTGCAGTACAACCGGTCCGCGTTGGGTGGTGGCATGAGCATTCACCGGGGACTCACCGACCTCGGCAAGGAATGCGCCGCAGAGATCGAACTGTTGCGCGCAGCCCTGCCGCACGCTCGCATCGATTTCTCGGTGGAAGGGGATACGGAAGGCTTGTTCGACGCGTCGGCCGTGCGCGAGGCGCTGGGAAACCTGGTGAACAACGCGGCCACGTACGGAGACGACGGCCCCATCTCCGTGACATTGACGGACACCGTCGACACGGTGCTTCTGAAAGTGGCGAATACGGGGAAGGAGATTCCCTCCTCGGAAATTCCCAAGTTGTTCCAGGCCCTTCAGCGGGGCACTGCGGCCCATCTTTCCGAGAGCCGAACGAGTCTTGGCCTTGGGCTTTTCATCGTCCAACAGATTGCCACGGCGCATGGTGGCCAGATCCAATGCGCCAGTTCAGCGGCGGGCACGACCTTCGAGCTGGTGTTGCCACGCGAGGTGGCGCCGCTTCCCGGAAGGTGACACAGCTCACCGGTTGAGGCCGCTGCCGATGACAGCGTTGGGAGCGCTTCCGTCAAAGTAGTTCTCGAGGCCGAAGCGGTTGTTCGACTTGCCGTGCTCAGCGCCGTCCCGTGCAACCAGCGGAGCCGAGCGTCTATCTAGTCTCTCAAGTTCTGAAGGAACACCGCCGCGATCATGGCGGCTGCTCGAGCGTCGTCGACGATGTCCTCCAAGCGCAATCGAGATCCGTTTTCCCGGCGAAGATCGATCGTGTATCGCAGGACGAGATCTCGGTCGGTCCTGAAGGACGGACTGCTTTCCAATAGCCAGTGATTCACTTCCGAGCGAGATGCAACGCGGAACAATGCACTTACCGGGAAGGCCGCGCGATATTTCTCGCCAGTCTGAAAGTGCAGGTTGAATCGACAGGGCACCGTGTCGTCGTCCGACGAACGCGACGACCAAGCGGCTTCGTATTCGGTCGATACACCCATCGACCGGCCTTGCCGTCCGGAGCTGCTTATCTGCATGGAAGCGATCTAGATGCGTTTTGGCGCAATGAGAACAAAAGGCATAAGAACCGACTATAAATTTTGAACACGGCGCCTGGGTCGAACACTGCGCTGTTTCTTAATGCACTTGTGATGCAGGACACACATCCCGAGCGGTCGCTGCGATGCCTGCCGGAAACTCGACGACGGACGACCTGATCCTCTCGCCTTGAACTGCTCCGACGTTGACCCCCGTATCTCAGGAATCGCCGGGCAGCGATGAGCGCGGCGCATTGCTGGCATCCATTCGCAGATATACAGCGTGATCGTCTTTCCAAAGCAATCCGCGCAGCTCCAGGCTTCGCATGGTCCTGTTGACGATTTCGCGCGAAAGCGCCGCATACGAGGCAATCACTTCCTGCGAGATCCTCTTGTCATAGCCTCCTTTGCGAGCCGGTGCCAAAGAGGTGAGTTCATGAAGAACGCAGGTGATCAGCGGCTCCGACGAAAGTGACGAGATGCGCTGCAAATGGACGCGCAGTTTTGCGATGCGGTTCATGACGAGCCTGAGAAATTCGGACGCCACCGAGGGATGTCTTCTGCAAATTGCCCAGATGTCCTTCGCCGGGATGAAATAGACGGAAGCGGGCAGGGCTGCGACGAGAGTGGCCCTTGCATGGAGCGCCGCCTCGCTCATCTCGAGGTTCAGGCAGAAATCTCCTTCGCGAACGAAGTCGGTCGTGACATCGTCATCGACCACCACGCGAAGCAGGCCGGTCGCCACCAGGCAGATCTGGCCGCTCCGCTCACCCTTTGCGTACAGAGTCTCGCCGCGCCGATATGTCCTGAGCTCGCTGCGACCGACCAGGAATTCGCGCTCGGACAACGGGAGGCGTTTGAGGAGGCTGTGCAAAGACATGGGCGTCAGCAAAAATCGGGATCGACCCGGTCTGCGCGGCCCACGGGACTGCAGTGGTTTCCGACGATCGGCTCGAGTGAAAAGGGGATGCGGCAGCCGCAGGTGGTGCGATAGCCCGCCGCGCCGCGGGCTTCAGACAGCGGCGGAGGCATCGGCTCGGCCGGCTGCGGCTGCACCTCGGCGCACCAAGGCGGTGCTTCCCGCCGACAGGCCCGCGGTCGCGAAGAAGGTGAGGGCGGATGTAATTGGTGGCCCCTTTGGTGATGGATGCCAAAGACATCTCACGCAACGTGCCAACTCATGAATCCTTTGAAATCAAGGACTTGCGCGCGCCGATGGCGTGCCGCTGGATGATCCCGGGACGCTGGACGTCCGGTTTGCGGACACCTGCGCAACCTGATCAGTTGCGTGACCGTCAGGTGCTGCGGCGGCCCATCACGCGATGGGAAAGCTCATGCTCATCGCGTTGAGTTGTGAGCTGGGACACATTCATGAATCAAAAGTGAATGCGAAAGCCCACTGATATCCGTAGTATCAATTTGTTATCAGTTGCTTACGGAATTCGCCGGGTGAAGGTCCTTGGAGCCAGCTTTCATCGACCACGAAGGCTGCAGGGGCCTCGCTGAAGAACTTTTTCCGTGGATCGGCTGTGCTGCCAGTTCGAAGGGCAGCCCCATGGCGCCCTTCTGATTCGGATTTCGTGCGGACAGAACCCTTCGTCGGTTGTGCGTGTGCCTTCCTTGGGCAATTCAGGCCGCGAACCGTCGCGCGGGGACCAAGGGTGCAGGTACGTACGTCCGCGTCTGATCAGGCCGCGACCTTCGTTCACCCGATTTGGCGGGCGGAGACCATTAATTGAAGTACGCGTTTTCCAGCTCTGAAAAATTCGTCCATCGAGGATCCAATGTCCGCTCTTCCGCAGATCGCCGATATGCCCTTTCGGTCGCGCATGTCGACCGTGCCGACTCAGGCGCCAAGGAATTGCTCCTTGCGGAAAGTCTCGCAGCCCCAACCCCGTGTGCCCATACGGCGAGCCTGCGCCTTCGTTCTTATCGAAAACCTTCCGCAACTCGCCGAAGCCTATGACCCGGATTTCGCGAGGAGCGTGAGCCGTGAGATCAGGCAGCGGCTTTGCGCTCGTTTCCTGACATCGGTCAAAGCCGACCTTGCATGCCTGCGCGATGACTGCTTTTTGTTGTGGAGCAATGATTTCTTCGCGCAAGACGATGGCTCCGCTTCCGAGCCGTCCGCCAGTGAGCAACTCGAATCGCTGCTCTTGGCGCTCGGAGGCGAGCCCATATCCGCCAGAGGGACCACGGCACTGGCGCGATTGCATGTGAACTGGATCGATGTGCAAGCACCGGACCAAATGGGCGATTCGGAGATCGCGCTCACGCTTTGGACCGCCCAGCCCTTTCCCGATGCACATGAGAAGCCCACCGAGGGGTGGCGACAGAACTATCGTGCCGACATGGACGTGGCCGTACGACTGAGTGAAGCGATCCATGCCGGGCGTCTCACTTTTGCATGGCGACCAATCATCAACGCCTACGCTTCGGCGTCGATGCTTTACTGGGAAGCACGCCCGGACGTGTTGGTGTCCCCAGATCGGCAGACATCGCTCACGCCGGAGGTGTTCCTGCCGTGCTTGCAGCGCCTTGGTCTGACTCGCGCATTCGACAGTCTGGTGGTACGACAGGTCATCGACGCATTGAGAGATCAGCCCTTGGTGCAGCTCGGGGTAAGTCTCTTTGTACAAAGCGCGCGAATCGACCACTGGTGGGCGTCCGTTCTGTCGACTTTGAAGTCTTCACCCGAACTGGCGTCCCGCCTGACAGTGGAGATTTCCGATTCGATGGCGTTCTCGAGCATGCAGGCGGTCCGGGACTTCTGCGCCAGGCTCCGGTCGTTTGGCTGCCGGATCGCCATCAAGGATTTCGGTGCCGGGCGCGGCAATCTTGCGGCAGCCCAGGCCTGCCGTCCCGACATCATCAAACTCGAGGCATCGTTCCTTCGGCGGGCACGGGAAAGCGAATTCGGCGGTGAGTGTCTTCGCGACATGCTGACGCTTTGCGGCCACTTGGCGGTGTACGTCGTCGCCGACGGCGTTGAGCGCGAAGATGACCTGGGCGTCGCACTCGACGCCGGTGTGCAATGGGTTCAGGGCCATCACCTGCGCGGTACCGAAGAGCCCCCGAGACTTGCACCGCCGATGAGTTCGATCCAGCGCAGCCTCGACGTAACCAAGGCGACGTATCGCGCTGAAACGCGATGAGGGGTTGATGCATCCTCTGGTCGCCGCTCGATCGAATCACGTCTCTTCATCTGACGAAGGCCAGCGTTCAAGTGTCTTCATGAACGCCTGGAAATATGCGGGACGAGCGGCAGCTTCGTCATCTGCGATCACTCGCCCGGGGGCATGCAGCACTTCCAAAAATGTATCTGCACCCGCTTCTTAGCAGCTTGAGCACGGCAGACCGAACGGCCTTGATCCAGCGCAGCGAGTTTCGGTCTTACCGGCGCAACGACCTGGTGATCGAGTCCGACGAATGGACGGATCGCATGTACTGCGTCACCGGCGGGTTGCTGCGTGTCGTGGCACGCGGCAATGCCGGCAACGCCGACGTCACGACCGACTTCATCCGACGTGGCGACATTTTTCATGGACCCTTGCTCACCGAAGATCGCTACCAAGCCGCGTCCACCCTCATCGCCGCTCTGCCATCGTCGGTGTACCTTGTCCCGGTCGCAGCGGTGCGCGAGCTTTGCGCGAAGCACCCCGAGATGGCGCTCGGCCTGGTCGATCTCACGCTACGGCGCACGGGCCTGCTGCGCAGGCAACTGCGACGCGTCTCCTCGCTGTCCGCGGAGGCGTTGGTGGGCCGTGTGCTTCATGAGTTGACGCAGCTTGCACCCGTCGGTTCAGGCGGGTACGACAAGCGCATCACACAGGCGGTGATCGCCTCCTATTCGGGTCTCTCACGTGAAGTGGTCAACAAAACCATGCGCGATATGGAAAGCCGCGGCTTGGTAAGGCGGGACGGGGAGGGCATTCATGTTCCTTCGGATTTCGGCTCGACAGACATCGGCAACCTGCTGCCCGCAGAGAACGAGCTGTCAAAAGAAGACTACCGGCAGCGGGTGCCGCCGCCTCTCCCGGATTCTTTTGGATCGGACAACTGAGATGTCTGCCTCTTCCATGCAGCGAGGGCTTCATGCGTGGTCGCGTACCCCAACGAATCGATCTCCGATGAATAGTGATGCGGGTCACTTTCGATGCGCAATAGGTCGCGTGAGCGCGAACAGGCGAAAGCAAAATATTCGGTTGGAGATTGCGCGTGCGCTGTCCTTCAGTAAATCCGGTACCGGATCAACTCATTCCATCCCGGCCGACCCGAGCAATCAACGGTTCCTCATGATCCACCTGTTCTTTCGTTGCCAGTGCCAAGCGAGGAAGCTGTCACGCATACATCGAAGGATGTGGATGCGTCTGCTGCCCGGAATGCGCTTGTATCTCTGCGCAAATTGCCAGAGACCACAGCTTCTTTCCAGGCGTTTCGTCGATCGCGCACGTGTGATCCGGGATGGCGCCAGTGCGTCTCGAGGGGATTGATATGGGGGGCGCTTCGGAAGCCGACGCGATGGCGCTGGGCGGCGGCTTCTCGGAACGCTTGAACCAGCTCGTCGCAGCCAAAGGCCGCGGATGCAAAGCCGAATTGGCACGTCATTGCGGCGTCACCCGACCTGCGATCACGCACTGGCTTTCGGGGCGAAACAAGGGCGTCGAATCGACATGCCTGTTTGCCATCGCTGATTACTTCGAGGTCGATCCCCGTTGGCTGGCCGTGGGCACCGGCTCCGAATGGCCCATTCCTCCGATGGAGAGGAAAGTACATCCCCCCATCGGTGAGGTGCTGTCCAAGATCGAGGAAGTAGCTTCTCGGTGCAGGCAGATAACGCATGAGGAACGTGTCGGAATCTATATGTGGTTGACCGGTGAAAGCTGCTGTTGCGCTTCGTCTTCGAGATCCACTTGAATCTTCTGTTTGAGCGCATCGCTTGGTCATATTGGCAGCCGCGCTAGGAAGACAAATACAGGTACGCACGGGCGCGGAGAAATTGAAGTCGCTGGGCGCGGTCCCGGTGGACGATCCTTTCCAGGGCACCGGCTTCGCGGCGCTGCGCCAGCCGGCGGCACCGCTGCAGAACTTCGATGCGCGCGGCATGGAATCTGTGCCCTATGACTGCACATCTCGCCGATGGGCTTCATGCGCGACCCCGGCACCGTCCACACGCGGGCCGGAATCTCTGGCTCGCAACCTACGGCCGCAGGTGCCAGCCCAGTTCCCCCTGGAGGAACTGCTCGGCTTCGGCAGGCAAATCCTCTGCATCGAAGAAGTGCGCAACCGGACGCTCGACGACGATCCGCCCCGCGTGCAGACAGGCCACGCGCGTGGCCAGGCGCTTGGCCTGTCCGAGGTTGTGGGTGCTCATCACGATGGTCACTCCGCTGCTGGCGACTTCTTGGATGAGGGCCTCGATCTCGTTCTTGGCGCCGGGGTCCAGGCTCGCGGTCGGCTCGTCAAGGAACAGGATGTCCGGCTGCAGCGCCCAGGCGCGGGCAAGGCCCAGCCGCTGCTGCTGTCCGCCCGAGAGCGAACGGGCGGACCGCGCCGCAAGTTCCAGCAAGCCCACGCGCGCGAGCGCCTCGCGGCAGCGCACCCCGCGTTCGGTCGCCGGCACGCCGGCCAGCCAGAGGCCGACCCGCACATTGCGCTCCACCGAAAGGCTCAGAAGAAAAGGGCGCTGGAACAGCATGGCCGCGCGCGGTAGGCGGCCTTCGGGTTGCAGCGGCAGGCGCTCGCAGCGGCCTTCGCAGGACAGGAGGCCGTGCAGCAGCCGCAGCAGCGTGGTCTTGCCCGAGCCGTTGGCGCCGACGAGGACGAGCCGATCGCCGCGGCGCAGGGTCAGCGTTGCGTTGTCCAGCGCGACGAGCGCACCGAAGCGCACCGTGGCCTTGTCGGCCAGGATCAACGGCGTCCCCTCGGCGGGCTCGGTCGCTTCGGTGACCACGGGCGCGCGGAGGCCGGGCTTAGCCGCCGCGGCATGCGGCTTCGCCTGCGCGGCATTCAGCGGGCGGGTCGCGAGCCACTGGAGCAGCCCGATCGCACCGTTGATTGCGCCGACCACAGCCAGCAGCACGAGGCCCAGCGCCAACGCCAGCGCCAGGTCGCCCTTGCTGGTCTCCAGCGCGATGGTGGTGGTCATCACGCGCGTGACGCCGGCGATGTTGCCGCCCACGATCATCACGGCCCCCACTTCTGCAATGGCGCGCGCGAAGGCGGTGAGCAATACGGTGGTCACGCCCATCCGGTCGTGCACCAGCATCAGCAGCGAAGTGGTGAGCGGCCCGGCGCCCAGCGAGCGCAACTGGTCGCCGCCATCGGCCAGCGCCGCCATCACGAGCCGGCGCGACAGGGCGGCGATGAGCGGCGTGACGAGCACGCTCTGCGCCACCACCATCGCCGTCGGCGTGAAGAGGATTCCCAGTTCGCCCAGCGGCCCCGAGCGCGAGAGGAGCAGGTACACCAGGAGGCCGACCACCACGGCGGGCAGCGCGAGCAGCGTGTTCACCAGCCAGACGGCCAGCACATGCCCCGGGAATCGCGCGACCGCCAGCCACGCGCCCAGCAGCAGGCCGAACAGCGCACCGATCGCGCAAGCCGTCGCGCTCACCTGCAGCGAGAGCGCCGTGATGTGCACGAGTTCGGGGTCGGCGTGGCGGATGAGTTGCCAGGCCAGCGCCCAGCCTTCGGTCATGGTGTTCATCGAAGGACGGCTGTTACCGGAAGCGCGACGCGATGGTCACGCGGCGAGCAATGGGAAGCCGGAGCCGTAGCCGGCCGGCACGGCGCCCGGAATCACCCGGGCCAGACCGCCGCCGTTCACAGGTTCGCGTTCGGGAAGAAGAGCTGCTCGCCACCGATCTTGTACGAGGCGATCGCGGCTTGCCCGTCGCGTGACACCACCCAGTCGGAGAAAGCCTGCGCCAGTTCCTTCTTGACGTGCGGATGCTTGGCCGGGTTCACGACGATCACGCCGTACTGGTTGAACAGTTGCTTGTCGCCCTCGACCACGATGCGCAGGTCGCCGCGGTTCTTGAAGTTGAGCCAGGTGCCGCGGTCGGACAGCACATAGGCATTGGTGGACGCAGCGATGTTGAGCGCCTGGCCCATGCCGCAGCCGCACTCCTTGTAGCCAGCGGGCTTGGCGGCCGCAAGGTCGATGCCGGCCAGCTTCCACTGGCGCAGCTCGGCCGAATGGGTGCCGCTCTTGTCGCCGCGCGAGACGAAGCCGCTGCCCGCGGCACCCAGCCGCTTGAGTGCCGCCGCGATGTCGTTGCCGCGCACGCCGGCCGGGTCGGCTTTCGGCCCGATCAGCACGAAGTCGTTGTACATGACCGCGCGGCGCGGAAGCCCGAAGCCTTCGGCGACGAACTTCTCCTCGGCCGGCTGGTCGTGCACGAACAGCGCATCGGCATCGCCGCGGCGCCCCATGTCCAGCGCCTGGCCCGTGCCCACGGCCACCACGCGCACCTCGATGCCCGAGGCCTGCGTGAACAGCGGCAGCAGGTGCTTGAAGAGCCCGGACTGCTCCGTCGAGGTGGTGGACGCCAGGACGATGAACTTGTCCTGTGCCTGCGCGAGCGGTGCGAAGAGGGCGCCGGCAAGAACACCGGCGAGGGCGAGGAGGGTGGAGCGTCTGCGGGAGGTCATCGGGGGGTGGTCCTCAAGAGGTGGAAATGCATCGGGTGTCAGGAAGCGGCGGCTGCGTCGTCAGTGCGAAAGCCCAAGCCACGCAGCGCCTCGCGCGCCGCGGCCGATTGCAGCAACGCAACGAACGCCTGCACGGGCGCGCGGTCGCGCCGCGCCTTGGGCACCACGAAGTCGTAGCGCTCTTCCTGCACCGGAATGAAGCCGAGGCCGTATTGCCGCGCGACCGTGTCGATGGCCAGGCCCCAGTCGGCGCGCTCTTGCGCCACGGCCACCGCCACCGCGTTGTGCGACTTGGTCTGCACGCCGTAGCCGGGCGGCTTGGTGCTGCCGAGCAGGCGGTCGATGAGGATGCGCGTGCCGCTGCCGGCATTGCGGTTGACCATGGTGCAGCCGGGCTGCGTGGTCGCGGCCGCGATGGCCGCGGCGGCGTCGAGTCCCTCGAAGCGCGCATCGCCCGGGCGGTAGACGATGCCCTGCATGCGGCCGTACCCCGGAATCAGATCGAGCCCCGGCGTGAGCAGCGGCAGGTTGTAGACGCCCGTTGCCGGGTCCATCAGGTGGATGCCCGCCACATCGCATTCGCCCCGCCGCGCGGCCATCAGCCCGCCGGTGCTGCCCACGTTCATGGCCTTGATGCGGATGCCCTGGCGCATCAGTTCGCCGGTCAGCCAATCGAGGCCGACGCAATGGCTGCCGATGAAGATCAGGTCGGCCGGGTCCAGCCCCTGGCCCAGCAGCTGCACCTGCACCGGCGCGCCGGCATCGACGATCTCGGTGTGCTGGCCGATGGTGATGAAGCCATCGGCGCTGCTGAACGTGGTGACAGAGCCCGAGCCCTTGCCCATCGGGTAGGCGGCCACGCCCTGCTCGGTGGGCACCAAGCCCACCAGCAGATATTCGGTGCGGCCGCGCTCGGAGTTCACGCGCATGGGCAGCGTGGCCGCGATGTGCTCGCGCCGCTCGGGCGGCTGGCCTGCGAAGGCGCGGATCACGGGCGCGAGGAACTCGTGAAAGGTGAAGACCGCCGAGGTCGGAAAGCCCGGCAGGATCACGACCGGCTTGCCGCCCGTAACCGCCAGGCACACCGGCTTGCCGGGCTTGAGCGCCACGCCGTGCGCCACGATGCCCGGGTCGCCGAGCGCGGCCACCACGCGGTATGAAAGGTCGCCTTCGCCCTTGGACGTGCCGCCCGAGAAGACCACGGCATCGCATTCCAAACCTCGCGCGAGCGCGGCCGACAGCAGGGCCTCGTCGTCCGGAATCACGCCCAGCCGCACCGGCAGCCCGCCCAGTTCCTCGACCGCGGCGCCGATGATGGCGGCGTTGGAGTCGTACACCGCGCCGGTGGGCAGCGGCGCACCGGGCGCGACGATTTCGTTGCCGGTGGAGAAGATGGCCACGCGCGGTTTGCGGTACACGCCGACCTCGGCCAGGCCGAGGGCCGCGAGCACGCCGATCTCCCGCGAGCTCAGCGGCTGGCCGGCGCGCAGCACGGTTTCGCCGCGTGCGATGTCGGTGCCGGCGTAGCTGACGTTCTCGCCCTCGACGGCCGCGCGGCGGATCTGCACCTGGCCGTCCTCGGCATCGGTGTGCTCCACCATCACCACCGCATCGGCGCCGCGCGGCAGCATGCCGCCGGTGGCGATGGCGGTCGCCTGGCCGTGCGCCACTTCGCGCCGGGGCACGATGCCGGGCGCGAGCGTCTCGCCGACGAGGGCCAGCGAGCGCGACTGTTCTTCCATCGCGCCCCAGGTGTCGGCGGCCTGCACTGCGAAGCCATCGACGTTGGAGCGGTCGAAGCCGGGCACGTCGATGGGCGCGGCCACGTCCTCGGCGAGCACGCGGCCCAGCGCCGCGTGCAGCGGCACGGTCTCGCGGCCCAGCGGCGCGAGGTTCAGGTGTTCGCGAAAACGGCGCTCGGCCTCGTCGCGCGTCACGACATCGAGAAATTGAGATTGGGGTTTCACGGGCATTCGTAGAGATGGACAGTGACTTCGGTTCCCGCCCCGAAGCCTTCACTTTCGGCGGGGGCGACCACGAAGCCGTCGGCCCGCGTGGTGGAACTCAGCACGGACGCACCCGAGAGCGCGAGCGGCTCCACGCCCTCCGGGCCGATCTTCACGCGCACGTAGTCGACGCGTCCGACTTGCGAGACGATCTTGCGCGCGACGGTCGCACGCGTGCGGGGATAGGGCCAGTCGGCGGGCCGGCCGCCGAGCAGGCGGATTGCGCGGCCCGCGAAGAAGTCGTAGGCGCAGAGGCAGGAGACCGGATTGCCCGGCAACAGGAAGACCAGCGTGTCGCCGATGCGGCCCATGCCGGCCGGGCTGGAAGGCCGCATCGCGATGCCGTGGATGGCCAGCTCGCCGCGTTCGGCCAAGAGGCGCGGCGCATGGTCCTCGGCGCCCACGCTGGAGCCGCCGGAGACGAGCACCACGTCGGCGCCGGGCGCCGCGAGCGCTTCCGAGATGACCTCGGGATCGTCGCCCAGGCGCTGGTGCGATTCGAGCAGCCCGCCGTCGCGCGCGACCAGGCCGCGCAAGGTCACGGAGTTGGCGTCGTAGATCTCGAAGGGTCCCTTGGGCGTGCCGGGCGCCCGCACTTCGTTGCCGGTGACGAGCAGCCGCACGCGCGGCTGGCGCAACACCTGCAGTTGCGCGAGGCCGAGCGAAGCCGCCAGTCCCGCATCCTGCGGGCGAAGCCGGCGGCCTGCGGCGAGGGGCGTGCTGCCGCTCGCGATGTCTTCGCCGACATGGCCCACATGCTGGCCCGGAGCGACGGCGCGCGTGATGGCAAGCCGGCCATCCTGCTCGCTTGCGTATTCGGCGGGCACCACCGCGTCCAATCCCGATGGCACCGGCGCCCCGGTCATGATGCGAATGGCGGCGCCCGCGGGCACTTCGCCTTCGAAAGGCCGGCCCGGCCAGGCATGGCCCACGACCGGGAATTCCAGCGGGTTGTATTCGCCGGCACCGGTGGTCTCGCCGCCGCGCAGCGCATAGCCGTCCATGGCCGCGCGATCGAACTCGGGCACCGCGATGGGCGCGATCACCTCATGCAGGAGCACGCGTCCCGCGGCCTCGTCGACCGCCACGGATTCGCCGGGCAGCAGCGCCGCATGGGCATCGATCCACGCGAGGGCGGCGGGCACCTCGGCGCGCTTGCTGAAGCCGCGCATACGCACATCTGTCGAGACGGTTCGTTCGGGTGTGGGCATCGGGCCAGTATAGAAAGTTGGAGGTCGCCGGCCTCGACGCGCATCGCGCCCGGCCCATCGCCTGCCAGCCACCCGCCCGAGGTGACTGAGGCAGCCAACGGCACCTGCCGCCGGCTTACTTCTTCGGTGCGGGATTCGTCTGTGCCGAGGTCTGGTTCGTGCTGGGCGGTGCCGCCGCCGTGGGAGCCGGCGAATGCGCGCCCGATGCCTCGATGGGCTTGGTCTCGGTCGGCGCCGCGGCGTAAGGGCCCGGGTCCACGCAAGGCGGCGTCGCCATTGCCGCGGGCGCCGGCTTGCCTGCGGCCTGGGCGCTGGCGCGGTACTTGGCCGCGACCTGGTCCTGCGCCTTGCAGAGCAGGTAGGCGTCGGTCTTGGTGTTCCACGCGGTCCGGGCTGCGGTGTCGGCGGCCTTGGCCTGCGCTTCGGGCGAGGGTGCCGGCAGCTTGGCGAAGGCGGACGGTGCAGCCAGCGGGAGCGCCAGCGCGCAGAGAAGGGTCAGCGTGTGCTTCATGCAGAGGTTCCTTGCGCGGTCGCCGGCCGTGCGGGCTCGGGTGGTGCCTCGGGCGGCGACGAGCGCTGCGCCGGGATCTTGCCCGCCTCGATGTCGTCGTACCAGAGCCGGTGATGCTCGCGGGCCCAGGTCTCGTCGACGTAGCCTTCGCGCATCGCCTTGTAGGCGCCCGTCATGCCGAGCGTGCCGATGTAGATGTGGCCCATGATCATCGCCATCATGAAGAGCGTGGCCACCGCATGCACCATGTGCGCGACCTGCATCTCGCCGCGCGTGTAGACGAAGCCGGGCAGGAGCTTGTCCAGGAACAGCCCCGAGGCGATGACGATGCTGCCGAGAAACAGCACGCCGCCCCAGAACACCAGCTTCTCGCCGGCATTGAAGCGGTGCGACGCCGGCTCCTTGCCGCCGAAGAGGCCGCCGCCGTGCCGCAGCCAGGTGAAGTCTTCCTTGCCCGGCCAGTTGCTGCGGATGAAGGTGAAGATCATGAACAGCGTGGTCACCACGAACAGCGGCCCGACGAAGTTGTGCACGGTCTTGAGCACGTAGGCCAGGTAGCCGAAGAGCGCGCTGCCCAGCACCGGCAGCAGGAAGAACTTGCCGAAGGCCATCACGATGCCCGAGAGCGCAAGCGTGACGAAGGCGATGGCGTTCGACCAGTGCGTGGCGCGCTCGAAGGGCGTGAAGCGTTCGATCTTGCGGCCGGTCTCGGTGCCGTGCAGGCGGATCGGTCCGCGCGTGAAATAGAAGATCGCCAGCGCCAGCAAGGTGATGAAGAGCAGCGCCGCGCCGTACGGAATGATCCAGTTGTTGCGCACCTGGCGCCATGCCTCGCCGGCATTGGTGAAGCGCGAACCCGGGTACTGCACGAAGCCCTGGATCAGGTTGCCGGCCTCCGGCGCCTCGCTCACGGGCAGGCTGCTGTAGCCGGTGACGCCGCCGCTCACCTGGCGCCACATCGGCGCGTTGTTGCCGGGCTGGACCTTGTTGCGCTCGCCGTTGGTCTGGTTGAGGTAGTTCGGGTCGGCGCTCGCCTCGGGCTTCACGTCGAAGATGTTCTGGCTGCGGATGCCGCCCGCTGCTTGCGTTGCCGGTGCGGCTGTCGTGGCAGCAGGCGCAGCCGCGGGGGACGAAGAAGAGGGGGTTGGCGCTGCGGCGTCTACACCGCCAGTTGCCGGGTTGCCGGCCTGGGCCAACGCGCCCGCCGCGCAGCTCAGCAGCGCGGTTGCCAACAGCGCATTGAAGGCTTGCCTGGTGCGAAGGGTGACGACGCTCATGCGGCCTCCGGCTCAGTTTTCTCGGGTGTATTCGTTCTGGCCGTTGGAGCGGAGCTTGATCTGCTGCTCCCACGCCGTCTTGTCGCCCACCTTCCAGCCGGGCGCGGTGAAGACGGTGCCGGTGTTGGCCTGCGTGCCGGTGCCGCTCCAGGGCACCGCATCGTGCTTGACGCCCTCCGCGTTCGTCTGCGGCTTCTCGGTGCAGGCCGCAAGCAGCAAGGCGCCCGACGCGAGTGCCAAGAGGGTCAGGGCCGCGCGTCTCACTTCTTGTCTCCGGTGGGCGGCGTGCCGGCCTGCTGCGAACCGTAGGCCGTGCCCCAGCCCCAGACCTCGGCGCCGGTGCCGCGATGCACGACGCGGGTGCGGAAGATGTCGGCCACCACGTCGCCATCGCCGGCCAGCAGTGCCTTGGTCGAGCACATCTCGGCGCAAGCCGGCAGCTTGCCTTCGGCCAGGCGGTTGCGGCCGTACTTCTCGAACTCGGCTTCGGAGCCGTTGGCCTCGGGGCCGCCGGCGCAGAAGGTGCACTTGTCCATCTTGCCGCGCGCGCCGAAGGTGCCTTGCGAGGGGAACTGCGGTGCGCCGAACGGGCAGGCGTACGAGCAGTAGCCGCAGCCGATGCACACGTCCTTGTCGTGCAGCACCACGCCTTCGTCGGTGCGATAGAAACACTGCACGGGGCACACCGCCATGCAGGGCGCGTCGGAGCAATGCATGCAGGCCACCGAGATCGACTTCTCGCCCGGCAGGCCGTCGTTGAGCGTGACCACGCGGCGCCGGTTCACGCCCCATGGCACCTCGTTCTCGTTCTTGCAGGCCGTGACACAGCCGTTGCACTCGATGCAGCGTTCGGAATCGCAGACGAACTTCATTCTTGCCATGGGATTTCCTTATGCCTTCTCGATGTTGCAGACCGTGGTCTTGGTCTCTTGCATCATGGTGACGCTGTCGTAGCCGTAGGTGGTGCCGGTGTTGATGGCCTCGCCGCGCACGATGGGCGCCGCGCCCTTCGGGTAGTAGGCGAGCATGTCCGCCCCCTGCCAGTGGCCCGAGAAGTGGAAGGGCATGAACACCGTGTCGGGCCCCACGCGCTCGGTCACCAGGGCCTGCACGTTGAGCTTGGCGCCGGTGGGCGTGTGGACCCAGGCGCGCTCGCCGTTGCGGATGTTCTTCTCGGCCGCCACCTTCGGATTGATCTCGACGAACATCTCCTGCTGCAGCTCGGCGAGCCAGGGATTGGAGCGCGTTTCTTCGCCACCGCCCTCGTACTCCACGAGGCGGCCCGAGGTCATGATGTACGGGAATTTTTCGGCGATCTTGTCGGCGATGTTCTTCTGCTGGACGCTCTTGTAGAGCGTGGGCATGCGCCAGAAGGCCATCTTGTCGTCGTGCGTCGGATACTTCACCGCCAGGTCGGGCCGCGTGCCGTAGAGCGGTTCGCGGTGCTGCGGAATGCCATCCGGAAAATTCCACACCACGGCCCGCGCCTTGGCATTGCCGAACGGATGGCAGCCGTGGTTCTTCATGAACACGCGGATCATGCCGCCCGAGCTGTCGGTCTTCCAGTTCTTGCCTTCGGCCTTGGGCTTCTCGGCGTCGGTCAGTTCGTCCCACCAGCCGAGCTTCTTGAGCAGCAGGTGGTCGAGCTCGGGGTAGCCGGTGGTGATGTCCGCGCCCAGCGAATGCGAGCCGTCTTCGGCCAGCAGGTTCTTGCCGTTGCGCTCGACACCGAAGTTCGCGCGGAAGTTGCCGCCGCCGTCCATCACATGCTTGGAGGGGTCGTAGAGATTCGGCGAGCCCGGGTGCTTGAGCTCGGGTGTGCCGTAGCAGGGCCAGGGCAATCCGAAGTAATCGCCCGTCATGTCGTAGCCGTTGACCTTGTCCTTCACCGAGCCCTTGGCCTTGAGCGTGCGCACGTCGAAGGCGGCCATGTTGCGCATGTGCGCCTGCAGCCGTTCCGGGCTCTGGCCCGTGTAGCCGACGGCCCAGCACGACTTGTTGATCTCGCGCAGGATGTCGTCGGGCACGGGCTCGTCCATGCCCTTGACCTTCTGCATCTTGTAGTTCTTGCTGAGCTCCTTGCCGAAGCCCAGGCGGTCGGCGAACTGCTGCATGATCATGTGGTCGCTGCGGCTTTCCCAAAGCGGCTCGATCACTTTCTCGCGCCACTGGATCGACCGGTTCGACGCCGTCACCGACCCGCTGGTCTCGAACTGCGTGCAGGCCGGCAGCAGGTAGACCGCGCGATTCGCGTTCACGTCCTCGGGTCGCCCCGGCATGGCGGCCATGGCGGCAGTCGCAGAGGGATACGGGTCGACCACCACCAGCAGGTCCAGCTTGTCCATGGCCCGCTTCATCTCGAGACCGCGCGTCTGCGAGTTGGGCGCGTGGCCCCAATAGAAGACGCCGCGCAGGTTCGAGTCCTGGTCGATCAGCTCGTTCTTCTCGAGCACGCCGTCGATCCAGCGCGACACCGTGATGCCGGGCTTGCTCATCATCGCGGGCGATGCGAAGCGGCCCTTGATCCATTCGAAGTCCACGCCCCATGTCGCGGCGAAGTGCTTCCAAGAACCTTCGACCAGGCCGTAGTAGCCGGGCAGCGAATCGGGGTTGGGGCCGACGTCGGTCGCGCCTTGCACGTTGTCGTGGCCGCGGAAGATGTTGGTGCCGCCGCCCGACTTGCCGACGTTGCCGAGCGCCAGTTGCAGGATGCAGGAAGCTCGCACGATCGCATTGCCGATGGTGTGCTGCGTCTGGCCCATGCACCAGACCACGGTGCCCGGCCGGTTCTCGTTGAGCATCGTGGCGACCTTCAGCACCTGGGCCTCGCTGACGCCGCAGGCCTCTTCGACCTTGTCGGGCGTCCACTTGCTCATCACGTCCGCGCGCACCTCGTCCATGCCGTAGACGCGGTCGTTGATGTAGCGCTTGTCTTCCCAGCCGTTCTTGAAGATGTGGTGCAGGATGCCGAACAGGAACGCGATGTCCGAGCCCGAGCGGATGCGCACGTACTCGTGGGCCTTGGCCGCCGTGCGGGTGAAGCGCGGGTCGACCACGATCATCTTGCAGCCGTTTTCCTTCGCATGCAGCATGTGCAGCATGCTCACCGGGTGCGCTTCGGCGGCGTTCGAGCCGATGTACATCGCGACCTTCGCATTGCGCATGTCGTTGTACGAATTGGTCATGGCGCCGTAGCCCCATGTGTTCGCCACGCCCGCGACCGTGGTCGAGTGGCAGATGCGCGCCTGGTGGTCGCAGTTGTTGCTGCCGAAGAAGCTCACGAACTTGCGCAGCAGGTACGACTGCTCGTTGCTGTGCTTGCTCGAGCCGATCCAGTAGATCGCATCGGGACCGCTGGCCTTGGTGAGCTCCTTGAGCTTGGCGGTGATTTCGTCGAGCGCAGTGTCCCAGCTGATTCGCTCGTACTTGCCGTTCACGAGCTTCATCGGATAGCGAAGGCGGTATTCGCCATGGCCGTGTTCGCGCAGCGCGGCGCCCTTGGCGCAGTGGGCGCCAAGGTTGATGGGCGAGTCGAACACCGGCTCTTGCCGCACCCACACACCGTTCTCGACCACCGCATCGGAGGCGCAGCCCACCGAGCAGTGCGAACACACGGTGCGCTTCACCTCGATCTTGCCGGCGCCGATGGCGACGGGTCTGCCGTCGGCCGCCCGAGCCTTCTGGATCAGGGTGAGCTGGCTGGCAGCAAGGCCCACACCGACACCGAGGCCGGAGCGCCGCAGGAAGGCACGCCGGTCCATCGTCGGCAGTGCATTCGCAAGGCCGCGCCGCAGGCTGTGGACGAAGGGTGAAGTGGCGGTGGACGGGTCGGAGTCACGTTGACTCGCGCTGCCCGGGGATTTTCTTGTCAGAAGCACGGGGACTCCTCAGGCTGAAGCGGTCTTGTAGTAGCGCTTGACGTGCTCGCTCAGGGAATAGCCACCGCCGTTTTCGGGCGCAGGCGGCAAGGAGGGAGCGGCGGTGGCGACGGGCGCCTCGACAATTTTCGGCAGCGCCGTGACGGCTGCTGCGGCGACGCCGGCGGTGGCGGCGCCTAGGAAGAATCCCCGACGGGAGGCCGGCTTGAGGCCGGTGTCTTTTTGGCTGTCCTGCATATTGGCTCCAGGAGTGGCTAGGCGTGACACGTCATGAAATACGTGAGTGCTTTTGGATACTAGACCAGCAACACTTCACGGGCAACCCGGTTTCCCCTTCCATCAGGCCATCAGGCCATCATGTCGAAAGCCTGTGCCTCGACCTCGCCGAACGCGCGTGTGAAGACCGCGAGCGCTGCATAGAACCGGGCCTTGGGATGCTGGGCGACAGCGTCGCACAACGCGGGCAAGAAGGGCTGGATGTGCTTCGAGAAAATAGCCTGTTGTTGTGTAAGGTTGGCGACGGCCACGTCGTCGCCGGCGATCAGGTAGCGCATCACCTCGAACAGGCAGGCGATGTGGTCCTCGGTTTCGTAGGTGGCCTCGGTGCGCGCAAGACCCAGCCGGTCGAGGTCGTGACGCAGTTGCACGAGCGGCTTGTCGTTGAGAAAGCCGCTCAGGTAATGCGAGCCGAAAAGGAAGATATCGGGCTTGCCGATGCCGCCGAAGAGCGCGTCGTACTCGTCGTGCGTGGCGGCTGCGCTGGTGTCGCGCGCGATGCCGACCAGTTGGCGCCACGGCTCCTCTAAAAAGGCGCCCGCGGCCGGAGCCTCGGTCGGCGCAACCTGGAAAGCCTCCAGCAGCCCGGCATCGGGTGCTGCGTACCAAAGGCGCGCCAGCAGGCCGTAGAGCTCGGCGCGTGCCACTTCCTCGTCGAGCGCGGAGGACGCGGGAAAGGTCTCACTCATAGCGGGGCGATCTTCACTTCGTTGGTGGCACTGTAGAGGTCGATGACCCGGCAGTCGCTGCACATCTTGAGGCGCTCCAGCGCTTCCCCCTGGAACATCGCGTGACCCGCCAGCTTGCCGAGCATGGCCTCGATCGCCTTCTGCGTGCCGAAGGGCTTGCTGCAGCGGATGCATGCCCAGGGCTTTGCCTCGTTGAGAAGCACCTGCTGCTTGCGTTCGGGCGAAGCCAGCAGGCGTGGCACGAGCGAGACGGCATCCTCGGGGCAGGTGATCTCGCACAAGCCGCATTGAACGCAGTTCTTCTCGATGAAGCGCAACTGCGGCGCGCTCTGGCTGTCCAGCAGCGCGCCGGACGGGCAGGCACTGACACAGGCCAGGCACAGCGTGCACTTTTCCTTGTCGACTGCGATGGCACCCAAGGGTGAGCCTGGAGGCAGGTCGAAGGCCAATGGCGCATCGGCAGGCGCCTGAAGGGCAGGGGCCGCACCCATCAAATGGTCGAGCGCCATCTCGAGCCTGTCGCGCTTGACCGCGCCGATTGCGAAACGGGCCGGGGCTGCAGGCACTTGCTGTGTCGTCGTGCGCAAGCCGGCAAGCGCGGCATCCAGCACCGCCGCCGAATCGGCCTCGATCACGCGGAAGTGGGTTCCGGTGTAGCCCAGGCCCAGCAACAGCGCCTGGGCGATCTCCATCTGCTTCTTGAGCGCTGCCAGGTACTGCGGCGCTTCCTCGCGGGTACAAAGCACCACCACCTGCGAAGCACCGAAGGCGATCGCACTGAGCCACAGATCGATGCCGGTGCTCGCCGCGTGAAAGAGTCCCACCGGAATGACCCGGGCCGGCACGCCTTGCGCCTTGCCCAGTTGCGCCTGCCGTCCGAGTTGCTCGACCAGCGCCTGGCCGCCTTCCTGGCTGTGCAGCAGCAGCGCGGCATCGCGGCCGCCCGCGGCGGCATAGGTGGTGAGCAGCTTGCGCAGCTTGAGTCCTTGATCGGGAGCACGGGGGTACGTGTAGCCCAGCGCGCCTGTCGGGCAGACCGTCGTGCACGCGCCGCAGCCGACGCACAGGTTCGGATTGACCACGATGCGCTGGCGCTGCCTGTCGCTGGCAATGGCGTGGGCCGAACACACCTCGACGCAGGCATTGCAGCCGACCACCTCGTTGCGGCTGTGCGCGCAGAGGCTCTGCTTGTAGTCGAAGAACTTGGGCTTTTCGAACTCCCCGACCAGTTCGCGCACGCGCAGCAGCGTCTGGAGGCCGTCGGCATGCGCGACGCCGCCCGGCAGGTGGAAGTAGCCCTGGGGCGGCGCATGCCAATCGATGCGCGGCGAGGCGCCGAGATCGAGCACCAGGTCGAACGCGGCGTCGAGCACCTGAGGCTCGCGCGCGAAATTGATCGCACCGGCCACGGTGCAGGCGCGCTCGCAATCGCGGTGCGACGTGCAGCGGGCGTTGTCGATCTGGTAATCCAGGCCGATCGCCTGTTCGGGGCAGGCTGCGATGCAGGCATTGCAGCGCGTGCACAGGTCGAGGTCGATCGCGTTGTCGCGCGTCCAGCGGAGCGTGAAGGCGCCCAGCCAGCCTGCGAGCGAATCGATGCGGCCCGCGATCACCGGCCAGCGGCGCTCCTGTGTGCCGCCGAGTGCGCCCGGACCCTGTGCCATGAGGGTCACGTCGAGCGTGTCGCCGACCAAGGCCGCAGCGCGCTCGGCCTCGTCGAGAGGCCCGATGATCAGCAGCCGGCCCTGGCTGTTGTAGCTCACGGTCGAGACCGGTTCGGGCTCGGGCAGGCTGGCCGCGGCCAGGAGCGCTGCGATCTTGGGCATCGCGCTTTTCGCGTCGCGGCTCCATCCGCCTGTCTCGCGGATGTTGACGAAGCGGATCGGGGAGGTCGCAGCGGGCGTCTGCGTGGCGAGTTCGCCGAACAGCCGCTTTTCCTGGGTACAGGCGACGACCACTTCGTCTCCGGACTGGATGGCGCGCTGGAAGGAAGCGGCTTCGCGGCGGCAGAGCGCCGAATGCAGGGGAAGGGATTCAGCCAGTGCCGCGCCGAGTGTCTTCGGCTCGAGCGGCATCGTCTGGTTGCAGTCGCAGATCAGCGTGGTGGTCATCGTTTTCTTGGCTGGCTGGTTGCGCATCGGCAACCGGCGGGCTGGGAAGATCTCCGGAATCGTTGGACTGTGCCACGTCCTCCGCCCCCATGGCTTTGGGGGTTTCAGGGGGAATGCGCTCGGGCTCCTCGTCGAAGAGCTTCAGGAATTTGGCGCTCGCCATCTGGCGCAACACGCTGTCGGGCATCGGCGTGGGCTTGGAATAGTCGTCGACGTAGGTGTCGAGACCGTCCATCACATTGAAATGCGGATCGGAGAAGAGCTTGCGGAAGGCCGCGTTCTTGACCTCCGGCGCGACCTCCTTGGCCAGGAAAGGCTTGTAGTCCGATTCGATGCCCAGTCCGTCGACATCCGCGAGCGTCAGCGGCTGTGCGGCTTGCTCCGGATCGTTCTCCGGGGGGAGGGCGGGAGGAGCGGCCTGTTCCGTTACTTGCTGCGCGGGCTCGGCGTCCGACGCCGGAGCGAGTGCGACGGAAGGCGGCATCTTTTCTTCTGCGGGCACCACCGGCACTTCGTCGCGCGCCTCCTGCTTGCGCCGTGACCACCGTCCGAGAAAGCCCTCAGACATCCCCGGCTCCCCGCCCGCGCTTCTTCTCGGTCGTCACGCTCGCGGCATTGCCGAAACGATCGACCAGCGACCGGAAACTCTCGGGCCGACGACGTCGCTTCGGCTCGATCACGTAGTGCTCGTCCACGAAAGCGCGTGCCCAATCGATCACTTCCGTAGGCGCCGGCACCTGCTCGACGGTTTCCTGCGCGTCGAGCCAGCGCCCGGCCTCGTAGTAGCTGAGCGTCACCACGACCGGACGCGGAATCGGCTCGGGTCCGAGCGTCGCCTCCTCGTCCATGCGCCAGAGCACGAACCAACAGGGCGTCGGCGTGGTCGCGTTGAGGTGGTAGCCCTCGGCCTCGTCGCGGAACAGTTCGACCTTCAAGCCCGGATGCAACCAGCGTTGCTCGCCTTCGTCGTCGTGCAGCAAGCGCGGCTCGGTGCCGAAACCGGGCTCGTCGGGCATCACGCTGTCGAGCGTCCAACGCCAGGGTTGCCAGTGGCTGGACGGGCCGTGCAGCCGCTCGCGGCGCATGACGACCGCGACATCGAGCGTCGGGCGGCCGGAGGCGGAGATCGCAGGGGTTTCCGAGGAGGGCATGGGGCGAACGATAGTCGATGCTTCAGCGATGCTCAGGGACAGTTGGGGGTGCCCGCGCGACGGAAGTACAGCCGCCGTCTCGTCGATACGCCACAAGAATACATGGGGTAGCATGCCGCGCAAATAAGGAGTCGCATGGGCAAACGCCGAGGCAACTCCGCAGCATGGCGAGCTTCGGGTTTCGCCCGATCGCCGTGCTGCAATAAGTTGACCACGATCAATGACCTGGCCTCGGGCGCCCATCAGCATCGTCACTCAACCGGGTGGCCAAGCAGGACTTGTCCGCGCCCGACACACGGAATGTGCCGCCGCTGGCGTCATGTTGATCCCACATACCTTTAACCCCACCCACTGCTGCGAGGCCTGATCGCTTCGCCGATGCCATGACCACAGCCATGCGCGCACCTGAACCGGTGCGACTAGCCACATTGGACGAACTCCGCGGTCAGATACGCCGCAAGGGCAAGCTCAAGGGACGCCAACCCGACCACGTGGCACTCGAAGAGGTCCAGGCGCTGCTCGGACCCGGGCCGCACAGGCGAGACCTGCTGATCGAGCATCTGCACCGCCTCAACGACGAGTGGCAATGCCTGCACGACCGGCATCTCGTTGCGCTCGCTCGGGAAATGAATCTGCCGATGGCCGAGGTCTTCGAAGTGGCGACCTTCTACCACCACTTCGAAGTGCTTCGCGGCGACGACCAGCCCGCCGCGCTGACCGTGCGCGTCTGCGACGGGCTCTCGTGCGAACTGGCGGGTGCCCGCGATCTCTTGCAGCGCCTGCCGGCAATTCTCGGCGCCGACGTGCGGGTGATCGCGGCACCTTGTGTCGGGCGCTGCGAGCAGGCGCCGGTGGCGGTGATCGGCCAGGCCCCCGTGGTCAGGGCCACGGCGGCCAATGTCAAGGCAGCAGTCGATCAGGACGCGAGGGCGCACGGGTTGCCTACCGACGACGGGACATTCGATGCCGCAGCGGCGGGACCGGTGTCGATCACCTCATCGCCAGAAGAAACGGCACCTGCCTATGTCGGCTATCAGGCATACAGAGCGCGCGGTGGTTATCAGCTCGCGGCCGCGGTGGCCTCCGGCGCCTGGCCGGCAGACGACGTACTGAAAACAATGACCGATTCCGGCCTGCGCGGCCTTGGCGGCGCGGGCTTTCCCGCGGGGCGCAAGTGGGGCATCGTGCGGCAGCAATTGGCGCCGCGCCTGATGGCCGTCAACATCGATGAAGGCGAGCCCGGGACGTTCAAGGATCGAACCTATCTGGAGCGTGACCCTCATCGATTCCTCGAAGGACTGCTGATCGCCGCCACAGTGGTCGGCATCGACGCCTGCTATGTCTATTTGCGCGACGAGTACCACGGCTGCCGCGCGATCCTCGAACGCGAACTCGCACTGCTGCAGGCAAATCCGCCTTGTGCGTTGCCGCGCATCGAGCTTCGGCGTGGCGCGGGCGCGTACATCTGCGGCGAGGAGTCCGCGATGATCGAGAGCATCGAAGGCAAGCGGGGCGAGCCACGCATGCGGCCGCCCTACATCGCGCAGATCGGGTTGTTCGGCCGGCCGACGCTCGAACACAACTTCGAGACCCTCTATTGGGTGCGCGACATCGTCGAGCGTGGTGCGGCATGGTTCAGCGATTTCGGCCGCAACGGACGCCACGGCCTCCGGTCGTTCAGCGTGAGCGGCCGGGTGCGGGAGCCTGGCGTCAAGCTGGCGCCGGCAGGCATCACATTGCGCGAATTGGTGGACGAGTTCTGCGGCGGAATGCTCCCGGGGCACGACCTGTATGCCTACCTGCCCGGCGGAGCGTCGGGCGGCATCCTGCCAGCGAGCATGAGCGACATTCCGCTCGATTTCGACACGCTGCAGCCGCACGGCTGCTTCATCGGCTCGGCCGCCGTCATCGTGCTGAGCCAGAAGGACCGGGCCCGCGACGCCGCGCTGAACATGATGCATTTCTTCGAGCACGAGAGTTGCGGCCAGTGCACGCCGTGCCGTGTCGGTACCGGCAAGGCGGCCCAGTTGATGGCGGAACCCAATTGGGACCATGCCACGCTGGAGGACCTGAACCAGGTCATGGTCGACGCGTCCATCTGCGGGCTCGGTCAGGCGGCACCGAATCCGGTTCGCTGCGTCCAGAAATATTTCCCCCACGAGGTGCTTTGAATGAATGCACGCGAAGGAACCCTCCTGACGCCCGCCGTCGTCGAGTTCGAACTCGACGGTAAGCCGGTCCAGGGCTACGAGGGCGAAACGATCCTGCAGGTGGCGGATCGGCACGGCGTCGAGATTCCGCGGCTTTGCTACACGCCGGGTTATCGGGCGGACGGCAATTGCCGCTCCTGCATGGTCGAGATCGATGGCGAGCGCACCCTGGCGCCGAGCTGCTGCCGCGCGCCCGTCGCGGGCATGAAGGTGCAGGCGAAAAGCGAGCGCGCCCTCAAGAGCCAGAAGATGGTGCTCGAAATGCTGCTGTCGGACATGCCGCAGAAGGGCCACAAGTGGATCGGCAACGACGAGACGCTGCAGCATGGCGAGCTGAGCGAGTGGGCATCGCGCATGGATGTCGAAGTCCGCCCCGCGCTGGCGGCCATCAGCCGGACGCAACCCGCGCCCGACCTGTCGCACCCGGCCATGGCCGTCAATCTCGACGCCTGCATCCAATGCAACCGCTGTGTGCGCGCGTGCCGCGAGGAGCAGGTCAACGACGTGATCGGCTACGCCTTTCGCGGCCACGACAGCGCGATCGTGTTCGACCTGCAGGACGGCATGGGCGACAGCACCTGCGTGGCCTGCGGCGAATGCGTCCAGGCCTGCCCGACCGGTGCACTCATGCCCAAAAGCCACATCGGTGCCCAGGAGGTGGACCGCAAGGTCGACTCGGTGTGCCCGTTCTGCGGCGTCGGCTGCCTGCTGACCTACAACGTGAAGGACGAGGTCATCGTGAGCGTCGACGGCCGCGATGGTCCGGCGAACCACAACCGCCTGTGCGTCAAGGGGCGCTTCGGCTTCGACTACGCACACCATCCGCAACGGCTGACCAAGCCGCTGATCCGCAGAGCCGGCGTGCCCAAGGACCCCGATGCGATCGGTGACCCGGCCGACTGGAGCAAGGTGTTCCGCGAGGCGACCTGGGAAGAGGCGCTCGACCTGGCGGGCAGCAAGCTCAAGTCCTTGCGCGACACGCATGGTCTCAAGGCCCTGGCCGGCTTCGGATCGGCCAAGGGAAGCAACGAAGAGGCCTATCTGTTCCAGAAGCTGGTGCGCACCGGCTTCGGCAGCAACAACGTCGATCACTGCACGCGCCTGTGCCACGCCTCCAGCGTCGCGGCACTGCTCGAAGGCGTCGGCTCCGGCGCGGTGAGCAACCAGGTCAGCGACGTCGAGCACGCGGGGCTGATCCTGGTGATCGGATCGAACCCGACGGCCAATCACCCGGTCGCCGCGACATGGATGAAGAACGCCGCAAAGCGCGGCACGAAGATCGTGCTTGCCGATCCGCGGGTGACGGACATCGGCCGGCATGCCTGGCGCACGCTGCAGTTCCGCGCCGACACCGACGTGGCGCTGCTCAATGCGCTGATCCACACCGTGATCGACGAAGGCCTGGTCGATGCCGATTTCCTGACCCGTCGCGCAAGCAACTACGAGGCGCTGAAGGCCAATGTGCAGGGGTATTCCGCGGAAGCGATGGCGCCGATCTGCGGCATTCCGGCCGAGACGATTCGCGAGGTCGCGCGCGAGTTCGCGACGAGCAAGGGCTCGATGATCCTGTGGGGCATGGGCATCAGCCAGCACGTGCATGGCACCGACAACGCGCGTTGCCTGATCGCGCTCGTGAGTGTCACGGGGCAGATCGGCAAGCCCGGCAGCGGATTGCACCCGCTGCGCGGACAGAACAACGTGCAGGGCGCGAGCGACGCGGGCCTGATCCCCATGATGCTGCCGAACTATCAGCGTGTGGACGATCCGGGCGTGCACGCGTGGTTCGAAAATTTCTGGGACGCGCCGCTGGACGACAAGCCCGGCTACACCGTCGTGGAGATCATGCACAAGGCGCTTGCGCCGGACAGCGATCCGCACAAGGTCCGCGGCATGTACATCATGGGCGAGAACCCCGCGATGAGCGACCCGGACTTGAACCATGCACGCCATGCGCTGACCTCGCTCGATCATCTGGTAGTCCAGGACATCTTCATGACCGAGACCGCCTGGTATGCCGATGTCGTGCTGCCGGCGAGCGCATGGCCGGAAAAGACCGGGACCGTCACGAACACGGATCGCATGATCCAGATGGGCCGCCGCGCACTGAATCCGCCTGGCGATGCCAAGCCCGACCTGTGGATCATTCAGCAGATCGCGGAGCGCCTGGGCTTGTCGTGGAACTACGAAGGTCCCGAGTGCGGCGTCGCGGCGGTCTACGAAGAAATGCGCCAGGCGATGCATGCCGTCATCGAAGGCGTTACATGGGAACGCGTCGAACGCGAGCAGAGCGTGACCTACCCCTGCTTGTCCGAGGACGATCCAGGGCAACCCACCGTGTTCATCGACACGTTCGCGACGAAGGACGGCCGCGTCAAGCTGGTGCCGGCGGACATCATTCCTGCCAATGAGCGGCCCGACGCGGCATTTCCCTTCGTCCTGATCACCGGCCGCCAGCTGGAGCATTGGCACACCGGCAGCATGACGCGGCGGGCCAGCGTGCTCGATGCGATCGAACCGATTGCCACTGCATCGATGAACGGTGGCGATCTGCGCAAGCTGGGTGTCGAAGCGGGCGACGTGATCACCGTGAAGTCTCGTCGTGGCGAGGTCGCGCTGAGCGTGCGACGCGACGACGGCACACCGACGGGAGCGGTGTTCATTCCGTTCGCCTATTACGAAGCGGCCGCCAATCTGCTGACGAATGCGGCGCTCGATCCGTTCGGCAAGATTCCAGAATTCAAGTACTGCGCGGTGGCCATCACGGCGGGGGGAACCCCGGCGCCGACAACGGGCTACGGCCGCGAAAGCACGGAGGCGGAACCCGCGGTGGCGTAGGATTTCGCATGCCCACATTTGAAGACGAAGAGCCGCTGGCTTTCGACGCGGTCCAGTTGCCCCGGCGTGCCGACGCGCCTCGGCTGAATCAGGTGCGCGGCACGCTCTTGCGCCGCATCGAGATCGTCGATCAGCACGGAGAACGCCGCGACATCGATATTCCGGCGGAGCGGCCGTTGACGGTCTTCGTGGACAAGCGCGAACTCGTGACGCTGATGACCCTGGGCGCCGCGCCCGGCTTGCTGGTGCTGGGCTATCTGCTCAACCAGGACCTGATCCGCCATGCGAGCGACGTCGAGAGCATCGATGTCGACTGGAGCGTGGACGCCGCGGCCGTGAAGACGCATCGCGGCATCGACGGCCTCGCAGAGAAGACCGCGCGCCGGGTCGTGACCACCGGCTGCGGGCAGGGCACCGTTTTCGGCGATGCAATGGCCCAGATCGGCGCCGTCCAGCTGCCGACGTCGCAGTCGGCGCGCATCGCGCAGGACACGCTGCTGCGCATTCTCGAACTGATGAAATCGCGCAACAGCGTGCATCGGCAGGCAGGGTCGGTGCACGGTTGCGCGCTCTTCAGCGGAACCGAGATGCTGGTGTTCGTGGAAGACGTCGGGCGTCACAACGCCATCGACTCCATCGCCGGGTGGATGGCGGTCCATGGCATCGACGGCGGAGACAAGGTCTTCTACACAACGGGGCGCCTGACGAGCGAGATGGTGATGAAGTCGGCTCACATGGGCGTGCCGATCATCGTCTCGCGCAACGGCGTCACCGCGATGGGGCACGAGCTGGCAGGGAAGCTCGGCATGACGCTGTTCGGGCGCGCCGCCGGTCGCCACTTTCTCTGCTACTGCGGATTCGAGCGCTTCGATGCCGATCCGATGCCCTACGCGCCGGCGCAGGCCCTTGCCGCCGACTAGGTTCGGGCAGGACGAAGATCGGACGGATCTGACGGGCAAAAAAAATACCCGCCGAAGCGGGTTCGAGGAGCCCTTTGAGGGCGCTCTAAGGACGAAACAGAGAGCTCTTCTTCTATGCGGCCCTGTTGCGTGACAGCCCCTCGATCGTCGGTGGCGCAGTTGTTATCGGCTGTAAGCCAAAAATAGGCTGTTCGCGTAGGACACACCTAAAAACGTGAAGTATTTGGCAGGCGCGAAAGCCACTCGGATGGGAGATGAGTCTGAAGTGTCGGTCTCGTCTGACAAAGGCGGCTTGTGCGAAGCCCTAGATTTTGCGGACTCGCTTCGAACTGCGAGTTCTCTGTGTGTGACAGCACTTGAAGAGATTCAACCCAGCCGCGTGCTGGGTTTTTTTTGGGCTTCGCTTTCCTAACGGCTGTGAATTAATGCCATTTTTTGGCCATCAAGTTTGTGTAATTGTGTCTTTGTGCCTTATGTCGCAGGCCGACACATTCCCAATGTGCGGATCGCTGCAGCACACTCTTTGCAACAAAAAGAGGTGTCTCATGGGAGTTATGAATGAACTGTCACCTGAGGTGGACACATTCGTGTGCCGCTTCAGCATTCCGATCCGGCTCGATGAAGAGCGGTTCCAGTATTTCCCCGTCGTGGGAGTTTTTCGCGGCATGCCGGTCGACCAGGTCGACCGGTGGGTGATGCGGCCGGACGGCCGCGCGCGCACCGATCGTGAACTGGCGGCCGAGGTTCTTCTGGAGTTGCGCAGGCCGCTCGGCTCCACGGGCAAGACGGCTTCGCTCAAGTTCGGGATCACCGATGTGCTCGAGGTGGATCGGGCCGCGGCCATCATCGTGTCGACGTTCCTGGCCGAGCTTCCGCGCGGGACGGAGCGGGAACTCGAGAGCGAAATCCCGGGCTAGCCCGAATCGTTCGGCCATGAAAAAGCCCGCACGAGGCGGGCTTTTTTTTGAGAATGTGGTCGTGAACTCTCACGCGGTCCACGGTTACGGCAAATGTTCAATTGCGGAAGCCACCTGTTATTTTTTTCGTCGGAGTGACTTTCGACGCGCCGGTGTGAGACTCGGCTTGCCTGGCCAGGCAACACCCAGAGCAAGTCCGGGCGGAGGCGGATTGTAGCAGATGGCGCTTTTGTGCCCGGCAAAGAACGAAATCTGCGGCGCATCCAAATATTTTTCGCCTGCTGCTGCTTTTGCAGGCACCGTGTTGCAGGCCACGCCAGGCAACGATCCTGAACTCTTCACACATGGTTTTCCACAACATTGTCCCCATTGGAAATGGAAAACCTGACATGGCCATGTGCTAGGTAAAAAGTGGTTGCAGAAACCGGGGTAGGTGCGCTCTGACAGACGTCATGGTGCTCGCGGGAGGAACATCTCTTCACCGCACTTTTTGCGGCAAGGAGCATGAAATGACCTTCGACTTCTTGTTTCGTCCGAGCCACACCGCATACCTCAAAAGGGCGTCGGCATTGCTCGAGGAAGCACAGATGGCCCGCATCGAACACCAGGCTGCGGCGGAGCATCACAGCGCATTGGCGCGAATGTACGCAGAGCGTGTGAGGCGGCTCGAGAGCGAGCTCTATAGGCAGCCGCGCGGCGCGGAGCAGGGACCCGCCGACGTCCTCGCGGAGGACCGGCCCCAGCTGTATTCGCTGGATGGCAACCGCAAGCCGGGCTTGACCTCCGCGACCTGAGGGCCGTCCCTATCCCGGGGATGAATATTGTCAAACCCGCGGCAGGTGCAGACGCGGCACCATGACGACTCACTTCGCTGTTGGAGAGTCGCATGAAGACGTTGAGAAAAGTCATTGGTGGAGCCATCTCGCTGGCCGGGGCAGTGGTGATCGTCGCGCAGCATCTGTAAGAGGCTCGATCAGGAAGGCTGCCGGATGCAGATGCAGATGACTTTCGGCACTGGCGGGAGACCGGTCGCATCACTAACCTAGTTACCTTGATTGCGATGACGCACAGCCGGTCTTCAGCCCGGCTTAAGGTTGGAGAACGATACTGAATCTTGACGGTCTTCCGGCGTTGGTAGAGGTCGCTTCTGCATCTGCTTTTGCACCCGCTCATCGAGCGGTTCCTCGAGGCTGAAGGTCGTCAAGATTTCTTTCTCCGCGCTCCGCATCTCCATCAAGCGTCCAGGGATTCAAGAAGATGCGCCACACGTTGTTGCACTACCTCTCCACGCAGCGATTGCCCGCCACCGTCGCGGGCGCGCAAGGTATTGCCGCCGTACAGGCCCTGCTGATGGAGGGCTGCGTCAAGGCGGTGCTTCCATCGAAGCGGTCCGCCGAGGCCGGCGTGCCGGTGGCAACGGTGACCGAACTCACCCGGCTCGGCCACCGCGCGCTGCGCCGGTTCAGCGGCGCTTGAAGCGACCCTTCAGCTAGCGCTGCGCCAGCCGTCGCAGCGCCATCGACAGCTCTTCCATGTCGACGGGTTTCAGCAGGTGATGGTCGAAGCCGGCCTGGGCAATGCGCACCCTGTCGTCCGGCTGGCCCCAGCCCGTGAGGGCGATCAGCGTCAGCCCGCTGCGCGCCGGGTCGGCCCGAAGCCTGCGGGCCAGTTCGCAGCCGTCCATTCCGGGCATGCCGATGTCCAGGATCGCCAGCGAAGGACGAAAACTTTCTGCGATCTTCAGTGCTTCGGCGCCACTGAACGCCACCGCCGTGCGCGCCCCGAGGAGGCCCAGCAGCGCCGCCAGCGACTCCGCCGCGTCCCGGTTGTCGTCGACCACCAGGATGTCGTGCCGCGCGATGGCCGCCTCGGTCGAGGGTGCCGCGCGCTTCCCGGCGCCCGCGTCGTGCGCGATCGCCAATGGCAGCGTCACCACGAACTCGCTGCCCTGGCCGAGGCCCTCGCTCTTTGCGCTGACCGTACCGCCATGCAGTTCCACCAGGCTCTTCACCAGCGTGAGCCCGATGCCCAGGCCGCCCTGGGCGGCCCTGGCCGTGCCGCTCACTTGCACGAACATGTCGAAGATCGACGCCAGCATGTCCCGCGGGAGGCCGGCACCGTTGTCGCGGATGCGAACCACCGCATTCGTGCCGTCGCGCTCGACGAACACGTCGATCCGTCCGCCTTCGGGTGTGTACTTGGCCGCGTTGTTCAGGAGGTTCGAGAACACCTGCGTGAGTCGCACGCCGTCGCCTTGGACGGCCAGCGGAGCATCCGCTGCATGCACCTCCAGCCGATGGCGGCCGGCGTCCATCAGCGGGCGGCTGAGTTCCACCGCATCGCGGATCACCTGGTCGATCTTCAACTCGCCGAGCTGGAGTTCGATCTTCCCGCGGGTGATGCGCGAAACCTCCATCAGGTCGTTCACCAGGCGCACCATGTGGTCGATCTGGCGGCCCATGAGCTGGTAGTAGGGCAGTGCGGCCTCGGGCGTAAGCGGCTTGCGCGTGAGGATGGCCAGCGCCGTGCTCAGCGGCGCCATCGGGTTGCGAAGCTCGTGCGCCAGCGTGGCGAGGAACTCGGTCTTGCGCTTGTCGGCTTCGCTCAGGTCATCGAGGATGCGGCGCAGCTCGTACTGGCGCCGCCGGGCCCGCAGGGCGCTTCGCAGTGCGCTGACCAGCGCCGCCACACGTATCGGCCGCTCCAGCACCGTGACGTTGGCCATGCCTTCCATGGCCACGGCGATGGCGCGCGAATCGGCGCCCTGGCGGGCAAGCACCAGCACCGGCAGGTCCGACCAGGGCGGCTGCATCGACACCGCGTCCGACAGGGCGGCGGCGTCGTCGCCCGACAGCATTTCCTCGGACACCAGGATGGCGCCCGCACCCCGGCCGATTTCCAGCACCAGCTCCAGCAGCGTGGCGCAGACCCGGGTGGCGATGCCGGCGCGTTCGAGCACGGCCGTCGCCATCACGGCGTCCCTCGAAGTTGCCGTCCTGAGCAGGACGCGCAGTTGCGTGTCTTCTTGCGTGATGGTGGAGGCCGTCGCGTTCGTCGTCACGGCGGGGTGGCGGTGACGCCATCGATAGGCACCGGAATGCCGCTCAGGATGCCCCGGAAGTGGCGCAGGGGCTCGCCCACATGCAACCCGCTGCTGGTCATCGAGAAGTCGCGAATGGTCCGCTCGTGCGCGCCGCCGCGTTTCTTCAGCACCGAGATGGCCTGCCGGACCTCGCCCTCGAACTCGAAGTAGCGCAGCAGGACGACCGCATCCGCCAGGTAGCTGGCATCGACCGGTGTCTGCATCTGCATGCCGATCAGCCCGTGCTGCGCGCCGACCAGCAGCGTGGCCACGCCGGCCTGCCCGAGGTAGGTGAGCAGTTCATGCAACTGGACGATCAGAAAGCGCTCGTCGGGCATGGCGTTGAGATAGCCGTTCAGGCTGTCGATGACGATGACCGTCGCGGCATGCTCGGTCACGGCCAGGCGGATCTCGTGGACCAGCTCGCCTGGCGAAAGCTCGGCGGGGTCGACCTGCTTGATGCGCAGGTGGCCCGACGCGATGTACGGCTCCAGGTCCATTCCCAGGCCGGCGCAGCGCGTGCGCAGCGTATTGACGCTCTCGTCGAAGATGAAGAGCGCGGCGCATTCGCCGCGCCGGGCGGCGGCAACGGCAAACTGCACGGCCACCGACGATTTGCCCGTGCCCGGCGCCCCGACGAACAGGGTGCTCGTTCCCTTCTCGAGGCCGCCTCCCAGCAGATCGTCCAGTTCCGCGATGCCGCTGGGCATCTTGACCAGCGGTCCGTTGGTCGCGTGTTCGGACGCCACGAGCCGTGGAAACACCTGCAGGCCCCCGCGATGGATCTTGTAGTCGTGGAAGCCGCCGCGATAGGCCTGCCCACGGTACTTGACCACCAGCAGGCGGCGTCGCGCCGAGCCGTAGTCGGAGTTGAGCTGCTCGAGCCGCAGCACGGCATGCGCGATGCTCTGGACCTGCAGGTCGTGCTCGGTGGCGGTCATGTCGTCCAGCAGCAGCACGGTGCATTGCCGGCCCGCGAAGAACTGCTTGAGCGCGAGGATCTGCCGGCGGTACCGCAGCGACGTGCCCGACAGCAGCCGCAACTCCGACAGCGAGTCGAACACGATGCGCGAGGGCTTGAGCGTGTCGACGTCGCTGAGGATGCGCAGCGTCGTTTCGCTCAGTTCCACCTCCGAGGGATGGAACATCGTGTACTGCTCTTCGGGATGGAGGCTGTCCTGCGCGGGAAGCATCTCGCGCACATGAATGCCGGACAGATCCCAGCCGTGGGAGCTGGCCACGCCGCCCAGTTCGCTCGCGGTTTCCGAGAGCGTGACGTACAGGACCGACTCGCCCGCCCTGGCACCCTCGAGCAGGAACTGCAGGGCGATGGTCGTCTTGCCGGCGCCCGGCGTTCCCTCCACCAGGTAGAGGCGGTTGGGCTCGATGCCCCCGCCCAGCACGTCGTCCAAACCTGGCACGCCGATGCCCAGCAGGCCGCTTTTCCGTCCCCCGAGGCGTGATGCCTTGGCCTCCATCGTGGTTGCTCCATGAATGATTCGGATACCAAATTCAATCATGCGAGCACGAAAAACCCATGCAGGACAAGGCCGGGAAAACGGCCCATCCCTTGTCGGCGGGGACCGATTTTTCCCGTGATGCCCAGGGGAAGATGGGGGGTGAAGGGTTCCGAGGCGGCTAGCGCAGGAACACGTGCTGCATGAACTGCTTGATCGGGTACTGGATCACCGTCTGCACCCCGGCGGGCAACTCCAGGGGCCGCATCAGCATCTTGAGCGTGCTGCCTGCGCTCAGGTTGGTGCGGATGGTGCTGTTCATGCGCGCGCTCAGCTGCTGCACATAGGCCGTGTCGTCGGCGCGATGGGGCGCCCGGGCCTTCACGACGTGGCGGATGGCGCAGTCGGCGTCTTCGCTCTTGAGCTCCAGCGTGCGCCGGCCGATGGTGCCGATCACGCGGAAACGGCTGAGCTTTTCCTGCTCCCGGTAGCGGCGGAAGAACCGGTAGAAGTGCTTGTAGTGGTTGACTTCGTCGGTCGCGATGCGGGTGGCCAGGTCGCTCAGCACCGGCTCGTCGGTGGCCCGGGCCATGGCGCGGTAATAGGTGGCGGTGCCGGTCTCGACCACGCAGCGCGCAGTCATCTCGAGAGCGCGGGTCGGGGCCAGGAGCTCGACCTTGCAGTAGGTCGCGTATTCCTCCAGAAAGCCGCGGTAGGCCGTGTCCCACTCGAATTCGGGCCACACGTGGCGCACATAGGCGCGCAGGGCCTGGCCGTGCTGCAGCTCCTCGGGTTCCCAGTAGTTGGAGAGCCAGTCGGTGACTTCGTCGTCGCCGCGGAAAAAATCGACCAGGTTGTGCGTGTACAGGTCCGAGCCGCTTTCGATGAACGAGGCGGAGGTCACGAGGTAGAAAAGGTTCTCGTCCAGGCGCACCTTGTCGAGTGCGATGCGAGAGAAATCGAGGTCCTCGATCTTCCAGTGTTCGGCCTCAAGACCTGGCATGCGGACTCCTTGATTCATGTTGTGCATATGAATAGGACGGGGCTCGCTGCGTTTGGTTCGGTCGCGCGGGCGCCAGGGCGCATATTAGCCGCGGCGTCCCGATCGCGCCCTTGGCCCCGGCCACGCCCGGGCGCCATGGGCAAACCTATAATCGTTTGTTCAAGCAAATCAAGCAGTTAGGTCGGTTCAACGCAGTGGTTTCGACGAGAGGTCGCCATCGCCAGGCCGCCCTCGACAGAAGACGAAATCCAAAGATGAGCCAGCCCACATTCACGGTCGCGGACATCCGCAAGACCTTTCTCGATTTCTTCGCCTCCAAGGGCCACACCGTGGTGCCTTCGAGCTCGCTGGTGCCGGGCAACGACCCGACCCTCATGTTCACCAACTCGGGCATGGTCCAGTTCAAGGACGTGTTCCTCGGCGAAGACAAGCGCAACTACGTGCGCGCCGCCTCGGTCCAGGCGTGCCTTCGCGCCGGCGGCAAGCACAACGATCTCGAGAACGTGGGCTACACCGCGCGCCACCACACCTTCTTCGAGATGCTGGGCAACTGGAGCTTCGGCGACTACTTCAAGCGCGAATCGCTCACCTGGGCCTTCGAGCTGCTGACCAAGGTCTACAAGCTCCCGGCCGAAAAACTCTGGGCCACCGTCTACATCGAGGACGACGAGGCCTACGACATCTGGACCAAGGAAATCGGCCTGCCGCCCGAGCGCGTCGTGCGCATCGGCGACAACAAGGGCGGCCGCTACATGTCCGACAACTTCTGGATGATGGCCGACACGGGCCCCTGCGGTCCGTGCTCCGAAATCTTCTTCGACCACGGCCCCGAGATCCCCGGCGGCCCGCCCGGCAGCCCCGATGAAGACGGCGACCGCTACATCGAGATCTGGAACAACGTGTTCATGCAGTTCGACATGCAGCCCGACGGCTCGGTCAAGAAGCTGCCCGCGCCTTGCGTCGACACCGGCATGGGCCTGGAGCGCCTGGCCGCGATCCTGCAGCACGTGCACAGCAACTACGAGATCGACATCTTCGACGCGCTCATCAAGGCCGCCGCTCGCGAAACGGGCGAGAAGGACCTGGGCAACAACTCCCTGCGCGTGATCGCCGACCACATCCGCGCCACCTCGTTCCTGGTGTCCGACGGCGTGATCCCTTCGAACGAAGGCCGCGGCTACGTGCAGCGCCGCATCGTGCGCCGCGCGATTCGCCACGGCTACAAGCTGGGCCAGAAGAAGCCGTTCTTCCACAAGCTCGTGCCCGACCTCGTGAAGCTCATGGGCGATGCGTATCCCAAGCTCGTGGCCGACGAGAAAAAAATCACCGAGACGTTGAAGGTCGAAGAAGAAGGCTTCTTCCGGACCATTGCCAACGGCATGGCCATCCTCGAAGGCGAATTGCAAGAAGGCGTGAAAACGTTGCCGGGAAAGGTGGCTTTCACACTGCATGACACCTTCGGTTTTCCGCTCGATCTGACGCAAGACGTTTGTCGTGAACGGGAAGTTGCGGTCGACGAGGCCGGCTTCTGGGCGGAAATGGAAGCGCAGAAGGAGAAGGGCCGGGGTGGAAGTACTTTCCAGCAGAAGCGCAAAGTCGAATACACCGGCGCGGGCAACACCTTCACCGGCTACGAACATCTCGAGGAAAGCGCCAAGGTCGTCGCGCTGTACTTCGAAGGCGCTGCCGTCAACGAACTGAAGGAAGGCCAACCCGGCATCGTCGTGCTCGACACCACGCCCTTCTATTCGGAGAGCGGCGGCCAGGTCGGCGACCAGGGCGTGCTCAGCGCCGAAGGCGTGCAGTTCGGCGTGGAAGACACGCAGAAGATCAAGGCCGACGTGTTCGGCCACCACGGCACGCAGACCCAGGGCACGCTCAAGGTCGGTGACGCGGTGAAGGCCGCGGTCGACGGCGCGCGCCGCAACGCGACCATGCGCAACCACTCGGTCACTCACCTGATGCACAAGGCCCTGCGCGAAGTGCTCGGCGACCACGTGCAGCAGAAGGGTTCGCTGGTCGATGCCGACAAGACGCGCTTCGACTTCGCACACAACGCACCCGTCACGCGCGACCAGATCCTGGAGATCGAGAAGCGCGTGAATGCCGAGATCCTTTCCAACGTCGCCACAGAGGCGCGCGTGATGGACATGGAATCGGCCCAGAAGACCGGCGCGATGATGCTGTTCGGCGAGAAGTACGGCGAGACCGTGCGCGTGCTGGACATCGGCACGAGTCGCGAACTCTGCGGCGGCACGCACGTCGGCCGCACCGGCGACATCGGCCTCTTCAAGATCGTGAGCGAAGGCGGCGTGGCTGCCGGCGTGCGCCGCATCGAGGCGGTCACGGGCGCCAACGCGCTCACCTACCTCCAGGACCTCGAATCGACCGTGCAGAGCGTGGCCGCCACGCTCAAGTCGCCGGCTGCCGAGCTGCAGGGGCGCCTTTCGCAGGTGCTGGAGCAGGTGAGGGCGCTGGAGCGCGAAGTGGGTTCGCTCAAGGGCAAGCTCGCGTCGTCCAAGGGCGACGAACTCATCGCGCAAGCGGTCGACATCAACGGCATCAAGGTGCTCGCGGCCAAGCTCGACGGCGCCGACGCCAAGACGCTGCGCGACACCATGGACAAGCTGAAAGACAAGCTCAAGACCGCCATCATCGTGCTGGCCGCCGTCGACGGCGACAAGGTGCAGATCGCGGCCGGCGTCACCGCCGACACCGTGGGCAAGGCCAAGGCCGGCGAGCTGGTCAACTTCGTGGCGCAACAGGTCGGCGGCAAGGGCGGCGGCAAGGCCGACATGGCCATGGCCGGCGGCACCGATGCGGCGGGCGTGCCTGCCGCGCTGAAGTCGGTTCAGGGCTGGGTCTCGGAACGCGTCTGATGACAGAGGCGCTGCCCGGCAAGGAGTCTGGCGCGCCACCCGGCGAGGTGCTTGTGATGGGCGCGGGCACCATCGGCTGCTACATCGGCGGCCGGCTCGCCGCGGCGGGCGTGCCCGTCACTTTCGTCGGACGGCCCCGCGTGCTCAAGAAGCTCGCGGACCACGGCCTCTCGCTCAGCGACCTCGACGGCGCGAAGCACCACATCCAGCCTTCGGCGCTGCGCCTGTGCGAGCAGGTGCCTGTCGGCGCAAAGCCCGCGCTGGTGCTGCTCTGCGTGAAGAGCGGCGCCACCGCCGAGGCGGCGGGCGAACTGGCCTTCGCGCTGCCTGCGGGCACCACGGTCGTCTCGCTGCAGAACGGAATCTCCAACAGTGCGGCGGCATCGCACGCCGGCCCGTCGCTCAACGTGCTGCCGGGCATGGTGCCGTACAACGTGGCCGAGATCGGCGAGGGCGCCTTCCATCGCGGCACACCCGGGCAGCTCGCCGCGAAGGACGACGTGGCGCTGCGCCCCTGGCTGCCGGTGTTTGAACGCGCCGGTGTGCCGCTCGACCTGCACCAAGACTTGCTGCCGGTGCAGTGGGGCAAGCTGCTGCTGAATCTCAACAACCCGGTCAACGCGCTCTCGGGCCTGCCGCTGCGCGAGGAGCTGATGCACCGAGGCTACCGCCGGTGCTTCGCCGCGCTCATCGACGAAACCTTGGGTGTGCTCGGCGTAAGCGGCATCACGCCCGCGCAGGTGGCAGCCGTACCGGCGCAACGGCTTTCGAGCCTGCTGCGCCTGCCCGACTGGCTGTTTCGCATCGTCGCGGCGCGCATGCTGCGCATCGATGCCAAGGCGCGTTCCAGCATGGCCGACGACCTGGCGCTCGGCCGCCGCACCGAGATCGATGCGCTCAGCGGCGAGGTCGTGCGCCTCGCGCAGGAACACGGCCTGAGCGCCCCGCGCAATGCGCGCATGGTCGCGCTGCTCGAAGCCTGGCCGAAGCAGCCAGAACGCTGGCCGGCACGGCGATTGCAAGACGCTCTCGGCCTGTAGCGCTTAGCCTGTACCCTCGGGCTCTTGCGGCGCTAGGCCTACAAGAAAGAGGGGGTTCTCATGCAGGTCCTGATTCTCGGCAGCGGTGTCATCGGCACCTCGGTGGCGTACTACCTGGCACGCGCCGGCCATGAGGTGACGGTGCTGGAGCGCCAACCGGCGCCTGCGCTCGAAACCAGCTTCGGCAACGCGGGCGAGGTCTCGCCCGGCTACTCGGCGCCCTGGGCCGGGCCCGGCGTTCCGGTCAAGGCCATCAAGTGGATGCTGATGCAGCACAGCCCGCTGGTCGTGAAGCCCATGCTGGATCCGGCGATGTGGCGCTGGGGCCTCTCGATGCTGCGCAACTGCACGCAGGCGCGCTACGAACTCAACAAGGGCCGCATGGTGCGGCTGGCCGAATACAGCCGCGATTGCCTGAAGGCGCTGCGCGCCGATACGGGCATCCAGTACGACGAGCGCATGCAGGGCACGCTGCAGCTCTTTCGCACGCAGCAGCAACTCGACGGCACCGCGAAAGATGTCGAAGTGCTCAAGGCCTCCGGCGTCCCCTACCAGGTGCTCGACCGCGACGGCTGCCTGCCCTACGAGCCCGCGCTCGCAGCGGTGAAGGAGAAGTTCGTCGGCGGGCTGCGCCTGCCGGGTGACGAGACCGGCGACTGCTTCAAGTTCACGCAGGCGCTCGCGAAGCTGGCGGAAGCTGAAGGCGTGACCTTTCGCTTCGGCGTGAACATCCAAGCGATCGAACACGACCGTGCCAAGGGCGTGACCGCGGTGCGCACCGACCAGGGCAGCTTCACCGCCGACCGCTACGTGGTCGCGCTAGGCAGCTACTCGCCCGCGCTGGTCAAGCCGCTGGGCATCGACCTGCCGGTGTACCCGGTCAAGGGCTTCTCGATCACCGTGCCGATCGCCGATGCGGGCGGCGCACCCGAATCCACCGTGATGGACGAGACCTTCAAGGTGGCCGTCACCCGCCTGGGCGACCGCATCCGCGTGGGCGGCACGGCGCAGCTCTCGGGCTTCGACCTCGCGCTCAACCCGCGTCGGCGCGACACGCTCGAACACGTCGTGACCGATCTCTTTCCCAAGGGCGGCAACGTGCGCGATGCCTCCTTCTGGACGGGCCTGCGCCCGATGACGCCCGACGGCACGCCGGTCATCGGCGCCACGCGCATTCCCAACCTGATGCTGAGCACCGGCCACGGCACGCTCGGCTGGACCATGGCGGCCGGCACCGGCCGCGTGATGGCTGATCTGGTCGCAGGCAAGGCGCCCGAGATCGACATGGAAGGCCTGACCGTGGCGCGCTACGGCGGCTAGCAGGCGCGCTCCCCATCTCCGAGCAGGGCGGTCCGAAAGGCCCGCCCTGTTTACGTTGGGTTGCGACATCTAGGGTTTCTACTTAGTCACGAAGTTGTCTTCGTGTTTATCCTTCGTGCGTTCCATTAATAAATCGCTGTTTCTCTAATGAAACAAACGCGAACCACGACGGACCCATGAAACACACTCGCCGACTTGCCATCGCAGCCGCCATTTCCATGGCCGGTGTTTGCGCCACCGGTCTTGCCTGGGCACAGAACTACCCGGCAAAGCCGATCACGCTGGTGGTCGCCTATCCGGCCGGCGGCGACACCGACGCGCTGGCGCGGCTCTACGCCGAGAAGCTCTCGGCGCGGGTGGGGCAGCCGGTGGTGGTGGACAACGGCCCGGGTGCCAGCGGCATCATCGGCAGCAGCTACGTGTCGAAGGCGCCGGCCGACGGCTACACGCTGCTGCTCGCGCCCAGCACCTTCTCGATCGCGCAGTTGGTGCTCAAGACCAACGGCGCCGCGGGCTACGACGTGCTCAACGGCTTCACGCCGATCGTGCAGACCGGCAGCCTGCCGCTGTTCCTCGTGGCGAGCGCCGGCAGCGGTTTCGCCACGGCGAAAGACGCGGTCGCCGCGGCCAAGGGCACCGGCAAGTCGCTCTCGTATGCGAGCCCGGGCAGCGGCTCGCCGATGCACATCCTGGGCGAGATGTTCGCCCGCGCCTCGGGTGCGAACCTCGCGCACGTGCCCTACAAGGGCGTGGCGCCCGCGGTCAACGATGTGCTGGGCGGCCATGTGCCCGTCACCTTCATCACGCTCGGCCCTGTAGCGCCGTACTTCGCCAACGGCAAGTTGAAGCCGCTGGCCGTGGCCTCGAGCCAGCGCTCGCCGCTCGCGCCCACTGTGCCGACGCTCGCCGAGCTGGGCTACAAGGACGTCGAGGTGGTCGCCTGGAACGGCCTCTGGGGCCCGCGCAACCTGCCGCCCGAGATCGTGAAGACGCTCAACGGCCACTTCAACGACATCCTCAAGATGCCCGACATCGTCGCGCGCATGGCCGTGCTCGGCACCACGCCGGTGGGCGGCGATGCCGACGTGCTCGGCAAGACGAATGCGGCCGACTACGCGCGCTTCGGCAAGGTCATCAAGGAGCTCGGCATCCAGGCCGACTGAACACGCCATGACCGAACTCAAAGCCATTCCCGATCCGTCGAGCCTGCAGTCGCTCTTGGCCGAACTGCCCGCGAACCTGCTGGCCGGCCGCCGCGTGCTGGTGACCGGCGGCGCGCGCGGCCTGGGCCTCGCGTTCGCGCAGTGCATCGCCGCGGCGGGTGCGAGCGTGGTGCTGGCCGACATCCTCGGCGAGCTTGCCGAGACCGAAGCGAAGGCGCTGCGCGATGCGGGCCACAAGGCGCATGCGCTCACCGTCGACCTGTCGGAACCGGCTTCCATCGATGCCTGCGCCGGCGAAGCGATCCGCCTGCTCGGCGGGCTCGACGGCCTGGTCAACAACGCCGCCATCACCAACTCGGGCGGCCGCGATGCGCACCAGCTCGAGATCGACATGTGGGACCGCGTGATGAACGTCAACGTGCGCGGCACCTGGCTCATGGGCCGCGCCTGCCGCAGCGCGCTCGCTGCAAGCGGCCGTGGCGCGGTCGTCAATCTCGCCTCCGACACCGCCCTCTGGGGCGCGCCCAACCTGCTGGCCTACGCATCGAGCAAGGGCGCCGTCATCTCGATGACGCGCTCGCTGGCGCGCGAATGGGGCGGCGACAACATCACCGTCAACGCGGTGGCGCCGGGGCTCACGCTGGTCGAGGCGACCGAGTACGTGCCGATGGCGCGCCACCAGAAATACTTCGAAGGCCGCGCGATCCCGCGGGAGCAACAGGCCGCCGACGTTTGCGGCGCCACGCTGTACCTGTTGTCCGGCCTCTCGCGCTTCGTGACGGGCCAGTTGCTGGCCGTCAACGGCGGCTTTGCGATGCACTGACTGAACGAATTTTTCCGACGAAGGAGTAAACCCATGAGCGATTTGTCCGAACAACAGAAGATCAACGAGGCCGCTGGCACGACGCTGGCGCAGCCCGAAGGCACGAGCCTCGCCGAGTGGATGAACACCCGCATCGCGCGCTACGAAACCCGCAAGTACGACTGGGACGCGCTGAAGTTCCAGGCCGACTTCGACCCGAAATACCGCCGCGCGCAGATGCGCTACGTGGGCACCGGCGGCACCGGTGTCGCGAAGGATGTGAACACCGTACCTTCGGAGCACTTCACCTTCTCGACCATGGTGATCCCGGCCGGCCACGAAGGCCCGCCGCACCTGCACACCGACGTGGAGGAAGTGTTCTTCCTCATCCGCGGCAAGCTCAAGGTCGTGATCGAGAAGGACGGCGAGCGCTTCGAAACCATCATGACCGACCGCGATCTGATCTCGGTGCCGCCCGGCGTGTACCGCGAGGAGATCAACATCGGCGACGAAGACGCGCTGATGTGCGTGATGCTCGGCGCGAAGAAGCCGATCACGCCGACGTACCCGGCCGATCACCCGCTGGCGAAGATCAAGCGCTGAGGACCGGATGAGCGACGCGATGGTCATCGATGCATTGACGCTGCCCGCTTCCGAGCTGGCGCTGCTCGACGCCCGCTTTCCCGCACGCGACGTGCCGGTCGGCGGTGGCGCGGTGGTGTCGGTGCGCGAGCACGGCACGGGGCCGGCCCTCGTGTGCCTGCACGGCATCGGCTCGGGCGCGGCCTCGTGGCTCAACGTCGCTTTGCTGCTGGCTCCGCAGGCCCGTGTGATTGCATGGGATGCGCCGGGCTACGGTGTATCGACGCCGCTCGCGCCTGCCGCACCCTCCGCAGCGGACTACGCGGAACGCCTGCATGCCTTGCTCGATGCGCTCGACATTCAATCGTGCGTGCTCGTCGGCCACTCGCTCGGCGCGCTCACCGCGGCGTCGGCCGCGCGGAAGGATTCGGCAATTGCTTCGCGCATCCGCCGCCTCGTGCTCATCAGCCCGGCCGCCGGCTACGGCGCACCGTCGCGCGCCGAAGCCCGCGCCAGGGTGCGCGCCGAACGCCTCGCCACGCTCGACGAACTCGGCATCGCCGGCATGGCGTCGAAACGCGCGGGCCGCCTCGTTTCCGACGGCGCGAGCGAACTCGCTCGCCAGTGGGTGCGCTGGAATATGGCCCGCCTGAACGACGGCGGCTACCGCCAGGCCGTTGAGTTGCTGTGCAACGGCGACCTGCTGGCCGACCTGCCGCCCGCCATGCCGGTGCGCGTGGCCTGTGGCACGCTCGATGTCGTCACCACGCCCGAAGCCTGCGCCGAAGTTGCGCGCGGCTGCGGGGTGACGCTCGAAGCCATCGACGGTGCCGGGCACGCCAGCTATGTGGAGCGGCCCGAGGCCGTCGCCGCGCTGCTGCGCGAGGCACTCGCCGCCTGATGCGGACCGCCGCAGAACAACCCAATGGACCAACGAACACATGACCACCAACGACAACAGCGAAGCGATGGAAGAGGGCGCAGACCGCTACAACGTGCCTGCGCTCGAACGCGGCCTGCGCGTGCTGTGCGAATTCAGCCGCGAGAACCGCACGCTCTCCGCACCCGAGCTGGCGCGCCGCTTCGACCTGCCGCGCTCGACCGTGTTCCGCCTGCTCACCACGCTGGAGAACATGGGCTTCCTGGAGCGTGCCGAGGGCGGGCGCGATTACCGCCTCGGGCTTGCGGTGCTGCGCCTGGGCTTTGAATACCTCGCCTCGCTGGAGCTCACGCAGCTCGGCACGCCGCTGCTCAACCGCCTGTGCGACGAACTGCGCACGCCCTGCAACCTGGTGGTGCGCGACGGGCGTTCGATCGTCTACGTCGCCAAGGTCGCGCCGCCCACGCCCTTCGCCAGTTCGGTCACCGTGGGCACCCGCCTGCCGGCGCACGCCACGGTGCTGGGCCGCGTGCTGCTCGAAGACCTCACGCTGCCGCAACTTCGCGCGCTCTACCCCGAGGACAAGCTGGAGACCTTCTCGCCGAGCACGCCCAAGACGGTGAACGAACTCTTCGACATGGTGCAGGCCGACCGCACGCGCGGCTATGTGCTGGGCGAAGGTTTCTTCGAATCGAACATCTCCAGCATCGCCGCGCCGGTGCGGGATCACAGCGGCCACATCGTTGCTGCCCTGGGCGCAACCATCACCTCGGGCCACATCGAGGAGAACCGCATGGACGAGATGGTGCTGCGCGTGCGCAGCACCGCGGAGGAGATCTCGGGCCTCTTGAACTACTCGCCTGCGCGCAGCAACAAGGTGGTGCCGCTTCGCAGCGCGTGACGACATGACGGACGTGACGGACATGACGATGCAGGCACCTTCCCATTTCTTCGCCGCCGATGCGTTGGCGGGCCGCGTGGCGGTGGTCACGGGCGGTTCCTCGGGCATCGGCCTCGCGACCGTCGAGTTGCTGCTTGCGAGCGGCGCCGCCGTCGCGCTGTGCGGCCGCAACGCCGAGCGGCTCGATGGTGCGGTGGCCGGCCTCCGCGCGCAGTTCCCCAACGCAAAGCTCTTCGCCCAATCTTGCGACGTGCTCGATGGCGCCGCGGTGAAAGCCTTCGCCGCCGCCAGCGAAGCAGCGCTCGGCCCGGCCTCGATGCTCGTCAACAACGCGGGGCAGGGGCGGGTCTCCACCTTCGCCGATACCGCCGACGCGGCGTGGATGGAAGAACTGCACCTGAAGTTCTTCTCCGTCATCCATCCCACGCGCGCCTTCCTGCCGCAGCTCGCCGCGCAGCGCGCCGTGCTGGGCGATGCCGCCATCGTCTGCGCCAACTCGCTGCTGGCACGCCAGCCCGAGCCGCACATGGTCGCCACCTCGGCCGCACGCGCGGGCCTGTTGAACCTCGTGCGTTCGATGGCCACCGAGTTCGCGCCGCAGGGCGTGCGCGTCAACGGCATCCTGATCGGCCTCGTCGAGTCCGGCCAGTGGCGCCGCCGCTTCGAGGCGCGCGAAGACAAGTCCGAGGACTGGGCCGCCTGGAGCACCCAGCTCGCGAAGACCAAACACATCCCGCTGGGTCGCCTGGGGCTTCCGACCGAAGCCGCACGCGCGATCCTTTTCCTCGCTTCGCCCCTCGCGTCGTACACGACGGGCAGCCACATCGATATCTCCGGAGGCCATTCGCGCCATGCATAAACCCAACAACAACATGGTCACGGTCGGCGCAGTCGTCGCGGCCTTTCTCGAACAGTGCGGCGTCAAGGCGGCCTTCGGCGTGATCTCGATCCACAACATGCCGATCCTCGATGCGTTCGCGCAGCGCGGCACCATCCGCTTCGTCTCCTCGCGCGGCGAGGCGGGCGCGGGCAACATGGCCGACGCCTATGCGCGCTCCACCGCGAGCCTGGGCGTGTGCATCACCAGCACCGGCCCGGCCGCGGGCAACATCGCGGGCAGCCTGGTCGAGGCGCTGACCGCCGGTGCGCCGCTCTTGCACATCACCGGGCAGATCGAGACGCCGTACCTGGACAAGGGCATGTCGTACATCCACGAGGCGCCCGACCAGCTCACGATGCTCAAGGCGGTGTCGAAGGCCGCGCTGCGGGTGCGCAGCGTGGAGACGGTGCTCGGCACGCTCAAGCGCGCAGTGCAGCTCGCGCTGACGGCACCGACCGGCCCGGTGAGCGTTGAGATTCCGATCGACATCCAGTCGGCCCTCACCACCATGCCGGCCGACCTCTCGCCGCTGCCCATCGAGCGCCCTGTGCCCTCGGCAGCCGGTCTCGATGCGCTGGCCGCACGCCTCAAATCAGCGAAGCGCCCGTTGCTGTGGGTCGGCGGCGGTGCGCGCCATGCCCGCGCTGCGATCCAGCGCCTGCAGAAGCTGGGCTTCGGCGTGGTCACCACCACGCAGGGCCGCGGCACCGTGCCTGAAGACGACGCTGGCTCTCTCGGCGCCTACAACATCCAGAAGCCGGTCGAGGCGTTCTATCAAACCTGCGACGCGATGCTCGTGGTCGGCTCGCGCCTGCGCGGCAACGAGACGCTCAAGTACGAACTGAAGCTGCCGCGCCCGCTGTACCGCATCGACGCCGATGCCGCCGCCGAAGGCCGCTGCTATGCCTCGGAAGCTTTCGTCTGGGGCGATTCGGCCCTGGCCCTCGAAGGCCTGGCCGACCGCCTCGAAGCCACCGGCTACAAGGCCGATCCGCAACTGCTGGTCGACCTGCGCGCCGCGCACGACCAGGCGGTGGCCACGCTGCGCGACGGCCTCGGTCCGTACGCTGAACTCGTGCGCCGGCTGCAGTCGGTGGCGGGTCGCCAGTTCAACTGGGTGCGCGACGTCACTGTCTCCAACAGCACCTGGGGCAACCGCGAGCTGCGCATCTTCGAACCGAGCGCCGGCGTGCACGCCACGGGCGGCGGCATCGGGCAGGGCATGCCGATGGCGATCGGCGCGGCCATCGGCGCGGCCGTCACCGGCTCGGGCCGCAAGACCTTCTGCCTGGCCGGCGACGGCGGCTTCATCCTGAACCTGGGCGAACTGGCCTGCATGGTGCAGGAGAAGGCACCGATGGTGATCGTGCTCATGAACGACAAGAGCTACGGCGTCATCAAGAACATCCAGGATGCGCAGTACGGCGGTCGCCAGTGCTACGCCGAGCTGCACACGCCCGACTACGACTTGCTGTGCAAGTCCATCGCGCTGCCGCACGCCCGAGTGAAGGACCTGGCCGACCTGCCGGCGCGCCTTGACGAAGCGCTTTCCACCGACGGCCCCTTCCTGCTGGAGATCGACATGCTGTCGATCGGCGGCTTCAAGACCAGCTTCGCCGGCCCGCCGACCAACACGGTCACGCAGATTCCCGCGCTCGGCACGGCCCAGTGAGAGCAAACGGAGCCACGCCCATGACCACCATCACGCGCATCGCACTCATCGGCTGCGGCGCCATCGGCACCGCGGTGCTCGAGCTCTTGCGGGACGATCCGGCCCTGCGGGTGACGGTCGTCGTCGTGCCCGCCGAAGGCATGGCCGTCGCTCAGAAGGCGGTGCCGGACGTACAGGTGGCGAGCATGGTGCCGGTCGCCGGCATCGACCTCGTGGTCGAGACGGCCGGACACGCAGCCATCGAAGAGCATGTGCTGCCGGCGCTCGCGCGCGGCACGCCCTGCGTGGTCGCCTCGGTCGGCGCGTTGTCGGCTGCTGGCCTCGCTGAAAAGCTCGAAGCCGCCGCCATCGCCGGCCGCACGCAGGTGCAACTGATTCCCGGCGCCATCGGCGCGATCGATGCGCTCGCCGCGGCCCGCATCGGTGGGCTCGACAGCGTGCGCTACACCGGCCGGAAGCCCCCGAAGGCCTGGAAGGGCACGCCGGCCGAGCAGGGCCGTGACCTCGATGCGCTGACAGAAGCTACGGTGATCTTCGAAGGCAGCGCGCGCGAAGCCGCCTTGCTCTACCCGAAGAACGCCAACGTCGCGGCCACGGTCTCGCTCGCGGGCCTAGGCCTCGACAAGACCTTGGTGCGCCTCATCGCCGACCCCGCCACCGCCGAGAACGTGCACACCGTCGAAGCCGAGGGCGCCTTCGGCAGCTTCGAGCTGACCATGCGCAACAAGCCGCTCGCGGCCAACCCCAAGACATCGGCGCTGACCGTGTACAGCGCGGTGCGCGCGCTGCGCAACCGCGTCGCACCCCTCGCCATCTGAATTGCTCCCCATGATTTCCTCCGAACTTCTCCCGATCTGCATTGCCGGCGAATGGCGCCTTGGCGGCGGCGACGTGTATGAAAGCCTGTACCCCGCCACCGGCGAGCCGATCGCGCGCCTGAAGGCCGCGAGCCTCGCCGACGTGGAGGAGGCGATCACCCGCGCCGACCACGCCTTCCGCACCAGCGGCTGGGCGCAGCGCCTGCCGCACGAGCGCGCCGCGGTGCTGCACCGTGTGGCGCAGTTGATCCGCGAAGAGAGCGAATCGCTCGCGCAGAAGCAGCGCCTGGACAACGGCAAGCCGATCAATGAAACGCGCAACCTCGTGGCGAGCGCTGCGGGAACCTTCCAGTTCTTCGCGGCGGCGCTGGAGACGCTCGAAGAAACCATCACCCCGTCGCGCGGTGCCTTCGTCACGATGAGCGTGCACGAGCCGATGGGCGTGGTCGCCGCCATCACGCCGTGGAACTCGCCCATCGCGAGCGAAGCGCAGAAGCTCGCGCCGGCGCTCGCCGCCGGCAACGCGGTGGTCGTGAAGCCCGCCGAAGTCACGCCGCTGATGGCGCTGGAACTGGCGCGCATCTGCGAAGCGGCCGGCGTGCCGAAGGGCATCGTGAGCGTGCTGCCGGGCAAGGGTTCGGTCATCGGCGACGCGATCACGAAGCATCCATTGGTCAAGCGCGTGTCGTTCACCGGCGGCACTACCACCGGCAAGCACATCGCCCACATCGCGGCCGACAAGATGATGCCGGTGTCGCTGGAGCTGGGTGGCAAGTCGCCCACGATGGTGCTCGACGACGCGGACCTCGACCACGCGGTGAACGGCGTGCTCTACGGCATCTTCAGTTCGTCGGGCGAGTCGTGCATCGCGGGCTCGCGCCTGTTCGTCGCGCGCAGCATCTACGACGAGTTCCTCACGCGGCTGGCCGAAGGCGCCAATGCGCTGCGCGTGGGCGACCCGGCGTCGGAGCAGACGCAGATGGGCCCGCTCATCACGGCCAAGCACCGGGAAGGCATCGAACGCTATGTGGACCTCGGCGTGTCCGAAGGCGGCCGTATCCGCACGGGCGGCGTGCGCCCGCACGGCGCCGGCTACGACAGCGGCTACTTCTACAAGCCGACCATCATCGAAGGGCTGGACAACAGCGCGCGCATCAGCCAGGAAGAGATCTTCGGCCCGGTGCTCGTCGCGATGCCTTTCGACGACGAGGAATCGCTGATCGCGCAGGCCAACGACAGCGTCTACGCACTGGCCGCAGGCGTGTGGAGCCGCGATTTCAAGCGCGCCTGGAAGCTCGGCCGCGCGGTGCAGGCCGGCACGGTCTGGGTCAACACCTACAAGCAGTTCTCCGTGTCGACGCCGTTCGGCGGCTGGCGCGACAGCGGCCTCGGCCGCGAGAAGGGCCGCGAAGGCATCTTCCAGTACATGGAGCAGAAGAGCATGTACTGGGGCACCAACGACCAGCCGCTCCCATGGGCGAACTGAAGAGGACACGGCCATGAGCGTTCTAGGCATCGACCAGATCACCTACGGGGCGGACGACCTCCCCACCTGCCGCCAGTTCTTCGAGGACTGGGGGCTCACCCTGAAGTCGGAAGCGGCTGACGAACTCGTCTTCGAGTGCCTCAACGGCTGCAAGGTTGTCGTTGCGGCGTTGGACAAGGCGAATCTGCCGCCCGCGATGGAAGAAGGCCCGACGCTGCGCGAAGTGGTGTGGGGCGTCGAAAGCGACGCGGACCTCGACCGCTACGCCGCCGCCATCTCGAAAGACCCGGCGTTCTTCGACGCCACCGTCGATGGCGCGCGCCGCATCGGCTGCATCGACCCCAACGGCCTCGCCGTGCGCCTGCAGGTCAGCCGCAAGCACGCGGTGGAAGTCGACTGCGGCGCGATGAACACCTGGAACGCCAAGCTGCGCGTGAACCAGCCCGCGCCGATCTACGAGCGCGCGACGCCCATCGAAGTCGGCCACGTCGTGTTCTTCGTGAGCGATGTGGTGAGCACCAGTGCGTTCTACGCGGATCGCTTCGGCTTCGTCTCGTCCGACAGCTACCCGAACCGCGGCGCCTTCATGCGCTGCGCGGCCGAGGGCGGCCACCACGACCTGTTCCTGCTGCAGATCCCCTCGGGCAAGCGCGGCCTGAACCACGTGGCCTTCACCGTGCGCGACATCCACGAAGTGTTCGGCGGCGGCCTGCATTTCTCGCGCCGCGGCTGGGAGACGCAGCTCGGCCCGGGGCGGCATCCGGTGTCGTCGGCCTACTTCTGGTACTTCAAGAACCCGGCCGGTGGACTCATCGAGTACTACGCCGATGAAGACCAGCTCACCGCCGATTGGCAGCCGCGCGAGTTCGAGCCCGGCCCGACGGTGTTCGCCGAATGGGCGGTCGATGGCGGCCTCGACGGCCACACGCGCCGCCAGAAGAACGCGGAAGGCCCGAAGGGCGCTTTCCTCACCGAGAAGAAATGACTGACTCGATCATCACCATGCAACGACGTTTTTCCATCTCCCTTCTGTTCGCCGCATTGGCCGCTGTTGTCATGCCGGTGCATGCGCAGGGCGACGCACAGAAGCAGCTCTCCAGCGAGCGCTTCACCATCGTCTCGCCGTTCCCGCCCGGCGGGCCGGTCGACACGCTGGCGCGTGTGCTCTCCGACGACCTTGCCAAGCGCTACGGCCAAGCCGCCGTGGTCGAGAACCTCGTGGGCGCGGCCGGCAACATCGGCATCGACAAGGCCAAGCGCGCGAAGGGCGACGGCCACACGCTGCTGGTGGTGCCGGCGGGCAATCTCACGATCAACCCGACGCTGATGCCGAACTTCCCGTTCGATATCGAGAAAGACTTCGTGCCCGTCACCATGCTCGCCAAGGCGCCCAACGTGCTGGTGGCAGCGCCGTCGTCGGGCATCAAGAGCGCGAAGGAACTGGTCGCGATGGCCAAGGCCAAGCCCAACACGCTGTCGTATGCGTCGCCCGGCGTGGGCAGCGGCCTGCACCTGGCGGGCGAACTCTTCAAGCAGCAGGCCGGCATCGACCTGCTGCACGTGCCCTACAAGGGCACGGCGCCCGCGCTCAACGACGTGCTCGGCGGCTCGGTGCCGCTGATGTTCAGCAACCTGCCCGCGACCATGCCCTTCATCAAGAACGGCAAGCTCATCGCGCTGGGCGTGACCGAGGCCAAGCGCAGCGCGGCGGCGCCTGACATCCCGACGCTGGCGGAGCAGGGCATCCAGGGCGTGACCGTGACCTCGTGGTACGGATTGCTGGCACCCAAGGGCACGCCGCCCGCCGTGGTCGAGCAGCTCGCGAAGGACGCGGCGCAGATGCTCGCCCAGCCCGATGTGCGCGAGCGCCTGAAGGTGCAGGGCATGACGGATGCGGCGATGAAGCCCTCCGAATTCGCTGCGCACATCCGCGAAGAAACAGCCGTGTGGGCCCGAATCATCAAGGCCCGCAACATCGTGGCCGAGTGAGCCGCAAGCAAGAACCAGGCAGAGACATCATGAAGACAAGCGAATCCACCATCGGCATCGTCGGTGCCGGCATCGGCGGCCTGGTGGCTGCCATCGCGCTGCGGCGCGCCGGGCACGACGTGGTCGTGTTCGAGCAGGCGAAGCAATTCGCCCGCGTAGGTGCGGACATCAACCTCACGCCCAACGCGGTGCGCGCGCTCGACGGGCTGGGCGTTGGTGAAGCAGCCCGCGTGACGGCGGCGCGCCCGTCGCACCGCATCAGCCGCACCTACGACACCGGCGAAGAAACCTCGCGGCTGGAGATGGCCGATTCGGCGGAAGAACGTTATGGCGCACCGCAGCTCACCATCCACCGCGCCGACCTGCTGGCCGCATTGGCCGACATGTTCCCGGCCGAGCGTGTCGCTCTAGGCAAGCGCGCCGAGAAGATCGCTGCGGACGAAGAGGGCGTCACCCTCTCGTTCACCGACGGCACGAGCGCCCGCGTCGGCGTGCTGCTCGGCGCAGATGGCATTCACTCGTGCGTGCGCACCGCGATGTTCGGCGCGGAGAGCCCGCGCTTCACCGGCATCGTCGCCTACCGCGCCGTCGTGCCCGCCGAGCGCGTGGCCGGCGTGCCGAACCTCGGCGCATTCACCAAGTGGTGGGGCCCGAATCCGCAGAGCCAGATCGTCACCTTCCCGCTGAACCGCGGCAAGGACATCTTCATCTTCGCGACCACGCCGCAGGACACCTGGCACCTCGAATCGTGGACCGCGCCCGGCAGCGTCGACGAGCTGCGCGAACAGTACGTGGCCTATCACCCCGAGGCGCGCGCCTTGCTCGATGCCTGCGACACGGTGCTCAAGACCGCGCTGTACGAACGCGACCCGATGCCCGCATGGGCCGAGGGCCGCATGGCGCTGCTGGGCGACGCGGCGCACCCGATGCTGCCGTTCATGGCGCAGGGCGCGGGCATGGCGATCGAAGACGCCGTGGTGCTCTCGCGCCACCTCGAAGGCGTGTCGATGTCCGATGCGGCCGAGGCGCTGAAGAGCTACGAGAAAGCCCGCATCGAGCGCGCCAGCCAGGTGCAGCTCGGCTCGCGCGGCAACAACTGGCTGCGCGAAGGCGGCAATGCGGACTGGGTCTACGGCTACGACGCCTGGGCAGTGCCGCTCGGCGCGCCTGCCGTCGCAGCAGCGACAGCCACCGCCTGATTTCATTTCACCTCACCCCCGGAGGCCCACGATGCAACAAGACCGCTATCTCCAACCGCACCAGGCGCGTCAGCGCCCCGCCACCACTTACGAAGACCTGCTGGGCGACGTGATCGAACGCGCCTTCGCCGATGGCATTCACGACCTGGGCGGCCTCGTGCAGCGCCTGAACGACAGCGGCCTCGCCACCCCCGGTGGCCAGCCCTGGACCGAAGCGCTGTACCGCAAGGAAATGGCCGCGCTCGCTGCCTGAGAGGAACCCCCATGACCATCGCCATCACTCCCGTTCCCGCCGACCCGGTCGACCACCTGCTCGAGATCGGCCTGAAAGACCTCTGGTACCCGATCTGTCCCTCGCACTTCATCAAGGAGAACCCCATTTCCCTGCGCCGCCTCGGCCGCAAGATTGCCCTGTGGCGTGACGGCGAAGGTGTGCTGCATGCGCTGGAAGACCGCTGCCCGCACCGCGGCGCGCCGCTGTCGCAGGGCGTGATCCTGGGCGACCGCCTCTCGTGCCCGTACCACGGCGTCGAGGTGCGCCATGACGGCGTCGTCACGCGCGTGCCCGGCAGCCCCGGCTGCAAGCTCGAAGGCTCGCAAGCCACGCGCCACTTCCATGTGCAGGAGCGCGCCGGTGCCGTGTTCCTCTATAACTCAAAGGAGTCGGTCGACATTCCGCCGCCGCTGGTGCTGCCCGAACAGCTCACCGACGAGGCCGAGTACGCGTCCTTCCTCTGCTACACCGAGTGGAAGGGCGACTACCGTTACGTGCTCGACAACGTGATGGACCCGATGCACGGCACCTACCTGCACAAGCAGTCGCACTCGATGGCCGAGGGCGATTCGTCGGCGAAGTTCGGCATTCGCCAGACCGACATCGGCTTCGTGTTCGAGAAGGAAGGCCAGCGCAACGTCAACTTCGACTGGACCGAATGGGCCGACACCGGCATCCACTGGATGCGGCTGGAGATCCCGTACCCGAAGACCGGCGGCCCCGGCGGCAACTTCATCATCATCGGCGCGTTCTCGCCCATGGCCAATGGCATGACGGCCACCTTCTTCTGGCGCGTGCGCAAGCTCGCGAAGGGCTGGGAGCGCGACACCTGGCGCTTCCTCTACAAGAACCGCCTGGAGGCGCGCCACTGGCATGTGCTGGAGCAGGACCGCGTGATGCTCGAGGAGATGGAGCCCGACGCCAACCAGCACGAGAACCTGTACCAGCACGACCTGGGCATCGTTCGCCTCCGCCGCCACATGCGCAACCTCGCCGTAGCGCAGTTGGCCGAAGCCACCGAAGCCGCGACGGCCTGACCGGGAAGCGAGCACGCCCATGTCTTCTCCCACGCTGAACGCCCTCGTGCACACGATGCGCTACGAGGCCGACGGCATCGTCAGTGTCGAGTTCCGGCCGCCCACGCCCGCCGTGGACTTTCCGGCCTTCGAAGCCGGCTCCCACATCGACCTGCATCTGCCCAACGGGCTGGTGCGCAGCTACTCGCTGTGCAATCCGGCCAGCGACCGTCAGCGCTACGTGGTCGGCGTGCTCAACGACCGCAAGAGCCGCGGCGGCTCGCGCTATGTGCATCAGCAGCTGCGCGTGGGCATGACGCTGCCGATCTCGGCGCCGCGCAACAACTTCAAGCTGCAAGAGGACGCCGAGCGCTCGGTGCTTGTGGCCGGCGGCATCGGCGTGACGCCCATCTGGTGCATGCTGCAGCGGCTCGCGGCCATCGGCCAGCCGGTGGAACTGCTGTACTGCGCACGCACCCGCAAGGAGTCCGCGTTCTGCGAAGCCATCGAGGCGCTCGCGACAGAGAAGGCGATCCCGCTCACCTGGCACTTCGACGACGAGAAGGGCGCACCGCCCGACCTCGCGAAGCTGCTGGCGGGCAAGGGCGCCGCGAGCCACTACTACTGCTGCGGCCCGACGCCGATGCTCGATGCGTTCGAGAAGAGTTGCGAACAACTGGGCTATGCCAACGCGCACATCGAGCGTTTCGCCGCCGTGCATGTGGAGGCGCCGAGCGCGACGCAAGGCTGCGTGGTGCAGTGCGCGAAGAGCGGCAAGAGCGTGGAGGTGCCGGCCGGCAAGTCGATCCTCGACAGCCTCATCGACGCCGGACTCAACCCCGATCACAGTTGCAAGGAAGGCGTCTGCGGCGCCTGCGAAACAGCGGTTCTCGAAGGCGAAGTCGAGCACCACGACGGCATCCTCACCAAGATCGAACGTGCGTCCAACAAGACCATGATGATCTGCGTCTCTCGCTGCAAGGGCGAGCGGCTGGTGCTGGACATCTGAGAAAAACCAACCGAGACATCCCTTGAAAAACTACTTGATCGCGCTGGCTGCGGCCAGCACGGCTGGCGGAGCGCTGGCCCAATCTTCCCTCACGCTCTTCGGCGTGGTCGATGCAGCCGTCACCTACACGCGCGGCAGCGGCGACGGATCGGCCCACAAGACGCAGCTTTCCAACAGCGGCAACATGTTCAGCCGCCTCGGCTTTCGCGGCACCGAAGACCTGGGCGGCGGCTACTCGGCCAACTTCTGGCTCGAGATGGGCCTGCAGAACGACAGCGCGCTGGGCTTTCCCTCGAACTCGAACAACCAGGCGAGCGGCAACGGCACTGCGGGCGTGCTGAGCTTCAACCGCCGCTCGACCGTGAGCCTTGCCGGCTCGTTCGGCGAAGTGCGCCTGGGCCGCGACTACGTGCCCGCGTTCTGGAACACCGCCATCTTCGATCCCTTCGGCACGGGCGGCGGCATCGGTGCCAACCAGATCTATTTCTCGGGCCTCGGCGGCCTCGTCGCGCCGACGGGCACGCGTGCATCGAACAGCATCGGCTACCTGCTGCCGGCCTCGCTCGGCGGCTTCTACGGGCAGGTGATGTACGCGATGGGCGAGAACGATTCGAACTCGGTGCTGCCGGGCACGCGGGTGTCGAACAAGCGCGATGGCAACCACACGGGCCTGCGCTTCGGCTACCAGAACGGCGGCCTCAACATCGCACTGGCCACCGGCAAGACGCGCTATGCCAGCGGCGACCTGCGCGTGACCAACCTCGGCGCGGCCTACACCTTCGGTCCGTCGCTCATGAACCTGAAGCTCACGAGCGAGCTGTACACCGAGTCGAAGGGCACGACCGACGCGAAGGGCGCGCTCATCGGCTTCCAGCTGCCCATCGGCGTCGGCGAGATCAAGGCTTCGTACGCGCGCTACCGGCTGGAGCCCGCGGGCGCGGCGCTGAAGCCGACCTCGTCGAAGCTGGCCATCGGCTACGTGCACAACCTCTCGAAGCGCACCGCGCTGTACGCGACCATCGCACGCATCAGCAACAGCAACGGTGCCGCGCAAGCGCTCTCGGGCGCGATCACCGCGCCGAACCGAGCGTCCACCGGCACCGAGTTCGGCATGCGCCACATGTTCTAGGCGCACGCACGTCGCAGCAAACACGAACAAACACCCATGCAGAGCAAACACCTTCGTTGGTACGGCGTCGCCACCCTGTTCGCCATCGTTGCGATCTCGTACGTGGACCGCATCAACATCGCGGTGCTGATCACCGACGCCGCGTTCCTGAACCACGTGGGCCTCGCGGCGAACGACCGCGTGAGCCAGGGCCTGCTGGCGACGGCGTTCATGCTCGGCTACGGCGTGTCGGCCTTCGTGCTCACACCGTTCTGCTCGGCGCTCTTCGGCGTGCGGCGCAGCCTGATCTACGGATTGATCCTGTGGGGCGTGGTGACCTGGGCCTCGCCGATGTTCAACAGCTACGGCCTGCTGCTGGCTTCGCGCGTGCTGCTGGGCGTGTCGGAGGGGCCGCTGTTCTCGCTTGCTTCGTCGTACATCAAGGCGCACTTCCAGAGCCACGAAAACGGCAAGCCCAACGCGCTGGTGAACATGGGCACGGGCATCGGGCTGGCTGTCGGCTATCCGCTGGTGGGCTACCTGCTCGCGCAGTTCCAGTGGGACACCTCGTTCCATGTGCTGGGCATCATGAACATCGCGCTCGGCATTCCGCTGGTGCTTGCTTTCGTTCGCATGCCGCCCGGCAAGGAAGACGCGGCGCGGCCTTCGTCGCTCCGCGAGGCGATGGCGCGCGTAGGTGCGATCGTGAAAGGCGCGCTCCACACGCGGCACCTGTTCCTCATCACCTTGCTCACATCGGCGGCGCTGGCTTACCTCTGGGGCAGCAGCAACTGGTTGCCGACCTACCTGCATGAAGCGCGCGGCTTCTCGCTGCGCGAGATGGGCTGGCTCGCTTCGTTGCCGCAATACGCGACGGTGCTCGCCGTGCTCGTGAGCGGCGTTGTCATCGACAAGATCGAACGCGAACACGTGCCCTTCATCTTCATGGGGGCGAGCGCGGGCGTGGCGCTGTCGGTGCTGATGGCCATCAACGCGCACGATCCGTACGCGGCGGCGTGCTGCCTCGTTGCGGCCAACTTCTTCTGGGGACTGCAGAGCCCGGCGATCCCGAGCACCATTCAATACTGCTCGCGCCCCGAGCACACCGCGAGCGCCTTCGGCGTGACCAACGGGGCAGGGAGCCTCGTGGCGGGCTTCATGCCGGCGTTGATGGGCGGCGTGATCAGCGCGGTGTCGCATGGCTCTTCCGCATCGGGCACAGCCACTGCGTCGGCTGCATCCGCATCGGGCTTCTTCGCAGGTTTCGCGCTGCTGATAGGTACGCAGGTCATCGTGTTCGGCTGCGGCTTCGTGCTGTGGTTGCGCGAACGCACGCGCGTGGCGTCCAGCGCTGCGCATTCACAGGTTTTGTAGCGCCTGTATCGCCTTGAGGCCGGGAGTGTGGCTGCATCGTCACACTCGATGACTACGAGTTTTCGTACGCGCGCCGCGCTTGTGCCGCATCTGCGAAACCAACTTCGTATTGCACGACACGCATTGAATGCGGTGACTCCATTCGTCCTATCGGGCGCGAACATTTTGAGAGCGAAAAGTTCCGCGAGTCGTTGAGCTGTCGCATTCGATCAGCTACAACTGAGCGCATTCAATGGACGAGGGAATGCGCGTGATATCAACGACAAGAGCCGCAAGAATTCTGATCCTGACGAGCACAACGCGTGTCGTTTCTGCTGCGCATGAACGGCCAGCGTCGATGCACGGGTACTAAGGCACACAGAAGCCTTAAGGCCCGCTCCCCCCGCATCCCATCCACCCGCGATCCGACGGGAATGGAAGCCATCACCCCCCGCATCCTCGGGCCGCCTGCATAGCTTGCAGCGTGGCTTGGTGTCGCACGTGCATTCGCTTGTACGCAGCACATCGACTTAAGAAAAATTCCGGTGGTTCCGTTTTGTCCTGACGAACGTGTCGTTCGCCGGGAGGGTGCGGTGCTGCCTGTTCGCAGCGTCAGTCGTTCTTCCATCACCGCGCGTCTCCGCGCATCACCGGCTACCCGCCGATGCATGCAAGGACAGCGCAAATGTCCTTACCAAAAGGCGATCATGAAAAAACTCAACTACTCCCTCGTGAATCATCTTGCCATCACCGCAGTGACCCTTGCCGTTCTCACGGCTTGCGGCGGTGGCGGAGACAGCGGCCCTTCGTTCGGTGGCGGTTCGGGTGTCGGCCTGTCGGGCCCGATCACCTCCGGCCCGGCATCCGACAGCGCAGGCAAGACACCGGACGACGGCCTGCCGGCACCGGCCGCCGTGTCCGCGGTCGACAAGTCCGCCAAGCCGATGGAATTGCCCGACACCGTCTGGCCGAGCAACTACAAGCTGTGGTTCCGTCCCGATGCGGCGCTCAAGACGTTCGTGGGCCGCGGCGACGTGGAGATCGAAGTGCTCAAGCCCGTCGATGCGATCGTGGTCGCTGCACACAACCTCAACTTCGCCAAGGGCCGCACCACGCTGCGCAAGGTGTCGAACCCGGGCGAGGCGATCCCGCTGATCCCCACGCCTCAGACGCTCGGCGACTTCGTGCAGCTGCGTTTGAACGACGGCCAGATCGCCAAGGGCAAGTACCTGCTGCACATGGAATGGGACGGCAAGATCCAGTTCTCCGATGCGGAGTACTGCCCACCCGCCGAAATGGCGCGCAACCCGTTCTGCTCGGCCGCCACCGGCATCTTCAAGGTGGGCCTCTCCACGCCCGAAGGGGTGAGCAGCGATGCCATCGTGACGCAGGGCGAAACCAACTATGCGCGGCAGTGGTTCCCGGGCTGGGACGAGCCGGCCTTCCGCCACACCTTCGAGATCTCGGCCGAAGTGCCAGGCGACTGGAAGACGGTCTCGAACGGCGCGCAGAAGTCGGCGGTGAAGCTGCCCGACGGCTACCAGCAGGTGTCGTTCGAGAAGACGCCTTCGATGCCGATGTATCTCACCTTCTTCGGCGGCGGCAAGTTCGACATCCTGGCCGACACCTTCAAGAATCCGCTCGATGGCAGCGACATGCCGCTTCGCTGGTTCACGCCGCCGGGCCGCTCCGACTGGGCCAAGTTCGCGATGGAGTGGACCAAGGTGTCGATGGACTACTACTACAAGTACACCGGCATCCCGCTGCCCTTCAAGAAGTTCGACACGGTCGCTGCCAACGACAGCTACAACAACAAGCCGAACACCGGCTTCGGCGGCATGGAGAACTGGGGCTCCATCTTCGAGTTTGCCGATTCGGTGCTGACCAAGCCGGGCGACAAGCCCACGCTGTACTCGGTGACTGTGGTAACGCACGAAGTGGCGCACCAGTGGTTCGGTGACCTGGTCACGCTCGACTGGTGGGACAACGTGTGGCTCAACGAATCGTTCGCGCGCTGGTTCGAAAGGCGCACCACCATCAAGTTCCACCCCGAGTACTACAGCTTCTCGGACTACGTGCTGGACAAGCACAACGTGATCGTGGCCGACCTGAAGAACACCGCCGTTCCGGTGCAGCGCAACCTGAACGATGCGGGCTCCTTCGGCTTCATCAGCCCGTCGATCTTCGTCTACAACAAGGGCAGCCATGTGCTGGAGACTATCCAGAACTACATAGGCGAAGAGGCGATGCAGAAGGGCCTGCAGATCTACCTGAAGGACTACGCGTACGGCAACGTCACGCCGTCGCGCCTCTGGAGTTCGCTGGAGAAGGTCACCGACAAGAAGGTGAGCGACATCGGCGACAGCCTCATCCGCCAGACGGGGATTCCGCTCCTGACGGTGGACGCGCAATGCGCCGGCGACCGCACCTACGTGAACATCAGCCAGGAATCGTTCCCCAACCAGAACCAGTTCCCGGCCTCGACGTGGACCATCCCCGTCACGCTGGCGTATGGCAATTCGATGGAGCAGCGCAAGACCTTCGTGATGTCCAACAACGCGGTGCAGCTCGAGCTGCCGGGTTGCACGGCGGTGCTGGCCGGGCCGACCGGACAGGACTACTACGTGAGCAACTACAGCGCGCAGTCGTGGAGCGACCTCTTGGCCAAGGTGCAGAACTTCGCGGCCAACAAGCCGCTCTTGCTGAACATCGAGCGCGACGCGTTCCGCCTGCTGAGCGTGGGCCGCATCACGCAGGCGCAGTACGACCAGATCAAGGGCGTGCTGAACCTGCCGGCGCCGCTGCTCGCCAAGACGGACCTGAGCCAGCAGAAGATGGCGGCGGTGGATGCGGGCGAGAAGGAAGAGTACCCGCATGCACTGCGCTTCCAGGGCAGTCTGAAGCTGCGCGAGAACGACAAGCGCTGACCGAGCCTCGTGATTCACATCTGACCCACGCGTGAAGCCAGCCGGGCGCACCTTTTCGGGCGCGTCCGGCGGCTCATGCCTCACACCATGACCATCATGAAAAACCTGTTCAAGTACATCGTGGCGGGCGCCTGCGTCTCGCTGCTGGCCGGCTGCGGCGCGGGCGGCGGACCCGAGGCCGAGCTGGTCGGCGTCTACGCCATCAAGAAGAACGGCGCGCTCAAGGAAGTCGTGAAGATCGAGCGCCGGGGCGACCGCTACATCATGCGCGACAAGGTGCGCACGCCCGAGTGGAGCGAACCCAAGATGCAGATGCAGCCGGTGACGCGCGAGCGCTGGACCAAGATCACCACCGACAGCGAGAACACGAAGTTCGTCGGCGTGTCGAGCGACCAACTCGCGATCTTCAAGGTGCCGCCGGGGTGGCAGAAGAACAGCTTCAGGACGGAGACCGGGTACTTCCTGTTCTATTCGCAGGGGCCGGTGGAAGCGTTCAAGCTCTGACGGCTTGCGCTTTGGTTCGGTCAGTTCAGGGCGGCGATCACGCCGACGGGGTACCTTGCTCCGCGAATGTCCCCCGGCCTGCGGCCTCCTCCTTGATTTCGCTGCGCAAGGCACCCCATCGGCGTGCTCTTTTTCAGAGCAGTCGTTGATCAGCCGTACACCAGCAGCGCGTCCAAGTGCGCAGGGCATCGGGTGCTCCCCGCAGCGAAATCAAGGAGGAGGGGCGCAGCCCCGGGGGACATTCGCGGAGGGGAGTACCCGGTGGCCTGTGCACCCGCCCTGAACACACGCCCCTGAACCCGGACAGTCGCCCGCAAAACTATGGCGCGACGATCGCACCTTCGATCCGGTGGCGCTTGAGCGCATCGGCCACAAACCCGCTTGCCTTCATCTCCTCGACAAACGCCGCAAGCAGCGCCTGCGCCGCGGCGCCGCGGCTCGCCGGGGTGCCCATGGCTTGCTGGATCACCATGAAGCGCCCCGGCAGCACACGCACGCCCGGTGCGCGTGCCGCTTCGCCTTCGAGCAGTTGGCGAATGCCGGCCGCCACTTCGACTTCACCTGACCGCACTGCAGCCAGTGCGGGCCCGGCGCCTTGCAGCCGCACGATCTCGGCCTGCTTGATTTCGCGCGTGAGGAACAGGTCGTAGGCGCTGCCCGAGCCGACCGAGATGCGGTGGCCCGGCGCATCGACCTGCGCGTTGTCGGTCAGCGCGGACGATTCGGGCACGAGGTAGCTGCCCTCGATCAGCACATAGGGCGCGGTGAAGCGCAGGCCTTCGCTGCGGGCCGGGTCGACGGCGAAGAAGCCGATGTCGGCCTTCTCGTTCTTCACCGCATCGACCGAGGCCGCAGCCTTCTCGAACACCACGAGTTCGACACTCACGCCGAGCCGGCGCGCGAACTCGCGTGCGAGATCGATCGATACGCCCACCGGCTCGCCGCTCGCGGCGTCTTTGTTGGCGAGGATCGGATTGCCGAGGTTGATGGACGCGCGCAGCGTGCCGCTGGGCGCGAAGGCGGAGACAAGGGCGGGGGAAGGCTGGGGCTGGGTCATGGCGTGCGTTCTTCCAGGAAAAGTCGGAGGAAAGGGGAGGAGGGCGAGGCAGAGGCGGCGGCCAGTTTACGTGGGGCCCGGCCGGATTTCCTACTGGAGAAAGGGAAGCGCGCCCACCGGCGCCGCGCGGCAATTGCGTAGGCTCGGTCTACCCCGGATCGAGCATCCGCCTCGGTCCCTCCGACTTGCCGTTTCGCCTGCTTCATGACGACCAACCCGCCCGATATCGCCGACGTCCTTCGCCCGCTGCGCACCGCCACCCACGCGCTGCACGAGGCGCTGGACAGCCGCCTGCCGATCGCGCGGGACGATGCATCGCTGGCCGACTATGCGGGGCACCTGCGCGCCCTTCGGCCCTGGTTGCAGGCGGTGCGCGATGCGCTCGCAGCCTCCGGCGTGCCGGGCCTCGAACGCATCGCCCGGCGCACCGACCGGCGGCTCGCTGCGTTGGTGCTCGATCTCGACGATCTCGGGGCATCGAACACCAGCGAGCAAGAGAGCGCTTTGGACACGACCCCCCGGCTGGCCGAGGAAGCCGTACGCGACCCCGCCTTCGCCTGGGGCCTGGCCTATGTGCTCGAAGGCTCCCAGCTCGGCGGCATGGCGATGCACAAGCGGCTCGGTGCGCGCCTCGCACCGCATCCGCTGCGGTACTTCCAGCCGGTGGATGCGCCCGGCGGGCTTGCGGCGCAATGGAAGGAATTCGTCGCCCAGCTCGGTGCCGCGCTGGCGGACCCGTTGGCCATCGACGCGGCCCGCCGCGGTGCGGTCGCGGGTTTTCGCAGCCTCATGCCCCGCTTCGGATTGCAGGGCTTGTAGGAAACGGCCGACGAGATCCCAGAGGACGCCGAGGCATGATCCCCGCCACCCGTTTCTTCAGATTCTTTTCCCGGACCCAGCGCGCCGCCGCACGCGCCGATTGAACGTGCCCCAGCCTCACGCGACCACCCCCACCCCCCACGCCTTGCGGCCGCCCGAGGTCGACCTGTCGTCCTGCGACCTCGAGCCCATCCGCGTTCCCGGATCGATCCAGCCGCACGGCCGGATGCTGGTGCTGGAACCCGATTCCCTCGACCTCGTCGCCTGGAGCGACAACTGGCCCGACGGCCAACTCGATGCCGCGCAGCAGGTCCTTCGCGGGCTGGTGCTGCCCGCGCTCGAGCCGGGCGCGACGCCCGTGTCGCTCGGCGCGCTGCGCGTGGCGGGAGAGACCCTCGACGTGGCCGCGCACCGCAGCGACCGCCATCTCTTCGCCGAGTTCGAGGCCGCGTTGCCCGCCGCCGGCAACGAGGCGCCGATCTACTCGCTCGGGCGCGTCTTCCTGCCGAAGCTGCAGGAAGCGGGAACGCTCGAGCAGCTCACGCAGCTGACCGCGGCCGAGATGAAGCGCCTGACCGGCTTCGGCCGGTGCCTGATCTACCGCTTCGATGCGGCCGGCCATGGCGAGGTGCTGGCCGAGGAGGCCGACCCCGGCTACGACAGCTACACCGGCCACCGCTTTCCGGCTTCCGACATTCCGCAGCAGGCACGTGCGCTGTACCTGGTCAACCACTTCCGGCTGATCGCCGATGCCACCTACACGCCGGTGCCGCTGCGTGCCGCCGACCCGGCGCTCACCGCGGCCGACCTCGACCTCTCGCAGGCGCAGTTGCGCAGCGTGTCGCCCATCCACCTCGAGTACATGCGCAACATGGGCACGCTCGCGTCCATGTCGGTGTCGATCGTGATCGACGGGCGGCTGTGGGGGCTGATCTCGTGCCACGACCACCAGCCGCGCTTTCTGGACCCCGGCACCCGCCTGGCGTGCGAGCACCTGGGGCAACTGCTGTCGCTGCAGATCCAGTCGAAGGAGAGCAACGTCGCGGTGGCCGAGCGGCTGGAGCTGCGCCAGCTCACGCTGCAGATCGTCTCGCACCTCGCGGACAGCGACGCAACGCTGCAGCGGCTGGTGGCGGAGTCGTCGCTCATGCTGCGGCTGGCACGCGCCACCGGCGCGGCCGTGGTGCTGGACGACGAGGTCTGGAGCGTGGGCGACGTGCCCGCGCGCGCGCAGGTGCAGGAGCTGGCGAGCTGGATCGCCGGGCTCGGCACCGAGGTCTACGAGAGCAGCGAGCTGCCCGCGCACTTCGCACCCGCGAACGAGTTCCGCGAGGTGGCGGCCGGCGTGCTCGCGATCTCGATCTCGCAGGTGCACCGGCACCTCATCCTGTGGTTCCGGCCCGAGATCGTGCAGACGATCCAGTGGGCTGGCGATCCGAAGAAGCCCAAGGCCGCGGCCAGCGGGCGCATCCACCCGCGCATCAGCTTCTCCAGTTGGGTCGAGGAGGTGCGCGGCCGGTCGGCGGCCTGGACGCCGGCCGAAGTGGGCGCGGCGGTGGAACTGCGCCAGGCGCTCATCGGCGTGGTGCTGCGCCGCGCGGAAGAACTGGCGGCCGTGGCCACCGAGCTCGGCCGCGTCAACAAGGAACTCGAAGCCTTTTCGTACACCGTCTCGCACGACCTGCGCGCGCCGATGCGGCACATCGCCGGGTATGTCGATCTCGTCGCGCAGACCGAAGGCAAGCAGCTGAGCGAACGCGCGCACCGCTATCTCGGCCACGTCAAGGACGCGGCCGCCTTCGCGGGTCAGATGGTCGATGCGCTGCTCGATTTTTCGCGCATGGGCCGCGCCGCGCTGAAGCAGCGCATGGTCGACACCGAATCGCTGGTCGAAGGCCTGGTGCGCGAACTGGCGCGGCTGGAGCCGGCGCGCCGCATCGAGTGGCAAGTCGACCCCGGACTGCCGACGCTCTACGCCGATCCGCTGCTGCTGCAGGTGGCCGTTCGCAACCTGCTGGCCAATGCGGTGAAGTACTCGCGCACCCGCGATCCGCAGCGCATTGCGGTGCGCGCGATCCGCAGCGACCTGGGCAGCGGGCTGGAGGTCGAGGACAACGGCGTGGGCTTCCAGATGAAGTACGTCGACAAGCTGTTCGGCGTGTTCCAGCGGCTGCACCAGGCCGAGGAATTCGAAGGCACGGGCATCGGCCTGGCCAACGTGAAGCGGATCGTCGAGCGCCATGGCGGGACGGTCTGGGCCAAGGGCGCGATGGGCGAGGGCGCGACCTTCGGCTTCATCCTGCCGAACCGGGAACCGGGCAATGAACACGCGGTGGGCACGCCGCCAGACAACGGAGGAAAACATGCTTAAGCCGATCCTGCTCGTCGAGGACGACAAGCGAGACCTGGAACTCACCCTCATCGCGCTGGAGCGCAGCCAGCTCGCGAACGATGTCATCGTGCTGCGCGACGGCGCGCAAGCGCTCGACTACCTGCGGCGCGAGGGCGAGCACGCCGCGCGCTCCGAGGGCAACCCGGCCGTGATCCTGCTGGACCTGAAGCTGCCCAAGGTGACCGGGCTGGAGGTGCTGCAGGCGGTGCGCGCCGACGCGGCGCTGCGCAGCATTCCGGTGGTCATGCTCACCTCCTCACAGGAAGAGTCGGACGTGCTGCGCAGCTACGAGCTGGGCGTGAACGCCTACGTGGTGAAGCCGGTGGCGTTCGACCAGTTCGTCTCGGCCATCGCCGAGCTGGGCGTCTTCTGGGCGGTGCTCAACGAGCCGCCGCCCGGTTCCTTGAAGGCGACGCGCCGACATGAATAAGCCGGGCGTCGCGAGCGTGCTGGACGATATGGACATGGCGAACATGGCGGACGCGGTGAACGCCCCGGATGCAGCCGGCGCCGCGGCGCCCGTACCGATCGACGTTCTGATCCTGGAGGACTCGCGTTTCGACGTCGAACTCCTGGGCGAGGCCCTTTCCGCCGCGCTGCCGCAGGCGCGGACGCATGTGGTGCGCGACGAGCGCGGCTTCGTCGCGGCGCTGGGCGAGCGCAGCCATGCGCTGATCCTGTCGGACTACGAACTGCCCGGCTTCTCCGGCGCGGAGGCGCTCGCGATCGCGCAGCGCGTGGCGCCCGAGACGCCCTTCGTCTTCGTCTCGGGCGTCATCGGCGAGGACAACGCGGTCGAACTGCTCAAGCGCGGCGCGACCGACTATGTGAGCAAGGGGCGCCTCGCGCGGCTGCCGGTGGTGCTGGAGCGCGCCCTGCAGGAGGCGGCCGACCGGCGCGCCAAGCGCGTGGCCGAGTTCCAGTTGCAGGTGGCCAACGAGACTTTCCGCGAGGCGGAGTCGCGGCGGCTTGCGCTCATGGAACTGGGCGACCGCATCCGCGACATCGACGACCCCGCCGAGATCGCCTACGTGGCCTCGGCCATGCTGGGCCAGCGGCTGGGCGTGGACCGCGCGGGCTACGGGCTGGTGGACAAGGCGGCCGAGACGATCTCGATCGACCGCGACTGGACCGCGCCCGGCGTCGCCAGCCTCGCGGGGCTGCTGCACTTTCGCGACTACGGCTCCTACATCGAGGACCTGCTGCGCGGCGTGACGGTGGCCTTCGCCGATGCGCGGCTCGACCCGCGCACCCGCGACAACGCCGATGCGCTGGACGCCATCACTGCGCGCGCGGTGGTCAACATGCCGCTCACCGAGCGCGGCGGGCTGGTGGGGCTGCTGTACCTCAACCATGGGCAGGCGCGCGAGTGGACGCGCGACGAACTCGACTTCGTGCGCGAGACCGGCGACCGGGTGCGCTCGGCCATCGCGCGGCGCGAGGCGCAGATCGAACTGCAGGCCTTTGCCGAGTCGCTGGAGCGGCAGGTCGAGGAGCGCGCCGCCGAACTGGAGGCCGCGCGCGAGCAACTGCGCCAGAGCCAGAAGCTGGAGGCCGTGGGCCAGCTCACCGGCGGGCTCGCGCACGACTTCAACAACCTGTTGGCCGCCATCAGCGGCAGCCTGGAGCTCATGCGCCGGCGCGGGCTCGACGGCAAGCCCGCCGAGATGGAGCGCTACATCGGCGTGGCGCAGGGCGCGGTCAAGCGCGCGGCGGCGCTCACGCACCGGCTGCTCGCGTTCTCGCGGCGCCAGACGCTGGAGCCCAAGCCGCTCAATGCCAACCGGCTGGTCTCCGACATGGAAGAGCTGCTGCGCCGCACGCTCGGCCCGCAGATTTCGCTCGAGGTGGTCGCGGCGGTGGGCCTGTGGAACGTGCATGCCGATCCGAGCCAACTCGAGAACGCGCTGCTCAACCTGTGCATCAACGCGCGCGACGCCATGCCCGAGGGCGGCAAGCTGGTGATCGAGACCGCCAACCGCTGGGTCGATGTGCGCACCGCGCAGGAGCGCGACATGCCCACCGGCCAGTACGTGTCGCTCACCGTCAGCGACAACGGCGTGGGCATGACACCCGAGGTGGTGGCGCGGGCCTTCGATCCCTTCTTCACGACCAAGCCGATCGGCATGGGCACGGGCCTGGGCCTGTCGATGATCTACGGCTTCGCCAAGCAGTCGGGCGGACAGGTGCGCATCTATTCGGAGCTGGGCAAGGGCACGTCGGTCAGCCTCTACCTGCCGCGCCACGACGAGCAGGAAGAGGCCGCGAGCGAACCGGTGGAAGCCACGCTGGCCCCGCGCGCCGACCAGGGTGACACGGTGCTGGTGGTGGACGACGAGCCCGCGCTGCGCATGATCATCGTGGAGGTGATGCGGGGCCTCGGCTACGCCACGCTGGAGGCCGCCGACGGCGCGGGCGCGCTGCGCATCCTGCAGTCGCCGCGCCAGCGCATCGACCTGCTGGTGAGCGACGTGGGTCTGCCCGGCGGCATGAACGGCCGGCAGGTCGCCGACGCGGCGCGCACCGCGCGGCCGGGACTCAAGGTGCTGTTCATCACCGGCTACGCGGAGAACGCGGTGCTGAGCCACGGCCATCTCGACCGCGGCATGCATGTGATGACCAAGCCGTTCGAGATGGATGTGCTCGCGCGGCGGGTGAAGGCGCTGATCGAGTCGCGCTAGCTAGCTAGCTAGCTAGTGAGCGAGCGCCGCCGGCGGCAGGGTCAGCGCGCCGTGAGCGGCTCCAGGCCGGTCTTGGCGATGGTGGGCGCGGCGGCCGACGAGTTCAGGTAGCGGATCAACTGCCGCGCCGCATCCGGCTGTTTCGACCCGGTGGCGATGCCGGCCGAGAACACTGTGTTCTGCTGCACCTCGGCGGGCAACGGGCCGATGTAGTCGATGCCGGCGATCGGCAGCAGCTCGCTCACCTGCTGCAGGCCGAGCGCCGCATCGCCGCGCGCGACGATGGTGCCGACGCGCTCGCTCAGGATGCGCTTGCTCTTGGGTTTGACCTGGTCTTCGATGCCGAGCTTCTTGAGCAGTTCGGTCTCGTAATAGGTGCCGCTCGCGCTTGCCGAGTAGGCGATCGACGGCGCCGCGATCAGCGTGCGCTTGAGCGCATCGACGGTGCTGATGTCCGGCCTGGGCGCGCCCTTGCGCACCGCGAAGCCGATGGCCGAGCGCACGAGGTCGACCTGGCTGCCCGGCACCACCTTGCCCTTGGCGACGAGGTCGTCGAGGGCGGGGCGCGCGAGGATCACCACGTCGACCGGCTCGTTGCGCGCAAGGCGGCTCGGGATCGAGTCTTGCGCGTTCCCCATCGAGGCGCCGTACGCCGTCTTCACCGAGCGTCCGCTGCTGCGCTCGAACTCGGGGCGCAGGTCGTTGTAGGCAGCGGTGAAGCCGCCGGAGGTCATGACGTGGATGTCGTCGGTGGCTGGCTTGTTGTTGCGGACAGTGCCGCAGCCGGCGAGAACGAGGGCCGCGACGAGTGGAAGCGCGGCGCGGCGGGTGAGAGAGAAGAGAGGGGAAAGGGGCTTCACGATGTCTCCTGGAAAAAGAGGGCGGCAGCCCGGTGCCGTGCTGCCCGCAGTTGCCATCGTAGAAGCCGGGGCTGTCAGCCAGCCTTCATCGCATTAATGGTTAATACCGAGTGGCGGGCCTTCCAGATCTTCTCGCCCGGGGCACTTTCACCGCTTCTTCCAGGCACTGCGCCAACTGCGCGACCACCGGCGACCCGGCTCGCGGCTTGCGCTGGAGCAGGCCGACTTCGCGATGGAATGTGTGCTCGCCGAGCGGCAGTGCGCGAACGCCGGGCGGCAGCGGCAGGTGCGCCTCGACCAACGGAACGAGGCCGACGCCCAGCCCTTTTGCCGCGAGGTGGATGAGGGCAGGAATCTCGTCCACCTCGACGGAGTCGCTGACCTGCAGTCCTTCGCGCCGAAGGAAGCGCTCGACCATCCGCCCGCCGAACGAGGCGCGGTCGTAGCGCAGGAACGGTTGCTCCTGCAGCAGGGTGCGCCAATCCTTCCTTGCGGGCGTGCCCGCCGGCACGATCAGCACGTAAGGTTCCTGCACCAGCGGCTGCCACGCCAGTTCGGGAAGGAGGCCGAAGGGGGGCCGGATGATCACCGCCGCATCGATGCTGCCCGCATCGAGGTCGTCCATCAGCCGCATCGACACGCCGGGCGAAACATGCACCCGCAGCAGCGGCAGGCTCTGCCGCAGCCGGGCGAGCGCTCGCGCCACCAGCGTCGGCTGCGCCGAGGCGATGGCGCCGATGCGCAGCAGCCCGCGGTTCGCGGCATCGTCAGGCACGTCGCCGAGCTTGGCATAGAGGGCGCAGATTTCCTCGGCGCGCGCCAGCGTCGTCTCTCCTGCGGCATTCAAGGTGGCGGAGCGTCCCGTCCTGTCGAAGAGCGCGAAGCCGAGGCTCTCTTCGAGCCGCTTGATCTGGCTGCTGACCGCCGATTGCGTGAGGCCGATACGTTCGCCCGCTGCCGCAAAGGTGCCGTGGCGGCAGACGGTGATGAAGGTCTGGAGTTCGTTGATCATGTCTGACTCATCAAAATTATCGGGACTCAGCGAAGAAATATATCGCTTTCGCCTATGAGGCTCGTTCCCTAAAGTCCGGGTATTTCGACCTCTTCCACTGAGCGCCAATGCGGCGAATCCCATGAGCACCCACGACACACGCATCCCTTTTCACCTGGCTTTCCCCGTTCGCGACATCGCCGAGGCCCGCGCGTTCTACGGCGAGCTGCTCGGATGTCCGGAAGGGCGCAGTGCGCCGCAGTGGGTGGATTTCGATTTCTACGGGCACCAGATCGTGGCGCACCTCGCGCCCGACGAGTGCGGCCACAAGGCCCTGAGCGCGGTGGACGGCCACGACGTGCCGGTGCGCCACTTCGGCGCGATCCTGCCGATGGACAAATGGCAGGCCATGGCCGACAAGCTCGTCGCCCGCGGCACGAAGTTCGTGATCGAGCCCTACATCCGCTTCAAGGGCGAGCCGGGCGAGCAGGCGACGATGTTCTTTCTCGACCCCTCGGGCAATGCGATCGAGATGAAGTCGTTCGCGAACCTGGATTCGCTGTTCGCGGTCTGAGGTGCATCGCCTCCCTCGTTTGCCGAATGCGCCTCAGGCCAGGTCGAAACAGCACCCTGCGTAATAGGGCAGATCGCCGCCGCTCACAAAGGGCACCTCGATCGGCTTGCCTTCGTTGCGCCACACGTCGCGCCGCTTGTAGCCCGCCTGCGTCAGCGTCGCGAGCAGCCCCTCGTGGTGCTCGATGCGGTAGGGGCATACGGCCACGCCGATGCTGTTGAGCGTGTAGAGCGTGCGTTCGGGGTGCACGGCCGTCGTGTTCAGCACGATGCGTCGCGGCTTCGCGGCCAGCGACGAAAGGATGCCGTCGATGCGCACCGGCAGGTACTGCAGGCTGCCCGAGGCATACAGCACATCGCAGCCGCTGGCGTCGCGGTAATCGGTGGTGAAGGCGAGCTGGCCGATCACCTCGCGCTGCGCGGCCGTGGCGCGGCCTTGCTCGATGACGCTGGGCACGTCGCACACGGTCCAGCGCAGGCTGTCGGGGTAGCTCAGCACGCGGCGGAACGCGTAGTACTTGATGCCGATGTGACCGCCGAGATCGAACACGCGCGTGAGGCCTGCATCGATCGAGCGTCCCAGCCAGAACAGGCCCGGGTAGTCGTAGAAGTAGATCTGCGGGCTGTAGAGGCCGGCCGCTTCGGCATGGTCGTAGCCCACGGCCTTGGAAGGCGGCGCGTTGGCTTCGGCTGCGGCGAAGCTCTCGAACGAGCCCATGAAGAGGTTCTCGTCGGTGTTGTCGAGAAACTTCTGCCGATAGGCATCTTCGGGGGAAAGGGAAGGGGAGGAAAACGGCCGCAGTTTCGAGAGCATTTTTTTCTCCGGTGATGCATTCATTCTGCAGAGCAACACGGGTGCATTCAATGACCGGAAAACCCGGGGGTAGGTACCCACCCCTCCTAAGCGAGCTGCCCGCTCGCGAGCGCCGCGGCCGCCGCGCGCGTCTCCACGCCGAGCTTCTCGAAGATGTGCTCCAGGTGCTTGTTCACCGTGCGCGGACTGGTGCCCAGGATCTCGCCGATGTCGCGGTTGGTCTTGCCCTTGGCGAGCCACGACAGCACCTCGGTCTCGCGCGGTGTGAGCGCCGCTTCGGCCAGCCGCGCCGACGAAGCGCCAGCGGTGCCGTCGCGCTGCATCGCGAACAGCAGCATGGTTTCGCCGAGCGCCGCCGCGCCCAGGTTGCGCACCGACAGCCGCATGCCCGTCGCGGTGCCGATGACGATCGCCGCGCCCGCCACGAGCGCCGCTTCGAGCGACCGCGGCAGCAGCCCCGGCGACACCGGATCTTCGAGCGCGTGCAGCCACAGCGCCGCTTGCGGCGAACGCCACGCGATGCGCCCGCGCGTGTCCACGAACACCACGCCCATGCCGGCCACGTCCACCGCGTCGCGCGCCATGCGGGTGATGCGGGCATTGCGCGCGTGCGTGTGCAGGCGCGCCAGCACCTCTTGCGCGCGGATCGGCTTCACCACGTAGTCGACGCCGCCGCATTCAAAGCCTTCGACCACGTGCGAGGTTTCCGAAAGGCCCGTCATGAACAGCACGGGGATGTGCGCCCACGCCGGATTGGCCTTGATGCGCCGGCAGGTCTCGAAACCCGAGAGGCCAGGCATCAGGCCGTCGAGCAATATCGCATCGGGCACCACGAGTTCGAGCCGCTGCAGCGCGGCTTCGCCATCGGCCGCGACCAGCACGGTGTAGCCGCTGGCTTCCAGCGTGTCGCACAGCATGCCCAGGCTGCTGGGGGCGTCGTCCACCACCAGCACCACGGGGCGTTCGGATTCATGGCTGGGCAAGGGGAGTGTCTGCATCTTCTGCCAGTGCGTTGCGGAGGTTGTCGAGTTCGAAACGGGTGACCATGCCGCGCAGCCAGGTGCAGGTGGCGGCCGCGGCGGGCGATGCGGCGGCGAGCCGGTCGAGCACGGTCTGCAGGCCGCGCACATGGCCCATCTGCACGAGGCGCATCAGCTCGGCGCGGTCGTCTTCCGAGAGCACGAGCTGCGGCGGGCGCGCCGCGCTGTCTTCTTCGCTTGCGGGCGGCATCGCGTCGCTGGCCGTCAGCCATTCAAGGCCCAGGTGCCGCTCCAGCGTGGCGATGAGTTCCGATTCGATCACCGGCTTGCCGACGAAGGCCTGGCAGCCCGCGGCGTTCAGGCGCTCGGTCTGGTTCTCGAACATGTTGGCCGAGACGATGATGATCGGGATGTCCTTGAAGCCCGAGGCGCGCACCGAGGTGGCGGTCTGCCAGCCGTCCATGTCGTCCATCGTGAGGTCGAGCAGGATCGCCGAGGGCAGCTCTTCGCGCAGGCTGTCCAGGCACTCGGTGCCGCTCGCGGCTTCGCGCACCTCGAAACCCAGCGGCATCAGCATGCCGGCGAGCATCTGGCGCTGCACGGGCTGGTCGTCCACCACCAGCAGTGTGCGGCGCGCGCCGATGTAGCCCGACACCGGTTGCCGCAGCGCGCCGCCCCTGGCTTGCGGGCCCGGGTCGGCCACCTCGCGCAGGTACACGCGCACGCTGAAGGTGCTGCCCGCGGGCGAGGTCTGCGCCAGCACCAGCTCGCCGCCCATCAGCGAGGTCAGCAGCGCGGTGATCGTGAGGCCCAGCCCCGTGCCCGGCTCGCCGCGCCGGCGCCCGGCGGCCCCGCGCTCGAAGGGCTCGAAGATGCGCAGGTGGTCCTGCGGCGCGACGCCGATGCCGGTGTCGACCACATCGAAGCGCAGCACCTCGCGCCGCGCGTCCACATGCAGCGTGACCGTGCCGCTGTCGGTGAAGCGCACCGCGTTCGTCAGCAGGTTGATGAGGATCTGCCGCAGCCACTTGGCATCGGCATGCACCCAGGCCGGCAACTGCCCCGCGTGCGTGAAGACGAAGGCCAGGCCCTTGTTCTCCGCCTGCGGCCGCACCATGTGCTCCAACTGGTCGAGAAAAGCCGGCAGCGCGAGCGGCGCCGGTTCGAGCTGCAGGCGGCCGGCCTCGATGCGCGCGAGGTCGAGCAGGCCGTCGATGAGGCCGAGCATGTGTTCGCCGCTGCGGTGGATGGTCTGCACCGCCTCGCGCGGCGGTGCGGCCGCATCGCCCTTGAGCAGGATCTGCGAGTAGCCCAGGATGCTGTTGAGCGGCGTGCGCAGCTCGTGCGTCATGCCGGCCACGTAGCGCGTCTTGGCCTGGTTGGCCGCCTCGGCCGCTTCCTTGGCGGTCTGCAATGCGGCGTCGGTGCGGCGGTGAGCTTCGATTTCCAGCGCGAGCAGGTTGTTGTGGCGGTTCGATTCCTCCTGCGCCATCTGCCGGCTCTCGCTGCCCAGCACCACCCACCATGCGGCCACCGCGGCCACGACCGAGAGCAGCGCGAACACTTTCAGAAAAGCCGTGGACAAGGTCGGATCGCTCGTGCCCGCGATGGCCTCCTGCGCATAGACCACGCCGACCACCGTGGCCAGCAGCGCGATCAGCGAGGTGGCGACCAGCAGGTAGTGCGCCACGCGGAAGTTGAGCCGCGCTGAGAGCGCCGGCGGCAGCAGCGCCTGCAGCCAGCCGCTCATCTGCTCGGCGGCGCGCGAGTCGGTCTTGCAGCGGTCGTGGCAACGCGATTCGAGCGTGCAGCACAGCGAGCAGATCGGCGCGCTGTAGGCCGGGCAGTGCGCCATGTCTTCCGATTCGAAGCTGTTGTCGCACACCGAGCACTTCACGCTCTGGCCGGGCGCCCATCGGTCGATGTCGGTGCGCGCGAGGTAGTAGCGGCCGCGCGTCTTCCACGCGAGCAGCGGGGACACTGCCATCGCCGTCGCCAGCGCGATGAAGGGCGAGAAGGCCTTCGCCCATTGGCCCAGCGCGCCCGAGTACGCCAGCATCGCAAGCGCGGCCGCGATCAGCATCGCGACGAGGCCCACGGGGTTGATGTCGTACAGGTGCGCGCGCTTGAACTCGATGGTCTTCGGGCTCCAGCCCAGCGGCTTGTTGATGACGAGGTCGGCCACCAGCGCGCCGACCCATGCGATGGCGATGTTGCTGTAGAAGCCCAGCACATGCTCCAGCGCGGCGAACACGCCGAGCGCCATCAGCAGGATTGCGATGGCCACGTTGAACACCAGCCACACCACGCGACCCGGGTGGCTATGCGTGAGCCGCGCGAAGAAGTTCGACCACGCGAGCGACCCCGCATAGGCGTTCGTGAGGTTGATCTTCATCTGCGAGACGACGACGAAGAGCACCGTCACGCCGAGGATCCACGCCGGATCGCGCAGCACATACGAGAAGCCGGTGAGGTACATCTGCGTCGGCTCGATCGCATGCGCGGCCGGTATCTCGTGCTGCAGCGCGAGGAACGCGAGAAAGGCGCCGCCCATCATCTTGAGCATGCCCGGCACGATCCAGCCCGGCCCCGCGACCAGCACCGCGGTCCACCAGCGGACGCGGTTGGCGGCGGTCTTCTCGGGCAGGAAGCGCAGGTAGTCGACCTGCTCGCCGATCTGCACCACGAGCGAGAAGGCCACGGTGGCGGCCGCGCCGAACATCAGCGGATCGAAACCGCTGCTGTCGGAGGTGCGGCCCACGAGGCCGGTGAAGTCGGCGTACAGCTCGGGCTTCTTCACCATCACCGCGATGAAGGGGCAGACGAAAAGCACGATCCAGATCGGCTGCGTCCACAGCTGCAGCCCCGAGATGAGCGTGATGCCGCGCGCCACCAGCGGAATGATCACGATCGACGACACGAGGTACAGCAGCCACAGCGGCCAGTCGAGGTACATCTGCAGCGCCAGCGCGAGGATGGCCGCCTCCAGCGCGAAGAAGATGAAGGTGAAGCTCGCGTAGATCAGCGAGGTGAGCGTGGAGCCCAGGTAGCCGAAGCCCGCGCCGCGGGTGAGCAGGTCCATGTCCACGCCGTGCCGGGCCGCGTAGTAGGAAATCGGCAGGCCGGTGAGGAAGGTGATGAGCCCCACCACCAGGATCGCCCACAGCGCATTCGAGAACCCGTAGCTCAGCGCGATCGCCCCGCCGATCGCCTCCAGCGCCAGGAACGAAGTGGCGCCGAACGCCGCGTTGGCCACCCGGAATTCGGACCACTTGCGAAAGCTGCGCGGCGTGTAGCGCAGCGCGTAGTCCTCCAGCGTCTCGTTCGCGACCCAGGCGTTGTAGTCGCGGCGGATGCGAAAGATCTTCTGTCCGGAGACGGATGTCATGGCGGGTTCTCGCGGCGGCGGTGGCATGGGCAGGTACAGCAAGAAGCGCTCCCTGTGCCTTCTTCCACCGGTGGCCGGCTTGCGAGTCTGCGGGCAGGGCGGGTTCCCGCCGCTACGTTGAATGACGTATTCGCCGGAGAGGAACTGATTTCTAAAGTACCAGCCATGGTGCTCGGGGCACCGTCCGATGCACTGCGATGGTGCGCGGCTCACCCTTCCCAACCTGCTTCTCAACCTGCCTGGAGTTCCTGATGCCGCGTGATTCCGATCCCTCCTTCGATGCCCTCGACGCCATGGCCCTGCGCCGCCGACGCCTGCTGCAGGGCGCCGCAGCGTTGCCCGTGATGGGCCTGAGCGGCCTGAGCTTCGGCCAGTCGCAGTTCCCCACCGCCAAGGTCAACACGACCAAGCTCGCGGTGACCGACACCGAAGTCACGGTGGGCCAGCTGCATTCGTCCACCGGCACCATGGCCATTTCGGAGACCGGTTCCATCCAGGCCGAGCAGCTCGCCATCGACCAGATCAACGCCATGGGCGGCATCCTGGGCCGCAAGATCAAGGTCATCAAGGAAGACGGCGCCTCCGACTGGCCCACCTTCGCCGAGAAGTCGAAGAAGCTGCTGGTCAACGACCACTGCGCGGCAGTGTTCGGCTGCTGGACCAGCGCCTCGCGCAAGGCCGTGCTGCCGGTGTTCGAGAAGGAAAACGGCCTCCTTTACTACCCGACCTTCTACGAAGGCCTGGAGCAGAGCAAGAACGTGATCTACACGGGGCAAGAGGCCACGCAGCAGATCATCTGGGGCCTGGACTGGGGCGCGAAGGAGAAGAAGGCCAAGACCTTCTTCCTCGTCGGCTCCGACTACATCTGGCCGCGCACCTCGATGAAGATCGCGCGCAAGCACATCGAGAATTTTCAGAAGGGGTCGGTCAAGGGCGAGGAGTACTACCCGCTGGGCCACACCAACTTCAACTCGCTCATCAACAAGATCAAGGTCGCCAAACCCGACTGCATCTTCGCTGCCGTGGTGGGTGGCTCGAACGTGGCCTTCTACAAGCAGCTGAAGGCCGCGGGCATCACCGGCGACAAGCAGTTCCTGCTGACGCTGGCCGTGACCGAAGACGAAATGACCGGCGTGGGCGGCGAGAACTTCGCGGGCTTCTACTCGTCGATGAAGTACTTCCAGTCGCTCGACAACGAGAACAACAAGAAGTTCGTGGCCGCCTTCAAGGCCAAGTACGGCAAGGACGCGGTGATCGGTGACGTGACGCAGGCGGGCTACCTCGGGCCGTGGCTGTGGAAGGCCGCGGTGGAGAAGGCGGGCAGCTTCGATGTCGACAAGGTCGTGGCGGGTTCGCCGGGCATCGAGCTGAAGACGGCACCCGAGGGCTACGTGAAGCTGGATGCGAACCACCACCTGTGGAGCAAGGCGCGCATCGGTCAGGGGCAGCTCGACGGGACGTTCAAGGTGGTTGCCGAATCGGCTGAACTGATCAAGCCCGATCCGTTCCCCAAGGGCTACCAGTAAACAGCGCAAGAAGGCCGTCGGCCCTCACCCCAACCCTCTCCCGCGTGCGGGAGAGGGAGCAAATCCAACTCTCCGGAACTTCCGCCATGACTCTGTCGGACATGATGAACATCGGCCTCATGCAGGGCTTCGCGGGGCTGAGCCTCTTCGCGGTGCTGCTGCTCATGGGCCTGGGCCTCGCGATCATCTTCGGCCAGATGGGCGTCATCAACATGGCGCATGGCGAGTTCATGACCATCGGCGCCTACTCGATCTACCTGGCCGCGCGCGTCACCGAAAGCATGGCGCCCGCGTTCATGCCGTATTACTTTCCGATCGCCATCGGCCTGGCGTTCGTGTTCGCCTTCATCGTCGGCTGGATCGTGGAGTGGGTGCTGATTCGCCACCTCTACAAGCGCCCGCTCGACACGCTGCTCGCCACCTGGGGCGTGAGCCTGGGGCTGCAGCAGATTTTCCGCACCTTCATCGGCCCGAAGGAAGTGAGCCCGACGCTGCCGGAATGGATCATGGGCTCGTGGACGCCGCATGAAGGCCTGGACATTCCGATCAACGGCCTCTTCGTGCTCGCACTCACCGGGCTGGTCACCTGCGGCGTGCTCATCGCGCTGCACAAGAGCCGCTGGGGCCTGCGCGTGCGCGCCACCGTGGCCAACCGCACGATGGCCAATGCCACCGGCATCGACACGAAGAAGACCGACCGCCTGACCTTCGCCATCGGCTGCGGCATTGCCGGCATGGCGGGCGCGGCCTTCACCACCATCGGATCGACCGGGCCGACCTCGGGCTCGCTCTACATCGTCGATGCATTCCTGGTCGTCACCTTCGGCGGCGCCGCGAGCCTCTTGGGCACCGTGGTCTCGGCCTTCGGCATTGCGCAGACGCAGTCGATCTCGGAGTTCTTCATGACCGGCTCGATGGCCAAGGTGCTGACGCTCTCTTTGATCGTGCTGATCCTGATGATGCGGCCGCAGGGCTTGTTCGCCGTCAAGGTCCGCCGCTGATGAACCCGATTTCTTCCTGGAGAACGTTCCGATGAATTTCATCAAGGCCTCGATCCTGCGCTACCAGCTGGGCAGCCTCCTGCTGCTGGTGCTGCTGCTGGCGGTCGTGCTGCCCCTCTCGCTCGACATCTTTCGCTTGAACCTCGTGGGCAAGTACCTCACCTACGCCTTCGTCGCCGTGGGGCTCGTCATGGTGTGGGGCTACGGCGGCGTGCTGAGCCTGGGGCAGGGCGTGTTCTTCGGCATCGGCGGCTATGCGATGGCGATGTTTTTGAAGCTCGAAGCCTCCGACCCGATCACCACCAAGATCCAGTCGACTCCCGGCATTCCGGACTTCATGGACTGGAACCAGATCACCGAACTCCCCACGCTCTGGCTGCCGTTCAAGAGCCTGCCGCTGAGCCTCGCGCTGGTGGTGCTCGCACCGATGGCGCTGGCGTGGCTCGTGAGCTTCGCGATGTTCAAGCGTCGCGTGGGCGGCGTGTACTTCGCGATCATCACGCAGGCGGTGGCGCTGATCTGCACCGTGCTCATCATCGGCCAGCAGGGCTACACGGGCGGCGTCAATGGCATGACCGACCTGAAGACCATGCTGGGCTGGGACACGCGCACCGACGGCGCCAAGTACATCCTCTACTACGTGTGCGTCGGCCTCCTGGTCGCGAGCATCCTCCTGTGCCGCTTCATCCAGACCAGCAAGCTCGGCACGCTGCTGCTCGCGATGCGGGACAAGGAAGACCGCGTGCGCTTCTCGGGCTACGACGTGTCGAACTTCAAGGTCTTCATCTTCTGCCTCGCGGCCGGGCTCTCGGGCATCGGCGGCGCGATGTTCGCGCTGCAGGTGGGCTTCATGTCGCCGAGCTTCGTTGGCATCTTGCCGTCCATCGAGATGGTGATCTTCTGCGCGGTCGGCGGACGCATGAGCCTGGTGGGCGCGGTGTACGGCGCGCTGCTGGTGAATGCGGGCAAGACGCTGTTCTCCGAGAGTTTTCCGGACCTGTGGCTCTTCCTGATGGCCGGGCTTTTCATCGGCGTGACGATGGCGTTCCCGATGGGGCTCGCGGGCCTGTGGGACGAAAAGATCAAGCCCTGGTGGAAGGGCCGCCGCCAGGCGCTGCGCGAGGCCGCGGTGCAGCCGCCGCCCGCCATGCCGATGACGCCCGCGGCACCCGTCGTATCGCCCGAACCCCACCTGCCCGAAGGTGTCGGCAGCCAACGCGCCTGAACCCGGAACACCCTCATGAGCAACACCGACTTCGCGCTCGCCGTGGAAGACCTCACCGTCTCCTTCGACGGCTTCAAGGCCATCGACGACCTGACGCTCTACATCGACAAGAACGAACTGCGCGTGATCATCGGCCCCAACGGCGCCGGCAAGACCACGCTGCTCGACCTGATCTGCGGCAAGACGCGCGCGAGCGGCGGCAGCATCAAGTTCAAGAACACCGAGCTCACGAAGATGGCCGAGCACAAGCGCGTGCGGCTGGGCATCGGCCGCAAGTTCCAGACGCCGTCGATCTACGAGAACCTGAGCGTGTTCCAGAACCTCGAGGTGTCCTTTCCGAAAGGCCGCTCGGTGTTCGGCGCGCTGGCGTTCAAGTGCGACGACGAGGTCAAGGCCAAGGTGCAGGCCGTGGCCGAAGACATCGGCCTTGCCGACAAGCTGCGCACCGAAGCTGGCCTTCTGAGCCACGGCCAGAAGCAGTGGCTGGAGATCGGCATGTTGCTGATGCAGGAGCCCGAGCTCCTGATGCTCGACGAGCCCATCGCCGGCATGAGTGCGCGCGAACGCGAACTCACCGCCGACCTGCTCAAGCGCATCTGCCAGAACCGCGCGGTGATCGTCATCGAGCACGACATGGCCTTCGTCAAGCAGATCGCGCACAAGGTCACCGTGATGCACCAGGGAAAGATCCTCGCCGAAGGGCCGATGGAGAAGGTGCAGGCGGACCCGAAGGTCATCGACGTTTATCTGGGGCACTGAACCATGAGCAACATCATGCTGAAGGTCGACGACCTGCATACCGCCTACGGCCAGAGCGAGGCGCTGCACGGCATCTCGTTCGTGGGACATGCCAACGAAACCGTCGCGATCATGGGCCGCAACGGCATGGGCAAGACCACGCTGTTCAAGAGCCTCATGGGCGTGCTGCCCATCAAGAGCGGACGCATCGAAGTGGCGGGCCAGGACGTGTCGCGCGACGAGAGCTTCAGGCGCGTGGCCAAGGGCATCGCCTACGTGCCGCAGGGCCGGATGATCTTCCCGACGCTGACGGTGGAAGAGAACATCCAGACCGGCCTGGAGAACTCCAAGACCAGACGCATTCCCGAAGAGATCTACGCGCTCTTCCCCGTGCTTTGGGACATGAAGCGCCGCAAGGGCGGCAACCTCTCGGGTGGTCAGCAACAGCAGCTTGCGATTGCGCGCGCGCTCGTCACCGACCCCAAGGTGCTGCTGCTCGACGAGCCCACCGAAGGCATCCAGCCTTCGATCATCAAGGACATCGCCAAGGCGCTGAACGAGATTCGCAAGCTGCGCGGCATCACCATCGTCGTGTCCGAGCAGGTGCTGAGTTTCGCGATGGACGTGGCCGACCGGCTCTTCGTCATCGAAGGCGGCCGCCTCGTGCACGAGACCGCGCGCGACAAGACCGATGTCGATCACATCAAAGCCTATCTCTCTGTCTAACCACAACCCCAGGAGCCACTGCAAATGACGGACACGCTGATCAAGGTCGACCTGACCAAATCGCCCACGGAGAACGAGAACATCCACAACCGCTGGCACCCGGACATTCCGATGGCCTGCTGGGTCAACCCGGGCGACGACTTCATCCTGGAGACCTTCGACTGGACCGGCGGTTTCATCAAGAACAACGACAGCGCCGACGACGTGCGCGACATCGACCTGAGCACAGTGCACTATCTTTCAGGCCCGGTGGGCGTGAAGGGTGCGGAGCCCGGCGACCTGCTGGTGGTCGACCTCTTGGACATCGGCGCCAAGCAGGACAGCCTCTGGGGCTTCAACGGTTTCTTCTCGAAGAAGAACGGCGGCGGCTTCCTTACCGATCACTTTCCCGAAGCGCAGAAATCGATCTGGGACTTCAAGGGCATGTTCACGAGCTCGCGCCACATTCCGGGCGTGAACTTCGCGGGACTGATCCACCCCGGCCTCATCGGCTGCCTGCCCGACAAGCCGATGCTCGACATGTGGAACGAGCGCGAAGGCAAGCTCATCGCCACCGATCCGGACCGCGTGCCCGGCCTCGCCAATCCGCCGTTCGCCGGCACCGCCCACATGGGAAAGATGACCGGTGAAGCCCGCGACAAGGCGGCAGCGGAAGGCGCCCGCACCGTGCCGCCGCGCGAGCACGGCGGCAACTGCGACATCAAGGATTTGTCGCGCGGCTCGAAGGTGTTCTTTCCCGTGTACGTCGATGGCGCGGGCCTGAGCGTGGGCGACCTGCACTTCAGCCAGGGCGACGGCGAAATCACCTTCTGCGGCGCCATCGAAATGGCGGGCTGGGTGCACATGAAGGTCACGCTCATCAAGGGCGGCATGGCCAAGTACGGCATCAAGAACCCCATCTTCAAGCCCAGCCCGATCACGCCGCAGTACAACGACTACCTGATCTTCGAAGGCATCTCGGTCGACGAGAGCGGCAAGCAGCATTACCTCGACGTGAACGTGGCCTATCGCCAGGCGTGCCTGAACGCCATCGAGTACCTGAAGAAGTTCGGCTACTCGGGCGCGCAGGCTTATTCGATTCTCGGTACGGCACCGGTGCAAGGCCACATCAGCGGTGTGGTCGATGTGCCGAACTCGTGCGCCACGCTGTGGCTGCCCACGGGCATCTTCGACTTCGACATCAACCCGAACGCCTCGGGTCCGGTGAAGATGATCGACGGCAGCATCGACATGCCGCTGTCGCACGACCTGCGCTGAAGAGAAACCAGCCATGCCGACCTACGACTACGCCTGCGGGCAATGCGGCGGCTTCGATGCGCTGCGGCCTTCGGGCCAGCGCGACGAACCGGCCGCGTGCCCCGACTGCGGATGCGCTTCTCCGCGTGTACTTTCGGCCGCACCGCGGCTCGCGTTGATGGCTTCGGGCACACGCAGTGCCATGGAAACCAACGAGCGCGCGCGGCACGAGCCCGGGAGCTCCCGCGACTACGCGCGCTTCAAGCATCCCGCGGGTTGCGGCTGCTGCTCGGGGTCGTCCCGCCGCAGCGCGACGGTGACCGCGCCGAGCGGTGCGAAGTCGGCGCCATCGAAGCGGCCCTGGATGATTTCGCATTGATGCTGCACGCAAGGGCGCGGCCGTGTAGCAAGCTGGAGCAATTCACGATTGTTTCAATCTTGTGAACGCCGCGATTCTTTTTGCCGCGGTTTTTTGAAGGGCTTCAGGATCAAACTTCTCCTCACCAACCAACCGTTTGAAGGAGATTGAAATGAATGCCTCGAAGATCCTCGCTGCTGCTGCCCTCTCGCTCCTGGCTGCCGCCGGTGCGCAAGCAGAAACCTATGACGGCGTGCACACCGTGAACTCGTCGGTGTCGCGTGCGGAAGTCGCTTCGCAAGCCGTTGCCGCCGCACGCGCCGGCAACGAATACGGCGAAGGTGCCACCGCCGGTGCGCAACCCTTCACCTCGACCGCGAACCGCGCGACCATCCAGGCCGAAGCCGTTGCCAAGGCCCACGATCCGTTCGCGAGCCTCGACCGCCGCGCCTTCTACCGCGACGAAGTGCCTTCTGCCTACAAGAAGCCCAGCGTGTCGTTCACGCGCCAAGCCGGCCTCTGAGAACGAAAGGCGGACCGTCCTGTGCGGTCCCTGCCATGACGACGAACGGGCCCCGCGGCCCGTTTTCCCGTTTTTGCGCGTGCAGCGCCATCGTGCGCAGAACCGCCATCACGGGCAGTTAAGCTCGCCCCCCATGAAGCGCAACAGCAGCAGCCCCGGCACGACCCGATCCCCCGGCATCAAGGCCGCCGCACCGCCCCCGGCCATGCCGGACGTGCCGCCTTCGGCGGTGCTCGCGCGCATCGAGACGCTGTGGTCGTCGCTCGGCCCCGTGGGCCAGCGCATTGCCGACTTCATCGTGAAGAACCCGCGCGAGGTGGTCCACATGTCGGTGAGCGAGGTGGCCGAGCGCACCGGCTCCAGTGAAGGCAGCATCGTGGGCCTGTGCAAGAACCTCGGCGCCACCGGCTTCCAGCAGATCAAGATCGCGCTCGCACAGGAGGTCGTGCAGCCGGTGCAGTTCATCCATGAAGACCTCGATCCGCAGGACAAGGCCGACGCGGTGATCCGCAAGATCTTCCAGAGCAATGTGCAGACGCTGCGCGACACGCAGGCCACGCTCGACGCGAAGGCGCTGGAGCGCGCGGTCAAGCTGTTTCGCGCGGCCGAGCGCATCGAGATCTACGGCATCGGCAGCTCCGCCACCATCGCCGAAGACGCCCACTACCGCATGCTGCGCATCGGCCTGAACGCGAAGGTGGTGGTCGACTCGCACGTGCAGGCCATCAGCGCTTCGCTCACCGATCCGAAGGTGGCGGTGCTCACCATTTCGCACTCGGGCAGCACGCACGAGACGGTCACGGCCACGCGGCTGGCCAAGGAGGCGGGCGCCTCGACGGTGTGCATCACCAACTTCGGCAAGTCGCCGCTCCAGGCCTTTGCCGACGTGGTGCTGTTCACCATGGCGCGCGAAACCAGCTTTCGCACCGAGGCGATGACCAGCCGGCTCGCGCAGCTGGCGATCATCGATGTGCTGATCGCCTGCCTCGCGCTCTCGGACTACGACACCTCGGTGCGCACGTTGCGCCAGACCTTCGACGTGCTCTCGCTCAAGAGGTACTGAGGCGCGTCTTCCTGCGCAGGTGCCGAGGGCCTGAACAACCCGGCCACGGTGGGCGCGACGGCACCCGGCGCCTGACCCACCAGCAGGCAGCCGATGCTCAGCCGCGCGGCGCCTTCCGCATCGGTGAGCGGGTTGTCGCCGATGACGACGGTGGACGCCGGTTCGGCGCCCAGGCGGCGAAGGCCTTCCTCGAACAGCAGCGGCGCGGGCTTGCCGATCACGCGCCACGGCTGCACGCCGCTCGCGGCGATCACCGCTGCGAGCAGCGAGCCTGTCTCGGGCACCACGCGGCCTTGCGGGCCGGGGTGCGTGGCGTCGGCATTGGTCACCATCAGCCTGGCGCCGCGCAGCAGTTCGTTCGCGACGGCGGCCAGGCGTGCGTGGCTGAAATGCATGTCGAGCGCGAGCAGCACGAAGTCGGCATCCGCCTGCACGAGGTCGCAGCCCTCGGCACGCGCAAAGCGCTGCAGCGCGATGCTGCCGATCAGCAGCACGCGCGCGCCCGGGTGCTGCTGCGCGAGCTGCCGCACCGCCAGCTCGCCGGCCAGCACGATGCGCCCGGGCGGCACGCGCAGGCCCAGCCGGCGCAGGCGCTGCGCAAGGCCCTGGGCCGTGTGCGTGGAGTTGTTCGAAACGATGGCGTAGCGGTCGTGAAAGTGCGCAAGCAGTTCGGCCGCGCCGTCGATCGCTTCCTGCTGGCGCACCAGCGTGCCGTCGAGGTCGACGAGCAGGTGGCGGGCCTGGGTGAGCCATTCGCCTTTCGCTGTTGCCGTTGCCGTTGCCGTTGCTGTCTTGAAATTCGTGCTCATGGATCTCCGGTGTCGGCCGACCGGTATCTCGGCCATGGCAGCGGATTCTATTGAACATTGCTCAGTGTTTTTGAGATTTTGAATTGAGCTAATTTCATTTTCTTGTCATCTTTGGTTTCTAAGCTCAACGGCATCCGAGCGATGAACCCGCTCGCTATCCCGATCCGAAACCAAGGAACCGATCATGAAAAAGCTCCTCGCCGTCGCGGCCGCAGTCTTCTCGCTGTCCGCTGCGCTTTCCCTGCCGGCGCATGCGCAATCCGTGGCCGACGGCTCGCGCGAGCATCCGCTGCGCGTGCTGCTGATTCCCGCCGACGGCGGCACCGAGTCGGGCACCAAGGCCGACTACGCGCCCGTCTTCAATGCCATCACCCGCACCACGGGCCTGAACTTCGACCTGAAGGTCGGCCAGTCGTACGGCGCCGTGGTCGAGGGCATGTGCAACCAGCTCGCCGACATCGCTTTCTTCGGGCCCGTGTCTTATGTACAGGCCCACAAGCGCGGCTGCGCGCAATTGCTGGCGGTCGGCGTGGAGAAGGGCGCCTCGGTGTACTACGCCGGCATGTTCGCCAAGGCCAATGCGCCCATCGCCGCCATCAAGGACGTGAAGGGCAAGCGCGTGGCTTTCGGCGACGTCAACTCGGCGTCGAGCTTCACCTTCCAGGTTGCAATGCTCATGGACGCTGGCATGGACCCCGCCAAGGACCTCTCGGCCATCCGCATGACCGGCAGCCACGCAAGCAGCTTGGCCGCGCTGGTGCAGGACCAGGTCGACGTGGCCTCGCTCTCGTTCGACTCGTACGAGAAGGCCGTGAAGCAGGGCGCCGTCGATCCGAAGACGGTGAAGGTCATCGCGAAGAGCATCGCCATTCCGTACCCGCCGCTCGCGCTCAATTCGAAGCTGCCCGAGCCGCTGAAAACCAAGCTGAAGGACGCCTTCCAGACGGTGAACAAGGCCCCCGGCATCACGCCCGACATGATCCGCGGCTACGGCGGCGGCAAGATCGATGGCTACGACACGAAGTTCTCGGAAGACGAGTTCAACGTCGCCGCCGAGAAGCTCGGCCTGCTGACCGACGAGCTCAAGGGCCGCATCCTCGCCAAGGCCGCGGAGCGTTGAGCACGGCCATGCTGAACTTCGATTCGGTCGCCATGCGCTATGCCGACGGCACGCGCGCGCTCGACGGCGTTTCGCTGCAGGTGCCGGCCGGCCAGTTCTGCGTGGTGCTGGGCTCCTCGGGCGCGGGCAAGTCGACGCTGCTGCGCATGGCCAACGGACTGGTCAAGCCCACGCAGGGCGCGGTGCAGGTCGAAGGCGTGCCGATCGTGGCGGCGGCGCTGGCCCGCGTCCGGCCGCGCATCGGCATGATCCACCAGCAGTTCAACCTCGTGCTGCGCTCCACCGTCGCCGAGAACGTGCTGGCCGGCGCGCTGCCCGCAATGCCGACGTGGCGCGCGCTGCTGGGCCTGTTCACTGACGCGCAGCGCGCCAAGGCCTGCGCGCTGATCGAATCGGTCGGGCTGCAGGAGCAGCACCTGCTGCGCCGCGTGAGCGAACTCTCGGGCGGCCAGCAGCAGCGCGTGGGCATCGCGCGCGCCTTCATGCTCGATCCGCCGCTGGTGCTCGCCGACGAGCCGGTGGCGAGCCTCGATCCGCAGACCAGCCACGACGTGCTTTCGCTCTTGCGGCGCGAGGCGCGCGAGCGCGGCACCACGGTGCTTTGCAGCCTGCACCAGATCGAGCTGGCCTGCGAGTTCGCCGACCGCATCGTGGCGCTGCGCCACGGCGCGGTGGTGTTCGACGGCGCGCCCGAAGCTTTCGATCCCAAGGTCTTCGATGCGATCTACGGCCGGCCCGCGACTGCTTCGCAACCGCAAGGTCCACTGACCGAACCCGAGGCCGTGCTCCCGCTGCACACCGGCCATGCGGGACTGCTGGAGATGGCGCAATGACAAGACCCGCATCCGCTTGGGAACTGCCGCGCCCCTTCGGCACCCGCAGCCTCGTCGTGCTGTTCATCGTGCTCGTCGCCGGCTTCTTCGCCGGCCAGCGTGTGGAGATGGGCCGCATGCTCTTGCTCACCGGCGAAGGCGTGCTCGCCGCCGTGGGCCTGCGCGACCAGTCGCAGGTGCTCTCGGGCCTGGGCACCATCGCGCGCTCGCTCTTTCCGCCGCAGGTCTCGGAGCGCACCGAGGTCGCACGCATCGAGGGCTTCGACCGCAACCAGCTGCCCTGGTTCTCGCACGTCGAGACCGAGGAATCGCGCCAGCCCAAGCTCAATCCGCAGACGCTGCAGATGGAAGAGGAGGTCGACCGGCGCGAGGTGCTGGTCGAGCCCTTCGGCTATCTCTGGCATGTGGCGGTGAAGATGCTCGAGACCTTCGAGATCGCCATCTGGGCCACGCTGCTGGCCATCGTGCTGAGCGCGCCGCTCGCCTGGTGCAGCGCGAAGAACTACACGCCCAACGGCGCCGTCTACACGCTGGCGCGCAGCGTGGTGGGCATGTTCCGCGCGGTGCCCGAGCTGGTGAGCGCGCTCTTCCTGGTGCTGGCCTACGGCTTCGGCCCCATCGCCGGCGTGCTGGCCCTCGCGCTGCACTCGGCGGGATTTCTCGGCAAGTTCTACGCCGAAGACATCGAGACCGCCGACGACAAGCCGCAGGAGGCCCTGCGTGCCATCGGTGCGAACAAGTTGAAGGTGATGCGCTTCGCGGTGCTGCCGCAGGTGATGCCGCAGTTCATTGCCTACACGCTCTACGTGCTCGACCGCAACGTGCGCATGGCCACCGTGGTGGGCCTGGTGGGCGCGGGCGGCATCGGCCAGGAACTGAAGGGCCGCTACGACATGTACAACTATGCGCACGTCGGAACGATCCTGATCGCGATCTTTCTGACGGTCCTCGTGCTCGACAGGGTCGCAGCCCGCCTGCGCAGCCGCTATGCCTGAGCGCTAGCCCCACCCACTCCCCGACTTTCTTCCGACTCCGGTGCGAGCCCTTCGCGGGCCCGCAGGGGAGCGGCTTTGCCTCCGATTTCGCTTTTTTGCTTTCTCCCTCACGCCCAACCGACTCCAAAGGACACCTCATGAAATCAGCTTCTTCCCGGTACGGCCTCGCTGCGGCGGGTCTCGTCTTGTGCCTTGGCCTCGCCGCCTGCGGCGGTGGTGGTGGCGGCGGCAGTGGCGGCCTGCCCATCCTCCCGCCGGGCCAGACCCCGCCCGCCGGCAGCGGCCCGCAGCAACCCGGCGGCGACCAGCCCCAGCAGCCTGCCCTGAAGTGCGCGCCCTGACAGCACCCATCGACAACCGATCAGCCCCCCAAATTTCTCGCGTTGAAAGACCACCCATGAACACCCCCAACCGTCGCGATTTCTTCCGCAAGTCGGCCGGCGCCATCGGCGCCGCCTCGGCCATGACGATGCTGCCGCCCGTGATCCGCAAGGCGCTCGCCGTCGAGGCCGTCGTCGACACCGGCACCATCAAGGACATCAAGCACATCGTGATCCTGATGCAGGAGAACCGCAGCTTCGACCACTACTTCGGCACCCTGCGCGGCGTGCGCGGCTTCGGCGACCGCTTCCCGATTCCGCTGGCCAACGGCAAGCCGGTTTTCTTCCAGCCCAACACCGTCGTCGACGGCCCTGACATCCAGCCGTTCCGCCGTGACTCCACGATCGCCAATGCGCTGATCGGCTCGGGCACGCCGCACAACTTCCCCGACATGCAGGGCGCATGGAACCAGGGAAAGATGGACCGCTGGATCCAGTTCAAGAACCAGGCGACGATGGGCTATTACCTCCGCGAAGACATTCCGTTCCAGTTCGCGCTGGCCGATGCCTTCACGATCTGCGACGGCTACCACTGCTCCATCCTCACCGGCACCGACCCGAACCGCATCGTGTTCTGGTCGGGTTCCAACTTCAACCCGGAACTGCGCAAGAAGGGCATCAACAGCACGGACACCGATTCCGAACCGGTGAACTCGCGCTGCTGGCCCAGCCCTTCCAACTGGGTTGCGGGACGGGCACAGAAGACCGACGGTACGGGCCAGACCGATGCGACGGGTGCCTACAACTACAAGTACGTCAACAACTCGTTCAAGTGGGACACGCTGCCCGACGTGCTGCAGAAGGCCGGCATCACCTGGCACATCTACCAGAACATGAACAACAACTGGACGGGCGCCATGAACGGCTGCCTGGCCTTCGAGAGCTTCCGCACCGCGCAGCCGGGCTCGCCGGTCTATGAGCACGGCCTCACGGGCGGACCCGCGACGGCCGACGGCGCCACGAACTTCCTCGCCCAGCTCAAGCAGGACGTGATGAACGACACCCTGCCGCAGGTCTCGTGGGTGCTGCCCACGCAGGCGCTGGCCGAGCATCCGGGCAGCAGCGAAGGCGTGGCCGGCGCGGCCGACTTCATCTCCGATGTGCTGACCGCGCTGACCTCGAACCTCGCGGTCTGGAGCAAGACCGCGCTCTTCGTCACCTTCGACGAGAACGACGGCTTCTTCGACCACCTGGCAATGCCCGCGGTGCCCTCGTACGACGCCAACGGCGAACTGATGGGCAAGTCCACCGTGCCGCTGGACGGCGAATACTTCGACGCCTCCGTGGGCAGCTACCTGAACGCGGCCGACACCACCAGCGGCAAGACGCGCCCCTGGGGCCTGAGCTCGCGCGTGCCGATGTACGTGGTCTCGCCGTGGAGCAAGGGCGGCTGGGTCAATTCGCAGGTGTTCGACCACACCTCGATGGGCCGCTTCCTGGAGCAGCGCTTCGGCATCACGATCGACGCGATCAGCCCATGGCATCGTGCGGTCTGCGGCGATCTCACCTCGTGCTTCGATTTCGTGAGCCCGAACGATCCGGTCGTTCCCAAGCTGCCCGACACGAGCGGCTATCCCGCGGTCAATGCGGCGCAGAAGCTGCTGGGCAACACGGGCGCCGTGACCAAGGCCCCCGCCACCCCGCAGCCGCTGTACCAGGAAACCGGCACGCGCTTCTCGCGCGCGCTGCCCTACGAACTGCACACCAGCGCGCGCATCGAGCCGCGCGGTCTCGTGTCACTGATCTTCAGCAATACCGGCAACCAGGGCGCGGTGTTCCACGTCTACGACAAGCTGCACCTGGACCGCATCCCGCGCCGCTACACGGTCGAGGCCGGCAAGCAACTGACCGACTACTGGAACGCCGGCGCCACCGACAGCGGCAAGTACGAGCTGTGGGTGTACAGCAGCAACGGCTTCGTGCGCACCTTCAAGGGCGACGCGCTGGCCACCGACACCGCGGCCTTCAAGCCCGAAGTGCAGGTCTGCTACGACCCGGCCGCCGGCCAGGTCTACGTGAAGGTGCACAACACCGGCACGGGCGCCGGCACGGTGTCGGTCAAGGCCAATGCCTACCGCACCGACGGTCCCTGGTCGCTCGACGTGGCCGCGGGCGCCACCAGCCTCCTGCACTGGAACCTGGAGAACAGCGGCCACTGGTACGACTTCACCGTGACCGCCGACAACTTCGAGCGCCGCTTCTCGGGCCGCGTCGAAACGGGCAAGCCGAGCGTGAGCGATCCGGCGATGGCACTGCATCTGTCGGCCGCCTGAACGCGCACCTTCAACGATAACAAAGAGGAGAAGCATGAAACACAAGCGCGCAACGCGCGGCGCAGCCCTGGTCGGGCTGGCCGTCGCGCTCGGCTCGGGTGTGGGTCTCGGCCATGCCCAGACCATCACCTGGGACCCGGCCAAGTCCAACCTCGGGATCGGCACCGGCACCGGCATCACCGGCGTCACCGGCACCAACAACCAGGCGATCGGCACCAACACCGGCAACAACGTCAGCACCAAGTACAACCTGGCCATCGGCGACGGCGCGGGCACCAACGTGAGCGGCGACAACGCCAACCAGGCCATCGGCTTCCAAGCCGGTACCGACGTGAAGGGCGGCTGGAACCAGTCCTTCGGCCGAAGTGCCGGCGACAACGTCACGGGCAACCACAACAACGCGACGGGCTTTCACGCCGGCAGCGGCGTGACCGGCTCCGACAACAACTCGACCGGCACGAACGCGGGCATGGCCGTCGCGGGCAGCAACAACAACGCGATGGGCAACGGCGCCGGCAGCAACGTCACGGGCAGCGAGAACACGGCCATCGGCACCAACGCCGGCAAGAACGTGACCGGCAGCAACGACATCTCGATGGGCAACGGTGCGGGCAACAACGTCAGCACCAACTGGAACCTGGCCATCGGCGAAGGCGCGGGCACCAACGTGTCGGGCAAGAACGCCAACCAGGCCATCGGCTACTACGCGGGCACCAACGTGGTCGGCGGCTGGAACCAGACCATGGGCCGCAGTGCGGGCGAGAACGTCACCGGCGATTACAACAATTCGAACGGCTACGCCGCGGGCCAGTTCGTCACCGGCAACCGCAACGACGCAACCGGCTCCAATGCCGGCCAGCACGTGACCGGCTCCGACAACGAGGCCTACGGCACCAGCGCCGGCGGCAACGTCACGGGCAACAACAACCAGGCCTACGGCAACAGCGCAGGCCGTGACGTGAACGGCAGCAACAACATCTCCAGCGGTGCGGGCGCCGGCGCGGGCGTCACGGGTTCGAACAACCAGGCCACGGGCCAGATGGCCGGCGCGCAGGTCTCGGGCAACAGCAACATCGCGACCGGCCAGGGCGCGGGCGGCGGCGTGCAGGGCAACCGCAACCAGGCCTTCGGCGCGACGGCCGGGCAGGGCGTGATTGGCAACGACAACACGGCGCAGGGCAACGGCGCGGGCCGGCATGTGAGCGGCAACGCCAACATCGCCATCGGCAACGACGCGGGCATCTACGTGAACGCGAGCCAGACGCTGTCGATCGGCACCTCGGCGCGCGCCAGCGCCGACAACGCGATGGCCGTCGGCAGCGGCGCAGAGGCGCGGGCCGATGCGGGCATTGCGCTGGGCGCCAACGCGCTCGTGCAGCACGCCAACAGCGTGGCGCTCGGCGCGGGCAGCGTGACCACGCGCGGCGCGCAGTCGAACTATGTGGCCCCCGGCATGGCCGGGCTGCAGTCGTCGGCCGGCGAAGTGGCGCTGGGCAACCGCCAGCTCACGGGCGTGGCGCCCGGCAGCGCACCGACCGACGCGACCAACGTGGGCCAGGTGCAGGGCATGGTGCAGAACGGCGTGGCCTCGGCCAACGCGTACACCGACACCGTCGCGGCGCAAGGCCTGCCGTTCGGCAAGGCCTACACGGATCTGACGGCCGCGCGCCTGCAGAACGAGATCGGCGACAACGCACGGCGCGCGTATGCGGGCATCGCGGGCGTCGCGGCGATGGAGTCCGCACCGGTCGTGCCCGGCAAGGTCAGCTATGCCGTGGGCCTGGGCAACTTCCGCAGCGAGAACGCGATGGGCGGATCGCTGCGCCGCACCTCGGAAGACGGCCGCTACAGCGTCACGTTCGGCGCGGGCGTGACCAGTTCGGGCGTGGTGAGCCGGGTCGCGTTCACCGGCGTGTTCGACTGAGTTCGCAACGCGTGATGAGAAGACGCGCGCGTCCCGGCGCGCCTTCTCACGCAGGTCTAAGCAAGTCATCACCGGCCCGTAAGTGGGCCGTCCTAGAGTGAAAAGACCATCACTCCAGGAGACACCCATGAAATTGCGTATCGCAACCCTCTGCATCGCCGCCGCGCCGGCCGTGCTGCTGGCCTCGTTCGCGCATGCGAGCGGATTCGCCGATCCGGACTATCCACAGATGTCCCATTCGACCCTGTCGCGCGATGCGGTGGCCACGGACGCGATGCAGGCCAACACCGGCATCCATGCGACCGAGGTTCTCGAGTCGCAGGTGCAAGCACCGGTCGCGGGCGCCGACCGCGCACAGGTCCAGGCCGAGGCGGTGCGCGCCAACAATGCGATGCACCCGACCGAGATCCTCGAATCCCAGGTGCAGCCGCCGGTGGCGTCGGCGAACCTGCCTTCCGCGACGGCGAGCGGCGAGTAAGCCGCCCGGCTCACTCGCGCCTCAGTCGCGGGTGAGCACGAAGCGCTTTCGGATGCCGCTCGCAGCCGAAGGCGCCACCCACAGGTCGAACTCACCCGGTTCGACCACAGGCTTCATGTCGCGGCCGATGAATTCCATGTCGGCCGCGGTGAGCGTGAACTCGACCACTTTGGACGCGCCCGGCTCGATGCGCACCTTCTGGAACCCCTTGAGTTCGCGCACCGGCCGCGTCACGCTCGCGGCGCGTTCCGAGAGGTAGAGCTGCACCACTTCCTCCGCCTCGCGCATGCCGGTGTTGGTGACGGTGGCGCGCACGCGCAGCGTGTCGCCCATCGTCATGCGGTCCTGGCTCAGTTCCACGCTGTCGTAGCGCACGGGTGCGTAGCCGATGCCGAAGCCGAAGGGGTAGAGCGCCTCGTTCGTCGCATCGACATAGCGCGTCTTGAACGACGTGCCCGGCGCGCCTTCGGGCGAGGGCCGGCCGGTGCGCTTGTGGGCGTAGTAGTAGGGCACCTGGCCGGCGGTCTGCGGAAAGCTCACCGGCAGGCGGCCCGAAGGATTGAAGTCGCCGAACACCACGTCGGCAATGGCGTGGCCCGTCTGCACGCCGAGGAACCAGGTCACGAGGACGGCGCGCGCATTGCGCACCGCGCCCTTGAGCGCCATCGCGCGCCCGTTGCTCAGGAGCACGACCACCGGCTTGCCGGTGGCGGCCACGGCTTCGGCCAGGTCCTGCTGCGGCTGTGGCAGGCCGATGTCGCTGCGCGAGCGCGACTCGCCCGACATCTTCTGGCTTTCGCCGATGGCCAGCACCACCACGTCGGCATCGCGTGCGGCGGCCACGGCGGCCTCGACGCCGCCGGGCAGCGGCGACTCGACGTTCGAGCCGCGCGCGATCGTCACGGACGAATCGGGTCCCAATGCAGCGCGCAGCCCTTCGTCGATGCCCACCGGCGCCGACTGGCCCGGGAACAGGCTCCACGATCCCATCAGGTCCTTCGTGCCCTCGGAGAACGGACCGATCAGCGCGATCTTCGTGCCGGCCTTGGGCAGCGGCAGCAGCTTGGCCTCGTTCTTGAGCATGACGATGGAGCGGCGTGCGTCCTCGCGGGCGAGCGCGATGAACTCGGGGTTCTCGGTGCGCTGCGCGGCTGGCGGTCCGTCGAGGTTGCGGAACGGGTCGTCGAAGAGGCCCAGCTTCTGCTTGACGTGCAGCACGCGGCGCACCGCCTCGTCGAGCCGCGCCATCGGCACTTCGCCGGAGGCCACGAGGTCGGGCAGGTGGCGCATGTAGAGCCCGCTCTGCATGCTCACGTCGGTGCCGGCCATGAAGGCCATCTTGGCGGCCTCGCGGCCGTTGGCGGCGTAGCCGTGCTCGATGAGTTCTTCGTCGGCCGTGAAGTCGGACACCACGAAGCCCTTGAACTTCCACTCGTCGCGCAGCACGCCGGTGAGCAGCGCGGGGTTCGCGGTCGAGGGGATGCCTGCGATCTCGTTGAAGCCGCTCATGACCGAGAGCGCGCCCGCATCGATGGCCGCGCGGAACGGCGGCAGGTAGACCTCGCGCAGCGTCCGCTCGGAGATGTCGCTGCTGTTGTAGTCCAGCCCGCCTTCCGCCGCGCCGTAGGCCGCGAAGTGCTTGGGTGTGGCGAGCATTGAATCGGCGTTCGAGAGGCTGCTGCCCTGGAAACCACGCACTCGCGCCGCAGCGAACTGGCGCGCGAGGTACGGGTCTTCGCCGACGCCTTCGAGGCCGCGGCCCCAGCGTGCGTCACGCGCGATGTCGACCATCGGTGCGAAGGTCCAGCGAAAACCGTCGGCCGTGGCCTCGACCGCCGCCGCACGCGTGGTGCGTTCGGCCAGCGCGGGTTCCCAGCTGGAGGCCTCGGCCAGCGGCATCGGGAAGATCGTGCGAAAGCCGTGGATCACGTCGGCGCCGAAGATGAGTGGAATGCCCAGCCGCGATTCGCGCACCGCGATCTGCTGCAGCCGCCGCTTGCCTTCGAGGCCCGCGTTGTTGAAAAGGCCGGTGAGGCGGCCGGCGCGCACGTCGGCCGTCTCCTGCTGGCCGTTGCGCCAGCCCGCCTGTGGGTTGTTGGGGGTGTCGATGTCCGCGGGACCGTAGAGGCTCAGCTGGCCGGACTTTTCCTCGACGGTCATGCGCGCGATCAGCGATTCGATGCGCGCGTCCACCGCGGCGGAGGCTGCGGGGTCATCGGGAACCGAGGCGGCTGAAGCGGGGGGAAGGAAGCCGGACGAGAGGGAGAGGAGGAGGGCGGCGAGCGCCGCTTTTCGAACGTGCATGGCCTCCTATTCTGCAGACAACGCCCTTCGCCCCCGGCAAGCGGGTTTCCGTCGAGGCCGTAGGGCTATGTCTTGCGCTGCGGCATCACTCGGCGGTAGCGCCGGCTTCTTTCGCCACCTGGACCCACTTCGTCGTCTCGCTGCCGATGAACTTCGCAAGCTCCGCGGGCTTCATGTTCCCGGCCGTCACGCCCTGTTCCTCGAAGCGCCTGACCACGTCGGGCTGCTGCACCGCGCGGGCGAGTTCGGTGTTCAGGCGCTGCACGATGTCGGGCGGCGTGCCGTGCGGCGCCATCAACGCGAACCAGGTTGTCATGTCGTAGCCCTTGAGACCGGCTTCGTCGAGCGTCGGCACGCCGGGGTAGGCGGGCGAGCGCGTCTTCGTCGTCACGGCCAGCGCATGCACCTTGCCGGCCTTGATGTGCGGCGAGGCCGAGGGGCTGGTCTCGATGGCCATCTGGATCTGGCCGCCCATGAGGTCCGCCATCATCGGCGCGCCGCCCTTGTAGGGCACGTGGACGATGTCGGTCTTGGTCATCGAGCGGAAGAGTTCTCCCGAGATGTGCTCGGTGCTGCCGTTGCCGGCCGAGCCGAAGTTGACCTTGCCCGGGTTCGCCTTGATGTAAGCCACGAGCTCGGCCACGGTCTTTGCGGGCACCTTGTCGTTGACGATCAGCACATTGGGCGTCGAGGCAGCGAGCGCCACCGGATCGAAGTCGCGCTGGAAGTCGTAGGCGAGCTTCTTGTAGAGGCCCGGCGCGATCGAATGCGCGATGGTGGCGAGGAACAGCGTGTAGCCATCGGCCGGCGCTTTCGACGCGATGGTCGCGCCCACTGTGCCGCCCGCGCCGCCGCGGTTGTCGATGATCACCGGCTGCTTGAGCGCCTCCGAGAGCTTCTGGCCGATGGTGCGCGCGACGATGTCGGTGGTGCCTCCGGCCACGAAGGGAACGATGAGGGTGATGGGTTTCGTGGGCCAGTCGGCGGCAAGTGCCGAAGACGCGCCCGTGGCGAGCATCAGCGCGGCGACGGCGGTGTGGAGGAAATTTTTTCGATTCATGGTCGTGAGGTCTTGGTGTTGTTGTTTGAGAAGGGGATGGCGTCAGGCCACGCGGTTCAGCAGCGGCTGGCCTTCGTTCCAGCGTTTCAGGTTGTCCAGGAAGAGCGCGGCGACCCGCGCCTCGTTGCCGTCCGAGTGGCCGGCGGTGTGGGGCGTGACGATCACGTTCGGCATGTCCCACAGCGGCGAATCGGCCGGCAGGGGCTCGTGAGCGAACACGTCGAGGTAGGCGCCGGAAAGCGCGCCGCTGCGGAGGGCTGCGATGAGCGCAGGTTCATCGACGACCTCGCCGCGCGAGACGTTCACGAGTCGCGCGCCGTGCGGCAGCAATGCGAGCGCCGCAGCATTGACGAGGCCCCGCGTGCGGTCGGTCAGCGGGCAGGCGAGCAGCAACCAGTCGGCGCGCGGCAGCACGGTGTGAATGTCTTCGAAGCGCACGCTGTCGGCGCCCGCACTGGTGCGCACGGCCACCACGCGCAGACCCAGCGCAGAAAGCAACGCCCCGAGGCCTTGCCCGATCGGGCCCCAGCCGACGATCACCGCCGTCTGGCCCGCCAGGTCGCGCGGCAGGCCGCTGCCCACGAGCGGTGCCCAGGTCTTCTCGCGTTGCGCCGCGAGCAGCTGAGGAAAGCACCGCGCCAGCATCAGCACGCCGGCCAGCGCGGTCTGCACGACCACGCCCGCATTGGCGCCCGACGAAGTCGTCACCTCCACGCCGCGCGCACGCAGCTCGCCGTACACGGGCCGGTCGGCGCCAGACGAATGCGCATGCACCCATCGCAGCGATGGTGCGCTGCGCAAGGCGTCGTGAAACTGCTGCGTGTGGGGCAGCACCTGATGCTTGGTCGAGAGGCCGGTCACGTCGCGCGAGACGAAGGCGATGTCCGCATCGTCTCCGGCGTTCACCACCATGTGCGCGCGCCCGCCGAGCGCATCGGCCAGACCCGTGCCGGCCTGCTGCACAGCCGAGGGCGTCATCAGGATGCGCAGCGGCTCCGTCATTCCGCCGTCGCGCCCGACTCGCGCACGATCACTTTCCACTTGTCGTACTCCTGCCGCGTGAACTTGCCGAACTGCTCGGGCGTGCCGCCGACCGGGTCGGCGCCCTCGCGGATCATCTGCGCTTCCAGCGAAGGCAGCGCGTCGTTCACCGATTTGTTGAGCAGCGCGATCACCGGCGCCGGCGTGCCCTTCGGCGCGAAGAAGCCGAACCACGAACCCGCCGAGAAACCGGCGAAACCCTTCTCGGCCACGGTCGGCACGTCGGGCAGCGAGCGCGAGCGCTTCAGGCTGCTCACTGCGATGGCGCGCAGCTTGCCTGCGCGGATGTGTGAGATGACGGAAGGAATGGTCGCGAACATGAACTGGATGCGCCCCGCGAGCAGGTCGGTCAGCGCGTTGGCGCCCTTGTAGGGCACGTGCAGCGTCTCGGCGCCGATGCGCTTGCTGAGCATGTAGCTCGACAGGTGCGACGAGGTGCCGATGCCCGTCGAGCCGTAGTTCAGCTTGTTGGGGTTGGCCTTCGCGTAGGCGATGAACTCTTCCATCGTCTTGGCGGGCACCTCGGGGTTCACGACCAGCACGTTGGGCACGTCGGCGATCTGCACCACCGGCACGAGGTCGGCGAGCGGGTCGTAGGTCATGTTCTTGTAGAGCGTCTGGTTCACGGCCATCGGGCCGACCGAGTTGACGATGAGCGTGTAGCCATCGGCCGGTGCGCGCACCACGAACTCGGTGCCGATGTTGCCGCCGCCGCCGGGCTTGTTGTCGATGACGAAGGGCTGGCCCAGCTTCTCGGACATCTGCTGCGTGACGGCGCGCGCGAGGATGTCGGTGGTGCCGCCCGCGGTGAAGGCGACGACCACGCGCACGGGTTTGTTGGGATACGCGGATTGCGCTTCGGCGCGCGGCGCGGAGCCGAGGCCGGCAGCCAGCAGCACGGCGGTGGCCGTGCCCATGAGCTTTCGCAGCAGCGGGACGGAGGAAGAGGAGGAAGGCTTGTCTCGTTTCATTTTTCTGATCCTTGGGTCTGTCGTCTTTGTCTCTACTTGGGCCGGGGAAAGTCGTACAGCGCCGCCGGGTTGTCGACCAGCACGCGCTTGCGCTGCGCCTCGTCGGGCAGCCAGCGCGCGAGCAGGTTCACCAGGGCGCCGTCGTCCGGCACCTGCTGCGCTTCGAAGTAGTTGATGTGCGGCCAGTCGGTGCCCCACACGACGCGCTCGGCGTTGGCCTGCAGCAGCGCGATGGCGAAGGGATCGATGTCGGCGTAGGGCAGGTCCATGCCGGTGTTGCGGTCGGCGCCCGAAATCTTGGTCCAGGCCTTGCCTTCGGCGACGAGGCGGCACAGCGTGCGAAAGCCCGGGTCGTCGATGCCGCGCGACGCCGCCATGCGGCCCATGTGGTCGATGACGAGCGGCAGGCCGAGACGCAGCAAACGCGGCGCGAGTTCGATGAGGTCGGGCGCGTGGATCCACATCTGCGCGTGCCAGCCGCGCTCGGCGAGGCGCGGCGCCAGCGCTTCCAGCACCTCGATGCCGACGCCGTTGCGGTACACGGCATGGCCGTCTCGCTTGAAGAGGTTGAAGCGAACGCCGCGGATGCCGGCCGCGTGCCAGCGGTCGAGTTTCGCATCGCTGGTGTCCGCCTGCGGCACGGCGATGCCGCGCAGGCGCTCGGGGTATTGCGCGAGCGCGGCGAGCACCGCGCCGTTGTCGGTGCCGCTCGCGCTGCCCGTCACCAGCACGCCGCGCGAGAGGCCCAGCCGGTCGAGGTGCGCGATGAAGGCTTCGCCGGGGTATTCGCCCGGTGTGTAGCTGCGGTCCTCAGCCAGCGGAAAGCGGTCGAAGGGGCCGAAGACATGCGCGTGGCTGTCGCACGCGCCGGGCGGCAGCGCGAAGGACACGGGCGTGAATGCGTCGTGAGGAGGCAGGCAAGGGCGGGTCATGGTGCGTGCCTCCTCAATCGGTCTTGAGCTTGCCGCTCTTGGCGAGAAGCCGCGCGTTCGCGTCTTCCTTCTTCAGCGTCGCGAGCCATTCGTCGGGCGACGAGGCCTGGCCGGGGCTGCCGACGGAGATCAGGCGGCGCTTGACCGTCTCATCGGCCAGCGCTTTGCGCAGCGCGGCGTTGAGCGCGTTGATCACATCCGGTGGCGTGCCGGCAGGCGCGAGCAGGCCGGTCGCGGTGGTGGCGTCGAAATCCTTCAGGCCGGCTTCGCGCAACGTGGGCACGTTCGGCAATGCGGGGTCGCGGTCCTTCGACATCACGGCCACCACGCGCAGCATGCCCGACTGGATGTGCGCGGCCGAGCTCGTGAGCTGGTCCACCACAAGGTCGATCTGCCCGCCCAGAAGGTCGGTGAGCGCCGGGGCCGAACCCTTGTACGGCACGGTGTTCAGGCTCAGCTTGCCGGCCTGTTCGAGCTGCAGCAGCGCGACATGGTTGGTGGTGCCCGGTCCCGCATGGCCGGCCGTGACCTGGCCCGGCTTGCTGCGCGCGGCCGAGAGCACGGCGTCGATGTCCTTGTACGGGCCTTGGCCGCGCACGGCGATCACCAGCGGCGTGGTGGCGGCCAGACCGATAGGGGCGAAGTTGTCGAGCGCGTAGCTCGTCTTCGTCATCAGCGGCAGCACGACTAGCGCGTTCGGCGTGCTGACCAGCAGCGTGTAGCCGTCGGGCTGCGCGCGCGCCACGTACGAGGCGCCGATGGCACCGCCGGCCCCCGCGCGGTTGTCCACGATCACCGACTGGCCGAGGATCTGGCCCAGCGCCGGTGCCAGCGTGCGCGCGACGACATCGAGGTTGCCGCCGGGCGCGAACGGCACGACGAGGGTGACCGGCTTTTGCGGAAATTTCTGCGCGAGCGCGGGCAATGCAAACGCTGTCGCGAGCGCCGCGAGCACGGCGGGGAGGAGTCTTCTCTTCATGGGGCGTTGTCTCTGCTGTTCTTCGGTGTGTGCGTGTCAGTCGCGGAAGCTCGGGTCCATGCGGTCGAGCTTGCGCAGCAGCGCGGGCCATTCCATGAGCCCGTAGGGGCGGCGGGTGCCGGGCTGGTAGTTGTTCCAGGTTTCTTCGAGCACCTCTTGCGGCACGGCCTTCAGCGGCGTGTTGCACGACATCGCGCCGATCTGCGCGCGGCAGGCCAGCTCGAGCCGGTGCATCCAGTTGAAGGCTTCGCCCACGCTGCGGCCCACGACGAGGGCGCCGTGGTTGCGGAAGATCACCGCCTCGCCATCGCCGAGGTCCGCGAGCAGCGATGCTTGCTCTTCGGTGTTCAGTACCACGCCCTGGTAGTCGTGATAGCCGATCTTCAGGAAGCGCATGGCCGTCTGGGTGAGCGGCAGCAGCCCGCATTCGAGCGACGACACCGCCATCGACGCCCAGCTGTGCGTGTGGATCACGCAGGCCACGTCGGGCCGCGCGGCATGCACCGCGCTGTGGATCACGTAGCCGGCCTTGTTGATGCCGTAGTTCAGCTCGCCGAAATCGGGCGACGAGAGGATGCGGCCATCGGCGTCGACCTTGATGAGGCTGGACGCGGTGATCTCCTCGTACATCATCCCGTAGGGGTTGATGAGGAACGCGCCGTGCTCGCCCGGCACGTGCGAGGAAATGTGGTTGGCCATCATGTCCGACATGCCGTACAGGTCGACCAGCCGGTAGCAGGCGGCCAGGTCGATGCGGGCCTGCCATTCGGCGGGCGAGCACTTGTCTTTCATGGAGGGGATCTGGAGCACGCCAGGGTTCGTCATCGTTGGTTTCCTTTCGATAGCGGTGAAAGTCAATCGGCGCCGAGCTGCAGGCGGCTGGGCAGGCGTTTCTCGATCGCGAACTTCAGCAGCGCCGCCGAGCGGAAGATGCCGTGCGCGAACTTGCCGTAGGGCAGCGTGAGGAAGAGCGCCATCACCACGCCCAGGTGCACCGCCAGCAGCAGCGCCATGAAGCCCGTGTCGCGCCATGCGAGGAGCGCGAGGCCGGTGATGCTCGTGAGCAGCAGCAGCGCGATGAAGCCTCGGTCCATCGGCCGCTGCGCGACGTCGCCGTGCGCGGCGTTGCGCCGAAGGTTCAGCCACAGGAGGCCGATGGGACCGATCACGAGGCCGATGCCCCCGGCAGTGCCCAGCAGCACCGGCAGGCTGGTGAGCGCATAGGGCGCGTGCAGGCTGAACAGGTAGTGATAGAGCGTCGCCACGCAGGTCGAGGCGAAGCACAGCATGAAGCCGTAGAAGGTGAAGTGGTGGAAGCGCCGGCGCCAGAGCGTGAAGCGGTCGTCCTCGTTGTTGCAGCCTTCGCCGTGGCCGCCGCCCAGGTACTTCAGGCGCAGCGCGTCGTGCGCGGCTTCGGCGCTGGCCGGGCCACGCACGCCGGGCATCGACGGCGCGTTGCCCGGATCGTTCGCGGGCGACACCTCGCGCCAGAAACGCCGCACGCCCATGGCCAGCGCGAACATCACGAAGAGGAACACCGCGCCGAACACCAGCGCGAGGAAGTTGTGCGGAAAGATCGCGTAGAAGTTTCCGGCAAGCGGCTCGTGCAGCAGCGAGCCCGACATCGCGACGGCCAGCACCAGGAACAGCGCGAGCCCGCCCGCGAGGGCCAGCGCGACGGTAAGCCCGGCCTTCTTGTAGAGCGCCCCCATCGCGGGCGGCCAGGCGTAGTCGTGGTACGTCTGCATGCGCACCTGCGCCATCGCCTGCGGCACGTTCACCGCGAACTCGTGCGGCGGTGCGTACTGGCAGGCGTGCAGGCAGGAGCCGCAGTTGTGGCAGAGGTTGGCGAGGTAGTGCGTGTCGGCCTTGCCGAATTCGAGCCGGCGCGTCATGGCGGGGAACGCGGCGCAGAAGCCTTCGCAGTAGCGGCAGGCGTTGCAGATCTGCAGGATGCGCGCGACCTCGCCCTCGCTGGCGGTCAACGGCAGGGCGGGGCGGATGGGAATCACGCGCGACGAAGCGCTGCCGATGCCGTCGGCATCCGCACGGGCGCGTGCGACGAGATCAGTGAGCTGCTGCAAGGGCGGTCTCCGGGGAGTTCTTCGAAAGGTTCTTTGCCGCGCGCGCGGCCTTCGCGGCCTGCGTGCCGGCGATGCGGCCGAAGGCCGTGCCGATGCTCATGCCGACGCCGGCCGTGTAGCCCTTGCCCAGCACGTTGCCGGCCATCATTTCGCCGGCCACGAACAGGTTGGGGCTCGCGCGTCCGCCGAAGCGCACGGCGGCGGTCTCGTCCACCTTCAGGCCGAGGTAGGTGAAGGTGATGCCGGGGCGCACCGGGTAGGCGTAGAAGGGCGCGGTGTCCAGCGGGCGCGCCCAGTGCGTCTTCGCGGGCGCGATGCCTTCGGTGTGGCAGTCGTCGAGCGCGGTGTGGTCGAAGCGGCCGACGCGGCAGGCGGCGTTGTAGTCCTGCACGGTGCGAACGAACGTCGCTTCGTCCAGGCCGATCTTCTGCGCGAGTTCGCCCAGCGTGTTGGCCTGCGTGCCGCTGAACACCGGCGGCATGAATCGGCCGACCGCCTTCTGGTCGATGACCGACCAGGCGATCTGCCCCGGCTGCTGCGCCACGAGCCGGCCCCAGATCGCATAGCGCTTGGGCCAGAAGTCTTCGCCCTCGTCGTAGAAGCGCTGCGCCTCGCGATTGACCACCACGCCGAGCGACACGCAATCGATGCGCGTGCAGATGCCGCCGTCGTACAGCGGCGCGCGCGCATCGATGGCCACCATGTGGCCCTGCGACGGATCGCCGATGCTGTCGGCGCCCGCGGCGATCATGTATTTCAGCAGCACGCCCTGGTTGAAGCGCGTGCCGCGGATGAGGAAGTTGTCGGCCGGCCATTCGCCGCGCTCGTTCTGGCCCCAGGCCTCGCGCAGCCATTCGCGGTTCGATTCGAAGCCGCCCGAGGCGAGCACGCAGCTCCTTGCTTCAATGCGTTCGCCGGCCTCGGTGCGCACGGCCACGAAGCGGTCGCCGTCGAGTTCGACCGAGGCCACGGGCGTGTCGTAGCGGATCTGCACGCCCAGCTTCTCGGCGCTGCGGAAATACGCATTCACCAGCGCCTTGCCGCCGCCCATGAAGAAGGCGTTGGTGCGCGCCACATGCAGCGCACCCGACAGCGGCGGCTGGAAGTGCACGCCGTGGCTGCGCATCCAGTCGCGGCAGCTCGACGAGGCGCGGATCACCAGGCGCGCGAGGTGCTCGTCGGTGAGGCCGCCGGTCACCTTCAAGAGGTCTTGCCAGTACTCCTCTTCAGGGTAGGCATCGATCAGCACGTCCTGCGGCGCGTCGTGCATGCAGCGCAGGTTGCGGGTGTGCTGCGAATTGCCGCCGCGCCACTCCTTGGGCGAGGCTTCCAGCAGCAGCACCGAAGCGCCGGCCTCGCGCGCCATCAGCGCGGCGCATAGCGCGGCATTGCCGCCGCCGACAACCAATACATCTGTCACTCGTGGGTCTCCTTGGAATCAGGAGACTTTAGGGAGCGCGGCCTTCACGCGAAAGGCCTGAACAGGCAACGGGTGTTCAGTTTTCGAGAAGACTCGCGCCTGTCCAGCGACCCTCGCGCACGAGGGCGCGGGCGGTGTCGGCGACCACGACGCGCGCGGCCAGCGCGGCGGGCGAGAGCTCGTCGTCCGACAGGCTCACGAGCAGGTTGCGGCGGCCGACGTGGGCATCGCTGATCTGCGTGAGCTCGAGGTCGTCGCGGTCGTGCCGCGCGGTGGCCGCGCCGGGCTGCACGGTGGCGCCGTAGCCGGCATGCACCGCGTCCATCAGCAGCGCGAGACCGTCGACCTCGGCCACGATGCGCGGCGTGACGCGTGCCCGCAAGAAGGCCGCCATCAGCGTGGCGCGCAGGCCGTGGCTGCCGCTCGGCAGGATCAACGGCACATCGGCCAATTGCGAGAGGCGCACCTTGGTGCCCTTGGGACGTTCGGCCAGCGTGGGCGAGGCGACCACGAAGAGCTTTTCGGCGAGCAGCGGGGTCACGCTCCAGCGCCGCGGCGTGTCGGTCTGGAACAGCACCGCCAGGTCGAGCTGGCGCGCGTGCAGCATCGTCGTGAGGTGGCCCGAGAGCGCCTCGACCATGTGCAGCCGCACCTCGGGGTAGCGCTCCTGCATCGCGCGCATCAGCGGCACGCCCAGCACGGTGGCGGTGGTGGGCGCGAGGCCCACGCTCACGTGGCCCGAGAGGCGCGCCTGCTGCGCCGCGCGCACCGCGTCGTCGGCATGGCGCAAGGTGAGCTGCGCCTGCTGCAGAAAGGCGAGTCCCGCATCGGTGGGCGTGACGCCCGTTGAACTGCGTTGCAGGAGCCGCGTGGCGAGTTCGCTTTCGAGCCGGCTGATCTGCTGGCTCAGCGCCGAGGTGACCACGCCCAGCTCCACGGCCGCGCGGCCCATGCTGCGCAGTTCGCAGACCTTGACGAAGTAGCGCAGTTGCCTCAGTTCCATGCGCGCATCATCGCGCAGGCACAACAGCCGCCTGGCCGCGCCGCAGCAGCAACCATCCGAACAGCGGGGCCGTGATGTACATCACCACCGAGTAGATGGCGGCCGGCAGCGCGAGCGGAAAACTCCCGAGCACGCTCACCGCGATGAAGATGGCGAGCGTGGAGTTGTGGATGCCGATCTCGTAGCTGATGGCGGTGGCGAGCGGCTTGTCCAGGCCCGCGGCGCGGCTCAGGTAGTAGCCCGCGAGCAGGCTCACCAGGTTGAACAGCAGCACCGGAATGCCGATCTCCGCGAAGGTGGCGGTGATGGTCTTCCACTCGTTCGCGATCGCGAGCACCGTGACCACCGCGAGCACCACTGCGCTGAAGATCTTGGTGGGCTTCTCCATGCGCGCCGCGAAGCCGGGCTTGCGCGAGGCCACGAACATGCCGATGGCCACCGGCACCATCACGATCGCGATCACCTCCACCAGCTTGCGCGTCTGCAGCGGCACGACCTGGCCGCTCTGCGCGAAATGGCCGATCGCCCAGTTGGCGATGAGCGGCAGCGTGACGATCGACAGCAGCGTGTTCACCGCAGTGAGCGAGATGTTCATCGCCACGTTCCCGCCGAAGAGGTGCGAGAAGAGGTTCGCCGAAATGCCGCCCGGCGAGGCCGCCAGCAGCATGAGGCCGATCGCGAACACCGGCGAGAGCCCGAAGCCCACGATGATCGCGTAGCAGGCCAGCGGCAGGCCAATGACCTGCAGCAGGAGCGCGATGGTCACCGCCTTGGGGTGCTTGAAGAGCCGCCGGAAGTCGGCCAGCGAGAGCGACAGCCCCAGCCCGAACATCACCAGCGCGAGCGCGCCGAACAGGAACCGGGTCACGATGAGCGTGGTGTCCATGGGGTGTTGTCTCCTCTTTCGTTTTTCTTGAACGAGCTTAAAAAAATGGCTGCCCGCACCCGTCGCGCGGGCGCTGGCAGCCGTGGAAACCGGGGTCGACGCGTCTTATTGTTTGTAGCTGTCGTCGATGCGGTCGAGTTTGCGGATCAGCGAAGGCCAGACGAACATGCCGCCGAGACCGCCGCTCTGCACCTTCATCGCCTGACCCACGCCATCGATGATCCTCGGGTCGACGTGCGTGAGTTCGCTGCCGCCCGATTGCGCGGCGATCTGGATCTGGCAGGTGTTCTCGAAGGTGTACATCGAAAGAAACGCATCGGCAATGGTCTTGCCGCAGGTCAAGAGGCCGTGGTTGCGCAGCATGAGGAAGTTGGCGTGGCCCATGTCGGCCTGCAGGCGCGGCTTCTCGTCGTCGCGGAAGGCCACGCCTTCGTAGTCGTGGTAGGCCAGCGAGGCCAGCACGAAGGTCGATTGCTGGCTGATGGGCAGCACGCCGTTCTTCTGCGCGCTCACCGCGATGCCGGCCTTCGTGTGGGTGTGCAGCACGCACTGGATGTCTTCGCGCGCGGCATGCACCGCGCTGTGGATCACGAAGCCGGCCGGGTTCACCGGGTAGGGCGACTCGATGATCTTGTTGCACTGCTGGTCGACCTTCACCAGGCTCGATGCGGTGATCTCGTCGAACATCAGGCCGTAGGGATTGATGAGGAAGTGATGTTCCGGGCCGGGCACGCGCGCGCTGATGTGCGTGAACACGAGGTCGCTCCAGCCGTAGAGCGCCACGAGCCGGTAGCAGGCGGCGAGGTCGACTCGTAGTTGCCACTCTTCGGCGGAGACGAGCTTCTGGATTTCGGATTGGGAATTTGCGTTCATGGGGATGTGTCCTTTGGGTTCGGTTCAAGCCGTGGCCGGCTCTTTGAGCACGGTCTTGTAGATGCTCTGCTTGGGCTGCGCCATCAACCGGCGCAGCATGGGCTCGAATTCGCTGATCGGCAAGGTCTCGGCCTTGGGATCGAAGGCGGGGTTGTCGTAGAGCGCGCAGAACTCGGCCGTGCGCTCGTAGTGCGGGTGGTCCCTGAAGTTCTCGCGCATGTCGCGGTCGAGGCCGATGTGGTGAAAGAAGTAGTGGCCCTGGAAGATCCCGTGGTGCTGCACCATCCAGTGGTTGGCCTCGCTCACGAAGGGCTTGAGGACGGCGGCCGCGATGTCGGGGTGGTTGAAGCTGCCGAGCGTGTCGCCGACGTCGTGCAACAGCGCGCACACCACGTACTCCTCGTCGCGTCCGTCGCGCAGCGCGCGGGTGGCGGTCTGCAGCGAGTGGGTGTAGCGGTCGACGGGAAAACCGCCGTAGTCGCCTTCGAGGATCTGCAGGTGCTTGATCACGCGCTCCGGCAATCCGCGAGAGAACTGCATGAACTCGCCGCCGATCAGTTGCCAGTCTTCGCGCGTGCTCTCTTGCATGCTCGTGAAACGTGCCCTTGCATTCATCGTGTCGTCTCCGTTGTTCGTCCGTGGGGTGGCGGCCACTGTAGACCTGCACTTGACGCTCAACTGTCAAAAATTTGACAATGCGGGGTGCTCGTAAACCCCTGTCCCCCGGGGGACCTGTCCGTCATTTCTTCTTCGATGCCTCCCTCCACCAAGCTGCGCCTCTCCGCCCCTCACCGTGCCGCGCTGGAGGGCAACCCGTGGTTCACCAGCATGCCGCGCGCGCAGCGCGACGCGCTGGTGGGCGCGGCCGAGCTCATCCACGTGCGGCGCGGGACCATGGTGTTCCGCCAGGGCGATCCGATCCATGCGGCGGGAGGAGGCTTCTACGGGCTCGTGGCGGGCACGATCAAGATCTCGTCGCTGCGCCAGGACGGGCGCGAGGCCATCCTCGCGGTGCTGGAGCCGGGCAACTGGTTCGGCGAGATCACGCTGATCGACGGCTCGCCGCGCACGCACGACGCCACCGCGCTCGAAGCACTCGACCTCCTGGTGGTGCCGCCCGACGCCTTCGCGCGGCAGATGCGCGACGTGGTGTTCTCCAACGCCATCGGCGCGATGCTCGCGGCGCGGGTGCGCATGCTCTACGGTCTCGCGGAAGACGCCACCTTGCGCAGCCTTCGCGCGCGGGTGGCGCACCGGCTGCTGGTGCTCGCGCGCGGCGATGCGACGCAATCGGTGCACCTGCGGCACAGCCTGCAACTGCCGCAAGAGGCGCTGGCCATGATGCTCGGCGTGACGCGCCAGACGCTTTCGAAAGAGCTCAACGCGCTGGCGGGCGAGGGCGTGATTGCGCTGGGCTACGGCCGCATCGAGCTGCTGTCGCTCGATGCGTTGCAGCGGCTGGTCAGCACCGGGTGATGCCGTTCAGCGCAGGACCCGCCCGTCGGCCGAGATGCTGATCAGGTCAATGCTGCGCACGTTGTCGCGCAGCCCGGGGCGCAGGTTGATGCGAAAGCCGCCGACGTCGTAGTCGGTCATCGCGGTCATGGTGCGCTGCAGCGTCGCGGTGTTGAAGCCGCGGCCCGCGCGGCGCACCGCTTCGCCCACGGCCTTGGCGGCGATGAAGCCCTCGAGGCCTTCGTACGACGCGGTCTGGTCGGAGTTGTCGACCGCCGCGAGGTACTCCTTGACGATCGGAATGGCCGAGGGCCGCGGCGAGGGCACGACCTGCGAAATGACGATGCCGCCGATGTCCTTGCCCAACTCCGCGTAGAGCGGGTCGATGCCCACGATCGAGAAGGCCATGAAGTTGCCCGTGTAGCCGCTCTTGCGCAGCTTGCGGATGGCGCTGGCGGTGGTGCCCGAGAGCGACACCAGCACGATCGCCTGGGGCGACTGCTTCTGCACGTCTTTCAGCGCGGCATCGAGCTTGTCGCCGCCCGCAGGCACCAGCGCGCTCGCGACCAGCGGCGTGAGCTTGAGTTCGGCGATGGCCTGTTGCACGGCGGCCAGGCCGGCACGGCCCATGGCGTCGTCGTCGCCCACGAGCGCCACGCGCGTCTGCCCCACGGTGGCGCACTGGCGCACGATCTTGAGAGCCTCGTCGATCATGCCGGGCCGCACGTGGAACACATTGGGGTGATCGGCGCTGCGCAGGTTGTCGGAGGCCGCGAACGGCGCAAAGAGCAGGCTGCCCTGTTGCGTGGCGACGTTCGCGCCGGCCTCGCTGCTGGCGGTGCCGACGAAGCCGAAGAGCAGGTCGGCTTTCTGGGCGCCGAGCAGGGTGCGCGCGTTGGCGGTGGCGCGCGCGGCGTCGTAGCCGTCGTCGAGTTGCACGAGTTTCAATTGCAGCCCGGTGGTGGCGTTGCGCGTGTTGAAGTCGCTCACCGCGAGCCGGCTGCCCGCCGCGAAGGCGCTGCCGATCTCGGAGGCGCCGCCCGTCAATGGCACCGATTGCCCGAGCAGCACGACGCGCGCTGCGCCGCCCGTGCGCGTCTGCGCCGAGACCCCGTGGGTCATGCCGATACCGCCTCCCAGCAGCAGCGCGCCATACGCCTTGCCCAGCCATTCCCTGCGTGACGTGTTCATCTGGACACCCTTTGCTTACAGTAGTAAAAAAGTGTAGCAATATCGAGGCCAAGGCGATAGGCGGGGCTGCTACAGAATTCCCTTATGAAACTTGCTTTTCTCTGGGGTGGTGTGGGGTTGTGCGTGGCACTCGCAGGATGCACTGTGCCGCCGCGCGATGTGGTGGAAATCGCGCAGCCCGTTCCGGCACCGTCGCCGGACGCCGCGCCGGAGCCGCCGCCCATGGTCATCAGTGCGCCGCCGACCGCAGCCACGCGGCCCCAGGCGCCCGCCATCGAGAAGGATCCGGTGATCCGCCAGCGGCGCCTGCCCGACTATCCGACCGCGCTGGCGAACGAGGGCGTGGAAGGCCAGGTGATCGCCGTCTTCTACGTGGGTGAAGCAGGCGTGCCCGAAGACGTGCGCATCGAACGCTCGCCGCATCCGCTGCTGTCGAAGGCGGTGACCGATGCGCTCAAGGGATGGCGCTTCGATCCGGCACGATCGGCGGACGGCCGCCCGGTGCGCACCCGGATGCGGCTGCCGTTCCGCTTCCAGGCCGAGTAGCCGAGGGCTTCAGGCGCGTTCGAACACCAGGTCCCACACGCCGTGGCCCAGCTTGATGCCGCGGTTCTCGAACTTGGTGAGCGGCCGGTATTCCGGCTTCGGCGCATAGGCCTCGGCCGTGTTGCGCAGGAGCGGTTCGGCCGACAGCACCTCGAGCATCTGCTCGGCGTAGGGCTGCCAGTCGGTGGCGCAATGGATGTAGCCGCCGGGGCGCAGGTGCTGCGCGAGCTTGGTCACGAATTCGGGCTGGATCAGCCGGCGCTTGTTGTGGCGCTTCTTGTGCCACGGGTCGGGAAAGAACACATGCACGCCGGCCAGCGTGCCGGGCTGCAGCATGTGGTCGAGCACGTCGACCGCGTCGTGCGCGCAGATGCGGATGTTCGGGATCGACTGCTCGCCGATGCGCTTGAGCAGGGCGCCGACGCCGGGCTCGTGCACCTCGCAGCAGAAGAAATTGGTCTCGGGCCGCACCGTGGCGATGTGCGCGGTGGCCTCGCCCATGCCGAAGCCGATCTCCAGCACCGTGGGCGCAGCGCGGCCGCCGAAAGCCGCCGTCAGGTCGAGCGGCTCGGGCGTGTAGGGGATGAGGAACAGCGGGCCCAGCTCGGAGAAGGCCCGCGCCTGGCCATCGGTCGTGCGGCCGGCGCGCTTCACGAAGCTCTTGAGGCGGCGGTGCAGCGGGTGCGGCTTGTTGTTGTCGTTGTCGCCGGCACTGTCGTCTGTGCTGTCGTCGCTGGGCGGAAGGTCGTGGGGCACGGTGTCGGGAAAGGTCATTACGGCCGCGAATTGTAGAGAGCGCGCCATTCGGGTACCCAGCCGGCCAGCGCGGCCGCACAGGATGCGGCCGTGGCGGGGCCGAGGCCGAGCACGCGCGCGGCCGTGTCGAGCGCGGCCAGCGCGGCTTCTGGCGTCGCGGTGTCGATGGGCGTTGCGCCGTTCTGTTTGGAGAGCTTGTCGCCATCGGCGCCGCGCACCAGCGGCGTGTGCAGATAGCTCGGGGTCGGCAGGCCGAGTGCGCGCTGCAGCAGGATCTGGCGCGCGGTGTTGTCGGCCAGGTCCTCGCCGCGCACCACGTCGGTCACGCCCTGTTCGGCGTCGTCGACGACCACGGCGAGCTGATAGGCCCAGGGGCCATCGGCGCGGCGCAGCACGAAGTCGCCGACCTCGCGGCTGACGTCCTGGTGCTGCGCGCCCAGGCGCCGGTCGGTCCAGCGCAGTTCGCCCGGCTGTGCCGATTCGAACTTTTCAGTGGCAAAGCGCCAGGCCCGCGCGGGCTTGCCATGCAGGCCGTCGCGGCAGGTGCCGGGGTACACGCGCTCGCCATGCCGTTCGTGCCGGTGGCCGAGCCGGGCGAGCGCGGTGTCGATGTCCTTGCGCGAACAGCCGCAGGGGTAGGCAAGGCCGAGGGCCTGCAACCGCTGCAGCGCCGCATCGTAGAGCGCCGTGCGCTGCGTCTGCCACACGGGCGTTTCGTCGGGCAGCAGATGGCAATCGGCGAGCTGCCGCAGCATGTGCTCGCCCATACCGGGCAGGCAGCGCTCGGTGTCGGCGTCTTCGATGCGGATCAGCCAGCGCGCCTGCGGGCCGCGCGCACGCACGTCGAGCCAGCTTGCGAGGGCGGCCACCAGCGAGCCGGCGTGCAGTGGGCCGGTGGGCGAGGGCGCGAAACGGCCGGTCTCACGCATCCCGCAGAAGTGTCAGATGACTGCGAGCGCCAGCGACAGGCCCGAGAGGAACGCGTCTTCCACCCGGTGCCCCGTGCACCAGTCACCGGCCACGCCGATGCGGGCCTTGGCGTCCCAGAGGTGGGTCTTGCCCACGGGCACCTGCGTCTGCGCTTCGGTCCAGCAGCGCGTCTGCGCATGCGAGGGCACGGCGTGGATGCCGGTGATTTCGGCGAAGGCGCGCAGGAGCTTGGCTTCGACGCGCGGTGCGTCGTCGCGCAGATGTTCCTGCGACCAGGTGGCGCTGGCCTGCAGCGTCCAGCGCTCGATGCGTTCGCGGCCGGGCTTGGACGATTCGCGCGCGAGCCATGCCACGCGGTGGTGGGTGCTGCGCGCCGCATTCCACTGCGGGCCGAGATGCGACATGTTGGCCTGGTTGGCCTGGGGGAACGCGATCATCAGCGTCCAGCAGGGCGCGATGCGCACCGGCTCGATCTTCTGGCTGATGGCGGCGGAAAGCTTGCCGTCGCCCAGCAGCGCGCGGGTGCGCGAGGGCGGCACGGCGAGCAGCACGGCGTCGAAGCCCGAGTACACATGCTGCGAATCGTCTTCGCCCGCGGTGCGCAGTTGCCAGCGCTTGGGGTCGAGCGCATCGGGCTCGATCTGCGTGACCTGCGTGTTCGTGATGAGGTTGCCGCCCAGCGGCGCGGCCCAGTAGGCGACCAGCGCGTCCATGCCGGGCTGCGCGACCCAGTGCGACTCGCGGCCCGGCAATGCCGCTTCGGCCACGCGGCCGTGGGCGTCGAGCACGCGCACGAGGTTGGCGCTCCAGGGGCGGCAGAGGCTGGGCGTGGCTTCGAGTGCCAGCGCAAAGCGCGGATCGCGCACGGTGAAGTACTGCGCGCCGCTGTCGAAGCGGCCGAAGGTCGTGTCGATGCTCGCCATGCGGCCACCGGGTGCGGCTTCGCGTTCGAACAGCGTGACCTTGTGGCCCGCCTGCACCAGCGTGCGTGCAGCGGCTACCCCGGCGATGCCGGCGCCGACGACGGCGTAGTGGCGGGGGGTGGAAGGTGTTCGGTGGCGGTCGGCTTGCTTTGCAGTTGCACGAGTGGTCATGGCGGACTCTTTTCTTTTGACAGGGAGACGATGAATGTGTCCGCACTCTACCTCGGTCTGCGAGGGCGGCAGGAGGACTGACCCTTAGGTGTTTCCTCAGCGTCCCCGATGCCGCTCGAGCAGCGCGCGCCGCGTGGCCTCGTGCTCGAACTGCGCGAGCCACCATTCGAGCGCACGCCCCGGCCCGCCCGCGCTGCGCACGCGCCATGCGCAATGCATGGTGCCCAGCGGCGGCGTGCGCTCGGTCTTGCGCTCGATGAGGTGGCCCGCCTCGATGTAAGGCCGCGCCATCGGCTCGGGCAGGAAGCCGCCGCCCAGCCCGTGCAGTTGCGCGGCCAGCTTGAACTGCATGCTCGGCACGGTGAGCACGTCCTGCCCGCCGACGAGATTCACCGTCATGCTCGGCCCGCTGCGCACCGAGTCGGCTGCCGCGACCGCGCGATATTGGCGCAGCACTTCATCGGTCAGCGGCTCGGGCAGGCGCGCGAGCGGATGGTGCGGCGCCACGGCGTACACGAAGCACAGTTCGCCGATGGGCCGGCTGCGGATGCCGGTGGCCGTGAAGGCGAGGCTCGCGGCATCGAGCACCGCGCCGATGGCGAGATCGGCCTCGCCGCTGGTCAGCGCCTCGATGGTGCCAAGCAGCGTTTCGTCGCGCAGCTTGAGCCGCGTGGGCGGCTCTAGCGCGAAGAAGGCGGTGGCCAGGTCGAGCAGCGGATCGCGCGCGATGACGCTGTCGACCGCGATGGTCAGCATCGGTTCCCAGCCCGTGGCCACGCGCTTCACGCGATTGGCCACCGCGTCGATCTCGTTCAGGAGGCGCGCCGATTCGCGCAGCAACTCCGCGCCGGCCTCCGTGATGCGGGCCTGGCGCGCGCTGCGGTCGAACAGCAGCACGTCGAGCGCGTCCTCGATCTGGCGCACCCGGTAGCTCAGCGCGCTCGGCACGAGGTTGAGCGCGCGTGCCGCGCCGGCGAAGCTGCCGGTGTTGGCCACGGTCTGCAGCATGGCAAGCGCGTCGGGGGTCAGTACGTCTCTGGCGCTGGGCATGGCGGCTCCATCGATTGATCAAAAAATTTGAATGATGCCATCAAAACCCGACGCTTTTCTCTCGGGGGCACGGGCCTAAAGTTCTTCACATCCGCTGCGCATCCGGCGCGGCATACGAAGAAGGCCAGAACATCCCCACGGGGAACGGCCAAAAGGAGTTTGACGATGTTGCAAGTCCGTAAATCACAGGAACGCGGTTATGCCGACCATGGCTGGCTGCGCTCGTTCCACAGCTTTTCCTTCGCCGGTTACTACGACCCGGCCCACATGGGCTTCGGCAACCTGCGGGTGATCAACGAAGACCGCGTGGCGGCGGGCGCCGGCTTCGGCACCCACGGCCACAAGGACATGGAAATCATCAGCTACGTGCTCTCGGGCGAACTGGCGCACAAGGACAGCATGGGGAACATCGAATCCATTCCGCCGGGCGACGTCCAGCGCATGAGCGCCGGCCGCGGCGTGATGCACAGCGAGTTCAACCACAAGAAGGACGAGACCACGCACTTCCTGCAGATCTGGATCGAGCCCAATGTGCGCGGCATCGCACCCGGCTACGAGCAGAAGCAGTTCAGCGACGCCGAGAAGCGCGGCAAGCTGCGCCTGGTGGCTTCGCCCGACGGCAGCGAGGGTTCGGTGAAGGTGAATGCCGATGCGCGTCTCTTCGCCGGACTGCTCGACGGTGAAGAGAAGGCCAGCCTGGCGCTCGACCCGGCGCGCAAGAGCTACGTGCACCTGGTGCGCGGCGAACTCGAAGTGAACGGCCAGAAACTCGTGGGCGGCGACGCCGCGATGCTCGAAGGCGAATCGCAATTGACACTGGGCGCCGGCAAGGACGCTGAAGTGCTGGTGTTCGACCTGACTGCTTGATCCACCGCCGGGCGCCTGTCGCCCGGCTTTTTGTTTTCCCCTGTCCCGTTTCTATTTCAACAACCGAGGAGTTTTTCAATCATGGCAACCACCACCACCCACCCCTTCAACGCAGCCCAGGATGCTCTGGCGCTGATTGGCCGAATCCTGATCGCTACGCTGTTCATTCCGGCCGGTTTCGGCAAGCTGATGGGCTTCGCGGGCACGGTTGGCTACATCACCAAGGTAGCGGGTCTGCCGCTACCCGAGGTGGGGGCCGCGATCGCGATCATCGTTGAACTAGGCTTGGGCATTGCGTTGCTGGTGGGCTTCAAGACGCGCTGGACGGCGCTGATCATGGCGATCTTCACGGTCGCCACGGCTCTGTTCTTCCACAAGTTCTGGGCTGACGCGACCCAAAATATCCAGTTCTTCAAGAACATGGCCATCGCTGGCGGCCTGCTCGCTTTCGCAGCCTTCGGCCCCGGCCGTTTCAGCATCGACAAGCGCTGATCCACCCCTGAACCGCAACACAAGGAGCACCCGAACATGGCAAACATCGTTGTCGTCTTCCATTCCGGTTACGGCCACACCCAACGCATCGCGCAAGCCGTGGCCGAATCCGCCGGCGCGCAATTGCTCGCCATCGACGCCGACGGCAACCTGCCCGAAGGCGGCTGGGAGACGCTGGCCGCGGCCGACGCCATCGTCTTCGGCTCGCCGACCTACATGGGCGGCGTGAGCTGGCAGTTCAAGAAATTCGCCGATGCGTCGTCGAAGGTCTGGTACACGCAGGGCTGGAAGGACAAGCTCTTCGCCGGCTTCACCAACAGCGCCACCATGAACGGCGACAAGGTCACGACCATGTCGTACCTGTGGACGCTCGCGATGCAGCACAGCGGCATCTGGGTCAGCATGGGAATCCTTCCGACCAACAACAAGGCCGCCACGCGCGAGTCGATGAACTACGTGGGCGGCTACGGCGGCCTTTTGACGCAGTCGCCATCGGACGCGAGCCCGGCCGAGATGTTCAAGGGCGACTTCGACACCGCCCGCGCATTCGGCGAGCGCATTGCCGCAGTGGCAAGATCGCGCGGATAAAACCCAGCCACCCACGGAGCCCACGATGACCGATACCACCGCCCAGACTCAGTTGCCCCAACTGCTTCAACCGCACGACAAGGACCTGGGCGGCGGCTTCAACGTGAGGCGCCTCCTGCCCGCCGCGCAGCGCCGCTCGGTCGGGCCCTTCGTGTTCTTCGACCATTTCGGACCGGCCACCGAGAAGCCCGGCACCGAGCACGACGTGCGGCCGCATCCGCACATCGGCCTCGCGACGGTCACCTATCTTTTCGAGGGCGCGATGATGCATCGCGACAGCCTCGGCAGCGTGCAGGAGATCCTGCCCGGCGCAATCAACTGGATGACCTCGGGGCGCGGCATCGTGCACTCCGAACGCAAGCCCGAGCGCCTGAAGGCCGACACCTACGTGAACCACGGGCTGCAGCTCTGGGCCGCCTTGCCCCAGGCGCATGAAGAGGTCGAGCCGAGCTTCGAGCACACGGCGGCCAGCGCCATCCCCGAAGTGGTGGAGCAGGGCGCCCAAGTGCGCGTGCTGGTGGGCGAGGCCTTCGGCCAACGCTCGCCGGTGAAGACATTGGTGCAGACGGTCTACCTAGACATCGCTTTGCCTGCGGGTGGCCGCTTCGAGTTGCCTGCGCTGGCACCCGAGCTGGCCATCTACGCCGTCGATGCCGATGCGAGCGTCAACGGCGAAGCGATCCCTGCGCACACGATGGCGGTGCTGCCCGACGGGCAAGGCGCGGTGCTGACGTCCGATGTTGCCGTGCGCCTGATGGTGATCGGCGGCGCGCCGCTCGACGGTCCGCGCTACATCACCTGGAATTTCGTTTCGAGCCGGCGCGAACGCATTCTCGAGGCCGGTGCCGATTGGGCCGCACAACGCATGGGTCATGTGCCCGGCGAGACCGAATTCATTCCGCTGCCGGGCAAGCCCTTTGGCGTGCGCGAGCCGGATACGGGCACTACGCCTGTTTGATCTGGTCTTTCTTTGTCCAGGGCGTGATCGCCGCCCCGAACTCACCTTCACACGCGGGTAGTAAGCTGCGCCCCGCAAACGGCGATCGAGGGGATCGCCGTCCCAACGACATCCCAGAAAGGGAGCAAGGCACATGGCAGTTTTCCGAACCCCCGAGGTTGCACCGGGCGAATACGGCGATCTTTTCGAGTTCCTCATGAAGGAGCTCAAGCTCTTCAAGCGGCAGTTGGTGGTCATGCTCAAGCATGTGCAGACCGGCGAGTCGATGGTCTTCGAGGAAGCCTGGTACGACTACCACCTGAAGGACCGGCTCACCCACCTGCTCAAGACCGACGACTACGCTGCCGTCGCAGCGCTGCCGATCAACAAGAAGGGCCAGACGGGCATCTACATCGAGACCCGTTACGTGAAGAGCGGCAGGCTCGTCGGCCTGCAGCTCGTGGAAGCCCGGCCGCACGAAGGTGGGCGCTATGTGGGCCTCACGCCGGCTGTGGTGTTCACCGACGCCGACGGCGAACGCATGCTGCCGTTCGCGCAGAAGCTCAAATAAAAGCCGGAAGTTCGAACGAAAAAAGGGCCCGACTGATCGGGCCCTTTTGCTTTGGGTGATTGCCTCGCGCGGCTTACTTGCCGCCGAGCGAGATGGCCTCCGCAGGCGGCGCGCCATCGGGCGCCTTCGGCAGTTCGATCACTGCCTTGCGCCCCGCGCGACCGCGCCACGCCGAGAAGCCCACACCGGCCAGCAGCAGCACGCACAGTCCGATGAAGGTGCCGCTGATCGGCCGCGTCACGAACACCGACATGTCGCCGCGCGAGAGCAGCAGCGCGCGGCGGAAGTTCTCTTCCACCATCGGTCCGAGCACGAAGCCCAGCAGGATCGGTGCGACCGAGAACTCCAGCGTCATCAGCACGGCGCCGACGATGCCGAACACCAGCACTTCCCAGATCTGGAACAGGCTGTTCTGCGTGCTGTACACGCCCGTCGCAATGAAGAACATCGCGGCAGGGAACAGGTACTTGTAGGGCACCTTCAGGAGCTTCACCCACACGCCGATCATCGGCACGTTCAGGATCACCAGGATCACGTTGCCGATCCAGAACGAGGCGATCAGGCCCCAGAAGATGTCCGGATGCTCGGTGATGAGCTGCGGGCCGGGCTGGATGCCCTGGATCAGCAGCGCACCGAGGATCAACGCCATCACCGCGTCGCCTGGAATGCCCAGGCTCATCGTCGGGATGAAGTCGACCTGCGTCTTCGAGTGCGCCGAGGCCTCGGGGCCGGCCACGCCTTCGATCATGCCGGTGCCGAACTTGTCGGGTGTCTTCGACACCTTGCGCTCCAGCGCGTAGGCGATGAAGGTGGTGATGGTCGGGCCGGTGCCGGGCATCGCGCCGAACACGGTGCCGACGATGGTGCCGCGGATCATCGCGGGGAAGGCGCGCTTCAATTCTTCCTTGCTCGGGCGCATGTCGCTCAGCTTGAGCGTGCCGGTGTCGCCGATGGCCTTCATGCGGTTCACGTTGAGCAGGAAGTCGGCCACGCCGAAGAGGCCCATCGAGATCGCCACCAGTTCCAGGCCGTCGCTCAGCTCGGGCAGGCCGAATGCGAATCGGAAGCTGCCGCTGTTCACGTCGGTGCCGACCACGCCGCACAGCAGGCCGAAGATCGTCATCGCCACGCCCTTGAGCGGCGAACCGCGCGACATGGTCGATCCTGCGAGCAAGCCCAGCAGCATGATCGAGAAGATCTCGGTCGGGCCGAACTTGAACGCGATCTGCACCAGGAGCGGCGAGGCGAAGATCATCACGATGATGCCGACCGATGCCGCGAAGAACGAGGCGATCATCGTCACCCCGAGCGCGACGCCGCCCTTGCCCTGCTTGGTCATCGGATACCCGTCGAGACAGGTCACCGCGTGCGGCGGGTGCGAGGGCATGTTCATCAGGATGGCGCCGATGGCGCCGCCGTACTGCGAGCCGTAGAAGATGCCCGCCAGCATCAGGATCGCGGGCACCGGGTGCATCGCGTAGGTGAGCGGCAACAGGATCGAGATGGCCTGCAGCGCGCCCATGCCCGGCAGCACGCCGATCAGGTTGCCCACCAGCACGCCGAAGAACGACCACAGGAGATTGGAGCCCTGGAACGCGACGCCGAAGCCGAACCAGAGGTCGTGGAGCGATTGACCGATCATGATTTCAGCCTCCCCACTGGAACAACGGCAACTGCAGCTTCAGCGCCCACCAGAACACCACCACCGCGATGAAGCACATCGCAAGCGCCAACAGCAGCGCCTCGGTCAGCGTGTTGTCGCGGTCGCCGAGCGCGGAGATGAACACGATGGCGAAGGTCGCCGGCAGCAGGCCGCCGTATTCGCCCAGCAGCAGGAACGACAGGATGCCCACGATGATGCAGATGCCGCCGCGCAGGTCGGGCATGCCGCCCGGATGGCCGTGCGAAGCGGCCTCTTCGCCGCTCGAGGGCTTGTCGCCGCGCGCGGACAGGGCAATGAGCAGGCCGGTCAGCGCGAGCAGGCCGCCGAGCGCCACCGGGAAGAAGCCCGGTCCCATGTGCGCCAGCTCGCCGACGCGGTAACCGACACCGGCATAGACGGCCGCGAGGCCGATGACCACGAGCAACGCGCCGCCGTAGTAATCCTTCTTGAATTTGGGGGCGGGCCGAACCGCGTGCGAGGCCGGATCTTCACCGTGCGGGTGCATTGAGTCTCCTTCGATTTGGAAGGAGCGCAGTCTAGGAATCGAGGCTTTCAATCGCCTTTCGACGAGGGCTTCGGAGGGCTCGCGAAGCTCAAAATACGTGTAATTGCTTACAGCGCTACCCGCGAAAACCCTAGGAGGAACCGGCCGCGAGCGGCAGCTTCAGGATCGCGCGGAGGCCGCCGCCGTTGGCGCTCTCCGGCATGTCGGCGCTGTCGAGTTCGATCTCGCCGCCGTTGCGCCGCGCATAGCTGCGCGCGATGGTGAGACCGAGGCCCGCGCCCTTTGTGGCAGCGTCGGTGGACGGGTCGCGATGGAAGCGCTCGAACACGCTGTCGCGCCGCTCGGGCGCGATGCCCGGGCCGCTGTCGCACACCTCGGCCAGCGCGTGCGAGGCCTCGCGCCGCACGGTCACCGTGATGTTGCCGCCGCGCGGCGTGTACTTGATGGCGTTGTGCACGAGGTTCGCGAGCACCTCGTGCAGTTCGGCGCCGTTGGCCTTCACCGGCAGGGGCGGCGGCTCGTCTTCGCCTTCGGGTTCGCCGCGCGCATCGACCCAGCCCAGGTCCTGGTCGTGCTCGCGTGCGAGCGGCAGGTACTGCAGCACCACGGCGCGCGCGATGTCGCTGAGGTCGACCACGGCGGGCTCGGCGCCGCCAGCGATCTCCTCTTCGGTCGTGGCATGCGCGAGCGCCAGCAGTTGCTCGCTCAGGCGCCGCGTGCGCGCGAGCTGCGCGACGATCGCGTGCAGCGATTCGCGCATGCGCGCCGGATCGGTCTCGCGCACCGCGTAGCCGGCCTGGATCGACAGGATGCTCAGCGGCGTGCGCAGCTGGTGCGAGGCATCGGCCAGAAACTGCGACTGCTCCGCCACCATGCGCCGGTGGTCCGCGATGTGGTGGTTGACCGCGTCCACAAGCGGCACCACCTCCTGCGGCACACCGCTCGCGTCGAGCGGGTTCAGGTCGTCGCGCGGGCGTTCGCGCAGGGACCGGCGAAGGCGCTCCAGCGGCCGCAGCGTCCAGGCCACGCCGAGCCACACCAGCACGGCCATCACCAGCACCATGCGCGCGTCGCGCAGCAGCTCCTGCCTGAGCGATTCGTTCTGCGCCTGCAGGCGTGGGCCGGTGCCCTCGGCGGCCTGGATCAGCACGCTGTACGCGGCGGCACCCGATCGGGTGTTGTCGTAGACCGTCTGGCGCAGCGCGGCCACGCGCACCGGGTGCTGCTCGTGCACCGCGTCGTAGAACACCGGTGTGCCGTCGGCCGGCGGTTGTGCGGGGCGGGGCAGGCCGGGCACGCCCATGAGCGTTTCTTCGGGCGCGTTGGGATCGAGCGTCCCGCCCTTGGGAATGCGCTGCACGCCGACGTGCAGGTACTTGTAGCGCAGGTGCGTGGACTCGAACATCGCCTGCACCGAGAAGGCCTCCTGCACCCGCACGCTGCCGTCGCTCGCGACCACGATGCCGTTGGCCAGCGCCTGCACGGGCTCCAGCAGGCTCTGGTCGTAGGCGACGACCAGCGAATCGGTGAGCGTGCGGTAGTCGTTCCAGCTGTCGAGCGCCAGCAACGCGACGATGCCTGGCAGCAGCAGCGCGAGCAGGCGCGCGCGGATGCCGAAGCGCTGCGGTTCAGACCGCGGTGGGCGGGGCGGAGCCTGCGGGTCCATCGGCAATGCCCTCGAGCATGTAGCCCAGCCCGCGCACGGTGACGATGCGCACGTCGCTGTCCGCGAGCTTGCGGCGCAGGCGGTGCAGCACCACCTCGATGGCGTCGGGACCGGCGGTGCTGTCGTTGGTGAACACCTTCGCGAAGAGCTGCGACTTGCCGACCGGCGCGCCGCTGCGCATCAGGAGCGCGGTGAGCGCGGCCTGCTCCCGCGGCGTGAGCGACAGCAGCGTGCCGCGCAGCGTGAAGGCATGGCTCTCGCTGTCGTACGAGAGCGAGGCGCACTGCAGCCGTGGATGCTGCTTGCCGCGGCTGCGCCGCACCAGCGCGGCCAGGCGCGCCTCGAGCTCGACCAGCTCGAAGGGTTTGGTGAGGAAATCGTCCGCGCCCAGGTTGAGGCCACGCACCCGGTCCTGCAGCGCGCCCTGCGCGGTGAGGATGAGCACCGGCGTGCGGTCGTCGGCATCGCGCATGTCGGCCAGCACACTCAGGCCGTGCTTGTCGGGCAGGCGCAGGTCCAGGACGATGGCGTCGTATTCGGTGCCGGCCATGAAAGCTTCGGCGGTGCGCGCATCGGGCGCGTGGTCGGCGACGAAGCCGCTCTGGGTCAACGCCCGGATGAGCCACGAGGCCATGTCCAGTTCGTCTTCCACCAGGAGGATGCGCATGAGGGATTGCCGGTGAGTGCCGCTTGGTGCCGGTTATTTCTTCAGGCCGCGGCCCAGGTCGATGTCTTCCGACGCACGCGCGCTGGCATCGGCCGCGCGTGCGCTCAGGTCGGGCGCCAGGGCGCGCCGGCCGTCGAACACGAAGCAGTCGCCGTGGTAGTGCGCGCCGCCGACTTCCTCGAAGTATTTGAGGATGCCGCCTTCGAGCTGCAGCACATGCTCCACGCCTTCTTCGCGCATCAGGATCGCGGCCTTCTCGCAGCGGATGCCTCCGGTGCAGAAGCTCACCACGGTCTTGCCTTCGAAATCGGCGCGGTGCGCTTTGAGTGCGGGCGGGAATTCGGTGAACTTGGTGATGCGCCAGTCGATCGCGCCGTCGAAGGTGCCTTCATCGACTTCGAAGTCGTTGCGCGTGTCGAGCAATGCGATCTCGCGGCCTTCGTCGTCGTGGCCCTGGTCGAGCCAGCGCTTGAGGGTGAGGGCGTCGACACCGGGTGCGCGGCCGGCGGCCGGCTGAATGGCCGGATGGTCCATGCGGATGATCTCGCGCTTGAGCTTCACCAGCATGCGCCGGAACGGCTGCGTTTCGGACCAGCTTTCCTTGGTTTCGAGGTCGGCGAAGCGCGCATCGGTGCGCAGGTCGGCCAGGAAAGTGTGGATGGCGTCGGCGGCGCCCGCCAGAAACAGGTTGATACCTTCGGGCGCCAGCAGGATGGTGCCCATGAGGCCCAGCGCCTGGGTGCGGGCACGCAGGTCTTCACGCAGCTCGGGGCTGTCGTGGATGGCCACGAATTTGTAGGCCGCAATGTTCAGGATCTCTTGCACGGGGCGCGATTCTAGGTGGCGCCGCCGGGCCGGATGCGGGCCGCCGCGGTCTTTCCCTTGCAGGCGGGGCGATTTAGGGATTGCCAACCCACATCGTGAAGGTGCCGGTTTCTACAATGGCGGGATGTTTGTTCACCTGCGCCTGCACACCGAATTTTCCGTCGTCGACGGCACCAACCGGATCGACGAAGTCATCAAGGCCGCTGCTGCCGACAAGCAGCCCGCACTGGCCATCACCGACCTGAACAACCTGTTCGGGGCGGTCAAGTTCTACAAGCAGGGGCGGGGCAAGGGCGTCAAGCCCGTCATCGGCGCTGAAATCTTCATCGAGGGGCTGGGCAAGGAGCCCGGCGTGCTCACCCGCCTCGTGCTGCTGGTGCAGAACATGGAGGGCTACCTGAGCCTGTCCGAACTGCTGGCACGGGCCTGGACGCAGAACGTGGGCCGCGGCCAGTCGCAGGCGGCCTGCAAGCTCGAATGGCTCGAAGAGCTTTCGGGTGGGCTGATCGCGCTCTCGGGCGCGCAGGCGGGGCCGCTGGGCGTGCCGCTGCTGCAAGGCCAGGGCGAGCGCGCGGCCGAGCTGGCGCTGAAGCTGGCCGGCATGTTCCCGCATCGCTTCTACATCGAGCTGCAGCGCGCGGGCCGTCCCGAAGACGAGCCGCATGTCATCGCCGCCGTGAAGCTCGCGGCCCGGCTGAAGCTGCCGGTGGTTGCCACGCACCCGGTGCAGTTCGCCGAGCGGCAGGACTACGAAGCGCACGAGGCGCGCGTGTGCATCTCCGAAGGCGAGATCCTCGGCAACCCGCGCCGCGTGCGCAAGTTCACCGAAGAGCAGTACTTCAAGTCGACCGCCGAGATGCAGGCGCTGTTCGCCGATGTGCCGAGCGCGCTGGCCAACACGGTCGAGATCGCCAAGCGCTGCAACCTGACGCTGGTGCTCGGCAAGCCGCAGCTGCCCGACTTCCCCACGCCCTTCGTCAGCGAAGGCGTGCGCATGCCGATCGACGACTTCTTCCGGCAGGAATCGTTCGAAGGGCTGGAGGTGCGCCTTGCCCACCTCTACCCCGACGTGGCCAAGCGCGATGCCGAGCGGCCGCGCTATGTGGAGCGCCTGGAGTTCGAGATCAACACGATCCTGAACATGGGCTTCCCCGGCTACTTCCTGATCGTGGGCGACTTCATCAAGTGGGCCAAGGAAAACGGCTGTCCCGTGGGCCCGGGCCGGGGCTCGGGTGCGGGCTCGCTGGTGGCCTATGCGCTGAAGATCACCGACCTCGACCCGCTCGAATACAAGCTGCTGTTCGAACGTTTCCTGAACCCCGAGCGCGTCTCGATGCCCGACTTCGATATCGACTTCTGCCAGGGCAACCGGGACCGCGTGATCGACTACGTGAAGGACAAGTACGGCCGCAATGCCGTGAGCCAGATCGCCACCTTCGGCACGATGGCCGCGCGCGCCGCCATCCGCGACGTGGGCCGCGTGCTGGACATGAGCTACATGTTCTGCGACGGCATCAGCAAGCTGATTCCGAACAAGCCGGGCATGTCGGTCACGCTGCAGTACCCGCCCGAGAAAAAGATCGAGGGCGACAAGAACAACTACGCCATCGAGATGGAGCCGCAGCTCGCGCAGCGCATCGAGAAGGAAGAAGAAGTGCGCATGCTGGTCGAGCTCGCGCAGAAGCTCGAAGGCATGACCCGCAACATCGGCATGCACGCGGGCGGCGTGCTCATTGCGCCGGGCAAGCTCACCGACTTCTGCCCGCTCTACCAGCAGCCGGGCAGCGACTCGGCGGTGAGCCAGTACGACAAGGACGACGTCGAAGCCATCGGCCTCGTGAAGTTCGACTTCTTGGGTCTGGCCACGCTCACCATCCTGGAGATCGCCAAGGACTTCATCGTCGCGCGCCACAAGGGCCAGGAAAACTTCGCGTTCGAGAACATTCCGCTCAAGGACGCGGCCACTTACCGGCTCTTCTCCGAAGGCAAGACGGAAGCGGTGTTCCAGTTCGAATCGCGCGGCATGCAGGGCATGCTGAAAGACGCGCGCCCCACGCGCCTGGAAGACCTGATCGCGCTCAACGCGCTGTACCGTCCGGGCCCGATGGACCTGATCCCCAGCTTCGTGGCGCGCAAGCACGGCCGCGAAGAGGTCGAGTACCCGCACCCGGCCGTGGCCGAGATGCTCTCGGAGACCTACGGGATCATGGTCTACCAGGAGCAGGTGATGCAGACCGCGCAGATCCTGGGCGGCTACTCGCTCGGCGGCGCCGACTTGCTGCGCCGCGCGATGGGCAAGAAGAAGCTCGAGGAGATGGCCGAGCACCGCGAGAAATTCCGCGCGGGCGCGCTCGCCACGCACGGCATCCCGCAGGACAAGGCCGACGAAATCTTCGACTTGATGGAGAAGTTCGCGGGCTACGGCTTCAACAAGTCGCACGCAGCTGCGTACTCGCTGCTCGCGTATCACACGGGCTGGCTCAAGGTCCACTACACGGCCGAATTCTTCTGCGCCAACATGACCGTGGAAATGGACGACACGGACAAGCTCAAGCTCCTGTTCGAAGACGCCCAGAAGAACTTCGGCATCACCTTCGAGCCGCCGGACGTGAACCGCGGCAACTACCGCTTCGAGCCGGTCACCGACAAGGTGATCCGCTACGGCCTCGGCGCCGTCAAGGGCACGGGCCAGCTCGCGGTCGAGGCGGTGGTGCGGGCGCGCGAAGAGGGCGGGCCGTTCAAGAGCCTGTTCGATTTCTGCGTGCGCATCGACCGCCAGCGCATCAACAAGCGCACGGTCGAGGCGCTCATCAAGGCTGGCGCGTTCGATGCGATTCAGCAGAACCGCGCAGCGCTGATCGCCTCGGTGGACCGCGCCTTCGAATTCGCCAGCGCGACGGCCGCCAACGCCGCGCAGGTCGACATCTTCGGAGACGCGGAGCACGGCTCGGCCACGGCCGAACCTGATCTGGTCGATGCCACACCGTGGGGCGTGAAGGAGCGGCTGACGCTCGAAAAAACCGCCATCGGCTTCTACCTGTCGGGCCATCTGTTCGACGAGGTCTCGCACGAGGTGCGGCGCTTCTGCAAGCGCGAGATCGGCGACCTGCTCGACAGCCGCGACCAGCAGGTCATCGCGGGCATCGTGAGCGATTTCCGCGTGATCAACGGCCAGCGCGGGCGGCTGGCGATCTTCAAGCTCGACGACAAGTCGGAGTCCATCGACGCCACGGCCGACGAGGCGCTCATCAACGCCAACCGCAACACGCTGAAGGACGACGAGCTCGTCATCGTGAGCGGCCGGCTGCAGCCCGCGCGCGGCGGTTTCGAGGCGCGCTTCCAGGTGCAGCAGGTGTGGGACCTCGCCACGGCGCGCTGCCGCTTCGGCAAGTTCCTGCGCGTGGCGGTGAACGGCAAGGCGCCGGACATCGCGCGGCTGGTGAAGGACTTTCCGCCGCGCACCGAGCAGACGGAAGTCGGTGACCTGGTGCAGGGCCTGCCGGTGCGCCTGTCGATGGCGCGCGGCGGCGCACAGGTCGAATTGCAGTTGGGCGAGCGCGCCAAGTTCTTCCCGACCGATGCCGCGCTCGCGAGCTGGACGGCGCAGGCGGAGGCGGGCAAGGCGCTGATCGTCTACGAGTGAATGGCCCCTGGGTTTCGAGGGTCGTGGAACATTTGGGCGCCTCTGGCGTCCATCTGTTTCTTCACAACCAAGCCGTTCAAGGAGGAACGATTGCCATGACCAATACCCATACCAAGACCAAAACCCTGAAGACCGCCGCGCTCGCGCTCGGCATGTCGCTGGCGATGTCCACTGCCTTCGCCCAATACGCCGGCCCGAGCACCGTGCCGACGATGACGGTCAAGCAACTGCTGGACACCGGCAAGGACGACCAGCACGCCACGCTGCGCGGCTTCATCGTCTCGCACGATGGCGGCGAGCACTACACCTTCGCCGACGACAGCGGCCGCATGAAGGTCGAGATCGATGCCAAGCACTTCCCGGCCGGCGTGAAGATCGACGACAAGGTGCGCGTCGAGATCACGGGCGAGTTCGACAAGGATCTCGTCGGCAACAAGGCCGAGCTGGACGTCAAGCGGCTGAGCCTGGTGCGCTGATGACCTCGGCGGCGGGTTCTTCCGCCGCTGACTTCTTGCCTTTTTTCCGGAGCGCCGACTCGATCTGTTCGAGCACGGCCTCCGGCGCATGCAGCCAGTCCTTGGCGAGCACCTGCACCACCTGCCAGCCGAACGCATCGAGCACACGCGGCCGCGAGACATAGCGCTCCAGCACGTTGCGGTTTTCGTAGTGCGTCGCGGTGTCCACGAGGATGCCCAGCGCATAGTGCCCGGCCTCCGGCGCACGCAGCGCGAGGTCGCAGCGAAAGCGCGATTGACCCACCTGTTCGTCGACCGCATGGCCGCGCGCACGCAGTGCCGCCGCAAGCTGCGCCGTCACCTCGTCCGCACGCGTGTGCTGCGCGCCGCTGGACCGCGTGAGCGGGTTCATGCTTTCGAGCACGCGCCGCGCGGTCGCCGAATCGCCGCGCGACAGGCACTCCGCATAGCGCAGGAACTGCTTGAGCGCCGCGGCGCCTTCGTTGTGGTCATTGGTGATCGCCTCGTGGCGAATGGTCGAGACGACAGCCATATGGTGCCGCGCGCGGCTGAAGATCACGTTGAGCCGCTTCTCGCCGCCGCGCTGGTTGATCGGGCCGAAGTTCATCAGCATGCGGCCCTCGGGGTTCGGGCCGTAGCAGATGCTCAGGATGATGATGTCGCGCTCGTCGCCCTGCACGTTCTCCAGGTTCTTGATGAAGAGGCCGCAGAACTGGTCGTCTTCTTCGCGCACGTACTCGGCTTCCAGCCGCGCGGCGAAGTCGCTGTCGATGGCGCCCAGCGCATCGAGCTCGGCCTCGATCTCGGTCTGCTGCGCCTCGGAGAACGCGACGATGCCCAGGCTGCGCCCGGTCTCGCGTTTCAGCAGCTTGCGCACCAACTGTGCGATGTGGCGCGCCTCGCCGTCGTTGATGCGGTTCTCGTACACCGCATCGGTCACGCGGTGGAAGCTGATGGCGCGCGAGAGCAGGGCGTCGACATTCGCGGCCACTGAAGCTTCTGTCGGAGTGCGCGACTGCACGAGGATTTCGTCGCGCGCATCCGAAGGCAGGCTCCGGTCCGGAATGGTGAAGAGGTTGCCCGCGTAGAAGGCCGCGTTCGAAAAGCCGATGAGCGACTCGTAGCGGCTGCGGTAGTGCCAGGCGAGCAGCGTGGCCGGCAGGTTGCGCGCGCCCTGGTTCAGCAGGCTGTCGGCGTCGAGCACCACGGCGATGCGATCACCTTCGTCCTCGACCGAGACGGTATCGTCCTCGGGGTCGCGGCCTGACGAGAAGAAGCTCGTCGGCGGCAGCTGCATCTCGTCGCCCACCACGATGATCTGCGGCGCACGGTAGAGCGCAGGCACGGCTTCTTCCACCGGGATCTGGCTCGCCTCGTCGAAGATCACCACGTCGAAGAGGTCGGCCGCGAGCGGCAGCGTGTCGGACACCGAGAGCGGGCTCATGAGCCAGATCGGCTTCATGTCGCGCACCACCTGCCCGGTCTCGCCCGAGGCGAGTTCGCGGATCGCCTTGTAGCGCATGGTCTTGCCGAACTCGTGTTCGAGTTCGCGCCGGCCCGCGTTGTAGCTCTTCTTGAAGAGCTTGCCGCCAGCGTCGAGCTGGCTCGCGGGGAGGGCGCTGGTGCGCACGTGCTCCCGAAAGCGCTGGCGCACCGCGGCGGCGAGCGTGCGGGCGTTGCGGTCGAGCAGCTTGCGCTCTCCCTCGGCCAGGCGCTGCGCATGGCGCGCGAGCGCGGCGCTGTCGAAGCGCGGCAGCCAGCGCTCGGTGCGGTAGACGCGCTCCAGGCCTTCGCGCGCGACGGCGTATTCGATGGCCTCGGGTGCGAGCGGCAGGGTGCGCAGGGCCTTGGCCAGGGCCGGGTCGGCATCGGCCAGTTCCTGCAGGTGCGGCAGCACGGTCGGCAGGGTGTCGGCCTGTTCGCGCAGCGTGCGGGCGAGTGCTTCGAGGGAAGCCAGCGGTTGCGCGGCCGGGTCGTCGAGCAGGTCGCGCCACAGGGCATCGAGCGCGTCGGTGCGTTCGCCGAGGGCGGCCAGCCGTTCGACGTTGCGGCTTGCGCCGGGTTCGGTGCGCAGGTGCGCGTGGAAGGCCGCGCGCACGCCGTTGCCGGTGGCATCGCCACGGCGCAGGGCATCAAGCTGCTGCACGAAGTCGTCGGGGTCGGTGCAGCCGTAGGTCGCCTCGATCTGCGACGCCTGCTTGCCGACGGCCGCGCGGGCTGTGTGCTCGGCCAGCAGTTCTTCGAGCACCTGGCTCGGCTGCGGGCGGACGGCGTGCTTGGCGAAGTCGTAGCGGCGCTTGAGTTCGCCCGACAGCCGCCACCACGAGGGCTGGAGCCAGCGCAGCAAGGAGCTTTGCTGCGCCTTGGCTTGGGCGAGGCCGGCTTCGGTGTCGCTCTGCGAGAACTTGTCGCGCCAGTGGCTGGTGCGTTCGAGGGCTTCCTTGAGCACCTGCTGCAGCGCACGGCGCTGCGCCATCGCCTCGCCGAACGCGAGGCTCGTAGGGTGCGCAGTGTCGAGCAGCGAGAGATGCCCGCGCGCCGCGAGCGCAGCCACGCGGCGCGCGTCGGCCACCACGGCCAGCGCATCGCCCCAGAGCGTGGGCGCATCGCCCAGCGGCGGCCAGGCGTCGGCCAACGCATCGCGGTGCGGACCGGTCTGTTCGGCCGCGCGATCACTGAGTTCGACCAGTCGTGCGAGGGGCCGCTCCTGGCGCAGCAGCACGGGCGCGAGTTGCGCGAACGCATGCGCCGACAGATACGGCACGCCCAGGCTTTCCGTGACCGCGAGGTGAAGGCGCGCGACCAGGTCCTCATGTTTGCGCCAGGCAGCGAAAGCGGGCAGGGCCTCGGCCTGCAACGGCGTCAAAGCGGGATCGTGCGGCTTGAGCACGATCAGCCGCGCCATCAGCGTGCGTACCGCCACGGCCAGGTGCTCGGGCACTTCGCGCATCGCGGCGTCGAAGCGTTCGAGCGCCTTCAGGTCGGCATCCATCGTGTCGACGAGCTGCGTGCGCTCGCGGGTCTCGGCGTCCAGTTCCTCGGGCGCCGCGAGCCAGTGCTCGTAGGTCTTCTTGAGGTTCTGCACGAAGGCCTTCTTGTCGCCCTGCGAGTCGTGGATCATGCAGCACAGCTCGTCCAGTCCCTGCTGCCGGAGGCGATGGAACACCACGTCGATGGCGGCGCGCTTCTCGCAGACGAACAGCACGCGCTGCCCGCGCCCCACGTAGTCGGCGATGAGGTTGGTGATGGTCTGCGACTTCCCCGTGCCGGGCGGCCCCTGGATGATGTAGCTGGTGCCGGTGCGCGCTAGCGCCACGGCGGCGGTCTGCGTGGCATCGGCCTGCACCACGGGCCACTGGTCGGCCAGCGGCAGGGCGGCGGGCGTCTCGGCATCGACCTGGCGCGGCTGCAGCGAGAACACGCGGTCGAAGGCGTCGCTCGCGATTTCCGATTCGCTCAGCGCCGAGTAGTCGCGCACCAGCGACATCTTGCGGTGGTTGAAGTTGCCGAGCGTCACCGAGGTGAGGTCGACATCCCACTGATACGGATTGCCGGTGCTCTCGTGCAGCGAATAGGTCTGCTGCTCGGTCTGCGCGGTGGTCGATGCCATCTGCGGCGCGCGCGGCAAGGGCCGTGCGCCGACCGCATCGCGCAGCGACAACGGAACCGGCCGCACCTTGGCGTGGAAGAGCTGCAGGCCGAGCGGGCGGAAGTCGTCCTTCGCATAGCTGAAGTCCTGCGTCGCCACTGGCTGCGCGCCGGGGTTGCGCACGCGGGTGCGCCGCTTGAACTGTTCGAGCCGCTGGCGGGCGCGCTGGTGGATCAGCTCGATCTCGGGTTGCTTCACCAGCCGCAGCTGCACGCCGGGCTCGGTCGCCGCGATCTGTGCGGCGAGCTGGGCGTGGAACTGCTCGATGGTGGTTTCGCGCAGGTCGATGCTCTCGGGCAGCACGATGCCGTAGAGCTGGCGCAGGTGGTGCCTGAGCGTCGGGTTCACCTGCGCCTCGCTAGCTGCGGCTTCGAGCAGGTACTGGTCCTTCACGCCCTTCTTGCGGGTGAGCTCGACCGACAGCATGAGGAGCGGCGAGGCGATGCGCTCGGCCCGCTCGGCTTCCCCTTCCTTCAGGTTGTGCCAGCGCAGGAACGCGATCACCAGCGAGAGCTGCGAGAAGCCGTATTCGGAGCGGTCGCGCCGCGCCTCCTGCAGGATGCGGTCGAGCGCGCCGGGCAGGTAGGGCTGGTCTTCGAAGCGCAGCCAGCGTGCGAGCGGCACCGGGTCGCAGGTGGCGATGTCGCTCGCGAAGCGGCCGTCCCACACGCAGAGCTGGTCGACGCGAATGTTCTTGATGTCCACCACCAGCGGCACGCTCGCCACCGTGAGGTTCACATGCGTCTGGCTCGGCTTGAAGTGCAGCAGGCGGTTGCGGCGCGAGAGGTCGAAGAGGCGATCGCGCAGGTGCACGCGGATCGCCTGGCGGCGCTGACCCGCGCCGTCTTTTGCGGGCGCGATGCGGTCGAGGCCGAGGTCCATCGGCTGGTCGCGGTAGGTTTCGAGGCGGCGAATCACCGAGGGCAGGTCGCGCGCGCGTTCGTGGCGGTCGAGCGCGGTCATCTCGCCGATCACCGCGCCCACCACCGGGTGCAGGCGGCGGTTGAGGGCGAAGAGGTTGGCGCGATTCGCGACGAAGCGGCCGAGTTCCTCGCTGTCGGTTAAGTCCAGGCCGCACGAAAGGCTGGCGAGCACCTGGCCGAGGCAGAGGATGTCGGTCAGCGCGTCGTGATGTGCGAATCGCAATTCCCACGCGGTGTAGCCGGGCAGGTAGACGGGGCGCGTCGGCAGGGCGTCGGGCGCGGCATCGGCCATGAGCGCGAGGTTCTCGACCGAGACACCTTCGTCGGCATCGAGCGTCACGCGGTGCTCGCCGACCACGCGCAGCACGGAGGCGGCGGGCGCTTCGAGCGGCGCGATGGCGTCGCGGTTCTGGCGCGGCTCGGCGCCTTCGGGCTGCACCAGCACGAGGGCGGGCGTGTCGTCGACGCGGTAGGCGAAGGCGCTGCCGAGCGCGGCGACCTTGCCTTGCTCGTGCAATACGGACACCTCGCGCAGCAGCGGGAGCACGAGGCTCAGCACGTCGTCGGTCTGCAGGCCGCCGTGGGCGTCGGCGGTGTCCAGCAGTTGCAGCAAAGGGGCGACGGTGGCGTTCATGCGGAGGCGCCTTGCTTGTGTTGTGCGGCTGCCTTTTCAAGCAGCGTGGCCGCATCGCGCTTCACTCGGGTGAGGCTGCGCTTGGGAAAGCGCATGTCCTTCACCACGCGCTCTTCGAGCTGCGTGGCGCAACCCATCGCTTCGGCGAGGCCGAGCGCTGCGGCAAGCGTGATGTCGTCCAGGTCAGGATCTGCCGCGACGAAATCGACCAGCACGCTGGCGAGGTAGTCGTGCACGCCGGCCGGCACTGGCGCGGGTGGCGGCAAGGGCGCCGAGGGCGGTGCGAAGTTTGGAAAGAAGCGGCGCGCATGGGCCAGCAGCGAATCGGACTGAAGGAAGGGCCGCTGCAGCAACTGAGCGATGGTTTCCCGCGTCAGCGCATCGGCGCGCTGCTGCCCGAGCAGGTCGAGCGTGGCGATGTCCAGCGGGCCTTCGAGCGCGCCGGCCAGCCATTCGTCGGCCTCGGGCTGGCGCTCGGTCCACAGGCGCAGCGCCCGCGCCCGCACGAAGACCTCGGGGTGGCTGGTGCCGCGCGTCTGGATCTCGGGCGCGGCGCAGATTTCGTCGGCCTGCCGCAGGTAGCTCGCGGCGTTCACTTGGTTCAGGCCCGTCTGCACCTTGACCAGCGCAGTCACCGCGGGTTCGAGCGCTTCGCAGGCGATGCAGGCGCCGCGGTCGGCAAAGGCCTCGGTGTAGAGGCCGTAGCGGCGCGCCGCGTGCAGGTGGCTCGCGTCGGCGCGCGAATCGGCGGCCGCGGCCTGCAGGATGCGGTCGACCACGTGGTACTTGCCGCCGTCGCGCTCCCACAGCAGGTAGTGCGCCAGTTCATGACCGAGCACGGCCTGCAGCTCGGCGCCCTGCAGTCGCTCCATGAGCGGACCCGAGAGCACGATGTGCGCCTCGCCGGGCAGGAAGTAGAGCGTGGCATTCATCGTGCCGTCGCCCGCCTGGTAGAGCGCGACGCGCGCCGTGATGCCCAGGCGCTGCACCGCCGCGTTGCAATGCGCATGCAGCTCGGGGTGGGCATCGGCATCGAGCCGGTACGAATTGCGCAGCAGGTCGGCGCGCACCGCCGCGGCGTGCTCCTCGCGCGCCTCGGCGGAGGCGGCCCAGCGCCAGACTTCGGGCTCGTTCGCCTGCAAGTGGGCGGCCAGGGCCTGCTGGTAGGGGAGCGGGGTCAGGTCTTCGAGGCGAACGGCAGGAGGGAAATCGACCATGTCAGGAGCGCCGGCAATGAGGTGCCGACGATCCTAAACGAGCGAGGTGAACCAGCGCGCCATCAATGCGCCATCAGTGCGCCATGGAGGCCACCGGCAGGTCGGGCAGCACGTTCAGGATGCGCAGCGTCTGCTGCACCACCTGGCTGAACACCGGCGCCGCGACCAGCCCGCCGAAGTACTTGCCCGCGCCGGGCTCGTCGATCATCACCGCGACGATGATGCGGGGCTTGTCGATCGGCGACATGCCGGTGTACCAGGCGCGGTACTTGTTGCTCGCATAGCCCTTGCCGACCTGCTTGTGCGCGGTGCCGGTCTTGCCGCCGACCGAGTAGCCATCGGTCTGCGCGAGCGGCGCGGTGCCGCCGGGCGCGGCGGCCATGTGCATCATCTTGCGCACCTCGCTCGCGACCTGCGGCGAGAACACCTGCACGCCGGGCGGCTCGGTGTTCGTGCTTTTCAAAAGGCCCACCGGGATGACTTCGCCGTTGTGCGCGAAGGCCGTGTACGCGTGCGCGATCTGGAACAGCGACGCCGAGAGGCCGTAGCCGTACGACATGGTGGCCTGCTCGATCGGCCGCCACGACTTCCAGGGCCGAAGCCGCCCGGTCACCGCGCCGGGGAAGGGCGTCTGCGGCTTCTGGCCGAGGCCCAGCGAGGTGAACGAGTTCCACATCTCCTGCGCCGTCATGCGCTGCGAGATCTTGGTGGCGCCCACATTGCTGGATTTCTGAATCACGCCCTGCACCGTGAGCACGCCGAAGTTCTCGTCGTCGTGGATCGTCGCGCCCGTGACGGTGATGCGACCGGGGTTGGTGTCGATGATGGTCTGCGGCGTCACGCGCCCGAGCTGCAGCGCGGTGGCGATGGTGATCGGCTTCATCGTCGAGCCCGGCTCGAACACGTCGGTCATCGCGCGGTTGCGCAACTGCTCGCCGGTGAGGTTGCGGCGGTCGTTCGGGTCGTAGCTCGGATAGTTGGCCATGGCGAGCAGTTCGCCCGTTTCCGCATCGACCACCACCACGCTGCCGGCCCGGGCCTTGTTGGCAACCACTGCATCGCGGATCTTCTCGTAGGCGACGAACTGCACGCGGTCGTCGATGCTCAACTGGATGTCGTGGCCGTCGGTCGGCGGCACCTGGTCCTCGGTGTCCTCGACGATGTGGCCCAGGCGGTCCTTGATGACGTGGCGCGAGCCCGCCTTGCCGGCCAGCTCGCTGTTGAAGGCCAGCTCGACGCCTTCCTGCCCCGTGTCCTCGACATTGGTGAAGCCCGCCAGGTGCGCGGCCGCCTCGCCCTCGGGGTACTGGCGCCGGTAGTCGCGGCGCAGGTAGATGCCCTTGATGCCGAGTTCGGCGATCTGCTTGCCGACGGCGGTGTCGACCTGGCGCTTGATCCAGACGAAGCTCTTGTCCTCGTCCTCCAGCTTCTTGTCGAACTCCTTCTGCGGCATGCCGAGCAGCTTGGCCGCCTGCTTCAATTTGGCCTGCACGGCGGGATCGTCGCGCTCGATGTCCTCGGGAATGGCCCAGATGCTGGGCGCCGGGATGTCGGAGGCGAGGATGAGACCGTTGCGGTCGAGGATGCGCCCGCGGTTCGCGGGCAGCTCCAGCGTGCGCTGGTAGCGCACCTCGCCCTGGTGCTGGAAGAAGTCGTGGTTGAAGACCTGGATGTAGGCGGCCCGGCCGGCCAGCAGCACGAAACCGAAGGCGATGCTGGCCACGATGAACTTGCTGCGCCAGACGGGGGTGGGACTGGCGAGCAGCGGACTGCTCCCGTAGCGGATGCGACCGGTGGATTTCATCTTGCGCTCTTGTGCGGGCACGGAACCCGGCTGTTGTTGTGCGCGGGTAGACAGCGCGGCAACAACGGAGTTCCGGGCGGCCTTGCGAAAGGCCGCCCGGAACCGGCGCGAATCAGCGCTTGGGCCTGAGCGAGACGATCAGCGACGGGAAGATGCGCCCGTCGGTGTCGCGCGGCAGCTTGTCGGTCTTGCGCAGGCCGCGCTCGGCCGCTTCATCCCAGGCGGGCAGTCCGCTGGAGCGCGTGAGCTTGACGCCGACGATGGTGCCGTCGGGCGCGAGGTTCACCTCGAACTCGGCCGCCGGGTTGCCGTTCACCGTGTCGGCATCGGGGAAGGTGATGTTCGGGCGCACCGCGGCGGCGATGCGTCCGGCATAACCGCTGGACGGGCCTGAAGACCGCAGGGCCGTGCCCTTCGAATCGTCGGCACCGCTGGCACCCGCCAGACCCTGCATGCGCTTGAGCGTGGCGGCGCGATCGGCAGCGGCCTGCTTCGCGGCGGCCTCGGCCTTCTTGGCTTCGGCTTGCTTGGCCTCGGCTTCCTGCTGCTTCTTCTGCTCGGCGAGCTTCTGTTGCTGCTCTTTCTTGCGCTGGGCGTCGTCTTCGGCGCGCTGCTTGGCTTCGAGCTCTTTCTTCTTTTGCTGTTGTTGCTGCTGCTCGAGCTCGCGCTCTTTCTGTTCCTTCTGCTCCTTGAGCTTCTTCTCGCGCTCCAGGGCAATGTCAGGGGCCTTCGGCGCGGGTGCGGGCTCGGGCGCCTTGGCTGCCGGAGGCGGTGGCGGCGTGGGAGCGGGCGGCGGCGGCGCGGGAGCGGGTGTCGGCGCCTCCGGTGCGGACAGGCGCGGCGCGGCCTGTTGCACGGTGGAGGACCACAGCTCCGCATCGACGGCGCCTTCGTCGGCGTCGCTGCGCCAGCGCACCCCCCAGGTCAGCGCCGCGATCAGCAGCGCATGCGCGATGAGGGCGAGCACGACGGCGCGCGGCGTGCCGCGCTGCGGTGGCGGCGCGAACTCGGGGCGATCCAGTGCGAGCGACATGCCTTATTTGCCGCCCGTGGTCGTGACCGACAGGCCCACGCGATCGATGCCGCTGCGCTTGAGCTGGTTCATCGCCTTCACGACGGTTTCGTACTTCACCGACTTGTCGGCGCTGATGACCACGGGGCGCTGGGCATCGCCGCCCTGCGCCTGCTTAGCGGCAGCGCCGATCTGGGTCATGGGGATGGACGTGCTGCCCGTGTTGCCGGTGGACGGGTCCTTCTTGATCTGCACTTCGTCGTCGCTCTTGATGACGATCTCGATGGGCTTGTCGGGCTGCTTGTTGGCGCGGTCGACCGAGGGCAGGTTGATCACGCTCGGCGTGATGAGCGGCGCTGTGACCATGAAGATGATCAGCAGCACCAGCATCACGTCGATGAACGGGACCATGTTGATCTCGTTGATCGTCCGGCGGCCACGGCCCCGGGATGAAACGGCGGGCATGCGCTCGGACTCCGCTCAGCGGTTGGCCGGAGCCACCGTGGTTGCCGCGGCGGCCGCACCCGGGTTGGCCGAGAGGTTGCGCTGCAGGATGTTGGAGAACTCCTCGATGTAGGTCTCCAGGGCGATGGCGATCTTGTCGATCTCGCGGGCGAAGCGGTTGTAGCCGACCACCGCGGGAATCGCGGCGAAGAGGCCGATGGCGGTGGCCACCAGCGCTTCGGCAATGCCGGGCGCCACGGTGGCGAGCGTCACCTGCGTGAGCGCAGCCAGGCCGGTGAAGGCATGCATGATCCCCCAGACCGTGCCGAAGAGGCCGACATACGGCGACACCGAACCGACGGTGGCGAGGAACGAGAGGTTCTGTTCGGCCGCATCGAGCTCGCGCTGGAAGCTCGCACGCATCGCGCGGCGGGCGCCGTCCAGCAGCGTGGCGGGGTCGCTCACATGGCGTTCGCGCAGCTTTTGGTATTCGCGCATGCCCGAGGCGAAGATGCGCTCCATCGGTCCCGCGAACTTGGCGTTCTGGGCGGCCGAGGCGAACAGCTCGTTCAGGCTGGTGCCCGACCAGAACTCGCGCTCGAAATCGTCGTTCAGCGCGCGCATGCGCCGCAGCGCGAAGTACTTGCGGATGATCGCGGCCCAGCTGGCAATCGAGACGATCACGAGCAGCAGCACGACCATTTGCACCACGAAACTGGCGTGGAGCAGGAGGTTGATGATGGATAGATCTTGGTTCATGGCTTGAAAGGTTGAGTCATGGAGCCGCCGCAGCGCTCGAGGGTTCCCGAAACCCGGGAAGGGATGCGTGCGGGACGCAAAGTGGCGGCATTCACCCACCCGATACGGATCGTGCCTTCGCACAGCAAGACCGGTGCCGCGGCGCCGATTCGCTCTTGCTCTGTTTTTGATAGCACTTGCTGTCCGATTATCAATGAGGCAGTGCCCAATTGTTGAAGATCGGCTGTGACCAGCAGTTCGTCGTCGAGCCGGGAGGGCCGATGGTATTTGAGCTGCGTTTCGCTCACCACGAACTGGCCGCCGGTTTCTTCCTTGAGCTTGCGCTGCTCGACGCCCAGGGAGCGCAGCCACTCGGTGCGCCCGCGCTCCATGAACTTCAGGTAGTTGGCGTAGAACACGATGCCGCCGGCGTCGGTGTCTTCCCAGTAGACGCGGATCGGAAACGCGTAGCTCATCGGCATGCCTCCGTGCTTTGCACTGCGGCGCGAGCTTGCTTGGGGCGGCCCTGCGCTGCGCTCATTGCGCCCGGTTCTCGGCCATTGCGCGCAGACGCTCGACGGCTTCCTTCAGATGCTCCATCGAACTCGCGGTGGAGAAGCGCACGAACTTCGCCGTTTCTGCCGTGCCGAAATCGCGGCCGGGCGTCACGGCGACGTGGGCGCGTTTCATGGTCTCGAAGGCGAAATCCCAGCTGCCCGAGATGCCAAGCTTCTCGGCGAAGCTGGTGCAGTCGGCCCAGGCGTAGAAGGCGCCATCGGGCACCACGGGCACGTTCAGGCCCAGGGCGTCGAGTTGCGGAATGAACCAGTCGCGGCGCGCCTTGAACTCGGCGCGGCGGCGTTCGTACTCGGCGATGCTCGCGTCCTCGAAGCAGGCGAGCGCCGCATATTGCGACACCGTGCTCGCGCAGATGAAGAGGTTCTGCGCGAGGCGCTCGACCACCGGCACCAGCACTTCGGGCACCACCAGCCAGCCCAGGCGCCAGCCGGTCATGTTGAAGTACTTGCTGAAGCTGTTGATGCTGATGACGTTGTCGTCGATGGCCAGCGCCGTCTGCCCGAAGGCCTCGTCGTAGGACAGGCCCAGGTAGATCTCGTCGATCAGCGTGATGCCGCCGCGGTCGGACACGACCTTGTGGATGCGGCGCAGCTCGTCGGGCGCGATCGAGGTGCCGGTTGGGTTGGAGGGCGAGGCGAGCAGCACGCCGCGCGTCTTCTCGGTCCAGGCGGCCTCGACCTTGGCGGCGGTGAGCTGGAAGCGCTCTTCGGCCGTCGTCGGAATCAGCACCGCCTTGCCGTCCGCCGCACTCACGAAGTGGCGGTTGCAGGGATAGCTCGGGTCGGGCAGCAGGATCTCGTCACCCGATTCGATCAGCGCGAGGCAGGCGAGCTGCAGTGCGGCCGAGGCGCCGGCCGTGACGACGATGCGGCGGGCGGGCACGTCGACACCGAAACGCTGCGCGTACCAGCCGCTGATGCGCTCGCGTAAGTGGTCGAGGCCAGTCGCCTGCGTGTACTGCGTGGCGCCGGCACGCACGGCGCGCAGGGCGGCTTCCTGCACCAGCGGGGGCGCGGTGAAATCGGGCTCGCCGATGTTCAGGAAGATCATCGGCCGGTCGGTGTGGGCCACTTCGCGCGCCAGCGCCCCGGCGGCCTTCGCCACCTCCATCACATAAAAGGGCTCGATGCGCTCCGCGCGCGTCGAAATCCTCATGCTTTCGCCTTGCCGGAAGCGCGATCCGCTTCCACTTCGAGGGGGCGCAACTGCGGCGCGAGGCCGTTGAGCACCGCGTTCACGTACTTGTGGCCGTCGGTGCCGCCGAATTCCTTGGCGAGCTCGATGCATTCGTTGAGCACCACGCGCCACGGCACGTCGGGGCAGTTCTGGAACTCATACACGCCGATCCACATCACGGCGTGCTCGATGGGCGAGATTTCCTCGAACTTGCGGTCGAGCAGCGGGCGGATCAGCGCATCGAGCTGCTCGGCGTTATCGATCGAGCCGTGCAGCAGCGCGTCGTAATGTGCTGCATCGGCCTTGTGGAAGCCGGCGAGGTCGCGCGTGAAGTGGTCGATGTCGGTCGGGTCGTTGCGGCCCACCAGGTGCTGATAGAGCGCCTGCAGCGCGAACTCGCGCGCGCGGCTGCGGTTGGACTTGGCCGAAGCCTTGCGTGCGCCGGTGCTGGTGAGCCCCGTGCGCGACTGGCGGGGCTTGGCGCCGCCTGCCTTGGTGGTGTCTTCGGTCATGAAAGGGTGGCCAGCAGTTGCGCCATCTCGACGGCGACCTGGGCTGCATCGCGGCCCTTGTCGGTCTGCCGTGCGACGGCCTGCGCTAGGTTTTCGGTGGTGAGGATCGCGTTGGCGATGGGAAGGCGGTAATCGAGCGCGATGCGGCTCACGCTCGCGCCCGATTCGTTGGCCACCAGTTCGAAGTGGTAGGTCTCGCCGCGGATGATGCAGCCCAGCGCGACGAGCGCGTGGTAGCCGCCGCGCTCGGCCAGCGCCTGCAGCGCCACGGGCACTTCGAGGGCGCCGGGCACCTTCACATGATGGATGTCGGACGCGGCCACGCCGAGCGATTCGAGTTCGGCGAGGCAGGCCGCAGCCAGCGCGTCGGTGATGTCGGCGTTGAAGCGCGCCTGCACGATGCCGATGCGGAGGCCCTTGCCATTGAGCGTTGTCTCGCCCTTGTTTGAACCTTGCATGGTCGTTCAGTCTTTCGTCAGGTAGCCGGCGATTTCCAGGCCGTAGCCTGCTGCCATGCTCGGCATGCGACGTGGCGTGCCCAGCAGGTTCATCTTGTGCACGCCGCATTCGCGCAGGATCTGCGCGCCGATGCCGTAGCTGCGCAGGTCCATGCGGCCGCGCTCGGGGGCTTGCGCGGGACGCGCGGTGCCGTCGAATTGCGCGAGCAGCTCGCCGGCGGTTTCGCCGCAATTGAGCAGCACGGCCACGCCCTTGCCTTCGGTCGCGATGTGCGAAAGGCTGGCGTCCAGGCTCCAGGAGTGCAGCGAGCGGTTGATTTCGAGCGCGTCGAGCACCGAAAGCGGCTCGTGCACGCGCACCGACACCGTGTCTTCAGGCGCCCACTTGCCGCGCACGAGCGCGAGATGCACGCCGCGGCTGGGCTTGTCGATGAAGGCGTGGGCGGTGAAATTGCCCCAGGCGGTTTGAATTTCGCGGCAGCCGACCTTCTCGACCAGCGATTCGACGCGGCTGCGGTGCTCGATGAGCGCGGCGATGGTGCCGATCTTGAGGCCGTGCTCGGCCGCGAAGATCTGCAGGTCGGGCAGGCGGGCCATGGTGCCGTCTTCGTTCATCACCTCGCAGATCACCGAGGCGGGCGAGCAGCCGGCCATGGCGGCCAGGTCGCAACCCGCTTCGGTATGGCCGGCGCGCATGAGCACGCCGCCGTCCACCGCCTGCAGCGGGAAGATGTGGCCGGGCTGCACGAGATCGGCGGCCACGGCATTCGGCGCCACGGCGGCCTGCACGGTGCGGGCGCGGTCGGCGGCCGAGATGCCGGTGGTGACGCCCTCGGCGGCTTCGATGGAAACAGTGAAGGCCGTCGAATGCTTCGCGCCGTTGCGCTGCACCATCGGCGGCAACTGCAGGCGCTCGCACATTTCGCGCGAAAGCGTGAGGCAGATCAGGCCGCGCGCATGGCGGGCCATGAAGTTGATGGATTCGGGGGTGATGTGGTCGGCCGCGATGACGATGTCACCTTCGTTCTCCCGGTCTTCCTCGTCCACAAGGATCACCATGCGGCCGGCAGCCAGCTCGGCGACGATCTCCTCGACCGATGAAATGGGGGCTGGCGCGCGCGCGGCGCTCGGGGCGGCGCCGATGGGCGTGACGGAGGCATTCATTCGGCGGTGTCCTTGGAATACGTGGAAGCCTGGGGGACCAGGACGCCCGCCTGGAGCATGCGCTCCACGTAGCGCGCCACGGTATCGATTTCGAGATTGACCTTCGAGCCGGCCTTGAGGCCGCCGAGGGAGGTGTTGTCCACCGTGTGCGGGATCAGGTTGATGCTGATCTCGGCGCCGTCTTCGGTGTCTTTCACGCTGTTGACGGTGAGGCTCACGCCGTTGATGGTGATCGAGCCCTTGTAGGCGAGAAAGCGGGCGAGGGCGGGCGGTGCGACCACGCGCAACTCCCAGCTTTCGCCGACCGGCTCGAAGAAGCTCACTGTGCCGATGCCGTCCACATGGCCCGAGACGATGTGGCCGCCGAGGCGGTCGCTTGCGCGCAGGGCCTTCTCGAGGTTGATGCGGCTGCCCTCGTCGGTCAGGCCGGCAGTCTTGTCGAGGGATTCGGCGGAAATGTCGATGGTGAACAGTTGCTGCTCGGGAACGAGCGTGGTGACGGTCATGCAGGCGCCGTTCAGCGCGATGCTGTCGCCCAGCCCGACATCGTCGAGATAGCCGTCAGGCACCGCAATGCTGAGTCTTTTGCCGTAGGAGGAGGAGGTGCCGAGGTCGTGGATGGCGGCGATGCGCCCCACGCCGGTGATGATTCCGGTGAACATTCGCACATTTTCGCAGAGAACGAAGCCCGTTCGGGCCGAACGCTAGAACCTGTCCCTTCCCGTCACCCGCGCCACGATGCGAAGGTCCGGTGCGAACATGTCCACGGACTTGAATTCCAGGGGGAGAACGCCCGCCAGCGAGGTGAGCGGACCGTCTGCGTGAATGTGACTGGCCATGTCGAGCCCTTGGCCGATCAGCTTGGGCGCGAGGTAGACCAGCAGTTCGTCGACGCAGCCCTCGCGAATCAGCGAGCCATTGAGCTTGTGGCCCGACTCGACGTGCAGCTCGTTGACGCCGCGCGCTGCTAAATCTTTCAGCATCGCGCCCAGATCGACCTTGCCGTCGGCATTGGCAAGGCAAGTGACCGTGGCGCCGCGGGCTTCCAGCGCGGCAGCCTTGGCTTCGTCCCGTACGGCCGCGTAGATCCACACCGGGCGGCCTGCTATGAATATGTGAGCGTCCGGCGGTGTCTGGAGGCGACTGTCAACGACGACCAGATGCGGCTGGCGCGGCGTCGGGACCAGACGTACGTCCAGGCGCGGGTTGTCTTCGAGCACCGTGCCGACGCCGGTCAGCACAGCGCTCGCGCGGGCGCGCCAGGCGTGGCCATCGGCGCGCGCGGGCTCGGAGGTTATCCATTGGCTCACGCCGTTTTCAAGGCCCGTCTTGCCGTCCAGCGAAGCCGCCACCTTGAGACGCACCCACGGCGTCTTGCGCACCATGCGGCTGAAGAAGCCGATGTTGAGCTCGCGCGATTCGTCGGCGCCGGGGCCGACCTCGACCTCGATACCCGCCGCACGCAGCCGATCGAAGCCCTGGCCCGCGACCAGTGGGTTCGGATCGGCCAACGACGCCACGACCCGCCCGATGCCCGCCGCGATCAGCGCATCGCAGCAAGGCCCGGTGCGGCCGTGGTGCGAACAGGGCTCCAGCGTGACGTACGCCGTCGCGCCTTCGACCGAGTGACCTTGCGCCGCCGCATCGCGCAGCGCCATCACCTCGGCATGCGGACCGCCGGCCTTCTGCGTATGCCCCTGACCCAGCACGCGCCCATCGGCGTCGCACAGCACGCAGCCCACGCGCGGGTTCGGATCGGTCAGCAGCAAGGCGTCGGACGCCAGGCGCAAGGCTGCCGCGATGTGCTGCGCGTCTTGTTCGTGTGAAGGCATGGGAGTGGAAGAGGCAGGACGGGGGCGGGACGGGGAAAAATTTAACACCGGTGCCGTTCGATCATACGAGCGGCATACCGATGCGGATGAACGGTGCGCGCCCAGTCGCAAGCGGCCTCTACGCTCGAAGTTCGATGGCGGGAATAAAGAAGCAACACAAGTTGCAGCAGATCAGGGAGGACATCGAACATGGCTTCAACGAAGCATCGGGCCGCGGGCTTTTCGCTCGTGGAGGTATTGGTATCCATCGTCGTGCTGAGCCTGGGACTGCTCGGCACGATCGGCATGCTGCTGGCGTCGGTGCGCACCAGCAACGAGTCGGCAACCTTCACGGCAGCGCTCAATCTGGCGCGCGATCTGTCGGAGAAGGCGCGGATGAACAAAGGCGTCGCTGCGCGCAACGACGCGGGCAATGCCTACCTTGTCGAAGACTGGCGCGAGGGCGGCGCATCGGAAGTCGCCTCCACCGGCGCGGCCTGCGTGGGAGGCGGCGCGGTTTGCACCACGGCGGACCTCGCGGCATGGGACATGAACGAGTGGCAGCGCCGCATCGCCAAGGCGCTGCCCGATGCGCGCGTCAGCGTGTGCTTCGACGAGGCGCCCTGGAACGCGGCAGCCGATGAGTACACCTGGACATGCAGCAAGACCGGCCGCACCGTGGTCGTGAAGCTCGGCTGGACGCCTCGCGCCGGCCTCGGTGCGAAGGCGGATTCATCGTCGGCGCCGCGGCTGGTGATGCAACTGGTCGCAGGGCGGGTGCGCGATGGCCAGTCGGGTTCCTGAGTTCGCCGGCCGCGTGCGTGAACGCGGGGTGACGCTGGTCGAGCTGCTGGTCGCGACGGCCGTTGCGCTGGTCGTCGTGCTCGCGGCCACGGCCGCCTTTGTCGCCAGCCAGCGCTTGTTCACGGCCGATGCCGATGCGCAGGCGGTGGAGGAGTCGCTGAGGTTCGCGGGCTTCGTCGTCAGGAGCGTCGCGCGGCAGGCGGGCTATTCCGACCACGCGCCCGAGGCCAGGGAATCCCAAGGGTCCGAGGGCGCGGCAGGCAGCACGGGAACCACGGCATCGTCGGGCGACCCCGCCGACCTCGATATCGTGGGCGCGAGCGACACCCGCGTCAGCGGCGTCGGCGACAGCCACGGCGCGCACGGCACGCGCGGGATCAACGCAAGCGATTCGCTGCGGGTCCGCTTCTTCGGCCGCAGCCGTTCCGATGGCGACGGCACCGAGCCCGACGGCACCATGATCGATTGCATGGGTTTCGCCCAGCCCGGTCCGGCGGCGGACACGCCCGTCTCCGCAGACCGCGCCTGGAGTTTTTTCTATGTCGCCGAAGCCGCCGACAGGGAACCCGAGCTCTACTGCAAGTACCGCAGCGCAAGGGGCGGGGCGTTCAGTGCGCAACCGCTGGCGCGGGGCATCGAGGTGTTCAAGGTCGTCTACGGCCACGACGCCGACGGCAACGGCGCCCCCGAGCAGTGGCTGGATGCCGTGCAGCTCGAAGCCATGGCCGCCTCCGGAGACAAGGTCGCCGACGAATGGCGCAAGGTGGTTGGTCTGCGCATCGGCATGGTGGCGCGCAGCGCCCACGGCCGGGGCGAGCGGCAGGAGGCGGAGGAGGTGCTCTATCCGCTGGGCACCGATTTCTCCGAGCTCAGCTTCAGGCCCGCGGCCGATGGCCGGCTGCGGCGCGTGGCGACCTTCACGGTGATGCTGCGCAACGCGTTGAGGGCGCCGGCGTCGTGAGCCCGCGCCGTCTTTCGCCGCCGCAGCGGGGCTTTTCGCTGATCGTCGTGCTGCTGCTTCTCGTCGTGGCCACCGTGCTGGGCGTCGGCGCGGCGCAGGTCTCGCTGGTCAACGAGCGCAGCGCCCGCAACGACCGCGATGCCGAGGTGGCATTCCAGGCCGCCGAGGCTGCCCTTGTCGATGCTGAAACCGATGTGCTCGGGCCCAACGAGAACCCACGGCAGCGCCTCTGCCTTTTCAATCGCTCCGATGCGACGGCCTTCGCCGCGGGGTGCGGTGGCGACGGCGAGCAGCAGGGGCTGTGCGCGCCCGCCGAGCCGGGCGCCGATCCGGCGTGGGTGAGCGTCGACCTTTCGGCCGGGAGCGGCAAGTCAGTTGCCTACGGCACCTTCACGGGCCAGACCTATTTCAGCGGCGACGCCGCCACCGGCAGCCACGCCGGTGCGCTACCGGCCCGCGCACCGCGCTACATCGTGGAAGCCGTTCGCAGCCGCGGCAGCTGGCAGGCCAATGTGCTGCAGAGCGCGAGTGCCCAGGACGCCAGCTACATCTTTCGCGTCACGGCCGTCGGCTACGGCATGCGCGAAGAGACACAGGTCGTTCTGCAGACCACCTTGTACAAACCGGCGGCCGGCCTTGGCTGCCCTTCCTGAGGACGGGACCTTCATGCGCTTTCTTCGAATTTGCGCGATGGCGGCCTTCGCCGCCACGTGCGCCCATGCCGTGACGACGGCCAACGCAGCCGACGCGGAGCTCCCGAGCGAGCCGATGTTCTCGCTGGCTTCACGCGCCGACCCGGGGCTGGTGATCGATCTTTCGCTGAAGCGCGCGAACGCCGGCGCCGCGTACCGCGACAGCTTCGATGCAAAGAAAACTTATGGCGGTTACTGGGACGCGATGGGTTGCTACAGCTATGCGGCGGGCGACGGTTACTTCAAGCGCTCGTCCGCGGCAACGAGGCTGAGCAGCGGAGAAATCGCCTGCGCCAACCAGTGGAGCGGCAACCTGCTGAACTGGGCGGTGTCGTCTTCCCTCGACGGGGTGCGCCTCGCGTTGACGGGTGGTGACCGTGTGATCGACGAACCGGGCCGCACGGTGTTGCAGCGCGCGGTGCTGCCGGAGGACTTTCATCGCAGCGCCCACTTCCCCGGCAAGGCGGTCATCGGCAACCTGAACAGGCTCACGCCACTCGTCACGGGCGCACGCGGCGCGGTGCTTGCGACGGACACGCTGCACTTCAGCAACTGCCTCGATCGATTCGTCGTCGGAGCAGCCGCTGCAGGTACTTGCTCGGCGCCGGGCGGCACGCCTTACATCGCGCGCGTCGAGGTGTGCACGGCGGCGGAGGTGGTGGTGCGTCCCGGGCTGTGCGCCAGATACCCGAATGGCAACTCCAAGCCTGTGGGCGCCGTCCAGCGCTACGCGGGCCGGATGAAGTTCTCCGTCTTCGGCTATTTGCCGGACGACGACCCCGCACGCTATGGCGGCGTGCTGCGCGCACCAATGAAGCACGTCGGGCCCAGAAAGATCGACACCACTTTCGACACAGTCGACAACCCGCAAGCGGAGTGGAATGCGACAACGGGCGTGTTCAAGGCCGACACAGCGGAGAGCCCTGGGGTCGTCAACGCCATCAACCGTTTCGGGCGCAACGGCGTCCGGCAAGGCGCCTACAGCACGTTCGATCCTGCAGGCGAGCTCTACTACGAGTCGCTGCGCTACCTGCAGGGCAAGGCGCCGACGCCGCAGGCGGTCGCCGGTAGCGACAGCCCTCGAAGTCATGGCGATCCCACCGCCGTCAGCTGCCAGAGAAACGATGTCCTGATGATCGGCGATGCCGACACCCACTACGACCGTTCCTTGCCCGGCATGTCGAGGGGGAACTCCATCGGCGATTTTGATCGCAGCTTCAGCATCGCTGCCCATGAGCCCGACACGGCCTATTGGACAGGTCTGGTCGGCGCCTTTGAAAACAGGGAGGCGCTTGCCTATGCGCACCCATCGGGCAAGGCGGGGCTCACCACTGGCGGCAACGAGGGGCCGCGGGCGTTCAACTACAAGGGCGGCACGCCGTTGACCTCGGCCGACATCGCGAGCGCGGAAACCGGCGCAGACAAAGGATCGTTCGGGATGGCGGGCCTGGCGTACTGGGCCCGCACGCAGAAGATCCGCAGCGACCACACGGGCTTGCGCGTGCAGACCTTTGCCATCGACATGGGGCAGGGCGGCGCGAGCGCCATCCGGCAGAGGCAACGCGGCAGCGTTTTCTATCTGGCCGCGAAGTACGGCGGTTTTGCCGACAGCAACGACGACGGCAATCCGTTCCTGGCGGCGGGCGGCGGTTCCGAATGGGCCGAAGGCCTTGACGGCGACAACCAGCCCAAGCCCGCCAACTACTTCCTGGCCGGTGAACCGGCGCAAATGACCGAGGCCATCCGCCGGATTTTCCTGCGCGTCGTGGCCCCGGCTGGTGGTGCCACGGCGGGGAGCGCCATTTCGTCGAACACGATCGCACAGTCCGGCGCGAACCTCTACGTGCCGCAGTTCAACGGGCGACGCTGGTCGGGCACGCTGCTGTCGTATCCCCTCCAGCCGGATGCGGCGACCGGTACGGTGCGGCGCGCCGACAAGCCCGACTGGGACGCCGGCGAGCTGCTGACCGGCAATCCGAACGCCGTGCCGCCCGTGGCCGCGCGCGATGTCGCGAGCAGGCGCATCTTTACGCTCTCGACGGCCGACGTCGGCACGCCGTTCCAGTGGGAGGCGCTCGACAGGGGGCTGCGCGGTTGGCTGAATGCGACGCCGTATGTCGTGCCCGATGTCTCCGACGGCCTGGGCGCCGAGCGGCTGGCCTATCTGCGCGGGGACCGGCGGCGGGAACTGTCCGCGCCGCAAGGCCTCTTTCGCGTGCGCGACTCGGTCATGGGCGACGTGACCAATTCGAACCCGGTGCATGTCGGGCCACCCAGCCTCGCGATTCAGGAACCGGGGCACGAACGTTTTCTGGCCGCCTATCGCGACCGGCCGCCCGTCGTGTACGTCGGCGCCAACGACGGCATGCTGCATGCCTTTGACGCACGCACCGGGGACGAACTCTTCGCCTACGTGCCGCGCATCATGTTCGCCCGCCTGGCGGCCTACACCTCGCCGGACTATGTGCACCGCAGCTACGTCGACGGAACGCCCGTCGTCGGCGACGCCCGCATGGCCGATGGCGCGTGGAAGACCGTGCTGGTTTCTGGCAATGGCGGCGGCGCGACTGGCGTCTTCGCGCTCGACGTGACGGACCCCGCGACGTTCTCGGCGGACAAGGTGCTCTGGGAATTCAGCGGCGCGTACGACGACGACATGGGCCACGTGACCCAGGCGCCGCGCATCATGAAGTTCCGAACCGCGGCAGCCACCAGAACCCGGGCGGCGACCTACGGCTGGTTTGCTGTCGTTCCCTCGGGCTTCAACAACGCCAATCCCGAAAAGCGGGCCGCACTGTTCCTGCTGTCGCTGGACAAGCCCGCAGGCGAGGCCTGGAAGCAGAACACCAACTACTACAAGATCGTTCTGCCGGCCCCTGCGGACAAAACCCTCGTGAATGCGTTGAGCACGCCGAGCGACTACGCGGGCGCGGACGACGCCACGCGCTTTCTCTACGCAGGCGACACGCAGGGCAATCTGTGGAAGTTCGACTTCTCTGGCAATGCACCGTGGGGCGCCAAGGCATTGGCGCTGAACGGCAAACCCCTGATGGTCGCCATGTCCGGCAGCGGCGCGGATGCGAAGCGGCAGCCGATCACCGTCGCGCCCGAGGTCGGCGTGGGTCCTGAGGGCGGCGCGATCGTCCTCTTCGGAACCGGAAAGTTCGTGAGCCCCGAAGACCTGGGGCGTTCGAGCCGGGGCGTGCAGACGATGTACGGCGTGTACGACAACGGCGTGGCCATTCCCGCCGGCGAAGCGCGCGTGCAGTTGCAGCAGCGCAAGACCGGCGCTGTGGATGGGCAGGCATTCCCGCCAGTCACCGGCGATGCTTTTGTCTATGGCGCGTTCGATGGCAAGACGAATGCTCGCCGCGGCTGGTATTTCGACCTGCCGGCGGGGCCCGAACGGGGCGAGCGGATGGTCTTCAAGCCGGTGCTGGGCGACGGCCAGTTGTTCTTCAACACGCTGATTCCCGATTCAGGCGCATGCAGCGCAGACGGCGGTGGCCGCACCTGCGCGGTGAATGCGATGACAGGGCTCTCGCAGGGCGGCGCTTGCGTGCCATCGAGTGCCGGCATGCTGGGTGCGCCTCATCTGGTGCAGCTGGCCACAACCGGTGTCGGGGCCACCGATGCATTCGGGCGCCGCCCGGAAACGAAGCGCCTCGCCATCGTCAGCACGGGCGCGCGCAGCAGCCGGGGCGCAGGCCTCTCGACCGCGCAGCCCGTCGGCGACAGCAACGTGGGCCAGACCGGCAGACGGCTGAACTGGCGACAGATCTCCGACTACCGGAGGGGCAAGCAATGAGAACCCCTGTGCTTCGCGGTTTCACGCTGATCGAGATGCTGATCGTGGTGGCCATCGCCGCGATCCTGGCGGCCATCTCCTATCCGTCATACATGGATTTCGTTCGCAAAGGCTGGCGCAGCGAGGGGCGTTCCGCGCTCATGCAGCAGATGCAGGAGCAGGAGCGCCTCTATACCCGGGTGGGGCGATACCGGCCCTACGAGGGCGAGTCGGGCGATGGGGGCGTGGGCGGCAAGTACACCGTCAAGAGCGCCAATTGCGAAGGGCGAGGGAGCATCACTGGCTGCATTCGGCTGACGGCCACGCTGAAGCCGGGGTTCTCCGATCCCCACGTCGGCAATCTCTGGGTCGACAGCACGGGTGGCAAAGGATGCGACGGGACGCTGCCCGGCAGGTGCTGGCAATGAAGCGCGGCAACACGACACCGATCGGCGGCTTCACGCTGATCGAACTGATGGCGATCGTTGCCATCGTCGCGGTGCTGGCGGCCATCGGCGTGCCGAGCTTTCGCGACATGCTGCTCAACCAGCGTCTGGCGACGGCTGCGCAGGGTTTCAATGCGGCGCTGGGCTTTGCGCGCATGGAAGCCATTCAGCGCGCGCAGGGCGTGGAGGTGGCTGCACTCGCGGGCGGCGACTGGTCCGAAGGCTGGGTGGTCCGAACAGGTTCCGACGCATCGTCCTCCACGCAGAGCCAAACACAAACGCTGCGGCGCTTCGACCGATTGCCGCAGGGCGTGAGCATCGACACGACACTCGGCGGCGGCTTTGCGCAAGGCCTGCGCTACGACGGCAACGGGTTCTCGCGCCAGACCGCGAGGGCCAGTTTCAGCGCGGGCTGCCTGACGTTCAAGGCCGAGACGGGGCGCAGGGCCTCGGTCATCGTCTCGGCGTCGGGCCGGGCGAAGGTCTGCAATCCGGATGTGAGCGGCGATTGCGGCTCGGGGGCGTGCGCCAGGGGAGAAGGCGGCGCCTGAAGAAAACTGCCCTTGGGAGTCAGATGTCCCGCAGCAACTGCCGGAACTCGTCCACGTCCTCGAAGCTGCGGTACACCGAGGCAAAGCGAACGTAGGCGACCTTGTCCAGGCGCTTGAGCTCGCGCATCACCAGTTCGCCGACTTTCGTCGAATCGATTTCGCGCAGGCCGCTGGCCAGGAGCTTCTGCTCGATCCGCAAGAGAGCGGTGTCGATCTGCTCGATGCTCACCGGACGCTTGCGCAGCGCCAGCATCATCGAGGCGCGCACCTTGGAGGAATCGAAGTCGGCGCGGCTGCCATCCTTCTTCACGACCACGGGGAAGTTGACGTCGGGGCGCTCGTAGGTGGTGAAGCGCTTGTCGCAGGCGCTGCACTGGCGGCGCCTGCGGACGAAGTCGGCGTCTTCCGAAACGCGGGTCTCCACGACCTGCGTTTCAAGATGACCGCAAAAAGGGCATTTCATGCGGTCGGGCCGTGCAGATCAGCGATAGACGGGGAAGCGGCTCGTCAGCGCGTGCACCTTGGCGCGCACCGCGTCGATGTTCGCCGTGTCGCGCGGGTTCTCGAGCACATCTGCGACCAGGTTGGCGGTGATGCGGGCTTCTTCGTCCTTGAAGCCGCGGGTGGTCATGGCCGGGGTGCCGATGCGCACACCGCTGGTGACCATCGGCTTTTCGGGGTCGTTCGGAATCGCGTTCTTGTTGATCGTCATGTGGGCGCTGCCCAGCACGGCTTCGGCTTCCTTGCCGGTGATGCCCTTCGAACGCAGGTCGACCAGCATGACGTGGCTCTCGGTGCGGCCGCTCACGATGCGGAGGCCCCGCTCGGTGAGCGTGTCGGCCACGATCTTGGCGTTCTTGACCACCTGTTGCTGGTAGGCCTTGAACTCGGGCGTCATCGCTTCCTTGAACGCGACGGCCTTGGCGGCGATCACGTGCATCAGAGGGCCGCCTTGCAGGCCCGGGAAGATCGCGCTGTTGATCGCCTTCTCGTGCTGCGACTTCATCAGGATGATGCCGCCGCGCGGGCCGCGCAGGCTCTTGTGGGTGGTGGAGGTCACGATGTCGGCGTGCGGCACCGGATTGGGGTACACGCCCGCGGCCACGAGGCCGGCGTAGTGGGCGATGTCGACCATGAAGATCGCGCCCACGTCCTTCGCCACCTTGGCGAAGCGCTCGAAGTCGATGTGCAGCGAGTAGGCCGAGGCGCCCGCGATGATCAGCTTGGGCATGTGCTCGTGCGCCTTGCGTTCCATCGCGTCGTAGTCGATGGCTTCGTTGGCGTCCAGGCCATAGCTCACCACGTTGAACCACTTGCCGCTCATGTTGAGTGGCATGCCGTGGGTCAGGTGGCCGCCTTCGGCCAGGCTCATGCCCATGATGGTGTCGCCAGGCTTGAGGAACGCCAGCATCACGGCTTCGTTGGCCGAGGCGCCGCAATGCGGCTGCACGTTAGCGGCGTCGGCACCGAAGATCTGCTTGACGCGGTCGATGGCCAGTTGCTCGGCCACGTCGACGTGCTCGCAGCCGCCGTAGTAGCGCTTGCCCGGATAGCCTTCGGCGTACTTGTTAGTGAGCTGCGAGCCTTGGGCCTGCATGACGGCCGGCGAGGCGTAGTTCTCGCTCGCGATCAGCTCGATGTGATGTTCCTGGCGCGCGTTTTCGGCTTGGATGGCGGCCCAGATCTCGGGATCGGTCTGTTCGACCAGGATATTGCGTTGGTACATGGCAGTCCTTTGAAGACGAGGTCCTTGTTCTTCAACCAAACAAGGGCTGCCCAGGCGAACGGCTGAACGCCTGTTGTGGTCAGGCGGCACGCTTCCCAGTGGTATTCCACGTCAGCGCGTGGCACCTTGTTCAGGTGCTGCGCCTATCGCCAGTCGCGTACGGGGCCGAGTGTAGCTCACACCCGGCCAAGCCAGCTTCAGGAAACCGCGGAAAGCAGGGCGACCTTTGCGGGTTCCGAGCCTTCCTCGGCCTTGATCGGCGCCGGTGCCGGCGTCACGATCGGAATCGGCTGGGCACGCACGGTCGTGCGGGGCGGTTGCACCGACGGTGCACGGCCGTTGGCGACCTGCAGCAGGCGCTCGTGCTCGGCCATCACCTTGCTGGCGTAGCCGCCGTCGTCTTCAAGGTTGGCCGCGCCCACGTAGTAGCGCAGGCCCCCTTCGAGCGAGCCGGCGCGGGAGATGCATTCCTGCAGCACCTTCACGCCGACGCGCATGTTGGTCACCGGGTCGAAGGCGGTGAGCGTGCCGCCCGCGCTTTCGTACTTGTCGCCGTGCACGCGCGTCATGACTTGCATCAGGCCCTGGGCGCCGACGTGGCTCTGGGCGAACGGGTTGAAGCTGGACTCCACGGCCATGATGGCCAGGATCAGCGTCGGGTCGAGCTTGGTGCGCTTGCCGATGTTGTAGGCCTCGGCCACGAGCACGCTCAGCGGTTCGGCCGCCACGCTGTATTTCTTGCTCAGCCAGTACGCCACGGCCGCCTGCTGCTTGGGCAGGTCGCCGGGGCTCGCGGCCGTGGTGCGCTCGATCGCGGTCGGCTCCAGGTCGGTGACTTCAGGCGCGGGCTTGCGCGACTGCAGCCAGCCCATGAGCTGTTCCTCGCCGGTCTGGCGCAGATCGGGCCGTGCCACGAGGGCGAGGGCCGCGAACACGATGGCCAAACCGACCAACGCGAACCCGTTGTGGGTGATTTCAAAAAAGCCGTCTGCCACATCGGACACAAAGGTCCTCAGCCCGCGGGCTGTGGCATCAAACGCCTTGTTCATCGCTCTTCCTTTCTGTGCGGCACCTGCTCGCAGCGCCTGGAGAGGCGATGGATGAAGGCAGCGGCGCTTGGATTGGTACGAATCAGGCTCCGCGCATGGAGGGTGTAGGGTAAGGAGCGCGGTGACCTGATCAAGCCGGGGGGAGTTCTCGGCAGCGGATTCAGGGGTGGCCCCTCTGCGTCTGGCAGTCGGAGCAGGGCGGATTCTAGCGTGGCTAAATACTCGGTCAAGCATAAGGACACTGTTTCTTATGCTAATAGATGTTTAAAAAATGACCCCTCCCAGAGGCGTTCGGCTTAAGGGAAATCCCTTGGAAGATTGGATTTGCAATGCGAGGGTGCGGCACCTAATCTGAACGGGCCTGAGTTTTCAGGCGTTTTTCCGAAGTCAGGCAGCCTGAGGTGCAAGTCAAGGGCTCGAACGACGGAGGATCCACGGCGGCAATCTCTTGCTGCCAGCACGGCAGGAACCATTGACTTCCGGTCGCGCGAATCGATGGCTTGGGTGTTAGGCCCGCCATCAAGCCCGGCAACGAGACATTCCGTCGCGCTGCCGGGCTTTCTTGTTTCTGCATCGACGCGTGTTTGCGGCACACTCCCGCGATGGATTTAGCTTCGCTCAAACAAAACAAATGGATGCGACGTGGGATCGTCGCGTTGCTGGTTCTGTTGGCCCTCTGGGTCATCGCATGGTTGGCGGTTCCGCCCATCGCCAAGAGCCAGCTCCAAAAGATCGCGAGCGAAAAACTGGGCCGGCAGGTCACCGTGGGCAAGATCGATTTCAAGCCCTGGACCCTCGAACTCGCGCTGCATGACCTGCGCATCGCCACCGCCGACGGCAAGCAGCCGCAACTGGCCATCAAACGCATCTACGCCGACGCCGAACTGCAATCGCTCTTTCGCCTGGCACCCGTGATCGATGCGGTCTCGGTCGAGTCGCCCGCCATCCTGCTCACGCACCAGGCCGACGGCAAGTACGACATCGACGACATCCTCGCCAAGCTGGCCTCGGGTCCGCCGCCCGACCCCAAGGCCGAGCCGGCACGCTTTGCGATCTACAACATCTCGATCAAGGACGGCGCGGTCGACTTCGACGACCAGACGGTCAAGCGCAAGCACGAGCTGCGCAACTTCGTGCTCAATGTGCCTTTCCTGAGCAACCTGGCTTCGCAGCGCGAGGTCAAGACCGAGCCCAAGCTGGCCTTCGTGCTCAACGGCAGCAACTTCGATTCGGCCGCCTTCACCACGCCCTTCTCGGCCAGCCGCAAGACCGACGCCCATGTGCAGTTCAAGGGGCTCGATCTCGTGCCTTACCTCGGCTACATCCCCGGCGGCCTGCCGGTGAAGCTGCAGGCCGGCAGCCTCGATGCCGACCTGAAGATCGACTTCCAACAGGCCACGACCACCGGCCTGAAGATCTACGGCACGGTGGAAGCGCACGGCGCCAAGCTGAGCGACGCCAGGGGCCGCGACCTGCTGGGCTTCGATTCGCTCAAGCTCGCGCTGGCCGATGTTCGCCCGCTTGAATCGGTGTTCCATTTGAGCGAAGTGGCGCTGGCCAATCCACAGCTCGTGGTGGCGCGCGATGCCTCGGGCCAACTCAACCTGATGGCGACCGACCCGGCCACCGGTGCTGCGGAAAAAGTGGCACCACTCCCCGCCGCCCCAGCCAGCGCGCCGGCCGGCAACACGGCCGAAAAGCCCAAGCTGAAGGTGCAGGTCGACAAGGTGGCGCTGAGCGGCGGGCGCATCGGCTGGCGCGACGAGACCGTCAAGCCCGCAGCTGCCGTCGACCTGACCGACCTGGGGCTCGACGTCACCGCCATCACCTGGCCGATGGAGAAGCCGGCCCAGTTCAACGGCAGCACCGCCATTGCCGGCGCCTCGCTCAAGTTCAAGGGCAGCGCCACCGACAAGGTGGCGGACGTGCAGACCGAGGTCGACGCGTTGCCGCTCTCACTGGCCGCACCGTATCTGGCGCAGAGCCTGGAGCCCACGCTCGACGGCAAGCTTAGCGGCCAGATCGATATCGCCTGGAACCAGCCCAACCTCAAGTTCAAGGCGCGCCGGCTGGCAGCCGACGGGCTTGCGCTGACCCAGACCAAGACCGCACTGGCGAGCGTCGGCCGTTTCGAGCTGGTCGACGCCGAGGTCGACATGACGCAGCACACGCTGAACATCGCCTCGTTCACCGCCACCAACCCCAAGGTGCGCGTGGAGCGCGACAGCGAGAAGCGCTGGATGTTCGAGCGCTGGCTGCGCACCCCGGCCGGCAACGGCGGCGCGGCCGAAGCGAAGGTGGCGGCGCCCAAGCCGGCCGGCGCCGGATCGGCCAAAGCCGACGCCAACACCAAGCCCTGGGCGCTGACCATTGCCACGATGGCGGTCGACAACGGCAGCCTCTCCTATTCAGACAAGGCCGGCGCGCTGCCGGTGACGGTAGAGGTCACGGCCTTCAAGCTGAACGCACAGAAGATCGCGCCCGAGACCAACACCGTGTCGCCGCTGCAGGTCTCGGGCCGCATCGGCTCCGGCCGCTCCGAGCCGGGCAAGTTCGACTACAAGGGCAACGTCGTGCTCAAGCCGCTGGCCGCCGAGGGTCGGCTCGAGGTGATCTCGTTCCCCGCGCACGCCTTCAAGGCCTACTACGCGGACGCGCTCAACGTCGACATCCGCCGCGCCTTCGCGAGCTACCGCGGCACGGTCCACTACACGACCACGCCGGCCGGCATGACCGTCAAGCTGGCTGGCGACACCGCACTGGACGACTTCCGCGCCAACAGTGTGTCGCTCACCCAGTCCCCCGGTTTCGACCGCAACACCAACCAGCTCCTGAGTTGGAAGACGCTGAGCCTGCGCGGGCTGCAGGTCGGCCTGGCGCCCAATACGCCGCCGAAGGTGGACGTGCGCGAAACCACGCTGACCGACTTCTTCGCCCGCGTGATCGTCGATCCGACCGGCCGGCTCAACCTGCTCAATCTGACGAAGAAGGGCGAAGCCGAAGGTGCCGCGGTTGCGGCCTCTGCCGACGCCAAGACCCAGAAGGGACCGGGCGGCACCACCACCACGACCCGCGCGGCGGCGCCTGTGCAGCGCTCCGGCGGCGCGCCGGTGTCGGCCGAAGCCATGGTCGGCGGCAGCCCCGAACCCGCCAAGCCGGCCGCCGCGCCGGTAGCTACGGCGCAGGCACCGGCGGACACCGGCCTCACGCCGGTCATCAACTTCGGTCCGATGAGCCTGGTCAACGGCAAGATCGATTTCACCGATCTCTTCGTCAAGCCCAACTACTCGGCCGACCTGAGCGAGCTGACCGGCAAGCTCAGTTCCTTCTCGTCGAACCCGCCCAAGGGCGAGACGGGCCGCCCGGCGCTGGCCGACCTGGAACTGCGCGGCAAGGCGCAGCAGACGGCCGCGCTGGAAATCACCGGCAAGCTCAATCCGCTGGCCAAGCCGCTCGAACTCGACATCACCGCCAAGATGCGCGACCTCGACCTCGCGCCGCTGTCGCCGTACTCGGTGCGCTACGCGGGCCACGGCATCGAGCGCGGCAAGATGAGCATGGACGTGAACTACAAGGTCGCGCCCGACGGCCAGCTCACCGCCACCAACAAGCTGGTGCTCAACCAGCTGCAGTTCGGCGAGGAAGTCGCCGGTGCGCCCAACAGCCTGCCGGTGAAACTGGCCGTGGCCTTGCTGGCCGACCGCAACGGCGTGATCGATGTCGACCTGCCGCTCAGCGGCTCGCTCAACGATCCCCAGTTCAGCGTCGGACCGCTGATCTGGAAGGCGGTGGTCAACCTGATCGTCAAGGCCGTGACGGCGCCGTTCAGCCTGCTCACGGGCGGCCTGGGCGGCGGTGGCAGCGGCGAATCGAGCGCCATCACCTTCGAGGCGGGCAGTTCGGTGCTCAGCGCGGCAGCCAAGGAAAGCCTGGACAAGGTCGCCAAGGCGCTGACCGAGCGGCCGACGCTGGAGATGACGGTCATCGGCACCTCCAGCCTCGAGAAAGAGCGCGATGCCTACCAGCGCCAGCGTGTGCGACAGCTCACCCAGGCCGAGAAGCGCCGTGTCGCGGTGCGCGGCGGCCAAACCGGCACCGAGGTGCCGCCGGTCACCGACGCCGAATACCCCGAGCTGCTGACGGCGGTGTACAAGCGCGCCGACATCACCAAGCCGCGCAACCTCGTCGGGTTGGCCAAGGACCTGCCGGTCAAGGAAATGGAAAACCTGCTGTTCGCGAGCGTGCCCGTCGACGAAGAATCGATGCGCCAACTGGCCGTGGAGCGCGGCGCCGCGGTGCGCGACTACCTGCTGGCGCAGAAACTCACGAGCGAGCGGCTGTTCCTGGGCGCGGTGCGCACCACGGCCAGCGGTGCCGAGTGGAAGCCGGGCGCCGAGCTCAAACTGACCATGAAGTGAGAACGGCCACTTGGCTTTTTGCATCGGCTTGCTATATATGTAGTTCCCGTTAAATCTCCCAGCCCGCCACCAGCGTTGGCCGCCGTTCCGCCACGGAATTCGGCAGTCCATCGCAAGTGGGTGAAAATGTCGATGTGCGCCGGCCTTTGCCGGCGCCTTCGCTTTCTCTACCAAGACAACGATTTCGCCAGTGACCTCTACTTCTTCCAAGCCACACGACCTTCAAGCCCTCGATACGCTCACCGGCGGCGCCTTCACCGCGCCGACTTCCGGCGAGCGCGCCGCGCGCATCCGCGACTGGCTCGCGGGCAACCCGGCATCCGAGCAAATGCAGGAAGTCTTCAAGGAGCTGAGCGGTCGCGACAAGGGCGCCGCGCGCCTGCTGCGCGAGAAGCTCGACGAGCTCAAGCGCGCCAAGGGCCAGGAGGCGATTGCGGCCGAATGGGCACAGAAGGCCGAACTGCTGCTGGGCCAGTCCAAGCTCAACATCGCCGATGCACTCGCCTGGCAGCGCGACGCCGCCAAGGCCGGCGCGCCGCTCTCGCGCGAACCGCTCGCGGGCCTGAAGGCCAAGCTGGCCGAACGCGTCAAGGGCATCGAAGACCTGCAACATCGCGCCCAGGTGCATCGCGAAGCCGCCGTCCTGCTGGCACAGCGCTTTGAAGTGCTCTCCACCAAGGGCTGGCAGGACGCCCAGGCCGCCGAAGAGTCGCTGCGCAACGACGTGACCCACTGGCAGCAGCAGGCCGCCGACATCACGGCCGACATCAACTGGAACAGCCTCGACGCCAAGTTCGCGCCGCAGCTCGAAGCGTCGAAGTCGCAGCTGCTGGTCGTGTCCGATGCGTTCCACAGCGCGCTGGCACAGGCCATCGCCGCCGCAGCCGATGCTGCCGCGCCGCTGCCGCCGGTGCCCGTGTGGGCCGACGAGCTGCGCAGCGCTCGCGGCGAGGTGCTCGCACCCAAGGCTGCAGCCCCCGCGCGGCCTGCCGCACCCAAGATCGATCCGGCCGTTCGTGCCGCTGCGCAGGACGCCGTTCAGGTTGCGCTCGCCAAGCTCGAACAGGAAACCGCCGAAGGCCACGGCAAGGCCAGCGCCGGTGCGGCCGCTGCGCTGCGTGCGGTGCTCAAGGAGCACGGCAAGCTGGTCGAGTCGCCGCTCGAAGCCCGCGTGCACGCCGCGCTGGTCGCGGCCGGCGAGCTTGAAGGCTGGCAGCGCTGGAGCGCCGACAAGGTCCGCGAAGACCTCGTCGCCAAGGCCGAAGGCCTGCTCAAGCGCCCCGAAGGCCAGGCCCTCGGCGGCCGCAAGATGCAGGAAACGCTGCGCGCGCTGCGCGACCAGTGGAAGCAGGCCGATCAGGGAGGCGTGCCGAACCATGCGCTGTGGAAGCGCTTCGACGAAGCCTGCAACGAAGCCCACAAGGTGGTCGAAGCCTGGCTCGAAAAGGTGCGCGCCGATGCGGCCGAGCATCGCGCGCATCGCGTGGCACTGATCGAAGAGGTCAAGGCCTGGGCCGCCGAGCATGCCGGCGCCACCGATCTGAAGGCGCACAACCGCGCGCTGCACCAGTTCGCCGACCGCTGGCGCGATGCCGGCCACGTGGGCGAGAAGGTGTTCGCCGAACTGCAGCCGCAGTGGAACGAAGCCTTCGGCGCCGCGCGCGCACCGTTCGAGACGGCCCAGAAGGCCAGCGTCGAACGCCGCCAGGCCATGATCGCCGAGGCCGCCGAGCTCGGTGCCCAGCCGATGCTGCGCATCGACGCGGTCAAGGCGCTGCAGCAGCGCTGGCAGCACGAGGCGCAGAGCGTGCCGCTCGACCGTCGCCACGAACAGAAGCTGTGGGACGCGTTCCGCGCGCCCATCGACGAAGCCTTCAACCGCAAGACCGCCGAGCGCGAAAAGGCGTCGTCGGCCATGAGCGAGCACGACCGCCATGTGCTCGATGCCTCCAAGGCGCTCGACGCGGCCAATGCTGGCGGCGACGTGCAGAAGATCCGCGCCGCCATCGCCCGTCTCGAAGGCGCGCTGCGCGGCGAAGCGCCGCCGCCCGCACCCAAGGCCGAACAGGCTGTGGTGAGCGCCGATGGGCCGTCAGTTGGCGCGACCGAAGTCGTGGCGCCCGGACAGGCCGCCGCTGAATTCGCCGAAAGCGCCGAGCAAGCACCGAGCCCGAGCGACGCGGAAGCCTCGCCGGCCGCAACCGCCGAGGCAGCGCAGGCCGATACGCCCGACCTCGTGGCCCCGGCCGACGGTGCCGATGCCTCCGCACGCGCCGACGGCGCGGCGCACGACGCCGGCGAAGCCGCCGCTATCGAAAGCCCTGCACCAGCCGCCGCGCCGAAGCCGGCACCCAAGCCGGTCGTGGCCATGCGTGGCGACGACCGTCCCAGCAGCAAGAAGACGGACGCGGCGCCCGCAGGCCGCGCCGGCGGCAAGTTCGGCGACCGTCGCGACGGCGGCCGGCCAGGCCCTGGTGGTCCGGGCCGTCCTGGCGACCGTGGCGGTCCGCGCCCCGACGCACGCGGTGACCGTGGTGGCGATCGCGGCGCACCGGCCGGCCGTTTCGGCGACCGTCCGCCGCGTTTCGAAGACCGCGGCCCGCGCCTCGGCGATGCCGCTTTCCGCGCCCAGCGCGAAGCGCTCGAACGCGCGGACATGGCGCTGCGCAAGCTCGCTGCGCAAGCCCATGGCGAAGCACTCACGCAGGTGCTCGGCGCCTGGGAACAGCGCGATGCGGCACGCCTTCCGAGCGTTCAGGAACTGGGTCGCGCGGTCACGCCGGCCGTGCGCACCACCTGGTCGCAAGCTGTCGGCAGCGCGCCGACGGCCGCGGCCAGCGATGCCGCGGAAGCGCTGCTGCGCCTGGAAATGGCCGCCGAAGTGCCGACGCCCGCAGAGCAGCTCGACGCACGCCGTGCGCTGCAACTCAAGTTACTGACCAAGCGCGGTGACCCGGCGCCGGCTCAGACTTGGGGCCAGGACGCCGGCAAGGTGCTGGCTGCGGCGCACGATGCGGCGAGTGCACGCCGTTTGCAGAACGCGTTGAAGGCGCTGCTGCGCAAGTAAGCGCCAGACTGCCATGAAAAAGACGCCCCGCGGGGCGTCTTTTTCTTTGGCGCGCGACCTGCGGACCCGGTCGCCGCTCAGGCCTGCCTGCTCAGGAAGAACTCATCGAAAAGAGCCGTCACCCCGGCGAAGTCCCGGGCGAAGTTCGGCCGGTTCACGAAGTAGGCTTCGCAGGCCACCGCGAAGAACTCGCTGATCGATGTCGCGCCGTAATCGTCGAGCCATGGCGGCTCGGCGCCGAAGCGCTCGGCCATGATGGTTTTCTCGCGGAAATCGTCGTAGGCCGGCTGCAACACGGCGAGCCACGCGGCGCGCGATTCGCGGGCGCTGCGCTTGCCCGCGAAGCCGGATGGCAAGGGCGGACAGCCATCGGCGTCGCCGCCGCGCATGTCGATCTTGTGGGCGAACTCGTGAATCACGACGTTGTAACCACCTTCGCTGGTGACGCTGCTTGCGAGCACGTCCTGCCAGCTGAGCATGACGGGGCCGCGGTCCATGGCTTCGCCGGCCACGACCTCGTCGTACTCGTGCACGACCAGTGCTTCGTCGACGACCTTACGCCGCGCCACGACCTCGGACGGGTGCACCACGATGCCGACGAAATCGTCGTACCAGTCGAGATGGCCCTTCAGGTGCAGCACGGGCAGCACGGCCTGCGCCGCGATGGCGAGCGCCACCTCGTCGGTGATGACGAAGCCTTGCGTGCCATGGAATTCCTTGTCGCGCAGGAACTCGGCCGTCAGTGCACGCAGCCGCTGCACATCGGCAGCGGGGCGGTCGGCCAGGAAGGCATAGCGCGCCAGCGTGGCCTGCCAGGCCGCATCGGGAATCGGGGGCAGGGCGCGCAGGCGGCGCAGCCACTTGAACATCGGCGGTGCTAGCGCAGGTCGACGCGCTGTGCGCCGGCGGTGGAGAGGCACAGCAACTGCGCACGCGGCGGATGGGCCGCCACATCCCAGTCGCTCAGCACGATGCGGCGCAGGCCGTTGCCCAGGTCGTGTTCGGCCGGGCGGTGCGTGTGGCCGTGCACCATCGTTTGTGCCCTGGCCTGATGCAGCCACTGGCGCGCGGCGTCGGTGTTCACATCGGCCCAGATCGTCGAGGGGTTGCGCTTGCGGTCTTCGCTCTGCGTGCGCATCGCGCGCGCAAGTGCGCGGCGCTCTTCGAGCGGCCGTGCCAGGAACGCGGCCTGCCATTCGGGCGTGCGAACCATCGCGCGGAACTTGAGGTACTCGGTGTCTTCCAGGCAGAGGATGTCGCCGTGGCTCAGCAGCCAGCGCTGGCCGTGCAGCACCAGCACGGTGGGGTCGTCGAGCAGCGTGAGGCCGCATTGCGCCGCGAGCGCGGGGCCGACGAGAAAGTCGCGGTTGCCGTGCATGAAGAACACCGGCAGGCGCTGCGCGGTGCGGCGCAGCAGTTCGGCGCATTGCGCCTCGAAGCCGGGCTGGGTGGCGGCATCGTCGCCCACCCACACCTCGAACAGGTCGCCGAGGATGACGAGCGCATCCGCCGGCGTGGTTTCGAGGTAACCCCGCCAGGCCTCGAAGGTGGCGGGCTCGCCGGCCTGCAGGTGCAGGTCGGAGATCAGGTCGACGGTGCGCCACGCGGGCGGCGCCACCAGCTCGGTGAAAGCCGGGTTCGCCACGTTGGTCATGCCGCGCCGTGCCTGTCTTGCCTGAGGGTCATTCAGCGATGACGACAGCCTTTTCGATCACCACGTCTTCGAGCGGCACGTCGTCGTGGAAGCCCTTGCGGCCCGTCTTCACGGCCTTGATCTTGTCGACCACGTCGGTGCCGTTGATGACCTTGCCGAACACCGCGTAGCCCCAGCCCTGCGCCGAGGGTGCCGTGTGGTTCAGGAAGCCGTTGTCGGCGACGTTGATGAAGAACTGCGCGGTGGCCGAGTGCGGCGCGCTGGTGCGGGCCATGGCGACGGTGTAGTTGGCGTTCTTCAGGCCGTTGTTGGCTTCGTTCTCGATCTCGGCGCCGGTGGGCTTTTGCTTCATGCCGGGCTCGAAGCCGCCGCCTTGCACCATGAAGCCGGGGATCACGCGGTGGAACACCGTGTTGTCGTAGTGGCCCTTCTTCACGTAGCCGATGAAGTTTTCGGCCGACTTGGGCGCCTTCTCGGCGTCGAGTTCGAGCGTGATCACGCCGTAGTTCTTGATGTGCAGTTCGACTTGGGGGTTGCTCATGAGGGACTCCTTCTTCGGAAATTGGGGGGATGAATTACTTCGCCAGCGTGGCGGACTTGATGGTGATGGTCTCGAGGGGCACGTTCTGCATGCCGCCCTTGTTGCCGGTCTGCACGGCGCGGATCTTGTCGACCACTTCGGTGCCGGCCACGACCTTGCCGAACACCGTGTAGCCGTAGCCGTCGGGGCTGGGCGCGTTGAGCGAATCGTTGTTCTTCACGTTGATGAAGAACTGCGAGGTGGCCGAGTTCGGGTTGCCGGTGCGTGCCATCGCGATCGTGTACTTGTCGTTCTTCAGGCCGTTGCTCGCCTCGAGCGGAATCGGCGGGCGCGTGGGCTTTTGCTGCATGTCGGCCGTGAAGCCGCCGCCCTGGATCATGAAGCCGTCGATGACGCGGTGGAACACCGTGCCGTCGTAGTGCTTGTCTTTCACGTACTGCAGGAAGTTCTCGACCGACTTGGGCGCCTTGGCCGCATCGAGTTCGACCACGATGTCGCCGGCCGAGGTGGCGAGCTTCACGCGCGGTGCGGCTTGCTGCGCGTAGCCTGTGGCGGCAAAGCCGATGGCCGCGGCCAGGATGAAGGCGTTGCGGCGGCTGAGTCTTGAAAGGGCGTGGATCGTCAAGTGATGCTCCGTTTGCGAAAGGGGGAGGGCGCGGACCGTGCAACGAATGCGTCGCACCGCCCGTGCCGGCAGCGGCTTACTTGCTGGACTTGCCGACCGGCTTGCGGATGACCACAGGCGCAGCCGGCAGCGCGGCGGCTTCGGCTTCGGCCTTCGACGAGAAGATCTGGCGGATCAGCAGGAGCTTGGGCGCGACGCTGGCGTTGGTGCTGGCGAACTGCTGCGCCTTCACGTATTCCTGTGCCGCGAGGCGCGCATACACGTCGCCGAGGTTCTCGTGCGCGGTGGCGTAGTTGGGGTTGAGCTTGATCGCCGATTCGAGCGCGGCGCGTGCCTGGTCGAACTTGCTTTGCGAGGCATACAGCGCCGCGAGGTTGTTGTAGGGCTCGGGCAGCTCGGGGAAGTCTTGCGTGAGCTGGGTGAAGGCGATGATGGCCTCGGGCTGCTTGTTCTGCTCGGTGAGGATCACGCCGCGCAGAAAGCGCATCTGCGGATCGCGCGGCTTGCCGGCGATGTAGGTGTCGGCCTTGGCGAGCGCTTCGGTGGCCTTGCCTTGACGCAGCAGAAGGTTCACTTCGTCGTACTCGTTGGCATGCGCAACGGAACCCCACAGGCTGAACAGGAGTGCGAAGGCGATGGAGAGTTTGGAGAACACGGCGTGCTTCATGAAGCCTCGGCAGGATAGGGGAATGCGGGCCTGGAGAACACCCGGGAGGGACGCGGCAGCAGGCTGCGGCGGCCGTTTATACTGCGTGGCATTGTAGCCGAGGGGCCATGTCCAACCCCTCGTAGCCGCTGTCCCCGTCACCCCTGAAATACCCCGTCGTTCGCCCGTGCCGCACGTGCGCGAAGCGACGCTTTCCGAGTCTCATGAGTCTGCGCATCTACAACACGCTGTCGCGTGAATTGGAGGAATTCTCCCCATTGCAACCTGGCAAGGTGCGCATGTACGTTTGCGGCATGACGGTCTACGACTACTGCCACCTGGGCCATGCCCGCTCGATGATCGCCTTCGACGTGGTGCAGCGCTGGCTGAAGGCCAGCGGCTTCGATGTGACCTACGTGCGCAACATCACCGACATCGACGACAAGATCATTCGCCGCGCCGTGGAAAACGGCGAGAGCATCCGCGCGCTGACCGATCGCATGATCGACGCGCTGCACGAAGACGCCGATGCGCTGGGCATCGCGCGCCCCACGCACGAGCCGCGTGCCACCGACTACATCCCGCAGATGCTGTCGATGATCGGCACGCTCGAGAAGAAGGGCCTGGCTTATCGCGCCGACAACGGCGACGTGAACTACGCCATCCGCAAGTTCCCCGGTTACGGCAAGCTGAGCGGCAAGTCGATCGACGAGCTGCATGCGGGCGAGCGCGTGGCCGTGCTCGACGGCAAGGACGACCCGCTGGACCCCGTGCTCTGGAAGAGAGCGAAGGCCAGCGAGCCCGACGAGGTGAAGTGGGCCAGCGAGTTCGGCGCCGGCCGTCCGGGCTGGCACATCGAGTGCTCGGCCATGGCCTGCGCGCTGCTGGGCGAAACACTCGACATCCACGGCGGCGGCGAAGACCTGCAGTTCCCGCACCACGAGAACGAGATCGCGCAGAGCGAAGGCGCCAACGACAAGCCGCTGTCCAACTACTGGATGCACAACGGCTTCATCGTGACCGACAACGAGAAGATGTCCAAGAGCCTGGGCAACTTCTTCCTGATCCGCGACGTGCTGAAGAAATACGACGCCGAGACCATCCGTTTCTTCGTGCTGCGCGCGCATTACCGCCGGCCGCTCAATTACAGCGACGTGCATCTGGACGACGCGCGCAATTCGCTCAAGCGGCTGTACACGGCACTCGAACTGGTGGCGCCAGCCGAGGTAGCGTCCATCGACTGGAACGACCCCTACGCCGCGCGCTTCAAGGCCGCGATGGACGAAGACTTCGCCACGCCCGAAGCGGTGGCCGTGTTGTTCGACCTCGCTGGCGAAGTCAATCGCACGCGCTCGGCTACACAGGCCGGGCTGCTGAAGGCGCTGGGTGGGTGCGTGCAGATACTGCAGAGCGATCCGAAGAGTTTCCTCCGCGCAGGCGCGACGCTCGACGATGCGGCCATCCAGGCGCAGATCGATGCGCGTGCCGCCGCCAAGGCCGCTAAGAATTTCGCCGAGGCCGATCGCATCCGCCAAGGGCTGCTCGATCAGGGCATCGTGCTCAAGGATTCGCCCACTGGCACGAGCTGGACCGTCGCGAAGTGAACGGAACCACCAACCCCATGCCCGCTTCCAAAAACCCGACCGTTCAGATCTACACGCCGGATTATTGGGAAGAGGCCTGCAAGCACCTGGCCAAGAAAGACCGCGTGATGAAGCGGTTGATTCCGAAGTTCGGCACCGCATGTCTCGAATCGCGCGGCGACGCATTCACCACGCTGGCGCGCAGCGTCGTGGGCCAGCAGATCTCGGTGAAGGCCGCGCAAACCGTCTGGGACAAGTTCGCGGTGCTGCCGCGCAAGCTGACGCCGGCGAACGTGCTCAAGCTCAAGGTCGACGACATGCGCGCAGCGGGCCTCTCGGCGCGCAAGATCGAATACCTGGTCGACCTGGCCCTGCATTTCGATTCGGGCGTGGTGCACGTCGATGCATGGAAAGACATGGCCGACGAGCTCATCATCGAAGAGCTCGTGGCCATTCGCGGCATCGGCCGCTGGACGGCCGAGATGTTCCTCATCTTCCACCTCATGCGTCCGAACGTGCTGCCTGTGGACGATGTCGGGCTGCTCAACGGCATCAGCGTCAATTACTTTTCGGGCGACCCGGTGAGCCGCAGCGATGCCCGCGATGTCGCCGTGGCCTGGGCCCCGTATTGCAGCGTGGCGACTTGGTATATTTGGCGGTCGCTGGACCCCGTGCCGGTCGCGTATTGAAATAAAACAGGAGAAGACGTTGGCGAAACGAACCTTCCTCGATTTCGAGCAACCCATTGCGGAACTCGAAACAAAGATTGAAGAACTGCGCTATGTACAGACCGAATCGGCGGTCGACATTTCGGAAGAAATCGATCAGCTCGGCAAGAAAAGCCAGCAGCTCACCAAGGACATCTACAGCGACCTGACGCCCTGGCAGATCACCAAGATCGCACGGCATCCGGAGCGGCCCTACACACTGGACTACGTCAACGAAATCTTCACCGACTTCGTCGAACTGCACGGCGACCGGCATTTCTCGGACGACCTGTCGATCGTGGGCGGCCTCGCGCGCTTCAATGGCGTGCCTTGCATGGTGCTCGGCCATCAAAAGGGCCGTGACACGAAGGAGCGCACCGCGCGCAACTTCGGCATGAGCAAGCCCGAGGGCTATCGCAAGGCCTTGCGCCTCATGAAGACGGCCGAGAAGTTCAAGCTGCCGGTATTCACCTTCGTGGACACGCCCGGCGCATACCCCGGCATCGATGCCGAAGAGCGCGGCCAATCCGAAGCCATCGGCCGCAACATCTTCGAGATGGCGCAGCTCGAGGTGCCGATCATCGTCACGATCATCGGCGAGGGCGGCTCCGGCGGCGCGCTGGCCATCTCGGTCGGCGACCAGCTCGTGATGCTGCAATACTCGATCTACTCGGTGATCAGCCCTGAAGGCTGTGCTTCCATTCTCTGGAAGACCAGCGACAAGGCACAGGAAGCGGCCGATGCGCTCGGCATCACGGCGCACCGCCTGAAGGCACTGGGCCTGGTCGACAAGATCGTGAACGAGCCGGTCGGCGGCGCGCATCGCGACCATCGCCAGATGGCGGCTTTCCTCAAGCGCGCGCTCAATGATGCGTTCCGACAGGTCAGCGACCTGAAGCCCAAGGAACTGCTGGAACGCCGCTACGAGCGTTTGCAGAGCTACGGCCGTTTCAACGACACCAAGGCCGACACCGGCCGCTGAGCACCCATGAGCGAAGCCTTCGAACGCGCGATGGCCGCGTTCGAGCCGGCGCAACGGCCGCTGGCGGTGGGCTTCAGCGGCGGTGCGGATTCCACCGCCTTGCTGGCCGCCTGTGCATTGCGCTGGCCGGGGCAGGTAGTGGCCTTTCATGTGCATCACGGACTGCAGGCCGCGGCCGACGATTTCGAGCGGCATTGCGGTGAGGTGTGTGAGCGGCTTGCCGTGCCGCTTATCGTGCATCGGGTCGATGCGCGGCATGCGCCGGGGGACAGTCCTGAAGACACCGCGCGGCGCGCACGCTACGAGGCGTTTGGTGCCATGGCGCGCATGGATTCGACGCGACCCTTCATCCAGTCGATTGCCCTCGGGCATCACGCGGACGACCAGGTCGAAACGCTCTTGCTGGCGCTATCGCGTGGTGCCGGCCTTCCGGGTTTGGCGGCCATGCCTGCGCACGCTGAACGCAATGGCCTGAACATCTATCGGCCTCTGCTGACAGTGCCTGCGGCCGACATCCGCGCCTGGCTCGCAGCACGCGATCTGCCATGGATCGAGGATCCGAGCAATGGCGACGCCCGCTACACCCGCAACCGGATTCGCGCGGTGCTGCTGCCAGCACTGGAGCAGGCTTTTCCGCAGTTCCGCGCGACGTTCGCGCGCAGCATCGGTCACGCGGCGCAGGCGCAGCAACTGCTGCTCGAACTCGCCGCGCAAGACCTCGAAGCCGTGGGCAACCCGCCTCTTATCAAGGCGCTGCAAGCGCTTTCGCGGGCCCGCCAAGCGAATGTGGCGCGCCACTGGCTGATGCAGTCGCACGGCTGCGCGCCCAGCGCCGCGCAGCTCGACCAGCTGCTCGATCAGGTCCGCGCCTGCACCACGCGCGGCCATCGCATCCACCTCAAAGTGGCCGGCGGTTTCGCCGAGCGGAAGGGTGATCGGCTGCATTGGTACAATGCCCCGCCCTCGCCGAAGACTTAGCTCCCACAGCTTGCAGGGCGCCGCCTATCCAGCGGCCCTTTTCTTTTCTCTGATTTCACCCATGGCATTGATCGTTCACAAATACGGCGGTACGTCGATGGGCTCGACCGAGCGCATCAGAAACGTCGCCAAGCGCGTCGCCAAGTGGGCGCGCGCCGGCCACCAGATGATCGTGGTTCCGAGTGCCATGAGCGGCGAAACCAATCGCCTGCTCGGCCTCGCCAAGGAACTGGCGCCGAGCAAACCGGGCGAAGCCCACAACCGCGAACTCGACATGCTGGCATCGACCGGCGAGCAGGCTTCGTCCGCGCTGCTGGCCATTGCGCTGCAGGCCGAGGGTATGGAGTCGGTGAGCTACGCGGGCTGGCAGGTGCCGGTGCGCACCGACAGCTCGCACACCAAGGCCCGCATCGAGAGCATCGACGACCTGCGCGTGATGGCCGATCTGAACGCGGGCAAGGTGGTGGTCATCACCGGCTTCCAGGGCGTGGACGACGCGGGCAACATCACCACGCTGGGCCGCGGCGGCAGCGACACCTCGGCCGTGGCCATCGCGGCTGCGATGAAGGCGCACGAGTGCCTGATCTATACCGACGTGGACGGTGTCTACACGACCGACCCGCGCGTCGAACCCGATGCGCGGCGCCTGACCACCGTGAGCTTCGAAGAGATGCTCGAGATGGCGAGCCTGGGCTCCAAGGTGCTGCAGATCCGCTCGGTGGAATTCGCCGGCAAGTACAAGGTGCCGCTGCGTGTGCTCTCGAGCTTCACCGCATGGGACATCGACATCAATGAAGAGGCCAAGTCCGGCACGCTGATCACTTTCGAGGAAGACGAAAACATGGAACAAGCCGTCGTATCCGGCATCGCATTCAATCGCGACGAAGCCAAGATCTCGGTGCTGGGCGTGCCTGACAAGCCGGGCATCGCGTATCACATCCTCGGTGCCGTGGCGGATGCCAACATCGAGGTCGACGTGATCATCCAGAACCTGAGCAAGGACGGCAAGACCGACTTCAGCTTCACCGTTCACCGCAACGAATACGCCAAGACCATCGACCTGCTGCAATCGAAGGTCATGCCTTCGCTGGGCGCGACCGAGATCGTGGGCGACACCAAGATCTGCAAGGTCAGCATCGTGGGCATCGGCATGCGCAGCCACGTGGGTGTCGCGAGCAAGATGTTCCGCGTGCTGAGCGAAGAGGGCATCAACATCCAGATGATTTCGACCAGCGAGATCAAGACCTCGGTCGTGATCGACGAAAAATATATGGAATTGGCCGTTCGAGCGCTGCATAAAGCCTTCGATCTGGACCAACCGGCCTCCTGACGGTGGCATAATCTCGGCTGCTTTCAGGAACTGTGACCGAGTGGCCGAAGGTGCTCCCCTGCTAAGGGAGTATGGGGTGTAGAGCCTCATCGAGGGTTCGAATCCCTCCGGTTCCGCCAATATCAAGCGCTGGCTCGCGCGTTTGGCCCGTATGCTCAGAGGACTGTTACAGGTCTTCACCAGCAATGCTTTACGGATACGCGCGAGTTAGCACGCTAGAACAAGAAAACCACACTCAGATCGACGCCCTCCGCAAGGTTGGCGTCGATTTTCTTTTCGAGGAGAAAAGAAGTGGTGGCGACTCCAGACGGCCAGTACTTAACGGCCTACTCAACGAGTTGCAAAAGGGCGACACGCTAGTGGTCTACAAGCTGGACCGAGTAGCACGCTCACTCAAACACCTACTGAATGTCATCGATGAATTGGCATCACGCGACGTTCAATTTCACTCGCTGACCGAGCACATCGACACAGCAAGCCCAGCAGGCCGGATGCTGCTGCAGATGCTCGGAGCCTTCGCAGAGTTCGAGCTAGCGATGATTCGAGAGCGAACAAAAGCAGGGCTGGCAGCAGCAGTAGCACGAGGGGCAAAGCCCGGCAGACCACGTGCAATGTCACCGCTTCAAGAGGCCGAAGCGGTGCGACTGTTCAAGACCGGAGGGATGACGAAATCCGCGATCGCCAGGCGCTACGGGACGCACATTTCGAGCATCAAGAGAGCACTCGCGCGCGCGGCTGGCCAGGCTGAAATGTTCAACTGAGTGGTCGAGCAGAAAGTATCGCCATACGCTCCGAAATCTCGTCTCGAGTGCCGACCTGGTCGAGGTTTGAGTACAGGTTTTCGATACCGCCTATTGGCCGGCCAGAGAGCGTGCAGGGGCACGTTATAGGCGCAGCACCAGAGAGAAGATGCCTCCGCCACAAGGGCTACGGCGTTTCGCTTTGCAGTAGCGCGAGCTCGTGCGCAGGGGCACGTTATTTCAACCAGGTGCATTCGACCTGGTCGACCTGCGGCTCAGTCGCCCAGCTCGTGATCGCGCTTAAATCTTTTCCAGCCGTCAAGGCTGAGCTCGACCGCGACCCACAGCGCCAACGCAATTAACACGAGCTCGAACCAATTCAGCATTTCAGCCTCCCGCCTGGAACGACCATTTTGACCCTGGCGGCACGCGAGGCTGCGCGCCCTGGTCAGCCGCGGCGGCCGCCGCAACGCCCGTAGCGCCGCTGGACGGCTTGGAGCCACCATCGATCAAGATCGGCGCCTGAGGCCCGGCAAAGGCCGTTTGCGTGGCCTGGCGTGCCATCGGCGAGGGGGTGGACTGGCTCTTCGTCTCGCCCTCGGCCTGGAACGCCAGGAAGGCGCCTTGCGCCACGAGCTGGCGGCACATGGCGAGATCTACCGGATAGGGCGTGGCGTCCTGCGTGTAGCACTTGCAGCCCACGGACTTCATTTCGACGCACGCAGCAGGCACAGGTACGCGCCTAGGCTCGGTGAGCTTGTCGTAGGCCGGCGCGGTGTGCATCAGGCCGGCGATCCGCGGCTGGTACGACGCGACGTACTCCGAAGTGGTCATGGGCTTGCGCTCATCACTGGGGCCGGCCGTGACGCCGAAGGTCGACGGCTTGGCCGTGGTCGAGGTGCTCGAGCTGGTCGACGCCTTGGTGTCGCCAGTCGCGCCAGGCATGAACCTCGTGACCAGAAGGTAGACCACCGCGATCCCGGCGACGATGCAGGCGAGGAGGGTCCACAACTGCTTGGGGATGCGCAGCTTGCCGGTGTGCAGCGAGGCGCTCTCGTACCACTCGTAAGCCTCCTTGTGCGGGTTGCGAGTCGAGGTCTGCGCCCGCTTGACTGCAGCGGGCTTCTCGCAGACGGGATCGGTCGCATCGAACTGCAGCACGCTGACGGCGTTGGCGGCGCCGAGCAGCCGCACGAAGTGCTGGTGGTAACCAGGCGGGCCGATAAGCCGGCGCACGAACGGGTCGATGTTGAGCGGATGCTGGTCGAGCAGGAAGAAGTCGTGACCGTACGAGCGATGCTCAGCGAGCATCTCGATGTGCTCGGGCCGCTTGCTGCTCTCGGAGACCTTGGGGAGATCGCGGTGCAGCTCGTCGGCCAGGATGATGCAGTTGCGATGCTTGAGCCAGTCCTTGAACTCGATAGGCTTCCAGCCGAACTCCTCGGTGAGGATCGGCTTGGCTACAAAACGGTCCTTGACGAAGAGAACCTCGCGGTTCTCCTTGAGCTGCATCTGCCGCACATCCCAGAGGGTGAGGGCGGTCTTGAAGGAGCCGTTCGCCCCGGTGCGCAGGTACAGCATTACTTGTGGATCCAGCGCTTGAAGGTGTCGCCCTGGATGCCGTTGATGACGGCGCGAGCGAGCATGGCTGAGAAGATGATGTTGATGCACACCCCGACCTTGAGCATGCCGAGGATCCCGACGACCTCAGGGCCGAGGCCGAGGAACGCGGAGACGGCCTGAGACTTCAACCAGGTGAACGTGGTGTTGAGGCCGGTGTATGTGGCTACACCGATGCCGAGCGCGACCAGGACGCGGCCGGCGAGGGAGCCGACGATCTGCAGCAACAGGGTGCCGAGGGCAAGCAAGACGGCGGGCATTTCAACCTCTCATGATGATGACAGCGGCGACCAAGAAGCTGATCGCAACCAGGAGCGTGCCGAGCATGGGGAACGAATCGCAGGCACGAGAGAAGGGCAGCGCGACAGATCCACCTGCCACGCTGATGACCTTGTCGGTGATGCACCCTCCACCGCCGCCGATTGCATCGCTGGTATCGATGCTTGACGGGCTGATCGAAAGCGACACGTTGTTGGGATTGCTGCCGGTCTGGTTGCCGGTCTTCACACGCTCCTCGTTCGCGAGCACCGTCGATGCCTGGTCGGGATTGACCTTGCAGTTCTGCCTGAAGGTTTCCTCGGCCATGGCGTTGATGACCGCGTCATCGCTCTTGGCTACGAACCCCGTTGCACACGCGCCGTTGAACGCGCTTTGCGTCTCCTCGTTGCCGGCGCATTCTTTGGCCTTCGGGTTCTTACCGCAATAGTCCAACTGCGGCTGCTGCGTGCTGCTCGTCTGCTGCGCGGTGGAGGTCTGGCCACTGCTGTTTGTGCTGCTGGTGGTCGTGGTCGTGGTGGTCGTGCACGTGGTGCCGTTGCACGATGTGTTGGAGGTCGAACTTGTCCCGGTGCCGGACGTAGGCGCCGGGGTGCCATCCGCGTTGGTACCGGTGTTGCTGGTACTGCCGCTGGTGCCGGACGACGATCCAGCTTCGCCTGGTGTAACGCACACGTTCGTGCCATTGACGGTGCCAGGCACCTTGCCATCGGGGCACCGCTGGGCATCGGGTGTAGGCGTTGGGTCAGGCGCCGGCGCCGTAGGTCCTCCATCGGGTGCACACGGCTGGCCGGTGTACGTGGCCGACTTGAAATGCACCGTGCACCTGGTTCCACCGCACGCCCAATACGCCGGAGTTCCATTCGCCTGGCACTGCTCGATGCACACATTGCGCGGAGCAAACATACCGCTCGAAGACGCTGGCTTCGTGGTCGAAAACTCTTGCGTGACGCCAGGCGCGATCGCGGGCAGAGTGGCCTTGTCCACACAGATGCTCCCAGGTGTCTTGCATAGCCCGTCCCGCTCCTCATATCCGGTGTCGCACTTGCAGACCCCGCCGATCAACAGACTGTGATCAGGACACACATTCGACACCTGCCGGATGTTGAGAGTGAACGAACCAAAATTGCAGCCGCTCCCTGCGCACGAGTAATTGGTCAACACAGAGGGCGAGCCCGACATGTAGGTCCCACTCGTGTAATAGGTCGCTGCAGCTGGCGTACAGGTACTGCCGCGCACGGCAGTGGTGATCGAGACAACGCCAAACAGCGAAGGCGGTAGCGTCTTTATGAACGCCACCCCAGCATCACAAGCCTGTTGGTTGGTCGAGTACCAATTGCCCTCGTTCACAGCGTCTTTGTAGACCTGGAAGCCGGAGTAGGGAACGATCGTTGCGAAGGCACCGACGGTGAACAGCAAGCCGAAGCCGCAAAGTATCAGGCGGAGAAGATGAGCCATACAGCAGGTAGCAAAGCGATGAGGATGTAGATACCCATGGAGGCCCTTTACGAAGCACCGGGATCGATGCTTTGGAAAGGGGCGGGGCAGGGCGTCCCCTGCACCGCACCCGCAATCAGCGTCCGATGGCCGAACGCACGTACGAGAAGGCCTTGACGCCGACGCGCACGATCAGGTCGGCATTGCCGACCAGGATCACCGACGCCGACACGGCGGCGATAGCAGCAACAACAGCGGTCACATCCATGATTCACTCACTTTCTTGGTGGTTATGTCCGGAGCTTTGAATTTGGCGAGCGACTACCCGGAACCCGTAGCCGATTGCCCAGACGAGGACGATGGCGCCCCCGATCAGTTGCCCTTCCTCGATCGTCAGATCGAGGGCGGGAATGTGGAGCTCGTGCACGACCGTGACGGTGCATGCAGAAGCGCATTGAATGACGGTAGGGTCAGCCACGCAGCCAGCCCTCGACCAGTGCAACCACGGCGATAGCGGCGAGCGCGCCGAGCTTCCAGACGAAGCTCTTGCCGAAGGTGCGGATGAGCCAACGCATCAGCGCTTGCGCAGCAACTGCGCCCTCAACAGCTTGACGATGACATCGCTCTGCGTGAGCGTGGGATCGACGTCCATGTGCTGCCGGCGCAGGTAGGCATCGAGACCTTCCTTCACGTCGGCAGGCAACACCACGTTGACCTGGTGGCCCTTGCGCGCACGGTACGCCGCCTGGCGCTGTGCGGGCGTCTTGGGCGCGTCACTAGTGACGACTGCTTGAATCACTGTTTGCCCCAGTGAATGACAGGGACAGTCGAATGGTCGCGGCGGCGTGCGCGTTCGATACGTTCGCGACGTTCGGCACGCTCGCCAGCGGACCAAATGGCGCCGCACAAGCCCATGCCAGCGAGCAGGCCAGCGAGGAGGAGGGCGAGGGCGGCTTCCATCACGCAGCCTTAGGAAGTTGCTGGACGGGTGCGGCGCTACGTGCGATAGGGCGCACGTCGAGCACCTTGGTCTCGCGCTTGCCGAAGCGCATCACGTCCTCGACGGTGAGCTCTGCATCGACCGGGAAATCGAGGTGCTCGATGCGCTTCACGAGCTCGACGTCCACGCGGTATTCCGTGCCCATGGCGCCCTTGGTCAGGCCCTGATCGCTGTGCGACGTTTCGAGCTTGACGGTCGCAAAGACCTTGCCAATGGAGAACGGCTTCTTCGACTCTTTGCCGGTGCCTTCCAGGCGCTCGACTCCAACCACTGTGACTCTCATGCTGCTTTCCTTTCGCCGAAGTCGTACCAAGAAGGAACGCGCGCGGGCCGGACTTCGATCGTCCGCACACGTGGTTTGAAATCGATCACGTTGCGACGCACCGCGATGTCGATTCCATAGGGGAGCAGGCCCTTGCGGTGCCGCTTGAAAGTTGCGAGGGACATGCGGCGTTCGAGGTCATCACCGGCCAGCCAATCGCGGGCTGTTCGCCGCAGGGCGTTGGGTAGCTCCTGCATGTCGTCGTGCGTGTGTTCGGCTCGCGTCAGCACAGCCTTGCGTTCCTCGAAAAGCAATTCGAGTTGGTCCATGTCTAGACCTCCGAGGTAGTTGCACCCCATCGAGTGCAGTTGTGTCGCTTTAACGGTTAGCTCGAAGCGCACGAGCCCGACCACTTCACAGTGCTCGATCAGTTCGAGCCCGGCACCATGTGCGCGGAGCTCATCGGATTTGAGGTACGCCTTTGCGTAGAGACGGCGTGAGCCTCGGCCCCAGTCGACGGTTTCACCGTTGCCATGCGTGCCCACCTTGATGCGTGCCGATCCCTGTTGGGTGGCGAGCCATTCGAGGTAAGCGCGTGCGTTGGAAAGGGAGCCCGTCTCGAAATTGGCCGTCATGTCGATACGCGACAGATGCGCACCAGTCCAAGCCGATTTCAGGAGGAGCCCGGTCTGCGTCTTGACATGCCGGTAGAACTTTTCGCCCTTGGTGAAGGGTGGCAATCCGAGGTCAGCCAGGATCGAATTAACGATCTCGACGCACTGGTCGAGGTCGTAGCCGAACACGTTGTCAGGTCGGCCGAAGCGCGAGACGTTGCCATCGAACTTAACGGTGTTGCCATCGCACCGCACCTGCACGGAGGTTTCGAAGCTGCCTTCGATGGTGGAGGCCTTGACGCACTTCCACTTGACCTCACCGGTCGAGTCGGTGGACCAGACGACGCCGGCGGAGACGATGGGAAGGGGGCCTCGGTGTTCCTGGTACAGGGACAGCCAGTCGACGAAAAAGGAGCGCTGTGGCTCATTTTTGAGCCGTTTGTGACGTGTTACTAGCACGTCACCCCCTGGGAGCCCGCCGCGCGGTCGGCCCTCGTACCTCGGGCCTCGTGCGCGTCGAGCTCGCAAACACAGCGACCATCGACACCGCCGCACTGGCGCGAACGCTTCGCCGGGAACGACTGCAAGCCCTTGACCGGAAACAGAAGTTCTAGTTTCCACATCTCGCCCGCGTCCTGGTGGTCCCAGGCGGCGACGATCCGGGCGCAGTAGACGACCGGACCGGATTTGACCTGGAGGAACTGACCGGCAAGGACCTCGCCTTCGTCGGCGGCTTCGCGGCAGCGGCGGGCGTGTACCGCATGCGTGTAAGGCTCAGGTGGCGTTGCGCCAAATGCTCTCATTGCCCCTCCGGGTGTACATTTCGTTCTTACGGAATTCCGAAAGGATTTCCGATTTACGAAATGTAGCAAGAATTTCCGGAGAACCGTAAATGCCAATGCCTATTGACATTTCCTCACTGATAGAGCGAGCTAAAAGCCAGAGCGGGATGACGCTCGGCCAACTTGCGGCCGACCTCGAAGTGAGCCAGGCACGAATCAGCGAGTGGAAAAAAGGAAAGTACTGGCCCGATGCGAGCCAGATCATGTACTTCGCTCAGAAGGCAGGGCTACCCGAGTTCGACACGCTCGCCGAGCTTGAAGCACAGCACAACGAAAAGGCCGCGCCGATCTGGCAGGCCGCCCTGGGAAAGCTCCGCGCGGCAGGAGTAGCCGCGACGTTGATGTTCACACTCGCGATCTCTTCGCTCCTGATGAGCCCAACGGACACGAAGGCAGCGGGCACTCATGAACCTGGTTCGATAACGTCCGGTTCCGCCAAACAAAAGCCCCTGTAGTTGAAAGACTACAGGGGCTTTTCGTTTGGGGCGGCACATCGACGTGGCCGGGTGTCGGTCTGCCCATGTTTTGATTCGCGTCGGTCACCGCGCGAAATTTCTTCTAGAGCGGCGTCTGCACCTGAGCCTTGCAAGCCTTTGCATCGACGCACATCTCGAGCACGCGAACGCAAGCAGGATGGCGCCGAATACCTACAGCCGACCGCGGTCGTACAGCGCGCCAGGATTCTCATGCATGACGCGCCTCAGCAGCTCAGGCACATCCAGCCAGTGCGAGATGGTCAGCCCGATCTCCGGCGCTTCAGGCGGAGGAAATGGATGCCTCGAACTCGGCGGATGAGGCCAGTCGCTTCCCCACACCAGGCGCCGGGAGTTGGCAGCGACCATCGCATCGACCAGCGGGCGCAGCGAGTGCCACGGCCCCTCGGTCCGCTGCCCCCGGTACGAACCCGACAGCTTGACCCACGCCTGCCCCTCACGTATGAGCGCCAGCAGGTCCGCGAAGGCGGAACTGCGCAGCAGCTCATCGACCGGGTGATGTCCAAAATGGTCGATCACGACCGGCATGCCGCTGGCCGCAATCTGCTTGACCACGCCAAGGTCCTCCACCAGATCGACCAGCACCTGGATATGCCATCCGAAGGGCTTCACCCGGTCGATGACGCTGTCGATGTCGTCCGGCGCACCTGGAAAAAGCCGGTTGATGCGAGTCCCGCAAGCGCCGAGCTTGTGCCAGCGGGCAATCTGCGCATCGGAGGTGACGGCCGCGTCGGGGTACACGACAGCAACGCCCCGAAGCCAATCGCCGTTCGTGGCCAGCGCATCTTCGAAGCTTGAGTGGTCCGCGCCGTAAACGCTGGGATGAACCAGAACGGCGCGTTGGATGCCCCTTGACTCGCACACCTGTCGAAACGCGTCGAGCGGTGCGTCCTCGGGGATGTAGGCCCCGCCCGGTGCAAGCGGGTAGCGCGCGTTGTCGAACACATGGAAATGGCAGTCCCACCATGGCTCCGCTGCTGCTCGGCTGTCGTTACTCATTGACCAATTTCCCTTGCTTGACGAGCGAGACCGCCAAGGCCTCGTCCGCTTTGAGGATCTCGGCGAAGCGCTTCGGGTCCTCATAGTGGGCGCCGCTGCCGATCGCTTTCAGGCCGAGGTCGAACGCCGGGTCGCTGGCGACCTTTTGCGCCGCGGCGGTGAGGGCTGCGATTACGGAGGGCGCGACACCCTTGGGCGCAAGAAGGCCGATGTACGTGCTGGCGTCGAATTCCGGCAGACCGGCTTCCTTCAGCGAGCGTGTGTCGGGCACCGACGCATCGCGCGTGAGGCCGAGCACCACCAGCGTGGTCAGGGTGCCGGCTTTCAGATGAGGAAGGGAGCTGCTGATCTGGTCGAACATGACATCGATGGTGCCCCCGCGCAGATCGATCAACGCGGGACCGGAGCCCTTGTAGGCGACCGGTGTGAAGCGGCAGTTCGCAGCGTTCTCGAACTGCAGCATGGCCAGGTGGTTGGGCGATCCGGGACCAGCGTGGCCCACATTGAGTTTTCCGGGGTTGGCGCGGGCGTAGGCGATGAACTCCTCGACCGTCTTGAAGCGCACATCGCCGTTTCGAACCACGACGGCAATGGAGGTCTTGCTCAGAACGCCGATCGGCACGAAGTCGTCCAGCTTGTACGGCGTCTTGAACATGTGAGGCAATGTGCCGAGCTGGCCGGGCGTGGCCGCCAGCAGCGTTGCCCCATCGGCAGGCGCCTTCGATACGAGGGCGGTCCCGATGGCGCCGCCGCCACCGCCCCGGTTGTCCACGATCACGCTCTGTCCCAACAGCTTGGCATACGGCACCGCGATCCAGCGCGCCACGATGTCGGCGTTGCCGCCGGGTGCGAAGGGAACGATCAGGGTGATGGGCTTGTTGGGCAGCGCCTGTCCCCAGGACGCGCCTGCGACGAGCGAGGCGCCGGCCACGAGAGCCGAACGACGGGTGATATTCATGTTGTGTCTCCGAGTTGATGTTTGCCTGCGCCCTGGAACAGGCGATGCACGCGCGCTGGTGCCCGGCGCTTTTCTTTTGACGTGACGTGATGTGATGTGGCGTCACCTGACGAGGCGCGCCTCAGGCGTCGACCTTGATACCGCGCGCCTGGATGAGCCTGGCCCACTTGGCGCGCTCGTCGCGCATGAAGGCGTCGAAGCGTTGCGGCGTGCCGCCGCCATCTTCGGCGCCGAACTCTTCCAGCCTGCTCACGACATCCGGCATCTTCAGCACCTGGTTGACGTCGTTGTTGATGCGCGCCACCACGTCCGCCGGCATCCTGGCGGGCCCGACGAGGCCGAACCAGATGCTGGCGTTGAACCCCGGATAGCCCTGTTCGGCAACCGTGGGGACATCGGCGAAGGCCTTCGCCCGCTTCAAGCCGGTCTGCGCTATGGCGTTGATTTTTCCGCCCTTGATGAACGGTGATGCGGTGGTCATGCCTTCGAACGCGTAGTCGATCTGGCTTCCGACCAGGTCCGTCATCACGTTGGCGGCCCCTCTGTAAGGAACGTGCAGTGCAGAGACATTCGCCGACTGCTCGAACAAGGCCAATGCCAGGTGCTGCGCCGAGCCCGTGCCCGACGAACCGAAGCTCACCTCGCCGGGTTTCTTCTTGAGCTGCTCGAGCAAGGCAGGGAGGGTCGCGGCCGACTTGGGACTCGCGACCAGCACCTGCGGCGTCTGTCCCACGAGCGCGATCGCCGCGAAGTCCTTGTCCGGCGAGAAACCGAGCTTGGGGTAGAGCGCAGGCGCAATGCCCAGCGCGTTGATGTGTCCCATCATGAGCGTGTTTCCGTCGGGAGCCGCCTTCGCCGCCTCGGCCGCTGCGATAAGACCCGCGGCGCCGGCCTTGTTCTCGACGATGACCGGGATGCCCCACAAGACATTGAGCTTGTTCGCGATGATGCGCGCCAGGATGTCCGTGCCGCCTCCCGCGGAGAAGCCCACCAGAATCCGCACCGGCCCGGCAGGCAGCTTGCCTTGGGCGAATGCCGGATTCGCGCAAAGCGCGCCCGCGGCGGCGACCGTTGAAAGAAAGTGTCTTCGGTGCATTGGGTGTCTCCTTGTTGTGTTCGTCTACCTCCGAGGGCTCAGGTGCCGACCTTGGTCCAGCGGCCGAATTTCGAGACCTGCGCCTCGTCGAAGTTGAAGCCCAGGCCCGGCGTCTGGTGCAGTACCACGCGGCCCTTGGTCTGTTCGAGCTGGCGGTCCAGCAGGCGGCGGAAGTTCAGCACCTGGTCGTCCCAGAAGAACTCGACGTAGCGAGCGTTGGGCGTGGACGCCACCAAAGGTGCATGCACGTCGTGGAACCAATGCGGGCACATCTGGATGCCATAGCCGGCAGCCATCGCGGCAATGCGCTTCCATTCCGTGATGCCGCCGCACACGGCCGCATCGGTTTGCAGAATCGCAGCGGCTCCCATGTCCAGCAAGTGCTTGTGATACCAGCGGCCGTAGCCGATTTCCGCGGTCGCCACCGGGATGCGAGTCAGCTTGGCGAGGCGCGCGTGGCTTTCGACATCGTCGGGACCGAACGGCTCCTCGATGAAGTACGGGTCGTATTGCTCGATGCGGCGCAGGTACTGCATCGCCTGCACCGTATCGATCCAGCCGTTGTTGCAGTCGAGCATCAGCTCGACGTCGGGCCCGATGGCTTCGCGGGCCGCCTTGACGCGCGACTCTTCGCCTTGAGGACTCCAGCGGCCCGTCTTCATCTTGACCGCCTTGAAGCCCAGCTCGACATAGCCGGCCATTTCTTCACCGACGTGCTCGGCCGTCTTGCCGTCCACGTAGTAGCCGCCGCTCGCATAGGCCGCAACGGTCTCCAGTTCCACGGCACCGAGATACTTGTGAAGCGGCAGCCTGGCAGTCCGCGCGTTGAGGTCCCACAGCGCAATGTCCAGTGCGCTCAGTGCACGCATGACGGTGCCCATGCGGCCCTGCAAGAGCGCCTCCTGGTACATGTCTTTCCACAGACCTTCGACGGCCAGCGAATCGCGCCCGATCAGCACAGGCGCCAGCAATTGCTCGACCGCAACGCGAAAGATTTCGCCGGCCGCATTGCCGACATAGCAGAAGCCGATGCCTTCGACGCCGTCGGTGCTCCGGACCTTGACCAGGCCGTAGTGCCGGTCGACCACCGTGCGGTTCGAGAGGTAAGTGACTTTTTCCAGCGGTACTCGCGCAACGCAGACTTCAATGGATTCGATGATGGGCATTGGGGCTCCTCGGTAGGCAATCAGGATTGATGGGCTCGACTTTGCCGAGCGATGACTGCTCAAGAAAGGTGTCTTCCAATGGTTCAGATGACGCAAAATCCGTCGAATGGATACACGCTTTCTGCAGAGCTTCGTGGCCGTGGTCGACAGCGGCTCCGTGGCCGATGCCTCTCGCCGACTGGATTTGCCGGCAACCACGGTGACGCAGCAGATGCGCTCTCTCGAGGCGGACATCGGCTGCCAGCTCCTGACCCGCGTCGGGCGAACGGTCAAGCCCACGGTGGTCGGTGCGCGCCTGGTCGACCAGGCGCGGGAAGTCTTGAGGGGCGTGCGCGAACTGCGTTCGGCCGCATCCGATACCGGGTTGCCGGCAGGTCCATTGCGATTGGGCGCAACGCCCACGGCGTTGATGGGCATGGTCCCTGCGCTGCTGCGGCGCTGGATGAGCGCGCACCCGACCATCCAGGTCTACATCGAGCCCGGGACGTCATCTAAGTTGCTCGAGCAGGTGGTGAGCGGCAACCTGGATGTGGCCATCCTGGTTCATCCCACCTTCGCCATGCCCAAGACCTGCGAGTGGCGCGTGCTGCGGAGCGAGGCGCTGATTCTTCTCGCGCCCCGGGAGATGGCGGTCCGCAACCCCTTGCTCACCGCGGCGCGCGAGCCGTTCATCCTCTACGACCGCAAGGTGGTTGCGGGCAAGATGGCCGACGAATACCTGCGGAGCCGCGGCATCAAGCCCAAGGTGCGGTTCGAGCTCGATGGCATCGAGCACATCGCGCAGTTGGTGGCCGAGGGCTTCGGCGTTTCGATCCTCCCGGACTGGCCAGCCGTCGGCAAATCCGATGGCCGCACCAAGCGATGCCCGCTCCCTCCGCCGTGCCCGTCACGGGAAGTCGGCATGGTGTGGTCGCGCGCGTCCCTGCGGTCGCCACTGGCCGATGCACTCTACGCGCTCGTCGAGCGGAAGTAGCGAGCCGATTCCATCGCTGTTGACGGGCGCGCCGGAAACGAGGCGAGGCTCGCTAGCCGCCTTCCACCGGCACACCCAATGCCTTGGGCAGTTGCTCCACCAGCGCATCCACCGCCAGCCGCAGGCGCAGCGGCATGTGCGGCGCAGCAGGCCAGAGGGCGTAGCAATCCATCGAAGCGCCGGGCTGGTCGTCCAGCACGCTGACCAGCGCCCCGGTGCGCAGGCGCTCCTTCACCAGCCATTCGGGTAACCACGCAAGGCCGAGCCCGGCCGTCGCCGCGTCCGCAATGGACTCCAGGTCGTCGAGCTGCAGGCGCGACGTGAGCGGCATCTCCGTGATGCGTCCCGTCGCATCGGGCAACTGCCAGGTGTTGATGCGGTCGGCACGCCGGTAGATGAGGACGCTGTGCGAGGCCAGTTCGCCCGTGTTCTGCGGTCGCCCATGCGCGGCGAGGTAAGCCGGGGAGGCGCACACGCGCTTGCGCTGCACCACCAGCTTGCGTGCGCGCAGGCCTTCGCTTTCATGCCCGAGGAAGCCGCTGCGAACGGCGAGGTCGAAGCCCTCGGCCAGCACATCGACAGGCCGGTCGCTGAAGCTCAGGAGCAGTTCGAGCGACGGATGCTCGCGCGCGAGTTCCAGGAGGATCGGCGCGATGCAATGGCGGCCGAACAAGACCGGCATCGAGACGCGCAAGCGGCCCGCCACCTGGTGCCGGCCGGACTCCATTTGCGCCTCGGCCGCCTGCAGTTCCGCGAGCGCGCGCAGGCAGTGTTCGTAGTAGATCTGGCCGTCTTCGGTGAGGCTTTGCACGCGCGTGGTGCGATGAAACAGGCGCACGTCCAGGCGCGCCTCCAGCCGCGCGATCGCCTTGCCCACGGCCGAGCGGGTGAGGCTCAGGTGCTCGGCCGCGCGGGTGAAGCCGCCCAGGCGCACGACATCCACGAACAAGGTCACGCCGTCGAGCCGCTCCTGGCGTTCCGGTGGCGCCTTGGCCAAATACATTGGGGAATTCAGATCAGTGGACATGGGAATTTGCTTCTACATTGGATAGTATTTTTCTACTTAGTATGCCTGCCGATGGCTCCAGTGGGAATGCGCGGCAACAAGGACTAGGCTGGGTGACGCGGTTCTTTTCCTGCCGCGGGCTTGTTTGCCGACACCAGGAGCTTCAGTCATGCGCTGCATTGCAGTCGCGTCAGCCGAGCAGGGCGGGGCACCACGAAGACTGGTGCCAAAACCTGGCACCAGCGCTGCCTAGACTGAAATTTCTCAGGCAACACAAGGAAATATCGTGACTCAAGCCAACAGCGCCGCACCGGAAATTGCGCGCGCGGTGATCCGGGACTTCGCTGCATCGTTCGCACGGAGCAACCGGTCATGAAGCGCATTCAATACGGCATGTACGGCGGTCCGGAGCTGATGCGGCTCGACGAGTTCGAGCTGGCGGCGCCCGGCCAAGGGCAGGTGGCCGTGAAGGTGAGGTTCGCAGCCATCAACCCCATCGACTGGAAGCTGCGCAACGGCCAGATGAAGATCGTCACGGGCAAGGCGTTTCCGCGCGCCATGGGGTTCGACTTCGCCGGCACGGTCACCGCCGTCGGGCCCGGCGTCACGCGCTTCGTCCCTGGCGATGCGGTGTTCGGGCTTGCGCGCTTCAAGGAAAGCGGCGCGTTGGGCGAAGCCGTGATTGCGAACGAAACCGCCTTGGCGCTGAAGCCCGGCAACATCTCCTTTGAGGATGCGGCTTGCCTTGGAACCCCCGGCGTCACGGCGTGGAACGGGCTGGTCGACAAGGCGAAGCTGACAGCCGGGCAGCATGTCTTTATCAACGGCTGCACCGGCGCGGTCGGCGAAGCGGCTGTCCAGATTGCGCGAATGCACGGCGCCATCGTCTCCGGCACTTGCAGCGCGGCAACCATGGCGCGGGCACGTGCCCTCGGTCTGCAGAACGTCTTCGACTACCGGACCACCGACTTGTCGAAGATGCGCGAGCGTTTCGACGTCGTCTACGACACGGCCGCCACGATGACGACCGCCCTGGGCTTGGGCCTGCTGCGCGAGGACGGCGTGTTCCTGGACCTCGATCCCACGCCGGGCAAGTTCATCCGTTCGGTCTTCAACCGGCGGCTCAAACCGATCGTCTGCACGCCGCGGCCCGACATTCTGGACGGCCTCGCCCGTGCCGCGGAGGAGGGCAAGTTCCGGATGCCGATCGCCGAGATCGTTCCCCTGAACGAGGCGATCGGCCTCGTCACCGCGCTCGAAGCGGGCCGCAAGCTCGGCGGCAAGGGCCTCGTGGCGATGGCCTGACATGTCGCGAAGCCACCGCCTGTTCGATCTCATGCAGGTGCTTCGCAGGCACCGCGGAACCGTGTCCGGGGAAGTGCTGGCGCGCGAGACGGGCGTGTCGCTGCGGACCATCCGCCGCGACATCGCCACGCTGCAATCCATCGGGGCGCACATCGAGGGCGAGGCCGGCGTCGGCTATATCCTCCGGCCCGACTTCCTGCTGCCGCCGCTGTCTTTTACGGAAGAAGAGGTGCAGGCGCTGGTGGTCGGTGCGCAGTGGGTGAGCCGCCACGCCGACGAGGCGCTGGCGCTTGCCGTGCAGAACGCGCTCGCAAAAATCAACGGCGTGCTTCCGGCCGAGATGAGGGCGGAGCTGGACGACAACGCGCTCTACATCTTTCGCAAGAGAAAAGAAGCCTCGGTCTTCGATCTGGCGCAGGTGCGGCGGGCCATGCGCGAGCAGCGAAAGATGCACATCGGGTACGCGGACGACAGCGGGGCCGTTTCGCAGCTGACCCTCTGGCCGATCATGCTCGGCTTCGTCGAATCGCAGCGGTTGATCGCCGCGTGGTGCGAGGAGAGCGGCGACTTCTGCCGCATTCGCACAGACCGCATCGTGACGGTCGATTTCCTGGACGAACGCTATCCGCGTGCGCGGCGGCAGCTCGTCAAGGAATGGCGAGCTGGGCTTCCCTGCAACCAGTCCGACAGCACCTAGCACGCTCGGTGCCTTTCGAGTGCGTGGCGCCGAGCCACGGCCTTTCACGTTGCGCACGACCCGTCCATTGGTGAATTTGAGCCGTCCCGCAAGGGAACACTTTTCTACATTGGATCGTATTTTTCTACCTTAACATCATTTTCAAGAAGAAATAGAGAATTCTGGGCGACAAAGCCAGAGGGCAATCAACTCCCTCTGATCGTTCTTCTGCCGCCGCGGCGCAGGAATCGCCGCGCCCGGCCGCCGCACGTCCCAGGCCGTTCGCCGACTTCAACCCGCTTGATGCGTTTTCACCAAGGAGCCTCTTCATGAAATTTCTTTGCCTCGACATCCCCGCGCCCGGTGCCACCCTGGAAAAGTACCAGCCGCACATGCAGGACGAAGCCCGCCACGCCTGGCAGCTCTACAAGGGCGGCGTCGTGCGCGACATCTACTTCCGCCAGGACCGCCCCGGCGTGGCCATCATTGCCGAGTGCGAATCGGCCGACGTCGCCCTAAAGACACTGCGCGAATTTCCGCTCGCCAAGGCCGGTCTCCTCGATTGGGATGTCATCCCGCTCGGACCCTTCCTGAACTGGGAATCGCTTTTCGCACCGGGCAACGCCTGAAGCGCGCCGAACACAGGAACCGACGACCATGACCAAGCAAGCCTCCGGACTCAAGCCCATCCTCTTCGTCGTCAGCAGCAATGCTGTGAAGGGCGCGACGGGCATTCCCACCGGCTACAACCTGGCCGAAGTCACCCATCCGCTGGAAAAGCTGCAGGCAGCCGGCATCCAGGTGGAGTTCGCGTCCATCCTGGGTGGCGACGCGCCGCTCGATGGGCTTGAGGACATGAAAGACCCGGTCATCGCCCGCTACTGGGCCGATGCCGATTTCCGCCACGCCATCTCCCACACGCTGTGCATCGACGATGTGGACCCGTCGCGCTACTCGGCCATCTTCTTTGCGGGCGGCCACGGCACGATGTGGGACTTCCCCGACAACGCGGCCGCGCAGAAGGCCATCCGCGAGATCGATGCGGCCGGCGGCATCGTCTCGGCCGTGTGCCATGGCCCTGCGGCCCTGGTCAACGCGCGCCGCGCCGACGGCAGCCTGCTGGTGGCTGGCAAGCGGGTGGCTGCCTTCACCAACGGCGAGGAAGAGGAGGTGGAGTCCACGCACGTCGTGCCTTTCCTGCTCGCATCCACGCTCAACGAACGCGGCGCGCAGCATCAGAACGCCGCCAACTGGGCCGACAACGTGGTCGTCGACGGGCGGCTCATCACCGGACAGAACCCGCAGTCCGCCGCGAGCCTGGGCATCGCGCTGCGCGACGCCCTGTTGGCATAAGGCCGCTGAAGCTTTCAAGGGGATCGCGTGAAACTGATCTGTGTCGAAGAGCACGTGCTTGACCGTGCCATCGGTGGCGCCACCCAGGCGCTGGTGCGCGCCGAGGCGCCTTACTTCGGCGACTGGGGCAGTCGCGTGGTGGACGGCCGGAACGTGGCCGACCCGAGCCGCCCGCATGTCATTGCGCCCAGCGAGTCCGCGCGCAAGGGGCTGGAGATGGGGCCTGCGCGCCTGGCCGACATGGATGCCGCCGGCATCGACATGCAGGTGCTCTCCTATGGCGGGTTTCCGCAGTTGCTGCCCTCCGCGGAGGCCATCGCGCTGAACCGCGCGGCCAACGACAAGCTGGCCGAAACGGCGCGGACGCATCCCACGCGCTTCGCGGGTTTTGCCACGCTGCCTTGGCAAGCGCCCGAGGCGGCCGCGCGCGAGCTGGAGCGGGCGGTGAAAGAGCTCGGCCTCCAGGGCGCGCTCATCAATGGCCAGCCCGGCGACACCTTCCTGGACGACGCGCACTATGAGCCGATCCTTGCGGCGTTCAGCGAATTGAAGGTGCCGCTGTACGTGCACCCCGGCCTGCCGCTGCCCGCGGTGCAGGCGCCGTACTACGGTGGCCTCGAGCGCGAGCTCAGCGCGCGCCTGGCCATGTTCGCCTGGGGCTGGCACAACGAGTCGGGCATCCAGGTCGTGCGCATGCTGCTCGCGGGTGCCTTCGACCGGCACCCCGGGCTGCAGGTCATCAGCGGCCATTGGGGCGAGATGGTGCCGTTCTTCCTGCAGCGGCTGGAAGACTCCATTCCGCAGGAAGCCTCGGGCCTCAGGCGTCCCATCGTGCAGACCTACCGCGAGCATGTGTACGTCTCGCCCAGCGGCATGCTCACGCTGCCGCACTTCCAGTTCATTCATGCGCTGATGGGCGCCGAGCGCATTCTTTATTCGATCGACTACCCGTATCAAAGCCTGGACGGCGCGCGAGCCTTCATCGAGCGCCTGCCCGTGAGCGACGCGGACAAGGCCCTCATTGCCCACGGCAACGCCGAGCGCCTGCTGGGCCTGTGATGCAGCTTCAACCCGAAGCAGAAAAAGAAAGAACAAGCGCGATGCAAGGAATCGAAAACAAGGTGGTCGTCATCACCGGCGGCAGCAGCGGGCTGGGTGCGGAAACGGCGCGCCATCTCGTGTGGGCCGGTGCCAAGGTGGTCCTGGGTGCGCGGCGGCTCGATCGCCTGCAGGCCCTGGCGGAAGAACTCGGCCTCGGTGCCGAGAGCATCGTGCAGACCGATGTCGTGCATCTCGATCAGGTGCAGGCGCTGGTGGCCCGTGCCATCGAATCCCACGGGCGCATCGACGTGATGCTCAACAACGCCGGGGTGATGCCGCTCTCGCCGCTGGAGATGCTCCGCGTGGACGAGTGGAGCCAGACCATCGACGTGAACATCAAGGGCGTGCTCCATGGCATCGCTGCCGCGCTGCCGCACATGAAGGCGCAAAAGAGCGGGCAGATCATCAACGTCTCGTCGGTGGCCGGCCACATCGTGAGCGCGGGCGGCGCGGTCTACAGCGCGAGCAAGTTCGCGGTGCGGGCCATTTCCGAAGGCGTGCGCAAGGAGCTCAAGCCCTACAACATCCGCTCCACCATCCTCTCGCCCGGCGCGGTGGACACCGATTTGCCCGCCTCCACCAAGGCCGAAGGCATGACGCAGGCAATGCAGGCTTTCTACGCGCGCAACGCGGTTCCCGCGAGCAGCTTTGCCCGCTGCGCGCTCTTCGCGATGAGCCAGCCCGAAGACGTCGACATCAACGAAATCCTCTTTCGTCCAACGCGGCAGGAGTTCTGAACTGGTGCCAGAAACTGGCACGAGTGCATGTCTCAATCAGGATTCCTCATCGGCACCAGGCGTTGGTGTCGAGGGGAGACATGTCGCTCCGCCGACCCGGTGGTCCGACAGAACTGCGATTTTTCAAGGAACCGAAAACATGCCCGATCTCGAGCCGCTCGACCCGTCATTTCCGATAAGCCGCCAGATGGACATCGATGCCGGCCCCATCGTGCTGGTCAATCTCTGCACCATGGCGCTCGAAGACGAAGCGGCGTTCCTGGAGGCGTGGGCCGGAGATGCCGCCTTCATGAAGAGCCAGCCGGGCTTCATCTCGACACAGCTTCATCGCGCACTGGGAGACAGCCCGACGTATCTCAACTACGCCGTCTTCGAATCCGCGGCAGCATGGCGCGCGGCGTTCAAGCATCCAGGATTCAAGGAGAAGGTGAAGGCGCATCCGGCGTCGATGGTCGCGAGGCCGCATCTTTTTCAGAAGGTCGCCGTGCCGAACCTGTGCACCGCGTAACTTGAAACCGATGCCGTTCCAGGCCGACGCGTCCTCCACTTCAAAGAGAAACAGATGATCCATAAAAGATATGCGTTGCTGCTGTCGTTCCCGCTCGTTCTGCTCGTGACGGGTTGCACGAACATCCCCAAGAGCACCATGCCGGAAACGCAGTTTTCCTCGCTCGATTGCCGCGCCATCGCAGACCAGCTGGCGCAGGAGCAGGTGACGCAGGAGCGTTCGGCAGAGGCCAAGAGCAACTCATGGAAGGTCGTCATACCGTTTGCGATCGCCGCTCGCTACATCGATGCATCGAGCCACATGAACGAGTCGGAGCGCAGGTCGAACTTGCTGGCGCAAGCGCAGCAATCCAAGAGCTGCAAGCAGGTTTCAGGCTGACGCGCGCGGCAGCCCATCGCGGATAGTGCAACAGCGGGCCGGTGACAGAATGCCGCATCACCGAACCTGGCGATCAAATGGCGCGTGACTCGATCAGTGACTTGTTGGCTTTCATGGCGGTGGCGCGCGAGCGCAGCTTCACGCGCGCGGCCTCCAAGCTGGGCGTGTCGCAGTCGTCGCTGAGCCACACGATCCGCGCCCTCGAAACCCGCCTGGGCGTGCGCCTGCTGACGCGCACGACGCGCAGCGTGGCGCCCACCGAGGCCGGCGAGCGCCTGCTGCAGACGGTGGCGCCGCGGCTGCAGGACATCGAGTCCGAGGTGGCCGCCGTGAGCGAGCTCGGCGCCAAGTCGGCCGGCACCATCCGCATCACGGCCATCGACCATGTGGTGGACACCCTCTTGTGGCCGCGGCTGCGGCCGCTGATTGCCGAGTACCCCGATCTCAAGATCGAGATCAGCACCGACTACCGCATGGTCGACATCGTGGCCGAGGGCTTCGACATCGGTGTGCGCTGGGGCGATCAGGTCGCCAAGGACATGGTCGCCGTGCGCCTCATGCCCGACCAGCGGATGCTGATCGTCGGCGCGCCCGATTACCTGGCGGCGCACGGCGTGCCGGCCACGCCGCAGGAGCTGCTGGCGCACAACTGCATCACGCTGCGCCTGGCCTCCAGCGGCAGCCTGTACGCGTGGGAGCTGAAAAACGGCGCGCGCGAGTTGCAGGTGAACGTGAGCGGGCAGGCGACCTTCCACAGCGTCTACCAGATGTTGAATGCGGCGCTCAGCGGCTGCGGGCTGGCCTTCGTTCCGCAAGACCTGGTCCAGCCTCACCTGGAAGCAGGGCGCCTGCAGGCCGTGCTGCAGGACTGGGCCCCTGTGTTCCCGGGCCTGCATGCCTACTACCCGAGCCGGCGCCAGTCAACGCGCACGCTGGCGCTGGTCATCGACGCACTGCGCACCCCACCGCAGTTCAACCCGGCGCATCTCCCAGGCGCAGCGCGTCGATGACCATCGCCACCGCCTGCGTCTTCTGGCGCCGGCTCGGGTAATACATGAAGAAGCCGGGCGAGGTCGGAAACCATTCCTCCATCACGCAGCGCAAGCGACCGGCCTGCACATGCGGCCCGGCCAGGTACTCCGGCGAGAACGCGAGGCCGCAGCCGTCCAGCGCCGCCTGCAGGATCTGGTAGGTGCCGTTGAAGGTGAGTTGCCCCTGCACCTGCACGCGCTCGGCTTGCCCCTCGCGCATCAGCGGCCACGCGAAGAGGCCGCCGCGCGTGGCGAGCCTCAGGGTGATGCAGTTGTGCTGCAGAAGGTCTTGCGGCGTGCGCGGTTCAGGGTGGTTTTCGAAGTAGGCGGGCGCACCGACGATCAGGCGCCGGAAGTCCGGCGTGAGGCGCACCGACATCATGTCGCGGTCGATGGCTTCGCCGGTGCGCACGCCGATGTCGTAGCGCTCCTCGACGATGTCGACCATGCGGTAGCTGGTGTCGATCTCCAGCTTGATGTCGGGGTACTGCTGCAGGAGCGGCGCGAGCCGCGGCCAGATGAACAGGTCCGCCACCGTGTCGACCGCGGTGATGCGCACGGTGCCGGCCGGCTTGTCGCGAAATTCGGCGAGGGACTCCAGTTCGGTCTCGATGGCATCGAACTGCGGCGCGACGGTCGCCATCAGCCGCTCGCCGGCTTCGGTCGGCGTCACGCTGCGCGTGGTGCGGGTGAGCAGGCGCACGCCCATGCGGCTTTCCAGTCCGCGCACCTTGTGGCTCAGCGACGAGGGCGACACGCCGAGCCTGGCGGCCGCACGCGTGAAGCTGCGCTCGCGCGCTACCGAGAGAAATGCGAGCAGGTCGTTGAAGTCGTCGCGCGGCATGCGTGTCTCGGGGCGTTGGTTTTCACGGGCCAAGTCTAGGCATGCGCCGGCTCCGCGACCAGACCTCGCGGCCGCATGCATCTATCGCTGCCATTCATCAATCGATCCGCCGGTGCGACGTAGGAGGACGGCGCGGGATTCATGCGGCAGGTCGATAAGTGCATGCGGGCCGGCGTGGCTAGTCATCGCGGGCATGCGCGCCTACGCTTGATCTCAGTCAACAACGACCGTGGGCCATGGCGTTGCGCGATGCGGCCGCCGCCTGCCGGCGCACCCGACCGACGCGCGACTCGACGCCGCTGCAACCCACATCCAGCCAGCAGAAAGGACACCCCATGAAATCACCCTTGTGCTACGCCGCGCTGTGCGCCGCATCGCTCCAGGCCGGCGGCGCCGAACCGCAAATCGCCGCCGCGCAGCAGATCGCCCGCGCGAGGAGCCAGCCTTCGGCGGCCGGTCCCGCCGAGTACTTCACGGGCCACGTCCGGGTCGATCCAGTGTGGCCTGCCAATGCGCAGATCAATGCCTCGGGCGGCATGGTGACCTTCGAGCCCGGCGCGCGTTCGGCCTGGCATACGCATCCCGCGGGCCAGCGGTTGGTGGTGATGTCGGGCGTGGGGCTGACGCAGGAATGGGGCAAGCCGATCCAGGAAATCCGCGCGGGCGACACCGTCTGGTGTCCGCCCGGCGTCAAGCACTGGCACGGCGCGGCACCGACCACCGCGATGAGCCACCTGGCCGTGACCGGCACCGTGGACGGCAAGAACGTCGAGTGGATGGAGAAGGTGGGCGATGAGCAATACCACGCACGTTAGGCGCCGCACCGCGGCAGCCATGGCCGCCATCACGGCCCTCGGGCTGACGGCTTCCGTCGGCCATGCATCCCAGAACCAGGAATCGACCCACATGACAACGACATCCAACGCCGACACCTTGTCGGCCACACAGCAGGCCATCGTGCCGATCGCCGCATTCGCGGCCGCCGGCGACATCGCCAAATTGAACGCCGCACTGAACCAGGGGCTGGACGCCGGCCTCGCCGTCAGCGATGCGAGGGAAGTGCTGGTGCAGCTCTACGCCTACGCCGGTTTTCCGCGCAGCCTCAATGCGCTGGGGGAACTGATGAAAGTCGTGGAGGCACGCAAGCAGCGCGGCGTGAAGGATGCGCCGGGCCGCGCACCCAGCCGCCCGATTCCGAAGGGCGATGCCCTGCTGGCCGCAGGAACCGCCAACCAGACCAAGCTGTCGGGCGCGCCGGTGCAGGGGCCGCTGTTCGACTTCGCGCCCGTGGCGAACGAATACCTCCGCACCCATCTGTTCGGCGACATCTTCGAGCGCGACAACCTCGACTGGCAAAGCCGCGAGGTCGCCACGGTCAGCATGCTGGCCGCGCTCGCGGGCGTCGAGTCGCAACTGCAGGCGCACATCCGCATCAGCATGAACGTCGGCCTGTCGGCGCGGCAGATGCAGCAACTCGGGCAAGTGCTGGCCGATCGCGTGGATGCCGACAGCGCGCGGCGTGCGCGCGAGGCGCTGGCGCGGCATCTGGCAACGCAGCCCGCGGGCTGAAGCGCTTGGAAGGAGTCCATACATGGCCGAACCCCGCGATGTCACCATCAATCGACGCGACCTTTTCCTCATGGGCGTAGGCGCCGGCGTCTCGACGCAGATACCGGCCCAGCCGAGCGCCGCTGCGAGTTCGGCGCCGGCCTCCGCCATGCAGCCAGCCGCGCTGCACAGGGTGCAGATGAACGTGAACCGCGAACTGCGCGACCTTGAGCTGGACCCGCGCACCACCTTACTCGACATGCTGCGCGAGCACCTCGCGCTGAACGGCACGAAGAAGGGCTGCGACCACGGCCAATGCGGCGCCTGCACCGTCATCGTGGACGGCCGCCGTGTGAATTCCTGCCTGACGCTGGCCGTGATGCACGAAGGCGCGAGCGTCACGACGGTGGAGGGGCTCGGCAGGCCGGGGCAGTTGCACCCGATGCAGGCGGCCTTCGTGAAGCACGACGGCTACCAGTGCGGCTATTGCACGCCCGGGCAGATCTGCTCGGCAGTCGCCGTGCTGGACGAGATCAAGCGGGGGGTTCCGAGCCACGCCACGGCCGACCTCGCATCGGTGCCCTTGCTGAGCGCGCAGGAACTGCGCGAGCGCATGAGCGGCAACCTCTGCCGCTGCGGCGCCTACGCCAACATTCTCGAAGCCATCACCGAAGTCGGGGAGGGCGCATGAAGCTCTTCAGCTACCAGCGCGCGAACAGCGTGGTCGAGGCGACCGCACTGGCGGCGCAGCGTCCGGGGACGCGCTTCATTGCCGGCGGCACCAATCTGCTGGACCTGATGAAGCTGCAGATCGAAACGCCTGCGCACCTCGTCGATGTCAATGGCCTCGCGCTGGACAAGATCGAGCCGACGCCCGAAGGCGGCCTGCGCATCGGCGCCCTGGTTCGCAACACCGATCTGGCGGCCGACCTGCGCGTGCGGAAGGACTACGCCGTGCTGTCGCGCGCGCTGCTGGCCGGCGCTTCGGGGCAATTGCGCAACCGCGCCACGACGGCCGGCAACCTGCTGCAGCGAACCCGCTGTCCGTACTTCTATGACACCAACCAGCCCTGCAACAAGCGCACGCCCGGCAGCGGATGCTCGGCCATCGGCGGCGCGAGCCGGTCGCTGGGCCTGCTCGGTGTCAGCGACGCATGCATTGCGACCCATCCGAGCGACATGGCGGTCGCGATGCGGGTGCTCGATGCGGCGGTCGAGACGGTGCGACCGGATGGACGGACCCGCACCATTCCGATCGCCGACTTTCATCGCTTGCCCGGCGTCACGCCGCATGTGGAAACCGTGCTGGAGCCGGCCGAGCTGATCACGGCGGTGACGCTGCCCCGCCCTGTCGGCGGGACGCAGGTCTATCACAAGGTGCGCGACCGGGCCTCCTATGCGTTCGCGCTGGTGTCGGTGGCGGCAATCGTTCATGCGGACGGCACGGGGCGCGTGGCCCTGGGCGGCGTGGCGCCCAGGCCGTGGCGTGTCGAAGCGGCCGATGCCGCATTGCCGCGCGGTGCGCGCGCCGTGTCCGAGCACCTGCTGGCGGACGCCAGGCCGACCGAAGAAAACGCTTTCAAACTGCCGTTGGCCACGCGCGCCATCGCCGCCGTGCTGGCGCAGCCAAGAGGATAGGAACATGCATTTCGACAAGCCTGCGGGCAGCAATCCGATCGACCGGCTCAAGGTCGTGGGCCAACCGGTCAGCCGCATCGACGGACCGCTCAAAACCACCGGCACCGCGACCTACGCCTACGAGAACCGCGACATCGGCGGCAAGCCCGCCTACGGCTTCGTGCTGGGGGCGGCGATTGGCAAGGGGCGTATCTCCAGCATCGACGAATCGCGTGCGCGGGCGGCACCGGGCGTTCTCGCGATCGTGACGGCACGCAATGCCGGCAAGCTCGGCGTCGGCGCGTTCTATGTCGACCGCGCATTGGCGGGGCCGGGCGTGGATCACTACGGGCAGGCTGTGGCCGTGGTCGTTGCCGAGACCTTCGAGCAGGCGCGCGCGGCTGCATCGCTGCTGGACGTGCGCTATGTGCGGGCGCATGGCGCGTTCGATCTCGCTGCGGCCAAGGACATCGCTGTCACACCCAGGGCCGCTGCGTTCGGGCCGCCGCCGCAAAGCGGCATCGGCGACTTTGCGGGCGCCTTTGCCGCCGCCCCCGTCACCCTGGATGAGACCTACACCACGCCCGACCAGTCGCACGCGATGATGGAACCGCACGCCAGCATCGCGGTGTGGCAAGGCGACCGGCTGACCGTGTGGTGTCCGATCCAGCAGCTCAACTGGGGCGCACGCGATCTCGGCCTGATCCTCGGCATTCCGAAGGAAAACATCCGCTTGCTGGCGCCCTACATCGGCGGCGGATTCGGCGGCAAGGGCACCGTGCTGGCCGATACCGTGGCCGCGGCCTTGGCCGCTCGCGCCGTGGGACGGCCGGTGAAGGTCGCGCTGACGCGGCCGCTGATGTTCAACAGCACGACGCACCGGCCCGCCACGATCCAGCGCATTCGCATCGGCGCGGGGCGCGACGGCAAGATCACCGCCATCGGGCACGAGAGCTGGTCGGGCAACCTGCGCGGCGGCCGCACCGAGGCCGCCACGGCCTCCACACGCTGGCTGTACGCGGGCGCGAACCGCATGACGCGGCTGCGCCTTGCCGTGCTCGACCTCGCCGAAGGCAACGCCATGCGCGCGCCCGGGGAGGCGCCCGGCATGATGACGCTGGAGATCGCGATGGACGAGATGGCCGAGAAGCTGGACATCGACCCCGTCGAGTTCCGCATCCTCAACGACACGCAGTTCGCGCCGGAAGAGCCGCAGCGGCCGTTCTCCAAGAGGCAACTGGTCGAATGCCTGCGCGTGGGCGCCGAGCGCTTCGATTGGCGCCAGCGGCAATCGAAAACCGGCGTGGTACGCGACGGACAGTGGCTGGTCGGCATGGGCGCGGCGGCTGCGATCCGCGGTGCGCCGATTGCGAAGTCCGCCGCGCGGGTAAGGCTCGACGGTCAGGGCGTCGTCACCGTGGAGACCGACATGACCGACCTCGGCACGGGCAGCTACACCATCATTGCGCAGACCGCGGCAGAGATGATGGGCGTTCGCCTCGATCAAGTCGTAGTGCGGCTCGGCGACAGCCGCCTGCCGGAGTCTCCCGGCTCCGGCGGCCAGTGGGGCGCTGCGTCTGCGACGTCCGGCGTGTACGCGGCCTGCGTGAAGCTGCGCGAGACGGTGGCGCAGAAACTCGGCTTCGCTGCCACCGGCATCGAGTTCGCCGATGGGCATGTGCAATCCGGCGAGCGCCGCGTGCCGCTCAAGGACGCCGCCGCGCAGGGCGAACTCGTGGCCGAGGACGAGATGACCTACGGCGACCTCTCCAAGCAATACGCCCACCAGACCTTCGGCGCGCATTTCGTGGAACTGGGCGTCCACGCCTTCACCGGCGAGATCCGGCTGCGGCGGATGCTGGCGGTGTGCGCGGCGGGCCGCATCCTGAATCCGAAGCTGGCCCGCAGCCAGGTCATCGGTGCGATGGTGATGGGCGCGGGTGCGGCGTTGATGGAAGAACTGGTGGTGGACCCGCGCGCCGGCTGCTTCATCAACCACGACCTCGCCGCCTACGAGGTGCCCGTGCATGCGGACATTCCGCAGCAGGACGTGATCTTCATCGACGAGGTGGACGACACGATGTCGCCGATGAAGGCCAAGGGCGTCGGCGAACTGGGCCTGTGCGGCGTGGCCGCTGCCATTGCCAACGCGGTCTACAACGCGACGGGAGTGCGCGTGCGCGACTATCCGATCACGCTGGACAAGTTCCTGGACCGGTTGCCGGTTCAGGTCTGAGAGAGCACCGCGCAGGCCGGCCGATGACGGCGGTCAGCCGGGCTCCTCTTCCTCCGTGTCTTGCTCCAGCTTCTGCCGCAGCGACGCCATGATTTTTTGCATCGTCTGGATGTCGTCCACGGCGATCCCGTCCCAGAGGCTGTTGATCCACGGCGCCTGCAAGGCCATGGCATCGGTGTAGACCTGTTTTCCTCTCTCGGTCAGGACGACCAACTGCGCGCCGGTAGTGAGGATTCGCCTCGAACGCGACGAGATTTTTTTTCTCGAGGTCGTTGACAATCCGCTGCACATTCCCGGCCTCCATCTGTTATTTCAAAGCCGTAATCTCTCGACTCTTGATGAGCCTCGAGCGCAGGATGTTCCGGCTGATCCCCAGCAGCCTCGCTGCCTGCACCTGGTTGCGGTGGCAGAACTCGAAGGCGGTGCGCATCACGGTGTCCTCGATCAGTTCGAACATCTGCTCGCGAGGCTCGTTGAACAGCTCGCGCAGCACCGTCTCCAGCGCCTGTTGCGGCGTGGCTTGCGCAGCAGAGGCCTCGCTTTCAGCCGGGCGCCTCTGGATGTTCAGCGAAGACAGGTGCAGGTGCTCCGCGCCCAGCACGTCGTGCTGGCAGATCAGGAGCGCGTGGTGGATCACGTTCTCCAACTCGCGGATGTTGCCGGGCCAGCCGTGCTCCGAGAGCTTCTGCTCGGCGCCCGCATCGAGGCGCACCGCGCCGTACCCCAGCCGCTGGCGGTATTCCTCGATGAAGTGCCGCGCCAGCGGAAGAATGTCGCCGGGGCGCTCGCGCAGCGTGGGCAGCGCGAGGTGCACCACGTGCAGCCGGTAGAACAGGTCTTCGCGGAAGTGGCCGGCGGCCACCGCGTCCTGCAGCCGCACATTGGTCGCGGCCACCACACGCACGTCGATGGGCACGCTCTTGCGCGAACCGAGGCGCACCACCTCGCGCTCCTGCAGCACGCGCAGCAGCTTGACCTGGATCGACAGCGGCAGGTCGCCGATTTCGTCGAGGAACAGCGTGCCGCCGTTGGCCGCCTCGAACCAGCCCGTCTTGGCCGAGAACGCGCCGGTGAAGGCGCCTTTCTCGTGGCCGAAGAGTTCGCTTTCGACCAGGCTTTCGGAGAAGGCGCCGCAGTTCACCGCCACGAAGGGCTTGCCGCTGCGGCGGCTCAGGTCGTGCACATGCCGCGCGATCAATTCCTTGCCGGTGCCGGTCTCTCCGATGATGAGCACGTTGGCATCGCTGGGCGCCACCATGCGGATGCGTTCGAGCAGCGCGGCCGAGCGCGGGTCCTGGAACACCTGCGCGGTGGCGCGGATCGAGGTGGTCAGCTTGCGCGGATTGGGAAAGGTCAGCAGCGTGGGCGCGTCCCAGTCCTCGTCGGCGGCGGAAGAGGCATCGACCGATGGCAGCACATCGAAGGGGCGGGTGTAGGCGGTCATGAGTAGAAGGTCGGTACGGGGTATTGCTGCTTGAGGGCCCATTCGCCGAGCTCGCGCAGCTTGTAGGCCACGGGGTCGTGCAGGGTCTGGGTGCGCAGGTTGCGCCAGTGGCGGTCCAGGCGCAGGCCGCCGTGGGTGGCGCGCGCGCCGGCCACGTCGAACATGCGCGTACAGATGTCCAGGCCCGTGTTCGTGGCCGCGACCTTGGCGGTGGCCACCGCCAGCGCGACGTCGCCGCGCTCGCTCTCGGTCAGCGCGGGGCCGCGCTGCCAGGCCGCGTCGAGCCGGTCGGCCGCGCGGTCGGCCAGCACCCGCACGCTCTCCAGGCCGACCCAGAAATCGCCGTAGTGGCCGAGCACATACGGGTCTTCGTGCATCTGCGCCACGCGTGCCGCATGCCAGGGGCGCGACTCGTGCAGCGTGTAGTGCCTCGCGTCGTGGAAGGCCGCCTCGGCGATGCCCAGGTAGATGTTGGCCAGCACGAGCTGCGACACCAGCGGCCGGAGGCACGCGAAAGGCGTCGACAGCGGCCCCGGGTCGGCCAGCACCTCGTGCTGCTCCACGCGCACCTTCTCGAAGGTCACGCTGCCGCTGTCGGTCTGGCGTTGGCCGATGTTGTTCCAGTCGGGCGCGACGAAGATGCCCGAGCGGCCCGTGGGCACCGCCGCGACGATGAAGGCGCCGCTGCCCGCTTCGCGCGCCGAGGCGATGAGCATCTCGGAATCGAGCGCACCCGAGCAGAAGCTCTTCTGCCCGGTGAACTCGCGCCAGCCTTCGTGCGCACTCGACACCGTGCGGTCGTCCAGCGGGTTGAGCGCATTGCCCCAGAACCAGCGTCGGCGCGCGGTCTGCTCGAACCACGGCTGCCATTGCGCGGGCCGTGCGAACAGCCGCACCGTGGCCAGCATGAGGTGATGAAAACCGAACACATGCGCGATCGAGCTGTCGGCCTCTGCGAGCAGGCGCACGACATCGAGCGTCTCTCGCCAGTCCGCGCCGCCGCCGCCGAACTCGTGCGGAATGCTCAGGGCCAGCAGGCCGCTGTCGCGCAGGACATCGCGCTCGGCCTTCGGCGTGCCGCCGCGCTCGTCGCGCTCCACCGCGGTGGCGGCGAAGCGCTGCATGAGATCGCGCGCGATGTCGCGTGGGGATTCGGCAACCGGAATGGAAAGAACGGAACTCACACACAGGTCCTCGATGATGTGCAGGCAGCACGGTTGCTGCGCCAGCAGCATGTTCGCGGCGAAGAAGAGCGCGACCAACGATGCGATACGTCTATCGATCCTCGTTTTGCTTCCATGGCAGCAGCACGGACGGGTCGATGTGCCGCGTGCAGCAGATGTGGTGTTCGGCTGCTGCTCCAGCAGCAGAAATCGCGTGCGTTGGCGCGCTCCCGCAGGCAGGGCGATTGGCACGCTAACTGCTGAACCGACGCATGCAACTTTTCTGGTTCCTCCCCACGCACGGCGACAGCCGCTATCTCGGCACCTCGCGCGGCGCGCGCACCGTGAGCCATCGCTACCTGCGGCAAGTGGCGCAGGCCGCCGACGAACTGGGCTACGAAGGCGTGCTGATTCCGACGGGACGCTCGTGCGAAGACTCGTGGGTCGTCGCCTCGTCGCTCGCGGCACAGACCGATCGGCTCAAGTTCCTGGTCGCGATACGCCCCGGCATCATTTCGCCGACGGTTTCCGCGCGTCAGGCTGCAACGCTCGATCGCTTCTCAGACGGCCGCCTGCTCATCAACGTCGTGACCGGCGGCGACCCCGACGAGCAGCACGGTGACGGCAGCTTCCTCACGCACGCCGAGCGCTACGAAGTCACCGATGAATTTCTGCGTATCTGGCGCGGCGTGGCGGCGGGCGAGACCGTCAACTTCTCGGGCAAGCACCTGCGCGTGGAGAACGCGAAGACGCTCTATCCACCGGTGCAGAAACCGTATCCACCGCTGTGGTTCGGCGGCTCGTCGGAAGCGGCCATCGAACTCGCGGGCGAGCAGGTCGATGTGTACCTCACCTGGGGCGAGCCGCCGGCGGACGTGGCCGACAAGATCGCCAAGGCCCGTGCCGCAGCGGCCAAGCACGGCCGCACGCTGCGCTTCGGCATCCGCCTGCATGTGATCGTGCGCGAGACCAGCGAAGCGGCCTGGCGCGCCGCCGACGAGCTCATCTCCTATGTGACCGACGACACCATCGCCGCCGCGCAGAAAGCCTTCTCGCGCTTCGATTCGGTGGGCCAGCAGCGCATGGCCGCGTTGCACGGCGGGCGGCGCGACAAGCTCGAGGTGTCGCCGAACCTGTGGGCCGGCGTGGGCCTGGTGCGCGGCGGTGCGGGCACGGCGCTCGTTGGCAGCCCGGAGGAGGTGGCGACGCGCATCAAGGAGTACGCGGCGCTCGGTGTGGAGACCTTCATCTTCTCGGGCTATCCGCATCTCGAAGAGGCGTACCGGGTGGCCGAACTGCTGTTCCCATTGCTGCCGCTGGACCATGTGCGACCGGCGGGGCAGGCGAACATCACCGGGCCCTTCGGCGAGGTCATCGCCAACGACATCGTGCCGCCTTCGTCGCAAACGCCGGTGCGCGAGAAGGCCGCCGCATGAAGCACTTCTCTGCAGAGGCCGGTGATGAAGTCGTGCCCTGGCATGCAACGGTGCAGCGCATCACGCAGGCATTGGCGCAGACCGCCGTAGAGCGCGACCAGCGCGGCGGCACGCCCAAGGCCGAGCGCGACCTGCTGCGGGGCAGCGGCCTGCTCATGCTCAGCGTGCCGACCGAACTCGGCGGCCTCGGCGCGAGCTGGCAGCAGACGCTAGCCGTGGTGCGCGGCTTCGCGCGCGTCGACAGCTCGGTGGCGCACCTGTTCGCCTTTCATCACCTGCTGCTCGCGACCACGCAGCTCTTCGCGCAGCGCGCGCAGTGGCAGCCATGGATCGAGCAGACGCGCGTGCAGCGTTGGTTCTGGGGCAATGCGCTGAATCCGCTGGACAAGTCCACGCGCGCGGAGGCGGTCGATGGCGGGTATGTGTTCTCGGGCCGCAAGAGCTTCTGCTCGGGCGCGAGCGACTCCGACGTGCTGCTCGCCTCGGCCCTCGATGCGAACGACCGGCTGCTGATCGGCGTTGTGCCCACGCAGCGCGCGGGCATCACCGTGCGCGATGACTGGGACAACATGGGGCAGCGCCAGACCGACAGCGGCAGCGTGCTGTTCGACAACGTGCGGGTCGAGACAGGCGAGCTGCTGCTCGATCCCGGCCCGCTCTCGACGCCGTTCGCTTGCCTGCGCCCGCTGCTGGCGCAACTGATCCTCGCGAACATCTATCTGGGCCTCGGCGAAGGCGCGCTCGAAGAGGCGAAAGCTTTCACGTTGCAGCAGGGCCGCCCCTGGCTCTTCTCAACGGCTCCGACCGCGAACGAAGACCCCTATGTGCTCACGCACTACGGCGACTTCTGGCTCGCGCTGCAGGGCGCACGCATGCTGCTCGACCAGGCAGCCGCGGCCTTCGACCAGGCATGGCTGCGCGGCACTTCGCTCGATGAACACGAGCGCGGACAGGTGGCCGTCGCCGTCGCCGCAGCCAAGGTCGCGAGCACGCGCGCGAGCCTCGAGGTGGCGCACCGCATGTTCGAAGTGACGGGCGCGCGCGCCACCACCGCCGCGCTGCGGCTGGACCGCTACTGGCGCAACCTGCGCGTGCACACGCTGCACGATCCGGTCGACTACAAGGTGCGCGAACTCGGCGACTGGGCGCTCAATGCGCGCTTGCCGCAGCCCAGTTTCTATTCCTGAATTTCTTCAGCGTCCGATGCAACGGGCCTGCGACCTCGCGTCGCAGGCCCGTTGTGTTTGTGCGTGCGCTTGGGGGAGGGCCGCGCTGCTGGCTCATCAGCAACCTAGCCGCAGCCTGCTGCCGACCCAGCATGCGCGACAGCGGTCGATGCGCTCTAACTCGTTGATTCATATAGAGCGGGCAAGTGGCACGCGATTCGCATATATCCATTGCGCTGCGAATACATCGCGGCTTCCAAACTGAGGTCATATCAACATGCGTCGAAAACAGAATGCCCTTGCTGCGCCCGGCTCGTCGGCCACTGCGTCTTCCGCGATCGCATCGGCTCTGAACCGCCGTCGATTCATCGGCACGGCAGCCGCCTTGGGCGCTGCGGGTGCGCTGGCTGCCTGCGGCAAGAAAGACGCCGAGGCGCCGCCGCCTGTGGCCTCGGCGGACGTGGGCGCGAGCGAAAAGAAATACGCGGGCCAGTCGCTGAACCTGCTGTTCAACCAGCCGCATGCGCTGGCGGGCAAGCTGCTGGCGCAGGAGTTCGAAGCGCTCACCGGCGCCAAGGTCACCGTCACGCCGGTGCCCTACGACCAGCTGCATGCGCAGGCCACGCTCGATGTGCAGTCGGGCGCGAACCAGTTCGACGTCATCGATTATTTCTATCACACGCTCGGCGCGCTGGTGGCCGACAAGGTGGTGGTGGACGTCACCGACCGCATCGCCCGCGACAGCGCGCAGATCGAGCCCGGCGACTTCCTGCCGTCGCTCTACGACACCTACACCTTGCGCGATGGCCGCCGCTGGGGCCTGCCCTACGACGGCGACACGCATGTCCTGTTCTACAACACCGAGATCTTCGGCCGGCATGGGTTGACGGCCCCCAAGACCTGGGACGACTACTACAACGCCGCCCGCCTCATCACCGAGAAAGAGTCCGCCAACGGCATCTACGGCGCGGTGGTGCAAGGCTTCAAGATTCCGGTGATCGTGGGGTCGTCGTACGCCAACCGGCTGGCCGGTTTCGGCGGCAGCTTCTTCACGCCAGACGGCAAGCCCGCGTTGACCAGCCCGCAGGCCATCGCCGCGGCGGAAGAGTTGGCGCGCATCGTCCCCTATGCCTTGCCCACGCCCGCGGAAACGGCGTTCGAGCACGCCTTGCCCGCGTTCCTGTCCGGCAAGGCGGCCATGATCGATTTCTGGACCGACCTGGGCGTGACCGCGCAGGACCCCGCCTCTTCCAAGATCGTGGACAAGTGGGCGCTGGTGCAACTGCCCGTGGGCGGCGAGAACAAGACGCCGCGCGCGGCATTGAATGCGGGCTTCGGCCTCGGCATCACGGCCGGCACCAAGAAAACCGAGCTCGCCTGGGAATTCATCAAGTGGGCCACCAGCAAGGACATCTCGCTCCAGCAGGATGTGCTGCCGGGCAGCGGCATCGACCCGAACCGCACCTCGGTGCTGAACCATCCCGACTACATCAAGGCCGCGCCCATCCTGCAGCCGCAATTGAAGGCCGCCATCGGCGATGCGCTGGCCTGGCCGCTGCAGGCGCAGAGCCCCAAGCTGATGGATGCGCTGACCGAGCAGCTCGCGCTGATCGTCTCCGGCAAGAAGAAGCCCCGCGAGGCGCTGGAGGCCGCGCAGGCTAGCTGGGTGCAGTTGCTCGCCGCATGAGTGCAATGGGCCAGCCATCGCCGGGAACGTGGCACGCGCGGCGCCAGCACACGGCGCCGCGCTGGATGCTGACGCCCGCGACCCTCGGCCTCGCGCTGGTGTGCGTCGTGCCCGGGCTCTACACGCTGGCGCTGGCCTTCACGAAGTCCACTTTGGGCCAGCCGTTGACCGCGTGGGCAGGCTGGCGCAACTTCGAGACGCTGGTGCAGACCTCCGACTTCGCATTCACTTTGCTGCGCACGGTGCTGTATGCGGTGCCGGCCTGCCTGTTCCAGCTGGTGCTCGGCCTGGCGATCGCGTTGCTGCTGCAGGCGCTGCGGCAAGGGCGCTGGGCGTACAGCCTGATCCTGCTGCCGTTGATGACGCCGCCGGTGCTCGTCGGCGTCGCCTGGAAGCTGCTGCTGGCGCCGGCCGGCGGCTTGCTCAACGGCACCTTGCTGCGCCTGGGATGGGTGCACGAGCCGGTGTCGCTGCTGGGCTCCTCGACATGGGCCTTGCCCGCCGTGATGCTGGCGGACAGCTGGCAGTGGCTGCCCTTCGTGGTGGTGCTGTGCGTGGCTGCGTTGCAGGCGCTGCCTTCCGATGTGTACGAGGCGGCTGCGCTCGATGGCGCGAGCCCGCGGCGGATCTTCATCAAGATCACGCTGCCCCTGCTGGCGCCTGCGCTGGTCGGCATCTTCCTGCTGCGGGTGGTGATGTCGCTCAAGACCTTCGATTTGGTCTACATCCTCACCGCCGGCGGGCCGGGGCGCGCCACGACGCTGGCGAGCTACGAGGTCTGGAAGTCGGGCCTGCAGAACTTCGACATCGGGCAGGCGGCCGCGCAGACGCTGGTCTTCTGCCTGCTGGTGGCCTGGGTGACATGGCCGATCCTCCGCACCCTGACGTGGGTGGAGCGACGCACGGGCTAGCCTCTGCGCACATCCATACGCACAGCGACATGACAACAGCCCACGCATCCACCGCGCAAGTCGGCGCCGTCTCGGCGACAACGCACGCGAACAACAGAGGCCGGACGAGCCCTGCGGTCCCCACACGCGAATGGCTGCGCAAGACAGCGCTGCGACTCGCGCTCGCATCGGTGCTGGTCTTCTGCCTGCTGCCGATCGCCTTCCTGGTCGCGACCTCGTTCAAGACGCGGGACGAAGTGCTCTCGGGCCACTTCCTGCCGCTGGCGCCCACGCTGGCCAACTGGTCCACGGTGTTCGACATTGCGCCGCTGCATCGGAACTTGCTCAACTCGCTCGCGGTGGCGCTGGTCAGCTTGGCCGTGACGCTCTTGATCGCGGTGCCCGCGACGTATGCGGTGGTCAAGCTGCGGCGCGGGCCCGCGCTGGCCGGCGCGCTGCTGTCCAGCTACGTGGCGCCGCCCGTGGTGGCGCTGCTGCCGTTGTTCTTCATGATGCGCCACGCCGGGCTGAACAACAGCATCCTCGGGCTCGGCCTGGTGGAAGGCCTGATGAACGTGCCGGTCGCGTTCTGGCTGCTGCGCAGCTTCTTCAAGCAGGTGCCCGTGGCACTGGACGAAGCCGCCTGGCTCGATGGGGTGGGCTACTGGCGCACGCTGTGGCGCGTGAACCTGCCGCTGCTGTGGCCCGGCCTCGTCTCCACGGGATTGATCTGCCTGATCCTCACCTACAACGAGTTCCTGCTCGCCTCGGTGCTCAACAGTCGCCCGGACATCCGCACCATCACCGTCGCTATCTCGCTCTTCCAGGGCGAGCGCGTCGTGAACTTCGGGCAGATGGCCGCGGCCTCGCTGGTCGGCATTGCGCCGGTGTACCTGGTGGCTCTGGCCTTTCAGAAGCAGCTGGTCGACGGCCTGGGGGCCGGGCGCTGAGCGCACGGCTGTCTCTTCTTCATTCGAGTTCCATGTCTCACATACAGATCACCGGCCTGTCCAAAAAATACGGCAGCACCGCCGTGTTGCGCGATGTTCACCTCGGCATCGGCGAGGGCGAGTTCGTCGTGCTGGTGGGGCCATCCGGCTGCGGCAAATCGACGCTGCTACGCGCCATCGCCGGGCTGGAAACCACCGACGGCGGCAGCATCGCGTTCGACGGCGAGGCGGCAGACCATTTGCCGCCGCAACAGCGCCGCCTGGCCATGGTGTTCCAGAGCTATGCGCTCTATCCGCACATGACGGCGCACGACAACATGGCCTTCGGCCTGCGCGAGCAACGCCAGAGCGAGGCGCTGATCGCGCAGCGCATTGCCAAGGCCTCGGCCGCCTTGCATCTGGACGACTACCTCGACCGCTATCCGCGCCAGCTTTCGGGCGGCCAGCGTCAGCGGGTGGCCATGGGGCGGGCCATGGTGCGCGAGCCGCGGGCGTTTCTCTTCGACGAGCCCTTGTCCAACCTCGATGCGCAGTTGCGCGTGCAGATGCGCGCCGAGATCCGTGCGTTGCAGCGGCAACTGGGCACCACCACCGTCTATGTCACGCACGACCAGGAAGAGGCGATGACCATGGCCGACCGCATCGCGGTGCTGCGCGCCGGCCGCATCGAGCAGGTGGGCGATCCGTTGACGCTTTATGACGAGCCCGCCAACGAGTTCGTCGCGCGCTTCATCGGCTCGCCGCCCATGAACGTGGTCGATGCCCGATGGGCGCAGGGCCAGCTCTCGCTGGGCGAGGGCATCCGCCTGCCGGCGCCTCCCGGTTCGGCCGGGCGGCACGACGACGCGGTGCGCCTTGGCATTCGGCCCGAGCACCTCGTGCTCCAGACCGGCGAAGCATCGCCAGATGCGCCACTGCTTCGGCTGCGCGTGTCCGCAGTCGACTACCTGGGTTCCACCACCGAGCTGCACGGCACCGTGCCGGGTGCATTCGATGCCGGCCCCTGGCTGGCACGGCTCGCCGGACGCCACCGCGCCGCGGCGGGCGAGGAGGTGACGCTGACCTGGAATCCCTCGCACGCCCATTTGTTCAACCCCGAATCGGGCGCACGCCTGTCCCTCGCAACCCAGGCCGCAAGGCCCTCGCATCGCCATGAGCACTGAAACCATCCTCGCCCCTCACACGAACAGCGCCACGACCAGCGCCAGCACCACCACTGCCGCGTCGACTCCCTACGAGCATCCCGCGCTGGCGCAGAAGTTCCGGCCCGTCTTCCAGCGCATCGCCGATACGGCGCTCGCGCGCGAGCGCAATCGCCAGTTGCCTTTCGAGCCCATCACCTGGCTGAAGGAAGCCGGCTTCGGTGCGGTGCGCGTGCCGGTGGAACACGGCGGCGGCGGCGCATCCATTCCGCAGCTTTTCCAGTTGCTGATCGAACTCGCAGAAGCGGACTCCAACGTGCCGCAAGCATTGCGCGGGCACTTCGCATTTGTGGAAGACCGCCTCAATGCGCCGCCCGGCGCGGCGCGCGACGTGTGGCTGCGCCGCTTCGTGAAGGGCGAGCTGGTGGGCAATGCGTGGTCCGAAGTCGGCGCGGTGGCCATCGGCGACGTCGGCACGCGCATCTCGCAAAAGGACGGCCGCTGGGTGGCCAACGGCCGCAAGTTCTACAGCACCGGCAGCATCTTTGCCGACTGGGTCGACCTGTATGCGCGCCGCGCCGACAACGATGCCGATGTGACGGCGGCGGTCAGCACCCACCAGCCCGGCGTCGTGCAGCACGACGACTGGGACGGCTTCGGCCAGCGCACCACCGGCAGCGGCACCTCGGTGTACGAGAACGCCCACATCGACGACGAGAACGTGTTTCCGTTCGAGACGCGCTTCAAGTACCAGACGGCGTTCTATCAACTGTTCCATCTCGCCACGCTGGCTGGCATCGGCCGCGCCATCGAGCGCGACGTGGGGCACGAGGTGCGCAACCGCCAGCGTATCTACAGCAACGGCAACGCACAGCATGTGAGCCAGGACGCGCAGATCCTTCAGGTCGCAGGCGAGATATCGGCGCTGGCCTATGCCGCGGAGGCCACGGCGCTGCGCGCGACGCTGCCGGCCCAGCGCGCCTACGAGGCACGCCTGCACGGCGACGAGGCAGCGGAGCGGCAAGCCAACATCGATGCCGAGATCGAATCGGCGCAGGGCCAGATCGTGGTGTCCGAGCTGGTGCTGCGCGCGGGTTCCGACCTCTTCAATGCGCTCGGGGCCTCGGCCGCGAGCACCTCCAAGTCGCTGGACCGCCACTGGCGCAATGCGCGCACGGTGTCCTCGCACAACCCCATCGTCTACAAGGCGCGCATCGTGGGCGACTGGAGCGTCAACGGCACCGAGCCGCCCTATGTCTGGCAGATCGGCAGCGGCCCCGGCCGCAAGACCTGATCCGCATCGCGTTCTGTTCTCTCGTCAGTCCGTTCTTTCCCCTTTTTCTGGAGTTCACCATGACCACCGCAACCCTGGACCGTCCCCGCGTCAACACCCCCGAGCCGTTTGCACCGCGCCCGCGTCCGGCCCAACCGGCCCATGTCATTCGCGACGATGCCGAGGCTGTGTCCGTTGCCCGGCGCCTGGCCGCCGAGTTCGGCTCCGAGTCGGCGCTGCGCGACCGTGACGGGCTGCTGCCGTTGGCCGAGCTGGACGCCTACTCGCAGAGCGGCCTCTGGGGCATCACCGTGCCCAAGGCGTACGGCGGCGCGGGCGTGTCCTTCGCCACGCTGGCCGATGTGATCCGCATCGTGGCGGAAGGCGATTCGAGCATCGCCCAGATCACGCAGAACCATCTGGCGCTTGTCGGCCACATCGACCTCGACGGCACGCCTGAGCAGAAGGAAGAGCTGTTCGGCCTGGTGCTGAAAGGCATCCGTTTCGGCAATGCCTTCTCTGAGAAGAACAGCAAGAACGTCGCCGCGTTCGAAACCACGCTGGTGTTCGATGGCGATGACGTGGTGATCAACGGGCAGAAGTTCTACACCACCGGTGCGCTGCTCTCGCACATCGTGCCCATCGTGGCGGTGGACCCGGTGGAGGGCAAGGGTTACCTGGCCTTTGCCGAACGCGATGCGCCGGGCCTCACGGTGCACAACGACTGGTCGAGCTTCGGCCAGCGCACCACCGCGTCGGGCTCCATACAGATCGCCAATGTGCGCGTGCCGCGCACCCGCCTGCTGCCCGTGGCCGCGTTCGACCGGCCCACCGCGGCCGGCGCGATCTCGCAGATCATCCAGGCCGCCATCGACGCGGGCATTGCCGCCGCCGCGATTGCGGAGACCATCGCCTTCGTGCGCACCCGCAGCCGTCCGTGGATCGACAGCGGCAAGGAGACCGCGGCCGAAGACCCGTTCATCATCAGCGCCATCGGCGACCTGACGCTGCGCCTGCACGCCGCCGAGGCTTTGCTGGAGCGCGCGGGCCGCGCCATCGACCGGGCGCTGGCCGACCCCGAAGAGAGCCTGGTCAACGCCGCCACCGTGGCCACGGCCGAGGCCAAGGTGCTGACGACCGAGGTGGCCATCAACGCCTCGAACAAGCTCTTCGAACTGGCGGGCACGCGCTCCACGCTGGCCGAGCACAACCTCGACCGCCACTGGCGCAATGCGCGCGTGCACACGCTGCACGACCCGGTGCGCTGGAAGTACTACCACCTAGGCAACTACCAGCTCAACGGGGTCCACGTGCCGCGTCACGCCTGGAGCTGAAGAGAAGGGATTCGCGCATGACCAAGACCATCCGCTTCAACGCCTTCGAGATGAACTGCGTGGCGCACCAGTCCCCCGGGCTGTGGGCGCATCCGCGCGATCGATCCTGGGAATACAAGGACCTGAACTACTGGACCGATCTGGCGAAGGTTCTGGAGAAGGGCCTCTTCGACGGCATCTTCATCGCGGATGTCATCGGCTACTACGACGTGTACAAGGGCGGCAACTACCACGCGCTGCAGCAGGCGGCGCAGATCCCGGTGAACGATCCGCTGCAACTGGCGGCGCCCATCGCCATGGTGACCGAACACCTGGGCATCGGCATCACGGCGTCGACCTCGTTCGAGCACCCCTACACCTTTGCGCGGCGGCTCTCCACGGCCGACCACCACACCAAGGGCCGCCTGGGCTGGAACATCGTCACCTCGTACCTGGAGAGCGGCGCGAAGAACATCGGGCAGGGCGGCCTGCGCAAGCACGAGAACCGCTACGAGGTCGCGCAGGAATACGTGCAGGTGCTCTACAAGCTCTTCGAGGGCAGCTGGGAGAGCGATGCCGTCGTGCGCGACCGGCGCACCGGCATCTTTGCCCACCCCGAGAAGATCCACGAGATCGGACACAAGGGCGAGTACTTCGATGTGCCCGGCTATCACCTGTGCGAGCCCTCGCCGCAGCGCACGCCGGTGCTCTACCAGGCGGGTGCGTCAGGGCCGGGCAAGGCGTTTGCAGCACAGCATGCGGAGTGCGTGTTCGTGGCTGCGCCGAGGCAATCCACGCTGAAGAACTACGTGCGCGAAGTACGCGAGCAAGCCGCGGCGGCGGGACGCGATGCGCGCAAGCTGCTCATCTACAACCTCGTCACAGTGATCGTCGATGAGACCGATGCGAAGGCACAGGCCAAGTTCGAGGACTACAAGCGCTACGTGTCCTACGACGGCGCGCTGGTGTTCATGTCGGGCTGGACCGGCATCGACTTCGGCCAGTACGCGCCGACCGATCTGGTCCGGCGCGTGGAGACCAACGCCATCGTCTCGGCCATCGAGCATCTGGCGGGCGGCGACAAGGCCTGGACCATCGAGGAGCTGGCAGTGTGGGGCGGCGTGGGCGGCATGGGGCCGGTGTTCGTCGGGTCCGCAAGCACGGTGGCGGACATCCTGCAGCAATGGGTGGAAGAGACCGATGTGGACGGCTTCAACCTGGCCTATGCCGTGGCGCACGAGACCTTCGAGGACGTGGTGACGCATCTCGTGCCCGAACTGCAGCGCCGCGGCGTCTACCCCAAGGCCTATGCGCCGGGAACGCTGCGCGAGAAGCTCTTCGGCCTGGGACCGCTGCTGCCGGACAGCCATCCTGCGCATCGCTACCGCGACATCGAGCGCGTCAAGCGCGAGGAGGCGCAGGTTCGAACAGCAGGGCTGCAATCGAAGCAGCCGGAGCCGCTCGCACAAGCGAGCTGACGGATTCGCGCATGCGCACGGCGCTGCTGCAACGGCAGCAGTTTCTTGCCGTGTTGCTGCCTGGCGTTCATGCGATGCGCGCATACCGATCTGCTTCAAACAACTATGGCGGCAACGCTGCTGATCCAGCAGCAATCCAGCCGCAGCCTGCTGCCGATCCAGCATGCGCGAAAGCAGTCATTTCGCTCTAACTCGTTGATTCATAAGGCCTCGCGAAGTGGCACGCCATTCGCTTATATGCAATGTGCCGCGAACGGGTCGCAGCTTCCAAACAAAGGTCATATCAACATGAGTCGAAAACTGAAAGTCGTTGCCGTTTCCGGCAGCCTGCAACGTCCCTCGCGCACGCTGGTGCTGGTCGACCGGCTGCTGGCCGCGCTCGGCGACGAGGTCGCCATCGATGCGCGCGTGATCTCGCTCGGCGAGATCGGTCCGCAGTTCGCCGGCGTGCTGTACCGCAACCAGTTGCCCGCGGCCGTCGAAGAAAGCATTGCGGCCATCGAGTCCGCCGACCTGCTGATCGTGGCGAGCCCGGTGTACCGCGGCTCGTACACGGGGCTCTTCAAGCACCTGTTCGATTTCGTTCATCACGAAGCGCTGACCGACAAGCCGGTGCTGCTCGCGGCCACCGGCGGCAGCGACCGCCACGCGCTGGTCATCGACCACCAGCTGCGCCCGCTCTTCAGCTTCTTCCAGGCGCGCACGCTGCCCATCGGCGTCTATGCCGTCGAGAAGGACTTCGAGGGCTACGAGATCGCCAACCCGGCGCTGCGCGAACGCATCGCGCTGGCCGTGGCGCGCGCCGTGCCGCAACTGCGCGAGGCCTCGCCGGCCGCCGCACCCGTCGTCCAGAAGCCCGTGCCCGTGGCGCTGGCCGCCTGAAGCAATCCCGAATCGACCGTTCACAAAGAGGAACCTCGCCATGAGCCAACCGTCTTCCACCACCGCCCCCGTCAAGTTCGCCTACTGGGTGCCCAACGTCAGCGGCGGCCTCGTGGTCAGCACCATCGAGCAGCGCACCGACTGGAGCCTCGAATACAACCAGCGCCTCGCGCTCGCGGCCGAAAAAGCCGGCTTCGAATATGCGCTCAGCCAGATCCGCTTCACCGCGGGCTACGGCGCGGAGTACCAGCACGAGTCGGTGTCGTTCAGCCAGGCGCTGCTGCATGCGACCACCAAGCTCAAGGTGCTGGCCGCGATCCTGCCCGGCCCGTGGAACCCGGCCGTGGTGGCCAAGCAGATCGCCACCATCGACCACATCTCCAACGGGCGCATCGCCATCAACGTGGTCAGCGGCTGGTTCAAGGGCGAGTTCCAGGCCATCGGCGAGCCGTGGCTGGAGCACGACGAGCGCTATCGCCGCTCCAACGAATTCATCCGCGCGCTCAAGGGCATCTGGACCGAGGACAACTTCACCTTCAAGGGCGACTTCTACCGCTTCAGCAACTACACGCTGAGCCCGAAGCCGGTGCAAAAACCTCACCCCGAAATCTTCCAGGGCGGCAGCTCGCGCGCCGCGCGCGACAACGCGGCCAGCGTGTCGGACTGGTACTTCACCAACGGCAACACGCCCGAAGGCCTGAAGGTGCAGATCGACGACATCCAGGCCAAGGCCGCGGAGAACGGCCACACGGTGCGCATCGGCGTGAACGCCTTCGTGATCGCCCGCGACACCGAAGAAGAAGCCAAGGCCGTGCTCGCCGACATCATCAAGCACGCCCACGTCGAGGCGGTGCATGCCTTCGGCGATGCGGCCAAGCAGGCCGGCAAGTCGTCGCCTGAAGGCGAGGGCAACTGGGCGAAGTCCACGTTCGAAGACCTCGTGCAATACAACGACGGTTTCCGCACCAACCTCATCGGCACGCCGCAGCAGATTGCCGAACGCATCGTGGCGCTCAAGGCCATCGGCGTCGACCTGATCCTCACCGGCTTCCTGCACTTCATCGAAGAGGTGGAGTACTTCGGCGAGAAGGTGCTGCCGCTGGTGCGCAAGCTCGAGGAAGCCGAGCAGGGCGCGAATGCCGGCAAGCACAGCGAGCCGGCGCTGGAAGCCGTCGCGTGAGTCTTGCGATGCCCGATCTTCTCTTCGAAGCGGGTCCGGTCTCGCTCCGTGTCGACCCGGTGGCCTTCATGCCGGCGGGACGCGCGGCACCAGCCGGAAAAGACACGGTCACCTCGGCCGTGCTGCGGCTGGAAGGCATCGACCTCAGCTTCGGCGGCGTCACCGCGCTGTCGGGCGTGGACCTGTCGATCGCCAAGGGCGAGATCCGCGCCGTCATCGGCCCGAACGGCGCCGGCAAGAGTTCGCTGGTCAATGTCATCAGCGGGCTGTACCGGCCCGACCGCGGGCGCGTGTGGATCGGTGGGCGCAGCTTCGGCCATGTGCCGACGGCGCGTCTGGCCCGGCTGGGCATCGCGCGCACCTTCCAGAACCTCGCGCTCTTCAAGGGGTTGAGCGTGCGCGACAACGTCGTGCTCGGCCGCGTCGATGCGGCGCGCTCCACCTTCATCGAACAACTCATCGGCCTGGGCCGCGCGCGGCGTGAACGCGAGGATGCGCGTGCGCGGGCCGACGCGATCATCGGCTTTCTCGGGCTTGGCGCCGTGAGCGAGCGGCCGTCCGGCACGCTGGCCTACGGCCTGCAGAAGCGCGTCGAGCTCGCGCGTGCGCTGGTCGCCGCGCCGCAACTGCTGCTGCTCGACGAACCGATGGCCGGCATGACGGTCACCGAGAAGGGCGAGCTGGTGCATTTCGTGCGCGCCGCGCGCGACGAGTTCGGCACCACCATCCTCCTCATCGAGCACGACATCGGCGTGGTGCTGGGCCTGTCGGACCGCGTGGCCGTGTTCGACCATGGCATCAAGATCGCCGACGGCACGCCGGCCGAAGTGCGCAGCGATCCGGTGGTGATCGATGCCTACCTGGGCGTGGCCCACGAAGACGAAGCGGAGCAGGGCTGATGGATGCCTCTGATCTGAGCTTCTTCGCCGAAGTGCTCATCGGCGGCCTGCTTTCGGGCGTGATGTATTCGCTCGTGGCCATCGGCTTCGTGCTGATCTACAAGACATCGGGCGTACTCAACTTCGCGCAGGGTGCGCAGTTGCTGTTCGCCGCACTTACCTTCGTGAGCCTGGTGGAGCGCGGCGTGCCTTTCGCGCTCGCCTTGCTGCTGACGTTCGCGCTCATGGTTCTGCTGGGTCTCGTCATCGAACGCACCGTGCTGCGCCCGCTGGTGAACCAGCCGCCGATCACGCTGTTCATGGCGACGCTGGGCCTCTCGTACGTGATCGAGGGCGTCGCCCAGCTCGTGTGGGGCACGCAGGTGCATGCACTGGAACTCGGCATCGCAGACGAGCCGCTGCAGTTCCTCGGCATCATGGTCTCGACCTTCGACCTGTTCGCCGCCGCGACGGCCGGCGTGATGGTGGCGGCGCTCTCTGCTTTCTTCCGCTACACCCGCGTGGGTCTCGCGTTCCGCGCGGTCGCAGACGACACCTACGCAGCGATTGCGGTGGGCCTTCGCCTGCCCCGCATCTGGGCCACGGTGTGGGCCGCGGCCGGCGTCATCGCGCTGGTGGCCGGGCTGCTGTGGGGTGCGCGGCTGGGCGTGCAGTTCTCGCTCTCGCTGGTGGTGCTGAAGGCGTTGCCGGTGCTGGTGCTCGGTGGCTTCGATTCGATCCTCGGCGCCATCGTCGGCGGGCTGGTGATCGGCGCGCTCGAGAAGCTGGCCGAGGTGTACATCGGACCCTTCGTGGGTGGCGGTATCGAGAGCTGGTTCGCATATGTGGCGGCGCTGGCCTTTCTGCTGATCCGGCCGAGCGGGCTCTTCGGGCAGAAGCTCGTCGAGAGGGCCTGAGATGAGCTTCCGCTTTTTGATTCGTCGCGGTGTGATGCATTCAGGGCGCGATCGCGCCGACGGGGTACCTTGCTCCGCGAATGTCCCCCGGCTTCGCCTCCTCCTTGATTTCGCTGCGCAAGGCACCCCATCGGCGCGCTCGTTTTTCAGTGCACCGGTTGATCGGCCGCACAACAGCAGCGCTTCCATGTGCGCAGGGCATCGGGTGCTCCACGAAGCGAAATCAAGGAGGAGGGCGAAGCCCGGGGGACATTCGCGGAGGGGAGTACCCGGTGGCCTGTGCACCCGCCCTGAACAAGAGCGCCCCAAACAACAGACTCTGCAAATGCAACGCACAGCGGAGCAAGTCGCATGAAGCTCACCCACAGACCAGGCTTCGCAGCACTGGCAGTGCTGGCCATCGCCTTCGGCGTCGTGCCCTTCATCGCCTCAGGCTATGTATTCGACGCGCTGCTGATCCCGTTCCTCGCGCTGTCATTGGCGGCAGTGGGGCTCAACCTGCTGACGGGATACGCAGGCCAACTCTCGCTGGGCACCGCGGCCTTCATGGCGGTGGGCGCGTTCGCGGCCTACAACTTCAACCTGCGTGTGGAAGGCCTGCCGCTGCTCGTGAGCATCGGCCTCGCGGGGCTGGCCGCCACGGCGGTCGGCCTGGTATTCGGCCTGCCGAGCCTGCGGCTGCGCGGTTTCTACCTCGCGGTGTCGACGCTGGCCGCGCAGTTCTTCGTGCAATGGGCACTCACCAAGTTCAGCTGGTTCAGCAACGACAACGCCTCGGGCGTGATCGACGCGCCCGCACTCGAAGTGGCCGGCATCGTGTTCGACACACCGGTGGGCCGCTACATCTTCTCGCTGAGCATCGTCACCGTGCTGACGCTGCTCGCGTGGCGCCTCGTGCGCACGCAGACCGGCCACCACTTCATCGCCGTGCGCGACAACGAACTGGCCGCACGTGTCATCGGCGTGCCGGTGCTGCGCACCAAGCTGCTGGCGTTCGCGGTGTCGTCGTTCATCGTGGGCGTGGCGGGCGTGCTGTGGGGCTTCGTGTACCTGCGCACCGTGGAGCCGGCGGGCTTCAACCTCGACCGCTCGTTCCAGATTCTCTTCATCGTGATCATCGGCGGGCTCGCGACGATCCGCGGGGCGTTCTTTGGCGCGGCGCTGATCGTGGTGTTTCCGCTGCTGCTCTCGCGCGTGGGCAGCTTTCTCTTCGGCGGCTGGTTCGATTCGGGCGTGCTCGACATGAGCCAACGCATCGTGCTGGGCGCTCTGATCATTTTCTTTCTCGCCGTCGAGCCGCAGGGGCTGGTCGCCCTGTGGGACCGCGCGCGCAAGCGGCTTGTGCCGGCCTGAGCTCACACCTTTCCGTTTTCCTTCGCTTCCATCCCAACAGCCTTCATCAACATGTCCTTCCTCAAGCACCTGAAAACCGCGGCCCTGGCCGTCACCTTGGCCGCGAGTGGCCTGCAAGTCGCGCATGCCGATGGCAACGAGCAGTTCTTCCCGCTGCAGAGTTACCGCGTCGGTCCTTACGCGGCCGGCGGCACGGGCTTCTTCGGCGGCTTCATCGACTACCTGAACCTCGTCAACACGCGCGACGGCGGCGTGGGCGGCGTCAAGCTGACCTGGGAGGAGGGCGAAACGCAATATGAAGTGGAGCGCGGCGTGGAGGTGTATGAGCGCCTGAAGCAACGCCCCGGCATCGCGACCTGGAACCCGCTGTCGGTCGGCATCGCCTATGCGCTCATCGACCGCGTGACGGCCGACAAGGTGCCGCTGCTCACCATCAACCACGGCCGCACCGACACCACCGACGGCCGCGTGTTCAAGTACATCTTTCCGCTGCTGCTCAACCCGTACAGCGAGACCTCGGGCATCGTGAACTACATCGCGGGCAAGGAGGGCGGCACCGACAAGCTCAAGGGCAAGAAGATCGTGGTGCTGTACCACGGCTCGCCCTACGGCAAGGAGACGATTCCGGTCTATGAGCTGCTCGCCAAGAAGTACGGCTTCACGCTGCAGCAGATCGAGGTGCCGCATCCGGGCAACGAGCAGCAGTCGCAGTGGCTCACCATCCGCCGCGTGAAGCCCGACTACGTGGTGCTGCGCGGCTGGGGTGTGATGAACCCGGTGGCGCTCAAGACGGCGCAGAAGACGGGCTTTCCGGTCGACCACATCGTGGGCAACGTGTGGTCCAACTCCGAGGAAGACGTGATTCCCGCGGGCGATGCGGCCAAGGGCTATGTGGCCATCACCACGGTGGCGGCCGGCGCGCAGTCCCCGGTGCTGCAGGACATCACGAAGATCGTCTACGGCGCGGGCAAGGGCAACCTGCAGGACACCAAACGCATCGGCAGCGTCTATCACAACCTGGGTGTGCTCAACGGCATCCTGAACGTGGAGGCGATCCGCATCGCGCAGGCGAAGTTCGGCAAGCGCACGCTCACCGGCGACGAGATCCGCTGGGGCCTGGAGAACCTGAAGATCGACGAAGCGCGCGCCGCTGCGCTCGGCGCCAAGGGCCTGTTCCATTCGATCAACGTGACCTGGGACAACCACGAAGGCGACGGCCGCGTGGCCTTCCAGCAGTGGGACGGCAGCAAGTGGAACGTGGTGTCCGACTGGATCGCACCCGACTGGAAGTTGCTGCGTCCGATCATCGAGAAGTCGTCGCTCGCCTATGCGAAAGAGAAGAACGTCAAGGTGCGCAAGAGCATCGATGACTGAGCCGAGCCCGCCGCAATGACAACGCCCCTGTTGCGCATCGACGCCGTCGAGGCGGCCTACCAGCGCTCGATTGCCGCGCTGCACGGCGTGAGCCTGGAGGTGCGCGCCGGAGAGATCCACGCGCTGCTCGGCGCCAACGGGGCGGGCAAGTCGACCACGCTCAAGGCGGTGTCGAACCTGCTGCCGGCCGAGCGCGGGCAGGTCACGGTCGGGCGCATCGTCTTCGACGGGCACGACACGGGCCGCACCAGCCCGGCCGACCTCGTGCGGCTCGGCCTGGTGCAGGTGCTGGAGGGCCGGCATTGCTTTCGCACGCTGACGGTGGAAGAGAACCTGCTGACCGGCGCACTCGGGCGCAGCGCCCGGCGTTCGGAAGCTGCCGAAGACCTTGCCAAGGTCTACGCGATCTTTCCGAAACTGAAGGACAGGCGAAAGATCCTGGCGGGCCTCTGCTCCGGCGGCGAGCAGCAGATGACGGCCATCGGCCGCGCCCTGATGTCGCGGCCCCGATTGCTGGTGCTCGACGAACCTTCGATGGGGCTCGCGCCACTGGTGGTGCGCGACATCTTCGAGCAACTGCGGCGGCTCAACCGCCAAGAGGGCCTGTCGATCCTGGTGGCCGAGCAGAACTCGACCGTCGCGCTGCAATACGCCGACCGGGCGACGGTGCTCGATGCCGGTGTTGCGGTCTTGAGCGGGGATGCGGAGGCGCTGCGCCAGCGCGCCGACATCCAGTCTTTCTATTTCGGCGAAGGCGCCGTCGCGGACGCGCGCTCGAATCGGTAGAACAGGTTGGGCTCTGACAGCAGATAGAGCTTGCCGTCCGGCCCCACCGCGACGCCCTCGGGCTGCGGCACCTTGCGCTGCAGGCCGTTGAACCCGCGCCACAGCGGCAGCATGCTGACCGGGCGCCCGTCAGGCGCATATTCCACGATCAGGGCCGACTCGTCGCTCAGGAGCAGCAGGTGCCCGGTCTCGTCATGCACCGTGACCGACGAAAGGTCGCTCATGAACAGCGAGGCCGCGCGCGAGGATTTCCATTCGCTGATGTCGATGTTGAAACCGGTGGAGGGCGTGGCCGGGTCCAGCCCGGTGATCATCAGCACGCGCATCGGCAGTTTCTCGCGGACCACGTACAGGCGCTTGTGCACGCTGTCCCAGGAAACGCCTTCGAAGCTGCTGTTGTGCAGCTTGTCGATGCCGATGCCCAGGCTCGGCCGGCCGGCCACCGACACCCGCTGCGTATCGCGGCTGATCTGCACCCAGTACATGCGGTGGCTGTCTTCGTCCGAGATCACATAGCTGTCGCCCTGCACGTAGGTGATGCCCTCGGGATCTTTCACGCCGTCGAGCGCGACGACGCGCAGCAGCCGGCCTTCGGTGGTGAGCTCCGCGATCTGCGGCGGGCGGTTGATGACCGTGAAGAGGGTGCCGGTTTCGGTGTTGAAGGTCAGGCCCGAGGCGTTGCGGGTCAGGCCCTGGATCGGCATGCCCTCGACCGCTACCCGGTAGCCCGGCAGCCACAGCGAGTTGCCCGCCCATTGCGATGCGCCCAGCGTCGTGCTCAGCCAGTAGTAGCCGAGTGCCAGAACCTTGAAATACCAGATGAAGAGAGCGCAAAGGCCGACGGCGAAGGCGTAGAGGAGGGCTTTGCGGGGACTCGGACGGCTCATGCGGTCCGAGTCTAGGGGCTTCGAAAGCGGCGGGATGCCGCTCGATGGCTGCGTCGGCCGCCCGGGCCTTCGCAGCGGGCCGGCTTACTTGACGGTGGCTGGTGCCGCCGAAGTGCCGACGACGCCGGCAACGGTGGGCGCCAGCGTGCCCTTGACCGTGTCGGGGAAGGTGTACATGCCGCCGGAAGCCGGATCGACGATCAGCATGCCCAGCAGGCCTCCCAACATGATGTTGGCGACGTACCAGCCGCTGACCTGGCTGTCGACCTGCTGCGAAGCATCGGCGAAGCCCTCTTTTTTCATGGTGACCGTGTAGGCCTCGGACTTGAAGTACCCCGCGCCGCGCTTGAGCGTGACGGTCGATGGCGTGGTGCCGATGTGCACCGGCTCGCCCGCCCGGTTGGTGATCGTCATTGCGGCGCCTTGGGGTGCGCTGCTGAAGGCGACGGGCTGGGTGGTGCCGTTGAAGATGCTGGCGCAACCGCTCAGACACACCACGACGGCAGCGGCCACCGCTGCTTGAGACAAACGGATCATTTCTTCTCTCTCCCTAGGGATGTTTATTGGGGCCGCAATGCTATCCAGCTTCCCAAGGGAATCCGCTGAACTTCACTGGGCCTGGTAGAAATAGGTTCGCGTCTATCGCTGCAGGCGATGCCTCGTCGCCATCACACAGGCTCTGGCCACGGCGCCTGTGCCCCCCGCACGGACTCGTAGAACGCAGCCATCTGCAGCACGCCAAGATCGTCGAACCGGCGCCCGGCGATCTGCAGGCCGATGGGCAGGCCGCTCGCGGCGTAGCCGCAGTTGATCGATGCCGCGGGCTGCTCCGACTGGTTGAACACCGAGGTGAAGTGCGAGTCCTTCAGTGGATTCTCCGGACCGCTGTTGATGGCCTCTGCCGCGAAGGGCAGCACCGGCGACACGGGCGACAGCACGTAGTCGTAGGGCTGCGTGGCGGCGACGGTCGCCGCACGCAATGCCTGCATGCGTGTGAAGGCCCGGAAGGTTTCCTCGGGCGAAAGCGAGCCGGCGAACTCGCCCGCTGCATGGATGTAGTCCGCAGCCAGCTTGGCGCGTTCCACCGGCATCGCAGCCAGATCGACGCGGCAGCGCATGGTGAAGAAGTGCGCCATGCCCATGCGCATCTCCAGCGTGGTCCAGTCGGTGAGCGGCTCCACGATGGCGCCGGCCTGCTCGAAAAGGCGCGCCGCGGCCAGCACGGCTTCCTTCACCTCGGGGTCGATCGGCCAGCCGCCCGCGGTGTCGGTCCACAGGCCGATGCGCAGGCCCCGCACGTCGCGGCCGAGCTGCTCCCATGCGATGTCTTGCGCCGGCAGGCTCATGTAGTCGCGCGGGTCGGGGCGCGAGACCACCTTCATCAGCAGCGCGGCGTCGGCGACGGTGCGCGTCATGGGGCCGATCACGCGTGCGGCTGCCGGCGGATCGACGGGAATCCGTCCATGGCTGGGCTTGAGCCCGAACACGCCGCAGAAGTTGGCGGGAATGCGCACCGAGCCGCCGATGTCGGTGCCCAGGTGCAAGGGGCCGTAGCCCGCTGCTGCAGCGGCGCCCGCGCCGGAGCTGGAGCCGCCGGTGTTCTTGCTCAGGTCCCAGGGGTTGCGCGTGAGCGCATGAAAGCTCGACGGGGCCGCGCCGAGAAAACCGAAGTCCGGCATCGTCGTCTTGGTGACGATGACCGCGCCCGCTTCGCGCAGGCGCGCAGCCGCAGGCGCATCCGCCGCGGCAGGCGACAGCACCGTGGCGGCGCTGCCGATCGGCGACGGCGTGCCGCGCGTGGCGATGTTCTCCTTGAGCGTGACCGGCACGCCGTCGAGCTCGCCCTGCGGCGTGCCCTGTGTCCATCGTGCTTCGGAGGCCTTCGCCGAGGCGAGGGCTGCTTCGGCATCCAGCGCGTAGGTGGCGTGGATGCTCGGCTCCCAGCGCTCGATGCGCGCCAGCACGGCCTTCGTCACGTCGACGGGAGAGAGGGTGCGGGCGCGATAGCGCTCGAGCAGTTGAACGGCGCTGAGGGCGTACAGGGGTGTGTCCATGATGTTGTTTCTCTTTGCGGGTCGGGGATGTTGTTGATCGGAGCCAGGAGTCGATGCGCGCGCATCAACCCTGGCCGAACGCGTAGCCCTGACCAGGGGCCGCGGCCAACAGGGAGCGGGTGTAGGCCTCTTGCGGCGACAGCAGCACGTCGCGCGCGGTGCCTTGTTCGACGATGCGGCCCTTGTGCATGACGATCAGCCGGTCGCAGATCTGGCTGGCCACGCGCAGGTCGTGCGTGATGAAGAGGATGCCGATGGACAGGCGCTGCTGGATCTCCGCGAGCAGCTTGAGGATCTGGTCCTGCACGGAAACGTCGAGCGCCGAAACAGCTTCGTCGGCGATCAGCACCTGGGGCTCGCAGGCCAGCGCGCGTGCGATGCACAGGCGCTGCCGCTGGCCGCCGGAGAACTCGCTCGGGTAGCGATGCAGCACCTCGGGCTTGAGCCGCACGAGGTCCATCAGCTCCTCGGCGCGCTGCCAGGCCTTCTCGGGAGAAAGCCCGAAATTCACCGGCCCTTCGATGATCGATTGGCCGACCGTGCGGCGCGGATTCAGCGAGCGGTTCGGGTCCTGGAACACGACCTGCACCATGCGCCGGAACGCCGAGAGCCGTGCCCGCGGCGCGTGCTGCGCTTCGAGGTGAGGCACCCAGACCTCGCCGCCGGTCGGCTCGATCAGCCGCGCGATGCAGCGCGCCACGGTGGACTTGCCCGAGCCCGACTCGCCCACGATGCCCACGGTTTCGCCAGCGTGGAGCTGGAGCGACACGTCGGTGGCCGCATGCACCGTGCGGCGCTTGCCGGGCCACGAGCCGGAGCGGTAGGTCTTGGTCACGCCGCGTGCGTCGAGCAACGGCGGTGCGTCGGCGACGGGAGGGCGTGAAGCGGGTTCCAGGCGCGGCACGGCGTCGAGCAGCATGCGCGTGTACGGCTCTTTCGGGCGGCGCAGCACGTCGTCCTTCAGGCCGCTTTCGACCTGGCGGCCGAGTTGCAGCACCACGACATGGTCCGCGATGTCCGCGACCACGCCGAAGTCGTGCGTGATGAACAGCACCGCCGTGCCGTTCTCCTGCTGCATCTCGCGGATGAGCGACAGGATCTCGGCCTGCGTGGTCACGTCCAGCGCGGTGGTCGGCTCGTCGCAGATCAGCAGCGCAGGGCGCAGGATGAGCGCTATGGCAATCACGATGCGCTGCCGCTGTCCGCCCGAGAGCTGATGCGGGTAGGCGTCGTAGATGCGCTCGGGCTCCGGCAGCTTGACGCGCGCGAAGATGGCCAGCACCTTCTGCCTGCGCTCCGCGGCGCCGAGTGCTGTGTGTTCGGCCAGCATTTCATCGACCTGCGCGCCGCAGCGCATCACCGGGTTCAGTGCCGTCATCGGCTCCTGGAACACCATCGCCATGCGTGCACCGCGCCATGCGCGCAGGTGCGCGGCGTCGGCTGCGAGGACGTTCTCGCCCAGCACCTCGATGCGTCCGCCCGAAGGCTTGAGCGCATCGGGCAGGAGCCCCATCACGGCCTGGGCGATCACCGATTTGCCGGAGCCCGATTCGCCCAGCAGGCACACGACCTGGCCGGGCATCACGTCGAAGGAAACACCGCTGACGGCATGTGGCCGGTCCGCGCCTTCGGGCAGGTCGATGCACAGGTCGCGCACGACAAGGCAGGGCGATCCGGCGGCGGGCGGGGTGGTTGAAAAAGACGTGCGTGTCATGGTCAGCTCCCGCGCTTGTTGAACTTGGGATCGAGCGCATCGCGCAGGCCGTCGCCCAGCATGTTCACCGCCAGCACCGTGGCCGCGAGAAAGACGCCGGGCAGCAGCACGGTCGATGGATGCGACGTGAAATACGCGCGGCCCTCGGACATGATGTTTCCCCAGGTCGGCACGTCGGAAGGCAGGCCGATGCCGAGGAACGACATCACCGCTTCCGCCAGCATGGCGGCCGCGCAGACGAAGGTGCCCTGAACGATCAGCGGCGCCACCGTGTTGGGCAGGATGTGGCGCAGCATCAGCTTCCAGGCGGGCGTGTCGAGCGCGATGGCCGCCTCGACATACGGCTCCTCGCGAACCGACAGCACGACCGAGCGCACGAGTCTTGCCACGCGCGGTGTCTCGGGAACGACGATGGCGAGGATCACCGTCCACAGGCTCGGCCGCCAGACCGCGACGAGCACGATGGCGAAGAGGATGCCGGGGATCGCCATCACCCCGTCCATCACCCGCATGATCGTTCCGTCGAGGCGGCGAAAGTAGCCGGCGACCATGCCCACCAGCATCCCGAGCGCGACCGAGCCCAGCGCGACCGCCACGCCCACCGACAGCGAGATGCGCGCGCCGTAGGCCGTGCGGCTCCAGATGTCGCGGCCCATGCTGTCGGTACCCATCGGGAAGAAGCGCTGGAAGCTGTCGCCGGCGAGCGTCGTGAATTCGGCATGCGCGCCCGGCGACAGGTGCGAGTTGGCCGGGTCCATCGCGTTGGGGTCGATGGTGTAGAGCCACGGCGCCGCGACCGCGAGCACGACCATGAGGCACAGGAGCACGCTGCCCGTGCGCACGGCGGCGTTTGCGAAAACGCGGCGCAAGAGGGACGGTTTGCGGCGGTGCGGCGCAGCGGCCGCCGTCTCCACCGTATCCGCCGTCAGGGAAATCGAAGTCATGAAAAGGGTCTCCGAAAGAAAGAGAGGCTGGGTGCGTCAGTAGCGGATGCGCGGATCGAGCAGCAGGTAGCTCAGGTCCACCAGCAGGTTCACGACCACGTAGACGAGCGAGAAGAAGAGGGTGATGCCCTGGATGAGCGGGTAGTCGCGCGAAAGTACGGCGTCCACCGTCAACTGGCCGAGGCCCGGGATGGCGTAGATGGTTTCGGTGACCACCACGCCGCCGATGAGGCCGGCCACGCTCAGGCCGATGATGGTGGCGATCGGCACCGCCGCATTGGCGAGCGCATGGCGAATCAGCATGCGCCGCTCGGAGATGCCCTTGGCACGCGCGGTGCGCACGTAGTCTTCGGTCAGCGCTTCGGAAACCGCCGCCCGCGTCACGCGTGCGATCAGCGCCGCATACATCACGGCCAGCGTGACGCAGGGCAGCACCAGGTTGCGCAGCCACGGGCCGACGCCCTCGCCGATGCGGTTGTAGCCCTGCGACGGCAGCCAGCCCAGCTGCATCGAGAACAGCCAGATCATCAGGTAGCCCGCGACGAACACCGGCACCGAAAAGCCGAGGACCGACGCGCTCATGATGAAGCGGTCGAGCCGGCCGCCGCGCCGCGAAGCCGCCAGCACGCCCAGCGGCACGGCGATCAGCACGGTGAGCACGACCGTGAGGGCGGCCACCGACAGCGTGGGCTCGAGCCGCTGGCCGATCAGCTCGGTCACGGTCATCTTGTAGAAGTAGGAGTAGCCCAGGTCCCCACGCAGCACGTGGCCCAGCCATCCGAAGAACTGGCTGACGACCGGTGCGTCCAGGCCGAGCTGCGCGCGGATGCGCTCGATGTCCTGCACGGTGGCGCCATCGCCCGCGATGGCCGCCGCCGGATCACCGGGCGTCATGCGCAGCAGGAGAAAGACGATGACGGCCACGATCAGGAGCACGGGCGCCGTGGCCAGGCCGCGCCGCAACAGAAAGTTGAGCATGTGAGAAGGTCTCGTTCGAGCGATGGATCGGCTGGCGAGGGCAAAGGAATTCCCCGACCGGCTGCAACGGGTGCAACCGGTCGACGCCTCGATGACAGAGAGAGAAAGAAGGGGCGGCGCCTAGTTCTTGCGCACGTTCCAGTACAGGACGGCGGGCGAGGGCAGCAGGCCGCTCACCACGCCGCGGCGCACGGCAGTGGGCGCCTTGCCTTCGCCGAGAGGCGCGATCACGCCGCCTTCGAGCACGCGCAGCTGGATCTGCGTGGCGATGTCCTTGCGCTGCGCCAGGTCGGTCGTTTCGATGAAGCGCGACTTCAGCGCTTCGAGTTCCGGATCGGTCGGCCAGCCGAAGAAGCCCTTGTCGCCGTTGCCGGTCAGCGGGCCGTAGCTGATGGGGTTGCTGGCATCCACACCACCCCAGAACGTGATGAAGACGTTCCAGCCACCGTTTTCCGGGAGGTCCTTCTTGGTGCGGCGCGTCACGAGCGTGGCCCAGTCGGTGGTCTGCACGTCGACGTTGAAGCCCACTTGCTTGAGCAACTGTCCGTAGACGGCGGGCATCTTGTTGAGCGCCGGCGCATCACCCGGCAGCAGGATGACGACGGGCTTGCCGTCGTAGCCCGACTCCTTCAAGAGCTTGCGGGCTTCCTCGAACTGCGGCTTGCCGGTGAAGAAGCCCGTCTTGTCGCTCGAATACATCGAGCCGCACAGGTAAATGGACGCGCATGGCTTATAGAAGTCACGGAAGGTGGCCTGAGCCCGCAGCATGGCTTCCTGGTTGATGGCGAGCATGGCCGCCTTCAACGCCTTCGGGTTGTTGAAGGGCGGGACCTTGTGGTTGTAGATCGCCGTGAAAGGGCCTGCGGGCATCACATCCACCAGCTCGATCTTCGGGTTGGTGCGCATGTCGGTGTAGCCGGAGGCAGGCACGCCTTCGAGCATGTCGACCTCGCCGTTCAGCAAGGCGTTGACCTGGGTCTGCGGGTCGCGCAGCAGCACCCATTCGACGCGGTCCACGTTCACCACCTTGCCGCCTGCCAAGCCCGAGGGCGCTTCCTTGCGCGGCACGTACGCGGCGTTCTTGCGGTAGATCACGCGGTCGCCCGGGCGAAAGTCCGCCTTGGCGAGGGTGAAGGGACCGGAGCCGATCATCTCTTCGATCTGCTTGTCGGCGGGCGTTTCGGCCACGCGCCTGGGCATGATGAACGGCACCAGCGGGTTGGGTTTGCCCAGCGCGTCGAGCACCACGCCGAAGGGCTGCTTGAAGGTCATGCGAAAGCCGTTGGGGCCTTCCGCAGCGATGCTGTCCATGGCCTCGTACATCTTCTGGCCGAGCGTGTCGCGCTTGGCCCATCGGGCGAGTGAGGCGATCACGTCCTGCGAGGTGACGGGCGCGCCGTCGTGGAACTTCAGGCCCGGGCGTAGGGTGAAGGTCCAGACCTTGTTGTCTGGGCTTGCGGTGTATTTGTCCACCATTTGCGGCTTGATCGCGCCCTTTTCGTCCATGCCGAAAAGCGTGTCGTAGATCATGAGCCCGTGGTTGCGCGTGATGTTGGCGGTGGTCCAGATCGGGTCGAGGATCTTCAGGTCCGACGAAGGCACGGTGCGCAGCACGGTGTCGGCGGAGGCCGCTGCCGAGAACGAGAGAGCCAGTGCCGGCAGGGCGGCCGCGAACGCGCGGCGCAGCGAGAGTGAAATAGCCATGAAGCCTTACTTCTTTCGAGAGGTGCCAGAGGGAGGTGTTGAAGAGGAATCCGCAGCCTTGCTTTCGCGCAGTTGGGTCAGCAGAAATTCGAAGACGTCGCGCGAACCCGCTTCCGCATCGATGATCTTGTTCAAGATGCGGTGCAGGGCGGCGACTTCGGCCACGGTGAGGCAATCGAGGAAGCGGGCTTCCATTTCCCGCCCGATGGGCTCGGCCTGCAGCACGAGGTCGATGCCGGAGGGCGTGAGGCACAGGTGGATCTGCCGCGCGTCTTCGCTGCCGATCTGACGCTGCACCAGCTCGCGCTGCACCAGCGATCCCACGAGCTTCGAGACCAGCGTTTTCTCGATGGCGCAGGTCTGCACCAGTTGGCCCATCGTGATGCCGGGCGCGCCGCCGATCATGCGAAGCAGCCGCACATCGCGGATCGACAGGCCGACTTCGATCTCGTACACGCGGGAACCACGGTCTCTCGTTCGCTCGGAGGCCAGGTCGAGCAGGACGTTGATGTAGTCGGTTTTCAGTTCGAGTGGTGCGTGCATGGCCAGATGAGAGAAATCTTCAATAGTTGAAGTATTCAACTATCTGGGGTGCTTATGCAAGCACTGGGCCAGGTGGCGAGGGAAATCACCTACGAGCGATGCTGTCGGGTGGAAGACGGACGAGGCGCCGCTTTTTGCGGGGCCGAGGCAATCACATGGTTGCCGTCATGAGGCACGTGCCTGGTGCAGCGCGTGCACCAGAATGCCGGCCGCTTTGCGCAGAACCAAGGCTCAATCTGCGCTCGATTCGAACGCCGTGCGCTGCGCGCGAATCCCCTGCGCAATGTGGTCCATGAATGCCTGCACGCGCCGCGTGTGGCGCAAATTGGGATGGGTCAGCAGCCACAGGTCGGTGGACGCCGACCGCGGAATACTGGTCACGGCGACCAGCAACTTCGATGCGCGCCCGAGAAACCTCGGCAGGGCGGTGGCCCCGAGATCGGCTTCCGCGGCCTGCCGAAGCGCGACGAAGGAGTTGAATGCATGCAGCACGTGAGAAGGTGCCAGGCTGTCCTTCAGCCAACGGAAGATGGGCGTGCGCGACAGCGATTCGTCCGGCATGAGCCAGGCCATTTCCGCGGGTGGCGTGGCGGCGTTCTGCGACAGGTAGATCGGGGATGCATAGACGGAGAAGTCGAGGCGGCAAAGCCTGAGGCCAACGAGCGAATCCGGCGGTTCGATGGAGGGGCGAAGCGCGATATCGGCTTCTCGCTTTTCGATGTCGAGCACCGCGCTGCCTACGGAGGTTCGGACCTTGACGGCAGGAAACCGCAGGTGAAAGGACGCCAGGAGCGGCATGACCGCTGCAGTGAAGAGCGCGTCGGTCGTCGTGAAGCGGATCTCTCCGTCCATTTCCGATCCCTGCGCGTCCACGAGGCGCTGAGTGTGGGTCACCTGGGCCTCGACGAACTCGGCCAATTCGAAGATGACTCGTCCTTCTTTCGTCAATTCATGACCACTCGAGGTGCGGCCAAAAATCTTCAATCCAAAACCAAGCTCGATTTCCTGGAGCCGCCGCAAGACCGTTGCATGGGAAATCCGCAGCGAGCGGGCTGCGGCCGCGGCCGATCCATTGCGAACGGCCGCCAGCACATAGCGCAGATCGTTCCAGTCGAGGTTGTCCATTTATGTGAATTGAATTGGCAGAAATAGCGGTTCGCAGCGCATCGTACGTACTGCAACATGGATGCATCTTTTAACTTGAAATTCCAAATGAAATACCGTTTGACCCTTGCTTCTGTGCTCGCAGCCATCGCTTTGTTTCCTGGGTTTGCAATTGCGGGGTGGGAGATCGAACCAACGCACACCAATGTCACCTTTGAGGTCGACCATCTCGGATTGACGAAGACGCCAGGACAATTCCGAAAATTCAACGCCGACGTCTTCCTGAACGAAAAACAGATTGAAGAGTCGCGTGTGAATTTCACCGTCGACGCCAATTCGATCGACACCACGGTAGCTGTGCGAGACGGTGAATTGCGCCGTGCGGCCTGGCTCGATGCCGAGCAACATCCGAACATCACCTTCGTCTCGAAGACCGTCAAGCGCTTGGAAGATGGGCGCATCGTCATCTCGGGCGATTTGACGATTCGGGGCAAGACGCTGCCGGTGGATTTCAACGCCCGGTTGACCGAGATAATTAACAATCCTTTCCTCAAGATTCCGTCGGTGGGCCTGGTGGCAACGACGCGCATCAAGCGAACGGATTTCGGCATGACCAAATTCCTGCCGGCCGTTGCCGACGAAGTCGAATTGCGGCTGCAGACAGAGCTCAATAAAAAGCCGTGAACCCCGTGGAGCGCGTACCGGCCAAGGCGGTTGTCCGGTACACACGCACGGCCATGTCGTTTCACTGGCTGATCGCCGTGGCGGTCTTCGGGGCAATCGGCATGGGGCTGTACATGACCAGCCCGCCGATCACCCCGCTGCGCTTCCGGGTCTACAACTGGCACAAGTGGCTGGGTGTTTGCCTGTTGTTGGCCACGGTTCTGCGATTGGCATGGCGCATTCGGCACGCACCGCCGCCGACCGGTCGCGTCATGAGGTCACTCGAAGTTCTTGCTGCGCGGGCCGTGCATTTCCTGTTGTACGCGCTGTGCTTCCTGGTGCCGCTTTCAGGCTGGGCGTACACGTCGGCTGAAGGGCGTCCCGTTGTTTTGCTCGGTCGATTTCCGCTTCCCGATTTCGTGCCCGTGAATCCTGCATTGGCAGAGGTCCTCAAGGTCACACACCACTGGCTCGCATGGACACTTTCCGCACTCATCCTGTTGCACATCGCTGCGGCACTGAAGCACCGGTTCATCGATCGGGATGGCGTTCTCGCACGGATGCTCCCTTCGTTTTCTTTTCGGAAATCCGCATGAAGCAATTGGCCATGCGCCTCGCCCTGTTTGCATTGGCCTGTGTCTCAGGAGGCGCCAATGCACAGCTACAGCAGCAACTGATCGCAGCCGGTAGCGAAATCACATTCACGAACAAGCAGATGGGCGTGAGCATGTCGGGCCGATTCAAGCGTTTCGACGCCGCGGTGAGCTTCGAGCCCTCGCGGCCGCAGACCAGCAAGATCGGCCTCGTTGTCGATCTCACCAGTGTTGCGCTCGGCTCGGCCGACAACGAGGCCTTGCTTGCGCGCACCGACTGGTTCGACAGCAAGAACCATCCGAAGGCCTCGTTCGAAAGCACCTCGGTGAAGGCGCTCGATGCGAAGAAGTTCGAAGCCCGGGGCAAGCTGACGCTGAAGGGCGTCTCACGCGATGTCGTCGTGCCTTTCGATCTTTCGGCGCAGACCGGCGACGCTGTGGTGACCGGCGCATTCATGCTGCGCCGCAAGGACTTCGGAATCGGCATCGGCGAGTGGGAAGACCTGTCCCTGGTCGCCAACGAAGTCAACGTGCGGTTCCGGTTCGTTCTGCGCGGATTGCCGCCGCCACGGTGAAGCGCTTGGCGGGGAGCCGTGTTGTCTATCGGCGCGCGTACGCCGTCGCCACCGATTCGGTCTCGCCGAGATAGCCACGCAGCCCGGCAAGATCGAGCACCTCGACACCGCCATGCTCCACGCGCAGCAGCCCCGCGCGTTCGAGTTCGTGCAGCGCCCTGTTCGCGCGCTGTCGCGAAACGGCGGACAAGAGACCGATCTCGTCCTGGCTCAGGCGCACGAAGCTGCTGGTCTGCGGATAGAGCACCGGGTCGAACAGGCTGGCCAGGCAGCGCGCGACGCGCGCATCGGGGCCCAGCAGGCGGTCGAATTCCATGAGCCCAATGAACAGGCTCAGGCGCGCGTTGATGTGCGAGAGCAGGAACCGGTTGAATTCGATGTTCGTCGAGAGCAGCCGCTCGAAGGTGTGGCGCGGCACGCAGGCCAGGCGGGTCGGCCGCATGGCCACGCCGTCGTAGCGCCACGGGCCGGGCTTGAGCAGCGAGCCCTCGCCGGCCCAGCCGCCGGTGGTCACCCCGGTGAAAGTGGAGACGCGGCCGTCGGCCAGCGAGACCGACATCTTCACCAGACCTTCGATGATGCCGATCCAGAGATCGGCGGGTTCGCCGCGGCGCAGCGCGAAACCGCCGGCCGGCACCTCGCGCTCGTGCGACTCGCGGACCACGCGGTCGAGCTCCTCGGCCGTCAGGGTCTGTGCCCACAGGCTCTCGCGGAGCATGGTTTCCATGGCGTTCGACGACATACGTGCTTTCCTTGCTCGCTTGCTTGCTTTTCAGCTGGCTGGCTTGCTCATCTCACTCCTCCACCCGCGTGGGCCTGCATGGAAAGGCCCGCGGATCCGTGCGTAAGAAATGTCTTTGAAACGACACCCTTGGCGAAACGATCATGACATATTGACTCCTGTTCGCCACAACCATAAGACAGGAGACAAGGATGGAACATTCCGAATCCGGCGCGGTCCCCACGCATGTGCCGCTCCAAGACGAACCACCCGGCATGCGCCGGCGGGACCTGTTGGGGTACGCGGCTTCCGCGCCGCTGGTTTCAGCCGCGGCCGCTGCCACCGTGGGCTTGGGCGGGATCTCTGCCCCGTCCTCGGCGAAGGCTGCGATCCTGCCGATGACGCCGCCCGACACCACCGACCTGATCGACATCGGCGATGCGGTGACGCTCACCGCGCTGCCGACCATGCCGCTGGTCAAGGTAACCAACATCGCCAACGGCCGCGTGCGGCTCGAGCTTCCGCGGCTGGAGTCGGGGCAGGGCATTGCCACCGCCGCCGCGATGATGCTGGCCGACAAGCTGCGCCTGCCGCTCAGCGCCATCGAGGTCGGCTCGGCCGACGCCAGCCCCGAGCTGATCTTCAACCAGCTCACGGGCGGCTCGTCGAGCGTGCGTTCGCTGCATGCCGGCATGCCGTTGCTCGGCGGCCTGGGCGGCTTGCTCTCGGGCAGCGCGAACGCCGTGGTCGGCCAGCGCACGACGCGGCTCGACGCGCTGGACATCGTGACCGGCCGCAAGAAGTTCTCGATGGACCAGGCCGTGCCCGAAGCCAAACCGACCATGGTGTGCCGGCCTCCGACCATCAACGGCAAGTTCGTGCGCATCAACAACCTGAACACGGTGACGGCGATGCCGGGCGTGCTGGGCATCGCGCCGATTCCCGCCACCAACGGCATCGTGCCCACGCCGCCCGGCGTGGCGGTGATGGCCGAGACCTTCGGGCAAGCCTGGGCCGCGGTGAATGCGCTCGATGTCACCTGGACGGCCGGGCCCGTTGCCGGCGAGTCCAACGCCAGCATCCAGCAGAAGCTCAAGGGCGCACTCTTGCCGTTCCTGCTGCCGCCACTGGGCGCGCTCACGGTCGAGGGCGAGTTCGAGTTCGCGGCGGTCTCGCACTGCCCGATGGAAACCGAATGCGCCATCGCCGACGTGCGCGCCGACCGGGCCGAGATCTGGTCCGGCCTGCAGAGCCCGATCGTCACGCAGCAGGCCGTCGCCATCGAGCTGGGCTTGCCGCTGGACAAGGTCAAGGTGCATGCGGTGCCCTCGGGCGGTTCGTTCGGGCGCCGGCTGTTCTGGGACGCGACGCTGCAGGCTGTGCAGGCCTCCAAGGCGCTGGGCCGGCCCTGCAAGCTGATGTACCACCGCACCGACGACATGCGCCACGGCCGCGTGCGCCCGCCCATGTTCCACCGGGCACGCGCCACGATGCTGCTGGGCCAGGTCATCGCGTTCGAACAGCGCATCGCCGGGGTGCGGCTCGATACGCGCCACGGCTTCGGCGAGATGCTGGGCGCCGCGGCCATCGCGCTGCCCAACGGCTTTCCGCAGACGGTGGGCAACTTCGGCATCGAGCAGGTCATGTTCAAGACCATGGTCACTTCGCCCTACAACTTCGGCGTGACCACCAAGCTCCTGACGCCGGTGCCGATCGACATGAACACCTGCTCCTACCGCTCGGTGCACATCCAGCCTTCGCGGCTGGTGGAAGAGATCCTGGTCGACGACATGGCCCGGGCGCTGCGCAAGGACCCGGTCGCGTTCCGCCTCGAGTACCTGCGGCTGCCGCGCGCACGCGCGGTGCTGAAGGCGGCGGCCGCCGCGGCGCAATGGGGCAAGGCGATGCCGGCGGGCTTTGCCCAGGGCGTGGGCGTGCACCAGGAGTCGAAGTCGTTCACGGCCTGCATCGTCGAGATCGATGGGCGGGTGCCGACCGACGTGAAGGTCATCCGCGCCACCATCGTGATCGACGTCGGCACGCCGATCAATCCATCGGGCATCGAGGCGCAGATGCAGGGCGGGCTGTGCGAGTCGATCTCCATCGTGCTGACGGCGGGGCTGCACATCCAGAACGGCCTGCCGCTGGAGGGCAGCTATTCGCAGTACCACTTCGCGCGGATGAAGAACTACCCGAAGGACGTGAAGGTCATCATCATGCCGGCCAGCACCGGCGAGGCGATCGGCGGGCTGGGCGAGGTGGGCCTCTCGGCCAGTTCGGGCGCCATCGCCAACGCGTATGCACGCGCCACCGGCCGCAAGCCGCGCAGCTTCCCGCTGAATTTCCCGGTCGATTTCACCCCCATCCCCCCGGGCAAGCTGCCCACGCCGGTCGTCGTGCCGGTACCCGCCTGAGGAGGCCACCATGCCCGTGCAATCTTTCAAGGTGAACGGCAGCAATGTCGACGTCGAGGCGCCCGACGACATGGCGCTGCTCTGGGTGCTGCGCGACAAGCTCGGCATCACCGGCCCGAAGTACGGCTGCGGCATCAACGTGTGCAAGGCCTGCACCTGCCACGTGGACGGCAAGGCGGTCACCACCTGCTCGACGCGGGTGGCCGACGTGCGCGGTCGCCAGGTGACGACCATCGAGGGGCTGGCCAACGGCAACGTGCTGCACCCGGTGCAGCAGGCCTGGATGAACCTGGACGTTCCGCAGTGCGGCTTCTGCCAGCCGGGGCAGATCATGGCGGCGGTCGATCTGCTGCGGCGCACCCGCAACCCGACCGATGCGGACATCGATGCCATAGAGAACGTGTGCCGATGCGGCACCTACGGGCGCATCCGGGAGGCAATCAAGGCCGCCGCGGCCATGATGGGCTAGCGGGCAGGGCGCGACGGGTGCGGCGTCGGGGCACGGCCTGTCACGCGGATGTGCGGGCCGGGAGACATAATTGTTAACTAATGCACACGTCGCCCGCCGCCTCCGACCGCCGCACCGGACTGGGCCGCTGGATCGCGATGTTGTGCCTGGCCGTGTTGCCGCTCGCCAATGCGGCGGCTGTCGGCTCGCCGCCCGAGGGCGCGGTGCACATCACGCACGCCGAGTTGCTGTCCGTTCCCGGCACGGGCTATTCCGAGCCTCCGCGGCAGATCGAAGATGTCGACCTTCCGGCCGAGGGATGGAGGGAGGTCAGCCTTCCGCACACGGCCGAGCGCGAGCTGGTTCCCACGCCGTTGGGCGGCGTGCGCACCATCACCGACTGGTATCGCATCGACCTGGCCGGCACGGCGCCTTCTGAACAGCAGCGCCTTCTCTTTCTCTACCTGCCGCGCTGGAAGACGCTCGGCCACATCGCGGTGTACGGCGACGGCGTGCTGCTCTACCAGTCGCATGGCAGCCCGATTCACAACGGCTACAACCATCCGCTGCTGCTGCCGCTGAATGCGACGGCCGGCACGCCTTCCCCGACGTCCGTGCTGATCCGCGTCGACCGCCTGCGCAGCAGCGGCAGCGGCTTCTCGACCGTGTGGGTGGGCGACGAGGCCTCGCTGAACTGGCGCTACCAGGTCCGCCAACTGCTCCAGGTTCAGGTGCCGGCCATGGGCAGCGCGGCGTTCCTGGCGGTGGGTGCCTTCGCCCTCGCGGTGTACCTGGGCAAGCGGCGCGAGTCGCTCTACCTGCTGTTCTTCGCCATCTCGGCATTGGCCTTCCTGCGGACGCTTCACTACTACGTCGGCGGCAACTACTTTCCGGTTTCCGACGAGTTGTTCGAGTGGATGACGGTGTCTTCGCTGATCTGGCTGATCGTCGCGATCCACCTCTTCCTGGAGCGCCTGCACCAGCAGCCTTCGCCCTGGCTGACCCGCGTGTCGGTGACGCTGGCGACGGCCTGCAGCATCGCCACGCTGCCGCACCTGTCGCCGTCCATCGCGAGCCTCTACCTCGTCACGCCGCTGCTCAACCTGATGGTGCTGCCGGTCGCCGTGCTGATCTTTGCGGTGAACCTGCGCAAGGCATTGCGCGCCAAGCTGCCCGAAGGCCGACTGGTGGCGGGGTGGACTGTCTTCGCGCTCACGTTCACCTCCTACGACGGGCTGCTGCAGAACAACCTGGTGAGCCCGGAGAGCGTGTACACCTCGCCCTACGCGATCATCAGCCTCTTCTTCGTCTTCTCTTACATCATGTTCGAGCGGTACACCGGTGCGTTTGCCGAGGTGGCACGGCTGAACAAGGGGCTGGCCCAGCGCCTGCAGGCGCGCGAGGCCGAGCTGGAGCAGAGCTACCAGCGGCTGCGCGTGATCGAGAACCAGCAGATGCTCGATGCCGAGCGCCGGCGGCTGATGCAGGACATGCACGACGGGCTGGGCTCGTCGCTGATCAGCGCCATCCGTTCGGTGGAGCGGGGCGCCATGAGCGACACCGAGATATCCGAAGTGCTCAGGGGCTGCATGGACGACCTGAAGCTGGCCATCGACTCCATGGAGAGCGTGGACGCCGACCTGCTGCTGCTGCTCGCCACCCTGCGCTTTCGCCTGGCGCCGCGCATCGAGAGCGCCGGCGTCGCACTGCGCTGGGAGGTGCAGCCCGTGCCCGCGCTGCCCTGGCTGGACCCGGGGAGCGCGCTGCACATCCTGCGGATCATGCAGGAGTGCATCGCCAACGTGCTGCGCCACACGCGGGCCAGCATCATCAGCTTCAGCACCGCGACGGCGGGCGAGGGCGTCTCGGTGGTGATCGAGGACAACGGCGCGGGGTTCGACGTGCAGGAGGCCCTGCAGCGAAGCGGCCGGGGGCTGCGCAACCAGCAGCAGCGCGCCATGGCGTTCGGCGGAACGGTGAACTGGGAGTCCGGCAGCGGCGGAACGCGCTTCACGCTGTGGCTTCCGCTTCAGCGCAAGGTCGATGTCGAAAAGTCCGTGCGGGCTGCTTGAGCCGAGTGCCCGGCGCTGCTTCGGGCTTTATCTCTTCGCCACCGACGGCTGCGAAAGCACCCAGGTCGCCAGCACCCGCGAGTCGGCCTCCGAGACCAGGCTTTGCCGCGGCATGATGACCCGGCCCCATGCGCCGACACTGCCGTTGCGGATCTTCTCGGCCAGCCGCGGTGGCGCCTCCGGATCGTTGCGATAGCGCTCCGCGATCTGCGCGAACCCCGGGCCGACCTGCTTGTGGACGAGCCCATGGCAGGCCATGCAGCCGTTCTTCCTGAGCAGGTCCACCGGCGTGGTCTGCGCGACGGCGATGGAGGCGCTGTCGAAAAGCAACAGCAGGGCGACGATCGGGAGGAGCTTCATGCAGGGGTGTAGGTACTTTGATTTGCGGCCCGCCGGGAGCGGGAACGCATGGTCGCATGCCGTCTCGCCGGTCGTCGTGCATTCGCGACAAGTCGATTCAAGAGTAACTATATGTATGGTTAAATCCGCGGAACTACCGCGAAAGAGGACGAGGGAAAACCCATGAAGCTGTTGCTGAGCATTGCGTTCGCCGCTGTGGCCCTGATGGGCTGCACCGCCAGGGCGCCGCTGGTGCCGACCGAACCCGGCACCGGGTCCGGACTCACCTACGTGCCCATGGTCGCCATGGAAGGTGTCGACAAGGTGCGCTACGACAACGACGTGCAGGCATGCCGCACCGCAGCCACCCGCATCACCGCGCGCAGCGAGACCGGCGATGCCATGTGGCTCGCGCTGGGCCTCGGCCTCATCACTGTGCACGGCCAGGGCATCGTGGCCGCTGCTTCGTACACCGGCATCAGCGCTGCCGTCATCGACTGGAACGGCCGCCCGACCTCGGAACTGATGGCCGAGCATCAAGAGATCGCGATCGTCCACTGCATGGCCAAGCGCGGCTATCGCAACCTCGACCCCGACGTGCGCGACACCTTCTACGGCCACACCTTCGATCCGGTCGTCGCCGCCAAGCCGCGCCGCACCGGCGTCGATACGTACAACGTCGAATCGCTCGCCAAGGCCGGCCGCTGCAACGTGCAGCCGCGCGCCGAACTCACGGCCAAGGGCCCGGGCTTCGAGTCGTACAACGTGCCTTGCGAAAACGGCGGCATTTGGGCGGTGCGCTGCGAATTCGGCAAGTGCCGCGTGCTGGCGCAGTCGCCGGTCCGCCGCTCCTGAGTTCGTTCAGGCCAAACAGAAAAAAGCCGGCTTTCATGCCGGCTTCTTTTTTGGCTTCAACGCCAGACGTAATGTCCCGGCACGCGGCGGCCATGTTCGCGGTGGGCCGGCACCCAGACCTTGTGCTTGCGGTGATGCGGCGCTGCGTGCGGGCGGTCGTAGCCCGGTCCGTGGCGGGGCGCCGGTTGTGCGAGGGCCGCGCTCGAGAGCACGCAGGCGGCGAGAACGAAGAGTATCTTTTTCATGTTGGAGTCCTTCGGTTGATGAGTGCACCTGAAGCAGGTACCCATGAACCTTAGTTTGCAGAGCTGCTCCGCCTCGTAGGCCGGCGAGCACTTTACAAACAACACGTTGCGGCAGCACGACGCCGCTGCAACCAACGGCACCCCGTCTTACTTGACGATCATTCCCTTGAGCGCCGGATCGGGCGCCGGGGCCTTGAACTTCATCTGCCGCAGCGTCTTCACCAGCAGCTGCGCAATCATCAGGTTGCGGTGCCGCTTGCTGTTGGCGGGAATCACATACCAGGGCGCGTGCTCGCTCGAGGTCGCCGACAGCGCGCTCTCGTAGGCGCGCTGGTAAGCGGGCCACTTCGTGCGCACCTCCAGGTCGCCCATGCTGAACTTCCACTGCTTGCCGGGCGTGTCGATGCGGGCCTGCAGGCGCTCGCGCTGCTCGTCCTTGTCGATGTGCAGCATGCACTTGACGACCGCCGTGCCGGTCTCGGTCAAGAGCCGCTCGAAGTCGTTGATCTGCGCGTAGCGGCGCTTGGTCTCGGCCTTGTCGATCCAGCCTTCGACCACCGGCACCAGCACGTCTTCGTAGTGGCTGCGGTTCCATACCGCGATCTCGCCGATGCGCGGCACGACGGCGTGGCAGCGCCAGAGGTAGTCGCGCGCCCGTTCTTCCTCGGTCGGTGCCTTGAAGGCCGCCACGCGCACGCCGAGCGGGGAGGTGCGCGAGAACACCCAGCGCACCGTGCCGTCCTTGCCGCTGGTGTCCATGCCTTGCAGCACCAGCAGCACCTTGCGCTTTCCTTCGGCGTGCAGCAGGTTCTGCAGTTCGTCGAGTTCGACGGCCAGGGCGTCGATTTCCTCGCGTTGCGCGGCCTCGTTGCCTTCGCAGAAGGCGGTGTCGCCAGGGTCGATCTGCGAGAGCTTGAACTTGTTGCCGACGCGGTATTTCTTGAAGCTGGCCATGAACCGGAACCCCTTGAAGAAGGAAAGCTGACAGCGTACGCGATCAGCGCTCTGTGTCTTCCGGGTCGATCGAGGCGCTCCAGCGGTTGTCCCATTCGGCGTGGCGCACCGCGCCGTCGAGGTCGCGCCGGTCGCGCTTGGTCGGTCGGCCCTGTTCGATGGCGAGGGCCGGCTCACTGCCCATGCGGCGCTGTTCCCTGATGGCCGCCTGCGCGGCAATGCTCTCGGCCGTTTCCTCGTAGAGCAATTGGGCGACGGGCGCCGGCCCGCGCTGGCCGCTGATGCCGCGCACCGTCACGGTCCGCGTCTGCACGCCCAGCCGCATCGTCACGGTGTCGCCGGCCTTCACCTCGCGCGAGGCCTTGGCGACATCGCCGTTCACCTGCACCCGGTTCTTGCCGATTTCCTCCGCGGCCAACGAGCGCGTCTTGAAGAAGCGGGCGGCCCAGAGCCATTTGTCGATGCGCAGACGTTCCATGGGTTCCATAAGTGGGAATTTAATTCTGCCGCCAGAGCGGAAGGCGCACGACAGCATCCAGCCCGACCACGCGTGCGGTGTTGTCCTGCGCGGTGCGGTTGTCCAGATCGATGCGCCCATCCAGCGCCAGCACGATCTCGCGGCAGATCGCCAGGCCCAGCCCCGAGCCGCTCGAGGTGCTCCCGGCGGAGAAGGGCGCAAAGAGCCGCTGCCGCAGTTCAGGCGAAATGCCCGGCCCTTCGTCGCGCACGGTGAGCACGGCATGGTCGCCGTCGGCGCGCACGATCACCGACAGCGCCGCGCCCTGCGGGCTCTGCTTGATCGCGTTGTGCAGCAGGTTGCGCGTGAGCTCCTGCAGCATCCACTGGTGCGCGCGCACGGCCACCGGTTCGTCGATGGCCAGTTCGAAATCGAGCGCCTTGTCGGCGACCAGCGGCGAGAGGTCGAGCGCAATGCCGCGCACCACGTCGCCAAGGTCCAGCGTCACCGACTCGGGCTGCTGCCGCAGTTGCTCCACCTTCGCGAGCGAGAGCATTTGGTTGGCCAGCATCGTGGCGCGCTCGACGGTCTGGCTGATCTCGCCGAAGGCCTGATCGGGCGCCACGTCGCCGCGGCGCGCCGACTGCACCTGCGCCTTGAGCACAGCGAGCGGGGTGCGCAACTGGTGGGCGCTGTCGCGCACGAAGCGCTTCTGGTGATCGAGCAGCCGCTGCAGCCGGCCCATCACCTCGGTGGTGGCGTCGATCAAGGGGCGCAGTTCGCGCGGCGCGTCGGGCGCATCGATAGGGGAGAGGTCGTCGGCCGGCCGCTCTTCTATCGCTTCGCCCAGCTCGCGCACCGAGCGCGTGGCGCGATGCACCACGAACACCGTGACGCCCGCGATGACGCCCATCAACAGCAACTGGCGCCAGAGCGTGTCGAGCAGCAGCTTGCGCACCAGCGTCTCGCGCAGCTCGAGCGTTTCGGCCACCTGCACCACCGCCATGCCGCGGCCGCGCGCGCTGGCCACCGGCTGCAGCAGCACCGCGACGCGCACGGGCTGCTCCCGGAACTGCGCATCGTAGAAATCGACCAGCGCCGCATATGCGCTGCGGTCCGGAATGCGCCCGCGCCAGAACGGCAGTTCGACGAAGCCGGAGATCAGCTCGCCGTCGAGCGCGGACACGCGATAGAAGAGCCGGCTGCGGTTGTCGGCCTCGAAGGCTTCGAGCGCGGAGTAGGGCACGATCGCGCGCAACTGCGCCTTCTCGTCGTAGCCCTCCACGTCGAGCTGTTCGCCGATGGTCTTGGCTGAGGCGAGCAGCGTGCGGTCGTAGGCGGTGGTGGCGGCCGCGAGGCTCTGGCGGTACAGGCTCACGCTGTTGATCACGATGAACACCGCCACCGGCGCGAGGATGCCGAACAGCAGCCGCGCGCGCAGCGAAGACACTTTCTTCATGCGGCCTTCATGTCTCGGGCCGCAGCAGATAACCGAGGCCGCGCATCGTCATCAGCACCGCGCCCGTGCCCACGAGCTTCTTGCGCAGGCGATACACCACCACCTCGATGGCTTCGTACTGCACGTCGGTCTCGCCGGGGAACACCAGCTCGAACAGGCGCTCCTTCGTGACCGCGTGGCCCGGCTTCATCATCAGCGCCTTCATGAGCGCCAGTTCGCGCGGCGTGAGCTCCAGGAGGTCGGCGCGGTTGTAGATGGCGCCGTTGTCGGGCTCGAAGCGCAGGCCGCCGATCTCCTGCGGGTTCAGGCCCGTGTCGGGACCGGCGCTCTGGCTGCGCCGGCGCAGCGCGCGGATGCGGGCTTCCAGCTCGTCCAGGTCGAAGGGCTTGGGCAGGTAGTCGTCGGCGCCGGCATTGAGGCCCACGATGCGGTCGCCCACCGTGCCGCGGGCCGTGAGCAGCAGCACCGGCGTGCGCAGCCCTTCGGCGCGGGCCTGCGCCAGCACCTGCAGGCCGTCGAGGTTGGGCAGGCTCAGGTCGAGCGCCACCACGTCGGGCTCGATGGCGCGCCATTGCGCCACCGCCTCGGCCCCATCGCCGCACACGCGCACATCGATGCGGCGGCGGCCCAGCGTGCGCTGCAGCGTGATTTGCATCGAGGGATCGTCTTCGACCAGCAGCAGCTTCATACGGGGGAGGGCTGATTGGATACTTTGGTGTTTTCCCCAGTCTGGCGGACAGCCAACTGACAGCGGGGCGGCGCATGATAGCGGCTCAGGTCCGAGTCAGGTTCCTGCCACTTTCCTTTCAGCCCCTGGAGACAACCACGATGCGTCGCGATACCTTTTTGAAGTCCCTGGCCGCCCTGGCCGCCGCCGGCGCATTGCCGCTCTCGGCACGTGCCGCAGCCAACGTCAAGATGATGATCCCCGCCAACCCGGGCGGTGGCTGGGACACCACCGGCCGCGCATTGGGCAAGGCCCTGAGCGACGCCAAGGTGGCCGACACCGTCACCTACGACAACAAGGGCGGCGCCGCCGGCGCCCTGGGCCTGGCCCAGTTCGTGAACGGCTCCAAGGGCGATGCCAACGCGCTGATGGTCATGGGCTCGGTCATGCTGGGCGGCATCATCACCGGCAAGCCGCCAGTCAAGCTGGAGCAGGCCACGCCCATCGCGCGCCTGACCACCGAATACAACGTGTTCGTGCTGCCGGCCAACTCGCCCCTGAAGACCATGAAGGACGTGGTCGACCAGCTCAAGAAGGACCCGGGCAGCGTCAAGTGGGGCGGCGGTTCGCGCGGCTCCACCGAGCACATCGCCGCGGCCATGATCGCGCAGAAGGTCGGCGCCGATCCTTCCAAGATCAACTACGTCGCCTTCCGAGGAGGCGGCGAGGCCACCGCCGCCATCCTGGGCGGCAACGTCACGGTCGGCGGCAGCGGCTACAGCGAATTCGCCGAATACATCGCCGCCGGCAAGATGAAGGCGATTGCCGTCACCTCGGCGCAGCGCCTGCCCGGCATCAACGTGCCCACGCTCAAGGAGCAGGGCATCGACGTGGAAATCGGCAACTGGCGCGGCGTGTACGGCGCGCCCGGCATCTCGGCCGAGCAGCGCAAGGCGCTGACCGACATGGTGCTGGCTGCCATGAAGAGCTCGTCGTGGGCCGAGTCGCTCAAGAAGAACGACTGGACGCCGGCCGTGCTGTCGGGCGAAGCCTTCGCCAAGTTCGTCGACGACGATTTCGCGAGCCTCCGCGCGATCATGACCAAGTCCGGCATGGTCTGACCCCCGGCACACCAATGCCTGCCGAATGGCACGCTGTCCTCGCAAGAGACGACAGCGTGCCGTTTTCAAATCCAGCACCACATTCCGGGAGCAAAAATGACAACTCCAGATTCCTCGGTCTCGCCGCCTGACGCGGGGGCGCAAGCAGCGGCTCAAGCGGCAGTCTGGCCGCAAACCCTCGTCGGCGCGGGCGTCCTGCTCACCGGCCTGGCCCTCGCCTTCGGTGCCATCGGCATCTCCTCCGAAGCCGGCTACGGCGGCGTCGGCCCCAACTTCCTGCCCTGGCTGGTGTCCGTGGTGCTCGTGCTCTGCGGCGCCTGGATCCTCTGGGAAGCGCGCACCGGCGGCTTTCGCGAGCTCGATCCGCCCACCGGCGCCGACCGCGCCTACTGGCCCGGCTTCGTCTGGGTCTCGGCGGGGCTGCTGCTCAACGCGGCGCTCATCACCACGCTGGGCTTCATCCTGAGCTGCACGCTGTGCTACCTGCTGGCGGTGCAGGGCTTGCGCCGCGCGAGCGGGCAGGCCGGCGTGAACGCGCCGCGCACCTGGGTCATCGATTTCGTCACCGGCGTGCTCATCGCCGCCCCGGTGTTCTGGATGTTCACGCAGTTCCTGGCCATCAACCTGCCCGGCCTCACTTCCACTGGGTGGCTCTGACATGGAAATCTTCAACGCACTCATGGCGGGCTTCGGCGCCGCCATCACGCCCGTCAATCTGCTCTGGTGCCTGGTCGGCTGTGCCCTGGGCACGGCCGTGGGCGTGCTGCCCGGCATCGGCCCGGCGGTGGCGGTGGCCATGCTGCTGCCGATCACCGGCAAGGTCGACATCACGGCCTCGATGATCTTCTTCTCGGGCATCTATTACGGCGCCATGTACGGCGGCTCGACCACCTCGATCTTGCTGAACACGCCCGGCGAAACCGCCAGCATGGTGACCGCGATGGAGGGCAACAAGATGGCCAAGAGCGGCCGGGCGGGCGCGGCGCTCGCCACCGCTGCCATCGGCTCCTTCGTGGCCGGCACCATCGCCACCGTCATCGTCACGCTGTTCGCGCCGTTCGTGGCCGAGTTCGCGGTCAAGCTCGGGCCGCCCGAGTATTTCCTGTTGATGCTGCTGGCCTTCACCACGGTGAGCGCGGTGCTCGGCAAGAGCACGCTGCGCGGCATGACGGCGCTGTTCGTCGGTCTCGCCGCGGGCTGCGTGGGCCTGGACCAGATTTCGGGCCAGGGTCGCTACACCGGCGGCGTGCCCGAGCTGCTCGACGGCATCGAGATCGTGCTGGTCGCGGTCGGCCTCTTCGCGGTGGCCGAAGTGCTCTACGCCGTGCTCTACGAGGGCAAGGTGGTCGAGGGCCAGAACAAGCTGAGCCGCGTGCACATGAGCAAGCGCGACTGGAAGCGCTCGATCCCCGCGTGGCTGCGCGGCACCGCCATCGGCACGCCCTTCGGCTGCATCCCGGCCGGCGGCACCGAGATCCCGACCTTCCTGAGCTATGCGATGGAAAAGAAGCTCGCCAAGGACAAGGACGCCAAGGCCGAGTTCGGCACCACCGGCGCCATCGAAGGCGTGGCCGGCCCCGAGGCCGCCAACAACGCCACGGTGACGGCCGCGCTGATTCCGCTGCTCACGCTGGGCATCCCGACCTCGAACACCACCGCCATCCTGCTGGGCGCGTTCCAGAACTACGGCATCCAGCCGGGTCCGCAGCTCTTCACCACCTCGGCCGCGCTGGTGTGGGCGCTGATCGCCTCGCTCTACATCGGCAACGTGATGCTGCTGGTGCTGAACCTGCCGATGGTGGGCCTGTGGGTCAAGCTCCTGAAGATCCCGAAGCCGCAGCTCTACGCCGGCATCCTGATCTTCGCGACGGTGGGGGCCTACGGCATGCGCCAGAGCGCATTCGACCTGTTTCTGCTTTACGGCATCGGCCTCCTGGGCGTGGTGATGCGGCGCTTCGATTTCCCGACCGCGCCCGTGGTGGTCGGCATGATCCTCGGCCCGCTTGCCGAAGCGCAGCTGCGCAACGCCATGTCGATCGGCGAAGGCAGTGCGGCGGTGTTCTTCCAGCGTCCGATGTCGATTGCGCTGGTGATCGTCGTGGTCGCCGTGCTGGTGCTGCCGCGCCTGGCCAAGCGCATGAGCGAACGCAAGTTGAAGCGGCTGGCGCAACTCGACGCCTGACCTTCATTCCTTCTTTCCCGAAAAGCCGCGGCGCCCAGGCCCCGCGGCTTTTTTTCGTTCGGGTGACCGAGGCGCCACGATCGAAGGGCAGCCGCCGACGCGCCTTGGCTGCCGTTCGCGCCGTGTCCGATGCGTTTCGTCGCACGGCGGATGCGCCGCGCGGCGCGCGTTCCTAGAGTCCGGCACCAGAAGACGCCGTTGTCTTCACCGCCCGAAAGGCAACGAAAGGAACTCACCATGGAACGCCGTCATTTCGCCCGCTCGATCCTCGCTGCCGCGGGTGCCGTCGCCCTGGGCGTGAAGGCCCAAGAAGCAAGCCCGGTGGCCGCCGCATCGCCCGCGCCCGCTGTGTTGGGCCTGAAGCCCTTCCTCTTCGAGAAAGACGAGACCTTCTGGTACGAGACGCTGCGCTCCTTCGGCCACATCGCCTACGGCGGCGCAGATTTCGGCGAAGTGGTGATGACCGCCCAGCGCATCCGCGGCGGCGACTACGACAGCTGGCACGACGAATGGCGCCTCACCGCCGACCGGGTGGCCGCAGAGGCGCAGCAAAGCCTGGCCGCCGGTCACAACGTCAGCGCGCGCGATGCGTTCTTTCGCGCTTCCAACTACTACCGCAGCGCGGAGTTCTTCCTGCACGGCAACCCAGCCGATGCGCGCATCAATGCGGCCTACGACCGCAGCGTCGAGTGCTTCCGCGCGGCCGTGCGGCTCACCGACGGCGCGATCGAGCCGGTGCGCATCCGCTACGAGGGCACGAGCCTGCCGGGCTACTTCTATCGCGCCGCCGGAAAGGGCGCGAAACGCCGGCCGACCGTGGTCATGCACAACGGCTTCGACGGCTCGGTGGAAGAGATGCACTACGTCGCCGCCGCCGCGCTGGCCGAGCGCGGCTACAACGTGCTGAGCTTCGACGGTCCCGGCCAGCCCGGTCCGATGCACCGCGAAGGCCTGGTGCTGCGCCCCGACTGGGAGCGCGTGGTCGGTCCGGTGCTCGACCATGTGCTGGCGCGGCCTGATGTCGATGCAGAGCGCGTCGCATTGCTGGGCAACAGCCTGGGCGGCGTGCTGGCACCGCGTGCGGCGGCGTTCGAGCCGCGCATCCGCGCGCTGGTCGCACTGGACGGCATCTACGACATGGGCGCGAAGACGCTCCCCATGTTCGGCGGCCAGCGCGAGGTGGCCCGCCGCGTTCTCACGGCGCCGTCGGCACCCGACATCGACAAGGCGCTCGCGCAGATGGCCGCGCACGACGCGCAGGCGCGCTGGGCTTTCGGCCACGGCGCCTGGGTCACCGGCAAGGGCACGGCACGCGGTTATCTCTCGACGCTGCTCGACTACCACGTGGCCGACGGCGTGGCCGAGCGCATCCAGTGCCCGACGCTGGTGTGCTCAGCCGCCAACGACATGTTCTTCAAGGGCCAGCCCGAGATGCTGTACGCGCACCTGACCTGCCCGAAGACTTTTCTCGCACTCGACGACACGCTGGGCGCCGGCGCGCATTGCCATGCGGGGGCGCAGCGCCTGGCGATGGCGCGCATCGGCGACTGGCTCGATGCGACCTTTGCCACACCGGCGCGGCGCGCTGCGACTGCGTGATCCGTGCCGTTCAGGAGCGGGCGGCTTGCGCGGCGGGCAGGCGGCGCAAGCCTGATCGCGCACGCTTGCCTTGCGCAATGCCCGGCTTTTCCACGAACCGGTAGCTGACCACCGAGGCCGCCACGAGCAGCAGCGCGCAGAGGGTGCCGACCAGCCAGTACTGCAGCGCGCCGGCCATCGCGAAACTTCGCACCGACGGCACAGCGAAGACTGCGGTCAGCGCGATGCCCTGCAGCAGGTAGATGCTGTAGCTCGCCGTGCTCATGCGCCGCGCCGCGCGCAGGGCCAGCAGGCCGTAGAGCGTGCTGCCGTCGCAGACCAGGTGGAAAAAGACCCAGAGCAGCACGACCTGCACGGGACCGGCCATGTGCGGGAACCCGAAGAGCACGGCGCCCGTGCAGGCCACGGCAAGCAGCGAAGCCGCACCAGCCGGCAGGCGCGAAGCAAGCAGTCGGCTCGCGCCTTCGTGCCGCACCAGCCAGGCCGACAGCATGCCCATGAGGAACGACGCCAGCACCCACAGCAAGGCGCCGATCACCAGCGCCAGCGTGGGGTGCGAAGGTGAAACACCGGCCGACTGAAGCGCCGCGAACGCCAACGCCAGCAGGCACACCAGCAAGGCCCCGCCGACGAAGCGCGGCGTGCGCCCGTGGCGCGCGAGCGGCGCCATCAGCCAGAGCGATCCGTAGAACAGCCACTCCACGAAGACCGTCCAGGTCACGCCCGCGAGGATGAACCGGGTCCCTTCGTAGCCGTTGACGTCGGGCTGCGTCGGAACGATGCCTAGTGCCAGCCATTGCAGCGAACCGCTCAGCACCGACCAGACCGGCTCCTTGAGCGCGAACCCGGTTTTGCAGGCGACGACGAAGAGCATCAGCCCGACCGCCACCAGGTACATCGGCCCGATGCGCCAGAGCCGGCCGATGTAGAGGCTGCGCCAGTCGGGCCGGCCCTGGGTGTCCAGCAATTTGCCCCAGAACAGGAAGCCCGTGATCATGAAGAAGACCCCCACGCCGACCTGCCCGAGCTGCGTGGGGAAGCCCGTCGGTGGAAAGGTCCACACGCCGTTCGCGAGGTAGCCGTGGGTCACCATCAGGTGGTGCACGAAGACGCTCAGCGCAAGAAAGCCGCGCAGCCCGTCGAGCGTTGTGGTGCGCTGGTCGCGCGACAGCGGCTCGTCGGCGGCGCGGAACACCGGCAGGGCCAGCGCGACGAGCACCACCCCCATGAGCACGATGTACGGCCAGGCAGAGAAGACGCTCATGGGTCGGTCGCTCGGCTCGGGGTTGTCAGGCGCTGGTCCGGGCCGGTGTGCCGCTGTCGTCGGCCGGGTTTTCTCGCAGGTCGTCGTCGATGTGTGGATCGGCCGGCTGCCCGCGCAGCTTGCGCACGGTGCGCCGTATCCAGTGCTCGATGTCGTCGATGTAGGTGAACACCGCCGGCACCACCAGGAGGCTCAGCACGGTCGAGGTGATCAGACCGCCGATCACCGCCATCGCCATCGGCGAGCGGAAGCTGGAGTCGGCGGCGCCGAAGCCCACGGCAATCGGCAGCATGCCCGCGCCCATCGCGAGCGTGGTCATGATGATGGGCCGCGCCCGCTTGTGGCAGGCATCGCGCAGCGCGTCCCAGCGGCTCATGCCGTGGTCGCGGCGCGCCACGATGGCGTACTCCACCAGAAGAATCGAGTTCTTCGTCGCGATGCCCATCAGCATGATGAGCCCGATGAGCGACGGCATCGAGAGCGCCTTCTGCCCGATCAGCAAGCCCACGAACGCGCCACCCAGCGCGAGCGGCAGCGCGCACAAGATGGTCACCGGGTGCAGGAAGTCCTTGAACAGCAGCACCAGCACGATGTAGATGCACAGCACGCCCGTGAGCATCGCGAGGCCGAAGCTCGCGAAGAGTTCGGTCATCACTTCCGCATCGCCCACCTCGGTCACGCGCACGCCGGGCGGCAGCTTCTGGATCGAGGGGAGGTTCATCACCGCGGTCTTCGCATCGCCCAGGCCCACGCTGGAGAGTTCGATCTCGAAGTTGACGTTGCGCGAGCGGTCGTAGCGGTCGATGACGGCCGGGCCGCCTTCCATCGTGAGCGAGGCCACCTGGCTCAGCATGACGGGGCCGCGTGCGCCCGGCACAGAGAGGCGGCCGAGCAGGTCGAGGTCCTTGCGGGCCGAGTCTTCCAGCTTCACCACGATCGGCACCTGCCGCTGCGCGAGGTTGAGCTTGGCGAGCGACTGGTCGTAGTCGCCCAGCGTGGCCACGCGCAGCGTCTCGGCAATGGCGGCGCTGGTCACGCCCAGGTCGGCGGCGCGCGCGAAGTCGGGGCGCACGGCGATTTCGGGGCGGATCAAGCTGGCGGTGGAGGTGATGTTGCCCAGGCCGTGGATGGTGCGCAGGTCCTTCTCGACCGCGCTGGCCGCGGAGGCCAGCGCCACCGGGTCTTCGCCGGTGAGCGCCAGGATGTACTTCTCGCCCGAGCCGCCCAGGCCCACGGTGCTGCGCACGCCGGGCAGGGTTTCCAGGGCGGTGCGGATCTGGCCCTCGATCACCTGCTTCCTCGGCCTGTCACCGCGCTCGTCCAGCTTGATGGTGAGCGTGGCCTTGCGCGTCTCGGGCGTGCCGAAGCTCGCGAACGGGTCGCCGCCCGCGCTGCCGCCGGCCACCGTCGTGTAGACGCTCTTCACGTGGTCGATCTTCATCACGCGGTTGCGCGTTTCCTCGGCCGCGGCCGTGGTCTGCGCGAGCGTGGAGCCCGGCGCGAGCGACAGGTAGATCTGCGTCTGCGAGTTGTCGTCCGGCGGAATGAAGCCGGTCTTGAGCAGCGGAATCATCGCGAGCGAGCCGAAGAAGAAGAGGGTGGCCAGCACCATCGTCTTGAAGCGGTTGTGCGTGCTCCACGCCACCGCGCGCATGTACCAGCGCAGCCAGCCGGGTTCTTTTTCTTCACCGACGATGGGCTTCAGGATGTAGGCCGCCATCATCGGCGTGAGCACCCGCGCGACCACCAGCGAGGCGAACACCGCGAGCGACGCGGTCCAGCCGAACTGCTTGAAGAACTTGCCGGCCACGCCGCTCATGAAGGCGGTGGGGAGAAACACGGCGATCAGCGTGAAGGTGGTGGCGATCACCGCCAGGCCGATTTCGTCGGCCGCCTCCATCGCCGCCTGGTAGGGCGTCTTGCCCATGCGCAAATGGCGCACGATGTTCTCGACCTCCACGATCGCGTCGTCCACCAATATCCCGACCACCAGCGAGAGCGCGAGCAGCGAGATGACGTTGACCGAGAAGCCCAGCACGAACATGCCGATGAACGCCGGAATCACCGACATCGGCAGCGCCACCGCCGAGACAAAAGTGGCGCGCCAGTCGCGCAAGAAGAGCCACACCACGATCACCGCCAGGATGGCGCCTTCGTACAGCAGGTGCAGCGAGCCGTTGTATTCCTCTTCCACCGGGTCGACGAAGTTGAAGGCTTCGGTCAGTTCGATGTCGGGGCGCTGCGCACGCATCTCGGCCAGCGCCTTCTGTATCGCGTGGCCCACTTCCACTTCGCTGGCGCCGCGGCTGCGGGCCACTTCGAAGCCCACCACCGGCTTGCCGTTGAGCAAGGCGCCCGAGCGCGGCTCGGCGATGGTGTCGCTGATGCGCGCCACCTGATCGAGCCGCACGCGGCGGCCGTCGGACAGCACGATCTGGATGTCGTTCAACTGGTCGGCCGACTGCACGGTGGCGAGCGTGCGCACCGGCTGCTCGCTGCCACCCAGGTCGAAGCGGCCGCCCGCGCTCTCGACCTGCACCTGGCGCAGCTGGCGTGAGATGTCGGCGGCCGAGGCGCCCAGCGCCTGCAGCTTGCCGGGGTCCAGGTCGATGTGCACCTGGCGCGTGACGCCGCCCACGCGATTCACCGCGCCCACGCCGGGCAGCGCGAGCAGCTTCTTGGTGACGTCGTTGTCCACGTACCAGCTGAGCGCCTCGGCGTCCATCTGCGAGGAGGCGATGGTGAAGGCCAGCACCGGCTGGCCCGCCAGGTCGAGCTTGGTGACCACCGGGTCGCGCACGTCGGCCGGCAGGTCGGCGCGCACGCGCTGCACCGCGGAGCGCACGTCGTCCACGGCTTCCTGCACGGGCTTCTCGAGGCGGAACTCGACGATCAGCGTGGCGGCGCCGTCCTGCACCTTGGTGGTGATGTGCTTCAAACCCTGCACGGTGGCGATGGAGTTCTCGAGCTTGCGCGCGACGTCGGTTTCAAGCTGCGAAGGGGCGGCACCGGGCAGCAACGCCGAGACCGTGACGGTCGGCAGATCGATGTCCGGAAAGTTCTGCACCTTCATCGCGTTGAACGACAGCAGCCCACCAAAAGTGAGCAGCACGAACAGCATCACCGCCGGAATCGGGTTGCGTATGGACCAGGCGGAAACGTTCATGAGCGTGTCCTTGTTTGTCTTACTTGGCGACCGAGGCGGAGGCCGCTGGCTTCGCCGGCTGGGCTGCCGCTGGTGCCAGGGCAGGGGCCGCAGCCGGCGGCGTTGCCGCCACCACGCGCACCAGGTCGCCGTCGTTCAGGAAGCCCGCGCCTTGCACCACGACCTGCGAGCCCTCGGGTAGCGCGCTGGTGATCTCGATGCGGTCGTTCAGCCGACGGCCGATCTGCACCTTGATCTGCGAGACGCGGTTGTCGGGCTGGAGCACGAACACGTTGTTGAAGCCGTCGCGCGGAACGATGGAAGCCTGCGGCACCGTGGGCGCCGAACTGCGACCGAGGTCGAAGTCGCCGCGCGCGAACATGCCGGCCTTCACACCCGTGTTCTGCAGGACAGTGGGCAGATCGACGTAGACCAGCGCCGCGCGCGTCTGCGGATCGACCGTCGGCGCGATGCTGCGCACCTTGCCGCGCACCTGCGCACCGCTGGCGCTGACCACGAAGGCGGGCGTGCCGACCGCGATGCGGGCGAGCTCGGCCGAGGTGACTTCGGCGCGCCATTCGAGGCGGCCCCTGGCGGATCAGGCGGAACAGTTCAGTGCCGGCGGAGACCACGCTGCCCACGGTGGCGGTGCGTGCGGAAATCACGCCGTCGTCCGGCGCCAGCACCTGCGTGTTGCGCCCGCGCACCTGCTGCGCGGCCAGCACGGCCTCGGCGGCTTCGACGCGCGCCTTGGCGGTCTGCTCGGTGGTCTGGTATTGGTTGATCTGCTGCTGGCTGAGGGCACCCGTGGCCTGCAGCGTGCGGGCGCGCGCGGCGTTGCCGGCGGCATCGGCGGCCGTGGCACGGGCTTCGGCGAGCGAGGCGCGCGATTGGGCGATGTCGGCCTGCACCGTCTCGGGCGAGAAGACCGCGAGCACCTGGCCCTTCTTGACCACATCGCCCACGTTCACCCGCACCTCGGCGAGCCGCAGGCCGTTGGACTCGGAGCCGACCACGGCCTCCTGCCAGGCGGCCACGTTGCCGTTGGCCGCGAGCGTGACGGTCAGCTCGGTGGCTTCGGGCTTGGCGACGGTGACGGTGAGCGCGGGCTTGGGGCCTGGCGCGCCGTCCTTGGCGTCCTTGGCCTTGGCCGCCGCGGCCTGTTCGGCGGGCGTGCCCGAGGGCTTGCTGCGCACGAGCCACACGGCCGCGATGACAACGATGACGAGCGCCAGCAGCGCGATGACGAGGGTGGAACGCTTCATTGTTTTCATGGTGACGTCGCAACCGTAGAGGTCGAGGAAGAGGTCATTGACGGGTCGGTCCGGTTCCAGCCGCCGCCCATCGAGCGGTACAGCGAAACCCAGGCTTCGGCGCGTTCGCGCTGCAGCGTGACGCGCGCGGTCTGCGCGGTGAAGAGGGTGCGGCGCGAGTCTTCCAGCTCGAACAGGCTGGCCAGGCCGCTGCTGTAGCGCGCCTGCGTGGCGTCGAAGGAGGCCTGGTAGTTCTTCACCGCGCTGTCGGCATCGGTGGTGCGGGCTTCGGTGGCGTCGAGGTTGACGAGCGCCTCTTCGACCTCGCGCACTGCCTGCCGCACGTTCGCGCGATAGAGCGACACGGCCTCGGCGTAGCGCGCCTTGGCCGCATTGGTGTTGGCCGTGCGCGCGCCGAAGTCGAACAGCGGCACGGTGAGCGACACCGGCCCGACCGTCCAGGTCTCCAGCGACTCGCGAAAACCGCTGGTGCGGATCTGCGTGCGGCCGATGGAACCCGAAATGCTGAGCTTGGGATAGCGCTCGGCCTCCGCCGAGCCCACGTCGGCGCTGGCCGATGCCACGGCGAGTTCGGCCGCGTACACATCGGGCCGCTGCGACAGCGCCTGCGCCGGCACGCTCTCGATGCCGCCCATCACCACCAGCGCGCGCTGCGTGTGCGAGACGGCGAGCTTCTGCGCGAGCGTGGGTTCGTCGATGCCGCTGAGCGCCACCAGCGCCTTGCGCTGGATCGCGCACTGCGCGCGCTGCTGCGTGAGGCGGCCCGAGGCGTCCGAAGCACTGGCGCGGGCGAGGGCCGCATCGGCCGGAGCGGTGAAGCCGGCGCGTGCCGACAGGTCGGTGAGCCGCGAGGTTTCGCTGCGCGACTTGGCGTTGGATTCGGACACGCGCAACTGCTGCCGGCAGGCGCGCTCGGCGAAATAGGCGTTGGCGGTTTCCGCCGCGACGGCCACGCGCGCGTCGTGCCATTTGGCGGTCGCGCTGTCGAGCTTCTGCTGGGCCGAATCGCGGTCGGCGCGCAGGCGGCCGAAGAGATCGATTTCCCACTTCGACTGCAGGCCGGCCTGCAGCGTGGTGAGCGGTGCGGTAGCCGCTGCGGCAGAGCTGCTGCTCGATGAAGAAGAACTCGCGCCGCCCCCACTGAAGGACGAGCCCGAGACGCCCCGGCTCGCCGATACCGTGCCGTCCAGGCTGGGCAGCAGCGCCGCGCCGGCCTGCACGCGCGTGGAGCGCGCCTCGGCCACGCGCGCCGCGGCGCTCGCGAGGTTGGGGCTGGCGTTTTCGGCCGCGGCGATCAGCTCGACCAGCAGCGGATCGTCGAGCTGGCGCCACCAGTCGGCCAGCGATGCGAGCGAGCCGCCATGGGGCAGGGGCGCATTCCATTGCGGAGGGAAGGGCGCCTCGACCGTGGCTGGCGGGCGTGTGAGGCCGCAGCCCACGAGGGCGAGGCTCAGCGCCAGGGGGAGGCAGAGGGAGGCAATCGGTCGGAGTCGTCTCATGTCTTCTTTCTCGCGGCGCGTGCCGGGGAGGCGGCAGGCGCGGTTGCTGCGGCTTTCTCGTCGGCGGTCAGGGCCTGCCGGCGCGCGGCTTCGGCCTGCACCAGCGCCAGCGCGTAGACGGTGAGCCGGTTGGCCCAGGTGTCGATGCTGCGCGGCGTGCGCAGGAGCGACGGGCGCACCGCCTCGATGAAATCCTGGTTCACATAGAGCTGCATCGACAGCCCCGTGATCGCGAACGTCAGGCGATGGATGTCGTCGTCGGCGCGCTCCAGCTTCAGGTGGCGGCACAGCAGCTCGACGATGGCGCGGTGCGGGCCCTTGATGTCGCGCTCGATCTCCTTGGCCCACTGGCTGGTCGGCTCCAGCATCTCGCGCATGTGCAGCTGGATGCACTGCCGCACGATCTCGCCCTGTTTCAGCGGCTCGATCACCGAGGTGAAGCAGATGCGCAGCGCCTCTTCGAGCGTGAGGTCGGGCGTGCTGAAGATCGCCACCAGGTCGTCGGAGTCGCCGCCCATCGGCTCGGTGAAGCAGGCGCCGTACAGGCCGTTCTTGTCGCTGAAGTAGTAGCTGATGGCCGAGATGTTGACCCCGGCCTCGCGGGCGATCTCGCGGGTGGAGGTCTTGGCGAAACCCTTTTGCGCGAAGAGCCGCAGCGCGGTGTGCAGCAGCCGATGGCGCGCCTCGGCGCCATCGGCGCGCGGTGCACGGGGCGCACGAGGCGGCGTGGAAATGATGGGGTCCCTCGCGTTCATGCCCGGCATTAAACCACGGACGAAATCAAACGATTGATTTACTTAAGGGTTGCTGAAGGCTTTTTTTCGTCGGCGCCGTTCCAGGCATTTCCGGCTCTGCATCGACGCTGGATTTGTTGTCTTTCGATGCACAGTTACGATCCGCCCATGCCTGCTCCCCCCGCCTTGCCCCTCGATGCCGAAGGCATCCTCGCGCTCGCCGCGCGCTCGATGTTCCACCTGTTCTCCAGCATCAGCCAGGGCATGTTCCTGGTCGACAGCAGCGGGCGCATCGTGTGGGTCAACGAGGGCTACCGGCGCTTCCTGCCGGCGCTGGGCTTCTCCTCCATCGACGAATTCATGGGGCACATGGTCGAGGACGTGATCCCCAACACGCAGATGCGCCGCGTGCTCGAAACCGGCGAGCCGATCCTTGTGGACCTGCTGACCAACAAGGCCGGCACCTTCGTGGTCAGCCGCATTCCGCTGCGTGCGGAGAGCGACGGTCCCGAAGGCGGTGCGGGCGATGTGATCGGCGCCATCGGCATCGTGCTGTTCGACCAGCCCGAAACCACGCTGCAGCCGCTCATCAGCAAGTTCGCGCTGCTGCAGCGCGACCTCGACGATGCGCGGCGCGAACTGGCCAGCCAGCGCAACAACCCGCTCTACCAGCACGCGCCCGACGGCCAGCGGCGCTCCAAGTACACCTTCGCGAGCTTCATCGGCAGCAGCCCGGCCGCAGTGGAAGTGAAGCGCCATGCGCGCCGCGCGGCGCAGTCGACCAGCCCGGTGCTGCTGCTGGGCGAGACCGGCACCGGCAAGGAACTGCTGGCGCATGCGATCCACGCGTCGTCGGCGCGCGCCAAGGGCATGTTCGTCAGCGTCAACATCGCGGCCGTGCCCGACACGCTGCTCGAAGCCGAGTTCTTCGGCTTCGCGCCCGGCGCCTTCACCGGCGCCGACAGGCGAGGGCGCGAAGGCAAGTTCAAGCTGGCCGATGGCGGCAGCCTTTTTCTCGATGAGATCGGCGACATGCCGCTCGGCCTGCAGGCCAAGCTGCTGCGCGCGTTGCAGGAGGGCGAGATCGAGCCGCTGGGCTCCAACAAGCTCGTGCCCTTCGATGCGCGGGTGATCGCCGCCACCTCGCGCGACCTGCCTGAGCTGGTGAGGCGTGGCCTGTTCCGCGAAGACCTTTATTACCGCCTCAACGTGCTGCCCTTGCGCGTGCCGCCGCTGCGGGAGCGGCGCAGCGATATTCCCGCGCTGGTCGAGGCGCTGGGCGAAGACATGGCGCTGCGCAGCGGCGAGGCGCCGCCCGAACTCACGCCCGACGCGCTCGCGCTGCTCGCGGGCCAGCACTGGCGCGGCAACATCCGCGAACTGCGCAACGTGCTGGAGCAGGTGACGATGCGCAGCGATTCGCAACGCATCGACGCCGTGCAGCTCGAACGCATCCTGCGGGAAGCGGGGCTGGAGCAGATCGAGCTGCCCGACCTGTCGCATGCGAATGGCGACGAAGAAGCCGCGCTGCTGCGGCCGTTGGCGCAGCAAGTCGCCGAGCTGGAGCGCAAGGCGATCGCGGCCGCCATGGCCAGCACGGGCGGCAACAAGCTTGCGACCTCGCGGCTGCTCGGCATTTCGCGCGCGACCTTGTACGAGCGCATGACGAGCCAGGGGCAATCGTCATGAGCGTCCGCGCCCTCCGTTCCACCTTCGGCCCCAACTGCCACTGGTGCGGCCTCCCCATGGACTTCAACGAGCCGCACGGCCGGCCCGAATCCGCGACCATCGAGCACCTCATCGACTCGACGCTGGGCGGCGTGCGCAACCAGAAGCATCGCCGCCTCGCCCACGCCATCTGCAACCACACGCGAAATGAATTCCGGATGCAGGCCGAGCGCGAATTCCAGCGCTGGATCGCGGCGCGCAAAGCTCCTAGTAAACCCTGACTGATAAAAAGACAATTGCCTGAAATTCAAACACTACAAGTGTTCTGAAATCAGGCGCCAAAGGCTTCTTCCCAATGAAGAAACCTTTGTTATCAATGAGTTGGGCGGGTGGCACGAACTGTGCAATATTCAGTCACCACTTTCAGGAGACATAAATATGATCCGTCGCCACCTCGTCGCGCTGGCCGCGCTTTCCGCCTGCGCTGCTGCCGCCCCCGCCTGGGCCCAGTCCAACGAAATCCGCATCGCCCACATCTACAGCAAGACCGGTCCGCTGGAGGCCTATGGCAAGCAGACCCAGACCGGCTTCGCGATGGGCCTGGACTACGCCACCGGCGGCACGATGATGGTCAACGGCAAGAAGCTCGTGGTCATCGAGAAGGACGACCAGGGCAAGCCGGACCTCGGCAAGTCGCTGCTCGCCGCCGCGTATTCGGATGACAAGGCCGCGCTGGCCGTCGGCCCGACCGCTTCGGGCGTGGCGCTCGCGATGCTGCCGGTGGCCGAGGAATACAAGAAGATCCTGCTGGTCGAGCCGGCAGTGGCCGACTCGATCACCGGCGACAAGTGGAACAAGTACATCTTCCGCACCGGACGAAATTCGAGCCAGGACGCGATCTCCAACGCGGTGGCGGTCGACAAGGCCGGCGTGACCGTCGCCACGCTCGCGCAGGACAACGCCTTCGGCCGCGACGGAGTGAAGGCCTTCGGCGCCGCGCTCAAGAAGGCGAAGCTGGTGCACGAGGAGTACCTGCCGCCCGCGACCACCGACTTCACCGCCGGTGCGCAGCGCCTGATCGACAAGCTGAAGGACCAGCCGGGCCGCAAGATCATCTGGATCGTCTGGGCCGGCGCGGGCAACCCGTTCAAGATCGTCGACCTCGACTTGAAGCGCTACAACATCGAGATCGCCACCGGCGGCAACATCCTGCCGGCCATGGCCGCGTACAAGGCGCTGCCGGGCATGGAGGGCGCCGCGTACTACTACTTCGGCATCCCGAAGAACCCGGTGAACGAAGCGATGGTGTCGGCGCACTACAAGCAGTTCAAGACGCCACCGGACTTCTTCACCGCCGGCGGTTTCTCGGCGGCGATGGCGGTGGTGACGGCGCTCAAGAAAACCAACGGTGACACCAACACCAACAAGCTCATCAGCACCATGGAAGGCATGAGCTTCGACACGCCCAAGGGCAAGATGACCTTCCGCAAGGAAGACCATCAGGCGATGCAGTCGATGTACCACTTCAAGATCAAGGTCGACCCGGCGTTCGCCTGGGGCGTGCCTGAGCTGGTGCACGAGATCAAGCCTGAGGAAATGGACATCCCGATCAAGAACAAGCGCTGATCGACACGGCGCCGATCGTTCCCTGATCCCATGACCCCGCGCGGCGCGTAAAGAAGCGCCGCTCCCATTTCGCCCCGGATGGCCGCCGGGCGAAGCGCCAGCCTGCGTCCGCGCGAGGCCGGCGCGATTCACGGCCGATTCGTCAGTCTGCAAGCAAGCGTTCGATACCCACAACACAAGGAGACAGCGATGCAAGCGATGAGAAGGAACTGGAAGGGACTGGCCGCGGCTGCGGCAATGATGGTGGCGGCGCATGCCGCGATGGCGGCGGTGCCGCTGCCGGCGCTCAACGCCAACCCGGCGGAGGTGAGCGTGTCGGGCCTCTCGGCCGGCGGTTTCATGGCGGTGCAACTGCACGTGGCCTATTCGGCCACCTTCAAGCGCGGCGCCGGCATCGTAGCCGGCGGCCCGTACTACTGCGCCGAAGGCTCGGTGCTCAATGCAACCGGGCGCTGCATGACGCACAGCACCAGCATCCCGGTGTCCACGCTCGTGAGCACGACCAACAGCTGGGCCGCGAGCGGCACGATCGATCCGGTGTCGAACATGACCGGTTCCAAGGTCTACCTCTTCTCCGGCACCGCCGACAACACCGTCAAGCAGGCGGTGATGGACGACCTGAAGACCTACTACCAGAGCTTCGTGCCGACCGCCAACACGGTCTACAAGAACAACCTGGGCGCGGGCCACGCGATGGTCACCGACGACTACGGCGGTGCTTGCAGCACCACGGCCTCGCCCTACATCAACAACTGCGGCTTCGACCTCGCGGGCGAGATCCTCACGCACCTGTACGGTCCGCTGAACCCGCGCAACAACGGCACGCTGGGCGGCACCTTCACCGAGTTCAACCAGTCGGAGTTCATCACCGGCCACGGCGCCGCCGCCACGGGCTGGATCTACGTGCCGCAGGCCTGCACCACCGCCTCGTGCCGCGTGCACATGGTGCTGCACGGCTGCAAGCAGAACTACACCGACGTGGGCGACCAGTACGTGAAGAAGACCGGCTACAACCGCTGGGCCGACACCAACAACATCGTGCTCATCTATCCGCAGACCAGCACCGCGGCCACCAACAGCTGCTGGGACTGGTGGGGCTACGACAGCGCGAACTACGCGAAGAAGTCGGGCCCGCAGATGGCGGCGATGAAGGCCATGGTCGACCGCGTGACCAGCTCGGGCGGCGGCTCGTCGCTGCCGGCGCCCACCGGCGTGGGCACCTCGGGCGCGACCGCCAGCAGCATGGTGATCGGCTGGGCGGGCGTCTCAGGCGCCACGGGCTACAACGTGTACCGCGGCGGCAGCAAGGTCAACGCTGCGCCCGTGGCCGGCACCAACTACACCGACACCGGCCTGGCCGCATCCACCACCTACAGCTGGACCGTGGCCGCGCTGGACGCGAGCAACGCGCAGGGCGCGATGTCGACGGCCGCCACCGGCACCACCACCTCGGGCGGCACCGGCGGCACCTGCTACACCGCGAGCAACTATGCGCACACGCTGGCCGGGCGCGCCTATGCGTTGTGGGGCCTGACATATGCCTACGGCTCGGCACAGGCCATGGGCCTGTGGAACATCTACGTGACCACCACGCTGAAGCAGACCGGCCCGAACTACTACGTGATCGGCACCTGTTGAGGCCGGTCGACATCGACACTCTTTTCTTTCTGCAATGACCAACGATGCTTGAGACCCGAGACCTGACCATCCGCTTCGGTGGGCACGTGGCCGTCAACAGCGTGAGCTGTGCCTTCGCGCCGGGCACGCTGACGGCCATCGTCGGCCCCAACGGGGCGGGCAAGACCACCTACTTCAACCTGATCTCGGGGCAGCTCAAGGCGAGCGCCGGCACGGTGTCGCTCGACGGGCAATCGCTCTCGGGCATGTCGCCGTCCGCGCGCACGCACGCGGGGCTGGGGCGGGCCTTCCAGCTCACCAACCTGTTCCCCAACCTCACGGTGCTGGAGAACGTGCGCCTGGCAGTGCAGGCCACGCGCGAGGGCGCGCACAGGCGGGGCCTGAACCTCTGGAGCATCTGGAGCGACCACAAGGCGCTGACCGAGCGCGCGGACCAGATCCTCGCGGACGTGGCGCTCAAGTCGCGCGAACACGCGACGGTCGCGAGCCTGCCGCACGGCGACCAGCGCAAGCTCGAGGTGGCGCTGCTCATGGCGCTGGAGCCCAAGGTGTTCATGTTCGACGAACCCACGGCCGGCATGAACGCGGCCGAGGCGCCGGTCATCCTCGACCTGATCCGAAAGCTCAAGCAGGACAAGACCAAGACCATCCTCCTGGTCGAACACAAGATGGACGTGGTGCGCGAACTCGCGGACCGCATCATCGTGCTGCACAACGGCACGCTGGTGGCCGATGGCGAACCGGCCGAGGTGATCGCCTCGCCGGTGGTGCAGGAGGCCTACCTGGGCATCGCGAAGGAGGCGGCTGCATGACGCGCCTGATGAATTTGAATTTCTCCCTCCCCTCCCGGGGGAGGGCAGGGGTGGGGGCTCGCGGCCTCCACATCGCCGCGGCTTCGCAAGCGCCGCTTGCCCCCATCCCAGCCTTCCCCCGGAAGGGGAAGGAGCAAGACCGATGAGTGCTCAGAACCTTCTCACCCTCGAAGGCGTGCAGACGCACATCGGGGCGTATCACATCCTCCACGGCGTAGACCTCGCCGTGCCCCGCGGCCAACTCACCATGCTGCTGGGCCGCAACGGGGCGGGCAAGACCACCACGCTGCGAACCATCATGGGCCTCTGGCACGCATCGCAAGGCCGGGTGCGGTTCGGTGACAAGGACATCACCGCGCTGCAGACGCCCCAGATCGCGGGCCTCGGCATTGCCTACGTGCCCGAGAACATGGGCATCTTCTCCGACCTCACGGTGAAGGAGAACATGCTGCTCGCCGCGCGCGGCGCGAAGAACGCCGGGCAGATCGACGACACGCGCCTGAAGTGGATCTTCAAGCTCTTCCCCGCGGTCGAGAAGTTCTGGAACCACCCGGCCGGCAAGCTCTCGGGCGGGCAGAAGCAGATGCTCGCGGTCTCGCGCGCCATCGTGGAGCCGCGCGAGCTGCTCCTGATCGACGAGCCCAGCAAGGGCCTCGCGCCCGTGATGATCAACAACATGATCGACGCCTTCGCCGAGCTCAAGCGAAGCGGCGTGACGATCCTGCTGGTGGAGCAGAACATCAACTTTGCCCAGCGCCTGGGCGACAACGTCGCGGTGATGGACAACGGCCGCGTGGTGCACAGCGGCTCCATGGCGGCGTTCTCCGCCGATGCGCAACTGCAGCAATCGCTGCTCGGACTGGCTCTATGAAACTCGACTTCGACTGGAAGCCGCTGCTTCTGGCCCCCATCCTCGCGCTCGTCGCGCTGCCGCTCACCGGCTCCTTCTCGACCTGGCTCACGCTCACGGTCGCGGGCTTGGCGATGGGCATGATCATCTTCATCATCGCCTCGGGCCTCACGCTGGTGTTCGGCCTCATGGATGTGCTGAACTTCGGCCACGGCGTGTTCATCGCGCTCGGCGCCTTCGTGGCGAGCAGCGTGCTCGGCCTCATGGGCGACTGGACCGGTTCGCAGGAACTCTGGCGCAACCTCGTCGCGGTGTTCCCCGCGATGCTGGTCGCGATGGCCGTCGCGGGCGCGGTCGGCTTCGCCTTCGAGCGCTTCATCGTGCGGCCGGTGTATGGCCAGCACTTGAAGCAGATCCTCATCACGATGGGCGGGATGATCATCGGCGAGGAGCTCATCAAGGTGATCTGGGGGCCAGCGCAGGTGCCGCTGCCGTTGCCCGAGGCGCTGCGCGGCTCGCTGTTGATCGGCGATGCGGCCATCAGCAAGTACCGGCTGCTCGCGGTGGCCGTGGGCGTGGTGGTGTTCGGCGTTCTCGCATGGACGCTCGGCCGCACCAAGATCGGCCTGCTGATCCGCGCCGGCGTGCAGGACCGCGAGATGGTCGAGTCGCTCGGCTACCGCATCGGACGGCTCTTCGTCGGCGTGTTCGTGGTGGGCAGTGCGCTCGCGGGCCTGGGCGGCGTGATGTGGGGCCTCTTCCAGCAGAACCTGGTGCCGCAGATGGGCGCACAGGTCAACGTGCTGATCTTCATCGTCATCATCATCGGCGGGCTCGGCTCGACGGGCGGGGCGCTCATCGGCGCGCTGCTCGTGGGCCTCATGACCAACTACATCGGCTTTCTGCTGCCCACGCTCACGCAGTTCGCGAGCATCTTCCTGATGGTGGCCGTGCTGCTGTGGCGGCCGCAGGGCGTGTACCCCGTGGCGAACCGTTGAGGAAGAAGACACCCATGTTCCTCAAACGACTTCTCTCCAACGACATGCCGCGCAGCCGCCTCCTGGCGCTGCTGCTGGTGGCACTGTTCCTCGCACTGGCGTTCGCGCCCTTCATCTTCCCGGGCGTGAAGGCGCTCAGCGTCGCGGCCAAGATTCTGGTGTTCGTGGTGCTGGTCGCGAGCTTCGATCTGCTGCTGGGCTACACCGGCATCGTGAGCTTCGCGCACACGATGTTCTTCGGCATCGGGGCGTATGGCATCGCGATTTCCGCCTCGCGGCTCGGTCCCAACTGGGGCGCGGTGCTCGTGGGGCTGGGCGCATCGCTGGCGATTTCGCTGGTGCTCTCGTTCGCCATCGGCCTGTTCTCGCTGCGGGTGCGCGCGATCTTCTTCGCGATGATCACGCTGGCCGTGGCCTCGGCGTTCCAGACGCTGGCCTCGCAGCTGTCGGACTTCACCGGCGGCGAGGACGGCCTGACCTTCAAGCTGCCCGAGCTGATTTCGCCGAGCTTCGAGTTCTCCGAGGAGCCTTTTCTCGGCGTCTCGCTCGACGGCCGGCTGCTCTGCTACTACCTGCTGTTCGTCGCTGCGGTTGTGCTGGTGCTCGCGCTACTGCGCATCGTGAATTCGCCCTTCGGCCGCGTGCTGCAGGCGATCCGCGAGAACGAGTTCCGCGCCGAGGCCATCGGCTACCGCGTGGTGGTGTATCGCACGACCGCCGCCGTGCTGTCGGCGCTGTTCGCCACGCTGGCCGGTGCGATGCTCGCGATCTGGCTGCGCTACAACGGGCCCGACACCTCGCTGAGCTTCGAAATCATGATCGACGTGCTGCTCATCGTGGTGATCGGCGGCATGGGCACCATCTACGGCGCGGCCATCGGCGCGGTGCTGTTCGTGGTGGCGCAGAGCTACCTGCAGGACTTGCTGCGGCTGGGCAGCGAGGCGGCGAGCGGGCTGCCATGGCTCTCGGCGCTGCTGTCGCCCGACCGCTGGCTGCTGTGGCTGGGCGTGCTGTTCGTGCTGTCGGTGTATTACTTCCCGACCGGCATCGTCGGCAAGCTGCGGGCGAGGGCGGCACGATGAGCGCGTCTCTCATCCCCACATCGCACTACGCTGAGCTCGCGGGCCGCGAAATCCATTGGCTCGAATGGGGCGCGTCCGATGCGCCGGTGGTCATTGCCTGGCACGGCCTCGCGCGCACCGGCCGCGACATGGACGAACTCGCGCAGCACTTTGCCGCGCGCGGCTTTCGCGTGATCTGCCCCGACACCATCGGCCGCGGCCTGAGCCAATGGAGCCCGCTGCCTGACGAGGAATACCAGCTTTCCTTCTACGCGCGGCTCGCGAATGCGCTGTGCGACGAACTGCGCCTGGGCCGCGTGCATTGGGTCGGCACCTCGATGGGCGGTGCGATCGGCATGGTGTGCGCCTCGGGCCTCTTCGAGCCGCGCATGAAGGCGCGCATTGCGAGCCTCACGCTCAACGACAACGCGCCACAGCTTGCGCAAGCGGCCATAGAGCGCATCCGTGCCTATGCGGGCCAGCCACCTTCGTTCGACACGGTGGCCGAGCTGGAGGCGTTCTTTCGCACCGTCTACAAGCCCTACGGCTGGCTCAGCGATGCGCAGTGGCGGCGCCTCACCGAAAGTTCCACCCGCCGCCTCGCCGACGGCCGCGTGACGCCGCATTACGACCCGGCGATGGTCAAGCAGTTCAGCGCGCACGACAACGACTACCTGATCTGGCCGCACTACGACGTGATCGAGGTGCCGGTGCTGTGCCTGCGCGGCGCGGAGTCGGACCTGGTGCTGCCCGAGGTGGTCGAGGAGATGCGGCGCCGCGGGCCGGGCGCCGAGGGACGGCTGCAGGTCATCCAAATCCAGGGGTGCGGTCACGCGCCCGCGCTGAACGTGCCCGAACAACTGGAGCCCATCGAGGGGTTTATCCGGGCGGCCGGTCGTTGAACGGGCGGCGGCAGCACAATCGCCGCCGACTTCAACCACAACAAGGCTCGCCTCACCATGTCGCTCTCGCTGTACGACCTGTCCGTCCCGGTTTTCACCCGCGGCCTCGGGCAACTGACCCACCTGTTCGACAAGAGCCTGGCGCACGCCAAGGCCAACGGCATCGACACCGCCACGCTGGTCGATGCGCGTCTTGCGCCCGACATGCTCACGCTGGTCGGCCAGATCCAGCGCGCGAGCGATGCGGCCAAGCTCGGCACGGCGCGCATCGCGGGCATCACGGCGCCAAGCTTCCCCGACGAGGAAAAGACCTGGGACGACCTGGTGGCCCGCATCGCCAATACGCAGGACTTCCTTGCGACCGTGGACCGCGCGCTGATCGACGGCCAGGAGGAGCGCCCCGTGACCATCAAGACGCGTGAGGGCGAAGCCACCTTTACTGCACAGCGCTACCTGCTGCAGTTCGCGCTGCCCAATTTCTTCTTCCATGTGACCACCGCCTACGACGTGCTGCGCCACAGCGGCATGCCGATCGGCAAGCTGGATTACCTCGGCAAGTTCTGATCGGCAAGGCGTCACGGCTTCGCGACAAACTTCAAATTGCCGTGACACATGCGCGCTGACAAGGCGCGCGCCCAACAATCGCGCCAGACCGCTGTCGGTCTGACACGAATGAGGTTGCGATCATGGGCAAGTTGCTGTCGAGAAGGGCGTTTTCAGGTCTTGCTGCAGGCGCGGCCGCCATGGCCGGTTGGCCGATGCAAGGTGCGCTCGCCGCATCGCCGGGCCTCAAGGACTATGGCCGCGCGCCCGAGTTCGCGGGCATCGAGAAATGGCTCAACTCGGGGCCGCTCACGATGCAGGGGCTTGCGGGCAAGGTGGTGCTGGTCGACTTCTGGACCTACACCTGCATCAACTGCATCCGAACCTTGCCGCACGTGGTGCGCTGGTACGAGACGTACAAGGACCAGGGCTTCGTTGTCGTCGGCGTGCACTCGCCCGAGTTCGCCTACGAACGGTCCACGCGCAACGTGCAGGACGCGATCGAGCGTTTCAACATCCGCTACCCGGTGGCGCAGGACAACGGCTTCACCACCTGGAAGGCCTACAACAACCAGTACTGGCCGGCGTTCTACCTGGTCGACAGCAAGGGGCAGGTGATGCGCCAGCACTTCGGCGAGGGCGAGTACGCCGAGATGGAAGCGGCGATCCAGGCGCTGCTGGCTCGCAAGGCCGCGGGCTGAGTTACCTGGTCGGCCAGCCCGCGAGGTTGCGTTCGGCGATGCCAGCGAGCGCGGTGATCCATGCCGGGCTGTCGTTCAGGCAGGGGATGTAGCTGAAGGCCTGGCCGCCCGCATGCAGGAAGGCTTCGCGGCCTTCCATTGCGATTTCTTCCAGCGTCTCGAGGCAGTCGGCCGGGAAGCCAGGGCACACCACATCGACCCGTTTGATGCCGCTCGCGCCGAGCTCGCGCAGCGTCGGCTCGGTGTAGGGCTCAAGCCACTTGGCGCGGCCGAAGCGCGACTGGAAGGTGACGCGATGCTGCGCATCGGAAAGGCCCAGCCGCGCCGCAACCAGGCTCGCAGTTTCCAGGCACTGCGCCTGGTACGGATCGCCGAGCGCGATGTTGCGCGCGGGAATGCCGTGGAAGCTCATCAGCAGCACTTCGCCGCGGCCCTCGGTTTTCCAGTGACGCTCGATGCCCTGGGCGAGTGCGTCGATGTAGGCGGGGTCGTCGTGGTACTGATTGACGAAGCGGAATTCGGGAATGCGGCGTTGCTTCCGGCTCCAGTCGTTCACCGCATCGATCACGCTCGCGGTGGTGGTGGCCGAGTACTGCGGATAAGCCTGCAGCACCAGCACGCGCGTCGTGCCCTCGGCCTGCAGCGCGTCGAGGCGGGATGCGATCGACGGGTTGGCGTAGCGCATCGCATCGCGCACCGTCACGCGGTGGCCGCGTTCGCCGAGCCAGCCGGCCAGAAGCGTCGCCTGCTTCTGCGTCCACACCTTGAGCGGCGAGCCCTCGGGCATCCAGATGCTCGCGTACTTGGCGGCGGACTTGGCCGGCCGCACGCGCAGGATGATGCCGTACAGGATCAGCGCCCAGAGCACCTTCGGAATCTCGACCACGCGCGGGTCGCCCAGAAAGTCGGCGAGGTAGGGGCGGACGGCGGCGGCGGTGGGGGCATCGGGGGAGCCCAGGTTGCACCAGAGGACAGCGGTGCGGTCATTGGAGGAACTGGTGTTTGTGGCCGCGCTGGTCGAGGCATTCGTCGGGGCTTGAGGCATGCGATATTCTCAGGCATGACCTCCGCCCCCACAGCGCCGGCGAACGCCGCGCCGCTCGATGTCCAACGCATCTCCGCGATCTCGCTCGACCTCGACGACACCCTCTGGCCCATCTGGCCGACCATCGAACGCGCCGAGGCCGTGCTGCAGGAGTGGCTCTTGCGCGAGGCGCCCAAAACGGCCTCGCTGCTGCTCACGCCCGGCATCCTGCGCGAACTGCGCGAAGCCACCGAGAAGGAGCGCTCGGACCTCGCGCACGACCTGAGCGCGTTGCGCCGCGAGTCGATCCGCACCGCACTGAAGCGCTCCGGCGAAGACCCGGCACTGGCCGACCCCGCCTTCGACGCCTTCTTCGCCGAGCGCCAGCGTGTGACGCTCTATGACGACGCGCTGCCCGCGCTCAAGTGGCTCAGCGAACGCTATCCGCTGGTCGCGGTATCGAACGGCAATGCCGACATCCATCAGACCGGCGTGGGCCGTTGGTTTCGCACCGCGTTCAATGCCCGCGCCTTCGGCAGCGGCAAGCCGCATGCGCCGATCTTCCGCGCCGCCGCGGCCTCGGTCGGCCTCTTGCCCAAGGACGTGCTGCATGTGGGCGACGACGCCGAGCTCGACGTGGTCGGCGCGCTCAACGCGGGCATGCAGGCCGCATGGCTGGTGCGCGACGAGCGCCCCTGGGTGCATGGCGCGCGGCCGCAGTTGATCGTGCCGAACCTGCACGCGCTTTGCGTGGCGCTCGGCGCCTGAGACTTATTCGAAGACTGGCCGGAAGAAGCTGCGCTCGTAGCTCAGGATGCAGCGCGTGTCCTCTGCGTACTTGAAGGCCGCTTGGCACTCGGGGTCCTGCATCGAGTCGGCGCGGTATTTCTCATAGGCCGCGAGGCTCGGAAAACTGAACATCGCCAGCGCGACATTGTTCGCGCCTTCCGAGGGCAGAAAGTAGCCGTGGTGCTTGCCGCCGAACTTCTCGACCAGCGGAATCCAGAGCTTGCCGTAATGCTCGAATTCCTTGAGCTTGTAGGCGTCGACGATGTAGCGCAGGTAGCAGGTGACCATGTTCTTTGTCCAAAGGTGAGGGGCAATTGGCGCGGCCTGGGCGGGCGGCGAGCCGTCGGACTATAGTTTCCCGCTCCCCCGTCTCGTCCCTTGTCCACCTTTCGCGCAGGAACTCCGAAAGTGCATCTCTCCAACTGGCTCATCTTCTGCGGCGTGACGCTGCTTGTCGCCTTCACCCCCGGCCCGGCCGTGCTGCTCGCGGTGTCGAACTCGATCTCCGTGGGCCCGCGACGCGCGATGATCAGTTCGCTCGGCAATGCGGTGGGCCTGTTCATGGTGTCGGCCGCCGCGATGGCGGGACTGGGCGTGGTGCTGACGACCTCGGCCTCCGCGTTCATGGTGCTGAAGGTGGCCGGCGCGGCGTACCTGATCTATCTGGGTATCAAGCAGTGGCGCAACCGGGCCAGCGTGTTCTCGGACCTGGCCGTGCCCGGAACGCCGGCCGCCCCGCGCGCAGCATGGCGCCTGTTCGGCAACGGCGTGACCGTGGCACTCACGAATCCCAAGGGCATCCTCTTTTTCTCGGCGCTGTTTCCGCAGTTCCTCACGCACGATGCGCCGATCCTCGGGCAGTTCGCGGTGCTGACGGCCACCTTCGCCGCGGGCTCGGTGCTGTCGCACGCGTTCTATGTGCTGCTCGCGCGGATGCTGAAGAAGCAGCTGTCCGATCCGCGCCGCTCGAAGCTCTTCAATCGCGTGTCCGGCGGCGCCTTCGTGCTGCTGGGCTTGAGCCTGCTGCGCCTGCCTAACAAGGCGGCCTGATCGGTCAGTCGAGCGCGAATTGCTCGCGCAGCGCGGTGCAGAAGTCCGCGGTGCCGCTGAGCGAGAAGGTGATCGTGGTGAAGCGCGTGTCTTCGCGCGTTTCCTGCAGGTCGAAGTCCCAGGTCGCGCCTTCGTCCAGTGCGCCGCGCGCATCCGGGAACGTGGCTTCGGCCCAGGCGAGCACCTGCTCGACCTCGGCATGCACCTCGGGTGATTTCTCCGGCGAAGTCGAAGCCATGGCGTCGAAGGTGCCGTGGCCTTCGGTGTCTTCGCTGTAGTCGAAGTCGAGGTAGCGCAGTTCGGTCATGAGGTGGTCGATGCCTGCGCTGCGGCCAATCCGCTGAGCACCGCGCCTTCGAGCGTGGCGGGGTAGGGGCCTTCGGTGTAGTCGCCGCAAGCCTGCAGACCTGGCGCGATGCGCATCGGCGGCCGGGCGAGGGCGGGTGTGCAGGCGAAGGTGGCGCGCTTTTCAACGACGGTCTGGATGATCTCCAGCGAGGTCTGGTTCAACTGCGTCGCAGCTTGCGCGATCACTTGTTCTTCGAGCGTTTCGCGCGATGCTTCGTTGGCGCTGATGACCAGCGCGAGCACGCCGTCCGGGCCGCCGAGCTGGGCGCGGTCGAACGCGAACTGTGCGGGCGCCGAGGCCGGATCGCTGCGCAGGGCCAGCATCGGTTCTGCCAGCTTTGAGGCACCGCGCACGTAGACCGTGGCGATGGCTTCGAAGCGCAGCGCCTCGGTCGTCTCGCACCAGCGGTCGGCCGGCACGTCCGATGCGCGGACGAGCCGCGCGGCGTCCCATGGGGCGCAGGCCAGGATGACCTGATCGAAGATTCCATCTTCGACGCGCCATTGCCCGGCTTCAGGTGCGATGGCCCGCACGCGCGTGCCGATGCGCACCGTCGCGCCGTGCTTCGTCAACCACGCGATCGCTGCATCCGGCAGGAGCGCGCCGAGGTCTGCGCGCGGCAGCAGAAGGTCGGCGCCGCCGCTGCCGCTGAAGAGCGCATCGCGCAGCACGCGCAGGAACACTTCACCACTCGACTGGGCCACCGGCGTGTTGAGTGCGGAGACGCACAGCGGTTCGATCAGTTCCTGCATCACCCGCGGCGAGAGGCCGGCGCACAGGTCGGCGACCGTGGTGGTGCTTGCGCAGCGGAACCCGGACAGCCGCCAGCCGACGGCCGTGCGCAGCAGCGAAGACTTGTCCCGCCACGTCCATCCGCGCGCCGTGAAGATGCCCGCCAGCAGATCGAGCGGCGCAGGCAGGCGGGGCAGCTTCAACCCGCCGCCATCGGCGAATCGCAAGGAGAGCGGCAGGCGATGCAGTGCCTTCTCGACATCGACACCGACCTCGCGCATCAGCTTCAGCGTAGCCGTGTAGGCGCCGATCAGGATGTGCTGGCCGTTGTCCAGCGCCATCCCATGCATGTGATCGACGCGCCGCGCTCGTCCGCCCGGCATGGGCGCTGCCTCGAACAGCGTGACGGAATGACCGAGCCGCGTGGCTTCGACCGCACAGGCGAGGCCGGCCCAGCCGGCGCCGATGACGGCTGTCTTCAAATCCGCCCCAGCGCCTGGACCTTCCACGCGAGCCAGAACTTGCGAACGGGCGTCAGGCTCACGCGCTGGTTCAGCACCTGGAAGTCGTCGCGCTCGATCTCGCGCAGCAGCGTGCGGTAGATGCTGGCCATCATCAGGCCCGGCTTCTGCGTGCGACGGTCGGCCACCGGCAGCAGGGCGAGCGCCTCGTCGTAGGCGGCATGCGCGCGCTCGGCCTGGAACTTCATGAGCGCCACGAAGCGGTCCGAGTGCACGCGGTTGAGGATCTCGTGCGCCTTCACGTCGAACTGCTGCAGCTCGTTGACCGGCAGGTAGATGCGGCCGCGCAAGGCGTCTTCGCCCACATCGCGCAGGATGTTCGTGAGCTGCAGCGCCAGCCCGAGCTTGTGAGCGTAGGCGGTGGTCTGCGGATCGGTCTGGCCGAAGATGCGCGCCGCGACTTCGCCCACCACGCCGGCCACCAGGTGGCAGTAGCGCGCGAGGCCGGGGAAGTCGAGATAACGGGTCTGGTCCAGGTCCATCTGGCAGCCGTCGATCACCTCGAGCAGTTGGCGCGCCTCGATGCCGTAGGCCGCGGCGTGCGGCATCAGCGCCAGCATCACCGGATGGCGCGGCGTGCCCGCGAAGGCCTGGGCGACCTCGGTGCGCCACCAGGCGAGCTTGGTGGCGGCCACGCCGGGGTCGCTGACTTCGTCGACCACGTCGTCGACCTCGCGGCAGAAGGCATAGAACGCCGTGATCGCCGCGCGGCGCGGCTTGGGCAGGAACAGGAAGGCGTAATAGAAACTGCTGCCCGAGGCTGCCGCCTTGTCTTGCACGTATTGCTCGGGATTCATCGGGGAGGCGCTGCTTTCATGGGGCGCCATTGTCTCCGCATCCGCAGCGCTTTCCAGAGCAGGACGGGCGCATCGGCCTTGCCGATGGTGGGGCGCTGGGAGAAGGTGTCGAAGCCCAGGTCGGTGATCTTGTCGAGGATGCGGAGGCCTCCCTGCACGACGAGGCGCAGTTCCCATCCGGCGCGGCCCGGCAGGCGGTGCACCAGCGGAGCGCCTTCCTCCATGAGTTCGCGCGCCCAGAACGACACGACCGACACCAGGTTGATGGCCTCCTGCGGCGGCGGCGCGGCCGAGAGCGGCTCGAACACCTTGAAGTGCTCGCGCGTGAGGCCGCGGCGGGCGCAGTCGGTCAGCGGGAAATAGAAGCGTCCGCGCGGCACGTCCACGCTCGGGTCCTGCCAGAAGTTGATGAGCTGCAGCGCGCTGCAGATGGCGTCGCTCTGCGCCAGCGCCTCGGCGTCATGCACGCCGTAGAGATGCAGCAGCAGCCGGCCGACCGGGTTGGCCGAGCGGCGGCAGTAGTCGAGCAGCTCGGCGCGGTCGACGTAGGTGCCGTTGTCGCGGGTCTTCTCGATGTCCTGCATGAAGGCGCTCAGCAGGTCGGCCAGCAGGTCTTCGGGCAGGCCGTATTGCGCGATGCTGTGAGCCAGCGGGCCGAATACGTGCGGCCAGCGGGAGTCGGCGAGCGCCTCGCCCTGGGCGGCGGCTGCGAGCTCGTCTCGGTAGGCGCGCAATTCGGCCAGGCGCAGGTCGGGCGAGGCGTCGCCTTCGTCGGCGATGTCGTCGGCGGTGCGCGCGAAGTGGTAGATCGCGGCAATCGGCGGGCGCAGATGCGGCGGGCAGAGCCACGAGGCGACCGGGAAGTTTTCGTAATGCGCCGGTGGGGCGGCAAGGTGGGGAGTGGCGGACACGCCACGATTGTCCGCGACGCGATGCCCCGGCCCTATGCTCGGTGCGTTGCCACTTCGAACAGATCGCCCCATGAACGCACCGGCTCCGGCCTCCACGGCCCAGATTCCAGCGCAAGGCGGAGCGGGGCATCCGGCGGGGCCCGGATTGATGATCGCCGCGCTCGGCGTCGTGTTCGGCGACATCGGCACCTCGCCGCTCTATGCCTTCAAGGAAACGATGAATCCCGAGCACGGCGTGCCGTTCACGCCCGATTCGGTGCTGGGGCTGCTGTCGCTGATCTTCTGGGGCCTGATGTTCGTGGTGACGCTGAAGTACGTGGTGTTCGTGCTGCGCGCCGACCACGACGGCGAGGGCGGCATCCTCGCGCTGCAGGCCTTGGCGCGCAGCGCGGTCGCCGGGCCGAAGACCAAACCCTGGGTGTGGAACGCGATCGGGCTGCTGGGCCTGGTGGGCGCGGCCATGTTCTATGGCGACAGCCTCATCACGCCGGCGATCTCGGTGCTCTCGGCCGTGGAAGGGCTGGAGGTGCAGGCGCCGGTGCTGCAGCGCGCGGTGATCCCGCTCACGGTCGTCATCCTGATTGCGCTCTTCATGGTGCAGAAGAAAGGCACGGGCGTGGTCGGCAAGATCTTCGGGCCGGTGATGCTGCTGTGGTTTCTCGTGCTGGCCGCTGCCGGGCTCTGGCAGGTGCTGCAGCAGCCGCAGGTGCTGGCGGCGCTCGATCCGCGGCGGGCCCTCGGCTTCTTGATCGAGCACAGGGCGCAGTCGCTCGCGGTGCTGGGCGCGGTGTTCCTGGCGTTCACCGGCGGCGAGGCGCTCTATGCGGACATGGGGCATTTCGGCGCCAAGCCGATCCGGCTCGCATGGCTCTTCATCGCGCTGCCGGGGCTGGTGCTCAACTATTTCGGGCAGGGCGCGCTGGTGCTGGCGAATCCGGCGGCCATCGACAACCCGTTCTTCCGGCTCTTTCCCTCGTGGGGCGTGCTGCCGATGGTGGTGCTGGCCGCCATGGCAACGGTGATCGCCTCGCAGGCGGTGATCTCGGGCGCCTTCTCGCTCACCGCGCACGCGATGCGCATGGGCTACCTGCCGCGCATGCGGGTGGTGCAGACCTCGGGCTCGGCCATCGGGCAGATCTACGTGCCGGCCGTGAACTGGCTGCTGATGGTGGGCGTGCTGCTGCTGGTGCTGGGCTTCCGCAGCTCGGGCGCGTTGTCGGCGGCGTACGGCATCGCGGTGTCGATCACGATGGTGACGACCACGCTGCTCGCAGGCATCGTCGCCTGGGGCCTGTGGAAGTGGAACAAGGTGGCGGTGGTGGTGGCCGTGGCTGCCTTCGTGGTGGTCGACCTGACCTTCGTGATCGCCAACAGCCTCAAGGTGGCCGACGGCGGCTGGCTCACGCTGGCGGTGGCGGCCGTAGTGATGGTGCTCTTCACCACCTGGGCCAAGGGCCGGCGGCTGGGGCTGGAGGCCGCGGCTGCCGAGAGCCTGCCGCTGCGGCCTTTCATCGAATCTCTGGCGCAGCACATGCCGCACCGGGTGAGCGGCACCGCGGTGTTCCTGAACCCCGATGCCACGGCGGTTCCGCATGCGTTGCTGCACAACCTCAAGCACAACCAGGTGCTGCACGACCAGGTGATCGTGCTGCGCGTGCTGCCCTGCGACACGCCGCGCGTCGACGCTCGCATCCGCATCGAGGCGGAGCAGTTGATGGAGGGCATCTGGGTGGTCACCGCGCGCCACGGCTTCATGGAGCGGCCCGATGTGCCCGAGTTCATCCGCATCCTGGCCTATCAGAAGACGCTGGCGATCGATTCGATGAAGACCTCGTATTTCGTCTCGCGCGCCTCGGTGGGCGAGGAGAACCTGCCGGGCATGAACCCGGTGCGCCGGGTGCTGTTCGGTTGGCTGCAGCGCAATGCGGGGCGGGCGTCGGACTACTTCGAATTGCCCGATAACCGATTGGTCGAAATGGGCCAGCGGACCTAGATTCCGCAGTCAACTGACCCGCGGGTCATTGACAGTATTTAACGTTTACCCTAGATTACTAACCAGTGGGTCATTAAAGGCCCGGGTTCGTACTTTCTTGGGTGTCTCATGACTGCCTCCACTGCTTTTCCCCGTGTGCGCAGCGCCTTGTGGCTGCTGATTCCTTCCCTCATCCTGGCTGGCTGTTCGCCCAAGCCGGCCGCCGAGGAGCCCGTGCGAGCGGTGAAGCTGGTGACCGTCGGCACCAGCGACTTCGACGCCCAGCCCGAGTTCTCGGCCGAGGTCAGGGCCCGTGTCGAATCGCGGCTCGGGTTCCGCGTGGCCGGCAAGATCACCAAGCGCCAGGCCGATCTCGGCCAGCACGTGCAGGCCGGCCAAGTGCTGGCGCAACTCGATCCGCAGGACTACAAGCTCGCCGCAGACGCCGCCCGCGCTCAGCAGGCGGCCGCGCTCACCAACCGCGACCTTGCTGCCGCCGACCTGAAGCGCTACCGCGAACTGCGCGAGCAGAACTTCATCAGCGGCGCCGAACTGGAGCGCCGCGAAACCACCTGGAAGGCGGCCCAGGCGCAACTCGAGCAGGCACAGGCCCAGCTTGCTTCCCAAGGCAATCAAGCAAATTACACGACGCTGGTCGCCGATGTGGCGGGCGTCATCACCGCCATCGAGGCCGAGCCGGGCCAGGTGGTGCAGGCCGGCACGCCGGTCGTGCGCATTGCGCAGGACGGCGCGCGCGACGTGGTGTTCGCGGTGCCCGAAGACCGCGCCCAGGCGATCAAGCCCGGCTCGCCGGTCACGGTGCGCGGCTGGTCCGGCGGCAATGAATTGCAGGGCCAGGTGCGCGAAGTGGCGGCCAGTGCCGACGCGGTCACCCGCACCTATTCGGTCAAGGTCGCGATCGATGCGTCCACGTCGCCGCCGCTCGGCGCCACCGTCTACGCGCGCCCGCAGGCGCTGGCTCACGCCAACACCGCCGTGATCAAACTGCCGACCAGCGCATTGCGACAGGAGGGCAGGGGCTCGGCGGTCTGGGTGCTCGACAAATCGACGATGACGGTGCGCTCGCAGCCCGTGCAGGTCGCCACCGCCGACGGCAACGAAGCCGTGATCGGCGGCGGGCTCTCGCCGGGAATGATGGTCGTCGCCGCGGGTGTCCATGTGCTCTCGCCGGGCCAGAAGGTCACCATCTACCAGTCCAAGGAGGCGGCCGCGGCCGCCGCCAATGCGAAGGACGTCGTGCAGGCCGTCGAGCCGGTCGCCGCAACCAAGAAGGAGATCGCTGCAGGTGCCGCCAAATGACGGAAGGCGCAGCGAACACCACCGACAAACCAGTCGACAAGCCCGTCGCCAAGTCCGCCGGCTTCAATCTCTCCAAATGGGCGCTGGACCACGCGCCGCTCACGCGCTACCTGATGGTCGTGTTGATGGTGCTGGGCGCCTTCGCGTACTTCCAGCTCGGGCAGGACGAAGACCCGCCGTTCACTTTCCGTGCGATGGTCGTGCGCACCTATTGGCCGGGCGCCACCGCACAGCAGGTGGCCGAGCAGGTCACGGACAAGCTCGAGCGCACGCTGCAGGAGGCGCCGTACGCCGACAAGATCCGCAGCTATTCGAAGCCGGGCGAGTCGCAGATCATTTTCCAGATCAAGGATTCCTCCAAGGCCGCGGACGTGGCCAACGTCTGGTACACGGTGCGCAAGAAGATCGGCGACATGCGCAACACGTTGCCGCCCGGCGTGCAGGGGCCGTTCTTCAATGACGATTTCGGCGACGTCTATGGCGTGATCTATGCGCTGGAGAGCGAAGGCTTCAGCTACGCCGAGCTCAAGACGCTGGCCGACGAAACCCGCCAGCAACTGCTGCGCGTGAAGGACGTGGCCAAGGTCGACCAGTTCGGCGTGCAGGACGAGAAGGTCTACGTCGAGATCTCGCAGAAGCGCCTGGCGCAGCTGGGGCTCGACTTCAACGCGGTGCTCGCGCAGCTCGGCTCGCAGAACGCGGTGGAAAGCGCCGGCACGATCCAGTCGCCGCTCGACGTGGTGCAGGTGCGCGTGGCGGGCCAGTTCACCAGCGTCGACCAGCTGCGCGACATGCCGATCCGCGGCACCTCGGGCAACCAGCTGAAGCTGGGCGACATCGCGGAAATCCATCGCGGCTACATCGATCCGCCGGCCGTCAAGGTGCATCACCAGGGCAAGGAAGTGATTGCGCTGGGCGTCTCCATGGCCAAGGGCGGCGACATCATCGCGCTCGGCAAGGCGTTGAAAGTGGCGACCGCGCAGATCGACCAGCGCCTGCCCCTCGGCGTGAAGCTCGCGCAGGTGCAGGACCAGCCGGTGTCGGTGGCCAGTTCTGTCAACGAATTCGTCGGCGTGCTGATCGAGGCCGTGGCCATCGTGCTGGCGGTGAGCATCATCGCGCTCGGCCTGCACGAGGGCGGGCGCTTCGGCTGGTACATCGACATGCGCCCGGGGCTGGTGGTGGCGATCACCATTCCGCTGGTGCTGGCAGTGACTTTCCTTGCGATGAACTACTTCGGCATCGGGCTGCACAAGATATCGCTGGGGTCGCTGATCATCGCGCTGGGCCTCTTGGTGGACGACGCGATCATCGCGGTCGAGATGATGGTGCGGAAGATGGAGGAGGGCTACGACAAGGCCCGCGCGGCCACCTATGCGTACGACGTGACGGCCAAGCCGATGCTCACGGGCACGCTCATCACGGCGGCCGGTTTCCTGCCGATCGGCCTGGCGAAATCGGTGACGGGCGAATACACCTTCGCGATCTTCGCGGTGACGGTGATTGCGCTGGTGCTGTCGTGGATCGTCTCGGTGTACTTCGTGCCGTACCTGGGCACGCTGCTGCTCAAGGTGAAGCCGCACGACCCCGATGCGCCGCCGCACGAGCTCTTCGACACCCCGTTCTACAACGGCTTTCGCCATGCAGTGGACTGGTGCGTGCAGCATCGCTGGCTGACCATCGGCGCGACGGTGCTGGTGTTCGCGCTCGGCATCTTCGGCATGGGCAAGGTGCAGCAGCAGTTCTTCCCCGATTCGAGCCGGCCCGAGATCATGGTGGACATCTGGTTCCCCGAGGGCACCTCGTTCGCGGCCAACGAAGAGGTGGCCAAGCGCGTGGAGCAGCGCGTGATGAAGGAAGAGGGCGTCAAGACGGTGAGCACCTGGGTCGGCTCGGGCGTGCCGCGCTTCTACCTGCCGCTGGACCAGGTGTTCCCGCAGACCAACGTGTCGCAGCTCATCGTGCTCGCCAAGGACCTGAAGGTGCGTGAACGCCTGCGCCTGCGCCTGCCTGCGCTCCTGGCCGAGGAGTTCCCCGAGGTGCGCGGCCGCGTCAAGCTGCTGCCCAACGGGCCGCCGGTGCCGTACCCGGTGCAGTTCCGCGTGATTGGCACCGAGCCTGCGCAACTGCGCGCGCACGCCGACGAGGTGAAGGCGGTGCTGCGCGAGAACGCCAACATGCGCGGCGTGAACGACAACTGGAACGAGTCGGTGAAGGTGATCCGCCTGGAGATCGACCAGGCCAAGGCGCGCGCGCTCGGCGTGACGAGCCAGGCCATCGCGCAGGCGTCGCGCACGATGTTCAGCGGCACGACCGTGGGCCAGTACCGCGAGAACGATTTGCTGATCGACATCGTGCTGCGCCAGTCGCCCGATGAGCGGGAGGCCATCTCGGACATCGGCAATGCCTACATCCCGACGACCTCGGGCCGCTCGATTCCGCTCACGCAGATCGCAAGGCCGGTGTTCACCTGGGAGCCCGGCGTGATGTGGCGCGAGAACCGCGACTACGCGATCACCGTGCAGGGCGACGTGAGCGAAGGCCTGCAGGGCGCGACCGTGACCGCCGAACTGTTGCCCAAGCTTCGCCAGCTCGAGGCCGGCTGGCTGGCGGCGGGGCAGGGCGCCTACCGCATCGAGGTGGCGGGCGCGGTCGAGGAAAGCAGCAAGGGCTCGGCCTCCATCGTGGCGGGCGTGCCGATCATGCTGTTCCTGGTGTTCACGCTGCTGATGCTGCAGTTGCACAGCTTCAGCCGCTCGCTGCTGGTGTTCATCACCGGGCCGATGGGCATTGCGGGCGTGGCCGGTGCGTTGCTGCTGCTGAACCGGCCGTTCGGCTTCGTGGCGCTGCTGGGCGTGATCGCGCTGATGGGGATGATCCAGCGCAACGCGGTGATCCTGATCGACCAGATCGAAAGCGATCGCAAGGACGGCGTGCCGGCTTGGGACGCGATCGTCGAATCGGCCGTGCGGCGTTTGCGCCCCATCGTGCTGACGGCGGCGGCCGCGGTGCTGGCGATGATTCCGCTCTCGCGCAGCGTGTTCTGGGGGCCGATGGCCGTGGCCATCATGGGCGGGCTGATCGTGGCGACGGTATTGACCCTGCTGGCACTGCCGGCAATGTATGCCGCCGCATTCCGTGTCAAGCGGGAGCCAAAAGCGGGGTAGCGGACGCCGCCGGGCCGCCCCAAGGTGGTCCGCGCCTCCTCCTCGGGAGGTGGCGAATTACACGAAGTGATTGGCCGGGAGGCCCCCATTCTTGCGTTTAAAATGCGCGGTTGACCGATTTCAGGCGGACGGTCTTTGGGCAGGCGGGTACTCCGGTATCCGATGCACCAGGGCCGTCCGCTTTTGCATTCACCTGAAAAATTGGCATCGCGCGGGTGGCGAAATTGGTAGACGCACCAGGTTTAGGTCCTGACGTTCGCAAGAACGTGCCGGTTCGAGTCCGGCCCCGCGCACCAGCCACACCCCTCACAAGGAAGACATCATGACCGTGACCGTTGAAACTCTCGAGAAGCTCGAACGCAAGATCACGCTGACCCTGCCGGTCGGCACCATCCAGAACGAAGTCGATTCGCGCCTCAAGAAGCTCGCGCGCACCGTCAAGATGGACGGTTTTCGCCCCGGCAAGGTGCCGATGAACGTCGTGGCCCAGCGCTATGGCTACTCGGTGCACTACGAAGTCATGAACGACAAGGTCGGCGAAGCCTTCTCGCAAGCTGCCAACGAAGCCAAGCTTCGCGTGGCCGGCCAGCCCCGCATCACCGAGAAGGAAGAGTCGCCCGAAGGCGAACTGGCCTTCGACGCGGTGTTCGAAGTGTTCCCCGAAGTCAAGATCAACGACCTGTCCGGCGCTGAAGTCGAGAAGCTCTCGGCCGAAGTGGGCGACGACGCGATCGACAAGACGCTCGACATCCTGCGCAAGCAACGCCGCACCTTCGCCCAGCGCGCCCAAGACGCCGTCGCGCAAGACGACGACCGCGTGACCGTCGACTTCGAAGGCAAGATCGACGGCGAACCCTTCCAGGGCGGCAAGGCCGAAGACTTCCAGTTCGTGGTCGGCGAAGGCCAGATGCTCAAGGAATTCGAAGACGCCGTGCGCGGCATGAAGTCCGGCGACAGCCGCACCTTCCCGCTGTCGTTCCCGGCTGACTACCACGGCAAGGACGTGGCCGGCAAGCAAGCCGACTTCATGGTCACCCTGAAGAAGATCGAAGCTTCGCACCTGCCCGAAGTCAACGAACAGCTGGCTAAGTCGCTCGGCATCGCCGAAGCCACGGTCGAAGGCCTGCGCGCCGACATCAAGCGCAACCTCGAGCGCGAAGTGAAGTTCCGCCTGCTGGCCCGCAACAAGAACGCCGTGATGGACGCGCTGGTTGCCAACGCCGAACTCGACCTGCCGAACGCCAGCGTGCAGTCGGAAGTCAGCCGCATGATCGAAGGCGCCCGCGCCGAGCTCAAGCAGCGCGGCATCAAGGACGCCGACAAGGCACCGATTCCCGAGGAAGTGTTCCGCCCGCAAGCCGAGCGCCGCGTGCGCCTGGGCCTCGTGGTCGCCGAACTGGTGCGTGCCAACAACCTGCAGGCCAAGCCCGAGCAGATCAAGGCCCACATCGACGAACTGGCCGCCAGCTACGAAAAGCCGGCCGACGTGGTGCGCTGGTACTTCAGCGACAACAACCGCCTGGCGGAAGTCGAAGCCGTCGTCATCGAGAACAACGTGACCGATTTCGTGCTCGGCAAGGCCAAGGTCAATGAAAAGTCGGTGTCGTTCGACGAACTGATGGCGCAGCAGCAACAAGGCTGATCCCGTCGCTGACCGCAACGCCAATGGGGCTTGTGCTTTGCGGCACGAGCCCCATTTCACTCAGGCGTACAGTTCATACACAGCGAACGATTCCACTTCCCGGAGAGCTAATTCATGATCGCAAACGAAATTCAAGGCCTCGGCATGGTTCCGATGGTCGTCGAGCAGTCGGGCCGCGGCGAACGGTCCTATGACATCTATTCGCGCCTCCTGAAGGAGCGCATCGTGTTCCTGGTGGGCGAGGTCAACGACCAGACCGCCAACCTCGTGGTGGCCCAGCTGCTGTTCCTGGAGAGCGAGAACCCGGAGAAGGACATTTCCTTCTACATCAACTCCCCGGGCGGCAGCGTGAGCGCCGGCATGGCGATCTACGACACCATGCAGTTCATCAAGCCCGACGTGTCGACCATGTGCCTGGGCTTCGCGGCCAGCATGGGCGCCTTCCTGCTGGCGGCCGGCGAGAAGGGCAAGCGTTTTTCGCTGCCCAACTCGAAGGTCATGATCCACCAGGTGCTCGGCGGCGCACGCGGCCAGGCGACCGACATCGAGATCCATGCGCGCGACATCCTGCGCACCAAGGACCAGATGAACCGCATCCTGGCCGAGCGCACCGGCCAGCCGCTGGAAAAGGTCAAGACCGATACCGAGCGCGACTACTTCCTTACGGCCGATGAGGCCAAGGACTATGGTCTGGTCGACCAGGTCGTTGCCAAGCGCGGTTAAAACTGCCCGGCGCCCTGTGGCGCAAAAGGCGAAAGACGGCGTTTTCCACACGGGAAACGCCGTTTTTGTTTAGTTATCATTGTCCATACCCCTGTAACGAGGCATCTGTCCATGGCCGAAAAAAAAGGCTCCTCCAGCGAAAAAACGCTTTATTGCTCGTTCTGCGGCAAGAGCCAGCATGAGGTCAAGAAGCTGATCGCGGGCCCTTCGGTCTTCATCTGCGACGAGTGCATCGATCTCTGCAACGAAATCATCCGCGACGAGCTGCCGGCTGGTGAAGAAGCGCGCGAAGCGCGCAGCGACCTGCCCACGCCGCTGGAGATCAAGACCAACCTCGACAACTACGTGATCGGCCAGGAGCCGGCCAAGCGCATGCTGTCGGTGGCGGTCTACAACCACTACAAGCGCCTGCGCCACAAGGAAAAGGCCAAGGGCGACGACGTCGAGCTCAGCAAGAGCAACATCCTCTTGATCGGCCCCACAGGCTCGGGCAAGACGCTGCTTGCGCAAACGCTCGCGCGCATGCTCGACGTGCCCTTCGTGATGGCCGATGCCACCACGCTGACCGAAGCCGGCTACGTGGGCGAAGACGTCGAGAACATCATCCAGAAGCTGCTGCAGAGCTGCAACTACGAAGTCGAGCGCGCCCAGCGCGGCATCGTCTACATCGACGAAATCGACAAGATCTCGCGCAAGTCCGACAACCCCTCGATCACGCGCGACGTGTCGGGCGAGGGCGTGCAGCAGGCCTTGCTCAAGCTCATCGAAGGCACCATGGCCAGCGTGCCGCCCCAAGGTGGGCGCAAGCACCCGAACCAGGACTTCTTGCAGATCGACACGACCAACATCCTGTTCATTTGCGGTGGCGCGTTCGCGGGCCTGGAGAAGGTCATCGAAAACCGCACCGAGGCCTCGGGTATCGGCTTTGGCGCCACGGTCAAGAGCAAGGCCCAGCGCAGCATCACCGAGGTGTTCCGCGAAGTCGAACCCGAAGACCTGATCAAGTTCGGCCTCATCCCCGAACTCGTGGGCCGCATGCCCGTGGTCGCATCGCTCGCGGAACTCTCCGAGGACGCGCTGGTCCAGATCCTGACCGAGCCGAAGAACGCGGTGGTCAAGCAATTCACCAAGCTTCTTCAAATGGAAGGCGTGGACCTGGAGATTCGCCCGGCGGCGCTCAAGGCGATTGCACGCAAGGCGCTGGCCCGCAAGACGGGTGCACGGGGCCTGCGCTCGATCCTTGAACAGTCGCTGATCGACACCATGTTCGAATTGCCGAACGCGACCAATGTCGACAAGGTGGTGGTCGAGGAATCGACCATCGACGAAAACAAGCCACCGCTGCTCGTCTACCGCGAAGCAGCGAAGAAGGCGTAAAGGATTTCGCATGTCTGGTCATACCCCCCTGCCTCCCGAAGCACTCGACCTGCCGCTGCTGCCGCTGCGCGACGTCGTGGTGTTTCCCCACATGGTGATCCCGCTCTTCGTGGGTCGCCCCAAGAGCATCAAGGCGCTCGAACTGGCCATGGAGGCCGAGCGCCGCATCATGCTGGTGGCCCAGAAGGCTGCTGCCAAGGATGAGCCCTCCGTCGAGGACATGTTCGAGGTCGGCTGCGTCTCGACCATTCTGCAGATGCTCAAGCTGCCCGACGGCACGGTGAAGGTGCTGGTCGAAGGCCAGCAGCGCGCACGCGTGAACCGCATCGATGACGGCGAAACGCACTTCACTGCCAACGTGACGCCCGTCGAGGCGCTCGAAGGCGGCGAGAAGGGCACCGAGGTCGAGGCCCTGCGCCGCGCCGTGATGCAGCAGTTCGACCAGTACGTCAAACTGAACAAGAAGATCCCGCCCGAGATCCTCACCTCGATCTCGAGCATCGACGACGCCGGCCGCCTGGCCGACACCATCGCCGCGCACCTGCCGCTCAAGCTGGACAACAAGCAGGCCGTGCTCGACCTGGACGACGTCAAGGCGCGTCTGGAAAACCTGTTCGGGCAGCTCGAGCGCGAAGTCGACATCCTGAATGTCGACAAAAAGATCCGTGGCCGCGTGAAGCGCCAGATGGAGAAGAACCAGCGCGACTTCTACTTGAACGAGCAGGTCAAGGCCATCCAGAAGGAGCTCGGCGAAGGGGAAGAGGGCGCGGACATCGAGGAGATCGAGAAGAAGATCAAGCTCGCCAAGATGTCCAAGGAAGGCTTGAAGAAGGCCGAAGGCGAACTCAAGAAGCTCAAGCTGATGTCGCCCATGTCGGCCGAGGCCACCGTGGTGCGCAACTACATCGATGTGCTCATCGGCCTGCCGTGGAGCAAGAAGACCAAGATCAAGCACGATCTGGCCAATGCCGAGGCCGTGCTCAATGCCGACCATTACGGCCTCGAGAAGGTCAAGGACCGCATCCTTGAATATCTCGCGGTGCAGCAACGCGTCGACAAGGTGAAGGCGCCCATCCTGTGCCTCGTGGGCCCACCGGGCGTCGGCAAGACCTCGCTGGGGCAGTCGATCGCCAAGGCGACCGGCCGCAAGTACACACGCATGGCGCTGGGCGGCATGCGCGACGAAGCCGAGATCCGCGGCCATCGCCGCACCTACATCGGCGCACTGCCGGGCAAGGTGCTGCAGGGGCTGAGCAAGATCGGCACGCGCAATCCTCTGTTCCTGCTGGACGAAATCGACAAGCTGGGCACGGACTTCCGCGGCGACCCGTCGAGCGCGCTGCTCGAAGTGCTCGACCCCGAACAGAACCACACCTTCGGCGACCACTACGTGGAAGTCGACTTCGACCTGAGCGACGTGATGTTCGTCGCCACCTCGAACTCGATGAACATTCCGCCGGCGCTGCTGGACCGCATGGAAGTCATCCGCCTCTCGGGCTACACCGAGGACGAGAAGACCAACATCGCGATCAAGTACCTGCTGCCCAAGCAGATGAAGAACAACGGCGTGAAGGACGAAGAGCTTGCGGTCACCGAAGAAGCCGTGCGCGACATCGTGCGCTACTACACGCGTGAAGCCGGCGTGCGTTCGCTGGAACGCGAGCTCTCGAAGATCTGCCGCAAGGTCGTGAAGGGCCTGCTGCTCAAGCAACTCACGCCGAAGGTGACGGTCGATGGATCGAACCTCAACGAGTTCCTCGGCGTGCGCAAGTACAGCTTCGGCTTGGCTGAAAAGCAGAACCAGGTCGGCCAGGTGGTCGGTCTCGCGTGGACCGAAGTCGGCGGCGATCTGCTGACGATCGAGGCGGTCACCATGCCCGGCAAGGGCGTGATCAGCCGCACGGGTTCGCTGGGTGACGTGATGAAGGAATCGGTCGAGGCTGCACGCACGGTGGTGCGCAGCCGCTCGCGACGTCTCGGCATCAAGGACGAGATGTTCGAGAAGCGCGACATCCACATCCACGTGCCCGATGGCGCGACGCCCAAGGACGGCCCGAGCGCGGGCGCGGCGATGACGACGGCCTTCGTGTCGGCGCTCACGGGCATTCCCGTGCGCAGCGACGTTGCGATGACCGGCGAAATCACGCTGCGCGGCGAGGTCACGGCCATCGGTGGACTGAAGGAAAAGCTGCTCGCCGCATTGCGCGGTGGCATCAAGACCGTGCTGATCCCCGAAGAGAACGCCAAGGACCTGCAGGACATCCCCGAGAACGTGAAGAACGGCCTCGAGATCGTGCCCGTGAAGTGGATCGACAAGGTTCTCGAGATCGCGCTTGAGAAGATGCCGGAGCCGTTGTCCGACGAAGAGGTGGCTGCTTCGGCCGCCGCTGTGGCCGAGTTGGCCAAGCAGCGTGCGGGCACCCCGGCCGCCGAGGGTTCGATCAAACATTGAGGGCACGAATTTGCCAGGCCTCGAAAAACTGGTATATAATTCGAGACTCGAAACGCGGGAATAGCTCAGTTGGTAGAGCGCAACCTTGCCAAGGTTGAGGTCGAGAGTTCGAGACTCTTTTCCCGCTCCAGTTTTGAAAAAGGGAAGCAAATGCTTCCCTTTTTTTCGCAAGTTCGAATTCGTTTTTCTGCGTGGCGCGATAGCAAAGCGGTTATGCAACGGATTGCAAATCCGTCTAGCCCGGTTCGACTCCGGGTCGCGCCTCCACCTTCTCGTTAGACACGATTCGATCCGACAAACAAGCCCCGCCAACCATCGTTGCCGGGGCTTGTTTCGTTTGGGTTATCGTCGATGTCCAACCTGACGCCCGGATGGTGAAATTGGTAGACACATCGGACTTAAAATCCGCCGCTTCCTTGATCGGGGCATACGGGTTCGACCCCCGTTCCGGGTACCAAACTTAAAAAAGGAGCATTCGATGCCTCGCTACAACGCTCCATTTGAGATCCATGTGCATGGCGACGTGCCATTGCGTTCGGACGTGAGCTTCGAGCAGATACAAGAAGCGCTCAAGCCGCTCTGGAAATATGCAGGCGCCAAGTCGCTGGCCGATGGCGCCACCAGCACCTATGAAGAAGAACCCGGTATCCGCTTCGAGCAGAAGGACCACACGCTGCAGATCTGCTGGACCGTCCCCGGCGACGAAGACTTCCGCCAGGCACTCGACGAGATGTGCATGGGCCTGAACGAACTCTCAGACCGCGGCGCCGCGATCGAAGTCACCTTCTATGACACCGACTTCGACGAGGAAGAGGGCGACCCGGACGAAGAATCCCGCGACGATTTCCTGATGCTGTTCGTCGGTCCCAACCCGGCCGCGATCATGCAGGTGCAGCGCGATCTGCTGGTGGAAGACGTCGTCAACCTCATGGAGCGCCATTTCGACGGCGCCGAACTGGGTGGCGTGGTCTCCGAGATCGATCGTCTCTTCAGCGACCGCTTCGACGCGCTCGTGAACTCGCTTGAAATCGGCAAGCGTCCGCGCGGCACGGGTGGTCCGGGCAGCGGCGGAAGCGGCGGTGGCCACGGCGGCGGTCGCCGTCCGCGTCACCTGCACTAACAACCCGCAACCACTCGCCCAACGCAAGGCCGCATGGCCCTGTTTCCCGCCTCCGCGCTGCGCTCCGGCGTGCGCAAGCGCGAGGTCTTCGGTTGGGCGATGTACGACTTCGCCAACTCGGGCTACACGACGGTCGTCATCACCGCCGTGTTCGCCGCCTACTTCGTGGGCGGCATCGCCAAGGGCGCGCCTTGGGCCGCCTTTGCATGGACCGCCGCACTCAGCATCTCCTACGCCATCGTGATGCTCACGATGCCCGCCATCGGCGCCTGGGCCGACCTGCGCGGTGCCAAGAAGCGGGTGCTGGTCGTTGCCACCACCGGCTGCGTACTGGCCACGGCCGCACTGGCGCTCACGCCGCGCTTTGCGGGCGCCTCGGGCGGTGTCGCACTGGCCATGTTGCTGGTGATCATCTCGAACGCTTTCTATTCCTACGGCGAGTCCCTCACGGGCGCCTTCCTGCCTGAGCTGGCAACGCCCGAAGGCATGGGCAAGGTGAGCGGATGGGGCTGGAGCTTCGGTTATGTCGGCGGCATGCTCACGCTCGGCATCTGCCTGGCCTACGTGCTGTGGTCGCAGGCGAGGGGATTGCCGGCTTCGCATTTCGTGCCGGTCACGATGCTGATCACGGCCGCAATCTACGGCGGTGCGGCCTGCGCCACCTTCGCGCTCTTGCCCGAGCGTGCGCAGCCGAAAACCGCGGGCGGCGAACTTGGCGCGTGGCAGCAATTGCGGGCCACCTACAAGCGGGCACGCGCCTATCGCGACTTCATGTGGCTGCTGGTCTGCACCGTCTGCTACCAGGGCGGCGTGGCGGTCGCCATCACGCTTGCGGCTATCTACGCCGAGCAGGTGATCGGCTTCGTGGCGAGCGAGACGATGGTGCTGATCTTCGTGCTCAACGTCGCCGCCGCCATCGGCGCTTTCTCGTTCGGCTACATCCAGGACCGCATCGGCCACAAGGTTTCGCTGGCAGTGACGCTGGTGGCGTGGATCGCGGTCTGCGTGATCGCCGCCGTGGTGACCACCAAAGGCGGTTTTTGGTGGGCCGCCGCCATCGCAGGGCTCGCGATGGGCTCAAGCCAGTCCGCCGGCCGCGCGATGACCGGCTACCTCGCGCCGCCGCAGCAACTGGCGGAGTTCTTCGGGCTCTGGACTTTCGCGACCCGGCTGGCCAGCATCATCGGCCCGCTGAGCTTCGGCGCGATCACCTGGGCCACGGGCGGCAACCAGCGCATCGCGATCCTATCGACCGCGGTGCTGTTCGTGGCGGGTTTGTTGCTGCTGCTGCCAATCGACATGCGGCGCGGCCGGGAGGCCGCGCTGTGCAGTTCGTAGATCAGGGCAACTTGTCGCCGAACAGGCTGTTGTTGGTCAGCGGCCACCCGGCCTCCGGAGCGTAGCGCTTGGTCCAACTGTCGGGATCTTCACGCGCGTTCAGCCGCCCGTCAGGGCGATTGCTGCATCAGCGACTTCGGCACCTTGAACCGCTCGCCGTCGTAGCGCAGCGTCACCGTGCTGAACTTCGCGGGCAGCGTCTTCTCGATGCAGCCCTGGTCTTCCTGCTCCTGCGCATGGCTCTGGACCAGCGTGCGCGAGAGCTGCAGGTCGGCAAAGCCATTGCTCGTCGACTTGCCCACCGAGAGCATGGTGCGCAGCTTCTCGAAGTGGCCGGTGCAGGTCGAATCCCATCCGCCGTTGTCGTGGTCGAGCTCGATCTCCTGCAGCACCTCGCGCAGCTTGCTGCCGTGCTGCACGTAGAGGCGCACCGTCTCGCTGGCCAGCGGGCTCGACGGCGCGCTGCTGCCGCGATAGCGCACGCGCACGCCGAAGGCGCGTGCGTCGGAGGCGAGCACGTAGCGCGAGGTGTCGATGCGGATGTCCTGGATCGCCGTGGTCGCGTCCTCGTCGAGCGCCTCGGGCTGCAAGAGGCGGCCGATGACGGTGTCGCGCTCGGTGTTGCCGTTGTCGGGGCGCTGGATCAGCAACACCTCGAGGTCGAAGACCTTGGCGCCCTTGTCTGTGGTTTCGCGCGGCATGGGCAGCACCACGATGCTGCGGCCGGGGAACGCCGGCCACACCTTGCAGGCCGCGAGCCGCTCGTCGAGCGGGCGCTTGGGGTAGAGCTTGGCGTGCATGCGCTCGGCGAGGCCGCTTTCGCAGGCGGCGTGGCTCAAGCCCGCGGCAGAAAGGCACAGCAGGAGCAGAGCGTGGCGCAGGAAGAGACGCATGACGGCGATGATGATTTCAGGCGGAGGTCGCCGTTGTACCTTGCGGCGAGATTTGCAGCCAGCGTGCAGCGGCCGCTTCGAGCACGGCCTGGTCGCCGCTGCTCTGGAGGAACAGTCCGCCTTCACCGTCCGAGAGGCGGCCGATGGCGGCCAGCACGCGCCGCGTCTGTTGCGCGACCGGCGCGCCGGTGTCGATGAAGCGCAGCGCGGGCGGCGCATGGCGCTGGAGTTCGTTCTTCACGAGCGGGTAGTGCGTGCAGCCGAGCACGATGGTGTCGACTTCGCCTGGCGCATCGCCGAAAGGGCCGGCCTCGGCCATGTAGCGTGCGCAGAGCGTCGCGATGGCCTCGGTGTCTAGGCCTTCGATGGCTTTCACGAGCCCGTCGCAGGGTATGGCGCGAACCGTGGCCGAACCGGCAAACGAATCGCGCAGGGCCGCGTATTTGGCGCTGGCCAGCGTTCCGCGCGTGGCCATCACCGAGATGTGGCCGGTGCGGCTCGTCGCCACCGCCGGCTTGAGCGCCGGCTCCAGGCCAACGATGGGTAGCGCCGGATGCTCGGCGCGCAGCAGATGGATCGCCGCTGTCGTGGCCGTGTTGCAGGCCACCACCAAGGCCTTGATGCCGTGCTCGGCGATCAACTGTTCGGTCACCTTGCGCGAGCGCTCGATCACATAGTCATCGCCACGCTCGCCATAGGGCGCGTAAGCCGCGTCCGAGAAATACACGAAGCGCTCGCGCGGCAATTCGGCGCGCAGCGCGGCAAGCACGCTGAGCCCGCCCACGCCGCTATCGAACACGCCGACCGGTTTCAAGGCCTCAGGCCTCTTCCATCATGATGGTCTTGAACTCGCCGCTGGCGATGCGCTTCTGCCACTCGGCCGGGCCGGTGATGTGCGCGCTGGTGCCGCCCGCATCGACCGCCACCGTCACGGGCATGTCGACCACATCGAATTCGTAGATCGCTTCCATGCCCAGGTCCTCGAAGCCCACGACCTTGGCGGTCTTGATCGCCTTGCTCACCAGGTAGGCGGCACCGCCCACGGCCATGAGGTAGGCGCTCTTGTGCTTCTTGATCGCCTCGATGGCGACCGGGCCGCGCTCGGCCTTGCCGATCATCGCGATCAGGCCGGTCTGGGCCAGCATCATTTCGGTGAAGCCGTCCATGCGCGTGGCGGTGGTCGGGCCTGCGGGGCCCACGGCCTCGTCGCCGACCGGATCGACCGGGCCGACGTAATAGATCACGCGGTTGGTGAAGTCCACCGGCAGCTTCTCGCCCTTGGCCAGCATGTCCTGGATGCGCTTGTGCGCGGCGTCGCGGCCGGTGAGCATCTTGCCGTTCAGGAGCAGCGTGTCGCCGGGCTTCCAGCTCGCCACTTCGGCAGGCGTGAGCTTGTCGAGATTCACGCGCTTGCTCTTCTTTTCGTCGGGCGCCCAGTTCACGTCGGGCCACAGGTCCAGCGACGGCGGATCGAGGTAGACAGCGCCGCTGCCGTCCATCACGAAGTGCGCATGGCGGGTGGCCGCGCAGTTGGGGATCATCGCCACGGGCTTGCTGGCCGCGTGCGTGGGGTACATCTTGATCTTGATGTCCAGCACGGTCGCCAGGCCGCCCAGGCCCTGCGCGCCGATGCCGAGTGCATTGACCTTCTCGTACAGCTCGATACGCAGCGCCTCGACCTTGCTGAGCTCGGCGCCCGAAGTCTTCTTGGCCTGCAGCTCGTGCATGTCCAGGTCGTCCATCAGGCTTTCCTTGGCCATGAGCGCGGCCTTTTCGGCGGTGCCGCCGATGCCGATGCCCAGCATGCCCGGCGGGCACCAGCCGGCGCCCATGGTGGGCACGGTCTTCAGCACCCAGTCGACGACGCTGTCGCCGGGGTTCAGCATCACCAGCTTGCTCTTGTTCTCGCTGCCGCCGCCCTTGGCTGCGACCGTCACTTCGACGGTGTTGCCGGGAACGATCTCGGTGAAGATCACTGCCGGCGTGTTGTCCTTGGTGTTCTTGCGGTCGAACTGCGGATCGGCCACGACCGAGGCGCGCAGCGTGTTGTCGGGGTGGTTGTAGCCGCGGCGCACGCCTTCGTTGATGGCGTCGTCCAGGCTGCCGGTGAAGCCGCCCCAGCGCACGTCCATGCCCACCTTGAGGAACACGTTGACGATGCCGGTGTCCTGGCAGATCGGACGGTGGCCCGTGGCGCTCATCTTGCTGTTGGTGAGGATCTGCGCGATGGCGTCCTTGGCAGCGGGGCTCTGTTCGCGCTCGTAGGCGCGGGCCAGGTGGGCGATGTAGTCGGCGGGGTGGTAGTAGCTGATGTACTGCAGCGCGGCGCTGATCGATTCGATCAGGTCGGCCTGCTGGATCGTGGTCGTCATGGTGGGGGGCTTTTTGTAGGGGGAAACACGGGAAAACGCCCCCGGATTATCTCAGCCGCCGTCCCAGGGCTGCCGTGCTACCTCGCAGCAGCCCGCGCCTCGGCAATCCAGCCGTCGAACAGTGCCTGATGCACCCGGATCCACCCATCCGCATGCCGCTCCACGTCCTGCTGCGTATTTGCGCCCTGGCTCATGCGCAGGTTCTGGGCGTTGATGTCGCCGATCGGCAGCTTCATCACCTCGAACAACTTGCCCGCCGCCGGGTTCTTCTCGACGAAGGCCTTGTTCGCGACGATCTGTTCCCGGTTGGCCTGGAAGCCGTAGTTCTTGCCGTTGGGCAGTTGGGTGTCGGCCTGGCCTTCCTGCGAGGACGAGAAGGGCACCTGCAGCCACACCACGTCCGCGCCCGGGCGCAGCACGGCGCTCACCCAGTACGGCGTCCACGTGTAGTAGAGGATCGGCTTGTCCTGCTTGAAGCGCGCGATGGTGTCGGCCATCAGCGCGGCGTAGCTGCCTTGCTTGTGCGTGACGGTGTCGCGCAGCTTGTAGGCCGTCAGATGGTTCTCGATGGCCAGTTCGCAGCCCCAGCCCGGGTTGCAACCCGTGAGGTCGGCCTTGCCGTCGCCGTCCGCGTCGAACAGCTTGGCAATCGCCGGGTCCTTCAGCTGCGCGATGTTGGTGATGTTGTATTGCTCGGCCGTCTTGCGGTCGATGAGATAGCCCTGCACCGCGCCGTCCGAGTACACGCCGGTGCGCGAGAGCTTCGCGTCGCCGCCGCTGTTCTTGTAGAAGTCGGCGTGCAGCAGGCTCCAGTGGTTGGCCATGAAGGTGGCATCGCCATTGGCAATCGCCAGGTGCTCGGTGGCGGGCTCCAGGTCCTTCATGGGCTCGACGGTGTAGCCGAGCTTTTCGAGAGCGCGCATCACGAGCAGCGTCTGGAACGCTTCTTCGGCGAGCGAGCTCTTGAGGGGCTGCACGGTGACGCCCTTGCCGGGCAGGTCGTTGGCGGCCTGTGCGGCCATGCCGAAGGCGACGAAGCCCAGGGCCAGAAGGCTGCGTGCGATGAGACTGGTTTTCTTCATGCGTTGAAATCCTCCGTAGTGGGTCATTGCGCTTGCGTGGACAGGGCGGGAACAGGTGCATTCGCACCCCGCGACGGCGTGCCCAGCAGGCGCTGCAGAACGCGCAGCGAGAAGCCGGCCGGCCCCGTGTGCCACCAGCGCCGCCCGGCGCTGCGGCGCGACTTGCCCATCGCCTGCGTCAGCCGGTCGAGCGAAATCGCCAGCAGCACGATGCCCAGACCGCCCACGGTCGCAAGGCCCATGTCGAGCCGGCCGATGCCGCGCAGCACCATCTGGCCCAAGCCGCCGACGGCGATCATCGAGGCGATCACCACCATCGACAGCGACAGCATCAGCGCCTGGTTGATGCCTGCCATGATCGACGGCATGGCCAGCGGCAGCTGCACCTTCACCAGCATCTGCCAGGGCGAGGCGCCGTAGGCGCGCGCGGCCTCGATCAGGTCGGGCCGCACCTGGCGCAGGCCCAGGTTGGTGAGGCGCACCAGCGGCGCCAGCGCGAAGATGATCGTCACGATCACGCCCGGCACGTTGCCGATGCCGAACAGCATCACCACCGGCACGAGGTACACGAAGGCGGGCGTGGTCTGCATCGCATCGAGCACGGGCCGCATGACGCGCTGGGCCCGGTCGCTGCTGGCCAGCAGCACACCGAGCGGCAGGCCGATGACCATGCAGAACACGAGCGAGGTCAGCACCAGCGACAGCGTGACCATCGCTTCGGGCCAGATGCCGAGCATCGCCACGAGCAGCAGCGCCACCGTGGTGCCGATGGCCAGCGCGCGGCCCGCGAACTGCCAGGCGAAGAGGCCGATGAGCGCGATCATCGCGAGCGTCGGCAGGCCGGTGAGCAGGCCCTGCACCCAGTTCAGCGTGCTGTCGATGGGCAGGCGCACCGTCTGGAAGAAGGGGCGGAAATGTTCGACCACCCAGCCCAGGCCCTGGTTGATCCAGGACTCGACGGGGAGGGTGCCGTCCCAGAGGCGGTGCAGTTGAAAACCGCTGGTGGCGGTGTCGGCTTGGCCTGCGAGCTGATGGGCTGCGTTCATCGGCGCATCGAGCCACGCGCTCGTGGCCGAGGTGTCGGGCGCGGCTGAAAGCGCCTCCCACGGATCGACGAAGGCCGCGGGCTCCGGCGCCGTGTTCAACGCGGCGCCCAGGTCGTGCATGTTCGGGTCGGAAGGCAATGTGGTGTCGTTCATCGTTCGGTTTCCTTCGTGAATTCAGTGCGGCTCGGCGGCGAGGGCAGGGGCGGCGTGCGGGGACACGGGCTCGATGGGCGGCGTGTCGCGGTCCAGGAACTTGAGCAGCGTCGTCTTGCTGATCGCGCCGCAGAAGCGGCCGTCGCCCGCCACCACCGGCAGCGCGCACGGCGCTTGGGCGAGCTGGCCGATGAGCCCGGCCACCGGCGCCTCCGCGTCGATGCGCGGCAGGTCGGCCAGGAACGCGTGCTGCAGGCCGAGCGGCCCCGAATGCCCGTCGAGCGCGCCGCGCAGCGTGTCGGCCGACACCACGCCGAGGAAGCGCTTGTTCGGGCTGGTCACATAGGCGAAGTCGCGGTCCTGGTCTTCGAGCAGCTTGAGCGCCGCGCGCGCACCGCGCTCGGGGTGCTCGCACACCACGGTGAGCGACTTGCGCGCGATGTCCGCCGCCTTGAACACGGCCGCCGCGTCCACGCCGCGCACGAAGCTGCGCACGTAGTCGTCGGCGGGGCTGCGCAGGATCTCGTCGGGTGTGCCGACCTGGATCACCTGGCCGTCTTTCATGATCGCGATGCGGTCGCCGATGCGCATGGCTTCGTCCAGATCGTGCGAGATGAAGACGATGGTGCGGCGCTGCTCCTGCTGCAGGCGCAGGAGCTCCGACTGCATCTCGGTGCGGATGATCGGGTCGAGCGCCGAGAAGGCCTCGTCCATCAAGAGGATCGACGGATCGGACGCCAGCGCGCGCGCCAGGCCCACGCGCTGCTGCATGCCGCCGGAGAGCTCGTCGGGGTAGCTGTCGCCCCAGCCCGCGAGGCCCACCTGCGCGAGCGCCTTGTCGGCTTGCGCCAGGCGCTCTTTCTTGCTCGTGCCCGAGAGCTCGAGGCCGAACGCGGTGTTCTCGCGCACCGTCATGTGCGGCATCAGCGCGAACGACTGGAACACCATGCTGATGTCCTTGCGGCGCAGCGCGCGCAGCTTGGTGTCGGAATGCTCGTTAATGTCGGCGCCGTCGATCACGATGCGCCCGGCGGTCGGCTCGATCAGCCGGTTCAACAGGCGCACCAGCGTCGACTTGCCCGAGCCCGAGAGGCCCATGATCACGAAGATCTCGCCGGCCTGGATCTCGAAGGTGGCATCGAACACGCCGATCGACTGGCCCGTCTGCGCGAGGATTTCCTTCTTCGAAAAACCTTGGCGCACGAGTTCGAGGGCTTCGTCGGGCGAGTCGCCGAACACCTTGAAGACATCGTCGATGAGAATTCCTTTGGCCATATGCCGGGGCTCCTTGTTGAAAGGTTGGACACAGCGCCGCCCCGGCAAAGCACAGGGCGGCAACGGTCACGCCATCAGCCGATGGGCCGTCCGAACAGAGAGCGCGAGAAGACGCGTGCAATGGCCCGGCGAGCGTTGGAGGCTGCCGACAGGCACTGAAGACGACGTGGCGACGAAACCAGTGCCCGCCGAAAGGGTGGCGTGGCAGTGGGGCCGGAAAGATCCGGCCGGTTTGCCGGGCAGGGCCCGGCGGGGGAGAACCTTGCACCGCGACGGGATTCGGAGATCCGCGAGTAGTGCAGGGCCAACCAACCATGAGTTACATGACTTGTTGGTCGTCTGAAGCCAATGATTATAACTTTTTGACATGACGCGAGTCAACCCGACGGGCGTACCGTCATGTCGGCGGCGGCCCAATGGCCCCGTCAGATGCGAGCTATTCTTGTTGGCCGATACTCGGGCCGCGCCCGACCAAGCGGCGCAACCATCCAAGACTGCGGAGCTTTTTCTCATGACGACTTCCCCCAAGACCCGTGCCGAGCGCGATACCTTCGGTCCGATCGACGTGCCGGCCGACAAGCTGTGGGGCGCGCAAACGCAGCGCTCGCTGCAGAACTTCGACATCTCCGGCGAACAGCAGCCGCGCGAGATCATCAAGGCGCTGGCGCAGGTCAAGCGCGCATCGGCCGTGGTCAACCACGCGCTGGGCCTGCAGGACGAGAAGAAAACCAACGCCATCGTGGCCGCGGCCGACGAAGTCGTCGCCGGCAAGCACCCGGGCGAGTTCCCGCTGGTGGTCTGGCAGACCGGCTCGGGCACGCAGACCAACATGAACGTCAACGAGGTGCTGGCCAACCGCGCGAGCGAAATCCTCGGCGGTGAGCGCGGGGAAGGGCGCCTCGTGCACCCGAACGACGACGTGAACCGCAGCCAGTCGAGCAACGACGTCTTCCCCACCGCCATGCATGTGGCGGCCGTCGAGGCCATCACGCACAAGCTGCTGCCCGCCATCGCCAAGCTGCGCGGCACGCTGGAGAAAAAGTCGAAGGACTTCGCCGACATCGTGAAGATCGGCCGCACGCACCTGCAGGACGCCACGCCGCTCACGCTGGGCCAGGAGTTCTCGGGCTACGTCGCGCAACTCGCGCACGGCGAAGCGCATGTGCGCGCCGCATTGCCGCACCTCTGCGAACTGGCGCTGGGCGGCACGGCCGTCGGCACTGGGCTCAATGCGCCGAAGGGCTACGCGGAGCAGGTCGCCGCTGAACTGGCCAAGCTCACAGGCCTGCCGTTCATCACCGCGCCGAACAAGTTCGAGGCGATGGCCAGCGTCGATGCGCTGGTGCATGCCCACGGCGCGCTCAAGACGCTGGCGGCCAGCATGAACAAGATCGCCAACGACGTGCGCTGGCTCGCGAGCGGCCCGCGCAGCGGCATCGGCGAGCTGAGCATTCCCGAGAACGAACCCGGCTCGTCGATCATGCCGGGCAAGGTCAACCCGACCCAGAGCGAAGCCGTCACGATGCTGGCCGCGCAGGTGTTCGGCAACGACGTGGCCATCAACATCGGCGGCGCCTCGGGCAACTTCGAGCTGAACGTGTTCCGCCCGATGGTGGCCCACAACTTCCTGCAGAGCGTGCGCCTTCTGGCTGACGGCATGGTGAGCTTTAACGACCACTGCGCCGTGGGCATCGAACCGAACCGCGAACGCATCACGGAGCTGGTGCAGCGCTCGCTGATGCTGGTGACGGCGCTGAACACGCACATCGGCTATGACAAGTCGGCTTACATCGCGAAGAAGGCGCACAAGGAAGGCACGAGCCTGCGCGAAGCGGCGATCGCCTCGGGGCATCTCACGGCCGAGCAGTTCGACCAATGGGTGGTGCCGGAGAACATGACGGGGCGTTGAGCCGCGCCGCGCCACGAAAAAAGGACCCGCGGGGGTCCTTTTCGTTGCCGGCCGATCGATCGATCAGTAGCCGATCGTGTAGCGCTGGCGGGAATGCGCGGGCTTCTCGAGCTCGTCGATGAACGCGATCGCGTAGTCCTCGAAAGTGATCCAGCTGCGGCCTTCGGCGCTGACCAGCAGGTCGTCCTTGCCGAGGCGGAACTTGCCGGTGCGTTCGCCTTCGACGAACTCGGCGGAGGGCGAGAGGAAGGTCCAGTCGAGTTCCTTCTCGGCACGCAGTGCGTCGAGGAACACGCCGCCGGCCGTGGCTTCGGCGCGGTAGGCATCGGGGAAATTCGGCGTCTCGATGACCTTCAGGCCGGGCGCCGCGAACAGGCTGCCAGCGCCGCCGACCACCAGCAGGCGCTTGACGCCCGCGCGCTTGACCGGCTCGATGATGGCTGCGGGCGGCACGGTGGAAAAGTGCGCTGCGCTGAACACGGCGTCGTGGCCGGCCAAGACCTTTTCGAGCGCGGATGCGTCGAGTGCGTCGACGTCGACGGCCGTCACATTGGCGCGGCCCGACAGCTTTTCGCTGGCCTTGCGTGCGATGGCGGTGACGGTGTGGCCGCGGCGCAGTGCTTCTTCGAGAAGGCGGCCGCCGGCGCGTCCGGTGGCGCCGATGATGGCAATGTGGCTCATGAGTGACTCCAGAAAATGTCGGAAGTGGATGGGATGAACCGCATCTTAGGTTTCTGGTTTCGAAAGAAATACCTCGAAATACGCGCTTCTTTATTCCTAAAATCGTTCGAATGGATCGATTGAACGCAATGCGGGTGTTCGTGAACGTGGTGGATTCGGGCAGCCTGTCGGCTGCGGCCGAAAAGCTGGACATGTCACGCCCGGTGGTCACGCGCTATGTGGCCGAACTCGAGCAATGGACCGGCGCGCGCCTCTTGCACCGCACCACGCGCCGCCTGAGCCTCACCGCCGCGGGCGAGGAACTGCTGCCGCGCTGCCGCCAGGTGCTCGAGCTCGCGGGCGACATGCAGGCCGCGGTGCGGCATCCGGCCGAAGCGCCGCAGGGGCAGTTGCGCATCACGACCGGCACCTCGTTCGCGCAGGCGCAATTGGCCGACGCCATCGCGGACTACGTGCGGCTCTACCCGGGCGTGGCGGTCGACCTGGTGCTGCTGGACCGGACCGTCAACCTGGTGGACGAGCGCATCGACCTGGCGATCCGCACGGCGGCGGAGATCGATCCCAACCTCATCGCGCGCCGGCTCACCACCTGCCGCTCGGTGGTCTGCGCCTCGCCCGCGTACCTGAAGGAGCACGGCAAGCCGCTGCGCGTGGACGAACTGGCCCAGCGCAACTGCCTCACGCATTCGTACTTCGGCCACAGCCTCTGGAATTTCACCCGCAAGGCGGATGGGGAGCCGCTCTCCGTGGCGGTGAACGGCAACGTGTCGGCCAACGATGCCGCGAGTCTGATGTGCCTCGCGCGGGCGGGGGCGGGCATCGCGATGCTGCCGACCTACCTGACGGCGGCGCTGCTTCAGTCGGGCGAACTGGTGTCGCTTTTCGAGGATTGCGAGCCTCAGGTCGTCGGCATGTACGCCGTGTACACCTCGCGCAAGCACATGCCGGCCACGCTGCGCACGATGCTCGACTTTCTGGCCGAGCGCTTCACCGAAGTGCCGTCGTGGGACTTGCCGCCGCCCCGCTGAGGCAGGGCGGCGTGATCCCGCTCAATGACGGGAGGAGCCGGCGGCGGCCGCCTGGTTCATCAGCTTGTCGGTGTAGGCGATGGCCATGGCCGAGAACAGGAAGGCGATGTGGATCACGGTCTGTGCGATCAGCACGCGGTCGGTGTAGTTGTCCGCGTTGATGAAGGTCTTGAGCAGGTGGATCGAGCTGATGCCGATGATGGCGGTGGCCAGCTTCACCTTGAGCACCGAGGCGTTCACATGACTCAGCCACTCGGGCTGGTCGCGGTGGCCTTCGAGGTTCATGCGGCTCACGAAGGTCTCGTAGCCACCCACAATCACCATGATGAGCAGGTTGGAGATCATCACCACGTCGATCAGTGCCAGCACCACCAGCATGATCACCGTCTCGTTGAGCGTGCCCACCGGCGCGGTGGTCTTGTAGCCGATGCTGGTGATAAGGGCCTGCAGCGCGGTCTGGCTGCCGAACGCGGCCTCGACCAGATGCAGCAGCTCGACCAGGAAGTGCACCACGTACACCGCCTGCGCCACGATCAGGCCCAGGTACAGCGGCAGTTGCAGCCAGCGGCTCGCAAAGATCAGCCGGGGCAGCGGCCCCATCGGGTAGGTACGAGTGGCGGGCGGGTTCAGAGGGTCGAAAGGATCGGGAGCGGACATCGGGTGGGGGTTCGTGGACGACCGGCGATTTTAGGGGTGCCCCCGTGACGCACTCGTGATAACCCTGCGAACTAACATCGGACGCGTTAGCGATCCGTCAGTGACCCGTAAGTGGCCCCGTCGACATTACGGCCGCATCCACCCAGGAGACAAAGAGAATGAGCAGCGCATCGAAAAACATTGAATCCGTCCTCGTCGAGAACCGCGTATTTCCCCCCGACGCCCGCGCCACCGAAGGCGCCCGGATTTCCGGCATGGCCGCCTACGACGCGCTGTGCAAGGAGGCCGAAGACGACTTCGAAGGGTTCTGGACCCGCCTGGCCAAGGGCAACCTGCAATGGACCAAGCCCTTCACCAAAACGCTCGATGAATCGAAGGCGCCGTTCTACGAATGGTTCGGCGATGGCGAACTCAATGCCAGCGCCAATTGCCTGGACAAGCACATCGGCACCCCGGTCGAGAACAAGACCGCCATCGTGTTCGAAGCCGACGACGGCACCGTCACCAACGTCACCTACAAGGAACTGCTCGGCCGCGTGAGCCAGTTCGCCAACGCGCTCAAGGCCGCGGGCATCCAGAAGGGCGACCGCGTCGTCATCTACATGCCGATGACGGTCGAGGGCGTGATCGCGATGCAGGCCTGCGCGCGCATCGGCGCCACCCACAGCGTGGTGTTCGGCGGCTTCTCGGCGAAGGCGCTGCAGGAGCGGATCATCGATGCCGGCGCGGTTGCGGTCATCACGGCCAACTACCAGCTGCGCGGCGGCAAGGAACTGCCGCTCAAGGCCATCGTGGACGACGGCATCGCGCTCGGCGGCTGCGAGTCGATCAAGACGGTGTTCGTCTACGAACGCACGCCCACCGCGTGGAACCGCGTCGAAGGCCGCGACAAGACCTTCACCGAAGCGCTCAAGGGCCAGAGCACCGAGTGCGCGCCCGTGCCGGTGAACGCCGAGCACCCGCTCTTCATCCTCTACACCTCGGGCTCCACCGGCAAGCCCAAGGGCGTGCAGCACGCCACCGGCGGCTACCTGCTGTGGGCCAAGCTCACGATGGACTGGACCTTCGACATCAAGCCCGAAGACGTGTTCTGGTGCACGGCCGACATCGGCTGGATCACCGGCCACACCTACGTCGCCTATGGCCCGCTCGCCGCCGGCGCCACCCAGGTGGTGTTCGAGGGCATCCCGACCTTCCCGCATGCGGGCCGCTTCTGGCAGATGATCGAGAAGCACAAGGTCTCGGTGTTCTACACGGCACCCACGGCCATCCGCTCGCTCATCAAGGCGGCCGAGGGAGACGAGAAGGTGCATCCGAAGAACTGGGACCTCACGAGCCTGCGCATCCTCGGTTCGGTCGGCGAGCCGATCAATCCCGAGGCGTGGATGTGGTACCACCGCAATATCGGCGGCGAGCGTTGCCCCATCGTCGACACCTTCTGGCAGACCGAAACCGGCGGCCACGTCATCACGCCGCTGCCGGGCGCCACGCCGCTGGTGCCGGGTTCGTGCACGCTGCCGCTGCCGGGCATCATGGCGGCCATCGTCGATGAGACCGGCAAGGATCTGCCCAATGGCGCAGGCGGCATGCTGGTCATCAAGCGGCCATGGCCCTCGATGATCCGCACGATCTGGAACGACCCCGAGCGCTTCAAGAAGAGCTACTTCCCTGAAGAGATGGGCGGCACGATCTACCTGGCCGGCGATGGCGCGGTGCGCAGCGAAGACCGCGGCTACTTCCGCATCACGGGTCGCATCGACGACGTGCTGAACGTGTCGGGCCATCGCCTGGGCACGATGGAAATCGAATCGGCGCTGGTGTCCAAGACCGACCTCGTGGCCGAAGCCGCGGTGGTGGGGCGCCCCGACGATGTGACGGGCGAGGCGGTGTGCGCCTTCGTCGTGCTCAAGCGGTCGCGCCCGACCGGTGAAGAAGCCAAGCAGATCGCCAACGAGCTGCGCAACTGGGTGGCCAAGGAAATCGGGCCCATTGCCAAGCCCAAGGACATCCGCTTCGGCGACAACCTGCCCAAGACGCGCAGCGGCAAGATCATGCGGCGCCTCCTGCGCAGCATCGCGAAGGGCGAAGAGATCACGCAGGACACCTCGACGCTGGAAAATCCCGCAATCCTCGAACAGTTGTCAGAACGCCTGTAGGACGTGGCCGCCTGTCCGTCCGGCAGTGCCGGACGGCCCCTTTGCCTGAGGTAAAACCCGACAGTTGCTGCGTGCCTCGACGCGCGCGGCTGTTGTGTTCGATCTTTTCAGAGGAGGCCCCAAATGGGCGTGAGATCCGCTTTCCTGTTCGTCATCGTGCTGCTGATTGCAGCGCTCGCCGCATTGAACTGGGGGACGCTTGCGGCCCCCACCGATGTCTGGCTGGGCTTCATGACCGTCTCGGCGCCGCTGGGGCTGATCATGCTGGGCCTCACGGTCGTGCTGGCCGCCTTCTTCCTGGTCTACGTGCTGTACCTGCACAGCTCGGTGCTCCTGGACACCAAGCGGCACACGAAGGAAATGCAGGTCCAGCGCGACCTCGCCGACAAGGCCGAAGCGTCACGCTTCACAGAGCTGCGCAATTTCCTCGAAGCGCAGGAGAACAAGCACATGGCGCACAACGCCGACCGGCATGCGGCCCTGGTGGCGCGCATCGACCAACTCGAGACAGCGGTGCGGGTGCGCTCCGAGCAGACCGACAACACATTGGCCGCGCACATCGGCCAGCTCGAAGACCGCATCGAGCGCCGGCCGGTGGTGGTTCCGGCCGACATCAACCCTCAGGGTTGAGCTGATCAGCGGCGGATCAGCGCGGCGTTGCGAGCACCCAGGCTGCCAGCTTCTTCGCATCGGCCTCGCTGACCTGGTTGTTCGCCGGCATCGGCACCGGGCCCCACACGCCGGAGCCGCCCTTCACGATCTTGGTGGCGAGGCTGTCGACGGCACCCTTGTCGTCCTTGTATTTCGTGGCCACGTCCTTGAAGGACGGGCCGAGCACCTTGCGGTCGACCGCGTGGCAGCTCATGCAGTTCTTCGACGTGGCCAGGGCCAGGTCTGCGAAGGCGGGGGCCGCGAGGCCAAGGCCCAGGACTGCGGCGAACAGAACTCTTTTCATGGGGGATTTATTTCGTAAGGGCTGGGTTACATTCGATGCCAACGCGATTGTAGGTAGCGCCGCTCGCCGGCGTCCGGATGCGTTGACAACAACCCGGAGGGATTCGCGATGTGGTTTCTGCTGTTGGGCATCTTGAGCCTGGCCCTCAAGTATTTCGAAGTCGGCATGGTCGCCGGCTGGAGCTGGTGGATCGTGCTGTCGCCGTTCGCACTGGCCGTCGCATGGTGGGCATGGGCCGATTCGTCGGGCTACACCAAGCGCAAGGTGATCGAGCGCGAAAACCGCCGCAAGCAAGCGCGCATCGACCGCCAGAAGACCAACATGGGCGTGCCGACCAGCAACGGCCAGCGCCCGCGCCGCTGAGCGCATAGCCGCTCCCGGCAACCATCCCCGCGCTGCAAGAACGAAAGCGCGCCATGGATGACGAAGCCGTCACCCACGCACTGCTCGTCTTCGGGCTCTCCCTCTTTGTCGGGCCGGCCATCGGTGCGCTCGTGGGCTGGCGCAAGAAGCTCTTCTGGGGTGTCGGCGTCGGGGCGCTGCTGATCGGTTGCGCGGGGCTATACGGTGCGGCCACGGTCGGCTGGCAGCGCTACCAGTCGATTGCCGATACGGTGCTCGTGGAAGGCAATCTCGTCGAGTTCGTCGAAGAGCGCAGCAAGGACGACAAGGGCCGCACGACGACCACCCGTGCTCCCATCGTCGAATACACCGCATCCGATGGGCAGGTACGCCGCGTCAAGGGACTGGGCGGCGGGCTCTCCGACAAGGAGGCGGGCGATGTGGTCGACGTGCGCTACAAGCCAGCCGATCCCTCTCAAGCGCTGGTGGCCGATTTCCAGAACATGTGGGGCATCGTCTGGGGGCTCGGCCTCTTCGGCGGATTCCCGACGATGTTCGGCCTCTTCTTCACCGGCATGGCGATCAAGGAAGGGCGCCCGTCGTCCAACGCCTGGGAGAAGGAGCCCGAGGCCACGCCCGCACAAAAAAGATGGCGCACGTGCGGCACGGTGCTGGCCAACGTGGTGTTCCTCGCCGGCTTTGCCGTGTGCTTTCTCTACCCCGACGAAGATTTCGGAAAGGGGCTCGGCGCCGGCTTCATGACCATCGGCGCCGGCGCGCTGCTGCACCTCGTGGTGCAGAGCTTTCCGCCGGCGATGGCGTTCGAGTCGCGCAGCATCCTGGGCATCGTGGGCCTGGGCTTCATCGCCTTTGGCTACGGTGCCTGGATGATGATGTGATCGATCAGAACTTGTCGAGCACCGCGCCCGAGCTCGCGCTCGATGCGTTGAACGCGAACTTGGCCTGCACGCCGCGCGTGTAGCGCGGGGCCGGCGCCTTCCAGCCTTCGCGGCGCTTGGCGAGTTCGGCTTCGGGCACATTGAGTTCGAGCACCAGCTTGTGCGCGTCGATGGTGATCGAGTCGCCTTCGTTCACGAAAGCGATCGTGCCGCCGGCGGCCGCTTCGGGCGCGACGTGGCCGACCACCATGCCCCAGGTGCCGCCCGAGAAACGGCCGTCGGTGATGAGGCCCACGCTTTCGCCGAGGCCCGCACCGATCAGCGCGCCCGTGGGGGCCAGCATCTCGGGCATGCCCGGGCCGCCCTTGGGGCCGAGGTAGCGCAGCACCATCACGTCGCCGGCGACGATCTTGCCGTCGAGGATCGCCTTGAGCGCCGACTGCTCGTCGTCGAACACGCGCGCCGGGCCGGTGATGACCGGGTTCTTGAGGCCCGTGATCTTGGCGACTGCGCCTTCGGGCGAGAGGTTGCCCTTGAGGATGGCCAGATGGCCTTCGTCGTACATCGGCTTGTCGATCGGGCGGATCACGTCCTGGTCGGCGCGCGGCACGTCGGGCACGTCCTTCAGCACTTCCGCGATGGTCTGGCCGCTGATGGTGATGCAGTCGCCATGCAGGAGGCCCGCGTTCAGCAGCACCTTCATGACCTGCGGAATGCCGCCGGCCTGGTGCAGGTCGACCGCGAGGTACTTGCCCGAGGGCTTCAGGTCGCAAAGCACCGGCACCTTCTTGCGCATGCGCTCGAAGTCGTCGATGGACCACTCCACTTCGGCCGCGTGCGCAATGGCCAGGAAGTGCAGCACCGCGTTGGTCGAGCCGCCGGTGGCCATGATCACGGCCACGGCGTTCTCGATCGCCTTCTTGGTCACGATGTCGCGCGGCTTCAGGTCCTTCTTGATCGCCTCGATCAGCACCTTGGCCGATTCCTTGGCCGAGTTGGCCTTCTCGTCGTGCGGGTTCGCCATGGTCGACGAGTAAGGCAGCGAGATGCCCAGCGCCTCGAACGCGCTGGACATGGTGTTGGCCGTGTACATGCCGCCGCAGGAGCCGGTGCCAGGAATGGCGCGCTTCTCGATCTCGTGCAGGTCTTCGTCGCTCATGTTGCCGGCGGCGTTCTGGCCCACGGCTTCGAACACGCTCACGATGTTCAGGTCTTGTCCCTTGTAGCGGCCGGGGAGGATGGTGCCGCCGTACACGTAGATGGCCGGCACGTTGGCGCGCAGCATGCCCATCAGGCCGCCGGGCATGTTCTTGTCGCAGCCGCCGACCACCAGCACGCCATCCATCCACTGGCCGCCGACGCAGGTCTCGATGCAGTCGGAGATCACCTCGCGGCTCACCAACGAGTACTTCATGCCTTCGGTGCCCATCGCCATGCCGTCGGAAATGGTGGGGGTGCCGAACACCTGCGCGTTGCCGCCGGCTTCTTCGATGCCCGCGATGGCCGCGTCGGCCAGCTTCTGCAAACCCGAGTTGCAGGGCGTGATGGTGCTGTGGCCGTTGGCGACGCCGACCATCGGCTTCTTGAAGTCGCTCTCTTCGTAGCCCATGGCGTAGAACATCGAGCGGTTGGGGGCGCGGCTCTTGCCTTCGACGATGTTGGCGCTGCGGCGGTTGATCTGGATTGGCTTGGTGTCCATGGTGTCTCTTCTATCGTGGGGAGATCGGGGACGCCAAGTATCGGACTTCTGATTGATTCGTTCCAATCCAATTTGGCCTGTGGATTGATATGCTCGACATATGAATGAAGTACTGATCGACCTGCGCGCCTGGCGCCAGTTCGTCGCCGTGGCCGAGGAACTGCACTTTGGCCGCGCTGCGGTGCGGCTGCACATGACGCAGCCTCCGGTGACGCAGGCCATCGCCCAACTGGAGAAGACGCTGGGCGTGGTGCTGTTCGACCGCACCCGCAGGCGCGTGGCGCTCACGCCCGCCGGCGAGGCGCTGCTGCCCGACGTGCGCGAGCTGCTGGCGCGTGCGCAGGCGCTGCCGGCACGGGCGCGCGCCGCGGCGGCGGGGCAGGTGGGGCGGGTGCGCATCGCCTTCGTCTCGACGGTCGGTTTCGAGCAGTTGCCGGCATGGGTGCGCGAATTCCGCGTGCTGTGCCCCGAGGTGGCGCTCGAACTGGTCGAGGCCACGGGCGACGTGCAGCTCGAAGCCTTTGCGCGCGGCGAGATCGATGCCGGGCTGATGCTGCATTCGCCCGGTGCCGCGCCGCCGGGTCTGACGCGGCTGGCCGTGTCCGAAGAGCCGCTGGTGCTCGCGCTGCCGGCCCGGCACGCGCTGGCCCGCACAGAGAAGCTTCTGCTGGCCGACGTGCTGGCCGAGCCGCTGGTGATCTTTCCACGCCGCATCGTGCCTTCGCTGCACGACGCGATCTTCGGGCTCTACCACGCATCCGGCCGCGTGCCGCAACTTGCCCAGGAGGCCATCCAGATGCAGACCATCGTCAACCTCGTTTCCGGAGACATCGGCGTGGCCTGGGTGCCGGAGAGCGTCACGCAGTTCCGGCGAGCGGGCGTGGTCTACCGCCGCGCTGCAGAGTTCGCGCCGGCCGCCCGGCGCCGCAGTGCGCCGGCGCTCCCGGTGTGCGAGACCAGCCTGGTCTGGCCCGAGGGCGCGAACAATCCGGCGCTCGCGCGTTTCGTGGCGTTCGTGCGCGAGCGCGGCTAACGCGTCTTGCGGGGGCGAGTGCCCGCGGGCTTGTCGAGTGAGTCGGCCAGCAGCGTTTCGAGCCATCCCGCAAAAGCCTGCATCCGCCGCGAGAGGTTGCGCCGGTGCGGGTACACCAGCTGCACCGGCAGCGGCTCGGCCCGTGCTTCGGGCAGCACCTCGACCAGCTCGCCGGCCGCGAGGTGCCCGCGCACGTCGTAGGCGGGAATCTGGATCAGTCCCAAACCCGCCAGCGCGCAGGCGATGTAGGTCTCGGCATTGTTCGCGGCCACCTGGCTGCGCATGCGCAGCGTCGCGGTCTCGCCGTCGCGCTGCCATTCCCACGGCGCGGCACGGCCGCTAGTCGGCGAGGCGTAGTTGACCGCGAGGTGCTGCGGCAGATCGGCCGGCGTTTGCGGCGTGCCGTGGCGCGCGAGGTAGGCGGGGCTCGCGCAATTGATCAGCGTGAAGTGCCCGAGCGGCCGCGCCACCAGGCTGCTGCTGGCCAGCGGCCCGACGCGCAACGCGCAATCGACGCCTTCGAGGACGAGGTCCACCGCGCGGTCGCTCGAACCCAGTTCCAGCTCGATGCCCGGAAAGCGCGCGAAGAAATCCGGCAGCGCCGGCGCGATGAGCAGCCGCGCGATGCGGCTCGGCACATCGACCTTGAGCCGCCCGCTCACGTTGCTGTGCGCGGGCAGGAACTGCTGTTCGATGTCTTCCATGTCGGTGACGAGCGCACGGGCGCGCTCCAGCAGCGCTTCGCCGTCTGGCGTGAGGCTCACGCGCCGCGTGGTCCGGTGCAGGAGGCGCGAACCCAGCCGAGCTTCGAGCTGCTGCACAGCCGTGGAGATGGCGGCGCGCGGCAGCGCGAGGCGGTCAGCCGCGCGGGTGAAGCTGCCGGTTTCGGCAACGCTGAGGAAGACCTTGAGAAGGTCGATGCGGTCCATGGCGGTACGGCCTCGATTGTTCGTGATTTTTTGAACAGTCTAGCGTCGTTCGTCCGCTTTATCTCGATGCTTTCAATCAATAGACTGAGCTCTTCCCGTCACACATCCACGCTTTTCTTCCACAGGAGTTCATTCCATGTCTGCACGCACCCTCAAGAACAAGGTCGCCGTCATCGCCGGCGGCGGCAAGAACCTCGGCGCACTCATTGGCCACCAGCTGGTCGACGGCGGCGCCCGCGGCATCGCCATTCACTACAACAGCGACGCCTCGCGCGGCGATGCCGAGAAAACCGCCGCTGCGCTCAAGGCCAAGGGCGCCGACACGCTGTTGGTGCAGGGCGATCTCTCGGTGGTGGACAACAACGTCAAGCTGTTCGACCAGGCCGTGAAGCACTTCGGCCAGGTCGACATCGCGATCAACACCGCGGGCGTGGTCATCAAGAAGCCGATCCTCGAAGTGACCGAGGCCGACTACGACAAGAGCTTCGACGCCAACGCCAAGGCCGCGTTCTTCTTCATCCAGCAGGCCGGCCGCACGATGGCCGATGGCGGCAGCATCGTGACGATCGTGAGCTCGCTGCTGGCGGCCTACACGCCGTTCTATTCGATCTACCCGGGCTCCAAGGCCGCCGTGGAGCACTACACCCGCGCAGCCTCCAAGGAGTTCGGCGATCGCGGCATCTCGGTCAACGGCATCGGCCCCGGCCCGATGGACACGCCGTTCTTCTACGGCCAAGAGAGCAAGGAAGCCGTCGAATACCACAGCAGCGCCGCGGCGCTCAGCAAGTTCTCGAAGAAGGGCTTGACCGACATCGAGGACATCGCGCCGATCGTGCGGTTCCTCGTCACTGAAGGCTGGTGGATCACCGGCCAGACGATTCTCGCCAATGGTGGCTACACCACGCGCTGATCCCGCAAGACCGCGCCCGGAGGACAACGCATATGCACACAGTCATGGTGATGGGCGGCGGCTTCGTGCTGCTGGTGGTGTTTCTCTTGGCCAGCCGCTTCATCGGCGACGGCTCGTCGCTGGCGCTGGCTACTGCCGCCAAGTGGTTCATTCCGGCGTGGTTCATCGGCGCGGGCATCAACATGGCGGTGGGCGTGATCAAGGCGGGGTATTCGGTGGCCGAGGAGCTGCCGATTTTTCTCCTGATCTTCGCGGTGCCGGCCGTGGTGGCGGGGCTCCTGTGGTGGAAGTTCGGGCGCTGAGATTGCCCTGAATATCCCCGTGCCGGCCGCGACATTCCGGCCGGGCACAATCCGCGGATGCTCATGTATCCGCAGATCAATCCCATCGCCCTGCAGCTCGGGCCCGTCGCCATTCACTGGTACGGCCTGACCTACCTGGCGGCCTTCGCGCTGTTCTATTTCCTCGGCACTCGCCGCCTGCGCCACGAGCCGTATCGCTCGCTGGTCGGGCAGGGCGCCTGGCAGCGCAAGGACATCGAGGACATTCTTTTCCTCGGCGTGATGGGCGTGATCGTCGGCGGGCGCTTGGGCTATTGCCTGTTCTACAAGCCCGAGTTCTACCTCACCCATCCGCTCGAGATCCTCTACGTGTGGCAGGGCGGCATGAGCTTCCATGGCGGCATGCTGGGCGTGATCGGCGCGATGGTGTGGTTCTCGCATTCGCGTGCGCGTCCGTTCTGGCAGGTGATGGACTTCGTCGCGCCCTGCGTGCCGACCGGCCTCGCCGCGGGACGCGTGGGCAACTTCATCAACGGCGAACTCTGGGGCCGGTTCAGCAGCCCCGACCTGCCGTGGGGCATGGTGTTCCCGCAGAGCGGGTCGATGCTGCCGCGCCATCCTTCGCAGATATACCAGTTCCTGCTCGAAGGCCTGCTGCTTTTCGTGATCATGTGGCTCTACGCGCGCAAGGAACGGAAGGAAGGGCAGGTGGCTTCCGTCTTCTTGATCGGCTATGGCGCGCTGCGTTTCTTTGCCGAGTACTTCCGCGAGCCCGACGACTTCCTCGGCCTCCGCGCGTTGAGCCTGAGCCAGGGGCAGTGGCTCAGCGTGCCGATGGTGATTGGCGGCATCGCGCTGTGGTTCTGGTTCGGTCGCTCCAAGAAGGTGGTTGCCGCACGCGCCTGAAGCGGGTGATCTCAGGGTAATCACGGGCCGGGCGGGGCGCCCGTGACACTTGCGCAACATTGTTTGCGCGCTCACAATTATGCGTAATTACAGGAAATTACGCCGAGCCACCCAAGGTCGAGAGCCCCATCTCCATGCGCCTGGTCCCCAACTCCCTGCACGACGAAGTCGCCGCCACGCTGCGCGAGCAGATCTTCGCGGGCACGCTGGCGCCGGGCAGTTTCCTGGACGAAGTCGCGCTGTGCGAGCGGCTCTCCATCTCGCGCACGCCGCTGCGCGAAGCGCTCAAGGTGCTCACCGCCGAAGGCCTGCTGCGGCACGAACCGCGGCGCGGCTGCTTCGTCAACGAAGTGACCGAGCGCGACCTCGACGAAATCTTTCCGGTGATCGCGCTGCTCGAAGGCCGCTGCGCCTTCGAGGCCGCCCGCAACGCGAGCGATGCCGAGCTGCACGAGCTCGACGGGCTGCACGAGCGCCTGGAGCGCCACGCCAAGGCGCGCCGCATCAACGACTACTACGCCACCAACCACATCATTCACGAGGCGATCATCAAGCTCGCCGACAACCGGTGGCTCGCGCAGGTGATCGGCGATCTGCGCAAGATCTTGAAGCTCGCGCGCCTGCAGCAACTGCATGCGCCGGGCCGGCTCGACCAGAGCCTGTCGGAACACTTGGCCGTGTTCGCGGCGCTCAAGGCGCGCGACAGCGAAGGCGCCGACGCCGCCATGCGCACGCACCTCACGCGCCAGCGCGAGGCGCTGCGCGAAGTCGCGCGGCAACAGAAATCCAGGGTGATGCCATGACCGTGACCATTTGCCGCGGCGCGTCCGAATCCATCCACAGGGGAGTTCATCGATGAGTGCGACCGAATGGTTCCAGGCGCGGCTGCGCTCTGGCGAAAAGTCCAAGGTGCCCGTGGCGCCCGAAGGTGCCGCCAAGAGCGCGCCGAAGAATGCGGCCAAGCCCAGCGAGCGCACGACCGCCGAGCGCCTGCAGGTCACGCTGCGCAAGGCCGACGAGGCCCTGTCGCCGCGCGCGCTGCGCCGCGTGCTGGCCGACCTGCAGGCCGTGATCGATCCGCGCGTGAGCGAGGTCGAGGGCGGCCGCCGGGCCCACGCCATCGCAGAGGCTTACGCTGCCGCCACGCCCGAGGAGCGCCGCGACTACTGGGCGCTGATGAGCGAGCATTTCGCCGCCGATGCGCAAAAGCTCAAGACCGCGCGCGACCAGCACCAGGCCGCGGTCGGCACGGCCGACGAAGGGCAGGCCGAAATGAAGCTGCGCCGCGCGCTCGTCTCGCCGCGCATGCGCCTTCTGCAGCGCTTCGCGGTCGAGCCGACGGGCATGCGCTTCCTGGTCGACCTGCGCGCCGACCTGCTGCCGTGCCTGAAGGCCGACAAGCGCCTGCTCGCGCTCGATGCCGAACTCGAGCAACTCTTCTCCACCTGGTTCGACGTCGCCTTCCTCGAGCTGCGCCGCATCGACTGGGATTCGCCGGCCTCGCTGATCGAGAAGCTCATCCGCTACGAGGCGGTGCACGACATCAAGAGCTGGTCCGACGTGAAGAACCGGCTGGACGACAGCGACCGCCGCTGCTACGGCTTCTTCCACCCGCGCCTGCCCAACGAGCCGCTGATCTTTGTCGAGGTGGCGCTGGTCGACCGCATCAGCGACGGCATCACGCCGCTGCTCGACGAGGCGGCCGTGCCGGTGCTGCCCGCCAAGGCGACCACCGCGATCTTCTATTCGATCAGCAACACCCAGAACGGCCTGCGCGGCGTGAGCTTCGGCGATTCGCTCATCAAGCGCGTGGTCGAGACGTTGCAGGACGAGCTGCCGCGCCTGAAGACCTTTGCCACGCTCTCGCCGATTCCGGGTTTTCGCACCTGGCTCGCAAAGAATGCGGCCGACCTGCTGCCGCGACTGGACGAGAAGCGCGAGGCCGAACTTGGCCGCCTCGTCGGCTCCGTGCCGCCCACGGCGGATCGACTGCTCGCCGCCGTGGAAGCCGCCGCCACCTTCGATGCCAAGTCGCCGCTGCGCCAATGGCTGCTGCAGGCGGCCGCCGAGTACCTGGGCCGTGCGCTGGTTGACGGCACGCCGGCCGACCCGGTCGCGCGCTTCCATCTGGGCAACGGCGCACGGGTCGAACGGCTGAACTGGGCCGGCGATCCGTCGCCCAAGGGGCACAAGCAGTCGTACGGGCTCATGGTCAATTACCTGTACGACTTGAAGCGCCTCGACAAGCATCGGACCTGGCTGGGCGATGGCAAGGTCGCGGTATCGGGAGACATCGAAAGCCTGTTCTTCAAAAAAGGCTGAACGTTCGACAACAAGGCGGGTCCGGAGAAGGTGCCTAACGCCGCATGGGGCGGCAAAATCCACAACGATCGGAGAAGAGACAAATGAACCAGAGTTTTCAGCGACGTGACGTTCTGCGCGTGGCCGCCGCCGGTGCGGCCGTTCTTTGCGGCGCCGCGCGCGCGCAGGGCTGGCCGACCAAGCCGGTGACGATGATCGTGCCGTTCCCGGCTGGCGGCGGCACCGACGCCTTTGCGCGGCCGCTCTCGGGCCAGTTCACCAAGGTGGCGGGGCAGACGCTGGTGATCGACAACCGCGGCGGCGCCGGCGGCACGCTGGGCGCGAGCATCGCGGCCAAGGCGCCGGCCGATGGCTACACGCTCTTCATGGGCGCCGTGCACCACGCCATCGCGCCCTCGGTGTACCCCAAGCTCGACTACGACATCGAGAAAGACTTCGTGCCGCTGATGCTGCTGGCCAACGTACCGCAGGTGGTGGTCATCAACCCCAAGCGCGTGCAGGCCAACACCATCCAGGAATTCATCGCGCTGGTGAAGCGCAATCCGGGCAAGTTCAACTACGGTTCGGCCGGCTCGGGCACCTCGCATCACCTGGCGGGCGAGCTCTTCAAGCTGCAGACCGGCACCTTCATCACCCACATTCCGTACCGCGGCGCGGGCCCGGCGCTGTCGGACCTGATCTCGGGCAACGTCGACCTGATGTTCGACGGCCTGGGTTCCTCGTCGCAGCACATCAAGAGCGGCCGCATCAAGGCGCTGATGGTCGCCGGCGCCAAGCGCAACCCGGCATTCCCCGATGTGCCGTGCGCCGCCGAAGTGGGCCTGCCCGACTACACCGTCACCACCTGGTACGGCCTCTGGGCACCGAAAAACACGCCGGCCGATGCGCAGGCGCGCGCGGTCGACGACATGAAGAAGGCGCTCGCCACCGACGAGCTCAAGACCATCTGGGCGCAGAACGGCTCGGAGATCCCGACCCTGACCATGGCGGCCTACGGCGGCTTCGTGAACTCCGAAATCAAGCGCTGGGCCACGGTCGTGAAAGCCTCCGGCGCCAAGCTCGAATGACGGCTGCGGGCACTGTGTCACTGCGCCGCGAAGGCGCGGTGGCGGTCGTCACGCTGTCGAACGCGGGCCGCCTCAATGCGATGACGCGCGCGATGTGGCGCGAGTTGCGCACGGTGTTCACGGGCTTGGACGATGCCGGCCTTCGATGCATCGTGATCCGCGGGGAAGGCGGCGCCTTCTGCGCGGGCGGTGACATCTCTGAATACCCGTCGTTTCGCTTCGAAGAGCCGAGCCTGCGCGAATTCCACGAGAACGAAGTGTGGGCCGCGCTGCAGGCGCTGCTCGATTGCCCGATTCCGCTGGTCGCGCAGATCGAAGGCGCCTGCATGGGCGCCGGCATCGAGATCGCGAGCTGCTGCGACATCCGCATCGCGGGCGCCACCGCGAAGTTCGGCGCGCCGATCGCCAAGCTGGGCTTTCCCATGGCACCGCGCGAAGCGGCCCTCGTGCATGGCGCCATCGGCGACGTGCTCGCGCGCGACATGCTGCTGGCTGCCGGCGTGCACGGCGCCCAGCGTTTGTACGACGCGGGCTTCCTGCTGCAGGTGCTGCCCGACAACGAGGTCGCGACCGCAGTGCAGGTGCATGCCGACCGCATCGCCGCGCTCGCGCCGCAGGCCGCGCGCCTGCACAAGCGCACCTTCGCCGCGCTGAAGGCCGGTGCGACGCAGAACCTGCTCGCCACGGCCTACGACTACGCCGATTCCGCCGAGCACCGCGAAGGCATCGCTGCCTTCCTTGCCAAGCGCACCCCGAATTTCTGAAGTACCGGTTCAAAGACGAAGCGATGAAGAAGCCAACCAACGCCAACCTGTTCGCCGCCTTGCGCGCGGCCTTTCCCGCCGACCTCGACGGCATCGCGGTCGAGACCGACAACGGCCTTTTCTATTCGTGGCGCGACCTCGAACGCGCGAGCGCGATGATCGCCAACCTGCTCGATGCGCTCAAGCTCGAGAAGGGCGCGCGCATCGCGGTGCAGGTCGAGAAATCGGTCGAGGCGATGCTGCTGTACCTCGCGACGCTGCGCGCGGGCTATGTGTTCCTGCCACTCAACACCGCCTACCAGAGCGCCGAGATCGAATATTTCATCGGCAATGCCGAGCCCGCGGTCGTGGTGTGCACGAGCCGCAATGCCTCGTGGGTCGGGCCCATCGCCAACGCGGCGGGCACGCGGCACGTGTTCACGCTGGACGACGACCGCACCGGCACGCTGCTCGAAGTGGCGGCGCAGTGCAGCGACAAGCACACGCCTGCGAAAAAGTCGCCCGACGACCTCGCCGCGATCCTCTACACCAGCGGCACCACCGGCCGCAGCAAGGGCGCGATGCTCACGCACGGCAACCTGCTGTCGAACGCCGAGGTGCTCAAGGACTACTGGGGCTGGACGCCGGGCGACGTGCTCATTCACACGCTGCCCATCTTTCACGTGCACGGCCTCTTCGTCGCGCTGCACGGCGCGCTGCTCAACGGCAGCAAGATGCTGTGGTTCGCGAAGTTCGACCCCAAGCGCATCGTCGCCAAGCTGCCCGAAGCCACCGTGTTCATGGGCGTGCCGACACTCTACGTGCGCCTGCTCGCCGAGCCCGGCTTGACGCGCGAAGCCGTGCGCAACATGCGCCTGTTCGTCGCGGGCTCGGCACCGCTGCTCATCGAGACCTTCGACGAATGGCAGGGGCGCACCGGCCACACGATCCTCGAGCGCTACGGCATGAGCGAGACGGTCATGCTCACCTCCAACCCCTACAAGCCCGAGCAGGGCGAGCGCCGTGGCGGCACCGTCGGCTTCGCGCTGCCGGGCGTGCAACTGCGCGTGCGCGACGAGAAGGGTAACGACTGCACCACCGACGAGATCGGCGGCATCGAGGTCGATGGCCCGAACGTGTTCGCCGGCTACTGGCGCATGCCCGAAAAGACGGCGGAAGAATTCACCGCCGACGGCTTCTTCAAGACCGGCGATGTCGGCAAGATCGACGGCCGCGGCTACATCACCATCGTCGGCCGCAGCAAGGACCTCATCATCAGCGGCGGCTACAACGTCTACCCGGCCGAGATCGAGGGCTACATCAACGAGATGGCCGGCGTGGCCGAGAGCGCGGTCATCGGCGTGCCGCACCCCGACTTCGGCGAAGTGGGCGTGGCCATCGTGATCGCCAAGCCGGGCACCGTCATCGATGCCGATGCCATCGTGGCGGAGCTCAAGTCGAAGCTCGCGAACTTCAAGATTCCCAAGCGCTGCTTCGTCGTGCCCGAACTGCCGCGCAACACGATGGGCAAGGTGCAGAAGGCGCTGCTGCGTGCCGAGCACAAGGGGTTGTTCGCCTAGGCCTTCGCGGCGACCGTCTTTTCGGTCACGCGCTGGAAGACGATGTCCGGCACTGCCGGCTCGAAGGGCGCCGTGATCCGGTCGATGCGGCCTTCGCGGTCGCAAAGGAAGGTCAGCGCCAGGTTGTCGGGGTGGAATTCGGAGGGCCTGTCGGGCGTGGTGAACACGTCGTAGTGCCAGTGGGTGAGCTGGCCGGAAAAACCGCGCCAGTGCCAGGAGAGGCCGTCGCCGTCTGCAGAGATTGCGATGCGCCCGTAGGCCGGATGCTCGTAGGTACCTGCGTACTCTTCGAGTGCGTGGCTGGGACGTGTGCCGACGCGGCGCTTTTCTTCAAGTTTCTTCTTGTCGAGCTTTTGCTGCTCGAGGAACTGGCGACGCTTGGGCACGAGGCGGCCGAGCCAGTCGACCGGCTCGCGTCCGCTGATGCGGTCGAACACGGCGTAGGTGAGCAACGAAGTAACGGCGCTCGGCGCACGGTTTGTCAGCACCACGACGCCCGCGCGGCGCTCAGGCAACACCGTCATCAGCGTGGCCCAGCCGAGCCACGAGCCCGAGTGCGACAGCGTGCGGTCGCCACGGTAGTTCTCGCAGAAAAGTCCGAAGCCATAGTGCGAGTCGCCGATCTCGGCCTGTTCGGAACGCCCCACGTGCATGCGCGGCGTGCTCATCTCGCGCAACGCTTTCGGGGAAAGAAGCTGCGTGCCATCGACCTTGCCTCCGTCGATCAGGCAGCGGGCCCATTTCGCCAGGTCGGCCACCGAGGCATTGATGCCACCGCCGGCCGTGGTGCGGATCGGCCACAACGGGGACGGCACGCATTCACTGCCAAGCATCGCGTGTGGGCGCGCGGCGTTTTTCGCGGCGGCCAGCGCCTCGATGGTGAAGCCGAAGTCCTTGAAGCCGAGCGGCTTGAGCAGCCGTTCGGTGGTGAAGTCTTCCCAGCTCTGGCCGCTGATGCGCTCGGCGACCATGCCCGCGACCATGTAGCCGAGGTTCGAGTACTGGAAGCTGTCGCGCAACTCGCGGCTTGGTGCGAGATGGCGCAGCAGGGGCAACATCTGCGCGCCCGAGAGATCGCCGGGCTCGTGGATCCAGTCGTGGCGCGGCAGGCCGCTGCGGTGGCAGAGCAGGTCCAGCACGGTCAGGCGCTCGCTCGCCATGGGGTCGTGCAGGCGGAACTCGGGAATCACGTCGCGCACCGGGCGATTCCATTCGAGCTTGCCTTCGTCGACCAGCAAGCCAAGGCCCGCCGCGGTGAACGACTTGGTGATCGAGCACAGCAAAAACTGCGTGTCGGTGGTCACGGGCAAGCCGGTGTCGGTGTCGCGCACGCCATAGCCCTTCTGCAGCACCACCTCGCCGTCTTGAATCACCGCCAGCGCGAGGCCGGGCACTTTCCATTCCTGCATCGAGGCTTCGACGAGGTTTTCGAGATCGCTCCACATGGTCGGGGTCCTGCCTTGCGGCCTTGATTGGAATAGGGCCGCGCATCCTAAAGCAATCCCCGCCGAGCCTCTTTCTCAGGTGACGGCGAGCCCGTTCATCAACCCGCTGCGCGCGTGGCAGTTGATGTATTCGTAGCTTTGCTCGTCGGCCTTCAGCACCGACACCTCGTGGTACACGCGCAGTTGAAGCTGGAAGTTCAGCGCCTGCACATAGCGCATGAAGCTGCCGAAGATCGCGACGTGCGTCGGGTGCGATTCGGCCCAACGCTCCATGTCGGCGAGCGAGCGCCAGTAGCTCAGGCCGAATGACTTCTGCAGTGGCGCGCCCTTGGCGTCGAGATGGTGCATGTAGCGGTTGCTGTAGCAGCCGATGCCCAGGCCCTGGTCGCGGAGGAAATCCATGCCTTCGCGCAGCACCGGCTCCATGTCTTCGAGGTAGAGCGTGCGCTCCTGGCCGGTGGTGTCGGCCCACTCCTGGCCCGACCGGATCATCGCGATGTTCTCGTGGCCTGCGATGCGCACGCGCTGGCCCGGCGCCGGTGTGCCGACGACGACTGCGCGCGTGCCCGAGGGCGACAGCGCATCGGTCTGCGAGAGCGGGATGCGGTCGCGCATCGATCCCCAGTAGCCGTGCTCCTGCAACTCGCCGCTGACCTCGCCCATCACCACGCCGACGCCCTCGAAGCGGTCCGGTGTGTTGAACATCGTCTCGAAGTGCTCGACGCGCGGCGAGGCGATTTCGCGGAAGTAGCCGAGGCCTTCCGCGAGGCGTTCGTCCGAGCGCCACCACGCGTCGATGGCAGATGTGGCGCTCCAGCGTGCGAAGGCCGCGGCGTCGTGCCAGTAGGCGATGGCGACCATGTTGTCGAAGCCGTCGGCATCGACGTAGTGCGTGAGGTCGTGATGGCCCGGCCCGTCGGGCAGCGCGAAGTCGCGCGCGATCTTCATCAGCGCGGCGCAGGCGCGGCCCTGCATCTCGGGGCCGCGCGACTGCACGCCGAAGTAGCCCATCGCCACCTGCGTCACCGAGACGGGCGCGCGGGCCGACCAGACGGGGTAGGGCGGCGTGTAGTCGTCCTCGACGCGGCGGTGCCGCGTGCGGGGGCATTTCAGATGCTCGGCGATGGCGGATTCCATGGTGGCTCCGGTGCGCTCAGGCAGCGAGTTGCAGGCGCGGCTCGGTGCCAGCGGCCACCGCTTCGGGTGCACTGCTTTCGGGCTCGGGCGTGCGCTGAAAGACCACGGGCTCGCGCCGCGTCTTGTTGAGCAGCAATTGCGTGACATCGGGCCGAGAGTAGTGGCCGCTCGGATCGGCGGCGGCCTTGGCGAGCGAGATCATGCCGAGGTCGATGTCGGCGATCACCAGGCCTTCCTGGTCTTCGGCCAGCGGCGTGCCGAGCGGAGAACCATCGGGGCCGTAGATGCGCGCGAAGCCGCCGCCGGTGCGCAGCATCTGCTGCTTGCCGGCATCGGTGCACATCAGCTCGCTCATCGCCGGCGAAACGGTGGCGCACGGCGCGACCACGAAGCACTGGCCCTCGGCCGCGTAGACCTGGCTCGCGGCGTTGTTGACCTCCGGCCCGAGCGCGTAGGCGGCGCCGCGGTAGAGCGAGAAGCTGGGCCATGCGCCGCAGTGGATCTGCTCGTTCTGCGCATACATCGCGTACTTGCTGAGCGGCTGCAGATGCTCCCAGCACGAGAGCGAGCCGACGTTGCCGATGGCCGTCTCGGCCACGGCGAGATCGGACCCGTCGCCTTCGCCGAACACGGTGCGCTCCACGTGCGTGGGCTTGAGCTTGCGGCGCGTCTGCACCGTGTGGCCCTGGTCGTCGATGAGCGCCTGCGCGATGTAGAGGCTGCCCGCCGCCTTCTCGCTGTAGCCGAGCGACACCCAGATCCTGTGCTTGCGCGCGGCGTCCTTGATGCGGTCGAATTCGGCCGAGCCGACCACCAGCGAGTTGTCGTGGTACCGCTGCACGAACTGCATGCCCCAGGCGGGGGAATCCAGCCAGATCCACCACGGGTAGCCGGGCACCCAGGTTTCGGGAAAGGCAATGAGCTTCACGCCCTGGCCTGCCGCCTCGGCCATGAGATCGATGGTCTTGTCGATGGTGCCGTCGAGGTCGAGGAACACGGGCGCGGCCTGCACGGCGGCGACGCGGAGCTTGGGGTGAATGGTGGTGGGCATGGCGGGTCTCCGGAAGTGGGGTGATGAAACAACTTCGCACACCGCCAACGCGGGTTTGCGCGGTGGCATGCGGGTTGCTTGAAGCGTAGATTCGCCGCCGCGGAACGCCTTGATCCGAACTGGCGGCGTTCTTGTTCCAGCGTTGCACGCATGCGCTTTTCGGGAAATCCAATGAACCAGTTGCTCAGCACCGATGCCGTGGCGCGCGACCAGCGCCTGGCCTACTGGACCGACATGATCTGCAACGTCTACGTGCAGCTCGGGTGCGACCCGGTGCGGCCGGACGACATCGGCCGCTTCGAAGGCAGCATCCGCCAGCACTCGCTGCCCAGCCTCGATGTGTCGGTGGTCAAGTCAGGCGCGCAGAAGGTCATGCGCACGAGCGGGCACATCGCGCGCTCGGGGGACGACTATTTCCTCGTGAGCATCCAGGCGCAGGGACGCGGCGTGGTGCGGCAGGACGGGCGCGATGCGGTGCTCTCGGCCGGCGACTTCGCGCTGTACGACAGCACGCGGCCCTACGAGCTGCTGTTCGACGACAGGTTCGAGCAGATCGTGCTCAAGCTGCCCGGCGAGCGCCTGCGCAGCGAGTTGCGCGACACCGAGGCGCTGACGGCCACGACGGTGTCGGGCAAGGAGGGCGCGGGGCATCTTCTGCTCGGCATGATCCGCACGCTGCGAGAGGACATCGACACGCTGCAGCCCGCTTCGGCGCTGGCTGTGGCCAATGGCGTGCAGAGCATCCTCGTGGCGGGGCTGCAGACGCTGCCGGCGGCACGTGCGCCGTCGCTCAGCAATCTGACGGCGTACCACCTTGCGCGCGTGAAGCGGTGCATCGACGAGCAGTTGGCCGATCCGTCGCTGTCGGTGGGCAGCCTCGCGGCGTCGCTCGGGGTGTCGGCGAGCCACATCCATCGCGTGTTCAAGAGCGAGCCGCTGACGCCTTCGCAGTACATCTGGGAACGCAGGCTCGAAGCCTGCAGCCGCGACCTGCTGGAGCCGCGTCTGGCGGGCAAGCCGGTGGGGGAGATCGCGTATGGACGCGGCTTCAACGATGCGGCGCATTTCAGCCGCGCGTTTCGGGAGCGCTTCGGCTGCTCGCCGCGCGAGTGGCGGCAGCAGCGGGTGCAGTAGGCCTTACTGGACCAGCAAGACCGAGATGTCGGTCTCGCCGATCACCTTGGTCGCCACCGAGCCCATCAGCGCGCGTCCGAAGATGCCGTGGCCGTGGGTGCCGAGCACGATCAGCTCGGCATGCGTGGCGGTGGCCGACTTCAGGATTTCCTCGGCGGGATGGCCGTGGCGCTTGTCGATCGTGTAGTCGGCGATGCCCTTCTCCGCCAGGAGCGCCTTCACCGGATCGAGCACCTTGGCGCTTTCCTCGGCGTAGTACTCCGTCACGATCTCCTTGCTGAGGTGCCGTGTCACGTGGCCCGAGATGCCGGTGCACACGTGGACCACGATGAGCTCATGCCCGTCCACGAACATGGTGCGGTTGGCGACGAGGTAGTCGAGCGCCTTGCGGGTGTAGGCGCTGCCATCGACGGCGATGAGGATTTTCATGAAACCGTTATACGGCTGCGTCTGGCGCATCGCAACGGGTCACACCCCCGGACCATGGGGGATTTTTCAGCCGCGCAGGCCCTTCCAGAGCATGTAGGCGGCGAGCAGATAGAGGATGCTGGCGAACACGCGCTTGAGCTTCTTCACCGGCAGCGTGTGCGCGGCCTTGGCGCCCAGCGGTGCGGTGAACACGCTGCACACGGCAATCACCACCAGCGCGGGCAGCCAGATGTAGCCGAAGGAGCCGGTGGGCAGGCCCTGCACCGTCTGGCCGCTGATCGCATAGCCGAGCACGTTGGCCACCGCGATGGGAAAGCCCAGCGCGGCGCTGGTGGCCACCGCGTTGTGAATCGAGATGTTGCACCACGTCATGAACGGCACGCTGATGAAGCCGCCGCCCGCGCCGACGAGGCCCGAGATGAAGCCGATCACGCCGCCGCCCGCGAGTTGGCCTGCGGTGCCCGGCATCTGGCGCGTGGGCTTTGGTTTCTTGTCGAGGAACATCTGCGTGGCCGAGAAGCCGACGAACAGCGCGAAGAAGATGGCGAGCGCCGTGCCCTTGAGCAGTGCGAACACGCCCAGGCTCCCGGCCAGGCTGCCGATCACGATGCCGGGCGCGAGACGCTTGACGATGTCCCATCGCACCGCGCCGCGCTTGTGGTGCGCGCGCACGCTGGAGACCGAGGTAAAGATGATCGTGGCCATCGAGGTGGCGATCGCCATCTTCACCGCGAGGTCGGACGACACGCCGCGGTGGCCCATGATGATCGTGATGAACGGCACCATCAGCATGCCGCCGCCGATGCCCAGGAGCCCCGCGAGAAAGCCGGTACCCAGGCCGAGTGCGGCAAGTTCAAGAATCAGGAGGGGGTCGAGGAATTCGGTCACGCTGCGGGTCTTCGGACAAAGCAACGGCCCCGAGCAGTGTGTGCTGGGGGCCGTGCCGGATAGAAAAAGGTGTCTGCAAGTGGGCGCCGAACCCGCATCCTGAACCAGGGTTCAGGTGGGCGAGGGCAGCAAGACTTCGGGTTCATCTGACGCGAGATGATCACGCCCGTCAAGCGATGTACCAAGCCCGGCTCCGGAGAGCATTGGAACAAGGAAATATTAAGCCCGACGCGCACCGCAGACAGTTCGGATTTTACGCTCCGTATGAGTCCATGGTGTTCATTCAGAGCAAATGACCATCGCCGGCCAGCGCCTGATCGAGCTTTTGAATGAGCTGGGCGGCCTTGGCATCGACTTCTCCGGGCTCGGTCGCGGCGGGCGCGGGCGTTGCAGCGGGCGCGGCAACCGCTGCCGCTTGCTGTGCCGCGAGATCGAAGGCGAGGTTCAGCGAAGCCAGCACCGCGATGCGATCGCGTGCCTTGACTTTTCCTGCGTCGCGGATCTTGCACATGGCGGCATCCACGCGTTCGACCGCATCGCGCAACTGCGGCTCGCCGCCGTCGGGACAGCCGAGCAAATAGCTCTGGCCCATGATCTGTACTTCTATCTGCTTCATGCGGTGGAATCTTCGGGAGGTGGTTCAGCCGGCAGCCGCTCGAGCAGTGCATCCAGGCGCGTGCGTGCCGCGGCGAGCCGCGACTTGAGCCCGTCGCGTTCGCGCACGAGCGCATCGACCTGTTCCTGGAGCAGCGCATTGGTGCGCTGTACCTCTTCGTGACGCACGAGCAAGCGTTCCACACGCTCGGCGATCTGATCGATGGGGCTGGAGGCGGGCATGGTTGGCGATTGTAGTTTCCCGGGGGAGGCGGTCCGCTGGCAGTCAGCGTGGCGCCTGGCTTCGTCCTGGCGGCGATTCTGCGGCCTGCGCCCGAGGGTTCCAAATTTTCGGCAGAGATGGGTGCAGAGACGGACAGAGGTGCGACGGCGGCGCCACAACTTTCGACTTAGCGCATCCGCCGCAGGGCCTAAAATCCCGCCCGTTGGTGCTCGCGCCGTGGTTCGCACGGTGCAGTTCAACGGGAAGCAGGAGTGAACGCCCCCGAGAGATCCGCAAGCCGGACATCGGATCAAGGCCGAAGCCGCCTGCGCTGCCCCCGCAACGGTCAAGCAGACGGCGCCGTAAGGCGTCACCCCTTTCCATCCAGCCACTGGGCGCCCTGAAACAGGTGCCTGGGAAGGCGGCAAGGGGCCGTTCTGCCAGCCCGGATACCGGCCAACAAGGCGGCTGCCGCATGCACGAACGAATAAACCGGTTCATGCCCGCGGCGGTCATTGCGCCCAGGGCGCCGGCGGGGAGGCCGGCCAGGGGCATTGACGTTCGTTCGGCTCACTCATGATTTCCTGTGTTTTCAATTCCCGCGCCTCTCGCGGTCGCGCGCCTGCGCCCATTCGCCATCGCGGCCTCGCCTGCCTGCCGCTTGCGCTGGCCTCGGCCTTCGGCGGCCTCGCATTGATCCAGTTGCCCACGCTTGCGCACGCGCAGGAAAAAGCAGCAGCCACGCTGGGGGAAACGGTGGTCACGGCCAACCGCACGCCGCAGCCGCTGTCGGACCTGGTGGGCGATGTGTCCATCATCGATCGCCAAACCATCGAGCGCAGCGGCGCGACCGGCGTGGCCGACGTGCTGGCCCGCCAGCCCGGCATCGAGATCACGCGCAACGGCGGCGTGGGCAACAACACCAGCCTCTACATCCGCGGGGCCGAGACGCGCTTCACGGCCGTCTACCTGGACGGTGTGCGCATCGACTCGCAATCGACCGGCGGCGCCGGCTGGGAAGGCATTCCGCTCGCTCAGATCGACCGCATCGAAGTGCTGCGCGGCCCGGCCGCCGCGGTTTATGGCTCCGACGCCATCGGTGGCGTGATCCAGCTCTTCACCAAGCGCGGCGAAGAGGGCGTGTCGCCCTACGCGGGCATCGGCTTCGGCAGCCATGGCCTGCGCAAGATCGAGGGCGGCGTGAGCGGCAAGTCGGGTCTGTTCGACTATTCGTTCGGCGTCGCGCACGAGGAGAGCAAGGGCTTCGACGTGCAGCCCGCATCCAAGCGCACGCCCTCGAAGGACGGCTTCACCAGCCCCGACCGCGACGGCTACCGCAGCACCTCGGGCAACCTGAAGCTGGGCTTGCAGATCACGCCCGGCCAGCGCATCGACGCCACCTTGCTCCAGAGCAACGTCGAAGCCGGCTACGACGCCTCGGTCAGCTTCAGGACCCGGCCGCCGATCCGCTTCAGGAACGACGTCTCGGACAACACGCTGCGCACCGCTGGCCTCACCTGGTCGGCCAAGTGGAACGACATCTACAGCACCCGCGTGCAGGTGACCGACTCGCAATCGGTCTACAAGACGCAGCCTTCGTTCTATCGCACCGAAACCAACCTGCGCGGCTACCTGTTCCAGAACGAGTTCCGCTTCGGCCCGCACCTGGTGACCGCCACGCTGGAGCGTCGCGAAGACGCGCTCGAAAACGCACCCACCACCTCGGCCAAGCTCTTCTCGCAAGACCGCTCGCAGAACGCGCTCGCGCTCGGCTACGGCTTCGTGCAGGGCCCGCATTCGCTGCAGTTGCATGTGCGCCGCGACAAGGACAGCGAGTTCGGCGGCAAGACCACCGGCAGCGCCGCCTACGGCTTCGCCATCCTGCCGTCGCTGCGCTTCACCGCATCGGCCGGCACGGCTTTCCGTGTGCCGACGCTCTACCAGCGCTTCAGCGAATACGGCGTGGCCACGCTGCAGCCGGAAGACAGCCGCAACCTCGAGCTGGGCCTGAACTACGCCAAGGACGGCACCACCGCCGGCATCGTGGTGTACCGCAACCGCGTGCGCAACCTGATCAACTTCGTGGGCACCGCCACGGGCTGCGCCTCGACCTTCGGCTGCTACACCAACGTGGCCCGCGCCACGCTGCAGGGTGCGACGCTCTCGGCCAGCCAGCGCATCGGCGACGTCACGCTGCGTGCCTCGTTCGACGTGCAGGACCCCAAGGACATCGAGACCGGCAACCTGCTCGCACGCCGCGCCAAGCGCCACGGCACGCTGGGCGCTGACTGGCGCGTGGCCGGCTGGACGCTGGGCGCCGAAGTGCAGGCTTCGAGCCAGCGCTACGACGACGCGGCCAACAAGATCAAGCTCGGCGGCTATACGCTGCTGAACCTGTCGGCCAGTACGCAGATCGCACGGGACCTGAACCTCATCGCCCGCATCGACAATGTGGGCGACAAGGACTACCAGTACGCACGCCTCTACGCCAACGGGGGCCGCACCGCCTACCTCGGCCTCAAGTGGACACCGCAGTAAACGACCTTTCGCGACGGCGCGACGGCATCGCAGCCACCTGTGCCGCGGTGCTGATCGCCGCGCCCGCCTCGGGGCAGGGCAAGACCACGTTGGCTGCGGCGCTTGCGCGGCTGCATGCGCGGCAAGGCCGTCGGGTGCGGGCCTTCAAGTGCGGGCCGGACTTTCTCGATCCGCACTGGCTCGCGCTCGCCACCGGCGCGCCGGTGCATTCGCTGGACCTGTGGATGACGGGCGAGGCCGATTGCCGGGCGCGCTTGCACGCCGCAGCGGACGAGGCCGATCTCGTGATCGTCGAAGGCGTGATGGGTTTGTTCGACGGCACGCCGAGCGCGGCCGACCTCGCGCAGCGCTTCGGCCTGCCGGTGCTGGCCGTGATCGATGCGCACGCCATGGCCGGCACCTTTGGGGCGCTGGCCTACGGATTGCAGAACTTCAAGCCCGGCCTGCCATGGGCCGGCGTGCTGGCCAATCGCGTGGCGAGCGAGCGGCACGCCGGCATGCTGAAGGACGCATTGCGCGAACCTTCGCAATGGATGGGCGCCTTGCCCCGCGATGCAAAGTTCACCTTGCCCGAACGGCACCTGGGCCTCGTCGGCGCGAATGAGCTCGACGACGCTATGGCGCGGCTCGATGCGGCCGCCGATGTGCTGGCTGAAACACCGCTGGGCCAGTTGCCGGTTTCGCAGTTGCCGCAGGTGCGTTTCGATCCGGTCACAACAGACGACGCAGGCACGCCGCAATTGCTGGCGGGCTGCACCATCGCCATCGCGCGCGATGCGGCGTTCTCCTTCATCTACCCCGCCAACCTCGACGTGCTCTCGGCACTCGGCGCGCGGCTTTCGTTCTTCTCGCCACTGGCCGGCGATGCGTTGCCGGCCTGCGATGCCGTCTGGCTCCCGGGCGGCTACCCCGAGCTGCATGCCGAAGCCCTGTCGGCGAACCAATCGATGCGCGCCTCCCTGACCGCGCATGCCGCCGCAGGCAAGCCCGTGTGGGCCGAGTGCGGCGGAATGATGGCGCTGTTCGACGAACTGGCTACGCACACCGATGAAGAACAGTCGCAGGTTCACCGCCTCTGGGGCCTGCTCCCCGGCCGCGTGACGATGCAGAAACGCCTTGCCGGCCTCGGACCGCAACAGCTTCAACTGGGAAGCCACACCCTGCGCGGCCACACGTTTCACTACTCGCGCTGCGAAACGCCGCTCGCGCCGTCCGCCCACACCGCGCGGCCCGACGCCACGCAGGCCGTCGGTGCGCGTGGCGGGGAGGCTTTCTATGTGCATGGTCCGGTGCGGGCCAGCTATTTCCACGCGTGGTTCGCTTCCAGCCCGGAAGCCACGGCGCGACTTTTCGGCGCCATGCCGATCGAGCTGGGCAACGATGCCGCAAAGGGAGCAATCGATGATCGTTGTTGAGCACGAATTCATCCTCGGCGGCCAGAAGAGCGGCAAGTCGCGCCGCGCCGAGCAGCGCGCCATTGACTGGCTCGCCTCCGCGCCCGGCACGCACCGCGCCGTGCTGATTGCCACCGCCCAGGCCCATGACGACGAGATGCAGGAGCGCATCGTGCGCCACCAGGCCGACCGCGCAGAGCGCGTGCCCGGCATGCGGACCATCGAGGAGCCGGTCGAGCTGGCGCGCGCCATCGTCACGCAGAGCGCGCCCGAGACGCTGGTGGTGATCGATTGCCTCACCCTCTGGCTCACCAACCTGTTGATGCCGCTGCGCACCGAAGCCGCACGGCCGACGACGCGCACGCCTTCGGCGCACATCGCCATGCTGCAGATCGCGCTGCGCGAGGCGCGCGGACCGGTGGTGCTGGTCGGCAACGAGATCGGCCTGGGCGTCATTCCACTCGGCCGCGAGACGCGCGCCTTCGTCGATGCACTGGGCCGCCTGAACCAGGACGTAGCCGCCGCCTGCGGCCGAGTGACGCTGATGGCGGCCGGCCTGCCGCTGAGCCTGAAAGCGCCCGCCTGATGAAGATGAACCGGATTCCATCGCTGCTCGCCGCCATCGGCCTGTCGCTGTGCGCACTCGCCGCGCACGCCTTCGACGTGGTCGACGAACGTGGCACCACCGTGAGCCTGCCGCAGCCGCCGCAGCGCATCGTCTCGCTCCTGCCGTCGCTCACCGAATCCGTCTGTGCGCTCGGCGCCTGCGAGCGGCTCGTGGGCGTCGACAACTATTCCAACTCGCCGGCCGCCGTGCGCGCCTTGCCGCAGATGGGCGGCGGCATCGAGCCCAACGTGGAAGCGATCGTCGCGCTCAGGCCCGACGCGGTGCTGCTCGCCAAGTCGTCGCGCGTCACGCAGCGGCTCGAGGCGCTGGGCCTCAAGGTGCTGGTGCTCGAACCCAAGAGCCATGCCGACGTGCAGCGCGTGCTCGGCAAGCTCGACGAGGTGCTCGGCACGCACGAGGCGCCGCGCGTGTGGCGCGTGATCGATGCGAGCGTGTCGGCTGCGGCGCAGTCGGTGCCCGCGAGCGCACGGGGCAAGCGCGTGTACTTCGAGGTCAACAGCACGCCTTATGCGGCGGGCGAGTCGTCGTTCATCGGCGAAACGCTCACGCGGCTGGGCATGAAGAACATCGTGCCCGCGAAGCTCGGGCCCTTTCCCAAGCTGAACCCCGAGTATGTGGTGCGCGCCAATCCCGACCTCATCATGGTCAGCGTGCGCAGCGCGCAGGGGCTGGAGCAGCGGCCCGGCTGGGGCGGCATCCGCGCGGTGCGCGAAAGCCGCATCTGCCGCTTCGATGCGCTGCAGTCAGATGTGCTCGTGCGTCCCGGCCCGCGCATGGACGAAGCGGCGCGCCTGATGGCTCAATGCCTGGTGGACAAGGGCCAGTGAACGCCGCGCGCATGCATACCGCACACCTGCGCCGCGTCGTGCTGCTCGGCGCGGCCTTGCTGGTGCTGGGCGTCGCGCTGCTGCTGTTCGGCCTTGGCATCGGCAGCACCGGCTTCGAGAGTTTGCTGGCCGCGCGGCACGACCCGGTGGCGCTGCAGATCGTCTGGGACATCCGCCTGCCGCGCACGCTCGGCGCGTGGCTCGCGGGCGCGCTGCTCGGGCTCGCGGGCGCGGTGGCGCAGGGGCTGTTCCGCAATCCGCTGGCCGATCCTTATCTGCTCGGCAGCGCCTCGGGTGCCTCGCTGGGCGTGGCGGTGGCGCTGATGCTTTTCGGCGGCTCGGCCGCGAGCACGCAATGGGTGATGCGCCTTGGGCTCACGGGCGCGGCCTTCATCGGCGCCGTGCTCGCGGTGCTGCTCACGCTGACGCTGGCACGCGGTGTGCAGCAGACGCTGCGGCTCTTGCTCGCGGGCGTGATCGTCGGCGTGGTGCTCGGCGCCGCGAAAGACCTGATCACCATCGCCTCGGCCGACATCCTGCAGGCCATCCAGGGCTTCATCCTCGGCAGCACCGGCCTGGTCGGCTGGAGCGCCTGCGCCGTGATGGGCGCGGTGTGCGCGGTGTGCCTGCTGGCGGCATGGGCGCTCGCGCCGGTGCTCGATGGGTTGGCGCTCGGCGAGGCGACTGCCCGCAGCCTGGGCCTGCCGCTCGGTGCCATGCGTGCGGCGTTGGTCGTGGTGCTCGCGTTGGCGACCGGCGCGGCGGTGGCGCAGACCGGCTTGATCGCCTTCGTCGGCCTCGCGGCGCCACACCTCGTGCGTTCGGTCGTCAAGACCACACATGCGCGGCTGATCGTGCTCGCGGCGCTGATGGGCGGCCTGCTGCTGATGGCGGCCGACCTGTTGGCGCGCTGGCTCATCGCGCCGCAGGAACTGCCGGTCGGCGTGCTCACCGCGGTGCTCGGTGGCAGCTATTTGCTGTGGCTTATGCACCGCCGAAGCGCGCGTGGAGGTTTGTCATGAGCGGCACACCGGCCATCGAAGCGCGCCGCGTCAGCGCCACGCTCGGCACGACCGAGGTGCTGCACGGTATCGACCTTGTGCTTTCGTCCGCGCGCTGGACCAGCATCGTCGGCCCCAACGGCGCAGGCAAGTCGACGCTGCTGAAAGCGCTCGCGGGCCTGCTCGCACACAGGGGCGACGTGCGGCTCTTCGGCGAGGCAGAGGGAAAAATCCCGGCCCGCATCCGCGCACAACGCCTCTCATGGCTCGGCCAGAGCGGCACGGGCGAAGCCAGCGCCGACGACCTCATGGTCTACGACGTCGCCATGCTCGGCCGCCTGCCGCACCAGCGCTGGCTCGCTGCCCCGAGCGCAGCCGACCGCGAAGCCGTGGAGCGGGCCCTGCGCAGCACCCAAGCCTGGGACTGGCGCGACCGCCCGCTCGGCCAGCTCTCGGGCGGCGAACGCCAGCGCGTGCTGCTCGCCCGCGCGCTCGCGGTCGAGGCCCAGGTGCTGCTGATGGACGAGCCGCTCGCCAACCTCGACCCGCCGCACCAAGCCGACTGGATGCAGACCGCCCGCACGCTCGTGGCCCAGGGCCGCACCGTGGTCAGCGTGCTGCACGAACTGCCGATGGCACTGGCCGCCGACGAAATGGTCGTGATGGACAAGGGCCGCGTGGTGCACCACGGCGGCTGCGACGACCCGGCCACCCACACCGCACTCGAACAGGTGTTCGACCACCGCATCCGCGTGCACCGCGTGGCGGACCAGTGGATCGCACTGCCGAAATAAGGAACACACACCATGCAGATCGAAACTCCTCCCAGCGAAAAGCCCTACGAGAAGCCCGAAGGCGAACGCCGCGGCATCGTCATCGTCAACACCGGCGACGGCAAGGGCAAGAGCACAGCCGCATTCGGCCTCGCGCTGCGCGCGCATGGCCGCGGCAAGGCCGTGAAGATCTACCAGTTCATGAAAGTGCCCTCGGCGCGCTTCGGCGAACACCGCATGTTCGAGCAGATCGGCATTCCGATCGAAGGGCTGGGCGACGGGTTCAGCTGGAAAAGCCAGGACCTCGAACGCTCGGGGCAGCTTGCGCGCGACGGGTGGGAGAAGGCGAAGGCGGCGATCCTGTCGGGCGAGTTTTTCCTCGTGGTGCTCGACGAGATCACCTATCCGCTGATCTACGGCTGGCTGCCGCTCGAAGGCGTGCTCGAAACGTTGCGCGCGCGGCCCAAGCATGTGCACGTGGCGCTCACGGGCCGCCGCTGCCCGCCGGAGATCATCGAGCTCGCCGATACCGTGACCGAGATGACGATGGTCAAGCACGCGTTCAAGGCCGGCATCCCGGCGCAGCGCGGCATCGAGGATTGAGCGCGATGGCGCAGGAGCAGCATGCATTCGCTGCCGACGAGGTGAGGGCGGTCTATCGCGCCATCCGCGAGCGTCGCGATATGCGGCACTTCGCGGGCGGCGAGGTCGCACCCGAGGTGCTGCAGAGGCTGCTCGAAGCGGCGCACCACGCGCCCAGCGTCGGGTTCATGCAGCCGTGGCGCTTCATCCGCGTTCGCGATGCTGCATTGCGCCAGCGCCTGCACTCTGCGGTCGAGCGCGAACGCGTGCTCACGGCGCGTGCCCTCGGCGAGCGTGAAGGCGAGTTCATGCGGCTCAAGGTGCAGGGCCTGCTCGATGCGGCCGAGCTGCTGGCCGTGTCGCTCGCCGATGACCGCGACAAGCATGTGTTCGGCCGCCGCACCCTGCCGCAGATGGACCTGGCATCGGCCTCCTGTGCCATCCAGAACCTCTGGCTCGCGGCGCGCGCCGAGGGCTTGGGCATGGGCTGGGTGTCGCTGTTCGATCCGGTCGAGCTGAGCACCTTGCTCGGTCTGCCCGAAGGCGCCGAGCCCATCGCCTTGCTGTGCCTCGGCCCGGTGCACGATTTCTACGAAGAGCCGATGCTGCAGCGCGAACGCTGGGCGAAGCGCGAGCCGCTCTCGGCGCTGGTGTTCGATGAACGCTGGGGCCGGCCGTCGGACCTGTTTTCTCCCACCCCGTCTTCCGTGGAACCCGCCTGATGCTGGCCTTCGATACCGTCCTCTTCGAACTCGCGCGCCTGTTCCTCTGGCCGGTGACGCTCGGCGTGCTGCTGTCCTTCGTCTACGCGGTGTACTGCCTCGGCGCCTTCGGCATCGAGTACCTGCAGCGCCGCCGCGACCCGTCGCGGGTGCTCGCGCTGCAGCGCCATGCCGAAGCGAGCCAGGAGCAGATGGAACTGGTGGTTCTGAAGCAACTCGAAGGCGTGCGCCTGTGCAGCCGCGTGGCGCCGATGCTCGGGCTGATCGCCACGATGATCCCGATGGGGCCGGCGCTCGTCGCCGTTGCTTCGGGCGAATCGCAGGGTGTGGCGCAGAGCCTTGCGCCCGCGTTCGCCGCGGTGATCGTGGCGCTGGCTTCGGCCTCAATCACCTTCGTGGTCTACACCGTGCGCCGGCGCTGGCTGATGCGCGAGCTGGTGACGGTGCTCGATGCGCGGGATCGCTTGTCATGACCCGCAGGCAGTTCTCGATCCTGAGCAGCCTGGACGCCGATGACGACGACCCGGTGCTCTCGACCATCAACCTGATCGACGTGTTCATGGTTGTGATCGGCATGCTGATGATCGCGGTCATCAACAACCCGATGAACCCGTTCGCGCAGGACAAGGTCACGGTCATCCGCAATGAGGGCAAGCCGGACATGGAGATCATCACGCGCGAGGGGCAGAAGGTCACGCGCTTCAAGGCCAGCGGTGCGACGGGGCAGGGCGACGGCGAGAAGGCCGGCACGGCCTGGCGGTTGAAGGACGGCACGATGGTCTATGTGCCTGCCGATGCGGTGCCTGCGGCGCAGGGCGGGAAGTGACGCGGTTTCTTGTCGGGCTCTTGTGGATGGCGCTGGCGTTCTGCGCGCACGCCGAGCCGGACGAGCCTTCGCGCATCGTGGTGCTGAGCACATCACTGGTGTCACCGGCGCGCGTGGTGCGGTTGCAGGAGGCGGCGCACGAGGTGGGCTTGCCGCTGCAGGTGGTGTCGGCCGCGAAGGATTCGCCTGAGGCGCTGGCTACGGCGCTCGACGGGGCGCGGCTGCTGGTGATCGACGCGCCGCACATCAGCGTGGCGCAGGCCGCGGCGGCGCGATTCGGCGATGTGATCTCGCGTGGTGCCGTGCCGTATGTGCTGATCGGCGAGTTCGCGCTCGTCGCCAAGGGGCAAGCCTCCAGCGCGGCGCCGCTCGCTGCCGAGCGCGGCGTCGATGCGGTGTGGGCACAGCGGTTGCGCGAGTACTGGCGGTTCGCGGGCACGGCCAACCTCAAGTCGGCGATGAAGGCGCTGGCACAGATCGACGACGTGAACGGCCTGCCGCCGCCCGTGCCGACGCCTCTCTCGGGCTTCTATCACCCGAGCTGGCCACGCATCGAGACCGACATCGCGGCCGTGGACCGACTGGCGGGCACCGCAGGAACCGTCGCCATCGCCGTCAACAGCGCCACCGTGACAGGCGACGACACCGTCTGGCTCGACACGCTGATTGGCGCGCTCGAACAGCGCGGCCTGCGCGCCTATGCCTTCTACGGCCCGCGCCAGCAGAAGGACCTGTTCTTTCGCATGACGCATGCGGCCGGTGGAGAAGAGCGCCGCGTGGCCGACCTGATCGTCAACGCCTCGCTGGTCTTCAAGCCGAACGAGCGCAAGGCGGAGCTGGAGCGCATCGGCGTACCGGTGCTCCAAACCCTTCCGTCGCTTGCCATGGATGCCACGCAGTGGGCGCAAAGCAAGGACGGCCTCGCGCAGACCGACATCGCCGCCTACTACAGCCCGAGCGAGCTGGCCGGCATGACCGACCCGATGCTCGTGAGCGCACGCGATGCCGCCGCAGGCACGCTGCAGCCGCTGCCCGCGCAGATCGACGCCGTGGCTGGCAAGGCAGCCGCACTGCTGCGCCTGCAGCGCACGCCGCCCGCGGACCGGCGTGTCGCGATGCTGGTCTACAACTACCCGCCGGGCGAGGCGAACTTCGGCGCTTCGTTTCTCAACGTGCCGCGCAGCGTGAACAACATGCTGGCGGCGATGCAGTCGGCGGGCTACCGCACCGAGATGCCCGGTGCGGACGCGCTCATCGCGCAGGTGCAGGCGACGATGAAGGCCTACTACCCGGTCGATGCCGGCGATGCGTTGCAGCCGCTGCTCGACAAGGGGCTGGCCGATTCGCTGCCGCTGTCGCGCTATGTAGCGTGGTTTCGTTCGCTGCCCGCAGAGACACAGCGCCGCATCGAGACCTACTGGGGGCCACCGGAGAAGTCGACGATGCTGCGGCCCGTCGCGGGCGAGCCGGCCTTCGTCATCCCGCGCGTGCAGTTCGGCAACGTCGTCGTGTTGCGCCAGCCGCCGCGCTTCGAGCCCGGCACGCAGGTGGCGGACAAGGCCGAGCAGGTCTTTCACCGCTCGGCGATTCCGCTGAGTCACGGCTATCTCGCGACCTACCTCTGGCTGCGCACGCAGTTCGGCGCGAATGCGGTCGTGCATGTGGGCACGCACGGCACGGTCGAATGGTCGGCGGGCAAGGAGCGCGGGCTCTCGGTGCAGGACGATCCGCTGCTCGCGCTCGGCGACCTGCCGAACGTCTACCCGTACATCATGGACAATCTCGGCGAAGCCACGACCGCCAAGCGCCGCGGCCGCGCGACGATGGTGAGCCATTCGACACCGATGTTCGCGCCCGCGGGCTTTCGCCCCGGCGTGCAGGCGATGCACGAGCGCATGCACGATTGGGAGACGCTGTCGCTCGGGCCGGTGAAGGCCGCGATGGAAAAGCAGCTCACCGCGGAGTTCGTAGAGCAGCACTACGACCGCGACCTGAAATGGACGCCCGCGCGCATTCGCGGCGACTTCGCGGGCTTCATCGCGGTGCTGCATCCGTACCTGGACGAACTGACGCAGACCGCGCAGCCGCTGGGCCTTGCGACCTTCGGGCAGGCACCTGACGCGGAGCGGCGCCGCATGACGATCCTGCAGATCCTCGGCAAGTCCTTGGCCGAGGCGCTGGGCGAAGACGTCCATGAGGCCTTCCTCATCGACGCGAAGAACATCGCGGCGTCGCGCCCGGCGCGATGGATCGAAGTGGCGCTCAAGGATCTCGAAGCCGCGAGCGCGATGGGCACGGATTCCGCGAAGACCGAAGCACTGCGAACCATGGCCGAGCGCGCGCAAAAGATCGACGCCGCACTCGCCCATAACGAAGAAATCGAAGGACTGCTCACCGCCCTCGATGGTCGCTACCTCAAGGCCAGCTACGGCGGCGACCCCGTGCGCAACCCCGACAGTCTGCCCACCGGCCGCAACCTCTATGGCTTCGACCCGAGCCGCGTGCCGACGCGTGCCGCGTGGGATATCGGCGTCGCCGCGATGGACGCGTGGATCGCCGAACACGCCAAGACCCACGCCGGCAAGCCGCCCGAGAAGATCGCCTTCACCCTCTGGGCCGGCGAAGCCTCGCGCCACCAGGGCGTGATGGAGAGCCAGGCTTTCTACGCCATGGGCGTGAAGCCGCGCTGGGACGAGGTAGGGCGCATCGCGGGCATCGAGGTGCTGCCTGCGTCGGTCTTGAAACGGCCGCGCATGGACGTGCTGATCAGCGTCACCGGTTCGTACCGCGACCAGTTCCCGAACGTGATGCGATGGCTCGACGAAGCGGTGCAGCAGGTGGCCGCCCTGAACGAGCCCGGCAACGCCGTCGCGCAGCACAGCGAGGCGCTGGCCCGCAAGCTGCGCGCGGAAGGTGCGACGCCGGCCGAGGCGAAACGCTGGTCGACCGCGCGGGTCTTTTCGAACGAGCAGGGCAGCTACGGCGCCGGGCTCGAAGAAGCTGCGCTCGCAAGCGACGTGTGGACTTCGCAGCGGCGCGGCGGCGGCGATGCGCAGATGGCGCAGCTCTACATGGACCGCATGGGCCACGCCTACGGCCAGGGGCTCGACGGTGCGGCGCGACCCGGCGCCTACGCGGGCAATCTCGCGCAGGTCGATGCGGCGCTGATGGCGCGCACCTCCAACCTCTACGGTGTGCTCACCAACGACGATCCGTTCCAATATCTCGGCGGCATCGCGCAGGCCGTGCGGCAACTCACCGGCAAGGACCCGGCGCTGTATGTGCAGAACCCGCGCGACGTCGGCACGGTGCGCACCGACACCGCCGCCGGCGCCATCGCGCGTGAAATGCAGACGCGCTATCTACACCCGCAATGGATCGAGGCGCAGAAGGCCGAGGGCTACAGCGGCACGCTGCAGGTGCTCAAGACCGCGCAGTTCCTCTGGGGCTGGCAGGTCACCGCGCCCGGCACTGTGCGGCAGGACCAGTGGCAGTCGCTGCACGATGTGTATGTGCGCGACCGGTACAAGCTGGGCACGCGCGAATGGCTGGAAGGCGATAACCGCGCCGCCTTCGCGCAGACGCTGGAGCGCATGCTCGATGCGGTGCGCTTGAACTACTGGAAGCCCGATGACGCGACTCGGCGCGAGCTGGCGAAGGCTTACGCCGAGGCCGTGCGCGCTACGGGCCTGCGCGAGCGCAATACGGGGGTGCAGCGCTTCGTGCAGGCGGAGTTGGCGCCGCGGGTGACCGCGCCGGTGGAAGTGCAGAGGGCGCCTGCAGCGGCGCCGGCCCCCACGCCTTCGCCCGCACCGGCAGCACCCGATAAGCCCACATCCGCGAGCGACGACAGCGCTCAGCCCGTGACCGGCCTCAAGCTCGATCCCACGCCCGACGAGGCATCGCCACCGAAGGCCGAGACCGTGGTGCTCCGCCTCTGGGTCGCGTTCGGTGCCGCGCTGCTTGTCGCACTCGGCGCCTTCGCGCAGTGGCGGCGCGGCCGGGCGCGAGACCCGGCAGCCATCACTGCCTGATTCGCGAGAATGACGGCCCCCATGCCTGCTCTCTCCTTCACCCATGCCCTCATCGCCATCGCGGCGCTCTGGCTCGCGCTGGCCATCGACCGCTGGCTGGGTGAGCCCCCCGCGCGCTTGCACCCGGTGGTATGGATGGGGCAGTACCTCGGCTGGATCGGCTCGCACATCGCGCCGGAGCCCCACAAGGTGAAGCGCGTGGACTTGCCAGTTTTCTTCATCGGCGCGCTGACGTGGTGCCTCGGCGGCATGGCGGCCTGGTGCGCGGCGCAACTGCTGCAATCGCTCGTCATGCTGCACCTTCCCGCATGGGCCGCGGCCGTGCTGCTGGGGCTGTTGCTCAAGCCGCTCTTCGCATGGCGAATGCTGCGCGACGAAGTGCTCGCGGTCGAGGCGGCGCTGGCCGTGTCGCTCGACGCGGGCCGGGCGCAACTGGCCCGGCTGGTGAGCCGCGATGTTTCCGCGCTCAGCGAGCGCGAGGTGCGCGAGAGTGCGATCGAATCGCTGGCCGAGAACCTCAACGATTCGCTGGTGGCGCCGCTGTTCTGGTTCGTGCTGCTCGGCCTGCCGGGCGCGGCGCTCTACCGCTTCGCCAACACGGCCGATGCGATGTGGGGCTACCGGGGCCTGCGCAACGGCCGCGACTGGAACTGGCTCGGCAAATGGGCCGCACGTGCCGACGATGTGCTCTCGTGGCTTCCGGCGCGCATCACCGTGCTGCTGCTGGCCTCGGTGGCATGGCAATGGCCGAGGGATCTGGGCCGCGAGGCGCGCCGCACGCCGTCGCCCAACAGCGGCTGGCCGATGGCGGCGATGGCGTTGCTGGTCGGCGTGCGGTTGGCAAAACCTGGCGTCTACACCTTGAACGGGGAAGGGCGCAAAGCCGCTGCAGAGGACACGCGGCGCACAGCGGTGCTCGGCGGCAGGGCGGTGCTGGCGGCCGGCGTGTTCGCATCGGCGGCGATCGTTGCGATGGCGGGGTGGCCATGACATTGACCCATGCCCTGCACGGCGGCCCCGACGAGACCGGCGCGGCACCGTATGACTTCTCGACCAATGGCAACGCGGTCGGTGCGTGCCCGGCGGCGGTGGCTGCGTTGCGCGCGGTCGATGCCGCGCACTATCCCGATCCGCGCTACACGTCATTGCGCGAAAGGCTGGCGGCCTTTCACGGCGTTGCGGGCGAGCGCATCGTGATCGCTGCGAGCGCGAGCGAATTCATCCATCGCATCAGTGCGGCCGTCGCGCAAGGCGGCGGGCGGCAGGTGTGGCTGCCGGCGCACAGCTACGGCGACTACGAGCGCGCGGCGCAAGCCCGGGGTCTCCAGGTGCTGCGCGCGCCGGAGCCGCATCGCGATGCGGCGCTGCACTGGTGCTGCGAGCCATCGAGCCCGCTCGGGCAGGCGCAGGAAGATCTCGCATTGCACGCCGATGTCGGCAGCACCTGTGTGCTCGACATGGCGTACGAACCGCTGCGCCTCGAAGGCCAGCCTTCGCTCGATGGCCCGCAGCGTGATCGCGTCTGGCAACTGTGGACGCCCAACAAGGCCATGGGCCTCACCGGTATCCGCGCGGCCTATGCGATCGCGCCGGACGACGCTGCCGCCGCGCCCTTGATCCAGCGGCTCGAGCAACTCGCTCCGTCATGGCCGCTCGGCACCCACGGCGTCGCGCTGCTCGACACCTGGACCGGCGACGAAGCCCAGGCCTGGCTCGCCCAAAGCCTGCACACCCTGCGAACCTGGAAAGCACAACAACGCGCCCTCTGCGAATCGCTGAACTGGCAATGCCTCCCGAGCGACGCCAATTTCTTCTGCGCCCGCACCGACGTCCCATACCCGCGGCTTGCAGCCGCGTTGCGCGCCGAAGGCATCAAGCTGCGCGACTGCGCCTCTTTCGGCCTGCCGGGCCACGTGCGCCTTGGCGTGCTGCCGCCGCACAGCCAGGAGGCGCTGAAGCAGGCCTGGACACGCGCAGCCGCTTGCACCGAAGATTGAAAACATGCTCTACGCCATCACCTCGCTCTTCCTTTGCCAGCTGGCCGGCGAACTGCTCGTGCAGTGGCTGGGCCTGCCGATTCCGGGTCCGCTGATCGGCATGGTGCTGCTCTTCATCGCGCTGCTCATGCGCGGCGGCGTGCCGCAGGCGCTGACCGACACCTCGGGCCATCTGTTACGCAACCTGATGCTGCTGTTCATTCCCGCCGTGACCGGCGTCATGCTGCATTTCGAGCGGGTGGGGCGCGAGTGGCTGCCGTTCCTCGCGGCCGGCATCGTCGGCGCGGCCTTCACCATGACCGTTACCGCGCTCACCTTCCGCTGGATGATCCGCATCACCGGAAAGAACGCGGAATGACTGCGCCTGCGAAGCTCTCCGAGATCTGGGTCTTTCTTGCGCAGTCGCCGCTGCTGTGGCTGTCGCTCACGCTGCTCGCGTACCTGGGCGCGCTGTGGCTGCATCGACGCAGCGGCGCGAACCCGATGGTGAACCCAGTGCTGATTTCGGTCGTCGTCATCGTCACCGTGCTGCTCGTCACGCGCACGCCCTACGACACGTATTTCGAAGGCGCGAAGTTCGTGCACTTCCTGATCGGCCCCGCGACCGTGGCGCTGGCCGTGCCGCTCTACGGGCAGATCGCGCGGCTGCGGCGGCTGTGGCTGCCGATCGGTGTCGCGCTGCTGATGGGCTCCGTGGCGGCCATCGTCTCTGCCATCGGCATCGCGTGGGCGCTGGGCGGCTCGCACGAACTGATCATGTCGCTCGCATCGAAATCGGCCACGATGCCCATCGCAATGGGCGTGGCCGAGAAGATCGGCGGCCTGCCGTCGTTGGCCGCGGTGGCGGCTGCGGTGGCCGGCATCTCGGGCGCGATCATGGCGACGGGCCTGTTGAACCTGCTGCGCATCAAGGAGCCCGCGGTGCGCGGCTTTGCAGTCGGCATGGCGGCGCATGGCATCGGCACTGCGCGGGCCATCCAGGTGAACGAAACTGCTGGGGCTTTTTCGGCGCTGGCGATGGGGCTGAACGGCATTGCGACGGCGCTGCTGGTGCCGTTGCTGGTCAAGCTGCTGGGCGCTTGATCGGCAACAAAAACTGCAAAGGAGAACGACGACCATGTCGGAATACACCGCAGAGGTCCTCTGGCAGCGAGGCGACCAGGACTTTCTGGCCAACACCTACAGCCGCAAGCACTCGCTGCGCTTCGACGGCGGCGCGGAGTGGGCGGGTTCTTCGTCGCCTCACGTGGTGCCGCTGCCGTTCTCCGATGCATCGGCAGTCGACCCCGAAGAAGCCTTCGTCGCGTCGCTGTCGAGCTGCCACATGCTCTGGTTCCTGACGATGGCGGTGAAGCGCAAGTTCTGCGTCGACCGTTACTTCGATGCAGCCAGCGGCGTGATGGAAAAGAACGCCGACGGCAAGATGGCCATGACCGTCGTCATGCTCCGGCCCGAGGTCACGTTCTCGGGCGAGAACCTGCCCACGCGCGAGCAGATCGAGCACATGCACCATCGCGCGCACGAGGAGTGCTTCATCGCGAATTCGGTGAAGACCGATGTGCGCTGCGAGCCGGTCTACCGGCCGTAGCTGCACTTGCGGCGCGCTTCGCTATGGCGCGAGTGCTTCGCACTGGCGTTCGATGCGGGCGTGAAGCAGTCCCAGAGACGCGGAGAGCAGCCGCTGCAGCGCGTTGCGCTGGCATGCATCGAAGAGCGGTGCGAGGTTGGCGGCGGATGACGACGCGGCATCGCGACGGTCTTCGTCCCAGTCGAGCAACTGGATCAGCGTTTGCGTGCCTTGCACCACATCGCGTGCATCGTTGAGGAATGCGGCGAGGCTGTGGTGCGAAGGATCGATCCGCTCGCCCTCGATCCATTCGAAGGGTTTGAATTGATGGATGGCGGGGAGAGGGGGCGTGCAGGTGCAACCGGTGTCGGTGCCTGCGTTCGATGCATTGGCCATGGATGGGCCTCCTTGGATATCGATTTGCAACAACCGACGCACTCGCTGCTAAACGAAGGCGGCGGCTCGAACGGGTTAGCAGACCGGGACATCCTTGCGAAAACCGGCAGGGCGTGAGCCCTCCCATCCGAGCCGCCTAAAAAGGAAGCGCGAACGAAAAAGCCGCAGACCTTGTGCGGTGCATGCGGCTTTCGTCGCATGGATATCAGTGGGCTGCTAAACCCGGCCTCGCTCATCGCGAGGCGTTGGCAATGTACGCGTTCTCGGCGGCGAGCGTCAAGTGTCGGAGAGCAAGTCTGTTGCGTTTGAATTGCCCGGTGCGCTGGCGAGTCGTGCGTCGGCCGGTTGAATCCGCTGGCGGTAGCTACGGGCCAAGGATCAAGCCGTTTGGCTCTTGCAACGAGGGATGGCTGAGTTGTTCGATGTCAGACCGATAACGTGGGCTTGCATCTCAAGAACATCTTTGAAGACGAGGAGTTGAGTCGCGAGTCAACTACCGAGGAATCCTCGGTAGTTCAACCCGAGGGCACGCGAGAGGTGCGGCGCGCGGCACCCTTTACAGCCTGGACGCCATACTGGCCGTGGCGCTGGAAAACACCATCAAGCGCCGTCCCAAAAATGACTGAATGGAATCAAAGGCAATTGGGCGACCACCTCATCGCCGCTGCAGCCTCGGGTTCTTGGCGAACAAATCCGCCGCCCAGTCCACGAACGCCCGCACCTTCGCGCTCAGGTGGCGGTTCGGCGGATAGACGACGTGAATCGGCAGCGGATCGCGGCTCCAGTCGGCCAGCACCTCGACCAGCTCGCCGCTTTCCAGGTGCGGATCGGCCATGAAGGTGATGCACTGCGAAATGCCGAAGCCGCCCAGCACCGCAGCCATGTGCGCATTGCTCTCGTTCACCGACACGCGGTACGGCCCGTTCAGCTCGATGCGCTCGTCGCCCTTGTGAAACTCGTGGGGATAGATGCGCCGCGTGGTGCCCGAGAAATAGCTCACCACCGTGTGACGCTTCTCGATGTCGTTCGGATGCTGCGGTGCGCCATAGCGCTTGATGTAGGCGGGGGAAGCCACCGTCACGAAATGCAGGGTGCCGATGCGCCGGGCCACCAGCGACTGGTCGCTGAGTTCGCCCGCGCGGATCACGCAGTCGACGTTGTCGCTGATGAGGTCGACCGTGCGGTCGCTCACGCCCAGATCGACCTGGATGTCGGGGTAGCGATCGCAGAAGCTGGCGAGGTTGGGCAGGATGATCTGACGCGCGACTGAAGTGCCGACATCGATGCGCAGCCGCCCCGTGGGGCTGGCCTGCGCATTGGTCATGCTGGCCTCCATGTCGTCGAAGTCGTTCAGGAGGCGGGCGGCGCGTTCGAAGTAGGCGGCGCCATCGGGCGTGACCGTCACGCGGCGTGTGGTTCGGTTCAGGAGCTTGACGCGCAGGCGCGATTCCAGCGCCTGGATCTGCTTGGTGACCGTGCCTTTGGGCAGGGCGAGTGAATCGGCGGCACGGGTGAAGGTGCCGGCTTCCACCACGCGGACAAAGATCCGCATTGCCTGGATCTGATCCATTGAATGCCTGTGAATGCCTGTTGAGGGGGCCGGCCCACGCCGGAGGGAGGCGGATTCTCACACAAGGCGCTCAACCCCCTGTGGCATACGGATTGTTAGCCGTTTGGAAACAGAGTGGGGTCAGGTTGCCTGTTTCATGTCACACACGGCGCCTTATATTTCAACCATCGCCCATCACCCTGAGGTCGTCCATGTCACCCGTTCCATCGTCACGTTCTGCCGAAGCTGCCGCTGCTGCTGCCGCGGTGCAAGGCGTGGAAGCCGATCTGCTGATCGAGCTGCCCGGTCGCGAACCGGTGGCCGCCCGTGTCTACGGACAGCGCGCCAAGAGCGACACGGCACCCCTGGTGCTGCATTTTCATGGCGGCACATTCGTGTGCGGCGGCCTGGACAACGGGCGCAACGTGGGCCGGCTGCTGGCCGGCGCGGGCGCGGTGGTGGTTTCGCTGGCTTATCCACTGGTGCCGTTCCCCGAGCCCATCGAGGTCGGCTATGCCGCCCTTGAATGGCTCTACAAGCAACGCAACAAGCTGGGCGGCAAGGGCGCGCTGGTTTATCTGGCCGGCGAAGAAGCCGGTGGCAACCTGGCCGCGGCCGTTGCGCTGATCGCTCGCGACCGGGCCCATCCGCCGGTGGCGGGCCAGATCCTGCTGTCGCCGATGCTCGATCCGTGCGCAGGCACCGCGTCGCTGCGCAAGGCGACCAACGATGAGCCCGAATGCCGCTGGGCCAGCGGTTGGGAAAAGTATTTGAGCTGCCCCTCGAACGCGACGCACCCCTATGCGGTGCCGAGTGGGTCGCTGCGCCTCTCTGCGCTGGCACCCGCGCTGGTGCTGGTGGGGCAGGACGACGCGATGCGCGACGAAGCCATGACCTTCGCAGGCCGATTGCGCGCGGCCGGCATCGAGGTCACCAGCAGCGTGCTGCCCGGCGCCGCGAACTGGCCCAGAGCGCTGTACGACCCTGAAAACGAGGGTTGTCGGGACTGTGCCGCCAACGTGCAGCAGCACTTTCGCGAGTTCTTCAGCGCCACGACGCCGCCTCCTCCCGCGGCACCCGAGCCCAGCTAGACCCGCAAGAGTCAGCACCGCCCACTGACAGCCGCCGCCTCTCCTCTGAGGCGGGCGTCGGGCCCCTTTTTTCCCTGAAATCCGCCTCCTGGTGCCAAAAGCACCGGGGTGGCCTGTTGCATCCCAAAAAGTCATCGAGAAGGACGAAATCATGTCGAACAACGAACAACACAAGCTGTCTTCCGCCGCCCGCAAGAGCCTTTGGCCCGCCGTGACCGGCCTCACCGCACTGCTGGCTGTCGCCGCCGCGGTCGTGGGCATGTACAGCTTCAAGGCCGAGGCCACGGCGCCGGTCGCAGCGCAGCAGGGCACGCCGGTGTCGGTCGCGACCGTCGCATCGAGCGAGATCAACGCCTGGGACGAGTTCTCGGGCCGCCTCGAAGCGGTCGAACGCGTCGACGTGCGCTCCCGCGTGGCGGGCGCCGTGCAGGCGGTGCATTTCCGTGAAGGCGCGCTGGTGAAGCAGGGCGACCTGCTGATCACCATCGACCCCGCGCCGTATGCCGCCGAAGTGGAGCGTGCCGAAGCCCAGGTCGCCTCGGCACAGGCCCGCCAGGCGTTCAGCCGCAGCGAGCAGGAGCGCGCCAGGCGCCTGTGGGACGAGCAGGCCATCGCGCAGCGTGAGCTCGACGAGCGCGTGAACGCCGGCCGCGAAGCCGAAGCCAACCTGCGCGCCGCGCAGGCCTCGCTGCAGACCGCACGCCTGAGCCTGGGCTACACCCAGGTGCGCGCGCCGGTGTCCGGCCGCATCGGCAAGCTCGAAGTGACGGTGGGCAACCTCGTCGCCGCGGGCCCCGGCGCGCCGGTGCTGACCACGCTGGTGTCGGTGAGCCCGATCTACGCGAGCTTCGATGCCGACGAGCAGGTCGTCACCCGCGCCCTGAAGGACCTGCCGGCCAACGCCGGCGCCCGCGGCCAGATCGACACGATCCCCGTGCAGATGGGCACTGCAGGCCTCGAAGGCACGCCGTTCACCGGCAAGCTGCAACTGATCGACAACCAGGTCGACGCCCGCAGCGGCACCGTGCGTGTGCGCGCTTCGTTCGACAACAAGGACGGCGCGCTCATCCCCGGCCAGTTCGCCCGCATCCGCATGGGCCAGGCGCGCAACGACACCGCCCTTTTGGTGAGCGAACGCGCCATCGGCACCGACCAGAACAAGAAGTTCGTGATGGTCGTGGGTGAAGACAACAAGGCGGTCTACCGCGAAGTGGCGCTCGGCGCTTCCATCAACGGCCTGCGCGTCGTGAGCAAGGGCCTGAAGGCCGGCGATCGCGTCGTGGTCAACGGCCTGCAGCACATCCGCCCGGGTGCGCTGGTGGTGCCGCAGAACGTGACGATGGACGCCAAGGCGGACGCCGCCAAGCAACAACAACCGGAACGCGTGGCGGAAGCCGCGAAGTCCTGAAACCGGAGGGGAGCGCACCAGTGCTCACCGGAGAACCAACATGAATCTCTCTAAATTCTTCATCGACCGGCCGATCTTTGCCGGCGTGCTGTCGCTATTGATGCTGATAGCCGGCCTGATCGCGCTGCGCGGGCTGCCGATCTCGGAATACCCGGAAGTCGCGCCGCCTTCGGTGGTGGTGCGCGCCCAGTACCCGGGCGCCAACCCCAAGGTGATCGCCGAAACCGTTGCGACTCCGCTCGAAGAGCAGATCAACGGCGTCGAAGGCATGCTCTACATGGGCAGCCAGGCAACAACCGACGGCGTGCTCACGCTGACCGTCACGTTCCGCCTCGGCACCGACCCGGACAAGGCCCAGCAGCTCGTGCAGAACCGCGTCTCGCAAGCCGAGCCGCGCCTGCCCGAGGAAGTGCGGCGCCTGGGCATCACGACCGTCAAGAGCGCGCCCGACCTGACGATGGTGGTTCACCTCGTCTCGCCGAACAACCGCTACGACATCAATTACCTGCGCAACTACGCGGTGCTGAACGTGAAGGACCCGCTCGCGCGCATCGAAGGCGTGGGCCAGGTGCAGATCTTCGGCGGCGGCGATTACTCGATGCGAGTCTGGCTCGACCCGCAGAAGGTCGCGCAGCGCGGCCTCTCGGCGAGCGACGTGGTGGCTGCGATCCGCGGCCAGAACGTGCAGGCCGCGGCCGGCGTGGTCGGCGCATCGCCGGGCCTCTCGGGCGTGGACATGCAGCTCTCCATCAATGCGCAAGGGCGTCTGCAGAGCGAAGAAGAGTTCGGCGACATCATCGTCAAGAGCGGCACCGACGGCGCCGTGACGCGCCTGCGCGACATCGGCCGCCTCGAAATGGGCGCTGCCGACTACTCGCTGCGTTCGCTCCTGAACAACGACCCGGCCGTCGGCATGGGTGTGTTCCAGGCACCGGGCTCCAACGCGCTCGACATCTCGGCCAACGTTCGCAAGACGATGGAAGAGCTCAACAAGAACATGCCGGAAGGCTTGGAATACCGCATCGCCTACGACCCGACGCAGTTCGTGCGTGCGTCCATCGAATCGGTGATCCACACGCTGCTCGAAGCCATCGCGCTGGTGGTGCTGGTCGTGATCCTGTTCCTGCAGACGTGGCGCGCGTCGATCATTCCGCTGCTGGCCGTGCCGGTGTCGGTGATCGGTACCTTCGCGGTGCTGCACGTCCTCGGTTTCTCGATCAATGCGCTGAGCCTCTTCGGGCTGGTGCTGGCGATCGGCATCGTGGTGGACGACGCCATCGTGGTGGTGGAGAACGTCGAGCGGAACATCGAGGCGGGGCTCACACCGCGTGAAGCCACGTACCGTGCGATGCGCGAAGTGTCCGGGCCCATCATCGCTATCGCGTTGGTGCTGGTGGCCGTGTTCGTGCCGCTGGCTTTCATCAGCGGTCTCACGGGCCAGTTCTATCGCCAGTTCGCGGTGACCATCGCGATCTCGACGGTGATCTCGGCGATCAACTCGCTGACGCTGTCGCCGGCTCTTGCGGCCCTCTTGCTGCGCGGCCATGACCAACCCAAGGACGCGCTGACGCGCGGCATGGACAAGGCCTTCGGCTGGCTCTTCCGCGGCTTCAACAAGCTGTTCCATCGTGGTTCGGAGGCCTACAGCGGCGGCGTGAAGAACGTCATCTCTCGCAAGGCGCTGATGCTGGCGATCTACGTCGCGTTGATCGCGGTGACCTTCGGCCTTTTCAAGGCGGTGCCCGGCGGCTTCGTGCCGGCGCAGGACAAGCAATACCTCATCGGTTTTGCGCAACTGCCCGACGGCGCCACTCTCGACCGCACCGACGAAGTGATCCAGCGCATGGGCGAGATCATGAAGAAGAACCCGAACGTGGAAGACGCCATCGCCTTCCCGGGCCTGTCGATCAACGGCTTCACCAACAGCTCGAACTCGGGCATCGTGTTCGCCACGCTCAAGCCCTTCGACCAGCGCAAGCGCGCCGACCAGAGCGGCGGTGCAGTGGCGGGCCAACTCAACGGTGCCTTCGCCAGCATCCAGGACGCATTCATCGTGATGTTCCCGCCGCCGCCGGTGGCGGGCCTGGGCACCACGGGCGGCTTCAAGCTGCAGATCGAAGACCGCGCCTCGGTCGGCTACGACCAGATGGACGCCGCGGTGAAAGCCTTCATGGCCAAGGCGTACGCCACGCCCGAGCTCACGGGCATGTTCACGAGCTGGCAGGTCAACGTGCCGCAGCTCTATGCGGACATCGACCGCACCAAGGCCCGCCAGCTCGGCGTGCCGGTGACGGACATCTTCGACACGATGCAGATCTACCTCGGCAGCCTGTATGCCAACGACTTCAACAAGTTCGGCCGCACGTACTCCGTGCGCGTCCAGGCCGATGCGCCTTACCGCGCCCGTGCCGAAGACGTGGGCCTGCTGAAGGTGCGCTCGACGAGTGGCGAGATGGTGCCGCTGGCCGCGCTGATGAAGGTCAATTCGACCTTCGGCCCGGAACGCGCCATGCGCTACAACGGCTACCTCGCGGCCGACATCAACGGCGGCCCGGCCCCCGGCTATTCGTCGGGCCAGGCGCAGGACGCGATCACCAAGATCGCGGCCGAGACGCTGCCCAAGGGCGTGAGCTTCGAGTGGACCGAGCTGACCTACCAGGAAATCCTGGCCGGCAACTCCGCCTTCCTGGTGTTCCCGCTGGCCATCCTGCTGGTGTTCCTGGTGCTGGCCGCCCAGTACGAGAGCCTGACGCTGCCGATCGCGATCATCCTGATCGTGCCGATGGGCATCATGGCCGCGATGGCGGGCGTATGGATATCGGGGGGTGACAACAACGTCTTCACGCAGATCGGGTTGATCGTGCTGGTGGGGCTGAGTGCGAAGAACGCGATTCTGATCGTGGAGTTCGCACGCGAGCTGGAGTTCGCCGGACGCACGCCCATCCAGGCCGCGATCGAAGCGAGCCGCCTGCGCCTGCGCCCGATTCTCATGACCTCGCTCGCCTTCGTGATGGGTGTGCTGCCCCTCGTGCTCTCGACCGGCGCGGGCTCGGAAATGCGCAAGGCGATGGGCGTGGCGGTGTTCGCCGGGATGATCGGCGTGACGGCCTTCGGCCTGTTCCTGACGCCGGTGTTCTACGTGCTGCTGCGCCGCCTGGCGGGCAACAAGCCGCTCAAGCTGCACGGCGAAGTGCCGCACGGCGAGGAGTTCGTCTCGGCCAACCATCCCGCGCCTTCGCACGGTGGTTCCGGCGGTGGCGGACTGCACCCGGTGCCGGCCTCGCCGCGTCCCTCGCACGAGTCGCATGACTGATCGCACAACCGATCAAGAAGAAAGTTCATCATGAAATTCGCATTCCAACCTTGGGTCCGCGGCGCCTTGCTGCCGCTGGTTGCAGCCCTGGCACTGGCCGGCTGCGCCACCGTGCCTTCGGGCGTGCCGGAAATCCAGACCACGGCGCAGTTCAAGGAGCAGGGCGCCACGCCGCCCGCCGGCTTCACGAAGGCGCTGCCTTCCGAGGCGCAGGCGCGCGGCGCCTGGTGGCTGGCGTTCAACGATCCGGTGCTCAATGCGCTGGTCGAGAAGGCCGACGTCAACAACAACAACATCCAGAGCGCAGCGGCGCGGCTGGCCGAAGCCCGCGCGCTGGCGCGCAGTGCCAACGCCGACCGGCTGCCGCAGATCGGCCTGGGGGCAGGCGCCAACCGGGGCGCGGGCCTGGATAAGGCTTCGGCCAGCGTCAGGCCGGGCACGATGACCAACATCGGCGCCACGTTCTCGTACGAAGTCGACCTGTTCGGCCGCCTCTCTGGCGCCAGCAATGCGGCCAAGCTCGATGCCGCCGGCCGCGAAGGCCTGCTGCAGAGCACGCGGCTCGCAGTGCAGGCCGAAGTGGCGCAGACCTACCTGCAGCTGCGCGCGCTCGACGCCGAACGCGCACTGATGCGCGAGACCGTCGAGGCCTACAGCGACACGCTGCGCCTGACGCAGCGCCGCCAGGCGGCCGGCGACATCGCCGAGCTCGACGTGGCGCGGGTGCAGACCGAGGTGTCGTCGACCGAATCGGATGCGCTGGCGCTCGATCGCCAACGCGCCCAGGTCGAGCATGCGCTCGCGGTGCTGGTGGGCGATTCGGCCTCCAGCTTCGGCGTGCGCACCGACGAATGGGCGACGGCGCTGCCGGCCATTCCGCCGGGCGTGCCCGGCACGGTGCTCACGCGCCGGCCCGACGTGTCGGCCGCGCAGAACGCGGTGCTCGCGGCGCAGGCCCGCGTCGGCGTGGCGCAGACCGCGTGGTTCCCGAACATTTCGCTGACTGGCGCTGCCGGCTACGCCTCGCCCGAGATCGGCGACCTCTTCAAGTGGTCGGCGCGCTCATGGGGCGTGGGCGCGTTGCTGTCGCTGCCGATCTTCGACGGCGGCCGCCGCGAGGCCGGCGTGCAGGGCGCCAATGCCCAGCTCGACGGCGCGCTCGCCAGCTACCGCACGCAGGTGCTGGTGGCGTTCCAGGAGGTCGAAGACCAATTGGCCGCGATCCGCATCCTGCAGGAGCAGTCGGTGGTGCAGGCCAAGGCGGTGTCGTCGGCCCAGCGGGCGACGAGCCTGTCGGACACGCGCTACCGCAACGGCTACATCAGCCAGCTCGACCTGCTCGATGCGCGCCGGAGCGAGTTGCGCAACCGGCGCCAGGCGCTGCAGGTGAAGTCGGCGCAGTACCAGGCGGCTGTGGGCCTGATCCGCGCGATCGGCGGTACGTGGGAAGTGCCGGCGGCAACCGCTTCGGCTACATCGGCTACAGCGACGCAGAAGGTGGCGACGCGCTGATCTTCTGGAGCTCCGCGACGCCCAGGGCCAGGGCGTTGGAGTGGCTGGCCTGCGGCTTGGCGGCCGAGCGGAACACCCGGTAGTCGAGGGTGTCGCGGGTGTCGTGAAGGTCTGAATGGCCGCTGTTGTCGAGGGCTTCGAGCAGGGTCCAGTAGAACTGGCCCGGCTCGCGTTCCTCGACCGTGAGCGCCAGGTCGTTGAGGGCAGGCATGGGTCCGTGATCGCAAGGCATTGGGATGTCTTGTATACGGATTAGCGCCACCCCCGGATTCAAAACGCAACCGCATCTGCGGCCGCCTGCGTGAAAGATGCCGCATTCCGGCCGCCCGACTCGGGACGCGCCGGCGCTCAACGACAATCCGGCCCATGAGTTCAACGGCGAAAAGCAGGCCGGCGCGCTGCGTCATGGTCCTGGGCACCACCAGCGGAGCCGGCAAGAGCTGGCTGGCCACGGCGCTGTGCCGCTGGTATGCGCGGCAGGGGCTGAAAGTGGCGCCCTTCAAGGCGCAGAACATGAGCAACAACGCCCGCGTGGTCGATGGCGGCGAGATCGGCAGCGCGCAGTACTTCCAGGCCCTGGCCGCGAATGCTGTGCCCGATGTGCGGATGAACCCGCTGCTGCTCAAGCCCGAGCGCGACACCCACAGCCAGGTCGTCCTGATGGGGCAGGTGAGCGAGGCGCTCTCGGCCTTGCCCTGGCGCGGGCGCAGCGAACGCGTGTGGCCGCAGATCGCCGGGGCGCTCGATGAACTGCGCTCTGAGAACGACGTGGTCGTGATCGAAGGCGCGGGCTCGCCGGCCGAGATCAACCTGATGGCCAGCGACATCGTCAATATGCGCGTGGCCCGGTACGCCGAGGCTCGCTGCCTGCTCGCAACCGACATCGACCGGGGCGGCGCCTTCGCCCATCTCTACGGCACCTGGGCGCTCTTGCCGGAGGCCGACCGCGCGCTGCTGCATGGCTTTGTGCTCAACAAGTTTCGCGGCGACGCCTCGCTGCTGTCGCCCGCGCCCGAGAAGCTGCAGGCGCTGACCGGCGTGCCCACGGTCGCGACGCTGCCGATGTGGTGGCAGCACGGCCTTCCCGAGGAGGACGGTGTATTCGACGACCGCAGCCGTGCGAGCGGCAAGGTGACGACGACGGTAGCGGTCATTGCCTACCCGCGCATCAGCAACCTCGACGAATTCCAGTCGCTCAAGAACGTGCCCGGCGTGCGGTTGCTTTGGGCGCGGACGCCCGCCGACGTGGCCGGTGCCGACTGGATCGTGCTGCCCGGCTCCAAGCACACGAGCGGCGACCTGGCCTGGCTGCGCGCGCAGGGGCTGGACGGTGCGGTGGCCGCGCATGCGTCACGAGGCGGCGTGGTGCTCGGCATCTGCGGCGGGCTGCAGATGCTGGGCGAGGCGCTGGTCGATCCGCACGGCATCGACGGCAATGCGCCCGGCCTCGGCCTGCTGCCGCTGGTGACGGTGTTCGAGCGCGAGAAGACCGTGCGCCATCGCAATGCGACCTTCGGCACGCTGATCGGCGATTGGGCCGCGCTCTCGGGTGTGCCGATGGCCGGCTACGAAATCCACCACGGCCAGACCGCCGCCCATCCGCAGATGGCGCAGGACGGCCACGCGGTGATGCCCGAGGGTCTGGCCTGGCAGAACGCGCGCGGCAATGTGCTCGGGCTGTACCTTCACGGACTGTTCGAGGACGCCGCGGTGCTGCATGCGCTGTTCGGCGCCGCGGCGCCCACGCTGGACAGCACCTTCGACGGCCTGGCCGATTTCATCGAAACCCATTTCGACGCCGGCGTCCTTACCCGCCTGATTGAACCCGCATGAACGACACGATTCCCTCCATCTCCGATATCACCGACAGTGCGCTGGCTGCAAGGCTGCAAAGCGCCATCGACAACAAGACCAAGCCGCTCGGCGCGCTCGGCAAGCTCGAAACGCTGGCCGTGCGGATCGGCACGATCCTGGGCAGCGAAGCGCCGGTGCTCGAAGCGCCGCAGATGCTGGTCTGCGCGGGCGACCACGGGCTGGCGGCCCGTGGTGTCTCGGCATATCCGAGCGATGTGACTTGGCAGATGGTCGAGAACTTCCTTGCCGGTGGCGCCGCGGTCAGCGTGCTGGCGCGGCAGCACGGGCTGGCGCTGACGGTGGTCGATTGCGGCGTGCGGCGGGACTTCCAGCCTCGTCCGGGGCTGGTGTCGCGGCGGATTGCTGCCGGGACGGCGGATGCGTCGGCCGGTCCGGCCATGACCGCCGAGCAATGCGCGCAGGCCATCGCCAACGGACGCGAGGTGGTGCGCGCGCTGCCGGGCAATGCCTTGCTGCTGGGCGAGATGGGCATCGGCAACAGCTCGTCGGCGGCGCTGCTGCTGTCGCGGCTTGCAGGGTTGGACATCGGCGCCTGCACCGGTGCCGGCACGGGCCTCGATGCGGCGGGGCTCGCACGCAAGCGGGATGTGCTGCGCGAGGTGCTTGCACTGCATTCGGCGGCGACCGAACCGCTCGACGCGCTGGCCGCGTTCGGCGGTTTCGAGGTCGCCACGCTGGTCGGCGCTGTGCTGCAGGCGGCAGAAGAACGCCGTGTGATCGTGGTCGATGGCTTCATCGCCAGCGCTGCCGTGCTGGTCGCGCAAGCGCTGCAGCCGCATGTGACGCAGCGCTGCGTGGCCGCGCACAGCTCGGCGGAGCCGGGCCATGCGCTGCTGCTGAAACATCTTGGACTTGAGCCCTTGCTGAACCTCGACCTGCGCCTGGGCGAAGGCTCGGGCGGCGCGCTGGCCTGGCCGCTGCTCGAATCGGCCTGCCGCATCCTGCGCGAGATGGCGAGCTTCGAGGCGGCGGGCGTGTCGCGCAAGGACGCTTGATTCTGATGAGCGGCATTCGCCACTTCCTGCTGGCGCTGCAGTTCTTCACGCGCGTGCCGGTGACGGGGTCGCTTGCGACGTGGGTCGGGTTCAGTCCGCAGATGCTGCGCGCGAGTGCGGCGCATCTGCCCGGGATCGGTTGGCTGGTGGGCGGGGTGGCCGCACTGGTCTTCGTGGCCGTGGGCGTCGGCTTGCAGAGCGTGGCCGGCGCATTCGCCGCAGCCGTGCTGAGCACCGTCGCCACCGTGATGCTGACCGGTGCCTTCCATGAAGACGGCCTGGCCGACGTCGCCGATGGTCTCGGCGGCTCGGCCAACCGCGAGCGCGCTCTGGAAATCATGAAGGACTCGCGCATCGGTGCATTCGGTGCCGTCGCGCTGGTGCTCGCGCTGGGCCTCAAGTTTGCTCTGCTCGCCACGCTGGCGGGGCGTGGGCTGGAGACGGTGGCGGTCGCGATCGTCGGGGCGCATGTGCTGTCGCGGCTGGCGCCACTGTTCCTCATCCGCTGGCTGCCCTATGTGGGCGACAGCGGGGCGAGCAAGGCGAAGCCGCTGGCGGATGCGATCAGCGGCGGGGCATTGGTCGTCGCAGTGCTGTGGTCGATTCCCGCCGTGGCGCTGCTGCTGTGCGCGCATGACCTCGTGCATGTCGTCGCGGCGCTGTTGGCCGTCGTCGTGGCCGCGGGCTGGATGGCGCGTCTTTTCATGCGTCGCCTGCAGGGCTTCACCGGCGACGGGCTGGGTGCGACCCAGCAGGTCTGCGAGTTGGCGATCTATCTCGCGCTCGCCTGGCAGGCATGAGAAAGCTCTGGCTGCTGCGCCACGCGCCCGTGATCGCGGCGCCCGGGCTCTGCTACGGCGCGACCGACCTCGAAGCGGAAGCCGAAGCCACGCTGGCCGCAGCACAACGCATCGCGCCTTTGCTACCCGCCGGCATCGCGCTGCGCAGTTCGCCGCTGCGGCGTTGCGCCGCATTGGCCGGCGCCATCGCAGCGCTGCGTCCGGATCTGGTTGTGCAGCACGATGCCCGTTTGGCGGAGATGAGCTTCGGCGCGTGGGAAGGGCGGCCATGGTCCGCCATCGCGCGCGAGGAGTTCGAGGCCTGGACAGGCAATTTCGCCGACGGCATTGCCGGTGCGAACGGCGAGAGCGTGCGTGCGTTCATGCGGCGCGCAGCCGAGGCACACGATGAATGGCTGGCGGGCGAGGGCGATGCGCTCTGGGTCACCCACGCCGGCGTGCTGCGGGCGGTGACGCTGTTGCAGCGTGGCGTCCGCTGCCCGGAAGCCGCTGCCGACTGGCCGGCCGGCGAACTGGCATTCGGCGGCTGGTTGACCTTCGAGCATCCGCCGGTCGGGTGACTGCGACCCTCGGGCGAACTGCGGTTCGAGTTCGGTGACGCAGCCCGGGAAAGCGTCCGTCAGCTCAGTTCTTCTGCCGCCACTGCTCGCGCCAGAGCTTGTCCAGCTGCGGTGCCAGCGCCTGCGGCGGTGCGCCCACGAAGACGTTCTTGCCGCTGCGCTGCACCAGCCCGTAGATGCGGCCCGAGCCTTGGTCGTAGAGCGCGATCGCGTTGTTGTCATGGCAGTCGTGCGGCTTGCAGAAGGCATGCAGCACATAGCGCGTGCCGGCCACGGTGACCCATTGCGGCTCGGGCGCCGGGCCTTCGCGGCGCACCAGCCAGCGGTCGTTTTCCTTGGCGCCGAGTGCGGCGCGCCAGGCTTTCTGCATCGCGGGGCCTTGCGCGAGCGCGGCCGGGCTGCCTGTTGGCGGAGCGGGTTGCTTCGTCGCGGTGGATTCCACGGCCGGCAGCGCGGCGCGCGCGGCGCCGTCGCATCGCCAGTAGCGCAGCTTCATCAGGTCGGGACCCAGTTGCCCCGCCACCGGCTTCGCGGCATCCAGCGTGATGGACTGTCCACGCGCTTCGCGGAAGACCAGGAAGGTCAGGGCGCCGGCCTTGTCGACATTGCTCATCAGGGCGACGTCGAAGCGGGCCGGCGGCTGGCTGTTGCCGAAGAAGCTGTGGGCCGTTTCGGGCGACTGGCCGACCACCCGGCGCTTGCCGCTTTCGACGATCAACTGGTCCTCGCGCACCTGCAGCGTCGGTGCGGACGCATCGGCGCACGAGGGCGACCAGCGGCCGCCGTAGGCCGCCATGGCGTCGGGTGGCAGGCCCTTGCTGCCCTGCTGCGACCACGCGGCGCCCGGCGCGAAGGCGGCTGCCGAGAGCAGGGCGGTGGCGAGCAGGGCGCCGTGGGTCTTCAGGATCGTCATGCGTGCGTTGTCATTTCGTTTTCGGAGCCGGTGTCTTGGGCTTGTAGTCGCAGTACGGCGCCACCGCGCATTCCCAGCAGCGCGGCTTGCGCGCCACGCAGATGTAGCGGCCGTGCAGGATGAGCCAGTGGTGCGCGTGCAGCCGGTATTCCACTGGGACGCGCTTCTCGAGCTTGAGTTCCACCTCCAGTGGGGTCTTGCCCGGCGCGAGCCCGGTTCGGTTGCTCACGCGGAAGATGTGGGTGTCGACCGCCATGGTCGGCTCGCCGAAGGCCACGTTGAGCACCACGTTGGCGGTCTTGCGGCCGACGCCGGGCAGCGCTTCGAGCTCGGCGCGCGTGCGGGGCACCTCGCCGCCGTGCAGCTCGACCAGCATGCGGCAGGCCTCGATCAGGTGCTTCGCCTTGCTGCGGTACAGGCCGATGGTCTTGATGTAGCTCTCCAGCCCTTCGACGCCCAGGTCGAGGATCGCTTGGGGCGTGTTCGCCACCGGATACAGCTTGCGCGTGGCCTTGTTCACGCCCACGTCGGTGGCCTGCGCCGATAGCAGCACGGCGGCCAGCAGTTCGAAAGGGGTGCCGTATTCGAGTTCGGTCTCGGGCGTGGGGTTGGCCGCCTGCAGGGTGGCGAAGAAGAGGGGGATATTGTCTTTTTTCATGGGGCTCGGAGCGCCGCACGCGTCTGCCCGGGCGTGCAGGGCGGCGACAGGCGCAATATATCGTTGAAAGCCGATGGCCTTATGCAGCATTCATGCACCGGCTTTCGCGACAATGGCGCCCAGAAAGTGAGACTGACCATCATGCAATTCGCCTCCCGCCTCGACAACGTCGAAACCTCCGCCATCCGCGAACTCTTCAAGCTGCTCGGCAAGCCCGGCATCATCAGTTTTGCAGGCGGGTTCCCCGACAGCGCGATGTTCGACGTCGAGGGCCTGAAGGAAGCGAGCCAGAAGGCGTTGACCGAAGAACCCGGCGGCGCATTGCAGTACGGCGCCACCGAAGGCTACGAGCCGCTGCGCAACCAGCTCGCATCCTTCATGAAGACCAAGGGCGTCGATGTGGATCCCAGCGGCCTGATCGTCACCACCGGCAGCCAGCAGGCGCTGGACCTCTTGGGCAAGACCATGATCTCGCCCGGCGACAAGGTGATCGTCGAGGGCCCGACCTTCCTGGCCACCATCCAGTGCTTCCGCCTCTACGGCGCGCAGCTCATCAGCGCACCCATCGACGCCAACGGTGTGAAGACCGACGAACTGGAAAAGCTCATCGCCGAGCACAAGCCCAAGTTCGTCTACCTGATCCCGACCTTCGGCAATCCCAGCGGCGCGATGCTGACGCTGGAGCGCCGCAAGAAGGTGCTCGAACTCGCCGTGAAGTACCAGACGCTGATCGTCGAGGACGACCCGTATGGCGACCTCTACTTCGGCGAAGCGCCGCCGCCTTCGATCCTCGCCTTGAGCAAGGACGTGCCCGGCAGCCGCGAACTGCTCGCGCACTGCGGGAGCCTCAGCAAGGTGCTGAGCCCGGGCCTGCGCATCGGCTGGATGATCGCGCCGCCCGAATTGCTCGCCAAGGCGACGATGTGCAAGCAGTTCAGCGACGCACACACGAGCACCTTCTCGCAGGCCACGGCCGCGCAATACCTCAAGAGCGGCCGCATGCCCGCGACGCTCGCGCATGTGCGCGAGGTCTACGGCCAGCGCGCGCAGGCCATGGGCGCGGCGCTGAAGCGCGAACTGGGCGATGCGGTGAGCTTCACGCAGCCCAACGGCGGATTGTTCTTCTGGGCGCGCCTCACAGGCGCCAACGGCAAGCTGGCCGATGCGAACGAGCTGGCCAAGCGCGCCATCGAGAAGCTCGTGGCCTTCGTGCCCGGCGCGCCGTTCTTTGCGGAGAAGCCCGATGTGGCGACGCTGCGCCTGAGTTTTGCGACGGCCGATGTGGCGAAGATCGAAGAGGGTGTGAAGCGCCTCGGCCAGGCCCTGTAAGCCTTCAGGACAAGCTCAGGGCGAGCGATGCAGGCGGGGCGCCGCCAGCAGGTCGAGGTTGTCCGAGATGGCCGCATCCACGTTCGGATAGCGGCCTTTCATTTTCGAGAGCGTCATGATGGTCTGCAGCGCCTTCAGGTCCTTGACCGAGGGCGCGACCTTGATCTGCGCGATGGCGGCCGGAGCGTTTCCGCCGTTCACCAATGCCATCACCTTGCTTGCCCAGTCGTTCGCGCGCGCCATGTCTTCACCTGCTTTCCATTGAACCGCCGACTGTACACAGCGCGGCAGTGCCCACCACGGAGTTACGATCACCCATGAGAAAAACCTTTCAGCTTCAAGTCGAGGGCAAGCACCCCGATCGTCTCGTCGAAGCCATCAAGCACGAGATCAGCAAGTACATCAAGCGCGAACGCCGCCGTGACCTGCCCGAGGGCAGCGATTTCTGGGACTTCGATTGCAAGTTCGGGGCATCGGCGGAAACCGCTGAAGTCGCCCAGTTGCCAGCCATCAACAAGCTGATCGACGGCATCGTGAAAGATGCCGGCAAGCAGTTCTACGTCGAGATCCTCGCCAAGCCCGGCAAGCGCACGCCGCGCCCAGCCGGGGAGCGGACCGAAGAGCCGCCCGAGGAAGACTGACCCTCTAGAGAAGCGCCTGCGCGAGCTGCAGGCCGTGGCGCTGCTCCGCTTCCTGCAGCGAGCGAGCAATCGACGGGTGCAGCCGCACCCCGTTCTTCGATTGCGCTTCCCGGCGCTTCAACCCGCCTTCGCCCGGCAGCCGGACCGGCTTCGCAGGGTCGATGGGCGCGTTGTCCCGGCACTGGGCCGCCACGTGGTCCATCTGGTGCAGGAAAGCTTCCTTGCCGCCGAATGCATTCAGGTCGTGCAGCGTGATGTGGACCGTCGCGCCCCAGCCTTCTTTCGGATCGGCGCGGCCGAAGCCGGCTAACCCGGCTGTCAGCGTCTCCACCAGCAGCGCCATGCCGTAGCCCTTGTGGCCATGGCTCAGCCCACCCACAGGCAGCAGCGTGCCGGGCGGCTCGTCGAACAGCACCTGTGGGTCGTTCGTCGGCTTGCCGCTGGCGTCGATCAGCCATTCCTCAGCGAAGGTCTCGCCGGCCGCGCGCTTGCGGTTGCTCATGCCGTTGGTGGTGATCGAGGCCGAGATATCGACCATCACGCCGCCCTGCGAGAGTGGAAAGCCCATCGCGAGCGGATTCGGCGTGAACACCGCCTGCGTCCCACCGAAGGGCGCGACGCTGGCCGCATTCGGGTCGGAGCAGGCCAAGAGCATCAGCATGTCTTCCTGCAGCGCGCGCAGCATGTAGACGGCGAGGCAGGCGATGTGGTGGCTGCGGCGGATCACGAGCGAGGCGGTGCCGAGCTCGCGGGCGCGCGGAACGAGCAGGTCCATGCCCTGGTCCATGAGCCAGGGGCCGGGCAGGCGCTTGCCGTCCCACAGCACGGCGGCGGGGCGGTCCGACAGCACCTCGGGTGCGCCGTCGCGCGTCATGCCGCCGGATTCGATTTCCTTCACATAGCCGGCCAGCAGCGCGAGGCCGTGGGTGTCGTGTCCCAGCAGGTCGCCCTCGACCAGGGTGCGGGCGACGCTGTCGGACATCGTTGCAGCGAGCCCGGCCTTCTGCAGCAGGGCGCTCGCGTAGTCCCGCAGTGCGTCGGCGCGGTAGAGCGGCACGTTGGCGTCGGTCATTTCAAGATCTCCAGCAGCCTGTCGAGCCCGCCTTCGTTGATGGCGACCATGGCTTGCTCCCGCACCTTCGGCTTCGCGTGATAGGCCACCGAGAGCCCGGCCTCGCCCATCATCGGCAGGTCGTTGGCGCCGTCGCCCACGGCGATGGTTTCCTGCGGCGAGATGCCCATGAGCGAGGCCACTTCGAGCAGCGTGCGACGCTTCTCGGCGCCGTCGCAAATGTCGCCCCAGCTCTGCATCACGACTTGGCCGGTGAGCTTGCCGTCTGTTTCATCGAGCAGGTTCGAACGTGCGAAGTCGATGTCCAGCCGGTCCTTCACGCGGTTCGCGAAGAAGGTGAAGCCGCCCGATACGAGCAGCACCTTGAGGCCGACCTTCTTGCAGGCTGCAACCAGTTCGGTTGCGCCCGGGTTGAGCTTCAGCCGCTCGTCGTACACCTGCTGCAGCGCTTCGACCGGCACGCCCTGCAGCAGCGCCACGCGGCGGCGCAGGCTTTCCTTGAAGTCCTTGATCTCGCCGCGCATCGTGGCCTCGGTGATCGCAGCCACCTCGGCCTTCTTGCCGACCGCATCGGCGATCTCGTCGATGCATTCGATGTTGATCAGCGTGGAGTCCATGTCGAACGCGATCAGCTTGAAGTCGGCCAGTGCCAGCGGCGGCTTCACGCGCTGGAGGACGAGACCGGGAGAAATTGCTTCTGTAGCGCTCATGCGGGGGCGGGTTCCTTGACGAGGGGTTGACCGAGGCTGCGCAGCACGTCGCGCACCATCTGCGCGCGGTCCTTCGGCTCCTTGAGTTCGCGTTCGATGCGAAGCTTTTCGTTGCCGGCGAGCTTGATGTGCTTGTTCTTCTGCACCAGCTGGATGATGGCCATGCCGTCGACCGGCGCGTCCTTCTTGAAGGTGATGTTGATGATGCCCGGCGCCGCATCGACCTTCACCACGCCGTAGGGCCGCGCGAGCACGCGCAGGCGGTGCGTGTCGATGAGCGTCTGCGCCTGCGGCGGCAGCTTGCCGAAGCGGTCGACGATTTCTTCCAGCAGCGTGTCGATCTGGTCGGGCGTCTTCGCGGTGGCGAGCTTCTTGTAGAACGACAGGCGCAGGTGCACGTCGCCGCAGTAGTCGTCGGGCAAGAGGGCGGGGGCGTGCAGGTTGATCTCGGTCGTGACGGACAGTGGCGAGAGCAGGTCGGGCTCCTGCCCGGCCTTGAGTGCGCGCACGGCCTCGCTCAGCATCTCGTTGTAGAGCTGGAAGCCGATCTCCATCATGTTGCCGCTCTGGTTCTCGCCGAGCACTTCGCCCGTGCCGCGAATTTCCAGGTCGTGCATCGCGAGGTAGAAGCCGGAGCCCAGTTCTTCCATCTGCTGGATGGCGTCGAGCCGCTGCGCCGCCTGCTTGGTCAGGCCCTCGGTGTCCGGCACCATCAGGTAGGCATAGGCTTGGTGGTGCGAGCGCCCGACGCGGCCGCGCAACTGGTGCAGCTGCGCGAGGCCGAACTTGTCGGCGCGGCTCATCACGATGGTGTTGGCGGTGGGCACGTCGATGCCGGTCTCGATGATGGTCGAGCACAGCAAGAGGTTGTAGCGCTGCGCGACGAAATCGCGCATCACGCGCTCCAGTTCGCGCTCGGGCATCTGGCCGTGGGCGACGGCGATGCGGGCCTCGGGCAATATCTCTTCGAGCTTCTGGCGGCGGTTCTCGATGGTCTCGACCTCGTTGTGCAGGAAGTAGACCTGCCCGCCGCGCTTCAATTCGCGCAGCACGGCTTCGCGGATCACGCCGGTGCCCTCATTGCGCACGAAGGTCTTGATCGCCAGGCGCCGCTGCGGCGCGGTGGCGATCACGCTCAGGTCGCGCAGGCCTTCCAGCGCCATGCCCAGCGTGCGCGGAATCGGCGTGGCAGTGAGCGTGAGCACGTCGACCTCGGCGCGCATCGCCTTCATCGCCTCCTTGTGGCGCACGCCGAAGCGATGCTCCTCGTCGATGATGAGCAGGCCCAGGTTCTTGAACTTGACCGACTGCGAGAGCAGCTTGTGCGTGCCCACCACGATGTCGATCTGGCCCTCGGCCAGCCCTTTCGCGGCGGCCGTGATTTCCTTGGCCGAGCGAAAACGGCTCATTTCCGCCACCTTCACCGGCCACTTGGCGAAGCGGTCGACCAGCGTCTGGTAGTGCTGCTCGGCCAGGAGCGTGGTGGGCGCGAGAAACGCCACCTGCTTGCCGCCGGTGATCGCGATGAAGGCGGCGCGCAATGCGACCTCGGTCTTGCCGAAGCCCACGTCGCCGCAGACCAGGCGGTCCATTGGCTGGGGCGAGATCATGTCCTGCACCACGGCATGGATCGCGGCCTTCTGGTCGGCGGTTTCCTGGAAGCCGAAGTCGTTGGCGAACACCTCGTAGTCGGCGGCCGAATAGCGGAAGGCGTGGCCTTCGCGCGCAGCGCGGCGGGCGTAGATGTTGAGCAGTTCGGCGGCCGAGTCGCGCACCTGCTCGGCGGCCTTGCGCTTGGCCTTTTCCCATTGGCCGGAGCCCAGCCGGTGCAGCGGCGCCTCGTCGGCGCTCACGCCGGTGTAGCGGCTGATCTGGTGCAACTGCGACACGGGCACGTAGAGCGTGGCCTTGTCGGCGTATTCCAGGTGCAGCATTTCCTGCAACAGCGGTTTGCCTTCGGCGTCGACGCCCTGGCCCAGGTCCATGTGCATGAGGCCGCGATAACGGCCGATGCCGTGCGCGGTGTGGACCACCGGGTCGCCGACGTTGAGCTCCGAAAGATCCTTGATCAGCGCCTCGACGTCGCTGACCTGTTCCTGCTTCTTGTTGCGGCGGCGCGTGGTGGGCGCGGTCGCGAAGAGTTCGGTCTCGGTGACGAGATCGATGCCTTGCTCGCGCCAAGCGAAGCCCGAGGCCAGCGCGGCGGTGACGATGCCGATCTTCTCGTCGGTGGACGCCTCGAACTCGGCCAGAGAGTCGAAGGCCGGTGGGCTCACGCCGCTCGCGCGCAGGAAGTCGAGCAGGCTTTCGCGCCGGCCATCGCTTTCCGCAATCATCAGCACGCGGTGCGGCGTGGCGGCGATGTGGGCCTTCAGGCCGACCAGCGGGTCTTCGGCGCCGCGCACCACGGCAAAGGGTGGGAGCGTGTCGAACTCGGCGTAGGGCGTGTCGGTGGCGATGTCGCCACGGATGGCCAGTTGGGCGTGCGGCTTGGCGCGCTGATAGAACTGCTCGGCATTGAGGAACAGCGCCTCGGGCGGCAGCGCGGGGCGCTCGGGGTCGCCGCGCACCAGCCGGTAGCGCTCGTTCGTGTCCTGCCAGAAATGCTGGAACGCGGGTTCGAGGTCGCCGTGCAGCACGATCGTGGCATCGGGCCCGAGGTAGTCGAACACCGTGGCCGTCTCGTCGAAGAACAGCGGCAGGTAGTACTCGATACCGGCGGTCGCCACGCCATTGCCCATGTCCTTGTAGATGCGGCTCTTCGTCGGGTCGCCCTCGAGCAGTTCGCGCCAGCGGCTGCGAAAGCGCGCGCGGGCGTCGTCGTCCATCGGGAACTCGCGGCCCGGCAGCAGGCGCACCTCGGGCACGGGGTAGAGGCTGCGCTGGGTGTCGGGGTCGAAGGTGCGGATGGAGTCGATCTCGTCGTCGAACAGGTCGACGCGGAACGGCACCAGCGAGCCCATCGGGAACAGGTCGATCAGACCGCCGCGCACCGCGTATTCGCCCGGGCTCACCACCTGCGTCACATGGCTGTAGCCGGCCAGCGTGAGCTGGGCCTTGAGCTTGGACTCCTCCAGCTTCTGCTTGGACTTGAAGTGGAAGGTGTAGCCGGCCAGGAACGCCGGCGGCGCGAGGCGGTAGAGCGCGGTGGTGGCGGGCACCAGCACCACGTCGGCCTCTTTCTGGCTGATTCGCCAGAGGGTGGCCAGGCGCTCGCTGATGAGGTCCTGGTGCGGCGAGAAGCTGTCGTAGGGCAGCGTTTCCCAGTCGGGGAAGAGGGCGCAGCGCAGGTCGGGCGCGAAGAACTTGATCTCGTCGATGAGGCGCTGCGCATCGTTGGCGTCGGCCGTGAACATCGCGGTGGCGCGGCCGGCGGCCTTCTCGCGCATGCCCAACTGCGCGAGCAGCAGGGCATCGGCCGACAGAGGGGGACGCGGCAGCGTGAAACGCTTGCCCGCCGTGAGGTGGGGGAGGTCCATGGAACGCTTCGAAAAATGCAAGACACCCCGCGCCGGGCGGCGAGGGGTGTGCGGAGGGCAATTCTAGAATGGCGGCCCTTTATTCGCTTGTCGGCCATTGGCCCGTGCCGCCTTCATCAATGTCTTCTTCCCGATTTTTTGTGCTGATCCCTTGTGCCGGCTCTGGCCATCGCGCGGGTGGCGCCCAGCCCAAGCAGTACCAGCGGATCGCGGGCGTGCCGATGGTGGCCTATACGGTGGAGGCGTTCCGCGCGCTAGCCGGGCGTTTTGCCGGGCTGGCCGTGGTGGTGTCGCCGGACGACCGTGAAGTGCAGACCGCGCTGCCGCGTTTTCCCGGCGACGGCGAATACCTGCTGCAGGTCGGCGGGCTGACGCGGGCGGCCACGGTGCGCAACGGCCTTGCCGCGTTGCGGCAGAAGGGTGCCGGGGCACACGACTGGGTGCTGGTGCACGACGCGGCGCGCTGCCTCGTCACTTCCAGTCAGATCGAAGCGCTGATCGCCGCCTGCGAGCACGACGCCGTCGGCGGCCTGTTGGCGCACCGGCTGGCCGACACACTGAAGGTGTCCTCGACCGACAGCCGCGTGGCCCAGACCCTCTCGCGGGCCGACAAATGGCTCGCCCAGACGCCGCAGATGTTCCGCATCGGCATGCTGCTCGATGCGCTGGAGCGCGTGGGCGACGCGGTGACCGACGAGGCCAGCGCCATCGAGGCCATCGGCCTCGCGCCGCTGCTGGTGCCGGGCAGCGCCCAGAATTTCAAGGTGACCTTTCCCGAGGATTTCGCACTGGCAGAGGCGGTTTTGCTCGGCCGCAAGAAAGCCATCGCATGACGACTGCATCGCCCTTCAACATCCGTGTCGGCGAGGGCTGGGACGTTCACCAGCTCGTGGCGGGGCGCAAGCTCATCCTGGGCGGCATCGAGGTACCGCATGCGACCGGCCTGCTGGGGCATTCGGACGCAGACGTGCTGTTGCACGCGATCACCGATGCGCTGCTCGGCGGTGCCGGACTCGGTGATATCGGCCGGCACTTTCCCGACACCGACGTGCAATTCCGCGGTGCCGATTCGGCCGTGCTGCTGGCCGAAGCGGCACGCCGCGTGCGGGCCGCCGGCTGGGAGATCGGCAACGTCGACAGCACCGTGATCGCGCAGGCGCCGAAGCTGGCGCCGCACATTCCGCTCATGTGCCAGCGCATCGCGGACACGCTGGGCATCGCGCTCGAGCAGGTCAACGTGAAGGCCAAGACGGCCGAGAAGCTCGGCCCGGTGGGCGAGGGCCGCGCGATGGAAGCGCGCGCGGCCGTTCTGCTCCACCGCTGAGCGGCTGGATCAGCCGGGCTTCTTGCCGCCGCCCGGTACTTCACCGGGCTTGGGCGTCGGCATGGCGCGCGGCATGCGGATGTGGGCCGCGAGCCCGCGCCCCGGCGTGCTGGTGAGCGCAAAGGTGCCGCCCATGCGCTCGATGTTCTTCGCCACGATCGACAGGCCCAGGCCCGCGCCCGCTGCCGACGTGCGTGCCGCGTCGCCGCGGAAGAAGGGCTTGGTGAGCTGCGAGAGCAGGGCGGGCTCGACGCCCGCGCCGTGGTCGCGCACCTTGATCAGCACCGCATCGTTGTTGGCCTGCGCCTGGATCGTGACGTCCGCGACGCCGGTGGCCGGCGTCTTGCCGTAGCGGCGGGCGTTCTCGACCAAGTTGGATATCACGCGGGTGAGCTCGACCTCGTCGCCCAGCACCCGCAGGTCGGGCGGGACCTCGACCTTGATGTTCATCTCCTCGTAGTCCTGCACGGCGTAGGTGCAGGCATCGACCACATCGCGCAGCAGCACGGGCCGCGGATCGACATGGTCTGGCCGGGCGTAGTCGAGGAACTTGTCGATGATCGCGTCGAGCTGGGCGATGTCGGCGGCCATGTGGTCGCGCGCATCTTCGTCGGCCACGCTCATCTCGGTTTCGAGCCGCAGGCGCGCGAGGGGCGTGCGCAGGTCGTGCGAGATGCCGGCCAGCATGATGGCGCGGTCCTGCTCGATCTTGGCGAGCTGGTCGGCCATGCGGTTGAAGCCGATGTTGACCGCGCGAATCTCGTTGGTGCGGGCGCGCTCATCGAGCCGGTGCGCCTCGTATTCGCCTTCGCGCACCTGCATGGTGGCGCGCGACAGCTGCTTGAGCGGCAGGTTGATGAGCCGCGTGATCAGCGCCGCACCGGCCAGCGACAGCGCCATCGCGGTGCTGAGCCAGACCAGCCAGGTGCGCCCGCCCACGCGGCTGAAGCGCGTGGGGTCCAGCAGCAGCCAGTAGGTGTCGCTCTCGATGGTGAAGCCGATCCACAGGCCCGCCTCGTCGTTCACGCGGCTGGCCACCGTGGTGCCTTCGCCGAGCTGGTCGATCAGCTCTTCGGTCACGCGCTGGTCGAGCGCGCCACTGGTGTAGGGCTGGAACCGGTCGTTGGGCTCGCGCGGCAGGATGCGCACGCCTTCCTGGTCGGCCAGTGTCTTGATCAGCGATACCCGGGTGATGGCGTCCGAATACACCAGCGCCGCGCGCGTGAGGTTCACGAGCGAGGCGATCTGGTGGGCGGTTTGAATGGCGCGCGGCTCGTATTCGAGCGAGCGGAACGTCTGCAGCCAGGCGACCGTACAGCCGATCAGTAGCAGCGCGAGCAGAAAGAAAGTGCGCCAGAAAAGGCTGAAGCCCAGCTTGAGGCCGGGGCGACGGTCACGCGCCGCGCTGGCCTCCAGCGGGCTCGGCATCGTGACCTGCGCGCCGTCCTCCTGCGTGGGGCCGGGTCTGGCAGATGGGCCGATGGCCACCTCTCAGCGGCGGCTCAGGCCGTGCCGTCCGGCACGAACACGTAGCCCACGCCCCAGACGGTCTGGATGTAGCGCGGCGCCGCGGCGTCGGATTCGACCAGCTTGCGCAGGCGCGAGATCTGCACGTCCAGGCTGCGGTCGAAGGGCTCGAACTCGCGGCCGCGGGCCAACTGGGCGAGTTTTTCACGCGACAGCGGCTGGCGCGGATGGCGCACCAGCGCCTTCAGCATCGCGAATTCGCCGGTGGTCAGCGAGAGCTCTTCGCCGTCCTTCTTGAGCGTGCGCGAGCCGAGGTCGAAGGCGAACGGGCCGAAGGTGACGGTCTCGTTCTCGGTGGAGGGAGCGCCGGGGGCCTCGAGCGGCGGACGGCGGCGCAGCACGGCGTGCACGCGTGCCAGCAGTTCGCGGGGGTTGAAGGGCTTGCCGAGGTAGTCGTCGGCGCCGACTTCGAGGCCGACGATGCGGTCCACGTCTTCGCCCTTGGCGGTGAGCATGATGATCGGCGTGCGGTCGTTGGCGGCGCGAAGGCGACGGCAGACGGAGAGGCCGTCTTCGCCGGGCATCATCAGGTCGAGCACGATCAGGTCGACCGTGTCGCGCAACAGGATGCGGTTGAGCGCCTTGCCGTCCTCGGCCACGATCACTTCGAAACCTTCCTGGGTCAGGTAGCGGCGAAGCAGGTCACGGATGCGGGCGTCGTCGTCGACGATCACGATCTTGTCGGTGCGAGCGGGAACTTGAGTCATTTCTACAACGTTGAATTTGTAACAGCGCCGATTCTGAAGGCGTTAGCACCCCATCGAGCCGGATTTACTTATGGTTTGACACTAAGTTACAAAACTTGCGGAAGCTCGCCCTCTGGTCATCCGACGTTAGCGCAGCGGTGGCAAAGTTCCCCTGCCTTGATGACCAACACTCGATGAGACTTCCTTTTTCCGCACTGCCATTGCTCCTTGTCTGCGCCTGTGGTTCCACATGGGCGGTTTCCGGTGACTTTTTTAGGGTCGGCGAGGTGCGCCGCAGCGAAGTGCGGGATGCCGTGGCCGCCCACCGGGCGGCGCAGCGAGAGGAAATCCGACGTGAGGAAGCCGCCGCCGGCCGACGCCTGACCGCCGGGGAGCTGTTCGAGTTGCGGCAGCAGATCCGGGGGCAGTGGATGCCGCCGGGCGTGGGCGCCATGGCGAATTCGGCAGAATCGCAGCCAGCCGAGCGGATCTCGCCGGCTCCGATGCCCGCCGCCCGTGCGCTGAACGTGCCGCGCAGCCAGCGCCACTGAGCGCCTGGGCGCGGGCGTTCCTCGCCATCCATCTAGGGAGTCCCTTGTCTTGAAAAAAATCAAATTGTTCGCGGTTTGCGCCGCCCTGGCCGCCGCCGGTTCCGCGCTGGCCCAGAACGTGGTCACCCCGGCACCGCAGAACGTGCTGCAGCTCACCGCTTCCGGCACGGTCGAGGTCCAGCAGGACCTGTTGAGCATGACGCTCGTGACCACCCGCGACGCGACCGATGCGGCCACGGTGCAGACCCAGCTCAAGGCCGCGCTCGATGCCGCGCTGACCGAAGCCAAGAAGAATGCCCAAACTGGTCAGCTCGACGTGCGCACCGGCAACTTCAGCCTCTCGCCGCGCTACACCAAGGACGGCAAGATCAACGGCTGGCAGGGATCGACCGAACTGGTGCTCGAAGGCCGTGACTTTCCGCGCATCACGCAGACGGCCGGCCGCATCACCACGCTCAGCGTGGGCAACGTTGGTTTCGGCCTGAGCCGCGAGCAGCGCGCCAAGACCGAGACCGAAGCCCAGAACATCGCGATCGAGAACTTCAAGCAGAAGGCCAACGAGCTGGCCAAGGGCTTTGGCTTCGGCGGCTATACGCTGCGCGAGGTGTCGGTGAACGCGAACGACGGTGGACCGCGTCCACGGGTGATGGCGATGCAGGCCAAGTCGTTCTCGGCCGATTCGGCCGTGCCGGTCGAAGCCGGCAAAACCAGCGTGATCGTGAACGTGTCGGGGTCGGTGCAGCTCAAGTAAAGAGCGCAGGCCCCGCTGGACGGCGCTTTATTGCGCTGTCCAGCCGCCGTCCATTTGCCAGGCCACGCCACGCACCTGGTCGGCGGCGGGCGAGCACAGGAAGACCGCGAGTCCGCCGAGTTGTTCGACCGTCGTGAACTGCAGCGAGGGCTGCTTCTCCCCCAGCAGATCGTTTTGCGCCTGCGTGGCCGAGATGCTTTCGCGGGCCGCGCGGTCGTCGATTTGCTTTTGCACGAGCTGCGTCAGCACCCAGCCGGGGCAGATCGCGTTGCTGGTGATGCCGGTGGTCGCGGTTTCGAGCGCGACCGATTTGGTGAAGCCGACGATGCCGTGCTTTGCCGCCACATAGGCCGATTTCTGCGCCGAGGCGACGAGGCCATGGGCCGATGCGACGTTGACGATGCGGCCCCAATTGGCTTCGCGCATCGCAGGGATCGCGAGGCGCGTCGTATGAAACGCGCTGGTGAGGTTGATCGCGATGATCGCGTCCCAACGTTCGACCGGGAAATCCTCGACCTTGGCGACATGCTGGATGCCGGCGTTGTTCACGAGGATGTCGACACGGCCGAACTTCGACGCGGCGAACTTCATCATGTCCTCGATCTCGCCGGGTTTGCTCATGTCGGCGCCGTGGTATTCGGCGCGAACGCCGAGCGCTTCGATCTGGGACTTGGGCGTTTCGGCATCGCCGAAGCCGTTGAGCACGATGTGTGCGCCTTGCTGGGCGAGAGCCTTGGCAATGGCGAAGCCAATGCCGCTGGTGGACCCCGTGACAAGCGCGGTTTTGCCTTTGAGCATGAAGATCAATCTCCGGATGAATTAGGATGCAACGAGACCATTATCCGCACCACGACCTTCCCGTTTTCATGACCGAACCGACGCTTCATTACGTGGCATGCGACGACGCCCAAGGCGGCCATCGCATGGCCTATTGGCAATGGGGCGACGAGCGCAGCGCGCATGTCGTGGTTTGCGTTCACGGGCTCACCCGGCAAGGTCGGGACTTCGACGTGCTGGCACAGGCCATCGTTGCGCGTGCGGGCGGTGATGTGCGGGTGATCTGCCCCGATGTCGTGGGGCGCGGGCGCAGCGACTGGCTGCGCGATCCCGCCTTTTATCAAGTGCCGGTCTATGCGGCCGACATGGTGGCGCTGATTGCGCAGTTGCAACGCGAACAGGCGCTCGACACGCTCGACTATTTCGGCACCAGCATGGGCGGGCTGATCGGCTTCGTACTGGCGGGCCACAAGGATCTGCCGTTGGCGCGGCCGGTGCGCCGCTTCATCGCGAACGATGTCGGTCCAACGATCGAGCCTGTCGCGCTTCAGCGCATCGCAGCCTATGTGGGGCAGGGCGGTCGCTACAGCAGCGTGAAAGAAGCGGCCGATGCGATGTGGGCAATCTCGACCAGCTTCGGTCCGCACACGCCCGAGCAATGGCTCGCGCTCTCGCAGCACATGGTGGTGCCCGCTTCGCAGCGCGCGGCCGATGGTGCCGCCAAGATCGAAGCCGGCAACGACGCAGGCGATGGCCAGTGGCTGCTGCATTACGACCCGGCCATCGCCGTGGCGCTGCGCGCCATCACGCCAGAAGCGGCTGCCCAGGGCGGCGCGATCATGTGGAGCCTGTACGACGCCATCACCGCGCGCACGCTGGTGACGCGCGGTGCCGTATCGGACTTGCTCTCGCGCGAGACGGCACAAGCCATGACGCAGCGCGGCCCGAAGGCGGCGCTGGTCGAGTTCGAAGGTGTGGGCCATGCGCCGACCTTCATCGATCCCGCGCAAGTCGCCGTCGTCACTTCCTTCCTGTTCGATTGATGGGGTGAAAGCGTGAAGCGCGAGTCATCGAGCCTGCAGACGGCGCCCTTGTCCGATACCGCCGTGGTCGACTATCCGTTGTCCGCGGCGACGGCCGACCGCACGCCGGTGATCGAGAACATGCTCGCGCGCGCCCGCGCATTTGCCGAACCGCTGATCGCTGATGAAAAACTCGACACCGGCGAGAACACCCTGGCGCATGCCGATGCGGTGGCCGCCATCGTCGCGAAGATGGGCGGCTCCGAGGCCATGCAGGCGGCGAGTTATCTCGTCTATTCGTGCCAGCACCTGAATCGGCCGCAGGAGGTGATCGCCAAGGTGTTCGGCGATAACTTCGCGGCGCTCGCGGTCGAGACCACCAAGCTGGTGCGCGTGCAGGAGCAGGCCCGATCGGCGTCGCAGGGACATCACATCGAAGGCGCCGGTGCGCAGACCGAGAACGTGCGCAAGATGCTGCTGGCGTTCTCGCGCGATCTGCGCGTCGTGATGCTGCGGCTTGCGTCGCGCCTCCAGACTTTGCGCCATGCGGCGGCCAGCAAGCAGCCGGCGCCCGAGAGCGTGGCGCGCGAGTCGCTGCAGGTGTTCGCGCCGCTGGCCAACCGGCTGGGCATCTGGCAGGTGAAGTGGGAGATCGAGGATCTTTCGTTCCGCTTCATCGAGCCTGAAACCTACAAGCTCATTGCGCGCCTGCTCGACGAGAAGCGCATCGAGCGTGAAGGCCACATCGAGCAATTGCGCTCGGAACTCGAACGCGAACTGCAGGCCGAGGGCGTGCACGCCACGGTGCAGGGGCGGCCCAAGAACATCTACAGCATCGTCAAGAAGATGCGCGGCAAGTCGCTCGACTTCGCGCAGGTGTTCGACATCCTCGCGCTGCGCGTGGTGGTGGCGGACGTGAAGGACTGCTATGCGGCGCTGGCCTGGGTGCACACGCATTTCCAGCCGATCGACGAGGAGTTCGACGACTACATTGCGCGGCCCAAGCCGAACGGCTACCAGTCGCTGCACACCGTGGTGCGCGAGCTGGTCGACGGCAAGCCGGGCAAGCCGATCGAGATTCAGATCCGCACAGAAGAGATGCACGACCATGCCGAGCATGGCGTGGCGGCGCACTGGGCCTACAAGGAAGCGGGGCATAAGGGCTACGCGGGCGTCTGGGCGAGCGGCGAGTACGACGCGAAGATCGCGGTGCTGCGGCAACTGCTGGCGTGGGAGCGCGATCTTTCCGGCGGCTTGCAAGGGCAGGGCCTTTTCGACGACCGCATCTATGTGCTGACGCCCGATGCGGCCATCGTCGAGTTGCCGCAAGGCGCGACGCCGGTGGACTTTGCCTATACGGTGCACACCACGCTGGGCCATCGCTGCCGCGGTGCTCGCGTCGATGGCGCGATGGTGCCGCTCAACACGCCGCTGTCGAATGGGCAGACAGTCGAGATCATTGCAGCCAAGGAAGGCGGCCCGTCGCGCGATTGGCTCAACGCCGAACTGGGCTATCTGGCGAGTCATCGCGCGCGCGCCAAGGTGCGCGCATGGTTCAACGCGCAGATCACGCACGAGACCGTCGCACGCGGACGCGAAGCGGTAGAGAAGCTGCTGCAGCGTGAAGGGAAGACGGCCATGCGGCTCGAGGACCTGGCTTCGCAGCTCGGTTTCAAGTCGGCGGACCATCTGTTCGAAGTGGTGGGCAAGGACGAGTTCTCCCTGCGCAACATCGAGACGCTGCTGCGTCCGCCGGAGCCGGCACCGAACCCCGACGACGGCGTGCAGATCAAGAAGGCGCGCGGCAGCGAGAAGTCCGGCAAGGGCGGCGTGCTGGTGGTGGGCGTGTCGTCACTGATGACGCAGCTCGCCAAGTGCTGCAAGCCCGCGCCGCCCGATGCCATCGGCGGCTTCGTGACGCGCGGCCACGGCGTCAGCGTGCACCGCAGCGATTGCAGCAACTTCCGCATGATGGCCACGCGCGATGGCGAACGTGTGATCGATGTCGAATGGGGTGCGACGAAGAAGGGCGGCGATGCGCCGGTCTATGCGGTCGATGTCGCTGTCGAGGCAGCCGACCGTCAAGGCTTGCTGCGCGATATCTCCGATGTGTTCGCTCGAGAAAAGATGAACGTGATCGGTGTGCAGACGCAATCGGTGAAGGGCACGGCGTGGATGACGTTCACCGTGGAAATCGCCGATGCAGCGCGGCTGACGCAGGTGCTTGGCATCGTCACTGCAGTTGTTGGTGTGCGATCTGCACGTCGCCGCTAAAAAGCGTGTTTTCTCCTGCTACAATAGCTGCTTCTCGGACACATCCTTAGGCGCGTAGCTCAGCTGGTTAGAGCACCACCTTGACATGGTGGGGGTCGTTGGTTCGAGTCCAATCGCGCCTACCAATTTCTGTTCAGCTTCCGGCCAACCACCGGTCTGTTGAACAGAGCTTTCACCGGGTTCCCCGGTGTTTCAATCGTCCCTTGTGGTGATGCAGAAAAAGACCATGGCCATGTTGTTGTGCTACCTTGGTCGCTCCGCAATCCCCTCTCCAATTTCTTGACAAGCGATCCGATGAATACGCGATCAACGCTGGTTGATCGGGCTCATGTTGGCGCACGCATTGCCGCACTGTTGCGGCAGGCGCCCATCGAGTTTGCGCGTGCGGTCTACGGCATTAACGACCAAGCGAGCGGCCGTACCGACACCATGGCCGCGCGCGAAGTGGCGCGAGCCCTTCGGCAAGGCGTGGCGGTGACTGAGGAGCGTGCCGAACAACGCGCCCGCGCGTATCTGCCGACCGCGGGGCAAGAGCACTGCCCGCGATGCTGGGTGGTCTATGGTCACAAGAATCCGCTTCGCTTTCGCGAGGCGACCGAAGAACGCCCCGAAACAGCCGCCTGCCACGCATGCGGCGCCGAGTACGCGACATCGCGGGGCTGAAGTGCGGCGCGCGGTCAGGGTAAACCTTGTCGCGATGCAGCAAAACCGCTCCCTAGAATCATCCGATGACATGGGCGTCCATGTGAAGGAGTCCGCAGTGCAGAGCAAGAAGTCCGGGGTCAAACCGGTACAGCGTGTGATCAAGAAATACCCCAACCGAAGGCTCTACGACACCGAGACATCCACGTACATCACGCTGACCGAGGTGAAGCAGCTGGTCATCCAGAACGCTCAGTTTGTGGTGCGCGATGCCAAGACCGGCGACGATCTCACGCGCAGCATCCTGCTGCAGATCATTCTGGAAGAAGAAGCGGGTGGGGCGCCGATGTTCACCGAGCAGGTGCTGGCCAACATCATCCGTTTCTATGGTCAGGCGATGCAGGGCTACATGGGGCCATACCTCGAGAAAAACATCCAGGCGATGACCGAAGTGCAGGCCCAGCTCGCCGACAAGGCCGAGGGCCTGACGCCCGAGATGTGGTCGAAATTCATGACCATGCAGTCGCCGATGCTCCAGGGCCTCATGGGCAACTACGTCGAGCAATCCAAGAATGTCTTCCTGCAGATGCAGGAGCAGATGCAGAAAAACACCGAACAGGTGCTGGGGGCCTTTGGCATCAAGCGTCCCTGAGCGCCTTCGGGTCGCACCGACGCGGGGCTTGCCCAATGATTGCCCGGTTGTCACCGATAGCTGGGACAATAGAGGCATATGAGCGAAGTTGCCTCCCCCGAACGAACGACCACATCGACCGCCCCCAAGGTCGGCTTTGTGAGCCTTGGCTGCCCCAAGGCACTGACCGATTCCGAGTTGATCCTGACCCGTCTGAGCGCTGAGGGTTACCAAACCTCCAAGACTTTCGAAGGTGCCGATCTGGTGATCGTCAACACCTGCGGCTTCATCGACGACGCCGTGAAGGAGAGCCTGGACACCATCGGTGAAGCGCTGGCCGAGAACGGCCGCGTGATCGTCACCGGCTGCCTGGGCGCCAAGACCGGCGACCAAGGCGGCAACCTGGTGCGCCAGATGCACCCGAGCGTGCTGGCCGTGACCGGTCCGCATGCCACGCAAGAGGTGATGGATGCGGTGCATGCCAACCTGCCCAAGCCGCACGATCCCTTCATCGACCTGGTGCCGAACAACTTCGGCATCGCCGGCCTCAAGCTGACGCCGCGCCATTACGCGTATCTGAAGATCAGCGAAGGCTGCAATCACCGCTGCACTTTCTGCATCATCCCGTCGATGCGCGGCGACCTCGTGTCGCGGCCGGTGGGTGATGTGCTCGGCGAGGCCAAGGCCCTGTTCGAGGGTGGCGTGAAAGAACTGCTGGTGATCAGCCAGGACACGTCCGCCTACGGCGTCGACGTGAAGTACCGCACCGGTTTCTGGGATGGCAAGCCGGTCAAGACCCGCATGCTCGAACTGGTGCGCACGCTTGGCGAAATCGCCGAGCCTTATGGTGCTTGGGTTCGTCTGCACTATGTGTACCCGTACCCGAGCGTCGACGAGATCATCCCGTTGATGGCGAGCGGCCAGGTGCTGCCTTACCTCGACGTGCCGCTGCAGCACAGCCATCCCGACGTGCTCAAGCGCATGAAGCGTCCTGCGAGCGGCGAGAAGAACCTGGAGCGGCTCGCGCGCTGGCGCGAGGTGTGCCCGGAGCTCGTGATCCGCAGCACCTTCATCGCCGGCTTCCCTGGCGAGACGGAGCAGGAGTTCGAGCATCTGCTGGACTTCATCCGCGAGGCCGAAATCGATCGCGCCGGTTGCTTTGCTTACAGCCCGGTTGAAGGTGCAACCGCCAACGACATTCCCGGCATGCTGCCGGAGGCCGAGCGTGAAGCGCGGCGCGCCCGCTTCATGGAAGTGGCCGAAGCCGTGTCGATCGCCAAGCTGCAACGCCGCATCGGCGCAACGATGCAGGTGCTGGTCGATTCCGCGCCGGGCATGGGTCGCAAGGGCGGTGTTGGGCGCACCTACGCCGACGCACCGGAGATCGACGGCACTGTGCGGCTGCTGCCGCCCGAGAAGATCAGCAAGACGCTGAAGGTTGGTGAGTTCACCCGCGCGCGCATCGTTGGCGCCGAAGGGCATGACCTGATTGCGCTGCCGATTTGATGATTCGAACAGGCAAGAAAAAAGCCACCGGATGCCGGTGGCTTCATTCGAAAGACCTGGTAGGGGTCTGCTTGACTCTGGTGCCCAGAAGAGGACTCGAACCTCCACGATGTTACTCGCTAGTACCTGAAACTAGTGCGTCTACCAATTCCGCCATCTGGGCATTTCAGGAAAGCCCACGAGTATACCAAATCGAATGCTGCGATTTCGCCGCGACGAAGGAATTCGTGGGCTGCTCAATGCCGGCTCCAACTCGAGCAGGCAAGAAAAAAGCCACCGGAGACCGGTGGCTTGAATCGAAAGACCCGATGAGGGTCTGTTTAAACTTGGTGCCCAGAAGAGGACTCGAACCTCCACGATGTTACTCGCTAGTACCTGAAACTAGTGCGTCTACCAATTCCGCCATCTGGGCCCACATACCTGCAAAAGCAAGTACGTTTTGAATTTCAGGAAAGAAGGAGATCATATCAAAAATAATGTCAATTCCAGCGGCTTGCTGGACGAATTCGAAGGCACTGTTCAAGGACATCGCGACGGTCACGGCTTCGTGCAACGCGATGACGGCGAGGCAGACATCTACCTGCCCCCGAACGAGATGCGCGCGGTTTTGCACAAGGATCGCGTCAAGGCGCGCGTCGTGCGCCAGGACCGCCGCGGTCGTCCCGAAGGACGCGTGGTCGAGATCGTCGAGCGTCCCGAGCAACCGATCATCGGCCGCCTGTTGCACGAGGGCGGCATCTGGCTCGTAGCCCCTGAAGACAAGCGCTATGGGCAGGACGTCCTGATTCCCAAGGGTGCGACCGGCCCCGCCAAGGTGGGCCAAGTGGTTGTGGTGCAGCTCACCGAGCCGCCCGCGCTTTTCGGCCAACCCGTCGGCCGTGTGAAAGAAGTGCTGGGCGAGATCGACGACCCCGGCATGGAGATCGAGATCGCCGTGCGCAAGTACGGCGTGCCGCATGAGTTTTCCGCGGAATGCCTGGCCGAAGCCAAGGCCTTGCCCGAGAAGGTTCGCCCCGCCGACAAGAAGGGGCGCGTCGATCTCACCGACATCCCGCTCGTCACCATTGATGGCGAGGACGCCCGCGACTTCGATGATGCCGTGTACTGCGAGCCCGCCAAGGTGGGCCGCGGCAAGGGCTGGCGATTGCTCGTCGCGATCGCCGACGTCAGCGCCTATGTGCGGACCGGCTCGGCGATCGACATCGATGCCTACGACCGTGCCACCAGCGTCTACTTTCCGCGCCGCGTCATTCCGATGCTGCCCGAGAAGCTGTCGAATGGCCTGTGCTCGCTGAACCCCGAGGTCGAACGCCTCTGCATGGTGTGCGACATGCTCGTGGCTGCCGATGGCGAGATCTACGCGTACCAGTTCTATCCGGCCGTCATGTTCAGCCACGCGCGCTTCACGTACACCGAGGTGGCTGCGATCCTCGGCAACACGCGCGGCCCCGAGGCTGCGAAACGCAAGGATCGCGTCAAGGACCTGCTGAACCTCGCCGACGTCTACAAGGCCCTGCTCAAGCAGCGCGGCAAGCGCGGTGCGGTCGACTTCGAAACCACCGAGACGCAGATCATCTGCGACGACGCCGGCCGCATCGAGAAGATCGTGCCGCGCACGCGCAACGAAGCGCATCGGCTCATCGAAGAAGCGATGCTCGCGGCCAACGTCTGCAGCGCGGACTTCATCGCCGAAGGCAAGCACCCGGGCCTGTTCCGCGTGCACGAAGGTCCGACGCCGGAGAAAAAGGAAATCCTGCGCGGCTACCTGAAGGCCATGGGCGTGGGCCTCAGCATCACCGACGATCCGAAGCCCGGCGAGTTTCAGGCGATTGCCGAAGCCACCAAGGAGCGCCCCGACGCGCAGCAGATCCACACCATGCTGCTTCGTTCGATGCAGCAGGCGATCTACACGCCGTTCAACAGCGGCCACTTCGGGCTGGCTTACGAGGCGTACACGCATTTCACCAGCCCGATCCGTCGCTATCCCGACTTGCTGGTGCACCGCGTGATCAAGGCGATCCTCACGAAGACGCGCTACCAGTTGCCGATGCTGCCGACCCCCGGCGAGGCGCACGCCAAGCTGGCCAAGCGCCTCGCTTCGCGCGTGAAGGCGCCAACGAACAAGCCGCAAAAGGCGACCATCGCGCCGACCAAGGAAGTACTGGCATGGGAAGCCGCAGGCCTGCATTGCAGCGCCAACGAGCGTCGCGCCGACGAGGCCAGCCGTGACGTCGAGGCCTGGCTCAAGTGCAAGTACATGCGCGAGCATCTGGGCGAGGAATACGGCGGCGTGGTCAGTGCGGCCACGACCTTCGGCATCTTCGTCACGCTCGACGCGATGTACGTCGAGGGCCTGGTGCACATCACCGAGCTCGGCGGCGAATACTTCAAGTTCGACGAGATGCGCCAGGAATTGCGCGGCGAGCGCACCGGTATCCGCTACGCCATCGGCACGCGGGTTCGGGTACAGGTGAGCCGCGTCGATCTGGACGGCCGCAAGATCGACTTTCGCCTTGTGCGCGAAGGCGAAGACCTGACGACGCGGGCCATGAAGGACAAGGGTGCCGCATCCGGCGTGCCGGTCAAGGCGTCGGCCAAGCGCGGTTCGCGCCACAAGGCGGAGGCGGCCACCAGCGACCAGCGGGTGGAGCGCAGCACCGCTGCCGTTGCCGCCGGGCCGCAGTCGGCGATGCAGGCCTTCAAGTCGGCGGTCAAGAAGGCCGCCAACAAGATGAAGGGGCGCAAGCCGCGCCGCGGATGACCCTCAAAAAAATCTGTACGACAGACAAGCCTAGAAGGAGACATTGAGCATGAGCGTTGAAAGCAACAACAAGGGCCGCATCGCGATCGTCACGGGCGCGGGTTCCGGCATTGGCCGGGCCGCCGCACTGGCGCTGCTGGGCGATGGATGGAGCGTGGTCCTTGCGGGCCGTCGCCTCGAACCGCTGGAGCAGGTGGCCGAGGAGTCGGGCGCCGGTGCGCGCGCCTTCGCGGTGCCGACCGATGTGTCGAATGCCGAATCGGTGCAGTCGCTCTTCGCCGCCACGGTGGAGCGCTACGGCCGCGTCGACCTGCTGTTCAACAACGCCGGCGTGGGCAACCCGCCGGGCCCGTTCGAGGATTGGACGCCCGCACAGTGGCAGGGCGTGGTCGACATCAATCTCACCGGCATGTTCTTCTGCATCCAGCAGGCGTTCCGCACGATGAAGGCGCAGGTGCCGATGGGCGGCCGCATCATCAACAACGGTTCCATCTCGGCCACCGCGCCGCGTCCGAATTCGATTGCATACACGGCGACCAAGCATGCAGTCGAGGGGCTGACCAAGACCGCGTCACTCGATGGCCGCAAGTACGACATCGCCGTGGGCCAGGTCGACGTTGGCAATGCGATGACAGAGCTGGCTTCCCGTATGGCCACGGGTGTGCCACAAGCGAATGGCGAACTCGCGATCGAGCCGCTGATCGACGTGAAGATCGTGGGCCAGTCGGTGCTCTACATGGCGAACCTGCCGCTGGAAGCCAACGTGCTGTTCCACACGATCATGGCGACGAAGATGCCCTTCGTCGGGCGCGGCTAAAAAGCTGTCAGAAGGGCGCCTGGCGGGCCAGCGTGCCAGCCGTGAGCGGAGCCGCATTCGTTGGCCACGTGTCGGCGATGTGGCCATGCCGCCAGACGGCTTCGCATGCCGCCTCGAATGCCGGTTGCTGCGCTGCCAGCGCGGCGCCGATCATGCCGGCCAGCACATCGCCGGTTCCGGCAGTCGCAAGCCGCGCATTGCCTGTGAGATTGAGCACCGCCGGCGCGCCGCTGTCGTCGGCGATCACCGTGCCCGAGCCCTTGAGCACAGCGACGACGCCGAAGCGCGACGCGAGTTGGCGCGCCGCCGCCAGCCGATCCGCCTGAACGTCGCCGGCAGTGCAACCCAGCAGACGCGCTGCTTCCAGTGGATGGGGCGTGATCACGGTCGGCCTTCCGCGCCGCGCGCGTGATGCCAGCTGCGCCTGCAACGCGCTGTCGGTTGCGATGGCGTTGAGCGCGTCGGCATCGACCACCAGTGCAGCCGCCGTCGCCAGCACGCGCGGCAGCACCGAGCGAACGTCCGTGCCACCGCCGCAGCCGCAGACTGCGGTCATGCCCGAGAGGTCGAGCGCGCTGGCGTCGCGAAGCATCAACTCGGGTTGTGCTGTGTCCACCGGCGCAGCGCTCGGATCGAGCAGCCCGACGAACACGCGGCCGGCCCCTGCATGCAGCGCGGCCGATCCGGCCAGCAACGCGGCGCCCGCCATGCCCGACGCTCCTCCGATCACTGCGACATCGCCATAGCTGCCCTTGTGCGACGCGTGGGTGCGGGCCTGCGCTTTGGGGACGCCTACCAGGCGGGCGGTCGGCGGCTCGGCGGTGGCGCCGCAGCCGAGGTCGTCGAACCACACGGTGCCTGCTGCATCGCGGCCATGCGCGGTGAAGAGGCCGGGCTTGAGAGTCAGGAAGGTCACGCAGAAGCGGGCTGTATTCGCATGGGCTCCGGTGCTGCCCGACAGCGCGCCCGTGTCCGCGTTCAGCCCGGACGGCACATCAACGCTGAGCACCGGCTGGCTCTTTGCATCCATCTCCCGCAGCCACTCGGCCATGACGCCTTCGGGCGGGCGGGTTGATCCGATGCCGAGCAGCGCATCGATCGCCAGCTCGTATTCGGCGGGCGGCTTCTGCGCAAAGATGACGCTGGCGTCGCGGGCACGCTGCAGCGATGCCTTTGCATCGGGCGGCAGGCGGTTTTCGTCGCCCACGAAAGTGACGATTGGCATGAAGCCGCGGTGCTGCAATTGCGCCGCGGCCTCGAAGCCATCGCCGCCGTTGTTGCCCGGACCGCAGGCGATCCAGATCGTGCGCGCATGCGGCGCGATCGACATCGCGAGCCGCGCCACGGCAAGTCCTGCGCGCTGCATCAGCGTGTGGGGGGCGAGGGCGGCAGCTGCAGCCTGTTCGATGCGGCGCGTTGCCGCGATGTCGAACAGGTCGGCGACGGTGGCGGGGGTGATGCGGTGCATCGAGGCATTTTGCCGTCCTATGATCGACGGATGAAGCTCAAGAGCCTTGGCCGGCTGCTGGTCCTGCTGCTTGCGGGGATCGTCTTTTTCGTAGCCGCGACGCTGGCATGGATCGCTGGCGTGGCGTGGTCGCTCGGCTTGCTGAGCCTCGTGTGGGGCACCTTCTTGCTCGCCGAAGTGAGGCGTTGGGTGCCGCTGCGCGATGTGGCCTGGGTCGGGGGTGTCGCTTATGGCGTCGGTGTAATCCGCTGGTTCGACCTGCCGGTCGAGGGACTTTCCACCATGCAGCGTTGGCTGATGATGGGCGCCGATCTGCTGTGCCTTGTTTTCTTTGCGCTCGTGGCGCCTGCGCTGCTGGCGTGGACCGCCGAGAAGCTCAGGCCGCCAGCAGCCCCCGACCTGCCGGTCGAGCAGCCGCCGAGCCCGGAAATGCTTCGGCGGTGGGACCCTAAAGACTGAGCCGTTCGACGCCCAGGCCTTCGAGATCGACGCCCGGGTCGCGTCCGCCGATCAGGTCGCCCAGCACGCGCGCGCTGCCGCACGACAACGCCCAGCCGCTCGAGCCGTGCCCGAGGTTGAGCCACACGCCGGGGATGCCGCTGGCGCCCAACACCGGCGGACCGTCGGGGAGCATCGGCCGCGCGCCTTTCCACTGTTGCACGCCCGATTGCAGCGTCGCGGCGCCCGGAAACCAGTCGTGCAGCACCTTGTAAAGCGTCTGGATCGCGGCCGGATTCATCGTGTCGAGCGAGCCGCCGATCTCGGCGCTGCCGGCCACGCGCACACGCTGGCCCAGGCGAGAGATGGCGACCTTGTAGCGCTCGTCCATCACCGCGCTGCGCGGTGCATTGAGCGGCTCGCGCACCGGCGCGCTGACCGAGTGGCCGTAAACCGGCGCGAGCGGAATTCGCAGGCCCAGCGGGCGCAAGAGCGTCGCCGAGGCGAGGCCTGCGCACACGATGACGGCATCGAAACGCAACGCCTCCGAGCCGCTGGCAAGCGACAGCGAGGTGGGTGCCGCGCGGCTGAGCGGCGCGATGTCGCAGTTGAAATGAAACTGCGCGCCGAGCGCCTCGGCCTCCCACTTGAGCAGCAACGCGAACTGGCGGCAATTGGCGACTTCGTCTTCCGGCAGGTGGATAGCGCCTGCCAACGGCGTGTCGGCGTTGAGTGCGGGTTCGATCCGGCGGGCTTCGTCGGCATCGACTTCGCGGAACACGCTGCCGGCCGTGCGCAGCACTTCGAGGCCCGGCTGAATCAGCTTTTTCTCACGCTTGGAGCGCAGCAGCACGAGGTAGCCGTCGCTGCGTTCATAGCTGAGCTCGCGCGCTTCGCTCACTTCGTGCAGCCGGGTGCGGCTGTAGAAGGCGAGGCGCTGCATGCGGGCGCGGTTGGCGAGGTAGGTCTCGAGCTTGCAGGCTTTTTGCCAGCGCGACATCCAGCCGAGGTCGCGCGCGCCCAGCGGCCAGCGCAGCTTGATGGCGCCGTGCGAGGAGAGCAGCGAGCGCAGCACCTTCATTCGCATGCCCGGCGCAGCCCACGGCGTGACGTAGCCTGGCGCAACCACGCCGGCATTGGCGAAACTGGCTTCTTCGGCCGCGGCGCCGCGGCGCTCGAACACGGTCACTTCATGGCCGTCGGAGACCAGTTCCCAGGCGGTGGTGACGCCGATGATGCCGGCGCCAACTATCGCGATTTTCATTGATTGATCAGAGGTAAAAGAGACGGCTGACGCCCGTGAGGCGGCGTGGACAGCTATTGGCTATTGGTTCTGCAGCGCTCGCTCCGCCTGCAGGGCGATGGCGAGCACGGCGTCATCATGCAGTGCGGCGTGCCACAGCATCAGGCCGACCGGCAATTCGCCGGCGGCGTGGCAGGGCAACGAGATGGCGCAGCCGTCGAGCATGTTGACGATCGACGGGTTGCGCAGCAGCAGCGCGTTGACGCGGAAGAATTCGTCGTCGCGCTCGACTCCCGGCGCCACGCTGGCGATCGACGGTGCGGTGGTGGGCACGGTCGGCGAGAGCACGGCGTCGAAGGACGCAAGGGTCGCCTCAACGCGGGCGATCCAGGCGCGGCGGGCGTTGATGAGGTCGATGTATTCATGCGCCTTCATCGTGGCGCCGCGCACGATGCGCTGGGCCACGCGCGGGTCGTAGCCTGCGCCGCTGCGCTCCAGCAGCAAGCGGTGCCAGGCGTGGGATTCGGCTGCCGAGAAGCCGCCCGTGGCGTTGATGGATTGCAGGTCGGCCAACTCGGGTAACTCGATTTCGTCGATGCGTGCGCCTGCGCTGCGAAGCGCTTTCAGCGCCCGTTCGAACGCGGCGGCCACGGCCGGCTCGATGCCGTCGAAGAAAACGTTCTTCACGACGGCCAGCCTGTAGGCGGCAAGTGGCGCTGTGCCGGCCGTCACGCGGCGGGCCGAGAGGATCTCGTGCACAGTGATGGCATCGCGCACCGAGCGCGTCATGGCGCAGACGGTGTCGAGCGTGGTCGACAGGGGCAACGCGCCATCGGCCGGCACGAGGCGGGCCGTGTTCTTGAAGCCGACGATGCCGTTCAGCGCGGCCGGGATGCGGATCGAGCCGCCGGTGTCGGAGCCCAGGCCGATGAAGGCGGCGCCGCTGGCCACCGAAATCGCCGCGCCGGAAGAGGAGCCGCCCGGGATGCGCGGGGTGGCTTTGTCGCTGACGTTGACCGGCGTGCCGTGGTGCGGATTGACGCCAACGCCAGAGAAAGCGAACTCGCTCATGTTGGTACGGCCGGTGAGTACGCCACCCGCAGCGCGGAGTCGTGCCACTGCAATGGCGTCAGCCTTGGCCGCCGGTGCATGGGACAGGACGACGGACCCTGCAGGCGTCGGTTGGCCGTCGATGTCGAACAAGTCTTTGGACGTGAAGGCGAGTCCGGCGAGCCTGCTTTCAGGATTCGCTTCGGCGGCGCCCTGGCGGGCCTCGTCGAACATCGTGCGGGTGAAAACGTGGGCGCAGGCCGGGGACTGAGAGATTTCGATGGCGCGCTCTATTTCGGTGCGTGCATCGGAGCCACCTGCCTGAAGGGTGAGACGGGCGGCGTGAAGGTCGTTCATGGGTGGGCTGCAGGTGCCGCGGGCGGCTCGGTTTCAAGGGGGAAAGAGGGGCGGCGGCCGTGCTATACTCTTTGGGTTTCGCTGGTCGAGCGACGGCTCCCGTTGCATCCAGCCAAACACATCCGCAAACCGGCCCAATCAAGGTGTTGTGACTCCATTCGAAAGGAGCGCAAAACGGGCTGGATTTTAGACCCAACCTTTGGAGTAATTTCTAATGTCTACCACCATGCGCGAAATGCTGGAAGCCGGTGTCCATTTCGGTCACCAAACCCGCTTCTGGAACCCCAAGATGGCTCCGTTCATCTTCGGCCATCGCAACAAGATTCACATCATCAACCTGGAAAAGTCGCTCCCGATGTTCCAGGACGCGATGAAGTACGCCAAGCAACTCACGGCCAACCGCGGCACGATCCTGATGGTCGGCACGAAGCGCCAGGCCCGTGAAATCGTTGCTGCAGAAGCCCGCCGCGCCGGCGTGCCTTTCGTTGATACCCGCTGGCTCGGCGGCATGCTGACCAACTTCAAGACGGTCAAGACCTCGATCAAGCGTCTGAAGGACATGAAGGCCCAGCAAGAAGCCGGCCTCGACAGCCTGAGCAAGAAGGAGCAACTGACCTTCTCGCGCGAAATCGCGAAGCTCGAAAAGGACATCGGCGGCATCCAGGACATGGCTGCATTGCCTGACGCCATCTTCGTGATCGACGTGGGCTTCCACAAGATCGCCGTGGCCGAAGCCAAGAAGCTCGGCATTCCGCTGATCGGCGTGGTGGACTCCAACCACTCGCCCGAAGGCATCGACTACGTGATCCCCGGCAACGACGACTCGTCCAAGGCCGTCACGCTGTACGCACGCGGCATCGCCGACGCGATCATCGAAGGCCGCAACAGCGCCGGCGGTGACGTGGTCAAGGCCATCGCCGAAGGCAGCAGCGACGAATTCGTCGAAGTCGAAGAAAGCGCTTCGGCCTGATTGGTGCTCTCGCGAGCCTGAAGAAGGGGCTTTGGTGCCCCTTTTTTTTAACCTGATTTTTGGATTTACGGAGATACACAAATGGCTGCAATCACCGCAAGCATGGTCGGCGAACTGCGCGCAAAGACCGACGCGCCGATGATGGAATGCAAGAAGGCTCTGACCGAGGCCGAAGGCAACATGGAAAAGGCCGAAGAGCTGCTGCGCATCAAGCTCGGCAACAAGGCCGGCAAGGCGTCGGGCCGCATCACGGCTGAAGGCGTGGTCACGGCTTTCGTCGACGGCGCTGCCGGCGGCATGATCGAGATCAACTGCGAAACCGACTTTGTCACCAAGAACGACAGCTTCCTGGCCCTGGCCAACGCTGCCGCGATGCTGGTCGCCAAGAACAACCCCGCCGATATCGCCGCGCTGGGCGCGCTGCCCTACGAGCAGGACGGCTTCGGCCCCACGCTCGAAGACGTGCGCAAGGGCCTGATCGGCAAGATCGGCGAGAACATGAGCTTCCGCCGCTTCAAGCACTTTGCCGGCAACGGCAAGCTGGCTTCGTACCTGCACGGCACGCGCATCGGCGTGATGGTCGAGTTCGAGGGCGACGACACGTCGGCCAAGGACGTCGCGATGCACATCGCCGCCATGAAGCCGGTCGCCATTCAGGCATCGGACGTGCCTGCCGACCTGATTGAAAAAGAGCGCGCAGTTGCCGCTGGCAAGGCTGAAGAAGACCGCAAGACGGCCGAAGCCGAGGGCAAGAAGCCGCAGCCGGCCGACATCGTTGCCAAGCGCATCGAAGGCGGCGTGCAGAAGTACCTGAAGGAAGTCTCGCTGCACAACCAGCCGTTCGTGAAGAACGACAAGCAGACCGTCGAGCAGATGCTCAAGGCCGCCAACACCTCGATCAAGGGCTTCACCCTGTACGTGGTCGGCGAAGGCATCGAAAAGAAGGTCGACGACTTCGCTGCCGAAGTGGCCGCGCAAGTTGCAGCAGCCAAGGCCGCTGCTTAAGCCATAAGGCTTCCAACGACGGCGCGTGCTCGCGTGCCGTCGTTTTTTCATCGCTACGTTTTACACTCGTCACCGCCAACTCAAAGGAAATTGCCCATGTCTGATGCCCGCCCAGCCCACAAGCGAATCTTGTTGAAGCTGTCGGGAGAGGCACTGATGGGCGATGACGCCTTCGGCATCAACCGCGCGACCATCGTGCGCATGGTGCAGGACGTGGCCGAGGTCGTGAACATGGGCGTCCAGGTGGCGGTCGTGATCGGCGGCGGCAACATCTTCCGCGGCGTAGCGGGCGGTTCGGTCGGCATGGACCGCGCCACCGCCGACTACATGGGCATGCTGGCCACCGTCATGAACTCACTGGCGCTGGCCGATGCGATGGACAAGCAGGGCCTCGTGGCCCGCGTGATGTCCGCCATCGCGATCGAGCAGGTGGTCGAGCCTTATGTGCGCCCCAAGGCCCTGCAGTACCTCGAAGAGGGCAAGGTCGTCGTGTTCGCGGCCGGTACCGGCAACCCGTTCTTCACCACCGACACGGCGGCTGCGCTGCGCGGTGCCGAGATCGGTGCCGAGCTGGTGCTCAAGGCCACGAAGGTGGACGGTGTGTATTCCGCCGACCCCAAGCTCGACCCCCACGCAACGCGTTACGTCTCGCTCAGTTTCGACGAGGCGATCGCAAAGAATCTCGGCATCATGGACGCCACGGCCTTCGCGCTGTGCCGCGACCAGAAGCTGCCGATCAAGGTGTTCTCGATCCTCAAGAGCGGCGCGCTCAAGCGCGTCGTGATGGGCGAGGACGAGGGCACGCTGGTGCATGCCTAGGAGTATTTGAGATGACCATTGCAGACATCCGCAGTGCGACCGACGCGAAGATGAATCAATCGCTCGCCGCATTCCAGAACAACCTCACCAAGATCCGCACGGGTCGCGCCAACTCGGCGCTGCTCGACTCGATCCATGTCGAGTATTACGGCTCGCAAGTGCCGCTGAGCCAGGTGGCCAACGTGTCGGTGCTCGACTCGCGCACGATCAGCGTCCAGCCCTGGGAGAAGGGCATGGGCGCCAAGATCGAGAAAGCCATCCGCGAAAGCGACCTGGGTCTGAACCCCGCATCGATGGGCGACCTCATCCGCGTGCCGCTGCCCGCCATGAGCGAAGAGCGCCGCAAGGAAATGACCAAGCTGGTTCGCAACGAAGGCGAAACCGCCAAGATCGCCACGCGCAACCTGCGCCGCGATGCGAACGAGTCGGTCAAGAAGCTGGTCAAGGACAAGCTGGCGTCCGAGGACGACCAGAAGCGCGCCGAAGCCGAGATCCAGAAGGTCACCGACCGCCATATCGCTGAAATCGATCGCCTGGTCGCAGCGAAAGAAGCGGAGATCATGGCCGTTTGAGACCCGCCATGGCCTCTTCGCCGCCGCCCATTCCCCACCACGTTGCCGTCGTCATGGATGGCAACGGTCGGTGGGCGACAAAGCGATTCCTTCCCCGCGTGGCGGGGCACAAGCAGGGCGTCGAATCGCTGCGTCGCTGCGTCAAGGCTTGCGCCGACCGCGGTGTGGGTGTTCTCACCGTGTTCGCGTTCTCCTCGGAGAACTGGAATCGTCCCCCCGACGAGGTCTCCGGCCTGATGTCACTGATGGTGGGCGCACTGGCGCGCGAGGTGCCGCGCCTGAGCCGCGACGGCGTTCGGCTGCATTTCGTCGGAGAACGCGGCGGCCTCTCCGCCAAGTTGGTGGCCGGGTTGGTCAGTGCCGAAGAGGCGACCGCGCACAACACGCGGCTCGTGCTCAACATCTGCTTCAACTACGGTGGGCGCTGGGACATCGCCCAGGCCGCGGCCAAGCTTGCCGAGCAGGGCCTTCCGATGACCGAGATGAACATGGACCGCGCCATGGCGCTGGCCCATGTGCCTGACCCCGACCTGTTCATCCGCACCGGCGGCGAGCAGCGGTTGTCGAATTTCCTGCTCTGGCAAAGTGCATACGCCGAGCTCTTCTTCAGCGACAAGCTCTGGCCCGAATTCGACGAGGCCGCGCTGGACGAGGCCATCGCCGCGTTCCAGAGTCGCGAGCGCCGCTTCGGCCAAACCTCGGCACAGGTCTCGACGGCTGCGGCCTGAGAAGGCCTCACAACCTCCCGCATGCTCAAACAACGCATCCTCACGGCGATCGTGCTGCTCGCGATCCTGCTGCCGGCGCTGTTCTATCGAAACTACATTCCATTTGCCTGTGTGATGCTGGTGCTGATCGGCGCGGCCGCGTGGGAGTGGGGGCGCCTGAACGGCTACGGCCAGGGCATGTCGCTGTTCCTCGGCGCCGAGATGGTCGCGCTCTGCGGGCTCTCGTGGTGGCTCGGTCTGCTCCAACAACCGCTGGTCCTGATGTGGATGCTGGCCAGCGCGGCCTGGGTGCTCGGCGGCGCGGCGCTGTTGCGTGTGGCGGTGCCGGGCTGGCCCCGCATTCCGCGCGGGCTGCGCCTGGTCGGCGGCTTGCTGGCGCTGTGGGTCGCGTGGCTTGCCGCCGTGCAGGCCCGAATGGTCGGCATCAACTTCCTGCTGTCGATCCTGGTGCTGGTCTGGGTGGCGGACGTGTTCGCCTATTTCGCGGGCCGCGCCTTCGGCCTGAAGTTCACCCGCGGCAAGCTGGCCCCGGCGATCAGTCCCGGCAAGAGCTGGGAAGGCGTGTGGGGCGGAATGATCGGCGTCCTCGTGCTGGCTGTTGCCTGGGTCTTCGCCGACAAGGCCCTCGGCGCCACGGTGCCGAGCCTCTACACCCGCCTGAACGAGCGCGGCTGGTGGCTGCTCCTGATCGGCGCGGTGTTCCTTGCCGCGATGAGCGTCGTGGGCGATCTGGTCGAATCGCTGATCAAGCGCAGCGCCGGTGCCAAGGACAGCAGCCGCCTGCTCCCCGGCCACGGTGGCGTGCTCGACCGCGTGGATGCCCTCTTGCCGGCACTTCCCATTGCCATGATGCTGGCCTTCCTGTGAACACTCCCAAACAACGCGTCACAGTGCTGGGGTCGACCGGGTCGGTCGGCGTGAGCACGCTCGACGTCATTGCGCGGCATCCTGAGCGCTTCGAGGTCTTCGCGCTGTCCGCAGCCACCAAGGTCGACGAGATGCTGGCGCAGTGCGCGCAGTTCTCGCCCCGGTTCGCGGTCATGGCGAGCGCGCCGCATGCGGCATTGCTGGCAGAAAAGCTCAAGCAAAACAGCCTGCACACCCGTGTATTGATGGGCGATGATGCTATTGAAAAAATAGCTGCGCACGAAGAGGTAGACGCCGTCATGGCCGCCATCGTTGGCGCCGCCGGGCTCGGCCCGTGCCTGGCCGCCGCGCGCGCCGGCAAGCGCCTGCTGCTGGCCAACAAGGAGGCCCTGGTCGTCGGCGGCGAGCTGTTCATGCGCACGGTGCGCGAGGGTGGCGCGACGCTGCTGCCGATCGACAGCGAGCATTCGGCCATCTTCCAGTCGCTGCCCGAGGATCCGTCCACTTGGGCGCGGCGCATCGACAAAATCATCCTGACCGCGTCGGGCGGCCCGTTCCGCACCCGCGCGCCTGAGACCCTGGGCACCGTCACGCCCGAGCAGGCCTGCGCGCATCCTAATTGGGTCATGGGCCGCAAGATCTCGGTCGATTCGGCCACGATGATGAATAAGGCGCTCGAGGTGATCGAGGCGCGCCACCTGTTCGGCGTGTTGCCCGAGCAGATCGAGGTTGTCATCCATCCGCAGAGCGTGGTGCATTCGATGGTGCAGTTCACCGATGCCTCGGTCATCGCCCAGCTCGGCACGCCCGACATGCGGGTGCCGATCGCGGTCGGCCTGGCTTGGCCTGAGCGCATCGAGAGCGGGGCTGCACGGCTCGATTTCCGTCAGATGGCTTCGCTGACTTTCGATGCGCCCGACGCGGCACTCTTCCCCGGCCTGGGTCTTGCGTGGCACGCATTGCGCGCGGCGCCCGGGACGACGGCGGTGCTCAACGCGGCCAACGAGGTCGCCGTCGAGGCCTTTCTGGACCGGCGCCTGCGTTTTGATCGCATTCATGCGGTCAACATGGAAACTTTGGAAGCCGTTGCCCCCTCCAAGCCGGCGTCGCTGGCCGATCTGCTGGCGCTCGATGCCAGCGCCCGTGCGGCGGCCAATGCCGCAGCGCTGCGCTTCGCAGCCTGACTTCCCCCAATCGTTGAGGATCCGATGCTCACTGTCATAGCCTTCGTGGTTGCACTCGGCGTCCTGATCGCGGTGCACGAATACGGCCATTACCGCGTCGCCGTTGCCTGCGGTGTCAAGGTGGAGCGCTTCTCGATCGGGTTCGGCAAGACACTGTTCCGCTGGCAGCCCAAGCGCCAGCATCCGGGGCAGCAGACCGAATTCGTCATCGCCGCCTTCCCGCTGGGCGGCTACGTCAAGATGCTCGACGAACGCGAGGGCCCTGTGGCGCCCGAGGAGCGGCATCGGGCCTTCAACACCCAGCCCCTGCGTTCGCGCGCGGCCATCGTGGCGGCCGGACCCATCGCCAACCTGTTGCTGGCGATCGCGCTTTACACGGCCGTCAACTGGATCGGCGTGGAAGAGCCGGTTGCCAAGCTGGCGCGACCGGTGGCCGCCTCGCTGGCCGAGGCCGCGGGCCTGCGTGGCGGGGAGCACATCACGCGCGCCGGTTTCGACGGCGATCTGACGCCGGTCCAGTCCTTCGAGGACCTGCGCTGGCGCATGACGCAGGGCGCGCTCGACGCTCGCGATCTCACGCTCGAAGTGGCTGGCGAAGACGGCAAGCCTGCGCGCCAACTGGTGCTGCCACTGAGCCGGATGGAGGCCAAGGATGCCGATCCGCAGATGTTCCGCAAGATCGGCTTGCTCGCACCCCTGACCCGGCCGGAGATCGGCGATGTCATGGCCGGCGGCGCTGGCGAGCAGTCGGGCCTGCGCAAGGGCGATCTGGTGCGCGCCATCGGCGAGACCGCCATCTATGACGGGCAGCAGCTGCGCGAGGTGATCCGCGCTTCGGTCGATGGCGTCCAGCCGCGCACCCAGGCCTGGGAAATCCAACGCGGCGGCCAGTCGCTCACGCTCGAGGTGAAGCCCGAGGTGCGCGAGGAGGGCGCCGTCAAGGTCGGCCGTATCGGCGCTTACGTTGGTGCGCCGCCTGACATGGTGACGGTGCGCCAGGGCCCGGTCGACGGTGTCTGGCGCGGCGTGGTGCGCACGTGGGAGATGTCCGCGCTGACCGTTCGCATGATGGTGAAGATGGTGACCGGCCAGGCATCGCTGAAGAACCTGAGCGGCCCGCTGACCATTGCCGACTATGCAGGCAAGTCCGCGAGCCTCGGCCTGACCCAGTACCTGATCTTCCTCGCGGTCATCAGCGTGAGCCTGGGCGTGCTCAATCTCATGCCGCTCCCGGTCCTCGATGGAGGACACCTGATGTATTATCTTTGGGAGGGCCTGACCGGCAAAAGCGTCTCTGACGCCTGGATGGAACGGCTTCAGCGCGGCGGTGTCGCCTTGCTGCTGGTCATGATGTCGGTCGCACTCTTCAACGACGTCACGCGGCTCTTTGGTTAACTTTCTGCCGGCCCTTTCCGTGCCGGCTCAATTCACAGATGAACAAAAACTCCAATCGCTTTCGCCTGCGTAGCGTTGTCGCGGTAGTTGCCAGTGCGCTTGCAGCCACGGCAGCCTGGGCCGTCGAGCCTTTCACGGTGCGCGACATTCGCGTCGAAGGCCTGCAACGCGTCGAGGCCGGCACGATCTTCGCGTCGTTGCCGTTGCGCGTGGGCGATACCTACAGTGACGAACGCGGTTCGGCCGCCATTCGTGCGCTGTTCGACCTGGGGTTGTTCAAGGACGTGCGCATCGACGTCAACGGCAATGTGCTGGTGGTGATCGTCGAAGAGCGCCCGACCATTGCAGACGTCGACTTCGTAGGCACCAAGGAATTCGACAAGGCGGCGCTGCAGAAAGCACTGCGCGAAATCGGCCTGACCGATGGCCGTCCCTACGACAAGGCGCTGGCCGATCGCGCGGAGCAGGAGCTCAAGCGCCAGTACGTGAGCCGCAGCCTCTACAACGCGCAGGTCGTGACCACCGTCACGCCCATCGAGCGCAATCGCGTCAACCTGACGTTCACCGTCACCGAAGGCGATTCCGCACGCATCCGCGAAGTCCACATCGTCGGCAGCAAGGCCTTCAGCGAATCGACGCTGTTGAGCCTGTTCGACCAGGACAGCGGCGGCTTCATGAGCTGGTACACCAAGTCCAACCAGTATTCGCGTGCCAAGCTCAACGCCGACCTCGAAACGCTTCGCTCGTACTACATCACGCGCGGCTACCTCGAGTTCCGCATCGATTCGACCCAGGTCGCCATCTCGCCGGACCGCAAGGACCTGACGGTCACGGTCAACATCACCGAAGGCGAGAAGTTCGTGGTGGCGGGCGTGAAGCTCAACGGCAACTACCTGGGCCGCGACGACGAGTTCAAGTCGCTGATCACCATCAAGCCCGGCGAGCCCTACAACGGCGAACTGGTCACCGAAACCACAAAGGCTTTCAGCGACTATTTCGGCACCTTCGGCTACGCCTTCGCCCGTGTGCAGGCCGTCCCGGACATCGACCGGGTCAACAACCGCGTCACGCTCACGCTGCAGGCAGAGCCTTCGCGCCGTGTGTACGTGCGCCGCGTGTCCGTCGGCGGCAACAACAAGACCCGCGACGAAGTCATTCGTCGTGAGTTCCGCCAGTTCGAAGCCTCCTGGTACGACGGCGACAAAATCAAGGTCTCGCGCGACCGCGTGGACCGCCTGGGCTTCTTCACCGAAGTGAACGTCGAGACCCAAGAGGTGCCGGGTTCGCCCGACCAGGTGGACCTGACCGTCAACGTGGCCGAAAAGCCCACCGGCAGTCTGCAACTGGGCGCTGGCTATTCGAGCGCCGAGAAGGTTGCGCTGACCTTCGGCATCTCGCAGGAAAACGTGTTCGGATCGGGTAATTTTCTGGGCGTGCAGGTCAACACCAGCAAGTACAACCGTACGATCTCGCTGACCACCACCGATCCGTACTTCACGAAGGACGGCATCTCACGCACGATCAGCGTCTATCACACGACGACGCGTCCGTACTCGCAGACCACCGACGGTGACTACAAGCTGGTCAACCAGGGGGCGTCCATCCGTTTCGGTGTGCCGTTCAGTGAGCTCGACACTGTGTTCTTCGGCATCGGGCTCGAACGGTATGCGTTCGACCCGAACTCATCGACAGCGCTCTCGGGGCTCTATACGCCCAAGTCTTATCTGAGATATTTCCAATGTCGGACGAATGCAGCAGGAGAGGGGCTGTGGCCGGCGGGCTGGATCGTGACTGGATGCGACCAGAAGAGCGTCTGGGGCTTGCCGCTCACCATTGGCTGGGGCCGCGACAGCCGCGACAGCGCGCTGGTTCCGACCACCGGGGTCATGCAGCGTGCCAACCTCGAGCTTGGCGCCGGCGGCGACATGCAATACATCAAGACGAGCTACCAATACCAGCAGTTCTTCGCGATCAACAAGCAATACACCTTCGCCATCAACGGTGATGTGGGCTACGCGAAGGCCTTAGGCAGCAAGGTCTATCCGATCTTCAAGAACTTCTATGCGGGTGGCCTCGGCTCGGTCCGCGGTTTTGAGCAGAATTCGCTGGGTCCGCGTGACGTGCCTCTGATTGGCCAGACCGATGGCGCTCCACTGGGCGGCACCAAGAAAGCAGTCTTCAACGCTGAACTCAGCACGCCATTCCCAGGGGCGGGCAATGACCGAACCTTGCGACTGTATGGCTTCTTTGACGTGGGCAATGTGTTTGGGTCGCGCGCCCCGGGCCTGACCGACGAGCAGTACAAGGCGCAGAAAAAGCTGCGCGCTTCCGTCGGTCTCGGCATCAGCTGGATCTCGCCGCTGGGTCCCCTGCGTCTTGCTTATGCTTTCCCCATCAAGTCTCAAAAGGAAGTGCTCGATCCAGCCACCGGCTTCGTGGTGATCCCCAAGGATAGAATTCAGCGCTTGCAATTCCAGATCGGAACGTCTTTCTAAATGAAGCATTTGATTCGCGCCGCAGTTGGTGCGTTGTTGATTCCCGCTTTCGCGATCGTCGCTGCGCCTGCACAGGCGCAGGAGACCTTTCGCATCGGCTTCGTGAATCCGGACCGCGTGCTGCGCGAAGCGCAGCCAGCCAAGGCGGCGCAGGCGAAGCTCGAGGCTGAATTTCTCAAGCGCGAGAAGGACTTGACCGCGCAGGGCGACGCACTGAAGACGGCCTCGGAGAAGTTCGAGCGCGAAGCACCGACCATCTCCGAAAGCCAGCGGGCGACGCGCCAGAAGGCACTGATCGATCAAGACCGCGAGTTCCAGCGCCGGCGCCGCGAATTCCAGGAAGACCTGAATGCGCGCAAGAACGAAGAGCTCCAGCAGGTCTACGAGCGTGCCAACCGCGTCGTGAAGCAGGTGGCTGAAGCTGAAAAGTACGACGCCATCCTGCAGGAAGCGATCTACATCAATCCGAAGCACGACATCACCGACAAGGTGATCAAGGCGCTGAACGCGTCGGTCGGCTCCACAGCGCCCGCGGCCGGCAAGTAACGCCGCGAACCGGCGTGTCTCTGCAGCTCGGAGCCATCGTTGACGCCCTCGGGGGCGAGCTTCATGGAGATGCCACGCTGTCCATCGAGCGGCTCTCGCCGCTCCAGAATGCACAGCCCGATGCGCTCAGCTTCCTGAGCCATCCCAAATACCAGCAGGAACTCGCGGCGTCGAAAGCCGCCTGCGTGATCGTGTCGCCTGCCATGCAGGAGGCGGCCGCCGCGCGCGGGGCGTTCATCGTCACGCCCGATCCGTATCTCTACTTTGCGCGCCTGACGCAACTCTGGAAGTCGCACCATGCGCGCCCGGAGGCTGACCTTGTTCATCGATCCGCCGTGATCCACCCGGAAGCCCATGTCGACGCCACGGCACGCATTGGTGCGCTCTGTGTCGTGGAGCGAGGTGCGCGCATCGGCGCGGGCAGCGTGCTGAAGTCGCGCGTGACGGTCAGCGAAGACTGCACGATCGGTGATCGCTGCCTGCTGCACCCGGGCGTGGTGATCGGTGCCGATGGCTTCGGCCTCGCGTTGCACCAGGGTGCCTGGGTCAAGATCGAGCAACTGGGTGCGGTGCGCATCGGCAACGACGTGGAGATTGGCGCCAACACCTGCATCGACCGCGGCGCGCTCGACGACACCGTCATCGAGGATGGCGTGAAGCTCGACAACCTGATCCAGATCGGCCACAACGTGCGCGTCGGCAAGAACACCGCCATGGCGGGCTGCGTCGGCGTGGCCGGCAGCGCGACCATCGGTGCCAACTGCACTTTCGGCGGTGGCGCCATCGTGCTCGGTCACCTCACGGTGGCCGATGGCGTGCATGTGTCCGCCGCGACGGTGGTGACACGATCCATTCACAAGGCCGGCCAGTACACCGGCATGTTTCCCATCGATGACAATGCGAGCTGGGAAAAAAATGCGGCAACGCTCAAGCAGTTGCACAGCCTGCGCGAACGACTGAAGGCGCTGGAGAAGGCTCCCCCGAAAAAATGACGACGATGCAGGAACAGAAAATCATGACGACGACGCTCGATATCCATCAAATCCTCAAGCTGCTTCCCCACCGCTACCCGTTCTTGCTGGTGGACCGCGTGCTGGACATGGAAAAGGGCAAGCGCATCACGGCGCTCAAGAACGTGACAATGAACGAGCCGTTCTTCAATGGCCACTTCCCGCACCGCCCGGTGATGCCGGGCGTGCTGATGCTCGAAGCCATGGCCCAGGCCGCGGCGCTTTTGTCGTTCCATTCGCTCGACATCGTGCCGGACGACAACACCGTCTACTACTTTGCCGCCATCGACGGCGCGCGTTTCAAGCGCCCCGTGGAGCCGGGCGACCAGCTCACACTCGAAGTCGAGATCGAGCGCATGAAGGCCGGCATCTCCAAGTTCAAGGGCCGCGCGCTGGTGGGCAGCGAACTCGCCTGCGAAGCCACGCTGATGTGCGCCATGCGCCAGATCAGCTGACCTCGGCTTTCGTCATCAGCAAGGCATGACCCAGGTTCACTCGACAGCGCTCGTCGACCCGCAGGCACAACTCGACGCCTCGGTGTCGGTCGGGCCTTATACCGTCATCGGCCCGCACGTGCAGATCGGGGCGGGTACCACCATCGGCGCGCATTGCGTGATCGAAGGGCGCACGACCATCGGACGTGACAACCGGATCTTCCAGTTCTCCTCGCTCGGCGCGATCCCGCAGGACAAGAAGTACGCCGGCGAGCCGACCAAGCTCGTCATTGGCGACCGGAACGTCATTCGAGAGTTCTGCACCTTCAACCTCGGCGTGCCGGGGGCGGGGGGTGTGACCAGCGTGGGCAACGACAACTGGATCATGGCGTACACGCACATCGCGCACGACTGCCATGTCGACAATCACACCACGCTGGCCAACCAGACGACGCTGGCGGGCCACGTGCACTTGGCGGACTGGGTCACGGTCGGCGGCCTCACCGGCATCCACCAGTTCGTCTCGATCGGCGCGCATGCCATGGTCGGCTTCGCGAGTGCGGTGTCGCAGGACGTGCCCCCGTTCATGCTGGTCGACGGCAATCCGCTGGCGGTTCGCGGCTTCAATGTCGTAGGGTTGCGCCGGCGCGATTTTTCGGCGCAACGACTCGCTGCGGTCAAGCAGATGCACAAGCTTCTATATCGGCAGGGCAAGACGCTCGAAGAGGCGCGCGCAGGCATCGCCACGCTGACTGCCGAAATGCCCGAGGCGGCGGGCGACGTTGCCTTGATGGAATCCTTCCTCGCCAGTTCCACGCGCGGCATTGCGCGCTGAAGTAACGGCGATGCAGTCAACCGAACAGCGACGCTTCGCGCTGGTCGCGGGCGAAGCGTCCGGCGACTTGCTCGCGGGGCTTCTTCTCGATGGCCTTCAGGCCCGCTGGCCCGACCTTGAGACCGCCGGCATCGGTGGCCCTCGCATGCTCGCGCACGGGTTCCAGAGCTGGTGGCCGCAGGAAAAGCTCGCGGTGCGGGGTTACATCGAAGTGCTACGGCATTACTCGGAAATCGCAGGCATTCGCCGCCAACTGAAGGCTCGGCTGCTGCAGGAGCGTCCCGAGCTCTTCATCGGCGTCGACGCTCCGGATTTCAACCTCGACCTCGAAGCGGGCTTGCGCAGCCAGGGCATCAAGACCGTTCACTTTGTCTGCCCCTCGATCTGGGCGTGGCGGCCGAAGCGCATCGAGAAGATCCGGGCGGCGGCCGATCACGTGCTGTGCATTTTCCCGTTCGAGCCCGAGTTGCTCGAAAAGCAGGGCGTTGCCGCGAGCTACGTAGGTCACCCGATTGCCAATGTGATTCCAATGACGCCCGACCGCGCCGGGGCCCGCGCCGCGCTGGGCCTGGCGCCCGATGCGCAGGTCGTCGCTTTGCTGCCGGGCAGCCGTCGCTCCGAAATCCGTTATCTAGCGGCCCGCTTCTTCGCCGCCGCTGCGCTGATGCAGAAGGCGCGGCCCGAACTCCAGTTCATTGCGCCCATCATCCCGAGCCTGCGCACCGAGGTCGACGCCTTGCTCCAGGCCAGCGGCATGGCGGGTCGGGTGAAGCTGCTCGATGGCCAGTCGCACGCCGCGCTCGCCGCCTGCGACGTCACGTTGATCGCGAGCGGAACCGCCACGCTCGAGGCGGCGCTCTTCAAGCGGCCGATGGTCATCGCCTACAACATGAACGGACTGTCATGGCGCCTGATGCAGCGCAAGCAACTGCAGCCGTGGGTGGGATTGCCCAATATCCTGTGCCGCGAGTTCGTGGTGCCCGAATTGCTGCAGGAAGCCGCCACGCCCGAGGCGCTGGCCCAGGCCACGCTGGCCTGGCTCGATGCACCCGAAAAGACAAAGGCCCTGCAACAAAGATTTTCCGAGCTGCACGTGCAATTGCAGCGCGATACGCCGACACTTTGCGCCGATGCGATCCAGAAAGTTCTTGAAGGCTGAGCAGGCCCGCCTGGTGTGGGACGCGCCGGGCCTGCTTGCGGGCGTCGACGAGGCCGGCCGCGGCCCGCTGGCGGGCCCTGTGGTGGCCGCGGCGGTGATCCTCGACGACACGCGGCCGATCCGTGGCCTTGCGGATTCCAAGACCCTCACTGCTCTGCAGCGCGAACGCCTGCACGACCAGATCCTGGCCAAGGCTCTGTGCTGTTCCATCGCCCAGGCGAGCGTCGAGGAAATCGACACGCACAACATCCTGCAGGCCACGATGATCGCCATGCGCCGCGCCGTCGAAGGCCTGCGGCTGAAGCCCGCCAAGGTGCTGGTAGACGGCAACCGGCTGCCGACGCTGGACGTGCTGGCCGAAGCCGTGGTCAAGGGCGATGCGCTGGTCAAGGCGATTTCGGCCGCCTCCATCCTGGCGAAGGTCCATCGCGACCGGCTGTGCGAGCAGCTGCATACCGAATTCCCGCATTACGGCTTTGCCGGCCACAAGGGCTACGGCACGCCCGAGCACCTCGAGGCGCTGCAGAAACACGGTGCATGCGTGCATCACCGCAGGTCGTTCAGTCCGGTGGCCGCGGCGTTGACGCGGACGGCGGCTGGCGCCCTGGTCATCGAAACGGAAGCGGCGATGCCGATGGTGATCGCGACGGTCGAGACCGTTCACCTCGACCTGCGCGCCGCACCTTGATCCGCCGATGACCACCGACGCCGGCGCGAGCCACATCAGCTCGCGCGACAACCCGTTGCTCAAGGACCTGCGCAAGCTCGCCCAGGACCCCGGGGCCTATCGGAAGCTGGGACGCATCTGGCTCGAAGGCGATCACCTGTGCCGGGCCGCCTTGGCACGCGGCGTCAAGCCGGCGATCGCGGTGTTTTCCGAATCTTTCTGGCCAACCGCCCCAGCTGAATGGGGCGCAAGTGCTATCAAAACCGTAGTCGTCGCCGACGATCTGCTGCGCGGCGTCAGCGGGCTGGAATCGCCGGCGCCGATGGGCTTCGTGCTCGATCAGCCGGTGCGGCCGGACTTGATCCCCGATGCTCCGAGCGTGGTGCTCGACCGCCTGCAGGACGCGGGCAATGCCGGCTCCATCCTGCGCAGCGCGGCGGCTTTCGGTTTCACCCAGGTGATCGCGCTCAAGGGCACGGCCGCTCTTTGGGCGCCGAAGGTGTTGCGAGCCGGCATGGGCGCTCATTTCGGGCTGCGGCTGATCGAAGGCGTCGAGGCGGATGCGCTTGACGCATTGAAGATTCCGCTTGTCGCCACCAGTTCGCACCGTGGCGACTGGCTGCACCAGGCCCGCCTGCCGTACCCCTGCGCCTGGCTGATGGGCCACGAAGGGCAGGGCGTTTCCGCCGCATTGGAAGCCCGCGCGACGCACCATATCCGCATCGCCCAGCCCGGCGGCGAGGAGTCGCTGAACGTGGCCGCCGCCGCCGCGATCTGCCTGCACGCAAGCGGAGCGGCCCTTCAGGCCGGATAAGCCCTCAGTCCGGGCTACAATCGGGGGCTTACTCGCAATAGCGTCGCCCGGCCGCCTTTAACGCCAAAATCCCCTTAAGCAGCAGTCCGCAGGCAACGCGCCTGGGGCTCCGGGCGACCGTAACCATCCGGAGAACCCAGTGCTTTTGTCTCTCAAGGGAAATTTCCCGCCCGCCATCCTGGCGCTCGCAGACGGCACGGTCTTTCAAGGCAATTCGATCGGAGCCGCCGGCTCCACGACCGGTGAAGTGGTGTTCAACACCGCCATGACCGGTTACCAGGAAATCCTCACCGACCCGAGCTACTGCCAGCAGATCGTCACCCTGACGTATCCGCACATCGGCAACTACGGCGTCAACGGGGAAGACATCGAAGCCGACAAGATCCATGCCGCGGGCCTGATCATCAAGGACCTGCCCCTCGTCGCCTCCAACTTCCGCCAGACCGCCACGCTGAGCGAATACCTCGTGGCCGGCAAGACGGTCGCCATCGCGAACATCGACACCCGCAAGCTCACGCGGCACCTGCGCACCCATGGCGCGCAGAACGGCTGCATCCTGGGCCTGGCCGAAGGAGAAGCGGTGACGCAGGCGCTGATCGACAAGGCCATCGCCGCCGCCAAGGCCGCGCCGAGCATGGCGGGCCTGGACCTCGCCAAGGTCGTATCGGTCACAGAGACCTACGAATGGACCGAGACCGAGTGGAAGCTCGTGAACCTGAACGGCAAGCCGGGCTACGGCGTGCAGATCACGCCCAAGTTCCACGTTGTCGCCTTCGACTACGGCGTCAAGAAGAACATCCTGCGCATGATCGCGCAGCGCGGCGCGCGCATCACCGTGGTGCCGGCGCAGACGCCCGCGGCCGACGTGCTCAAGCTCAAGCCCGACGGCATCTTCCTGGCCAACGGCCCCGGCGACCCGGAGCCTTGCGACTACGCCATCAGCGCCGTCAAGGAGCTGATCGAGACCGGCATTCCCACCTTCGGCATTTGCCTCGGCCACCAGATCATGGCGCTCGCCTCGGGCGCCAAGACCTTCAAGATGAAGTTTGGTCATCACGGCGCGAACCATCCGGTGAAGGACCTGGACAACGGCCGCGTGAGCATCACCAGCCAGAACCACGGCTTCGCAGTCGACGAGAAGTCGCTGCCGGCCAACCTGCGTCCCACCCACATCAGCCTGTTCGACAACACGCTTCAGGGCCTGGCACGCACCGACAAGCCGGCGTTCTGCTTCCAGGGCCACCCGGAAGCCTCGCCCGGTCCGCACGACATCGGCTATTTGTTCGACCGCTTCACGGCACTCATGGAAAAGAACAAGACAGAAAAGACGGAGAGCAAGAATGCCTAAGCGCACAGACCTCAAATCGATCCTCATCATCGGCGCCGGCCCGATCATCATCGGCCAGGCCTGCGAGTTCGACTACTCCGGCGTGCAGGCCTGCAAGGCGCTGCGCGAAGAAGGCTACAAGGTCATCCTGATCAACAGCAACCCCGCCACGATCATGACCGACCCGGCCACCGCCGACGTCACCTACATCGAGCCCATCACCTGGCAGACGGTCGAGAAAATCATCGCCAAGGAACGCCCCGACGCGATCCTGCCGACCATGGGCGGTCAGACCGCGCTGAACTGCGCGCTGGACCTCTGGCGCAACGGCGTGCTCGACAAGTACACGGGCGCAGCCACCAACAAGCCGGTCGAGCTCATCGGCGCCACGCCTGAAGCCATCGACAAGGCCGAAGACCGCCTGAAGTTCAAGGACGCGATGACCAAGATCGGTCTTGGTTCGGCGCGCTCGGGCATCGCCCACACGATGGACGAGGCCTGGGCCGTGCAAAAGACGCTGGGCTTCCCGACCGTGATCCGCCCCAGCTTCACGCTCGGCGGCACCGGTGGCGGCATCGCCTACAACCCCGACGAATTCGAGACCATCTGCAAGCGCGGCATCGAAGCCTCGCCCACCAACGAGCTTCTGATCGAAGAATCGCTGCTCGGCTGGAAAGAGTACGAGATGGAAGTCGTGCGCGACAAGGCCGACAACTGCATCATCGTCTGCTCGATCGAAAACCTCGACCCGATGGGCGTGCACACCGGCGACTCGATCACCGTGGCGCCCGCGCAGACGCTCTCGGACAAGGAATACCAGATCCTGCGCAACGCTTCACTGGCCGTGCTGCGCGAGATCGGCGTCGATACCGGCGGCTCGAACGTGCAGTTCTCCATCAATCCGAAGGACGGTCGCATGGTCGTCATCGAGATGAATCCGCGCGTCTCGCGTTCGTCGGCGCTGGCCTCCAAGGCCACGGGCTTCCCGATCGCCAAGGTCGCGGCCAAGCTGGCCGTGGGCTACACGCTCGACGAGCTGCGCAACGAGATCACCGGCGGCGCGACGCCCGCGTCGTTCGAACCCTCGATCGACTATGTGGTCACCAAGATCCCGCGTTTCGCCTTCGAGAAATTCCCGCAGGCCGACTCGCGCCTGACGACGCAGATGAAGTCGGTGGGCGAGGTCATGGCAATGGGCCGCACCTTCCAGGAGTCGTTCCAGAAAGCCCTGCGCGGCCTCGAAGTGGGCGTCGACGGCCTGAACGAGAAGACGCAGGACCGCGAAGTGCTCGAAAAGGAACTGGGCGAGCCCGGTCCCGAGCGCATCTGGTACGTGGGCGATGCCTTCGCCATGGGCCTGAGCGTGGATGAAGTGTTCGCGCTGACCAAGATCGACCCGTGGTTCCTGGTGCAGATCGAGGAGATCGTGAAGATCGAACTCGAGCTGGAAACCAAGTCGCTGGACGACATCGACAAGGACACGCTGCTCGCGCTCAAGAAGAAGGGCTTCTCCGATCGCCGCCTCGCCAAGCAACTCAAGACCACCGACACGGCGATCCGCGAGAAGCGCCGGGCTCTCGGTGTGCGCCCGGTCTACAAGCGCGTGGACACCTGCGCGGCCGAGTTCGCGACCAACACGGCCTACATGTATTCGACCTATGAAGACGAGTGCGAAGCCGACCCCACGGACAAGAAGAAGATCATGGTGCTCGGCGGCGGTCCCAACCGCATCGGCCAGGGCATCGAGTTCGACTACTGCTGCGTGCACGCCGCGCTCGCGATGCGCGAGGACGGCTACGAGACCATCATGGTCAACTGCAATCCCGAGACCGTGTCGACCGACTACGACACCTCCGACCGCCTGTACTTCGAGCCGCTCACGCTCGAAGACGTGCTGGAAATCGTCGACAAGGAAAAGCCGCTCGGCGTGATCGTGCAGTACGGCGGCCAGACGCCGTTGAAGCTCGCGCTGGACCTCGAAGCCAACGGCGTGCCGATCATCGGCACCTCGCCCGACATGATCGACGCGGCCGAAGACCGCGAGCGCTTTCAGAAGCTGCTGCACGAGCTGGGCCTGCGCCAGCCGCCAAACGCCACCGCGCGCACCGAACCTGAAGCGCTCGAAAAGGCTGCGGCGCTCGGTTATCCGCTGGTGGTGCGTCCGAGCTATGTGCTCGGTGGCCGCGCGATGGAAATCGTGCACGAGCAGCGCGACCTCGAGCGCTACATGCGTGAAGCCGTCAAGGTGAGCAACGACTCGCCCGTGCTGCTCGACCGCTTCCTGAACGACGCGGTCGAATGCGACGTCGACTGCATCCGCGACGCCGAAGGCGGCACGCTGATCGGCGGCGTGATGGAGCACATCGAACAGGCCGGCGTGCACTCGGGCGACTCCGCCTGCTCGCTGCCGCCCTACAGCCTGAGCGCCGAAACGATCGCCGAGCTCAAGCGCCAGAGCGCTGCCATGGCGGCCGCACTGAACGTGGTCGGCCTCATGAACGTGCAGTTCGCGATTCAGCAGAAAGATGGCAAGGACGTCATCTACGTGCTCGAAGTGAACCCGCGTGCGTCGCGCACCGTGCCTTACGTGAGCAAGGCCACCGGCATCCAGCTCGCAAAGGTGGCCGCACGCTGCATGGCCGGCCAGTCGCTCGCGTCGCAGGGCGTGACCAAGGAAGTGACACCGCCGTATTTCAGCGTGAAGGAAGCCGTGTTCCCGTTCGTCAAGTTCCCGGGCGTGGACACGATCCTCGGCCCGGAGATGAAGTCGACCGGCGAAGTGATGGGCGTGGGCAAGACCTTCGGCGAAGCCTTCGTGAAGTCGCAACTGGGCGCGGGCACGCACCTGCCGAAGTCGGGCAAGGTCTTCATCTCGGTGAAGAACAACGACAAGGCACGTGCCGTGGAAGTGGCGCGCGGCCTGGCGAAGCTGGGCTTCGAACTGATCGCGACCAAGGGCACGGCCGCCGCCATCGCCGCTGCGGGCATCGAATGCGCGACGGTGAACAAGGTGACCGAAGGCCGCCCGCACATCGTGGACATGATCAAGAACAACGAGATTGCGCTGGTCATCAACACGGTGGAAGAACGCCGCAACGCGATCACCGATTCGCGGCAGATCCGCACCTCGGCGCTGCTGGCCCGCGTGACGACCTTCACCACGATCTTCGGCGCCGAAGCCGCGGTCGAGGGCATGGGCTTCATGGACGAGCTGGGCGTGATCTCGGTGCAGGAGATGCACGCGCAACTCGCCGCAGCCTGAGCGACGACATGGCAACGCAGCTCGTCGAACTCGGCCTGACCGACTGGAACGCGGCCACGCCCAACAAGGCGTGGATCGCGGAGCTGGAAGCAGGCAAGGTGCTGTACTTTCCGCGCCTGGGTTTCGAGTTGCTGCCCGAAGAGCGCAGCCTGCTCACGCCCAGCCTGCTGTCGCCCGACGTGCGCAACATCAGCCTCGACGCCAACGGCAAGCTCAAGGGCGCCGTCGGCGACGAGGCCGTGCAGCGCACGGCGGCGGCGATGGTGGGACGGTTTCGCGCGCAGGCGCAGCAGCTCATTCATGGCCTGCTGCCGCACTACACGCCGGCACTGCGCCTCGCACCCACGAGCTACCGGCCGGCGCAGGTCGAGACGCGCGTGCAGTCGTGGCGCGCGGACGACCGTCGGCTGCACGTCGATGCGTTTCCGTCGCGTCCCAACTACGGCGAGCGCATCCTGCGCGTGTTCACCAACGTGAATCCCGAAGGCGCGCCGCGCGTGTGGCGCGTGGGCGAGCCTTTCGAGGACATCGCCAGGCGTTTCCTGCCGCGAGCCAAGCCCTATGCGCGCTGGCAGGCCAAGCTGCTGCAGGCGCTGCACGTGACCAAGTCGTTCCGCAGCGAATACGACCACCTGATGCTTCAGCTGCACGACGGCATGAAGTCGGACATGGCGTACCAGGAAACTTCACCGCAGGAGAAGGCCGAGTTCCCGCCGGGTTCGGTGTGGGTGTGCTTTTCCGACCAGACCTCGCACGCTGTGATGGCGGGCCAGTACATGCTCGAGCAGACCCTTCATCTGGCTGCTTCGAAGCAATACAATCCCGACTCGAGCCCGCTCGCCATCCTGAGCCGGCTGACCGGACGCAATCTCGTCTGATCTGTCCCCCCAATCGACCGCCGAACGGCATCGTTCGGCGGTTTCGCTTTATGGAGAACCAAACATGGCCACCATTCCAATCACCAAGCGCGGTGCCGAAAAGCTGCGCGCCGAGTTGCATCAACTGAAGACCGTTGAGCGCCCCTGGGTCATCAACGCGATTTCCGAAGCCCGCGCGCAGGGCGACCTGAGCGAGAACGCCGAATACGAGGTCGCCAAGGACCGCCAGGGCTTCATCGAAGGCCGCATCCAGGAGGTCGAGGGCAAGCTTTCGGCCGCGCAGATCATCGATCCGTCGGAGCTCGACGCCGGCGGCAAGGTGGTGTTCGGCTCGACCGTGGAGCTCGAGGAAGAAGAGTCGGGTGAAGCCGTCAAGTACCAGATCGTGGGCGAAGACGAAGCCGATCTGAAGCTGGGCCTCATCAACATCTCCAGTCCGATCGCTCGCGCGCTGATCGGCAAGGAAGAGGGCGACACCGCCGAAGTGCAGGCCCCGGGTGGCCTGAAGCGCTACGAGATCGTGGCTGTTCGCTACCTCTGATCGTCCAGCCGATAGAGCCTTCGATGAAAGACCGCCTGGCCCTGCTGCTAGCCGCCTTCTGGTGGGGCAGCCTCACGACGATCGGCTTCCTCGTCGTTCCGATGCTGTTCGCCAAGCTCGGCAATCCGGCGGTTGCGGGCAATTTTGCCGGCCAGCTGTTCGAGGCGCAGAGCTGGGTTGCCATCGGCTGCGGCCTGATCCTGCTGATTCATTTCCGGAGCAAGGCCGATGAGCGCATGGATGCGGCCACGATGACCTCCATCGGTCTCGTCCTCGGCGCGCTGTTGCTGGCGCTGCTTCAGCAATACGCCGTGGCGCCGCGCATCCTGGCGCGGGAGAACCTGAAGCTCTGGCACACCGTCGGCAGCGGCATGTATGTCGTGCAATGGCTGTGCACGTTGGTGCTGCTTTGGCGCATGGGCGCTCGGCCCGGTCGCTGACCAGCCGGCGATAAAGCGGCGATGGCGGCTTTCGCCGCCATCTACACACTCACTCTTTCCAGAACTCAGCGACCCAGTTCGCGGGCCGGATGTACCGGAAGGCGCGATTGCGCCGGCCCGCCAGCGCATCAGGCGGATTGCACTCGCCATGAAAAATCATGATGCGTGCGCCTTCGGGGACGAAGGGCGCGTCCCAGTAGTTGGTCGGCCAGGTAGGGATGCCGTGGTACTTGAAGCTCGGGCACCAGGCGTCGGGCCAATAGGAGAGCTTGCCTTGCTTGTGCAGCATGGCTGACAGGTAGGTCTGTTCGTTGCGGTATTCGGCCTGGACCTTGTCCATGTTGTTCCGGAAATACGCCAGCACGTCGGCATGGGCGCCCAGCTCGAACCGGTAGACCGATGAATTCCCGGTGATCCGTCGGCCCCGCCAAGGGCGGGCGTAGTCGTGAATGATCAGGAATTCACCAGGCTGCTCGAAGAAGGCATCGAGGCTGCCCACGACGACCACGTCGACGTCCAGGAAGAGGGCGGTGCCGCGCAGGCCGTGCAGATCGCGTTCGAGGGTCGTGAGCTTCTTCCAGGCGCCGTCGCGCTGGCCGGGGGCCAGTTGCAGGTTCAGCGGCGGGATCGGCAGGCAGGTCACCTCGGGGCGGATGCCGGTGCCGTCATCGGTCAGGCAGACGAACTTGAAGTCGCCGCTCAGGTTGCGGCGCACCATCGCGTAGAGGCGGTTGACGTATTCGGGGCCGTACTTCGTGCCCCACTTCATGCAGAGGATATGGCGTCCCACCCGGCTCAATCCGACTGGTTGCGCTTCTTGGCCGACAGCGGCCGCTTGGCCTTGGCGCGCTTGATGGTGCCGCCGGGGGTGAGGCGCTGGTTGCCGAGCACGCGCAGCGTCTTGATTTCGGGGCGTTGGCCGCCGCGCTTGCTGTACTTCAGCACCTTGACGTCGCGCGGGCCGGGCATGCGGTCTTCATCGACCACTTTTTCTTTTTCGGGTATCGGACGCCAGAGCACCAGCAGCTTGCCGATGTGCTGAATGGGGGCGGCGTTGAGCTCGTTGGCGAGTTCTTGCAGCATGGCGTCGCGGGCGAGGCGGTCGTCGGAGAAGACGCGGACCTTGATCAGGCCATGGGCCTTCAGGGCGGAGTCCGCCTCTTTTTTCACGGCAGGGGTAAGCCCGTCTCCACCGACCATGACGATCGGATCCAGGTGGTGAGCTTCGGCGCGGTGCACCTTGCGCTCGGCAGGGGTAAGTTGAATGGCGGGCATCCCCGTATTATCGAGGGTAGAAAGCACCTCCAGAGCCGCCGGGCCGTTCCCAAGGCGAATACCGCAGTGCGGAGCACGGAGGTTCCCAATGAGCACCAAAGCAAAAAGCAAAAAAGTCAACAAAGCCTGGCTTCACGATCACATCAATGATCCGTACGTGAAATTGGCCACGCGAGAGGGGTATCGCGCACGCGCCGCCTACAAGCTCAAGGAGATCGACGAGTCGCTGGGATTGGTCAAACCGGGCCAATTGGTGGTCGACCTGGGCTCCACGCCCGGGGCTTGGAGCCAGTACCTGCGACGGCGCATGTCTCCCGAGGGCGCCGCGGTCGGCACGCTGAACGGCACCATCATCGCGCTCGACATGCTGGCCATGGAGCCCATCGAGGGGGTCACTTTTCTCCAAGGGGACTTCCGCGAGGCGGAGTTGCTGGAGCAGGTTCTCGGGGTGTTGGCGGGACGGAAGGCCGACCTGGTGGTCTCGGACATGGCGCCCAACATTTCCGGCATCCATTCGGCCGATGGCGCCCGCATTGCGCACCTGATCGAGCTTGCGGTCGACTTCGCCCAGCACCATCTGAAGCCCGAGGGCGCTCTGGTGGCCAAGCTTTTCCATGGAAGCGGCTATGACGAATCGGTCAAGCTGTTCAAGGCCAGTTTCCGTACCGTCAAGCCGTTCAAGCCCAAGGCTTCGCGCGATAAATCGGCCGAGACTTTCCTGGTCGGGATGGGTTTGAAGGCCCTGGATACGCCTTGATACCTTGCCGCTACAGGTGGTCAGGGGGGCGCAAACCCTTGTCAGGCTATGGCTGCTTTAGGGAAATGCCCGTTTTTCGCAGCTTGAAAAGCCTAAAATGGGGCGCAATTGCGTACCCATAGCGCGTTTTTCACATCCTCGTCACGCGCTTTCGACTGGAGCTTCGTTTGAACAATCAGTGGTTTTCCAAAGTTGCCGTATGGCTCGTCATTGCCATGGTGTTGTTCACTGTGTTCAAGCAGTTCGACACCCGCGGCGGCGTCGGCTCTGGCGCAGTGAGCTACTCCGAATTTCTCGACCAGGTTCGCGGCAACCAGATCAAGAGCGCCGTCATCCCTGAAGGCGCCGGCGGCGGCGAGATCGTCGCTGTCACCAACGACGATCGCAAGATCCGCACGACCGCCACGGTCCTCGACCGCGGCCTCGTGGGCGACTTGATCGACCACAACGTCAAGTTCGACGTCAAGCCGCGCGAAGAGGGCTCGCTCCTCATGACGCTCCTGGTGAGCTGGGGCCCGATGCTCCTCCTGATCGGCGTCTGGATCTACTTCATGCGACAGATGCAGGGCGGCGGCAAGGGCGGGGCGTTCAGCTTCGGCAAGAGCAAGGCCCGCATGATGGACGAGAACAACAACACGGTCACCTTCGCCGACGTCGCAGGCTGCGACGAGGCCAAGGAAGAAGTCCGCGAAGTCGTCGACTTCCTCAAAGATCCGCAGCGCTTCCAGAAACTTGGCGGCCGCATTCCGCGCGGTTTGCTGCTGGTCGGCCCTCCCGGCACTGGCAAGACCCTCTTGGCCAAGTCGATCGCCGGCGAAGCCAAGGTCCCTTTCTTCTCGATCTCCGGCTCCGACTTCGTTGAAATGTTCGTCGGCGTGGGCGCGGCCCGTGTCCGCGACATGTTCGAGAACGCCAAGAAGAATGCCCCCTGCATCATCTTCATCGACGAAATCGATGCGGTGGGTCGTCAGCGCGGTGCCGGCCTCGGCGGTGGCAACGACGAACGCGAGCAAACCCTGAACCAGATGCTGGTCGAGATGGACGGCTTCGAAACCAACCTCGGCGTGATCGTGGTGGCTGCCACCAACCGTCCGGACATCCTGGACGCCGCGCTGCTGCGCCCGGGTCGTTTCGACCGCCAGGTCTATGTCACGCTGCCCGACATTCGCGGCCGCGAACAGATCCTCGGCGTGCACATGCGCAAGGTCCCGCTGGGCCAGGACGTGAACCCGAGCGTGATCGCCCGCGGCACGCCCGGCATGTCCGGCGCCGACCTGGCCAACCTCTGCAATGAAGCCGCTCTCATGGCCGCCCGCCGCAATGCGCGTGTTGTCGAGATGCAGGACTTCGAGAAGGCCAAGGACAAGATCTTCATGGGCCCCGAGCGCAAGAGCATGGTCATGCCCGAGGAAGAGCGCCGCAACACGGCCTACCACGAGTCCGGCCACGCCCTCATCGGCAAGCTGCTGCCCAAGTGCGACCCGGTCCACAAGGTCACGATCATTCCGCGTGGCCGCGCCCTCGGCGTGACCATGAGCCTGCCGGCGCAAGACCGCTACAGCTACGACCGCGAATACATGCTCAACCAGATCAGCATGCTGTTCGGTGGCCGGATCGCCGAAGAGGTGTTCATGCACCAGATGACCACCGGCGCCAGCAACGACTTCGAGCGCGCGACCTCCATTGCCCGTGACATGGTCACGCGTTACGGCATGACCGATGCGCTGGGCCCGATGGTCTACGCCGAGAACGAAGGCGAAGTGTTCCTCGGCCGCTCGGTCACCAAGACCACGAACATGAGCGAGCAGACCATGGAAAAGGTCGACGGCGAAGTGCGCCGCATCATCGACGAGCAGTACGCCCTGGCGCGCAACCTGATCGAAGCGAACAGCGACAAGATGCACGCGATGGCGAAGGCGTTGCTCGAATGGGAAACCATCGATTCCGAGCAGCTCGACGACATCATGGCCGGCCGTGCACCGCGTCCGCCCAAGGACTGGACGCCGCGGACCCCTCCTTCGGGCAGCGGCGGCAGTGGCGGCACGCCGGCGGTCAACACTGACCCGGCGCCGACCGCCGCTTGAGGTGGGCTTGAAATCAAGCAACAACGGGGCCTCTGGCCCCGTTTTCCATGGTGAGCCGGGGGGCGCAGTCTGGCAGACCTCGCGTTTCAGGATCGACCTCGCGCAGCCGCGCGTCATGGGCATCGTCAACGTCACGCCCGATTCCTTCTCCGATGGCGGCGCGCACGCGTCCACCGACACCGCGCTGCGGCACTGCGAGCAGTTGTTGAAGGAGGGCGCGGACATCCTGGACATCGGCGGGGAATCCACCCGCCCGGGCAGCCCGGCCGTTCCGCTCGACGCCGAACTGGCGCGCGTGCTGCCGGTAGTGCGCGAGGCGGTGAAGCTGAACGTGCCGCTCTCCATCGACACCTACAAGCCCGAGGTCATGCGCGCCGTGCTCGACCTGGGCGCGGACATCGTCAACGACATCTGGGCGCTGCGCCACCCGGGCGCGCGCGAAGCCGTTGCGGCGCATCCGTCTTGCGGCATCTGCCTGATGCACATGCACCGCGATCCGCAGACCATGCAGGCCGTGCCGATGCAGGGCGACGTGATCCCCGAGGTGCTGTCGTTCTGGGCCGCGCAGCTGGCGCAGCTCCACGCGCTGCAGATCGATCCGTCGCGCATCACGCTCGATCCGGGCATTGGCTTCGGGAAAACCGTGACGCAGAATTTCGCCCTGCTGGGCCGGCAGCGCGAGCTGCTCGGTGCCGGCTACCCGCTGCTCCTGGGCTGGTCGCGCAAGTCGTCGATCGGCGCCGTCACTGGCATCGAGGTGGCGGGCGAGCGCATCGTGCCCAGCGTCGCGGCCGCGGTGCTGGCCGTGGACCGCGGCGCCGCCATCGTGCGCGTGCACGACGTGCGCGACACGGTGGCCGCCCTTGCGGTGTGGCGCGCCATGAAGGCAGCAGCACAACAAAGACAAACAAAAGAGGAACTCGCATGACCCGCAAATATTTCGGCACCGACGGCATCCGCGGCACCGTTGGCCAGGCACCCATCACACCCGACTTCGTGTTGCGCCTCGCGCACGCCGTGGGCCGTGTGCTCAAGAAAACCGAAGCCCGCCCCCGTGTGCTGATCGGCAAGGACACCCGCATTTCGGGCTACATGCTCGAATCGGCACTTGAGTCGGGCTTCAATTCGGCCGGCGTCGACGTCGTGCTGCTTGGCCCGCTGCCCACGCCTGGCGTGGCGTACCTCACGCGCGCCCAGCGCGCGAGCCTCGGTGTGGTGATCAGCGCCAGCCACAACGCCTTTCCCGACAACGGCATCAAGTTCTTCAGCGCGCAGGGCACCAAGCTCGACGATGCATGGGAGCTGGCCGTCGAGGCCGCGCTGGAAGAAGCGCCGGTCTGGGTGGATTCCGTCAACCTCGGCAAGGCCCGCCGCCTCGACGATGCGTCCGGCCGCTACATCGAGTTCTGCAAGAGCACCTTCGCCAACGACCTCACGCTGCGCGGCATGAAGCTCGTGGTCGATGCGGCGCACGGTGCCGCATACCAGGTGGCGCCCAACGTGTTCCACGAACTGGGCGCGGAAGTGACCAGCATCGGCTGCGCGCCCGACGGGCTCAACATCAACAAGGACTTCGGCGCGACCCATCCCGAGGCATTGGTCGCCGCGGTGACGGCGCAGAAGGCCGACTACGGCATCGCGCTCGACGGCGACGCCGACCGCCTGCAACTGGTCGATGCCAACGGCCGTCTCTTCAACGGCGACGAACTGCTCTACCTGATGGTGGCCGAGCGCATCGCGCGCGGCGAGAAGCCGGTGGGCGTGGTCGGCACGCTCATGACCAACAAGGCGGTGGAAGTCGCGCTGCGCGGGCAGGACATCGAATTCGTGCGCGCCAAGGTCGGCGACCGCTACGTGCTCGAAGAGCTCGACAAGCGCGGCTGGCTTCTGGGCGGCGAGGGCTCGGGTCATCTGCTGGCGCTCGATCGCCACACCACCGGCGACGGCATCGTGAGCGCTCTGCAAGTGCTGCAGGCGTGCGTCCGCAGCGGCAAGACGGTGGCGCAGTTGCTCGAAGGCGTCACGCTCTTCCCGCAGACGCTGATCAACGTGCGCTTGGCGCCCGGACAGAACTGGAAGGACAACCAGGCGCTGGCCAGCGAGACCGAGCGCATCGAAGCCGAACTGGGCGACGGCGGCCGCGTGCTGATCCGCGCGAGCGGCACCGAGCCGCTGGTGCGCGTGATGGTCGAGGCGCGTGATGCCAAGCAGTCTCGCTCGTGTGCAGAACGCCTGGCAGCGACGCTGCAGCCACCGCAATGAGCATCCGGACCTTCGTCGCGGATTACGGTGACGCTGCGCAAGCCGCGGCCCTCGTCGGCCTGCTCGATGCGTACGCCCGCGATCCTGCCGGTGGCGGCACACCGCTCGATGCCGCGGTGCGCGAAGGCTTGCCGGCGGCGCTGGCAGCGCGTCCGCAGGCCTTTAGCGTGCTGGCTTTCGATGGCGACACGCCCGTGGGCCTGATCAATTGCATCGAGGGCTTCTCGACTTTCGCCTGCAAGCCGCTGGTCAACGTGCACGACGTGGTCGTGCTGTCCAGCCATCGCGGCCAGCGTGTCGCCCAGCAGATGTTCGCGCTGGTGGAGCAGGAGGCGCGCAAGCGCGGCGCCTGCAAGCTCACCCTCGAAGTGCTGTCGGGCAATGCGCCGGCGCTGCGCTCGTATGAGCGCGAGGGATTCATCGGCTACCAGCTCGATCCGGCTTTCGGGCACGCGATCTTTTTGCAGAAGAAGCTCTGAAAAGAAAAAGGGCCGGGGCGAATCGATCGCCGTCGGCCCTCATGCCAAACCTCCCCTGAAAGGAGAGGCCGCTAGACAGATCAGAAGCGCGTGACGGGCGCCTCGGCATCGGTCTTGCTGGGCGCGTACTTGCCCAATTCCCACTTCGCGATCGCATTGCGGTGCACTTCGTCCGGGCCGTCCGCGAAGCGCAGCGTACGCGCACCGGCATAGGCATAGGCGAGCGGGAAGTCGTCGCACATGCCGCCGCCGCCGTGGACCTGCATGGCCCAGTCGATCACCTGGCAGGCCATGCTGGGCGCGACCACCTTGATCATCGCGATCTCGTTCTTGGCGACCTTGTTGCCGGCCACATCCATGAGCCACGCGGCCTTGAGCGTGAGCAGGCGGGCCATGTCGATCTTGCAGCGCGCTTCGGCGATGCGCTCTTGCGTCACGGTCTGCGAGGCGACGGTCTTGCCGAAGGCGACGCGCGAGGAGGCGCGCTTGCACATCAGCTCGAGCGCGCGCTCGGCCAGGCCGATCAGGCGCATGCAGTGGTGAATGCGTCCCGGGCCAAGGCGACCTTGGGCGATTTCGAAGCCGCGGCCTTCGCCGAGCAGGATGTTGTCGACAGGCACGCGCACGTTCTCGAAATACATCTCGACGTGGCCGTGCGGCGCGTCGTCGTAGCCCATCACGTTGAGCGGGCGCACGATGCGGATGCCCTTGGCATCGGCCGGCACGATCACCATGCTCTGCTGCGAGTGGCGCGGTGCGTCCGGATCGCTCTTGCCCATCGTGATGAAGACGGCGCAGCGCGGATCGGCAGCACCCGAAATCCACCACTTGTGGCCGTTGATCACGTACTCGTCGCCTTCGCGCGTGATGCGGGTCGAGATGTTGGTCGCGTCGCTGGAAGCCACATCGGGCTCGGTCATCGCGAAGGCCGAGCGGATCTGGCCTTCGAGCAGCGGCTTGAGCCAGCGCGCCTTGATCTCTTCGGAGCCGTAGCGGGCGATGGTTTCCATATTGCCGGTGTCGGGCGCCGAGCAGTTGAAGGCTTCGCTCGCCCATGGCACCGCACCCATGATTTCGGCCAGCGGCGCGTATTCCTGGTTCGTGAGGCCTGCACCTGCGTAGCCGGAGGCCGAGGCGCTGTCGACCGGCAGGAAGAGATTCCACAGGCCCTGGGCCTTGGCTTTTTCCTTGACTTTCTCGACCGTCTTCAATGCGGTCCAGCGCTTGCCGGCCGCTGTATTCGCCGCCAGTTCGGCGCTGTACTCGGCCTCTGCCGGGTAGATGTTTTCATCCATGAACGCCTTGACGCGCTTCTGCAGTTCCTTGGTCTTGGCCGAATATTCGAAATCCATGTCGTCTCCTGGTGGGTTTTTGGGGGAGGGCTGGTTACGCCTTTTGGGCGAACTGCCAGGCCATCTCGGCCATCGGCCGCGCGCCGCGGGCCGATGCCACGGCTTGCTCGCTCGATGCGGTACCGGCCTCGACCCGCTTCGCAATGCCTTGAAGAATCGCGGCCATGCGGAACAGGTTGTAGGCCTGATAGAAGTTCCAGTCGGGCGCCAGCGCCTCGGGTGTGCTGATGCGCGTGCGCTCGCAATAACGGCGGATGTATTCGCTCTCGGTGGGAATGCCCAGCGCCGCGACGTCCACGCCGCCGATACCGCGGCCGGTGGTGGGCGGCATGTGCCAGGACATGCAGTGGTAGCTGAAGTCCGCCAGCGGATGGCCCAGCGTGGAGAGCTCCCAGTCGAGCACCGCGATGATCCGCGCCTCGGTGGGGTGGAACATCACGTTATCCAGGCGGTAGTCGCCGTGCACGATGGAAACCTTGCTCTCGTCGCGCGCGCTCGCCGGCATGTGGGCGGGGAACCAGTCGATCAGCCGCTCCATGGCCTCGATCGGCTGCGAGAGTTCGCCCGCGCCATCGGTCGAGGCCTTGTACTGCTTGCTCCAGCGGCCGATCTGGCGCTCGAAGTAATTGCCGGGCTTGCCGTAGTCGGCCAGGCCCCGGGCCGCGAAGTCGACCGTGTGCAGCGCCGCGATGACGCGGTTCATCTCGTCGTAGTACGCGGCGCGTTCGGCATTGCTGAAGCCGGGCAGCGACTGGTCCCAGAGCACCCGGCCCTGCATGAACTCCATCACGTAGAAGGCGCGGCCGATGACGGACTCGTCCTCGCAGAGGCAATGCATGCGCGGCACGGGCACGTCGGTGCCTTGCAGGCCGCTCATGACCTTGAACTCGCGCTCCACCGCATGGGCGGAGGGCAGCAGCTTGGCGACCGGGCCGGGCTTGGCGCGCATCACGTAGCTTTGCGTCGGCGTGACGAGCTTGTAGGTCGGGTTCGACTGCCCGCCCTTGAACATCTCCACCGTTAACGGACCCTTGAAACCCTCGAGGTTCTTCTCGAGCCAGGCGGCGAGCACCTCGACGTCGAAGGCATGCTGCTGCGACACCGCGCGGGTGCCGACGAAGTTGGAGAAGTCCTGGCTCATGTCAGATATCCGCTTCGGAAATGCGCCGCAGCGCCGCACGGTCGAGGACCACCAGGCCACCCGGCTCGATCCGGATGCTGCCCTCGCGTTCCATGGTCTTGAGTTCCTGGTTGACGCGCTGGCGCGATGCACCCAGCAGTTGCGCCAGCTCTTCCTGCGCCAGCTGCAGGCCGATGCGCATCTGGCTGCCGTCGTCCAGATTGGGCACGCCGTAGCTGCGGACAAGGTGAATCAGTTGCTTGGCCAGGCGTGCGCGCAAGGGCAGGGTGTTGAGGTCTTCCACCAGCCCGAACAGCGTGCGGATGCGGCGTGCCTGCAGCCGCATGAGCGCCTCGTACAGCTCCACGTGCGCAGCCAGGATCTTCTGGAAGTCGGCCCGCGCCACGCAAAGGATGGTGCTGTCCCCATGTGCATAGGCATCGTGCGTGCGCCGGTCCCCGTCGAACATCGCCACGTCGCCGAACCAGATGCCCGGCTCCACATACGTCAGCGTCACCTGCTTGCCCGAGACGGCCGTCGAGCTGACCCGTACCGCGCCCCTGGCGCAGGCAATCCAGTGTTCGGGTGGGTCGCCGCGTGCGGCGATCAGGTCGCCGTCCTTGTAGCGTTTGACGAAAGCGCATCGGAGGATGTCGTGCCGTAGCGATGGAGATAGGGAAGAAAACCAGCGACCACTGTTGATCGCTTCACGTTCTTCGATGGTAAGAATGGGGTCGTCCATTGGTTGTCCTCTCGGCGACTGAAAAGCTGGTGGGTGTCACGGGAGCGACGCCGCGAGGCGCTACTCGTACTGCGGCGGTTTCTTGTCGAGGAACGCGGCGATGCCGATGCCCGCGTTCGCATGGTGCAGGTTGCGCACGAAGTGATCGCGCTCCTGCGAGAGCTGCGCGGCCAGCGTGGCGCCGCGTGCTTCGCTCAGCAGTTCCTTGATGCTGGCGAGCGAGTTGGGCGCGCGGGCGTTGAGCTTCTTCGCGAGCGCCAGGGCGCCCGCGAGCGCCTGTCCGCTTTCGGTGAGCTCGTTCACGAGACCGGCCGCATGCAGGCGAGGCGCGGCGATGCGTTCGCCGTTCATGAGCCATTCGCTGGCGAGCTGGCGAGGCAGTTGTTGCCCCAGGTGCCAGCTCAGGCCGCCATCGGGCGACAGCGCCACGTTGCTGTACGAGGCCGCGAACACCGCGTCGCGCGCCGCCACCACGAAGTCGCAAGCCAAGGCGAGCGAGAAGCCCGCACCCGCCGCGGCGCCTTCGACGGCCGCGATGATCGGCTTCGGAAAGGTGCGGATCGAATCGATCCAGTTGTGCAGCCCTTCGATGCTCTCTGCCTGCACCGAGCGGTCGAGTTCGCGGTTGGCCAACAGGCGCTGCAACGAGCCGCCGGCGCAGAACCATGCGCCTTCGCCCACGATGACCACGCTGCGGATCTCGCTGCTGCTCTCGGCGCCGTTGAGCGCCTCGATGCCCGCGGCGTAGATCTCGGGACCCAGCGCATTGCGCTGGGTGGGGTTGGCGATGGTCAGCACCATGGTGCTGCCTTCGCTGGTGCTCTTGAGTTCGGCGGTCATCGCTGTGTCGCGTTTCCAGTCGGTTGGTGGTTTGTTATTTATTCTTCTTCGTGCAGGAGGCTCAGGCCCAGCGCGCCGCGGCGGCGCAGCCACGGGCTCGGGCGATAGCGCGGGTCGCCGTAGACGGTCTGCAGGTTGAACAGCACTTCGAGCATGTTGGTCGGGCCGTAGAGGTTGCCCATCGCGAGCGGGCCGCGCGGGTAGCCCAGGCCCAGCTGTACTGCCGTCTCGAGGTCGCCCGGCGTGCACACGCGCTGCTGGCACATGTCGGTGGCGATGTTGACGATGGTGCCGATCACGCGCTGCGTGACGAAGCCGCCGCTGTCGCGGATCACGCTCACTGCCTTGCCGTCGCGCGCGAAGAGGGCGTGCGCGGCATCGCGGATGTCGCGGCGCGTGGCCGGATTGGTGGCGAGCACGCGGCGCTTGGTGGCGGCGTCGTCGATCAGCATGTCGATGCCGACGGTGCGCGTGGCGTCCAGGCGCTCGACGGCCGCGACCGTCGTCACGTCGAAGCCCAGCGGGGCCACGAGGATCAGCGAATGCGGTGCGGCGGTGGCGCCGCTGTCGATCTGCGCGCCCAGCGTGTTGATCAGGCGCAGCAGTTCGGCCCGGCGCGCGGCGCGGGGCGAGACCCAGACCGCAGGCGTACCTTCGATCACCGGAGCCGGGGCCTCGGGCGTCTGCTGCATCACGCCGTCGGTGTAGCGGTAGAAACCTTCGCCGGTCTTGCGGCCCAGCGCGCCAGCGGCGAGGCGTTGCGCGGTGATCACGCTCGGACGGAAGCGCGGCTCCTCGAAGTACTGGTGGTAGATCGATTCCATCACCGGGTGCGACACGTCGAGCGCCGTCAGATCCAGCAGCTCGAACGGGCCGAGGCGGAAACCGGCCTGGTCCTTCAGGATGCGATCGATGGTCGCGAAGTCGGTCACGCCTTCGCCGACGATGCGCAGCGCCTCGGTGCCGTAGCCGCGGCCGGCGTGGTTGACGATGAAGCCGGGCGTGTCCTGCGCCTGCACCGCGCTGTGGCCCATCTGCACCGCGTAGCCGGCCAGTTGCTTGCAGACCTCGGGCGCGGTCTTGAAGCCCGCCACCACCTCGACCACCTTCATCAGGGGCACGGGGTTGAAGAAGTGAAAGCCTGCGAAGCGCTCGGGATGCGCGAGCCCGGCCGCGATAGCCGTCACGGAGAGCGAAGAGGTGTTGGTCACCAGCGTGGCCGTCGGAGCCACTACGGCCTCGATTTCGCGGAAGAGCTTGCGCTTGACTTCGAGGTCTTCGATCACGGCCTCGATCACGAGGTCGCAGCCAGCCAGCGCCTGGATCGAATCGACGGCCTTTACGCGTGCGATCTGCGCATCGCGCGCTGCGGCGTCGAGCTTGCCCTTTTCTTGCAGCTTGTTCCATTGGGCTATGAGGGCTTCGCGTCCGCGTTCGGCGGCGCCTGCAAAGCTGTCGAGCAGCAGCACTTCGCTGCCGGCCTGCGCGGCGATCTGCGCGATGCCGCGACCCATGGCGCCCGCGCCGATGAGCCCGATCCGTTGGTAGTTCACTGTCATTTGATAGAGATTTTCGCTGGTTGAGTGGTGTGAGGGCCTGACGCGCAGGTGCTGGCCGGAAAGCGGCTGGCGAGCGTCGGCAGACTCCGATTTTGCAATCCCGCGCGGGCGATGCGTCCCGGGTCTTACGCGGGCTTCGTGTTTTTCAGGCCGCGCGGCGGCTGCGGTCGATGGTTACGCTGAGGCCAATGGCAAGCAGCAGCAGCGCCAGGCCGACCCGGCTCATCCACGGCGCGGCGTCGTTCGCCAGCAGCCAGCCGCCGAGCGCCGCGCCGACAGCCTGGCCGATGTAGATGCCCGAACTGTTGAGCGCGACGGAGCCAGGCGCGAGCGCGGGCGCAAGCCCTACGAGCCGCGCCTGCTGCGCCGAGTTGGTGGCGAAGCAGCCGATGCCCCAAGGCACGATCACCACCGCGAGCCAGGCGAGCGTGCTGGCGAACGGCCAGAGCAGCAGGCTCAAGGCGATCAGCGAGGACGTCAGAAGCACCATCCGGCCGGCGCCCACGCGGTCGATGTAGCGGCTGACCACCATGTTGCCGATCAGCCCGAAGGCACCGAACAGCGCCCACATCAGGCTCAGCGTGTTGGCATCCGCACCGAAGCTCTGCTTGAGGATCGGCCCGAAATAGCTGAAGAGCACGAACTGCCCCGAGCCCTGGAGCGCCGTGACTGAAACGATGCCCATCAGCACCGGGCTGCGCAGCACGCGAGACCACGCGGCGGCTGTGAGCGCGGCAGGCCGGATGCCGGTGGGCAGCGTGAGCCAGATCGAGGCGGCGCTGACGATGCTGAGCATCGCAATGGCCATGAAGGCCATGCGCCAGCCGAGGTGGCCGCCGATCAGCGCGCCGATGGGCAGGCCCAGCACCGAGGCCATCGACCAGCCGAGGAAGACGAAGGTGACGGCGCGGCCGCGGTGTTCCGGCGGCACGAGCATGCCGGCGCAGGCCGCGGCCTGGGGCGTGAAGATCGCCGGCGCAATCACCGTGAGCATGCGAACCGGCAAAAGCGCGGCGAAGCTCGGCATGAGCGAGGAGAGGGCGTGTCCGGCGGCGTACCAGAGGAGCGTGAGGGCCAGGAGTTGGCGGCGGTCCCAGCCCGCGACCAGGGCCGCCAGCAGCGGTGCGCCGAGGCACATCACGATCGCGGCGGCGGTGATCAGCTGGCCCGCTGTCGCAGCGGTGACAGCAAGCGATGTGCTGATCTCGTTGAGCGTGCCGGGCACCACCATCACGCCGGTGCCGATCACGAAATTGCCGGCGAGCAGCGCCCAGAGCGCGCCCCGGGGCGCAGGCCGGCTCATCGAATGACCTGCGCCTTCGGCTGCGAGATTCGCCTTGGGGCGGCCCGGCGGCTCATGAACTCACCGGCGGACCTGCAAGGCGCCGGGATTCACGATGTTGGTGGGATTGCCCTTGATGAAGCTCACGACGTTGTCGAAAGCCTGGCCGAAGTAGCTCTCGTAGCTGTCCTGCTCCACATAGCCGATGTGCGGCGTGCAGATGCAGTTCTCCAAGCGCAGCAGCGCGTGGCCCTGCAGCGGCGGCTCGCTCTCGAACACGTCGATGGCCGCGAGGCCCGGGCGTCCGCGATTGAGCGCGGCGAGCAGGGCATCGGCCTCGACCAGTTCGGCGCGGGAAGTGTTCACGAAGAGCGCTGTCGGCTTCATGCGCGACAGGTCTTCGAGGGTGACGAGGCCGTTGGTTTCCTCGTTCAGCCGCAGGTGCACCGAGAGCACGTCCGCCGCGGCAAAGAATTCGTGCCGGTTCTGCGCGACCTGGAAGCCGTCGGAGCGCGCCTTGGCGCAGCTTGCCTCTCGCCCCCAGATCACCACCTGCATGCCGAAGGCCTGCCCGTAGCGCGCGACCAACTGGCCGATGCGGCCATAGCCCCAGATGCAGAGCGTCTTGCCCTTGAGCACCGAGCCGAGCCCGAAATTGGGCGGCATCGAGGCCGACTTGAGACCCGATTGCTGCCACGCCCCGTGCTTCAAGTTGCTGATGTACTGCGGCAGCCGGCGCATGGCCGCCATGATCAGCGCCCAGGTGAGTTCGGCCGGTGCCTGCGGAGAGCCCGAGCCCTCGGCCACTGCCACGCCGCGCTCGGTGCAGGCATTGACGTCGATGTGGCCGCCGACGCGCCCGGTCTGCGAAATGAGCTTGAGCTTGGGCAGCTTTTCGATGAGCTGGCGCGAGATCTGGGTGCGCTCGCGAATCAGCACGATCACGTCGGCGTCTTTCAGGCGAACCGACAGTTGGCCGATGCCCTTGACCGTGTTGGTGTAGACCTTGGCCGCGTACGCGTCCAGCTTGGCGGCGCAGCGCAGCTTGCGCACGGCGTCCTGGTAATCGTCGAGGATCACAATGTTCATGGCGTGCCATTGTGCCTCGCAGCATTGGGCTGTCGCGCCGGTGAACGTTTGGATACCCACCCCGGGGCGCTTCTGGAGCGGCTCGCCGGGGGAAATGCCTCAGTGCAGGCGCGTGGAGCTGGGCGCGGTTTCAGCGGCTTCGAGCGCTGCCAGTCGGTCGAGCTCCGCACAGACATCGGCCATGCGGCCCGAGATCACCATGCGGCTGCGGTCCCGGCTTTTTCCGTCGATCACGCGAACTACACGCAGTGGGCGTGCCGGCGCGGTGGCGGTTGCCGTCGGTGCAGGCGTACCAGCGGTGCGCGTGGTGCAGGCGGGGCGCACGGCCACGTAGCGCAGGCCGGCGGCGGTTTCGTTGCTGTCCCGGTGAGGGGCACGGCGGGCGGGGATGAGGCGGCTTGCAAGCGATTGCAGCGGCATCCAGAAATCAGCGATGGCGAGGAGGGCGATTCCCATGTGAACTCCAAAAAAGTCTGAGGTTGAACACAGGCAGGATTTCTTGAATCGGCCGCGACAGGGTGATGGCGACTTCGCGCCATACGCCCGCCACCTGTTGCGGCCGGATGGGTGCTGCTGCAAGCAGGCCGTGAGGCCTACATCAGCATGGTGTTGCGGATGAGGCCGACCGCGAGGCCTTCGATTTCGAAAGGCTCGCCGGGCTGGACGATGATGGTCGGGTAGTCGGGGTTCTCGGCATGCAGCTCGATCACCTGCTTGTTGCGCTTCAGGCGCTTGACGGTGACTTCGTCGCCCAGGCGCGCGACCACGATCTGGCCATTGCGCGCTTCCTTGGTTGCCTGCACGGCGAGCAGGTCGCCATCCATGATGCCGGCGTCGCGCATCGACATGCCGCGCACCTTGAGCAGGTAATCGGGCTGGCGCTGGAACAGCGTGTTCTCGACGTAGTAGGTCTGGTCGACATGCTCTTGCGCCAGGATGGGCGAGCCTGCCGCAACACGGCCGATGAGCGGCAGCGCCAGCTGCGCCATGCCGGGCAGCGAGAGCGAGAACTGCCCGCCTTCGCGATGGCGCGTTTCGTTGAGCGAACGCAGCGCGTCGCCCTTGAGTCGAATGCCGCGCGAGGTGCCGCTGACAAGTTCGATCACGCCCTTGCGGGCCAGCGCCTGCAGGTGCTCTTCGGCGGCGTTGGCCGACTTGAACCCCAGCTCATTGGCGATTTCGGCGCGTGTGGGCGGGGCACCAGTGCGCGCAATAGCGCTCTGGATCAAGTCGAGAATCTGCTGCTGGCGGGCGGTAAGCTTCACGGCGAACTGCATATGTGGTTCCTTGCGGCACTGGCTAGATATCCAGTACCTGTATTTTTAACCAGTTTTTGGAAGTTGACAAGTCATGGCCAATTTGCCGTTGCCCGAAGTGCGTCGCGTGGTGGTTCTGGGCACCGGCGGGACCATCGCCGGAAGGGCCTCCAGCAGCGGTGACAACATCGGCTACACCGCTGGGCAAGTCGATGTGGCGGACCTGCTGGGCAGCATCGAGGCACCCGAGGGCATCGCGCTGCTGGCGGAGCAGGTGGCGCAGGTCGACAGCAAGGACATGGCCTTCGACATCTGGCAGAAGCTCGCGCAACGGTGCGTGCATTGGCTGGCGCAACCTGACGTGGCCGGTGTGGTGATCACCCACGGTACCGACACGCTCGAGGAGACGGCTTTCTTCCTTCATTCGGTGCTGGCACCGGCGAAGCCCGTGGTGCTGACTTGCGCGATGCGCCCGGCCACTGCGCTTTCGCCGGATGGTCCGCAGAACGTGCGGGATGCCATCGCCGTCGCGGCGACGGCGGGCGCCCAGGGCGTGACGGCGGTATGCGCCGGCACGGTCCACAGCGGGGTGGAAGTGCAGAAGGTGCACACGTACCGCCTCGATGCCTTCGCATCCGGCGATGCAGGGCCGATTGGCTACGTGGAAGAGGGCGCAGTGCGGCGCGTGAGGGAGTGGCCGACGTCGTCGTCATCCCAAGCGTCGAAGGCACTGAGCGCATCAGGACCTTGGCCGCGGGTCGAGATCGTCATGAGCCACGCTGGTGCGAGCGGCGCAATCATCGATGCGCTTCTTCGGGAGGGCGCGGACGAACCTGTCCGCGGTCTGGTCCTAGCCACCACCGGCAATGGCACCGTGCATCACGCGTTGGAAGCTGCGGCGTTCAAGGCGCAGGACGCGGGCGTTGCGGTGCTGCGCGCGACGCGCTGTACCAATGGCCGCATCCTGCCGAAGACCGATGACCGGCTGCGTGACGCAGGCGCGCTCACACCCGTGAAGGCGCGCATCGCGCTGATGCTGGAACTACTGGGGGATTAGATAGCCGCCCTGTCGAAGGGCGGCAGGGATCAGCTGCTCAATGCCGCCAGGGCACGTTGCGTGATTTCGTCGACTGTGCCGACGCCCTTGATCGCGCGGTACTTCGGCGCAGCGGCCGGATCGGCCTTGGCCCAGGCGGAGTAGTAGTCGACCAGAGGACGCGTCTGCTGGCTGTACACGTCGAGCCGCTTGCCCACGGTTTCTTCCTTGTCGTCCTCGCGCTGGATCAGGTCTTCGCCGGTCACGTCGTCCTTGCCTTCGATCTTGGGCGGGTTGAACTTGACGTGGTAGGTGCGGCCCGATGCCGGGTGCGAACGGCGGCCACTCATGCGTTCGATGATGTCGCTGAAGGGCACGTCGATCTCGAGCACGTAGTCGAGCTTGACGCCCGCGGCCTTCATGGCATCGGCCTGTGGAATGGTGCGCGGGAAACCGTCGAACAGAAAACCGTCGGCGCAGTCGGGCTGGGCGATGCGCTCTTTCACGAGGTTGATGATCAGGTCGTCGCTCACCAGTGCGCCTGCATCCATGACGGCCTTGGCCTGCAATCCGAGCGGCGTGCCGGCCTTGACGGCGGCGCGCAGCATGTCGCCGGTCGAGATTTGGGGGATGCCGTATTTCTGGCAGATGAAGGCCGCTTGCGTGCCTTTGCCCGCCCCGGGCGCGCCCAGCAAAATTAGTCTCATGGTGTCCTCGGACGGTTCTTAGATTTTGTGTCACGCCAAGCGACGGCCCGAGGGCTGGGCGAGGCGGATTTCACGTCGAGGATAGCATGCGTCCCCATAGGGAATTCCCTCCGCGGCGCACGTCTTAGGAGGCGGACCCGGCAGCAAAGACGGCACGCACGCGCGCCAGATCCTCAGGGGTGTCGATGCCCGGCCCGGGCGCGACATGGCTCACATGCACCGCGATGCGATGCCCATGCCAGAGAGCGCGCAATTGCTCGAGTGCTTCGGTGGCTTCGACCGGCGCTGGCGGCAGCGACGGAAATTTCCGCACGAAGCCGGCGCGATAGCCATAGATGCCGATGTGGCGCAGCGGCGCAGGCAAAGGCAGCGCGGTTGGTGCCGCACCCCCAACCGAGCCATCGCGCCACCAGGGGATCGGCGCGCGGCTGAAGTAGAGCGCGTTGCCCTGGGCGTCGAGCACCGCCTTCACCACGTTCGGGTTCATGAAGTCGCTGATCGAGTCGATCTCGTGGGCCGCTGTACTCATCGCGGCCTCGGGATGAAGGGCCAGCGCCGCCGCCACGGCGTCGATCAGCTCCGGGTCGATGAGCGGCTCGTCGCCTTGTACGTTGACGACGATCTCGTCGCCATCGAGGCCCAGTTGCTCGCACGCTTCAGCCAGCCGGTCGGTGCCGCTCGGATGGTCCTGGCGAGTGAGGATGGCTTCGACGCCGTGCGCCTTGCAGGCCGAAACGATGGACGCATCGTCTCCGGCCACAACAACGCGCGATGCGCCGGACTGGCTCGCGCGTTGCGCAACACGCACCACCATCGGCAGGCCCGCGATATCGGCAAGTGGTTTGTTGGGCAGCCGCGTGGAGGCGAGGCGTGCCGGCACCAGAACGGTGAAGCTCACGGAGCCGGTCACAGACCCAGCTCTTCGTCGGACAACGTGCGCGCCTCGTTCTCGAGCAGCACCGGGATGCCGTCGCGCACCGGGTAGGCGAGGCGGGCGCTGCGGGAGCACAGCTCCTGCTTCTCGGCGTTCCAGGTCAGGGGGCCCTTGGTGACAGGGCAGACGAGCAGTTCAAGCAGCTTGGTATCCATCGGGCGATGATAGCTTTGCGTCGAGCGCGGCGAAGAATTCCGGGGCGGGTTCGAAGTGCAGCGGCACGGCCAGCGCATCGGGCGCTTTGCGCCACAGCTTGACCGCATCTTTCTCGGTGCACAGCAGGGTGTATTCGCTGCCGGACGGGCGCTGCCAAGCATCGAAGTCATGGTGATCGGGCAGTGCGATGGTTTCGGTGAGCGTGAGACCGCGTGCACGCAGCATGTCGAAGAACCCCTCGGGCCGCGCGATGGCTGCCAGCGCGATCAGCGGCTTGCCCGTGAGCGCTTCCAGAGGAACGCGCTGTCCATCGCTTGCAACCGCATCCTGCGCAAGACTGCGCGTGGCGGTGTAGCCACCCGAAAAAGCAGGCCTCTCGCCGCTGTGAAGCACCAAGTCGCAACGACGTGGCCAAGGCTCGCGCAACAGGCCTGCGGGCAACAGCCAGCCGTTGCCGATGCCGCGGTTGTCGAACACGCAGATTTCGATGTCGCGTGCCAGCGCGAGGTGTTGCAGCCCGTCGTCGCTCACGATCACTTGCATGGCTGGATATCGCTCCAGCAGGGCGCGTGCAGCTTCGATGCGTCGTCGTGCGACGAAAACCGGGGCGTTAGTGGCATGGTGGATCAGCGCTGGCTCGTCGCCGACATCGTGGGGATCGCTCCCTTCGAGCACTTCGCGGCAATCGTCGGTACGGCGGCCGTAGCCGCGCGACACCACGCCGACCTGAAGCCCACGAGCCCGCAGATGCCGGACGACAGCCATCACGACAGGCGTCTTGCCCGCACCGCCCGCAATCACGTTGCCGACGACGATCACAGGAACAGGCACGCGTCCGGCCCGCAGCCATCCGAGGCTATAGAGCCAGCTGCGCAGCGCAAAGATCGCGCCGTAGAGCAACGACAGCGGCCACAGCAGGCAGGCCAGCAGGCCGCGGCGCAGCCAGGCGTCCTGCAGCCGCGAGGCTGCGCCCGTGCTGCTGCGGCCCTGCGACGGCACTCAGTGCCCGGCTTGCGCCGTCGACTGTGCGGCGAAGGTGATCTGCATCAGGCCGGCGCGGCGCGCGGCTTCCATCACCGTGACCACGGCCTGGTGCGGGCTGCTTGCGTCGGCGCTGATGATCACCACGCTTTCCTTGCCGCCGGTGGCCGCGGCGCCGAGCGCTGCGGCCACGGTGCTCACGTTGCGGTCTGCAACGGCGGCCTTGTTGACCGTATAGCGGCCGTCGGCGGAGACCGTGACGATCACTTCTTTTGGATAGTCGCGCTGCGCGTCCACGTCCGCCGTCGGCAGCCGCAACTGCATCTCGGTGAACTTGCTGTAGGTGGTCGACAGCATCAGGAAAATCAGAATGACCAGCAGCACGTCGATGAACGGGATCAGGTTGATCTCCGGCTCGTCGCGCGCGCCGTGGCGAAACTGCATGCGGGCGCGGGTCATTTGCGCAGCGCGTTCAGGTGGCGTGCAAAGCGCTCACCCGAGAGTTCGAGGTTCAGCAGGTATTCGTCGACACGGCTGCGGAAGTAGCGCCAGAAGATCAGCGTGGGAATCGCCACGATCAGCCCGAACGCCGTGTTGTAGAGCGCGATCGAGATGCCGTGCGCCAACTGCGCCGGGTTCCCCGAGCCGACCGCGCCGTTGACGGGCGACTGCGAACCGAAGATCTCGATCATGCCGATCACCGTACCCAGCAGGCCGAGCAGCGGCGCAGCGGAGGCGATGGTGGCCAACGCCGGCAGGTAGCGCTCCAGCTTGTGAGCGATGGTGCGGCCCGACGCTTCCATGGCGGCGCGAAGATCGTCTTCGGTGCAGCGCGGATTGGCGTTGAGCGCCCGAAGACCCGCAGCCAGCACCTGGCCGAGCATCGAGTTGCGTTCGAGTTTCGTGACGACGTCCGGGCCGGGAATGGCTCCGCGCGAGACAGTGATGGTTTCGTCGAGCAATTTTGGCGGAAGCACCTTCACGGTTTTCAGACTCGTGAAACGTTCTATAACCAGCGCGAGCGCAATAACCGAACAAGCGAGCAGCGGCCAAATAGGCCAACCCGCGGCAACAATGATGGAAAACAAGAAAATCCTCCGGCCCGTAGACTGCAAATGCGCGGCGATTATCCACCGAGCCCACCATCGGCATGCGGCTTGTTTGCGTGTCAGCAAGGACGCACAGATTCTGTGGATAACTTTGTGATTAACCTGCTTCGCAACTCGTCTGAACCCGCATGGATGGGCCTTTCCGCTAGATCGATTGAATTTTGAGCAGTACTTTTTTGAATGAAATCAACCACTTGCACGAGAAACCGTGCGCCTGCCCCGCATGGGGGACTTGGGGCGGGGGAAGTCAGGCCTGTTGTGGAAGAGTGGCTTTCGGCCATTCGTGCGCTTTGTGAACTTGCGTGAAACGAATTCCGCGCCCGGGCCGCGCATCTGGGCTGTCGGCGCGCTGTGCCGGGCAGTGGCCGACACGCTGGACGCGCGCTTCAATCCGGTCAGCGTGCGCGGCGAGATATCGGGCTTTTCGCGCGCCTCAAGTGGACATTGTTACTTCTCGCTCAAGGACGAGTCCGGCCAACTGCGCTGCGCGATGTTCCGCCGCGCCGCCGGATTGCTCGATTTCTCGCCCCGGGATGGCGACCAGGTGGAGGTGCGAGGACGTCTTGCCGTGTACGAGCCGCGCGGCGACCTCCAACTGGTCGTCGAAAGCCTGAGGCGTGCCGGGCAGGGCGCGCTCTTCGAGCAGTTCCTGCAGCGCAAGGCGCGCCTCGAGGCCGAGGGCCTGTTCGATCAGGCGCGCAAGCGTGCGCTGCCCACCATGCCGCGCGCGGTGGGTGTCGTCACTTCACTCGGTGCGGCAGCGCTGCACGACGTCGTGACCGCGCTGCGACGGCGCGTGCCGCACATCCCCGTGGTCCTGGCCCCGGCGGCAGTGCAGGGCGCAAATGCGCCCGCCGAGCTGGTGCGCGCGCTGCAATCGCTCTACACATCGGAGCCGGCCGTCGATGTGATCCTGCTGGTGCGAGGCGGTGGTTCGATCGAAGACCTGTGGGCCTTCAACGACGAGACGCTGGCGCGGACCATCGTGCAGAGCCCCGTGCCGGTGGTGAGCGGTGTCGGACACGAAACCGACTTCACCATCGCCGACTTCTGCGCGGACTTGCGCGCGCCCACCCCCACCGCTGCGGCCGAACTCGTCAGCGCGCCGCGCGACCTGTGGCTTGGGGCGCTCGACTTGCTCGATGAACGGCTCGGCGAAGCGCTGGGCACGCGCCTCGACGTGCTTGGGCAGCGGCTCGATCAGGCCGCAGGCCGCCTCGGCCGTCCGTCGAACCTGGTGGCTCGCCAGCAGCTTCGCCTGGCGCACCATGCGCAGCGCCTGCACTTTGCGGTGCTGTCAAGACAGGAGCGCTTGGCGCAGGTACCACGATCGATCGCGGTCAATCTTCCAGCGAAATTCGACCGCGCACTTGTGCAGCGGCGCGAACGCCTGGAGCGGGTGGCTCTGCGCCTGCGTCTGCTCGATCCGGCACTCGTGCTGCAGCGCGGCTACGCCTGGCTCACCGATGCGGATGGCCGCGCGGTCGTCAGCGCGAAAAAGCTGCATGCAGGCGATGCGGTCGTCGCACGGCTCGCGGATGGCGAGGTTGACCTGACCGTGACGCATGGAGGGAGCAACAACGGGAACACGTCCGACGCGCCCTCGAAAATTAGTTCCTAGAATCCTTTATTCCCCACAACCAACCCACGAGAAAAAACCATGGAACATGTGCTCCCACCCCTGCCGTACGCCCTCGACGCGCTGGCACCCGAGTATTCGAAGGAAACCCTCGAGTACCACTACGGCAAGCATCACAACGCCTACGTGGTGAACCTCAACAACCTGCAGAAGGGCACCGAGTTCGAAGCCCTCACGCTGGAAGAAATCATCAAGAAGGCCAGCGGCGGCATCTACAACAACGCGGCCCAGATCTGGAACCACACCTTCTTCTGGAACTGCATGAAGCCGCAAGGCGGCGGTGCACCGACCGGCGCGCTGGCCAAGGCCATCGATGCGAAGTGGGGCAGCTACGACGCCTTCAAGGAAGCCTTCGTGAAGTCGGCAGTCGGCAACTTCGGTTCGGGCTGGACGTGGCTCGTGAAGAAGGCCGACGGTTCGGTGGACATCGTGAACACCGGCGCCGCCGGCACGCCGCTGACGACCGCTGACACGGCCCTGCTGACCGTGGACGTTTGGGAACACGCCTACTACATCGACTACCGCAACCTGCGCCCGAAGTTCGTCGAGACCTTCCTGGCGAAGCTCGTGAATTGGGACTTTGCGGCGAAGAACTTCGGCTGAGCCACATTCGCGCATCAAAAAAAGCCGACCCTCAGGTCGGCTTTTTTGTGGGCTGAAGGCGGCAGAAACTCAGCGCTTGGTGGCTGAGAACAGTTCGCCGCCGAGCTTGGCGCCCTTCTTGATGTTCTTCTTGGCAAACCAGCCCTGGTTCATCTCGAGCACATAGCGCACGGGTTCTTCGGAGCAATGCGAGTTTTCGGTCAGCGGCTGCATGTCGACCAGGTTGACGATGCGGCCATCATCCGCCACGAAGGCGGCGGTCAGCGGCAGCAGGGTGTTGCGCATCCAGAAGCACTGCGTGGCGGGCTGCTCGAAAACGAAGATCATGCCCTCCGCCTGCGGCATGGTCTTGCGGAACATCAGCCCGATTTCACGCTGCTGCGGCGTCTGGGCAATCTGGGTATCGATCTTGTACAGGCCGACCGACAACTGCGTGCGCGCAAGATCGGTCTGGGGTTGTTGCTGCTGCTGTTGTTGGGCATGCGTCGGCATCACGAACGAGGCGGACAGCAGGAGCAGGGCGGCTAAACGCTGAAACATCGGACAACTCTTTCAGGGCGGGGTTGTGAAAGGCCCGGCCCGTAACCAATAAAAATGCCCGCTGATGCGGGCATTGCCGGGTGAGCTTGAAAGCTTACACCTTCTTGGCGGCAGCCGTGTGGGCCTTGGCCACGTGGCGAACCTTGTGCTTCTTGACTGCGTGCTTGGCCTTGGCCTTGTGAGCAGCAGGTGCGGCCGGAGCGGCGGCCGCGGGTGCGGGGGTTTGAGCAAAAGCACCGGCAGCGAAGAGACCGGCGACCAGGGCTGCGAGCAGCTTGTTCATGAGAAATCCTTTGATATCGTTGATTTGGATCACCTCCCTGTGGAAGGTCCACATTCAACGGAGCCCATCGCACGCGGTTGACAGCACTTTGGTTGCGGCGGGCGAAAAAAAAAGCGCTCCGAGGAGCGCTTTTTTTTCAGGGGACGCCGAATTACTTGGGCGTAGCGCCTTGCGTCGACTTGCGCTTGACGCTGCCGTCCTTGTTGCGACGACGTTGGTCGCGCGTTTCGGCGCGCTTTTCGCCAGAGGCTGCAGCCTTGTCGCCACCGACGTTGCCGCCTTCAGGCGTCTTGGCGATGTCGCCAGCGGGAGCGGCCACTTGACCAGCGGGCTTGGCATCCTTCTTGGCTTCGGCGCGTGCTTGCGACTTGCTGTTGGTTGCGTTCCCTTGTTCGGGCGTGGTGCCGGCCGGGTTTTGGGCATAGGCGCCAGCTGCGAACAGACCAGCGATCATGACTGCGAGAATTTTGCTCATTGAAGATTCCTCTATCGAGAATTGGTTGGAAACGCCTCCCGGCGAGCAGAAGGTCAGCCAGTAACGAGCCCAATGGCCCCATGGTTGACAAACGCCAGCTGATGGGCAGCGTCTAAAATGTACAGCGATTTGTTAGCCGGTTGTACAGCGGAACCCCCTCGCTGTCTGAATTCGCTGACACCTCCTCAAAATTACATCACTCCCGGAGCCTTCGACCTCATGCCCAGCTATCAGCACATCAAAGTCCCGGCCGAAGGCCAGAAGATCACGGTCAATGCGGACAACTCGCTGAATGTGCCCGATCAACCGATCATCCCCTTCATCGAAGGCGACGGTACGGGGCTGGACATCACGCCGGTGATGCTCAAGGTGGTGGACGCCGCAGTGGCCAAGGCCTATGGCGGCAAGAAGAAGATCCACTGGATGGAGGTCTATGCCGGCGAGAAGTCGACCAAGGTGTATGGCCCCGACGTCTGGCTCCCCGAGGAAACCCTGCACGCGGTGCGCGACTACGTCGTCTCCATCAAAGGCCCGCTCACCACGCCCGTCGGCGGTGGCATTCGCTCGCTGAACGTTGCGCTGCGCCAGGAACTCGACCTCTACGTGTGCCTGCGCCCCATCCAGTATTTCGAAGGCGTCCCCAGTCCAGTGCGCGAGCCGCACAAGACCAACATGGTCATCTTCCGTGAGAACTCGGAAGACATCTATGCCGGCATCGAATTCGAAGCGGAAAGCGACAAGGCCAAGAAGCTCATCAAGTTCCTGCAGGACGAGCTTGGCGTTAAGAAGATCCGTTTCCCCAACACGTCCGGCATCGGCGTGAAGCCCGTGTCGATCGAAGGTACCGAGCGCCTCGTGCGCAAGGCCTTCCAGTACGCCATCGACAACGACAAGCCGAGCGTGACCATCGTGCACAAGGGCAACATCATGAAGTTCACCGAAGGTGGCTTCCGTGACTGGGCCTACAACCTGGCCGCCAAGGAGTTCGGCGCCGAGCTGATCGACGGCGGCCCATGGATGAAGTTCAAGAACCCGAAGACGGGCAAGGAAATCACCGTCAAGGACAGCATTGCCGATGCGTTCCTGCAGCAGATCCTGTTGCGTCCCGCCGAGTACAGCGTCATCGCCACGCTGAACCTCAATGGCGACTACGTGTCCGACGCGCTGGCCGCACAGGTCGGCGGCATCGGCATCGCCCCGGGCGCGAACCTGAGCGACACCGTCGCGATGTTCGAGGCCACGCACGGCACCGCGCCCAAGTACGCCGGCAAGGACTACGTGAACCCCGGCTCCGAAATCCTCTCGGCCGAAATGATGTTGCGCCACATGGGCTGGATCGAAGCGGCCGACCTGATCATCAGCGCGATGAAAAAGTCGATTGCCAGCAAGCGGGTGACCTATGACTTCGCGCGCCTGATGGAAGGCGCGACGCAGGTGAGCTGCTCGGGCTTCGGGCAGGTCATGATCGAACACATGTAATCGACTGCGCGCTTCGACGTCTTGCGACGTCAGGCAACGAGCCCTTGAACTTCCGAAAGGAATTCAAGGGCTTTTTTGTTGGCCGAATATCCGCTTCATTCAATAGAAATTACTACTTGCAAATTTCTGGATCGTCTGCTCCCGGAGAAATTTCACAGATCAATTGCCTGCTTTCGGTGTTTAACTATTGGTAGAAACTGTGCTCCGCCACAGGTCTGCACAAGCACGCAGAATCGCGCCTATTCGAAAAAGCATAGGGAGCGAGAAATGGGCAGGAAAACAGCAGGCGTCAGTGCTTTGCCGAGTGGAAAGCCGCGTGATTTCATTGCGCAATTGACGTCACCTGCGAACCGATAGGTTGCAATGGCGATCTCCCGACGGGCGTTGTTCGGCAAGCTCAATCTCACCCTGTTTCGCGGCATTGAAGCCGCAACAGCATTTGCCAAGCTGAGAGGAAATCCATATGTCGAATTGACGCACTGGATTCATCAAATCTGGCAAATCAATGACAGCGATTTGCATCGCATCTGCCGCCATTACCAAATTGATTTTCAGGCTGTCGAAAAAGACCTGATTTCCAGATTGTCGGAATTGCCTTCGGGCGCGACATCGCTTAGCGATTTCTCCCATCACGTCGAAACGGCCATCGAGCGCGCCTGGATTCTCTCCAGCCTCGAATTCGGCGATCGCAGGGTGCGCAGTGCGTGGCTGCTTGCGGCACTGGTGCAAACGCCGGATTTGCGGCGGCTGCTCCTTGGTATATCGCCCGCATTCCGAAAGCTCCCGGTCGAGGAATTGACGGATACCGTCGCCTCTCTCATCGAAGGCTCCCCTGAACACAACGAAGGGCCGCACGACGGCTTGGGCCTCCCGGCTGCAACGCCAGGAGAAGCGAGCGGCGCGATTGCAGATTCGTCAGATGGCAAATCTGCCCTGGCTCGGTATTGCAGAGACCTGACCGACAGCGCACGCAGCGGCGAAATCGATCCCGTGATCGGCCGCGAACACGAGATCCGCACGATGGTCGACATCCTGCTGCGCCGGCGGCAGAACAACCCTCTGCTCACCGGAGAGGCCGGGGTGGGCAAGACGGCCGTGGTCGAAGGACTCGCGCTGGCAATCGCCAACGGCGAGGTTCCGCCATCGCTGCGCGATGCGCGCCTGCTCAGCCTCGATGTGGGGGCGTTGCTAGCCGGCGCCAGCATGCGGGGGGAGTTCGAGTCCCGTCTGAAGTCGCTGCTCGAAGAAGCGAGCAAGTCGAGTCAGCCGGTCGTTCTTTTCATCGACGAGGTGCACACCCTGATCGGTGCCGGCGGACAGGCCGGTACCGGAGATGCGGCCAATCTGCTCAAGCCTGCTCTCGCACGCGGCACCTTGCGCACCATCGGCGCGACCACGTGGAGCGAATACAAGCGCCATATCGAGAAGGACCCTGCGCTGACCCGTCGTTTCCAGACGCTGCAGGTCTCCGAGCCAGAAGAGGCCTCGGCCGCCGAAATGGTGCGCGGGCTGGTCGCCGTCTTTGCCGAACATCACGGTGTCACGGTACTGGACGAGGCGGTGCGAGCGGCGGTGTCCCTGTCCCATCGCTACATTCCGTCGCGCCAGTTGCCGGACAAGGCCATCAGCCTGCTCGACACGGCCTGTGCACGCGTCGCCATGTCGCTGCACACGCCGCCCGTCGTGGTCGATCAACTGCGCCAACGGATCGCAGCCCTGGACGTGGAGCTCGCCTTGCTGGCTCAGGAAAGCGTGATCTCGCGAGGCAGTGACGCCCGATCAAAGCGCTTCGAAGCGGCAAATGCCCGACTCGATGCCACCGAACATGAACTCTCGACCTACGAGGCCCGGTGGCAAGAAGAGCTTGCGATGGTTCAGCAGATTCAATCGCTGAGAACAAAGAAGAGGGAGGAGGAGGGGGAGAGTGGCGCCGAGGGCGAGTGGCCCTCGGCGCGACTGCATGCCCTGGAAGAAGAACTCCTGTTGCGCCAGCAGGACACGCCATTGGTTCTTTCCCAAGTCGACGAGTCGGTGATCGCGGCCATCGTTGCAGATTGGACGGGAATACCGGTTGGCCGGATGGTGCAAGACGAAGTTGCCGCGGTCTTCAGACTCGAAGCCACGCTCGGCGAACGCGTCGTCGGCCAGGACCGCGCGCTTGCCGCGATCGCGGAGCGCATCCGTGTGTCGCGGGCGCGTCTGACCGATCCGGACAAGCCGGTCGGCGTCTTCCTGCTGGCCGGTCCTTCAGGCGTCGGAAAGACCGAAACCGCGTTGGCACTTGCGGACGCCATGTATGGCGGCGAGCAGAACCTCATCACCATCAACATGAGCGAGTTCCAGGAGCCGCACACCGTCTCGACACTGAAGGGCTCGCCGCCGGGCTACGTGGGCTACGGAGAGGGCGGTGTTCTGACGGAGGCCGTGCGCCGGAAGCCCTACAGCGTGATCCTGCTCGACGAGGTGGAAAAGGCACATCCGGACGTCCACGAAATCTTCTACCAGGTGTTCGACAAGGGCTGGATGGAGGATGGAGAAGGCCGCCGCATCGACTTCAGGAACACGACCATCCTGTTGACGAGCAACGCCGGTGCGGAACTCATCGAGAGCCTTTGCGAAGACCCTGCATCGCCGCCCGAAGTGGAAACCCTGCGCGAAGCGCTCCAGCCTGTTCTTCGCCAGATTTTTCCGGCCGCATTTTTGGGTCGCCTGTCCGTCGTGCCTTACCTCCCATTGGGTGTGGAGGCCTTGGGTCGCATCGTCTCGCTGCATCTGGACCATGTGGTCGATCGGATGAAAAAGCAGCACGGCATCGAATTGCACTACGCCTCGGGTTTGGTGGCCGAAATAGTCGATCGATGCGGCACGCATGAAACCGGGGCACGCCGACTGACGGGCTTCATCGAGCAGAACCTGCTCCCGGTCTTGTCGCGGCAGTGGCTCAACGCCTTGCAGGAAAAGCGAACGATCGTCCGGATGTCCGTCGACGCAAGGCCACTCGGAAAAACAGGGCCGTACTTGCAGGAAGGAGATGTCGTCACCTGCCATACCGAATACGTCTGACGCTTCGAAGCGCAGTGCTTCCAAGGCTCTATTTCTTAGTTTTCATCAGGGAGTTTTCGTGACAAACAACAACAGCAGTCAGAAATTCATCGCCCGCAACAGGGCCCCACGCGTGCAGATCGAATACGACGTGGAAATCTACGGCTCGGAGAAAAAGATCGAGTTGCCTTTCGTCATGGGAGTGCTGGCCGATCTTTCCGGTAAACCCACCCAGACATTGCCGCCGGTGGCCGACCGCAAGTTCCTCGACATCGACATCGACAACTTCGACGAGCGCATGAAGGCGATCCAGCCGCGCGTGGCCTTCGCCGTACCCAACACGCTGTCGGGCCAGGGCCAGCTCATGGTCGACATCACCTTCGAGAGCATCGATGACTTCTCGCCGGCCGCCGTGGCCCGCAAGGTCGAGCCATTGGGCCGGCTGCTCGAGGCGCGCACCCAGCTTGCCAATCTCCAGACCTACATGGACGGCAAGGCCGGCGCCGAAGGCCTGCTCAACAAGCTGCTGCAGGACCCCGCGCTCATGAAGTCGCTGGCGCAAGCTCCCAAGCCCCGCGCGGCAACAGATCACAACGACGCACCGACTGCCGACTCGGCGGCGTGAATCCGAACCTAGGAACTTCACATGAACACCACAAGCGATGCCGTGCTCGACGCGCCGGTCACGGCGCAATACGCCAACCCTTCCGACTTTGCGTCCCTGCTGGACAAGGAGTTCAAGCCCAAGACCGATGAGGCTCGTGACGCCGTCGAGGCGGCCGTCCGCACCTTGGCCGAGCAGGCGCTCGTCAATGCCGCGACGATGACCGACGATGCCTACAGCAGCATCGAGGCCATCATTGCGGAGATCGATCGAAAGCTCTCGGAGCAGATCAACCTCGTGCTGCACAAGGACGAGTTCCAGAAGGTCGAGTCGGCCTGGCGCGGCATGCACCACCTGGTCTACAACACCGAAACGGACGAGAAGCTCAAGATCCGTTTCATGGATGTGTCGAAGGATGAAGTGCGCCGCACGCTTCGTCGCCACAAGGGCATTGCATGGGACCAGAGCCCGATCTTCAAGCGCATCTACGAGGAAGAGTACGGACAACTCGGTGGCGAGCCCTATGGTTGCCTCGTGGCGGACTATTACTTCGACCACACGCCGCCCGATGTCGAACTGCTCGGCGCCATTGCCAAGATCTCGGCCGCATCGCATGCGCCATTCATCGCGGGGTCGGCACCTTCGTTGCTCGGCATGGAGTCGTGGCAAGAGCTTGCGAACCCGCGCGACCTGGCGAAGATCACCTCGAACCTCGAGCACGCGCCCTGGAATTCGTTGCGCAACACCGAGGACTCGCGTTACGTCGGCCTCGCCATGCCGCGCTTTCTCGCGCGCTTGCCCTATGGCGCAAAGATCAACCCGGTCGACGAGTTTGATTTCGAGGAGGAAACCGAAGGCGCCGATCATCGGAACTACGTCTGGAGCAACGCGGCCTATGCCATGGCCGTCAACATCAACCGCAGCTTCAAGCTCTACGGCTGGTGCACGATGATCCGCGGCGTGGAGTCGGGCGGCACGGTGGAAAACCTGCCATGCCACACCTTCCCGACCGACGACGGCGGCTTCGACATGAAATGCCCGACCGAGATCGCGATCTCGGACCGCCGCGAAGCCGAGCTCGCCAAGGCAGGCCTGATTCCGCTGGTGCATCGGAAGAACACCGATCACGCTGCCTTCATCGGTGCGCAATCGATGCAGAAGCCGCAGGAGTACATGGACCCGGATGCGACGGCCAATGCCAACTTGTCGGCCCGCCTGCCGTACCTGTTCGCGAGCACCCGTTTCGCGCACTACCTCAAGTGCATCGTTCGCGACAAGATCGGTTCCTTCAAGGAGCGCGAGGACATGCAGCGCTGGCTCAACGAATGGATCATGCATTACGTCGATGCCGATCCCGCCAACTCCTCGCAGGAAACCAAGGCGCGCAGGCCGCTCGCGGCGGCTGAAGTCGTGGTGGAAGACATCGAGGGCAATCCCGGCTACTACAGCGCGAAGTTCTTCCTGCGTCCGCACTTCCAGCTCGAAGGCTTGACCGTTTCATTGCGCCTCGTCGCAAAGTTGCCGTCTCTCAAAGAGGCAGCCTGACAGGCCTGCCTCCATCCATTCCGAGTTGTTCGATGAAGTGGCGCAAAGACGCCACCCCGCGAAGTCGCTCGAAGCCCCGAAGGGTGCTGGAGCACATCAGTCAGATATTGAAAAAACAAAGTTCAGGGAGTTTTTATGACGCAAGACATTTTTCTGAAAATCAACGGGATCGAAGGTGAATCCCAGGATTCCGACCACAAGAATGAAATCGAGGTTCTGACCTTCAACTGGAAGGTCTTCCAGGAATCCACGATGCATGCCGGCTCAGGCGGCGGCGCGGGCAAGGCCACGGTCGAAGACCTGGAGTTCGAACACTACGTCGATCGATCGAGTCCCAACCTGATGAAGTATTGCCTCACAGGCAAGCACGTTCAGGAGGCGAAGCTCACCGTTCGCAAGGCCGGCGGCAATCCGCTCGAATACCTCAAGTTCACGTTCAGTGACGTGATCATCACCTTGGTCCAACCCTCCGGATCGAACTCTGACGAACTTCGTGTCAAGGAGCGTGTTCGTTTGTCGTTCTCAAAGATCAAGCAGGAGTACTCGGTGCAGAACGCCCAGGGCGGCAGCGGTGGCGCGGTCACGGCTGGCTACGACATCAAGGGCAACAAGGAGTCCTGACAACGCCGGCAGGGCCTGAGCCAGCTCAGAGCCTTACGGCCTCAAGCGGCGTGGCGCACGAAGGTGCGTTGCGCTGCATATGGCCATCCCCGTCTCCGGATCGCATCACGTCCTTTTCAGCATGTCATTCAATGTGCCTTGTCCCCGGCGAACCGCCTCACGGCAATGGCTTCTCATGGTGCTCTCGTTGCTCGTTCTGGCGTTCGCGCTGGGGACGACACGGCCCTCGCATGCCCAGTTCTCTTACCCGCGAGAGCAGACAAAGCTCGACATCACGATCACGGCGGAGGCCGGCGTCAATCCCGACGACAAGGGCAGGGCGGCGCCCATCCTGGTGCGCATCTACGAACTCAAGTCGGAAGGCGTCTTCGAAGCCGCCGACTACTTTTCGCTCTCCAGAAATGACAAGGCCCTGATCGGCAGCGAGCTGCTCGTTCGAGACGAATTCATCCTGCGGCCCGGCGATGTCAAGACCATCCGCCGCAAGTCGCACCCCGACCTTGCGGCCATCGGTGTCGTCGCCGGCTACCGCGATCTCGCGCAAGCCGATTGGCGAGCGGTGCAAAAGATCGATCCCGCACCGGAAGTCGCCTGGTATCGCTCGGTCCTGCCGGCAAACAAGCTCAAGTTGCAGATCGACCTTCAAGCCAAGGGCATCCAGCTCACCCCTCTCAAATAGGCCTGCGACTTGAACGCACAACGATCGATTCCATGAGTTGGTACAACAAAGTCGCCTGGAGCGAAGGACTCTTCCTGCGCCCGCAGCTGTTCCAGCAGCAGGAGCGCTATCTCGAACACCTCGCGCACAAGCGCACGGCCTCGCTCAGCCCGTTCTACTGGGGCTTCAATCACTACAGCATCGATGCGGAGTCCCTGTCCCTTGGCAAGCTGGTGCTTGCCAGTGCCGCAGGCATTTTTTCGGACGGCACCCCCTTCGACGCCCCCGGCCAGACGCTGCCGCCCGCGCCGCTCACCATCCAGCCGGAGCATCTGGAGCAGGTCATCCATCTGGCCGTGCCCATTCGCACGCCCAATGGCGAGGAAACGACTTTCGACGACGCGATGGCTGCTGCGGCGTCGCTCGCGCGCTTCTCGGTTTTCGACACCGAGTTGCGCGACGCGAATTCCATCGGGCAAGGCCCGAAGACGGTGCAGCTTTCGCGCCTTCGCTTGCGTCTGCTTCCGCAACGGGAGCTGACCGATGCCTGGATCGGTCTTCCGCTCGCCAAGGTGACGGTGCTGCGTTCCGATGGGAGCATCGCCACCGATCCGTATCTGATCCCGCCCGTCGCCGGCTACGGTGCGAGCCCGCTGCTGGCCGACTGGGTGACGAACCTGCACGGCCTGTGCCGTCTCCGCGCGCAAACGCTCGCGGCACGGCTCAGCGGCAATGACGGCAAGTCGAGCGAATCGGCCGAAGTGTCCGATTTCCTGCTGCTGCAGATACTCAATCGCTACGAGCCCTTGTTCGAGCACTGGCTGCGTGTGCGAGAGACCTCGCCGGAGGTGCTGTACACCGCCTTGTGCTCTCTCAGCGGAGAGCTTGCGACGTTCGTGCGGGCGAGCACGCGTCGCCCCACCGAGCACCCGGCCTATCGGCACATCGATCCGTGTTTGTCTTTCAGGGGGCTGATAGCCGATGTACAGGCCTTGCTCAACGATGTACTGGTTCGCAGTGCGCAAAGCATTCCCCTCGCCAATCGCGCCAACGGCGTGCGCGTGGCAAGTGTCGAGCCCTCGGAGCTGCAAGGCTTCTCGAGCCTCGTGTTCGCCGTGGCGGCTCATACACCGCCCGATCAGCTGGCCAGCGAGTTTCCGGCGCGATGCAAGGTCGGGCCGAGCGATCGGCTCGGCGAACTCATCCGCTCGCATCTGCCCGGCATTCCGCTGCAAACGCTGCCGGTGCCGCCGCGCCAGATCCCTTTCAACGCGGGCTTTGTCTACTTTCAGATCGACTCGCGCGGGCCGTTGTGGGAGCACATGGTCAAGCACGGTGGACTGGCGTTGCATGTGGCGGGTGAGTTCCCTGGTTTGCGTCTTGAGCTCTGGGGCGTCCGAGAGAAATGAAACCCTTTGTCGAAGATCCCATGCACAACCAGGAAGAGCCCCAAGACGACTCGAGAGGGCTCGATCCGTCTGCCGACCCTTCATCCAACGACTCCTGGCCGGGCGATCCGGATAAGGGTGTGCATCTTGCCCCCGAGCCATCGATGCAAGTGCGTCTGCTCGCGGTCACTGCCGCCAAGAATCCCCTGCTCGAAGCCGCGCAGCCGCTGCTGCGCGCACTCGCCGACATGCCGGCGACGCTCGGCAGTGAGGGCGTCACGATCCTGCATCAGCTGCTGGAGCGCGAGGTCGCGAGCTTTCAATCGCTCTGCGGCAGCGCGCAGATCAGGCACGAACATGCGGTCGCGGCCAGCTATTCGCTGTGCACCGCACTCGACGAGGCGGCCAACAGCACGGAGTGGGGCGGCGGCAAGAATGGCGAAGCCGGCATCTGGGCCGGACAGCAACTGGCTGCGAAATTCCACGGTGACACGAAGGGCGGCGACAAGTTCTTCCTGCTGGTCGGCCGGCTGGCCGCCAGTCCGCAGGAGCACATCGATCTGCTCGAGCTGATGTACCAAGTCCTGGGGCTGGGCTTCGAGGGGCGCTTCGGCACGGCGACCAATGGGCGTCGGCAGTTGGAGACGGTTCGCCATCGGCTTTTCACGCTGCTTGGTACGGCGCGGGGCGAAGTCCCGCGCGATCTTTCCCCGCACTGGAAGGGCGTGGGTGAAGGTACGTTCCGCCTGTTGCGCAGCATTCCGGTGTGGCTGACGGTGTCGCTGCTGACATTGATCTTGTGCGGCCTGTTCGCCTGGTACAAGTACCAGCTGTTGCAGACCAGCGCCGACGTGGAGCAACGCATCGCCGCCATTGGCCGGATGCGTCCGCCACCCGCACCGCCAGCGCCAGCGGTCAAGCCACTGCGCCTGAAAGAGTTGTTAGCCCCCGAGATCGCACGCGGCGCCGTGAGCGTGGAAGAAGACGAGCACCGCAGCGCGGTCTCGTTCAGGGGTGACGACATGTTCGTCCCCGGCCAGGCGCGTCTGAACGCAAAGATTCTTCCGGTCCTGGACAAGGTGGCGGACGAGATCAACCAGGTCTCGGGCTCCGTACAGGTCACCGGCCACTCCGACAACCGCCCGATCAAGACCCGCGAGTTTCCCAACAACCAGGTCTTGAGCGAGAAGCGGGCCGAAGCAGTGACCGCCGTGCTGCTGGGCAAGGGCGTGGTGGCGTCGCGCATCCGTACCGAAGGGCGCGGCGACACGATGCCGATGGCCGACAGCGCAACGGCAGCCGGGCGAGCCAGGAATCGCCGCGTCGACATCGTCGTCATTCAGGGCGATGGCGGTACCGCCGCAACGCCAGCGGCGCGCTAGAGGCAGGCCGAGAGTCACTCATGCAATACCTCAAACAGTTCCTGGCATTTCTTTTTTCCCGGCAGATGCTGGCTTTCGTCGCCATGGTGCTGCTGGCACTGGCGATCTGGTTCGTCGGTCCCTTGCTTGCCGTGGATGGACTGCGTCCGCTGGCCTCGGTCGGCGTGCGCGTGGCATTCATCGTGCTGCTGTTGGTGCTCGGCATCCTCTGGCTCGTTTCGGGGCCGTACAGCCTGGTCGGGGTGGCAGCGCTGTGCCTGTTGCTCTGGCACGCGGGGCCCTTGCTAGATATTGGTGCTGTAAAGCCGCTCGCATCCGTCGGGGTGCGCGTGGCGATCATTGGCGCGATCTTGCTGCTGTACGCGTTGTACTGGCTCTATCGCTTCTGGCAGGCCTTGCGCAACAACGAGGACCTGCTCGCGAAGGTCCTGAGCTTCGGGAAGGACGCGGGCAAGGACGAGACAGCCAAGGAAGAGATCAAGACGGTCACGGCCGCAGTCAATCGCGCCTTGGCGCAACTCAAAGGACTGCGCGGCAGTGGCGGATTGCGTCGCCTGTTCGAAGGCAATCGCTATCTGTACGAGCTGCCCTGGTACATGGTCATCGGCAGCGCCAGCGCGGGGAAAACCACGGCGCTGCTCAACGCCGGACTGCAGTTTCCCCTGGCGCGCCAGATGGGCAATGCGTCGAAGCGCGTGGTGTTCAAGTCGGAAGGGGGCACGCTGCATTGCGACTGGTGGTTTGCCAACGAGGCCGTGTTCATCGACACAGCAGGCCGCTACACCACGCAGGAGCGCAATCCCGCAACCGATCCGGTCGAGTGGCGCGCTTTCCTCGGCCTGCTGCGCAATCACCGGACGCGTGCGCCGCTCAATGGCGTGATCGTCGCGCTCGATGCAGGCGTGCTGCTGACCATGACCGAGATGGAGCGTGCCGAGCATGCGAGCCTGGTGCACGACCGCCTGACCGATCTGCGCCAGGAGTTGGGTATTCGCTTTCCCGTGTATGTGGTCGTCACGAAGATGGATTTGTTGCGGGGATTCAGCGAATATTTTCAATCGCTCACCAGCGAAGGGCGTATGCAGGCTTGGGGCTTCACGCTGCCATTCCGCGGCCTGAAGACCGCGCGGCCCGGTGTGCAGGTCCGGGACACCCTGCGCACGCAGGTGGAGGCGGAGCTTGCACTGCTCAATGACCGGCTGGCCGATGGGCTTCGCGCGCGGCTGAACGAAGAGTTCGACGTCGAGCGCCGCAAGCGCTTGTTTGCACTGCCCAAGGAACTGGCCGCCTTGGCTGTGCCGCTGGTGCCGATGCTGGACCAGATCTTTCTCGTCTCGCGTTTCGACAGGACCCAGTTGCACGACACGCTGCGTGGCGTGTACTTCACGAGCGGTGCGCAAGCCCATGTGGAGGTGCCCGCCGATCAACAGACGTTGGTCCAGCGACTGCAGCGCAGCCTCGGTCTGTCGTCATCTTCGAACCTGCAGGCCGCGGGTACGTCGTCCGAGCAGGGGCAGCAAGGGTTCTTTCTCCAGGAGCTGCTGACCAAGGTCATCATCCCGGAAGCCCACTTGGTGAGGCCCAATCTGCGCTGGGAGTTTCGGTTCCGGCTGCTGCGCCTGATGGGGCACGCCCTGGCGCTCGTGCTCTTCATCTGGCTGGCCGGTGCGCTGGCCGTGAGTTTCGGCAACAACCGCCGATACCTGGACACCGTCAGCCAGCGTACCGATGTGCTCGCCGGACAAGTGAGCGCGCTGCTCGGCAGCTTCAAGCCATCTGGCGTGCCGGATGTACTGAACGGCGCACGCGAGTTGCCCGGCTATGCAGGGCTGGACATCGACAGCCCGCCGAGCGGCTTCCGCTATGGCCTGTACAGCGTGCCGCCAGTGCTTGCAGTGACCGCCGACACCTATGCCCAGTTGCAGGACCACACCTTGCTGCCGACCATCCTGCAGCGCATTGAGGCGGTTCTGACACAGAGCATGAAGGACGGCGATGCCAAGACCGCTTATGAAACCCTGCGCGTCTACAAGCTCCTGCACGACAAGGACCGGTATATGAAGGGAGGTGCCCGGGACGTCCGAAACTGGGTTCTCAAGGACTGGGAGCGCACCGACAGTGCCGCTGCCTTCGGCGGACGCGCTTCGATGACAGGCCATGCCACGGCACTTTTCTCCGGTGAGCGTCCGGTGCAATCGGCATCGCTGCCCAACGAGGCGCTCGTGCGTGCGGTGCAGGACTTCTTGAACAGCAACACCTCGACGCAACGCGTCTACGAACGCGCCAAGGCGGCAATGCTGCGCGAGGCGCCCCAGGAATTCACATTGGTCCGCGCGGTCGGGCCGCAAGCCGGCACCGTGTTCTCCCGTGCCGGCGGCCTGCCTCTCGAGAAAGGCGTGCCGGGCCTCTTCACCTACGACGGATACCACGATGTCTTCAGCAAGCGCTTGCCGGAATTCGTCGGGCAGGCCATTGACGACGACGCATGGGTGATGGGGCGCAATGCCTCAGCGGTGCTCGATGCCGCTGCCCGCAAATTGCAGAACGATCCGTTCCTCGACGACATCCGTCGCCAGTACCTGAGCGAATACGCCCAGCACTGGGAAGCCTTTCTCGAATCGATCCGCACGGTCGGGGGCAGCGACACCACCGGCACCAGCCTGGGGTTCGACCTGAGCGTGTTGCGGCAGTTCGCCGCGCCCGACTCGCCCCTGGCGCGGCTGGCGCGTGCTGCGGCGCGCGAGACCACGCTGTCGCGTCCGCTGGTCGTGCGTGCCCAGGAGGAAAAAGGGTTCCTCGACAAGGCCTCCGATGAACTCAGCAAGCAGACGAGCGCGATCGGCAGGAATCTCGGTATTCGCGCGGAGGAGCGACTCGAAAAGGAAATCGTCGACAACCGCTTTGCTGCGCTGCGCGAAGTGGTGACGGGCCAGCCGGATATCGGTGCGGGAAACGTCGGCGCTGCCGGTGCCAAGCCGAGGCTCGAGACCATCTCGGGCCTGGTCAACGAGTTCTACACATTGTTGGTCGTGGCCGATACGGCGCTGACTGCAGGCAGCCTTCCACCCGGAGGCTCCGAAGTCGGTTCGCGGCTGAAGCTGGAGGCCGGAAAACTCCCGGCGCCGTTTCGCGAGGTGCTGACCGCGTTGGCCACGAGCGGCGGCGACAAGGTGGCGCTCGGCTCCACCGGCATCCTGCGCAACCAGGCCCAGCAGCAGCTCGATCGCATCATGGGTCTGATGGCGATGCAGGTCAGCGAACCGTGCAAGCGCGGCGTGGAAGGGCGCTATCCGCTGGCCGCGGTCGCGCAGGACGCATCGATCGAAGACTTCACCTTGGTCTTCGCCGCAAGCGGCGCCGCGGACGAGTTCTTCAACAAGTACCTGGCTTCCTACGTCGATACCAGCGTGCGCCCGTGGCGCTACAAGGACCCGAATGCGGTCCAGGCCGTTGCTGGCGCGGAGGGCGTAGCCGGCGGAGTGGCGCTGGCCCCCGCGACCCCGGGGCCGACATTGCTTGGCGAACTGCTCAAGCTGCTGGCCCAGAGCGGGCCGAACCTCGATGCCTTCTACCGCGCTCAGCAGATACGCGACCTTTTCTTCCGCGATGCGGGCGGCAAGAAGCTGGCGTGGAAGATGGACCTGCGGGTGCTCGAACTGGAACCCAGCATCACCGACCTGATCATCGACATCGACGGGCAGGGCCAGCGCTACATCCATGGCCCGGTGCAGGCGTTTACCGTTCACTGGCCTGGGCCGCGTGGCGGGGCAATGGCGGAGATCACGGCCAATCCGCGAATCTCGGGCCCTACCTCGACATTTTTGGCCAGTGGTCCATGGGCGTTGTTCCGATTGCTTGAAAAGGGTCGCATCGTGAACACGGCGACACCAGGGCGGCTGAGCGTCGAATATTCGTTCGACGGTCGCAAGGCGTTGATCGACATCAACTCGGGCAGCCAGCCCAATCCGCTCAACAGCGATGTGCTCAAGGGCTTCCGCTGCCCGGGTCGCGCGGCATGAAGTCTTGATTCCATGCTCGCAAGACTGATCGCTCCCTGGCGCACATCTCCACCGGCAATCTGGGGCAGGCTGCGGGGCCACACGGACCTCGTATGCAGCGGCGTGCGGCAGGGTGAAGCGGAGGCGTGGACGCAATGGCTCGCGACGCACGGCCTTGACGCGGACGTCGAGGCCACCGCGAGGGCCATGTCGGTGCCGGTGGCGTTCGCGCTGCCACCCGGCACCTTGCCGTTCGCGCGGCAACGGTTTGTGCTTGGCGTGATTGCGCTGTCCGTCGACAGGGAAGGGCGGTCTCATCCCCTGGTGATCTATCAGCAGGAGTTGCCGCGCCGGGCCATCCGGCATTTCGAGGCACAGCTTTGTCAGCCGCTCGATTGGCAGTTCTGGCTTGCGCGCGCCGTCGCTCGCCAGGCATGCATGGGACTTGCCGATATTCATGCCCTGGAGACCACGTTGCATGCGCTGCGCACAGAGAGCCGCGAGTTGGAAAAGGACTTCTCCGTACAGCGCGTTCGCTGGATGCAAGCTTTGCTCGATCAGCGAGCGGGCCCGGCCCCTCGCAACGATCCCGCGGCCGAACTGCATGGCGTTCGCCATCTTCCGTGGGCCGATTGGCCGCACCGTTTGCAAGGCGCCCGTGCCGAAAGTGCGTTCTGGCAACAGGACGCCAACGGCCGTTTCATCGGTGCGGCCCACAAGCTGAAAAGACTATGGAGCGCCTCGCCGTGAAAGTTGGCAGTCCTGATGCAGGGAACGCTACTCACGTGGCTCCTTTGGTTCTTCGCCTCACCCACAGCGGTGGCGAGTCGCGAGATGAAACCATGTCGATTCCGCCGGCCGGCGCGGGCATGGCCGACATCCTCCAGCCGTGTGCCGAGCACCACGGCGTTGGCACAGGAGCCGTCGCCAATCTGTGCCGCATTGCCTGGTGCGGGGAAGCGGAGGGATGGCAATTGAGCAATGGCAGCTACACGCTGATGTGCGCGCGCAACGGCAAGCGAGTCCGGGCAGGCGCGGTGGTGCCTGTCGCGGTAGGCGATACGCTCGAACTGGGGCTGCTGCGCTTCGTGCTGGAGCAAGGGACGCAAGAGGCTCGACAAGCGCCTGAACCAATGCCAGCGGCCCTCGAAATACAAGCGATCCAGTTGGCCGTGCCTGAAGACCCGACCATCGGGACCGCGCCGCCACAAACCTTCGATCTGCGCGACCTCAATGGCCAGGGCAGCGACAACGGCCGGCGAATCGATCCTCTGGCAGACCCTTTCGGCGTGCTCGACATCGCGGGTGCAAGGTCTCGACCCGCTGCGGACACCTTGGCTGCACTGCTTGACGAAAGACCGCGATTCGAAGCGCGGACCGCGCCTTCCGCCGGGCCATCGCTCGATGCCGGACCTGCAGATGTTCTGCTGGATGAGTTGCACGAGGAGTTCGTGCGCGTGGTCCAGGATCCCGGTCAACTCGCCGGCCGCACGCCCTGGGAAGGCTTCGCGGCTTTCGGTACGGAGGCCGCCCCCACCTTGGAGGAGTTGAGCAGGCAGGCTGAGACGTATCCCTTGCTGCGCGACATCCTGCTGCCGCGCGAAGGCATCGACCAAGTCATCGAGGCGTTCGAACCGCTCGCGAGATCGGGACTTCTCGATGCAGAGCCCTCGCCGGAGCTGCTGGGCATGTTCGCGCCGGAGCTTGCCCGCGTGGCCAAGGTCCCGTTGCCGAGTCTGACGCGGCGCGAGCACCATGAGCTCTCGCCGGACAGCCATGTCCGGATCGGTTCGGCCGGAACAGGCGCTCGCCATGACGACAGCGATCGCGAAGGCGTTCTGTGAGGCAATCTCCCGGAAAGCCCGCGCTGCAGGAAATGTTCACGCGATTGCGCGATACGCCCTGGAAGTTCGGCTTCTTTGCCGTATTGAGGCGCATCGGCGCGGCTTGTTCGCCGCAGCCCCCGATCGGGCTCGCCAGCCGTCCGCAGCAAGAGCCCTTTCGATTGGGACAGGTGGCGGCATTGATATTCGCGCCGCGCGAAATCGCCGGCGCGGCGCTGCCGGGTGAGCAGCAACCGGCCTTTCCGGGCGCGGCGCTGCCACGCTCGGGAAACAACCCGGACGTACCCACGGTGCGCGTGTACGGTCTGGGCCTGCTGGGTCCCAACGGACCACTTCCGCTGCATTACACGGAGCTGATCCGCGACCGTGTCGAGAACTACAACGACAGCACATTGGCGGATTTCCTGGACCTTTTCCACCACCGCTACCTGACGCACATGTACCGCGCATGGGCGCAGAGCCAGGCGGCGGCGGGACTGGACCGTGCCGAGGACGAGGCCTTCAGTCGCTACGTAGCTCGCCTCACGGGGCATGACCCGCTGGAAATCCGTGATTCGGCGTTGCCCACGCATGCCCGCCTCGCGGCCTCGACGCACCTGACCCGGGAGGCACGCAACCCCGACGGATTGGCTGCCACGCTGGCTCGTTTCTTCGCGGTGCCCGTGCAGCTCCAGGAGTTCGTGCTGCATTGGATTCGCATCGACGACGAAGACCAGTGCCACCTGGGCCAGGCACGCGCTTCCAGTGTCATGGCGATGGGGGCGATTGCGGGAGAGGTCGTGGCCGATCGGCAGAACAAGTTCCGGCTGGTGATCGGGCCATTGACGCTCGACCAGTACCTGCGCTTCACCCCCCACGGGCGAGATCTCCCGTTGCTCGTCGAATGGGTGCGGGGTTTCATCGGCCACGAGTTTGTCTGGGAGGTCGAGCTGCGCCTGCGCAACGACAGCACGCCGCCCGCTCGGCTCGACGATTCGGAAAAGCTTGGATGGTCCACATGGCTGGGCGGCTCGAAGGGCCAAGCCGCACAAGTTGTCGGCTTCACCGTGGGAATGGTGTTCGAGCCCGAGCAATACATCGGCTCGCGCCATCGCAGCGATACCCAAGCCACCCAGGTCCCCCAAGCCGTTCATTGACTCTTTTCTCCCGCCATCCATGACCTACGTTGACAGCCCCCTCGTGCCAGCCGTCGAGCTCCAGCCCTTGAACGCCAGCGATCCTTGCGGCCCCAGCCTCGAATACGACGCGGAGTACGCCGTGCTGCTTTCGCGCATGTCACCGCGCGGCGATGCGCAATACGGGCAGTTCGTCGGAACGCCGGAAGCGCCGAACTGGGCCGAGATCGAACGCGATTGCCGCCGCCTGCTGCTGCGGACCCGGGATATCAATCTGTTCGTCTGGCTGTGCCGGGCACGCGCGAGGGTGGCGCAGGCCGCGGGGCTTGCGCAGTCGTTGGCTGTGCTCTCGGAGGTGCTGGAGCGCTGGCCCGACGCGGTGCATCCGCAGCTCGTCGTCGAGGGGGAGCGCGATCCGGCGGTGCGCGCCAATGCCTTGGCGGCGCTGGCGGATCCCGATGGATTGCTGGGCGATGTGCGGGAGATCGTCGTCGCGGCCAACGCCGCGAGGCATTTGACTGTGCGCGAAATCGAGCGCGCCTGGTCGGTACCGCGCCTGGCCGACGCGCCAAGTCCTGAATCGGTCGCCCAGCAACTCGCCCAACTGCGTCTGGCTGCGAATGGAGATGCCGATGCGCCGGTGAACCTGTTGTCGCAGGCACTGCGGGCAACCCGGCAGATCGTTGACTGGGCGGCACGCCAACTGGGCGGGGACGCGCCTTCGCTCCAGGCGCTGATCGACCTCCTGAAACCGTTCGACGAAATCGACGTGGTCCGGCGTACCGAGTCCGTCTCGCCTCGCGAAGGCGTCCCGCGCCCGAGCGTTTCCGGTCTCGTTCCACGCGACGACGTGCTTCAGGCGATTCGCAGCGCGCGCCAGTGGTTCGAAAACCACGAACCCAGCAGCCCGGTGGCGGTGTTGCTCAAACAGGCCGAGCGCCTGGTCGGCCAGCGTTTCGCGTTGGTGGCCAATGCCATTCCGCTCGATCTGTTGCAGAAATGGGATTCAGAGGGGGAGCGTGCTTGATGAGGCTTGAGATGCAGATCTGCTTTCTGTTGACCTGCATCGTCCTGGGAGCGCTCGGCGCGGGTCTAGGCGCCTGGGTCTTTTCGCAAACGGCTCGCGCGCAGTTGAAGGCACAGCGACGGGCTTTCGAACTCGCCAGCGAGCAAGTCCAGCGGGACTTGCAGCAGGCTTTGCTATGCGTGCCGCAGTGGGTCCAGAAGGCAGCTCGGGTCGAACTGGAGCTTCTGGGGCGGCAGCACACGGAGCGCCACAGGGAACTGCTGCGCGAACAGAAGCGCTGGCAGGCGGAGCAGGAAGACCAGAGGCAGGCCGAATGGCGCGCGTTGCTGCTTGAGCCCGTTACTTCCAGGCCTCCCAAGCCGAACATGGGGCAGTCAACAGGTCGTGAGCCGGGAAAAAGATCTGCATCTGTGTCGCCCCCGACTCCTGCAGATGTGCATGAAGCCACGAGCGTCCGCCGGCCGCAGCCGGTGCCCGTCGCCGTGGCAGAGGAGCTCGAAAGAGAGCTCACCGACGAAGAAATCGACGCATTGCCTCCCGATCTGCCGCCGCCGGTCCGGTCGCGAGGCCGAAAAATGTCAGCGCCAAATAAGCCAATCCTGCGCAATATCTGAGCAGGCCGGCAATTCGCCGGTTTATTTCGTGCCCGTGCTGTCGTGCGCGGCGCAAGGCTCTTGATTTGTCGAATACGCGCCACCAAGTCTTCTCGCGTCGGCACGGTGCTTGCACGCTCTATAGAATCTTTTTCATGGCAACGAGAATTCCCAAGACTCCCCCAACCCCTCCGGCCCAAAAACCGGCCGGGGATGACGGAGATTCGGTCGTTCTGGAGCGCCGGCCGCAGAAAACTGCGCCGCCCCAGATGTACCAGGTGGTCATGCTGAACGATGACTACACCCCCATGGAGTTCGTGATCGTGGTGCTGCAGGAGTACTTCAGCAAAGACCGCGAAACCGCGACGCAGATCATGTTGAAGATCCACCTCGATGGCCGCGGTGTCTGTGGGGTTTATTCCCGCGACATGGCAGCCACTAAAGTGAATCAGGTCATGGAGGCCGCGCAGCAGGCTGGGCACCCGCTGCAATGTGTCAGTGAGCCAGTTGCGTGAACCTGTTGAATTGCGCAAGCTCCAACCCATCTGAGAACTTATTTACAGCAAGGCAAAAGGAAATCACATGATTGCCCAGGAACTGGAAGTCAGCTTGCACATGGCCTTCGTCGAGGCCCGGCAGCAGCGCCACGAGTTCATCACCGTGGAGCATCTGCTGCTCGCTTTGCTGGACAACCCGAGCGCCGCAGAGGTTCTGCGCGCCTGCTCGGCGAACGTCGACGACCTTCGGGCGTCGCTCACCAACTTCATCAAGGACAACACGCCGCAAGTGGCGGGTACCGACGATGTAGACACCCAGCCCACGCTGGGTTTCCAGCGCGTGATCCAGCGCGCCATCATGCATGTGCAGTCCACCGGCAACGGCAAGAAGGAAGTCACCGGCGCCAACGTGCTGGTCGCGATCTTCGGTGAGAAGGACTCGCATGCCGTCTATTACCTCCACCAGCAGGGCGTGACCCGCCTCGACGTGGTGAACTTCATTGCCCACGGCATCAAGAAGAGCGATCCGCCGGAAGCCGTCAAGGGCAGCGGCGAAGCGCCGCAGGGCGAAGGCGAAGAGGGCGGTGGCGAGCGCAACGAGAAGGCATCGCCGCTCGAGCAGTTCACCCAAAACCTCAACCAGCTCGCCAAGGACGGCAAGATCGATCCGCTGATCGGCCGCGAATACGAGGTCGAGCGCGTCATCCAGATTCTGTGCCGCCGGCGCAAGAACAACCCGCTGCTCGTGGGCGAGGCCGGTGTGGGCAAGACCGCGATTGCGGAAGGCCTGGCATGGCGCATCACCCAGGGTGACGTGCCCGAGATCCTTGCCGAGGCGCAGGTCTACTCGCTCGACATGGGCGCATTGCTGGCCGGCACCAAGTACCGCGGCGATTTCGAGCAGCGCCTGAAGGGTGTGCTCAAGTCGCTGAAGGACAAGCCGAACGCCGTGCTCTTCATCGACGAAATCCACACGCTGATCGGTGCGGGTGCAGCTTCGGGTGGCACGCTCGATGCATCGAATCTGCTGAAGCCCGCGCTCTCGAGCGGCCAGCTCAAGTGCATCGGTGCGACCACGTTCACCGAATACCGCGGGATCTTCGAGAAGGATGCGGCCCTGTCGCGCCGTTTCCAGAAGGTCGACGTGGTCGAGCCGTCGGTGCAGGAAACCGTCGACATCCTCAAGGGCCTGAAGTCGCGCTTCGAGGAACACCATGGCGTGAAGTACGCGGTGGCGGCCCTGCAGGCTGCGGCCGAGCTCAGCGCCAAGTACATCAATGACCGTCACCTGCCCGACAAGGCAATCGACGTCATCGACGAAGCCGGTGCCGCCCAGCGCATCCTGCCGCCGAGCAAGCGCAAGAAGACCATCAGCAAGACCGAGGTCGAGGAAATCGTGGCGAAGATCGCGCGCATTCCCCCGGCCAACGTCAGCAACGACGACCGCAGCAAGCTGCAGACGATCGAGCGCGACCTGAAGAGCGTGGTGTTCGGTCAGGACAAGGCACTCGAAGTGCTTGCCTCCGCGGTCAAGATGGCGCGCTCGGGCCTGGGCAAGGGCGACAAGCCGATCGGCTCGTTCCTGTTCTCCGGTCCCACGGGCGTCGGCAAGACCGAAGCGGCCAAGCAGCTTGCCTACATCATGGGCATCGAGCTGATCCGCTTCGACATGTCGGAGTACATGGAGCGTCACGCGGTGAGCCGCCTGATCGGCGCGCCTCCGGGCTACGTCGGTTTCGACCAGGGCGGTCTGTTGACCGAGGCTGTCACGAAGAAGCCGCATTCGGTGCTGCTGCTCGACGAAATCGAGAAGGCGCATCCGGACATCTTCAACGTGCTGCTGCAGGTGATGGACCATGGCACGCTGACGGACAACAACGGACGCAAGGCCGACTTCCGCAACGTCATCATCATCATGACGACGAATGCGGGTGCCGAGACCATGAACAAGGCGACCATCGGCTTCACCAACCCGCGTCAGGCGGGCGACGAAATGGGCGACATCAAGCGCCTGTTCTCGCCCGAGTTCCGCAACCGGCTGGACGCCATCGTCAACTTCAAGGCGCTGGACGAGAACATCATCCTGCGCGTGGTCGACAAGTTCCTGCTGCAGCTCGAAACGCAACTGGCCGAGAAGAAGGTGGAAGTCACCTTCAGCGACAAGCTGCGCAAGCACCTGGCGAAGAAGGGCTTCGATCCGCTGATGGGCGCGCGTCCGATGCAGCGTCTGATCCAGGACACGATCCGTCGTGCACTGGCCGACGAGCTGCTGTTCGGTCGCCTGACCGACGGTGGTCGCCTCGAAGTCGACCTCGACGACAAGGACGAAGTGCTGCTGGACATCCAGCCGCTGCCGAAGAAGGAAGGCAAGTCCAAGCCTGAAGCCGAAGAGGCCGCCACGGGCTGAGAGCCCGGCATTCCGCGGCCTATGAGGCCGCGGAACCGCCCGCAAAGGCCGGTAGCATCGCGCTGCCGGCCTTTTTCTTTGGGCGGCCGAATCCATCCACCCGTCTTCGTCACCTTGATCCTTCCCGTCCTCAGCCCCGAATGGAAAACCGGCCTCTCCCTCGCGTGGAGCGGCTACATCGCCGTGCTGTCGATCTGGATCGTGATGCAGAAGCGCGCGCCGGTGTCCACGATGAGCTGGATCCTGTCGCTCGCGCTGCTGCCGTTCGCGGGCTTCGTCATCTACTACTTCCTCGGGCCGCAGCGCCTGCGCAAACAGCGCATCAAGCGGTTGCGCAGCCGTGCAGGCGCGTCCGCGCAGGCTGATCTCGCCCGGTTGCGCGATGCGGCGGACAACGCACCGCCGGCGCTGCAGCAGATGGCGCGGCTGGGCACCGCGGCCTGCGGGTTGCCGGTGTCGAGCGCGTCCGATGTTGAATTGCTCTCGGGCGGTGCACGCACCTTCGATGCGATCTTCGAGGCCGTGCGCGCGGCGAAGAACCACATCCACCTCGAGTACTACATCTTCGAGCCCGACAAGATCGGTACCGCGCTGCGAGACCTCCTTGTCGAGCGCGCGAAAGAGGGCGTCGCCGTCCGCCTCTTGCTCGATGCGTTGGGCTCCAAGCGCATCGGCCGCCAGTTCATGGCGCCGCTGCACCAGGCGGGCGTGAAGGTCGCGCTGTTCCACGACACCAAGATCGGCCGGCGCCTGCGTCCGGTGACCAACTACCGCACTCACCGCAAGATCGTGGTGTGCGACGGCCGCGTGGGCTTCACGGGCGGCGTGAACATTACCGACGAGGAAGACAAGCGCACCAACCCCGACGCCTATCACGACGTGCATCTGCGCATAGAGGGCAGCGCGGTGCGCTGGCTGCAGACCACCTTCCTCGAAGACTGGACCTATGCCACCGGCGAAGACCCGCGCGGCATGGACGACGCGATGGCCGCGATGCTGCCGCAACTCGATGCCGGCGACATCCCGGTGCAGATCGTGACGAGCGGCCCCGACAACATGCTCGAGCCCATCCACCGCATGCACGTCGAGGCGATCCATTCGGCCACGCACCGTGCCTGGCTCACCACGCCTTACTTCGTGCCCGGCGAGCCAGCGATGATGGCGCTGACGAGTGCCGCGCTGCGCGGTGTCGACGTGCGCCTGCTCGTGCCGCGCCGCAGCGACTCGGCCATCGTGAGCGCCGCCGCGCGCTCGTACTTCGACGAGCTGATCGCCGCGGGCGTCAAGGTCTGGGAGTACAAGGCGCGGATGCTGCACTCCAAGACCTTGGTGGTGGACGACCATTGCGCGATGATCGGCACCGCCAATTTCGACAACCGCAGCTTCCGGCTCAACTTCGAGGTCAGCGCGGTGGTCTATGGCCCCGCACTGACCAAGCCGCTTGCGGCGCAGTTCGAGACCGATCTGCACAGTTCCGGCGCGGTGCGCGCCAACCGGCCACAGAATTTCTGGCGTCGCCTCGGCGATTCCATTGCGCGCTTGTTTTCACCCTTGCTCTGAATGAACCACACCTTTCTCTGGCACGACTACGAAACCTTCGGCGCCGTGCCGCGTCGTGACCGTCCCTCGCAGTTCGCCGCCATCCGCACCGATGCCGAGCTGAACGAAATCGGCGAGCCGCTGATGATCTATTGCAAGCCAGCGCCGGACTACCTGCCCAGCCCCGAAGCCTGCCTCATCACCGGCATCACGCCCCAGGTGTGCCTGGAGCGCGGCATTCCCGAGCACGATTTCGCCGCGCAGATCGAGCGTGCGTTCTCGCAGCCCGGCACCATCGGCGTGGGCTACAACACGATCCGCTTCGACGACGAGGTGACGCGCTTTCTCTTCTGGCGCAACCTGATCGATCCGTACGCGCGCGAGTGGCAGAACGACTGCGGCCGCTGGGACCTGCTCGATGTGGTGCGCCTGACCTACGCGCTGCGTCCCGAAGGCATCGAGTGGCCGAAGAAGGAAGACGGCAAGCCCAGCTTCAAGCTCGAAGACCTCGCCCGCGCCAACGGCCTGCTGCACGAGTCGGCGCACGATGCGCTTTCCGACGTGCGCGCGACCATCGCACTGGCGCGGCTGATTCGCGACAAGCAGCCCAAGCTGTTCGATTTCGCTTTCGGCCTGCACAAGAAGGATCGCGTGGCGAGCGAACTCGGCTTGCCCGCGATGCGTGAAACCGCGAAGCCTTTCCTGCATGTCTCCGGCATGTTCTCAGTGGAGCGCGGCTGTATCGCCGTGATGTGGCCGCTCGCGAGCCACCCCACCAACAAGAACGAACTGCTCGCCTGGGACCTCGCCCACGATCCGAGCGAGCTGCGCGACCTCGATGTCGAAACGCTGCGCCTGCGGCTCTTCACCCGCACCGCCGACCTGCCCGAAGGCGTGGTGCGCCTGCCTGTGAAGGGCATCCATCTCAACAAGTCGCCGATGGTGGTCGGCAACCTGCGCACGCTCGCACCACCGATGGCCGAGCGCTGGGGCATCGACCTCGACACCGCCATGCGCCACGCCGCCATCGCGCGCGACCTGCCCGACATGAGTGCGATCTGGTCGCAGGTGTACGCGCGGCCGAAGGAGGCCACGCCAGATGTCGATGAAGACCTCTACGGCGGCTTCGTCGGCAACGCCGACCGCCGGCGTCTGAATCAGTTGCGTGGTCTTTCCGCCGGCGAGCTGGCCAAGGACCGCACCGGTTTCGACGACGGCCGCCTCGAAGAGATCGTGTTCCGCTACCGCGCTCGCAACTGGCCCGAATCGCTCGCGCCCGAAGAGACCGAACGCTGGGAGGCGCTGCGCGTGGCGCGCCTGTTCCACGGCGAGGGCGGGGCGCGCACCATCGAGCAACTGTTCAGCGAAGTGGATGCGCTGTCAGAAACGGCGGACGAACGCGGCGAAGAGATCCTCGGCGCGCTCTATGAATACGCCGAGGCGATCGCACCCGAGGCCTGATCTCATGGCATACGCGGCTTTCCGTGTTCGCCTGACGCTGATCGCGCTCATGGTGACCGCGCTGGCGGGCTGCAGCGCTCTGCCTTCCGCGCCGATGGCCGGCAAGCCCTGCGACACCGGCTTCGAAGCCTTCGAGCGCGACACGCTCTTCTTCGGACGGGCGATACCGGCCGGCGGCCAGGTCTCGGATGCGCAATGGGCCGGCTTTCTCGACACCACTGTGACCCCGGCATTCCCGCAGGGCCTGACCGTGCTCGACGCCGTCGGCCAATGGCGCGGTGCCTCGGGTGGCGTGGTGCGCGAACCTTCGAAACTGGTGGTGCTGCTGCATCCGCGCAGTGCAAAGGACGACGCGGCCATCGCCGGCATCATCGACACGTACCGCAAGAACTTCGGCCAGGAGGCGGTGCTGCAGGAAAGGCAATCCGTCTGTGTCCGCTTCTGAAGAACACGCCGTGAAGGACCGCAACGTCGTCCGCCGGCTGACCGCCGCGGACGCTGTGGCGTACCGCGCCGTGATGCTCGATGCTTACGCGACGCATCCCAGTGCCTTCACTTCCACCGTCGGTGAGCGCCAGGGCCTGCCGCTTGGCTGGTGGGAGAAGCGCCTGGGCGCGGAGGCGGGTGCGGCGAGCGTGGTCTACGGCGCGTTCGACGACAACGGCGTGCTGGTGGGCGCCGTCGGCCTGAGTTTCGAAGACCGTGAGCGGGCGCGCCACAAGGCCACGCTGTTCGGCATGTCGGTGATGGCTTCGGCGCGCCGCGCGGGCTTCGGCCGCCGGCTGGTGCAGGCCGTGCTCGACCATGCGCGTGCACACGGCGGGCTGCGCTTGGTGCAGCTCACGGTGACAGAAGGCAATGCGGCTGCGCAGGCGCTGTACGAGCGCTGTGGTTTCCAGGTCTTCGGCATCGAGCCGTTGGCCATCGCCGTCGACGGTGCCTTGCTTGCGAAGGTGCACATGTGGTGCGATCTCGAAGGCGCTGGGCGAGGGTGAGCCTTATTGGGTCGGCTTGGCCGGCAGGCCGCTGATGTCCTGCGACCAGCCGAGCGCCGACCTGCACCACTGCTGCCTGCGCGGTGGCAGTTGGTCCCGCTCCGCCATGCTGCCGATGCGCAGCGAGTAACTGACGGGCGGATCGACGTCCGGGCTCGATGCAATCGGCGTTCCGCAGTTCTCGCAGAAGCTCTGCCGGCGGCGTACGCCGCTTTCGGCGGTCTTGACGTAGACCTTCGGCTGGCCGGTCAGCAGGTGGAAGTTCTCGGCCGGCACGGGCGCCGAGACGCGGTAGGCGGTGCCCGAAAGCACCTGGCAATCGGCGCAGTTGCAAAGGCTGACCCTGTCGGGATCGACTTCGGCCTCGTAGGTGATCTGGCCGCAATGGCAGGCGCCGTGGACTTTCATGTCGTTCTCCCCGGAGATGGCTTTTCTACCAACCGACGCACGCAGGCCCGCGTGTCCTATGCCTTGGAAATCATCCAGCTGCTGGCCTGTGCCCGGCCCGGCAGATGCAGCGTGGCCGTGGCCGCCGGCGTCTCCGCCAGCAGCTTGCCCTTGCGGAACACCTTGAGCCGCGTTGCGCGCAGCCGGATCGCCTCGACCGCGTCGCGCGCCTGCAGCAGCACGAAGCTCGCATCGCAGCCCGCGGCGATGCCATAGCCCTCCAGGTGCATCACGCGCGCGGCGTTCGTCGTCACCGCCTCGAAGCATTGGCGGATGCCGGCCTGGCTCGTCATCTGCGCGACGTGCAGGCCCATGTGCGCCACTTCGAGCATGTCGCCCGAGCCCATGCCATACCAGGGGTCCATCACGCAGTCGTGGCCGAACGCGACGTTCACGCCGGCGGCCATCAGCTCGGGCACGCGCGTCATGCCGCGGCGCTTGGGGTAGGTGTCGTGGCGGCCCTGCAGCGTGATGTTGATGAGCGGATTGGCGATGACCGCGACACCGCTCTGCGCGATGAGCGGCAGCAGCTTGCTCACGTAGTAGTTGTCCATCGAATGCATCGAGGTGCAGTGCGAGCCGGTCACGCGGCCCTGCAGGCCCAGGCGCTGCGCCTCGAAGGCCAGCGTCTCGATGTGGCGCGAGAGCGGGTCGTCCGATTCGTCGCAGTGCATGTCGACCAGCTTGCCGCGCTCGGCGGCCAGCTCGCACAGCAGCTTCACGCTGGCGGCGCCGTCGGCCATGGTGCGTTCGAAATGAGGAATGCCGCCGACCACGTCCACGCCCTTGTCGAGCGCGCGCGTGAGGTTCTCGACACCGCCTTCGGAACGCAGCACACCGTCTTGCGGAAAGGCGACCAGCTGCAGATCGATGTAGGGGGCGACCTGGCGCTTGACCTCCAGCAGCGCATCGACGGCGAGCAGGCTCGCATCGCTCGTGTCCACATGCGTGCGGATGGCCAGCAGGCCCTTCGCTACGGCCCAGTCGCAATACGCCAGTGCGCGTTCGATCAATGCATCGGCGGTGAGCAGCGGCTTGAGTTCGCCCCACAACGCAATGCCTTCGAGCAGCGTGCCGCTTTCGTTGACGCGCGGCAGGCCGTAGCTCAGCGTGGCGTCCATGTGGAAGTGCGGGTCGACGAAGTGGGGCGCGAGGAGCAGGCCTTGCGCATCGAGCTTCTCGTGCGCTGGGGCGTCCAAGCCCTCGGTGACCTCGGCGATTCGGCCGTCCTGCACGGCGATCGACATGCCGGTGCGGCCGTCGGGGAGGGTGGCGTTGGTGATGAGGAGGTCGAGCATCGTGGGAGTTCCTGGACTGTCTGGGTTCAACGCGTGCGCTGCGCCCGATAACGGTACTGGCCCGCCGCAGGCCCGACCTCGATCGTCACTCGCCGCAGCTTGTCGTCATGCCCGGACGACGCCTTTGCCGTCACCACGATGCCGCGCGGCGAGGCGCGGCAGGTGAGGTCGGTGAGCGCGATCTCGGCGTGGTCGTTGTCGAGTTCGGCGATGGCGACTGTGTGCTCGGCGTGCAGGCCGCCGTTGGCATCGCGCGTCATCCACTGCACATAGAGGAAAGACTGCGCGTACTGGTCCGCGTGGACCACGCGGTAGGTGCCCTGGTGGTCTTTCCCCCAGGTGCCGCACAGCTGCACCCAGCTGACCGCATCGGGCGTCTTGAAGGTGTCGTAGCTGTAGTCGCTGCCGAGTGCTTGCGCCCCCGTGCTGCCGAGCGCAAGCAGTGCGGCGAGCAAGGTTGCAGCGGTCGTCTTCATCATCTCAACGTTCCCCTTTGCGATACGGCTTCATGAGCGCCTGCGGATAGCTGGCCTTGCGCGCCACCAGCACCAGCGCGAGGATCGACAACAGGTACGGCAGCATCAGGTAGAGCTGGTAGGGCAGCACGGCGTCGCCCGATTGTTGCAGCCGCAGTTGCAGCGCGTCGAAGAAGGCGAACAGCAGCGCGCCGAGCAGTGCTTTGCCGGGCCGCCATGAGGCGAACACCACCAGTGCCACGCAAATCCAGCCGCGGCCGTTCACCATGTTGAAGAAGAAAGCGTTGAAGGCCGAGAGCGTGAGGAACGAGCCCGCCATGCCCATCAGCGCCGAGCCCGCGACGATGGCGCCAGTGCGCGTGGCCGCGACCGACACGCCCTGGCTCTCGGCCGCCTGCGGGTTCTCGCCGACCATGCGCAGCGCCAGGCCGAGCGGCGTGCGGTACAGCACCCAGCCGACCGCCGGCACCAGCAGGAGGGCGAACAGCGTGAGCGCGGTCTGCGCATTGAGGATGGGCACGGGCAGCCAGTCCATCGGTGCGAAGGGCGTGATGGTCGGCGGTGTGTTCACTTTCGGAAAGCTCACGCGGTAGCCGAAGTAGCTGAGCGCGGTCGCGAGCAGCGTGATACCGAGGCCCGAGACGTGCTGCGAGAGCGCAAGGCCCACGGTAAGAAAGGCATGAAGCAAACCGAACACCATGCCCGTGAGCGCCGCCACGCCGACGCCGACCCACAGCGGCGCACCGGCATACACCGCAAGCCATCCGGTGAAGGCGCCCGCGACCATGATCCCTTCGATGCCCAGGTTGAGCACGCCCGCGCGTTCGCACAGCAGCACGCCCAGCGTGCCGAGGATGAGCGGCGTGGCGATGCGCAGCACCGCGACCCAGAAGGTGGGGTTGGCGAGGATGTCGAGAAGGTCGGTCATTTATTTCGTCATCCGCACGCGGTATTGCGTCAGCAGCGTTGCCACCAGCACCGCGATCAGCGAGGCCGCGACGATCACGTCGGCGATGTAGGTCGGCACGCCCACCGCGCGGCTCATGGTGTCGGCGCCGACCAGCACGCCGGCCACGAACACACCCGCGGCGATCACGCCCAGCGGGTGCAGGCCGGCGAGCATTGCGATCACGATGCCGGTGTAGCCGTAGCCCGGTGACATGTCGAGCGTGACGTAGCTGGTGCGGCCCGCCACCTCGATGGCCCCGGCCAGCCCGGCCAGAGCGCCTGAGAGCAGCGCCACCATCACCACGGTGCGTGTGACGGGCACGCCGGCGAACGCGGCGGCGCGCGCATTCGCACCCACCGCACGGATGTCGAAACCCAGCACCGTGTACTTGAAGATCGCCCACACGATCACCGCAAGCGACACCGCCCAGAGCAGCCCGGTGTGCACGCGCGTCTGGGCGATGAGCTTGCCCAGTTCGAGGTCGGACTGCAGCGACACGCTCTGCGGCCAGCCCATGGCGGTCGGGTCTTTCATCGGTCCGTCGAGCAGCGCGGAGACGCCGAGCAGCACGATGAAGTTGATCAGGAGCGTGGTCACCACTTCATCAACGCCGAGCTTGTTCTTCATGAGCGCCGGGCCGAGCAGCAGCAGGGCGCCCGCCACGGCGGCGGCCAGCATCATCAGCGGGAAGAGCACCCAGGGCGAGAGTTCGAAGCCCGTGCCGCCATGCATGCCGCCCACCGCCACAGCGGCAAGGGCGCCGGCGAAGAGCTGCCCCTCGGCGCCGATGTTGAAGAGCCGCGCCTTGAAGGCGACCGTTGCGGCGAGGCCGGTGAGGATCAGCGGGATCGCGCGGGTCAGCGTCTCGCTCCATGCGAACACCGAGCCGAAGCCGCCCTGCAGCAGCAGCGCGTAGGTGCGGCCGACCGGCGCGCCGGCCCAGAGCACGAGCAATGCGCTCACGATCATGGTGAAGACGACCGCGCCGATGGGCGCGAGCACCAGCGCGGCGCGGGAGGTTTCATGGCGTCGTTCGAGCCGCATCATGGCGCGCCTTTCGTGGCGCCCGCCATCGCGAGGCCGATGGCTTCGCGCGTCCATGCTGCGGCGGGGCGCGCTTCGCCGAGGTGGCCGCCGTGCATCACCGCCACGCGGTCGCCGAGCGTCAGCACTTCGTCGAGGTCGTCGGAGATCACCAGCACCGCCGCGCCGGCATCGCGCGCGGCAATGAGCTGCTGCTGCACATAGGCAACCGCGCCGATGTCCAGGCCCCATGTCGGCTGGTGCGCAACGATCAGGCGCGGGGCGCGGTTCGGGTACTTCTTGTTGTCGGCGTCTTCCACCTGCTCGGGCGCGAGCAGCGCGCGCCCCAGGATCAACTTCTGCATGTTTCCACCGGAGAGTGACCGGGCCGGCGCCATCAGGCCCGCGCCGCGCACGTCGAATGCCTTTTCGATGCGCCGTGCATGCAACTGCGCAGCCGCACGCCGCACGAACATCGACCAGCGCGAGAACACCGGGCTGCGCAATCGCTCCGACACCGCGTTCTCCCACACCGGCAGATCGCCCACCACGCCGACCGCATGCCGGTCTTCGGGGATGCGCGCCACGCCGCGCTGCACCAATCGGGCGGGCGAGGGCGGCAGCGCGCGGCCCATCAACTGGGCGGTGCCTGAAACGGCGCGCCGCGTCCCGCACAGCAGTTCGGCCAGCGCGACCTGCCCGTTGCCCGACACCCCCGCGATGGCGGTGATTTCGCCGGCACGCAGCGTCAGCGACACCTCGCGCAGCCGGTCCTGCCCGCCGTCCTTGGCCGATGCGGTGCTCACATGGTCGAGCACGCAGACCGCATCGCCCACCGTCTTGGCGGGCCGGCGCTGTGGCGCCTCGACCGCATGGCCGACCATCCACAGTGCGAGCTGCGCCTGCGTGGTGTCGGCCGTGCGCGCCTCGGCCACGAGCTTGCCGCCGCGCAGCACCGCGATGCGGTGCGACACGCGCAGCACTTCGCCCAGCTTGTGGCTGATGAAGATCACCGACAGGCCCTGCGCCACCATCTGCGCGAGCGTGGCGAAAAGCGCCTCGCTCTCCTGAGGCGTGAGCACGGCGGTCGGCTCGTCCAGGATCAGGATGCGTGCGCCGCGATACAGCGCCTTGAGGATTTCCACGCGCTGCCGCTCGCCGACCGAGAGTTTGCCGATCTTCGCGTCGGGCTGTACCGGCAGGCCGAAGCGCTGCGCCACGTCGAGCAGCCGGGCACGCGCTGCGGCACGGCGCGACACCGGGCGCCACAGCGGCTCGGTGCCCATCAACACGTTGTCGAGCACGCTCAGATTGTCGGCCAGCGTGAAGTGCTGATGCACCATGCCCACGCCCGCCGCGAGCGCGGCCTTGGGGTTGCCCGGCGACAACGGCGCGCCGAACACCTCGATGCCGCCTTCATCGGCGACGTAGTGGCCGAACAAGATGGACATCAGCGTCGACTTGCCCGCGCCGTTCTCGCCGAGCAGCGCGAGCACTTCGCCGGATTGCAGGTCGAGGGAGATGGCGTCGTTGGCGACGAGGGTGCCGAAGCGCTTGGTGATGCCTTGGAGGCGGAGGACGGTGGAGGGCGTCATGGAGAAATGGATTGCAGGTCGCGGCAGAAATTCTCGATGGCACGGGCGGATGCGGTGGGCGAAGACTGCAGCAGCCCGTGCGGTCCCTCGAGCTTCACGATGCGCAGCATCGAGAGCCGTTGCTGGATGAGCGTGGCCGCCCGCCCAGGCACGACGCGGTCCTGCAGGGCCTGGAGATACATCGCAGGCACACGCACCAATGACAGCTTGTCGCGCACATCCACGCGCTGCACTTCTTTCATGCGGCGGGTCATGACGGCGACCGATACCTTCCTGAGCGAGTCTTCAAGCATGTCCGAAAGACGCGGCGACGCGGAGCGCCCGAGCAGGAGGTGCCGCATCGGCGCGCGCATCAGCTTCGAATGCAGCAGATGCATCGACAGGTCGAGCAGGCCTGCCCGCATCAGCGCAAGGCCGGGCCCGGGCCGGCGCGCGAAGCTGCAGCACAGGATCAGTCCCAGAAGGCCGGGCGGGCGCGACGCCGCGATCGAGATGGCCAGCGGTCCGGAAAAGGATTCGCCGAGCAGCACGAAGGGCGCCTGCGTCGGCAGTTGTGCGCGAACCAGCGGCTCCAACTCGCCGTAGCCCAGCGGCTGCCGGCCGGGGTAGCGCACGATGTCGATGACAGCCTGCGGTCCCATGGCCTCTTTCAGTGGCGCGAAGAGATCGCCCGTTCCATCCATGCCCGGCAGCAGCACAAGGCGCACGGGCGCCACCGTCACTTCCAGGCAGCCAGGAACGCCAGCATCACCTTGGCCGAGTTGTCGGCCGCGATGCCCATGAAGGTGCCCATCTCGTTCTCGCCGCTGCCGCCGCCCGCGAGGTCGCTGAGCGAGCGGAAGGCGATGTAGGGCACGCCGTTGCTGTAGGCCACCATGCCCACGGCTGCGGTTTCCATGTCGAGCACATTGGCCTGGAAGGTCTTGAAGGTGTATTCGCGGAAGGCCCTGTTGTCCATGAAGGCCTGGCCCGAGACGCCGTTGCCGCCGATCACCAGTTGCGGCTTGCGCGCGAGGCACTTACCGGCGCTGCAGTTCGCCAGGTCGACGGTGCGGATGCTGCGGGCCACCTCGAGCATCTTCGGGTCGACCTCGAACCAGAACTTGCGCTCGATCTCCGGCTTCGCGGCCGAGCGGACTTCGACCGGACGCGGATGCACCATGCCGAAGTTGGGGAAGGTGGCGTCCTTGATGAAGGGCGGCGCGGTGTACTTGCCGGGCGCGGTTTCGCGTGCCATCAGCACCTCGAGGTACTGGCCCCACTGCGCGGGCACCGTCACGTCGCCGACGTGCAGCGACGGATTCACGCCGCCCGCGATGCCGCTGAACACGATGCTGGTGACGCGAAAGCGGTTGAGCACGAGCTGCGTGTTCATCGTCGCGTTCGTCATGCTGATGCCCGAGAGGAACAGCACGACCGGCTTGCCTTCGAGCGTGCCGGTGGTGAACTCGACGCCGTTCACGCTGTGCTTGGCAGGCCCCTGCAGGCGCGCGAGCAGCAGCTTGAGCTCGGGTTCGAAGGCCGAGATCACCGCGATGCGCGGCGTGTCGTCCAGCCGGGTGCTGCTGTTGATGCTGACGCCGGTGCCCTTGTAGACACCGACGCAGCCCGAGAGCCCGAGGGCCAGCGCGCCGGCCGCGAGAAGGGTGCGCCAGCGCATCGTCGTCATTCGTTTGCTCACTTTGCCGTCGACTTGGGTTGGCCGTCATCCACCTTCACAGTGAACTTGCCCGAGAGGATGTCGGCCTGCCTGGCCTTCACCTTCGCGACGATGTCGGCCGGCACCTTCTTCTCGAACGTGCCGAGCGGGGCGAGTTCGGAGCCCTTGTGCTTCATCTGCGAATAGACGCCGTAGTCTTCGGCTGCGAACTTGCCTTCCTTCACGAGCTTGATCGCGCGGTCGGCCGAGGGCTCGAAGTTCCACAGGGCCGAGGCGACCACGGTGTCGGGGTACTGGCTCTGCGTGTCGATCACGTTGCCGATGGCGAGCTTGCCCTTTTCCTTGGCGGCATCCGAGACGCCGAAGCGCTCGGCGTACATCACGTCGGCCCCCTTGTCGATCATCGCGAAGGCCGCTTCCTTGGCCTTGGGCGGGTCGAACCAGCTGTTGATGAAGCTCACGCTGAACTCCACCTTCGGGTTCGTTTCCTTGGCGCCCGCCATGAAGGCGTTCATCAGGCGATTGACTTCGGGAATCGGAAAACCGCCGACCATGCCGATGCGGTTGCTCTTGGTCATGCCGCCAGCCACCATGCCGCTCAGGTACGCCGGCTCCTGGATGTAGTTGTCGAACACGCTGAAATTGGGCGCCTGCGGCTTGAGCGACGAACCCATCAGAAAGGCGACCTTGGGGAAGTCCTTCGCGACCTTGCGTGCCGCCGCTTCCACGCCGAACACCTCGCCCAAAATCAGCTGGTTGCCGCCGGTCGCGTACTCGCGCATCACGCGCTCGTAGTCGGCGTTGCTCACGTTCTCGGTGGCCTTGTATTCGATCTCCCCGCGTGCCTCGGCGGCCTTGAGCGCCTTGTGGATGCGGCCCACCCATTGCTGCTCGAACGGCACGGTGTACACCGCCGCCACCTTGAGCTTGGCCTGCGCAAGCGCGATGCCCGGCGCACCGGCCGCGAGTGCCGCGGCAATGGCGGCGGAACGAATGATCAACTGACGGCGTGCTGTCACGGTCTTCTCCTCGGTCGTAAAAAATTCAAGTGCTGCAACCTCCGTGCCCACCCGGCCGCCGGGTCCTTCGCGAAACACCGCGGAACCGGCTTTGCCGGGCCGCTGGTGTTGCCCCCGGTAGGGGGAAGGAGAAGCGGACACGAAGTGCCGCGCAGCCTGGGGGCGAGCCCTATTTTTCTGGGGGCGAGCTTTATTTCGTGCCGAAGATGCGGTCGCCCGCGTCGCCGAGGCCGGGCAGGATGTACCCGTGGCTGTTGAGTTCGCGGTCGATCGCCGCCGTGTAGATCGGCACATCCGGGTGCGCCTTCTGCATCGTCGCCACGCCTTCGGGGCAGGTCAGCAGGCACACGAACTTGATCGACTTCGGGTTCAGTTCCTTCAGCCGCTCGACCGCAGCCACGGCCGAGTTGCCGGTGGCCAGCATCGGGTCGACCACGATCACGTCGCGGTTCTCCATTTCGCCGGGCATCTTGAAGTAGTACTCGACGGCGGTGAGCGTCTTCGGGTCGCGGTACAGGCCGATATGGCCGACGCGCGCGCCGGGCACCACCGTCAGCATGCCGTCCAGGATGCCGGTGCCGGCACGCAGGATCGACACCAGCACCAGCTTCTTGCCGTCGATGACCTTGGCCTGCATGGTCTCCAGCGGGGTTTCGACCTCGATGTCCTGCATCGGCATGTCGCGCGTGACCTCGTAGGCCATGAGCATGCTGATTTCATTGAGGAGCCGGCGAAAGCTGTTGGTGGACGCGTCCTTGCGGCGCATCAGCGTGAGCTTGTGCTGGACGAGGGGGTGGTCGACGAGGTGGACGTTGCTCATTGGATTTTTTATGCCGTTGCTGCTGAAGTGAACCCGCGAGTCTAAAAGACGGTGCCGTCGCTCTCGATCAGGAGCGGTGGCGCTCCGTCTCGCAAGCGCTGTGCCAGTGAACGGCCCGCCGCCCAGGTGCCGCCCTCGAGCACGCAGGCGAGCGGCAGCTCTTCCTCGGTGCGGTCGAGCACCTTGCGCACGCGCGGCGCCACCTCGTCGAGCAGCGCCACGGTGAGTGCGCGCCACTCGACGATGAATTCGTCGCCCGCTTTCCAGCGGCGGGTGAGGAAGGCCGGGTCCTTCGGCACGATCACGCCGCTGTCGATCAGGAGGCCCCCATTTCGGTACTCGGGCAGGGCGGTGAGCGCATCGAGCTGGCGCACCTTCACGCCCGCCCATTCGAAAGGCTCGAGCAGCGAATAGGTGAGCCACTGCGAGAGCTTGTGAAACGGCATCCAGCCGTTGGTGAGGCCAGGGCCGCGCACCGCGCTGTGGCGCCAGCAGTCGCCGAGCGCCAGCGCCGGGTCGCCCGAGGGGATGCCGCCGGCGTTGTCGCTGCCGTCGATGGCGATGCTGTCCACCGCATTGGCCGAGGGCCAGATGCGCGAGAGCGATTCGAGCAGCAGCGACAGGATCTGGTGCGCGGTGATCTCGGCCGTGGGCGGCGAGGCGGCGCCGAAAGGCGCGACCAGCGCATCGAACATGCCGGCAGGCCGGCCGTCTTCGCCGAAGGTCTCGGGCTGTTCGCTCATCGCCTCGCCGAGCCGGCGCAAGAGAATCGCCCGGCCCGCGAGGCCCACCAGCGGATTGACGTCGCTCACCTGGAAGGCATCGCCCAGCCGGTCGGTCACGAGGCCCTTGAGGCCGGCCGCGTCGGCCTGCAGCGGATGGTCGGGGTCGGACGAGAAAAGCCCGCTCGTGAATGCGTGGAAGCTCGCCACGCCCAACCCTTCGGAGCGGGTGTAGCGCTCGCCCGTGGCGGGCTCGGTGTAGTGCCAGTCGGGGCCGGCGCCGGCATCGAGCAGCACGCTCACCAGCACGAGGTCGATGTGCGCGCGGGCGCGCTGCCGGGCGTCGATGCCTTTGCCCAGCAGCTCGTCCAACTGCTTCAGCCGGTCGATGCCGCCAGCCTCGAAGTGGCGCCAGCGGCTGTGATACGGGATGGTGTCCCACGGGTAGCGCTCGCGCGTGACCTCGGCGACGGTGCGCGCCGCGTCTTCGAGCGCGTCGTCGCTGCCGATGCGAAACCACTGCGATTCACCGCGCCGCGCGCGTGCCAGCAGCGCAGCCGCGCGCTCCCGGATGGCGGCCGTGGTGCGCAGCAGCGAGGCCGCGCCGGCCGGGTGGGCCGTGTCCACGGCGAATTCGATGGACGGATCGACCGTGCCCTCACCGCCGGGCGCGAGGCTGCCCGAGCCATCGGCGGGCATGTTCGGAAATTTGTCGTTGCTGTTTCTGTTGCTGCTGCTCATTCGCTCAATCCCCGGCCCTTGGCCTTCTTGAGTTCCTCGGCGTCCGGCACCGGGCCGGGCGTGAAGTAGCCGGCGGCCATCTTGGCGTCCATCTCGACGCGGGCGTCCGCCGGGATCAGTTCATCGGGAATGTTCACGCGCTCGCCGATCTCGATGCCCGAGCCGGTGATCGCGTCGAACTTCATGTTGCTCATCGACACGAGCCGATGGATCTTCTTGATGCCGAGCCAGTGGAAGACGTCGGGCATCAGCTCCTGAAAGCGCATGTCCTGCACGCCGGCCACGCACTCGGTGCGCGCGAAGTACTGGTCGGCCGTGTCGCCGCCCACCTGGCGCTTGCGGGCGTTGTAGACCAGGAACTTGGTCACTTCGCCGAGCGCGCGGCCTTCCTTGCGCGAGTAGGCGATGAGCCCCACGCCGCCGCGCTGCGCGCCCTGGATGCACTCTTCGATGGCGTGCGTGAGGTAGGGGCGGCAGGTGCAGATGTCGGAGCCGAACACGTCGGAGCCGTTGCACTCGTCGTGGATGCGCGCGGTGAGTTCCACCTCGGGGTTGGCCAGGTCGCGCGGGTTGCCGAAGATGTAGATGGTCTGCCCGCCGATGGGCGGCAGGAACACTTCGAGGTCGGAGCGCGTGACGAGCTCGGGGTACATGCCGCCGGTTTCCTCGAAGAGCGTGCGGCGCAGGTCGGTCTCGGAGCAGCCGAAGCGGCGCGCCACCTCGGGGAGGTACCACACGGGCTCGATGGCCGCCTTGGTCACCATCGCAGCGCCGCCCGCAGTAAGGAAGTGGCCATCGGCCTTCAGGCGGCCGCTCTGCAGCGCCTCGATCACCTCGGGCAGGATCACGTGCGCCTTGGTGATCGCGATGGTCGGGCGGATGTCGTAGCCCGCGGCCAACTCGGTGGAGAACACATCGGCCACCAGCGCGCCCCAGGGGTCGAGCGAGACGATGCGGCCCGGCTCGCCCCACTGCGGGTACGGGCCGATCACGTCGGTGGGCGCGGTGTTGGTGAGGTCGGCCTTGTGCTCGCGCTTCAAGGCACCCGACGCCACCGCGAGCGCGCGGTACACGCTGTAGGAGCCGCTGTGCGTGCCGATGACGTTGCGATGCGCGCGCTTGGTGGTCGTGCCGACGACGGGGCCGCGCTCGGTGGCGGTGGCCGCGCCCCATTGAATGGGCAATGCACCGAAGCCGCCGGCATGCGAGGTCAGGCGGATGTGCCCGGTCGACGAGGAGGGGTGCAGCGGTACGAGCGGCGAGACGGGGGAAAGCGGCGAGAGCGGCGAAAGGGGCGTGGCGCCGGCCGGAAGTGCGGAAGGGATCTGGGTGCTATCTACAGACATTGCAGGCCTTCAAAAAATGCAATGTACCGATCACTTGTGCGGCTGGCAAGCCGGGGCGGACCATGCCCCGGCGGCGGCATTCAGGCCGGCGAGGAGCGAAGTCCGTAGGCCTTCCCGTCGACGAACAGGTATTCGGCGCGCAGCACCGCATCGCCTTTCTCGCCGGTGAAAGTGAAGCCGAGCACGCCCACCTGGGTGCCGGGCTTGATCTCTTCCACGCCCCAGGCCTGCAGGCGCGTGAGAGGCGCCAGCTCGATCTGCCATTTGCGGTCGCGCCGCGTCGGCAATTGCGCCTTGGCCAGGAGTCCGGGGCCGTCGACGGACGTCGTCTGTTTGGGCAAGGCGCGTTGCTTCAGGTCAGCGGGCAGCGCCGGGTTGTCGGGCAGTTCGAGCTCCAGTTCGCCGTGCGGGTTGCGCCACAGCACCTTGGTCGCGCGGCCCTCCAGATAGAGCGGACGCTCCTGGTCGAAGCTGCTCCATCCGTGGTGCGCCCAGGCGGGCAGGGCAAGGCCCAACGAGGCGGCAGTGAAGAGGCGTCTTTGCATCATCTCGGTCTCCTTCGGTTCAGTCGGTTCAGAGGTAGGCGATCCAGCGCCCGCAGATGATGACAGCGAGCCAAAACCCCAAGGACAGAAGGCATTGCGCCTTGCCGAAGCGGTCGACGGTCGCGACGCCGCTGCGGAAATGAAAGAGCGCGGCATTGGCGCCGGCCAGGGCGATCAGGAGCATCTTGATGCGAAAGGCGTTGTTCGCGAGCAGTTCGTCCGGCTGGCCCGAGAACATAGTGAGCCCGGTGGCCGCGCACAGCCCGAAGCCGACGAGCGCGGGGCGGAGCGTGAGACGTGCCAGCAACGGCGCGGGCAGCTCGCGGCCCATGCCGAGCGCGCGCAACTCGAATACCAGCAGCCCGCCGAACAGCAGCGCGATGCCGACGATATGCACCACCTCCAGCGCCGGGTAGGCCCAGGGATGCGAGACGAGTCCGCGGAACATCGGCGCAGCTTAGCCCAAGGTGCGGGCGAAGGGCCTGCGGGCGCGGGCACTTTGCGTGTCGCGGCACAATCCAACGCACTATTTTTCGACCCGGCTGTAACCAGCCAGCCCGATGGCACGAACCCCTATAAGCAGCAGGATGCAGATGGGCGACGCGGAAGCGGCGCTGCGGAGCCTGTTCCTTCGGGGGCTCGATGGCGATGCGAACGCCTACCGCGAATTCCTGCAGAAACTCAGCGCGCACCTGCGCGCCTTTCTGGGCAAGCGCCTCTTTGGCTGGCCCGATGAAGTGGAAGACCTTGTCCAGGAATGCCTGCTCGCCATGCACAACCAGCGCCACACCTACCAGAGCGACCAGCCGCTGACGGCCTGGGTGCACGCGATTGCGCGCTACAAGATGATCGACCTCTTGCGCGCCAAGTCGGTCCGAGAAGACCTGCATGACCCGCTGGACGACGACCTCGCCGTGTTCGCCGAGTCGGCCACCGAGGCCAGCGACGCGAGGCGCGACCTGGGCGGCCTGCTCGAGACGCTGCCCGAGCGCCAGCGCCTGCCGATCGTGCACGTGAAGATCGAGGGCCTCTCGGTCGCCGAGACCGCGAGCCTCACGGGCATGTCGGAGTCGGCGGTGAAGGTCGGCATCCACCGCGGACTCAAGGCGCTGGCCGCGCGCTTCGGCCATGAGTGGAGCGCTGCCGCATGAAGACCGACGACCTGGTCGCGATGCTCGCGAACGGTCCCGTCGCGGTGCCGCGCCGCGCGACGAGCCGGCGGCTGTGGCTGGCGCTGCTGGTCGGCATGCCGCTGTCGTTCGTGATCCTGTTCGCCGAGTACGGCCCCAGGCGCGATCTGGTGCAGGCCATGTTCTGGCCGATGTTCTGGGTCAAGGTGCTGTTTCCGCTGTGCATTGCGGCGGCCGGCTTCGTGATGGTGCAGCGGCTTGCGCGGCCGGGTGTTGCGGTGCGGCATGCCTGGCTTGGTGCGGTGCTGCCGGTGCTCGGCGTCTGGACACTGGCTGTCATCGCCTGGTTCACCCTGCCGGCCGAGGACAAGATGCCGTCGCTCATGGGGCAGTCGTGGCGCATCTGCGCGCTCAGCATTGGGCTGATGGCACTGCCGGTTTTCGCGGCCACGCTGGTGGCGCTCAAGGGGCTCGCGCCCACGCAGCCTGCGCTGGCGGGCGCCGCGGCGGGTGCGCTTGCGGGCGGTGTCGGAGCCGCGGTCTATGCGCTGCACTGCATGGAGCTCACCGCGCCGTTCCTGGCGGTCTGGTATGTGAGCGGCATTGCCGTGCCGGTGCTGGTCGGCGCTGCGCTCGGGCCGCGCCTGTTGCGCTGGTAAGCCTGCCCGCGGGCTTCAGCGCTTCTTGCTGCCGAAGATGCCGCCGAGCACGCCCCGCAAAATCTCCTTGCCCACCGACGTGCCCATGGTGCGCACCGCCGACTTGGCCATGGTCTGCACCAGGCCGTCGCGCTTGCCGCCGCGCGGGCCGGTGCTGCCGAAGATCATGTCGTTGAGCATGCCGCCCATGCCGGAGCCCGCTTCCTCGGTGCCGGCCTTGCCGGCTGGGCCCTTGGCCGCGGACGCGTCGGGCGCGGACTCGGCGCGGCCCTTGAGCTTTTCGTAGGCCGATTCGCGGTCCACCGTCTTCTCGTACACACCGGCAACGAGCGAGTTGGCGATCAATGCCTTGCGCTGGTCGGGCGTGATCGGCCCGAGCTGGCTGCCGGGCGGCAGCACGAACACGCGCTCGGTCACGCTCGGGCGGCCCTTTTCATCGAGGAAGCTCACGAGCGCCTCGCCGACAGCGAGTTCGGTGATGGCGGTTTCGATGTCGAGGCCGGGCTTCTGGCGCATGGTGCTGGCGGCTGCCTTTCACGGCCTTCTGGTCGCGCGGGGTGAAGGCGCGCAGCGCATGCTGCACGCGGTTGCCGAGCTGGGCCAGCACCGCGTCGGGAATGTCCAGCGGGTTCTGGGTGACGAAATACACGCCCACGCCCTTGGAGCGCACGAGCCGCACCACGAGTTCGATGCGCTCCACCAGCGCCTTGGGCGCCTCGTTGAAGAGCAGGTGCGCCTCGTCGAAGAAGAAGGCGAGCTTGGGCTGGTCGGGGTCGCCGATTTCGGGCAGTTGCTCGAACAGTTCCGACAGCATCCAGAGCAAGAAGGTCGCGTACAGGCGCGGCGAATTCATCAGCTTGTCGGCCGCCAGCACGTTGACCACGCCCTTGCCACCCACGGTCTGCATGAAATCGGCGATGTTGAGCATCGGCTCGCCGAAGAACTTGTCGCCGCCCTGGGTTTCGATCTGCAGCAGGCCGCGCTGGATGGCGCCCACGCTGGCGGCGCTGATGTTGCCGTACTGGGTGGTGAACTGGCTGGCGTTCTCGCCCACGTACTGCAGCATGGCGCGCAGGTCCTTCAGGTCGAGCAGCAGCATGCCGTTGTCGTCGGCGATCTTGAACACCAGGTTCAGCACGCCGGCCTGGGTTTCGTTCACGTCGAGCATGCGGCCCAGCAGCAGCGGGCCCATGTCGGAGACGGTGGCGCGCACAGGGTGGCCCTGTTCGCCGAACACGTCCCACAGCGTCACGGGGCAGGCGGAGGGCTCGGGCACGTCGATGCCGCGTTCCTTCAGCGTGGCGGCCAGCTTGTCGCCGATGGTGCCTTTCTGGCTGATGCCGGTCAGGTCGCCCTTGACGTCGGCCATGAACACCGGAACACCGATGCTGGAGAGCTTCTCGGCGATGGTCTGGAGGGTGACTGTCTTGCCGGTGCCGGTGGCACCGGTGATGAGACCGTGGCGGTTGGCAAGACTGGGGAGGAGGGCGCACTCGATGCTGTCGTGGCGGGCGATCAGAAGGGGGTCTGCCATGAGAGGCTCCGGTCGTATCGAAGCGGGTAGTCTAGGGCCCTCGCACAGGGTGAACAGGCCCTGGGCCGCACTCCTATAATCCACGGCCGCACGATAGGTTCAGGAAAAAGTTTTCAGGAGGTTTTTTTGTCATCGACTGCTCAGCCCCCCATTCCCGCCACTGGCGATGCGTCAGAACAGTCGCCGATCGAAAAAGAACTCGCCGTGCTGCTCGTGAACGCCCTCAATCTCGAGGTTGCGCCCGAGGACATCGTTCCCACCGAGCCGCTGTACGGCGAAGGTTTGGGCCTTGACTCCATCGACATCCTCGAAGTCGCGCTCGAAGTCTCGCGGCGCTATGGCTTCCAGCTGCGTTCGGACGACGAACGCAACCAGCAGATCTTCCAGTCGCTGCGCACGCTCGCGACGCACGTCGCCCAGCACCGCGCCGCTCCCTGAATCCCATGTCACGATGGCGAATAGCGCTCCTGCTGATGGTGGGAGTGGCCTATGCCGGCCTTTCCCACTGGATGACCTTGTTCCACGCCACCGAGCCGTGGGCGGTGGTGGTGTTGCTCGGCCCGCTGTGGCTTGCGGCCATGGGTTTCGCCGCCAGCTGGTTCGGCCGCTGGGGCTTTGCGGCCGCAATGGCATTGGGCATCGGCGGCTTCTCGCTGGTCTTCCTGGGTGAAGCGGGCGATCCGAACCGTCTCTATGTGCTGCAGCACGTCGGCATCAACGGCGCGCTCTGCGGCTGGTTCGGCTCCACGCTGCGCGGCCGCGGGCTGCCGCTGATCACGCAATTCGCGCAGCGCGTGCATCCGCTCAAGGGGCACATGCTGTCCTACACGACACATCTCACACAGGTCTGGACCGTGTATTTCGCGGTGGTGGTCGTGTCGTCGATCGTGGTCTACCTGACGATGCCGTTCTCGGCCTGGTCGCTGCTGGCCAATGTGCTGTCGCCGGTGTCGGTGGCCCTGTTGTTCGTCGGCGAGCACCTGGTGCGCTACAGGCTGCATCCCGAGTTCGAGCGCACCCGGCTTGTCGATGCGGTGCGTGCCTTCTACGGCACTTCGACGATCGACAATGGCGCCGGCCCCCGGTGACACAGGCGCAGCCCGCGTGACGACAGACAACCCCTTCCTGCCCCTGCTCGCGGACCGCGACCCCGACGCCCCTCTGGCCTGGCGCGCGGGCGTGCCCGTGAGCACTCGCCAGTTCCTGGCCGACGTGGCTCGCTTCGCGCCGGTGCTGCCGGCCGAAGGCCCCGCAGTCAACCTGTGCGTCGACCGCTACGCCTTCGCGGTGAGCCTGGGTGCCGCGCTGATGCGCGGCCACGCGAGCTTGCTGCCGCCCGACGCGCGCCCCGACACGCTGGCGCGCCTGGTCGAAAGCCACGGCACCCGCCTTTTCGCGCTCACCGACGACACGAAGCAGCAGACGCCCGGCATGCAGCGCGTGCTGATCGAGGACCGCTCCAGCCTCGAAGGCGACGCGGACGCGACGGTGCCCGCATTCGACGGCGCGATGCACGCGGCCAGCCTGCTCACCTCGGGCTCCACCGGCGCGCCGCAACCGCATGCCAAGAATTGGCGCACGCTGGTGGGCGACGTGGCCGTCGCGGTCGAGCGGCTCAGCCGCGTCCTCGGCCGTCCGTCGCTCGAAGGCCTGACGCTGGTTGCGACCGTGCCGGTGCAGCACAGCTACGGCCTCGAATCGTCGGTGTTGCTCGCGATGCTGGGCGGTGCCATGTTCGAAAGCGGACGGCCCTTTTTCCCGGCCGACGTGGCGCAGACGCTGGCTTCGGTGCCGCGCCCGCGCGCGCTGGTGACCACGCCGTTCCATCTGAAGACACTGCTGCTGTCGGGCATCGACCTGCCGCCGGTGGACCTGATCCTCTCGGCCACCGCGCCGCTGTCGCCGCAGCTCGCACTGCAGGCCGAACAGGCCATGGGCGCGGTGCTGCTCGAAATCTACGGCAGCACCGAGTCGGGCCAGGTCGCCACGCGCCGCACGACCGAAAGCGAGATCTGGGAAAACTTCGGCCAGATCCGCGTGCGTGCGGAGCCGGGCGAGGGCGACGGGCCCGAGCGCTTCATCTTCGAGGGCGACTTCATTCCCGAGCCGACGCCCATGGCGGACGTGCTCGAGCTCCTGGACGACCGGCGTTTTCGCCTGTTCGGCCGCGCCAATGACCTGATCCATGTGGCGGGCCGGCGCAGTTCTCTCGCGCACCTGAACTACCACCTGAACAGCATTCCCGGCATCGACGACGGCGCGTTCTGGCTGCCCGACGAGGTGGCCGACGGCGTGGTGCGTCCGGTGGCCTTCGTGGTGGCACCCACGCTGGCGGCGGGCGAGATCATCGCCGCGCTGCGCCAGCGCCTCGAGCCGGTGTTCGTGCCGCGGCGCGTGGTGCAGGTGAAGTCTTTTCCGCGCGAAGGGACCGGCAAGCTCACGGTCAGGGCGCTGCGCGAATTCGCGCTGGCGCAGCTCGCGGAAGACGACACGCCGGTGAAGATCGCCCACACCGTGCCCGTCGACCATCCTTCTTTCGCCGGCCATTTCCCCGGCCAGCCGCTGCTGCCCGGCGCGCTGGTGCTGGCCGAGGTCATGGAAGCGATCCAGCGCGTGCCGGCGCTGGTCGCGCGCCTTGGGGTGAGTCCTACGCTCGCTGCGGCCAAGTTCCTGGCGCCGGTGCGGCCCGGCAGCACGCTCTCCATCGAACTGCAACCGGAAGCCGGTGCCGGCCGCGGCGTGCGCTTCGACGTGCGCTGCGACGGCGTGGTGGCTGTCACCGGCCGTTGGACTGCCGTGCAAGAGTCCGCGTGATGAAGCACACCGACGCCGAAACGCGCGCCCTCAACGAGGCTGCCCAGTCTGCGCAGACCACGCAGAAGGGCGGCTGGACCCAGGCGCCCGAGCGCAGCAACATGCTGGCGCTGCGCTTCATCTGCTTCATGGCGCTGGTGTGCGGGCGCCACATCACGCGGCTGCTGCTGCCGCCGATCAGTCTTTACTTCCTGTTGTTCGCGCCCGCGCCGCGCCGGCAGATCAAGCGCTATTTGTTCCGGGCCATCGGCCCGCATGCGGGCTGGATCGACGGCTACCGGCTGCTGCACGCGTTCTCCTCGACGGTGCTCGACCGGGTGTATTTCCTGCGCGGCCGCATGGATCTTTTCAAGATCACGATCGAAGGCAACGAACCGCTCGAAACCGAAGCGGCCGAAGGGCGGGGCGCCTTTCTGCTCGGTGCGCACGTGGGCAGCTTCGAGGTGATGGGGGCCTGCAAGCACCGCACGCAGCAACAGGGCCTGCGCCTCGCGATGCTGATGTACCCCGACAACGCACAGCGCATCACGGCCATCCTCAACCACATCGCGGTGCCCGAGATGCGGCCCCACGTGATCGCGCTCGGCCGGCCGAATTCGATGCTCGCGCTGCGCGACTGGCTCGACGACGGCGGCCTGGGCGGCATGCTGGCCGACCGCACGCTGCCGGGCAGCGAAGACCAGCCCTCGCACCATCGCGGCAACAGCATCGTGCTGCCGTTCCTTGGCCAGCCGGCCTCCTTCAACGACGGGCCGTTCCGCCTGGCAGCGTTGCTGCGCCGCAAGGTGTTCTTCATGGCCGGCCTCTATGGCGGCGGCGCTCGCTACGATGTCCGTTTCGATCCGCTGGCCGACTTTGCCGAGCCGGCTGTCGACGCCGCGGACCGCGAGCGGCGCATCCGCGCCGCGGTCGAGGCCTACGCCGCACGCCTGGAGGCGCTGTGCCGCGCTTATCCGTACAACTGGTTCAACTTTCATGATTTCTGGCTCGAAGATGCGGCTTGACCGGCTTTGCAAGGTGTTGGTGCTGGCGGTGGCTTTCTGTGCCGCGCCGGCGTGGGCGTTCGACCTGCCCGAGCTGATGGGCCTCCTGGCCAAGCAGAAGAGCGGCGAGGCCCGCTTCACCGAACAACGCTTCGTGCACGGCCTGGAAGGCCCGCTCGATGCGAGCGGCACGCTGAGCTTCGAGGCGCCCGACAAGCTCGTGCGCCGCACGCTGTCGCCGCGCACCGAGACCATGGCCGTCGACGGCAACACGCTCACGCTCTCGCGCGGCGGGCGCAACCGCACGCTGGCGCTGGACAGCATGCCCGAGCTGCTCGGCCTGGTCGAAGCCATGCGCGGCACGCTGAGCGGCGACGGCGCCACGCTGCAGCGCTATTTCAAAAGCACGGTGACGGGCGCGCCGGGCAAGTGGACGCTCGACCTCACGCCCATGGACAGCCGCCTGGCCGCGCAGGTGCGCAGCATCCGCATCAGCGGCCGCGCGAGCGACGTGCTGGGGCTGGAGATGGAGTTCATCGGCGGTGATCGCTCGGTCATGACCATCTCGCCGAACGCGCCCGCGGCCCCGTCCGGCGCGGCCGGACGCACCACACCGTGACCACCGTGAATGCGGCGCCGCAGGCCGGCGGCCCGCCGGGCTGGCGGCAGAGGGCCGTCGTGTTGATCGCGTGGCTGCTGGTGCTCTTGTGCGGTGCCGTCGTCATTGCGCGCACGCAGATCGGCGCCGATCTCTCGGCCTTCCTGCCCAAGAGCCCGGACCTGCGCCAGCGCGTGCTGATCGAGCAACTGCAAAGCGGCGTCGCCTCGCGCACGCTGATGCTGGGCATCGAGGGCGGCAGCGCCGAGCAGCGCGCCGCGGCCTCGCGTGCCACGGCGAAGGTCATGCGCGAAAGCCAGCTCTTCGACCTGATCCAGAACGGCGACGTCGGCGACTGGAGCGAGGCGGGCACCTGGGTGTTCCAGCACCGCTATCAACTCTCGCCCGCGGCCGTGCCGGGGCACTTCACGGCCGAGGGCCTGCGCGACGCGATCAACGAGACGCTGTCGATGCTGGGCACGCCGGCCGGCAACGTGATCAAGCCATTTCTCGACCGCGATCCGACCGGCGAGACCCAGCGCATCGCCATGGAACTGGTGCCGGCGAGCTCGCCGCGCAGCGAAGACGGCGTATGGATGTCGCGCACCGCGCCGCGCGCGCTGATGATCGCCACCACGCGCGCCGCCGGCAGCGACCTCGACGCCCAGGCCGTGGCCATCGCGAAGGTGCATGCTGCGTTCGACGCCGCCACGCGCGAGATGGGCGAGGCCAGGCCCAAGCTGCTGCTGAGCGGTCCGCCGGTGTTCTCGGTCATGAGCCGCGACAAGATCAAGACCGAAGCCATTCATCTCGCGATCGTCGGCGGCATCGTGATGGGCGTCTTGCTGCTGCTGGCCTTCGCCTCGCCGCGCGCGCTCCTCATCGCCTTCCTGCCGGTGGCGACGGGCGTGGTGATCGGCACCGCGAGCGTGAGCCTGGTGTTCGGCTCGGTGCACGGCCTCACGCTGGGGTTCGGCAGCACGCTGATCGGCGAGACGGTGGACTACGCCATCTATTACCTGATCCAGGCGCGCGGCGCCAACGTGGCCGGCACCGGCTGGCAGCGCTGGCGCGACCTGAACTGGCCCACCGTGCGACTCGGGTTGCTGACGTCGGTGTGCGGCTTCGCGGCGCTGGTGTTTTCGGGCTTCCCCGGGCTCGCGCAATTGGGCGTGTTCTCCATCGCTGGGCTGGTCTCCGCCGCGCTGGCCACGCGCTATGTGCTGCCGATGCTCGCACCCGACGGTGCGACCGGCATGGGCATGCGCAAGTACATGGCACAGCTCGCCGGCATGCTGGTGCGCGGCCTGCCGCGCCTGCGCTGGCCGCTGGCCGCACTCGGCGTGGCTGCGCTGGGGCTGGTGCTGTGGCAGGGCGGGCACCTCTGGCGCGCCGACCTGGGCGCGATGAGTCCGGTGCCCAAGTCGGCCCAGCAGCTCGACGAGATGCTGCGCAACGACATCGGCGCGAGCGATGGCGGCGTGCTGGTCGTGGCCTACGGCGATGACGACCAGGCGGCGCTGCAGAACACCGAAGCGGCGGCGGCGAAGCTCGATGCGCTGGTCGACACAGGCGAACTCGTCGGCTACGAGGCCGTCACGCGCGTGCTGCCCAGCGCGGCCACGCAGCGTGCGCGCATCGCGAGCCTGCCCGATGCGGCCACGCTGCAAGCCAGCCTGGCCGAAGCGACGAAGGGCCTGCCGCTGCCGGCTTCGCGGCTCGGGCCGTTCTTGGCCGACGTCGAGGCTGCGCGCAAGCAATCGCCCGTGCAGCGCGCTGACTTGGCTGGCGGGCCGCTCGGCTCGGTGCTGAACACGCTGATGTACCAGCGCCCGGGTGGCGGATGGGCGACGCTGCTGGTGCTGCATCCCGGAACGAAATTCGACCAGGGCCGGCTCGAAGCCGCGCTCGCGGGCACGACCGACGTGCAGGTGGTCGATGTCGGCCGCGAACTCGCGAGCCTCTACCAGCGTTATCTGCACGAAGCCTTCGTGCAGGTGCTGCTCGGCGCGCTGGCGGTCGTGGTGCTTCTGGGCATCTACCTGCGGTCGTGGCGCCGCCTTCTGGCCGTGTGCCAGCCGCTGGTGTTCGCGGTGATGCTCACGCTCGGCGGCATGGCGCTGGCGCAGGCTGCGCTCGGCATCCTCCATTTGGTGGGGCTGCTGCTGATCGTGGCGGTGGGTTCGAACTACGCGCTGTTCTTCGACCAGCTGCGCACGACAGGGCGGGCGGATGAAGACACGCTGGCCTCGCTGATGCTGGCGAACCTCACGACGGTGGTTTCATTTGGCTTGATCGCGATATCGGATATCCCGGCACTGTCGTCGATCGGTCGCGTGGTGGCCCCGGGGGCGTTGCTGGCGCTGCTGCTGTCGGCGGCGTTTGCCCGGCGTGTGGCGCCGTCCGTGCGGCGTACCTGATGGGAAAATCCGCCGCCATGTCTTCCGCAGCCGTCACCGCTTCCGAATCCTGGCCCTGGCCGCCGGCCATGCGCGCCAGCGCGGCCTTGCATGTGGCCGCCATCGGCGCGGGCGTGCTGGTGCCGGGCGCCTGGCCCTGGGCAGTCGGCGCGATCGTGCTCAACCACGCCTTGATCACCGGCGCCGGCCTCACGCCGCGCAGCAACCTGCTGGGGCCCAACGTCACGCGGCTGCCCGAAGCGGCGGCGGCCCGGCGCGAAGTGGCGATCACCATCGACGACGGGCCCGAGCCCGAAGTCACACCGCGCGTGCTCGACCTGCTGGACGCGCACGGCCAGCGCGCCACCTTCTTCTGCATCGCCGAGCGTGTGCTGGCGCATCCGGAACTGGCGCGCGAGATCGTGGCGCGCGGCCACAGCATCCAGAACCACACGGCGCAGCACCGGCACAACTTCTCGTTCCTCGGACCGCGTGGCTTCGCGAGCGAGATCGCACGGGCGCAGGACATCCTGACCGAGGTCACCGGCCAGCGCCCGACCTGTTTCCGCGCGCCCGCCGGGCTGCGGAATCCCTTTCTCGAACCCGTGCTGCACCGCCTGGGCCTTTCGCTCGTGAGCTGGACGCGGCGCGGTTTCGACACGCGCGAAGGCGACCCCGCCAAGGTGATGGCGCGCCTCGCCCGCAACCTGCAGGCCCGCGACATCCTGTTGCTGCACGACGGCAACGCCGCGCGCACCGCCGAAGGAAAACCCGTTTTGCTGGAGGTATTGCCCTTGTTGCTCGAACGCCTGCGCGCCGATGGATTGCGCGCCGTGACCCTGCCTGAAGGGATGAAGCTGTGAGTGCCGTGATGTCGTCGCTGTCGACCGACAACGCATGGCGCGAGTTGCACGAAGCCGCGACCGTTCCCTACAAGAAGGGCGGCACCTTCGCCTGGCAGTTCGCACGCGGGAAGCTGGGGCGCGACCCGGTGTTCCGTGGCCTGCTCGAACGCGGGCTGATCGACGCGCAGCATCGGCGCGTGGTCGACATCGGCTGCGGTCAGGGCCTCTTCGTGAGCCTGCTTGCCTCGATGAGCGCGATGCAGCAGCAAGGACGCTGGCCTGCTTCATGGCCGGCCACGCCGGCCGCCGCAGACTACACCGGTATCGAACTGATGCCCAAGGACGTGGCGCGCGCCGAGGCATCTGTCGGCCATCTGCAGCCGACGCCGCGCCTGGTGTGCGCCGACATGTGCTCGGCCGCCTTGCCCGATTGCGACCTCGTCGTGATCCTCGACGTGCTGCATTACGTGGACCTCGCGGCGCAAGAGGGCGTGCTGACGCGTGTGCGCGATGCGCTCCGGCGCGGCGGCAACCCGAAGGCGCGGCTGCTGCTGCGCGTGGGCGACGCGTCGAGCCGCCGCGGTTTCGCGATCAGCCAGTGGGTCGATCGCACGGTGACGCGCATCCGCGGCCACAAGGTCTCGCCGACCTGGGGCCGTCCGCTCGCCGAATGGACGGCGCTGCTGCAGCGCCTGGGTTTCCGCGTGCAGAGCATTCCGATGAGCGAAGGCACGCCGTTCGCCAACGTGCTGCTGGTGGCCGATCTGGAGGCCGCTGCTTGACGGCACCGCAGACGCTCGACCGCGCGGGCATCGCCGCGCGCATTCCGCACAGCGGCAGCATGTGCCTGCTGGAGCGGCTCGACGGGTGGGATGCTGAGGTGATCCGCTGCAGCACGACCACACACCGTTTGCTGGACAACCCGCTGCGCACGACCGGAGGATTGCTCGCGCCGAACGCCATCGAATATGCGGCGCAGGCCATGGCCCTTCATGGCGGATTGCTCGCCGTGGAAGGCAGCGCGCCGTCGGCTGGTTTTCTGGCGAGTGCACGCAATGTGCGATTGGCCGTCGCGCGGCTCGACGACGTCGAGGGCGAACTGCATGTGCAGGCCCGGCGTCTGTCGGGCGACGAGCGGCAGGTTCTCTATGAATTCGCGGTCAGCGCCGACGACGGCCGCACGCTCGCCGAGGGGCGGGCCGTGGTGGTCCTGAACACGCCACTCGCAACACAAGAAAGCACTGCAGCATGAGTCTCGAAGGAAAACGCGCGCTGATCACGGGCGCCAGCGGCGCACTCGGCGCGGCCATGGCCGAACGTTTTGCGCGGGACGGCGCAACAGTGCTGCTGCATGCCAACTCGCGGCCGGAGGCGGTCGAGCAACTGGCGGCGTCGATCACGGCGGCGGGCGGCAAGGCGGAATGCCATGTGTTCGACCTGCGCAGCGATGAAGCCTCGGCGGCGGCATGCGCGCGCATCCTGGAAGGTGGGCCGGTCCAGATCCTCGTCAACAACGCCGGCGTGCACGACGATGCGGTGCTGCCGGGCATGCGCGCCGATCAGTGGCACAAGGTGATCGACGTGTCCCTCAACGGCTTCTTCCGCGTGACGCAGCCGTTGCTGCTGCCGATGATGCGCACGCGCTGGGGGCGCATCCTGAACATCTCGTCGGTGTCCGCGATCACGGGCAACCGGGGGCAGGTGAACTACGCCGCGGCCAAGGGCGCGCTCAACAGCGCGACCAAGGCGCTGTCGCTCGAGGTGGCGTCGCGCGGCGTGACGGTCAATGCGATCGCGCCGGGGATCATCACGTCGCCGATGGCGGATGCGGTGTTCGATCCCGCGGTCATCAACCAGATGGTGCCGGTGAAACGGGCGGGAACGCCGCAGGAAGTTGCGGCGCTGGCCTCGTTCCTGGCCAGCGACGAAGCGGCCTACATCACCGGGCAGGTGATCTCGATCAACGGCGGGATGATCTGAGGCCTGCGGCTGGGCTTTACAGCGGCAGCGTGTCGAACGCCGCGTAGGCTGTAGCCAGCCACGACTTCACGCGCTGGCGTTCCAGCAGTCCCAAGGCATGCGCGCCTTCGCGGTCGTTCACGGCCTTCCAGAAGCTCGTGTTCTGTGCATCGATCTTGCGCATGCTGGCTTCGTGCAAGCGCGGCAACGCAATGACCCGCGCACCGTTCGCATTCGCCTTGGAGAGCGACTGCGAGGCGAGCAGCATCCCGAAATCGCTGCCGCGGCCGTAGTTCTGCACCACGATGTAGTTGGGCCGGTTGCCGAAGGTGTCGATCAGCGTGCCGAGCAGGTCGGTGGAGTCCTTGCCGTCGTCGAGCACGTGCCAGAAATTGACCGTGACGCCGATCTCGGCGAACACGTCGAACAGGTCCGACTCCTTGATCCAGCGCGACAGCGGGGCCAGCGTCTGGGCGGCCAAGTCGACGATCACGCTTTGCTTCGGGTTGGTTTCGAAGCCGTTCACGACCGTGTCGAGTCCTTCGTAGCTGTCGACCACGACGGGCGAGGCGAAGCCTTCGTAGAAGCGGGTGAACGAGCTGTGCGAACGGTCGGTGTCGAAGCCGGTGAAAGGGCGGCTGCGGTCGATGAAGTACTGGGCCAGGACGCGCGCCGTGACCGACTTGCCGACACCGCCTTTTTCGCCGCCGATGAAATTGATGGAGCTCATGAGTTGCTGCTGCCTCGAATGGGTTGAGGGGTGAAGGGCTGAATCATTCTAGGGGGCGTGTTTTTCTGTTTGTTTATTTGCCGCGCTTGGCCATGCCTTGCAGCAAGGGGTGTGCCTGCAAGCGTTGCTGCAGCCGTTTTTTCCACGGCGCGGGGAGCGTCGAGGCGTCGATCATTTCGGGCCAGAGACTGCGTGCGAGCCGTGCCGTGTCAGTGACCACGCGGCGCACCAGCGGTTCGTGCAGGCCGGTCGAGAAGCAGAAGGCGCGCACATTGGCGGGCGTGAAGAGGGCAGTGCGTTTGGGCGTGGCGCCTGCATTCGGTAGCAGCGGCAGGGCATGGCCGTCGACGCCCTGGATCGCTGCGTACGCGACGATGTCGTAGGCCGGCGCCAGCCGTGGCGCGATGCCGTCGGCGTACAGCACGCCGAAGTTCTTCAGGTGGGCATCGGGGTTGCCGAGCAGGTCGTTCACCGCGAGGCGCCGCACGAGTTCGAGCACCGCGTCTTCGCCCAGCGACGGGAACGCCTGCATGGCGAGCGCCATGTCGAGGTAGCTCGCGCTGTACTTGTGCATCGGGTCGACTGCGAGCACCTGCGCGAAGTCCTCGAAGTGGATGCGGCGCGCGCCGTCGCGGTCGAAGCGCGTCACGGCGAGGAAGTCGGGCTCGTCGGGCAGTGCGTAGCTGTGCTCGGCCTTGATGGCCGAGAGCGGTGCCAGTTTGGCCTCGCATACCGTGACACCCGCGGCGCCCGCCATCTGCAGCGAGAGCATTTCGAGCTGCGGCATGTGCGGCCGGCCCGCCACCGGCAGCTTGGCGATCACGCGCGTGCTCGCACCGGCCCGCGTGCGCGCCACGTAGCGCCCGCCCTGGCGTCGCAGGCCCAGCTTGGGCTGCACGCCCGATACCGAGATGCCCTGCGGCATCGGCAGTTCGACCACGGACATCTCGAGCGCGTCCTGGTCCTGGGTGATGAGCCGCTGCAGCGTGCCGCGGTCCACCGACACCGGCTTGGCGCTCACCGCGCCGGGCAGGTCGCCGCCGCAGGCCGCGAGCAGTTCGAAGTGGTCGTTTTCGCGGCAGCCACGCAACTGCGCGATGTGGCTGCGCAGCACGCCCTCGGGCAGCAGGTTCTGGAAGAAGCGCGGGAGCTGCCCGCCCTGGGCATTGAAGAGCGGGTTCTTCACGTCGGCCCAGAGGGCGGCTTGCGTGGCGGGGTCGCTCGCCACCATCGAGAGGGAGAGCACCTCCTGCGGTGGCGCGGCGATCAGTTCGGGCTCCGCCACGAAGCGGCACAGGTCGGCGTACTGGAAAAGCTTGCCGAAACGCCGTGTGCCGAGCGAGATCTCCAGGATCTTGACGTTCATGGCGAGCGTCGCTTGTTGTTGGTGGTGTATGGCGGCGGGGCCGGCGCCTGCGCGACCGCGTGGCCCACGCGGGTGGCGACAGGGCGATAGCCGGGATCGGTGCCTGTGGTTTCGCCGAAACCCTTGGGCGCGAGTTGCAGTTCCAGCCCGAGTGCATCGACCAGCGCGAGCAACGAGGACATTTGCGGATTGCCCTGAAGGCTCAGGGCATTGCGGACCGAGCGCTCGGTGAGCCCGGAGCGCAGCGCGATCTCGGCGGTCGAGAGGCCCGACGCATCGCGCCGTGCGACCAGGGTGTTGATGAGCTCTTGTCTGTTCACGGAAAGATATTACCGGAAACTCCATTTTGGGAAATATATTTCCTGGACGGTGTCGCGGCTATCCAGCTTATTTGGGCACCAGGGTGAACAAAGGCATGACCACGCCCATCACCCAGTTCTGGCCGAAATCGAGTGCCGCGCGGCGGTACTTCTCGTCGGCCTGCGCGGCCAGCAGGTCGAGCCGGGCCACCACTTTCGACAGCTCGCGGTCGGCCACGAGGTTGCGGCCGCGCTCGCTGATCTCGGTCGCCAGCAGCAGCGGCTGGCCGTCGGGACCGGTCTTGGAGGAGATCAGCCAGAGCGAGATCTCGAAATTGCGCGCGGCCCGGTAGCTGTTCTCGGCGTCGACGCCGTCGATCATGGTCTGCTCCCAGGTGCCGCCGTTGGCCTGCTTGAGCATCGCGGCCCAGCCGACCACCAGCGCGGCGACGCGATCGCCTTGGTAGGACTGCGGCCCGGTCTCGAAAGCCAGACGGATTGCCTCGATGCCGTTGGCGCCGCGCAGCTCGGGCAGATCGGGGCCTTTGAGGATGGCGTCCCAGGTGCGCTGGATGGCTTCGTCGATGCTCGCGGCCGACTTGCGCCACTCCCGCGGGTTGCGCCGGTAGAGCGTGGTCTGCACGCGCCGGATCGACTGCAGGTTGTCGCGCAGCGAGAGGTTCGCGATGCGGTTGGCGCCGGACTGCAACCATTCCTGATTGGCATAGGGCTCGGCGCGGTCGGTCGACCGAAACGAAGAACAGCCCGCCAGGCCGAGCAAGGACGCGGCGCCTGCCAAGAGGCAGGTGCGCCGCGCCGCAAGGGGTAAAACCGGAGAAACACTCATGCCCTGACGTTATCATCCACGGCTGGGGCGGCGGCTCGCTTCGAGCAGCGAGCCCGTGCAATTTTCCTTACAAATCAATACCTTGGCGTTAACGCCAAGGCAGGCCGACAAGTCGTGCGTCTTAATTCCATCAAGCTTTCGGGCTTCAAGTCGTTCGCCGAACCCACCAACTTCCTGCTGCCGGGCCAACTGGTCGGCGTGGTCGGGCCCAACGGTTGCGGCAAGTCGAACATCATGGATGCGGTGCGCTGGGTGCTCGGCGAATCGCGCGCCTCCGAACTGCGCGGCGAGTCGATGCAGGACGTGATCTTCAACGGCACGACCACCCGCAAGCAGGCCAGCCGCTCGAGCGTCGAGCTGGTGTTCGACAACGCCGACCACCGCGCCGGCGGCCAGTGGAACCAGTTCGGCGAAATCGCGGTGCGGCGCGTGCTCACGCGCGACGGCACCAGCAGCTACTACATCAACAACCAGCCGGTGCGCCGCCGCGACGTGCAGGACGTGTTCCTCGGCACCGGCCTCGGCCCGCGCGCCTACGCCATCATCGGCCAGGGCACGATCAGCCGGATCATCGAATCCAAGCCCGAGGAACTGCGCCTGTTCCTCGAGGAAGCAGCCGGCGTCTCCAAGTACAAGGAGCGTCGCCGCGAGACCGAAAACCGCCTGGGCGACACGCGCGAGAACTTGACGCGCGTCGAAGACATCCTGCGCGAACTCAATGCCAACCTCGAGAAGCTCGAGAAGCAGGCCGAGGTGGCCGCGCGCTATAACACGCTGCAGGGCGAAGCCACGAAGAAGCAGCACCAGCTGTGGTTCTTGAAGCGCAGCGAGAGCGATGCCGACCAGGCCAAGATCAAGGCCGATTCGGAGCGGGCGATCAACGACCTCGAATCGCGCACCGCTGATCTGCGCCACATCGAAGCCGAACTCGAGACCGTGCGCCAAGCCCACTACGCGGCCGGCGACCAGGTCAATCAGGCGCAGGGCAAGCTCTACGAGGCCAGCGCCGAAGTCGGCCGGCTCGAAGGCGAGATCCGCTTCGTGGTCGAAGGCCGCCAGCGCGTCGAGCAGCGGCTCCTGCAGCTGCGCGAGCAGATGGGCCAGTGGGGCACGCGCCGCGAAGAGGCGGAGACCGAAATTGAGACGCTGGCCGGGAGGGGGTGTCGATGCCGAAGAGCAGGCGATCCTGCTGGCCGCCCAGCTCGAAGAACACGACGCGCGCATGCCCGAGCTCGAAGAAGCCGTGCAGCGCGCCCAGAACGAAGCCAACAGCCAGCGCACGACCGTGTCGCAGGTGCAGCAGCAGATCCAGGTGCTGGCCGCCGACCAGCGCAACATCGAAGACCAGAGCCGACAGCTCACGCTGCGCAGCGAGCGCCTGCGCGCCGATCAGAACGCGCTGGCCGCGCCCGACGAGGCGCGTCTGCTCGACATGCAGGAGCAACTCGCCGCCGCGCAGGAAACCGCGAGCGAAGCCGAGGCCCGCCTGCACGAGCTGCAGGAAGCCGTGCCGCAACTGGACGACGACCGCCGCGCGAAGCAGCAGGCCGTCAACACCGAAGGCGCGCGCCACGCCGAGTTCTCGGCGCGGCTCGAGGCGCTCCGTGCGCTGCAGGAAAAGGTCAAGACCGACGGCAAGCTGGCCCCCTGGCTCGCCAAGCATGGGCTCGACGGCCTGCAGGGCCTGTGGAGCCGCATTCACATCGAGCAGGGCTGGGAAAGCGCGCTCGAAGCCGCATTGCGCGAGCGCCTGGGTGCGCTCGAAGTCAGCCGGCTCGACATGGTCCGCGCCTTCGGCAACGACGCGCCGCCGGCCAAGCTTGCGTTCTACAGCCCGCCGTCGGCCGGAGCACCGCAGGGCGCTGCCGCGCTGCCGCGGCTGTCGAGCCTGCTGCGCCTGAACGATGCCGGCCAGCAAGCCTTGCTGAACGACTGGCTCCACGGCTGCTACACCGCCGCCAGCTTCGAAGAAGCGCTGGCGCAGCGCGCCACGCTGCAGCCGGGTGAAGTCATCTACGTGCAGAGCGGCCATGCCGTGTCGTCGCACAGCGTCAACTTCTACGCACCCGATTCCGAGCAGGCCGGCCTCCTGGCCCGCCAGCAGGAAATGGAAAACCTGGAGCGCCAGCTCCGCGCTCAGACCCTCATCAACGAAGAGGCGCGCACCGCGCTGATTCGCGCCGAAGCCGCGTACGGCGACGCAGCGCAACGCCTCGTGACCGCACGCCGCGAAGCCGCCGACACCCAGTCGCGCGCCCACGAACTGCAGGTCGAAACCCTGCGCATGACCCAGCTCGCCGAGCAGACGCGTGCGCGCAGCCAGCAGCTGGCTTCCGACCTCGGCGAAGTCGATGCGCAGCTTGAAGAACTGCAAGAGAAGCGCATCGCCGCCGAAGGCCGCTTCGAAGAGCTCGACATGCAACTGGCCGACAGCCAGGAACGCCATGCGCAACTCGACGAGCTCGTGATCGAAGCCGGCCGTGCGCTGAATGCCAGCCGCGAGCAGCACCGCAGCCTGGAGCGCCAGGCGCAAGAGGCCACCTTCTCGCAGCGCACGCTCGAAGCCCGTCGTGCCGAACTAAATCGTGCGATCGAGACCGCCTCGCAGCAGGTCGTGGCGCTCACCGATGAAGACGAGCGCGCCCGCGCCGAGCTAAGCCGGCTCTCCGACGCTGCCGCACAGGCCGGCCTGCAGGACGCGCTGTCGCTCAAGCTCGAACGCGAAACCTCGCTCGGCGCGGCGCGCAGCCAGTACGACGACCTCACGCTCAAGCTGCGCGCCAGCGACGAGCGCCGCCTGCAACTGGAGCGCGAGCTCGATCCGCTGCGCCAGCGCATCACCGAATTCCAGTTGAAGGAGCAGGCCGCGCGCCTGGGCGTCGAGCAATACCAGCAGTTGCTGGAAGATGCCGGCGCCGATCTCGAAGCCATTTCGCAATCCATCGAGACCGACAAGGTGCGCCTGACCGGACTTCAGAGCGAAATCGACCGCCTCAACCGCGAAGTGGTCGCACTCGGCGCGGTGAACCTCGCCGCTCTTGACGAACTCGCGATTGCCAGCGAGCGCAAGACCTTCCTCGATGCCCAGTCGGCCGACCTGAACGAAGCCATCGGCACGCTCGAAGACGCGATCCGCAAGATCGACGCCGAAACGCGCGACCTGCTCGGCGGCACCTTCAAGATCGTCAACGAGCACTTCAGCCGCATGTTCCCCGAGCTCTTCGGCGGCGGCAATGCGCGGCTGGTGATGACGGGCGACGAAATCCTCGACGCCGGCGTGCAGGTGCTCGCGCAGCCGCCCGGCAAGAAGAACCAGACCATCCACCTGCTCTCGGGCGGCGAGAAGGCGCTCACGGCGATTGCGTTGGTGTTCGCCATCTTTCAGCTCAACCCGGCGCCGTTCTGCCTGCTGGACGAAGTGGACGCGCCGCTGGACGACGCCAACACCGAGCGCTATGCCAAACTCGTGACCGCCATGAGCCGCGAAACCCAGTTCCTCTTCATCAGCCACAACAAGATCGCCATGGAAATGGCCGAGCAGTTGATCGGCGTCACGATGCAGGAGCAGGGCGTTTCGCGCATCGTGGCGGTGGACATGGAGGCCGCGGCCTCCATGGTCGAGGCCGCTTGAGCTGGCGGCGCGCATGAGCAATCTCACTCTCGCTCTCTCCATTCTTGGAGGCCTCGTTCTCGCGGCCGTCGTCGGCTACGAAACCTTCATGTCGCGCCGCAATGCGCCGCGCCAGCCCGATGCGGTGGATACCGCGCTGGCCGATGTGGAGCGCTCGATGTCGTCGGGCGACGGCGTGGAGCCGATGCTGCATGTCGATCCGAAGCAGATATCGGCGCAAGACCGTCACGAGCCGCTGTTCGATCCCGACCTGCCGGCGCCCAGCGGCGTTCCGGTCGCCACCGGCGAGCGGCGCGGCGGGCTCGATCCGCTGATCGACGTGATCGCGCCGGTGTCGCTGGACGGACTCGCTTCGGGCGACGCCGCCATCGCGGCCATGCCGCCGACGCGGCGTGCGGGGAGCAAGCCGGTCGCGATCGAAGGCCTCAACGAGCACACCGGCCAATGGGAGCCGCCCGTGGCCGGGCAGCGCTACAGCGCGTTCCAGGTCGGCGTGCAACTGGCCAACCGCACGGGCGCGCTCAACGAGATCGAATACTCCGAATTCGTGGTCAAGGCACAGGCTTTCGCCGATGCGGTCAACGGCTCGCCCGAATTTCCCGAGATGCTCGACGAGGTGGCGCGGGCCCGCGAGCTCGACCAGTTCGCGAGCGCGCACGACGCCCAGCTCGGCTTCGTGCTGCGTGCGCTGCACGCGGCCTGGAGCCCGGGCTACGTGCAGCAGAACGCCGCGCGGCTTGGTTTCGTGACAGGCATCATCCCGGGGCGCATGGTGCTGCCGACCGGTGAAGCCGGCTTGCCGCCGATCCTCGGACTGGCCTTCGATACGCAAGCAGCGCTGGCCGACGATCCGGCGCAATCGGCCATCCGCGAACTCAGCCTGAGCCTGGACGTGCCGCAGGTCGATCGCGCCGAAGAGCCGTTCCGCCGCATGCGTGAAGCCGCCGCCACGCTCGCGCGCGAGATGGACGGCGTGGTGACCGACAGCGACGGTCAGTTGCTGCGCGACGAGACGATGGACGTCATCGGCAACGACCTCGAGCAGCTCTACGACACGCTCGATGCGCGTGATCTCGCGGCGGGTTCACCGCTCGCACGGCGCCTCTTCAGCTAACTCCGACCTTCGGGAGACACCCACATGACGACGCGCGACGAAGCGGCACGCGAAGCCGCCGCACTGAGCGAACAGCTTCACAAGCACGCCCACCTCTATTACGTGCTCGACGCGCCCGAGTTGCCCGACGCCGAGTACGACAAGCTGTTCCAGCGCCTGCAGGCGCTGGAGACTGAATTTCCCGAGCTGCGCACGACGGATTCGCCGACGCAGCGCGTGGGCGGCAAGGTGCTCGACGGTTTCACCAAGGTGCGCCACAAGGTGCCGATGCTGTCGATCCGTACCGAGACCGACATCACGCCGGGCGGTGCCAGTGCCTTCGATGCGCGTGTGCGGAAGGAGTTGGGCTTGGCCGAGGACGGGCCGCAGGTGTCATATGTGTGCGAGCTCAAGTTCGACGGCCTCGCCATGAACCTGCGCTACGAAGACGGCGTGCTGGTGCAGGCCGCGACGCGCGGCGACGGCGAGGTCGGCGAAGACGTCACGCAGAACATCCGCACAGTGCGCGAGATTCCGCTGCGGCTCAGCGGCAAAGCGCCGCCTGTGGTCGAAGTGCGCGGCGAGGTCTACATGAAGCGTGCCGATTTCGACGCGCTCAACGAACGCCAGCGCGAGAAGATCGCGGCCGGCCAGAAGAACGAGAAGGTGTTCGTGAATCCGCGCAATGCGGCGGCCGGTGCGGTGCGGCAACTCGACCCGGCGATTGCTGCGGCGCGGCCGCTGAGCTTCTTTGCGTACGGCCTTGGCGAAGTCACGCCGGCCAGCGAAGGCGGCCCCGATTGCCCGACCCAGTTCGACTGGCTGCAGCAGTTCCATGCCTGGGGTTTTCCAGTGGCCACGCAGACCGCGCGGGCGACCGGTGCCATCGAGCTGATCGCGTTCCATGAAAACATCGGCCGCCAGCGTGATGCCTTGCCCTATGACATCGATGGCGTGGTCTACAAGGTCGACAGCGTCGAGCTGCAACGGCAGCTGGGCTTCGTCTCGCGCGAGCCGCGCTGGGCCGTGGCCCACAAGTACCCGGCGCAGGAGCAACTGACCGAGGTGCTGGGCATCGAGATCCAAGTCGGTCGCACCGGCAAGCTCACGCCGGTGGCCAAGCTCGCGCCGGTGTTCGTCGGCGGAGTGACCGTGACCAACGCCACGCTGCACAACGAGGACGAGGCCCGCCGCAAGGACGTGCGCGTAGGTGACACGGTCATCGTGCGGCGTGCCGGAGACGTGATTCCCGAGGTAGTCGGCGTGGTGCCCGAGAGCCTGGCCAAGCCAGAGGGCGAACGTGGCCCGGTCTTCACCATGCCGCACCAGTGCCCCGTGTGCGGCTCGGAAGCCGTGCGCGAAGAGGAAGAAGTCGACTACCGCTGCACCGGCGGGCTGTTCTGCGCGGCGCAGCGCAAGGAGGCCATCCTGCACTTCGCGGCGCGGCGCGCGGTCGATGTCGACGGGCTGGGCGACAAGCTGGTCGAGCAACTGGTGGACGCCAACCTCATCCGCACCTTGCCCGATCTCTACAAGCTCGGCTTCACCACGCTCGCGGGGCTGGACCGCATGGCCGAGAAGTCGGCCAAGAACTTGGTCGACGCACTCGAAGCGTCCAAGAAAACCACGCTGCCGCGCTTCCTGTTCGGGCTGGGTATCCGGCACGTGGGCGAAAGCACGGCGAAGGACCTGGCCAAGCATTTCGGCAAGCTCGACGCGATCATGGACGCGACCGAAGAGCAGCTGCTCGAGGTCAACGACGTGGGCCCGGTGGTGGCGCAGAGCCTGCGCACCTTCTTCGACCAGCCGCACAACCGCGAGGTCGTCGAGCAACTGCGCGCCTGCGGGCTGGCCTGGGAAGAGGGCGAGCCTGCGGCTCGCGCGCCCAAGCCTTTGGCGGGCCTGACCTTCGTGATCACCGGCACCCTTCCTACGCTGGGCCGCGACGAGGCGAAGGATAAATTGGAGGCAGCCGGGGCCAAGGTCGCCGGCTCCGTCAGCAAGAAGACCCATTACCTCGTGGCCGGCGAAGAAGCCGGCAGCAAGCTCGACAAGGCCCGGGAAATCGGGGTGGCGGTGATCGACGAGGCGCGTATGCTGGAGATTCTCGAGAACGGCGTCACGGAATGAGGTGAGGCGCGGCGGGCGGGCCTCTTTACCCGCCGTTACGCAGCTTCATCAGAGCGCAGTCAACAGGGTCTACAACCTGGCGTTGAAAGACAACTGAAGGCCAACAAGGAGCCCCTCATGCAAAAAATTCGCGTTCTTGGTGCCAGCATTGCCCTCGGTGGCGTTGCGCTGCTGACGGGCTGCGTTGCGGTTCCCGGCGATCCGTACTACTCGGGTGGCTACTCCGGCGGTTATTCCGAGCCGTACTACTCCGATCCCTCGCCCGTGGTCGTTTCGCCGGCGCCGGTTTACATCCAAGGCGGGGGCTATTACGAGCGCGGCCGCTACTACGACCGCCGTCCGTACTACGGCCGCCCCGGCTATCCGGCCGTGCGTCCGAGCTATCCCGCGGTGAGGCCTGGCTATCCTGCCGGGCGTCCTCCGCGGGCCGATTGGGGCGGTGGTCGTACGGGGCCCGGAACCGCCGGTGGTGGCATTCCGGGCATCACGCCCTCGCAGCCGCAGCAGATGCCCCAAGGCCGAGCGCGGCTGTGGACCTCGCCGGATTCGAAGAACTCGAACCAGGCCCCTCCGTGATCCTGGCTTAAGGCCATCGCGATAATCCCGCGATGGCCATTCGCGAAATACTCAAGATGGGCGACCCCCGGCTGCTGCGCATTGCGCAGCCGGTCGCCGCTTTCGACACCGACGAGCTGCACCTCCTGGTGCGCGACATGTTCGAGACCATGCATGCGGTCAATGGCGCCGGCCTTGCGGCCCCGCAGATCGGCGTGGATCAGCAACTCGTGATCTTCGGCACCGACATCGTCAACCCCCGCTATCCCGACGCGCCACCGGTGCCCCGCACCGTGCTGCTGAACCCCGTCATCACGCCCATCGGCGAGGACGAAGAAGAGGGCTGGGAAGGGTGTCTTTCGGTGCCGGGCCTGCGCGGCGTGGTGCCGCGCTTCGCCAACATCCGCTATACCGGCTTCGATCCGTACGGCGACCCGATCGACCGGGTCGCCAGCGGTTTTCATGCGCGCGTGGTGCAGCATGAAGTAGATCACCTGCTGGGCAAGCTGTACCCGATGCGGGTGCGCGATTTTTCGCGCTTCGGCTACACCGAGGTCCTGTTCCCGGGACTCGATGCAGCCGACGACGACTGAAGGCCGGAGCCGTCGCGCTTACTTGTTGCTGAGGCCGAAGCGGCCGCCGCCCGTGAAGGCCAGCGAGATCGCCGCGAACAGGAACATGCCCTGCAGTTCCAGCGCCCAGCCGCCTTGGCCGTTGATCGCACCGAGGTCCTTGCGGTGCACCAGCCAGATCGCCACCAGCATGTTGATCGCCACGATCACCGCGGCCGGCCGCGTGAACAGGCCGACGATCAGCAGCGCGGGCGCGAGAATCTCACCGACATAGACCCCGTACGCCAGGAACGCCGGCAGGCCGTGCGAGGCCAGCATGCCGCCGATGCCATCGACGCCCTTGGTGACTTTGGACACGCCGTGCAGCAGGATGAGGATGCCCAGCGCGAGGCGCAGAACGAGCTTGCCGGTGTCGTCGGACTTGAACATTGTGTGATTCCTGTTCGGGAGAGTTGATAAAGGGCCGTATGGTATTGCGGTATTGGCGCTGCAAAGGGCATATGCATCCAACCGACCCGTCTTTGGCGCGGCCGCGCGACGCCCCGTACACTGGCTTTTGTTGTCTGTTGAGGAGAAACACCCCCATGAAAAATCGATTCCGCCCGGCGCTGATCGCCGCCGCATCCCTGGTCGCCCTTGCCACCGCCGCTCCGGCCTTCGCGGGAAAGACGCTCGATGCGGTCAAGCAGCGCGGCACCGTCAAGTGCGGCGTGACCAACGGCGTGGCGGGCTTCTCCGCTCCTGACACCCAGGGCAACTGGTCGGGCCTGGATGTCGACACCTGCCGCGCCATTGCGGCGGCCGTGCTCGGCGATGCGAAGAAGGTCGACTTCGTGCCGCTCAATTCGCAGCAGCGCTTCTCGGCCCTGCAGGCCGGCGAGATCGACATCCTCGCGCGCAACACCACCTGGACGCTCACGCGCGACGCCTCGCTCGGCTTCAACTTCACCACCATCACCTATTACGACGGTCAGGGCTTCCTGGTACCGAAGAAGCTCAAGGTGACGAGTGCGAAGCAGCTCAAGAACGCCACCATCTGCACGCAGTCGGGCACCACCAACGAGAAGAACGTCTCCGACTACTTCCGCGCCCAGAACATCCCGGTGAAGACCGTCGTCTTCGAGAGCTTCGAAGCCTCGTTCAAGGCCTTCTTCTCGGGCCGCTGCCAGGCCTTTACCACCGACGCCTCGGCGCTCGCGGGCCTGCGCAACAAGGAAGCGCCGAACCCCGACGACTACATCATCCTGCCCGAGCTGATTTCCAAGGAACCGCTCGCGCCGCTGGTGCGCCGCGGCGACGACGAGTGGTTCGCCATCGCCAAGTGGGTGCCCAACGCGCTCATCGAGGCGGAAGAAGCGGGCGTCACCCAGGCCAATGCCGACGAACTCAAGGCGAGCAGCAAGGACCCGGCGCAGCAGCGCCTGGTCGGCGCCGGCGAAGACCTCGGCAAGCTGCTGGGGCTGGACAAGGACTGGTCGTTCCGCGCGATCAAGGCCGTGGGCAACTACGGCGAGGTGTTCGAGCGCAACGTCGGGCCGAAGTCGGTGCTCAAGCTGCCGCGCGGCTCCAACAATTTGTGGAGCAAGGGCGGCCTGATCTACGCACCACCGGTTCGATGAGCCGGGAGGCCTCGCGCCGCGGCGCCTGGCTGGCCTGGACCGTCCAGGCGCTGCTGGTGCTGGCCGTCGTGGCCGGCGCCTTCTGGGTGGTGCATCACGCGCTCGACGTGCTGCGCGCACGCGGCGTTCGATCCGGCTTCGACTTTCTCACCGAGCCCGCGGGCTTCTCGATCAGCGAGGGCTGGCTCGATTTCGACGCCAGCCAGCCGTTCTGGCGCGCCTTTCTCGCGGGCCTCATCAACACGGTGCGGGCGGCGGTGCCCGCAGCGATTTTCTCGGTCGTGCTCGGCACATTGATCGGCATCGGCCGGCTCGCGCCGCACGTGCTGCTGCGCGGCATCTGCACCGCCTATGTCGAGCTACTGCGCAACGTGCCGTTGCTGGTGCAGTTGCTGATGCTGGCCTTCGCGATGGCGAACCTGCTGCCTGATCCGACCGAACCCGTGCGCCTCTTGCCGGGTGTGTGGCTCAGCAAGGGCGGGCTCAGCGTGCCATGGCCCGTGGCGGGCGAGGGCGGCTGGTGGCCGACGCATTTCGAATGGCCCGAGCGCGGCGATTTCGGCGTGAGCGGCGGCGCAGCGCTGAGCCCCGAGTATGTGACCATCGTCGCGGGCCTGTCGTTCTATTCGGCCGCGTTCGTCGCGGAGATCGTGCGGGCCGGCATCCTCTCGGTCTCGCAGGGGCAGGTGCTGGCGGGGCAGGCACTGGGGTTGTCGTCGGTGCAGCAACTGCGCATCGTGATCCTGCCGCAGGCGCTGCGGGTGATCGTGCCCTCGCTCACCAACCAGTTGCTCAGCCTCGTCAAGAATTCGTCGCTCGCGGTGGCCGTGGGCTATCCGGAGCTGGTGTCGGTGGCCAACACCACCATCGGCTCGAACGGCCGGGCCTTCGAGTGCATCGCGATCATCATGGCGGTGTACCTGCTGCTGTCGCTCGCGATCTCCTTCGGCATGAACCGCTACAACGCGCGCGTCGCTTTGCGGGGGTGGCGATGAGAAACGTGTCGCAGGGCCCGATTGCGTGGCGCCGTGAACTCTGGGGTTCGCCGCTGCGCGCGCTGGCGACGGTGCTGCTGATCGTGCTGCTCGCGTGGGTCGGTTTTCACATCGTCGACTGGGCCGTGGTGCACGCGGTGTTCCGTGCCGATGCCGAGGCCTGCCGCGCGGTGCAGCACGGCGCTTGCTGGGGCGTGGTGGCCGAGAAGTGGCGGCCGATGCTGTTCGGCCGCTTCCCTTACGAAGATCAATGGCGCCCGGCCATCGCGGTGGTCGTGCTGTCCGCCGTCACCGTGCTGAGTGCGTGGCCGCGCAGCTGGCGCTGGTGGCTGGTGCCGCTGTGGGTCGTCGCACTGCTCCTGTTCGTGCTGCTGATGCGCGGCGGTGTCATGGGGCTGAGTCATGTGCCGACCAGTCGCTGGGGCGGCCTGCCGCTCACCATCGGGTTGGCGGTGGTCGGGCTGGCGCTGGCCTTTCCGCTCGCGCTGCTGCTCGCACTGGGCCGGCGTTCGGGCTGGCCGGTGGTCCGCACGCTGAGCGCGAGCTACATCGAGCTGGTGCGCGGCGTGCCGCTGATTTCGGTGCTGTTCATGGCGTCGTTCCTGCTGCCGCTGCTGTGGCCCGCGGGCTGGCAGCCCGACGTGCTGGTGCGCGTGCTCGCGGGCCTCACGCTGTTCGTCGCTGCCTACCTGGCCGAGATCATCAGAGGCGGCCTGCAGGCCGTGCCGCGCGGGCAGACCGAGGTGGCGATGGCGCTGGGCTTCGGGCGCTGGCCGGTGCAGCGCGACATCGTGTTGCCGCAGGCGCTGCGCCTCGTCGTGCCGGCGCTGACCAACAGCGTCGTCGGCACGCTGAAGGACACCTCGCTCGTCACCGTCGTGGGCCTCTTCGAGCTGACCGGCGCGCTGGGCCTTGCGCTCGGCGGCGATCCGGTCTGGCGGCCGTTCTACCTCGAGGGCTATCTCTTCATCGCCGCCGTGTACTGGGTGCTGTGCTTCGGGCTCTCGCGCTACAGCGTGTGGCTGGAGCGCAGGCTGGCAAGCGGGCCGACCTGAGCGGTGCGAGGTTCAGGACCTCGGACGCGGCACCAGTTCGGGATAGCCAGTCGCCGGGTCGTGCTCGCGGGCGAAGCGCCATTCGGGCAGCCAGGCGATCAGGATTTCAGCGGTGGTGCGCACGATGCAGCCCGGTGCGACATGCCCGCCGCGCACCTGGCCCACCGCATCCGACACGCTGATGTGCAGATGAGCGCCATCCGGCGAGAGCGTGCCGGACAGCGTGAGGATTTCAAGATCGCCATCCAGCACCGCAGCGCTTTCCACGCCGGCATACCGGATGCGCGCACCGCGGAGACTGCCGATGCCGGAGACCACGAAAGCCGCTTCGGCGCCGCGTTGCTTCAGCGCCGCATCGAGCGCCGCGCGCAAATCGTCGCCCGGGTTCAGGCGCAGCGCGTGGGCTTCCATGGTCGGCGTCAGCTCGACAGCGCCTTGTCCACCAGCTGCTGCGCCTCTTCGAGGATGCGCGCGAGGTGCTCCGCGCCCTTGAAGCTCTCGCCGTAGACCTTGTAGATGTTCTCCGTGCCCGAGGGCCGCGCCGCGAACCAGCCGTTGGCGGTGACGACTTTCACGCCGCCGATGGCCGCGCCGTTGCCGGGCGCATGGCTCAGCACGGCCTCGATCTTGTCGCCCGCCAGTTCGGTCGAACTGACCTGCTGCGGCGACAGGTTCGACAGCTTCTTCTTCTGCTCGACCGTCGCGGCCGCATCCACGCGGTCGGACACCGGCTGCCCGAGTGCCTGCGTCAGCTCCGCATAGCGCTCGCCCGGATGGCGTCCGGTGCGCGCGGCGATCTCGGCCGAGAGCAGGGCGGGCACCATGCCGTCCTTGTCGGTGGTCCACGCGGAGCCGTCGTGGCGCAAGAAGGTCGCGCCCGCGCTTTCCTCGCCGCCGAAGCCCAGCGATCCTTCCACCAGCCCGTCGACGAACCACTTGAAGCCCACCGGCACTTCGTAGAGCTTGCGCCCGAGCCGGGCGGTGACGCGGTCGATCATCTGGCTGCTCACCACCGTCTTGCCGACGGCCGCACCCGCCGGCCATTGCGGGCGGTGCGTGTAGAGGTAATCGATCATCACGGCGAGGTAGCTGTTCGGCTGCATCAGGCCCGCGCTGCGCGTGACCACGCCGTGGCGGTCGTGGTCGGTGTCGCAGGTGAAGGCGATGCCGAAGCGGTCCTTCAGCGCGATCAGCTTGTGCATCGCGTCGGGCGACGACGGGTCCATGCGGATCCGGCCGTCCCAGTCGAGCGACATGAAGCGGAAGGTCGGGTCGACCTCCTGGTTCAGCACGGTGAGGCGCTTGAGCTTGTAGCGCTCGACGATGGCCGGCCAGTAGTGCACCCCGGCGCCGCCGAGCGGGTCGACGCCGAGGTCGATCTCCACGCCGCGGATCGCGTCCATGTCGAGCACCTGCGCGAGGTCTTCGACGTAGGTGTTCAGGTAGTCGTGCCGGTGCGTGGTCGAAGCCTTCAGCGCCTGCGCGAGCGGCATGCGCTTCACGCCTTCGAGCCCGTTCGCCAGCATCTTGTTGGCCGCAGCTTCGACGGCGGAGGTGATGTCGGTGCCGGCGGGGCCGCCGTTTGGCGGGTTGTACTTGAAGCCGCCGCTCTCGGGCGGGTTGTGCGAAGGCGTGATGACGATGCCGTCGGCCAAGCCGCTCGTGCGGCCGCGGTTGTAGACCAGGATCGCATGCGACACGGCGGGCGTCGGCGTGTACTCGTCGTCCTTCGACAGCATCAGCTCGACGCCGTTGGCCGCCAGCACTTCGACCGCGCTGCTGAAGGCGGGCGTGGAGAGCGCGTGCGTGTCGATGCCGAGGAACAGCGGGCCGTCGATGCCTTTTTGCTTGCGGTAGTCGCAGATCGCCTGGCTGATCGCCAGCACATGCCATTCGTTGAATGCGTCGTCGAACGACGAGCCGCGGTGGCCCGAGGTGCCGAAGGCCACGCGCTGCGCGGGGACCGATGGATCGGGCCGGCCGGTGTAGTACGCCGAGATCAGGCGCGGCACGTTCACCAGCAGTTCGAGGGGCGCGGGTTTGCCCGCGAGGGGATTGGTTTTTTGACTCATGTCTTGGGTGCCCAGTCGTCGATTTGAATGAGGTCGCCGATCCGTTCGATGGTGATGTCGGCGGGCGCGTAGGCGGCAATGGCCTGTTCGTCGAGCGCGTAGTGGCCTTGCCGCACGAAGACGGTGGTGAGCCGCGGCCCCCAGATCGCCTTCATGGCCGAGAGGAGGCGCAGCTTGTCGTCGACCATCACGTAATGCGCCGCGGGGTGGCACTCCTCGATGGTGTCGAGCATCTGCTCCTTGTGCACGTAGATCAGCACGCGGCCCTCGACCGCATCCCACAGGCCCGAGCGCTGCACCTTGCGCGGCTGGAACACCACGTCGCCATCGGACAGGATCACCGTCGGGCCGTAGCGGCGCAGGTGTTTGAGCGCATCGAGCGCGCCGGGGTAGAGGCGGTCGGCAAACGGGTAGTCGATGAGAAAGCCCGACATCAGCAGCAGCCGCGAATCGCTCATGCCGCGCTTGCTTTCCTCGGCGCGGTAGCGCTGCAATGCGCCGAGGTAATCGACGTAGCCGAGCTCGCTGCGCAATGCCTCGAAGGCGGTCCAGTAGCGGTTCGCGCTCTCGGTGCCGAAGGCGTCTTCGAGGTGGGCACGCAAGTCGCCGACGACGCCGTCGTTGTCGAGCAGGGTGTTGTCGACGTCGATCAGGAAAACGGTGCCGGGTTGCTGTGTCATGAAGGGGGTGCCCATCGGGCCTTGGCTGCATGCATCGCGTTCAGGATACGCCATCGAAAAGGCGTCCCCGATACGATCGTGAATTAGTTGATGCTTTGTGTTCGGCCGGATTAACCTGTAGACGGCATGTCGCTTTTGGCGACTAAGCTTTCGTCCAGTTCAAGGAGCAAGAAAGTATGCGCATGAAGAATGGTCGAAGCTGGTTGTGCCTGTCGGTCGTGGCCCTGTTGGTGGCGGGCTGCGAAGCCCCACCCAAGGACCGTCCGCTGACCTCCGAGGTGCCCGAGCCGCCCAGCTTCGCGCCGCCGCCGGAAACCTGCCAGGCCTCGGCCGTTCGCTTCGGGCTCGGCTTGCAGGCGACCCAGGCCCTGCTGCAGGAAATGATGCAGCGTGCGGGCGCCAAGACCGGCCGCACCGTGCCGGCGACGGAAACCGCGAGCACTGCGCAAGACCCCACGCGCCTCAACCTGCAGGTCGAACCCACGGGCCGGATCGTCGGCGCCTATTGCGGCTAGGCCGGAACTGGCCGTCGCCTGCCGGCCAGGAGTTCTTTCGTCGTAGGAAAAAATCCAGGGTTTCGATCGGCACACACGGCGGGCGAAAAATCCCTTGCCATCGGGGAAGCGGACAGGCTGAATCCGGAAAACACCAGCCTGCATTTTCCGGAGCCCGATTCACTTGCCGAACAAGCACGCTCAGGTTTCCCTGCCGCCGGACGAAGAGCTGAAGCGCCTTCCTCCCGACGAGGTTCTGTCTCCGCTCATCGACGACTGGGCGCGCGCGGGCAAGCGCCTGGCGATCGTCTGCGACATCGACCTCGACCGCTTCGCCGAAGTCAACCAGCGCCTGGGCATGGCCGGCGGCAATGCCGCGCTGGTCGAGGCGGCTCGCCGGATCAAGGCCCAGCTGCCGCGCGAATCGGTCATGGCGCGCATCGGCGGCGACGAGTTCGGCGCCGTCTTCGCCGGGCTCGGATTTCCGCAATGCCACGAGGTGCTCGAGCGCATCCTCCTGGCGCTGGCCGAGCCTTGGGAATGGCGCGGCCTCACCGCGAACCTTGAGGGCAGCCTCGGCGCGCGGCTGATGGACAGCACCGGTCCGGCCCCCGAAATCGCGCTGCGCGATGCCCAGCATGCGGCCTTCTTCGCCAAGCGCGCGGCCGACGGCAAGGTGCATTACTTCGACGCGCCGCAGGCCAAGGCCGATGCACAGGTCGTGCGCCAGCGCCAGCGCATCCAGGAGGGGCTGGCGCAGGACGAGTTCTTCCTCGAGTACCAGCCCAAGGTCGACATGCGCCGCGGCGTCGTCGTGGGTGCGGAGGCGCTCATCCGCTGGCGGCATCCGGAGCGCGGGCTGCTGCAGCCCATTCATTTCGTGCCGCTGCTGGAGGATGAAATGCTCGCCGAGCAGGTCGGCCAGTGGGTCATCGGCACCGCGCTTCGGCAGCTCTACGACTGGCGCGAGGCGGGGCTTCGGATGTCGGTGAGCGTCAACGTGAGCCCGCTGCACATGATGCGCCACGACTTCGTCGACCGGCTCACCGAGCAACTCGCGCAGTATCCGAAGCTCGGCGCCGGCGCGCTGGAGCTGGAGATACTGGAGACCACGGCGATCAGCCAGTTCGCCACGGTCGCGCGCTTCGTGGAGGCCTGCCGCGCGCTCGGCGTGGCGGTGGCCATCGACGATTTCGGCACCGGCTATTCGTCGCTCACCTACCTGCGCCAGTTGCCGGTGTCGTCGGTCAAGATCGACCAGTCCTTCATCCGCGAAATGCTCGACAGCGAGCCGGACCGCGCGATCGTCCAGGGCATCCTGCTGCTGCTGAAGGCGCTCGGGCGCACCGCGGTGGCCGAAGGCGTCGAGACCCCGGCCCACGGCGAGGCCTTGCTCGCCATGGGCTGCACGCTGGCCCAGGGCTACGGCATCGCCAAGCCGATGGCGGCCGACCAGATGCAGCGCTGGGTGGCCGGGTTCGAGTGCGCGCCGCCGTGGGGCCGCAAGGAGCCGCCACAGGGCTCGCAGGCGGCGCCCGCCGCGCCGGGCTCGACGCCTTCAGCGCCGCCGCCTCAAAGCAGCGGCGTGTAGGGCGAGACCAGCGGGCGCAGCGTGGTGCCGCTCGGCACGCCCAGCGAGCTCGCGCCGTCGAACACGTAGCGGATGTACAGGCCGCCGGTGAGCTGGCGGTAGTTCTGCGCGTTGTTCAGGCCGATCGAGCCGCCCAGGAACATCTTGGGCGCGAGCTGGTATTCGAGGATCGCGGCCAGGTTGTAGGCCAGGCCGGTCTTCGAGGTCTTCGGGTACATGCCGGTGAAGGGCGCACTGCTCAGCCCCAGCGAGGCGGCATAGGCGGCCGCGCTTCCCGCATCGCCCGCGCGCCGGCTGTCGGTCGGGAAGTAGGGCGACTCCTTCTGGGTGAACGACTGCACGCCCAGCGAGGCGTTCAGGCGCCACGACAGGCGGTCGCTGCGTCCGCTCCAGTCCACCGGGAAGGCCACGCTCACGAAGCTCTGCGGGCTGAAGTAGCCGCCTTGGCCGAAGGTGTAGTAGCTCAGGTTCTTGTCGTAGCCCATGAGGCCCAGGTTCATGCCCAGCGTGAGCTTCGAACTCGGGTTGCTGATGAGGTGCAGGTAGGCGCCGCCGCCGGTCTCGAAGCGGCTGTTGCTCGCGACGTTCTTGCCGGTGATGCCGTGCATCGCGGCATAGCCGTAGACGCCGTAGGTGCCGTCGTCGTAGCCCAGGTCGCCGCGTACGCCGGTGGCGACCACGCCGCCCCAGCGCTCGTTGGTGCGCTGGTCCTTGGCGCCTGCGAACGACAGCAGGCTGTCGGTGACCGCGCGGCGGGACACGTCGACCTTCGCGTTCCACGAGTCGCCGAACGAGCCCGCGTACGACACGTTGCCCACCACGTTGGTCTCGGGAAACCCGAGCGGCGTGGTGCCGATGCTCGCGCCGAAGTTCTTGCCTTCGTAGCCCACGCTCAGCCCCACGCCGGAGGCGTTCTGCTGGCCGGCGCTGGTGCCGTTCTGCAGGCCGGCGATCGCCGCGCCCGGGCCGCCGCCGAAGCGGCTGCCGGTGGGGTAGTCGGCGGAGGGCGTTCCGGCATCGAGCACCGTCGGCGTGACGCCCACGACGATCTTGCCTTCGCCGACCGGGAACCGCGCCTCGATGGGAATCTGGAAGTCCGAGAGCTGGCTGAGCCCGGCTTCGCCGGCGCGGTTGCGGTAGACGGTGCCGGCAGTCAGGCTGATCGAGCGCTGCGCCTGCAGTTCGCGCAGTTCGGCGGCCACCGGATCTGCGGGCGCCGCGGCGCGCAGCGGTGCGTTCCAGCCGGTGTTGCCCGCACCGGGAACCGGCAGCGGGGCGCCGCCCGCCTGGGGGTACGGGTAGGCGGGCGGATACGCCTGCGGATAGCTCCCGGCCTGCGGCGCCTGTGCATAGACCGGCGCGACCGGCTGCATGCCGGCGACGGGGTATTGCTGCGGTGCCGGCGGCGCGACATAGGCCGAGGCCTGCGGCGTGTTGCGGGCGGCGGCGTTGCGCGACGAAGCCGTGGCCGTCGCCGTGCGCCGGCCCTTGCTGTTCGCAGCCGGAACCGGTGCCGTACCGGAGGCCCAGGGAAGCGCACCGGGCGCCGCGCCCGCGACGGGATAGCCCGTGTTCGCGGGGGCGGCGGGATAGGCCGGATACGCAGGCGGTGCCGCGGGGTAGGCCGGTGCATAGGCCGGTGCAGCCGCATAGGCCACCGGCTGCATGCGCGCCTGCGCAAAAGGATTGCCGGCCGCGCCGGGGTAGGCGCCGGGCGCGGCCGTGCCTGGGGCACCGCCCGTCATGCCCGCGAACGGATTCGCCGCGGGCAGCCCTCCCGGCGCAACGCCGGGCGCGAACCCGGTCGCGACGCGGCTGTCGGCGTCCACCGCGGCGCGCAGGTACTGCTCCGCCTTGCGGCTGTCGCCGGCATTCCGGTAGACGCGGCCGGCGGCGGCCAGTACGCGCGACTGGTCGGGCGCCTGCTTCAGCGCGGCCATCACGTAGTTCTCGGCCTCGCTGTGCTGGCGCAGCGCGCTGGCGCTGGCGGCTGCGGCGAGCAGGGCGTCCAGGTCGGTGGGGCTGCGTTGCAGCACGCGCTGGTAGAGCGCGAGTGCCTGGGTTTCGTCGCGTGCGGCGGAGTAGAGCCGCGCGAGCGCCGCCATCGCCCTCGGATCGTCCGGCCGCTCGGCCAGCACCGGCGCCATGGCGTTGTAGGCGGCTTCGAGGTTGCCGGCCTCTCGCAGCGCATCGGTCTGGCGCAGCGCGAAGGCGATGCGCAGGCTGTCGAAGTCGCTGCGCTGCGCGGCTGTCATGCCCGCGGGCTGCAGCTGCCGCAGCACCGCCGAGAGCTCCACGTCCTGCTTGGTCTTGAGCAGCACCGACGCATAGAGCAGCCGGTCGCCGATGCCCGGGTTGGGGCTGCGCGCGAGCAGCTGCCGGCTCATGGCGAGCGCGCGGGGCGCATCGCCGATTTCCGCATACGCGCCGGCCAGTTGGCCCCAGAGTTCGGCCGGCATGTCGCTGCTGAGCGCCGCCTCGGCCTGGCCGAGCACCTGCCGCGCCGCGTCCACCTGGCCCTGGCGGGCAAGCGCCTGCGCGCGCTGCGCCTGCGACTGCGCCCAGAGCCTGCGCTGCAGCGCCGCCATGTCGCGCGTCCGCGAGGCTGCGGGAATGCGCTCCAGGTACTGGATGCCGCCAGCCGCGTCGCCGGTCTCGGAGGCGAGCAGGGCGCTCGCGTAGAGCGCATCGGGCATGTCGGGCTGCGACATCAGGAGGCCCTCCATCACGCCGCGCGCCTCGGCCACAAGGCCCTGGCGGCGGTAGATGTTGGCAAGGTCGAGCCGCACCCACGGGCTGTCGGGCGCGGCGAGCATCGCATCTTCGAGCGTGCGCTGCGCGCCGGGCGCATCGCCCGCATCGGCCTGCTGGCGGGCCTTGGCGCGCGCCTGCTCGACCTGGATGTCGCGCAGCCCGCCGAGCTGGCTGGCCTGTTCGGGCGTGAGCTGCCGGGCCAGCGCGAGCGCTTCGTCGGCGCGGCCCTGGCGGCCGTACACGGCGATGAGGCCGCGCAAGGCCTGGGTGTCCGAGGGCTTGCTTTCGAGCACGCGCTTGTAGCCCTGTTCGGCCTGCGGCAGCTCGCCGGCGGCGGCGCGCAGGTCCGCCAGCGCGACCTGTCCGACGCTCTCGCGCGGGTCGATGCGCACCGCGCGTTCGAGCAGCGCCTGCGCGCCGCGCGCGTCGTTCTTCTCGCGCGCCGCGCGGGCCTGGCCGACCAGGCTCCAGTAGGTGGCGCTCTGCAGCGCCGAATTCCATTTGCTGCCGCCGGAGCCGCGCGCGGCGCGTTCCAGCAGTTCCTGCGCTTCGCCGAAACGTTCCTGGCGCAGCCGTACCAAGCCGAGGCCGCCGAGCGCCTCGGGATCGTCGGCCTTGGTGCGCAGCGCCTGCTGGAAGCGCTGCTCGGCGGTGGCCGGGTCGCCGCGGTCCAGCGCCCGGAACCCTTCGCCGAGCGGCACACCCGGCGAGGCGGCGGCCGCGGTCTTGCCGGAGGTCAGCGTCTCCAGGCGCGCCGACACCGCGGCGTCGTTCGGATTGCTCGCCAGGTAGTCCTGGTAGAGCGGAATGTCGGGTGCGCGCGCATCGAGCCAGATGAGCGCCTGGCGCCAGCTCGTGCGCGCGGCCGTGCCCACGGTGGGCTGCTTGGCCAGCTCGACCAGGCTGCGGATGCCTTCGCGCCGCGTCGATTCGCTGTAGGTGCGCAGTTGCGCGAGCGCGAGCTTGTAGTTGGCGTTGTCCGGATGGTCCTTCACCAGCTGCTCGATGCCCTTGCGCGCTTCGTCGGCACCTTGCGGCGTGCTGCTCAGCACCTGGTAGTACTCCAGCGCCAGGGCCTCGGGCGGCGGGCGGTTGTCGAACTGGCTGCGATAGAGCTCGACCGCTTCCGCGCCGCGGCCCGCGCGTGCCGCCGCGCGTGCGCGCTGCAGCGTGCTGCCCTGGCCGGGTTGCTGGGCCTGCTGCTGCAGGCGCGCGAGGCGGCTGTCGTTCGGGTGCGCGGCGCGCAGCCGCGAGATCCAGCTGCGCGCCGGCTCGGCATTGCCGCGCGACAGCTCGACCTGCGCCATGCCGTACATGGCATCGGCCGATTGCGGATCGACCCGCAGCAGCTTGCGCCAGCTCTCTTCCGCGAGGTCCGCGCGGCCCTGCGTCTGCCAGTAGTTGCCCTGCTCGACGAGTGCGGCGCTGGCATCCGCCTGCGCCCGCGCGGGATTGCTCGCGCAAACGGCTGCAAGCAGGCCGAGGCATGCCATCCACTGCGAGGCGGGAATGCGGCCCGGGCCGCGGCGCAGCCAGGGTGGACACAGCGGCTTCATGCCGCTCGGGTGGGTCGACATAGCAGTCTCCATGAGGTTTGCAACTGGCCGTTGCGATCGAATTCGTAGCGGCCGTCCAGCCAGGCCTGTCCGAAGATCGACAGCACCTGCTCGTAGTAAGGCATCGGAGGCGTCGGAGCGCCCGTAGCCGCCGCCGATGGAATTTCGGCGCGTCCTCCCGGGAGCCGGGCCGACTCGGTGGCCAGCACATCGGGCAGAGCCTGCGCTTTCAGATAAGGCAGCAGCGCGCCGGCGAAGCCGAGCGGCCCGGTGCCGCGCCCGGCACCGGTGGCGGTGTCCACCGATTCGGGCATCGGGCGATGCTCTGCAAGCAGTTGGCGCGGGCCGTTTAGGCGCTGCATCAATGCCTTGTGTTCCGGCGCCCTGGGCGACAGCATGCCGGCCCAGAGATAGACGCGAATGGCGTCGTAGCTGCCCACGGTGCCCTTCTCGGGATCGGCGACAAAGGCATTGGCCGTCTGCGACCAGCCGCACCAGTCCGGCGCGAAGCCCTTGGGTGCGACGGCGTCGAGCAGGCGCAGGGTGTTGTCCGCCACTTCGCGCCACGGTCCGCGCGGATCGGCATGCTGGAAGTACTGCAGCAACTGCAGCGGCATGTAGCTCGGGTTGAGTCGCCACACCGGACCGCTCGCCACCGACGCGGGCCACGGCAGCAGCATGCGGCCGAGACCGGGGAGCGCCACCACTTCGTCGCGCACCACCAGCGCCAGCAGGCTGCGCCCGAGCTTCGCGTAGCGCGGCTCGTTCCAGAGCCGGCCGGCTTCCATGAGCGCATAGGCGATCCACAGGTCGGCATCGGAGGCGGCATTCGCGTCGAGCACGCCCCATCCGCCGTCGGGCTTCTTGCCCCATTGCCAGGCCGGCAGGTTGCTGGCCAGGCTGCCCTGCGCGAGGTTGGCTTCGGTCCACGCGAGCACGCGCGCGAAGGTCGGCTTGTCGTTGTGGACCAGCGCGAAGAAGAGGCTGTACGACTGCCCCTCGGAGGTCGACTGCTGCTGCGGCGTGTTGAAGTCGATCACGCGCCCGTCGCGCTGGATGTGGCGCGCGGCGAACGCGGCCCAGTCGGACGCCGGATGGCACGCCGCGGCCGGCGGCGCCGCGAAGGCCGGGCGCGACGCCGCCCAGCCCAGCGCCGCCGCGGCGAGCAGCGGCCGCCTGCCGATGCGCGTGCCGATGCACGTGTCGATGGATGGCGGCGATGCGGCGGTTGGCATGGCGGGGACCGCTTTCAACGCAGGCGGCGCCGTGCGCGCAATTGCAGGCTGGCGAAGGCCACCGCCGCGCCCAGAAGGGCCAGCGCCACCACCAGCCCGGCGAGCAGCAGCGGGCTGCGCGACAGGTTCCACTGGAGCCAGGCCATCGGCGGCAGGCGGCCGACGTAATAGGTGTCCTCGCCGAGCACGCTGTGCACCTGCGTGTCGCGCACGATGGCCATGCTGCCCTGGATGCGCTTGAGCCGTTCGGGCGTCATCAGCGCGCTCAGCAGCGCTTCCTTCGAGGCCGGATTGGTGACGGCGGCGATCACGCTGCGGCCGTTGCGCAGCGGCGATTCAAAGCCCGCGAGCACAGCGTCGCGGCCGTCCTCGCTCACCGCGATCTGCATGCCGCCGGCCAGGTCTTCGCGCTTGCGCGCGCCGATGACGAAGTCGATGGCGGTGTCCAGCCAGCTGTCGAGCTTCAGTTGCGGCGAAGTGCCGTTGCGCTGCAGCGGCATCTTTGCCGCCCATTGCGCGAAGAGCGGCTGGTTCTGCAGGTTGCCGATCACCAGCAGGTCCTTGTCGGCCCACTGCGACACCTCGGCGGCGCGGCCCACCTTCACGCGCAGCGCGGGGTAGCCGGTGGCATGTCCGATCTGGCCGAGCAGGCCCAGATAGGTTTCGGTGTCCGCGGGATCGGCCTGGTCCGGCAGGATGACCGCGGTTTCCGAAAGGTCGGCCATGCGCGAGAACGGGAAGCCGCCGTTGGCGTAGGCCGCCAGGTCGGGCATCGCGATGTAGTGCGGGAACCCCGACACGTCGATCTTCGAGGTCGGGTCGATCGCGCCGCGCACGTTGTCCAGCAGCGGCTGGCAGCGTCCGCCCGAAGGCTCGAAGTAGTAGTGCATGCGCAACTGGCTGCGCGGGCCCAGCGCGAGCGGCGGCAGCATGACCTGCCGGTTCTCGGCCACTGTGCCGTCGGGCATCACCTTCACGGCCAGCGGGTTCCACCAGCGGTCGCCCGCCGGGTTCGCCGAGCGCAGCGGCAGCGCGCCGATGAAGTTGTCGTCGACGTTCAGGTTGAGCGTCGACTGGTCGGGCCGCACGCGCGGCGTGTAGCGGTATTGCAGGTCGAGCGGAATGCCGCGGCTGCGCCAGGTGAAAAGGTCGGGCGGCAGTTGCAGGTTCACGCGCACCACGTCGGGCGTGTAGCCCGACACCGAAAGCCCGGCGGCGTCGGTGAGCTCGCCCAGTTGCAGCGGACGGTCGCTCGGCACCCAGCGCGGCGCATCGTAGGGCTTGCGCGGCGGAGGTTCCTGGAACGCGGCGATGCTGCTGCGATCGCCCGAGAACGCGCGGCTGTTCAGCGCCAGCGCGGCCGCGGCAGTGCGCAGCTCGGCCGGGTCACGGCCCATCACCAGCAGCAGCTTGGAGGCCGGGTCCTGCGGATGGTCCACGACCGCCAGCGCCGGCCCCTGGATGGACGGCAGCGAAAGGTTCGGGATCTGGGTGTCGGGCAGCACGAACACCACGGCATGCCCGGCGGGCAGCTCGCCTCGCGTGACCGGGAAAGTGGCGCCGCGGTAGTCCGCCAGCGCGCCGAACCACGAGGAGACGATGCCGGCCGCCTCGAGCAGCGGCGGCGACTCGGCCCCCCCGAACACGAAGGGGATGCGGGCGCGCCGCACGTCGCGGCGGTCGAAGAAGGGCTGCGGCAGCGTGGCCAGGTCGTTGGTGAGCTTGAGCGGCGACACGGTCAGCTTGAGCGTGCTCGACGCGTCGATGCGCGCCCAGAGGCTGGTGTGGGCCGGGTCCTCGCATTCGCGCGTGTAGTGCCCGACCAGCTCGACGTTGATGCGGTTGAACTCGGTGATCAGGCGCCGGTCGATCGGGATGTCCTGCGTCTGCGGCTTGCCGGCCTCGGCGCGGTTCACCGGCAGCGTGGCGACGAGCACGTCGTTCACCGTGACCTTCAGGTGCGAGAGCTCGGGAATGAGCGAGGGCGAGTAGGCGTAGTTCAGCTTGAGCGACGCGGCGGTGACCAGCTCGTCGGCGCGCACGTTGAATGGAATGCCGATGGTGCCGCTGATGCCGCGCAGCTGCACCGCGTAGTCGATGCCCAGCTGCGTGAGGTTGAGTTCGCGGACCGCACCGCCGGATGCGGCGGCCGCGGCCACCGGAATGGCCGGCCGGGCCTGGGTTTGGGGCTGGAGTTGAGGCTGGGGTTGCGCCCACGCGCCGCCCGTTGTTGCGGCGGCCAGGGCGAACGCCAGCACGGTGGCTCCGCGGTTCGGCGCCGGGCGCAGGGCAGGTGCATCGCGGCCGGGCGCTTGCAGGGAGGTCGTCACACGGGTTCCTTCGCTTCGACGGGCGGCTTCGACGACGAAGCCGCGGTGGGGCGCAGCCGGGAGGTGGCGGCGCGGTAGTAATGGGAGAACATGTTGCGAAAGCCGGTCCCGCTGATGCTCACGATATGGCCGAGCACCCGGTGGATGCCCTGCCGCGGGTGGTTGCCCCACCGCGCGGCCCAGATGTCGGCGCGCGCCGTCGTGCATTGCACCAGCGCGCGTTCCTGGGCGAGGGTCATCGGCGCGAAGTGAAGGCCGATGCGCCGCCCCTTGCTGAAACGCACGGTGGTGGCAAAGCGCGACTCGGCTTCGCCCCGGTAGAGCGCCACCACGACGTTCGCGTCCTGCGCAAGCTGCATGTCGGCCGGCAGCTCCACGCCCAGTCCGCCGGCGGAGAAGTCGGACGTGGTGCAGCGCACCGAATGCCCATCCGCGAAGTACAGCGTGGCCGGCACCTGCAGCGCCACGCGGGGCGCGCCCCGCACCTGGCGCGATTCGTTGGCCGCCGCCACGCAGGCGCCCAGGATCATCAGGTTGTAGAAGGTCCAGGCCAGGTTGAGCCACACGGTGGCAATGTTCTGCGGATCGACCCAGGTCAGCCGCCACAGGCCAGCGCCCACGCCCAGGAAGTTCAGCAGCAGCAGCACCAGGCTGGGCTTGGCGATCAGGGTGTCGAAGAACTCCTCGCGCACCAGGCCGCCCTTGGCCGTCACGTTGAAGCTGCCCAGCTTGGGGTTGATCAGCGCCACCAGCGTGGGCCGGAAGATGTACCAGGCCAGCACCGCCTCGTAGACCTCGTTCCACAGCAGGTAGCGAAAGCGTCCCTGGATGCGGCTGTTGGTGAGGTTCGCATGCAGGATGTGCGGCAGCGCGAACGCAAAGATCATCGAGGCCGAGGCGTGGATCACGCTCGCGCCGAAGAACAGGTAGGCCAGCGGCGCGGTGAGATAGATCAGGCGCGGCAGGCCATACAGGAAATGCAGCATCGCATTCAGGTAGCACAGCCGCTGCGCCCAGTGCAGCCCGCGACCGAAGAGCGGGTTGTCGATGCGGAAGATCTGCGCCATGCCCCGCGCCCAGCGGATGCGCTGGCCCACGTGGCTCGAGAGGCTCTCGGTGGCCAGGCCGGCCGCCTGCGGCAGCGCCAAGTAAGCGGTGTTGTAGCCGCGGCGATGCATCTTGAGGGCGGTGTGCGCGTCTTCGGTCACGGTTTCCACCGCGACGCCGCCGACTTCCTCGACGATGGTGCGCCGGAGCACCGCGCACGAACCGCAGAAGAAGGTGGCGTTCCAGAGGTCGTTGCCGTCCTGGATGAGTCCGTAGAACAGCTCGCCTTCGTTGGGCACGGTGCCGAAGGTGTCCAGGTTGCGCTCGAACGGGTCGGGCGAGAAGAAATAGTGGGGCAGCTGCACCATGCCCAGCTTCGGGTCGCGGCCGAACCAGCCCATGGCGATCTGCATGAACGAGCGGGTCGGGATGTGGTCGCAATCGAAGATCGCGACGAACTCGCCGGTGGTGTTCTTCAGCGCCGCATTGATGTTGCCGGCTTTCGCATGGCGGTTGTTGTCGCGCGTGACGTGGGTCACGCCGACCTCTTCGCAGAACACGCGGAATTCCTCGCGCCGGCCATCGTCCAGCACGAAGATCTTGATCTTGTCGCGCGGCCAGTCGATCGACTGGGCCGCCAGCACCGTGGGCCGCACCACCGACATCGGCTCGTTGTAGGTCGGAATGAAGAGGTCGATGGTCGGCCACAGCGTCGTGTCTTCGGGCAGCGGCACCGGCTTGCGCTCCAGCGGCCAGGCGGTCTGCACATAGCCCAACAGCAGCACCACGAAGGCGTAGAGCTCGGCCATCAGCAGGCCCGCGCCCAGCACCAGGTCCAGCGGGTTGTCCATGTACATCGTCTCGGTCACCCGCCAGTAGGTGTAGCGCGAGGACACGACGACCGACAGCACGATCATCACCAGCCCGGCAAAGCGGCCCTGGAAGCGGTTCGCCACCAGCGCCGCCACGAAGATGCCGATCGAGAGCACCAGCTGCTGCTCGAAGGTCATCGGCGCGATGATCAGCGCCGGCAGCACGGCCAGCGCGATGAGCCAGCCGGCCAGGCGCACCGGCCACAGGCGCAGGAAGCCGGGCGCTTCGCGGGGCACGTACCCGGAGTTGCCGGTATTGCTTTTCATCGGGGCGTTTCCTGGCGCAGCGGCGAGGCATGCGCGGATGAGGGTGAAGGCGCGGGGGCTGCGATGCACGCGAGGAGCCGGTCGGCGATCACCGAGACGTCTTCGGCCGCCTGGCTCAAGGGTGCGTAGCGCTGCACCGGCAGGGCGGAGGCGAGCGCCTCGGACACCGAGGCGTCCAGGTGCAGCACGCCCAGCAGCTCGGGCTGCAGGCGCGCGCGCAGCACCGCCAGAACGTCGTGGTTCAGCCGCTGGCCGGGATCGACCTGGTTGATGACATAGGCGCTGCCGCGGTAATCCGCACGGGACCGGCAGTACTTGTCGACCATTCGCTCGACGATCGGCAGCGTGGCGAACGAGCCGGCATCGGCCAGCACCGCGATCACGCAGAGGTCGGCTGCGCGCAGGGCCTGCTGCAGGTAGACGGTGGGGCCGGGCGGGGTGTCGACGACCACCAGCATGTCGGCCGGCAGGCCGAACCGGGCGAGCGTGTCGGCCAGCCAGCCGGGATGGCGCGAGAGGTCGTGCTCGAAGCCGATCTGCCGCTCGTCGTCGACCGTGCCGAAGGGCAAGAGCACCACGCCGCCGTGCGCGGGGCGCATCGCCTGCGTCCAGGGCAACTGGCCGCTCGCCGCGGCGACCAGGCCTTCTTCGCAGCCGCGCGGATCGTTCGCCAGATGGAAGCGCAGCGCATTCTGCGGATCGAGGTCGATGGCCAGCACCTGGCGTCCTCGTGCTGCGAGGGTCGTGGCCAGGTTCGCGGCAACCGTTGTCTTGCCGACGCCGCCCTTGGAGGAAATGACAGGAACGACAACCATCGTCACGTCGGCCGTCGCCAGCGTGACATGGGGCCCGGCGCCGCTGCGGGGCGCTGAGGCTCCGCGAGGCGGGCGAACAGCGCCTGCAGTTCGCTGGGCGCGGCTCCGGCCGACGGGGCGGGAGCGGATTGGGTCGCGGCGGCCAGTGCCGGGATCAACGGGGCGACGGGCGCGAACGGGGCGACCGATACGGCCGGCGCGGTCGTTGCAACTGGTGCAACCGGTGCAATGGCCGGCGCCACCGCGGGCGCAGGCGGTGCCACCGGCGGGCGATCGATCGGCCCGCCCGAGAGCAGCGGCCAGTTGCCGGGGGCCTGAGCGTCCGCCTCGGGTGCGCTGAACTCCCTGTAGTTGTGTGCGTCCCCGCCGAACTTGCGAAACAGGCCGGCGACGTCTTCGGCGGAGCGGTCGTCGCGGCTCATGGCGAACTCCTGCCGAGGCGCAGTTCGACCACCGGGCCCGCCGGCGCGCCGCCCTCGAGCGCCATCACGCGCAGCGAAGGCGGCATGCGCTGGGCATCGAACCAAGCTTGGTAGACGCCTTCGAAGAAGCCGGTGCTCCAGCCGGTCGCTTCGGGACCGAAGGCCATCGCGATAGGGCTGCAGGCGTGGGTGATGGCAACGCAATCGGCCTCCTCGCGCAGGCTGCTGAAGCCCCAGTCGATGCCGTGCCAGTGCGCATTGAACTGCGACTGCAGGTCGGCCAGGGTCTCGCAGGGCGCGACGGGCAGGGCTTCGGCCACCCGCTGGCCGATGCGAAAGAAAAGCTGCCGAATGTCTTCAGGCGGCAAGCCGGCGCTCAATTCGGCGGCCATGCCCCGGTTGAATGCCAGCCACTGGGCGCTGCATGCCCGACGTTCGTAGTACTGAAAAACGTTCTCTTCGATGTCCATATCGGGGCATTGTGTTGGAGCAGATAACGATCGACAACACATGTCAAACAATGTTTCTAAAATGGAAACCATTGGCGACGCATACGTAGTTGCGGCGGGATTGGATTCAGGACGAGAAGAATTTTTCGGCGCGTGGGTACCCAGCCCGGCGCATCGGTGATGCGTGAGCGTGCTGTGGCAAGAGAGGCCGCGTGGAAACGGCCGACCTGAGGTCTGGCGCTGCGGCACCGAACCGGGTCGGGTGGTCCGATCGGGTGGACCGCGGGAGAGGCGTGGGGCAGCCGCGGCCCACGGGCCGGTCAGGCGTGCAGGTTGCGTTCCCGCGAGAGCGCGCGGCGCGCCCGTTTCATGTCGTACATGGCGGCGTCCGCCTGACGCAGGGCATCGCGGGCCGACGTGACGCGCGGATCGGCCGCCACCGCCCCGACGCTCGCACCGCCGTAGTCGATGACCAGCGCCGGCAGTTGAAACTTACCCACTGCCGCGGCCATGATGCGCTGGGCGAGCGCCTCGGCCGCGGCGGCCGGCGCATCGCCTGCCGCGTCGCAGGCGGGACCGGCGCCGATCACCACGAACTCGTCGCCGCCCAGCCGCGCGAGCATGTCGCCGGCGCGCAACGTTGTCTTGAGCCGGGTGGCCATGGCGAGCAGGAACTCGTCGCCCACCTCATGGCCGTGCGCATCGTTGATCTGCTTGAAGCCGTCCAGGTCGATGAAGGCCACCAGGACGCAGGTGCCGTTGCGCTGGCTCTGCGCGAGCAGGCGGTCCAGTGCCTCGTCGAGCGAGCGGCGGTTCGGCAGGCCGGTGAGCATGTCGGTGGCGGCGTGGCTGGCCAGTTCGGAGTTGGCCTGCGTGAGGCGCGCGAAAAGCAGCTCGCGCTCCACATGCTGGCCGATGAGCTTGGCGAACAGGCCTAGCACGTTCTCTGCATTCGGAGGCAGCGACACCTGCGCGGCGCTGGCCGCGCACAGCGTGCCGTAGAGGCCGCTGCTGTCGGTGCGCACGGGCATGCTGACATAGGTCTGGATGCCCAGGTCGCGCGCCGCATCCGAATCGCCCCAGCACTCGGCGACGTTGCCGGTGTAGGAGCGGCCCTCGTCGAGGGCGCGCTTGCAGAGCGTGTCGTCCCAGGGAACGCTCAGGCCCTCGGGAATCTGCATCTGCCTGGCGTTGCGCGCATACAGGACGTGCTGCAGGCCCTTGTCCAGGTCGATCATCGTGAGATAGGTCGACTCCAGTCCGCTCACGGCCTCGAGCATCTCGAGCATGGGACGCGTCAGGTCCTCCAGGGTCCTGGCGGAAGAAACCGAGTCGGAAAGCTGAAGCAGCAAGGGGTCCATGAAGGCCATTCTGAACGGTCAAAGACTCAAAAATGAATCTTTTTGTTTGCAGAAGTTGATGAAAACGCGGCGATGCCGACCCCGGTTGACTGCTTTCAGGCCAGCGCTTCCATCAGGTCCTTCTCGATGGCCAGCTGCGTTTTCTGGCCCTGGAGTTCGGGGCCGCTGATCAGAAAGGTGTCTTCCACCCGCTCGCCGAGGGTCGTGACCTTGGCGAGCTGCAGATTGAGGTGATGGCGCGCGAGCACCCGTGCCACCGAATACAGAAGACCCGCGCGGTCGCTGGCCGAGATGTTGAGCAGCCAGCGCTGCGCCTTGTCGTCGGGCAACAGGCTGATGCGCGGCTTGATCGGAAAACTCCGCACCCGGCGCGACACCCGGCCCATGCTCGGCGGGGGCAGGGCACCGGCTTCGGTGAGCGTTTGCGCGAGGCCCGACTCCACCATGCTGATGAGGTCGCGGTAGTGGTCGGGCAGGAAGGTGGTCACGACCTGGAAGGTGTCGAGCGCGTAGCCGTTGCTCGTGGTGTGCACCTTGGCATCCAGGATGCTGAACGACGACTGGTCGAAGTAGCCGCAGATGCGCGCGAACAGGTCGGGCTGGTCGGGCGTGTAGACCACCACCTGCAGGCCTTCGCCCACCGGCGACAGGTGCGCGCGCACGATGGGCGGCGCCTTCGGGTCGATCGGCACGTTCGGCGGCGGCACGAAGCGCGAGAGCTGCTTGGCGTGCCAGGCGATTTCGGTGGCGTCGTGGCGCATGAAATAGCCGACGTCCAGCGTGTCCCACAGCGCCTTGTGCGCCTCGAAGCGCTGCGCGTGCAGGGCCAGCTGCACCAGCGCCTCGCGTTTGCGCGATTCGACTTCGGCGTCCGGGTCGGGCATTCGGCCACCGAGGGCGCGCAGCGTGTAGCGGTACAGGTCTTCGAGCAGCTTGCCTTTCCATGCATTCCACACGCGCGGCGAGGTGCCGCGGATGTCGGCGATGGTGAGCAGGTACAGCGCGGTGAGGTAGCGCTCGTTGCCCACGCGCTTGGCGAAGGCGCCGATCACCTCGGGGTCGCTCAGGTCCTGCTTCTGGGCCACCTGGCTCATCACCAGGTGCTCGGCCACGAGGAATTCGATGAGCTTGGAGTCTTCGCGCGCAATGCCGTGCTGCTTGCAGAAGCGCTGCACGTCGCGTGCACCCAGCGTGGAATGGTCGCCGCCGCGGCCCTTGGCGATGTCGTGGAAGAGGGCCGCCACGTACAGGATCCAGGGCTTGTCCCAACCGGCCGCGAGCTGCGAGCAGAACGGGTACTCGTGCGCATGCTCGGCAATGAAGAAGCGCCGCACGTTGCGCAGCACCATCAGGATGTGCTGGTCCACCGTGTACACGTGGAACAGGTCGTGCTGCATCTGCCCCACGATGCTGCGGAATACGCGCAGGTACCGCCCGAGCACCGAGGTCTGGTTCATCAGCCGGAAGGCATGCGTGATGCCGTAGGGCTGCAGCAGGATCCGCATGAAGGTCTCGTGGTTGACCGGGTCGTTGCGGAACTTGCTGTCCATCACATGGCGCGCGTTGTAGAGCGCCCGCAGCGTGCGCGCCGACAGGCCCTTCACGCCGATGGTCTTCTGGTAGAGCAGGAAGGTCTCGAGCACCGCATGCGGCTCGCGCTCGTAGAGGTCGTCGCTCGCGATCTCGATGAGGCCGGCGCGCTCGTAGAAGCGCTCGTTGATCGGCGTGTGCTGCTCGTCCACGGGCTGCAGCCGCTCCGAGATGTTGAGCAGCAGGATCTGGTTGAGCTGCGACACGGCCTTGGCCGCCCAGTAGTAGCGCCGCATCAGCGCCTCGCTGGACTTGCGCTGCGATTCGCTTTCGTAGCCGAAGCTGGCGGCCACCGCCGTCTGCAGGTCGAACACCAGGCGGTCTTCGCGCCGGTTGGCAATCACGTGCAGGCGGGCGCGAATGAGCGAGAGCAGCGCCTCGTTGCGCTTGATCTGTTGCGCCTCGAAGGAGGTGGCCAGGCCGTTCTTGGCCAGGTCGTCCCAGCGGCTGCCGTAGCCGGCGGCCTTGGTCATCCAGAGGATGGTCTGCAGGTCGCGCAGGCCCCCGGGCGATTCCTTGCAGTTGGGTTCGAGCGCGTAGGGTGTGTTGTCGAACTTCTGATGGCGGTGCCGCATTTCCTGCGACTTGGCCACGAAGAAGGCCTGCGGATCAATGGCTCGCGTGAAGCGGCGGCGGAAAGCGACGAAGAGCTTCTTGTTGCCCGCGATCAGCCGGGCTTCGAGCAGCGAGGTCTGGACGGTGACGTCCTTCTCGGCCTCGGCCAGGCATTCTTCGACGGTGCGCACGCTGGAGCCGATTTCCAGGCCCGCATCCCAGCAGTGGCCGATGAAGGCTTCGATGCGGGCCGGATCGATCTCGCTCTCGTGGCCTTCGGGCGGCAAGAGCAGGAGCACATCGACGTCGGAATACGGGAACAGCTCACCGCGGCCGAAACCGCCGACGGCGGCCAGGGTCAGCGAATCGCCGAAATTGGCTTCCTGCCACAGGCTGCACAGCGTCTGGTCGGCCAGCGCCGAGAGCTGGCGCAGCACCGTATGGACGCTGCGGGTGGGCGCGCGTGCGAAGCGCAGGGTGTCGAAAAGGGCGAGCTTTTTCGCGCGATAGGCTTCGCGCAGCGTCGCCACATCGATCTTGGCTGCTTCGATCACGGCGGGGGCGCGCTTCGGCGCGTCAGGTTTTTGTCGAAGTGACGAAGGAGGGCAGCGGCGGGCTGCCTTCGGAGAGCGTCAGCACTTCGTAGCCGGTTTCGGTGACGAGCACGGTGTGCTCCCACTGGGCCGACAGCGAATGGTCGCGGGTGACGATGGTCCAGCCGTCGTACTGGCCGCCCTTGAAGTCTTCCTTCACGTCGCGCTTGCCGGCGTTGATCATCGGCTCGATCGTGAAGATCATGCCGGGCTTGAGCTCTTCCATGGTGCCCGGGCGGCCGTAGTGCAGCACCTGGGGCTCTTCATGGAAACGCTGGCCCACGCCGTGCCCGCAGAACTCGCGCACCACCGAGAAGCCCTGGCCCTCGGCGAACTTCTGGATCGCATGGCCCACGTCACCGAGATGCGCACCGGGTCGCACCTGCAGGATGCCGTGCCACATGGCCTCGAAGGTGATGCTGCACAGGCGTTTTGCGGCGATGGAGGCGTCGCCGATCACGTACATGCGGCTGTTGTCGCCGAACCAGCCGTCCTTGATGACGGTGACGTCGACATTCATGATGTCGCCCTTCTTCAGGGGCTTGTCGTTCGGGATGCCATGGCACACCACGTGGTTCACCGAGGTGCAGAGCGACTTCGGAAAAGGCACGCTGCTGGCGCCCATGTAGCCCACAGTGGCCGACGTGGTGCCCTGCTTGACCATGTATTCGGCGGCGAGCCGGTCCACGTCGTTGGTCGTGATGCCGGGCTTGATGAGGGGCGTGAGGTAGTCCAGCACCTCGGAGGCAAGGCGGCAGGCGACGCGCATGGCTTCGATGCCCGCAGCGTCTTTGTAGGTAATGCTCATGGCCCGAATTATCCCATCGGAGAACGAGCCTGCCCCCAACGCGGGACACTTCGTGTTCCCGCTGCCCCCGAGGGCGCGGCCCGCTTGGGGTGGCCCGGCGTTGGCCTAAAATCCCGGGTTAACGCGGATGGCCCCAGTCAGCGGCCATCCGCCCTCGATTTCTTGATTCCCAACGCGGCCCCCGAGGCCCCACATCGACCGTGACGCAGCCCGCACCTCAAGCCCTTCCCGTCGTAACCCTGTTCGAGGGCGGCAGCGCACTCAGCGATTTCCGAGCACGGCAGCTGCTGCCGAAGCTTCAGGCCATCGAACCGCGCATCGAGGGCATTTCGGCCCGTTTCGTTCACTTGGTGGTCACCGATGCCGCAATCGACGCGGCCGGCCATGACCGCTTCGCCGCGCTGCTGACCTACGGCGAGCCCTTCGAGGCGCCGGGCAAGGCGGGCACTTCGGTGGTCGTCACGCCGCGCCTGGGCACCGTGTCGCCCTGGGCCTCCAAGGCCACGGACATTGCCCACAACTGCGGCCTGGCGCTGCGCCGGGTCGAGCGGGTCACGCAATACCACCTGAAGCTCAAGTCGCCGCTGATCGGCAAGACGCCCGTCATCGAAGGCGACACGCTCGCCGCCGTGGCCGGCCCGCTGCACGACCGCATGACCGAATCGGTGCTCGCCACCGTCGAGCAGGCGGCCAGCCTCTTCAGCGAACTGCCGGCCCAGCCGATGGCACAGGTCGATGTGCAAACGGGCGGCCGCCAGGCCCTGGTCGCTGCCAACACCGGCTTCGGCCTGGCGCTGGCCGAAGACGAGATCGACTACCTCGTCGAAGCCTTCACGCGCCTGGGCCGCAACCCGAGCGACGTCGAACTGATGATGTTCGCGCAGGCCAACAGCGAGCACTGCCGCCACAAGATCTTCAACGCCCAGTTCACCATCGACGGCAAGGCGCAGCCGCAGAGCCTGTTCTCGATGATCCGCCACACCGAGAAACAGAACCCGCAGCACACGGTCATCGCCTATGCGGACAACGCCTCGGTGATGGAAGGCGCGACCATCGAGCGATTCATTCCGGCCGACGATTCGCAGAGCTATCAGAAAAATAGCGCCCTGAGCCATGTGCTGATGAAGGTCGAGACGCACAACCACCCGACCGCGATTTCCCCGTTCCCCGGCGCCTCGACCGGCGCAGGCGGCGAGATCCGCGACGAAGGTGCCACCGGCCGCGGCTCCAAGCCCAAGGCGGGCCTGACCGGCTTCACGGTGTCGAAGCTCTGGCCCGATTACGGCAAGGACGGCGGCCACTACGGCAAGCCAGAGCACATCGCCAGCCCGCTTCAAATCATGACCGAGGGGCCGCTCGGCGGCGCCGCGTTCAACAATGAATTTGGCCGGCCCAACTTGCTGGGCTACTTCCGCGAATACGAGCAGGCGGTGACGAGCGACCTCGACACCGTGCAGCGCGGCTACCACAAGCCCATCATGATCGCGGGCGGCCTTGGCAGCATCGATGCGACCCAGACCAAGAAGATCCAGTTCCCCGCCGGCTCGCTGCTGATCCAGCTCGGCGGCCCCGGCATGCGCATCGGCATGGGCGGCAGCGCCGCCAGCTCGATGGCGACCGGCGCCAACGCGGCCGAACTCGACTTCGACTCGGTGCAGCGCGGCAACCCCGAAATCGAACGCCGCGCACAGGAGGTCATCAACCACTGCTGGCAGCAGGGCGCGGCCAACCCGATCCTTGCGATCCACGACGTGGGCGCGGGTGGCCTGAGCAATGCCTTCCCCGAGCTGACCAACGACGCCGGCCGCGGCGCGCGCTTCGACCTGCGCGCCGTGCCGCTCGAAGAGTCGGGCATGGCACCGAAGGAAATCTGGTGCAACGAAAGCCAGGAGCGCTACGTGCTGGCCATCGCGCCGGAGTCGCTCGAACAGTTCAAGGCCTTCTGCGAGCGCGAGCGCTGCCCGTTCTCGGTGGTCGGCGTGGCGACCGAAGAGCGCCAGCTGCTGGTCGCCGACGAAGGCGCAGCGGTCCAGCCGGTCGATATGCCGATGGACGTGCTGCTCGGCAAGCCGCCCAAGATGCACCGCGACGTGAAGACCGTCGCCCGCACCTTCAAACCGCTCGACCTCACTGGCGTCGATCTGCAGAAGGCCGCCATCGACGTGCTCGCGCATCCGACCGTCGCTTCCAAGCGCTTCCTCATCACCATCGGCGACCGCACCGTGGGCGGAATGAGCCATCGCGACCAGATGGTCGGCCCCTGGCAGGTGCCCGTGGCCGATTGCGCCGTGACGCTGGCCGACTACAAGGGCTTCGCCGGCGAAGCCATGAGCATGGGCGAGCGCACGCCGCTGGCCGCGCTCGACGCGCCGGCCTCCGGCCGCATGGCCGTGGCCGAGGCCATCACCAACCTGCTGGCCGCGCCGATCGAACTCTCGCGCGTCAAGCTCTCTGCCAACTGGATGGCCGCCTGCGGCGAGCCCGGCGAAGACGCCGCGCTGTACGAGACCGTCAAGGCCGTGGGCCTGGAACTGTGCCCGGCGCTCGGCGTGTCGATTCCGGTCGGCAAGGATTCGCTGTCGATGCGCACGCAGTGGAAGGACGGCGACGAGGCCAAGAAGGTCACCTCGCCGGTCAGCCTGATCGTCACCGCCTTCGCATCGCTCGCCGACGTGCGCGGCACGCTCACGCCGCAACTGGACGCAGAAGAAGCCGACACCACGCTCGTGCTGATCGACCTGGGCCGGGGCCAGCACCGCATGGCCGGCAGCATCCTCTCGCAGGCGCTCGGCCAGAGCGGCGACACGGTGCCTGACCTGGACGATCCGGCGCAGCTCGTGGCGCTGGTCAACGCCGTGAACGCGCTGCGTGCCGACGGCAAGATCCTCGCGATGCACGACCGAAGCGACGGCGGCCTGTTCGCCACCGCCTGCGAGATGGCCTTCGCCGGCCACGTCGGCGTGGCGCTCAACGTCGACATGCTGGTCACCGAAGGCGACGGCATTTCCGACAGCCGCATGGAAACCGGCGACGCCAAGAACTGGGCGCAGCAGGTCAGCGCGCGGCGCGAGGAGCTCACGCTCAAGGCGCTGTTCAACGAAGAGCTCGGCATGGTGCTGCAGGTGCGCACCGCAGAGCGCAACGATGTGATGCAGGTGCTGCGCGCGCACGGCCTCAGCGCGCACAGCCACTTCGTCGGCAAGACGCGGCCTGCCAGCTCGACCATGGATGCGGGCAAGGGCAAGCTCGAAGTCTGGCGCGATGCCAAGTCGGTGTTCAGCGCATCGCTGCACGACTTGCATCAGGTGTGGGATTCGGTGAGCTGGAAGATCGCCCGCGAGCGCGACAACCCGGCCTGCGCCGATGCCGAGCACGCCGCGGCCGGCGAAGTTTCGGACCCCGGCATGCATGTGTTCCTGCCGAACGCACAGCCTTTGGCGCCCGCCATCCTGCAGTCGCGCCCCAAGGTCGCGATCCTGCGCGAGCAGGGCGTCAACTCGCATGTCGAGATGGCCTATGCCTTCACCGAAGCGGGCTTCGAAGCCTACGACGTGCACATGACCGACCTGCAGACGGGCAGGGCGGACCTCGCCAACTTCAAGGGCGTGGTCGCCTGCGGCGGCTTCAGCTACGGCGACACGCTGGGCGCCGGCATCGGCTGGGCGCGCAGCATCACCTTCAACCCGAAGCTGGCCGAGCAGTTCAAGGCTTTCTTCGGCCGCGAAGACACCTTCGGCCTTGGTGTGTGCAACGGCTGCCAGATGTTCGCCGAGCTGGCCGACATCATCCCGGGCGCCGAAGCCTGGCCGCGCTTCACCACCAACCAGAGCGAGCGCTTCGAGGCGCGCCTGTCGATGGTCGAGGTGCTCGAATCGCCGAGCCTCTTCTTCGCAGGCATGGCCGGCAGCCGCCTGCCGATCGCGGTGGCGCACGGCGAGGGCTATGCCAACTTCAAGCACCGCGGCGACGCAGCCAAGGCCATCGCGGCGATGCGCTTCGTGGACAACCACGGCAACGCCACCGAGCAGTACCCGTTCAACCCGAACGGAAGCGCCGGCGGCCTGACCTCGGTGACCACGCCAGACGGCCGCTTCACCGCCGTGATGCCGCACCCGGAGCGCGTGTTCCGCAACATCCAGATGAGCTGGACGCCGGGCGACCGGAGCGAGCTCAGCCCCTGGATGCAGATCTGGCGCAACGCGCGCAAGTGGGTGGGTTGATCACCTGAAGGCTGCTGCGGCAGCCCCATAAAAAAAACGGCCCGCAGGCCGTTTTTTTTATGGGGGGAAAAAGCGCGAGGCTTACTCGACCTTCGCCTTCGCGCGCAGTTCCTCTTGGTACTTCTGCAGGCGCTGCTGCTGCAGCTGCTGCGTGACCTGCGGCTTCACTTCTTCCAGCTTCGGCAGCTGCGCCTGGCGGATGTCGTCCACGCGGATGATGTGATAGCCGAACTGCGTCTTGATGGGCGCTGGCGTGGTCTCGCCCTTCTTGAGCTTGATCATCGCTTCCGAGAACTCGGGCACGAAGCTCGCGGGGTTGGCCCAGTCGAGATCGCCGCCGTTGGCGCCCGATCCCGGGTCCTTGCTCTGCTTCTTGGCGATGTCTTCGAACTTGGCGCCCTTCTTCAGGTCGGCCATGATCTTCTTGGCCTGGTCCTCGGTCTCCACCAGGATGTGGCGGGCCTTGTATTCCTTGCCGCCGTTGGCTGCGACGAACTTGTCGTACTCGGCCTTCACGTCGGCGTCCGAGACCGGGTTGGTCTTGCGGTAGTTATCGAACAGCGCGCGGATCAGGATGGCCTGGCGGGCGAGTTCGAGCTGATTCTTGTAGTCGTCGTTCGCGTCCAGGCCTTGCTTCTGCGCTTCCTGCATGAACACTTCGCGGGCCACGATTTCCTCGCGCAGCTGGCTTTGCATTTCCGGCGTCACCGGGCGGCCTGCGGCGGCCAGTTGCTGCGCCAGAACGTCCATGCGGGCCTTGGGCACCGGCTTGCCGTTCACGATGGCTGCGTTCTGCGCCAGAGCCGCCATGGGAATGGCACCGATCAGCGCTGCGGCCGCGACGGCCTGCAAGATGTGTTTTTTCATGGAATGAATATCAGGCTGGGGAGAAAGTGCGCGTGTAGGAAAAGGCGCGTGAAAGAAAGCGGAGAGAGACGAACAAAAGGGGGAAGAAAGAGGGCTGGGGCATCGCGGCGAAGACCGCGTGCAACCCCGTGCAACCAGTACGGACGACTCAGAGCACCTCGATGGCGATGGCGTGCAGACCCTGTGCGATAAAAACTTGGAGGGCATCATACACAAGGCGATGTCGCGCCACGCGAGGCTTCCCATCGAAGAGCGGGGAGGCGATGCGCACCCGGAAATGCGTGCCGTAGCCCTCCGCATTGGCGCCCGTGTGGCCTGCGTGCGCGGCGCTTTCGTCGATCACTTCGAGCTGCGTGGGAGCCAGCGCTTCGCGCAGTGCCGCTTCAAGTGCGGCCGGCGTCGGCAAGGGAGTGGTCGTGCTCGTCATGCGGTCGGCTTGTCTTCTTTCAGGTGCGGCGCGATGTACAGGCCCTGCGCCACCAGGAAGACGATCGGGAACACATAGCCCCAGAGCTTGAAGTTGACCCAAGCCTCGGTGGTGAAATAGGCCGCCACGTAGCCGTTGATGAGCGCCATGAAGAGGCAGTAGCCGATCCACGCGACGTTCAGGCGACCCCAGATGCGGTCGGGCAGCTCGAGCTGCGAGCCCAGCAGCATCTTCAAAAAGTTCTTCTTCAGCGCCCAGAGCGCCACGGCCAGCGCGATCGCCATCGCGCCGTAGAGCACGGTGGGCTTCCATTTGATGAAGCGGTCGTCGTGCAGCACCAGCGTGAGCGTGCCGAACAGAAGAATCAGCACCAGCGTGGCCTTCTGCATCGCCTGCAGCTTGCGCTCCATCGCATAGATGACGGCCATCTGCACCACGGTGGCGGCCATCAGCACGCCGGTGGCGGTGTAGATGTCGGCGAGCTTGTAGGCGCCGAAGAACAGCAGGATCGGGAAGAAGTCGAGGATCAGTTTCATTTATTTTTTCTGGAAATCGAGCGACGCCGAGTTCATGCAATAGCGCAGGCCCGTTTCCGTCGGGCCGTCGGGGAACACGTGGCCCAGGTGTGCGCCGCAATTGGCGCAGACATTCTCGGTGCGCACCATGCCGTGCGAGCGGTCGACGATGTTCTTGATGGCGCCGGGCACCGCTTCTTCCGAGAAGCTGGGCCAGCCGCAGCCGGCGTCGAACTTGGTGCCCGACTCGAACAGCTTGGCGCCGCAGCACACGCAGTGGTAGGTGCCGTCGTTCCAGTGCGCTTCGTACTTGCCGGTGAAGGGGCGTTCGGTGGCGGCGTGGCGGGTCACTTCGAAGGCGGCGGGTTCCGCGCCTTTTTCAGCGAGCAGGGCTTTCCATTCGGCGTCGGTTTTCTGTACGGGAGTGGTCATGATGAGCAGCTGATTTCAATCGTGGAGGCCCAGTCGGGCGGGAAGCCGGCGTATGCGTCGGCGCCGGGGTGTTCTTCAAATGGGGTTTCGAGCAGCGTCAGCAAGGTTGCCACACCCGAGAAGTCCTTTTGCGCAGCCGCTTCGATGGCTTGCTGGCCCAGGTGGTTCCGCAGCACGTATTTCGGGTTCGATTGAAGCATCAGATCGGCGGCTTCCGAACGCACCGACTGCACATGGCGCTCTGAAAATGAGAGCAGCCAGGCGTCGAAGCCCGCGCGGTCCAGGAACAGGTCGCGCACCGGCTCCGCGTTGCCGTCGGCCATGTACTGCGAGAGGCGGCGCCAGAAGATCGTGTAGTCGACCTTGCCCGCCGCCAGCAGCTTGAGCACGCCTTCGATCAGCGCGCGGTCGGCCTCGGCCGCATCGGCGAGGCCGAGCTTGGCGCGCATGCGGGCCTCGAAGGCGTTCGGGAACACTGTCTTGTACGACTCCAGCGCGGCGACGGCGACTTCCTGGTCGCCGATCAGCGGCAGCAGCGCCTGCGCGAGGCAAAAGAGGTTCCAGTACGCCACGTTCGGCTGCTGGTTGAAGGCGTAGCGCCCGCTGGTGTCGCTGTGGTTGCAGATGTGGCGTGGATCGAAGCCGTCGAGGAACTGAAACGGCCCGTAATCGATGGTGAGCCCGAGGATGCTCATGTTGTCGGTGTTCATCACGCCGTGGCAGAAGCCCACGGCCTGCCATTGGGCGAGCAGGGCGGCGGTGCGCTCGCTCACGGCTTCGAGGAAGGCGGCATACGCGTTGCCGTTGAAGCGGTCGGTGGTGCGGCAGGCCGGGTAGTAGCGGTCGATGACGTAGTCGGCGAGGGCGCGCAGCTCGTCTTCTCGCTGATTGGCTGCGAAGTGCTCGAAATGGCCGAAGCGGATGAAGCTGGGCGCTACGCGGGCCACGACGGCGGCGCTCTCGGGCTCTTCGCGGAACACGCGGGCGTCGGAGCCGGTCACGCTGAGCGCGCGGGTGGTCGGGATGCCGAGGCCGTGCATGGCCTCGCTGCAGAGGAATTCGCGGATGCTGGAGCGCAGCACCGCGCGGCCGTCGCCGCCACGCGAGTAGGGGGTGCGGCCCGCGCCCTTCAGTTGCAACTCGAGCCCGCCTTCGGTTTCGCCCAGCATGATCGCCCGGCCATCGCCGAGCTGGCCGGCCCACACGCCGAACTGGTGCCCGCTGTAGACGGTGGCGAAGGGGTTGGTGCCGACTACAGGCAGGCCGCCGGTCAGCGCCGCGAGCGTGGTGTCCGATTGCCGCCAATCGGCGGGCAACCCCAGTTCACGCGCCACCGCATCGCTGTGGCCGACCCAGTACGGATCGGGCAGGGGAGTCGGGCGCAGGTGGGTGAGAAAGGCGGGGCCGAGAGCCGCGAAACCAGGTTTCCAGCGCAATCCCAGGTCCGCGACGTCCGTGTCTTCAGCAAGCAGGCTCATGTCCGGATTGTCCGGCACCGGGCGTAACCCCTTGCCATGCGGGCCATCGCGCCCGGAACGATTCAGTGGGCCAGCGCGGGCGTATCCCAGATCCGCGCCCGGTATTGCGCGGGCGGCAGGCCGAACCAGCGCTTGCAGGCCCGGAAGAAGTTGCTGCTGTCGACGAATCCGAGCATGTCCGCGACGTCGGTAAGGGTGTGGCGGTCTTCGGCCAGGTACTGCTGCGCGAGTTCGCGGCGAGTGCGGTCGAGCAGCGACTGGAACGACACCGACTCCTCCTGCAGCCGCCGCTGCAGCGTGCGCTCGGCAAGGCCGAGGCCCGCGGCCACGTCCTGCCGGCGCGGCTCGCCATGCGGCAGCCGGCGCGCGATTTCTGCGCACACCAGGGTGCTGGTGGTGGTCTGGCCCAGCAGGTTGAGTTGGTCGTCCAGCAGGTGCTCCTGCATCTCGCCGAGCGTGGGGTGATAGGTGGGCAGCGGCATCGCCATGTCGGCCCCCGACAGCAAGAGGCGGTTGGCAGGCGCGTTGTAGCGGATCGGGCAACCGAAGGCCTCGCGGTGCAGCCGGTCGTCGGTCGGCGGCGGGTAGACGAACTCCAGCGCCAGCGGCTGCAGTTCGCGGCGGGTGAGCCACTGGCATTGCATGAGCACGGTCAGCAAGGCGTATTCGACGCGCTGGCGCGGAATCGGCAGGCTGCCGCCGGTGTGCTCCATCACCATCCAGCAGCCGCGCGCCTCGGGCTGCATCGCGAAGGCGGTGGCGTCCGAGATCACCGCCATGTAGCGGGTGAGCCGCGTCAACGCCGCACTCAGGTCGGCGCTGCACGACATGGCGTGGCCGACCGTGCCCAGCTTGCTGTGCGTGGCGGCCAGGTCGCGATGCAGGCCCAGCGTGGGCTTGTCGGCGCGCGCCACGGCCAGTTGCCAGAGCACGGAGATTTCGTCGACCGGCACGCGCGCGTTCTGCCGGTGCAGGGAGTCGGGATCGAAGCCGGCCTCGCGCAGCAGCGAGGGCACGTCCAGACCCTCGGACTCGAACATCGAGAGCACGCCTTCGAGCCAGGCGGCCGAGCTGGTCCGCAGTTCCGGTTGCTGCCGGGCGCCGTCCGGCCGGCGTTGCGGGCGGCGCTGGGCATGCGGCATGGAGGCTCCTGAAGTCATTGAATTGGCTCGCTTGCGATAGCGGGGGAAACGCGGTCCGTTTCTAGAATTTTCTGGCGGGTCCGGTCGGCCGGAGTATGGCCGCCGGACACCGGCGCAGGAATTCCGATTAACCCGGTGTGGAGACAAACAAATGAATACAGAGACAACGGAAAACCAGGACCCGACCAGGCAAACGGCGGCAGGCGCAGTAGCGCGCGCCATGGCCGTGACGGCGTGCATTGCGCTGTCCGCCTGCGGCGGCGGCTCGGATTCCGGCTTTACCTTCACACCGATCGTTCCGGTGGCGCCCCCGCCGCCCGCCGCACCGCCCCCGGCCGCCGACGGCCCCATGGTCCGCCAGACCACCGCCGGCAAGATCGAGGGCGTGGACGACAGCGCCAGGACGGGCACCTGGTTCTGGAAGGGCGTTCCGTTCGCGCAGCCGCCGGTCGGTGCCCTGCGCTGGCGCGCGCCGGTGGAGCCCGCGGCGTGGAGCGGCATTCGCCCGGCCGCGAAGTTCGGCAACGCCTGCCTGCAGATCGGCCGGCTCTTCAGCCCGGGCACCAGCAACACCTACGACGCCACCATCGGCACCAACCTGGGCAAACCGGTCGGCAGCGAGGACTGCCTGTTCGTCAACATCTGGCGCCCGGCCACCACCGAGAAGAACCTGCCGGTGCTGCTGTTCATTCACGGCGGCAGCAACATCTCGGGCTACACAGCCGATCCGTTGTACGACGGTGCCACGCTGGCCCGGAACACCAATGCGGTGGTCATTACAGCCAGCTACCGCCTGGGCGTCTTGGGCTTCATCAACATGCCGCAACTGCGCCCGGGCGGCACCGCGGGCGACGACTCGGGCAACTTTGCGCTGTTGGACAACATGGCGGCGCTGCGCTTCATCAAGAGCAATGTCGCGAACTTCGGGGGCGATCCGGGCAACGTCACGCTGTCGGGTGAGTCAGCCGGCGCAACCAACCTTTTGGCGGTAATGACTTCGCCGATGGCCAAGGGACTGTTCCACAAGGCTTTCGAGATGAGCGGAGGCATTTCGCTCGCGAGCAACCTGCCTGCGCGCACGCTGCCCTCGCTCGCACCGGCCTCGGCATCTCTGGCGCAGGGCCAGGCGATCCTGGAAAAACTGCTCGTGGCGGACGGCACCGTGCCCGACGCGGCAGCCGCGAAGGCCTACATCGGCACGCGCACACCGTCCCAGATCTCCGACTACATGCGTGCGCAGGAGGCCGGCGCGCTCTTGACCACGGTGGTTGCGAACGGTCTGGGCAGCGTTGCGCCCATTCCCGACGGCACGGTGCTGCCGGTCGATCCGATCGGCGCCATTGCGGCCGACAACTACGTCAAGGTGCCCCTGTTGGCCGGCAACACGCGCGACGAGGGCAAGCTGTTCGCATCGCTGCTGGGCACGATCGGCTTTCCGAAGGCGGGCTGGATCGTCACCGACGCTCAGCGCTTTTCGATGATGTTCAACTTCGACCCCGATGCCGCCCCCACGCTCGCGGTGGGTGACATCATCGATTCGTCCTACCTTCCGGTAGACAAGGCAGGCGTCGGCTACAACGCGGCGACTGACGCCATCACGCAGGGCCTGTTCGGCGCCAACCGCGACAACCTGCTCAATACGATGAAGACGCGCCAGTCGAACATCTGGCATTACCGCCTCGACTGGTCGCAGGAGGCCGCACCGTGGAACGACGTGTACGGCGCTGCGCACGCCTTCGACCTGCCTTTCGTGTTCGGCAACTTCAACGGCTCGCTGCTGAGCAACGTGATGGGCGGCAAGGCCAATCAGCCGGGGCGGGTCGCCTTGTCCAACGCCGTCATGGCGAGCGTCGGCGCCTTCATGCGCAAGGGCGACCCGAACACGCCCGAACTTGGTGCGACATGGGGTGCCTGGCCCTCGCAGATGCTGCTCGACGCCACGCCGACGGCTGCAAAGATCACACCGGTGAACGTCCCTTGAAGAGCCGCTTCGTTCAATTCAGCAGTGCGGGTTTGTGTCATTGTGGAAGTGGCCGAAGCTTGCGTGAATCTGTTGCTCGCAAGCTTTCATGAAGTCATTTCTTTTAGGAGTCCGTAGATGCTGGGTTTGATGCAAGACCAACCGCTTTTGATCTCGTCGCTGATCGAGTTCGTCGAGCGCCACAACGGCGATGGCGAGATCGTCTCGCGCCGTGTCGAAGGCGATATTCACCGCACCACCTGGGGCGGGATCGCATCGCGTGCCCGGCAGGTGGCCAATGCGCTCGATGGCGAGCAGCTGCTCTTCAGCGACCGCATCGCCACGCTGGCCTGGAACGGCTACCGGCACCTGGAGCTGTACTACGGCGTGAGCGGCAGCGGCCGCGTGCTGCACACCATCAACCCCCGCCTGCACCCCGACCAGATCGCCTGGATCGCCAACCACGCCGAAGACCAGATCCTGTGCTTCGACCTCACGTTCCTGCCGCTGGTGCAGGCGGTGCATGCCAAGTGCCCCACGATCCGGAAATGGATTGCGCTTTGTGATGCCGACAAGCTCCCGGCCGACAGCGGCATTCCCAACCTGGTGAGCTACGAAAGCTGGATGGGTGCGCAGTCCAATGAATACGACTGGCCCAGCTTCGACGAGAACTCCGCCTCGAGCATGTGCTACACGAGCGGCACCACGGGCAACCCGAAGGCCGCGCTCTACAGCCACCGCTCGACCATGCTGCACGCGTACGCGGCGGCCCTGCCCGACGTGATGCGCCTGTCGGCGCGCGACTCGGTGCTGCCGGTGGTGCCGATGTTTCACGTCAACGCCTGGGGCATTCCGTACTCGGCGGCGCTGGTGGGCTGCAAGCTCGTGTTCCCAGGCCCCGCGCTCGATGGCAAGTCGGTGTTCGAACTCATCGAATCAGAAGGCGTGACCTTCGCCGCCGGCGTGCCCACCGTGTGGCAGATGATGCTCGGCCACATGCAGGCGGGCGACCTGAAATTCAGCAAACTGAACCGCACCGTCATCGGCGGTTCGGCCTGCCCGCCGGCCATGATCACGGCGTTCCAGCAGAAGTTCAACGTGGAGGTGCTGCACGCCTGGGGCATGACCGAGATGAGCCCGCTGGGCACGCTCTGCACGCTCAAGAACAAGCACGAGTCGCTGTCGCCCGAGGCGCAGCTGCAGATCCGCATGAAGCAGGGCCGCGCGATCTTCGGCGTCGACATGAAGATCGTCGATGGCGACGGCAACGAGCTGCCCTGGGACGGCAAGGCCTACGGCGACCTGCTGGTCAAGGGACCGTGGATCGTCAAGGAGTACTTCAAGGGCGAGGGCGGCGATCCGCTCATTCCCGATGCGCAGGGCCGCGGCTGGTTCCCCACCGGCGACGTCGCCACCATCGACGCCGAGGGCTACCTGCAGATCACCGACCGCAGCAAGGACGTGATCAAGTCCGGCGGCGAGTGGATCAGCTCCATCGAAATCGAAAACATCGCCGTCGCGCACCCGGCCGTGGCCATGGCCGCCTGCATCGGCGTGTTCCATCCGAAGTGGGACGAGCGGCCGATCATCGCGGTGATGAAGAAGCCCGGCGCCGAAGTCACGCGCGAGGAACTGCTCAAGTTCTACGAAGGCAAGACCGCCAAGTGGCAGATCCCCGACGACGTGGTCTTCGTCGAGGCCATTCCGATCGGCGCGACCGGAAAGATCCTGAAAACGAAGCTGCGCGAACTGCTCAAGGACTACAAGTTGCCAACGCTCTGAAGCACCGCCAAGGCCCCGCCGCACTGTCGCGCACGCGATAGGAAGACCGCTCCGGCGGGCTTCCTTGCGGGCAATCCCTGTGCGGCGAAGAAAAGGGCGCTTGTACGCTGGCATCCCGCCTCATACCCGCCATTCATCCAGGAGACTCTTCATGCAATTTGCTCTCAAGTCAGTCGCTGCTTGTGCCATGTTGGTGAGCGTGACCGCCGCCTTCGCCCAGAAGGGCGAAACGGTCAAGATCGCCTGGCTCGACCCGCTGTCGGGGCTGATGGCCGCGGTGGGCACCAACCAGCTCAAGACCACGCAGTTCCTGGCCGAAGAGTTCAACAAGAAGAATGCGTCGGGCGTGAAGTTCGAGATCATCGCTATCGACAACAAGCTGAGCCCGCAGGAAACCACCGCCGCGCTGCGCTCGGCGCAGGACCAGGGCGCGCGCTACATCACCCAGGGCAACGGCTCGGGCCCGGCGCTGGCGATCATCGATGCCATCGAGAAGAACAACGCGCGCAATCCGGGCAAGGAACTGCTCTACCTGAACTACGCGGCGGTCGACCCCGACCTCACCAACAGCAAGTGCAGCTACTGGCACTTTCGCCTCGATGCAGACACCTCCATGAAGATGGAGGCGCTGACCACCTGGATGAAGGACCAGACCGACATCAAGAAGGTCTACATCCTCGGGCAGAACTACGCCCACGGCGTGCAGGTGTCGAAGTTCGCCAAGGAAGACCTGAAGGTCAAGCGCCCCGACATCCAGATCGTGGGCGACGACCTGCATCCGCTCGCGCAGGTGCGCGACTTCTCGCCCTACATCGCCAAGATCAAGGCCTCGGGCGCCGACACGGTCATCACCGGCAACTGGGGCTCCGACCTCTCGCTGCTCATCAAGGCGGCGAACGACTCGGGGCTGGACGTCAAGTTCCTGACCTACTACGCGCCGGGCGCCGGCACGCCCACGGCCATGGGCGCCACCTCGGCCGGCAAGGTCTACACGGTGGCCTATGCGCACTACAACATGGGCGGCGAGATCCAGAAGCTGCTCGCCGGCTACAAGAAGAAGATGAACGACGACCTCACGCAGTCGTCGATCTATCACACGTTCGCGTTGCTCGATGCAGCCTTCGTCCAGACCAAGTCGACCGACCCGGTCAAGGTCGCGGCCGCGCTGGAGGGCATGAAGATCAAGAGCTTCAACGGTGAGGTCGAGATGCGCAAGGCCGACCACCAGTTGCAGCAGGGCCTGTACATCTCGCGCTGGGAGAAGGCGAGCGCCAAGTACCCCTACGACGCCGAGAACACCGGCTACACGAACGTCCCCGTGAAGTACTACGAGTCGTATGTGGCGAGCACGCCGACGACCTGCCAGATGAAGCGCCCCTAGGCGTCTTTGTGAACGCATTTCCTACTCGGTGGTAGCAACGCTCTACCGGCGGGTAGCAATTGGAGAAATGCGCTGTCGCCTGCGCGATAGAAACGGGCCTTTGCGGCCACCCCCTTACGGGCATTCCCTGAGGGGAGGGGCTGCGAACGCTTGTACGCTCGTGCAAGGCTTTTTGATTCGGTTTGACCAGGAGATATAGATCGTGAAGTTCGCTCTGAAAATCGCTACCGCCGCCATCCTTGCCGCGAGTGCCACCGGTGCTCTGGCCCAGAAGGGTGAAACCGTCAAGATCGCATGGCTGGACCCGCTCTCGGGCCTCATGGCCGCGGTGGGCACGAACCAGCTCAAGACCTTCCAGTTCCTGGCCGAAGAATTCAACAAGAAGAACGCGGCCGGCGTGAAGTTCGAAGTCATCGGCATCGACAACAAGCTGAGCCCGCAGGAAACCACCAGCGCACTGCGCTCGGCCATGGACCAGGGCGCGCGCTACGTGGTGCAGGGCAACGGCTCCGGCCCCGCGCTCGCGATCATCGATGCGCTCGAGAAGCACAACGCCCGCAACCCGGGCAAGGAAGTGCTGTACATCAACTACGCGGCGGTCGACCCGGACCTCACCAACAGCAAGTGCAGCTACTGGCACTTCCGCCTCGATGCCGACACCTCCATGAAGATGGAGGCGCTCACCACCTTCATGAAGGACCAGACCGACATCAAGAAGGTCTACCTGATCAACCAGAACTACTCGCACGGCCAACAGGTTTCCAAGTACGCGAAGGAAAACCTCAAGTCCAAGCGCCCCGACGTGGAAATCGTCGGCGACGACCTGCATCCGCTCGCCCAGGTGCGCGACTTCGCACCGTACATCGCCAAGATCAAGGCATCGGGCGCCGACACGGTCATCACCGGCAACTGGGGTTCCGACCTCGCGCTGCTCATCAAGTCGGCCAACGACTCGGGCCTGAACGTCAAGTTCTACACCTACTACGCCGTGACCAACGGCACGCCGACCGCCATGGGCGCGGCCTCGGACGGCAAGGTCTACCAGGTGGGCTACAGCCACTACAACGCGCCCGGCCCGGTGCAGCCGCTGATGAACGAGTTCAAGAAGAAGTTCAACGACGACCTGTACACCACCGACATCTACACGGTGTACGCGATGCTGAGCGAAGCCTTCGTGCGCACCAAGTCGACCGAACCCGTGAAGGTCGCGGCCGCGATGGAAGGCATGAAGTTCAAGAGCTTCAACGGCGACGTCGAGATGCGCAAGGCTGACCACCAGCTTCAGCAGGGCCTGTGGATCACGCGCTGGCAGAAGGCCGACGCCAAGAACCCGTACAGCCCCGAAAACACCGGCTACACGCTGGCCCCGGTGAAGTACTACGAGCCCTATGTCTCGAGCACCCCGACGACGTGCCAGATGAAGCGACCCGGCACCGCGGCTTCCTGACCGCCGCCGTCGCCTGACCGGTCGAGGCCCGACTTCAACACTCGGGCCTCTTTCTTTTTCACGCATCCGAAAGACCGATGAACGTCGAATTCTTCGTCATCTCGCTGCTCAACGGCGTCAGCTACGGCCTGCTGTTGTTCATGCTGAGCTCTGGCCTTACGCTGATCTTCAGCATGATGGGCGTGCTCAACTTCGCGCACGCCAGCTTCTACATGCTCGGCGCCTACATCGCGTACACGCTGTCGAACATCATCGGCTTCTGGCCGGCGCTGTTCATCGCGCCGCTGCTGGTGGGCCTCTTGGGTGCCGCGTTCGAGCGCTATAGCCTGCGCCGGGTCCACAAGTTCGGCCATGTGCCCGAGCTGCTGGTGACCTTCGGCCTCTCGTACCTCATCCTCGAACTGGTGCAGCTGGCCTGGGGCCGCTCCACCGTGCCCTATGGACTGCCGACGCAACTGCAAGGTCCGCTGTTCTCGCTCTACGGCACGCAGTTCCCGAAGTCGCGCTCCTTCATCATGCTGGTGGCGGTGCTGATGCTGATCTCGGTGTGGCTGCTGCTCACGCGCACGCGCATCGGCCTGGTGATCCAGGCGGCGCTCAAGCACCCCGACATGGTCGAGGCGCTGGGCCACAACGTGCCGCGCGTGTTCATGCTGGTGTTCGGCGGCGGCGCCGCGCTCGCGGGCCTGGCGGGCGTGGTCGGCGGCAACACCTACGTCACCGAGCCCGCGATGGCGGCTTCGGTCGGCTCGATCATCTTCGTGGTCGTGGTGGTCGGCGGCATGGGTTCGCTGGCCGGCGCGTTCCTCGCGTCGCTGCTGATCGGCATCATCCAGACTTTCGCGGTTGCGATGGACCAGTCGCTGGCCACCGGCCTTCGCGCCATCGGCATGACGGTGACCGACCAGACCTTCGGCTATGAGCTCCTCAAGCTCACGATCTCGCAGGTCGCACCGATCCTGCCGTACCTGTTCCTGGTGCTGATCCTCATCTTCCGGCCCAAGGGTCTTCTTGGAACCCGGGAGGACTGACCTCATGACCACAGCAACTTCTACGCAGTACTACCGCTTCAAGCCCTGGAACATCGGGCGCTACCTGATCTGGACGCTGTTCGCCGTCGTGCTGATCGTCTCGCCGCTGCTCTTCAAGAGCAGCCTGGCGCTCACGATGCTCTCGCAGATGGGCTACCTCATCATCATCTGCCTGAGCTACAACATCCTGCTGGGGCAGGGCGGCATGCTGAGCTTCGGCCATGCGGTGTACGTGGGCCTTGGCTCGTTCCTCGCGATCCACGCGATGAACATGGGCGCGAAGGGCGGCATGCAGATTCCGCTGGTGCTCATTCCGCTGGTGGGCGGCCTCGCCGGCATGTTCTTCGCAATCTTGCTGGGCTTCGTGACCACCAAGAAGTCGGGCACCACCTTCGCGATGATCACCATGGGCATCGGCGAACTGGTGGCCTCGATGGCGCTGATGTTCCCGAGCTTCTTCGGCGGCGAGGGCGGCATCACCACCGACCGCGTGTACGGCCCGACTTTCTTCGGCTTCAACTTCGGTTCGCAGATCCAGGTGTACTACCTGATCGCCGCGTACTGTTTCGTCTGCACCGCGCTCATGTATGCCTTCACCGGCACGCCGCTCGGCCGCATGCTGAACGCGGTGCGCGACAACCCGGAGCGCGTCGAATTCATCGGCTACAACACGCAGCGCGTGCGCTACTTCGCGTTCATCATCGCGGGCTTCTTCGCCGGCATCGGCGGCGGCCTGGCCTCGATCAACTTCGAGATCGTGAACGCGGCCGACAGCCTCAATGCGATTCGCTCGGGCGGCTACCTGCTGTTCACCTTCCTGGGTGGCGCGGTGTTCTTCTTCGGGCCGATCATCGGCGCGGTGCTGCTGGTGTTCGCATCGATCCTGCTGTCGGAGCTGTCGAAGGCCTGGCAGCTGTACTTCGGCCTGGTGTTCGTGTTCATGGTGATGTTCGCCCCCGGCGGCATCGCGAGCCTGATCATGATGAACCTGCGCGTGGCCAAGTTCGGCAAGTTCGACCGCTTCTGGCTGCTGTATCTCGCCATCGCGGTGGCGCTGGTTCCGGTGGTCATCGGCGCGGCTGCGCTCATCGAGATGATCTATCACATCCAGCTCAACGCGGCGATGGGCCCGACGCTGAACTTCTTCGGCGTGGCGCTCGACACGGCAGGCGTGGGCAGCTGGCTCGGCGCGGCGGTGATCCTGGCGATCGGCCTGGCTGCGCTGGAAGTGGCACGACGCCGCTTCGTGCGCGTCTGGGGTCGCGCGCAGGAAGAAATAGAAGCAGAAATCAAACGTCGGGAGGCGGCGTAAATGAGCGCGCAATACGCATTGGAATTGAAGGCGCTGCGGAAGAACTTCGGCAAGACCGAAATCATCCGCGGCGTGGACCTGGCGGTAAACGCCGGCGAACGCGTGGCCATCATCGGCCCGAACGGGGCGGGCAAGTCGACGCTGTTCAACCTGATCAGCGGTCGCCTCACGCCCACCAACGGCGAGGTGCTGCTGAACGGCGAGCGCATCGACGGCAAGAAGCCCTACGAGATCAACCGGCTGGGCCTCTCGCGCAGCTTCCAGATCACCAACATCTTCCCGAAGCTGAGCGTCTTCGAGAACCTGCGCTGCGGCGTGCTGTGGAGCCTGGGCTACAAGTACACCTTCCTGCGCTTTCTCTCGAACCTCGATGACGCCAATGCGCGCACCGAGGAGCTCATCAAGCAGATCGGCCTGGAGCGCAAGCGCGACGTGCATGCGGTGAACCTCACCTATGCCGAGCAGCGCGCGTTGGAAATCGGCGTGACGATCGCGGGCGGTGCCGGCGTGATCCTGCTGGACGAGCCCACGGCCGGCATGAGCAAGACCGAGACCTCGCACTTCATCTCGCTCATCAAGCATGTGACGGTCGGCAAGACGCTCTTGACGGTGGAGCACGACATGGGCGTGGTCTTCGGCCTCGCCGACAAGATCGCGGTGGTGGTGTATGGCGAAGTCATCGCCTTCGATACGCCCGCTGCAGTTCGCGCCAATGCGCGTGTGCAGGAGGCTTATCTCGGGTCCTCAGTGGCCGACGCACAAGGGGCGGGACACTGACATGCTGAAGCTTCACGACATCCACGCCTACTACGGCAAGAGCCATGTGCTGCATGGCGTTTCCTTCGACGTCGGCCCCGGCGAAATCGTCGCGCTGCTGGGCCGGAACGGCTCGGGCCGTTCGACCACCGCCAAGGCCATCATGGGCCTGGTGCATGCCGAAGGCACGCTGCGCTGGAAAGAGCAGGACATCCTGCGCAAGAAGGCCTACGAGATCGCCCACCTGGGCATCGGCTACGTGCCCGAGAACCGCGACATCTTCCCCAAGCTCACGGTGCACCAGAACCTGCTGCTCGGGCAAAAGGGCACGGGCAAGGGCAGCCGCTGGCAGTTCGACGACATGTACACCATGTTCCCGCGCCTGAAGGAACGCCAGCACACTGAAGCGGGCGTGCTCTCGGGCGGCGAGCAGCAGATGCTCACGCTGTGCCGCACGCTGATGGGCGACCCCGACCTCATCATCATCGACGAGCCCACCGAAGGCCTCGCGCCCAAGATCGTCGAGCTGGTGGGGCAGTACCTGCGTACGCTCAAGGACAAGGGCATTTCGGTGCTGCTGATCGAGCAGAAGCTCACCATCGCGATGCAGATTTCCGACCGCGCACTCGTGATGGGCCACGGCAGCATCGTGTTCGACGGCACGCCGGACAGCCTCCGTGCCGACGCCACCACTCGCAAAGAGTGGCTGGAGGTTTGATACTTGCGCGAATCCGGGCGACGCCCCGGATTCGCCTTGTCTCGACAGCGACTGCATGCCATTGTTGCGTCGCGACAAAAGCCTAGAATCTTCCGAAAAAGAACACTCGTGCTTTTTCTTCTTTTTCTTCACACACCAAGGAACGCAGCATGACGGCTGAATACAAAGTGCTCGGCGATGTCGCCGTGATCACACTGACCAACCCTCCGGTCAACGGTCTCGGTTTCTCGACCCGCATCGGCATCACCGATGGCCTGGCCAAGGCCAATGCCGACGACGCCGTCAAGGCCATCGTCATCACCGGCGCCGGCAAGGCGTTCTCCGGCGGTGCGGACATCAAGGAGTTCGGCACGCCCAAGGCGCTGCAAGAGCCCAACCTGCTGAGCGTGATCCTCACGCTCGAAGCTTCCCCCAAGCCCATCGTCGCAGCCATCCACTCCGTGTGCATGGGCGGCGGCCTCGAACTGGCGCTCGGCTGCCACTACCGCGTGGCCGCTCCGGGCACCAGCATCGCGCTGCCCGAAGTCAAGCTCGGCCTCATTCCAGGCGCCGGTGGCACGCAGCGCCTGCCGCGCGTGATCGGCGTGGAAACCGCCCTCAACATGATCGTGAGCGGCGAGCCGGTGAAGAGCGAACTGCTCGCGAGCCTGCCGGGCCAGAAGCTGTTCGACAAGCTGGCCGCATCGGCCGAGTCGGTGTTCGACGAAGCCGTGGCCTTCGCCAAGAGCGTGGCCGGCAAGACCGGTGAAGCGCTCCCGCTGGTGCGCAACCTGCCGTGCAAGCACCCGCAAGGCGATGCCTACTTCCAGTTCACCAAGAACATGGTGGGCGGCATGTCGAAGAACTACCCGGCGCCGCTCATGTGCATCGATGCCGTGCAGGCCGCGACGAAGATGAAGTTCGACCAAGGCATGGCCGAGGAGCGCCGCATCTTCACCGCGCTGATGTTCACGCCCGAATCGCTGGCGCTGCGCCACCTGTTCATGGCCGAGCGCGCCGCTTCCAAGATTCCCGATGTGCCCGAAGACACGCCCAAGCGCGAGATCAAGGCCGTGGGCGTGATCGGCGCCGGCACCATGGGCGGCGGCATCTCGATGAACTTCCTGAACGCGGGCATCCCCGTGAAGATCCTCGAGATGAAGCAGGAGGCGCTCGACCGCGGCGTCGCCACCATCAAGAAGAACTACGAAGCCCAGGTCAAGAAGGGCAAGCTCAAGCAGGACAAGTACGAGCAGCGCATGGCGCTCCTGAGCACCACGCTGAGCTACGACGACCTGAAGGATGCCGACCTCATCATCGAAGCGGTGTTCGAGGAAATCGGCGTCAAGGAAAAGGTCTTCAAGGAACTCGACCGCGTGGCCAAGAAGGGCGCGATCCTGGCCTCCAACACCTCGACGCTGGACGTCGACAAGATCGCCTCGTTCACCGAGCGTCCGCAGGACGTGGTCGGCATGCACTTCTTCAGCCCGGCCAACGTGATGAAGCTGCTCGAAGTGGTGCGCGGCAAGGCCACCGCCAAGGACGTGCTCGCCACGGTCATGGCCATCGGCAAGAAGATCAAGAAGACCTCGGTGGTCTCGGGCGTGTGCGACGGCTTCATCGGCAACCGCATGATCGAGCAGTACTCGCGTCAGGCCGGCTTCCTGCTGGACGAAGGTGCGACGCCGCAGCAAGTGGACAAGGCTGTCGAGAAGTTCGGCTTTGCGATGGGTCCGTTCCGCATGGGCGACCTGGCCGGCAACGACATCGGCTGGGCGATTCGCAAGCGCCGCGCCACCGAGCGTGCCGACATGAAGTACAGCCGCACGGCCGACAAGCTCTGCGAACTGGGCCGCTTCGGCCAGAAGACCGGGGCAGGGTGGTACGACTACCAGGCCGGCAAGCGCGATGCGATTCCCTCGGACCTGGTCAACAAGATGATCGAGGACCACCGCAAGGAACTGGGCATCACGCCGCGCAAGATTTCCGACGAAGAGATTGTGCAGCGCCTGGTGTATGCGCTCGTCAACGAAGGCGCGCATATCCTGGAAGACGGCATCGCGTCGAAGTCCGGCGACATCGACATGGTGTACCTCACCGGCTACGGCTTCCCGATCTGGCGCGGCGGCCCGATGCACTATGCGTCGCAAGTGGGTCTCTACAACGTGGCCGAGTCGATGAAGCGCTTTGCGAAGAACCCGCGCGACGACGCCGAGTTCTGGCAACCCGCACCGCTGATCCAGAAGCTGGTGGCCGAAGGCAAGTCCTTCAGCTGATCCGTCAGTCTGACCGCCTATGTTGAAACGCATCTTCCTCGGGCTGCTGCTGGTGCTTCTGGCATTGGTAGCCGCCGTGGCGGTCAAGACCTGGACCACGCCATCGCAGCAACTGGCGGTGGCGCCCGCACCCAAGCTGGACGTCGACCTGCAGGCAGCCGCCAAACGGCTGTCGACCGCGATCACGTTCCGCACGGTGTCGGGCCTCGACGACCCGGCCGCCAACGCGGCCGAGTTCGACAAACTGCATGCTTACCTCGAGCAGCAATACCCGAAGGTCCACGCCACCCTCAAGAAGGAAGTGGTGGGCAACAAGGCGCTGCTCTACACATGGACCGGCACCGATCCGCAAGCCAAGCCGATCGCGCTGATGGCGCACCAGGACATGGTGCCCATCGCCCCCGGCACCGAGAAGGCCTGGACGGTCGATCCCTTCGCGGGCGAGATCAAGGACGGTTTCGTCTGGGGCCGCGGCACGCTCGACAACAAGAGCAATCTTTTCGCGCAGATGGAGGCCATCGAGCTGCTCATCGGCGCCGGCTTCAAGCCGAAACAGACCGTCTACCTCGTGATGGGCGACGACGAAGAAGTGAGCGGCCTGCGCGGCGCGCTGCCCATCGCCGAACTGCTCAAGTCGCGCAACGTGCGCCTGGACTGGGTGCTCGACGAGGGCATGGTGGTGCTCGATGGCGTGGTGCCCGGCCTCTCCAAGCCGGCGGCGCTCATCGGGCTGGCCGAAAAGGGCTACGGCACCTTCTTCCTGTCGCTCGACACCGCACCCGGCCATTCGTCGATGCCGCCGAAGCACAGCGCCATCGGCAGCATGAGTGCGGCACTGGCCCGGCTCGAAGCCAACCAGATGCCCGGCGGCATCACCGGCGTGGCCAGTCAGACCTTCGGTGCGCTGGCGCCCGAGATGAGCGGCATCAACCGCGTGATGCTGTCCAACCTGTGGCTGACCGAGCCGCTGGTCAGGCGTGAGCTTGAAAAGAGCGCGAGCAGCAACACCCTTCTGCGCACGACCACCGCGCTGACCATCGTTCGCGCCGGCAACAAGGACAACGTGCTGCCCGGCCGGGCCGAGGCCGCCGTCAACTTCCGCATCCTGCCGGGCGACAGCATCGACAGCGTCGAGGCGCATCTGCGCAAGACGCTGGCCAACGACGACATCAAGATCAAGCGCTACCCCGGTAATTCGGAGCCGTCACCCGTGTCGTCGACCGACAGCACAGGCTACCGCGCGATCCGGCAGGCCGTGCGCCAGAGCTTCCCCGATGCGTTGGTGGCCCCCGGCCTGATGACCGCCGCCACCGACTCGCGCCACTTCAGCATCGTGAGCGACGCCGTCTTTCGCTTCTCGCCGTTCCGCATGAAGAACGAAGACCTCGCGCGCATCCACGGCAACAACGAACGCCTGCCCATCTCCAACTACGGCGAGATGATCGGCTTCTATCACCAGCTCCTGAGCAACACCAACGCTGCTCCGGCGCAATGACGACCACACCCTCTTTTCCCTTCCATCTTCAAAGGACCTCACCATGACCAGCGCCGTCATCGTTTCCACCGCCCGCACGCCGCTCGCGAAGAGCTGGAAGGGTGCCTTCAACATGACGCACGGTGCCACGCTCGGCGGCCACGCCGTTCAGCACGCCATCTCGCGCGCCGGCATCGAAGCCGCCGAAGTCGATGACGTCATCATGGGTTGCGCCACGCCCGAAGGCGCCACCGGCTCCAACATCGCGCGCCAGATCGCACTGCGCGCCGGCTGCCCCGTTACCACCTCGGGCATGACGATCAACCGCTTCTGCTCCTCGGGCCTGCAGACCATTGCCACCGCCGCGCAACGCATCATCGCGGGCGAAGGCGACGTGTACGTGGCCGGCGGCGTCGAGAGCATCTCGTGCGTGCAGAACGAAGCCAACAAGCACATGCTGGCCGACCCCTGGCTCGTGAAGCACAAGCCCGAGATCTACTGGAACATGCTGCAGACGGCCGAGCAGGTCGCCAAGCGCTACAACATCGGCCGCGACGCGATGGACGAATACGGCGCAGCCAGCCAGCAGAAGGCCACCGCCGCGCTGGAAGCCGGCCGCTTCAAGGACGAGATCGCGCCGATCACCGTGCTGGCCGGCGTGGCCGACCCGGTGATGGGCCTGCGCACCAAGGAAGTCACGGTCGAGAACGACGAAGGCATCCGCCCCGGCACCACCAAGGAAGGCATCAGCGGCATCCGCTCGGCCATGCCCGGCGGCCTGATCTCGGCCGGCAATGCCAGCCAGTTCTCCGACGGCGGCGGCGCCTGCGTGGTGGTCGATGAGAAGTACGCGCAGCAAAAGGGCCTGAAGCCCCTCGGCCGATTCCTCGGTTTTGCCGTGGCCGGCTGCGAGCCTGACGAAATGGGCATCGGCCCCGTCTTCGCGATTCCCAAGGTGCTCAAGCGCCTGGGCCTCACGGTCAACGACATCGACCTGTGGGAGCTGAACGAAGCCTTTGCGGTGCAGGTGATCTACTGCCGCGACAAGCTCGGCATTCCGGGCGACCGCCTGAACGTGGACGGCGGCGCCATCGCCGTGGGCCACCCCTACGGCGTGAGCGGCCAGCGCCTGACGGGCCACGCGCTCATCGAAGGCAAGCGCCGCGGCGCCAGGAAGGTGCTGGTCACGATGTGTATCGGCGGCGGCATGGGCGCCGCGGGCGTGTTCGAGGTCTTGTAATCATGTCGGGCGGCGACACACAGGTCTCGCCCGAAGCCTTCCTGGCCATGCTCGAAATGGGGCGGGGCGTTCTCGCCTCGCAGCCCTTCAGCGTGCTGATCGGTGCGGAAATGCATGCGCTGTCGCCGGGAAACGTCGACCTCCAGCTGCCGTTGACCGCGCAGCTCAAGCAGCAGAACGGTTTCGCCCACGGCGGCATCGTGAGCTACATGGCCGACAACGCGCTGACCTTTGCCGGCGGCACCGCATTGCGCGTGCCGGTGGTGACCTCCGAATTCAAGATCAACTATGTGCGGCCGGCCGTCGGCGATCGCTTGATCGCCCGCGCCAAGGCCGTGCACACCGGCAGTTCGCAAGCCGTCTGCACCTGCGAGATCTTCGCGGTGACCGGCGGTGTGGAAAAGCTCTGCGCGCTCGCGCAGGGCACCATCGCGAAGCTGCCCGAATCCTCGAAGAAGTAGCCAGAAGAGACACCCCATGAGCCTGCGTCCCACCCTCGACTTCCTGCTCTACGACTGGCTCGATGCCGAGTCGCTCAACAAGAGCGAACGCTTCGCCGACCACTCGCGCGAAACCTTCGATGCGGTGCTCGACACCTGCGAGCGCATCGCGCGCGAGAAGTACGCGCCGTTCAACCGCACGGTCGACACGCAGGAGCCGCATTTCGACGGCGAGAAAGTCATCCTGCCGAAGGCCACGCACGACGCGCACAAGGCTTTCGTCGAATCGGGAATGATGAGCGCCGCGCAGGACTACGACATCGGCGGCATGCAGCTGCCCTACACGCTGTCGGCCGCGGCCAACAGCTTCTTCGCAATGGCGTCGGTGAGCATCGGCTCCAACATGCTCACCAGCGGCAACGCCAACCTGCTGATGGTGCACGGCACCGAGATGCAGAAAGAGGTGTTCGCGAAGAACGAGTTCTCGGGCCGCTGGGCGGGCACCATGTGCCTGTCGGAGCCGCAGGCCGGTTCGTCGCTGAGCGACGTGGCCACGCGCGCGGTGCCCGATGGCGCGGACTACCAAGACGATCCGCTCGGTCCGCGCTATCGGCTCACCGGCAACAAGATGTGGATCTCCTCCGGCGACCACGAACTGACCGAGAACATCGTGCACATCGTGCTCGCCAAGATCCCCGACGAGAACGGCAAGCTGGTGCCGGGCACGCGTGGCATTTCGCTCTTCATCGTGCCCAAGCGCATGGTCAACACGAAGGGCGAGCTGACCGGCGAGCGCAACGACGTGGCGCTGGCGGGCCTGAACCACAAGCTGGGCTGGCGCGGCACGACCAACACGCTCTTGAACTTCGGCGAGGGCAAGTACCCGGTCGATGGCAAGGCGGGTGCGGTGGGCTACCTCGTCGGCGCGCCCGGCAAGGGCCTGCACTGCATGTTCCACATGATGAACGAGGCCCGCATCGGTGTGGGCACGGCCGCGACCATGCTCGGCATGGCGGGCTACTACGCCTCGCTCGAATATGCGAAGAGCCGGCCGCAGGGCCGCCTCGTGAAGAAGCCCGAGGCGGGTGCAGGCAGCCAGGTTGTGAAGGACTCCGCCAGCCCGCAGGTGCGCATCATCGAACACGCCGACGTGCGCCGCATGCTGCTCGCGCAGAAGGCGTACTGCGAAGGCGCGCTGGCGCTGGAGCTCTACTGCGCCCGGTTGGTCGACACGCAGAAGACCGGCGACGCGCAGGCCGCCGACGACGCGCGCCTGCTGCTCGAAGTGCTCACGCCCATCGCCAAGAGCTGGCCGAGCGAGTGGTGCCTGGAAGCCAATTCGCTGGCGATCCAGGTGCACGGCGGCTACGGCTACACACGCGACTTTCCGGTGGAGCAGTACTGGCGCGACAACCGCCTGAACATGATCCACGAGGGCACGCACGGCATCCAGGCGGCCGACCTGCTGGGCCGCAAGGTGCTGATGGAAAAGGGCCGCGGCCTGCAACTGCTGGCCGGCCGCATCACCGAAACCATCGCCCGCACGGCCAAGGTGCCGGCGCTCGCGGCACATGCCAAGGCGCTGGGCGACGCGCTGCAGCGCATCGGCAGCGCCACAGAGGCCGCTTGGTCCACCGGCGACCCGGCCGACGCGTTGGCCAATGCCGTGCCGTACATGCAGGCCTTCGGCCACACGGTGCTCGCCTGGCTCTGGTTGGACGTGGCGCGGCGGGCGCTCGAGATCGACGCGGACAAGGCGAGGGCGGTAACAGCTGGCAAGATCGGCGCCACGGACTATTTCTTCCACTACGAGCTGCCGAAAATCGGTGCCTGGCTCAACGTGGTCGAGAGCCGCGACCCCACCTGTACCGCTTTGCCCGAGGACGCTTTCTGACAATGGCCAACGCCACCCCCAACACTCCCACCCCCGTCAAACCCCCGAAGCCGCACGCCCGGCTCGAGAAGTGGATCTGGATCCTGATCTACGGCGGCCTGTTCCTGATGATCCTCGGGATCGCCACGGGCCGCTTCGATACCGCGCTCGGCTGGTCGATGGCCGTGCCCGGCGGCGTGGTCGCGCTGGTCGGCGTCGTGCTCATCTATGTGCGCTCGCGCCTGGACGACGGCAAGAAGAAGTAGGCAGGAGAGCCCGCACCATGCTCAAGCACATCGTGATGTGGAAGTTCAAGGAACATGCCGAAGGTGCCGACAAGGCGACCAACCTGCTGAAGGCCAAGGCGCTGCTCGATGCCTGCGCGAAGCTCTCGCCGGGCACGCACCGCTTCGAGGTGGCCATTGCCCAGCCCGCGCTCGAAGCCACCTACGACCTGGTGCTGTATTCGGAATTCACCGACGCGGCCGCGCTCGCCGCGTATGCCGATCATCCGCAGCATGTGGCGCTCAAGCCTTTCATCGGCGCGGTCCGTGAAGCCCGCCAGTGCATGGATTACGAAATCTGATCGACCTACCTCTCACAGAACACCGGAGACAACCCCATGACCGCCCGCACCACCCAACAGCTCTTCGACCTCACGGGCAAGACCGCCCTCATCACCGGCGGTTCGCGCGGCCTGGGCCTGCAGATGGCTCATGCGCTCGGCGAAGCCGGCGCCAAGATCATGCTGAGTTCGCGCAAGGCCGACGACCTGGAGCAAGCAGCGGCCGAGCTGCAGGCCGCCGGCATCGACGCACGCTGGATCGCCGCCGACTGCTCCAAGGAAGAAGACACCCGGCGCCTCGCCGACGAGACGCTGCAGCGCATGGGCGCGGTCGACATCCTGATCAACAACGCCGGCGCGAGCTGGGGTTCGCCGGCCGAGAGCCACCCGGTGGAGGCCTGGGACAAGGTGATGAACCTCAACGTGCGGGGCTACTTCATCCTCTCGCAGCAGATCGCCAACGGCTACATGATCCCGAAGAAGACGGGCCGCATCATCAACATCGCTTCGATTGCGGGCCTGAACGGCAACCCGCCCGAGATGCAGACGCTGGCCTACAACACGTCGAAGACGGCGGTGATCGGCTTCACCCGTACGCTGGCGGCCGAGTGGGGCAAGTACGGCATCACGGTGAACGCAATCTGCCCGGGCTTCTTCATGACGAAGATGGCGGCCGGCCTCATCAAGTCGCTGGGTGAGGAAAAAAAATGGCCGCGCAGGCGCCGCTGGGCCGCCTGGGCGACGACGAAGACCTGAAGGGCCTGACGCTGCTGTACGCGAGCGATGCCGGCAAGCACATCACCGGCCAGTGGCTGGCGGTGGACGGCGGCGTGAGCGTGGTCCTCGGCGCAGCGTAAGGCTCTCCCCCAGGCTGCGCGCACTTCGTGTCGCGCGCGCCAAGCCCCTCACCGAGGGGCAACACCAGCGGCCCGGCGAAGCCGGTTCCGCGGTGTCTCACGAAAAGATTCAATGACCACAGACGCTTCTTCTCCTTCCTCCGACATCAACATCCGCTCCTACACGAGCCAGATCCCGTTCGCGCGCCACCTGGGCTTCGAACTCACGAAGTTCGAGGGCGGCGAGTCCGAGATCATCTACACCGCCAAGCCCGAGCACCTGAACACCTTCGACGTGACGCACGGCGGCGCCTGCATGACGCTGCTGGACATCACCATGGCCGCAGCCGCGCGCAGCGTGGCGCCGGAGACCGGCGTGGTCACCATCGAGATGAAGACCAGCTTCATGCAGCCTTCGGTCGGTCCGCTGCATGCGCGCGGCACGCTCATTCATCGCACCGCGACGCTGGCGTTTACCGAAGCCAAGATCTACGACGAGCAGGAGCGCGTGTGCGCCCATGCCACCGGCACCTTCAAGTACGTGAAGCGCCGCCTGCCGACGGGCCCCGCCAGCGCGAACGAAATGCGGCCGCCTTCCACCGACTGACTGCCCGAACGAACGAATTCCCCAGGAGAACCCCATGCCCACGAACAAGCAGATCCATCTCGACAACCGCCCCGAAGGCGAAGCCACCGCGAGCAACTTCAAGCTGGTGACCGTCGAGACGCCCGCGCTCACCGACAACCAGGTGCTGGTGCGTCACCACTACATGAGCCTCGACCCGTACATGCGCGGCCGCATGAACGACTCGAAGAGCTACACCGCCAACCAGCCCGTGGGCCAGGTGTTCCAGGGCGGCACCGTCGGCGAAGTGGTCGAGAGCAAGCATCCGAAGTACGCGGTCGGCGACAAGGTGGTGGGCTTCGGCGGCTGGCAGGAGTACAGCGTGGTCGATGCCTCGCAGCCCGGCGCGCTGAAGAAGGTCGACACCACGCACGTGCCGCTGTCGCACTACCTGGGCGCAGTCGGCATGCCGGGCGTGACCGCGTGGTATGGCCTCGTGAAGATCATTGCGCCCAAGGCCGGCGAAACCGTGGTCATCACGGCGGCCAGCGGCGCGGTGGGCAGCGCCTTCGGTGCGCTGGCCAAGGCGCGCGGCCTGCGCGTGGTCGGCATCGCGGGCGGCCCGGACAAGTGCAAGTACGTGACCGACGAACTCGGCTTCGACGCCTGCATCGACTACCGCCAGCACCCCGACGTGAAGTCCATGAGCGCGGCGTTGAAGGAAGCCTGCCCCGACGGCATCGACGGCTACTTCGAGAACGTCGGCGGCTACATCTTCGACGCGGTGCTGCTGCGCTGCAACGCCTTTGCGCGCGTGGCGCTGTGCGGGATGATCGCCGGCTACGACGGCGCGCCGCTGCCGCTCGCGAACCCGGCGCTGATCCTCATCAACCGGCTGAAGATCGAAGGCTTCATCGTCAGCGAGCACATGGAAGTGTGGCCCGAGGCGCTGACCGAGCTCGGCACGCTGGTGGGCACCGGCAAGCTCAAGCCGCGCGAGTCGATCGCGCAGGGCATCGAATCCGCCCCCGAGGCCTTCCTGGGATTGCTGAAAGGCAAGAATTTCGGCAAGCAACTCGTCAAGCTGATCTGAAATGAACTGAGCGCACGGCAAAGGAGCCGACCATGGAAACGACGCACGAGGTGTTCAACCAGCCCGCACCGCTGGCGGACTACAACCTCTTCGAAACCAACCGGCCTTTGCGCGATGCGTTGAAGTTCAATGCGCCGCAGCTGCAGGTGGCGCCGTTGCAGGAGCTGGGCGTGACCATCGGCTCGGCCGAGATGCAGACGCATGCGCGGCTGGCCAACATTCACACGCCCGAGTTGCACACGCACGACCGCTTCGGGCGGCGCATCGACGAGGTGGAGTTCCATCCGAGCTACCACGTGCTGATGTCCGCTGCCGTGGGCGCCGGTTTGCATGGCACGCCGTGGGCCGGCACTTCAGCTTCGCCGCATGTGCTGCGCGCGGCCGGCTTCATGCTCTTCACCGAGCTGGAGCCGTCGATGCTGTGCCCGATCTCGATGAGCTATGCGGTCACACCCGCGCTGCGCAGCAATGCGGCCGTATACGCCGACTGGGGCCCGAAGCTCACCAGCCTCTGGTACGACCCGGCACTCAAGTCCTTCAAGGACAAGCCCGGCGTGACCATGGGCATGGGCATGACCGAGAAGCAGGGCGGCTCCGACGTGCGGGCCAACACCACGCAAGCCGTGCGCGACGGCAGTGATGCGTGGGGCGAACGCTACGCGATCACCGGCCACAAGTGGTTCTTCTCGGCGCCGATGTGCGATGCCTTCCTGGTGCTCGCGCAGGCGCCGGCCGGGTTGAGCTGCTTCTTCCTGCCGCGCGTATTGCCCGATGGCACGCGCAATGCCATCCACATCCAGCGCCTGAAGGACAAGCTCGGCAACAAGGCCAATGCGAGTTCCGAGGTCGAGTTTCACGGCGCCAGCGCCTGGCTCGTGGGCGAGGAGGGGCGCGGCATTCCGCAGATCCTCGAAATGGGCACGATGACCCGGCTCGACTGCGCGCTCGGCACGAGCGGCCTGATGCGGCAGGCGTTGAGCATCGCCATCAACCACGCGTCGCAGCGCAATGCCTTCGGCAAGCCGCTGATCGAGCAGCCGCTGATGAAGAACGTGCTGGCCGACCTCGCGCTCGAAAGCGAAGCCTCGACCGCGCTGGCTATTCGCCTGGCCCGTGCCTTCGATCATCCGGACGACGAACACGAGCGCCTGATGGCGCGCTTGCTCACGCCGGTCGCCAAGTTCTGGATCTGCAAACGCGGCAGCCACTTTGCGCAGGAGGCGATGGAGTGCCTGGGCGGCAACGGCTATGTGGAAGAGGGCGGCGAAGGCATCATGGCCCGCGTCTACCGCGAGATGCCGCTCAACTCGATCTGGGAAGGCGCGGGCAACATCATGGCGCTCGACTTGCTGCGGGGCCTGCGCAAGGGCGATGCGGTGGCGGCGCTGACCAAGGAGCTTGCTCCTGCACGTGGCCAGCACGCCGCGCTCGACCGCCTGGCGGACGCACTGCCAGCCCGCATCGAGGCGATGGCCTCCGAAGTGGAGGCGCGTCGTCTGGCACAGGACGTGGCGCTGGCCGTGCAGGCTTCGTTGCTCGCACAGACCGCACCGCCCGCGGTGGTCGGTGCGTTCTGCGCATCGCGCCTCGGCGGCGACTGGGGCAATGCCTTCGGCACGCTGGGCGCGGGCACCGATTTCGATTCGATCATCCGGCGGGCCCAGCCACGCTGACCCGACACAAGAACATCCCACAGGAAAAACAACCCATGGCCGACCTGATCCTCCACCACTACACCACCTCGCCGTTCTCGGAAAAGGTGCGGCTGATCCTCGGCGCCAAGCAGCTGCCGTGGAAGTCGGTCTTCATTCCGCCGATCATGCCCAAGCCCGATGTGGAGCTGCTCACCGGCGGCTACCGCAAGACGCCGTTCCTGCAGATCGGCGCCGACATGTACTGCGACAGCGCGCTCATCGCCGATGTGCTGGAGCATCTGCAGCCCGAGCCCACGCTGTACCCCGAGCCCGAGAAGGGCCTGTCGCGCATCCTCGCGCAGTGGGCCGACACGACGTTGTTCTGGGCCGCGATGGCCTGGAACCTGCAGCCCAAGGGCGCGGCCGAGGTGTTTGCCAAGGCGCCGCCCGAAGCAGCCAAGGCTTTCGGCGAAGACCGCGGCAAGATGAGCGCCGGCAACATGACGCGCCTGCGCCCGGCCGATGCCACCAGCGCCTACAAGTCGTACCTGCGGCGACTGTCGGACATGCTGGACGACCGCCATTACCTCTTGGGCGAGGTGCCGAGCATCAGCGACTTCGCGGCTTATCACCCGCTCTGGTACACGCGCCGGATCGAGTCGGTCCGCACCATCCTCGACCTGACGCCCGCGGTGGTCGACTGGATGGACCGCATGGCCGCCATCGGCCATGGTGCGCCCGAGAAGTTCAGCGCCGACGAGGCCGTTGCCGTGGCCAAGGCCGCGACGCCGCACACGCTGCTGACCGACAGCACCTTCCAGGACGACCACGGCATCCCGCTCGGCAGCGCGGTGACCATTCGCGCCGAGAGCTTCGGCCTGGAGGAAACGTCGGGCACGCTGGTGGCCGCCACGCGCACGCACTACACGCTGGAGCGCAGCGACGAACGCATCGGCACGGTGCATGTGCACTTTCCGCGCATCGGCTATGTGCTGAAGAAAGCCGAGGCCTAGAAGGCGTTGAAAAGCGTCGGCGTCGGGCACCTTCGTGACTGCGCGATGGCGCGTTCCGTACTTCAATAGCGGCTCTAACGTCAGAGACATTCAACGCAAGAAGGACACCGGCAAATGATTCAGGACTTCAAGGGCAAGACCGCCGTTCTCACCGGCGCGGGTTCGGGCTTCGGCCTCGAATGCGCGCGCATCGGCGCCGCACGCGGCATGAACCTCGTGCTGGTCGACGTGCAGCAGGACGCGCTCGACAAGGCTGCTGCTGAAATGGAAGCTGCCGGCGTGCAGGTGCTGGCCCGCAAGGTCGATGTGTCCGATGCCGCCCAGATGGAAGCGCTGGCCGCTGCGGTGAAAGAGCGCTTCGGCGCGCCGCACTTCGTGTTCAACAACGCTGGCGTGGGCGCGGGCGGGCTCGTGTGGGAGAACACGGTTGCCGACTGGGAATGGGTGCTGGGCGTGGATCTCTGGGGCGTGATCCACGGCGTGCGCCTCTTCACGCCGATGATGCTCGAGGCCGCTGCGAAAGACCCGGCCTACCGCGGCCACATCACCAACACCGCCAGCATGGCGGGCCTCCTCACGCCGCCCAACATGGGTATCTACAACGCCGCCAAGGCCGCGGTCGTGAGCCTCACCGAAACGCTGTATCAAGACCTGACGCTGGTTACCGACCAGATCGGCGCGAGCCTGCTGTGCCCGTACTTCGTGCCGACCGGCATCACGAGCAGCGAGCGCAATCGCCCGAACGCGCCGAAGGACAGCGAACTCACCAAGAGCCAGCTCATCGGCCAGGCCATGAGCAACAAGGCGGTGAGCAGCGGCAAGATCACCGCGGCCGAAGTCGCGGCGAAGGTGTTCGATGCGATCAGCGACAACCAGTTCTACGTGTTCAGCCACCCCAAGGCATTGGGCAATGTGCGCGCCCGGATGGAGAACATCGTGGCGGTCGTGAACCCGGCCGATCCGTTCCTCGAGAGGCCCGAGATCGGCCAGAAGCTGCGCGAGCAGCTTCGCGCAGCCTGAACCATCGGAAGTGCGCGGTCAGTTGTAGCTGACCGTCACCATGGCGGCCGCCACGCGGCCTGTAGGCGGCTGCCGCAGCGCCGCAATGGACAGCTTGCCCCCATCCAGGCCGAGTGCCTGCGCCTGCGATGGATCGAACGAATGCTGTCGGCCCTGAGCGTCGGTGTACACGGTGCGCAGGGGCAGGGCGCCGAGCCCTTCGATGCGCACGGTGCCGCTGGGCCGGTCCACGCGTTGCTGCACGAAGGAGAGTTCGGCGACGGGGCCCAAGCCGCTCTTGCGGTGGGCCACCGTTGGCGCCGGTGCCGGCGCGTGCGCCGCGAGGCGCATCTCGTAAGGGGCGGCAACGATCTCGCCCGTGAAATGAATGGTGCCGTCCGCCGCACGCGCATCGATCGATGCCATGCAGGTGGTCAGCAATGCCAGTGCCGCGAGTGCGCGCGAGTCATGGTGCTTCATCTCGATCCTCTCCTGAATCGGTCTTCTACTTACTCCCTGTTTCTTTTGGATGAAACCATGTTCCGTGCGGCGGCACAAGCTGCAAAGCCCGTAGGGTGAACAGGTCTTAGGCGGCAGCCCGTTTCAACGCCGCTGCAATGAAGACGATCGCGGCAAGGGCTGAAGAGGCAGTCCGCACACTGTTCCACAGCGTCCAGGTCTTGAGGTAGGTCTGCCAGAACACATGGCCGCCGGTGGGCGAGGTCGCGGCGAGCTGGTTGTTCAGCGGCACGTTGAGCACCATCGTCACGCCGAAGCAGCCGACCACATAGAGCAGGCTCGCGAGCAGTACGAGTTGCGAATCCAGTTGCGAAATCGAGAACAGAGACCAGCCGCCGAGCACGACGCCCAGCACGGCGCTGCCCATGAACAAAAGCATAAAACTCGGCGTGATCACCGTGAGGTTGATCGAATTCATCGCGTGGATGCCTTCGCTGTTCTGGATGCGCGCGAGTGCCGGCATCACGAACGAGGAGAACGCGTAGAAGATGCCGGCGACCATCGCGATGGAGAAGGCGCTGACGAGGATCAGCACCGTGGCGGTCTTGCCCATCATCACTTCGCTCCCCAGACGCCGGTCGGGGCCGTGCGTGCCACGTAGTCGGCGAAGGTGCGCGGCGGGTGGCCCAGCGCCTGCTCCACGCCGTGAGCGATGGGCGTGTTGCGGCCATCGAGCACGGTGGTGAACAGGTAGATGACGAGCCACGAAAGGTCTGGCGGCAGGCCGGCTTCGGACAACAACTTTGCATAGTCGTCCATCGAGATGATGTTGCAGTCGATCCGCCGATTCGTCGCGCGGCTGATCTCTGCGATGGCCTCCGGGAAGGTGAAGGCCTGCGATCCGGTCAGCTCATAGAGCTTGTGGCTGTGGCGGGTGTCGATCAGCGCTTCGGCGGCGATGTCGGCAATGTCGTCGGCGTCGATGAAAGGCTCTGGCGCCAGCCCTTCGGGCAGGGTGATCGCGCCGGCGACGATCTCGTCCAGAAAGTAGTTTTCGCTGAAGTTCTGGAAGAACCAGCTCGCGCGCACGATGGTCCAGTCGAGCGTGGTGGCCTGCAGGGCCTTCTCGGCGTGCTGCGCCTCGGGTTCGCCGCGGCCCGACAGGAGCACGACCCTTTCGACGCCGGCCTCGGCGGCGGCGTCGTAGAAGGCCGTCACCGTCTCGACGGCGCCCGGCACGCACAGGTCGGGCTGGTAGGCGACGTAGACGGCGCGCACGCCCTCGAGCGCCGCGGTCCAGGTGGTGCGATCTTCCCAATCGAAGCGCGGCTGCGCGGAGCGCGAGCCGACACGCACGGCATGCCCGGCGGCGCGGAGTCGGTCCAGAACACGTCCGCCGGTCTTGCCGTTCGCGCCGAGAACCAGGATGGGATGCGCGTCATCCCGGGGGCTGCTGCTGATTGCCATTTCCGATCTCCTTGAGATAATGTGAGAAATGCTCACGTAAAAAATGATAGTTACTCACATTTTGAATGTCAACCCTCGGGGCGTGCCATGAAACGCAGCGCACCTTTGCAATCGCAGGTGGCCGTCTTGGAAGCGCCTTCGGCCCGAAAGAGCCCGATCCAGGAGCGCAGCAAGGCGCGCGTGGAGCGCATCCTCGAAGCGGCCGCCGAGCTCATCGCGCGCAGCGGCAGCGACCTGTTGAAGATGAGCGAGGTCGCTGCATCCGCCGGCATCTCGATCGGCTCGCTCTACCAGTACTTCCCCGAGAAGGCCGCGCTGATCCGCATGCTGGCCGAGCGCATCAATGCAGCGAGTCGCGAGTGCATCCGCGACGGCCTCAAGGACGTGACGGACCTCGCGAGCCTGCAGTCGTCCTTCGCGGCATTGGTGGACGTGTACTACGCCATCGTCAACGAGCGCCCCGTCATGCGCGACATCTGGAGCGGCATGCAGGTCGACAGGCAACTGCTGACCCTGCAACTCGCCGAGAGCCGCGTCTGCGGGCAGATGCTGGCCGACGCGATGTTCAAGGTGTACAAGGTGCGGGCCCGTGCCGACATCAGGCGCGTCGAGCAAACCGCCCTCCTGATCTGGGAGATGGGCGAGGCGACCATTCGCCTGGCCATCGCGGTCGATGCGGCCGAAGGTGCGGCGCTGGTGGAGGGCTACAAGCGCATGGCGATTCGCGAGATCACTGATCCGTTGGCGTGATCAATCGGTACTGGCCTGCGATTCGATCCACTGCCACACGGCCCGGATCGCAGGCTCGTTCTCGCGTCCATTCGCGGTCGCGAGAAAGTAGCTCCCTGTGTCGAGTGCCGGTCCGAAGGGCTGCACCAGCGCGCCGCTGCGCAACTCCTCGGCCGCGAGCGTGAGACTCAACAGCGCAACACCATGTCCCGCCAGTGCGGCGAGCATCGCGTGCGTCTCGTCCGAGAACGACAGCCCCGTGGCCTTCGCCGAACGGCCACGCGGCTGTGCAATGTCCGCCTCGCGAAACCAGCGCGACCACAGCGCCGGCGCCAGCGCATTCGGCTGCCAGTCGCAATGGATCAGCTGGTGCTTCGGCAGATCGCTCTTGCGGCGCAGGCCCAGCATCGGGCTGCACAAGGGCGCGTAGCGCTCGGGCATCAGCTCGCTCGATACCAGCCCCGGCCAGTTGCCGTTACCTGAGCGCACCGCGATGTCCGCATCGCCGCGCGCGAGGTCGACCAGCGTGTCGCCTGCATGCAGTCGCAGTTCGATGCCGGGACAAGCTTTGCGGAAAGCCGTCATGCGGGGCAGCACCCAGCGCGCCGCGAAGGCCGTGTTGGTGGTGAGCGTGACCGACTGCGAAGCCGCAGGCCGGCGCAGCCGGTCGACGCCCGCTTCGAGCGCGTCGAAGCCCATGCGCAGATCGTCGAAGAGCCGCTGGCCCGCCGGCGTCAGCGCGAGCTGCCGCGTGAGCCGGCGAAACAGCGGCTGGCCCAGCGTGTCTTCGAGCGCGCGCACCTGGTGGCTGATGGCCGAGGGCGTGACCGACAGTTCGACCGCCGCGCGCTGGAAGCTCAGGTGCGCGGCCGCTGCTTCGAAGGCCCGCAGCGAGAGCAGGGGAGGCAGGCGGCGCTGCGGGCGGACGGATGAGCCAATCTCTTGCATGACGGGAGAAATGATCGTTTGTGAAGGGCCGCTCGTATCCATAGATTCAAGGCCTGTGCAGTCATTCTGACAGCGCAACACAGCGTAGATCAATTCATCCATTCACCGAAGGAAAGACATGACCCTCAACCTGCTCCACATCGACGCCAGCGCCCGCCCGGGCATCTCGGGCACCGACCCGCACGGCTCGCACACGCGGCGCCTCTCGGCACGCTTCGTCGAGCGCTGGCGCGCGGCCCGGCCCGCCGACCGCATCGACCACATCGATGTCGGCCAGCACCCGCCCGCATTCGTCGACAGCCGCTGGATCCACGCCGCCTTCACCGCACCGGCTGACCGCGAATCCTGGATGGCCGACGTGCTCGCAGAAAGCGACCGCCTTGTCGACCAGCTCGTGGCCGCCGACTTGATCGTGGTGGGACTGCCCATGTACAACTTCAGCGTGCCCGCGCAGTTCAAGGCGTACATCGACAACATCGTGCGCGTGGGCCGCACCTTCGGCTTCGACCGCGCGCGGGGCGCGGTGCCCTACTGGCCGATGCTCGCCGACGCCGGCAAGCGCATGGTGCTGCTCGGGGCGCGCGGCGACCATGGCTACGACCCGGGCGGCCGCATCGCGCACCTGAACCACACGGAAGCTTCTGTGCGCTCGGTGTTCGGCTACATCGGCATCACCGATGTGCATGAGGCGGCGGTGGAGTGCGACGAATTCGGCGGCGAGCAGCTCGCGCAATCGATGCGCAAAGCCGAGGCCGCGGTCGACCGGCTCGTGGACGAACTCAGCGGTACGAAAGCACCAGCCCGTGCACCAGCCGCGTCCACCCATCCAGCATCACGAACAGCAACAGCTTGAACGGCAGCGAGATCATCGACATGCCAAGTGCGAGCAGCACCGTCGCGACGATCGGGGCGGGGTCGTGCAGCTCGGCAAGACCCTCTCGTTCCTGGAGGCGCACCTGAGCGATGCGGACGGGCGGATGCTGGCGCGCTCGACGGCGATCGCACGGATGATCAGTCCCCGCTAGACAAGGCCTGTGGCATCGCCAGGACATGGTTCCTGTGCCGGCCTTCGCCGAGAACGAAATCGGTGCTGCCGCGAACCACGAAGCCGTGCTTCTCGTAGAAACGGCAGGCGCGCAGGTTCTGCACATTGACCATGAGCCACAGCCCGTCGTTGCCCGCGCGTGCCGCCCGCAGCAATGCGGACCCCACGCCGTGCCGCGTGAACGGCTCCTGCACATACAGCGAGCAGAGTTCCGAATCGGCTTCGGGCACCAAGGGCTGCGGCACGCCGGAGCGCACCAGTGAATAGCCGACGAGGCGGTCATCGACCTCGGCGATGTGCAGCGAGACATCGGGCGCATTCACCAGCGCGAGGAATTTCTCGGGCGTGAATTCCGACAGCACATAGCGCGCGAAGAGGTCGCTCACGCCCTCGGTGTAGGTGGCAAGCCAAACCTGGATCGACAGGGCGGCGAGGGTGTGCGCATCGGCTGCGCGCGCGGGCCGAACGGAGATGGGTGGAGGTGTCACGGCAGCTCGTTTTTGGGCGGCTCGATTCTGTCAGGAACGGCTTGTGCGCGCGACCGCAACCCGGTTTCTATGACGCCTGAAGGTTCGCGCGGAATTTGCTCGGTGTGGCACCTGCCGCCTTGCGCATGAGGCGTCGCAGCGCCGTGGCGTCTTCGTAGCCGACCTGCGCTGCCACCTGGTCGATCGTCATCCGACTTGTCTCGATCAGCATCCTGGCTCGCGACAGCCGCACGCTCTGGACCAGTGCGAGCGGACCCAGGCCCGTGGCGGCCCGCACATGGCGGGCCAATGTGCGCTGCGACATCGCGAACTCGTCGGCCAGGCGCGCGACGCTCGGCGGATGCGGCAGCGACGATTCGATGCGCTGCGTCAGGCGGCGGATCAGCTCGCTGCCGTTGGACATCATCGAAGGCACGACGAACGGCGCCTGCGCCTCGCGACCATCGATCAGCAACACCTTGCCGACCGCATCGGCCAGCGAGGGGCCGAAGCGCGTGCGCAGCAGATGGAGCATGAGGTCGGACTGCGCGAACGCGGCACCCGCCGTGCTGACCGGCCCGTCGGCGCAGACCATGCGGTCGGCATCGACGTTGCAGCGCGGTTCGATGCGGCGCAGCTCCGGCGCGAGCCACCACGTGGTGGTGGCTCGCCGGTCCTGCAGCACGCCCGCGGCTTGCAGCAGAAAGACGGCGGAGCACGATGCGGCCACCGCGCCGCCTTGTGCGGCGTGGCGGCGCACAGCGGCGATGGCGCGGGTGGCGCAGTCGTCAGTCAGGCGCTCGGCCAGATCGGCGGGGCGGTCGACACCGAGGCCGGGAACGATCCACGTCGATGTGTCGGCGCGGGCGCGTGCGGGAATCGCCGAGGTCGTCACCTGCACGCCGCTGCTCAGCGGAACCATGCCGCCGTCCGGCGACACGACGCGCCAGGTCGGCTTCGGCATCTTCATGCCAGGCGCCAATCCTGCAGCGGCATCGAGCACGTCGAGCGTGATGGAAACGCTGGTGGCAAAGGCTCTGGGCAGCACCAGGACAGTGAAATCGTGCATGGCTTGAAACGCCTGATAAATGTCGAATTAGACACTGTCAGTCTAGCGACTCGCCACGTGTAATGGGCGCTCCGATCCACCTGAAGAAGACCCGCAGGAGCCAGCCACGATGCCGACGACGACACGCAACCTCAACGAAACCGACCCGCTCGAAGACTTCGAGCGCCGCGAGATCACCCTGGACGACGCGATGAAGAAGGTCTACGTCGCAGGCACCGGGCCTGCGGTGATCGTCATGACCGAGATGCCCGGCATCAGCCCGCACGTCGCGCGTTTTGCCCGCTGGGTGCGCGATGCGGGTTTCACCGTGTACATGCCTTCGCTGTTCGGCCGCGATGGCGCGGTGGCGGATGCAGAGGAGGGCAAGGCCGTGTTCCAGCATGCCTGCCTGAGCGCGGAGTTCCGCGCGTTCGCGGGCAACAAGTCGAGCCCGGTGACGCAGTGGCTGCGTTCGCTCGCGAGGCTGGCGCACAAGGAATGCGGCGGGCCGGGCGTCGGTGCCATCGGCATGTGCTTCACCGGCAACTTCGCGCTCACGATGATGCTGGAGCCTTCGGTGCTGGCGCCGGTGCTGTCGCAGCCGGCCTTGCCGCTGGACAACCCGGTGGGCATCGAGATATCGCCGGAAGAAATCTCGGCGGTGAGACAGCGCCTCGACCGCGAGGACCTGACCGTCATAGCCTATCGCTTCGAAGGCGACAGGTTCTGCACCGCGCAGCGCTTCGCCGCTTATGCCGAAGCGCTTGGCACCCGCTTCGTCGCACGGGTGCTGCCCGACAGCGCGGCCCAACAGAAATCGCTGCCTTCGTTTTTCGCGGAAGTGGTGGCGAGCCCGCACAGCGTGGTGACGGCCCACCTCATCGATGAAGCGGGCCAGCCGACGATCGCGGCGCGCGACGAGATCCTTTCGTTCTTCGCGCGCCGGCTGGTCTCGAAGTAGCCGAACGATCGATCAGGCCCGCGCCGAAGCGCAATCGGTCACGGGGCGACCGGTTTCCCGCCGGTCGAGCGACCGGCTCCAGAGCGCGATGGCCAGTCCCAGGAGCGTGAGCAGCGCCGCCACCCAGCCCAGTGCGCGCAGGCCCGGGCCATGGTCGATCACCACACCGCCCACCCACGCGCCGAGCGCATTGCCGAGGTTGAAGGCTGCGATGTTGAGGCTCGATGCGAGGTTCTGCCCCGCGCCCGAGGCCTTCTCCAGCACCCGCAATTGCATCGGCGCCACGGTCGCGAACGAGGCGACGCCCAGCAGCCCGACGAAGACCACCGCGGTGAACGGCGTGCCGATGGTGAACTGCATCGCGCCGAGCACCACGGCCAGTGCCACCAGCGTGCCGAGCACGGCGGCCATCGGTGCGCGGTCGGCCAGCTTGCCGCCGAGGATGTTGCCGACCGCAAGACCACCGCCGAACACCAGGAGGATCGGCGACACGGCCGATTCCGAGAGTCCTGTGATCTGCGTCAGCAGCGGCTGGATGTAGGTGAACACCACGAACACGCCGGCGAAGCCGAGCACTGTCATCGCCAGGCCCAGCAGCACCTGCGGGCGGGCCAGCACGGCGAGTTCTTCGCGCAGCGGCGCGGGCTTGGCCTCGCCCTTCACGCGCGGCACGAACACCGCGAGCACCACGAGGGCCAGCACGCCGATCAGCGTCACTGCCCAGAAGGCCGAGCGCCAGCCGAACTGCAGGCCCAGCCAGGCGCCGGCCGGCACGCCGAGCAGCGTGGCGGCGGTGAGGCCGGTGAACATGATCGCGATGGCCGAGGCGCGGCGCTCGGGCGCGACGAGCCCGGTGGCCACCACCGAGCCGACGCCGAAGAAGGTGCCGTGCGCGAGCGAGGTGACGACGCGCGCAGCCATCAGCATCTCGTAGTTGGGTGCGAGCGCACAGGCCAGGTTGCCGAGCGTGAAGATCGCCATCAGCGCGAGCAGCACGGTCTTGCGCGGCAGCTTGCGGGTGGCGATGGTGAGCACGGGCGCGCCGACCGCGACGCCGAGCGCATAGCCGGAGATCAGGAGGCCGGCCATCGTGATGGAGACATGAAGGTCCGTCGACACCTGCATCAGCAGGCCCATGATGCGAACTCGGTGGTGCCGATCCCGAAGGCACCGGCGGTGAGGGCAAGTAGAGCGATTGGCATGATGCCCTGTACTGTGCGGACATTCAGGGCCTGTGACTAGAATGCCGCCGCTACATGCACTTGTGATTTGAAGTCACAGAAAAGGAAGCCCATGCCGCGCATCGACGTCAACCGCTCCGGTGAAATGGAGGCTTTCGTGCAAGTGGTCGAGTCCGGCGGTTTCTCCGCGGCGGCGCGCCTGCTGGACATGACGCCCTCGGCCATCAGCAAGCTGGTGGCGCGGCTCGAACTGCGGCTGGGCATCCAGCTCGTGCACCGCTCCACCCGCAAGCTGCAGCTCACGCCCGAAGGGCTGCATTTCTACGAGCGCAGCACGCGCGTGCTGGCCGACATGGACGAGGCCGAACGCTGCGCCGCCGCCGGTGCGGCACCGCGTGGGCGGGTGAGCATCAATGCCAGTGTTTCGTTCGGCCATCACAAGCTGGTGCCGCTGGTGCCGCGCCTGCTCGAGATGCATCCGGAAATCACGCTGGACATCGCGCTCACCGACCGCATCGTCGACCTGATGGACGAGCGCGCGGACATCGCGATCCGCTGGGGCCAACTGCCGGCGTCCGACCTCGTGGCGCGGCGTCTCGGCGAAACGAGCCAGGCCATCGTGGCTTCGCCCGGCTACCTCAAGAAATACGGCACGCCGCACACACCGCAGGAACTGGAGGCGCACAACCGGCTCGGGTGGAGCTACCGGCGCAACACGCCGGACTGGCCGCTGCGCGTGGATGGCCGGACGATCGCGATCCCGGTGGCGGGTCCGGTGCGCGCGGGCGACGGCGAGACGCTGCGGCACCTCGCTATTGCAGGCGCGGGCGTGACGCGGCTGTCGCTATATCACGTGCAGCACGACATCGATGCGGGGCGGCTGGTGCCGCTGCTCGAAGAATTCAACCCGGGCGAGGTCGAACCGATCCACGCGGTCTACATCGGCAAGGCCGGCACGCTGCCCGCGCGGGTGCGGGCGGTGCTCGACTTCCTGGTCGCCTGCTCGGGTGTGGGAGACGGGCGCTACACGCGCAAGCGGACCGCGCCGATGCCGGCGAATTCGGCCGTCACCTGATCGCCTCGGCGGCAGGGCAGCACGCCGACCCATGAGCCCGTTGTGACGACGGTGCCGGCGCGCGCGGTCTGCCCGTGCCGCGTGATGTGACGCAGCCAGATCGGCAGCAGCCACGCCGGATCGGCCAGCGGATGGGTGCCTTCGCGCACGACGACTTCGCCATCGCCGATCCGTGTTTCGCAGCGCTGCGAGGCCCAGTCGATGGCCGCATAGGGTTGCCATTCACCGAGCACCAGCGCGCCGTGGACTTGCGAATCGGCCAGGCGGAGCAGGGCGGGCGTGGAGGCGAGGTCTTGCCAGCGCGAGTCGACGATTTCGATGGAGACGGCCATCGCGTCGATGAGCGAGCCCGAGTTGTCGTGATCGAGTTTGACGGCTTGTTCAAGTGTCACGTCCTGGCCGAGCCGCAACGCGATTTCGGATTCGATGCCGGGCGTGTGGAACACGAGGTCGTCGAAATTCGCGGGGCTCTGGCGTACGCCGGATGGAGGCAGCGGCGCGTGCGTGAGCGTCACGCTGCGCGAGCCGCCGCCGGATTTCCAGTGGCCGGGGACGGCGCCGTCGTCACCGAACCAGTCCAGCGCGGCGGCCACGGCGTCCTGCACTTCATAGGCCTGGGCGGCGTCTTGCAGCGCATCGGTCCAGGGGGCGGCATCGAGGGTGCGGTTGCTGCGGCGTGCGGCGATCAAGGCGTCGGCGAGGGCGGTCATGGATGGAGTCATCCTGCGATTTTGTCAGTTGCTGTTCGGGGCGTGATCGCGCCCTGAACAAGGGCTTCAGGTTTCCACGTGCACGTTGCCGTCCTTGACGACCTTCGCCCACTTGGCAATTTCAGTGCTGATGAACTGCTTGAACTTGTCTTGCGAACCGCCGCCGTCTTCCGCGCCGTAGGTGTCCATGCGCTCCTGCACATCGGGCATCGCAAGCACCGTGTTCACATCGCGATTCACCTTCTGCGCAATCGCAGGCGGCAGCTTGCCCGGGCCGACAAGCCCGTACCACGTGGTGGCCTCGAAGCCTGCGAAGCCTTGCTCCTGCATCGTCGGCACGCTCGGGTGGCCCTTGGCGCGCTTGGTGCGCGTCTGGGCGACAGCGATCACGCGGCCGTTCTTCACGTGCGGCGTGGCGGCCGTCATCGTCTCGAAGCTGTACTGGATCTGACCGCCCATCAGGTCGGCGAGCAGCGGGCCGCTGCCCTTGTAAGGCACGTGGAGCGCATCGACACCGCCTTGCAGCTTGAACATCTCGAGCGCCAGGTGCTGCGCCGAACCCGCACCGGCCGAGCCGAAGCTCACCGTGCCGGGCGCGGCCTTGCAGGCGGCCACGATGTCTTTCACGCTCAACGCCTTCTGCCCCGGGTTCGCGATCAGCAGGTTGGGCGTGACGCCCACGAGCACGATCGGCACGAAGTCGCGCTCCACGCTGTAGCGCAGCTTGGGCTGCAGGCTGGGCGCGAGCGCGTGGCTGTTGATGTGCGCCATCAGCAGCGTGCTGCCGTCGCTGGGTTGCTGGGCCACGTAGTCGGCCGCGAGCACACCGGCGACGCCGCCCTTGTTCTCGACGATGACCTGCTGGCCCCACATCACGGTGAGCTTCTGCGCGACCACGCGCGCGAGCGCATCGGTGCCGCCGCCGGGTGGAAAGCCCACCACGATGCGCACAGGGCCCGAGGGCCACTCCTGTGCGAAGAGCCGGGGCACGCCCAGCGTGGCGGCCGCGGCGCCGGCGGCTTGAATGAGGGAACGTCTTTGCATCATCTTTGTCTCCGTGGTGTTGGGGTCCGATGCGTGCCGGCCTGTCGAAGGGGCCGGCAAGGTGGAGGCCGCCGCCTCGTTCGAGCGACGCGTTGCGGCCGGTGTGTCGCAGGCCTATGCGGCTTTCTGCAGGCCGACCGGTGCCGCCGCGTGATTGGCGAAATAGTCCATCGTGGCCTGCACGCCGCTGCCCGCGAGCTTGATGCCCGAGAGCTTCATGCCCATCTCGACGCCCGCGACCATGGCCACGAGGGTCAGGTCGTTGCTGTCGCCCAGATGGCCCATGCGGAACATGCGGCCCTTGAGCTTGCCGAGGCCCGTGCCGAGCGAGAGGTCGAAGCGCTGATGGATCAGGCGGCGCAGCGCGTCGGCATCGACGCCTTCGGGTGTGATCACGCCGGTGAGCACGGGCGAGTAGACGGCAGGGTCCGCGCACTGGATCGGGAGGCCCCAAGCATTGACCGCGGCGCGCACGCCGGCGCCCCAGCGCTGGTGGCGCGCGAACACGTTGTCCAGCCCTTCGCCCAGGATCATGTCGAGCGATTCCGACAGGCCGTAGAGCAGGTTGGTGTTCGGCGTGTAGGGCCAGTAGCCGTCCTTGTTCATCTCGACGATTTCGTCCCAGGCCCAGAAGGCGCGCGGGAGCTTGGCGGTCTTCGAGACTTCGAGCGCGCGCGGCGAGAGTGCGTTGAAGCTGATACCCGGCGGCAGCATCAGGCCCTTCTGCGAGCCGCTGATGGTGACGTCCACGCCCCATTCGTCGTGCCGGAAGTCGGCGCTCGCGAGGCCCGAGATGCTGTCGACCATCAACAGGGCAGGGTGGCCGGCCGCGTCGATGGCCTTGCGCACCGAGGCGATATCGGAGGTGACGCCGGTGGAGGTTTCGTTGTGCACCACGCACACGGCCTTGATTTTCTTCTCGGTGTCCTTGCGAAGGCGCGCCTCGATGAGCTCGGCCTGCACGCCGCGGCGCCAACTCGGCGCATTCGGCAAATGTTCGTCGGTGCCGGCGAGCGCGAGGAATTCGGTCGAGAGGCCGAGGCGCGTGGCCATCTTCTGCCAGAGCGAGGCGAAGTGGCCGGTCTCGTACATCAGCACGTGGTCGCCCGGGCTCAGCGTGTTGGCCAGGGCGGCCTCCCACGCGCCAGTGCCCGAAGCGGGGTAGATGGCGACCGGATGCTTCGTCTTGAAGATCTGCTTGATGCCGCCGAGCACCTTCAAACCGAGCGTGCCGAACTCGGGCCCGCGGTGGTCGATGGTGGGCAGGCTCATGGCCCGCAGGATGCGGTCGGGCACCGGGCTCGGGCCGGGAATCTGGAGGAAATGGCGGCCGGTGGGATGGATGTCGAGTTGCAGCATGGACTGTCCTTTCGCTTTCAGTTTTGCATTCAAAATTGATTTACGTATGCTGGTTTACCCTGGATTGCTGGGGTTGTAGGTCCTAATCTTTGCATTCAAAATGCATTCAAGGGAATCCAACCATGACCGCAGAAATCATCGAAATCTCCAGGCTCGCATTGCACGACCAGGTCGCTGCGCGCCTTCGCACCATGCTGGTGGAGGGGCACATCGCCCCCGGCGCCAAGCTCAACGAGCGCGAGCTGTGCCTGCAATTGCGCGTGTCGCGCACGCCGCTGCGCGAAGCCATCAAGCTGCTCGCGGCCGAAGGGCTGGTCGACCTGTTGCCGAATCGCGGCGCGGTGGCGGTGAAACTCACCGAGACCGATGTGCTCGACACCTTCGAGGTGCTGGCGATGCTCGAGGGCATGTCGGGCGAGCTTGCCGCCAAGCGCATCACTGATGAAGAACTGGCCGAGGTGCGCGCACTGCACTACGAAATGTTGGCCTGCTTTTCGCGGCGTGATCTCTCGGGCTACTACCGCCTGAACGCGCGCATCCACACGGCCATCAACGAGGCCGCGGGGAACCCGGTGCTCGCGGGCACCTACCGATCGATCAATGCGCGGGTGCAGTCGCTGCGCTTTCGCACCAACCAGAACGAGACCAAGTGGAAGCATGCGGTCGACGAGCACGAACAGATGATCCAGGCGCTGGCCGCGCGCGATGCCCAGGCGATGCGCAAGGTGCTCATCGCGCATGTGCTGCGCAAGCGCGACACGGTGCTGGAGCTGCTGCGCGCCGGCGAGATCTATCCCCAGGCCAACAAGGCGAACTGACGCCACACCCACCATCACCATGCGCATCGATCCCGCCAGCCACATGCAGCCAGCCGGAACCGTTCTTCCGCCCAACGACACCTGCGAGCTGCTCTCGCGCCGGCTGCGCGCCGAGACGCAAGGCGAGGTGCTCTTCGACGACGGTTCGCGCGGGCGCTATGCCACCGACGCGTCGATCTACCAGATCACGCCGGTCGGCGCCTTCGTGCCGACGAACGACAAGGACATCGCGACCGCCATCGACATCGCACGCGACCTCAAGGTGCCGGTGTTGGCACGCGGCGGCGGGACGAGCCAGTGCGGGCAGACCACGGGCGCGGCGCTGGTCATCGACAACAGCAAGCACTTTCGGCGCGTGCTCGAGGTGAATGCGGAGGAGGGCACGGCGACGGTGGAACCCGGCCTCGTGCTCGATCACCTGAACGCGAAGCTCAAGCCGCTCGGGCTCTGGTATCCGGTCGATGTATCGACCAGCGCGCAAGCCACGCTGGGTGGCATGGCGGGCAACAACTCCTGTGGTTCCCGCTCCATCGCCTACGGGAACATGGTGCACAACGTGCTGGGCGCGAGCGCGTGGTTGTCGAACGGCGAGCTGGTGGAGTTCGGACCGACGGGCACGCTCGGCGTGCGTGCGGCCGGCATCGCGCAGTTCGTGCGCGGCCTCGCGCGGCAGCACCGCGATGCGATGGCCGAGCACTGGCCCAAGGTGATGCGCCGCGTGGCCGGCTACAACCTCGACATCTTCGACAACCAGAGCGAGAAGCCGTACACCGCCGATGGCAGCGTGAACCTTGCGCATCTCCTGATCGGCTCGGAAGGCACGCTCGCGTACACCAAGAGCCTGAAGCTCAAGCTCGCGCCCTTGCCGCGCGCGAAGGTGCTGGGCATCGTGAACTTCCCGACCTTCCATGCAGCCATGGATGCGGCGCAGCATATCGTCAAGCTCGGGCCGACAGCGGTGGAGCTGGTCGACCGCACGATGATCGAGCTGAGCCTGGCGAACCCCGCCTTCAAGCCGACGGTGGAAACCGCGCTGATCGGCAAGCCCGCAGCCATCCTGCTGGTCGAGTTCTCCGGCGCCGACAAGGCCGCATTGCTGCCGCAACTGAAGCAACTGGTCGAACTGATGGGAGACCTGGGCCTTCCCGGCAGCGTGGTCGAGATGCCCGACGACGCGCGGCAAAAGAACCTGTGGGAAGTGCGCAAGGCCGGCCTCAACATCATGATGAGCCTCAAGGGCGACGGCAAGCCGGTGAGCTTCATCGAAGACTGCGCGGTGCCGCTCGAACACCTGGCCGAATACACCGACGCGCTGACCGAGGTGTTCGCCAAGTACGGCAGCCGCGGCACCTGGTACGCGCACGCCTCGGTCGGCACGCTGCATGTGCGGCCGATCCTCGACATGCGGGCAGACGGCGCCACGAAGATGCGCGCCATCGCCGAAGAAGCGAGCGCGTTGGTGCGCAAGTACAAGGGCGCCTTCAGCGGCGAGCACGGAGACGGCCTCTGCCGCGGCGAGTGGATCGAATGGCAGTTCGGCCCGGCCATCAACGAGGCCTTCCGCGCGATCAAGAAGAAGCTCGACCCGATCGACCTGTTCAACCCCGGCAAGATCATCGATCCGCCGCGCATGGACGACGGCGCGCTGTTCCGCTTTGCGCCGCCGACTGCGCCGAAGCCTTACCGCCGCATCGAACTCAAGCCGGTGCTCGACTGGTCGGCCTGGAACGTCAACGCCGATCCGGTGACTGAAGTAACCACCGCGCCCGGCACCGGCGGCGACAGCACCGGCGGCCTCGCGAAAGCCGTGGAGATGTGCAACAACAACGGCCACTGCCGGAAGTTCGATGCCGGCACCATGTGCCCGAGCTATCGCGTGACGCGCGACGAACAGCACCTGACGCGCGGCCGTGCCAACACGCTGCGCCTCACGCTCTCGGGCCAGCTCGGCGCCGACGCCTTCACCAGCGAAGCCATGCACGAGACCATGGACCTGTGCGTCGGCTGCAAGGGCTGCAAGCGCGATTGCCCGACGGGGGTGGACATGGCGAAGATGAAGATCGAGTTTCTCGACCACTACAAGAAGCGCCACGGCCATACGCTGAAGGACAAGCTGGTCGCCTACATGCCCGACTACGCGCACAAAGCGAGCCGCATGCCGTGGCTGCTGAACCTGCGCAACAGCGTGCCCGGAGCGGCGTGGCTCGGCGAAAAGTTGCTGGGCTTTTCGGCGAAGCGGTCGCTGCCCGAGTGGCGCAGCGACACCTTCTGGCGTGCGAAGGGCAACGAGCCCGGCCTGTTCGCGGATCAAGCCTCGGTGCTGTCGGTGGCGGCGCGCGGTGGCAAGGCGGCGGTGCTTTTCGTCGACACCTTCAACGGCACCTTCGAAAGCGAGAACGCCTTTGCAGCCGCGCGCGTGCTCGAAGCCGCGGGCTATGTGCTGCACACGGTCGAGAAGAGCGGTGGAAAGGGCGGCGGGCACCATTGCTGCGGTCGCACCTTCCTCGCGAGCGGCATGGTGGACGAGGCCAAGGTGCGCGCCGAGGCGCTGATCGATGCGCTGCTGCCACTCGCGCAAGCGGGCATTCCCATCGTCGGCCTGGAGCCTTCTTGCCTGCTCACGCTGCGCGACGAGACGCTGGTGATGGGCTTCGGCGACAAGGCGCAGACCGTGGCGAAGCAGGCACTGCTGTTCGAGGAATTCATCGCGCGCGAAATCAAGGCGAGCCGGTTCAAGCTGTCGCTGAAACCATCTGCCGCGCCGATCCTCCTGCACGGCCATTGCCACCAGAAAGCCTTCGGCGCGGTGAGCCCGATCCTGGAGGTGCTCAAGCTCATTCCCGGCGCCGAGCCCGAGCTGATCGAAAGCTCCTGCTGCGGCATGGCCGGCAGCTTCGGCTACGAGGCGAGCCACTTCGACGTCTCGATGCAGATGGCCGAGGCGAGCCTGCTGCCTGCCATCCGTGCGAAGCCCGATGCGGTGGTGGTGGCCGATGGCACCAGTTGCCGCCACCAGATCGGCGACGGGGCGCAGCGCGAGGCGGTGCACGTGGCGGTGCTGCTGGCGCGTCACCTGGTGGTGAAGCCGGATTCGACGGCGCGGTAACCGGCCGGCACACGGGCAGGATCGCGCGGGCTGCCGCAAAATGGCTGCGCCGCCCGATCCGATGTCGACCACCCTCACTTCTCCCTCCCTTCGCGCGCAGCCCACGCTGCGCCTTGCGTTCGCGCTGTCGATGGGCGCGGCCGTGTCGCTCGGCATCACCCGTTTTGCCTACGCCTTGCTGCTGCCGCCGATGCGCGCCGACCTCGGCTGGAGCTACGCGCTGGCCGGCGGCATGAACACCGCCAACGCGGTCGGCTACCTGGCCGGCGCGCTGGTCACGCCGGCGCTGATGCGGCGCTTCGGCGTGACGCGGCTCCTCATCGTCGGCGCCGTGCTGGCCAGCGTGTTCATGGCGGGCAGCGGCTTCGTGACCGATGCGCCGGCCTTGCTGCTGCAGCGCCTGCTGGCGGGCGTGGCCAGCGCGTGGGTGTTCGTGGCGGGCGGGTTGCTCGCCGCGCGGCTCGGTGAAGCGGATGCACGGACCGGCGCCTCGCGCAGCGGGCTGCTGCTGGGCATCTATTACGGCGGTACTGGCTTCGGCATCCTGTTGTCGGCGTTGCTCGTGCCGCAAGTGCTGCGCGCGGCGTCGGATGTGCCGCACGGCTGGACCTGGGCGTGGTGGGCGTTGGCGCTTGCGAGCGGCGTTGCGACCTGCCTGCTGGCCTGGGCCGGGCGCGCGATGCCGGACACGCCACTTTCGGGAGCCCCATCGGCTGTGGTCGCGGCCGACGCAGCGCCCGTCGCACTGCGCCACTTCGGCTGGGCACTCGCGGGCTACGCGCTCTTCGGCATGGGCTACATCGGCTACATGACCTTCGTGATCGCGCTGCTGCGGGAGCAGGGCGCCAGCGCCGGCTTCGTCACCCTGTTCTATGCCTTGCTGGGCATCGCCTGCGTGGCCTCGTCGCGGTTGTGGGCCGGGCTGCTCGACCGCTACCGCGGCGGCCAGCCGCAGGCGCTGCTGAACGGGCTGCTCGGCGTGGCCACGCTGCTGCCGGTGCTGAGCGCTTCGGCGCCCGTGGCACTGGCCTCGGGCGTGCTGTTCGGCGGCGTGTTCCTGTCGGTGGTGGCTTCGACCACCGCGCTGGTGCGCCACAACCTGCCGCCAGCACGCTGGGCGCAGGGCATCAGCCTGTTCACCATCGTCTTCGCGCTCGGGCAGATCGTCGGCCCGACGGTGACGGGCTGGATCTCGGACGGCCCTGGCGGCCTCGCGCGCGGGCTGGTGGCTTCGGCGATCGCACTGTGGCTCGGTGCGGTACTGGCATCGCGCCAGCATGCGTTGAAGGAGATCGGATGACGGAACGAGACGACGCCACCGGCTTCGCACTGTTCGAAACCACCATCGGCATGTGCGCGCTGGCCTGGGGGCCGCATGGATTGGTTGGCGTGCAACTGCCTACCGACGAGGGCGAGCCGGCCACGCGGGCGCGCATGCGGCACCGCTTTCCAGAGCTGCGTGAAGGCCCGCCGAACGACATGGCGCAGCGCGCCATCGCCGCCATCCAAAGCCTGCTGCAAGGCGTGCACGACGACCTGAGCCACATCGTGCTCGACATGCGCGGCGTGTCGGAGTTTCACCAGCGCATCTACGCCATTGCACGCAGCATTCCGCCGGGGCAGACGCGTACCTACGGCGAGATTGCCGAGGAGCTCGGCGACAAGGGGCTGTCGCGCGCCGTGGGGCAGGCCATGGGCCACAACCCCTTCGCGCCTGTGGTGCCGTGCCATCGCGTGCTCGCGGCGGGCAACAAGCCCGGTGGGTTCTCGGCCGGCGGCGGCGCGCTGACGAAGCTGCGCATGCTGGGCATCGAAGATGCGCGGCCGAACGGGATGGCTTCGCTGTTCTGAGTTCCGCCGCTCAGGGACCTGCGAGCAGCCGTCTCATCGGCGCGATCCGGGCTTCGCCTCGGGAGCAATCGCCGCCATCACGAAGTCGATGAACGCCCGCACCTTCGCCGCCGGCAGGTGGCGCGACGGGTACAGCGCATAGAGCGGAAAGCGCTCGTCGGGCCAGTCGGGAAACAGGTCGACGAACTCGCCGCTGTCGAGGTGCTGCTGGATGCCCACCGCCTTGATCTGCGCAACGCCCACGCCCGCGAGCGCGGTGGCGAGGATGGTGCCTGCATCGGTCAGCAGCAGCCGGCCGGTGGTGGGCACCTTGACGAGCTTTCGGCCGCGCTGGAATTCCCATGTGTAGGGCTGCCCCGTGACCGGGTTGCGCACCTGCAGGCAGGCGTGGTTCACGAGATCCGCGGGCTTCGCGGGGCGCCCATGGCGCTTCAGGTAGGCAGGCGTCGCGACGGTCACGATGCGCGTGTCCATGAGCTTGCGCGCGACCAGCGATGACGAAGGTGGTTCGCCGAAGCGCACCGCGATGTCGAAGCCTTCGGCCACGAGGTCGCCGAGTTGGTCGCGTGCGACGAGGTCGAGCGACAGCTCGGGGTACTGGTCGAGAAAGCGCGGGAGATGCGGCGCGAGCAAAAGGCGCGATGTGAAGGCGTCGGTGTTGACGCGCAAGCGCCCGCGCACCGCGCCGGCAGCGCCTGCGGCGATGGTCACTGCGTCCTCGATGCCCAGCACCAGTGGATTGACGTTGGCATAGAGCAGCCGGCCTTCGTCCGTGAGGTTGAGCGAGCGCGTCGTGCGGTCGAACAGGCGCACGCCGATGCGCACCTCCAGCCGTGCGATGGCGCGGCTGACGCCCGAGGGTGTGAGGCCGAGCGCATTGGCCGCGCTCGCGAAGCTGCCGCCTTCGACGACAGCGGCGAGCACGCCCACGTTGGAGAGGAGTCGTCCGTCGAGTGCCATGTTCTGTATTCGTGATCGGGTGTCATGAATGATATGCCTCTGGGTCGCTTTACTCAAAGACGCCGGATTCCTACATTCCTTCCATCGCAATCGATTCACTGGAAGAAAGAAGGAAAGTCTCATGTACGCAATCACCGGTATCACAGGCAATGTCGGCGGCGCCGTCGCGCGCACCTTGCTGGCCGAGGGCCATTCCGTTCGCGCGGTGGTGCGCGATGCAGCCAAGGGCCAGGTCTGGTCCGACCTGGGCTGCGAAGTCGCCATCGCCGAGATGGAAGATGCGGCGGCGTTGACGCGCGCCTTCACGGGCGTTCGAGGTGTCTTCGTCCTGCCGCCGCCGAACTTCGATCCCACGCCCGGCTTCCCGGAAGCGAAGGCCGTCATCGACGCGGTGGGCCGCGCGCTCGTCGCAGCGCGGCCGGCCCGCGTGATCTGCCTCTCGACCGTCGGCGCACAGGCCACGCAATCGAACCTGCTGAGCCAGCGCACCCTGATGGAACAGGCGCTGTCGGCGCTGCCGCTGCCCGTCGCGTTCCTGCGGCCCGCATGGTTTCTCGACAACCTTGCCTGGGACATTGCAGGCGCGCGCGAGCAGGGCGTTTTCGCGAGCTTCCTGCAGCCGCTCGACAGGCCGGTGCCGATGGTCGCCGCGGCCGATGTCGGGCGTGTCGTGGCCGAGCTGCTGGTGCAGGAGGGCCCAGTCGAACGCATCGTCGAACTCGAAGGCCCGGAGCGTGTGAGCCCGAACGCGATCGCCGCGGCGCTCTCGACGGTGTTGGATCGCCCGGTTCAGGCCGAGGCGGTGCCGCGCGAGACCTGGGGTTCGCTGTTTCTCTCGCAGGGAATGAAGGACCCGATGCCGCGGATCCAGATGCTCGACGGTTTCAACGAGGGGTGGATCACCTTCGAGGGCGGCGATGCGACAGTGCGCAAGGGCAAGGTCGGTCTCATCGAGGTCATCCGCTCATTAGCGAGTTAAGTGGCGGGCAGCATCTCCTCGAACCATGCAGCCACGTGCCGGGCTTCTGCGGCGGCGTCGGAAGCGAGGCCGTAGTAATAGCGATCGAGCGCCATGCGCAGCGCAGGCAGCGGCGATTGCAGGCGGCCCGAGGCCAGGTCGTGCGACACGAGCGAGGTCGGCGCGAGGGCGATGCCGAGGCCATCGACCGCAGCCTGCAGCACGAAGTGCAGGTGGTCGAACTGCAGGCGGCCGGCAGGCTTCGTGCGCGGCGCGCCGACCTGCTTCTTCCAGGCGTCCCAGTCGTCCTTGCGCGTCTTGGCCGAGAGCTGCACATGCGACGCGAGCGCGCGCAGGTCGGCCAGCGGATGCGCCTTGAACAGGGCAGGCGCGCCGACCACCAGCACTTCGTCTTCGAGAAAGGGATGCACCCGGGCGGACGAGGGCCAGCCCTCGAGGCCGCGACGCACCGCGATGTCGAAGCTGCCGGTGGCCTGCTCTGGCATCACCGTGCTGGTGACGACCTGCGGTTCGATGTCGGGATGGCGCTCGACGAACGAGGGCAGCCGCGGAATCAGCCAGCGCACGGCAAACGAGGGCCGCACGTTGATCCGCACCGCGCGGGCCGGGCCTTGCGCCTGCAGCGCATGGGCGGCCGTGTTGATCTGCGCCAGCGCCGGCCCGGCCTCCGCGAAGAACTGCTGGCCTTCCGCCGTCAGCGCCACCTGTCGGATGCGGCGCTCGAAGAGCGCGACGCCCAGGTATTCCTCAAGGCTCTTGATCTGCCGGCTCACCGCGCTGTGGGTGACATGCAGCTCCTCGGCCGCACGCGTGAAGCTCTGGTGACGGGCCGCGGCGACAAAGGCGCGCACGGCGTTGAGGGGCGGTTCTCGAAGCGGCATGCGTGCAATTTTCTCACGCATGAGGGGCGTTAATCTCGTTTGTCAGCCCGCCTTGCCGCGGCGCACGATGGGGTCTCGATGCCTTCCACGCCCCTCGCACCAGCCCCCGCAGCGCCCAGCGCCACCGATCTGAATTCCCGCCACGCAGCCATCGCGCTCGGGCTTTCGCTGCCGGCCGACGTCGTTCTCTACCTCTTGCTGCCGATGTACGCCGACCAGTTCGGCGTGACGCTGGCCGAAGCCGGCATGCTGCTCGCCGCCAACCGGCTGGTGCGCATCGCCGGCTATCGCTGGGTGGCACGCTTCTATGCGCGCAACGGCGACCGGCCGACCTGCACCATCGCCGTCGTGGCCGCCGCCGTCTGCGGCGTGGGCTACGCGACGCTCTCGGGCTTCTGGGCGCTGCTGCCGCTGCGGCTGATGTGGGGGCTGTGCTTCGCGGCGCTCAACCTGTCGACCCAGGCGCTGGCCACGGCCGACCCCATCGGTGCAGCGCACCGCAACGGCCGATCGCGCGCGTTCATTGCCATGGGGCCGGTGCTGGCGCTGCCGCTGGGCGCGTTGATGGCGCACTGGGTCGGGCCGCGCGCGATCTTCGGCATCCTCGCGGTGTTCTCGCTGCTGGCGGTGTTCGCGGCGCGGCGACTGCCGTCGGCGCCGCATCGCACGGAAAAACCCACGCGGCGCTTCCAGTGGCCGAACAGCCTCGATGGCTGGTCGTTCATGGAAGGGCTGGCGCTCGACGGGCTCTTCATCGTCGGCCTGTCCTACCTCGGCAAGGACCTGCTGCCGGGCGGCGCGGTGATCGTGGCGGGCTTGCTGATGGCGCTGCGCTACTTGGCGGAGATTTTCCTGAGCCCGGTCGGCGGGCACCTGGCGGACCGCTTCGGCGCGGAGCGGCTGCTGGTGAGCCTTTCGCTCATGACGGCCATCGCGCTCGTGGGCTTCGGCCTCGGATGGCTCTGGAGCTGCGCGGCGTTGATCGTCGTGCTGCGTGCCTTGCAGCTGCCTCTGTTGTCGCCCATCGTGGCGCGCCGCACGCCAGGGCCCGACCGCGTACAGGCGCTGGCGGCGCGCTCGGTGTGGCGCGACATCGGCGCCGGCGCCGGACCGCTCATCGCGGGGTTGCTGCTGCCGGTCGCATCGCCGCCGTGGCTCTATGGCATTGCCGCAGTGCTGCTGGCCATCATGGCGTTGGCCTGCGGGCGAAATCCATCGCCACAATCGACACCACCCCCCACGCAGGAGCGAACGTCATGACAAGGCCCCACGCCATCGAAACCGTCGAGCAGCTCGAAGCGCTGTTCGGCCAGCCCGGCGAGGCCTCGCTGAAGAAGGAAGTGCCGTACCTGCATCCGAGCTACCAGGCGCTGATCGCCGCATCGCCTTTCGCGGTGCTCGCCACCATCGGCCCCGGCGGCCTGGACGCATCGCCCCGCGGCGATCCGCCGGGCTTCGTGATGGTGCAGGACGAGAAGACGCTGCTCTTGCCCGAGCGACGAGGCAACAACCGCATCGACAGCCTGCGCAACATCGTGGCCGATCCGCGCGTGGCCTTGCTCTTTCTGATTCCCGGTGTCGGCGAGACGCTGCGGGTGAATGGAAGAGCGCGCATCACCGTCGCGCCGGACGTCCTGGCGCGCTTCGAGATGGAAGGCAAGCTGCCGAAGTGCGTGATCGAGGTGCAGGTGGAGACGGTGTACTTCCAGTGCGCCCGCGCGATCCAGCGTTCGAAGCTCTGGGCGCCGGTGGCGGCGGATGCGATGCGCGAAGTGCCGACGGCCGGGGCCATCCTTTCGGCGTTGACGAATGCCGCGTTCGATGGGGCGACCTACGACCGGGAACTGCCTGCCAGGCAGCAGGCCACTCTGTACTGAGCCCTGCAAGGGCAGGCACCCGGCCCGCCGATGGCCGCCTTTTGCGCGCTACAAGATGTCACGCAAAAGGCGCTTTGGCCAGGGCGCGACCGGCCGGTCAGCAGGGGGCGGCAGTGTAGACTGCCAGGTTTTTCCAAGTGGCGGTAATGGTGCAAGTGTCAAGGCGCACAGGCTTCACCGGCTCGGCGCTGATTCGCTTGCTCGCTCGATTGACCGACATCGAAGTTCCCGAGCCCAAACAGGCTTTCGCGGATCGATTGAGTCAATGGCTCGGCTGGACCGATGCCATTTCCCTTTCTGCAGCGTTGAACGGCGGCCTGGCTGCGTCGTCTTCTGGCGCGCGTGCGGCCGGCAACCCCGAAGCACGCGAATGCGAGCGGGTGCGGACCGCGATGACCAACGCCATCGCAGAAGACATGCACAGCGCCTCCAGGGACAACACGACCGACTTTGCGGCCTACCGCCGGCGCTACCACGCCAGGCAGCAGGCCATGCAGACGAGCATCGGCCCCTTGCGCGGCCGCCTGCGTTCGACGCTGGCGACGCGCTCGCCCGACATGGCGCGGCTGGCGGCGGTGGATGTGGTGATGGAGCAGGTGTTGAGCGCGCAGGAGCATCGGCTGCTGGGGAGCATCCCGGCGATGCTCGAGAAGCATTTCAAGCGCCTCGGCCAAGCCGATGCCAACCTCGCCGACAGCGACGCCGAGCCCGGCGCATGGCTGCCCGTGTTCCGCAAGGACATGCACGACGTGCTGCTTGCCGAGATGGAAATCCGATTTCAACCCGTCGAAGGGCTGCTCGAAGCCCTTCGCGCGAGCTAACCAGAGTTCATGACCCAACTTCTTCATCGCATCGTTTTCGTCGTCGGCCTGGCCGCAGTCTGTTGGGTCGGCATCGGCTACATCGGCTCGAACCCGCTGGCGCTGGCGGTTACCGTGCTCATCGGGGCGTTCTATGTGGTCGGCGCGCTGGAGCTGCACCGCTTCGGGCAGGCGACCACAACGCTGACCACCGCCGTTGCAGACATGACCGGCCCGCCGGCCAGCTTGGGCGAATGGCTCGACAAGCTGCATCCGTCGCTGCGCAACGCGGTGCGCCTGCGCATCGAGGGCGAGCGCGTCGGCTTGCCCGGCCCGAGTCTCACGCCGTATCTCGCGGGCTTGCTCGTTCTGCTGGGCATGCTCGGCACCTTCCTCGGCATGGTGGTCACGCTGAACGGCACGGGCACGGCGCTGGAGAGCGCGTCGGACCTGCAAGCCATGCGCGCCTCGCTGGCCGCGCCGGTCAAGGGGCTGGGCGTGGCCTTCGGCACCTCGCTCGCGGGCGTGGCCACGTCGGCGACGCTGGGCCTTCTGTCGGCCCTGAGCCGGCGCGACAGGATGCAGGCCGGGCAACTGCTCGACACGCGGATTGCCACCACCTTGCGCGTCTTCTCGCAGGCGCATCAGCGCGAGGAGTCCTTCAAGCTGCTGCAACGGCAGGGCGAGGCGATGCCTGTACTGGTCGACCGCCTGCAATCGATGATGGCGACGATGGAGCGCCAGAGCCAGGCTCTGAACGAGCGCCTGATTTCCAGCCAGGACAGCTTCCACGGCAAGGCCGAGGCCGTGTACGCGGGCCTGGCTTCTTCCGTCGGCCAATCGCTGAAGGAAGGTCTCGCCGACAGCGCCCGCATCGCCGGCGCGACGATCCAGCCGGTGGTCGAAGCCACCATGGCCGGCATCGCACGCGAGACGGCCGCGCTGCACGCCACGGTCGAGCAGGGCGTGCAGCGGCAACTGGACGGCCTTTCCACCCGCTTCGAGGCCAACACCACCACCGTGGCGGACATCTGGAAGACCGCGCTCGCCGGTCAGCAACGCGCGAGCGAGGCGCAAGCCAAGGATCTGCGCGCCACGCTCGACCAGTTCACGCAGACCTTCGAGCAACGCTCGGCTTCGCTGGTGGACGGCGTTTCCGCCCGCCTCGAAACCACGGTCGAGCGCGTGTCCGACAACTGGCGCAGCGCGCTCGCGCAGCACGAACGCGCGAGCGAAACCCTCTCGGGCGACACGCAACGCGCATTGACGGCCGCCGCAGCCACTTTCGAACAGCACTCGGCATCGCTGCTGAACACGGTGGGCCAGGCGCACACCGACCTGCAGGCCGAGATGGCATCGCGCGACCAGCAGCGGCTGGCATCCTGGACACAGGCGCTCGAAGCGATGGCCGTGTCGCTCCAGCAGGAATGGCAGCAGGCAGGCGCGCGCAGCGAAACCCAGCAGCAGGAAATCTGCAAGACGCTCGCACAGACCGCCAGCGACATCTCCGCCCAGAGCGAAGCGCACGCGAAGAGCACCATCGCCGAAATCGGCCAGCTCATGCAGGCCGCCTCCGAGGCGCCGCGCGCCGCGGCTGAAGTCATCGCCGAACTCCGCCAGAAGCTGTCCGACAGCATGGCGCGCGACAACGCGATGCTCGACGAGCGCAGCCGCATCCTCGGCACGCTGGAAACGCTGCTCGATGCGGTGAACCACGCCTCCACCGAACAGCGCAGCGCCATCGACGCGCTCGTGGCCACGTCGGCGGACCTGCTCGACCGCGTCGGCACGCGCTTCACCGACAAGGTCGACACCGAAACAGGAAAGATGGCCGACGTGGCCGCGCAGATCACCGGCAGCGCCGTCGAGGTCGCGAGCCTGGGCGAGGCCTTCGGCTTCGCGGTGAAGCTCTTCACCGAATCGAACGACAAGATGAGCGCGCACCTGCAGCGCATCGAAGCCGCGTTGGGCAAATCGATCGCACGCAGTGACGAGCAGCTGGCGTACTACGTGGCGCAGGCCCGCGAGGTCATCGATCTCAGCATCTCGTCGCAGAAGCAGATCGTCGAAGACCTGCAGCAGCTCGCCGCGCAACGCGATCACCGCGCAGTGGCGAGCAGCGAAGCGTGATGACCGAGGACATCGACGCCGGCACCGAGGCCTCGGTCCCGGTATGGGCCGTCTTCGGCGACCTGATGTCGGGTTTGCTGGGTGCCTTCGTGCTGATCCTGGTCTGCGTGATCGGCATGCAGCTCGAACTCGCGACCAAGCTCGAAGCCGAGGTCAAGCAGCGCAAGGTCGAGGCCGAACGCTTGCAGACGCTCGAACAGGCGCTGGCCGGCCCGCTCGCTGCGGGCCGCGTGACGCTGGACAACGGGCGCATCGGCATCAGCGGCAGCGTGCTGTTCGCGTTGAATTCCGCGGAGCTGCAGCCCGAAGGCCGGCAACTGCTCAAGAGCCTGGCCGCGCCGCTCGCCGCCTACCTGCAGGCCCGCAACGAGATGCTGATGGTGAGCGGCTTCACCGATGACCGGCAGGTGCGCGGCGGCAACCGGCAGTTTGCGGACAACTGGGAGCTCTCGGCCCAACGCGCGTTGACGGTGACACGGGCGCTGATCGAGGAGGGCATTCCGTCTTCTTCCGTCTTCGCGGCCGCATTCGGCGCCGAACAGGCTGTGGCGTCGAACGCCGATGCCGATGGCCGTTCGAAGAATCGGCGCGTGGAAATGGCGCCCACGCCGAAGCGTTCGGACGTGAAGACGAAGCCACGTGAGTAGCAGCGACGAAGCCGACGGAATCGACGCAACGCTCGGCGCATGGCGCGAGCGCGGGGCGCATCGCCTCGACCCGGTCCGTTTTCACTTCATCGAGACGCTGGCCAGGCGGGCCGCTGAATACAGCGGCGAAGCCCGGCGCATCCTGGACGAGCGGGTGTCCACGCTGCTTGCGGCCTATGGCGAGGATCTCGAGAAAGCTTCGGGCGCCGAAATTGCCGCGGCCGCAAGACAAGCTTCACGCGGCCCGCTCGCGGAACTGACCAACCACCTCGCGCAACACGGATCGTCCGAGCGGATGGACCCGGCAACCAACGAACTGAAGGTCCTCCCGTTCTTCCGGAGCACCTGGTCGAAGCTCAGCGCCGAACGGCGGCTGATGCAGTCGCTGGCGAAGCTGCCGCAGAACGCCGGCCCGCTGAATTCGCACAACCTCGTGCACCAATCGCTCACGCTGATGCGCGAGTTGTCGCCCGAGTACCTCAACAAGTTCGTGTCGTATGTCGACGCGTTGCTGTGGGTCGATCAGGCGAATGCGCCGGCGAGCAACGATGCTGCGCCGCGCGCCGAGGGCGGCAAGAAGACGGCGCGCAGCAAGTCCGCCTGACGACTCGACTCAGGCCTGCCCAGACGCCGCCTGCTCCGCCCGCGCGTCGTGCCCGATGACCAGCACCAGCACGAACCCCAGCGCTGCGAGCAGCGCCAGAAAAAGCACGGCGTAGAAATCGTTCCCCATGCGGTCCTTCAGCGCGCCGAAGATCGTCGGGCCGATGTAGCCGCCGAGGTTGCCGATGGAGTTGATCCACGCGATGCCGGCCGCGGCCGCGGTGCCGCTCAGGATGGCGGTGGGCAGCGTCCAGAACATCGGCAGCGCGCTGAAGATGCCGAAGGCGGCGAGCGTCACGGCCGCCATCTTGGGGATGGGCGCGCTGGTTTCCGCGGCCGCGACGAGGCCGACGAAGATGCAGGCCAGCGGGATCAACAGGAACCACTTGCGCTCCTTCTTCGCATCGGACGCACGGGTCCAGAACACCATGGCGATGGCGCCGATCAGGTACGGGAAGGCGTTGATGAAGCCGATCTCCACGTTGCCCAGCCCGCCGAAGCCCTTGATGATCTGCGGCAGGAAAAAGCTCAGGCCATAGAGCGGCACCGTGATGCCCATGTAGACGAAACCCAGGCCGATCACGCGCGGATTCAGCAGCGCCTGCTTCCATGAAATGGTGTGGAGCGCTTCGCGGTTGCGGCGCTCGCCGTCGAGCGTGTGCTGCAGCCAGTCGCGCTCTTCATTCGAGAGCCACTTCGCATCCTTCGGGCCATCGGGCAGGTAGAACAGGATGAAGAAGGTCAGGATCAGCGAGGGAATCGCCTCGAGGATGAAGAGCCACTGCCAGCCGTGCATGCCGCCGATGCCGTCCATGTTGAGGATGTAGCCCGAGATGGGCGAGCCGATGACGGTGGAGATCGGAATCGCGAACATGAACCAGCCCACGATGCGTGCGCGGTACGCCGCCGGAAACCACAGCGTGATGTAGAAGATGACGCCCGGAAAGAAACCGGCCTCGGCAATGCCGAGCAAGAAGCGCACGACGTTGAAGCTGGTCGAGCCGCCCACCCAGGCCTGCGCCGCGGAAAGAATGCCCCAACTGAACATGATGCGGGCGATCCAGCGGCGCGCGCCGAAGCGCTCCAGCGCCATGTTGCTCGGCACCTCGAACAGGAAATACGCGAGGAAGAAGATGCCGGCCGCGCTGCCGAAAACGGCGGCGGTGAAGCCCAGGTCTTTCGACATCGCGGACCCGGCAAAGCCGAGGTTCACGCGATCGAGGTAGGCGATGAAGTAGCTGATCATCAGAAGCGGCAAGAGCCGCCAGCTGATCTTCGAGATGGTTCTCTGTTCGACGGGGTTCACGGTGTGTACGTCTCCTGTTATGTGAAGGTTTTTGTGGAGCCTGTCCGGTGACAGGTGAAGGAAAGAAAAGGAAAGGATGCTCAGGACGCGGGGTCGTTTTCTCCTTCCTTTTCTTCTTTCTGCTGCGCCCTCATGACCTGGTGGCGTTGCCAGTAGTGGCCGACGGCGCCCCTGAAGTTGTCTTTCTGCTTGCCGAGGCCCGCCACCTTGACCTTGGTGGTGCGCGCGCCCAGCATGGCCTTGTCGTGGTGCGTGACGATCAGCGTGTCGCCGAAGCTGCCGTCCTTGTAGGTGAGGCCCTTCACCTCGTCCCATGCGATGGTCGAGCCGCCGTCCGCGCTCGGGTGGAGGCCGGCGTAGTCGACCACGATGCGCTCGTTGTTCTTCAGCGCGAATTCGAGCGGCGGAAAGTGCCGCAGCACCACGATGCGCTCTTCCTCCGTGGCGGGTTCGTAGCGGTAGGCGAGGGCCAGTTCGTGGTTTTGCACGAAGCGCTGCTCGTACTCGCTCCACAGGCGCTGCTCGATGGCAGGCGCCGTCTCGATCTCGTCGGCCCAGGTGGCCTCGGGCGGGGTCGCGACGATGGCGCCGTACACGCTCTCGGGCACATGGTGATCGACGTTGCGCATGCGTTCGAGCAGCGGCGGATGGCTGTCGTAGGGGTGGGGCACGTCGGCGGTTTTCATCGTCTCGATGAACGCCTCGGAACTCGCATAGGGCGGCAGTCCGTCGGCCACGAAGCGGGCGATGCCCAGTGCGCCGTCGTGCTGGCGGTTCTGCGCGAAGAGCTTTTGCTCGACGTCGTTGCGGTAGCTCGCGTAGGCCGAGATCTTGATCAGCGACTGGACGATGGCGCTCGGCGCCGTGAGGCTCGCGGACACGCGGTCAGCCTTGTACTCGCGCTCGCGGCTGTCGCGCGCCAGGGCGAACTCGAAAATCATGCGGTAGAGGCGCAGCAGGTAGTGCGCCACGATGGTGAGGCCGCCGCTGCGCATCTTCCAGGTGTACTGGTCGAACTGCCGCAGCTTCGGCCCGAGCGCCGCGCTGCTGCGGGTGTCGCCGCCGCCCAGGTGGGCCAGCTCGTGGGCCAGCACCGCATCGGCCTCGGACTGGTCGAGCACGCGCAGGAGCGGAAGGCTCACGAACAGCGTGCGGCCGTTCAAGGCACGGCCGCTGACTTCGATGGGCGCTTCGGTCACGAAGAAGTTGGTGTCGATGCCGGCAACGATCTGGTCGGGCGGCGCCGTCTTCACGCGGCCCGCGAGCTGGCGGATGCGCTCCCACAGGCGCGGCGCATCGGCCTCCACGATGAGTTCGCCGTCGATCGCGTTGACCGAAGGCAGCTTCTTGAAGAGCGTGTACACCGCATAGAACACGGCCGCCGCGGCCGCGATGCCCGCAATGGCGATCAGCTTGACGTAATAGCTGTGCCAGAAGAAAGCGGTGAGCCAGAACGAGAGCCACACCAGCATCGCGCTCTGCAGCACGACCTCGACGGCGCTCGATACCGTCATGAGCCGCCAGCCCGCGACGAAGCTCGCGTAGCGCAGGCCCCGATTCGCGAAGGCCAGCGCGCCGAGCACGAGCGCCGCCGTGAGCAGCGCCGCGCCGAGCGCCAGCGTCCAGAGGGCGGCGCGGTCGGCCCAGTGGAACTGCCACTGCATCGAGTAGGGGCTGCACACCTTGTCGTGGAAGTTCTTGTCTTCCGGCGCGGTGGCGTCGCAGGCCTTGGAGAGCGGATGGCTGCGGTAGAACGCGGTGGCCTCCGCCTTGTCGGCGGCGTTGAGGCGGGCATCGGTGTTGATGCGGTTCTCGATCGACTGCAGGAACTCGGCGTCTTGCGAGCGCAGTGCGTATTCGGTGAAGACCAGCGTCGCCGCCGGGATGGCGAAGAGCGACACGAGGGTCAGAAGAAACACGCGAAGCAGATCGGCGTGGATCGTGCGGGCGAAGGCCATGGGTAACTCCTCCAGGAAAGCAATTGCTGTGAGTTGTTGTGGAAGCGGTCCGGGAAGCCGATAGGGTAGCCGCCGTTTGCGTAACGGCGAAATTCCGGGATGCGTCAAGCGCGCGCGTGTGCCAACCAGCCAACGAATATGGTTATCGCCTTTGCATCGTTCCGCGCCGCCGGACGCGGGTATAGCCTTCATCGACGAACTGCCGGCGATCTCTCGCCATGAGTGGGGGGCGGAGACGCAACCGCAGCCCTTTTCAAGAACGTTTTCTGGAGTCATGCCGCATGGGCACTGGATCGAATGGCCAACTGGTGGCCTCCACGCTTTCCTCGGTGGAAGCGGAGCTCAACTACCTGAAGGCGGGGCAGGGCAGGCCGGTGAGCTACACCTTCGAGCCGCCGCCCGGCGTGCCGTGGGTGACGGGGGAATTGGAGCCGCGCCGCGTTGCCATTCGCGATGGCCGTCCGCTCGTGGCGCTGCACGAACTCTCGCTCGACCGCAGCGGCTTCACGCAGATCTCGCACCGCAGCGTGGTGGCCGACTTCTCGCATGACGCGACCATCCGCGACATCTACTACCGCGAAGCCGAGGCGCTGCTGCGCGACGTGACCGGCGCCGAGAAGATCGTCGTCTTCGAGCACACGCTGCGCGACAGCGCGCAGGGCTCGCGCCGCACGGCCGAGCTGCGCGAACCGGTGCGGCGCGTGCATAACGACCAGACCTTCGCCTCCGCGCCGCGCCGCGTGAGCGACCACCTGCCGCCCGATGAAGCGGAGGAGCGCCTGAAGCACCGCTTCGCCATCATCAACCTGTGGCGCCCGCTGGCCACGGTGGAGCGACTGCCCCTAGCTGTGTGCGACGCGCGCTCCATCGCACGCGAGGACATGGTGCCGAGCGACCTGGTCTACCCCGACAGGGTGGGCGAGACCTACTCCTTCACCTGGAACCCCAGGCACCAGTGGTACTGGTTCCCGCGGCTGCGGCCCGACGAGGCGCTACTCCTGAAGATCTACGACTCGCGCGAGGACGGCACCGCGCGCTTCACCGCGCACACCGCGTTCGAAGACCCGACCGGCGCACCCGAAGCGCCGGCACGCCGGAGCATCGAACTGCGGGCGCTGGTGTTCTGGCCGGCCGCCTGAATACCAAGTTCGTACGCCGCACCGGCCGCGGCTTGCCAGCCGATTCTTTGTACTGAATTAGCGCCGGCGCGCGGCCACGGGCGCTCGACCCCACGCCTGCGCCGATCGCCTCGCTTGGCGACAATCGGGGCAATGCGTTCTTCCCCTTTCTTCAAGATGGCCCTGCTGCTGGGCCTGCTCTCGGCCATCGGCCCCTTCGCCATCGACATGTACCTGCCCGCGCTGCCCGCCATCGGGCAGAGCCTGCGCGCCGATATCGGCGCGGTGCAGATGAGCCTCACGGCGTTCTTTCTTTCGCTGGGCGCGGGCCAGTTGCTCTACGGACCGATCTCCGACATGGTCGGGCGCAAGCCGCCGCTGTACGCCGGGCTGGTGCTCTTTGCCTTGGCCAGCGTGGGCTGCGCATTGGCCACCGACATCCAGACGCTGATCGCGCTGCGCTTCATCCAGGGCCTGGGCGCCGCGGCCGGCATGGCGATTCCGCGTGCCATCGTGCGCGACCTGCACACCGGCACCGACGCGGCACGGCTGATGTCGCTCTTGATGCTGGTGTTCAGCGTCTCGCCGATCCTCGCGCCGCTCGCGGGCAGCGCGGTCATCGCCGTGGCGGGCTGGCGCGGCGTGTTCTGGGCGGTGACCATCGCCGCGGTGGCGGGCCTGGTGATGATGGTCAAGCTGCTCGATGAAACCCGGCCCGCCTCGGAGCGCGTCGAGAGCAGCCTGGGCAGCGCGCTCTCGGCCTACTGGCTGCTGCTGCGCGACTGGCACTACCTCGGGCTGGTGTTCATCGGCAGCTTCGCGATGGCGGGCTTCTTCACCTACCTGGCCAATTCGTCGTTCGTGATGATCGACCACTACGGCCTCTCACCCGCGCTCTACAGCGTGGCCTTCGGCGTGAACGCGGCCGCCTTCATCGGCGCCTCGCAGTTCACCGGCTCGCTCGGCGAGCGCTACGGGCTGGTCAACCTCGTGAAGTTCGGCGTGGTGTGCTGCGGCGCGGCGATGGTCGCGATGTTCATCTACTTCGCGATGGGCGGCGACAGCATCTGGGTGCTCATCGTCCTGTACTTCATCGCCTCGGGCTTCATGGGCTTGGTGATTCCAACCACCGGCGTGCTGGCGCTCGAGATGCATGGCGCCATCGCGGGCACCGCGTCGGCGCTGCTCGGCACGCTGCAGATGCTGACGGGCGCGCTGGCGATGGCGCTGGTGGGCCTCTTCACCGATGGCCGGCCGTTGCCGATGGTGGCGGGCATGGCCGCAGGTGCACTCATCGCGCTGGTGCTGACCTGGCTCACACTGGGCGGCGTGCGCTCCGAACCCACACGAAGGACGCAGGAAGCGTGAGCTCGATACACCCCGGCGCCGCGCTCGCGGCCGCCACAGAAGGCGCACCCAAGCCCATCGACGGCCTGGACTCGCCCGCACGCGGCTGGGCCATGCTGGTCATCATCCTCGGGCTGATCGTGGCGGTGCTCGACGGCACCATCGTCAACCTCGCGCTGCCCGGCATCGCGCGCGAACTGCAGGCTAGCCCTTCGCAGGCAATCTGGGTGGTCAACGCCTACCAGATCGCCACGCTGGTCATGCTGCTGCCGCTGGCCTCGCTCGGCGACCTCGTGGGCTACCGGCGCGTGTACCTCGTGGGCATGGCGGTGTTCGCGCTGTCGTCGCTGGCCGCGACCTTCGCCAATTCGCTCGGCACGCTGATCGCGGCGCGCGCCTTCCAGGGGTTGGGCGCGGCGGGGATCATGAGCGTCAATGCGGCGTTGGTGCGGCTCACGTACCCGTCGTCGCAACTGGGCAAGGGCATGGCGATCAACTCGCTGGTGGTCGCCACGTCGTCCGTGGCGGGGCCTTCGGTGGCCGCGGCGATTCTCTCGGTGGCTTCGTGGCCCTGGCTCTTCGCGATCAACGTGCCGCTGGGCATCGTCACCTTCGCGCTCGGCATGAAGGCGCTGCCGTTCAACCGCGTGGCACCGGCGGCGGGGCTGCGCTTCTCGCCCATCGACGTGACGCTCAACGTGCTGATGTTCTCGCTGGTGTTCCTGGGTGTGGACCGGCTGGGCGTGCGCGAAGGCGGGGTGGAGGGCGGTGGCTCGCACTGGTCCGCCTGGGCTATCCTGCTGGCCGGACTGGCGGTGGGCTTCGTGTACCTCCGGCGCCAGCGCACGCAGGCGGTGCCGCTTTTTCCCATCGACCTGCTGCGCATTCCGGTGTTCGCGCTGTCCATGGGCACTTCGGTGGCCGCGTTCTGCGCGCAGATGCTGGCTTACATCGCGCTGCCGTTCCTGCTGCTGGACGTGTACGGCCGCAGCCACATCGAGGCGGGCTTGCTCATCACCGCGTGGCCGCTGGCCATCGTGGTGATGGCGCCCATCGCGGGGAAGCTGATCGGCAAATATCCGGACGGGCTGCTCGGCGGCATCGGTCTCGGCCTTTTGGCTGCGGGCCTCGCGTTGCTGGCGGCGCTGCCGGCGCATCCGGGCAATGCCGACATCGCCTGGCGCATGGCGTTGTGCGGGCTGGGCTTCGGACTGTTCCAGTCGCCCAACAACCACACCATCGTCAGCTCTCCGCCCGCGCACCGAAGCGGTGCGGCCAGCGGCATGCTGGGCACGGCGCGGCTCACGGGCCAGACCCTCGGCGCGGTGGTGCTGGCAGGGGTTTTCAGCGTCTGGAGCCCGCACGGCGGGCACGGCCCGGTGGTGGCGCTGGTGCTGGCCGCCTGCTGTGCGGCGGTGGCGGCGGTTTTCAGCAGCCTGCGGTTGAAGACGACAAAGCCGCAGCACTGAATAGGGTAGGGTACGGCCCCATGAAGGAAGTACCCGACACCGTGGTCTGCCCGGGCTGCGACGCGGTCTACACTCGCGCGCCCCTGAAGCCGCGCGACGTGGCCCGCTGCCCGCGCTGCGGCACCGAGCTGGACAGGCACCCCGGCTCGCAGCAGCAGCGCATCCTGCCGCTGACGGTGGCGAGCCTGATCATGTTCGCCATCGCCAACCTGTTTCCCATCGTCGAGATCGAGCTGCGCGGCCTGCGCAGCCAGACCACGCTGGCCGGCGCGGTGGTGGTGCTGGCGGGCGAGGGCATGTCGGTGGTGGCGCTGCTGGTGCTGGCAACGACCATTCTTTTTCCGCTGCTGCAGCTGTGCATCCTTGCGTACCTGCTGATTCCGCTGCGCCGCGAGCACCGGCCGCTGGGCTTCGCGATGCTGGTGCGCATGATGCAGTCGCTGCGCCCCTGGGGAATGATCGAGGTGTTCCTGCTCGGCGTGCTGGTGGCCATCGTCAAGCTCTCCAGCATGGCGACCGTGGTGCCGGGGCCGGCGCTGTGGGCCTTCATGGCACTCACGGTCACGCTGACGGCGGTGCTGTCGTTCAACCCGGGTGCCTTCTGGGAAATGACTTTCCGCGCCGCCGGTGATGAAGACAAGAAGCGGGAGGAGGCTTCCGCATGAAGTTCCTCCCTTTCCGCAGGTCGCGCGAAGCGAAGCCGGTGCATCAGGAGGTCGAACACGATCCCGACGCCCCGGTCGCGACTGCCGCGTCGCTCGGTCTCATGGCCTGCCCGCACTGCGCAGCCGTGTGGCAAGGCGCACAAGAGGGCGATGCCTGCGGCCGCTGCGGCACGCACCTGCATACGCGGAAGCCCCAGAGCCTTACGCGCACCTGGGCCTTCTTGATCGCGGCTTGCATCATGTACATCCCGGCCAATCTGCTGCCGGTGATGATCACGCGCACGCTGTTCGGCGCGCAGTACGACACCATCCTGAGCGGGGTGATCTATTTCTGGGTGTCGGGTGCCTACGGGCTGGCCGCCATCGTCTTCATCGCGAGCTTTCTGGTGCCGCTGTTCAAGCTGGCGGTGCTCTTCCTGCTTGTGGTGATGGCCCAGCGCGCGAGCACCTGGCGCCAGCACGAGCGGGCAAAGCTGTATCACATCATCGAGATCATCGGCCGCTGGTCGATGCTCGATGTGTTCGTGGTGTCGCTGCTGACCGGGCTGGTGCAGATCCAGGGCTTTGCGGTGATTACCGCGGGCGTGGGCATCGCGGCCTTCGGCTCGGTGGTGGTGCTGACCATGCTGGCTTCGCTGAGCTTCGATCCGAAGCTCACCTGGGACAGCAAGGAGGCGCAGGCGATGCAAGAGAGTTTCGAGAACAGGGAAGAACAAACAGCATGAGTGAAGAAGATCCGCAACCGCAAGGCGGCAAACCGGCACCGTCCGCGCCCCCCTTGCCGAAACCCCAGGTCAAGCGCCGCCGCGATTGGCTGCCCTCGCTGATCTGGCTGATTCCCATCGTGGCAGCGCTGGTCGGCGTGACGCTGGTGGCGCGCATCCTGCTGGAGCGCGGCCCCGAGATCGTGCTCACCTTCAAGACCGCCGAGGGCCTGGAAGCCGGCAAGACCGCCGTGAAATACAAGGACGTGCAGATCGGTCTCGTGCAGAGCCTGCGCCTCGCGCGCGACCGCTCGCACGTGCGCGTGCTGGTGCAGCTCAACAAGGACGCCGAGAGCTTCACTTCCGACGATTCGCGCTTCTGGGTCGTGCGGCCGCGCCTCGACACCTCGGGCATCTCGGGCCTGGGCACCTTGCTGTCGGGCGCCTACATCGGCGCCGATGCCGGCGTGTCGAAGGAAACCGCTGGCGAATTCAAGGGCCTGGAGGCGCCGCCCATCGTCACGCGCGACGACTCGGGCCAGCAGTTCTTGCTGCGCGCCACCGACATCGGTTCGCTCGATGTGGGCTCGCCCGTGTACTTCCGCCGCATCAAGGTCGGGCAGGTCGCCGCATACGAGCTCGACGGCGACGGCCGCGGCGTCACGCTGCGGGTGTTCGTCAACGCGCCTTACGACAAGTTCGTGGGCGTCAACACCCGCTTCTGGCAGGCGAGCGGCATCGATGCGCAGCTGAGCGCGAGCGGCTTCACGCTGCGCACCCAGTCGCTCGCGACCATCCTTCTCGGCGGCATCGCCTTCCAGGCGCCCGACGACGCGATGGGTCCGCTGGCCAAGGAGAACACCGCCTTCATGCTGGCGCAGGACGAAGTGGCGGCCATGAAGGAGCCCGACGGCCCGTCGCAGACGCTGCTCATGTACTTCAACCAGTCGCTGCGCGGCCTCGTGCCCGGCGCGCCGGTGGACTTTCGCGGCGTGGTGATCGGCGAGGTCAAGTCGATCGGCGTGGAGTTCGACCGTGCCGAGCGTGAGTTCCGCATGCCGGTGCTGGTGCAGATCTACCCCGACCGCCTGCGCCGCCGCGAGACCGGGCAGCCGCAGGGCACCGAATCGCGCGCCACGCAGCAGGAGCGCCTGCGCTTCCTGGCCGAGAAGGGCCTGCGTGCGCAACTGCGCAACGGCAACCTGCTGACCGGCTCGGTGTACGTGGCGCTCGACTTCTTCCCGAAGGCGCCGCCCGTGAAGATCGACCTCGCGAAGAACCCGATCGAGCTGCCCACGGTGGCCAACAGCCTCGACGAGATCCAGTCGCAGGTGCAGGAAATCGCGAGCAAGCTCAACAAGGTGCCCTACGAGCAGATCGCGGCGGACGTGCGCACCACGCTCGCCACGCTCAACAAGACGCTCACCAGCGCCGAGCAGACCGTGACCCGCATCAACAACGACGTGACGCCCGAGCTGGCCGCGGCCATGAAGGATGTGCGCAAGACCGTCAACACGGCCGAGCGCACCCTGGCCGACGATTCGCCGTTGCAACAGGACATGCGCCAGACGCTGCGGGAACTGACCCGAGCCGCGGGCTCGGTGCGCGTACTGACCGACTACCTGGAGCGCCATCCCGAGTCGCTGCTGCGCGGCAAACCGGACGACAAGAAATGATGAGCAAGACCTTTGCATTCGGAAAACCTGCGCTGATCGTTGCAGCGGCGCTGTTGGCATTGGCCGGCTGCGCGAGCAAGCCCGACAAGTACTACACGCTCGCCAGCCCGGTTGCGGCCGCCGATGCGGCGCCTTCGACGCTGGGCAGCCCCGCGCCGCTCTACATCGAGCTCGCGCCCGTGTCGGTGCCCGAGCGCTTCGCGCGGCCGCAGATGGTGGTGCGCCAGCCGGGCGGCAGCGTGCAGGTCGAGGTGCTCGAGCAGCACCGCTGGGCCTCGTCGTTCGAGAACGAGCTGCGCGATGCGCTGTCCGGCAACATCTCCGCGCGGCTGGGTGCGCTCGACGTAACCAAGGGCGGACGCCAGACCTCGCAGCCGGTCTGGCGCGTCGCGGTGCAGTTGCAGCAGTTCGATGCGGTCGATGGCGGGCGCGTCGATGCGAGCTTCAGCTGGACGCTGCGCCGCTCCGACGAAGCGCGCACGGTGGTGTGCCAGTTGAACGTCGGAGAGGCGGTCGCCGGCGGCATGGACGCGGTGGCGCAGGGCGCGCAGCGCGTGACGGCCGCTGCTGCCGCTGCGATGGCGCGCAGCGTGAGCGCGGCGCGCGCGAATCCGGCCTCTACGGCATGCGCGCTCTGATCCTTTTTCTTTCTCCCTCCCCTCCCGGGGGAGGGCCGGGGTGGGGGCACGCGGCCCTCGACCAGGCGCTGCGACATTGCAAGCGCCGCTTGCCCCCATCCCAACCTTCCCCCGGAAGGGGAAGGGGCAAGACCGGAACCCGATAGATCGGAGGCCCCATGGCACAGATCGGCAAGGCGCCCTGCGACGACAAGCTGATCCTGCATGGCGCCAGGGCGGAAGAAAGCGCCTGCCCCGAGCGCTCCAAACCTTGGGTGCTCGCCGCGGCCATCGTCGGCTCCAGCATGGCCTTCATCGACGGCACGGTGGTCAACGTCGCGCTGCCGGCCATCCAGGCCGACCTGAACGCCACGGCCTTCCAGGCGCAGTGGGTGGTCGAGTCCTATGCCTTGCTGCTGGCGGCGCTGCTGCTGGTGGGCGGCGCGCTCGGCGACCACTACGGCCGCCGCCGCATCTTCGCCATCGGCGTCGGCATCTTCGCGCTCTCCTCGGTGGCCTGCGGGCTGGCGGCCGATGTGCACCAGCTCATCGCCGCACGCGCCGTGCAGGGCGTCGGCGGGGCGTTGCTGGTGCCCGGCAGCCTGGCGCTCATCAGCGCGGCATTTCCCGAGAAGGAACGCGGCAAAGCGATCGGCACCTGGTCGGGCTTCAGCGGCATCACGGCCGCCGTGGGGCCGGTGCTCGGCGGCTTCCTGGTCGACCACTTTTCCTGGACCTGGGCCTTCTACATCAACGTGCCGATGGCGCTGCTGGTGCTGTGGATCACCTGGCGCCACGTGCCCGAGAGCCACGGCGCATCGGCCAGCGGCGGGCTCGATGTGTGGGGCGCGCTGCTCGCCACCGCCGGGTTGGGCGGCGTGGTCTATGCCTTCATCGAGGCGCCCACACAGGGCTGGCATTCGCCGTACGTGCTCGCGGCGCTGGCCGTCGGCATCGTGGGCAGCGCGGGCTTCATCGCGGTCGAGCGCAAGGCGCGCTCGCCGATGCTGCCGCTGGGCCTGCTGCGCATCGGTAACTTCAGCGGCGCGAACCTGCTGACCCTGCTGCTCTATGCGGCCCTGGGCGGCGGGCTGTATTTCTTCCCGCTCAACATGATCCAGGTGCAGGGCTACTCGGCCACTGCGGCGGGCGCGGCGCTGCTGCCGTTCATCTTCATCATGTTCGCGCTCTCGGGCTGGGCCGGGCAATTGGTCGACCGCTTCGGGCCGCGGCTGCCACTGGTCATCGGGCCGAGCATTGCGGCGGTGGGCTTCGTGCTGTTCGCGGTGCCGGGCATCAGTGCGAGCTACTGGACTGGCTTTTTGCCCGCGGTCGTAGTGCTGGGCCTCGGCATGGCGGTGACGGTCGCGCCGCTCACCACCACCGTCATGAACGCGGTCGGACCCGATCTCGCGGGCGTGGCTTCGGGTGTCAACAATGCGGTGTCGCGCGCGGCGGCGGTGCTGGCGATCGCCGTGTTCGGCGCGGTCATGGCCTGGGCCTTCGATGCCGCGCTGGCCGATGGCTTGCGCAAGATGGGCGCCTCGGCCGAGGTGTCGAGATTCCTCGAAGGCGAGCGCAGCAAGCTCGCCGGCGCGGTGATGCCGCCGGGCGTCGATGCGGCCACAGCGGCGTCGGTGAAGCGCGCCGTGGCCGAATCGTTCGTGGCGGGTTTCCGCTGGGTGATGCTGCTGAGCGCGGGGCTGGCCGTGCTCAGTGCGTTGAGCGCGTGGCTGATGATCGGCAAGGGACCTGCCGCGCAGCGCGCCGACGAAAAACCATAGGCCAAGCACACGCCGATGACAGCCCGACGTATAGGCCCACTCAATACGACACCGAAGATTTTTGAATTGGATCGATAGCAGGCGTCAGTGATTTACTCCGCCCGGAGTTGCAGGAGCCACGCGAAAAAGCGGGCAACACGGGATTCATCCAACGTTCACGCGATGAGGAGACATCACATGAAGCCATCGATCCGCGCCGGCCTGGCGTGCCTGTTCACAGCGCTCGCCGGCCATGCCGCCGCAGCATCGCTCGACGCGTTCACGCAGTCGCCGAACGCCGCGATTTCGGGCTACAACGTCGAGAACCTGGCGCAGTCCACGCCCGAGATGTGCGCGACGGCCTGCCTGTCCGCACCGCGCGCCACCTGGTGCGTTTCGTTCGACTTCAACAAGACCAACCAGAGCTGCGACTTGAGCGACAAGCAGGCGGCCGACGTCGGTGGCCTGAAGACCGATTACCCCGGCAACCCCTACGACCACTACAGCCTGAAGCCCGATCCGCTGAAGGCGTTCACACGCACGCCCGATGCGGCGATCAGCGGCCACAACACCGAGACCCTGCAGGCCGTGACGCCCGCGGACTGCGCCACCGCCTGCACCGACGCGAGCCGCGCCGCATGGTGCAAGTCCTTCGACTACCACAAGACCCCGCAGCGCTGCGACCTCAGCGACAAGCGCGCGAGCGATGTCGGCGGCCTGAAGACCGACTACGCCGGCAACCCTTACGACCACTACGCGCTGATCGCGGGCGAGGGCATTCCCAACCCCGTGCCGGGCAACAAGCACGTGCTCCTGATCGGTATCGACGGCCTGCGCGGCGACGCGATCCAGTGCCAGGGCTGCGTGCAGACGCCCGCGATGTCGGCGCTGCTCGCGGGCGGTGCCTTCCACGGCAACGTGTTGGCGGGCGGCACCAAGCAGGCGACCGTGAGCGGCCCCGGCTGGTCTTCGGTATTCACCGGCTTCTGGGCCGACAAGCACGGCGTGACCTCGAACGACACCGGCCTGCCGCTGAAGAAGATGCATGTGTTCGACCTCATCAAGCAAGCCTGGCCCACGGCCACGACGGCGGTGGTCGGCGACTGGTTCAACATCACCCACAACCTGCGCCCCGCCAAGGCCGACTTCGTCGTCGCCAACGCGGCCAAGAATTCGCAGCAGGCGACCGATGCGGTCAAGGGTTGGCTCGGTTGGAAGAACCCGCCGACGGCCATCTTCTATTACCTGCACAACGTCGACATCCACGCGCCGAGCTACGACTCGCTGAACGCCAACTACCAGAGCAAGATCGCCGGCGAAGACCAGCAGATTGCGCAAGTGCTCGCCGCACTCACAGCACGCCCGAACTACGCGAACGAAGAGTGGCTGATCGTCGTGACCTCCGACCACGGCGGCACCGGCAGCGGCCATGGCGGGCAGACAGCGGCGGAGCGCGACACCTTGCTCATCCTGAACAACAACTACGCGAACCCGCTCAAGCCCAGCTATTGCCAGGGCAACCTCAGCGCGACCGCGATGCTGCAGGTGGACGGCACGACGCCGCACATCCTGGATTTCATGGGCCTGCCCAACGCGACAGAAGGGCACAAGCATCCAAGCTGCGGGCAGTGATCAGAGCACCGGTGGCTCAGCCCATCACCGACAGCGCGCCCAAGTGCGCAGGGCATCGGGTGCTCCCCGCAGCGAAATCAAGGAGGAGGGCGAAGCCCGGGGGACATTCGCGGAGGGGAGTACCCGGTGGCCTGCGCACGCCGCCCCGAACAGGCCCCTAAGACGCCGGCCACTCCAACAGAAGCTGATCGAGTTCGAGCCACAAGGGATCGCACTGCCCCTTGCGAAACGCAGCAGCACGAAACGTCGGGTGCTCCCCCCTATACGTGTCCCAAAGCTGTCGATGCCCATCGGCCACGCAGGCCCGCACATTCGCGAGCCGATCCGCCGCCTTGACCACCAGCGCGAGTTCTTCATCGCCCGTCACCTCTGCCATCGCCGCATAGGTCTTGGCCTTGCGCTCCTTGCGGTTGGCGCCGGGCGCATCGGTCAATAGCGACACGCACCGGGCCACCAGGTCGCCGAAGCGCGATTGCACATCCGACACCGTGGCGTCGGTGTCCTCCACCACGTCGTGCAGGTAGCCGACGACCCGCGCCTTCTCGCCATAGGGCTGGAGCAGGGCGACCACCGCGTCCAGGTGGTGAACGTAGGGATGCGCGCCGTATTTCTGGTCGCCATGCATGGCGATGGCGTAGGTGCGCGCGGCTTCGGGTGTCGATGGGGTCATGGGGCATCCGTCCGATGGTTTTTTCCATTCTGCCTTCGCAGCCATCCGGCACCCGGGGGGCGAAAGGCAGCGTCCGGCCGATGTCGAGGCACCCGGCCATTTTGTTCGTTACCCTCGTGGTTCTGGTGCCCGTGCCGGCGTTCTCCACCTGGCGGCCGACGCGCATGGGCTTGCGACGATGAAAACTGGAAGGATTCCGTGAGCAGAATCACCGATGTGGCCCGGAGGGCGGGCGTGTCGACCAGCACCGTGTCGAACGTGCTGAACGGACGCAGCGAACGCATGGCCGCCGAGACGCTGGCCCGCGTCGAGGCAGCGATCCGCGATCTCAAGTACCGGCCCAACACCTCGGCGCGGCAGCTCAAGACGGGCCACACGCCCTTGCTCGGCGTTCTGGTGCCGTCGATGGCCAACCCGATGTACGGCTTCATCGCGCGCGAGATCGAGGCGATGGCACAGGGGCGCTACGGCTTCCGCATCATGATCGGCAACACCTACCGCGATGCCGAGAAGGAAAAGCATTTCTTCGAGGACCTGATGGCGCACGGCGTGCGCGGCGTGATCATCATCTCGTCGATGGTCGACGAGCAGCACGTGGAAGCCGCCGCCGAGCGTGGGCTGGTGGCGGTGAGCTACGACCGCCGCGCCACGCCGGGGGTGCCCTCCGTCATCGATCACGTGACGGTCGACAACTTCGAGTCGCTGCGCATCGCCACCTCGCACCTGATCGAACAGGGCCATCGGCGGCTGGCTTTCGTCACGCCGTCCGGCCGCACGATGAGCCGGAACGAGAAGATCAGGGGGTTTCTCGCCGCGGCGAAGAGCGCAGGCCTGGAAGGCAGCGCGCGGGTTGTCGAGAGCCTCCCGGTCGACGAATACGGCGATTCGATGATGAGCGAGCTGGGCCGCATGCAGGCCCGCCTGCTCGCGAAATCGCCCGATCGCCCCACCGGCGTGATCGGCGTGAACGATCTGCTGGCCTTCGGTCTGATGGCTGGGTTTCGCGATGAGGGCCTCTCGGTGCCGGAGGACGTGTCGGTCATGGGGATCGACAACGTGTTTCTCTCCACGCTCATGTACCCCGCGATGACCTCGGTGCGCGTGCCGGTGCCCGAGATGGCGCAGGTGATGGTCGAGCGGGTGATGAGCCGGCTGGCCGATGCGTCGCTTCCGACGCAGGAGTTCGTCTTTGCGCCCACGCTGGTGGCGCGCGACTCGGTGGTGCCGCCGCGTGCCTAGCAAGGTTCTTTTTTCATGACCAGGGTTTTCGTCAGCCATCCGCAGAGCAAGCTCGCCCCCTATTTCGGCGACCGTGCCATCGCCGCATTGCAGGCCATTGCGCAGGTGCGCTTCAACCCGACGGACCACGAACTCTCCTCTGGCGAACTCGCCGGGCTTGCGCAAGGCTGCGACGCCATCATTTCGTACCGCCAGACGGTGGGCGACGAGGAGCTGTTCGCCGCGCTGCCCGACCTGAAAGCGTTCGTGCGCTGCGCCATCGACATCCGCAACATCGACGTGGCCTCGGCCAGCCGGCACGGCGTGCTTGTGACGCAGGCAAGCGCGGGGTTCATCGCGTCGGTGTCGGAGTGGGTCGTGGGCGTGATGATCGACCTGGGGCGCCACATCAGCGCCTCGACGGCGCTGTATCACGCGGGCCAGCCGGTCGTGCCGGCGATGGGGCGCGAGCTTCGCGGCAGCACGCTGGGCGTGATCGGGTACGGGCAGATCAGCCGCTATCTCTGCGACGTAGGGCTGGCGCTGGGCATGCACATCGTTGTGCACGACCCGTATGCGTCGATCGAACGCCCCGGGCTCGAACAGGTCGCGCTCGATGCGCTTCTCGCGCGGTCCGACTTCGTGGTCTGTCTCGCGCCCGCCACCGAGGCCACCGAGAACCTGATGAACGCTGCCGCCTTCGCCGCGATGCGGCCGCAAGCTTTTTTCATCAATGCCTCGCGCGGCGACCTCGTGGACGAGGACGCGCTCCTCGCCGCGCTGGACGCTGGCACCATCGCCGGCTGCGCGCTCGACGTGGGCCGCGCGCCCGACCAGATGCCGTCGCCGCGCGTGGCCGCGCATCCGCGGGTGATTGCCACGCCGCACATCGGCGGACTCACGCCGCCGGCTGTCGAGCATCAAGCGATGGAAACGGTGGGCCAGTTGGGCGAGCTGTTCCAGGGGCGGGTGCCGAAGGGCGCCGTCAACGCGGCCGAGGCCTGGCGCTGGCGGAAAGCCTTCGGCTGATCGTTCCGTTCATCACCCAACCACTCGAAAAGCCCGAGGCAGTGCGGCTGCACGACCTGCTGGTCTCGTGGGCCACATGAGCGCAGGAGGAGGGGTAGCCAGCGCCCGCCCCGTCCGGCAAGCGGAATGCCTACCCTTGGAGCAGGTGAGCTGCCTTGAAAACTGCACTGCTGACGCCGCCGGCGTGCACTCCTACCTGGACTGCCACGGCGAGGCGTGATAATCGGCGCCTCCCGTTTTCTGAATCGCCTCAGGTAAGCCACGCCATGTCGAAGCCAACCTGCCCCTGGACTTCGACCGACCGTTTTCGGTCGTGCTGCGCCTGTGTTCGAACGCTATTACCGCGAACTGCTGAGCTTTCTTTCCCGAAAGGTGTCCGACCGCGCCACCGCGGCCGACCTGGCGCAGGAAAGCTACGTGCGCGTGTACGAGGCGCAGCGCACCGGCAGCGTGGTGCGCGACCCGCGTGCGCTGCTCTACCGCACGGCCCGCAACCTCGTCACCGACCACCACCGCCGCACCGGCGTGCGTGCCGATTTCGACGGGCCCGGTTCTTCGGAAGAGGGCGCGGTTGAGCTCGACGATTGCATCGGCCCTTCGACCTTCGAGCCCGACACCATCCTGTCTTCCGGCCAAGGGCTGGCGGCCATGGTCGCCACCATCGACAGGCTGCCGCCGCGCTGCCGCGAAGCCTTCGTGCTCTACAAGTTCGACGGGCTGTCGTATGCCGAGGTCGCCGAGCGCATGGGCATTTCCGTGCGCACGGTCGAGATGCAGTTGCGCATCGCGATGCAGGCCTGCTGGACATGCCTGGACGAAGTGAACGGGGCCCCGCGATGAACCGCAAACCACCAACACAAGAGGAGCGAACGCGCGAGCGACGCGGTGCACCCACGATGCCCACTACAGGGTTTTGCACCGCTCGCGCGTCTACTTCACCAGGAGAGCTCCCCGAGCCATGACCCCATCGCTGCCACCGTCCGAAGAAGCATTGCGCCTGCGCGAGGAGGTGATCGACTGGTTCGTCCACCGCCGGAGCGCGAACTGGAATTCGCGCGACGAGCGTCTTTTCCAGGACTGGATCGACGCGGACCCGAAGCACGCCGATGCCTACCGCCAGTGGGAATCGCGTTGGCAGGCCTTCGATGCGATTGCGCCGGAAACCGTCGCGGGCTGGCGCGAGGGCTTCGCTGGAAACGGGGCCGCCACTGCGCCGGTCCCCACGCGGCGCGGCTTCCTGAAGCCCGCGTTGGCGCTGGCCGCGGCGGGCGTGGTCGCCGGCGGCAGCTATCTGGGATGGAGCCATCAGCAGGCCCAGCCCGTGTTCGCGCAGGCTTTCGCCACCCAGCGCGGGCAGCAACTCGAGGTGCCGCTGCCCGATGGCAGCGTGCTGCGGCTGGACACCGCCACGCGGCTGGAGGTGCGCTACTTTCGCCAGCGGCGCGAGGTCCGGCTGATCGACGGGCAGGCCGTCTTCACGGTGCAATCGGATGCGCAGCGTCCCTTCGATGTGCTGGCGGGGCCGCTGCAGGTCCGGGTGGTCGGCACGCGGTTCGCGGTGCGCTACACGCCGACCATGGTGGGCGCAGAGGGTGCGCGGGTGTCGGTGGAGCAGGGCAGGGTGCGGGTCGCGCGGATGGACCGGGCCCCCGAGGGCAACTGGGTGGAACCAGCGCCGGAGGCCGATCCGCAGGGCGCCGTCTTCCTCACCGCCGGCCAGCAGGTGCAAAGCGATACACAGGGCGCGCTGGCCTCCGTGTCGGCCGTTCCGGGTGACGGCATCGCGCCCTGGCGCGAGCACCGGCTGAGCTTCGTCGACACGCCCCTTGCGCGCGCGCTGGCCGAACTCGAGCGCTACGGCAGCACCGGTCTCGTGGTGCGCGACCCTGCCGTGGCCGCGCTGCGCCTGAGCGGCACCTTCGACCCGCGGGACGCGCGCACGCTGCGGCGCGCGCTGCCGAGCGCCTTGCCCGTGCGGCTCTGGGGCGACGGACCGGTCGCCGAGATCGTCGCCGCGCCTTGACCGGTGGGCCCGGAAACCTTCAGGCAAAAAATATTTCGCCGGGGATACGGTATTTCCGGCGGTTCGTGCGTCAGCCAGATAGGAACCATTTGTATTCACCTACCTGGAAGACGTTGATGAACCGCTTGATGAAGATGACGCCGGCACCGCTGGCGCTGGCCGTTGCGCTCGCCCTGGCGAGTGCGCCGCTGCGCGCGCAGACCCAAGGGGGTCAGGGAGGCCAGGGCGCACCGCAGCAGATCCGCATTGCCGCCCAGCCGCTGGCCGAGGCCCTGAACGACTGGGCCCGGCAGACGCGCATCCAGCTGGTGGTGCAGCAAAGCCTAGTGGCCGGCAAGACCGCGCCCGCCATCTCCGGCAGCCTGACGCCCCGCGCGGCGCTCGACCGTCTGCTTGCCGGCAGCGGGCTGGTCGCCGCGATGGAAGGCAATGCGGCTGTGGTCAAGACCGCGCCGGCGGCACCTGCGGCTTCGGGCACTTCGACGCTTCCGGCGGTCACGGTGGTGGCCGATGGAGAGGAAAGCGCCACGGGCCGCGTGCAGGGCTACGTGGCCAAGCGCAGCGCTACGGCCACCAAGACCGACACGCCGATCATCGAGACGCCCCAGTCGCTCACGGTCATCACGGCCGACCGCATGGAAGCGATGGGCGCGACGACGCTGAAGGACGCATTGAGCTACACGCCGGGCGTGGCCATCACCACCTTCGGCGCCGACTCGCGCTACGACTGGCTCACGCTGCGCGGCTTCGATGCCTATGCGCCGGGCTTCTACCTCGATGGCCTGCCGCTGCGCAACAACGGCAACTGGGGCGTCTGGCGGACCGAGAACTACGGCGCCGAACGCATCGAACTGCTGCGCGGCCCGGCCTCGGTGCTGTATGGGCAGGCCAGCCCGGGCGGCGTGGTCAACGTGGTCAGCAAGCGGCCCACGGCGGAGCCGCTGCGGGAGCTGCAGGTGCAACTGGGCGATCACAACCGCAAGCAGGTCGCGGGAGATTTCTCGGGGCCACTGGACGCCGATGGCAACGTGCTCTATCGCGTGGTCGGCCTCGTGCGCGATGCCGAACTGCCCGCAGAGAACATGCCCGATCGTCGCTTCTACCTGGCACCCTCATTGACCTGGCGCATCTCGGGAGACACCAAGCTGACGCTGCTCGCGCAGGTCGATCGCACGCGTGCCGGCGTCTACAACCGCATCCAGCCGCAGGTCGGATCGGTGTTCCAGACCGCGATCGGCACGCGCATTCCGGCCTCGCTTCTGACCGGGGACCCCAACTACGACCGCTTCCACAGCGACCAGTGGATGGTGGGCTACGAGTTCGAGCACCGTCTCAACAACACCGTCACGCTGCGCCAGAACGCCCGCTACGGTGAACTGAAGGTCGACTACGCCGGCGTCTGGCCCAACCGTCGCCTCACCACGGTGGACGCGAAGAACCCGCTGAACCCGGCCAACTTCATGCTGCTGGGCCGCTATCCCACCGGCAGCCGGGAGCAGGTCTCGTCCTTCAGCATCGACAACCAGATGCAGGTCGATCTGCGCGCGGGCGACTGGCAGCACAAGCTCTTGATCGGCCTGGACTACCAGCGCAATCGCATCGACCAGTACAGCTTTTCCACCGGCACGGCACCGTCGATCAACATCTACGCGCCGGTGTACGCCGGACCGATCGTGGAAGGGGCGCCGTGGATGAATGCCGACATGCGGCTCGCCCAGACCGGGCTCTACATCCAGGACCAGATCAAGTGGGGCGACCGTTGGTCGCTGACGCTGGGCGGCCGCTACGACAGCGCCAGCAACGACACCTTCGACCGGCTGCAAGGCAAGAGCACGCAGATCTCGCAGCACAAGTTCACCAGCCGCGCGGGCCTGGTCTACGTGATGCCGAACGGTTGGGCGCCCTACCTGAGCTACTCGGAGTCCTTCGCGCCGACCGGGCTCTTCGATCCGGTCACGCGCGATCCGTTCAAGCCTGAAACGGGCCGCCAATACGAGGCCGGCATTCGCTACCAGCCGCCGGAAGGCAAGCAGAGCTACAGCGCGGCCATCTTCGACCTGCGGCGCCAGAACTACATCACCTACGGCACGGGAGGCGCTGCGCCCAAGCAGACAGGCGAGATCTCGGTGCGCGGCCTGGAGCTCGAAGCCATGGCGGAGCTCGCGCCGCGGCTGAACGTCACCGCGTCGTACGACTACACGCCGCGCGCCATGGTCACGGCCAGCGCCAACCCGGGCGAGATCGGCAAGCAGGCGAATGCGGTGCCGCGGCACCGGATGTCGGTCTGGGCGAACTACCGGTTCGTCAACGGCGTGAAGGTCGGCCTGGGCGCCCGCTACACGGGCACCAGCCACGGCGACGGAGAAAAGATCGCGCCGACCAAGGTGCCCGCCGCCACGGTGTTCGACGCCATGATCGGCTACGACCTCGAGCGCTGGAGCCTGGCGCTGAATCTGCGCAATATCGCCAACAAGGACTTCATCGCCAATTGCGACCAGTACGGCAAGTGCTACTACGGCGCGCCGCGCTCGATGGTGGCGACGGCGACGTACCGCTGGTAGGTCCGTACAAGTCCTCAGCGCGCTGCGCGGCAGCGGCTGAGGGCGCATGGAAACGTCTTTCTGACAGGGACCGCGCGGGTTGACAACGGTCCGCCCCGGCTTTGATACTGAACTCTCAGGTTCATCATCCAAGCAAAGGAGACCCATGCAAAAGATCGTTCCCTGCCTCTGGTTCGACGGCAACGGCGAAGAGGTGATCAATTTCTACACCGGCATCTTCCCGAACTCCCGCGTGACCGACCGGCTGCACTGGCCCGCCAACGGCCCCGGCCCCAAGGACGGCAGCCTGCTGACCGCCACCTTCGAGCTCTTCGGCCAGGAATTCATGATTCTCAACGGCGGCCCCGACTACAAGTTCACCCCGGCCTTGTCGCTCTACGTGCCCTGCGAGACGCAGGCCGAGGTCGACCACTACTGGGACAAGCTGCTCGAAGGCGGCGGCAAGCCCGTGAAGTGCGGCTGGCTCACCGACCGCTACGGCGTCTCGTGGCAGGTGGCGCCGCAAGCCATGACACGCATGTTCCAGGACAAGGACCCCGAGAAGGCCGGCCGCGCGATGCGGGCGATGATGGAGATGACCAAGCTCGATCTCGCGACGGTGCAGAAGGCCTACGAGGGCCGTTGAGTCCGACCTTCGCTCAGCTCACACCAGCGTGCGGATCGCCTTCTTGCGCCACACCAGTTGGTAGTACGCGGTCTGCAGCAGCAGCATCGCGCCGAAGGTCACGGGGTAGGCGATCCAGATGCCGTCCAGCCCGATGCGGTGGCTCATGAACCAGGCCACCGGCACCTCGACGCCCAGGATGCAGACGATGGAGATCAGCGTCGGCACCAGCACCGAGCCGCTGGCCCGCATCACGCCCGACGTGGCCGCGGCCATGCCGAAGATCACCAGGCTCCACAGCATGATGTGCAAGAGCGTCTGCGCGATCTCGATCACCGGCTCGCTGGTGATGAAAAAGCCCATGAGCGGCCGCGAGAACAGGTAGCCCAGCAGCACCAGGCCGCCGGTCAGCACGAGGTTCATCAGGAGCGCCGTCTTCGTGATCGCGCCGAGCCGGTCGGCACGGCCCGCGCCGATGGCCTGCGCACCGAGGATCGACGCGGCAATGGCGATCGAAATGGCCGGGAACTGCACATACGCCACCACCTGGTTCACCGCGCCGTAAGCGGCCGTGGCATTCGAGCCGTAGCTGTTGACCATCGACAGCAGCACCACTTCGGCCAGCGCCACCACGATCATCTGAACGCCCGTGGGCACGCCGATGCGCAGCACGGCCTTCAGCAATTGCGGCTGGATGCGCAGGTACCGGAAGAACTCCGCATCGGGCGCGAGCGGGCTCTTTTTCTGGCGCAGCCGAAAGCCCAGCCAGGTGGTCGCCACCACGAACGACAGCACCGAAGCCCAAGCGCCGCTGGCCACGCCCATCTGCGGCAGGCCACCCCAGCCGCGGATGAGCGCAGGCGTGACCACGAGGCCGATCAAGGTCGAGATCACCAGCGTGAGCAGCGGCGTGACGGTGTCGCCCACGCCGCGCAGCATCGCGGTCGCGAGCAGGAACACGAACACGCCGGGCATCGCGATCAGCATGATGCGGGCGTAGCGTGTCGAGTCGGCCAGCACGTCGGGCGGCGTGCCCAGTGCGGCCAGCATCGGCGTGGTGAAGGCGCCGCCGAACACCGCGATCACCAGTCCCATCAGCACGCCGACAGTGAGCGTGGTGCCGGCCACCGCCTTGGCCTTGGTCGCGTCGCGCGCGCCCCAGGCCTGGCCGATGAGCACCGAGGCGCCCGCGCCCAGGCCGATGATGAAGGCGATGAAGAAGAACATCACCGGAAAGAAACTGGACACCGCCGCCAGCGCGCCCACGCCGAGCATCTGCCCCACGTAGACGTTGTTGAGCGTGCCCGAGAGCGACTGCAGGATGTTGCTGAGCAACATCGGCGCGAGAAAGAAGAGAAACACCTTCCACAGCGGACGCGCCGCGCCGACGGGCGCCACGGGCACGCCCTTGAGGCCGCTCGGGCCGGTTGCGGGGGATGTCGGATTCGCGGGGGGCGTTGTCGAGGTCGTCGAAGTCGCGGGGGGGGCGCTCATGCAGGGGTGCTCCAGCCGGCGGCTGACAGTTTTTGGAGATGGGTGCGCAGGTCCGCGGGCCAGGCGTCGATGAGGCCTTCGAAGCGGTTGCGCTCGCCGGCGAACAGCGCGCGCGTGGCTTCCTCGAAGCCGGGCAGGGCGCCGGCGATCGCGGTCATGAAGCGGTAGGTGGCTTCGCGCGAGGCGCGCACGGCGTCGCGGTCGGCGTTGACTCGGCTCGCCTCCTGCACCAGCCGCCGCAGCGCCACCGAGGCGCCGCCGGGCTGGCGGTTGAGCCAGTCCCAGTGGCGCGGCAGCAGCGTGACTTCGCGTGCGACCACGCCCAGCTTCGGACGGCCGACGCCGCGCGGCGCGTCGTCATGGGCTTCGGCAGTGGTCGCGTGCGGCACGACGCCGGCCTGGTTGTGCACATCGAAGTCGAGCGACTCGCCGGTCTGCGCGTCGAAGATGAGGTAGGGCGTGTCGTCCTTGCGTTCGCGCAGTTGGGCGAGCACTTCGGCCGTGCTTCCTTCGGCGATGCGCTTGAAGCCAGCGAAAACGATCAGGTGAATGGGTTGCGTATCGGATGGCATGTCGAATGGGTTGCTTTTTCTTCCGGTCCGTTCGAACGAGGTCCGTAATCTACTCGTTCACACCTTCTCAGGCGTTCGGGGTGTCGTCGAGGCAAAGCGCAAGGAGCGCGGCATGGATCTGCGGCAGGCTTTCGATGTCGAGCGATTTCACCGCATCGGCGCAGATCGCCTCCACGGTCGTGACTGCAGCCTGCATCAGTTTCCTGCCGCCCGGTCGGAGGGCCGCAACGCGATGGTTGTGGCGGCTGTCTCCGTTCGCGCCGGCCGTGCGTTCGGCCAGTCCTGTTTTTTCGAGCAGGACCATTTTGCGAAGCAGCGCCGACATCGGCAACCCCAAGGCGCGCGAAAGCGTGGGCATCGCCATGCGGCCGTCTTCGGCGCGCAGCAACAGATGGAGCAGCCTGAAGTCTTCGTAGTCCAGCCCGTGGAAGGCGCCCAGGCTGTCCTGGAGTTTGAGGTTCAGGCTGGCATGCGCGCGGCTGATCGTGAGGCAGAACTCCAGCGCATCGGCGGTCATGGCGTGTTGTAGCCCTTGTCGCCGGTGCACTGGAGTTCTTCGCGCCAGAGTTCGAGCAGCTTCTCGAGTTCGGCGGCGCGGTCGAAGGCCGGGTCGTCGTCGCGTTCCTTCACGCGGTCGATCACCTCGAAGCTGAAGTGCTCGGCGCCGTGGGCGATCCAGTCGCGCACCAGCGCCTTGTCGCGGTGCGAACGAAGGCCCAGCTCGAAGCGGGCGCGGTTCATCGCGCCTTCGACATCGAGGCTGCCGGACACATAGACGCGGCCGTTCAGCGTGTTGCGGATGACGAAGACGCCCGCGGGGAGCACCGTTTCCTTGTATTTCCTGACGAGGGCGCGCCGCGTCTCTTGTGGCATGTTCATGCCGTTGATATTACCCGGGTGAAATATAAAACGCAATATAACCCGGGTAAAAATGAGGCGCGCGGCAAAGCGCGGCCGGGACGACCCGGCCGCGCTTGCAACTGTTCAAGACTTGTTACTTCCGCGCTGGCCGGAAGAACAGGTATTCGCCGCGCCCCAGCTCGGGCGTGACCTCGTAGCCCGAGCACAGCTCGTTGGCGCACTGGATCACGACCACGCGCGGCCAGATGGTCGCCGACGTCGGATAGCCGGGCAGGTACTGCGGCACATGCCACACGCCGAGGTCGCCGACTGGCTCGGCGTTGTCGGTGCCGCTGGCGTTCTGCAGGCCGCTGCCGAAGGTCACCCGTTCGATGCGCAGGTTGGGAACGACAGGGCCCGCGGAGGCCGAAGCCACGCAGCAAGCCGCGATCCAGAGGAAGACGGTCCTGGTCATCATGGGCTCCCGGCGGTCATTGCGAACCGACGGCCGCTTGCGGTGCCGACGCGATCTCGCCGATGGGCTCGACGGCCACAACGCCGGCGGGCTCGACCGGCATGGTCACCGCGGCCTGCTGCGGCTCTTCCTGCGCGGGCTGCACTGGTTGAGCCGGAGCAGCCGCTTGCGGCACGGGCGCCGCTTCGACGAGGGGAGCCTGCGGCAATGGCAGCGGGGTCGGCGCCGACGTCGACGTGGATGCCGACGTGGGAGGGGGCACCGAAGCGACCTGCGGCGCAACGACCACCGCCTGCGGCGGCTGCATCGGCTGCACCGACACCGCGATGGGCTGCATGGGCGCCATGGGTGGCGTCATCGCCGCGACCGGCTGGCCGACCACCTGCGCGGCGGCGTTCGCCGGCGAGGCGTACGGCCCGAACGCGCTCACCCGCTCCTCGGCGGTCATGGACTGCGGGCACTTCGTGCCGGTCATCTCCAGCGCGGCCATGGCGGCGGAGTCCATGCAGTCCATCGCGAGCGATGCCGCCTTCATGCCCTTGTTCCAGAGCTCGCGGCTCATCTTCAGGCGCTTGCAGTGCTCGTCCGTCCAGGTGGTGCCGAAACTGATGCCGACGCCCGGGCCGTTCGCGCTGGCGCTCGTGCTGCCCATGCAGGTGTCGTTGCTGGTCGTCAGGTTGGGCCCGTTGACCGACGGCACGTTCTTGACCGTGTAACTACCCCGGTAATCCACGGTATTCGTGGTGGCACCGGTGTTGTTGATGTTCTGGTTGCTGTTCAACGTCGAGCGGGTGGTGGTGTCCGCCGGCGTGTTGCTGTTGAAGTTCACGGCCTGGGTGTTGCCCTGCGCCGATGTGGTAGCCGAACTCGATGACTGGTTGTTGGCACCGCCCGCCGTCTGCGCCAAAGCGCCGCCCGCGGACAAGCCCATCAAGGTCAGGACAATCAGTTTTTTCATGTTCTCACTCCTTTGAAAGCCAGGGGAGGGGGCATGCCCCTCCCCGTTTCTGGTCCAACAACCGTGGCATGCCCCGTTCAGGGAGCCGATGCGGTTGCGCCGGCGCCCGCGGTGCCGCCGGTGCCGCCACCGTTGCTGAGGCCGCCGGCATTGCCGATCGCGAAGTTGGTCACGCCGAAGGAGCCGCCGGCCGAGCCCGCCGTCGCCGAGGTGGTCGTGCCGTTGACGAAGCCGTTGATCGCGCCCGAGGAGGCGCTGTAGCCCGAGGTCGTGCCCGAGGTGCGCGTCACCACTGCCAGACCGCCGCCAGGACCGGCTGCGGTGGCTGCCGTGTTGTTGGTGGTGGAGGTTGCTGCGCCGCCTGCCGTGCCGCTCACTTGGTTCGGGCCGCCTGCGGAGTAGCCGGCACCGGCGGACGAACCTGCATTGGCCGAGGCATTGGCACCGCCGATGGCTGCGCCGTTGCCGGTCGTTGCGGCAACACTGGTCACGCGGCCTTGCGTGGTCGCCGAGCCGCTGGCTGTTGCACCACCGACGCGCAGACCCGGAATGCTGACCGCGCCGCCTGCTGCATTGGCCGTGGCCGCCGAGCTGGAAGTGGCCGAGTTGTAGCTCAGTGCGCTGCCGGTGCCGGAGCTCGCTGCCACCGACCCTGCCGAGCTGGAAGAACCGGTGCTCGTGTTGGTGACGGCCAGCGCCGTGGTGCTGGTTGCCGAGGCCACGCCTGCAAGCAGGACCACGGCTGCCGTGATGAGAGTCTTCTTCATGATGATGCTTCCTCGATAGTGTTGAAACGAACCCGATCGCCGGCGTATCCGGCCATCAGCCAACGGTCAGCGAGCGCGGATTGAATGTTTCCGTTGCGACCGGGATGCAGTTTCAGCGTCGAAAAGGAATCTAAAAATGCCCTGTGGTGGGTAGTGCAAGGCTATGGCGAAAGCAATGGGAGGGGAGGGTGCGGGGGCCGTGCCAAGGGGTCCCTTTCCGCATGGCGGCCCTTGTCGCGCCTACGTCTTTAGTACACATTAGTCCCTGAGTGCAACAAGACGAAACCAAAGTAATCAAAAAAGCTCCCGGACGAAATTTGAGTAGAAATGAATTAACTTTTGCTCACGAACAAGCGGTAGTTTTTGTCACTAGGGGATAGAAATGGAAAATGAGCTTGACATTTCGTTGACAGAGGTCAACGCGAGCGCCAGGAATTTCTCGAATCCTGGCCAGTTCGGCGGGCTGCTTGCCCCCTCTGCCGACTCGCTTCCCTGGCCCGACTATCTGACGGGCCAACAGACCAAGCCGGTGCGCGTCGTGCTGGTCGACGACGACCCCTTTGTCAGACGCGTCATCGCGCAGGAACTGCTCGGCGACCTGCGCATCCAGCTCGAAGGCCAGGCCGGTAGCCTGCGCGAAGGGCGGCGCCTCCTGATGCAACACGAATTCGACGTGCTCATGGTCGACATCCGCTTGGGCGACGGCAGCGGCTTCGAGCTGATCGAAGAAGCCAAGAAACACCGCAGTGCCGCCGAAATCATCGTCATCTCGGCGATCGAGGACGAACCCCAGGTGCTGCACGCCTTCGAGCTTGGCGCCTCCGGTTTCCTGGTGAAGAACGCATGGTTCCAGAGCTATGCGCAGGCCGTGCTGCAGGTGGTGAACGGAGGGGCCGCCATCACGCCCCGGCTCGCACGCCGCTTGCTCGTGCACCTGGATCACCAGCGCAGCAACCAGAGCCCGGTGCGCCCGCCCGAGACCAAGGCCGCGCTGTCCGCACGGGAGCGTGAAGTGTTGCGACTTGTAGCCACGGGGTATGTGACCGAAGAGATCGCATTGCAGCTCACCATCAGCGCGCAAACGGTCAATGCCCACGTGAAGAACATCTACCGCAAGCTGCACGCGCACACCCGCGCCCAGGCGGTGAGCTTCGCCTCGCACAGGGGACTACTCTGAAACCGTTGCAACCCACAACGGTATGCAACGGGTCGATACGGTCATGTGGTCCTCGGTGCCCCAGCTACCGCATTACCTCGAAGACCAGTTCGTGTGGCTCTCGATCGCCGCATGGTCCGCGCTCCTGGCCTGGCTCTGGCCCCGCGCTTCGCGCCGCCGGATGCTGCTGTGGACCGCGCTGGCCGGTGCGCTGCACCTCACGCCGGTAACCGGGCAGGTGCTGCGGGCCACCTCGGCGATGTCGGTGGAGATCAACGACATCCCGCTCGCGTTCTGGGCGCTGCAGGGCGTCAACGTGGCCGTGCTCGGGATGATCCTCGGCATCTGGTATCTCTCGCGCCGCCGCGTCGCGCGCTTTCGGCAGGTGCAGGCGGTGCTGGCCGAGCGGCGCCGCATCGCCAGTGACCTGCACGACGGCGTCGGCTCGCGGCTGATGGCGCTCCTGGCCAGCCAGGACCCGCGCGCGGCCGAGCCCAGCGAGCTGTCGAGGGCGCTGCAGGCTTGCCTGCTGGAATTGCAGATGACCGTCGATTCCCTGGACGACGAAGCCTCGGCCAGCATCGTCGAGCGGCTGGCCCACCTGCGCTACCGGTTGCAGCCGGCATTCGACCGGCTGGGCATCGGCCTCGTGTGGCACGTGCAGGACGTGCCGCTCGCCCGCACGCTGTCCGCCGAATCCGCGATGCAGATCTGCCGGATCGCGCAAGAGGCCCTGTCGAATGTGCTGCGCCACTCCCACGCGAGCATCGTCGAGGTGCGCTTCGGCCCGCTGGGCCGCACGCGCGGCCTCGTGCTCGAAGTGCTGGACAACGGCCGCGGCCTCCAGGCATCGGCGCCGATGCCGCTGGAGCAACTGGGCAAGGGGCTTCGCAGCATGCGCGCCCGGGCCGATGCGCTCGGCGGCGAGCTGGCTGTCATGGACACCGAGCCGCACGGGTTGCGGGTGCGCCTCGTGGTGTCGGACGCCGAAGCCGGGCCGGCCGGCGCCGGGCCGGACACTGCGAGCAGCCTGTAACAACGCGCGGGGCCGCTGCCGCCGGAGCCCGTCCGCGCCTATGGCAAACTTCCGCGCTTTGCCCGGGATGCGCTCAAGACATGCAGAAAATCATTCGCCAGCTCGCCACTGAAATCAAGGTCGGCGAGCACCAGGTGAAGGCCGCCGTCGAACTGCTCGACGAAGGCGCCACGGTTCCTTTCATCGCCCGTTACCGCAAGGAAGTGACCGGCGGCCTCGACGACATCCAGCTGCGCGAACTCGAAGCCCGTCTTTCCTACCTGCGCGAGCTCGAGGACCGCCGCGTGGCGGTGCTCAAGGCCATCGACGAGCAGGGCAAGCTCACTCCCCAGCTGCGCGCCGCGATCGAATTCGCGCCCACCAAGCAGGAGCTGGAAGACCTCTACCTGCCCTTCAAGCAGAAGCGCCGCACCAAGGGCCAGATCGCCCGCGAATTCGGCATCGAGCCGCTCGCCGACAAGCTATTGGCCGACCCCACGCTCGACCCGGCCGTCGAAGCCAAGGCCTTCCTGCAACCGGCCACCACGCTGGACGACGGCAAGCCGGGCCCCGATTTCTCCACCGTGCCGCTCGTTCTCGACGGCGTGCGCGACATCCTTTCCGAGCGCTGGGCCGAAGACGCCGTTCTGGTGCAGCGCCTGCGCGAATGGCTCTGGGCCGAAGGCTTGCTCAAGTCCAGCCTCATGGCCGGCAAGGACGAAAACAACGCCGACATCGCCAAGTTCCGCGACTACTTCGAATACGACGAACCCATCGGCCGCGTGCCGTCGCACCGCGCATTGGCCGTGTTCCGCGGCCGAGCGCTCGACATCCTCGACGCCAAGCTGGTGCTGCCCGTCGAGCCCGAGCCGGGCAAGCCCAGCATCGCCGAAGGCAAGATCGCGCTGCACCTGGGCTGGAGCCACGCGGGCCGCCCGGCCGACGACCTGCTGCGCAAGTGCGTGGCCTGGACCTGGCGCGTGAAGCTGGCGCTGTCCACCGAGCGCGACCTGTTCACGCGCCTCCGCGAAGAGGCAGAGAAGGTCGCGATCAAGGTGTTCGCCGACAACCTGCGCGACCTGCTGCTCGCCGCACCGGCCGGCCCGCGCGTCGTGATGGGCCTGGACCCGGGCATCCGCACCGGCGTGAAGGTCGCCGTGGTCGATGCCACCGGCAAGCTGGTCGAGACCGCCACCGTGTTCCCGCACGAGCCGCGCAAGGACTGGGAAGGATCGCTCCACACCTTGGGCAAGCTCTGCGCCAAGCACGGCGTGAACCTCATCGCCATCGGCAACGGCACCGCCAGCCGCGAGACCGACAAGCTGGCCGCCGACCTCATCAAGCTGCTGGCCAAGATGGCCGCGCAGGCCGGCGCACCCGAGATGACGGTCGACAAGGTCGTGGTCAGCGAGGCCGGCGCTTCGGTGTATTCCGCCAGCGAATTCGCCTCGCAGGAAATGCCCGACGTGGACGTGAGCCTGCGCGGCGCCGCCTCCATCGCGCGGCGCCTGCAGGACCCGCTGGCCGAGCTCGTGAAAATCGACCCCAAGAGCATCGGCGTCGGCCAGTACCAGCACGACGTGAACCAGAGCGAACTCGCCCGCACCCTGCAGGCCGTGGTCGAGGACTGCGTGAACTCGGTGGGCGTGGACCTCAACACGGCGAGCGTGCCGCTCCTGAGCCGCGTGTCCGGCCTCTCGGGCAGCGTGGCCAAGGCCGTGGTGCGATGGCGCGAATCGAACGGCGCGTTTTCCACCCGCAAGCAATTGCTCGACGTCACCGGCTTCGGCCCCAAGGCCTTCGAGCAGAGCGCCGGGTTCCTCCGCATCCGCGGCGGTGCCGACCCGCTGGACATCACCGGCGTGCACCCGGAAACCTATCCGCTGGTCGAGCAGATCATCGTGAAGACCGGCAAGCCGATCGCCGAGCTGATGGGCCGTGCCGAGATGCTCAAGACCCTGAAGCCCGAGCTCTTCGCCAATGAGAAGTTCGGCGTCATCACCGTCAAGGACATCCTGGGCGAACTCGAGAAACCCGGCCGCGACCCGCGCCCCGACTTCAAGGTGGCGCGCTTCAACGACGGCGTGGACGACATCAAGGACCTGGTCGAGGGAATGATCCTCGAGGGCACCGTGAGCAACGTGGCGCAGTTCGGCGCTTTTGTCGACCTCGGCGTGCATCAGGACGGCCTGGTGCACGTGAGCCAGTTGAGCCACAAGTTCGTCAACGATGCGCGCGAGGTCGTGAAGACCGGCGACATCGTCAAGGTCAAGGTGATGGAAGTGGACGTGGCGCGCAAGCGCATCGGCCTGTCGATGAAGCTCGATGCATCGCCCGCGCGCCGCGACGGGCCGCGCGACAACCGCTTCGAAGGGGCGGGGCGAGGCCAGCAGCAACAAGGAAGGCGCGATAGCTCGCCGCAGCCGGCGGGGCAGATGGCCAGTGCGTTTGCGAAGCTGCAGGGGTTGCGCAAGTAACCGTGCCGCACGGTTCTTGCTGACGCATCCGGCATGAAAGCCCTGCGCATCTACGCCGGCCCCGCGGCCCGCAAGCACATCGAGCAGCACGGCCTGCGCCCCGAGGACGTGCGCACCGTCCCCGGTGCGGCGGGCGGGCCCAAGGGCCTGATCCTCGGGCCGCTCGATCGCTTCATCTTCGGCCGCTGGCTCACGCAGTCGAGCCAGCAAGTGCACTTGGTGGGCGCGTCGATCGGCGCGTGGCGGCTCGCGACGGCGTGCCTTTCCGACCCCGAGGCCGCTTTCCAGCGTTTCGAGCACGACTACGTGCGCCAGCAGTTCGAAGTGCCGCCGGGCCAGAAGCGGCTGAGCCCGCGCCAGCTCAGCGAGCGCTTTGCTGAAAGCCTGGTCGATTTCTACGGCGGGCGCATCGGCGAGGTGCTGAACCACCCGCGTTACCGCCTGCATGTGGTGACCTCGCGCGGCCGCCACATCCTCGGGCGCGAGGGCAGGGCGCGCACGCCGTTCGGCTACCTGGGCGCCTTTGCCTCCAACAGCGTCTATCGCAAGAGCCTGGGCGCGTGGCTGGAGCGCTGCGTGTTTTCCACGCCCGGCGCGGCGCTGCCTTTCGGCACGCAGGACTTCCGCACCCGCCAGCACGCGCTGAGCGAAGCCAACTTCAACATGGTGCTGCAAGCCTCGTGCTCGATCCCGTTCCTGCTCGCCGCGGTGCACGACATCCCCGGCGCGCCGCGCGGTGCGTACTGGGACGGCGGCATCACCGACTACCACCTGCACCTGGACTACCAGCCTGCCGACGAAGGCATCGTGTTGTATCCGCACTTCCAGCGCGCTGTGGTGCCGGGCTGGCTCGACAAGGGCCTGCGCTGGCGCCACAAGTCCACGGGTTTTCTCGACCGCATGGTGGTGCTGGCGCCCGATCCCGAATGGGTTAAGTCGCTGCCCAACGGCAAGCTGCCGGACCGCAAGGACTTCATTCATTTCCAGAACGATGCACAGGCGCGTATCACGGCCTGGGGCAAGGCGACGCGTGAAGCCCAGCGGCTGTCAGAGGAATTCGAGGGCTGGCTTCAGCGCGACGGCGCACCCGAACTGCTGCCTCTCTGAGCCGGCGTCATCAGCGGCGCGGCGCAGTCGAGGGTGTTCACGTACACCGCGTCACCCACCTTGAGCGCGGTGTCCACCGGCAGCCGGTCGGTGCCCAGCGAGCGCGAATGCACGCCGCCGTTGTGATAGCGCACGACCGCATAGCGCGCCGAGGCGTCGCCCGCCGCACCGCAGTCACGGTCGGCGGTGCCCGACAGGTCGCCCGCGCGGCCCACGGCGACGACCTGCGCCGCATGCCAGCCCGCGGCCCGGTCGAGCGAATGGGCATCGAACGCCGTGCAGCCTCCGAGCACGAAAGCCCACAGCACGCTGGCGCGCCAGGCAGGGCTCATGGCGTGGTTCCGATCGCGGCCGTGACCTGGATCTCGACCCGGTATTCCGAGTCGATCAGCTTCGCGCCCACCGTGGCCCGCGCCGGCGTATGGCCGGCGGGCACCCATTCGTCCCACACCGAATTCATCGCGGCATAGTCGCCCACGGTGCGCAGGTAGATCGTGGCGCTGACCAGGTCCTTCTTGCTCGCGCCTTGCATGGCGAGCAGCCTGTCGATGTGGCGGAGCACCTCGCGCATCTGGCCCGTGATGTCGAGCGAGGGGTTCTCCGCGACCTGGCCCGAGAGGTAGAGCAGGCGCGCCGTGCCCAGGTCGACGACCACCATCTCGCTGAAGCGCGGTCCCATGTCGTGACGAAGGATGTTCATGGCGATGTCGGTCCCGCGGCGTTGGCAACGGTCGTGTGGGAAATGAGGGACATGTGGGGAAGGGAGTTCGAAGACGCTGCCGCGATACCGTCCGTTGGCGGATTCCACCAGCCACCGCCCAGCGCCTGGAACAGCGCCGCGGCATCGGTCAACCGCAGGGCGCGCGCCTGCACCAGCGCGAGCAGCGCCTGCTGGCGGGCCTGCTGGGCGACGCGCAGCGACAGCGTGCTCGCATCGCCGAGTGCCACCTGCCGCCGCGTGCGTTCCAGGCTTTGCGCCGCGGTGCGGTCGGCCTTCAGCGCAGCCTGCAGGCCGCGGGTGTCGGCATCGATGGCTTCGAGCGTGTTGGCGACGTCCTGGAACGCGGCGAGCACGGTGGCGCGGTACTGCGCCGCCGCCTGGTCGAACGACGCTCTGGCCGCTGCCTCACGGTGCTTGAGCGCGCCGCCGTCGAAGATCGGCTGGGTCACGCTCGCAGCCACGGTCCAGAACAGCGACGACGACTTGAAGAGCTCCGACAGCGTGGCGGCCGACGAACCGTAGCTGTTCACCCCGAGCGTCACATTGGGCAGCCGCGCGGCCACCGCCACGCCGATGGCGGCGCTCGCGGCTTGCAATTGCGCCTCGGCTGCGCGCACGTCGGGGCGGTGTTCGACCAGGCGGGAGGGCAGGGTCAGCGGCAATTCCGAAGGCAGTTGCAGCGCATCGAGATCGAAGTGCGCCGCCACGCCTTCGGCCGGGTAGCGGCCCGCCAGCGTGGCCAGCAGGTTGCGTTGCTGCGCGAGTTGCTTGTCGAACGACGGCAGCGTGGCCTCGGTGGCGGCGAGCGCGGCTTCCTGCGCATCGACATCGGCCGGCGCCACCTGGCCGAGCGCCTGCTGCTTGCGATAGGCCGCGAGCACGTCCTTCTGCCCGTCGACGATGGCCCGCGTGGCGTCCAGCTGCGCGCGCAGCGAAGCCTCGGTGATCGCGGCCGCCACCACATTGCTGCTCAGCGACAGCCGCGCGGCCAGCCACTGGAAACGCTGGACTTCGGTCTGTGCCTGCGAACCCTCGACCTGCCGGCGCGTGGCGCCGAACACATCGGGCGTATAGGACACGGTGACCTGCGCCGTGTGCAGGGTGTAGAGGCTCGCGTTCGACGACACCGGGCTCGCGACGGCACCGGCCACGCGCTGCCGCGTGGGCGCGTAGCCGAGCGCGACGGCGGGCCAGAACGCGGCCCGGTCCGCCGCTTCGTTCTCGCGGGCGGCACGCAGCGATGCGTCGGCCGCCTGGATGCCGGGGTTGCCGGCCAGGCTCTGGGTGACCAGCGCGTTCAGCGGCTCGGAGCGAAAGGCCTGCCACCACTGGGCGGGCACGTCGAGGTCGGGCGAAAGGCGCTGCAGCGGCACGCCTTCGCCGGCTGTGGAGGTGGCCGGGGCCGGCGTGTATTGCGCCGGCAGGTTCAGCGGCGGCCGCACGTAGTCGGGGCCGACCGCGCAGCCGCCCAGCAGCGCGATGCACGCAGCGAACACTGCGGTGCAGTGAACCGTCAATCTTGTCGTCTTCATGATGTTCCGGCTTTCAGCGGTCGCGCCGCGAGCGGAGGCCCCAGCCCTTGCGCTCGAAGAAGCGCTCCAGCGCGAAATAAAGGGTGGGCAGGATGAACAGCGTCAGCAGCGTGGACACCACCAGCCCGCCGACCACCACCGTCGCCAGGCCGCGCTGCACGTCGGTGCCCACGCCCGTCGCCAGGGCCGCGGGCAGCATGCCGACGGAGGCCACGGTGGCCGTCATCAGCACCGGCCGCAGGCGCTCGGCGGCGCCTTCGAGCACCGAGGCCTGCAGCGCCAGCCCTTCGCCGCGCACGCGGCGGAAGTTCGCGACCATGATGATCCCGTTCTGTATCGACACCCCGAAGAGCGCGATGAAGCCGACCGCCGTGGCCACGTTGAGCGTTTCGCCCGCCACATGCACCGCGATCAGCCCGCCCAGCGTGGCCATCGGCACCACGCCCAGGATCAGCACCACCTGCCGGATCTTGCCGAACTGGAAGAACAGCAGCACCGCCATGATCGCCACCACGATCGCCAGCGACACGCCCAGCCGGGCCTGCGCGCGCTGCTGGTTCTCGAACTGGCCGGCCCATTGCAGCCTGAATTTGGCGGGGTCGAACTTCACCTCCTTGGCGATGCGTTCCCTCGCCTCGACCAGGTAGGAAGCCAAGTCGCGGTCGCGGTTGTCCACGCGCACGGTGATCTGGCGCTCGTTCATCTCGTGCGAGATGGTGCTCTCGCCGGTCTGCAGCCGGATGTCGGCCACCTGCGACAGCGGCACCTTGGCGCCGCTCGTGCTGTTGAGCAGCAGCGCGCCGATGGCCTCGGTGCCGCCCTTGGCGCTCTTTGGCATCTTCACCGCCACGTTGTAGGTGCGGTTGCCCGCGTACACCGTGATCACCGGCGCGCCGCCGATGCCGGTCTGGATCAGGTTGGCCACGTCGCTCGCGTTGACGCCGAAGCGCGCCGCCGCCGCGCGGTCGAGCTGGATCACCACCTGCGGAATCGGCGGCTCCTGGAACAGCGAGGCAGAGGCCGTGCCGCGCACCGTGCCCAGCAGCTCGACGATCTGGTTGCCGATGCGCCGGCTTTCCTTCAGGTCGTCGCCGTAGATGCGCAGCACCAGTGGGCTGTGGGCGCCGCCCACCGAATCGTTCACGCCGTCGATGATGGGCTGGCTGATGCCCACGTCGAAGCCCGGCATCTTCGCGAAGCGCTCGGTCAGCGTGCGCACGAAGGCCGCCTTGTTCACGCCCGCGGGCCATTCGGCATACGGCTTCAGGCCCACCGGCACCTCCATGTGCGAGGGCGTCCAGGGGTCGGTGCCGTCGTCGTTGCGCCCGAGCTGGGTCACCACGTACGAGACCTCGGGGTATTCGAGCAACACATGGCGCAGCTCGGTCGCCATCTCGCTGGCCTTGTCCAGCGACAGGCCCGAGGGCAACTGCACCTGCAGCCACAGCGCGCCTTCGTCGATGTCGGGCAGGAACTCGCGCCCGGCCGTGGCACCCAGCACCACCACCGCGGCGAGCGCCAGCGCGCTCAGGCCGTAGGCGATGGCCGGTGCATCCAAAAGCCTGGAGAGCACGCGCCGATAGGCGGCCGTGAGCCACACCAGCGGCTTGTTGACGAAGGGCTTGCTCGGCTTGCGCAGCGCCACGTAGGCCAGGCTCGGAATGAGCGTCAGCGCGCAGAGCAGGGCACCCACCAGCGCATAGCCCACGGTGAACGCCATCGGCTTGAACAGCTTGCCCTCCGCGCGCTCGAAGGCGAACAGCGGAAAGTAAGCCGTGATGATGATCAGCGTGGCAAAGAAGATCGGCCCCGATACATGGCTCACCGTCTCCAGAATGTTGCTTTCGGTGAGCGTAGCGTGCGGTTCTTCTTCGCGCCGTCGCAGGATCGCTTCCATCACCACGATGGCGCCGTCCACGATGATCCCGAAGTCGATCGCCCCCAGCGAGAACAGGTTGGCCGGCATGCGGGTGAAGTGCATCACGATGAACACCGTGACGAGCGACATCGGAATCGCCACCGCCGCGACCACCGCGCTGCGCGGGCTGCCCAGGAAAAGAATGAGCACGAAGCACACCAGCGCCATGCCTTCGAGCACCGTGTGCGTGACCTTGTCGACGGTGAGTTTCACCAGGTCGTCGCGGTCGATGTAGGGCACGATCTTCACGCCCATCGGCGCGAGCTCGGCCTGCAGTTCGTCGATCTTCTTGTGCACGCCTTCGAGCACGCGCGAGGGGTTCTCGTACTTGAGCATCAGCACGATGCCCTCGATGGTGTCGGGGTTCGTGTCTTTGCCGAGGATGCCGCCGCGCTCCTGGTGGCCGAACTGCAGTTGCCCCAGGTCGCGCACCAGCACCGGCGAGCCGTTGTTCTGCGCCACCACCACCCCGCCCAGATCGTCCAGCGTGTGAATCTGCCCGATGCCGCGCACCACGTAGCTCTGGTCGCCGCGCGCGATGCGCCCGCCGCCGGCATTGGCGCTGTTGTTGTTGATGGCCGTGACCACGTCGTTCAGCACCAGGCCGTATGTCTGCAGCTTGGACGGATCGAGTTCGAGCTGGAATTCCTTGGTGAAGCCGCCGAAGTTGTTGATGTCCACCACGCCCGCCACCTGGCGCAGCGCGGGAATGACCGTCCAGCGCTGGATCTCGGAGAGCTCCATCAGGTTCTTCGTGTCCGATTCGAGCGTGTAGCGATAGATTTCGCCCGCCGGCCCCGCCACCGGGCCCAGCCCGGGCTGCGCGCCAGAGGGCAGGCTGACCTGCCCCATGCGCTCGCTCACGCGCTGCCGCGCGAAGTAGTCGTCGGTGCCGTCCTTGAAGCTCAGGTTGATGAGCGACAGCCCGAAGGTGCTGCTCGAGCGGATCGAGGCCAGGCCCGGCGTGTTGCTCAGCGCGCGCTCCAGCGGCGTGGTGATCTGCTGCTCGATTTCTTCGGCGGCCAGGCCGTTCACCTGCGTCGTGACCTGCACCGTGACGTCGCCGAGATCCGGGTAGGCCTCGACCGTCATCTGCGTCCACGACCAGGCGCCGAACAGCAGCAGCGCCACCGACATCGCCCAGGCCAGGTGCCTGCGGCGAAAGAATTGGGTGATGACGAGGTTAATCATTCAGCAGCACACCGCCACGCACCACCACGCGCTCGCCGGCCGCAAGGCCATTGCGGATGCGCACGCTGTCGCCGTCTTCGCGGCCCGGCTCGACCGCGCGCCGCACGAAGGTCCAGGGCGCCGCCTCGACGAACACGCTCACGCTGTCGTTGTTCATGAGGAGCGCCGAGGCCGGCACCTGCGGCTGCCGCGCCTGCGGAACGCCGAGCACCGCCGTCGCATACATGTTGGGCTTGAAGAGGCCCTCGGGGTTGGCGAACACGATGCGGGCGCGGGCGCGGCGCGAATCCGCATCGAGCACCGCGCTCACGAAGGCGACCTTGCCGCTGAAGCTGCGCCCCGGATAGGCCGCGAGCGAGACCACCGCGTTCTGCCCCGGCGCCACCGCGCTCAAGAGGTTTTCCGGCACGTTGACCGTGACCCAGACCGCATCGAGGTTCGACACCGTCATCAGCACCGCATTGGCGTCGTTCAGGTTGGCGCCCGCTGCGGCGTTCAGCGCGGTGACCGTGCCGGCCATGGGCGCGGTGATGTTGAGAACCTGCGACCCGCGGCCTGACGAGGCGCCGCTGCCATCGGCGCCCAGCGTGCGCAGCCGCATTTCGCTGCGCTGCAGTTCGGCGGCCTGCTGCGCCACGCTGCTCCGGGCGGCTTCGACATCCTTGGCCGCGTTGGAACCCGCTTCGTTCACGCCGCGCGCCCGCACCAGCGCGCGCTGCGCCAGGTCGAGCGCATCGCGCGCCTTCTGCGCATCGGCCACGGCCTGGGCGAGATCGGGCGACGCGATGGTGGCCAGCAGTTGGCCGCGCCGCACCGTGTCGCCCAGCCGCACCTTCAGCTCGACCAGCTTGCCGGTGAGCGGCGGCACGATGTTGGCGGTGCGGGCCGGGTCGGCTTCCACCGTGGCCGGCAGGGCGACTTCATGCGCGGAGGCTTCGTCGCCGACGGTCTCGACGCGCAGCCGGTCGCGCAGCGCCGAGCCCGCGGGAACGATCAACCGGTTGCCCTCGCGCACCAGCAGCGGCCCGGGCGCCGCGGCCGGCGGCGCGCTGGCGTGGGCGCGGTAGACGGTCAAGACGAGCAGCAGGGCCGCGCCGGCCAGGAGGCCGAGGGCCAGCCACCCGCGCGGGAGAAGGGGCTGTGGATGTTTCTTCGTCACGATGCGAGGCGTCCGTTTGCGGGCCGGCCGCGCCGCGCACGGAACGTGTTCCCGTGTGCTTGATCCGCCCTGTCGCCCCAGCGGCGAAAGATAGCGAGGCGTGCCTGAAGAAGCTCCCAAGAAATCCTGAAGATGTCTTCAGGATCGGCCGCGCCGCCGCGAGGCATGATCCAGCCCCATGAGAATCCTGTTGATCGAAGACGACCGCAAGGCCGCGCGCCTCCTGGCCCGCGGCCTGCAGGAAGAAGGCTTCGTCGTCGATGTGGTGCACACGGCGGAGGAGGGCGACGAAGAGGCCTTCGTCATCGCCTACGACCTGATCGTGCTGGACTGGATGCTCCCCGGCAAGGACGGCCTCACGCTCTGCCGCGACCTGCGCCAGCGCGGCTGCAAGACCCCGGTGCTGATGCTCACCGCCCGCGATGCGCTCGGCGACCGCGTGGCTGGCCTCAACAACGGCGCCGACGACTACCTCACCAAGCCCTTTGCCTTCGACGAGCTGCTGGCGCGCGTGCGCGCGCTGCTGCGGCGCTCCGAAATCATGCGGCCGGTGGTGCTCGCGCTGGCCGACCTGAGCCTCGATCCGCAAAGCCAGCGCGTGATGCGCGGCGGCCAGGCGCTCGACCTCACCCACAAGGAGTTCGCGATCCTGCAGATCCTGATGCGCCATGCCGGCGAGGTGGTGAGCCGCTCGCGCCTGGCCGAGCAGGTGTGGAAGGACGACCTGATCGCCATCGACAACCTGATCGACGTGCACATCGGCAACCTGCGCCGCAAGGTCGATGCGCCGCCCGCCGCGCCGCTGATCCACACGGTGCGCGGACGCGGCTTCCGGCTCGCGCCGCCGGACGACGGCCATGCTTAGCCTGCGCAAGCGCCTGGCGCTGGCGCATGTGGGCGTCATCGTGGTGGTGATGGCGATGGCCGCGTTCTGCGCCTACCTCGTGTTCTCACGCAATGTGCACCGCGAACTCGATGCGGCGCTGCTGGCGCTGGCCGAAACGGAAATGGGCATGCTGCTGGCCGCGAGCGACGGCAGCCCGGTGACGGTGCACGAGGCGCCGCCCGGCCCGGGTGCGCCGTCGTTCGTGCGGCTCGACCGGCTGGTGCAGATCGTCGATGCGCGCGGCGGCGTGGTCGCGCGCAGCGCCAACCTCGGCGAAGCGCAGTTGCCCTTGCCGCCCGTGCTGCGCGACCGGCTCGCTGCCGGTGAGACCGTGTTCGAAACGCTCGACGGCTTCGGCGAGGAGCCGACCCGCATGGTCTCGGTGCCGGTGCCGGCGCCCAAGGGAGCGAAAGGCTCGGGGCGGCCCTCGCTGCTGGCGGTGCAGGTGGCCGGTTCGCTGGACGATGTGAACCGCACCGTGGCCATGGCCAGCGTGCTCTTTCTCATCCTCGGCGGATCGCTGCTGCTGGCGCTCGGCGCGGCCGGCGCCTTGATCACCCGGCGCGCGTTCGGCGCCATTGACGATGTGGTGCGGCAGGCGCACCGCATCGGCGACGCGAACCTCGGCGAGCGCTTGCCGCATCCGGGATCGCGCGACGAAATCGGGCGGCTGGTCGACACGCTCAATGCCATGCTGGGACGGATCGAGCACGGCATGGAGGCGCAGCGCCGCTTCACCGCCGATGCCTCGCACGAGCTGCGCTCGCCGCTGTCGCGTCTGCGCACCGAACTCGAACTCGCGCTGCGGCGCCCGCGCGAACCGGCTGCCTATGTGGAAACGCTGCACTCGTCGCTCGAAGAGGTGGAGTCGCTCACGCTGCTGGTCGAGGAACTGCTCGTGCTGGCGCGGCTGGACGCGGGGCAGGAGCGCGACGCGGCCGAGACCGTGTCGCTGAACGCGCTGGCCGAAGAAGCCGTGCGGCGACTCGAGCCATTGGCACGCGAACGGCAACTGACGCTGCTGCTGGAACCCGCGCCGCCCGTGGCCGCGCGGGTGGCGCGCGGTGCGGCCAGCCTGGCGCTGGCCAACCTGCTGGACAACGCGCTGAAGTTCTCGCCGGCCGGCACCGAGGTGCGCGTGCGCCTGCGCGCCGATGCAGAGGCGGGCGAGGCCGGCGAGGCGGTGATCAGCGTGTCGGACCACGGCCCCGGCATCCGCAGCGACGATCTGCCTCACCTGTTCGAGCGCTTCTACCGCGGCGCCGGCGCGCGCTCGGAAGCCACGCCGGGCCTGGGGCTGGGCCTCGCGCTGTCGCAGGCGGTGGTGCATGCGCACGGCGGGCGCATCGAGGCGTCGAACGAAGCCGGTGGCGGTGCGCGGTTCGACATGCATCTGCCGCTCGCGCACTGAGAGGAGGGCCGAGAGGCCCGCCGCCGGGACAAACCCTGACGGCCATCGCCTGTGGCGCTTCGAGAATGGTTCGAACCATTCTTCAGAAGCCACCAAGAGACAAAGCCACATGCATCGCACCCCGCCACAAGCCCTTACGCTGACCCGCCGCCGATTCACGCTCGCCGCCGCCGCATCCAGCCTCGCCGTTCCCGCCTTCGCGCAGACCGCGTGGCCCAGCAAGCCGATCCGCATCGTCGTGCCCTACACGCCCGGCGGCTTCACCGACCAGATGGCGCGGCTCGTGCAGATCGGATTGCAGGCTCGCCTGGGCCAGCCGGTGCTCATCGACAACAAGCCCGGCGCCAACAGCCTCATCGGCGTGGACGCCATCGCCAAGGCGCCGGCCGACGGCAGCACCTTCGGCGTCGTCATCGCGGCGTATGCGGCCAACACCACGCTGTACCCCAAGCTGCCCTACGACCCGCAGAAGGACCTGACGGGCGTGTCGCTGATGGGCGTCTCGCCGCTGCTGGCCGCGGTGAACATCAACGCGCCGTTCAAGACCGCGCGCGAGCTCATCGACTACGCGCGCGCCAACCCGGGCAAGGTGAGTTTCGGCTCCTCGGGCAACGGCTCGGCCGCGCACCTGACGACCGAGCTGTGGAAGTCGCTCACGCAGACCTACATGATCCACATCCCGTACCGCGGCGCGGTGCCGGCGCTGACCGACCTGATGGGCGGGCAGATCCAGCTTTTCTTCGATGCGCCCACCGGCCTCATCAACCAGGCCAAGGCCGGCAAGGTGCGTCTGATCGGCGTGGCCGGCGACAAGCGCCTCGCGGCCGCGCCCGACGTGCCGACCTTCATCGAGCAGGGTTTCGCCGGCTTCACCGGCAGCACCTGGGCCGGGATGCTGGCGCCGGCGGGCACGCCGCGCGACGTCGTCAAGCGGATGTCGGAGGAAGTCGCGCGGATCATCAAGAGCGACGAGACGCGCGCCAAGCTCGACGCGATGGGCACGATTCCGGCGGGCAGCACGCCGGAGGAGTTCGATGCGTTCATCACGGCGGAGACGGCGAAGTGGGGGAAGGTCATCCGGACGGCGGGGGTGAAGGCGGAATAACGCACTTGCGCGTGCACTGAAGGTCATTCGAATGGCGCCGCAGGGATAGCGCGGCCCATCGCCAGGCGATTGAGAATTTCACGGCCTCACAGAAGGTATGGCGCCATTGGGAAATGGACGCCCGTGAATATTCAATTCAATCAATTGGAGACAAATTTTGACCAAAACAGAAAATAGTGGGTCTTTGGGGCGGCGTCATTCGCCTTGGTTGCGCAAGTCGTTTTTTGCGGCAATGGCTTGCGGGGGAATCTTTTCATTCGCTCATGCGGACAGCGATATTTCCAGCACCCTTATCCGGACATGTTCCAACCAGCTGAATGGATCGACATACGGCGATGTCGTATTGAATGATTTCCGCAATTCCAAATTTCCTTCGCCAAAGACCGGCGGATTCAAGATCACATCGGTGCAACAGATCTGGCTCGCGCTTCCTTCCTACTGCCTGATAAAGGGAACCATCCAGCCCACATCCCCCGGAGGAATTGATCCGGCAGTCAAGGCACCCGATTATCGGGTTCCCGATATCAATTACCAGATTTATATTCCATCGCAATGGAATGGGAAATTCGTCCAACTGGGCGGCGGCGGATTTTCCTGGAGTTCCGACGTCGTGGCGGCGGGCCGGCAAAGCAACCAGCAATTCTCACCTTCAATTCAGGGATCGGCGCTGGCGAATTACGCGGTCGTTCTGAGTGATGCGGGCGCCGGTGAATCGTCCAAGGCATTCGATCCGCAATTCGTGCGGCCGGGCAGGCAACTCAGCGATGTTCCCAAGCAGGAAGCGGTAAAGAATTTCGGGCAGGACTCCATCAAGAAATCGCTTGATGTCGGGGTATATCTGGTTAAAAAACTGACAGGAATTGCGCCCAGTGATACCTATTTTGTAGGTATTTCCACCGGCGGCAGGCAGGCGTTGAAAGCTATTGCCAATTGGCCGGATGCGTACGACGGCGTTGTGGCGGGCGCGCCTCCCGTTGACGAAACCAATCTGCTCAAGACGCTGGAGGTGCCTGCGGTCGTCAATGATTGGGTGGTCAACTGGAACAGCGGTGCGGCCATGCTGACCAGCTTGTTCGGCGGCGATGTATCCGAGCAAACCTTGAGCGATGGGCTGGGTGCGACATCCCGGCATCTGGCGAATGTCGCTATTGAATCTGGCGCAAATTATGACAGCTATAGCAGTCTATTGGATGAATTGGCGCCTGTATGGAATGTCAAGCCGGGTGATCTTGCCAATTTTTTCAATGCAGCCTCGAATCAGAAAAAGGCCGGCAAGAAGGGAAAGAAGATCATCATTTACCAAGGGACATCCGATTTTCTTGTCCCTTGTACCCAGGCTGGTGGATTTGTCAGCAAATTGACCCAAAAGGCAACCGCGGACGAAGTAAATAATTCCGTGCGCGCCTATTTCATCGAGAACTACAGCCACGGTTTCTACAACACCAATTCATTGCTCAATAGATTGGGATTGAACCCCCTGCAATTGAATTGGAATGCGGTTTCCGATCTCGACAAATGGGTGCACGACGACAACGCCCCGGCCGGCGCGCCGTCGCTTGCGAGAAATGCCTCGGGCGGAATTCCCGCGGATCAGGCATTGAACGCATGGGGATGCCTGGCCGCATCGCATTGATCCAGATCGCGCAACCGACACGCCCGGCGGCGTTGGCCGCCTCGGGCACCCGGCGCGGGCCGCTTACATCGACGCTTCGAGCATCGCCTTGTAGTCGTCGCGCGAAGCGAGCCGCGGATTGGTCTTGTGGCAGTGGTCGGCCATGGCGCCGTCGATGATCTGCTCGAACAGCGCGGGCGTGACGCCGACTTCCGCGAGCCCCTTCGGCAATCCGAGGCGCGCGTTCATGTCGCGGATCGCTTCGCCCAGATCGCCGGGCGAATCCAGGTGCATCGCCTGCGCCATGCGCTGCAGCCGCTGCTCCTTCTGAACCGACTCGGCGCCCGCGTTGAAGTGGATCACCGCGGGCAGGAAGAGGGCGTTGAGCGTGCCGTGGTGCAGGCGCGGGTCGACGCCGCCCAGGCTGTGGCTGAGCGAATGCACGCAGCCCAGGCCCTTCTGGAACGCCATCGCGCCCTGCATCGAGGCGCTCATGAGATTCAGGCGCGCCTCGCGGTCGCTGCCGTCCTTGGTCGCGCGCTCGATGTGCAGCCAGGCGCGCTCCAGGCCGTCCAGGCCGATGCCGTCGGCCGGCGGATTGAACGCGGCCGACATAAAGGTTTCCATGCAGTGCGCAATCGCGTCCATGCCGGTGGCGGCCGTGAGCTTGGGCGGCAGGCCGAGCGTGAGTTCGGGATCGCAGATCGCGGCCTTGGGCATCAGGAACCAGCTGTGGAAGCCGAGCTTGCGGTGGTCGTCCACGATGACGATCGCGCCGCGCGCCACTTCGCTGCCGGTGCCGCTGGTGGTGGGCACCGCAATGAGCGGCACCGCGCGGTCGGTGATCTTGGGCGAGCCGCCTTCGATGGTGGCGTAGGTCTTGAGCGGGCCTTCGTGCGTGGCGGCAATCGCCACGCCCTTGGCGCAGTCGATGGCCGAGCCGCCGCCCACGGCGATGAGGCCGTCGCAGCGGCCGCTGCGGTAGAGCTCGACGGCGGCGCGCACCGCGGCCTCGGTGGGGTTGGAAGGGGTCTGGTCGAACACCGAGACCTCCAGGTCGGCAATGGCGTCGAGCGCCTTCTGCAGCACGCCGGCCGCACGCACGCCGGCGTCGGTCACGATCAGCGGGCGATGGATGCCGATGCGCGCGCATTCGCTGGACAGGAGCTTGATCGCGCCGAATTCGAACTGGATCTGGGTGAGGTACTGGATGAGTGCCATGGATCGTGGGACGTGTGGACGTGGTGGGTGGGTGCCCGGACGCAGGGAAAAGCGTCGGGGAAGTACGATTGCCGACCATCCGAATCTAACAACAGGGGACAGCCTTGCACATGAACAAAACCCTTGCCGCTGTCACCCTCGGCACATGACGACCAACCCTTCGATGAACCTCCCCCCGCACCCGCTGACCGCGAAGATGGCCAGCGTGGTCGAGCGCATGGCGCGCGCCGGCCATCCGACGCTCGACCAGCTCTCGCCTGACGAGGCCAAGGCTTCTTATGAAAAGGGCGCGGGCGTTCTCGAAGTGCCCAAGCCCGAGCTGGCGCGCATCGAAGACTTCAACATCGCCGCGCGTGACGGCTTTGCGATACCCGCGCGGCTCTACGCGCCCTCATCGGACGTGCTGCCGGTGCTGGTGTACTTCCACGGCGGCGGCTTCACGGTCGGCAACATCCGCACGCACGACACGCTGTGCCGCGTGCTGAGCAGCAAGAGCGGCTGCGCGGTGGTGTCGGTCGACTACCGGCTCGCGCCCGCGCACAAGTTTCCGACCGCATCCGACGACGCGTGGGACGCGTTCCAGTTCGTCGCCACGCAGGGCGCGAGCCTCGGGCTCGACGGCAGGCGCCTCGCGGTCGGCGGCGACAGCGCCGGCGGCACGCTGGCCGCGGTGTGCGCGATCATGGCGCGCGATGCGGGCCTGCCGCTCGCGCTGCAGATGCTGATCTACCCCGGCATGACTGCCCACCAGGACACGGCCTCGCACCAGCGCTTCGAGCACGGCCCGCTGCTGACGAAGGCGATGATCGATTTCTTCTTCGCGCAGTACGTCCGCACGCCGGCCGACCGCGACGACTGGCGCTTTGCGCCGCTGCTGGCCGACGACGTCGAGGGCGTGGCGCCCGCATGGATCGGCCTTGCCGAATGCGACCCGGTGGTGGACGAAGGCATCGCCTACGCCGACAAGCTGCGCGCCGCGGGCGTGGCGGTCGACCTGGAGATCTACCGCGGCGTGATCCACGAATTCATCAAGATGGGCCGGGCATTGCCCGAGGCGCTGCAGGCGCAGAGCGACGCGGCCCGGGCACTCAAGGAAGCATTGGCACCATGACGACAGAGACAAGAACCGCAGCGAACCGACGCGAGGACTTCCGCTTTTTCCACCGCCTGCGCGTGCGCTGGGCCGAAGTGGACATGCAGAAGATCGTCTTCAACGCGCATTACCTCATGTACTTCGACACTGCCATCGCCGACTACTGGCGCGCGATGGCGCTGCCGTACGAAGAGGCGATGCACTCGCTGGGCGGCGACCTCTACGTGCGCAAGGCGACGATCGATTTCCGCGCCTCGGCGCGCATGGACGACGTGATCGACGTGGGCATGAAGTGCGCGCGCATCGGCAACTCGTCGATCGTGTTCGAGGGCGCGCTGTTCCGGCAGGACCAGTACCTGGTCGGCTGCGAGCTGGTCTATGTGTTCGCCGACCCGGCCACGCAGACTTCGAAGCCGGTGCCCGCGGCATTGCGCGAGGTGCTGCTGGGCTTCGAAGCCGGCGAGCCGATGCGCACTGTCGAGACGGGCGGATGGGACGCGCTCGGTGAAGGCGCGGGCGCCCTGCGGCGCGCGGTGTTCATCGAGGAGCAGAACATTCCGAAGGAACTGGAGTGGGACGCGCACGATGCCGTCGTGCTGCACGCGGTGGCGCGCAATCGCCTCGGGCAGGTCATCGCGACCGGGCGGCTGCTCGACGCGGAAGACGGCGTCTCCCACATCGGCCGCATGGCGGTGCATCGCACGCTGCGAAGCGGCGGGCATGGCGCTGCCGTGATGCAGGTGCTGGAAGAAGCGGCGCGGGGGCGCGGCGACCGCGAAGTGGCGCTCAATGCGCAGCGCAGCGCCGAGCGGTTCTATGCGCGGCTGGGCTATGCGGTGCACGGCGAGCCGTTCGAAGAGGCCGGCATCCCGCACGTCGAGATGCGCCGCTCGCTGCGCTGATCAGTAACGGCTGGGCGGGTCCGGCACGTAGCCGGGGTCCGAACCGGGGAACGGCGACGGGCCCGCGGGGCGCGGCCAGCGCGGCGTGGGCGGGACCGGAATCACGCCCGCCGCAATGAGGTTGTCGCGGCTGTCGTAGCGGATGCGGACCACTTCGTCGGGCGTCGACTGCGCGCGCTCGAAGTTCGTCTTGCCGACGTACGAGGTTTCGCGGCGGCCGTGGGCCGTGCCCAGGCTCGGCGCCGGGGCCTGCCGGCGCGCCATGCTGCCGGCGGGTGCGTCGCCAGAGGACGCGGCCTCGGCGGGCGCCGATTTGGCCTTGGCATCGCCCAGCGCAGACGATTCGCTCCGCAGTTCGCGGTCGCGCGAGCTGTACTCGTCGCGGCTCGGGTAGGGCGCGATCGGTGGAGGCGGCGGCACCGGCACGTTCTCGCGGAACAGCGCGACACCGATCACGCCGACGTCGTCGAGCCGGCCCGTGCGGCTCGCGTAGGAGTTGCCGGCCGAGGCGAACTCGAAGGCGGCGATCTGCGAATCGCTCTTGCGCCAGCCGGTGATGTCGCTGTTTTCGCGCGCGCCGAACACGTAGCCCGTCTGCCCGATGCCCGCGGTTTCGCCGCTGACGACGTTGACGCCGTCCACCGACATCACGGCCATGATGCGTTCGCCCATCGCGTTGCGCGCCCGGATGGCGTAGCGCGCACCGGGTCGGCCAGCCACCCAGTATTCGCCGCGGTGGCGGTAGATCGGGAGTTCGGCGCCCGTCGTGCGGTCGACGATGGCGATCTGCATGATCGAGCCGATGCGGCTCGAAGAAGAGGGCGGCGCGAACGGCCGGGCCGGGCTTTCGGCAGCGGCCGCCAACGCGGTCAGGGCCAGGACGGTGGAAAAAAGTCTGCGCTTCATGGTGCTCTTCCTTGCCAGGAGTGGATCGATGCAGGCTTCTACGGCGCAGCATCGACGGCGGGGTTAAGCGTCGCGCAAAAAAATGGCGCCATCTTTTTCGATGGCGCCGAACGCCCTCTTGGTCCGGGCGTTGGGGGAAGAAAGATCAGATGTCTTCGAGCAAGGCGTAGGGGAGCGGCTCGACCGTCAAGGCCGGGCCGGTGGCCGCGCCGGCATGCAGGCCCCCGGCTTCGAGCGCCGAGATCTGCATCGAGACCAGCGCCGACCAGCCGCCGCCGGGTGCCTGTGCCGCCTGGGCCACGGTGCCCACCGGCTGCTCGCCATCAGCGGCTGCGAACACTTCCTGGCCCACCGCCACGGGCGCGTCGGCCTGCATGAGGTAGGTGCGGCGCTTGAGCGTGCCGCGGAACTGGCTGCGCGCCACGATCTCCTGGCCGGGGTAGCAGCCCTTCTTGAAGTTCACGCCGCCCACGGATTCGTAATTGATCATCTGCGGCACGAAGGCTTCGATGATCGGCGTGGTGACGGTCACGATGCCGCTGCGGACTTCGCTCCATTGCCAGAGATCGGCATCGAGCTTCGGGCCGGCCGGCGCGGCATGGCCGGCGGGGGCGATCCACATGGCGCGCGGCACGCCGTCGGCCGGGTAGAGCGACACCACGCTGATGTCGTCGCCGATGGCGGTGCGCTTGCCGGGCGACGTGGCCGTATCCAGGCCGTTGGCGGTTAGCGCGGTGCCGGCCAGGCCGTACAGCGCGAACTGGTCGGTGGCGTCGGTCAGCTTGGCCTTGGCGCGCAGCACGTACATCGAGAGGCGCTTGAGCGTCGCGGCGAGGATGTCGCGGCTGCACACAAGAAGGATCGACTCGGGCTGCGGCCGGATGCCGATGAAGCTTGCGATCACGCGGCCCTTGGCGGTGCAGAGCGCGGCCAGGCGGGCTTCGGTGGCGCCGAGCAGGGAGAAATCCTGGGTCAGCTGGCCGTGCAGGAAGCTGGCGGCATCGGGGCCTTCGGCGCGGATCACGCCGAGGTGCGAGAGGGTGGCTACCCCGTTGAGAACGACTGTGGTCATCGCTGAATTATCATGGCCGGGCCTGTTCCTTCCGGGCGTCAGGGACTCCCTCCCTTTTCCCATTCCCATCGACCCACCGCTTCCCATCGGATTCGTGCGCAGCTTCTTTCTTACCCTCTTCCTGCTCGCCGCCCTGATCGCGCTCGCGCTCGGCGCCGGCGGACTCTGGTGGGTGCACCAGCCGCTCAGGATGTCGGCGCCCAGCGCCGATCTTTCCATCGAGCCCGGCACCACGCCGCGCGGCATTGCCCAGGCGGTGGCCAATGCCGGCGTCGATGTGCAGCCGCAACTGCTCTATTGGTGGTTCCGGATTTCCGGCCAGGACCGCCAGATGCGCGCCGGCAGTTACGAGCTGGAACGCGGTGTCACGCCGAAGCTGCTGCTCAACATCCTGGTGCGCGGCGAGGAAGCCACGCGCAGCCTGGTGCTGGTCGAGGGCTGGAACATGCGGCAGGTGCGCGCCGCGCTCGGCAAGGCCGATCAGCTCAAGCCCGAGAGCGTGGGCCTGAGCGACGACGCACTCATGGCCAAGCTGGGCAAGCCCGGCGTGCACCCCGAAGGCCGCTTCTTCCCGGACACCTACACCTACTCGAAGGGCTCGACCGACATCGCCCTGCTGCAGCGCGCGATGCGTGCCATGGACAAGAAGCTGGAAGCCGCCTGGGCGGCGCGGGCGGCCGACTTGCCCCTCAAATCGGCCGATGACGCGCTGATTTTGGCCAGCATTGTCGAAAAGGAGACAGGAAAGGCCAACGACCGCGCCGAAATCGCCGCCGTCTTCACCAATCGCCTGCGCATCGGCATGCCGCTGCAGACCGATCCGACGGTGATCTACGGTCTCGGCGCCGCCTTCGACGGCAACCTGCGCAAGAAAGACCTGCAGACCGACAGCCCCTGGAACACCTACACCCGCGGCGGCCTGCCGCCCACGCCGATCGCGATGCCGGGCAAGGCCGCGTTGCTGGCGGCGGTGCAGCCGGCGCAGAGCAAGTCGCTGTATTTCGTTTCGCGCGGCGACGGCACGAGCCAGTTCAGCAGCTCGCTCGATGACCACAACCGCGCGGTGAACCGCTACCAGCGCGGCGGTGGCAGCAGCAGCGAACCCAAACCGAAGGCGACGCAATGAGCGAAGGGCTTTTTCTGACGCTGGAAGGCATCGATGGCGCGGGCAAGTCGAGCCATCTCGATGCGATGGAAGCGCTGTTCAAGGCGCAGGGCCGCACGGTCGTGCGCACGCGCGAACCCGGCGGCACGCCGCTGGCGGAAACGCTGCGCGGGCTGATCCTCGAACAGCCGATGGACCCGCTGACCGAATCGCTGCTGGTGTTCGCGGCGCGGCGAGACCACATCGTGCAGGTCATCGAACCGGCGCTCGCGCGCGGCGACCTCGTGCTGTGCGACCGTTTCACCGATGCCACCTTCGCCTACCAGGGCGCGGGGCGCGGCTTCGATGCAGCCGTGCTGTCGACGCTGGAGCAGTGGGCGCAAGGGGGCAGGGCGCAAGGGCTGCTGCAGCCGCACATCACGCTGTGGTTCGACCTCGCGCCCGAGACCGCGGCGGAGCGGCTGGCCGGTGCGCGCGTGCCGGACAAGTTCGAAGCGCAGCCGGTCGAGTTCTTCCGCCGCGTCGCCCAGGGCTATGCGGACCGAGCCGCCGCCGACGCACAACGCTTCATTCGCATCGACGCCAGCCAGGCGCGCGACCAGGTCTGGCAGCAGATCGAAACGGCGCTCGTGGCGCGCGGCGTGCTGAACACAGGGACCGCACGATGACCGTGCCAGCTCTCACGCCCTGGCTGCGCCAGCCGCTCGCCGAACTGCTGCGTCAGCGCGGCCATGCCTGGCTGCTGCAAGGGCCGTCGGGCATCGGCCAATACGAACTCGCGTTGGCGCTCGCCGCGGCCTGGCTGTGCGAGCAGCCGGTGGAAGAGGGCGGTGCCGCCTGCGGCCACTGCGCGAGCTGCCATGCCATCGAGGTCCGTACCCACGCCGACCTTTGCGTGCTGATGCCCGAAGTCGCCATGCAGGAACTGGGTTGGCCGCTCGACGAAAAGGCGCAGGCCGATATCGACGACAAGAAACGCAAGGCAAGCCGCGAGATTCGCGTGGAGGCGATGCGCGACGCGGTCGGCTTTGCCCAACGCACCAGCGCGCGCGGGCGTGGCAAGGTCGTGCTGGTGTATCCGGCCGAGCGCATGAACACCATCACCGCGAACGCGCTGCTCAAGACGCTCGAAGAGCCGGTCGGCGATGTGCGCTTCGTGCTCGCCAGCGAGGCTGCGTGGCAGTTGCTGCCGACCATTCGCAGCCGCTGCCTGGGTTTCACGCTGCCTTGGCCCGAAACGGCCGAAGCCGAAGCCTGGCTCATCGCGCAGGATGTGCCGGCCGCCGATGCAACCGCCCTGTTGCGCGCTGCCGGCGGACGGCCCAGCGACGCCTTGCGGCTCGCGCGTTCCGGCCAATCGCCCAAGGCGTGGTCGCTGTTTCCCAAGGCCATTTCGCGCGGCGACGTGGGTGCGTTGTCGGACCACGCACCGGCCCAGGCCGTGGGCGCGCTGCAGAAGCTGTGCCACGACCTGATGGCTGTCGGCAACGGCGCCGAACCCCGTTTCTTCGAGGCGGCCGACCTGCCGGTGGCACCGTCGCGGCTGGCGCTGGCGCGCTGGTCGAAGTCGCTCGCGAATGCCGCGAGGACCGCCGAACATCCGTTCAATGCAGGTCTCATGCTCGAAGCGCTTGTGAGCGAAGCGCGAAGCACCCTAAACTCAGCCGCTCGCCGCCCATGAACCAACCTGTCGCCCCCGCCTCTGCTGCGCCCGCAGCCTCCACGCCCGCCAGGCCGAGCGTCATCCAGCTCGCCATCAAGGAGAAGGGGGCGCTCTATGCGGCGTACATCCCGCTCTTTGCCGAGGGCGGCATCTTCATTCCGACCACGCGCGAATACCGGCTGGGCGACGACGTCTATGTGCTGCTGACGCTGCCCGAAGACCCGCAGCGCTATCCGGTGGCCGGCAAGGTCGCCTGGATCACGCCGGCACGCGCCGCCGGCAATCGGGCGCCTGGTGTTGGCATCCGCTTTCCTTCGGATGACAAATCGCGCCAATTGAAGGCGCGCATCGAGGCAGCTCTCGGCGGCTCGATGGCGTCCGACCGCCCCACCCAAACCATCTGAGTTTTCCGTCGTCCTCGTGACGCGGAACTCCGTGTACGGCGCCACCTCACACAGGTGACAGGTGCGCCGACTTCACCGTCATTTCCGATGTTCACAGACTCCCATTGCCACCTGACCTTCCCTGAATTCGCGGACCAGATGCCGCAGATCCGCGCCGCCATGGCCGCCGCCAAGGTGGACCGGGCCCTCTGCATCTGCACCAAGCTCGAGGAGTTCGACGAGGTTCAAGCGCTCGCCGCCAGCTACGACAACTTCTGGGCCAGCGTGGGCGTGCACCCCGACAACGAGGACATCGCCGAGCCCAGCGTCGAAGACCTGGTGCGCCTCTCGGCCCGGCCCCGCGTGGTGGCCATCGGCGAGACCGGCCTCGACTACTACCAGATGGAAGAACGCAAGGGCGGCCGCAGCATCGCCGACATGGAGTGGCAGCGCGACCGCTTCCGCGTGCACATCCGCGCGGCGCAGCAGACCCGCAAGCCGCTCATCATCCACACCCGCGAAGCCTCGGCCGACACGATTGCGATCCTCAAGGAGGAGGGCGAAGACGGCTCAACCGGTACGGGTGCGGCAGGCGGCGTGTTCCATTGCTTCACCGAAACCGCCGAAGTGGCGCGCGCGGCGCTCGACCTGGGCTTCTACATTTCCTTCTCGGGCATCCTGACCTTCAAGAAGGCTCAGGACCTGCGCGATGTGGCCGCCTTCGTGCCGCTCGACCGCATGCTCATCGAGACCGACAGCCCGTATCTGGCGCCCGTGCCGTACCGCGGCAAGACCAACAATCCGTCGTACGTGCCCTACGTGGCACAACAGATCGCCGAACTGCGAAACCTGCCCATAGAGGCCATCGCCAAGGTGACAAGCGACAACTTCGACACATTATTCAGGGACGTCAGATCATGAAAAACTACTTCAAGAAGTCGCTTTATCTCCTTGTCATTGCTGCATCTTTTGCAGCGCATGCGGGATCGTTCGAGGACTTTTTTCGTGCCGTGCGCGGCGACAACGCCAGCGGCGTGCGCACCCTGCTGCAGCGCGGATTCGACCCCAACACGCTCAACGAGCACGGCCAGACCGGTTTGATGATCGCTTTGCGCGAACCGTCCCCCAAGGTCATCCAGGTGCTGCTCGAATCGCCCCAGCTCAATGTCGACCTGCCCAATGCCAAGGATGAAACGCCGCTGATGCTGGCTGCGATCAAGGGCCAGCAGGACCTGGTCAAGCAGCTGCTCAAGCGCGATGCCGCGGTCAACAAGACGGGCTGGACGCCGCTGCATTACGCGGCCACCAGCGGCCAGTTGACGATCATGAAAGTGCTGCTCGACAACTACGCGTTCATCGATGCGCAGTCGCCCAACGGCACCACGCCGCTGATGATGGCCGCCATGTACGGCTCGGGCGAAGCCGTGAAGCTGCTGCTGGACGAAGGCGCTGACACGACGATGAAAAATCAGTTGGGCATGACGGCAGTCGACTTCGCGAACAAGGCGAACCGTGCGGAAGCGGCGCAGCTCATCACGGCCGCAATGAACGCCAAGGCCGGTCCGAAGCCGCCGCCCAAGGACGGCAAATGGTGAGATGGGACGGCCTTGCGTTCGCACTGGGTTTGCTGACGACCGCCGGGTTCGATGCCGCGGCCCAGCACTCGATCTACAAGTTCGATGCCGCGGCCCAGCACTCGATCTACAAATGCGTGCAAGGCGGCAAGGTCGTGTATTCGAACGAGCCCTGTCCTGACGCGAAGAAGATCGAGATCAAGCAGACCAAGGGAGTGAACTACGAAGGCAGAGGATCTGGAAATTCGCCCAAGCGTTGAGGGCTGATTTCATCGCCTTGCAGGCCCGGCACAAGGTCAAAAAAAGGGCGCCTGCGCACTCGTGCGAGACTCTGTAGAGAAGGAGAAGCAGAGATGAATACGTTCCTATTCATGGTCGTTTTGCTGGTTGTCGGCGTGCTGGTGTTTCTGGTGGTGGCCAAGAAAAGGTCCGAGCAAAACACCAGCAACTTCGTCGACAAACCCAAGGCCCGGGCACCGCTCACTGCACGCGAGCAGGCGATGTACAACCGCCTCGTGCAAACGCTGCCGGACCTCGTGGTGCTGCCGCAGGTCAGTTTCGGCGCCTTGCTCACGGCCCGCACGCGCGCGGCGCGCAGCACGTTCAGCCGCAGGATCGCCGACTTCGTCGTGTGCGACCGCTCGTTCAAGGTCGTGGCCGTGGTCGAGCTCGGCGACAAGAATCAAAAGGACAAGGCCCGGCGCGATCCGGACCGGGATGCGATGCTGATCGAAGCCGGATATCGCGTGCTGCGGTATCAGCGGGTGCCGGACATCGGGCGCGTGGAAGCGGATTTCGATCCTTCGTTGGCGTCGGTCAGTCCGATGGGGTCCTGAGCGCATTTTCTTGCGCGGCTCCCAGAATGGATTCACCGCGGCTGACGATAACACAATGTGTCTTATGTTAAATATTATTGAGATGCGCCGCCACCCCTAAGCGGTTCCCGGTCGGTGGACAGTAAGTTCCACACGGCATTCCCGCCACGAAGCGTCATCCCCCGCGCTACTTTCGAACAGCGCACGGAGGCGCTCTCGCCTTAGCCTGGCAGTTCTTCCGCAACCTCGGACAGATCGATGCCACCCGGCGCCGTCTTCGCAAACGCATTGCCGCCCAGCGCCCGCGCAGTGACGATATGAGACGCCGCGGCCTGCCCATTCACATCTAGCAGGAACTCCGAGGTGACGACGCGCGCGCCGCAGAAATCGAAGATGCCGTGGTCGATCTGTGTGCGCATGGCCTTGTCGTAGCCGTGCCGCACATAGGTGCCCCCGTCTGCGCCGCCGATGCCGATGAGGTGGACGGACAGGCGGCCGAGCCGCTTTCCGAGCGTGCCGTCCGGCGCCTCGTCATACGCCCATCCGTTGGAGAACACGCGGTCGATCCAGCCCTTGAGTTGGCCGGGAAACGACCACCAGTACACGGGATAGACCAGCACGAGGGTGTCGGCCCTATCGATGCGCTCCTGCTCGCGCAGGATGTCCGGCGGCAAGGGCTTTTGGAGAAAATAGGCGGCGCGGTCGGCCTGGTTGAAGGCCGCCTGGAAGCCTTCCGCAGCGATGTCGGCGATTTCGGTGGTGTGCTTGCCCGATTCCTCGACGCCCTCGGCGAACGAACGCGCGACAGCGTGCGTGAGGGACCGGGAATCGGGATGGCTGACAACGATGAGGGCATGCATGGCGGTTCCTTTTCGGGGTTCGGTTTAAACTACTGTTTGTAGGTTACCTTTGGTAGATTAACGATGTCAAGCAAGCAGATGGAACCGGTCATGCAAGTCGCAACCAGGAAACGCCTTCCCAAGGACGAACGCGGCCGCCAGCTGCTGGACGTCGCCTGGGCCATCGTGCGCAGCGAGGGAACCGATGCCCTCACGCTGGGTTACCTGGCGGAGCGCGCGGGGGTGACGAAGCCCGTCGTGTACGACCATTTCGGCACGCGCACCGGCCTGCTCGGCGTGCTTTACGGGGAATACGACAGCCGCCAGCACGCGCTCATGGACGAGGCCCTGCGGGCGTCGGGAAAATCGCTGCCCGCCGTGGCGAAGGTGATCGCCACTGCCTACGTCAACTGCGTCATGGAGATGGGCCGCGAGATGCCCGGTGTGAGTGCTGCACTGGCCGGCTCGCCCGAACTCGATGCCTTGAAGAAGGAACTCGAGGCCGAGTTTCTGGTGAAGTGCCGCAACGCGCTGCAGCCGTTTGCGAAACGCCCCATCGCGCCGGCAGCGATGCGCGCAATGCTGGGTGCGGCCGAGGCCGTGTCGTTTGCGGCCGCAGCGGGCGAATTCGATCCGGTGGATGCGGAGAACGAGATCTACGACGCCATCCTGCGAATCGCGCAGAGAGCCTGAACGCCCTGCCCGATCGGCGCGCCGCGGCACGGCATCCCCCCACGGCCTGGCTGCCCGAATGGATGCCCGCTCGCCCGCAGCGCGCCGTCGCTGTATCAGCTCAGACGGCCAGCCCTTGCTCCACTTCCTGTGTCTTCCGACGCGCGAGCGCGAGGTTCGACTTCGACTTGTCGAGCACCAGATAGACGAACAGGCCTTCGTGCTTGTTCATCGGCCGGATGATGTGGTACTGGCGTCCGAGCGTGATCAGGATGTCTTCGATCACGTCGTTCAGGCCGAGCGCTTTCATGGTCTTGAGCTTGGCGCGCACGACCTCGGTGTTGCCCGCGGCGGCCACTTCCAGGTCGACGCCCGAACCCACCTGCCCCAAGACCATGCCGCTGCCGGAGTCGACCAGCGCGGCGCACAGTGCGCCGTCGATCGTCATCAGTTCATCCATGGATTGCTTGATATTTGCCATCAAAGTCTTTCGTAGTCCATCGCCCTCGGGATCGGCCGCCGCCCGGGCGAGTGATGAGCGCCGGCCGTTTGTGAAAAGGAAAAAAGACGCGGCGCTCAGGCGCGCTGCAGCGCGAGCGTCGCCAGCTTGGAGAGATACAGGACCTGGCCGATCACGGCGTCCTTGCCTGTGATCACGCTCACGATCAGGTCGACCTCGGCGTGGCGGGCCTGCAGCATCAGGATGTGGCCCGACGCGGTCTCTATCGCGACGTTCTCGCACTGCCCCAGCCCGCTTTCCACGCCGGCCACCGCGCCCAGCGCGGCCAACGAGCTCGCGATGGCCGACATGCGTGCGACCTGCGCGGTGTTCTCCGCGCGCGCGGCCAGTTCGAGGCCGTCCTCGGTCGCGATCACGACGGCCTTCACGCCCTTGATCTCGCGCATGAGCGTGTCCACGGCCGTGTCGGCGGCGTCCTTGATGCGGGGTGCGATGTTCATGTGGCTGGGGTCCGGCGTTGCGGGGAACAGAGGAAGGAAAAGAGAAGGAAGGAACAGCGGCAGCAGCGGCGGTGTCGTGCTCAGGCTTCGAGCTGGATCAGCAGCAGTTCGAGCAGTTGCACCACCTGCTGCGGGTCGGTCACGTTGGCCGGAAGCACCGGGCACATCACGCCCTTGTCTTGCATGCGCCGGGCGTAGGCATCGAGGTCCGGCTCGGGATGGGTCTCCATGCGACCCACCGCAACCACGCAGGCGGTCTTCTCGATGAGTTCGGCGAAGCCGTCGAGATAGACCTCCAGGTCCGCCAGCGGATCGGGGCGGCTGTTGTCGACCAGGATCACCAGGCCGAGCGCGCCGCGCGCGAGGATTCGCCACATGAAGTCGAAGCGGATCTGCCCCGGCGTGCCGTACAGGCGCAGCTTCTCGCCGTTGTCCAGCGTGAGCTCGCCGTAGTCCAGGCCCACCGTGGTGGTGGCCTTGGCGACCGAGGCATCGCTGTTGCGCACCTCGGTGCGGACCGGCGCAATCTCGCTCACCGCGGCGATGGCTGTGGTTTTGCCGGCGCCCATGGTGCCGGTGAAAAGGATCTTGTGTTCCACGTGCTTCAGGCCTTCGAACCGGAGGACAGCAACCCGAGGCGGTTGCGGATGCGCGCGAGCAGGCCCGGCGCCACGACAGCGCGCGGCGGGGCGAGCGCGCGGTGCGCGTCCGCGCCGGAGGAAACCCCTGAGACCTGGAATGACTGCGAATCGGGCCAGAGCGATTCGGGCGCATGGCTGGCCGCGAAGCCTGTGCCCGCGTTGCCATGGCCATGGCCAGTACCGGCGACGAACCCTGCATGCTCGAGCGCCGCGATGAAGTCCGCGCACTCCTGTGCGCCGGCGTTCGAGCGCTGCTGCAGCGCATGGAGCGAAGCCGGGCGGCTCGCGAGCAGCGCGGCGAGCTTCATGCGCATAGGGGTGTCGAGCAGTGCGGCCGCGGGCCAGCGCAACAGGCGGTATTCCTCGCCGTGCGCGCACCCTCCCCGCTCGTTGCGGTCCCGGGCGGCATGAGCAAGAGCAGACCCGGGCAGGCCGAGCTCACGGGCATGGACCACCATCGCGCCAAGGCGGTTGAGCATGACCTCGAGCGCGTCGGCGTGCAGCGGCAACCGCAGGAAAGGGCCATGCGGCGGCGGCGTTTCTCCGAGCGTCAGCCGCGGGACCGGACGGTCGGCCGCGTCGTCCAGCGCCGTCGCCGGGACCCGGTCGCCCACCACGCGCAGATCGGCATCTTCGACCTGCCAGGTCCATTGCTGGTGTGTGCGGTGGTCCAGCAATCGCACGAGGGACTTGAACAGCAGTTCGTCGCGGGCCAGCAGGCCATCGACGCTGTAGCTCAACAGCGGACGGCGCGTCCGCGGGGGTGCGGCGAACGCCGCGGGCGTGGTCATCTGCATCCCCGGCGCAGCCAGTCGGCCACCGGCATCGCGTGCACCAAATTAGGGCTTTCTTGCGGCGTGGACTGCAATTCAGGCGCTCCCGTTGGTGAAACATCCATGGGAAGCCTCGCGGCCGCCGAAATTGAATGCCTAAGTTTTAATAATCCCTCGGTAAAAATATAACATCGGTTGCACAAAAAAACACTAGATTACAAAACCCGATTGCCAACCACGGGAATCGGTGGGAAAAGTTGCTCGGTGGCGTGCTGCGGCCTTGTCCGACACCTGATCACGACAAAACGCAATAACGTCTCGTTCGACGGTGGCTTCGTGCCGCTTTGGCTTTCCAACGAGACCCCCCGAGAAAAAATGGCCGATGGCGCGCGAGGCAAGAGGGATGACGAAACCGCTCCCGATCTCAACATTCCCCTGAACCTCGGGTTGATCACCGATGCCGACTACCGGCTGATGGTCGATGCCATCACCGACTACGCGATCTTCTTTCTCGACCCCACCGGCATCGTGCTCAGCTGGAACGCGGGCGCGAGGCAGCTCCAGGGCTACGAACCCCACGAGGTCATCGGGCGCCACTTCTCCATCTTCTATCCGCCCGAGCTGCTGGAGAAAAACTGGCCGCAGCACGAACTCGAAGTCGCGACCCGAACGGGCCAGTACGAGGAAGAAGGCTGGCGCCTGCGCAAGGACGGCACGCGTTTCTGGTCGAGTCTTGTGCTCACCCGCCTCACGAGCCCGGACGGCAAGCTGCGCGGCTTTTCCAAGATCACCCGCGACCTGTCGGCTCGCCAGAAGCAGGACGAGCTGCTTCGTGCCAGCGAGGAGCGCTTCCGGCTGATCGTCGATGGCGTGAAGGACTACGCGATCTTCATGCTCGACCCCAGCGGCTACATCGTGAGCTGGAACACCGGCGCGAAGGCCACCAAGGGCTACGAGGCGCAAGAGATCATCGGCAAGCACTTCTCGGTGTTCTATCCGCCCGAAGTGGCCGCCACCGGCTTCCCAGACGAAGAGCTGAAGACCGCGCGCGAGATCGGCCGCTTCGAGGACGAGGGCTGGCGCGTGCGCAGGGACGGCAGCCGGTTCTGGGCCAGCGTGATCATCACCGCCCTGTTCGACGAGACCGGCCGCCACCGTGGTTTTGCCAAGGTCACGCGCGACCTCACGGAGCGCCGGCGCATCTCGACCCTGGAGGACGAAGGCCGCCGCATCACGACCTTCCTGGCGATGCTCGGCCACGAGCTGCGCAATCCGCTCACGCCGATCTCCAACGCGGTGGCGATCATGGATCGCCTGGGTCCGGCCGCCGACACGGCAACGCTGGCGCGCATGAGCAGCATCATCGGCCGCCAGCTCAAGCAGATCACGCGGCTGGTCGACGACCTGCTGGACGTCGGCCGCATCACGAGCGGCAAGATCCATCTCGAATCGAAGCCCGTGCGGCTTTGCGACGTGATCGACGAGTCGATCGAGATGCTCAGGCCCTCCGCCGACGCGAAGCAGCACGCCCTGGTCTTTCACTCGCCCTCCGCCGACCCGTGGATCACCGGCGATCGCGCCCGCATGATCCAGGTCGTCTGCAACCTGCTGAACAACGCCATCAAGTTCACGCCCGACGGCGGCCGCATCGAGGTGCGGCTGCGCGAGGTGGGTGCCAATGCGGAGGTCAGCGTGAGCGACAACGGTCCCGGCATCCCGCCCGCCGCGTTGCCGCGCGTCTTCATGCTGTTCGCGCAGGGCGAGCAGGAAATTTCCCGGCCGCAGGGTGGGCTCGGGCTCGGCCTCACGCTGGTGCAGCAACTGGTGACGCTGCACGGCGGCGATGTCAGCGCGTTCAGCAAAGGCACGCCGGGAGACGGTGCGGAATTCGTCGTTCGCCTGCCCCGCGCGACCGCGCCGCTGGAGAAGAAAAAAATCGACGGCACCGAGAGCCGGAAGATGGTCCTCGTGGTCGACGACAACCAGGATGCGGCCGAGACGATGTGCCTCCTTGTCGAGAGCCTGGGCTACGTGACCCGCACGGCCGCCGACGGCCCTTCGGGGCTGGAGGCGATCAAGGTCGAGCAGCCGGACCTCGTGCTGCTGGACATCGGCCTGCCGGGATTCAGCGGCGTCGAAGTCGCTCTGCGGGTGCGCCGCGAGGTCCCTCATCCGCCCACGCTGGTTGCCGTCACCGGCTACGGCCAGGGCTCGGACCGGGACGCGAGCCTTGCGGCAGGCTTCTACGCGCACCTGACCAAGCCGGTCGATGCGCAGCAGCTCGAAGGGCTGCTCGCGCGCCTGCTCGGCAAGCCCTGAAGAGAGGCTCAGGTTTTCTCGCCGAGCCCGTCCGCGCAGAACGCCAAAAACTCGTTGATCTCCGCGGCCTTGTCGAAGACTGCGTCGGCGCCCAGGGTGAGGCATTGCGCGCGGTTGTCCGCAGATGCTGCATTCGTCAGCGCCACCACCAGCCCGCATTTGGACCCGAGGGCGGCCAGCGCCGCGAGCACGCCGAGGCCGCTGCCCTGCTTCAGAAGCAGATCCACCACCAGCAGGTGCCAGCCATCGCGGTTCGCTTTCAGCCACGCCACAGCCTCCGCCTCAGAGGGCGCGGTGCCTACGATCTCCGCCCGCAGATAGCCCTCCAGCACGACCTTCAGGCTGTCCTGGATCGTCGGTTCGTCTTCCACGATGAACACGGCCAGCGTCATGCGCTGGACAGTCGCTCTTCCGCCCGCGCACGGCTGTAGGCAGACAGCGCGTCAGCGTGTTGGCGCAACGGGAAGGTGATGCCGAGCGCCGCCGCCTGCCGTCAGTCCAGCCTGGCCAGGTAGGCCGCGATGTCCCGCGCGTCCTGCTCGGTCACGCCCATCTCGGGCATCGCGGTGAGCGGATCGACCTCGCGCGTGTGGCGCAGCCATCGCACCATGTTGTCGGGCGTGTTGGCGAGCTTGCCGCCGATTAGCGAGCGCTTCGCGATGCCATCCAGCGGCGGGCCGACGTTCGGAAACGAGCCCGTGATGCCGGGAATGGTGTGGCACGCATTGCAGGCGTACTGGTAGAGCGCGCGTTGGCCGCGCCGCACCTCGTCGCCCTTTTCCGCGGAGCCCGCGCGCACGCCGGGTCCGCATGAAGGCGCGGCCGGCGCGCCCTGGCCGGTGGGCAGCATCGGCGCGCTCGCCTCTGCGTACTGCTGCGGCGTCATGTCGGGCAGCCGCTGCAGAAATGCGACCACGGCCCACAGGTCTTCATCGGACAGCCGGTACTCCCATGCCGGCATGCCGCTCATCTTGATGCCGTGCTTCGTCACCCAGTAGAGCTCGCGCGCATTCCAGCGCTGCCGCGCATCGACCAGCGGGCCCGGCAGCGGCTGCATGCTCTTGCCGATGTCGCCCTGCGCCACGCCCGGCGCACCGTGGCACTGCACGCACTTGTCGCGAAAGCAGCCCGCGCCGCGCGCTACCCGTTGTGCGTCGGCAAGATCCGGCGGCTCGATGCCGCGCGCCCGCAGGCGCACCGACTGCCGCATCGCCGTCTCGAGCAGCGAGTAGACAGGCTGCGTGTGCTGCTCGGTGGCGGCCACGTTGTAGACGCCGCCCCACACCATCCATGCCGCACCGGCCGCCGCGGCCAGGCCGAGCGTCGCGAGGGTGAGGAGGATGGTCTTGGGCGTCCCCATTTGGCGGCATTGTCCGACGCGCACCAGGGCTTGCCGTGTCGGCGGAAGCCCCGTTCGCGCTCGCAGAATCCGCGGATGGCCGCGCCCTTCGCCACTTCCGCCGCCCTCGCCGCCCTGTTGCTCGCAGCCCTGGCCAGCGGCTGCGAACTCGGCGAACGCGACCTGCCCTACGGCGGCGCGCCCTCCGCGCAGCGCGTGGCGGGCCAGCGCCTGCTCGCGCAGTACCAGTGCGGCAGTTGCCATGCGATTCTCGGCGTTCCCATCGCGCAGGGCGCGGTCGGCCCGCCGCTCAGCGCCTACGGTCGACGCAGCTACATCGCGGGCCACCTGCCGAACCGGCCCGACACGCTTGCGCAATGGATCGTCGCGCCGGCCGCCCTGGTGCCCGGCACCGCAATGCCCGCCATGGGCGTGTCGCCGCAGGATGCGCGCGACATGGCGGCCTACCTGCTCGCGCTCGAATGAGCACCGCACCGTCGCCATCGCAATCGGCATTGCAGGCCGCGGGGCCGGTGGCCGACACGCTGCTCGGCGTCACCGGCCTGCTGGTGGGCGGCGCGGCGGTGATCTTTCTCGGCGTCATGGCGCTGCTGGTGTTCGCGGCGCGTCGGCACGACGGCACGCTGCATGCGCGGCTCTGGGTCATCGGCGGCGGCGTGGTGTTTCCGACCGTCGTGCTGGTCGCGCTCTTCGCGTACAGCGAATGGCACCGGCCGACCTGGCGGGCCGTGCCGCCGAAGGACGCGCTCATCGTCGGCATCACCGCGCACATGTGGTGGTGGGAGGTGCGCTACCGCGACCCGGTGACCGGCGCGGAGATCGCGACCGCCAACGAGATCCGCATTCCCGTCGGCCGGCCGGTGTACTTCGGCCTCGGCAGCGCCGACGTGATCCACAGCTTCTGGGTGCCGGCGCTCGGCGGCAAGATGGACATGCTGCCCGGCCGCGTGCAGCAGCTGCTGCTGCAGGCCGACCGCCCCGGCACTTACCGCGGGCAGTGCGCCGAATACTGCGGCGAGCAGCATGCGCGCATGGCGCTGCATGTGGTGGCGCAAACGCCCGCCGAGTTCGATGCGTGGCTCGCGGCACAGGCGAAACAGGCCGCGCCGCCCTCCTCCTCTTCTTCCTCTTCCTCTTCCGACATCGAACGCGGCCGCGAGGCCTTCCTCGCGAACCGCTGCAATGCCTGCCACACGGTGCGCGGCGTGAGCGAGGAAAGCCGCCTCGGCCCCGACCTCACGCATGTCGGCAGCCGGCTGTATCTCGGCGCAGGCACGGTGCCCAACGATGCCGAGAACCTCGCCGCGTGGGTCGCTCACACACAGCAGCTCAAGCCCGGCGCGCGCATGCCTTCATCGGGTGAGCGCATCGACGCGGCCACGCTGCAATCCATCGCGGCTTTCCTCGGGCAACTGAAATGACGCAGCCCGCCGAACAACGCCACGAACGTCCCGAAGGCGAACGCGAGGCGCTCGAACGCGCGTGGCGCGCGCCGCGCGGGTGGCGCCTGCTCTCGGCGGTCAACAACACGCACATCGGCGTTTTCTACATCGTGACCGCGATGCTCTTCTTCGTGCTGGCCGGCATCCTCGCGCTGGTGATGCGCACGCAGCTCGCGGTGCCGGGCAACGACCTCGTGGGCGCGCAGACCTACAACCAGCTCTTCACGATGCACGGCACCGTGATGATGTTTCTCTTCGCAGTGCCGATCGTGGAGGCCATCGCGGTCTACCTGCTGCCGGGCATGCTCGGCGCACGCGACTTGCCGTTTCCGCGGCTCTCGGCCTATGCGTTCTGGGCCTACGCGATCGGCGGCCTGGCGTTCTTCTGCACGATCTTCTTCGGCGAATCGCCCGACGGCGGCTGGTTCATGTACCCGCCGCTCACCAGCAAGGAGTTCTCGCCCGGCCGGGGCGCCGACTGGTGGCTGCTGGGCATCGGCTTCATCGAGATATCGGCCATCGCGGGCGCCATCGAGCTGATCATCGGCATCCTCTTCACGCGCGCGCCGGGCATGACGCTCATGCGCATGCCGGTGTTCGCATGGGCGATGCTGGTGAGCGCGCTGATGATCGTGTTCGCGTTCCCCGCGGTCATCGCGGCCACCATGCTGCTGGAACTCGAACGCGCCTTCGACTGGCCCTTCTTCATCGCGGCGCGCGGTGGCGACCCGGTACTGTGGCAGCACCTGTTCTGGTTCTTCGGGCATCCGGAGGTCTACATCATCTTCCTGCCCGCGGCCGGCATGGTCTCGGTGATGGTGGCCACGCTCGCGCGCACGCCGCTGGTGGGTCACCGCGCGGTGGTGATGGCGCTCATCGGCGTGGGCGTGGTGAGCTTCCTGCTGTGGGCGCACCACATGTTCACCACTGGTCTTGGCAACCTCTCGATGCTGGTGGTGTCGGCCGCGAGCTTCATGGTTGCCATTCCGAGCGGGCTGCAGGTGTTCGCCTGGATCGCCACTTTCTGGCGCGGCCGCGTCACGCTCGATGCGCCCACCCTCTTCTTGCTGGGCTTTCACTTCATCTTCGTGTTGGGCGGGCTCACCGGCGTGATGGTGGCGGTGCTGCCCTTCGACTGGCAGGCGCACGACAGCTACTTCATCGTCGCCCACCTGCACTACGTGCTGATCGGCGGCATGGTGTTTCCGGTGTTCGCGGGCTTCTACTACTGGGCGCCGGTGTTCAACGGACATCGCCTCTCGGAGCGCTGGGGCCGCTGGGTGTTCGGGCTGATGTTCGGCGGCTTCAACCTCGCGTTCTTCCCGATGCACATCGCGGGCCTCATGGGCATGCCGCGCCGCGTCTACACCTACCCGGGCGACCTGGGCTGGAACGGGCTCAACATGGCGTCGACCGTGGGCGCCTTCGTGCTCGCGGCGGGCGTGCTGCTGTTCTTCATCGACGCGGCGCGCACGCTGCGACGTCCCGAAAAGGACCACGGCAATCCCTGGGGCGCGGGCACGCTCGAATGGCTGCCGCCGCGCGACTACGGCGTGCGCAGCATTCCAGAGGTCGATTCGCTCTATCCGCTGTGGCGCCAGCCGGCGCTGCCCGAAGAGGTCGAGGCCGGCCGGCACTGGCTGCCCGGCACCGTCTTCGGCGGGCGCGAAACGCTGGTCACCAGCATGCGCGATGCGCGGCCGCTGCACCTGCTGCGGCTGCCGACCGATGGCTGGCCGCCGTTCGTCGCGGCGGTGGGCACGGCCGGATTCTTCCTGCTGCTGACCGTCTCGCAGGCGGTGCTCGCATTTGCGTTCGGGCTGCTCGCGATCGTCGCCATCCTCTGGTGGCTGTGGGCGTCCGACCAGCCGCCGCCGACCGCCACCGCCGACGTGGGCCACGGCGTGCGCCTGCCGGTGAACGCCGCGGGCAGGGCTTCGCATTCGTGGTGGGCGGTGATCGTGCTCATCGCGGTGGACATGACGATCTTCGTGTCGTTCCTGTTCACGCACGTGCACCTGTCGATGGCCGCCGAGGTGTGCCCGCCGCCGGGTGCTGCATTGCCGCCGCTGCAATGGCCGCTGGTGTCCGGCGTGTTGCTGCTGCTGGGCTCGGCCGGCATGGCGGTCGCCGTCCGAAGGCCGCTCCAGCCGGACGCGCAACGCACCGTGCGATGGCTCGCGGGCCTTGCGATGCTCTCTGCCGCCTGCGCGCTCGGCTTCGACCTCACAGGCCACTGGCGCGCCGGCCTCGATCCGCGCGACCAGGCCTGGAGCGCGAGTGTCGGCATGCTGCTCGGCTACCAGGCCTTCCATGTCGCGGTGCTGCTGCTCATGGGCGGCTATGTGCTCGTGCGCTCATGGACCGGCAGGCTGCAGCCCGCCGCCCGTGCGACGCTCGACAATACGGCGCTGATGTGGCACTGCGTCACCGCGCAAGGCGTGCTGGGCGCGCTCACCGTGCAATTGGTGCCGCGCGTGCTGGGCTGATCAGGACCGGGTTTGTTCGATCACCAGCGCCGCCCACGGCATGTGGCGGAAGGCATCGGCCAGCCGCACCGTGCGCGCACCTGCATCGACCGGAATGGATTCACCGGTCAGCAGGTTGCCAAGCGCCGCCGTGCCGAGCCCTTCGGGCAGCCGCACCGTCGTGCCGTTCCAAGCCGCGGCCGGCGGCAGCGTCGGCGCTGCCGCGGCGTCCGCCGATAGCCCGACGAACAATCGCCCCGCAAGAATCACCAGCGTCTGCCCCTCGTGCCGGCGCGCGAACGCCACGACATGCCGTGCCATCGGCCCTTCGACCACCAGCGGCTCGTAGCCGCCCTCGCGGAACAGCAGCGGATGTCGCCCCCTGAGCGACAGCAATCGCCAGATGAACCAGAGCTTCGCGCGCCCATCGTGCGGCGCAGCGGCCAGGCCGCCGACGCGCGCGGCGAGCCCGTCCTGGTCGGCCATCGCATGCAGCCCATCGAGCTGCTGCTGCCGCAGCGCGTAGTCCACCGGCCGCCGGTTGTCGGGATCGACCAGGCTCAGTTCGATGAGCTCGCTGCCCTGGTAGAGATCGGGCACGCCGGGCGAGCCGTATTTCAGCAGCGTGAGCGTGAGGCTGTTCCATGCGCCGAACCAGGCGAGCCGGTCCGCAAGCCGCTGGATGTCCGCGAGGCAACCGCCCTCCTTCGCATCGGCCAGCAGCTCGCGCACGAAGCCCTCGAGCGCAGCTTCGTAGTCGGCATCGGGGTGCGACCAGCGCGTGCGCAGCTTGGCTTCGCGCGCGGCCTTCTGCATGTACTGCCAGATGCGGTCGGCGAAGCCCGTTGCGGTGGCCGCGTCGAGCCCGCCCAGCGGCAAGGCGCCCAGCAGCGTCTGGTACAGCAGGTATTCGTCGGCGCGCGACGGCGCCTCGCCGCTTTCCAGCTTCTTGCGCGCGCTGCGGCACAGGCCGTGCCAGCGGCTCAGTGCCTGCATCCATTCGTCGGGCATCTCCGAGAGCACGTCGATGCGGTTGCGCACGTCTTCGGAGCGCTTGTTGTCGTGCGTCGAGGTCGCGAGCATGGTGTGCGGCCAGCGCTTCGCTCGGTCGGCGCTGAGCGCATGGAAGGTCGCCACGTCGATGCCGAACTGGTCGGGCTCGCCGCCCACCTCGTTGAGCGAACTGAGCGGAAAGTAGCGGTAGAACGCCGTGTCTTCCACGCCCTTCGCCGCCACCGGCGCGCTGAACTGCTGGAAGCGCACCGCGAAGCGCCGCACCCGCTCGCCGAGCGCGGCCGGCGCCGAGGCGACGGCTTCGCCGCGCAGCGCGCTGCGCACGAAGTCGAAGATGCTGCGGTCGGCATCGCCGCTCTGACGCGCGGCCTCGTTCACGGCCTCGTCGATGAAGCGCTCGTCCTGCGCCGACGGGTGCTCGACGATGTAGGTCCTGTACACCGGCATGCACGCGCCGACCTCGGCCAGCGCGCGCCTCAGCGCATTGAGCGTGTAGTCGCGCGTGCTGCGGTCGGCCCGCGCGATGCGCAGCAGCTCGGTCGAAAGCACGTTCAGTTCCGACGACAGCGCATTGCGCATCACCTCGCGCCGGCCGGCGCGCGACATCGAAGCGAAGTCCTCCGTCTCGCCAGTGAAGCGCTGCCATGCATGCAGCACAGCGGCCTCGGCGGCGGTGTCGACCAGCACGCCGTTCGCCACGTTGGCGAAGCGGTAACCGGTGGTGCCGTGCACATGCCAGCTCTCGGGCACTTCCTCGTGCGCGCCCGCGATCTTTTCGGCGACCACGTACAGCGGCCGCGCGGGCCGGCCCTCTGCATCGTGCGTCGGCAGCACCAGTCCGGCGCGCCGGGCGTAGCCTTCCTGGAGCTTGCGGAAGTAGTCCGCCGGGTCGTAGAGCCCGTCGGGGTGGTCGATGCGCAAGCCGTCCACCATGCCCGACGCCGCGAGGTCCAGCGCGAACGACTGGGTGGCCTCGAACACCTCGTCGCGCTCCATCCGCACCGCCGCGAGGTCGTTGATGTCGAAGAAGCGCCGGTAGTTGATCTCGTCCGCCGCCACGCGCCAATGCGCGAGCCGGAAGGCCTGCAGTTCGATGAGCCGGTGCAGCGCATCGCGCGCTTCGGGCGACGCGAGGTTCAGCTCCGCCACGGAAGCGACGAGCGCCTCGGCAACCGCCGGATGGCGCTCCGCGAGGCGCGCGAGCCGGGCCTTGAGCAGTTCCTTGTCGCGCACGCGTTCGGCCTGCGCCTTCGGATCGCTCGTGTCCCGCGGCGGCAGGTGCCCGAACGCCGTCGAAAGGCTGGCGAGCCGCGCCGCAGCCGCCGCATCGCCCAGCCGCGAGAGCGCCCGCTCCAGCACCACCGGATAGCTCTCCGGCGCAAGCGGAAACCGATGGTCGTAATAGGTGACAGCGAAGCTGCCCGCGGCCTCCTCGAAGCGCAGCACCAGCTCGCCGTTGTCCAGCGCCTCGCCGTAGTGCACGCCCAGCACCGGCAGCAGCACCTTGCCGGTCAGCTCGACATTGAGCGGATGCCAGTCGATGTCGAAGTGCTGCGCAAAAAGCGAGGCCGGGCCGTTCTCCAGCACGTCCATCCACCACGCGTTGTCGGCGCCGAACACGCCCATGTGGTTGGGCACCATGTCCAGCAACTGGCCGAGGCCGTTGGCCTTCAGCGCCGCGACGAAGCGCGCAAAGCCCTCCTCGCCGCCAAGCTCGGGGTTCACCTCGGCATGCGCCACCACGTCGTAGCCATGCATGCTGCCCGGCCGCGCGCGCTGGATCGGCGAGCAGTACACATGGCTCACCCCCAGCTTCGCAAGGTACGGCAGCACGCGGATCGCATCGTCGAAGCCGAAGTCCTTGTGGAACTGCAGCCGGTAGGTGGCGCGCGGCACGCGGGTCTGCAGGCCGGGCGACTCGCCTACGCCTGCATCGATGCGGCGTGGCCGCGCCGCGCGCAGCGCCTCGCCCAGCCCGCGCATGCCGTCGCCGTTCGCCAGCACGGCGACCGGCTCGGGGAGCTTGCGCCGCCAGTTCGGATGCTGGTCCACCGTGCCGGGCATGTTGGCCTGCGCCACCACGCCGGCCACGTCTTCGAGCTGCACCATCAGCAGCGCCGAGGGCGTCGCGGCCAGGAAGGCATGCGCCGCCTCGACGAGGCGCGGCGACGGCATCGCGAGCCCTGCGGCCTCTGCCGCCTCCTCGCGCGAGAGCAGTCCGGCGTGCTGCAAGGCCTGCATCAGTTCGATGCGCTCCCGCGCCCGGTCCATCAACTGCTTGTCGAAGATGGCGGGGTCGGGAAACAGGTCGAGCGCCAGCCGCTCGCGCAGGTCGGCGGCGGTCCACCACCCGGCGAAGGTCGCGAGGTCGTGCGTGCTGATCGCAACCAGCGCGGCCGCCGGATAAGCCTCCGGCGGCTTGAAGCCGCCGTCGTGGCGCTTCTCGAAATACAGCAGCCGGTACGAGAGCACGTCGGCACGGGCCAGCGCCTCGCGCACCGCGTCCTCGACGGTGCCGAGGTCTTCGCCCACGACCATGCAGCGGTGCCGGTGGCTTTCGATCGCGACGATGGCCAGCATCTCCTCGAGCGGGTAATACACGTACGCGCCCTCGCGGGCGCTGCGGCCCTGCGGAATCCAGAAGAGCCGCATCAGCCCCATCACATGGTCGATGCGCAGTGCACCCGCGCCGCGCATGCCGGCGCGCAGCGTCTCGATGAAGAAGCGGTAGCCGTCTTCACGCAGGCGGTCGGGCCGCAACGGCGGCAGGCCCCAGCCCTGGCCCGCGGGGTTGAACTCGTCGGGCGGCGCGCCGACGCTGGCGCCGTCCGCGAACACCCGCTGCGCGCCCCAGGTGTCGGAGCCGGCGCGGTCGACCGACACCGCGAGATCCACGTACAGGCCGACGCCCATGCCGAGCGCTTCGCAGCGTGCCGCCACCCGCGCCAGTTGGCGAGTCGCGAGCCATTGCAGGTACTGGTGGAACTGCACGCGCTGTGCGTGCGCCACGGCGAAGGCGGTCACCTCGGCGGAATCGGCGTCGCGGTAGGCCGCGGGCCAGTCGTGCCAATCCCACGCGCCGCCTTCGGTCGCAAGAAAGTGGGCCTGCAGCGTTTCGAACAGCGCGTGCTGCCGCAGCGCCTCGCCGCGCTCCGCGACGAAGGCCAGGAACGCCCGGCCCTCCTCGCTGGGCGCGCCCTCGGCGGGCAGGTGCCGCGCGCAGAAATCGCCGAAGAGCAAGGCCAGCACTTCGAACTTGGCTTGGGCCACGCCGGCGTAGTCGACCAACGGCGCCGCGCGCAGTGCTGCGAGCCGCGCCTGGAAGTCGGGCGAATGCACCCGGTCGCGGGCCGGCGCGCAGTCCGCGAAACCGTCGACCGCTTCGACATCGATATAGAGCACGTTGAGTTGCTGGCGCGACGAAGGGCTGTACGGACTCGCGTTCGACGGCGTGCTCGCGAACAGCGCATGCAGCGGGTTGAGGCCGATCACGTCGGCGCCCTGCGCCGCCATGCGCACCGCGAGGTCTTCCAGATCGCCGAAATCGCCGATGCCCCAGTTGCGCGGCGAGCGCAGGCTGTAGAGCTGCACCGCCGTGCCCCAGACGCGGCCGCCCTCGCGCACCGCGGGCGGCCGATAGCAGTGGCCCGGCGTGGCGAGCAGCAGCGTTTCGCCGCGAAGGCCCTCGATGCGCAGCCGGTGGTAGCCGGCTTCGAGCGCGAGCGGCACATGCAGCACGCGTTCGCACAGCAGCGTTCCGTCGATCTCGCTTCGGCCGTTCTCGTGGAGCGTGTCGGCATCGACCTCGCCTTCGACTTCCCGTCCGTGCTCGTCGCCGATCCGCCAGCGCAGTCGGCCCATCGACGCCGGCACCCGCAGCGTCACCGACCATGCGGGATTGCCGGCCTGCACGACCTGCACAGGCGGCAATGCCTCGGCCCAGCGCGCACGGCGTGCTGCGTCGAGTGCACGGCCTGCATCGCCCGCGTTGTCGAGCTTCACGCCGAATTCGCCGAGCAGCGCGACGAGGCTCCGTGCGGAGACTTCGCACCGCACGCCGAAAGCGTCGAAATAACCTGTCGCAATGCCGAAGTGTTCGCACAACCGCCCGAGATCGCCGCCGACCGGGCCGTGATTCGCCTCATCCACCATGCACTGCCTCCAGCGTCACATGCACCGCGCCACGCGCGAGTTGCCGTGCGCCTTCATGGCCGCCGACACCGTCGCTGTGAATCGTCTCGCCGGGCGGCATCTCCACGCCCTCTGCCGGCTCGGCCCCGAAGTGGGCCAGCATGTGCAGCCGCAGCGGCGGCGCGCCATCGGCGGCGGGCCCGAGGTCCCATTGCACGCGCAGCGTGTCGTTTTCGCAGCGGAAGGTGCCAGCGCCCGCCATCCCCGCCAGGTGCGGCACGATTCGCTTGTGGCGCAGGTCCAGCAACTGCTGCACCTCGCAGAGGCGCGAGAAATGCGCGCGTGTGCCGCGCTCGCGCCAGCGCAGCTTCGAGGCGAGAAAAGTCGCCTCCGCGTTCGGATCGGGAATGCGCGCGCGGGCCGCTTCGTCCTTGAAGGCCGCGAAGCCGCCGAACTCCGAGCGCCGCCCTTCGGACACCGCGTTCGCCAGCTCCGGCCCGAAATCGCAGAAGTACTGGAACGGCGTGGAAGCCGCGAACTCATCGCCCATGAAGAGCATCGGCACATGCGGCGACAGCAGCAGGCAGGCCATGGCCGCGCGCACCAGCACCGGATCGCCCAGCGCGTGGATGCGCTCGCCGAATGCGCGGTTGCCGACCTGGTCGTGTGTCTGCAGGAACGACACGAAGGCCTGCGGCGGCAGGCCGGTGCTCGGCTCGCCGCGCGGCTCGCCCTGGCGGAATGCCGAAGCCTGTCCCTGGTAGATGAAGCCCTCGGCCAGCGCGAGCGCGAGGCGCCGCACCGGCTCGTCGGCGTAGTCGATGTAATAGCCGTCGCGCTCGCCGGTGGCCAGCACGTGCACCGCGTGGTGCAGGTCGTCGTTCCATTGCGCGGTGCCGGCCACGGGCTGGCCGCGGCCGTCGCGCGCGAGCATCGACGCCTGGTTGGTCTCGTTCTCCAGCACCAGGTGCACATGGCGTTCCCGCCCCGGACCGGCATCGATCGCCTCGCGGATCTCCCGCACGATGTGCGGCCGGGTCTCGTCGTGAATCGCGTGAATGGCATCCATGCGCAGGCCGTCGAAGCGGAACTCCTCGATCCAGTAGAGCGCGTTGTGCACGAAGAAGTCGCGCACCGTGCGCGATTGCGGCCCGTCGAAGTTGATCGCCGCGCCCCACGGCGTCTGCTTGCCGGCGTTGAAGAACTCGGGGCAGTAGGCGTGCAGGTAGTTGCCCTCCGGGCCGAAGTGGTTGTAGACCACGTCGATCAGCACCATCAAGCCGAGCGAGTGCGCCGTGTCGACCAGCGCCTTCAATTCGTCGGGCGTGCCGTAGGAGGCATCGGGCGCGTAATGCAGCACGCCGTCGTAGCCCCAGTTGCGCCGGCCCGGGAAATCCGCGAGCGGCATGATTTCGAGGGCGGTGATGCCGAGCTCGGCGAGCGCACCCAGCCGCTCGCGGGCGGCGTTGAAGGTGCCCTCGTCGGTGAAGGTGCCGACGTGCATTTCGTAGACCACCGCCTCTTCCCATGGCCGGCCGCGCCAGCCGTCGTCGGTCCATGCGAAGCGCGCCGGGTCGATCACCAGGCTCGGGCCGTGCACGTCATCGGGGTTGCAGCGCGAGGCCGGGTCGGGCACGCGGGTGCCGTCGGCAAGGCGGTAGCTGTAGCGGTCGCCGGGCTTGGCGTCGGGCACCGTCAGACGATGCCAGCCGCCGTCGCGCGTCATCGGCCGGGACTCGGACTGGTGTTCGAGCACGATGGTTTCCGCGGACGGCGCCCAGAGCGCGAACTCCACGCCGTCGGCCTGCACCGTGGCGCCGAACGGCATGCGATGCGAATGGGCGCTCATGGCCGCACATCCGGCCGGCTCATCACGACGAGCGAGCGGCATTGCAACGGATAGGCCGGCTCGGCCCAGGCCGGAGCGAGCGAGGCCGCGTCCTCGGTCGTGGGCGGCGGCGAATTGCTCGCGGTGTCCACCAAGAGCCGCCATGAACCATGCGGCGCCGCCGGCAGCGTGAAGGCGATCTCGTCGTGGTGCGCATTCATCAGCACCAGGAAATCGTCGTCGTGCTGTGCCTCGCCGCGGGGGCCGCGGTCGGCGATGCCGCCGCCGGGGATGTACATCGCGATGCAGCGGGCGTTGGCGTCGTTCCAGTCCTCGGGCCGCATCTCCTGGCCGTCGGGCTTGAGCCAGTAGACGTCGGTGACGGTCTCACCCTCGGCCGGCTTGCCCGCGAAGAAGGTGCGGCGGCGGAACGACGGGTGCGCGCGGCGCAGCGCCACCACGCGCTCCACGAAGGTCGCGAGCGCCAGCCGCTCGGGCGTGGGCGTCCAGTCGAGCCAGCCGAGCTCGTTGTCCTGGCAATAGACGTTGTTGTTGCCCTGCTGCGTGTGGCCGCGCTCGTCGCCCGCCAGCAACATCGGCACGCCTTGCGACAGCAGCAGCGTGGCGAGCAGGTTGCGCTTCTGGCGCTCGCGCAGCGTCACCACCTCGGGGTCGTCGGTCGGCCCCTCGACGCCGCAGTTCCACGACACGTTGTGGCTGTTGCCGTCGCGGTTGTCTTCGCCGTTGGCCTCGTTGTGCTTGTCGTTGTACGAGACCAGGTCGTGCAGCGTGAAGCCGTCGTGCGCGGTGATGAAGTTGATGCTGGCGCTGGGCCGCTTGCCCGACCAGCCGTACAGGTCTTCGGAGCCGGTGACACGCTTGGCCACCTCGCCGATGAGCCCGCCGTCGCCTTTCCAGAAGCCGCGGAGGCCGTCGCGGTACTGGTCGTTCCACTCGGCCCAGCCGAGCGGGAAATTGCCCACCTGGTAACCGCCGTGGCCCAGGTCCCACGGCTCGGCGATGAGCTTCACGCGGTTCAGGGTCGGGTCCTGACGGATCGCATCGAAGAAGCCGCCGAGGTTCTCCACCTTGCCCGATTCGCGCGCGAGCGCCGAGGCCAGGTCGAAGCGGAAGCCGTCGACGTGCATTTCCTCGGCCCAGTAGCGCAGCGAGTCCATCACCAGTTGCAGCGCATGCGGGTGCTCGAGGTTCACCGTGTTGCCGCAGCCGGTGAAGTCGTCGTAATAGCGGCGGTTCTCGGCATTGACGATGTAGTACGAGGCGTTGTCCACGCCGCGCATCGAGAGCGTCGGGCCGAGCTGGTTGCCCTCGCAGGTGTGGTTGTAGACCACGTCCAGGATCACCTCGATGCCCGCGGAGTGCAGCGTCTTCACCATGGTCTTGAACTCCTTCACCTTGCCCGACGCGCTGTAGCGCATTTCGGGGGCGAAGTAGCCGAAGGTGTTGTAGCCCCAGTAGTTCTGCAGGCCCTTCTCGGCCAGGTGGCGGTCGTTCAGGAAGCTGTGCACCGGCAGCAGCTCGACGGTGGTCACGCCCAGGCGCTTGAGGTAGTCGACCACCGGCGCGCAGCCGAGGCCGGCGTAGGTGCCGCGCAACTCGGGCGGCACGTCGGGGTGCGTCATGGTGAAGCCGCGCACGTGCATCTCGTAGATCACCATGTCCTGCCACGGCACCGAGGGGCGGCGGTCGTCGCCCCAGGTGAAGGCGGTCTCCAGCACGCGGCCCTTGGGCATCAGCGGTGCGCTGTCGCGGCGGTCGAAGGAGAGGTCTTCGCGCTTGCTGCCGACCGTGTAGCCGTAGAGCGCATCGCCCCAGCGCAGGTCGCCCACGAGGTCTTTCGCGTAGGGGTCGAGCAGCAGCTTGTGGGCGTTGAAGCGATGGCCCTCTTCCGGCTTGTAGGGGCCGTGCACCCGGTAGCCGTAGGCCTGGCCCGGGCGCGCCTCGGGCAGGTAGCAGTGCCACACGCCGTCGGTGCGCTCGCGCAGCGGAATGCGCTGCAGTTCATGGCGGCCGCGCTCGTCGAAGAGGCACAGCTCGACCTGGGTGGCATGTTGCGAGAACAGTGCGAAGTTCACGCCCTCCCCGTCCCAGGTGGCGCCTCGCGGATAGGGCCGTCCGGGCCAGATGGCGGTGATCGTCGGATTGGTTTTTCGTGTCATTCAGGAAGCCGGTGTATCAGTCGTTCGTGCAGTCGTTTGTTCGGTCATTTGTTCAGCGTTCGCTCTTCGCCGGTTCAGCGCGGCGGCCGGTCGCTGTCGAATCGCGGAGGGGTGCCCACGGGCGTCACCCCGGGCGTCGGCGCCTTGCTGTCCTTGATCTGCCTGGGCCACCAGCGCTCGATCTGCGCCTTCGCCCAGTCCTTGCCGGCGAGCCCGAATGCCAGGGCCAGTGCAAAAACCACGCCCGCCAGGATCACGAGGAAGCTTTCGCGCACGATGTCGCCGCCCACCTTGATCTGGTCGAGCGCAATCAGGATCACGAAGGCCATCACCGCGTACTGCGCGACCTTGCCGAACGCCACCGCGTCCTGCATCTTCACGCCGCGGAAATAGCTGGACACCGCCTCGCCCACGAAGCGCGCGAAGTACGAGCCGAAGGCCAGCACCAGGAGCGCCACGAACACGTTCGGCACGAACCAGACGATGCGCCCCAGGAGGTCCGCGATGTAGCTCAGGCCCATGCCGTTGAAGGCGATGAGCAGCGAGGCCAGGATCACCAGCCAGTAGGTGAGGATGCCGAACACGCTGCTCGTGTCGCCTGCGAGGCCCCCCTGGCGCAGGAAGTTGTCGAGGCCCGCGCGCTCGGTGAGCACGTTGAAGTTGATGGCGCGCAGCGCCTTGGTCACCGCGAAGCGCGCCGCCTTGGCGATGAGCCAGCCGGCGACGACGACCACCAGCCCGATCAGGAGGCGCGGAATGAAGGCGCCGACCTGGTAGAGGATGGCGCGCAGCGGCTCCAGGTGAATGCCGAAATTTTCCATGTGTGTTCTTCCTCGATGTCGTGTTGTGTGTGTCGTGCGTTCGTGTCGTTCGCGTCGTGTCGCCGGTTCAGCCGCGGGCCGGCCGGATCAGCGCGAGCACGCCGTGCAGCGGGACCTGTGCCCAGTCGGTGCGGTTGTTGAGCTCGTAGCGCAGCTCGTACAGCGCCTTGTCGAGTTCGAACAGCGCGAGCAGCTCGGTGTCCACCGCATCGCCGTAGCCGGCCAGGAAGGCCGCGCGCGTGGCCTGTTCCCAGGCGATGGCGGGTGCGGCGAGGCGCTCGGCCTCCTCCGGGCTCTGCGCCACCCGGCGCAGTGCCGACCAGCGCGCGTAGTTGAACGAGCGCAGCATGCCCGCCACGTCGCGCAGCGGCGAGCCCTTGGTGCGGCGCTCGTCGAAGGTGCGCGCGGGTTCGCCCTCGAAATCGATGATGACGAAGTCGTTGTCCTTCACCAGCACCTGGCCCAGGTGGTAGTCGCCGTGGTAGCGGGTCTTGACGCCCACGCCCTCCACCGGCCGGCGCGACGCGATGCCGGCCTGCAGCGCATCGGCCGCGTCGAGCAGCGTGCGCGCATCGGCCTGCGCGGCGCCCGGCAGCAGGTCGATGCGTTCGCGCAGCAGCGCGAGCGTGGCGGTGGCGTCCTCGGCCGCATGCGCCTTGAAGCCCGCATGGTCGGCGGGCGCGAGCGGCTCGGGGTCGAAGGCCGCGGCGCCGGTGCGCGTGGCGAGCGCGCGGTGCAGCTCGGCCGTGCGCCGGCCCAGCGTGGCCATGAGCGCAAGGAAGCCGCCGTGCACGTCGGCCACCTCCGTCGCCTCGGGCGCGCTGGCGTCGGTGGTGGCCACGTCGCGCAGGAACCGTTCGAGGTACCCCAGCGTGTAGTCCCAGCCGTCGCCCTGGTTGGCCATGTAGCTCTGCACCATCGCCAGTGTCATGGTGCGGCCGTCGTGGGTCATGTACTCCAGCGCGCCGAGCACCGGCACGCAGTTCGGGTAGCGCGCCACCTCGGTGAGGAAGCGGCCCATCTCCAGCTCGGGGTTGATGCCCTCGCGCACATGGCGGTAGCCCTTGAGGAACAGCGTTTCGTTCAGCGTGACCACCGTGTTGCTGCTCACGCCGCTCGGGCGGCCGACCGGCAGCGCATCGATGTCGACCGCCATCTCCGCAAAGGCCGCCGTCGGCTTGAACACCAGCTTGCCGTTGGCCGTGGGCACTTCGGCGCCGTTGCCGATGGTGCGCACCAGCTCGCGGCAGAAGGCCTCGTCGTAGAAGGCATCGCCCATCAGGCCGACCTGCGCCTGCTGGCGGATGCGGGCGATGGCGGCCTGCGCCACGCCGGCCATGCGCTCCTCGTCGCGCTCTTCCCACGCCAGCGCGAGCGGCATGAAGTAAGTGGCGCCGCCGGGCGGGCCGTCCAGGTCGAGCAGCGGCAGCAGCCAACTCTGCCCGTTGGCTTCCCACACGGCGTGGTCGACCACCCGCGCGCGGCGGATGGCCGTGCCCTTGGAGGCATACCAGCGCTGGATCTCTATGTGGCGCGGCAGCGTCTCCAGTTCGAACTGGGTGCGCATGCGCTCTGACATGCCGATGCGCCACGGCATCACGCGCTCGCGGAAGAAGCTGGTCCAGCCGTCGAACAGCACCAGCGTGGGCCACTCCTGCAGCGCCACGCCCTGCTCGTGCCAGCTGGGCGCATCGGCCTCGGCCGTGAGCTTGAACCAGTAGAAGCCGTACGAGGCCAGCGTGAGCAGGTACGGCAGCTCGCCGATGGGCGGGAACGGCGCGCGGCCCAGCATCTCGATGGGCACGAAGCCCTTGAACTCCGAGAGGTCGAGCTCCACCGGCTGCGCGGCGCGCGAGAGGTTGAAAACGGTGAGGATCACGTCGCCGTCGTACTCGCTCAGGTACGCGAGGATCTTGCGGTTGCCAGGCTTCAGAAAGCGCCGCTTGCCGCGGCCGAAGGCATGGCTGGTCTTGCGCACCGCGAGCATGCGCTTGGTCCAGTTCAGGAGCGAGCTGCTGTCGCGCGCCTGCGTCTCCACGTTCAGGGCCTCGTAGCCGAACATCGGGTCCATGATCGGCTGCAGGTACAGGCGCTGCGGGTCGGCGCGCGAGAAGCCGGCATTGCGGTCGGGGCTCCACTGCATCGGCGTGCGCACGCCGTTGCGGTCGCCCACGAACACGTTGTCGCCCATGCCGATCTCGTCGCCGTAGTAGATGATCGGCGAGCCCGGCATCGACAGCAGCATGCCGTTCATGAGCTTCACGCGGTCCAGGTCGTTTTCCATCAGCGGCGCCAGGCGCCGGCGGATGCCCAGGTTGATGCGCGCGCGCATGTCGGCCGCGTACATGGTGTACATGTAGTCGCGCTCCTTGCTGGTCACCATCTCGAGCGTGAGCTCGTCGTGGTTGCGCAGGAAAATCGCCCACTGGCAGCCCTCGGGAATGTCGGGCGTCTGCGCCATGATTTCCACGATCGGATGCCGGTCTTCCTGCGCTATGGCCATGTACATGCGCGGCATCAGCGGGAAGTGATACGCCATGTGGCACTCGTCGCCGTCGCCGAAATATTCGCGCACGTCCTCGGGCCACATGTTGGCCTCGGCCAGCAGGAAGCGGTTCTTGTACTGCGCATCGATGGCCGCGCGCAGCTGCTTGATGACCGCATGCGTCTCGGGCAGGTTCTCGTTGCTGGTGCCGTCGCGCTCCACCAGGTAGGGAATGGCGTCCAGGCGGAAGCCGTCCACGCCCATGTCGAGCCAGAACTTCATCGTCTTCAGGATGGCTTCCATCACCGCCGGGTTGTCGAAGTTCAGGTCCGGCTGGTGGCTGAAGAAGCGGTGCCAGAAGTACTGCTTGGCGACCGGGTCCCAGGTCCAGTTCGAGGTTTCGGTGTCGGTGAAGATGATCCGCGTGCCCTGGTAGATCTGGTCGGTGTCGCTCCACACATAGAAGTTGCGCTCGGGCGAACCGGGCGGCGCCAGGCGCGCGGCCTTGAACCACGGGTGCTCGCTCGAGGTGTGGTTGATGACCAGTTCGGTAATGACACGCAGGCCCCGCTTGTGCGCCTCGGCCAGCATCTCGCGGAAATCGTCCAGCGTGCCGTACTGCGGATGCACGTCCTCGTACTCGGAGATGTCGTAGCCGTCGTCCCGCAGCGGCGACGGATAGAACGGCATCAGCCAGATGGTGTTGACGCCCAGCTCCTTCACATAGTCGAGCTTGGCGGTCACGCCCTTGAAGTCGCCCATGCCGTCGTTGTTGGAGTCGAAGAAGGCCTTGACGTTGAGCTGGTAGATCACCGCGTCGCGGTACCACAGCGGATCGTCGCTGTTGTCGATCTCGACGGTTTCAAGCGCGATGTGGGAGACGGGTGCATTCATGGGCGACAAACCTTCCTTCGTTTCTTTGTTGTTTCTCGGCTTCTCGGCTACAGGAAGTAGTCGAAGTCGCGCTCGTCGCCATGCCGGCGGCGCACCACGAAGATGTGCGCCGGCACGCTGTGCGGATCGAGCCTCACGTAGTGCCAGTCGCCCTGCCAGGTGAAGCGCTGGCCGCTCAGCAGGTCGTGCATCTGGAACGGCTGTCCGTCCTTCACGCCCACGCTCGCGGGCTCCAGCCCGACCCAGCCCCACTGGGCGTTGTGCGGATCGAGGTTGACCACGGTGACCACCACGTTCTCGCCGTCCGGCGATGCCTTGGCATAGGCGAGCAGCTGGTCGTTGTCCACATGCAAAAACCGCAGGCCCCGGTCGCGCTGCAGCGCGGGGTTCTCGCGGCGGATGCGGTTCACCCGCGCGATGAATGGCGCAAGGCTGGTCGGGTCGTCGTGGTTCCAGTGGCGCAGCTGGTACTTCTCGGAGTCGAGGTACTCCTCGCTGCCCGGGCCGCGCGGCAGGTGCTCGCGCAGTTCGTAGGCCGGCCCGTAGATGCCGTAGTTGGCCGCGAGCGTGGCGGCCAGCACGAGGCGCGACATGTACACCGCGGGCTCGCCGGTCTGCAACTGCTCGTGCAGGATGTCCGGCGTGTTGGGCCAGGCGTTCGGTCGGAAGTAGTCGATGCCGGGCGCGGTCGAGAGTTCGGTGAAGTACGCCTGCAGCTCCTCTTTCGTGTTGCGCCAGGTGAAGTAGGTGTAGCTCTGCGAGAAGCCCAGCTTCGCGAGCCGGTGCATCACCTTCGGCCGGGTGAAGGCTTCGGCCAGGAAGATGGTGTCGGGGTGCTCGCGCTTCACTTCGCCGATGACCCACTCCCAGAACGGGAAGGCCTTGGTGTGCGGGTTGTCCACGCGGAAGATGCGCACGCCCTCCCCGATCCAGTGGTCGAACACGCTCTTGAGTTCCGCCCAGAGGCCGCGCCAGTCCTCGCACTCGAAGTTGAACGGGTAGATGTCCTGGTACTTCTTGGGCGGGTTCTCCGCGTACTGCACCGTACCGTCGGGCCGCCAGCGGAACCAGTCGGGGTGCGCCTTCACGTAGGGGTGGTCGGGCGCGCACTGGAAGGCGATGTCGAGCGCGATCTCCAGCCCGTGGTCCGCCGCGCGCGCGAGCAGGTGCCTGAAGTCTTCTTCGGTGCCGAGCGCCGGCAGGATCGACTTGTGCCCGCCCTCGGCCGCGCCGATGGCCCAGGGGCTGCCCACGTCGTCGGGCCCGGCTTCGAGCGCGTTGTTCGGGCCTTTTCGCTGCATGCGGCCGACCGGATGGATCGGCGGGAAATACAGCACGTCGAAGCCCATTGCGGCAATGGCGGGCAGGCGCGCCTCCACGTCCCTGAAGGTGCCGTGCACACCGGGCACGGTGCCGGCCGAGCGCGGAAAGAGTTCGTACCAGGTGCTGAAGCGCGCGCGTTCGCGGTCCGCGACCAGTGGCAGTTCGACAGGGTGGCGCACGGCGTGCCGGCGATCGGGGTGGCGGCGCACCAGATCGGCGTATTCGTCGTCCAGCGCCAGCGCCTTGAGCGAGGTCACGTCCGCGCCCGGGTTGGCGGCCGTGGCATCGAGTTCGGTGGCCCAGCGCTGAAGTTCGGCGCGGTCGCTGCCCTCGGCGCGGGCAGCCGCGGCGGCGATTTCGAGCGCGCCGACCTGCGCGGCGATGCGCACGTCCTGCGGGTCGACGCGGCGCGTCATCTCGTGGCGCCACGACTCGAAGGGATCGACCCACGCGACCACCGTGTAGACGTAGCGGCCCACCGACGGCGGGGAGAACGCGGCCTCCCACACGTCGTTGACCAGCGGCTTCATCGGCACCTCGCGGAATTCCTTCTGGTTCTGGTCTTGCGCGCGCCAGCACAGCTGCACGCGCAGCACGTCGTGGCCGTCGGTGAAGCAATGCGCGCGCACCGTCACGCGCTCGCCCGCCACGCACTTGACCGCGAAGCGGCCGTTGTCCACGTTGGGCAGCACCGCGTCGATGACCGCGCGCGAGGCGCCGTGGTCGAAGTCGATGCCGGTGCCGTCGAGGGCGCCCGCGGCGGCGAGCGGCTTGGTCGAGAAAATGTTCTTCATCAGGGCCGGTGCTCCAGGATCAGCGTGGACAAGGGCGGCAAGGTGATGCACACCGATTGCCTGTGTCCGTGGGAACGCACGGGCGCCGCCTCGACGCCCCCGAAATTGCCCCAGCCCGCGCCGCCGAACTCCGTGGCGTCGGTGTTGATCACCTCGCGCCAGTGGCCGCCCAGCGGCACGCCGAGCAGGTAGTTGGTGCGCGGCACCGGGGTCATGTTGCTCACCACGAGCAGCGGCGGGCTGCCATCGGCGGCCTTGCGCAGGAACGCGAACACGCTCTGCGCCTCGTCGTTGGCGGTGACCCACTCGAAGCCCGACGAAGCGAAGTCGACCTGGTGCAGCGCGGGCGCCGCGCGGTACACGCGGTTGAGCTGCGCCACCAGGCGCTGCACGCCGCCGTGCCCTTCCTGCTCGCACACCCACCATTCGAGTTCGCCGTCGTGCGTCCACTCGCGGCGCTGGCCGAACTCGCCGCCCATGAAGAGCAGCTTCTTGCCCGGGTGCGCCCACATGAAGCCGTAGAGCGCCCGCAGGTTGGCGAACTGCTGCCAGGTGTCGCCGGGCATCTTGTTGATGAGCGAGCCCTTGCCGTGCACCACCTCGTCGTGCGAGAGCGGCAGGACGAAGTTCTCGTGGAAGGCATACACCAGCGAGAAGGTCAGCTTGTGGTGGTGGTACTTGCGGTTGACCGGGTCCTCTTTCATGTAGGCCAGCGTGTCGTGCATCCAGCCCATGTTCCATTTCTCGCCGAAGCCCAGGCCGTCCATGTCGGTGGGGCGCGAGACGCGCGGCCAGGCGGTCGATTCCTCGGCCACGGTGACGGTGTCGGGGTGCTCGCGGTAGACGGCGCGGTTCAGCGTCTGCAGGAAGTCGATGGCTTCCAGGTTCTCGCGCCCGCCGTGGCGGTTGGGAATCCATTCGCCGTGCTTGCGCGCGTAGTCGAGGTAGAGCATGGAGGCGACCGCGTCCACCCGCAGGCCATCGAGGTGGTACAGGTCCAGCCAGAACAGGCCCGACGACACCAGGAAGCTGCGCACCTCCGGCCGGCCGTAGTTGAAGATGCTCGAGCTCCACTCTGGATGGAAGCCCTGGCGCGGATCGGCATGCTCGTACAGGTGCGTGCCGTCGAAGTAGCCCAGGCCGTGCTCGTCGGTCGGAAAGTGCGAGGGCACCCAGTCCAGCAGCACGCCGATGCCCTGCTGGTGCAGGTGGTCCACGAGGTACATGAAGTCCTGCGGCGAACCGAAGCGCGCGGTGGGCGCGAAGTAGCCGGTGGTCTGGTAGCCCCACGAGCCGTAGAACGGATGCTCGGTCACCGGCATGAGCTCCACATGCGTGAAGCCCATCTTCGTCACATAGTCGGCCAGCTGGTGCGCGATCTCGCGATAGCCGAGGAACTGGCCGTCCTTGCGGCGCCATGAACCCAGGTGCACTTCGTACACCGACTGCGGCGCATCGAGCGCATTGAAGGGCCCGCGGTTGGCCATCCATTCCGCATCGCCCCATTTGTACGAAAGCTCGCAAATGCGCGACGCGGTGGCGGGAGGCGGCTCGGCGCTGAAGGCGACCGGGTCGGCCTTGTCGACCGTGTAGCCGCCATGGCGCGAACGGATGCGGTACTTGTAGGCCTGCCCGATGGCGGCTTGCGGCACATGCCCGCGCCAGATGCCCGTGCCGTCGGGGCTGGGCTGCAGCGGGTCGGCATCGCCGGACCAGTAGTTCCAGTCGCCCACTACGGAAACAGATTCGGCGTTCGGGGCCCACACCGCGAAGTGGGCTCCGCCCTCTTCCTGCGGGTGACAACCCAGCAAGTCATACAGGCGGGAGTGGGTCCCTTCCCGAAAAAGATAAGCGTCTCGCTCGCCCTGGAGTGAATGGTTCAACGGCACCGGCGTTCCTCGAATTGAATGGCCCGCGGAACGGTTGTTCAAGGAACGACGCTGGCCTCCGCATGGCTGCCACCAATTTGCAAGAACGAATGGCGTCGCGGTTACGGCCTCTGCCCCCTCGCCGTGTCAGAGAGCTGCCCGTGCGGTGCCCTGCAATGCACCGCAATGGCGTGCACGGCCTCGAATGAAACGGTTTCCCGTAAACCTCGGGCCCTCAGGCGGCGATCGCGTCGTCCTCGCGCGTGGCGCGCATGGCCTCGTTGGCAGCCTGTGCACTCCGGTGCACCGTGAAGTCGCCGAGCGTCAGCGTGATGACCGACTGACGCTTGTTCGCCCGGTAGCGCGCGACGGCGGCAAGCTCGATCGCGCGGAAGTTGTTCTTGCAGACATCCAGCAGACGGTGCCCGACCTCGCGCGTGCCGAATCCGTCGTGCAAGGTGTCTTCGGAAATCTGCGCCACGACCCGTGCGCCCTGCGGGCCGTCGGGGTAGACGGCAAGGCGCACCGATGCGGTGTCGAAACAGTAAATACCCTCGAAATCCATGGCCGTGTCTCCTGTGTTGGGGGGCGTTGTGCGCGGTGCGCCGCGGCAGGAATTGAAGGCGCGCGCGCCCACAGGCGGCGATGGAATTTGGCGCGTGTTCGTGCAGGACGCGTCCTACATCAGCACCAGAGCAGTTACCTACACCACTCACACCCCGCTCACGCCGGACTCTTCGACACCGGCTTCGTGATCGTCGCCGTGGCCTTCGCGCCGAGCGTCATCTCGGTGATCCACGACACCAGCAGCGCGCCGTAGGCCTGCCGCGATTCCTGCTTCGACAGCGCATGGTCAGCGCCCGACAGCACGCGGTAGGTGACCGAGCGCACGCGCTTGAAGGCGGCCAGGTAGTTCTCGACCACCGGGTGCGGCACGGTCTGGTCGTCTTCCGACTCGACGATCAGCACGTCGCCCGTGAACCGGGAGCAGGCCGCGAGCGCCCGGTTGTCGGCGGGGCCGACCAGCGAGCGGCGGTAGGTCACGAGGTCGGAGCGGCTCAGCTTGCCTTTGGGCGTGTCCCACTCGCGGTCGCGGTACAGCGCCGGTGCGCGCAGCGCGAGCCATCGCACCGGCCGCATCGCGCTCACCAGCGCGGCGAGGTAGCCGCCATAGCTGCTGCCGACGATGGCAATGGATGCCGGGTCGACGGTCGGGTGGCCGACCAGCGCGTCGTAGGCGGCGAGCACGTCGCGCAGGTTGTCCTCGCGCGTCACTTCCATCCGCTGCGCGGCATGGCGGGCGTGGCCGCGCAGGTCGAAGGTGAGGCACACGCAGCCCAGTGCGGCGATCTCCTGCGCCCGTTTCATGTACTGCTCCTGGCTCCCGTCCCACCCGTGCACCAGCAGCACGCCGGGCACGGTCGTCGAGGCCGCGAAGAGCGTGCCTTCGATGTGCTGGCCGTCCACGGCGATATCGATGGCGCTATGGCGAGTCGGCATGAAGGTTCAACAGGGTGTATTTGGCGAGCGGTCCGACCTGCGGATCGACGCCCTGGTAGGAAACGATGGCGTGCGCGGGCACCGTGGCCGGGCCGTACACCTCGAAGGTCGACGCGCGAACGCGCTCGCAGGCCGGGTCCGCGTGGAACGATTCGAGCGCCGCGATCTCGGCGCCCGTGGCGCCGCCCACCCGCCACGACTGCTCCAGCACGCCCGAGCGCCACGCCCCGCCGTGCCCGGTGCCTTGCGCCACGTCGTAGTTCGTGCGCGAGGCGAAGAAGCCCGGGTAGCAATCGATCACGGCGCGGTGGTAGCGCCGGGCCTGGTCGATCGCGTGGCGAAGCGGCGGCGCGAGGCCGGGCGCGGCGAGCAGCGCTTCGAAGTCGCCACGCACCAGCGTGAGATCGGAGCCGCCGTAGACCTCTTCGCCCGCGTTGTCGCGCGCCAGGCGCTGCTGGCCGTAGTAGCTCACGACCATGCGCGCCACGATCACCTGCCCGACGCTGTAGGTGACGGGGCGCTCCAGGTTCTCTTCGATCACCACGCCGTGGCTGGCGATGTCGGCCTCGTCCATGGCGTCGATGCAGCGATCGAGCGCATCGGCGCTGTGCGCCACGACCTGGCCCCGGCCGCCGGTCGCGGTCACCGGCTTGATGCGCACCACGCCCGCGCCGAGCAACGTGCGCCCTGCCCGGCGCGCCTCCGCACGTGAGAAGCACGAGAACCCGGCCAGCGCCGAGCCGGCGATCTCGGGGGCGAAGCGTGGGTTCCAGCCGGCGGGTTGCGGCGCACCGGCCCCGGCCACCGGATGGGTGATGGCCTTGGTGGCGATGAACGGGTGCGGCACCACGCCGCCGAACAGGTCGTGCACGCCGGCGATGCCCATGGCTTGCGCGAGGCCGGCGTCGGTCACGGTGTTGCTGGGCACGAAGTACGGCGCCGTTACATACGGCTGCCGCTCGTCGTAGTCGCCGGCATAGGCGCAGCCCGTGAGCACGGCGAGCCGCCGCGCAAAGTCGCTGCGGGTGGCGTGCTCATGCGCGCTGCAGTAGGCGGCCGCATCGAGGTTCCATGTCACGAGGCCGCGCGGCTGGGGTTGCGATTGCGATTGCGATTGAACCTGCGGCTGCGGGGCGGGAGACGCCGTTGCGGCGGGCCGGGGTCGGAGGGCCGTTTTCATGGTGGCGGTGGTGGTCGATGGTTGCCGTGCCGTCAGCGCTGGTGTGCCTTGTTCTTGTCCGCGTCCTTGTCCTTTTCCGCCGAAGGCAGCTTCACCTTGGTGACGGTGACGGACACCGGATCGCTCGCAGGGAAAGACTCCTCCACCCCGCTGTCCAGCGCTTCCTCGCTGGCGGGCTGCTCGACGGGTTTTTCCTGCTCGGCCGGCTTGCCATGGTTCTCCGACGTGGGAAAGGGAAATGGCTTCTGCTCTTTCGGTTCCTTGGTCATGGTGCGCTCCTGGCAATGTGGGCCCCTCCTCGAAGAAGGAAGGCGCCCGGCCATGGTGCTGTCCCGTTCGGGAGGTGCGCGGTCGGAAGGCGCTGCGCCTGTGCGTGGGAACAGTCCCGCGCGGCGGGGGCTTCGATGCGCAAGCGGCTCCCATGGCGGCCGCATGCTTGACGCTGAGGGCATTGCCCTCGCCTCTCACGCGGTGCCGTCCCACGCGCACACCCGATGGCTGCGGCAAACATCTGCGACATGTCATCCAACCCCACACAGATCAGTGCGCGCATCGTCGCGCCCGTCGAGTTCCGTGCCGGCGACGGCCCGCTGCTGGAGATTCGCGAAGGCGAATGCCAGGTCATCGTGGAAGGCGACAGCGCCGTGCTGACCTGGACCGAAGACGGCCAGCCGCTCACGGCCGCCATTCCCAAGATCGAGTTCGACCGGTTCATCGAGTCGGGCGCGATCGTCCTCGGTGTGAGTTGAGGGGCGCGGCGCTTCACGCCGAAGCCGGGCGCGTGCGCTCGGCCGCGAACACCCGCGCCAGTTCGTAGGGCGGCGTTACCTCGCATTGCGCATAGGTGCAGGCAGCCGGCGGCTTGTCGGGCCGCCAGCGCACGAAGATGGCGCCGTGGCGGAAGCGATCGCCCTGCAGATGGTCGTAGCGCACCTCGCACACGCGCTCCGGACGCAGCGGCACCCACGAGAGATCCTTGCCGGAATTCCATCGCGTCCGCGCGCCGGGTGCACGCTGGCGGGCCTGAAGTGCCGCGGTGGCCGCGTCGTCGGCGCCTATCCAGGGATGGCCGCGGCTGGCGTTGCGCATGAGAGGCGCGAGTTCGCGCGCCAACGCGCGGCGCGTGGCCATGTCGAACGACGACGTGGCCCCCACGTGCTGCAGCACGCCCTCTGCGTCCCATAGCCCCAGCAGCAGCGAGCCGACCGCGTCGTCGCCTGACTTGTGCCACCGCAAACCGGCCAGCACGCAGTCGGCCGTGCGCACGTGCTTCACCTTGAACATGGCGCGCTCGCCCGGCAGGTAGGCGCCGTCGGCGCGCTTGGCAACCACACCATCGAGGCCCGCGCCCTCGAAGTGGTCGAGCCATTGCAGGGCGACCGCGCGGCTTTCGGTCATCGGCGTGAGGTGGATCGGTGGGCCGACGTCGGCCATGAACGCTTCCAGAAGCATCCGCCGCTCGCTCTGGTTGCGCTGATGGAGGTCGCGGCCTTCGAGCGCCAGCAGGTCGAAGGCAACGAAAGACGCCGGCGTTTCGCGCGCGAGGCGCTCGACGCGTGAAGCCGCCGGATGCACGCGCTGCAGCAAGGCATCGAAGTCGAGCCCGGCCGCGCCGGCAATGACGATCTCGCCATCCAGCACGCAGCGCGCCGGCAGGCCGTCATACAGGGCCGCATGCAGTTCGGGGAAATAGCGGTCCAGCGGCTTGAGGTCGCGGCTCTGGATGCGCACGCCCGCCGCGTCGCGGAACACGATGGCGCGAAAGCCGTCCCATTTGGGCTCGTAGAGAAATTCACCTTCGGGCGGCACCTCCTCGGCGATCCTCGCGAGCATCGGCTCGACCGGAGCGATCTGCGTGGCCACGCGCTTGCGCCTCAGGGAGCGGGCGCGGGTGGCGGACTTTCCTCGTTGGTCTCGCTGTCCAGGTCCTCGTGCAGATGGAAGGCGTCCGAATCGTCCTTCTTGCTCGCTGCCACGTCCTTGCGCTTTTCGGCGAAACGTTCATGCGGCTGGGGCCCGGTGCGCTCGCCTTCCTTGTCGGGCGCCACGAAGCGCTCGCCGCCGCCGATGTTGTCGACCGTGCCGTCCGTGGTCGGACGGGAGCCGTCGCCGCTGTTGAGGGGAGAAGTGCCTTGCGTCATGACCGGCCCTTCCGGTTGGCGGGATCGCTGGGTGCATTGGTGTCCGAGAGCTGCTCGGCCGGCGGGCCGACCTTGCCGCTGTCGCCTCCGGCGGCGTGCGTGGTGCCGCCGTCGCGCGTCTTGCTGCGGCCCGAATAGATTTCGTCGTCGTCGAAATTCAGCGGGGCGCTGCCGGATGTTCCGCCGCTCTCGAGCTTGCCGCGCGAAGGCGGGTTGTCGTCGTGGGGGCCGATGGGATCGGTGTCGGATTGGGTTCTGGTGGTGATGGATGCCATGGTTCGGGTCCTTCGAAAATTCCTTCGCGGTTCGCAAAAGAGCCTTCATGCTTTTGCAGCACCCGGGACCGTCCTGTCGGCGTGGCGGGACATGCGCTGTAGGCGCAGTGCCACGAATCGGCGCCAGGCCGCGTCTTCATGGCGGACTGAACGGCATTCCCGTGCAGGACAAGCGCTCGACCTGCATGCGCCGTCGTGAAACGACGCACTGTTGTGGCATTGTTCCCCCGCCGCGACACACGCGGCCATTTTTGTGTTCACGCGGAAGGAGCAGCCCCATCATGATCAAGATCGGCATCGTCGACGACCACGCGGTCGTGCGTTCAGGCCTCAAGGCTTTCTTCTCTACCTTCGTGGATTTCCGGGTCGTCGGCGAGGCCGCCACCGGCCGCGAGGCAATCGACATGGTCCGCACCACCGACATGGATGTGCTGGTGATGGACCTTTCCATGCCCGGCCAAAGCGGCATCGACGCACTCGCAATGGTGCGCGCCAAGGCGCCGCAACTGGGCGTGCTCATCCTGAGCGGCTACCCGGAGGAGCACTACGCGGTCAACCTGATCCGCCAGGGCGCATCGGGCTACCTCAACAAGGAATGCGAGCCCGAGGAAATCGCCAACGCCATCCGCACCGTCGCGCTGGGGCGCCGCTACATCTCGGCCTCGGTGGCCGAGCTGCTGGCCGGCCAGCTGGAGCGCAAGGACAGCGAGCCGCCGCACAAGCACCTGTCGGAGCGCGAGTTCCAGGTGTTCCTGAAGCTCGCCAAGGGCGAATCGGTGGGCAGCATCGGCGAGGCGCTGTCGCTGTCGGTCAAGACCATCAGCACCTACCGCACGCGGCTCATGGAGAAGATGAACCTCTCCACGAACAGCGACCTCACCTACTACGCCATCAAGACGCAGTTGATCGATTGAAGGCGCGGCGGGTGCCCAGGGCAGTTGGACTGACGTGACGTGAGGCACCGCAGGACGCTCAAGGCGGTCGTCTGGACCTTCCTCTTGACCGTGGCGGCCACGCTGCTGGTGGTCAATCTGGGCGGCAGCGAGAAGAAGCTGGACGAGCAGATCCGCCGCGAGTATTCGCTGCACGACGCGCAGTACCAGCGCGTGCTGGGCGTGATGCTCGGCCCGCCGATCGCCGGCGGCAACCGCTTCGAGGCGCTCTACAACGGCGATCGCATCTTTCCGCCGATGCTCGAAGCCATCCGCGGCGCGAAGGAAAGCATCACCTTCGAGACCTACATCTACTGGTCGGGCGACATCGGCCGCGCCTTTGCCGATGCGCTGTCGGAGCGCGCGAGGGCCGGCGTGCCGGTGCATGTGCTGCTCGACTGGGTGGGCAGTGCCAAGGTGGACGACGACTTCATCAAGGAGATGGAATCGGCCGGTGTGCAGATCCGCCGCTTTCACAAGCCGAGCTGGTATGACATCGGCCGCATGAACAACCGCACGCACCGCAAGCTGCTGGTGGTGGACGGCCGCGTCGGCTTCACTGGCGGCGTGGGCATCGCGCCCGAATGGACCGGCCATGCGCAGGACGCGAAGCACTGGCGGGACTCGCACTACAAGGTCGAAGGGCCGGTGGTGGCGCAGATGCAGGCGGTGTTCATGGACAACTGGATCAAGGTGTCGGGCGATGTGCTGCACGGCGAGCGCTACTTTCCCCGCCTTGCGCCCGTGGGCGATGGCCGCGCCCAGGTGTTCAGCAGTTCGCCCTCGGGCGGCAGCGAAAGCATGCACCTGATGTACCTCCTGTCGATCGCGGCGGCGACCAAGTCCATCGACCTGTCGAGCGCGTACTTCGTGCCCGACGACCTGACGGTGGGCGCGCTGGTGGCGGCCATGCGGCGCGGCGTGCGGCTGCGCATCATCACGCCGGGGCCGATCATCGATTCGCAGACGGTGCGCGCCGCATCGCGCGCGAGCTGGGGGCCCTTGCTCGAGGCCGGTGCGGAAATCAGCGAATACCAGCCGACAATGTTTCACTGCAAGGTGTTCATGGTCGACGGGCTCCTGGTGTCGGTGGGCTCCACCAACTTCGACAACCGCTCGTTCCGGCTGAACGACGAAGCCAACCTCAACATCTACGACGAGGCCTTCGCGGCCGCCGAGACCGTGCAGTTCGAGGCCGACCTCGCGCAATCCAGGCGCATCACCTTCGAAGACTGGAAGAACCGCCCCCTGCACGAGAAGGCGATGGAGCACCTGGCCTCGGTGCTCTCGGTTCAGCTCTGAAAAAAAGCGCGGCCCGAAGGCCGCGCTTGTTGTGGGTTGCAATGTGCGGGTTGCGACGCGGATCAGCTGCGCGCCTTGGCCGCGCGTGCCGCGTTGCGCAGATCGCGGATCTGGTCATGGTTGCGCTGCGCACCCTGGGCCTGCGCCTGCAGGATCTGGCGCACGCCCGCCGGCAGCGCGCGCTTCAGCGCCTTGCGGTAGCGGGCCACGGCCGCGTCTTCGCCGCGCTCGCATTCCTCCAGGATCGACAGCTCGCTGTTCGCGCCCACGGCGCCCTTCACGTGGACCCAGCCGCGGTGCATCGCGCCGGAGGCGGTGCCGCCTTCCGCGGGCTTGCCGCCGTAGGTGATGACCAGTTCCACCAGCTGGCTCGCCGCCGCCTGGCACTGCGCGGCGCGCGAGGCGAAGACCTCCTTCAAGCGGCCAGCTTCCACCTCTTCGGCGCAGGTGCGGAAACCGTATTCGCCGTCGCGCGTGTTCTCGAGCAGGTCGTTCAGAACATCGACGACTTCTTCGTTCGACAGCGGCTCGCCTTCGGGAATGGCCGTGTCTTCCTCGCGGAAATACAGGCGGTCGGCACGTTCCCATGCGGCATGCGAGGCCGGACGGGCGCGCTCCCAGTCGAGCGACGAAGTGCCGCGGCGCGTTTCCCACTCGCGCGCGAGCGAGGGCTCGACCGAGGCGAACTCATCGACCGCGGCATTGCGGCTGGACCAGCCCAGCTCGTAGGCCGGACCGTAGTCGTCGTAGGTGCGGCCGGTCTCGTAGTACGGCTCGCGGTCGTAGGCGTTCTCCCAGTAGCTGCGCTCGGCGGTCGGGTTCACGCGCTCGGCCACGGCCTTGCCCCCGAGCCCGCCGACCACTGCGCCGACGACAAGGCCCGCCGCAGCGCCCACCGGGCCGCCGGCCGCGCCGACGGCGGCACCCGCCACGGCACCGCCCGTGGCGCCGACGCCGGTGCCGACGGGATGCGCGCCGGGCGCGCCGGAGATGGGATCGCGGTTGAGATCGTCAGGATGCAGGGATGTGCGGTCTTTTGCCATGGTGGCTCCTTGAATGAGGGTGGAAAGAAAGTCGATCGACTCTGGATCGAACAGTCTTCATCCTGCAGGTCGAGGCACGCGCCATCGTGGGGCTTGGGCCCGGCTGCTTGTAGGCGCAGTCGGGCCTCGCGCGGATCAACGCTCGGCTTCCCCGCCAGGTGCCGTCCAGCGCGCGAGGTAAGGCGCGGTCCGGCTCCCCGCGGCCTTCGCCACCGCCTGCGGCGTACCGCTCGCCACCACCTGCCCGCCCTCCTCGCCCGCGCCCGGACCCATGTCGATCACCCAGTCGCAGGCGGAGACCAGCCGCATCTCGTGCTCGACGACGATGACGGTGTTGCCGGCCTCGACCAGGCCGCCCAACTGTGCCATCAGCTTGTCCACGTCGGATGGATGCAGGCCCGTGGTCGGCTCGTCCAGCACGTAGAGCGCATCGCCGCGCTGCGCGCGCTGCAGCTCGGTGGCGAGCTTGATGCGCTGCGCCTCCCCGCCCGACAGCTCGGTCGCGGGCTGCCCGAGGCGCAGGTAGCCCAGCCCGATGGCTTTCAGCAGCCGCAGCGGCCGTTCGATGGCGCCGTCGTCTTCGAAGAAGGCATGCGCCTCCTCCACCGTCATGGCCAGCACGTCGGCGATGGTGCGCTCGCGCAGCGTCACCTTCAGCGTCTGTTCGTTGAAGCGCGAGCCGTGGCAGGTGGGACACGGCGCGTACACGCTGGGCATGAAGAGCAGCTCGACGCTCACGAAGCCCTCGCCCTCGCAGGTCGGGCAGCGGCCCTTGGCCACGTTGAAAGAGAACCGGCCGGCATCGAAGCGGCGCGCGCGGGCCGCCTTGGTGTCGGCGAAGCGCTTGCGCACATGGTCGAACAGGCCCGTGTAGGTCGCCAGGTTGGAACGCGGGGTGCGGCCGATGGGCTTCTGGTCCACGCGCACCAGCCGGCGGATGCGCTCCATGCCGCCGGCGATGCGGCCGCCGGTGCGGCCCGCGAGGCGGGGCTCCTCATCGGGTCCGTCGTCGGATTCGCCATCGGCCGGCGGCGCCTCGTGGCCCAGGTGCGCGGCCACCAGTTCGACCAGCGCCTGGCTCACCAGACTGGACTTGCCAGAGCCCGAGACGCCGGTCACCGCCGTCATCACCCCGAGCGGAAACGCCACCGACAGGCCCTGCAGGTTGTTGCGCGTGACGTCTTCCAGCGCAAGCCATGCAGCCGGCGCGCGCACGGTCCGCGAAGTCGCCGTGTGCGGTGCGAACAGGTAGCGCGCCGTGTGCGATGCCTTCACATGCCGCAGCCCCTCGGGCGGGCCGCTGTAGAGGACAACGCCGCCCTTCTCGCCCGCATCGGGCCCCACGTCCACCAGCCAGTCGGCGCGCCGCATCAGGTCGAGGTCGTGCTCCACCACGAAGAGCGAATTGCCCGAGCGCTTGAGTGTGTCGAGCGCCACAACCAGCGCCTCGCCGTCCGCGGGATGCAGCCCGGCCGAGGGTTCGTCCAGCACGTAGACCACGCCGAAGAGGTTCGAGCGAATCTGCGTCGCCAGGCGCAGGCGCTGCAGTTCGCCGGGAGACAGCGTCGGCGTGCTGCGGTCCAGCGAGAGGTAGCCCAGGCCCAGGTCGTTCAGCACCGTGACGCGCTCCAGCAGGTCGTGAGCGATGCGTTGCGCGGCAATGCGCTTTTCCGCCGATTGATTGGGCGTGCGGCGCACGTCGGGCGCCGCTGCGTGCGCGCCGCCTTTTTCGCGCAAGGCGCTGCGGCTCGCTCCACGGACGGACGATGCTGGTGCCTCGCCCGCCGCCACCGGCCGCAGCACCTCGGCGAACTGCGCGAGCGGCATGCGCGCGATCTCGCCGATGTCGTGCCCCGCGAAACGCACCGACAAGGCCTCGGGCTTGAGCCGCTTGCCCTTGCAGGCCGGGCAGTCGCCGCCCACCATGAAGCGCGCGACGCGGTTCTTCATGAGCGGGCTCTGCGTGGTCGCGAAGGTGTGCAGCACGTACTTGCGCGCGCCCATGAAGGTGCCCTGGTAGCTCGGCTCCATCTTGCTGCGCAGCGCTCCGCGGGTCTCGGCGGGTGTGAAGCCGGCGTACACGGGCACCGTCGGCTGCTCCTCGGTGAAGAGGATCCAGTCGCGCGTTTTCTTCGGCAGCTCGCGCCACGGCTTGTCGACGTCGATGCCCATCGTGACGAGGATATCGCGCAGGTTCTGGCCGTGCCAGGCGGGCGGCCACGAGGCGATAGCGCGCTCGCGGATGCTGAGGGTGTCGTCGGGCACCATCGAGCGCTCGGTCACCTCGAAGACACGGCCCAGGCCATGGCACGTCGGGCATGCACCCTGCGGCGTATTCGGCGAGAAGTCTTCCGCATAGAGCATCGGCTGGCGCGGCGGATAGTCGCCGGCGCGCGAATAGAGCATGCGCAGCAGGCTCGACAGCGTGGTGACGCTGCCCACCGACGAGCGCGTGCTCGGCGTGCCGCGCTGCTGCTGCAGAGCGACGGCGGGCGGCAGCCCGTCGATGGCATCGACCGCGGGCACGCCCACCTGGTCGATGAGCCGGCGCGCATACGGCGCGACCGATTCGAAGTAGCGCCGCTGTGCCTCGGCGTACAGCGTGCCGAAGGCCAGCGACGACTTGCCCGAGCCGGAGATGCCGCTGAACACCACGAGCGCGTCGCGCGGGATGTCGACATCGACGTTGCGAAGGTTGTGTTCGCGTGCGCCTCGGACGCGCACGAAGTGGTCGGTGCCGCGGGCCGACGTGCTTGGGGACGTGCGGGCGGGTTTGCGCGCCATGGTTTCTTCTTTCTGTCTTCTTGTCTTGTGCCTTGCAGGCATCGAGAGCCTGCAGGGTACGACGCGTCCACGCTGTGAGAACCGGACCACCCCGGGCGTCGGACTCCCGCGCGCGGCATCCCCTACGATCGCTGCCATGACGATGCCCGACACCGATTCGCTCGCGCTGATCGACGCCTGCTCGCAGGCCTCGCTCGCGCTCCTCGAAAGCAACCTGACGCCGCACGGCATCCTGGCCGCGAGCCGCACCGAAGCCGCCGTGGCGCGGCGCTACACGCGCATCTTCGGGCGCGATGCCGCGATCTGCGTGATGGCCATGTGCGGCAGCGGCGTGCCCACGCTGGAGCAAGGCGCGGTCGCGAGCCTCGATGCGCTCGCGGCGCAGCAGGCGGCCAACGGACAGATTCCGAAGTACGTCGATCCCGAGGGCCAGGATGCGGACTTCTGGTATCTCGGCTGCATCGACGCCACGCTGTGGTGGCTGATCGCGGTGGACCATGTGCGCCGCCACGGCAAGGTCGGCGCATCCCACTGGGAAGACGGCGTGGCCCGTGCCATCGGCTGGCTGCTGGCGCAGGAGCACCAGCACTTTCGGCTGCTGCAGCAGAACGAGGCGAGCGACTGGGCCGACATCATGCCGCGCTCGGGCTATGTGCTGTACAGCAACGCGCTCTGGTACGACGTCAAGCGCCGCTTCGCGCTCGACCATGCCGAGGAAACGCGGCACCACTTCAACCACATGTTCAATCCGTTCCAGAGCGACCTGCCCGAATACCACCGGGCGCGGCTGCTGCGGCACTATGCGCGGCGCGGGCGGCGCGACCCGGCGCTCTACCTCAGCTTCGTCAACTTCGCGTTCGTCGGAAACGAGGGCGACGTGTTCGGCAACGCACTGGCGATACAGGCCGGCCTCGCCGAACCCGAGATGGCCGGCCGCATCGTCGACACCATCGCGAACTCGCGCGCGGCCGATCCGTACCCGGTGCGCGTCGTGCTGCATCCGCTGTCGCGCCAGCACGAGTTGTGGCGGCCCTACATGGGACGCCACCAGCAGAACGACGCGCACCAGTACCACAACGGCGGCATCTGGCCGTTCGTCGGCGGCTTCTGGGTGATGGCGCTGGCCAACGTGGGCCGGCACGATCTCGCACACGCTGAACTCGCGCGACTCGCGCACGTCAATTCGCTCGGCGACTGGCGCTTCACCGAGTGGTTCCACGGCAAGACGCTGGCGCCGATGGGCATGGCCGGGCAGAGCTGGAACGCGGCGACCTTTTTGCTGGCCCAACGCGCCCTCCAGGGGCGCTCGGACGCCTGGTAACGCTCAGCCCGCGAGCGCTTCCACCCGCAACGTCGTCACAGCGCCATTCACTGCCGGGTGCGCCTGCAGCGCATGCACGGCGAGGTCGATCGCGCTTTGCATCGCCAGTCCCGTCAGCACCAGCACCTGAGGCCCGGCCTGCGGCCGCTCCGCCGCCAGCACCACCTGCTGCACCGGCAGCTGTTGTCCGGCCAGCAAGGTTGCAACCGCTTCGATCTGATTCGCCGCATGCACGGGGACGCGCAGGAAATGGGAAGTCCGCACGGCAGCGCGTGGCAACACCGGCAGTTCGTTCATGGCATGCGCATGAAAGCCCAGGTGCGGCACGCGCTGCACGGCATGCGTGCCATCGAGCCGCGCCACATCGACCAGGTCGGCGATCACGGCCGATGCCGTCTGCTCCGAGCCGGCCCCAGCGCCGTAGTACATCGTCACGCCCGACGCATCGCCCTTGACCATGACCGCGTTCATCGAGCCGTTCACATGCGCCATGAGGTGCGCGGCTGGCACGAGCGCGGGCTGCACGCGCAGTTCGATGCCCTCTTCCCGACGGCGCGCGATGCCCAGCAGCTTGATGCGGTAGCCCAGCTCTTCCGCGCAGGCCACGTCCACGCCCTGCAGCGCGGTGATGCCTTCCACCTGCACATCGGCAAAGCGCACAGGTGAGCCGAAAGCATTGGCGGCGAGCAGCGTGAGCTTGTGCGCGGCGTCGATGCCCTCGATGTCGAAGGCGGGGTCGGCCTCGGCGTAGCCCAGGGCCTGCGCCTCGGCGAGCGCGACGGCGAAGTCCAGGCCCTCGTCGCGCATCTTGCTCAGGATGAAATTGGTGGTGCCGTTGATGATTCCCGCCACCCATTCGATGCGGTTCGCGGTGAGCCCTTCCCGCAGCGCCTTCACGATGGGGATGCTGACCGCCACCGCGCCTTCGTACGCCACCGCCACGCCGTGCTGACGCGCCGCACCGAAGATCTCGGCGCCGTGCTCCGCCAGCAGCGCCTTGTTGGCCGTGACCACGTGCTTGCCATGCGCGATGGCCGCCAGCACCCAGTCGCGCGCCGGGCCGGTGCCGCCGGCCACTTCGACCAGCACATCGACGTCGGGGTGCGTGGCGACGTGCATCGGGTCATCGGTCAGCGGGACGCCGTCGCCCACGATGCTGACGGCCCGCTGCAGGTTGCGCGCGGCCACCATCACCACCTCGATGCCCCGCCCGGCCCGGCCGGCAATCTCCGCCTGGTTGCGGGCCAGCACGCGGAAGGTGCCCGAGCCAACGGTGCCGATGCCGATCATGCCCACGCGCAGCGGGCGCATGGCCACGGGAACACCGTGAAGGGGCTGAAGGGACAGGACTGGATCGCGGTACATGGGACTTCTCCGAACGAAAGAACAAACAAAAAACCCAACTGCCAGAGCTGGGTTTTCATTCCTTCGGGGAGAAGAGCGATTCACCAGGTGGCTGCCGGAACGGCCACCTGCGCGTGCTCAGGTGGCCGCGGTGGTAATGGAGGTAATCATTCGTGCACCCATTGCCTGCGGGAATGCAGGCGGCATCATCCGGCCCATGCGGGCGGCGGTGGATGCGGTATGGAGTTGGAGGCACGACATGGGAGGCGGAGTGTACAGGAGCCGTGCGGCCGATAGCACAGGCCCGGGCTATAGGTGCAAACTTGGCGCATGGACAAGCACTTCCTGACCCCGCTCTTCGCCCCCGCCTCCGCCGTGGCCTTCGTCGGCAACGCCAGTGACCCGGGCGGCCAGACCGCATCGGGCCGCGTGCTGCGCGAAGCCTTCCGTGCCGACCGCTTCGACGGCACGCTGCGCTTTCTCGACGTGCGCACCAAGGGCACGCTCGAGGAACTCTCGCAGACGCATGCCGACCTCGCCCTTATCGCGCTCGCGCCGCAGGACGTGGCGGCCGCCCTCGAGATCGCCGGGCGCATCGGCTGCAAGGCCGCGGTGGTCATCTCCAATGGCATCGCCTCGGAGCAGGCGGCGCAGTGGCGCAAGATCGCGCGCCGCGAAGGCGTGCACCTACTCGGGCCCAACTCTCTTGGGTTCCAGCGCCCGCTGCTGCATCTGAACGCCAGCGTCGCGGGGCCGCTGGCCAAGGCCGGGCCGCTCGCGCTGGTGTCGCAATCGGGCGCGCTCACCGCCTCGATGCTCGACTGGGCGCGGCAGAACGGCGTCGGCTTTTCGAGCGTGGTGTCGCTCGGCCCGCATACGTCGGTCGACATTCCCCAGGTGCTCGACTTCCTCGCGAACGACCAGGCCACGCACAGCATCATCGTGTACCTCGAAGGCATCTCGGACGCGCGCCGCTTCATGAGCGCACTGCGTTCGGCCTCGCATGCCAAGCCAGTGGTGGTGCTCAAGGCCGGCCGCAAGCCCGCGGGCAACGCGGCCGCGCAGACGCACAGCGCATCGATCGTCGGCAGCGACGACGTCTTCGATGCCGCGCTGCGCCGCGCGGGCGCCGTGCGCGTGCGCTCCTTCGTCGAGCTGTTCTCCGCCGCCAAGTGCCTGGCCTCGCGCTACCGGCCCGTGGGCAAGCGGCTCGCCGTGGTCACCAACGGCGGCGGCCCCGGCGTGCTGGCGGCCGACTGGATCAACGAGATCGGACTGGACCTGGGCAAGCTCTCCACGCCCGCGCAGAAGCTGCTGCACCCCACGCTGCCGCCGCTCGCCACGCTCACGGACCTGATCGACCTTTCCGAAGACGCCACGCCTGCCCACTATCGCGCCGCCATCGACACCGCTTCGGCCGACAGCCAGATCGACGGCGTGCTGGCCATCTTTTCCCCAAAGGCCGGCGTCGATGCCGCCGCCACGGCGCGCGCCCTCGCCGACATTCCGCGCCCCATGAACAAGCCGCTGCTCGCCTGCTGGATGGGCGACGCGTCCGTCGGCCCTGCGCGCGGCGTGCTGGCCGAGGCCACCATCCCGAGCTTCCGCACACCCGAGGCGGCGGTGGGCGCTTTCGGCAACATCGCGGCCTTCTATCAAAACCAGCAGTTGCTGCAGCAGACGCCGCCGCCGCTCTCGGCCCTGGCCAAGCCCGACATCGAAGGCGCGCGCCTCATCATCGAAAGCGTGCTGGCCGAGCGGCGCAAGGTGCTGACGGAGATGGAGTCGAAGTCGCTGCTGTCGTGCTTCCACATCCCGATCACCCGCACGCTGCTCGCGCGCAGCGCCAACGAGGCCATGATGATCGCGACGCAACTGGGTTTTCCGGTGGCGCTGAAGATCGATTCGCCCGACATCAGCCACAAGTCCGACGTCGAAGGCGTGGCGCTCAACGTGCTGAACGGCACCAGCGCGCGCGACACCTACGTCGAGATGATGGAGCGCGTCGCCCGGCTCGCGCCCGAGGCGCGCATCAACGGCGTGACGGTGCAGAAGATGGTGAAGGCGCGGCGCGGCCGCGAGATCTACGTCGGCCTCGTGACCGACGAGCCCTTCGGCCCGGTCATCGTCTTCGGCGCGGGCGGCACCATGATCGAGCTCATGAACGACCGCGCGATGGAGCTGCCGCCGCTCAACCAGTTCCTCGCGCACCGCCTGATCGAACGTTCGCGCGTGGCCGAGACGCTGGGCGAATGGCGCGGCGCGAATCCGGTGAACATGGAAGCGCTCGAAGACGTGCTGCTGCGCGTGTCGGAGATGGTGTGCGAGCTGCCCGAGCTGCGCGAGATGGACATCAACCCCATCATCGTGGACGAGCACGGCGCGGTGTCGGTCGATGCGCGCATCGTGGTCGACAGCAGCCCGCAGGCGGTGGCGGGCCATGTGGGCAGCGGCTACCAGCACCTGGCCATCATGCCGTACCCCGCGCGCTACCGGCGCGAGTGGCCGCTGCCCGGCACGGGCGGCGACATCTACACCGTGCGTCCCGTGCATCCGAACGACGCGCAGATGCTGCAGGCGCTGGTGCAGGGCCTTTCGCCCGAGAGCCGCTGGTTCCGTTTCGTCTCGCGCTTCCACGAGCTGCCGCCCTCGATGCTGTCGCGCTTCACGCTCATCGACTACGACCGCGAGATGGCGCTGGTGGCCGTGGTGATGGAGCGCAGCAACGCGCCCGACGGCACGATTCTCGACAGCGAGCGCATCGTGGGCGTGTCGCGCTACGTCACCAACCCCGACCAGACCAGTTGCGAGTTCTCGCTGGTGGTGGCCGACGAGTTCAGCGGCAAGGGCATCGGCTCGCGGCTGCTTGAAAGCATCATCGACGTCGCGCGCGACCGGGGCCTGTCGGAAGTCGACGGCTTGGTGCTCGCCAACAACCCCGACATGCTGAAGCTGGTGCGCCGGTTGGGCTTCACGGTGAAGTCGTTCCCCGAGGACCCCGACTTCAAGCTCGTGACTTACCAGTTGTAGGCTTTGGGTACGGAGCGTTCGAGGGCATTGGGGGCATTGGGGGCGTGCTGCTGATGCGCTGTTGATCAGCGAGGGCTCGGATCGGTCTTGGGCAAGCTCTATGCTTCGGTGCCTCCGCAGCTTCCCCCCTCTTCATGATCCGAACCTTGTTGTGTTTTTCCGGCCGTCTCGCGGCCTCGCTCGCCGTGCTGCTCTCGGCCGCATGGGCCTGTGCAGCCCTGTGGTACCAACTGCCGGCAACGCCCGCCCTCAAGATCGCGGCCGGCGTGCTCTGGGCCGGCTTCGGCCTCGTGGCGATCGCGCTGCTGTGGCGCGGCAAGGCGGCACGCGCCCTGCTCTCCTATGCCGTGGGGTTCGCCATGGTGCTCGCGTGGTGGGGCACCATCCTGCCCTCGCAAAATCGGGTCTGGGCCGACGACGTGGCGCGGCAGCTCGTCGCGCGGGTCGAGGGGAACGTGGTGACCATGGAGAACGTGCGCAACTTCGACTGGCGCAGCGACACCGACTACACACCGCGCTGGGAAATCCGCCGCTACGACCTCGACCGCATTCGCTCGGTCGATGTGTCGCTCTCCTACTGGGCCGGCCCGGCCATCGCCCACACGCTCGTGTCCTTCGGCTTCGACGACGGCCAGTTCGTCACCTTCTCCATCGAGATACGCAAGGAGCGCGGCGAGAGCTTCTCGTCCGTCGGCGGCTTCTTCAAGGAGTTCGAAACCAGCCTCGTCGCGGCCGACGAACACGACATCCTGCGCGTGCGCACCAACGTGCGCGGCGAAGACGTCTACATGTACCGCGTGCGCCTGCCGCAAGCCGAGATGCGCTCGCTGTTCCTCGGCTACCTCGGCGAAGGCGCGGCGCTCGTGCGCGCGCCGAGCTTCTACAACACGCTCACCGCCAACTGCACGACCATCGTCTACGCGCTCGCCAAGCATGTGGTGCCGGGACTGCCGATGGACTGGCGGCTGCTGGCCTCGGGCTACCTGCCCGAGTACCTTCACGACGTCGGCGCGCTGACGCCCGGCCTTGGCATGGAGGAATTGCGCGCGGCCGGACGCATCACCGAACGTGCGCGCGCATTCGATCGCAACCCCGGCACGGAAAGCTTCTCGCGAGCCATCCGGAACGATTTGCCGGGTGTCGAAATGGCGGTCGATGCTGGGGCCAAGCCGTGACGGCTTCGCGCTTCCTGGCACTGCCTACCCTGCTGTGCGCCGCCCTTCTGCTGGGCGGCTGCGCAGGCGTGACGGTAGGCTCTATCTCGCCATCCGAATACCTTGCGCAACGCCGCGGCGACGTACTCATCACCGGAAAGCTCAGCACCTCGGCAGAAGAGGTGCTGCGCGTGATCGGCTCGGACGCCGACCAGTGCACCGCGAACGGACAGGTCTGCCGCCAAGCGCTGGCCGACTCCACCGGCCTCAGCGATGAACAGCGGCTCTCCGCCCTGTCTGAAGTCTGGCTGCAGGTCGCGCTCGCGGCCGGCAAGTCCAGCGGTGCCGCCGCCGGGCCTGCCGCGCCCGACACCATCGAGGCATACCTGGAGTCCGCGCGCCACGCCTACGCCTACCTGTTCTTCACCGCACGCAAGCCGCGCGACCGGGCCTTCGAAGACCGCCAGACGCAGGTGCGCGACTACTACAACTACGCGGTGCAGCAGGCCATCACCGGCCTCTTCAGCCGCTACCGCCAGGGCGGCCGCGTGGGCGACGACGCGCTGCCGCGCGTGCCGCAGGTGGGCGCCTGGCGCATCGACACCGACCTGTCCGCGCTCGAGCTGCGCCCTGAAGACCCGGTGCCGCAGGCGCTGATTCCCGCCGCCTCGCTCACCTTCTCAGGCTTGCGCAACACCTACCGGCGCGACGGCTTCGGCGCCGAGCTGGTGGTGGAGACCAACCAGCCGGCGCCCTCGCCCCGCCCCCTGGACAGCAAGGCCGAAGACGACACGCCGCCCTACAGCGAAATGCCCTTCCCCGGCCTCACCGCGCTCCTGCGCTTCGAAGGTACGGACCTGCGGCAGGTGCTCGCCACGCACACCGCGCGCATCGTGGTGTTCGACCCCTACCGCACCTCGACCACGCGGCTGGCCGAGCAGGACGTTCCGCTCGCCGCGAACTTCACCTCCGGCTACGGACTCTGGCTCGCGCGCTCCGACTTCGCGCGGCAGGCGCTGCGCAGCCTCTTCGGCAGCGCCGACGGGCTCACCAAGCCGCGCATCTACCTGATGCAGCCCTACGACCCGAACCGGCGCACGGTCATCATGCTGCACGGCCTGGCGAGCAGCCCCGAGGCGTGGATCAACGTGGCCAACGAGGTGCTGGGCGACGAAACGCTGCGCCGCAACTACCAGATCTGGCAGGTGTACTACCCGACGAACGCGCCGCTCGCGATCAACAACTTCGCGATCCGGCAGGCCATCACTGAGACGCTCGCGCACTTCGACCCGACGGGCAAGGCCGAGGCCTCGCGCAACATCACGCTGATCGGCCACAGCATGGGCGGCGTGCTCTCGCGCCTTCTGGTGTCTTCGTCGGGCGACAAGCTGTGGGACACGATCCTCGCGAGCTACCCCATGCAGGGTGCGCAGCAGCAGCGCATGGAGCAGCGGCTTGCGCCCTACCTGCGCTTCGAGCCGCTGCCGCAAGTGAGCGACGCGATCTTCATCGCCTCGCCGCATCGCGGCACGCCCTTCGCCAACAACCGCATCGCGCGCTGGGTGGCCAACCTCATCACGCTGCCGGTGGCGATGCTGGGGCAGTTGAACGACATCTCCCGCGAGCTGATGCGCATTGCGCCCGGCAAGCAGGACATCGGGCCGCTGCGCATTCCCAACAGCATCGACAACCTGAGCGACCGCGACGCCTTCGTGCAGATGTCGTCGGACCTGCCGATGAACCCGCGCGTGCGCTTCCACTCGATCATCGGCAACGACACGCCGGGTGTCGTGCAGGCGCTGTCGAGCGACGGCATCGTGCCCTACGAAAGCGCCCACCTGGACGGCGCGGCGTCCGAGCTGGTGCTTCGGTCGGCGCACAGCGTGCAGGAGAACCCGCTGGCCATCCTGGAGATCCGGCGCATCCTCAGGGAACAACTCCTGCTGACACCACGTTGTCAGGACGCCCCTGTCAAGCTTCCCGGTGCGGGCGCGGCCGAAGGGTCGCCCTGCTCTCGATGAAGCACGACAAGGAAACCCAGTGACCCATTCAGCCACCGTTCAAACCTACTCCTCCGCCTGGTCCCAGGCCACCGAACAGGGCATCCGCGAGGCGCTGGCCTTGTGCTGGACGCCCGCCAGCACCTACACCGACCCCATCACGCCGACCGCGACCGGCCCCGAGGAATTGGCCGCGGTCATCCTCGACTTCCGCGCCCGCTACCCCGGCGCCTTCATCGTGCCGGCCAGCCAGCTCGACGTGCACCACACCGTCGGCCGTTTCGCGTGGCTGCTGAAATCGCCGGCACCGCTGGAAGCCGACGGCACGGCCTACGGCCTGGAGATGGACGGCTTCGACTACGTCGAGTTCTCGGAGGACGGCGGCCGGATCCTCAAGATCACCGGTTTCTTCGGCCCACTGCGGGCGTAATACTGGCGTGCGTTAATAGCGCCCCATGGACAACTTGCAAGCACTGCAGTCGCTCGGCATCACCCTGCCGAGCCCGGCCTACATCTTCGGCGCCGTGGTGTTCGGCCTCGCCGGCATCGCGGCCTACCGGTGGGGCAAGCGCTCCGGGCGCCGGCGCAGCAAATGGCTCGGCGTGGCGCTGATGTTCTATCCCTACGCGGTGCCGTGGACCTGGCTGCTCTACGTCGTCGGCATCGCGCTGTGCGCAGGCGTTTTCATCGACCGCGATTGAGCACCCGCAACCCCGCCCACACCGCAAACAGCACGCTCGCACCGAACACCCAGCCCGACAACGCGCCGGCCATCGTGCCGGAGAGCAGGTTCCCGACCGTGCAGCCGAGCCCGGTCATCGCGCCCCACCCCAGCAACACGCCCCCGCCGAGGCCGCGCACGATCTGACCCGGCTTCGGCCATGCGGGCTTGAACTGCCCGCTCGCGAGTGCTGCGGCCAGTGCGCCTGCCACGATGCCGCCTACGAGCAATGCATTGGGCGTCTGCCAAAGGCTCTCGACCACGGCGGTGACGCAACCGCCGAAGCCGTCAAGCCCATCGAGCCGCTGCGGCAACAGGCCCTGCGCATCTCCGAGGTCGCGCGCGGCGCTGCCCAGCGCGGCCGTCACGCCCAGCGGGCGCAGCCGCAGCACCACGGTCACCGCAATCGCACCGACCGCGATGCCGCCCCATCCATACGCCCACCGCCCCTGCAACAAGCCGCGCAGCGCCGCGGCGAAGCTGCGAGGTGCTGAAGCCGGCGCCTTGGCTGCGGGCAACCGTCGCCAGAGCACGGCGCTCAGCACGCCGAGCAACGCCAGTTGCAGCACCGCCGACCCCGCATAGCCCAGGTAATGCGGCAACCACACCACCGGCGCGGTGGCGATGGTGGCGCTGTAGAGCCAGTTCCAACTGTTGAAGCCCAGCAGGAACCCACCTGCAGCCCCCAGCAGTGCGAACGGCGCGGTCGGCGAGCCTTCGCCCAGCCGATACCAGTGCGCGCTGATGCACGAGCCCGAGACCACCATGCCCGCGCCGAAGGCCAAGCCGGCGAGCACCAGCGCCCAACTGACCGGACCGATGTGCGCATCGGGCGGCAGGCGCCCCGCTTGCGGCACCGGCAGCCAGCCCGTCATGACGACGTGCATGCCCACCGTGCCGACCGCGAGCGCGGCCACGATGGCGAGCAGCCCGCGCGCATCGCCGCCTTCGAAATAGTCGCGCGCATGGCAATAGAAGCAGAAGCGCGAACGCTGCAGCACCACGCCGAGCACCGCGCCCAGCCCGAGCGCGAATGCGAGCGCCCGGCCACCGCTGCGTTCGCCGAGCAGGTGCACGCCGGCGGCGACCAGCAGCAGCGTCGCGGTTGCAGCAACGAGGCCGGTGCGGGAAAGTGAAAGCGATGAAGTAGTCATGTCCGTTCCGGCAGATCCATCAAAAATCCATAAAAAAAGCGAGCCCGAGGGCTCGCTCAAAAGTCGTCCGTCAAGTTGCGATGAAGGCAACCCGACTCCGACTCACCTCGAACTCATCCTTCAACCCACCTCCAGATTGCTCACTTGGAAGCCCAGACCGTGCCGCTCGGGTTGTTGACCGGCACGCCAACGGCGTTGCCGTATTCGGTCCACGAGCCGTCGTAGTTGCGCACGTTCTTGTAGCCAAGAATCCTGTTGAGCGCGAACCAGGTGTGGCTCGATCGCTCGCCGATGCGGCAGTAGGTGATGGCCGGCTTGCTGCCATCGATGCCCACGCCCGCGTAAAGCGCCTTCAGCTCGGCGACCGACTTGAAGGTCCCGTCTTCATTCACCGCACGTCCCCACGGCACGTTGGCCGCACCGGGGATGTGGCCCGCGCGCACCGCCAACTCGGCGGCACCGGCGGGCGCGAAGATCTTGCCGCTGTACTCGTCGGCCGAACGGATGTCGACCAGCTTCGTGTCGCTCTTGCCCTCGGCCACGGCCAGCACATCGGCCAGCCGCGCGCGAATCTGCGGGTTCGGCTGCGTCACCTTGAAGCGGGTGGCGGCGTACTCGGGCGCGCGGTTGTCGAGGCCCCGGTTCTCGGCCTCCCACTTCTTGCGGCCGCCATCGAGCAGCTTCACGTTCGAGAGGCCGTACTGGTCGAACACCCAGGCGCCCCATGCCGCGAACCAGTTGTTGTTGTCGCCGTACAGGACGATGGTGGTGTCCTTGTCCACGCCGGCCGTGGACAGCAGTTTCTCGAAATCGGCCTGGCTCACGATGTCGCGCCGCACGCGGTCGTTCAGGTCGTTGTGCCACGAGAAGTTGACGGCGCCGGGAATGTGGCCGCGCTCGTAGAGGCCGGGGTTCACGCTGACCTCGATCACGCGCAGCTTCGGGTTCTTGAGGTTCTTCTCGAGCCACTCGGTGGAGACGAGCGGACCGCTGCCGTCGGCCGATGCCTGCGCGAACGCAACGGGCGAGGTGGCCAGAAAGGTCAGCGTGGCGAAGGACGCGGCTCGCCACCATCTGCTGAGAATCGACATGCGGGACTCCTTGTGAATGATCATGAAAAAGACAGGCTGGACTCTAGGCAAGCGGGCACCGATCACCAACGAAGCGTTTGCGATAAGTCCATAACCAATTCAGCAAATGCACCCAGCAGAAAAAAGGGTAACGGCATCAAGCGACCAGCAGCGCGGGCTCACGCACGGGCTCGGCCGTTGCATGCCATCCCAACTCCGGCGCGATGCGGCGCGCGAGGTCGTCCAGGATCTGCTCGTACTCGTCGCTCGCGAAGTTGTAGGGCAGCTCCACGCGCAGCTCGCTCACCTGCGGCAGCACCGGGTCTTTGCGCAGCCGCTCCAGGATTTCGTCGGACGTGCCCACGAGGTCCGTTGCGAAGAGCGTGCGCCGCTCGCCTTGCGGCGTCAGCGTGCGTTCGATGCGGCTCGCTGCGAACTCGCGGTATCGCCTTCGCGTGGCCGCATCGGCGCCATCGAGCGGCACGATCACGCGGCCCAGCGCCACCCTGCCCGCGCGCGGCCCGGCCTCGCTTGCGCGGTAGCGTTCGATGAGGGCCGACTGCGCCTGCAGAAAGTCATCCGTGTGCTCACCCGAAAGCACGTTGCCCAAGAGCAGGTTGAAGCCGTTGCGCCCTGCCCACTCGGCCGAGCGCAGCGATCCGCCGCCATACCAGAGCCGGTCGATCAGCCCCGGCGCATAGGGCTGCACACGCGGTCGCACACGCCCGCCCGCCGACTCGACGAAGGTGTCCTCGTCGCCGAGCAACACGTCTTCGAGGTTGGCCCTGAGGCGCGCCACGCGCTTGTGCGTGAAGTCGATGGTGTTCGGCGCCGCATCGTAGAAGCGGTTGCCCAGCAACGCACCGTGCGGCGGCACGCCCGCACTCAGACCCACCTGCAGCCGGCCGCGCGAGAGCACATCGACGGTGGCGAGGTCTTCGGCGAGGCGGAACGGGTTTTCGTACCCCATCTGGATCACCGCGGCGCCCAGCTCGATGCGGCGCGTGCGCTGCGTCGCAGCCGCGAGGATCGTCGTGGCCGACGACACGCCGCGCTCCAGATGCCGCTGCCGCACCCAGGCGCTGTCGAAGCCGCGCCGCTCGCCGAACTCGAAGAGCGCCAGCGCCGCTTCGAGGCCGACCAGCGGGTTGGCCTCGGCGTAGTTGCCGGGTGTGAGGAAGCCGATGTGGTGGATCGCCACGGTGTCGCCGCTTTCAGAACTTGGGCAGGCCCGGGGGATTGATCTCGGACTTCGGCAGCGCCTCTTCCGCAAGGCTCCAGCGCGCGAGCGCCTTGCCGTAGGTGCCGCTGCGAATCAGGTTGTTGGCCGCTGTGCTCAGCGCCGTCGCGAGACCACTGCCCTTGCGCGTCGCAACCGCCACATCCGACTTCAGCGGCCAGCCCGCATTCACCGTGCCGACCAGCCGAAGCTGCCCGTTCTTCGCCGCCTCGTAGGCCTGCGGTGCGTTGGGGTTGAAGTTGGCATCGACGCGCTTGGTGGTCACTGCCAGCCAACGCGTCACATCGTCGTCGTAGTACTGGATCGCGATCGGCTTCAGGCCCGCGGCCACGTTCTGGCGGTCCCATTCGAGCAGGATGCGCTCCTGGTTCGTGCCGGCGCCGGTCGTGAGCTTCAGGCCCGCCACATCCTTCGGCTCCTTGATCGACTTGATGGCGCTGTCCGTGCGCACGTAGAAGCCGTGCAGGCCGAGCCGGTAGGTGGAGAAATCGAACTTCTCCTTGCGCTGCTCGGTCACGCCCACGTTGGAGATCACCGCGTCGTACTTGCCCGAGGCGAGGCCCAGCGGCCAGTCGGGCCAGGCGACGGGCTGCAGTTCGAGCTTCAGACCCAGCGATTCGGCAATGAGGTGCGCGAAGTCGGGATCGAAGCCGACGACGGTTTTCGCATCGGTGGCATAGGTGGAGATGGGCGGCGCGAACGGTGCGATAGCGATGGTCAGCACGCCCTCCTTCACGAACTTGAAGCCCGGGGGAATGGCGGCGACCGCTTCGGCGTCCTTGCTCGTGTGCAGGCGACCCTTCTGCTCGGGGCTGAAGTCGAACTTGTCGGCGGCATGTACCGTCGTCAGAGCGATCAGACCGAAGGCGGCCAGTGCGCCGGCTTTGCTTCTGAAAGACATTCCGCTCGCCTCAGTTCTTCGGCAAGCCGGGCGGGTTGGTCCGCGCCACCTCGATCGCCTCGGAGCTCAGGTTCCAGCGTGACAGGGCTTTCGCGTAGTTGCCGTTCTTGATCTGCGCATTCAGCGCCACGGTGATCGCTTCGGCGATGCCCGAGCCCTTGCGCGAAGTGACCGCGATCTCGGCATTCAGCGGCCAACCGCCGGAGACGAGGCCTGCAAGCCGTGTCTTGCCGTCGCGTGCCTCGTAGGCAGCCAGGGCGTTGGGGCCGACATACGCATCAGCGCGGCCCGATTGGAGCGCGAGGCGTTGCACCACATCGTCGTCGTAGTACTGGATCTCCACCGGCTTCAGCCCGGCAGCGATGTTCTGCTTGTTCCAGCGCAAGAGGATCTGCTCCTGGTTCGTGCTGGCCGACACGATGAGCTTGAGCCCGGCGATGTCCTTCGGCTCCTTGATCGCGCCGAGCTTGCTGTCGGACTTCACGTAGATGCCCAACTGGTCGTTGCGGTAGGTGGAGAAATCGAACTTCTCCTTGCGCTCCTCGGTGACGGTCACGTTGGACACCACCACGTCGAACTTGCCCGACTGCAGGCCCAGCGGCCAGTCGGCCCAGACGGTAGAGACCAGCTCGAGCTTGCGGCCCAGGCTGTCGGCCACGAGCTGTGCGATGTCGGGCGCATTGCCCACGGGCGTCTTCGTGTCCGTGGCGTACGCCGCCAGCGGCAGCCGTCCCGTGGTGGTACCGACGACCAGCACGCCCTCCTTCACGAACTTGAAATCCTTGGCGAGCTTGACGGCCTCCTCGACCTTCTGCGAACGCGGACGGCCGGCCTGTTCCGGACTCAAGTCGTCGGCGGCGGCAGCCCGCTGCGCCGAGGCCGCCAGAGGCAACAGCATGGCAGCGCCCAGGAGCGCGGAAAGAATGTTCTTGCGATGGATCATGGGAAAGGATTTCAGTCAGAGAGAAAAAGAATCAGAGAACCTTGGCGAAGAACTCGGCGGTGCGCGGATGCGACGGCGCGTTAAACACCTTGTCGGGCGTGCCGGTTTCGAGAATGCGGCCCTGCTCCATGAAGATGATGGTGTCGGCCACCTCGCGGGCAAAGCCGATCTCGTGCGTCACGATGACCAGCGTGGTGCCCGAGCGCGCGAGCTCCTTGATGACGGCCAGCACCTCGCCCACCAACTCGGGGTCGAGTGCGGAAGTGGGTTCGTCGAACAGCAGCACCTCGGGCTTGAGCGCGAGCGCGCGGGCAATCGCCACGCGCTGCTGCTGACCGCCCGAGAGCTGGCGCGGATAGGCATGCGTCTTGTCGGCCAGGCCCACGCGCACCAGCAGTTCCGAAGCCAGCGCCTCAGCCTCGTTGCGTGCCAGGCCGCGTACCGACACCGGCGCTTCGACGATGTTCTCCAGCACCGTGAGGTGCGGAAACAGGTTGAAGTTCTGGAACACCATGCCGACGTCGACGCGGCGCTTGAGGATGTCTTTCTCGTGCAGCTCGTACAGCGTGTCTTCGTCGCGCCGGTAGCCGATGAGTTCGCCATCGATGGCGATGAAGCCGTCGTCCACGCGCTCCAGGTGGTTGATGGAACGCAGCAGCGTCGACTTGCCCGAGCCCGACTGGCCGAGGATCACGGTCACGCTGCCCTGCGGCACGGTGAGCGTCACATCGTCGAGCACCTTGAGCGCGCCGAAGCTCTTGGAGACGCCGTGGATCGTGACCTCGCCGCCCTGCGTGAGCGGGTCGGTCCAGCGCGGCACCAGCACCGGTGCGGGCGGTGCCGACACCACTGGTTCTATGGCCACCGGCGCCTTTGCCCGCCACAGCCCGCGCGCCACGCCGGCAAGCCGCGAGCGCGGCGGATTGCGCAGCGCACCGCGCGAGAAATGCCGCTCGATGTAGTGCTGCGCCACCGACAGCACCGTGAGGATCACGAGGTACCAGACGGTCGCCACCATCAGCAGCGGAATCACATCCAGGTTGCGCCGGTAGATGATCTGGATCGTGTAGAACAGTTCGGGCAGCGCGAGGATGTAGAGGTTCGACGTGCCCTTGGCGAGGCCGATGATGTCGTTGAAGGCCGTCGGCAAGATGGTCCGCATCGCCTGCGGCAGCACGATGCGAAAGGCCTGTCTCTTGCGCGAAAGGCCCAGCGCCGCAGCCGCTTCGAGCTGCCCCTGCTCCACCGACAGGATGCCGCCGCGCACGATCTCCGAGGCAAAGGCCGCCTGGTTCAGCGTGAGGCCCAGCAGCGCCGCGACGAACGGGCTGATCAACTGCGTGGTCGGGTACGAGAAGAAGGTGATGTCGGTGCCCGGAATGCCTAGTGCCACCGTCTCGTAGAGATAGCCGAGGTTGTTGATGATCAACAGCAACACGATGATCGGCACCGAGCGGAAGAGCCAGGTGAACACCCACGACACCCACGACAGCCGCGCCAGCAGCGGCGAGCGCGAGACGCGCGCGAGCGCCAGCCCGGTGCCGAGCAGGAAACCGAACACCGCGCCCAAGGCCGTCAGCAGCAGCGTGCGGCCGAGCCCGGCGAGCACCGGCTCGGCGAAGAACCATTCGGCAAAGACGCCCCACCCCCAACGCGGATTGGTCAGCACCGAATACAGCACGATGCCGATGAGCAGCACTGCGAACACGGTGCCGACCGTGCGTGCCGGGTACTTTGCGGGTACCACGCGGAAATGCGAGTAGTCGCCCTTCGCGGGCGCGACCTGCTGCGGCGCCGAAGGTTCGGGCCGGGCCACAGGACGAGACGGTGCCGGGCTTCGCGGCTCGGGGCCGACGTCCAGGAGGGTGGTCGTGTTCATCGCTGCACCGCCTCGCTCAGCACCGCTGCGGTCTGGCCATGGTGGCGCGGCACCACGAGGTGCTTTTCGAACGGCAGCTTGCGCGGCACTTCGGGGTCCGCCACCTCTTCGAACAGCGCGGTGTAGCCATGGCCGCGGTACAGGCCGACCGCTTCGGGTTGCCGAAAACCGGTCGTGAGATAGATGCGCTCATAGCCCTGGCGCCGCACCTGCGCCTCCAGCTCCAGCAGCACCTTGCTCGCGAGGCCCTGCCGACGCAGATCGGTGTGCGTCCACACGCGCTTGAGTTCGGCGGTGCGCTCGTCATGCCGCATGAAGGCACCGCCGCCGATGGCGATGCCGTCGCGCAGCAGCAGCACGAAGTTGCCGTGCGGCGGTGCGAACACCTCGGGCGGATAGCGGTCCATCTCGCGCGGTGCGCCGGGTTCGCGCAGCACGTCGCCGTAGCGGCTGTCGTACTCGAAGGTCAGGCCCTCGACCAGCGGTTGGGCGCGCGGATCGAGGGGTGTGGTGTAGAGGAACTGTTCGCTCATCACGCGGCCTTTCGCGCGGTGTCCGCATCGGCATCGGCCGCCGTCGCATAGCGGCTCGCCTTGCGCGGCAGCCCGAGGTGGTCGCGCAAGGTCTGCCCGGGCAACTCGCGCTGATAGCGGCCACGCGCAATCAGCACCGGAATCACGAACTCGATGAAGTCGTCCAGCCCCTGCCCCAACACCGGAAAGCCGAGGATGAAGCCATCGGCCGCGCCCTCGTCCACCCAGCGGATGATTTCGTCCGCAATGCGCTCGCCCGTGCCCACGAACTGCGTGCGCGGCGTCGCGACTTCGAGTGCCACCTCGCGCACGGTCTGGCCGCCGGCCTTCGCCTTGGCCTTGATGCGGTCGGTGGTCGAGCGGAAGCTGTTGCGGCCGATGTCGCCCAGTTCTGGAAAGGCTTCGTCCAGCGGGTACTGGCTGAAGTCGTGGTGATCGAAGAAGCGGCCCAGGTAGGCCAGCGCTTCCTCGATGGTCAGAAGCTCGCGGATGGCGCGGTACTTGGCCTCGGCCTCCTCCTCGGTGGCCGCGACGACGGGGCCGATGCCGGGGAATATCTTCACATCGTCGGCCTGCCGGCCCTGTGCCACCGCGCTGGCCTTTACCTGTTTGAGGAAGGCGCGCGTTTCCTCGATCGAGGGCGAATGGGTGAACACCGCATCGGCGTATTTGCCCGCAAGGCCCACGCCCGCATCCGAGGAGCCGGCCTGGAAGATCACCGGCTGCCCTTGTGGCGAGCGCTGGATGTTCAACGGCCCGGCAACCTGGAAGAAACGTCCCTTGTGATCCAGCGTGTGCAGCTTCTCGCGGTCGAAGAACTGCCCGGTCTCGCGGTTGCGCGTGAAGGCGTCTTCGTCCCAGCTGTCCCACAGGCCCTGCGTCACTGAGAGGTACTCATCGGCGATCTCATAGCGCTGCGCATGCTCGGGATGATTGCGGCTGTAGTTCTTCGCGCTGCCTTCGAGCGGCGCGGTCACCACGTTCCAGCCCGCGCGCCCGCCGCTGATGAGGTCGAGCGAGGCGAACTGGCGCGCCACGGTGAACGGGTCGCTGTACGAGCTGGAGACCGTGCCCGCAAGGCCGATCTTCGAGGTGACGGTCGCAAGCGCCGACAGGATCGAGATCGGCTCGAAGCGGTTGAGGAAATGCGGGATCGACTTCTCGTTGATGTAGAGCCCGTCCGCCACGAAGGCGAAGGCGATGCCGTTGTCTTCGGCTTTCTTCGCGGTGCGCACGAAGAAATCGAGGTTCACGCTGGCATCGGCCGGACCGCCCGGGTGCTTCCATGAATTCATGTGGCTGCCGGCACCTTGCAGCATGACGCCGAACTTGATGTTGCTCATCGCGACTCGTTCTTCTAGGGGTGGAAAAGGGGAAGGCTCAGGCCAGTGCGGGTTCGCGCGCCTGGGCCAGCAGTTCGACGGCAGTGGCGCGCTCGGCAAAACCGGCAACGGGGATGTCGATGACGAACTCCTCGATGCCGTAGCGCTCGCTCAGTGCGTCGAGTTCATCGCGCACCTCGTCGGCGGTGCCTGCGATCACGTGTGGGCGGCGCTCCTCGGTGCGGTAGTCGGTCACGCCGGCCTGCCGCGCGAATTCGGCTGCTGCCTCCAGGCTTCCGAGGTTCACGCTCTGGCCGCTGGGCAGGTGCACCTTGAAGCTGCGCAGCGCGCCGACGAGTTCAGCGGCCTTCTCGTGGGTCTCGGCCGCGAAGGCGAAGAGTGCGAGCAAAGGCGCGCGGCCGGTGGCCGAGCGGTAGGCCTCGATGGATTGCCCGATGTTCACCGGGTCACCGTTGAAGTGCCCCGCATAGACGAACTCCCAGCCAAGGCGCGCCGCAAGAAGCGCGCTTTCGGGCGTTCCGCCGAGCAGCACGCGCTGCGGCAACTGCGGCGGGTTCGGCGTGGCGACCGCGCCGGCCAGCGCGTGGTCCGCGGCGACCCCGTCGTGCAGGAACGCATCGAGCTCGGCGAGGCGGACCGCGAAGTCCTCCTTCTTCTTCACCGGATCGTGCAGCCACTGCAGCGCCTTGCTGGTCAGCGGCAGCCCGCCGGGCGCCTTGCCGACGCCCAGGTCCACGCGCCCTGGTGCCAGCGATGCGAGCACCCGGAAAGTCTCCGCGACCTTGAACGGGCTGTAGTGCTGAAGCATGACGCCGCCCGTGCCGATGCGGATGCGCGACGTCTTCGCGAGCAGGTGCGAGGCCAGCACTTCGGGCGCCGAACCGGCATAGCCGCGATTGCCGTGGTGCTCCGCAAGCCAGTAGCGGCGATAGCCCAGGCGCTCGGCGCTCTGTGCCAGCGCGATGGTGTGCTGGAACGCCTGGGCGGCGTCGGCACCTTCGGGGATCAGGCTCTTGTCGAGCAGGGAGAGCGAATAGGACACGGTGTGCGGCAGGGATGCCTTTGAAAGAATTGCTGCGAATTCTCTTGGGCATCACGCGCACCGCTTGCGCTGATTTCCTATATCGATATCTGCAGAGTGTTCAGGGGCGCGCGGCTGTCGCGATGCGTTGCGCCGCATCACTCGCGCTGACGGCGGCCGTGTCGATGACGAGGCGATCCGTGGTCCACGGCGCGTAGTCGTGCCGCAGCACCGAGGCCCAGTCGGGCAGCACATGGCCCGGAATGTCTGGCGCGCGAAGCTCCACGCGCCGGCGGTGCTCCGCGACATCCGAGCAAACGATCTCGACCTCCAGCACACGCGACGACGCACTCGCCGCGACCGCGCGCCACGCTTCGCGCGTGACCGGCAACGGGTTGACGCAATCGGCCACCACCGTGAGGCCGAGCGCAAGATTCGAGCGCGCCAGCGCATAGGCAACCTCGTAGCCCGCGGGCCCGACCTCCCCCGCCAGCACCTTCGCCGACACGAGCGCCTGCTCGATGGCATCGATGCGCAGATAGACGGCCGAAAGCCGCCCCACGAGCTCGCGTGCGACGGTGGTCTTGCCCGATCCGGGCAAGCCTGAAAGAACGATCAGCATCTCACCATGAGTGCGGCAGCAGGGCCAGGGCCGCTGCCGCGTGGAAGCGCCGCATGGCGCGGATCGGCACATAGCCGTGCGGCGCACGCCGCGCCACCTCGTGCGGCGAAGACGGCGCGATGCGCCACGCTGCGGTGGTCAGCGCGAGAACATGGCGGGCCTGGGCCGCCGGGGAAACATAAAGACTGCGCTGTGGCATGAACAACTTCCGGGTGAACGCTGGGGGCGATTCTGCGCAGCCGCTTCGCTTTCTCAAAGAAGGATTGCGAGTTACCTGATGCAGAAAATTCCACCCGCCACCACGTGCCATGACTACGATGGCTCCACACCCATTCACAAGGAGCACGCACATGTCGAACCACGTCTACAAGTCCCTCGAGCTGACCGGCTCGTCGCCCGTCGGCATCGAGGACGCGGTGCAGACCGCGATCGCCAAGGCGCACGAGACGGTGCGCAACATCCAGTGGTTCACCGTCACAGAGACGCGTGGCCATGTGGTCGACGGCAAGGTCGCGCATTGGCAGGTGACGGTGAAGATCGGGTTCACGCTCGAATAGTCGCGGCAGCGAAGGCCGTCGTCACGCGAAATCGGTCGACGGCTTTTCCCAGAGGTTCACGCCGCCTTCCACCGCGTACTTGTCGATCTCCGCGAGCTCTTCGGCGCTCAGCGGCGCATGGCGCAGGGCCGCGACGTTGTCGACGATCTGCTCGGGGCGGCTCGCACCGATCAGCGCAGAACTCACGCGCGGATCGCGCAGCGTCCAGGTCAGCGCGAGTTGCGCAAGGCTCTGGCCGCGGCGCCTGGCGATCTCGTTGAGCGCGCGTGCGCGTTCCACGTTGTCGTCCGACAGGTGCTCCTGCTTGAGCGAGCCGCCGCCCGGGCGGTTGATGCGCGCATCGGCCGGAATGCCCTTGAGGTACTTGTCGGTGAGCAGCCCCTGCGCGAGCGGCGTGAAGGCGATCACGCCCGCGCCGAGTTCGCCGGTGGCATCGAGCAGGTCTTTCTCGATCCAGCGGTTGAACAGGTTGTAGGCCGGCTGGTGGATGAGCAGCGGCACCTTCCATTCGCGCAGCAGCGCGGCGATTTCGCGCGTCTTGCCGGCGGAGTACGACGAGATGCCGATGTAGAGCGCCTTGCCCTGTTGCACCGCCTGCGCCAGCGCGGAGGCGGTTTCTTCCAGTGGCGTGTGCGGATCGAAGCGGTGCGAATAGAAGATGTCGACGTAGTCGAGGCCCAGGCGCTGCAGGCTCTGGTCGAGGCTCGCGAGCACGTATTTGCGGGAGCCCCCGCCCTGGCCGTAGGGGCCGGGCCACATGTCCCAGCCGGCCTTGCTGGAGATGATGAGTTCGTCGCGATACGCCTTGAAATCTTCCCTCAGCAGACGGCCGAAGTTGGTTTCGGCGCTGCCGTACGGCGGGCCGTAGTTGTTGGCGAGGTCGAAGTGGTTGATGCCCAGGTCGAAGGCCGTGCGCAGCAACTTGCGCTGCACATCGATGGGCGTGCTGTCGCCGAAGTTGTGCCAGAGCCCGAGCGAAATGGCAGGCAGCACGAGCCCGCTGCGCCCGACGCGTCGATAGGGAATGGCGTCGTAGCGCTCGGGGGCGGCAAGGTAGGTCATGAAGTGCGATGGAAAGTGGAAAGGGAGCGACATGATGCCCGCGCGTTTGCGCATATGCATGCGCGGTTTTCTTCGTTGGTGACGCGGGCAGGGCTTTCTAGGATCGTCGCTTTCCCACCAGCCCCACCGCTCCCGTGCCGGAGCGCGCCGCCATGCCCACCGAGACGACCTCTTCCATTCCTTCGCGCCGCGTGGCGCTCAAGACACTCGCATCGCTGACCGCCATTGGTGGCCTGGCGCTCGCGGGTTGCTCACGCGACGACAGCAGCAAGGCCGCCGCGGCCAGCGGCCCTGCCGTGGTGAAGAAGACCGGCGACAAGGTCGCCTTCAAGTACCCGAACAACCCCTCGTTCGACCTCATCTACCTGGCCGACGAGCTCGGCTACTTCGAGGGCACCAACACCCGCCCCGAGTACGTCGGCAAGATCGCCGCGCCGCAGATCATTCCGCTCGTGGGCACGGGCGAGATCGACTTCGGCAGCCGCATGGTGCCGCTGGTGATCTCAGCCATCGCATCGGGTGCGGACCTCAAGGTGGTGGCCGCGGGCGGCAAGACGCTGCAGGAAGCGCCGCACATGAAGTACTTCGTCCGCAAGGACTCGGGCATCCGCAACCCGAAGGACCTCGAAGGCAAGACCATCGGCTTCAACAGCTTCGGCGCCTGCGCCGAGTTCGTGACCAAGAAGTACCTGCGCCAGCACGACGTGGACGTGAACAAGATCAACTTCGTCGTCATCCCCGACGAGCAGGCCGAGCAGACGCTGGTAACGGGCAACACCGACCTCGCGATCATCCACGCGCCCTTCTCGGGCCGCGCCGACAACGCCGAGTCGCTGGTGCGCCTGTGGAGCGACTTCGACCTCGATGGCGGCCTCGGTGGCATGGCGCCCTACAGCGCGCACGGCCAGTTCATCCGCCAGCATCCCGAGGCGGTACGCGACGTGGTGGTGGCGCTGGCCAAGGCCGGCAACTGGGTCAATGCCAACACCGAGGAGGCGCGCAAGCTCGTGGCCAAACGCATCAACATGGACCTGAAGAACGTCGACCGCTACGCCTATGTCGACGACCTGGTGGTAACCGAGCCACCGATCCAGTACTACATCGACATCCTGCAGTCCGAAGGCAAGCTCGCCGCGGGCAAGGTGGCGGTGAAGGACGTGTACACCAACGAATTCAATCCCTTCGCGCAGTCGGCCGCGAAGTCGTGAACGTGCACGCGCCATGAGCCTCAAGATCTCGGCCCGCGATGTGCGGATGGACTACGCCGCGCGCGGCGCGAGCGAACGCGTGCGGGTGCTCGAAGGCTTCGACCTCGACGTGCGCGAAGGCGAATTCTTGTCGGTGCTCGGTCCCTCGGGCTGCGGCAAGTCGACCTTCCTCGGCATCCTCGCGGGGCTGACCGAGCGCACCGGCGGGCGCATCGCCATCAACGGCCAGCCGCTCGCGGGCATCAACCGCAACCAGGGCGTGGTGTTCCAGGGCTACGCGCTCTTTCCGTGGCTCTCGGTGCTCGACAACATCGCGGTCGGGCTGGAGATCCGCGGCATCGGCAAGACTGAACGCCGCCGCACCGCGCACGAATACCTCGAACTGGTCGGCCTGCACGGCTTTGCCGACCGGTATCCGCACGAGATCTCGGGCGGCATGAAACAGCGTGTCGCCATCGCGCGATCGCTCGCCTACAAGCCCGACGTGCTGCTGATGGACGAGCCCTTCGCAGCGCTCGATGCGCAAACGCGCGAGATCCTGCAGGGCGAACTGTTGCGCATCTGGGAGCAGTACCGCAAGACCATCGTCTTCATTACGCACAGCCTCGAAGAAGCGGTGTATCTCTCCGACCGGGTGGCGGTGATGACGCAGCGGCCCGGGCGCATCAAGGACATCATCGACATCCCGCTGGAGCGACCTCGCTCGGCGGAGATTCGTCATTCGACCGAGTTCGCGGCGCTGCGACAGCGCGCTTGGGAAGTGCTGAAGGACGAAGTGCAGGTCGGGCTGAAGCCGCGGTCACTCGAAGGGGTTGTCTCGTGAGCGCCGTGCTCGATGCGCCCGCAGCGCGCACGCCCGGCCGCTTCTTCAAATTCGCACGCAGCTTCGCCCGCGTGACCGAACGCGGCATCGGCATCGCCATCTTCCTGGCGCTGTGGGAGGCCCTTCCGCGCCTGGGCATCGTGAGCGACGCCTACCTGAGCCCGCCCTCCGCCGTCGTCGCCAGCATCGCCCAGCTCGTCGATACCGGCCAGCTCTGGAAGCACCTGGCCGCGAGCTTGCAGCGCTCGCTGTGGGGCCTGCTGCTCGCGAGCTTCTTCGGCGTGGTGCTGGGCTTGCTGATCGGCAGTTCGAAGCGGCTGGCCGCCATCGTCGATCCGGTGCTGCAGCTCTTTCGCCAGACCTCGGCCTTCGCGCTGTTCCCGGTGTTCATCCTGTTCCTGGGCATCGGCGAGCTCTCGAAGGTGGCGATCATCTTCTGGGCCTCGTTCTGGCCGGTGCTGCTGAGCACGGTGAGCGGCGTGAAGCAGGTCGACCGCCTGCTCGTCAACTCGGCGCTGTCGATGGGCGCCTCGCAGCGCTTCATCTTCTTCAAGGTGGTGCTGCCGGCCTCGCTGCCCTCGATCTTCACCGGCGTGCGGCTGGCCGGCGCGTACAGCATCACGGCATTGGTTGCTGCCGAGATGATCGGCGCGCATTCGGGCCTGGGCTTTCTCACGCTCAATTCTCAGGAGACCTTCCAGATTCCGACGATGTACGCCGGCATCCTGCTCCTAGCCGTGCTCGGGCTGCTGTTGAACTACCTGCTCGCCCTGCTGGAGCAACGGCTGCTGCGCTGGCGCAAGGGACTGAGCCTCGATGACTGATCGCAGGCTTGTGCTGTCAGGCGCCGCACTCGCCGCGGCCGTGGTGCTCGCGAGCATCGGCGGCGCCTGGGCCTTTGCGACGCCTTCGCTGTCTAGCTTGCCGAAAGGGCCGGTGCTCGCCCGCGCCATCGAGCGGGGCAAGCTCGTTGTCGGCGTTCGCCGCTACCCGCGCCCCGCCCTCGCCGAGGCGCCGACGCCGCCCGAGCCCGATGGCTTCGACGCCACGCTCGCGCGGCAGTTGGCGGCATCTCTCGGCATCCCCCTGGAACTGGTCGGCCTCGATTCCGCCACGCAGGAAACCGCACTGCGCGAAGGCCGCATCGACCTGCTGGTCGCCGGCGTACCTGCTTCACCCAACGCGCAAGACATCGCCGCTGCACCCGGCAGCTACGACACCGGCCGCGGGCTCGTGGTCGCACTGCGACGCGGCAAGGTGCAGGACGAAGCTGCGCTGCGCGGCGCCTCGGTCTGCGTCGGCGAAGGCTCGGGCTATGCCGACGCGGTGTCGCAACGCTACGGCGCGCAGCCGCGCAGCTACCCGTCGTCCGTGCATGCGGCCTCGGCCTTCATGGCCGGTGAATGCGCCGCGCTGGCCGAGGACGGCGAGGTGCTGGAGCGGCTCATGCAGAACGAAGAGTGGCGCTTCTACAAGCCATTGGTCAGCGATGTGCGCCTGCCATCGGATGCCGCAATCCGGCTGGCCGATGGCGACACGGCCTCACGCGACTACCTGGCAGCAGCCCTGCGCCAATGGCGTTCGGACGGCACGCTGGCCAAGGCGAGAGACGCGCGCGCGGGCAACCTGCAGTTCGAGATCACGCTGCTCAAGGATGGGTTTGTCTGCCATTCCTAGCTGGCGGCGTTCGATGTCTCGGGGGGGGCTACCTCGCCGCGGTGGCGTAAGTCATCCCATCGGTCCAGATGTCGCGCATCTTCTGCAGCAGGTCCTTCGGGATTCGCGGATCACCGGCCGCCAGGCGCAGCGTCTTCTGCATCCCCTCCGCGATTCGCGCAAGAACGAGTTCCGGCTTGGCGACCCCGCAGACCTTGCTGCCGAACAACAGCAACTCCTCGGTCGTCGGGTAGGCCTTCGTGTGGCCCTTGCCCGCGAAGAGCTTGAGCGCCAGCGTGCGGTCCTCGAGTTCGGGACCGCCTTCGTAGCGCGTGTACCGGTAGAGCGCGGTCGTCACCACGTCGAACATCGGCGCAAGGCGGCAATCGGCGGTCGAGGTGTAGAGCAATCCGTAGTTCTTGAGGTGGCCGTCGCCGTTGCGCACCATGATGCTGAACGCCACCTGCTCGAAGAAGCGCGCGAGGTTTTCGCTGGGCAGTTGGAGGTATTGCATCAATTCGGCGATGCGCTGGTAGCTTCCGTGGTACTTCCGGTCGGACTGGATGTCGCGCACGCGAAGGTTCATCAGCGCCGCGATGTCCTCGAAGCCGATCCGGGACCCGTCCGCCGCGATGTCGAAACGGTCGACCAGCAGCAGTTGCCCATCGTCCGAGAGGTCGAATGTGGGCGTCTCGATGCCGGCGTGGCCGGCGGCCGTCAGGCACATGAACTCGTTGGCCGACAGGCCCGGATAGGAAGCTGCGCCCGCCTTCACGATGATCGTGGGCACCGGAACGCTGACCCTGTCCGGCACCATGATCTTCGGCTGCATGCCGGCAATGCCGGCGCCAGTGCTCAGGTACGCGCGCACCAGTTCGTCGAACACCTCGGGCGTGTAGCGGGTGGCGAGCAAAGTCTTGCGATCGATGATCCGGGGCGCCGCAATCGCCTCTGCTCCCGCCAGCCGGAAGCCCAGGCGCCCGATGCCGTTGGATCCCACCACTGCGAGCAGATGCATCGGGGTGAGTTGCTGCTTGGGGAACATCGCCCGCAGACGCAGGTACAGGTCGCCCTCGGGGAGGTTCTGGTCCATCACTGCGAAAAGGTCGCCGTCCTGGTAGGTCGGCCGGGTCGGTGGCATCAGCAACGCGACCGAGGGCTGCTCCACACCGCTGTCGAGATACCGGAACTCGTAGACCGAGTGCTTGAGCAACTGGCCTGCTGGCGCGCCGGCGATCTCGACATCGAGCTGCCTGATCTTTTCAGGAAGCATCGTCGTCATCCTGTCCGAAGCGTTCCGTGACTTCTTCCAGCGTCGGCATGCCCAGGCGCTCCAGGCCGATCGTGAGATCCATGGCGCGCAGGATGTCGAACAGCGAGGCCAGCGTGATGTCTTCCCCTCGCTCCAGTCGATAAAGAACGTTGCGCGCGCGGCCCGAGCGCGCGGCGATGTCGGTCGCCTTCATGCGGCCTTCTTTTCGCGCACGCTGGATGGCTTGGCCCAGTTCGACGGGGAGACGTATTTTGTCCTTCATACGCCACATTTTATGGAATTGAAGGGAAATTGTCTATTAAACAGGACACTATTCCTCGGCAGTTGATCCGAGAAGACATCGACGCCCAAGCCACGAGCGGCGGCAGAATGGCCGCCATGGACGAACTCATTGGGCTTCTCTTCGCCATCCTGTTCTGGCGGGCCTTGCTCGCCGCTCTGTGCGGTCTTGCGGTCGGCATGCTGGCCACTCAGATCTTTCCCGGGTTCGGCACCGGTGCCGTCGCGACAGTCACGCTGCTTGCGCTGCTCGGCGGTGTCATGTGGCATGCATCGGCGATTGCTGCAGCCGCACCGTCGGACGCACCCAAGGCAGAACAGCAGCCGATATCACGGCCCATCGCTTTTCTTGGCATCGCGCTCGTCGGCCTTCTGCTGGGCGGCGTGTACGACTATCTGCTCTCGTCCGGCCTGATCGCGCTTTCCGTCCTGATCGTCTCATCGATCGTGCTGGTCTCCGTGGGCGGAGCGATCACGAAAACCCCCGTCTACTTCAAGGACCTGCTGTTCATGGTGACGGCACTTGTCACAGGCTCCGTGACGCCGTGGGCCATCGTCACGCTTCTGAGCTGAGCCCTACTTCTGCGCCGCCTTGGCATCCCGCGCGGCCGAGCTCTCCAGCCCTTCCTTCGGCAGCCACAACGCCAGCGCCACCACCCCAAGACTCACCACCAGCATCATCAGAAACGTGAGGTGAAGCGAATTCCCCAGCGCCAACCGGATACCCGCATCCCCCGCCACCGAGCCGTGCACGCCCTGCAGCAGCAGCCGCAGTTCGTCGTCCGTGAACATCATGCTGCCGTCCCCCCGCGTCAGCCCGAAGTTGAAGACCGCGCCGAAGAAGGCCGCGCCCAGCGCGCTCCCGAGGTTGCGCGAGAACACGTTCGAAGCCGTGGCGATGCCGCGCTGCGAGAGCTCCACGCCCTCCTGGATCAGGATCAGTGAACTCAGGCTCATCACGCCCATGCCCAGGCCGATGATGAACGAGCCGATGGCCGGCAGTACCGGCGAGCTGCCGACGCCAAGCAATGCGAAGGTCGATGTGCCGACCGGAATAAGCGCCGCACCGACCACCACCATGCGCCACAGCCCGATGCGGTGAAAGGTGCGCGAGGTCAGCGTCGCGCCGATGGGCCAGCCCAGCATCACCATCGTGAGCGTGAGACCGGCGGTGACCGACGAACGCTCCAGAACCACCTGCACGTACATCGGCAGGAAGGTCGTGATGCCGATCAGCACCATGCCAGCGAGCATTGCCGCGCCGTTGACGGTCGCGATCATCCGTGCGCCCCAGAGCTTGAGCGACACCATCGGGTCGGCCGCGCGGCGCTCCTGCGCGATGAAGAGCGCGAGCGTGACGACGAAGAGCACCGTCCATGCGAGCGCGACGCCGGTGTTGCCGACGCCGAACTCGGTCAGCGCGATCATCAGCGAGGCGATGCCGACGGTGAACAGCACCGCGCCCACCATGTCGATGGACGAGCGGCGCACCGTCGGCGCCTCGTGCAGGAAGAACCAGAAGCCCGCCGCCGCAGCCAGTCCGATGGGCACGTTGACCCAGAAGATCCAGGCCCACGACAGCTTCTGCACGATGAGCGCGCCGATCATCGGCCCCACGACGGCCGACACCGCCCACACGCTCGCGAGGTAGCCCTGCACCTTGCCGCGCTCGCGCACCGGATAGAGATCGCCGACGATGGTGAGCGCCACCGGCTGGATCGCGCCCGCGCCGATGCCCTGGATGAGACGGAAACAGATCATGGCCGGCATCGACCACGAGAAGCCCGCGAGCACCGAGCCGATGACGAAGATCGCGATGCCAACGAACATGATGGGCTTGCGCCCATACAGATCGGAGAGCTTGCCGAACACCACGGTCATCGCGGTCTGCGCGAGCAGGAACGAGGCGAAGACCCAGCTGTAGAGATGCAGCCCGCCGAGCTCGGAGGCGATCTGCGGCATGACGGTGGAGACGATGGTGGCTTCGATGGCGACCATGGCCATGGAGGCCATGATCGATGCGATGACCAGGGGGCGGTTTGTTGTTTTGGTGCTGACGCTCATGGGATTTTTCGCGGGCCGGAGAGGCTGCCCCGAACGGGGTGTCCGGTGAGCGCCGAGGTGGTGTGAGGCCGCGAGCCCGAGATGCTATCGGGCCGTGCGAATCCGTGCTGGCGCTGGCCCTCCGTTGTCTTGTTCACGCGCCCGTGCGGCCTTGCGATATCGCTTTGCCGCCATGCCGATGCGGCCGCACCGGAACATCAACCCGCGTTCAGCGCCGAGGTGCCGTCGTAGATATAGCGCCGCGACCACGGCAGCGTCTTCGCCGCCCTCCCCGCCTTGCGCCCCACGATCTGGTAGATCGCCACGTCGTCGTTCTCGAAGGCATACGCGCAGCCCGCGAGGTACACGCGCCAGATGCGGAACTTCTCCTCGTCGACCATCGTGCGCAACTTGTCGCTGTTGGCCTCGTAGCTGTCGCTCCAGTAGCGCAGCGTCTGCGCGTAGTGCCGGCGCAGGTTCTCGATGTCGAAGGCTTCGAGCCCGCCCTGCTGCATGGCCTGCAGCGCAAGGCTGATGTGCGGCAGTTCGCCGTTGGGGAACACGTAGCGGTCGATGAAGTCGCCGCCACCGTACGAGACACCGCCGCCCTCGGGGTCGGACGAGGTGATGCCGTGGTTCATCACCACGCCGTCGTCGGCCAGGAGTTCGCGCACGTGCTTGAAGTACGTGGGCAGGTTCTTGCGGCCCACATGCTCGAACATGCCGACGCTGGTGATGCGGTCGAACTGCCCGGTCACGTCGCGGTAGTCCTGCAGGCGGATCTCAATGCGGTCTTCGAGGCCCGCGGCCTTCACGCGCTCAGTGGCCAGATCGAACTGGTTCTGCGAGAGCGTGACGCCCACGCAGCGCGCGCCGAACTTCTGCGCCGCGCGGATCACCAGCGCACCCCAGCCGCAACCGATGTCCAGCAGCGTCTGGCCCGGCCTGAGGTCGATCTTGGTGAGGATGTGGTCGATTTTCTTCAGCTGCGCGGTGGCGAGGTCTTCGTCGCCGTTCTCGAAGTAGGCGCACGAATAGACCATGTTGGGGTCCAGCCACTGCTGGTAGAACTCGTTGGAAACGTCGTAGTGGTACTGGATCGATTTCTTGTCCGACGACTTGGTGTGCGCGAAGTAGCGCGCCATGTTCTGCAGCGCCCCGCCCTGCTTGTCGATCGATGTCTTCGCGAGACCGTAGGCGATGTCGATCACGTCGCTGAGCTTGCCCTCGATGTCGATCTTGCTCTTGACGTAGGCCTCGCCCAGGTTGTCGAGCGTGGGCTGCAGCATCAGCGACAGCGCGGCCGGCGATTTGACGTGAAGCGTGACCGAAGGCCCGCTGAAATTGCCGAAGTCGTAGGACTGGCCGTCCCACAGGGTGAGGCGTGCCGGCAGGTTGGCGCGGTCACGAACGGCGGCGCTCCACTGCGCCAGCTTCTTTTCCCAAAGCATGCATCTCTCCGTGTTGTTTGGTTCTCCCGGCGCCTGTGCGCCGGGGTGCTGCAGCGAGCAAAACAATAACGAAAAAATTTGAAACCTGCATGGTCGTGACGACGCAAGAAATTGCAGCAAGTGCTACAAGGCGCCTCCGTCTTTCGCCGGTGGCGCGCCGGCCTGCGGCGCTTCGGTCGCCTCGATGAAGATGCGCCGGATCGTCGGGAAACGCGCGCGCACCTCGGTCTCGATGGCCGTGATGGCGTCGCCCGCCTCGCCCGTGGAAATGTCGTCCTTGAAGTTCACGTCGACGATCACCAGCGCCTCGTCGGCACCGATGTACATCGACAGCACATGGCCCACGTCTTCGACGCTGGACTGCTCCATCGCGATGGCGCGGATGGCGCGCGCCGTCTCGGGCCGGATGCCTTCGCCGATGAGAAGACCCCGCGCCTGCGCGATGAGCAGCACGGCCACGCCCGCCAACAGCACGCCGATGACCACCGAGGCCACGCCGTCGAGCACCGGCATGTCCAGCGCGTGGCCGAGGTAGATGCCGAGCGCCGCCACCAAGAGCCCTACCAGCGCGGCGGAATCCTCGGCCAGCACGGTGTAGGTGGTCGGGTCCTTGCTGCGGTCCAGCGCCTGCCAGAACGGCGTGCCCTTGGCCTGCGCGCGGAACTGCTTGAGCGCAATCAGAAAGCTCGTGCCCTCGAACACGAAGGCCGCCGCAAGCACGACGTAGTTCCACGTCGGATCGCGCATCGGCTCCGGCGCGCGGATGTGCTGGATGCCCTCGTAGAACGACACGCCGCCGCCCAGCCCGAAGATCAGCACCGCGACGATCAGGCTCCAGAAATAGAGCTCCTTGCCGTGGCCGAACGGATGCTCCGGCGTCGCCGGCCGCTTGCTGAGCTTGAGGCCCACCAGCAGCAGCACGCCGTTGAAGGTGTCGACCGCCGAGTGGATGCCCTCCGACAGCATCGCCGAGCTGCCGGTGATGCCCGCCACGACGAACTTGGTGATGGCGATAGCGACATTGGCGCCGATGGCGCCGTAGATCGCGACTTTCGATTCGGCCATGCGGCTTGTTTGTCTGGGCTGCCGTTCAGGCCGCTTCCATCGAAGCCGCCCCCATCGCATCGTTGCCCGCCTCCGAGAGCCAGCGCTGCTTGTCGCGCAGCGGCGGTGCACCGAACATGCGGCCGTACTCGCGTGCGAACTGCGAGGGGCTTTCATAGCCCACGCTGTGCGCCGCGCTCGCCACGTCGATGCCGGTCACCAGCATCTGGCGGCGCGCCTCCTGCAGGCGAAGCTGCTTCTGGTACTGCAGCGGGCTCATCGCCGTCACGGCCTTGAAGTGGTGGTGGAACGACGACACGCTCATGTGCACCGCGCGCGCCATGTCTTCCACCCGCAGCGACTGCGCATAGTTGATGCGCAGCGCGCTGATGGCCTTGGCGATGCGCTGGGTGTGGCTGTCCTGCAGCGCGATCTGGCGGAGGCGCGCACCCTCGCCGTTCACCAGCAGCCGATACATGATCTCGCGCTTGATGAGCGGCGCCATGATCGGCACGTCTTCCGGGTTCTCGACCAGCCGCAGCAAGCGCAGCACAGGCTCGAGCACCGGCATCGCGATGCGGTTCACGTACATGCCGCGGGACGCCGGCGCGTTCGCCTTGGCGGGCAGCTTCTCGTCGCCGATGAGCTCGCCGATTTCGTCGAGCGCCAGCTCCAGCCGAAGGCCAAGGTACGGCTCGTTGTCGCTCGTCAGGCGCACCTGGCCGCACACCGGCAGGTCGACCGAGGTCACGAGGTAGTGCATCGGGTCGTACACATAGATGTCGTCGCCCATGATGATCCGCTTGGAACCCTGCGCGATCAGCCCGAGCGCCGGGGTGGCAAAGGCGTGCTTGGGACGGTCGGGCTTGCTGATGCAATACACCTGCAGGCCGGCCACCGGTGTTTCTACCGTGCCGTCGCGCCCTCCGGTGATGCGGTTGATGAGCGCCACCAGTTCCTTCCTGGCTTCGTCGAGTTCGGGCTCCAGCGGCATCGGCTGGGCAAGGGCTGCAGCGATTTCGGGTGTTTCGTCGGACATGTAGGGGGCCTCTCGCGGGGGGATGGCGGTGGGAATCACGGCGGCGCGCACCGTGGAGGATCGGGTGGTTTGCAGCTTAGCGCCGCTCCCATGAATCTGCACGGGTCTGGAACGAGGTCTGGAGAAATAGGCAAAGACTTTGCAGAAACGCGCTCGCCGCGCCGGGGCCCGCGGGCGGATACTTTTTACCGACGCGCCTCCCGGCATCCCCCGACACATCTCTCAACGCAAAGGACCTATTCCATGCAGTACCGCAAATTCGGCCGCACCGGCCTCCTGGTTTCCGAACTCTGCCTCGGCACGATGACCTTCGGCGGCGGCTCGGGCATCTGGACCCATATCGGCGACCTGCAGCAGAGCGAGGCCGAAGGGCTTGTCGGCCGCGCCATCGACGCCGGCATCAACTTCATCGACACCGCCGACGTGTACTCCGAAGGTCAGTCGGAAGTCATCACCGGCCAAGCTCTCAAGAACCTCAAGATCCCGCGCGACAGCGTGGTGGTCGCCACCAAGGTGCTCGGCGAAACCGGCAGCAAGGGACCCAACTCCAGCGGCGCCTCGCGCTTTCACATCATGGATGGCGTGAAGGCGAGCCTCAAGCGCCTGCAGCTCGACCACATCGACCTCTACCAGATCCACGGTTTCGACCCGCTCACGCCCATCGAGGAAACCGTGCACGCGCTGGACAACCTCGTGCAGCAGGGCCACGTGCGCTATGTGGGCGTGTCGAACTGGGCCGCCTGGCAGATCGCCAAGGCCCTGGGCATCGCCGAGCGCGACCGGCTCGCGCGCTTCGAATCGCTGCAGGCCTACTACACCATCGCCGGGCGCGACCTGGAGCGCGAACTGGTGCCGATGCTGCGCAGCGAAAACGTGGGCCTCATGGTCTGGAGCCCGCTGGCCGGCGGCCTTCTGAGCGGCAAGGTCGACCGCCACACCGAAACCGAAAAGGGCACCCGCCGCGCCACCTTCGATTTCCCGCCGGTGAACCGCGACCGCGCCTACGACTGCATCGACGCGATGCGCGTGCTGGCCGAGGCCCGCAAGGTGTCGGTCGCGCAGATCGCGCTGGCGTGGCTGCTGCACCAGCCGGTCGTCACCAGCGTGATCGTCGGCGCCAAGCGCGTCGATCAGCTGGACGACAACATCGCGGCGACTGCCATCAAGCTCTCAGCCGAAGAGCTGGCCACGCTCGACAAGGCGAGCGCGCTGCCGGCCGAGTACCCGGGCTGGATGCTGGAGCGCCAGCGCATCAACCGCGACAAGCACCTGGCCTGATCGACCGATTCAGGCCAAGGCCAGCGCGGCCGAGCGCCGCGCCGCGTGGCCCGCGATCGCGCGCAGTGCACGCAGATCGAGATGCCGCGCGGCGCCGGCCGCACCGGGCTCGGCCAGGTGCGGCACCACGCCGAGCAAGGGCGCGCCGAGCCGGTCGCGCAGGGTCTGCAGGTTGGCCTCGGGCGACAGCATCTGCGGCTCGATGACGCTCGCGACCCAACCGGCCAGCACGAGACCACGCGCGCGAATTGCCTCGGCGGTCAGCAGCGCATGGCTCAGGCAGCCGAGCCGGAGGCCGACCACGAGGATCACCGGCAGATCGAGCGCCACCGCGAGGTCGGCACTGTCGAGGTCGTCTCCGAAGGGCACGCAGAAACCGCCCACGCCTTCGACCACCACCGCGTCCGCACGCTGCGACAACGCCGCGAAGGCCGACAGCAGCGGCGGCAGCTCGATGCGCACGCCCTCCTCCCGCGCCGCGAGGTGCGGCGACATCGGCGCGCGCAGCAGGTAGGGGCAGCGCAACGCCAGCGGCGCATCGACATTGCCGGCTGCGTGCAGCTGCTCGACGTCTTCGTTTTGCCACGCGCCATCGACCCGTTCCAGGCCCGCAGCCACCGGCTTCATGCCGACCGCGCGCAGGCCCGAGGCGGCCAGCAGGCTCAGCATCGCGCTGCTGACCAGCGTCTTGCCGACACCCGTGTCGGTGCCCGTGACAAACCAGCGGCGCTGCGTCATGCGGCCTCCTTCCACGGCTGCGCCAGTGCTTCGCCAAGCGCATCGACCAGACGCGCCACGTCGGCCTCGCTGTGGCTGGCCGACAGCGCGATCCGAAGGCGAGCGGTGCCGGCCGGCACGGTCGGCGGGCGGATCGCCCCAACCCGAAGGCCGTGGGCATCGAGCTGCGCCATCGTCCGCATCGCGCGCGCGTTGTCGCCGAGGATCAGCGGCTGGATCGCGGTAGGCGAATCGGGCAGCCACGCGCTGCCATCGGGCGGGAGGATTGCTCCCACGCCCCGGCGCAGTTGCGCGATGCGCGCCTTCAACCGCGCACGGCGCGCGTCGCCCTCCTCGCCTTCGATCAACGCGAGGCTCGCGAGCAACGCATGCGCGATGGCCGGCGGCGCGGCCGTGGTGAAGATGTACGGCCGCGCGCGCTGCACGAGGTAATCGACCACGGTGCGGTGCGCCGCCACGAACGCGCCCGACACGCCCGCCGCCTTGCCCAGCGTGCCGATGAGCACCAGCCGCTCCGAGCGCAGCGCCATCGCCTGCACCACGCCCCGGCCGGTAGCGCCCAGCACGCCGAAGCCGTGGGCATCGTCGAGCACCAGCCACGCGTCGTGGCGCTCCGCCAGCGCGAGCAATTCGGCCACGGGCGCGATGTTGCCGTCCATGCTGAAAACCGCATCGCTCACGATCAGCTTCACCGGCGCGTCGCAGGCCGCGAGCTGCGCATCGAGCGCCGCCACGTCGCAATGCGGATAGCGCTCGACGCGCGCCTTGGCCAGCCGTGCGCCGTCGATCAGCGACGCATGGTTGAGCGACTCCGAAAAGATCACCGCCTCCGCGCCCCCCAGCGCCGACAGCACCGCGAGGTTGGCCATGTAGCCCGTGCAGAAGAAAAGGCTTCGCGCCTCGGGGATGTACGGCGCCATCCAATCGGCCAGGCGCTCCTCGAGTTCGGCGTGCGCGCGCGAGTGGCCCAGGATCAGGTGCGACCCGCCGCTGCCCGTGCCGTAGCGCTCCGCGCCTTCGGCCAGCGCGGCGGCCAGCGCCGGATGCGCGGCGAGGCCGAGGTAATCGTTGCTGCTGAAGCCGAGCATGGTGCGCGGTGCGCTCGCGCCGGCCAGCGTCAAGCGCTGCTCGGGCGCGCAGGCCGTCTCGGCGATCTGCCGGCGGCGGCGCAGCGATTGCGCATCGAGCGCGGTGATTTCGTCCTGCAGGCGTTCAAGCAAGCGCAGCATCGCGAGCTCCTTCTGCGTGAGTCGGTTCGGACACCGCCTGCAGCGTGGCCAGCGTGCCGTCAACCAGCCGGTCGATCTCGTCATCGTCAATCACGTAGGGCGGCATCAGGTAGACGGTCGAGCCGATAGGCCGCATCAGCAATCCGTTCGCACGCGCCGCGAGGTGAAAGCGTTCCGCGAACCGGGCGCCGGGCTCGCGCACGTCGAAGGCCGTGATCATTCCGCGCTGGCGCAGGTGGTCCACCGGCATGCCCTGGAGGCCTTCGCGCAACCGGCCGATCAACCGTTCGGCACGGCCAAGGTTGCGTCGCAATGCGTCCTCACGCTCGAACAAGTCGAGCGTCGCGAGCGCCGCGCGGCAGGCCAGCGCGTTGCCGGTGTAGGAATGCGAATGCAGGAAGCTGCGCGCCACGTCGTCGTCCACGAAGCCTTCGTAGATCGCATCGCGCGTCATCACCAACGCAAGCGGCAGGTAGCCGCCGCTGATGCCTTTCGAGAGGCACAGGAAATCGGGCCAGATGCCGGCCTGTTCGCACGCGAAGAAAGTGCCGGTGCGCCCGCACCCGACAGCGATTTCGTCGGCGATGAGGTGTACCTCGTAACGGTCGCACAGCGCGCGCACGAGGCGCAGGTATTCGGGGTCGTGCATCGCCATGCCGGTGGCGCACTGCACGAGCGGCTCGACGATCACTGCGGCAATGGATGCGTGCCGTTCGGCCAGAAGCGCTTCGAGGTCGGCAGCCGCACGCCGCGCCACGTCAAGCGCGTCTTCACCCTGCCGTGCGGTCCGCGCATCGGGCGATGCAACGAGGTGCGCGTTCGCCAGCAGCGGCGCATAGGCGTCGCGGAACACCGGCACGTCGGTCACATGCAGCGCACCGAGCGTTTCGCCGTGGTAGCCGTGCCGCAGTGCGACGAAATTCTGCTTGCCGCCGCGGCCTGCATTCCGCCACGCGTGGAAGCTCATCTTCAACGCGATCTCCACGGCCGAGGCGCCATCCGAGGCATAGAAGCAATGGCCGAGCGCATGGCCGGTCAATGCCGACAGGCGCTCGGCCAGTTCCACGGCCGGCGCGTGCGTGCAGCCGGCGAGCATCACGTGCGAGAACGCGTCGAGCTGATCCTTCAGCGCGGCGTTGATGGCCGGGTGCGCATGGCCGAAGAGGTTGACCCACCACGAGCTCGTCGCGTCGAGATAGCGGCGGCCGTCATGGTCGAGGAGCCACACGCCCTCGCCCCGCGCGATCGGCAACGGCGGCACCGCTTCGAGGCGGATGCTCTGCGTGCACGGATGCCAGACGTGGCGCCGGCTACGCTGCTGCCAGCTCGTGTTGGCGGAGGAGTTGGCGGAGGACGAAAAAGCAGTCGATGGCGGCATCCGCGCATTCCTTTGAGGGGGCAAGGCGCGGGATCGTATCGACGCTTGGCAGGCCCGACAAACCAGGTCACCACCGGTGAATTGCCATGCGCTTGGACGACGAAGAACGGCATAGCGCGTGCGTTGGGAACAAGCTCGCGCAACGCGACCGCATTGAGCGGGAGCGAGCTTCGCAAGCCGAATGCAAGTTGTCCGGTCCGCGCCAAAGAAAAGCGCCGAATGTCGGATGTACGCCAGAAATCGGCGCTGTGGCGCCTCGCCGGACACGTCGATGTCCGGTTAAGGCGATCCGCGTCTCCCCGGCGCTCAGGTGGCGCTTTTCCTCACCAGCGCCGAGATGTACGCCTCCAGCGAAGTCGCCCCGCGCTCAGGCCTTTCAGGCTCCTCCTTGCTCTCCAGCGTGAGCCGCGTCATCGCCACATACGACTTCGCGGCAGCCTCCGAGAACCCCAGCGACCGGAACGCCTGCTCCCACTGTTCAGGCGGCGTCACCGCCACCTCCACGGGCCGCCCCAGCGCCTGGGCAAAAGCGCGCGCGACATCGCCGGGTGAATAGCGCTCCGGCCCTTCGACGTAGTGCGGCCCCGAGGCCTCGGCCGCGCCCAGCATCAGCCGCGCCGCGAACTCGCCGAGGTCGTGCGGCGCCACCATCGGCAGCTTGAAATCGGGCGGGTACATGCTGTGGACCTTGCCTTCCTTCTGCGCGGTCGCCAGCGAGGCGTCCCAGTTGCTCATGTAGTAGGCCGCGCGGATGGCGCTGACCGGCGCGGCGCCGGTTTGTCGCAGCGCCTGCTCCATGTCGTACAGCACGCCGAGGTCGCCGATGCCGTCGCCGGGCTGCGCGCCATAGGTCGATTCGCAGACGATCTTCTCGAGCTTGCAGCCTTCGAGCGCGGCGACGATGGCGTTCAGGCTCTTTCGCTCTTCGGCGACCGTGTCGGTCGAGGGCGGCGCCGGCGGATTGAGCGCAAAGAGCCGATGCCCGCCTTCGATCACGCGGTGCAGCGCGGCCGCGTCGAATACGTCGACCTCGACCACATGAGCCCCCTTGGTCTTCAGCGATTCGGCCTTGCTTGCCTTGCGCGTGACCACGGTGACCGGCTCATTGCGCGCGAGCAGCGCCTGCGCCAATGCAGAGCCGACGTGGCCCGTTGCGCCCAGGATGATGTGCATCGCGATTTCCCTACGACCGCTTCTCGGCGTTCCGCTTGCGCGTGGCGGCTGCCTTCTTCGCCGATGCGGAGCGTTCCTCCGCGGTGCGGGATGCCGCCGCCGCCCCGCCCTTGTGGCCGCCCTTGCGGGAAGGCGCGTGGTTCTCGGACTTGCCGCGGCCCGATCCGCTCTTCTTGCCGCCGCCGGTCTCGGCATTCACCGTGGCCCAGGCGCGGCGTTCGGCCTCGCCCTTGCCGACACCGCGGTGCTCGTAGCCTTCCTCGATGTGCTCGGCCTTGCGTTTCTGCTTGTCCGTGTAGGACGACTTGTCGCCTCTTGGCATGATCATCGCTCCTTCAGGTTGAGTGAGAAGCTTCATATGCTCGGCGTTCGAATCGCGACGTGGGTAAGAAGACGGGCGCGATGCGCGTCAGCGTTGTCTGTCGTCGTCGCGTGCGGATCGAAGGGATCTGTACGCCATTCGACCCGCACCACGCCCGGGCCTGAAGTGACGCCCGCAAGGCTCGACGACCGGATTGGAAGACATGGAAAACCCGCTCACCTGTACGCCATGGAAACGTAAGTATTACGAATCACCTGGAAGCAAGCCACTCCCGGCCATGCTTCCCGATGTCGGGCAGGAGGTGCCATGGCTACCTACACAACCATCGTCCGCGAAACGGAACGGGTTGAAGTGGTCGATGCTTTCGACCACCACGCCACCGTGACCGGGAGCGGCGTCTACATCGAGCACTTGAGCGTCACGAAACGCTATGCGCCGGTTCTCAAAGAGGTCGTCTACCGGCTGGACGACGGGCGCACCGTTGTTCGCCAGCACAAGGCATTCTTTGAGACGGAAGATCGTCGGAGCCGATTTTTTTTGGTCTGACTTCACCTTCGCCCGGAGGCCGGCCTCAGGGGCATTCGAGTGGCCGAGCAGCGCATCAAGAGGTTGGTCTTTGTCCTGGGCTCGGCGCAATCCTGGGCGCAGGGCCTTGGGAATTCTCTGCAGCGCGCGGACGACGCGTGGCCAACGTACGCAGCGTGATCGAGTAGCGCAGCGCTTCGGTCGGTGCAATCGCGTGCTGCCACGCCCACCGCGCCGGACCGCGCAGAAGATAGATCGAGCGCGGCTCGATCAGGAACTGCACGTTGCCCGCCTCGGAGCTCGACGCGCCTTGCGGCCGGTACGGCCTGAACTGCATCACCGCATCGCCCTGCAGCGACACGCCCACGATGTCCTCGAAGTCCGGCACGTCGCGGTGCCAGCCGAGCGGCGTGCCGGGCTGGTACTCGGCGATCAGCATGTGGCTGAGTTCCTCGGGCGCAACGCCGAGCCATGCAGCCGCCCTCGGCCACAACGGATGCAGCGCCTCGGGCAGCGGTGCGCCGGGCTTGAGGCGGTTGGTGTCGAAGTCGTAGCTGCCGCCGAAGCCGATGCCGCGGCGACGCGCGGTGTATTCCTTGTAGCGCATCTCCTTGAGCGGCAAGGCCTGCACGATGCGCAGCAGTTCGGCTTCTTCATCGCGCGACAGGAACTCGCGCTCGTAGCGCAGCCCTTCGATGACGGCCGTGGGCGTTCCGCCGAACAGGTCGTCCTGGCCGGCGTGTTCGAGGCGCTTAGCGGAGCGCATCGCGTGCCCTTCCCATTCCGCCCACTTCCACATGCCACCAACGCGGCAGCAGCTCGCGGATTTCCGTGCGCGCGAAGCGATCGTCCAGCAGGTGCAGCACGCCTCGGTCTTCTTCGGTGCGAATCACGCGCCCCGCCGCCTGCACCACCTTCTGCAGGCCCGGATAGAGATACGTGTATTCATAACCCTTGCCGAAGCGCGACTGCATGCGCTCGCGCGTGATTTCGTTGAGCGCGTTGTACTGCGGCAGCCCCAGGCTCGCGACGAAGGCGCCGACGAGGCGGCTGCCCGGCAGGTCGATGCCCTCGCCGAACGCGCCGCCGAGCACGGCGAAGCCGATGCCCCGCCCGCCTTCTTCGAAGCGCGCGATGAAGCCGTGGCGGTCGGCTTCGAGCATGCCGCGCGTCTGCGTCCACACCGGCACGCCGGGGTGCCGCGCCGAGAAGGCGGCGCGGGCGCTCTCCAGGTAGTCGAAGCTGCTGAAAAAGGCCAGGTAGTTGCCGGGCATGCGCTCGAACTGGGCGCCGATGATGCCGGCCACATTGCCGAGCGATCCGGCGCGGTCGCGAAAGCGCGTGGAGACATCCATCGCCACTTCGACGCGCAGCTGCTGGCTGTGGAACGGCGAGGCCACGTCGAGCAGCGCGGTGTCCGGCGGCAGGCCGAGCGCGTCGCGATAGAACGCGAACGGCGAGAGCGTGCCCGAGAAGCAGGTGACCGAGACCGCATCCGCAAACCGGCCTTCGAGGAACGGTGCGGGCACGAGGTTGCGAATCGCCAGCGTGCGGTCTTGTTGCGTGATCCCGAGGGTGCGCTCGAACACCGAGTGATCGTCGAACACCTCGGCGAGCCGGGCGAAGTGCAGCGCATCGAAGAAGAAGCGTTGCAGCGGACCTTGCGCGGCCTCGGGCTTGGCGGCGAAGTACTCGGCCATCGCCGTGTTGGCAGCTTGCAGCGCGCGCACGAAGCGCTCGGGAATTTCGTCGGCGGTTTCGTAGTTGTCGGTCTGCGACTGCTGCACGGTATCCCACTCGCGAAAGAGCCGTGCGAGCGGGCCGCGCACCGGCGCGGGCGCGATGCGGTGCGCCTCTTCGAGCGCTCCGCCTTCGAGCTGCGCTGTGTACATGCCGCGTGCGCGCTCCAGCAGGTTGTGGGCTTCGTCGACGAGCACCGCGACGCGCCAGTCGGCGTCCTTCATGGTGGCGAAGAGGAAGGCGCTGCTGTCGAAGTAGTAGTTGTAATCGCCCACGATCACGTCGCTCCAGTGGGCCATTTCCTGCGCGAGGAAATAGGGGCAGACCGTGTGCTGCAGCGCGACCTGCCGCAGCGCCTGGCGGTCGAGCCAGCCGGTCTGTGCGGCTTCGATGCGGGCGGCGGGCAATCGGTCGTAGAAGCCCTTGGCGAGCGGGCACGAATCGCCGTTGCAGGCGCGGTCGGGGTATTCGCAGACCTTTTCGCGCGCCGCGAGTTCGAGCACGCGCGGCTGCGCGCCACCCGCTGCACAGCCTTTGCCGAGCACCCGCAGCGCATCGAGCGCCACCGACCGTCCGGAGGTCTTGGCGGTGAGGAAGAAGACCTTGTCGAGCTTGCCCGCCGCGCGGGCCTTGAGCAGCGGGAAGATGGTGGCCAGCGTCTTGCCGATGCCGGTCGGCGCCTGCGCCATGAGACAGCGCCCGCCGGCGGCTGCGCGGTAGACGGCTTCAGCCAGTTCGCGCTGGCCGGTGCGGAAGGACTGGTGCGGGAACGCGAGCTGCGCCAGCGTTCGGTCGAGCGCGCCGTGGTGGTTGGCTTCCTGCTGCGCCCATGCGCTGTAGCGCTCGCACAGCGATTCGAAATGTTCGCGCAACGCCTCGCGGGTGTGCTGTTCCTCGAGCACGGTTTCCTCGCCGGTGGCGAGATCGAGGTAGACGAGCGCGACCGTCATCTGCGCATGCCCGTGCTGATCGCACAGCATCCAGCCGTAGACGCGGGCCTGCGCCCAGTGCAGCGCGCGGTGGTTGCCTCGGATGGCGTCGAAGTCGCCGCGGAAGGTCTTGATCTCTTCCACGCGCGGCGGGCCGGGCACATAGCCGTCGGCGCGGCCGCGAACCCGCAGTGCGCCGTGCCGGGCGTCGAGCGACACCTCGCTCTGGTAGCTGCCGCCGCGCCGCCCCTGCACCAGCGCGTGGCCGGCCATGCCTTCGAGCGCGCTGGGCGCGGGCACGAAGCGCAGGTCGAGGTCGCCCGCCTTCGCGCCGAAAGCGCAAAGCGCCTTGACCGAAACGACGCAGGCGGCCGAAGCCGCATCTGGCGGGGTGGTGGAGGAAGCCGGGGCCATCTCTCGATTCACTGTATGAAAGCACAGTATAACGAGCGGCGGAATGTTAACGTTGAGGGTCCATGCGTTCGTCTCGGGGTCTTCTCCGACAGGGCGCCCCTCCATTTCCGGCAAAACTTGACAAGTTTTGCTTACAAATGTGCTGATGAAAACACCTGCCGCCATCGATCCCGACGACTTCGACCGCCTGCTGAGCCGCAACCTCAAGCTCCCGATGCTCGGAGGACTGTTCGGCGCCGTGGTGTTCGTCGGGCTGATCCTCTTCCTGCTCTCGACCATCGGCTGGGTGGAGCACACCGACCGCGTGACCCGCTCGGCCAGCGAGCTGCAGCGCCGCGGCATCGACATGGAAACGGGGCTGCGCGGCTTCCTGCTCACTGGTGACGAGACCTTCCTCGAGCCCTACCAGAGCGCCCTGCCCCGCCTGAAACCCGATACCGATGCCTTGCGCAGGCTCGTGTCGGACAACCCGCAGCAGGTCGAGCGGGTGGACCGCCTCGCCAGCCTGCAGGACGCCTGGAACGAGTTCGCCCGCGACATGATTGCGACCCGCCGCGCCGGCGGCGACGTGCAGGCGGCCGTTCGCCTGGGCCGCGGCAAGCGGCTGACCGACGACATGCGCGCCGAATACACCGGGTTCATGGACACCGAGCAGACGCTGCGCTTCCAGCGCAACAACGACGCCAACCGCACCAGTTGGTGGGTGGTCGGGCTCTTCCTGTTCTTCACGCTGACGCTGACCGCGCTGATCGCCTACTTCGGCCGCCGCCAGCTGGTGCGGCTGTCGGACAGCTACGACGTCGTGCTCAAGGAACAGGCGGCGCATTCGCAGCGGCTCTCCGAAGAAGCGTGGCTGCGCGGTGCGCAGACCGAGCTGGTGGGCGAACTGGTCGGCGAACTGAGCGCGCCGGACATGGGCCGCAAGATCCTCGCCTTCTTCTCGCGGCACCTGGGCAGCAGCGTCGGCGCGATGTATGTGCGCGAGCGCCACGGTCCGCTGCGCCGGGCGGCGAGCTACGGCTTCTCGGCCGACGCCGAAGCCTCGCCGCAGGTCTTCTCGCCCACCGAGAGCCTGGTGGGCCAGGCCGCGGCCGAGCGGCGCCGCATGCTGATCGACCCGATCGATGCCGACTACCTCAAGGTCAACTCCGGCCTGGGCGCGATGGCGCCCCGAACCGTGCTGCTGCTGCCGGTGATGAACGGCGGCATCGTCAACGGCGTGGTCGAGCTCGGCCTGCCTGGCGCGCCCGACGAGCGCGCGAGCCAGCTGCTGGACGTGGTGTCCGACGACATCGGCACCTCGCTCGCCGCCGCCCGCTACCGCGAGCAGTTGCAGGAGGTGCTGGCCGAGACCCAGCAGCTCAACGAGGAACTGCAGGTGCAGCAGGAAGAGCTGCGCACCGCCAACGAAGAGCTCGAAGAACAGTCGAAGGCCCTGCGCGCCTCGCAGGCGATGCTGGAGAACCAGCAGGCCGAACTGGAGCAGACCAACAGCCAGCTCTCCGAACGCACCGAGGCGCTGGACCAGCGCAACACCGCCCTGCGCCGCGTGCAGCGCGACCTGGAAGACCGCGCCGACGAGCTGCAGCGCGCGAGCCGCTACAAGTCGGAGTTTCTCGCCAACATGTCGCACGAGCTGCGCACCCCGCTCAACAGCGCGCTCATCCTGGCCAAGCTGCTCGGCGACAATCCGCAGGGCAACCTGACGCTGGAGCAGGTGAAGTTCGCCGAGTCGATCTATTCGTCGGGCAACGACCTGCTGGTGCTGATCAACGACATTTTGGACATTGCCAAGGTCGAGGCGGGCAAGCTCGAAGTGGTGCCCGAGGACGTGTCGCTCGCGCGCCTCGCAGAGAGCCTGGAGAGCACCTTCAGCCCGCTCGCGATGCAGAAGAACCTGAGCTTCCGGCTCGAGCTGCAGCCCGGCGCGCCGGTCTCGCTGGTCACCGACCGGCAGCGGGTCGAGCAGATCCTGAAGAACCTGCTGTCGAACGCCCTCAAGTTCACCGACAAGGGCGAAGTGGCGCTGGTGGTCTCCGCCACGGCCGATGGCGGCGCGGCCTTCGCGGTGTCCGATTCGGGCATCGGCATCGATCCGCAACAGCACGAATTGATCTTCGAGGCCTTCCGCCAGGCCGACGGCACCACCAGCCGGCGCTACGGCGGCACGGGCCTCGGCCTGTCGATCTCGCGCGACCTCACGCACCTCCTGGGCGGCACGCTCACCGTGCAGAGCGAGCCGGGCAAGGGCAGCACCTTCGTGCTGCAACTGCCGGCGCTGGCCCCGCAGGCTTCGGGGCAGCAGGCCAGCGCGCCGCGCAACCTGCCTACCTATGTGCCCGGCAACCGGAACTCCGCCGCCGCGCCCGCCCTCGCCCCCGTCGCACCGCAAGCACCCGCGCCGCGGGCCGTGGTGCCGGCGCCGCAGTTCGACGACGACCGCGCGATCCCGCGCGACCAGGTGCGCCGCGTGCTGGTGATCGAGGACGAACCGCAGTTCGCGCACATCCTCTACGACCTGGCGCACGAGCTGGGCTACCGCTGCCTGGTAGCGCACGGCGCGGCCGACGGTTTCGAGTTGGCCACGCAGTTCGTGCCCGACGCCATCCTGCTGGACATGCGCCTGCCCGACAGCACCGGCCTCGACGTGCTGCAGAAACTGAAGGATTCGCCGCACACGCGCCACATCCCGATCCACGTGGTTTCGGCCGCCGACAACGCGCAGGCCGCCGCGCTGCACATGGGCGCCATCGGCTTTGCGCTGAAGCCGGCCACCCGCGACGAACTGATGAAGGTGTTCGGCCGGCTGGAGGAGAAGCTCACGCAGAAGGTCAAGGTCGTGCTGCTGGTGGAAGACGACGAACTGCAGCGCGAAGCCGTGATCAAGCTCATCGGCGACGACGACATCGAGATCGTGGCCGTGGGCTCCGGCGAAGAAGCGCTGGAGCTGCTGCGCACCCGCGTGTTCGACTGCATGGTCACCGACCTGCGGCTGCCCGACATGCAGGGCAGCGATCTGCTCAAGGCCATGGCGGCGGAAGAAATCGTGTCGTTCCCGCCGGTCATCGTCTACACCGGGCGCAACCTCACGCGCGACGAAGAAGCCGAGCTGCAGCGCTACTCGCGCTCGATCATCATCAAGGGCGCCCGCTCGCCGGAGCGCCTGCTCGACGAGGTGACGCTCTTCCTGCACAAGGTGGAAGCCTCGCTCTCGACCGAGCGCCAGGGCATGCTGAAGACGGCGCGCGGGCGCGACCGCATCTTCGAGGGCCGCACCATCCTTCTGGTGGACGACGACGTGCGCAACATCTTCGCCCTCACCAGCGCGCTGGAGCAGCGCGGCGCGGCGGTGGAAATCGGCCGCAACGGCCGCGAGGCGCTCGAAAAACTCGACCAGGTGCGCGAGATCGACCTGGTGCTGATGGACGTGATGATGCCGGAGATGGACGGCCTGGAAGCCACCCGGCGCCTCCGCGCCGACCCGCGCTTCGAGAAGATGCCGGTGATCGCCATCACCGCCAAGGCCATGAAGGACGACCGCGACCAGTGCCTCGCAGCCGGTGCCAACGACTACCTGGCCAAGCCGGTCGATTTGGAGCGGCTGTTCTCGCTGTTGCGCGTGTGGATGCCCAAGATGGAGCGCCTGTGACCGACAAGCAGCCCCCAACCCCGCGGCCTTCGCCGCTCTCAGCCGCGTCTTCCCCGCCCTCGCCGCTCCAGCCGCTGAGCGACACCGAGATCGAGCTGCGCCTGCTCATGGAGGCCATCTATCTCAAGTACAGCTACGACTTCCGCAACTACACCACCGCCTCTCAGAAGCGCCGCGTGCTCTACGCGCTCGACCAGCTCGGGCTGCCGAGCATCTCGGCGCTGCAAGAGAAAGTGCTGCGCGACGCGGGGCTCTTCGGCCGGCTGCTGCAGTTCCTCACGATCCCGGTGAGCGAGATGTTCCGCGACCCGGCCTACTTTCTGGCGCTGCGCGATCACGTCGTGCCGATCCTGCACACCTACCCCTCGGTGAAGGTGTGGGTGGCGGGCTGCAGCACGGGCGAGGAAGTGTTCTCGCTTGCGATCCTGCTGCGCGAAGAAGGCCTGCTCGAACGCACCCAGATCTACGCGACCGACATCAACCCGGCCTCGCTGGAGAAGGCGCGCCAGGGCATCTTTCCACTGGAGGCGATTCGCGGCTACACCACCAACTACCAGCGGGCGGGCGGGCGCAGTGCGTTCTCCGACTACTACACCGCCGCCTACGACGCGGCGCGCTTCGACCCGTCGCTCTGCGCCGACGTCATCTTCGCGGACCACAGCCTGGCGACCGACACCGTGTTCGCCGAGACGCAGCTGGTGTCGTGCCGCAACGTGCTCATCTACTTCAACCGGCTGCTGCAGGACCGTGCGCTCGGGCTCTTCCACGAGTCGCTGTCGCACCGCGGCTTTCTCGGCCTCGGGTCGAAGGAAAGCATCGATTTCTCCGGCTACGCAGACCGCTTCGCGCCGCACGCCCGCGCCGAGCGCATCTACCGCAAGGCGACATGACGACGACGCTGCCTCGTCCCTACACCCGCAAGCGCGTGGACATGGTCGTGCTCGGCGCTTCGGCCGGCGGCATCGATGCGCTCATGGTGCTCTTGCACGACCTGCCCGCCGGTTGGCGCCTGCCGATGACGGTCGTGCTGCACCTGCCCGAGAACCACGACAGCCATCTCGCAGAGATCTTCGCGCAGCGCCTGGCCATTCCCGTGCACGAGGCCGCCGACAAGATGCCGATTGCCGTCGGCACGCTTTATTTCGCGCCGCCCGGCTACCACCTGTCGATCGAGCGGGAGCGCTGCTTCTCGCTCAGTTGCGAGGCGCCGGTGCTGTTCTCGCGGCCGTCCATCGACGTGCTGATGGCCTCGGCCGCCGACGCCTACGGCCCCGCACTGGCCGGTTTTCTCTTGACCGGCGCCAACGACGATGGCGCCGAAGGCCTGTATCGCATTCACCTGGCCGGCGGACTCACCGCCGTGCAGGACCCCAAAGAAGCCCTGATTTCCATCATGCCCAACGCCGCCCTTGCGCGACACGCCCCCGACCACGTATTGCCGCTTCGCGAGCTTCGCGCCCTGCTCCTGCAACTGGAGGCCGCCCATGCCCATTGACGTCCAAAGCAAGCTGCTGATCGTCGATGACCTGCCGGAGAACCTGCTGGCACTGGAGGCGCTGATCCGCTCGCCCGACCGCGTCGTGTACCGCGCCGGCTCGGCCGAGGCGGCGCTCTCGCTGCTGCTGGAGCATGAATTCGCGCTCGCCATCGTCGACGTGCAGATGCCCGGCATGAACGGCTTCGAGCTGGCCGAAATGATGCGCGGCACCGAGCGCACGCGGCACATTCCGATCATCTTCGTGAGCGCCGCCGGGCGCGAGCTGAACTACGCCTTCCAGGGCTACGAGAGCGGCGCAGTCGACTTCCTGCACAAGCCGCTCGATCCGCACGCGGTGGTCAGCAAGGTGAACGTGTTCGTCGACCTCTACCAACACCGCAAGGCGCTGCGCCACGAGATGGAACTGCTCGCGGCCGCGCACAGGAAGCAGGAAGAGCTGGTGCAGCAGTTGCAGCACACCCAGCTCGAGCTGGAGCGCGCGGTGCGCATGCGCGACGACTTCATGTCGATGGTCTCGCACGAACTGCGCACGCCGCTCAATACGCTCTACCTGGAGGCGCAGTTGCGCCAGCTTCACCTGAGCAAGGGGAACCTCGCGAGCTTCTCGCCCGAGCGGCTGCCCGCGATGATCGAGCGCGACCAGCGGCAGATCCGCAACATGGTGCGGCTCATCGACGACATGCTCGACGTGACGCGCATGCGGCGCGATGCGCTGTCGATCCAGACCAAGCCGGTCGACCTCGCGGTGCTCGCCCGCGCCGTGGTCGAGAACCTGCGCCAGCAGGCCGAAGCCGCGGGCTCGACGATTTCGCTCGAAGCGCCGGCCGAGCTGCACGGCGTGTGGGACGAGTTCCGCATCGAACAGGTGCTGACCAACTTGCTGACCAACGCGCTGCGCTACGGCGGCGGCAAGCCGGTGGAGATGGTGGTCGAGCGGGCCGGCGACGTGGCGCGCGTGAGCGTGCGCGACCATGGCATCGGCATCGCGCCGGAGGACCAGGCGCGCATCTTCGAGCAGTTCGAGCGCACCGAGCACAGCCGCCAGCACGCGGCCGGGCTGGGCCTCGGCCTCTACATCACGCGCAAGATCGTGGACCTGCACGCCGGGCAGATCGGTGTGGAAAGCGCGGCCGGCCAGGGCGCGCGCTTCACCGTCGAACTGCCGCTGCAGGTCACCGCAACGAGCCCCGCACGCAACGCGTAGGAACATCCTTACGCCGCTCAAGACACATTCCGTTGATACTGCATCTTTCGACCTACTCAAGAGACCCACCGCCGTGAACGTGCTGATCGTCGACGACAACCAGGCCGCTGCCGACCTCCTGCAGGAACTGCTCACGCTGCAGGACCACACCGCCCGCTGCACCTACACGGCCCAGCAGGCGATGGACGCGGCAGCCGAGGAACACTTCGATGCCGCGCTGATCGACCTCACCCTGCCCGACTTTCCGGGCTCCGAGGTGGCGCGGCGGCTGCGTGCGAGCACCGCCGAAGGCACGCCGCGGCTGCTGGTCGCGATCTCGGGTTTCTCGGCCCAGGACGCGGCCGGCGAAGCCGCCAAGGGGCTGTTCGACCATCACCTGCAGAAGCCGATCGACATTGCGCAGCTCGATCGGATCCTGGCGCAGCCGGCGCGCTAGCCAGAACGGGAGGCTTGTGCCGATGCGCCGCCTCTTCCGTCTTCCTGTCGTTGCTCTCTCGCTTCTCGTGCCGCTCGCATCGACGGGGGGATGGACCGACGGCGCCGGCAAGCCGATTCCCGATACCGAGTCGATGCGCAGCGACGGCGACTTTCTCGCGCAATTGCTCATCACCCCGGACGAGGCCGAGTTGCGCAAGGCCTGGAGCACCGCCAGCCGCGCACCGACGCTGCGGGTCACCGACAGCGTGAAGCGCGGCATCAGTTCCAGCGCGATGCTGTTCCTGCGCGGCTGCGCGCCGAATGCCGTCGGCCAGTGCGATGTGGTGGTCGAGTTCTTCATGATCACCCCCAGCGGACAGCGCGTGCCGGCCGGAGGCGGTCCGCTCTGGACTTCGGAGCCGCCCGCGGCAACCTTGGTGCTCGGTTCGGCCAGCATGAATTTCGGCTTCGGCCCTACCAATGAGGCCGGGCTCTACAGCGTGCAGGCCAAGGTCATGGACCGCATCGGCAAGCGCACGCTCGAACTGTGGGGCCGCATCCGGCTGGACTGACGCGCGCGGTCGTGGAGGCCGGTCAGGGCGATCCGAGCACCAGCAACAGGGCCGCGAGGGTGCCGATGGCAGCGGTCTGGTTCGAACGCATGGTAGAGAAAGGCGATACTTCAGGCCCGGCGCATCGCCTTGAAGCGATAGCGCCGGTACCCATTCTTCTGCATGAAGCTGATTGGCTCCCAGCCGCGGGCCAGTGCGCGGTCGGTGATCTGCGCCATCTGCACGCCGAGATAGTCCTGCAGGCTGTCGGACACCGACAGCTCGAACTCCCGCAGCCCGCGGTCCAGCGCGTCGATGGCCGCGATGGCGCCCTCGACGCTGGAGAAGGGGTGCATGGGTGTCAGGTCCCCACTGTGAATGCGCACGGACGCCTTCCTGCCGCCATCGGACGGAAAGGACACGCGCATGCCGCCCTCCTCCCCGTTCAGGCCCTTCATTCCCTTCATGCCGCTTGCGTCGTTCATCCCATGAACCCCACGTTGCGCGGATAGGCGATGCCGCTCGGCGCCGTCATGCCGAAGTTCTTGAGGTTCGGCAGGATGCCGTCGAGCTGGTCGTCGGGCACGCCGAACCAGCGCGCCAGCGTGCCCGCGTATTGGTCGACCGAGGTGGTGGGCAAGAGGCGGCCCTGCCCCACGTGCCACTGGTCTATGTCGCTCGCGGTGTTGGTGATGCTCACCGGCGGCGCCGTGCCGTAGATCGCCTTGCCTTTCACCGCGCCGCCGACCACGAAATGGTGGCCGCCCCAGCCATGGTCGGAGCCATTGCTGTTGCTCGAGAGCGTGCGGCCGAAGTCGGAGGCGGTGAACGTGGTGACCTTCTCGGCCAGGCCCAATGCGTCCATTCGGGCGTGGAACGCGACCAGCGCTTCGGACAGGTTCTTCATCAGCCCCGGCTGGCGCGCGATCAGGTCGTCGTGCAGGTCGAAGCCGCCCATGGAGACGAAGAACACCTGGCGCTTCACGCCCAGTGCTTCGCGCCCGCGGATCAGGCGCGCCACCATCTTGAGCTGGTCGGCCAGGTAGTTCTGCTGCGGGAAGGTGCCGGAGGGAAAGTCCGACTGGATCGCCTCGGTGATCTTTCCCTCGGCCGTGACCGCGCGCCGGATGACCTTCGTGTATTCGTTCTCCAGCGTGTGGCCGCTCTCGCGCTGGGCGATCTGCTGCATGGCCGCCTTCACCGTTGCCGAACCGTAGAGGTTGCCGCCGACGCCGCTCACCGCGCCAATGCGCACCGCGCCGCCCGTTCCCACCTGGTACTGCAGCGCCTGGTCGCCCGAGAGGAACACCGCGTTGCCCGAGACTGACATGCAGGTGAAGAGCGAGCCTCCGTTCGGCCCGAGGGCCAGGTCGCCGAGGTTGCCGCCCCAGCCGACGGTCGAGCCCTCGGGCGAGGACGATTGCCAGACCGACTGCTGGTCGTTGTGCGAGAAGAGCTTGGGTGGAATCGGGAAGTCGCGGCGGTTGCTGCTGTTGTATTGCGCCCGCGTCAGCGGCTTGATGAGCGGGCCGACGTTCAGTTGCACCGCCACCTTGGCCTTGCTCTCCGGGTCGTTGAAGAGGTCGGCCAGCCCGGTCATCGACGGATGCAGCGCGTACACGCGGCCGCCAGGCAATGCCTGCGTTGGCTTGAGCTCGGTCCGTGCCAGCGCGGCGCGCGCGATGGCGATGCCGCCGCCCGCCTCGCCGTCGCCGCCGCGGATCAGGCTGTACTTGCCGTAGCTGTCGGCGTCGTAGGTGACGACGGTGTTCGCATAGTCGTTGCCGCCGAAGAGAAACACGCACACCAGCGCGCGGTAGTCGTTGCCGGGCGCGGCCTGCGCGGCGGCCTCGCCCATCGCGGCGAGGTTGAGCGCGAACGGCAGCGCGGTGCCGGCCATTGCGAGCTGGCCCGAGCGGCGGAGGAACGCGCGGCGGGTGTGACGGGCGGGATCGATCAGGTACATGAAAGACGCTCTCGCTTTATTTCTGGACAAGGTATTCGGGCGACCCCATCACCAGGAGGACGGCGGCGCAGATGCGGTTGAGCTTTGCGCCATCGCTGCTCGCCGCCGTGAGATTCGGCGTGGCAAGCGCGGTGGTGATGAGGTTGACGGTAGCCGGCAGCAGCTGGTTGCCGGTCAGCACGAGGTTGAGCCGGCGCACCAGCGCGGCCGGATCGAGCACCAGCGCCTTCTCGGCCGCGTAGCTCGCCATCACGTCCTTGTTGTCGAAGCCGTTGGACAGCCTGTTCTGCATGAAGTTGAGATAGCCGCCCACGCTGCTTTCGTTGACCAGCTGGAACTCGGGCGCAACCAGCTTGTTGCTCGCGATGGCGGTCGATGGCGGCACGTAGCCGGGCCGGAAGAAGTTGAAGACAGAGGGCGAGCGCAGCGGGCTCTGGCCGAGGCCGAAGCTCGCATCCGAGAGGTTGTCGATCTTCCAGGCGTCGGTGGCCGAGGCGATGCCGCAGGTGCGGCCCCATTGCACCAGGCGCAGCATCGGCTCGCGCAGGCGCCCGAAGTTCGGGTCCAAAAGGCCGCCCGGGCCGCGCGCCTCGTCGTCCAGCAGGATGGCCGCGAACACGCTCTTCATGTCGCCGCGCACGCCGGCGCCGTTGTTGCCGAAGACATCGGCCACGCGTTTCACGTACGCCGGGCTGGGGTTGCTGGTCACCAGCCGCTGGATCAACTGCTTGCCGATGAAGGGGCCGACGTTCGGGTGATTGAAGAGTGCATCGAGCGCGATCTTCAGCGCCGCCGGGCCGGGCGTGCCGCCGGGCACGCTGGTGCCGAGGAACTTCGCCTCCAGCATCGAGTGGTTCGCCGCCAGGTAGGCCATGGGACGCGTGGTCCAGTCCTTGGTGTCGAAGGCGCCGCCGCCGCCGGGTGGCTTGAAACCCTCGCGCTCCCCGGTGCGGATGTCGAGCACGTAGCCGGTGAAGACGCGTGCGAGGTTCGTCACATCGTCCTGCGTGTAGGTGTCCAGCGGCTGGCCGTCGGTGCCGGTCTTCACCGTGCCGTCGGCATTGAGCTGCGACAGGCCGATGGTCATGAGCTGCATGACTTCACGCGCGTAGTTCTCGTCGGGCTGGCGGCCGCGGCCGTCTTCCTTTCGGTTGTCGCGGGTGTTCAGGTAGAAGCCCATCGCCGGGTTGAGCGTGATGTCTTCCAGCAGCGTGCGAAAGTTGCCGGTGACGCCCGCGACCAGCGTGTCGAAGTACTGGGCCATCATGGCGTGCGGCCAGCTCGAGCCGATCTCGTTGGCCGAGACCACGAAGATCTCGCTGAGCGCCAGCGCCATGCGCTTGCGCACCGGGTCGGCCGACACCATCAGTTGGCGCCAGACGGCCGCATCGATCTCGACGGTGTTCCAGGGCTTGCTGTCGATCCATTCCCAGGCCGACTGGGTGCGCGGTGCGCCGAACTGCTCGCTGAGCCACGGCAGGTAGCCCTTGTTGCGCAGGTCGGCGATCTCCGGTTCGGAGGCCGAGAACTGCGCCTGCAGCAGGAAGCGCGCGGCCTCTTCGTCGGTCTTGGCTTGCGTGTAGCGGTACGGGCCCGCGTCCGATCCCGCGCCGGGGCCTGAGCCTGCCCCTGGCAGGCCGCCGATGCCGGCGCCGAATCCGCCTCCCCCGCCTCCGCCGCCACTTCCACCTCCACCCCCGCAGGCCGCGAGCGCGGCCGCGATGGAGAACGTCGCCAACGCCTTCAGGGGCCTGGACGACGCTTCGGTCTCAGCTGTATCTGTTGTTGCCGGCGCTTCGACGTACGCCACATCGTCGGCCACGCTCGCGCAGCCGGCTTCTATCGGTTCCACCATGTTTCCTCGCTCCTGCGGCGTTCTTGCGCCGGGAGCTATCAAGGCAAGTGCCGTGCCCTGTGGATTTCGGTGGTGAGAACCTTTGACGACGGGTCGTCAATCCAATATTTGTGACTTTATGTGACTTTTTCGTCACTTCCGAAACAAAATTGGCAACTCCGGCGACCCGCTGGAGCAAGTCTTAAGTTATCGCGCCTTGGGTCGGGACTTCAGTCCTGCTCGTCTTCCCATTCGTAGCCGTTCGGCGGACGGTACGGATAGCCGGGACCGTAGTAGATGCGTCCGGGCGGCGGGCTGTAGATGGGTGCCGGGCGGTAGTACACCGGCGGCGGCGGCCGGTAGTAGACGGGCGGCGCGGGCTGGTAGTAGATCGGTGCCGGGTAGTAAACCGGCGGCGGCGCGTAATACGGCGCCGGATAACCGCCGCCCACATAGCCGGGCGTCCCGATCTGCACCGACCAGTGGCCCCGCGCATTCGCGGCGCCCGCGGCGAGCAACGCACCGGCCGCGATCGCGCCGAGGGTTGCCCATTTGAAAACAGAAGAATGTTGTTTGAGGTTCACAGCGGCTCCAGGGCCAAGGGCGGACAGCGCCCGGTTCACAAGCAACGCCCGACGCAACCCGCCGGTGCACCTTCTCTCAAGGACTCACCTCGCGGCGCGACAGCATCACCTCGCCGCCGGTCGTGTTGAAGGCGATGGTGGGCGCGCTGAAATCGCTCAGCGGCGCGCCCAGGCCGATTTCACCGCGGCCGTGCAGCACGCATTCCTCGCGGCGCAGGGCGATCTCGGTGCTCGGCCCGCCGTTGCCATGAAAACGCACCCAGGTCCCATAGGTGCTGATGTCGATCAGCACGCAACTGCCCTGCCGCATCTCGATGCGCGCATGCAGCCGCGAGACGCGCGGGTCGTTGACCACGAACTGCGCGTCGTCCACGCGCCCCAGGTGAATCGGCAGCTGCTCGCTGCTGAACATGGAGCGCACGTCGAGCCAGGACAGCTCGATCTGGCCGAACGACGAATCTGGAATCCGCATCGGCGCCAGCGCGGCCGGCACGGTGAGGAAGGAGGTCACGTCCTCCTGCCAGTCGATGCGGTGCACCACCGACATCTCGCTGCGGCCGCGGATGTTGATGAGCCCGAGGTCGCGGTGCTGCACGCTGCCTTCGCGCAGTTGCGAGATCACCGCATCGGTCACCCAGATCTGCCCGGGGCCGGCGAGGTCGCTCAGCCGCGAGGCGAGATTGACGGCGTCGCCGAAGCAGTCGCCCTCCACCTCGACCACTTCGCCGCTGGCCACGCCGATCTGCAGCGCCATGCGCAAGGGCGCGGGCCAGACCTGAAGGCGCTTCTGGTGGTAGCGCTGGAGCTCGATCACCGCGTGTGTGGCGGCGGCGCCGCTCGAGAAGATGGCAAAGACGCCGTCTCCCAGCGACTTCACCACCCGGCCGCCGTGCGCCTGGCAGACGCCGCCGATCCACTGGGTCAGGCGCGTCACCGTCTCGGTGGCGCGCGCATTCCCCATGGCCTCGAAGACCCTCGTGCTCCCCGTCAGGTCCGCGAAAACGACTGTGGCATTGACACCCATACTGGCTTGTACTCGGTAGCGATCGCTGGTTGATTATGGTCAGGAAGCTCTTCAGCCCCTTGCCCGTGTTTTGTCTGACATATGCCGAAAACCGAGCCCGCCAAAGGATGTAGTACTTTTGATATCAAACTTCAATAAGTGCTGAAACTGATACGTAAAGCTTGTTGTTTGCAAACAAGAAACACTGTTTAACATCTTGTGTAACGGCGAACTCAAGCTTAAGGTAGCGGCCGTCCCGGCTTCCGGCAATACGCTATTCGTCACATGGTGCTCTTCCGCCGCATTTTTCGTCTGCTGAATTTGCCCAGTTTCGGTTCCCGCCAGGCGACCGAAAGCCAGTTGGGTCGGATTCGCACGGCCATGCTGTCGGTGCTCCAGGCTCATGGCGGCCATTCGATCCAGCGCGTCAGCCAGCGCGTGCGCTTCGCGGTCGACGTCGAGGCTCTCTGGTATCTGCGGCAGGACGTGATGACCGCGCTGAGCGCCATCGACGGCGAATCCGCCGCCCGCCGCCAGATGAAATCCATCAACAGCATGTTCAAGGGCGGCCTGCCCGGCTCGATGGGTCCGCGCACCCATCAGCGCTTCACCAACAACGGCTGAAGGCGAAAACGGCTTTCGAGGCCGCCGCCAACCCGGGCGGCATTCAGTGCGAGTGCGCGTGGTCATGGTCGTGCGAATGGGCATGCCGGTGCCCCCACACGAGGAAGACATCGCGCCCTTCGGCCGCCATCGCCACCTTCGCCCCCACTGGCAGCAGCACCTTCGTCGGCACATGGCCGAATGGCAGGCCCGTGAGCACCGGCACCTTCTTCAATGACGCGCGGAGGCGATCGACCACCGTATCGAGCCCGAAGCCGCGGTCGTAGCCCGGCACCTTTCGGATGCCGGTGAACTGGCCGAACACGATCGCCTTCTGCTTGCCCAGCACGCCGGCCATCTTCAACTGGTCGAGCATGCGTTCGATGCGGTAGGGGTGCTCGTTCGTGTCCTCGATGAAGAGGACGCCCTTGTCGACCACTGGAAAGTACGGCGTGCCGAGCAGGCTCGTCAGCACACAGAGGTTGCCGCCCCAGAGCACGGCATCTTCCACGGGCTTGAACTTCAGGTCGGCATCGCGCGCCGGCATGCGCCAGCCGGTGCCTTCGCCCTGCCCGCTCACGAGGTCGTCGAAACAGGCTTCCATGATGTCGTCGGCACCGGCTTCGGCGCCGAAGTCTTCGCCGACCGCGGGGCCTGACCAGGTGACGGCCCCGGTCTTGGCGACCAGCGAGTTCTGCAGCGCGGTGAAGTCGCTGCAGCCGACGAACTCGGTGCCTTTCTGGATCGCCTTGGCCACCGCCTTGTACGGAATCTGATCGAGGATGCGCGTGAGCCCGTAGCCGCCGCGTGCGATGAGCGCGATGTTGGCGCCGCTCGCGGCCGCGCGCGAAATGGCGGCGAGCCGCGTGGCATCGTCGCCCGCAAAACGCTGGTGCACCGAGAGCGCGTCGGGATCGATCTCGACCTCGTGGCCGAGAGCCTGGAGTCGTTTCACGCCGCGCCGGAAGGCGGCCTTGTCGCGGATCGCGCTGGACGGAGAGTAGATGTAGATGTGTTTGGTCACGAGGTCGAGTATCCCATTGCGTTGCGCGCCAAACGCGTGAGCAGCGTGGCTTGCGCGGCTGTCGGACCCGAGGACGAAGCGATCGGTCCGAGCGCGCGCAGCGCGGCTTCGTAGCCGCGGTCGGGGTATGGCGCGCGCCACGCGTCCTTGATGCGCTCGCCGCCATCGGGGGCGACGATGGTGGCCGCGAAACGATCGGCAGCCGCGGCTTGCAACAACGATGCGAGCTCGCTGGCCGCGACGCTGTGCACCAGCACCACGGGCTGTGGCTGCACGCGGTCCAGCCATTCGAGCAGCACGTCGCGGTGCCACTCGAGCTTGTGCGCGGCTTCGCGCTTGGGCTTGTCGCTCTTGCCGAAGCCGATGAGGTCGGGCACCAGGGTGCGCAAACCTTGAACGCCGACAAGATGGCGGAAGAAGTAACCCCATTCGCCCGAGCCGTGCAGGCAAAGGCAAGGCGCCGATTGGCCGTCGCTGCCCGCTGCGCCCTCTTCGTCCACGTAATGCAGGCGCCAGCCCTGCAGGCTCGGCAGGTCCTGCGCGTAGTGCGGCGCGAAGGCGTAGTCGTTCAGCGAAGCGAAGCGTTCGGCCGGCGTGCGCAGCGCGTCGTCGCGCAAGGGCTCGGCCTGTTCGCGCGCCACGCTGCGGCGCTGCTGGAAGAAGCCCTGCAGTACCGCACTGCACTCCCGTGCGAGCACGCCGCCCTGCACCTGCGTGCGGTGGTTGAGCCGCGGCTCCGCAAAGAGATCGAGCACCGATCCAGCGGCGCCCGTCTTCGGATCGGCCGCGCCGAACACCACCCGCGCCAGCCGCGAATGCAGCATCGCGCCCGCGCACATCGCACAGGGTTCAAGCGTGACGAACAGTTCGCAGCCGTCGAGCCGGTAGTTGCCCAGCGCGGCGGCACCGGCGCGAAGGGCGTTGATCTCGGCATGCGCGCTCGGGTCGTGCTGCGCCACGGGCGTGTTGCGGCCGGTCGCGATGACCTGCCCGTCTTTCACCAGCACCGCCCCCACCGGCACCTCGCCCGCCTCGGCCGCGAGACGCGCTTCGGCCAGCGCGAGCGCCATCCAGTGCGCGTCGTTTGTCTGCAAGGGCAACTCAGTTGTCATCCGGCATCTTGCGCGCCTGCGCCGCGGCGTCGAGCGCATCCTTCACCTGCTGTTGGACCTGCCGACTCTGCGTGCGCACATCGGCGGGCGCCTCGTCGGGTGCGGGCGCCGCGGCGCCGGGCACGGACGGCAACACCGGCGCCACGGCCGTCGTCGTCAGTTGCTTCTTGGCGATCAACCCGACGATCACGAGCGCCAGCACCAGGCCGAGCAATCCGAACACGCGCATTTCAGTTTCCTTCCGCCACGGGCGCTTCGGCGTTCATGCCGAGCCGGTCCATCCACGCCGCCAGCGCCTGCTCGTCCGGCGTGCCGGCGCCGTACATGGCGCGCATGGCCGCATGCGATTCCTTGCGGTGCTGGTTGATCTTGACCTTGCACTGCAGCGCGGTCACCTTCAGCTCGAAGCCGACGATGCCGTTCAGCATCTTGAGCTGGAACTCCTCGCCCAGGTCGCGCCATTGCTGGGCGTAGGCCGGTTCGTGGTCACCGATGAGTTTCTTGAGCAGCGCGTCTTTCTCCATGGGCTCCTCGACCAAACGGGCCTCGACCGTGCAATGCACCGCAAGGTAGTTCCATGTCGGTACACGCGCCAGGTCGGGATAGACCTGGGGCGACAGGTACGAATGCGGCCCGAGGAAAGTAACGACCGCCTGCGGCCGCGCCTGCAGGTAGCGCCAGTGCGGGTTCGGCTTGGCGCAGTGCCCCCACAACACCAGCCCGTCGCCCTCGCCCGCCTGTGCCACCAGCGGCAGGTGCGTAACGAACGGCAGGCCGTCGTTGTCGTTCGAGATCAGGCTCGCGAAGGGGTGCGAGCGCATCAACTCCAGCGCGATCGCCGGGTCCTTGGCATTGAACTGCGGGGGCATGTACATGGGTTTTTTCCTCGTGGCGAACCCCGATTGTCCCCGAGCCGACCTATCTTGCGCGCGGTGCTTCCAGGCGCTTGACCATCGCGGTGTAGCCGCGCGCCTTCGCCAGTTGCAGCGGCGTGTTGCCCTGGCGGTCGGTCAGCTTCACGCTCGCGCCCGCATCGAGCAGCGCGGCCAGCGTGCGCTGGTGGCGCGGCCCGCCGTCGCCGAGCACGATCGATTCGATCAGCGCCGTCCAGTGCAGGTTGTTCACATGGTCGAGTGGCGCGCCGGCCGCAATCAGTCGGCGCACGACTTCGTCGTGGCCCAGGTGCGCGGCGGCGATGAGCGCGGTGCCGTCGTAGCGGCTCGTCGTCTGCCCGGGATTGGCGCCGAGCGACAGCAGCAATGCAAGCGTCGCGGGGTCGTCGGCGACCGATGCGATGGTCACCGCGTCATAGCGGTCGTCCTCGAGCCGGTCGAGGCTTGCGCCCGCCTTGGCGAGCAGCTTGATCGCCTCGCCCTGCCGCGCGTAAGTGGCGACATGCAACGGCGTCCGCCCCTTCGCATCCCGGGCATCGAGGCTTGCGCCCGAGGCAATCAACGCCTTCAGCTTCGGCAGATCGCCATGCCATGCGGCGCGGTGCAGCCCTTCATAGGCCAGCACCTCGGCCGCAAGCGGCGGCACCTGGGCCGACACGCCGGCCGACGCGCCCAGGCCGAGCACACCAGCCAGGATAAAAGACCACATACCGCGCTTCATCACATTCAGCCCAGCAGGCCTTTGACCTTTTCGAGCGCCGCGTTGGCGCACTGGTCGTCCAGGTGGCCGCCCGGCGCGCCGCCGACGCCCACGGCGCCGATCACTTCGTTGCCCGACTTCACCGGCACGCCGCCGCCCAGCAGCAGGAAGCCCGGCAGGTACACGAGGTTCGCGGCGCCGGGGTTCTTCTGCGCGCCTTCCATCATGGCCTGCGTCGGGCTCTTGGCCGATGCCGAGGTCCAGGCCTTGCGTTCGCTCGAGGCCAGCGTGTGCGGGCCGGCGTTGTCGGCGCGCTGCACGGCACGCACGGTGCCGGCGCGGTCGACCACGGTGGCGGCCACGTTGTAGCCGTTGGCGGCGCAGGCGGCCACGGCTTCGGCGGCGATCTGGTTGGCGAGGGCCAGCGAGATGTTCTTCTCGGTGCGCACGGCGGGAGCCGGCGTCTGGGCTTGTGCAGCCGATGCGGCGAGCAGGACGGCGAGGCAAAGGGTGGAACGCATTGGTGATTTCTCCAGTGGATGCAGGTGAATGCGCCGACCACTGTCTGTTGTGGCCGACGGCTGCGCCACTGTAGAAAACGCCGGCCGCCGCGACCATTCGTACGGCTACGCCCGCTGCTCCGTAGAACTACGGAGCGCGCACCTCACGCGTCCGAAGTCACCAGCACCGCATAGCGCCGGATCAGCTGTGCGAGCGAATCGCAATCGAGCTTGGCGAACAGGTTGGCCCGGTGCGTTTCGACCGTGCGCGGCGACAGCGCCAGCGTGCGCGCGATCTCCTTGTTGGTGAGCCCCTGCACGATGAAGGCCAGCACCTCGCGCTCGCGCTCCGAGAGCTGGGCCACCCGCTCGCGCGCGGCGTTGTCGGCCTGCGAGCGTTCGCGCGTGCGCACATGCTGCCGCACCGCCTGCTGCAGCGCCTCGAGCAGTTGCTCGTCGTCCACCGGCTTCTCCAGGAACTCGGCCGCGCCGGCCTTGAAGGCGCGGCGGCACATCTCGACCGTGCCGTGGCCGGTCAGCATGATCACCGGCTGGTCGACGCCCTGCGCCATCAGCCGGTCGAGCACCGTGAGCCCGCTGATGCCGGGCATGCGCACGTCCAGCACGATGGCGCCGACGCTCGCGCGGTCGAAGCCATCGATGAAGGCCTGCGGATCGGCCCAGCCCTGCACGCGCAGCCCGACCGTGCCGATGAGCAGCGAGAGGCTGTCGCGCACCGCCTGGTCGTCGTCGATCAGGTGGATCAGCGGCGACTGGGGTTGATGCGTGGCGGAGGTGTTCATGCGGACTGCGCCACCAGCGGCAGCAGCAAGGTGAAGCGCGCACCGCGCGGCGCCGCATGGGCGGCCGTCAGGCTGCCGCCCATGCCGCTCGCCAGCGTCTCGCTGAGGCTCAGGCCCAAACCGAGGCCGCCCTCGCGCGTGCTAAAGAACGGCTCGAAGAGCCGCGGCATGGCCTCGGGCGAAATGCCGCGTCCGTTGTCGGTCACGGTCAGCACGCCCTCCTGTCCATTGCGCCCGACCGACACCACGAGCCGACGTTCGGCCGCGGGCACGAGGTCCAGCGCCTGCAGCGCGTTCATCAGCAGGTTGTGCACGATCTGCTCCAGCGCCACCGCCTCGGCCTGCACGCGCACCGGTGCCTGCGCGCCTGCATCGAACTGGGCGGCGACGCCGCGCTGCGCGAACTCGGGCGCGAGCAGGTGCATCGCGCTGCGCACCACCTCCTGCAGCACCAGCGGCTTCACGTCGCCACCGGCTTCGGGCCGTTCGATCACGCGGCGCAAACGGCCGACCACATCGGCCGCGCGGCGGGCCTGCACCACGGCCTGCCCCATCGCGTCGCGCGCGGTGGCGAGATCGGGCGGATCGTCGTCGAGCAAACGGCGCGCGGCCTGCGCGTTGGCCAGCACGGCAGTGAGCGGCTGGTTGAGTTCGTGCGCCAGGCCCGCCGACAACTCGCCCAATGCATTGAGCCGCGCGACCTGTCCGAGCCGCAGCAGTTCTTCGGCCCGGCGCCGTGCGATGCGCTGGCGCTGCGCCATCCGCAAGCCGGCCATCAACACCGCCATCGCCACGGCCCATCCGGCGATGCTGCGCCACGGCAGTTCGCCCCAGCCGACCTGGCGCTCCGCCACGAGTTCGAAGGGCTGGCTCGGAGACGCGAGCGCCTTGGTGAGACCGAAGCGCCAGCCGCCTTCGCCCATGCGACCGGGCTGCAGCACCAGTTGTTGCCCATCGCGTTGCAGGCTCACACGCACCGGGCTCGTCTGCGGATTCATCGACCAGTCGCGCCACGGCACGGAGCCGGCCAGGTCGATTTCGAGCGCATAGCTCAAGGGCGTGGCGCCCATCACAAGCTGATAGCGGCCATGTGCGAGGTCGAGCGATGCGAGTTCGGCGCGCTGCTGGCTGCGCGACCGGGCCTCCGCGGCGGCCAGCGCGTCCGCCTGCTTTTGATCGGGCCATGCTTCGTCGCGCGCCCGCCGCTGCACCTTCAGGATCGATGCGTACACCGACGGCAACCGCTGCTCCGGCTGCCCCGCATCGGCGCCGGGCTCCAGCAGCGCGAGCGTGGCGAGCACCGCGTCGTACTGCACCACTTGCTGGCTCATGAGCCGGTGCGCGATGCGCGCGTCTGTCTCGAAGTCCTGCTGCAGTTGCACGAGTTCCGCGCGCGCCAGCCACACCGCGCCCACGACCGTGAGGACCAGCCATGCCAGCCACCAACCACCCTGCGAGCGCAACCACTGTTTCATGGCGCGGATTGTGCCCGCCGCTGCGAGGCGGTCCGGTGTTGGCCGAGAATGCGGCCCCAGCATGAGCGAAGTACAGGACTCTCTTTTCCCCGATCTGCCGCGCCCGCTAGAGGCGCCCGCGGCCCCGCCGCCGCCCGAGGCCGAAGCGCCCGCGAAGAAGAAATCGCGCGGCGCCACCGTTGCTCCCGTCCCCACCGATCCGGCCCTGGTCGAACTGGCGGCCGCTCTCCCACAAGGACTGCGCCTGGGCACCTCGTCATGGAGCTATCCCGGCTGGGCCAACCTCGTGTGGGACGGCGAATACGCCGAGACCGTGCTCTCGAAGAACGGCCTTTCCGCCCTCGCGCAGCACCCGCTGTTCCGCACCGTGAGCCTGGACCGCAACTTCTACCGCGCCCTCACCGCGAGCCAGTACGCGCGCTATGCGGCGATGGTGCCCGCCGACTTCCGCTTCGTGGTGAAGGCGCCGAGCCTTGTGACCGACGCCACCGTGCGCGACGAAAGCGGCCGCGGCACGCAGGTCAACCCCGTGTTCCTCAATAGCGAGATCGCGATCCAGGAATTCGTGCAGCCCGCGCTCGAAGGTCTCGGAGACCGCATCGGCGCGCTGGTGTTCCAGTTGAGCCCGATCCCCTCGCAGCTCTTGGCTGATCAGCCAGCCTTGCTCACGCGCATCGGCGAAATGCTCGAAGCACTGCCCGGCCTGAAGCAGACCGCGCCCGATGCCGTCATCGCCGTCGAGGTGCGCGACCCGCAGCTGCTGTGCCCCGCCTTCGCCGACATGCTGCGCAGCGTGGGCGCGACCTTCTGCATGGGCCTGCACGCCAAGATGCCGCCGATCGAAGACCAGTTGCCGATGCTGCGCGCCCTGTGGCCCGGGCCGCTCGTGTGCCGCTGGAACCTGCACCGCCGGCACGGCCGGTTCGGCTATGAAGATGCCGAGAAGCTCTACGAACCCTTCGACAAGATCGTCGACCCCGACCCTGAGACACGCGCGGCGCTCGCCAAGGTGATTGCCGGCACCACGCGCGCGGGCCAGAACGCCTTCGTCACGGTGAGCAACAACGCCGAGGGCTGCGCCCCGCTGACGATTGCCTCGCTCGCGCGGGACATCGTCGATCTGCCATCGCGCTAGAGGAAGAGCGCGCTACGCGGTGTCGCGCGCGGCGACCGTCATCTCCAGCTCGACGCTCGCATTCTTCGGCAACTGATACACGCCCACCGCAGTCCGCACATGCACGCCGGCATCGCCGAAAACGCGGTGCAGCAGATCGGACGCCGCATCGGCCACTTCGCTTTGCTGCGTGAACTCGGCCGTGCATTGAATGAACACGCCCACGCGCAGCACCTTCTCCACGCCATCGAGCGAACCGAGTTCGCGGCGCAGCAGCGTGAGGCAGCGCAGCGCGCAGATCTGCGCGCCCTCGCGCGCCTTCTCCAGCGACACCACGTCGCCCACGCGGCCCGTGACGACCACCGTGGTGCCCACGCGCGGCACCTGCCCGCTGGTGTAGAGCGTGCGGCCGTCGCGCACGATCGGCACATAGTGCCCCCCCGCAAGCATTTCCCCGGCGAAGCTGTGGCCCAGCTCGGCGGCAATCTGATCGGCAATCTGGTCTCGGCTTTGCGCTGTCGTCATATGTGTTCCATGAAACGGGGGGCCATTGTCGCCACCCGAGCGCAGGGAGAACAGATACAGATGGCGTGGACCCAATGCGGAACAGATGCCCGCTACGCCTCGAACGCCAGGAACACCCGCCCGCCTTCGATCTTCACCGGATAGCTGCGGAGGTCCTCCGTGAGCGGCGCGCACATCGCCTTGCCCGTGCGCACGTCGAAACGCCCCTGGTGCAGCGGGCACTCGATCTCGTGGCCCTCGAGAAAACCGTCGCAGAGCCGTGCATGGCCGTGCGTGCAGATGTTGTCGGTCGCGTGGATGCCGTCTTCGGTGCCGTAGAGGGCGATGTCGCGGCCCTGCACCTCGATGCCCACCACGTCGTCGGCGGGAACGTCGTCGACCGCCGCGGCATCGACCCAAGTCATCGTGCTCATGTCTTTTTTCCTTCGCTCTTCAGTTGTCGGGCTTGAGGCCGGCGCGCTGGATCACCGGCTTCCAGCGGACCAGTTCCTCGCCCATGAACTTCGCCAGCGCCTCGGGCGTGCTGCCCACGGGGTCGAAGTACGCGGTCTGCAGGCGCTTCTTCGTCTCGGGGTCCTGCAGCACGGCCGCAATCTCGCGGCTCATGCGCTGCACCACCTCGTTGGGTGTGCCCTTGGGCGCCATGTACGCGAACCACGGCACGGCCTGGATGTCGGGCAGACCCGATTCGCGCAGCGTGGGCAGCTCGGGCAACAGGGCCGAACGTTCGGCCGACGTCACGGCCAGCGCTTTGAGCCGGCCGGCCTTGGCCTGCGGCATCACGGTGACGGGCGGCAGGCACGCGTACTGCACATCGCCCTGGATGATCGCGGTGACCGCCTGCCCCGACGACGCATACGGAATGTGCACGGCGAACGAATTCGTCTTGAGCTTGATGAGTTCCACACCCAGGTGCGAGATCGATCCGTTGCCCGTCGAGGCGAAGTTGAACTTGCCCGGGTTCTGCTTCATCGCCGCGAGCCAGCCTTTGACCGAATCGACGTTCATCGAATTCGAGACCGCACACACATTCGGCGTGGTCGCCGCGAGCGACACCGGCACGAGGTCCTTGAACGGGTCGTACGGCAGGTTCTTGTAGAGCACCGTGTTGTAGACGAGCGGCGCATTCACCGAGAGCAGGAAGGTGTAGCCATCGGGCTGCGACTTGCTCGCCTGGTCGGTGCCTGTGTTGCCGCCCGCGCCGGGCTTGTTGTCGACGATGAGCGGCTGGCCGATGCGCGCCGCGAGCTTGTCATTGACGATGCGCGCGAGGATGTCGGGCGACGAACCGGCCGCGAACGGCACGACGATGCGCACGGGGCGCTGCGGCCAGTCCTGCGCGTGGGCCGCGGCGGCCACGGCCACGATGGCGAAAACGACGGCCCGCTTCACGGCTTCGCCTCCACATTGACCATGCCTTGATGGTCCCGCTGCTCGCGCGCGATGAAGCCCACGATCAGCGCGCGGTACGCCGCCTCGACCACCTCGGGATAGGCGCCCTCCTTCTCGGCCAGCGCCCGCACCTTGTCGATCACCTCCTGCTGGCGCTGCGGCGCCGACACCTGGAAGGCATCGCGCTTGAAGCGCGCCGCGTCCTTCACATAACGGCCGCGCTCGGCCAGCAGCGCGACGATCTGGCGATCGAGCCGGTCGATGTTCTCGCGCACCCCGGCGAGGTTGTCGCACAGCGGCTGGTAGGCGGGATCGGTAAAGCGGCGCAGCGGTGCGCCGTGTGTCTCGGGTTCTTTTTGCATGTTCGCTGTGTCTCGTTGCTCAATGGTCTGTTCTGGAATACCGCGGAACCGGCTTTGCCGGGCCGCTGGTATTGCCCCCGGTAGGGGGTTGGAGGCCACACGAAGTGGGCAAGCCTGGGGGTGAGCCTTATATCGGGTAGATGATGGAGTTCGGGATCATTTCGCTGTCGAACACACAGAGGCGAGAGGCGAACTTCAAGCCTTCGGGCGTGGGCACGACCTTGTCGATGTAGCGGCCGACGTTGAACACAGTCGAGGGTCCGTCGAGCTTGGTGCGGAACACCGCGTAGTTCGCTTCGCTGTGGATCGCGCCGTCGTCATCGACCTTGTGCACCACCGGCAATCCGACGACGTGGCGCTGGTAATACGGGTCATGGAACAGCGTCTCCTTGATGCCGTACACGCGGTCTTCGAGCATGCCCCGGCTCTCGAACGACAGCGTCGCCAGCGGCAGGTTGCGCTCGTGGTTCTCGCGCGGCTGCAGGCGGTAGCTGCATTCCTCGATGAAGAACGCGGGCCACAGGTCCCAATTGCCCGAATCGACCGCATGCGCATAGGCCGCATAGAGGCCTGCCAGTTCGAGATAGGCGTTGGCGTCGAGCATCTTCGTCATGCCGCCTCCATCACTTCGCGCCAGTAGCGGTACATGCCTCGGATCAGCGTCTCGGTCACCATGTGGTCGGTGTTCTCGACCTCGCGGCCGCCCAGTTCGGCGAGCGTGCGGTGATAAGGCTTCTGCTCGAAGCCCTGCTGCGAGAACTCGATCACCTCGCCGTCGTCGGCCGAGACGAAGCCCGCCGGGCCGAACAGGTTGGCTTGGCGCAGACGCCGCTGCGTCATCTCTTCGGTGTCGTCCTCGAAACCGAAATGCGTCCACACGAAATCGAAGGCGTCGTGCCCCACCGGCTGGATGTGTCGCGTCGACACGCTGTTGACCTGCTGCTGCAGGATGAGGCTCGGAAACAGCGTCATCATCACGGCCGTCGGCCCGCCCCACCAGGGCTCGGGCACGATGTCCAGGAAGCGCGGGTCCTTCAACTGCATGCTCTCCTTGAAGCTGGAGACCTGCGTCACCTGCGCGGCCTTGCCCGCGTTGCCGCGCGTGGAAATCATCGCTGCGTGGCGGCTGCGCGCATCCATCTTGAGCTCCGACTTGTTGTCGGCGCGCCAGAGCCCGAAGGTCACGAACCAGGTGTGCAAGAGGCCCGGGTGGTACGGGTCCTTGATGTTCTCCTGCATCAGCTTCCAGTTGCCCGGAATGCGCTGGCGGCTGTAGCCGAGGATGGTGAGCTTGCGGCCGTCGAAGAGGCGGTCGAAGTAGTGAAGGATGTCGGGCCCGAGGAAGTCTTCGAACGATTCGACCTCGTGGTCGAACGACGCGAACACCACGCCGCCGCGCGAGGCCACCTTGAGCTTGTTGAGCCCGTGCTCTTCGGTCTTGAAGTCCGCGGGCATGCCGCCATGGACCTTGCCGTCCTGCTTCACGCCACGGCGAAACGGCACGCCCTGCAGGTCGCCCTTGAGCGTGTAATTCCACTGGTGGTACGGGCAGACGAATTCCTTCTTGTTGCCATGGCGCTCGCGACAGAACTGCATGCCACGGTGCGCGCAGACGTTCTCGAACACATGGATCGCGCCCTCCTCGTCGCGCGACATGACGACCGAGCGCTCGCCGATGGCGGTGCGCTTGAAATCGCCCGGGTTCGGAATCTCTGCTTCGAGGCCGACGTAGCACCAGTGCTTCTCGTAGAAGAAGCGCTGCAGCTCCTTCTTGTGCAGCGCCTCGTCGGTGTAGGCCATGAAGGGAATGCGGCTGGTCTTGTCGCTCTCCCAATGCAGCTCGATGGGGAACACGGGTTGCGTGGTCATCGTGGGTCTCCTTGTCTTTTTGGATTCTTCAGGTGCCTTGCAGGTAGAAGGCATCGGCATGGGTCTGCTCGGGCGCGAGGCCGCGGGTGCGCACCAGCTGCGTCACCGCCTCGACCATCGGCGGCGAGCCGCAGAGATACGCGCGCCAGCCGTCGAGGCTGCCGGGCCAGTCGGCGCGGATGGCATCGGTGATGAGGCCCAGGCGCTGGCCTTCGCGCGCGGGGCCGGTGACGACCACCACATGCACGTTCAGGCCCGCATGTTGGGCCTGCAGTTCGCGCAGTTCGGCGAGCCCGTACACGTCCGCATCGGAGCGCACGCCCAGGTAGAGATGAATCGGCTGCATCAGCCCGCCTGCGATGGCGCCGCGCACGATCGAAAGAATAGGTGCGAGCCCGGTGCCGCCGGCTGCACAGAGCATCGGCCCGCGGTGCTTCGTGCGCAGGTACGCCGTGCCGAGCGGCCCACTCACACGCACCGAATCTCCGACGCGCAACTGCTCGAAGATGTGCGCGGTCACGCGTCCGCCGGGCACCCGGCGCACATGGAATTCGAGCTCCGCATCGAGACTCAACCCCGCCATCGAATACGGCCGAGCGAGATCGGGCGCGAACTGCAATTGCGCGTACTGCCCCGGCGAAAACTCCAGCGGCTTGTTCGGCTTGAGCCGCAGGCGCCGGATGTCGTGCGTGAGCACGTCGATGCCCGTCACCGTCGCTTTCAGGATGCGCGCCGGATGCACCACCACCTCGTCGGGCTCGGGGATCTCGATGGTGCAGCTTTCGGTCAGTGTGCTCTGGCAGGCCAGCACATAGCGCTCGCCCTGGCCGTCCGGGCGGATCGCGTCCTGCCCCGCGTCGAGCACCTGGCCCGACACCACCTTACAGCGGCAGGTGCCGCAGCGCCCCGACATGCAGCTGTACGACACCGGCACATGGTGCTCGCGCAACACTTCCAGCAGGTTCGCGCCGGGGCGAACCTGGAGGGTGCGGGCAAGGGGGTGAATGTGCAGGTCCATCGCGGGGCTCTCTTTTTGCGCCGGCATCGTGGACCGGCTCGTCTCTTGAGGACGGATGATGCGTGGCCCCTGCAGATTGACCAATAGAATTTGGTGAATCGACTCCATCACCGATGTGAATAAAGGTCCGGCATGCAACTCAAGGACATCGACCTCAACCTCTTGCTGGTGTTCGACCGGATGCTGGCCGAGAAGCGCGTCTCGGCGGTGGCCGAATCGCTCGGGCTTTCGCAGCCCGCCATCAGCAATGCGCTGGCGCGCTTGCGCAAGCTGCTGGGCGACGAGCTGTTCCTGCGCACCGCGCGCGGCATGGAGCCGACGCCCTTCGCGCTGCAGCTGGCCGAGCCGGTCGCCTACGCGATGGGCGCGCTGCACACCGCGCTCAACCAGCAGGTGGTGTTCGACCCGACCACCAGCACGCGCAGCTTCACGCTCGCGATGACGGACATCGGCGAGATCTACTTCACGCCCCGCTTGATGGAGGCGCTCTCGGTCGCCGCGCCGGGCGTGACGATCAGCACGCTGCGCAACAACACCGCGACCAACCTGCGCGACGAACTGGAGGCCGGGCACGTGGACATTGCCATCGGCCTCCTCCCTCAACTGAAGGCGGGCGTGTTCCAGCGCCGGCTGTTCCTGCAGCGCTACGTATGCCTCTTCTCAGGCACGCATCCGCTCGCGCGCAAGCGCAGCGTGTCGCTCAAGGACTTCAGTGCCGCCGACCACGTGCTGGTGCAGGCCGCCGGCACCGGCCATGGCAAGGCCGACGACGTGATGGCCGCGCAGGGCATCCACCGGCGCATTCGTCTGAAGGTGCCGCACTTCGTGGCGATCGGCCACATCCTGCGTTCGAGCGGAATGATCGCGACCGTGCCCGAACGTCTCGCAGAAAGCATCGCCGAGCCCTTCGGCCTCGTGTGGCGCCCTCACCCGGTGGCACTGCCGCAGATCGCGATCAACCTGTTCTGGCACGCGAAGGTGCACCGCGATCCGGGGAATCAGTGGCTGCGCGGGTTGCTGTTCGACAGTTTTGCGGACAAGGACTAGCTGCCCGGCATTGCCGAGCGAGCGCCAACTGGTCGACCGCGCCCATGGCCGTGTGGGCCCAATAGTCGACCGCTCATGCGGGCCAGTGTCCGAGCACTTCGTGGATGCCTTCGCCGACATGGCTGTCGATGAGCGCGAAGGAACCCGCGGTCCAGCGCACCGGCTCGATGGCGTGCTTCTCGACCTTGCGCCGCGTGTACGCGAGGGTCATGTGCGGCGTGAAGCTGCGGTCGGGCTTGAGCCCCGCATCGGCCAGCGCTTCGCCCAGGCGCTGCCTGAAGTCCGCAAGGGCAGCGGTGCCCTCTTCGCCGCACAACACGAGGGCCTTGCTGTTCGCATAGGTCATGGCGTGGTCGAAGACGACGTCAAACGAAGGCGCCGCGACGGCAGCGGCCGCTTCGAGTGCCGCCTGCACCTTCTTGCGCGGCACCGTCTCGTAGCCGCCGAGATCATGCAGCGTGACATGCAGGCGATGCGGCTCGCTCAGTGTTCCTTTCAGCGAATGCCGGTCGTTGAGTTGCGCACCGAGCGCGGCGATGGATGCGGCGTCCTCGGCACTCGGAAAGATCGCGAGGAAGAGCGTGTGCGGCAGCGGCTCCTTGCGGCGTGCCTTGGTTCGGGGTCGCGGCAGGGGCCGCGGTGGGGGATCGATTCCGGGAAGAAGAAGCTGTTCTGACATGCGTCGATCATCGCGCACGGGCTGCGCTCATCACGAGTTCTTCGGCAACGGCGAAGACCAGCAAACAGCCTGGTTGTCGAGATCGATCAGTCTTCGTCCAGTGCCTGGAACCGCTCCGCCAGAAAGTCCACCAGCGCCCGCACCGCCGGCAGCAGTCCGCGGCGCGAGGCAAACACCACGTGGATGATTTCGCGCTGCGGCGCCCAGCCCGGAATCACGCAGACCAGTTCGCCGCGCTCGATCTGCTCGCGCACCATCATCGAGGGCAACTGCGCCACGCCCACACCGGCAACGGCGGCCGCGCGCAGAGCCAGCATGCCGCGCGTGATGAGGCGCGGCTGGTGGCGGATGGCCGCCTGCGTGCCGTCGGGGCCGATCAGGTTCCACACGTGCTCGTGCGCCGGCAGGCCCAGGTCCATGCTCGGCAGGCCCGCCAGATCGGCGGGCACCTCGGGGACACCGTTCGCCAGCAGGCGCGGGCTGGCCACGAGGCATTGCCCACGCTCGGCGAGCACGCGCATCACGAGGTCGCTGTCCTCGATGGGCGGCGGGCGCACGCGGATGGCCACGTCGATGCCCTCGCCCACCACGTCCACGCGGCGGTTCGTTTCTTCCAGGTGAATCTCCACGCGCGGATTCGCGACCATGAACGCCGCCAGCATGTCGGCGATGCGCGCATCGAGCAGCGCCACCGGGCAGGTCATGCGCACGATGCCGCAGGGCTCGGCGTGGGTCAGCGCGATGGCTTCGTCGGCGGCATCGGCCTCCACCAGCATCGCCTTGCAGTGGCCGTAGTAGGTCTGGCCGGTCTCGGTGACGGCGAAGCGCCGCGTGGAGCGCTGGATCAGGCGCGTGCCCAGGCGCTCTTCCAGTAGCGCAATGCGCCGGCTCAGCTTGGATTTGGGCATGCCCAGCGCGCGCCCGGCCGGCGCGAAGCCGCGATGGTCCACCACTTGCACGAAGTAGTAGAGGTCGTTCAGGTCTTTCATGTCAAACCGCCCTCATCGTTCCTTGAATAGGACTCTGATGGCGAATAGTGCCCACTACTGCCTTCATCGTTCGGCCCATATTCTCTATCCATCGGCCAGGAGCTTCCTTCTGGCGACGCAAAGGAGATGAACATGAAGAAAGTCCTCGGTGTCTACAGCGCTCCCCGTCCGCACTGGGTAGGCGACGGTTTTCCGGTGCGCTCGCTGTTCGGCTACGACGGCCTCGGCAAGCACCTGAGCCCGTTCCTGCTGCTGGACCACGCGACGCCGACGTCCTTCGAGCCGACGGTGCGCCCGCGCGGCGTCGGCCAGCATCCGCACCGCGGTTTCGAGACCGTGACCATCGTCTACCAGGGCGAGGTGGAACATAAGGATTCCACCGGTGCGGGCGGGCTGATCGGCCCCGGCGACGTGCAGTGGATGACCGCCGGCGGCGGCATCCTGCACGAGGAGTTCCACTCGCGGGGCTTCACCGAACGTGGCGGCACGATCGAGATGGTGCAGCTCTGGGTGAACCTGCCCGCGAAGGACAAGATGGCCGACCCGGGCTACCAGACCCTGCTGAATGCGCAGATCCCGTCGGTCGACCTGCCCGAAGGCGCAGGCCGGGTGCGCGTGATCGCCGGGGAATTCGACGGGCATCGCGGCCCGGCGCAAACCTTCACCGCGATGGACGTGTGGGACCTGCGCATCGGCCAGGGCGGCATCGGCCGGTTCGACGCGAAGGAAGGCCATACGCTGGCGCTGGTCGTCCTGCACGGCACGGTGCTGGTCAACGGCACGACCGTTGCGCGCGAAGGGCAACTGGTGCACCTGGACCGCGCCGGCAGCGGCGTGGAGATCGAGGCCAACAGCGATGCGACCGTGCTGTGGCTGTCGGGCGAGCCGATCGACGAGCCCGTGGTGGGGTATGGCCCGTTCGTGATGAACAGCGAGGCCGAGATCCGCCAGGCCGTGGCTGACTTCAACAGCGGCCGCTTCGGGCGGATGGCTGCCTGAGCGTTCAGAGGCCTCCTGCAGCGGAGGCCTCCTTGTTTGCTCAGCACATGACGTTGTCCAGCGCCAACCCACTCCGGATCAGACCGGTATCGGGCGAAGTGCGTCGGCCCAAGCACCCGCGACGAGAAACGAATCGATCGGGTTCGATCCACCTTGTCGCCTGCCGGACCGAGCTTGCGCATTCAGACTTCGTTCAGGCCCGCGCTGCACATTTCGGCGCTATGACTTTGAAGAGCGGCAAGCGCACCGGCGTCACAGGCATCCTTGAAGTGGTGCCCAACAAGGGCCCGGGTCCCGAGAACCAGTTCATCCAGTTGCGCCCGACACTGCACGGACGGGAGGCGGATGTGTTGAAGGCGGTCACCGACCTGCCAGTGGAAATTCGCACGCCCAAGGCCGCGGCCAGCGAACTCGTCCGCAGGGGAATCGACATTCCCTACTCGACGCTTGGATCGATCCTCCGGCGACTCGAGCGTAAAGGCGCACTGCACCTGGGGCGCGTCAAGTCTTGAGCCGTTGTGCCGCCTGCTGCCGCCATTGACGCGGTCAACAGGGTCGCGCTGAAACGAAGTTAGGGATGCAGCGAGCCACGCTCCTCAAAAGGCGCTCTTGACGACACCGCCGTCGACGCGCAGGGCCGCACCGGTGGTCGCCGAGGCGAGCGGACTTGCCACGTAGGCCACGAGCGAGGCCACCTCCTGCGGCGAGGCGAAGCGCTTGATCAGCGAGGTCGGGCGCACGTGGTCGAAGAACTCCGCCTCGACCTGCTCGAAGCTCTTGTCGCTCGAGCGCGCCATGCCTTCCACGAAGTCGCCGACGCCGCGCGATTTTGTCGGTCCTGGAAGGACGCTGTTCACCGTGATGTTCGTGCCGGCGAGCGATTCCGCAAGACCGCGCGACACCGCCAGCTGCGCGGTCTTCGTCATGCCGTAGTGGATCATCTCGGTGGGTATCTGCACCGCGCTTTCGCTCGAGATGAAGATGATCCGGCCCCAGTTCGCCTGCTTCATCTGCGGCAGCACGAGGCGCGAAAGGCGAACGCCGCTCAGCACGTTGACGTCGAAGAAGCGCTGCCAGTCTTCATCGGGGATGTCTTCGAAGGCCTTGGCCTCGAAGATGCCCAGGTTGTTCACGAGGATGCCGATGTCGGAGTGACGACGCACGGCTTCCTCCGCGACGTCCGCCCGGCTGAGATCCCCGGCATAGCCGAGCACCGTGCCTTGCGTTTCCGAGCGGATGCGGTCCACCGCCTCATCGACCGCCGCCTGCGATCTGCCGTTCACGATCACGCTTGCGCCCTCCTCGGCCAGCGTGCGCGCAATCGCATAGCCGATGCCGGCGGTGCTTCCGCTCACCAGGGCGAGCTTTCCATCGAGTTGCAGATCCATCTTGGTTCTCCTGGGTTGGTTCGACGTTCATGTTCGCTGAGTTCTGCTGCGCGTGCCGCCCGCGGGGTGGCAAGCCCCCTTGCCGTCCTGGGGCCCATGTCATGCATGTGGCGCAAGCCTTCCCGCTAGCCCAGGAAGTTGACCAAGGCCGGAATGACCTGCTCTGGTGCCTCTTCCATCAACCAGTGGCCGGAGCCTTTGACGATCACGCCCTGCACTTGGGGCGCGACCATCTTTCCCTGCTCGATCAGGAAGGCCCCGCCGGCCTTTTCACCGGAGAGCACCAGCATCGGCATGGGCAGCGGCGTCTTCCCCAGTTCGGCGAACTCGGCCGCATCCTGCTCGAAGGCCTTGAAATATTCGAACCCCGCACGCATGCCGCCGGGTTGCGCGTAGGCCCTGGCGTAGAACTGGCGGTCGGCTTCGGGCACCGAGTGCTTCGGGTCGGCCGCGAAGTCGTTCCAGAAGTGCTCGAAATAGATGCGCTCGCGCCCTTTCACGAGCGCCAGCGGCGTCGCACCATGGAAATGGAAATGCCACAGATCGCGCAGCAGCCAGACGTTCTGCCATGCACCGATGCCGGGCAGGAAGGCGTCCATGAGCACCACCTTGTCGGTCTCCGAAGGAAACTGCGCGGCATACGCGTAGGCCACCATCAGGCCGATGTCGTGGCCGACGATGCTGACGCTGCGAATGCCCAGCGACCGCACAAGCTCGTGGATGTCGACGGCCATGTTCTTCTTGCCATAGCCCGTCTCGGGCTTCGACGAATTACCGGCACCTCGGAGGTCGGGCACGACCACGGTGTGTGTTTTCGCCAGCAACGGCATGAGCGGGTTCCACATGTGCCCGGTCTCGGCATAGCCGTGCAGCAGCACGACGGTCGGCCCGCTGCCGCCGATGCGGTAGTGGATGCGGGTGCCGTTGACGTCCGCGCTGCCCGAGCGGAAGCCCGGCACGGCGTCGGCGGCGGGGGCCGCGTGTGCGGTGCCCCCGATGGTCAGGGCGGCGCCCACGGCGACGGCACCGCCGAGCAAGGCGCGGCGGGTCGATGTGGAGGGGGCGGCGGGGGTCAAATCGGTGTCGGTCATGTTGAACTTCCTTTCTGTCGGTTGCTGGGATGAGCTGAATTTATGGTTCAGCTTCACTTCCAGAAAGAGGCCAAAAGTGGTTTACTCATTCAGCTTTTATGAATGATTGGAAGTGGTGCCATGGACCGATTGCGTGCCTACGAGGTATTCGTCACCGTGGTGGCGCGAGGCAGTTTCACCAAGGCGGCCGACGCGCTGGACACCTCGCCGGCCAACGTGACGCGCTACGTCAACGAGCTGGAAGCGCACTTGCGTACGCGGCTCATCAACCGGACATCGCGCCGCCTGTCGCTCACCGAAGGCGGCGAAGCATTGTTCGACCGCGCAAAATCGATCCTTGAAGAAGTCGCGGAGACCGAGGCGCTGGCGACCACCGCCTCCCTCCAGCCGCGGGGGCGCCTGCGCATCAACGCGCCACTGAGTTTCGGCAGCCTCGTGCTGGCGCCGCTGTGGCCGAAGTTCATGGCGAGGTACCCCGATGTCGAACTCGACATCGCGCTCATCGACCGCGTGGTCGACATCGTCGAAGAGGGCTACGACCTGGCCATCCGCATTTCTCGGACCTCGTCGGGCAACCATATCGCGCGCCGGCTGGGCCGTTCGCAGAACCTGGTCTGCGCCTCGCCGGACTACCTTTCAAGCCATGGCATGCCCCAAGTGCCGACAGACCTGTCGCGCCACTTGTGCCTCGGCTACACATACGGTGCGACCTCCGACGAGTGGCAGTTCGCCGGCCCCGGCGGGTCGCTGGAATCCGTGCGCGTGCGCTGGGCCCTTCGCGCCAACAACGGCGAAACCGCCCGCGCCGCGGCGCTCGCAGGTGCCGGCGTCATCTGGCAGCCGAGCTTCGTGATCGGAGAGGATGTGCGCACCGGACGGTTGGTCGAGGTCATGCCCGGTTATCACATGCCGCCCGTCGACATCCTGGCGATCTACGCAAGCCGCCGGCATCTCAGCGCGAAGGTGCGGGTGATGGTCGACTTTCTGGTCGAGGCATTTCAAGACGCGCCGCTTGTCGAAGGAGTGGCGGCAGCGGCAGATGGCAGTCTGAATCACCCGGGGTTTCTAGACACCTCCGAGCTTCGAACCTGAGGCCCGATAAGAAGTGCCATCCCGATCCGTCGAAGAGACGGACCGGATTTCGCCTACTTGAACTCGTGCGCCACCACAGGCACCGACCGGCTGTCCTGCACGGTCACGCGCTGGCGGTACACCTCGAGGTCCCCGTTGCGCACCTCGATGTTGTAGACCCCCGGTCGCAGGGGCAGCGTCTTGAGCGGCGGGCTCACGCCGCGGTCCGCGCCATCGACGAACACCTGGCCCCACGGCCGGATGTTGAACTGCACGCGCCCCATGCCCGGTGCGGCCACCGCCGACGGCACAGAGGGCACGGACGGCGCGCCGGAGTTCGCCGAAAGCCGATTCAGCTCCGCGATCGCGTTGCGCGCGTCTCTTGCGTGCGGGCCGCGCCGATAACGGCGCAGATAGGCCTCGTAGCCTTCCCGCGAATTTTCGGCCTGGGCAAGGTTCCAGTCCTCGGCTTCAGTGAGCGCCTGCGGGAGAACCGGCGACGTCGCCCCGGCCTGTGCCTCGGCCGAAGGTGTTGTGACCGGCACGTTCTCGAGCGGCGTCAGCGGTCCTTGCGACGACGGCGCGCTCGCAGGAACTGCAGGAGCCGCGGCGGTGCCGTCCGAAATCACCGTCGCACCGCCGGCTGACGGCGTGCCGTCGGTGGCCGAAGGCCCGGCAGCGGGTGCACTGGTGCCGGGTGCGGGCATGGCGACCGGCGGCGCGGCGCGATCGGACATCGGCGGCGCGGGCGGCGGCATCGGCACCATGGCCGTCGTCGTGTCCGGCTTGCCCGAGGTCACGCGCAGGCCGATCCAGGCACCCACGGCGACGAGTGCGATCAGCAACCCGCCCAACAAGCCCCAGCGCGCAAGCGCCGGTGTCTTCTTCTGCGCGACAGGCTTGCTGCCACTCCCGTTCGACGCGGCTCTCGGCGGCGGTGCAGGAGGCTGGGTCTGCACCGGCTCGGCCACTGCAGGCGCAGCGACGGCGGTTGCTTCCAGCGGCGTCGGCATTGGCGACAGCGGCGGAGGTGGCGGCGTGGCCGGCACGGGCGCGGACGGAATGATCACCGTCGGCGCGGCCATCGTGTTCACATAGATATCGCCCAGCTTCACCAGCCCCAACTCGGCCGCGAACACGGCAACGGTCTGCGTGCGGTCCTTGCTGTGCACGGCCAGCGTGTGATCGACCGCGGCGCAGAAGCCGGGGCTCAGGTCGCTGCGGCCCATGGACGACAGCGGCACGTAAGCGTCCTGCACGCTGCGCACCACGGCCGATGGCGGCGGGTGGCCGGTAACCGCCCGGTACAGCACTGCGCCCAATGCATACATATCGGTCCACGCACCCTGCCGCAGCGTGTTGTCGTCGGCGTACTGCTCGATGGGCGAGTAGCCCGACTTCACCATCACCGCCACTTCGTCGACGAGGTCGGCAATCGACTTGCGCGCCGCGCCGAAGTCGAGCAGCACCGGCAGGTCATCGTGCTGGATGAAGATGTTGTCGGGCGCGATGTCGCGGTGAAAGCACTGGTTGCGGTGCAGCGTCTCCAGCGCGCCGAGCAGCGGGCCGAGCATGCCCAGCAGCCACGGCTCGGTGATCTTCGCGGGCTCGTCCTCGGCCAGGCGGCGCAGCGTGCGGCCCTTGTAGAGCTGGATCGCCATGTAGGCGGTGGAATTCGACTCCCAGAAGCGATGCACCCGCACCAGCGCCGGATGACTGAACTGCGCGAGCGTGCGCGCCTCGTTGATGAAGCTGCGAAGGCCCGCCTGGAAGGTGGCGGTGAGCCGCTCGGAGCGCACGTGCACGCTGTTGTCGCCCACGCGGCGCGCGAGCATGGAGGGCATGTACTCCTTGATCGCGACCTCGCGCTGCAGCGAATGGTCGTAGGCGCGGTAGACGATGCCGAAGCCGCCTTCGCCGATCACCTCCAGCAGCTCGAACTCGTCCAGCCGGTGGCCCACGCCCAGCGGGTGCGGTTTCTCCGCGTCCTGCGCGTCGGACGGCGGACTGTCGCCGTTGCCGATGCTGCTGTCGTTCGTCGTCATTCATCTCCTCCTGTCGCGGGGGGCCGGTTTTTCATGCCCATGGCACGTGCCCCTGCGAAAACAATTTCGAGAACAGCGGTGTGTTGAGGCCGCCGCCATGGGCAGCGGTGCGCAACGGTGAGCCGTCGGCCTGGTTGGTCCACCAGTAGCTGGTGCTGCCGAAGGCGTCGAAGCACAGTGGAAGCTCGGGCCAGCCCAGGCGTTGTTGGGCGCTCGCGCCAGCGGCTGTAGGCCCGAGGATCGAAAGAATGTCGTCCGAGCCACCGCTGGCCGTGCGAAAGCCCGCGCGCGCAGCGGCAAGGAGCTGGCCGTCGAACTGGTCTGGCGCCACGCCGTGGCGAATGGCCTGCAGCAACGCGGTGCCGCACTGCCAGTACCACGCGGCCGAGCCTTCGAGCACGGCGGGGCGGTAGTTCGACGCGGACACCTGCAGCGTCACGCACACGGGGTAGTAGCGGCCCACGCGGTCGCAGCTAGGGGCAATGCAGCCGAACTGCACCGCGTCCACGCCATGGGTCGCGGGGATGGCGAAGTTCCAGACCGGGGCCACCGCGTAGTGGCGCGTCATGGCGTCGGGCCAGCGCTTGAAGCTTGCGAGGCCGTTCTGCATCCAGCGGTCCCACCAGGCCTGCAGCTCGCGCGGCATGCGGCGGTAGAGAAAGTCGCCGGCGGCTGGCAGCTTGCCGTACCAGCCGATCTGCTCGTCGACGGGGACCCAGGCCTGCGGGGGAAGGCTGCTGTTCATGTCCTATGACTTCCCGGGGCACGAGAACCCGCTCATCTGGTTGAGCCGCAGCGGGTTGTAGACGCTGTTGGCCGTCACCGCCAACACCACCTTCTTGCCCTGCAGGTCGAAGGTCGCGTTGAACGACTCGGGCGAACGCCCGGCCGAGATCGATGCCTTGTCGAAGAGACGGTGCAGCGCCCACGGCCCTTCGGTCACGATGCCGCCGGCCGGCGTGCCGTTGGCGGTCGTCACCTGCAGGCGCACCTGGTTGCTGTTGCGCGGGCCCGGCCACTTGACGGTGCTCGGCGCCTGCGGGCCGTGTGCATAGCGCACCGTCTGCCCGTCGATGTCGAGCGTGAACTGCGTGATGGCGGCGTCCATGTCTTCGGGCCTGAGGTCGATGGTGAACGACGGCGTGCGGCTGCCCGCCATGCCGGTGAAGAACACGTCGCGGATCGCCTGCGCCTTCTGAAACGAATCGAGGTACGCCGAGCGCCCCGCGGCGCTGCCGTCGACACCGCGCTTGAAGGTCCACGGATTGACCGAAGTGTCGACCTGCGAGGCGAGGTTCTTCTGGAAGAAGTCGTCCATCATCCCGCCCGGTGCGAAGAGTTGCGCGAAGTCGCCGGCCGCCACGTCGCGCGGCGAGCCGCGGGAGAACGGGTAGCGCCCCGCAATCGCCTGGTTGCAGAACTGCCCGATGGTCGCCGCCGCGTTCTGCCCGATGTTCTGCCGCGTCACCGCCGCCGCCTTCGACGACGCGGTCGCCGACAGGTCGTTCAGCATCCCCTGGAACGGCACCGGCAGCCGGCCCGCCTCGGCCTGCACCTTGGTGACGGCATCGCTCGACGGCGGAATGTTGCCGCTGCGCAGCGCCGTGTCGGTGGCGGTGAGGAAGGTGTAGAGCTCGTTGATGAGCGCCGCCGTGGCATCCAGCGGCGTCTGCCCGCCCGCCTTGGGCGCGGTCACCATCCGGCGCAACGGCTCGAAGTGGTTGTCCACCAGCGACTCGGGGCGGTCGGGCGCGGCGTTGCGGCGCTGGCTGCCGTCGGGCTGGCCGATGAGCTGTTCGATGCGCTCGCGGGTGCTGGCCACCCGGTTCTGCGCCTGGTCGAGCAGGCTGCGCGCGGCCTCGTCGTGGTTGCGCAGCAGATCGGTTTCGCGCGCGGCGCCGCGGATGAGCCGCGACATCGGCGATTCGCCGGTCGAGAGCACGCGCGTCATCTGAATGCTCTGCAGAAGCGATTTGCTTTCGGCCAATCGCACGTCGGCCAGGTACTCGTCCCACACGCGGATGTAGTCGGTGAGGTAGAGCCGCCGCACTTCGCGCAGCAGCAGCTCGCGCGAGGTGATGTCCGTCATGCCGGGCGCACGGATCTGCAGCACCCAACGGTCTTCCTGTTCGAGCGCGAGCGTGGTCTCGGCCATTCGCTTGTCGAAGATGTCCCAATAGCCGCGGTAGGTGAAGAGCGTGGGGATGCCGTCGGTCAGCGGTTTGCCGCTCGCGCGCCGGATCACCAGCGCCGACTCGGCCCCCGCCATCTCGGCGATGGTGAAGGCATTGGGCGGGCTGGTCTGCAGCAGGATGCGGCGCAGCCGCGCATACGAGCGCTGCGCGAGCGGCACGCCGGCCAGGCGCTCGCGCGTCTGCGTGATGAGCTTGTCGTCCTTGGCGAACGGCGATGTCACCACGCGCCCCGCGAACAACGCCTTCAGGTGCGACTCGAGGTTGGTGCGCTGCTCGCGCGTGAGCGAAGCGCCGATCTTGCGGTCCACGTCGGTGAGCAGCCATGCCTGCAGGAAATCGGCGTCGTAGCGCTCGGCGTCGTACAGCATGAGGTAGGCCTTGAGCGCCTCGTAGCTGTACTCGGCATCGATCTTCGCGGCATCGCGCAGCGACTGCTCGATGCGCTGCGCCGCCTGCGGCAGCAGCACGCTCTCCAGCGCGCGCTGGTAGACGCCATCGGTCGCGGCCTGCAGCTTCTCGCCCTGGTAGAGGCCGAAGCGGTAGGACACCGGCGGATCGCCGATGTCGAAGCGGCCCGACTTGGGCAGGTCGCGCAGGCGGTCCAGGATCAACAGCGAGCTCGCGAGGTCGCCGCTCGCATCGACCACCGTCGGCAACTCGCCGCGCGCCGCGGCCTTGTTGAAGGCCTTGGCGTTGTTGTCGACCTCGGCCACGTAGTCCTTGTTGTTGCGCCAACTGTTCACGCAGGCGCCCAGCAGCACCACGAGCAGCACGCCGATGAGGCTGTAGCCCGCGATGTCGATGGCGCGGCGGCGCCGGTACCAGCGCAGGTTGGTGCCGGCCACGCCCGCGTCGCGGAAGATCACTTGCTGCAGCAGTTCCTTCAGGAAGTAGCTCTTGCCCGGACCCGGCGGCGGCGCGGGCGGCGCATTGACCTGCAGGTAGCGCTTGATCGCGCCCATCACGCGGTCGAAGGCCGTGCCCTCCTGCGTGCCGCTCGTGAAGTACACGCCGCGCAGCATCGACGCGGCCTCGAACTTCGACGGGTTGAACACGTCGGCCAGGAAGGTGCCCAGGATGTCCTCGAAGCTCGCGAACTGCTGCGGCAGCAGGTAGGCCTGCGCGCGTCGCATCTGGTCGGGCTCGGCGGCCATCAGCTCCGGCAGGCGCTCGTCCAGGCGCTGGTGCAGCAGCTTGTATTCCTGGTGAAAGCGCTCGCGAAGATCGGCCTTCGCGGCGTCCGCGGGGTTGGCCTCGATGGGAAAGGTAAAGCCCCACACCTGCGCGCGCTCGGCGCGGCCCAGCGAGCCGAAGTACTCGTTGAAGCCGGCCAAGAGGTCGGTCTTGGTGACCAGCACATAGACCGGAAAGTCGATGCCCAGGTCGTTGCGCAGTTCCAGCAGGCGCTTGCGCAGCGCCATGGCGTGGCGTGCGCGCTGCGCGTCGTCGGCCAGCGGCAGGTCGGCGATGCTGATGGTGAGGATCGCGCCGTTGATCGGCTGGCGCGGGCGGAATTTCTTGAGCAGGTCGAGAAAGCCCTTCCACTCGCCCTCGTCGGTTTCGCGGTTGCTCTCGTGCGTGGTGTAGCGGCCCGCGGTGTCGATCAGCACCGCCTCGTTGGTGAACCACCAGTCGCAGTTGCGCGTGCCGCCGATGCCGCGCACCGCGGCCTTGCCGAGCTGGTCGGCCAGCGGAAAGTCCAGGTCGGAGTTGACCAGCGCCGTGGTCTTGCCCGAGCCCGGTGCGCCGATGAAGATGTACCAGGGCAGCTGGTACAGGTACTGCCGGTCGAACACCGAGAAGCGGCTCGCGGGCTTGCCGTCGGCGCCCTGCCCGAAGCGCATGTTCTTCAGGATCGCGGTGGCGTCGGTGAAGCCGCTCTGCAGCTCCTTGATCTCGGGCGCGTCTTCGGGCCTGGCCTCTTTTTCCTTCTTCGAAGGCACGCGCAGCTGGTTGAGCAGTTGCGCATTGAGCCGGCGCTCGCGCCACTTGCGATAGGCCAGCCGAACGATCCAGATCGCGAACATCAGCGCGATGACGGCGATGCGGACGAACTCGCCTTCCAGCGGCCGGTAGCGGCCCACGGCGATGACGGGGCCGATGACCCAGATCAGGAAGGCCACGGCCAGCAGGCCGAGAAAAATCCACAGGTCGCGGCCGATGAGAAAACGGAAGATGGAACGCAGCATCAGCGGGTTCCCCCTTGCTGCGCCGACGGCGTCACGGGCGCGACCAGCAGCGTGACCTCGACGCGGCGGTTGCGCGCGCGGTTGGCCGGCGAATCGTTGGGCGCGAGCGGATCGGCATCGCCGCGGCCCTCGGCACGCAGGCGTTCAGGCCGCGTGATGCGCAAGGCCAGCATCTTCTTGACGGAATCGGCGCGCGCCTGCGAGAGCTGCCAGTTGGAGGGAAAGCGCACGCTGCGGATCGGCTGGTCGTCGCTGAAGCCGCTGACCAGCACGTTGCCCTCCACGGAATTGAGCGCATCGGCCACGCGGCTGAGCACCGGCACATAGCGGTCGAGCACGCGGTCGGAGCCGGAGGCGAAGAGCCCGTCGCCGCGCAGCACGACCACGCTGCGGTCGGCCTCGTCGCGCACCGTCAGCAGGCCTTCGCGGATCTCGGGTTCGAGAAAGCGCTGCAGGCGCGGCTGCGGCGCGGGCATGACGACCGCGCGCGCCGTCTGCGGCAGCCGCACCGCATTGACGGCCGCGAACGCACCATCGGAGTTGCCCGCGAGGTTGAAGGTGAGCACTGCGAAGGTCAGCACCAGCAGCACCGCCGCCACGGCGCCCACCGCCCACACCGGCAGCCAGTTGCGTGTGCGGCGCACCGGCGCGGTCGCGTCCTGCCAGTGCGGCGACAGCGGCTGCGCGATTTCGCCGCGCGTCTGGCGAATGATCTGCAGCAGGCGCTGCTTCAGGGTTTCGAGCTGCGTGCGGCCGTTGTCGATGACGCGAAAGCGCCCTTCGAAACCCATGGCCAGGCAGAAGTAGATGAGTTCGATCAGGTGCAGGTGCTGCTGCGGGTTCTGCACCAGGCGGGAGAGCAGCTGGAAGAATTTCTCGCCGCCCCAGGTCTCGTTGTGGAACATCACCAAAAGGCTCTGCGACGACCAGATGCTGCCGCCCCACGGCGTGAGCGCCGCGGCCTCGTCCACCGCAGTGCAGAGGCAATAGCGCGCGCCGATGATCACCTCGGGCGAGATGCCGCTTTGCTGCGCGCGGGTCTCGAAGCGACGCACTTCGTCCACGAGGTTCTCGCGCAATTGCGCCGGTGCATCGTGGTGGCCCGTCGCGCGGATCTGCGGGATCAGGTCGAGCAGCGGGTTGGCGGCCGCCACCAGCGGGTTGTTGCCTGCGAGCGCGGTGTCGCCCGCGTGCGGGCGCCGTGCGTCGTGCCATGCGGTGAAGGATTCGGGTTGCTGGCCCAGCCCGCGCGGCGATGCCGGCATGCCGCCCGCGTCGCCGTTGCCGCCATTGCCGCCGCCGGGGTTCGGCGGCACGAAGCCTCCCGGACCGACGGCCATGTCGTTGACACCGTTCATAGGCTCCCTCACGGACGGATGGCCCAGAACTCCATGGCCAGACCCGGAAAGTCACCGGCCAGGTGCATGGCGACGCCGCCGGATTTTTCGAGCTGGCGCCACATGTCGCCGCTCTTGTCGAGCTCGAAGTAGTGGTAGCCCGCGTTGTAGGGAATCTGTCGCGGCGCCACCGGCAGCGGCCGCACCGTGACGCCCGGCAGCTGCAGTTGCACGAGATCGCGGATGCGCTCGACCGAACCGATCTTGACCTGCGTGGGAAAGCGCTGCTGGATCGCCTCGGCCGGCAGGTCCGCATGCACCGCGAGCACGAAGCCCGCGTTGCGCACCAGCACCGGGTCGGGCATGCGGCCCACGCGAACGCCGTGGCTGCGCTCCTCCAGTTCGATGGCGATCGCGCTCTGCTCGAGCACGGCCGAGAGCGATCGGCGCAGCTCTTCCATCAGAGGACGAATGCTCTCGTTGAGGTTGTCGTGGTCGTACACCGGCCACAGCACCGGACGCCGCGTGGGCGATGTGTGCGTGGCAAGGTGGCAGGCCAGCTTGAGCCAGTCGATGAACAGCTGCTCGGGGTGCACCTGCACCGCCTGTTGCGCGTGCCAGGTGGTCGCGAGGTAGCGGTTGACCAGCTCGAGCAGGAGGAAATCGGAGACCTCGCTCACACCGCCGCGGCCCGGCTGCGAGAGCCGCGAGGCCAACGCCTCGGAGCGTTGCGTGAGCAGGCCGTGCAGCTCCGCGATCATGCTGCGCAGCATTGCATGGGCCGATGCATCGAGCACCGGCGGGATGTAGTTGGCATCGACCACCAGCTTGTGGTCGGTGCGCCGCTCGATCACGCGCACCGCGCCGATGGCCTGCCACTCCGCGGTGAGCGACGAGGCGCGCGCAAGGCGAAGGCGCGGCGCCGCGAGCTGCAGCACCGCCGGACCGAGGGCCACCGCGTTGCCGTCGGCCACCTCGCGCTCGATCACGCCGAAGCGCGCGGCAGAGCCCTCGTCTTCGGCAAAGATGACCTCCTCGCTGCCGGGCCTGCGCAGCGGCAGTGCGAGCACGATGAGTTCATCGGTCAGATCGTTGGGCACTTCGTAGGGCGGCGGCGCGTCTTCGATGCCGAAGGAAAACGGCGTGCCATCGGGCAGCACGCCGGCGCCACCGAGCAGCGACACGCGCCCGAGCGCATAGGCGTCGCGATCGATGTCCAGATGCAGCCAACCCCAGTACGCGCCCTGCAGGCCGGCGGCGCGACGCGTGACGTATTGCTCGACGTAGCGCTCCAATTGCTGGAAATGCTGGGGCCGCAGGTACATGCCTTCGGACCACACCACGCGGTTCGCCAATGCCTGCGGATGGGCGCCCGATCTTGCGGAGCCCGAGTTGCGAACTGTCACCAAAGAACCTCCTGGGAGTGCTCACACGGAAGCGGGAGATGCGCTCTGATGACGGCCTCCCGATCGATCGTTCTGCGCTTGATGCTACACGCCGCTTGTTGCGTTTTGCACCGGATTTTGCGCACTGGTTTTTCGCACTTTCGCACTAACTTCTCGACGTTTTTAACGACTTGGTAGTAACTCGATGCCTGTCTTTCGGATGGCAATGCGCACGGCTTGTTCGCTTGGCGAAAACTGCCAGACCTTGTACAGATTGGTTTGCTTGGGCTCCTTGAGCGGCAACACGATGCGCCACCGCGCAGCTTCGAGCTTGCGGTAGCCCGCGATGATGCCGATGGAGCGCGAGTCGAGCCCTGCTTCTCGCTTGAAGACACGCTCTTCGCCGCTTCGCATGATGGCCTGGTCCGCATTGACGAGCTCTGTCGACAGCGTCTCGCGGTCGCGGTCCTGGAGCGCGAAATAGTCTGCGGTCTCGAAGTTACCGGAAGATTTCAGTTCGAAGACCTTCACGAGAATCGGCGCTGCCTGGCCGCGCCCGTCGGGGTTCACGCCGTCGTCGATGCGGATGGTGACCGCATAGGGCGTGGGCAACGACTTGGCCGTCGATGCGCATCCACTGACGAGGCCCGCAAACAACGGTGTGGTTGCAAGTGCGCCTTGAAGCAAGGTTCGTCGCTGCATGAGATCTCCCTCAGAGGTTCGCGGCCTATATTATCGAAATCGTGTACCCGGACGACGACGCATCGTGTGCCATCGTGTGCTTGTGTCGCAACCTGGCGGCATACTGTTTCGAGCATTGCCATTCATTGCCTTTCGCGAGGTAGGAGAGAAGATTGAAGTCATGTCTGCCTGCTCTGGCTTTCACGCTTTTTCTGGTATCCGGTTGTCAGACCGCGCCCGAGCCGCCACCGCAACCCGAACGCCTGAGCCAGAAGGTGGCACGCGACACGCTCGAGCGCGCGCAGCAGGCCTATGACGAAGGCGACTACGCCAAGGCCATCTCCACGCTCAAGAGCGGCGGCGTGTCGGTGTTCGATGGCGCCGAGCCCGCCACGCGCCAGAGCGCGATGAAGCTGGAGGCCTTCAGCTATTGCGTGAACAACCAGATCCCGGAATGCCGCACGCAATTCCGCAAGGTCCTCGATGCATTCCCGAGCTTCGATCTGACCGTCGCGGAGCGCAAGCACCCGGTGTGGGGCCCCGCCTTCGAGGCCGCCAAACGAATGAAGCGCTGACCATCGCGGTCACCGCCGACCGACGCCCGAGATGAACAGGAAGACGCCATGCGCTGGACCGTGATCGAACATGCCGGCAGGCCGGTGACAACAGGCGCCTCGGCGCTGCTTGCAGCACCCGGAGGCACCATCGGACGCAGCCCCGACAACCACCTCGTGCTGCCCGACGAGCAGCGGCAGATCTCGCGCCTGCAGGCCACCGTGCGCTTCGACCAGGAGGGCGCTGTGGTGCTGCGCAACATGAGCGCGGTACTGCCCATCAGCGTGAACGGACGCACGCTGCAGCATGAGGAAGAGTCGCGCATCGCGGACGGGGACCGCGTGGTCATCGGGAGCTATGTGCTGGAGGCTGCGAGCGCCCAGCGTGCGACGAACGTTCCCGTGAGGCCGCCCTCGCCACCGCCGATCGATGTGCCGGCGACGCTGCTTCCGACTGCGGTGCAGGCAATGCCGGCGAGTTCGTTGGATGCACTGCCGCAAGAGGCGCCGGTGTCCGACGTGTTCTCGGACCTCTTCGGCGCGGGCGCCTTGCCCATCGGCGACGCGCCGCAGACGACCGTGGCGATGCCTGCGCCCGCATCTGCTTCTGTCTCTGCAGCGACTCCCCTGCCCGCGCCGGCGCCGGCCTTTGCACCACAGCCCCGGGAACAGTTCGCAGCGCCTGCGGTCACGGCAGCACCAGCACCAGCACCAGCACCAGCACCAGCACCAGCACCATCGCCGTTCGCGAGGACGGCTGCGCCCACAACATCGCAGATTCCATCCGCCGCCGATTGGGACGCCATCCTCGCAAACGCGCCTCGCCGCGTCGACAGCGCGCCGGCGCCGATGCCCGACCCCTTGGTGCACGAGCCTTTCGAGCTGCCGTCGCAGGCGCGAAGAAACCCCGTCGATCCGCTCGCCGAACTGAACCCGGGGGCAGCGAACGACATGTCCGACATCGCGCTCAAGCGCGGCATGGATCCGCTCTCGTTCTTCGCGGCCGACAGCAATGCACCCTCGCCCCTCGCCGATCCGCGCCCCACGGCACTCACCCATGAAGACCCGCTCAGCGACAGGCACCCGGCCCTCGACCTGCTGGGCAAGCCGCCTGCTGCGCAGGGGTTCAACCACTCGAACCATGCGCGCGAAGTGGGGGCGCAATTCAGGCCGCCGAGTCCGGTGGCATTCGATACGCCCGAGGTGAAGCCGGTGAATGCGCAGGTGAGCGCGTTACCCGAACCACTACCGCCGTCGCCTCCTCCTCCTCCGCCGCCGCCTCCTCAAGCAACATCGGCACCCACGCCGATTGCGGAGCCGGAAGCCCCCGCCGCCGCGCTACCGATCACGGCCGCACCCGCGGAGGTCGTTCCGCCAGTCGAGGTCGTGTCATCGGAACCGGTCGAAGCCGAAGAGGCCCCGGCACCCACTGCGCTTTCGCCTTCGCCTCCCGCCGTGGCCGCAGCGCTCCCGCCCGCCACGGCGCTGTCATCACCCGCGTCTTCCGACGAACTCTTCAAGGCCTTTCTCGAAGGCGCCGGCGTGCCCGATGTCGCCGGCCAGCAGCCGCTCGATGCGGAAGCCATGCGCCACCTCGGCCGGCTGATGCGCGCGTTCACCGACGGCACCATCGAGCTCTTGTCATCGCGCGCGATGCTCAAGCGCGAGGTACGCGCCGAGATCACGATGATCGTGGACGAAGAGAACAACCCCTTCAAGATCCTGCCCAACGGCCGCGCGGTGCTGATGCAGATGTTCGGCGCGCGCATGCCCGGTTTTCTCACACCCGAAGCCGCAGTGCACGATGCGCTCGGCGACCTGCAATCGCACCAGCTGGGCATGGTGGCCGGCATGCGCGCGGCGCTGCTCACCGTGCTGCAGCGCTTCGACCCCGCGACGCTGAGCCGCACCACACCGCACGACGGCAGCCTCGGCGAAAAGATGCTGCCCGGCGGGCGCGAGGCGCGCCTGTGGCGCCAGCTGCGGCAACTGCATGCGGAAACGGCCGCGGCCGTCGAAGACGATTTCCAGGCCGTCTTCGGCCGCGCTTTCCAGCAGGCCTACGACCGGGAGATGGAACGCCTGAAGGAAGCCCGCCGTGCTTGACGCCACCCGCGCCGCTTTCGCGGTTCCCATCTCGACCTCGCAGTTCTCCTGCGTGGGCGAGCGCTCCGGCAACCAGGACGCCATCGGCTACCACCTCGATGAGCACAACGCATGCTTCGTCGTGAGCGACGGCGTCGGCGGCCACGCGGGCGGCGAACTGGCCGCGCGCATCGCGGTGGACACCGCGCTCAACACTTTCGTGGGCCGTCCTTCTGTCGCGGCCGACGACATCCGCCATGCGGTGAAGGCGGCCAACGACGCCATCCTGGCAAGACAGCGCGAACTCGCCGACCAGAGCCGCATGAGCGCGACCATCGTCTCGCTGTTCGTGGACCGTGCAAGCGGCCACGCTTCCTGGGCCCACGTGGGCGACAGCCGCCTCTACTGGTTCCGCCGTGGCGCGTTGATGCAGCGCACCGAAGACCACAGCCTGTCGGCGCGCTCGGGCGAAGCCGCGGCCGGCAGCGGCGCCAACGGTGGCGAGCGCCTGGTCAAGACGAACCTGCTGTACCGCGCGCTCGGTGCGCGCGCAACGGCCGAGACCACGGTGTCGGCATCGCAGCAACTGGCCGATGGCGATGCGTTCCTGCTGTGCACCGACGGGCTCTGGCAATTGATCTCGCAGCAGGTGATGGAACGCTCGCTGCAACTGGCCGACAGCGCGGAAGAATGGCTCGCACTGCTGCGCCGCGCGGCCGAGGCGAAGGCCGACAAGTCGCGGGACAACTACTCGGCGTTGGCGGTGTGGGTGGGGTTTCCGCAGCAGGTGACGCTGGCGGGGACGGTCCGATCCGCGTCGTGACGCCGCCGCCCACCCCGCACTTCAGAACTTGAAGTTGAAAAACTTGAAGTGAATGCCGGGTATGCACTCAAACCCGACGATGTTCATGCGGTTCTGAATCGCGAGGCTGGTCAATCGCGTGGCCGGGCCGCCCCGCAACAGCAAAGTGAAGGAACCCGTGATGTGCCGTTGCATCTGCATGAACACTTGCGAGATGACGCCGCCAAGAACCCCGGGCTGATCGAGCAGCGTGATGGGCGTCTTGGCAAAGAGGTTGTGCATCGGCCCCCCGAGCAGCAGGATGTGCCAGCACGCCGGGATGGTCATCGGCCGCAGGCCGAGGTTGAAGAAGGGGAATGGGAACGGCATCTTGCAGACGTCCGGGAAGGCCAGTGCGCCGCCCATCCATTGGTGTGTAGCTAGCATTTTTTTCTCCTTGGGATTGTTGTGGGTTGATGGTGGGATGGGCACGTGCCTGCTTCAGCCCATGTGAATCTGTCCGGCGTCGACCTTCATCAGTTCCTTGCCCGTGATCACCACGTGCTTGCCGTGCACGATGGCCGTCTCCTGGGCACGCAGGTCGAGATGGCCGACGCGCACCTGGTCGACGCCGTCGACAAAACGCAGTGCGTTGCGCGCGATCTGCATCACGCGCTCGGCCACCGACTCGAACACCTGACCGACCAGGCGCATCCGGCCGACCGTGGCATCGAGTGCCTGTCCGGCGTAGCGCATCTCACGCACGTCGCACTGCGCCTGTTGCGCGTCGAGCGTCCATTGCGCACCCTGCATCGCCAGCGTCGCCGCGCTGTGAAGTCGAAGGTCTGCGGCGCTTTCGATCGAGATGGCCCCCGCAGGCGCCGCCAGACGCAGATCGCCGGGGGCGTCGATACGGCTCACCGACGCATCGGCCTGCTCGATGACGGCAAGAAGGTAGACCCGCCGGTAGTCCGGCCCGGACAGCAACACCGTGTCGCCCGGCTGCGGCTGCAGCAGGCAGCTGGCCGCACGGCGGCAGTGCCAGGTGGCACCGTCTTCGGTGTGCACCTCGAACAGCCCGTCGGCATCGACGGACACCAGTTGGCCCAGGTGCTGGACCGGACCGGACACATCGACCGGTGTGCGCAGTGGAACGACTGTCATGGTGAATCTCCTTGTCTGATCTGCGGGATGACCTGCGATGCGGCGGATTCCTGCATTCGCCATCACTGAACCTTGGACCACGTCTGCGCCTTGTGCAGTTCGGGGTCGCTCTCGATGAGGCCCTTGCGCCTCGAAAACCGTGCACCGTCCTCCACCGTGCGATGCACGCGCGTGCGCAGGAACTGCGCGTCGCGCAAATCGGCATCGACGAGCTCGGCATAGGAAAAGTCGGCGTCGTGCAAGCTGGCACCTCGGAAGCTGGCGCCCTTGCAGCGCGCCCGATGGAACACGCTCTCGTGGATGTGGGCCTCGCTGAGGTCCGCCCCTTCGAGGCGGGCCTCCACCCAGATGGCGCGATCGAAGCGCCCGCGCTGCAGGTTGGCACCGCTCAGGTCAGCCAGCGGAAACAGCGCGTTGGGCGCGTCCGCCTGCTCGAAGTTGGCCTGGCGCAAAGAGGCGCCCTTGAAGATGCACTGCACCATGCTGGCGTTGCCGAAATCGACGTGGTCCATACGGCTGTCGGTGAATACGCAGCGCAAGAACCGCTGCGCGGGAAAGCCCTGCTTCGTCAGGTCGCACTCGATGAAAAGCGTGGTGTCGAAGCTCGCACCCGTGAACACCGCCGTGGTCAGGTCCTGCCGATGGAAGGTGACCGAATGCAGCGCGGAACCCGAGAAGTCGATCCCCTCCAGACCGCACTCCGTGAAGGAGACCTGCTTGAAATGGTCCGACCGCATGCGGCTTTGCGTGAGCTCGCAGCGAAAGAACAGCGCGCGGTCGACATGGACATCCAGGAAACTCGTCTGCGGCAACGCCGATTCCGAGAAATTGGTGCCTTCGCACCGCGCACCGTCCAGCGTCGCCTGCGGCAGCTGGCAGCTGAAGAACTGCACGTTGTCGAGCGTGCTGCGCGAGAGGTCGCAGCCGTCCAGGCGGCAGCGCGTCAGCACGCTGCCCTCCAGGTTGGCGCCGGTGAAACGCGCACCGCTGAAGTCGATGTGGTCGAGCATCGCACCGGACAGGTCCAGACCGCTCATGTCCCACCCCCGGCAGTCGGCGGTGCGGACCTGAATGCCATGACGGATGTGGTCGAGCAGTTCATCGCGGGTCATGCGGTCGGCGCCTCGGGTCGGCGCGCTGGCCACACCTTGGCATGCTTGGTGTAGGTGCCGTCCATGCGCGTAGCGGGGTCGAACAGCACCTGCGACACGTCGGCGCGGAACAGGTTGGCGCGCGTCAGGTCGGCGCCGCGCAGGTCGGCCTTGGCGAGGTTCGCATCGATCAGGTTGGCCTCGCGCAGCGACGCACCCGAAAAATTGGTGCGAATGAACAGGCTGTCGCCGCCCACTATGCGATCCAGCCGCGCATGGCTCAGGTCGCACTCGGACAGGTCACTGTTGTCGATGCGCGCATCGCTCAGGTCGGCCTGCATCATCGGCGTGGTCCGCAGGCCGCACTCCTTGAGAAAGGCCGACTTGAAACGGGCCTGTACGAGCGTGCAGCCGTGCGCGAAGCCGCTGCCTTCGAGATGCGCATTCGTGAAATCGACGCCGCCCGAACAGTCGGCCGTGACGAAGCCACAACGCTCCAGGCGCGCCCCCACGAAAGACACGTTCTGCAAGCGGCATTCGGCCCAGGTCACCTGGTCGAAGCTCGCGCCCTCGAAGCGCAGATCGTTCAGCGTCAGGCGCAGCACGATCATCTGCTGCCAGTGCGAACGGCTGAGGTCGCAGCGCTGCAGCGTCGCCTCGCCGAGCTGCGTCAGTTCGAAGCGCGTGCCCACCATGCGGCATCCGTCGAAGCGTGTCCGAGTGCAGTTGGCTTCGCGCAGTTCGGCCTCGTCGAAGACGGTCTGCTCGCAGCGGGCGCTGCCCAGGTTGGTCTTGACGAGCTTTGCCCGCACCATCGAGGCTTGGCTCAGGTCGGCCCGCACCAGCACGGCCTGGGAGAAGTCGCAGTCGTCGAGCTGAGCGCCGCGCAGGTTCGTGTCCTGCAGCACGGCGTCCACGAAGCGTGCGCCGCGCAGGTCCATGCCGGACAGGTCGACGCCTGTGAGATTGAGCCGCGAGAAGTCGCGCTGCGCCGGGCTCACAGCTTCGAGCCGCCGGCGCCATTTGGCGGAGCGGAACGACGGCGCCGGTGGCCGGGGACTCGACAGGTGGGCCGAATACAAGCTGGCCTGCTGCCTCAACGCGGACGCAGTGTCGGAAGGCGGCGGCACGGGCAGCACCAGCGCATCGTCCGTCGCGTCGCCGTCGCCTTCGTCTTGCTCTGCGCGGGGCGGCTCGCCACCCAACGCATCGAGGTCGAACACACCGGAAGAGTCCGCCTGCTTGGCGAAGGCCTCCATTTGCGCCTTGGCGTCGCGGCCCTGCGCCTCCATCCGCTCCAGGTGGTCGACGAGGTCATCGACGTGCGGCGGCGTTTCCGGCGGCGCCAGCGGGGGCAGGTACACCTCCGGGTCCAGGCCGCGTGCGCGCAGTTCCTCGCGCCGCCGCTCGTGGTCGCGCTGCTGCCCCGCACGCAGGTTGCGCACGAGCGGCTCGTTGACCGATGCCGGGAAGGTGTCGGCCCAGTCGCTCAGCACTTCCTTGGGTGCCAGGTCCTTGTCGCGCATCGCGTGCAGGCCGCCGCGTTCGGGCTCCGAGCGCAGCTTGAGCACCGACTCGTAGTGCGCCAGGGTGCGCGGCGTGTCGTCCATGCGCTCCAGCGCCGCCATGCCCAATGGCACGTCGGCCGCGTCGTCCTGCGTGACCGGAAAAACGCCGTGCCAGATGAGCACCATGCGTTCGAGATGGGGAAAGAACCAGACCGTGCTCAGGCGCAGCGGCACCTCGCGCAGTTCGGGGCCACTGGGCGTGTGCTGCACGAAGCAGCGGGCCTGCCAGCGCGGCAGCTGCCCGCGCAGCACCGGAATGTCCGGATGCATGTTCCAGAGTTCGTAGGCCGCGCCCGTGGGCACCTCCTGCAGCCCTTCCCAACGCTGGTCGGCAGGTGCTGCATTGAAGTGGCGCCAGTCGGCGTCCTTGGCCAAGCCAGGGTAGTCGTTCTCCAGCCACGCCTGGCCGTACTGCGTGCCCATCAGCGACGCGCGCTGCGGCCAGTCGGGCGGGATCGCGCCGAAGCCCGCAGGCGGGACGGCCTGCCTCGGCGACACGGGCTGGCGGCCCGGCGTCTCGATGTGCGCGAGCCGCGTGGCGCGCACGCCGTTGATCAACTCCTCGACCGTGCCCATGCCCAGGGGGTTTTCCGGCACACCGGGGCCGCCGTAGGCGTGCCGCCAATCGAGCGGCATCTTCTCGAAAGGCTGCGGCGGCGTGGCCCGGCGGTCAAGCCAGTAGCGGTCGCCGTGGACCGTGAGGGTTTTCTGCAGCCCGGCGATCTGCAGCTTCACCGCGCAGCTGGTCTTGTCCTGCTGGTGGCTCGTGTACGCGTAGCCGCTGACCAGCACCTCGGGCACCAGCTTCGGCACGCCGAGGTCGAGCACGGCGCCGGGGCCGATGAGTTCGGCCGTGCTTTTCCAAAGCTCCTGTTCCAGCACCAGGTGCGGGTTGTCACCCAGGGTGCTCATGGCCATCACCGCGACCCCGAGGTGGTCGCTGCGCTGCCAGCGGTACGGATGCGTAAGCATGCTCAGGTGGATCGGTTTTACGGTCCTCAAGCGGCGGCTCCTTCGTCGGCAAGCGGATCGGGCTGGCTCACCCAGGCGACTTCCTTGCCGCCGCGGCTGCCGCGGTGCAGCAGCACCTTGCGGCCGCGCGCGTAGCCCGCCATGTCGATCAGGTCGACCGCTTGCGTCACCTTTACAAGGCCACGCTCGCCGCTTGGCGTCTCGAACTCCACGACGAGTCGAATGACGTATTGGTTTAACACCATCGAATTGTCGGAATGGGCTTCAACAACGCGCCCCATCAAAGTGATATGACTTACCGGTTTGCGAGATGTCCAGATATGCATCCAAAAGCACAACACCATGACCAACACAATTCCGCCAGCCAACATCCCTCCGAGCGCAACATAAGCTCCAGTCGCAGTGATGACATTAGAGACATACAGGATCCCACCCAACAAAAAGCCTGCCAGGCAAGCGACACCGATTATCGACACGAACCCGATACTCATCATTACCAATAGGTATGCAACTGAGCTGTTTTATTGCGCCACACTGCGAGACCGCAAGCAATTAAATCGAGATTTATATTGAGCCCCGACATATTGAGCTTGAAGTCTTTGACATCCACAATATTCACGCCGACATTCAGTGCATTTAATGCAAAAGTCATGGCCAAGGGCGTACGCATGACAAAATGACCGTCTGCGTAAGTGTGAATTGTGGGTGCTTGCGACTCGATGGTGTTCTTCGCCTTGGTATACGCGGAGTTTCCGGCTTCCGTATGAATATCCCCGTCGTACTTGTTCGTATGGTTTTCCGTCGAATGCAGAAGGATGTTCGCGGCATCAACCTTGAAAAGATGACCCAACGCGTTGATTTCCGTATTACCACCGGCCGAACTATCTAGGTAGATTTTTCCTCCGGAACTATCAACGGTGAAGTCGCCACCCTGATTGTTGTGCTTGATACCGCCGCCAGAAGAAGTATTGAAAATACTCCCTCCAGAATAAAGAATTGTCTCTGCAGTAACGACCGTATTGCTGATTCCACCGATTTGATAGTCTTCTCGCCCGGTCACTTCAACCCATTTTTCTTTTGATTTCTCCGTGTAGGTCGCGCTGATTTTTGTCGTCTGTGGGCCGGTAATCGTTTCTTTGAGCTCAACTTTGATATTGCGCTCTTCACCGCTGTCCACTGAATCCACCCGCTTGCCGGTGATGTGAATCGTCTGATCACCATCCACGGTGATTTCCTGCGGGCCACCATTTACCGTCAGCGTGTGAGGGCCATTTACCGTTTCGTCGAGCGATGTATTGGTCGTGTAGGTATCCGCACCTTCAATGGTTGTCGTGCGAGTTCCGCCCACGGTGTGCGTCTCGTCCGCTTCGACAGAGATGCCGAAGTCCTTTTGCGCATGAATCTTGATCGACTCGTTGCTCGGATCGTCATCGATCACGAAGTGGTTGGCCAACTCGCCATCGCCCTTCACCGTGCGGCTGATGAACCCGCTGACCGTCGCCTTGGCCGGCAGCTCGAGCGGCGGCATCTGGTCGGCGTTGTAGACGCGGCCGATGATGATCGGCCGGTCGGGGCAACCGGCGATGAAATCGACGATGACCTCCTGCCCCACGCGCGGATGGTTCACGGCGCCGAAGTTGGAGCCCGCCCACGCGCTCGACACGCGCACCCAGCAGGAGCTGTCTTCGTTGCGCTGCCCATAGCGGTCCCAGCGGAACTGCACTTTCACCCGCCCGTACTTGTCGATCCAGATGTCTTCGCCCGGAGGGCCGACGACCGTGGCGGTCTGCGGACCGTGCGTGGTCGGCATCCGCGTGACGCGCGGTGCACGGAACGGGAACGACGTGGGCTGCACGCCGAAATTGAAGCTGTACAAGCCTTGCTCCGCGCCGGTCGCGTAGCCGCCTTCGCGCAGGTTGTACGTGACCGAGACGATCAGGTATTCCTTGTTGTCCTCGTCGCGAGGCGCGTTCTGCATCTTGAAGCAGTAGCCGGGGGCCATGCCGCGCACATTGCAATGGCCGGTGTCGACTTCGGCCTGCGCCTGCGCCTCCTCCAGGCGGATGCGCGCGTAATGCTCGCCCTGCCCGGCATCGCTGTAGCCGCCGAGCCACTCGTACATCTCGTACTGGCCGTGGTCGTTGCCCCGCGGCTGGCTACGGGTGTTGAGCAGGTCGGCCTTGGGCTTCTTGAAGTCGAAGTCGTCGACCACGAAGGTGCCCGGGCGGATCTCTTCCGTCACCTCCCACTGGTCGATCACCTCGCGACCCGGCTCTCCCGGCCGGTCGGTGGCCAGGTAGCCGATGCGCGGATAGCCCGGCAGCGTCTCGTGCGCGCCCATGTCGTCGGCGAGCACCAGGATGTGCTGGTTCTTCTCGTGCTTGAAGTAGTAGTAGATGCCTTCGTGCTCCATGAGCCGGCTCACGAATGCGAAGTCGGTCTCCTGGTATTGCACGGAGTAGTCGCGCTGGCGGTAGCTGGCGCTGAGCTTCTTCTCGAAGGCGAATCCGTACTCGCCCAAGACCTCGTCCAGGATGTCGACGACCGATTTGTTCTGGAAGATCTTGCAGTCGCTGGTGCGCGTGAGATACCAGAGCCATGGCTGCACGAGCGCGCGGTACACCACGTAGCGCGACGAACTCTCCTCGCGGCCGATCATGGTGAAGCGCGTGATCTGGCCGTTGAGGTAGCGCGGCGTGCCGTTGACGGTGACGATCTCCAGCGTGAGCGGCTTGCCGAGCACGGCCTTCATGTCGACCGAGGTGTTCGGGCTAAGCAGATCGACCTCGAACTCGAACAGCTGCGAGAGCCCCTCGTTGCCGTGCATCGAGCGGAACAGCAGCTGGTCCTCTCCAAGCGGTGTGTGGGCTTTGACGACTCTGGCCATGGGGCGCTCCCTTTCTCTCTTCGACTAGCGTTCAGAAAATTCGTAATGAAAGTCGTCTCCCGCCGCGCTCAGTTGCACGGCGGCGAGCTTGCGGCCACTGACGGTGGCGCCGATGACTTCCTCGCTCAACCGGGGCAGGATGGTGTGCGTGAGGATCGCATCGATCATCCGGCCACCCGACTCTATGGCGGTACAGCGGCGCGCCACAAGCTCCACGGCGCTGTCGTTGTAATCCAAAGTAATCCCGTGATTCGCCGCGAGCCGCGTGGCGATGCGGTCGAGTTGCAGACGGATGATGCGATGCAACGCATCGGCCTGCAACGGGTAATAAGGCACTACAACCAGCCGCCCGAGCAGCGCGGGCGCGAACACCTTGAGCAGCGGTTCGCGCAGCGCGGCCGCGAGCGGTTCGGGGTCGGGCCGCAGGGTCGGGTCTTCGCACAGCTGCATGACTAGGTCGGTGCCGACGTTGGAGGTCATGATGATCACGGTGTTGCGAAAGTCGATGTGGCGGCCTTCTCCGTCTTCCATCCAGCCCTTGTCGAACACCTGGAAGAAGATCTCGTGCACGTCGGTGTGCGCCTTCTCGATCTCGTCGAGCAGCACCACGCTGTAGGGCCTGCGGCGCACGGCCTCGGTGAGCACGCCGCCTTCGCCATAACCCACGTAGCCGGGCGGCGCGCCCTTCAACGTGGAGACGGTGTGCGACTCCTGGAACTCGCTCATGTTGATGGTCACGAGGTTCTGCTCGCCGCCATACAGCGCTTCTGAAAGCGCGAGCGCGGTCTCCGTCTTGCCAACGCCCGACGGGCCGCAGAGCAGGAACACGCCGACAGGCTTGTTGGGGTTGTCCAGCCGCGCGCGCGCTGTGCGGATGCGTCGCGAAATGGTCTCCAGCGCATCGGGCTGGGCCACCACGCGGGCCGAGAGGATCTCGCCCAGGCGCAGCACCGACTGCGCATCGTCGCGCACCATGCGGCCGATGGGAATGCCGGTCCAGTCGGCCACGACGGTGGCGATGGCCTGCGCATCGACGGCGGCGAGGATGAGCGGCGATTCGCCTTGCAGCTGCACGAGGCGGTCCTGCGCCTCGTTGAGTTCGGCGCGGATCGCTTCGGGCGTTCTCTCGGGTTCGGAGGGATCGGAGGGCGCGGCGTCCCGGGTCTGATCCTCGGCCTCTTGCTCGCCCTCCTCCACTTCAGCCTGCGCCGGCACGGCAGCGGGCGACAGCAACTTGCGCAGCGCCACGATGCGCTCGACCAGCGCGGCCTCTTCCACGCGCCGCTGCTCCAGCAGATCGAGTTCGGCCTGTGCGGCCGCCACTTCGGCCGCGATGTCTTCGACACGCTGATGCTCGCCCACGCCGATCGCCGCCTCGCGCCCCGCGATGCCCGACTCGATGCCCAGCACCTCGATGCGCCGCTGCAAATCTTCCAGCGCGGCCGGCAGCGCATGCTGGCTCAGCGCCACGCGCGCGCACGCCGTGTCGAGCAGGCTCACGGCCTTGTCCGGAAGTTGCCGCGCGGGGATGTAGCGGTGCGACAGGCTCACGGCCGCTTCAAGCGCCGCATCGAGGATCAGCACGCCGTGGTGCTTCTCCAGCTCCGCCGAGATGCCGCGCAGCATGATCACCGCCTTGGGCTCGGTGGGCTCATGCACCTGGATGGTCTGGAAGCGCCGCGTGAGCGCCGGGTCTTTCTCGATGTACTTCTTGTATTCCGACCAAGTCGTCGCGCCGATGGTGCGCAGCCGCCCGCGTGCGAGCGCAGGCTTGAGCAGGTTGGCTGCATCGCCGGTGCCGGCCGTGCCGCCCGCCCCCACCAGCGTGTGCACTTCATCGACAAACAGCACGATGGGCTTGGGGCTCTTCTCGACCTCGTCGATCACCTGGCGCAGCCGCTGCTCGAACTCGCCCTTCACGCCCGCGCCGGCCTGCAGCAGCGTCGGGTCGAGCACCCACAACGACACGTCCTTGAGCGAGGGCGGCACATCGCCCGAAGCCAGCCGCGAGGCGAGCCCTTCGACCACCGCCGTCTTGCCCACGCCGGCCTCGCCAGTGAGCAGCGGGTTGTTCTGCCGGCGGCGCATGAGGATGTCGATGATCTGGCGGATCTCCTCGTCGCGGCCGTAGACCGGATCGAGTTCGCCCGCACGCGCCTTGGCGGTGAGGTCGCTCGCGTACTTCGCGAGCGCCGAGCCGCCTGCCGGCGCGCCATCGCCCTGGTGTTGCATGGCCGGCGCACCGCCGCCCGCGCCCTCGCCCGGCGCGGCGTCGTAGTCGTCTTCCGGCGAGCCTTCGGTCCATGCGTCGAGTTGGGCCACCAGCACGTCGGGCACGATCTTGTCGAACTCGCGCGAGATGCCCGAGAGCACCTGGCGCAGCCCCGGCGTCTTGATGATGCCGGCCAGGAGATACCCGCCGCGAATCGACGTGGCCTCGAAGCGCAGGCTCGCATACACCCACGCGCGTTCGACGGCGTTGTCCACGTGCTCGGAGATGTCGCTGATCGACGTCGCGCCATGCGGCAAGCGGTCGAGCGCGCGCACGAGGTCTTGTTCCACCGCATCGAGGTTGAGCCCCGCACGCTTGACGATGCGCAGCATGTCGCTGTCCTGCAGCTGCAGGATCTGGTGCAGCCAGTGCACGAGTTCGACGTAGGCGTTGCCGCGCAGCTTGGCGAAGGCGGTGGCGGTCTCCAATGCCTTGTAGAGCATCGGGTTCAGCTTGGAAAAGAGAGAGACGCGGCGGATGTCGGTCATAGGGCCATGGAAGATGCGGACTCGGCAGGCACTGCGGCCGCCGTTGTGTTGCGGGGATACAGCGCCTCGGGCTCGAACAACATGTCTCCTGCGTCGGTGTCCGACAGGCGCGTGCCGACCCAGGTGCCCCAGCCGAGGCGCTGGTCGCTGCCCAGCTGCATGCCGCGCGCCTCCTGCTTCTTGAGCACCAGCCTCAGCTCCCAGGCAAACTCGATGCCGACGTACTGCCGCACCCAGTCGACCACCTGCTGCAACCGGCGGCTGCCCGGCAGGAATTCGCGGAACTGCTGCTGCGTGAGCGGGCCGAGTTCGAGGCGAAATTTGCTCTGCGCATCGCGCACCGCCAGGCCGATGGTGGCCCCGCCCCCGAGCCGGTGGTTGCGTCCGAAGAGCCCGAGCCGGCTCACCTGGCGCTCGTCGATCATCACCCAGTCGCTCACGAATTCCTCGACGCGCACGGGCACGTCGAAGTACAGGCGCAGGATCTGGATCAGCCCCTCGGGGTTGCGCGTCTGGCGCACGAGATGGCCCGCCATGAAGGTGCGCGCATGGTCGGCAATGCGGTCGCGCTCCTTCAGGCCCGGCTGCCCCATGTTCATGAGGCTCGCCACGTAGTCGACGAAGCGGTGGCCGTCGGGGCGGTCCAGGCTGTTGACCGATTGCGCATCGGCCCAGGCCCGGTAGAACAGCAGGATGAGCCGGTGGTGGAACAGATCGGCGAAGGCGCTGAGGGTGTGGTCGTTGTGGTGGCGCTTGCGTTCGCGCGCGTATTCGGTCAGGTGCAGCGGCAGCGGGCCGTTGGGGCCGAACAAGCCGAAGCCGTAGATCGAGATGCGCGGCGGCCCGTCGCCATCGACATCGACACCCGAGACGTTCGACGGCGCGAAGGCCATCGAGGGCTCCTGCCCGAGGCGCAGCGGCTCGTCCGATGGCCGGGGCGCGCGGCCCAGCAGGGGATGGTCGCCGTGCGCATCGAGCCTGCGCAGCAGCATGAACAGGTCGTGCTCGAAGGGCTGCTCGACCAGGCCGGCCCACAGCGCGGGGTCGGCCAGCAGCGCATCGCGGCGGCCCGTCGCTGCAATTTCCGGCGTCTCCTGGCCGGCGGGTTCATCGAACGACTGCGCCTCGAACACCTCCTCGCCCTCCACCTGCGCGGCCTGCGGCATGTCGTCGGAGAAGCCGGCTGTACTCATACGGCGGGGCGGCGTCCGACCCGTGGGGTCCAGCGCGCGATTTCGCCGCGCTGCAGGCTGGAGAGCGCGAACTCGGTAAAGGCATTGAGCGACACGTGGCGGCTGAAGAACTGCTCCAGCACCGCGCCGAAAAGATACGGGCTCGCGCCGGAAAACGCGACCTCGTCGATCTTGAGCGCCACCTCCACGCCGCGCCCGAAGACGATGGGCCCCGGCTCGGGCAAGCGGCGGAATACCGGCGCGAGCGCCATCGAGCGCACGCCCTGGATCTGGCGGCGCACCGCGGGATCGGCGAGGTTGCCGTAGAGGTCGAGCATCTCGCGCAGCGCGGCGGCGCCTTGCGCGGCGTCGACGTCGGTCAGGCTCAGGTAGTTCAGGCCCAGGTGGCTGATGAGCCGCCAGGTGAGCGCGCCTTCGGCCAGCGCCGGGTAGGGCCGCGACGGTCCCCGCAGGATGCGGATCGAGCGCACGGGCGCCGAGATGCGCAGCGTGAAGTCCGATTCGAGCCCCGTCGGAAGCAGCAGCGGCAGGTCGCGGTTGGTGCACAGCGCATCGAGCGTGATGTGCCGCAGGCTGTGCGGGAACGGCGCGTCGTGCTGGTCGACCAGCGACACGTAGACCTCGCTGCCGGTGTAGCTGGTGCGCGTGCCCTGCGCGCGTGCGCGGTCGGACACCAGGCGCGGTTCGCGGCGCAGCGAGAAATACGCGCCGAAGTCGCCGTCGTCGGTCGCGAACGAGCCAAGGAAGGGGCGGAACTCGCGCTCCTCCGAGCCGTTGGTCATGTGGCCGGTGACGCGCTCGACGGTGAAGATCTCGAAGTCGCGCGGGCGCGTGCGGTCGATCACCGCGTGGTGCTCGTGCTGGCCCGGCCCGACCGGGATGCGGTCGCTGCGGCGCGGCACGAGGTTGATGATGGGCGTGCAGAAGAGCGAGAAGTGCTTGGCGTCCACCACCCTCTCCAGGTCGCCGTCGCTGCGGTCCAGAAGGATCACGATTTCCATCGTGTTCCCGCCGATGGCCGAGACCGCGGCGCGCAGGTTCTTCACGCTGAAGAAAAGGTAGCGATCGGGAAACGCGAAGTACTCGTGCAGCAGCCGGTAGCCCTGGAACGAGCGCGCGTCGTAGGGCAGCAGCGCCTGGTCGGGATCGAAGCCTTCGTGGCGGATGGCCTCGTCGCCCAGCGGCACGATGCGCGAGGACCCGCCTTGGGCGCCCGGGCCGCTGCGGCACACGGTGCCCACGCTGTGGTGCGCCACCAGTTCGAGCACGCGCAGCGCATGCAACTCGGCGCCCGAGAGAAAGAATTCGAGCCGGTCGAGCGGCATCTCGGAGAACCTGGCGCCGCCCACCGCTTCGAGCTTGATGGTGATCGCGCTCTTGGCCTGGCGCGCCACCATCGGCATCGCATGCCCGATTTCCGCGGGCACGGGGCCGATGCCGGCCTCGGTGATCTTGATGGGCCACAGCGTGACCGGGTGGCCGGTGCGGAACTCGCACGCCGTCTGCTCGCCCTTGATCATGCGGCCGCGCAGGACGGTGTGGCGCGGCAGTTCGTAGCCTGCCTTCAACGAGCCTTCGTTGAGGTTGCCGTCGATCTGCACCACCGCCATCGCGGGCAGCGGCGCGAGGAAGTTGGGGTACACCACCTCCAGGAGGCGCTGCGAGAAGCGCGGAAACTCCGCATCCATCTTGAGCTGGATGCGCGCCGTGAGAAAGCTGAAGCCTTCGAGCAGGCGCTCCACGTACGGATCGCTGACCTCGATGCCGCGCATGCCCAGGCGGCCCGCGATCTTGGGGTAGCGCTGCGCGAACTCGGCCCCGAGCTCGTGCATGTAGGTGAGCTCGCGGTTGTAGTAGTCGAGCAGCCTTGCGTCCATTCAGAGCCCTCCCGTCGGCCGCAGGATCATGTGGCCGCTTTCGAGGTCGAGCTCCGAGCGCAGGATGAACTCGATCGGGTAAGGCACCGACCACAGCGTGCCGCGAATCTCCAGCGCGAGCAGGTTGTGGTGTTCGAGGTCGGCCGCATCGGTCACGCAGCGCACGTCGATGCTGTCCTTCATGATGCGCGGCTCGAAGTCGATGATCGAGGCCCGGATGGCGGCCTCGACGTCGGCGAAGTCGACCTCCGACATGCGCCCGCCGGCCCAGCCGCGCACGCCGTAGTTCACGACCGAGCGCCGCGCGCGCGGCATGGCGTTGATGCCGTGCTCGGTGCCGAAGTTGGTGGTATTGAGCAGCCACTGCAGGTCGCGCAGCACCGAGTCGCGCAAGAGCCTGCCGCTCATGAGAAAACTGCCCGCGCGCTCCTGGCGGCTCTGCGGCTGCTTGTCGGTCAGGCGATCGAGCAGCACGGGCTGCAGGCGGTCGCGCGCAACGCTTTCCTGCGGATCGCCATCGGCGTCGATCGCCGCGGAACGGCTGGCGGGCAGCGTGGTGCTCACGGTGCGGCGCCCTCCGCGGTTGCTGCCGAATCGAATTCGACGAGACGCACATCGAGCAATGAATGGTCGCCGGCTTCGCTGATCAGCGTGCGCTGGCCGACGCCCGCGTACTGCTCTTCGCCGGCCAGCGGCAGCCAGTCGGTGCGGCGGCCCAGCGTGGTTTCGTCGTCGAGCGCATCGAGCTTGCCGGGATAGCGCACCGGCACCAGGCCGTTGAGCCCGCGGCCATCGCGCAGCACGATTTCGGCCGGCGCCCACAGCAGGTCGACCAGATGCTGCGGACGCTTGAACTTCAGGCGGCTCACCGCATGCAGCGGCAGCCACGCGTAGCCCGAAGGCGTGAGAAGTTCGAGCACGGCACCCATGCGCACGTCGCCATCGCAGAGCCAGGCGAATCCGATGGTCTCCGCAGGCTCGCCGTCGATGGCCTGCACGGCACGCGAATCGGACCGGTCGACAACGCTCAGCGTGCCTTGCGATGCGGGCGCATCCTGCCGCGCCGCTTCGCGCAATGCAGCCGCTTCATCGGCCTGCTCGGGTGGCATTGCCGCGGCGGCGATCAAGCCGTCGACCCACGCGGCCTGGCCGGCAACAACGGACGGCGCGCGGCCGCCATTCCAGAACTCGGTGCGGTTGCGCTCGCCGGCCAGCGCCATCGCGCAGGTGGCGCTCGCCGGCGCGAAAGAGGGATCGATCTTCGCCGCGAGCTTGAGCTGGTCTTCAGCCCGCTGCCACTCGCCGCGCAGCGCGAGGAAGTGGCACAGGGCAAGGCGCAGGCTGGCGTTCTGGGGGCTCGCGCGGATCTGCCGCTGTACCCATTCGGTGTGCTCGGCCACGGAGCGCTCGCCCAGCACTGCAAACCCATCGCCCATGAAGCTTCCTCATTGACTGACTCGCGCACAGGGCGGAGTCGTCCGGTGGTGATCGATCCTCGGCCGGAGGGCGGGCCTTCCTTGCATCGGCGCGCGAGTTGCTCGCGCGGCCTGCCCCCGGCATGACGGCAACAGGAAACTCAGGCTTCCTTGTTTTCCTTGAGGTTCCAGCCGAGCACGGTTTCGGCGCCCTTGCCGCCCTTGTCGGTCTGCTCCCAGTACTGCTGCTTGACCTTGGCGGCCTGGAACGCGAACTGCACGAGCACCGCGTCGCCGCCCTGCTCTGCCGTGTACTGCACCGAGGTGACCAGCACTTCCTCGAGCGTCACGCGCGTGTATTCGATCTGCGTGCCGCCGGCCTTGCACAGCGACACCTCGACCTTGCTCAGGTGCTTGCCGCTCGCGCAGTTCTTCAGGATGGACGGGGCCGCCTTGTCGATGCGCGCGACCACCTGCAGGTCGTTGAAGCTGGCCTTGCCCACACCGCCGCCGCCGCCGCTGACCATGTTGCCAGGCTGCGTTGCCCCCCATGCGAACGACTTGATATCGGTCCAGTCCTTGTGGTTCGAGTCCTTGGATTCGCCGTTCGCGCCCTCAACGCGCATGAACATGTCTACTGCCATGATTAACCCCCAAAGTTATTTGCGCCCTCGTGGAGCACCGTTGATTTAGCTGCTGTCCTTCTTGTTGGACGGCAGCTTCGAAACCAGCCGCAAGGAAACCGTCAGCCCTTCGAGCTGATAGTGCGGCCGGAGAAAAAACTTGGCGGCGTAGTAGCCGGGGTTGTCCTCGATGGCTTCCACCTGGACCTCCGCCGCCGCCAGCGGCTTCAACGCCTTCGTGTCTTGCGACGAGTTGCCCGGACTGCCATCCACGTAGTTCATGATCCAGTCGTTGAGCCAGCGCTCCATGTCCTCGCGCTCGCGAAACGATCCGATCTTGTCCCGCACGATGCACTTGAGGTAGTGCGCAAAGCGGCAGCACGCGAACAGGTACGGCAGGCGCGCCGCGAGGTTCGCGTTGGCCGTGGCGTCGGCGTCGTAGTACTGGGCCGGCTGCTGCAGCGACTGCGCGCCGATGAAGGCCGCGAAGTCCGAGTTCTTGCGGTGCACCAGCGGCATGAAGCCGTTCTTGGCAAGCTCGGCCTCGCGCCGGTCGCTGATGGCGATCTCGGTGGGGCACTTCATGTCCACGCCGCCGTCGTCCGTCGGAAAGGTGTGGGTGGGCAGGTTCTCCACCGCGCCGCCCGATTCCACGCCGCGGATCGAGGTGCACCAGCCGTACTGCTTGAACGAGCGATTGATGTTCACGCCCATCGCATAGGCCGAGTTGGCCCAGGTGTAGCGGGTGTGCGCGGCCGAGTCGGTTTCTTCCTCGAACTCGAATTCATCGACCGGGTTGGTGCGCGCGCCGTACGGCAGGCGCGCCAGGAAGCGCGGCATGGCCAGGCCGATGTAGCGCGCGTCTTCCGATTCGCGCAACGAGCGCCACGCGGTGTGCTCGGTGTTCTGGAAGATCTTGGTGAGGTCGCGCGGGTTCGACAGTTCCTGCCACGAGTCCATCTGCATCACCGTGGGCGACGCGCCCGCGATGAAGGGGCAGTGCGCGGCCGCGGCGATCTTGGCCATCTCGCCGAGCATCTCGACGTCGGGCGGGCTGTGGTCGAAGTGGAAGTCGCCGATCAGCGCGCCGAACGGCTCGCCGCCGAACTGGCCATATTCGGCTTCGTAGATCTTCTTGAACAGCGGGCTCTGGTCCCAGCCGATGCCCTTGTGGCGCTTGAGCGAACGCGCCACTTCGCGCTTGGAGGCGCACATCACGCGGATCTTCAGTTGCTCGTCGGTCTCGGTGTTGTTCACCAGGTAGTGCAGGCCGCGCCATGCGCCTTCGAGCTGCTGGAAGTCCTCGTGGTGCAGGATCTGGTTGATCTGCTCGGTGAGCTTGCGGTCGATCTCGGTGATGATGCCCTGCACCGTGCGATAGGCATCGTTGGAGATGGTGACCGTGCTCTCCAGCGCCTGCACGGCGAGCGTCTTGACGGCGTTCTGCACCGCCTCGCGCGCTTGCTCGGTCTTGGGCTTGAACTCGCGCTGCAGGAGGTCGGAGAACTCGTTCGGCGCCAGTGCCTCGACCGTGGTGGCCTGTGCGCGCGCTGTCTGTTTCGGTGCGGTGCTCATGGTGGGAATCCTGTCGGCTTGCTGTGCGTTGCTCGGGCTTTGCGCTTACTCGGGAGAACCGCCGGGCGCGTGGCCCGCTTTCTCGTTCGCCGCTTCGACCGCCTTGGCGACCGCCGGGTTGGGCGCGGAGGCGAGCGACTTGAGCAGCGCCGGGTTCTGCAGGGCCTGCGCGATCAATTGCTCGGCACCGTTCTTGCCGTCCATGTACGAGAGCAGGTTCGACAGTTCGGTGCGTGCGGCGAGCAACTGCTGCAACGCGCCCACCTGGCCCGCGATGCGCGCGGGCGAGAAGTCGTCCATGGTGTCGAAGGTGATGTCGACATTCATCTGGCCTTCGCCCGTGAGCGTGTTGGGCACCTGGAACGCCACGCGCGGCTTGATCGCCTTCATGCGGTCGTCGAAGTTGTCGATGTCGACTTCCATGAAATCGCGCTCGGCCAGATCTGGCATCGGGTCCATCTGCTTGCCCGCGAGGTCGGCGATCACGCCCATCACGAAGGGCAGCTGGATCTTGCGTTCGCTGCCGTAGATTTCGACGTCGTACTCGATCTGCACACGCGGCGCCCGGTTCCGCGCGATGAACTTCTGACCACTGTTTCTGACACGGTTGTCTGCCATAAGCTTCCTCTTGAAACTGAATCCATGGGTCGGACCCGACTGTCTGTCCTGGCGGCGCAAGCCTTCGGCATCGACTGCGATGGCCGCCTATTCAGGCGCGGCACCGCCGTTCAACGGCCGTCCGGCAAGTCCCTCGATCTTCTGCAATCCCTCGGGCACAAGCTCTTCGATGATCTGGAAGAAGTTGAGGTCCATGAGTCTTTGCGCTCGCCGTATCAGCATGGGCGCAGGGTGACTGGGCTCCGTGCGCTCCAGGTACTCGCAAGCCTTCTCCAACAGCACTCGCACATCATCACGGCTCGATATTTCAATCTCTTTAATACCGGGTGCGCGTAGGCCTGCGCCGCCACTTGCAGCCGCCGAGATCGAGGACTGCGCGCTCGAAACAGACTGCGCAGTCCCTTGTGGATTCATGTCGTTCTCCCTCGGAAGGCTCGGTGCCGGATCGGGCTGCGCCTGCTCTGGCAGCAACTGGATCACGGTGCGAAGCGAGCGTTCGAGCCGGGAGAAATCAGGCGCCCAGCTTTGTCCCAGTGCGCGTTCGGAAGTCTCGCGAATGCGCTGCAGCAGCTCCAGCGCGGCGCGCAAGGCAACCACCGCGGGCGTTGCTTTCTCATGCGCGCGGCGCGCCGCTTCACGCAAGCGGCCGATGCCGCCGGGATAGTCGATCTGATCGGCCTTGCTCGAATCGAGCAGGGCCTCGACCCGCCGCAGGCTCACCGACGAACCACCGTCGTCGAGCAGGCGTGCATCTCGCACGCTGCGCCCGAGCCCTTCGGTTTCTGCCAGCGCAGCCAACGCATTCATGCGCGGCAACGGGTCTTCGAAACCATCGGCGATGACGCGCGGATGCACTTCATCCCAGAAGTTCTGCAGCACAAAGTCGACCAGCCGAAGGCCATCGACGTAGCCGGGGAGGCCACGCGTCTCGGTCCATGCCAGGGTCAGCGGAACCAGCACCCGCAGGTCGCGCGTGCGTTCGCACAACTGCTTGGCGATGCGTTCCACGCGGGCCCAGTCGGGAGGCTCTGCCGGAATGATCGTGGCGCCGAACTGTTGCTCCCGCTTGCCCGTCGTCGCCTGTTGCAACGCCATGAAATCGGGGTCGTACTCCAGATCCTCGCCGCATGGAAGCGGGCCTTCGACAGGCGACTGCAACAAATCGATCTCACTCGGCAACAACCGGCCCCCCCTTGTGATTAACCATCGTCAACACTTGTTATCTTGAGGGGAACAGAAGGCATGGTCAACCGCAACTGAATGCAACTCGGCGTGATGAATTCCAAAGAATTACAACCTCTTTTTGACTTCACACCGAAGACCTACAACGACCGCACGCGAATGCGCACGGCCGAGTTCCATGAAGCCGCGCGTGACCTCGATGCGGCGTTGCCGCGAGGTGTTCGCGCTTTGCATTTCCATAGGGCGCAGCACGCCCACGTCATGCATATGACATAACGAATTTCTAGACTGCCTCCGAAGGCTTGCAACCGCAACAAGCTCCAAGGGGTCAGGGAAATTCCGAATGACGCGTACCGTTCAGGTTCACACCGCACTCGGTGCAGAGCACCTCAAATTTCGCGCCATGCGTGGGCACGAAGGCCTCTCGCGACTGTTCGAGTTCGAGGTGGACATGGTCAGCACGAGCTTCAGCCTCGACCTGAAGACGCTGCTGGGCACATCGCTCACCATCGAACTGCAGGACGGCGGCGCACCGCGTTTTCTCAACGGCACCGTGGTGCGCTTCGAGCTCGTGGGCCGCGCCAACGAAACCGGCCGCCACTACATCTACCGCGCGCTGGTGCAGCCCTGGCTCTGGTACCTCACGCGCACCACCGACTGCCGCATCTTCCAGAACAAGAGCGTGCCCGAGGTACTCGACGATGTGCTGGGCAAGTACGGCTTTCAGTTCGAGAAGCGACTTACCGGCAACTACCGCCCGTGGGAATATTGCGTGCAGTACCAGGAGAGCGACTTCGCCTTCGTGAGCCGCCTCATGGAGCACGAAGGCATCGCCTATCATTTCGAGCACAGCAACGGCGCGCACCTTCTGGTGCTGGCCGATGACACCGGCGGCTACGCCAGGCTGCCGGGCTACGCGAGCATTCCCTACCGTCCGCGCGACCGCGTCGTCAACGCGATGGAGCCGTGCATCGACCGGTGGCGCATTTCCGAGCAGATCACCTCGGGCCGCGTGATGCTCGACGACTTCGATTTCAAGAAGTCACGCGCCTCGCTGCAAAGCGTGCAGCAGGACCCGAAGGGCCACGAGCATTCGACCTACGAAGTCTACGAATGGCTCGGCGGCTACAGCGAGCACGGGCAAGGCGATGCCTACGCGAAGGTCCGCCTGCAGGAGCTGCAGTGCGCGCACGAACTGGCGTCGGGACACACCAACGTCCTGGGCATGGCGCCGGGCTACCTGTTCCAGATGACGCACTGCCCGCGCGAATCCGACAACCGCGAGTACCTCGTCACCGAGACCCGCTACGACCTGCAGGAACCCGAGTATTCGAGCGGCGGCAGCGCGGAATCGGTGTGCGAGTTCGACTTCACCGTGCTGCCCTCCACCGTCGCCTACCGCCCCGCGCGCAGGACGCCCAAGCCGCGCACCAACGGCCCGCAGACCGCCACCGTCGTCGGCCCCGAGGAAATCTGGACCGACCGCTTCGGCCGCGTGAAGCTGCAGTTCCGCTGGGACCGATACGGCCAGTCCGACGAGAACAGCTCCTGCTGGGTGCGCGTGTCGAGCAACTGGGCCGGCGCCAACTACGGCACGATGCACATGCCGCGCGTGGGCCAGGAAGTGATCGTCGATTTCATCGGTGGCGAACCCGATCGCCCCATCATCACCGGCCGCGTCTACAACAGCGACCAGATGCCGCCATGGGAACTTCCCGCCAACGCCACGGCCAGCGGCATCCTCACGCGCTCGAGCACCGGCGGCGCGGCCAACCAGGCCAACATGCTGCGCTTCGAAGACCGCACGGGCGCCGAACAGATCCTGCTGCACGCCGAGCGCAACCTCGACGTGGAGGTCGAAGCCGACGAGACCCACACCACCGGCGGCACCCGCACCACGCTGATCAAGGGTCATGAGTCGGCCACCTACCAGAGCGGCGAGACGCGCGACATCACCGCGGGTGCGAAGGAAACCATCACCGGCGGCGACACCCGCGACGTGGCGGGAGGCTTCGGCGAGACCATCAGCGGCGGCGTGAACCAGACGATCTCCGGCGGCAAGACGCGCATGCTCAGCGGCGGGCTGAACGACACCATCACCGGCGGCGTCAAGCTCGCCATCACCGGCGGCTTCAACGGCACCATCGACGGACAGGAAATCCGCTTCGTGAGCGCGGGCCGCAACGACACGATCAACACCTCGAACACGGTGCTGGTCAACGGCCCCTCGACCACCACGGTCACCGGCCCGACGGTGCACACCTCGCCGGACGTGACCTTCAACACCACGAACCACATCCACAACACGACGCAGCACGTCATCAACACAACGACCTACAACACGACGTCGACCACCTACAACAACCTGACCGTCAACTACACCAACAACTCCGCCACCTACATCAACAACTACGCCAAGAGCAGCGACTGGCGGCTGTTCCGCGCGGGCGGGGTGGGCCTTCGCATCAGCCTGGTGGGCATGTCGTTCGACGTGTGGGGCGCGCGCCTGCAGTACTACGCCGGGCTCAATGCGCAGATCGCGACCGTGAAGATCGACACGGCCGTCTTCTCGCTGAAGAACAAGCCGCTCGAAGTCAGCGCCAAGGGCCTGGCCATTGCGAACAAGGGCATGCTCATCGCCACCGGCGGCCTGGCCGCGAAGTTCAAGGTGCTGACCCTTGTGGTTTGAAACGCTGCTCTGGATCGTCTTCGCCGTCGTGATGAGCGCGGTGATTGTGACGGCCGTGTCGGTGGCGATCGTCGCCTCGCGCGAGAACCGCATCTATTCGGCCGAAGAGAAGACCTGGAAGCGCCTCGCGCAGCACGGCGTTCCGGCGGAAGCCATCGTCGAATCGGTCAAGCGCTCGGCGCACCAACTCACGCGCGGCGGCTCGCAGGGACAAACGGTGCTGGCGGTCGAGATGTCGCTGAAGGTGTTCGACGGCGCGGGCGGCTCGAACCCGGCCGTCGTGCGCACACTGGTCGACGAAGCCCTGCTGCCGCAGTTCTGCATTGCGGGCACGCGGGTGCACCTGCTGCGCGACCCTCACGATGCGTCCAGCCTGGCCATCGACCGCACGCGCACGCCGCTCGAAATCGCGCGCGCCGCGGGTTGATGCGAGCCTCGCCGTGAAGACCGTCAAACCCCTGCGCCTGAGCATCATCACGCGCCCTTTCCTGCGCGCCGGCCACCAGCGGCTGGGCGTGACTTGCATGGGCATGGTCGCCATGGACGAAACGCCCGTGCTGCTGCCCGAGCCCGAGTTCTGGAAGACGGTCTCCAACGAACTGGGTCCCACGGGGGTGCTCGATCTCGGCATGCCCAAGGCATGCGCCGAATTCCTTGCGACCGGCCATGCGTACACGCATCACCAGAAGGAAAAAACCGCCTGCGCCGTCGCGCTGAACGTCGGCGCGCTGAGCCGGCAGCTTGTGGTGTTCGGCGACCGCTTCTGGCTCGATGGCCGGGCGACCGCGCCGCAGCCTTTCGAATCGATGCGCCTGGACTGGACCCGTGCCTTCGGCGGCCCCGCCTTCGCCGACAACCCGCTGGGCATCGGCCATGCGCCCGAACTGGTGAACGGCCTGCTGGTGCAGCGCCTGCCCAATGTCGAGCATCCGCAGCGCCGCATCGACCGCCCCTCGCGGCAGCCGGAGCCCGCGTGCTTCGGCGCGATGGACGTGAGCTGGCCCAGCCGCATGCGCCTGATCGGCAAGCACTACGACGCGCACTGGCGCGAGAACCTTTTCCCCGGCTTTTCGGAGGACATGGACTGGCGCCTCTTCAACGCCGCATCGCCCGAGCAGCGCTGGCCGGACCACGACCGCATTCCGGGCGGCACGCCCTATGAGGTGTGGAACATGCACCCCACCCTGCCGGTACAGCGCGGCCGCTTGCCTGACTGGCGCGCGCGCGCCTTCATCGCACGCAAGGGCGCCTCGGGCCAGGCCGAGCCCGAGCGCTTCGAAGAGGTGGCGCTGCGGCTCACCACGGCGTGGTTCTTTCCGCACCTGGCGCAGGTCGCGCTGATCTGGCATGGCGAAACCGCCATCTCCGAGGACGACGCGGCGGACATCACCCACGTGATGCCCGCGATCGAGTCCGCCGCCGAAACCGCGCGGCCACTCGAACATTACTTCGCGATCCTGCAGCGCCGCTGCGATCCCGAGACCGGCGGCCTCTACATGTTCCGCGACGACGAGCTGCTGCCTGCCGAAGCCATCGGCCTGTGGGTCGACCAGATGGAAGAGGAAGAGTCCGTGCTCGTGCGCAACATGCGCGTGCGCGGCAACGCATTGCGGCAAGACCTCACGCAGCAGGCGCTCGACCTCGGCCACAAGCCGCGCCATTTCAAGGAGCGCGCATCGCCCGAGCCCTTCACGAAGATGCCGACGCTGAACGAGCTGCCCGAGTTCATCCAGCGCACCAAGGTCTACGAGCGCGAACAGCAACAGAAACTCGACGCCGCGCGTCGCGAACTCGCGCAGATGGCCGAGGCCAATGCGGTGGAATCGCGCAAGGTGGGTTTCGACAGCCGCGCGCTCGTGGCCGATGCGAACGGCGGCCAGGCCAAAGGTCCGCCCACGTTCGATGCCAGGGCGCTGATGCAGGGCATGCGGGGCATCGCCCCGGCCACGCGCACCGCGCCCATGTCACCGGCCCAGGAGGCCGATCTTGCGAAGACCGCCGAGAGCGGCCGTCGCGGCCTGATCGACATGTACCGGCTCGGCGCGCAGCACCAGTCCGCGGCCGATGCCATGACCGTCGAACGCGCCGGTGAAGCACGGGCGCGCGTACAGGCGCTCATGTCCACCACCCGCGATCTCTCCGGCATGGACCTGACAGGCGCCGACCTTTCGCACATGGACCTGCGCTGCGCCCGCCTGCACCGCACGCTGCTCGAGAGTGCGGACCTGTGCGGCGCAAGGCTCGACGATGCCGACGCCACCGAAGCCGTGCTGGTCCGCGCGCGGCTGGCAGGTGCGTCGCTAGCCGGCTGCGTGCTGCGCGGCGCCAACCTGAGCCTTGCGCATTGCGCGCACACCTCGTTCGCGCGCGCGCAGTTCGATGAAACCACGATCGAGAAAACCCGCTTCGACGACTGCGACTTCTCGGATGCGCGCATCGCGCACCTGAACCTCTTCGGCATGCACTTCCAGAACTGCCGCTTCGACCGCGCGCACTTCGACTACGTGACGCTGCTCGAGCAGAGCCGGCTGATCGACTGCAGCTTTCGCGCGGCGCGCCTGCACAAGTTCGGTCTGATCTCCTCCGTGGTCGAGCGCCTGGATTTTCCGCAGGCGCATCTCGAGGCATGCGCCTGGGTTCACACCGTCGGCGACCACGGCATCACCTTCGCCGCGGCCACGCTCAAGACCACCTGCTTCGTCGGCACCAGCAGCCTGCGCACCGTCGACTTCCAGGACGCAACGCTCCTGCAGTGCAGCCTGCGCGACATGGTGCTCGACGGTGCGCGCCTGAGCCGCGCCACGCTGGACACCTGCGACCTCTCGGGCTGCAGCCTCGTGGGCGCGGACCTGAGCCTTGTCGATGCGCCGGAGAGCCTGTTCATCCGCGCCGACCTGACCCATGCGTCGCTGCGCGGCGCCAACCTCATGAACGCAAGCCTCCAGAAAGCGACGCTCGCCGGCGTCGACCTGCGCGACGCCAATCTCTTTCGCGCCGACGTGTCGCAAGCGCTGATCGACACCGTCACCGAAACCCGCGGCGCCTACATCGAACAGGCCAAGACCGTCCCGCGGCATGCGGCGGAACCGGCGCGATGACGCCGGATGCGTTGGCACAGAAGGTTCGCGGCGGCGAGTTCATCAAGGGCCAGGATTTCAAGGGCATGCGCCTCGATCACCTCGACCTGCGCGGCGGCACCTTCGGCGAATGCGATTTCTCGCAGGCGAGCCTCGAAGGCACGCAACTGGCCGAGTCGATGTTCGACACCTGCCGCTTCGACGGTGCGCGGCTCGACGCCGCCGACCTGCAGCGCGCGGCCTTCCACAAGTGCAGCCTCTCGCAGGCAAGCCTGCGGGGCGCGACGATGACGCGCGCGGCCTTCAGCGAATCGACCTTGCAGGGCGCCGACTTCGCGACGGCACGCCTGGACCTCGCGGCCTTCCACAAGAGCACGCTGGATGCGGCGCGCTTCGACCGCGCCGACCTCACCAAGACCGTGTTCGGCGAATCGACGCTCGACGGGGCGCACTTCGACGACGTGCGGCTCGACACCACCGTCTACTACCGCGCCGGGCTGCGCGGCGCGAGCTTCAAGGCCGCGAGCTTTCACAACGTGATCTTCAGCGAGGCCGATCTGGCAGCGCAGGATTTTTCGGCGCAGCAGTTCCATCTCTGCCAGTTCATCGACGCGGACCTCGCGGGCTGCAACTTCAAGGGCGCGCGGCTCACGCAATGCAACTTCAAGGGCGCGAAGCTGGAACGCGCGGTGCTCGCGGGCGTGCATGCGCCCCAATGCCTTTTTCCGGAGGCGGACCTGCGCGGTGCCGACTGCCGCGGCGGGCACTTCGCGCAGAGCATCTGGGTCGATGCGCTGCTGGCCGATGCGGACCTTTCGGACGCACAGCTCGTGCAATGCGTGTTCCACCGCGCGCGCTGCGATCGCACTTCGTTCGCGCGCAGCCAGCTGGTCTACGCGGACTTCTCGTATGCCGACCTGCGCGGTGCCGACATGCGCGGCGCCACCTTCCAGCGCACGCAATTGCACCGCGCCATCGAAGACGGCGCGCGCTGGAGCGACCGCCTCGGCGTGCTCGACAGCGATCCCGCGTTGTTCGAGGCCGAGCGCTTCTCGGCCGCCCGCGCGAGCCGGCCGCACCGTGCGGGCCGCGACACCTTCGGGCGGCCCTTGCCGCCCGACCCGAAAGACATCGCCCCATGACCCACCGTGCCATTCGCGAGTCCGCCCGGGCCATCGTCGGCGTTGCAGCCGGCGACGACACGCCCTCCCTTGACATGCAGGCGCTGCTGCGCAAGCCGCTGCCCTCCTCCGCGACAGCCGTTTCGCCATGGACGGGCAGCGCGCTCGGCACGGTGGTTCAAGCGCTGGCCGACGGCGGCGGCTTTCTCGTCGCACCGCAGGACGGCGGCGAACGCTGGCACTGTCCTCGCGCCGCAAGCTGCCTGCTGCAGCCCAGCCCGGGCGACACCGTGCTGGTGGCCGGCCCGCACCGCGACCAGCTCTACCTGATCGCGGTCGTCACGCAGGCGGATGCGAGCCAGTCGCGCATCGTCACGGACGGCGACCTCACCATCAGCTCGCGCCAGGGGCGCATCGCACTGGATGCGCCCACGCTGACGCTGCAGGCGCAGAAGGCGCGTCTGGATATCGCAGACATGGACTACCGCGGCGCCGAAGTGCGCGTGACCACGCTGGTCGCGCGCTTCGTGGGCCGCACGCTGGAGACCGTGCTCGACCGGCTGAGCGTGCTCACGCGTTCGAGCTTTCGCCTGACCGAGGAGGTCGAGCAGGTGCGCGCGGGCCAGATCGACATGCAGGCAAGCGAAACACTGCGCCTGCACGCGAAGAACACCTTGGTCACCAGCAAGGCGCTGGTCAAGGTCGATGCCGAACAGATCCACATGGGCTGACCCCTGCCTCCGCCCCCGCTGCCTCTGACCACCAACGACGCGATCAAGGAGCCTTTGCCATGTTTGCCAATGCACAGATGATGGGCGTGGATCTCGCCTTTCCGGATGTCTGCAAGACGCCGCCCGCACTTCCCATCCCCTACCCCAACTTCGCGCTCGGGCCAACGGCCATTCCCAACGCCTGGAACATCCTCTACGGCGGCACGCCCGCGCACAACATGGCCACCATCACGCCGATCACCAACGGCGACAACGCGGGCGTGCTGATGGGCGTGGTGTCGCAGACGGTGATGGGCCCCTCACGCCACATCACCGGCGCGTTCACCGTGCTGCTGAAGGGCACGCCCTGCACCCGCATGACCAGCCTTGCCGTGCAGAACCGCTGCAACATCATCGGCATGCGAATCGTGCCGAGTCAGTTCAAGGTGCTGGTGTTGGCAGCTTGAGATGCTGGCCGACCGGCTGTGTGCGGCGGATCATTCCCACTCGATCGTCAATTGGCTGGGAAAAGTCGCATGGATAAAGCCTTGGGGAGCACACCGTTTCTCTCATACCGTCAGGAATACCGTCAGCATCAGCGACTGAGCCCGGTTCCAAACTCATGCTAAATTTTTGATCGCATCAAGCCCAGCTCGGCCCATCCCAACGGACGCTGACACATCGAAAAGTGGCAGATATATTTTCCTCCTGAGGAGACTTGGACGCGTCTGCATGTCATCCGGCGCTCTCGCGATGCGGAGCGCAAGCTGAAGCACGATCCCCAAACAGCTGTCCAGAAAGTCGCGGCCGAGTGGACGGTGTCCTGCAAAAGGTCACAGCACCTTTATCAAGCTCAGCTCACCGGATCCATTCCGCTGGCGTTGCAAGTGCGCTGCTTTCGACTCTGGGGTTTGCCGGGCATCAGCCTTTTATCAGCGGGGCTGGTTGGCCAATCACCCGACATGTGTGCAGTGTCCGCCCCTGCGCGGGCGCCTCTTGAAGTGCGAACTCACAGAGTCGCGTCGGCTCGCGTGCGAAGTACCTGCATTGCCATCCGAACGGCACCATCGCTCAGGGCGGATACGAAAGCAGCGCCAGGTCAGCCTCAGCCCTCCTGGTGCAGGTACTGGCTCGGCGCCACGCCCAGCGTTCGGCGGAACATCGCTGTGAACGCGCTCGGGCTCTCGTAGCCATGCGCGAGGGCGACCTCCAGGATCGATGCGCCCGCCGCCAGCTTCGGCAGGCTGAGCAGCAGCCGTGCCTGCCGGCACCAGGCGCCGAAGTTCATGCCGGTCTCTCGCTGGAACAGTCGCGCCAGCGTGCGGCTGTTCATGTGCAGTTGCAGCGCCCAGCCGTCCAGCGAGGCGGGCGACGACGGGTCGCGCACCAACGCTTCGCACAGTGCCGCCAACCGCGCATGGCGCGGCATGGGCACGTGAAGCGAGAGGGCCTGCGCGCTCTCGATCTCGTCGAGGATCAGCTCCATCACCCGCTCGTCGCGTCCGCCCGGCGCGTAGGCCCGCGGCAGCGACGCGGCGGCGACGATCAGCTCCCGCAACAGCGCGCCGACCCGGATCACCCGGCACCCGTCGCCGAGGTCTGCCCGCGTTCCGGGCTCCACGAACACGGTGCGCATCTGCACTTCGCCCGCCATGCGGATCTGATGTGCCATGCCTGCCGGCACCCACACGCCACGCCCGGGTGGCACCACCCAGCTGCCGGCCGCCGCGCTTACGAGCATCACGCCTGAAATGGCGTGGATGAGCTGCCCGCGCCGATGGGTGTGCGATGGAATGAAGGCATTGCCCGCCGGGTCGGTCGCGAGCACCGCCACCTCGCGCGGCGTCGACTCGCCCTCTTCCGGCCGTAGATTGAGATTGTCCATTTCTCGACGATAGATGCTGATTCGTAGCAAGAACATCTGCGCGCCGATTTTTACGATGGCTTTTTTCTAATGACTTACGGAAAGCGATCGAATGAACAAGCGTCGACTCGGGCTGCTCACGGGCACCCATGCCGTCAACGACCTCTACCAGGGCCTGGTGCCGGCGCTGCTGCCTTTCATGGTGCTGGAGCGCGGCTACAGCTACACCGCCGTGAGCGGGCTGATGCTCGCCGCGACCGGCCTCTCGAGCGTGGTGCAGCCGCTGGTCGGCCTCTACGCCGACCGCCATCCGCGCAGCTGGCTGGTGCCCACGGGCTTCCTCGTGGCGGCACTGGGCGTGGTGCTGGCGGGCCTGAGCCACAGCTACCTGCTGACTTGGATCGCCATCGCGCTGTGCGGGCTCGGCATCGCGGCGTATCACCCGCCGGCCACGGTGGCTGCGCGCGCGGCTGGCGGCGCTTCGCAGAAGGCGATGAGCGTGTTCTCGGTGGGCGGCACCATCGGCGCCTCGTTCGCGCCCATGCTGGCAGCCGCCGTGGTGGGCGGCGCAGGCCTTGCGCACAGCTACCTGCTGGGCCTGCCAGCGCTGGCGATGGGGGCCGTGTGGCTGCTGTCAAACGCCGGGCGCGGCAGTGCGTCGGGCGCCGCGTCCGGCTCTGCGGGCAACGCCGGTGCTGCACTGCTCAAGCCGCATAACGACTGGCGCGCGTTCGGCTGGCTGGTGGCGACCATCGTCTGCTGGTCGATTCCTTACGTCACCGTGCTTTCGATGCTGTCGCTGCGCATCACGCGCGACTTGCACGGCACCGGCTTCCAGGGGGCGGCGGCCCTCACGGGCTTCACCGCTTCGGGCGCTGCGGGGGTGCTCCTGGGCGGCTGGCTCGGCGATCGCATCGGGCGCATCGGCACCATCCGGGCGGGCTACCTGTTCGCCCTGCCCTCGCTGGCAGGCCTCGTGCTCGCGCCTTCGGCCGGTTGGGCGCTGGGCTGCACGGCCCTGCTGGGCATGAGCATGTTCCTGCCGTTCGCCGCGCAGGTAACGCTGGCGCAAGACTATCTGCCGCGCAACCCGGCCACCGCGAGCGGCATCACGCTGGGACTGGCGCTGTCGGTGGGCGGACTGGTATCACCGCTCTTGGGCATGCTGTCGGACGCACGCGGGCTGGGCGTCACGTTCAGCGCAGTGCTGTGCGTGCTCGCCGCGGCGACAGGGCTGGCGCTGCGGCTGCGAAACCGGGCGGCGCAAGCTGTTGTGCAGATGGCAGGCGCGAGCGGCAGCCTGGGCAGCGCGCAGTGACACCGCGGCAGGCCTGCGCTGCCTCGAACGTTCACCTGCCCCTCGCACGCCCCGCCTTGTCCGGCAGCAATGCAAGCAAGGCTTTGACCAATGGCGACTCGTCCGACTTGCGCCAGACCACCAGTGTGTCCACGTAGGTCTTCTCGCCCTTCAACGACCGGTAGACCACCCCTTCGCGGTGCAGCGCCTTCACGCAAGCGGGCACCAGGGCGACGCCGACGCCGCCCGACACAAGGCTCACGATGGTGTTCATCTGGCGCGCCGGAAACATCAGCGGGCTGAAGCCGCGCCGCATGCAGGTCGCGACGATGGCATCGAACATCTGCGGGCCGATGTGGCGTTCGAAGCCCAGGAAGCGTTCGCTCGAGAACTTCTCCAGCGCCACCGGACCCGTACCGGCCAGCGGGTGCGCCTCGGGCAGCGCGAGGATGAGCGTGTCTTTCTGCACCAGCCGCGAGCCGAGCGTCTCTGGCATGTCGGCCGGCTGCAGCACCATGCCGACGTCGAGATGGCCCGCCTCCACGTCCGCGATGATCTGCTCGGTGATGCCTTCGCGCAGCGCCACGCTGGCCCTCGGGTAGGCCTCGTTGAAGCGCAGCAGCGTCGGCGGAAGGAACGAGTAGGCCGGCAGGCTGATGAAGCCGACCGCGATCGAACCCATGACCCCGGAGGCGCCGTCCTGCGCGCGGCGGCGCATGGTTTCCATTCCCGCGAGCACGGCGCGTGCGTCGTGTAGCGCCTCCTCGCCTGCGCGCGTGATGGCAATCCGGCGCGACGTGCGCTCGAACAGCGCCACGCCCAGTTCTTCTTCCAGTTCCTTGATCGCGAGGCTCACCGGCGGTTGCGAAAGATGCAGGCGTTGCGCGGCCCTGCCGAAGTGAAGTTCTTCGGCGACAGCGACTAGACAGCGAAGGTGACGAATTTCCATCGATCTGAATCCTGTATTGATCGATCTGAATTGTAGATTTGTTGCTATGGATGTCCGATCCTAGACTTTGCTCCAAGGCGCCGGCGTTACCCCTGCCGCGGGCCAAGGAGACAAAGAAATGACAGAGAAAGCGACGGCCCTGCCACGAGCACGGACCGTGGTTCACCCTGGCCCCTACAGGCCTGTGCGGATCGCACACATGCATGCCGACCAAAGCCGGCACTTTCGCCTTGCGTTGCCTGCGGGGCGCACGTTGCACGAAGCCCTCGTGCAGCTGCTGACCACGCACGACGTGGCCAGCGCATCGATGACGCTCATCGACGGCGAACTCGAGCAGCTGAGCTTCTGCATGGCGCTGCCCGATCCCACCGGCCGTGTGCTCGCCACCTACGGGGCGCCCGAGACCCTGCGCGGTGCGCGCCTGATCTTCGGCAACGCCACGCTGGGCCGGTCGGCTGCCGGCAGCCCGATCGTTCATTGCCACGGCGCGTTCTGCCAGGCCGACGGGCGCGTGCGCGGCGGACACATCCTGACCGAGCGCACGGTGGTCGGTTGCATTCCGGTCACGGCGGTGGTGACCGCGCTGGACAGCTTCGAGCTGCGCGTGTCGTACGACGAGGAAACCCGCATGCCCTTGATGCACCCCCAAGCGCGCGAGGCGACCCATGTCTGATGTGCGCCTGATCGAACGCGGCCGCATGGGCCGGGTGGCTTACGCCCGCATCGGCCCCAACGAAGACCTGATGCGCAGCGTCGAGAAGCTCTGCGTCGCACAAGGCTTCGGCAACGCTTTCGTGCGCGGCGCGCTCGGCAGCCTGATCGATGCCTGCCTGGAGCGGCCCGACGGCTCGTGCCAGGTCATTCGCGGCCCCGCCGTCGAGGTCGTGAGCCTGGCCGGCGAGGTGCGCCGCCAGCCCGACGGCACGCTGCGCGCGGCCCTCACGGGCGTGGTCGCCGACGCGAACGGCCAGGTCTATGGCGGCCCGTTCGTGGCCGGCGCCAATGCCGTGTGCGTCACCTTCGAGATCACGCTCGAGGAGTGGCTGCCTTTCGATGTTTCCTGATTCCGCAACCCCCAAGAAAACCATGACAGACAACTCTTCTTCCTCCCGCGTCGCCGTCGTCACCGGAGGCGCACGCGGCATCGGCCTAGCGATCGGACAGTGGTTCCTCGCCCACGGCTACCGGATCGCGCTGCTCGACAACGACCACGCCACGCTGGACGCCGCGGCGCGCGAACTCGCCCTGCCCGATCGCGTGCTCGGCGTCCACTGCGACGTATCCGACGCGGTGCAGGTCGATGCCGCCGCACGGACGGTCGCTGCGCGCTATGGCCGCGTCGATGCGCTGGTCAACAACGCCGGCGTGGCGGTGTTCAAGCGCATCTCGGAGACCACCTTCGCGGACTGGCGCAAGGTGCTGGGCACCAACCTGGACGGCGCATTCCTGTGCACGCAGGCCTTCGGCGCGTCGATGGCACGGGCCGGCGGCGGCGCCGTGGTGAACGTGGCCTCGATCTCGGGCTTGCGCGCCAGCACGCTGCGGGTGGCCTACGGCACCAGCAAGGCAGCGCTCATTCATCTCACGAAGCAGTATGCGGTCGAGCTCGGCAACGCGGGCGTTCGCGTGAATGTCATCGCGCCCGGACCGGTGGAGACCGAGATGGCCAAGCTGGTCCACAGCGTGGCGATCCGCTCCGACTACCACGACGCGATTCCGCTCGGACGCTACGGCAGCGTCGAGGAAATGGCCAACACCGTCGGCTTTCTGTGCAGCGACGCGGCCAGCTTCATCAACGGCCAGGTGATCGCAGTGGATGGCGGCTTCGAGGCCACCGGCGTCGGCCTGCCGACGCTGCGCCGGGGCTTGCCCACAGCGCAAGCGGCCCACGCCTGAGGAACAACGACCATGAGCACGCAAAACTACATCATCGGCTGGGGCCACACGCCCTTCGGCAAGCTCGACGCGGCCGACAGCGAACAGCTGATCCGCGACGCGGTCGAGCCCGCGCTGCGGACCGCGGGCCTCGGCGCAGAAGACATCGACGGCATCTTCGTCGGCCACTTCAACGGCGGCTTCCTGCCGCAGGATTTCAGCGCCTCGCTGGTGGCGATGGCGATACCGGCGCTGCGCCATGTGCCGGCCGTGCGCCTGGAAAACGCCTGCGCCACCGGTTCGGCGGCGATCTGGGCCGCGCTCGACGCCGTGAGCAGCGGCCGCGTGCGCCACGCGCTGGTCGTGGGTTTCGAGATCATGAACGCAGTGCCGGGCCCGGTCGTCGCGCAGACGCTGCTGCGCTGCTCCTACGTGAAGGAGGAAGGCGACACGCCCTCGGGCTTCGCGGGCGTGTTCGGCAAGATCGCGGGCGGCTACTTCGAACGCTTCGGCGACCAGAGCGATGCGCTCGCGGCCATCGCCGCGAAGAACCATGCCAACGGCATGCACAACCCCTTTGCGCACATGCGGCGCGACCTCGGATTCGATTTCTGCCGCCATCCTTCCGAGAAGAACCCTTTCGTCGCGGGACCGCTCAAGCGTTCGGACTGCTCGCTGGTTTCGGACGGCGCCGCGGCGCTGGTCATCTCGGCGGTGCCGGCCGCTTCGGCCACGGTGCCGGCGGTGCGCTGGCGTTCGCACACGCAGGTGAACGAATACCTGCCCCTGTCGCGGCGCGACCCGACGCGCTTCGAGGGCGCGGCGCTGGCCTGGAACCGCGGGCTGACGGCGGCGCAGCTCAGGCTCGATGACCTCGGCTTCGTGGAGACGCACGACTGCTTCACCATCGCCGAGCTGCTGGAGTACGAGGCGATGGGGCTGGCACCGCATGGCCAGGGCGCGCGTGCCATCCTCGACGGCGTCACCCGCAAGGACGGGCGGCTGCCGGTCAACCCGTCGGGTGGCCTCAAGTCGCGCGGCCACCCGATCGGCGCGACGGGCGTCTCCCAGCACGTGATGGCCGCCATGCAGCTGACCGGCCTGGCCGGAGACATGCAGGTTGGCACGGGCAAGCCCGGTGCCGTGTTCAACATGGGCGGCGCGGCCGTCGCCAACTACCTCAGCGTGCTGGAGGCGGCGTGAGCGCAGCGCAGGCCGCGAACCTGTCGGTGCTGCTGTCGCAGACGGCGGCGCTGTTCCCCGAACGCGCCGGACTGATCCTCGAAGAGCGAAGCTGGACATGGCGCGAGATCGACGCGCGCGTCGATGCGCTGGTGCAAGGCCTGCGTGCACTCGGCATGCAGCCCGGGGACAAGCTGCTCGTCCAGTCGCGCAACAGCATCGCGCTGTTCGAGAGCTGCTGGGCCGCGTTCCGCATGGGGGCGGTGTGGGTGCCGGTCAACTTCCGGCTCACGCCGCCCGAGGTCGCCTACCTGGGCAGCGCCAGCGAGGCCGCGGTGATGCTGGCGGAAGACTGCTTTGCGGCACATGTGGACGCGGTGCGCGGCGCGAGCACGCACCTGCGCCATGTCGTGGTCATCGGTGCGGCGCGGCCGGGCGAGCACGGCTACGAGCCGCTGCTCGCCGCCAATGCCGACGCACCGAAGTCCATCGCAGACGTGGAGGCGCACACGCCCCTGTGGTACTTCTACACCTCGGGCACGACCGGCAAGCCCAAGGCCGCGGTGCTCACGCACGGGCAGCTCGCCTTCGTCGTGACGAACCACCTGGCCGACCTGATACCCGGAACGACCGAGAACGACCGCTCCATCGCCGTCGCGCCGCTGTCGCACGGTGCCGGCATCCACGCGCTGCTGAACGTGGCGCGCGGCGCGGCCACCGTGCTGCCTTCGTCCGACCGGCTGGAGCCGCGCACCTTCTGGTCGCTGGTGCAGCGGCACAGGGTCAGCAATGTCTTCACCGTGCCCACCATCATCAAGATGCTCGTTGAAGACCCGTCGGTCGACGAATTCGACCACCGCTCACTGCGTTACGTGGTCTACGCCGGTGCGCCGATGTACCGGGCCGACCAGAAGCGCGCGCTCCAGAAGCTCGGGCCGGTGCTGGTCCAGTATTTCGGCCTGGGCGAGGTCACGGGCTGTATCACGGTGCTGCCGCCGTCGATGCACTCGGCCGACGACGACGATCCGGCAGCGCACATCGGCTCCTGCGGACGGCCGCGCACCGGCATGGAGGTGGCGATCCTCGACGAGGGGATGCGAGCCCTGCCCGCCGGCGAGATAGGAGAAATCTGCTGCCGCGGGCCGGCCGTGTTCGCGGGCTACTTCAACAACCCCGACGCGACGGCCAGGGCGCTTCGCGGCGGCTGGTTCCACACCGGCGATCTCGGGCGCATGGATGCGCAGGGGCTGCTCTATATCACCGGCCGCGAGTCGGACATGTACATCTCGGGCGGCTCCAACGTCTACCCGCGCGAGGTCGAGGAAGTCCTGCTGACGCACCCCGCCGTGCGCGAAGCCGCGGTGCTGGGGCTGCCCGACGCCAAGTGGGGCGAAGTGGGTGTCGCGGTGCTCGTGTGCGACCGCGAGGGCGTGACGCCCGAGGACATCTTCGGCCACCTCGATGGACGCTGCGCCAGATACCGGTGGCCGCGCCACGTCTTCTTCTGGGAGTCGTTGCCCAAGTCGGGCTACGGCAAGGTCACCAAGAACGACATCCGCCGGCTGCTGGCCGAGCGCGGAGACATGGGGGAGGTTGCCACGAACTGAGCCTGCCCCACCGCCATTCCCGTTTCCTCCGGACGATTGAATTCAAAACAAACCAAGACATCGAGACAACGAATGACCATCAACCGCCGCACCGTGCTGCGCACCGCCGCCGCCGCAACCAGCCTCGCACTTCCGCTGCGCCACGCTTTTGCGCAGAAGAACGTCTTCAACTACAAGTACGCGAACAACCTGCCCGTCTCCCACCCGATGAACATCCGGGCCAAGGAGATGGCGGACGCCATCCGCGCGGAGACCGCTGGCCGGGTCGACATCCAGATCTTCCCGAACAACCAGCTGGGCTCCGACACCGACGTGCTGAGCCAGTTGCGCTCGGGCGGCGTCGAGTTCTTCACTCTGTCCGGGCTGATCCTGTCCACGCTGGTGCCGTCGGCCTCCATCAGCGGCGTGGGTTTCGCATTCCCCGACTATGCGAGCGTGTGGAAGGCCATGGACGGCGATTTGGGCAGCCACATCCGCGCGCAGATCGCCAAGGCCAACATCGTGGCCATGGACAAGATCTGGGACAACGGCTTTCGCCAGATCACCTCGTCGAGCAAGGCCGTCGCCACGCCGGCGGATCTGAAGGGCTTCAAGATCCGCGTGCCCGTGTCGCCGTTGTGGACCTCGATGTTCAAGGCGCTGGATGCGGCGCCCACCTCGATCAATTTCGCCGAGGTGTATTCCGCGCTGCAAACCAAGATCGTCGACGGGCAGGAAAATCCGCTCGCCATCATCTCCACCGCCAAGCTCTATGAGGTGCAGAAGTTCTGCTCGATGAGCAACCACATGTGGGACGGCTTCTGGTTCCTCGCCAACAGGCGCGCCTGGGAGAAGCTTCCGCCCGACCTGCAAGCCATCGTGGCCAAGCACATCAATGCCGCGGCCATGAAGGAGCGCACCGACGTCGCAGAGCTCAATGCCAACCTGCAGAAGGAGCTGGCGGGCAAAGGCATGCAGGTGAACCAGCCCGACCCCGCCGCCTTCCGCGACCAGTTGCGCAAGGCCGGCTTCTACGCCGAATGGAAGGCCAAGTACGGCGACGAGGCCTGGGCGCTCCTGGAGCGCAGCGCGGGCAAGCTCGCATGAGCACGCCGCGCGCGGCCGCGTTGCCGGCCGACTCACTGTGCGACGCCACCCCGAGCGAAGCCGGGGCCCGCGGGCGCCTGCACCACCAAGGCGGCGCGGCGAGCGACGCGAACCCGGCCTCCTTCGCGTCGCGCACCGAGCGGGTGCTGGGGGCGCTGGTCGACACGACCGCGGGCGCTCTCGTGCTGGCCGACGTGGTGGTCCTGCTGGCCGGCGTGATGGCGCGCTTCGTCTTCCACCAGCCGTTGATCTGGTCGGACGAGCTCGCTTCGATGCTCTTCATCTGGCTGGCGATGCTGGGTGCGGTGGTGGCGCTGCGCCGCGGCGAGCACATGCGCATGACGGCACTGGTGTCGAACCTTCGCGAACCGCGACGCCGCTTTGCCGAGGCCGTGTCGCTCTGTGCGGCGCTGGCTTTCCTGGCGATGGTGGCGTGGCCCGCATGGGAGTACGCCTCGGAGGAGCGCTTCATCACCACGCCCGCGCTGGACATCTCCAATGCATGGCGCGCCGCGGCGCTTCCGGTCGGCGTGGCATTGATGGCCGTGTTCGCGGTGCTGCGGCTCTTCCGCGACGTCGACTGGAAGACATCGACCAAGGCCCTGGCCGCAGTCGTCACGATCGTTGCCGCCTTCGCGCTGGGGCGCGCCGTCTTCGAAGACCTGGGCCGGCTCAACCTGCTGGTGTTCTTCGTCGGCGTGGTGCTGGGCTGCGTGCTGTGCGGCATCCCGATCGCCTTCGCGTTCGGCCTGGGCACCTTCGGCTACCTCGCGCTGACCACCGACACCGCCCTGCCGGTGATCGTCGGGCGCATGGACGAAGGCATGTCGCACCTCATTCTGCTGGCGGTGCCGCTGTTCGTGTTCCTGGGCCTGCTCATCGAGATGACCGGCATGGCCAAGGCGATGGTCGCGTTTCTCGCGAGCCTGCTCGGGCATGTGAAGGGCGGGCTCTCGTACGTTCTGGTGGGCGCCATGTACCTGGTGTCTGGCATCTCGGGCTCGAAGGCGGCGGACATGGCCGCCATCGCTCCGGCGTTGTTCCCCGAGATGAAGAAGCGCGGCGCGGCCGAGGGCGAGCTCGTTGCGCTGCTCGCGGCCACCGGCGCGCAGACCGAGACCGTGCCGCCGAGCCTCGTACTCATCACCATCGGCTCGGTGACGGGCGTGTCGATCGCGGCGCTCTTCACGGGCGGCCTTCTGCCGGCCGTGATCCTCGGCCTGATGCTGTGCGTGGTCGTCTACTTCCGCAGCCGGCATGAAGACCTGAGCCAAGTCGCACGGCCGCCGTTTCGCCAGGTGGCCAGGCTGGCGATGGTGGCGCTGCCCGCGCTTGCGCTCCCCTTCGTCATCCGCGCGGCGGTGGTCGAGGGCGTGGCGACGGCGACGGAGGTGTCGACCATCGGCATCGTCTACGCGGTGGTCGCCGGGCTTGTGGTGTACCGGCAGTTCGACTGGCGGCGGCTCGGGCCGATGCTGGTTGCGACGGCGTCGCTGTCGGGGGCGATCCTGCTGATCATCGGCACCGCCACGGCCATGGCCTGGGGCCTCACGCAGTCCGGCTTTTCGCGCTGGCTGGCCGAGGTCATGGGCAGCATGCCGGGCGGCGCGTCGACGTTTCTGGCGGTGTCGCTGGTCATCTTCGTGGTGCTGGGCTCGGTGCTCGAAGGCATTCCCGCCATCGTGCTGTTCGGGCCGCTGCTGTTTCCCATCGCGCGGCAACTGGGCATCCATGAAGTGCACTACGCCATGGTCGTCGTGCTGTCGATGGGCCTGGGGCTGTTCGCACCGCCCCTGGGCGTGGGCTATTACGCGGCCTGCGCGATCGGGCGTGTACGGCCCGACGACGGCATCAAGCCCATCGCCGGCTACATGCTGGCCCTGCTGGTCGGCACCATCGCCGTGGCGGCCATTCCATGGCTGTCCATCGGCTTCCTCTGAAATTTGCAGCGCTCAGGGCGACCCGCGACTCAGCCCTCACGCTGTATGAAATCCACAAACGCCCTCAACGGCGCGGGCAGCAGCCGACGGCCTGGATAGTAGAGAAAGGGGCCGGAGAAACGCGGCCACCAAGGCTCCAGGATCGGCTCGAGGGCACCGCTGTCGAGATGGGGCCGCAGCCAGTCTTCGAACAGGTAGATCACACCGGCACCGGCGATGGCCGCATCGACCGAGAGATCGGCGGCCGAGCCGATCCGAACGATCAGTTGGCCGGTGACATCGATGCGCAGCGCTTCGCCATCGCGTTCGAACTCCCACGGGGATCCCAATGGTCTGATGAACGCCGCCGTACCCGTTGGCAAGATGGCCGCAATCTTCACCGGCCCGGCCAACGCGTCCCTTTCCGTTGAAGAGTTGCGTCAATAGTTCGCGCTGTCGCCCTCTTCCCTCACACGTTACTCGGCTCGCGCTTCGACTGCAGATCGCATCAGCGGCCCGCTGGCAGCTGAGACGCTTTCGAGCGCGGTTCAAGAGATCGCCGTTGCGATGGTGCATGCCGAACAGTAGCTGTACCTATCAGGGGTCGCGTCGCCGATGCATGGCCGCCACGCGCACTTCTTCGCGGCTGTGAGCATTCCCAGCAATATCGTTACGACCTGTTGAAGGTGGTGGCGCCCAAGCAGCGCATTCGGCGCCCCGTGCCAGCGGACGGCATCGAATCCTGCACTCCCAGTGCGGCTGCGGGCTTCAGAGGCAAACGCAACCCCGCAGCATTTCCTCCATGCCGACACGTCAACGCTGTGTCAATCCCGGACCGATCAAAACGAATGTAGGACTTCGCCCGGTGCATGAGGACAAATCAAATGTGAAGTTTTCACACCTTGTTTCTCGCCGAAGCAGATCGGACCGTGTTTTCGGCGTAACTTTATTGCACTGCAGCATGAGCAACCCGAGAAGTCGAAGCTGCGGATTGAGTGTTCGGGAGGGGCGTGTCAGGTCTGTTTTCATCCCCGGAGAGGCATGCCGTCCTTGCATCGGCATGCCGCCGATATCTTCCCAAGAGGTGGCCATGCCAGTGTTCAGACCCATTCTTCTGCCATTGGAATCGAACCGACCGGATGCGGTCATTCATGTCCCTGAGGCCAGGCCACCCACCCGGGTCGGGCGTGGTCGGCTTTCGCGCCAGCGCGGCGCCTTGGTTCCAAAACTGGCGGGCTATGTGCTGCTGGCGTTCGTGCTGTGGCTGATGATCGCCACGCTGCTCAAGCCGCTGCTGTCTTCGCAGGCCACGCGTGCCGTCCTGCAGGCGCCGGTCGGGCTCGTCACGTCGCCGATCAGCGGCGTCGTGACACAGATGGCGGTGCGCTCGCGCGACACGGTGGCTGCCGGGACGCTGGTGGCGACGGTGCGCAATCCCACCGTCAGCCAGGAGATTCTCACCACGCTCACGACGCAGCGTCTCGCCTTGCAAAGCCAGCTGTCTCAGCTGAGCAACCAATACAAGACCGACAGTCAGGAGATGCGCGCTGTGGGCCAGCAGGCGCAGGTGCATCGGCAGGCCTCGCTGGCGCAGAGCTGGGAAGCCTGGGAAATCGCTCAGCGCCAGCGCGAGGTGGCGCACAGCGTCGTCGCTGAGCAGGAGAACAAGGTGCGTACCAACGAGGCGCTGCTGAAGGAGGGTGCCATCAGCGAGCAGGTGATGAACGCCGCCGAAGCTCAGCTGAGCACCGCGCGCGCCAATGCGGCGGTGGCCGAGCAGGCGTTCGTCGGGCAGGCGCAGACGGTGGTGAGCGCGGGGCAAGGCGCCTTCGTGGGCACCGGGGGCAACAACCTGTTCCAGACGCTTGCAAGCCGGCGGGAGGCGCTGCGCAACAGCACCGACCGCGCGCGCCAGGACGGCATGGCGATCTACGAGCAACTCAAGCAGATCGCTCAACTCGAAGCGGACGAGCGCCGCCGCGTCGACAAGCTGGCCGCCTACGACGTCAAGGCGACCCAGCCAGGCATGGTGCATACGGTGCTGGCGCCCGAAGGCGCGTACGTCACCGCGGGCGCGTCACTGGTGCGCGTGACCGACTGCAGCCGGATCGGCGTCGTCGCCGTGTTTCCCGCGCGGCTGGCCAAACGCCTGAGCATCGGCTCCGTGCTCGATGTGAAGGTGGCGGACAACGCCGCGGTGCCGGCGCGCGTCGAGCAGTTGCTGCCCGTGGCCTCCGATGCGCTGCAGAGCACCTACAGCGTGCCTTTCCCCTACGCCGAGCAGGGCTCCATCTATGCCGTGGCCCGCATCGAGGCGGCCGAGCCGCCGCAGTCAGCCGACGGCAGCCGTCAGACCCTGTGCGTGCCCGGCAAGGTGGTGTCTGCCAGCCTCGCCAAGGGCTGAATGGGCATGTTGCGCCTCAGCTGAGCACGCCCCATGCCGATTCCAGCTTCTTCCCACGCATGGGCCCGGCGCGCCGCCGCGTCGATGGTGCTCGCCGGCGCGGCTGCCGCCGCCGCGCCTTCGCCCGGCGCCGCGCAGCAGCAGGCCCTTGCGCGCGACAGCTGCGACGGGCTGCGTCGCGCCGTTGCGCACGACCAGGAAAGCGCGGCGTCGGGACCGCTCTTCCTGACCAGTTACCGCCCGGCGAACGCGCCCGGCGAACCGCCCTTCGAGCCCGCGCTGGCAGGCGTCGCCTTCACCTACGACAACGCGCTGGCCGGCATCGCGCTGCTGGCGTGCGGCGACCGTGTCTCCGCCCGGCGCATCGGCGACGCCGTCGTGCAGGCGGTGGCGCACGACCAGAACGTGTCCGACGGGCGCGTGCGCAACGCCTACCGCGCCGGGCCGGTCACAGAAGAAAAGCCCGCCCTGCCCGGCCGCTGGGACGCGGGGCGCAAGCAGTGGATTGCCGATGCGTACCAGGTCAGCAGCGCCACCGGCAACGTGGCCTGGGCCGCGCTGCTGCTGCTGAACCTGCACAGCGCCGAGCCGACGCCCGCCTACCTGGCGACCGCGCGTCGGCTGCTGGCCTGGGCCGAGCAGAACACGCGCGCCAAGAACGTCCCCGACGGCTACAACGGCGGGCGCCACGGCTGGGACAACGCGCAGCGAGCGCAGACCTGGAAGTCGACCGAGCACAACCTGGACATCGCGATGGCGGCGGCATGGGCCGCACGGGCCCTGCGTGCTGAAGGCCAGCACGAGGCGGCCGAGCAAAGGCAGGCGCGCACGGCGCTGGATTTCGTGGGCCGCATGTGGAACTCGTCGGAGCAGCGCTTCCACATCGGCACCAAGGAGGACGGCGCCACCGTCTCTCCCGAAGGCTCCGGCCTCGACGCGCAGCTGTGGCCCTTGCTCGCGGCGCCAGAGGGCTCGTGCGCCTGGGTGCGCAGCCTCGACTGGGTGGAAAAGCACCACCGCTTTGGCGCGGGCTACGGTTTCTCGCGCGAGCCGGATGGCATCTGGACCGAAGGCAGTGCGCAGGCCGCCGCGACGCTGATGGCCCGCAAGGGCGCGGCGCCCGAGGCGCTGTGGCAACTGCTCGCAACGCAACGCGCCGGCAACGGCCTGTACTACGCCACGCCGAGCGCGCGCATCTCGACCGGCTTGGCCATCGGCCCGGATTCGACCAGTGCCGATTTCTTCTACTACCGCTGGCCGCACCTGGGCGCGACCGCCTGGATCGCCCTGGCCGCCGCGGGCTTCAACCCCTTCACCGGCAAGACCATTGCCTCGGGAGCCGTTTCATCATGTCCAACCTGATCGCCACGCCGGAATTCCAGCTCAACGCACTGGTCGCAGGGCTTGCCTTGCTCCTCATGACCTGGGCCAGGGTGGATCGCATCACCCACCGCGTGCTGTTCGGCGCGCTGACGGCACTGCTGCTGCTGCGCTACGCCGTCTGGCGCATCGTGGCGACGATGCCGCCCTCGGACCTGGGCTTCGAAACCCTGTTCGCCTGGGTGTTCCTGTGCTTCGAGTTGATGGCCATCGTGTACACGCTGATGTCGATCCACATGCTCATGCGGCGCCGCGACAACAGCGCGCAGGCCGACCGGGGCGAGGCCGCACTGCGCGCACGGGGTGAGGATGTGCCCGCCGTCGACGTCTTCATCTGCACCTACAACGAAGAGCTGGCCGTGCTCGAGAAAACCATCATCGCCGCGCAGGCCATCGACTACCCGCGGCTGAATGTCTGGGTGCTCGACGATACGCGGCGCGACTGGCTGCGCGACTACTGCGAGCGCCGCGGCGTGCACTACGCGCGGCGGCCCGACAACAGCCATGCCAAGGCCGGCAACCTCAACAACGGCTTGCGCCTGTCCGCAGGCGTGACGGATGCGCCGTTCATCCTCGTGCTCGACGCCGATTTCGCACCGCAGCGCCAGATTGTCTACCGCATGCTCGGTCTCTTTGAGGATCCCCGCGTGGGGCTGGTGCAGACGCCGCAGTTCTATTACAACGCCGACCCCATCCAGCACAACCTGCGCGCCACCGACAGCTGGGTCGACGAGCAGCGCGTGTTCTTCGACGTGCTGCAGCCCGCCAAGGACGCGGTGGATTCCGCCTTCTGCGTGGGCACCTCGTTCATCGTGCGGCGCGACGCGATCGCCGACGCGTGCGGATTCCCGGTCGGCAGCGTGTGCGAGGACATCCACACCACCTACCTGCTGCTGCGGCGGGGCCGCATCACGCGCTGGCTGGGCGAGCGGCTGTCGAACGGGTTGTCGGCCGAGAGCATCGTCGACTACATCAACCAGCGCAGCCGCTGGTGCCTTGGCACGGTGCAGCTCGCGCTGCTGCCTGACGGCCCCCTGCGCGGCCGGGGCTACAGCCTGGCGGCGCGGCTGCATTTCCTGCACGGTCTTCTGCACTGGCTGGGCAAGCCCTTCATGGTGCTCATCCTGCTGGCGCCGGCGCTGTACTGGTATGCCGACGTCTCGGTCTTCCACGCGACGCCGCAGGCCTTCGCGGCCTACGGCCTGCCGTCGCTCATGATGTTCTGGGCCTACAGCTATTGGATCAGCCAACGGCGCTGCCTGCCTGTGTTCAGCGAGGTGAGCCAGCTGGTCGCGGCGATGGCCGTGAGCGGCACGCTCGTCCGCGCGATGCTGCAGCCGTTCGGCCATCCGTTCAAGGTGACAGCCAAGGGGCTCGACCGCTCGCGCACGGTGGTGCACTGGCGGCTGGTGGCCGTTTTCGGTGGGCTGTTCGTGGCGCTGCAGGGTGCTGCCGCGATGGCGGTCCTCGGCGGCGCGGCGCTGACGCCGGGCGACCAACTCAACCTGATGTGGACCGGCATCGCGCTCGTGCTGTGCCTCGGGGCGCTCATGGCCTGCGTCGACCTGCCGCGGCCGCAACAGGAGGAGCGCTTTCCCTGGCGCGAGCGGGCCCGCGTGCGGACGGCCGACGGCGAAGGCGCGTCGCGCTTCATCAACATCGCGGCCGACGGCGCCTTGCTGGAACCCCGGGGGCCGCTCAAGCGCCTGCGCGTCGGGCAGCCGCTGGAGGTCTGCATCGAGCCGCTCGGCTGGCTGCCCGCCCGCCTCGTCGCGCGCGGCAAGGCGGGGGCCGAGCTGAGGTTTGCCGCCACCGAGGCGCAGCGCGAACACCTCGTGCGCCATGTCTTCAATGTGCCGCCGAGCCATGTGGCTGTCCAGGTCCGGCCCTGGCAGGCGGCTTCGGCCCTGCTTGGAAGCGCAGGGTTCCGGGCGCCCGAAGCGGGCTTCGCACGCCTTTCGTTGCGCCTGCTCCTTGCGGTGCTGGCTGCATGCGTCGTGCTGGTGACGACCGGGTGCAATCTCACCCCGCCGCTCAAGGAGCCGGATCTCCCGGTGCCATCGCAATGGCCCGCCGGCAATGCGGCGCAAGGCGCGCAGCCGGCGGATTGGCGCGACTTCGTGCAGGACGGAGAACTGCGCGGCCTGATCGCCACGGCACTTGCGCAGAACCGCGACCTGCGCGTCTATGCTGCGAAGGCGCGGGAGGCGCGCGCCACCTATGCTGGCAGCCGCGCCTCGCTGTTCCCGCAGGTCGGTCTGTCGGCGCATGCACAGCGGGCGCAGACCACGCCACAAGGCTCGCTCAGCCCGGTCGGCAATCTGCCGTCCGACGGGCGCGTGTCCAACAGCTTCGACATCCAGGCGGGCGTGATGTCGTACGAGCTTGATTTCTTCGGCCGGCAGCAAAGCGCGGCGCAGCAAAGCGGCGCGCTCGCCGCTGCCGGCGACGAGGATTACGCGGCCGCCCGCATGAACCTGGTGGGCGAGGTATCGAACGCCTACCTCACGTTGCGTGCCGACCGCGCCTTGTTGGCGCTGGCCATGACCAACGAGGCCACGCTGAACGCCAACGCCGACATGATCGGACGCGCCCGCGCAGTCGGCGGCGCCGCACAGCTCGATGTCTACAGAGTCCAATCGCTGCTGCAGAACGCCCGCGTGCGGCAGGAGGAATATCGCATGCGTGTCGCGCAGGACCTGGAATGGCTCAACGTGCTGGTCGGGCGTCCCGTGCCGCCCGAGACGGGCACCGCGCGCCCCTGGCCGGAGCGCTCCACGGCACGGGCCGCGGCCGGGTTGCCGTCGAGCCTGCTGCAGCGCCGGCCGGACCTGCGCGCGGCGTACGCGCGCGTCGAGGCGGCCAACTCCGGCGTCGGCGCGGCCAAGGCCGCCATGCTGCCGACCATTTCGTTGACCGCGCTGGCCGGTGGCGTCAGCAAGGAACTGTCGACGCTGCTCGACAGTGGCAACGGCAGCTGGGCCGGCGTGCTGGGCGTGTCGCTGCCGATCTTCGACTGGGGCCGCCGCTCTGCCAATGTCAGCGCCAGCGAAGCGCGGCTGGCGGGCGCGATGGCTTCGTACGAATCCGCGGCGCAGATGGCCTTTCGGGAGGTGGCCCACGCGCTGATCGCCGGCGACCACTTGCAGCCGCAACTGGAGGCGCAACAGGCACGCGTGCAGGTCCTGGAGAAGGTGGCAAGCATCTCGCGCACCCGCTTTCGCAGCGGCATGGAAGACTATTTCTCGAGCCAGGATGCGCAGCGCGAGCTCTACACCGGCCAGCAGCAGCTCATCGAACTGCAGCTCAAGGCGGCGTTGAATACGGTGAACCTGTACAAGGCACTGGGAGGGGGCTGGGACAGCGCGTAGAAGCGCGGGCCGCGCGCGATGGCGAGCGCCTCGGGCAGCAGCAACCCTGGGCGTTTCAGCCGCCCAATGCGAGCGACCCCTTCGGATAGGGCTCGCACATGAATTGGGCAAACGCCCCAACCTTCGACCCAGGCAGTCGCCTTGACGTCTGTAGGACGCCGAGCGCGACCTTCGCGCCTGAAGTCGTGCCCCACTGAACCCGTTCCCCACGTTTCGGCTGGTTCCATGTGAAGGACCGCGGTATCACGGCAGCAAAGGCGACGGCGCTCGCAATCGCATCGTCGCGAATCATCAGGAACGAAACGTCTGACCGGCGGGACCGGCGCTAGGACCAGATGTCCGTTGTCGCGACGCCGGGCTGTGCTGGGTGCAAGCACCAAGCCCTCCCTTTAGGAAGGCTATGGCCCTGCCCTCCGTCCGCCGACGATTCAGGCGATCCGCACTTGCCACAAAGTTGTGTAACTTTGTTATTAATGTGATAAATTCACATTTTAACAATGTGAAACATCTAGGTAACGCCCCGTGATGAAACAGCCTTCGCACGCGCGCCCTCACGGCGGCTTCACGCTGATCGAATTGATGATCACGGTCGCGATCGTGGCCATCTTGGCCTCGATTGCGCTTCCCAGCTATCGGCAGTACGTCATCCGGTCCAAGCGTTCTGCAGCGCAGGCGCAGATGATGGATATCGCGAATCGCCAGCAGCAATTCCTGCTGGCGAACCGCAGATACGCCGACAAGACCGCCCTCACCGCCAGCGGCTACGCCCTGCCCTCCGAGGTCGGCGTCAACTACAGCTATGACATCACCCTGTCCACCGGCGACGCTCCGGGCTACACGCTGACATTGACACCACAGGACGGCCAGGCAAGCGACGGTTCGCTCACGCTCAACAGCGACGGCGTGAAGACGCCGGCGGGCAAATGGTGAGCACCGTGATGCCTACCTGCAGCCGGCGTCTGCAGCGCGGCGCGGGCTTGCTGGAAGTGCTCGTCGCGCTGATCGTGGTGTCGTTCGGCCTCTTCGGCCTAGTTGGGCTTCAGGCGCGACTTCAGGCATCGGAGATGGAGTCGTACCAGCGGTCGCAGGCGCTGATCATGTTGAACGACATGTCCAATCGCATCGCGATCAATCGCCGCGTGGCCGCCAGCTACGTCACCACGGATGCGCTGGGCAGCGGGGGCGCGTGTCCCTCGGCCACCGGAACGCGCCAGCAAGTAGATGCCGCCGAATGGTGCAACGCGCTCAAGGGTGCCGCCGAGACCTCGGGCGGCAGCCAACTCGGCACAGTGATCGGCGGACGCGGCTGCGTGCAGGACATGGGCAACAACGAATACCTTGTGACGGTCGCCTGGCAGGGGCTGATTCCGATCAGCGCGCCTCCCAACGGCGTGGCCTGCGGCAAGAACCTGTACGACACGGCCGGCACCCGCTGCGTGAACGACCTGTGCCGAAGGACGGTCACCACGCTCGTGCGCATCGGGGCCCTGTCATGAGGCGCGCGCACCGTTCGCCGCGCAGCTTGCAGCGCGGCCTGACCCTGATCGAACTGATGGTGTCGATCACCATCACGCTCATCGTGACGGCCGCACTGCTCGCGCTGTTCCTGAACGTGAACAACACCCAGCGGGAAATGGAGCGCGTGAGCCGGCAGGTCGAGAGCGGCCGCCTCAGCATCTTCCTGCTGGAGAACGAACTCGCGCATGCCGGCTTCTGGGAGAACTACATGCCCCAGTTCGACGACCTCACGGTCAACGGCGTCCCGGAAAACGTACCCACCGGCACACCGCCCGATCCATGCCTTGCCTATTCGGCGGCCAACTGGACCGACGACTACAAGCGCAAGCTCCTCGATCTGCCCGTGCAGAGCTACGAGACGGTGCCCGCCAGTTGCGCCGACCTGCTCAAGAACAAGAAGGCCAACACCGACGTGCTCGTGGTGCGCCACGCCGAGACCTGCCTGCCCGGCGCGCCGAACTGCGGCGCGGACACCCTGGGCGCGCTGTATTTCCAGTCGTCGCTGTGCGGCACGCAGAAGTCATCGTCGTTCGACCTGTCCACTGCCGGCTTCGGAAACATGCTGAGCAAGGACTGCACGACGCCGTCGCCCAAACGCAAGCTCATTGCCGACATCTATTACGTGCGCGACTACGCCGACACCGTCGGCGACGGCGTGCCGACGCTTGCTCGCTCGCGTTTCGACCTCGCGGCTGGCGTGCTGGCGCAGCAGCCGCCCGTGCCGCTGATCGAGGGCGTGGAGGGATTCAGGGTCGAACTCGGGCTCGACACCGTCGGCAAGACCAGCGGGGCCGTCAACTATGCCGCCGCCATCGACTGGGCCGATCCGGCCAACAAGCTGACCCCGGCCAATCGCGGCGACGGCAGCCCCGATGGCGACTTCGTGCATTGCAGCGCGGCGGCACCCTGCAGCGCAGACCAACTGGTCAACGTGGTGGCCGTGAAGCTCCACGTGCTCGCGCGCAGCCCAGAGGTGTCGCCGGGCCACACCGACACGCGCACCTACAACTTGGGCGCGGCCACGCTGGGCCCGTTCAACGATCACTACAAGCGCCATGCCTTCATCACCACCGTGCGGCTTACCAACGTGACCGGTCGGAGGGAAACCCCATGAACGGCACCCCGCGAACGGCACACCGGCAAAGGGGCATGGCGCTGATCATTGGAATGATCATGCTGGTGCTCATCACGCTCGCCGTCACGACGGCGTTCAACGTGAGCAGTTCCAACCTGAAATCGGTGGGCAACCTGCAGACCCGCAACGAGGCCGTGGCCGCGGCCAACCGTGCCATCGAGGAAGTGGCCAGCAGCCTGCTGGTGCCCAATTCCGACGGCAGCCCTTCGACGACGCCGCCCCAGCAGACTGTGAGCCTGGTGGACATCAACAACGACGGCATCACCGACTACACGGTGGTCGTCGCGCCGCCGGTGTGCGTGCGCGCCACCAAGGCCATCGACACCGCCGGCGGCACCGTGATCGGCCCGAGCGGCATCACCGGCGGCGCTTCCAGCACCGGCTCGGGGCTCTCCACGCTGCCCGACCAATACAACTCGGTGTGGGACATCAGCACCACCGTGACCGATGCGACCACCGGCGCAGCGACCGCAGTGCGCCAGGGCGTGCGCGCGCTGCTGAACAAGGCGCAGTTCGAAGCCCTGTGCCCCTGATCGGCACGCCCCCCTCGAATCACTGGACGACGAACGGATCGATCACCATGACAAAGAATTTCTTCGCGCCGCTGTGCGCCGCCGCTGCCTTGCTGGCCCTGTCGCCCGGCGCGGCGCTCGCGGAGGACATCGACCTCTTCGTGGGCTACAACCAGGCCGCCACCCAGGCACCCAACGTGCTGTTCGTGCTGGACAACACGGCCAACTGGAACCAGCCGTTCACTGCGGAGATCGCCGCGCTCGCCAGTGCCTTCGAAAGCCTGCCGGCCAACAAGTTCAAGGTCGGGCTGATGATGTTCACCGAGAGCGGCGGCGGCAATTCCAATTCCGACGGCGGGTATGTACGGGCGGCGGTGCGCACGCTGGACGACGGCACCAAGGTCAAGTACGGCGCCCTCATCCGGAGCCTGGACAAGCTCGGCGACAAGTCCAACGGCGGCAAGGCCGGCAAGACGATGGCCGAGGTCTACCGCTACCTGGCCAGCGCAGCCCCGATCGCCGGCAACAACAAGCTGAAGGCCGACTACAGCGGCAGCGTCTACGGCACCGCCGCATCGAAGGCCGTGTATGCATTGCCGCGCAACGCGCTCAACGCCATCAACAGCACCACCTACGTCGGGCCGAGCACCGAAAATTGCGTCGGCACCTTCGTCATCTACATCAGCAACGGCGCGGCGCAGGACAACAGCAACGACAGCCAGACGTCCGCCGACGCCCTGCGCGCCGCGGGCGGCAGCACCACGCCGATCGTGCTGAACCCGAGCGGTTCGCAGGACAACATGGCCGACGAATGGGCGAGATTCCTGCAGACCAGCATGGGCGTGAAGCTCTACACCATCGAGGCGGCCAAGGCGAGCGGCGGTCAGGGTCCGGGCTGGACCGCCCTGCTCAACAGCATGGCCAAGCAAAGCGGCGGCGAGTACTACGACATCTCGGCCGACCCGGACCTGGGCGCCTCCCTGAGCGGCGCGCTGGACGACATCTTCAGCAAGATCCAGTCGGTCAACAGCGTGTTCTCCTCCGTGAGCCTGCCGGTGAGCGTGAACACGCAGGGCACCTACCTGAACCAGGTGTTCGTCGGCATGTTCCGTCCCGACCAAGATGCATTGCCGCGCTGGAACGGAAATCTGAAGCAGTACAAGCTCGGCCTGGACAAAAGCAACCAGCTCATCCTTCAGGATGCAGCAGGCGTGAATGCGGTGAACAACCAGACCGGCTTCGTGGCGCCTTGCGCGCGCAGCTTCTGGACCCCGTTGCCGAGCGACACCGATACCTACTGGAGCTTCCGCACGTCGGGCGACTGCCTGGGCAAGGAAGCCGCCGACAGCCCCGACGGCAACGTGGTCGAGAAAGGTGCGCAAGGCTACATGCTGCGCCGCCTCGCCGTGGCCAGCCGCAACATAAAGGCGTGCACGAGCGCGGCCTGCACGGCGCTCACCAGTTTTGCCGATGCCAACGCCGCCATCACGCAAGCCGCCCTGGGCGTACAGAGCACCACCGAGCGCACCAACCTGATCAACTGGGTGCGCGGCGCCGACGACAAGGGCGACGAGCGGGTCGACGCGAGCGGCAATCCGCTCACTTCCACCGCAATGCGCGCCTCGGTCCACGGCGACGTCGTTCACTCGCGGCCGGTGGCGGTCAACTACGGCACCGACGCGCAGCCGCAGGTGGTGGTTTTCTACGGCGGCAACGACGGCGTGCTGCGCGCGATCAACGGCAACCGGTCCGCAGCCATCGGCTCGGCGGCGGCGGGCGACGAATTGTGGTCTTTCGTGCCGCCGGAGTTCTACGGCAGCTTGAAGCGCCTGTACGACAACAGCACCCGCATCAACTTCCCCGGACTGCTGACAACCACCGGCAGCCCCGCACCCAAGCCGTACGGCATGGACGGCGCCGTCGCTGCGTATAAACAGAACACCACCGCCTGGCTCTATGCAAGCATGCGCCGCGGCGGACGGCAGATTTATGCGTTCGACGTGTCGGACCCCGCGGCGCCCAGCCTCAAGTGGCGCAAGGGCTGTCCCAATCAGGACAACGACACCGGCTGCGACAGCGGCATGCAGGGCATCGGCCAGACATGGTCGGCACCAAAGGTCGTGAAGGCGTCCGGCTATGGCGGCGGCAACAGTCCGATCGTGATGTTCGGCGGCGGCTACGACAAGTGCGAGGACGTCGATGCCACCTTGGCCGCGCAGGCCTGCGGCAGCGGCACCAAGGGCAATCGCATCTATGTGCTGAACGCGGACACCGGCGCGCAGCTCAACACCACCTTCACCACCGATCGCGCGGTGTCCGGCGAGGTGACCGTGATTGCCGACGCACAGGGCCTGGCACGTTTCGCCTATGCAGCGGACCTGGGCGGCAACCTGTACCGCATCACCATCGGCAATGCGGCGCCGGGAAGCTGGAGCATGACCAAGATCGCGTCGCTCGGCTGCGACACCGTCTCGACCTGCACGCCCAACCGCAAGTTCATGTTCGGGCCCGACGTGGTCGAGGACAACGGCGTGTTCGTCGTCCTGGTGGGCTCGGGCGACCGGGAGAAGCCGCTGCGCTACTACAACGCGGCGCTCGGCGTGGCCAACCGCTTCTACATGCTGGTCGACAAGCCCTCGGATTCGGATGCCTGGCTGGCCTCGGAATCGGCGAACTGCGGCAACACGGCGGTGCTGTGCCAGGCCTCGCTGGCGGCGATCACCGGCTCGGCCACGCCGACGGCGAGCGAACTCGCCAACAAGAAGGGCTGGTACCTGGCATTGGCCCCTGGCGAGCAGGTGGTGACATCCTCGGTGACGGCCTACGGCGTGACCACGTTCAACACCCACACGCCTACTGACCCGAACGTGCGGCAGTCGTGCCGCGCCGACCTGGGTACGGCGAACGTCTACAACGTGTCCTACGCCAATGCGGCGCCGCAGGGCACCAACGGTCGATTCCAGAACGTCGTGGGCGGCGGTCTGGCCCCATCGCCGGTGGTGGGCCGCGTGCAACTGGACGACGGCAGCATGCGCGACGTGGTGATCGGCGCCAATCCCGATTCCTTCCTGAGTCCCAAGGGCGCCACCCCCAAGTCGGCGTTCAAGCAGCCCAAGGGCCGGGTGTACTGGTTCATCCAGAAATAGGCCCGCCGTGATCCGCAAACTTGTCCCTCCATGCTGGCGCCGCCGTGCGCTGGGGCCGGGCGGCTTCACGCTGGTCGAGCTGATGGTGACCCTGACCGTGCTGGTGGTGCTGATCGCGATCGCGGTGCCCTCGTTCGATGGCGTGCGCCTGTCTAGCCGGCTCAACGCCTACGCCACCGCGCTGGTTGCGGGCGGCCAGCTCGCGCGCAGCGAAGCCATCAAGCGCAATGTGCCGGTGACGCTGTGCGTCTCGGCAGACGGCGCGAACTGCGGCACCACGGGGCAATGGGAAACGGGCTGGATCGTCCTGGCCGGCACCACGGTGCTGCTCCAGCAGCCCGCCGCCGCCGGCGGCTACCAACTGCGCGACGGCGGCGGTGCGAGTGTTCTCGTCTTCCAGCCGACCGGCGTGGGCGCCAGCCCGGCCGGTATTACGATCTGTCGCGCCTCGCCCACAGCCAGTCAGGCCCGCTTGGTTAGCATCAGTGCCACCGGCCGCACTGCCGTCAAGCGCTTGAGCGATGGCGCTTGCGCGAGTTAGCCCCCAGACTGTCGCCCTGCTGCTTTCGCTCAAGTGCGGTTCAGGTCCGCGGGAGGTTGACGGTCGTCGCCGGCATTGCACTCCCTCCTTTTCGAATCACGCTTTCAGGAACAGACACCTAGCTTCATGGAACACCGGCTGGACTGGGCCCTTGCCGCCTGCGCTCGCATTCTTCGACCCGTGGTCAGGCTCGCCCTCGCGATGGGGGTCAAGCATCCCCACCTGGAGGCGCTGCTGCGCGACCTGCTGATCGAGGAGGCCCAGCGCTCCTGGCGCACGCAAGGCGTGCCCAGTCCCAACCTGAGCCAGCTGTCCATCACGACCGGCTTGAACCGCAAGGCCGTGACGGCCAAGGTGCGGGCCACCGTCGATCCGCTGCCCCATACCGAGCTGTCGGCAGCCGCCAAGACGTTCACGCTGTGGTTGCAGATGCTCACCGAAAGCCCGACGTTCCGACGCCTGCCCGTCACGGCCGGTCAGGAGGGACCTTCGTTCGAGGCGGTGGCCCGCATGGGCACCCGCGGCAATGTTCACCACCGAACCATCCTGGACGAGCTGATCCGGCTGAACATGGTGGCCGAGAGCGACGGCGTGGCCGAACTCATCACCGACGGCTTCGTGCCGGTGCAGGATCTGCAGTCGATGCTGGCTTTCCTCGGCGACAACGGCCGCGACCACCTGCTGGCGGCCGTCTCCAACACGCTGGGCGAGCAGCCGCGGATGCTGGAGCGCGCGGTGTACGCGCGCGGCCTGACGCTGCAGGAGTGCGAACAGATTCACAACTTGGTGCGCGAGCGCTGGTCGGCACTGCACCACGAGCTCGCGCAGCAAATGACGCAGGCCGTCGACCACGCCCCGGCGGGCGCCAAGGGGCGCATCCGGGTCGGCATCTATACCTACTACGAAGACGAGAGCGCACCGCCCTCGAATGTTTCCGCGAAAGGCGAGCACAAATCATGAACACGACAACGACACCCCGAAGATTCATGCTGGGCTTGCTATCGGCCTGCTTCATGGCCCTGCTGCTGTCCTGCGGAGGCGGTGGAGGCGGCGGCGGTTCGGTCGCGGGGGCCGGCATCGGCGCCGGAGCCGCTGGCAGCGGCGCGGGCGATGCCAGCGCAGGCACAGGCACAGGCACTGGTGGCGATACCGGTACGGCCGGCAGCGGCGGCGCCGGAGACGCCGGCGGAGGCTCCGGGGACACCGCCAGCAATGGCAACACCGACGGCTCTGGCGTCGGTTCGGGCGGAACCGGCGCGACCGCGGCCGCTGCCGGCGTCGGCACGGCGGACGGCCTGGGCAGCATCATCCTGAACGGGCTTCGCTACAACACCGACACCGCCGCCATCACAGTGGAAGACGCCCCCGAACTGCAGATCGGCATGACCGCCCGGGTGGCCGGCAAGGTCGATCCGGACTTCACCAGCGGCATCGCGGCCCAGGTCGTTTCCGCGGCCGAACTGCGGGGCGCCGTCTCGAGCATCGACGTCGCCGGGGGCAGCTTCGCCGTGATGGGAATCAGCGTCAGCATCGACGCGGCCACGGTCTGGGCCGATGCGAGCGGGCTGGCGAGCGTGGTCGACGGCAGCCTGGTCCAGGTGTGGGGCCTGCCCGGCGCGCCCGGCACCCTGCGCGCGACCCGGGTGCAGATCTCGCCCACGCTGACCGACCCGTTGGTCACGGGCTCCGTGCAGAACCTGGATGCGGCACGCAAGACCTTCAACCTGGGCCAGTTGACGGTGAACTACGGTGCCGCCAGCCTCGCGGGCATCGACCCATCGGCGCTAGCCAACGGCGTCATCGTCCGGGCTCGCGGCAACGCCGCGCCGGTGGCCGGGGTGTTCGGGGCCGCCAAGGTCGAGGGCTGGTACGCCATCCCGCTGAGCGAGGGCACCGCGGTGCAGGTGGCGGGCGTCATCACCGATTTCTCCTCGCGCGGCGCCTTTGACGTACTGGGCACGCCTGTGGATGCCACCAATTCGCTGATCAACGGCGGCCCCGTCACCACCCTCGGCAACGGCGTGAAGGTGGAGGTCGACGGCTTCATGTCCGGTGGCGTGCTGGTCGCCAAGAAGCTGCGCATCCGCAATGTCCCGGGGACGGGCGGTCCGGCGTCTTTCACGCTGATCGGCGCGATCGGCACCTACCATTCCCCTGCCGACTTCCGGGTGCGCGGCCAGCCGGTGAACGCCAGCGGACCGAGCTCGGTCTTCGAGAACGGCACGGTCGCAAACCTGGGCGACGGCCAGCGCGTGACGATCGTGGGAGACCGCGTCGTCGACGGCGTCCTGATCGCTCAGAAAGTGACGTTCAATCCCTGAGGCGGAGGGGCGTCCCGCGCCGCCCCTTTTCCATACGCGCCTTGGGCATCGTTCTTGTTTGTCTCGAGCAGGACGTTCGCCGTTCACCCAGAGCAACAAAGCCCTGCACATCTCCGGCTGTCCTAGACGAGGCGCTTCGCGTCAACGTCGCGGACCACTTATTGGACCGACGGTATCGGCGCACGCGCCCGGCTCAAGCCATCGGCGATTCGGGTGGGTTCGAATATCTCTCCGGATCCTCAATCCACCGCTGAAGCGCGGCGCGCGGCCACCGACAGGCGCGCACTCCCAGATGTACAGGTGGCGGGAACTTGCCTTCGGCAATTCTTCGATACACGGTGGCACGACTCAATGCAGTGATGCGAATCACGTCAGCCATGCGGAAAAACGCAGGAGCGCCGACAGACTGTAGACCGAGTTCGCGAGGGTTGACATGGTGTTCGGGTTGCATGACAGATCCTTCATGGTTGCCGTGCTTTCAAGCCGAGCATTGTTTGAGATGAAGTGCCTCGCTTGAAGCGCCGAATGGAAGCAGAACCAGTGCCCCCGCCAGAGTGAAAGCGCACTGCGCAGGGATCGAAAATCGCTATCCAACCCAGCGGCAGCCTCTTTTCAAAATCGTCTTCCGCATGGATGTGCTTCTAGCGTGCGACGAGGTGCCACCTTGGGCAACTGTGACTTTTGAGAGGCCTCTGAAGACTGCCAGATGGCTCGATGGCGCGCGGGCGTCTCAGTTCCAAAAGCGCCTCAGCGCTACATCAGGCCTGTGCCGGCCAGTGACCCAGCGTTGACTGTGCGTCCTAAGCGGGCATCGAAGGACCGTCTCTGCTCCCCTCTACATACAGCGAGACCGCGTGGGCGACGTTCCTGCGCACCGTGATCGAGGTTCAGGGCAGAGGATGGGTGACCCTGATCTACCAGGCACCTGTAGCCTCCTGCGGCAACCCACCCCATGCCGAGCAACTAGCACATTGCGCAGTTGCGGCGCCGGTTCGGATCTTCAACGATGCACAGCCCTGCCTACCGCCAAGGAGCATTCCATGCGCACGCTGCTGATCGACAACTACGACTCGTTCACCTACAACCTCTACCAGTACCTGGCGGCCTGCAACGGTGAACCACCGATCGTGCTGCGAAACAACGAGATGCACTGGGACGAAGTCGAGCGCATGCACTTCGACAACATCGTAATTTCGCCGGGGCCCGGGCGTCCGCAGCGACGCACTGATCTCGGCATCTCGGCCGACGCGCTGCAGCATTCCCGCAAACCCGTGCTCGGTGTCTGCCTCGGCCACCAAGCCATCGCCCATCACTGCGGCGCCCGCGTCGACTTGGCGGTGCGACCGATGCATGGGCGTCTCGATCGTGTGTCGCACGCGCAGCGCGATCTCTTCGCCGGCATTCCAGACCGCTTCGAGGCGGTGCGCTACCACTCCCTCGCGGTTACGCAGCTGCCCTCCTCCCTTGAGCCACTCGCCTGGACGTCCGACGGCACATTGATGGGATTGCGCCATGTCTCGCTGCCCTGGTGGGGGGTGCAGTTCCATCCGGAGTCGATCTGCACCGAATTCGGCGCGCGGCTGCTGCGCAACTTCAGGGACTTGACGCTGGAATGGCTCGCGCAGGCGCCGCGACGCGAGGCACGGGATCGCTTCGGACCCGCACTGCACCTTGATGGTCCGCAGGCCTTGTCGCTGCACGCGGAGTGCATCGACACCACGGCGGACGCCGAGGCCGTCTTCATGAGCACCTTCGCGCACAGCGATTGCGCTTTCTGGCTGGACAGCAGCCTCGCCGAGGCCGGGCGAGCGCGCTTCTCCTTCATGGGCGATGCGAGCGGTCCGCGCACCCAGGTACTGAACTACCGCACCGCGCCGCGCGAACTGATGGTGCGCCGCGGCGACGTCGTTCAGGTGCGCGACGAAAGCATCTTCGACTATCTGCGCGACCACCTCCCGGGCCAGTCGCCAGCGGGTCCGAAACTCCCCTTCGATTTCGCCTGCGGCTTCGTGGGCTACTTCGGCTACGAACTCAAGCGCGAGCTCGACGGTGCACGCGCCCACGACGCGGACACCCCGGACGCGATGTGGATCCTCGCCGACCGCTTTCTTGCCTTCGACCATCTCGAGCAGCAGGCATGGATCGTCTGCCTCGATGAGGACGCACCATGCAACGAAAACCGCCGCTGGATGCAGGCCATGCGCGAGCGGCTTGAAGCCCCACAGGTGGCGGCGCCGGAGGACGGCGCCGATGCGGCGCGGGAACTGCGTTCATTGGCCTGGCGGGTGGACCTGGCGACCTACCGGGATCTCATCCTGCGCTGCCAGCACGAGATCCTGCAGGGCGAGACGTACGAGGTCTGCCTCACGAACCAGCTCGTCGGCGAAGGACGTATCCACCCGCTGGAAATCTATCGGGTTCTGCGCCGGCACAACCCGGCACCTTATGCGGCCTACCTGCGCATCGGCGGCTATGCCGTGCTGTGCGCCTCACCCGAGCTCTTCCTGCGCATCTCCGGCGACCGAGAGGTGGAATCGAAGCCCATCAAGGGGACCGCGGCGCGCGGCGCGACGCCGGCCGAGGACGAGGCGATCGCGGACGCCATGGTCGCCGACGAGAAGACCCGCGCGGAGAACCTGATGATCGTCGACCTGCTGCGCAACGATCTCAACCGTGTCTGCGAAGTCGACAGCGTTCACGTGCCGAGCTTGTTCGCAGTCGAGACCTATGCCACCGTGCACCAGTTGGTCAGCACCATCCGCGGCCGGTTGCGTGCCGACCTCGGAACGGTCGACTGTGTGCGCGCCGCGTTCCCCGGCGGCTCCATGACCGGTGCGCCCAAGGTGCGCACGATGAAGATCCTGGACGAACTCGAAGATGCTGCCCGCGGCATCTACTCGGGCAGCATCGGCTATCTGTCGCTCAACGGCGCGGCCCAGCTGAACATCGTGATTCGCACGCTGGTGTCGGCCAACGGACGAATCTCCATTGGTGCCGGTGGCGCCATCGTCGCGATGTCCGATCCCGATGCGGAAGTCGACGAGATCGTTCTGAAGGCACAGGCGCTGTGGGACGTCCTCAGGCGCTGCGGTGCGCCGCTCGGTCGGCGGCCGGGAACCGCGCCGGATGCAAGCGGCGCAGGCGATACCCTCCCCCCGATCGGCGCAGCACAGGCGCCCGCCCCCGCGGCTGCGCAGCCCCCCTCGACGCCGCCTCCGGCCTCTCATGGCTAGCGCACAGGCCAACCGCCGCGGGATCCTGCTCATGTTGGTGGCCATGGGCTGTTACGTCCTCAACGATGTCTTCGTGAAGCTGGTCGCGCAAAGCCTGCCGCCCGGGCAGGTTCTTGCCGTGCGCGGCGCATTCGCCACCGTCTTCGTCCTGGCCCTCGCCCGCGGGTCGAGAGCTGGCTGGCAAACTGCACTGCGCCCGCTCGTGGGGGTGCGCTGCGGCCTCGAGGTCACAACCGCTCTGGCCTCCGTGGTCGCCTTGTCCCTGGCGCCGCTTGCCACGGTCAGCACGCTCATGATGACCGCGCCACTGATGATCGCCGCCACCGCGATGGCGCTGCGGTGGGAGCCCTGGCGCGGTGGGCGTCTGTTGGCTGCAGCCGCGGGATTTGGTGGCGTGCTGCTGGTCATCCAGCCAGCCGCGCGGCCGGATGTCCCCGCGGCCGGTCTTGCCTGTGCGCTCTTGTGCGCGGTCTCGTTGGCAGCGCGCGATCTGGTGACGCGGCGCATACCCCCCACGATCCCTTCGTCGACCATTGCGGTCGCGACCACGCTCGCGGTGTGCCTAGCGGGCCTGCTGATGGGCCTCGCGGAACGCTGGACGGCACTCACGCGATACGAGCTCGGCATGCTCGCGGCGGCTGCAGGTTGCGCGGCGCTGGGCAACTACGCGCTCATCGTCGCCTGCCGCGGCGTGGATCTCTCGGTCGTCACACCTTTTCGCTACAGCCTGATCGTCTGGGCTCTGCTGCTGGGATACGCGATCTGGGGCGACATGCCCCGTCCCCAGGCCGCCATCGGCGTGGTGCTGATCGTCGCGGCCGGCGCCTTCACCGTTTGGACAGCGCGTCGCCCGTAGATAAAAAGTCCGAACTGTCCCCGTGCCACCGTGCCGCTGGCGGTTGATGGTGCGCTCGTCGCGGCGTTCGCCGCCCTATCAACTCTGACAGTGTCCCCGCGTCTGTCATCACGCTGTAATGCGGGCCTCATTCAACGAGGTGACCTCATGGAGATCATTGCGGGAACGATCGACTCTTTCACGGCAGACGTGCTGTTCGACATGGCGCGCTACCGGCACGAGGTTTTCGTCGAAAAGCTGGGCTGGAAGCTCGCTACGCGCGGCCGGCTGGAACTGGACGAATTCGACCGGAAGGACACGATCTACCTGATCGCGCGCAATCCGGACGGCGAGATCGTGGGCACGAGCCGCCTCTTGCCCACGCACCGGCCCTATCTGCTCGCCAGTGTCTTTCCTCAACTGCTCGGCGACACGCCCGCGCCCTGCTCGCCCGACGTCTGGGAACTGTCGCGATTCGCCGCTGCCGATTGGATGCGGTTCGGAGCGGGCGGGAGTCCACATGGCTGGTCGCTCTCGCTGGACATGCTGAGCGTCGCGATGCGGACCGTGGCCAAGCAGGGTGGACGACGACTCATCAGCGCCTCCCCACTGGGCATCGAGCGCATCCTGCGTCGCACCGGCCTGTCCGTGCGCCGCGCAGCGCCGCCGGTGCTGATCGAGGGCCAGCATCTCTTTGCCTGCTTCATCGATGTGGACACGAGCTGGTGTCCGCGCCGCGACCGACACGCCGACGCAGTCGGTTGAGCACTCCGCATCCGGGCTGGCGCGCCCCCTTGCGGCCCTCCACTCAGTTCAGGAGCCCGAGCCGTGAAGCGACCGCCGCAGCCGCGCTCTTGGTGGGCGCGCCCAATCTGGCCATGGCGTTCTGCAAATGAAATTCGACCGTGGGTTTCGAGATGCAGAGGATCGAAGCGATCGCGTCGCTCGTCTTGCCATCGCCCGTCCAGCGCAGCACCTCGACCTGGCGTCCGCTCAGCGGCTCGATCCCCTCGAGCGGGCTGCCGCCCAGGAGGCGGCAGAACGCGCGGTGGGCGGTATGGACCAGCCACTGCAGCAAGAGGTCCTTGGCGAGCATCTCTGCGGCTGTCAGCGGTTCGCTCGACCTCGCAAGCGTCAGCATGCCGACCCGCGCGTCGGGCTCAAAGACCGATTGCGCCCAGCCAACGCGCAGGCCGAACGAGCGCGCTTCGTCCCACATCTGCGGGGCGTTCCGGAAGACTTCGTTGTTCCAGACCACGGGCGTGCCGCTGTGCACGCCGTGAGCGACCGTGGGATCGACCTGGAGGTATCCGGCGTCGATGTAACGGCGGTTCCACCGCTCGTCGTAGGTGCTGAACATCGAGGTCTTCTGTCGGGTGAAGGGCACGAGCGTGCGCAGCCCGTAGGCGCAGTGCTCGAAGCCGAGGTGCCTGGTTGCCACGCTGATCTGCGCGAGCACCTCCGACGGCTCGCTTGCCTGGTTCAACCGACCGAGAACATCCTGGGTCCAATCGTTCATAGGTGCGCTTCCTGCGTCGTCGGCACCCCCGCCTTTTCGCGAGCAAGTCGGCCGGCCTGCTGCTTGCACCCGGCGGCCACTCAGCATGTGATGGAGGCAAGGGTGCGACAGTCTAGAAGCGCCCCGCCCAGCCCGGAGGCAAAATTCACCACCATTTCTGCCAATCTCGCGAGCTCCGCTTCGCGCACTGGCGCAGTGCGGCGTAGCGTCGTGAGATTCGGGATTGATCCTCGCTACGGTGGCTACTCATGATGCACAAGGTCTGGTTCCTGCTGCTTCCCGGATTCCTTCTTCTCGACATCATCCGCATGCTCGCGGTCTTCAAGGCTGCCAACGCTGCCTTGCGCAGGACGCGCGGCAAGCTCGGCGGCTACGACGTCCGATTGGCCTCGGCAACGGGCGGTCACGCCCTGAGTTCAAGTGGCGTGGCACTCTCGACACGTGCATTGCCGCATCGGCTCGTCGGTCGGGCGAGCACGCTCTTCATCAGTGGCGAGCCCGATCCGGGCTCGGCGGGGCCGGTAGGCGTGCGGCGCCTGCGCGAATGGCTCTCCCGCAACCGGAGGCAGCTATGCCGCTGCGCCGTCATGGGCGCCCGATCTTTGCTGCCGCGTGCGCCGGACGTCCACGCCGTGCGGCGGCAAGACCGTGCGGCGGCGCCGGCACTGCGAATCGGGCCGCGCCCAGACCACGCAGCCTGCACCAGAGCGCATGACTGGCAGGTCATCGAACCGGACCAGGCGGAAGGCCTGGCGTTGTCGTGGATCGCGCAGGACCGAGGTGCCGCGTTTGCGGACATGCTCGCCGCGCGCTTTGCCGTGCCACGCGGCCGTCGCTGCGGCATGCCACGCCGTCGCCGGGTGCCGATCGAGCCGCCCGCGAGCGACGCGCGGATCGGCACGCTGCATCTGTGGATCGGGGCGCATCTGCAGGAGAACCTCAGCGTCGCCCGGTTGGCGCAGAAGGTCCACATGTCCACGCGTTCCTTCGCACGCTTCTACGAACGCGCGACGGGGCTCTCGCCCGGACGGGGCCTACAGCAGATCCGCCTCGATGCCGCCTGCCGTCTGCTCGAGACGAGCCCACTTCCCCTCAAGACCATCGCTGGGCAGTGCGGCTACGGGTCCCAGGAGGTGATGCGCCGAGCCTTCGTTCGCGACCTGCAGATGACGCCGCGCGAGTACCGGCGGCGCCACGCCACCATGAAAAGTGCAGGCGCGGCATAGCAGTGAGGAGGTCTCACACGCGCCACAGCGACTGCCCGTTGCCAGACCGCCCGCCGCGACGCGTCCACACGTCGGGTGCCGATGACTCGTCGACCGACAGCCGCATCGCTAGTCTTCCGTGGCCCAGCACACCAGCCGCAATTCCGCCAGCGGCAGCAAAGCACGCGTGCCGTCGCCGAAGCGGACCTCCCCGACGTTGCCGTCCTTCGCCTTGATGCGCAGCGACCCGCGCCTTCCACCATGCTCCACCACAAGCACCGTGCGCCCGGCGCTGATGACCCGGGAGAGCCCTTGCCCGGGCGCCGCCGGCGCTGAGTCACGGACCGACTGGGGCGATGGCGGGCGATGTCTTGTCTGCGCACGCCCGATCGGCCCGCCCCGCGCGAGCAGCTCCTCAAGCTCGTGCGGGCGATCGCTGGCGATGGCCACCAGCTCGTAGAGCACTCGCACGTCCTCGCCGACCCTCCCCGCCTCCACCGCCTGCCGCAATTGCGGCGGTGCGTCGCTGAGCCGAGCGGCCTCGGTGATGAATGAACGCGGCTTGCCCAAGCGTCGCGCGATCTCGGCGCGGGAGTGGCCTTCCTTTTCCCGATCGGTGATGAAGGAAGCCAGGTCGAATGGCGACATGTCCTCGCGGTGCAGGTTTTCCGCGGCCTGGGCGAACGGGTCGACCCGCTCGTCCACGAACGCCGGGACTGTGGCGAGCCCTGCCTGGCGCGCGGCGCGCACCCTGCGTTCGCCGCGGTTGACGATGTACCGGTCCTTATGTTCGGGATGACGTCGCAACGATACCGGCTCCAGCACGCCGTGCTCTCGGATCGATGCGGCAAGTTCCTCGATGCGTTCATTCCGGATGCGACGGCGCGGCTGGCGAGGGTCGAAGTCGATGCAGTCGAGCGCCGCCTGCATCGGTTCGCCCACGGCCGCAGAGGTCGCCTCGCCCGTGAGCAGATCGGCAGCCCTGAACTGCGACAGCCCACTCAGGTCCAGCCCGTCGGTCGCATTCATGGCTGCTCTTGCGCAGGCACGGGCTCCTTCGAGGCGTCGATGCGTTGCTGCAGCAACTCGAAGGCCCGCATCACCTCGAGGCTCGCCTCGCGCGCCGCGCTCTTGGGCAGCCGCCACACGGGCACGCCCGCCGCCAGCGCCTCGGGAATGGCCGAGCGTGTCGAGATCCGAGCCGGTATCACGAACTCACGGAAGTTCAACGCCAGATCCTGCACCGCGGCCTTCTGCCGCAGCGAATGCGGATTGAACCGGTTCAAGAGGATGGCCGCCAACCGCAGCTGCGGGTTGTAGCGGCGCCTGACGCCGAAGATGGTTTTGAGCATGTCGGCGACGCCATCGATGCTGTACTCCTCGAGTTCGATCGGGCAGGCCACGGCATGGCCAGCGATCAGCGCCGCGCTCATGCGCAAGCCCAGTGCCGGCGGCGTGTCGATCACCACCGCGTCGAATTCCTGCGCCAGGCGAGTCACGTTCCTGCGGAATGTGGGAATCACGACGTCCGCCCTCGCGAGTTCGACGTCGGCCAGCCTCTTGCCGCCTGGCACGAGGGAAATGGTCTGCGGGCAGGCCGGGACGATCGGGCCCATGTCCCCCCCGAAAAGCTCCACCGCCTCAACGATCGCCGGGGCGCTGCGCAGCGATTTGGAGCTGTTCGCCTGCGCATCGAGGTCGATCAGGCACACCGATTGGCGTCGCACATCGGCCAGCCAGCATGCGTACAGCACCGCCAGGGTCGACTTGCCGACGCCGCCTTTCTGGTTCCCGAAGATGACCACGTTGCCCATGACTTGCTCCTCAGGCTCGGCCAAAGATGCGCGGACCTCTACGCCACACGCGGCGCACTGCGAACGCCACTGAGACATGCGACAGCGCTGTCCCAACGCACGGGGCCCTGCTCGTTGGTCCGATGGATCGCCACGCCGCGTCGCTCACGAATATCGTCCCCTCGCGCTTTGCGATGCCACTGTCAAAAACGATAGTCGACACACGCATGCGCGGAGGCGGACATTGCGCCCCATGCAAGCACCCGATGTTCAACGCAGGCAGGCAACCGACAAAGGCCGACACGCGGCCAGGCTTCCCGTGCTTGTTGTCGCTGGCTTGATGACGCACGCCTGCGTCCCGTGGGCGCAGGCCGAGCCCGGCACATCCCAGGTCGTTGGTCCCCAGCAGCAGGCGGCGCGCGACCACGATCGCATCACAATCCTTCGCGAAGAGCTCAGGAAGTCGCAAGCGCAGTTGGAAGATCTCGTGCGCCGCAAGACCGAGCGGCTCGCCGCGTCCGATACGCAGGCAGCGACCGAGGCCGAGGCGCAGCGCGTTCGCACGCTCGGCGACATCGCCGCCCTCCAGCGAGAGATCGCGGCCGCCTCGGGTACCTCCACCCAGACCGCGGTGGTCGAAGCCATGGCCGCGCATGTCAACAAGAGCCCTGCCCCCGCCGGCAAGCGCGCGGCGCCGACCCCATGGTGGGACGTCTACGGCAGCAGCCGGCGCATGGACCCGTCGGCACCAGTCTCTCTCTCGCCCCCGTCCGGGCAAGTGCCCGCGGGACCTTCCTCGGCCACTGGAGTCTCGCCATGACCGCATGCTCGATCCACCACAACCGGCGCGCAGCGCGCTTCGGCGTCCGAACCCGATGGAGCGGATGCCTGTTCATCGCCCTGCTCGCCTTCGCCCCCGCGGGAGCCGCCTGGGCCGGCAGCCCGTTTGCCACCGGCGCCAACGCGACCCAGCAGCAACTCGTCGCCATCCTGACACCGCTGGCGGCCGTCGCCGTGATGGTCTCCGGCGCCATGGCCTGGTTCGGCCGCCTGAGCTGGTGGTGGATGGTCGCCGTCGTGATCGGCACCGTGCTGGTCTTCGGCGGCCCCCAGATCGTCTCCTGGATCCGCGGCCTGTTCGGGGTGTGAGGGAGAGCGAACCGTGAATCGCAACCAAGGCATCACCGCGGATCCTCTGTTCGTCGGCATGACACGACCGTCGATGGTCTGGGGCGTCACCTACTCGGCCATGATGTTCAACATCGTCGTCACGACCGAGTCGTTCATCGTGACCAAGAGCCTCGCGTGGGTGCTGGCCTTCGTGCCGATCCACGGGGTGCTCTACCTGGTCTGCCTGTACGAGCCGCGCTTCTTTGATCTGCTGCAGCTGTGGGGCCGCACGCGCCTGCCCGCCATGCTCGGCGGCAACCTGCGGCTCTGGCGCGCGAACTCGTACAGCCCCCTGGCGCTGGACATGCCTGATTGGCGGGGACGGCGCCGCATGCGGACGCCGCCCGTGGCGGTGGTCTGACCCGGGGTCGCCATGAAGCTGCTGTCACGCTCCGAGCACATGCTGCGCCGCGAGGCCGGCGCGGCAACCATGATCCCGCTGTCGTCGCACGTGGACGAGCATGTGGCCCGCACGCGCGCAGGCGACTATGTGCAGACGCTGCGCCTGGCCGGTACGAGCTTCGAAAGCGCGGACGACGATGAGATCAATAGCTGGCACGAGCGCCTCAACGTTCTGCTGCGCAACGTCGCCTCGCCCAACCTGGCCCTGTGGACCCACGTGATCCGGCGTCGCGAGACAGGCTATCCGGCCGGGCGGACGGTCCCCGGCTTCGCCGATGAAATCGAGCAGCGGTATCGCTGCAAGATGGCCGGCGAGCGGCTGATGGTCAACGAGCTCTACCTGTCGGTCGTCTACCGACCGCAGCCGACCCGCATCGGCAACGCCGCGCTTCGGGTCTTCAAGCGCGCGGACGCGGAAGGTGCGCAGGCGGAACTGCGCGATGCCCTCGACGCCTGCGGCAAGCTGCGCCAGGAACTGATCGCGGCCCTGGAGCGCTACGACCCCGAAGCCCTGGGCATCTATCGGCTGCCCGACGAGGAGGTGCTGTTCTCCTCGCTGATGGAATTCCACGGCCTGCTGGTCAACGGGGAATGGCAGCGCATGCCACTGCCACGCGCGCCCCTGAACGAGGTCCTGGCCACCACCCGGCCCTTCTTCGGCAACGAGGCCATGGAATACCGCACGGGCACCCAGACGCGGATCGGGGCCTTCCTCGGCATCAAGGAATACCCCACGCCCACGGCGCCCGGCATGTTCAGCGCCTTGCTCACCGCGCCCTTCCCCTTCGTCCTCACGCAAAGCTTCACATTCCTGGCCAAGAGCACGGCCACCGACATGACGAGCCGCCAGCATCACCGGATGGCGTCGGCCGGCGACCTAGCGGTCTCGCAGGCCGAGGAGCTCAAGGACGCGCTGGACGACCTGATGAGCAATCGCTTCGTGATGGGCGACCACCACTTCAGCCTGCATGTGCTGGCCGACACCTACGACGGCGTCGGCGAGGCCGAGGGCCGGCCCCGCCTCAAGCAGCTCAACGACAACGTGGCCAGCGCCCGCTACCTGCTGGGCGACACGGGAATGGTCGTGGCGCGCGAGGATCTCGCGCTGGAGGCGGCATTCTGGGCGCAGCTGCCGGGAAACTTTGGCTACCGCAGCCGCAAGGCGCCCGTGACCAGCCGCAACTTCGCCGCGATGTCGCCCTTCCACAATTTCCCCACCGGCCGCGCCACGGGCAACTACTGGGGCGATGCGCTGGCCATGTTCATGACGCGTGCCGGCTCGCCCTACTACTTCTCGCTGCATGCGAGCGACCCGCGCAGCCCGGACGGCGGCAGCCGCCGCGACGTCGGACACATCACCGGCGTCGGGCCGGTCGGCACCGGCAAGACCACGCTGCTGGGCTTCTGCATGGTGGCGATCTGCAATCGCCTCGACGCCACGCAGGTCATCTTCGACAAGGATGAAGGGCTGCACATCCTGGTGCGCGCACTGGGCGGACGGTATCTCCCGCTCAAGAACGGTGTGCCGACCGGCTGCAATCCGTTGCAGCTCGATGATGCGGCCGCCGACAACGTCGAGTTCATGCGGCAGTGGCTCAGGCGCCTAGTCATGCGCACGCCGAACGACACCTTGAGCGTCCGTCAGGAAGACGACCTCGATCAGGCGCTGCATGGCACCCTGAAGCTCGATCCGCCCTTCAGGCGCCTGTCCCGCCTGTCCGCCTTCCTCGACATCACCGATCCCGAAGGGATGCACGCGCGCCTTCGCAGATGGTGTGCCTCGGAGCGCGGCGACTATGCCTGGGTCTTCGACAACGATCGCGACGACGTGGCGCCGCTGCTGGCCCGGCACGCCCTCGTCGGGTTCGACGTGACCGACTTCCTCGACAACGAAGTCGTGCGCGCACCGCTGACCATGTACCTCTTTCATCTGGTCAACCGGATGGTGGATGGGCGCCCGCTCGTGTGCTGGATGGACGAATTCGCGAAGCTCCTGAACGACTCGGCCTTCGCGAAGTTCGCCAAGAACGGCCTGGAGACCTGGCGCAAGAAAAACGCGAACATCGCCACCTTCACCCAGAGCACCAGCCATGTGCTCGATTCCGGCATCGCCCGCGCAATCGTCGAGCAGACACCCACGAAGATCCTGTTCCCCAATCCGGAGGCGGACTACGACGAATACACCCAGGGATTCAACCTGACGGACCGCGAGTTCGCACTCATCAAGCAGGAGCTTGAGCCCGGCTCCCGGCAATTCCTCATCAAGCAGAACCATGTCAGTGTGGTCGCGCAACTCGATCTCCATGGCTTCGATGACGCCCTGCACGTCATTTCCGGGCGCACCAGCAACGTCCGCCTCATGCGCGAGTGCATGGCGACCTCCGGCCCCGATCCCGACCAATGGCTGCCGCCTTTCCGCAAGGCGCTGGCTGGCCACCCTTCCCGTTCGCCCTCACACCAGGAGAGCTCCCATGCGTAGGTCTGTTGTTGCCCTCATCGTCGCGGCGGCCTCGCTTGCACCGCTGCACGCGAAAGCCGGAATCCCGGTGATCGACGTCACCGCCGTCGCCAACCTGATTCAGCAGGTCATGTACTGGCAGCAGCAGATCTCCGGGATGCAGAAGCAATACGACCAACTGAAGGAATCCAAGGACCAGCTGACCCAGACCCACAACGCGATGACGGGGAGTCGGGGCATGGAGCAGGTGTTGCCCACCTCGGAGCTCGCGCGCAACTACCTGCCGCCCAGCTATGGCGAGCTGATGAACACGCTCAACGGCAGTTCAGCCGGCTATGCGGGGCTGGCCAACCAAGTGCAGTCGATCACGAGAGCCAACAGCATCCTCTCGGGGACGCAGATGGAGGCGCTCAGTCCAGAGTTGCGGCAGATCGTCGAGCAAGGGCGGCAATCGGCAGCACTGCTCAACGGCATGACCCAGAGCGCGTACCAGAACACCAGCCAGCGCTTCTCGGCGCTGCAACTGCTGATCAGTCGCATCGCTTCCGCACAGGACCCCAAGGCGATCCAGGACCTGCAGGCAAGAATCCAAGCCGAGCAGAACATGCTCACCAATGAGCAGACAAAGCTGCAGAGCCTCTATCAGATTGCAAGGGCCGAGGAAGCGGCCCAGCAGCAGCGCCTGCGAGAGCGTGCGGCCACAGATGTAGGCAGCGTGAGGACCATGTCAGTGGTGAGCTATTAGATCCGCGGAAGGCGCGAGATGTTAACGAGCACAAAGATCTATGTGGCGCTCTGCGCCATCATCGTCTTCGCTGGCATCGGGATGTACTACTACATCAACCATGCCACGATCGAACGATCAACGAATTCGGGTGAGGCCATTCCTCCGGTTGCAACGCCATCAGCACCCCAGGACAGGGATGTAGAGCGAAAGATCTTGCATGGCATCGGCAGCATCAAAGATCTGAAGCCTGTCCCACTGCCGCCGGATCTAGGAAGTAGATGATAGTGGAGGTCGTATGGGTTTCTTCGAGCAGTTTTTTACTTGGCTAAACGGGCAACTTGCCACCTACGTGAGTGCGAACGCCACCCGGGTTGCATCCGCGATCGAGCCCGCAGCGGTAACGCTCGCGACCATCTACGTGATGACCTGGGGCTATCTCTCATTTACTGGGCGGATCCAAGAACCGCTCTGGGAAGGCGTCAAGCGCATCCTTGTCATCACCGTCGTGCTCGGCGTTAGCCTGCGCCTTTGGGCCTACAACGATGTCTTTGTCGATAGTTTCACCCGAAGTCCCGACCAGCTTGCTGCTGCAATCCTTGGGGCCGCTTCAACTGTGTCTGTCGTAGACCAGATATGGATCGACGGGAACCTGACGGCGGAGCAATTGCTTAGCAAAGGAAGCTTACTAAATGCAAACTTTGCCTACTATCTTGCAGGATTTCTCGTCTACCTTCTCGTCGGTTTAACCGTCGTCGCGATTGCATTCCTGTTAGCGCTTTCTAAAGTCGCTCTCGCCCTAATCCTCGCGCTGGGCCCGATCTTTATCGTGCTTCTCTTCTTCGACGCGACCAAGCGCTTTTTCGAGGCCTGGGTAGCTCAACTTGCCAATTACGCGCTCGTTAGCATTCTCGCAACGTTCGCGGCAGCACTTTTGCTAAGTGTTCTCCGCTCTTATACGCAGAACACGGCATCTCTTGGGGGCGCGATTACGATTGCAGAGGGTGCCAGAGTGTGCATTGCCTCGGCCTTGGTCTTTCTGATAATGCGTCAAGTTATGTCCATTGCTGCCGGGTTGGCGAGCGGAGTCGCGCTGAGCACTTATGGAGTCGTCAGCGGCGCGATTCGCTGGGGACTCGGCGGGGCCAAGCGCACCAGCTACGAATTCGGTCGCGGCGTGCTGGATGGCCTACGACGGGAGCCGCGCAGCCGCTGGGATTCGTTCCGCCGCTTGGCAGGCAATCGCATCGGTGCAGGCCTGGCTTCGATGGCTGATGGCGGCGCCGCGCGTCGCGGCGGCACCGTACTTCCAAGAGAGCAGGTCATGCCGGGCCTGTCGCGCAATCGCTAGCGGAGGGCGTGCAGATGAAGCCTTCGACGATCCTCTCTTTGGTTGCCCTTCTGCTGGCTGCATGTGGCACTCGCCCGCCAACGCCGCCGGATTGCGAAGGTCCGCTCACACCGATCAACATCCCGAATGGCGTTTCCGAATTAGGAGCGGTCCATGCGCCGGAACGCCGCCCTTGAAAACTACGTGAACGAGGCCCAGAGCTGGGAACTCGACCGCGCGCGCCGCGCGGAGCGGTCCAGCAAGATCGCCTGGACCGTGGCCGCAGCGGCAACGTTGATCGCGGTGCTTTCGGTCGCCGCCGTCAGCGGACTCACTCCGCTGAAGCAGCCCGTTCCCGTTCTCATCCGCGTCGACAGCAGCAGCGGGATCGTCGACATCGTCCCCACCTACGAGGGCACCACCGACATCGAGCAGGTCGTGACTCGCAACCTGCTGCAGAACTACGTGATCGCGCGGGAGCGCTACTTCTACGGCACCGCGGAGGCGGACTACGAACTCGTCGCCTCACAGAACTCACCTCGGCTCAACCAGGAATGGACCGCACTGTGGGCCATCGAAAATCCCGCATCGCCTCTGAACATTTACAAGGACGGTACGTCCATCCGCGCGCAGGTGCGATCAGTCACCTTTCTCAAGCTGGACAGCGGAAAGGACAAGCTGGCACAGGTGCGCTTCACCCGCTCGACGCGCACAGGCGGCACCGGTGATGAGCAGACCAGCCACTGGGTCGCCACGATCGAGTTCGCTTATGTCCCGCCATCGACGGACAACAAGATGCGATCGCTCAATCCACTGGGCTTTCGCGTCGTGGAGTACCGCCGCGAGCCCGAGGTCGCCCCGGTCGGTGGAACTGCACCGAGCAGGCAGGATGCGCGATGACGCCGTGGCGCATGCCCCGCAGGCTGGGCTTTGCCATCGGGCTGGCGGCAAGTCTGGCGCTGGCTGCGCCGTTCGGCCGAACCGCGACCGTGCCGCCCGCCGGCAAGGTCGATGCCCGGGTGCGGGTGGTCGCCTACGACCCCGAAGACGTCGTCACGCTGCAAAGCTATGTGGGCTACCAGATCCACCTGCAGTTCGCCGAAGGCGAGGAGTTCGTGAACCTCGGCGCCGGCGACAACGGTGCCTTCGATGTCGGCGCCGAGCGCAACCACTTCTTCATCAAGCCCAAGGAAGCGCGCGCTTCGACCAACTTCACCCTCCTCACGAACCGGCGCGCCTACCACTTCGACTACATCGCCTCTCCGGCCGCGCCGACCGGCACCGCGGCCCGGCGCATGGTGTATTCGATTCGTTTCACCTACCCGGAGGACGAGGCCCGCGCCGCGGCAGCGGATCAGGAACGACGCAGGACCGAAGCGCGTATGAGCGAAGAGGCCTCCAAGCGCCCACGCAATGCCGACTACTGGTTCTGCGGCAGCGAATCGCTCAAGCCCGAGAGCGCCTACGACGACGGCATGCAGACGCGACTGCGCTTCCGGGCGCAATCGGACTTTCCCGCCATGTTCGTGCGCAACGACGACGGATCCGAGTCACTGTTGAACTTCAACGTCGAAGCCAATGAGGTCGTGATCCACCGAGTGGCGCGCCAATTCGTGCTGCGGCGCGGTGGCCTGGTCGGCTGCGTGGTCAACCGGTCGTTCGTCGGCGGCAGTGCGCGCACCCCGAACCACACGAGCGCAGAAGATGTGCGCCGCACCACGACGGGAGAGCGTCCGTGACCTGGATCGACCAGACGCGCCGCGGCGCCCGAATGGATCCGCCGACGCCTTCCGATGCGTCCGACATCGACCCCGGCACCGGGGAGATTCTGTCTGCGCGAACTGAAGCAGCCACTGGAGGGGCCGCGTCTCGCGACGCCGACGAGCGCACAACGGTCCGAGGTGAACGCGCCATTCCGTCGGTCAATCGCGAGCGCTCTGTCCAGTCGCGCATCAGCGGATTCCTGGCGCTGGCCGTGATCGTTCTGCTCGGCAGCGGCTTCCTGTTCTGGTACTACAACACCCAGTACGCCAAGACGCGCGAGGCCGAAGAGGCCGCGAGAAAGGCGGCGTCGGCACGTGCCGGCGGCGAGATGAAGGTGCCGCCGCTCGGCCGAATCGATCCCCCGAAAACGCCGCCGGAGCCGCCGCCGATCGCCGGCACGCCCCCTGCCCCAGCGACCACTGCTGTCAACGCGGGCACGCCGCAAAAGACGCCCGAGCAGATCGCACTGGAACGGCAGTTGGGCACCCCGGTGCTTCGGCGCGCGCAGTCCGCCCAGCCCTCGGGCAATTCGACACCGCACGCGTTCACCGATCCGGCGGTGCTGCCCGCCGGCGGCGTGCCAAGCATGTCCCAGCTGCTCGGCGCGCTGCAGCCGCCTGGCGCCGCATCTGCCGCATCCGGCGGCGGTCAACTTGGCGCCAGCCTTCGCCCGACGCCGACCCCGGCGGTCCTCGCCCAGACCCTGCCCACACGGCGCATGCTTCTGCCCAAGGGCGCATTCATCGACTGCACACTGGAGACCGCCATCGACTCCACCTACGAGGGCATGACCACCTGCATAGGCGCCAGCGACATCTACGGGGCGGATGGCAAGGTCGTCCTGCTGGAGCGCGGCACCAAGTACGTGGGCGAGCAGCGCGGAACGCCGCGGCAAGGACAGGGCCGGGTCTTCGTCGTGTGGAATGAAGCCCGCACCCCGACCGGCGTGGTGGTCCAGCTCGCCTCGCCAGGACCGACGAACTGGGACGCAATGGGTTGCCCGGTTTCGTCGATACCCACTTCTGGGATCGCTTCGGTGCCGCGGTCCTGATCTCGGTGATCGATGGCACGATGCAGGCGCTCGCCGCCCAGCGGCAAAGCGGCACCCGGGTCGGCAGCGGCGGCGGCCTGGTGGTCGGTCCGCAGGGCAGCCGCGACGTCATGACGGAAGTGCTGCGCAGCACGGTGTCGATTCCGCCGACCGTCATCAAGAACCAGGGCGAGCGGATTCAGATCCTGGTCGCTCGCGATGTGGATTTCAGGAGCGTCTATGCGCTTCGAAACGACCCAGCCACTCCCTGAACGCACGCTCTGCGCCGCCACCGACGACTTGCAATCGGTGGCCGGCCCTGTGACCGCCGCAGAAATAGCGGAATCGCCCTCTTCGCTTGTCCTCTTCCTCGGCCCGCTCGGTCGTCTGCTGGACGATCCCGAGGTCACCGAGATCTGCATCAACGAGCCGGGCGTGGCGTTCGTGGAGCGCCAGTCGGGCTGGCTGCGCGAGGAGTTGCCGTTCGCAAGCTTCGACTGGTGCATGGCCATCGCCAAGCTTGTGGCCAACTTCACGCACCAGCGGATCTCGGCCCACGAGCCGCTCCTGTCCGCCACCCTCCCGGGCGGCGAAAGAATCCAGATCGTGCTGCCGCCCGCGACGCTGGAGCGGACGGTCTCGATCACGATCCGGCGTCCGTCCCACACGCTCTGGAGCCTCGAAGAGCTGGCGGATCTGTGCGTCTTCGAGCCGACGCGCAGCGCTCCCGGCTGCCCGGTGCGGCCATCCGATCTGGACAGTCTGGCGCCGGAGGACCGGGAATTGACGGAGCTTCTCGCACGCCGAGAGTTCGTGCCGTTCCTGCGCCGCGCGGTGCAGTCGCGCAAGAACATCCTGTTGTCCGGGGCCACAGGCTCGGGCAAGACCACCGTCGGCAAGGCGCTGATCCTCGAGGTGCCACCCGAGGACCGTCTGATCACGATCGAGGACGTGAAGGAACTGTCGCTGCGCAATCAACCCAACCACGTGAGGCTCTTCTACTCGCAAGGCGCCCAGGGGCAAGCCGAGGTCACGCCCGGCCAGCTGCTCGCCGGTGCCAAGCGCCAGCGCCCCGACCGGGTGTTCGTGTCCGAGTTGCGGACCGGCGAAGAGGTCTACGACTACCTGGTGTCCGTGAACACCGGCCACCCCGGCTCGATCACCAGCGTGCATGCGGACAGCGCGGCGATGGCCTTCGTAGCACTGGCGCAGTTGATGAAGCGCAGCCAGGCGGGCCAGGGCATGAGCACGCGCGACGGGGTGGAACTGGCGCAGATGAGCGTGGACATCGTCGTGCAGTGCGCGCGCGAGCGAAGGGACGACCGGCCGCGGCGCATCGTGCGGGAGATCTGGTATGACCCTGGCACCAAGAACCGAAGGCTTGCCTAGCCCCTTCAGGATTGCCGTCGCAATGCTGGTGGCCGCGATCGTCGGCGTCTACGTCGCAGGCCACGCGTTCCTGATGGCGATGAAATTGCCGCCCCAGCAAGTCACGCTGCTCACGCTCCACACGTACTGGCAGGCCCACGGCGAGCGGCCGGACGTGCGCCGCGCTCTCGTGGCATCGCTCGCGGGGTCCCAAGGCCTCGCGCTGGGCCTGGTGGGCGTCGCCATGCTGCCGCGTCGCCGGCCGCTGCACGGCGAAGCACGGTTCGCGAGCCACCGCGAGATCGCGCGGGCCGGGCTGCTGCAGGAGCACGGCATCATCCTCGGGCGACTGGGCAACCGCTACCTGGTGCTGCCCGGCCAGCAGGGTGTCGAGCTCGAAGCCCCGCCGCGCAGCGGCAAAGGCGTTGGCGTGGTCATTCCCAATCTGCTGAACTGGCCCGGCTCGGCCATCGTCAGCGACATCAAGGGCGAGAACTTCACGCGCACGGCGGGCTTTCGGGCGGCCCATGGGCAGGAGGTGCACCTGTTCGATCCGCTGTCAGAGCGCGAGTGCTCGGCACGCTGGAACCCCCTGGGCTACGTGTCCGAGCAGCCCTACCGCTGCATCGACGACCTGCAGCGCATCGGCACGATGCTCTTTCCCGATCCGCAGGCGGGCGACCCCTTCTGGAGCTCGTCGGCCCGGTCGCTGTTCCTGGGCATCGCCCTGTACCTCTTCGAGACTCCCGGCGCGACGCGCACCCTCGGCGAGGTGCTGCGCCAGGGCATGGCCAGCGATGCGGAGGGCTTCCAGAAGCACTGGAAGCGCGTGATCGATGCCTGCGAGCGTGCCGGCTATCCCCTCTCGCAGGAGGCGGTGCAGAGCCTCTATGACGTGATCGACCTGGCGCCGACCACGGCGTCGAGCATCCGCAAGACCTTTACCAGCCGCCTGGACCTGTGGCTCAACCCGATGATCGATGCGGCCACCTCGGCCAACGACTTCGATCTGCGGGACCTGCGCAAGCGGCCGATCTCGATCTACGTGCAGATCAATCCCGACAACATCGCCCGGCTGCAGCCGCTGCTCAATCTCTTCTTCCAGCAGGCGATCGGCCTGCAGACGCACGAGCTTCCCGAAAGCAACCCGCAGCTTCGCCACCAGTTGCTGCTGATGCTCGACGAGTTCGCGGCGCTCGGGCGCATTCCGGTCATCGCCGATTCCACCGCCTTCCTGCCGGGCTACAACGTGCGCACCGTCGTCATCGTGCAATCCCACTCGCAGCTGGTCGAGAAGTACGGCATCGAGGGCGCCAAGTCGATCCGCAAGATGCTGGCCGCGCGCATCGTGTTCCCGCCCAAGGAGTACGAGGACGCCGAGGCCATCTCCCGGGAGTTGGGGACCTACACCGTCCGGCAGAAGAACATGAGCCGCCCGATGTGGGGGGGTGCGGCCAAGGGGGCGACGGTGAGCATCAGCGAGCAGCCGCGCCGCCTGTTGTTGCCGCAGGAGGTCAAGGAGCTCGGGACGGACCGGATGCTTCTCTTCTACGAAGGCCTGCGGCCTGTGCTGGCGCATCGCGTCCTGTACTTTCGCGACCGGTTCTTCGCCCCGCGGGAGCGCCCGCCGCCGCCGGTGCCCAAGCTCGACGTGACCAGGCGCGGTGACATCCGCGCGCGCGTTCGGCCGGCCGTGACCGATGACGAGCAAGACACCGCTGGCATGAGTTCCGGATGCATCGCCGGCGCCGCATCGAAAGACGGTGGGCCGTCACCAGCGAACACAACGGCGGCGAGCATGGCGGGCGACGCACTCGACGATGAGCTGAAGCTGGACGATTTCTCGTTCGACTTCGATGACGTGGAGATTCCCACCGAGAAGCTCAGCGAGGAGGACCTCAAGCGCCATGCCGACGAGTTCATGGCGCGCATCCTGGACTGATGTCCTCGACTCAAGCCTGAATCAGGACGGCCCGAACGACTGCACGTATGCGAAAGGAGCCACGATGTCCACAGACCCACCGTCCGGAAGCCCGCCGCCGTTCGGCACCGCGGGCGCTGCTTCTCACGACGAGGCCGGCTCCGTCCAGGGCGAGGCGCCTCATGCGGGACGCGGCCATCCTCGGGTGCCCGATGCCATCGAACGACGCTACCTGCGCGTCGACAACCGGTACTTTTTTCCCGACCGCACCCTCGCCTTCATCGACGACGGTGCGCGCATCCGCGTGCAGACCGAAAACCGCGAGGTGCTGCACAGTGTGGTGGCGATCGCCGAGGCGCGCGGCTGGCGGGCCCTCTCCGTCAAGGGCACCGAGAGCTTCCGGCAGGCCATGTGGCGCGAAGCAGCGTTGCGCGGCATCGAGGTCCAAGGCTATGAACCGACGGAGGTGGAAATCCTTCAGATGCAGCGCGCCTCGAAACCATCCCCACCATCGCTTGAAAAGAGAGCCGCCCAGGCGCCGGCAACTCGGACAGCACCGAAGGAACGCCGGGCCGTGACGGCGCGCGATGATGCAGGCGGTCCCGGCGCGGCTCACGATGCCGCGCCTGATTCGACGGAGATGCCGCAACACCATCGATCGCCGCGGACTAGTCGCGGGTCGACCATCCAAGGGCTGCTGGTTGCAGCGGCCGCCGCACCCTACCAATTCGATCCGGCGCAGCGCATGTCCTTCTATGTGAGGGTCCGCACCGAGACCGGCGATCGCACGGTGTGGGGGGCGGACCTCGAACGCGCACTCGCGGAATCCGCGTCGCGACCGCGCATCGGCGACCAGGTGGTCCTCACAAGGCACGGTGCGCAGCCGGTGAAAGTCCTTGTGGCGCAGCGAAATGCGCAGGGCGAGCTGACCGGAGAGAAAAGAATCGTCACGCAACGTGCCATCTGGCGCATCGAGACATCGGACCACCTTCGCGCCATGGAGGAGCGCGCGACGCGCATACGGAGCGGCGAGACGGTGTCCCCCGAGATCCAACGTCAGCATCCGCAACTGGCCGCCGCGGCGGCCGGCTTGGCGTTGGCCGAGCAGTACGCGACGCGCGTGACAAGTGACCAGGACTCCCAACAGCGGCTGGTGCAACTGATCCGCGAACGCATCGCCGACGCGCTGGCGCAAGGCCATTCGCTCCACCTCCCTGAACGACGCCCGCGTTTCGGACCCATGCAACTGCATTCGCATGTGCGCCAGCGCACGGCCAGAGACCCGGAAGCGCCGAGCCATGAGCGCGCCTAGTCGTCGCAGGACCGCTCCATCGAACGACGGGCGGCAAGCGAAGGCACGCAGCGGCTCCAGAAAAGCCACCGACGCGCGCGCTGGTTCGTCGAGGCCCTCGATTGGAAAGCCCGCAGCGCCCGCGGCGACCTGGCCGATCTCCGACGGCTCGCTGGAAACGCTCAAATGGGTCGGCCTGGTGCTCATGACCGGCGATCACGTCAACAAGTACCTGCTGCAGGACACGAGCGCCACGCTCTACGCCCTGGGGCGCATGGTGATGCCGCTCTTTGGCTTCGTCCTCATGGCCAACCTGGCGCGGCCCGGGGCGCTTGAAGCCGGCATGCATCTGCGCGTCATGCGGCGGCTGGCGGTCTTCGCACTGCTGGCGACACCGGCTTTCGTTCGCCTTGTCGGCTGGTGGCCGTTGAACATACTCGCGACTCTGGGGTTGGCGACCTTGATCGTGTGGCTCCTCGAACGCGGCGGTGCGATGGCGCGCGCCGCGGCATCGATCGCTTTCCTCATCGGAGGTGCACTGGTGGAGTTCTGGTGGCCCGCGCTGCTGTGCTGCCTCGGAGCCTGGGCGTTCGCGCGTCGTCCCGATGCGGTCAGGATGCTCTTGTGGGCCCTGGCGACAGCCTCGCTCGCGATCGTCAACGGAAATTTTTCCGCGCTGGGCGCCCTGCCCTTGATCCTGGGCGCGCGGCATGTCGACATTCCGTTGCGTCGCTGTCGATGGGTCTTCTACGCCTACTACCCTGCGCATCTGTCACTGATCGCCGTGGTGCTGAGACCCGCATGACTGAAAAGGACCAGTGGCAACGCTTCGCAAGCGGCCGCTGAGCTTAGGAGCGATTTCGCATGTCAGCGCGGCAAGTCAAGCGTGCGTCGCCGCCCGATCGAACTCCGCGAAGGCCGGCCTTGCCGACGGGCTTCGCGCTGGCGCCACCGCGTCACCGATCGCCGCCATGCGGGCCACGAGTCGCCAAGCATGATGAAGAGGGTCCCATCCTCCGAAATCTTTCCTTGCGGCGTGGTTGCGTCCTACGAACTTGCGAACCTCTCCGCTGCATGTTCGGCTTCCCACTATGAAGGAGCCAGAGATGCCCACCACCCGTACCGCGCCCGACGCCTGCACCCTCCTGGACGCAGACCATCGCAAGGTCAAGGCCATGTTCAAGGAGTACGAGACGCTGACGAAGTCACGTGCAGCAAGCGCTTCGCAAAAGAAGCGCGATCTGGCCAACCAGATCTGTCTTGAGCTGACTGTCCATGCCCAGATCGAAGAAGAAATCTTCTATCCGGCGCTGCGAGAGGCCATCAAGGACACGGACCTGCTCGACGAAGCCGAGGTCGAACACGCAAGTGCGAAAGACTTGATCGCTCAGATCCAGGGCGCCGCGGACGTGGACGACATGTTCGACGCCAAGGTCACGGTGCTGGGCGAGTACATCGACCATCACGTGAAGGAAGAGCGCAACGAGATCTTTGTAAAGGCGCGCGCAACGCGCAAGCTGGACCTGATCGGAATGCGCGACACGCTCACCGCACGCAAGGAAGAACTGTTGGGTGAACTGGCCACAGCCTGAACCCACTCACCTCATCGAAAGAACAAGCATGGGAATCATCTGGACCATCCTCATCGGGTTCATTGCCGGGCTCGTTGCACGAGCCTTGCTGCCCGGCAAACAAGCCATGGGCTTCATATTGACGACGGTACTCGGCATCGCGGGCTCCCTTCTGGCCACTTACCTTGGACAAGCCATGGGTTGGTATACCGCTGGGGCAGGAGCCGGCTTCGTAGCTTCAGTAGTCGGCGCCATCGTCGTGCTGGCCATCTACGGGTTCATTGCCCGCCGGGGTTGAGGGCACGCGCGTTCACGAGAACCCAGCGTCGCACGGCGCCGCTGCGGTTCGCCGCTGCCCTATGGCGTTCCCCTCTGCGCCTGGCCTGCCCGCAGAGACCAGATCGGCTCTGAAGGACTCATTCCGCAGGACCCGGCGCGGCAGTGCCTCTGTGTGCTGCGGCGGCTGTCGATCCGGGCACTGTGACGCTCGACGCCGCCTCAGTGTTCGCGCGCAGCATCAACGCGTTCGGGTGGTGTCCGGTTCGGCCTGGATCCCGTCGGCGAATGTGATCCAGGGTCACGGCATTGCAACGTCGCAATTCCTGCAGATACATCGCATCGATTGCCGCCATGAGCTGCAGGAGGGTATTGCTGGCTCGCATCTCGAGCTCCGATGCTCGGCCACCTTCCGGTGGCGCCATCAGTTTCGATGCGAGTTCACGTTGAATATCGAGGGCTGCCGCACGCGATTGCGCTGCCAAGCGCCGCAGGTCTGCAAGATGCGGGTGAAGCGGTCCCATGAAGCAGTTCCAGCAATCCTGATGCCAAGCATTGCTTGGGTTGTCCTGCCGCCAAAGCCCCGCGGACGACGCGTCAGGAAAAATCCGCCGCAAGATTCTCGGCAAAGATTGCTACGCCTGTGCGCCCTCTCTTTCCCATATTCTGCGAATCGTTTGGTCATCTACAACTGCGATCCGCTGTGCGCGCCTCTCCGCGGCGCCGACCGCAGCGTACGTCACCTACCCCTCCGCGTAAGTTAAGTTATTTCGTGCGGGTGATAGGGAATGGCTCGCTCGATGCCGTGCAATCTGCACCCTCACACAGTCGCCGACGACCTTCCTGATGACGGCGCTCGCGCCAGCAGGAACGCCAGGCCTCCCCCGACCAGGAGCAGTCGTCGCTGTTCGCGCTGGCTTCCTACATCGAGGTGCCGCCCGCGCCCCTGTCGGCGTGGCAACGCACACGACAGTTGCCGGCGCACCACGACCGCCACGGATAGTTGCGCGTTGCGATCGACACCGCGCACAGCCCGCTGGAGGCAGAGGCGCCGCGGCGCTGAGACAGCGCAGCACGTTGAGCGGAGATCGTACGGAACGAAGCTGATACTGGCCGCGCGGGGGCTTCCATCCTGCGGTGGCGGTGGAACGTGTGTCCGAGCCGCTCGCAGGCCTGGCGCCGTGCGGCGCCGCTCGCTGCATGTGCGTACGCACCGAGCAAAGCTCGCGCCTGTTGCGCATTGACGTCCGAGCCTGTGCACATGGCACGGGCTCCGGGCAGAACACCGGTGCACACCAGACGGCGCGGCTGTCGTTCGTGACGAGACGACCGGTACTCCTCGTGCGGTCACACAACCGGCGGTGCATCCGATGGGTCCGTGCAAGCTGGCCGTGCCGCACGGATTTCCGCGGCGCTGGGGAGCAGCAGTGCCGCCATCGAATAACCCTCAGTTCGTGTTCTCACGCATTCAAAAACGTGAATTTCATCACGCCGCACGCCGTTGCAAGCGCCCGCAGCACCGCTTCTGCACACACGGCGCGCCTTTTTGCCTAAGGTGCGTGCGCCTGCACCGGCCGAGTCAATAGGCGCCCCGGTCCGCAAGGCGCCCTTTGCGTGAACGCCAGACCCTCGCCGGTGGCGCATCCGCCGTGTACTGCTTGCTCACGAACCCAGCGGGCAATGTCGGACAAAGCCGCGCATGGAAACGCCACAGGAGAACAGCGACGATAAAGGCGAGTGGCTGCATATCCGCGTGCGGTATCGCAAGACCAGCGTCCCCGTAAGGATCAGCCGGCGAGCGCTCGAGGAACACTTCGGCGCGGTCGGCGGACAGCACACACCGATCTTTCTTTACGTGAACAACAAGCAATCGATCCATCGTGCGGCGCACGCCAAGTTGGAGTCCGGCTGGCGTTACACGGCTGAATCTCCGCTCGAACTTCGTGCATCGGACTTCGCTTCGATCCTCGGCACTCCTGGCGCAAAGAAGAAGTCGTGGCGACCCGAGGATCTGCAACATGCGCTGGATCAGGTCTCGACGGAGCAGCCGAGCGAATCAGCCATCGGCAACTATGTGCGATGGAGGGTCGAAGCTGGGCGCGTCGAAATGGTGGGCATCTTTTCGGCCGAACAACTCGAACGCATCGCGACCTTCATGAGGCGAGCCCTCAAGGATCCACCCGATGCGCCAAGCCACGACGAAGAAAAGCACGGCGGATAGGCGACGGCCGAAGGAGAAGACGGCGACCGTTGTTCCGCGCCAACCCGGATCGTTCCTTGCAGGGCCCGGCCTCCTTCAAGCTGTCGGATGCGCGAGCTGCCTCAAGACTGCGCGGCGTGGCATGCGTCGAGCATGTGCCCTTATCGCGATGAACGGCTACTAGCGAGGTGGCATCCGGCGTCGCGGTGGCGAGAAAGCCCTGACAGGCTGTCCCAACGTGAATCTCGTCCGGTCTGCCTGACAAACGGCGCAAATTTCACAAGAGAACAAGTGCTATCTTTTAACTTTCGCGCCACCGGACATTGCGCATTGCCATGGCATACATTTGATCGATGCCGAAGAAAAGCAACCATGGTGAAGGCGAAGAGATGCTGCAGAAGCTTCGCGACTTGGTGCGGCTGGCTCAGGCGGGAGACTGCACTGCGGTCCGCGTCTTCAGCAGTGACGGCGCCTACCAGGACATCGTCTGCGGCGGCAGCCAAGAAGACCAGGCGGTGGCGCTAGATGTCGAGTTGCAATAGGTTATTCCCGCTGAGTCGGGAAGCTGGTGGCCTGTAGCCCAATGCGGAGTGCGGCCTCCTGGCGTTGTAGTAGTTCAGAAACGCAGGCAGCCATGTCGTGCGTTCTTTGCTGTTGGCCCAGACACGGCCATAGGCCCATTCGCGTAGACAGGTCTGGATGAATCGCTCGGCCTTGCCATTGGTCTGTGGGCGATAGGGCCTGGTGAAGGTATGTTTGATGCCCAGTGCCTGGCAAGTCTTGGCGAACAGCCGCGAGCGATAGGCCGAGCCGTTGTCGGTGATCAGGCGCTTGATGGTCACGCCCAAGGCCGCGTAGTGAGCCACGGCCGCCTGCAGGAACGCCACGGCCGAGCCCTTGCGCTCGTCGTCGCGCATCTGCACGAAGCCCGCTCGCGAGTGATCGTCAATGGCCACGTGAGCGAACTCCCAGCCTGCGCCCCGCGTGGCATCGCGACGATCGCCTGTGACGCGGTGGCTGGGCTGCACGATGCGCCCGAGCTTCTTGGTGTCGATATGCAGCAGCTCGCCCGGCGCTTCTCGCTCGTAGCGAACGATTGGTGCAATGGGTTCCAGGGCCTTCAGGCTGGACAGCCCCAGGCGTGCGAGCAGGCGGCTGACCGTGGACACGCTGCGCCCCACGATGGTGGCGATGCGGCGCATGGGCATGCGCGAGCGGCGCAATTGCTCGATGCGCTCGTGCAGCGCAGCGTCCAGGCTCGTGCGCGTCCTGGCCGGGCGCGAGCTGCGATCGTGCAGGCCCTGCACGCCGCCCTCCAGGAAGCGCTTGAGCCACTTGCGCGCGGTGCGCGGGCTGATGCCTGCCGCCTCGGCGGCAGGCATCAGCCCCATTCCTGCAATGCGTTCGACAAGCAACTTGCGACCTTCCAATGTCAATCTGGCATTCTTATGGCTGTTCATCCGGTGGGATTCCTCTGAGATCCTGAAGCGTGGTAACTCCAGTTTCCCAGACCCATTCGGGTGAACAACCTATTGAGACATCACAGCTAGAGCGCCTGCGCAAGGCTGGCCTGCATTGACCGCCACGACAGCGCTCGGCGTCGATAGACCGCGTCCGAGCGAGGAGCGATCGAGCGGCCATACTTCAATCGCCGTGCACCGCAATGCTCGCGCAGCAGATTCATCAGCGCAAGAGCTGCATCAAGCCCTTGGACCGGGACACGGATCTCTGCTCAGTTCGGCCGCGCACACTCTCCGCTGCAGTGCGCATTCGAAAATCGCTCCGCAAATTCCGAATCCAAGCGCGTGCGCTCTGCGATCCAATGCGATCCTGCGCCATGGCGCGCGTCCTGGACCTCGCAGATCGCCGCCGCTTCTCTCAGCGCTGCGCAGGTCATCTCCACCCAGAGTCCGCCGTCACAATGTTCGTCGTCCTCGTGATGCGCGATGTCTGGGCGCCAGCACACACGGATCTGTTTGCCTCGCGTGGCAATACCGAGGGACGGGCAATTTGGTGATTCCATCGGATGCTCTCCTAACCGGTGCCGATCGTAGGAGGCAGCACGCAGCGATTCAACGTTTCACCCCGTGGTCGGGACGCGGAATCGTGCAAATTCGCACGGTCGCGCCAGCCACGCAGAACGCAGGCCAGATCCGGTTTGCGCAAGGCGCGACTGCGTGACCGACGGAAGCTATCGCCGCAGAAGCCGGCATCGTCCGGCATGGCGTTCCCGCGTGCGCCATCTTGCAAGTGCTCGCTCCTTCGTGCGATGAGCCGCATCCCGCCGAAGGCCCCACTTTCAAGCGATGACCGACGGGCAGATGGAACCACCGTGCGGGAAGCCATGTTGCGACGTGACGCGGACATTGATAGCGCCATGCGCGCACTTCGTGCCGCGGTGCGCGACATCCATCATCGCGTTGCTGAGATGCTGCAGCATGTCGATTCATCGCCACCTTCTGCGCGGTCCCACCCGGTCCCTTGCAACGCGCACGAACGATCCAGCACGTCGACGCTGGCGTGCGAGATCCACGAAATGACGTCTCAGATCCGGTCGATGGAGAGTGTGCTTGGCATCAGCTTGCGGAGCGCGCCGCATCAACTCGCGCCGGGTATCAAGCAGCGGCGCAAACTTCGATCGGCGTGAGGCACAACAGCACACAAAGCAACGGCAACTTCTCAGGGCGTACCGCTCGTCTGGCGGCGCCGTTCGCCGAGCTTCGAAGTACCCCGGGAAAGAGCCCGCAGCAAAGCAAAGCGGCCCCGAAGGGCCACTCGCTCGCTTGCGCATTGCTGCGCGACGCTTACTTCTTCTTTGCAGCAGCCTTCTTGGGTGCGGGCTTGGCAGCCGCGGCCTTGTCCGCCCTGCGCTTGGCCGCCTTCGGGTCCACTGCTGCCTTGAACGCAGCGCCGGGCACGAACTTCGGCACCTTCTGCGCCGCGATCTTGATCGCGGTGCCGGCCTGCGGATTGAAGCCGGTGCGGGCCGCACGCGCGACCTGCTTGAAGGTGCCGAAGCCGATGATCTGCACGGGATCGCCCTTTTTCACTGCGGCGACGATCGCGCTGGTGACGGTCTCGAGGATGCGCGCGGCTTCGGCCTTGCTGACGGTGTGGGTGGTGGCGATTTTTTCGACGAGTTCGATGCGGTTCATTGTTGATTTTTTCCTATGACGAGAGATCAGGCTCAGGGCCTGCGTGCACCGAAGGCCGATGCCGCGGCGAGCGGCGGCAGTGTAGCCGCAGCGCCGAGTGAGCCCAAGGCGCGCGGCGAACTGAAGGACGCCCCGCGCCTTGTGGTCCGGAGAGAGAGGCGGCCACCGGCCGTTAAGGCCCGCGCGGCGCACCCACCCGTGCGCCATATCCCCTTTTGCGACCTGCCGCGCGCGCAGCGTAGGACAGGTACGGGCAGCGGGCGTCGCTTTTGGCGGATAGCGACGGCCTTCACCGATGCGGAAAGTGCTTGTGCACTGAAACGAGCATTCAAGGGGAGCGCGTATGACGGATCGTTTGATCGACGGCGGGACTGCAAGTAGGCGCGCCAGGGGCTGCCACCGCGTCCGGCATGCCAATTGTTTGACGTGGAGGACCGACTGCGATCGCCATCGGCAGACAGAAGGTAGCCGATGGCCCGCGAGGGTTTCGCTGCGACAGCCGGCCAGCGGGAGGCCGGATGAAGCTTGAGCCGATGGACTTTCTGCGCGAACTGCAAGGGCGCGAGTTTCCTCTCGTCGTCACCGGGCAGTCGGCCGTCGCTTGTGTCGAGATGCTCCACACAGTCGGCTTCCTGAAGGCAGTTGTGATCTCTTCGGACCCCGGGTTTGCCGAGGCGCGAGTGCACCAGATCACCGAACTCGGCCGCCTGGCGCTTGCAAAGCGATGATGGCGTCCATCGCCGGCTGCGCCCGCACGCGCCGCAACCACGCCTCACAGAACACCCCGGGCCGGAAACCATGAACTTGAAGTTGATTCGGACTATTCTGGAGATTGCGGCGATGCCGCTGTTCGCCGTCGCGCTGTTCGCAATCGGACTCATCGCGGCGTTTGGGCACCTGCTGGCCCTGCCGGGTCTTTATCTCTGGGAGAGATATCAAGAGAACAAGCCCGTGTCGTCAAGACGCTCGAGTGCGGATCCCTGAGGGGAAGCAGATCCAGTTAGAATCACCCATCACCCGGTCATCGGGTGTTGCTCGGCCGAGCAAGCTGAATCTCAAAGCAGCGCGTCGAAGTCACCACGACGAGAAAAACAACATTGACTTCTGCAAACGAATTTGCCGTAGCGTGGACCGCGTAAGAGTTCACGACCATTTTCCGAAGCCCTCCCCATGAGGGCTTTTTTCATGGATTCGCAACGTGGCCGCCGCTCAATCCCGTGCCGGCGTCATACGTCGGTGACGCTTGTCGCTAGGGCGCGCATTCGCGCCAGCTCTTGCCTGACGCCTGATCTTGAAACCGTGTCCACGCAGTTCATTGCGTCCTCCGTGATGTCAGTCGCTCGCCAAAATCTCGGCTGACAACTGCCACTTTGTGCCCCCACCATCGAAACTTCACGGGCCAGTTGAAGTCCCCAAAATCTTCTGAAAGCAGACTTTCGAAGCTCGCCATCCGTGCCGCGACACATCAGATCGACCGCACCTCGAAGTACGCCTCGTCGGTGTCTCCCAAATCGCGGAAGCCCGCAGTCCGCGCTGCGTCGTAGGCCTTCGCCCATCGCTTGGCCAGCGCGATCTCGTTCTTCGCCAAGTCGCTCTCGCCTGACTCACTTGCGTTCCGGAATGCGCGCAGCGCCGGGAGCACATCGGTGCCGAGTTGGCGATCGAGCTCGTGTCTGAAGCGCTGCTCCGCGACCTTGACTGCATCCACTGCCGGGTAGTCGACGAGCCGCACCATGTAGGCGACTCTGGGTTCTGACACGGCTTCCTCAAATACGAAGGGCGCGTCGTCCTCGGAGGATTCCTGGAGGACGGCCTGGACCGGTGCATGGAGCGCCGGCCGCGGATAGAACAGTTCGGTTTGGTTCACGGTTTATTTCCTCTATCGGATCTGCCGGTGGGACAAGAAAACGAGTACTGGAGTTGTACGTGGAAGACTGTATAAATATACAGCATGACGTCCGACCCGCCACCGTTCGCCGAACTGCACTGCCGCTCCAACTTCACGTTCCTCGTGGGGGCATCCCAGCCCGAGGAACTGGTGCGCAGGGCGGCGGCCAAGCTCTACTCCGCCTTGGCGCTCACGGACGAATGCTCGGTCGCGGGCGTGGTGCGCGCCCATCTGGAAGCGCGGGAATGCGGCATCCATTTCATCGTCGGCAGCGAGATCCACTTCAAGACGACAGGCGGCGTGCCGTTCGCGCGGCTGGTGCTGCTGGCCCAGGACAGGCGCGGGTATGGCAACCTTTCCGAACTGATCACACTCGCACGTCGGCGCGCCGAGAAGGGGTCGTATGACGCGCGCATTGGGGACCTCGAAGGCAAGACGGCGAAAGCACCGCATCTGGCCGGCCTACCGGGTTGCCTGGCCCTGTTGATCCCAGAGAAGGACGCCACCGTCGAAAGCATCTTCGGCCAGTGCATGTGGCTGCGCACCTGGTTCCCCGATCGCGCGTGGGTGGCCGGGCCCCGGCCGCTGGAGATCGACGATGACCTGCGCTGCTGGACCATCGAGGAGGCGGCTGCGCGCGCCGGCCTGCGCATCGTGGCGACATCCAGCGCCCTGATGCACACGAAGATGCGCAAGGCGTTGCAGGACACGTTGACGGCCGTGCGCATCGGCCGCCCGGTTCAGACCTGCGGCTATGAGCTTCGTTCGAACGGCGAGCAGTACCTGCGCGGCCGTGCCCTGCTTGCCGAGCTGTTTCCGTCCGAATGGATGCGCGAGACCATCGAGGTGGCCCGCCGCTGCACGTTCTCCCTCGAAGAGCTGCGCTACGAATACCCCGAAGAACTGGTGCCGCCTGGTGAGACGGCGGCCTCGCACCTGCGCAAGCTCACCTATGCCGGCGCCGAGGCGCGCTTTCCGAAAGGGTTGCCGGCCAAGGTGCGCGCCCAGATCGAGCACGAGCTCAAGATCATTGCCGAGCTGCAGTACGAGGCGTACTTCCTCACCGTCGAGGACATCGTGCGTTTCGCGCGTTCGCGCAACATCCTCTGCCAGGGCCGGGGGTCGGCCGCGAACTCGGCCGTCTGCTACTGCCTCGGCGTCACCGAGGTCGATCCCGCACGCATGAACGTGCTGTTCGAGCGCTTCATCAGCGTCGAACGCAAGGAGCCGCCGGACATCGACATCGACTTCGAACACCAGCGGCGCGAAGAGGTGATGCAGTACATCTTCAGGAAGTACGGCCGCGACCGTGCGGCCATCACCGGTGTCGTGACCTCGTACCGCACGAAGTCGGCACTGCGCGATGTCGGCAAGGCGCTGGGTTTTCCGCTCGAGACCGTCGAGCGCCTGGCCAAGACGGCGTACGGCAACGAGGAGCAGTGGATCAGCGACGCGTGCCTTCAGGAAAACGAACTCGACCGGAACGCGCACCTCGTGGAACTGTGGCTGAACTTGGCCAAGACCGTGCGCGGTTTCCCGCGCCATCTGAGCCAGCACACCGGCGGCTTCGTGATCGCGCGCGACAAGCTGAGCCGGCTGGTGCCGGTGGAGAACGCGGCCATGAAAGACCGCAGCGTGGTGCAGTGGGACAAGGATGACCTGGACGCGCTGGGCCTCATCAAGGTCGACGTGCTCGCGCTGGGCATGCTCACGGCGATCCATCGCGCGCTCGACTTCATCGCCCTCAAGCGCGGCGCACCGATGCGCATGCAGGACGTGCCGGCCGAAGATCCCGTGACATACGCGATGATCCAGAAGGCCGACACGGTCGGCGTGTTCCAGATCGAGAGCCGCGCGCAGATGACGATGCTGCCGCGCCTGAAACCCGAGCGCTTCTATGACCTGGTCATCCAGGTGGCGATCGTCCGGCCGGGCCCGATCCAGGGCGGCATGGTGCATCCGTACCTGCGCCGGCGTGCGGGCGAAGAGCGCATCGAGTACCCCAGCGAGGACATCAAGATCGCGACCGAACGCACGCTGGGCATCCCCCTCTTCCAGGAACAGGTGATGCAGATCGCGATGCTCGCGGCCGACTTCACCGCTGGCGAGGCCGACCAGCTGCGGCGCGCGATGGGCGCCTGGCGCAAGCGCGGCGGACTCGAGGCCCACCAGCGCAAGCTGATCCAGCGCATGCTCGCCAAGGGCTATACGGAGGATTTCGCCAACCGCATCGCCAAGCAGGTGGAGGGCTTCGGCAGCTACGGCTTTCCCGAGAGCCACGCGGCGAGCTTCGCGCTCTTGGTCTACGTCAGTTGCTGGCTCAAGCGGCACCATCCCGATGCCTTCCTGGCGGCGTTGCTCAACAGCCAGCCGATGGGCTTCTATGCGCCCGCGCAGCTCGTGCGCGATGCGCGAGAGCATGGCGTCGTCGTGCGTCCGGTCGATGTGCAGTACAGCGATTGGGCCAGCACTCTCGAGGAGGTTGTCCAGAGTGCCCGTGCGTTGCCGCGTTGGGACACGAACTATGACGAACCGATTCGCGCGGTGAGGCTCGGCTTGTCGCGAATCTCCGGCATGCGGGAGGCTGCTGCCCAACGGATCGTTGCAGCGCGTTCGACGGGACCGTACCTGAGCGTCGAGGATCTGACCCGCCGCGCCGAACTCGATGGACACGACCTCAAATGCCTTGCTGGCGCAGATGCGCTGCTTGGATTGGCCGGTCATCGCCCGGATGCGGTCTGGGAAGCCGCGGGCGTGGACACGCGGCCGACGCGGATGCTGAGCGAGGCGCACACCGACGAAGCGCCAGTGCGCTTTGAAACGCCGCAGGAGGGTGCGGAGATTGCAGATGACTACGCGACGATGGGATTGACGCTGCGTCGACACCCGTTGGCGCTGTTGCGTCCGAAGCTCTCTGAGTTGGGCGTCCGCACGGCAGAGGAATTGCGATCGAAGGCGCGAGACCGACAGCAGGTGCGGGCGAGCGGCATCGTCACCCACCGCCAGCAGCCGAGCACGGCCAGCGGGGTGATCTTCGCGACGCTGGAAGACGAGACGGGAACGGTGAACATCATCGTCTGGCCCTCGCTGGCCGAAGAACAGCGCAAGACGCTGCGTGGTGCGATGCTGCTGACGGTGCACGGCACTTGGCAAAGCGAGAAAGGTGTCAATTCCCTCGTGGCCTGGCAACTGCTGGATCACACGGCACTGCTGGGAGGCCTACGGGTCAGCAGTCGCGATTTTCGATGAGAAAACGGGAAGCCCTTCGCGCGCCAAAGACGAACGGCCGGACCCAGGAGGCAGGGATATCGAATGACGGCTACGCAGCGATTGCGGACATCTGCAGGGCACATACGAATGGGTAATATCGGCCGAACCGGCTCTTCGCCGTGCCGGCAGATGTGCCAACAAGCGGACGTCCACGGTTTTCGGCACAGTCCCTTCGAAAGAGCACGGATGTGGGGATCCGACGATTCCACGTCCACCTTGCACCATCGCGATCAATCAACGATTTCTGCTGGCCTTCCCACTGGCCGAAGGCACCCCGAACTCGGACTCACTGCAACTGGCTGGTGATGACGAGTGGCGTACACCGAACCGATCTCGCAGTCTTTGACTGCTATCAGACGGGCAGCGCCTCGCGAGAGACCTCAGAGAAGAAGGCTTTTCATACCCCACCGCGATATTCAGGTCGCTCTCGGCTCGTTTCTTGCGAGCCGCTTTGACCAATCCCTTGGGCTGGTCAACGTTACGACGAAGTGCGGTGAGCATTCATCGACGACGCAGTCCATGCAACGAAGGGAATTCATGCCCGATCACGCTATTTCAGATCATCCACACATAGAAGTGCGGCACAGCGACGTACACGGCGCAGGCGCCTTCGCGCTTTGCGATCTGCCGCCAGGCTCTCTCATCGGGATCTACACGGGTCGACGCTACAGCGCAGACGAGGCCCACGGCGAGGATTGGGACAACCGGCTGACCTATCTCTTCGGCCTGTCCGACGGCACGACCATCGATGGCGCCGAAGGGGGCAACGCGACACGGCACCTAAATCACGCCTGTGAGCCGAACTGCGAAGCCCAAGAGGAGCATGGAGAAGGCGGGCAGCTCGTGCTGCGCATCGAAGCGATCCGCCACATACGCGCCGGCGAAGAGTTATTCATCGACTACGCGCTGAACGTAGATGCGAATGCCGATCCCCAAGACTATCCGTGCCGCTGCGGTTCGGTCAGGTGTCGCGGCACCCTGCTGGCACCACTGGCCACGTCGGCCTGAAGTGAACCTACGCAGTCACCGCGCGGGTTTCAACCAGGTCCTACGTCACATCGTATTGATCTGCGCGTTGCGCAACTCCAACCGTTCGAAACGGCTGCCGGTGAAGTCGACCATTTCGCCGCGCAGCCCGTCGGCGCGGACATGGTTGCCTTCGCAGTTCAGAACCGCGACTCGTGTCCAGCGGCCGTTGTCGAAATTCAGGTTGTGCCAGGTGCAGCGGTTGAAGGTGCAGCCGCTCAGTTGCGCGGCGCCAAACTGCGAGTTACTGAAGGCGCAGCCGGTGAAAGTGCAGCCCGTGATGGAAATGCGCTCGAAGTCGCACGCGGTGAAGGTGCAGGCGTTGAACTGGCAGCCGGTCCAGCCCGCGTTCTGGAATGTCGTGGCGGTGAAGCTGGTGCCGGTAAAGGCGCTGGAGGCGAACTGGGCAAGGTTCAGATCAAGACCTGCGTAGGCGAACGTGTCCGCCTGGCCGATGAGGCCGGCAGGGGCGCCGCCTGCACCTTTGCGCCAGAGGTTGTGGTTGAGGATGATGAGTTGGGAGGTCACATTAGCGCCCGATCGGAAATCAAAAAGGCGCCCGGGATTTTTTAATTACGGCTCGCCATGCAAAACCAGAAGTCCTGCTGCACTGCGTCCTAGACAGCAAATTTGGTGGCGGCTCCCCCCGTAAGGTTTATCCGGCAAGGGGCCGCGCTCGCAAAGATCAACGAGCCTGGGAGAATTATCCAAGCTCCCCGTAGCCCATACTCACTTGGCAATTCCCGCAACAGGAGAATTCGAATAAACAACCATCCGGCCTTCTGGATATTCCCCATCCCAACCGCATGGAATACCGCCCAGCAAATAGGCCTCTTCCACGTTTTTCCATAGCAAATCGACTTTGCCGTATGCATAGCAATGAAGCAGTCGGGAAACGTCGCCCTGCATGTTGTAGATCAACGGGGCTTCATCGAGCCCGGAGTAATCTTTACCAGACATCTGATCCAGTACTTCGAGAATTTTCTTCTCCACAGAACGCGGCATGTCGGGCCAGGCTGGGGTCACCGATTCCAGCAAGCCTTGCCAATCCTCGAACTTCTCTCCGCTGTCGTCCGTCGAATACTCGGCGGCCAGCGAGGCATCGAAAATCAACTTGATTTTTTCCTGGCCTCCTCGGTAGGCGCCATCAAAAAACACGGGTTGGCTCAAAAAGTCAAAAAGTGCCTTGGCGTCAACCACTACCTGATCCCAGTTTTTCATGATCAATTTCCTCTGATTATTTCGCGCATCGAATTCATCCAGTTGACCTGGACCCCGCTTGTCGTGCCGCCCTTCCCTGCATACATTGAAAGCGTACCGCTTTTCAACTGGCTGGACGATGCTGCTTGAATTGCTTTTATCTTCGTGCAGCCGCTGACCTTGGGGATTTTAAGTCTATCGGCGGCTTTTAAAGCCCCTCGAATAGCGTACGTATACCCGGCGTGATATCCATTATGCAAAGTCTTCCCAAACCCGGGACCCGATCGAGCCGCAACCGTGTTGTCTTTGGGGAGTGCAATCAAATTACTTTCGTCATCGACGTCAAATTGAGGGCATAACTTCTTTGCCAGTGCCACCGTCGTGCCATCTTTTGGAATGATGTGATGAACTTGATAACCGGCAGGGAGTGGGCCGTGTAGCCGTTCCCAATTCTCTTGGTAACCCGATTTAAGGCCGACCGGATCAGTCCAGCCAGTCGGATTCGGCGCATACGCATGCAAATTATTCCCGCCATACAGCGCAATCGGATCCCGACTCACAAACCGCCCGCTGTGCGGATCGTAATACCGGTGCCGGTTGTAATGCAGTCCGGTCTCCTCGTCCAAATACTGTCCCTGGAAGCGGATCGGATTCCGTATTCCCGCGCTCTCCGCCGCCTGCCCAATCACCTCTCGCGCTTCGCCCCAGGCCCGGTACTGCGCCGACCACGCGATGCGGCCTTCGTCGTCGGTCAAATCCTGCGGCGTGCCGAGGTGGTCGCACTGGTAGTAGCAGATCTCGTCCTTCGCGAAGGGCTGCGCGACCGGCTCGGTGGTCCATAGCGGGTCGCGCGCCACATCGTAGTCGCCCTCCTCGGCCACCATGGCCGCGTAGTCCGGTGTGGCGTGCAGGGCGATGGCCTGCTGCTTCCGGGCCTGCAGCAACGGCCGGAAGCTGCCGGGCTCGTAGAGGTAGTGAACGGTGCGGGCCAGCGCTTTGACGGACTTGCCGTTGTCGGCGACGCTCTCCACACTTTCGTACGCGAGCATGTCGCCGTCCCAGCCATACACGGTGCGGCCCTTCGGGCTGAGCTTGGCGACGCGGCGGCCCAGTGCGTCGTACGCGAAGGTGGTCGTCCCCTGCTGGTGACTTTTGGCCGCGACCATGCGGCCGAAGCCGTCCCACTCGAAGCTGGTGCGCTCGCCGTTGCGCACGCGCTCGACGAGGTTGCCCTGTGCGTCGTAACGGTACGTGGTGCCGGCGTAGTCCTTGAGCAGGTTGTCCAGCAGCTTGTGCGCGGCCACCGGGCTCGGGACGCGCGCTTCAGGCAACGAGTCGTCCCGAAGGCCGGTGCCGCGCGATGTCGCGGCCGACTGCCCCGGCGCCTCGGGCGAGCCGGGCGCAGCGATGTTGCCCGCGGGATCGAAAGCGAAGACTTCCCGGCCCAGCGCGCTGTTGGCCTGGACCAAGCGGCCCACCGGGTCGTAGCGGTAGTCGAGCCGGCCGCGCCGGGTGTCGCCAATGCCGATCAACTGCCCGACCTTGTCGTAGACATAGGTGCGGCGGACCAGCACGCCGCCGGCGTTGCCCGTTGCAGCAGCGGCTGGTGCCGCTGTCGTGGCTTCCGCCGTGGACGTGATCCGCTGCTCGAGCAGCCGCCCCATCGGGTCGTAGTCCAGGCTCTGGGTCAGCCCGTTGCCCTGTTCCCGCGCGACTTCGCGGTGCAGGTCGTCGCGCTCGAAGGAAAGGATGTCCTGCCCGTCCAGCATCAACCCGTGCACATGGCCCGAGCCGTAGGTTAGAAGGCGCACCTCGTGGCCATCGGGCCGCGTGCTCACGATGCGGTTGCCCAGTTCGTCGTACTCGTGGCGCCACACGGCTGTCATCGGCTTGTCCGACGCGCTCCTTTCAGCGTGGAGGTAGTGCAGGTGCTCGCGCACCGGATTGCCGACCGCGTCGTAGAACCACTGCAGCCGCGCATCGCGGTTGTTTGCGGCCACCAGCCGTCCCGTGGCGTCATAGCCGAAGGTCTCGCTGGCCTCGCCCGCGGTGCGCTCCAAGAGGCGCCCCATTGCGTCGAAGCGCATGTCGATGGACTGCAGCGGCTGCTCGATCTTCTCCAGCACGCCGTTGAATTCGGCGTACGCGTAGCCGGTCTTCTGGCCGTCGAAGCCGACCTCGGCGAGCAGGCGGCCGACCGGGTCGTAGGCGAAGGTGTAGCTGCTGCGGTTTTCGTTGTCGAGCTGCACGAGTCGGCCGAGCTTGTCCCAGCGGTAGGTGAGCTGCCGGCCCGCTGCATCGGTGCGCCGCGCGATCAGGCCGGCCTCGCTGTAGCCGTAGCGAGTCGTGCGGCCGAGCACGTCGGTGTGTGCGATGAGGCGCCCCTCGGCGTCGTGGGCGAAGCGTTCGGTGCTCTGGTCGGGGTTGACGATGGCTTCGAGCTGCCCGCGTGCATAGCGGTAGTGCGTGGACTGGCCGGCAGCGTCGGTGCTTTGGATCAACCGGCCGCGTGGGTCGTAGGCCCAGGTGGTGGTCTTGCCCGAGCAGTCGGTGCGCGACAGCAGCTGGCCCACGGTGTTGTAGGCCATGCGGGTGATGCCGCCCTTCGCATCGGTCACGCGCACGGGGAGCCCGGCCTTGTCGTATTCGTACTTTGTCTTGTGGCCGAGTGGGTCGGTCTCTTCGACGAGGTTGCCCTGCGCGTCGTACGCGCGCAGCCACACCTGGCCTTCGGGATCGAGGATCTTCACGAGGTTGCCGCTGTCGTCCCAATCGAGGTGGATCTCGCTGCCGTCGGGGCGCGTCTGGCTCACGAGCTGGCCCTCGGCGTCGTAGCCGAAGTGTTCGACGCCGCCGTTGGGCTGGATGTGGCGAACGATGTTGCGGGCCTCGTCTCGGAAGAACCATTCCTCGCGCAGGTCGGGGTGGACCATGCGGTAGGTGTAGCCCAGCTCGTCGTAGTAGTAGCGGGTCTCGTGACCGAGCGCATCGGTCACGGTCGTGAGGCGGATGTGCTCGGTCCAGCGCACGCGGGTGTCGAAGCTGCCGTCGTCCATCCACTCGCGCACGGCGCGGGAACTGGGGGCGGTGCCGTCGTAGGCGAGGTTCACGCCGCGCCCGGTACGATCTTCGTAGCGGGTCAGCAGGTGGTGGTCGTACCGGTAGTGCCAGGCGGCGGAGGTGCGTTGCTGCTGTGCCTCGTCGACGGGCTCGCTCGTCACAGCGGCCGTGATGGGCCCGTTCTCGTCCTGCGCCTCGACAAGATCGCCGTTCGCGTCGTAGCTATAGGCGGCGAGTTGACGCACGAGCTGCCCTTCCTTGATTTCCCACACGCCCGTGAGCCGCCCCGCCGCATCGATGCGCGTGCCCGCATGGGCGATGGTCTCGGCGCCCTGCTTGACCATGACGTCGCTGAGCACCGTGTGCGCCGGCCGCAGCGGATGCGCATGGTCATAGCGCAGCCCTACGCTCGGGCCTGCGCGCATCTGCATGAGCGCGAGCCGGAAGAAGCCGCGCTGGCCGTCGAGCGCCGGAATGCGCTCGTAGGTCTGCATCCAGTCGCGGCCCTGGTTGACCGTCAAGAGATCGGCCGAAAGGCGCACGAGCGTCAGGTCTTCGATAACGTCGCGGTGCGTCTGGCCGACGGCGAGCGCGGGGTAGCGCTTCGTGCGGCCGTCTTCGGCGTGATAGAGGAAGGCGCCCTCGCTGCCGTCATCGAGCAGCTCGATGTCCAACTGCGTCGTGTAGGGCGTGATCCAGCGCGCGCCCAGCACGCCCAGGTCATACGCCGCGAGGTCCGAGCGGTAGGTGCGGCTCCAGGTGATCGGCAACGCACCGGGCAATTCGAAGTCGGTGTGCGTGAGCGTTTCGGCGCCGAGGCTCAAGGAGATGGAGCGCGCCGTCGCCGACCCGGGGCACTTGCAGGGGCGGCCATCTGCGGTGCTGCGCTTCTGCCGCCTGCGCGGCTCCAGCGTGCCGGGGCCGCGCTTGTCCTTGACGTTGTTGACCCTGCGCGGATGCACCGTGCCGCCCCGCTTGCGCTTGAGCTTGGGCGCGACCTCCAGGATCTTCATCAGCAGCCAGCCGATGCTGAACATCGTGCCGGGGTCGACCAGCTCGAGCATCTTCTTCGCAGCCAGCTTGCCGAGTGCGCGCATGGCCTTGGCAAGGGACTGGATGTGCGTCCTGAATTCGGGCGAGATGTAGGTGGCCACGCTGGAAGCGCCGCCCAGCGCCATGTTGGCGGCCTCCTTGTTGCCCGCCACGAACATGTTCTTGGCCGCGCGCAGCAGGTGCTCCGATTTCTCGAGCGGGTCCCACCACGAGGTGCGATCCGCGGCCTTGAGCGCGACGTTCGCGGAGCGCACGCTGGTGTTGGAATTGAACAGGTGCCCATCGAGCGCCGATAGCAGCGCATCGGCCAGTGCGTTGGCCAGCTTCTCCGCGAACTTGCCGCACTCCTCCAGCATGGCTCTCAGCTGCTTCTGCGCGGTCTGGATGAACTCCTCGAGCTCGCCCTTGATGGCGTTCGCCAGGTGCCCCGCGATGAGGATGAGGAAGTCTTCCGCGAGGTTCTTCACGCCCTGCTTGAGCTTCTGCTTGGCGAGCTGCAGCGGTGCGCGCAACGCCACGCGCGCCGGCCCCGTTCCGGGCATCGGGATCACGCCGATGGCGTCGACGCCCAGGTTCACCCACGAGATGAACGACACCTCCTTGCCCGCCTGCTTCAGGTCGTTGATCTCGATGATGTCGTAGACCACGTCGGAAAACGCGATGAGGTTCGAGACGCCCGGAATCGCGTTGCCCACGGTCTTGAGGCGCTCGAGCGTGACGATGCCGTCGGTGTTCTCGCGCAGCCACTTGTCGAAGGGGCTGAAGCCCTCGACTACCTCGGAGGCGCTGATCCGCTCGAGCGGTTCGATCGCGTATTCGCCAGCGTCGGCAGATTCGGCCATGAAGTGGAGTCCCTGGAATTCGGTTGTTCGTTGTCGGTTGCTCGCCCGCGACCCGCTCAGCCCACGAAGCCGGGGATCTTCAGACCCGCGATCTCGGGCAGTGCCGCGGTTGCGGTCGTTGTTGCGCGCGGCAGCAGGTTGGCCGCGGCGTCGGCCAGCTTGGGAGGCATGAGATGACCCACGGAACCCGCAGCCTGCGCCGCCGCGCCCATGAGCGAACCCGCCGGGTTGCCCAGCAAGCTCGCGGCCCCGCCCGCGACGCCGGCCAGATCGCCCTTGCCCACCGCCTGCAAGGTGCGCGCGGCCTGCAGGCCCGATTGCACGGTCTGCGCGAGGCTGGCGAGGCCGCCCGCATCGGCCGCGATGCCGCTCTTTCCGAGCACGCCTGCGACCTGCCCCATCGCGGCCTGCGCTGCGCCGCCGAGACCTCCTGCACCTTCCGCACCCGCGCCACCGGCCGCATCGTTCCTCGGCTTGCCGAAGTAGCTGCCCTCCTCCCATGTCTGGCTCCGGTCATCGCCGAAGGTGACGCTGGCAGGCCCCGGGAACAGCCCCGCGACGCTGGCAAAGCCGTTCGCATCGAGCTTGCCGGTCTTGACGGTGCCCAGTGCATCGACCACCTCGTAGTCGCCGCGCTTCACGCCGCGCTGGTCGGCCACGTACTTGTTGAAGAGTTCGAGCGTGCCGTTGCCCGGCGCGGGCGGCGCGGGGAACGAGGCCGGTTGCGTGTCGGGGCCGATCAGCGAATGCGAAGCCGCATGCGCGACCCACGCGCCGCTGGTGCCGCTGCGAATGCCTTCGGCGCTCCAATGCGTGTAGCTGCCCGCGCCGACGATGGTGACCTTCTGCTTGGCGGTGATCACGATCTCGTCGGCGGTCTGCGTGATCTTGAGCTTGGCGAGCAGGTTGATGTTGTCCTTGAGCGCCTGGATGTCGATGTCGCCGTTGGCCGCGACCAGCTTCATGCCCAGCATGTAGGCGAACACGCGCACCGACTCGATGGCGCTCGCGAGCAGCCGTTTGCCCACCGAAAAACTCATGTGCTGCGCACTCGTCAGCGCCACGTGTTCCTCGCTGTGCAGGTGCGTCGACTTGACCGAGGTCGCCGCGATGCCGGCCGGGCTCGCCAGCACCATGTGCGGCTGCGTCAGCTCCGGAAACTCGCCCTGCTGCGGGTTGCCGCCCGCGCCCTTGACCGCCTCGCTCTGCCCCTTCAGGGCCTTGCCGACTTCCTCCTGGTCGCCGCCCTTGTCCTGCGCCTGGTGCTGCTGCGCGAGGTCGGCCAGGCTCTCCTGCTGGTCCCCGGCATTCGCGAGCCGCGCCACGGTCTCGGCCATGTCGGTGATGTGCGCCTGCGCGTTGGGGCGCGGCTCGGTGCTGATAAGAAGGCCTGCCATCGCGCGGATCGCGCCGTGGCCGTCGGTGCGCAACTCAAAGCCCTGGCCGCGCTCGTCCTTGCGGCCCGCGTTGTCCTCGATGCGCGCGATGTGGCCAAGGCTCAGCTGGCTCGCGTCGTGGTCGCTGCGCAATTGCGCCTGGATCTTCCCCTGCGTGTCGTCCAGGAGAAGGTGATTGCTCTTGCCCCCGGGCTCGTTGCCCGAGCCCTCGGCCAGTTCGCGGCTGCGCAGGCCCATGAGCGCCTTCTGCCCCGGCAGCGCCCACGGCGGCATGCGCTGTGCGTTGTAGACCACGCCCATCACCACCGGATGGTCGGGGTTGCCGTCGAGGCACTGCACCACCACCTCGGAGCCCACGCGAGGGAATGACACCATGCCGGTTTCGCCGCCCGCCCAGTTGCTCAGCACGCGCACCCAGGCCGAGCTTTTCTCGTCGTTCCGGCCTTCGCGGTCCCAATGGAACTGGATGCGGATGCGCCCGAACTCGTCGGTGTGGATGCTGCCCTCGCTGGCCGGTCCGACCACGGTGGCGGTCTGCGGCGCCAGCACGCGCTGCTCGACGCTGTGAAAGCCCCGGCCCGGCATCCATGCGACGAAGCGGCGGCTGCAGATGAAGCTGTTTCTGTACTCGGCCCGCGAACCCTTGGGCCGGTCTTGCGCCGCGGCGCCGGGGTCCTGCAGGTAGTTGTTGGTCGCGCGGTGGTCCACCGAGAGGATGAGGAATTCGCTTTCGGAGCCGTCGCCCTGCGTGCGCCCGAAGTGGTCGGTCAGCCGGAACCAGCGGCCCGGTAGCACGAAGCGGTTGTTGCCCTCGGCCTCGAAGCGCTTAGCCTTCGCCTCGATCTCGCCGATGCGCCGCCGCGCCACGCCCTCGCCTTCGAGCGAGGTCTTGAAGTGGCGCGCGCCGCCGTACTCGTGCACCTCCAGCTGGGGCACGTCGCCCTGCTGGTTGTTGCTGGGCATCTCGGCGTGCTGCGGGCGCGGGCTCTTGAAGTCGAAGGCGCTCACGGCCGTTTGCGCCGAGACCAGTCCGCGCACCGCGCTCCACTGGCCGATGGCGTCTTCCTCCTCAGCGCCGCCTTCGTCCTGGAAGCGGATGCCGAAGGACGAACCGTCCACGGCCTTGGCGAGCGTGCTGTCGTCGCACACATGCAGCGTGTGGCCCTCGGCCGAGTGCTCGTACCAGTAGCTGTAGCCTGCAGCTTCCCAGCGCCGGTGCAGGTAGTTGTGGTCGCTCTCGCCGCCGGCGCCGCCGCCCTGCACGGCCATCGTGTGGGGCGCGTCTTCGCCGCGCACGAACCACTCCCACTTGGGCAGCACGCCGTAGTCGTTGAAGATGGCCTCGGTCTGCGCGCGCAGGGTCTGCCGATGAAAGAGCCGGTTGTTCGCGCGCAGCCGCAGGTACTGGAGCCAGGGGCCGAGGCGGGCTTCGTAGAAGGCCAGGTTGCCGTCGGTGCGCACGAGCCGGAACCCGAAGACGATGCCGGTGAAATGGCGCAGCGTGCCGTCGGGCCGCACGAGCTCGACCGAGAGCATCTTGCCCTGAAGGTCCTTCAGGGCCAGCGTTGCATTGCTGCTGAGCAGCCCGACGGTGAATTCGAAATCGCGAGAAAGGCCCTCGGACGCATGCAGCGTGTTGACCACGAGGTCGGCCCCCGACGGCTCCCCGCCCTGGGGGAACGACAGCCGCAGCAGCCGGTCGTGCTGCCGGTCGGCGACAAGCTCCGCGAGATGACGACCCGACAGGCCGCTCATCGGATGCACCCGTGCAGAAACGATCTCGCCACGATGTGGTTCACGCTGACTCTCCCTCCTGTCGGCTCTTGAAAAAATGCCGTCCTCGGGAGCTTCGACGCCAAATATGTCGTCAGCTTGACAACTGTTCGGGGAACTCGGAAACGCTGGCGTTCATGCGCTCACGCACGAATGAAAAAGTAGCAGACACGAAGAAAAGCGACCAGGGCATGCCGGCACAAAATCGAAGTCGGTCGGCGATCAGCGCGAAGCTGATGAAGCCGACGAACATCACGTCTCGCTTCTCTGAGCGAGAGAAAATTCTGCGGAAACCCTCAGGCGTCGAAGCGCACGATGAGTTGCGTCCCCGTATAGGTCGGCGTGACCTTGAAGCCCGGCGCGTTGATGGCCGAGAACCGGCCGGTCAGCGCGCCGCTGCTGATGACGGTGAGCGTGTCGCCCGCGCGCGGCGCAAAGCCGGGCTTGAAGCTCAGGCGCAGCGTTCCGTCCAGCGCAGCCACGCCGGCCACGCTCAGGCTGCCGGCACCGCCGGCGCCGACGTTGAGCTGCAGCGTGGTACCTGCCAACTGCGTGTAGGCGCCCGCCATCGTGAGCGTCGAAGGCGCGTTGCAGACCAGCGTGCCACCGCCGACGTAGACATTGCCCTTGCCGAAAGCCGACGCTGCATCCGCCTGCAGCGTGCCTTCCGCAAGCTGCGTGCCGCCCGCGTAGCTGTTGCTGCCGCCGAGCGCGAGCGTGCCGCTGCCCTTCTTGGTGAGCTTGCCCGCACCGGAGATGTTGTTGCGCCAGCTGTCCAGCGCATTGAAGCCGCCGAGGCTGGCGTCCATGGTCACGACCACGTCGCCGTTGAAGACGCCGTAGCCATCGGCCGCGTCGAACAGGTTGAGGCGGCCCCAGCCTTCGGGGTCGTCCATCACCGGGTAGCCAGAAGCCACCGCCGTGGTCTTGAGCACCACGCGACGCTGCGAGGCGTCCAGGTACGGCAGGCGCGTTTCGAGCAGCACTTCGGCGCCCTTGGGGACCACGGCCGGCTTGGTCGCGTCGGCCACCTGCTTGAAACCGAAGGTCAGGCGGCGCAGGTAGTCGGCCTTGCTCGCGGCATGGTCGGCGAAGCGGTCGACCGCGGCGCCCTGCGAATGGGCAAAGCTGTTGAAGGCGGCGGCATCGCTCGCACCCACCGCGGTCATCAGCACGGACTGCGCCTGTGCGTAAGCGGCGCTTTTGCGCGTGACGTTGGCGCCGGTGGCCAGGCTCGCGGCCGCCGCGGCCTGGCCCTGCAGGCGCCCGCCGACCACGTCCAGCGGCGAATGCATGCCGGCCAGAATGCGGTTCTCGCCGAGTTCCAGGCCACGCGCCACCATCTCCTGAAACCGCTGCGGCACCACGTAGCCGAACGCGATGGCCTTGCGCACGGCCTCGGCCGTGTGGCCGCTCACGAAGCCGCCGTCGGTGGTGGGCGTGCTGCTCTTGGCGGGCTCCAGCGCAGGCACCGCCTTCACGCTGCTGCTCCAGCGCCATGGGCGTGCGTACTTATAGAAGCGCTTGGCGGGTTCGGTGGAGGCGTTCTCGCCGATGTTGTTGAGCAAGTCCACCACGGTGCCGAACGTAGGGTTGGCCGACCCGGGCACGCCGATGTCGCTGCCGGTGTCGTTGTAGAGCTTGGTGGTCGCGTCGGCGGCAATGCCGGTGATGGTGGTGCTCTGCTGGGTGGCTGCGCGCCAAGCGTCGGTGAGCGGGCCCATGCCGTCGCTGATGCTGTAGCCCTTGCCACGGCGATCGTCCAGGTAGGCGGCCAGCTCCTGCGCACTGGTGCGCGCATTGGTAGCGTCGACGACGTACTGGATGTTGCCGTTCAGCACCGCGGTGTTGAGGATCTTGCCGTCGGTCGCGTCTCCCGGAGTGCCGCTCCACGTGGACGCGACGACGGCCGGAAAGCTACCCTGCGCGGGGGCCGATACGCCTGCATCCACCAGCAGCGTGCTGGGCTGCCAGAAGTCGAGGAAGCCTGCGACCACACGCACGCCCGCATTGGTTTCCTTGGTCGCGAAGCGCGCATCGCCGCGCTGGTTGGTCGCGACGTTGTCGACGAATGGCGGTATGGCCGCCGTGTCGGGCACGGGCGCAGCGTCGGTGAAGCCCAGGTCGTTCGGCGGACCCGCCACGACAACGGCAGGCGGATTCGTGGTGGTCGGCGGCGTGCCGACCATCGGGAACGAGGCACCGCCGTCGCTGCCGCCGCCGCATGCCGAAAGGCAAAGGGCTGCGACGAGGGTGATGGCGAAGGGACGGCTGAATAACGGGAGGGACGACATGGTGAGATAGATGGAGAAGCTGGAAACGCAAGCGGACCGGTCGCCCGATACGGGTACAGCCGCGCAATCTATCCACGCAACAAGTCGTTCTTATTAATAGTCATCCGAGCTCGGCAAAAAACCAACGCCTCGCGATGGGAGCAAGCTGGCGCGGCCCGGCGCGTTTCGAGCCGGCATGCATCTGCGGCGTCATGAGGCGGCTGGCACGTTTCGAAAACGACTCAGCTGCTGAATATCGAGGGCCGCGCACTTCCTGTACCTCTTCGCCGGATTCGCAGTCCCACGTGCGCTGCCTGTCAGCCGCGCATGCAGATGTGCAATGTCGCGACGCCCACGCTACGAACGCCAACTCGCTCCTAGCTCCTAATGCGATGCCTGGACATTCACCTGATAGGACACGTCGAGCAGCTTTCCTTTGCGCGCGTAGTACCTGTCCAGGCGCCATTCCTTGAGGATGTCGAGGGCGAGATCGAAGGTACTCAATTCGAGCCCATAAAGGTTCGCGAGAGGGAAGTCAGCTTCTGCCTCCAGTGCAAGCACCAGGCGCGCAAGTGTCTTGGCGTCGTCGCTCTCGGGAGCGGCAGTGATGATCTGCCGAGCTTTTTTGATGGCGTTCATGGTGTCCTTGTAGAAGGTAGACGACGCATGTCATGGCGGCGTAACGTCAGGCGGGCCTAATGCTCATCCTCTTCGCGGATCGCGTGCGTCCCACGTGCGCCCGCTGCGGTTCCGCGAGCGAATTTAGTCTAGCACCGCCCTCCCCAGGCCCCGGATCACAGTTTCAGATCGATGCGTCATTCATTCGTTTACCGTCACGTCCGGGTGGATGTGCAAGTCGGCGCGCGCGACGGCGCATGCTGGTGGGTTTGCATACTCGGCGACCGGGCTTTGGCGCTTTCGGACCGCGCGGCACTTTCGAGAGGAGATGCCCTGCGCCTTGCTGCAGATGCCGCACGTGCCGGGCTCGATGCGACAAGTACCACGCCGTGAAGACTGCTGTCCTGAGCCTGCGCGTCGAATTTGTGCCGCAAAGTGGTGGCTTTGCCTGGGTCATCCTGGACCATGAGTCACAAGACGCCCCGGTCGAGATCGCAGCCTCGCTATGGAGCTACCGCCGGGCCTCCGAAGCACTTGCAGCTGGGGAATCCGTGCTGCGGCTCACTGCCGCCTCATCGGCCTAGCACCGTCCGCGCATGCGCGTCCCACCGTCGGTGCGGTGTTCGTCATCCTCCGTCGCATTTAACGCATGTGGGCCATGTCTCGCAGATCGTCGCGCAACGCGGTCCGGTCGGCGCCATGCAGCGGCAGGTTGATCAATAGTTCCAGTCGCCGCTTCAGGGAATACAGGACATGCAGCGCGTCGTGCCCGACCTGCTCTGCCTTCTTGTCGGCGGCGATGTCCGGGTAGGCCCACAGCGCCGCGTCCGGCTGCCCTGGCCAGTTCGGCTGGAGAGTCTGCACGCCAGCATCGAGCGTGATCACCAGATCCACGGCGAGCGAACCGGTACGCGCAAGCTCGTCCCAACCACGGCCGGATGTCTTGACGAGAGGGATGCTCGCACTGTGAAGAGCGCCAACCGCCGCCGGGTGGATCACTCGTTCGACGTGTCCCGGTTGCCCGCATGAAAAGATCGTGAACCGATGCTTCTGATCCAAGTGTGCAAGGCATGCTTCCGCCAGCACGCTGCGCAAGGAATTTCGCCGCGAAACGAAAACAACCCCAATTCGTCGTTGCATGAGCTCAATATAGCGCGGTGTCACGCGGAGGTTGTCGTCGGAAAGAGGTCAATCGGCCGGGCACGTAGCTTTGTTTTGCCATGACTTCAAGCTGCACAGCAATGTACTGTTCATCTGCAACAGCAACGCTGCCCGAAGCCTCATGGCTGAGGCTTTGCTCAACCAACTGGCCGGCGAGCGGCTTCCGCGCTCACTCCGCCGGCGGCACTTCGATACCCGATGGGCAGGCTGCGCAGTGTCCCGACCACGCGGTCACTCTGCCGCACCGGCCCTTTGCCTGCCTCGAAGCTCGAGCATCCGCCGCGCCGCGTTGAGCTCCGACATGGAGATGTGCATCTCTGCCATGGTTTGTGCCAGCAAATCGAGCAGCGCCGCGCGCTGCCGCTTGCGTGCGGTCTCGGCGCGCTGCGTGCGTACCGCCTGGCGGGCGATGGCGTGAATCGCACGCGTCGCCGGGGCATCGTGGTCGTCGAACGACGCCCCGGATCGGAGATTGGCAGGCATCGCGCTTCGATGCATTCACTGTCCCCTCAGGCGGCCGCGGCCTCGCCCCGCGCAACGGCCGCGCCGTTCGCCGCATCGCCACGGGTCTCCGCGGCCGGGCCGTAGTTGCGCAGGTGCAGGAAGAACTCGCCCATCATCTGCATCCACAGCCGCATCGCGAACGAAAGATAGGCGGGGCTCACGCCGCCGGCGACCACCACGTCCATCTCCAGCACCACCAAGTCGCCGTGCTGCGCCACGCGCGCGAAGCGCTTGGTGCGGTGCCACGACGCCAGCACCGCCTCGGGCAGCGTGCCGCCCTGCACATGAAGCGGGCAGCTCAGCGTGAAATCGGTGTACTGCGTGGTCGTGACCGGGTTGCCCCACAGCACCTGGAAGCCGACGCCATGGCTCGCGCTGTGCAGCCGCACCACGCCGTTCTGCTCGATGGTGGTCACGGCCGCGCCCGCGGCCTTGATGGCGTCGGACACCTGCTCGGGCGTGACGGCGTCCAGCAGGTCGAGGTGCTGCGCCGTCGCACCAGCGGCGGTGTCGTTGGCTTCGGTGGTGTTCGTCGTCGTGTTGTTCATGTGTCTGCCCTGTTGTGAATCTGTTCAGTTCGTCTTCTTGAGCGCCGCGTCCAGCGCGGCGCCGTCGATGCTCAATTGCGTGGCCGGTGCCAGTTGCGCGAGGTACGCCTGCACCAGTTGCTGCTGCCGCTGCTGGCGCAGCGCGAGCTGCAGCTGCGGCTTCATTTCTTCGAGCGTGGCAGTGCGCGCGGGCTGCGTGTCGAGCAGCTTCACGACGTGAAAGCCGGCCTGCGCCTGCACCGGTTCGCTCACCTCTCCGGGCTTCAGCGTGGCCACCGTGTCGCGCAGCTCGGGGAGCATGCCGGCCAGCGGCAGGGTCTCCACTTCGCCGCCGCGCCCGGCCGTGCGCTTGTCCTGCGAGTTCGCGCGCGCCACGGCGGCGAAATCGCCGGCACGTGCCTGCCGGGCGAGCCTGCCCGCTTCTTCGCGCGCCTTGGCGATGGCGGCCGCATCCCGGTCGGGCGTGGCCATGAAGATCTGCGCCACGCGGTAGCCGGCGGGCAGGTTGAAGTTGGCCTTGCCCTGTTCGTAGGCGGCTTTCACTTCCGCATCCGACGGATAGCCCGCCGGCACCTGGCTCACCGATTCGAGATAGCTCGCGGCGACCACGCGCATCGTGGCCTCGCGTACGGCCGCATCGACCTTCGCCTTCACCTCGGGCCGGTCGGCCCAGCCCTTGCTGCGCGCATCGCGCAGCAGCGCTTCGCTCAGGAGGCGCTGGCGCAGCCACCCGTCCAGGCTCGCGCGGTCGGCCTTGACGGCGGCGCGTTCCGCTTCGGGCAGCGCCTGCAGCAGCTTCTCGACCTCGTCCTGGCCCACCGTGACTTCGCCCATGCGCGCCACGACGACGTTGCCGGGTGCGGGCGTCTGCGCGGCGGCCACGCCGACCGAGGAGACCAGCAGCACGCCGCAGGCGGCGCGCAGCCGCTGCGCGAGTGCGGCGTATTTCATGTGGTGTTTCGTCATTGCTTTTGCTCCCCTGATGCGGGTGCGGCGGGTGCCGCATCCGCCGGTTTCGCCGGCGCCGGCGCATTCACCGCGCGCACGTCGAACTTGCCCTCGTACAGCTTGTCGCCGTACTGCTGCGCGATCTGCTCGAACTTGACGCGGCTCTGCGCGGCGAACGGCTGGCGGGATGCCAGCACGCTGCCCAGGTCCACCGTTTCGTAGGCGCGCAGGATCTCCTGCCCCACCGCGTAGAGCTGCGCGTTCTTGGCCTCGCACTGGGTGAGCGCGGTGCGCTGCGTGGCGGTCTCGGTCGCCAGGCGCTGGCGCTCGGCCTCGGCGGCGCGCGCCAGCTTCAGCAGGTCGTCGTAGGCGCCGCGGAACTGCGCGATCTGCGCCGTGGCTTTCTCGCTCGTGGCCTGGGCTTGCTGGCGCAGTTGCTCGCCACCGGCGCTCGCCTGAGCGCGCGCATGGCGTTCGGCGGCGAGCTGCTGCTGGCTCTGCGCCAGTTCCTTCTTGAGCGCATCGAGCTCGGATTTGCTGGCCGGCGCCGCACCCGCTGCCGCTGCGGGCGCGCCCGCGGGCTGCCCCGCCTTCAGCTCCGCCAGCTCGTTCTGCGCCTGCTGCAGCTGCGAGGTCGTGATGCGCAACTGCGCGCGCAGCCGCTCTTCCATGCTCTGGCCCTGCGGCGGCTGCTGGGCATGCGACACGCCGGCCGTGACGGCGAGCGCAGCCAGCACCAGCGCCGGGAGTAATTTTCTGGACACGTCGACCCCCTTAGAAACGCGCATTGAACTCGAGCTGCAGGGTGTCGATCGACAGCGGCTGCCCGAACACCTCGCGGGTCGAGAGCCAGCGGCCGGTGAACCACATGTTCTTGTCGATCGCGTACGAGCCGCCCAGGAAGTAGCCGCGCGCATTGGTGCCGCCGCCGTGGAAGGTCGAGTCGTTGTATCCGTCCGGCAGCGCATCGGGCTCGATGCGCTTGTAGCCCGCCAGCACGTTCCAGTCGCCGCGCGCAGCCGGTGCCGGCTTGCCGTAGGTGGCCTGCAGCATGTAGGCGTTGCCGCCGCTCTTGAAGTCCGCCTGGCTGGTACCGCCGGTGGGCCCGAAGTTGTTGAGGATGGTGCCGCGCACGCCCGCGCGCCGCCAGATGTCCTTGGCGTCGTAGGCGGTGTTGCGCACGAAGTTCGCATCCAGGCGCAGGTTGTTGCCCGCCACCTGCGTGTCCCAGCGCAGGTTCAGGTCGATCAGGCGGAACTGCGAGGCCAGGCCCACGTACTGCGGCTGCGGCGTGCCGGCCGGGTTGAGCGGATCGAGCGCGATGTCGCGCAGCAGCATGAGCGTGTTGCCCTTCTGCATGAAAGCCGGGCGTGACCAGTCGGTGCTGCAGCCGTCGGCGCCCGCGTACAGCGCGCAGGGCTCGGAGACCTTGCCGCTGATGTTGCGGAAGTTGTAGTACGCGAGCGCGCCGCGCAGGCGGTTGTCCTCGTCGATCTTCCAATCGGCGCCCACCTGCGCGCCGAGCAGCCACTTGTTCTCGCTCTTGGCCTTGAACTCGGCCTGGGCGCGGCTGGGCGCGTTGTCCGAGGAGTATTCGAGCGGAATGAGGCCAAGCGTGCCGAACAGCGTGAGGTCGCGATTGGAGGCGAGCTTCTTCTCGAACTGCGCGGCAATGCCGTCGAAGTTGAGGTCGTTCGAGAACAGCACGTCGCTCGACATGAACGGGTTGCCGAAGCGGCCCGCCGTCACCGTGAGCCAGTCGACCGGCTTGTGCGAGATCCACATCTGGTCGAGCCATACGCTCTTCTTGCTGAGGCCACCGCCCAGCGTCTGCGTGGTCGAGACCGGGCTCTCGTCGCTGCCCGAGGCCAGGCGCACGCCGGCCTTGGTGTTCTCGGAGAGATCGGCGAACACACCCAGCCGCGCGCGGGCGCGGAACACGTTGCGGCGGCTCTTGAGCGTGTTCAGGATCGAAGGCAGCGCGATGTTGGTGTTCTGGTTGACGTCGTAGCCGCTGCCCTTGTTGAGCTCGGCCCAGTTGATCTCGATGTTGCTGTTGTTGCTCGCGTAGCTGCGCGATTCGTTGCGCACGCGAACATCGCCTTCCACGCGGATGCGCTTGCTCCACTCGGGCGTTTCGTTGGGCGCGGCCCAGCCCTCGTCCTTGGCCTGCGCCATGACCTGGGCCTTGACCTCGTCGCGAATCTGGTCGCGCACGGTCTGCGAGATATAGGGCACGCGCACGTCGCCCGCCTCCAGCCGCACGCCGCCGACCACGCTGGCAGAGGCCGCGGTGGTGGCCGCCGGCATGCGTTGCGCCTGCTGCGCCGCGAGGGCCTCGGTCTGGGCCTGCGCGAGCAACGCCTCGCCCACGTCCTTGGCGAGCGTGCCGCTCTGGATGAGGCCGCGGATCAGCTTGACCATGGCGGTCTCGCCTGACGCAGGTGCGGCCTGGGCTGCGGCGTTGCCGGCCGCGAAGGCGAACACGGAGGCCACGGCCGCCGCGAGCGCGCATTGGTGCAGGGTCGGCATGGCGCCCCGGCGCGAGATGTTTTGAAGATGGTTCATCGCTTCGTTCACAGGATTGAATGGGTCGGGTCGGTCAAGGCGCGTCGGGCATCGGTGGTCATGGGCGGCGCCCCTTCATGGACACGCGCATCGGAAAGCGCAACGAGGCCGGCGGCTTCTCGTCTACGCGGTCAAGCGCGCGCAACATGGCGAGCACTGCGTCGTCGGTCTCGCTCGCGCCGGTGCCGCGCACCAGCTGCACGCGGGTGGTCTTGCCGTCGGCGCCGAGCCACAGGTCGATCTGGATGTCCTCGAACACCAGCTGGCGGGTGCGCGGATCGCGCGACAGCGCCTGCTGCAGCAGGCTCGATACGTAGCGCGCATACGAGCCGCTGCCCAGGCCGCCTCCGGCACCGGTACCGCTCATGCCGCCGCCGCTGCCGGCCTGGATGCCGAAGGCGTCGTTGCCGGCCTGGCCGGCGCTGTCCATGGTCACCGGGTCGCCCAGATCCTTCGAGGGACTGGGCGGCGTGTCGTCCTTCGGCGGCTCCAGCGGCTCAAGGGGCTTGGGCTCCGGCTCGGTCACCGGCTTGATCTTTTCCGGCTCGGGCTCCGGCAGTTTTTCGGGCTCGGGCGGCGGTGGCGGCGGGGGTGGCGGCGGCAGCATCAGCATCGGCGCGTCGGCCACCACGCGCTTGGTGCTCGCGGTGTCGTTCAGCAGATGCCACACCAGCCCCACCAGCGCGGCGAAGATCGCCAGCCCGATGGCCACGCCGCCCCATTGGCGCCACAGCCCTTTCGGCCTTCCCTTCCCGCCCGCGTGCGCGTGCGCGAAAGCAAGAGTCGGATCGCGAGGTTTCACGCGCGGCTCCTCACTTCTGCTTGCCGGTCACGAGGCCGATCTGGTTCAGCTCGATGCGGCGCAGCAGGTCGAGCACGTCGACCACCTTCGCGTACTGCACGCTGGCGTCGCCGCGCACGATCACGGGAAAGTCGGGCGACAGCGCCTTCTCGGTGCGAAGGCGCTCCTCCAGTTCCGGCAGCGTGACCGGATAGGCATCGAGGAACACGTTGCCCGCGTTGTCGATGGTGATGGCCTTGGTCTTGGGCTTTTCCAGCGCCACCGAGGCGCTGGCCTTCGGCAGGTCGACCTTGATGCCCGGAATGCTGGCGTTGCTGGTGAGGATGAAGATCACCAGCACCACCAGCAGCACGTCCACGAAGGGCGTGATGTTGATGCCGCCCGCGCGCTTGCGGGTGCCGAACTTGGCTGCGGTGTTTGCCATGGCGTGCGTTCGTTCTCAGGCGCGCTTGGCCACGGCATGCGGCACCGAGCGGCCTTCGCCCTGCTCTTCCGCCAGGCGCGTGACGAACTCGTCGACGAACACCGCCATGTCGGCGCCGATGGCGTCCGAGCGCGAGGCGAGCCAGTTGTAGCCAAAGAGCGCCGGAATCGCGACGCCCAGGCCCGCCGCGGTACACAGCAGCGCAGCGGCCATGCCGGGGGCCACCGAGTTGATGTCCACCGCACCGGCCATGGCCGCGACGACGAACACCAGCATGATCCCGATCACCGTGCCGAAGAGGCCCACGTAGGGCGCGCCTTCGATGGTGGTCGAGAGCCAGTTCATGCGCTTGGACATGCGCTCGGTCTCGCGCACCATCACGCCGTCCATGGCCGCGCGGATCGCGCCGATGGTCGCGGTCGACACGGCGCTCAGGTCGTAGCCGCGGTCATGGCGGCGGCGCATCTCGTCGATCGCCACTTCGTACAGGCGCCACAGCGACGAATCGGCGCGCACGTATTCGGGCACGCTGTTGCTCACTGCCAGGCGGTCGAGCGGCGCGCCCGCGGCTTCGCGGAAGTGCTCGATGAAGATGCCGTTGGCGCGCGAGGTGGCGCCGTAGCTGCGGCCCTTGCCGATCATGATGGCCCACGACAGCACCATCATCAGGCCCAGCAGGCCCACGACGACCCACGCATCCAGCGGCATCGCGGCGAGGATGAAGCCGAAGTGGCTCTTGCCGGCCTGCTGCTCGTCGGCACCGAAGGCGGTGAGGCGCGACTCGGCGCCCTGCGACACGGCATCGGCCAGCAGCAATGCATCGGCGCGCGCGACCTTCGACAAGCGCACTTCGTCGATGGCGCCGGTGAACGGTGCGAAGGCGGCAGCGGCTTGCGCGCCCTGTGCGGCAGGCGCACCGGCCGGCGCATCGGCACCGATGGCGGCCGCCGTGTTCAGCGCCGGCAGCTTCGCCGCGAGCGACACCGCGGGACGCCCGCCCACATACAGCGCCACGTTCTCGCCCTCGGCCCTCACCGCGATGTGCGACCACTGGCCGGCCTGCACCGGCTGGCCCGGCGCGCTGCGCTGGCCGTTGACCTGCACGAAGGGCACGCCCTGGTCGATGCCGACCACGAGTTCGCCCGCGCCGTCGCGGCGCGCATAGATCGCCTGGCGCGCACCGAGCTGATCGGGCTTCACCCATGCCGAGAAAGTGAGCGCACCGCCGGCCTGCACCGCGAGCGACGGCGTGGCGGGCAGCATCAGCGGGCCGGTGCCCAATTGCGCGCCCTTGCCGATGACGGTGCCTTCGACCGGCACCGCCGGGGTCTGGCCGTTGTTGCCGTAGGCCGTGGTGTCGCGCGGCGGCACCGCACCTTCGGCGAAGTGATAGACCAGCGTGTAGTCGGGGTCGAAGCTGCGTTGGCCGTTGCCCGAGGCGGGCGCCTTCGGGTTGCCGTAGTACATCCACAGCTTCGTCGGCGTGCCGGCCGAGACGTTGGGCACGTCGACCCAGATGAGCGCCATGCCCAGCAGCGGATCGAACTGCTCGATCTGGTGGTTGAGCACCGTCTTGTCGTCGGCCGCGACGAAGCGCAGGTCGGCGCCGGTCTCGCTCACGCCTTCGAACTTGAAGTTGCCTGTGTGCAGGCGCACCAGCACCGGCACGCGCCCGGCATCGCTGCCGATGGCGCCCGCCTGCGGACCGCCGTCGATGGTGACGGGCTTGCGGTAGGACCACTCGGCCTGCCACCAGGCATGCGCCAGGCCCGGCAGGAGCGTGCTCAGCAGCGTGAGAACGATGAGAAGAATTCGTCGCATGACAGGGGTCTCCGGAAAACTCGTGAGAAAAAATGAAAGATGAAAACGGGGTGCTGCGCGGATGGATCAGTAGTTCGCGGTGAGGCTGAAATTCACCCGCGGGTCGTGCTTCTTCGTACGCGGTCCGTCCGTGAGCGGGTAGCCGATGTCGACGCGGCCGGCCAGGTACTGCCCGACCTTGAAGCTGGTGCCGACGCCCAGCGAGTACAGCGAGAAGCGGTCGTTCTGTTCGGCAAGCGGGTTTTTGAGGCGCAGTCGCGCCGCATCGGCGAAGGCATAGACGCGCCAGTTCTCGACCGCGCTGCCCAGGTACGTCAGCGGCTTGCTGCGCAGTTCCACCGAGCCCACCACGCCGTAGTCGCCGGTGGCCTCGGCCGAGAGATAGCCGCGCACCGAGTTCATGCCGCCCGCGGCAATCTGCTCGCTCGACACCAGCGCGGAGTCGGCCAGTTGCCCGTTGAAGCGGAAAGAAAGCTGCGAGCCGCCGTCGAAGCTGTGCGTGCCGTTGAGGTCGGTCTTCAGCAGCATGAAGCGCGGCGTGGACTTGTAGCGCTTGTAGTCGAACTCGACCTCGTCGCTGCCGTACTTGAACGAACTGCTCGTGCCCACCACCAGCGAGACGCCCACGCCGTACTGGCCCTTCTCGGTCTGGCGGAAGCCCGAGTACGAGAGCGTGATCGGCGCGTACTTCAGCGGCACGGTGTCGCCGCTGCCCTTGAGCGTCAGCGCCTCCTTGTTGTTCTTGAAGTCGATGCCGAAGCTGAACGCATGCCACCAGTTGCCGGCGTTGGGCACGGTGTAGGTCGCCTTCAGCCCGAAGGAATTGCCCTTGCCCAGCACGTCGGTGCCGCCCACGGTCGCCACGTTGCTGTCGGACACGAAGGCGTTGGCCTCCACGCTCCAGTTGGTGCCCGCGAAAGGCGCGGTATAGGAAGCCGAGATCACCTTGGTCTGGCTCAGGTCCTGCGGCGCGCCGAAGAAGCTGATGGAGGCGCTGTGGCCCAGTTGCCAGAGGTTGTCGTGCCCGAGCGAAGCGGTGGCGCGCAGCTTGCGCGTGTCGGCGCTGTAGTCGTTGTTGAGGCCGACGCTCGCGCGCCACGGGCTCGCGTCCTCGACCTTGAGGTCCACGTCCATCGTGCCGGGCATGCTGCCCTGGCGCACCAGCGGCATCACCTGCCGCTTGGGGCCGCGGTTGAGCGCGGAGAGCTCGGACTGCGCATTGTTGAAATTCGGCACGCCGCCCTCCTTCAGCGCGGGCACCTGGTCGCGCACGTCGAGCGGCGAGTTGTATTCGGCGCCCACCACGCGCACCCGGCCCACGCGCGTTTCGTTCACCTGCAGGAACACGACGCCCTGCGTCACCTGCTGCTCGGGCAGGTCGACGTACACCGACTGATAGCCCGCCGCCTGGTAGGCCGCGAGCAGTGCGTCGCGCGCGCCCTCCACGTCTTTCAGCGTGCGCTCGGGGCCGAGGAACGGCGTGACGGCTTTCTCGATGGCGCGTGCGTCCAGCACGGTGTTGCCGCGCACGATGTATTCGTTGATGTCGACCTTGCGCGCGGGTTCCGGCGCGGTTGCAGCCACCGCGGCCGGTGTAGCTGGTGCAGGTTCTGCCGCAGGCGCCTGCGCGAAGGCCGCGCCCTGCGCACCCATCGCCATCGTGGCCAGCCACACCGCTCTCCAGCGCACCGGTGGGCCTTTCTTCTTCATGTCATGCATTTACAGCTCGGTTCTCAAGGATGAAGCTCGCGGGGCAGCGTGTTCATGATGGAGAGCCTTCATGTCGCTGCTGCGTACGGATATCTAGACGTGCAGCGCGCGCGGCGACTGTCGTTTGTCACGAAAACTTCATCAAGAAATCGCGGCGGACGGTTTTGCGCGCTTAAGAAGAAGGGCCTCCGCGCGGGAGGCCCTTCTTCTTTTGGCGCGGTCTTTGGCCGCGATCTTTTGGCGCGGAGCGCGAGCCCTGCCCGCCTACTGCTTCAGGCCGCGTTGCTCCCGCGGCGTGAGCGACTGCATCTGCTCGGCCGTGAGCGTGCCGGTGCCCAGCACCTGCACCACACCCTGCGGGTCGTAGCCCGCGTGCGGTTCGCGCGCTTTGGGCGCCGAGCTGTCGCCGCCGCCCTCGGCCTCGTTGCCGAAGCCGAGCACGCGCACGGTGAACACCGAAGGCAGCGCCTGGCGTTGCGCGCTGCGCTCGCGCTGCAGCGCGTCCTGCGCGGCCGAGGCCGCCTGCGATGCCGCGGCGCTCGCGCCGGTCAGCGCGCCGACGTTCACCGCGGCGATGGCCGGCAGGCCCACCGACTCGCCCTTGACCGCGATGTTGGCCGCGTTCACCACCTGCAGCGCCGCCAGGTTCACATTGCCCGACACGCGGATGCCGGCTTCGCCCGCATCGATGGTGCCCAGCGGCGCGACCAGGTCGATGTCGCCCGCCGGCACTTCGGGAATCGGCGCGAGCGTCGCGATGCCCGCGCCGGTGCTCGGCACGTCCGATGAGAGCGTCACGTTGCCCCACGCGTCGTACTCGCGCTTGGGCGGCGTGTAGACCACGGTGGTCTTCGATCCCCGGCCGGCGTTGATGTCGCCCTCGGCCGACCAGCCCATGATGTGGCCGCCGAAGGTCGTCATGATCCGGCTCTGGCCCAGCAGGATGCTGCCCAGCGAATACAGCGCGATATCGCCCTCGCCCTGCGTGATGACCCCCGGCGTGACGCCACCCCTGGCCACCGGCGCACCGCCTTCGATGCCGAACACCTGCGCGCCCCCCGGGGTCAGCATCTGGATGCCGCCGCCGAACCGCGTGTTGACGCCGGCCGCGCCGTACATCGTGATGTCGCCGCGGTAGCTGACCGGCTTGCCCGCGGCATCGGCCTCGGGGAACAGCGCCGCGATGGCATTGCGCCCGCGCAGGTAGCTGCCGAAACGCGCGCCGTCGGTGTCGTTGTATTCGCGTCCGCCGGCCTTGAGTTCGGCGAAGTACACCTGCCGCGCAAACACGCGCTGCTGCGCGGCCGGTAGCGCGTCGAAGAAGGCCTGTGCCTCGTCCGCCGTGCCGTTGAAGCCCAGGCCGTTGTCCTTGTCGGCGAGCCACGCGAGCAACTCGGCCTCGTAGGTCTTCACGACCTTGCCGGGCTGGTCGGCCAGCGGCGTGCCGGCCTGCGCGCGATTGGCCGCGTCGAGGTAGCGCGCAAGGAAGCCGGCGTAGTCGGCGCCCTGCGCGCCCATGCCGGCCATCATCGCTATGCCCGCGCCGGGCCGCTTGTCGCCTGCGGTCACCGGGCCCAGGCTCACGACGGCCGCGCGGTCTTCCATCACGATGTTGCGGCCCGCGCTCACCTCCAGCGTGCCGGGGCCGGCGACGTTGAAGCTGCTGTAGAGGATGTCGCGGCCGGCGACCATGCGCGAGACGTCCTGCGCATGGCCGTGGACCGCCAGGTTGCCGGTGGATGTCGCCTCGTTGTTCGAGCCGATGCCCAGGCTCACGGGGGTCGGCACGCCGAGCGCCGTGCCCGCACTCACGATGTCGCGCCCGGCCATCACCCAGGCCGGCGCAGCCGCCTCGTACCAGGTGGCGCCATCGCGGCGCGCCAGGATCTCCCCGCTGCGCAGGCCAACGATGTCGCCGGCCATTGCATAGAAGCGCGCGGGCGTGCGCGGCGCGCCGCCCGGCGCGCCCGCATAGGTCTCTGGCACGAAGGCGAACAGGCGGAACGGATCGGTGCGCGCGTTCATCTCCAGGCCGCTGGTGCCCAGGTTGCTGGCCACGCGCGTGTTGCCCTCGAAGCCGGCGAACGCCGGGTTCAGCGGCCCGGGCATCTGCGCGGGATCGGCGCCTGACTGGTTGATGGCGTAGCCGCCCATGTACATCGAATCGCCCGCGAGCAGTTCGAGCTGGCCGCTGCGGGACGGCGCCAGCAGCAGCGAGGTGCGCGACGTGTACTCGTTGGTGCTGTCGCTCGCCGCATTGGCCGCGGCACCGCTGTAGATGCTGCCGCCCGCGGCCACCACACGCAGGATCGACGGGTAGACGAAGCGGAAGTCGGTGGGCGCGACGTTGGTGCCGTTGACCAGGCTGTTCTGCGTGCCCTCGCTCATCTGGGTGCTCGGCGTGAGGCTGCCGCCGGCCGAGAACAGGTCGATGGCGGTGCGTCCGGTCCACAGCGAGAACCAGCTCAATCCGCCGCCGCTCTGCGCACCGAAGGGCGAGCTGTTGAGCATCGGCACGCGGCCCGGGTCGGCCGCGCCGCCCAGCACCAGGTCGCCCAGCGTGTCGATGCGGATGGTCGAGTCGCCGGGAACCAGCACGAGGCCGCCGGTCGATTCGGCGCGGTTCGAGGCGAAGGGGTCGAAGGCGCGCGGGTCCTTCAGGTCGCGCCCGCCCAGGATCATGCCGCCCACGGACGCCGCGCTCAATTGCGTGGCACCGCGCAGGTTCACCAGCGCGCCTTGCAGGTCGTGGTTCGGAATGTCCCTGCTGTTGGCGTTGCCGCGCGCCTGCTGCGAGCTGTTGATGCCGCCGCCGATGCGCACGTCGATGTCGCCGCCGCCGGTGAGCACGAGGCTGCCGTCGCTGGCCACGCGGCCGGTGCTGCCGACCGCCACCACCAGCCCCTGGCTGCGCGCCGTGCCCTTGCGCGCCAGCATGCCGGCGTTGCCGCCCGCCTCCAGCCGCACGTTGCCGCCGCCGAGCGTGCCGAAGCCGGTGAAGCCCACCAGCGAGGGCTTGACGTCGGCCCCCAGCACGCCCGCCGGGTTCACCGCGTAGCTGCCGAAGTTGATCCACCACGCGGTCGGCAACTGCGCGCTGCCGTCGCCCTGGCGCCAGAGCCAGTTGCCCACCAGCACGCTGGACTGCTGCACCGGGTCGTTGTTCGTGGACGCGAGCATGTCGCCCGTGATGTCGCCGCCCGCGCGCACCGTGAGGTTGCCGCCGGCCTCGGGGAACCACGCGTGGTAGGAGCGGCCGTCGCCCGCCACCAGCGATTCGTAGCCGGTGCCGCCCTTGCCGAGCACGCTGGTCGCACCCGGCGCGGTGCCGCGCGCCTGGTCGAAGCGCGGATCGACGCCCGCCGACTGCGTGCCGGCGGTGTAGATGCCGTAGAGCGAGCGCACGTCCACGTCGCCCGAGGCGATGAGGTCCAAGTCGCCGGTGCCGGTGCGCACCACGCTCAGCGACTGGCCGTGCGCGGTGAGCACATTGATCGCGGAGCCGTAGTCGATGCACGACCCGGAAATGATCTCGCAGAGCACCAGGTACTCGTCGGGGACCGGGGCTCCCGCGGGCTCGCCGAACACGTTGTCAGGCGCCCACACCACGCCCGTCTTGCTCACGCAGTCGCTCGGGTCGATGAGCGGGCACAGCGCCTCCTCCTCGGGGGTCACCGGCTGTCCCGCGGGCATGCCCCAGTTGTTGTTCTCCGCCCAGACCAGCGTGCCGCCGCCCTTGGTGACGGTTGCGCCATAGTGGGTGTCGGCGAAGCGCAGGTTGCCGGCACCAGCCATCGCGATGCGGGTGTCGGCCGCGTCCAGGTCGGCACCGGCCACCAGGCGTACCGACCACGACTCGCTTCCCGCTGGCAGCATCGGCGCCAGCGCCCAGTTGCGGCCGCGCGTGCCGTCGCTGGCCGGGCGCAGTTCGATGAAGCCCACGCCTTTCTCGAGCACGACCTTGGTGGTTGAGGGAATGAGCGCGCCGCGCTGCAGGTCGAGCGCGCCGCCGAGCAGCACGGTCCTGCGCAGGACATCGTTCTCGAAGGCCACCGGCAGCGGCACGCCCTTGGGCCAGACCATGGCCTGCAGCGCGGCGCCCTTGGGCAGCGGCGTGCCCGCGCCCAGTTGCGTGCCCGCGGCCAGCACGACCGCCTCCTTGAGCAAGGTGCCGCGCGCATGCAGCAGCGCGCCCGAGGCGTCGCGCACGTCGGCTGCCAGCACGGTGCCCGCGGCCAGGGTGAGAGGCTGCGCCAGCGTGGCGGCGGCCGGCAGGCGCACCGCCTCGCCCAGCGTCAGCGCCTGCATCGGCAGGTCGTAGTTGAGCGTCGCGCCCGACGGGAACGCGGTGCCCTCGGCCACGCGAACGCCGCCGATCGGCAATACCAGGTCGCCGTTGTAGGGCTGCACGCCCGGCACCAGCGCCCAGCCGTCTTCCTCGGGCGTGAGCGGCGGCGGTGCGAAGCCGTCGTTGATGCTGCCGTAGACGTCCATGTTGCCCGCGGCACGCAGCACCAGGCTGCCCGCTTCGCCGGAGCCGTACACCCCCGTCTTCTGCGTGCGCGCGTTCAGACTGGCATAGCGGTAGCCCGACAGATCGACGTCGCCCTGCACCACCAGGTCCTTGTCGGTCGCGATCTCCACGCCCGGGCGCAGGTGCAATGCATCGGCATAGGCGGCGTTGTTCAGGCCGGCCAGCTTGCCGTTGAGCAGCGCGCCGTTGGCGAGCGCGGCGTCGATGAACTTCACGCTCTGCGCGTGCTTGGCGTCCATGTAGGCCTGGTTGATCTCGCGGTACGGGCGGCCGCTCACCGAATCCAGCCCGTCCCGGACGATGGCCAGCGGGTCGGTGTCGTCGTAGCGCCAGACGGCGTTGAGCGCGATGGTGCGCGCGCCGTCGATGGTCAGGCTGCCGCTGGCGTCGATGCGGATGTCGCCGCTGGTCTCGCCGGTGCGTGCCGCGTACAGGTCGAGCGTGCCGCGCTTCTGGCCGTCGTGCTGCCCCGGCTGGTTGCCGACAGTGGCAGCGGTGCCGTGGCGCAGGTCGATGCGTGCGCCGCCCGCGAGAGTGAGCACGCCGTCGCCGCCGTTCAGTTCGACGATCGCGCGGTTGGGCGCATCGATGATCCGGCCGTGGCTGTCCACGCGCAGCACCGTGCCGTGCGCATCCAGCAGCGCATTGCCGCCGATGGTCAGGCCGTTCCGGCCTGCTAGGCGGATGCTGCCCACGCGCTCGCCGCTCGCGTCGATGGTGCCTTGCACCGTGAGGCTGCCGTGGTCCACCGACACGCTGATCTCTCCGGCCTTCAGGCCGTCGCCGATGGTGAGGTCGCCCTGCTTGAGCTGGAAACTGCGCGCGCCGAACACCGCGCCTTCGTTCAGGCGCTGGTTGAGCGCGGCGAACTGCTCGCTCGGTGTGCCTCTCTCGCCCAGGCGCTGCGCGCGGATGTCCACGCTGCCCGCCTTGAACGGCACCAGCGTGCCGCCCGCGTCGTAGCGGCCGCTGCTCGCGCCGAGGATGCGGCCCTGCAGGTCGACCACGCCGGCCGACGCGCCGAGCGCCACCGCCTTGAGCGTCCCCGCGCGGTTGCCCTCGGCCGCGAGGTCGATGGTCGCGCCGGCCGCCTGGCGGATGCTGCCCGCGTGGCTCTCCAGGCCGATGTCGCCGCCCCAGCTGAACTTGTCGACATCGTTGAAGGCGAGCTTGCGGCCGCCGACGTCGACGAAGGCGCCGTCGGCCAGTGCGATGTCGTCCTGCGCGGTCATCGTGAGCTTGCCGCTGGGCAGCACGACGGCCGTGTCCAGCACGATGCTGCCGGCGCTGAACGACAGGTCCGCGCCCAGGGCCTGGAGGCCCTGGGCGGCCGACGCGTCGTAGCGGCGGCCCTCGGGCGCGCAGATGCGCAAGGTGCCGCCGGCGACGATGCGGGCGATCGCGCCGGCATCCCCGGTGATGAGCGGCGTCGAAATCTCCAGGTTGCCGCCGCTGTAGGCGTAGCCCTTGCCGTCCTCGTACGCGCCCTGGCTCTGGTGGACCGCGAGGCTGCCCCTGCGGCTGGCCGTGAGGCGCTCGCTCGCGCCCAGCTTCACGGTGGCGAAGCCGAGCGCAAGGCGCGCATCGTCGTCCTGCCCGTTGCTGATGGTGTGGGGCGCGTCGCCCAGCTCGATGCGCGCGGCCTGGATGTCCAGCGTGCCGCTGCCGGTGCCCGCGCCGCCGGTGATCACCGCGCCGGGCGCCTGGGTCGCGCCGCTCCAGAGCAGGTTGCGGGTCCGGATGGTCGCCACGTCGCCGGCCGCACCGTGGCCGTAGATCGCGGGCGTGCCGAGCACCAGCGTGTCGAGCTTCGATTTTCCCGTGGCCGGATCGATGGTGTCGAGCGTGACGCTGCCGTAGAAGTTGATGGCGTCGCGCGCCGTGAGCGTGAGCGATTCGAGCGCCGGCGCGCCGGTGCTGGTGTCGCCGTTCAAAAGGCGCTGCAGCACGTCCTGCGTGAGCGTGAGGCCGCTCGCGAGCACGCCGCGCGCCTTTGCGTCGGCGAGCGATGCGGCCGAGCCCGCGTTCACGCCGCCCACCGCGAGAGCGAGGTGGCGCGTGCCGTAGCGCGCCGCTTCGTTCAGCTCGAACGCGCCGTTGGTGGCCGCCGTGAGCGTGCCTTCCGAATAGAAGGTGCTGCTGCCCTGGCACAGCGACGCCGTGCACACGCCCAGCAGGATGGAGCCCTCGCCCGCGGCCGCGGGCGCCAGCACGTCGAGCCGGCCGTTCGAGACGGCCAGCAGGCTGGCTTCGCCGGGCTGATAGACGTAGCCGGCGGACGAGTCGTAGATCGCCGCGCCACGGCCCAGCGTGGAGATGCCGGCGCCGGCTTCGACGGCGAGGTCGCGGCCCGCGAGGAAGACCTCGGGCGCCTGCAGCGACGCGCCCGCGCGCAAGGCGACGCGCCGGGCCGGCGTGCTGAAGCTGACATAGCGGCCCTGCTGCCCGTAGACCACGGTGGGCACCGCGCCGAGCACCAGCCGGTCGGCGCCCAGCGCGTTGAGCGTGTCCGAGCGGACCGAAACGCCTTCGTGGCCGGCCGTATGCGCCTGCCCCGCGCCCAGCACCTCGATGTCGCCGCCCAGCACCATGGCCGTGCCGCCCAGGCCGCCGGCGGCGGCCTGGAAGCGGGCCAGGCCCTCGAAGTTCAGGCCCACCTCGTCGCGGCCGGCCACGAGGCTGAAGGCCAGCGAACGTGCGTCCGCCGGCAGCATCGCGCGCGGCACGCCCAGGCGCGCCGCGTCGGCACGCACGAAATCGGCGTAGCTCGTTTCGTTGTATTGCGCGTAGGTGCGCAGCACGTCGGCCGGCGTCACGATCACTTGGCTCGCGAGGCTCTCGCGCTGGCCCGTGCCGGCCACCGACAGCACGCCCGCGCCCGACCACGAGCCGTTGCGCATCGCCTGCGCCCCCGCGATGCCCGAGCCGCTGCCGGGCGCGCCGTTGAGCTCGACGCGGAAGGCGCCCGGCAGCAGCGCGTAGGTCGAGGGCAGCAGCGTGTAGGTGCCCGCGGGCAGCCCCGGCACACCGGCGCCGATGGTGATCTGCCGGCCGGCCGCCGCCTGCGACGCGCCGGCCGGTCCGCCCGCCGGCGCGGCCAGCGGCTGCGCGCCGGGCACGATGGCGTACACCGCGTTGGTGGACAGCGAGGGCAGCGAGAAGCGGCCGTCGGCGCCCACCTGCATGAGCGGATGGAAGCGCGCATCGGTCGAGCCGCCGCGGCCCGAGACGAAGCCCGCGCCGGCGAGTTCGCCGCCGCCCGAAAGATCGAGCACCGCGCCGGATTGCACGTCGACCCGCTGCGACGCGAGGTCGATGCCCGCGACCATATAGCCGTTGGTGTTCATGCCGCCAGCGCCCACCAGCGAGACGGTGCGACCGTCGTACCGGTAGTCGATGCCGTCGGTCGTTCCGCCGTAGGGCATCACGAGGCCGGCCCCGCTCACCGAGGTGATGCTGCCCGGCAGCAGGTCCAGCCGCGAGGTGCCCTGCAGCCCGCCGCTGCCGATCTTGAGGCTGCCCAGCGGCGCGCGGAGCACGCCGCCCTGCTCGATCACGGCGGCGCCGATCTCCAGCGTGCCGAAGGCCGAGTACGGAACGCCCGCAGGCGTGTCGCCTCGGCGTTCGATGCGCAGCACGCGCTCGGGGTCGAACACCGAGCGGCCCGACTCCGCGTCGGTGCGGTAGCCCGCGTTGATCTGCGCGGTGGCGCCGGTTTCCGGATAAAGCTGCGCGGCCGCCAGCGTGAGGTCGCCCGGCGTCCAGAAACGCGAGCGCGGCTCGTTGTCGGTGGGCAGCAAGAAGCGCATGTCCCCATCGCTCGCCAGCTCGACCTTCTGGAAGCCGCGGCGCTCGACGTGCACCGGCGCGAACTCGGTGCGCTCGGCATAGGCGCCCTTGGTGCCGATCGAGAGGCTGTTGCCCAGGTCGAGCAGCCGCCCGGCATGCACCGAGAGCACGGCCTCGGAGTCCAGCGTGGTGATGCCGTGCAGCGCGCGGGGCCGCAGCATGCCGTTGGTCTCGTAGTACTTGCCGGTGCCCGAGAGTGTGACGTAGGGCGCCGCCAGCTGCACATGCGCCGATGCGGACGAGCCTTCGGCGAGCGACAGCGAAGTCGCGATGAGCTTGAGGCTCTGCCCCATGCGCAGCGCCACGTCGCCGTCGAACGAGAGCTGTCCGTTCGCCAGCAGCGCGAGGTTGTCGAAGCCGCCGGCGCCGAGGCGGTCGGCCGAAAGGCGGGTCTTGCCGTAGCGCAGGCCCTCGCTCGCCTGGCCGGGCGCCAGGTCGTCGGGCAGCGTCGCTTCATGGTGTTGCGACACCGTGATTTCGCGCGGCGCGAGCGCCGCGTCCTGCGCCCGGTCCAGGCCGGTGCTGTCGTACATCGGAGACTCCAGCGCGATGTCCAGCGAACCGCCCGCGGCGCCCGCGCCGCCGGCCGCCGCGCGCAGCGAGCCGTCGATGTGCAGGCCGAGGTACGAACTCAGCGAGATGCGCCCGCCGTCGGTGGCGACGGTGGTGGCGCCCTGGCCCGGCACGTGCAGCACGGCCTGCGCGCCCGAGGCGTCGAGCTTCGCGCCCGGACGCACGATCACGTAGGCATCGGCCGAGGTGGCCGTCGCGCGGTCGTGGTCGATCGCGCCGCCCAGCACGATGCTGCCGCCGCGGTCCACACGCCCGTAGCTGCGCCCGTGCAGGTCGGTGGCTGTGTGCGCGGTGCCCGACACGTCGAGCACCGCGGTGTCGCCGATCCAGATCGAGCGCTCGTGCACCTTGCCGTCCGCCACCGGCGTGACCTCGGCCACGTCGAGCGAACCGTACTGCTGCTGGCGCACGTCGATGCTGCCGCCGTGCGCGAGCAGCATGCCGTCGATGGTGATCTGCCCTGCGCCGCGCAGCGCGATCGCCTGCCCCGGATCGACCTCGATGCGCGCGCCGCGCCCGATGACCAGCGGGCTCGCCTGCGGGTCCACTTCGGCGGCCAGGCTGCGGCCGGCCTGCAGGCTCAGGCTTGCGCCCTTGCGTTGCAGGAGCACGGCATTCACCGCGTCTTCCTGGTAGAGAGGTGGCGTCCACAGTTCGAGCGCCTGCACCGGGGCGCCGCCGGTCGCCACATCGCGCGCGTTGTCCCTGAAGCGGTAGACCGGCATCGTCACCTCGACCTGCGTGCCGTCGGCCACCAACAAGCCCTGGCTGCCGGTGACCTCGTACGCGGAGAAGCCCTTGTCGAAGAAATTGCCGCCAAGCACGAGCGCACCGCTGCCGGTTTCGGTGTCCGTCGGTCGATCGGAAACCAGCACCCTGCCAGCCTGCAGCGCCAGCGTGCCGCCGCCCGCCACGCCATGACCGCGCAGCTGCGCACCCGGGTCCAGACGGAGTTCGCCCTTGCTCTGCGTGGTCGCCAGCGTCACCTTGCCGCCCCGGCCGCCGAGGGTCTTGCCGTTGCGCTGCAGCACCGCGCCCGACGAGACGTCGATGAGGCTGCCACGGTGCAAGGTCACATCGCCGGTGCCGCGGATGGACACGCTGCCGCCGTTCGCATGCGCGAGGTTGTCCGCCGTCGCATCGCGCTCCAGGTTGCTCCAGAGGCCGCTCGCGTCCAGCGTCACGCCTTCGGCCAGCGTCACCTTGCCCACGGCGTCCTTCGGGTTCACCACGGTGTCGCCCACGCCGGTGCTGGCCGTCTGCGCGAGCACGTTGCCCAGCGCGATGCTGCCGGCATGCGCGGTGAGGTTGGCGCGCACCGCGACGTCGTCGCCATAGAGCGTGATGTTGCCGCCCGAGGCCACCCGCAGGTCGCCCTCGACCTCGATGCCCTTCAGCGCGGCGACGCGCACGCCGCCGAGCGCAAAGCCATTGAGCTGCGCCGTGTCGAGCACGACGCGGCCGGTCCGCTCGGCGGGCAAGGCCGTGTCCAGGTCCAGCGATGCCGCGATGCGTTCGTCCGTCTCCTTGAGCGCCACTTGGTCCGTCACCGCGCTCAGCACGTGGTAGAGGGCGCCCGTGCGCCGGTCGAGCGTCGGCATGTAATCGCCGACGACGAGCTGGCCGCGCTGGGCCACCGCGTCGTGCGACTGGTTGTAGCCGTCCAGCGCGGCCTGCGGTGCCTGTGTCTGGCGCGGGCCCTGGAAGGCTTCGCTCACGATGTCGCCCTCGAGCACCGCGGCGCGGGTGGCAACGACCAGCTTGCCGGCGTCGCGCCCGACTGTGTAGCCGCTCTCCAGGCGCCGCTGCGGCCCGATCAGCGGGTTGTAGAAGTACCCCTTGGTTTTTTCGCCCCAGCGTTGGTGCGCGTCCTCGAAGCCCCTGTAGATGCCGTCGTAGCGCTGGTCGCCCGGCGCTTTGGAGGCTTCGTACAGGCGGCCGTCCGCGCCCTTGAGCCAGGTCTGGCGGATGAAGCCGGTCTGCACGTCCAGCGTGCCGCCCGAGAGATTGATGCTGGAGCCGGCCTGGGTCACGACGTCCTCGCCGCCGAAGCGCAGCGTGCCGCCCTGGGCCATCCATTCGCCGGCCGTGTGGCCCTCGGTACCGAGGTAGCCGCCGACCTCCAGCAGGCCGCCGGCCGTGTACCACCGGTCGCTCGCGTAGCCGTTGGTGCCCTTGGGCACGAAGACCAGGCTGCGCCGGTCGATCCACAGGTCGTTGTTGTTCAGGCCCTTGCCGTCGCGGTTGACGGGCGCGTCGCGCTGCTCGTTGCCCTGGACGTTGATCTTGACGTTGTTCGATTCCATCGCGATGCGCACGCCCACGGCACCCGAGACGTCGAGCCGGGCGCCATCGCGCACGAGGCTGCGCCGGGCCGCGTCCACGGCGATCTGGCCGCCGGTCGCGAGCGTGAGCGACTCGCCTTCGAAGTCGACCGTGCCGCCGCTTCGTATCTCGATGCGCGACTGGTCGCGGCGGTCGGGCACCGCGACGAGCGTCTGCTCGGCGGTGGCCGTCGGCGAGCTGCGCAGGCCGTCGCGCTGGCTGTCCAGTGCGGTGCTCCGGTCGTCCGCGTCGATCACCACGGCGGTGGTCGCGCCCTGCCCCAGGACCGCCCGGCCCTCGGCGTCCACTGCATCGAGGTGCACGGTGCCGCGCACGTTGACCGTGGTGGTGGCGAGCGCCACGCCGCGCTGCTGCACGTCGCGCCCGGCCATCGTCACATCGCCTTCGCGCGCGACGATCAGCCCGGTGTTGACGACCTTGCCCGCGAGGCTGTCGGTGTCGAACTGCGGCGTGACTTCGTTGCCGCGGGTGGTGGAGCCCTGGTTGCCGCCGGTGCCCACGCCCTTCCTGATGATGAAGCTGTCGCCGGCCGCGAGTGCGGCCTGGCCCTTGGGCGTGGCGATGTCGCCCGCGTTGTGCACCTCCTTGCCCAGCAGCAGCACATAGCCGCCGCCTTCGGTGGAGGCGCCGGGCGCGCGCGTGGCGATGCGCGCGCCCGCCTGGACCTCCACCCGCCCGCCCGCGCCGGTGAAGCTCGCGGTGGTTCCGTTGCTGTAGATGCCGTGCGTGTTGAACTGCGCATCGGAAATGTTCGCGGCCGCCGCGAGCAGGTTGCGCGTGTCGACTTGGCTGCTGCCGCTGAACACGATGCCGTTGCGGTTGACCACCATCACCGTGCCGTCGGCCTGGATGCGGCCCTGGATCTGCGAGGGGCGCGCGAGCGGATCGTTCACGCGGTTGAGCACCGCCCAGCCGGGCTGCTGCTCGAATTTCAGCGTGGTGTTGCGGCCGACGTTGAAGGTCTCCCAGTTCAGGATCGCGCGCTCGCCGGTCTGCGTGACGCTCACCTGCGTGCGACCGCCTTCCTGCGTCTGCACCGGCGCGTTGGCGTTGGCCCAGCCGGCCGAGAGGCTGGCGGTGTCCACGCGCAGCCCGCCTTCGGCGAGGCCGTCGGGCACGTCCGTGCCGTTCGCAAGCGCCGCGCGCCGTGCGGCTTCCTGCGCGGCCTGCTGCGCCGCGATACCGCGCGCGGCGAGATTCAGGTTGCCGATGGAGCGCTGCAGTTGCTCGCTCGCGCGCTGCTGCTGGGCCTGCGGGCTGGTGAGCGCCGAGGCCGGCATGCCGTTGGGCAGCCGGCCGGTGGCGACGGCGGTGTTCTGCACCATGTTCTTCTGCGCCATCCACGCGCTGCTGAAGGCTCTTTGCGCATGCGCGCCCTGCGCCGTCGCGGCGGCGGCCAGCATCGCCACGATGGCATGCACCAGCGGCGTGAGCCGGGCCTTCGGAAAGAAGGAAGAAGAGTTCGTGTTGCGCCGGGCCACCGTGCTGCTGCTGCGTTGCATGCGGACTTCCATGGGTTCGTGTGTCATTGCTCGAGTCGATGCCGCGGAGCGCGCCCGGAAGTCGGGCGGCCCGTGGTCTACCGAGCTATGACAGCCGGGGTGCGGGGCGACTGCACCATGTCACAAAATCTTCACGAAAGCCCGGTGCTCAGGCCTTCGCCCGCCCGAGCAGCACGATGCCGCCGGGCAGTTGCGTGACCTCCGCGCCGTAGGCCTCGCGCACGAGCGAAGCCACGTCGTCGAGCCGGTCGATGGAAAAGCTCGCCTGCACAAGGCTGCGGCCCAGCGCCTCGCTGGTGAGGATGAGCCGGCCATGCCGGTAGCGGTTGACCTCGGCCACCACCTCGGCAAGCGGCACCTGCTCGAACACCAGCAGCCGCCGGCGCCAGGCCGTGACTGGGCCGGTGTCGACCGGCACCGCGGTGCCCATGCCCGCCGCGCCGTAGCGCAGCTGCCGGCCCTCGTCGAGCGCCACGCGCTGCGCACCGCGGGCCACTTCGACCTCGCCGGCCAGGCAGGTGACGCAGACCTCGCCGTCGGTGTGCCGGATGTTGAAGCGCGCGCGCACCGCCGACACCACGCCATCGGCCGCCGAGACAGTGACGCGCGCCGAGACAGAGGACTGCGCCGCGATCTCGGCCTCGCCAGCCAGGAGTTCGATGCCTTCGCCGCTGTCGGAGCCAGGCAGCACGTTGATGCGGGTCTGTGTGTTCATCTGCAGCACCACGCCATCGGCCATGGCGACCTCGCGCTGCTCGCCGGTGGCGGTGCGGTAGTCCGCGCCCCACTCGGTGACGGAGGGCCACAGCTGCAGCGGCGGCCGCACCGCGAGGTAGGCGACCGACGCGGCCACCGCACCGCCCAGGAACGCGCGGCGGCCCGCGAGCGACGGGCGCGCATCCCTCTTTTGCTCACTGTGCCGTCGCTCGTCCTGCCGCACACGCAGCGCGGCGGGCGCCATTGCCTGCCACACCTCGCGCGCCCGAACGAAGGCATCCGCATGGGCGCGGCTCTGCGCGCACCAACGCTTGAACGCCTGTGCATCGTCTTCGGTCGCCTGGTGCGAACCAAGCCGCACGACCCAGGCCCCGGCCTCGCGTTGCAGGGTCTTCATGGCTTCGCCGTCCGCAGGTTGATCGGATTTCTCAGCTGTCATCACGCTCAGACTGTTTTCCGGCGCCGGGACCGAAGCGCTGGATGAAATCTCTTCCCAATCTGTCGCAGCAATGCTCCAGGCCCGCGCGCAATTCCTTCTCGACCGTGCGCGCCGAAACGCCGTAGCGCGCGGCAATGTCCTTGTGCGGCATCTCGTCGACGCGCGCGGCCAGTACGATGGCGCGGCGGCGGCGCGGCAGCTCGGCCAGCGCGCGCTCCAGCGCCTCCAGCTCGCTGCGGGCCTCGGCGCCGCGCGCCGGGTCTGCCATCTCGTCGGCCATGTCGTAGAGCGCCTCGACCTCGCCGACGCTCAGCAGCCGCGAATTGCTCTTGCGCTGGTCTTCGGCGACGTTGAGCGCGATGCGAAAAAGGTACGCCGAAGGAAAGCGCACCGCGCTGCGCACGTTGGCGCTCTCCACGCGCAGATACGCTTCCTGCAGCGCGTCGTTGGCCAGGTCTTCCGAGCCCAGGCGAATCTGCAGGTGCTTCCTGAACTGGGCGTAGCGCGCGAGGAACAGCGCGCGCAGCGAGGCCTTGATCGAATCGGACATGGCGGTTGTCGTTCCCTGCTCAGCCGGCACGCGCGGCGCGCCAGGGCCGGCAGTCTCGCGCGGGGTCGGCACGCGGGGTCAGGAGAATGGTCACGGGCTGCGCCACGCCCGGCGGGGGCGGCGCATCCATCCGCAGCGAACCCAGGGTGGCGAGCACGAGCGCATCGCGCTGCGCTAGGCCGCTGCCTTCGATCAGGCGCGCCTCGTTCACCAGCCCGGCGGCATCGATCCAGAGTTGCAGGCCGAGGCGGTAGCGGCCGAAGGCATCGGGCTGGGCGATGCAGAGCACGCGCGTGATCGACGCCTGCAACACGCCGGCATATCCGGCCTGGCCGGTGGCGGCATCGGCCTTTGGCACGTTCTCGCCGACCCTCTCGTGCGCAGACGGCGGTACTGAAGGAACGGGCACGAGCGTGAAGGCATCGGCGCCGATGTAGCGGGCCGCGAGGCCGCTGCCCGCGAGCATGCGCTGCAGCGCTTCGCGCGGTGCGAAGTCGCCCTGCACGGCCGCCGCTTCGCGTCCGGCCGTGAGGTTGCTGGCCACCAGCACCGAGTGCCCGGTGAGGCGGCCGAAGACAGAGAGGGAAATTTCCAGCGGCTGGGCCGGCAGGTCGAATCGAAGGGGTTCGCCATCGGCCGCGGCCTGTGCGGCGGCCATGCGTGCGGCCATCATCAACGCCACGACGAAACACCAGGACAGTGTCAGGGCACCGCCCGATGCGGAAGTACGTGTCATGTGGCGGAGATCAACAGCGAGAGAGAGAAAGTCCTGGGAAGTGCGGCCACCCGCCATGCGGGCCGGCGAGTACAGCGGCGAGACTATCCGGCGCCGATGACCGACATGTGACGTTTGGTTTTCACGCCACGCGACCTCCCGTCTTCTCGTCTTCCCGTTGACTTGCACGCGCCATAAACTGCCGCCCTCCAAGCGATCGACGAGAGGCGCGCATCCGCATGAAATTCCTGTACGGCATTGCCGCTGCGTTGGTGTGCATCCTCTGCGGTGAAGCCGCAGCGCAGGCACAGGGAACGGATGCGGCAAGCGTGAAAGACGCCGGCGCGGACAGCTGCGTGGAAGTCACCGTCAACGGCGAGCGCACGCCCTCCTACGACTGCCTCACGCAGAAGCTGCAGCCCAAGGCCGCGCCGCGCGGACCCGACGATGCGCAGCCCGGCATGGCGTCGGAGGCGATCACGCAGCGGCCGTCGAACCAGCTCGGCCTCTTCAACCGCGCGGCGACCGGGCACCGCATGGGCAACACCTTCGGCACCTCGGTCTACCCGCAGCGCCCGCCGCCGGTGGCGCCGGCTTCGCCGCTGATCAACGGGCGCTGATGTCCACGGATTCGAGCGGTCTCAATCCAAGGGAATGACGCGGCGGAACGTCTGGATGCTTCCGCTGCCGGCCGCCCGGACATCGAACGCCAACTCCAGCCCTGTCGCATTCGCGCGCGCGGATGCACCCGTCGGCAGGCTGCGCCATCCCTGCCCCGGCTCCCATGCACGCACCCGCGATGCGGCCACATCGTTCAGCACCGCGACGCGCGCAGCCTCGTCCGGCGCGGGCAAGGGATACGACGCCGACGCCGCGCCTGCCGCGCGATACAGCACGTTGCCGCGCTGCCACCATTGCACCCGCTGCCAATGGCCGGGTGCGGCCGGCGCGGCACGGATGATTTCCATGAAGAACGGCAGGCCGTTCTGGCGACGCACCTGCACCGCGGGCGGCAGCAGTTCGGCGGTCGGCGGTGGCGCCGCGGCTTTCGCGTCCGCCGCATTCGTTCCCGCATCGGCCGCCGCCTGCAAGGAGTCGATCTCGCGCGACGAGAGTTCGGTGGTGGCGCGCAAGGCGAGGTCGCGGTCCAGCTGATCGAGCGCGCGCAGCAGCAAGGCGATGCCTTCGGTGCGCTCCTCGAGCATGCTGTTGGCACGGGTCACGCTGTCCAGGCCGCGCCACGCCATCACGCTCAGCACGGCCATGAGCGCGATGGCAATCATCACCTCGACCAGCGTGAAGCCCGCCTGCACCCGGCGCGTCGCCCGCCTCATCTGGCGGCCTCCAGCACGCGCGTCTGCAGCGACGCGAGGCGCCGGTCGCCATCGTCCGCAAGATAGACATCCACCGTCACCAGCCGCAGGCCATCGACGGCGGCGCCGGCTTCGAGGCGGCATACCAGCCGCACGCCGCCTTGAGGACAGGGGCCGCGCACCACGCCCGGCCCCGTCGGTCCCCGGCCGATGCGCAGTTCCGCCAGGCTGTTCTCCGCGGACAGCATCGCGAGCGACTGCTGCTCCAGCAGGCCGAGGTTCGTGATGGTGAGGCTCGAGGCGCGCAAGATCGCCGCGAGCGCGATGCTGACGATGGTGAGCGCCATCAGCACCTCGATCAGCGTGAAGCCTGCGGCATTGATTTTGCGCGCGCGCATGGCCTATCGAACCTCGTAGCCGCCCGCCGCATCGCGCAGCACGGTCACCGTCGCGCCGCCATGGCGCAGCACCAGTTGCCAGCGCGTGCCGATCGCCTCGGACGTGAGCAGCACCGGCCCGGCGGGCGTCACCTCCACCGGCCTTGTGCGCCACGCGGTGGGACCGAGCATGTCGTCGCGCGCGAAGGTGTCGAGCACGCCGAGCGTCGACACCACCGGTATCGCGCTGCCCGGCACCGGCTGCCAGGTGCCGCGCGAAAAGCGGTAGCCGTCGCCGTCGGCCTGCCATGCGATGACGCGGCCGTCGGCGCGCACCTCGTTCTGCGCAATGACGAAGCGGCGCACCAGTTCGTTCGCATCGCGGCGCAGCTCATGCGCGGGGTCGGGTGCGATGGCCAGGCTGATCGCCGCTGTCGCGATGCCGATGATGACCATCACGATCATCAGTTCGATCAGCGAGAAGCCGCGCGCGTGCGCGGCGGTGGCGGTGGTTCGCGGTGGCAGGCACACCTTCATCTCGCGCACATCCGGTTGGTTGTCGGTGGGTGGGTTGTCGAAGCCGTGGTCGCCCATGCTAGGTGCGCCGTGTGACACGAAACCCCAACGACCCTGTGATAGACATGCAGGCCGCAAGCAACCGCATCACGAAAGCCACGATGACCGACCCCGTCAAACCACCCGCCCGGTACATCGTCCATGCAGCAGGCCTGCTGCTGGTGGTCGCGGGGATCGCAACGTGGAGCCATCTGCTGTCGCAGCCCTCGCCGACCCCGCATGCCACGCAAGCAGAGGCGGCCGCGCCCGACCCGACCGCCGATGCGCAGGCCGCATGGTTCGGCCCCGGCGAGGTCCGCGCGAACATCGCGGTCAAGGGTTTGATCAAGGGCGCGGACCACGGCGTTGCCGTGCTGGCCGTCAACGGTGCCGCGCCCAGGCCGTACCGCGTGGGCGAGGCGTTGACGCGCTCGGTCACGCTCTTGGCCATCGAGTCCGGCGCGGTGGTGATCGATAAGGCCGGCGTGTCCGAGCGCATCGCGGCGCCCGTGCTGCCGCAGCCCGCAAGCCCCGGCATCGTGCGCGCGGCGTCCATCACCGGCACAACCCGCTAGCGCAGCGCGTCTTGGGGCCTCGCGTCTGGCGCGGAGCTCACCGAGGCCCAGGTCGACAGCGCATGCAGCAGCCCGCGGTTGACGCGGAAGTCGCCCTCGCCGGATTCCGGAAGGTACGTATTCGAAAGGCAGCGCGTCACCACGCGCACCGCGCGCGGATCGGCGCCCAGCACCTGCAGTTCGCGCGTGAAATCGCCGCGGCCGGGCAGCTCGTCGGCAAACTTCTCGAAGCCCGCGAACCAGCGAAAGAGCATGTTGTAGGTGAGGCTCTCGTGCACCTTCTCGCCGTCCTCCAGCGAGTAGATGATCTGCAGGATCAGGCACTTGAAAAGCGTCTCCGCCTCGATGCCGAACGCATGCTGACGCTGCAGGTCGACCAGGAGCGTGCGCTCGTAGCGCAGCGCGTCTTCCACCAGGTCATGCAACGCCACCAGCGGGTGGCCCTGCGGCACCAGCGCGCGCAGGTTGTCGGCCTGCACCCAGGCCTGGTGGCTCACGATCCAGACCCAGGGCGAGCCGTAGCGGTTGACCGCGACCGGCCCTTCGCGCGCGCGCTCGACGATCTTCGACAGCTTGGCATCCAGCTCCTGCATGGTGACCCGCATGGGCGACGTCCACTTCATCTTCTGTTCCCTTCATTCCCCGAACGACTATGCAACAGGATGCGTGACGGTGGCACGGGAGGACAAGCGGCGCATCCGGTTCGCGTCCCGCGCCATTTCCGTTTGCCGCTTCAGCGCAGCGCGCCAAGCGCCTGCCTGAGCGCGGTGTCCACCTTGCGCACCGAGACGCCGTGGCGCCGTGCCACCTCCTGGCGCGACATCTCGTGCCAGCGCAGCGCGAGCAGCACCGACTGGTGGCGCCGCGGCAGGCGCTGCATTGCGCGGTCCACCGCGGCCACTTCCGAGCGCGCCTCGGCGACGAGCTCAGGGCCGGGCTGCAGGTCGGCGACGACGTCCAGGTCCCCGCCCGCGTCGTTCGATGCGGGCCAGCGCTTGCGTGCGCGCAGGCTGTCCATCGCGAGGTTGCACGCCACGCGGTACACGTAGGCATCGGGGTTCGCGGGCGCCTCCTGCGGCGGGCGCTCGGCCAGGCGAAGCCACGCGTCGTGCAGGCATTCCCTCGCGAAATCGGCGCAACCCAGGTGCCGCTCCAGGCGGCGGTGCAGTGGGCCGTAGTTGGCTGTGAGATGAGCCTGCAGATCCACCATCGCAGGCGCCGCGGGTGCCACGGGTTTCGGCGCGCGCACTTCGGGCACGGGCGCCTCGACGTGTTCGTCGAGCAGGCGCCAGAACGAAGGCGGTAGCGAGGAGAACCGGTCCGCTGCATGGCCGAAGGCCTGGAAGTCTGGAGTCATGTGGGGTGTCCGCTGAACGCCGGGCGCTTGCCGCCGGCCGGGATCTCCGGCCGAGGGAAAGGCCAAGCCTTGAAACCAAGGAAGAACGAATGCGCCCGACGAAGCGGGCGCCTGGCGCAGGTCAACGTTGCAGGTTGGCGCGCTCCTCGTCCGTCAGTTGCCGGCTCGCCGCGGGCGGCAAGTTGCCGCCGCCACCCAGCACGCGGATCACGCTGCGCGGGTTGTAGCTCACAGGCGTCGATGCCTTGCCGGCGGGCGCGCCGTCGTTGTCTTTGTTGCCGCCGTTGCTGCCGCTGTCGCCGCCGGCCGGCTCGTTGCCGAAGCCCAGCACGCGCACGGTGAACACCGAGGGCAAGGCCTGCCGCGCCGCGGCGCGCTCGCGCTGCATCACGTCCTGCGCGGCCATGCTGGCCTGCGAGGCTGCCGCGCTGGCATTGGTCAAGGCACCCACGTTCACCGAGGCGATCGCCGGCAGGCCGGAGGACTCGCCCTTCACCTGAATGTTGGCTGCGTTCACCACCTGCAGCGCCGCGACGTTGACGTTGCCCGACACGCGGATGCCGGCCTCGCCCGCATCGATGGTGCCCAGCGGCGCGATCAGGTCGACATCGCCTGGCGGCACTTCGGCAATCGGCGCCAGCGTGGCGATGCCGGCGCCCGAGCTCGGCGCCTGCGGGGAAACCTCCACGTTGCCCACGGCGTCGTACACGCGCTTGGGCGGCGTGTAGAGCACGGTGGTCTTGGAGCCGCGGCCCGCGTTGATGTCGCCCTTGGCCGACCACGCGAAGATGTCGCCGCCAAAGGTGGTCATGATGCGCGAGAGACCCAGGAGCAAGCTGCCGTCGCTGAAGAGGCGGATGTCGCCCTCGCCCTGCGTCATCACGCCGGAGGTGGCCGGCGGCACCGCGCCCTGCACGCCCAGGATGACCTGGCCGCCCGGCGCGAGCATCTCGATATCGCCGCCGAAATTGGTGCGCACGCCCGAGCCGCCGAACATCGTGATGTCGCCGCCGCGTGCGACCGGGTTGCCTGCCGCGTCCTTCTCGGGGAACAGCGTCGAAATCATCTCGCGGCCGCGCAGGTACGAGCCCGAGCGGCTGCTCTGCGGATCGTTGTACTCGCGGCCGCCTGCACGCAGCTCGGCGTAATACACCTCGCGCAAAAAGACGCGCTGCTGCTCCGGCGCCAATCCGTCGAAGTACACGAGAGCCTGTGCGGTGTCGCCGCTGAAGCCGTAGCGCATGCTCAGCCACGCGGCGAGTTCCGCCTCGTAGGTCTTCACGGCCTTGCCCGGCTGGCTCGCGAGGGACGTGGCCGCATCGGCGCGATTCGACGGATCGAGGTAGCGCGTGCGGATCGCCGACATGTCCAGGCCCGAGATACCGGCCGCCCTGCCCACGCCCGCCGCCATCGCGATCGATGCGCCTGGGCGCGTGTCGCCCGGCACGATCGGGCCGATGGATGCGATACCGCCGCGGTCTTCCTGCAGCAGGTTGCGGCCCGCCGTGACTTCCAGCGTGCCGGGGCCGGCGACGTCGAAGTTCGCGTAGAGGATGTCGCGGCCGGCCGAGACAACGGAAACATCGCTGGCGCTCTCGTGAACGATCAGGTTGCCGCGCAGCCTGGCCGCGTCGAGTTCCGAAGACCCGCCGGTGGTGCTGCCTGGTGCGGTGCCGGTGTTGACGATGTCGCGGCCCGCCTGGACCCGCACCGGTGCGGCGGCGTTGTACCAGGTCGTCGCGCCACCGCTCTTCATCACGACTTCGCCCGTCTTCAACCCGATGATGTCGCCGTCGGCGGCGTAGAACCTGATGGGCGGCGCATCCGCGGCGCGACCCAGCTTCGCTGCGGCCGTGTTCCCACCGAAGGAGAAGAGTGTGGTGGGCGTGAAGCCGCTGGTGGAAAAAGCCGGGCTGTCTGCCGAGAGGTTGGTGACCACGACCTCGCCGGTGTCGTCCGTCTTCTGGCCCACGAATGCGGGGTTGAACGGCGTGGGCAACGCAGTGCCCGCGCCGGACATGCCGACCGAATACTGGCCCGCGTAGATCGATCCCCCCGCCAGCATTTCCAGCGCACCGGTGGCCGAAGGCGCGAGCACCAGGCCATAGGACAAGGTCTCGGGTTTGCCCACGGTGTGCGGGAGCGCCGCATAGCCGTAATAGAGATTACCCGTCAGCGCCGCCGCCCGAAAGATGGAGGGATAGACGATCCAGGCATCGCGCGAGGTGGTCTGTACCGGCTCGGCCTTGTCGCCCGTCGCCATGATCGGCGTGAGGTTGCCGCCGGCCGACACGAGATCGATCGCGCTGCGCCCGGACCAGAGCGAGAACGCGCTCTGTCCACCGCCCAGGTACGCCAGCCCGCCGGACGAGAAGGCGGAATTTGCCGGCGTGTCGCTGCGGCCCGGGTCGGCCACGCCGCCGAGCACGAGGTCGCCCTTCGTCTGCAGCTGGATGGTCGTGTCGCCCGGCACCAGGTTGATGCCGCCGCGCGCATCGGCATAGGTCGAGGTGAAGGGATCGATGCCGCGCGGATCGGTCGGGTCCTGCATGCGGCGCGCCAGGTACTGCAGGCCCACGCTGCCGATGTAGGCAGCGCTGACCTCGGTCGCGCCGCGCAGGTTGGCAATGACGCCGGTGAGCGCGAGTTTCTCCGAGCCCTTGCTGAGGTTGCGAAGCGGATTGAGTGCGCCGGCGATGCGCATGTCGATGTCGCCGCCGCCCGTGAGCGCGAGCGTGCCATCCGCGCCGACGCGGCCCGTGCCGCCCACCGCGACCACGAGTCCTTCGCTGCGCTTGAAGTCGCTCGCCTGCGCGGCTTGGTCTCCGCGCAGGCCGATCGTGCCGGCCTCGCCGCCCACGCGGATGTCCACGTCACCGCCGCCGAGCGTGCCGATGCCGGTGAAGCCCACCAGGTTCGGCGCCGCGCCGGGGGTGGCATTGCGCGCATAGGTGCCGAAGTTGATCCACCAGGCGGTCGCGATCGGCGTGTCGACGGCTGCCGTGCCCGAACCCTGGCGCCAGAGCCAGTTGCCCGGCACCACGCTGGTCGTGGCCGCGCCGGTAATGTCGCCCACCAGATTGCCGCCCGCCGAAATGCGCACGTTGCCGCCCTGGTCGGGATACCAGGCGCGATAGGCCGCCAGGCTGCCGGCGTAGTCGAGCAACTCGGACTGCACGCCGATCACCGTGCCGTCGCTCCCCTTGCCGCGCGCGAGGTCGAAGGCGGCGCCCGCGGCCGTGGTCGAGCCGGCGGTGTAGATGCCGTAGAGCGAACCCATGCGGATGTCGCCGGCTGCCGCGAGGTCCAGGTCGCCGGTGCCGGTGCGCACCACGCTGAAGGCCGGCGACGCGGGCTGACTGCCGGTGATGGAGGGCGGGCCATCGTCCGAGCATTGGGTCGGGTCGATGTCGCACCAGAACAGCTCGTCGGCCGACACCGGCGTGCCCGCTGGATAGCCCATGAAGTTGCCTTCGGCCCAGGCCTTGGCCCGGCCTATGGTGTAGGCCATCACATAGTGCGTGTCGCCCAGCTTGATGGAAGCCTTCGACGACGGATTGAGCGCGCGCCGGTCGGCCGAGCCGAGGTCGGCACCGGCCACCAGCTGGAAGTCCCACGAGGTGGCGCCCTCACCGAGCATCGGTGCGACGGCCCAGTTGCGGCCCTGCGCACCGTTGGCCGTGGGCCGCAGGTTGACGGGCTGGTCGCCGGGCAGCTCCACCCAGGTCATCGAGGGAATCAGCGAGCCGCGCGCGAGGTTGAGCGGGCCGGTGGTGGTCATCTCCACCGGCAGCGCCACGCCCTTGGGCCAGGTGAGCGCGCCCACTCCCGCCGCGCTGCGCAGCGCGGTGCCGGCGCCCAGCCGCATGCCGGCATCCAGCGTCACCGCGCCCGGCAGCACCGCGCCGGCCGCATAAGCGATGGAACCGTCGGGGTTGTAGATGTTCGCGCCGACCACCGTGCCCGCCGACAAGGTCAGCACGCGCGTGAGCACCGCATCCACCGGCAGCACGGTGCCCGCAGGCAGCGCCATCGCGGCGACGGCCACGTTGTAGTTGAGGGTTGCGCCGGCCGGGAAGCGCGTGCCGGTGTCGAGCACCACGCCGTCGATCGGCACGACGATGTCGCCGCCGAACGGCGTGGCGGCGCTGTTGCTGCCGCCGCGCGCCTCGGTCAGCACCCAGCCGCTGTCGTCGGGCGTGGCCGCGGGCGGCGCAAAGCCGTCGTTGATGCTGCCGTGGATGTTCAGGCCGCCGGCTGCACGGATCACCAGCCGCCCCGGCTCGCCGAAGCCGCGCAGGGCCGGATCGCCGCGGTTGGCGTTGGGGCCGTAGCGGTAGCCCGAGAAGTCCAGGTCGCCGTCCACCGTGAGGTCGCCATGGGGGTTGTTCGTGCGGTCGCTGACGATCTCCACGCCAGGGCGCAGGTGGTAGTTGCCCAAGCCCACGAGGCGGCCGCCGAGCGCGCCGTTGCCCAGCGCGGCATCGATGAAGGCCTGGCTGTCCGCGTCGATGCGGTCGAGATAGCCCTGCGTGATGAGCTGCGGCCGGTAGCCTGACACGTCCGGCTGGCCGGCCAGCGGTGCGTCGTCGTAGCTTCGGAAGGCGTTGACGGCGACGGTCTTCGCGCCCTGGATGGTGGGTGTGCCGTGGACGGTGACCGCCACGTCGTCCGCACCCACGCGCGGCGCATTGAGGTCGAGCGTGCCGCGCGCGCGGCCGTCGTTCTGGCCGGCCGCGGTGCCTGCCGCCACCTCGGTGCCTGCGCGCAGGTCGATGCGTGCGCCGCTGCCCAGCGTGAGCGTGCCTTCGGTGCTGGTGAGGTCGACGATGGCCCGGTTGGGGCTGTCGATGATCTTGCCGCGGCTGTCCACGCGCAGGCCCGTGCCGTGCGCATCGAGCGGGCCGTTGACAGTGAGGTCGCCCCTGGCCGTCAGATGGATCGAGCCGACCTGGTAGCCGCTTGCGTCGATGCGGCCGTCCACGCGCAGGCTGCCGCCGTCCAGCGCGATCGACACTTCGCGCGCCTTCACCTCGTCGCCCACGGCGAGGTCGCCCTGCTTGATCTGGAAGCGGCGCGCGCCGAACACGCCGCCCGCGTTCAGGCGGTGGTTCAGGCCCGCGAAGTCGTCCAGCGTCTGCGCGCGCACCGTGAGTTCGGCCGCGTCGTAAGGCACGACCGTGCCGCCCGCGTCGTAGGTGCCGCTGCTGCTGCCCAGGATGGTGCCCGCCAAGCCGATGCGGCCGACGCCGTCACCGGCGCCGAGCGCGGTGACCTCGACCGTGCCGCCGCGGTTGTTGCGCGCCGACACGTCGATGACGGAGCCCGCCGCCTGCGCGATGTTGCCCGCGTCGCTGGCGAGCACGAGGTCACCGCCCCAGCTGTACTTGTCGACATCGAACAGCGCGGTCTTGCGGCCGGCCAGGTCAATGCGCGAGCCGGCGCCGAGCACGACATCGCCGCTCGCCGCGAGCACCAGCCTCCCGGAGGGCAGCACGATGCTGCCCTCCAGGTCGACGCTCTTCCCTCTCAGTTCCAGCGTGGCGCCCAGCGCATCGGCCTGCGCTTGCGCGACATTGCCGCCGCTTGCGGGCGAGGCGATGTGGATGGCGCCCCCTGCGGTGACTCGCGTCGTCGAGGCGGCCTGCCCGGTGACGACCGGCGACGTGATCGTGAGATTGCCGCCCTCGTTCGCATGCCCCTCGCCGGGCACGTAGTCGCCCTGCCGGTGATACACCGACAGCGAACTCTTGCCGTCCGAAGTGAAGCGCTCGGCCGCGGTGAGCTTCACGTCGGCAAAGCCCAGCGCGAACCGCGCATCCGTCGCCGTGTTGGTCGGTTGCGCATAGGGGCCGCGGCCCAGCACGATCGACCTGGCGGCGATGTCGAGCGTGCCGTCGCCCAACAGGCCCGGGATCGCCGCGCCGGGTTCGTTTTCGGAACCGGTCCAGATGAATTCGCCCGCGCGGATCGATGCCACGTCGCCCGCCGCGCCATAGCCGTAGATGGCGGGCGTGCCGAGCACCAGCCGCTGCAGGCTCGAGGCATCGAAGCTCGCCGCGCCGTAGATGTTCACCGCATCGCGCGCATTGAGCACCAGCGCCTCCAGCGCCGGGGCGCCGGTGGCCGTGTTGCCGGCCAGCAGCTGGTCGAGCCGTGCCTGGTTGAGCACCAGGCCGCGCGGCAATTGGCCGTTGGCGTTCGCGGCGGCAATGCGCGCGCCGTCGCCCAGGTTCACCGCGGCGAGCGCCAGCACGAGGTTGCGCGTGCCGTAGGAGACGTTGTCGGCCAGGGTCAGGGCGCCGTCGGTGGCCACCGCGATCGTGCCTTCGGACACCAGCCGGGTCGCGCCGTTGCAGGCCGCGCTCACGCAGCTGCCGACGTTGACCGCGACCGTGCCGTTCATCCCGCTCTGCGGCGGTGCCAGCAACATGTTGAACCAGCCGTTGGACAGCGCCAGCACGCCGTTGCCGGAGAACACGTAGCCGTCGTTCGAGTCGTAGCTGGTGGCCTTGCGGCCCACAGTGCTGATCGAGGCGCCCTCCTCGATCGTGATGGCCTGTTCGCCGCTGGGCGGCGGGCTGCTGGCCAGGATGATGTCGGCGCCCGACAGACTGGCGCCGCTACGCACGACGAGGCTGCCGTCGCCGTTGATCGCGGCGGTGCGGCCGCCTTGTCCGTAAACCGTTTCGATGCGGCCGTTGACCACGAGGCGCGGCGCGTCGAGCCTGCTCAAGGCCTCATCGCGAACGGAGGCGCCGTCCAGCCCGGTGGCCGCCGTCTGGCCGGCACCGAGGATCTCGCGAACGTTGCGGACACTCGCGGTTCCGCCGAAGCCCTCGGTACCCGCCTCGGCGTTCAGGCGCAGCTCGCCGGTGAAGGTGAGGCCCGTGCGTTCCGCATCGTCTTCCCTCGGCGTGTTCAGGAAGACGTCCAGCGCCTTCGCATCCGAGGTGAGCATGCCGCGCTGGAAGCCGCGCCGCGCGGCGTCCGCCACCACGAAGGCGTTGTAGCCGGTCTCGTTGTAGGCCGAGTGCGTGCGCACCGCGGCGCCCGGGGTGACGACGATCTGGTTGGGCAGCGCCTTGCGGATCGCGGTGTCGCTCACGCCCAGGTAGCCTGCCGTCACATAGGAGCCGGTGCCCGTGCCGGTGACGCTGGCCGGTCCAGTGAGCGCTGTGCGATCGGCCGCGCCGATTTCCACCCGGAACGCGCCTGGCAGCAACGCATAGTTCGACGGCATCAGCGTGTAGGTGCCCGCGGCGAGGCCCGGAACGCCCGCCGGCACGGTGATCTGCTGGCCGATGCCCGGCGTGCCGAAGCCCGCCTCGGGCGCCACCGGCGCATAGCGCGCGGCGCTGCCGGGCACGATCGCATACACCGCGTTGCCGGCGCTGCTGAAGCGATTGGCCGGGTTCGCATTCGCGAGCGGCGTGGCCAGGATGTCGACCGAGCCGCCCCGTCCGCTGACGAAGCCGGCGCCCGCGAGCGTGCCGCCGCCCGACAGGTCGAGCACTGCGCTGCCCTGCGCGTCCACGTGCCGGCCGAGGAGCGAGATGCCGCGCGTCAGTTCGCCGATGCTGTCCGGCGTCACCGCCTGGCCGTTGTACGAGTAGCCCAGGCCGTCGACCGTGCCGCCGTAGGGCATCGCGAGGCCCGCGCCGCTCACCGAGGTGATGCTGCCCGGCAGCAGGGTCAGGCGCTCGGTCACCGCGCGATTGCCCTCCCCGGTTCCCAGCGTCAACCGGCCCAGCGGCGCGCGCACGATGCCGCCCTGCTCGATGGTTTCGGCCTCTAGGCTGAGGCTGCCGAAGGCCGAGTACGGCATGGCGACATCGCCATCGCCCTGGCGGCGGATGGTCAGCACGCTGCCCGGCAGGTAGTCGACCACGCCGACGTTCGGCTCCTCGGTGCCGATGCGATAGCCGGCGCGCACCGAGGCGATCGCCCCCGTCGCCGGATAGATCTGCTCGGCGGTCAGCGCCAGGTTGCCCGGGGTCGCGAAGGCGCCGCCGAGCAGGCGGATGTCGCCGCGGCTGGTGAGTTCGGTGGCATCGAAGCCGCGCCGGTCCACCGTGTAACGCGAGGTGCGCAGGTTGACCTCCGCATGGGTGCCGAACCCGATCTCGTCGCGCAGGTCGATCAGGTCCGCCAGCACCGAGAAAGTGCCGCCGTTCTGCTGGCGCGACGGCCCGTCGCGCCACCTGGCAGACGGCAGCATGGAATCGTTGGGCGGGCTGATGCGCGTTGCGCCGGCCAGGCGCACGTAGGGCGCGGACAGCGACACGGCCGCCTCGGGCGCGGCATGCTCGCCATGCGCGAAGGTGCCCGCGTACAGGCGCAGGCTCTGGCCCATGTGCAGCGCCACGTTGCCGTCGAAGGCGAGCGGGCCGTTGACGAGCAACGAGAGGCTGTCGAAGCCGCCGGCCTCGATGCGGTCGACGCCGATGCGCGCCGTGCCGGTCCGCAGCAGCGCCTTCGCATCGGAGAGGGTCTGCGCCGCCGCGAGCGGGCTGTCGCCCTGCACCTCTGCGAGCATCAGTTCGCGATGCCGCAGCACCTCGCCGCTCGTGGTCACCGTCGGGTAGGCCATCGACTCCAGCGCCAGCGCGAGCGTGCCGCCCGCGGCACCCGCACCGCCGGCCGCCGCGCGCAGCGTGCCGTCCAGGTACAGGCCTTGCGTGGACTTGATGACGATCGAGCCGCCGTTGCTCGCCACCGTCACCGGCGCCTGGCCCGCAGGTTCGAGCACCGCCTGGGTTCCCGATGCATCGAGCACGGCGCCGGGGCGCACGACGACAAAGGACTCGGGCGCGTTGGCCGCGCCGGTCTGCTCCCAGTCGAGCGTGCCGCCGATGCGGATCGCGCCGCCGTCGGCCACGCGGCCATACGTGCGGCCGAATACATCCTGCGCCGTGGCCGCGCGCGCCGCGACGTCGAGCACCGCGCGCTCGCCGATCCAGATCACGCCAGGCAGACCGAGAACGCCGCTGCCATCGACCGTGATCGCACCGCCCGGCGCGCTGAGCGTGCCGTCGACCCTGACGTTGCGGCCCTGCAGCCCGATCGTCTGGCCCGGATCGACGGTGACGGTCGCGCCCGGCCGCACCTCGACCGGGCCGCTGGACGCCGATGCGGCGCCCGAGCCGATGGTCGATTGCAGCGCCAGGCTGGCGCCGCCGCGTTGCGTGAGCACGCCGCCCACGGCGTCTTCCATCCAGACCGGCGGCGTCCAGGCTTCCAGCGCGCTCGCGGGATCGCTGCCGGTGGCCACGGTCCTGGCGGTGTCGGAGAACCGGTAGACGGGCATCTTCACGTCCAGCCGCGCGTTGTCGGCAACGACGACGCCCAGGTGGCCGTTGATCTCGTAGCGCGCGAAGCCCGACTGCAGGACCGCCGCATCGATGGAGATGCCGGGCCTCGCTGCCACGGGCTGCTTGAACACCGCGCCGGCCGAAACGCGGGTGCCGCTTGCGATAGTGAAGTCGAACGGGGCGGCGCTGCCGGCGGCCACCGTCCGGGTTTCGGGGACGATGGGGATGCCGGTCGGAAAGACCTCGGCCGGCAGGATGTAGTCGCTGGGGAAGCCACGGTTCTGCCCCGTGTTGATGGAGAAGATGACAGTGCCGGCCGGCACCGTCGGCCGCGCGCCGAACGAGCCCACGCCGTAGTTCGTCTGCACGCCGTTCAGCGTTCCGAAGAACGTGTACAGCCCGCCCACCCCGGTGGCATAGGGCGGCGTCCAATCGGCCGCCAGCGTGACGGCAAGCTCGCCGGCACCGAAGAGCGGCTCCGTTCCCACGGCTTCGCCCGGCAGCGCGCGCGAGCGTTGGTAGCTGTAGTCGGTCGGCAGGATGTCGCCGGCCTGGACCCGGTAGTCCTGCAGCAGGATGAAGTCCAGGGGTGCCGCTTCGCCGGCGCCCAGCAGGTCGCCCGCGCCCGGCACCTTGCCGCCGATCGCGATGCCCGAGCCCGAGGCCATCCGCAGCGTGCCGCCGCCGTTGACGCCGTAGCCGCGGATGTCGCCATCGACGGCGAGGAGATCGTAGGTCGACGCACCCGCCGCCTGCGCATCCGCCCACAGCGTCACGTCGCCGCCGCGGCCGCCGCGCGTCTTGCCGTTGGCCAGCACGGCGCCGCCCGACGACACATCGACCAGCGAGCCGGCCGCGAGCGTTACCGCGCCGGCGCTGCGGATGTCCACCGTGCCGCCGTTCAGGTAGGCCAGTCCGCCCGCGTTGCCCGGGTCCAGCTGCAGGTTGCTCCACAGTCCGCGCGCATCGAGCGTCACATCTCTGGCGACGACCACGCCGCCGGGATTCTTTGCATCGACCGGGAGCTGGAGCGTCACCGCTTCGCCGCCACGCATTGCCGGCGTTGCCGCGTTGCCGAGCGCGATGCTGCCGCCGCGCGCCCCGAGATCGGCATTGACCGCGACCTGCGTCGCATGCAGGGCGATGCTGCCGCCCATGGCCACGGCGAGCGGCGCCTCCACCGTCACCTGGTCGCCGGCCACGGCGGTGATCGCGCCGAGGCCGAAGCTGTTGAGCAGGTTGCTGTCCAGGTGCAGCGTGTCCAGGCGTTCCTGCGGCAAGGCGTCGGCCGCACCGATGCGGACGCCGTCGCCGGCCGGGGCATCGAACACGATGCGCCGGACCGTCGGCGCGAGCTTGTGGAAGGCGCCGACCGGGCCGGCTTCGGCATCGCCGTTGTAGCCGGTGGTGTAGCTGCCCAGGATCAGTTGCGCGGCCTGCGCCGCCGCGTTGTGCGGCTGGGCATAGCCATCAAGCGCGGCACTGCCCTTCTCGCCCTGGCGCGGCCCCTGGTAGGCGGTGGCAGTGATGTCGCCTTCGAGCACCGCGGCGCCCGTGGCTACCACCAGCCGGCCCGCGTCGCGTCCCACGGTGTAGCCATTCTCCAGGCGGCTCTGCGGGCCGATGAGCGGGTTGTAGTAGTAGCCGGTGGTCTTCTCGCCCCAGCGCTTGTGCTCGTCTTCGTAGCCCTTGTAGAGGCCGGAATATGCGATGTCGGCCGGTGCGTTCGACACCTCGTAGAGCCGCCCTCCCGGCCCCTTGAGCCAACTCTGGCGCATCACGCCGGTCTGCACGTCGAGCGTGCCGCCCGAGAGGTTGATGCTGGAGCCTGCCTGCGTGACGACCTCGCCGCCCGAGAAGGCGACGCTGCCGCCCTGCGCGGCCCACTCGCCGATCGAGTGGCCCTGCAGGCCCAGGTAGCCGCCGACTTCCAGCAGGCCGCCCGGGGTGTACCAGCGCTCGCCCTCGTTGCCGCCCACGCCCGCGGCCACGTAGGAGAGCCTGCGCCGGTCGATCCACACGTTGGCGTTGTTCAGCTTCGTGGTGTCGCGGTTCAGCGGCGCATCTCGCTGCTCGTTGCCCTGGATGTTGATCTGCACGTTGTTGGAGGACATCGCCACCTGCACGCCCACCGCGCCCGACACGTCGAGCCGCGCGCCATCGGCCACGGTGCTGCGGCCACCGACCTTGCCCGCGCTCACGGCGAGCTGACCGCCGGTCGCGAGCGTGGTCGAACCGCCTTCGAACAGCACGCTGCCGCCCGAGACGATCTCGATACGCGAGAGGTCCTGCCGGTCGTCCAGCAGCGAGAGGTTGTCGAACGCGCCCTGGGCCGCCGTGCCGCGCAGCATGTTCTGCTTGGCCGACTCCGTGATCGCGGCCTCGCGCTGGCTGTCGAGCGCAGTGCGGCCGTTCTTGTCGTCCAGCAGCACTGCATTCAATGCACGCTGCGTGACCGTGACGCTGCCCTGCTTGTCGCCCGCCGAGTTGAGCAGGTGGATGGTGCCGCGCGCATCCACCGTGGTGGTGGCGAGCGCCACGCCGTCCTGCACCACCTTGCGGCCGGCCAGCGTGATGTCGCCCTCGGGCGCCAGCAGCATGCCGGTGTTGACCACGTGCCCGGCCATGCTGTCGGCATTGAACTGCGGCGACACCTCGTTGCCGCGCGTGGTCGACGCCTGGTTGGCGGCCGTGCCCTGGCCGGGCCGCACGATGAAGAAGTCGCCCGCGGCCAGTTGCGCCTGCCCGCGCGGCGTGGTGATGGTGCCGGCGTTGCTCACCTCCTGGCCCATCAGCAGCACGTAGCCGCCGCCCTGCTTGACCGAGGCCGGCGTGCTGGTCGTGATCCGCGCACCCGCCTCCACCCGCACGGCGCCGCCCGCGTCGGTGAAGCTCGGCGCGTAGCTGTCGCCGGTCTTCGCGCTGTGGATCCCGTTGGCCTTGAACTGCTCGTCGCTGATGCGCGCGGCGGCGGCGACCAGGTTGCGCGTGTCGGTCTGGCTGCTGCCGCTGAACACGATGCCGTTGCGGTTGGCGATGAGCACCGTGCCGTTGGCCTTGATCTGCCCCTGAATCTGCGAGGGCCGCGCCTGAGGGTCGTTCACCCGGTTGAGCGCCGCCCAGTCGGCCTGCTGCCTGAACTCCACCGTGGTGTTGCGCCCGACGTTGAAAGTCTCCCAGTTCAGGATGGCGCGGTCGCCGGTCTGCTGGATCGCCACGTTCGTGCGGCCGTCGGGCTGCTGCGACTGCACCGGCGCCTGCGCGTTGTGCCAGCCCGCGGTGAGGCTGCGGGTGTCGACCCGGAGGCCGCCGTCGGCCAGGCCATCGGGAACGGACGACGGATCGCGCAATGCCGCCTCGCGCGCCGCCGCCTGCGCGGCCTGCTGTGCAGCGATGGACTGCGCGGCCAGGTTCAGGTTGCCGATCGAACGCTGCAGCTGCGCATCGGCCTGTTGCTGCTGCTGTGCGGGGTTCGTGAGGGTCGATGCCGGCATGCCGTTCGGCAGCCGACCGGTCTGCGCGGCCGCGGCCTGCGCGGCGCCTTTGCTCGCGAACCACGCGGGGCTGAAGGCCTGGCCCGCGTGTGCCGCATGCGCCGCACCCAGTGCACCGGCCGCGGCGAGCGCCATCGCCATGGCGCGCGCGAGCGGCGTCAAACGAAACTCGCCCTCGCCGGAAGAACTGCGCTCCCCCACGGAAGACCGGTGCGAACGGGTGCTGTGCGGATTCAAGACCATGATTGCCTGGAGCGAAAGTGCGGGGACGGTGTGTCGGAAGAAGCAGCGCCGGATGCGGCGCTGCGATCGGTGATGCGGATGTCGCGCGGCGTGCGGGCGATCTGCCGCTGGTGCGCCGCGCCCGGGCGGCGCGCGGACCGTGATTGGGACTGCGTCTGTTGCGTTTGTGTTTGCGACGGCACGGTGCCGCGTGCGGCGGGCAGCAGCAGCCCCCACAACGCCATCGCCTCGCGCCAGGCCTCTGCATGCGCCGCGCTGCGTGCGCACCAGATCGCCAGCGCGCGGACTTCCTTGTCGCTTGCGCGAAGGCGGTTCAGGCGCACGATCCAGTCCAACGCTTCGCCGAGGCAGGCATCCTTGCCGCGGGCGTTGCGTGGCCGTTCGTCATGAGGCGTCGGTTGCATACCCCATGACGAGCCTGCGCGCGACGACCCGTAAATTATTTTCGGGACGCCGCGAAAAAACCGCCTCAGCTCAGCAGCACGATGCCGCCCGGCAGGCTGCGCACCTTGGCCCCATACAGCTCGCGGATCATCACCAGCGCGTTGTCGATGCTGCGCAGCGACAACTGCATGCGCACCAGCGTGCGGCCCAGCGCCTCGTTGCGCAGGATCACCTTGCCCGGGCGATAGCGGTTGATCTCCTCGATCACTTCGGCGAGCGGCGTGCTGTCGAAAGAGAGCACGCCGGTGCGCCAGGTGCTGACGTTGTCCACATCCGCCCGCACCACGTCCTGGATGCCGGCGCGGTCGAACACCACCTGCCGCCCGGCTTCGACCGAACGCTGCTGTCCGCCCACCGAGACCAGCACCCGGCCGTCCAGGCAGGTCACGCAGACCTGCGGGCCGGTGTGGCGGATGTTGAAGCGCGCGCCGCGCGCCTGCAGCCGGCCGCCGCCCGTCTCCACGAAGAAGTCGGCGTTGCCCGCCGTCGCGATCTCCGCTTCGCCGGCCAGGAGTTCCACGCCGCGAAGGTTTGCGCCGGTGCCGATGCGGTTGACCAGCGTCTGCGTGTTCATGCGCAGGCTGACGTCCTCGCCCAGCGCCACCTGGCGCTGCTCGCCGGTGGCGGTGCGGTAATCCGCCGTCAGTTCGCCGACCGAGGGCCACAGGCCCAGCGGCGGATCGATGGCCAGCACGCCCGCGGCCACCGAGGCCGCGACCGCACCGCCCAGGAACGCCCGGCGCCCCGGCGAGCGCAAGGCCTCCGACAGGGCCGGCCACGAGAAGGGCCTGGCCCGCGAAACCTGGCGCGCAGCCTCTTCGGCCAGCAGCGGATCGAGTGCGGACCACACGCGCATGACCTCGCGCCAGGCCTGTGCATGCGCGGCGCTCAGGCTCGTCCATTGCCGGAACGCATCGGCGTCGGCACGGGTGGCCCGGCCCGAATGCAGGCGCACCCACCAGGCTTCGGCCTGGCGTTGCAGCAGGGATTCGGGATCGGAGGAAGACATGGCGCTCATCAGTATTTTCTCGGTCCGGCAAAGTGGCCGCGCTGGGCAGCCTCCACATCCGGCAGACGTTTCTTGCAATATTCGAGGGCCGCGCGCAGCTCCTTCTCGACCGTGCTCACCGACAGGCCCATGCGCTCGGCGATCTCGCTGTTGAGCTGCCCCTCGACCCGCGCCGCCACGAGGATGTCGCGGCGCCGCGCGGGCATGCGGGCGAGCACCTGGCTGAGCGCCTGCACATCGCTGCGCGCACTGGCGATGCGCTCGGGGTCGTTGGCTTCGTCCACCACATGCACCAGTGCGTCGATCTCGCCGCGCACCAGCAGCACACGGTCCTGGCGGTAGCGGTCGGTGGCAATGTTGGCGGCCATGCGCAGCAGGTAGGCATCGGCGTTGTTGACGGTGGCGGTGTCACCCATCGTGGCCAGGCGCAGCCAGGTTTCCTGCATCGCATCGGCCGCGTCGTCGCGCGAACCGACGATGCGCTCGAGCTTGCCGCGCAGCTCGACGTAGCGCGCGACCATGCGCGCCCGCAACGTGGACGAGACGCTCTCGCTCATGGCACGGACGCATCGGTGCGGGAGGCCGCCAGCCCGCAATCGGCCTGTGCGCCCGGCCCCTCCGGCAGCAGCAGCACGACCAGCGGCTGCGGCAGCGTCGGCGGCGGCGGACTGCCGATAGACAGCGTGCGCACCTTGCGCTGCACGGCGGCATCGCGCGCGGGTTCGCCGGTCGAACTCAGCAGGCGGAATCGCTCCACCGCGCCGCGCGCGTCCAGGCGCAGCTGCAGCGCCAGGCGATAGTTGCCCGGGCGCGTCTCGGCCGAACCGCACAAGGAACCGCGCAGGGCCTGCTGGACCTGGGCGGCATAGGACTGATGCAAGACTTCCCCTTCTTTGAACCCCGACTCCTCCATGCCCGCGGCCTCGGGCATCGCGGGCGCTGCCCCGATGCCGGACGACCGGGACGCCTGGATCACCACCGACGTCGCGTTGGTGAAACGCGCCTCCAGGCCGGTGCCCGCCAACATGGCCTCCATTCCCTCCTGCAGCGTCAGCGTGCCGCGCACGCCGGCCGATGGACGCAGTGCATGCCGGCCATCGATCAACACGTCCAGCCCCGTTGCCCGGCTGTAGGCGTGGATGGCATCGCCCAGGCGCTGCGGCGCGATATCGAACTCCATGCGTGTCACGGATGCGGCGGCGGATGCGGATGCGGCGAACGTGACGGCCCCCGGCTGCTGCGCATGCGAGGCGCCCGTGGCAAACCCCATCGCCGCACCGGCGAGGCACCCGACCAGTGCCAGAACACTGACCGATGCCGAATTCACTGTCATACCGGAACCACGTTAGCCCGCCGCGGTGACGCTCGCATGACATCGGAAATGTGCGCATCGGCATCGTTTTTTCGTCCGGCCAGACAGAGGGAAAGACAAGGCGAACAACATGCGGCAAAGCCCCGGGAACTCCGGCCGCGCTTGTGGCGCAGCCTTCGTTTCCGGGGCAATGGAGCGGCAACCGGCGGCATCGCCGGTTGCCGGTGCGCGGGCGCGTCGCCGATCAGTTCGTCAGCGGACGGCCGATGCCGTTGCAGACGTTGACGTTGCCGATACCCAGCGGGTGGTTGGCGTTCAGGAAGACGTTGCTGATCTGCGTCTTCCAGTTGTTGCCGCTCGGCGCGCCGTTCGGCAGCGTGACGAAGTTATGGGCAGCGATCTGGGCGTCATAGGTGGTGCCCAGCAGGCCCGTCAGGAAGGCCTTGACCTTGGCTTGCACCGAGGCGTCCTTGTAGCACTGGTTCACCAGCAGGTTGGTCGTGCCGAAGATCGGGTAGCCGGTGGCCGGCTTGGCGTAGGCCGGCACCCAGGCGCGCGGGTCGCTGGCTTGCGAAGCGCCGCCCACAGGCAGCGAGATCGGTGCGAGCGCGGCGCGGATCGAAGCCTCGACCGGCAGGTTGCCGTTGACCTTCGACACTTGCGTGTTGTTGGACGGGTTGAAAGCCGGATCCGGGCTCATATAGCCGATGCGGCCATCCACGCCGAAGGAAGCAGCCATGCCGGGGTTGCCGGTGACGCTGACCCAATGAGCAGGCACGGTGCCCACTTCACCGGCAACGACGGTGGTGAAGGTGGAGCTCACTGCGAAGTTGTAGCCCAGCGGGTTGCAGGCTGCAACGAGGTAGTTGGCCAGCAGTTCGGTGGTGCCGCTGCTTTCGCCGCGATAGACCACGGCGACCTGCGTCGCGTCGGTGGTGCCGAGCACCTGGCCCCAGGTGCGGCCTGCGCCGGTGCGGTTGCCGAAGATCGCGCAGACCTTGGCGTCCGTCAGGTCAAGCGCGGTCACGCCGGCGCGCTTGTAGGGAACCATCACCGAGGTGGCCACCGCGGGGATCTGGATCAGGCGGCTCCATGCGGCCGCGCCTGTCACGCCTGTCACGTGGGCGGTGTTGTAGGCATCGCGCTCGGCCACGCTGACAGCGGAGTCGCTGCCGGCGAAGTGCACGGACTCGGTTGCGGTCCAGTTGGGCGTGCCGGCCACGGATTCGTTCTTGAAGGCGGTGGCGTTGTTATTGAAGAAGCCCGACTTGCCGGCGCCGCTGCCGGTGCCGGTGTAGCTGAAGTTGGTTTGGCCGATGCCGCTCGGCAGGATGGCGTCATACAGCGACTCGGGCAGCGTCGCACCGCCACCGCGCACGATCTGGGCCGACGCAGCGCCTGCGGCCAGCAGGCAAGCCATCGTCACGGCCGACAGTGCGGCCGACTTGAACTTTGCATTCATGGAAACTCCTTTGAATGGACCAAAATAAAAATGAACTACCGAAGACGCGACGCTCGTTCGTTCGATCGCCTGTCTTTTCTCTGCCTCTGTCACCCTTCTCGGCGACGTTTTGATCTTGCTTTTTGCAGGTGACAGGAGCCCGAAAGAAACTCGGGAACACAGCTGCGAAAACTCCCGAATTCGCAGCCGGTTTCGCGCTGCATGCTCCCGAACACTCAGCGCACCATCTGGTTGATTTCCATGATCGGCATGAGCACTGCGAGCACGATCACCATCACCACGCCTCCCATGCCGACGATCATCAAAGGCTCGAGCACGGTGGTCAGGCGCATCGCGCGGCGCTCCAGATCTCGGGAGAGGTTCTGCGCCGCACGCTCGAACATGGCGGCGAGCGCGCCCGTCTTCTCGCCGCTCGCGACGAGGTGCACGAGGTTCGAGGGAAAAATCCTTTGCGCTTTCAACGCCGCCGCGAGCGGCGTGCCCTCTTTCACGCGGCCGGTGGCTTCGAGCACGCAGCGCTTGATCCATTCGTTGCCGAGCGTCTGCCGCGCGGCTTCCAGTGCGCGCAGCAGCGGCACGCCCGCGTCCATCAGGATTGACAGCGTGGAAGCGAAGCGCGCCGTTTCCACGCCAAGCGCGTAGCGGCCCACCATCGGCATGCGCAGCACCATCGCGTGCCAGCGCAAACGCCTGCCCGCATCGCGCAGCGAAGCGCGGGCGAGCACCCAGGCGCCAACGAAGAGGCCTGCGGTGAGCCAGCCCCATTCGCGCACGAAGGCGCTCGCCGCCAGCATCGCGCGCGTGATCGCCGGCAACTCCTGCCGCGCCTGCGCGAACGCGCCGATGACCTGCGGCACCACGTACCCCAGAAGAAAGACCACGATGCACAGCGACACGAAGCCGACGATGGCCGGGTAGATGAACGCGGTGAGCACCTTGCTGCGCAGGTTGTCGCGGTTCTCCAGGTAGTCGGCCAGCCGCTCCATCACGCGCGCCAGGTCGCCCGAGTCTTCGCCCGCGCTCACGAGCGCGCGGTAGATCGAGGGAAAGTCGCGCGGCCGTTCGCCCAGCGCATCGGCCAGCCGCATGCCGGCACGCACGCCGTCGCACACCGCGCTCAAGGCATCGGCCACGTGCTTGCGTTCGGCCTGCTCGATGGTGGCGACGAGCGCGGCTTCGAGCGTGAGGCGCGCGCCCAGGAGGCTCGCGAGTTCACGCGTGGCCCAGCACAGGTCGCTGGCGCTGAGCTTCGGGTTCAGCCATGCCAGCGCGCCGCCGCCCGCGGCCTTCTCGCGGATGTCGAGCGGCGTCAGGCCGCGTTCGCGCAGCTGCGTGCGCACCGATCGCGCGGACTCGCCTTCGGTGGTGCCGCGCTGGATTTCACCGGCGCCGTTCGCGGCCTCGTATTCGAAACGGGCCATGCCGTGCCTCCTTCCTATGCGTCGCGCGTGACGCGCATGATTTCCTCGGCGGTGGTCACGCCTTCGCGCACCCAGCGCTGGCCGTCCTCGCGCATGGAGCGCATGCCGTGGCGCACGGCGGCGGCGCGCATCGCCTGCTCGTCGCCCCCTTCGTGGATGAGGCGGCGGATGTCGTCGTGCACCACGAACAGTTCATGGATGCCGGTGCGCCCCTTGAAGCCGGAGTTGCCGCACGCGGGGCACCCCACCGGCACATAGACCACGCTGCCGTCTGGCTGCTCGCGCGGAGCCTTGCATGCGGGACACAACCGGCGCACCAGCCGCTGCGCGAGAACGCCCAGCAGCGACGACGACAAGAGGAAGGGCTCGATGCCCATGTCGCTCATGCGCGTGACGGCGGAGACCGCATCGTTGGTGTGCAGCGAGGCCAACACGCCGTGGCCGGTGAGCGAGGACTGCACCGCGATCTGTGCGGTTTCCAGATCGCGGATTTCGCCGATCATGATGTTGTCCGGGTCTTGCCGCAGCGCCGCGCGCAACGCGGCGCCGAAGGTCATGCCAATCTTGCTGTGCACCGGGATCTGGCCGATGCCGGGCAGGTCGTACTCCACCGGGTCTTCCACGGTGAGGATGTTGCTGGCGCTCAGGTCGAGCTGGCCGAGCGCCGCATAGAGCGTAGTGGTCTTGCCGCTGCCGGTGGGGCCGGTGACGAGCACGATGCCGTGCGGCTGGCGCACCAGGCGCGTGAGTTCGGCCAGCGTGTCGGGCGCCATGCCCAGGCGTTCGAGCTGCAGGCGGCCGGCGTCTTTCTCGAGCAGCCGCAGCACCGCACGTTCGCCGTGTGCGGTCGGCACGGTGGACACGCGCACGTCGATGGGCCGCCCGCCCACGCGCAGGGTGATGCGCCCATCCTGCGGCAAGCGCTTCTCGGCGATGTCGAGCTGCGACATGATCTTGATGCGCGAGATGAGCGCCGCATGAAGTGCGCGCCGCGGCGCCACCACGTCGCGCAGCGTGCCATCCACGCGAAAGCGCACCACCGAATGGGTCTCGAAGGATTCGAGGTGCACGTCGCTCGCGCCGTCGCGCGCGGCCTGCGTGAGCAGCGCATTGATCATACGGATGACGGGTGCGTCGTCCTGCGCATCGAGCAGGTCGGTCACGACGGGAATGTCCTGCATGAGCCGCGCGAGATCGACCTGCTGCTCCACTGCACCGACCACCGAGGCGGCGTCGCCGGTCTCGGCGTAGCTGCCTGCGAGGAGGCCGTCCATCTCGGTTTCGCTGACCTGCTGGAGCGGCAGTTCGCCGAGCAGGCGGCGCGCCTCGACGATGGCCCAGCCTGGCGTGCGCGGGCACACCACGAGGCATCGTGCATCGACCTCCTCGCGCACGACGATGCGCTGGCTGCGTGCCCACGCATGCGGCAGCGCGGCCGCAACGCTCATGGCGTCACCACCAGCTCCGGCCGATAGCCCAGCTCGCGCAGCACCGCGATGGTGTTGTCTACCGCCTGCGGGTCGCGCGGCACGTCCGCCCGCACGAGGTTCCCCTCTCCGCCCGGTCCGCTCACGATGTACGCGCCGATGCCGCTGATGCGTACCCGCTTGACGATGCGCACCGCGTCCTGCTCGGCGTTCACGTCGGCGATCTGCACGACGGTGCGCTTGTCGTTGGCGCCGCCATAGAGTACAGCGGGGTCGGAGTCCACCGTCACGCCGACGGGCAACTGCGAGCGCAGCACCGGTGGGGGCGGCGCGGCGGCCTCGGGGGCCTGGCGCACCTCGCTGGCCACAGCGGTCGGCGGCGGCGCCTTGTCGCGCGTCTGCTCCCAATTCTGCGGACGCAGATCGACCTGCGGTGCGCGCCCCACCCTCGGCACATCGGACGGCGGCAGCGCCGGGCCGCCGTCGGGCAGCAGGGCATGCGGCATCGGCCGCGAGCGCCCCTGCTGCATGCGCATGAAGTTGTAGCGGTCGAGCGTGAGGCCGCGGCTCGCGTTCGCATCGCGGATCACATAGGGCCTGAGGAACACCATCAGGTTGGTCTTGACGCGCTGGCGCTTGTCGTAGCGAAAGAGGTTGCCCACCACCGGCAGCGCGCCCAGCCCCGGCACGGCCTCTGTGCCGTTGGTGACGCTGTCTTCCATCAGCCCGCCCAACACCATGATCTGTCCGTCGTCCACCAGGATGCTGGTGTCCAGCGCGCGCTTGTTGGTCACGATGCCGGCCGCGCCCGAGCTCTGCTCGTCGATGCTCGACACCTCCTGGTAGATGTCGAGCTTGACCGTTCCGCCCTCGGAAATCTGCGGGCGGATGTTCAGCTTCAGACCGATGTCCTCGCGCTGGATCGTCTGGAACGGGTTGCTGCTGCTGTTGCCGTTGGTGATGTACTGCCCGCTCACGAACGGCACGGTCTTGCCCACCATGATGGAGGCCTGTTCGTTGTCCAGCGTGAGGATGTTGGGCGCCGAGAGGATGTTGGCGCCGTCCCTGGTTTGCAGCGCGCGCGCCAGCACCTTGAGGTTGAGGATCTCGCCCACACCCGGCAGCTTGACGGTGCCGTCGATCACGCCGATGTTCAGGCCGCGCGGAATCACGTCGATGGTGTTGGTCGCGGCTGTGTTGAGCTGCGCGCCACCGAAGTTCGTGCCGCCGCGCACCTGGCCGTTGCGCCCGCCGGCCATCCACTGGATGCCCAGCTCGGAAGCGTCGCGCTCGGTCACCTCGACGATCAGACTCTCGACCAGCACCTGCGCGCGCCGCTGGTCGAGCATGTCGATCACGCGGCGCAGGCTCCGGTACATCGGCTCGGGCGCCGCGATGATCAGCGTGTTGGTGGCGGCGTCGGCCTGCACGGTGACGCCGTTGGCGGAGAAGGCGGTGGAGGTGTTGCCGCCCGCTGCGCCTGGCGTGGAACTGCCCGCGCCGCCGCGCTGTATGCCGCCAGTCGTGCTGCGGTTCGTCGTGCCCGAAGTACCCGTCGTGCCAGTCGTGGAAGCAGTACCGCCGTTCGCGCCCATGGCGCCTGCTCCGCTCGCACCGCCGAGCATGCCGCCTGCCCCGAGCGCCGCGCGAACAGAAGTGTTGCCCGTCGCCGATGCATCCTGCGACTCCCCCGTCAACAGGCCGCGCAGCACATGGGCCAGCGGCACCGACTGCGCATTGCGCAGGTACACCACGTACAGGTTACCGGGATCGCTCTGCGCGCTCTCGAGCTTGGCGATGAGTTCGCGCGCGAGCGCGGTCCGCCCCGGGCTGCTCGAACGGATGATGACGCTGTTGGAGCGTGGATCGGCCAGCACGACGATGTCGCGCTTGCCCTTGTCGCCGGTGTTCTCCAGCAGCTCGCTCGCCAGGCCCGCGATGTCCACCGCGATGCCGTTGCGCAGCTTCACCACTTCGGCATCGAGCGAGGTGGGCGTGTCGATGCTCTCGATGATGCGGGCCAGGCGCTCGAGGTTGTCGATGTAGTCGGTCACCACCAGCGTGTTGTTGGCCTGGTAGGCGGTGATGGTGTTCTCCGCCGCGATGAGCGGCTTGAGCACCGGCACCATCGCCTCGGCGTTCTCGTAGTTCAGGCGAAAGGTGCGGGTGGCGAGGCCGCCGCCGGGGTTGCGCGTGTTGACCGCGCCGCCCTGCAACTTGGCATCGGCCACCGGCACGACGCGGCTCACGTCGCCCACGTCGACGATCGCGAAACCCCGCATGCGCAGTGCCGTCGAGAGCATGCCGTAGGCCGTAGCCGCGGGCACCTCGCCTTCGGAGACGAGAGTGATCTGCCCCTTCACGCGCGGATCGAAGAGAAAGTTGCGCCCCAGAAATCGCGCCAGCGCCGAGACCACCGAGGTGATGTCGGCATCGACGAAGTTGAGCACCACCTTCTCGTCCCTGCCGCTCCTTGCGGCCTCGGAGCGGCCGGGCGGCGCGCTTGGGGCCGCCGCACCGGCCGCGAGGCTCGCACTGCCAGCCAGCGCCAGGCAGCAGGCCACGGTCCATCGGCGCATTGCTGCGCCCTTCAGCTCTCGTATCACGGGCCATCCTTGTTGATTTGCGCGGACTGCAGGTCCACTGCGCCGCGCACCGGGCCTTGGGCCTCGGCCTTGCCGTCCGCCCGCACCAGGTCGGCGCGCACGACTTCGATGTCGCTGCGGGCGGACACCGCCAGCAGCCATGAAAAGACCCGGGCCGCGGGCGCAGGTCCGGTGAATTCGATGCGCCACGCTTTCGCGGGCAAGGGCTTGCTGCCCGCGGCGGCCGGTTCGTCGGCCACCACGTCGTGGACTTTGTAGAACCCCTGCAGGCCGGCGCGGTCCAGCCCCGCGTGCAAGGGCTCGGCCTCTGCTGCGAGCCGCCCGTTCGCGGCGGGCAGGCCGGCGAGGATGCCGTCGAGCTCGGCCGACTGGGCCTGCAGCTTCGGCAGGTCGCGGCGCCACTGGGCGATGGTGTCCAGCGCGGGGCGGGTCAGCGCAAGCCACAGGAATGCGAGCGCCATCACGAGCGCGGCGACGCCCACGGCGAAGCGGTCGCGCGCGGGCAGTGCGCGCCAGCGCGTCGTGCCTTCGCGCATCGGTTGACGTATCGGGTTCAAGAGGCGAGCCAGCGGCCGCAGGCGCTCTGCGGCGTTCATGGCGGGCCTTTTTGCGCGGTGCCTTCAGTGGCCGGCGCGTCGCTGGCGATCTTCATGTGCAGCGCGGCTGCATCGCCTTCGACGGCGAGGCCCTGTTCGCGCGCCTGGACCTGCAGCGTGCGCAGCGCCTCGGCATCCGGTGCCGCGCCTTCGCGCCAGCGGATGTGCAGTGCGCCCTCGGCATAGCGCAGGCCCTGCACCTGTCCGGCCGGTGCCTGCGCGAGCAGGCGTGTTGCCGCGCGCGAGAGGCCCGCGTAGTCGTCCTTGGCCGCTTGCGGTGCGCCGGCCGCGAGCGCCTCTTTCTGCTGTCGCGCCTGCTGCACAGCGTTGACAACTACCGGCACATCGGGAAACGCAGCCTTGACCCGCGCGGCCATCTGCCGCTTCAGCGTATGGCCTTGCGTGGCCAGCTGGTTGGCGTAGACGTTCAGCCCGACCAGCCACACGGCTGCGGCGATGGCGCCCCATGCAACGGCGGGCGCGGCCAACGCGGCGATGCCGCTGCTGGCGGCTTCCGTGCTGCCGACCGGCAATGACCAGCGCCAGCCTTCGCCGGTCCATTGCGCCGCCGCTTCGTCGCCGTCGCGCTCGGTCCATCGCACGGCCGGCAGCCCCGCATCGCCGCTGGCATGCGCCGCGATGCCCGCTTCGCGGTCCATGCCTTCCGGGAGCCAATGCGTGAAGCCCTGCTCCCGTCCGGTGCGGACGACTAGCCATCGATCGATCTGGCACGCCGTCCAGCCAGCGTTCGGAAGCGGCAGGAAGGCCGCTGGCAGATGCAGCTCGCGCACCGCGAGGCCATGTCGGCGCAGCAGTGCCGACCAGCCGTCCACCACATCGCGCCCGACCCATGCAGCGGGCACGGTGCCATCCGATGCGCGAACGCCGAAGCCCGTCACGAGCGTTTCGAGCGGGCGAAGCGCACAAGGCTCGATGGCGCCCATCATCGCCGCACGCATGCGCCGGCCGGACAGCGGCGGCAGCGCAAAACTGGCCGTCGGCACGTCGCCGGGATGAAGGCACGCCTCGATGCGCTTCGCGCGGAAGCGCGCGGCGATTTCGTCCAGCGCCAGCGTGCCGCCGTCGCGCCACGTCCCATCGGGATCACGCCAGCCGCAGGCCACCGCATCGGGCGCGCCATCGATTCGCCGAGCCGCGAGACGCAGGCGCAGCAGATCGACCTTCATACGCCCTCCCGCAACCACATCACCTGCGGCATGGAGGACTTGTCGTCGTGCAGCAGGGCTACCTGCACGAACTTCGTCCGCGCAGTGTCGAGCACGCTCGCCACGCGGAACCAGTTGCTGGTGATGCCCATGCGCAGTTCGTCCGCATTCAGCGCCGGCATCTGCAGGCGGTTCGTGAAGTCGCCGCGGTTGACGAACCACTGCCCGCGGTCGCGCGCGGCCAGCAAGGCGCGGGCGCGGTCGAGCGAGAGGCCCGGCACGCCGGCGGCGATGAGCTCCGCGCCCGCCGTGTTCGCGTTGATCCAGGTGCGCTGCGGCAGCACGGTCACGAAAGGCGCGAGCCGCGCGAGTACGGCGCCATCCACGCCGGGAACGGCCATCAGGTCTTCCAGCGCGCGCGGCCTCGGCGCCTGCGGCACGGGCGGCAGCTCCGCCGGCAGGCCCAGCCGGGCGGCGGCCTTGGCGCTCTCGGCGCGGACGTCGTCCGGCACGGCGCCCCGCGCCTGCGTCAGCGCATCGCCCAGGCTCAGGACAACGCGGCGCATGAGCGACTGCGCCTGCGGCGGCGACACGCCCACCGCCGCGCACAGCCGCATGAACACCTCGGCCTCGGCGGGATCGACGCCCGTCGGTCCCACGAGGTTGCGCAGGTTGAACTTGGCCTGCTCGTCGGTGATTTCGCTCACGAGGCGCCCGCCCTCCGCGGCCATCTGGCCCGCGGCCGGCCGCGCGAAGGGGCGGCTCCACAGGCCGTCGAGCCGCGTGGTCGGATCGCGCAGCGCTTCGGCGTGCAGCACGCGCTGCGCCTCACCGATCTCGCCGCGCAGCAACCAGCGCGCCTGCACGCGCGACTGGTCGCCCTGCGTGGTGCGGATGAAGGCCGACTGGCGGCCCAGCAGGCCAGCGGCCAGCGCGGCGATGACGGCAACGATCAAGAGCGCGCTGACCACGGCCATGCCGCGCTGCTGGCGCGCACGAATGTCGTGAATGGAAGGAGTGGCGCGGACGGGCTGGCCCGCCCTGATTCCCATCGGTGCGTGCACGGTCGTGGTCCGTGCGCTACCAGGAGCCGACGTCTGCGTTGGCTTTTTCTCCGCCGGGCTCGCCGTCAGCGCCCAGCGAGAACACATCGATCTCGCCGTGCGTGCCGGGGTTCAGGTACTGGTAGGCATTGCCCCAGGGGTCCTGTGGCAGGCGCTCTAGGTAGGTGCGCCAGTTGGTCGGCACCTTGCCGGCAGTCGGCTTTTCCACCAACGAGCGCAGGCCCTGCGTCGAGCTGGGGTAGGCGCCGTTGTCCAGCCGGTAGAGCTTCAGCCCCTGCATGATCGCGGCCACGTCCTGCCGCGCCGCGGTGGCGCGCGCCTGGTCGGGGCGGTCCATGAGGCTGGGCACGATCAATGCGGCGAGCACGCCGATGATGACGAGCACGACCATCAGTTCGATAAGAGTGAAGCCGCGATGCCCAGAAAAGCGGCGACCTGCGCGACAACGAGCTGAACGTGCGGCCATCTTCCACTCCCAGGACAAGACATCAAGGACATTCACAGCGTCCATGGTCGCAGCGGCGCGTGTCAGTCCAATTGAAAATCCTCGGGAGTTCTTCCGGCGGCCAGGATGGATCCCGTCAGAGCGATGCATTTCGATTCGTCTTCGAGACGATGCTTCACCGCTATATGACCGAAGGGTTAGTTCAAGGCGAGGGATTCGCCATCGACGCCAGCATCATTACCCGCAAAGAAAGCCGACCTCTTGATTTCCGGCCGAGCGAAATATTCGTTTGTATTTGCTCTACCGGTTCGAGCAATCGCATTCGCTCCCAAAATCTGGAGGCACATGAATGCCCTTCCCGTCCCGCCGGATGGGGCCGCGGCTTTCGTAGCTGCCGAGAATCACGTGCGCGGGTCCAACAGTCGGCACATGCTCGGCTTCAACGTACAGGCTGTCTACGGCCTCTTGCTCAAGGTCTGGACGCAACGCAATCCAGAGCTGAAATCCCTATGCTTTTGCAGTCGTCCCGCAGGACAGCTCTTTACCGTGCCACACGCCGTTGCCCTCGCGCATCCACTCGAAGCCGCCGAAACCGATGTGACCTGTCCCGTCTGCTGGGTCGTCGAATCGCAGGTCTCCTCGGGATGACGGTGACCTATTTCGAAATCGAATCGCATCGACATGTGTACGGCGCGAACCTCGCTGTCTGGGTCTCGGCCTACCGCCTGGTCGGGAGAGCCAGGCATTTGGCATGCAGCGAGGATGTCGCCTTGGTGAATTCGCTGATCAATGCCAAGTGCAATGTGGCTTGAAGCGCGCGGACTCGGGTTGCGACCAGCGCGCGCCTGGTGGCTTTCCCGGCGCATATTGAACGCAGTGGCGCGGCGCCTCGCCGAAGCTGCGCGTCTTCCCACGCAAGCTGCGGTCGGCGGCGCGTGACGCCCTCCGCCTCACACCGGCGACTTGCACAAAAACTCAGCCATCGTTTACCACTTCACCCGCACTCCCAGCGTTCCATTCACCGAACTCTTCACTTTGGTATTGCCGCCGCTGGCCCAGAGCTTGCCGATCTCGCCATACAGGCTGGTTGTCTGCCCCAGGGCCAGCGTGAAGCCGCCGGCCAGCTCAGTGCTCCTGCCGCCTGTCGGCGCCGAGATGTCGGTCAAGGTCGCGCCGTTCAGGAAGCTCGCCACGTCCGCGCCGCTCGACGTCTTGTAGACGTTGAAGCGGCCGTACGGCTGCAGCGTGCCTGCACCCGTGTCGATCTCGCCCTTGACCCGCACCCCGGCGCGCGCGATCCAGCCGCTGTCGGCCTGCGTCGTGGCGATGGCGCCGGCGATGGCCGAGTTGTTCAGGTCCATGTGCTGATGGATCAGCTGCATCTGCGGCTCGATGCTCCAGCCGCTGCCGCCCAGCGCGAGGGCCTGGCCCAGCTCGATCGAACCCAGCAGGCTGTTGCCCTTGCCTTCGGTGCCGAGCATGGCGTTCGGTTGCACCGTGTAGCGGTGGCGGCCCGACTGCACCACCGCATCGGCATAGAAGCCGCCGTCGGTATAGGTACCGTAGATGCCCACGTACTGGCTGCGCAGGTCGTTGCGGCCCACGCCCAGGTTCTGGATGCCGCTGGCAAAGCCGTTCACTCGCGCATCGCCGTCAAGCTGGCCGACATAGAGACCGGCGCGCCAGTTCGGCGTCGTCAGCAAGTCAGTGCCAGCCTGGAAGCCCGTGAGACGGCCCTTGCTCGTCGGCGAAACCGTACCGCCTTGCCGTATGTCGATATCGGTCGAGAGCACCCGCGCCCAGACGCGGCGGTTTTCGCCGCCGGGCGTGGCCGCGGTGCCCTTCACGTCGTCGTCACCCACGCGCTTACGCAGGTCGCCCAGCATCGCGAGGTTGCCCTGGCGCAGTTGGCTAGGCAGGGCCGCGTAAAGAGAGGCTTCGGCGCGGTATGTGACCACGGGAAGCACGGGTGTGCCAGGCATCGACGGCGGCGTAACCGCAGGCCGGTCCGAACGCAGGTACCAGTTTTCGCCGGCCCCGGCGGCATCGCCCGCGTTCAGACGGTACTCGTAGGCGCCGGCATCCACATGGCCGCCCGCGAGCATGAAAGCGTCCTTGGTCGTCTGCGCGGTGGTGGTCGCGCCGTTCTGCGCGGTGATCACCTCGATGCCGCTGCCCGTGGTGAACGCGCCCAGGCCGCCGAGGTTGGTGACCTGCACCCTGGTCTTGCCGGTGGCGGTGCCGCCGTTGATCACCAGCCGGTCCGACGGGCCAGTGCCGTTCAGCGCGGTGCCGATCTTGAGCACGCCGTTGGTGCCCACGTAGTTGCCGTTGACCATGAGCGTGGTACCCGCGACTGCACCGGCGAGCGAGACGGTGCCGCTGTTGGCCAGCGAGGCCACCGTCTGGCTGAAGCCGGCGAGGTCGAGCGTCGCACCTGTCGCCACGCTATGCGCCGAGGCCGCGCTGAAGGTGTTCGCCGCCCCCGCCTTCAGTGAGCCCTGCGCCACGTTCGTCGCGCCGGTGTAGCTGTTGGCCCCCGACAGCGTCAGTGTGCCCGTGCCTTGCTTGGTGATGAAGCCGCCCCCGCTGATCGCACCGCCCAGGGTGCCGTCGAAGACGCCGGTGTCGATGATGGGATCGTTCTGCCCCGTGAGCCGGATCGCGTTGGCGATCGTCAGGTTGTTCGCACCGAAGCCCAGCGTGGTGTCGTCGTCCATTGTCAGCGCGCCGGTGCCCAGCGCCTGGCTGTGGCCGACATTCAACCGGCCCTGGCGCAGCGCCGTGCCGCCCGTGTAGGTGTTGGCGCCCGAGAGCGTGAGCGTGCCACTGCCGACCTTGACGACGGAGCCACCCGTGCCCGTGCCCGGCTGCGCGAACTGGCTGCCCTTGTCGCTGATCACGCCAGCGATGACGTCGCTGGTGTTGAGGCCGCCGACCGTAAGTCGGGCGGCCCCCAGCACCACGCCGCCCGCGCCCGAGAGCGCGCCGATCGCGATGCCGGTCTTGGACGTGACGCCCGACACGTCAACGGTTCCGCCCTTGGCGTTTGTGATTTGCGCGTTCGCGGCCAAAGCGGTGTCCGCGAAGTACACGGTACCGCCGTCGAGGTTGCCGATGTTCGCGCTTCCTGCCGATGCGGCGTTCACAAAGCGCACCAAGCTCTTGTCGCCGTTGAAGATGGTGGCTCTGCCTGCGTTGCCAGTCTGCGTGAAGTCGACCGTGCCGCCCAGGTTGGTGATGGTGGCGCTGGCCGCGGTGCTGGCACCGGCGAAGACCAGCGTGTTCGCGCCCGGCGTCTGCCAGCCGCCACCGTAGAGCGAGAGCTTGGCGGTGGAGGCCGTGGCAGTGCCGTCGAACGACAGCACATTGCCGCTGTCGCCGCTGCCGGTGCGGCCGACCCGGTAGCTGTTGGTGCCGGCGTCAGCGCCATCGCCGAACGCAAGCTGGGTGCCGTTGCCTTGCTGCTGCACCGGGCCCTGACCGAGGGTGGCGCCGCCATAGACGAAGATGCTCGCGCCGCCCTGCAGCGTAGTGCTGCCGGCGTAGCTGTTGGCGGTGGTCAGGCTCAGGATGCCGCCGTTGCCCTGGACCGTGAGTCCGCCGCCACCGGTGATGCCGCCGGCCGCCCCGAACGAGCCGCCCACGAGGTCCAGCGTGCCGCCGGCCGCGCCGAGCGTGATCTCGCGTTTGGAGTCGATGGCCACGGGGCCCGCCGCACCCGCGACGCGCAGCGTGCCGCCGTCCAGCGTGAGGCCGCCGCTGGCCGCGCCCAGGTTGTTGTCGGCACCGATCTGCAACGCGCCCCCGCGCACGGTGGTACCGCCGGTGTAGGTGTTGGCGCCCGAGAGCGCCAGCGTGCCGGCGCCGGTTTTCAGGACACCGTCGGTGCCCGCGATGACGTTCGTGATGGCCGCATTCCAGGCGGCGCTTCCCGCGCTGCCGTCGCCGACGCGGACCTCGACCGGGCCCGGCGTGGCCTTGTCGGCGACCAGCGTGATCGTGTCGCCGGACAGCCGGTAGCCGTCGCTCGCGAACTGCATGCCCGTGGCCGACACGGCCCCAGCGCTCTTGTCGACCACCACCTTGCCGGCTGCGCCACCGAAGATGGCGAAGGCAGGCTGAGGTTGCATCACCGAGGTGACGGAACCGGTCGCGTCGGTCCAGTTTGGCTGCGTGGTGCTCCAGGTGCCGTCGCCGCCGCCCATCTGCGACGCATTGGCCAGGCTGTTGCCGTTCCAGTAGTTCAGCGTCAAGCCGGCCGTGTTGATCAGGTTGACCTGCTTGCTCGCCGCGAGGTACTGAAGCGACAGAACGCCGCCAGCCGGCACGCTGCCCAGTGCAATGCCGCCGTTGTTCTGGGTGAGCGTTCCGCCGTAGCTGAAGAGCCGGTACAGACCGGCCCCCATGCCGCCGGTGTCCGTCACATTGAGCGTGGCACCGCTGAGCGTCAGATTGCCGCCGACCGCAACGCTGTCGCCCGCCCCCGGCACCGAGAAGCTGCCGCCCGGCGCGCCGAATTCGAAGTCGAGCACGCTGCCCTTAGCCACGTCCAGGCTGCCGTCGATGGTGAGGGTGCCGATGGAGTTGCCCGGCGCCAGGTGCGCACCCGAGGCAATGGCCACGTCGCCGCCTATGCGCCCGTGGCCGCCCAATGTCGCGCTCGAGGCAACGTCGACCGCGCCGCTAAGGCGCGCGCCTGTGGAACTGTCGCTGCCGACCACCAGCTTGCCGGCCTGCACCGACGTGAGTCCGGTGTAAGTATTGAAGCCGTCCAGCACCAGCGTGCCGGTGCCCTGCTTGACGAGCGTGGCGCCTGCGCCCTCGATGCCGCCCGCAAAGAGCGTGTCGTTGGCGGTGCCCAGGGTCAGGGCCTTGTCGCCCAGCACGATCGAGCTTGTCCCGCCGTTGAGGTCGCCCAGCGTGAGGGCTGCCGCCTTCGAACCGCTCACATCGAACAACGCGCCGTTGCCCAGCGTGAGGGCGGTGCCCGCCGCGAGCGCGCCGTTGCCCGTGAGGTACAGATTCCCTGTATCGAGGGTGGTACCGCCGGTGTAAGTCTGCGCCTGGGTGAGTGTCCAGCTTCCGGCGTTCCGGATATGCAACGCCCCGCCCTTGCCGCCGCCGATGCCGCCGTCCTGGATCACACCGTCGAACTGGGTTGTGCTCGAGATGTTGTTGGTCGTGAGGGTCTTGCTGCCGATGGCCACCGTGCCGGCGCCACGAAGGAAATTCAACGACGCGCCGTTGGTGGTCTGCGAGATATCGACCGTCGCGCCGGCTGCCACGGAAACGTCTTGCCGGCCGACGATGCCCGCGCCCTTGAGCGCGAGCGTTCCGGCGTTGACGATGGTGGGGTCCACGTAGTCGCTGCCCGCGCTCTCCAGCGTCAGCGTGCCCAGGCCGTCCTTTTCGAACTGACCATAGACACCCTGATAGCGCAGCGCACCGGTCAGCGTGAGATCGAAGCCGTTGGTGTCGATCGTCGCGATGCCGCCTATGAACACATCGCGGGCCACCGTGAACGCACCGGTGGCACGCAGCGTGCCATCGTTCAGGCTGACCTTGCTGCCTGCCGCGCCAAGATTGACGTCGCTGCCGGCGAGCAGTGTGCTTCTGCTCACCGTCAGTCCGCCTTCGAAGGTGTTGTTGCCCGTCAAGGCGAGCGTGCCGCCCGTGACGGCCAGACTGCCCTTGCCCGAAACGGTACCTGAGAACACCGTGTCCACGCCGGGGCCGCCGACCGAGAGCGCGGCACTGCCAAGCGCGACGTTGCCGGAGCCCGCCAGCGAACCGAAGGTCTGGTCGAAGCCCCTCAGGTCAAGGGTGGCGCCGGTGCCGACGCCCACCGGCGTGCTGGCGTTGAAGACATTGGTCAACCCCATGGCCAGCGTGCCTGCCTGGATGGCAACGCTGTTCGCACCGATGGCGCGGTCCAGTGTCCAAGTCCCGAGGCCGTCCTTGACGAGCTTGCCGCCGAAGAACGTGCCGCCGGTCACCGCCTGCGAGTGGAGCTGAGCGCCGGCACCCGTCAGTGTCAGTGTGGAGGCGCCGTTGCCTGCTTTACCGATCTGCAGATAGCCGTCGATCTGGCCGCCCGTGGACAACGTCACATCGTTCACCGCACCCTGCATGTCGACGGAGCCGTTCATCTGGCCGGCGTTGCTCAGCGTCGCGTCGCCCGCGCTGAAGTAGACCGCGAAGCCGACGCCAGTGATGGTCGAGCCCGCTTCGTTGACGACCTTGCCGGTGGCATCGAATCCGACTGCGGCGCCGGCTTTCGAGACGATGGAACTGTTGCCCGCGTTCAGCACCGAACCGCCACCATAGAACACGACGCCATAGCCGCTTGTACCCTCGATGCTTGCACCCGCGGTATTCCTCAGTGTCGCAGCGCCCCCGACTCCGTTGATGCCCGTGCGCAACGCCGTGATGTGGCCGCCCGCGTTGTTGAGGACGCTGGCGCCGTTCAGGAGGATCCCGTCTTCGCCGAGGATGGTGCCGGTGTTGTTGATCGTGCTGGAGATGGTGGCATTCGTGGTGACACCGGTCGTTCCCAATGTCGACTGTCCGAGCGTGCCGGTGTTGTTGAGCACCGAATTTTTGTCCATGTACACCGGAGTCGGCGAGACGCCACCGCAGTCGATGACGGCGCCCGTCGTGACGCAGTTCGCCTGCGCAGAGCCGCTCATGCCGAAGACGCCCACGGCCAGCAACGCGGCGACCGCATGGCCTGCATGCACACGGGAGCGGCTGCGTTTTCCGCGGGCACTGGCGTTCTCCGAAACCGCCACCCATGCGCCGGTTGCGGCGTTCCAAAGTGACTTGTACGTGCGATTCATGGGCGGGGTCCTCTGTGCGAAGTGATGAACGAGCGCCCGCTGTCGGGGCGACGAAAAATGGATGAGATCAGCTCGGGCCAGGCTGCAGCGTCAGGCGCACCCCGGCGGCGATCCGGCCAGCTCGCGCACGGCGCGCGGGACAACTGCGGAAGACGCATCAGGTTTGGCGATGGCGCGTCGCGTTGCGCGTCGTGCGATACGAGAGGCTTGCCTTTGTCGGCGAAGCTGCCCAGGTTGCTACTTTGGGTCTACTTGATTTCATGGCGCCTCCTCCCGGTGATCGCACGGCTTGTGCGGCCAGATGCATTGCCGGGTCGCGGCGGATTTTGCGTCGTCTCGCCAGCGATTGCACCTTACTTCTTCTTGCAATGTTGCGGCCCGGTCACGCTTTTCCAATCGGCTGACGTCCGACTGGCTGTGCCACGCATGCAGGGTGCGCGCATCACCATGTCGAGGTCTTCGGCGTCGCCCGCATCGCGCACATGTTGCAGCGTCTCGTCGACGTAAGACAGGTCGACGCCGTCACCAGCCGGCCGGATCGGTCACAGGCTGAGTCGTTGCCAAAGGACTCATGTGACCAGGCACCTCGCGCTTTTCTCCTTGCGTCAGCTTCGAACCTCGGCTCGAGCCTGCGCCGCTCAGAGCGAGGCCTGCAGGCGCAGCACTTCCTGTTTGAGGAGCTCGATAAAAGACACTTTGAGCTCGGCGCTCGCGTACTTCGGCAACTGCAGGGGAATGCCCTGGTCGTTCAGCACCTCGTCCCCCTTCTCCGCCAGCCGCAGCGAGAGCGCATCGAGCCTCTCCAGGGCGACGCGAACCGGCTCTTCCATCAGGTCCTTGCTGTAGAGCGCCTTCGCCGTGAGTGCGAGCCCGTATGGCCCGCCAAACAACGGGAAGTCGACCAGTGCGAACTGCAATGGCTCGTCGGGGGGAATCTGGAATTTTCCGATCATCTTGCCAAGCTTCTTGGCGAGTTTGGGATTCGCCGGATCAAGCAGGTTGTCGCTTGCAGCATGGTCGGCGATCAGGCCGGTCAAGGTCCACGTGCGTTGAGGCGCCTGGCGCTGGCTGGCGTGTTGCGCGTGGTAATCCAGCACGGTCGTCACCATCGTATCGAGCAACACGTTGAGTCGATTCGACAGGGCGGACTCCGGACGGTCTGCCACAGCCGCCCAATCCTTCCACGCCTTGTATCGGCCCAGCAGCATCGACACGAAGGCGCCGGCATCATCGGCACGCATGGGCAGGGCGTGGCCCTGGGCCAGAGGCGGCGAGGCAGACAACACGGTGAAGTCGTCCTGCACGTAGAGCGCCTGGTCGGTCAGCAGCAGGCCTTGGGCCGTGCGTCGACCGCTGAGCCGATTCATGGCGTGGTATCCGACGAACAGCAACGGGATCTCGTTGCCGACCCAGGGCTTAAGGCCGTACATCTGCTCGACGGCCTGCGCGAACACTTGGGCCGCGTCCTCATGGTCGGGATGGTCCGCCTGGTCGGGCAGAAAGAGGAATGCCGAGAGGTCGGCGTTGGACGGCCTGCGCACCTGCAGTTCGAGGAGGGCGCGCAACGCGTCGCCATGGCGCGCGTGGTCAGCCGGCAGCGCCGCCAGGTGGTCGGTGAACGATGTATAGACGAATGGCACGATGTGTTTCCTCCCGAATAACTGTTGAAAGTGCGAACTGAAACCGATCTCGCGCGCCCCCCGAGGCGCGCTGAAATCACCTATGGGCCTGCCGCCTTGCGGAAGGCAGCACAGGGGATTCTCGGGCCGGCCTGCGCCCAGGGCCGTGGGACCGCGGAGCCGTGCGGATAAAAACTTGGCTGTTTTATGTCGCAAGTCCGAGACTTTGTCGGTGTTCGATAGGGCTGAGAGCGCCAAGGAAAATCCTGGTCCGCTTCTCGTTGTACCAGCGCGTGTAGGAATCAACTTTTTGATGAACTGCTCGACCGTGGCGCCCTCCAGTCCCGAAAGTACCGCTAACCTATCGAAGCTTCGCGCCTAGACCCGATATGGCGCGAGTTTCGCCCAGTCGAAACTCACTCCGGTCCCAGGCTCCTCGGGTGCCACTGCGCGCCGATTTTTCACGACCAAGGGGCGCGCCGTGTATTCGTCGATGGGGAAGCTGTGGACCTCCAGCCAGCCTGCGTTCGGCTGCGCCGCCATCAGGCTCACGTGCAGCTCCTGCATGCCATGCGAGCACACCGGGATGCCGTGGCGGCGCGAGCGCTCGGCCACCTTCAGCCAGCCGGTGATGCCGCCGCAGTTGGAAGCGTCCGGCTGGATGAAGGACAGCCGCGCCTGCTCGAACGCATGGTCGAACTCATGAATGGTGTGGAGGTTTTCGCCCATCGCTAGCGGCACGCCCGTGGCCTCGGCAATGCGCGCATAGCCCTGGTAGTCGTCCGGGATGGTCGGCTCCTCGAACCAGAAGACATCGAAGGGCTTGAAGCGCTTGGCCGCGGCAATGGCTTGGTCCACGCTCATTGCATAGTTGGCATCCACCATCAAGGTGATTCCCTCACCGATCAGCTGCCGCACTGCGCGGATACGCTCGATGTCCTCCTCGAGGTTCTCGCGCCCGATCTTGATCTTGACGCCGCCAAAGCCACGGGCGAGATAGCCGCGCACGTTGTCCAGCAGCTTGTCGAGCGGGAACGCCAGGTCGATGCCGCCGCAGTACGCGTTGCAGGTGTTCGCGACGCCGCCGGCAAGTTTCCAGAGCGGTTCCCCGGCCGCCCTGCCGCGGAGGTCCCAAAGCGCGATGTCGATCGCCGAGATCGCGAACGCGGCGATACCGCCGCGCCCGACATAGTGCACATGCCATTCGCTGAACTCGTGGATGGCTTCGACATTCGTGCCGTCCATGCCGATCAGGGCGGGCACCAGGTCATGGTCGATCATGGCCTTGATGGCATGGCCACCCTTCCCGCCGGTGTAGGTGTAGCCCGTGCCTTCGCTGCCATCGGCAAGCGCCACCGTTGCGGTGACCAGTTCGAAGTGGGTGTGCGCGCCGTGTTTGGCGTCCGTCAAGACTTCAGCGAGGGGAACCTTGAAAAGCTGGCTCGTGATTTTCGCAATGGAACGCATGGAATTCTCCTTGAATCCGGTTGATAGCGAGCAGCGGTGTCGCCCTCTCTCTCCCTTTACTTCGAGCCTTGGGTCACGCCCGCGATGCCTCGAGGACTCCACCATCATCGGACACGTGGCCCAGACGACCTGGCATCCACGTGCTCCGGCGCTCGACTTCTCTCTGTCTCCCGCCATCGATCCGCGATTCGCTGCGCATCAGTCTGTACAGCCGGCATGCGCGCGAGGAAACGCTCCACCCGTTCGGCCAACTCGGCCTGGCCCTGACTTCGAAGCGCATCCGTAACTGCGTGCCAGCCCGCCACTACCCCATTTCGCGTGTGCTGCATGGTCTCTTTGCCGGCTTCCAGGGTGCCTGGCTTTGTCTGTAAGGCCTTGAGCACGCTCTCCAGCTTGGCGCGCATGAAGGTCGAGGTCTTCGGCGGCCGGTGCTTGGCCCGAGCGCTGGGCGGCAGTTGCCCGAATGTCCGAAGCGCCCGGAGCCGATGATGGATCGCATCCCTGTACGGCTTGCGGGTCTGCCCTCGCACTTGGCGCGGTGTGGCATTGGCCGCCACGCCCTGCTCGCGCATCAACGCTGCGAATTGCTCGCGCCACTGGCGCAGCGTGTCCTTGCGGATGTAGAGGCGCTTGCCAGGCTCGAACTCGTGCTCGCACTTGACCACCAGATGCACATGCGGATGCGGCTGATCGGTGTGCAGCACCATGGCATAGCGATATTGCAGGGCAAAGTTCTCGCGTGCGAAGACGCGCGCCGCAGCCAGTACTTTTTCCGGTGGTGTGCCGGCGGGCATGGACAGGACGATGTTGTGGACCAACTTCGCACGCGTGTCTTTCTGCCCCGGATCGGGTCTCGGCTTGTACTGGCTTCTGCAAAGCTCAAGCTGCCAGTCGGCCGTAATCTCCTTGGGAGCGCCTCGCCCCTGCTGCGTCAGCCCCTCGTCGGTTTCGATCGGCAGCTTGCCGTGCCGGCCGATGTAGCGCAGATGGGCCTCGACGCCGCCAACGTCCCGTCCGCCGCCCGAGACCTTCACCATCACCTCGGGCGTGCGCCCCACCGTGCGCTGGATCTGCGCGATCTGGTCGGCGCCGAGGCGCAGCGTGCCACCCGGCCCTCGCCGACCGTAGCTCACGATGTCCAGCGCCATGTCGCGCGCCCCTCCGGCCGAGCCGCGGCCGCTTCTGTCTACGCGCACCATCTGCTTAGGCATGGCGGTTCCCTTCGCTGGTCTCCCAGCTGACGAGGTCGCGGCGCACGACGGCTGCCGTGGCTTTGCGCGCCTCCTCGACTTCTTGCCGGACCGACGCGATGGTTTCGTCCAGGTCCGTGTTCGGCATGCCGAACGTTCGAAGCTGCCGTCCCAGCGCAGCCAGCTGGGCGTTGGTCACTTTGATTTGATCCAGTTCGTTCGGGGGCAGCGCTGCGGCGTCACGCACATGGTTGTGAATCAGCAGGGCCAGGTAGCTGCATGTCTTCATTCCACGCGAACGGGCTCGTTCGGCCGCAAGCGCTCGATCGCCCTCGCGAAGCCGCAGCGTGATGCGATCCTCCACACCAATGCCGCTTCCGGTTTCGCGCAGGGACCGTTGGACACCCGAGTCCAGCGAGGTTTCGCCGTTGGTCTTGAGCACCTCGTCGACCATCTTCGCGAGCAGAGTCGACGCACTGAGATGATGCCGCGCCGCCAGTGCGGCGAAGCGCGCCTTTGTGTCGGACGACACACGAGCGCCGATCACGCGGCTCGATCGAGAGGTCTTGGTCATTGCAACCCCGTTGCAGTAAACAATGTCTGACGTCAGTCTATCCTGCCCTCATAGCCGCACAAGGACTTTGCTCCCTGTATCTACGCATCTCTTGCCTCCCCCTACTCTCTTCCTCTTCCCCTCGCTCATGGTCGCAGTGCATGCGTCCGCGCACGCCTTCATTGTTCGGCATGCCGAACTTTCAGGACGGCGTGCGCCACGCTCGGCGAGCCATACGACGGCCCGTAGGCTTGCGACATCCGTGCTGTCGCGCAAACGCTGGGCGCACTTCCTCCTTGATTCACTTCGGCGGATTCTTTCTTCGGATGTCTCGAATAGCAGCAAGCTCCCAACGGTAGTGGGGCACGCGTTCTGCCCGGCGGCTACTCAAGTCGTGTGCAGGGGTGCCGCACGCGCGGCGTGATGCGGCATGCCGACGGCGCCGCAGTCGAAGACCTCGGGCTGCCACTGAACCGCATGCGCGGCTGTTTGGCTGCCGGCCGCAGGCAGCAAGGCGCTGGCGGCGCTGCTGCGTGGGTCGGCCGTCGCCTAGTTTTTCCAGAAGGCGGCGGTCATTTCTAGTAGAGACGAATCAATCTCGCACGATAGATTTATCGTTGCTACAACAAACAGAAATGTTCACGGTGATCGAAACGCCAACCTTCCAGCGCCTTGCGACCGAAACTGGTTCGAAGAGGAGCGCTTGGAATTCGTGTCCTGGATCGCCGCGAACACCTAAGCCGGCGATGTGATCAAGGGCGCCAGCGCCTGCGCAAGGTTCGTTGGGCTCGCGCCGGTATGGGCAAGCGGGGCGGGGTCCGAGTGATCTATTTCAACCGCAACGAACAGAGCGATCTGGTGCTGTTGCTGGTCTACGCGAAGGCTAAGTTCGCAACATACCGGCCGCCACCCTGGTGAAACTGAAGGAGTCCCTTGATGCCAAAGATTGACAAGGAAATGGCGCGATTCGAAAAGGATCTGCTCCACTCCATCGGAGAGATGAAGCGCGGCGAACACGCCGCCGTGCACACGGCCGAGCAGATCGTGGCACGAATGCGCGGTCGGCCGGTTGGCACTGTCAAGGAGACACCGAAGGTATCGACCACGATCCGTTCGATGCCGATCTTCTGGACGCGCTGAAGTCCGGCGGTCGCGGTTGGCAAACCAGAGTGAACGACGTGATCAGGTCCGTGTTCATTCCGGACACGCGCGAAGAAGCCGTCGCGCTCGCCCGCGACTTGGCCAAGGCTCCGGGGGAAAGGGCAAAGGCGCGGTCGGTGCGCAAGTCGTCGGTGAGAAGCGCGAAGCGATTCATCGCAGATGCGCCCCCTGGCCATCTTGGACAAAGTCCGCGGCTTGCACCTGGCCCGGGCAGACGAAGAGGCCAACCGCATGCCGATCAAGCCACGGCAGCGCCGGTCAGCGCGTTGTCGACGCGCATCGAACGGGTCACCCCCGCAGGAAGAAATGGCGCCCAAGTCGCTGGCGAAGGCGCATGCGCCCCGATGTTCGGCATGCCGAACGTCAGGTGCGCACGGCCCCGCTTGGCTACGCCTCAGTTTCTCCCGGGCCCGCGGACGCCGCGAGCGGGCGCAACGGGCCAGTAAGCCAGCGCGTGGGCTCCATCCTGCGGGCGCAATGCACCGCAGCCTCGGCTTTCTTCATCGCTCGGGACCAATGGTCCTTGGCAACAGCGCTCGAACTGTGCACTGGTGATCAGGCATACGGTTGAATCGGCCACGGCGGCAGGCGCAATCCCGTCTAGGCAGAGTTCGCGATCGCGTGTTTAAGTATCAGCGCTTCTTTTTCCTGAAATTGCTTGACGCTTTCGATCACCATCCTGACCTCGCCATTCTTGGGTGATGAAGAAGGGTGCGCCGTTCATCTCCAGGTCCTCGGAAACTTGTGCGGCGCGGCTTTTCAGATAGGAGATGGATTTGATGTTGGAGATGGACGGCATGTCGAACCTTGAACGCAATCGGGTCTCAATCTTTTCCGAATTTAGTCGGCATCAAGAACCTGTGCCGTTCGAAGGCGCCTGAGAAAAGAAAAAAAAGGGGTAGCAGGCACTTGCCGGCTGACCCTTATTTTTGTTGGTAGCGTACTGGATTAAAACCAGGGACCAACGAATTGAAGTCCATTGTTAATTTCGGCAAGTGGCGCTAGCGACCAACGGCGCCGCTCATTCGAGTCTTGTTCGGCCGCGTCCCGACCGAAGGCGTGACGGCGAAGATCCCGGTTGGCCCAACCCAATGTCACCGCATTGCGTGCCCCGCCGGACCTTGACTTGGGCAGGCGACGTAGCTACATTAGTAGATACATTACCTGCTGGAGTCCGTCGTGCAGCAATCCACCGCCAAACTCTTTGCCACCGGGGGCAGTCAAGCCGTGCGACTGCCTGCGGAATTCCGCTTCGATGGCACCACCGAGGTCTATATTCGACGCGACGACGCGACCGGCGACGTCATCCTGTCCACACGCGCACCCGCGCAGTGGCGCGCGTTCATGCAGATGCGGGAGCAACTAGGTATCGTGCCTCCAGACTTTCCGGATGCGCACGATCAGAGCGAGCAGTTGCGCGATCCTTTCGAAGGCTGGAAGGAATGACGCTGTACATGCTAGACACCAACGCCGCGAGCGAAGCCATCCGAGGCAACCCGGTTTTCGATGCGCGCCTGCAAGCCCTGACCCCGGGGCAATGGTGCATCTCCGCCGTGACCTGCTCCGAACTGAGATTCGGCATCGCCCGGCGTCCCGAGGCTGTGCGGCTGCATCGGATCGTGCAGGAGTTCCTGCGCATTGCGCCGGTCCTGCCTTGGGAGGTGCAGGCAGCGCTGCGACATGGCGATCTGCGTGCTCAATTGAAAGCGGGCGGTACGCCCATCGGCGATTTCGACGAGATGATCGCGGCCCACGCGCTGGCGGTCGGCGCCGTCATCGTCACGGACAACACGAAGCATTTCGCGCGCGTGCCTGGCCTGGTGCTGGATAACTGGCTTCGCGCGCCGACCGAGCGCTGAACCCGCGCCCGGCGATCGGGCCTTGGCCGGCCTTGCGCCAGATTACTTCGAAACGCACGATGTGCATGAACCGAAGAGCGATGCGAGGTGACCGAGCTCCCCGCTCGACCGGCGCCGGGCAGAGCACTCCCCCAAGGCACCGGGGTGCCGCGCCCGCATTCAATACCGCCTGGGCGTGCCCCCGCAGCCCCGTCGCAGCGCAGCGCTCAAGGCCGTCGCAGGCGTGCGGCACGCGCTGAGCACGCGCAGCGCGCGCAGGGCCTTGAAAGCGAGAACGAGGGGTAGCCTTGGGGCTCACAGGCAAGCCCTCCCCGCCCTTCACAAGCGCCGCGAAGGGCCCACGCCAATCCTGCCTCCAGGCGCCGCCGATCGAACCGCGCCCCATTCCGGGCGAACGGAACCGGACCGAGGCGTGCAAGGCGCCTGCTTCAGGCAGCGCAGGCGCGGCGGCTGGGCGAGTTGGCTTGGCTAGGCGACGCACCCTGCCGGAACTTGCTGCAATTGCTTCCGACGAGGTGAGGCTTCGAATACTGACGGCCAAGCCCGGGACGAAGCGATCGCGCGGCGGCCATCGCATGCAAGGGAAGCACCGAGCCTTGCGCCCGATGTCCCTGGCAGCCCCTTCGATCACCCCGGCGACTGCCTTCGGCTGGGTCGTGAAGAGCTTGCCTTGACTCTCGAACCGTGGCGCCAATGCGCCTGTAGACCAGCAGCGTGCCGGCGCTGGCCCCGCCCTTGCCGTAAACCGTCGGGACGGTCCCGCGATCGGGGCCGTGGCGACACAAGGAACGTGAACAGGTCGGCAACCTCTTGCGGCCTGGCAGGTCGGCCCTGCGGAATCCCGCCGAGCGATTGCATGACGATTCGCTTGCCGCCCTCGCAGTCCATGCCGGCCTGCTCGGCCAGAGCGTTGATGAATTTCGAGCCGACTGGGGCCGATCCTTCATCGTGATCCAGCACAGGAGGTGCGGCTTGCGCCAACGCTGTAAATACGACACAAGCGCACTGCTCTTGCAAGGCCTTCGCGCCTTCAAAATCGCTGATCTGCTGCACGTAGCGTGCAACGTGCGTCCCTCCACGGCACTCATGGCGAAAACTGCGTGGTGAGCGGGCAAGTATTGCGTCAGCGCTCGGCGAACGGACGAAAAAAAACCGGCTCAGGGAGGCCGGTTTTTCAGAAGACGTGACCCAGGTCAGTAACGACCACCACCAAAGCCGCCGTTGCCGTAGCCGACGTCCGAACGTTTGGCTGCGCTGTAACCGGTTGCGCTATAGCCACCCGAGCCGCTCCCCTCTTCGCGGGGACGGGCCAGGTTCACCACAATCGAGCGTCCATCCACGGACATCCCGTTCAGGGCGGTGATGGCGGCTTGGGCAACCTCGGCAGAGGCCATTTCTACAAATGCGAAGCCCTTGGAGCGGCCGCTTTCGCGGTCCATCATGACCTTCGCCGTAGAAACTCGGCCGAACTCGGCAAAGTTGCTTTCGAGGATGGAATCGGTCACCGAAAAAGGCAGGTTGCCCACGTAAATTTTGACGCTCATGGAAAGAGCCTTTCTGAATGAAGGTGCGCGACGGGTCGCCGCGACGGTGGAACTCCGATCTTCGGATCCGAAGTCCGCAGCAAATGCCGAAGTGCGTGAGATCTATGCCGGCAGGTAGCCGGCACTCAGCGAGTGCGGCATGCACGTTTGCAGCCAGGCCTGCGTGACGGCAAGAAGCCGGGCGGCTTCGCGTGAAGCAAAGGCTTTGTCGAGTTGGAACACTCGGCCTGAACTGCCGTCACTTTGAGATCGGTGGACCGAGAAAGAGGCGCGAAAACGGCCACAGTCGGTCGGATGTGTCGAGGGCGATACGACGAACTTGCCCATGGAAATGCCGATATTTGGAATCTAATTCATCCGGAATTCGCAGGCTTGAATCAACCTGCGCGAGCTAACGAGGAAATCGGTTGGCTGCAGCTCTACAGACCAACAAGGCGACGAAGGTCGCAATACGGAGCCTGCATGGGGATGAGCTCACCTCATGAACAGGAGTTGCAATAAGGCACGAATAAACCACTGCCGCTGCAACGGGCTCCATTATAACTTCGCCCGACAATAGAGGCCGATCATTGGTCCATGACATCCGGACCGCCCTCATCATGCACAACCTGTTTTCTGCCCGCCCCTGCATCAGACGGCAAACACGTTGGCTATCATCTGTACTTCACCACCAGGCAGGTCAAGCTGTGCTGCCCGGTCCTTCCATGTGGCCACGACCGCAGAGACCTCGTCAACGATGACCTGTGCAGCGGTTGTGTCGAGGCGGTAGTGCCCCGCCGTGTCCAACAAGGTCTGCAGAACCGGCGCCGCAGACTTGCCCTCCCATGTCAATGAATGGTCGCTTTTCGCGGGATTGGGGTTCAGGTCGAAGGCCGGGGAAAGCCGCCAGCCTGTGGGCTGCAAGATAAACCCATGGTTGCGCAGGTGGTCGTTCCTGTTCCCCACCAGCAGATTGAAGACGGCGCGCCGGAAAAGCTGGTGCATGTCCTCGGTCAGCCTCACCCCGCCGCAAGATTCAAGGGCCTCGATGAGGTGCAGGTAGCTCCCTCCTTCCTGGCCATCGCGCCGCTCGAGCAGCGTCATGGCCGAGGCATACATCCGGCGTCCCTGCGCGGCGCCTGCTGCGCCAGCCTGGCGATCGAATCGACTCACGCAGTAGGTGTGGTAGTGGTCGCTCAGCAGGACTCGCCTCGGGCATCACGATCCCGGCATCCCTGGCCAGAAGGTGGGTCAGGTATTCCCAGCTTCCCCAGTCGTACTGGTCGTTGTGTCCCGGGAATTTGGCCAGCCAGAGCGTGCCATCCTGCATGGTGAAGGTGGCTTTGGGTCGTGCGCCCCCCAGCGATGAGCCGGGTGCGATGAGCATGGAGAGCCATTTCCCGTACTCTGGCAGCGCCTCTGGTCGCGGGCCGTCGAGCCTCCTGGCGACCTCGGCCAGTTCGCGCAAGTCGGTCAGCGGGGGCGCGGGCAGTGGGCCGTCGTCAAGAAACGGCGCGCCGGGGCCGCGTCGGAATCGAAGCGCGCCGGCTCGCGTGAAATCGTTCACGCCGAGCATGTAGAACAGGTCGTTCGTGCGAACCATGGGCCTTTTTTCTTTTGCGGCCGCATGGGCTTCCCGACGCTCCATGAGCACGCGCCCCCACCTGTCCGGTGCGCAGTCCGAAAAGATGCCGAACCCCCGCCCCTCGGGAGCGTGCTGCTCGCCGGCGTACAGGGGCAGTTGCGGATCGATCTGCACGGCCTTCGGCGCATCCAGCCATGCCTTGGTGTACTCGAAGGAGGGTGCCAGGTCGACGCGTTCGCCCCCCGGAAACAGATTCCCGATATGCATGGCCGGGCCAAGCTCCGGCGCGTCCAGGTGGACCTCCAACAGGGGGCGGACCGCACGGGCGCTCTTCGTAGCCATGGGCTTACTTCCCGATCAGTTGTGAGGAGATCCGTTCACGCGTCCGCGGCCGCGCAAGGACGCCGAGTCTTGCAGCTTCCTGCCCAGCACGTCATCCCGCGCCACCGCATCGACGTCGCTTTCCAGGCCCAGCACGCGCAACGCCTTCAGATAGCTGCCCAGCGACACCGCAGGGTCACCTGACTCCAGCCGAGCCAGTGTGTTGCGCGAGATGCCCACGCGCTCGGCAAACAGCGTCGACGACAGGTCACGACGGCAGCGGGCCAGTTCGATGCGATGGCCCAGGCCGGCGGCGACCTTCGTCAAGGACATCGAAAGCGGATGCTGTGTGCGGGCCATGACTGCTCCATATCTAGAACAAAATGATAGTTTTTTGCTCATTCTATAGAGCACATCAAGCAACGTCTCATTGCTCGTCGTCTATATATTGATCAAATCATGGTCATATTGCTCAAGATATGGAGCAGTAAAGCCCCCAGTGAGCCCGACCTGGCCGGTTGGCGCAATGCGCATCGCCCACGGGTGCCGAGTGAGGTTGCGGAGGCGAAATCGATGACCAAGCGCACTTGAGGTCCCAAGCGCACCGGTCTACTTCGTGCGGTACGACCGACCGGCGGCATCGCCTCCGCAGCCCCTGCTTCTCGCAAGGACGCAACAGGAAGGCGTTACCGCGCCGATTTCCGCGTGCGCCGGCGAGCCGGAGACCGACGACGGCCTCCATGCGCCCTCCTCTCTCCCGGACCCAGCAAGGGTCGGCATCTCGCGCGCCACGATGAACGCGAAGGCTTCCTCCGCGAGCCGCGCTGCCGTGAAGATCGCCGTGCGGTCGCCGCGCAGCACCTGCAGCCAGGCGTCGATGTAGGCGCATGCCCCTCGACCGTGGCCTCGGCCAGCCCGCAGTGCCCCATCACGAACGCGCTGCCGAGCTCAGCCACCAGTTCCTCGAAGGCATAGGCCGCGTCACCGAAGCGGCGCCCGAAGCTGCGGTTCAGCCGCCCAGGACGGCCCGTCCAATGCACTAGCTCGTGCAGCGCCGTCGCGCACTGCGCCTCGGCACTCGCGAACTGCCGCGGCCACGGCAGTCGAATCTCTTTCAGCGCCGGCCGATACGTCAGCGTTGCAGGTTCCTCGCATTGCAGTGACCACCGAGCAGCCGCACCGCCTGGATCTGCGCCACGGCGAGCAGCGAGAACGACGGGGACAGCTGTGGTCCGGCCCGCACCCGAAGCCGTCGAATGGCGCATCCGACCGGTGACAACCAACTGCGCTCCATTGCCAATGCGCACCAGTGGCCATCATGGCGCGTCAATTGGTGACCTGTTCAGACAGTTCCTGAGTCCGCGGCACGCGGGATGATCGGAATCACAGGCGCTCGCCAAGCTCGCTGCGTGTCGATGACCCGCGCGACCGCCTTCGGCGCCTCGGCGATGCGGCGCAGATGGGGCAGCAGTTCGGCGGCCTGCTCATCGTAGCCGCGGATGAGCGACGCCTTCGCGCACTGGGCTCTGGAGGGCAGATGGTCGAAATTGGCCAGCACATCGTCGAGCGCTCGCCTGAAACCGCCGGTATCGCCGATCGCGATCACGCGGCCGTTCACGCCGTCCACGATGTCCTCGACCAGGCCGCCGGCGGCGGTCGCAATGACCCAGATGCCACGGGCCAGTGCCTCCCGCACCACCAGGCCGAAGCTCTCTTTCCACAACGAGGGGACCAGCACGACATCGACGCCGTCGTAGAAGTCGTCCATCTGCGCCTGCTCGAAAGGGGCGACGACATGTACCCGCCCCGACACGCGCCACTCGGCCGCATCGATGGAGGCTGCACCGGTGCGCAGGGCGATGTCGGTGATGGAGAGTTCGTAAGCCCGCCCGGGCATGCCCTCCAGGATCTCCTGGAGCCAGAAGTAACCCTTGTGCACCGCACGGCCGCCCAGATAGGCCAGCCGCAGCGGCGCGCCGGGGCGCCGTGCGGGGCGCGCTCGCGTGGGCAACGGCACGCCATTGCGGTTCACGACGATCTTCTGCGCCGCGACCCCATTCGCCACATAGAGCTCGCGCTGGAATTCGCTCGGTGCAAGCAGGAGGCTCGCCCGATCGAGCACGTCGCCGAGGAAGAACCTGCGCCTGAAGGTGAAGCCGCTATCCGGCACGCATTTGGAGCAGTCTCGCAGATCGATCTCCTGCTGGTCGCAGTAAACGCCGTCGCCCTTCACCATGAACTGCCGCTCGCACAGCCACCAGGCATCGTGCAGAGTGATGGCGTAAGGCACGCCGGCCTCCACGCACGCATGGGCCATCGCTGCGCCCAGTCGCTGAACCGAATGGAAATGCACGACATCCGGCCGAAACGACTTGAGCAGTTGCGCAAAAATCGCGCCCACTTGCGGATCGTCGTAGTCCAGTTGGCGCTGCGCATCGCCTGCGACCTGAACGGCGACCACCGGCAGTCCGTCGACCTCATAACGCACCACGCGGTAGGGCTCCAGGTCCGTCGCAAGGAGCGCGGTGAACACGGCGACATCGCAGCCGTCCGCCTTCAGGCGGCGGCACAACTGCTCCGCGACCACCGTCGCCCCGCCGAAGCTCACCGGCGCGAAGAGGACGTTCACTGCCAGCACCTTCAGGCGTGTGCTGGGAGCCGGCAGCAGCGGCCTGACCACCTCCTGCAGCTGTTGCACGGCGACCGCACGGGGGTGGTACCGCGAGAACACGCTGCGACGCGCCTCCTGCGCGATGCTGCGACGCAGGCCGCCATCGAGCACCAGCCGCGTCAAGGCTTCTTCCCATGCCTGGCTCGTTTCCGCGATCATCCCGGTGCGCCCATGTTCGATGGCTTCCCGAAATGGCGCCGTGCCCGAACAGATGCTCGCCACCCCGAGGATCGACGCCTCGATGAACTTGATGTTGCTCTTGGCTTCGTTGAACAGGCTGTCCTCCAGCGGAGCGATGCTGATCTGCCAGGAGGCCAGTGCGCGCAGGTAGTCGTCGTCCTGCAGAAAAGCAATCTGGAAGACGCGGTCCGAGAAGCGCCGGAATTGCGGCGGCAGTTCAAGCGGGCCGTGAATGACGAGTCGCACCTGAGGATGACGCCGCATGACGGCCAGCAGGGCGGGCGCGACGATGTTGAAGTCGCCGTCGTGGGTCTTGGAGCCGCTGCCATAGCCGACGGTGACGAAACTGGGATCGGCTTTCGGCGGATTGCGCCTGAGTTCCTCGGCCAGGGCGAGGATGCCCTCGTCCAGTGCGTTGGCGACCACGTGCGTCTTTCCGGGCACCACCTCGCCCATGCGACGCGCGATCGCAGCCGTGCTGCCGATGCCGTGCTGGCAATGACTCAACATCAGCCGGTACTGCGCGGTCGCGTCCCTCGCGGAGGCCATCCGATCCGGTTCGGCGCCCGATGCAAGCAGCTGCCGACGATAGGGCTCCCAATCGAAGATCAGGTCGTCCACGTCGAAGACCGTCGGCACGCCCAGTCGCCGAGCTTCCGATGCCATCAACACCATGTGCGATGCGGCAGGCACGCGATAGAAGATCACCAGGCCATGGAACGGCAAGGCCGCGCGGCATGCCTCGATGTCGCGCCAATTGACCACCGTGCTCTCCAGCCCCAGGTGCTCGAGCATCTCGACCTTCTGATCGACCCGGTAGCGCCTGCACGCGGGAATCGAGAGTTCCGCAACGACGAGAATGCGCGAACCGAGGCTTTGACGAGACAGTTGCGTGAGTGGTGCGAGCCAGGGACGCGGCCCGCAGGCCCTGCCCGTCGGCCGCGCGGGCGCAACCTGCGACGGCGCCGGCGCGCGCGCAGGCACGCGATTCGCCATCCACTGCTGCACAGGACGCAGCACTTTCGCCCGGTGCCGCTCATAGAATTCACCGCGCCACGTCCCCGCCGGAAATGCGTGCACGCGCAGCCTCCAGTAGAGCTGCACCAGCTGCCATCCCAGGCTGGCCTCGAAGGCGTCGAGGCGCACGGCTTGCGCCTCAACCGAGTCGGCAAGCGCGCGCATCTGCTCCTCGCGCCGTGCGAGCTCCGCATCCTTGTCGAGGGACTCGAAGTGTTCCGCCTCTAGCATCTCCTCGGCGCGCTCCCGCTTGGCGGTGACCTCGGCCGCATGGCCTTTGAGGCGTGCCAGCTCTTGGACGAGTCGCTGAACCTTGTCCTCCAAGGAGGCCTGGAGCGGGTCCTCCGTGCGTGGCCGCACGGACAGCACGCCCAGCCCGAGGCCCTGAGTGAACTCGAAGGCTGAATGGCCTCGCCGCACCAACGTCCACAGGCGGCGGAGCTTTCGCCCCGCGCCGATGCCGTGAACGATCACGATGGCATTGGCGCTGAGCTTGGGTCGCCAGGGGCTGAAATCCAGCGCGTACATCAGGGCCGGGTGGCTGGCATCGACATGCAGGACGTCGACGGTCCCCTCCTCGAAGGCCGCGGCCGCCTCCGCGTGTGTCGCAACGCTCAGGTCTACGCAGTGCCAGATCGTGTGGTTCCCGCATCGGTCCACACACTGCCTGAAACCGGTGCCTGCGCCGTCGACTCCTTCGCCCCCGCCCATGTCAACGGCGATGACAGGTTCGACATGCGCCAGCAGCGCGGTGACGAAAGCCGCGTGCACGCGCCAGCCGCGCGAAACCTCGGCGTGTGAAGGCAAAGAGTTCCGATGTGCCAAGGCGACGGAAGCGGTGAATGAGGGGGACGTGGACATCGGAAGACCTTGCGCATGCCAGCGGGCGGGCACGTGATTCTTTCTGGCTTCAGGCGCATGAACCACAGCCGAGAGGACTGCAATTGCAGCTTGGCGTTCAAAACCGACCGGGCTCGAGGCCAGGCTGTACGTCGGCAGATGTGGGCTCTCGCTCGAGACGGGCCCGTCCACAATCGCCATGAACTTCACGGCCGACCTCTTGTTCGAGCGCGGGGCCCGTGCAGGTGCGAGTGGAAAGGGTCAGGAAGTCCAGTTCCGTGTCGGGCTGGATACCGACCAGGTGACCGTCGAGCGGTGGCCGGTGCAGGAATTCAGGAGCCGGTCGTCAATCCGCGCGCTGCAGTTGCGCATGGCCGCGCGGCGATGCCCCCATCACGCGCTTGTAGGCCCGAGCAAGGATCGCACCGGTCGAGTACCCGACCCGGCCTGCCACTTCGTCGAGCGAGAGCCGCTGCTCGCGCAGCAGGCGTGCCGCAGCTTGCACCCGCCAATGGGCAAGGTAGCCCATCGGCGCAAGGCCCGTCTCTTGCCGGAAGCGTGTCGCGAACGTGGTGCGCGCCATGTGGCAGAGGCGGGCCAGAGACTCCATCGTCCACTGTTGCTCGGGCTGCGTGTGAATGGCATGCAGGGCGGGCAGCAGCCGTGCGTCGCGCCGCGCGGCGGCGGACTTGGTCTCGACCGGGCCTGACGCGCCCCATGCGCGTGCGCCCGGCGCAGCCGGCACGTCGTGCCGCAACTCCTGCAGCACGATGTGACGGATGAGCGCATTGACGGCCTCGGTCATGCCGACGCCGCGGCCGCCGTGCGGGACGCTGCACAGCCAGTGCAACAGGTCGGCCATCGGCGCCAGCCAGGGCAGCGCATGGCCGCGGCGCCGAAGGTGCACCACATCGGGCAGCCGCGCGAGCAGCGGCGCTGCCTGCAGCAGTTCGCTGTAGAAGAAGCTGCCGCTGACCATCGTTGACGCGTCTGGGTTCACGGGGCCTGCACCGTCGGCGGAAGCCTCCAGGTCAACGGCATAGGTCCGCCCTTGGCGCGCCGACTGGCGCGCGATGACCAGCGGGAACGACAACGGTGTCAGGTCAGCCGTGTCGAAGACGCGGTGCGCGCCGCCGCGAGGAAGAAACAGCACATCGCCGTGTTCGACCTGGACGGGCGCACTGCCATCGCGCATCTGGAACTGGCAGTGCTGGCCTGCGAAGACGTAGAGCGGTGTGCGTCTGCGGCTTTCGATGCCGACTGCGAATTCGCTGCCGAGGCGGACCTGGAAATGGAGGATCGGCTCGAAGGTCCAGGCTTCTACCAAGGCGTCGTAGCTGGCCGCCCCATGCGCACGCGCGGCACGAGCGCCCATGCCGTTGTGTGCCGACATCTCATGCATGGCGCGCTCCAAGGCGGCGGCCAAGACGCGGATTCTCGAAGGTCCACGGGCGCCGCGTGAATGAAGCTCGGGCTGCCGGCCCGAAGCCCCGATGTGACAGGGTGTGCTTATGCATTGGTGGTCATGGTCATTGAAAAAAAAGCCCGTCGTCGCAGATGCGAAGCGGACGCGGATGGGCGTACTTTCATCGATCGAACGTTCTGACCGTTCCGATGCGCAGCCGGCACTTTAGGAAAACGTTTCCCGCATTGGAATTCCAATTTTTGTGATACCGTTTTTGAATGACCAGATCCATCAGCGCGAGGCAGCTGCAGTGCTTCCTGGCGGTGGCACAAGAGCGCAACTTCCGACGCGCCGCCGAGCGCCTTGCGATCACCCAGCCGCCCTTGTCGCGCCAGATCGCCGAACTGGAAGCAGCGCTCGGCGTGCGCCTCTTCGATCGCAACACGCATGGCGTGCGGCTGACACCTGCCGGCGAGGTCGCGCTACGCCGCTTCTCATCGCTCATGCACGAATTCGATGCCGCGATCGCCCATGTGGCACAGGCATCTCAAAACCTGCCGCGTCTGCGGCTGGGCGTGCTGAACTGGGTACAGCTGCGCGGCCTCGCGGCGATGGAGCACGCCTTGGTGGAGGGCGGCCATGCAAGTGGCGTGGACGTGCGGACCACGACCACCGCCGCGGCCGTCTCGGCCCTGCGAAAGAGCGACCTGGATGCGGCCATCGTCCTGTGGCCGGCATCGATGCATCGCCTGCGGGGAGATCTCATTCACCAGGTGCCGTTGATGGCCTTCGTGCCAGCCGCGTCGGCGCTCGCGCGCAGGCGAGCCATCGCGTTGCGCGAGCTGCAGACGATGCCGCCGTTCTTCCGCTTCACCCGCGCCGAGAACTCGCGCATGTACGACGAGTTCACCCGGCAGTACGCCGCGCATGGCTTCATTCCCGAGGAGGAAGCCGGGGCACCCGATGCGCTGCATGTGTTCGCGCAGATCGGATCGGGGCGAGGATGCACGTGCCTGCCAGCGCCCTTCTCCCTGCACCGCTATGCCGGCGTGCAGCCGCGGCCGCTGCGCGAACAGATCATGGTCCCGCTGGTGCTGTTGACGTCATCGCGGGTCAGCCAGGAGCTCCACGACACGTTGGTCGGCGCATCTGCCACGATGCTGCGCGCGGCGCGGAACGAAACAAGCGGGCCCGCTGCGTGACGGCGGGCCGGTCGGCGGCCCGCTCAACGCCGGGTCCTCAGGTAATCCCGTCCGCATCGGTGAGGGCCGGAAGGCACCCCGTGGGCCGCATCGCCCATCCACGAGATTGGTCGCCGGCGATCCTGGGCGCCCTGCCGGTGGCAGCAAGCGGCCCAACGGTGCCAGCCGTCATCCGGCGGCGTCCGCGAATTCTGCAACCCGTCGGGGCTCTGCCGAGCTCGACGCGAGCGCTTGCCAGGCCTGCGGATCGAGCGCGCCGCGAACGGCCTGCAGCACCGCATCGATGACCGGCGGCGGCGCCGTCGCACGAAGCTTGCGCATCAGGTGCGCGCGCTCCGCGGGGTTCATCGCCGGCAGCATCCATCGCATGATGAAGATGCTCTGCTCGGGCTCGATGGACGCGACGAGCTCATCATGGAGCGCCTCTATTTGCGCATCCGTGTAGTAGGCCCACAAGGTGGCGTTGTGGGTCGTTTCCTCGTGGTGCAGGTGTTCGAGGTTGTGTGCGACAAAGAGTGCGACGCCGCGGTAGAGCTCCAGCAACGCTGCGGCCCTCTGCTCGGCGGGACTCTCGGGCAGCTGCCGCGCAGCTTTCTTGAGCTGCTCGATCGCCTGCTCATGCAGCGTGTGGTCGATGACCGTTGCGCTGCTGGTGCCAGGCGAGCGCGCTTCGATCGCCGGATGCAGGAATTCGTTCTCGTGATGCGCATGCGAGCGGCAGAACTCGAGCATCTCCAGAAGCCGTTCGGTTGTCGCCTGGAGTGCGGCGGCGTCGCTGGCGTCCGTGCGGCCGAGCGCGAGGAGCGTATCGGCCATCAGGGCGCGCAGGCCCTTGTGAACGGCGGCGTAGGGATCGAAGCGCGGCGTGCGGCCGGCGGGTTGGCCATTCATGGAATTCCCCTTGGTGATATGGCGGTTGAAAAGAAGCGTTCGATTCTTCCGGCGACATGCCTGAGCGGCCAGAGCTGCATCCCGCGAAAACAGGGCCGAGCGTTCGGGATCGCGCACCAGATGTCCTGAAGGGACGTAAGGCTGCGAGATCTGCATGGACGGCGGTGGGCCGCGCGCACTTCCCCGAACGGTCCCTTCAATTGCTCGGCGCTGAGCGAGGTGGAAGAAGGCTCTCATCGGAGAGCCGGCGTTCAGCCTGCGTCACCGGGACATGCGCGGGCTGAGTCCTGCCCGCCGGGACGTGGAACTCGTTTCAGGAATCTCCAAGCAGCTCGGACCGAAGACCGCGCCGAGGAATTCTCACCGACCCACCGTATCGTCGAAAGGCGGATCAGCGGTCATGCCACCGGTCTTGACCCGCATCGATGCCATGTCGAGTTCGTAGGGTGGAACGGGCAGGCGCTTGTCGTACGCAGGGACGTTGCCCGCGGCATCGAGCTCGAACGCCGTGCCGTAGGCCACTTTATCGCCGCCGAAGGCGTCCGTGTAGCCCAGTGCATTCGTGTGGAACGGCAAGAACGTCTTCGTATCGGTGGAGCCGCTGACGCTCGTGGTCTTCACCAGCAGCAGATCCTCCCCGACCACGGCCGGAGCAATCTTGATCAGCCTGCCGACGACGTCGATCGCCGCATTGATCGAGACCGAGTTGCCCTCGAAGCCCAATCCTGTGTAGGGCAACGAACCGCTGCCGCTCCAGGTCCTCGTGGACAGCCCTCCGACATTGGTCCCCGACGCCTTGTAGGTGACCTTGCTGTCCGACGCGGGAATGAAGGACTGCACGCTGCGCTTGAGTGATCCATCGACCGCGGTGCGCAGCGCATGCGCATCGCCGCGCAGATGGAGATTGATCGAGAGATCGCAGGTCAGCAATCCCGTGTTCCCCGGCAGCCACAGAGTGCTGTAGGTGTACTCGACCACGCCGCGCCACGATGTGAGCACACGGCGGTTGCTGGTGCGCTTGCGCGCCGTGACGATGACATCGCCATGGGACCCCGGGGGATCGGAAGCGGCGGTCGGCAGCACGAGCGTGATCTTGTCGTTGCCCCACCCCTCCACCGCGACCTTCGTGCCGCCGATGGACACTTCCCCGGCTTCGGTACCGAAGTTTCCGTGGATGAGGAGCCGGTCGCCGGAGTCCACACTCAGCTCCGAGATCACCGGGTTGCTCAGGTCGAAGCCGTCTCCGAAGCGCTTGATGTACGCGGGCTCGGCCAGGGGATCCACCTTGCCTTCTTTGTTGACGTGGGGCGTGATCAACAGATTGGGCTTGATCCCGCCGTTCGTCTTTTCCCGCATGAAGGTCCAGACATCGTCCAGCGCGAAGGCGCGATTGGCGGGCTTTCCCGGGTCGAACGCGTTGGTGCCGGTGAGCCGGTCGAACATGTAGACCATCGACAGTGCGCCGAAGGGGTTGGTGCTGCCGTCCCATGCAACGATGGTGCCTGCGCCCTTCCCACTCAGCGCCTCGCGGATCGGGCTGCCTTCCGGCGAGCCGCTGTTGCAGGCCAGCGTCACGACCAGCGATCCCTTGCCGAAGAGCAGGTGTTCCTTGAGGAAGCCATCGGTGAGGCCGTAGACCGGGGGATTCCCTCCGCGCGCCTCGGCCTCCCGATCGCGATCACGGTGGTAGACCAGCAGACCGGCTTTGAAAAGTGCCTCGTACTTTTTCTCGTTTTCGGCCGTCGCGCGCGTTTCCGAAAATATCCCGAACTGCCTTTGCCCGGTCGGCCCGAGCTCGGCCGAGTGGCAGGCGAGATACATCAAGCCGATCTGTTTGCCGCTGAGCCCGAGGAATGAGTCGACAGTGACCGCGTGGTCAGGGTGGATGGTCCAGCCCCTCTCCTTGAGCGCGTCGGTCACTTTTTGCTGAAACGGCTTGACGGCATCGAATTCACCACTGCCATCGCCCCCGTCCCCGCACATGATGACAGCCAGTTCCGTCTCGGGCAGTTCGGGCTTGCCGGCGTCCGCAACAGCCGCAAGGCTGACGGTACGTGCCGCGCTTGCGGATTGCGGCAGCCGAGGAAGCTCCAGGGGGTCGACCTTGCGCCAGTTGTCTGTATAGACAAAGTAGCGCCCATCCTTGAAGCGCGCCCAGAATGTGTCCTTGCCCTTGCCCGCCTGGTCGTACTCGGGCTGGGTCAGGGCCCAATCGACAAGCGCCTCGAAGGGAGCGGCGGTGCCGCTCGCAACGAGTTCCATGTACTTGTCGTGCACGCGTCGCGTCGCTGCCGAGCGCTCCTCGATTGGCATGATGGTGCCGTCGCCTTGGCCGCCATCTGGATCGCCGCCGCCTCCGATCCCCTGGAATGGCAGGCCGCCGCCGTTGCCACCTCCGCCGCCACAGGCGGAGATCGCCGCGGTCATCCCTGCGGCCATTGCGCGCGCCATCACTTGACGCCTTGTACTGCCCTTAGATCTCATGATTGTCTGGTTGAAGCGGGCACGGTCACTGCCCGGAAATGAATGAGAGCGGATGACCGGGCCGCTGGATGCATTCGTGAGTGCAGTCGCCCAAGGTCCTGCGGCAAGCAGCCGATGCAGGCGACCAGTGCGCAAGCTTCGTGGCGGTCATCGATCGCGTAGGACCTGGAATACATGCGTCTTCGCCATTGAGAAGCGGCGAAGAATAGGTGCGAGCGGGGTATTCGCGAGGCTGCGGGCGACCATCGCGAACGCCTGGCTCCGATTTCGAGCGCCTGGGCTGCGAAAACACCCGGTGCATCGTGGAACCGCGGAGCCGCAGCCGCGTTTTCGGACCTGCTCTGCGTCGGCGAATCGCCGGCCGCGAGGCCTCGCCCGCCCCGTCCCATGAACCGATGCGCCGTCCCACCGATCGCAGCAACCGCTTGGCGAAAGTCCAGCCGGGTTCCAGGCCGATCGCTCCCTCCTGCTCAACGACAACCGTCTCGATTCCACTCAATTCCACGCGCCTGCGTGCCACGAGACCGAAGACATCTCGGCCGCATGCGCGGTGCAGCGCAGTTCGTCTTCAGCAAGCACAAGCCATGACGCGGACTGCGCGTGAAGGGAGCCGTCGAACGGACGAGACGCCGCCCAGCGTGCGCATTCGCATTCAGCGCTTGCAGCAAACGCCGCCTTGACGCGCGATCGGCGTCGGCAGGGATTTCGACGGGGCATCCATGCCCGGATGCGACTGCATCGGCGCCGCGCGACGGCCGGAACGAACGCAGGGCTGCGAAATGCGGTGAGCCGGCTCTGGGACGGAGCGGCCGCGATCGGAACAATCCGTCCCTCGAATTCGCAAGGTGGGGCCGACCTTGCGCGATGGTGAAGAGGGAGTGGCCGTCCCGGAGGGTAAGCATGAAATTTCAAGAGCGGCTGCAGAAAGCATCGAGGCGGCACTTTTTGTCAGCGGTGAGCGCTGCGGCGACGGCGGTCGGCATCGCCGGATGCGGAGGCGGAGGGTCGGGCAGCGGCTTTGCATGGCCGATCGACCAGGGCGGACAAATGCCGCCGCCGCCACCCCCACCGGCCCCGCCCCCGCCTGCACCGCCGCCACCCGCCCAGGCTGTCGGGCGATGGGGCGAGGCGACGATCATCGGGCCGTCGATACCCAAGCAGACCGGCTATGCGGTCAGTGCCGTGAAGACCTCCGCCGCAGGGCGCTTCATCTCCGTGGCATGGACGCAGGGAGCGCAGGTTTGGGTTCGCACCTACGAGACGGAAAAGGGCTGGGGAGCGCCCTTCAATGCAACGCCCAACATCATTGAATCGCCGCTGTTTGCATTGGAAATAGCGCAGCACGCATCGGGCAACCTTGCGCTGGCTTGGGTCTCGGGCAGCAACGAACTGCGCCAGCATGTGTACTTGGTCATCGTCGCGCCAGGCACCCTGCCCGACGCGACGCGAGTCAGCGAGGATGCCGCGGAAATCAGGTCGTTGGCGCTTGCCATCGACGAACGAGGAGCGGCTGTCGTGGCTTGGGGCGTGCAGCAGAACTTCCCCGAATCAGCCAGGACGGTGTGGACCGCCTCGCTGTCGATCGACGGCGTCGGGCAGGACGGCGCACGCTTCCCGCTTCCCGCGGGCTACGACAGCGCCGTCTTTACGCTCTCGCGCGGCAGCGCGCCGCAGGTCGCGCTTGCCATGCATCTGCGATCGCCGCAGACACGCGAAGACACGGCGACCGTCGTCCATTACTTCGATTCGACCACGAGCAGCTGGAGCGCACCGCAGCAAGTCGAGGGTCCGGTCGACGGCAAGCGGGCGCGCGAGATGTGCATGGCCTTTGCCAATGAGGCGTACTCGCTGGCCTCCTTGCGAAGCCGCGCGGATCACAAGGCTTGCGAGATACGGGTTTCGAAGGGCGGAAGAACCGGGTGGAGTGGGCACAAGGCTCTCGAGCCCGAGCATCAGGAGGCCGCCAGTGCATTGCGCATGGAGACTGCCGACGGTCGCCAGACGCTGCTCGCGTGGACGCAGTACGACCTGGACGGCCAGGCGAACAACAAGGTGATGTACGCCACGGGACAGGACATTCTGTCCCTGTCGAGCGCGGTACCGGTCGACCCCACCGCCGGGGAAGATACGCTGAGAGGATGCGCCGCTGTCGGTACCGGCGCCATCGGGGCATGGGTACGCGGGAGCGACGGACCGGGCGGCTACAGCATCGTTGTTTCCGCCAATGACGGAGACGGCTGGGAGCCGGCGCTTGTCGCCGATCGTCTCAAAGCTTCACCGCAAAGCGTGCCCGAATGTGCGGCCATCGCTGACTTCGCACTCGTCGCATGGCGACAGGCCCGCGACGACGATACGGGCTTGGACGACATCTGGGTCATCGAACGCACCTACGGCCGCGCGGGCTGACGGTGCCGTCGAGCGGATTCGGCCGCCACGGCAAGCGCGGTCGCGTCGTTCTGGATCTTCCGGTCGCCTGGTGAGCGAGTGCGCGGCCTCGGATGGTGGCCGGAAGAGGCCCCTCCGCGACCTTAGAGGCCGCGGCGATACGCTGCCCCAGACCACCGCCCTCAATCCCGCGCGTTCTAACCGTCAATGCAAATCGCCGGCATCTCGCGCGCCACGATAAACGCGAAGGCATCCTCGGCGAGCCGCGCAGCCGTGAAGATCGCCGTGCGGTCGCCGCGCAGCACCCGCAGCCAGGCATCGATGTACGCCGCATGCCCCTCAACCGTGGCGTCGACCAGCCCGCAGTGCCCCATCACGAACGCGCTGCCGAGCTCGGCCACCAGTTCCTCGAAGGCATAGGCCGCGTCGCCGAAGCGGCGCCCGAAGCTGCGGTTCAGCCGCTCGGGATGCCCGGTCCAATGCACCAACTCGTGCAACGCCGTTGCGCACTGCGCCTCGGCACTGGTGAACTGCCGCGGCCACGGCAGCCGGATCTCGTCGAGCGCAGGGAGGTACGCCGCCTGGTCGAAGCCGTGACGAATCGTCGCGTTGCAGCCCCCCAGCAGTCGCATCGCCCGCTCCACCGAGTCCCGCGAACTCGGCGGGGAAGCGATACCCATATCCACCACCTCGAGCGGCAACCCGTCGATCTGCGCCACGTTGAACAGCCAGAACGGCAGGCAGAGCAGCACGCCCGCACGGGCACCGGCATCGGCGGCCACGACCTCCTCGTCCACACTGCCTTCGGGCAGCGCATCGCCGGCCTCGCCGCGGCGTTCGCGCGCCCTGCGCTCGAAGTGCGCGCACAGCACGCCGCGCTCGCCCTTGCGGACCTGGGCGCCGAGACTTTGCGCCTGCCGGTAGGTCAGCCACACGCTGGACGCGTAGCCCGCCTCGATTGCCGCCTCCCAGAGCAGCAGCACGTTCGCGCCGCGGTACGGTGCGCCGGTCTTGCCGTTGCGAGGCACGCCGCGTGCCGCCGCCCGCGTCCAGCGTTCTCGGAACACAGGGCCGCCCTTCTCCAGCATCGCGATGATGCGGTCCGTCACGACCTGCCGCACGTCCATGCGGCCCCGATCCCGCGCAGCGGTGCCTGCGGATTCGGCGACACCTCCACCTGCTTGGGGTGAGCCCTCGGGGGGTACGGGGGGAACGCCCGTGGCTGTCCGGTGGCCAGGGAGCGTCGCGCCGCGCGCACCGCGCCGGTTGGAACTGGAAGTCGAATTGGCGTGCATGGCTGGGCCTTTCTGCGGCATCTGCCGCGGTGGTTGAACATCTGCTTTCGGAGCCGCCTCGACGCATGAAAAGCGCGCGGAAAGGGCCGATGTCCAGGGACCGCCCGCAAGCCGCAGCCGAGCGCAGCGAGGACCGGGTGAGGACGGTGGCAAAGCCCGCAGCCCTGGACAGCGGCCCGAGCGCGCTATGCGTCGGTCAAGAGGTGGCTTCGAATGCAGAGCCAACGCGGACTGGCGGCAGACCGCCCCACGCAGCCATCGCGAGCGCCGCGACCCGCAGGGGTGCGCCAGCCACACGCTGCGAAGCACGCGGTGCCACGTGAACGTCGGAACCGCCGAACGCAAGGCGGGCGGCCTGGCCGGCTGCTGCCGTGCATGCACGGCCACTTGAGCGGCAACGGTCGAGAACCGACGAACATTGGCGCAATGCGGCGACCACGCCAACTATTCGATATCAGAGTCGACAGCCGCGCCCTTGACCACCGCCTGCGCGTAGCACGGCTGGCGTGTCGCCGGAACAGGAAAGCAACGAAGAGAGAAAAGAAGAGAAGAACAAAAGGCCGCCGGCCGAGCCGGCGGCCGGGCCCTCACGCCTGGATGCGGCCCGCCATCCGCGCCTCCTTCGCATAGGCACTCAGGCGCTTGACGGCCCGGAAGTGCAGGTCCTGCTCGATCGGCAGGCCCAGCATGCCGCGCACCTGCGCCAGGTCGGCGAGGCTCACGCAACCCAGCTCGGGGAATCCGAGCCCGAGATCGCACAGCCCGAACGCGATGTCGTGGTCCCCGGGATCGATCTCGCTCAGCAGCCAGGTGGCGCCGGCGTCCGGCGTGAACAGCTTAATCACGGGCAGCGGATCGAGGCCCGCCTCTGCCCGGGACTGCGCGCCGTTGCCCAGCATCAGTTCGAACTGCGCATCGGTGATGAAAGGAAAGTTGGAAATGGAAGCCATGACGTTCTCCTTGAACGGTTGCGGGCGGGATTGCCCGGGACCGTCGCCGGCACGCCGCAGCGCAGCAGTCAAGGTTCGAAGACGGCCGCAGGCCGCCAGCGCGCCACGGGACGCGCGCAGACCTTGACGGCGAGAACGGTGTGCCACCCTCAAGGTCGCAGCAAGGCCAGCCCATCCCCCCGCCTCCTGCCCCTCTTCCGTCCCGTCTTCAAGGAGAGCCGCCTTTCAGCCAGTCAGGGCGCGCATTCTTGCGACGGTGAATGCTCCACACCGATGGGCGCGAAGCACCTGGCCCCAGACCTGCAGGTCGAGCGACGTCCGCAGCAGCCTTCGGCTTTCCGCTTCGGTGACATGTTCTCGGTGAATCGGCCCTGGTACTTATGACGCCGAACTGAAGCCATTCTCGCGTCAGCTTCCCAGGTGCCTCCGCATAGGGCCGCAAGCCGTCGATTTGGGGCTCAATGATGAAATCCGAGTTGCCAGTTGACCTTCAACGGTGATTGCATTAACTAGTCGTTTATTGACAAATGACTAATTGTTGCAACATACCTCAGGATGGGCTCGGATCCAACGCTCGAACAAGCCGTGTTCGCGCTCGCCGCGCGTCGACCACTGCTGCGCGCGCGAACTGGCTGAGCACGGCCTGCCGACAGTGATGCTCAGCCGACTGGTTTCAGCCGGCAAGCTCGAGCGCATCGCCCGCGGCATCTACAGCCTGCCGGGACGCGCGCTCGGCGAGCACCGGTCTCTGGCCGAGGTCGCCCTGCGCGTGCCGCGTGGCGTGGTATGCCTGCTGTCGGGGCTGCGCGTCCATGGCATCGCACGCAGGCCCCGTTCGAGGCTTGGTTGGCAATCCCCCAGCACTAGCCCACACCCTCCGGCTGGATCAGCCTACTCTGCGCGTGGTGCGCATGTCGGGGACGGCTCTGGCCGAAGGCATCGAGCCGGTCGAGATCGACGACGTGAAGGTCCCGGTGTTCAACGCGGCCAAGACGATCGTCGACTGTTTCAAGTGCCGCAACAAGATCGGCCTCGACGTGGCGCTGGAAGTGCTGCACGATGGCTGATCGCAGCGCAAGCTGACGATGGATGCGCTCTGGCACTACGCCAGAGTGGATCGCCTGGTCAACGTCGTGCGGCCCCATCTGGCGACTCGGGGCCCACACAGCCGCTCTAACAAGCCTCTTTTCGCCCCCGCGATCGCATCTGCCTGCGGCATGCGCCGCGTCATACCCGGTGTGAACTAACGTCGGCTTGACGAACGGACGGACCCCGCGCAACCTCAGCCAAGGGGAGCGTCCGTGGAGAGAGAGGATTGAAATGATGATTCGCACTCGTTTGCAGCATGCGCGCCTTGCTCTTCAAAGCGAAGCACTGACCATGTTTGTAGCGTATGGCACTGTCGGCCTCTGGGTGTTTTTTTGGTTTGGCGACTAGCGGCATTCCGGGAGCTTTGCGTCCATGCAGCGGTAGGGGCGCGAGTGTCGAGCCACGGCGTTCGATGGCCGCGGCCATCGCGGCCGTGTCCGGTGTCGACGCCGTCTTCGTCGGCCCAAACGATCTCTCCCATGCCATGGGTTTCGACAACAACTGGAAAGCACCCGAAGTCGAAGCCGCGATCGAGCGCGCACTCTGCGCGATCCGCGATGCTGGCAACTGCGGCGGCGTGATCGCGCTCACGCCCGAGGACGAGGACAAGTACGGCCAATGGGGCGCACGCTATTTCGCGGGCACCACGACCGGCCTGATCACGCAGGCTTTTCAGCAGGCCGCTAGCGCGGGCGGCCGGCGCCCCGCGGCGGGCAAGCTCGGCTACTGACGGGTGTCGGGCGCGCGAAGGCCGGAACGCGAATCCGCGTGCCCTCAGTCCCGCAGCGTGAACACCACCGACAGATAAGACACCGGCCCCTTCTGAATGGCCTCGATCCCGTGCAGTGCGGTCGCCTCGAACTGCAGCGAGTCCCCTGCCCCCACCGTGACCACCTTGGCGCCATAGCGGTAGCTGACCTCCCCGGACAGGAAGTACAGGAACTTCAGGCCCGGATGCTGGAAGGTCACGTAGGGATCGGCGCCCGGCAGCAGCGTGACAAGGTAGGGCTCGACGAACAGGTTGCCCGACAACAGGTGCCCCAGCAACTCGTAGCGGTAGTCTGAAACCGCACCGACGCGATCGACCACAACGCCCTGCCCTGCGCGCACGTGGCAGAAGTCCGTACGCCGCCCCTGATCGCCAAAGAAGCGCGACACCGGCACACCCAAACCATTCGCGAGTCGCTCCAAGGTCTCCACCGAAGGCGAGACCAGCCCGCGCTCGATGCGCGAGAGCATCGAGGAAGAAATCCCGGACAGCTTCGCCAGCTCCCCACCTGAGACATCAGCCGCCATGCGAAGCGCCCTCACCTGCGCACCGATGCGCGCAGCGGACAAGCTGCGCACGACCGGAGCGGGTTGCCGCGGCGGGACACGCGTCACCGAGCCCGGCAACCTCAAACGCCGGGCGCTGGGGAGTGGCGATGCAACTGCTCGATTGGGCATGTGGGACTTGCCTTGACACGGTATTTGCAAGTCCAAATTCTACGAAAAACGTAGAGACGAGAAAAGTCGTTCTTACGACTATCGTAGAGTGTCTCCCAGCCGATCTCCTCGCTCAATCTTCGGTGCCCGTCTGCGGCTTGCGCGATTGGCAGCCGGCCTGCCGCAGGACAAACTTGGAGTGAAGGCGGGGCTGGACGAAGGTAGTGCAAGCGCGCGCATCTCTCGCTACGAGAGCGGAATTCACGAGCCAAACATTGCGTTTGCCCATCGACTCGCAGACGAGCTCGGCATACCCGCCGCTTACTTTTACGCAGTAGACGACGAGTTGGCCAAGCTCATCCTCTGGTTTGGCCAATTGAGCACGAAGCAGCGCAAGTCGCTTCTGGAATTTGCCGGTCAGCTCAAATCGTCCTCCTAGAAACGACGACTACCGCGCTCAACAGCCGGTGGCGCTCAAAATCCGCGCGCCTCGCGACAAACCGTTTGGCATTGGAGCGACACGCCGAAAAGAAGCATCACGCGTTTACCAGCGATACCCGAATGCGATGAAGGTGCGCGAGAACCGGACAGAGATCACACAAGACAAGATGCTCCAGACAACTGGCGCGCATTGTCTTTTTTTGATCTTCGCAAGCTGTACTGAGAAGACGGATCGTTGAAGGCTCGCGGCTGACCCGCAACGTCCGCGTATGCGCGAGATGGCTAAGTGCGACTGAGGTGCAGGAAAGGCAATTTATCAGCCCCGCCAGTCAGCCAGCGCAAGCCGCGGACGCGAACCTTGTCAATCCCGCGGCTTGGTGCCTTCCTTGCCGGTGTAGGGGTTGACGTTCCCCTTGGTGGACCAGTTGTCCGCCTTCGTCCCATTGGGGTTGGTGGCGTGGCTGGGCGCTACATAAGTTCCATTGCTCTTCGTGTAGCCGCTGGTTGAGTGACTACCGCTCGACGCGCCGGAACTGTATGAATGAGAGCCGCTGTAGCCGCTCGAGCCGTGCCCACCGCCGCCCTTGGCAAAGGCCGAGGAGCCAAAGGCGAGGATGGCGGCCAGGAGGAAGATTGATTTCATCTTGATAGCTCCGATCAATGGCAATGCGTGCCGCCGTTTTTGTGGTCGCGATGGCAACCGTTCTTGTCGGTGCCGCCCGAGTGAGCGAGAGCGCCGCAACTCATACATAGAGCTGCAAGCAGGACTGCGATCTTTTTCATGTGTCTCCTCGGTTGATGGAGGTCGAAGTGTGGTGCCGTGGTCGAGTTGCTCTACGAGGGTTTGCGAGTGTCCTCCCATGATCATGGGAGAGATGGCCAGGGACGGGATGCAACGCCTCGGGATGCGCCATAGCTCGGATAGCATCCCTCCGCCTCGCTCGGTTGACCACTGGTCGAAAGCTCAGCGAGTGATCTGGAACATCAGGGTCCTTCGAGTCATCCAGGTCATCTGCGCCGTCTGGGCCATCAACAGCAACCAAGACGGTGAAATGGAACTCCCCTTCCTTCAGTTCGTTGACCGTCAGCGCCCATCGACCAGACCCAATCATTTGCAACTGCCGTTGTTGTTCCGGACCTTTGTAGCGCGTCGCAGCGTTTTGCTCTGTCAACGATGGTCACAGCGGAGGAAAGTTCCGCACATCAACGAACGACAATTCGCACATGAGCCAGACCGATTTTTTCAACGCATAGGCCACTATCCTCCGCGCGCCATCGTGGCTAGGCCAGGCGTCTACGAAGACTGCGAGTTGCCCCTCGCGCCTGGCGACTACAAGATCACGCCGGGCGAACGGTGGACCGTCACCTCGCCGAAACCAACGAGATCGTCTACAACGGAATCGGGCCGGTCGAAATTCCTCAAAATATCAACCCGGCCTGATCGCGACGGCCGCGCCGTAACACATTGCCCGCTCCGTGCGGGCTTTTTCATGGTTGCTCATCTAGGCTCAAGCGAGCCGCGGCAACCAACAGCACAAAGCCCTGATAAGTTTCGGGATCGGGGGCGGCACCTGGAAAGAGTGCATGACGCACCGCATTGCACCGTCGGCAATGCCGCGACGATGTTGCCGCGCGAGTCCCTGCCGCCGTCCATGCGCGCAACCAAGTGCTCGGCGCTCACATTGCGCCCCATAGGCTGGAGGCAGTAGAAGCAGTGACCGCCCTGCTCTGGGCAGGCGCGGCGTCGAAGACTCTGAAGGTGAAGGTGATGTGCCCGCATGGGAACTCCCTAAGGTTGAACTTAAAAGTCCCCGGGTTCGCTTGTGCGCAGAGCGGGCGCGTCCACGAACACATGGGCATGCCCGTCGAGATTTCCGAATCGACGCCTGGCGTGATGGTGGCGGCCGACGGGTCGGAGATTTCGCTGCCTAGCCCTCTACTCTGTCAGCACCATCGCATGGACGAAGGCCGCACTCGCGAAGGTCGCAGGTTTTAGCTGTCTATGCTAAATATCTGATCGCGGGTACGCTGATCGACTGCGCAGACGCCGAAGCGGTTCTTCAAATTGTGTCTGTCCGATACGCATTCTTTCGTTTTTGAATCACCGGAGGTGGCCTTCGATGTACGCAAAAGAACTATGGATTGTGGTGGTTGACGGTGGCCCTGGCTCGACAGAAATTACCGCCAAGAGCGCGCAAGGTTTGTTCGAAAAGTACGCAACCGAGTCCCGCGTCGGAACCCAACGCGTTGTCTGGAAAAAAATCTCGGCAGGAGGAGACGTAACCGAGGTGAATCGTTGGGAGAAGTTAGAAGCGACGCCCTCTAACGCTCAAACCACCGCCACTGGCGCGTTGATCGAGATCGGCCTGTACGTCGTAGCCCACGGTCAGGAAGAAAGCGGGCAAATTGCAGGCGGAGGCCCATATTCTTTGATCACGAAGCTGACCGCGGCGAGTGTGCCCCGCGCACAAAAGGTCAGCTTCGTTGCTTGCTACTCGGGACGGCACGATAAAGAAGCCGCGTTCGATGACAGATTGCGCGACTATGACCCTACGATTCATGGCTTGCCGGTAGAGGAACTGTCTTTCATCAGCATGTTTGCCGTCGGCTACCAGGACGCCTACTCGTCCAAAGGTCCTCTGCACGTTGCCGGATGGGAATCCTTTGTCAGTGTCTACCATCCCGACAAAACGGAAGATGTTCCTCACAACGCAAAGGCAAGGGACGTTGGAAGGAAATACGTCGCAGCGGCCGGCTCGAACCCCTACACCTTCATGAAGTCCGGTAGCTCATCTCGTAAAACAAAAAAGCGTATGTTCCGATGGGCCTTTGTCGAAGGCCAAGCCAGAGTCGAGAAAATCGGACTGCCAGAGTGGAAGAACTCGACATGACTGCGCACACCGGTCAATTTGGCCTCGTGATCATGAGCAGGACTACCCCGGCCAACTCTCGCCCCTCGTCAACGCGCATTTAAGCCCTTACACCAGGGCCTTTGAAGTCTAGGGCCTACTCTCCAAGCCTATCCCGAGGGCTATGCCGCGCCCTTGACCTTCTCCACCGTGCGAAGACCTCCCAGGCCCAGCATGCCAAGCAGATGATGCCGGCGGCGCCGCGTTCATCAGCTATTGCCGCCAATCCTCTCGGGCCCCCTTGTGGGCCCAGTTGGTCTACCTGCGCCGGCCGCCCACGTAATGGCTGCCCTTGCCGCTACGGCCGCTGCCGCCGACGCGTCGGCTTCCCGATCGATTAGCAGCCTCGACGATCGGCGCAGACGAGGCGCCGGCGGGATTGAATCCCAATCTGCCCGGCGTGGCCAGGGAACCTGCGTTGGAACCGCCGGCGGCCGCCGCGAGCAGGATGGCGAGCAATGTTGTCTTCATGGTTTTGGTCTCCTCGTGCCGAGCTGGGTCGGGCGCCCGGCTTCCCCGTACTTGGCGGACAGCTTGGCACGATGCTCTCACGCTGCACATGCGCTGGCGAGCCCATCGGGCTACCGCGTTCATGGGAGGCCCGCTGACCAACTCCAAGGTTGCCACGGAACCCCTTTAGGCCGAGGGATGAGCCATGCAGATCGTCACACGCAACTACCAGGGAACGCGATCGCCTACCAAGACGACGGCTGGTTCAACGCAACACAGGCGGCGGCGAAATTCGGCAAAAAGCCAGACCAACTCGAACTTCGCCCACGAGGCGTTGATTCACGGGAGGGCCGCCGCGTGCCCATCGCGCGGGCCCGGACGACGCCCCATACGGGCTGGCGCGCCACGCTGTTCGGCTTGGCGCAGCAGCTCAGCCTGTGCTCAGGAAGCTTGAGGTCGAACTCAAAGCTCCCAACCAGCCTTGTCGTCTCGCAGATCAATGTCCCTCGTCATCTCGCACTCGCATACGCTGCAACGATAGGTCTCGACGCCCCCTTTGCTGGGATGTGTGTGTCGCCGACTGCTGATCAGTGTTTAGGCTGCGTGCGGTGCATGGGTATGCCGCTTCTGATGCAATTCTTTGCAAGCTTCGCAAGGGGTCATCGTCGCCTCCATCGTTTGGAGCTAGCAGTATCGCGCTGCGCCGTCGTCGAGGTCGAACTGCCTCGGCAGCTCAACGCCCCTGAGGTCGCGCGCTGGCCAGTTGAGAAAGCGTGGCCGCGGTCAGCGCGCGAACGCCTACGCGCATCGCCGACTCGTCGATCTGGAACAGCGGTGAGTGATTCACCGGCCCGGCCTTGTCGCTCATCGGCGAAGCGTTCAACATCCAGAAGACGACCGGCACACCGGTCGAGCCGAAGGCGCCGAAGTCTTCCGATCCCATGGAGGCTGGCATCTGGCTCACCTTCGCAGCACCCCCCGCGGCGGCACCGAAGGCGCTCACCAGAGAGAGCGTGGCATCCTGGTCGTTCACCAGCACTTCGTAGCCGTCTCCGCTATCGATCTTCACGTCCGCCTGCACGCCATAGCTGGCCGCGATGCCCGCGGCGCGGCGGCGGATCTCCTCCTGAGCGATCTTCTGGTTCGCTGACGAGAGTGCGCGGATCGTGCCGGCGATCTCGGCCGTCTCAGGAAGCACATTGAAGCGATTCCCGCTTTGCAGCATGCCGGTGCTCACGATCGTCGGCCCGCCGTCGATGGTCGGGTTGATCCGGTGGCTCACAATGTTCTGCAGGCCCAGCACGGTCTCGGCCGCAGCCAGCATGGGCGAATTGGAGGCCCACGGCGCCGCGCCGTGGCCGCCCGTGCCCTTGAACTGGATCCGGAACACGTCGATGCTGGCCAGCATCGGGCCCGGCCTGTAGCGGATCGCGCCGGAAGGCGCCTGGTTGCTGATGTGCTGGCCGAGCACGATGTCGACCTTGGGGTTGTCGAGCACGCCCTCGCGCACCATGGCCATGGCGCCGCTGGACTTGCCCAGGCCCGGGCCGATCTCCTCAGCCGGCTGGAAGATGAAGACCACCGTGCCAGCCAGTTGCTCGCGCAACGACGACAGCACCTTGGCCGCGCCTAACAGCATGGCGACGTGCGCGTCGTGCCCGCAGACATGCGACACGGCGACGGGCTTGCCCAGCCAGTCCGCCTTGGCCGTGGACTTGAAGGGCAGGTCGTTGCGCTCCTCCACGGGCAAGGCATCCATGTCCGCACGCAGCGCCACCACAGGGCCTGGATGGGCACCACGCAGCACGGCCTTGATGCCCGTGCCGGCGATTCCGGTGCGCACCTCCAGGCCGGGCACGCCGGCGAGAGCCCGGGCGATGTACTTCGCGGTGCCGATTTCCTGGTAGGCCAGTTCGGGGTTCTGGTGAATGTGCCGACGCCATTCGACCACCTGGGGCTGCACGCCATCGGACAGGACCAGGGCCTGCGACAGCAACGAGGATGCCGTCGCAGGCGCCGCACTCTGTGCGTGCACCCCCATGAAGGAGGCTCCGAGAATGAAAGCGCAAATGAGGTGTCGAACGTTCATGGTGGTCGGGATGGTTGCTGCAAAAACAGTGTGGATCTCTTGTTGCCGGGTTCAGCCCCGGGGAATGTTCTCTAGCAATCGATAGACCATGTCGTCCGGCGCCGCGAGGCCGTTCGGTTGCCGGGGCCCGAACAGAGTCGGGTCGTCGCGTGCGAGCTCGGGCCGCGCGCGCTCCTCGATCCAGTCGTAGACCACGGTGCGGGCGGCCACGCGCCACTGGCCGGCACGTCGCTCGAAGCGGTCGACGTAGCGCCCGCACAGGAAGGTCTGTTGCGCCGGCTGCGCGGCCATGGTCTGCAGCGCAAAGAAACTGCTTTCCACCGCCGCGGTATCGCCGTGCAGTTCGATCAGCACGTTGGTGATCTGGTGCACGCGTCGCCCGCCTTGGCGCAGCTTGGCCAGGGCTTGGTCAATGAAGCCGCTGGCGCTGCCGTTCCAGGCGCCGTGGCAGTCGGTCGCATCCTCCCAATAGGCCGAACGCAGGGCCGCTTCGTCGCAGCGATCGATGCCGCGGCAGTAGCGGTAGAGGCAGTCGCGGATCGCCTCGCGGTCGATCAGCGCCTGTAACGAAGCCGGGGCGCTCATGCGCCCGGTGGCGGCGCCCGCCGGAACAGCTGAACGATGTTGCCCTCCGGGTCGCGCAGCGACAGCACCACGCCATGGCCGCCCATGTCGCGCATTCCGAGCACCTGTCCGCCCGCAGCGGTGATCCGTTCCTGCGCGCCGTCGAAGTCCTCCACTTCGAACACCATCACGAGGCCGGAGGCAGCGGGAGCCGCTTCCTCGAGGCAGGCCAGTGAGACGTTGGTGTTGCCGATGCCGTACTGGAACCAGCGCTCGCCGTCGTTGAACTTCAGCTGTAGGCCGAGCGCGGCGGTATAGAAGTCATGGAGCTTCACCGGCTGCCTCGCCGCGACGTAGACGTTCTGCAGCCGACGTGGGGCTGTCGCTTGCGCGCCGCTCACAGCGACGTCTCCGAGGCGCCGCCGTCCAGGCGCAGCACGTCCGCGTTGAAGAAGCGCGAGGCGTCGCCGGCGAGGAAACAGATGGCGTCGGCGATGTCCTCCACCGTGCCCAGGCGGCCCAGCGGCGTGCGTGCGATCCGCTTGGCATCGAGTTCGGCGTTGCGATTCCTGGCTGTGCCCTCAGTAGGCACGGCACCGGGCGCCACCGCGTTCACGCGGATGTTGCGCGCGCCGAGCTCGGCCGCCGATGCCCGGGTGATGCCCAGCACGCCGGCTTTGATGCCGCTGTAGACCACCGACCGCATGGGCGACTTGAAGGCCGCGATGGACGCCACGTTGATGATCGAGCCGCCGCGTGCCGGGTCCATGGCCTCGGCCGCCGCCTGGGTGCCCCAGATCACCGACTTGAAGCCGATTTCTACCATGCGGTCCATGACCTCGGGCGTGATCTCCGCGAGCGGCTGGTAGCGCACCCAGGCCGCGTTGTTGACCATGATGTCCAGCCGTCCCGCATCGCGCGTGAACTGCGCCACGGCTTCGCGCATGCCTTCGCGCGTCGACACATCGCAGGGCAGCCCGATGGCCTGGCCGCCCAGCGCGCGGATCTCGGCCACGGCCTCCTCCACGAATTCGGGCTTCAGGTCGTTGATGCCGACCGTGGTGCCCAGGCGGGCCATGGCGCGCGCGGTGGCGCGACCGATGCCGTGGCCGGCGCCGCTGATGAAGGCCGCTCGGCCTGAAAGAGACATCGTCATGGGTGGGCTTTCGTGAGGGGTTCGTCGGGCACCAGCAGGGCGTCGAGCGCATGCGCGCCGCGTCCCAGGTCCAGCACCACCAGGGGGTTGATATCGATCTCGGACACGCCGTCGGCATGGCGCACGGCAAATCGCGACAGCGCCGCGATGGCCTTGGCCGCCGCCGGCACATCGGCCTTGGGCCGGCCGCGCGCGCCGTCGAGCAGCGGGAAGGCCTTGAGCGACCGCAGCATGGCGGTGGCCTGCGCCTCGTCGACAGGCGCCGGCTGCAGCGCCACGTCCTTGAAGATCTCGGCGAAGACGCCGCCCAGGCCGACCATCACCATCGGACCGAACATCGGGTCCTTCTTGGTGCCCAGGATCAGCTCGACACCGCCCTGCACCATCTGCGCGACGAGCACGCCGGCGATGCGGGCCGCGGGCGCCTTCTGCGCCACGCGCGCGAGCAGGTTTTCGTATTCCTCGAGCAGTTGCGCTTCGGAACGCACGCCGACGAACACGCCGCCGACCTCGGTCTTGTGGGCGATGTCGGGCGAGACGATCTTGAGCACCAGCGGAAAACCCATCGCGCGCGCCGCGGCGAGCGTCTCGTCGCGGTTGGCGGCGATCGCCTCCCGCGGCACGGGCAGGCCGGCTTCCGCCAGCACGGCCTTGGCGCTCGCCTCGGTCGCGAAGGCCCCTGCGGCCAACGGCACGCGTTCGATGGCCGGTGCCACAGCCCGTACGTCGCCTCGCGCGCCGAAGCGCAGCAACGCCGCCAGGGTCGCGCAAGCCGCATCGATGCCTTCGACCACCGGAAAGCCCATGGCATTGAGCGTGACCCGCACCTCCTGCGGCGCACGGGCACACAGGACGATCAGGCGTGAAGGATGGTCCTTGCGCACCTGTTCCAGCGCGGCAAGGAACACATCGCGCAGCCGGGCCACATGGAAGGCATTGGCCGACTGCAGGATCAACGCATCGCAGCTGGCATCGCGCGCCACCGCATCGAGCATCTGGGCCAGGACCTCGGGCCGGCTCGACACCTGCGCCGTCATGTCGACCGGGTTGGAGGGCGCGGCGAATGGCACGACCGACAGGATGCGCTCCTGCGTCTGTGCCGCGAGCTTGGGCAGCGCCAGGCCTTGCGCGCTGGCGGCATCGGCCAGCAGCACGCCGAAGCCGCCGGAAGCCGTGAGCACGGCGACGCGGTGGCCGCCGGGCACGCGCGTCGGACCGACGACGGACAGCGCATGGCCGACTTCAAGCAATTGCTCGATGCTGGGCACGCGGATCGCGCCGCCGCTGCGCAGCACGGCATCGAACACGGCGTCGGAACAGGCCAGGGCGCCGGTGTGCGAGGCGGCCGCCTCGCTGCCGGCCTCCGAGACGCCGACCTTCAGAACCACCAGCGGCTTGCCCGCCTCGCGGGCCATGGCCATGGCCCGCGTCAGCTTCGCGCCGTCGCGGCAGGTTTCCATGCAGCACAGGATCACCGAAGTGCCGGGGTCCGCAGCGAGCGAGGCAATGGCATCGGCGATGTCCACGTCGCATTCGTTGCCGGTGGTCAGCATGCGGCTCACGCCCAGGCCGCGCTCGCCGGCCAGGCGCAGTGTGAAGCTGCCCAGGTTGCCGCTCTGCGAGACGATGCCCACCGAGCCGGCCACGGGAAAGGACGACTCCAGCGCCACCGAGAAGGTGGCGATGCTCTTGTCGGGCACGCCGATCGCGCCCAGGCAGTTGGGGCCGACCACGCGCATGCCGGTGGCCCGCGCGACATCGCCGATCTGCGCCTGCAGGCGACCGCCCTCCTCGCCCATCTCGGAGAACCCGGCCGAAAGGATGACCGCGGCCTTCACACCGCGCCGGGCGCAATCCTTCACCGCGTCGAGCACGCCCGCGGGCGGGACGGCGACCACGGCCAACTCGGGCACTTCGGGCACGTCGTCCAGGCTCGCATAGGCCGGCAGCGACTGCACGAGGCCCGCCTTGCGGTTGACCGGGTAGATGCCGCCCGCGTAGCCGTACTTCTGCAGGAACTGCAGCGGCCGGCCGCCGATCTTGGTGACGTCGTCCGACGCCCCGAAGATGGCGATCGAGCGCGGCTTGAACAGCGCGTCCATGCCGCGCCCCACTTCCACGACCGGCATCTCAGCGCCCCTTGTAGACGGGTTTGCGCTTCTCGAGAAACGCGTTGCGGGCTTCCTGCGCGTCCTCGGTGCGGGCCAGCGCCATGGTGAAGTTCTGCTCGAAGCGGTAGCCGTCGCGCTGCGGCATCAGGTCCATCATGTTGGCGGCCTGCTTGGCATAGGCGATGGCCAGCGGCGCCTTGGAGGCGATCTCCTGCGCGATCTCCATCGCCAGCGGCATCAGCTGCTCGGCGGGCACCACTTCGTCGATCACGCCGCGGCGGTACAGCTCGGCGGCCGGCACCTTCATGCCGGTGAAGAACATGCGGCGCGTGAACGAACGCCCGACCATGGTCCGCAGCATCGAGACGCCGCCCGCGAGGCCGACGTTGATCTCGGGCATGGCGAAGGTGGCGTCCTCGCTCGCCAGGAAAATGTCGCACGAGGCCATGAGGCCGAAGCCCGCGCCCAGCGCGGGGCCGTTGACGGCCGCGATCACGGGCTTGGCGCATTCGCGGATGGCATTGCCCGTCTCGCGCGTCCAGCGGTTGTGGTCGAGGAAGTCCCCGGCCTTCTCCGCGTTGGGGCGGTCCTTCAGGTCCGCGCCGGAACAGAAGAACTTGCCGGTGCCCGTGAGGACCGCCACGCGCACGTCGGTGCGCTCGGAGACCTCGTCGAAGATCTCGATCAGGCGGCGGCGCGTGGCGCGGTCCAGCGCGTTGACCGGCGGCTTGTCGAGCCGGACGACGGCGATGTGTTCGGAAACTTCCAGATTGATGCTCATCGCACACTCCCGGTTTGGTTGGAAAAAGAAAGGTGTGGCGCGCCCGCCTCCGGCGCCAGCGCGAGCAGCCGGGCGACATGCAGCAGCCGGTCGCCGTAGCGGAACTCGGAGGCGACGAGGCGCTGCGCCACGCGCGTGGCCAGCACCTCCTCGCTCACGCCCATGCCGCCGTGCATCTGGATGGCCGCTTCCGCGCAGGCGCGCGCCGACTCGGCCAGCGACACCTTGGCCAGGCGCAAGGTGCGGCGCAGATCGGGCGCGTCCTGCTCGAAGGCGTCAAAGCAATGGATCACCAGGCCCTTGGCGCCCAGGTACTTCACATACATGTCGGCCACGCGATGGCGCAGCACCTGGAAGCTCGAGAGCGCCACGCCGAACTGGCGCCGCTCCTTCAGATGGGTGACGGTCTGGCGGATGAGCGTGGCCAGCGCAGCCACCGTGTCGACGGCCGTGAGCAGCAAGGCGGCATCGGTGGCCCTGGCGCGTGCGTCACTTGCGGCGGCACCACGCGCGATGCATGCGCTCTCGGGCACGGCCAGTTGCGCCAGAACAAAGTCCGCGCCCACGCGGCCTTCCATCGTCCGGTACCGGGCCTTCGGTGCGCCGACTCTTTCGGCATCGACCAGGAAAATGGCGTCCTCGCCATCGACCTGCGCGGGCACGAGGTAGTGCGTGGCAGGCAGCGTCGCATCGACACCCTGCACCGTGCCGCTCAGCTCGTAGCCGATGTCGAGATGCGTGGCCGTCACGGCATGGACATCGGGCGTTCCCGACAAGGCCGTCAGGGGCGCCATCTGCACGCTGCCCTCGGCCACGGCCTCCAGCCAGCGCCTGGCGGTTTCGGCCCCCGCGGCCTGCAGCAGCAGCGGCACCACGGCGCAGGTCTCGACCACCGGCAACTGCAGGCCGTGCGTGGCGAGCCCCTCCACGATGGACGCCAGATCGCTCAGGCTGCCGCCGACGCCGCCGACGTCCTCGGGCACAAGGGTGGCCGTCCAGCCCAGTTCGCGCACGGGGTCGCCCTGGATCTCGAGGGCGATGTGGTCTTCGGCATAGCGGCTGGCTGCGTCCAGCAGCATGCCGGGAAAGAGCGGCGGGAAAGATGTGGTCATGACTCAGGCTCCCAGCAGTTCGTTGGCGACCACGTTGCGCTGCACCTCGGAGGTGCCGCCGGCGATGGTGCGGGCGCGCGTGAACATGTAGTTCTGGATCCAGGTGGCCTCGGGCACATCGTCCCCGGCATCCCCGTCGTCCACGAGAAAACGATGCGCGGCATCGGGGCCGACCGCATCGAGGGCGATGGTCGTCAGGCGCTGCGCGACATCGGCGCAGGTCATCTTGATGACCGAGGGCTGCACGCCCAGCGGGCGCTGGTGGATCAGGTCGTCAGTGGCCTGCGCCATCATCACGCGCGCGCCCTTCACGTCGGCTTCGCACAGCAGCAGCTTGTGGTGCAGGCCGCTGAAGTCGCGCAGCCCCGCGGCGGCGCGGCTCGCCTCCTCGACCAATTGCGTGACCTGGCGGCGCATGAGTTCCAGCCGCGCCACGTTGGCCGGCGGAAGGCGTTCGCGCTCGAGCAGGAACTTCGCGCAGGTCCAGCCCTTGCCGACCTCGCCGACGAGGTTGTCGGCGCGCACGCGCACCTCGTCGAAGAACACCTCGTTCAGGTGATGCCAGCCGTCGATCGTCCGGATGGGGCGCACGGTGACGCCCGGGGCGTCCATCGGCACCAGCAGCAGCGAGATGCCTTCCTGCTTCTTCGCTTCCTTCGACGTGCGCACCAGCATGTAGATCATGCTGGCCTCGTGGGCATGCGAGGTCCAGATCTTCTGGCCGTTGACGACCCACTCGTCGCCGTCCAGGCGCGCACTGGTGGACAGCGAGGCCAGGTCGGAGCCCGCGCCGGGCTCCGAATAGCCCTGGCACCACCAGTCCGAGCCGTCGAGGATGCGCGGCAGGAACCGCGCCTTCTGCTCGGGCGTGCCAAAGCGGATGATCACCGGGCCGATGTGGCCCAGCCCATGGTGGTACAGGGGCGGACAGTCGTGCTCGGCCATCACCTCCTCGAAGATGAGGCGCTGGCGGATGTCCCAGCCCGTGCCGCCCGCCTCGCGCGGCCAGCTCGGCGCACCCCAGCCCTGGGCGTTGAGGATCTTCTGCCAGGCCTGGTATTCGCGCTTGGTGATCTTCTGGCCGGCCGCGACGACGGCGCGGATCTCTGGCGGGCAGGCGCTGCGCACGAACGATTCGAGTTCGCGCCGGAAGCCGGCGTAATCGATGGACATCTTGTCTCCTGTGGAATATCGGAAAAGGCTCAACCCTTGCGCAGCTGCGCGATCAGCTCGTCCAGGGCGGCGGTGGCACCGGCGGCGTCGCGCCGGCGCAGGTTGTGCGCCACCTTGCGGCGCAGCGGATAGAGGTCGGGCCGCGGGCGCACCGACAGCACATGCGTCATGCGCTCGCGCAGCACGCTGGTCATGGTCTGCGCCATCAGCGTCAGCGCCTCGTTATGGCCCGCCGCGGCGATCGAGGCGAAGAACGCGCTGGCCGAGGCGATGCGCTCTTTCAGCGGCGCATCGTCGGGGTGCGCCTCGATGGCGCCGGCGGCTTCATGCACGGCGTCCAGCTCGGCCTCGGTGGCGCGCTCGCTGGCCAGGCGCAGTAACGTGCCGTAGAGCGTGCGATAGGCCTCGTCGATGTCGGCGTCGCCCAGGCGCCCTTCCACGACCAGCTTGCGCAGCGACTCCGCCAGCTTCATGTAGGCGCCCTTGTAGAACACCAGCGCCTGATCGGCCGCGCCGGCGCTCAGGTGCCGGACCTCGCCGATGAAGATGGTGTGGTCGCCGGCTTCGTGGGCCGCATGCACGCGGCATTCGAAGCTCGCGAGGCACTCGTCGATCAGTGGCATGCCCAGTGCGCCGGCGCGCCACGGCACGCCCTCGAACTTGTCTTCGACCTTGCTCGATGCGAACCGGCCCGACAGCGCGTCCTGCTGCTCCGAGAGGATGTTGATGACGAAGCCGTCCGCCGCCTGGAACGTGCCCAGCAGGCGGCTGGCATTGCGCAGGCTGAACAGCACCAGCGGCGGATCCAGCGAGACCGAGCTGAAGGAGTTGCAGGTCAGGCCGGCCGGCTGGCCGTCCGGCGTGCAGGTGGTGATGACCGCCACGCCGGTCGGAAAGCAACCGAGCAGCTGACGGAACTGGGCAGGCTCGATGGCGCAGCGGGCGCTGTCTTCGGCGGCTTCGGACATGGCGTCTCCTTCGCGTTCGGCTTCAGGCCGCGGCGAGTTCGGCCGCGACCGCAGGCCGGTGCGGCGGATCGTTGGCGATCTCCTGCTGCACCGCCGGGATGATGACCTTGCCCCACACCTCGAGCTGGCGCAGCATCGCGGCGTGATCGAAATCGCCCATCTGCGTCTGGAAGCAGTAGTGCACCGGCTTGAGCGTGCGGATCTCGTGGACCACGCGCTCGATCACCGTGTCGATGTCGCCCACCGGCAGCAGCGCGCGCATCTCGTCCAGCGTGGGCTCGCCCTCGACGATGCCTTCCTCGACCTGGTAGTCGTCGGCGATCTGCGCGGTGCGGCGCTTCAGGCTCACGGCGATGCGGCGCTGGTAGCGGGCGCATTCGAGGTAGCTTTCCACCTCGTCCTTGTTGTTGCTCGCATAGGCCGCGCGCAGCAGGCCGACCTGCACGCCCGCGGGGTCCTTGCCCTCGGCCACGGCGACCTTGTCGATGAGCGCGCGGGTGCCCGCCAGCTTCTCCAGGCCGCCGTCGCCGCCGGAGACGAACACATGGTGATCGGACTTCACGGCGCGCGACAGGAACGCCGGATCGACGCTCGTGATCCACATCGGAGGCGTGGGACGCTGCACCGCGCGTTGGCTGATGGCGCTCATCGGCTGCTGGTAGTACGCGCCGTCGTAGCTGAACTTGGGCTGCGTCAGGCCCGCCTCGAGCATGTCGAGCATCTCGAAGGTGCGGGCCTTGGCGGAGTCCAGCGACACGCCGAAACGCTCGAACTCGAACTGCTGGTAGCCCGAGCCGATGCCCAGGTTCAGGCGGCCGTTGGACAGCTGGTCGACCATCGCCACGTCGGCGATCAGGCGGGCCGGCGTGTACAGCGGAGCGACGACAATGCCGGTTCCCAGCCGGATGTTGCGGGTGACCGCGGCGCAGTGCGCGATCATGGTCAACGGCGACGAGCACATGCCGTAGTTGCTGAAGTGATGCTCGGCATACCACGCGGCACCGAAGCCCAGTTCGTCCGCCAGACGCGTCTGTTCGATGGCGTCGCGCAGGATCTGGTGGGAGGTCTTATGCTTGTTCCGCTGCTGCATCAAAATGAAGATTCCGAAATCCATCGCTGTTGCTCCTGGTTGGCTGTTTTCGATCGAGGTCCATCGTAGGAACTCGACGCCCGCGTGGATCACCAGCGAACGCACAGCTTCTTTGCGTCTTTCGAAATGAAGGCCCTCGACTCGCTGCGCATCTTTGTGGCCACCCAGCGCAAAGGCAGCCTCTCGGCCGCGGCCCGCAGCCTCAGCCTGTCGCCCGCCACCATCTCGCGGCGCATCAGCGCACTGGAAGAGGAACTGGGCGTGCAGCTGGTGGACCGCACCAGCCGCAACCTCAAGGTGACCGAAGCTGGGCAGGCCTTCCTGGAGCGGGCCGAAGCCATGCTCGAACTCATGAGCGAGGCCGAGCAGGCCGTGCACAACGCGCGCCAGCGGCCCGAAGGCCGGCTGCGCGTGCATTCGCGCACGCACATCGGCCTGCGGGTGCTCGCACCGCTGCTGCCGCGCTTCTCGGAGCTCTACCCCGACATCCGTGTCGAGCTTGAACTCTCCGAGCATCCGATCAACCTGGTGGAGCACGACTTCGACGTCGACATCCGCACGGGAGAGTCCAACGATTCGGGCTTTGTCATCAAGCGGCTGCAGTCCAGCGACGAGGTGCTCGTGGCGAGCCCCGCCTTCGTGAAGACCTACTCGCGCATCCGCCACCCCACCGACCTGCCCCAGGTGCGCTGCCTCACCTACCGGCGCGAGCGCGAGGTCATCACCTGGAAGTACATCGATCCGGCGGGCGAGCAGCAGGAACTGGCCATCCAGGGCGTACTGAGCGCGAACAACGGTGAACTCCTGCGGCTGGCCGCCATCGGCGGCATGGGCGTGGCGCTGCTGTCCGAGGCCACCGTGCGCGACGACCTGCGCGACGGTTCGCTGGTGCGGCTGCTGCCCGAATACCGTTTTGCCGTGCGGGCGTTTTCCAACGGCGTCTTCGCCGTCTTCCGGCAGAGCCGCGTGCTGCCGCTGAAGGTGCGCGCCTTCGTGGACTACGTGGCGGACGCGCTGAGAAGCGAAACGCGCTAGACGTCTGCGAAACGATCGGGCGGACGCCCCGCGGCGGGCAGGCCCGTGATCACGAACAGCCCGCCGTCCTGCGCCTTGTCGCCCTCCAGCCGCGCGCTGCGTGAAATGCTGGTCAGATACATGTCTTCCAGGCGCGGCCCGCCAAAGCAGATGCTCGTGGGGTAGCTCACCGGCAGCTCGACAAGGCGCTCCAGCGTGCCGTCCGGCGCATAGCGCGCCAGCCTGGCGGCCCGGGTCAGCACCGTCCAGAGGAACCCTTGCGCGTCGACCGTCGCGCCGTCGGGCCCGGAGTCGAAGGCGTGCGTCTTCGCGAACAGGCGCTTGTTGCGCAATGGGCCGTCGGGGTCGTAGTCGTAGGCCCAGAGGGTTCGCTCCAGGCTGTCGGCCAGGTACAGCACGCGTGCGTCGGGGCTGAAGCAAGGCCCGTTGGCAAAGCCGATGTCGTCGGCCAGGTGCTCCACGCGAAGGTCGGGGCGCAGCCGGTAGAGCCCGCCCTCCACGCGCTCGCCGGCCTGGCGATCGACGTGCATGGTGCCCGCCAGGAAGTTGCCCGCCGGATCGCATTTGCCATCGTTGAAGCGGACCTTCGGATGGTCCAAGGGAATGCGGGCCAGGTGCTCGAGCGTGCGCGTGGCGAAGTCATAGCGGGCAAAGGCCTGGCGCAGCGCCACCACGACGGCCTCGCCGCGGCATGGCGCGATCGAACCCACGGGTGCGGGCAGCAGGTGCCGCTCGGGCTCTCCGCTCCCGGGCTTCAACCGCCAAAGGGAGCCCGACAACGCGTCGATCCAGTTCAGCGCCTGCGCATCGGCATCCCAGCAGGGGCTCTCGCCCAATTGGTCCTTGGTCGTCCCGACCCGGGTGATCTTCACGGTCATCGGGCAAGTGTGCGGGCGGGCTGGCGCCCCGGCCGGCACATCGCGCAAAGCTGCTTTTCATTCCTTGCAGATCACCACCGCGAGCTGCGCCCTAGACTAAATCCAGCGTTCGATTCGAACCAGAACAGGAGACAAAAAAATGAGCTATCGCAAACTCGTCATGGGGTTGGCGCTGGGTGCCTGCGCACTCGCCCCGGCCCTCGCCCAGCAGGTGACCCGCATCGTGGTGCCCTTCGCCGCCGGCGGCGGCACCGACCAGTACTGCCGCATCCTGGCCCAGGAGCTCAACAAGCAGGGCCTGAACGTCATCATCGAGAACAAGCCCGGCGCCAGCGGCATCCTCGCGGCCGACTACGTCGCGCGCGCCAAGCCGGACGGCCAGACGGTGCTCGTGTCCTCGCTCGGCACGCTCGCGAACAACAGCGTGCTCTACGACAAGCTGCCCTACGACCCGGTGAAGGACTTCGCGCCGGTCACGCAGATCGCCTACCAGCCCGCCATCGTCGTGGGCCGCACCGACCTGCCCTACAAGAACATCAAGGAAATGGTGGCCTACGCCAAGCAGCACCCCGGCAAGATCAACCGCGGTTCGCCCGGCGCGGCCATCCTCACGAACCTGGCACCCATCGCCTTCGAAAAGGAACAGGGCATCAGCACACTGCACATTCCCTTCAACGGCGACGCGCCGGCGCTGCAGGCCCTGCTGGGCAACCAGATCGATATCCACGGCACGTCGATCACGGGATCGTTGCCCTACGTGAAGTCGGGCAAGCTGCGTGTGCTCGGCGTGATGGATTCGCAGCGCCTGCCGCAGGTGCCCGACGCGCCCACGTTCAAGGAACAGGGCTTCGACATGGAAGCCACGCTGTGGTACTCGCTCTCGGTTCCCACCGGCACGCCCAAGCCGGTGATCGACCGGCTGAACAAGGCCGTGAACCAGGTGATCGCCGACCCCGAGTTCGTGGCCCGTGCCCGCGCCATCGGCATGGAGCCGCGCGGTGGCACGCCCGAAGAACTGGCGCGGTTCATCAAGGTCGAGGCGGACCGGTGGCTCCCGATCTTGCGCAGCCTGAACCTGCCCAAGCAATCGCACTGATCCTCAAGCTCCATGCACAACGCCCCGCAACGCGAGCCTCCAAGGGCTCGGGTTCCGGGGCGTTGCTGCGATGGCGCCGGCACCCGAGGGCGCAAACCCAAAATCAGATCGAGATGTCCTTCTCCGACGCCACCTTGTTCCAGCGCTCGAACTCGCTGGCCATCCGCCGCTTCATGACTTCCGGCGGCTGGTAGGCACTGAGCGCTCCGATCGTCTCGAGCCCGCGCTTCGTGTCCGCCTCGGCCAGGATGCGGCGCAGCTCCGAATCGAGCCGGGTCACGACGGCGGCCGGCGTGCCGTTGGGCACGATCAGCCCGCTCCAGCTGCTCACGTTGAAACCGGCGAAACCTTGCTGCGCGATGGACGGCACCTCGGGGAGGAAGGCCCGGGCATCGGCGGAGCCTAGCGCCAACGCCTTGAGGCGCCCGCTGCGGATGTGCGGCATGGCCGCCACCAGGTCGACGAACATGGCGCCGATCTGCCCACCGAGCAGGTCGGTGATGGCGGGCGCACTGCCCTTGTAGCCCACGTGCTGCATCGGAAAGTCGCCCATGTCCTTGAGTTGCTCCATCGCCAGGTGGCCGATGCTGCCCGAGCCCGCGGTCGAGTAGTTGACCGGCTGCGCCTTGGCCGCCGCGATGAACCCCTTGAGATCGTTCACGCCCGGCAGCACCAGCGGGTTGATCATCAAGACCAGCGGCAGGTCGTAGACCGACGACACGCAGGTGAAATCCTTGCGCACGTCGTACTGGTTGTTCCTGTAGACGATCGGTGCCACCAGCGCGGGCATGCCGAACATGGACACCGTGTAGCCGTCGGGCGCCGACTTGATCAGCGACGCGGTCCCGATGGACCCCGAGGCGCCGGGACGGTTGTCCACGATGACGGGCTGGCCGAGCGCCCCGGCCAGCTTCTGGGCGATCAGGCGCGCCGTCGCATCGGTCGGGCCGCCGGCCGGGAAGGCCACGACCATGCGAACGGTTTTCTCGGGCCAGCTGCCCGCCGCGTTGGCGCGGCCGGCCAGCGACGCCAGCCAGGGCGCCGCCCCGACCGCGAGGCACGACTTCAGCAAGAGCCGGCGCGAGTCGGCGGATTCGGTTGCGCGCATACGGTGTTCCTTCATTTGATGACGCTTCTCTGGCTCAGGGAATCGAGTTGGGCCTCGCCCATGTCGAGCAGTTCACGCAGCACTTCGGCCGTATGCTCCCCCAGGTGCGGCGGGTGGTGGCGCACGCCCGCGCGTGCGCCATCGATGATGTAGGGCGGCGCGTGGACGGCCTGCGGCCCCGCCTGCGTGTCTTCGAAGCGGTGCCAGACCTGGGTCTGCGCGGTCCGGTCGGACTGCAGCGCGTCATAGAGGCCGAGCACCTGACCGCAGGGAATGCCCGCCGTGTTCATGCGCGCGATGAGATCGGCGCGCGGGAACTGCCCGATCTTCGCCAGCAGGAGCGGCAGCAATTCATGCCGGTGCTTGGAGCGCTCGGTGTTGGTGGCGAACTTCGGATCGACCGGCAGCTCGGGACAGAAGATCACCTCGTCACAGAACTTCCTGAACTGGCCGTTGTTGCCGACCGCGATCACCACCGGGCCGTCCGCGGCCTCGAACACGCCGTAGGGCACGATCGACGGATGCGAGTTGCCGAACTTGGCGGGGTCACCCTTGTTGAGCCAGGCGGTGAGCCCGTAGTACGAGGTGATCATCATCCCGCTGTCGTACAGCGACATCTGGATGTGGCGCCCCTCACCGGTGCGCGTGCGTTCGAAGAGCACGGCCAGGATGGCCTGGGCCGAGTACATGCCGGTGAACATGTCCACTGCGGCAATGCCGAACTTCAAAGGGCCCTGACCTTCTTCGCCGTTCATGGCCATCAAGCCGGTTTCGCCCTGGATCACGAGGTCGTAGCCCGGCCGCGCCTTTTCCTCGCTCAGCACCGAGTAGCCCGAGATCGAACAGTAGATGAGCTTCGGGTTGATGCTGCGCAAGTCTTCGTAGCCCAGGCCCATCTTCTGCGCGCCGCCGTACTTGAAGTTCTGGATGACCACATCGCACTGCGCCGCGAGCTTGCGCACGATGTCCTGGCCCTCTTTGTCCTGCAGGTCCACGCAGATGGAGCGCTTGTTGCGGTTGCAGCTGTTGAAGTAGGACGTGTTGTGGCTGCCGATGCGCACGCCCCAGTCGCGCGTGTCGTCGCCGCGCTCGGGATGCTCGACCTTGATCACGTCGGCGCCCAGGTCGGCCAGCGCCATGCCGCACAGCGGGCCGGCCATGACCCGCGACAGGTCCAGCACACGCACGCCGGCAAGAGGTTGCATGGAAGGGTGGTTCATTCGGTGGTATTCCTCGGATCTGGCGTGGTGCAGCTCGCTCATTCGCCCAGGCGATAGCCGGTCGCAGCGATGGTGCGCTTGGCGATGTTGAGCTGGTGGATCTGGCTCGTGCCTTCGTAGAGGCGGAACAAGCGGACGTCGCGGTAGAAGCGCTCGATGGGATGGCCGTGGATGAAACCCGTGCCGCCCAGCATCTGCACGCAGCGGTCCGCCACGCGCCCGCACATCTCCGAAGCGAAGTACTTGCAGATCGACGCCTGCATGGTCACGTCCTCTCCGGCGTCGCGCTGGCGCGCGGTCTGCAGGATCAATGCCCGTGCGGCCTGGATTTCGGTCTGGCAGTCGGCGATCAACGCCTGCACCAGCTGGAAGCCGGCCACCGGCTGGCCGAATTGCCGACGCTGGCAGGTCCACGCGACAGCCTCATCCAGCATGCGGATCGCTGGACCCGTGCACAGCGCCGCAAGATGGATGCGCTGCTTGTTGAGCACCTTCATGGCCGTCTTGAAGCCCATGCCCTCCACGCCGCCGATGATGCTGGCGGCCGGCACGCGGCAGTCGGTCAGATGCACCTCGGACACCGGCGATCCGGCCTGCCCCATCTTGCGGTACGGCTCGCCGGTTGCGAGCCCGGGCGTTCCGCGCTCGATCAGGAAAGCCGAAATGCCACGGGCGGACCGATCCTTCGGATCGGTGCGCGCCATCACGGTGAACAGCCCCGCGATCGGCGCATTGGTGATGAAGCACTTGGTCCCGTTGAGCACGTAGTGATCGCCGTCGCGTACGGCGCTCGTCGTCAACGCGGTCGCGTCCGAGCCGGCATCGGGCTCGGTCAGCGCGAACGCACCGGTCAGGGCACCGCTGGCCAGCAACGGCAGGTAGCGGGCCTTCTGCTCGCGCGTGCCGTCTGCGACCAGCGCCTCGGAGCCGATGCCGGTATTGGTGCCAACCCGCGCCCTGAAAGCCACGGAGGCTTGCGACAGTTCCATCGCGGCGAGCACCAGTTCTTCGGTCGTCATGCCGCCGCCGTTCCACTCCTGGGGAATGGACCAGCCGAAGAAGCCACGGCTCGCCAGGTCGTCGACGAGGTCGGCAGGCACTTCGTCCAGTTGTTCGACCTGCGCCTCGCGCGGAATCAGTTGCTCGCGCACGTAGCGCCGCAACGTGCCCAGCGTGTCATCGAACGCAGAAGGATCTCGGATCATGTGTTCTCTTCCCAATGAAGGCATGCGGCATGCCCTGTTCGTGATTGATCGTGCCCTGTCCTGCGGGCCAGGCGCGCGGCTGCCTCAGTTGGCGGTGTAGCCGCCGTCCACCGGCAGGATGGTTCCGGTGACGTAGCGGGCCTGCGGCGATGCCAGGAACACCACGGGTCCTGCGATGTCCTGCGGGTCGCCCGCGCGGCCAAGAAAAGTGCGGCGCACCATCCGCTCGTGGCGCTCGGCGTCATCCGCGATGTGGGCGGTCATCGGCGTCATCACCAGGCCCGGTGCCACAGCATTGACGCGCACGCCATGGGGCCCGAAATCCCGCGCGAGGAACCTGGTCAGCTGAGCGACGGCGCCCTTCGAGGCGCCGTAGGCCATGTGGGCCGAGGTCGCGACGAGCGAGGTGATGGATGCCACGTTGACGATGGCGCCGCGTGTGCGGTGCAGGCCTTCGGTGCATGCCACCGTCAGATTGAGCACGCCCTTGACGTTTACCGCCATCACGTGGTCGATGTCTTGCGAAAGCGCCTGTGCCTCGAACACGGCACTGCGGCCGCCCACGCCCGCGTTGTTCACCAGCACCCCCACGGGGCCCCAGGCCTGCGTCACGTCGGCAACCACGGCGGCGCATTGCGCGGCATCGCGCACGTCCAGCGCATAGGGCCGCACCCGGCCCGCGGCGCAGCCCGTGCGTGCGGCCGCCTCGCGCGTCCTGTCGGCGTCCAGGTCGGTCAATGCCACACGGCAGCCGGCGTCAAGCAGGCGGCTTGCAACAGCAAAGCCGATTCCCTGGCTCGCTCCGCTGACCAGGGCCACGGTGTCGTCGAACAGCGCGTTCATTCATTGCCCCTGCTTGGGCAGGTCCAGCCGCTCGAGCACCGGCACCCAGCGCTGCGTCTCGGCCTTCACATAGTCGGCCAGCGCCTGCGGCGTGCCGCCGCGAGGCTCCATGCCGATCGCTTGCGAACGCGCGATGAAGTCAGGATCGACCAACACCTGGTTGACGGCGCGATTGAGCTTGTCGACAGTGTCCTTCGGCGTGGCGGCGGGCGCGGAAAGCGCATACCAGAGCAGCGCCTCGATGTCGTAGCCCTGCTCCTTGAAAGTGGGTGCATCGGGCACCTGCGGCAGGCGCTTGGCGTCCATCACACCCAGCACGCGCATCTTGCCCGCCTTGACGTGCTGCAGCGGGCCGGTGATGGAGGTGCCCTGGATGTCGATCTGGCTGCCGAGCATGGCCTGCAGGGCGGGAGAATCTCCGTTGAACGGGATGTGCGTCGTTCGGATGCCGGCCATGCCCTCGAAGGCCAGCGGCGCCAGGTTGGTCAGGATGGATGCGCCCGGCGAGCCCCGGTTGATCTTGTCCGGATGAGCCTTGGCATAGGCCACCATTTCCTTGATGTTCTTGTAGGGCAGATCCGGGCGTCCCACGACGATGGTCGGCTGATAGGCGATCTGCGTGACCGGCGTGAAGCTATTGACGGGGTCGTAAGGCAGCTTGTCGTACATCACGGTGTTGCTCGCCAGAATGCTCAGCGAGCTCATCAGCAAGGTGGTGCCGTCGGGCCTGGGCCGGGCAACGTTGTCTGCCGCCACGATGCCGCTGGCGCCGGGCTTGTTCTCCACGATGGTCTGGGTGCCGCGCTTGGTGAGCTCGGAAGCCAGCAGCCGCGCGTATTGGTCTGTTCCGCCGCCAGCCGCGAACGGAACCACGATACGCAGGGGTTGCTGAGCCTGCGCCGTACCGACGGCAAGGCCGAGAACGAGCAGAAAGCCGCCGAGGCGCTTTCGGATATGCATTGCGATGTCTCCTGAATGGGCCGCTGAGAATGGTTTTTCTCAGTTTAGGAGCGAGGGAATCGCGCCATGCATCAAGGCATGAAAAGGTGCTTTGTAGTTTTTGCGGAAATTGCTGCGGCCTGCATCCGAACGTCGGGCCAGAACCAGCAACGGCCAAGCCACACGGACCCGATGACAACCAGAGGCACGCCAGTGCCCACCTTATCGGCGGCTGGGAACGCACCGCAAGACCGTAGGAACATGCCGCGCCGAGGTCGGCAGCTCGTCCCTGCGAGCGGCAGGTCTGCGGCTCGAGCGGACTGTCTTTGGCCAAGGCTAGACTTCCGAGTTCGGCCAAAAGCGGTCTTCTGAACGGTTGAAGTTAAATGTCCGCTTCAGGACCGGTTGCTGCCGCTCGGCGTTGATCGACTAGCAACTTCGTCGGGTCTTTCAATCGACGCTCACACTATCGAAAGTGACTGTCCCTTGCGAATTTATTGGTCGCGGCGACGAACCGAGGGCACGCACCCGCACGTGCTGCCAGGCAGGCCGGGGCGGTGCCCGATGACGAATGTCAATCGAGGAATGCGCCGAAACGGTCTTGCAGCTTCTCGAGCCGGCCGACACGTTCACCCACCTTCTTCCCGAGTTGCTCGATCACGCCGTTCATCAGCAGGTTGATGAAGCCCACGATCGCAACGGTGGAGTCCCAGAAAAAGCCGACATCCGTCTGCACATGAAAAACATGCGGGGTGTAGGTTCGAGCCCAGTGGCAGTAGGCATCGGTGATGACAAAGACCGGAATGCCGGCCTCCGTGGCGGCCGACGCCAACGCTTCGGCTTGCTTCGCATAACGACGAATGTCGACAAGAACCAGGCAGCGTGTCTGGCTCTTCAGGGCGCCTAAAAGTTCGGCGTAGGTGCCGTCCGAACCATCGAGAAACTTCACGCCCTCGCGCACATATTCGAGGCGCGCCGCAAAGTCGGAGGCAACACCGCGCACGGTTTGGTAGCCCGCGACGAAAACACGCTGGGATGTCGCAACCTGCCGCACCATGGCGTTCCAGTGCTCTCCGGTCGCCAGATCGTGCGCGGCCACCAACGCATCGATTTGCTGTGTGAGTTGCGCACTGCGCACGTCGGACACGGGCACCTGGCTACGACTGAATTGCTCGAAGCGGCCGGCGATGCGAAGCTCCGCAGGTGCGCTCAAGCGACTGGCTGCGCGGCGAATCTCGTCGAAGCTGTCGTAACCGAGCGTGCGAACAAAACGCCCAACGGTCATCGGGCTCACGCCGGATTTTCGTGCCACGGACGCCGCGTTCTCCAGCGTCAGCTCGCGAGCGTTGGCGGTCAGGTAGGCCGCCAGAAGCCGCTCCGAGCGTGTCATCTCGGACGATGCCGCTTCGATGCGTTCAAAAAGGGACAGGGAAGATTTCATCGGGTGTCGGCGATGCGGCCATGGCGGCGCATCAGGTCGATCAGCATACTGTGATCCAGCGCCTCCACGCGCGTGTTGTTCCGGCCCACCATGGTCTGGGCGGCAATCAGCGCGTTCAGGATGCTTTCCTCCACGGCTTGCACCACGCCGAGGAAGAGCGGGTCGAGGGTGTGCTGAGCCAGATACTCGGTCCGGCAGACGCCCAGCTCCCCGGGCGCCTGGTCGGCGTGGGTGGTGAATGCCAGCATGATGTCGCCGGAGCCGTCTCCTCCCGGCGTGCCGGTTCTGCCCACGCCCAGTGCGGCGCGCCTTGCAAGCCGCTTGAGCTGACTGGACAGAAGCGGGGCATCGGTTCCTACGATCACGATGATCGAGCCTTGCTCGCGCGCAACCGGCTCGCCTTGGCGGCTGCTTGAACTGGGCATGAGTTCACCGACGGGTACGCCCAGCACGTTCAACCAGGGGCGGATGCCCATGTTCGCCTGGACCAGCACGCCGACACGGTAGTCCTGGCCCGCGACGTTCACGACGCGCGACGCCGTGCCGGTTCCGCCCTTGAAGCCGTAGCAGACCATGCCGGTGCCTCCGCCGACGTTGCCTTCCGCGACGGCGCCAGGCGCGGCTGCGGCGATGGCTTCGAACACATGAGACTCCTCGACGTGCAGCCCATCCATGTCGTTGAGCACGGCATCGCAGGTTTCCGCGACCACCGGCATCAGCCACGGGTAGGCACCGCGATCACCGTCGACGCGGGACAGCCACCGCACCAGAGCGTGATGGACCACGCCGACGCTGTGCGTGTTCGTCACACCGATCGGGCCGCGAAAGATCCCGGCCTCTTCGATCCAATGCGTGCCGGTCATCTCGCCATTGCCGTTGAGTGCGTGCACGCCGGCCTTGACCGGCTGCAGCACGCCGGATCGGCCTCGCGGCAGAACGATCGTCACCCCGGTGCGCACGGCGGGCGCACCAAGATGTGGCGAGCCGTCCCCATGAATGAGCGTCGTCTGCCCGATTTCGACGCCGGGCACGTCGGTGATCGCGTTGGCAGGGCCTGTCTTTCCGGAAAAGAGCAACCCGAGATCCCTCGCTCTTGTCTGTGTGGTGGGGTGGGGCAAGGGATTACTCCTATCTCTTGGTATTAATATTGCATTGACCTATGCAATGTTAGTCAAATAACATTTGCGTGTCATCAATCGGAAGGACGGATAGTTCAAATGACTGGAATCTCGTGTGCGTTCGGGCGTGGCCGGACCTGGCTGCCGGCAGTGGTTGCGGCGGCGTCCCTCCTGGTCTTGCCAGGCCTTGCCTTCGCGCAGAACCCGAAGCCCCTCATCTGGGGCAAGCCGTCGGAGGTGCTTTCCACCGACCCGCATTCGTCGGGCGATGGCTCGTCGTGGACGGTCTTCTATCTGATCTACGACCAGTTGCTGAGCACGGATGACAAGCTCAACATCACGCCCAAGCTGGCCGAATCCTGGGAACAGGTTTCGCCCACGTCCTATGTCTTCAAGCTGCGCAAGAACGCAGCGTTTTCCAACGGTCGGCCGCTGACCTCGGCCGATGTGGTGGGCAGCCTGAAGCGGCTGACAGATCCGCAAAAGGCGCGCGGCTGGGGCAAGCAGATCGGTGGCGTGAGCGATGTGGTCGCGATCGACGCCCATACCGTGCGCATCGACCTGGCCAAGCCGAATACCTCGCTGCTGTCCATACTTTCCGTGGCGACCACCTCGATCCTGCCGATGAAGGAAATCGAGGCGGGCAGCTTCGATCCTGCCAAGGGCATGCTCGGCTCCGGCCCCTACAAGGTGGCGCAACACCGCCAGGACGAGGCTTGGTTGCTGGAGCGAAATCCGCACTATTGGCAAAGCGGCAAGCCGCTCATGGACAAGATGACGATCCGGGTCATGCCCGATGACGCAGCGCGCCTTGCCGGCTTGCGTGACGGCAGCATCGACGTGGCGACATTCGAGAACCCGGACACGCCGCGCTTGCTGGCCGCCATCCCGAGCGTGCAGCCGGTGGTTCAGAAAACGCCCAACTACTTCCACTTGGACCTGAGTGGTCTGAGCGGCAACTCGGTCTTCAAGGACCGTCGTGTGCGCCAGGCCGCGGCGTTGGTCGTCGATCGACCTGCGATCGTCAACGCGGTTTTCGGCGGCGAGTCGGCCGTGGAGTACGCCGTTCCCAGTGCCTTCGGGAAGAAGCTTTGCGAAGGACTGCCGAGCTACACGCAGCCACGCAAGGAGCGGGTGGCCAAGGCCAAGGCTTTGCTGAAGGAGGCGGGCAACCCCAATCCGCGCATCAACCTCATCGCCTCGTCGGTGCTGGTGACCTATCCGCTGATCGCCCAGGTGCTGCAGCCCCAACTGCAGGAAGCTGGGTTCAGCGTTCAGGTGCAGCAAGTGCCCGTGGCCGATTGGTACAAGCGCGTTCTGACGACGAACCCGAAGGACTCGAACTTCGATGCGTCGCTGACCTGGTTTGCGGGCTTCTCCGATCCCGGCATCGTCCTGAACTGGTGGACATCCGGCTTTTCGCCGGTCTTCACCACATTCCTGGAGCCCGTGCCCGAGTACGGCGAACTGATGGCGCAGATCCGGCAGACGCCCAATGGGCCCGAGCGCGACAAGCTGATGACGCGCGCATGCGGGTTGATCGAGAGCTCGGCCAACATGATCCCGTTGGTCGGCAAGCCGGACTACATCGGCTTCCGACGCGACCAGCTCGACGCGCGCTTCGGCACGCTCGAAGGCAACTTCGACGTCTTCAAGTACGTCGCAGATTTCAAGCGCCGTTGAGTCACAGGGCCGAAAGATGCGAATCGTCTACTACCTCGCCCTGCGCCTGGGGATTGCCACGTTGACCCTTGTGGGCGTGTCGATCCTCGTTTTCGCCGGCTTGCGTTTGCTGCCCGGGGGCTTCGAGCAGATGGTGCTGGGTCCGGATGCCTCCGTGGAAGCGCGCGCCGAACTGATCGCGAAGTTCGGGCTCGATCGGTCGGGGCCGGCGCAGTACGTGAAATGGCTGGGCACCGCAGCGATCGGCGATTTCGGGGTTTCGATGGCGACCAGCAAACCGGTGGCCGACGAAATGGTGCGCCGCGCGCCTGCGACGATCCAGGTCGCCTTGATCGCGACGGCCACGGCCCTGGCGGTCGGGTTGCCGCTGGGCTTGCTGGCTGGCCTGGGCATTGGCAGATGGCGCTCCGTCGGCCGCATGGTGGGCGCCCTGGGGGCCAGCGTGCCCGAGGTCGTCCTGGGCAGCGTGCTGGTGTACGTGTTTTCCAGATGGAGCCTGGGTGCGACAGTGGGTGGCTATGTGCCGTTCACCGAAGACCCGGGTGTCAACGTGCGCGCTACGCTCTTGCCGGGCATGAGCCTGGGCATCTTCGGCATCGCGCTGCTGGTTCGCACGACGCGGGATTCGGTTCAGCGCGTGCTGACCGACGGCCATGTGCTCACCGCCATCTCGCAGGGGCGAAGCCGTTGGCAGATCGTGCATCACCACGTTCTGCGCAATGCGTCCATCCCTGTGCTGACCGTGACCGCCACCTACATCGGTTACCTGCTCGGCGGGGCATTGATTGCCGAGATCCTCTTCTCCGTGCCCGGGATCGGCCTGTACGTCTACAGCGCGCTGGGCAACCGCGACTATGCGGTCGTGCAGGCCGGCGTGTTGCTGGCGGCTGCGGTATTCATCGCCGTGAATACCCTGGCCGACCTGGGGTATGCCGTGCTCGATCCGCGCATCGATGCCAGGCGCCACGGGTGAAAGGGCGAATGATGCAAGTCATGAAAACCGCCGTGCGCTTCGCACGTCGCGACCATCTGGCCGCCCTCGGCGGACTGGTCCTTCTCACGCTGCTGTTGCTGGGCGCCCTCGGTCCCTGGCTGCCGTTGGGCGATCCGGACCAGATCGGCGCCGGCCCGCGCTTCGCTGCGCCCTCATGGGCAATGCCCTTCGGGACGGATGAACTGGGCCGCGACCTGCTGCCACGCATCGTGCGTGGAATCCGTGCGACCTTTGTTCTGGCGCTGGCATCGGTCTGCGGGACCGCCATTCTCGGAACACTCATCGGGCTGTACGCCGCCTATGTGGGGCGCTGGGTCGACACCGTGATTGCGCGGGCCATGGACATCATGTTCGCGTTTCCGGCGCTGATGCTTGGGCTGTTGGTAGCTGCCGTGATCGGCCCGGGGAGCATTTCTGCGCTCGCGGTGATCCTGTTCGCCACGCTGCCTCTGTTCGTGCGGGTGGTGCGCTCGGTCACGCTCGGCATGGTGGGGCGCGGCTTCGTGACGGCCGCCGAGGTGGCGGGGGCCTCGCGCCTGCGCGTGATGCTGGTGCACCTGCTGCCCAATGTGCTGGGCGCGGTGCTGGTGCAGTTCACCTACGCCGTGTCGATTGGCATCCTGATCGAAAGCGGGTTGAGTTTTCTGGGACTCGGCTCCCAGCCGCCGGAGTCTTCTCTCGGCGCTTTGCTGCGTCTTGGTTCGGTGTACCTGACGATCGCGCCCTGGCTCGCGCTGTCGGCGGGTGTGGTGCTGGCGCTGTCCATTGTGGCTGTGAATCTTCTGGGCGACGGACTGCGCGATGCTCTCGAACCTCTGCGTGGGAGGCGACTTTGATGAACAGCGCGACAACACCGCCGTTGCTGGAAGTCACGGACCTTGTCATCGAGTTCGGCGACGCATCGGGGGCCGCACATCGGGCGCTGGACGGGGCGACGCTGTCGGTGCGCGCCGGCGAAGTACTTGGGCTGGTCGGGGAAAGCGGCTCGGGAAAAAGCACGCTGGGCCTGGCTGTGGGGCGGCTGCTGGCGGACAACGCCGGTCGACCCGGCGGCGATCTGAAAGTGAACGGCCGGTCGGTCTTCGAGCTGGATGACACTGCCATGCGCGACCTGCGTCGTCGCACGCTCGGTTTCGTTTTTCAGAACCCCATGGTCGCGTTGGACCCGACCATGCGCGTCGGCAAGCAAGTGGCGCTGGCGGCCGGCAGCAAGGCGCCGGTGCGCGATCTGTTGGCACGCGTCGGGCTGCGCGACATCGAACGCGTCGAACGCAGTTTTCCGCACCAGTTGTCGGGTGGCATGGCGCAACGCGTCGTGATCGCAATGGCCATTGCGCGCGGGCCGATGTTGCTGGTGGCCGACGAGCCGACGGCCTCCCTGGACGCAACCCTGCGCGAGCAGATCTTTGCGTTGCTCGTGTCGTTGCGCGATTCAATGAAAACAGGCGTTGTGCTGCTGAGCCACGAACTGCGCGCCGTGGCCCGTCATTGCGACACGGTGGCGGTGATGTATGCCGGCCGTGTGGTCGAGTACGGCCCGGCGTCCGTGGTCTTCGCGCGGCCTGCGCATCCCTACACGCAGGCGCTGCTTGCCGTGGCGCCTGGAAGGGAAAAACTGGGCGAGGTTCTGGCTTCGATTCCCGGCGCGCCGCCGGCGCTCAGCGGTCGCAGCGAGCATTGCGCCTTTGCCGACCGGTGCGGGTATGCCGGCGCCGACTGTCGCTCGCTGCGGCCTGAGCTGCGCGAGGTCGAGGGGCGTTCGGTCGCATGCCACCGCGCCGGCGAGCTGGTTCAATTTAAGGAGGCCGCATGACGGAGCCCGTGGTGTCGCTCGATAGCGTGGGCGTTACCTTCACCGCGGGGCCGGTCTGGAACCGGCGCCGCGTTGACGCAGTGCGTGATGTGAGTTTGAGCATTCGCGCCGGCGAAACGCTCGGGGTCGTCGGAGAAAGCGGCTCCGGGAAAACAACAATGGGCCGGCTACTGCTGGGCTTGCAGGCGCCCACGCAAGGGGCGGTGCGCTTCCTTGGCGATGTCGTTCCCGCCTCGCGTCGAGCGCGGCAACTTCTGCTTGCGGGACGCATGTCGGTAGTGTTGCAGCAGCCGGAGTGGGCCCTCAACCCGCGGCTTCGTCTCGGCGTGTCGGTGGCAGAGCCGCTTGCGGTCACCGGTGCGGGAACGCCGCAGGAGCGCCGCGAGCGCGTCGCGCAAACGCTCGCGCTGGTGGGCCTCAACCCGGGATTTGCCGAGCGGTTCCCGCATGAGCTCTCTGGCGGGCAGCGCCAACGGGTGGCGATCGCCCGGGCGTTGATCACGCAGCCCCGGTTTCTGGTGTTCGATGAAGCGGTCAGTGCGCTCGACGTATCCGTGCAGGTGCAGATCCTCAATCTGATCCGCGACCTGCAGCAGCGTCACGGCTTTGCGGCCCTCTTCATCTCCCACGATCTGGCCGCCACGCGCTACGTATGCAGCCGGATCGCGGTGATGCGCGCGGGCGAAGTGCTCGAGATCGGCGACGCCGCGCGTTTCTACGAGAAACCGCACCACGAGTACAGCCAGGCCCTTTGGCAGGCTGCAGCGTAAATACGAAAGAGTCAAACAAATGAAAAACGATGTGAACGCCGCGCAAGACTTGGTTCCGCGGCTGTGGCAGGGGCCGTCGGACGGTCGGGCGCTGTCTTTCGACTTTCCTCAGCTGAAGATCGGCATTGCGGAGTACGAAGAGGGGCCTACCGGTTGCACGGTCCTTCATGTCGAGGGCGGAGCCGACTGCGAGGTCGATGTGCGCGGTGGCGCACCGGGCCTTCTTGGTGGCTATCCGCGCGTGGATGCGATCAGCCTTGCGGGCGGTTCCCTGTACGGGCTGGAAGCGGCCACGGGGGTGGCATCGCACATGTTGGCCGAGCGCGATGGCGCCGTGGGGTGGGGAAAGATCGCGCTGGTGTCCGGCGCCATCATCTACGACTTCGGCGGACGCACCAATTCGATTTATCCGGACAAGGCGCTCGGCGCGGCCGCCTACGGGGCAGCACAGGCCGGGACTTTTCCGCAGGGCGCGCGCGGCGCGGGGCGCTCGGCAGCGGTGGGCAAATTTTCGGCCTACCCGGACTACGAACGCGAAGCCGGCGGACAGGGCGCCGCGTTCGCGATGGTCGGCGGTACCCGGGTTTTCGTTGCCACCGTGGTCAATGCACTGGGCGTGGTCGTCGACCGCCAAGGCCGGGTGGTGCGCGGCCTGCGTCACCGGCGTACGGGCGTGCGCCATCACCCGCGCGAGGTGCTGGTGCCGATCGCATCGGCCACAGCCGAAGCGCCCGTCACACCGGGGAACACCGTCGCCACGACGGAGAACACCACGCTCACTGTCCTCGTGACCGACCAGCCCATGCCGCCGCTGTTCCTGCGGCAACTTGGCAGGCAAGTGCATTCGTCGATGGCCCGCGCCATCCAGCCGTTTCACACACCGCACGACGGCGACATCCTCTTCGCGCTCTCCACGGGAACAGGCACTGCGTCGGTCGATCCTTTCGTGCTGGCCGAAGCGGCGTCGGACTTGGCGTGGGATGCGGTTCTTCAAGCGGTGGACTTCTGACCGCTGCAAGCCTCCCCGACTTCGACCTCTCTAACCTCCATTGCGCAACCGACTCCGAGGACAACATGAATCGTGAAGCTCCCCTCCGCTTGCTTCTGGCTTGCTTCAAGCACGAAACGAACACCTTCTCTCCCGCGCCAACGCCGCTGCGGAGATTCTTCCGTGACAGCGACACGCCGCTCGTTGGCGATGCCGCAGCGACAGCCCGGCGAGGTACGGGGACAGGAATGGGCGGCTTCCTGGAAGCGACCGACCGCGAGGGTTGCGAGATCACCGTGGCGGTAGTCGCCGAGGCGAGCCCGAGCGGGTTGGTCGACACCGACGCCTACGAGCGGATCGTCGGACTGATCCTCGACGCTGCCAAGGACCAGGTGTTCGACGGGATCCTGCTCGACCTGCATGGGGCGATGGTCACGGGCGACCATGAGGATGGCGAAGGAGAACTCCTGCGCCGGCTTCGCGAATTGCAGCCGACCGTTCCGATCGGCGCGGCGTTCGATATGCACGCCAACCTTTATCCAGAGATGGTCGAGCAGCTGACGGTTCTCAGCGGCTACCACACCTATCCGCACATCGACATGGCCGCGGCCGGCCGACGGGCCGCAGAACTGCTGGTGCGTACGATCCGTGGAGAAATCCAACCTGTCCTCGCATGGGACAACCGGCCCATGCTGCCGCACGTCATGCGCCAGGGCACGCATGCGGAGCCCAACCAGTCGCTGCAAGCGCGCTGCATCGAACTCGAGCAGTCCGGGACTGTGCTTGCCGCATCCGTGTTCACGGGTTTCCCGCATGCGGACATCCGCAATGCCGGCCTGTCGGCCGTGGTGTGCACCGATGCGAATGAAGAACAGGCCAGGCAAGTGCGCGATGCGTTGCTTGATCAGGCATGGGAAAACCGTTCGGCCTTCCTGTACGAGGGGTTGCCTCTGGCGGAGTCGGTGGCGCGAGCGAAGTCTTCGACGACGTGGCCGGTCGTCCTGCTCGATCACTGCGACAACAGTGCCTCGGGGGGCACCATGGACACCACGGGTGTGCTTGCCGAGGTGCTGCGCCAGGACCTTCAGGACGCGGTGTTCTATGCCATTCGCGATCCGCAGGCGGTGGAGCGGGCGATCGCCGCCGGCGTCGGAAACGAACTCACGCTTTCCCTCGGAGGCCTGAGCGAGCTGAAGGCCACCGGCGACGTCAATGCGCCGATCACCGTTTCAGCGCGCGTGCGCCTCATCAGCGATGGCGCGTTCCGTCTGCGCGGCCCCATGATGGCCGGCGTGGCCATCTCGGCGGGCAAGACCGTGGTGCTTCAAGTCGGCGGCGTCCAGGTCGTGGTGACATCGCTGGCCACTGAGCCACACGACCTGGCCTATCTGATGTCGCTCGGCATCGATCTCGATCGAACCAGGTACCTCGTATTGAAGAGCCGGGTGCATTGGAGAGCCGGTTTCGGTAGCCTGGCGCAAGAGGTCATCGAATGCGACAGCGTCGGTGTGACGACGTCGGACTATTCGAAGCTGCGCTTCGAACGCGTGCGGCGTCCGATCTATCCGCTCGACGAACTCTGAGAGCCCGTCGGTGCACCCCTGGCAGACCGATTGGGCCGGCCGCACCCGCAAGCTGAAGCGGCCTCCGTCATCCCGATGCGCATCGCTCGATCTCGTCGCGGCGCGGGCTCGAAAACCGATCAAGGAATCAAACATGCACGTCTTCTTCTCGAAACATTCGTCAGCGCGCGCAAGGCTCCAGGTTGCAGCGGCCAGCGTGGCAATGCTGGCTGCTTGCGGCGGCGGCTCCGACAACCGTGGTGTTTTGCCCGTGCTGCTTCCCGGCGCTCCGGCTGCGCAGTCGGAAAGTCCTCCCCCCACGCCGGTCGTAACGGTTCAGAAAGCGTGCGGAAATCTGAACGGCCAAACCGTTGCAGGCGCGTCGCTCACCGCCGTCATGATCCCCGCGACAAAAACCATGGCGATGCATTGCAGGGTCAGCGGGACGATCCCTCCTGCCCTGAACTTTCAGATCGCGCTGCCGGAGGTGTGGAACGGCAAGCTTTACTACCAAGGCGGAGGCGGCTACAACGGCACCATCTTGCCGTTGCAGCCCCAGGTCCTGAGCCAGGGCTACGCCATGGTCGCGAGTGATTCGGGACATCAAGCCAATGCCTTGAGCGCCGATTTCGCCTTGACCGACACCTTTGCCGCCCAGTTATTCGGCAGCCTCTCCGTGCCCACTGTGATGTCGACGACCACCGAAGCGCTAACACTGGCCTATGGAGCGCAACCGGCGAAGTCCTACTTCGAAGGTTGCTCGAACGGCGGACGAGAAGCATTGATGGCGGTGCAACGATCACCGAACCTTTTCGATGGCGTCATCGCGCGCGCCCCCGCCTACAACTGGGTCGGGTTCATGGGCGCCTTCAATCGGAATGCCAGGGCACTGGCGGCACCTGGAGGCGCATTCACCGCCGCGAAGACTGCGCTTCTGAGCAAACATGTGCGAGACGCCTGCGATGGACTCGATGGGATCGTCGACGGGGTCGTGTCGAACCAGGCCGCGTGCACGTCGGCGCACGTCAACGTGGCCGTATTGCGCTGCGCTGGCGGCACCGACTCCGGGGACAGCTGCCTGTCGGATGCACAGCTTGACGTGGTGACGTCGTGGACCACCGAAGCGACATTCACGGGCAGTGCCACCTTCCGTAATGCAGGCTGGAACCTGACAGGGAACGAGGACAACCCCGGTGCATGGCGCGCGTGGGTCACGGGCGACGGCAATCTCGCAGGCGCGCAGCAATTTCTTTTTCAGGATACGACGGTCAAGAACTATCTTGCCCGCGATAGATCCACCAATTCACTGACCTACGCACCTTGGGATCAGAACCAGAATGCGCTCTATGCCATGGCAGCGCTCAATGACGCGACCAACGCTGACATACGTCCGTTTCTCAACAGCGGCGGCAAGCTGATCCTGTGGCACGGCGGAAGTGATTCTGCCCTCAGCGTGAAATCGACCGCCGAGTACTACGCAACCTTACGGGCCTCGGTAGGCGCCGCAGCCACCGAAGCATCCACGCGCTTCTACGTCGCGCCAGGAGTGAACCACTGCAGCGGTGGCCCGGGGGCAGACTCGTCGGACCTGCTGGCAGCCCTCGACCAATGGGTGACACGAAGCGCAGCACCTTCGACATTGCTTGCTGAGAAACGCGACACAGAAGGAACGGTTGTCTTTGCTCGGCCTCTATGCCAGTACCCGAAATATCCGCGATACACGGGGCCCATCAACGATGCAGTAGGGCCAAAGTCGGCCGCTAGCTACATCTGCACCTCCTAGGCAACCCGAAGATTTGAACAGCTCGCTAAATTTCCCGGCGAGCCCAGCTACGCTGGTTTATCGCGAGAACACGAACCTTCGAGCGGCCGCGTTGCACCGTGGGGCATGAAGCTGAAAGTACCTTTCCGGGTGTCGAGCATCAGCCTCATCGCGGCATCGAAGGTTTCGATCTCAAAGTCGGAAATACGCTGCAAAACGGACATCCGCCAGGGCGCCAGTGAAAGTCGGAAGAGGGCCCATCCTTGCCCTTCGGGCTCCACGCGTGAGCGTCCGCAACCAGTCTGAAGTCGACTCTCCACTGAGAGCACTCCAGCCGGTCAAAGCCATCAAGCACGCAACAGACCAGACGCAAGCCAGGAAGGCCTTTCTGATCAGACGCGCACGACTTCACTAGCCAGTGATGATGGGTTTGAGCGCGTCGATCTCCGCGGCAATGAAGTCAAAGAACGCGCTGACGCGGGCCGTCTTCCGGATCTCGGGCATCGCGAGCAGCCGCCAATCCCGCGACAGCTCCGGGATGGGTCCGAGCACCCGGACCAGCTCCGTCTCGGAATCCCCAAGCGCCGTCGGCAGCGGCGCAATGCCCACACCGGCCTTCACCGACAGCAGGAGACCGAGCACACTGCCGCTGCGGGCCACGATGTTCGCGTCCGGTGCCACCTGACGCAGCCATTGGCTCGCGCGGTGGCCCGCCATGCTCTCTTCAAACCCCGCCAGCGGGTGTGCCTGGATTTCCTCGATGGACGACGGTTGGCCATGGCGCGCCACGTAGTCCCGGCTCGCATAGACCGCCCACAGCGAGTCGCCGACCTTGCGACCGACCAGCACGGCATCGTCGGTGTCGCCTGAACGCAGCGCGACGTCAGCCTCGCCGGTGCGCAGGTCGACGTACTTGTCGCTCATCACGAATTCCACATGCAGTTCGGGATGCAGCGCGTGGAAGCGATCCAGTAGCCCGGAATGCATCAACCGATTCACGAGCGGCTCCGGGCAGGTGAGCCGGATCACACCCGCCGCATTGCGCTTCGAGGCGGCCAGCACCTGTTCGAAGTCGCCCACCGCTCGCCCGACCTCGCGAGCGGCTTCCAGCACCTCGGTGCCGAAGTCGGTCAGCCTGTAGCCGGTGGTATGGCGCTGAACCAGCGCGCGGCCGATGTGCCGCTCCAGCGCCGTGAGCCGTCGCTGCACCGTCGACTGATCGACCTCCAGGGCCCGGCCGGCGGCCAGGGTGCTGCCGTGCTGCGCCACAGCCACGAAGTACTTCAGGTCGTTCCAGTCGAGCATCGCCCGTTATGCACTATTGCGGCCCCGTTCTGCAAGTCCGCGCCTTGTGGCTCATGGAGCGCCGGCCTACGCTGGCGTGCCACATCACTTCGAGGCCGCCCATGACGACAAGCTCACCCACGAATGGCCACATGCCGCGGCGCCACGTGCTGATGGCCGTTGCCGCCGCAGCGGCTGCGGCGGTCTGCAGTTCCGCCTGCCTCGGGCAAACGGCGTCCTCGGCGAAGCAGGAACGCCTTCGCATCCTTTGTACCGGTCCCGCAGGCAGCGTGCCGGACATCGTTGCCCGAACCTTTGGCGAGGCACTTGTCGGTGTCTTCGCGCAGCAGGTCGTCGTCGACAACCGGCCCGGTGCGGCAGGCCAGATCGCGGTCCAGGCGTTGAAGTCGGCGCCAGCCGATGGCTCGACCTGGCTGCTGGGCCAGGGCGCAATCGCCAGCCTTTACCCCACGTTGTACGCAAAGCTCGGCTACGACCCTGCGCGGGACCTCGTGCCCGTGTCGCTCGCGGCGGAGATGAACCTTGGCGTGGCCGTGGGCAATGCCGTGCCGGCGGAGGTCGCCGACACCAGGATGTTGATCGAGTGGATGCGGCGCCATCCCGGCGAGGCCAACGCCGCGTCGCCCGGCACGGGCACCCTGCCCCACATTCTCGAGGTCATGCTGTTCGATCAGGCCGGTCTGGACTGGCGCCATGTTCCCTATCCGGGCGGCCCGCCTGCCGTGGCGGCGCTCCTTGGTGGGCAGGTCGCCGTGCTCGTGCTTCCGGAAGGCCTGCTGCTGCCGCAACTGGCAAGCGGTCGTCTGCGGTTGCTCGGTACCTCAGGGCGTGAGCGCAGCCGCTTCTCGCCGGCAGTGCCCACCCTCGCCGAACAGGGCCACGCGCGATCAGTGATGCGCGAGTGGTTCGCCTTTTTCGCACCGGCTGGCACACCGGCACGCACCGCGGAGCAGGCGTCGGAGGCGGTCGGCAATGTAGTAGCGCGCCCCGGACTGACACGCCGACTCGAGGATGCGGCCATGACGGCGGCGCATAGCTCGCCTGCACAACTGGCCACGAAGGTAGAGGACGACCGCAGGGTCTGGGTGCCCCTGCTGGACAACGCCGGCATCCGGGGGGACGCATGACGGACGCGGTTGCGAAGGCCTGGGACCGGGCCGCCGAGGGCTGGTCCAGCAGCACACCGGTCGTTCATGCGTGGTTGCGACAGGCAACTGCAGCGATGCTGTCCGAGGCGCGCCTGCGGCCGGGTGCACGCGTACTCGACCTCGCCGCGGGCGCGGGCGACCAGACGAAGGACATCGCCCGGGTCGTCGGGCCGACAGGCGACGTGTTGGCGACCGACATCTCACCGAAAATCCTGGACTTCGCGCGAGGGCACGTCGAAGAGGCTGGCCTCACCAACGTGCGCTTCGCCGTCGCGGACGCGCAGCAGCCGGTACATGCGGAGGCGCCTTTCGATGCGGTGATGTGCAGGCTCGGGCTCATGTTCTGCATGAACGCGGCCGCTGCGCTGGCCGGCGCATTCAAAGCACTGCGGCCGGGCGGTCGCTTCGTCGCGCTGGTGTTCGGGGACCCCGCGAACAACCCTTGCATCACGACCATGCTGCAGGTGGCCCGCAAGCACCGGGGGTTGAGCGGTAGCGTCTCGCCCTATGCCGATGGCGGGTTGTTCAGCCTTGCGGCACCGGGCAGGCTTGCAGGCCTCCTGACGGCGGCTGGGTATGTCGAGGTCGCTGCGCAATCGCTTGCAGTGCCATTCGAACTCCCCGATGCCGCTGCCTACGTCGCCTTCGTTCGAAGTTCGGGTTCGCCGATCATGGAAGTCCTTGCGCCGCTGGATGCAAGGGCCAGGGAGTCGGCTTGGCGAGAAATGGAGGAAGCTCTTGAGCAATTTCGTGGCGATCAGGGCTGGGTGGGCCCCAACGAACTCTTGCTCGCCTCGGCGACGCGAGCGGACTGAGCCTAAGGTGGGCAGCTGACCTTCACAGCCCCAAGTCGCGTCCAAGGTGCCGGCAGCTTTGCAGCGATTGCCGCCGTGGCCCTCGAAGTCACCGATGTCTGCATTGAGGGCGAACCCGAAACCGAGTTCGAGGCCCGGCTACCGGGCTTTCACGCTAGCGCTCGGTCTGCTCCGAAATTTCCAGCGCGTCCTCTGCCTCGATCTCCAGATCACGGACGTGCTGTCCAACTCCGTGTGGACGAGTCTGCAGTAGGCCTGAGCAATTGCGTCGGTTGGGAGAACAAGCATCACCGTCCACCCTGCCACGGCGCCGCTGCCCCAAGGCGGCCCGCCGACCTGACTCGCGGCCCCTGCCCTCCCCTCGCTATTGACCTGCTTTCGGCAGGTTCAGGCTCTTCACAACAGGGTTCCAGCGTGCGATCTCTGCATTGAGAAGCCGCTCCATGTCCTCAGGGGTTCCGCCTTGCGGCTCCATGCCGATGGCACGAGCACGCTCGATGAAGGCCGGATCCGCGAGCACATCGTTGATCGATTTGTTCAGCCGGGATACCACGTCTTTGGGCGTGGCCGCGGGCGCGGACAGGTAGTAGCGCAGCGGTGCCTCGAATTCGTAGCCGAGCTCCTTGAAGGTCAGCGCTTCGGGCACCTGTGGCAGGCGCTTGGTATCCATCACCCCGAGAACGCGAAATTTGCCTGACTTGATGTGCGGCAGGGAGCTCGTGATGGAGGTGCCATACACATCGATGGAATTGCTGAGCATCGCCTGGATGGCGGGTGCGTCGCCGTTGAACGGTATGTGATTGGTGCGGATGCCAAGCGACTTCTCGAACGCCACGGGTGCCAGATTGCTCAGGATCGCCGCCCCCGGAGAGCCTCGATTGATGGCGCCCGGATTGGCGCGGGCGTAGTCCACCATTTCCTTGATGTTCTTGTAGGGCAGTTCGGTGCGGCCGACGATGATCGTAGGCTGGTACGCCACCTGCGACACGGCCGTGAAATCCTTCTGCGGATCGTAGGGCAGCTTGTCGAACAGGATGGTGTTGGTTCCCAGCATGCCGACGAAAGACATCACCAGCGTCTGCCCGTCCGGCCGTGCCTTGGCGACGTAGTCGGCGGCGACCACCGCGCTGCCGCCGGGCTTGTTCTCGACGATGGTCCGTGTGCCGCGCTTCGTCAATTCGTCGGCCAGCAGCCGCAGGTAGGAGTCGGTGCCTCCGCCCGCGGCGAAAGGCACCACGATTTTGGTCGGCTGTTGCTGAGCCATGGCGGCACCGACCATCGATGTGATCGCCAGGATTCCGAAGAAGAGGCTGCGGCGGTTCATGGTTGTCTCCTGTTCTTTCTTGTCGGCGCACGTGCGGGCGGGATGCCAAGCCGGGCGCACGGATTATTTCGATGAGATGTGCCCCGCGGCTTCTCGCGAGATGCAAACCAACTTTGCATTCGGCTCAGGCATCGCGCGAATCAGTCCTCCTAAACTGATTGAGGCGCGGCCCGGCCGCATGTCCACAACCCACAGGGAGTCCCCAAGACCATGCGAGCAGCAGTCCTCGAAGCATTCGGCCAACCTTTGGTGATCCAGGACGTGGCGATCGGCGCGCCGGGACCGAACGAAGTTCTCTTGAATACAGCGGCCGTCGGCCTGTGCCACAGCGACCTGCACTACATGCAGGGCATGCGCAAGATCCCACTCCCCGGCGTGCTCGGTCACGAAGTGGCCGGCGTCGTCTCGGCGGTCGGCAGCGGCGTCAAGGACCTGCAGCCGGGCGACCACGTGGTCGGTGCGCTTTCGGTGTTCTGCGGCACCTGCATGCAGTGCCTGGGTGGCCGGTTCGCTTTGTGCATGGACACGGACGTCAAGCAGCCTCCTGGAAAGGCCCGGCGGTTGTCGCACGCAGGCCAGCCGGTCAGCCAGGTGTTCAATCTCTCGGGCTTCGCCGAGCAGATGCTCGTGCACCGCAACGCACTGGTGAGAATCCGCAAGGACATGCCTCTCGACCGCGCGGCGCTGCTGGGCTGCGCGGTCATCACCGGCACTGGCGCGGTGTTCCGCAGCGCCCGGGTGCCAGCGGGTTCATCGGTGGCGGTCGTGGGCTGTGGCGGAGTCGGCTTGGCGGCCGTCAATGGCGCCAGCATCGCTGGCGCCGCCCGCATCATCGCCATCGACAATGTGCCCTCGAAGCTGGAACTCGCGCGCAGGTTTGGCGCCACCGACACCGTGCTCGCCAGCGAGGGCGACGTCGTTGCGAAGGTCGTCGAGCTCACGCACGGCGGTGTCGAATTCTCATTTGAGTGCATCGGGATCGCGGCCACCGTGGAGCAGTGCTTCAAGATGCTGCAGCCCGGCGGCACGGCGACTGTTGTCGGTCTTTTCGCGCCGGGCGTCAAAGCTTCCATCGAAGGCAGCGACTTCTTCCTGGAAAAAAAGATCCACGGTTCGGCGCTGGGCTCAGCGCGTATTCGCGAGGACATTCCGCGCCTTATCGAGCTCTACATGCAAGGCCGGCTGAACCTCGACGATATGGTGTCGCGTCGCATCCGGCTGGAAGACATCAACGAGGGCTTCGCTGCCATGCAGCGCGGCGAGGTGGCCCGCAGCGTGATCGTGTTCGACGGGGTCGGCGCATGACTGCGGGGAAGCGACATGGGACATCGATCCTGCGAGCGTTCACGTGGAGCGCTTCGGCGCGGAATCTCTGCCGCAGGATGCGGGCAGCTTCGAACGACGCCCAATCAAAGCTGACGCAGCGTGGTGTGACCCGAAGTCAGCACACTGGACGCGCTTTTGCAGGCTGGAGTGAATGTGGACTGTTCCCGAGCATTCCGTCGTGACCTGTTCCGAACTGAGATTCGGCATCGCCCGACGTCTCGAAGCTGTGCGCCTGCATCGGATCGTGCGGGAGTTCCTGCGCCTTGCGCCAGTCCTGCCTGGGATGTGCAAGCAGCGCTGCGATATGGCGATCCGCGTGCCCAGTTGAAAGCGCGCGGCATACCCATCGGCGATTTTGACGAGATGATCGCGGCCCACGCGCCGACGGTCGGCCCCGCCATCGACGGACACACGAAGCATTTCGCGCACGTGCCTGGCCTGGTGCTAGATAACTGGCTTCGCGCGCCGACGGGGCGCTGAACCCGCGACGGGCGATCGGGCTGACCGGCCTCGCGCCAGATGACTTCGAAAAACGCACGATGTGCACAACGGAACAAACGATGCGACGTGGCCGAGCTTCCCGCTCAAAGGCGCCTGGGGACCACTCCGCCTTGAAGAGCCGGCGCGCCGCGCGCGTTCAATATCGCCCCGGATAGAAGCAGAGAAGCACGAACTCTGCATGCGCGGCCAGACCGGCACGGCAGCTCGACGTCGGTGTGCTACACGTGTGCTACGGTTGCGCCATTGTCAACCTCATGAGGTCCATCCACATGTCGACAACGACCATCCGGCTTGACGACGAACTCAAGGCCCGCATCGCGGCTGCGGCTGCGAGGTCGGACAAGTCTTCGCATGCGTTCATCCTGGACGCGCTGTCCGACATGGTCGAGCGCAGCGAATTGGACGAGGAACTGCATCGAATCGCAGACAAGCGATGGGCCGCGTTGCAGCGCACCGGCGAGTCGGTCGCTTGGGAGGATGCTGCCGCCTACTTGAAGGCACGCGCGGCCGGCAAAAAGGTTCGCCGGCCTTCGGCGCGCAGGCCCGGGCCCTGACCGACCCATGGTCCGCATCGAGCTGGCGCCGGAGGTTCTGGATGACATCGACCGCTTCATCGACCATCTGGAAGATCATGAGGCCGCCGACGTGGCGAATCGGGTCGCGGAAATTCTCGAGGCCATACAGATCCTTTCGCGCAGCCCGCTGATCGGCCGCGCCGTCGCAGGTGGAAAGCGCGAGCTGATCATCGGCAAGGGCAACCGCGGCTATATATCGCTGTACCGTTACCTCGCCGGGATCGAGACCGTTTTCATCCTGGCACTGCGAGCCCGGCGGGAGTCCGGGTTCAAGCACTGAAGGGCCGCCCACCCGCGCCTTCGATCTCGCGCTTCGAATGCGGCGCACCCTCCCCTCCCGCGCCGGCCTCGACCGACGGACCACAGGACCGAGTCGATCGATCCCACACCCAGCGCGCGCCTCCACGGAATATTCAATATCTTCGAGGTAGGAACCGAGGAGCCGGAACTCCGCATGCTCGGTAGGCAAGCTCGCGATCTCGGGTTGCGAGGCATGACCCACGACGTCGATGACATAGCGGTGCCCGTCCAGCGATCGCTTGCCCGGGCGTTCGTAGACGGCCAGGACCCGGGCCGATTGCGCGAGCGCCTGCAGCGACCGCTGAAAGCCTTCTTCATCGACGGTCAGCAGCAGCGTCGTTTTGTCATGCCCGCTGGGTGCCGGGATCGCATGCCCCAGCACCCACCAGCGCGTCGTGTTGTGCGGCCCCTCCTCGATGCCGCTGACAATCGGCGTGAGGCCGTAGAGGCGGGCCGCGCCGGGCGGCCCTATGGAGGCCATGCCCGACGCTGCGCCTTCGGCCACCGACTTCGCCGCAGCGCCGCCGCTCGCCGCCGGCTGGCGTACGACGTGCGGCATCTCCAGATCGAGCCAAGGCTTGACCTCCTCCAGCGCCACGGGGTGCGCCAGCACCGTGCGGATGTCCGCCGGGCCGGCAACTGCGAACTGTCAGCGTTGGTGCGCACACCTGAGGCCGAGCCGATGACGGCAATCTGCTGGCGGATTCAACCGGTCGACGCAACATTGGCTCAACATCTCAGCGGGGGTCTGGAAGCCGAGCGCCTCAAGCGGCCCAAAGCTTCCGCGTCCGCATTGGTACTTCTTCCCGGACATCGGAGCTACATGCACAGCCTCGCACTCGAGCTGGCCTTCACCGAGAGCTCTGCCGTGAAGGCAGTCCCGGCCGGAGTGCCCGCCTCGAGCGAACACCATGCTGCTGGCGCTTTGCCCGCCTCGAGCGAACACCATGCCGCTGGCGCTTTGCCCGCCTCGAGCGAACACCATGCCGCTGGCGCTTTGCCCGCCTCGAGCGAACACCATGCCGCTGGCGCTTTGCCCGCCTCGAGCGAATACCATGCCGCTGGCGCTTTGCCCGCCTCGAGCGAACACCATGCGGCTGGCGCTTTGCCTGCCTCGAGCGAACACCATGCAGCCGCATCCTTGGCAGGCTTTTGTTGGGACGCAGGCGTCGGCTCCCCGAATTCCTCGATGGACAAGCGCTGCATCTCCACGAAGGCCGCTTGCAGCGCCTTGGCGTCTTCCTCGCCGCGCAGGCCGAGGTACGGAAAGTGGTGCAAGAAATGGCCGAAAGTGGTTTCGCAATCAGCAGCGTACTTTCTCGTGTCGAGGATGTGCATGTGCCAGAAGCGGTCGACGTCCTGCTCGGGGGCGAGCGTCAGATCGGGGTGCTTGGCGTGCAATATCAGGTAGCGCTTGTAGGCCACCTCCATCTGATCCGCGTAGTCTGCCGACCAGCCGTAGCCATCCTCTTTGCGGCGGGCCTTGAACTTGATCAGCGTGAGGTCGAGCTCCTCGATTGCGGCGATCGTCTGCTCCTGTGTCTTGCACTGGGGGGAAGGAATCATGAATGCTCCTGTGAGGTTGCTTGAGGTCCGAGCGAACGTGCCCGGGGACGATTGCTTCGAAGTTTCAGCCGTCAGGCCGCCACCGGTGGAGCGAATTGGTTGGGAAGGCGATGCGCCATGAAATCGCGCGCCTCGTCGGCAGATACGGGCTTGCACAGCCAATAGCCCTGGACCTCGTCGCAACCGCGGCTGCGCAAATAATCGAGCTGGGCTGTGGTCTCGACACCCTCGGCCACCACCTTCATTCGCAACCCGTGGGCCAGGGTGATGATGCCGTCGATGAGTGCTCGTGCATCGGCATCTTGCGAAAGGTCGTTGACGAAGGAACGGTCGATCTTGATCGTCGACAGCGGGAAGTTCTTCAAGTAAGAGAGCGAGGAATAGCCCGTTCCGAAATCGTCCAGGGCGAGTCCGACACCCATGTCTCGGATCATCCAGAGCAACTTCGCCGCATGCTCGGGGTCCGCCATCACCGCGCCTTCGGTGATTTCCAACTCCAGCAGCGACGGCTCCATGCCAGAGGCTTCCAGGACGGCCCGTATGTCAGCGATGAGCGTGCGGCTTTCGAATTGGCGCGGCGACAGATTGACGCACACCAACACTTGCGGCAAACCGTATTTCTGCCAGGAGCGCGAATCGGCACACGCCCTCTGCAACGCCCACTTGCCCATGGACACGATCAAGCCGATCTCTTCGGCAATCGGAATGAACTGCACCGGCGGAATCATGCCCAGAACCGGATGGCGCCAGCGCATCAGTGCCTCGACGCCGACGATGCGCTGGGTCTGCAGATTCATCTTCGGCTGGTAGTGCATCTCCAGCTCCCCGCGCTCCAAGGCGTGGTGCAGCGCGCCTTCGAGCATCAGCTTTTCGGTGCTCTGCGCATTCATCTTCGCCGCGTAGAACCTGTAGGTGTTGCGACCTCTTTCCTTGGCGCGGTACATCGCTGTGTCGGCATTTTTCAAGAGCGCTTCGGCATCACCGCCGTTCTCCGGATAGACGCTCACGCCGACGCTGGCGCTGACGTGCAGTTCGCGCCCCTCGATGACGAAAGGCTCGGCGCAACAAGCCAGCACCTTCTCGGCGAGCATCACGGCATCGTTCGGGCTGGACAGGTTTTCCAGCAGCAGCACGAACTCATCGCCGCCAAAACGCGCCACGACGTCGGCATCGCGCAGCAGCGCTGTGAGGCGCTCGCCGCAGATCTTGATCATCTCGTCGCCCACGCCGTGGCCCAGCGTATCGTTGATGTGCTTGAAGCGATCCAGATCGACGAACATCACCGCGAACTGTCTCTGATGGCGGTCGCTGCGCCTGATGGCAACGGCAAGCGCCTGTTGCAGCGCGGCGCGATTGAGCAACCCGGTCAATTCGTCGTGACTGGCCATGAAACGGAGGCTCCCCTCGGCCAGCTTGCGTTGCTTGTACTGCGCGATCTGCAAGGCGATCACACGCAACGACTCCAGCGTCTCCGCGTCGGCAACATACGGATTGGAGCCAAAAAGTTCCAGCGCCGTGGGCGCAACGGTGGCGACCATCGGCACGATGAGGCCGACGGTCAGCCCGGCCTGGCGGGCCATCGCTTCGCGCGCGAAATGGCTCGGAGCCGCCAGCGTGTCGATTCGCACGACGCTGCCGATCCCCCAGGCGCGGCCCAGCGAACCTTCGCCGGGCCGGTAAGCGAGCGACCGGCTGGCATCGACGAATTGCCGCACCGCCGGGTTGTCGGCGTGCCAGGCCACGGTGCATCGAGCCAGGCCGTCGTCGCCGACGCTCCACAACGCGCCGCAGTCCCAGCGCAGGTCGGTGCAAACCGCCTCGAGCGCCAGCGCGATCACCGTCTCGGCCCTGCCGTCGCCGGCAAGCAGCCGAGCGATCTTGTACTCGAGCTTCTGACGCAACGCATCCTTGCGCGGCCGAGTGGCGTCGCGCACGGTGCCGCGCACCAATCGCTTCCCTTCGTCTTGGACCGACTGCGCGATGACGTGGAGCCAGCGGTCGGTGCCATCGGGCAGGCTCAGGCGGTGCTCGAATTCGCTGCGTTCCGTGGACTGCGAGACCAGGGCGATCTGCTGTTCGATCGCGGGACGTTCGGCGGCCGGAACCCGCAGGAGCAGCGTGGGCAGGTCCGGCAGCACGGGGCCGGCCTCCAGGCCCAGCATGCGCCGGGCTTCTTCGGAGCATTGCAGCGCTCCGGTCTCGAGATCGAGGATCCAGCTCCCCAGGCTTGCCAGGTGCTGGGCCTCCTCCAACTGCCGTTCGCTGGTGCGCAGGTGGCTGGTCATCTCGATCGCCAGGACCTGGGCTCGGCTGCGTGCGGTGGTCAACGAAAAGACGATCCCGGCAAGCAGCATGCTGGTGGCCAGGCCACCGAGGACGACGAGCCACGGAATGGCCTTGTCAAGCGGGCCGAAGACCTGGTTTTCGTCTTGACCGACCTCCACAAGCCAAGAGTGGCCGCCCAACTCGAAGCCGAGCATGCGCTCGAGGCTGCGCGTCGTTGCAGCAGCGGGCTTCGCCCCGGACGCACTGTCGAACAGCAGTTGCCGCTCGCCGAAGGAGGTCGGCGCGACAAACCTGGTCTCGACGCGTGTCCCGATCACCCCCTGACCCGGCCCGGCATCGATCAAGCGCAACCGGAACGTCCTCGCGGTTTCGGCACCAACCACATCGCTCAACATCCCTGCGACGCTGAAGCCCGCGCCAACCGAGCCGATATAGGCACTACGCCGCTGCTCGAGCGTATCGAGCAGTTGTCCTGGGCGATAGACCGGCAGCCGCATCGCCAATCCAATGTCGGACTCGCGACCTGCGATGCGGACCTTGCGGCCGGATGTGACGAGCCCGCCGGTGTCGCGCCCCTGCTCGAGCGCGTCGCCTCTGTCGGGCATCGCGCCCAGGTCGTTGCCGAGCAGCCGCTCGTTGCCGGCCTGCGGTTCGATGTAGGTCAGCGGGTAGTACGTGTCCCGTTCCCCGGGCGGCTTGATGGCGAAGCCGGAGGCGACGCCAGCATCGAGGCTGGCATCACCGCGGACCTGCGCCTCGAAGGCCCGCTTGTCGTTGGCCGCAATCCGGGGCGCATAGCTGACGGCCTGGAAACCGGGGTAGGCGCTCGCCAGGTTCAGCCCTGCAACGTAGTCCCTGAAATCGCTTCGCGTCACCGTCTCAGAGGCATTGAATCGCGCACGCAGGCCGACCAGGACGGCGGTGTAGTCGTCGAAGCGGGCTTCGACCTTGCGTCCCAGATCGAAGGCGGTTGCGTCGAAGCGCGCTTGGGCACCGCGCCCGATCTCCTGGTGGGCCGAAACACCGAGGGCGATCGCTAGCGCCGTGCCGACCACGAAAATTACCAGCGGCAGGCGAATCCTGACCCAGACGGACAACGACATTGGAATTGATCCCGTCACTGGGACAGGCCGGTTAGCTCTGTGTGCAGCAGTGCGGCACGGCAGAGAACGCAGCATGTGGCATCGTTGACGCAATGTATATAGCCGGTGCGAAAGCGTCACGTGATCTGCCTCGGCGTGCGTCAGGGCACAGTTCGTACTATTCGCTCAAGATTCGAGTGCTTAAGCATTAACCCGAGAAGGCAAGCCTTCATTCGGGAGGAGAGAGACATGCGATTCCTCGTGCAGAGGATCGGGAGCGATGTTGCGCGCCGCAGCACCGCGCGGTGTTGAGATGGATCAAGCGCGGTTCGAGCCTGCCGATGCATGCAGGCTTGCCAATTGTTGATTCCCGCACGTGCATGGCCCACATTTCCGCCGACGCCTGATCCGTCCATATCCCGGAGCACGCACAGCGTTCCGATGCATCGGCATGCAGAGGCCGGTCAGTGCTCGATGGAAGATGGGCCCAACGAACACGGAGATTCACGCCCCTGGGGTGTACTCTAGGCCGTCACGGCCTTGTTCAGGAGTCGCCGCCTTGCTTTGAGTGTGTTCGCCGCGAGTCCGACCGCGACCAGCTCCGACCCGGACACCTACATGCAAAAACCTGCTCTTTCAGCTCCGCAAGTTGCAGGCATCCTGGTCGGACTGCTCGGCGTGGCCACGGCCACGCGCTGGATCTTTCAGGTCGACGCCATCGGGCGTCTCATCCCTGGCTCCGAGCAAGTGGGTATCGTCAATCCACTGCTCTTCATCGCGGTCGGCATCTGCTTTTTCAACGCCACGCTGCCGCAAAAGTCCGGCGGCTGGCTCACTCGACTCTCGGCGATCTGCATCGCCGCCCTGATCGCCCTGCCCCTGGCATACCTGTTTGAAAGCGCGTCCGGTATCGGGCTTGGGGTCGACTTTGTGCGCGCCGGCACGATTCCCACGGCCACCAATCCACATCCCGGGCGACTGTCCCCGAACGCCAGCCTGGCGTTCCTGCTCACCGGCGTCGCCTTCTGGCTGCACGGACGACGACCCACCCGGGTCGGCGAACTCATCTTCCTCACGTTGGTCCTGGCAGTTTCCATCATCGGCCTGGGCGGCCTGGTCGGCTACCTGGTGGGTCTGGAGACGCTGTACCAGGTGGCGAGCGTCAACCGGATGCTGCCGTTAACCGCTGTCGGAATTTCAGTTGTCGGCGGCGGCTTGTGGATGCTTCACGAAGGGTCTCAGGCGTTCGACCGCAAAGCACTGGACAAGAGCGAGCGGCGCATCAAGCGGCGCTCGCTCGCAGTCATCATCTTCGTCGCGCTGGCGGGCGGCGTGGCGGGTTTCGCGGTGATGCGCGACACGTTCGAGCAGTCGATTTCGCAAAACATGCTGCTCACCGCCACGACGAACGCGACATCGCTCGGCCACGCCCTCGATGCGAGCCTGTGGTTCCCTCGGACCGTTGTCACTCGGCCGACCGTGCGCGAAGTCCTGGAGAAACTCGGCAAGGCGCCCGGCGACGCTGCCGCAAAGGACGCCCTGCAGAAGGCCGCCGACAGCTTCCTGACCGCCGACTTGACGGGCCTGGAGATCTTCGATGCGAACGGCATGCGCCTGGTCCAGGCTGGCGTGATGGTGCGTGCACAGGCGCAGATCGTTCAGCGTCTGGCGAACGCGGGGCAGACCGCCGTCCTGGCCTGGAAAGACGGTTATGTGCTCCTCACCGAAAACGATGTGCTCGTCGATGGCCGGACGATGGGGCGGGTGTTCACCGAGCAGCGAATGCCGCTGTTCGACAGCCTCCTGGCCGACGTTCGAGCCTCCAGCGATACGTCCGACGTGGCGATCTGCGGGCGCGACAACGACAAGCTGATCTGTGCGCCGAATCGGTTCCGGCCGTCCGGGTTCGAACTGCCGATGTTCAACGCGGCCGGTGGTGCTGCCCTTCCCGTGGCCAGAGCACTGCTCGGTGAACGCGGCGTGCAATTCCTCAAGGACAGGCGTGGCGTCAACATCCTGTCGGCCTTTACGCCGATCAGGAATTTCGGGCTCGGTTTGGCGATCAGGACCGATGTCGATACGCTTTATGCGCCGCTGCGAGCGCGCTTGAAGCTCCTGGCGCTGGCCCTCGTGGGCATCGTCGCGCTGGCCGTCTATGCCCAGCACAGCCAGGTCAGGCCGGTGCTCAAGCAATTGGTCGCGAGCGAACAGCGAGTCAAAGCCATCCTCGAGGACCAATCCGAACTCGTGTCGCTCGCAACGCCCGATGGCGAACTGACCTACGTCAACCCGGCCTACGCGAGGCACTTCGGGCTCACGCCCGCGGCGATGACCGGCGCGAATCTGTTCGACTACGTCGAGCCTGAGGACCGTGTGGCCGTTCGGCAGGTCGTTGCGCAAGTCCTCTCGACGAGCACGACAGTGACCAGCGAAAACCGCATGACGGCTGCCAACGACGCCCAGCGCTGGGTCGCATGGACCCACAGCCTGCAGCGCGATCGCTCGGGCGAACCGATGCTTCATTCGGTCGGCCGCGACGTGACCGAGCGCAAGCAGACGGAGCTGGCCTTGCGTGCCAGCCAGGAACTCCTGACGGAGAAGTCGGCGCTCCTGGAAGCCACGCTGGAGCGAATGGAACAAGGCGTCATGATGGTCAATGCCGCGCGCGTGGTGGAGGTCTGCAACCGGCGTGCGGTCGAGCTGCTGGATCTGCCGAAAGACCTGATGGCGTCCAAACCGACGTTCGAAGCGGTGCTTGCTTACCAGTGGGCCACCGACGAGTTCGTCCACACGCCGCAGGACGTGCAAGAGTTCGTTCGCCAAGGGGGCATCCTGGATCGGCCGCATAGCTACGACCGCAAGCGCCCGGATGGCCGCGCGATCGAAATTCACAGCGTGCCGATCGAAGGCGGGGGCGTATTGCGAACGTACACCGACGTGACCGAGCGCAAGCTGGCTGAAAGCGCCATGCGCGCGCTCACCGCGATATTCGACGCGACGACCGACTACGTGGTGCAGCTCGACATGAAGGGCCGGATCACCTACATGAACCCTGCCGCACGCCATCGCACGGGCGTGGCTCTGGACGCATCGCTCGCGCACCGGACGCTGGAAGACTTCAATCCGCCGCGAACGCTCGACAGATTCATCTCGGAGGTCTTGCCGGCTGCGGTGGCCACCGGCGTCTGGGTGGGCGAGTCGGTGGTCTGGGATGCCGCGCGGCGCGAGTTTCCGGTGAGCCACATCGTCATCGCCCACCGCGACAAAGAGGGCAAGGTCGAATATTTCTCGGCCCTCATGCGCGACATCTCGGCTGCCAAGGCGGCAGAACAGGCATTGCGCGACAGCGAACATCGCCTGCGCATGGTGACCGACCATTTGCCGGTGCTGATTTCCTATCTCGACCGGGATTTGCGATTCCGCTTCCTCAATCGGACCCACCAGGAGTGGTTTGGCGAGGAGGCGGCACCGCAGATCGGGACCAGCGTGCGGGAGTTCTATGGCGAGCAGGCCTGGGTGCAGATCGAGCCCCGGTTGCGAGCCGCCCTGGCCGGTCAGGACGTTGCCTATGACCGAGAAATGGTGCGCCCCGATGGCGGTCTGCGCCATGTGCAAGTCACGGTCGTCCCCGACCGGGACGAGCAAGACACGGTCGTGGGGCTGTACACCCTCATCCACGACGTGACCTCGTACCGCGAAGCGCAACGAGCGCTTCAGGAGAGCGAGGCGCGCTTGCGCACGGTGACCGATGTGCTGCCGATGCGTGTGGCCTACATCGACTCCGACGAGCGTTACCGCTTCAACAATCTGGCCTACGAGCGCGGCTTCGGCAGATCGCGCAAGGAGATCCACGGGCAGACCGTTCGTGCGCTGCTGGGCGACGCAGCCTACAGGTCGGTCCAGCCGCATATTCGCAGCGCGCTGCGCGGAGAGGCGGTCACGTTCGTGAGCGAGATCGCCAGCGGCGACAGCCATGTCTACTACGAGGCCCAGTACATCCCGCAGCTGGCGGCCGACGGCAGCACCGTGCTGGGCTTCCACGCGGTCGTCAGCGACATCACGCGCCAGAAGATCGAAGAGAGACGGCTGACCGAACTGGCACGCGTGGATCCTCTGACGGGCCTCATCAACCGCGCGGGATTCGAGTTGCGCGTGGCCGAGGCCATGGAGCGCTGCCGCGCCACGGGCGCACTGATGGCGCTCATGTACCTGGACATCGACCGATTCAAGCAGATCAACGACCGGTTCGGACACAACGCGGGCGATGCACTGCTGCGGGCATTCTCCGGCCGCCTGTCGCAGACGCTGCGCTCCAGCGATATCGTCGCTCGCATCGGGGGCGACGAGTTCACGGTGATCATGGAAGGCATGCCGCGGCCAGAAATAGCCTCGACCGTCGCCGCCAAGATCGTCGAGGCCATGAGCACGCCATTCGTGATCGAACAGCAGACGGTCAACGTCACCGCGAGCATCGGCCTCGCGTTCTATAGGGGAGGCGCCACGACCGTCGAGGGGCTGGTTCAGCAGGCGGACGTGATGCTCTACCAGGCCAAGGGAGCGGGCCGCAACAACGTCCAGGTGGCCCCTCGGCTTATCGAGGGCAGTAGCGTCTAGGCGTCGAAAGAGACGGGGGCTTCGATTTAGACCCGCTCGCTAGCTTGCATCACATTGCTGGGGCAGCGATAGCATCCGATCGAGCACGGGTCGGGCCGGTCTCGAATGCAGTGCGCGGTCGCGCGCCCTGCCACGCCTGAGCCCACCTCCGGTCGGAAATCACAGGTTATCGGCTGCTGAATCGATTGCCCTCTGCGTCCTGGCAGATTGCGGTCCTGCTGCACTGCCGAGCGATAGATATCGCCGCTGGAGATCAGCCTCTGATCGTGACGTGCGTGTGAAAGCGGTCCGAAGGTCCGCGCAGGATCTGGAACTCGAAGGGCCTGCCCTTCTTGTCGTAGCCAATGCGCATGACGTCGACCAGCGCAGAGCCGATGGCCACATCGAGCAGCTTTGCGAGCGAGACGTCGGCCAGCGTGGCGCGGGTGACCATCTCGATGCGGTCGTAGCGGATGCCCTCAGCCTGCAGCAGTTCGGTCAACGCGGCACGGCCGAAGTCGGTCTTGGCGAAGCGCCGCCCGACGTCCTCAGTCAGGTAGACCACACTGTGCAGGATCGGCGTGCGCCCGGTCGCGCGCACGCGCACCACCTTCAGCACTGCTGTGCCCTCCTCCAGCTGCAACGCCGTTGCCACGTCGAGCGGCGCCGGCACGAAGCCGAACTCCTTCACGCTGGGCGTGCTGCGCGAGCGGCGCTCGGCCATGGCCGCAAGAAACGCATTCATGGGCATCGGCAACGGCGCCGATGCGAACGGCACAGACAGGTAAGTGCCACGGCCGCGCTGCCGCTTGAGCAGGCCCCGCGCCTCGAGCGACTGCAGCGCGCGCCGCACCGTCACGCGCGAGACGCCGTATTGCGCACGCAGGTCTTCTTCGGTGGGCAACCGGTCGCCGTCACGCAGCCTGCCGCTGGCCACCATGTCTTCGATCATGGTGGTGATCTGGTGATGCAGCGCGACGCCGGGTTGCCGATTGAGGTCCATTCGGAAATCTTAACGGCTGGCGATGCCGCGCCTTGCTTAATGTATTGATGTCAATACAATAATACCAAGCCGCCGTTGGGCGGCCGCAAATCATGAAACACCGCATGGCAGGCCGCACGCTCTTCGACAAGATATGGGACAGCCACGTCGTGGCGGACCTTGGAGACGGCTTCTCCTTGCTGCACGTGGACCGCCACCTGGTCAGTGATCCCGGCAGCAAGGCGCTGGCTGCGCTGCGCCAGCGCGGGCACGCGGTACGCAACCCCGAACTCACCTTCGCGACGCCCGACCACACGGTCTCCACCGCCCCGGGGCGCACCGGCCACACGGCCAACGCGTTGCGCTACCTCAAGGACCTGCGCCACGAGACCCATGCCCAGGGCATCCGGCTGTTCGATCTCGGGCAGCCTGGCCAGGGCATCGTGCACGTGGTGGGCCCCGAGCTGGGACTGACCTTGCCGGGCACTTCCATCGTCTGCAGCGACAGCCACACCTGCACACACGGCGCCCTCGGAGCGCTGGCGTTCGGGATCGGCGCCACCGAGTTCCAGCATGTCGCTGCCACGCAGACCATCGTGCTGCAGCGCCCGCGCCAGATGCGCATCTGGTTCGATGGCACCCTGCCACGGCGCGCGAGCGCGAAGGACCTGATCCTGCATACCATCGGTCGCCTCGGCGCGACGGGTGCCTCGGGCTGCGCGGTCGAGTACGCGGGTCCTGCCATCGATGCGCTCGACATGGAAGCGCGCATGACGGTGTGCAACCTCTCGGTGGAGATGGGCGGGCGCTTCGGCATCATCGCGCCCGACGCGCGCACCTTCGACTACCTGCGCGAACGCCCCTATGCACCGACCGGCGCGCTTTGGGAACGGGCGGTGGCGCAATGGGGTGCGCTGCACGGCGACGACGACGCGGTGTTCGACCGCGAGGTGCGCATTGACGCTTCCGGCATCGGCCCGCAGATCACCTGGGGCGTGAGTCCGCAGGATGTGCTCGATGTCGGCGACGTCGTACCCGCGCCCGCCGGCCCGGCCCAGCAAGCCGCGCTCGAGTACATGGGCCTTCGCGCCGGCGATCCGATCGCGGGCACACCCATCGATTGGGTCTTCATCGGCTCGTGCACCAACGCGCGGATCTCGGACCTCCGGCTGGCTGCGGCCGTGGTGCGGGGCCGCCGCGTGGCCCCGGGGGTGAAGGCCTGGGTCGTCCCCGGATCCGAACTCGTCAAGCGTGCGGCGGAGGACGAAGGGCTCGATCAGGTTTTCCGCGACGCGGGCTTCGAATGGCGCGAGTCGGGCTGCTCGCTGTGCGTGGCCGGCAACGGCGAGGCGGTGCCACCCGGGCAACGCGCCGTGTCGACCTCGAACCGCAACTTCGTGGGACGCCAGGGCCCCGGTGCGCGCACACACCTGGCAAGCCCCCAGATGGCCGCGGCCGCCGCCGTCGCGGGCTGCATCGTCGACCACCGGACCCTGGAGCCGCACGCATGACGCCCTTCACCGTGCTGCACGCCGTGGCCGCGCCGCTGCTGCTCGACAACATCGACACCGACACGATCATCCGCGTCGAGCCGCTTTTCGGGGGCGTGCCGCGCGACGAGTTGGGACCGCACGCGCTCGCAGCCCTGCGCTTTCGCGCTGACGGCACCGAAGACCCCGGATTCGTGCTCAATCGCGCACCCTACCGCGAAGCAAGCATCCTGCTTGCGGGCGACAACTTCGGCTGCGGCAGTTCGCGCGAGGGCGCCGTCTGGGCGCTCATGGCACTGGGCCTGCGCTGCATCGTGGCGCCGAGCTTCGGCGACATCTTCCATGGCAACTGCTTCCAGAACGGCCTGCTGCCGGTCAAGTTGCCGCGCGCACAGGTGGAGGCACTCGCACATGCGGTGACGCAATCGCCCTCCGCACCCATGACCATCGACCTTGGCACGTGCACCGTGCAGGCGCCAGGCCTGGCCGCGTTGCCCTTCGACCTGCCCGCGCGGCGTCGCGAAGGGCTGCTGCGCGGACTGGACGACCTCGAACTGACGCTGGCGCGCAGCGCCGAGATCGACGCGTTCCAGGCCCGCGACGCGCAGTCGAGGCCATGGATCTATCTGAAAACAAAGGAGACACCGTGACCCGCTCCCCTTCCCGGCCATCGCGCCGCATTGCGCTGCGCACCGCCGCGTTGCTGGGCGCCTGCACACTGCTGCCGCGCCATGCGCTCGCGGCCGACTTTCCGGTCCGCCCGGTGCGCATGGTCGTCCCGCTGCCGCCGGGCGGCGCCACCGACGTGGTCGGCCGGCTGATGGCACAGAAGCTCGGCGAACTCTGGAAGCAGAGCGTGATCGTCGACAACAAGCCGGGCGCCGGCACCATCGTCGGCACGCAGGCCATCGCCCGCGCACCGGCCGATGGCTACACCTTCGGCATCGTGATCAGCGCTTTCACGATCAATCCGTCGCTGCGCACCGACCTGCCCTACGACACGGTCAAGGACTTCACGCCGCTGAGCCTGCTGGGTTTTCCGGTGATCGCGCTCGTGGCGATCCCCTCGTTCCCTGCCGACGACGTGAAGGGGCTGATCGAGAAGGCGCGCGCGAAGCCCGGTTCGGTCAGCTTCGCCTCGCTGGGCATCGGGACCGCAACGCAGCTGGCAGGCGAACTCATGAACGTGCGCACCAACGCGGGCATGGTGCACATCCCGTACAACGGCAGCGCGCCGGCCTACAACGACCTCTTGAGCGGACGCGTGCCGGTCGGCTTCGTGCTGCTCGACTCGGCGCTGCCGCACGTGAAGGCCGGCAAGCTCAAGGTACTGGGCATCACCAACGCGCGCCGCAGCCGCATCTATCCGGACTATCCGACCATCGGCGAGACCATTCCCGGCTATTCGCTGGAGAGCCTGTTCGGCTTCGTCGCACCAGCTGGTTTGCCGGCGCCCGTGGGGGCCAAGCTTTCGGGCGACCTCATCAAGGTGATGCAGATGCCGGATGTGCGCCAGCGGCTGGCTGAGTTGAGCGTGGAGCCGGTCGGATCCAGCGCGGCCGATTTCGCTGCAACGATCCGCAGCGAGATCACCAAGTGGGCACCGGTCGTGAAGGCTGCCGGGATCAAGGCCGAATAGGCGGCACCCGGCACACGGCACACGATGCGTGGGCCGTTTGCGTCCCGTGACGAAGCTCACGCGGCGTGCAGCCGCGTCACCAGGGCTGCCGGCGGCCTTGCGCAGCGCGGGCAGAAAGGTTTCGCGCACCTCGGCCAGCGTCATGCGCTCGGCGCGCACGGCGATGCTCATCGCCGCCATGACCTGGCCCGAGCGGTCGAGCACGGGAACGGCCATCGAGCGCACATCCAGTTCAAGCTCGCCGTCGTTGCTGGCGTAGCCTCCTCTGGGCGACGCGCGACAAGCGCCAGTACCTTGTCCGCGTCGGTGACGGTGGGCGGGCCCAGGGGCGGGCCGCATGGCATGCACGCGCGACACGAGCGGCACAGGCGACTTTCACTCGGACGTGTTCGTCGAGGGGCCCGCCGCGCACCCGTGATTGCCGCTGACCGAGGGCCGCGCAGCAGGGGCATGCCTTCGAGGCGCTTCTTCTTGCAGACAGGATCCCGTCACCTTGGGGATGATCACCACGCCGACCTGTCGGTGTCGCCGTTGGGGTCGAACTCACTCCGAGGGCTGGGCACACGACGCTCATTGTTGACACATCAACGTTGAGCGATCAACAATCAGTTCTGCTCATTTTTTCCATCCCGCGATGCCAGCCAAGAAAACCATTGCCGCGCCCGCGCGCCCTTCCCGTCGCCGCGGTACATCCGTAACCGCCCAGCGACGAACCGAGCCAGCCGACCCAGTCGTCGATCGGCCACTGCCCGCGCTCGCGACGGACTTCATCGGATGGCTGGTCACGAGCCTGTCTGTCCGATTGAGCCGCAGCGCGTCGAGCTTCTACATGGAGCGCTGGGACATCGGGACAACGGAGTACCGGCTTCTGCTCGCGCTGGGTGTGGAGCACGAATGCAGTGCGGCCTTCGTGGCCGCCGCCGCCGACGTCGACAAGGCCGCGGCCAGCCGCAGTCTGCAGGTCCTGAGCCAGCAAGGGCTGGTCACGCTGGCGCGCCACGGACGCGAGATGACGATCACCCTGACGGAGACGGGCCGCTCGCTTTCGCAGGAGCTCTACAGCACGTCGCAGCAGCGCGAGGTCCGGTTGACGCACGGCATGAGCGCGGCCCAGGTCAAGCGCCTGCGCGCCGACCTGCACACGTTGATCGAGAACCTTCCGAGGTTGAGCGACGAATCCTTCGACGGCGACCTTCCGGACTGACATCCCATTCCTCCCAAAGTACCTCACGAACAAATCATGCTCAGCAGAGAAAACAACGACCTCCTCACGCGCACCAATCCCGACACCCCGATGGGTAAGCTGATGCGGTGCTTCTGGACACCGGCCATGACCGAGGCGGAAGTGCCTGCCTCCGACGAGCCGCCCGTTCGCCTGCAACTGCTGGGAGAAGCGCTGGTGGTGTTTCGCGACACGGAAGGACGCGTCGGCGTGCTCGACCAGCAGTGCCCACACCGCGGCGCCAGCCTCTTCTTCGGCCGCAACGAGGAAGGCGGCGTGCGTTGCGTCTATCACGGCTGGAAGTTCGGCGTGGATGGCCAGTGCCTGGACATGCCGACCGAGGCGCCAGACAGCCCCATGCGCTGCAAGGTGCGCGCGCGCGCCTATCCGGCGCGCCTGGCCGGCGGCGTGCTCTGGGTCTACATGGGCGAGCCCGACAAGATGCCGCCGCTGCCCGACTTCGAATGGCTCGGGCTGCCCTCCTCGCACGTGTACGTCTCGCGCTGGGAGCAGGACTGCAACTACGCCCAGGCCATGGAGGGAGAACTGGACAGCGCGCATGTCGGCTTCCTGCACAGCCTGGTGGACAAGACGAACGACGACGATCGCGCGCTGACAGGCCGGTTCTTCAAAAACGACAAGGCGCCGCTCTGGAAGATCGTGCCGAGCCCATCGGGCTTCATGGCCTGCAATGGGCGGCGCGTCGACGAGGGCCAGCGCTACTGGCGCCTGAACCAGTTCCTGCTGCCCTTCTACACGATGATTCCGCCGCACCCGGCCGAAGCCCGGCTGGTGCGCATGTGGGTGCCGATGAACGATGGGCGCTGCTGGGTGCTGTGCGCCACCTTCCGGCCGGATCGCCCACTGGAGGACAAGGAGCTCACGGCATGGCGCAACGGCGACTACGCACACCGCCGCGTGATTCCGGGGACCACCCGTCCAACGGAACGGCTGGACAACGACTACCTCATCGATCGCCAGCAGCAGAAGACCGTTTCCTTCACCGGCATTGCGGGCATTCGCGCGCAGGACGCCATGGTCGCCGAGTCGGCCGGCCCCATCGTGGACAGGACGCGTGAACATCTCGGCACCAGCGATCGCGCCGTGGTCGCGATGCGCCGGTTGCTCATGGACACGGCGCTCGCCTGCGCAGAAGGCCAACGCCCCGTGGGCCCGGACATGCCGCACCTGTACAGCGTGCGTGCCACGCAGACTGTGCTGCCCGAAAGCCTCGACCCCACCGAGTCGGACGACCTCATGGGCACGGCACGACCGAAGGACCCGGCAGCCACCTGAGATCACCTCGGCATTTCGCGACCCGGCGACACCCGGCGCTTCCACACACAAGACCAGGAGACAAACGATGAAATTCCCTCACCTTCCCTTCGGCGCGCGGACGCTGATCCGCAACCTTTTGCTTGCCGGCGTCGTCGCCCTTGGCGCAGGCCATGGACAGGCCGCCGAGACGGACTTCCCCAAGCAGGCGGTGACGATCATCGTGCCGTTCGCACCCGGCGGCAGCCTCGACGCGACGGCCCGCGTCCTCGCGGAAAAGCTGCGCGATCTGCTGGGCCAGCCGGTGCTGGTCGTGAACCGCCCAGGCGCGGGCAGCGCGGTCGGAGCACGTTACGTCGCGCAGGCCAAGCCCGATGGCTACACCCTGTTCATCGCCTCCGGCTCCGCGTTCGGCTTCCTGAACCTCATCGTGCCGAACTTCGAGTACCAGCTGAAGGACTACGCGCCGCTCGGCGGCGTGGCCGTGTATACCTCGCTGTTCGCGGTCACCGCGTCGGCGCAGGTCAAGACCTTGCCCGAGCTGGTGAAGCTGGCGCATGACAGGCCGGGCGGCCTGAGCTTCTGCACGACGGGCGTGAGCGGACTCAACCATCTGCAACTCGAGATGTTCAAGGGCCTGGTGAAGTCCAAGACGGGCACCGTACTGAACGTCATCCATGTGCCCTACAACGGCGTTGCCCCGGCCCTGACTGCCTTGAAGGCCGGCGAGGTGCAGGCCTGCGCCCTGCCCTACAGCTCGATCGTTCGCAACTTCGAGGGCAACGGCATCCACAACATCGCGGTCCAGCGGCACGAGCGCCTCAAGGCCATGCCGCAGGTCGGAACCACCGGCGAGCAGGGCTACCCGGAGATGGACGACAACGAACAGCTCGTGACGCTTTCCGCCCCCGCGGGCACGCCGGCGAGCGTGGTCGCGAAACTTGAGGCCGCGCTGCAGACCGCGATGAAGGATGCGGACATCGTCAGGAAGCTGAACGATCTCGATGTCCAGCCCACTTTCGTGGGGTCCTCGGAGGCCAGGAAATGGCTCGAGAAGGACGTGGCCAAGTTCAGCAAGGTCATCAAGGCCTCTGGCCTCGCAGTGCAACAGTAAGGAAGGCTGAAGACCGCCGGCCCTTTGCGGCCGCGGCCTCGGGAAGACATGCAGGAACAAGCAGAGAAAAGCGCGGGACAGGCTAAGAGCGTCTTCGCAGTCCAGGTAACCGCCATGCGCCTGGAGTCGCAGGACGTGCTGAGCATCGAACTTCGCCACACAGAGGATCGCGGGCTCCCGCCCGCATCGCCTGGCTCCCATGTGGACATACACCTGGCCGATGGCGTGACGCGCCCCTATTCCGTGGTCAGCGGCGAGGAAGGAATCTACCTGCTGGCCGTGAAGCGTGAGGCGGGCAGTCGAGGCGGATCGGCCTTCGTGCACGACAGATTGCGTGTCGGCGACGTGATTCAGGTATCCGCGCCACGAAACCAGTTTGCACTGGCAGACCATGACGGCCCCTCAATGCTCGTTGCCGGAGGGATCGGCATCACCCCGCTGCTGCCGATGGCGAGGGCCTTGGAGCGCGAAGGCCGGCCGTGGTGCCTGCACTACTCGGCTGGAAACGCGGCGGCCGCGGCCTTTGCGCGAGAGCTTCGGCAGATGGGAGAGAGAGTGCATCTGCACAGCAGCGCCAGCACAGGCCGCATCGACTTGGGTACGCTCGTGGCCGACGCGCCACCAGGCACGCACTTCTACTGCTGCGGGCCGGAGGGCATGCTCGATGCATTCGCCGAAGCGACGCGAGACATCGATCCTGCGCGCGTTCACGTGGAGCGCTTCGGCGCCGCAGCACCACCGCAGGATGCGGGCAGCTTCGAACTGCGCCTGGCCAGGAGCGGACGCAGCGTCATGGTAGGACCCGAAGTGACCACACTCGACGCGCTTCTGCAGGCAGGCGTGGATGTCGACTATTCCTGTCGCCAGGGCATCTGTGGTTCCTGCGAGGTGCGTGTGCTCGAGGGCATTCCCGAACACCACGACGAAATCCTGACCGCGGCCGAGCGGGCGAGCAACAGGACGATGATGGTTTGCTGCTCGCGCGCTTGCAGTCGGGCGCTGGTGCTGGATCTCTAGGCGCCCCCGCGGCATGCGGCCACCGCCGGGCCCGCTCACCCGGTCCCGACTTCGCATGGCGACTGTGTTCGTCCGACCAAGTACCGGGGCTTCTCAGACACTGCGGCGCGCGCCTCCCTAGATGCCGAACGGGTCACTCACGCTGGCCATCGGTCAGACAACCAGCCTCTACGGCGAAATCGGAAAGCTCTGGTCTTCGGGCGGGAACGCCAAGGTGAAGAGTTCGTTGAACGGGTTCGATCGGTGTTCGCGTGAAGTGGTAGTCGCAGTAGCGGCATGGACTCCACGCTGGCGGCGGGGCCCAAGTCCTTCGCCAAGTCGGCGAAGCGACTGACCCAGCGGCTGTCCATCCCATCGGGATATGCTGGGGTTCGCTGGGATTCGCCCCGTTGGGGTTTTGGAGCTTGGTGGTGCGACGCGTTCGATCGTTGCGTGCTGCAAAACAAGCCGGTGCACACCGCCAGGCGGCGGGCGTTTCAAGGACTCACGCCCCCTTGGACGTTACCGGCAATCGATCCATTGGAGAGCCTTGGCGCGACAGCCGAAGGCAGCAGATCGCGAAACATCTGCACCGGCATCCAGGTGACGATACCGCTGTATCTACGGCGCCCGCGGCCGCGCTGCGCCGCGCCCGCGTTCAATACCGCCTCGGATAGGAGCCGAGAACCCGGAACTCCGCATGCTCGGCCAGCAGCCTCGCGATCTCTGGCTGCGAGGCATGGCCCACGACGTCGATGACATAGCGGTGCCCGTCCAGCGATCGCTTGCCCGGGCGCTCGTAGACGGCAAGGACCCGGGCCGATTGCGCGAGCGCCTGCAGCGACCGCTGAAAGCCTTCTTCATCGACGGTCAGCAGCAGCGTCGTTTTGTCATGCCCGCTGGGTGCCGGAATCGCATGCCCCAGCACCCACCAGCGCGTCGTGTTGTGCGGCCCCTCCTCGATGCCGCTGACAATCGGCGTGAGGCCGTAGAGGCGGGCCGCGCCGGGCGGCCCCATGGCGGCCATGCCCGACGCTGCGCCTTCGGCCACCGACTTCGCCGCAGCGCCGCCGCTCGCCGCCGGCTGGCGTACGACGTGCGGCATCTCCAGATCGAGCCAGGGCTTGACCTCCTCCAGCGCCACGGGGTGCGCCAGCACCGTGCGGATGTCCTCCTTGCGGGTGCCGGGCTTGGCCAGCAGGCTGTAACCCAGTGCCTTCGGGTACTCGCCCACCACATGCACGGTCTCGAGCGCCAGCACGTCGTCCAGATAAGGCGTAGCCCCGACCACCGATGTCGTGGCGGGCACGCAGGCCTTGGCGACGGTTTTCGCGCGCAGGGCCTCGAAGAGCGCCTGCCTGTCGAGCGCGACCAGGTGGGTGTCGCCGAACAGGTCCATGCAGGCCTGATGGGTCCAGCTGCCCGCCGGACCCAGGTACGCGATCTGGGCGCTGGTAATCGAAGAGACGCCCATGGCGAGCGTGGCCATCGTGACGGCACACAGGGAAAGGGTTTTCATGAATTGGAGCGACAAGGACAACGGAAATACCGATGAAACGAAGCGCGCCGACCTCCACCGCGCACCGCATCGCATCGCGATCCCGGCACTGGAAGTCCGCACGTCTTCACGACGGAAGCCGCGATGATCCGAGCGTCGCGCCCACCGGGCAACGCTTGCGCGGCACGCACTTTTCCGCACGGCTTTTCGATGAGAATTCCAAGCGCCGACTGCCGCGGCATTGCGTGGCACGCAAACGGCTGTCGGCAAGATCAAGGCCTTGTTCCGTGACGGCCGCCGCGCTGCCAACGATGAGGCTGATGGCCGACACCTTCATGCGCACGGACGAGCTCATTGATTTGCGTTGACCGAAATTGCCATTGATGCTTGGTGCGGCGCATCCCACCAGAGCGTATGAAGATGAAGACCATGCACACCGTGCCCCCGGTCAACACAGGCGTTGGAGGTGCTGCGCATGCTGCGTCTGTGCCCGCGCATGGGCCCCGTGGGGCTGAGCACGGGTACCACGGCGCGGCCTCGACGAAACTGCACGAGATGGATTCGAGGAGGCGCGCAGTGCAGACGCCTCACCTCAAACGCAGCCGCGTCGCTTGCGCTCCGACCGTTCGAAGCACCCCGAGTAGCGCGTCGCGATGATGCAGACTCGTGCTGCGCCCGCAACTGTGGCGCGATGAGCGACTTCGGGCGTGCCGCCCGACGACGCCGCCGTGGACTGGTTGAAGCCGATTACCGAATTGGGTTAGGTGGAGTAGATTGCAAACTCAGCAAATCATGCCGGCAGCCTGCGGCCCTGGAAGGACGACCGTTTATGCCCATGGACTTTCTTCAGCGCATCGAAGGCGCTTCCTTCCCGCTCGCGATCAAATCCGAGAATGAAATTCAGTGCACTTCGGTCCTCGCCGCTGCCGAACTTGTGGAAGCGGTATTGCCGCCTTCCAGCAGTGAGGGCACAGACGGGCGCGTCGCGATCATCCTGAGAATCACGCCCCTTGGGCGCGCAGAGTTGAATCGCATGCGAGACGCGGGGACACCCCCCGAAGGATCGCCCTGACCGGCGACGAGCAGGACAAAGCGAACGCTGGAACGCATGCAAGGCGGGATGATCCCGTCGTCGCCAACGAATTCGTTTGCAGAAGCGCTGCGTGGGGACTCAACCGGCAGGCGGCCGGCGACAATCGTCCTGCGCGTGTTGCCCATGACGCAATCGGCTGAAATGCGCGCTGGCGCCCCGCCTCGACAGCCCGCCCGTTCGTGTCAAAGCCAAACTGCGCTGTGCGCTGTGCGCTGTGCGCTGTGAAGAGCGGCGCATGTTCAGGCCGTCAGAGCGATGGCAGCCTTGGGAATTGACAAGGGAAACTGGCTGCCAGCTATGCGATCAGATGCGCATAGCTGCGCCGGTTGGCCCGGTAGCAGTCGCATGCCGCGTTTTCCAGTCCTTCGCGGTCCGTGATGGTGATGACCCCCCGGCGATAGTCGATGAGCTGGCGCGTGTGCAGCGCCGTGGCGGCATTGGTGATGCCCACCCGGCGCACACCCAGCATGCGCCCCAGCACTTCATGGGTCAGCGCAAGGTGCGTGGAATGCGCGCAATCCTGCGTCGTCAACAGCCATCGCGCCAGGCGCTCTTCGATCTGATGGAAGCGATTGCACAGGCCCGAGCGACCGAATTCCATCAAGAGCACGCATACGTAGCGGTTGAGGATGCGCTTGAGCATCGTGTTCTGTTCCAGTTCCTGTGCGAACGATTGCGCCGTCAGGCGCCACGCCTTGCCAGCGCCCTGCACCAGCGCCCGCAGCGGCGCGCTCTGCACATCCAGCGACAGTTCGTAGCCCAGGGCGCCCTCGTTGCCTACCATGCCGGTTTGAAGGCCGTCGTGGCCATCCGCGGTGGACACCAGCGAGACAAAAGCGCTGGTGGGAAAGTGGATGTGATGAATGACGTCCCCCGGCTCGTAGAGGATCTGGGCCGTGACCAACTCCACGCTGTCGCATCTCTCGAGCAGATGCACCCTGTCCGCGTGCGGCAGCGCTTCGAGCAAGCGATTGAGGACGGGGCGGGTCGGGGCTGATGTCACGGAACCGCTTGTTGGAGAAAACCAGCGCGGAAATGCGCAGACCGGGCGCATTGTTGCCGACGACTCGGCTCGCGTCTGTGCGCAGGCGTACCAAGAGCGGCCGCCAAGCCGCGACGGAATCAGGCCGCCAGCGGGCGCGGCAGCAGGCGATCGGTCTCCCGCTTCACGACCTCGTAGCATTCGCACACCTGCTTCTCCAGACCGGGGCGGTCCAGCACCGTGATGTGTCCTCGCGCATACCTGATCAGATTCAGGCGCTGCAGCTTGCCGGCGGCCTCCGTCACGCCTTCGCGCCGCACGCCGAGCATGTTGGCGATCAGCTCCTGCGTCATCACCAGTTCGTTGCCGGGCAGCCTGTCCAGGCTCAACAGCAGCCAGCGGCACAGTTGCTGCTCCAGCGAGTGGTGCCGGTTGCACACCGCCGTCTGCGACATCTGCGTGATCAGCGACTGGGTGTAGCGCAGCAGCAGATGCAGCAACGGCCCGCCGTTGTCGGTCAGCTGCTTGATGTGACCGGCACTCAGGCGATATGCATGGCCTGCACTCTGCACCACGGCGCGGTTGGGCGTGCTGCCGCCGCCCATCAACAGCGAGACGCCGACCATGCCTTCCAGTCCGACGACGGCGATCTCGGCCGATTGCCCGTTCTCCAGCACGTACAGCAGCGAGACGATGCAATCGGTCGGGAAATAGACGTACTGCTGCACGACGCCCGATTCGTAGAGCACTTCCCCCAGCCTGAGCGGCACCAGCTCGAGCAGCGGCATCAGGCCCTGGAGCACCTCGGGTGGCATGACCTGTAGGAGACTGTTGCGCGCCACGGCTGCATGCGTTGAAGACGAGGGCGGGGACGATGCCATGGCGGAAGAAGATTCCAAAGTGCACATCATTTTGCGGCCGATACCTTGTCGTCTGTGCGGTGCCGCACACAGAAGCCCGCAAATTTCGCATGCCAGCGTGCGCTGGCGAACGGTGCATCGAGCGCTCCGGCGGTAGCGTGGGCCGTTCAGCCACACCATGGCAACCCTGAAGAGTCGCGTACCGCCACCCTGGTCGCCCAGCGCGATGCGGTATGCGATTTGCGGATGATCGAAGGAAATCCAGATGCCGATGACATTGCTCAGTCGACTTTGCTGCGCGCAACTCCCACTCAAGATCGACGACCAAAGCGACATCGAGAAATGCGATGTGCTACGAGCCGCTCAGCTGATAGAGGCGGACCTTCCGCCTGTGCTGCACCAACGAGGGCGAACCGTTTATTCGGGCCAGGCGACGGTCATGCGTGTCACAGCCAAGGGACAGTCCGCGGCGAAACAGCACCGATAGGATTGCGGCCGCAGCCCGCTGCGCGCAAGAATGGGCTCCGCCTCCAAGGAACCGTCCACCCATGCGCAGACTGCGCTTTCTGACCAGCCGACATCGCGCCCCCTCGACGAACAGGGCGCTGGGCCTGCTGCTGGCTTTCAACGCCGGCGCGGTGAACGCGGGCGGGTTCCTGGTACTGCACATGTACACCTCGCACATGACCGGGTTCGCGTCGCAGCTGGCCGACGGGCTGGTGCTGGGCAACGCCAGGCTGCTGCTCAATGCGATGGGGGCCGTTCTGGCGTTTCTCTCCGGCGCCGCCGTGTGCGCGGTGCTGGTGAACTGGGGCCGTCAGCACCATCTGCACAGCGTCTACGCGCTGCCGCTGCTGCTCGAAGCCGCGCTCATGTTTCCCTTCGGCCTGATGGGCGCCGTGACGCTCACCTGGGTCACGCCCTTCGCGGTGCCGCTCACCGTGCTGCTGCTGTCCTTCATCATGGGCCTGCAGAACGCGGTCGCCTCCAAGACTTCTGGAGGCAGCATACGCACCACGCACATGACAGGCAACATCACCGACCTCGGCATGGAGATCGGCAAGCTCCTCTACTGGAACGGAAGGAACGAGCCCGCGGCCGCGGTCCACCACGACCGCAGCCGCATGCGCAGGGCCGGCGGACTGATCGGCATGTTTGTGCTCGGTGGCATCGTCGGCGCGCTCGGCTTCAAGTACGTCGGCTTCGTGTGCGTCGTGCCGCTCGCCGCGCTGCTGCTGGCGCTGTCGATTCCGCCCTTCATGCGCGACCTGCCGCGCAGCAGGGCCCTGCTGCGCTTTGCGAAGGGCCACGAGCGCGGATAGTCAAACGCATGGTCAAACGGACAGTCAGGCCGGGCCGCCCCATCTCCAGTTGCGGATCTCGGGCATGTCTTCCCCGTGCCGGGTGATGTAGGCCCGGTGGTCCAGCAACCGGTCGCGCAGGTGCTGCTGCACATGCCCGGCCATCTCGTGCAGGCGCGGCACGCGGTCGATCGCGTCGGCCGCCAGGTGAAAGCGGTCGAGCCGGTTGAGCACCGTCATGTCGAACGGCGTGGTGGTGGTGCCTTCTTCCAGGTAGCCGTGGACATGGAAGTTGCCGTGGTTGCGCCGCTTGTAGGTGAGCCGGTGTATGAGCGCGGGATAGCCGTGGAACGCGAAGATGACCGGCGCTTCGGTGCTGAAGATCGAATCGAAGACCGCGTCCGGCAGCCCGTGGGGATGCCCCGACGGCGATTCCAGCGCCATCAGGTCGACCACGTTCACCACGCGCACCTTCAGTTGGGGCAGCAGCGTGCGCAGCAGGTCCACCGCCGCCATCGTCTCCAGCGTCGGCACGTCGCCGGCGCAGGCCATCACCACGTCGGGCGACACGCCGGCATCGTTGCTGGCCCAGTCCCAGATGCCCAGGCCCACGCTGCAGTGCCGCTCGGCCGCCGCGATGTCGAGCCACTGCGCTTCGGGCTGCTTGCCGGCCACGATCACGTTGACATAGTTGCGGCTGCGCAGGCAGTGGTCCGCCACCGACAGCAGCGTGTTGGCATCGGGCGGCAGGTACACGCGCACCACCTCGGCCCTTTTGTTGACGACGTGGTCGATGAAGCCCGGGTCCTGGTGACTGAAGCCGTTGTGGTCCTGCCGCCAGACATGGCTGGTGAGCAGGTAGTTCAGCGACGCGATGGGGCGCCTCCACGGGATGCCACGCGTCACCTTCAACCACTTGGCATGCTGGTTGAACATCGAATCGACGATGTGGATGAAGGCCTCGTAGCACGAGAAGAAGCCGTGCCGTCCGGTCAGCAGGTAGCCCTCAAGCCAGCCCTGGCAGAGATGCTCGCTGAGCACTTCCATCACGCGGCCGTCAGGTGCGACGTGGTCGTCGCCCGGCAGGATTTCGGCGGTCGACGTGCGGTTGCTTACCTCGAAGACGGCACCCAGGCGGTTGGAGGCGGTCTCGTCGGGGCCCATGAGCCGGAAGTTGCGATCGCCGTCGTTCAGGCGCATCACGTCGCGCAGGAATTCGCCCATGACGCGGGTGGCCTCGGCGTCGACGGCGCCGGGCGCAGGCACGGACACGGCGTAGTCGCGGAAGTCCGGCAGCTTGAGGTTCTTGAGCAGCAGGCCGCCGTTGGCGTGCGGGCTCGCGCTCATGCGGCGTTCGGCCCGGGGTGCGAGCGCCGCAATGTCCGCACGCAGGACGCCGTGGGCATCGAACAGTTCTTCGGGCCGGTAGCTTTGCATCCATTCCTGCAAGAGCGCGATGTGCGCCGGCTTGTCGGCGAAGCCCGCGAGCGGCACCTGGTGGGCGCGCTGCGTGCCCTCGATCGCCACGCCGTCCACCGACTTCGGCCCGGTCCAGCCCTTGGGTGAACGCAGCACGATCATGGGCCAGCGATGCCGCGCGCCGACGCCGTCGGAGCGGGCCTGCATCTGGATGGCCCGGATCGCGTCGAGCGATGCGTCCAGGGCCGCCGCCATGAGGCGGTGCATGGCCTCCGGCTCGTGGCCCGAGACGAAGTGCGGCTCGTAGCCGTAGCCACGCAAGAGCTGCGTGAGCTGCTCGTCGCCGATGCGAGCCAGCACGGTCGGGCCGGCGATTTTGTAGCCGTTCAGGTGCAGGATGGGCAGCACGGCGCCGTCGCTCGCCGGGTTCAGGAACTTGTTGGAGTGCCAGCTCGCCGCGAGCGCGCCTGTCTCCGCTTCGCCGTCGCCGATCACGCAGCAGGCCAGCAGGTCCGGGTTGTCGAATACCGCGCCGAACGCATGCAGCAGCGAATAGCCGAGCTCGCCGCCCTCGTGGATGGAGCCCGGCGTCTCCGGCGACACATGGCTCGGGATGCCGCCCGGGAACGAGAACTGCGTGAACAGCCGCTGGAGGCCCTGCTCGTCGCGCGAGATGTGCGGATAGACCTCGGTATAGGTGCCCTCCAGGTAGGTGCTGGCGACCACGCCCGGCCCGCCGTGGCCCGGCCCGGCAACGAAGATCGCCTCCAGGTCACGCGCGTTGATCGCGCGGTTCATGTGCGCATAGATGAAGTTCAGGCCCGGGGTCGTGCCCCAGTGGCCGAGCAGGCGCGGCTTGATGTGCGCAAGCGCGAGCGGCTCGCGCAGCAGCGGGTTGTCCATCAGGTAGATCTGCCCCACCGACAGGTAGTTGGCGGCACGCCACCAGGCGTCCAGCAGGGCGAAACTTTCGGGGGGCGAGTGGGCGGTGGGGGTCATGTGGGGAGTTCCGATGAGGCGATGCGGCAACCAGGCGTGCGGACGCTTGCGATGGCAGGCGTCGTCTTGGATCGAATGTGCGCGCACGGTGCCCATCGGTCTGTGCGACTTCGTACAGACATGGTGCGCCGTGCACTCGGCGACCGCTTCGCACCGAGCTCCCCCGCGACGACCGAATGAATGCTCTCGTGGCAGCCAACGGTTCGCTGCCAGCGCGTGGGTCCTCGAAAAACGCGGCGAAGCTTGTCGCCCGGGCGAGCAGCATCCCGAGCCGATCCGCCTGGGGCCCGACATCCGACTTCCGCAGCGCCGCACTCATACTCGCACATGGTTCTGAATTCGGTCTTTCCCCCCTTGAGCCTGGCGCCCCGGAGCATTCGCATCGTCGGGGTAGGCGCGTCTGCGGGCGGACTGGAACCGCTGGGACAGTTCGTCGCCGGCATCCCCGCCTTGAGCGGCCTGGCTTACGTGGTCGTTCAGCACATGGATCCGAGACACAAGGCGTTGCTGGGCGAGTTGCTGCAGCGGGTCACCTCGATGCCCGTACATGAGGCGCGCAACGCACAGCGAATCGAGCCCGACACTGTCTATGTGATTCCCCCTGACTCTGAACTTACCGTCGGCGGCGGCGCGCTGCACCTGGCCAAACCGCCACGGTTGCGCGGGAGGCGCCTGCCGATCGACGTTTTGTTCAGCTCGTTGGCCAGAGAGCTGGGTGACCGGGCCGTCGGCGTCGTTCTGTCGGGGATGGGGGATGACGGCACGTTGGGTCTGCAGGCCATCAAGACGCAAGGCGGCCTGACCCTGGCGCAGCAACCCGACTCGGCCCAGTTCGACGCGATGCCGAAGAACGCGATCGCAGCGGGCTGTGTCGACATCGTCGCACTGCCCGGCGAGATGCCGACACGTATCCTTGGCATCCCGAGCGCTCTCGCCATGACCGATGAAGGTGTGCCCGAGCCCGCCGGCAGCGCGGCGGCACTGAGCCACATTCTCGGACTGTTGCACGCGCGCACCCGGCACGACCTCGCAGACTACAAACCCAATACCCTCGTGCGTCGCATCGGTCGCCGCATGGCCGTCCACTCCTTGCACACGATGGCCGACTACGCAGCTTTTCTGAATGAAAACACCCAGGAACTGGACCTGCTGTTCAAGGAGATGCTCATCGGCGTCACCGCCTTCTTTCGCGACCCGGACATCTGGAAGGACCTCAAGGATCAGATCCTGCCTGTCCTGCTTGCGCGCCATGCCGCCCCGGGTGCCCCTACCCTTCGCGCCTGGGTTGCCGGTTGCTCGTCCGGCGAGGAAGCCTATTCGCTGGCTATCGCCTTCGTTGAAATCCTTGAAGCGATGCCCCAGCACGCGAGCTGCACGCTGCAGATCTTTGCGACCGACCTGAGCTCAGACGCGATCGCAACTGCACGCAGCGGGCGCTTTGCTTCAGCGATCGCCCAGGACCTGACGCCCGAGCGGCTGGCGAGGTTCTTCACGGAACGCCCCGACGGTTATCAGATCGACAAACGCATCCGAGACATGGTTCTGTTCGCCCAGCACGACGTGATCCTCGACCCGCCATTCACCCGACTGGACATCATCTCGTGCCGGAACCTGATGATCTATTTCAGCGCGGTCCTGCAGCGTCGTCTGATTCCGCTGTTTCACTACAGCCTGCGCCCCGGCGGCGCCTTGTTGCTGGGCAACTCGGAGACTGTCGGGCGCGCTCAGGCGCTGTTCATTCCGCTGTCCCCGAAATCGAGGCTCTTCTGGCGCAGCGAGAATGCAACTGCCGTCGACGCCGTGGTCTTTCCGACCCGCCGACGCCCGGCCGCGCGTTCTGCCGCGCAGGAGCTCACCTTGGCCGCCTTGAATTCTCCCCCTGCCAATCTGCAATCCGTGGCAGACCAACTCATCCTGCAGACGTTCTCGCCTCCTGCGGTGCTGGTCAATGAAGACGGAGACATCATCTACATCAGCGGGCGCACCGGCCGCTATCTGGAGCCCGCCGCCGGCAAGGCGAACTGGAATATCCATGTGATGGCGCATCCTTCCATCCGCACCCCACTGGCAATCGCCCTGAGGACGGCCTCTCAGGACAGGAGCTCGGTCGAATTGCGGAGCCTGGTGCTCGATGACGAGCCGGCAAGCGTCGTCGACATCACGGTGCATGCGGTGCTGCAGCCGCCGTCGCTCGACGGCATGGTGATGATCGTCTTTCGCGATGCGGCGTCGGCATCCCGACGTCGCAGGCGGCGCACCCGGGTGAAGGGCGTTGCGAACGACGATGTCGAAGACGAGCTCGTCCGCGCGCGCGAGGAGATCCGGGCGCTCCGTGAGGAAACCAAGTCATCCCATGAGGAACTGCAGGCTGCCAACGAGGAGCTGCAATCGACGAACGAGGAACTGCAGTCGGCCAACGAGGAGCTGACGACCTCCAAGGAAGAGGCCCAGTCGATGAACGAGGAGCTTCAGACGATCAACGGGGAACTGCAGTCCAAGCTCGACGATCTGGCATTGGCCCAGAGCGACATGCAGAACCTGCTCAACAGCACCGACATCGCCACGCTGTTCCTTGACAACAACTTCAACGTGCGGCGCTTCACTGAGCAGATGGCCCGCGTCGTCCATCTGCGCGAAGGCGACATCGGCCGCCCTTTGAGCGAACTGGCGAGCACCTTGATCTATCCGCAACTGCATGCCGACGTGAAGGAAACAATGCGCACACTCGCCTTCAGCGAGAAGCAGATCGCAACGACCGACGAGCGTTGGTACACCGTGCGCATCATGCCGTATCGGACCTTGGCCAACGTCATCCAGGGGGTCGTGATCACGTTCGTGGACATCACGGCCGCAAAAGTACTCGAATCGAGCCTTCGCAAGGGGTAGAGTGGGCATCTGTCGCCGTTTCTCTGCAGAAAGCTGCCATGCCTGATCACCTCGTCAAAGCAACACCGCGGGGCGATCTTCGGCTTCGAGCCGCGAGCCGATTGGAGCGGACCGGCGGAGCCGCCGGAGCCAAGAGTTCGGCCGCCAAGGCGACCGATGCGCTGGCCGTGCTGCACGCGTTGGCGTCGTCTCCCGACACTGCGGCCGATGCGCTTGCCTTGCTTCACGAACTGCAGGTCCATCAGGTCGAACTGGATCTGCAGGCCGAGGAGTTGCGCGAATCGCGCGCGGAGCTCGAAGTTGCTCTGCGCCGACAGGTCGAACTCTATGACTTCCACCCGGTTGGCTGCTTCTCCTTGGACCGCACACTCTTGATCCGGGAAGCAAACCTCAGGGGCGCGAGAATGCTCGGGATCGAGCACGACGAGGCCCGTGGACTGCCGATCGACACATTTTTCACAACCGACAGCCTGCGCGCGTTGCAGCACTTGATCGCCAAGACAGGCCGAGGCGGATATGCCTCCGGCACGCTCAGGTGGCGCGATGCGAATGGGCTCGAGCCAGCGGTCCGCGTCGAAGTGAGCCCTGCTCCCTCCGGGGACGGGTGCTTTGTTGCCCTGATGAACATCGAAGACATATGAGGGTGGCCGTGGCAAGCGGCGGATCTGTCGCGCCCGGTTGCGTGAGCGGGCCGGGCGTCGGCACGGCGGTGCACTGAATTGCGAGCTCATGCTGGCGTACGCGGCTTTGAATTCCATTGACTCACCAAACGCCATGTGGCGCGGGAAGATGCCACGCTCCAAGAAGGCCTCGCCGAAGGCAAGTCCGGCCGTCCAGGGGGACCCGAAGCGTCCCACCGGAAGGGTTGCGGAACAGGGCTCGGCGCGGTCCTACAACAGGCCTTTCTGCGTCGCGAAATTCACTGCCTGCGCTCGCGTGTGGACATGCAGCTTGCGGTGGATGCTCTTGATGTGGGCGTGAACCGTCTGGGGGCTGATGGTGAGCTGGGCCGCGATGTCAGCACTGACGTTCCCGATCGCGACAAGTCGCAACACCTGGCGTTCTCGTGGTGACAGCGATTCGTCGCTAGCCAACGGGCGAACAGCTGCGGCGGCCGAAGGCGGATGCGGATGCGGATGCGGATGGTGCAGTCGGGGGAGCAACTGGCGGATCATCGTCGCGGTGACCACGGCTCCGCCGTTGACCACATGCAAGACGGCGTGTGCGTAGCTCTGCAGCCATGCGTTCTTGGCCAAATAGCCGGAGGCCCCGAGCTCCAACGCACGCAGAGTCTGGGACTCGTCCTCGCGCGCAGAGATGGCGATGACTTCAGGTGCGCTGCGATGCTTCCTGGCCTCTTCGATCAGTTCGAAGCCGCTGCCATCGCCCATACAAACGTCCACCACCAGCACATCGAATTCGTGCTCCCTCAGAAGCCGCCGCCCCTCCCGCACCGTGCTCGCCTGGCCGTCGAGCTGGATGCGGATATCGCACAGCAGTTCCTGAGCGATCACGCATCGGATCGACGCATCCGGGTCCACCAGCAGAACGCGAACCGGTTTGGCGTGTTGCCCCGCGCGACTCGGCCACGGACACGCTGTTGCGGGTGGCGTGGTCAATCCGTCGAATTGCCTCCGGCCCGAATAATCTTGCGTGAGAGTTTCCTTTGCGGTCGACAAATCAGCGCACTCGGCTTCCATTTCGCCCTCCCTTTGTAACAAAACGAACATTGGACGGCGCACAGTAAGTCATTTGTCATCGGTTCCGTCGATTCCCCCCTACATGTTTGCTTTGGTTTCTTTTTGTATTGAATTAATTCAATAGACTCGGCATTCGGCTCTGCAAATGTGCGGCGGCGCACAGACGTCGTCTCCCGGAAATCGCCCGGTGCGCGTCATCGCGAGGCGCTTGTGCGATCAGCGACACCGGCGGAAGTACCGGGTGGACGGCATTGGATCCAGGTCGCATTCCGCCTCACGGAGAACGGCTCCTCTGGCTGAAAGTCCCCGCAGCAACGCTGCTTTCTTGGGACCGCTTCAGAGTTCAAACCCCGACTCCGTCGCAGCGCAGCGCTCACGGCTGCTGAAGACAGGCGGCACGCGCCTTGAATGCGAGAACGACGGCGCAGCCTTGCGAAGCCACAGGCACGCCCTTCACAATGCACCGCAGCATCCCGCCTGCTGCCTCCGAGAGCGCAGGGCCAGCATCGTGCGCAGGCCGGCGGAACCGGTCGGAACATGGACTGCATCGATGCCACGCGTGCGTCGTGTACGCGCGCCCGCAGAAGCGCTATCGGGAGGACGTTGCCGCCTACTTGAAGCACGCGCGGCAGGCCGGGGCTCCGACCATCCTATGGCTCGCATCGGGCTGGCGCCGGGGGTCCCGGGCGACATCGATCGCTTCATCGCGCATCTGGAAAAGCATCGGGTCGCCGATGTGGCGAACCGGTCGAGAGGCTTCTCGAGGCCATTCAGATCCTTTCGCGCCAACCGCTGATCCGTCGCCCCGCCCCAGGTGGAAAAGCGCGAGCTGATCATCGGCGACGGCAACCGCGGCGTCGATGACATACGGTTCCCGCCCAGCGACCGCTTGTCCGGGTGCTCCTAAACCGCCAGGACCTGCGCCGATCGCATCTCGCATGTGCGACAGCGCACAGACAGATCTTCGCGGAGCAGCCGAGGATGAACGATTCGCCGTCTACTCGGGCAGGCGGTATTCATTGAATGAACGAGGCGAAAGCCATCAAGGTCCGGAGCATGCGCAACTTTCTCGCCAACAACCGAGAGGACCTGATCTCGCGCTGCAAGGCGAAGGTCGCACAGAGGCCTCGGCGCGCCGCCACTGAACATCAGTTGGTCAACGGCATCCCGTTGTTCCTCGAACAGTTGATCAGAACACTCGCCGCCGAAGAGAGCGACAAGCCTGCCGACAGCATCAGGATCTCGGGGCCGTCTGGCGGGGACTCGCTGAGCCTGTCGGAGATGGGAGTCAGCGCCACAGCCCATGGCAAGGAACTGTTGAAGCTGGGCTACACCGTGGACCAGGTCGTCCACGACTATGGCGACTTGTGCCAGGCGATCACGGACCTGGCTTTCGAACGCGACGCTCCGTTCGCCGTCGGCGAATTTCGGACGTTGAATCGCTGCCTGGACAACGCCATTGCGGATGCCGTCACCGAATTCAGTTCCCAGCGAGACACTCAGATCGCCCGCCAGCAAACCCTCGATGCCACCGAGCGTTTCGGATTCCTCGTCCACGAATTACGAAATGCATTGGGTACGGCGACCCTTGCGATCCACGCCCTCGAACTGGGCAGCATGTCCGTGGGCGGCGCCACCGGTGCCGTCCTCAAGCGCAGCCTGTCGGCAATGAGCACCCTGATCAGCCGGGCGCTCGCCGAGGTGCGCAATGGTCTGCCGGAGCAGCGGCAGACCTTCTCCCTCGCCGCGTTCATCAGGGAAGCCGAGACCGCCGCACAACTGGTGGCAAACGCCGCGGGGTGCGCGTTCGAGGTGCCTGTGGTGGATCACCTGCTGGCGATCCGAGGGAATCGTGAACTGCTGCTTGCCGCCCTGGCGAATATCCTGCAGAACGCTTTCAAATTCACGCATCCTCACACCGCCATCGCGTTGAAAGTCCATGCGCTTGGCGAACACGTGCTGATCGAAGTCGAAGACCACTGCGGGGGGTTGCCGACGGGGAGCGCCGCCACGATGTTCGCGCCCTTCAATCAGCACAGCCACGACAGATCGGGTCTGGGTCTGGGCCTTTCCATTGCCCGCCAGAGCGTGGAGTCCGACTTGGGCACTTTGACTGTCCGGGATATGCCAGGCATCGGTTGCGTTTTCACGATCTGTCTGCCGCGCCACGCCCTCCCCTGAGAGCAATCGCCCTCGTTGCTCGAGCCTATTCGGCCAGGCGCTGCACCAGCCCTTCGCGCTGACCTGCTGTCCAGCAAATGGGGCGCAACAGCCGTGGCCGTGGCCGTGGCCGTGGCCGTGGCCGTGGCCGTGTGATGCAAATCGTGTCTGCACACGATCTCTCGCGTCAGATATCGGCGAAATCCAAGGCGGTGCTTGGCATTGCAGCGCTGCGAAGCCGACAGGCGCGCGGCACCGATGCCGACCATCTCCCCATTGGGCGAGGCTTGATGATCTTGCGCAGGTGCGCGCAGATGTGCCCGACTGCGGTGGTCGTGTAAATCACCCGCGCACCGCATAAAGGCGCATGATGCGGCGCAGGCGGACTGTAATGCTAAAGACTACTCCTCTCAATGACTCGGAGCCTTGGTTTGCGATCGGTATACCTGCATGGCAGGCCCTTTCCTCATCCACATGAGCCCCTTCATCGCGTCGCACACTCGGCGTTTCGGTTGGGAACGACTGGCCCTGGGCGGTTCGCTGGTGCTGCTGGGCGTCGTACTCTCCATCGGGATGTACGTCGAATACATGGCGCTGACAACGCAGGAGGGGGAACGCCTGCAAAGTCAGGCGCGTGTCATCGACGAGAACCTGGTCCGTCAACTGGAAGGCGCGAACAATGCGCTCAAGGGCGTGCGTGACGAGGTCGAACGCTCCGGATCGAGGGGAAATGATGCGGTCACCTCGGAACGTCTCAAGCTGTTGAGCGACGTGATGCCGGGGGTCCGCACCTTGGCGGTCGTGGACAATCGCGGTGTCATCGTGGCCTCGAACCGCACCGAATTGATGGGCGTGAACTCAAGCCGGCGAGACTTCTTTGTCACACCCCGTCAACGGCCGGACCGGGCGGTGCTGTACCTGTCGGCGCCGTTCACATCGCCGCTGGGCCCCCGCGTGATCGCCCTCGGAAAAGTGCTGACAGGCACGCAGGGCGAATTTGCCGGTGTTGTCGTAGCGACGCTGGACCCCGAGTATTTTCAGGTGGTGCTCAGGTCCGTGCTCTACGCGCCGGACATGCGTGCAGCGCTTGCACACGGCGACGGCGAGGTCTTCGTCAACATGCCTGTCAACGCGCAAACACTCGGCGTGAATCTGGCACAACCTGGCTCGATGTTTACCTTGCATCAGCAGAGCGGGCAAGTCGCGACGCTGATGACCGGAAGGGCCGTGACCGCCGGAGACGATCGCATGAGGGCGATGCACACGCTCAGCCGAGCCGACCTCCGTATCGACAAGCCCATCGTGGCCGCAGTCAGCCGCGATCTATCAGCCATCTATTCGCCTTGGCGCGACAAGGTCCTTCGGCGCGGAATTTTCTACGCGGTTCTCGCGCTCGGCCTGAGCTTGGGCCTTCACTTCAGCCAGCAGCGACGAAGGGAGCGCGATCACCTTGCGGCGGACGCCGCCAAGGAGCGGCAAGAGAGTGCTGAGCGCCTGGAACTCGCCCTGCAAGGTGCCGACCTGGGGCTTTGGGATCTGCACGTCCCCAGCGGCGACTTGGTCGTCAACTCGCGTGAGCGGACGCTCCTTGGCTTTTCAGAGAACGACCCGCTGCCGCTGGCCGGTGCGTGGAGGAATTTGATCCATCCTGATGATCGTGCGATCGTCGACGCGGCGATCTTCCCGCATCTTCGCGGGAAGGCCGCGGCGTACGTATCCGAGTATCGGATGAGGCACAAGGACGGCCATTACATCTGGCTTTCGGCCCGGGCGATGATCGTCGAGCGCGACGCCAACAACCGGCCGCTGCGGCTCGTCGGCACGCACCTGGACATCACCGAACGCCGCCGCATGGACGCCGAGCTTGTGAATGCCGCCGAGCGGGTGCGCGACAGCGAGGAACAACTGCGACAAGTGACCGACAGCCTTCCAGTCCTGATCTCGCGCTGGGATCCGCAGCAGCGTTTCGGCTTCGCCAACCAGGCCTACAAGGACTGGCTGGACATCGAACCTGCATCGCTTCTCGGGCGAAGCCTGCAGGAGGTCTACGGTCAAGAGGCTTACAACGACTTTCGTCATCACGTCGAAGCGGCCCTCGGAGGGAGACGGGTTGTCTTCGAACGCGAGATCGCGACACCACGTGGTGCGCGCCAGGTGGAAGTCACGCTCGTCCCCCGAATCGGGAGCAATGGGTCCGTCCAGGCGGTGTACAAACTGGTCATCGATCGCACGGCCCGTCACGACGCCGAGTTGCAGCGCGCCCGCAGCGAGGAACGGCTGAGCCTTGCACTGGAAGGCTCCGGGCTTGCCCTCTTTGACTGGGACCTCAAGGCCGACTGCATCTATCAAAGCGCGCAGGCCTCGGCGATGCGCGACGATCTCGCGTCGGATCAGTCGGCATCGCCGGCCGTGTTTCGCTCATTCGTGCATCCAGAAGATCTGGATGCGATGCAGGCCAACATGAAGGCGGCGCTGAAGGGGGCGGTGCCGCAATATCACGCCGAGTTCAGGATTCGCAAGCGTGCGGGAGATTGGCTGTGGGTGCATGCGCGCGGCCGCGTCGTGGAACGCGACACCGCGGGCAGAGCGCTTCGACTGGCCGGTACGTATGCCGACATCAACGCCCGCAAGGTTGCCGAAGAGCGACTGCGTCGTCGCGCCGAATTCGACACGCTGACCGAGCTGCCGAACCGCGCTTCGTTCATCGAGCGCCTGCAACAAGCGATGAGGCGCGCAACATCGAGTGCGCCGATGGCACTGCTCTTCATTGACATCGACAACTTCAAGACGATCAACGACACGTTCGGGCATGAGGCAGGCGACCGGTTGCTGAAGGTTTTTGCAACGACGATGCGTGACTGCACACGGCAATCCGATATGGTCGCTCGGCTGGCGGGCGATGAGTTCACGATCATCCTGGAAGGTCTGCGCGACGTGAACGATGCCACGGCGCTGGCGAGCAAGCTGCTGGAAGCGCTTCGGGCTCCAACGGTTCTCGCAGGTGCGCCGTTCGAGGTCACGGTCAGCATCGGCGTTGCCTTGTGGAAGGCAGGCGATCTCGACGACGCCGAGTTGCTTCGGCGCGCCGATGAAGCGTTGTACGAGGCAAAACGGCGCGGCCGCAACGGCTACTTCGTGAGCGACTGGTCGCCCCGATTTGACACGCGGCACGGCGACCGGGCCGAGTACCAGGACCGAGTCGCTTCGTCGACCTCGGCAAGATAGAAATGCGCAGCCTTCCACGCAATGGCGACTCGAAGGTGGCGACTCGAATGTCGTTCAGGCTCGCAATGCGGACACTTCCCGGCCGTCCACGGATCGGGTCGGGCATCCCGTTTGCCGGAGGTTGCGAATGAACAAGCCTTTTCCCCATCTTGCTCAATTGCGCCAGTGCGCGTCCCGGTTGCGGCGCGAGGCCGTTCAAATCCAGCATGCGATCACCGCGAGGCTGCTTGCGGAAGGCCCCGTTTCTGCCGAAGAAATGCGCATGTGCGCGTCAGCCGCGCATTTCGCTGCCTCCGCTCACGCGTTCTATTTGCATGAGCTCGAAAGGTGTAACTCTGAAGTTCTCGCCACCGTCGATCGGTTGGCTGCGCCGAGTGCCGCCAGGCGCGATACGGACCGACGCCTGGTGCGGCTCGCTCGGGCTGAAAGCTGAAGCCGCAGAAACTCGCAACGTCGCCCGCAAGTCTCCCGGTACATTGGCGCACGGAAGGAGCACAGACAGGGAGCCCCCATCGGGCATCAATGCGCCGGTGCCGCATCGCCGGGGTGCCGCGGATTCTTCTCGACTTCCCACAGGCGGTCCCGTGGCCGTCGATCCAACCGCCTTCACTCTCCATCGATTGTTCGACGCCCTGCCGCTGGCGGACCGGTCACGCTTGATCGCCCGCTGCGACAAGGTGGGACTGATGGCGATCCACCTCCTGCACGGACCGAGCGACTGCTGCCGCGGAACCATCGCCATCACAGACCGTTCGGGTCCAGAAAACGCCGCCCGCGGTGCTGTCGCCCCGACAGTCGCAGCCATGCGCATCTGATTTCTTGAGCCGATGCGCGGGCACCGTGGCTAACTAGGTCGCGACAGCCAGATCGTATTCGCGCAGCATCACAGGCGCCGGCGACCCGCACGCAAGCCGCCGGCGTACGGCAGCATCGATTTCCTCGACATGAAGACCGAAGGTTTCGAGCGGATCCGCGTTCTCGCTGGTGTGAAAGCGGTAGCGCAAGGTCTCTCTGCGGACGCTGGCAGCTACGGGATGGCCGCCCACCATCACCGAAAAGCGCACGCAGCCGGAGGCATCGTGGAAAAAAGGAGGGTTGGACATCCTCGAAACCCCTTCAAGAGCGAAGCGGCGTCCACGCGATTCCGCGCGACGGCCTGAAACGATGCGTCATGGGGTGTCCTTTGTCTTGACCATTGGAAGAGACTTCTGCGTGAGTTGCTTCTGCCCGGAGAACGCGAGCGTGGGTCGGCATTCAAGCCGAGATTTCTCGCGCGCGACCGCCGACAGCCCTGCCGGTGTGATCAAGTGCACATGCACGGCATGCAGCGTCAGCGCCCGCCCGGCTGTCGTGATCCGCATGGTGAATTCGATCAATCCGAGGTCGGCGAGCCGCTTCGCCGCGGCGACATCTGCCGCCAGCGTCAGGATGCGCTGTGGTGCCATGCGGCTCAAGCGCATCAGCAGTTGCATGTCCATGAAGATCCTTCTTCGAAGACTCGTGTCTCGGAGCTGGCGAACGGCGCGGCCGCCTGGCCGCTGAATGCGCGATGCCAAACGCGTGCAACTTCGATGCGGCCCCGCCTTGCGGCGTCACCCAGCAACCGCAATATGTCCGTTTGTCTGCATACCGTCGGTGCGATAACGAACATTGGCGTCGTCGACCAAGCTCCAAAGCGCTTCGACCCCGTGATCCTGGCGCGGGCCTCAGCCGAAGTCCGGCTTGCGGACCACTTGGGCGACTCCTTGGTCGCTTCGCTAGAGAAGCCCGCGGAATCGTTAGCCGTCATCCGACGTGATCGCGACGCATTGACGGGTAGCCGCTTCCCGCCTTGATCCCGACGGTGTACCCATGACGTATGACGCAAAAGAAATTCGGCAACTCACGCACGAGTTTCGGCGCGCGAGAGCGGACGCTCGAGCGGCTCAGGACGGCGTCACGCAGGCGTATCGGCTATTTCTGGTGGACGCAGGTCCGGGGCCTTCGCCCGAGCAACTCGCGCATTTGCAGACGGCCATTGGGTTTGAGGAGGCAGCCTGCCGCAAGTGTGTAGCGCGGCTGGAAGCAATATCGCAAGCTCTGACGGTAAACGCACCCGAATGAGCCCGGCGGGACGCTCCCTCGGCGCAGACTCATTCGGCCGTGATGCTCGCGGCCTTGATGATCTGCGCCCACTTGCGGGTTTCGCTCGCAATGAACGCGCTGAAGTCCTCGCTGGTGCTCCCGCGAAGTTGCAGTCCCGCGGCCTCGGCCTTGCGACGGACATCCGGGTCGGCCACCGCGGCGTTGATCTCCGCGGTCAGCCGCGCAACGATGCTGGCCGGCGTTCCGGCCGGCGCGAGCATGCCGTACCAGCCATAGCCCACCACGGAGGGCAGTCCCTGCTCCCGGAAGGTCGGCGCCTGCGGGTAGAGAGGCGTCCGCTCTTCGGTGGCCACACCCAGAACCCGCAGTTTGCCGGCCTGTATGTGCGGAATGGCGGTCGAGATGGCGGTCAGGGTGGCGTCGATCCGCCCCGCAAGAAGCTCGGTGTAAGCCGCCGCGTCGCCGCGGTACTGCACCACGATGCCCTTCGCGCCGGAGGCACGCAGCAGCAGCTCGGCCGTCAGATGCGGCGCCGACCCCGCCCCGGGCGATCCGAAGGTCGCACCTTTCGGATCCGACTTCGCATGCTTGATGAACTCCGCGAGCGACTTGTACGGCGCGTCGGCATTGACCACCAGGAACAAGGGAGCGATGGCCGTGCTGGCGATCGAGGCGAAGCTCTTGTGTACGTCATACGGCAGGTCCTTGTACAGCGCCTCGCCGATGGCGATCGGTGCCGCTGCATGGAGCAGCGTGTAGCCGTCCGCCGGTGCTTTAGCGACAAAATCGTTGGCGATGCGCGTGCCGGCGCCGGCCTTGTTTTCGACCACGACGCCCTGCCCCAGCCGTCGCGCCAGGAAGTCGCCCAGAACGCGCGTGAGGATGTCGTTCGACCCACCGGCGCCGTAGGGAGAAACCAGCCGGATCGGCCGCACAGGCCATGCCTGCGCGAGGCCCGAGGCGCTCCAGGGAAGTGCCAGGCCAGCTGCGGCGGTGGCGAGAAGGTGTCGGCGATTCATTGTCATGGGCTTGTCTCCGTTGATTTTCTGGGCTTCAGAGGGGCTGGATCGGCGGATAGTCGAATGTCAGCGCCAGGTGGTCGGCATGCGGTTGATAGAGCCGCAGCACGACATAGAACGACTCGCCCTTCGGCGCGGGAAGCCAGTTGACCCCGGGTCCCGGGTCTTCGGCCTGGAGCCGAATGGCAAGGCCACCGTCGGCGTCGTGGTGCAAGCCCGGCGTGCGATCGCCGATCGAGTACCGGTCGATGGCATTGGCAACGAAAAGGCAGTCGCTGCGCCGGTACATCGTGAGCGACCAGAAGGCATCCACCTTCAGCCCTTTTCCCGGCGCGAACCGCAGTTCGTAGCGCTGCGATCCGTTCAGCGGCACGCCGCGCGCATCCACCTCCGCGGTGGGGTACATCGCCTCCTCGATGCCCAATGCGCCGATGAAGTTGCGAGCGATGCGCGCGCGCGTCAGGTAATCGTCGCCCCAGTTGTTCTTCACCATGACCGGGATGGCCCAGCCTCCGCCCAGATCGTGCGGCTGGTTGTTGGCTCGCAGCCGTTCGTAGACGGTCGTCAATGAAGGTGCGAGACCGGCCGCCGCAGGAGGCCATGCCAGCCGTTCGCCAGGCAGCGGCGGGTTGCGTCGAAGTGCGGCGCTCACGATGCGCAGGTACAGGTCGGCCGTCGGGATACCCGCATCGCGGCCATCGATCCATGTGTCCACCCGCATCGCAGCGTCGGCGCCGTCCAGGCGAACCAGACGCATCGCGGATTGCGACGCGCGCACGCGCGCGGCATCTTCGCCGTCGTCCTCCACGAGATGGCGGCCGATCACCCACACATCATTTCCCGGCGCGGCCACCGTCAGCGTGATGTCGGCCGGAACGATGCCATGCCAGCCGGGGCCATGCACCAGCGTGCGCTGCGACCTGTTGCCCGTCGTGCGGCGCCCGACATAGGCAAACGGATTGGTCCACGCATCGAGCAGCCCCAGCGTCCAATAGCGGTCGCCCATGTCGGGCGTTTCGATGACCACCGGTCCTTCGGAAAGATCCAGCCAGGCGTTGCTGTAGACCGTGTCGTTGTTCGGGCTGACGACTTCCTTGTCTTCAGGGCCCAGGCGGCGGTGCGTGTGGGTGAACTGGTTGACCCACCGCGCGTTGGACTTCGGATCCGCCGCGGCGAACCCGAGTGTGGGATGGCGGCGCGCAGTGGTTGCGGCGCGCATCCGCATCATCTCGAAAAGCGGCAGCGTTTGGATCACCACGTCGTCGCAGCCGTGCGCGATGGGGTCGGTCTTCGAATTCATCGTTCGCTTCCTTGTGTCACGCGACCGCGCCGGTACGGCGCAGCTCCTCGATCTCGTTCTTCGCGAATCCGAGTTCGGCAAGGAGCCGATCGGTGTCGGCGCCGCAAGAAGGCGCGGCTGCCGGATTGGCTCGGGGCGCATCACCCAGCCGGTAGGGCAACGCCAGGGAGGGGTAGCGTCGGCCGTCGGCGCCCATGGCGTCGACCAGGATCCCGCTCGCCTTGACGTCGGCGCTTTGAAGGACCTGCTGGTAGCTGCGCACGAAGCCGACAACGATCTGGTTGCGGCTCAACAGCGCGACGCACTCCTCGCTGGTGAACGACGAAAGGCACTCGCGCAGCACGACGCGAAGCTCGGCGCGGTGCTGCACCCGCAATGCGTTGGTGCGAAACCGTGGGTCCGTGGCGAGCGGCTCGCGTCCCACCACGCGGCAAAACCGCGCCCAGTGCTCCTCCGCATAGGCAGACAGCACGATGTGACCGTCGCGCGTGGGCACCACCTCCGCGGCGGGCGCGTTGTTCGGCTGGCCATCGCCGATGCGGGTCGGCTCGGGCGCGCCACCCAAGTAGTCGCACCAGGTGGTGGCCTGCAAATGCATCGCCACCTCGAGCAGCGAGGTACGCAGCGTCTCGCCCCGGCCCGTCTGCCCGCGCCCATAGAGCGCCGCGAGCACCGCCTGTGCGCCCAGGTGCGCAGCGGCCGCGTCGATGATCGGCACGCCCACCTTTTGCGGGAGGCGGTCCGGCTCGCCGGTGACGGACATCAATCCGCTTTCGGCCTGGGCCGCGATGTCGTAACCGGGGCGCCCGCTCGAAGGCCCCAGGTCCCCGAAGCCCGAGATCGACAGGTAGATCAACTTGGGAAAACGCTCCCGCACCGCAGATGGCCCCAGGCCCAGCGCTTCCACCGCGCCGGGGCGCAGGTTCTGGATCACCACGTCGCTCTCGCCGATCAGGCGCCAGGCGATCTCCAGGCCCGCCTTGCTCTTCAGGTCGAGCGCGATCGACTGCTTGCCGCGGCTGTAGGCGCGGATCATCGACTCGCCATAGCGGCCGATGTGCCTGGCTTGGTCCCCCGCCACCGGTTCGATCTTGATCACCTGCGCGCCGAGCTCGGCAAGAACCATGGCCGCGCCGGGTCCGGCGATGTATTGCCCCATGTCGATCACCCGCACGTTCTTCAGCGGTGCGGCGGCCGCCGTTGTCTCTCTGGATTCGAATGTCATCGGGGCAACGTTATCGCCTGTGCCGATTCTTGAAAATTCGATAATCGTGAGGATGTGATCACGATTGGCTATGGTTCAGGAACCCGGATGGACACCAAAACAGACCGCCTCGTTCGCACCCTGCGTCTAAGACACCTCGAGTTGCTCGTGGCCCTCGCCGAAACACCCACGATGCGAGGCGCCGCGGCACGGCTGCACCTGAGCCAGCCTGCGATCAGCAAGATGCTCGGAGAGCTCGAGGGCTGCTTCGGGGCCAGGCTGTTCGAGCGCAGCCATCAAGGCATCCAGGCCAACGCGCTGGGTTCAAGCGCCGTAGTCCGGGCACGCGCGGTACTGCACGAGCTGGCGCGAGCTACCGAGGATGTCGACGCCATGCAACGCGGCGTGACTGCGGTTCTGCGCGTCGGCACGCCGTCGGTCACTGCGACCGTTCCAGCGGCCATCGTCAAGCTGCGGGAGCGGATGCCGGGCGCGGCCGTGCAGTTGCGGGAGGGCCGCGTCCATGAACTCATCCATCGCCTGCTCGACGGCGAACTGGACTGCGTTTTCGGTGCCATCACGCCCGAGCTGATCTCCAGCGATCTGATTCCGCTGCTCGAGCCCGTGTTGCTGCTGAAGGACGAACTCTGCGTTCTCGCTTCGACCGCGAACCGGCGCATCGCCGGACGCAGGTTCAAGTGGGCGGACCTCCAAACCGCGCAATGGGTTCTTCCTCCCAAGGAAACATTGGTCAGGCAGGCTTTCATGACCGTCTTCCTGAACAGCGGGGTCACGCCGCCCGTGCCCGTCATCGAAGCGATGTCCTCGGTCACGATCGGTACTGTCCTCCGCCAGGACCCGTCGCTGCTGTGCGCCGTACGGCTGGAGCATGCGCTTGACGAAGTCGCCAGGGGCGGTGTGCACCGCCTCAAGGTCGGGCCGCGGGTCGACCTGCCGTCGTTCGGCCTGTTCTTTCGACGTGACGAACTGGAGAAGCCGGCGATCCTCATCGCGTTCGCAGATGCCATACGGAGCGTCAGCAAAGCCAACACTGCGCGGGACAAGCGACGAGCCAAACATTGATTCGGATTTGACGATCGAGCATCGCGACGAGCCGCGTCGGTCCGGGGTTTCAGTGTCGCCAATCCCTCTCTCGACGTCGGGCGCCCGCCAACCAAGAATGGCCGCCTGGAAGCCCCCAGTCCACCGTCCTTGCCGGCAATGCGTTGAATGGCGACAGCGGCAACAGGACGATGACCATCAAGCAGCTCGACAGATTCAACATCAGCCACGGCACGTCCCTGCAAAAGGGAGACCGGGTTTATGCCGACGCACGCTTTGGGTGCGTTGTTGGGGCGACCGGCACCCATGTCCGGGTGCGATTCGATGGCGCTCTGAGCGGGGTGCCCTGCGATCCCAAAGATGTACGGGTTGTCAGTCCAGAAAGCCAACTCCTGGAAATCGCTTCAATACAGTAGCCCCGCCCAGAGTTCCGGTGCCCTGACTCATTCGGGTCTCAAAGATCATCTCTGTGCTGGCAGGCACCGCAGCTTCGATTCATCGTCCTTTTTTGTCGCCCTGAAATGTCCCGGTGGCGGCCGACTGTGGTTGCACCCGCACGTGAAAAAACCAATTCATGTGCCACCCTGGAAACCATCGCGCGCACGAAAACAAAACTTGTTCGCCGGTGATCCTCAGCGTGTTCTTGAGTTGTTATAGCGGCGTCGAAGCTCACGGCCATCCAGGCTCGGGAGGCCCAGGCGGCAAAGCGAGTTCAGTCTTCTACCAACTGCTGTATGCGATGCTTGGACCGCCGCCGCATGCGCGTCTGTTGACTCGCATGAGCTGAATACCTACCGGGATCGCCGAGTGGCAGTCTTACGACTTGGCCAGCAGTTCGTCAGCGGACTTGCCCGCTTCGAGCGCGGCCTTGAACCAGCCAGGACGGGGACCACGGCCGCTCCACACGTTGCCCTGGTCGTCCTTGAACTTGGGGGCGCCCGTCGCAGCAAGGGCCACCTTCTTGGACTTTCGCGTTTTCTTCGCAGCGCTCTTCTGAGTCGTTGCCGCCCGGCCAGGTCCTTTACCAAGGCCTAAATCAGCCGCAGTGAAGCCGTACACCGCAATTGCTTCCTTGATTCGGCTGCGAACACCTTCCGCTTCCTTCTTGCGCAGTTGTTCGGCCTCTTTCTGAAGTTGCTCAATCTGCTTTTGCACCTGCAGGAAAGTCCTTGCCATGAATTGGTCCTTATTTAAAGATGGCGCGAGCTTAAGCCCGAAAGACATTACTTAGCGTCAGCGCTTATCGTCAAGGCGGTGTCTACCCGGTCATTGGCAATGCCGTTTCCCACGCGAAGGCCTTCCTTCATCCTTTGCGGGCAAGTGCGCATTGGCCGCACACTGCCGAGCAAAGGCTGTGCGCTGGCCGAAGCACGCCACTCGTCAAGCACCTTCTGGCCGGGCGTGTCACACGCCAGATGCACCAGCACCCCGTCAGCCGTCCCCATCAGCCTCTTGGTTTCACGCGTGCCGGTATGTCGTCATGCGCTTGCTGTCACCGTCGACAGCAGACGGGCCGACAGGCACGCTCTTGCACATGAGCAAGAATAGCCAATTCTTGTTCCGTGCCCTGCCCCCATGCGCGCTCCCAATCTGTCGGCCCGCTTGCTGCTCGTCGCTTCCGCGGCGTTGATCCCGTTGGCTGTCGTTTGCGGTTTGGCGCTGGACGGCCTGTTGAGGACGCAGCGGGAGCAAATTCAGACGACGACCCTTGGCGTTGCCAGGGCGCTCGCCACTGCCGTGGACGGCGAACTTCGATTGACCGTCGCGGCGCTCGAAGCGCTGGCGCTCACCGAACCTCTGGGCGCGAGCGAACAGACCGGTTTGGTGGACGCCATGCTGCTGGCCAAGGCATTGCGCAACTCGCACGCGGATTGGCGCGGCGTTCTCCTCCTCGGGCCAGACGGCAAGGTCTTGTTCAGCACCGAGGGCAATGTCAACGGGCCGGCATCCGAAGCCGTGGAACCCGAAAGCCTCGCGGCGGTCGTGCGCACGCGCAAGCCCGCTGTCGGCTTGATGGCGAAGGGCCCGAACGGCAACCAGGCCTTCCCGGTGCGAGTGCCGGTCATCCGCGACGATGCAGTGCGTTACGTTCTCACGGCCGTCGTGCGCCCCGAAGCCATCGGGGAGGTCCTGGCAAGGCAAAGCATCCCGGAGGGCTGGACAGTCTCGATCTTCGATGCAGGCAATTCGAGGGTCGCCCGATCCCGGGAGGATGAGCGGTTCCGCGGAATGCCTCCCACCGAATCCTTGCTGCAGATGCTTCGCTTGATGGAGGCTCGCAGTGAGTACGTGGGCGTCAGCCGGAACGTGGACGGCATCTTGATGCAGACGGCCGTGGCGAAGCTTGAGTTCGCCCCGTGGACGGCGGTGCTTGGCGCCCCGCAAGCAGTCGCGGACGACGCGCTCTGGCGCACGGTCAACGTGTACGGATTCGGCCTGTTTGTCTCATTGCTGGTAGGCGGGCTGGCGTCCTGGTGGATGTCGCGGTCCATCACGCGCCCGATCGCTCGGCTGCAACAGAGCGCGGATGCCTTGGGCTTGGGAAAACCCGTGACGGCGCACGCCTCCGGAATCACCGAGGTGGACGCGGTGGCGACCGCGCTGGTCTCGTCGGCCGAGCATCGCGCGCAGCACGAACTCGAGCGCGAAACGCTGTTGGCAGCAGAACGCAAGGCGCTGACCACTGCGCAGGCGGCGCAGGAGCGGCTCGAACGGCTCGCCGGCGCGAGCGCCGTGCTTTCGCGTTCGCTGGAGGAAGCCTCCACGCTCGAGGCAATCGCCGCCATCGTCGTGCCGGCCGTGGGCGACCTTTGCCGCATCGACCTGCTCAACGAGAACGGCGTGCTCGAGCGAAAGCTCACGCATCACCTCGATCCGGCGCGCAGTGCGCAGATCGCCGGCATGGTGAGCACCCGCACGGCATCCCCGGACGCGCAGGGCTCGTTCCCGTGGGCGATCGCCACCGGCCAGACGTTCCTGCGCAATCTCGACGACCCGAACGCCTTGCAGGATCTGGATCCGCAGCTGCGGGAATTCGTGCAGGCGTTGGGCATCACCGCCGGGTGTGTCGTGCCTCTGGTGGCACGCGGCCGAACCATCGGCGCGATGGCGGTCCTGCAGGACACGTCCAAGCGCCGGTTCAGCCCTTCGGACGGGGCGCTCATCGGAGAGCTTGCGCAGCGCGCGGCACTGGCACTCGACAACGTGCGCCTGCTCGCGCAGGCCCGCAGCGCGCAAAACCGCGCCGAAGTCGCAAGCAGGGCCAAGGACGAGTTCCTCGCGATGCTGGGTCACGAGCTTCGCAATCCGCTGGCTCCGATCTCGCTGGCCCTCAGCCTGATCGAGCGCAAGGACGACAAGGCCTTTCCGCGGGAACGCCAGATCATCGAGCGGCAGGTCAGGCATCTGTCGCGGCTGGTGGACGATCTGCTCGACATCTCCCGCATCGTGTCGGGAAAGATCGTGCTTCGGCCCGAACCGCTGGATCTGCGGGACATCGTCGCCAAGGCCATCGAACTCACGCTGCCCGCCTTGCAGATGAAGGCACAGATGCCGTCGATCTCCTTGCCGGCCGAGCCGGTTCCGGTCACCGGCGATCCACTCCGGCTCGCGCAGATCGTGTGCAACCTCCTGAACAACGCCGCGAAGTTCACCTCGCCCACACAGCGCATCTCGCTGACCCTTCGCGCGACGGCAGGCGAGGCGGAACTGGCGGTCGCCGACGAAGGCGTTGGCATTGCGCCCGAACTCCTGCCGCACGTTTTCGAGCGGTTCGTCCAGGCCGAACAGCAACTTCAGCGCGCCGCCGGTGGGTTGGGTCTTGGGCTGGCCATCGCACGGAGCCTGACGGAGTTGCACGGTGGAACCATCGAGGCAAGCAGCGCTGGCCTAGAACGGGGCAGTACCTTCACCGTGAGGCTTCCGTTGGCCGCGGGATCAACCCGCGTAGATGCCGATGCTCCTTCCTGCGAACCATTCACCAGATCACTGCGCCTGCTGCTCGTGGACGACAACGCCGACGCGCTGGAATCGCTCGCGGAGTGGTTCGTTCTCGAAGGCCATCAGGTGCTGACGGCCGGCAGCGCGGAGGATGCGTTGGCGTTGCTCAAGACCGAGAGCGTGGATGGCGGGATCTTTGATCTAGGACTGCCGGGCATGAGTGGCTACGAGCTGGCACGCCTGATTCGCGCCGACGATCGCGTCGGCAGGATCGCACTGCTGGCGCTCAGCGGCTACGGCCAGCAGTCCGACAGGAACAAGGCGCTCGAATCAGGCTTTGACGGCCATTTCTCGAAGCCGGCACACCTCTCGACGCTGCTGACCACGTTGCAGCGGCTGATCGGACCGGCACCAGTCGATCCGACCACTGACCCTCGAACGTCAAGGAACGTTGTCTAACAATCTTCCTGTGCGACGCGTACACGCGCAGAGCCTGGATGACGTTCGGGCGCTGCATCGCTCCTGCACTGGGATGGCAGGAGGGTCGAGGTCGGTCGACATCAATGTCGAACCGACGGACGAGTTTCAACGAGTCTCGAGCCAGATTGTTTCTGCCCAAGACTCGACGACTGTCAGCACAGCAAGAGTGCAACCGCTGTGCACAGCATCAACCCCGCGGATTCACGCAGCCGATCGATGTCCGGATCGTGCAATGCGCCGCATTGGAAAACGGCAGCCCCGACCTCGAAGCTGTTCGCCCTAGACACGCCTCGCACGCCCACCGTCGGGTCGGAAGTGACTGCGCGAACAGAGGGCGCGGGGCTGGCGACTGAGGGATGTGGCCCGTCATGCACGACAACCTCCGGTTTCGCTTAAGCGATCGACCATCCATATAGATGGTGATAGGATGGCCCATGCCATCCACCGCCGCAATTTCACGTTCAACCGCCAAGACGCCGGAGTCCGAGAAGATCACCATCAACATGGGCTTCGTCGATCTGGGCCATATCGACCTGCTCGTGGCGGAAGGCTTCTACTCGAACCGTACGGACTTCATTCGCACGGCCATCCGAACCCATCTCGCGACGCACGCCGACGTGCTGCGCCAAGCCGTGACACGCAAGATGCTGGTGCTGGGTTTGCAGAGTTTCTCTGCCGCGGACCTCGAGGCCGTACGCGCCGCTGGCGAGAAGCTCCAGATTCGGGTGCTCGGCCTTGCTGTCATCGATCCGAACGTCAGTCCCGCGCTCGCCGTCGCAGCCATCGACTCGGTGACGGTGCTCGGTGCGCTGCATGCATCCGCCGCTGTCAAGGCGGCGCTGGCAGGACGCATCCGCTAATTTCATATCAGGTTGATCCATCCAATGAACCCACTTTTCGCCAGCCTCATGGACAAGGCCACCCTCCTCACGCGCAACGGTCAACTGGCCCAAGCCACCGAGGCCATCCAGCATGCGTTGCGGGGCAAGGCAATGCCAGATTCCGAATCCGCCGTCGGATCGGATTCGCCGAAGGTCGACTCAGCCGCCATCGATGTCGAGGCTCGAATCATCGACGCGGAGTGCCGGACGCACGCGCCCCAGGCGGCAGAAGACACCGAACAATGGCTCAGGGGCACGTTCGCACACCAAGGCCGCACCATCGACTACATGCTTTTCGTCCCGGTGTCGGCCGAAGGGCAGCGCGAGGTGCCGCGACCGCTGATCGTGATGCTTCACGGCTGCACCCAGAATGCGGCCGACTTTGCCGCCGGCACGCGCATGAACGAGCACGCACGGGCCTGCGGCGCGATGGTTCTCTATCCCGAACAGGCGCAAAGGGCCAATGCCCAGAAATGCTGGAACTGGTTCAAGTCCCAGCATCAGCAACGCGGCCGGGGTGAACCCGCGTTGTTGACCGCCTTGGTCCAACACATCGCGCAACAGCAGCACGCAGACCAGCGCAGGGTCTACGTGGCCGGCTTGTCCGCGGGGGGAGCGATGGCCGATGTACTGGGAAATTGCTATCCCGACGTCTACGCCGCGGTGGGCGTGCATTCCGGTCTTCCGCACGGTGCCGCGCATGATGTGGCGTCGGCGTTGACTGCAATGCGAACAGGCACGGCACCGGTTTCCGCCCGGACGACCGGCGCGTGGCCGCCGACCATTGTTTTCCATGGCGACGCCGACACGACCGTCCACGTCAACAATGGGCTGGCCATCCTCGCAGGCGCAAGGCCGGGCGAGGTCAAGGAAGGTCAATCGCCATCGGGGCGGCGCTTCACGCGAACGCTGTACCCCGCCTCCGAAGCCCGCGGAGATTCCGAGCATTGGCGTCTTCACGGGATGGGCCATGCATGGTCGGGCGGTAGCGCGCAAGGCAGCTACACACAGCCCGAGTGTGCCGACGCGAGCCGCGAGATGCTTCGATTCTTCCTTTCCCATCAATTGAACGACGACCGCCGCGGCGAGCAGTCTGTCTAGCCGAGACAGAAAGCCGACGACCTTGACGTCGCCCTCCGCGGATGGGCAGCATGCATTCAACCACCGCAACGAAGCTCGAAGCAGCCAAGCAGCCAAGCAGACAGAAGCCAGCCGCGGCGCATAGCCCTGTAATCCGCGATCGGCCGCGGCCACGGCCATCCATCGCAGGCCCTGCGGGCGCGAACTCCACCCCCTTGCTGCTACACCCTCCTTCCGGCCCGCCCGCAGACCGGCAAGCTGCGGCCGAGATGGCTGCGCGGCTCGCGCTCCACGGGCGCGTGCCGGCAACCGCGTTGCTCCCTGTGCAAAGGAGCCAGTACGAAAGCTAAAGTCATGCGGCTCTCCCGACATCCATGGCGGTCTGCTGTTCCCCCTCTTTGCTTGAAGTACAGTCATAAGTCCTCAACACGGACCCGCAAGGGAAGGACAAAATGACCACACCGGAAGAGGCAACCGCAACCGCTTCGGCTGCAAACGTTCTTGGAACAGAGATGGCGCTGGCCGCAGCCCTCAGAGCGCTCATCAAGACTCACCCCCACCCCAGCCTGCTCGCACAAGAGCTTGCGCAGCAGCGGCAGTTTTCTCAGGCTCACCTGGAAGCAAGTCCCGTCCCCGACAAGGCATTGATGGGCTTCGAATTGACTTGGGCGCTCATCCTCCATCGGGACCCCGCGCAAGACGTACAGCTGGTGCCAGGGTTTTAGTTGCATGGCCTGCAGTCGCGGGTCACGCGGGCCTCTGACGGCCTTTGCATCGGCCGCGGCTGCAGCGGTAATCCGATTTGACGAGATGAAGACATGTGTGGATGCACGGGTCGCAGCTCGTCGTCGCGGCAACGCCAGCGAGCACATGCGTGACCTCATCCAACGGGACTCGGCACGCAAGCAGGTCCGAGCCGCCATCCTCGCCGGCATGAACCAAGACTGCACGCGCGAAGACCGTGAAGGCTGTGAAGAGAAAGCGACCTTACGGCTGCGACAGATGGCTCGACCATCCCATCGATTGCTTCGGCACGCAAGCCGGGCCGATCCATCTGCTGTCGCGCAGAGCGGCCTTGGGCTCCGGGGGCAAAAGGCGCTAGAGGCGCTACAGGCGGAGCCATCCAGCCCCAGCCGCCGTCGCCTATCTTGTTGGATGCTGCCGCCCGTCTCACTCGCAGGGCCTGTGCGCTCCTACAAATCGCACACGAATGCCGACTAGCCTCGGAGGCGAAGACCCATTGGGGTTCCACCGATCGCCTGCCATGCCCGTCACCGCTTTTCTTGTCGAAGACAACAAGGTCATCAGAGACAACCTCATTCCCACGATCGAAAGCTTGTCAGGCGCACGCATCGACGGCACTGCGGAAACCGAAGAGGATGCCATCAGCTGGCTGATCTCGCACAACGGCGACTGGGACGTTGCAGTGGTCGATCTCTTTCTGCGGGAAGGTTCCGGGCTTCGCGTGGTCGGCCGGTGCCGGGACCGCCAACCGCATCAAAGGGTGGTGATGCTCTCCAACTACGCGACCGAAGAAATGCGCCGCCAGGCGCTGAGCCTCGGCGCCGACGCTGTCTTCGACAAGTCGACGGAGATCGAAGGCCTGGTGAGCTACCTGCAAGCCCTCAATGGCCCTCGGTAGGCGGGCGGGCATCCCGCAGGCGCTCCAAGGTCGCGCGCCCAACTGGCGTGATCCGAAGAACCAAGACGACTTCGGCTCGCTCATCCGGGACGCCGGGACCTCCCGGATGTTCAGCCTCGACAAGGCCTGCCGCTTGAAGCACCAGGACGTTGTTGATGTCGCCGAATGCATCCACCCTGAGAGGAAATCAGCCTTCTCGATCTTGCGCAAAAAGTCCATTGGCATGGCTTCTGAAGTCTTCCTGTCTTTGGTATCAACCACGCCGGATTGGCGCATTCGCCTCCTTTCCGGTCGCGGAAAAGTGGCATGTTGGTTCTCTCTCTCGCAAAGCAGTAGCCATCGCCCCTCTTGATCGCATCCCGGTCGCCGGGTATGGCCGTCGTGCCGAGCCAGCCGTCTTCTCCCGACAAGAGGCTGCTACGGGTAAAGTTCGACTTCCCAAAGACGACGATTCAGAGGACCTAGATGAAGCAAGACCCCGTGCGCACCGGGATTCCAGGGTTGGACGAGGTGCTTCTGGGAGGCGTTCAGCGGAACAACAACATCCTGGTCGAAGGCGCGCCCGGCGCCGGCAAGACCACCCTGGGACTGGCTTTCATCCATGCCGGGGCGGCCCTCTACGACGAGCCGGGCGTGATCGTCTCCTTCGAGCTCGATCCCGAGAAACTGTTGCGGGACGCCAAGGGGTTCAACTGGGACTTGCAACGGCTCATCGATGAGCGCAAGGTCAAGATCATCCAGACCTCGCCTGCGGTTCTGCTCAACGAATTCCGCTCCGCCGACGGCGCGTTCACTGCAGAGCTGACCTCCATCGGCGCGCGCAGGCTGATGATCGATGGCCTCACGCCGCTTCGGCTCTATGCAGAGGCCAACGACAAGCCGTTTCGCGAGGATGTTCACCTGCTCGTCGAGGGTCTCGCCCGGCTCGGCGTCACGACGCTCGTCACCGCGGAACGCGCGGAAACGAAGCTGGAGGCGCATGCCCATGAGCGATTCGTCTTCGACACCATCATCTCGCTGACCCGCAGCGAAATGCGTCGCCGGGTCCACAGGACCCTGGCGGTCGTCAAGTCGCGCGGCCAGGACTTCATCAGCGGAAGCCATTCGATGCGCATCGAGGCAGGCGCGGGCATCCACGTGTATCGGCGTGCCCAGTCAGGCCCCAAGGTCGACGAGGACCAACCCACCTCGAGCCAACGCGTGTCCGTGGGATGCGCCGCGCTGGACGTGATGATGGCCGGCGGGCTCTACGAGGGCTCGGTCACCATGGTCACGGGTATCTCCGGGACCGGCAAAACGGTCCTTGGCGTGCAGTTCCTCACCGCGGCCGTACAAGCCGGGCGGCGGGCGTTGCTGGTGACCCTGGATGAGCATCCGCGCCAGCTGATCCGCAACGCGGCAAGCCTGGGCTTCGACCTGGAGGGACTCGTGCGGCAGGGTTCGCTCTTCATCCATTACGAATCGCCCCTCGAGCTGGAACTGGACGTGCATTTCGACCGGGTGACCAAGCTCGTGGAGAAGGAAGGCATCGACTGCGTCGTGTTCGACTCGGCGGCCGTCTACGAGATGGCGAGTCCCGACCAGGCCTCCGACTTTCTCTATGCGCTGGCCGACTTCGTCAAGGGTCGACTCGCGACAGCGTTCTTCAACTACGAGAGTCCCGAGCTCCTGGGCGTCTCGCAGATCAGCCAGGAACTCAAGGGATCGCACTTGGTCGACAACATCATCCTGCTGAGCTACGTGGAAATCTCCACACGCCTGCGCCGCGCGATCGCGGTGCCGAAGGTGCGTGGGAGCAAGAACATCCAGACGACGCGCGAGTACGTGATCGGTGAAGGCGGCATCTCTCTGCTCGACGAATCGGCCGCTGAGGGAGAGGACGCCGCACCCGTGCCTCAGTTGCCCTTCTCTTCCTACTACGGTCTCTTGGCCCGCTCGCCGTCGCGCAAGAGTCCGGCGATCGAAGACGCCGTCGCGCATGGCAAGGCGCTGCCGGATTCGCCGGAATTGCCGCCCGAGACGAACCAGTGAACGACTACGCCGACGCGAAGAATGGTTCGACGGGGTTGGACTGGGAAGGCTGGCGTCATGCCCTGACGCGTTTCGCCGCGGCGACCGAGCTCTGCGTCAGCGCCTACGACCTGGACTGCGAAAGGCAAGCCGGGCCCGTTGCCTCGTCGAAGGTTGCGCGCATGCTGGCGACTTCAGGCGTGTGGAACGAGGGCCGCCTGGGCGACAAGATCGAGCGGGACCTCGCCGCGCAGGTGCTCGGGACGGGCGTGCCTGCGGGTGCCAGCGTCGGCGAAGAGCTGCGCCTGCAGGCAGTGCCTTTGCTGGTCGGAGGCCAGGTGAGAGGCGTGATCGTCTACGGATGGGCGTTCGCCACCTTCGGCACGCCGCTGGGATGCGAGCGCATCGCGCGTCAGCTGGGCGTCGATGGCGCACGACTTTGGGCGGAGGTCCGGCTGGAGTCACCCGTTCCCGAGTCGCGCATGAAGGTGTACACCGAATTGCTCGAGACCATGATCGAGTCCACGGTCCGCCATGCCGAGGCAGTCGAGCGGCTTCAGGAGCTCAGCCGACTGCGGGAGGTTTTTCTTGCCAGCGTGTCGCACGAGCTTCGCACGCCTTTGTCCGTGCTCGGCATGCGAATCGAGATCCTGCTGCGGGGTACGCTCGCCGATCCGGAGACCATCAGGGCGTCTCTTGTCGACATGAAGCACCATGTGAACACCGAGGCGCGGCTGATCGAGGATCTCATCGAGGCGTCACGAACCCGCACTGGCCAACTGCGCATCGACATGCAGCCTGCGTCGCTTCGCAACATCCTCAAGGCAGCGATCTCGGCCGTGGTGCCGCATGCCGAGGCCAAGCAGATTTCCGTCGTGCTTCCAGCGCTGGACGAACTCGGCCAGCTGCCACTCGTTGCCGATCCGCATCGTCTGCAGCAGGTGTTCTGGAATCTTCTGTCGAACGCAGTCAAGTTCACTCCGGGGTCCGGACGCATCGAACTGCAGTTGCATTCCGATGCGCAGGCGTACACCGTGTCGGTGACCGACACGGGCAGTGGCATCGAGGAAGCGCTGCTCCCGCATGTCTTTACGCCGTTCACGAAGCAGCTCAAGGCGAACGCCCAAGGTCTGGGGTTGGGGCTGTCCATCGCCCGCCATATCGTCGAGCGCCACGGCGGGACCATCCGGGTGGAAAGTGCCGGGAGCCATGCCGGGGCGACTTTCCACGTCACGCTGCCTGTGAACTTGCCGCCCGCACACGACACGACCGCCTAGCGGCGCGATGCGCGCGACGGCATGGCGAGGATGTGCGTGACCCACGAGACGAATTCCCGCGCAAGGCGGACTGCGTCTGATCCACGATAGCGCATCTCCCGGTGGCGCCCACACGCCGCCACCGCAACCCACGCATGAAAGAGTTGCGCAACCTCACGATAGCCCGTCCTCCGCCGTGATCGCGAGAGGTCGGCGGGCCGCTGCCCACTGCCTGAATCCCGGCGGTGCACCAATGACGTACGACGCAAACCAACTTCAGCCACTCCCGGGATGAGCGGCTTGAGAAATGCACACCGTTGCGCGTCAATTAAACGAACCGCCCTGCACCGTCGCGACGCCCTATCGCGCCATGCAGCCTCGATGTGCATCCCACGGTCCAGATGGACGAGCGCCTGGGGGCTGGCCGATCCGAACGCTCGACGCTTCTAGGGCGTTCCAACTGCGCCTTCAACAACCGGATCAGGTTCAGCCGCTGCCAGGGTGCCGCAGGCACGAGCACATCGGGCCAAAAAAGGAACTTTTGGGCGATTGCAATCTTTGGTTACGAAGATAACATCACCATGCTTTGGTGAGAGATGTCCACCGAAGATCGGGCGCGTCAGACCTTGGCGCCCCTCACGCTCGAATTCAGTACCAAAAATCACTAAGGGCAAGGGGCCCATGACATTCACGATCCGGATCGCGCCGCATCGCTTCTTGAGCAACTTCGCTCCGCTGCTGCCTCGGGAGCACGGCACGAAGTGCCCGCGATGAACAATACGTTCACCGAGCGTCTGAAGGAACTCACGGCGGACATCGGCCGCGGCTGGCAGTCCAGCCTCGCCCGCCACTGCGGGGTGACGCGTGCCGCGATCACCAACTGGCTTTCGGGTCGAAACAAGGGCATCGAATCGACGCACCTGTTCGCCATTGCCGACTATTTCCGGGTCAATCCGCGATGGCTGGCTACCGGTGCCGGCCCCAAGTGGGCCGAGATTCCGATGGACCTGTCGAAGCATGTGCATCCCACGGTGGGCGAGGTGCTGCACAAGTTCGAGGAAGTGGTCGCCCGGCAAGAGCAAATGAGCGAGGCCGAGCGCATCGAGCTCTACATCTGGCTGGCCGGCGAGAGACCGAGTCCTCAGGAACCGGCCGCCTCGCAAGCCACAGGTTGACACCCGCGGACGGCGGTGGACCCGCCCCGGGGGCGCCCTCAGCCTGACAGCACCGCCCTTGGCGCTGGCGAGAATCCAGCGGCGCCCGCGGGTGCCGTCAGTTGCCTGCGGCACACGCTGGTTGGCTGGCCACTTTCACGATCCCTTCGAGCTCGTTCGATAGGCCACCGACATTCCCGTAGGTGGAGCCCCGCAACTGGCGTCGAACCTCTGTGAGAGGGACTGGCAGCACGTTTGGACGAAGGCCACGTTCACGGGGGGTACGGTCGCCGCTCAAGCCTGCGAATCCCCTGCCCTTCACGATGCCAGCGATGGGAGTTTTTTGGACAGGGTGACACGTTCGGAGGACGCATTGGCAATTGATGGCAGCCAGCGCCGTCGGCAAGCCATGCGCCAGGCGTCGCAGATCGGTGATGCGCGCCTCACCTTCCAACTCAAGCGCGTGGTCGTTGGGGTGAATTGTCTATTTTTGCCTTTTTTGCCATAATGGCCAAAAAGGAGCTTCATGGCCGCCGTCCTTCCCAGCCTCAACGACCTGCCCCGTCAGAACGCCTCGCACGTCAAGAACCGATGGGGTGACGTGGTGCGCCAAGTCCAGCAGTCGGGCAGTGTGGCGGTCACCAACCACTCGACGGTGGAAATGGTGCTCCTGACCGCAGCCACATACAACCAACTGGTGGAAGACGCACAAGCGCTCAAGGCACGTGAGCAGTCGGTGCTCGATGAACTCGGCCGACGCTTCGACGCACGTCTTGGCGTGCTGCAGCAGCCGGATGCCTCGGCGAAGGTGGACGGTCTGTTCGGGGCCAAGGGCAAACTGGCGCGACGTCCCAAGGCGGGCGAGACGTTCTGACCGCGGTGGCCGCGCGCCCGTTCATCCTGGTGCTGGCCGGCGTCAATGGCGCCGGCAAAAGCTCTGTCGCAGGCGCCTTGCTCGAAGAGTACGGGCTGACCTGGTTCAATCCGGACACCTGCGCGCGGGAGCTGGTCACGCAGCTCGGGCTGACGCAAGAAGAAGCGAATGCCCGCGCATGGCACCTCGGACGCGAGCGACTGGAGACGGCGATTGCGCAAGGTTCCAGCTACGCGTTCGAAACCACTATGGGCGCGAAAACCATCCCCTCCTTGCTCGCGCAGGCCGCAGCAAGCCATGACGTGATCATGATCTATTGCGGTCTTTCCTCACCCGAGCAACACATGGCACGGGTTCAATCGCGGGTGGAACGTGGTGGCCACCACATTCCCGAAGCCAAGATCCGCGAGCGCTGGATCGCATCACGCGCCAATCTCATTCAGCTGCTGCCGAAGCTGACACGACTGCAGGTCTTCGACAACAGCGCCGAAGCGGCGCCCGGAGAAGACATCGCGGATCCGGTGCTGGTGCTTGAATTGAACTCCGGCGAGCCCATTTTTCCTCAGCCCAATGACCAGGCCGCGCTCGCTGCGACACCATCGTGGGCTCGTCCCATTGTCCAGGCGGCCCTCGAGTTGCTGGGCTGACAAACGCCACGACCGGCAACTGCTCGGGCGGTCCCGTGGAAGCCGCACATCCAGCGCCGGGGTTCTTGGTGATGGAGGTCCTTGTGCAACCGAATTCGCTCGATCTCGGATTCTGGGATTCACTCAAGCTGTCCAGGAATGCCGGCATTCGGTCGGCTGGAACCCGGTCCTTGAACAAGACCTTTGCCGTCGTTCCCGTCTCGAAGTTGATGAGCGTGCCATAGCGATCGAAGCTGATGATTTGGGTTTGAAGATCGTCAGTGGACCTGCTGCATGGCGATGAAACAAGTCTAGGTTTTTCCCCTCTAAACAAGTTGCCATATCGCAGTGGATTTCGAGCAGTTTCTTGTTCAATCCGCGGGTGCGCGACGTTTTCAGCGGCGCTGTTCAAGCGCTTTGGATCGCACTTGACGGCGTCGAAGTCTTCCTCGCACAAATGAAGCCGGCGCATCCGAAGCACGGCGCCGTTCCCGAGCGCAGAGTTCAAGGTGTACGTGCTCGCGGCCTTCGCCGCGCTAGGCATGGCCGGCAAGGGGCCCGCCACTTCATCTCGGGCACCCGACCGGTCCTGGTTGGCGAGCTAGACTCAAGTATTAGCTCCGCAACCGGAGACCCGTGCCTCCCTCAGGATCCTTCAGCGCACTCCGACGCCGCGGTCGCAGAACCTGTCGGTCGTGTAGTCACCCGCCTAATAAATCCCGAATGCAGCAACAAGTTATCTCCGCTCATGACATCTTCCCGCACATCCGGGTCGTCATGGGCATGGTGATCGGCCTTGGCCTCACGCGGCTGCTTCTGGGTGTTGCACGTATCGTGCAACACCCGAGTCAATACCGGCTCTACGTGGTCCACCTGGGCTGGGTAGCCTCTGTCTTGCTGGCGATCGTGCACTTTTGGTGGTGGGAATTCGGTCTCTTTCAGATCCAAGCTTGGACGTTCGGAACCTATGCCTTCATCGTCAGCTACGCCGTAACGCTCTTTCTGCTGTGCGCGTTGCTGTTCCCGGATAGCTTGCGGGACTACGAAAGCTACGAAGACTATTTCTATGCACGTCGCGCGTGGTTCTTCGGCTTTTTGGCGGCGACCTTCCTGCTGGACGTCGTCGATACCTTCATCAAGGGAGACGCTCACTTCCAGAAGTTCGCGTTTGAATACTTGATCCGTACGCCGATCCTCGTCGCGCTCTGCATTGCAGGTTCCGTGACGCCAAACAGGTTGTTCCACAAAATATTTGTAGTCGGCATGCTTGCGTATCAGATGTCGTGGATTCTTCGACTGTTTTACAGGCTCGATGGAGCCTGAGCCACGATAAGAACCGACAACGACGTGAAGCGCGCACTGTGCAGGTTCTACCTTGCCGACGTCGGTTTGTAGCCGATGTTTGGCAGAACTGTGTTGTCGGTGTAGCAGGCGCCGGTCGGGGCGTAGCGAATTACCTTGCCGCCCTGAATATAGAAAATGTTGTTGCAGACAACGCTGCTCTGGGAGCAGGTAGTGAACGCCGTGTGGCTCACGTAGCTTTTGTCCCCTCTTCGAGCGCCTGCACTGGTAAAGCATTGCTCTACCTCTTTGCTGTTCACATAGTTCCGCGTTTCAACCCCTCTGTCAGTCTGAGCCCGATACATGGGCATTGTGAGAAACAGAGGATGGGCATCCAGAGCCTCTACAGGGACACCGACCCATGCATCCAAATCTTGCTGGCGGACCGTGGCGCATCCGGATGCGACTCCAGCAACAAGTGCAATGGCGGTGAAAACGCGGCAAGTTGACATGCTTTGACCCTTCTCAGTTGTCGTCCCAGTTTAGCGAGGCCTTGCTGCGGCCGCGGCACGAGGCGTGAACGAGCTATCTGGCGAGCATGCAGGCCGGATTCAGTCAGTGATCTCTCCTATGCCCGTACGCGCTCTTTGAGCGCCGGACGTACTCCGCATCGAAGATGCTCCCGGGTCTGCAGTTCGCCGACGATCCGAAGCGGCTCTCGACTGCGGTACGAGCGCGTGGGCTTCTACGCATGCACCGTCCTGCTCCCACCAGCGTTCGAAAACCCGCCCACAGCCAGCAGCCGCAATCACCCAGCCATCCCGACCTTGAGGAGGACGGAGTCGTCTGGCCGTGCAGCGGAGAGCGAACAGCAGACGTGCCATAGGCCAAGCGCCGACGAAATGACAAAAATCCGGATTGGAAGGCCTAAATTGCAAAAAGTCTTGTAACACTTAGGAAAAGAATGGAATGGCTTACGTGGGCGACGGATACGTGCGGTCGAGTCTGGACCTGCCCATCTTCGAAGTGAGCCAGCCCGCTTTGGTCAAACCGGTCACGCGCATCATGTCATCGGCGAGCACTTGGCGTGCCGGGCGCCATGGCACTGGCCGCGGCGACCTGTCGCACACTTGCTCTTTGCCCTCAAGCATGAGGGAGTGAGCCTGCAGGTGCTCGCAGGCGCATCCAAGCACCTCGCCGGCACCGACCTGGCCGCAGCGCTTGCCGCGACTCCGAATGGGCAATACGTGCGAATGCTCTGCAGCGCGTGGGAACACTTCACCGGCAACCAGGTGGTGGCCCAGCCCGTCGTCACGGCGGGCTACGTTGACTTGTTCGACGAGGATCGTTACTACACAGGCGGCACCCACCGCGACTCTCGATGGCGAGTCAACTTCAGCGGCCTCGGAACCTGGGACTACTGCGTCACAGTGGAGCGCACGCCGGCGATAGAGGACGCGCTGGACTTTGATGTGCTCGGGGCCACTCGTGAATTCGTCACCTCCCTCAACCGCGAACTCCTTGATCGGTAAGCGTCCAGCGATCCCGTCTTGACCGAACTGTTGCGGAGTGCCTCGGGACATGGTGGCATGCTTACACCATGACCATGGGCGACACTCTCAAGAACTGGGCTAGCCGCATTAAACGCGACGGCGTGACGCTTTGGTTTGCTGGCAAACACCCTGCAACGCCTTGGTATGCAAAGGCCATGGGTGTCTTTGTCGTAGGTTATGCGCTCAGTCCGATCGACCTCATTCCGGACTTCATCCCGGTACTTGGTTATGTAGACGACATCCTGCTGCTTCCTGGCTTGATTTGGCTGACCATCAGGCTTTTACCGTCAGAGGTGCTCGCCGACTGCCGCGACCAGGCAACTGTTTGGATGAAGACACACGGAGGATCGAAGCCGATAAGCCGAGTCGGTGCGGCGTTCATCGTGCTGGTTTGGATAGCAACGGGGGCCGCTTGTTGGAGATGGCTCAGTTAGTTGCTGAAGCGAGCGGAGACAGCCATCGTGGGGTAGCAGGCGCAGACTACGGGGCGTTGATCTGATGGCTCGGGCGGGCTACGACGGCTGCCGGACCGTGCGAGACCCCAAGCGGGGCGCAACCTTGACGTAGACCAGCTCGCTGATCAGCTCCACCAGTGTCTGCGTCACGATCACGGCCGGCACCCAAGGGACTGCGCCGGGGATTGCCAAGCCCAGTGGTAAGACCACCAAGGAATTGCGCGTGGCCGCACTGAACGCGACCGCTCGGCCTTGGTCAGAGGGTAGACGACAGATGCGCGCCGCACACCACCCCAGCATCGGGGCAATGATGGCGAACCCCACATAGAACGGGGCCACCTTGCGTACAGCATCAAGTGCCAACCCCAACTGCGGCGCGACCGCGGCGACAACCACGAACAGTACGGCGGCAGTAGCCGGCACCGGCAGCAAGCCTAGCCATCCCACGGCCCGCTCACCTGCGGCCGAGCGGGCCGCCCAAGCTTGGCAGACGGCTGCAAGCGACAGCGGCACGACGATCAGCCATATGAAGGCGTACAAGAACGGACCCCAGTGGACCAGTGCTGCTGCCGCATCACCCATGAACACGCCCAAGTAGACGGGCAGCAGCACCATTTGCAAGGCCAGCAGCAAGGGAGTGGATGCCAGCAGCGGCACGGGGCCACGCACACACCGCGTGATACCTGGCGCGGGACACAACCTGCCGCAGGAGGCGCCCAGCGCGTTCACGGACGCGGTGCTCGAGCTTGTTCGCGCAGACCGTCACGCACGCTAAGCTTGCGCAGCACAGAGCGCTGCGCCTCCCGCTCGTTACTTTGCACGGCACACAAAAGCTGCGCTTGATTGACCAAGTCCTCGCCGTGCATGCCCTGACCGATCAGGAGACAGGGTGTCTCGTCTGCCGTCATTTGCCCAGCGCGCACGTGATGGCAAGGCAGGAAGGGAGTGCACTATTGATCTAAAGAGTGAGCCGCAGCGCCGGCTGCTCTGTCACGATCTGAGCCACGAAGTCCATCACCGCGCGCACGGGCGCGCTGCGCCGCAGATCCCGGTGCACGAGCAGCCAGATGTCGCGGAAGAAGGGCTTGCCGTCCGGTGCCAGCCGTTGCAGGCCAAGATCGGCATCGCCGAGAAAGCACGGCAGCCCGGCCACCCCCGCTCCGGCCCGCACCATCGCCAAGTGACCGGAAATGTCGCTCAACCTGAAGGCGACGCGGCGACCCTCAGCAAGCTCCAGCAGCCATTGCTGCTGCGGCAACTCGTCGAACTGCGTGTCGAAAGCGATGAACTCCCATTCGGCCGGCCGCTGCAAATGAACATAGTCGCGGCTGGCATACAGCCCGAAATGCATGCGGCCGATCCGCCGCACGACATAGCTCGCATCCTTGGGACGCACGAGACGCAGCGCCACATCGGCTTCCCGCCGGGTCAGCGACACCTGTTGGCCCTGTGCCGACATCGCAAGCTGTAGCCCCGGATGACGGCGCCTGAACTCCGCCATGCGCCCTGCCAGCAGCTGCGTGACCAGGACCGGCGGCGCGCTGAGCGAGACCTTGCCGTCGAGCGGCGCACGCGCCGCATGCAGCAGCCGCTCGACGGCGTAAGCCCCTTCTTCCATGGTTTGCACCTGCTCGAACACCTGATGGCCCAGCGGTGTCAGCCGACAGGCGCGTGGCAGACGTTCGACCAGGGCGGCCTGCAGTTCGGACTCCAGAGATGCCAGGCGGCGGCTGACCGTGGCATGGTCCACCTGGAGCGCGCGCGCCGCGCCGGAGAGCGTGCCGATCCGTGCGACCGCCAGGAAATGGCGCAAGTTTTCCCAGTCGGTCATCGGTGCGTTTTCTCCAGGATGGGTGCAATTTTAGGGAATTTACGCACGCCTCGTGCAAGCCCAGCATCCAGGCATTCCAGCTCTCTTGAATGCTTGCCATGTCCTCCATGCCCCTCACGCGCTCACGCGGCACGCTGTTCGCCGCAGCCCTCGGCTTCGTGGTCGTCCTGCTTGATGTCAGTGTCGTCAACGTGGCCCTCGACGCGTTGCGCCAAGGCTTCGGCACCGATATCGCCGGGCTGCAATGGGTGCTCAACGCCTATACGCTGGTCTTCGCCGCATTGCTGCTGTCGGCCGGCGGCTTGGGCGACCGCCTGGGCGCCAGGCGCGTCTTCATGTTGGGCTTCGCGCTCTTTACTCTGGCCTCTGCAGGCTGCGGCCTGGCCCCCAGCCTGACGGCCTTGATCTTCGCGCGCATTGCGCAGGGAATGGGCGCAGCAATGCTGGTGCCCAATTCCCTGTCCATGCTGCAGCAGGCCTTCCCGGACCCCGCGCAGCGCAGCCGGGCCGTGGGCTGGTGGGGCGCAGCGGGCGGCATCGCCCTTGCCGCGGGCCCCGTGCTGGGTGGCATGTTGGTAAGCCATGCTGGCTGGCGCAGTATCTTCTTGGTCAATCTTCCCATCGGTCTGCTCGGCCTGTATCTAAGCTGGCGCCACGCCGAGCCCGACCGACGCAACAGAGTCGGACCTCAACGAGGGCTCGATCTTCCCGGCCAGGCTGCCGGCTGCCTGGCCCTAGCAGCCCTGACCTATGCCCTCAGCGCGGCCGGCGGATTGGGCTGGGCACACCCCAGGGTCCATGGCAGCCTGCTGCTGTCCCTTGCATCGGCGGCCGCCTTCATCGCCATCGAATCCCGAAGCGCCGCGCCGATGCTGCCGCTGACACTGTTCCGGCTACCAAGCTTCGCGCTGGCCTCGGTGTGTGGCGCCATCATCAACTTCGCTTACTACGGGCTGATCTTTGTCTTCAGCCTGTTCTTCCAGCTCGAGCAGCACCTCTCGCCGCAGCAGACAGGCCTGGCCTTTCTGCCCATGACGGTAGCGCTCATGGCGGTGAACATCCTCGTCGGCCGGCTGAGCGGCCGGCTGCGTGCAAGGGGCCTGATGCTCTTCGGCATGTCCTGGGCAGCGCTCGGCTATGCCCTGCTGTGGCGCGTCAGCATTGAAGGTGGCTACGGCTGGCTGATCGCTCCCATGCTGATCGCCTCCAGTGGCATTGCGACGATGGTCCCGACGTTGACCAATCTGACGATGTCGGCGGTCTTACCAGCACAGACCGGTATTGCCTCGGGCGTGCTCAATACCGCACGTCAAGTCGGCGGCATGCTCGGTGTGGCCGTCTGCGGCTTTCTGGTCCGGGACACTGAGCCTGTCGTCTTCATGCAAGGCATGCACCGCGCGATCGGCACGGCGGTCATCTTGCTGCTGGCGGGTTTCGCGCTCTGCTACTTCGGCATGCCGAGTCACGAGAGGGGCATCGATGAAAGGCGACAACCCAGTTGACGAACGATCGTACCGAGGGAGGCGTTTGCCGGGCTGGACGCGCAACTCGACCGCTCGAACCCTGTCTGCGTATGCATGCATGAGCCACCGAGTGGAGTCCAAGCTTTTTGTCCACATCCCCCTCTCGAAGCCAGCGTCAATCCAAATGCTCACGTGCATCGGAGCTACGCCGCAGCACGACAGTTGCCCACGGCTTCAGCTGCCGCCTGGCGCCGACGATCGCCCGATCTGCGTCCGGAACTGCCGTGCAACCGGACTGTCGTCCCAAACCACGGCCCTGCCATCGTCGACGGCCTGTCGTCCGTAGACGATCCATGCATCGCAGACGGTGCCGATGGGCTCGACCTCCTCGAATCGGTCTGCATGCGCCATGGCGAAGGAAGTGAAGACGATACCCGCGCTGTAGCGCCCTTCTGTCAGACCGGATTGGACCGCGAGCACCGTCGGCTCATGGACGATGATCGGCCAGGCGGAAAGGTCGGCATAGCTCTGCGTGGCGGTTTGCACGCCCACCTTGCCGGCGCCCTTCTCGCTTGCCACAGACCGCACCAGCGTCATGGGCTGGCTGGGAGAAATGAAGGCGTCCACCACCACCATGGCCGTGCGATAGGTGCCCGTGATCTCGGCTGCAGCCGGATGCACGGCGCACTGAAGCAGGTAGTCCGCCTCCCCGGCGATCAGCGCGCGAGCACCGCTGTGGAAGTCGTCGAACAACACGATGCGGCAGGCCTGCGCAATGCCCTGCGCGGCCAGGTACTGCTGGAGCACGAAGTGATGGTTGCTGCCCTCATGGCCCAGCGTTGAAAAGATCAGCATGTGTTCGCCTTGGCGGTGGAACATGACGGGTGACAGTGCGTCGACCTCGACGGCCATCTGCGAGATTCGCGGCTTGCGCGAGCGCCGCGAAGCCTTGGCCGGCGCTGGCTCGGCGCAGAACGAGCGACTCATGCAGACGTCGAGGGCGTACCGATGATCTCATCCTCAAGCCGGCATGTCTCCGTGATGATCAGTTCGTAGAGAGCACGCAGGAACGTCGGGCTCACGCCGTGCTCGGCGGCAAAAGCGGCGGCACGCTCCTGCACCACGCCGATGCGATGGGGCTGCATCATCGGAATCGCATGATCGCGCTTGTGCAGTCCGATCCGGCAGCAGCAATCGAGCCTGCACCTCACGGTCTCGAGCAGCGTTCTGTCCAAGCCATCGAGTTCGTCGCGCAGCGACTGCAGGATCCGTTGGGCATCCTCGCCGCTGCCGATAGCAACCGACGCTGCGTCACGGGCCGCGGCCCCGGTTTCCTGGCGCCCGCTCGGGCGCCTTTGTTCTGAATTCATGGATGTCTCCTTATTCGAGCTTGATGCCCTGGCTGGCGATGATCTCGGTGAGCGCGGCCGTGTCGGCCTTCATCCGGCGCACCAGCGCCTCGCCCGAAATGCCGGCGGCCTCGTAGCCATGCTGGAAGAGTTTCTGCCGCACCTCGGGCAGGCGAATGACCTCCGAAAGAACCTGGGTCAGGCGCTGCACGATGGGGGCAGGCAAGCTGGCGGGGGCCGCCGCGGCGGTCCATATCTCGAGTTCGAAATCCTTGAGGCCCGCTTCCTGCAGCGTCGGGTAGTCCGGCACGAGTTCGGAGCGGCGCGCCGAGGTCACGCCGATCGCGCGCAGCTTTCCGGCTTTGACCTGCTCCTGAGCGAGGCCCGGCGGAAGGAGCGCAAGTTGCAGCTGCGCTCCGATCAGCCCGGTGATGACCTGCGGATTACCTTGGTACGGCACATGCACGGCGCCGATGCCCGTGCGGGCCTTCAGAAGCTCCATGCCGAGGTGGCCGATCGTGCCGATGCCCGGTGTGCCATAGCTCCACTTGCTTCCGGCGCCGCGCGCCGCCTCGAGGAAGCCGCGGGGATCGGCCATCGAGACCGCCGGCGTCGTGGCGAGCACCAGCGGCGCCGTGCAGATGATGCTCAGCGGCACCAGATCCTTCTGCGGGTCGTAGGAGCTCGCCGGATTGAGGATCTTGGCGATCGTCATGTTGCCGTTGATCAGGATGCCGACCGTGTGCCTGTCAGTGGACTTCGCGACGATTTCCGCAGCGATGTTGCCGCTGGCGCCTGGATGGTTCTCGACAATCACAGGCTGGCCCAGCGCCTTCGCCATGGGAGCGGCCAGGACGCGTGCCACGAAGTCCGGCGACGAGCCGCCTCCGAAGCCGACGATCAGGCGCAGCGGTCGCGTCGGCCAGTTCAGATCCGTCGGGCGGGCGCTCGTGGCGCCAGCCGCGTCGGGACCGGAGCGATTCGCGCCGGACGATTGCGCGCTGGCGATACCCACACAGGCGAGCACCCCGAAAAGACACAGCAGACGCGCGATACGCGTTCGAAAAACCAGAAGGGACATGGCAGCACCGGATAAGAATTGGAAGCCAAGTCTTGCTTCCACAATGCGCTGAATCAACTCCTGCATGGCGCGCAAAAAGCCCCGCGTGGCATCGAGGCTGCGAAGGCCCGACTTGCCCACGCGCGGGGCGAATCCGTGGCGTGCCGTGCTTGCCTGTCATGCAAGATCGTTGTCCGACGTCGGCAGCGCGATACCGCGACTGATCTCATCCATGCAGGAATTGCTGCGGCGCGACCCGCTCCCTCAACCTCTCACAGGCTCTGTCGCGTCATCTGGCAATCTGTGGAAGCTGCGAGACACACGAAGAGTCAATCCGGCAAACAAGCCAATGGGTGACTCGTTGCCGGCGCGCTCTCGGAGAAAATCCACGACATGTTCATTCACCCGCCAAAAGGCACCGAGCGCGCACAGACCTTGGCCGCCAAGCTCGGCTGCGTCGTCGGCGAACTCGATGAAGCGGGCGGCCGCGCGAAGCCCGCGCTGCTGGGCAGCCTGTCGGGATCCGCAAAGATCCTCGAAGAATTCGGCGGCACATGGCATCAGGCAGAACGCGTCTATCTCTTCGCCAATTGGCCGATGCTCGAAGCGGCGCTGCAGCATCTTGCCGAAGAGCGCGAGAAATCACGCCTTCGATAAAGCGACTGCACCTTGCGCGCTACCCGATCACGTACTGCGGCGCTCCACAGTTTCACGTGTCGGTACTAGCAACCGGATGCCACGAAGGTCAGTAGGACCCTAGGCTCTCCTGAAGAGGCATTGGACGTTGATACCGCTTATCAGCCGACTGTTGTCCACCGAACAGGCTATTTCGCAGGCGAGAACGAGGTCGGCGCCAAGAACGAGTTGTCCATCTTCGCAACGATTGGTCCTGCTGCCTCGCTCGCCTTTCTAACTTCAACCCATTCGGGATCGACGACAAACTTGCCCCACAGGGCTTCACGATCGGCCAGACTCTCCCAGACAAGCATGTAGGTGAGCACGTTGCTATCAGGTCCGACTGCGGTCGTCCAATAGCCGAGTTGACGAATTCCCAGCCGGTTCCAGATGCCCACGGTGTGATCGCGAAATCTGGCAAGAACGTCGGGTAGCCGGCCAGGCATTGCGGTATAGACGCGTAGTTCGTAGATCATCGACATCAGTCCTGAAAAGCTAATTGCGAGTTGACGGGTAGCGGGCGTGAGCGCCGGACTCACATTGTGCTGCCAGAGGTCCAGCGGCCGTCAAAGGACATGATCTGCCATACGAAAGCCGCTCTCGGCGGCGGATTCAACCGGTCGATACGACGGTCTGGCTGAACATCTCAGCCGGCGGCTGAAAGCCAAGAGTTTTTCTTGGTATCTCGTTCAACTTTACAAGTCATCGTCCAGGTCATCTTCATGAACCTCGGCCGCGCGCCGTTTGGCGTCTGCGATCAACTCGCGCGCTGACTCCCCCCGTACCCAGGCGTCGACCATGTCTGCCCAGCACTGGAGCATGATTTTTCGTTCCGTTAGATATCGATTGACGTTGTAGACCGCTGCAATTCGATTCCGCGGCGCGTGCGCCAACGACATTTCAATCCAACGCTCATCGAATTTCGCTCGATTCAGTCCAGTCGAAAAGGTGCGGCGCAGATCATGCACCCCGAAACTCTGAAACTCGGGGTCGTCTCTTTTGATTCGCTCCACGGCAGCATCGATCACCCGATTCAATGTCGCATCGGAGATCGGCTTGTCGCTGTCGTATCTGCCCGGGTGCAGATACAGGCTCGACCCGAAACACGAACGCAATGCCGTCAGGATGTCCAGTGCTTGTTCGCTCAATGGCACAACGTGCGCGTTCCCGACTTTCATTCTTGCGGCTGGAATCGTCCAACGCTCGGTGTCGAAATCGACCTCTCCCCAAGTTGCATCGATGAATTCGCTCTTGCGAACGCCGCTCAACAAAATGAACTTCAACGCCAGGCGCAACGTGGGTGTGGTGGCAACCTGCTCCAGTGCAGCCAGAAATTTGCGAATCTCGGCCGGCGTCAATGCCCGGTCGCGAGGTTTGAACGTGGCAATGGCACTTGCTCGCACCGCTTCAGCCGGGTTGCTGACCGCCTGCCCCCTTCCCTGCGCGTGCCTGAAGACGGCCAGCACCACGTCGCGGACGTGGACGGCCACGGCCGGGCCGCGCTTCGCCTTAACGTCGTCGCACAGCCTCATCAGGCGTTGTGGTGTCACTTCCTCCAACTTGAGCCGGCCTAGCTGCGGCTCGATGACGCGGCGGTACGTGGAGCGGCGAAACGCCAGCGTACTGTCCGCGAGTTGCTCGGCTCCGCTCTTCGGATCAGCCTTGTGTTGGAAGTAGCGCTCTGCCCAGCTCGCGAAACTCGGCGCCTCGGCCACTTGGGTACGTTTCTCCACCTTCGCACGTGAGGGCGACTCGCCCCGCTCGACATCGCGTCTGGCGCGATCGAGCAGCGTGCGTGCCTCGCGCAGCGAGACTTCCATCCCGAATTCCAGCGCCTCGGGCTCGCGTGTCTGCCTGCTGTGCCCAGGCGAACTTTCATACCGCCCGATCGCCAGCGTCTCGCGCCTGCCGTTGATGCGGTAGTCGTAGCGGAAGGAAATCGTGCCGGTGGGCAGGACGGCGGCATACATGCCATCGCGGTCGCTCACCTTGTAGGGCTTGTCCTTGGGCTTCAGTGCCCCCAGCGTTTTGTCGGTGAGACCAGGCAAAGCAGCCTCCAGGTCGGATTCGATATTTGATACCGTCAACCTTGCCTGACGGTATCGTCAGCCGCGATTTTCTCGGCTCCAAACTATACCGTCACCTGTACCGACAACAAGCCCATGACCAAGAGATATCGCTTGATACAGCAAGGAACAACTAAACCCTTGTCGCGTATCGATTTTTTGGAAAAACACGATAATCAGTGGAACCCTGTGACACAGCCCCGCATCATTCCCACTCGATCGTCGCCGGCGGCTTGCTCGACACGTCGTAGGTCACCCGGTTGATCCCGCGGACCTCGTTGATGATCCGCCCCGACACTTTCTTGAGCAGCGCATACGGCAGCTCCGCCCAGTCGGCCGTCATGAAGTCGCTGGTCTGCACGGCGCGCAGCGCGACCACGTAGTCGTAGGTGCGGCCATCGCCCATCACGCCCACGCTCTTGACCGGCAGGAACACGGTGAAGGCCTGGCTCGTGAGGTCGTACCAGCTCTTGCCGGTCTCGTCCTTGAAGTTGCGCAGTTCCTCGATGAAGATCGCGTCGGCGCGGCGCAGCAGGTCGGCATATTCCTTCTTCACTTCGCCGAGGATGCGCACGCCCAGGCCCGGGCCGGGGAACGGATGGCGGTACACCATCTCGGGCGGCAGGCCGAGCGCCACGCCGAGTTCGCGCACTTCGTCCTTGAACAGGTCGCGCAGCGGTTCGAGCAGCTTGAGACCGAGCTGCTCGGGCAAGCCGCCGACGTTGTGGTGGCTCTTGATGGTGACGGCCTTCTTGCTCTTGGCGCCGCCCGATTCGATGACGTCCGGATAGATCGTGCCTTGCGCCAGGAAGGTCGCGCCCTTGTGGCCGCCGTCGCCGGCCTTGAGCTTGGCGGCTTCCTGCTTGAACACGGTGACGAACTCGCCGCCGATGATCTTGCGCTTGGCTTCGGGGTCGCTCACGCCAGCGAGCTTGCCGAGGAACAGGTCGCTGGCATCGACGCGAATCACCTTCGCATGCAGCTTGCCTTCGAACATCTCCATGACCATGTCGCCTTCGTTCAAGCGCAAGAGGCCGTGATCGACGAACACGCAGGTCAGCTGGTCGCCGATGGCGCGGTGGATGAGCGCGGCAGCCACGCTCGAATCGACACCGCCCGAGAGGCCGAGGATGACTTCTTCGTCGCCCACCTGCTCGCGGATCTTCTCGACGGCTTCGGCGATGTGGTCGCGCATGACCCAATCAGGCTTGGCTTCGCAGATGCCGAGCACGAAGCGCTCGATGATCGCCTTGCCCTGCACCGTGTGCGTGACTTCGGGGTGGAACTGCAGCGCGTAGTAGCGGCGTGCCTCGTCGGCCATGCCGGCGATGGGGCAGCTGTCGGTGCTGGCCATGAGCTTGAAGCCCGGGGGCAGCTCGGTGACCTTGTCACCGTGGCTCATCCACACGTTGAGCATGCCGTGGCCTTCGGGCGTGGTGAAGTCGGCGATGTCCTTCAGGAGCGCCGTGTGGCCATGGGCGCGCACGGCCGCAAAGCCGAACTCGCGCTTGTGGCCGCCTTCGACCTTGCCGCCCAGCTGGTGCGCCATGGTCTGCATGCCGTAGCAGATGCCCAGCACGGGCACGCCGAGGTCGAACACGGCCTGCGGGGCCTTGTCGGTGGTTTCTTCGTACACGCTCGCGTGGCTGCCCGAAAGGATCACGCCCTTCAGGTGGCCGTCGGCCGCGTACTCGCGCACCCATTCGTCGGTGACGTCGCAGGGATGCACTTCGCTCAGCACATGCGCCTCGCGCACGCGGCGTGCGATGAGTTGGGTAACTTGCGAGCCGAAGTCGAGGATGAGGATCTTGTCGTGTTGCATGGCGAGAGGACTCAGAGCGTTGAAATGTCGAACAGCTTCACGCCCGCATGGGGCGCTGCTTGGATGAGTTGCTCGTCGAAGGTGGCGAGCGGGAGATTGAGCGACTTGGCGAGCCAGAGATAGCCCGCGTCATAAATCGAGATGCTGGCGTCGATGGCGACCGCGAGCACGGCCTTGTGCTGGGCCGGCGCGAGTTCGTGCAGTTCGACGCGGTGGCGGATGGCGTCGAGCACGCTCCACAGCCCTTCGACGGCGGACGTCGGAATGCGGCCGCTGCGCACGCCGTTCGCAAGGATGTTGGCGCACTCCCATTGCCAGGCATTGGGCGCTTGCGGCTCGACCTCATCGCGGCGGATGGCGGCGTAGAGCTTGCGGGTGTGTTCGCTGGCCTGATCGGGCAGGAGCCAAGCGGCAGTGACGGAGGCGTCCATGACGAAGGCTGTCACGATTGGCGTCCTTCGTCGAGCAATGCGCGCAGAGAGAGACCGGGCTGGATGGTGGCGTGCAGCGCGTCTATCTGGCCGAGTTCGCGGGCGATCTGCTCGTCGGTGATGACCGGCTTGCGGCGCACCGGCAGCATGCGCACGACTTCCTTGCCGTGGCGGGTGATGCGAACCTCCTCGCCCTTTTCGACCAGGTCGATGAGGGCAGAGAAGTTGTTCTTGGCTTCAGCGATGCCGATGGATTGCATTTGGGCCAGAAAAATTGAATCTGGCCCAAATTCTAAACCGAGTCTGGCCTGCGTTTCAAGGTCTGGCCAGAACAGGCTTATTCGGCGCGGTAGTTCGGCGCTTCCTTGGTGATCTGCACGTCGTGCACGTGGCTCTCACGGATGCCGGCTGTGGTGATCTCGACGAACTCGGCCTTGTTCTGCATGTCCGCGATGGTCGCGCAGCCGCAGTAGCCCATGCTGGCGCGCACGCCGCCGGCCATCTGGTAGACGATCGAGACGATCGAGCCCTTGTAGGGCACGCGGCCTTCGATGCCTTCGGGCACGAGCTTGTCGGTGTTGGGGTTGCCGGTGGTCGATTCCTGGAAGTACCGGTCGGCGCTGCCCTGCTGCATCGCGCCGATGGAGCCCATGCCGCGGTAGCTCTTGTAGCTGCGCCCCTGGTACAGCACGATTTCACCGGGTGCCTCTTCGGTGCCGGCGAACATGCTGCCCATCATGACGGTGCTGGCGCCTGCGGCGATCGCCTTGGCGATGTCGCCCGAGTAGCGCACGCCGCCGTCGGAGATCAGCGGAATGCCCGTGCCCTGCAGCGCGGTGGCGACGCTGTCGACCGCCATGATCTGCGGCACGCCCACGCCGGCCACGATGCGGGTGGTGCAGATGGAGCCCGGGCCGATGCCGACCTTGACCGCGTCGGCGCCGACATCGGCCAGCGCACGCGCCGCGTCGCCGGTGGCGATGTTGCCGCCGATCACGTCGACCTGCGGATAGTTGCGCTTGACCCAACGCACGCGCTCGATCACACCGGCGCTGTGGCCGTGCGCGGTATCGACCACGATGGCATCGACGCCGGCCTTCACCAGCGCTTCGACGCGCTCCTCGGTGCCGTCGCCCACGCCTACCGCGGCGCCCACGCGCAGGCGGCCGTTGGCATCTCGTGCGGCATTCGGGAAGCTGGTCTGCTTGGTGATGTCCTTGACGGTGATGAGGCCCTTGAGCTCCCAGTCGCCGTTGATGACCAGCAGGCGCTCGAGCTTGTACTTGTTCAGCAGCGCCTTGGCTTCGGCCAGCGTCGTGCCGTCGGGCACGGTGATGAGCTTGTCGCGCTGCGTCATGATTTCGCTGACGGGGACGTCGTAGCGGTTCTCGAAGCGCAGGTCACGGCCGGTGACGATGCCGACCACCTTGCCCGCGTCCACCACCGGGAAGCCGGAGATGCCGAGCTGGTCAGACAGCGCCATCACCTGGCGCACAGAGTGCGTCGGCGTGATCACCACCGGGTCGCGCAGCACGCCCGATTCGTAGCGCTTCACGCGGGCCACTTCGGCTGCCTGCTGTTGCGCGGTGAGGTTCTTGTGAACGATCCCGATACCGCCCTCCTGCGCGATGGCGATCGCGAGGCGGGCTTCTGTCACGGTGTCCATGGCCGCCGAGACGAGCGGCAGGTTCAGCGTGATGTTGCGGGAGAGTTTGGTGGCGAGGGAGGTGTCCTTGGGCAGGACCTGGGAGAACGCTGGCACCAACAACACGTCGTCGAAGGTGAGCGCTTTGCCGAGAAGGCGCATGGGTGAAGCTCCAAAAGACGGATTGTAACGAGGCTCCCGGGCCGTCCGCCCGGCCGGGCTTTTCGAGACCGTTGCAAAAGCAACCCACCGAGGATGTTGCAAGAAGTAAGGCGCGGCTAAACTTCGGGCATGAAATTCATGCACTGGCTGCTGGTGGGATGTGTCGTGGCGCTGCCGCTCTCTGCGAGCGCGCAATGGCAATGGATCGACAAGGATGGCAAGAAGGTCTTCAGCGACCAGGCGCCGCCGCCCGATGTTCCCGAGAAGAACATCCTGCGCCGTTCGGGCACGCCGCCGCCGCGGCCTGCCACCGGCATTGACGCTCCAGCGGCCGAGGGCGCCGAAGCTGGAGTGGCGCCCAAGGCGCGGGAAAGCGCTGCAGCGCCGAAGCCGAGCGGCGTCGACAAGGAACTCGAGGAAAAGACGAAGAAAGCCGAGGCCGAAGAAAAGGCCAAGCGCGCCGCCGAAGAAGCCAAGGTCGCCAAGGCCAAGGCCGACAACTGCGCCCGCGCCCGCGAAGGCAAGTCCACGCTGGACAGCGGCATCCGCATCGCGAAGGTGAATGCCAAGGGGGAGCGCGAGATCATGGACGACTCCGCGCGCGTGGCCGAGCAGAAGCGGGTCCAGTCGGTCATCGACAGCGACTGCAAGTAAAAAATCCGGCGGAACCGGCTGCTCAGTAGCCGGTCTTGCCGCCCTTGCGCTGGCTCGCGAAGAGGCCGGTGCCCCGCGCACCCTGGCGCTTGAAGCGCTCGCGGCGCGCCACCTTCGGATCGACCGTGAGCGGCCGGCACAGTTCGATGCGATCGCCGTCCTTCAGCACCTGGCTCCAATCGACCGCCCTGCCCCAGACACCCGGTGTCATGGCATGCCGCCAATCGAGATCGGGAAAGCGCTGCGACAACCCGCTCGCCTGCACCGCGTCGCTCAGGACGATGCCTTCTTCAAGCTGCAGGACCTGCTCGAACACCTCGCGTGCCGCGGGTGAGCAGGTCAGCGTGACCTCGATCATTCAGGCGCTGCCGTAGACCTGCTCGGCGCGCTTGACGAACGCTTCGACCAAGCTGGATGCAACGGTGTCGAACACCGGCCCCACGAGCGCTTGCAGGGCGAAGTTGCTGAAGCCGTAGCTCATGTGCAGCTCGACACGGCAGGCGCGTTCGCCCGCTTCGCCCACCGGCACGAACTTCCAGTTGCCGTCGAGGTTGGAGAAGGGGCCGTCGACCAGTTTGAGTTGCACTTCCCGGCCGGGAATGTGGGTGTTGCGGGTGGTGAAGCTCTGGCGCAGGCCGGCGAAAGCGAGGCCGACTTCGGCGGTCATGCCGGCCTCGTCCTCTTCGAGGATCCGGGCCTTGTCGCACCATGGGAGGAACTGCGGATACTTCGCCACATCGGTGACGAGCGCGTACATCTCTTCGGCGCTGTACCAGATGAGGACGGACTTGTTGACTGTTTTCATAGAATCGGTGCAGCGTGCGCGACGGATTGTATTGAAGCCATGCGTCCCCATCTTCCCGAGCCATGGCCACAAAGAAACAAGATACCTCCTCCCGCATTGCCGACAACAAGAAGGCCGCGTACAACTATTTCTTCGAAGAACGCTTCGAGGCCGGCATCGTGCTCGAGGGCTGGGAAGTCAAGTCGCTGCGCGAAGGCAAGGTGCAACTCACCGACGGCTACGTGGTGATCCGCGACGGCGAACTGTTCGTCGTGGGCCTGCAGATCAACCCACTCAAGAGCGCTTCGACGCACGTCAACCCTGATTCGATCCGCACCAAGAAGTTGCTGCTGCACAAGGAAGAGATCCGCCGCCTCGTCGGCAAGGTCGAGCAGAAGGGCTACACGCTGGTGCCGCTCAACCTGCACTGGAAGGCGGGCAAGGTCAAATGCGACATCGCGCTGGCCAAGGGCAAGGCCGAGCACGACAAGCGCGACACCATCAAGGACCGCGAAGGCAAGCGCGAGGTCGAGCGCGCAATGAAGAGCCGCAGCCGCTAGCAGCCATTCTTTTTTTTGCGCGGCATGGAATAAAACGCGCTCTGCGGGCGTTTGTGCAGTGTCATCGGATTGCCGATGCCACCCAACCAGGAGATTCCATGTCGCCACTTCGCGCTTCTTCCCTCGGCGCCGCTGCCGCTCTGCTCGGCAGCCTGCTCGCCCTTCCCGCATTCGCTCAACCCAAGGCGGCCGACGGCGCCCTGGTCGGGCCGAACGGCATGACGCTCTACACCTTCGAGAAGGACACGGCCGGCAACGGCAAGTCGGTCTGCAACGGCGGCTGCGCCACCAACTGGCCGCCCTTCATGGCCGCCGACAGCGACAAGCCGAGCGGCGACTTCACCATCGTCACGCGCGACGACGGCAAGAAGCAATGGGCCGCCAAGGGTTGGCCGCTCTACTACTGGGTGAAGGACACCAAGCCGGGCGACAAGACCGGCGACGGCGTGGGCGGCAACTGGAAAACCGCCAAGCCCTGATCCGGAACTCGCGCTCCCGGCCCACCCATGGACGCCCGCCTGCTGGTCGATCACATCCCGAGCCTGCGCCGCTATGCGCGCGCGCTCACGGGCAACACGTGGGCGGCCGACGACCTTGTGCAGGACACCCTGGAGCGGGCCTGCAGCAAGTGGCGGCTCTGGGTGGTGGGGAGCGACCTGCGCGCATGGCTCTTCACCGTCATGCACAACATCTTCGCAAGCCAGGTGCGGCGCACGCCACCGCCGCACAGCGTGGTGCCGCTGGACGACGCCACGCATGAGCTGCACGGCGGCATCGACCCGGGCCGCGACCAGGGCACGGGCCTCGACCTGCAACGCTGCCTGCTGCAATTGCCCGAGGAGCAGCGCGCGGTGCTGCTGCTGGTGACGCTCGAAGACATGTCCTATGCCGAGGTGGCGAAGGTGCTGGGCATTCCTGCCGGCACCGTGATGTCGCGCCTCTCGCGCGCCCGCGTGCGGCTGCAGGAGCTGCTGGACGGCGCCGCCGCGCCGCATCGCCCCGGCTTGCGCCGCCTCAAATGAAGCCCGCCCCATGACCCGCCCCGGCTCCCCTCCCACCGACATCACCGACGACGACCTGCACGCACTGGTCGATGGCCAGCTCGCCCCGGATCGCCGCTCCACGGTCGAAGAAGCCCTGGCGCGCGACCCCGCCATGATCGCGAAGGTCGCGGCTTGGCACACGCAGCGCGATGCCCTGCGCCGCCTGCACGGCGAGCTGCTGGACGACCCCATTCCCGCGCCGCTGATGAGCGCCCTCGACCGCCACCTGCCCCGGCAGGCCCGGCGCAGCAGCTGGATGCGCTGGGGCGGCATGGCCGCCGGCGTGCTCGTCGCGTTTGCCGCGGGCTGGCTCGGGAACGCGCAATGGTCGGCATCGCACGCCCCATCGAGGCAACTGGCCAAAGCGCCCGCAATGCGCGAATTCGTGCACGACGCGTCGATTGCCCACGTCGTCTACGCACCTGAAAAAAGGCACCCGGTCGAAGTGGCCGCCTCCGAGCAGCAGCACCTCGTGCAGTGGCTCTCCAAGCGGCTCGACCGCCCGCTCAAGGTGCCCGACCTCAGCACCCTGGGCTACACCCTCGTCGGCGGCCGCCTGCTGCCCGGCGAAACCGGCGCGCGCGCCCAGTTCATGTTCGAGGACGCGGCGGGCGAGCGCGTCACGCTCTACATCGGCACCCTCGATGCCCGGGCCGCGGGCTCGTCGCCGGACGCGCTGAAGGAAACCGCCTTCCGCTTCGCCTCCGAAGGCCCCGTGCCGAGCTTCTACTGGGTCGACCAGGGCTTCGGCTATGCCGTTGCCGGCAAGCTACCGCGCGAGGTTTTGCTCAAACTCGCGACCCTCGCCTACCGCGATTTGTCGTGAGCCCGGCATAAACTGCCGGCTCGCGCAACAACCCGCTTGCCTTGTTTGTTTTCGCGATTTTTCAACCGAAGGAGAAACTGCATGAAATTGCTCAGCGCCTCGATCCTCGCGGCGGCCCTGCTCGCCGGCTGCGGCGGCATGTCCAACAAGACCGCCAGCGCCCCCGACACCCCCACCCGCACCGCCGACGGCGTGCTGGTCGGACCGAACGGCATGTCGCTCTACACCTTCACCAAGGACACGGCCGGCGCCGGCACCTCCGCCTGCAACGCCCAGTGCGCCGCCAACTGGCCGCCGCTCCCCGTCGCCGAGGCTGCCAAGCCGATGGGCGGCTACACCATCATCATTCGCGAAGACGGCAAGCGCCAATGGGCCTACAAGGGCTGGCCGCTGTACTACTGGGCCAAGGACGCCAAGCCGGGCGACAAGACCGGCGACGGCGTGGGCGGCAACTGGAAGATCGCGCGCCCCTGAGCGGCACGGTGGTCACCTGATCGCAAAGGCTCCGGCCCACACCGGGGCCTTTTTTGTTGGCGCTGACCCGTCCTGCCCAGCGTTGACACCTTTCATCAGTGAAAGGAAAAAGCGCAATGGGCACAGGCGTCAAGAGAACTCAGCGTGACTACACGATGGCCTTCAAATTGGCTGTCGTCGAGCAAGTGGAAAAAGGGGAGCTGACCTGGGGCCAAGCGCAGAGTCGCTATGGGATCCAGGGCAACTCGACAGTGTTGAACTGGCTGCGCAAGCACGGTCGCCAGGGGTGGGGTCGTGCGGCATCATCGGCGGCTATGCCGATCGACAAGACAGCCATTGCACGGACGCCAGAACAGCGGATCAAGGAATTGGAAACGCAACTGGCCATGGCGCAGGAGAAGGCCCGGTTGTTCGAAGCGGTGCTGGAGGTCCTGAAGAAGGATCACGGCGTGCGTGTCGTAAAAAAGCCTTCGGGCAAGTCCTCGCGCAAGGCCTCGTCCAAGGGCTGAGCGTGACGCGGGCCTGCCACCACATGGGCATCAGCCGTCAGGCGTACTACCAGGGCCAGCACAGGGCCACCCGGCGCCACGAACGCGCCGAAGCGGTGGTGCAGTTGGTCAAGGAACAGCGCATGCGCCAGCCGAGACTGGGTACGCGCAAGCTGCACTACCTGCTGCGTGAGCCGTTGCAGCGCCAAGGCATCGAATTGGGGCGTGATGCGATGTTCGACGTGCTGCGCAACGCGCGCCTGCTTGTGGCGAACCGCCGGGCGTACCACAAGACGACGGACAGCCATCATCGCTTTCGCCGCCACCCGAACCTGGTCAAAGCGGGGCCTACGCAGATTCGCGTCACGCGCAGCGAGCAGCTGTGGGTGGCCGACATCACGTACCTGCCCACGGTCGACAAGGTGGTCTACCTCAGCTTGGTCACCGACGCGCATTCCCGCAAGATCGTGGGCTGGCACGTCCATGCCAGCCTGCAGACGGAGGAGGTGGCGCGGGCCCTGAAGATGGCGCTGCGCGAGCGAAAGACGCGCGAGCAACTCGTGCATCACTCTGATCGCGGCATCCAATACTGCTCGAACTACTATCAGGCGCTGCATCGCCGCCATGGCCTGAAGTGCTCGATGACCGACGGCTACGACTGCTACCAGAACGCACTGGCCGAGCGCATCAATGGCATCCTCAAGACCGAATTCCTGCTGAGCCAGCCAGCTGACCTGGCTCAGGCCAGACGACTGGTGGCCGAGTCCGTGCATATCTACAACCACGAGCGGCCCCATCTGTCGCTCAAAATGCAAACGCCCGATGCTGTGCATCGGGCGTCCGTGGTCGGCTGAGGCCGGCTATTTGGGTGTCAACGCAATTCAGGACGGGTCACGCGTGCGCCACGGCAGAATCGCCGCATGAATCCTGCAGCTGCGAATCCGGATGCGTTCCTCGCCCTTCTCTCCCATGGCCTGATCACCGATGCGCAGCACGACGCCGTGCTCGCTCATCCCGAGACCGCCGCGCTCCCGCCGATCCCCGGCCCCGCGCACGCACTGGCCTGGATGTGCCTGAAGGGCATCGTCACCCAAGAAGAAATCGACGACGCCGTCGAGCGGCTCGAAGAGGCCTCGCCGCCCATCGCCACCGCCGACGATGCGTCCTATATCGCCTACGACGTCGAGGAATTCGGGGAACTCGGCGACCGCGGCATCACCCATGAGGCAGTGAACGCGCTCTTCAATGACGGCCTCATCGATGCCGAGACACGCGACATGGCACTGGAGGAAACGCCGCTGGTCGGCAGCGTGCCCGCCGCACCGGCCGCGACGCTGGCCTGGATGGTGATCGACGGCCCGCTCGAGAGGGAATTGTTCGAGGCCACGCGTGCCGAGGTCGCGGCCGAGCCGGCCTTTGCCATGGCGGCGGACCGGGCCCGCATCGTGGCCGAGGCGCAAGACGAGATCGCGGCCGACGAAAAGGCAGTCGGCGCGTGGCGCGCCACCGCGCAAGGCAAGCGCCGCCGGAGTGCCTGGACCTCCGGGCTGGTCACGCTGGCGATCGCAGGCGGACTGGGCTGGTACCTCTTCGCGCCGGCAGGCGTGCCGGCCTGCAACGCCGAGGCCACGCGCAAGACACTGCAGGGCCTGATGCTCCGCGTATCGATCGACGCACGAACGCAGGGCCTGCGCGAAGTCGGCATCCCGAGCCTGAGCGGCCTGCGCGAAATCGGCTATCGCAAGGACGAACGCATCCGCGGCTGCATGGCGACGATGACACGGGGCGACGACACCAAGGCCATCGCGTACACGATCGGCCCGGCCTCTGCCGACGACGACAAGATGACGGTGCGCGGCGCCGACCCGGTCATCGTGGAGGCTCGGTTCGGCAATCTGGATGCCAAAGGCAAGCCGCTCTACAACGCCGAGCCCATCGGGCGCGTGGCGGCGGAGAAGGCCTTCCGTGACGGCGTGACCGCCCTTCAGGCGAGCTCGCCCGCCGCGGCAATGCTCCAGCGCCAGCTCGAACGCCAGCGCGCGCGGCAGCGCTCCACCACCGGCCTCGTGGTCACCGACGCGGACCGCGAACGCGAGATCGCCGACTTCGAGCCCACCGGACCCTGCCGCGCGCACGAAGACGGGGTGAGCCGGGTCTGTCCGCTGGTTGTCGAATACAACGACAGCCTGCTGGCCACCATCGGCCGCGCGCAGTCGCTACCGCTGACCGGCGACTTCACCTTCGTGCAGGACAACGGCAACTGGCGCATGAGTGACGACTTCGCAAAGCGCTTCACCCGGGCGGTTCTGGAAGCCCGGCTGGTCGGCATGGGCGTGACAGACGCCGCTGCGGCGCCCGAGTAAGTCTTGCGCGCCTAGTGCGCCTAGTGCGCGCCCGGCAAGGCGGTGTCGGCCGCCGTCGTGCGGCGCCCGCGCAGCGCCAGGAACTCGTTGAACACCAGTGCGCCGATGACCAGCGCGCCGAGCCAAGCCAGCGCAATGCCGAAGATCACTTCGAGCAGCGCCAGCAGAGCCACCTCGGGCGCCTTCAGCACTTGCGCGCACAGAACCGACAGCACACAGGGAATCGCCAGCTGGAACACGCCCAGGAATGCCAGCAAGCCGAGGTCGTGCGCACTCGCCTGGAGCGGCAAGGCGAAAGGCAAGGTGAACAAGGCGGTGAGCACGGCGCCGATCAGCACGGCGGGCACCAGGTCGATGTCATGCCCTTTGGCATGCGCGTGCTGGACCACGGTCCAGTTGGTGGCGCCGGCCAGCGGCACGCACAGCGCGACCAGCGTGCCGAGCAGCGAAGCACCGCCCGCCCCGCCCTGCATCAGCTGCGTGCCGTACATCCAGCCGATGCCCAGCCCGGCCACCACGATGGCCACCCAGGTGCGCGCGGGCAAGCGGTGACCGATGAAGATGCGCGCGGCGAGCGCGGTGAGCAGCGGCCCGAGCGACATCGTGACCAGCACGCTCGCCGTCGAAGCCATCGTGAGCGCCACCATGAAGGCCGTGAACATCACGGCCCAGCAGACGCCCGAGATCCAGAGTTCGCGCCCGCCGCTGCGCAGCTGCGAGAACACGGCGCGTCCCCGCCAAAGCGGCAAGATCACCAGCAGCGCCAGCATCGTGAAGAGGCTGCGCCAGAAGGTGATCTCGAAGCTGTGCGCCTGCGTGAGGTGCCGTGTGACGACGCCCGCCGTGCCCCACATCAGGGTCACGACGACCATCAGCCACACAGCCCCGCCGTGCGTCAGGCGCATGGGATTGCGAAAGAGCTGTTGTACGCGAGGAGGCGATCAGCCCATCGACGTGTCGCGGCCAGCGCGCTTGCGGTCGCTTTCCTTCAGGAAACGCTTGCGCAGGCGCACGCTCTTTGGCGTGATTTCGACCAGCTCGTCGTCCTCGATGAACTCGACGCCGTATTCCAGCGTGAGGTCGATCGGCGGCGTGATCTTGATCGCGTCTTCCTTGCCGCTCACGCGGAAGTTGGTCAGCTGCTTGGTGCGCGTGGCGTTCACGACCAGGTCGTTGTCGCGGCTGTGGATGCCCACGATCATGCCTTCGTACACCGGATCGTTCGCCTTCACGAACATGCGGCCGCGGTCGTCCAGCTTGCCGAGGGCATAGGTGAAGATTTCACCGTCGTCCATCGAGATCAGCACGCCGTTCTTGCGGCCACCGATGTCGCCCTTGTGCGCTTCGTAGCTGTCGAAGATGTTGCTGATGAGGCCCGAGCCACGCGTCAGATTCAGGAATTCGTTGGTGAAGCCGATGAGGCCACGCGCCGGAATGCGGTACTCCAGGCGCACGCGGCCGCGGCCGTCCGGTTCCATGTTGACCAGCTCGCCCTTGCGCTCGCCGAGGGCCTGCATGACGCCGCCCTGATGGCCTTCTTCGATGTCGGCCGTGACCATTTCGATGGGCTCGTGCTTCTCGCCGTTCACGGTGCGGAACACCACGCGCGGCTTGGACACGGCCATTTCGAAGCCTTCGCGGCGCATGTTTTCCAAGAGGATGGTCAGGTGCAGTTCGCCGCGGCCCATGACTTCGAAGATGCCTTCTTCGTCGGTCTCGCTCACGCGCAGGGCCACGTTGTGCTGCAGTTCCTTTTGCAGACGGTCCCAGATCTGGCGGCTGGTCACGAACTTGCCTTCGCGGCCGGCCAGCGGGCTGGTGTTCACGCAGAAGTTCATGGTCAGGGTCGGTTCGTCGACCTTGAGCATGGGCAGCGGTGCGGGCTTGTCCTTGTCGGTCACGGTGACGCCGATGCCGATGTCGGCAATGCCGTTGATCAGCACGATTTCGCCGGGGCCGGCTTCAGTCGACTGCACGCGGTCCAGGCCCTGGAAGGTCAGCACCTGGTTGATGCGGCCCTTGATAGCCTTGCCGTCCGGGCCTTCCATGACCAGCACGTCGGTCATCGGGCGCAGCGTGCCTTGGCTGATGCGGCCCACGCCAATGCGGCCGACGAAGGTCGAGAAGTCGAGCGCGGAAATCTGCAGTTGCAGCGGCGCATTCGGGTCACCCTTTTGCGACGGCACGTGTTTCAGGATGGTGTTGAAGAGGGCCGACATGTCGGGGCCCCACTGCTCGCCGGCAGCGCCTTCTTCGAGCGACGACCAGCCGTTGATGCCCGAGGCGTACACCACGGGGAAATCGAGTTGCTCGTCGGTCGCGCCGAGCTTGTCGAACAGGTCGAAGGCGGCGTTGACCACCTTGTCGGGGTTCGCACCAGGCTTGTCGACCTTGTTCACGACCAGGATGGGCTTCAAGCCGAGGGCCAGTGCCTTCTTGGTCACGAAGCGCGTCTGCGGCATCGGGCCTTCCTGCGCGTCGATCAGGAGCACAACGCCGTCGACCATCGACAGCGCGCGTTCCACTTCACCGCCGAAGTCCGCGTGGCCCGGGGTGTCGACGATGTTGATGTGCGTGCCTTCCCAGGTCACGGCGCAGTTCTTGGCCAGGATCGTGATGCCACGTTCCTTTTCGATGGCGTTGTTGTCCATCACCGTGTCGACGACTTTTTCGTGCTCGGCGAAGGTGCCGGACTGGCGCAGCAGCTGGTCGACCATGGTGGTCTTGCCATGGTCCACGTGGGCAATGATGGCGATATTGCGGATTTGCTTGGTACTCATGGTGTCGCTTCTGTCTGTTGTGCGTTCAAAAGAATTTGCTGAATTTCGATGGGGTTCAGCAAGCGCCCCGGGATCAGTTCGTTGGCGGCGATATGCGCCGTACCCAGGAAGGCGGGAGGCGTGTCGCCAAATACCGCCACGTGGTCTGCATCAGCCCAGGCGCCACGGCGGCGCAGACCGGACAAAAAACGCCCCGCATCTTCGCTGCCGAGCGTGACGATCATGTGGCCCTCGACCAGGGATTCAGCAGGCAACAACTGGGCCAGCCGCTCTTCCTCGTCCATGGCTTCGAGCGCTTCGAGCGTGATGCACTGCGCCACGCCGAAACCGCCGGTGGCCGTACGGCGCAGCGACGTGAGATGCGCGCCGCAGCCCAAGGCTTCGCCGATGTCTTCGCCCAACGTGCGGATGTAGGTGCCCTTGCTCACGGAGGCCACGATGCGGATCGCGTTGCCCGCGGATTCCGAGGCGGCCTGCGTGATCTTCAATGCATGGATCACGACGTCGCGCGGGGCGCGTTCGATCTCGATGCCTTCGCGGGCGTATTCGTAGAGCGCCTTGCCGTCCTTCTTGAGGGCGCTGTGCATCGGCGGAACCTGGCGGATCGGGCCGGTGAACTGCGCCTCGGCGCGGGCCAGGTCTTCGGCGGTGACGTGCACCGGGCGCTTGGCAATCACCTCGCCCTCGGCGTCGCCGGTCGAGGTCTTGATGCCAAGGCGCGCCGTGGCTTCGTAGGTCTTGTCGGCATCGAGGTGCAGCTGGCTGAACTTGGTGGCCGCGCCAAAGCACAGCGGCAGGACGCCGGTGGCCAATGGATCGAGCGTGCCGGTATGGCCCGCTTTTTCGGCACGCAGCAACCACTTGGCCTTTTGCAAGGCCTGGTTGCTGGAAAGTCCCAGCGGTTTGTCGAGCAACAACACCCCATGCACAGGGCGCCGCTGCACCCGTGTGCGTGGCGCATTCATCGCTATTCGTCTTTCGAGCGCGAAGCGACAGCCTGCGCGATCAGCGCGTTCATGTCGGCCGCGCGCTCGGTGGTGCGGTCGAACAGGAAGTGCAGCGTGGGCACAGTGTGGATATGGAGGCGCTTGAACAGGCCATTGCGGAGGAACCCCGCGGCCTGGTTAAGCGCTTCGGTGGTCTCGGCCACGTCGCCCGTGAGCAGGCTGAAGTAGACCTTCGCGTGCGCATAGTCGGGCGTGACCTCGACCGCCTGGATCGTGACCATGCCCACGCGCGGATCCTTCAACTCGCGCGCGATCAGTTCCGTCAGATCGCGCTGGATCTGGTCGGCGACCTTGAAGGCGCGGTTCGGGGCGGCGGCTTTTCTTTTGGGCATGAACGCTCTCGCTTCGAACGCTTACAGCGTCCGGGCGATTTCCTTGATCTCGAAGAATTCGAGTTGATCGCCCTCTTTGATGTCGTTGTAGTTCTTGAGCTTGATACCGCACTCAAAACCTTCGCGGACTTCGCGGACATCGTCCTTCATGCGCTTGATCGAGTCGACTTCGCCGGTGTAGATCACCACGTTGTCGCGCAGCAGGCGGAAATGCGCACTGCGGTTGACCGAGCCCGAGGTGATGTAGGAACCCGCGACCGTACCGATCTTCGAGGCGACGAACACCGTGCGGATTTCGGCCGAACCGATGATCTCTTCGCGGCGCTCCGGTGCCAGCATGCCCGACATCGCAACCTTGATCTCGTCCACGGCGTCGTAAATGATGCTGTAGTAGTTCAGTTGCACGCCGTTGCTCTCGGCCAGCTTGCGCGCACCGGCATCGGCACGCACGTTGAAGCCGATCACGATGGCCTTGGAGGCGATGGCGAGGTTGATGTCGCTTTCGCTGATGCCGCCGACGCCGGCGTACACCATTTGCACCTTGACTTCCTCGGTCGCCAGCTTGAGCAGCGACTGGGCCAGTGCTTCCTGCGAGCCCTGCACGTCGGCCTTGATGATGATCCGCAGCGTCTGCACTTCGCCCGCCGACAGGTCGGTGAACATGTTCTGCAGGTTCGCGGCCTGAGCCTTCGCCAGCTTCGTGTTGCGGAACTTGCCGGCACGGTAGGTGGCGATTTCGCGCGCACGGCGCTCGTCGGCCATCACCATGAACTCGTCACCCGCCTGCGGCACTTCGGTCAGGCCCTGGATCTCGACCGGGATCGACGGACCCGCGGTCTTGATGGTCTTGCCGTTCTCGTCCAGCATGGCGCGTACGCGGCCATAGGTCGAACCGGCCAGCACCACGTCACCCGCCTTCAGCGTGCCCGACTGGATCAGCACGGTCGCAACCGGACCGCGGCCCTTGTCGAGCTGCGCTTCGATGACCAGGCCCTTGGCGGCGGCATCGACCGGCGCCTTGAGTTCCAGCACTTCGGCCTGCAGCAGCACCTGCTCGAGCAGGTCGTCGATGCCCTGGCCGGTCTTGGCCGACACCGGCACGAACGGCACGTCGCCGCCGTACTCTTCGGGAACGACCTCTTCGGCCACCAGTTCCTGCTTCACGCGGTCCAGGTTGGCATCGGGCTTGTCCACCTTGTTGATGGCAACCACGATCGGCACACCAGCCGCTTTCGCGTGCTTGATGGCTTCCTTGGTCTGGGGCATGACGCCGTCGTCGGCCGCCACCACCAGGATCACAATGTCGGTGGCCTGCGCACCGCGGGCACGCATGGCGGTGAACGCCTCGTGACCCGGGGTGTCGAGGAACGACACCATGCCGCGTTCGGTTTCGACGTGGTAGGCGCCAATGTGCTGCGTGATGCCGCCGGCTTCGCCCGCTGCGACCTTGGCGCGGCGGATGTAGTCCAGCAGCGAGGTCTTGCCGTGGTCGACGTGACCCATGACGGTCACGACCGGTGCGCGCGGCAGGGCTTCCGCCGTTTGCGCCGACACGTCCTCGTCGGTGAAGGCTTCCGGATCGTCCAGCGCGGCAACCACCGCGTTGTGGCCCATTTCCTCCACCAGGATCATGGCGGTATCTTGGTCGAGCGACTGGTTGATGGTCGCCATCTGGCCCAGCTTCATCAATTGCTTGATGACTTCGCCGGCCTTCACGGCCATCTTGTGCGCGAGCTCGGCCACCGTGATGGTTTCGGGCACATGCACTTCCAGGATGCGCGCCTCGACCGGTGCGGCCGGCGTGTGCTCTTCATGACCGCCGCGGTCGTTGCCGCGACGGCCGCGTGGGCCTCCGCGCCAGTTGCCGCGACCGACACCACCGCTGGCATCGCCGCGGGTCTTGATTTCCTTCTTCTTGGCAGGATCGCCCGCCCAGCTCGAGGAGAGCTTGGCCGACTTGACTTCCTTGCCAGCGCCGGCTGCGGCGCCAGGGGCTGCAGCAGCACCCGGTGCGGCTGGTGCGCCGGGACGCGCTGCGGGCGTGGCCGGCTTGTGCAGCGTGCCCTTGACCGCGGCCTTTTCGGGCTGCGGCTTCTCGGGTGCCTTGTGCGGCACCAGCACGCGGGCCGGTGCATTCATCATGGCGCGGATGGCTTCGGCCTCGGCGAGGGCCTTGCGGCGACGCTCGTCCAGGTCCTTGGCGCGGGCGGCTTCCTCGTCGGCACGGGCCTTCGATTCGGCGGCGGCCTTGGCCTTCGCGTCTTCCTTGGCTTGCGTGGCGGCGGTCTGGGCGGCCAGCTTGGTGTCCGCGGCTTGCTGTTCCGCGGCGGCGGCCGCGGCAACTGCAGCAGGCGCTTCGACCGGCTTGGCGGCTTCCTTCGCGGGCGCAGCAGCGGCTTCGGCGGCAGCCTTCTTTTCGGCGGCGATGCGGGCAGCTTCCTGCTCGGCCTGTTCAGCGCGCTCGGCCTTTTCGGCCTGCTCGCGTTCGCGGGCTTCGGCTTCTTCGCGCAGGCGCCGCTTCTCGACCAGTTCTTCTTCCTGGCGGCGAATCAGCTCGGCCTGGCGGCGCGCTTCTTCCTCACGGCGGGCCAGTTCGGCCTCGTCCACGTGGGGCGCGGCCGGCGCGGCGGCAGGCGCCTCGGCGGTTTGCTGCACGGGCTCGGCCGGGTGGCCTTCGTCGCGCTGGATGAAGGTGCGCTTCTTGCGCACTTCCACCTGGATGGTGCGGGCGCGGCCGGTGGCATCGGCCTGCTTGATCTCGCTGGTCGACTTCTTGGTCAGCGTGATCTTCTTGCGCTCGGGCTCGGCGGTGCCATGGCTGGCTTTGAGAAAGCCGAGCAGGCGCTGCTTGTCAGCCTCGGTGAGTGCATCGGTGGGTGCCGCTTTGGGCACGCCTGCGCTCTTGAGCTGGTCAAGCAAGGTTTCGGGAGTCTTCTTGAGCTCGTTCGCGAACTCGGCGACAGTGGTACTGGACATATTGGTTTCGTGCCTCCATGACCATCACTCTTGGCCGGCGAACCAATGTTCGCGGGCTTTCAAGATGAGGGCTTTGGCGTCATCGGCGCTGTGGCCGGTGATCTCGGTGAGTTCATCGACCGCGAGGTCGGCGAGGTCGTCACGGGTGTTCACACCCGCTTCGGCCAACTTGGGAATCAGCTCGGGGTCCAGGCCTTCGAGGTCGCGCAGGTTCTGCGATACCGACGACTGGGTCTCGACGCCCTCTTCCTTGGCGATTTCCATGGTCAGCAGCGCATCCTTGGCACGCGAGCGCAGCTCATTGATGGTGTCTTCGTCGAACGCTTCGATCTCGAGCATTTCGGAAATCGGCACATAGGCGACTTCTTCCAGGCTGTTGAAGCCTTCGGAGATCAGGATGTCGGCGATTTCTTCATCGACATCGAGCTTTTCCATGAAGAGCTTGCGGCTGGCATCCGTTTCGGTCGCCTGCTTCTGGGCCGACTCGTTGGCGTCCATGATGTTGATCTTCCAACCGGTGAGGTCGGAAGCCAGGCGCACGTTCTGGCCGCCGCGGCCGATGGCGATGGCGAGGTTTTCCTCGTCGACCACCACGTCCATGGCGTGCTTTTCTTCGTCCACCACGATCGAGGACACATTGGCCGGGGCCAGGGCACCGATCACGAATTGGGCCGGATCTTCGCTCCACAGCACGATGTCGACGCGCTCGCCGGCGAGCTCGTTGGTCACGGCGTTGACGCGGGTGCCGCGCACGCCGACGCAGGTGCCGATCGGGTCGACACGCTTGTCGTGCGAAAGCACGGCGATCTTGGCGCGCGAACCCGGGTCACGGGCACAGCTCTTGATTTCGAGCAGGCCCTGTTCGATTTCGGGCACTTCCTGACGGAATAGCTCGATCATGAATTCGGGCGCCGAGCGCGACAGGATGATCGGCGCGCCGCGCAGCGTCAGGTCGACTTCCATGATCATGGCCCGCACGCGGTCGCCATTACGCAGGTTTTCCTTAGCGATCATCTCGCTGCGGCGCAGGCGCCCTTCGACGCGGCCGGCCTCCACGATGATGTCGCCCTTGTCCAGGCGCTTGACAGTGCCCACGAAGATCTTGTCGCCGCGCGACATGAAGTCGTTGAGCAGCATCTCGCGCTCGGCGTCGCGGATCTTCTGCAGGATGACCTGCTTGGCGGCCATGGCGCCGATGCGGCCGATCGGCACCGAGTCCACCGCTTCTTCGATGTACTCGCCGACTTCGATGTCCGACATTTCTTCCTTGGCTTCGAACAGGAGGATTTCCTGGTCGGGCAGCTGCAGGCCGGCTTCGTCGGGAACGACGTGCCAGCGACGGAAGGTTTCGTAGTCGCCGCTGTCGCGATCGACGGCGACGCGGATGTCCACATCGCCCTGATGGAGCTTCTTGGTGGCTTGCGCCAGTGCGGATTCGACCGCGCCGAAGACGACGTCACGCTCGACGTTCTTCTCGCGCGAGATCGCATCCACCAACATCAACATTTCGCGATTCATGCCACCACTCCTCTTGTCAGTCAGGAACGTTCGTTCCGTCGTCAATGTCCGAAAAACCCGGTTGGGTTTTGGCCTTGCGGCCCTTGAAATCCACAATCGGCGCGAGCCGCGCATCGCGCAGCTCGTCCAATACGAAGCCCAGCGCATGCAACGGTGCAGGCGCGCGCTTCTTGCTCACTTTTTGACCCGGCTTGGGCTTGGGCGCATCGCTCCAGACGATTTGCCAGCCCGGGGCTGCGTCAGCCCCTTCTGCCTTTTCAGCACGCTCCAGCGTGCCGCGAAATTTCTTGCGGGTGGCGGACACCTGGCCCGCCGCCGCTGCGCCCATGGGCGCCTTGAGCGTGAGGTCGATCACCGAACCCACGAAACGCTCGAAATCCTGCTCGTTGCGCAACGGCCTGTCGATACCGGGCGAGGACACCTCGAGCCGCTTGTAGTCGACACCATCGACCTCGAGCGCGAACTGCAGTTGCCGCGTGACCTTCTCGCAGTCTTCGACCGTCACGAAGGGCTCTGGCACACCGGCCGCCACAGCCTCGGAGGTGGGGGCCGTCCAAGGCAAATCAATCGTCACGCGCAGCAATCCCCCGGCCGAGCGCTCGATCTCGACCAGGTCGTAGCCAAGACCGGCCACGGTTTGTTCCACTATTTGCTGCAATGCCACGTGTTCGAAAGTGCCTTTTAAATACTCAATTCGCCGAATTCGCGATATCCGCCAATGCACGAATGCCGCGTTCTCAGCGAACGTAACGAATGATCAAGAATGCATAGACCAAAAAAAACGGGCGGTTGGTACCCGCCCGTTTGGTCGTGAGCCTCGAATTATATGCTATTCGTGTGATAAATGAAGGGGCTTTGGTGCTCAGCCAGCATTCAAACGGCGAGATTTCGACCAGACCACCGCAAACAGCACCGCGCCGAGCGCCAGTGCAGCCGCCGCAACCAGTAATGGCTGCTCGAAGGAGCCCGTGCGCTGGGCCAGCGGCGCCGCGAACAGCGGCCCGATGATCTGCCCCACTCCATAGGACGCCGTGGCGTAGCCGATCAGCCCCGCCGCTGAATTGCCGCGCAGCCGGCGCGCCTCTCGCATGGCAAAAAGCGTGATCGCGGTGAACGGCATCCCGAGCAGCAGGCTGCCCAGCGCGAACCCGCCGATCGTGGGCCAAGCCACGGAGAGCACCACGCCGAGCGCCTGCAGCGCATAGGCGGCCGCCAGCAGCAGCCGGTTGTCCCAATGGGTGGGCGCGCGGGCACCGATCAACGCGCCGGGAATGATGGCCGCGCCGAACAGCGGCCAGAAGAAGTCGGGCCAGGACGATTCGGGCAGCGCCTGGCGCGCGATCAGGGGCAGGAAGGTGGCCGTGATGATGTAGCCGAAGCCTGCCAGCCCATAGAGCGCCACCAGCCAGATCGCGTCGCTGCGATCCGCGCCTGACGCCGTGGCGCTGCTTGCGGCCACAGGCGCCTTCGTGCCGCTGCCCTGCGCGGCTTCACCGTCATCGAACACCCGCCAGATGATCGCGATGAGCACCACGGCCAGCAAGCCCAGCCCGATCCAGCCCACCTCCGAACCCCAGCGCCCCAGCGCGCCGCCGAGCAGACCGGTCATGGCGATCCCGATGCCCGGCCCCGTATAGATCACGCCGGCCAGCATCGGCGAATTCGTTTCGGCCAGCCGCCGCAGGCCCCAGCCCGAGGCGAACACGAAGACCCAGGCGCTCATCACACCCGCCGCCGCCCGCAGGATGCCCCAGCCCGTGAAGCTGTGGAGCAGGCCCATGCCGATCAGCAAGGCCGCCGTCGCGGCCAGCCCGCCCCGGACCATGCTCGACGCCTTGATCCCGATGCCCGCGCAGCTCACCGCCCCGAGGAAATAGCCCAGGTAGTTGAGCGACGCCAGCACCCCGCCCCCGGCCAGTTCCAGTTTCCCCTCGCCCAGCATGATGGGCAGCATCGGCGTGAAGGCGAATCGCCCGAGACCCATCGCCACCGCCAGCGTGACCATGCAGGCCAGCGCTGCGCGCCAGGCGCCGCGGCGGTCCTGTCCGTTTACCGACATTTCTTCTTCTCTTTTCTTTTTATTCCAGCAGCGCGGCGGCCACCAGCTTTTGCGTATAGGGATGCTCCGGCGCATCCAGCACGCGCTCGACAGTCCCGGTCTCGAGAATCGCCCCGTCCTTCATCACGATGACCTGGTGCGCCATGGCGCGGATGACCTCGACGTCATGGGTGATCAGCAAATAGCTCAGTCCCCGCTCGCGCTGCAGGCGCTGCAACAGGCCCAGCACCTGCTTCTGGATCGTCACATCGAGCGCGCTGGTCGGCTCGTCGAGCACCAGCAGTTGCGGATCGACGATCAAGGCACGCGCAATCGCGAGGCGTTGTCTTTGCCCACCCGAGAACTCGTGCGGATAGCGGTCGAGCAGCGCGGGAAACTGCGCCTCGGTCAGCCCCACGTCCGCCAGCGCAGTGAGCGAGCGAGCCCTGCGCGCCTTCGTATCGAGTTCCGGTGCGTGGACGCGCAGGCCCTCCCCCACGATCTGCTCGACCGTCATGCGCGGCGAGAGCGAAGAGAACGGGTCCTGGAACACCACCTGCATCGTGCGGCGAAGCGCCAGGTCCGATGCGCGATCGACAGCCCACCCCTTGCCATCCACTTTCAGCTCTCCCCGATGCTTCAGCAGCCCCAACGCCGCGAGCGCCAGCGTCGACTTGCCCGAGCCCGACTCGCCGACCACACCCAGCGTCTCGCCCGGCACGATGCGGAAATCGGCGCCCTGCACCGCAATGAATTCGCCCTTGCGGAACCACCCGGCGAAGCCGGGCCTCGGCACCGGATAGCTCACGCGCAGGGCCTTGGCTTCGAGCAGAGGGGCTGCGTCTGCCCGCGCCGCCACCGCCGCCACGTCGCGCTCCGGATGGCTGTCGATCAGCTTGCGGGTGTAGGCGTGCTGCGGGGCGTCGAAGACCGTGGCCACGGTGCCGTGCTCGACGATGTGGCCGTTCTCCATCACCGCCACGCGGTCGGCAAAACGGCGCACGAGGTTCAGGTCGTGGGTGATCAGCAGCACGGCCATGCCGTACTTGCGCTGCAACTCGGCGAGCAACTCGAGGATCTGCGCGCGCACCGTGACGTCGAGCGCGGTGGTCGGTTCGTCGGCTAGCAGGAGGCGCGGCTTGCAGGCGAGTGCCATCGCGATCATGGCGCGCTGGCGCTGGCCGCCTGAGAGCTGGTGAGGCAACGACCTCGCCCGCCGCGCGGGCTCCGGAATGCCGGTGTCGGCCAGCAACTGGACTGCCGCCGCTTGTGCCGCGCGGGCGGACAGCCCTTCGTGCAGCTCCAGCACCTCGGCGATCTGGTCGCCCACGCTGTAGAGCGCGTTGAGCGCAGTCATCGGCTCCTGGAAGATCATCGCGATCTCCTTGCCGCGGATGCCTCGCAGCTCGCGCTCGGGAATCGCCAGCAGGTCGCGTGCACCCTGCGAGGGTTCGGGAGCGAAGAGTTGCGCGACGCCCGCGAGGTCAGCGTTCTGCACCAGCCGCAGCAGCGACAGCGCTGTGACGGTCTTGCCCGAGCCCGATTCACCCACCAGCGCGAGTTTTTCGCCCGCGGCAATCTGGAAGTCGATGCCGTGCACGACCTCCTTGCCGCTGAAGGAGACCTGCAGGCCCTTCGCGTCAAGCAAGGGCTTCTTCATGGTTAGATTCATGTCGCTCACTTGTCGGCCTTCCGCGGATCGAGCGCATCGCGCAGCGCGTCACCCATGAAGGTCAGCAGCATGAGCGTGATGACCAGCACGCCGAAGGTCGACAGCGAGATCCACCAAGCATCGATATTGGCCTTGCCCTGGCTCAGCAACTCGCCGAGAGATGGGGTCCCCGGCGGCACGCCCAGGCCCAGGAAATCGAGCGAGGTCAGCGCCAGAATCGCCGCGCTCATGCGAAACGGCAGGAAAGTGACGACAGGCACCATGCTGTTCGGCAGGATGTGGCGCCACATGATCTGCAGGTTGCTCACGCCGAGCGCACGCGCGGCGCGCACGTAATCCATCTGGCGGTTGCGCAGGAACTCGGCGCGTACGTAGTCGGCAAGGCCCATCCAGCCGAACAGGCTCAGGAGCACCAGGAGCAGGGTCACGCTCGGCGCAAAGATGGCGCTGAAGATGATCAACAGATAAAGCTCCGGCATCGAGCCCCAGATTTCGATGAAGCGTTGGAACGCGAGGTCGGTCTTGCCGCCGAAGAAGCCCTGGATGGCACCGGTGACGATGCCGAGCACAACGCCGATTGCCGTCAACGCCAGTCCGAACAGCACGCTCACGCGAAACCCGTAGATCAACTGCGCCAGCAGGTCGCGGCCGCGGTCGTCGGTTCCGAAGATGTTCTCGCCGGACGGGGCCGCGGGATTTGGCTGCTTCGCGAAATAGTTGAGCGTGCGAGGGCCGTAGCGATTGGGCGCGTAAATCGCCCAGTTGTCGCCCTTGGTGATGCGCTCCTCGATGAACGGGTCGAGATAGTCCGCCGGCGTCTCAAAATCGCCGCCGAAGGTTTTCTCGGAATAGTCGCGCAACACGGGGAAATACGTCGTCCCCTCGTAGCGCACAACAAGCGGCTTGTCGGTGGAGAGGAACTCGGCAAAAAGACTCAGCACCACGAGCACCGAGAAGATGAGCAAGCTCCAGAAACCCAGCGGGTTGCGGCGGAAGCGGCGCCATGCGCGGCGCCCGGGGCTGATGGACACAGGTGCGCTAGTCAAACTTCACCCTCGGATCGACCCAGACATAACAAAGATCGGAGATGAGCTTGGTCACCAGTCCGATCAACGTGAAGAGATACAGCGTGCCCAGTACCACCGGGTAGTCGCGGCGGATCACGCTCTCGTAGCTCAGCAGGCCCAGCCCGTCGAGCGTGAACAACGTTTCGATCAAGAGCGCACCGGTGAAAAAGGCACCGATGAAGGCCGCGGGAAAGCCGGTGATGATCGGGATCAGCGCGTTGCGGAAGACGTGCTTCCACAGCACCTGGCGCTCGCCCAGCCCCTTGGCACGCGCCGTCGTCACGTACTGTTTGCGAATTTCTTCAAGGAAGGAGTTCTTGGTCAGCATGGCGGTGACCGCGAAGCTACCGAGCACCATGGAAGTCACCGGCAGCGCAATGTGCCACAGGTAGTCGATGATGCGCGCGCCCCAAGCCATGGACTCCCAATTGGGAGATGTCAGCCCGCGCAGCGGAAACCACTGCAGCTTGCCGCCGAAGATCACGAGCAGTGCCACGCCCAGCACGAAACTGGGGATCGCATAGCCGATCAGCACGATCAGCGTGGTGCCGAAGTCGAAGCGCGACCCTGCGCGCACAGCCTTGGCAACTCCCAGTGGAACGGCGATGAGATAGCTGATGAAGAAGGTCCACAAGCCCAGGCTGATCGATACCGGGAGCTTTTCCTTGACCAGTTCCCACACGGCCTTGCGCTGGTAGAAGCTCGTGCCCAGGTCGAAACGCGCATACGACTTGAGCATGATCCAGAGGCGCTCGTGAGCTGGTTTGTCGAAGCCGTAGAACTGCTTGATTTCCTCGATACGCTGCGGATCCAGACCCTGGCGGCCGCGGTAGCCGGCGCCGCCGGTAGAAGCGCGCTCACCGCCCGAATCACGCCCTTGCAATTGGGACACCAATTGCTCCACCGGTCCGCCGGGAACGAACTGAATCACTGCAAAAGTGACGATCAGCACGCCAAGCAGCGTGGGAATCATCAGCAGCAGGCGCTTGAGGATGTAGCTCGCCATGGATATGTGCCCAGTCGTCTTTATTTGTTCGAGGGCGAAGCCGACCAGGTCGACAACGCCCAGTCGTCGGCCTGGTAATACCGTGGAATTGTCGATGGCAGCACGAAGCGGGCCGGGCGGTAGCCGATCAGGAAGGCACTGCCGTAGTAGTGCGGGATCGAGTAGTAGCCGTGCGAAAGCACCCGGTCCAATGCGCGCATGGCCGTCGCCAGTTCCGGTCGTGTGGTGGCGGCCACCACCTTGCCCAGGATTGCATCGACGGCCGGGTCCGAAATGCCCCAGGCATTGGACGACCCCGGGGTTGCCGCCGCCTTCGAACCGAACAATTCGAACAGCTCGCCACCCGGGGCCGTGCTGCCGGGAATCCGTCGCGAGGTCATCTCGAAATCGAAGTTGTCCATGCGCTGCTGCGCGAGAGAAAAATCGACCGTACGGAATGTCATCTCGATGCCGAGCTTTCTCAATGCCGACTGCATCGGTGTCGCTACGCGAATCAATGAAGGCTGATCGTTGAGGAACTCGACGGTAAGCGCCTCACCCTTTGCATTGCGCAGCGCGCCGTCGCGATAAGTCCAGCCCGCTTCGGCCAACAATGCTCTCGCCTTGCGCAGGTTCTCGCGCAGGCTCCCCGGCGGGGCCGTGCTCGGCGAAATCACGGCGGGGCCGAAGACTTCGGGCCGCAGCTTCGAGCGCAGCGGCTCCAGCAATGCCAACTCATCAGGCTTCGGCAAGCCTTCGGCATGGAACTCACTGTTCGGAAAGTACCCCTGAACCCGGGTATAGAGCCCGTAAAACAGTTGGCGATTGAGCCACTCGAAGTCCATGGCAAGTCCGATGGCTTGGCGCACCCGGATGTCCTTGAACTTCTCCTTGCGCATGTTCAGCACGTAACCCTGGAAGTCGCCGGGGTTGTGGTTCTCGAAGGCCCGTTTGGCGATTTCACCTGTATCGAACTGCTTTCCCGTGTACTGACGCGCCCAATTGCGCGAACTGAATTCGCGCATGAAGTCGAATTCGCCGGCCTTGAGCCCTTCGAATCGCGAGGTCTCGTCAAGATAGACCTTGAAGGTGATGCGATCGAAGTTGAACTGGCCCTTGCGAACGGGCAAGTCGGCGCCCCAGTATTTCAGGTCGCGCACGTAGGTGATGTCGCGACCCAGGCGGTCGCTGGCGGGCCTGTAGAGTCCCGACGCGATGGGCAGCTCGGTTGTGATCTGGTCAAAAGGCTTGCCGCCGCCCCATGCACGGCTGAAGACCGGCATGCCACCCACGACCAGCGGCAGCTCGCGGTTCGGGCTCGAGAAATCGAAACGTACGGTGCGCTCGTCAACCGCCACGACCTTCTTGACCTCGGCGTAGATCGTGCGGTACTGCGGCGCAGCCAGCTTGCCGGTGAGCGTATTGAATGAATACACCACATCGGCCGCCAGCACCGGCGAGCCGTTGTTGAACTTCGCCTTGGGATTGAGGCGAAAGGTCGCCGACAGGCGATCGGGGGCCACGTCCACATCTTCGGCCAGCAGGCCATACGCCGTGGTCGGCTCTTCGAGATTTCCCATGAGCAGGCTCTCGAACATCAACGGACCGATATCCGAGGGTGCCGTTCCCTTGAGCGTGAACGGATTGAACTTGTCGAAGTTGGTGGGCCGGGTGGGCGGCACCATCCGGATCTCGCCTCCTTTGGGCGCATCAGGATTCACATAGTCGAAATGCGTAAACCCCGGGGGGTACTTGATGTCCCCGAACTGCGCATAGGCATGGGCAGCCCACGAGGGAGCCGCCGAGAGTGCCAACGTCATCCAAAGCAGCCAACCTCGCATGCGAGAATTCTGCCCAAGATTTTCACAAGGCAATTTCATGGGCTTTCTTTCCGGCAAAAAACTGTTGATCACCGGTGTGTTGAGCAATCGCTCGATCGCTTACGGCATCGCCAAGGCGTGCCACGAACAAGGCGCGGAACTCGCCTTCAGTTATGTCGGCGAGCGATTCAAGGACCGTATCACCGAATATGCCGCAGACTTCGATTCGAAATTGATTTTCGACTGCGACGTGAGCGACGACGCGCAGATCGACAAGCTCTTCGCCGACCTCGCCCAGACCTGGCCGAAGTTCGACGGCTTCGTGCACAGCATCGGCTTCGCCCCCCGCGAGTCCATCGCCGGCGACTTCCTCGACGGCCTCTCGCGCGAAGGCTTCAAGATCGCGCACGACATCAGCGCGTACAGCTTCCCGGCCATGGCCAAGGCGGCCCTGCCCTACCTCAACGACAAGTCGGCGCTGCTCACGCTGACCTACCTGGGCGCCGAGCGGGCGCTGCCGAACTACAACACCATGGGCCTGGCCAAGGCCTCGCTCGAAGCCTCGGTGCGCTACACCGCCTCGTCGCTCGGCCCGAAGGGCATGCGCGTGAACGGCATCAGCGCGGGCCCGATCAAGACGCTGGCCGCGAGCGGCATCAAGGGCTTCGGCAAAATGCTGGCTGCCGTGGCCGACGCATCGCCGATCCGCCGCAACGTGACCATCGAGGAAGTGGGCAACGTCGCCGCTTTCCTGCTGAGCGACCTGGCGAGCGGCGTGACGGCCGAGATCACCTACGTGGACGGCGGCTTCAGCAACGTCGTCGGGGGCATGGCCGAATAAGGTCTGTTGGACCCGGCAAGCGGCCGCCCTGCGGCCGTTCTTCGCTATCCCGCTATTCATTCCATAGCATCGTGCTGAACCGACGCTCCCTTTTGCTCGCGACCCTGGGCCTGGCCCTGGTCCAACCGGCGCTTGCGCGCAACGCCGCGCCCTCGCTGATGCTGGCCGACGTCTACCGCCCCGGCATGTCGCTGGCAGATTACTGGGTCAGCGAGAAATACGACGGCGTGCGCGGCTATTGGGACGGCAAGCAGCTCTGGACACGCGGTGGCGAGCCCGTTGCGGCGCCCGCGTGGTTCATCGCGTCGCTGCCCAAGCAACCGCTCGACGGTGAGTTGTGGGCGGGTCGCGGTCGGTTCTCGCATGCGGTCTCCACCGCGCGCAGCCAGACGCCCAACGACGTCGCCTGGCGCGAGATGCGCTTCATGGTGTTCGACATGCCGGCGCAGCCCGGCGACTTCACCGCCCGTTTGGCGGCACTGCGCAAGCTGCTCCCGATCACCGACGCGCCGTGGGTCGTCCTCGTGCCGCAGGAACGCGCCACCACGCACGCCGAGCTGCAGGCCCTGCTCGACAAGACGGTGAAGATGGGCGGCGAAGGCTTGATGCTGCACCGTGGCAGCTCCCTCTACCGTGGCGAGCGCAACAACGACCTGCTCAAGGTCAAGCCCTACGACGATGCCGAGGCCCGGGTGGTGGGCCACGTGACCGGCAAGGGCCGCAACAGCCACCGGCTCGGCGCCCTGGTCGTCGAGACGCCCGAGGGCAAGCGCTTCAAGCTCGGCAGCGGCTTGACCGATGCCGAGCGCGAGAACCCGCCCGCCATCGGCGCCTGGGTCACCTACCGCTTCAATGGCACGAATGCCAGCGGCCTGCCGCGGTTTGCGCGCTTCATGCGGGTGCGCGACGACGCCCCGCACTCCTGACCCTGATTGATCAGCCGGCCTTGCGCACGCAGTCGGCGTAATAGCGCTTCTTGCCCGTCTCGTCGATGCGCGCCACGAGGCCGTGGATGTCGGTCTCGAAACCCGGGCACTGCAGGTTGAATTCGCGCGAGAACTTCAGGTAGTCGACGATCTTCTTGTTGAACACTTCGCCCGGAATCAGGAGCGGAATGCCCGGCGGGTACGGCGTGATCAGGCTGGTCGTGATGCGGCCTTCGAGCTCGTCGATTTCCACGCGCTCGGTCTTCCTGTGCGCGATGTGGGCGAAGGCGTCGCTCGGCTTCATGGCCGGCGTGAGGTCGCTCAGGTACATCTCGGTCGTCAGGCGCGCCACGTCGTAGCGTGCATAGAGTTGATGGATGTGCTGGCACAGGTCGCGCAGGCCCAGGCGCTCGTAGCCCGGGTGCTGCTGGCAGAACTCGGGAAGGATGCGCCACATCGGCTGGTTGCGCGCGTAGTCGTCCTTGAACTGCTGCAGCGCCGTGAGCAGCGTGTTCCAGCGACCCTTGGTGATGCCGATGGTGAACATGATGAAGAAGCTGTACAGGCCCGTCTTCTCGACAATCACGCCGTGCTCGGCGAGGAACTTGGTCACCACGCTCGCGGGAATGCCGGTCTCGGCGAAGTTGCCTTCGAGGTCGAGGCCGGGCGTCACGATGGTCGACTTGATCGGGTCGAGCATGTTGAAGCCATCGGCCAGGTCGCCGAAGCCGTGCCAGTTGCGCGGGCTCTTCTTGTTCTTGGGCTTTCCGTCCTTCTCGCCCTTCATGATCCAGTCGTCGGCGCGGCCGATGCCTTCGTCGACGAGCTTTTCGGGGCCCCAGACCTTGAACCACCACTCGTCCTTGCCGAACTCTTCCTCGACCTTGCGCATGGCGCGGCGGAAGTCGAGCGCTTCGAGAATGCTCTCCTCCACCAGCGCGGTGCCGCCGGGCGGCTCCATCATCGCGGCCGCCACGTCGCAGCTCGCGATGATCGCGTACTGCGGGCTGGTGGACGAGTGCATCAGATAGGCCTCGTTGAAGAGGTCACGGTCGAGCGCGCGGTTCTGCGAGTCCTGCACGAGCACGTGGCTCGCCTGGCTGATGCCGGCCAGCAGCTTGTGTGTGGACTGCGTGGCGAACACCAACGATTCCTTCGGACGCACGCGGCGCTTGCCCATCGCGTGATAGGCGCCGTAGAACGGGTGGAAAGCGGCGTGCGGCAGCCAGGCCTCGTCGAAGTGCAGCGTGTCGACGTAGCCGTCGAGCATATTCTTGATGGTCTCGGTGTTGTAAATCACGCCGTCGTAGGTCGACTGGGTGAGCGTCATCACGCGCGGCTTGACCTTCTCGTGGTCCACGTCGGCCAGCAGCGGGTTTGCCTTGATCTTGGCCTTGATGGCGCTTTGCTCGAACTCGCTCTTGGGAATCGGGCCGATGATGCCGAAATGGTTGCGCGTGGGCTTCATGAACACCGGAATCGCGCCGGTCATGATGATCGCATGCAGGATCGACTTGTGGCAGTTGCGGTCGACCACCACGACGTCGTCGGGCGCCACCGTGTGGTGCCACACCATCTTGTTGCTGGTGCTGGTGCCGTTGGTCACGAAGAAGCAGTGGTCGGCGTTGAAGATCCGCGCCGCATTGCGCTCGCTGGCCGCCACCGGGCCGGTGTGGTCGAGCAGTTGGCCCAGTTCTTCTACCGCGTTGCAGACGTCGGCGCGCAGCATGTTCTCGCCGAAGAACTGATGGAACATGCGGCCCACCGGGCTCTTCAAGAACGCCACGCCGCCCGAGTGGCCCGGGCAGTGCCAGGAGTACGAGCCGTCTTCCGCATAGTCGATCAGCGCCCTGAAGAACGGCGGCTGCACCCCTTCCAGGTAGCTCTTGGCCTCGCGGATGATGTGGCGCGCCACGAACTCCGGCGTGTCCTCGAACATGTGGATGAAGCCGTGCAGCTCCCGCAGGATGTCGTTCGGAATGTGGCGCGCGGTTTTCGTCTCGCCGTAGATGTAGATGGGCACGTCCGCGTTCTTGCGCCGCACCTCGCCGATGAAGGTGCGCAGGTTCAGCACGGCAGGATCGAGGTCGGGGCCGACCGTGAATTCCTCGTCGTCGATCGACAGGATGAAGGCACTGGCTCGGCTTTGCTGCTGCGCGAATTGGCTCAGGTCGCCGTAGCTCGTGACGCCCAGCACTTCGAAGCCCTCGCTTTCGAAGGCCTGCGCGAGCGCGCGAATGCCGAGGCCCGAAGTGTTTTCGGAGCGGAAGTCCTCGTCGATGATGACAATGGGAAAGCGAAATTTCATGAGCGGGGCTCCGGACAGGCAATGAGGCGCGAAGTGTACGGAATTCAGATGAAGAATTCGGTCAGCCTGATGCAAGACATTCGAGCGATGACGGCATGAGGCACTCCCCTGGGGCCAGTACCCCTACGTGAGGCAAGCGCATGGCGCCGTATGCCTCAGAATGGCGCGCATCGAACAAGCAAAAAGAGGAGTTGTCATGGCGAATTCCACCATTTGGTGGCTGATCGCGGGCGCCGCCATCGTGGTCGAGCTGCTCTCGGGCACGGTCTACCTGCTTCTGCTGGCGGCCGGCTTCGCGGCAGCCGCCATCGCGGCGCACCTGGGCTTCGGCACCATCACCCAATTGATCGTCGCGGCTGTGATCGGCGTGGGGGCCGTACTGGTCTGGTACTCGATCCAGCGCAAGCGCCCGCGGGCAGCGGGCGCCGGCACCAACCGCGACGTGAATCTCGACATTGGCGAGAGCGTGCAGGTCGATGCATGGAACTCCGACGGCACCGCCACCGTGCGCTACCGCGGCGCTCAATGGACGGTAGTGCAGCGCGCAGGGCATGCGCCTTCGACGGGCGAGCACCGCGTGGTCGAGGTGGTCGGCAGCCGCCTCGTCGTCGACAAGATCTAGTCAGTCAGAACTCAAGAACTCGGAACAAGGAAGAGCACCATGGAATTTTCGGTCCCCCTCATCATCCTGGTCATCGCGATCATCTTCATCAGCCAGTCGGTCAAGTTCGTGCCGCAGCAGAACGCCTGGGTGCGCGAGCGTCTGGGCAAGTACCACGGCACCATGACGCCCGGCCCCAATTTCCTGATCCCGTTCATCGACCGGGTGGCCTACAAGCACAGCCTGAAGGAAATTCCGCTCGACGTGCCGAGCCAGATCTGCATCACGCGCGACAACACACAGCTGCAGGTCGACGGCATCCTGTACTTCCAGGTGACCGACCCGATGCGCGCGAGCTACGGCTCGTCGAACTACATCGTGGCTGTGACGCAACTTGCGCAAACGTCGCTGCGCAGCGTGATCGGCAAGCTCGAGCTCGACAAGACCTTCGAGGAGCGCGACGTCATCAACGCCCAGGTGGTAGCCGCCATCGACGAGGCTGCGCTCAACTGGGGCGTGAAGGTGCTGCGCTACGAAATCAAGGACCTGACGCCGCCGAAGGAAATCCTCTTGGCCATGCAAGCGCAGATCACCGCCGAGCGCGGCAAGCGCGCGCTGATCGCAGCTTCGGAAGGCCGTCGCCAGGAGCAGATCAACATCGCCACCGGCGAGCGCGAGGCCTTCATTGCCCGCTCCGAGGGTGAGAAGCAGGCCCAGATCAACAACGCACAGGGCGAGGCAGCCGCGATCACTGCGGTGGCCACGGCGACTGCGGATGCCATCGAACGCGTGGCAGCGGCCATCCAGAAGCCGGGCGGCGAGCAGGCCGTGCAGCTCAAGGTGGCGGAGCGTGCGGTCGATGCCTATGGCAAGGTCGCGGCCGATTCCAAGACCACGCTGATCGTGCCGAGCAACATGAGCGAGACGGCAGCACTCATCGCTTCGGCCATGCGCATGGTCCAGGCCGGCAAGCCATCGAATCCGGCCTGAGCGACTGCTACAATCGTGGGCTCAGGAGCGGTGGATGAGCGGTTTAAGTCGCACGCCTGGAAAGCGTGTGAGGGTTAATAGCCCTCCGCGGGTTCGAATCCCGCCTGCTCCGCCAGAGATTGATTGTTCGTAACCGTTCGCGAACATGCAGATAGCAAGAAGCCCAAGTCGCCACAAGCACTTGGGCTTTTTTGTGTTCCAGAGTGTCATATGACACGTTGCTTCATAACTACCAGGGTCAAGCCACCGACGCTCCCGTCCAGCGGTACGATCCAAAGGTTTTACTTTCAAGCGCGAAAATTTTCGCAAGGAGCCTCGATGGCCGGACAGACCTCAACGACGCCGCGTGACAAGACCTCCCTCGACAGGACGCTTCAAAAGAGCGAAGAAGTCGCTGCCGACGTGCAGCGGGCATCGGACAACCTGGCCGTGGTGAGCACGGTGCTCGAGCAGGAACTGCCTGACGAGATCCAGGTCGGCGAGGTGGCGCAGGCCATCGAGCACACAAACCAGCTCGAAGAAAAGCTGGCCAAGTCCGCAGAGAAACTGGCCGAGGTGAATGCCGCGCTGAGCGAAGAGATCGAGAAGCGCCTCGAGGCGACCGCCGAGCGCGACGAGAGCCTGGCACTGGCCGAAAAGCTCAAGGCAAAGATCCGGACCAACGACTCGGACTGAATCAGCCAGGAACTGCGCCCCTCGGTCCGTCGTCTCCCTTCTCCTACGCTGCGACCACGTGCGCCACGCTACGCTATTGGTTCTCAAAGCGAAACCAAGGCATGTCCCTCATCACGTTCCTCGTCGAGGACAACAAGACCATCAGAGACAACCTGGTGCCGGCACTGGAAGACCTGGTGAATGGCCGGGTCGTCGGCTTTGCCGAGACCGAGTCGGATGCGCTGGCCTGGCTTGCGGCCCATCCCGATGACTGGCAACTCCTGATCGTCGACCTGTTCCTGAAAGAAGGCTCCGGCCTGGGCGTCCTGGCCGGCTGCAAGACCCGTTCGGAGGCCCAACGGGTCGTGGTGCTGAGCAACTACGTGACTGCGGACATCCGGGCCCGATGCGAGGCGCTGGGTGCCGACGCCGTGTTCGACAAGTCCCGGGATCTCGATGCCTTCATCGAGTACTGCAACACCGACCGCCCCTCGGGCCTCGCCGAACTCTGACGCTGCCGCGATCGCCCGTCTGACCCGTCCTGAATTGCGTTGACACCCAAATAGCCGGCCTCAGCCGACCACGGACGCCCGATGCACAGCATCGGGCGTTTGCATTTTGAGCGACAGATGGGGCCGCTCGTGGTTGTAGATATGCACGGACTCGGCCACCAGTCGTCTGGCCTGAGCCAGGTCAGCTGGCTGGCTCAGCAGGAATTCGGTCTTGAGGATGCCATTGATGCGCTCGGCCAGTGCGTTCTGGTAGCAGTCGTAGCCGTCGGTCATCGAGCACTTCAGGCCATGGCGGCGATGCAGCGCCTGATAGTAGTTCGAGCAGTATTGGATGCCGCGATCAGAGTGATGCACGAGTTGCTCGCGCGTCTTTCGCTCGCGCAGCGCCATCTTCAGGGCCCGCGCCACCTCCTCCGTCTGCAGGCTGGCATGGACGTGCCAGCCCACGATCTTGCGGGAATGCGCGTCGGTGACCAAGCTGAGGTAGACCACCTTGTCGACCGTGGGCAGGTACGTGATGTCGGCCACCCACAGCTGCTCGCTGCGCGTGACGCGAATCTGCGTAGGCCCCGCTTTGACCAGGTTCGGGTGGCGGCGAAAGCGATGATGGCTGTCCGTCGTCTTGTGGTACGCCCGGCGGTTCGCCACAAGCAGGCGCGCGTTGCGCAGCACGTCGAACATCGCATCACGCCCCAATTCGATGCCTTGGCGCTGCAACGGCTCACGCAGCAGGTAGTGCAGCTTGCGCGTACCCAGTCTCGGCTGGCGCATGCGCTGTTCCTTGACCAACTGCACCACCGCTTCGGCGCGTTCGTGGCGCCGGGTGGCCCTGTGCTGGCCCTGGTAGTACGCCTGACGGCTGATGCCCATGTGGTGGCAGGCCCGCGTCACGCTCAGCCCTTGGACGAGGCCTTGCGCGAGGACTTGCCCGAAGGCTTTTTTACGACACGCACGCCGTGATCCTTCTTCAGGACCTCCAGCACCGCTTCGAACAACCGGGCCTTCTCCTGCGCCATGGCCAGTTGCGTTTCCAATTCCTTGATCCGCTGTTCTGGCGTCCGTGCAATGGCTGTCTTGTCGATCGGCATAGCCGCCGATGATGCCGCACGACCCCACCCCTGGCGACCGTGCTTGCGCAGCCAGTTCAACACTGTCGAGTTGCCCTGGATCCCATAGCGACTCTGCGCTTGGCCCCAGGTCAGCTCCCCTTTTTCCACTTGCTCGACGACAGCCAATTTGAAGGCCATCGTGTAGTCACGCTGAGTTCTCTTGACGCCTGTGCCCATTGCGCTTTTTCCTTTCACTGATGAAAGGTGTCAACGCTGGGCAGGACGGGTCAGGCACATGAAAAAAGGGCCCGAAGGCCCTTTTCTTTTTCAGCAGACAAGCCGCGCGAATTGCGCGGCTGCCAATGCGCCTCAGCGCACCACGGCGATCTGCGTGCGCACGCCACCCTTGTACGTGAACAAGGTCAGCGCGCCGTTCTTGATGTCGCCCTTTTCGTCGAAGGCGATCGGGCCGGTCACGCCCTTGTATTGCAGCTTGCCGACTTCAGGCAGGTACTTTTCCGGATCCGACGAACCGGCCTTGACCATGGCTTCGGCCAGCACGTTGACCGCGTCATAGACGTACGGTGCATAGATCTGCACTTCGACGCCGTTCTTGGCCTTGAACTTGGCCTTGAAGTCCTCCAGCGGCTGCTTGAAGTCGCCATCGACACCGCCGGCTTCGGCGCAGACCACCATGTCTTCGCCGATGGCATCGCCAGCCAGCTTCGGCAGTTCGCCGGTGCACAGGCCGTCGCCGCCCATGAACTTGACGTTCAGGCCGAGCTGCTTGACTTGCTTGAGCATCGGGCCGCCGACGGCGTCCATGCCACCGAAGAACAGGACGTCGGGCTTGGCAGCCTTCAGCTTGGTCAGGATGGCGTTGAAGTCGGTCGACTTGTCGGTGGTGAACTCGTGGCCCACGATGGTGCCGCCTGCGGCCTTGGCGGCCTTCTCGAATTCTTCGGCAACGCCTTGGCCATAAGCCGTGCGGTCGTCGATCACGGCGATGTTCTTGCCCTTGAGCGTTTCGACGGCGTACTTGCCGAGCGTGCCGCCCAGTTGCGTGTCGTCAGCCACCACGCGGAACGTGGTCTTGAAACCTTGGCGCGTGTACTTGGGATTGGTTGCCGACGGCGAGACCTGCGGAATGCCGGCATCGCTGTAGAGCTTGGAGGCGGGAATGGTGGTGCCCGAATTCAGGTGACCGACCACGCCGTTGACCTTTTCGTCGACCAGCTTCTGAGCAACGGCAGTGCCTTGCTTCGGATCGCCGGCATCGTCTTCCGGCACCAGCACGAACTTGGCAACCTTGTCGCCGATCTTGAGGCCCTTGGCATTCAGGTCTTCGATGGCCATCTTGGCGCCGAACTCGTTGTCCTTACCGAGGTGGGCAATGGGACCGCTGGTCGGGCCGACGTGACCGATCTTGACGACCAGTGCATCGGCAGGAGGTGCTGCGGGTGCGGGGGCAGCCGCCGTGGGCGCTGGCGTTGCAGCGGGTGCAGCAGCTTCTTCTTTCTTGCCGCAAGCCACCAGCGTGAGTGCAGCCAGTGCGACCGCAGTCCATTTCAATTGCATGGGAAACCTCCAGAACTTGGATGAAAACAATAAAAAACCGGTCGTGTGATCCGGGCGCGCAGACCTCGCAAGTTTCGCGCCGCAGACCAGCGGCACCCTCACGCCATTCCGACCTGCGGCGCAGTTTAGCCGAGGATTTATGCGCCGGAAGCTGGCGTAGACCCTGTGTTTTCGGAGAGTTCGGCGGCCATGGATTCGATCACCAAAGCACGCAAAACGGCCTCGATTTCACCGCGCAGGCGCGGCACCATGTCGTCGAGTTGCTGCTGGACCGCGGCGGACACCGCATCGCTCAATCGCTCTTCGAGAGAGAGGTCCACGCGCTGCAGCACGCGGTGCAAAAGCTGCTCTTCGAGACTGACGATTTCAGCCTGCGTGAGCTGCACCGCGGGCGGCAGTGCAACCGCGCTGGCGGGGTCGGGTTGTGGCGCAGGCGCATCGGCCGGCTCGGGACTCGCGGGCTCCTCAGGGATATCGAGCACCGTGGTCAGGGTGGGGACGAACCGGGGCGGTGTGCGCAGCGTGCTGGCCATGTCAGGAAGCGCTCCTTGCGAAGTCGTGCGGCTGGATGGTGTAGCCACGATCGGCGTAATGGCGCCAACGCGAGCGGCCGACCTGCCGGTCGTTGGCCTCGTCGCTCACGATGTCGATCAGGCGCTCGAAGCGCTCGAAACCGGCGGGCACTTCGAGGCCCAGGTTCACAAGCATTTCTCGGTGCGGCAGCGATGCCGCATCGGCGCCTTCCGACGAAAGAATCACCGGCGAGCGGGCCATCACGTGGGGCTGCGCATCGCTGCGGCAATGCGCGACGAAGTCGACGGGCGACAGCTGCCAGAGCGCGGCATCGACCACGTCGAGCGCCTCGGCATCGCCGACCACCACCACCCGCAGGCCCCGTGCATTCACAGCCTTGCGAACGAGCCGGCAAGCGTAGTTCAGCTTGTCGGGCGCGTTGAAGTGAAAGCCGATTTCCGTCACTTCGGGGACTTCGCCTTGCGTGCCGGGGCCTTCGGCTTGGCCTTGGGCGTGGCGATGGCGGCCTTGTCGGCCGCGCGCGTCGTCAGGTAGGACACCAGCAGCCCCACGGGCCGGCCGGTCGAACCCTTGGCCGCCCCACTCTTCCATGCGGTGCCAGCGATGTCCAGGTGCGCCCAGGGGAAGTCGCCGACGAAGCGCTGCAGGAACTTGGCCGCGACGACCGCACCGCCAGCACGCCCGCCGATGTTGGCCACGTCGGCGAAGTTGCTCTTGAGGCCTTCGGCGTAGTCGTCGTCGAGCGGCAGGCGCCAGCAGCGATCCTGCGACTGCTCGCCGGCCGCCTGCAGCGCTCCGGCCAGCGTTTCGTCGCTCGCGAAGAGGCCGCTGCGCACGCCGCCGAGTGCGATCACGCAGGCGCCGGTGAGCGTGGCGATGTCGATCACCGCCACCGGCTCGAAGCGCTTGGCATAGGTCAGCGCATCGCACAGGATGAGTCGGCCCTCGGCGTCGGTGTTGAGCACCTCGATGGTCTGCCCGCTCATGCTGGTGACCACGTCGCCGGGCTTCACGGCCTTGCCGTCGTTCATGTTCTCGCACGAAGGGATGAGGCCGACCACGTTGATCGCCGGCTGGATCTCGCCGAGCGCGCGGAAGGTGCCCAGCACGCTCGCGGCGCCGCACATGTCGAACTTCATCTCGTCCATCTCGGCCGCGGGCTTGAGCGAAACGCCGCCGGTGTCGAAGGTGATGCCCTTGCCGACCAGCACCACCGGTGCCTGGTCCTTGGGCGCGCCCTGATAGCGCAGCACGATGAAGCGCAGCGGCTCGGACGAGCCCTGCGCCACCGCGGCGAAGGAGCCCATGCCCAGCTTCTCGACTTCCTTGGGCCCGAGCACCTCGCACTTGATGTTGGAAAGCCTGCCCAGTTCTTTGGCGGCTTCAGCCAGCAACATGGGCGTGGCGTGGTTGGCGGGACGGTTGCCCCACTCCTTGGCCAGTTCGATGCCCAGCACGGTGGCGCGGGCCTCGTCGAAAGCCTTGCTCGCGCCGGCCGCATCGGCCACGCCGACGGTCAGGTGGCGGATGCTGCGCGCCTCGGCCTTCGGCTTGGTCGTTGTGTAGACATAGCTGGCATCGGCCGCCGCCGTGACGGCACTGGCCACAGCGGCGCCGTCGGCCGGCTGGGCAAAGACGACAACGGCTCGCTTGGGCCGATGGGCCTTGGCCGCGTTGACCGCCGCGATCACGCCGCTGCGCACCGAAGCGGGCTTGCCGTCGCCGATGGCCGCGAGCACGACACGGGAGGCCACGACATCGTCGGGACGGTAGAGTGAGAGGAGCTTGCCGGCCTTGTCGGGCAGATCGCCGGCCTTGCGGGCACTTGCGGCCAGCACGGAAAGAGAGTCTTTGGAGGCGATGGGCGCGCTGCCGACGAGCACGATGAGGACGTCGGATTTTTCGGCTGCGGCCTGGGCGATGGTGAGGGGCTTGAGTTGAAAGTCCATAATCCTTTTTTTCCTCGAACGATGTTATTCCATTCTTCCCTACGCAAGGAGCTGTCGCGCAGCTTCGGAGCGACCCTCGTGGTTCTGGTCACCATCGTGATGACCATGATGCTCATCCGTACCCTCGGGCTCGCGTCCAAGGGCAGTGTGAACCCGCAAGAGGTGTTCCTGGTGATGGCCTATACGGTGCTCGGCTACATGCCGACCATCCTGAGCCTGAGCCTGTTCATCGCCATCGTCGGCACCCTCTCGCGCATGTACCGCGACAGCGAGATGGTCATCTGGTTCTCCAGCGGCCGGGGCTTGGCCGACTTCGTGGAGCCGCTGTTCCGCTTTGCCTGGCCGGTGCTGATCCTGATCGCCGTGATGGCGCTGGTGGGCTGGCCCTGGGCCAACTCGCAGACCATGGGCATGCGCCAGCAGTACGAGCAGCGCAGCGACATCGAACGCGTCACGCCCGGCGAGTTCCGTGAATCGTCGGGCCGCATGCGCGTCTTCTTCATCGACAAGGACACGCCGGACGGCGCCACCGCCACCAACGTCTTCATCTGGGCGATCGAGCGCGGCCTGCAGATCACCACTTCGGCGCGCAGCGGCCGCATCGAGGACGTGGGACCCAACCGCTTCCTGATGCTCAGCAACGGCCAGCGCCTGGAGCGCCCGCTGCTGCCGACCTCGGGCCTCAAGATCAGCGAATTCAAGACCTACGGCACCCGCGCCGGCGGCAGCTCCGACGCCGCGGCCAACACCACCCCGCCGCGCGCCCGCACCACGCTGTCGCTGCTGCGCGACCGCAGCACCGCGGCGCTCGGCGAACTGGGCTGGCGCATCGGCATGCTGCTGGCCGCCATCAACTTCGTGCTGCTGGCGCTGACCGTCTCAAGCGTCAATCCGCGCGTGGGCCGCAGCGGCAACCTGCTGTTCGCGCTGTTCGCCTTCGTCATCTACTACAACCTGCTGAACCTGGGACAGAGCTGGATCAGCTCCGGCCGCTACGGCATGGGCACCTTCATGCTCCTGCTGCACGGCGGCGTCTTCCTGATCGCAGTGGCCTGGCTGGGCCTGCGCAACAACAACTGGGCTCGCCGCAGCAAGCCCGGCCGCGTGATCGCAGGCGGCCTGGCGGCCCCGCAGCCTTCCAAGATCGACCCGACCACGTGAAAACCATCCGACGCCTGATCTATGTCGAGGCACTGAAGGCGGTGGCCTTCGTGACGCTCGGCTTCCTGTGCCTGTTCTTCTTCTTCGACTTCGTCGATGAACTGCAATCCGTCGGCAAGCCCGAAAGCCTCGCCTACGGTCCGATGCAGGCGCTGATCTACGTGACGCTGCTGGTTCCGAGCCACCTCTACGAGTTGCTGCCCATCACCGTGCTGATCGGCTGCATCTTCGTGATGGCGCGGCTCGCGCAGAGCTCCGAATACACCATCCTGCGCACCAGCGGCCTCGGGCCGTGGCGGGCACTCCGCACGCTGCTGCTGCTCGGCGTGGGCTTTGTCATCCTCACCTTTGCCATAGGCGACTACATCGCGCCACTGTCCGAGCGCACCGGGCAGTTGCTCAAGTCGCGCTACCAGGGCACCTACTCGCTGGTGGGCAACACGGGCGCCTGGCTCAAGGAGAAGCGCGACAACGTGTCGTATGCGGTGAACGTGCTGTCGATCTCGCGCGACGGCTCGCTCAAGAACGCGCGCATCTTCGAGTTCGACGCCAACGGCTACGTGAGCAAGCAGCTGGTCGTCAAGTCCGCCCGCATCCTCGACGGGCACTGGGCGCTGGCGGACATCGAGAAGCAGGACTACGACACGCGCAGCGCTGCAGACAAGGCCCGCATCGTCACCACCGAGATCCCGCAGATGGACTGGCCGACGTCGCTGACGGCCGAAATGGTGTCCGTGGCGCTGCTGCGGCCAGACCGCATGAGCACGATCGACCTGTTCGACTACATCCGCCACCTGGATGCCAACGGCCAGACGGCGCAGCGCTACGAAATCGAGTTCTGGCGCAAGGTGTTCTATCCGCTGTCGTGCCTGGTGATGGTGGTGCTCGCCCTTCCCTTCGCCTATCTGCACTTCCGGCAGGCCGGCATCACCACTTACGTGTTCGGCGGCGTGATGATCGGCATCAGCTTCTTCCTGCTGAACAACGTGTTTGGCTATCTCGGCAACCTCAGCAACTGGTCGCCATGGCTCACGGCGGCGGCGCCGGGACTCATCTACTCGGTGATGTCGTTGACGGCCTTCAGCTGGCTGGTTCTACGAAGATGACCATGGCGGCTGAAATGCGCGGCATCGTGCTGCTGGCACACGGTTCGCGCGATGAGCGCTGGCGCGAACCCATCGAGGCAGTGGCCGCGCGGGTTCTGAAAGACGACCCCGCAGCCCACGTCGTGTGCGCATATATGGAACTGGCCACGCCGGATCTCCATTCGGCCGCAGCCGGCCTGATTGCCGATGGCGCCACCGCCATCCGCGTCGTTCCCCTGTTCCTTGGCATGGGCAAGCATGCCCGCGAAGATCTGCCGCTTCAGCTCGACGCCCTCTGCAAGGCGTGGCCGCAGGTCGATTTCTCGCTCGCCCGCATCGTCGGCGAGGAGCCGGAACTGGTCGAATTGCTGGCCAGAATTGCGGCCAAATCCTGAGACCCGGCGATTTCGATAGATTGCGAAGGCATAATGAATTCCGCAATAAGACGGAATTTGATATGAATCTGCACCAATTCAAGTTTGTTCAGGAAGCCGTGCGGCGCAACCTGAACCTCACCGAGGCCGCCAAGGCGCTCCACACCTCGCAGCCTGGCGTCTCCAAGGCGATCATCGAACTCGAAGAAGAGCTGGGCGTCGAAATCTTCGCGCGCCACGGCAAGCGCCTCAAACGCGTGACCGAGCCGGGCCAGCACGTCATTGCCAGTATCGAATTGATCATGCGCGAGGTGGGCAACCTGAAGCGCATCGGCGAACAGTTCAGCGCGCAGGACAGCGGCACCCTCTCCATCGCCACCACCCACACCCAGGCGCGCTACGTGCTGCCGGTGCCCGTGGCCAACCTGCGCGAGGCCTATCCGAAGGTCAACGTGAGCCTGCACCAGGGCTCGCCCGATCAGGTCGCGCGCATGGTGATCGACGAGATCGCCGAGATCGGCATCGCCACCGAATCGCTCGACGGCTATGCCGAACTCGTGACCCTGCCCTGCTACGAATGGCAGCACGTGCTGGTGCTGCCGAAGGACCATCCGCTGGCCGCCAAGGAGCGCATTTCGCTCGAGGACCTAGCGCTCGAGCCGATCATCACCTACCACCCGTCGTTCACCGGCCGCACGCGCATCGACCACGCCTTCGCGCAGAAGAAGCTCACGCCGCGCATCGCGCTCGAAGCCATCGACTCCGACGTGATCAAGACCTACGTGCGCCTCGGCCTGGGCGTGGGCATCGTGGCCGAAATGGCGGTGCGCGACGAGTCGAATGCCGATCTCGTGGTGCGCCCGATGGGCCATGTGTTCGGCCAGAATATTGCCCGTGTCGCGTTCAAGCGCAGCGCGTATCTGCGCAACTTCGTCTTCAAGTTCGCCGAACTGCTGAGCGACCGGCTCGACCGCAACCTGATCGCCAAGGCCCTGAGCGGCCATCAACAAGACTACGAGCTATGAGCACTGTGCTTTCCCCACGCACGCCCGAAATCACGACCAAGCTGCCGGCAGTCGGCACCACCATCTTCACCGTCATGTCGGCGCTGGCCTCCGAGAAGAACGCGGTCAACCTCGGCCAGGGATTTCCGGATTTCCATTGCGATCCGAAGCTGCTCGAAGACGTGACGGCCGCCATGGCCGCGGGCCACAACCAGTACCCGCCGATGCCGGGTATTCCGGCGCTGCGCGATGCTATCGCCGCCAAGATTTCCGCGCTCTACGGCCATAGCTACAACGCTGGCACCGAGATCACCGTCACCGCAGGCGCGACGCAGGCCATCATCACCGCCATCCTGGCTATCGTGCGGCCGGGCGACGAGGTGATCGTGCTGGAGCCCTGCTACGACAGCTACGTGCCCAACATCGATCTGGCCGGCGGCAGCGTGGTGCGTGTGCCGCTCGTGCCCGGCACCTTCCGCCCCGACTTCGACAAGATCGCCGCGGCGATGAGCCCGCGCACCCGCGCGATCATCATCAACACGCCGCACAACCCGAGCGCGACGGTCTGGACCGAGGCCGAGATGCGCAAGCTCGAAGAGCTGCTCGCGCCGACCGACGTGTTCGTGATCGCCGACGAGGTCTACGAGCACATGGTGTTCGATGCCGCCCGCCACGAAAGCGTGGCCCGCTTTCCGGGCCTGGCGGCGCGCAGCTTCATCGTCAGCAGCTTCGGCAAGACCTACCACGTGACCGGCTGGAAGGTCGGCTACGTGGCCGCGCCCGCCCCGCTGATGGCCGAGTTCCGCAAGGTGCACCAGTTCAACGTGTTCACCGTCAACACGCCGATGCAGCATGCGCTCGCGCAGTACATGGCCGAGCCCAAGCCGTATCTCGAACTGCCGGCCTTTTATCAGCGCAAGCGCGACCTGTTCGCCGCGGGCCTGGCCGAGAAGACGCGCTTCAAGCTGCTGCGCAGCGAAGGCAGCTACTTCCAGTGCGTGGACATCTCGGCCGTGAGCGATCTCTCCGAAGCCGATTTCTGCCTCTGGCTCACCCGCGAGATCGGCGTGGCTGCCATTCCACTGTCGGCGTTCTACGGCAACGGCTTCGACCAGCGCGTGGTGCGCTTCTGTTTCGCCAAAAAGGACGAGACGCTCGTCGCCGCGCTGGACCGGCTCGCGAAGCTCTGACAGCGGCCACCAGGACCCAGGCGCCGCGATGACGATGAACCGGCCCCGTTGGATCCTGCTGGCGCTGGGTCTCTCGTTCTTCATCGTTGGCGTGGCCGACGCCTTCATGCCACCGCTGCGCGGCAAGGGCTACAGCGTGCTCGACGTGGCGCATGCGGTCCTGATTTCTGCGCTCTGCTACACGTGGTGCCGCGCCGAGGGCCTCGAGCGCGGCGTGATCCCGCCCGGCCGCTCGGCGCTGCTCGCCGGCGTGTTTCCGCTACTGGGCATTCCGGTCTATTTCTTTCGCACCCGTCCCTGGCGGCGAGCGCTGGTGTCCACGCTGTGGGCGGTGGGTTTCCTGGCGATGGGCCTCGTGCTGGCCGCCGTGGGCACCCTGTTGAGCGAGCTGGTGCGAAGCTGAAAGGCACCTCCAATGAACTCCGCCCGCGTCATCAAATTCGTCTTCGGCCTCGTCGGCGTGCTGATGCTCATTGGCGCGGGGCTGCTGTACCAGAACACCACGAAGTTCATCGCTTCGGCCAGTCGGGCGCAAGGCGAAGTGATCGACTTGCTGCGCGTGGAGAGTTCGCGCCGCAACAGCTCGGACACATGGCGCCCGATGGTGCACTTCAAGCTGCCGTCCGGCGAAATCATCGAGTTCACGCCCTCGAGCAGCAGCAGCCCGCCCGCCTACGACAAGGGAGAGATCGTGGAGGTGTTCTTCAATCCCGCCGATCCGAAGGACGCCCGGCTCAATGGCTTCTTCGACCTCTGGGGCGGCGCGGCCATCGTCGGCGGGCTGGGCGCCGTGTTCCTGGCATTCGCCATCGGCATGCACTTCCTGCTCTCCGACGAAGCAAGCGCCAAGCGCCGACGCCCACGGTAGGACAGCCCTGACCGCCGAAGGGGCGGCTCTCCGGCGCCTCGCGCGCCCCGGGACGATGAGCATCAAGGCTCGTTACAACAAACGTCCCAGGAGAAAACCATGTCCCTCTCGTTCATTTTGCTCATCGTCCTGATCCTGATATTGATCGGCGCGCTGCCGAGCTGGGGTTACAGCCGCTCCTGGGGTTATGGACCAAGCGGCGGCGTCGGCCTCATCGTGCTGATCGTCGTCATCCTGGTGCTGATGGGCCGCATATAGCGCCTGCCTTGCACTGAAAAGAAGCCCGCCTTGCAGCGGGCTTTTTCATGCTTGTAGCTGGGCCCAGGCCTTGTCCAGCCGCTTGACGCTCACCGGCTGCGGCGTGCGCAGCTCCTGCGCGAAGAAGCTCACGCGAAGCTCCTCCAGCAGCCAGCGGAACTCGAGCATGCGGTCGTCCACCACGCCCTTGCGCTCGGCGACGAGGCGCCAATAGCGCTGCTCCTGCGGGCGCAGTTCGGCGAGCTTCGAGGCGTCTCGCGCGGGGTCGGCGCGCAGCTTGTCCAGGCGCAGCACGATGGCCTTCAGGTAGCGCGCGAAGTGCTGCAGTTGCGTCCACGGCGAATCGGCGATGAAGCGCTTGCCGACGAGCTTCTGCAGTTGTTGAGCGGCGTCCTGCACGGCTTCGGGCTGGATCTTCGTGTCCTTGATCTTGCGCGCGGCAGCGGCGTACTCGACGAGGATGGTCGAAGCAAGCCGCGCCACCTCGTTCGCGATCAGCGTGAGCCGCCCGCGTCCCTCTTCCAGCCGGCGCTTGAAGGCGAACTCGTCGGTAGGCAGCGGTTCCTGCAGGAAGGCGCGGTCGATCGCCACGTCGATGATCTGCGCGCGCAGTTCCTCCGAGGTGCCCAGCGGCATGTAGGCCACGGCCATCTTCTGCAGGTCGGGGATGTTCTTCTCGAGGTACTTGAGCGCGTCCTTCAGCTGCAGCGCGAACAGGCGGCGAAGGCCCGCGCGGTGCTTCGCGGCGGCCACGGCGGGCTCGTCGAACACCTCGATGGTCACCGCATCGCCTTCGTCGCGCAGCGCAGGGAAGCCGATGAGCGACTGCGATCCGCGCCGCACCTCCATCAGCTCCGGCAGCTCGCCGAAGGTCCAGGCCGTGTAGCGCTGGCCCGCGGGCAACGCGGGCGTGGCCTTCTCGGGCGCGGCACTTTTCGCAGGCGCCTTGTCCTCGTCGGCGGCTGAGGCCTTCGGCGCGGGCGATGCCTTGACGTTGAGCCCCGCGAGCGCCTGGAAGGCACCCCGTGCCTGCGCACCCAGCTCGGCCTTCAGCGCACCCAGATTGCGCCCCATGCCCAGTTGACGGCCGTGCTCGTCCACGATGCGCAGGTTCATGAACAGGTGCGGCGGCAGCATGTCGAGCTTGAAGTCGGCGCGCTTCACGTCGATGCTGGTCATGTCGCGCACCCGCTTGAGCAGCACGTCGGTGAGCGAACCAGCGCCGAACAGTTCGGGCGCCGAGAGTTCTTCCGCCAGCTTCGCCGCCGATTCGGGCAGTGGCACCAGCCGCGAGCGCGGGCGCTGCGGCAGGCTCTTGAGCAGCGCCTGGATCTTGTCCTTGAGCATGCCGGTCACCAGCCACTCGCAGCGCTCCTCGCTCACCTGGTTGAGCACGAAGAGCGGCACGCTGACCGTCAAGCCGTCCTTCGCATCGCCGGGTTCGTGCAGGTAGGCCGCCGCGCAATCGACGCCGCCCAGCCGCAGCGTCGGAGGGAACGACTGCGTCGTGATGCCGGCCGCCTGATGGCGCATCAGCTCGTCGCGCGTGAGATACAGGAGGCGCGGTTGCTCCCGCGAGGCATGGCGGTACCAGTTCTCGAAGGTGATGCCGCTCGCCACGTCGGCGGGCAGTTGCGCGTCGTAGAAGGCGAAGATCAGCTCTTCATCGACCAGCACATCCTGCCGGCGCGCCTTGTGCTCCAGGCCTTCGACCTCGCGCACCAGTTTTCGGTTGGCGGTGAGGAACGGAAACTTGCTCTCCCATTGGCCGTCGACCAGCGCTTCGCGGATGAAGATCTCGCGCGCTGCAACCGGATCGACCTTGGTGAAGTCGACGCGCCGCCCGCTGTACACCACGAGGCCGTACAGCGTCGCGCGCTCTAGCGCCGAGACTTGCGCGCCCTTCTTCTCCCAGTGCGGGTCGAGCAACTGCTTCTTCAGCAGATGCCCCGCCACCTGTTCGAGCCACTGCGGCTCGATGTTGGCGATGCCGCGGCCGAAGAGCCGCGTGGTCTCGACCAGCTCGGCCGCGACGATCCAGCGGCCGGGCTTCTTCTTCAGGTGCGCGCCGGGGTGCTTGTAGAACTTGATGCCGCGCGCGCCGAGGTACGCCTCGTCGTCTTCGAGCTTCCAGCCGACGTTGCCCAGCAGGCCCGCGAGCATCGACAGGTGCAGCGGCTCGTAGCCGGCCGGCTCCGCGTTGATGCGCCACTTGTGCTCGGTGACCACCGTGAGCAGCTGCGAGTGGATGTCGCGCCACTCGCGCACGCGGCGGATGTTGATGAAGTTTTGGCGCAGCAACTGTTCGTACTGGCGGTTGCTCAGCTTGTGCGTGTCGCCATGGCCGCCGCGCGCGTCGGCGATCCACTTCCACAGGCGCAGGTAGCCGCTGAATTCGCTCTTCTCGTCGTCGAACTTCGAGTGCGCCTGGTCGGCCTGCTGCTGCGCTTCCATCGGCCGGTCGCGCACGTCCTGCACGCTGAGGGCCGAGGCGATGACCAGCACTTCCTCGAGCGCGCCGCGCGTGCGGGCTTCGAGAATCATCCGGCCCACGCGCGGGTCGAGCGGCAGCTTGGCGAGTTCGGCGCCGGTGGCTGTGAGTTCGTTCGCGTCGTCGACCGCACCGAGTTCGTTGAGCAACTGGTAGCCGTCGGCAATCGCGCGCGGCGACGGCGCTTCTAGGAACGGAAACTGCGCCACGTCGCCCAGCCGCAGCGACTTCATCCGCAGGATGACGCCCGCGAGCGAGGAGCGCAGGATTTCCGGATCGGTGAAGCGCGGGCGGCCCTGGAAATCCTTCTCGTCGTAAAGCCGGATGCAGATGCCGTTCGCCACGCGGCCGCAGCGGCCCGCGCGCTGGTTGGCCGCGGCCTGGCTGATCGGCTCGACCAGCAATTGCTCGACCTTGCTGCGGAAGCTGTAGCGCTTGACGCGCGCCGTGCCGGTGTCGATCACGTAGCGGGTGCCCGGCACCGTGAGCGACGTCTCGGCCACGTTGGTGGCGAGCACGATGCGGCGGCCGGTGTGGCTGTCGAAGATGCGGTCCTGCTCGGGGCCCGAGAGCCGTGCGAACAGCGGCAGCACCTCGGCATTGCGGAACAGCGGCTGGTGGCTCAGGTGGCGGCGCAGATGGTCGGCGGCCTCGCGGATTTCGCGCTCGCCGGGCAGGAAGACGAGGATGTCGCCCGCGTTGTGCGGATCGCGCCAGAGCTCGTCGACGCCATCGGCGATCGCGTCGTTCAGGTCGTGCTCGCGCGATTCCTCGAAGGGACGATAGCGTTGCTCGACCGGGAAGGTGCGGCCCGAGACATAGATGATCGGTGCCGGTCCCTTGGCAGATGCGAAGTGCTGCGCGAAGCGGTCGGCGTCGATGGTTGCCGAGGTCACGATCACCTTCAGGTCGGGACGGCGCGGAAGGATCTCGCGCAGGTAGCCGAGCAGGAAGTCGATGTTCAGCGAACGCTCGTGGGCCTCGTCGATGATGAGCGTGTCGTAGGCCTTGAGCAGCGGATCGGTCTGGGTCTCGGCGAGCAGGATGCCGTCGGTCATGAGCTTGACCGAGGCATCGCGGCTCAGGCGATCCTGAAAGCGCACCTTGAAGCCGACCACGTCGCCCAGCGGCGTCTTCAGTTCTTCGGCGATGCGCTTGGCCACCGAGCTGGCGGCGATGCGTCGCGGCTGCGTGTGGCCGATGAGCCGGCCTTTGCCCGGCTCGGCGTTGATCTTGCCGCGGCCGAGCGCGAGCGCGATCTTGGGCAACTGCGTGGTCTTGCCCGAGCCGGTTTCGCCACAGACGATCACGACCTGGTTCGCCTGGATGGCGGCCATGATTTCGTCGCGCCTGCCGGAGACGGGAAGCGATTCGGGGAACTCGATGCGCAAGGGGGCGGAGGGTGTCGTGGTCGTCAAGGGAAAGCAGTCGTCGGGACGCGGCGGGCAAACCACGGATTATCGGCGCGCAGCGCGGCTGTTGCACGGCTTCCACAGAGCGGCGGCCTTCGCGCAACGCGTGGCGTAAATATTCTTTACTCGACCTCGGCTCCTCGCTAGGATCGCGTCCATGTCCTTCCTTGCCCTCACCCTGTTGCGCAGCCGCTGCGCACGCCATGCGCTCCCAATGCATGGCCGGGTCAGGTTGCTCCGCCCGGCCTGAGTCCGCGCCACTTTTTCGAGTCGCGCGCTTCAGCCTCGGAAGCGCAGCAACCGTCCCTTCACAGCGTCTGTCTGCCGCTCCCTCTTTGCGAGGGGGTGGCCGCTTTTTCGTACCTGTTTCATTCAAAGAAATCATTCCATGTCCACCGACATCCATTCCGAACTGCATGCCGAGCTCGCCGAGCGCACGAAGCACCTGCAGACTGTCGCCCGATCGCTGAAGGAAGAACTCTTCGGCATCGACGACATCATCGATCGCGTGATCGAATCGCTGCGCGCCTGGTATGTGCTGCCGCAGCTCATCAGCCGCCCGGTCATCGTGTGTCTCTGGGGCCTGACCGGCACCGGCAAGACGCAGCTGGTGCGCAAGCTCGCCCAGCACCTGGGCTTCTACGACCGCTTCATCGAAGTGCAGATGGACGGCTTCAGCCACGGCTCGGGCCACCACAGCCGCGGCTCCATCTCGGCCATGCTGGCCGAGTCGGGCATCGTCGAGGGCACGCCGGGCATCCTGGTGCTCGACGAGTTCCAGCGCTTTCGCACCGTGGACGGCAACGGCCACGACGCCAAGGTCGAGCGTTACCAGGACGTGTGGGCGCTGCTGTCCGACGGGCGCCTGCCGCCCGCGCTCTCGATGCTCGGAGAGATCGAGTCTTCGCTCGCGTACGCCGAGTACGAGCAGGACCGCGACGGCCCCGCCGACAAGAAGAAGCTCAAGAAGCGCAAGCTGCACCTCTCGCCCTGGGAGGCGCGCGAGGTCAAGCGCTGCCTGAAGCTGCCCGAGACCCTGCTGCAGATCATGGCGTGGAAGCCCGCCGAGGTGCATGCGCGCCTGCGCGCCTTCCGCGACACGCAGCAGGGCTGGGAAACCGACTACAGCAAGCTGCTGGTGTTCGTCTCGGGCAACCTGGACGAGATGTACGCCGAGACCGCTCAGCGCGTCGAAGACTGCGACACCGACGCCGACATCTTCCACGCGCTCACGAAGAAGCTCTCGGTCATCGACGTGAAGAAGGCGCTGGCCAATCGCTTCCGTCCCGAGCAGATCGCGCGCCTGGGCAACAACCACGTGATCTACCCGTCGTTCAACCGCGCGACCTACGTGCAGCTGATCCTGTCGATCTGCGACCGCTACGTGAGCGAGATCCAGGAAAGCTCCGGTGTGCGCTTCGTGCTCGACGCGGGCGTGTACGAGCAGATCTACGCCAACGCCGTGTTCCCGGCGCAGGGCACGCGCCCGCTGTTCTCGTCGATCCACGCGATCCTGAGCGCCACGCTGGTCAACGCGGCGCTGTGGGCGCTGGAGCGCGGCGCGGACGGCGCTGAACCGGTGTGGCTCTCGCTCGACGCGAGCGTGCCATGCATCGTGGCGAAGTACCGCAAGGCGCGCCACCAGTTCCCGGTGGTGCTGGAGCTCAATCGCCTGAAGCAACGCTCGAGCGAGGACTTCCGCGCCCTGCTCGCGGTGCACGAGGCGGGCCACGGCGTGATCTACGGCGTGCTCTTCGGCCGCGCGCCGCAGGAGATCAAGATCAACGTGGCCTCGTTCGAGGGCGGCTACAACAGCTACGAGCAGCGCAAGGTCTGGTCGAAGGAGAACCTGCGCGACCGCATCTGCGTGAGCCTCGCGGGCCGCGCCGCCGAGCAGATGGTGTTCGGCGGCGAGGCCTGCACCTCGGGTGCCTCGCAGGACTTCATGCAGGCCACGGCCAACGCCGCGCAGTACGTGCGCCACTACGCCTTCGGCTCGCGCTTCAGCCGCACCGACATCGCGAACGACGCCAACGACGACCTGAACACCGACGTCGAGGCGACGAACCCCGAGATCGAGGCGCTGCTCATGCAGGAGCACGCACGCGCGCTGGCGCTGCTCGAAACGCACACGGCCGCGCTGATGGCGGTGGTCGATGCGCTCATGCGCGAAGGATCGATCGCGCCCGCCGAACTGGCCGCCCTGCTCGACCTGCCAGCCACCCCGGCGGGCGAGTCGACGGACGCCTATGCGGCGCTGCTCGCGACCTTCCGCGCCCGCAAGGCGGATGTGCTGCAGCCGGCGGCCGACGAAGGCCGCGGCGCGGGTCCGCCTGCGGTCGCGGCCCGCGTGCTGCGCGCATTGGCCTGAGCCGTACGAAATGCCTTCCAAGAATGCACAATCACGCCCCATGTCCACCGTCTTCAATTTCACCTTCGTGCCCTGGTTCCGCTCGGTCGCGCCCTACATCCACACGCACCGCGGTAAGACTTTCGTGGTGGCCCTCGCTGGCGAGGCGATCGCGGCCGGCAAGCTGCAGAACATCGCGCAAGACCTGGCGCTGATCCAGAGCATGGGCGTGAAGATCGTGCTGGTGCACGGCTTCCGTCCGCAGGTCAACGAGCAGTTGGCGGCCAAGGGCCACGAGGCGCAGTACTCGCATGGCATCCGCATCACCGATGCGGTGGCGCTCGACTCGGCCCAGGAAGCCGCCGGCCAGTTGCGCTACGAGATCGAAGCGGCCTTCAGCCAGGGCCTGCCGAACACCCCGATGGCCGGCTCGACGGTGCGGGTGATCTCGGGCAACTTCATCACCGCGCGCCCCGTGGGCGTGGTCGATGGCGTGGACTTCAAGCATTCGGGCCTCGTGCGCAAGGTCGATGCGTCCGGCATCCGCCGCACGCTCGATTTCGGCGCGATGGTGCTCATGTCGCCCTTCGGCTTCTCACCCACCGGCGAGGCCTTCAACCTGACGATGGAAGAAGTCGCCACCAGCGTGGCCATCTCGATCCAGGCCGACAAGCTGATCTTCCTGACCGAAATTCCGGGCATCCGCATCGACAGCGAACTGCCCGAGAGCGAAGACAACCCGATCGACACCGAACTGCCGCTGGACGCCGCCGAGAAGCTGCTCGCGTCCCTGCCCCCCGCGCAGAAACCCACCGACACCGCGTTCTACCTGCAGCACTGCGTGAAAGCCTGCAAGGCCGGCGTGGAGCGCAACCACATCCTGCCCTTCGCGCTCGACGGCTCGCTGCTGCTGGAGATCTACGTGCACGACGGCGTCGGCACCATGGTGATCGATGAAAAGCTCGAGAGCCTGCGCGAAGCCACCGTGGACGACATCGGCGGCATCCTGCAACTGATCGAGCCCTTCGAGCGCGACGGCACGCTGGTCAAGCGCGACCGCACCGAGATCGAGCGCGACGTGGGCCACTACACGGTGATCGAGCACGATGGCGTGATCTTCGGCTGCGCGGCGCTGTACCCGTACCCCGAGGCGAAGACGGCCGAAATGGCCGCGCTGACCGTCTCGCCGCTCTCGCAGTCGCAAGGCGACGGCGAACGCATCCTGAAGCGCATCGAGCACCGCGCGAAGTCGATGGGCCTGGAAAGCATCTTCGTGCTCACCACGCGCACGATGCACTGGTTCTTGAAGCGCGGCTTCCAGCAGGTCAACCCCGACTGGCTGCCCGAGGCCCGCAAGCGCAAGTACAACTGGGACCGCAAGAGCATGGTCCTGGTCAAGAAGATCTGAAGAACACCCAGACGGAGACACCCCGATGACGCTCGCCACCGCCCTGCTGTTCGCCATCGTGGCCTTCGCCGCCATCGCCACGCCCGGCCCCACCGTGCTGCTGGCGCTCAGCAACGGCTCGCGCCATGGCGTGCGGCGCGCGCTGCCGGGCATGTTCGGCGCGGTGCTGTCGGACTTCGTGCTGGTCGGTGCCGTCGCACTCGGGCTCGGCGCGCTGCTGGCAGCGTCGGAGTTCTGGTTCTCGATGCTGAAGTGGGTCGGCGCGGCCTACCTGGCCTGGCTCGGATTGCGCATGCTGCGGTCCAAGGGCGGCTTCCAGTTGCCGACCGCAGATGCTGCGGCCACGGTCACGGCGGGTGAAAGCCGTCGCATCTTCTTCAAGTCGTTTCTCGTGGCGGTGACCAACCCCAAGGGCTACATCTTCTGCTCGGCCCTGCTGCCGCAGTTCATCGACCCGACGGCTGCGCAAGCGCCGCAGTACCTGATCATCGCGTTGATCTTCGCGGGCCTGGACACGCTGGTGATGCTGGCCTATGCGTTCGTTGGCGCCCGCGCGATCCGGCTCCTGACGATTTCGGCCACGCGCTGGATCGACCGCGCCTGCGGCGGCATGCTGCTGGCGTTGGCGGGTTCGCTCGCCTTCTACCGGCGCAGCGCCGCCTGACCCCTCGACCGCTGTCCTCAGGCAGCGGCGCCCTCTCCACGATGTTCCCCCGGGGCCCTAACGGGCTCCGATGTTTTCGGCAGGCCATGCCACGGCCTGCCTTTTCGGTTTTCTTAACGGAGGAAAAGAAAGAATGAAGTACCAGACACTTTTGGGAGCCACCCTCGTCGCCATTTCGGCGCTCGTCGCAGCTTGCGGCGACAAGGCGGACAAGACCTCGCAGGGCCAGGCCCCGGTCGCCGCCAAGCAGTCCAGCGACGAGCAGCAGCTCGTCGAGAAATACAACATCTACGTCGACGTCTCCAACACCCTGAGCACCTCGTTCCAGGAAGCGCGCGAGAACTACCTCGAAAACCAGGTTCCGCTGCTGAAGGCCAAGGCGCCGCTGACCAGCCTGCGCATCCAGAACGACATCCTCGTCGACCGCTCGGCCAAGAGGCTGGACGCCGCCGTCGCCATCGCCGCGCCGCTGCCCGAGATCGACGAGTCGGCCAAGGCGTTCTCGGCTGCGCTCAAGGTGCTGTCGCCCCTGAGCCGCGAGCTGAACGACTACGCCAACTCCAAGGGCTACCTCTCCGACAACGGCGACAAGGCGCGCCAGCTGAGCACGGACTACCTGGCCGCGCTCACCACCGTTGCCGAGGCCGAAGCCGCGTTCGACAAGGGCCTGGGCGCCCGCGACCAGGCACTCACCAAGGAAGCTTTCGAGAAAGCGCCCAAGGACACCGCCGCCTACTACCGCGCCGGGCTCATCTATCACGGCAAGGTCAACCACGCCGATGCCAGCGCGCTGTTCGCGGCGCCCAACGATCCGAAAGCGCTCGCCGCCTTCGAAGCCTCGCTCGCGCTGGTGGCCGACTCGGCCGCGGGTTGGAGCAAGAAGATGGCCGAGCAGTCGACCCAGAGCGGCAAGAGCTGCAGTGGCGGCATGCTGCAGATCAACGAGTTCATCGGCCAGTCGCGCTCGATGGTCAAGGACATCAAGGACGGCGTGTTCGCCCGCAAGGAGACCGGCGCCATGGCCCGGATGCCGGCGCACATGCGCAGCTCCAGCATCGTGAGCTCGGCCAATCGCTACAACCAGAACTTCGCCAACATGATCGGGCAGTTCAACCACCCGCTCTGCTGACGCGGGTCCCCAGTCCCGGGTGAGGCTCCGTCGCCGATAATCCCGGGCATGAATCCCTTGCTTTCCAGGTTGCAGCCGTACCCCTTCGAGCGGCTGAAGCAACTGTTCGCGGGCGTCACGCCCGTCCCCGAATACGCCCCCATCAGCCTCGGCATCGGCGAACCCAAGCACGCGACGCCGGCTTTCATCAAGGAAGCGCTGAGCGCCAGCCTCGGCGCGCTGGCTGCCTACCCCGCCACCGCCGGCGACCTGAAACTGCGCACCGCCTTCACCGACTGGCTCCAGACCCGCTACAGCTTGGCGCTCGATCCGGCGACGCAGGTGCTCCCCGTCAACGGCTCGCGCGAGGCCCTGTTCTCGCTGGCGCAAACGGTGATCGATGCCACGGTGTCGCCGCAGCCGGTGGTGCTGTCGCCCAATCCGTTCTATCAAATCTACGAGGGCGCGGCCCTGCTCTCGGGCGCCGAGCCTTACTACGTGCCGAGCGTGCCGTCGCGCAATTTCGCGGTTGACTGGGACAGCGTGCCGGAAGACATCTGGGCCCGCACCCAGCTCGTGTTCGTCTGCTCGCCGGGCAACCCGACCGGCGCCGTCATGCCGCTGGACGAGTGGCAGAAGCTCTTCGCCCTGTCGGACCGCCACGGTTTCGTGATCGCGGCCGACGAGTGCTACAGCGAGATCTACTTCCGCGACGAGCCCCCTTTGAGCGGCCTCGAAGCGTCAGTGAAGCTGGGCCGGCCCGACTTCAAAAACCTGATCGCCCTCACCTCGCTCTCGAAGCGCAGCAACGTGCCGGGCCTTCGCAGCGGCTTCGTGGCGGGCGACGCGACCATCATCAAGAAGTTCTTGCTCTACCGCACCTACCACGGCAGCGCCATGAGCGGCACCGTGGCCGCCGCCAGCATCGCGGCCTGGGGCGACGAGGCGCACGTGATCGAGAACCGCGCCAAGTACCGCGCCAAGTTCGCCGCGGTCACGCCGCTGCTGGAACCCGTGCTCGACGTGCGCCTGCCCGACGCCAGTTTCTACCTCTGGGCGGGCGTGCCCGAAGTGTGGGCTGGCGACGACGAAGCCTTCGCCCGCGCGCTCTACGCTCAATACAATGTCACGGTTCTGCCGGGGAGCTATCTGGCGCGCAACACGGCCCACAGCGCCAACCCCGGCCGGGGCCGCATCCGCATGGCCCTGGTCGCCGAAACGGCCGAGTGCGTGGAAGCCGCCGAACGCATCGTCCGCTTCGTGCAGGACGGCCGGCCCTGACCCGCTGACGCACCGCTTCCCAAGGCTCCTGGCCCCGATTTTTCACCCGAGACTCTCTCCATGACCCAGCAACTGCAACAAATCATCGACGCCGCGTGGGAAGACCGCGCCAACATCTCGCCCTCCGCCGCCCCCGCCGAAGTGCGCGACGCCGTCGAGAGCGTGATCACCGAACTCAACAACGGCAAGCTGCGCGTGGCCACCCGCGAAAGCGTCGGCAAGTGGACCGTGCACCAGTGGATCAAGAAGGCCGTGCTGCTGTCGTTCCGCCTGAAGGACAACGAGCAGATGCAGGCCGGTTCGCTCGGCTTCTTCGACAAGGTGCCGACCAAGTTCTCGCACCTGTCGGCCGCCGAACTCAAGGAATCGGGCGTGCGCATCGTGCCGCCGGCCGTGGCCCGCCGCGGCAGCTACATCGCCAAGGGCGCGATCCTGATGCCCTCTTACGTGAACATCGGCGCCTACGTGGGCGAAGGCACCATGGTCGACACCTGGGCCACCGTGGGTTCGTGCGCGCAGATCGGCGCCAACGTGCACCTGTCGGGCGGCGTCGGCATCGGCGGCGTGCTCGAGCCGCTGCAGGCCGGCCCGACCATCATCGAAGACAACTGCTTCATCGGCGCCCGCTCCGAAGTGGTCGAAGGCGTGGTCATCGAAGAAAACTCGGTGCTCGGCATGGGCGTGTACATCGGCCAGAGCACCCCGATCTTCAACCGCGACACCGGCGAGACCTTCTTCGGCCGCGTGCCGTCGGGCAGCGTCGTCATCAGCGGCAACCTGCCCAAGAAGACCAAGTCGGGCCAGGACTACAGCACCTACGCCGCGATCATCGTCAAGACGGTCGATGCGCAAACGCGCTCCAAGACCAGCCTGAACGACCTGCTGCGCGACTGATCCCCTGCTTTTGTCCCGTTAGAAAACAACAGACCCGAGGAGAGAGACCGATGAACATGATGGAGCGAATTCTTCGTTTGATGGCCGAGCGCAAGGCCTCCGACATCTACCTCTCGGCTCACTCCCCGGTGATGATCCGCATCAACGGCATCTGCGTGCCGATCAATGCGCAGGTCCTGCCCGCGACGGCGCCGCTCGCGCTGCTGTCCGAGGTGGTGCCCGAAGCCCGCATCCAGGAGCTGGAGAACACGGGCGAACTGAACATGGCCGTCGCCCTCGAAGGCGCCGGCAACTACCGCATCAGCGCCATGCGCCAGCGCGGCACGTATGCGGTGGTGGTGCGGCACATCGCCTCGGTCATTCCGAGCTTTGCCGACCTGAACCTGCCCGACATCCTGAAGACGCTGATCATGGACAAGCGCGGGCTGATCCTGATGGTCGGCGCGACCGGCGCGGGCAAGACCACCACGCTCGCCTCGATGCTGGACTACCGCAACGAGAACGCCAGCGGCCACATCCTCACGGTGGAAGAGCCGATCGAGTTCACCTACACCAACAAGAAATCGCTGGTGAACCAGCGCGACGTGGGCAGCGACACCACCTCGCTGCACGTTGCGCTCAAGAACGCGCTGCGCCAGGCGCCCGACGTGATCCAGATCGGCGAAATCCGCGACCGCGAGACCATGACGGCCGCCATCGCCTACGCGCAGTCGGGGCACCTGTGCGTGGCCACGCTGCATGCCAACAACAGCTATCGCGCGCTGAACCGCATCCTGAGCTTCTTCCCGGTGGAAGTGCGCCCCACGCTGCTGGGCGACCTGGGCGGCGCGCTGCGCGCCATCGTGTCGCAGCGCCTCTTGCGCACGCCGGCCGGCGCGCGCGTGCCGGCGCTCGAAGTCATGCTGAACACCGCTCTCGTGGCCGACCTGATCGAAAAGGGCGACTTCTCCGCGGTGAAGGAAGCCATGCAGCAGTCGATGGCCGAAGGCTCGCAGACCTTCGAGGAAGACATCGCCCGCCTCATCATCGAGGAGCGCGTGACGCGCGAAGAGGGCCTGGCCCATTCCGACTCGCCCACCAACCTGCTGTGGCGCCTGCAGAACCGCGCTGCGCCCAAGCAGCAGGTCGACGACCGCCATCTGACCGACCAAGTCGACGAACCGACTTTCACCGACATCACGCTCGACGTGAAGTTCTGAACCAAGCCTTTCCGATGTCCCGCACGCTCCAGCTCGCCGAACAACTCATCTCGCGCCCCTCGGTCACCCCTGACGACGCGGGCTGCCAACAGATCCTCGGCGAACGGCTGGCGCAACTGGGTTTCACGCTCGAAACCATCGAGAGCGGGCCCGCCGACTTTCGCGTGACCAACCTCTGGGCGGTGCGCCGCCCGGCCGACACCACGGGCAGCAAGACGCTGGTGTTCGCCGGCCACACCGACGTGGTGCCCACCGGTCCCGTCGAGCAATGGACCAGCCACCCGTTCACGCCCACGCACCGCGACGGCAAGCTGTACGGCCGCGGCGCGTGTGACATGAAGACCTCGGTGGCGGCGTTCGTCGTGTCCATCGAGGAATTCCTGCAAGGCACGGCCGACCCGAAGCTCACGCTGGCCCTGTTGCTCACGAGCGATGAAGAAGGCCCGGGCGTCGACGGCACCGTCATCGTCTGCAACACGCTGGCCGCGCGCGGCGAGGTCATCGACTACTGCATCGTCGGCGAGCCCACGGCAGTCGAGCGCTGCGGCGACATGATCAAGAACGGCCGCCGCGGCACCATGAGCGGCAAGCTGACGGTCAAGGGCGTACAGGGCCACATCGCCTACCCGCACCTGGCGAAGAACCCGGTGCATTCGGTGGCGCCCGCGCTGGCCGAACTGGTGGCCATCAACACGGCCGGCGGCTGGGACGCGGGCAACGGCTATTTCCAGCCAACGAGCTGGCAGATCAGCAATTTCCATTCGGGCACGGGCGCGAGCAACGTGATTCCGGGGAACGCGGTGATCGACTTCAACTTCCGCTTCTCGACCGAATCGACGCCCGAATCGCTGCAGCAGCGCGTGCATGCGGTGCTCGATGCGCATGGCGTGGACTACACGCTCGCCTGGACGGTCGGCGGCCTGCCCTTCCTGACCACCCCCGGCGAACTCGTCACTTCGGTGCAGGCGGCCATTGCCGACGAGACCGGCATCGCGACCGAGCTCTCGACCAGCGGCGGCACGAGCGATGCGCGCTTCATCGCCAAGATCTGCAAGCAAGTGGTCGAGCTCGGCCCGGTCAACGCCAGCATCCACAAGATCGACGAACACATCGACGTGGCCGAGATCGAGACGCTGAAGAACATCTACAAGCGCACGCTGGAACGGCTCGAAGCCTCGCTCGTCGGATGAGCACCGTCATCGAACTCATCGAGGCCGGCGCGAAGCGGTTGGAAGCAGCCGGCGTCGCCTTCGGGCACGGCACCGCGAACGCCTTTGACGAAGCCGCGTGGCTTGTGCTGTGGCGCCTGAAGTTGCCGCTGGACGACATCGACGCGGTGGCCGACACGGCCGTCTCGCCAGCCGATGCCGGCAAGGTCGCGGCACTGCTGGACGAACGCATTGCCACGCGGAAGCCTGCTGCCTACCTCACGAAGGAAGCCTGGCTGCAAGGCGTGCCCTTCTACATCGACGAGCGTGCCATCGTGCCGCGCAGCTTCATCGCCGAGCTGATCGCCGACGGCAGCATCGACTACTGGCTCGGCCCGCATACCCAGCGCGTGCTCGACCTGTGCACCGGCAACGGCAGCCTGGCCGTGCTCGCGGCGCTGACCTACCCGGACGTGACGGTGGACGCCGCCGACCTGTCGGTCGAGGCGCTCGAAGTCGCAGCGATCAACATCACCCGGCACGAACTCGATGCGCGCGTGAAGCTGGTCGAGTCCGATGGCCTCGCGAACCTGCCTGGCCCGTACGACCTGGTGCTCTGCAATCCGCCCTACGTGAACAGCGCCAGCATGGCCGCCCTGCCCGCCGAGTACCTGGCGGAGCCCGAACTGGCCCTGGCCGGCGGCACGGACGGCATGGACTTCATCCGGAAGCTGTTCGCCGATGCGCCTTCCCGCATGAGCGAGCAGGCGGTGCTGGTACTGGAAATCGGCAACGAGCGCGACTACTTCGAAGCGGCATTCCCGCAGCTCGAAGTGGTGTGGCTCGAAACCTCGGCGGGCGAGGACCAGGTCCTGCTCGTGACCCGGGCGGCCCTCGCGTCGCTCTCCCCGCCATGACGGTGCTGGCCGGCGCAGGCGTGCGTTAGCTGCGCCCGCCCAAGCTCCTTTCCGCCGATTCGTCGCAGCGCTGGCTGCGGTCCCCCTTCATCGGGTGATATCCCCTTTTGCCCCTTCGCGCCAGGACGCCCCGGGCCGGACGGGATAATCGCCCCTACGGTTCCTATTTCATGATTACTCTCAAAAACGTCATTCTTCGCCGCAGCGCCAAGAAACTGCTCGACGGCGCCACCGTCACCATCAACCCCGGTGAAAAGGTCGGCCTCGTCGGACGCAACGGCGCAGGCAAGTCCACGCTGTTCGCGCTCTTCAACGGCTCGCTGCACGAAGACGGCGGCGATTTCTACGTGCCCAAGCAGTGGCGCATGGCCCAGGTGGCGCAGGACATGCCCGAGACCGAGGAGTCGGCCACCGACTTCGTGGTGGGCGGCGACACCCGCCTGGCCGAGCTGCGTGCCACGCTCGCGGCCATCGAGGCCGCCTACGCCGAGAACCCCGACGACGCCGACATCGGCATGGAACTGGCCCACGCCTACACCGACCTGGCCGATGCCGGCGAGCACGACGCCGTGCCGCGCGCACAGGCGCTGATCCTCGGCCTGGGCTTCAAGTCGCACGAGCTCGACGGCCCCGTCAACAGCTTCTCGGGCGGCTGGCGCATGCGCCTGCAACTGGCCCGCGCGCTGATGTGCCCGAGCGACCTGCTGCTGCTCGACGAGCCCACCAACCACTTGGACCTGGACGCGCTCGTCTGGCTCGAAACCTGGCTGCAGAAGTACCCCGGCACCATGATCGTCATCAGCCACGACCGCGAGTTCCTCGACGCCGTGACCGACGTCACCCTGCACATCGCCAACGCCCAGCTCACCCGCTATGGCGGCAACTACAGCAAGTTCGAGGACATGCGCGCGCTGCAGATGGAGCAGCAGCAGGTCGCGTTCTCCAAGCAGCAGGACAAGATCGCCCACCTGCAGAAGTTCATCGACCGCTTCAAGGCCAAGGCCAGCAAGGCCAAGCAGGCGCAGAGCCGGGTCAAGGCGCTGGAGCGCATGGAGCGGGTCGCGCCGCTGCTGGCCGAAGCCGACTTCACCTTCGAATTCAAGGAGCCGGGCAACATTCCCAACCCGATGCTGTCGATCGCGAATGCGAGCTTCGGCTACGAGATCGAAGACGAAGCGCCCAAGACCATCCTGCGCGGCGTGAGCCGCTCGGTGCTGGCGGGCCAGCGCATCGGCATCCTGGGCGCGAACGGCCAGGGCAAGTCGACGCTGGTGAAGACCATTGCGCGCGAAATGGGCGCGCTGGCCGGCGAAGTCACCGAGGGCAAGGGCCTGAACATCGGCTACTTCGCGCAGCAGGAACTCGATGTGCTGCGCCCGCAGGACAACCCGCTGGAGCACATGGTGCGCATGGCCCGCGAGCTGGGCAGCGCGGTGAAGGAAAGCACCGGCGAGCAGGCGCTGCGCGGGTTCCTCGGCAGCTTCAATTTCAGCGGCGACATGGTCAAGCAGCCCGTGGGCACCATGAGCGGCGGCGAAAAGGCCCGCCTCGTGCTCGCGATGATGGTCTGGCAGCGCCCCAACCTCCTGCTGCTGGACGAGCCCACCAACCACTTGGACCTCGCCACCCGCGAAGCCCTGGCCGTGGCGCTCAACGAGTTCGAAGGCACGCTGATGCTGGTGAGCCACGACCGTGCGCTGCTGCGTTCGGTGTGCGACGAGTTCTGGCTCGTGGGCCGCGGTGTCGTTGCCGACTTCGACGGTGACCTGGATGACTATCAGCGCTATCTGCTGGACGAAGCCAAGCGCCTGCGCGAGGAAGCCAAGGTCGCTGTGCGCGAGGCGGAGAGCGCGGTGGCTGCTGCGGCCGCCGCAGCCGTCGCGGCCAAGCCCAGCGCGCAGGAGCGCCAGCAGCGCAGCGACCAGGCCAAGCCGATCAAGCGCGAAATTGCCCAGGTCGATGAACGCCTGGCCGCGGCTGGCGTCGAACGGGCTGCGCTGGAAGCCCGCTTGGCCGAGCCGATTGCGCCGGCCGAACTCGCCGAGGCAGGCAAGCGGCTGAAGGCCCTCAACGAAGAAATCGCCAAGCTCGAGGAGCGCTGGCTGGCCCTTTCGGACCAGCTGGAGGCTCTGGCAGCCTGACCCTGAACCCGCCGGCACCCTGCCGGCACCGCCCATCAAGGAGACACGCCGCATGCCGTCCGCGATCGAACTGGCCCATGGTGACGAAAAAATCATCGCGGCCATCCACCGCAGCCGGAGACTGATCGGCCGCAAGGCCCTGATGGCGGCGGCGGCCAGCGCGATTCCGCTGCCCGGCATCGACTGGGCGGCCGATGCGGCCCTGCTCTCGCGGCTGGTGCCGCAGATCAGCGCCGAATTCGGGCTCTCGGTCACCCAGGTCGAAAAGCTCGCGCCGCACCAGCGCGAGCGCATCCAGAAGGCTGCTACTACCGTGGGCGCGCTGCTGGTCGGCCGGCTCGTGACGCGCGACCTGCTGATCAAGCTGGCCAAGCACGCCGGCGTGCGCCTCACGGCCAAGCAGGCCACCAAGTACGTGCCGATCGCGGGGCAGATCGTGTCGGCGGCGCTCGGCTATGCGGCCCTGCGCGCACTGGGCGAACAGCACATCAAGGACTGCGTGCGCGTCAGCGCCACTCTCGCTCTAGCGCCTCCCGCACAGCACGTGCCCGTTGGCGCCTAGCGTCGTCCAGCAGCACGCACGCGGCCCAGGCCGCCCCGGACAGGCCGAACGCCGCCATGCCGGTCACCGCCGGAATGCCTTTCAAGACCCCGTAGAACAGCGCCGCCGCGGACAGCAGCGCCACCAATGCGCACAGTGCGCCGTCGAGCCACAAGCCCGGCGATGGAGGACGGCGCACCGCTCATTCATTGACGCGGGGCCAGTGGAACGAAGCCGGGGCCGGCGCCACCGCAGCAGCGGCCTGCACCTTCACCTGGTGTTCGTAGGCGGTCAACAGCGCCACGTAGTGGCGCGACATCACGTCGCGCACCCTCCCGAGGCCGATCTTGCTGACCGTGGGTTGCGGGATCCCGGTGCGTTCCTGGATCTGCTTTTGCGTGAGGCCCATGGCCCGCAACGCATGCACCAACTCGCGTGGCTTCATTGAAAATACTCCCTGTTTTATATTTCGAATTCTAGAGGTAATATTCATTCAGGCTTAAATAGCCTGCTATGGAGACTATTGCCAAACGTGCAAAGGCGGCACGCGAATACGCCAAACTGACCCAGAAGCAGGCCGAAGTCGTCTCGGGCGTGAAACAGGCAAGCATCTCGAAGATCGAGCGCGGCGCAACGATCCGCACCGGGGGCCTGCTGGCCCTGGCCCGCGCTTACCGGGCCGATCCCAACTGGCTGGACACCGGCGATGGCCCGGCGCCGTGGGACCCCATCCAGATCCGCCAGGCGCAGCACCAGGCCAACGAGCCCGCCGCCATCTACCGGGTGGTGCGCGTACCGCCGGAACTGCCGTACTTCAAGCCCGGAACGCCCGACACGGTGCCGCTCATTTCCTGGTCGCAGGCCGCCAACTGGGAAATCGCGGGCACGCACACGACCGACCGCTGGATTCCCTGCATCGCCCACCACAGCCCCGAGAAGACCTATGCGCTGCGGGTGGAGGGCGACAGCATGGCCGCGGCCAGCGGCGAGCTGAAGAGCTATCCCGAAGGCTCGATCATCTTCGTGGACACCAACCTCAAGACCCCCGCCGACGGCGAGCGGGTCATTGCGCTGGTCACGGAAGGCGGCAAGCTCACGTTCAAGGAATTCAAGGAGCAGGACGGCCCGCGTTGGCTGCTGCCGCTCAATCCGAAGCACGAGCCGATCCGCACCGCGTTCGTCGTGCTCGGCACGGTCATCGGCAAGTGGGAAGACGAGGATTGATTGCGGACCGAGTTAGCGCGGAATGAGGAACGGGCGAGAGCGCGAACAGGTCAGGTGGCTTTCAGTTTCGGAACGCATAGTTGGGTCTCTCCCGTGGCCTGCATCCTCTCTGATCCTCCCTCCTCCAGCAGGTCACCTTCAAGCCCGCCTTCGTGCGGGCTTTTTTTTTAAGCACTGTTGCTCGCCCCCAGGCTGCGCGCACTTCGTGTCGCTTCGCCAACCCCCTACCGGGGGCAACACCTGCGGCCCGGCAAAGCCGGTTCCGCGGTGTTCGCTGGAAGAAGACAGAGACAGGGGGCGGGTACGGCTTGGCCTTACTTGGGCAGCAGCACCTTGTCGACCACGTGGATCACGCCGTTCGACTGGTAGACGTTCGGGATCGTGACGGTGGCGGTGCCGCCCTTCTCGTCGGTGAGCGTGATCTTGCCGCCCTTGCTCTTGGCGATGAGCGTGCCGCCGGCGACGGTCTTCAGCTCGGCGGAACCCTTGCCGGCCTTGATCTCCTTCTTGAGCGCGGCCGCATCGAGCTTGCCCGACACCACGTGGTAGGTGAGCACGCCAGTCAGCGCATCCTTGCTCTCGGGCTTGAGCAGCGTGTCGACCGTGCCTGCCGGCAGCTTCGCGAAGGCCGCGTTGGTCGGTGCGAACACGGTGAACGGACCGGGGCCCTTGAGCGTGTCGACGAGGCCCGCCGCCTTGACGGCCGCCACCAGCGTCGTGTGGTCCTTGGAGTTGACCGCGTTGTCGATGATGTCCTTGGTGGGCAGCATCGGCGCGCCGCCGACCATGACGCTGGCCGCCATCGCCGAATAGGCTCCGGCGGAAAGCGCGACGGCAAGGGTGACGGCGGCGAGGCGATGAAGTTTGCTCTGCATGAAGGTGCTCCTGTTGTGTGACGAGCACGCCGCGAAATGCGCGACGGCTGCCTTCAATACGGGGCGTTGCCTGCAGCAGATTCGTTCATCGACGAAAAAAGAAAACGGCGCCTGTTGGCGCCGCACCGTCCTCAGTCGTCCTCAGAACCGGAACGAGCCCAGCGTCCGCAAGTGCGCGCGCAATTCCGAGCGCGGCGTCTTCTTTGCATAGGCCAGCGCCAGGATCAGGCCCACGCCCGTCGCGGCCGCACCGGCCAGCACCACCGGGCTCAAGAGGAAACGCCCGATGCGCGAGCGCTGCCGTTCGCCGCTCTCCCCTTCACCGGAAGCCGCCCGCTCCAGCGGGGTGACCGCGCGCAAGGCGCTCGGGTTTTCTTCGCTTTCGAGAATGCCTTGGGAAATCTCCAGCGGCGTCAGTTCTTCTGCGATCGGGCCCGAAAGCCGGGTGTCGTTGGCGCTCATGCGAAAGCCTTTCCTTGTAGGTTGATCTCAGCGCCGAGCTTGGCCCTCGAACCCGCCGGCCCTGCTCAGCGGGCGGCGGACATTCGCGTAGGCCGAAGGCGCGCGCGTTGGCATCGAAGCTGGGGACGAAGCTGTCGCTTGAATGCCGTGCGAAGCGGTTGTTGATGAAGACCAGGCGGCCCCGCTTGCTGCAGGCCCGATCAGTCCCACGCAATTTGCGGCCGGCGTCAACGCACTAGAGGCTTGCCAGTATTCCGGTCGAGGATGCCTCGGCGGCCAACTTGCCCTCCGGGTTGTAGAGCGCAGCTTCGAGGAACGCAATGCGCTTGCCACGCCTGATCACCCGCCCTTCGACCCGCCCCTCGCCCGGGCCGACCTTTTCATAGAAGCTCACCTTGATCTCGAGGCTGAAGACGGTCTGCTGCTGCTCCGAGTCGTGCATCACGGCATGGGCCATGGCGGCATCGAGCCAGGCGGTGATGAATCCGCCCTGGGCGATGGTGCCGTTCGTATGGCAGTACTCGCGTCTTACCGTGAAGGCGGCCTGGACCGTCTTGCGCTCGGGCGACCACCCGGTCACGTGGAAGTTGCCCATCGATTCGGACAATGCCTGGCCGGAGCGAATTCGTGCTTCTAGATCGTCGTTCATTGAAATCGTGCGCTGATGAAATCAGCGGTCATTCTCATCCGAAGCCGGCGGTCTGTCGTCTGCCGTTCTTGCAGTTCATCCTCGCTCCGGGGGCTGCCGCTGCCCCATGACATTGCTGCAAAGCGCGGCTGCTCCGGCCCTGGTCTTGCGACGCCGACGACTAGAAGTGATCCGCGGTGAATTTCGGGATATCGCGCGCCATGGCCGACAAGGCCTGCGCCCGTCGGGCCACGAACTGAGCGAGGTCTCGCACGAAGGCGACTTCCTCTCCCGTGTACGCAGCGTCCGCCGCCTGCGCGGGCGCCTCTTGAAGTGCGAAGTCACAGAGTCGCGTCAGCTCGCGGGCGAAGTACCTGCGGTCGATGCCTAAGCGCATGCAGAAGTCGGCAAGCGCGAACGAACGCACTGCATCCAGTTCGAACTCGTCCCCGAATGCCATCGCCAGGTCGTGATGAAACGCCGCGTACTGCACGACGCTCACCAGGTCATACAGCGGCGTGGGCGTGAGCCCTGTGCGGTCGACGAAGAACGAGATGTTCTTGCCATGCGAATCGCTGTTGCCGAACAGCAGGGTCGTGACCGCCCAAAGGACCAGGCGCTGCATGCCCAGCGCCGGTTCGACGAACCCGCGCCGGAGTGCGCCGAGCTTTTCGAAACTGGCGCCATCGCGAATGTGCCGCACCTCCGGCTGGTCCCCGACGTTGCGCTCGTACTTTGCATTCACCGACAGATCCAGCGCCTGGCACCCGTCGATGACGTGCAACCGCTCGACGCCGTCCGGCGTTTTGCGGCGGTCGAATCGCTCGATGCTCAAGACCGGCGACGGCACTCGCAGGATGCTCACGTGCGCGGCACCAGGCGCCTTCCAGCGCCGCATGCTGATGCGATGGGTCAATTGCATGCAGAAATGCTCGTTGGCCACCATGCACCTTGCGTCCTCACGCACGGGCTCTGGTTTGAGGATGTGCGTGGACGACAGCACCCCGTCGACCAGGAACAGCCTGTCTTCCTCGACGGCCACCAGAAGCTTGTCTTGATGCCCCGCGATGGACATGCGCACTTTGCCGTCCCACCGGTTGAAGGGCTCGTTCGCGCGGTTGTCGATCCGTGCCTGCAGCTCCTCGAGCGGCAGGTGCCGGCGCAGTGGCTCTTGCTCGGCCGGCTCTTGGCCGGCAGCGACAAAGCTCAGCGCGCCAGCGGTCTCATGTCCGAGGTGGCGCAGAAGCCCGAAGACGTTGTTGCGCGCCACGCGCGCATCGGTGGCCGCCACGGCAAGCGCCTCGCCTTCAGGGAGCAGGTTCTCCAGGAAACGGCGGATGGCCTGCGGCGACGCGCTCCCCTCCAAGGGCAGATGGGGCGAGAGCGGGTACCGGCCCGGCAACGTCCGCCAGGCAGCGCCGTAGTCGAAGTGGAAGGCATCCTGAGCCTGGTCATAGCCGAGCGTGCCGACCCGCACGGCTTCCGCGTAGACGTCCAGGATGTACCCGTCCATCACCGCCCCTCGCCCGCGGAGGGGTCAAGCGCTGCCTCGAGGACAGGAATGGCGGTCTTGGGCACGACGAGCATGCGAAGGCCCAGGCTGTCCAACACCAGCATGAGCTTGTCCGCGGTCACCGGCTTGCCGTTCTCCAAACGCGAAAGCAAGTCGCTGGAGACTCCGCTGAGGGACGCAGCGTCGTCGATGCGCATGCGCGATTGAGCGCGTCGATTTCGCACGAGCTTGCCGAGCTGCTCGAGGGATGCCGCGGCTGGACTCAGGTTCTGCTGGAATTCAGGAAGTGTTCGGGCCATATTGTTCCGTATTTCCGGAACTATAAGCCGAAAGCTGAAAAGTCGCCATTAGTTTCGCAATAACGGAACAATTCGCCACCCGCGCCTCTGAATGCGTTTGTTCCGGCATACCGGAACAATGTGAATGCGAAATAGCTGCGCGCCAGCTTACTTGGCGGGGTCCCATGGTTCAGCCTACGGCGGCGCCGAAATGGCAACCCGCAACTCAGCCCTCACGCTGTATGAAATCCACAAACGCCCTCAACGGCGCAGGCAGCAGCCGGCGGCCGGGGTAGTAGAGAAAAGGGCCCGAGAAACGCGGCCACCAAGGCTCCAGGATCGGTTCGAGGGCACCGCTGTCGAGATGGGGCCGCAGCCAGTCCTCGAACAGGTAGATCACACCGGCACCGGCGATGGCCGCATCGACCGAGAGATCGGCGGCCGAACCGATCCGGACGATCAACTGGCCGGTCACATCGATGCGCAGGGCTTCGCCATCGCGCTCGAACTCCCACGGGGGCATCGACCCGCTGGCGAAGCGCCCGCGCAGGCAGGCGTGGCCGAGCAGGTCGCGCGGATGCTCGGGCCTGCCGCGGCGGTCCAGGTACGAAGGCGCTGCGGCCACCGCGAAACGCTGCACGCGCGGGCCGATCGGCACCGCGACCATGTCCTGTTCGAGCCGCTCGTCGTAGCGAATGCCGGCATCGCAACCGGCGGCCAGCACATCGACGAAGCCGTCCTCCGCGATCACCTCCAGCGAGATTTCCGGATAAGCGGCCAGAAACGGCGGCACGATCGACGGCAGCACGAGTCGCGCGGCGCTGATCGGCACATTGAGCTTGAGCGTGCCCGCCGGCCGGTCGCGAAAGCCGTTCACCACATCGAGCGCCGCCTCGACCTCGGTGAGCGCGGGCCGCAGCCGCTCGAGCAGGCGTTCTCCGGCTTCCGTGGGCCGCACGCTGCGGGTCGTGCGATGCAGCAGGCGAACGCCGAGCTGCGTCTCCAGCCGGCGCACAGCCTCGCTCAAGCTCGAGGCGCTCCCACCGCTCAGGCGCGCGCCGTCCCGAAAGCCCTTGGCGCCCGCCACCGCCACGAAGGCGTTGAGATCTCCGAGATCGGCTTTCATTGTTCTGAATCCTGCACAGCCCGTGCCGATTATCACGGCTTATCAAACACGGGCCCGCTGCCTAGACTGGCTTCACGACACCTTCTTCGTCGACACGACATCCAGGAAAGCCACCATGACCAGCACGCAGACACCCAGCACTTTCACCCTCGGCGACCGCACCGTCCATCGGCTCGGCTACGGCGCCATGCAGCTCGCCGGTCCCGGCGTGTTCGGCCCGCCCAAGGACCGCGACGCGGCACTGGCCGTGCTGCGCGAAGCGGTTGCCAGCGGCGTCGATCACATCGATACCAGCGACTTCTACGGCCCGCACATCACCAACCAGCTCATCCGCGAGGCGCTCTCGCCCTACGCGAAAGACCTCGTCATCGTCACCAAGATCGGCGCGAAGCGCTCCGACACGGGCGGCTGGCTGCCGGCGTTCTCTGCCGCCGAGCTCACGCAGGCGGTGCACGACAACCTGCGCAACCTCGGGGTGGACGTGCTGGAGGTGGTGAACCTGCGCATCATGTTCGACGTGCACGGCCCGGCCGAAGGATCGATCGAGGCGCCGCTGGCAGCATTGGCCGATCTGCAGCGCCAAGGGCTCGTGCGGCACATCGGCCTGAGCAACGTCACCTCCGCACAGGTGGCGGAAGGACGCGGCATCTGCCGCATCGCCTGCGTGCAGAACCAGTACAACCTCGTGCATCGCAACGATGACGCGCTGATCGATGACCTGGCGCGCGACGGCATTCCGTATGTTCCCTTCTTCCCGCTGGGCGGCTTCACGCCGCTGCAGTCCTCCGGGCTTTCCGAGGTCGCGCAGCGCCTGGGCGCCACGCCGATGCAGGTGGCGCTGGCCTGGCTCCTGCGCCGCTCTCCCAACATCCTGCTGATTCCCGGCACTGGGTCGGTCGCGCACCTGCGCGAGAACCTGGCTGCAGGGAAGCTGGCGTTGCCTGCCGATGCAATGGAGGCCTTGGACCGTGTGGCTGCGGCCAAGGTCGGATGACTCTGGCTGACTCGCACCACACGCACAGGCCGCTCCTTCAATTCGGCTGCTTGCCGGCTTGCAATCGCCGGAATGCGCTGAAGTGCCGGATGGCCATCTGCTGCCGCCCGCTGTCGGCATACAGCAGGGCCGCATTCCGATGCGCGTCGAGCAGGTCCGGTTGCAGCCGCAGCGCCTCTTCGTAGCTCGCCAATGCGCCGTCCACGTCTGAGACACCCTCGAGCGCCACGGCGAGATTGAAATGCATCAGCGGATCGTCCGGACAGAACCGCAACCCCTTTTCGTAGAGCGACGCAGCCGCATCGAACTCGCCGGACTCGCAGAGCATGAAGCCGAGATTCAGGTACGCGTGGGCATACGTGGGGTCGTCCGCCAGGATGCTTCGGTAGAGCGCCTCGGCGATCCTGGGGGCCGTTTCTTCCAACGCTTCAGCCTCGGCAAAGCGCGCATCGAGCGCGACAGCGCCGACAAGCGGCGCGGACCTCGAGGGGAAAAAGCTCAGAGGGCTTTCGCCAGACCTGATCTGAAGGTCCAGCACGAACTGCCCCGTCTGGGGCTCCCAGTGCGCATCTCCGAAGCGGACCGTCACACGATCCCCTTCGGACGTGATCCGCATGCCTCGGAGCGGCTGATCTTCGGGCAGCGATGCGCGAAGCTGGCGCAGCGCCTTGAGAATCTGCCGCGTGGGAATACGTGCCGCTCGCAATTCATTTGCGGACCGAAGCAGCACGAGGTCCTGAAAGGAAAATTTCCAGACGTTGTCATCAGCCTTCACCGGGGCAACGAAGCCGAGCTCGATCAGCTTGAGCACCGTGTGGCGCGACAGGCCGAACGACTTCAGCACGTTGCGCAGCGACAGCGGGAATTCCTCGGGCGCCGTCACTTTTTCATTCTCGTGCGTGGCACAGGTGCGACTGCCTTTGCAGCAGCCTTGGGCGCGCGCTTGGCCTTGGCCATCGGCTTGCGGATGGGCGTCACCACCTGGGTGCCCTTGGCCGGCATCGTCCGCGGCTTGTGTGCGCCCCCGCCCTTGCGGTCGAGACTCGCCATGAGCATCTGAGTCAGGTCGATCACCTGGCCGGAAGACTCGCCGTCCTCGGGATGTTCGGTCGCCACGATCTCCTGGCCCGCGATCTTTGCGTCGATGGCCGCCAGGATGCGTTTTTGCTCCTCGTCCTCGAACATCGTCGGGTCGTAGCTGTCCTGCGAGATCTGATCGATCAGCTGCAGCGCCAGCTTCAGTTCCGCGGCCGAGGGTTCGAGCTTCTCGATGCCGAGGTCCTGGATGGAGCGCACCTCCTGCGCATACAGCAACTGCTGCAGGACGAGTCCGTCCTCCTGGGCGCGCACCTGGACCACGTACTGCTTGGACTTCCAGGCCCACTTCGCCAAGGCGCAGCGCCCGCTCGTCAGCATCGCTTTCTTCAGCAGGTTGTACGGTTTGCCGCCGCGTTTGTCCGGCGCGAGGAAATACGGCTTGTCGTAGTAGATCGGATCGACCGCGTCCGCCGGAATGAACGCGACGATGTCGATCAGGTGGCTCGCGCCATCCTCGAGCGCTTTCAGTTCGTCGGGCTGGAAGATGACGAAGCGGTCCGTATCGAACTCGTAGCCCTTGACCATTTCCGCGCGGGTAATGACCTTCTTCGGGTTGAGCGCAGAAACGTACTGCTGCTTCACCCGCGTCCCCTCCTTCGACAGGAGGTTGAAGTGAATGGCCGCCGAACTCTCGGTGGCGGTGTAGAGCCGCACGGGTATCGACACCAGGCCGAAGCCGAGCGACAGGGAAGCGATCGAGCGAGGGGTGGGCATGGCGGCTCCTTTGCGACGCGAATCAACATGCCATTTTTTTCGGCCGTGGAAAAGAGGCCAAAGGCGTCAATGCGGCGCATCTGTATCAACCTGCCGACGCCGAGTTGCAGAACCAGGTTCGCTCCGCCCTGCTTCTCATGCCGGGTCTTTCTGTCAGTCGATGCGGGCATCCCCGACGGGGTCGGCGTCTTCGTTCTCGCGCGACATTTCCTGTCGCCACCGCACGGCGCCCGCCTCGAAGGCTTCGTGCGCGGATGCAAAGGACTTGTCCGACGCGTCGAACTCCTTGACCTGGTCGGCATCGCCGCTGGCCGTCAGGAGCAGCCAGTGATAGCGACCATCGTGCAGCGGGTCTTCGATCACGGTCAGTGCGAGATGTGAAAGCTTCATGATTTTTCCTGTCCTCGTTCAGTCAGCGTTTTTCATAGCCGAGTCGCTTCATGGCCTGCGTCAGCGGCTGGCGCGTTTTCCAGTAGCCGGCCCATGGATCCTCTGTCTGGAAAGACAGGTGTTCGCGCGCTGTCCGAACGCTCCATTGCGAGCCGCTCTTGAGGCTGCCCAGGTCGTCCCACGAAACCGGGATCGAAACGCCCAGGCCGGGCCGCGCGCGCGCCGAGAACGCGGCCGCCGTCGTCGCGCCGTGCCCGTTGCGCAGGTAGTCGACGAACAGCTTCCCCACGCGGTTGCTCGGGCCGCTCTTGGCTACGAAGCGCGCCGGGATCGTCCTGGCCATGTGCTGCACGATCGCCTGGGAGAACCCCTTGACGGTGTCGTAGTCGTATCGCGGCGCCAGGGGGACGACCACATGCAGCCCCTTGCCCCCGCTGGTTTTCAGCCAAGCCTTCAGGCCAAGGGCTTCGAGCATCGCGCGCACCAGCGTCGCCGCTTCCTGGATGTGGCCCCAGGCGGTCCCTTCGCCGGGGTCGAGGTCGAACACCATGCGGTCGGGCTTGTCGATCGTCTTGGCTGTCGAGTTCCACGTATGAAATTCGATCACGTTCATCTGGGCGGCACCGGCGAGCGCCTTGGCGTTGCCGATCTCCAGCAGAGCGGCGTGGCCCGGCCACAGGCTCTCGGGCAGTTCGGTGATGCCCGGAATGCCGATCTTTTCGCCGTGCTTCTGGAAGAACAGTTGTCCGGTCACGCCTGTCGGGCCGCGCACCAAAGAGCAAGGACGACCCTTGAGATGCGGCAGGATGAATTCGGCCACGGAGTCGTAGTAGCGCACCAGATCCAGTTTGGTGATGCCCGTGGTGGCATCGATGACCCTGTCGCCGTGCGTCACCGTGATCGAAGCGCTCGACGAGCCGGCGGCCGTGCGGCTGGACGCCGCAGCGGCAGGCGCGCCGACCGCCTTGGGACGCTCCCGCACGATGACCTTGGCGGGCTTGTCGTCGCGCAGGCCGATGAACGAGGCGTGGCGAATTTGCCCGTCGGGCGTCCATTCGGCAAAGCTGACCTCCGCCAGCAACTGCGGCTTCACCCAACGCTCGCTGCCGGCCTTGCGCCTGGACCAGCGACCCGGCTTGGTGTCGCCTTTTTCGAAAGGCGAATTCGGGGCCGCCAGCGGCAGCAGCTTCTGCTTGATCTCACGGGCTTCCTCGCCGCTCCAGCCTGTGCCGACACTACCGACCGACGCCAGCTTGCCGCCGTCGTCGTGAACACCGAGCAGCAAGCTGCCGACCTGGCCGGCCTCGTCGGTGCGGTCGGTGTAGCCGCAGATCACGAACTCCTGGCGCAGCTTGCACTTGAGCTTCAGCCAGGTTTCGCTGCGCCGGGAAACGTAGGGTGCGTCGGCGCGCTTGGCGATCACGCCTTCCATCTCCATCTGGCAAGCCGAGCGAAGCAGCGACGTCGGATCGGCTTCGAAATTGGCACTGAACCTGACGTGTTCGCTGGCCTTCTCCGCAAGGAAGTCGTGAAGCAGTTGCCGGCGATCGCGCAGCGGCACCTGCCTGAGGTCCTGGCCTTCGAAGAAGGGAGCGTCGAACACGAAGAACACGATGTCCTGGGTGTCTCGGCCGCGATCGAAGGCGTTCTGCAAGGCGTTGAAGTCGGGCGCACCACGGGGCCCCAGCACCACGATTTCGCCGTCCAGGAACGACGAGCCGAGGCCCAGGGCACCGAGTTCGGCCACCAGCGTCGGCATCCTGGCCGCCCAGTCGTGTCCGCCGCGCGTTATCAGGGCGACCTCGCCATTGTCGAGCCGGGCCATGAGCCGGTAGCCATCGAACTTGATTTCGTAGAGCCACTCGCCGACCGACGGAACGCCTGCGACCAGGGTGGCCAGCTGCGGCTTGATCTGCGCCGGCAGCGCCGTCACGCGTGCGCGGGCGAGCGGCTTGGGCGCCTTGGAAGGCGGGGGCCGCGCCGACGCAGCGCTGCGGGCGGAGGCACGGGTGCGCACCTTCTTGATCGGCTTGGCGATCACGCTGTCAGGCAACGCTGTCACGACGTCGTAGTCGGCATGCGCACGCGCGTATTCGTCCTTCTTCTTGAACAGAATCCAGGGCTCCTGCCGTTCGCCGCCCTTGGCGATATTGACCAGTTCCCACAGGCCCTCAAGCTTCTGGCCGTGCAGCCGGAACACCAGCTTGCCGGCGGCCAGGCCCTTGCGTGGATCGCCCACCGGCTCCCAGGTGCCGTTGTCCCAGACGATCACCGTCCCGGCGCCGTACTGCTTCGGCGGAATCGTTCCTTCGAAGGATGAATAGGAGATCGGATGGTCCTCCACGTGGATGGCCATGCGCTTTTCCTTGGGGTCGAAACTGGGCCCCTTGGGCACCGCCCAGGAAACCATCACCCCATCGAGCTCGAGCCGGAAGTCGTAGTGCAGCCGCGACGCCGCATGCTTTTGCACAACGAACGACAGCGCGTGGGGACTCGGCCGGCCACCTTCGGCGGGCTCCGCCGTCACGGCGAAATTCCGCTTGGACTTGTACGTGGAAAGCGCGTCGCCCTTGGCCATCGTTCCTCGTTGCTCCAATTGCTGCGGCGCGCTGCCCAAGCGGACGGCTTGGCTTGCCGCCTGCTATGCGGCCTTCCTGGCCGCAGCGCCCGCCTTCTTCGCAGGGGTCTTTCGCGCCTTGGCCTTGGTGGTGGCCTTGGTGGTGGTCTTGGCCGTGGTCTTGGCGCTGCGCTTCCTGGCCGCGGGGGCCTTGGTCTTGGCCGATCCGCCTCCCTTGAGGCTGCGCTGGAGCAACTCGGTCAGGTCGATCACGTTGGAGGCTTCTTCCGGCGCCTCCTCTTCCGGCTGGATCACGGTTTCGGTGTCGCCCGCCTTCACCTTCTTCTCGACGATTTTCATCACCGCATGCTTGAACTCGTCCTTGAAATCCTCGGGCTCCCACTTGCCGGACATGTCGTTCACGAGTTGTTCCGCCATCTTCATTTCCGCGGCCGATACGTTGGCACCCTTGACGCCCGCGGCGGGCAGGTCGAGACCTTCGAGCGTCTTGACTTCGTCACCCCAGCGCAGCAGATTGAGCACCAGTGCCTTGCCCGACGGCACCAGCACCGCCAGGTGCTGCTTGGTCGCGATGACCACCTTGGCCAGGCCGACCTTGCCGGACTTGATCAGCACCTCGCGCAGGAGCGCGTAGACCTTCTGCCCCTTGTTGATCGGCGCCACGTAGTACGGACGCTCCAGATACACGAAGGGGATTTCGTTGGCATCGATGAAGCGCTGGATCTCGATCGTCTGGGTGGTGCGCGGATACACGGCTTCGATTTCGTCGGGCGAGATCACGACGTACTTGCCGTCCTCGTATTCGACGCCCTTGACGATGTTGTCCTTGTCGATCTCCTTGCCCGTCTTCTTGTTGATGCGCTTGTAGCCCACCGGGTCCATGGTGCGTTTGTCCAGCCAGTCGAAGTCCACGCCCTGCTCGATGCTCGCCGTGTGCAAGCCGACGGGTATGTGGACCAGGCCGAAGGTGATCGCGCCTTTCCAGAGGGTTCTGCTGCCAGTGGCCATGGACTTTCCTTGGGGAGTACTTGGTCGGGGGTACGAAGATGTCCGGCAGCATTGCGCTGGCCGGCACGCGGCGATGTGGGACGCGACCGGCGCTCCCCGGAGGACATGCCGCACATGGCGCACATGGCGTAGGCGAGGCGCTATGGCATCACGCCGAACCCGAATGCCGTGCGGGTGCGTCCGGCCGGCTTCGCGGGCGGGTCCTGCCTCGGCGCCGCGCGGGCAGCACCCTTGCCGGCGCGTTCCCTCTCCGGGGCGATCTCAGGCCCGGGCTCGCGGTCAGGGGCCGTGCTCGATCGGGGACCTTTGTCGAGGTCGTCGATCAGGGATTCGAGCGCGACCAGACCGTCGGCCATCGCCGCCTTGTAGGTGCTCGCGGCCCTGCGGGAGCGCTGGAACGGTTGCCAGTTGCCGGCGTCCTCGGCATCTGCCTCGCTGAGCACCCATTCGAACGCGCCGGCCTTGGGCTCTTCGATGTGTACGGAGATCTGTCGCAGATCACCTTTCGTCTTCGTCGCCATGTTCGGTTCTCCTCAGGGAGTCTGGTTGATGCTTCACGGGGTGGCGAACACGCTGGGCAGGCGGGGCCTGGCCGGGGCCAGATCCGAGCGGAGCTCGGACCGCTCGCGGACGGTCGCATCTTGTCTTTCATGCGCAACCATCCTCCGCCGGTGAACCTCGAGCAAGTCGGACTTCGCCGCAAATGCATGCGAACGATCTCGCCAAGCCGCAGGCCGCTCACTCGCGGCCACAGCCATCGCGCCGCACGATGCAAGAAGTCACGCGGCTTGGGCGACCACCTGCTGCTCGACGCGCCAGCAGCCTCGTACGCATGCGCAAGCCTTGGGCCTACAGCGAGCCGCGCCGCGCATCGCCGAGGACGGCCGAAGTGCCCCATTAGAGTCGTTGCATAGCCGCACCATCCTTTCCATCGGACAGCTTTCTATGACGACTTCTACCGAACATGCTGTACCGCCCAAGCTGGAGCCCACGGGTGTTCCAGGCCTCGACGAGGTGACCGCAGGCGGCCTGCCCGCAGGCCATCTCTATCTGGTCGAAGGCACGCCAGGCGCCGGCAAGACAACACTGGGACTGCAATTTCTTCTTCAGGGCCGCGCGCTCGGCAAGAAGGGCCTGTACGTCACGCTTTCCGAGAGCTCGCAGGAGCTCGCCGAAGGTGCGCTCTCCCATGGCTGGGACCTGCAGGGCATCGAGATCTTCGACTTGGTCAGCGAGGAAGGCTTGAGCGTCGAGGCCGAGCAGAGCATCTTTCATCCGTCGGAGTTCGAACTGGGCGAGACGATCCGCGGGGTCATGGCGGTGGTCGAGCGCCTGCGGCCGGAGCGCGTGGTGTTCGACAGCCTGTCCGAGCTGCGCCTGCTTTCGCAGGATCCCATGCGCTACCGCCGCCAGATCCTGGCGCTCAAGCGCTTCTTCCTCGCCCACCAATGCACCGTGCTGCTGCTGGACGACAGGGCGCGCACCGCGGACGGCATGCACCTTCACAGCATTGCGCACGGGGTGATCCAGCTCGAGCAGAAGACGGGCACCTACGGCTCCGACAAGCGCCGCCTGCGCGTCGTGAAGTTGCGCGGCGTCAAGTTTCGCGAGGGCGAGCACGACGTCAGCCTGGACCGCGGCGGATTGCACGTCTTCACCCGGCTGGTGGCCAGCGAGCATGGGCGGAGCTTTGCGAGCGAGCCCCTGAGTTCGGGCAATGCGGACCTGGACCGCTTGCTGGGCGGCGGCCTGACCCCCGGCACCAACCTGCTGTTCGCGGGGCCGGCCGGCGTGGGCAAGACGACCACGGCCGTCTGCTGCGCGCGCGCCAGCGTGGAGCGCGGCGGCAAGGCCGCCATCTTCCTGTTCGACGAGGGCGTCAAGACCTTGATGATGCGATCGCGCGCGCTCGCACTGGGCATCGACGAGTACGCCTCGTCGGGACAACTGGCCGTGCACGCGATCGACCCTGCCGAAATCTCGGCGGGCCAGTTCTCGCATCGCGTGCGGGACGCGGTCGAGCGCCAAGGCGTGACGACCGTGGTGATCGATACGCTGAACGCCTACCTGATCGCGATGCCCGGCAGCAACTTCCTGATGCTGCAGATGCACGAACTGCTGACCTATCTCAACCTGCAGGGCGTCACCACCATCCTCGTGCTGTCGCAGCATGGCCTCACCGGCGAGGCGCCGAACGATGTGGACCTGAGCTACCTGAGCGACTCGATGCTGCAGTTCCGGTTTTTCGAGGCGCGCGGACAGCTCTTGAAAGCCGTGTCCGTGGTCAAGAGCCGCGCGAGCGCGCATGCAACGACGATCCATCAATTCCGCCTGGGCCCGACGGGCCTGGAGATCGGCGAGGCGCTCACCGATTTCGAAGGCGTGATGGCGGGCCTTCCACGCTATCGCGGCCGGACCGCGCTTCTCGGCGATACCGATCGGGCCTGACCAGGTGGAAGATCGAGTTCTCGTCATGGCGCCGTTCGGGCGCGACGCGCGGCTGATCGGCGACGCCCTCGCCGCGCGGCGAATCGAGGTGCACGTCTGCCAGGACGCGCGTGCGCTCATCCGCGAAATCGAAAAGGGATCGGCCGCAACGGTCCTGACCGAGGAATCCCTCGACGGAACAACGGTCGCGGCCTTTCGCGAACTGCTGGCGCAACAGCCGCCCTGGTCGGACTACCCGTTCGTGGTGCTCGCGGCCCGCCAGACCGTGCGCCGGACCGACCGCGCGCGATCGGCGCTGCAGGAGCTCAGCAACCTGGTGCTGCTCGAGCGCCCGGTCAATGTCGACACGCTCGTCAGCGCGGCGCAGTCCGCATTGCGGGCGCGCCAGCGCCAGTACCTCACGCGCAAGCACCTGGCCGAGCTGCAGGCGTCCAAGGCCAGCGTCGAGCAGATCAACGGCGCGCTGGAGTCGCGCATTGCCGAGCGCACGGCCGATCTGGCGAGTGCCAACGACCGGCTGATGCGCGAGATGCTGGAGCGCGAGCGCATCGAGAACTCCCTGGTGCAGAACCAGAAGATGGAGGCGCTGGGCCGGCTGACGGGCGGCATCGCCCACGACTTCAACAACCTGCTGCACGTCGTCAACCTGAACCTGCAGTTGATCGAGCGGTTGAAGGTGAACGAGGAGCGCGTTCGCGACTACGCACGGCGGGCCAAGGAAGCCGTGGACCGCGGCTCTCGGCTGACGGGGCAGCTGCTGTCGTTCGCGCGCACCCAGAGCCTGGTTCCCAGGCTGCACGATCTGAATGCGTTGATCAGGAACATGGCGGAGCTGATCTCCATTTCGGTCGGCTCCCACGTGCGGCTGAACCTGGCGCTGTGCGCGCAGCCCGCCTTCGTGATCGTGGACGCCGCGCAAATGGAAATGGCGATCCTGAACCTGTCGGTCAATGCGCGCGACGCCATGCCGCAGGGCGGGACCCTGGAGATCTGCACGCAGATCTCCCCCGCGGGGGTGGAAGGCGCCGCGGGCGAGCCCGGCTATCCGCTGGGCACGGCCGACGTGACGGTGCGCGACACCGGGACCGGCATCCCCGAGAACCTGCTGGACAAGGTCTTCGATCCGTTCTTCACCACCAAGCAGCATGCGGGCACCGGGCTCGGGCTGAGCCAGGTCTATGGCTTCGCGCGGCAGTCGGGCGGAAGCGCGATCGTGGAAAGCGCGGTCGGCGCGGGAACCTCGATCAGGCTGCGTTTTCCGCTCGCTCCGGGACCGACCGAGGCCGCGCAGGAAACGGCCGCCGCCGGTCGGGCGATCGCCGACGCGCGGCAGGCCGAGATCCTGGTCGTCGAGGACGATCCCGGCGTGCGCCGCAGCATGGTCGAGAGCCTGCAGGTGCTCGGATTCCGCGTGAGGCAGGCGGCCGACGGCGCATCGGGCCTGCTCGAATTGAGAAAGGCGAAGCCGGATCTGCTGCTGGTGGACTACCTCATGCCCCACATGAACGGCGCCGAGCTGATTGCGCACGCGCAGACGCTGTATGCCGACATTCCCATCCTCATGGCCACGGGCTACGCCGACATGAACGCGGTCGAGCGGCTGATCGGTCCGCAGTCGGTGCTGGCCAAGCCGTTCGACCTGGACACGCTCGGCTCGGCGGTCGCCGCGGAACTGCAGCGCCGGAAATTGCCGACCTAGCGCAAGCGCCGCATCGCCGCCGGTTCGGCCTGCCGCACCGTAGCGATCGCACGCCGCGCGCTACGCCTTGGCCGGTACCGGGTACGCCTCCTGGATCAGCAGGCGCACCGCATCCACCACGCCCTGGCGACCGCGGCGGCGCCAGGCCAGATGAACCTCGACATCGAAGCTGTCGACCTCGTCCAGCGGACTGAAGCGCACGCCCGCATAGCCCAGCTTCTGCGCGGAGCGCGGCACGAGCGCCACGCCCACGCCCGCATCCACGAGGGCCAGGATCGAATGCGTGTGGCTCAGGGTCTGCACCGTTTCCGGTGCGACGCCCTGGGCACGCAGCCTGCCGGCAATCACCACACCACGAGCTCTGACAGTGGCAGCACCTACGAGCAGGTGTAGCTCGCCGCCGAACCGGTGTCGCCACTGGTGTAGGTGATCTTCTTCGGGTACACGCAGATCGGACGGGTTTTCGCTGCGGCACCGCCCAGGGTCTGCAGGGTCAGCGCATCCGGCGCGGTGCCTTTTTCAACCCAGGCCGTCAGCGCGTCGTAGAACTGGGTCGGCGTGAAGAAAGGAACTTCCGCTGCCGGGTTGGACGTTCCGTTCGGATTGCCATGGCCGGCACCCGGCACCAGATAGAGCCGATAGAAGCCCTGGACATCGCTCAGCCCGCCGGTCTTGGCGGCCACCCTGTTGTAGTAGTTGACCGTTCCCTGCGCCATGATGAGTTCGTCGGCCAGACCATGCCAGGTCAGCATCTTGCCGCCGCGATTCTTGAACGCGGAGAGGTCCGGGTTGTCCGTGTTGATGTTCCCGAACTGCGGCTGCAGCGTCACGCCGCGGTCGTACGCATTGCTCAACTGCGCGTAGCTCAGTTGCTTCCAGAGCGACTGGCCGTTGCCGGTCGCATTCACGAACGAAGGGTCGCCGATGGTCGAGTTCTGCAACTCGAGCGCCACCTGGTCGGACGCGATGGGGAATGCACCGTTCGGACTGGTCAGGCCGTTCAAGCCGAAGCCAGCGAACATGGCGCCGTACAGCGAAGTTCCGCGGCTCTGTCCGAACCAGCGCTGGTTTGCGGAGCCAGGCAGCGTGGAGGACGATGCGGCGGACCAGCCGTTGTCGGTCGCCGGCGACGGTGCCGAGCCATCGGCGGTCATGCCGTACCAGACCTTGTTGATGGCCGCGGCTTGCACCTTCGTGACGCACGCGCTCGTTGCGTTCGTTCCGCCGTCGGATGTGCAGAGAACCGTGAGATCCGTCGTCGGATCGTACGTACAGGATGCAGGGTCGAGCACATACCCCAGGTGCTGGCCGGCTACCACATCGCACGCGGCAACAGCGGCGTTGGAAACCAGATCCTGCTGGGCCCGCGTCGGTGCAACACCACCCAGGTCGCGCTGAAAGACGATCTGCGGATACAGCTCCGCGGTGATGAACCTCGTCCAGTTGATGGCGGGATAGTTGGCGATGATGCCGTCGAAGTCGGTGGGGTTGTTCTGCGCCAGGTTCAGGCCCTGCCGTCCACCCGTCGAGCCTCCGTCCCAGTAGGCGTACCTGGCCGGCGTTCCGTAGTAGGCCGCTGCCAGCGCTTTCGTCTTGACGGCCTGTTCATGAATGCCTCGGCTGGCGAAGTCGGTCCACAAGGTCTTGTTGATGGTCCCATCCGGGTTCATTGCGAACGCTCCGCCCGCGAGCGAGGCATGGCCGGTATCCGTGGTCGATGAGACGGCGCCTTCCTTGCCGGCCACGTCGGCCGCGTCGCTGCTTGCAATCGCTGCCGCGCTACCGGCGACACCTCCTTGCCAACCACCGCCTCCCAACGCATGAATGCGCGAATTCCAGGCTGATTTCGATGGCAGCCAAATCTCGATGCCGATGCCGGGCGACGTTGACGGAGCACCCTCGGGTCCGGAGTTTCCAGGTCCCACATTGAGTTTGACCATGCAGACGTCATTGGCAGCCACCGGCGTTGTCGCCGTCGCCGCACCACCCAGGACAAGAGCGTCTCCCTTCTTGAATGACTTGACCGCAACAACGCTTGTACTGGCGTCGGGCTTGAAACTCGCCTTGAGCGTGTCGTCACACGTCAGCGCCGCAGGGCCTGAAGGGGGCGGCACCGTGGCGACAGGGGGATTGCCGAATCCGATGAAAGGCAGGGTGTTGTTGTTGTTGCCGCCGCCGCCGCCACACCCACTGGCGAGAACGGCTGCGACGATTGCGGAAACTGCCAAAGGCTGGTGGGTTTTCATATGTCTCCTTCGAGTTGGGGATGGCTGCAAGAAATTGCACTTTTCTTCCTATCCCGAAGTGCAACATGAACTATTAGGCATCCTCCATGAGTTCCGTTTGCACGGGTTATCCCGCCGCTAGGGAATACGCCGTGCAGTGGCTAGGCGCAAATTGACCCACCAAGGCCGCCCAGATCGGGCCTTTTTCGTCTCGCCGCTCGGAAATATAGTGCACGTCATTGCAGCTTTGCTTCGCTCTGTCAGGGCGAATGACAGGCCCGCCTCTCGACTGGTCGGGGCCCGTGCCGGCGCAGCGATCTCCGTGGCGCCGTTGCAAACGGCTGGTCATCCACTTGCCCCCCGCAAGCCGCCGCTGGCTCGCGGGCGCGCCATCTTCAGTTACTCCGAGCCATCGCGCCGCCGCGCCCCCGCGTACTTGCAGCCAGCCGGTCGTGCCGGAGTAGAACTATTGCGTCGCCGAGTCCTGGTCCAAGGCGCTTTCAGCGTTGCCGGAGTTGCTCGCGCCGCCGGTGGCAGCCTTGACCATCGGACGGCCCGGTGCGGCGCTGTCTTCAGGAGAACGGCCGCTCGTTCCGGCGGAGTTGCTCGCCGCGACGGTGTAGTAGTAGGTGGTGCCATTGGTCACGGAGGTGTCCGTGTAGCTGCTGCCCGTGACGCCCGATGCGATGGCCTCGTAGGGCCCGCCGCTGAACTCGGAGCGGCCGACCGTGTAGCCGGTGGCCCCGAAGGACGCCTGCCAGCGCAGCGGGACGGCCCCATCGCCCGGCGAAGCCAGCAGCATGGCGGGTGCCGCCGGGATGACGCGCGGCGCCCCACCGTCGCCGCCGGTGATCTGGACATTGCTGAAGACGCTGTTGTTCAACTTGCTTGTGACCGACGAGACCACCAACCCGACATAGATCGTGTCGGGAACGGGGGCGACGATGCGGCCGACATCGGTGGCGGCCCAATTGGTGCCATCGGGAGAAACGTAGCCGGTGATGATGTTCCCGATGCGCTCGAGCTTCACCCAGTGAGTGGGTCCAGAACTCGTGACCTTGTTCGCGTAGTTCGAGCCGCCATACACCGCCAGTTTCGTCATGTTCTGCAAGACTTCACTCTTGTAGTTCATCGCCATCCAGGCGCGCGGAGCGCCTGGTTCCAAGCTTGTGCGCATCATCACACCCGCCACTGCGGACGGGTGGGTGTTCTCGAGCGACTCGACCTTCGCGATGATGGCGCTGTTGCCGGTGAGGGCCTTGTAGACAAAGTGGGAACTGTCGAGTGCGCCCCAGATACCCCAGCCTGACCCAGCCACGTTCCATTTGCCGGCGGCGTAGGTGGCCGAGCCGGCTTGGCTGGCCCCCCCGATGTCGGCACTGCTGAACCCCGAGGTGATCGAGGTGCTCGTAGGAATGGGCAGCGCCGGCGGCGGCGTTGCCTTGGAGGTGTCGGACTCCCTGAGGAACATGAAGCTGGTGCCGTCCACCGATGTCCCGAGGAGCCTCTGCGCGATGAAGGGTGCCTGGAGTCCCTTGCGCAGGACGTAGGCGCCATGGAGTTGGGTCAGCGCCGTGCTCCCGCGATTGGCGCCGCCCCAGCCGCGATTGGTGACGTCGGTGAGGTAGTAGCGATCGGTGGTGCCGAAAGGAAGGGCTGTCGTTGGGACGAGCTCGTTCACTCTCGCGAAATACTCACCCGCCGCCAGCAGGCGATTGTCGAAATCGGAATAGATGTCGATGCCTTGGGTCCAGAGCGCCTCGGCGAGCATGGTCAGCGACTTGAGCTGCCCATAGGCGTGCCCCTGGTCGCGGAGGTAGTCGCCGAGCATGCCGATGTCGTTGGAATTCCGCAGCCCGATGTGGGCCAGCGTACGGGCCTGATAAACGACCCTGTCCAATGTCTCGATGTCGTCGTTGTAGATCGCCATCAGCCCAAGAGCGGTGAGGGACAGTGCGCCCTTGTTGGCGGCACCGAACATGCTTTCGCCATAGGGGTTCGCCGCCGGCATCAGCACGTCCTTGAAGTACTTCTTGACTATCTCCGTGTCGGCCTCCTTCCAGCCCGGCCAAGTGGTGCGCAGGATTTCCGCGCCGCCGACGAAGTCGAGCGCGTAGTCGCCCAGGTCGAGCATCGACTCGCGACCCGAGAACTCCGTGTGGGTGGTGGCCCACCCCAGCAGCAGCCACTTTGCAATCTCCGCGTACCGCTCGTTACGGGTGAAGTACCACATCCGCGAGAGATTCGAGATCGCAACCATGTCGGAGCGCCAAGCATTGAGATTCTCGTCGGGGGCGCGGCTCACCTTCGCGAATGGGCCACCACGCCCTGCGTAGCTGAGCCTGGAGTTGGGACTGTTCGCCAATTGGTTGTAGCCGGACTTCCAAGGCTCCCTTCCCTGATCGATGTTTGCCTTGAGTGTCGCGAGATCCGAGAGGCTGACCCCGACGCCCGGGTGCTTGATGACACGGGCCACCGGGGTGCCGTCTCCCGGGGCTGCGGGGACTTCGGGGGTGACACCGGGGGTGGAGGGAGTCTCCGGTGTGCCTCCTGCGACGGCGGGGACCTCCGGGGCGCCCCCGCCGACAGCAGGGACCGGAGCGACCGCCTGGAAGCTCCCCGAATCTCCGCCCCCGCAACCCGGGAGTACGACCGCGCTCAACACGAGCAACGCAGCAGCAAAAATGGTTCTGTCAAACATAAGAGAGCCTTGAATTAATGCGCGGAAAAGTCGCGGGGTAAGGAACAGGCCAACAGCTTTCCTGGAGGCGTCGATTTCATTGATGAGCCACGAGCCGCCTTGAAGGCTTTTCGGCTCGCGAGGCGGGTGAATCCTGGCGTTCATCCAAGAAGACGTCGCAGCCGGATCACGTGCGATTGCGGCGTGCGATCGCTACTTCAGGGCCGCACCGCCTCGCGCCAGGTACTGGCCCGAGAGGCGGGCGAACTGGCCGCCATCGGTGGCGAGCGAGGTCTGCACTTTGCCACCTGGGCTGAAGACGATGGCGAAGGTGTGGATGTCTCCGTACTCCTGGGCGTTGCGCAGCATGTAGTCGACATGGTTGTCGCGGTAGTGCAGGTCGGTGCCGCCAGGCGTATCGGACGGCACGCCCATCGGCGTCTGCCACCACAGGATCGGGAGTCCGTTGCCCAGGGCTGCGCGGTAATCCGAAATCTGCTTCTGCGAGTCGTGGAAATTCGGGCTGGTCTTGTTGCTTGCGTCCCAATAGAACGTTCCGGTTCGGTCCTTGCATTCTTCGGGCCGCGGTGTGACTTCCCAGCAGCCCGCGTCGCGGTCGCTGGTCTGCGCGACGATGAAGTCCGCCTTGTCCGCTCCGACCGCGCGCATCTGCGCACCGATCTCGGCAGCGGTGCCGCTCCAGAAGGAGGGCGGGAACCCCACCAGCGCCTTGGGCGCGATCTGCCTGCCCATCTGCACGAGGCATTGGCCGAAACCCGCGGCGGTGTCCGGCAACCCGGCGCATTCAGGCTGGTTGCTCACGCGGGCTGGAACTTGCGTCGCATCGTGATCGGACCTCTTGGCCGCAAGGAATCCCCAGAAGTCCGGCTCCAGGTTGATCAGGACGGGCCCGCGCAGATCCGCGATGAGTTGGTACATCAGCCGCGTCTGGCTCCAGTATTTGCTCATGAAGGCCGCGTCGTTGATGCGGCTCAGATCGCCCTGCATCTGGTAGAGCGTGAACATGGAAATCGCGCCGTAGGCCTGGTTGGTTTGCGCGGTGTATGTGATGAACGCGCCGTCGGGACTGTTCCAGCTGGGCCAGGTTTTTTCACCGGTGCCCACGAGGTAGGTGTCGATGATGTCCGGGCGAATGTTCTGGCTTTTCATCTGATCCATCTCGCCCAAGCCGAGCCCGAACAGCACCCGCGCGGGCTTGCCCAGCTTGGTCACCAGTGCGGTGGTCGCTGCGACGGACGAAGTGCCTCCATCTGTGCCGCCGCTCGTGCCCCCCGTACCGCTCGTCCCACCTGTGCCACCGCTACCTTGGCCGGTGCCACTGCTGCCTTGACTGCCATTGCCCAGACCGAACAGGCCGGCCAGGCCACTGCCCTGGTTGCCGCCACCTCCACCGCCGCAGCCAGACAGGAGCACCGAAAGCATCAGTGCACAAACGCATCCTCGGGGAAACATCATCATGAGTATTTTTTTAAGATTGAAAAAGACCAGCCGCCACGCGCGTTGCGCACTTCTCATGCGGGGATTGCTGTCGTCGCGCATGGCCAAGGGCATGCCGCAGGCCAGGCCCCGATCCACTCGCAAGCTGCGCCATGAGGCGCACGATTCATGCCTCGGTTCCCCGCTGGGAAGAACACGCCGATCGAGCCCGGAAAGTGACGCGGAGCGTCGCTTCGAACTCGCCATGCGACAAGTTATGGCCTGCGCTTAAGTGAAGTCCGACAAAAATGGAATTACTGGCGCAGCAGTCCCAACCCGAACTAAAACTTGTGCCTGACAAGGCGCTTCATTCACCATTCAGGCATCGACGAAGTGGGACACCCGAGACTTCATCTTAGTTTTTTGACTGCATCGAAAATCGAGATGCACTCACTCATTTTTCAGTGGAATGCCATTGTTCTCTCACGCCGTGCGCATGGCTTCTGAACGCCCTCGTGGCGCAGCTCCGAATCGGAGATTTCAGAATGCCTAGCACTCCGCGCCCTTGGTGATTGCCTCGAAAAATGAGCGTCTGAATTCCATTTTTCATGGCTAATGGAAACTGCGCGTTTCAGTAAACAATCAGCGCGCAAGGTTCCCGAATGACACATGGGGTCCGCATCGCTCGCAAGAGCCGAATCTCTTGCGAGCGATGCCGGGCGATGGATGCGAACGCGACTCCCGAGGGTCGACGAGACAGCAACGGCGTGTGATCGACATCGAAATTCAAACCGCCGTTGGCGTCGTACCCCCATGCTCCCTTTCCCCCTTCGGCTGCTGCGTGCCGCAATGATTCCCCTTGGTGCTCGGCCCTTCGATCCGAGACGAACCGCCTGCAAGTGAAAGAGCTCGGCGCACGGGGCGCTCTACGGTTCCGATTCCTCCTCCGGGCAATCTGCCTGGGCCTGCTTGCGGCCGGCGCGGTCGGCAGCGCCTCTGCGCAGAATGCGATCAAGGCGGTCGCAAGCGCCATGCAACAGGGTGTGGAGGTGATCCAGATTGACCTGGCACGACCGCCCGCCGCCGCGCCCAGCGGCTTTTCGGTCGCGAGCCCTGCGCGCATCGCACTGGACTTCGTTGGCGCCACCAACGATGTCGGACGCGCAGCCATCGAAGTGAATCAACCCAACCTGCGTTCGATCAACGTGGTGCAGGCCGGCGAGCGCAGCCGGGTGGTGTTGAACCTGCGGCAGCCGGTGCCTTACACGGCAGAGCTGCAAGGCAATTCGGTGCGGGTCACGCTTCAGGCGGTTGCCACTGCCACTGCCACTGCCGTTACCGAGACACGGACGGTGGAAACGCACGCGCCGCCCGATGCCGCGGCAGCGCCCGTTGTTCGCAGCAGTCCGATCACGCTCAATTTCTCCGACGCCGACATCGAGGCCGTGGCCCGCACCATGGCGGTTGTCACCGGGCGCAATGTGGTGGTCGATCCGCGCGTGAAGGGCACGATGGATCTGGTGACCGACCGCCCCGTGCAGCCGGCCGCGGCCTTCGACCAGTTCGCCGCGGCGCTGCGTTTGCAGGGCTTTGCGGTGGTGGAGGCCGACGGCCTCTACAAGGTGGTGCTCGAAGCCAACGCCAAGCTGCAGAGCGTTGCCGTGAACACCTCCATCGGTGCCGTGCCTTCGTCGGCCAGCAACCAGGTGGTCACCCAGATCTTCAGGCTCAACCACGAGTCGCCCAATGCCCTGATGTCGGTGCTGCGCCCGCTGATTCCGCCGAACAACACCATCCACGTGAGCCCGGGCAACAACTCGCTCGTTATCACCGACTACGCCGACAACATGCGCCGGCTCGCGCGCATCATCGCGGCGCTCGATGTGCCGAATGCCTCCGATGTCGAGGTCATCCAGCTGAAGCACTCGATCGCCACCGACCTCATTCCGCTGGTGCAGCGGCTCATCGATGGCGGTGCCTCGAGCGCACCGAATGTCAGCGATGCACCGGGCGCCGCCGACGCATCCTTTCGCACCACGCTCTTGGCCGATGCGCGCAGCAATTCGGTGCTCATGCGTGCGGCCAACCCGGCGCGCGCGCAGCTCGTGCGCACGCTGATCGAGAAGCTCGACCGCCCGCCCGCGGAAAGCAGCAATGGCGTGGCCGGCAACATCTATGTGGTCTATCTCAAGAACGCCGACGCGGTACGGCTCGCGGCCACGCTGCGCGCCGCAATGGCGGCGAACCGGCCATCAGGCACCGCAGGCGCGGGCGACGGCAGCAGTGCCGTGCCGCAGCAGGTCACGCAGAACAGCACGGGCGGTGGCGGGCAAAGCGGCTCGGCCGCCGCCAACGCACCGCTCAACAACGCGAACCAGCCCTCCACCGGCGGCCAGATCCAGGCCGACCCGTCGACCAACTCGCTGATCATCACGGCCCCCGAGCCGCAGTACCGGCAGATGCGCGCGGTGATCGACAAGCTCGACGGCCGACGCGCGCAGGTGATGATCGAAGCGCTGATCGTCGAGGTCAGCGCCAACAAGGCGGCGAACTTCGGCGTCCAATGGCAGAGCGCGCTGGGCAACAACGCGGTCATCGGCACCAACTCCAGCCTCAACAGGAACAACATCCTGGCCCTTACGCAGGCCTTGGCCACCCGCAACGCCGCGGGTCTGGCCTCCTCGATCCAGCCGGGGCTGAACCTGGGCATTGCCGGCAAGATCGGCGGCCAGTACATCCTGGGCGCCATCGCCAACTTCTTCAACAGCGACGGCGATGCCAACGTGCTCTCGACGCCCAACCTGCTGACGCTGGACAACGAAGAGGCCAAGATCATCATCGGCCAGAACGTGCCCTTCCCCACCGGCTCGTACGCGAGCACCTCGGGCTCGGTGGGCGTGAACCCGTTCACCACCGTGGAGCGCAAGGACGTGGGCCTCACCCTGCGCGTGCGCCCGACGATCAACGAGAACGGCACGGTGCGCATGACGATCTTCCAGGAGACCTCGACGGTCGACCAGAACTCGCTGGCCAACCCCAACGGTCCGACCACCAACAAGCGCTCGATCGAATCGAGCGTGCTGGTGGAAGACGGCGGCCTGGTGATGCTGGGCGGGCTGCTGTCGGACACCTACAACAACAACATCGAGAAGATCCCGCTGGCCGGCGACATCCCGGTGCTGGGCAACCTGTTCAAGAACGAGAACCGCACGCGCAACAAGAGCAACCTGATGATGTTCCTGCGCCCGGCGGTGATGCGCGACGGCGCTTCGACCGAAGCCTTTGCCTACGACCGCTACGACGAGATCCGCGGCCAGCAGTTGCAGGTGCAGCCCAACACCGACAACGTGATGCTGCGCGGCGTGAACGCCGCCCCGGTGCTGCCTGAAGCGGCGCTGCAGCGCTCGAACAACCGCGGCAACGGCAGCACCCGCATGGAGGGCACGCAGCTCATTCCGCCGCCGCAGCCTTTGGCCGACACCCGCAAGCTCGCCTCAAGCCCGCTGCGTGGCGCCCTGCCCCCCACCGCCGACCCGGTCAGCGGACGGGAGCTTCCGTAGGGCAGCAAGCGGAGGTGTTCAGCGTCATCGCGATATGTGTGAAGCACCCTGCGCGGTCTTGCGCTTCCTTTTGCGCGCCCAACCCGATGACGTACCGAGGCGCTCCGCAGCTTCACGTGTCGGCACTTGCAACCGCGCGCCACGAAGCACATGCGCGCAGTTCAAGCCACCTGGTGAGTTGCTCCGCAGGCCCCCCACCCCGAATCAACAGCCGCGGGCAAACTTCCTACAGCGCAAGCCAAGCATGGCCGATGAAGGATGACGGCCCGACGAAGGAAACCTGCAGCCTGGGCTTTGAAGTTCACCCAGCAACACGAGGAATCCCAACACATGGCAACCAGCAGCATCCTGGGCGGCGAACGCGCTCCCATCGAACCCAAAGGCACCGACGAAGACAGCCTCGGTCCCTCCGACTCCAGCGACAGCGGCAGCGATGCCGCAGGCACGGGCAATCGCGCGGCGGCCGAGGCCGGGATCGAGGAGCCGACCGATTCGGACATCCTCCCCGACCGCGTCGGCGTGATCCCGGATGCGGCGCATGAAGTGGACACGGCCGCCGAAGATCCGGAAGCGGCCCGCGTCGAGGACCTTGCCGAGGAGAACGAAGACCGCGAAGACCGCGAAGACAACGAAGACGGCGAGCCCGAGAACGCCTGATGCCCGCCGGCAAATCGCCAAGGGAAAAGCCGCCCGCGCACCGCGTGGACCGAGCCTTGCGCGATGTCTTCGGCCACAAGCGTTTGCGCGCCGGCCAGGCGGAAGTGATCGAGCGCGTGCTGGCTGGCCTGTCCACGCTCGCGGTGATGCCCACGGGCGCCGGCAAGTCGCTCTGCTACCAGTTGCCCGCTGTGCTGCTCGAAGGCCAGACCGTCGTGGTCTCCCCGCTCATCGCGTTGATGAAAGACCAGTGCGACAGGCTGCGAGCGCTCGGCATTCGCGCCGTGCAGGTCAACAGTTCGCTCGGTGCCGAGGAGCTGGCGCAATCGGAAGCCGACATCGACGCCGGCACTGCGCGGATCGTGTTGACGACGCCCGAGCGGTTGTCCGATCCGGATTTCCTGCGGCGCCTGGGCGCGCACCCGGTGGCGCTGGTCGCGGTCGACGAGGCGCATTGCATCTCGCAATGGGGCCATGACTTCCGGCCCGCATTCCTGGAGATCGGCCCCGCCATCCGGGCTTTGGGCAGTCCGCCCGTGCTCGCGCTGACGGCGACCGCGGGCGACGACGTGGCCGCCGATGTGATGAAGCTCCTGGACATCCCACGCTCGGGGCTGGTCGATACCGGCGCCTACCGCGCCAACCTGCGCTTTGCCGTCGAACAGCTCGCCAACGAAAAGGAGCGCTTGCGCCGCACGGTCGAATTCGTGCGTGAAACGCCGGGCAGCGGCATCGTCTACGCCGCCACGGTGAAGGCCGCCGAGCATGCGTTCGATGCGCTGAAGGTGCGCGATGAATCGGTGGCGCTCTATCACGGCAAGCTCGGCGCGCGCGAGCGCAGCGCTGCGCAGGAGGCGTTCATGGCGGGCGAGGTACGCGTCATGGTTGCCACCAACGCCTTCGGCATGGGCATCGACAAGCCCGACATCCGCTTCGTTCTGCACTGCCAGATGCCGGCGAGCCTGCATGCCTATTACCAGGAGGCCGGACGCGCCGGACGCGATGGAAAAGAGGCGCGCTGCCTGCTCCTGTTCCATGCCAAGGACCGCACAGTGCAGCAGTTCTTTTTGGCCGGAAAGTATCCGCAGCTGGAGGATCTGGACGCGATCTACCGGCAGTTGCTCGCCGAGCCGCCCGAGGCCGGGGGATGGACGGCCGCGCACCTGCTCGACGCGCTGGGCCGGCCGCGCACTCGAATGCAGTCGGGCATCGCGGTGCTGAAGCACGCGCAAGTGCTCCAGGCCGACCGGCGCGGGCGACTGTCGGTGCGCCAGCGCGCTGCCGGCAAGGTCGACTTCTCCGCGGTGCTCGATGCCTACAAAACCCGACGGCAGCAGGACCGCGAAACGCTCGAGCGCATGGTGTCGTACGCGCAGTCGGGCCAGTGCCGGTGGCAGTTGCTCCTTAGCGATCTCGATCAGGCGGCGGAACCCAAACGCTGCGGCACGTGCGACAACTGCCGGCGCATCGAGGCCCATGAAAAAGAAATGGCGCAACCGATCTTCGTGGACGACGGCGACGCGGAGCCTGCCGTTCGCACCCTGCCGGCTTTCGCTGCCCATGATCGGGTGCGTGTCCGGCGCTTCGGGCTGGGCGTGGTCGTCGCTTCGGACGCGACGTCGATCACCGTCGGATTCGCGGACGGGACCCAGCGCTGCTTCCATCCGGACTATGTGACCCGTCTGCGCCGTGAATCGGGGGCAGCCCGCGTGCGCGGCTGATTGCCCTGGTACATGGCAGATGCCTGCCACTCCAACAGCCCAGCATGCGCGCTGCACTGGGAGGTTGGGCCAAATGCCTCAGCCAACCACGGATCGTGAGATAGATCGCGACAAGAGCGCGCGGCAAAGAAAAAGGGCTAGCCGGTATTTACCGGCTAGCCCTCGAGATTGTTGGTAGGACGTACTGGATTCGAACCAGTGACCAACGGATTAAAAGTCCGACGAATCGATTATTCGTGGATATTCGTCAGTGTTCGTAGAATCGTCGCTATCGCCTCATTTCCCCTCTTGTAATGGTTTTCCCATCCGTCTGAATGTTGATGGATGTTCATGTAAATCCATCACAGACGGCTACATGGTGGCTACACGACAGGGAAGACCATGGCACGCCCACCGCGCAATCAAGCACTCGACCTCTCCGAACCAATTGACCTCACCGCCGGAGTAATTGAGCGGCTGGCCTGCCCTCCTGGCAAGCAGCAAGCGTTCTTGAGGGACAGCAAAGCTCCCGGCCTTCGTGTGCGCGTCACTGCCAACGGGGCCAAGTCGTTCGTGTTCGAGGCCAAGCTAGATCGTCAGACCATCCGGCGCACTATTGGCGACGTGCGAGCGTGGCGGATCGATGCGGCCCGAGCTGAGGCTTTCCGGCTCCGCGTGGCGATGGATGGGGGCGACGATCCGCGCGTACTCGCCCGCCAGCGGGAAGAAGCCAAGGCTGCAGCCGCGATGCAGGCAGTGAAAGAGGCGGTGACTGTTGGTGATGCATGGAAGCTCTATCTGCAGGCCCGTAAACCCAAGTGGGGAGTTCGTCACTACGCCGACCACGAGAAGCTCACCCAGGAAGGCGGGAAGAGCAGCAAGCGGGGCACGAGAGGCAGCGGCAAGACAAAGCCAGGCCCACTGCATCCGCTACTCTCCCTGAAACTCTCTGACCTCACGTCATCGGAGATTGAGGCATGGGCCGCGCAACAGGGGCAAGAGCGCCAGACGTACGGGCGGCTTGCGTGGCGCTGCCTGAAAGCATTCATCACCTGGTGCAGTGAAGAGTCCGACTACAAGGCCATCGTGATGATGGACGCGGCCAAGACCCGAAAGACCCGCGATGCGTTTGGCAAAGCGGGGAAGAAAAAGGACGTTCTCCTGAAGGAACAGCTTCCTGCGTGGTTTGCAGCAGTTCATGCGCTACCAAGCCCCACCCTCGCGGCCTACCTGCAAACACTTCTCTTGATTGGGTCGCGCCGCGGCGAATTACTGGCGCTGAGATGGACCGACATCGATGAACGCTGGAGGGGGATCACCATCCGAGACAAGGTGGAGGGGGAAAGGCAGATCCCTCTGACGCCGTATGTTTGGCAGTTGCTATCTGCCCTCCCCCGGGTCAATCAGTACGTGTTCGCCAGTCCGGTGAAGGAGAAAGCCCACCTCTCCGACCCGAATGGTGGGATGGCCGACGCATGCGCTGCCGCGAACCTGGAAGGACTCACGCTGCACGGCTTGCGTCGCTCGTTCAAGAGCCTTACAGAGTGGCTGGAAATCCCTGCCGGCGTGGTCGCCCAGATCATGGGCCACAAGCCGTCAGCGACCGCAGAAAAGCACTACACGGTGCGACCGCTCGACTTGCTGCGTATCCATCATGAACGCATCGAGGCATGGATCCTGGAGCAGGCCGGCGTCCAGTTCGCACTGCTGAAGGCCACCCCAGAGACCCGGCCGGAGACGCCGTAGATCTGAAACACCCTCACCAGCAACCCTGCAAAACCTGCAAAAGTCCCTTTCGTCGGTTTTGCTGGTCGCGGGGGCGTGCAGTTTCGAGAAACCCAGGACCATCCGAATCCGGCGATAACTAGAACCACGGCCAGCTTGGCGGCCGTGTATGACGATGTCAGCGCTTCTTGGCCGCGTGGTAGTTCCACCCCTCCACAAGAGGAATCAGCTTTTCCTCGACATAGCCGCGTAGTTCCTCGGGCTCAACCAAGATGTACGAGATGCCGATCTTCCGCCCGGCTAGGACTGCCTGACGAACCTCGTCCAGCTTAGAGCCTGTCTTCTCGTGCTTCCCAATCAAGTGGTTCGAAATGCGCGTGCGAAGGTTGGACCGGGCACTCTTTCCCACGTACCTTGGTTCCCATTTCGTAAGGTCTTCGGCCTCAAGGAATAACGCATAGACATTGCCGTTGTTGCGAAGCTTTCCTAAGAACCCTTCGTTGAGCTCTTTGATCGTTATCTGACACCAGTTCGTGGCCGAGCAGTCGAGCGGGAACTTGACGATCTCCATGGGCGGGTTAGACAGCAAGGTCTTTGCGCACTTCTTGGCAAAGGTTTCCAAGCTGGCAGCTTGGTTGAATTCAAGGCTTTTGGGTTTCATCTTCTTAGTTGCTCGAGGTGGCTCCAGCTTCTCTCGGTGAACGCCAAGGCGCGCAAGAAGCAGCAGTGATTGGAGGTTTCATCACTATGCCAAAGCTTGACTGACACCCCTTTACTTTCGTGCCTCTTGGAAAAGTACACCTAACTTCAAATTAGGTGTACCATTCCAAAAATGAACACGGAAACCAAGCACGGCGGAGCAAGACCAGGCGGTGGCAGGAAGCCGCGCGTAGCTGGTGCTCCCGCAACATCTCCAGTGACGATCAAGCTGTCAGAGGCGCAAAAGGAAAAGCTGCAGATTCTCGGCGGCGCCCCCTGGGTGCGCGAGAAGATCGAAAAGGCGAAATTGCCTAAGGAATGAACGCTGCGCCTCAGGGCGATCAAGCTAGACGAAACGAGTTTGATACTGAGGCAGAAAAGGCGACGGCCCAAGGTGCTGGACACACCGAGGACCGTCTAACCAAAACGTGCAACTCTGAAAGGACCGCACATCATGGCTACTAACATTATCAAGCAGCTGCAGGTCGCGGCTACCCAAAGCGCGACCCTCGCGGGCGTGACCATCAGCAAGGCGTCGACATGGTGCGACACGTTTCATGGGACGGCGGAAGCATTGATTGCTTCCGGCCTCATCGCCGCTGATCAACTTCCCGGGCAGCCGAACATGCCGAAGGTTTCGGCAACGTTCTACAACGGTATTCGCTGCGATGACAGGCGGCGCCGGGTGCCGCGCGATCTCGGCTACTTGAATGTCTCGCGCCCTGCGACGGGGAAAAAAGTAACGGTCCAAGTCGGTATTTCTGCAGGCGAAGCCAAGAAGCGCCGCGATGCCAGCAATGCAGAGCTTGCTGGGCAACTTGACGCCAGGCGGGCCCGGCAATCGAACTACGCTGCGATGAGTGAAGCCGAATTCCGCGAAACGGCATCGAATCTGGTGATGAGCCTCTGGTTAGTTGGGTCCGCGGATGATCGCCCGCGTGCTGATGTGTACCCGTTCGAACTGTCGGAGGATGGTGCTGACAAGTTGCTAACCGCGCTGCGGCAGGTCATGAGCATTATCAGTTCCGCGCCGCTGCAGTCCGTCACCAAAGAACGTGAAAACCTGCTGAAGGCTCAAAAGGACAAAGCCTTCCAGTCTTTCCTGCGCATGCAGTGCATCCCTAGCGCGGGAGAAAGCCATGCGTAAAGCAGCCCACGTCATCGCGGCCAACAACGTCGTACCGTTCCCTGTGCGTGCAGCCGCGGCTCCGATCAAAGCCATCCGCAGAGGCCGCAAGCCGAAGTGCACCAATGTGCTCAAGTTCACCGGCAAGAAGATCGACAACTACGATTGCAATGCGCGGCGCTCAGATTGGCAAGAAGGCTTGTTGGAGCAAATGGCGCTGATGTACGAGCGCGCCGTCAAGGGTGAGTTTTCGGGGCTGATGATCATTGGCTCGAGAGGAGTACCGAAGAACGGCTCAGGCCCTAACGGGTTGTCTTATAGCCTGTCCGGGATCTTCGGCACTGATTTGGCGCTTGCTGCGAGGTACGCAGAAGCGATGGGAGTAGAGGCAGAAAAACTCGCGGTGGAGCGCCCAGCTCGCCCGTTGTGATATGTTGATTTCGGAAGGCGCTAGGGGTTGCTCCCGAACATCCGTTTCCCTGACGGACTGCGCCGGCCTTTTCCTTCAGGGCTGCACTTTGGGGGTGCAATGAATCTCGACAAGAAAAATCACCAGATCTCGGGCGAGGTGCCGGGTAAGTCCAGTACACCACCTGAAGAAGCAAGTGGCCGACGCGACGATCTGCCGTGGCCCGGCTATCCAACTGAGGCGCAGAATAGGGAGTACATCGTTGCTTGGTGGGACGCCGACCTCCAAGCAACTCAATGGTTCGGGTTGTCGCGCCTCACTGCACTCGAAGCCGCCCTGCTGCTGTGCAACCTGAATCCGAAACATAGCGAAATACTGACGGTGATGCTCAGGACTGAAGGCGAGCCCAAGGCGGACGACTTCAAGTTGATGCGGCGCGTATTTGAAGATGTAGCCCTGGACGGTGTACCGCGCAGCCTCAGGCAATGGCTGGAAGTGGCGAATCAACGCAAGCTCAAACATCACTCGTGGGTGGACCAATATCTGATGGCACTCGGCGAAGCAGCTGAAGAGCGGTCGCGAACTGATCCTCCTGTCGCCACCATTCCCGTGACCAGTACGCCCACCCAGCCGCTTCAAAAGCAAATCGCGCAACGGAATCGGATTCTTCAGTTGATCAAAGAGCAAGGCTTCGATCCGCTGAACTTGCCGGAAAGGCCCAAGGGCGGGGCTGGAGCAAAAGCGGCAGTAAAAAAAATCGCATTGACTGAAACGACGCTGTTTTCGGCCAGTTCGTTTGAGAAAGCTTGGGAGAGCCTCCGAGGAGCAGGAGAAGTCGCGGGCGCCAACTAGAAGCGCCAAAACCGGTATCCCCCAAGTTGGGGTACAGGGGACGCTTGCGGAGGTGGATAGTCGATAAAAAAAGATGAGCCATGTTCAACAAACCGAGAGGTTTCTACATGGCAACAAAGACTATTCAACCCGTCGCACTCGAGCATGAAACCCGCTCGACACTGCCGACGCCCGAGGCCGCCTTTCATCTGAATCGCGCGCCACAAACGCTTCGCCTTTGGGCGTGCCTGGAAAACGGGCCGCTTCGCCCGATCCGCATGCATGGCCGCTTGGCTTGGCCGACCGCTGAGATTCGTCGCCTTATGGGAGTGCCTTCGTGAGCGCGTCCCAATACCCTGTCAGCCATGTGCAGTGGGGCGACTTCACGATCCCCTACGCAGACGCGCTGGATCGCGCCACGGAAGCCGAGCTCATCGCGACAGGTTTCCGACTCACGATGAGAGTGGTCCGCACCGTGGATGGCGTGCCGACCCTCGAAACGATCATCGACTACTTCGAGCTCGCCCGCCTGATTGAAAAGGTCATGGAGGTGGCGAAGTGGACGCAATGAAAAAGCCCCAGGCGCCATTGACGGCACAGGGGGCTATTCAGAATCTTGCAGGGGTGCCGGATTCTATCGTAGCCAACCCACCTTTTGTTGCCTCCTCTTGCTACGCAGCGGCGGAGGAAAAACGCTTCGCAACCCTTGCGGCGCAGTACGCCCTCGCGGGCCATTCGTTGATCCGTTCGCAGCCAGGCGAGGGGAAATCCCCCTACTACTGCACGCGCTGGGGATACCTGCGCCCCGTGCAGAGCCTCGACAACGCCGAACAGCTCCTAGAACAGATCGCGGGGAAGAAATGAACAACTGGATTGAACAATTTCGGAAAGCCATGACTGATGCAGGCCTGCATGCACCCGAAGAAATTCAGGACGACGGCAAGCTTCATCGCTTCAGCCCGACAGGTAAGAACAAGGACGATGCTGGTTGGTACGTGCTGCACCTTGACGGCATCCCGGCCGGCGTCTTCGGTGACTGGCGCGCGGGGTTCCAGCAGAGCTGGTGCGCAAAGGCAGATTTCGAAATGACCGACGCCGAGAGGCAATGCATTCGAACGCGCATCAAACAGGCTCAAGTTGAACGTGATCGGGAGACCGAACGGCGCAGGATCGAGGCTGCCGCGCGCGCCGATGCCATGTGGACTGCTGCCGTCCCCGCTGCTGGCCACCCCTACCTACTGCGCAAGCAAGTAAAGGCGTGCGGGTTGCGCATCGGCCAGTGGACCAAGCTGGATCACGACACCGGAGAGTTGGTCAGGCTCGAGAACGTGCTGTACGTACCTATGCGCGACTCAACCGGCAAACTGCACAGCCTACAGGGCGTAACTGAGAGCGGCGACAAGCACTTCCTGCCGGGCGGAAGGGTGAAAGGGTGCTATCACTCGATTGGTCGGCCGAGCGGGCGGCTGATCGTCGTCGAAGGCTATGCGACCGGGGCAACTGTGCAAGAGGCTACAGGCGACGCCGTAGCCGTGGCGTTCAACGCCGGCAATCTGGAACCTGTCGCCCGCGCACTGAGGGCGAAGTACCCGTGTCTCTCCATCGTGATTGCCGCTGACGACGATTGGCGCACGAAGGATCCGAGGACCGGCGATCTATGCAATCCAGGTCTTGCGGCTGCCAAGCAGGCGGCTGCTGCGGTTGGGGGTCTGCTTGCCGTTCCCGACTTTACCGGCCTTCAACGCGGAGACCAAGACACCGATTTCAACGACCTCGCCCGGCTTGCGGGTGCTATCAAGATCGGCGGCCACGCATGAACGCCTACGCTTCGACCGAGCGCCTGGAAGCAGTGCGTGACGCCATCAACAGCGCCCTGCCCTCGCTGGACGGCTGGCCCGTCCCAGCTCCACTGCCTGAAGCGCTGCCCCCTGTTGCGGCGTTTGATCCTGACCTTCTCCCAGAAGAGATTCGCGAATGGGTAATGGACATCGCGCATCGGATGCAGGCTCCCGCAGATTTCGCCGCGGTAGGTGCGATCACAGCCCTCTCCAGCCTGATCGGCGCCCGTGCTGTGGTTCAACCAAAGGCCAAGGACGATTGGCGAGTGGTGCCGAATCTCTGGGGCTTGATCATCGGTAGCCCCGGTGTAATGAAGTCACCAGCGCTCGCTGAGTCGCTTCGCCCGCTGAACAAGCTCGAAGCAGACGCGCGAGAAGTATGGGAAGCAGAGCACGAGGCCTGGCAACTGGACGCGAAGGTCGCGGAGATGCAGACCGACGCCAACGCCAGGGAGGCCAAGGGATGTGCAGTCAAGGATCCGGCAAAGGCTCGTGACCTCCTCCGTCCTATCGAGCTACCAGCTTCGCCACCCGAACGTAGATTCATCGTCAACGATGCCACGGTGGAAAAACTCGGTGAGCTGATGGGTGCGAATCCATGGGGCTTCCTGGCGTACCGCGATGAAATCTACGGACTGCTCAAGAGTATGGACCGCGAAGGCCAAGAAGGAGCTCGTGCGTTCTACCTCCAGGGATACGATGGAAATCAGTCTTACACCTTTGATCGGATCGGACGTGGGACCGTCCGAATCGAGCGGGTGTGCCTTGCAATGCTCGGCGGCATCCAGCCCGGCCGCATCCAGAGCTATGTACGCGACGCCGTGACTGGCGGGTCTGGTGATGATGGACTGCTCCAGCGCTTCGCCCTCACAGTCTGGCCCGACGTCAGCGGCAGCTTCAAGAACGTAGATGTCTGGCCCGACACGCATGCGAAGCAGCGCGCAAGGGACGTGTTCGAACGCCTGGCGGGGATCTCGGTCGATGGTGAAGCCGCGGTATGGCGGTTTGACGATGCCTCGCAATCCATCTTCAACGAATGGCGCGAAGAATTCGAAACCGAGATTCGCGGCGGCGACCTCCACCCTGCCCTGGTCGCACACCTTTCGAAGTACCGGAAGCTGATCCCCGCCCTCGCGTTGATCTTCGCCATGATCGATGCGCCCGAAGCCGGCGTGATCGAGGATCGGCACCTAATGCGCTCACTCGCATGGGGTGACTATCTTCGAACCCATGCAGAACGGCTGTACAGCGCCGCAGTTACGCCGGAGACCGGTGCTGCTCGGTCCCTGCTCACCAAGCTCCGCAGCGGCGTCCTAGGAGCTTCCTTCACCCCGCGTGAAGTCGCACGCAAATGCTGGGCGGGTTTGGGCACCAGCGAAGCAGCGCGCAAGGCAGCCGACATCCTGACCGACTACGACTATCTGCAGCGGGAGATCGTTCAGACGGGCGGCCGTCCGAGCGAGCAATACACCGTCAACCCACGCGTGCGAGGTGCAGCATGAACGACAACACAGTGGCGAAGGATGCCAAGGTCACGATCACTGCCGAAAACGTTGCGGTGGACACAGCCTACTACTGGCGGGGAATGGAGGACTGCCCCATCGGAAGCAAGGTCCAACTGTTGACTGCTGGAGGTCTTCCCCAATACGGGCGTTGGGATGGCAGGAACCCCTTCTATGTGGGTTGGGCGCCGCTTCCAAAGCGTCGGCCCGCGTCAGATGGAGGTGCCGCATGAACTGGCTCGCGAGGCTCAAGGAAAAGACAACAGGCCCCTCCACTGCCCCAGCAGAACCGACAAAAGCCACTTCTGCGGGTTTTGTCAGTGCCTGGGAGGCACCTGCAGCGGATTTCGGCCCTGTCGTGAACGACCCGGAGTTTCATTCGGAGGATCCGGATCGCTGGTGCTGGCCGAAGACCGAGGCCATGAACGGTCGCGAGATAGATCTCATGATCGCTCGCTCAAACCTGTTCTCTGACCGAGGGATGAGAACCGACGACGCCGAGCGCCTGGCAGATGTCCTCGTGAATCGTGATCGTGAGATGGATGACCGGCGCCTCTGCATGGAATGCGCGCATCTCAGTGGTCGTCGGTGCAGCGCGTCGGCGATTGCAGGGGCTGGCCAGAACGTTGTCGCGCTCGTTCTGTTGCCGCAGCGGTGTCCAGCCTTCAAGCCCGCGGAGGTTCTATGGATGAGCAGTTGAAGGCATCGATCACCAAGACCTGAATCGCCCCGGATTCCCTAGACACTTTGAGCCGTTGGAAATGGCGTCGCTCGAACTCTACGGGCGACAGGTCGCCAGCGGTGTTGTGGCGACGCCTGGGGTTATAGAACATTTCGATGTAGTTGAAGACATCTGCCCTGGCCTCATCGCGCGTCGAATAGATTTGTCGGCGAATGCGCTCTCGCTTGAGTAACTGGAAGAAGCTCTCTGCGACTGCGTTGTCATGGCAGTTGCCGCGCCGGCTCATGCTGCTCACCAGGTTGTGATCGCGCAGGAAGCTTTGCCAGTCATGGCTGGTGAACTGGCTGCCTTGGTCGGAATGCACGGTGACCGTCGCTTTGGGTTGGCGCCGCCACAAAGCCATCAACAAAGCATTGAGGGCCAATTCAGTATCGATGCGGTGCCCCATGGACCAGCCGATGACATGGCGCGAGAACAAGTCGATCACCACGCTCAGATACAGCCAGCCCTCGTGGGTACGGATGTAGGTGATGTCCGTGACCCAGGACTGGTTGGGCTCGCTGACTATGAAGCGTCGCTGCAGATGATTGGGGGCGACCACGGCAGGCTTGCCACCACGACTTCCAGGCCGTCGGCGGTAGCCCGTCTGGGAGCGCAGCCCCTCGAGCTTGAGCAGGCGAGCCACGCGATGCTTGCCGCATGTCTCGCCCAGATCGCGCATGTCCATGGTCAGCTTGCGGTAGCCATAGACGCCTCCACTCTCCAGCCAGGCGTGCTTGAGAAGGCCCAGCAGACGTTGATCGTCCTTGCCACGAAAACTCATCGGCTCGATCTTCCAGGCGTAGTAGCCGCTGGGGTGAACGGCCATGACCTTGCACAGCCTGCGAACGCTGTGCTCGCCTTCATGGCGCTCGATGAATGCGTACTTCACCCGGACTGCTTGGCAAAGTACGCTGCGGCCTTTTTTAGGATGTCGCGCTCCTCGGTCACACGCTTGAGCTCGGCCTTCAGCCGCCGCAGTTCGTCTGTCTGCGACACCTGCGCCTGCCGATCACCGGTGGGCATGCGCTGGGCCTTGATCCATTGATAAAGACTGTGCTGACTCACGCCCAGCCGGGCCGACACATCGGCCACCTTGTGGCCGCGCTCGGTGATCTGCTTGACCGCTTCGGCCTTGAATTCTTCGGGATATCTCTGCTTACTCATGGCACCTCCTATTGGGCCTCAGGTTTGAGGCTCAGAGGTGTCTAGAAAACCCGGGGCGATTCAACCAGCGCGCGGCTGCATGCCTCCGCTGTGTTCCACAAGCTGACCGTTTCGGGCGATTTCCGGGTAAACGAAAAGGGTGCCGCGTTTCTCCTTGGGTTCTCGCCCGGGTACTTCAAAGCTCTCCGTCAGCAGGGGGACGGACCGATGTTCTATGCACTTGGGCTCGACGGTGGCCGATACAGCTACCAGCTTGATGACTTGGCCTCTTGGATCGAGATGGCCCGCGAGACCAGTAACGACAGATAACGACCCTTAGGAGCATGGAGTCTGCTGCCCCGAAAGAGGAGCATCAAACTCTATGTTCAAAGACGTCCAAACCAGTGCAGAGGCGGCCAGCAACGACCCCCAACGACACCCGCTAGGCGAGCCGCTGAGCATCCTTCGACTGCCCGCCGTGATTCGTCGCGTCGGGCTTTCGCGCTCATCGATCTACAGCTATCAACGCGCCGGAATCTTTCCGCGCGCTGTGAAGATCGGCCCTCACGCGATGGGCTACGTTGAGCAGGAGATCAATGACTGGATCAACAGAGCACGCCAAGGCCGCGAAAGGGTCGGCGCATGAGCGGGGCTTCCATGCTCTCGACTCCAAGCCTCCCCGCTGGGGAGAGCATTGCCCATCACTTCGGTGGACACGTCTACATCAAGGAAACCAACATTAATGCTGGCCAGATCCTGGTGCAACACAAACACGCCTATGACCATCTCTCGTACCTTGTGAGCGGCCGAGCTTCACTGGAGGTTGATGGCAGCAAGCGAATCATTCAGGGACCGGCCGCGATGACCATTGAGGCCGGCAAGCACCACGGTGTGACCGCCCTAACGGACTGCGTTTGGCTGTGCATCCACTCGACCGACTGCACGGATGCCGATCAAGTTGATGAAGTGCTGATGGTCGCCGCAGACCCGTCAGTGATCGCCGCGATGCTGGGAGGCGCGCAATGAGCCACATCAAGTTGCTTGCGCAGGGCATCAACGTTGCACCCATGCTGTGGGCGCTGCAATCGAATCCGCAACTGTGGGACCAGCAAACTGCCCGCACGGAGTCGCCAGATTCTCCGTGCCACGAGCTGTCTGACATCTGGGCGCGCTACGCAGATCCCAAGACAATGCGGGAGGACGGCTCACACGATTCCGTCTGGTATCCGACTTCGGATTTCCTGCCGGTCAAAGACCTTGTGTATCCGCTTATGCAGGCTGCGCAAGGTGATCGCCTAGGCGGCGTGCTCATTACTCGCATCAAGCCCGGCCAGATTTGCAAGCCACACACCGATCCGGGATGGCACGCGCGCTACTACCAGAAGTTCGCGATCCAAATTCAAAGCGCACCGGGGCAAGCCTTCCACTTCGAGGGCGAGTCTCTTGTCACCAAACCCGGTGACGTTTTCTGGTTCGACAACGCCTTCACGCATTGGGTGACCAATGACAGTGAGAGCGACCGAATCACCATGATCGTCTGCATCAAGACGGATAAGGGAGTCTAGATATGCCATGGGCAGCAGCAGGCGCTATTGGGGGCGCACTCATCACCGCGAACGCAGCCGGAGATGCAGCGGACGCGCAATCCGGCGCCTCGCAGCAATCCACGCAACTGCAGATGATGATGGCCGCGCAACAGCGGCAGGACCTCGACCCTTGGGTAAAAGCCGGAAGCGGCGCGCAAAACCTGCTCAGTCGCTACCTCGGGACGGGCAGCGTCGGTTCGTCCGGCGTGACGTCGATGGGCCTTGCCACCGGCCTCACGCCCGACCAGGTGCGCGCTCAACTCCTTAGCCGGTTCACCAAACAACCTGCTGCCGGTGCTGGCTCTTCGGCGCCGCTCTATCGGACGGGACAGGACGCAATTGATGCCCTTGGCGCACAAGGCGCGCACGACTACTTCCAGCAGCAAAATGCTCAAGGCGCGAACGCAGATCGCTCATCCTTGTGGACGACCCCCAATAGAACCAACCCGGGACAGGATGGGCAAACCATCTATGACGGTGCGGGCACGCCACCCAGCGGGCCTGCCGGCGAGGTCGATTACGAAGGTCTCGACGCTGCCATTGCCAAGTACTACGACGAGCAGAAGGCGCAGGAAGACGCCATCAAGGCCGACCCAACTTACGGCTCGTTGCTTCGCCCGTACCGCAACGGCGAAGAATTCAGTTTTACCGGCAAGGATCTACTAACCGATCCGGGCTACAAGTTCGGACTCGACCAGGGGACGATGGGTATCGAGCGCGGGCAAGCTGCTCGCGGCAACTTCCTCTCTGGCGCGGCGATGAAGGAACTCGCCCGGTACAACGAGGACTACGCCGGCACGAAGTTCAACGAAGGCTTCGGGCGCGCGCAAAGCACCTGGAACACGAACCTCAATGCCTACGACAGCAACCGGAACACCATCTACAACTTTCTGACCGGGCAAAGCACCCTTGGTCAGAACTCAGCGGCGCGCGTCGGTGCGGGTTCTCAACAGGCTGCCAACGCAGCAGGACAGAACATTGCTGCTGCTGGAAATGCGAGCTCGGCAGCAAGCATCGTGGGCGGCAATGCGCTCACCTCAGGGCTCAACTCGCTGGCGAACACGATGCGCAGCAACAACAACCCAAGCAGCGCGGCGGGCTGGAACAGCCTCATCTCGGCTGGCCCCACTCCCTACGGTCAGAGCTCGACCAGCGTAAGCGGGCCGACCGGATGGACGTCGCCTACCAATTTCTTCGCCGGCACGAACGGGAGTTTGAACTAATGGCACTCGATCCTTCAATCATTCTGCAGGCCGGCCGAGGTGTGACGCCTCTGATGTCGAACGCCGAGATCGAAGAGCAGCAGGCCGAGCGCGAGATGCGCGCGATGAAGATGAGCCAAGCACGCCAGGCCATGTCCGACGACAACTCACTCCGGCAAGCGTATTCCGCGGGCGGGAACATCGGCCAGACGCTCCGGCAAAAGGGCCTCTACAAGCCGGCGATGGAGTACCAGAAATTCCAGACCGAGCAGCAGAAAGCTCAAGCTGATGCAGAGAAGGCAAAGCTCGATACCGGCATCAAACACTTTGAGTTCGTCGGCCAGGTCATGAGTGGCGTGAACGACCAAACCACCTTCGACATCGCCCGCCAAAGAATTGGGCAGAGGCTAGGTCCAGAGGCGATGGCAAACATCCCTGCGGTCTATGACCCTGCGGCAATTGCTCGCAATCAGCAACAGGCAATGAGCGTCAAGGACCAGATGGAGCAACGGCTGAAGGCCCTGACCGCTGGCGAAACGCAGCGCCACAACTTGGCGACGGAGAGCAATGCAGCCGGCAGTCTCAACGTCGCACAGGGGAACCTTGAGGTTGGTCGCGGCAACCTTTCGGTGAATCAGCAGCGCTTTACAGCCGATCAGAACGCGCCGAAGGGGCAAGTTGTACAGACCGCCGATGGTCCAGTGATCGTAGATACGCGGGCCGGTACGTCTCGCCCCGTGATGGATGCAGCGGGCAACCCTGCACGCCGCCCTGGCAAGGACATCCCACCGAACGTCAACAAGTCGATCATCGAGAACCAGCAGAACATCAGCAAGATCGACAAAGCCATAGCAGCAATCAGCGCCAAACCAAGCTCCTTGGGTGCTCAGTACATGGTGCCTGGTGCTGAGACGCTGGGGCAGTATCTGGACCCAGAAGGTGTGGAGGCCCGAGCCGGCGTTGCTGACATCGGTTCTCTGATCCTGCACGACCGCTCCGGCGCTGCGGTGACAGCCTCTGAAACGCCTCGCCTACGCCCGTTCATCCCCAGTGCGTCGGATTCACCGGACGTCGCCAAAAAGAAGCTCGCCCGCTTCAAGGCAATTTACGAAGAAGAAGCGGGCCTGCTTGCCCAAACCTACAGCGCCGATCAAGGCTACAAGGAATCTCCAGCACTGAAGGCTGCTCCCCGTCGAACGGACCAGACTGCCTCCAACGTGAATACCCCAGCCGCCACACCCGCGCCGGCGCCTGCTCGGACGGTCAAACGTCGCGGCACGCTGAACGGTCGGAAGGTTGTCGAATACTCAGACGGGAGCATTGACTATGCCGATTGATCGCGATGCGGTGCTGTGGGAGTCGGAGCCGAAGCGCACCGGCGCTCCTGCCGAATTCAAACAGGTCTACGGCCCGGCTGCCGAGCGGGTCTCGAAGGCGCTTGGCGTCCCTGCGAACGTCATCCTGGGGCAATGGGGCCTTGAGACGGGATGGGGCAAGAGCGTCATCCCTGGCACAAACAACCTCGGCAACATCAAAGACTTCGCAGGCGGTGGCGTAGCTGCGACCGACAACATGACGGGGAGCCGTGATAAGTACCGTTCCTACGCCACGCCTGAAGCCTTCGCAGACGACTACGTTAGCCTCGTACAGCGCAAGTTTCCAGGCGCTGTGGGAGCCAAGAACGCGAGTGCCTTCGCATCGGCGCTGAAAGACGGCGGCTACGCCGAAGATCCCGGGTACGTGACCAAGGTTGCGCAGGCCTCAAGCATGATGGACCGTCAACCCGGCCCCGTCATGGCGCGACTCGGCAAGATGGTCGAAGGCGTCATCCCCAGCGCTCAGGCAGCACCCACGGGGCCACAAATCGACGCACGGCAAGTGCAGTGGGAAGACATTCCAGCCGCGGCGCCGAAACAGGCGACGATCGATCCGAGGTCGGTCTTGTGGGAGTCGGGAACCGAAGGCGGTGGTGCTGCCTTTGGGGTGTATCCGAACAGCCGCCGCCAGCCAGGCAACAACACGCCAAATGCATCCGATGCCATCGTCATGGGCCTTGCCCGAGGCGTCAAAGACCCCATCGATACGGGAGCTCAACTACTCGCCACAGGCTATGACAAGCTCACGGGCGGAGGCCCCAGCGTGTCGGGTCTGGTAACTGGCCAACAAGGCGAAGGTGCGCGTGTCCGTGCCATGAACGAGCAAGGTAAAGCTGACTTCAAAGACCAGTACGGAGATAGCGGTCTGGCGAGCGCCGGTCGAGTGGTTGGAAACGTAGCCGCAACTCTTCCAGTTGGCCCTGCTCTTGGCACCGCGGCAAAGGGATTGGGCCTCAGCAGGTTCGGCACTGCTCTCGCCTCTGGCGGCGGGACGACCGGCGCAGTTGTGGCGCCGGGCTTGCTGTCCGCTGCGGGCAACATGGGAATTCGAATGGCTGGTGGCGCTGCAACGGGTGCTGCGACCGCAGGACTGATCGACCCGTCCGCTACCAGCCTGGGTGCCGGCATTGGGGCGTTCCTGCCCCCCGCTACTCGATTGGTCGGCGCCGGATCCAACAGTTTGGGATCGCTTTTCAGGCCCTTCACTGCGTCGGGCCAAGAACGCATCGTTGGCAACGCCTTGCGTGAGTTTTCTACCAATCCGACTGCGGCTAGGAACGCTCTGGCGAACGCAACGGAAGTCGTTCCTGGCTCCGCTCCAATCGCAGCAACCGCAGCCGGAGACGATGGCATCGCTGCCCTCAGTCGCACCATGCAGAACACGAGCCCAACCTACGCTGCGAACCTGTCTGCTCGGCAAGTCGCTCAGAACCAGGCGCGGACTGCAGCGCTTGAAGACGTGGCTGGCAACACAGGAAAGCTGCGAATCGCCGAGGACGCGCGGGACGCCTTGACGGCGCCAATGCGAGAGCGCGCGCTGCAGGCTGCGGGAAATGTACCTACAGCGGGAATCATCGGCTCGTTGGACGAGTTGATCGCCAACCCGAACAACGCCGGAAACCTGGCTCAGCAGGCCCTGCGGCAGTTCAAGAAGCAGATCGAAGGTCTCACGAGCGACGGGGCGATCAATGCGCGGGCGCTGTACGAAGTTCGCAAAGACATCGGACAGCTGATGCAAGGCAAGCTTCAAGGCGAAGCCGGAAATCTGCGCTATGCAAAGGGGCAGTTGAACGCCGTGCAAGAGATCATCGATGAGGCCATCGACAATGCGGCCCGCCGTGGGGCTGCGCCAGTCGCCAGTACTTCTCGAGAACTCGCCGTACCCGGTTCGCAGATGGCCTTGCAAGGGGGCAGGAGTGCTGCCTCACAAACCGCTGAGGCCGGGGCGCCGAACTGGCGCGGTTACTTGCAGTCGTACTCGCAGGAAAGCATCCCGATCAAGCAGATGGAAACCCTGGAGGAGATCATGAAGGCGCTTCAAACCGGAACCGTCGATTCGCAAGGCGCGATGATTCTCTCGGCGCCAAAGCTGAACGGCATTCTGAAGAATCAAGGGAGCGATCTGGTGAGGGAGTTGAGCCCGAAGCAGATGAGCGTCCTTCGGGGCATCCAAGCTGACCTGAACGCCGCTCAAATCGCCAACAACACAGGCCGGGCAGTCGGGTCCAACACCGTTCAGAACCTTGGGCAAGGCCAGCTTCTGGAAAGCATTCTCGGAAGGCGTCTCGGCGGATCGACAGGCGCAACTGCAACCCTCGGCCGCTTGCTTCAGGTTCCCTATGGGACGGCAAACAAGCAGATTCAGGAGCGTTTGGGAGCCGCCCTGCTCGATCCAAAGGAAGCAGCCCGACTGATGACCGAGCCTCAAGGGAATTCGCTGCTACGAGCGTTCCAGAACAGCAGCCTTCCGTACAGGGCCGTACCGGCTATTTCCGCCCGGTGATGCCCTTCCAGAAGTTCCAGGCAGCGACGACTGCCAGAACCCCCAGAACTTTGATGACGAGCCAGTCGCTGTAGTCCATGAGCCGATTCTAGAACTCTCGGCTGTGCAGCTTCACGTGGCATTCGCCGAACGGGCGCGCAGCTAACTCGGGTGAGCGCCGTCTGCCGCGCTGCCGAGCGCCCGTTCGGCGTGCGGTCAGATAGGATCGACAGACTCATCCTTGTTGCCCAATCATGCGAACGTCAAAATCCGAATCGTTGCTCGAGCAAACGCGCCGGGAAGCACGCGAGTTCTCGAAGGGATGGACTTGGGAGCGCGTCCTACGCAATTGGCGTGATCGTCTCGATGACTTCGGGGTCGATGTCGACCCAATCTTTCGCGAGGTCTCAGTCCGTGATCCGGCGGGCCGCCGCGACCCTGCGCTCTCCTGGTGGCCAAGCAAGGACTTCGACGTGTTGCGCGCCAACATCCACCAGCACTTCGAACGCTGGCCAGGAACCGTCGGACCAGTTCACCCAGAGTTGAGCATGCGTCGGGGAGAAGTCGATACGCTGGATCATCTGTGGGGTGTTAAAGATGATCCGGACAAGGTAGCGGCCGTCCTGATCTCAGGCTCACTGTTCTCTCGCTTTGAAAGCAGCCGAAAGCACACGCCTGATAGGTGGCCACGCTCAATGTGCGTCGAACCTCTCAGAGAATGGGCGTACTCTTGCTGGCGAGACCCCGGTACTCGGTGGGGATGGCACTACGCCAGCACGTCCGTTCTGCCTTACCAAAGCTGGGACCATGTGTACGCGATCGACAGCATGGCCGCACTAATCCGCTACCTGGCGGAAGAACACGCCGCCCTCCTCCTGAAATACCGCCCCGTGGTCATCAACTACGTAGCCGACTCCAAGCCCGCGCTACGCGCAATCTAAGGGACACAACATGCCTGAGAACAAGCGGCACCACTATGTGCCGCGTTTCTATCTCAAGCATTTTTCGCCCGACGGTAAGTCAGTCAGTCTTTTCAATTGCAAGCTTGCGCGAACCATCCCGGTCGCTTCGTACAAAGCACAGTGCTATCGAGACTACTTTTACGGCAAAGATCAGGTACTCGAAAAGATCCTTGCCGAGATGGAGGGCGAATCTGCGACCACCCTTGGTTCGATCATCGATAGCGAAACTTTGCCCACGGGCGCTCAGGCCGAGCAGTTAGCTGTATTCCTCATGGCTCAGCATGGCCGGACACCGGCAGCCGCAGCCTTGGTGGCAATGATCGGCGACAAAATGGATGCAGCTCTTGGAGAGTTGACTGCAGGCGCGGATCTAGCCGGAGAAATACCAAGCTTTCGGGATGTCGATCCGCTCCTGTTGTCTGTTCATTTGTCAATCAAAGCGTACAGAACGTTGGCTGATCTCGAAGCTCGCTTGTTGATGGCGCCTCCAGCCTGCGAGTTCGTCACCTCAGACATGCCCGTGGTCTTCTACAACCAGCTATTCGCGTACCGACCTCGAGCTGATGCAGCTGCGCCAGGTTGGCTTGGTTTTCAACTTTTCTTTCCCATAGCACCTCGGCTGACTCTCATGCTGTTCGATCCGCACGTTTACTCAGTTGCGCCGAACAGCCCAAATAAGGGGCTCATTCAACTGACCTCTCCGCGGGATGTCGACCAGCTGAATGGGCTACAGATAGCTTCTGCAGAGGAAAACGTCTATTTCCACAACCGATCGCTCGATGTCGAACGACTTCACCGACTATTTGGGAAGTTTCGCGCGGCTGTGCCCGACGTTGATGCGGCAGCGATTCAGGACGGCGAAAAATCCGGTCTCATTGCGGTTCAGATTGGAGGCGTGCGGACCAAGTTGGAGTTGACCTTCATGACGATCAGATCGCGCGCAAAGAAGTACCGGACCGCGTTTCAGCAGCAGCGCTATCAACCCGCGGTAGTGCGTCGGCCCACAGTCGCCGAATGGCGAGATGAACATGAGTCGAAAGAGGAATAGAGAGCGTCCGCTCTTCTGCGAGAGCCGCACACTCAGGATCATTCCATCGAGCGAAGCCGCTGCAGTGCCAGATTAACCAACATGGCAATGGCGGCCTCAACGCTAAGGACCTCTTCAGATCTGCCGATTCGCGCGCCTCCTGCCGGCCGCCGCCGACAGTTTTTCCGGCGAGCCCCACGTTGCTTCGCTGCCGCTCGCCGCCCAAGCCTATGCCGGCGCGTGCTTAGTAGTGAGCATCCGCAACGGCGACATCATTGGCACACGCTGTGGCACCGTCAGCATCGACAACGTTGCGCAGATAGTCGAGGACTCCAGTGCGTTCGCACAAAGCAAGAAGCTGGTCGAGCGTCATCCGTTCCTGACGGGGCTACTTGGACCGTCGATTGTTTGGAAGATGCGATCCGGCAGAGTGTTTAAGCTAAATTCCCCTTCGGCGCAAGCATCTCTCTTGCCCGCAAACTTCCCAGAACTTCCGCAGCCCGTAGCAGCGTCATCGAGCGTTCGCGATTATTTCGCTGTTCCAGCGTCGCGAGCTCCACCAGTGCTTGCGCACTCAGTCCTTGTGCAGCCAATTCGAGGATTTGCAGCCGGTCAAAGCCAAGCGGATTTTCATAGCGGGTCTGTTCGTACATCTCCCAGAGTGCATCCGCATGCCCGGACTCGCCAGCACGGTGGAGCATCTGCAATGCTTCGGTTTTAGTCACGCCAAATCGCGCGTCCCAACAACAGCGCGCGCCAGCGGTGTACAGGTCGTCCGCGCTAGTCAGCGTCGGATGCATATCTCTCGCTCGCCGAATCCAGTTGACCACGATTTCCGCATCCGGCGCGACGCCGCCATTCCCGATGTCGTAAACCGATATGAAGTGAAGCATGGCGCCGTAGGAACCACGCTCAGCCAGAGCTTCGAGCACGGTGCGACCCAATGCGGCCACATCGGCCTCTTCATTACAAGCAAGCCAGTAGGCGTGTTCGACCGTTGTACTTGAGTTCATTCACGTCCCTTTGGCATGCCGCTCATTATCCGAGGCAGCGTCAGTCGGAGTCTGCGGTTTTGCAAGCGATTACTGAGTTTTCCGTCATTGAAGACTTGGATCTGCGCACGCTTGATGTACTGCTTTTCACCCGCAGTGAGTTTGTCCAGTGCGTCTTTAAACGGGCCAGCACACAACTTCTCATCTCCAGGATAAACAGCAAAAGAACCCGTCAACAATCGCGGCCCTTCGCTCTTCCCAATGAACGTGTGCACATGATGACCTGCACCCGTTTTTGAGCCGTGCTCTGCGCGGAAGTCAGTCGCCGGAGGGCCGGGATAGGCGACGATGGACACGGGGCCAACGTTGTAGATGGTTTCCAATCCCTCGGGGTCCGTGAACAACAACGGGTTGAGCTCAGCATAGCCAAATCGATTCCACCCTCCGTCTAGGCCAATGGGATCAGGCTGGCTGTATCGCCCCATCCTCGCGTCATAGCTCCTGAAGTAGTTGTAGAACAACCCCGACTCCTCATCCGCATACTGCCCCGGATACCGCAGGTTGAACTTCACCACCGAGATCCCCGTCGTGCCCGGATTCGGCGTCACTTCCAGATTCGCAAACCGGTTCTTCGCCACCGTCGGCTTGTCTTCCCCGAACGCGCTGTAGCCCCACTGCCAGACCGCTTGCCCGTCTGCGTTCGTGAGCCTGCGCGGCGTGTTCAGGTGATCGCTGTGCACCGCATACGTGGCGCCGTCGATTACCGCCGCAATCGGCATCGGCCCGTTGGCCGTGGGCAGGTAGATGTACTGCGCCTGGCCCGCGCTGTTCGTGCCGCCGCTGCCCACCTCTGCGATGAGCGTGCCCTGTTCGTCGTAGACATACGCATAGCCCAATTGCTCCCCTTGCGTGGTGCTTGGGCTCCACAACTTGGTGAAGAACGCGATCAGGCTCTGCATGAAGCCCGGGTCGGCCTCGTCGCCCTGGCTGGGCGGGTACAGCGGCTCGGTCTTGAAGACGCGCTGGCCCAGAGCGTTGTGCGCGTAGCGCGTGGTCGGGCTGGTGTCGGTGGCGCCCGTGGTGGAAGCGGCCAGGCGGCCTTCCGTGTCATAGGTGTAGCTGCGCAGGCCATCGCCGAGCAGGTCGCCATTGGCGTTGTAGCCGTAGGTGACGCTGGTGTTGCTCGCGCCGTTGATGCTCTGGGTGAATCCCGAGAGGCGATTGCTCGTGGCGCCCACCGTGTAGGTGCGGCTGGTGCTCAGGCTGCCGAGCACGCGCGTGCTGCTCGAGCGGTTGCCGTTGGCGTCGTAGCCGAAGCCTGCGGTGTTGCCGGTGGCGTTGAAGCCGGTGATTCGGCCCACCGGGTTGTAGCCGACGGTCCAGGTGACGTTGCCGCTGCCAATGGTGCTGTGCGTGGGGTCGGTGTCGCCAGGCTGGTACAGGTTCTGCGTCAGGCTGGTGATGCGGCCGGCGGCGTCGTAGACGTAGCTGCTGAAATCCGTCGCCGTCATGCGGCCCGCGGTGTCATAGCTGCGGCTCGCGGCAGTCGCCGGGCTCGCGAAGGCCCATGTCCACGCGGTGGGTTGGCCCAGCGGGTTCCATGCGACGTTGGTGACGAGCGGCGTGCCGTTCAGGCTCAGGCCCGTGAGGCGGCCGGTGCTGTCGTACAGGTGCGTGAGCGTCGGGCCGGCGGGATAGATGATCGCCGCCAGCGTGCCGTTGGCGTTGTACTCGTACTTGACCTGCTGCACGCTGCCCGTACTCGCGCCTGTCGCCAGCGTCTGCTTCTTCAAGGTCACGCGGCCGAAGGCATCGCGCGTGTACTCGGTGGTGCCGCTGCGGTCGATGATCTCCGAGAGATAACCCTTGCTGTTGGCTGTGAGGTCGTAGCGCAGCGTGGTGGTCTTGCCGTCGGCGAAGACGAGGCTGGTGGGGCGGCCCAATGCATCGCGCGTGATCGTCGTCGCCTGGCCGAGCGCGTCGGTGATCTGGCTGGGGAGGCCGAGGTTGTCGTACTGGGTGCTGGCGGTGCCGATGTCGGTGCTGGCTTCAGAGGTCGCATTGCCTTGGGCGTCGCGGGCGTAGGTGGTGGCCACGCCCTTGAAGTCCTTGGCTTCGGTGATGGCGTCGAGGGCGTTGTACTTCAGCGTGGCGGTTGCGTTGGCCGCATCGGTCACGGCCTTGACGCGGCGCAGGCCGTCGAGGCCGTAGTTGGTGCTCTGGTTCAGGCCGTTGGTTGTTTGAATCAATTCGCCGTTGGCGTCGTAGCCGAATGAATTGGTCTGATTCGGGCCTTCGGTCTTGGTGCTGAGGCGGTTGATGTTGTTGATCGTGCGCGCCGTGCTCCACGCGATGTTGCCGGCGCTGTCCTTGATCTGCTCGGCGGTGCGGTTGCCCATGCCGTCGAGGGTGTAGGTGCCGGACTCGCCGCGGTTGTTGCTCCAGCCCGTGAGGCGGTGGGCGGCGTCGTAGGTGTAAGTGAGCACGAGGCCGGCGGGCAGCGTGATGGTCTCGACGGTGCCGAAGGGCTTGTAGGTGAGCGTGGTGGTTTGGCCGCCGACGGTCTGGGTCAGCAGGCGGTCGCGGGCGTCGTAGGTGTAGGTGGTGACCAGGCCGTTGGGGGCTGTGGTGCTGACGACCCGGTTGGCGCTGTCGTAGGCGTAGCTGGTGACGTGGCCCAGCGCGTTGGTCGATGTGAGAACGTTGCCTCGGGTGTCGTAGGTGTAGCTCGTGACCGCGCCGTTGGGTTCGGTGGCTGTGGCGACGAGTTGCTGGGCGTTGTAGGCCCACTGCCAGAGTTGGGCCTTGTTGGTGGCCGTGTCTGTGATGGTCTTCGACAAGGGGTTGCCGAAGGCGTCGTAGGCGTAGGCGGTGGTGCGGCCGGGCTCTGCGACCATTACGGGCAACGAGAACGTCGCATGCCATTGAGTTGTTACTGTCCGGGCATCGGGGGTGCCGGAGGCGTGGACCACAGTGGTGGGCAGACGGCGAGCAATGTCCCAAGTATTGCTGGTGATAACGCCCTTGAAATCGGTCTCACTGACAATCAGGCCATTGGTATCTTGTACGCGGCTGGCCGCATCGCTTTTGCCTACGCCCGAGGGCAACCAGCTTCCAGTCACCGCAAGCTTGCCCTGCGTAATTCCGTAGCTGTAGTTTCGACTAGTGCCCAGAGGATCGACAACCCGGGCCGTGTCCGCCGCCAGATAGCTGACTTGATAATTATTGACGGCTCCGGCAAGTTGGGTTCGGATCGCGCGACCTGTGCCGTCATATGCAAAGGTGCCCCAACGAACACCGCTCTCGTCGACGATGCCGGTCAGTCCCTGGGGAAACGACGCATTCTCGTAGACAAAGCTGCGCGCCTTGCCATCGGGATAAACGACCGAACTCAGTCGAGCGGTGCTGTCGTAGGTATACGCGACGACGCGAGCATCTGGAGTTGTAAAGCTGACCAGTTGCCCAGCAGGGCTGTAAACGAAAGTTATGGAGCGGCCAAAGCCATTCGCAACGTTGGCGAGTTGGGCGAAATCGTTGTAGCTGTATGTAGTAACCCAGCCGTTGCGGTCTATGACAGTCTGTAATTTCCCTGCTTCATCAAAACTGAGCGTAGCGTCATCATCAGCGCGACGATATATCCATATCCCGGATGAGTTCTGCACCAGCGTGTCAGCGCTGTCGTTGGCACTCCACGTGGTGGCTCCTGTCGGCCTTCCGAAAGTTCGGACATAGCCTTCGCTAGTGATGATTGCAACGCCAAGAGGAGAAGTGGTAGGCGTCGCAACCAGCTTGGTGCTGTGGTTGTGCGACCAGACTTGGCCCAATGGATTGCCAATGCGAGTTGGGTCGCCTGCCCAGTTGCTGCGGTAAGTGCGCGTGAAAGACAAGGCGTTGGGACCAGCCTCTGACCAGTCTGTCTCGGAACGGTACTTTTCTCCCGTGGCGGGGAAAATAGGGCTGCCTTCAAAAGCACCGTCCGATTGGCGGGAGCACATACTCGGCGCGGGCGCCGCAATAACGCAGTACGTACGAGTGCCGTCTTCTTGGGCTTTCTTATCGCAAGCGCAGATACTTGGATCGGTCGGGGAGGCAGTGCTATTTGCTGGGCACTGACGCCAACGTCTTGATCCGCCAAGATCATTCACTTGTCCCACGTTCCAAGGGCCGCTGACGATCGTCACGCGGCAATGCAAAGGCCCCGTCAAGACGGATATGCGCGTCCACAAATGATCATATGCGGTGAGCCGATCCGGCATTGCAGCACAGGCTTCAACGTCAGACGGATACCAGATGAGCGGCAATCCTGAAACATCGAATGCATATTCGGCTCCTCGTTGTATTCCGGCCGATGCGGGGAACACAAACAGAGCAGTAACGATAGCCAAGGACGTTGAGATGATCAACCGGAAGAGATGAAGCGTGCCATCCCCAGTATCGAGAGAGCGATCAAGATCCGGTGGAGTTCTTCTGCCTGAGTTGATTCGAAAATGGTGACCTAGAGTCACTTTCATACAGCTCGCTAAGCCGGGGGATGCCAACCGCGACAAACGGCATCGCAATGTTTTCAGTACCCTCATCGCACTCCCCCTCATGCTTTCTCGTTAGCGTATCTGAGCGCCAGTAGCCGCCTGGCTTTCGTGAGCCATGACGATCAGCGGTCGATCCCCCCGAAGTGATGTCACGCAACGCGCTCTATACAAGTTGTTTCAGACTAGCTGAAAGGCCACGTGCGAACAACGACAGATCAGCGGAACCTGAATTCCTGATTGCGAGCTGAACATGAAAGTACTCAGCGATTGCGCCTTGCGTTGTTGCTCGACGACAAGAGCGGCTCGAGCGAGCGTCCGGGCCACCCGCCCTGCGGCAGTCAGTGGGGCCGTTCCCTCCCGGCGGCCGCGTCACGCCCGCGGTCGCCCAGTGATTCAGTCTCAGGGCCGGTCTCTCGGGCAAACGGAGTACGGGCATGTCTGAGAACAGACCGCAAGCAGACAGCGTTTGCTGGTAACAGCGAAATAACTGCGGCGAATCGAGACCAATACGCGCGCGCGAGAGCTTTTGCTGGTTTTGTCAGTGCCCCGGGGGCACCTTTTTGAATTTCTAGCGGTCGTCCGGGGAAGTTCCTTGAACATAGGAAGACCGGTAGCGACCGACGTCGAGCCCTACACACGGGCTGCCCCTGTTATTAAAAGTTATGGTTGCGGGAGTTGAACCTAGCCCCGTTCGACGCATTTAATAGTGCGAAGTGCTGTGTGGTGCAACGTTCCGCGCGCGCGAGGCCTCGATGACATCGCGTAGCAGTCTCCCCTGCTTTACGGGCTGGACGCATGGAGGCCTTGCCCCCGTACCACTGAATGCTGCTCATGCCTTCGGCTCGCCCAGCATCCCGCGTATCTGCTCGCCTGCATTGGAGCCGCCTTGTGTGTCGGTGAAGTCGTCACCGATGAGGGCACAGGCTTCGACTACGCAGTAGCACAGCGCAATGATGGTGGGGGGGAGCCGTCCGTCTGGGTCGAAGAGATCAAATGCCCCGCTACGTACTGCCATCCATTTAAAGAGGGCTTCGGGTCCATCTTGCTCCTGGTCATGCTGGACGGTGGGTTTCTCGCTAGCCATTTCTGATCCTGCCTCGATTTCGCGTACATCAAGTCATGCAGCCAATCGAGCATTCTCCCATGCGCCATGCGCCATGCGCCATGCGCCATGCGCCATGCGCCATGCGCCATGCGCCAGGAAGCCTTTGGCCGAACGCAGCCCACCGTAAAGGCTCTTTCCGAACAGATACGGACAACTTGCTCGTCGCTGGTGGCCTTCCCCTACCCGTTGTGACCGGAGCGATTGTGTTCGCTGAGAACAGCAAGAAAACAGCGAAATCGACGTCCTGCGAGCGCAGTCAAGGGGGCTTTTGTCAGTTTTGACAGGGCTCTGGTGGGGGCCTTTTGAATTTTGTCAGGCCCTAAAGGCCAGTACAGGCCGCTCGTCGAGTCCTTCGCGGAGTCGCATGCGCGCGAGGCCCTTGTTAGTGAAAGTTAGCCTCGAGGTAAATAATCTTTACAAAGGTGCCGCGATGAGCCCATCAACTCACTCGGTATGCGATGTATGCCAACACAGCCAGACAGCCACAGAGCAGCAGCCTCACCTGATGCAGCAACTTCAAAGCTGGTAGCTGGATGTTCAGGATCGCAGCGGCATCTTCTCTGGCGTGGCATGCAGCTTTCATCCCTTGCTGCGGGGAGTAGACGAGATCGCCCTCTTCGTTCCGACTCGGCATGAGCCCATCAGTGATAGCCGACTGATGCGCAGCCAGCCCAGCCGAGAAGAAGGTTCGCTCGGCAGCACCGGCCTTCATCCCCTCTTCCATCTGCTTGACGAACTGAGCTTCATTGTCTTGATCGAGTTTTGCGTAGTTCACATTCATAGCGTTCTCCATGGGCTGGATTCTCCGGTGAACTTAGAAAATCTCCCAGCTTAAGAAGCGTTCTGTCTCGCGTACATGGAGACAGGGAACGCCAGCGAGGCCTACCGACGCTGCTACAGCGCTGGCCGCATGAAGCCCGAGTCCGTGAACCGGGAAGCGAAAGCGCTCACAGACAACCCCAAGATCGCCGCAAGGCTTGCGGAGCTTCGTGCGCCGGTCGTTGAAGCCTCGCAGATGACGCTTGAAAGCCACCTGCAGCGGCTGGCAGACCTGAGCGACAAGGCGGAGAAGGCCGAGAAGTACGCCGCAGCAGTTGCTGCTGAGATCGCTCGCGGCAAGGCAAGCGGGCTGTACGTCGAGAAGACAGAGATTACAGGCGCAAACGGTGGCCCTGTGGACATGAACTGGACCGTTGAGTTCGTCAAGCGGGCGCGGGTGGATTCAGGGCCGGAGTCGATGCACCAATCGATGTCTGCCATGGCTTCGGCAATGTTCCTCGGCCTTGTCTGAAAACAATCAAACCCAATCAAAGTGAGGCTGCGCCTACTGCATATGCTTCGGATGGACAACGCCCAGCCCGAGGAAGTCACAATGCCGCCATGCCCGACATCACATCAATCCTCAAAGCAGAAATCTCTCGCGTAGCTCGAAAAGAGGTTCGCGTAGAGATTGAAACGCTCAAGAAGGCCTCGACAAGCCATCGCTCGGCAATTGCGGATCTGCGCCGGCAGGTTAGCGCGCTGGAGAAGGAATTACGACGCGTCAACAAGGGCGCTGCCCGCCAAGCCGCGGTCGAAACACCGGACGATGCAAAGGGCTCAGACACAAAGCGCCGATTCAGCGCTACTCGGCTGGCAGCACATCGGGCAAAACTGGGACTTTCCGCCGCGAGCTATGGAACGCTTGTCGGCGTTTCGGGCCAGACGATCTATCACTGGGAGCAAGGCAAGGCGCGTCCACGCGCGGCGCAGCTTGAAAGTCTGGCTTCAGTGCGAGGCCTCGGCGCGCGTGACATTGCGGAGCGCTTGGCCGCTCAATAATCCAGCCGTTTGACGGCTACTGTAGAGCGCACATCACTCGCAGTCAGTCGTCACGACACAGCCGCGGGCGACCTCCTCATACGTCCAGGGACCAATGGAGGGTGGTTGACCCTGAATGCAGGGCCGAAGTGACGAGTTTTGCCGAGCTATTGCTAGTAGCCATGGCTACTAGCAATCAGGCGCACGGACCAAGACCCATGATTTTTGAGAGTTGTTACCAGAATTCTTAGCAGCTATTAGCCACTTGGGCGAAAGCCGCGGGAGATTCTGGTTTTTCTACGGCAATTCGCGAGTTTTCAGCCCGGCACAGGGTGCGTGTCTAAGCCGCATCGCGTCAACGTTTGCAGCAGGCTGTCGGGACCAACTAGATGCAGAGCGCCGACAACAAGAAGCCGTCGCTTATCCGATGGACCTCTGGCCGCTATGGTGTGAGCCCAGTTCTCGTTTCGAGCTGAAAAGAAGGCGTGCCGCATTGACGGCATGGATCCGAGCGGGCTTTCACGTTGAATCGCTTCAAGGGCTCCAGCGTCGCCCTTATTCCATGCTGAATGCAGAGCGCAGAGGTTAGCTTCCATTTGGGCCATCGCGGCGTCCATCACGGTGTGGGCCGCGGCAATGGAGGAAGCGGGCACCGCATCAAAGAGATCGCCTACCGACTTTCCAGTCTCTAAGTACGTCATCGCGGGCCTGGAGGTGGCAGCAAGGGCGTTCGCAAACAGGACTTCAACGCCTGGGAGCACCGCAATGCTTCGGAACCCTTGGCCGAGTTTCATGAATAGAGCTCCCCAAGGTTTCAGCGCCTTGGTGTGAGCGTCATGGAAACACGCAATCAGTTCCGCCGAATCGTGTTCCTTCTCAATCAATTCCGACCAATGGAAAGCGTCCCAAACCCACGAAGGAACAGCGCTTGTGCCCGCTGGAAAAACGTGGATGGCTCCAAGGATTCGTGTGTTCGTTCCAGCTATGTCGTAGTACATGGAGCGCTCAGAAGCCTATGTGGTGGGACGGCGTATGGACTGCCGAGGATCAGGATGCCACTCGGTGTTGAGGCTCGGATTGTCCGGTGCGACTCATGCCGTGGCAAACGAAAGCACCACGGAGACGCTGTACCGGTGGCTACATGGCGGCTACATGAGCGCCGAAAGCACGAAGCCAAAAGAAAAGCCGCTATTGATTAAATAGCGGCCTATCTAGTAGCCATGTGGCTTGCGGTTGGTAGGACGTACTGGATTCGAACCAGTGACCAACGGATTAAAAGTCCGCTGCTCTACCAACTGAGCTAACGTCCCGGAACCATTTTTTGCTTCTTGCCGATGTTGAATCCGGCAAAGCCAAAGATTATAGCGTGGCGTTGCTCGCTATTTTGTCGAGAACCCAGCCTGCCGCACATTGTCCGAAGGTGGCCGTGACGCTCACCACTGAACCATAGCCATGGCAATTGAGCGAACCGTCGCCTTCTTCGATCGCGCAGGACGCATCGGGCGGCGCAACGCTCTCGCGGCTGAAGACGCAGGTCACACCGATCTTCTTGCCTTCGCGCGGCGCGCCATGTTCTTTGCGCAGGCGCTGGCGAAGCTGGGCGAGCAGCGGGTCATGCGTGACGAGCGAAAGATCGTCGATGTCGACCTTGTGCGCCTGCCGCTTGCCTCCTGCAGCACCCGCTGTGATGAATGCGGCATCACGCGATGCGCGTGCCCACGCGGCCATGGTCAGCTTGGCCTTCACCTGGTCGCACGCGTCGATGACGGCCGTGGCCGGGCCATTCGAGGCCTGTGCGGCATCGAGCAAAGCCGTCCAGTTGCCGGGTTCGACAAACTCGTCGAGCGCGAGCACCTTGCAGTCGGGATTGATCTGCGCGATGCGGTCGCGCATGGCCTCGACCTTGGCCTGCCCCACGGTCGCCTCGAGTGCGTGGATCTGCCGGTTGATGTTCGACTCCGACACATGATCGAGATCGACCAGCGTCAACCGCCCCACCCCGCTGCGCGCCAACGCCTCCACCGCCCATGAGCCCACGCCGCCGATGCCGGCGACGAGCACATGGGCGTTGCGGATGCGCGCGGCACCGGCCACGCCGTAGAGCCGCTCGAGGCCGCCGAAGCGGCGCGCAAAGTCAGACGCCGCGGTGTCGGTGACGACATCCGCGGCGACCGGTGTGAACGCTGCAGGAAGGGTTGCGCTCAAGCGGAGTGCCCCGCTGGCATCAGCGCAGGCGCGAGAGACGCTCGCGGCCCGCCTGTGCGGCTTCGGACTGGGGATAGGCCTTGGCCAGGTCTTCCAGCGTGCGGCGTGCCGAGCGCGTGTCCTTCAACTCGATCTGGCAGTTCGCGATCGACAGCACGGCCTCGGGGGCCTTGGCGTGATCGGGCGCGAGCGAGAGCATCGAGCGGAAATTCGCGATGGCCTCGTTGTAGTTGCGCGTGGCGTACTGCGCATTGCCAAGCCAGAACAGCGCCGAGGCGTTGTAGCCGCTTTGCGGGTAGCGCTTGACGAATTCGGCGAAGGCCGTTTGCGACTGCGCGAACTGGCCGGCACGGAAGATGCCGAGCGCAGCTTCGAAGTCGGCCTTTTCCTTGGGATCGGCGTTGAACTCGCGGCCGTCGACCGTCACCTTGGACGGCTCGTTCTGCCTGAGCTTGTCGTCGATGGTGGTCTGGCGCGACTGCATTTCGCTCAGCGTGCGCGTGAGCTGCTCGTTCTGGCCGGTCATGCGCGCCAGATCGCCACGCATCTGCTCGATCTGGTTTTGCAGGTCGAGCAGGCTGCGGCGCAACTGGCCGTTTTCGTCGGTCAGCCGCTGGTCGGTTTGCTGGCGCATGGCCTCGACGCGCTGGCGCAGGTCGAGGATGGCCTTGCGGGCCTCGTCATCCTCGAACAACGCGGCCTGCGAGCCCATCGAGACGCATAGCAGGGCGGCAGCCAGCGCCGCGCCCCGCAACAGAGCGCGTGGCATCACCGGGTGTAGCGGATTTCAGCGCGGCGGTTCTGTGCCCACGCCTCTTCGCCGCCACCTTGAACGGCCGGCTTTTCCTTGCCGAAGCTCACGGCTTCGATCTGGCTGTCGTTCACGCCCAGCAGGGTCAGTGCACGGCGAACGGCCTCGGCGCGCTTCTGGCCGAGGGCCAGGTTGTACTCACGGCCACCGCGCTCATCGGTATGGCCTTCGATCGAAATGCGACGCTGCGGTGCGCTCTTCAGGAAGCGGGCGTGGCCGTCGATGATCGACTGGAACTCGGGCTTGACCGTGTAGCTGTCGTAGTCGAAGTACACGATGCGAGCCACGCCGACCGGGCCTTGTGCCGTGGCCGCGCTCTGGTCAGCGTTGACCGGGGTCACCGTGCTGGCGCCGCCTTGCTGGCCAGCTGTGCCGCGGCCGTCGGTGACGGGCGTTTCGTTGAGCTTCGTGCCCGACGAGCAACCGGCGATGAGAGCCACGATGGCCAGCGAATAAATTGTGCGTTTCAACATTACGAACTCCTCAAATAAACCTAATCATTGCTTTTGAAACGGACCCCAGTCCGGTTCCCTGATGTCTCCCGCCTGTCCCGCCAGTCGTGCCTTTATTTTTCCGTCGAGCGTGGTCGTCATCAGCGCTTCGCGGCCCTGCAGGTGCGTTGCGTAGACGATCAGCTTGCTATTGGGGGCAAAACTCGGGCTCTCGTCGGCGTTGGTGTCGGTGATGGACGCCACATTGCCGGTCGCCAACTCCATCACCTGGAGTTTGAAGGCACCGCCAATGCGCGAGATGTAGGCCAACCACCGGCCATCGCCGCTGACGGACGGAGAAATGTTGTAGGTGCCACTGAAGGTGACGCGAGTCGGGTTGCCGCCGCTGGCACTCATCTTGTAGATCTGGGGAGCACCGCCGCGGTCGCTCACGAAGTAGATCGTGCTGCCGTCGGCCGAGTACACCGGCTCGGTGTCGATGCTCGCGCTCTGGGTAAGCCGGCGAGGTTCGCCGCCGCCGGCCGGGATTGTGTAGAGCTGCGAGCCGCCGTCGCGGCTGAGGGTGACGGCGAGCGAGTTGCCGTCCGGTGCCCATGCAGGAGCGCTGTTGGAACCCTTGAAGTTCGCCAGCAGTCGGCGCTGGCCGCTGGCCACGTTGTGCACGTAGACCACGGGCTTGCGCGACTCGAAGGACACGTACGCCAGTTGCTGGCCGTTGGACGACCAGCACGGCGAGATGATCGGCTCGGGGCTCGCGAGTGCGGCCTGCGCGTTCTCGCCGTCGGCGTCGGCCACCCACAGCGAGTAGCGGCTGCCGCCCTTCGTGACGTACGCGATGCGGGTCGAGAAGATGCCCTTTTCGCCGGTCAGCTTTTCATAGACGAAGTCGGCGATGCGGTGCGAGGCGAGGCGCAGGTCGCCTTGCGGCACGGTGTAGCTCTGGCCACCGAGGTCCTGGCCCTTGACCACGTCCCACAGGCGGAACTTCACATCGAAGCGGCCATCCGCGAGGCGGGTGACGCTGCCCACCACCAGCGAGTCGGCTGTGCGTTGGCGCCACAGCGACAGGTCGGGACGCGAGGCCTCGTCCAGCGCCTGGCCCGAGGCATCGACGCCGCGAAACTGGCCGCTGCGTTCCAGGTCGGCCTGGACGATGTCGGAGATCTTCTGCGGCGATGAATCCTGGCCCTTGAAGGGGACCAACGCGATCGGCAATTGCGTCAACCCGACGCCCGACACTTCGACCCGGAACTGGGCGAGCGCTGGAAGCATGGGGGTGGCAGCAAGGGCCGCAATGAGACTGCGGCGTGCAAATAGCGATGAAGAAGGAGTTGGGGTAGGAGCTGACAACGGCTTGTTCATGCGGTTCGGAGAGGTTTTCGGACAAAAAGTTTCGGCCCGACGCAAGGGGCCACATGTTACACACTGGCCCGGTGCTCCCGTCACAAAACGTTTATCCATCGGTTCGGTCCTACACGACTCCGGCAAAAAGCGAGCCTCGGGACGACCCGTAGAATCCGCCGCCATGCAAGCATCCCCTGGCAGCGAGACCCCGCGCCCTCCCCTGATGCGCCGTCTGGCGCGTCTCATGACCTGGTTCGGCAGCTCGCGCAAATGGTGGGCCGTGGGCCTCTGCGGGGCCATGCTGGCGGCCATCACCGAGCCGCTGATGGCCGCGCTTCTGAAGCCGCTGCTCGACCGCGGCTTCACCCGCGGCGAGATGCCGCTGTGGTTCGTGCCCGCCGCCGTGCTACTGCTGTTCGCCGTGCGCGGCATCGCGCAATTCATCTCTCAATATGCCTTGTCGCGTATTGCCAATGAAGGCATGCAGAAGCTGCGCCGGGTGCTGTTCGAACGCTTGCTCGGCGCCGAGCTCGCCCTCTTCACGCGCCAGTCGGCGAGTGCGCTGTCGAACACAGTGGTATACGAGGTACAGACGGGCGCGATGCTGCTGGTGCAGGCGCTGCTCGGGCTTTCGCGCGATGGCTTCACGCTCATCGCGCTGCTGGGCTACCTGGTCTATCTGAACTGGAAGCTGACGCTGATCGTCGCGTTTCTCGTGCCCAGCATCTCCTGGATCATGAAGGTGTTCTCCAAGCGCCTCTACAAGCTCACCCAGCAGGGCCAGCAGGCGACCGACGAGTTGGCCTACGTGGTGGAGGAGAACGTGCTCGCCCATCGCGTCGTGCGGTTGCATGGCGCCGAGCAGGCCCAGGAGCGCCGCTTCGAACAACTGAGCCAGCGGCTCAACCGCCTGGCCGTGAAGTCCACCATCGCCCAGGCCGCCACCACGCCGCTCACGCAGATGATGGCTTCGCTCGCGCTGTCGATCGTCGTGATGATTGCCCTTTGGCAAAGCGGTAAGCAGGGCTTCACCGTCGGCGGATTCGTCGCATACATCACCGCCATGCTGATGTTGATCGCGCCGATCCGGCGCCTCGCCGAAGTGGCCGGGCCGATCACGCGCGGGCTCGCGGCACTCGAACGCGGCCTGATCCTGGTCGACGAGGTCGCGCCCGAATCGCAAGGCAGCTTCGAGATGGCGCACGCCGATGGCCACATCGAACTGCGCAACGTGCAGGTCAGCTACCGCGGCGACGATGAACAGCGCGCGCTCGACGGCGTGAGCCTGACCATCCAGCCTGGCCAGGTGGTGGCTTTCGTCGGCCCCTCAGGCTCTGGCAAGACCACGCTGGTCAACCTGCTGCCGCGCTTCGTGCAGCCCAGCGGCGGGCAGGTGCTGCTCGATGGTCACGACACCAGCGAGTGGAAGCTCAAGAGCCTGCGCGCGCAGTTCGCGATGGTGAGCCAGGACGTGGTCATGCTCAACGACACGCTCGCTGCCAACGTGGCGCTGGGCTCCGAGATCGACCGCGGGCGCGTCAACGAGTGCCTGGTCGCCGCCAACCTGAGCGCCCACGTCGAGAATCTGGCGCAGGGCATGGACACGGTGCTGGGCCACAACGCCACTCAGCTCTCAGGTGGGCAGCGCCAGCGTCTCGCCATTGCGCGCGCGCTCTACAAGAACGCGCCCGTGCTGCTGCTCGACGAAGCCACCTCGGCACTCGACACCGAATCGGAACGTCTGGTGCAGGACGCCCTGCATCGCCTGATGCAGAACCGCACCACGCTGATCGTGGCCCACCGGCTCTCGACCATCCAGCACGCCGACCGCATCATCGTGATGGAGCAAGGCCGCATTGCCGAGCAAGGCAGCCACGCTCAGTTGATGGCGCTCGACGGGCTCTATGCACGCCTGCAGACGTTGGCCGTGCGCAGTGCGACGCCGGGGCAAGACCCGACGCTCTGAGCCGCTCGCTCAGAGCAGCACGATGTCGTACTGCCCCTGCCCGATGGCAGGCTCGGACTGCAGCGAAATCGGCTTGCCGATGAAGTCGCTCAACCCCGCGAGATGCTGGCTTTCTTCATCAAGGAAAAGCTCGATCACCTGCGGCGACGACACGATGCGGAATTCGCGCGGCGTGAACTGCCGGGCTTCCCGCAGGATCTCGCGCATCACGTCATAAGCCACGCTGCGCGCAGTTTTCACGATGCCTTGCCCGCCGCAGGCCGCGCACGGTTCGCACAGCATGTGGGCCAGCGATTCGCGCGTGCGCTTGCGTGTCATCTCGACCAGCCCGAGCTGCGAGAAGCCGCCCGCCGTGGTCTTGACCCGGTCGCGCGCCAGTTGCTTGCGAAATTCCGCCAGCACCTGCTCGCGGTGGTCGTCGCGCCCCATGTCGATGAAGTCGACGATGATGATTCCGCCCAGGTTGCGCAGCCGCAGCTGCCGCGCAATCGCCTGTGCCGCTTCGAGATTCGTCTTGAAGATCGTGTCGTCGAAATTGCGCGCGCCAACGAAGCCGCCGGTGTTCACGTCGACCGTCGTCAACGCCTCGGTCTGGTCGACCACAAGGTAGCCGCCCGACTTGAGCTCCACGCGCCTGCCCAGCGCCTTGGCGATTTCCTCGTCCACCGAATACAGGTCGAAGATCGGCCGCTCGCCCTTGTAGTGCTGCAGCTTGCCCGCGGCCTGCGGCATGAATTCGAGACCGAACTTCAGCAGCACCTCGAACTGCTCGCGCGAGTCGATGCGGATGGTCTGCGTCTCTTCGATGGTCATGTCGCGCAGCACGCGCTGCAAGAGGCTCAGGTCCTGGTGCAGCAGCGACATCGCGGGCAGCTTGCTCGACGCATCGCGGATGCGCGACCAGGTCTTGCGCAGGTAGCCGATGTCTTCGGCCAGCTCGGCATCGGACGAATCCTCGCCGTTGGTACGCAGGATGAAGCCACCGGTATTGGCCGGCACCACGCCGCCGCTGTCGGCCGCAGCAGCCGCCTCGATCAGCGTCAGCATGCGCGTGCGCAGCGATTCGCGCTGCTCCGAAGGAATCTTCTGCGAGACGCCGATGTGGTTGTCCTGCGGCAGGAACACCAGCAGCCGTCCGGCAATGCTGATCTGCGTCGACAGCCGTGCGCCCTTGGTGCCGATCGGGTCCTTGATCACCTGCACCAGCAGCGACTGCCCTTCGAACACCTGCTTCTCGATCGGCACCATCGGGCCGCCGTTGCGATGGTCGCGCTCAGGAGTCGGCGCGCTCGGACGCGAGCCCGGCGTGAACGGCGCGACGATGTCGGCCACGTGCAGGAAGGCCGTGCGCTCCAGGCCGATGTCGATGAACGCCGACTGCATGCCCGGCAGCACGCGCGAGACCTTGCCCAGGTAGATGTTGCCGACCAGCCCACGCTCCAGCGTGCGTTCGACGTGCAGTTCTTGCACCGCGCCGTGCTCGACCAGTGCCACACGGGTCTCTTGAGGGGACCAGTTGATCAGGATGTCTTGCATGGAATTCTTAAGTTTTGAAACCGGCACTGCGAAGCAGCTGCGCGGTCTCGAACATCGGGAGTCCCATGATGCCCGAATAGGACCCGCTGATGTGCTCGATGAAAGCAGCCGCGGCGCCCTGGATCGCATAGGCGCCGGCCTTGCCGAGCGGCTCGCCGCTGGCTGCATAGCCGGCGATCTGTTTCTTCGTGATCGCGGCGAAGCGCACGCGCGACACGCTGAGCGCCGCATGGCGTCGGCCGCCGTGCTGCAGCGCGACGGCGGTCAGCACGCGGTGGGTACTGCCGGACAGCAGCGCCAGCATGCGCTCGGCATCGCGCGCGTCCTCGGGCTTGCCGAGGATGGTGCGTCCGAGCGCTACCGTGGTGTCGGCGCAAAGCACGGGTGCGTCGACAAGGCCGAGGCGCTTGCGTCGCGCGACTGCTGCATCGAGCTTGAGGGCGGTGACGCGTTGCACATATGCCGTCGGCGACTCGTTGGGCAGCACGACTTCGAGCGATTCGGCGTCTTCCTCGGGCGTGGCCAGCAGCAGTTCATGGCGAACGCCAAGTTGGCCGAGTAATTGAGCACGGCGCGGGCTTTGCGACGCAAGATAGATGAAGTCGGGCAAGTTCAAGGCTCCGTGAGGTTCCAGACCAGTTCATGCGGCAGCAGCGCGGGCACAGGTTCGCAGTTCGCCTCATCGAGCAAGGCGACCGGCCTGGTCATTCCCGGTGATACGGATGGCCCGCGTTGACCGACCACGCCCGGTACAACTGTTCGACCAGCAGCACCCGCGCCATCGCATGCGGCAGGGTCAGGTCCGAGAGACGGATGCGTTCGTGCGCAGCGGCCTTGAACGCGGGGTCGAGGCCATCGGGCCCGCCGATGACCAGGGCCACGTCGTCGCCCTCGATCTGCCAAGCCTGCAGGCGCGTGGCGAGTGCCTTGGTGGTGAGTGCGGTGCCGCGCTCGTCGAGCGCCACGATGCGCATGCCGCGAGCAATGGCGCCCTCGATGCGTTCGCGTTCGGCGGCGTAGAGCGTCTCCAGTGACTTGGAGCCACGGGGTTCGGTCTTGACAGCGCGCAGCTCGAGCTTGAGCTCGGGCGGGAAGCGCTTGGCGTAGTCGTCCCAGGCAGTCTGCGCCCAGTCGGGCATGCGCTGCCCGACGGCGACCACCAGCAGCTTCATGCGCGGCGGGCTGGCGCCTTCTTGGCAGGCGCCTTCTTTGCCGCGGGCTTGGCCGCAGTCTTCTTCGCGGCGGGCTTGCCAATCACCTTGACCGGCGTGCGCGCGGTGGTCGAGGTCTTCTTGGCGGGTGCCTTCTTCGCAGCCGTTTTTCTTGCGGGCGAGCGGCGGGCTTTCTCTTCCCGGGCTTCCTGTTCGGCGGCCTTGACTGCGGTCTTGGCGGCGCTCGAGCGGCGCAGCGAAGGCTCCTTGGCGGCGGGCTTTTTCTTCTTGTCGCTCACTTCTTCCGTGCTCGACGAGGTGCTGGCGGCAGGCTTGGCGCCGCCCAGCTTGGCGCGCACCGGCTTGTCGCCCCAGATCTCTTCGAGGTGGTAGTACTGGCGGATGGCAGGCTGCATGATGTGCGCGACGGCCGCGCCGCAGTCCACGATGATCCACTCGCCGTTGTCCTCGCCCTCGATGCGCGGCTTGCCGAAGCCGGCCTCGCGGACCGCGTCACGCACGCTGGCGGCGAGCGCCTTGGTCTGGCGATTCGAAGTGCCCGACGCGACGATCACGCGCTCGAACAGCGGCGACAAGTGCTCTGTGTCGAATACCTGGATGTCCTGCGCCTTGACGTCTTCGAGTCCATCGATGATGGCTCGCTGGAGTTTCTGGGTGTCTTTCTTGGCGGCGGCTTCAGTGGTCATCAGGCAGAGCGGTAGAGGTGGTGTTGGTCAATATAGCGTGCAACCGTGGGCGGAACCAGCGAGGAAATGTCCACGCCCAGTGCAGCGCGCCGCCGAATCTCGGTGGCGCTGGTGTCCATGGCAGGCAGTTCTAGCGCCTCGAAACGCGCGCCAGCCGGGAGGTTGAGCAGCATGTTCGGATCAAAACGGGCAATGCCGCCCGTCGATAGTGCGCGATACGCTACAGAAACGATAGCAATGCCGAGTATAGCCTGCCAGCCGTGCCAGCTCGGCAACGCGCTCGCCTGATCGGCGCCCATGATCAAAACCAGTTGAGCGCCGGGCTGCTCTTTCTGCAACTCGTGCAGGGTGTCCAGCGTGTAGGTGGGGCCGTCGCGCAACACTTCGCGGCTGTCGATGACGACCTTGCCGCCCTTCAAATCGGCGAAGGCCAGCCGCGTCATCGCTAGGCGGTCTTCCTTCGGCGTGAGCGTGCGGCTCTTGTGCCACGCCTGCCCTGTCGGGATGACGTGCAACTCGGCCAGGTCGAGCTGCGTCAATGCGGCTTTGGCCAAGGCGACGTGGGCGTTGTGCGGCGGATCGAAAGCGCCGCCAAAAACGCCAATGCGCGGAGCCTTGCCGGAAGAGTTCACAGCCAGTCGCGCCGCGGAAGAAAGTCGCTGTACAGCGCGGCTTCGGGGCTGCCGGGTTCCGGCTGCTGACGGTAAGCCCAGCTTGCGAGCGGCGGCATCGAGAGCAGGATCGATTCAGTGCGCCCACCCGACTGAAGCCCGAAGTGCGTGCCGCGGTCCCACACGAGGTTGAACTCGACGTAGCGCCCGCGCCGGTAAAGCTGGAATTCGCGCTCGCGTTCGTCGTAGTGCGTGTGGCGACGGCGCTCGACCAGCGGCAGGTACGCCGGCAGGAGCGCATCGCCGACCGAGCGGATCAACGCAAAGCCATTCTCGAAACCGCCTTCGGCGAAATCGTCGAAGAAGATGCCACCGATGCCGCGCTGCTCATTGCGGTGCTTCAGGAAAAAATACTCGTCGCACCAGGTCTTGAAGCGCGGGTACTTGTCGTCGCCGAAGGGCGCGAGCGCATCGCGGCACACGGTGTGAAAGTGCACCGCGTCTTCCTCGAAGCCGTAGCAAGGCGTCAGGTCCATGCCGCCACCGAACCAGCAGACCGGCTCTCCGCCCTCGGGCAGCGCGGCCAGCATGCGCACGTTCATGTGGACGATCGGCACATACGGATTGCGCGGATGGAACACCAGCGACACGCCCATCGCCTCGAATGGCGCGCCGGCCAATTCAGGCCGATTCTGCGTGGCCGAAGGCGGCAGCTTGGGCCCGCGCACCTGAGAGAACCCGCAACCCGCGCGCTCGAACAGCGCCCCGCCTTCGAGGATGCAGGTGAGGCCATTGCCCTGCAGCGGCTCGCCCGGCGCCTTGTGCCAGGCATCGTGCAGGCAGGTGCCGCCATCGGCCTTCTCGACCGCCGCGATGATCGACTGCTGCAGTCCGCGCAGGTAGCTGCCGACTGCCGCGGGGTTCGTCTGCTGCATCAGGCTTGAGGGGCATTGCGCGCATGCAATGCGCGGAATCCGATGTCCTTGCGGTATTGCGCGCCATCGAAACGCACGCGCGCAGCGACCTCGTAGACCCGCTGCTGCGCGAGCTTCACGCTGTCGGCCAGCACGGTCACGCAGAGCACGCGGCCGCCGCTGGTCTTGAGTTCGCCGTCCTGCATGGTTGTTCCGGCGTGGAACACCACAGCGTCGGGCGCTTCAGGCGGAATGCCCGTGATGCGGTCGCCCTTGCGCGGCGAGAGCGGATAGCCATGTGCCGCCATCACCACGCCGAGCGCGACGCGACGGTCCCACTGCAGCTCGACCTGGTCCAGCATGCCATCGGTGGCGTGCCAGAACACCTCGAACAGGTCCGACTTGAGCCGCATCATGATCGGCTGCGTCTCGGGGTCGCCCATGCGGCAGTTGAATTCGAGCGTCTTCGGATGGCCGGACGCGTCGATCATCAGGCCGGCATAGAGGAAGCCGGTGTACGGAATGCCGTCCTTTTCCATGCCTCGGATGGTCGGCAGGATGATTTCGCGCATCGCACGCGCATGCACCTCGGCCGTGACCACCGGTGCGGGCGAATATGCGCCCATGCCGCCGGTGTTGGGGCCTTCGTCGCCGTCGAGCAGGCGCTTGTGGTCCTGGCTGGTGGCGAGCGCGGTGACGTTCTTGCCGTCGCACAGCACGATGAAGCTGGCCTCTTCGCCCTGAAGGAATTCCTCGATGACCACGCGCGCGCCGCCGTCGTTGTGCGACACGCCGAACTTGTTGTCGACCAGCATGAAGTCGACAGCCTCGTGCGCTTCTTCAGCGGTCATGGCCACGACCACGCCCTTGCCGGCGGCCAGGCCGTCGGCCTTGACGACGATCGGCGCGCCCTTGGCGTCGATGTAGGCATGCGCTGCTGCCGCGTCGGTGAAAGCTTCGTATTCGGCCGTCGGGATCTTGTGGCGCTTCATGAACGCCTTGGAGAACGCCTTGGAACTTTCCAGCTGCGCGGCAGCCTGCGTCGGGCCGAAGATGCGCAGGCCGTGCGCGCGGAATTCGTCGACCACGCCCGCAGCCAGCGGCGCCTCGGGGCCGACCACGGTCAGCGAGATCTTTTCCTTGATGGCCCACTCGCGCAGCGCGGCGGGTTCGGTGATGTCGATGCAGTCGTAGCGCTCGTCGCTCACGGTGCCGCCGTTGCCCGGCGCCACGTACACGCGGCTCACACGAGCGGCCTGTGCCAGTCGCCATGCCAAGGCGTGTTCACGGCCCCCTCCTCCAATAACCAATACCTTCATTCGTGGGCCTTCTTCATTCGCTGTGGATCAATGTTCATTCGCTCGCTCATTCAGTGAGTGAGGCGTTGTGATAGACCGCCTGCACATCGTCCAGGTCCTCGAGCACGTCGAGCAATTTCTGCATCTTGGCGGCGTCTTCGCCAGCGACTTCGATCGGGTTCTCGGCGCGCATGGTGACTTCGGCGGCGTCGGGGGCAAGGCCGGCGGCTTCGAGCGCGTGTTTCACGGCTTCGAAATCGCCGACGGCGGTGATCACCTCGATCGCGCCGTCGTCGTCGGTCACGACGTCTTCGGCGCCTGCTTCGAGCGCCACTTCCATCACCTTGTCTTCATCGGTGCCGGGCGCGAAGATGATCTGGCCGCAGTGCTTGAACTGGAAGGCCACCGAGCCTTCGGTGCCCATGTTGCCGCCGTGCTTGGAGAAGGCGTGGCGCACTTCGGCCACGGTGCGCACGCGGTTGTCGGTCATGGTGTCGACGATGATCGCCGCGCCGCCGATGCCGTACCCCTCGTAACGAATTTCCTCGTAGTTGACGCCTTCGAGGTTGCCGGTGGCCTTGTCGATGTTGCGCTTGACCGTGTCGATCGGGAGGTTGACCGCCTTGGCTTTTTCGACCGCCAGCCGCAGCCGCGGGTTGGCGCTCAGGTCGCCGCCGCCGGCGCGGGCGGCCACGGTGATTTCACGGATGGCGCGGGTCCAGAGCTTGCCGCGCTTCTCGTCCTGGCGGCCCTTCCGGTGCTGAATATTCGCCCATTTGCTGTGTCCGGCCATGGCTTTCTATCTCGCTGTCTTGTGTTTTCAAAGCAAGGTGCGAGTTTACTGTCCGGCGCACGCAACGCCCGCCGGCACCCCGGAATTCGGGCCGGAGCTTTTGGCGATAATCTTTCGATGACGCCATCGCCTACCGTCGGAACCGGGAATCCCGACACCCTCGCGCCTCACGCGCCCCTTCCGCTGTATTACAACAATGAGGTAGAGCACCAGGCATTTCTTCGCCGCATCTTCGACAGCACCGCGGCGGACTACGATCGCATCGAGAGCGTGCTGGCCTTCGGGACCGGCCCCTCGTACCGCCGCGCTGCACTGCAGCAAGCCGGCCTTGCCGCCGGCGCAGAGGTGCTGGACGTGGGCATCGGTACCGGCCTCGTGGCGCGCGAGGCGCTCAAGATCATCGGCCCCACCGGAAAACTCACTGGCGTCGACCCGAGCGCCGGCATGATGGAACAGGTCAAGCTGCCCGGCGTCGAACTGCTGGAGGGCGTGGCCGAAGCAATTCCCCGCCCCGATGCCAGCGCCGATTTCGTGAGCATGGGTTACGCGATGCGCCACATCAGCGACGTGGCGGCCGCCTTCAGCGAATTCCATCGCGTGCTGCGGCCGGGCGGGCGCGTGATCGTGCTCGAAATCACCAAGCCCGAAGGCCGCATCGCAACGGCTCTGCTCAAGGGCTACATGCGCGCCGTGGTGCCGCTGATCGCCCGCGTGGTCGGCCGCCAGCGCAACACCTCCGAACTGTGGCGCTACTACTGGGACACCATCGAGGCCTGCATTCCGCCCGAGCGGGTGATGCAGGCGCTGGGCGATGCGGGCTTCACCGAGGTGCGCCGCCATCCGAGTCTGGGCGTCTTTTCTTCCTACACCGCCCGCAAACCAGAACAGATCGCTAAGGCCGCTTGACAGTGCGAGTTCAGGACGACATCTCTTCCTCCCACCTGCGCGTCGAGCGCCTTTCGCTGGCGGACAGCCTCGCGCTGGCCACGGACGGCAAGGCGCCCTTCGCCGCCCTCGGCTACGGCACGCCTCACAGCGTGGCATGGATGCCGACCGTCAATGCGCGCGTGCTGTCGTCGCACGGCGCCATGGCCGATGTGTGGGACGTGACGGGCACGCAGCACATCGAGTCGGGCACCACCGGCATCGCGCGCTGGCGCACCGACGGCCACTGGCTGCTTGGCGCCATCGACCTCGATGAATCCGCGGAGAAGCAGGGTCTCGCCGAACTCGCGCACCGCGCCTACCGCGATCTCTTCAAGACGCTCGAGCAGGCCGGCACGCCGCACCTGCAGCGCATCTGGAACTACCTGCCGCAGATCAACGCCGACGGCGGCGGCCTGGAGCGCTACCGCCAGTTCAACCTCGGCCGGCAGGAAGCTTTCTTCGAAGCCGGTCGCGCCGCGTTCGAAGGTGCTCCGGCGGCGTGCGCGCTGGGCATTCATCAGGGCATGCTGTCGATCCGCTTTCTCGCGGGCCAGGCGGCGCCGCTGCCGGTCGAGAACCCGCGGCAGGTCTCGGCCTACCGCTATCCCGAAACCTACGGTCCCCGTTCGCCGACCTTCTCGCGCGCCGCGCTGTCGGACATCGGCGACGGCAACATCGCCCTCTTCATCTCCGGCACCGCGAGCATCGTCGGCCACGAGACGCAGCACGACGGCGACGTGCAGGAACAGGCGCGCGAAACGCTGCGCAACCTCGCAGCCGTGATCGCCGCCGCCAACAAGCGCGTCACCGCGACCTTCTCGCTGGCCGAACTCGATTGCGTGGTGTACGTGCGCCATCCTTCGGACACCGACGCGGTGCGCGACGTGATCGAAAGCGCGCTCGGCGCGGACGCCCCGATGGTGCGTCACGCGGTGTACCTGGAAGCGGACATCTGCCGCAGCGATCTGCTGGTCGAGATCGAGGCCCACACGGTTGCAGCCGGCGGGCTGCGGGTTTGAGCCGCGGCTCGACCGATCGGGGCACCATTCACTCCGCGAAGATGACCCGCGTGCTGCGCATTCTCTGGACGATCCCGCTCGCGTTGATGCTCTACGCGCTGCTGCTGTTCCTCGGCCTCATCTCGCTGGGCTGGAACTTCGTCGCGATGCTGCTCTACCCGGTGATGCCGGTCGCGCCCGCGCGCACGCTGGGGCGCATGACGATCGCCTTTGCCTACCGCATGTTCTGGTGGCTCGCTTCCGTCACCGGCATGATGCGCATCGACGCGGCCTGCCTCGACCCGATGCGCAACGAGCCCGGCGTGATCTTCGTGGCCAACCATCCGACGATGCTCGATGCGCTCCTGCTGGTGGCGCGCCTGCCGCGCAGCGCCTGCATCATGAAGGCGGACCTGCTGCGCAATATCTTTCTCGGCGCGGGTGCGCGGCTCGCGCGCTATATCAGCAACGAATCGGCGCGCATGATGGTGCGGCTGGCGGTGGACGACCTGCGCAATGGCGGCCAGTTGGTGATCTTTCCCGAGGGCACGCGCACGGTGACGCCGCCGCTCAACGCGTTTCGCCCCGGCGTGACGCTCATCGCCAAGCTCGCGCAGGCGCCGATCCAGACGGTGTTCATCGACACCGATTCGCCTTATCTGAGCAAGGGCTGGCCGCTGTGGCGCGTGCCGCCACTGCCGATCGTCTTCACCCTGCGGCTGGGCCAGCGCTTTTCGCCGACGTCCGACAGCGACATCCTGCAGGCCGATCTCGAACAATACTTCCGCCAAAACATGGAGCAGCGCGCCACCGACGCGTCCCCCGAATGCCAGACGCCTCGCGCACCCACCTTGTCCTGATCCCCAGCTACAACGCGGGCGAACGCCTGTTCTCGACGGTCGAGGGCGCGCGGGCGCAGTGGAACCCGGTGTGGGTGGTCGTCGACGGCAGCGACGACGGCACCGGCGAGCGCCTGCAGAAACTGGCGGCCAGTGATCCGGGCCTGCGCGTATGGGTGCTGCCGCAGAACCAGGGCAAGGGCGCGGCCGTGCTGCATGGGTTGCGCATGGCGAAGGACGCCGGCTTCACGCACGCGCTGACGATGGATTCCGATGGGCAGCATCCGGCGGACCTCATCCCCTCGTTCATGCAGGCCTCGCTCGCCCGGCCCGAGACGATGGTGCTCGGCCGGCCCGTGTTCGATGCCAGCGCGCCATTGCTGCGGGTGCGCGGGCGTCGCGTGTCGAACGGATGGACGCAGCTGGAGACGCTGTTCGCTGGCATCGGTGATTCGCTCTACGGTTTTCGCGTGTACCCGGTCGCCGACCTGATCGCGGTGATGGCGCGTCAACCGTGGATGCGGCGCTTCGACTTCGATACCGAAGCTGTCGTGCGCCTCGCCTGGCGCGGGGTCAAGCCCGTCAACATCGATGCGCCGGTGAAGTACCTGACGGCCGAGGAAGGCGGGGTTTCGCACTTCCGGTACGGGCGCGACAACGTGCTGCTGACGTGGATGCACACGCGGTTGATGGTCGAGTTTGTTTTGCGGCTGCCCGGGCTGATTTTTCGCAAGCTGCGCGGCGTGCCGCCCTTTCAGAAGTAGCGCTTCTTGTGGGAGCGCGCCCGGGACACGGTGCGGTGCGGTGCGGTCGGCCCCACTGTGCCGGCCCTTCGGGCTCCCCTGCGGTGCTCGCGCTTCGCGGGGTCTCGCAGAACTCGCCTGCGGCTCAAACAGCTGCGAGCCCTGATCCGCGAAACGCTGCGCTCCTCGGCGGCACAGAGGGGCCGGCCACACCGCCCCGTATCCCGAGCGCCTGTCGTGGCGTGAAGGTCGGTGCCCTTCCCGCTATCTATTCGGCGCCGCGCCGCCCAGTGCCTTGTAGAGCGTCATCGTCGCGTTGAGTTGGTTCAACCGGTTGAGGGCCAGCGAGATCTCGGCCGAGCGGCGCCGGTCCTTGGCGTCGAGCACGGGTTGCAACGCGGTGGCACCTGCGCGGTAGCGGACTTCGGACAGCGTCTCGGCGCGCTGCGCCTGCTGCAGCGCCACGACCAGCTTTTCGCTCTCGTCGCGCAACTGCGTTCGCGACGACAAGGTGTTCTCCACCTCGGACAACGCCGTGTAGAGCGACTGGCGGAAGCCGAGCACGGCTTCTTCGTACTGCGTCTGCGAGACGCCCACTGCCAGCCGCGCGGTATTCCATTGCAGAAAAGGCAGCGCCAGCCCGGCGCCGAGCGTGGCGACTGGATTCTTCAACAGCTCGCCCAGCGCAGTGCTCGATGTGCCGAGCGAACCGGTCAGGCTCAGCGCCGGATAGAAACTGGTCCGCGTCGCATCGACATTCGCCAGCGATCCGCGCAGACGCTGTTCGGCAGCGCGGAGATCGGGCCGACGACTAAGCAGGCTTGCGGGCAGCCCGGCATCGATCGTGGGCAACGCGATGTTCGGCCGTTGCGAGGGCTCCTGCGCCGCGGTTTCCGGTGGGCGGTCGAACAGGATCGCGAGCGCATTGCGCGCCTCGACGCGCTGTTGAAGCAGTTGCGTGTGCGCCGCTTCCTGGCTCGCCAAGTTCTGGCCAGCCTGCGCGACGTCGAGCCCCGACACCGCCCCCGCGGCGTACTTGGCGCGCACCAACGCAAGGATGCGGCGTGCGTCTTCCATACCCGCTTCGCTCAACACGATCCGCTGGTTCAGATAACCCACTTGCCAATAGAGCCCTGCAGTAGTGCCCACCAGCGAAAGCGCGGTGGCCTGCCGGTCCGACTCGGTGGCTTTCAGCTCCCAGTCCGCCGCACTGCGCTGCGCCGCCAGCCGGCCCCACAGGTCGAGCTCGTAGCTCAGCGTCACCAGCGATGTCGAACTCGACCCGGCCACGCCGCCGCGCTTCAGGTCGTAGCTGCGGCCGGTGCTGGCCTGCCCCACCACGCTGGGCGTGAGATTGGTATTCGCCAGCCCCGCCTGCAACTGCGCGCGCTGCACGCGAATGCCGGCGGCGGCGAGGTTGTTGTTGGTGCGCAATGCGTCGTCGAGCAACGCATCGAGCTGCGGATCGTTGAACGCACGCCACCAGCGCGCCGGAAATGCCGCGGCCGCGCTCGGCGTGCCGGGCTGCGGCTGCTGCCACGCCCCCGGCACTTCGAGTGGCCGCTGCGCGCGCTGCTCCGGCTGGAACAGCGTGCAGCCGCCCAGCGCCATCGCCACGGCGAGCGAACCCAGGACAAGCCGCGCGCTACTCACGGGCCAACGCCTCGATCGGGTCGAGCCGCGCCGCATTGCGCGCCGGCAGGTAGCCGAACAGCACGCCGATCAGCGACGCACAAAGAAATGCCGCCACCACGGCGCCCATCGAAAAGATCATTTGCCATTGCGTCACGAACAACGAAAACAGAAAGCTGATGCCGTACGACAGCACCACGCCGATGAAACCGCCCACGAGGCACACGAGCACCGCCTCGGTCAGGAACTGCTGCAGCACATCGCTCTGCCGCGCGCCGACGGCCATGCGGATGCCGATCTCGCGGGTGCGCTCGGTCACCGACACCAACATGATGTTCATCACCCCGATGCCGCCCACCACGAGCGAGATCACCGCGATCAGCGAGAGCAGCAGCGTGAGCGACTGGCTCGTGCGCTCGGCGGTCTTCACGATGCTGTCCATGTTGAAGGTGAAGAAATCCTTGCTGCCATGACGCATCGTGAGCAGCCGCACGATGCTGTCCTCGGCCGCCTTGGTCGGCTGGTCGTCGCGGATGCGCACGGTGATGCCGTCGAAGTGCTGCTGCCCGAAGAGGCGGCTCGCGCCGGTGCTGTAGGGCAGCCAGATGTTGAGCGACTTGTTCTCGCCGAACATGCTCTTCTTCTCCTGCGAGACGCCGATCACGGTGCACGGCAGGTTGCCGACCAGGATGACCTTGCCGACCGGCTCGGTGCCATCGGGAAAGAGCTTGCGCCGCGTGTTCTGGTCGATCACCACCACCTGCGACTGATGGCGCACGTCCTCGGCGGTGAAGGCGGTGCCGCTCGCCATCTGGATGTCGCGCACGCGGAAGAACGCGTCGCTCACGCCGTTCACGTTGCCGTTGACGTCGGCGCTGCGGTAGCGCAGTCGCAGGCCGCGCATGGTGGTGGGCGTCACGCTGTGCACATAGGGCTGCGCGGCGATGGCCTGCAGATCGGGCGGCGTCAGCGTGCGGATGCTCGCGGCCTTGTCGTCGCCGAAGTCGCGGCCCGGGTACACATCGAGCGTGTTGGTGCCGATGGCGCGGATGTCCGAGAGCACGAAGCGCTTGGCGCCCTCCCCGATGGCCACGATCGACACCACCGAGGTAATGCCGATGACGATGCCCAGCATGGTGAGCGCCGTGCGCATGCGGTGCGCCATCATCGACCGCCATGCCATGCGGAAGGCTTCGGCGAAGCGGGCCCAGCCGGTGCTGAAGCGCGCGATGCCGAGGTTGGGCCTCGTCATCGCGGGCGGCGTCGATGCATCGGCGCCGACCGTCTGCGCAGGCGCCGCGACGGTCGGCACATTGGGCCGGTCGCCCACGATCACGCCGTCGGCGATCTCGATGATGCGTTCGGTGCAGCTCGCCACCTGCATGTCGTGCGTCACGATGATGATCGTGTGCCCCTGCGCATGAAGCTCCCGCAGGATGCCGATGACCTCCTGGCCGCTCTTGCTGTCGAGCGCGCCGGTCGGCTCGTCGGCCAGGATGACCTGCCCGCCGTTCATCAGCGCGCGCGCAATGCTCACCCGCTGTTGCTGGCCACCCGAGAGCTGGCTCGGCCGATGCTCGGTGCGGTCTTCGAGGCCCAGGCGCGCGAGCAGTTGCCGCGCCCGCGCATCGCGCGCGACCCCGTCGGTGCCGGCATAGACGGCGGGCACCTCGACATTGCCAGTGGCCGTCAGGTGCTGCATCAGGTGGTAGCGCTGGAAGATGAAGCCGAAGTGCTCGCGCCGCAGCTGGGCGAGCGCATCACTGTCGAGCGTGCCCACGTCCTGCCCCGAGACGGTGTAGGTGCCGCTGCTCGGCCGGTCGAGGCAACCGAGGATGTTCATCAGCGTCGACTTGCCCGAACCCGAGGCGCCGACGATGGCCAGCATTTCGCCATTGCCGATGTCCAGATCGACGTCTTTGAGCACCTGCACTTCCTCGTCGCCCGAAGGAAAGCTGCGGCCGATGCCGCGCAGCTTCAGCAGCGGCTCGGTCACTGGCGCTTTCCTCTGTTGTTGCCGCCGCCTTCGTTGCCGCTGCTCGTCGGGTCGAGTGCGGAGGCATCGCCCGTGATGACGACGTCGCCCTCCTTCAGCCCTTCGAGCACCTGCGCCTGGAAGTTGTTGCTGATGCCCACGCGCACCTGGCGCTTTTCCACGGTGTGGTCGGGTTTGAGCACGCGCACTTCCTGGCGGCCGTCCTTGTCGCGCGCGCCGAGCGCGGTGAGCGGCACCGTGAGCGCCTGTTTCGCTTCGCCGAGCAGGATGGTCACTTGCGCCGTCATGTCGACGCGCAAGGTGCGGTCGGGGTTCGGCACGTCGAACAGCGCATTGAAGAACACCGCGTTGTTGATCTTCTCGGGCGACGGCTGCACCGCGCGCAGCGTGCCGTGATAGCGCTTGTCGGGATCGCCGAGGATGGTGAAGTACACCGGCAGCCCCGCCTTCACCCGCACCACGTCGGCTTCGGACACCTGCGCCTTCACCGTCATGGTCGAGAGGTCGGCCAGCTTCATCAGCGTGGGCACCTGGAAGGCGGCCACCACGGTCTGGCCTTCGAGCGTGCTGATGGAGACCACGTCGCCATCGATGGGCGCAACGATGCGCGTGTACGAAAGATTGGTCTGCGCCGAGGCCATGGCCAGCTTCTGCTGGCGGATCTGCGCTTCCAGCGAAACGCCGTCGGCACGCAATGCGCGCAACTCGGCGTCGGCGCTTTCCATGTCCTGGCGCGGCGCGGCGTCTTGCGCCAGCATTTCGCGCTGGCGGGCCCAGGTGAGCTCGGCCTGCTTGATGCGCACTTCCTTCGCGAGCTTCTGGGCCTGCAGGTTCTCCAGCTTGGCCTGCTCCTGCGCCAGCGTGTTCTGCGAGATGACCGGATCGATCTCGGCGAGCCAGTCGCCCTTCTTCACCGTCTGCCCCAGCACCACCTTGAGCGACTTGAGCTGGCCGCTGACCTGCGCGCCCACCTCCACCTGCCGGAGCGCCTGCAGCACGCCGGTGGCAAGCACCGCGTTCTCGAGGTCGGTGCGCTGCACGGTGGCGGTGAGGTATTCGGTTTTCTTGGCCGGACTCAGCCAGAAGAAGGCGACGGCGGCCAGGACGACGAGCGCTGCAATGCCGAGAAGGACTTTGCGCGATCGCCGCGGGGGAGTGTTGGGCATGCAATGAGGCGGGAGTGGAACAGGCTGCGGGACAGGAGCGAATCGATCCTAGCCCCGCTTTCTGAAGGCCGGTTAAAGGGGGAGTTCCCCGAAAGGCCACTTCGTGCCCTTGTTGCCGCTGGAACCACCATGAAAAACGGCGTGGCTCCCCGCCTCTTTCAGGGCAGCGAGCCACGCCTTTTCGGATGCGAAGAAAGAACTCAGCGCGCGGTGCGGCGGCGCAGGAGCAGCGTGATCAGCAGCAGCGAGAGCACCACGAACGCGACGAACGACCAGTTCGCCAGCGTCATGCCGAAGAGCGACCAATCGACCTTGGAGCAGTCGCCGCCGCCGCGGAAGATCAACGGCAGCGCGCGCTTGAGCGGGAAGGTCTCGATCATTCCGTAGAGGTCGCGCCCGCAGGACACGACTTCGGGCGGATACCACTGCAGCCAGCTCTGCGCAGCCGCCGTGTAGGCGCCGCCCACCGCGGACACCAGTGCCAACACCCCGCCGGTCACCTGCAGCGGGCGGCTGCGGAAGATGGCGGCCAGCCCGGTGAAGAGGGCCACCAGCACCAGCGCATACCGCTGCACGATGCACATCGGGCAAGGTTCGAGCCCCACCACGTGCTGCAGGTAGAGCCCGAAAGCCAGCATGAGGACACAGGCCAGGCAGATCAGCCCGAGCGCGCGGCGCGGCGCGCCGAAGTACCAATCGATCAAGGAGACACCCAATCTTCTTCTACGAACACCCTGGCCTTGCGCGGATTGGCGACGACGGTGTCGCCCTCCTTCAAGCCCAGGTCGCGGAACTGTTGCGCAGGGAGTTGCGCCTCGATGATGGTTCCGGAGCCCGGATTATCTGGATTCGATTCGGTGGGCTCAAGTTCCAGCCGCGCGATCGGGCCGACCACGATCGCACGCGACAGCGTGGCAACGATGCCGGTAGCGCCCGACACGTACCGTGTCACATCTAGGTCATGCGGCCGCACGTAGGCCATGGCCTTGGCATCGCGCGCGCCGCTGTGCTCGGGCGAATCCAGGCGCATGCCGTCGAGCTGCACCTGGCCGTTGTCGGCACGGCCATGGAACAGGTTCACGTCGCCGAGGAACCCGTAGACGAAAGGACTCGCGGGCTTGTCCCACACGTCCTGCGGCGAGCCGACCTGCTCGATCTGCCCCTTGTTGATGACCACCACGCGGTCGGCCACCTCGAGCGCCTCTTCCTGGTCGTGCGTGACGAAGATCGAGGTGACGTGCAGTTCGTCGTGCAGGCGGCGCAGCCACCGGCGCAGTTCCTTGCGCACCTTGGCGTCGAGCGCGCCGAAGGGTTCGTCGAGCAGCAGCACCTTGGGCTCCACAGCGAGCGCACGGGCGAGCGCGATGCGCTGGCGCTGGCCGCCCGAGAGCTGCGACGGGTAGCGGTCGGCCAGCCAGTCGAGCTGCACCAGCTTGAGCAGGTCGGTCACCTTGGCCTTGATCTGCGCCTCGCTCGGACGCTCCTTGCGTGGCTTCACGCGCAGGCCGAAGGCGACGTTCTCGAACACGGTCATATGGCGGAACAGCGCGTAGTGCTGGAACACGAAGCCGACCTGGCGCTCGCGCACATGCACATCGGTCGTGTCTTCGCCCGAGAAATGGATGCTGCCGGTGTCGGCCGTTTCCAGCCCCGCGATGATGCGCAGCAGCGTGGTCTTGCCGCAGCCCGAAGGGCCGAGCAGCGCGACGAGCTCGCCCGACTCCACGTCGAGGTTCACGTTGCGCAGCGCGCGGAAGTCGCCGAACTGCTTGCTGATGTTGCGGATTTCGATGCTCATGATTTCTTCTCTCTCTCAGGCCGCCGTCGTTTCGGGCGGGCGCTCGGGGGGCAGTTCTGCAATAGCCTTCATCTCGCGCTCATGGCGCCACTCGATCACCGACTTGATCACCAGCGTGACCAGCGCCAGGATCGCCAGCAGCGACGCCACCGCGAACGCGGCCACCGACTGGTATTCGTTGTAGAGCACTTCCACATGCAGCGGCATGGTGTTGGTCTGGCCGCGGATGTGGCCGGACACCACCGACACCGCGCCGAATTCGCCCATGGCGCGCGCGTTGCAGAGGATCACGCCGTACAGGAGGCCCCACTTGATGTTGGGCAGCGTCACGCGCCAGAAGGTCTGCCAGCCGGTCGCACCGAGCACGATGGCGGCCTGCTCCTCGTCGGTGCCCTGCGCCTGCATCAGCGGAATCAGCTCGCGCGCGATGAACGGGAAGGTCACGAACACGGTGGCCAGCACGATGCCGGGCACGGCGAAGATGATCTTGATGTCGTGCTCGGCAAGCCACGGGCCGAACCAGCCCTGCGCGCCGAACACCAGCACGTAGATCAGGCCAGCGACCACTGGAGACACCGCGAACGGCAGGTCGATCAGCGTGGTGAGAAAGGCCTTGCCGCGGAACTCGAACTTGGCGATGGCCCAGGCTGCGGCCACGCCGAACACGAGGTTCAACGGCACCGTGATGGCGGCCGTGATCAGCGTGAGGCGGATGGCGCTCCAGGCGTCGGGTTCCTTCAGCGCTTCGAGGTAGGCCGAAACGCCCTTGCGCAGCGCCTCGGTCGCCACGGCTGCGAGCGGCAGCACGAGGAACAGGAACATGAACGCGAGCGCAATGCCGATCAGCGTCCAGCGGACCCACGCGGCTTCGGTGGTGCCGGCCTGCGCGCGGCGGATGATTTTGGAAGGTGCGCTCATGTCAGCCCCCTGCCCTGCGACGTTGCCAAGCTTGCAGGCCATTGATGACCAGCAGCAGCAGGAAGGAAATGACCAGCATCACCAGCGCGACGGCGGTGGCGCCCGCGTAGTCGTACTGCTCCAGCTTGCCGATGATGATGAGCGGCGTGATCTCCGAGATCATCGGCATGTTGCCGGCGATGAAGATCACCGAGCCGTATTCGCCGATGGCGCGTGCGAAGGCCATGGCAAAGCCGGTGAGCAATGCGGGGCCGATGGAAGGCAGGATCACCTTGGTGAAGGTCTGCAGACGCGTCGCGCCCAGCGAGGTGGCGGCTTCTTCGAGTTCTTTCTCGGCGTCTTCGAGCACCGGCTGCACCGTGCGCACCACGAACGGCAGCCCGATGAAGATCAGCGCGATCACGATGCCCGCCGGCGTGAAGGCCAGCTTGATGCCGTGCGGCTCGAGCAGTTGCCCGATCCAGCCATTGCCCGCGAGCAGTGCGGTGAGCGAAATGCCGGCCACGGCCGTGGGCAGTGCGAACGGCAGGTCGACCAGCGCATCGACGATGCGCTTGCCCGGAAACTTGTAGCGCACCAGCACCCAGGCCACCAGCAGGCCGAACACCGCATTCACGATGGCCGCAAGCAGCGAGGCGCCGAAGGTCAGGCGGTAGGACGCCAACACGCGCGGTGCGGTCACGGCCACCCAGAACTGCTCCCAGGTCAGCGTGAAGGTCTTGAAGACCAGCGCCGACAGCGGGATCAGCACGATCAGGCTCAGGTACAGAACCGAGAAGCCGAGCGTGATGTGGAAACCGGGCAGCACGCGCTTGGCGCCTCCTGCCCGGTTGGCACGCGAAAGCGGCGCTCCCGTGGACGGGAGCGCCGAAGAAACTGCGCCGCTCATTTACTTTGCGCCAGGCGTGTAGAGCTTGTCGAACTGGCCGCCGTCGTTGAAGTGCACCTTCTGCGCTTCGGTCAGGCTGCCGAACAGTTCCTGCACGGTGAAGAGCTGCAGCGGCTTGAAGGTCGCGGCGTGCTTCTTGAGCACAGCTTGCGAGCGCGGACGCAGCGCGTGCTTGGCGGCGATCTCCTGCGCTTCTTCGGAATAGAGCCAGTCAAGGTAGGCCTTGGCGAGTTCGCCGGTGCCCTTCTTGTTGACCGTGCGCTCGACCACCGCAACCGGGTTCTCGGCCACGATGCTGATCGACGGGTACACCGAGTCGACCTTGCCGGTGCCGAATTCGCGATCGATGGAGACCACTTCCGATTCGAAGGTGATCAGCGCGTCGCCGATGTTGCGTTGCAGGAAGGCGGTGGTGGCATCGCGGCCGCCGCGTGCCAGCACCGGGGTGTTCTTGAAGAGCTTGCCCACGAACTCGGCGGCCTGTGCATCGGTGCCGCCCTTCTTCTTGATGTAGCCCCATGCGGCGAGGTAGGCGTAGCGCCCGTTGCCGCCGGTCTTGGGGTTGACGATCACAACCTGGATGCCGGGCTTGACTAGGTCGTCCCAGTCCTTGATGCCCTTGGGGTTGCCGTTGCGCACGAGGAACAGCATGGTCGATGTGGTCGGCGATGCGTTCTCGGGGAATTTCTTGTTCCAGTCCTTGGCGACCACGCCGGCGTTGGCGAGGAAGTCGATGTCGGTCGAGGTGTTCATGGTCACCACGTCGGCATCGAGGCCGTCGGCCACAGAGCGCGCCTGCGCGCTGGAGCCGCCGTGCGACTGGTCGACCTTCACGTCCTTGCCGGTGGCCTTCTTGTAGTGCGCCACGAACGCTGCGTTGTAGTCCTTGTAGAACTCGCGGGCCACGTCATACGAGGCGTTCAGCAGCGTCGTGCCTTGGGCGAAGGCGCTGCTGCCGGCGAGTGCGGAGGACGCCAGCGCGAGCACGGCGACGAAGGTCTTGATTCTGGAAGTCATGTGATTGCCAAGGTTTCTGAAAAATCACGGCCCGCCGACCAGGCGGCGGGCTCGTCGGTCAAGGATTGGAGCAAGGCCAGGCCGAGCGGCCAGTCTCCGTGCCCCGAATCGATGTTGATGTGGCCCGCATTCTGCATGCGCACGAATTCGCTGCCCCAGGCCCGCGAATATGCACCTGCCAGCCGGATCGGGCAGTAGGGGTCGTTGCTGCTGGCCACCACGATGCTGCGGTACGGCAGCGTCGCGTAGGGCACGGGCGCGAAGTCGGAGAGCACCGCGCGGCGCTCGGGGTCGGCGGGGGCCACCAGCAGCGCGCCCTGGATGCGGGCGGCGGCCTCGGGCGGCAGGTGCGCCGTGGCGATGCAGCCCAGGCTGTGCGCCGCGATCACCACCGGGCCGGGCGTCTCGAGCACCAGCTTGGCAAGCGCCGGCACCCAGGCATCGCGCTTGGGCGAGGCCCAGTCGTCCTGCACCACCCGCGCGGCGCCCGGGATGCGCTCTTCCCAAAGGCTCTGCCAGTGGCCGGGACCGGAATCCCTCCAGCCGGGGACGATGACGACGCGCGTCTGCATCTGCGAATGCCGCCTGTGCCGCTTACTTGTTGGGCTGCGGCGTGATGCGCAGGTAAGGCTTGACGGCCTTGAAGCCCTTGGGAAAGCGCTCGGCCAGCTCGGCCGGGTCCTGGATGCTGGGGACGATGACCACATCGTCGCCGTCCTTCCAGTTCACCGGGGTCGCCACCTTGTGGCTGTCGGTGAGCTGCAGCGAGTCGATCACGCGCAGGATCTCGTCGAAGTTGCGGCCGGTCGATGCCGGGTAGGTGATGGTGGTGCGGATCACCTTCTTCGGATCGATGATGAACACGCTGCGAACGGTGGCCGTGGCCGAGGCGTTCGGGTGGATCAGGTCGTACAGGTCGGCCACCTTGCGGTCGGCGTCCGCAATGATCGGGAAGTTGACCGTGGTGTTCTGCGTTTCGTTGATGTCGCCGATCCATTCCTTGTGCTTGGTGGCCGGATCGACGCTCAGCGCGATAGGCTTGACGCCGCGCTTGGCGAATTCGCCCGACAGCGCCGCGGTCTTGCCCAGTTCGGTGGTGCAGACGGGCGTGAAATCGGCCGGATGCGAGAAGAACACAACCCAAGAATCGCCGGCCCACTGATAGAAATCGAGGGGGCCTTCGCTGGAGTCCTGGATGAAATTAGGGGCGGTGTCGCCGAGTCGCAGAGTAGCCATGGTCGCTCCTGGATGGATGGGAGCCCTGGATTGTGCGAAGCCCGGCAAGGATGACAAACGAATATCTACTTGTTTGGTTATGTCGGTTTCCGCATATCGGGGTGGGAATTGCAGGGCTCCCCGTCCGGCCTGAGCAAAGGCGCACCCTCGATGCCCTGCAGGTGCTCGAACAGGAAATCGATCAGCCGCCGCACCGCCGGCACCAGCGCGCGCCGCGGCGGGAACACCATGTGCGCGATGGCCTCCTCCGGCCCCCAGTCGCACAGCACTTTTTCCAGCCGGCCCGCCTCGACGTCGGCCGCGCACATGTAGCCCGGCAGCATCGTGGCGCCGATGCCAGCGATCGCGGCGATCTGCAGCGTCGCGATGTCGTCCGCCACGTAGCGCGGCGTGTGGGTGTGGACATAGGTCTTGCCTTTGGGGCCTGCCAGCCGCCATTCGGCGCGGCCCTCGCCGTTGACCGACATCGCCATGGTGTCCAGCCGCGCGAGATCGGCTGGCGTGTCCACCGGCCCCTGCCGCCGCATCAGCGCCGGGCTGGCCACCAGCACCCCGCGGCCGGTGCCCAGGATCTTGGCCACCAGCGTGGCGCTTTCCTCGACCACGGGCCGCACGCGCAACGCGATGTCGAAGCCCTCCTCGATCAGGTCCACCGGGCGGTTGATGACCCGCACATCGACCCGTACCGCCGGGTAGCGCTCCATGAAGAGCGGCAGCAGCTGGGCCACCCCGCTGTACGCCATCGTGATCGGCACGCTCAGCCGCACCAGCCCGCTCGGCTCGTTCTGCACCTGCGCCACCGATTCGGCCGCGGCCTGCGCCGCATCGCGCATGGCGGCGGCATGCCGCAGGTAGATCTCGCCGGCCGGCGTGAGCGACAGGCGCCGGGTGCTGCGTTGCATCAGCTGCACGCCCAGGCGCTCCTCCAGTTCCGCCACGCGGCGCGACAGGCGCGACTTGGGAATGCCGAGCGCCCGGCTGGCCGCGGCAAACCCGCCCCGCTCGGCCACTTCGGCGAAGAAAACCATGTCATTGAGGTCTTGCATGGCAGCAATTGTCCTGCAATCAGGACGATCTATACAAATTTTGGCTACTTATCAATCAATCGACTCAAAAATAGAATTCTCCCAACGCCGGCCACTTTGAGCGCCGACACCATCCACTCGAAAGTGATTGATATGAAGCTGCTCCATGTTGACTCCAGCATCCTCGGTGCCTACTCGACCTCCCGCCTGCTGACGGCGGAAACCGTCGCCGCCTGGAAGGCCGCGCACCCCGACACCACCGTCGAATACCTCGACCTCGCCGTCGACGCCCCGGGCCACTTCACCGCCGACGCCCTGGCCATCAAGACCGGCCCGCAGGCCGAGCCGACCGAAGCTCAGCAGCGCGAGAACGCGCTGTCCGAAAAGCTGGTGAGCCAGTTCCTGGCCTCGGACGTGGTCGTCATCGGCGCCCCGCTCTACAACTTCTCGATTCCGACCCAGCTCAAGGCCTGGATCGACCGCCTCGGCCAGGTCGGCCGCACCTTCAAGTACACCGAGACCGGCCCCGTGGGCCTCGCCGGCGGCAAGACCGTGATCGTGGCTTCCAGCCGCGGCGGCATCTACTCGACCAGCGACTGGGGCCAGGGCGCCGAACACCAGGAGAGCTACCTCAAGGTGGTCTTCGGCTTCTTCGGCATCACCGACGTGCGCATCGTGCGTGCCGAGGGCGTGGCGATGGGCGACGAGCCGAAGGCTGCCGCGCTGACGTCGGCGCGTTCGGACATCCTGGTGGCGACGGCGGAAGCCGCGAACCAGAAGGATGTGGCCCAGGTGGCCTGAGCCAAGCCTCGGCTCCAAAAGACGAAAGCCGCCCTCGGGCGGCTTTTTTCATGGGCGCCTGCCGGCGCCCGATTCAATGAGTTCGTCGTCGATCAGACAGCCGAATGGCTCTTGACCCACGCCACATACTTGTCCATCCACCCCTGCAGGAACTTCTTCGAGCCTTCGTTGCCGATGTGGCCCTTGTCGTCGAACAGGTCGTCCTTAGTCTGCAGGAACACTTCGGGCGAGCCCAGCGTCGGCACGTCGAGGTACGCCAGGATGTTGCGCAGGTGTTGCTGTGCCAGCGCGGTGCCGATGGCGCCCACCGAGATGCCGACCACGCCGGCCGGCTTGCCGCCCCAGACGCTCTGGCCGTAGGGGCGCGAGGCGTGGTCGATGGCGTTCTTCAGCACGCCGGGGATCGAGCGGTTGTATTCGGGCGTCACGAACAAGAGGCCTTGCGCGGCCGCGATCTCGCTCTTCAGGCGCTTCACGGCGGGCGCCTGGTTGCCGTCGTCGTCCTGGTTGTAGAGCGGCAGGTCGTCGATGCGCAGGTGTTCGAAGGTGAAGTCCGAGGGCGCGAGGTGGGCCAGCGCGAGCGCGAGCTTCTGGTTGAACGAATCCTTGCGAAGGCTGCCGACAACGACGGCGATCCGGGTCTGTGCCATGGGTAAAACTCCTTGGTGTGAATGAGAGATCTGGAGGGAAGGTCCGAAGGACGAAAGCGATTATGCGAATCGCCCATGACCTTTTCTGGAAAAGCTCTTGTGCCGTGCCGCACCCTGAAAGATGCTGGTGGCCACGACCCAGCAAGCATTCGGCCGGCCTGGGCGAAGCGATCGCCGACCAGGTGCTCGGCCGCGCCATGTCCCACGGCCTCGACCTGCGCCCCTTTGCCCGCCAGCGCCTGCTGAAGGAGAAGGAAACTGCCTAGAGCGGCCCGGCTCGAACGCGGGCATCATCGTTCCAGATCCTTTTTTTGATTTCTGGAGCGATGCGCGATGAGATTCCTGGTGGTGGGTGCCGGTGCACTCGGTGGTTATTTCGGCGGCCGTTTGCTCGAGGCCGGGTGCGATGTGACCTTTCTTCTTCGTCCGCGCCGCGCGGCCCAGCTCGCGAAGACCGGGCTCATGGTGCAGAGCCCTTTCGGCAACCTCGAACTTCCGGCACCGAAGCATGTGCTGGCCGAGAACATCGACGGCCCCTATGACGTGGTGGTCGTCGGCAGCAAGGCCTACGACCTTGCATCGACCATGGATTCGTTCGCGCCCGCGGTCGGCCCGAACACCGTGATCCTCCCGCTCCTCAATGGCATGAAACACATCGACCAACTGGTCGAACGCTTCGGCGACGAGCGCGTGCTCGGCGGCCTCTGCATGATCTCGGCCACGCTGGACGACGAAGGCCGCGTGCTCCATCTCAACGACATGCACGGCCTGAGCTACGGCGAGCGCGCCGGCGGACGCTCGGCGCGCGTCGATGCCATCGCGGCCCAGTTCGCAGGCGCGAAGTTCGACGCCACCGCGAGCGAAACCATCGCGCAGGACATGTGGGAGAAGTGGGTCTTCATCGCCTCCGCGGCCGGCCTCACGAGCCTGATGCGCGCCTCCATCGGCGACATCGTCGCGGCCGGCGGCCAGGACGTGGCGCTCTCGATCTTCGACGAGTGCTGCGCCATCGCCGCGCACAACGGCTTCGCCCCGCGCCCCGCCGCCATCCAGCGCGGCCGCGCGGTAGTAACGACGGCCGGCTCGCCGATGACGGCATCGATGTACAAGGACATGGTCCGCGGCGCGGCGGTCGAGGCCGACCACATCGTCGGCGACCTCCTCGGCCGTGCGCCCAGGAGCGATTCGCCCGTGCCCACGGTGCTGCGCACCGCGTACGTCCACCTCAAGGCCTACGAGGCCCGCCGCGCCCGCGAGGCCGGCTGATCCCGAACCCGCGATCCCACGCCCACCCGACTCACCCGACCATGGCCGACGCGCTCGCCTTCCTCCACACGGCAAAGTCGCATGTGCAGACCTTCGGACGCCTGGTCCACGAGATGGCGCCCGAACTGGAGGTGCGCCACCTCGTGATGGAAGAGCTTCTGGACGATGCCCGCGTCGTGGGGGTCGACAACGCGGCGCTGGTCAGACGCGTGCAGGAAGCCATGCGCGAAGCGGCGTCGGACGGCGCCGCGGTGGTCGTGTGCACCTGTTCGACCATCGGCGGCATCGCCGAGAAAACCGCCACCGGCGGCGCCTTCTCGGCCCTGCGCATCGACCGCGCCATGGCCGACCGCGCGGTGCGCACCGGCCCGCGCGTGCTGATCGTCGCGGCCGTCGAAAGCACGCTGGAGCCGACGACGGCGCTGATCCTCTCGGCGGCGACGCAGGCCGGCGTCGGCACACGGCCGAGCGCACTGCTCGTCGATGAGGCGTGGACGCACTTCCAGGCCGGCGATACCGGCCGCTATGTGGAGACGCTGGCAGCCGCGATCCGCGGGGCGGTCGGCAAGGCCGATGTCGTCGTGCTGGCGCAGGCTTCGATGGCGCCAGTGACGCCGCTCCTTGCCGACCTCGGCATCGATGTGCTCAGCAGCCCGGGGTTGGGCGTTGCGCATGCGGTGGCAACGCTGCGGGCGTCGGGCACTGCGTGGAATCTCAGTACCATTAATGCGCCGTGATGGCTTCGAGTATCTATTCATAAAAATATTCATATGACTTGAATACTTCAACGAGGAATAGGATAATTTATCTATTCACTTTGATATTCAATGCCTCTCCCCGCACCATCCCAGAACGCCGCCGCCGTGCTTGCGTTCGTCCGCGCACAGGGTGCGGTCACCAGCGCCGAGATACAGGCTCACCTCGGTGTCAGCCAGGCGACTGCCTCGCGAACCTTGGCACCGCTGATCCGCAGCGCGGAAATGCTCAAGGTGGGCGCCGCACGCTCCCAGATGTATGTGGTTCCGCGGCATGTCGAGCGCGTCGGCACCGAAGTGCCGGTCGTCAAGATCGATGCCGCGGGCAACGCCTTGCCATTCGGCCGCATCGTTCCCCTCCAGGGCGGCCGTTGCTGGATGGACGAGCAGGAGGGCCGCAGCGCGCTGCATGACGGCCTGCCCTGGTTCCTGTCCGACATGCGTCCCCAGGGTTTCATCGGCCGCGCATTCGCCCAGGGTCACCCCGAACTGGGATTGCCTGCGAACCCCGAGCACTGGAACGACGACGACGTACTTCAGGCCCTCACCCTGTGCGGTGAAGACCTGCCCGGCAACTTGGTCGTCAGAGCGGAATCGTTCCGTCGCTTTCACGCCATGGCAGCGCAACCTGCGCACGAAGTTTCCGTCGCCGATTACCCGTCCATGGCAGACAGCGCGATGCAAGGCACGCTGCCGGGGTCGTCAGCAGGCGGGGAGCAACCGAAGTTCTGCACGGTGCGCGATGGCAAGCAGGTCATCGTCAAGTTCTCGCCGGCCGGCGCATCGCCGGTCGACCGTCGTTCGCGCGATTTGCTCGTCTGCGAGCACCTGGCGCTGTCCGCACTCGCCGAGGCCGGCGTGGCCGCTGCTGCGACACGCCTTTTCATCGAGGGCGGCCGCGTGTTCCTGGAAGTCGAACGCTTCGACCGCTCGGCGCGAGGCCGCATCGGCATGGTGTCGCTGATGGCGTACGACTCCCAATACGTCGGCAAGATCGACAACTGGGCGGCTACCGCCAACCGGATGGCCTCGCGCGGCCTGTTGCTCGCCGACGATGCACAGCGCTTGCGGTTCCTCGAGGCCTTCGGCCGGCTCATCGGCAACACCGACCGCCACTACGGCAACATCTCGCTGCTCATCGAAGGCAGCGACTGGCGGCTCGCTCCAGCCTACGATGTGCTTCCTACGCTGTATGCGCCCACGAGCGGCGAATTACCGCCGCGCGAATTGGCGACCACAGGATTGCAGCCGACAGTCGAAACCCTGCAGGAGTGGCCCCGTGCTCGACAACTGGCAAGCTTGTTTTGGCAAACCGCTGCAACCGATGACCGCATCTCTGCGGCGTTCCGTACGCTCGCGCGGCAGAACGCACGGCTCATTGGTGAAATGTCGGGCGCCTGAATCGGCAAGCCGGCCGCTACTCCGACTTGAGGATCGTCTCCCCTTTCAGCGTCCCCATGTCCCGCGTGTTGAAGCGATGCCGCTTCCACCCCGCCCAGGTGCGGCGGAAGTTCGCGAGCGAGATACCGTAATACAGCACCTTGAACATCCGCAGCGCTCCCCACATCGGCGTGCCCTTGTAGATGTCGCCGGCCAGGAGCGACATCAGCGCCTCCTTCACCCGGAACGGATTGCCCGGGTGCATGAACATGTCGCGGATGGTCGGGTTCGTCACGCGGTAGATGAACCACGAATACTCGCGCGGGCCCTTGCGCATCATGGCCTCGAAGCCCTGGCGCGCGGCGGCCAGTTCGGCCGGCTGGTCGAGCGCGGTGGCCACGAGCTCGGCGCCGTCGAAGGCGCTGTGCATCGCCAGGTACACGCCCGAGGAGAACATCGGGTCGATGAAGGTGAAGGCGTCGCCCAGCAAAAGGTAGCGGTCGCCCGTCGCGTGCGTGCTCGAGTACGAGAAGTTGCCGGTGGCATGCACCGCATCGTCGACCAGCGTGGCGTTCTTCAGGCGGTCCGCCAATACGGGGCACAGCGCGATGGTGTCGTAGAAGAAATCCTTCAGCGGCTTGTCGCGCGTCTTCAGGTAGTACGGCCAGCAGACCGCGCCCACGCTGGTGGTGCCGTCGGCCAGCGGAATGAACCAGAACCAGCCGTGCGGAAACCAGCAGATGCTGATGTTGCCTTCCTTCTTGCCCTCCAGCCGCTCGGCGTTCGTGAAGTGGCCGAAGACTGCCGTGCTGTTGTGGTCGGGGTTCTTTTCCTTGCAGCGGAATTTGTTGGCCAGGAGCGTGTCGCGGCCGGTGGCATCGACCACGAAGCGGGCGCGCCAACTGCGCTTGGTGCCGTCGTCCATCTCGGCCTTGACGGTCGCACCGTCGGCGTCGAACGCCACATCGCGCACCTTGCAGCCTTCGATGGTTTCTGCGCCGCGCGTGGCGGCGTTGCGGAACAGCAGCTCGTCGAGCTCCGAGCGGCGCACCTGCCAGGCGGAGTCGAGCGACTTGTCCCAGCCCTCGGCAAAGTCCACGTAGCTGCGGTGCTCGTGCTCCGGCGAGACGAACTCGATGCCGAACTTCGGCATGCCGATCTTTTCGACCTGGTCGCGCACGCCGAGCTTGTCGAACAGCTCCACGTTCGCGGGCAGCAGCGATTCGCCGATGTGAAAGCGCGGGTGGTGCGCCTTCTCCAGCAGCACCACCTTGCGGCCCTGTTGCGCCAGCAGCGCCGCAGCGGTCGATCCGGCGGGGCCGCCGCCGATCACGATCACGTCGCAGGATTCGTCCGTATGCGGGCCGGCGGAGGAGACTTCAGTCGAAGACATTCAGGCGATACAACTCGTTTTACAAGGCTGAGCAGCATAACGCCCTCCGCTCGGGCACAGGCCCCGTGCAAATGCGCTTGCGATTTCCCGAACGAAACACCGCGTTGGCAAAGCAACAAAAGAAACGGCGGCCATGAAGGCCGCCGTATCGGGGAAGCGAGCTTCGCTCAGCCTGCGCGTCGCTGCCCTGCAAGACGCCGCACCACGGCGATCAGGCGATCCACCTCGTCGAAGGTGTTGTAGAACGCGAGCGAGGGTCGCACCGTCGTTTCGACACCGAAGCGCCGCAGGATCGGCTGCGCGCAGTGGTGGCCCGTGCGCACCGCGATGCCTTCGTCGTTCAGTGCATGGCCCACCTCTTCGGTGGTGTAGCCGTCGAGCACGAAGGACATCACGCTCGCCTTGTCGGCCGCCGTGCCGATCAGCCGCACGCCCGGGATCGCACCGAGCTTCTGCATGCCGTACACGAGCAGGTCGTGTTCGTAGCGCGCGATGTTCTCGATGCCGACCTTGTTGACGTAGTCGATCGCAGCGCCCAGGCCCACCGCATCGGCGATGTTGCCGGTGCCGGCCTCGAACTTGTTCGGGATCGGCTGGAACACGGTCTTCTCGAAGGTCACGTCGGCAATCATGTTGCCGCCGCCCTGCCACGGGGGCATGTCCTCGAGCACTTCGCGCTTGCCCCAGACCACGCCGATGCCGGTCGGGCCAAACACCTTGTGGCCCGAGAACACGAAGAAGTCGGCACCGAGGTCCTGCACGTCCACCCGCATGTGCGAGACCGACTGCGCGCCGTCGACCAGCGCCTTGGCGCCGGCGCGGTGCGCGAGCTCGACGATTTCCTTCACCGGCACCACGGTGCCCAGTGCGTTGGAGACCTGCGTGACGGCAACGATCTTCGTGCGGTCGTTCAACAGCTTGCGGTACTCGTCAAGCAGCACCTGGCCCGAATCGTCCACCGGAATCACCCGCAGCTTCGCGCCCTTGGCGGCGGCGAGCTGCTGCCACGGCACGATGTTGGCGTGGTGCTCGAGGTTCGAGACGATGATCTCGTCGCCCTCGCCCACGTGCTGCCCGCCCCAGCTCTTGGCCACGAGGTTGATGGCCTCGGTGGTGCCGCGCACGAAGATCACTTCCTCGACTTCCGGCGCGTTGATGAACTTGCGCACGCGCTCCCGTGCGCCTTCGTACGCATCGGTCGCACGCGCAGCAAGCTCATGCGCCGCGCGATGAATGTTCGAGTTCTCGTGTTCGTAGAAGTACGCAATGCGGTCGATGACCGACTGCGGCTTGTGCGTCGTGGCCGCGTTGTCGAACCACACGAGTTGCTTGCCGTTCACGCGTTCCTGAAGGATCGGGAAGTCGCGGCGCACGGCGTTGACATCGAACGGCGGATGCTGGCCGCTGCCGGCGAGCGGTACCGCGTCAGGGCCGCGCGGATCGGGCTTGGCCGGCGTGACGAAGCCGTTGGGCAAGCGCACCGCGTCGACGAAGTAGAACTGCGCATCACGGCCCGCTGGTGCCGAAGGCGGGCTCGGCGGCAGCGCGGGTTGAGCAGTCGGTGCCGCCAAGCCTGCGAACGGATCATGAATCGCGAAGCCATCGCTGGCACCGGCCGTCGGATGTCCGTAGCTGTTATTCAGGAAGTAGAACGGCGATGCCGCTGCCGTCTGCGGCGCAGAGGGCGCAAGAGGCGCACCGACCTGCTGCGGCACGCCCAGCACCGTGCCACCCAGGCGCGGCTCGAAGGCCGGCGCCACCGACAGCACGTTGTCCGGCACGCCATTGCCCGCTACCGCATGCGGCAGCAAGGCCGGCGCGCGGTTCGCGAGCGAAGGCAGTTGGGTCGGCGATGCGGGCAGCACGTTGGCGCCCGGAATCTGCCCCTGCGGAATCGGCGTGCCCGGCACGCTCGGCCCGAAGCCGGCAGGGCTCACGAGCGGCGAGCCCGGCGGCGCGATGTTGGCGGGAAACTGCGCACCCGGCACCAACCCGCTCGCCACGCCGGGCAACGAGGTCGGCGACGTGCCCGATAAATAGGCAGGTGCCGTGCCCGGCAACGCAGAGAACATGGCGCTGGCCATGCGCGCGAGGATGGCCGGATCGAACGGCGCCTCGCCCGGAATCGTGGGTGTACTCACCGCGGCTTACTTGTAGGTGTCGGGATAGTCGTGGTACTTGCCGATCTCGACATCGTCGAGCACCGCCAGCGCGTCGGTGGTCAGCACCGCGAGCGAGCAATACAGCGAGATCAGGTACGACGCGATCGCATGGTTGTTGATGCCCATGAAGCGCACCGACAGGCCCGGGCTCTGTTCGCCCGAGAGGCCCGGCTGGAACAGGCCCACCACGCCCTGACGCTTGTCGCCCACGCGCAACAGCAGGATCTTGCTCTTGCCGTCGGCCACCGGCACCTTGTTCGACGGAATCAGCGGAATGCCGCGCCAGGTGATGAACTGCGAGCCGAAGAGGCTCACGGTGGGCGGCGGCGTGCCGCGGCGCGTGGCTTCGCGGCCGAAGGCGGCAATGGCGAGCGGGTGCGTGAGGAAGAACGCGGGCTCCTTCCACACCTTGGTCAGCAGCTCGTCGAGGTCGTCGGGCGTGGGCGCGCCGGTCAGCGGGAAGATGCGCTGCTCGTCGGTCACCTGGGCCAGCAGGCCGTAGTCGGGGTTGTTGATGAGCTCGCTCTCCTGGTTCTCCTTGATCGTCTCGATCGTGAGGCGCAGCTGCTCCTTGATCTGGTCGTGCGGGCTGCTGTAGAGGTCGGAGATGCGGGTGTGCACGTCGAGCACGGTGCTCACGGCATTGAGGTAGTGCTCGCGCGGGTTTTCTTCGTAGTCGACGAAGGTGCGCGGCAGCTGGTTTTCTTCTTCGCGCGAGGTGCAGGTGACCTTGATCGACTCGGGGTTCTTGACCTTGTTGACGCGGTAGATGCCCGCTTCCACCGGCACCCATTGCAGGAGGTGCGTCAGCCAGCGCGGGCTGATGGTCTCGAGCTGGGGAACTGTCTTGGTGGCATTGGCTAGTTGGCGTGCGGCGTTGTCGCCAAGGGCGGTGGTACCACCGACTGTTGCGCTCATGTATTAAAACTCCGTGAAAGATGGGCAGGGGGTAAGAAGAAATTGGTCGCCAGTGTCCGGGCGCCAAGGGTTTCCCCTCAACAGGCTATAGCCGCCAAGTTGATCCGCCTTGCAAGGCGCGATTGCTCCAGTTGCTCGCAGCGCGCAAGCAGGTTCACGATGTTGATGCCGAGCGCCGTCGCGAGCTTCTGCGCGGTGACGATCGACGGAATCACGCGGCCGCGTTCCACCTCGCCCACATACGAGCGATTGAGATCCGAGCGCTCCGCAAGCTGCTCCTGCGACCAGCCGTTCGCCTCGCGCAGCTGGCGCACGGCGACGCCGAAATCTTCGACAAAGGCTTTCATGGTGCGCTCGCTTTCGGTGCGTTCTGCAAACTGGCCTGGGTCACGCTCGCGCCCGGCTTCACGTCGTCGGTGATCCACACATTGCCGCCGATGACGGCACCCTTCCCCAGCGTCACGCGCCCGAGGATGGTCGCGCCCGCATAGATGACCACGTCGTCTTCCACCACCGGATGCCGCGGCAGGCCCTTCTGCAGGTTGCCCTCGGTGTCGGTGGGAAAGCGCTTGGCGCCGAGCGTCACGGCCTGGTAGAGCCGCACGCGCTTGCCGATGACGGCCGTCTCGCCGATCACGACGCCCGTGCCGTGGTCGATGAAGAAGCCCGCGTCGATCTGCGCGCCGGGGTGAATGTCGATGCCCGTCTGCCCATGCGCGAGTTCGGCCACGATGCGCGCAAGCAGCGGCAGGTCGAGCTTGTAGAGCTGGTGCGCGAGGCGGTGATGAATCATCGCGAGCACACCCGGATAGCACAGCAGCACCTCGTCGACGCTGCGCGCGGCCGGGTCGCCCTGGTAGGCCGCGAGCACGTCGCTGTCGAGCAGTCGGCGCAATCCCGGCAGCGCGTTCGCGAACTGGCGCACGGCTTCGGTGGCCGCATCATCGATCTCGCTCGCCGCGCGTGGCTCCAGGCGCGCATTGAAATTGAGTTCCAGCCGTGCCTGCACCAGGAGCGCCTGCAATGCGGCGTCGAGCGTGTGGCCGACGTAGAAGTCTTCGCTCTCGTGGCGCAGGTCCGGCGGGCCGAGCCGCATCGGAAAGAGCGCGCCTTTCAGCGACTCCACGATCTGCGTGAGCGCGTCGCGCGACGGAAACTCGCGCGCGCCGGGCTCTCGCGAGCGCCGTTGTGAATCGCGCCACTCGTCGCGCACGCCATGCAGCGCGCGCACGATGTCGCCTACCTCGAAATGGGCCATGTGTTTTTTCTCCCTGAATGTTCTGTATGAGTTCTTCTGTGGGGCGCGCAGTCAGTCCTGCACCCAAGGCAGCTTGTGGAAGCGCCAGCCGTCCGCACCGCCGCGGTGCTGATGCGCATCGATCTCGCCCTCGAAGCCTTCGAGCACATTAAAGACGTTGGTGAAGCCTGCCTTCGCGGCCGCCTCCGCGGCAAGCGCCGAACGCTTGCCGCTGCGGCACAGCAGCAGCGCCACGGCATCCTTGCCGCCCTCCTTGGCGAGCTTGGCTTCCAGCTCGCGCACGAAGCGGGGGTTGCGCGTGAGCGCGGTGCCGGTGGCCCAGGCCACATGCAGGCTTTCGGGCACATGGCCGACGAACTTGCGTTCCTCGCCCGAGCGCACGTCGACCAGCACGGCCTGGCCCTTTTGCACCAAGTTCCAGGCCACCGTCGGCGTTACGCCGCCGGCATAGGGCCAGTTGTTTTCGGCGGCCTTGGCGCGCGTCTGTTCCAGTGCTTCTGGCAAGACGAGTTCTTCTTCAACTTCCACTGACATGCTGTGCGGCTCCTGTTGTGCGTTGGAATTCGCCGTTGATGGCGATAACCACCACTTTAGGAGCGCCGCCCAGAACCTCAAACGACTGAAAAGTCGATTCCTAACAACCGGACGTTGTATAGCGCGATGTTCTGTGTTCTATGCAGCGGTTGCCGCCTCGGCCGCGCGTACGGCGGGCGCCGTCAGGTCCACGCTCCTTGCACCGTCCACGCCATAGGGAACGTCGCCCGCGACCGTCACCCGGCGCACCACCCGGTGCTGGTCGCCGTAGTCGTTGATCGCGTAGTGCTGCGTGGCCCGGTTGTCCCAGATCGCCACGTCGCCCTGCGTCCAGCGCCAGCGCACCGTGTTCTCCAACCGGTGCACGTGGCTCTGCAGCACGCTCAGCAGATGCTGGGAGTCATAAGTCGAATGGCCGGCCAGCCGCTTCACGAAGTGGCCGAGCACGAGGCTGCGCTCGCCGGTCTCGGGGTGCACGCGCACCACAGGATGTTCGGCTTCGAGCAGGCGGCGCGTGAACACTTCCCTGTAGCGCGTGACGCCCTCATCGGCCAAGTCGGCGGGCTGCCGCGAGGCGGCGTAGTCGTAGTCGTTGCCATGCACCGCGCGCAGCCGGTCGGCCAGCGCCTTCAGGTCGTCCGACAGGCTTTCGTAGGCCGCCACGGTGTTCGCCCAGACGGTGTCACCGCCGTAAGCCGGAATCACGACCGCACGCAGGATCGACACCTGCGGATACGCCACCTCGAAGGTCACGTCGGTGTGCCACGAGTTGGCGCGGCCGCCGTGGCGCGAATCGAGCTCCAGCAGCTTCGTGCCGTCCCTCGAGGGCACGGTCGGATGCGGCACCAGCTCGCCCCAGAGGCGGCCGAAGGCTTGCTGCTGCGCGTCGTCCAGGTGCTGCTGGCCGCGGAAGAACAGCACCTTGTGCTTGAGGAGCGCGGCCTTGATCGACCGGAACACCTCCGGCTGCAGCTCGCCCGAGAGCCGCACGCCGCGCACCTCGGCACCGATGTGGCCGGCGTGTCGGACGATATCGAGTTCGTTGTTGTTGTTGTCTTCTGCAACGACGGGGGAAGAAAGAACAGCGCTCATCGAAGGTCCTCTTTGGGGTTGATTCCAAAGATTCTGTGAGGCGCCTTCCCGGGCCGGAACGAAGCTGTTCGCAGTTCCTCATGCCCCATTCGACTAAGCCATGTTGGCTATATCGACCTGTGCGAAACAAAGGCAAAGTCGCGCGATGGATCACAAAGTCATCACCCTCATCAAGTGGCTCTTCCTGGCCATCGGGCTTCTGCTCCTGGTCGGCGCCATCTTCGTGGACCCCGAGGCCAAGCTGGCTCTCACGATCATGGGCGTCATCTTCGCGAGCATCGGCGGCGGCATCATCGCCTTCGGCCGCTGGAGCGCACAGAAGGAAGCCGACCTGCGCCAGAACGGCCAGCTCATCGAGGCCGAGTTCCAAGAGGTCGAGCAGAACGGCAGCATCGAGGTGAACGGCGAGCACCCCTACCGCATCGTCGCCAAATGGCACGACACATCGAACAACCGCCTGCACGTGTTCCGCAGCGCCAACCTCTGGTTCGATCCGACGGACTACGTGCAGGAATGGATTCCGGTCTACATCGATCGGAACAACCCCAAGCGCTATCACATGGAGACGTCGTTCCTGCCGAAGCTGCATTGACGTAAAAAAACCCGGCGTCACTAGGACACCGGGTTGTTCGCAATCGCCCGAGGGTCCGTCAGAGCTTCGCGATCGAAACCTCGGTCGACTTCACGAGCGCGACCACGTCGGAGCCAACCTTCAATTGCAGTTCGTCGACCGAGCGCGTGGTGATGACCGAGGTCACGATGCCCCAGGCGGTTTCGACATCGACTTCGGAGACGACGTCGCCGCGGATGATTTCGCGGACCTTGCCCTTGAACTGGTTGCGCACGTTGATGGCTTGGATGGACATGATGGTTTCTCTTTCAGATTGAAGAAATAAAGCAAAAAAGGATGGGATTGATCGGAGGGAGGGAGATCAGACGATTTCCGCCACCTCTTCGAACGCGAGCCGTGGCCCGCGCTCGAACGTACCGGCGTGGTCGGCCACGCCGAGGTTCACGAGAAAGTTGGCGCGATAGCGGCCATCGGGGAAGAAGGCCTTGTCGACCAGGTCCGCGTTGAAGCCCGACTGCGGCCCCACGTCGAGGCCGAGTGAGCGCGCCGCCAGGATCAGGTAGGCGCCCTGCAGGCTGCTGTTGCGAAAGGCCGTGGCCGCTGCAGCCTCGGCGCTCTTCTCGAAAAAGGGCTTGGCGTCGTAGGCGGGGAACTGCGTGGGCAGGTGCTCGTAGAAGCGCGTGTCGTGCGCCACGATCACCGTCACGCCCGCAGCCAGCGTCTGCGCCGTGTTGCCGGACGAGACCGCGGGCTTCAGCTTCGCCTTGCCCTCCTCGCTGCGCACGAACACATAGCGCGCGGGCTGCGCGTTGTAGGCGGTCGGTCCCCACTTCACGAGGTCGTAGAGCTTGTGGATCAGCTCGTCGGTGACGGGCACCGGCTTGAAGGCGTGCACGGTGCGCGCCTTGCGGAACAGCTGGTCGAGCGCCGCTTCGGGAATGGCGTTGAGTGTTGTCATGGTTTTCCGTTCATCGGAGCGGTCAGGACGCGGCTGCGAGCGCCACGTCGAGATCCGCGATCAGATCGTCGATGTGCTCGATGCCGACCGACAGGCGCACGGTGTCTTCCGTCACGCCGGCCTTGGCGAGTTCTTCGGGCGAGAGCTGCCGGTGTGTGGTCGAGGCCGGATGCGTCGCCAGCGATCGCACGTCGCCGATGTTCACGAGGCGTGTGAAGAGCTTCAGCGCATCGAGAAATTTCGCGCCGCCTTCACGTCCACTGCCGATGCCGAAGGTCAGCACGCCGCTGGACTTGCCGCCGAAGTACTTCTGCGCCAGCGCATGGTCGGGATGGTCTTCGAGCGCCGCGTAGTTGACCCAATTCACGGCCTTGTGCGTCTTCAGGTGCTGCGCCACCTTGAGCGCATTGCTGCTGATGCGGTCCATGCGCAGCGCCAGCGTCTCGATGCCCTGCAAGATGAGGAAGGCGTTGAACGGCGAGATGGCCGCGCCCGTATTGCGCAGCGGCACCACACGCGCGCGGCCGATGTAGGCGGCCGGGCCGAGCGCCTCGGTGTAGACCACGCCGTGGTAGCTCACATCGGGCTCGTTCAGGCGCTTGAAGCGCGCCTTGTGCTCGGCCCACGGGAACTTGCCCGAATCGACGATCGCGCCGCCGATGCTGGTGCCGTGGCCGCCCAGGTACTTGGTGAGCGAATGCACCACGATGTCGGCGCCGTGCTCGATGGGCCGGCTCAGGTATGGCGAAGGCACGGTGTTGTCCACGATCAGCGGCACGCCGTGGCGGTGCGCGATCTCGGCGATGGCGGCGATGTCGGTCACGTTGCCGGCGGGGTTGCCCAACGATTCGACGAACACTGCCTTGGTCTTGTCGTCGAAGAGCTTCTCGAAGCTCGTCGGATCGCGGTGGTCCGCAAAGCGCGTGGTGATGCCGAACTGCGGCAGCGTGTGCGCGAAGAGGTTGTAGGTGCCGCCGTAGAGCGCCGTGCTGCTGATGATGTTGTCGCCAGCCTCCGCGATGGTCTGGATCGCGTAGGTCACGGCCGCCTGGCCCGAGGCCAGCGCGAGCGCCGCGATGCCGCCTTCGAGCGCGGCCACGCGCTGCTCCAGCACGTCCTGTGTCGGGTTGTTGATGCGGGTGTAGATGTTGCCCGGCACCTTCAGGTCGAACAGGTCGGCGCCGTGCTGCGCGCTGTCGAACGCGTAGGCGACCGTCTGGTAGATCGGCGGTGCGACGGCGCGCGTGGTCGGTTCGGGCGAGTAGCCGGCGTGGACCGACAGGGTTTCGAATTTCCAGTTCTGCGACATGGGGACTGCCTTTCGGGACAAGAAGAAGGAAGACTCAGATCGCCCAGCGCAACGCGTGCGCGGGAGTTCCAAGCCAGCTGGCGTCGGCGCTGCTATCAGCCTCTTCGGGAGTTCCGGGCTTTTGCAGCACCCTGTCGAGGATGCGTTTTTCGATGGCCGCGAAGGCCGGGTCGCCCTGCGAGCGCGGGCGGGCGAGCGCGATGTTTTCGTCCAGCGCGATGCGGCCGTCTTCGATCAGGATCACGCGGTCTGCGAGGGCCACGGCTTCCTGCACGTCGTGCGTCACCAGCAAGGCGGTGAAGCGATGGCGCTGCCATAGGTTCTCGATGAGCCGGTGCATCTCGATGCGGGTGAGCGCGTCGAGCGCGCCCAGCGGCTCGTCGAGCAGCAGCAGGCGCGGGTGATGCACCAGCGCCCGTGCAAGCGACACGCGCTGGCGCTGTCCGCCCGACAGGCGCGCCGGCCATTCGTTCTCGCGGTCGGCCAGACCGACTTGCGCGAGCACCTCCTTGCCGCGCGGCTTGGCGTCGTTCGACAAACCCAGCGTCACGTTGTCGAGCACGCGGCGCCAGGGCAGGAGGCGCGCCTCCTGAAACATGATGCGGGTGTCGTCGTGCAGGCCGTTCACGGCCTTGCCGTCGGTGTAAAGGCCGCCGGAGGTCGCCTCTTCGAGCCCCGCGATCAGCCGCAGCAGCGTGCTCTTGCCGCAGCCGCTGCGCCCCACGATGGCGATGAACTGGCCGGGCTCGATGGTGAGCTTGGTGTTGCGCAGCACGTCTCGCGTGCCATAGCGCTTGTGCAGGCCGCGCGCTTCGAGGCGCACGCCGCCGGCAATGGCCTGGGCTTGGGCCCGGGGTTGGATGTCTTTCAGAACGGCACTCATGGGCTTCAGGCTCCGGGTTTGAACAGCGCGACGTCGAGCGCATTGAGTTTTCTGGGCAGCAGCTTTTCGCCGAAGAAGGCATCGGCAATGCGCTGCTGCTCGACGAGGCCATCGGCCACGACCGGGCGCACCGCGTAGCTGCGGCGGCTGTTGGCTTGCTCGATGGTGGCGGCGTCCAGGCCCCACACGGGCGACAGCAGCGCCGCGGCTTCCTTCGGGTTCTGCTTGACCCACTTGCCGGTCTTCTCGAGTTCGGCGTAGACCACGCGCAGCACGTCGGGCCGCGCCTTCGCGAACTTGGTGCTCGCGAGGTAGTAGCGCTGGTACGACGCTATGCCCGCACCATCGGCCAGGATGCGCACCTTCGACTGGCGCTGCGCGGCGGCGAGGAACGGGTCCCAGACCACCCACGCGTCGATCGCGCCCTTCTCGAAGGCGGCGCGCCCGTCAGCGGGCGTGAGGTAAGCGGGCACGATGTCCTTGAACGAGAGGCCAGCCTTCTCCAGCGCAGCGATCAGCAGGTAGTGCGCGCCGGCCGCCTTCGCGAAGCCGACCTTCTTGCCCTTCAGGTCGGCCACGGTCGTGATCGGTGAGTCTTCGCGCACGACGATCGCCTGTGCGGCGGGCGAAGGCGCTTCCTGCGCGATGAAGGTCAGCTCGGCACCGGCAGCCTGCGCGAACACGGGCACCGTGTCGGCCACGTCGGCGCTGATGTCAAGGTTGTCCAGGTTCAACGCCTCGAGCAGAGGCAGGCCGCTGGTGAACTCGTGCCAGCTCAACGTGGCGTTGAGCGGCGCGAGCTGCTTTTCGAGCGTGCCCTGGGCCTTGAGCAGTGCCGTCAGCGTCGATGACTTCTGGTAGCCGAAGCGCACGGTAACGGGCCGCGGTGCGGCGCCTTGCGCCAGCACGGCACCTGCGCTCAGCGCACCCAGCGTCGCAATGGCTGTGCGGCGGGACATGGAATGGTTCATTTGCCCTGCCCTCACTTCGGCTTCTTCTGATAACCGGGGTGCCAGCGCAGCCACCACTGCTCCAGGCCGCGCGCGAACAGGTCGGCCAGCTTGCCGAGCAGCGCATACAGCAGGATGCCCACCAGCACGATGTCGGTCTGCAGGAACTCGCGGGCGTTCATCGTCAGATACCCGATGCCGGCCTGCGCCGAGATGGTCTCGGCCACGATCAGGATCACCCACATGAGGCCCAGCGAAAACCGCAGCCCCACGAGGATCGACGACAGCGCGCCCGGCAGGATCACCTCGCGGTAAAGCTGCCAGCGCGTGAGGCCGTAGGTGCGACCCATCTCGATGAGTTGCGGATCGACGTTGCGGATGCCGTGGAAGGTGTTGAGGTAGATCGGAAAGAACACCGACACCGAGATCAAAAACAGCTTGGCCGATTCATCGATGCCGAACCACAGGATGACGAGCGGAATCAGCGCGAGCGCGGGGATGTTGCGCACCATCTGGATGGTCGAGTCGAGCAGCGTCTCGGCGAACTTCACCGAGCCGGTGAGCAGGCCCAGCGCCAGCCCGGCGCCGCCGCCGATGGCCAGGCCCGCGAGCGCACGGCCCGCGCTGACCTTCACATGCGTCCAGAGTTCACCGGACACGGTGAGCGACCACGCGGCCTTGACCACATCGACCGGTGCCGGCAGCACGCGCGTCGACAGCCAGCCGAGCGACGAGGCGATCTGCCAGAACACGATGAGCCCCACCGGCACGAGCCAGGGAACGAGGCGGCCCAGAACGTTGAGACCGAAGGCCTTGAGGGCGTTGCCGGACGCTGCATCGGAATCGGTCGAAGCCACCGGGAGCTCCTGTACTTGTTCAGTCATGAGGATTCCTTTGGGTTCAGCTTTGCGAGACGAGGCGCGAAGGTGCATCGAGGTTCGCAACCACCTCGCCGAACGGGCCACTCAACGAGCCACCGGCCAGTTGCTTCTTCGCCTTGCGCGAGAGCAGTGGGAACACCAGTTCGGCGAAGCGGTAAGCCTCTTCGAGGTGCGGATAGCCCGAGAGAATGAATTTGTCGAGACCGAGCGCTGCGTACTCCTCGATGCGCGCCGCGACGGTCTTCGCGTCGCCCACGAGGGCCGTACCCGCGCCACCGCGCACCAGGCCGACACCGGCCCACAGGTTCGGCGAAATCTCCAGCTCGGCGCGCGAACGCTTCGCGCCACCCGCATGCAGCGCGGCCATGCGGCGCTGGCCTTCGGAGTCCATGCGCGCGAAGGCGGCCTGGGCGCGGATGACGGTGTCGTCGTCCACACGGCTGATCAGTTCTTCAGCCGCCTTCCACGCGGCGTCTTCGGTCTCGCGCACGATCACATGCAGGCGGATGCCGAACTCGACGCGGCGGCCCTGCTTCTCGGCGCGGGCGCGCACGTCGGCGATCTTTTTGGCGACTTCGGCGGGTGGCTCGCCCCAGGTCAGGTACGCATCGACCTGCTCAGCCGCGAGGTCATGCGCAGCGGCCGACGAGCCACCGAACCACACGGGCGGGTACGGCGTCTGCACCGGCGGATACAGCAGCTTGGCGCCCTTCACGCTCAGGTGCTTGCCTTCGAAGTCGTAGCCCTGGCCATCGTGGCTGCGCGTGAGAATCTCGCGCCAGATGCGGATGAACTCGGCCGACTGCTCGTAGCGCGATGCGTGATCCAGGTACACGCCGTCGCCTTCGAGCTCGGCCTGGTCGCCACCGGTCACGAGGTTCACCAGCAGGCGTCCGCCCGAGAGCCGGTCGAAGGTCGCGGCCATGCGCGCGGCGAGGCTGGGCTGGTGCAGGCCCGGCCGCACAGCGACCAGGAACTTGAGCTTCTTCGTCGAGCCGATCAGGCTGGAGGCGATCACCCACGGGTCTTCGCACGAACGGCCGGTGGGAATCAGCACGCCTTCGTAGCCGAGGTTGTCGGCTGCACCCGCGATCTGCTGCAGGTAGGCCAGGTCGATGGGGCGCGCGCCTTCGCTCGTGCCGAGGTAGCGGCTGTCGCCGTGCGTGGGGAGGAACCAGAATATCTGCATCACGCGACTCCCGCGCCGGCGGCTTCGAGCACGTTGATCTTCTTGGGGATCAGCTTCAGTTCGAAGAAGGTGTCGGCGATCTTCTGCTGCTCGGCGAGGATGGCCTTGGTGATCGGCGTGATGCCGTAGGGCGTGCGGGCCGTGGTGATGTCGGCCACCGGCTTGGGCAGGCCCCACAAGGCGGCCAGTTCGCCAGCCAGGTCGCCCTTGTTCGCGGAGCCCCAGGCTTCGACCTTGTTGATCTCTTCGACCGCGATGGCGATCACGTCGGCGTTCTTCGCCACGTAGTCGAGCGACGAGAAGTAGTAGGCGCGGTTGCCCACCACGCCCGTGGCGTCGGCGAGGATGCGCGCGTCGAGCGTTTTCTCCGCGGCTGCGAGGAACGGGTCCCAGATCACCCACGCATCGACCGAGCCCTTTTCGAACGCGGCGCGCGCATCGGCCGGCGGCAGGTAGGCCAGGTTCAGGTCGGCGTACGACAGGCCGTGCTTCTCGAACAGCTTGACGATGAAGTAGTGGACGTTCGAGCCTTTGTTGAGCGCGATCTTCTTGCCCTTGAGGTCGGCCACGGTCTTGATGGCCGAGCCCTTGGGCACCAGCACGGCTTCGGTCTGCGGGCGGTGCTGCGTAGCGGCCACGTAGGCCAGCGGTGCACCGGCGGCCTGCGCGAAGATGGGCGGCGCTTCGCCGACATCGCCGAAGTCGATCGAGCCGACGTTCAGCGCTTCGAGCTGCACCGGGCCGGCCGTGAACTCGGTCCACTTGACCGTGACGCCCAGCGGCGCGAGCCGCTTCTCCAGCGTGCCGCGGCCCTTGAGGATGTTGAGCGTGCCCTTCTGGTTGCCGATGCGGAACTGGCGCGTGGGCGCCTGGGCCAGTGCGGCGAACGAAGGCAGCGCAATGGCTGCGGCTGCGCCCTGGATCAGGCGGCGGCGAGGAATGGAAATACGGTTCATGGCTGTCCTGGGGTGTTGGGGCGCCACGCGGTCACGCGGCGGAAATGAAGCTCACGATCAGCGCGATGGCGCTGACGACGATGGCGCTGACGACGAGATCGCCCAGCGCGTGCCAGAAGGAACGCGGCGGCGTTTCGAGGGCGGAGTCTTCGGTGGCGACGGGGTTCATGCGGGGATTCCTTGGTGCAAAACTTTTGGGCAAAGCTGTCCCCTTGCCACACACAGGCGGCTTTGAAAAAGGGACGGGGATGGGTCTGGCTGAACTCGGGCTCGATGGTGAGCCCGGTCGTCAGACGCTACATCGCACGCGAGAAAACGGTACGGGTTCGAATCCGTGCGTTGCGGGCAGCTTCAGGCCTTCGGTCGCAAGCACCTCGACGGCCTCGTTGAGTCGCTCGGCCAGGTCGTTGTGCACCTGGTAGGCGTTCTCGGGCGTCAGCACGATCTGCGAATCGCTCGCGTAGACGCCCGGCAGGATGTGGCGCGCCGCCAGCGACTGCAGCACGGGCCGCAGCGCGTAGTCGAGCGCGAGCATGTGATGGGGGCTGCCGCCGGTGGCCAGCGGGAGCACGGTCTTGCCCTTGAGCGCGTTCTGCGCGAGCAGATCGAGAAAGACCTTCAGCACACCGCTGTAGGCCGCCTTGTAGACCGGCGTGGCCACCACGATCACGCGGGCCGCCGCCACCTGGGCGATGGCCCGCTCGATGGCCGGATGGTTCCATTCGGCCAGCAGCAGCGCCTGTGCCGGCAGGTCGCGGATCGCGAGCCGCTCGATGCGGGCATGGCGTTTGGCCAACCGCTCGCCCACGGCCTCGAGCAAGGCGGTGGAGCGGGACGGGGCCGAGGGGCTGCCGGCAATCAGGAGAACGGACACGGGAGGCTTTCGGTTTTCTTCGGAAATTCAGGGCGTGCCGGGTCGCGGCGCTCGCGAAACGGGCGCCATCACAACCGGCTCTGCAGCGCGGATTACTTCTGCTTGGTTGTGTAGATCTGGTCGAACGAAGCACCGTCTGCGAAGTGCTCCTTGTCCGCCTTCGCCCAGCCGCCGAAGGCTTGGTCGATGGTCACCAGCGTCAGCTTGGGGAACTGCTTGTCGTACTTGGCCTTGGCCTTTTCGGACGTGGGGCGGTAGAAGTTGCGGCCTGCGATGTCCTGGCCTTCGTCGGAGTACAGGTACTTCAGGTATTCCTCGGCCACGGCGCGGGTGCCCTTCTTGTCGACGACCTTGTCGACCACGGCCACGCTGGGCTCGGCCAGGATGGAAATGGACGGCACGACGATTTCGAACTTATCCGGACCGAATTCCTTCAGCGCCAGGAAAGCTTCGTTTTCCCAGGCCAGCAGCACGTCGCCCACGCCGCGCTGCACGAAGGTGATGGTCGAGCCGCGCGCGCCGGTGTCCAGCACGGGCACGTTCTTGAACAGGTTGCCGATGTATTCCTTGGCCTTGGCGTCGCCACCGTACTTGCGCTTGGCGAACTCCCATGCGGCCAGGTAGTTCCAGCGGGCGCCGCCCGAGGTCTTGGGGTTGGGGGTGATCACCTGCACGCCGGGCTTGACCAGGTCGTCCCAGTCCTTCAGGCCCTTGGGGTTGCCCTTCTTCACCAGGAACACGATGGTCGAGGTGTAGGGGGCCGAATTGAGCGGCAGGCGCTTCTGCCAGTCGGCCTTGACGAGGCCGCCGTGGGTGACGAGCGCATCGATGTCGCCGCCGAGCGCCAGCGTGGCCACGTCGGCATCGATGCCGTCGATGATCGAGCGGGCCTGCTTGCCCGAGCCGCCGTGCGATTGCTTGACCGTCACGTCCTGGCCGGTCTTGCCCTTCCAGTACTTGGCGAAGGCCTGGTTGTAGTCCACGTAGAGCTCGCGCGTCGGGTCGTACGAGACGTTCAGCAGCGTCACGGGGCCCTTGGCGGCCGCAGTTCCTTGGGCAAACGTCGGCAACGCCGACAGGGCCAAGGCACCGGCCACGCCGGCGCCCAGGGAAAGCTTGATAAAGTCGCGGCGAAAGCTCATGGTGTCTTGCTCTAAAAAGGCATATCAATGAAGCTGCGTATTCTCAATACGACATATAGAAACTGGAACGACCAAGTTTTCAGTTCTAAATAGCTAAATCAACTAAGCGACACGCTTACCCCACCCAAGAGGCAAAAAAATGGCACGCATGGTTCAGTGCATCAAGCTCGGCAAAGAGGCCGAAGGGCTCGACTTCCCGCCCTACCCCGGCGACCTGGGCAAGCGCCTGTGGGAAAACGTCAGCAAGGAAGCCTGGGCCGCCTGGCTCAAGCAACAGACCATGCTGGTCAATGAAAACCGGCTGAACCTGGCCGATCTGCGCGCCCGCCAGTACCTGGCGCGGCAGATGGAAAAGCATTTCTTCGGCGAAGGCGCCGACGTGGCGCAAGGCTACGTTCCTCCTCCAGCGGCCTGAACTTTCCTGCCCGCCGTGACCGCTGAGCCGGTGGCCTGGCCCGCCGACGGCGTCCCGCGCAGCGAACGCTTCGACGACATCTATCACACCGAAACCGGGGCGCTGGCGCAGGCTCGCCATGTGTTCCTGGACGGCTGCGGACTGCCGCAAGCCTGGGCCGGGCAACCGCAATGGCGGATTCTCGAAACCGGCTTCGGGCTGGGCCTCAATTTCCTGACAACCTGGCAGGCGTGGCGTGCAGACGCCAGCCGGCCGCGGATGCTGCACTTCGTCTCGGTCGAGGCATATCCGGTCGGAGCCGGTGATCTCTTGCGGGCTGCCGAGGCGTATCCGGAACTGGCCTCGCTGGCCGGCGAGCTGGTCGCACAGTGGCACGGACTGCTGCCGGGCTTTCACCGCCTCGCCTTCGACGAAGGCCGCGTCCTGCTCACCCTGTGCATCGGCGACGTGCAGGCCATGCTGCGCGGCCAGCGCTTCGAGGCCGACAGCATCTTCCTCGACGGCTTCAGCCCCGAGCGGAATCCGGCGATGTGGTCGCCCGACACGCTGAAGGCGGTGTCGCGATTCGCCCGCCAAGGCACGGGCCTTGCCACCTGGACCTATGCAGTTGAGGTGCGCGATGCGCTCTCGCAGAACGGCTTCCAGCTCGAAAGGCGCCCTGGCCTGCCGCCCAGGCGCGACTGCCTTGGCGGCGTCTTCGCGCCGGCCTGGACGGTGCGGCGCCGCGGGCCAGCGCCCGAGCGGATCGAGGCGCCGGGCCGCTGCGCCGTGATCGGTGCCGGCCTCGCGGGCGCAGCCGTGGCCGCGAGCCTCGCGCGGCGCGGATGGCAGGTCACGGTGCTCGATGCGGCCTCACGTCCTGCCTCGGGCGCTTCCGGCCTGCCGGTCGGCGTGCTGGCGCCCCATGTGTCGCCTGACGACGCCCTGCTCTCGCGCCTGACGCGAGCGGGCATCCGTGCCACCTGGCTCGAACTGGAACGACTGCTGGAAGAAGGCCGCGACTGGCGCGCCAGCGGCGTGCTGGAACGGCGACCCGAAGGCGACGTGCGTGTGCCTGCCGGCTGGAGCGACAACGGCCCCAACGAATCGTGGCCGGCAAGCGCCGATCAGTTGAGCGCAGCCGGCTTGCCGGCCGATGCGCCTGCCATCTGGCATGCGCGTGCCGGCTGGGTGCGCCCGTCACGGTTGATCGAGGCCTGGCTGCGTCAGCCAGGTGTCGAATTCCGCGGCAATGCATCCGTGGCGCGCGTCACGCGAAACGCCGACGGCTGGCAACTGTTCGATGCAGCGGACGAACTGCTGATCGATGCAGACCGCGTGGTCGTCGCCGCCGGCTTCGAATCGGGCCGCTTCGCTCCGGAGTTGCCGCTGCAGCCGGTGCGCGGACAGGTCGCGTGGGGCCACGTCAACGACAGCGCCCTTCCAGCCAAGCCGCTCAACGGCGACGGCCACCTGATCGCCAACGTGCCCGATGCCGAAGGCGCCCTGCTCTGGCTGGCCGGTGCGACCTTCGACCGCGACAGCACCGATCTCGCTCCGAATACCGATGACAGCGCCGCGAACCGCGACCGCCTCACGCGGCTGCATCCCGCTGCCGCGGCCGCGTTGGCGCCGGCCTTCGAGCGCGGCGAGGTCAACGCCTGGGTCGGTGTGCGCTGCGCCTCGGGCGATCGTCGGCCGCTGGTCGGTCCGCTGACCGAGGGGGCGAATGGCCTCTGGGCCTGCACCGCATTGGGTTCGCGCGGACTCAGCTTCGCGGCCATCTGCGCCGAACTCCTGGCCGCGCAGTGGCATGGCGAACCGCTGCCGTTGCCCGCAGCGCTGGCCAAGGCACTCGGGACCCAGCGGCTCTAGGAGGGCGTCGCGCCGGAAGGCGGAGGTGCCAGCAGATGGTCGATCCGGCTGTCGCCATAGGTGCGCACCACTTCGGAGATCACCACCTTGTAGCCATCCAGCCAGTTCGCCTGCGCCGCCTTGGCTTGCTGGTGCACCGGATGACGGATCAGCGCCTGCAGGTTGTCGAGCGAATCCCAGTAGTAGACATTCGACACCAGCCCGTTGCCCGTGTTCTCCCATGTTTCCTCGCCCAGGTAGCCGGGCAGTGATTTCGCGGCCGCGGCGATGGTCTGGTCGAGACGATGGAATTCGTCGTCGAACTGCTTCTTGGCGAAGATGAAGGTGGCGGAGTACATGGCGGCCGGAATCCCTGTGACAAAGAAAGAGAAAAGGCGCCCGAAGATCGAGCGGGCGCCGATTCTGCGGCATTCGCCCACAAGAACAAGCCACTGCGCACGCCGCGAACGCACGAGAATGCCCCATGGCCATTCAGTACGACATCACGCACACCACCATCTATCGCTACAACAAGCCGGTCACCTTCGGTTTGCACCGGGTGATGTTCCGGCCCCGCGACAGCCACGACCTGCGCGTGCTCGCCACCGACCTGCAGGTGAGTCCCCAGGCTTTCACGCGGTTGATTCAAGACCCGCATTCCAACTCCGTCGCGTTGGTGCAGCCGATGGGCGAGGCGACCGAGCTGCGCATCGTGTGCTCGTTCACCATCGAGCATGTGCCGGCCCAGCAAGACCAGCTCGCGCTCGATCCGGCCGCCGAATTCCTGCCCTTCGCCTACTCGGTGCAGGAGCGCCTGGACCTCGAACACTACCTGCGCCCGCACCACGAAGACGATGCCAGCGGCACGCTGATCCGCTGGGCCCACCAGTTCCTGCACAGCGACAAGCCCAACAACACGCGCGAAGTGCTCACGCGCATGAACGCGCACATTGGCCAGAGCCTCGAATACAAGGCGCGCGACGAGGAAGGCACGCAGACGCCGCTGGCCACGCTCGCGCTCGGCAGCGGAAGCTGCCGCGACTACGCGCTGCTGATGATGGAAGCCGCGCGCCGCCTGGGCATCGCCACCCGTTTTGTCTCGGGCTACCTCTACGACGCCGCACTCGACCGCGCAGCGCAGGCGCCCGGCGAATCGATGACCGGCGCCGGCACCACGCACGCCTGGCTGCAGGCGTACCTGCCGGGCATCGGCTGGCTGGCGTTCGATCCGACCAACAACCTGATGGGCAGCGGGCAGCTCATCCGCGTGGGCGTCACGCGCGACCCGGCGCAGGCTGCGCCGATCTCGGGCAGTTGGTATGGCGATGCCGAGGCGTACGAAGGCCTCGATGCCACGGTGGTGGTCACCCGCCGCAAGGGCTGATCTCTCCCCAGGGTTCTGCGTCGGTGTCGCGCACGGTGTCGCGCAGGAGATAGCAGCTACGGGAAAGCCCGGGCCGATGCGCCCGGCATCGCCCCTACGCTGCGCCGCCGGTCAGCGAAATAGCACGGTCGTTCTTCATGGCCGTCCGGGCAGCGCTGCGCCGGCGATCTTCAACCAAGAACCCAGAAGAAACGGAGAGAGACATCCCATGCATTCCGCGCGCCTGACACTCCTTGCCCTCGCCACCAGCCTTGCCGTCGCATCCTGCGGCGGTGGGGGCGGTGGAAACGGTTTTGCCTTCACGCCGCTGCCGCCGGCTCCCGCGCCCGCGCCGCCAGCGCCGCCTCCGCCCGCACCGCCGCCAGCCCCCGAGGAAACGCGCGTGCAGGACACCCGCAATTCCTTCGCGCCAGCCGACCCCTCGGCCACCACCTTCGCGGCGCTCGCGGCCGACGGCAGCGACGTCATCGACAACACCACCACCAGCCGCTGGGCCGGCATGCTGGGCGGCGCCCAGTACCACGTCGAAGTGCCGGCCGCCTGGAACGGCAAGCTCGTGATGTATGCGCACGGCTATGCCGGCGAAACCAACGTGCTGTCGGTGACCGCCCCGTCGATCCGCCGCTTCCTGATCCAGAACGGCTACGCCTGGGCCGCATCGAGCTACAGCAAGAACTTCTATGACGTGCGTGTGGGGGTGGAAGATACCAACGCGCTGGCGCTGGAGTTCAACAAGATCGCCAAGGCCAACGGCCGCGAGCTCGCTGCGCCGACGAAGACCTACATCACCGGCCACTCCATGGGCGGCCACATCACCGCGGCGGCGATCGAGGACGAGGCCTTCGCCACCGCCAACCACAAGGTGAAGTACAACGGCGCGGTGCCGATGTGCGGCGTGGTCGGCGACACCGAACTGTTCGACTACTTCGCCGGCGCGCAGGTCACGGCGCAAGCGCTGGCGGGCCTGCCGAAATACCCGACGCCGAACTGGTCGGACATCTCCGCGCAGGTCACCAGCACGCTGTTCACCACCTTTCCCTCGACGCCCACGGCCACGGGCCTGAAGTTCGCCTCGGTCGTGAAGAACCTCACCGGCGGCGAGCGCCCGATGTTCGACCTCGGTCTCGCCGCCGGCGGTTCATTCGCGGCGGTGTGGGGCGTGTTCGGAAGCGATGGCACCGTGAACGGCATCCTGAACAGGAACACGCTGGACACCAACCGCTTCACCTACACCATCGACAGCGACGCGCCGGGCTCGACGGCGCTGAACGGCTCGGTGATCAAGCTCACCGCAGCCGCCGACGCCAACCGCCTGCGCACCGACGGACTGCGCTGGATTCCCAAGGCCAACGGCGAATTCAAGATCCCGGTCGTCACACTGCACACGCTGGGCGACCTGTACGTGCCGTTCAGCATGGAACAGATCTACAACAAGCGCGTGGCGGCCAAGGGCAACAGCGGCTGGCTGGTGCAGCGCGCGGTTCGCGGCATCTCGCATTGCGACTTCACCATCGCCGAGCAGGTCGAAGCCTTCGACGCGATGGTCAAGTGGGAACGCGACGGCGTGAAGCCGGCGGGCGACGACGTGGTCACGGCCGCGACGGTGGCGGCGCCCGCCTACGGGTGCACGTTCACGCGGCCGCTCGGCGCAATCGATGAAAGCGGCACGAGCAAAGCGACGCGTCCGGGCGCCGCAGCGGCACGTCCCTGCCCACCCTGAGCGACGAGGGAGTAATCAGCGCGCGGGCGGCAGCGCCGCCCGCGCCGCCGCGAGCTTCGCCTCCAATTCAGCGACGAGCGCCCTCGCCTCGTCGCCTTCCGGAATATCCCGGCCGCTGTCGCGCCATGCGACAGCGCTCTTGAACCCTTCCGCCTCCGCCTGCCGGCGAAACCACATCCCCTCGGGGTTGTGCCGCGTGATGCCGTCGAACACCGTCGCGAACATCTGCGTCTGCTCCAGCCCCATCGAATGCCAGACCTGGTTGACCACCAGCTTGTGCATCATCAGATGCGAGCGCGGCACGCCCGCGATGCGTTGTGCGAGCTTCAGCGTGGCGTCGTCGAGCTGGTCGGCCGGCACCGAGAAATTCGCGAGGCCCCATTCGGCCGCCTGCGTGCCGGGGATGGTGTCGCCGGTGAACATCAGCTGCTTCGCACGCATCGCGCCGAGCCGGTAGGTCCACATCGCCGTGGTCGGGCAGCCCCACACACGCGTGGGCATGTAGCCGATGCGCGCATCGTCGGCCATGGTCAGCAGGTCGCAGCACAGCGCGATGTCGCTGCCGCCGGCCACCGCGTAGCCGTGTACCTTGGCGATGGTGGGCTTGCGGCAGCGCCACAGGGCCATGAAGTCGTCGGTGTTGCGCTTCATGGCGGCGTAGTCGAGCATCGGGTCCCAGGGCGTTTTCTCCTGCCGGCACGGGTGGTCGGCCTCGCCTTCGCGGCCGTGCCCTTCGGCGTAGTCGCCGAGGTCGTAACCGGCGCAGAACGCACGGCCCGCGCCTTCGACCACGATGACGTGCACCTCGTCGTCGGCTTCGGCCCATTCGACCGCCTGGCGGATTTCCGAAGGCGTGGTGTCGCCGATGGCGTTGAGCTTCTCGGGGCGGTTGAGCACGAGGCGCGCGATGCGCGGATGCTGCGGGTCCTTGTCGATCAGGACGGTCTTGAAGGCGGGCATGGTCTTGTGTCTCCTTGGGTTGTGTCGCGCTGCTTTTGTAGCATCGCGCCCGCGCCGGCCGGCACAGGCAAACCCAGGGGGAGTCCGAGGGGAGTACCACGCGGTGACCGCATCGAGCGGCTGAACCGTCACGCCGGCCCGGAGACCCGAATCGCGTCAGGCCCCCGCCGCTCCGCCCAACTGAAAGCGGAACACCGCCCCCTTGCCCGCCTGCGGCACCAGCCGGATGTCGCTGCCATGCAGTTGCAGGATGCGCTGCACGATCACCAGCCCCAGTCCGCCGCTGCCCGAGCCGTCGCTGCGCGCGCCGCTCATGAACACGGGCCGCACGAACAGCCCCTTCTGCAGCTCGCCCGGAATGCCGGGGCCCGTGTCGCTCACCTGCACCGCCACGCCTGCGTTCGCGGCGCGCAATTGCACTTCGATTTCTCCACCGGCCGGCGTGTGGCGGATGGCGTTGTCGAGCAGGTTGGTCAGCACGCGCTCGATCATTCCGAGATCGGCCGACACCACCGGAAGGCCCGGCGCGATGTCGGGCCTGAGCTGCTGGTGCCGGGCCTCGGCCGCGAGCTCGAACTTCTGGAACACGTCTTGCACGAGATCGGCGAGCGCGAAGTTTTCCTTCTCGGGTTTGACCACGCCGTACTCGAGCCGCGCGAGTTCGAACACCTCCTGCGCGAGCCGGCCCACCTTGCGGCTCTGGCCGAGTGCGATCTCCAGGTAGCGGCGGCGCTCTTCGTCGCTGAGCGTGCCGGCCTTGAGCAGCAGGGTTTCGAGATAGCCGTGCAGCGAGGTGAGCGGCGTGCGCAGGTCGTGCGAGATGTTGGCGAAGAGCTCGCGGCGCTGCTGGTCCGAAAGCGTGAGCTCGCGCCATTGCTCGGCGATGCGGCGCGTCATCTGCGTGAAGGCCTGGCCCAGCAAGGCGATCTCGTCGGTGCCGTGAGAAAGCCGCTCCAGCGTGGGCGTTTCGCTTTCGAGCGAAGCGATGCCCTCGGTCTCGAAGCGCTTGACCGCCTTCGTCAGCTCTCGCAGCGGCCGCGTGATGAGCCTGAACGCCGCCAGTCCCGCGATCAGCCCGAGCAGCGCGACCAGCGCCATCGACCAGAGCGTGGTGCGCAGCACGTTGTCGGTCGCGACGTTGGCCGCGAGCGCGTCGTAGTCCTCACCCTGCAGCACCACGTACACATAGCCGGCATCGCGGCCGCCCATCTTCAGCGGTGCGGCGCTGAACACCTTGGCCGCATCGGCGCTGCGCGGGTCGTCGCCGAGGATGGGCAGCGGCGCACCCGAGAGCAGCTTGCGGATCGGCTCCAGCGCCACGCGCTCGCGCTTCATGTGCCCGGGCGGCGCGGCCTGCGCCTCGATGCGGCCGTCCAGGCCCAGCAGATAAACCTCGACGCTGGGGTTCACGGCCATCAGCTTGTCGAACAGATCCTTCACCGCGGCCTGGTTCAAGCCACCGGGCTGCATCAGTTCGGAGTTCTCGGCGATGTGCGCGGCGAGCCCACCCGACAGGCGCTGCACCACCTCCTGCTCATGCAGTCCGCTCGATCGCATCTGAAGCCACGCCGATGCGCCGTAGCAAGCCAGCAGCAGCACAGCGAACACCATCGAGAGACGGCGAGAAAGCGTGGCCCAAGCCATCATGTCGCGCCCTCTTCGCCCGCGCCCGTCGGCGAAAGCTTGTAGCCCCGCCCCCACACAGTAAGGATGCGCCTCGGCTCCGCCGGATCGGTCTCCACCTTCGTGCGCAGCCGGTTGATGTGCGTGTTGACCGTGTGCTCGTAGCCGTCATGCTGGTAGCCCCACACCTGGTTGAGCAGGTCGAGCCGCGAGAACACCTTGCCGGGGTTGCGCGCAAAGAAGTACAGCAGGTCGAACTCGCGTGGCGTGAGCTCGATGAGCTTGCCGTCCACGCGCACCTCGCGCGCCAGCGGTTCGATGTCCAGGTTGCCCAGCGTGAGGCTGCCCGACTCCATGCGCGCATTGCGCGCCAGCGCATCGGTGCGCCGCATCAGCGCCTTCACGCGCGCCACCAGCTCCAGCACAGAGAAAGGCTTGGCCAGGTAGTCGTCGGCGCCCAGCTCCAGCCCGAGGATGCGGTGCACTTCGCTCGAGCGCGCGCTGATGATGATGATCGGCGTATAGCGCGCCATGGCCCGCGCGCGGCGGCAGATCTCGAGGCCATCGACGCCGGGCAGCATCAGGTCGAGCACCAGCGCGTCCCAGTTGCCGCGCTCCAGTTCGCGCAGGCCCGCATGGCCGTCGGCGGCGTGTTCGATGGCATAGCCTTCGTCGCGCAGGTGCATGCGCAGCAGTTCGGCGATGTGGGCGTCGTCCTCGACGATCAGCACGCGTTTGGGGGTGTCCATGGCGCCGATTGTCCCGCGATACGGATTTTCGAGTTATCACGATTAATTGAACTTTGCGTGATGAATCGGCCATGGGGTGCGCCCAAGAATCCAGCCCATGAACAGCACCGCCCTCACAAGCATTGCACCCGATGCCCGCCCCATCCACCCGCTGTGGATGCGCATCACGCACTGGCTCAACGCCCTGGCGATCCTGGTGTTGGTGACCAGCGGCTGGCGCATCTACAACGCGGCGCCGTTCTTTCCCTTCAGCTTTCCGAACGGGGCCACGCTGGGCGGCTGGCTCGGCGGTGCGCTGCAATGGCACTTCGCGGCGATGTGGCTGCTGGTGTTCAACGGCTTCGTGTACCTGGCGATCAACATCGCAAGCGGACGGTTGGCCCACAAGTTCTTCCCGGTCACGCCGGCCGGCATCTGGCACGACGCGCTGGCCGCCCTCAAGGGCAAGCTCTCGCATGCCGACCCGCGCCGCTACAACAGCGTGCAGCGCCTGGCCTACCTGTTCGTGATGCTCGACATCGTCGTCATCGTGCTCTCGGGCCTCGTGCTGTGGAAGTCGGTGCAGTTCGCCGTGCTGCGCGACCTGCTGGGCGGCTATGAGTTCGCGCGCCGCATTCACTTCTTCGGCATGGCCTCGCTCGTCGCCTTCGTGGCCCTGCACCTGGTGATGGTCGCCCTCGTGCCCCGCACCCTCCTCACCATGATCCGCGGCCGTGCGCCCAAAGCCTGACATGAGAATCTTCAAAGCCCCCAAGATGACCGGCGTCGATGGCGATGCCGTGGTGCGCGAAGCCCGCACGCTGATCGCGAAGAACCTCGACCAGCCCGCGCGCCGCGCCTTCCTGCAGCGCTCGCTCACGCTGGGCGGGCTCTCGCTGCTCACAGGATGCAGCATCAGCGACGACAGCCATGTCGAGGCCGCGCTCTCGAAGATCTCGCGCTTCAACGACAAGGTGCAGGGCCTGATCTTCAGCCCCACGCAACTCGCGGAGACGTACCCCGAATCGATGATCACGCGGCCCTTTCCGTTCAACGCCTACTACGGCGAAGACGAGATCCGCGAGGTCGACGAAGCCACCTACAAGCTCGAAGTGACCGGCATGGTCGCCGACAAGCGCAGCTGGACGCTCCCGGAGCTGCGCGCGATGCCGCAGCACGACCAGGTCACGCGGCACATCTGCGTGGAAGGCTGGAGCGCGATAGGCAAGTGGGGCGGCGTGCGCTTCGCGGATTTCCTTCGCCACATCGGCGCGGACACCACCGCCAAGTACGTCGGCTTCAAGTGCGCCGACGACTACTACACCAGCATCGACATGCCCACCGCGCTGCACCCGCAGACGCTGCTGGCGCTGACCTACGACGGCGAAACGCTGCCGCCGAAGTACGGCTTCCCGATGAAGCTGCGCATGCCCACCAAGCTTGGCTACAAGAACCCCAAGCACATCAAGGCGATGTTCGTCACCAACACCTACACAGGTGGCTACTGGGAAGACCAGGGCTACAACTGGTTCGGAGGGAGCTGAGGCGTCTTCATGACAACTCGACTGCCGATGAAAAGCGCGAAAGCAAAAACCTCAACTCAACCTCAACTCACTCAAGGACTTCCAATGAACAAGCTCACCGCAACCCTGCTCGCAACCTGCATGGCCTTCGCCGGCGCCTCGGCCTTCGCCGCGGACACCATGGCGAAAGACAGCATGGCCAAGGATTCGATGTCGAAGGACGGCATGAAGAAGGACTCGATGGCCAAGGATTCCATGGCTAAAGACGGCATGAAGAAGGATTCGATGGCCAAGGACTCGATGTCCAAGGACGCCATGAAGAAGGACAGCATGGGCAAGGACGAGATGAAGAAGTAAGGCAAGCGCCATTGACGACCGGTGGATTCGGCGGCAATGTCGCCGCCACCGGCTTTCTGCATTCAGCGCACCCCTCAAGGACAAACCATGAAATCCCTCGCACTCACTGCCGGCGCACTGGCTGCCGCGGCCCTCGTCTGGTATGCGGTGCCGTCGTTCGCCGAACCGGCGAAACGCGTGCCCGCTCCCACCGCCGACCTGGCCGCACCAGCCGCTGCAAAAACCGAAACCGCCGTGTTCGCAGGCGGCTGCTTCTGGGGCGTGCAGGGCGTATTCCAGCGCGTCAAGGGCGTGAGCAACGCGGTGTCGGGCTACGCCGGCGGCGATGCGAAGACCGCGCGCTACGACGAAGTGGGATCGGGCCGCACCGGCCATGCCGAATCGGTGCGCATCACCTACGACCCGAAACAGATCAGCTACGGCAAGCTGCTGCAGATCTACTTCTCGGTAGCGCACGACCCCACCGAGCTGAATCGCCAGGGCCCCGACACCGGCACGCAATACCGCTCCACCGTGTTTGCGGAAAACGCCGAGCAGGCCCGCATCGCCAAGGAATACATCGCGCAGCTGAACCAGGCCAAGACCTTCGGCAAGCCGCTCGCGACCACCATCGAAATGGCCAAGCCCTTCTATGCGGCCGAGGACTATCACCAGGACTACCTCACGCTCAACCCGAGCCAGCCCTACATCGCGATCAACGACATGCCGAAGATCGACGATTTGAAGAAGCTGTTCCCGGAGAGCTACAAGGCGACGCCGTCGCTGGTGCGTGGCGCGAAGGCCGGATAGTCGATTCGGCGCGATGCGGTGTTCCTGGGCCCGGCCGCCGGCTCAGTCGCGGGCAATGACCAGTTCGAGACCTTGGTCCTTGGCCGCATCGCGCGCGTCCTGCGGCAATTGCGCATCGCAGACCCAGTGCGTCACCGCGCCGAAGGGCACCACCGAGACCAGCGCGCGCTGGCCCCATTTGTTGCTGTCCACGATCGCGCACACCTGGCGGCTGCGCTCCATCACCGCGTGCTTGACCTGCGTTTCCAGGTGGTTGGTGTTGGTCCAGCCCACCTCGGCATCGACCCCGCGCGCGCCCATGAAGAAGAGGTCGAAATGGAAGTTCGCGACCTGCGCCAGCGTCATCGGGCCCACGGCGCTCACGCCGGTGGCGTAGATCTCGCCGCCTATCGCATAGATGTCGTAAGGCGTGCGGCCCACCAGCTCGGCGGCGATGTTGATGCCGTTGGTGACGATCGCCAGCCGCTTCACGTTCGGAAGGCCCTGCAGGATCGCGCGCGCCACTTCCATCGAGGTGGTGCCGGCATCGAGGTAGATCGACCAGCCGTCCTGGATGAGGCCCACCGCCGCCGCGCCGATCTGCTGCTTCTGCGAGGAGCCCTCCTGGATGCGCACGCCGAACTCGGTGTCGCGGCCGAGCGGCAGCGCGCCGCCGTGCACGCGCTTGAGCAGGCCGGCATCGTGCATCTCCTGCAGGTCGCGCCGCAGCGTCATTTCCGACAAGGTGAAGCGGCGCGCCATGTCGCTGACCCGGCAGGCGCCCTCCTGCGCGAGCACCTTCAGGATCAGCATGTGCCGATGCTCCGCCGTCGTCGCCTGCAAGGCTTCTTGCCGGGACGGATCGGGGGGAGCCTCGGAGGCCATCGGTGCGGGGCGGGAAGCGTTTCGGGTCATCGCGAGGTTGTTTGTCTATCGGGCCTGCCCATAGTAGGCGCCGGCACCATGCTTGCGTTCGTAGTGCTTGCGGATCACGGCGGGCGGCAATTCGCGCGCCAGCGGGTCGATCGACTGCGTGAGGTAGGCCATCTGCGCCAGCTCCTCGAGCACGCGAGCGTTGTACACGGATTTCATCGCGTTCTTGCCCCAGGTGAACGGCCCGTGGCACGACACCACGATCATCTCGACCTCCTGCGGCGAGATGCCCTGCATGCGCCGCACGATCTGGTGGCCGGTTTCTTCCTCGTAGTCGCGCGCCACGGCCTCGTCGCTGATGACCTCGGTGACCGGCACCGCCACCGTGAGGTGGTCCGCATGCGTGGTGCCGTAGATGGGGATGGCGCGCCGCGCCTGCGCCCACGCCACGGCATGCACCGAGTGCGTGTGGCAGACGCCGCCGATGCCTTCGAAGGCGCGGTAGAGCACCGCATGGGTCTTGGTGTCGCTCGAGGGCCGCAGGGTGCCTTCGACCACGCGCGCGTCGAGGTCGACCACCACCATGTCGTCGGCCGTCATCTCGTCATAGGGCATGCCGCTGGGCTTGATCGCGAAGACGCCCTGCCGCGCATCGAAGGCGCTCACGTTGCCGAAGGTGTACAGCGCCAGCGCCTGCTTCGGGATTTCCAGGTTGGCCTCGTAGGCCTCGCGCTTGAGTTCTTTATGCAGCGTCATGGATCGCCTTCTCTTTCTTCATGCCCTCGACCAGGGCGCCCATTTCCATATAGCGCCGGAACAGCGCGCGGTAGGCCTCGGCCTCCGCCGGCCGCGGCTCGTAGACCAGGTCGAAGCCGCAGGCCATGGCCCGCTGCGCGGCCGGAATGTCGGCGTGGATGCCGCAAGCGACGGCCGCGCACATGGCGGCGCCCAGCGCCACCGCCTGGTCCGACTTCGCCACGCGGATGGGCTGGTCGAACACGTCGGCCTGGATCTGCATCAGCAACGCCGACTTGCGCGCCACGCCGCCGATGGCGAGCACTTCGTCGATGCGCACGCCCGACGCGGTGAAGCGGTCGACGATGGCCTTCGCGCCGAAGGCCGTGGCCTCGACCAGCGCGCGGTAGAGCTGCGGCGCCGAGCTGCCCAGCGACAGGCCGAACAGCGCGCCGTGCAGCGTCTGGTCGGCATAGGGCGTGCGGCGCCCGTTGAGCCAGTCGAGCGCGGCCACGCCGTGCGCGCCCGGTGGTTCCAGCGCGGCGGCGCGCTCGAGCCGCGGCAGCAGATCGGCGCGCAGCGCCTCGCGGTTCGGCCCCTCGGGCAACGGCCATTCCAGCACCCGCGCGAACCATGCGAAGGCGTCGCCAACCGCCGACTGCCCTGCTTCCAGGCCGATGGCCCCGGCCATCACCGAGCCATCGACCTGCCCGCAGATGCCCTCGACCACGCGGTCCGCGATGTCGTCGGTCGGCGCCAGCACGATGTCGCAGGTCGAGGTGCCCATGATCTTGACCAGCGTGTGGTGGCGGATGCCCGCGCCGACGGCGCCCATGTGGGCATCGAAGGCACCCACGCCGACCACCACGTCACCGGGCAGGCCCAGCCGGTCGGCCCAGGCGGGCGTCAGCGCGCCGATGGGGGTTTCGGCGGTCCAGGTTTCTTCGTAGAGCCGGTCGCGAATGCCGTCGAGCAGCGGGTCGATGTGGCTGAGGAAAGCCTGCGACGGGAGGCCTCCATGGCCCTCGTTCCACATCGCCTTGTGGCCGGCGGCGCAGCGGCTGCGGCGCAGCCTGCCTGGTGCGGTGGTGCCGGTGAGTTCGGCCGGCAGCCAGTCGCAATGCTCGACCCAGCTCGCGGTGGCCTCGCGCACCTGTGCGTCGTGCCGGAACACCCACAGCAGGTTGGCCCAGTACCACTCGGCCGAATAGACGCCGCCGATGTGCGCGGTGTAGTCGACGCCGCCCCAGGTGCGGGCGGCGTCGGTGATCTGCTCGGCTTCGAGCGTGGCGCTGTGGTCCTTCCACATCAGGAACATCGCGTTCGGGTTGTCGGCGAAGGCCGGCCGCAGCGCGAGCGGGCAGCCCGCTTCGTCGACCGGCACCGAGGTCGAGCCGGTGGTTGCGATCGACAGGCCGCGCACGCTCGCACGGACCTCGGGCGACACCTGCGACAGCGCGGCGCGCACCACCTGGGTCAGCGCATCGAGATGGTCCTGCGGATGCTGGCGGAAGATGCGCTGCGTGGGGTCGCAGTACAGGCCGGCCGCCCAGCGCGGAAAGGCCGCCACCGCGCTGGCGAGCTCCTCGCCGGTGGCGGCGTCCGCGATCACGCAGCGGCACGAGTCGGAGCCGAAGTCGACGCCGATGACATGGGTTCTGGTCATCATGGCCCTCAGTGCTGCGCTTGCTTCTGGCGCCATCTGTCGATGATCACCGCGAGCAGGATCACCGCGCCCTTGGCCACGTACTGCCAGAAGGACGAGACGCCCATGATGGTGAGGCCGTTGTTGATCACGCCGATGATCAGCGCGCCGATGACGGTGCCGACTATCGAACCCACGCCGCCCATGAGGCTGGTGCCGCCCAGCACCACCGCCGCGATCGCATCGAGCTCGTAGCCGGTGCCCCAGTTGCCGTTGGCGCCGAACAGCCGGCTCGCCGACATCGCGCCTGCGAGACCCGAGAACAGGCCGCTGATCGCATAGACGAAGAGCAGCACGCCGCCCACGCCGATGCCGGTGAGGCGCGCTGCCTCGGGGTTGCCGCCCACCGCGTAGATGTGCAGGCCCAGGATGGTCTTGCGCAGGATGACCCACGACAGCAGCGTCACGCCGGCGGCGATCCACACCAGCCAGGGCAGGCCCAGGAAGTCTTCGTTGCCGATCCAGCCGAAGCTGGGGATCTCGCTGTTGAGCACCGTGGTGCCATCGGCGAACAGGTAGGCGGCGCCGCGCAGCGCGGTCATGGTGCCCAGGGTCACGATGAAGGGGTTGATCTTCAGCAGCGCCACCGTCGTGCCGTTGATGAGCCCCATCGCAAGGCCCGCGGCAAGGAACACCGGCAGCGACAGGCCCGCATGGGAAGTGAGCGAGGTCAGCATGCCCAGCACCGCCGACACGGCCAGCATCGAGCCCACCGAGAGGTCGATGCCGGCGGTGAGGATCACGAAGGTCATGCCGGCCGCGAGCACCAGGTTGATGGACACCTGACGCAGGATGTTCATCGTGTTCGCGGTGGTCGCGAAGTTCGAGCCGCCGTCGCCCGAGACGTACACGGTGAGGCCCCAGAAGACGACGTAGAGGATCAGCAGCGCGGGCAGCATGCCCAGGCGCTGGAGGACGCCGGCTGCGCGGCCGGTGCGGGCAGGCGCGCTGGTCGGCGGGGACGCCGCCGGGGGTGCTGTGGAAGTGAGGGTCTTGGACATGGTGGTCTCGTGAAGGTGTGTGATGCGGCGCGCGGGATCAGCGCGGCGTGCGCGCCGAATTCGCATGCGCCTGCTGCAGCAGTTCGGGCGTCAGGGCCTGCATGGTGTCGATGCGCAGGTCGGCCAGCGCGAGCGCCTCGGCCGACAGCGGATAGTCCGGGCTTGGTGCGGCAATCGCCGCCATGCCCGCGGCCTTGAGCGACCGCAGGCCGTTGGCGCTGTCCTCGATGCCCACGGCCGCATGCGGCGCGACACCGATGCGCGACAGCGCGAGCAGGTAGATGTCGGGCGCGGGCTTGCCGTGTTCGACGTCGTCGCCGCAGACCACGGCCTGCATCAGCGGCGCGAGGCCGCTGGCTTCCAGCACGTAGCGGGCGAGCTCGGCCGGCGAGCCGGTGGCCAGCGCCACCACATGCGAGCGCGCGGCCATGCGCACCGCCTCGATGGCGCCGGCACGCAGCGGAAGATGGCGCTGGTACTGCGCCAGCATGCGCCCCACGATCTCGCGCGCGATCGCCGCTTCGTCCATGCCGTTGCGCTCGCGCAGTTGCAGGCGCTCGACCATGATGCGCGACCAGGCCGCGGTGTTGGTGCCCATCGTCGACTCCTGGTCCTCGGTGGTCCAGCGCGCGCCGATGCTCTGTGCGAAATCTTCGCGCACGCGCTGCCAGACGATCTCGGTGTCGATCAGCACGCCGTCCATGTCGAAGACCACCGCCTGCAGCGACGAAGAAGAGGAAGAAGAAGGGTTCGTTGCGTTCATGCGATGTGCCGCTCCGGCTCGGGAGCGTTGACTGCGAGTTGGATGATGTTTTCCTGGGTGATGCGATCGCCCGCGAGTTCGCCCGCGATGGCGCCTTCGCGCATCACGAGCACGCGGTCGCACACGCCGACGATCTCGGGCAGCTCGCTGGAGATCACGACCACGGCGACGCCGGCCTCGGACAGCTCGCCGATGATCTTGTAGATCTCGCTCTTGGCGCCGACGTCCACGCCGCGCGTCGGCTCGTCGAGGATCAGCACGCGCGGCTGGATCTCGAGCCAGCGCGCCAGCAGCAGCTTCTGCTGGTTGCCGCCCGACAGCGCGCCCACGATGCCCTGCGGCCCCGAGATCTTCACGTTGAGACGGGCGATGGCCTGGCGCGTCAGGCGGTCGAGCGCGCCGTGGTTCAGCACGCCAGCGACCGCATGCCTCGGCAGCACGTTGATCGCGACGTTGGTGAGCGCGCTCAGTTGCAGGAACAGGCCCTGCCCCTTGCGGTCTTCGGGCACATAGCCCAGGCCGAGGCGGATGGCGTCGAGCGGACGGCGCACATCCACCGGCTTGCCGTCGACCAGGATCGTGCCGCCGGTGCGCGCATCGGCACCCACCGCGAGCCGCGCGAGTTCGGAGCGCCCGGCACCGACCAGCCCGGCCAGCCCGAGCACTTCGCCCGCATGCACCTTGAGGCTGCTCGGGCGGTTGCGCGGCCCGCTCACATCGCGCAGTTCCAGCATCACACGGCCGGGCTTGCGCTGGCCGCGGTGCTGGTAGAAGTCGGTGAGCGCGCGGCCGACCATCATCTGCACGATGCGCTGCTCGTCGATTTCGTCGCGCGCCAGGTCGGCCACGTGGCAGCCGTCGCGCAGCACCGTCACGCGGTCGGCCAGCGCCGTGACCTCGGCCATGCGATGGCTGATGTAGATGATCGCGATGCCGGCGTCGCGCAACTGGCGCATCACCCGGAAGAGGTGCGCCGTCTCGCGGTCGGACAGCGCGGCCGTCGGCTCGTCCATGATCAGGATGCGGCCCTTGTGCACCAGCGCCCGCGCGATCTCCACCTGCTGCTGCTCGGCGATGGACAGCCGCCCGGCCGGCCAGTCGGCGCCGAACTGCGCACCGAGCTGCTGCAGCACGCGCTCGGTCTCGCGCAGCATCCGCGCGCGGTCGACCAGCCAGAGCGCCGCGCGCGGCTCGTTGCCCATGAACACGTTCTCGGCCACCGTGAGATGCCGCGCGATGCTCAGTTCCTGGTAGATCAGGTTGATGCCCGCGCGCTGGCCATGGGCGGGGCTGCGGATGGCCACGGGCTCGCCGGCCAGCCGGATCTGCCCGGCGTCGGGCTGGTAGACCCCCGAGAGGATCTTCATCAGCGTGCTCTTGCCCGCGCCGTTCTCGCCCATGAGGGCGTGGATCTCGCCGGGGCGCACCTGCAGGTGCATGTCGTGCAGCGCCCGGGTCGCGCCGAAGCGCTTGTGGATCCCGGACATCTCCAGCACGAACTCCCCCGCCGTGCCAACCTCGCCGGCCTCGCTCATGACGGCTTGCGCGTTCAACGCACCCAGCCCTTGTAGCCGGCGATGTTGTCGCGCGTGGTGAGCGGCGTTGCCATGAGGTTCATGGTCTTGGCGGGCTTGCGGCCGTTGAGCAGGCCGTAGGCAACGCGCACGCTCTCGGCGGCCATCTCGTTGGGGTCCTGCGCGGGCGTGACGACGAACAGCGAGTCCTTGGCCTTGAGCGCGGCCTCGCCGTCGGGCGAGCCGTCCACGCCGCCGGTCACCTTGATGTCGGTGCGGCGCGCCTGGCGGATCGCGAGTTCCGCGCCGATGGCCGTCGGGTCGTTGATGCCGAACACGGCATCGATCTTCGGCTGCGCCGTCAGGATGTTGGCCATGGCCGCGAGGCCGCCGTCGCGGCTGCCCTTGGCGTCCTGGTTGTCCGACACCAGCTTGATGCCCGGGTACTTGGCCAGCGTCGCCTTGCAGCCCTTCACGCGGTCCATGATCGACGACACCGGCGGGCCGTTGACGATCACGAAGTTGCCCTTGCCGCCGATGCGCTCGGCCAGGAACTTGCACGACTCGGCGCCGGCCATCGTGTTGTCGGACATCACCGTGGCGTCCGCCCCTTCGGCCGTCACGTCCACCGCCACCACGATCACGCCGGCGGCGCGGGCCTTGCGAACGGCCGGCGCGATGCCCTTCGAATCGGCGGCGCCCAGCACGATCACGTCGACCTTGTTGGCGATGAAGTTGTCGATCTGGTCGACCTGGGTGTTGAGGTCGTACTTGCTCGACACGGTGGTCACCTTCACCGCCGGGTTGATCTTCTTGGCCTCGGCTTCCGCGCTGCGGCCGATGGCCACGAAGAACGGATTGGCCATGTCGCCCAGCGTGATGCCGATGGATTTGAGCGGCTTGTCCTGGGCGAGCGCGTGGCCTGCCAACAGTGCGAGGGTGGCGGCTGCAACGCAGCGAGTCATCGACTTCTTCATGGATCGGTCTCCTTTTGAATGCTCTTGCTGAAGGTGCGCGCTGAAGGCCAGCGTGCGTTCGTTCGGTTGAACGGACAGGATTCTATTGTTCATTCGAACATTTCAATTCGCACAAATTCGAAAATAACCTCAGGGAAATCCCTCTTTATTTGTCCGTTTATGTTCGTATTGGATGCTGCATACTTGCCGCGCCTTGCGAATCCGCGATGCAAAGAAAAAAGGAAGAGACAGGCATGACTCGCTTGCTGGTCGTAGGCGGCATCAACATGGACTACGTGTTCGAGGCGCCCTGCCTGCCGCGCAATGGCGAGACGCTGGGCGGGCAGAGTTTTCGGCGCGCGCCCGGCGGCAAGGGCGCCGACCAGGCGGTGGCGGCCACGCGCCTGGGCGCCGAAACCTGGCTCGTCGGCTGCGCCGGCGACGACGCCGAAGGGCGCGAGTTGCTCGCACATTTGTGCGCCGAGGGCGTGCGTACCGATCACGTGGCGATGACATCCGAGGCGCCCACCGGCGCCGCCGCCGTGTTCGCATGCCGGGGCGAAAGCGCCGTCACCGTGGTGCCGGGTGCCAACCACCGCCTGACTGCCGCCCATGTGCGCGCCGCCGAACCGCTGTTCGCCCAGAGCGACGTGGTGCTCGCCGAGCTGGGCATTCCGAGCTCGGCCGCGATGGAAGCCGCCGAACTCGCGCACCGCTTCGGCAAGCCCTTCCTGTTGACGCCCTCCCCGGCGGGCGCAGTACCGCCGGAGCTCGCGCGGCGCGTGCATCTCTTCCTGGCCAACCAGCACGAACTGAGGGCGGCCTTCGGCGATGGCGATGGAGATAGAAATGGAGATGGCAACGTCGAGGGCGGCGACGACTGGCGTGCCCTGCTGGCGAGGTGGCCGGGCCGCATCGTCGTGACGCGCGGCAGCGAAGGCGCGGCGCACGTCGATGCGCACGGCACGCTCCATGAGCAGCCGGTCTTCCACGTTCCGGTGCTCGACACGACCGGTGCCGGCGACGCCTTCGCCGCAGCGCTGGCCGTCCATTGGTCACTCGGTATCCCGGAGGCAATGCGGCGGGCCTGCGCCGTGGCGGCCCTGGCGGTTCGCGGCTTCGGTTCGCAGAGCACGCTGCCGACGCGGCAGGAACTCAGCGACTTCCTCGAAACCGCCGGTTGAAGCGTCGAGCTACGCCGACGCGTTGACGGCTCACGGATGTCGGCGCCTCGCGCATGCGAGCCCCGGTCAAGCCAGCCGCTGAATTACAGCAACTTCGATCGCCGGGCCTGCTCCGTCAGCTCCGCCCGGAAATCCGGATGCGCGATCGCAATCAGCTCCTGCGCCCGCTGCCTGGCCGACTTGCCGCGCAACTGCGCCACACCGTATTCGGTGACCACGTAGTTGATGTCGTTCTTGCTCGTGCTCACATGCGTGCCGGGCGAGAGCGAGGGCACGATGCGCGAGATGGTGTCGCCCTTCGCTGTCGAGGGCAGCACGATGAACGCCTTGCCGCCGAGTGACCGGTTCGCGGCACGCACGAAGTCCGACTGCCCGCCCGTGCCCGAATACGGCGCATGCCCGAGGCTCTCGGAGCCGCACTGGCCCAGCAGGTCGATCTGCATGGTCGCGTTGATGGCGATGAGGTTGTCGTTCAGGCCCGCGAGCGCCGGGTCGTTGGTGAAGTTCACCGGATGCATTTCCAGCGACGGATTGCGGTCCATGAAGCGGTACAGCTTGGCCGACCCCAGCGCGAAGGTCGCGACGGATTTGCCCGGCAGGTAGTTCTTGCGCCGGTTGGTGACGGCGCCGCTCTCCACCAGCGTCAGGATGCCGTCGCCGATCATCTCGGTGTGAATGCCCAGGTCGTGCTTGTGCGTGAGCTGCATCACCACCGCATCGGGAATGCCGCCGTAGCCGATCTGCAGCGTCGAGCCGTCGTCGATGAGGTCGGCCACGTGCTTGCCGATGGCCTCCTGCACGGGGCCGATCTTCGGCAGGCCGACCTCCATGACCGGTGCATCGCTTTCGACGAACGCCGCCACCTGCGAGATGTGAACGTGACAGTTGCCGTGCGCGAAGGGCACGTTCGGGTTCACCTCCAGCACCACGGCGCGCGCCTTGGCGATGGCGGCCATCGTGTAGTCCGCGCCCAGGCTCACGGCGAAATAACCGTGCGCGTCCATCGGCGAGGCCATGCTGAAGACCACCTCGGCGGGAATCTGCCCGCGCTCGATCTGCGCGGGGATTTCCGAGAAGTAGTTGGGGATGAAATCGATCCAGCCCTCCTGCCCACCCGCGCGCGTGGCGCCGCCGAAGAACAGCGCGACATGGCGCACGTGCTCCACGGTTTCGGGGTCGATGTAGGCGTACTTGCGCATCGCAAGAATCTGCGCGACCTTGACGTCGCGGAAATCGCGGCGCTGCTCGGAGAGCGCCGTGAGCAACGACGGCGGCTCGCCGACGCCGGTCGGCACGACGATGAGATCGCCGTTGCGCACCAGACGCACGGCATCGGCGGGGGAAACGCGCTTCTTCGCGTAGAGGTCCTGGACGGTCATTCGCTCTTTCTGGCTTTCTGCTTATCGCGGCGCGTCGGCTTGCGCGTCGTAGCGGCCACCGCGTGCGGCCTTGTTGCAGCCGGTGCGGAACACGAGCGCCTTCTGCGCCTCTGCGACGTTGGCGGCCTGGCCTTTCCAGAGATCGAGCGCCGGCTGCTGCACCGCGCGCGAGAACGAGAAAGTCAGCGCCCAGGGCATGCGCGACTTGAACTTCACGTTCATCGCGTTGAGCCGCGCGGAAGCCAGCTGCGCCGACTGACCGCCCGAGAGAAACGCCACGCCCGGCACCGCGGCCGGCACCGTGCGCAAGAGGCACGTCACCGTCGCATCGGCCACCGCATTGACGCTGTCCTGCGTCTGGCTGCCCTGCCCCGGCAGCACCATGTTCGGCTTGAGCAGCATGCCTTCGAGCAGCACGCCCTGTGCGTTCAGTTGAACGAACACTTCGCGCAGGACTTCTTCGGTCACCTCGGCGCACCGCGCCAGCGAATGGTCGCCATCCATCAGCACTTCAGGCTCGACGATGGGCACCACGCACGCCTCTTGGCACAGCGCCGCATAGCGCGCGAGCGCATGGGCATTGACGTCGATGCAGGCCCGCGTGGGCAGACCATCGCCGATGGCGATCACGCCGCGCCACTTCGCGAAACGGGCGCCCATGCCGACGTACTCGGCCAACCGTTCGCGCAGGCCGTCGAGCCCCTCGGTGACCGTCTCGCCCGGATGGCCCGCCAGCGGCTTCGCGCCCATGTCGACCTTGATGCCGGGGATGATTCCCGCATCGGCCAGCGCCTTGGCGAACGGCTTGCCGGCGTTGGTGGTCTGGCGGATGGTTTCGTCGAACAGGATCGCGCCGCTGATGCTGTCGGCGAGGCCTGGCGCGGTGACGATCAGCTCGCGCCAGTCGCGCCGCGCACTCTCGGTCTGCGGGATGTTGAGCGCGGCGAAGCGCTTGTTGCAGGTGGCGTTGCTCTCGTCCATTGCGAGCAGGCCCTTGTCGCCGGCGACCAGCGCCTGTGCGGTATCGATCAGTGTCTGTGCAGTCATTGGGGCACCTTTCTGGCGGGCATGGTACGCCCGCGCCCCGCTCGCAGCTAGATCACGTTCTTCTCCAGCAAGGGCTTGTTCTCGAGGATGCGCGCGAACGAAACCGGCGAGAGGTCGAGGCTGCGGTACTCGCCGAAGCGGATCAGCTCCGCGATGCCGCGCCCCGCCGCCGGGCATTGCTGCAGGCCGTGGCCCGAGAAGCCGTTGGCGAAGAACAGGTTGTCGCAGTCCGGGTGCAGGCCGAGGATCGCGTTGTGGTCGAACAGGTTCATCTCGTAATAGCCGGCCCAGGCGCCGGTCATGCGGATGGCTTCGAAAGCGGGAATCCGTTCGGCGAGCGCGGGCCAGATGAGTTCGTCGAACGCGGCGTACTCGACATCGAGCGGCGCGTCGTCGGGGTCCTGGTCTTCCGGTGGCGCGAAGCCGCAGATGAACTGACGGCCCTCGGGGCGCAGCCAGATGCCGGAGGTGTCGATGACCAGCGGGCAGCCGGGCAGCGTCTCGGGGCACGAGAAGCTGAACACGCTGCGGCGGCGGCCGCGCACCGGCAGGTCGATGCCGGCCCACCCGGCCACCTTCGCGGCCCAGGCGCCGGCGGCGTTGACGACGATGTCGGCATCGAGCGTTTCGCCGGTGTCGAGCTGCACGCCGGTCACGGTGCTGCCCTTGCGGCGCAATCCGGTCGCGTGCGCCTGCATGTACCGCGCGCCCTGCGATGCGGCCTTCTTGCGGAAGGCCTGCAGCAGGCTGTAGCCGTCGTACCAGCCTTCGCCCGAGAGGCCCAGCGATGCGAGTTCGATGCCCTCCGTCGATATCCACGGAAAGCGCGCCTTCAGCTCTTCGGCCGTCATCAGCGCCACGTCCACCGCATGCGCCTTCTGCATCGCATGGTTCTCGCGCAGCACATCGACGCCCGCCGCAGAGGCCAGGTACAGGTAGCCGGGCTCGACCAGGCCGATGTCCGGCACGTCGTCGCCGACGCGCAAGGTCTCGCCGAGGTGCCGGAAGAAGTCGATGCCGTAGAGCGACATCTCGATGTTGATGGCGGTGGAGAACTGCTGGCGGATCGAGCTGGCCGACAGCGCCGACGAGGCCTGCTTGTACGAGAAGTCCCGCTCGACCACCGTGACCTCGAAGGGCTCGGCCTGCGGGTCCTTGGTCAAGAAATAGGCGATGGCCGAACCGATGGCCCCGCCGCCGATGATCACCACTCGACGCATGAATGCTTTCCTTGCTTCATCGTTGCTGCAGATGCGTGTAGGCCAATTGCGCCGCCGCGAGGTCCCACAGCGCATGGCCCACGGTCTTGATGAACACCGGCCGGCCTTGCCTTGTTGGCTCCGCGTTCGCGAACGCCTGCACGGTGGACCAGTCGATGCCCGCCTGGATCAGGTCGCCCGCCTCGCTGCGCGCACCTTCCAGCGTATCCACAAACACGGTGCAGCGGCGCACGAGTTCGGGCGGCACTTCGGCCATGTCGGGGCGGTAGGCGCCGACGGCGATCACCGTTGCGTCCGGCCGCACCTTCGGTGGGATGACGGGCGTCGAAGAATTGGTCGTCGCGACGATCACGTCGGCTTCTTCGCTGACCTGCGCAGGATCGGTGATCGCAGTGGCGTCCACGCCGAGCGTTCGCATGTGTTGCGCCAAATGTTCGGCATGGGCTTGCGTTCGCGCGTGAATCCACAGATGGCGCACGCCCGCGACTTCCGCAAATGCCTCGGCATGCGAACGCGCCTGCACGCCCGCGCCGATCAGCAGCATGCGGCCGCCAACTTCGCGCCCTGCTCTTGCCGCACCGGCCAGCGAGAGCGCCGCGGTGCGTCGGGCGGTCAGCACATTGCCATCCATCGCGAGCAGCCGGGTGCCGGTGACGGCGTCCATCAACGTGACTTCGCCCTGCACCACCGGCAGCCCGACGGCTGCGTTGCCGGCATGCACCGTCACCGTCTTGATCGCCGCGAAGCGCGCACCCGCTGCAGGCATCAGCAGCAGCACGCCGCCGCCCGCGAGCGGCACCGAGGTGCGCGTGGCCGCATGCGCCTCGCCCCGGCGCTCCCGCTCGAACATCTGCAGCAGCGCCTCGACCAGCGCCCCGTAAGGCAGCGCCGCCGCCGTCTCCGCCGCATCGAGCGTCCGCATGCGGGCGTTCAGGAGCCGGCCACCCGGACGCGCTTGCCGTCCTTGTAGGTGAAGACGGTGAAGTCCGGCTTCTGCAGGTTGCCCTTGGCATCGAAGCTGATGGCACCGGTGACGCCATCGAACTTCACCTTGCGCATCGCCGGCAGGTAGGCCTCGGGCTCGACCGAGTTGGCCGCGCGCATGCCGGCGGCCAGCGCCATCATGGCGTCGTAGAGGTACGGCGCATAGGTCAGCACCTCGACGCCGAAGCGGGCCTTGTAGCGCTGCTCGAACTCGGCGCCCTTGCTGGTCTTTTCGATCTCCTTGCCGCCGCGCGTGCAGTACAGGAGGTCGTCGACCGCGCCGCCGCTGATCTTCGCGACCTCGTTGGTGCAGAGGCCATCGGTGCCCAGCAGCTTGGCCGTGATGCCCAGCTGCTTCATCTGTCGCGCGATGAGGCCGCCCTGCGCGTCCATGCCCCCGTAGAACACCACGTCGGGTTGCTTGGCCTTGATGCTGGTGAGGATGGCCATGAAATCGGTGGCCTTGTCGCTGCCGAACTCCTGCGCGACGATGGTGCCGCCCAGGCCCTTCACGCCGCGCGTGAACACCTCGGCGGCGCCCTGGCCGTAGGCGGTGCGGTCGTCAATCACCGCGATCTTCTTGGCCTTCAGATCCTTCACCGTGAAGTCGGCGATGGCCATGCCCACGTCGTCGTCGCTCGCGAGGATGCGAAAGACGTTGTTGTAGCCCTGCTTGGTGAAGGTCGGGTTGGTGGCGGTCGACACATCGGGCAGACCCGCGCGGCTGTAGACGGCCGAGGCCGGAATCGCGGCGCCCGAGTTGAAGTGGCCCAGCATGCCCTTCACGCCCATGTCGGCCAGCTTGTTGGCCACCACCATGGCCTGCTTGGGGTCGGCCTGGTCGTCCTCGGACTGCAGCACGAACTTGATCTTCTTGCCGCCGATGACGAGGCCCTGCTTGTTGAGGTCTTCGACCGCGAGGCGCGCGCCGTTGTCGTTGTCCTTGCCCCAGTGGGCCGCGCCGCCGGTGAGCGGGCCGGCGTGGCCGATGGTGACGGTCTGCTCGGCCTGCGCTAGCGCGGCGGTGGGCAGACCCAGGACGGAAGCCAGTGCAATGCCGAGGGCGGTGGACCGGGCAGTGCGACGGGTGCGCAGAACAATCATCGGAAGTCTCCTCATATCGTTGGCGGGGGTCGGGACGCAGAATAGGATCGCGGCGGCATGCGGAACAAACGCTAAATACGCACAACGTTGTGCAGCGCCGGAAGGACCGCGACAACGAGACGCCGGGCACGGCAGATGCATGCGCCACGCAGCACAGAAGAGACAACAGGCAACCGATGAGAAAAGACATTCCCAACCTGGGCGCGCTGCAGGCTTTCGAGGCTTCGGCGCGGCTGGGGAGCTTCACCCGCGCGGCGGCCGAGCTGGCGCTCACGCAAAGCGCGGTCGGGCGGCAGGTGGCGATGCTGGAGCAACGGCTCGGCGTGCCCCTCTTCTCGCGCGTGCGCAGGCGCCTCACGCTCACCGACGTGGGCCGCGAGTACGCGGCGCGCATCCGCCGGCACCTCGACCAGATCCGCCGCGACACGCTGGAGATCAGCGCCGGCCACGACATGGGCTTCGTGCTGGAGCTTGCCGTGGTGCCGACCTTTGCAACGCAATGGCTCATTCCGCGGCTGCCCGATTTCAGCCGGCTGCATCCGAACATCACCGTGAACCTGTCGGCGCGCTCGCAGCCCTTCTCGTTCCAGGAAAACGCGTACGACGCGGCGATCTATTTCGGCGACCAGTTCTGGCCGAACACGCGCGGCGGGCTGATCTTTGCAGAGGGCGAGATGGTGCCGATCTGCAGCCCGGCCTTTCGCGATGCCAACGGCCCGTGGGACGAAGCGGGTTTCGAGCGCTGCCGCCATGTGCACCTGAGCACGCGAGCGCATGCGTGGCGCGACTGGTATGCGCAGCAGGGTTGGGGCTACACGGTGCACGCTTCGCGCGGGCCGCGTTATGAGCTCTTCACGATGGTGGTTGCGGCGACGGCTGCGGGCATGGGCGTGGGCCTTGCGCCGCGCATCCTCATCGAGCACGAGCTGCGCACCGGCGAGCTGGTGATTCCCGTGGACCGGCACCTCGACGTGCCGCAGGGCTATTACTTCGCGTACCCCGAAGGCCGTTCGGCCTCCGGGGCGCTCGAGCACTTCAAACAGTGGGTGCTCGGTTTGAATCCTGCCTAGACCGGATTCGGATTGCGCTCCAGAAACCCCTGCTGGTGCCAGTAGGGATAGGTCCGCGTCACCGCGCTGGCCGCATCGAGTTCGGCGATCTGCGCGGGCGTGAGGTTCCAGCCCACCGCGCCGAGGTTCTGGCGCAGCTGCGTTTCGTCGCGCGCACCAACAACCACGCTCGACACCGTCGGCCGCTGCAGCAGCCAGTTGAGCGCGACCTGCGGCACCGTCTTGCCGATGTCCCCGGCGACTTTTTCCAGCGCATCGACCACGCGGTACAGCAGCTCGTCGGCCACCGGCGGGCCCATGTCGGCCGTCACATGCAGGCGGCTGTTGGCGGGCAGCGGCTGGCCGCGGCGGATCTTGCCGGTGAGCCGGCCCCAGCCCAGCGGGCTCCAGACCACGGCGCCCACGCCCTGGTCTTGTGCGAGCGGCATCAGCTCCCACTCGTACTCGCGGCCGATCAACGAGTAGTACGCCTGGTGCGCCACGTAGCGCGCGTAGCCGTAGCGCTCCGACACGGCCAGCGACTTCATCAAATGCCAGCCAGAGAAGTTCGACGCGCCCACATAGCGCAGCTTGCCCGCGCGCACGAGGTCGTCGAGCGTGGACACGGTCTCCTCGACGGGCGTGCTCGCGTCGAAACCGTGTAGCTGGAACAGGTCGATGTAGTCGGTGCCCAGGCGCTTCAATGCACTGTCGACCGCCCGCACGAGATGGTGGCGCGACGACCCCGCCTCGTTCGCTCCCGGGCCGTTGCGGAACGTGGCCTTGGTCGAGAGGATGAGCTTGTCGCGCGGGCGGCCCTTGATGGCCTCGCCGAGCACCGATTCGGCGGCGCCGTCGGAGTAGATGTCCGCGCTGTCGAACATGGTGACGCCCGCGTCGATGCAGATGTCGATGAGCTTGCGCGCCTCGGCCACGTCGGTGCTGCCCCAGGCGCTGAAGAACTCGCCCTTGCCCCCGAACGTGCCGGTGCCGAAACTCAACACGGGGACCTTGAGGCCCGATTTGCCCAGATGACGGTATTCCAAAGTGCTACTCCTTCGAAGAATGAATGAAGCGACGCGCCGACCGGCACGCCGTTGGGTCATTCTTCGCCGGGGCATTGAACCCCTTTGCGCGTCGGGCTTTGTCGAATTCGGCTAAGTAATATCGGCCGATGCAAATCGCCATTGAAAACCCCGGCCAGCCCGACGTGATCCAGCTCATCGACGACCTCGATGCGTACCAGAAACCGCTGTATCCGCCGGAGAGCCACTACGGCATCGACATTGCGGCGCTGTCGGCGGCCAATGTGCTGTTCGCGGTGGCACGCGATGAAGCAGGCACGGCCATCGGCTGCGCGGCCATCGTCATCGAGCCTGACTATGGCGAGTTGAAGCGGATGTACGTGCGGCCGGAGAACCGTGGGCAAGGCATCGCCGACAAGTTGCTGGCGTTTCTCGAAGGGGAAGCGATGGCCCGGGGCTGCGCGGTGTTCAGGCTGGAGACGGGCGTGAGCCAACCGGCGGCGCTGTCGTTCTATGCGCGCTCGGGCTACGCGCGGCGCGAGCGCTTCGGGCGGTATCCGGAAGATCCGCTGAGTGTTTTCATGCAGAAGGACGCGGCATGACGCCGCCGTGCCCAGGCGCGGCATGCGCCTACAAGCGGTGTTGCAAAACCTGACATCGCGCCGGCAGCCGAGCAAGCACCATGGCGCCTCGATGCGCTGGCCCCTGCCGTCCGGGCATTCGATACCACGGACCGGCCGGCGACGGCGCTCCGGAACCACCCCACGGCCCGCAGAGAAACGCCATGCCTGACACGCCGCCGCACGAGGATTCGCGCTTGATCCCATGCACGCCCGGCGCGCCGCCGGCACCCTCTCGCGCTGTCGGCATGCGCCAGTCGACGGTCGAATGGGCGCTGTCGAATTGGTCCGCTCCGGCGCATGCGCTGAGACCTTTGCGGCCGGGGCCTGCCCAGGCGCCGCAACTGCCGACGGAAGACTTCGATCGCTTGATCGGCGCTGCGGTACACGACGTGCGCAACTCGCTGTCCGCCATCCGCCTGGGCATCGAGCTGCTTGCGCGCCGGGGCGATCGGCAGCAGCCCGACGCGGTGCTCGCCCATGTGGACCATGCGGCGGACCGTGCGATCGAGCGGTCCGAGGAACTGGCGGACGTCTGCCGGATCGCGGCGGGCAAGGACCTCGTGATCGCCACGCAGCGTTTTTCGCTGCACGAGGTGGTCCGGCAGGCGATCGACGCCGCCGAAGCGCCCTTTGCCGCTAGCACGGTCTTCGAGCACGACCGGCTGGGCGACGGCGACTGCCGCGGCGACCCGGCGCGCATCGCGCAGTTCCTGAACCTCGCGTTCGAGGAACTCGCCGGTTCGGGGCTGCCGGCGCGGGTGATCGTCGTCAGCGAGGTGGCAGGCGACCTGTTCCGCGTCGCGGTCTGCGCGGGCGGCGCATCGCCTGAATCGCACGGCAGCGACCGGCCCGACACGGCGCTCTCTAGCGTGCGCCGCCGGCTGCTGCTGCACGGCATTGCCCGCGCGCACGGCGGCCGCGCCGAGTTCGGCGGCGCCCCCGACGGCCGCCCGTCGATAGCGGGCACTTTCCGGGGCGTCCGACGCGGACCTCCGGCCGGCTACTGAAGGCAGCCCCTGCCCGCACCTTCCGCGCCTTCATCGCGCCGCGGCCTGTGGGCCGGCCTGTCGTTGTGCGCAGCGCTTGCAGCGGGCGCGTGGGCGGTGCTGACGGGCGCAGTCGACATTCCGGAGCGCTTCAATCCATGGGCGCCCCTCGACGTGGCGGCCGAGCCCGACTGGCTCACCGGCTTCAAGCTCGCACGCGCCCGCCGCGAGCCGACGCGCTGCCTCGCGGCGCTCGCACGAACCGGCATGCAATACGACCTGCTGCCCGATCGCGTGACCGGCGAAGGCTGCGGCTTCGAGAACGCCGTTCGCCTGCGCTCGGCCGGTGTGCGCCTGGGCACATCACCCTCGCTGAGCTGCCCGATGGCGCTGTCCTTCTTCATGTGGGAGAAGCACGCGCTGCAGCCGGCCGCGAAGCAGCGCTTCGGCGAGCCGGTGGTGGCCATCGAGCATCTGGGGAGCTATGCGTGCCGCAACGTGAATCGCGGCGAAGGCGCGGTGCCGGGCGCCTCGCGCAGCCGGCACGCGACGGCGGATGCGTTCGATGTAGCCGGCCTCACGCTCGCCGATGGCCGCCGCATCACGGTGCGGCGGGACTGGTCCGGCAACGGCGACCCGGCAGACCTGCTGCTGCGCGATGCGCATCGCGGTGCCTGCCGGTTCTTCGATGGCGTGCTGGGTCCCGACTACAACGCGGCGCACAGGGACCACTTTCATCTGGAGACGGGCGGGTATTCGATGTGCCGGTAGCGCTTTGCGCATCGCATGAACGGTCCGTAGGCCGACTCGGCGCGGCGCCCCGCGTCTTCATTGCCCCGTCCAACGCACACCCCCGGGGAAACACCTAGAAGCCGATCCACCGGCGAAGTTCGAACACGCCTTCCCAGAGGGGAAAAGGTGCCGGCGTCACCTTCCCATGCCTTCTGCGCCGCTGGCCCGTTCCTTGCGAACTCGATCAAAAATGACAGAAAATTTTCCGTCCTGACTTATATTTGTAAACCAGTTTTCAAAAACCGCACACTTTCGGGCTCCTCCGCACCTTCATGAGCACCCCTGTCGACACCCCAGGCACCACCGTGGCCCAGCGCATTGCGCAGGCCTTGCCGCGGCTGACGCGTTCGCACCGGCAGGTGGCCGACTACGTGCTGGAGCACCCGCTGCAGGTCGCCACGCTGCCCATCGACGAGCTCGCAACCGCCGCGGGCGTCTCCGTGGCCACGGCCAATCGGTTCGCCCGCGCGCTGGACTTCGACGGCTACGCCACGTTCCGCGCCGAGCTCGTGCGCGGCTTCGAGTCGCTGGTGGCGCCGGTGGAGCGGCTGCGCGGCAACCTCGAGCATCCGAGCACGGTGGCCGAGGTGTTCGCGACCGCGCTCGACGAGAGCCGCCGCAACATCGAAGCCACGCGCCAGACGCTGGACTACGCCGCCTGCGAAGCCGCGGTGGAACACATCGGCAAGGCGCGCTCGGTCTACATCGCGGGCTTCGGCGCGAGCGGCTGGCTCGCGGGCCTGCTGCAGCACGGGCTGGACAGCAGTTGCCGCGACGTGCGCCTGCTGCCGGGCGTGAGCGGCGTCACGCATGCGGCCCGCGCGCTGATGCACGCGGGGCCGGAGGACGTGTTCATCGGCCTCACCTTTCCGCGCTACCTGACCGATACGGTGATGCTCGCGCAGATCGCGCGCGAACAAGGCTGCAGCGTGATCGCGCTCACCGACCGGCCTACCTCGCCGATGGCGCCGCTGGCCGACGTGGCGCTCTATTGCCAGACCGAAACCAACTACCGCCCGAACTGCGAGACCAGCGTGCTTGCGCTGGTCGAGGCGCTGACCAGCGCCGTCGCGCTGCGGGCGCCCGACCCGGTGCAGTCCGCCCGCCGCACGCTGCAGGTGCTGCGGCCCTGGCTGCACGGCGCGAACGGGCTGCCGCGCATCGACGGCATCGCCGCGCGCACTGCCGCCACATCCGACGCCGCCGCCCTGAACGGCACGGCCAAGAAAAAGAAGAAAGCTTCCCGATGAAGAACACCACGCCCGTCATCGCCATTCACGGCGGTGCCGGCACCATCAGCGCCGCCACGACGAGCACCGCGCAGGCGCAGGCGTACCACGACGCGCTGCAGAACATCGTGCGCGCCGCGCAAGCCGCGCTGCTCAAGGGTGCCTCCGCGCTCGACGCCACCTGCCTCGCGGTCGAACTGCTCGAGGAGTGCCCGCTCTTCAACGCGGGCCACGGCGCGGTCTTCACGCACGAGGAAACCCACGAGCTCGATGCCGCCGTGATGGACGGCGCGACGCTCGCCGCCGGTGCCATCGCCGGCGTGTGCCACGTTCGCCGGCCGGTGCGCGCTGCGCGTGCCGTGCTCGAAGACGGCGCGCACGTGCTGCTGGCCGGCGCGGGTGCCGAAGCCTTCGCGCGCGATCGCGGGCTCGAAATGGTCGAGCCCTTCTTCTTCTCGACCGAGGCGCGCCGCCAGCAGCTCTACCGCGTGCGCGACACCGGCCGCGTGGTCACCGACCACGAAGGCGCGGCGATGACGCCGCCGCTCGATGAAGACAAGAAGTTCGGCACCGTCGGCGCGGTCGCGCTCGACATGCACGGCCATCTCGCCGCCGCCACCTCGACGGGCGGCATGACCAACAAGCGCGTCGGCCGCATCGGCGATTCACCGCTCATCGGTTCGGGCACCTATGCCGACGACCGCACCGCCGCCATCTCCTGCACCGGCAGCGGCGAAATGTTCATCCGCGTCGCTGCGGCCCACGACATCTGCGCGCGCATGGCCTACGGCGGCGCGACGCTCGAAGCGGCCACGCACGCCGTGGTGCACCAGTCGCTGCCCGCCATCGGCGGCACCGGCGGACTGATCGCCGTCGACCGCCACGGCAACCTGAGCCTCGCCTTCAACACCGAAGGCATGTACCGCGGCCACGCGCGCGGCGACGAAGCGCCGATCACAGCCATCTTCGCCTGACGCTGCACGCCCCCTCTTTCTCTCGCATACCCATGTCCTCCCCTGCCCTCAACCTGCCGGACGGCCGCGTTCTCGCCGTCGACGACCTCACCGTGCGCTTCTCGACCTCCGAGCGCACCGTCGATGCCGTCAAGCACCTGTCCTTCCACGTCGACCATGGCGAAACGCTCGCGGTGGTGGGCGAATCGGGCTCGGGCAAATCGGTCACTTCGCTCGCGCTGATGCGGCTTGTGGAACACGGCGGCGGGCGCATCCTCGGCGGCAGCATGGCGTTTCGCCGCCGCAACGGCGAAGTGCTCGACCTCGCGCAGGCACGCGACAGCACGATGCGCGGCATCCGCGGTGCGGACATCGCGATGATTTTTCAGGAGCCGATGACCTCGCTGAACCCAGTGTTCACCGCGGGTGACCAGATCGCCGAGGCCATCCGCATCCACCAGGGCAAGAGCAACGCGGCCGCGCGCGCCGAGGCGCTGCGCATGCTCGAACTCGTGCGCATTCCCGAAGCGCGCAACGTGCTCGACCGCTTTCCGCACCAGCTCTCGGGCGGCATGCGGCAGCGCGTGATGATCGCGATGGCGCTCTCCTGCAAGCCGCAGTTGCTGATCGCCGATGAGCCCACCACCGCGCTCGACGTGACGATCCAGGCGCAGATCCTCCAGCTCATCCGCGAGCTGCAGAAGGAGATGCGCATGGGCGTGCTCTTCATCACGCACGACATGGGCGTGGTGGCCGAAATTGCCGACCGCGTGCTCGTGATGTACCGCGGCGACAAGGTCGAAGCGGGCGCCTCCGAAACCGTGTTCGCCGCACCGCAGCACCCCTACACGAAGGCGCTGCTGTCGGCTGTGCCCAAGCTCGGCGCGATGCAGGGCACGGACCTGCCGGCCAAGTTCGAACTGCTGCGCACCGAGGGCACGCCCGAGGCGGCGCCCTCCACCCCCACCACGCCGCAGACCACCGTACGCGACGACGCCGGCCCGATCCTGCGCGTGCGCGACCTCGTGACGCGCTTCGACGTGCGCAGCGGCATCTTCGGCCGCGTGAAGCGCCGCGTGCATGCGGTGGAAAAGATCAGTTTCGACCTGTACCCCGGCGAGACGCTGGCGCTGGTCGGCGAGTCGGGCTGCGGCAAATCGACCACCGGCCGCTCGCTGCTGCGCCTGGTCGAAAGCCAGAGCGGCGCGATCGAGTTCGGCGGCCAGAACATCCGCGACTTGCCCACGCGCGAGCTGCAGGCGCTGCGCCGAAACATCCAGTTCATCTTCCAGGACCCGTTCGCCTCGCTCGATCCGCGCGTGACGGTGGGCTTCTCGATCATGGAGCCACTGCTCATCCACAACATCGCCAAGGGTGCCGAGGCGCAGCAGCGCGTCGACTGGCTCCTGCAGAAGGTCGGCTTGCCGCCTGAAGTGGCGCAGCGTTATCCGCACGAGTTCTCGGGCGGGCAGCGGCAGCGCATCGCGATTGCGCGCGCGCTCGCGCTCAACCCGAAGGTGGTGGTGGCAGACGAATCGGTGTCGGCGCTCGACGTGTCCATTCAGGCGCAGATCGTCAACCTCATGCTCGACCTGCAGCGCGAACTGGGCGTCGCGTTCCTTTTCATCTCGCATGACATGGCGGTGGTCGAGCGCATCAGCCACCGCGTGGCCGTGATGTACCTCGGCCAGATCGTGGAGATCGGCCCGCGCCGCGCAGTGTTCGAAGCGCCGCAGCACGCCTACACCCGCAAGCTGATGGCGGCGGTGCCGGTGGCCGACCCATCGCGCCGCCACAAGCCGCGCGCGCTGCTCGAAGGCGAGATCCCGAGCCCCATTCGCGCGGTGGGCGACGAGCCCGACGTGCCGCCGCTGGTGCAGGTTGCGCCAGGGCATTTCGTGGCACGGCACGCCATCGGCGGCGCGTTCTGATTTCCGATTTTTCATCCCGCAGGCCCTCCTGCTTTTTTTCTCACGAACCGACTGGAGTTCTTCCATGAAGCAATCTTCTTCTTCCCTGCGATGGGCATCCGCACTGCTGGGCCTGGCGGCACTGGCTGCATCGGGCACGGCCCTGGCCTCCAAAGACGTGGTGCTGTCGATCGGCTACCAGCCCGAAACGCTGGACCCGTACAACACCAACACCACCATCACCACCGCGGTGACCAAGTCCTTCTATGAAGGCCTGTTCCAGTTCGACAAGGACCTGAAGGTGCAGAACGTGCTCGCCGAGAGTTACGACGTGTCCAAGGACGGTCTGGTCTACACCATCAAGCTGCGCAGCGGCGTCAAGTTCCACGACGGCACCGACTTCAATGCCGAAGCCGTGAAGTTCACGCTCGACCGCGTGCTGAACCAGGACAACAAGCTCCTGCGCTACAACCAGTTCAACCGCGTGGGCAAGGTCGAGGCGCTGAACCCGACCACCGTGCGCATCACGCTCAAGGAGCCCTTCGGCCCCTTCATCAACTCGCTGGCCCACGCCTCGGCCGCGATGATTTCGCCGACGGCGCTCAAGAAGTGGGGCAACAAGGACATCGCTTTCCACCCCGTGGGCACTGGTCCCTTCGAGTTCGTGGAGTGGAAGCAGACCGATGCGGTCAAAGCCAAGAAGTTCGACGGCTACTGGAAGAAGGGCTTCCCGAAGATCGACAACCTGCAGTGGAAGCCGGTGCTCGAGAACAACACGCGCGCCGCGATGCTGCAGACCGGCGAAGCCGACTTCGCGTTCCCCATTCCCTACGAGCAGGCCGAGCTGCTGAAGAAGAGCGACAAGCTCGAAGTGGTGGCCTCGCCCTCGATCATCACGCGCTTCCTGGCCTTCAACATGCTGGTGAAGCCGTACGACAACCCGAAGGTGCGCGAAGCCATCGGCTACGCGATCAACAAGGAAGCGCTGTCCAAGGTGGCATTCGGCGGCTATGCCTTCCCCGCGCAAGGCGTGATGCCCCAGGGCGTGAAGTTCGCCGAGAAGATGGCGCCGATTCCGTACGATGTGAAGAAGGCCAAGGAACTGCTGGCCGAAGCCGGCTACCCCAATGGTTTCGAGTCGGTGCTGTGGAGCGCCTACAACAACACGACCAGCCAGAAGACGATCCAGTTCGTGCAGCAGCAGCTCGCGCAGGTGGGCATCAAGCTGCAGGTGCAGGCGCTCGAAGTGGGCCAGCGCACCGAGCTGGTGGATGCATGGCCCGATCCGAAGACGTCCAAGGTGCGCATGTACTACACGGGCTGGTCGTCGTCCACGGGTGAAGCCGATTGGGGCCTGCGTCCGCTGTTCGCTTCCGAGTCGTGGGCACCGAAGCTGAACAACATGTCGTTCTACAAGAGCGACGTGGTGGACGGCGCGATTGCCAAGGCGCTGGTGACGGTGGACGACAAGGAAAAGGCCGCGCTCTACAAGACCGCGCAGGACGAAATCCGCAAGGACCTGCCGCGCGTGCCGCTGGTGACGGAGCAGAACCTTTCTGCGCACGCCAAGCGCCTGTCGGGTGTCTACGTCATGCCTGACGCGAACATCAACATCGACGCCATCTCGGTGTCGAACTGATCGCCGGTTCCTTGTTTTCTGACTGACTGTCCGGCGGGCGGCGGCACTGTGCCGCCGTCCGCACGCGACATCCGCACCCCATGCTGAATTACTTTCTCAAACGCTTGCTGGGCCTGATCCCGACACTGCTCATCGTGGCCGTGCTGGTGTTCCTGTTCGTCCACATGCTGCCCGGTGACCCGGCGCGCCTTGCGGCCGGCCAGGAGGCCGACGAGCAGACCGTGGCCATGGTCCGCGCCGAACTCGGGCTGGACAAGCCGCTGCCCCAGCAGTTCGTGAGCTTCTTCACCCACATGCTGCAAGGCGACTTCGGCACCTCGATCCGCACGCGGCGGCCGGTGTCGGTGGAGATCGCGGAGCGCTTCTTCCCGACGGTGATGCTGACCATCACCAGCATGGTGTGGGCCGTGATCTTCGGCATGGGCATCGGCATCGTCTCTGCCGTGTACCGCAATAAATGGCCGGACCGGCTGGGCATGACGCTCGCCGTGTCGGGCATTTCATTTCCCGCATTTGCATTGGGCATGTTGCTGATGCAGATCTTCTCGGTGCAGCTCGGCTGGCTGCCCACCGTGGGCGCCGCGACCTGGAAGCACTACATCCTGCCCTCGATCACGCTCGGAGCCGCCGTGGCGGCCGTGATGGCCCGCTTCACGCGCGCCTCGTTCGTCGAGGTGATCCAGGAAGATTTCGTGCGCACCGCGCGCGCCAAAGGCGTGCACGAATCCCGGGTGATCTTCAAGCACACGCTGCGCAATGCACTGATCCCGGTGGTGACCATGATGGGCCTGCAGTTCGGCTTCCTGCTGGGCGGCTCCATCCTTGTGGAGGCGGTCTTCAACTGGCCGGGCCTCGGGCGCCTTTTGGTCGATGCCGTGCAGATGCGCGACTACCCCGTCATCCAGACGCTGGTGCTGCTGTTCTCGCTCGAGTTCATTCTGATCAACCTGGTGGTCGATGTGCTGTATGGCTACATCAACCCGACCATTCGCTACAAGTGAGCAAGCAGCCATGACGCAAGCTTCCGGCGTGCCTGCCGAAACCATTCTTCCGACCTCCCCGGTCGCCACGCTTCAGAACGCCGGCAAGGTCCGCACGCCATGGGGCGAATGCTGGCGCCGCTTCAAGAAGCAGCCGGTGGGCATCGTGGCCGCGATCTTCGTGTTGCTGCTGGTGTTCGTCGCGGTGTTCGCGCCGTGGATCGTGCCCTTCGACCCGGAGAACTTCTTCGACTACGACATGCTGAACAGCGGCCCCTCGGCCACGCACTGGTTCGGCGTCGATCCGCTGGGCCGCGACATCTTCAGCCGCATCCTCGCGGGTGCGCGCATCTCGCTGATGGCGGGCTTTCTGTCGGTGCTGGTGGGCGGCTTCATCGGCACGGCGTTCGGACTGCTGGCGGGCTACTACGAAGGCTGGTGGGACCGCATCGTGATGCGCATCTCGGACGTGCTGTTCGCCTTTCCCGGCATCCTGCTGGCGCTGGGCGTGGTCGCCATTTTGGGCAGCAGCATGACCAACGTGGTGGTGGCGGTGTCGGTGTTCAGCGTGCCGGCCTTCGCGCGCCTCGTGCGCGGCAACACGCTGGTGCTGAAGCAACAGACCTACATCGAGGCCGAGCGCAGCATCGGCGCATCGGACTGGACCATCATCGTGCGGCACATCCTGCCGGGCACGATCTCGTCCATCGTCGTGTACTTCTCGATGCGCGTGGGCACCTCGATCATCACGGCCGCCAGCCTCTCGTTCCTCGGCATGGGCGCGCAGCCGCCGACGCCCGAGTGGGGCGCGATGCTCAACGAGGCGCGCGCCGACATGGTGACCTCGCCGCACGTGGCGCTGTTCCCGAGCCTGGCCATCTTCTTCACCGTGCTCGCGTTCAACCTGCTGGGCGATGCATTGCGCGATGCGCTCGATCCGAAGATCGACCGCGAGTAATCTGCTTTTCTTCATGGCATCGACGACCAACCTGCCTTACATCGGCACCCTGCTCCAGGGCCCGCGCAACGCCATCACCGACGTCGAAGGCGTCACCGTCGGCCACCAGACGCTGGACGACGGCGCCGTGCAGACGGGCGTGACGGTGATCCGCCCGCATGCGGGCGATCCGTTCCGCGACAAGGTGCCGGCCGCGGCCGTGGTGCTCAACGGTTTTGGCAAGAGCGTCGGGCTGGTGCAACTCGCGGAACTCGGCGTGCTGGAAACGCCCATCGCGCTGACCAACACCTTCTCGGTCGGCACGGTGGCAACGGCACAGATCCGGCATTGCATCGCGGCCAACCCCGAGAGCGGCCGGTCGCTGCCGACGGTGAACCCACTGGTCTTCGAGTGCAACGACGGTTTTCTGAACGACATCCAGCAGCTCGCGATCACCGAGGCCGACTACCTGCAGGCGCTCGACGCCGCAGGCCCCGACTTCGCGCAAGGCTCCGTCGGCGCGGGGCGCGGCATGTCGAGTTTCCAGCTCAAGGGCGGCATCGGCAGCGCCTCGCGCCGCGTGTCGTCGCCCTGCGGCGAAGTGCATACGGTGGGTGCGCTGGTGCTCGCGAACTATGGGCGGCAGCCGCAACTGGTACTGGCCGGCCACGCGGTCGGCGAGCGGCTGGCAACGCAGCAGGCCACGGCCGAATGCAAGGAGCCCGAGAAGGGCTCGATCATCATCGTGGTCGCGACCGATGCACCGCTCGATGCGCGCCAACTGCGCCGCCTCGCACTGCGCGCGGGTGCGGGCCTCGCGCGCACCGGCTCGGTCTTCGGCCATGGCAGCGGCGACATCGTGCTGGCCTTCTCGACCGCCTACACCGTGCCCGATCGCGTCGACCGCCCGATGCCGACCATCGCGATGGTGCACGACGGGTTGCTCGATGGCCTCTTCCAGGCCGCCGCCGACAGCACCGAGCAGGCCATTCTTCACGCGCTCTGGCGCGCAACGGCCGTGACGGGCCGCGATGGCAATCACCGGGCGGCGCTGTCCGAGGTGTTGCCGCCCTCTTCCCTTTTCTCTTCCGCAGAAGTGCACGCCCTCCCATGAAAGTCCTGATCTCCACCGACATCGAAGGCGTTGCGGGCGTCTATCACCACGAGCAGGCGCGGGCCGGCAACCCGGAGTACGAACGTGCCCGCGTGCTGATGGCGCACGAGGCCAACGCGGCGATTGCCGGCGCCTTCGATGCGGGCGCCAGCGAGGTGCTGGTGAATGACTCGCACGGCGGCTTTCGCAACATGCCGCCCGATGTGCTCGATGCGCGCGCCCGCGTCGTGCAGGGCAAGCCGCGGTACCTGAGCATGGTGGCGGGCGTGGAGGAAGACGGCGTGGAGGCGGTCTGCATGGTGGGTTACCACTCGCGGGCGCAGGGGCGCGGCATCCTGGCGCACACGATCAACGGCTTTGCCTTTGCGGGCATCCGGTTCGGGGATCAGGAACTGGGTGAGGCCGGGATCTATGGCGCGCTGGCCGGCGAGTACGGCGTGCCCGTGGTGATGGGCAGTGGGGATGACGTGTTCATCTCCGAGAACCGGGCGCTCTTTCCTCATGCGACGTTTGTGGAGACGAAGAAGGCGACTGGCTTCAACAGCGGCGTGTCGCTGTCGCCGGAGCAATCGCGCAAGGCGATTCGCGCCGGGGTGGTTGAGGCACTGGCTGCACGGGGCCGTGCGAAGCCGCTGGTCTTCGAGGGGCCGCAGGTGGTCACGCTGCGGACTCAGTCGCCGATGATGGCTGATCTGTTTTGCCAGTGGCCGAGCTTTGAGCGGGTCGATGGTGTGACTCTGCGCTTCAGCGCTGGGACGGTGGAGGCGGCTGTGCGGATGTTGAACTGCTGTTCGGCGATGTCTTCGATGTTGCGGTGAAGTTGCTTTTTCTCTGCTGAGGGCGGAGGCCGGGTCTCGCCCCGGCAGGCGACTTACTTTCTTTTGCTTCGCCAAAAGAACGTAAGCAAAGAAAAGGCGACCCTGCTGTCTGCGTCCCTGCGCTTCGCTACGGGCAACCTGCGGTGCTCACGTTTCGCGGGGTCTCGCCCAAACTCGCTTCGCTTGTATGGTTGAGGCGCTGGGGTGGAGGGACTCGCTTCGCACTCGGCCGCGGCAGCGGACCGACAGTTTTGAGATTTCTCCCGCCCCACCTTCCAACGTCGATTAGGAACTGAGCGGAGTTCCGTTTTCGGACGGGACGACCGCCGATCTGGACGCAAGCAAACGTGGAGGGTGGGCTGCACCCCAGCTTGGCAAATTGTCCAACTGGAGGTGCTGCCATGCAAGAGCCAACCCTGTACATCGGCGTGGATGTTTCCAAGGCCGAGCTGGTCATTTCGCTGGGGCCTGAGCATCGACCTCGCAGCGTGCCCAACGATGCAAGCTGCATTGCCAACTGGCTGCGGGAGGTGCCGCCCGGGGCCCTCATCGCGATGGAGTCGACGGGGCGGTATCACGGCCTGCTGGCGCACTTGGCCAACCAGGCCGGGTTGAAGGTGTACGTGCTCAATGCACGCGACGTGTACTTCTACGCCCGGGCCTTGGGCACCAGGGCCAAGACCGACGGCGTGGATGCCGGGGTCATCGCGCGTTATCTGGCCGAGCATCACGAGCGCCTGCACCCCTGGCAGGCTGCCAGCTCGGTGCAGCAGCGGCTGCAGGATCTGCTCACACGCCGAGCGCGACTGGCAGCCCAACGCTCGGCCTTGCGGCAGATCGTGAGCGGCGTGGATGCATGCGACATCGATGCCGGCGGCGTGTACCAGGCCTTTGATGACTTGCTTGGCGCGATGGACGGGAAGGTGCAGGAGCTGATTGCCAGCGATGCACGGCTGCGCAGCGGCTGCCAGAGGTTGCGCACGATCACTGGCATTGGCCCACAGACCTCGGCGTTGCTGGCGACGCTGTTCAGTCGCTTGGAGTTCACCAATGCAGATGCGTTGGTGGCGTACTGCGGACTGGACCCTCGGCCCAATGATTCGGGCGCCAAGCATGGCAGGCGTCGATTGAGCAAGAAGGGGCCGTCGCTGCTGCGCCGGCAGATCTATCTGGTGGGCTTCTCGGCGAGTCGTAGCAAGGCACTCAGGCCGTTGTACGAGGCGATACGGGCCAAGGGCTTCGCCACTACGCAGGCGTTCATCATTCTGGGGCGCAAGTTGTTGCGAGTGGCCTTTGCTGTTTGGAAGGGCGCTGAGTTGTTCGATCCGCAGCGGTTGTTGCCAAAGAACGGCTTGCAAAAAACATAGAACCTCAAACAAGGGCGAGCCCTCATCCGCGAAACGCTCCGCTCCTCGGCGCATACAGAAGGGCTTTCGGCCGCGCCATCGCTGCGCTCGGCGTTCAAGGCACTTCGGGCCGACGCTTCGCTTGGCCTTGCCCCGGGCACAGCGCTCACAGCACTCAATTCAAGGCAGACACGCTCTGCGTGTCTGCCCCTCGAGCCGAGCGAAGCAATGGCCCGTTCGGTGTCCAAGCCCCTCTGGCTGCGCCGAGGAGCGCAGCGTTTCGCGGATCAGGGCTCGCAGCTGTTTGAGCCGAAGGCGAGTTCTGCGAGACCCCGCGAAACGTGAGCACCGCAGGTTGCCCGTAGCGCAGCGAAGGGTCGCAGACAGCGGGGTCGCCTTTCTTTTGCCTACCTTTCTTTGGCGAAGCAAAGAAAAGTAGGTCGCCCGCCGGGGCGAGACCCGGCCTCGGGAAAGAAAGCCAGATCAATGCGTAAGAAGCTCAGCGGTTCCTAAAATCCACGGGCCCGGAAAGCCAATTCCACCCCACCGCCCTTATCCAGAATAAGCATCCAACCGCCCGCAAACCCGCATGGCCATTGGTGAATTAGCTTATCCGCATAAAGCGCGAACCAAAAAATAGTTTGTTTCCATAAGGCCCGCTTTCAGAATCTCGGCTTCTTGCTGGGGCGCTGGACGCACCGCACTTCAAGACAGCACTCACGATGTACCAATACACAGAATTCGATCGCCAGTTCGTTCACCAACGGGCCGCCCAGTTCAGAGACCAGCTCGAGCGCTGGCAAAAGGGCCGCCTGCACGAGGACGAGTTCCGCCCGCTGCGGCTGCAAAACGGCTGGTACGTCCAGCGCTATGCGCCGATGCTGCGCGTGGCCGTGCCCTATGGCGAGCTTTCGAGCCGTCAGTTGCGCGTGCTGGCAAAGATTGCCCGCGAATACGACGAGCCCGAAGCCGAGGTCTACAAGAAGGCCATCGAAACGCAGGGCCTGCTCGGCAGCCACAAGCTCCCGACCCACTACGCCCACTTCTCGACGCGCCAGAACGTCCAGTACAACTGGATTCCGCTCGCCAAATCGGCCGACGTGATGGACCTGCTGGCCTCGGTCGACATGCACGGCATCCAGACCAGCGGCAACTGCATCCGCAACATCACGAGCGACGAGCGTGCCGGCATTGCGGTCGACGAAATCGCCGATCCGCGCCCGTTCGCGGAAATCATGCGCCAGTGGAGCACGCTGCACCCTGAGTTCGCCTTCCTGCCGCGCAAGTTCAAGATCGCCATCACCGGCGCCACCGAAGACCGCGCCGCCACCGGCTGGCATGACGTGGGCCTGCACGTGGTGAAGAACGAAGCGGGAGAAATCGGCTTTCGCGTGCAAGTGGGCGGCGGCATGGGCCGCACGCCGATCATCGGCACCGTGCTGCGCGAGTTCCTGCCGTGGCAGCAGATCATGAATTACCTCGAAGCGGTGATCCGTGTCTACAACCGCTATGGCCGCCGCGACAACATCTACAAGGCGCGCATCAAGATCCTGGTGAAGGCCGAAGGCCAGCGCTACATCGACGACGTCGAGGCCGAGTACAAGCAGATCCTCGAACACGACGGCGCACCGCACACCATCACGCAGGAAGAGTACGACCGCGTGGCCGCCTCCTTCGTGCCGCCGACGCTGGCCACCCGCGTGCTGCAGAGCGCCGAAAAAACCGACGCCGAGCTGCGTGCCCACGCGGCCGACGACGTGCAGTTCGCCCGCTGGCTCGCCCGCAACGTGGCGCCGCACAAGAACCCCGCGCTGCGCGCCGTCACGCTGTCATTCAAGCGCCTGAAGCAGGCGCCCGGCGATGCATCGGCCGACCAGCTCGACACGCTCGCGCAACTGGCCGATCGCTTCTCCGCTGGCGAAGCCCGCGTGACGCACGACCAGAACGTGGTGCTGCCCTGGGTGCACGCCGAAGACCTGCACGCGCTGTGGCTCGCCGCCCGCGCCGCCGGTTTCGCGAGCGCCAACGTGCACCTGCTGACCGACATGATCGCCTGCCCCGGCGGCGACTTCTGCGCGCTGGCCAATGCGCGTTCCATCCCCATCGCCGAAGCCATCACCGAGCGTTATCAAGACCTCGACGAGCTCGACGACCTGGGAGAGATCGACCTGCACATCAGCGGCTGCATCAACTCCTGCGGCCACCACCACAGCGGCCACATCGGCATCCTGGGCGTCGACAAGGACGGCAAGGAGTGGTACCAGGTCACCCTCGGCGGCTCCGACGGTTCCGCGCTCAGCGGTGCGTCGCAGGCCGGCAAGGCGGTCGGCCCCTCGTTCTCGGCGGCCGAAGTGCCGGGCGTGATCGAGGCCGTGCTCACGACCTATCGCGACACCCGTTCGTCGGGCGAGACCTTCATCGACACGCTGCGCCGCGTGGGCCACGACCCGTTCAAGGCCGCAGCCAACGGTGCGCGGTTCAAGGTGGAGGAAGCAGCATGAACAAGACGCTGAACATTCTTTCCGCTGAAGAACACATCGACGACGGCGACCCGAAGGTTCTGCAGCTCGCCAACGATGCCGACCCGCTCGCCATCGAGGTGTGCCTGGCCGACATCGAACGCATCGACCTGAACTTTCCGAAGTTCACCGACGGCCGCGCCTACAGCCAGGCTTTCCTGCTGCGCCGCCGGCTCGGCTTCACGGGCGACATCCGTGCGACGGGCGACGTGCTCATCGACCAACTGGTGCAGATGGAGCGCACGGGCTTTTCGAGCGCGGTGCTGAAGGAAGGCGTGGACGCCTCCGACGCGCAGCGCCAGTTCGACCGCTTCTCCGCCTTCTACCAAGGCGATGCCGTGAAGACCGCACCGCACTTCGTGACCGGCAACTGAGCCGCAAGAAGAAGAGAACATTCGACATGAGCACCGCCACCGACATCGACTTCGCGCGCATCAACACCGACCTCGGCCGCAATGCCGAAGGCCTGGTGGACTGGGCAATCGGCCTGGGCCAGCCTTCGATCATCACCACCAACTTCCGCCCGTTCGAGGCGGTGATCCTGCACATGGTCACGCGTGCGAAGCGCGATGTTCCCGTGATCTGGATGGACAACGGCTACAACACCGAGGCCACCTACCGCTTTGCCGACGAAGTGACCAAGCAGCTGGGCCTCGAGCTGCACATCTACCTGCCGCGCCGCTCGCGTGCGCACCGCGAAGCAGTGGAAGGCCCGACGCCGGCGCTCGACGATCCGCGCCATGCTGCCTTCACCGAAGAAGTGAAGCTGGAGCCCTTTGCCCGCGCGCTGCGCGAGACGGCACCCAAGGTCTGGTTCACCGCGCTGCGGGCGACCGACACGGCCGTGCGCGCGCAGATGGACCCGGTCAGCGTGAATCCGGACGGCCTCATCAAGGTCGCGCCGCTGCTGCACTGGTCGTCCAAGGAGCTGTACGAGTACTGCACGGCACACGGCCTGCCCAACAACTTCGACTACGTGGACCCGACCAAGGGCGAAGACAACCGCGAGTGCGGATTGCATATCGCGCATTGAGCGCCAACGCTTCACCGACCCTCTGAATCCAGCCCTCACCCGATGAACGCCCGAACCGAAACCGAACTGCTGCTGTCGCCGGCGGACCTGTCCCACTTGTCCAATACGCACCTCGATGCGCTGGAGGAAGAAACCATCTTCATCCTGCGCGAAGTGGCGGCGGCCTTCGAGCGCCCCACCCTGCTGTTCTCGGGCGGCAAGGATTCGCTGGTGCTGCTGAAGTGCGCGGAAAAGGCGTTCGGCGCGGGCCGCATTCCCTACCCGCTGCTGATGATCGACACGGGCCACAACTTCCCCGAAGTGACGGCCTACCGCGACCAGCGCGCGAAGGAGCTGGGCGCCGAACTCATCGTGCGCAGCGTCGAGGACTCGATGGCGCGCGGCACCGTGCGCCTCGCCCATCCGGGCGAATCGCGCAACGCGCACCAGTCGGTAACGCTGCTCGAAGCGATTGAAGAATTCCGCTTCGATGCGCTGATCGGCGGCGCCCGCCGCGACGAGGAAAAGGCGCGCGCCAAGGAGCGCATCTTTTCGCACCGCGATTCCTTCGGCCAATGGCAGCCCAAGGACCAGCGCCCTGAGCTGTGGACGCTGTTCAACACGCGCCTCGCCCCGGGTGAGCACTTCCGCGTGTTCCCGATCTCGAACTGGACCGAACTCGACGTGTGGCAATACATCGAGCGCGAGCACGTCGGCCTGCCGTCGATCTACTACACGCACAAGCGCGAAGTGGTCGAACGCCGTGGCCTGCTGGTGCCGGTCACCGAACTGACCCCGCCGCGCGACGGCGAAACGGTGCAGGTGCGCGACGTGCGCTTTCGCACCGTGGGCGACATCACGACGACCTGCCCGGTCGAGAGCCTCGCGGCCGATGCGGGCGATGTGGTGATCGAAACGCTCACGGTCGATGTCAGCGAACGCGGTGCCACCCGGATGGACGACATGACCTCCGAAGCATCCATGGAAAAACGCAAGAAAGACGGTTACTTCTGATGAGCGCGACGACGACAGCCACCCCCAACGAACTCGCTGTTGTGCACGGCGACACCGGCACCGCCCTGCGCTTCATCACCTGCGGCTCGGTCGACGACGGCAAGAGCACGCTCATCGGCCGCCTGCTGGTGGACAGCAAGACCGTGCTGCAGGACCAGCTCGCCGGCGTGCAGCGCGGCGGCGAAACCGACCTCGCCTTGTTGACCGACGGCCTCTCGGCCGAGCGCGAACAGGGCATCACGATCGACGTGGCGTACCGCTACTTCTCGACCGCCAAGCGCAAGTTCATCATCGGCGACGCGCCGGGCCATGAGCAGTACACCCGCAACATGGTCACCGCCGCCTCGGCCGCCGATGCCGCCGTGGTGCTGGTCGATGCGACCAAGCTGGCCTGGGCCGCCGAAGTGGAAGACGGCACCGTGGTCAAGCGCGAGCTGCTGCCGCAGACGCGCCGCCACACGCTGCTGTGCCATCTGCTGCGCGTGCAGTCGATCGTGTTCGCAGTCAACAAGCTCGACGCCATCGACGACGCGGGCCTGGCTTTCGAGCGCATCTCGACCGCGTTGAACGCCTTTGCCGAAGCGGCCGGCGTGCAAGTGGCCGGCATCGTGCCGATCTCCGCGCTCAAGGGCTGGAACGTGGCTACGCGCCATGCCGACTGGGTCGGCTACGAAGGCCCGAGCCTGCTCGCGCTGCTCGAAGACCTGCCGGTCACGGCGCAGGACGAGGCCGTGCCCTTCGCCTTTCCGGTGCAGTGGGTGGAGAAGTTTTCTTCCTCCGCCGACACCTCGCAGGGCCGCCGCGTGTTCTGGGGCCGCGTCGCCTCGGGTCATGTGGAGCCCGGCCAGCGCGTGACCGTGTTGCCGAGCAACCAGACCGCCACCGTCGCGCAGGTGCTGAGCCACACGCGCCAGCCGAAGTCGGTGCATGCGGGCCACAGCGCGGGCATCGTGCTCGACCGCGAGGTCGATGTGTCGCGCGGCGACTGGCTGCTGGCGCCCGGCGCCTTCGAGCCGGTGCGCGAGATCACCGCCACCGTCGCCTGGCTCGACGACGAGCCGCTGGTCGCGGGCCGCGTGTACTGGGCGCTGCAGGGCCATCGCTGGGTCAAGGCGAAGGTCGCGCGCATCGTCGATCGGGTGAACATCACGACGCTCGAATCGGAGCCCGCGACGCAGCTGGAGGCCAATTCGATCGGCGATGTGGTGCTCGCACTGCAGCAGCCGCTGGCCGTGTTGCCCTTCACGCAATCGCGTGCGCTGGGCTCGCTGGTGCTGGTCGATACCGCCTCCCACAAGACCGCTGCTGCCGTTCTCGTGCAGCCCGCCGCCGCAAAGGCCTAAAATCTGGGGTTTTCCCCGATCAAACTGACGTTTAAAAGACAAATGACCCACGTCGTTTCCGAAGCCTGCATCCGTTGCAAATACACCGACTGCGTGGACGTTTGCCCCGTCGACTGCTTCCGCGAAGGTCCCAACATGCTGGTGATCGACCCGGACGAATGCATCGACTGCGCGGTCTGCATCCCCGAGTGCCCGGTCAACGCGATCTACGCCGAAGAAGACCTTCCGGCCAACCAGATCGCCTTCATCAAGATCAATGCAGAGCTGGCCTTGGCCGATGGCTGGAAGAGCATCACCAAGCGCAAGCCCGCCCTGCCCGACGCTGAAGAGTGGAAGGACAAGACGGACAAGGTCGGGGAGCTGGTGCGCTGAGCGCGCTGCCTGCTCCCATCGAAACCGACGCACTGATCGTCGGTGCAGGCCCTGTCGGGCTGTTCCAGGCCTTTCAACTGGGCCTGCTTGAAATCTCCTGCCACATCGTCGATGCACTGCCCGCCGCGGGCGGCCAGTGCGTGGCGCTCTATGGCGACAAGCCGATCTACGACATTCCCGGCACGCCGGTGACCAGCGGGCGCGACCTTGCGCAGTCGCTGCTCGCACAGGTGGCGCCGTTCAAGCCGCAGTTCCATTTCGGCGAGCAGGTCGCCACCCTCGCCCGCCAAGCCGACGAGCGCCTGCTGCTGACCACGTCGGCCGGCAAGGCTTTCCTCGCGAAGACGGTGTTCATCGCAGCCGGCGTCGGCGCCTTCGTGCCCAAGCGCATCACGCTCGAGGGCATCGCGCAATTCGAAGGCACGTCACTTTTCTATCACCCTGAATCGCTGGACCGCTTCGCCGGGCAGACGGTGGTGGTGAATGGCGGTGACGACATCGCGCTCGAAACCACCGTTGCACTCACCGCCATTGCGAAGCACGTCACGCTGGTCCACCGGCGCGACGGCTTCCAGGCCAGCGAAGCGAACATCGCCGCAATGCGCGCCCTCGTGGCCGCCGGCAAGCTGGCCTTCAAGGTCGGACAGCCGACCGCCTTCGACGGCAAGCAGTTGCAGATCACCACGCCCGATGCCACGACCGTCGACCTGCCGCTCGACGCGCTGGTCGCGTGCCTCGGCATCTCGCCGCGCCTCGGGCCCATCGCTGACTGGGGCCTGGAGCTCGAGCGCAAGCAGGTGCCCGTCGACACCGAGAAGTACGAAACCCGCGAGCGCGGCGTGTTCGCTGTGGGCGACATCAACACCTACCCGGGCAAGAAGAAGCTCATCGTCTGCGGCTTCCACGAAGCCACGCTGGCGGCCTGGGGCGCCACCGCCATCGTGTTCCCGGGCAAGGCGGTGCCGCTGCAGTACACGACCACCAGCACGCGGCTGCACGAGCTGCTGGGCGTGGCTGCTACTTCGCGCCAGGCATAAGCGCGCGGTATTCGCCGATGAAGCTGCCGATGGCGGCGACGTAGGCGTCGATGTCCGCATCGGACAGCGGCAGCGAGAGCACGACAAAGCCGCGCGGCGACGTGTAGATGCCCCGGCTCAGCAGGTAGAAGAACAGCAGCTGGCGCAAGCGCCCGTCAACTGCCGCCAGATCGGCCACGCGCCGCACCTCACCGCTGACGAAATGCGCATTCATCAGCGAGCCGACGCCGGTGAACTGCATCGCCACGCCCTCCTTCGCGCACAGCGCATTGAGCCGCGACCGCATCGTCTCGCCGCGTTCGGCCAGCGCGCCGGCCGCCTCGGGCGTGAACAGCTTCGTGAGCCCCGCATACCCGGCCGCCATCGTCATCACGTTGTTGTTGAACGTGCCCGAATGCGCGAGCGCGCCAGTGCGTGGATCGAACTGCGCCATCACGTCCGCGCGCCCACCGAAGGCGCCGAACGACATGCCGCCGCCGATGTACTTGCCCAGCGTCGTGAGGTCGGACTTGATGCCCAGCTTGTTGGCCAGCCCCTGCGGCGCGAGGCGCGAGGTCATCACCTCGTCGAAGACCAGCAGCGCACCGACCTTTGTGGCGCCATCGCGCAGCGCCTGCAGGAAATCGAGGCACCCCGGAATGCACCCGCTCGCGCCCTGCATCGGCTCGACCAGGATGGCGGCGATCTCCGGGCCGTGCCTGGCGATCTCTTCGCTCGCGCGCCGCGCGTCGTTGTAGGGCAGCACGAGAAAGTCGAAGGGCACGGTCGTCGGCGAAGGCTTGTCGCCAAAGCCGAGCACGCCGCCGTGATAGCCACCCGAGAACACCACGATCTTTCGGCGCCCGGTGAAGTGCAGCGCGGCCGTGAGCGCCATCAGGTTCGCCTCGGTGCCGGAGTTGGTGAAGCGCAGTTGCTCGATCTGCGGAAAGCGCTCGCAGATGGTCTTTGCCAGCCGGCCTTCGAGCAGGTTGTGGCCCGTGAGGTTGATGCCGCCCTGCATCGCCTCGATGACCGCATCGCGGATCTCGGGCGCCGAGTGGCCGTAGACGCCGGCCGTGTACTCGGCGATGAAGTCGGCATACCGGTGGCCGTCCGCATCCCAGAGCGCAGCCCCCTCGCCCTTGGCGATGGTGAGCGGAAACGGCGCGTAGAACAGCACCGAGCGCGTGTTGGCGCCGGGCATGTAGCGCGTCTGCTCGTCGAAGCGGCGCCGGCTCTCGGAGTTGCCTTCGGTAAAGCGTTGATGCGCCCCGGCGAGGGCTTGGTCGATGGCGGCGTCGGTCATGGAACGGTCCTTGAAGGTGAGTTGGCGCTTTGCCCCGGTTAATTGATCACTGCTCAATTAATAATGTTTATACAATCAATTCGCCCGCTGCACAACGCCATTTCCTCCATGAAAAAGACCGCTCCCGCGCCCAAACCCAAGACCGCCGGCCGCCCCACCGGCGGCGGCGCGCTCTCTAAACGGCTCATCGCCGAAGCCGCGCTCGCGCACATCGACGAATTCGGCCTGGGCGCCTTCAGCATGCGGGAGATCGCGGCCAAGCTCGGCGTGTATCCGGCGACGGTGCACTGGCACGTCAGCACGCGCGAGGCGCTGCTCGCCGAGGTCGCCGCCACGGTGATGGCAGAGGTCACGCCGCCAACGGAACTGCTCTGGCAGGAATGGATCGCCGAACTGTTCCGCCGCTGCCGCGCCACGGTGCGGCGTCATCCGAACGTGGCGCAGTTGCTGGGCGCGCAGTTGGTGTCCAACGGCAGCCTGCAGACCGAACTGGTCGAAGGCGTGCTGGAGGCGCTGACGGAGGCCGGCTTCGAGGGCCAGTCGCTGCTGGAGGCCTACAACTGCGTGATCGCGGCGATGCTGGGCTTCCTGACGATGGAGTTCTCTCCCCTGCCCGCCGACAACACCCAGGCCTGGGCCGAGGAGCTTCGCGAGCGCGTCCACACCATCCGCCCGCTCGACCATCCGGTGCTCGCGCGCAACCTGCCGCTGCTCGCCAACAACGCCTTCATCGTGCGCTGGGACAACGGCACCACCGTGCCGCTGGACAGCAGCTTCGAGCGGCACATCCAGATCACCGTCGATGGACTGGAGGCGTTCGCGCGCAGGGTCAAGGGTTCGCAGAAGTAGCGGGGTCTGGCGTCTCCAGCAACTCGTACAGCACCATGCGCGTCTGGCGGCCGCGCAGTTCGATCGATTCCTCGATCCGCCGTGTGGCGAGTCGCCCGCCCAGCCCCGCGAACGTCGCCTCCGAGATCAACGTGCGCGTGCCCAGTTGCTTGTTCGTGCCCTCGATGCGGCTCGCTACATTGATCACATCGCCGAGCGCCGTGTAAGACAGCCGGTCGCTCGAGCCGAGCACCCCTGCGATCACGACACCAGTGTGAATGCCGATGCGCGTTCGAAACTCTTGCAGGCCTTCCCCCAGCCACTTGCGGTTGAGCGCCTTCATCTCCTCGTGCAGCGCGAGCGAGGCGATGCAGGCCTGGTACTCCGCGTCCGGCAGGTCGGCCGGCGCGCCCCAGAGCACCATGATCCCGTCGCCCATGAACTTGTCGACTACGCCGCCATGCCGTGCGAACACGCGCGTGGCGAGGTTGAAGTACTCGGTCAACTGGCGCATCAGCACGCCGGCTTCCATCGACTCCGAGATGCTGGTGAAGCCTTCCACGTCGGTGAACATCGCGGTCACGCGGCGCGGCGAACCGTTGGGCGCGAGCGCATGGCCTTCGGCGACGAGCTGCTTGATCACATCCACCGGCACGAACTTGCTGAAGGCCCGCAGGCTGCGCGCCGAATCGTCCAGCGCCTGGCTCAGGTTCTGGATCTCGAACACCCGGCTCGACTCGCGCGGCAGCGCGTCCAGTTCCAGCCGCCCGATGCGGCGCGCCGTGCGCGAGAGGTTCTCGATCGGCGCGGTCACCAGCTTCGACAGGCGCAGCGAAATGAAGAGCGACACGGCCAGGAAGCTCAGCGTCAGCAGCAGCGACCAGAGCACGTTGCGGTGCAGCCCGCCGAGCAGCGCGTCTTCGGGCTCCCAGCTGACGAGCCGCCAGCCGGTGGACGGAATGCGTGATGTCTGCACCTGGTAGCGCGCCCCGCCGTGATCGAGCGTGAAGGCCATGTCTTCCGTCCAGCCCCTGCTGCCGCTGGCCAGCATGTGGGCGTGCAGCGCGCCGAGAACGCCGCCGTCGGGATCTTCCAGCACACGGACGAGGTGGGGGTTGTCGCTGCGCGCGATCACGTGATGGTCGGCGCTCAGCAAGGCGCTGTGGCCATGGCCCGTGCCGCCGAACAGGCGCACGAGGCTGGAGAGATGCCCGAGCGACACGCTGGCGGACACCACCAGCGTCTGCGTGCGGCCTTCGTCATCGCGCCGCCGGCTGGGCCGCGCGTGGCTGACGCCGAGTTCCTTCTCGGCGGGGAGCACGAAAGGCGATGTCCACACCGGGCGCTGCGCCTTCATCGCCTGGACGAAATCTTCGTCGCTCGTCGGGTCGTCGTCGCTGCGGAAGGACTCGACGCGGGTTGTCTCGTAGCGTTGCCGCGGGTCTTCGTCGCCGTCGCCGTCGGGCGGCTGCTTGTATTCCCAGGTCTCGGTGCTGAAGTCGGCGTCGCGCAGCACCTGCCGCACCGCCGTCTCCGGGTAGCGCATCGCCATCAGCAGGTGCCCGTCGTCGCTGGCTACGTCGATGCTGTCGAGCTCGGGCGTCTGCTCCAGCGCAGCCCAGAGCAGCTCGGCGGTCCGGTCGCCGTCATGGCCTGCCGGATGCAGGCTGGGCGTGTGCGCGATGGCGCGCACCAGCGCCTCGGTCTTGGCGAGGAAGGCGAGCACGTTGTCCTCGACGCGGTCGTGGTTGACCTTGTGCGCCGACTCGCCGACCTTCGAAACCAGCTGCTCCGCGCCCCAGTAGCCGAAGGCTACGAGCAGCATCGACTGGAGCAGCGCGACCGCGCAGATGATGGTGCCGACGTCGACCCGGAAGCGGCGCAGGCCTGCGCGGGGTGAAGAAGAAGAAGAAGGCGTGGGCGGTGCCCGCGCCGCGTCCGGGCGGCTCGAATCGTCTGTCATGTGCGCAGTCCTCTCTTGCGCAACTTGGGCGCTTTTATTGCGCCGATTCTCGCCCCGGTTCAGTCCGCGCCCGATGGCGCCAGAGCCTTCACACCCGGTACTCCTTCAGCCGGTTGTACAGCGTCTTCATGCTGATGCCGAGCACACCGGCCGTGCGTTCCTTGTTGCGCCCGCACCGCTCGTAGGTTGCGAGGATCACGCGCCGTTCCACGTCGGCGAGCGGCGTGCCGACCACCACGACCAGGTCGCCGCCCTCCGGCTCCAAGACACCGGGCGCGGTGTCGTCGAAGCCCGCCATCGTCGCGCGCGAAGACGGCGCCGCCTGCAGCCGCGGCGAGCGGGACGAGGCGGCGGCGGTGGTCGACAGCCACTCCTCGCCGATCTCGGTGCCGGTGGTCATGACCCATGCGCGCTGCACCGCGTTGCGCAGTTCGCGCACGTTGCCCGGCCAGGCGTAGCCGCGCAGCCACGCCAGCGCCGCCGGGCTGAAGCGCGACGCACCGCCTTCGGCCAGGTGCAACTCCTGCAGGAAGCTGTGGGCGATGAGCGGAATGTCGTCGCCGCGCTCGCGCAGCGGCGGCAGCCCGATCGGAAACACATGCAGCCGGTAGAGCAGGTCTTCGCGCAGCTTGCCGCGCGTCATCGCCTCGACGGGGTCGCGGTTGGTCGCCGCGATCACGCGCACATCGGTCTGCTGCACCTGCGTGGAGCCCACGCGCGTGAAGGTGCCGTTTTCCAGCACGCGCAGCAGCTTGGCCTGCAGCTCGATGGGCATCTCGGTCACTTCGTCCAGGAACAGCGTGCCGCCGTGCGCCCGCTCGAAGAAGCCCGGGTGCTGGCGCTCGGCGCCGGTGAAGCTGCCGCGCTCGTGGCCGAAGATTTCGCTCTCGATCAGGTGCGGCGAGAGCGCGGCGCAATTGACCGCCAGAAAGGGTTGGTCGCGCCGCCGGCTCAGGTCGTGCACGCCGCGTGCGACCAGTCCCTTGCCGGTGCCGCTCTCGCCATGGACGAACACGCTCACCGCGGTGCCGGCCACGCGCGTCATCTGGCGGTACACGCGCTGCATTTCCTGCGACCGCCCGATCAGGTGGCCGAAGCGCCCGGTTTCGCGCCAGCGGTCCTGCACCTCGTCCAGCTCCGCGCGCAACTGCGAGGGCGGGATCAGGCGCGACAGCAGGCCCTTCAGGTGTTGCGGGTTGATCGGCTTGACCAGGTAGTCGGCGGCCCTCAGGCGCAGCGCGCGAATGGAGGTCTCCAGGCTCGCCTGGCCCGTCATGAGCACCAGCGCCGTGTCGCGAAGGAGTTCGGGATCGGCCAGCAGGTCGAACCCGCTGCCGTCGGGCAGATGCAGATCGAGCAGCAGCAGATCGGGCCGCTGCATGGCGATGAGGCGGCGGGCCGCCTCGATCGAATGGGCGCACATCACCATGTGGCCCTCGCGCACGACCAGCGCGGCGATCATTCGCGCCGCGTCTTCGTCGTCTTCAACAATCAGTGCGTGACCCAAACGGTTTTCCCCCTGCGTTTCAGCTTTTCTTCAAGGTGGTACCTCGCCCCTCCCGAACCCTGAGAGGCGATGGCCCGAAGCTGCGTACGAAGCCGCGCACCCAGCTTGTCAGCCGTGGGTACGCGCGAAGCAACTATTTAGTTTCCAAATTGAACTATTTTTTGCAAGTTTTGGGAATAGCACGGACGCAAGAAAGCCGTGCAGTGCCTTTGGGGCATCTGCACGGCCGTTCGGCCAGTGAGGGGCGCTAGCTAGGGCAGTTCAGGCGCCGGCGCGGTGCGGCGCGCTATGCACATGAGCGAAAGCGCGCTCGCGGGAGCCTTGGGATCGCGGCCCGACAGCAGGTTGCCCAGGCGGTATTTCCACTGCGCGGGCCCCACCTCGCCCTTGAACGCGTCGGCCCCGATCTGGTGGTTGTGCGCATGGACATCGACCTCGAAGCCCAGCGGCTCGAGCGTGGCCCTGAAGAATTCCGGCGTGACCCCGTCGCCCGGCTTGTGGTGGATTTCGGTTCGCAGCCCCCACGTCTGCTGCGTGTCGCTCTTGTGGAAGCCGTGGCGAATCCACCGGTAGATCCACAGCCGCGCATCCCAAAGCAGCTTTGCGACGCCCTTGTAGTCCCAGGCGGTCAATTGCGGGTCGTGGTCGGTAATGAGCAATCCATTGGGCCGCACCAGCCTCGCGCCTTCGCGCAGCACCGCCGCCATGTCGTCGCAATGGTGCAGCGATGCATTGATGGCCACGATATCGGCAATGCCCGAGCGAAATGGCGTTTGCGCCGCATCGGCCAGCACCGCCGTGTAGCCGATGCGCGATGCCAATGCGAGCGAACCGCCCGCCACATCCACGCCCAGCAGCATCCTGGGCTTGCCGCCCACGGTGGCAAAGACATTGCCGGGACCGCAGCCCAGATCGACCACGACCTTGCCCGTCCAATCGCCGCCGGCCGCGGCCAGCCAGCGGCTTTTGAAATGGGCATCGCGGTGGCAGGCGTCGAAGTATTCCTGCGCCCACTCCCTATTTCCGAAATAAAAGGCATTGGCCGACCGGCCTTCTGAATTGCCGTGGAGATCGGATTCCCAATAGCCTTCGGATTGCCTGAGAACAACGTCGGGTAACAGGATGTCGTTGAGCATATGCAGTCTTCGGAGTGGTTATGAAAATTCAGCAAATACTGCATCCATTTCCCGCACTTTTCAACTCCCCCGCCATTGATTCTCTTCCCGTTACAGGATGGGCTCTTGAATACAAATTACAGAGCCGCCGTTTTTGTTCTATGCGAAAACCTGTGCCCCCTCTGAAAACGCCCTGTTCTCCGGGAAGAGCTGCCGATCGCCAAGCCAGGCGGTGGCTCGCACGAGATACCCGTCTTTCTATTGGAAGAGCTTGCCGCGAGCACCGGCCAGTAAATTACGCCGTCAGTTTCGCTGCAAATTATTCAAAATCATTGTTTGGGTACCTCAAACGGTACAAATCGGGTAGTTTGACTCGGAAATATGTATATCCGAATGTAATAACCCCTCGAAACACCCACACAGCCACTTCGGCGAACTTCTAGGATCGCGACAAGCCGATCAGCTTCGGAGTTTTGGTTTTATTGGGCAATTTTAATTCAAGAATTAATCATTGAATTTCAGCTTGGTAATTAAATGAACACTCGATTCGCTTCGCCGTCGCCCGCAGCCGACGCCGCCCCGGCACCCTCGCTGGACGACCTGTTCGTTCCGCGGCGCGACGCCACCGACGAGCGGCTCGCCGCCACGCTGACGCTCGAAGCGGATTTCGCGCAGCGCTGGCTGGCGTCGCTGGACACCACGGGCTTCCTGCCCGACACGCTGTTCGACGGGGCGTGGCGGCTCCTGCGGTCGCGCTGGCTCGGGGCGGAACCGGACGGCACGGCGGACACGTGGCTCGCGCAGCTCGACCGTCAGCGCCGCGCGTCGCCACACGACGGCGACAACGCCATCCGCCTGTCGCTGAACGCCCGTCCGGGGTACCCCGCCCGCCTGCAGCTCGACGCCGCGGCGACCTTCATGGACGCGGCCGCCGCCGACCGGCTGCTCGCCGCCATCGCCGACACCGCCGCCGACCTGCTGGCCCGTCCCGACGCAGCGCTGTGCAGCATCCGCACCCTGCCCGACGCCGACCGCCGCGAGCAACTCGACGCGTGGAACACGCCGCCCGGCGCAATCGACCGCGCACTCACCGTGCCCGCGATGTTCAGCCGCCAGGCCGCGGCCACGCCCGATGCGGTGGCGCTCGTCGAAGGCGACGAGGCCATGCGCTACGGCGAACTGGAGCGCCGCAGCGACCGCTTCGCGCAGCACCTGCGGCAGTCGGGCGTGCGGCCCGGCGACAACGTCGGAATGATGTTCGAGCGCTCGATGGACGCCGTCGTCGCCATGCTCGGCATCCTGAAGGCGGGCGCCGCCTACGTGCCGGTGCCGGCCGACTTTCCGGCCGAGCGCGTCGCCGGCATGCTCGGCCAAGCGGGCGCCGCGCGGGTGGTGGTGGCCGAGGCACTGCGGCACCTCGTGCCCGTCGAAAGCGCCGTGCTGCTGCCAGGCGATCTCAATGACGCCACGGAAGGCAACGCGCATCGCGGCTCTGCGAATACGTCGCCGGATATGCCGGATATGCCGGTGATCGACGGCGAATCGGTCGCCTACGTGATGTACACCTCCGGCTCCACCGGAGTACCCAAGGGCATCGAGATCTGCCACCGCGCGATCCTGCGGCTGGTGGTCGGCGTGGACTACGCCGAGTTCGCGCCCGGCCGCGCGGTGCTGCATGCGGCGCCGCTCGCCTTCGACGCCTCGACGCTCGAGATCTGGGGGCCGCTCTTGAACGGCGGGCGCTGCGTGATCCACGGCGAACGGGTTCCCACCGGCGCCGGCCTCGCGCGCACCATCGCCCGGCACGAGGTGCACACGGCCTGGCTCACGGCAGGCTTGTTCAACGCGGTGGTCGATGGCGATCCGCAGCACCTCGCGGGCCTCACGCACCTCTTCACCGGCGGCGAGGCGCTGTCGGTGGCGCATGTGCGGCGCGCGCTCGACGCCCTGCCCGGCCTCGTGCTCAGCAACGGCTACGGCCCGACCGAGTGCACCACCTTCGCGGCCACCCACCGCATCGACCCGGCGAGCCTCGCAAACGAGCTTCGCTCGGTGCCGCTCGGCCGCCCGATCAAGGACACGGTGCTGCGCGTGCTGAGCCCGTCGCTCGCGCTGCTGCCCAGCGGCCTCGTCGGCGAACTCTGCATCGGCGGGCATGGTCTCGCGCGCGGCTACCTCGGCCAGCCCGAGCTCACCGCCGCGCGCTTCGTGCCCGATCCGTTCGGCGCGCCCGGCGAGCGGCTCTACCGCACCGGCGACCTCGCGCGCTGGCTGCCCGACGGCACGATCGAATTCATCGGCCGCATCGACGGGCAAGTGAAGATCCGCGGCCACCGCATCGAGACCGGCGAAATCGAAGCGGCGATCCTCGCGCATCCCGCGGTGCAGTCGTGCGCGGTGATCGCTAGGCCCGCGAGCGACGGGCAACTGCGCCTCGTCGCGTACCTGGTCGCGCGCTCGGAGCCGCTGCCATGGGACGCGCTGCGCGCGCACCTCGCGGCGCGCCTGCCCGCGGCGATGCTGCCTTCGGCGCAGGTGTGGCTCGCGCAGCTTCCAGTCACGCCCAACGGCAAGCTCGACCGCAAGGCGCTGCCCGAGCCCGCGGGCGAACGCCCCGAACTTGCGCAGCCTTTCGAGGAAGCGCGCGACGCACGCGAAGCCCAGGTGTGCGCTGCCTTCGCGCGCGCCTTGTGCATCGGCAAGGTCGGGCGCAACGACAACTTCTTCGACCTCGGCGGCAACTCGCTGCTGGTGCTGCAGGTGCTCGCCGACCTGCAGCACGACGCCGCACCGCACGCCTCACCGCTGCCGACCAACCTCTTCTTCCGGCATCCGACCCCGGCCGCCATCGCTGCGCAGTTGCAGCCCGCCGTCGAGACAAAGCACGTCCCGTCCACGCGACCGGACACGCGCACCCCACGCGCGCCGCGCGGCGGCGACGAGCCGATCGCGCTCATCGCCACCGCGGGCCGCTTTCCCGGTGCGAACGACGTCGAGCAGTTCTGGGACAACCTGGTCGCCGGCCGCGACTCCGTGAGCTTCTTCGACGACGCCACGCTCGATGCCGGCGTGAGCGAGGCGCTGCGCAGCGATCCGGCCTACGTGCGGGCGCGCGGCGTGATCGAGGGCATCGAGAACTTCGACGCCGCCTTCTTCGGCCTCGGCCCGAAGGAAGCCACGCTCATGGACCCGCAGCACCGCGTGTTCCTGGAGATCTGCTGGGAGTGCCTGGAGCGCGCGGGCTACGTGCCCGACGAGGCGCCCGGCCCGGTGGGCGTGTACGCGGGCACGTACAACGCCACCTACTTCCAGCGCCACGTCGCCTCGCGTCCCGACCTCGTGGAAGCCGTCGGCGAATTCCAGGTGATGCTGGCCAACGAGAAGGACTACATCACCACCCGCGTGGCCAACCGGCTCAATCTGCGCGGGCCGGCGGTGAGCGTGAACACCGCGTGCTCGACCTCGCTGGTCGCGGTCGCGCAGGCCTTCCATGCGCTGCGCACCGGCCAGTGCTACATGGCGCTCGCGGGCGGCGCCTCGGTCACCTGCCCGCCGCGCAGCGGCTACCTCTACAACGAGGGCTCGATGCTCTCGCCCGACGGCCGCACGCGCAGCTTCGATGCGGAGGCGAAGGGCACGGTGTTCAGTGACGGCGCGGCAGTGGTGCTGCTCAAGCGCCTGTCCGATGCACAGGCCGATGGCGACACCATCTACGCCGTGCTGCGCAGCGCCTGCGTGAACAACGACGGCGGCGCCAAGGCCAGCTTCACGGCACCGAGCGTGGACGGCCAGGCCGCGGTGATCCGCGCCGCGCTCGCGGCGGCCGACGTGGATGCGCAAAGCATCGGCTACGTCGAGGCGCACGGCACCGCCACGCCGATGGGCGACCCGATCGAGGTCGAGGCGCTGGCCGTCGCCTACGCCGAGCACACCGACGCGCGCGGCTACTGCACGCTCGGCTCGCTCAAGAGCAACATGGGCCACATGGTCACGGCCGCGGGCGCCGCGGGGCTCATCAAGGCGGCGCTGTCGCTGCACCACGAGGTGATGGTGCCGACCGCGCACTTCAATGCGCCGAACCCGGCCATCGATTTCGCGCGCACGCCGTTCTACGTGAGCAACCAGCTGCAGCCCTGGCCGCGCGCCGACCTGCCGCGCCGCGCGGGCGTGAGCTCCTTCGGCGTCGGCGGGACCAATGCGCACGTGGTGCTCGAAGAGGCGCCGGCGCGCGCCGCCGCGCCGTCTGCCGCGACCGGCATCCATGTGCTGCCGCTGTCGGCCCGCTCGGAAGCCGCGCTCGCGGTGGCCACGCAGCAGCTCGCGGCGCATCTGGAAGCGCATCCCGGTCTCGCGCTCGCGGACGCGGCCTTCACGCTCAGCGTCGGCCGCAAGGCGCACACCTTTCGCCGCGCCGTGGTCGCCGCCGACGTCCCAAGCGCCATCGCTGCATTGCGAATGAACGATGCGCCGTGGCGCGTGAGCGGCAGCGTCGCCGCGCGCGCACCGCAGCCGGTGCTGATGTTCCCGGGCCAGGGTGCGCAGTACGCCGGCATGGGCCGGGCGCTGCATACCGGCGACGCGGTGTTCGCCGCGGCCTTCCACGACTGCGTGCGCGCGCTCGAAGGCGTCACCGATTTCGATCTGCGCGAGCGCATGTTCGGCGACGACCCGCTTGCGCTCGCACCCACCGAGGTCACGCAGCCCGCGCTCTTCACGCTCGAATACGCACTCGCGCGGCGGCTGCTGTCGCTGGGCCTGCGGCCGCATGCGCTCATCGGCCACAGCGTGGGCGAATTCGTCGCGGCCGTGATCGCCGGCGTGATGCGGCTCGAAGACGCCGTCCGCCTCGTCGCCCGCCGCGGCGCGCTCATGCAGGCGATGCCCGCGGGGACGATGCTGTCGGTGCGGCTCGGCGCGGACGATCTCGCCGCGCGGCTCGCGGCCTGGCCGTCCGTCTCGCTCGCGGCGGACAACGCGCCCAACGCCTGCGTGGCCGCCGGCCCCGCCGTCGCCATCGCGCAGATGCAGGCCGCGCTCGAAGCCGAAGGCATCGCCTGCCGCGCGCTGCAGACCTCGCACGCCTTCCACTCTTCGATGATGGACGGCGCGGTCGCGCCCTTCGAGGCGCTCGTGGGCGAGGTCGCGCTGCACGCACCGGCCATTCCGATCTTCTCGACGCTCACCGGCCGGCTGCTCGCAGACGCGGAGGCCACGAGCCCCGCCTACTGGGCCCGGCACCTGCGCGGCACGGTGCGCTTCTCGCCCGCGCTTCAGAGCGCGGCGGCGGCGGCCGCGCATCCGGTCTTCGTGGAGGTCGGCCCGCGCAACACGCTCGCCACGCTGGTGCGACAGCACGGCGCGAAGGCACTGGCTCCGTCATCGTCGAATGCGGGAGTCACCGCCGTCCCGCTGCTGCACGGCGAGCCGGCCGACGAGGCCCGCACGCTGCGGCTCGCGGCCGCGCGCCTGTGGACCTGTGGCGCGGACATCGAACTCGCGCGGCTGTCCGCCCGCGGCGGCGCGCGGCGCGTGTGCCTGCCCACCTATCCCTTCGAACGCAAGCGCCTCTGGGTCGACATCGCGCCCACGGCCCCGGCCACCGCGCCCGTCACCTCGGCCGCGCCGATGCTGGCCGCCCTCGTTCCCGCGCTTGCCCCTGCTCTTTCCGTCCCACCCGTTTCATTGGAGCCGACCGTGACCGCTGCAGTGCCTTCGACCCATCCGCCCTCACCTTCCCTTCCCGCCGCGTCGCGCGCGCCCTCGGTGGACATGCGATTGCGGAGCTTGTTCGAGGACATCTCCGGCATCGACATGGCCGATGCCGCGGGCGAGGCCATGTTCGCCGAGCTCGGGCTGGATTCGCTCACGCTGACGCAGGCGGCCACGCAGATCAAGAAGACCTTCAAGGTCAACCTGAGCTTCCGCCAGTTGATGGAGAACTACCGCAGCTTCGATGCGCTCGCGGCGTTCCTGCAGCAGATCCTGCCGCCCGAAGTCGAGGCCGCGCCCGAGCCACTCGCGGCGGCCCCCGTGCAGTTGCCCGCCGTGCAGCCGACGGTGCAGATGGTGCAAATGGCCAGTTCGTTGCCCTCGCCTTCCACCGGTGCGGTGAACCAGCTGATTGCGCAGCAAATGGAATTGATGCGCCAGCAGCTCGCATTGCTGTCCGGCTCGACCTCGGCCGTGGCGATGAGCGTGCCATCCCCGATCCCGATCCCGATGCCGATGCCCGTGCCGGTGCAGACGGCACACGCGGTGCCGGCCCAGGACGCATCGCCCGACGCCACCCGCGAGCCCGTGCGCTACGACGTCGCCAAGGCCTTCGGCGCCATCGCCCGCATCCACACCAAGCCAACCGCCGAGCCGAGCGCGCGGCAGAAGGCGCGGCTGGCCGCCTTCGTGCGCCGCTACGTGGCGCGCACGCAGAACAGCAAGCGCTTCACCGAGGACAACCGCGCCCACATGGCCGATCCGCGCGTGGTCAACGGCTTTCGCCCGCTCACGAAAGAGATCACGTATCAGATCGTGGTCGAGCGCTCCAAGGGTTCGAAGCTCTGGGACATCGACGGCAACGAATACGTCGATGCGCTCAACGGCTTCGGCCTCAACCTCTTCGGCTGGCAGCCCGACTTCGTGCAGGAGGCGGTGAGAAAGCAGCTCGACGCCGGCTATGAGATCGGGCCGCAGCATCCGCTCGCGGCCGAGGTGACACGGCTCTTGTGCGAGCTCACCGGCTGCGAGCGCGCGGGCCTGTGCAACACCGGCTCCGAAGCGGTGATGGCGGCACTGCGCATCGCGCGCACCGTCACCGGCCGCAGCACGGTGGTGGTGTTCACCGGCTCCTACCACGGCACCTTCGACGAGGTGCTGGTGCGCGCCGGCAAGGGCGGCAAGGGCCTATCGGCCGCGCCCGGCGTGATGAGCGGCATGTTCGGCGACGTGCGCGTGCTCGACTACGGCACGCCCGAGGCGCTGGCCTTCATCCGCGAGAACGCCGAGGACCTGGCGGCCGTGCTGGTGGAGCCGGTGCAGAGCCGCCGCCCCGACTTCCAGCCGCGCGAGTTCGTGCAGGCATTGCGCGAGATCACCACGCAAAGCGGCACCTGCCTCATCTTCGACGAGGTCATCACCGGGTTTCGCACCGGCCTGGGCGGTGCGCAGGAACTCTTCGGCGTGCGCGCCGACCTCGCCACCTACGGCAAGGTGATCGGCGGCGGCTTTCCGGTCGGCGTGATCGCGGGCAAGCGGCCGTTCATGGACGCGCTCGACGGCGGCGCCTGGCAGTACGGCGACGACTCCATCCCGGGCGTCGGCGTGACCTACTTCGCGGGCACCTTCGTGCGGCATCCGCTCGCGCTGGCGGCGGCCAAGGCCTCGCTCGAACATCTGAAGGAAGCCGGCCCCGCGCTGCAGGCCGCGCTCGGCGCGAGCACCGCCGCCATGGCCGGGGAGCTCACCGCCTGGTGCGCCGAGGTCGGCGCGCCCATCGCCATTCGCCACTTCGCCTCGCTCTGGCGCGTGAACTGGCTCGAAGACCATCCGCTGCAGGACCTGCTCTTCGCCATGATGCGCAGCCGCGGCGTGCACATCCTGGACAACTTCCCGTGCTTCCTCACGACGGCGCACAGCCAGGAAGACATCGCCACGATCCAGCGCGCCTTCAAGGAATCGGTGGCCGAGATGCAGGAGTCGGGGTTCCTCCCACGCCGCGCGCCGGCCGTGCATGCCTTCGATGTGCACAAGCCCGTGGAAGAGGGTTCGATCCTCGCGCGCGATGTCGACGGCCAGCCCTTCTGGTACGTGCCGGCCGCCCCCGAAGCGATCCAGATTCCCAACGGGCGGGCCGCATGAACGCCGTTCTTCGCCCCACCCCGGCCGCGATGGGCACGGCCGCCAATGTCGGCGCATTCGTCGAATGCGTGATTCCCACGACCGAATCGCAGCGCGAGGTCTGGCTCGGCGCGATGCTGGGCACCGAGGCATCGCTGGCCTACAACGACTCGGTGGTGCTGCGGCTGCGCGGCCCGCTGGACCGCCAGGCGATGGCACGCGCCGTGGCGCGGGTCGTCGAGCGCCACCAGTCGCTGCGCGCGACCATCTCGCCGGACGGCACCTGCATGCTGGTCGGCCAGGCGGGGCCCGACCCGCTCGTGCAGCGCGACCTCGCCCCGCTCGATCCCGAAGCCCGCGCGCTCGCCCTGCAGGACGCGCATGAAGCGGCGGTGAGCACGCCGTTCCCGCTGGAGCGCGGGCCGCTCTTCCGGGCCGAGCTCTACCGGCTCGGCGAAGGCGAGCACGAGCTCTTGATGTCGGCCCACCACGTGGTCTGCGACGGCTGGTCGTGGGCGGTCATCACCGAGCAGCTCGGCCACCTCTATGCCGAGGAGACCGGCGACGGCCTGCCGCTGAAGGCCGCCCCCACCTTCGATGCCTTCGCCACCGAGGAAGCCGCCGACGCCGCGCGGCCCGAGATGCAGCAGCATGTGGACTACTGGCTCGAGCGCTTCTCGGGCGGCACGCTGCCCGTGCTCGACCTGCCGCTCGACCATCCGCGCCCCGCCGTGCGCACCTTCGCCTCGCGGCGCACCGAGCGGCTGCTGGAGCGGCGCCTGGTGGCCTCGCTGCGCACCATGAGCGCCCGGACCGGCACCAGCCTCTTCGCGGGCCTGCTCGCCGGCTTCGCCGCCACGCTGCACCGGCTCACCGGGCAGGACGACATCGTGGTGGGCATTCCGGCCTCGGGCCAGTTGGCGCGCGACATGCCCGGCCTCGTGGGCCATTGCGTGAACCTGCTGCCGCTGCGCCTCGCAGCGCCGGCCGACCTGCGCTTCGACACGCTCATGGGCGAATGCAGGACCGCCGTGCTCGACGCCTTCGAGCACCAGGCGCTCACCTACGGCGCGCTGCTGGGCAAGCTCTCGCTGCAGCGCGATGCGAGCCGCCAGCCGCTCGTGAGCGTGATGTTCAACGTCGACCCCGACGTGGCCGCGGGCGTGCAGACCTTCTCGGGCCTGAAGGTCGAGCAGGACACGGTGGCGCGCCGCCACGAGAACTTCGAACTCTTCCTCAACCTGCGGCCGGTGGACGGCGGCCTGCAGATCGAGGCCCAGTACAACACCGACCTCTACGACGAGGAAAGCGTGCAGCGCTGGCTCGACATGTTCGAGTGCGTGTTGCGCTCGGCCGTGCGCAGCCCCGCCGAGCCGATCGGCCGCCTGGAGGTGCTGTCGCCCGAAGCCGCGCGCGCGCTGGCCGCGCTGCAGCCGCCGCCCATCGCGGTGGAAGGCGCGCCGCTCGCGCACGCCGGCTTCGTGGCGCGCGCGTTGCAGCACCCCGACCGCCCCGCGCTGCGCGACGGTGCGCGCACCTTCAGCTACGGCGATCTGGACGCGCGTTCCAACCGCCTGGCCCATGCGCTGCGCGCGCGCGGCATCGGCCGCGGCGAGTACGTGGGCCTGTGCCTGGAGCGCGGGCTGGACATGCTCGTAGCGGTGCTCGCGGTGCTGAAGTCGGGCGCGGCCTACGTGCCGCTCGACCCGGCCTTTCCGCAGGCGCGGCTGGACCACTACGCCACCGACGCCAGCCTCAGCCTGCTTGTGACCACCTCGGACATCGCCGCCGCACCGCGCAAATGGAACGCCGATGCGGGGTCGCGGCTGTTCGAGCTCGACCGCGACACCGCATGGCTGCAGGCGCCCGCCGATGCGCTCGCGCCGGATGTCTGCGATGCCCGGGCCGAGGACCCCGCCTACGTGATCTACACCTCGGGCTCCACCGGCCTGCCCAAGGGCGTGTGCGTGCCGCACGGCGCGGTCGCCAACCTGCTCGCCTCGATGCAGAAGGCGCCCGGCCTCGGCGCGGACGACCGGATCGCCGCGGTGACGACGCTTTCGTTCGACATTGCCGTGATCGAGCTGCTGCTGCCGCTCGCGGTGGGCGCCCAGGTGGTGATGGTCCAGCGCGAGACCGCCATGGACGGCAACAGCCTGCGCGCGCTGCTCGAGGCGGAAGCGGTCACCGTGCTGCAGGCCACGCCCGGCATGTGGCAATTGCTGCTCGATGCGCAGTGGCCCGGCGCCAAGGGCTTTCGCGGCTGGATCGGCGGCGAGGCGGTGCGCGGGCGGCTCGCGCTCGCGCTGCTCGATCGCTGCGCCGAACTCTGGAACGTGTACGGCCCGACCGAAACCACCGTGTGGTCGACCGCCTGGAACATGCAGCGCGACGTGGTGGCCTCGCGCGGCGTGTCGATCGGGCTTCCGATCGACAACACCGAGGTGTGGATCCTCGACACCAACCTGCAGCCCTGCCCCATCGGCGTGCCCGGCGAGATCTGCATCGCGGGCATGGGCCTGTCGCTGGGCTATCACGAGCGGGCCGAACTCACGGCCGAGCGCTTCGTCACCGCGCGCGTGCTGGGCCAGAACCGCAAGGTCTACCGCACCGGCGACCGCGGCCGCTGGCGCAACGACCGCCTGCTCGAACACCTCGGGCGGCTCGACTTCCAGGTGAAAGTGCGCGGCTATCGCATCGAGGCCGGCGAGATCGAGGCCCGCTGCAACGAGGTCGCCGGCGTCTCGCGCAGCGTGGTGGTGGCGCGCGAAGACCGCCCGGGCGACGTGCGACTGGTGGCCTACCTGGCGCTGGTGCCCGGCGCGGCGCTGGACCCGGCCGCGCTGATGCAGCACCTGCGCAAGCACCTGCCGGCCTTCATGCTGCCGCAGCACGTGGTCACGCTCAAGGCGCTGCCCACGCTGCCCAACGGCAAGCTCGACCGGGTGTCGCTGCCCGTGCCGGAGGCGCTGCCGCGCGACGAGGTGCGCCGCGGCGCCGGTCCGCGCAACGACGCCGAGCGCACGGTGCTCGCGGCGATGGAGCAGGTGCTCAGCCTGCCGGGCCTGGACATGCAGGACGACTTCTTCACGATGGGCGGCCATTCGCTGCTGGCCGCGCGGCTGGCGACGCTTCTCGCCCGCGAGTTCAAGGTCGCGCTGCCGCTGCGCACGCTGTTCGAGGCACCCACCCCCGAGCGCCTGGCCGCGGCGATTGCCGGTCTGCAAGCCGCCGGCGCCGGGGTGCAGGCGCCCCTGGCCTGCCGCATCGACCGCACCAGCGCGCCGATGACGCCCTCGCAGGAGCGCATCCTTTTCATGGAACAGCTTCACCCGGGGCGCTCGGTCTACAACGTGCCCTCGGCGCAGCGGCTGACCGGTCCTTTCGATGCAGCGCGCTTCGAGGCGGCGCTTTGCGAAATCATTCGCCGCCAGCCCGCGCTGCGCACCTGCGTGGGCACCGATCCGGCCACCGGGCAGCCGGTTCAATCGATTGCGCAGACTGTGGAATTTTCGCTGCCGGTGATCGACCTGCGCGGCCTGCCCGCGGACCAGCGCGAGGCAGAACTGGCCGAGCGCATGCAGGAGCTCGCCGACCAGCCCATCGACCTGCGCCGCGCGCCGATGGCCCACGCGGCGCTGTTCCAGGTCGACGACGACGACCACGCCTTCGTGTTCGTGCCGCACCACCTGGTGTGGGACGGCTGGTGCTTCGACCTGTTCCAGCGCGAGCTCACGGCGATCTACGACGCGGCCGAGCGCGGCCGTCCTCACGGGCTGCCGCCGCTGGAGACCACGCACGGCGACTACGCCGAATGGCTTGCCGGCTGGATGCGGGAGCCGGCCTTCGAGGAGCAGCTGGGCTTCTGGCGCCGCCGGCTGGCGAGCGGGCCGCCGCCGCGCCTGCCCCGCACCGACATGCCCCGCCGCGCGGGCAAGAGCGGCCAGGGCGGCACGCAGTGGATCCACATCGATCTGGCCACGACCGGGCGGCTGCGCGAGATCGCGCGCGGCATGGAGGTGACGCTGAGCATGCTGACCTTCGGCCTCTATGCGCTCACCATGAGCCGGGTCATCGGCAGCGATGCGGTCGTCATCGCGAACCCGGTGCGCGGGCGCCTGCAGCCCGAGACGGAAGACGTGATGGGCGTCTTCAACAACGTGTTGCCGGTGTCGCTGCGGGTCGACCTCGCCCAGTCGCTGCCGGACTTCATGCGCTGCGTGAAGCAGGAGCTGCTCGCGCTCATGAACTGCCAGCAGGTGCCGTTCGAGCGGATGGTGGCCGGCGACGGCCTCGGCGGCCCGAACAGGAACGCCGGGGCCTACCAGTCGATGTTCTCGTTCCAGGATGCGCGCGAGCGCGCGCGGCACCTGGGCAGCCTGCAGACCCGCCAGATGCACCTGATGCAGCGCGGCGCGACCGACGACATCGGCGTGTGGCTGATGGACAAGCCGCACGGCCTGGAAGGCGCGCTGATCTACAACGCCGACATCTACCTGCGCGAGACCGGTGCGCAGCTGCGCGACCGCTACCTCGAGCTCCTGCACCGCGCCGCCGAGCGCCCCGCCGCCACGCTCGCCTACCTGGCCTCGGACGAAGGCTCCTCAAGCGCGGCCTACCTGCGCAAGCTCGCGGCCGACGAGCCGGAGCGCGCGGACAAGGCGCCCAAGCCCCTGGCCGATGCCGGCGGGCGCGCCGCGGCAGCGAGCCTGCTCGCGCCGGAGCAGGCGCCGCTCGCCCAGATCTGGGCCGGCGTGCTGGGCATCGACGTCAACGACATCCGCGCGAGCGACAACTTCTTCGACCTCGGCGGCGACTCGCTGCTGGTGCTGAACGCGGTCAAGCAGGCCGAGCAGACGCTGGGCTTGCGCGTGGAGATGCGGCGCTACCTGTTCGAGAACCTCGCGCAGATCGCGTCGCCCCGCAATGGCAATGGTGGCAACGGCGGCAACGGCAATGCCGCGGCCGACACGAAGCCGGGCGAGCTGGCGGGCCTGCCGGCCGTCCCCACCGCGGGCGCATCGCGCGGCGAGAGCCTGCTGGGCCGCGCATTCGGCAGCTTGCTGCGCAAGGGGTGACACGACATGGCCCAGCACGCTAGCGCCTCCCATGCGGCGTCCGCCTCCGGCCCGGGCTGCGCGCCGGCGCAGCCCCTCATGTTCGGCCCGGCCTCGCGCCAGCTCTTCGGCCTGTTCCATCCGGCGGACGAGGCGCGCGCCGAAGACAGCGCGGTGCTCGTCTGCCCCCCGTTCGGACAGGAGGGCCTGCGCACCCACCGCTTCTTCAAGGTGCTGGCCGAACGCTTCGCACGAGCCGGCATCGCCACGCTGCGCTTCGATTTCCACGGCACGGGCGATTCGCCCGGCGATGAGAGCCAGGGCGAACTCGACGGCTGGCGGCGCGACCTGTGCGCGGCCCACGAGGAACTGCGCCGGCGCGCACCGGGCAAGCGCATCGTCTGGGTCGGCGCGCGCCTGGGGGCCACGCTCGCGGTGCTGGCGGCGCGCAACGGGCGCTGCGACCCGGTGCGCCTGGTGCTGTGGGAGCCGGTGATCGATGGGCGCCGCTACGCGCGCTTCCTGCGCGAGCAGCACGTGGCCGCGATCGATGCGAGCTTCTGCATTCCCGACCTCTCGTGGCGCAGGAGCCTCGGCCGCGATCCCGCCGCATTGCCGGAGGAGGCGCTGGGCGCCCTGCTCTCGCCCGCGCTGCGCGAGCAGCTGGGCGCGCTCACGCCGGAGGCGCTGCCGCTCACCGCGCTGCACGACACGCTGGTGCTGACGCCGCCCGACGACGCCCACACGCCGCAATGGGCGGCCGAGCAGCAGTCGCGCCACATGCCGGTGCGGCTCGCGTATTTCCAGCACCGGCTCGACTGGACGGCGGACCCCTATCCCAACAGCGCCATGGTTCCGTCCGACGCGCTCAACCGCCTGCAAGGGGCTCTCCATGAATGACGCAGCGCACCTCACGCCCATGACGCACACCCCGGTCCGCTTCGGGGCGGACAACGCGCTGGTCGGCATGGTCACGGCGCCCGCGGGCCAGGCGCCCGCCGCGGTGGCCTGCCTCATGTTCAACATGGGCGCCAACCACCGGGTCGGGCCGCGCCGCGTCAACGTCAAGCTGGCGCATGCGCTGGCGGCGCGCGGCGTGTCGAGCCTTCGCTTCGACCTGGGCGGCATCGGCGACAGCGATGCGCCGGCCGACGCCGCCGGCCTCTCGGTGCGTGCGCTGCGGGACCTGCAGGCCGGCATGGACCTGCTGCAGAACATGCAGGGCATCGGACAGTTCGCGATCGTGGGCATGTGCTCGGGCGCGGAGCACGCCATGGCCATCGCCGCGGTCGATGCGCGCGTGATCGGCCTCTCGCTGTTCGACGGCTATGCCTTTCCGCAGCGGCGCACGCGCTGGGAACGCACGCTGCGGCGCGCGCTGGCCGCGCCGGCGCATCCCTCGTTCGCGGGCAAGACGCAGCGCTGGCTCAAGCGCCGGCTCCTTCGCAGCGAAGCGGCCAAGCCGATGCCGGGCTTTTTCACCGAGGAGACGTCGCCGGCGGAAACCCAGGCCTGGTTCGGCAAGACGATGGCGCTGCTGTCCGAGCGGCACGTCGCGCTGCAGCTCCTGTACTCGGGATCGCTGCATGTGTGCGACCGCGACCGCGACCAGCTCGGCCCCTTCCGCGGCGAACCATTCGCACAGTCGCTGCACTACGAATTCATGCGCGAGGTCGACCACACCGTCTGCACGGCCAAGGGCCAGCAGCAGTACCTGCGCACCGTGGGCGACTGGGTCGCCGAGCGCTGCTTCGGCACCGGCACGGAACGGCGCGGCGCGAGCCGCCCGGCCGCGGGCGTCGCCCGCCCCATGCCGGCCAAGTGGGCCGCGCCCTGACCTCATGAATCCCTCATGAACCCCTGACCTCATCACACCCGATCACCCCGATCACCCCGATCACCCGATCCACACCAGCCAAGGAGAACCTCATGAACCGCATCGAACCAGCGAGCGCGCCGCAGGGCGCCCGCGTTCCGTTCTTCACCGGATCCGCAAGCCTCGGCGCCCGCGCCTCGTTCGCGGCGGCGCGGGTCCGATGGCTGGGGCTGTCGATGCTGGTCTCGCTCGGCCTGTGCGGCTGCGCGCCGGGCTTCGGCACGCCGGGCCTGCTGCGTTCGTCGGACGGCTCCGTCGGCACCGGCAAGGTGACGACGATCACGCCCGAGCTGATCCAGGCGCAGAACGCGCGCAACACCGGCCTCCCAGCCGAGGTGCGCGCGCTGTTCGGCCGCGCCAGGTCCTACACCATCGGGCCGGGCGACGTGGTGGGCGTCATCGTCTACGACCATCCCGAGCTGTTGCCCAACGCGGGCGCGGTGATCGCGCAGCAGAGCGACCCCACCGGCGTGACGGTGGCGCCCGGCTTCATCGTCGATGCCGCGGGCGAGATCAGCTTTCCCTACATCGGCCGCACGAAGCTGCAGGGCCTCACCGAGAGCGAGGCCTCGGAGCTGATCGCGCGGCGCATCCGCGGCTTCGTGAAGGCGCCGCAGGTTAGCGTGCGCATCCAGTCGTTCCGCAGCCAGCGCGCCTACGTGGAGGGCGAGGTGCGCGCGCCCGGGCTGCAGATCTTCACCGACGTGCCGATGACGCTCTCGGAAGCGCTCAACCGCGCCGGCAGCATCACCGCCGCGGGAGACCGCTCGCAGGTGCTGCTCACCCGCGGCGACCGCACGGTGGCGATCGACCTGCTGGCGCTCAAGCGCTACGGCGCGGACGCCAACAACATCCCGCTGCGCAACGGCGACGTGGTGTACGTGGGCGCCCGCGACGACAGCCGGGTCTACGTGATGGGCGAGATCCTGCGGCCCTCGGCGCTCCTCATGCGCAACGGCCGGCTGAGCCTGAACGAGGCGCTCGGCGATGCGGGCGGGCCCGACCTGTTCTCCTCCGACCCGGGGCAGATCTACGTGATCCGGAACGCGCGGCGTGCCGACAGCGCGCTCGATACCGCCGACGCGACCGGCGCGTCCGGCACCTCCAGCACATCCGACGGGCCGGAGATCTTCAACATCAACGCGAAGAACCCCGCCGCGCTCGCGCTGGCCGACCGCTTCGAGCTGAAGCCGCGCGACGTGGTCTACGTGGACCGCGTGCCGCTGGTCTCGTGGAACCGGGTCGCGAGCCTGATCCTGCCGGCCGCCCAGGTCGTGAACCTCGCGCGCGACACCGCGCGCAGCAGGTAGGCCGCCGCGCCCGTCTGCATCCCACCCGCACACCCGACACGGAAAGAAGGTGACCCCATGAACGCCCGCTGGTACCCCCCGCTTCCCGCACCCCAGGGCGCGGAACCCGACCGCCCTCGCTCGGGGCCGAGGGAATACATCGACATCCTGCTCGACCACCGATGGCTGATTGCCGCGATCACCGCCGCGGCGCTGCTGGTGGGCGCGTGCTACGCGCTCTTCGGGCCGCGGGTGTACGAGGCGAACGTGCTGATCCAGGTGGAGGACGCCGACCGCTCCTCCACGCCCGCCGATGCCGCGGTCAACGGGGTGAGCGTGAAGACGCCGACCTCGGGCGAGGCCGAGATCCTGAAGTCGCGCATGGTGCTCGGCCAGGCGATCGAGAACACCCGGCTCTTCATCGAGGCGCGGCCGCACTACCTGCCGCTGGTGGGCGACTTCATCGCCCGGCATTCGACCGAACTCTCGAACCCGGGCTTCCTCGGCCTGGGCGACTGGGTGACCGGCACCGAGCGGATCGCGGTCGCGCAGATGGACGTGCCGCCGGCGTTCGAGGGCAAGCGCTTCCTGCTCACCGCAGGCGAGAACGGCAGCTACACGCTCACGCACCCGGACCTCGCCACGCCGCTGCAGGGAAGCGTGGGCGTGCCGCTCGAAGCCTCGGTGCCGGGCGGCGCGATCCGCCTGCTGGTGGGCTCGTTCGAAGCCAGGCCCGGCGGCGCCTTCGAGCTCACCCGCCGCTCCAGGCAGCTGGTGCTGCTGGAGCTGCAGAACGACCTGCGCGTGATCGAGAAAGGCAAGCAGTCCGGCGTGATGGACGTGAGCTGGCAGACCGGCAACCGGACGCAGCTGACCGAGCTGCTCAACGAGGTGTCTCGCCTCTACGTGCGGCAGAACATCGACCAGAAGACGGTGCAGGCCGAGCGCACGCTCGACTTTCTCGGCACCGAGCTGCCGAAGTTCAGGCAGCAGCTGGAGCAGTCCGAGGACGTCTACAACCAGTACCGCAACCAGAACGGAACCATCAGCCTGGACGACGAGGCCCGCAACGCCCTCACGCAGAACCTCGACCTGCAGTCCAAGCTCTTCGATGCGCGGCTGAAGCGCCTGGACCTCATGAGCCGTTTCACCGCCCAGCATCCGGTGGTGATGACGCTGGATGCGCAGATCGCCTCGCTGCGCAAGGAACTCGGCGCGGTGGACAGCCGCATCCGCCGCATGCCGATGCTGCAGCAGAACTCGGTGCGCATGCAGCGCGACATCAAGGTCAACACCGACCTGTATGCGTCGCTGCTGAACAGTTCGCTGCAGATGCGTCTGGCGCGCGAAGGCAAGATCGGCAACGTCCGCGTGCTCGACCCCGCGCTGCTGCCCGAGAAGCCGGTGCGGCCCAAGGCGGCCATCGTGATGGCGCTCGCGCTGGTGGCGGGCCTGTTCCTCGGCGCGGCCACCGCGATCCTGCGCAAGACGCTCAAGCGCACGGTCGCGAGCCCCGAAGAGATCGAGGCGCACACCGGCCTGGACGTGTACAGCACGATCGCGCTCAGCCTGCAGCAGGCCCGCCTCGACCGCGCCATCCGCCAGGGAAAGCCGGGCGTGAAGGTGCTCGCGGCGCTGCATCCGGAAGATGCGGCGCTGGAGGGCGTGCGCCGGCTGCGCACCACGCTGCGCTTCACGATGCTCGGCGCGCCGAACAACCGCATCCTGCTGACCAGCGCCACGCCGGGCGCGGGCAAGACCTTCGTCTCGGCGAACCTCGCCGCCATGCTCGCGGCCTCGGGCAAGCGCGTGCTGCTGATCGATGCCGACGTGCGCCGCGGCAGCCTCGCGGCCCAGTTCGGGCTGGCGCATGACAAGGGCCTCGCGGAGCTCATCGCCGGCAGCGCGACGCTCCCGGAGGCCACGCATGCGCAGGTGCTGCCGCACCTGGACGTGATCACCAGCGGCACGCTGCCGCAGGACCCGGCCACGGCCCTCGCGGGCGATGCGTTCACGCAGTTGCTCGCCACGCTTTCGGGGCGCTACGACATCGTGCTCATCGATGCGCCCCCCATCCTGTGGGCGACCGAGACGGTGGCGATGGCATCGGCCATGGGCACGCTGCTGCTCCTGGCCCGCGCGGGCGAGAGCCAGCTGGGCGACCTGTTGGAAAGCGCCAAGCGGCTCGCGCACGTGGGCGCGTCGTTCCACGGCGTCGTGCTCAACGGGCTGGACGCACGGCAGCAGCGCTACGGCAGCTACGGCTACGGGTATGGCGTCTATCGATTCCCCCCGCAGGCCTATCCGGCCCTCGGCCACACCCGCCAGCCTGAGCCGGAGCACGCCGCATCATGAACACGCTGCACTCCGGAACACAGGGGAGCGGCGCGCCCGTGGCCGCGCCGCCCGGCACCCATGCCGGCGGGACGGCGCCGCTGGGCGGCTCGCGGCTGCTGCGCGGCACCAAGCGCGCGGTGGACATCCTCATGGCGGGCACCTTCTTCGTGTGCTTCGGCTGGGCCTATGCGCTCATCTGGGCGGGCGTGCTGCTCACCTCGGGCAGCCCGGCCATCTACATGCAGCCGCGCTACGGCCGCAACGGCAAGGTGTTCCGCTTCTACAAGTTCCGCACCATGGTGCCGGACGCCGACGCGGTGCTGGCGCGGCACCTGCGCGAGAACGAAGACGCGCGGCACGAGTGGCACAAGTTCCAGAAGCTCGAGCACGACCCGCGCATCACCCGCCTGGGCACGTTCCTGCGCAAGTACAGCATCGACGAGTTCCCGCAGTTCTGGAACGTGCTCAAGGGCGACATGAGCATGGTCGGCCCGCGCCCCTGCATGTTCGCGCAGAAGGGCCTGTACGGGCCGTACTGGAACCACTACTGCGCCGTGCGCCCCGGCATCACCGGCCTCTGGCAGATCAGCGGACGCAACGAGGTGAGCTACCGCCGCCGCGCGGCGATGGACGCCGAGTACGTGGCCACGCTGTCGGTGCTGGGCGACATGGCGATCGTGCTGAAGACCTTCGGCGTCGTCGCGGGAGCGCGCGGCTCGCGCTGAGCCGGCCCCGCCACCGATTTTTTTCTCTCCTCCGATTCATCAACTCCTTCACCGAAAGAACGATATGCGTATCTATGTTGCAGGTCATCGCGGGATGGTGGGCCAGACGCTCACGAGGCGGCTGGTCGAACTCGGCCACGAGGTGGTGGCGCGATCGCGCGCGGAACTCGATCTGCTGGACCAGGCGGCGGTCGCGCGCTTCTTCGCGACCGAGCGCATCGACCAGGTCTACGTGGCGGCCGCCAAGGTCGGCGGCATCCACGCCAACATGACCTACCCCGCGCAGTTCATCTACGAGAACCTGCTGATCGCGGCCAACATCACGCACCAGGCCTTCGTCTCGGACGTGAAGCGGCTGCTGTTCCTTGGCTCCAGCTGCATCTACCCGCGGCTGGCCGACCAGCCGATCCGCGAGGACGCGCTGCTCACCGGCAAGCTGGAGCCCACCAACGAGCCCTATGCGATCGCCAAGATCGCGGGCATCAAGCTCTGCGAAAGCTACAACCGGCAGTACGGTGCCACCCACGGCATCGACTACCGCAGCGTGATGCCGAGCAACCTCTACGGACCCGGCGACAACTACCACCTGGAGAACAGCCATGTGGTGCCCGCGCTGATCCAGCGCTTCCACCTCGCCAAGATCAGCCGCGCGCCGAGCGTGCTGATCTGGGGCAGCGGCCGCGCGCGGCGCGAGTTCCTGTACGTGGACGACATGGTCGAGGGCTGCCTCGATGTGATGAACCTGCCGCGCGCGGCCTACGACCAGCACACCGACCCGATGCGCGGCCACATCAACCTGGGCACCGGCGAGGACGTGTCGATCGCCGAGCTGGTCGAGCAGATCCGCGAGACGGTGGGCTACGAGGGCAGCATCCGCTACGACCTCGCGCAGCCCGACGGCGCGCCGCGCAAGCTCCTGGACGTGTCGCGCGCCGCCACCTTCGGCTGGCGCGCCACGGTGCCGCTGGCCGAGGGCCTGCGCCGCACCTACGCGGACTACCAGAAGGCCACGCGGCCCGTCGACGCGGTCGCCGAGCACGCCTGACGCGCGCGCACACCACACGGAAAAAGGTTGCCATGAGAACCCTCACCTTCTGGTGCGGCATCGCCGCTGCCCTGCTCTGCGGGCTGGTCGACCCGGTCTGGGGCTACGGGGCCGTGTTCGTGCTGGCGGCGGTGCAGCTGTCGATGCTCGGCGCCGCGGGCGACAGCGTGTTCCTGCTCATCCACTACACGGTGGTTCTCATCTACTTCTCGCTCGCCCCCGCGATGCAGATCGCCGCGGACGTCGACTTCTGGGAAGTGGGCATCCTGGGCAGCGCGGCGCACACGCAGGCGCTGATGCTGCTCCTGCTGTACATGGCCGGCGTGGAGGGCGCGCGCCTGGGCATGCCCGCGCAGCCGCCGGCGCGGGCGCTGCGCGGTGCCGATCGCGGCGCGGGCGTGGCCCACCCTTTTCTGCTGCTTTTGAGCTGCTCGCTCGCGGCGTTCGCGGCGCTGTTCATCCGGCCCGACCTCAACTTCGTGGCGCGCGGCGTGGTCGCGGACGACGACAGCCTGCCGATCGACTTCATCGTCTATTCCACGATTCCCAAGCTGGTGGTGCTGATGTGCTTCGTGGCGCTGGCGATCCACGCGGTGCGCCAGCGCACGCTGGGCGCCTGGTGCGCGGCGGGCCTGGCATTCGCGCTGGCGGCCCTGGCCGCGAACCCGGTCAACACGGCGCGCCAGATCATCCTGATCGGGCTCCTGCCGCTGCTCATCCATGCCATTGCGCGCAGCCACCGCTGGACGCTGGCGGCCGTGGTCTTCGGCGCCATCGCGGGCCTGGGCCCGGTGCTGAACCTGATCTCGCGCGACGCCATGTGGGGCGCGGGGCTGGAGTCGTTTCCGTTCAGCCAGGACTTCGATGCGATGTTCGTCATTGCGGGCCTGCTGGAGCGCGCGCCCTCGCCGGACGCCGGCCTCGGGCGCTACCTGCTGTCGGCCGTGTCGTTCTTCCTGCCGCGCGACCTGAAGATGTTTCCCGGCTTCGACCCGCTCGGCTGGTCGGCGGTGGCCGCCAATTTCTCGCAGCGCAACCTGTCGCTGCCGCCGTTCGCCACCGCGTACTTCGACTTCGGGCTGCTGGGGCCGGCGCTGCTGGGCCTCGCGATCTCGGCGGGCTTTCGCTGGGTCGACCGCATCGTCGATCCGCGCCGCGCGCTGACCGCCACCTACCTGTGCGCGCTGGTGATGCTCGCGGCCTATGTGCCGTTCATGCGCGGCCCGATCCTCGGCTGGGGGCCGTTCGCGGCGTCGGGGCTGATCGCGGCGCTGGTCGCGGGCAGCCTGAGTTCGTGGTTCCGGCGCACGGTGCGCGTCCCGGGGCGGGAAGCGGTGCGCGAAACGGGCGCGGAGCCCACGCTCGATGCGGCGCGCGCCGGCGCGCCCGCCGCGTGAAAGACGGAGAAGGACAAGCGCCCATGGCCACCTATCTCTTCTACGACACCATCCGGCTGAACCGGTCGGCGGGCGGCGTGCTCAACGTGTCCGAAGTGCTCTTGCGCAGCATGCGCCTGTCGCCCGACGACCAGGTGCAGCCGGTGAGCGAGCGCCATCCGCTCGTCTACGCGGCCGCGCGCCGCCTGCGCATCAGCCGCTTCGTGCTGGACATCCTGCTCTACAACTTCCACCGCGTGCGCGCATGGTTGTCGGGCGAGCGGATGTTCTCGCTCTTCCCCAACTACTTCCTGCCGTTCTCGCCCTTCGGGCGCCACACCGATTCGATCGTGGTGGTGCACGACCTGCAGTACAAGTCGTACCCCCAGTACTTCACGCCGGCCAAGCGCCTGTGGCTCGACTGGAACCTGCGCCGCCTTGCGCGCAGCGCGGCCGACGTGGTGTTCATCAGCAGGAGCAGCCAGGAAGATTTCGAGCGGCACTTCGCACGCTGCGCGCGACCGGCGGTGATCTTCAATCCGGTGGACGCCGGACCGGGCGGCCGCAGCCGCGAGAACGCCGCCGACGGCGCCCGCACGCAGAGTGACCGCTACCTGATCGCGGCCTACCACTACTACCCGCACAAGAACTTCGGCGGCATCCTGAAGCTGTTCGAGCGCATGAAGCGCGAAGGCCTGGTCGACCACCTCGACATCACCGGCAACGGCGCGGCCGAGATCGAACGGATGATCGCCGCCCAGGCGCCGGCCTTGCGGGGCAGCGTGCGGCACCGCGGACTGGTTCCGCGCGACGAATTGTTCCGGCTGTACCGCGGGGCGACGGCGTTCATCTCGCTGTCCACCTCGGAGGGCTTCAACCTCTCGGCGGCCGAGGCGGCCACGCTGGGCGTGCCGTTGCTGCTCTCGGACATTCCGGTGCACCGGGAGCTGTTCGCCGGCTACGCGTTCTTCATCGGCAGCGAGCGCTGCGACCTCGCACCGGTGGGACGCTACCTCGCCGACCACCAGCGCACCCGCCCGACCTGGCAGCACTCGCGCGACTGCGTGCCGAGCGCGGTGGCCGCAAGCTACTTCACGCTGAAGCGCCGGCCCGCTCCGCTGACGGAGGCGATGCAATGACGAAGCGCGTGTGCCCAGGGGTCGCTCCCGTTCTGCTTCGCGGGCTCGCCGCCGTCGCGCTCGCGATGGCTGCGTGGGCATGGCACATGCCTGCGCAGGCGGGAGCGCCCAAGGTGCAATCTGCCGCCCCTGCTCCATCCGCTGAATCCGGCAGGGCCGGCCCGCCCGCCCCCAGCTTCGGCGTGATGGTGCATTACCTGCCCGACAAGCAGTCCGCCGGCGAACTCGCGCGCTTCGACGCCGAGGCGCTGGCGGACTCGCTCGCCGAGATGCGCGCGAGCTACCTCATCCTCACGCTCGGGCAGAACAACGGCCAATACATCGCGCCGAATGCCGCGCTGGAAACGCTGTGCCCGCGCAGCGCCAGGAACCGCGCGCCGCGCGACCTGCCCCTGGCGATCGGCCGCGCGCTGCAGCGCCGGGACATCGCGCTCATCCTGTACCTGCCGTTCCGCGCGCCCCAAGCGGACCCGTACCTCATGGAATGCCTGGGCGATGTTTCGGAGCAACTGCCGCCGCCGCCGCGCTTCATCGCCGCGTGGTCGGCGGTGATCAGGGACTGGTCGGACCACTACGGCCCGCTCGCCACCGGCTGGTGGTTCGACGGCGTCTACAACACCACCGGCATGACGGCTGACGACTGGGGCAAGCTGTGCGCAGCCGCCCGCAGCGGCGCATCGAACCGCTGGCTGGCCTTCAACGCCGGCGAGGGGCAGGCGCGCTTCAGCCTCAAGAGCGCGCCATGCCAGAACCTCATGGCGGGCGAGTACCTGCAGCCCACCGCGCGCCTCGTGTCGCCGCCGTCCGAGCTCAGGCTGCATGTGCTCACGCCGCTGGGTACGCATTGGGGCCGGCCGAGCACGGCGCGCTTCTCGGCCGCGCAGCTGCGCGGCTGGATCGGCGACGCGACCGCCGCCGGCGGAATGCTCACGCTGGACCTGCCGCTGGACAACAACTTCCATTTTCTGCCCGCGCACGTGGCCCTGGTGCGCAGCGCCACCGCGCCGCGGCCCTGAACACCCCGTTCGACAACCACCGCCCCGCCATGAACAACACCCCTGCCTTCATCGTCGTGGAAGACCGCCAGAACGACACGCTGCGCCTGTGCCGCGAGGCGGCCCTGCGCGCGGACGAACATCTGCTCGTGCTGGGCGAGACCGAGGCCGGCTATGCGTACAAGCGCTTCTGCCAGGCCTACGTGCACCTGTCGAGCAACACGCCCGAGTTCGAGAAGATCTGCTTTCGGCGCTATTTCATCCTGGCCGGCCACCTGGCGGCGCATCCCGAGTGCCGCGAATTCGTGCTGATCGACAGCGACGTGCTGCTGTTTCGCGGCGCCGGCGCGCACATCGCGAAGCTGGTGGAAGGCGCGGGCTTCTCCGGCTCGTTCATCCGACCGGGCGACGGCTGGAACCCCTGCCAGATCTCGCCGCACGTGAGCTACTGGAAGGCGACGGCGCTGCACGATTTCGTCGCCTGCCTCATCGAGACCTACACCACACCGATGGGCTTGCAGCAGTTGCGCGACATTGCCGAGCGCTTCGCGGCGCGCGGCGTGCGCGGCGGCGTCTCGGACATGACGCTGCTCTACCTGTGGGCGCAGGCCACGGGCAACGCCGCGCCGATCAACCGGGTGTTCGAGGGCCAGGTGATCGACCACAACATCAACGGCGGAACCAACCACCTCGCACAGGAGTTCCGCGTTCGCGGCGGCGCCAAGCGCCTCGCGTTCGTCGACGGCCGGCCTTGCTTGGAGACGCCGGCCGGCGATGCGGTGCGGGTGCTCGCGCTGCATTTCCAGGGCTCCGCCAAGCGCGTGATGCGGCTCGCGCTGCACGGCCGGGTGCGCAGCGTCGCGGCGCTGACCTGGGCGCTGCAGATGGCGCGCCGGGCGAAGAACGCCGCTTTCGGCCTGGCGATGCGGGTCCGGCGCGCGGCGGACGCACCGAGCTTCGCCGCCGCGCCGGCGGAATTTCCGGCGGACCGGAACGCACCATGAAGCCGTCCGCCGGAGCCTCGTTCGCCCTGCCGGGCGCCCGCATCGCGCGGCGCCTGGGGCTGGGTGCGCTCGCCTCGCGGCTCTATGTGTACCTGTCGGGTTTTCTCGCGATCTTTCTCATGGCGGCCCAGGTCGCGCCGGCGCGCTTCGGCGAGTACTCGATCTACCAGTCGGTGCTCGAAGTGGCGCTGGTGGTGGGCACGCTGGGGAGCACGCTGCTGTTCTCCCGCAATGCCGCCCAGGTGCCGCCCGCCGTGACGCGCGGGGACCTGGTGCGCACGCTGGCCATCGGGCTGCCGCTCGCCACGGTGCTCGCGGCGGTCATCGTGAGCGCGCAGCGGCTGCCGGTGGCCGGCATGCCCTTCGCGCTGATCGCGGCGACGCTCGCGGTCTTCGCGTTCAACAGCCTGCGCCTGTCGTACAGCCGGGGCCTGGGCATCGCGGGCCTGCTCAACCTGGAGTCGGGCCTGCGCTCGACGCTGCTCGTGCTGGGCGTGGCCGCGCTCGCCGCGTTCAATGCCGAGATCGGCGTGGCGCAGTTGCTGACCATCAACCTGGTCGCCTTCGTGCTCGTGGGCGCGGCCATCGGCCTGCCGATGAACGGCCCCGCGCCGCCGGCCGGAAAGCCCGCGCTCGACCTCCCCTCGCAAGCCCATGCCACGGTGTACGCGCTGCTCACTTTCCTGCTGCGCAAGTCGGACCTGCTGGTCGTCGCCCTCTTCATGCCGCTGGGCTACGTGGGTGCGTTCAAGCTGGCCTTCCTGCTGGCCGAAGCGCCCTCGCAGTTCGTGCAGGCCTTTTTGGTCACCAAGACGCCGGCCATGCTGAACGCCACCTCGGGCAATGCGGCCGCCGCCGCGACGCTGCGGCTCGCGCGGCATTCGTTCCTGCTCGGCTGCGTGCTCTTCGCGCTGCTCGCGGGCGTGCTGGCGGTGGCCGCACCGCTGCTGAAGGTCGGCGGCGAGGCGCTGGGCATCTTCGTGTGCATCGCGCCCTACTTCCTGCTGCGCACCTACACGGTCCACCACGAGATGGTGCTGGCGCTCAACACCCCCGTGGGCTCGCTCGGGCGATGGGCGCTGCTGGAGGTGGCACTGCGGATGGCCTCCTACGGCGCCGTGATCGCGCTCTTTCCCGGCCGGCCGCACTACGTGTTCTTCGCCGCCTTTTTCTCCGACCTGCTGCTGTACGAGCTGCGCATGCGCGCGCTGTTCGGCTTCTTTCCGTTGCTTCGCCTGCTGCGCCAGGCCCATTGAAAACCGCCAAGAACCACAAAGACCACTGAAAGGCGCCCGTGAAAATCCTGCTGTATTCGATGAATTTCATGCCCGAGCTCACGGGCATCGGCAAGTACTCCGGAGAGATGGCCGAATGGCTCGCGGGCCAGGGCCACGAGGTGCGCGTGATCGCGGCGCCGCCTTCCTTCCCGCAATGGAAGGTGTTCGAGGGGCACTCGGCCTGGGCCTACCGCAAGAGCGACATCAACGGCGTCACCGTGTGGCGCGCGCCGACCTGGGTGCCCGCGCGGCCGCGCACGCTGGGCCGCATGGCGCACCTGTTCTCCTTCATGCTGTCGAGCATGCCGCTGCTGCTGGCGCAGGCGCGCTGGAAGCCCGACCTCGTCTTCGTGGTGGAGCCGCCGCTGTTCTGTGCGCCCGCGGTGCTGTTCTTCTCGAAGGTGCTGGGCATCAAGTCGTGGCTGCACATCCAGGACTACGAGGTCGATGCGGCCTTCGGCCTCGGCTGGGTGCGCGGTGCCGGCGTGCGGCGCTTTGCGCTGTCGCTGGAGCGCTGGCTGCTCACCCGGTTCAACCGCGTCTCGACCATCTCGGGCGCCATGGTCGAAAAAGCCCGGGGCAAGGGCATCGAGGAAGCCCGGCTGGTGCTGTTTCCGAACTGGGTGGACGTTTCGGCGATCCGCCCGGGCGCCGCATCCGCGGAAAGTCCGGAAAGCACCGCGGTTCGCGGCTACAGGGCCGAGCTGGACATTCCGGCCGACGCGGTGGTCGTGCTCTACGCCGGCAGCCTCGGCTCCAAGCAGGGCATCGAGCTGCTGGGCGAAGCCGCGCAGCAACTGGCGCATGCGCGCAGCATTCATTTCGTGATCTGCGGCAACGGGCCGAGCCGCGGCCCGCTGATGTCGGCGTGCATCCGCCTTCGCAACGTGCACTTCCTGGACCTGCAGCCCGCCGAGCGGCTCAACGAGCTGCTGGGCATGGCCGACATCCATGTGCTGCCGCAGCGCGCCGACGCCGCGGACCTGGTCATGCCTTCCAAGCTCGCCGGCATGCTGGCGAGCGGCAAGGCGGTGATCGTGACCGCGAACCCCGGCACAGAGCTCAGCCGCGTGATGACGGACCGCGGCATCGTGGTGGCGCCGGGCGACGCGGCCGTGCTGGCCGATGCCATCGAGCAGCTCGCGCTCTCGCCCTCGGTGCGCGAGGCGCTGGGCGCGGCGGGCCGGGCGTTCGCCGAATCGGAGCTCGACCAGCACGCGATCTTGTCGCGCTTCGAGCAAGAGATGTTTCGCTGCGTGGCCGGCACCGAAGCCGTGGCCGTCAGCCCTTCTTCGCTGGGAGCCAAGGGATGAGCCACCCCAAGATCCTGGTGACCGGCGGCGCGGGCTTCATCGGCAGCCACGTCTGCGTGACGCTGATCGAGGCCGGCTTGCGCCCGGTGGTGCTGGACACGCTGGTCAACAGCGACCCGCGCTCGCTGCAGCGCGTGGCGAACATCACCGGCGTGGAGCCGCCGCTGGTGCGCGGCGATGTGCGCGATGCGGTGGCGCTGGACCGCGCATTCGCCGAGCATGGGTTCGACGCGGTGATGCATCTCGCGGGGCTGAAGGCGGTCGGCCAGTCGGTGAGCGATTCGATCGGCTACTACTACGTCAACGTGGCGGGCAGCCTCGCGCTGATCCGCGCCATGGAACGTGCGGGGGTGCGCACGCTGATCTTCTCGTCCTCGGCCACCGTCTACGGCGACAACCAGCACTCGCCCATCCGGGAGAGCGCGACCTATGCGGCCGTCAATCCTTATGGGCGCACCAAGGAGATGGTCGAGCGCATGGCCGCGGACCTCACCCGGGCCGACCAGCGCTGGGGCATCGCATGCCTGCGCTTCTTCAACCCCATCGGCGCGCACGAGAGCGGCCTCCTGGGCGAGCACCCGCACGGTCCGCCCGACAACCTGCTGCCGTACGTCGCGCAGGTCGCGGTGGGCGGGCGCGGGCATGTGGTGGTGCACGGCAACGACTACGAGACACCTGACGGCACCGGCGTGCGCGACTACGTGCACGTGATGGACGTGGCCGAGGGCCACCTGGCGGCGCTGCGGTATGCGGCCACGCACCGGGGGCTCCTCACGGTCAACCTGGGCACGGGCCGCGGTGCGTCGGTGCTGGAGGTGATCGCCGCGTTCGAGCGGGCCGCGGGCCGGGAGATCCCGGTGCACATCGGGCCGCGCCGTCCCGGCGATGCCGCCGCCTACTGGGCGGACGTGCAGCATGCCCGCGACCGGCTCGGCTGGCGCGCGCGCCGCAACCTGGACCAGATGTGCGCGGACTGCTGGCGCTGGCAGCTCGCGAACCCGCGCGGCTTCGACGAGCCGTCCCCCGAGCTCACCGCAAAAAGACTGGCTGCCGCATGACCGCCCGCACCGCCTCCGGAAAAGCCAGAACCGCGTGCACCGACTTGGTTCCATGCCAGCCGGTGTACGCCAAAGGGCGAGTGAACCAAAGCGCCCTTTCCAGCCAAAAAGAGGTGCCTTGTTATCTTTTTGTTGCTAAAACAATCGTTTGCCAACTCACCAACCTGGGGCATTGACAATGTTTGATAACAGTTCGCTTCCAATTTCCAGTGAGAAACCCCCTATGGCGATGGCCGATCGCCGCTCGGGGTACGCCGCGGGCGTCTGCGTGCCGACGCCGATGCCATGGCCGGATTTCCTCACCGGCCAGGAAACCGCACCGGTGCGGGTGCTGCTGATCGACGATGACGAGTTCGTGCGCCGCGTGATCGCCCAGGAATTGCTGTCGGACATGCGCATCCAGCTCGAAGGCCAGGCCGACAGCATCCGCGAGGGGCGCAAGCTGCTGGCCCGGCACGAGTTCGACGTGCTGATGGTCGACCTGAGGTTGAGCGACGGCATGGGGTTCGAGCTGATCAGCGAAGCGCGCAACCACCAGAGCAACGGCGAGATCATCGTGATCTCGGCGCTCGAGGACGATTCGCACGTGCTGCGCGCCTTCGAGCTCGGCGCCACGGGCTACCTGCTCAAGAACGCGTGGCTCCAGAGCTTTGCCGAGGCGGTGCTGCACGTGGTGAACGGCGGCGCCGCCATCACGCCCCGGCTCGCGCGGCGGCTGCTGCACCGGCTCAACAACAACCATCGTCACGCTCATCAGGATGACCCCGCCGGCAACGCGCCGCCGCCGCGCCAGCCCGGGCGTGACGCGACGCTCACGCCGCGCGAAAGCGAGATCCTGCGTTTCGTGGCCTGCGGCTACGTGTCGGCCGAAATCGGCGAGCGGCTCGGCATCACCTGGCAGACGGTCAACGTGCACATCAAGAGCATCTACAAGAAGCTGCATGTGCATTCGCGCGCGCAGGCCGTGAACTTCGCCGTTCACACCGGCCTCATCTGAGCGGCGGGACCTGGCGCGCCGCCCCCTCCGATTCGAAACGGGAGTTTCCTCATGCCATCCGAAGCATATGACCCGATCCTCTCGGCCACGCTGGCCGAGCGACAGCGGATCGCCAACGACCTGCACGACGGCGTTGCCTCGCGCCTGATGATGCTGCTGGCCAGCCTTCCTCCTCACGGCCATGCGAACAGGCAGATCGCGCACGGCCTGCAGGAGTGCCTGCTCGAGTTGCAGATGACCGTGGACGGCCTCAGCGCCGAATGCATGTCGCTCGGCGAGATGCTGGGCAATCTGCGCTACCGCTTCGAGCCGGCCTTCAGGCGCAGCGGCATCGCGTTCCAGTGGCAGGTGTCCGACGTCCCTTCCGCGGCAGGAGACGACGACTGCCGCACGAACCACGAACTCTGCAAGATCGTGCAGGAGGCGCTCGCCAATGCGCTGCGCCACTCCGGCGCCCGCCACGTGCACGTGCGGCTCGCCAGGGACGACAGAGACGGCATGCTCGCGCTGGAGGTGCGGGACGACGGCCGCGGGCTGCCCGGCCCCGGCCGGCACGAACCCGGCGCGGCGCGCCCCAAGGCAGGGGGGCTTCGCAACATGCGCGCGCGCGCCGAAGCCATTGGCGCCGATATCAGCATCGCGAACCTGTCGCCGCGCGGCCTGCGGGTGAGCGTGACCCTGCCGCTCGAACGCGAGCCGGCCGACGCCGAAGCCGCCCTGGCGTCGCACCGGTAGCGCGCGGCAGCGCGGCGCCCACAGGTCTTCTTCGAGCTCTTCGCTTCGAACCGCTTTTTCTTCTTCACCAACTCCGAAAAAGGCTGGTCAACATGAACGATCCCACCATTCATCCGGTGCTTCTGTGCGGCGGCAGCGGTACGCGGCTGTGGCCGCTGTCGCGCAAGGCGCTGCCCAAGCAGTTCGCGCCGCTGATCGGCAACAAGAGCCTGCTGCAGCTCACGCTCGAGCGGCTCTCCGCACTGAACCGGACCATCACCTGCGTGGCCTCGGAAGACCATCGCTTCCTGGTGCGCGAAGCGATGGAGAACGCCAGGACCGAGGGCCGGCAGATCCTGGAGCCGATGCCGCGCAACACCGCCGCCGCCATGGCCGCGGCCGCGCTGCTGGCCGAGCCCGACGACCTGCTGCTGTTCGCGCCCGCCGACCACCACATCCCCGACGCGGCGCTGTTCGCGGCCACGGTGCGCGAAGGCGTCGATGCGGCGCTGGCGGGCCGCATCGTCACTTTCGGCGTGGCGCCCAGTTTTCCGAGCACGGCCTATGGCTACATCGAGGCGGCCGGACCGACCGGGCATGGCGAGAGCCGCGTCGTGGCGCGCTTCGTGGAGAAGCCGACGGCGTCGGTGGCCGAATCGCTGATCCTGCATGGCGGCTACTGCTGGAACGCCGGCATCTTCCTGGTGCAGGCCCGCACGCTGGTCGCGGCGCTGCGCACGCACGCGCCGGACATCCTCGCGGCCTGCGAACGCGCGGCCGCAGCGGTCTCGGTCGACGGCAGCTTCCTGCGCTTGGACCGCGAGGCCTTCGAGGGCTGCCGCGGCGAAAGCATCGACTATGCGGTGCTCGAAAAACATGCCGGCGTCGCGGTCGTGCGCTTCGAGGGCACCTGGAGCGACGTGGGCAGCTGGAACGCGGTGGCCCTGCTGCATCCGGCCGACGACGCGGGCAACCGCCTGAGCGGCATGGCGAGCGCCCTGCGCTCGCGCAACACCTTCGTGCATGCGCCGCACCGGCCGGTGGTGGCGCTCGGCACCGAGGACCTGATCATCGTGGACACGCCCGACGCGGTGCTGGTGGCGGGCGCCGGCTGCGCCGAGCAGGTGGCCGACGTGGTGCGCATGCTGTCGCTCGAGGGCAAGGCCGTGGCCACCGAACATCGCCGCGTGGTGCGGCCCTGGGGCGCATACGACAGCGTGGACATGGGCGAGCGCTTCCAGGTGAAGCGCCTGACCGTGAAACCCGGCGGCAAGCTGTCGCTGCAGATGCACCACCACCGCGCCGAGCACTGGATCGTGGTCAAGGGCACGGCCCGCGCCACGCGCGGCGGCGAGGTGCAGCTGGTGCGGGAGAACGAATCGATCTACCTGCCCTCGGGCACGATCCACCGGCTGGAGAACCCGGGCAAGACGATGCTGGAGGTGATCGAGGTGCAGACCGGCGGGTACCTCGGCGAGGACGACATCGTGCGCTTCGACGACACGTACGGGCGCTGCGCGGCGATCGAGGTGCGGGGCGGCGCGGAACGGCCGGCAGCGCAATCCATGGCGTCACCACCACCGGCTGTTGAAGCCGGCGTCGCCGCGACCGCCTCCGCCTGAGCGGGCCGTCCGGCCGCTGCAACTGCGGCGGCGCGCCCTCCGCGCATCTTCCTCGCCGGGGCTGGAAGCCTCGGCGCCAGGCTCGTACAATCACGCCCGCTTCGCGCTCAGGCGCGAAACACACGCTAGGGGTGTCGAACCGGAATCCGTTCCGGGGCTGACTGAGAGAGTCCCTTTGAACCTGACTGAGGTAATCCTCGCGCAGGGAAGCTGGTCCGGCGGCCTGTCACGTTGTCTCGCGTGGCGGCAGCGCTGCTGGAGCCTCGCCCACCTGCCAAACCTTTTGCACTGGAGCAAACGGATGGCACACGACGACAACGACAACAACGGAATTTCCTCTGCCGGCAACGAGGCGCTGACGCCGCTGCCCGCGTCCCGCCGCGTGTTCGGCTGGAGCGACCACGCCTCGCTCTGGTTCAGCTTGGGCGTCGGACTGCTGGTGATGCAGATCGGCGCCTACCTCGTGCCAGCCGTGGGCACGCGCGATGCAGCACTGGCGATTGCGCTCGGCTCCGTCATCGGCGCGGGCCTCCTGGCCTGGACCGCGCGCCTGGGCTGCGAAACCGGCCTCGCGAGCGCCGGCCTCATGCACGCGACCTACGGCAGCGCCTTCGCGCGGCTGCCGGTGCTGCTCAACATCGTGCAGCTGGTGGGCTGGACCACCTTCGAGCTGGTGATCATGCGGGAAGGCACGCAGGCCATCGGCCAGGTTGCGTTCGGCGCGTCGCTCGGCAGCTTCTGGGGCGGCGTCTTCACCACGCTGCTCTGGGGCGCGGTGCTGCTGGCGCTGCTCGCAGGCTCGATGGTCAAGCTGGTGCGTCGTTTCGTGAGCCGCTTCGGTCTGCCGCTGGTGGTGATCTCGCTGCTCTGGCTGACCTGGCAGTTCGCGACGCGGCTGCAGGCCAAGGGCCTCGACGCCTTCTGGGCGCGCCCGGGCGACGGCAGCATGGGCATGTTCGGCGCGCTCGATCTGGTGATCGCGATGCCGGTGTCGTGGCTGCCGCTGGTGGCCGACTACGCGCGCCACGGCAAGCGCAGTACGGGGGGCCTCGGCAGCGCCTTCAGCGGCACCTGGATCGGCTATGCGCTCGCCAACATCTGGTGCTATGCGCTCGGCGTGATGGTGGTGAGCGTGGCCGAGCCGGGCACGGGCCTGGTCACCGCGCTGCTGCTCGCGCAGGGCGGGCTGGTGGCGCTGGGGCTCATCCTCATCGACGAGCTCGACAACGCGTACGGCGATGTCTATTCGGGCTCTGTTTCCACGCACAGCCTCTTGCCGCGCTGGAGCGTGAAGCGCTGGGGCCTGCTGCTGGCCGCGCTGTGCATCGCGCTCGCGCTGGTGCTGCCGATGCACACGCTCGAACCTTTCCTGCTGCTGCTCAGTTCGGTGTTCGTGCCGCTCTACGGCGTGATCCTCGGGCGGCTCGGCAGCGGGCGAGGTGTGGCCTCCACCGGCACGCGCCAGATCGACTGGGCCGCGGCGCTGATCTGGATCGCGGGTATCACGGCCTATCACGCGCTCGCCAAATGGGCACCGCAGTTCGGCTCCGCGCTGCCGACGTTGGCCGCGACCTTCGTGCTGGCCTGGATCAGCCGGCCAAAGCTTTCGCCGGCAGCGGCAGCCGGTGCATCGGCACTGGCGCAAAGCCGTGGTTGAGCGGACCGTGGCCTGCACCGACCATCACATCCGCGCCGGCCGCCATCGCGCCGAGGATGTAGGCGCGCGCACGTTCGACGGCTTCGGGCAGCTTCAGCCCCAACGCCAGGTGCGCCGCGATGGCGGACGACAGCGTGCAGCCGGTGCCATGCAGGTTGCGGCTCGCGATGCGCTGCGAGGCCAGGCGCTTGCGCGTGCCGTCCGACTGCAACAGCACGTCGACCACTTCATTGCCGGGCAGATGGCCGCCCTTGAGCAGCACGGCCTTCGCGCCGAGCGCCAGCAGTTCATCGGCCGCGCCGTCGAGCGCCTCGATGCCGTCGATGGCATGGCCGATCAGCAGCGCCGCTTCATCGAGATTGGGCGTGACCACCACGGCGCGCGGGAACAGTTCGCGCACCAGCACCTGCACGGTTTCCGAGGCGATCAGGCGATCGCCGCTGGTGGCGACCATCACCGGGTCGAGCACTACGTTCGGCAACTTGTAGTGGTCGATGGCCCAAGCGACAACCTCGACCACTTCGGGCGCATGCAGCATGCCGAGCTTGACTGCATCGACGCCGATGTCCTCGACCACGGCCTGGATCTGGGCCTTCAGAAATTCGGGCGGCACGCCATGGATGCCCGAGACGCCGCGCGTGTTCTGCGCGGTGAGCGCGGTGATGGCCGTCATGCCGTAGCAGCCGAGGGCCGCAAAGGTCTTGAGGTCGGCCTGGATGCCGGCGCCGCCGCCGCTGTCGGAGCCTGCGATGGAGAGCACGCGTGCGTAGCGCAGGGGCGCCTGCGGCGCGGGAGATGGTCCTTGGGTCATGCGGAAAATTATCGGCGAGCCACGAAGAGCGCGGGGGCATCGGCATGAGCGGCGTCCCGTTTCGATCGGTCGCGATCATCGGCGCGGGCCTCATGGGGCGCCTGATGGCGGTGACGCTCGCGCAGGCGGGTTGCAAGGTCGCGCTGTACGAAGCCGGCAGCCCCGAAGCCGAAGGTGCAGCCGCGCGCGTGGCGGCGGCGATGCTCGCGCCGCTGGCCGAATCGGCCGTGGCGCCGGTGTCTGTCGTGCGCATGGGCCACTACGCACTGTCGCGTTGGCCCGAGCTGCTCGCGCCGTTGGCGCAACCGGTGTTCTTCCAGCGCGAAGGCACGCTGGTACTGTGGCACCGGCAGGACGCGACCGAAGCCGCACGGTTCGAACGCGTGCTCGCCAACACCGGTGCGCAAGTGCCCGAACTCGCGCAGATGCAGATGCTCGACGGCACAGGCATCGCGGCGCTGGAACCATCACTCGGCCAGCGCTTCACCAAAGGGCTGTTGCTTCCGGGCGAAGGCCAACTCGACAACCGCGCGCTGCTCGCCGCACTCCTTGCTACGCTGCAGGACAGCCCGAACGTCACGCTGCACTGGCAGTCGCCGCACGCACCCGCCGACTTCTCGCCCGGCACGCCAGGCCAGCCTGACTGGGTGATCGACTGCCGCGGCCTCGGTGCCCGTCCGCAGTGGAGCGCGTTGCGCGGCGTGCGTGGCGAAGTGATCCGAGTGCATGCCCCTGAGGTCGCGCTGCAGCGCCCGACCCGGCTCGTGCATCCGCGCTACCCGCTCTACATCGCGCCCAAGCCCGGCAACCTCTTCGTGATCGGCGCGACCGAGATCGAATCGGACGACATGTCGCCCGCCAGCGTGCGCTCCACGCTCGAACTGCTGAGCGCGGCCTACGCGGTGCACAGCGGTTTCGCCGAGGCGCGCATCGTGGAGATCGCCACGCAGTGCCGCCCCACGCTGCCCGACAACTTGCCCGCCATCCGCCAGCCGCAGCCGCGCGTGCTGCAGATCAACGGCCTCTATCGCCACGGTTTCATGATCGCGCCGGCCCTGCTCGACGCGGCGATGGAGTTGCTCGTGCATGGCCACTCCGCACTCGCGCAGGGCTTCGGCATGGACACCACGACATCCGACGACGCATGACGACGATGAACATCCTGATCAACGACAAGCCCTACACGCTGCCCGACAGCGCCACGCTCACCGATGCGCTGGCCGCGCTCGAGGCCGTGCCGCCCTTCGCGGTGGCGGTGAACCGCGAGTTCGTGCCGCGCTCGGCCTACGCCGCGCGCGCGCTGCAGCCCGACGACCGCATCGAAGTGATCCGCCCCGTGACGGGCGGCTGAAAAAGGATTGGAGACAACACCATGACCACCCCACCGAACGACCCGCTGGTTCTGTACGGCCAGACCTTTCAAAGCCGCCTGCTGCTCGGCACCGCGCGCTACCCCTCGCCCGACCTGCTCGAAGCGGCTGTGAAACGCGCAAAGCCCGCCATGCTCACCGCCTCGCTGCGCCGCCAGACCGCGAACCAAGGCCCCCAGGGCTCGGCCGGCAACGACACGAGCAGCGGCTTCTGGGCGCTGCTGCGCAAGCTGGCCGTGCCCGTGCTGCCCAACACCGCCGGCTGCCACAGCGTGCAGGAGGTGATCGCCACCGCCCACATGGCGCGCGAGCTGTTCGACACGCCGTGGATCAAGCTCGAACTCATCGGCGACGACTACACGCTTCAGCCCGACACGCTGAACCTCGTCGACGCCGCCTCGCAACTGATTCGCGACGGCTTCCAGGTGCTGCCCTACTGCACCGAAGACTTGGTGCTGTGCCAGCGGCTGGTCGACGTGGGCTGCCAGGCCGTCATGCCGTGGGCCGCGCCTATCGGCACCGGCCGTGGCCCGGTCAATCCGTATGCGCTGCAGGTGCTGCGCGAACGGCTCAAGGTGCCGATGCTCGTCGATGCCGGACTCGGGCTGCCTTCGCACGCCTGCCAGGTCATGGAGTGGGGCTACGACGGCGTGCTGCTCAACACCGCGGTTGCGCTCGCGCAGGACCCGGTCGCGATGGCCGGTGCCTTTGCCGATGCGGTAGGCGCTGGCCGCACCGCGTGGCGTGCAGGCGCGATGGCCGCGCAAGACTCGGCGCAGCCCAGCACGCCCGTGCTCGGCACGCCCTTCTGGCATCACGCGGGATGAGCGGCATGAGCGACATGAACGACGCCCGCGCCATTGCCCATGCCATCGTTGCGGCGCACGGGCTGCGCTTCGGCGCCATCACCGCATCGACCGTGGGTGCCACGTCTTTCTCTTCGGACGACGCGGTTTATCGCGGCGCCAAGCAGGCCTGCACCGCGCTCGGCTTCATCGAAGTCGATGCCGAATGCCTCGCGCTTGCCTGGCACGCGCAGACCGAACGCATCGGCCATTTCGACGCCGCCCGATGGCCCGACGCGCCCGCCGACTTCGGCATGCGCTCGTTTCCGCCCGCCGCGCGCGACGACGCTTTCCTGCCCTGCCCCGAACGGCTCGGCCTCTACGCGGTGCTGCCCGATGCGGCGTGGGTCGGCCGCATGGCGCGCGCCGGCGTGCCGACGGTGCAGCTGCGCTTCAAATCCGACGATGCCGCGGCTATCGAACGCGAGGTGCAGGCGGCCGTCGAGGCCGTGCAAGGCACGGGTGCCCTGCTCTTCATCAACGATCACTGGCAGGTCGCCATCGCCACGCGCGCCTACGGCATCCATCTCGGCCAGGAAGACCTCGATGCCTTGTCGCCGGACGAGCTGCAGCAGCTGCGTGCCTCCGGCCTGCGCCTGGGCGTCAGCACGCATGGCTATGCCGAGATGGTGCGTGCCGATGCGGTGAGCCCGAGCTACATCGCGATGGGCGCGGTCTATCCGACCACGCTCAAGAAGATGGCGACCGCGCCGCAAGGCGTGGCACGGCTCGCGGCGTACGCGCGTCTGCTGCGCGGCTATCCGCAAGTGGGCATCGGCGGCATCGACACGGTGCGGCTGCCCGAGGTGCTCGCCACCGGCGTGGGCTCGGTCGCGGTGGTGCGCGCGCTGGTGACCGCCGCCGATCCCGAGGCCAAGGCCGCGCAATGGATGGCGGCCATGGGCGCCGCCACCGGCAACTGAACACATCAAGCAATCAATGACTCAACGACGCCTTTCACATTCCCTGGCCCTGACACGCTCCCCTATCTCGCGTGCGGTTGCCGCCGTGTTTTTCGCGGCCGCCTGCAGCGCACATGCGCAGCAGGCCGCGCTGCCCGAAGTCGTCGTCAATGAAGGCGCGACGGCGCCGCAGGCCGATGTCAGCGGCTTCGGCGACGTGCCGCTGCGCGAGCTGCCGCTGTCGGCCACGGTGATCGACAGCAAGCAGCTCATCAGCAGCGGCGCACGCCGGCTCGCCGATCTCACGCAGTTCGATTCGTCGGTGACCGATGCCTACAACTCCGCCGGCTACTGGGACTACCTCACCGTGCGCGGCTTCGTGCTGGACAACCGCTTCAACTACCGGCGCGAAGGCCTGCCGATCAGCGCCGAGACCTCGATCCCGCTGGACAACAAGGAGCGCGTCGAGATCCTGCGCGGCACCAGCGGCATCCAGGCGGGCACCAGCGCGCCGGGCGGGCTCGTCAACTACGTGGTGAAGCGCCCGACCGAGCGGGACCTGCGCACGGTGCGCATCGAGACCACCAGCCGCGGCAGCGTGCTCGGCGCGCTCGACTTGGGCGGCCGCTTCGGCGAGAACCGCCAGTTCGGCTACCGGCTCAACATCGCGAGCGAAAACCTGAAGCCGCTCACGCACAACCTGGACGGCAACCGCAACATGTTCTCGCTCGCGGCCGACTGGCGCATCACGCGCGACTCGGTGCTAGAGTTCGAAGTCGAGCAAAGCCGCAAGACCCAGCCGAGCCAGAACGGCTACAGCCTCCTGGGCAGCGTGCTGCCCGCGCCGGTCGATCCGCGCATCAACCTCAACAACCAGCCGTGGTCGCAGCCCTCGGTGTTCAAGGCGCTGACCGGCACGGTGCGCTTCAGCCAGGCGCTGAATGCCGACTGGCGCTGGAGCGCGCAGATCGGCCAGCAGCGCCTGAAGACCGACGACCGCCTGGCCTACGCCTTCGGCTGCGGCGCCGAAGGCAACTACGACCGCTACTGCTCGGACGGCACCTTCGACGTCTACGACTTCCGCAGCGAAAACGAGCGCCGCACGCAAAGCGCGGGCAGCCTGAACCTGAAGGGCAACGTGAAGACCGGCAGCGTGCGGCACGAGCTGGGCTTCGGGCTCCTGCAAAGCCGCGTGCGCAACCGCTTCCAGGAACAGGCGTACAACTACGCGGGTACGGGCAACATCTGGGCCACGGCCATGGTGCCGCCGAGCCCCGACGCCATCACGCCGCAGACCAACCGCGATGAGCGCTCGACCGAGCTCTCGGTGCAGGACGCGATCCGCTGGAACGATCGCTTCACCACCTGGCTCGGCGTACGCCACACGCGACTGGACCGCAGCAGCATCGGCAACGATGGCTCGGATCCAACGGGCTACAAGCAAGGCGTGACCACGCCGTGGATCGCCGCAAGCTATGCCATCCAGCCCGGGCTGCTCGCGTATGCGAGCTGGGGCAAGGGCGTCGAATCGCAGATCGTTCCGAACCGGGGCGACCAGTACGACAACGCCGGCCAGGCATTGCCAGCACTGAAGTCGCGCCAGTGGGAGCTGGGCATCAAGGGCGGCAACGACGCGTTCAATTGGCAGCTCGCGTGGTTCGACATCTCGCGGCCGATGACCAATCTCGACGCATGCAACCGCCTGGGCATCACGCCATGCGAAGCGAAGTACGACGGCCGTGCGGTGCACCGCGGCCTCGAAGCCGGTGCGCAGTGGACGCAAGGCCCGTGGCGCATCGGCGGCAGCATGACGCTGATGGATGCCAAGCGCCGCGGCAGCATCGTCGAACCGGCAAGCAATGGGCAATGGCCGACCAACGTGCCCAAGCAGGTGTTGCGCGCGCAGGCGGCGTATCGCGTGCCCTCGGTGCCCGGACTCGAAGTGGCGGGACAGCTCTCGCACGAAGGACGCCGCAACGTGCTTGCCGATGGCTCGATCACGCTGCCCTCGTGGACGCGCGTCGATGCGGTGCTGCGCTACGACACGAAACTGCGCGGCGTGAACACGAGCTGGACACTGGCCGTCGACAACCTGTTCGATCGCCGCTACTGGAAGGAATCGCCCTACCAGTTCGGGCATGTCTATCTGTTCCCTGGCGCGCCGCGCACGCTGCGTCTGGGCCTGAGCGTCGCGCTGTGAACATGCGCGAAGCAAACTTTTTTGCGCAAAAGTTTCGGAGGCTTGAGAAGGCCAAAAAAACCGCGCTATAATCTGAGGCTTGTTCCTCGATAGCTCAGTTGGTAGAGCGCCGGACTGTTAATCCGTAGGTCCCTGGTTCGAGCCCAGGTCGAGGAGCCACTACAAGCCGCAAGGCAACTGGATGCCCCGCTACTCAAAAGGTAGCGGGGCATTTTCACTTGTGGGCCGCTTGTTTGACGCTCAGCACCGCCGCTAGACTCGTACCTCGTCCGTCCACCGAATCGAGGTCTTCATCCATGAACAACACGAGTCGATACGAATTCAGCCTGCCGCTTTGCAGCGAAGCGCAGCAACTGCAGGTCGAGCAAGTGCTCAAGCTCCCCGGCGCGATCACCACGGCAACGGTCAACCGCAGCATGGGTTCGGCCGGCGTGACCGTGCAGGCCACCTTTCTTCCGGCCCACTCTCCCGCGCTCATGCAGGCCGAGGTCATTGCGCGCATCTCGCCCATCGGCCTTCTGCCGATGCGAGTGCCGGGCTGATCAACAAAGCAAAGCAAAGCGAAACGAAGCCGGGCCACGGGATAAATTCTTACCTGCAGTTTCCAAAGACGCCCATTCCTCGACGCTGAAATCTCGTCAGACTCCGAGCACCGAAAGGAGGAGACGAAGGATGACGCGAAGCGAATTCAATGCATTGTCGAAACGCGCCAGGTTGAGGGCCACGCTCTCTCGCGATGCCGCATACATGGTTCTCGTCGGCGGCGTGCGCCCCGGCATTGCGGCCCGCGAGGTCGGCACCACCCCGCAGGCCCTTACCAATACGCTGCGAAAACTGAGGGACGCCATGAAGGAGTCCACCGCCCACGGCCGCACGCATGCCACTGCGGACCATCACGTAGGGAGTTGACCGTCAGTTCGTTCGTCCAGTAGGGCGAACGCAAGGCGGATTCCAATACAGTCCTCACCATGCATTTCAAGCCGCACGCTGAACCCGGACTTCCCGATCTTTCCCCGCCCCGCTCGCTCATTTCCCATCGGATCGCATTGGCCGTTGCCTCGGGCATGCTGGGTGTCCTGCTCATCGGCTGCGCCTCCAAGCCAGCCCCGGCGCCCACACCCGCACCGAAGAAATCCGCAAGCGCCAAGCCCGCGCCTTCTTCTCGCAACGACGCACGCCCCGCACCGGAGCGCCGCTCGCGCAGCAGCGAGCCGGCACCCTCCGCATCGTCCACGCCATCCGCCCCGGTGGCCAAGGCGGAGCGGAATTTCCTTCGCCCGTCGAACGGCACCGTCATCCAGCGATTCAACGGCCGCAACAGCAAGGGCATCGACTTCGCGGGATCGGAAGGCGACCCCGTCATCGCCGCGCGCGACGGCAAGGTCGTGTATTCGGCCGTGGGCCCGCGCGGCTACGGCCAGCTCATCATGATCAAGCACGACGCGACCTTCGTGACCGCCTATGCGCACAACAGCAAGCTGCTGGTCAAGGAGGGGCAATCGGTGAAGCGAGGCCAGGTGATCGCCCACATGGGCCGCACCGAAGCCGATCGCGTCAAGCTGCATTTCGAGTTGCGCAGGAACGGCAACGCGGTCGATCCCGCTGCCTATTTCGCTTCGCCCGACTAACAAGGGCGTTGGATGAAGCGATCCGGTTGAATCCGGATTGCCCCCTCCTGCGTAGCACTTGCATGGCAAGTACGAACGAAGAACGCAAGCCCGCCCCACGGCTGGGTTTCGAGGACATCTGTGCGCAGTTCAACGTGCCCGCGAGGAAAGGGGCGCGGGTCAATTTTCAAGGCCAGCCGGGAACGGTCACGACCGCGCGGGGATTGATGGTGCGCGTGCGGCTGGACGGGATGTCGTGGTCCCGCCCCTACGCACCGAACGAACTCGAATGGCTCGACGAGCAGTCGAAAGCCATGGAAGACGGCGCGTGCGACACGTGCGACGCGCACCGCCCGCAGGGCTGAAAAGCCCCGGGCGGATCACGCGAAGGATCAGTGCTGAACGACGGGGGTGCGGCCCTTCGCGCTGTCGATGGTCGCGCTGACGGAGTTGGTGTTGACGGCCAAGGCCACCAGGACGGAGCCGACGAAAGCCGGATCGGAAGCGCCGCTGAAATTCGATGCGCCGGCAATGGCCAGGGCCTGCGCGACTTGTTGACGGGTCAGTTCCGCTGCTGCTTCGCCAACGACATTCTTCTTGGTGGTTGCCATCTGAAAACTCCTCGTGATGAAGGCCCGACTGTAACGGCCTACGCATCGCGCCCAAGGCCATCTCCCTGACTGTTCCGGGGAGCTTGTTTCCCTCTGCCCACGGGGCTCGCACTCGGTAATAATCTCGCCCGCTTCGCCGCGCACGGACCATGACTTTCGGCACTGGCATGCCGCTTCCTGGGGTCGTATCGTCGCGCGGTCGCTGGCGGCGCGACGAATCGGGGGAGGTCACAAAGGCCATGCGGTCCCACTTCGGAATCCGAGGAGTGGCGTCTCCCATTGGGGCGCCTTTTCACTCTTCTCTCTCTGGATCCGGACATGGCTTCTTCCAAATTCTCTTTCGCAAGCGCAAGCGTTCTTGCCGGCGCGCTGGTTCTCTCCGGCTGCGCGACCACCGACATGCAAATGGGCAGCCAGTCGGCCAAGACCATGGCCACCGGCAGCGCCGCCGGTTCGGCCACCTCCGGTGAAAGCAGCCAGCTCGAGCGCTGCGATTCGCCGCTGGGCACCGTCTCGCTGATCGAGAACGTCAACGCCGGCTGGTACACCGTTCTCACCGGCGAATACAAGCTCCCGCCGACCGCGAACCTGCTGCGCCTCCTGGTGCAGCAATCGAACTGCTTCGTGGTGGTCGAGCGCGGCGCGGCCGGCATGAACGCCATGACGCGCGAGCGCGCGCTGATGCAGTCGGGCGAAATGCGCGGCGGCAGCAACTTCGGCCGCGGCCAGATGGTCGCTTCCGACTACGGCCTGTCGCCAGAGATCGTGTTCAGCAACAACGACGCCGGTGGCATCGGCGGTGCGCTGGGCGGCCTTGTGGGCGGCGGCCGTGGCCGCGCCATCGCCAGCATCGGCGCCAGCCTGCAGACCAAGGAAGCCAGCGCTCTCCTGACGCTCATCGACAACCGCTCGGGTGTGCAGGTGGCGGCCGCCGAAGGCAGCGCCTCCAAGACCGACTTCGCGGGCTTCGGCGGCCTGGGCGGCCTCTCCGCCGCGGGCGGCGTCGGCGGCTACACGCGCACGCCGCAGGGCAAGGTGATCGCCGCGGCCTTCATGGACGCTTTCAACCAGATGGTTCGTTCGCTGCGCAACTACAAGGCGCAAACGGTGCGCGGCCAGGGCCTGGGCGGCGGCGGTCGTCTCGGCGTGGACGGCGGCGCCGCACCGTCGCAAACCTCGGCGCCGGGCGCGCCCCGCTCACGCCGCAAGTAAGCGCGTCGATCCATCGTCATCGGGGGAGGCCCGGCCCGGATTGCGGCCGGGTTCACAATTCACTCCTCTGGAGGTGAACACGATGGATGGTCTGGAAGAGACGGCGGAAGCGGCAAAAGGCAAGCTCGTCTACCCCTTTGCGGAACTCCCGCCGCGCGGCAAGTCGATCGAGGTCGCCGCGGGCGTGCACTGGATCCGCATGCCGCTGCCCTACTCGCTCGACCACATCAACCTGTGGGCGCTCGATGACGGCGCCGGCTGGGCCGTGGTGGACACGGGCGTGCGCACCGAAGAAACGGTCGCCGTCTGGCGCGAGCTCTTCGCCAATTCGCCGGACACGCGCGGCCTCACCCGCGTCTTCGTGACGCACATGCACCCCGACCACGTCGGCATGGCCGGCTGGCTCACGCGCAAGTTCGGCGTGCGGCTGTGGATGACCCGCTCCGAATACCTCATGTGCCGCGTGATGGTGTCCGACACCGGCCGCGAAGCACCGGACGATGCCATCGCCTTCTACCGGCGCGCCGGCTGGAGCGATGCCGCCATCGAGACCTACCGCACGCGCTTCGGCAATTTCGGCAAGCACATCCATCCGCTGCCCGACAGCTTCCGGCGGCTGCGCGACGGCGAGGTGCTGCGCATCGGCGCGCACGACTGGCGCATCGTCACCGGCAACGGCCATTCGCCCGAACATGCGTGCCTGTACTGCCCCGACCTCAAGGTGCTGATCTCGGGCGACCAGATCCTGCCGCGCATCTCGTCCAACGTGTCGGTCTCGCCGATCGAGCCCGACGCTGATCCGATGGCCGACTGGCTTTCATCGCTCGCCAAGCTCAAGCGCGAAATACCCGACGACGTGCTGGTGCTGCCTTCGCACAACGAGTGCTTCCGCGGCCTGCATGCGCGCATCGACCGGCTACAGACGGGACAAGAACGCTCGCTCGACCGGTTGCGCAACACCTTGAAGACGCCCAAGCGCGCAGTCGACGTGTTCGCGAGCCTTTTCGCGCGCAGCATCGCCGAGTCCGATGTTCAGTTACTGGGCATGGCGACCGGCGAAAGCCTCGCCTGCCTCAACTACCTGCTGCACCGTGGCGAAGTCGTCTGCGACATCGCCGACGACGGCATCGGCTGGTATCGGCTCGCTAACTAAGCGCCGAACCAGTCGCGCGCCGATCGCCCCTGGTCCGGGCCCAGCATCGAGAACCCGCCATCGACCGGAATGTCCGCGCCGGTCACGAAGCGCGCGGCGTCCGAGCACAGGAACAGCACCACCTGCGCCACGTCGTCGGCATCGCCCGCGCGACCGAGTGGATGCAAAGGCGCAGCCATGCGGTCCGCGTAGGCCCGATCCCCACCCGCCATGCGCGAGAGCGCGTCTGACCAAGTCCATCCGGGCGACACCGAGTTCACGCGCACGCGCCGGTGCGCGAGGCTCGCGGCCTGGTTGCGCGTGAGCTGCAGGATGGCCGCCTTGGCCGCTGGATAGAGCGCCCGGCCCGCCGTGCCGAACTTGCCGCCGACGCTTCCCATGTTCACGACGGCCCCGCCTTGCGCCGCGAGCGCGTCTGCCGTCTTGTGCACCAGCAGCGCGCCGGAGACGAGGTTGACGTCGAGCGCCTGAAGCCATTCGCCGCGCGAAGACGCGAGCCCTTTGTCGCCGTACACCACCGCGTTGTTGATGAGGAAGTCGATGCGCCCCTCGCTGGCCAGTGCATCGGTCACCAGCGCATCGAGCGCCGTGTCGGAGGCAATGTCGCATGCGATGAAGCGACAGCGCGGACCCAGCTCTGCCGCCAGCGCCTCGCCACGCGCGGCATCGATGTCCACCGCCAGCACCTGCGCACCGGCCTTCACGAAAGCACGGACGATTGAAGCGCCGAGCATCGCGGCCGCCCCCGTGACGATGGCGACTTTTCCTTCGAAGTTCCAGTTCATGGCATGGCCTTCATCTGTGCGATTGCTTCGTCGACGTTCATCACATCCGCGAGCATCGCCAGTGTTTCCAGGCTCGCCGCATGCAGATGCGCCTGCGCAGTGTTGCAGGCATCGGCGACGACCGCCACCTCGTAACCCAGGTCGCTCGCGTGGCGCGCGCCGTGCTCGACCACGTGGTTGGTCGCGATGCCCGCCACGTAGAGCCGCGATGCGCCGGTGTTGCGCACGACATCTTCGAGCCCGCTCGCCCAGAACGGGTTGTTGCGCTTGTGGGTGACGATGGCCTCGCCGGGCAGCGGCGCGAGTTCTTCATAGAACTCCGCGCCCCATTCCCCGTCGAGCACCGCGCCGGTTTCGGCCACGCGCCGGAACAACGTGCAGTTGCGAAGGCAATCGACATACCCCGGCGCGAACGCGATGCGCACGAAGATCACCGGCACGCCGTTCGCCCGCGCACCGGCGATCAGCCGCGCGGCCGAGGCGATGAGACGCGGTCGCGCCGGATCGTCCGCCGCCACGCCCACGCGCACCTTGCCATCGACGTGCAGCACGTCGTTCTGGTAGTGCATGGCCAGCAGCGCGGCCTTCACATGAACACCTGCAGGGCTTCGTGCGGCGCGTCGCAGTTGACGAGTTCGACGCGCTTCGTGTGGATGCGGAATTCGTCGCCCTCGCGCCGCAGCGTGTGCAGCACGCTGCCGCCGAAGGTGCGCTGCTCGGTCTTGCGCCATTCCAGCAGCAGGAAGGTCGAGCGCACGACACAGCCTTCCTCGTCGCGTGATTCGAGCCCGATGTTCCCCACCACATGCACCGTGCGCGTGGGCGGCTGCTGCGAATAGGCGCGCGCCTGCTCGAGCCGCCGCGCGCGCATCGAACGCAGCAGCGCGTCTTCGCAGAACAGCGAGGCGTGGTTGATGTGGTCCGTCTGCCCATGCACCAGCGGCACCCAGTAGAGCCCGTCGGGCGTGAAGAGCCGCTGCCATTCGTCCCAGCGGTGCTCGTCCAGGAGGCGCGCCTCGTGGTGCAGGAACTGCGCGATCGCCTGCTGCTCGTGCCAGTCGTTGAAGTTCATTCGGCGCTCCCGGTCTGCACGCCCATGTACGAGGCCCATGCCGCGAACATGTTGCGCGATGGCATCTCGCTGTTGCCGTTGGAGGCCCGCCCGCCCGGCAGCGGCTGGTCGCGCCCGGCCGCGCGGTGCATGCTGACCCAGTCGCCACCGTCGGAGCCGAGTCCCTCCTGCACGCGGTTGTAGGCCTCCAGGTCGTCGGGCATCACGTTCGACGAAGGCGAGTTGACGATGTTGGTGTACTTCAAGGTGCGCTGGAAGGTCGCCTCGGGCGCGCCCTTCAGGCGGAAGCTGAAGATCTCCACCAGCGTGCGGTCCACCGACAGCGGCCGGATCACGCGGATCTGCTGGAACGAGGTGTGCGGCGAACAGCTCGGGTAGACGATGGTGTTGTGCCGGTTCACCCGCAAGATCTCGTCGGCGCGCTGCGCGCCCTGGCTGGCTTCGAGCGCCGCCACGTAGGCCAGGCTCACCGGGTCGGTCGGCGGCACGAAGATGCCTTCCATGAAGCCGTGGCCGTTGTCGTAGCCCTTGAGCTCCAGGTTCTCCCAGAACTCCAGCGGCTCACCGTTGCCGTCGACGATCACCACCTCGAAGGGCTTGGGCGTGCCGGAAGGCATGGCTTCGAATTCTTCCTTGGCCGCGCGCCACGACGACTCGTGCGTGGCCACGGCATGGATCGTGTCGTGCAGGTTCTCGAAGAAGATCTTCCAGTTGTTGCGCTGAATCACGCGCTGCACGCCACCGGCCACTTCCACTTCGCCATCGGGCGCGCGGTCGCAGAAGTTGTCGAGCGACGTGGCCACGCCGCCAAGGAAGTCGGCCAGCTCGGGGCCGTCTTCCGAAAGGCTCGCGAACACGAAGCCGCGGTGGCTCGCCACGCGCGCCACCTTGCGCACCGAATGCGACCCGCTCTTGAGGTCGAGCGCCGTGTCTTCGTAGCCGCTGCGCAGCGGCACCGACAGCAGGCTGCCGTCGCACTTGAAAGTCCAGCCGTGGTACAGGCACCGCAAGAACTTGCCTGCGCTGCCGCTGCCGTCGGGAACGATCTTGGCGCCCTTGTGCGGGCAGCGGTTGTACAGCACGTTCACCGCGCCATCGGTGTGGCGCACCATCACCACGGGCTCGCGGCCCAGGCGCGTGGTGAAGTAATCGCCGACGTTCGGCACCTGGCTCTCGTGCCCCACGTACAGCCAGGCCTGGCCGAAGACGCGGTCCATCTCCAGCTCGAAGATGGCGGGGTCGGTGTAGACGCGCTTGTGCACGCGGTCGGGCTGCACCAGCGCCTGGATGTCGATCGCGTTTGTCGCTGCGATGGGAATGATGGGAATCACGGAATTCATCGGGTGGGTCTCCTGAAGCGTCATCAGATGTCGAGCACCAGGTGCGGCGTCTTGGCGCGCGACACGCAGGTGCACAGGGTCTTGCCGCCCGCCTTCTCGCGCGGGCTCAGGTTGTGGTCGCGGTGGTCGGGCACGCCCTCCACCACGTCGACGGCGCACACGCCGCAGTCGCCCTGGCGGCAGTCGTACATCGGGTCGAGCCCGGCGGCGATCAGCACGTCGAGCAGGCTCTGGCCGGGCGCCACCGTCAGCGTCTTGCCCGAGCGCAGCGTGCGCACCTCGAAGGGCATGTCGCCGGCCTGTGCGAGCGCGCCGGCGAAGAGTTCGAAGTGCACATGGTCGTCGGGCCAGCCCTGTGCGCGGGCGGTGTCGACCACTGCCTGCACCATGCCGCGCGGCCCGCAAACATGCAAGTGGCGCCCGCCGTGCTGCGCCGCGAGCAGCGCGCGCAGGTCGAGGCCGCGTGCGGGGTCGCCGCCGTCGTGCACCACCGTGCCGCCGAGCGCGCGCACTTCATCCAGGTAGGCGGTCGCTTCCTCGCTGCGTGTCGCATAGAAGAAGTCGAAGGCCTGGCCTTCGGCGGCCAGCGCGCGCGCCATGCACAGCAGCGGCGTGATGCCGATACCGCCCGCCACCAGCAGCGGTTGGACACCCTGGTGCAGTGCGAAGTCATTGCGCGGCGGGTGCGCGGCCAGCACCGCGCCGGGCACGAGGCCGTGCATCCAGGCCGAGCCGCCCGAGCCCTGCGGCTCGTGCAACACCGCGATCTCGTAGCTGCCGGAGCCATCGTGCGGGCGCACCAGCGAATAAGCGCGCTGCCCGCTCGATTGCGTCACCTGCACGCTCAGGTGCGCGCCCGGTGAAAACGGCGGCAGGTCACCGCCATTCGCCGGCCGCAGCACGAAAGCCTTGATCGCCGGCGTGAGCGGCCTGACCTCGGCCACGACCAGCGCCAGCATGTCTGCGCCCTGTGTCATCCGAGCGGCAGCGCCGGATCGGCGATCGTGAGCCCGTTCGACTTCGACCAGCGCGGCATCAGCGTGTTCGAGGGCAGCGTCTCATCCACCAGCTTGCGCGAGGTTTCAACGCCCGCCACGGGCAGGTCCTTGGCATCGAGAAAGCCGATCTGCACCAGCACGCTCGCCTGGTCCCAGTAGATGTGCTCGTGATAAAGCTTGTCGCCGCGGAACTTGACGATCGCCACCAGCGCGATCTCCACTGGCTTGCCGGTCGGCGCGATGCCCGGCAGCATCCAGTCGACTTCCACCGTGTGGGTGAAAGAGAAGAGCATTTCATCGACGATCTGCGTCGCGCCCACGGTGCGCGAGATCGGCGTGAGCCGTGTGTCGGGCGGCGTCGTCGGAATGAAGTGATGCTTGTAGAAGCGCGACAGCTCCTTCGCACCCACGCCGCCCGTCATCGTCGGGATGTGGTTGACGTAGGGCTCGCTCACCATCGTGCCCATGGTGGCGACGACGTCGCGCGTGCCGAACTCGTATTCGCAGTGCTTGTCCCAGAGCGCCGAGAGGTCGTAGACCGGCCCGATGGCTTCCTTGAACAGCGCCATCGAGCGCTGGTGCGCCATCAGCGTGGAAGGCTTGTCGAAATGGTCGCCACCGGTGCGCGCGAACGCGTGGTCCACCCCGGGGTAGACGTACATCTGCGCGCCCGGTTTGCCGGCGAAGGCATCGAGCACCTGGGCGCGCGCCTCGGGCGGGCAGAACTGGTCGAGCTCGGCGAAGTGCAGCGCAATCGGGCATTCGATCTTTGGCACCAGGTCGAGCGCGGCCTCGATGCCGACACCGTAGTAACCCACCGCCGCATCCACGCCCGAATGCGCGGCCGCCAGATACGCCAGCTTGCCGCCGAGGCAATAGCCCAGCGCGCCCACCTTGCCGGTGCAGGCCGGGTGCGCGCGCAGCGCCTTCACGCTCGCGGTGACGTCGGCGATGCCGGCCTCGATGTCGAACTTCTGGAAGAAGCCGAAGGCGCGTTGCCAGTCTTCCGGCGAATAGCCCAGATCGACGTTGGGCTCCATGCGCCAGAAGAGATCGGGTGCGAGCACCACGTAGCCTTCTTCTGCATAGAGGTCGGCCACCTCGCGCACATAGTCGTTGATGCCGAAGATCTCCTGGCACAGCACGATGCCGGGGCCGCTGCCGGAAGCCGGCAGCGCGAGGTAGCCGCGAAAGCTGCGGCCGTCGCCGGCCGGGATGTCGATGTACTGACTCATCGTGGGTGTCTCCAAAGTGGTGGGGCTTGCGAAATTCTGGGCAGCGCCCTTGCCGCTGTCTGTCCATTTCTTGCAAGCGACGTCGCTGCAGGAAACGGATAGCCCGATGCCACGGCGGCACGCAGACTGCGACGCGCATTGCATTCACCCCCCACGTCCACCGAATCCCTTCAGAGGAGATTTCTCATGTCGCAGGCAAGCATCCGAACGGCCGCACTGGCCTTGGCCGTCGTTACCGGCGCATCGTTGTCGCAGGCCCAGCCCGTCAAGGTCGGCCTTGCGATGGACCTCTCCGGCCCCTTCGCCGTCGGCGGCGCCGAGGCCAAGGCCGGCTTCGCCGTGGCGATGAAACAGCTCGACGGCAAGCTCGGCGGCGTGCCGGTCGAGTTCGTCGAGGCCGACACCGCCGGCAACCCCGACCTGGCCCGCCAGGTGGTGGAGCGCATGCTGCTGCGCGACAAGATCGACCTCTTCACCGGCCCTGTGGGCTCGTCCGTTGCGCTCGCCGTCGGCCCGCCGCTCTTCGCAGCCAAGGTGCCTTACCTGTCGAGCAACACCGGCCCGAGCGATTACTCGGGCGCCAAGTGCAATCCCTACTTCTTCGGCGCGTCGTACCCCAACGATGCGTACCACGAGGCCGCGGGCAAGTTCGCCTCCGACAAGGGGTTCAAGAAAGTGGCGCTCATCGCACCCAGCTATCCCGGCGGCAAGGACGCGGCCAGCGGCTTCAAGCGCAACTTCAAGGGCGCCGTGGGCGACGAGCTCTACACCAAGCTCGGGCAACTCGACTACTCGGCCGAGATCGCCCAGATCCGCGCGAGCAAGCCCGACGCGCTCTACTTCTTCCTGCCCGGCGCGATGGGCGTGAGCTTCATCAAGCAGTTCGTCGGTGCGGGCCTGTCGAAAGACGTGGCGCTGATCTCGACCGCCTTCTCGGCCGACGAGGACATGATCCCCGCCGTCGGCGAGCCGATGCTCGGGCTCTTCAACACCGCGCATTGGTCCTACGACCTGGACAACCCCGCCAACCAGCGCTTCGTGGCCGCGTTCCGCCAGCAGAACAACGGACGCAATCCCTCCTTCTATGCCGGCCAGGCGTACGACGTGCTGATGGCCATGGACGCGGCCGTGCGCGATGCCGGCGGCAAGGTGGCCGACAAGCCCGCGCTGCTCAAGGCGATCAAGGCCGCGAAGTACAAGTCGGTGCGCGGCGATTTCAGCTACGGCGCCAACAACTTCCCGATCCAGAACTACTACTTGCGCGTGATCGGCAAGGACGCCAGCGGCCGCATCACCAACAAGGTGATCGGCACCGTGCTGCAGAACTACCAGGACAGCTCGGCCGCGAAGTGCGCGATGAAGTCCTAATGTCTTGAAGTCTCGCGCGGGAGCTGGCCGAAGCGCTCCCGGTAGCAGGCGGCGAAGCGGCTCAGGTGCGAGAAGCCGCAGTCGAGCGCGATCTGCGTCACGCTCGCGCCGTCGTGGCGCGCAAGCTGCGCATGCGCGGCATCGAGCCGCATGTTGCGCAGCACCTCCATCGGCGAGAGGTCGCGGTGGCGCCTGAAGAGCAGCGCCAGCATGCGCCGCGTCACGCCCGCGGCCTCCGCCACCTCTTCGAGCGAGACGGCCGTGTCGAGCCGGCTGCGCATGAACTCCTCGGCGCGCCGCAGCTGCCCGAGGCTGGCCGCCTCCGAACCGAGCCGCAGCGCATCGTGCTGCCGCCGCACCGAGTTGGGCCGGTGGCACAGCAGGTAGAGCATGAGGTTGTCTTCGCAATGGGCCAGCCAGCGCGGGTCGTACGCGGTGCTGCTGTCGCCCGCTGCGGGCAGCAGCGACGCAAGGTTGGCCACCATGCGGCACCACTGCGTGCCGGCGGCGTCGTCCAACCGCAGCGGCATGTCGAAATCGATCTCGCCGACCTCGTCGGCGTGGCGCGCGGCGAAGGCGCGGCGCGCCACTTCCTGCAGGCGGCCCAGTTCGATCTTGAGCATCAGCTGCTCGCAGTCGGCATGCCAGCGCAGCCGCACCGGCTTGTGCGCCGACACCACCGCGCCCTGCCCCGGATGGATGTGCAGCGTCTGGCCGCCCGTGCGGATTTCGGCATGGCCGCGCAGCGGCATCTGCACCAGCACGAAGTTGCCGAGCGCATCGGGCTCGATGTCCACGTCGCACCCGTAGCGCAGGATGCACAGCGACAGTGCGCTCAGCTCGGCGCGGCAGAACACCGCATCGACCTTGCCACGCCCCCAGACGCTGCGATGGTCCTTCAGCTCATGGGCGACCAGCGCGTGTGTCTCGTCCGCTTCGCGCGAGCGGAACACCTCGCGTCCGTACAAGGGAGAAAGCTGCTGGCTCGACCATGCGTCCACGGGCACTCCTGGGGGGTCAGGGGGTTGAAAACCATTGTTTGCCACGGGGGCGTGCCTGCAATCTACCGCCGGGTCGCGCTTGCCGCCATGGGACTTGCCCCGACGTGCAAGAAGCTCGCCCGGCCCCTGCCCGCCGATGCGCCCATCAAACCGTGAGAACGACCTTGCCGATATGCCCCGCACGCTCCAGGTACTGGTGCGCCTGCACCACGTCATCGAATGCGAACTCGCGGTCGATGCGCACCTGCAGCTTGCCGTCGGCCAGGCCTGCGTCGATGAAAGCCAGCGCGCGGGCGAGCGCCGCCTCGTCGCGCGGCAATCCCATCGTGGCCGCGCCGGTGTGCTCCAGCACCTTGTAGACGTGGAAGCGCCAGCTCTTGCGGAACTGCGCAATCACCGGGTACTTGAACTCCGCGCCGCCCGAGAGGCCATACAGCACGTACCAGCCGCGATGCGCGACGACATCGCCGAGCCGCTCGACCTGCGCGCCGCCCACGCCGTCGTACACCAGGTCGACGCCGCGGCCTTCGGTGAGCTTCATCACGCGCTCGACCACGTCTTCATCGTCCGTCACGACGACATGCGCTGCACCCGCCTCCCGCAGCGCATCGCGCTTGGCGGCCGTGCGCGTGACCGCGATGGCGACGATGCCCGCCGCGCGCGCCATCTGCAGCGCCGCGATGCCCGTGCCCGACGAGGCACCGGCGACGAGCATCACCTGGCCACGCTTGAGTTGCGCCATCTCGAACATCGGGAAGTAGCCCGTGAGGTACGCCATGTAGGCACCCGCTGCCTGCGCGGCCGACAGGTTGCCGGGATACCGCACCACGTGCGCCGCCGGCAGGAGGATGTTCTCGCCATAGGTGGGGTAGCGGCCCTGCCCCGCGCCCGGCAGCACCGCGACCTTGTCTCCCACCTTCAGCCCTTCGACGCCCTCCCCGACCGCCTCGACGACGCCCGCCGCCTCGTTGCCCAGCCCGGCCGGCAGCGTCGCGTCTTCGATGTAGAGGTTCTCGCGCCACAGCGCATCGGCCCGGTTCAGGCCGATGGCCTGCACCGCGACGCGCACCTCGCCCGGCCCGGGCGCCGGCGTACCGGTCTCCTCGATCTTCAGCACCTCGGCACCGCCGAACACATGGAAGCGAACCATCCTGCTCATGAAAAAATCTCCTTCTTGAATTGACCGATGGCATCAATCTAGGGGCCGCAGCACAATCAAGGAAATCGATTCGCCGGATAGCCGCTATGCACGCGATCGATAACGCCAGGACCTCCGATGAAACCCGTCGAACTCAACCGCATCGACCTGAACCTGCTCACCGTGCTGGCCGCGCTCATGCGGGAGCGTCACGTGAGCCGCGCCGCGGAGCGGTTGAACCTCGGCCAGCCCGCGGTGAGCCACGCGCTGGCGCGGCTGCGCGAACTCACGGGAGATCCGCTGCTGGTGCGTCACGGCCGGGTGATGGAGCCGACCGAGCGCGCGTTGGCGCTGATGCAGGGCCTGGGCCCCGCGCTCGCGCAGATCGAAGCCACGTTCCGCGCGCAGGCCGATTTCGAGCCCGATCGCGCCGCGCCGATCTTCCGCATAGGCCTCACCGATGACCTGCAGATCGCGATGCTGCCGCGCCTGCTGCGCGCCCTGAGCGCCGAAGTGCCCCGCGCCAAGCTGGTGACGCTCACGGTCTGCTATCGCAACGCAATGAGCTACCTGGAGCAGGGAGAGGTCAGCGTGGTGATGTCGTTCCTGAAAGACCTGCCCGCCGACGCCAAGGTGCGCAAGGTCCGCACGGCGCGCTTCGCCATGCTGCGCGCCGACACCGTGCCCGGAAAGCTTTCGCTCGACGACTACTGTCGGCGCCGCCACGTGCTCGTGACCTATGCGGGCGACCTGTGCGGCACCGTCGACGAAACACTCGGCGAAATCGGGCGCCAGCGCGACGTGGCTTTTTCGGTGCCGCAGTTCGGCAGCCTCCCCGCCGTGCTCGCCGGCACCGACCTCTTGGCCACGGTGCCCGAGCACGTGGCACTGGCGCTGTCGGCGCAAGGCGGACTCCGCTTCGAGCCCCTGCCTTTCGAGGGCCCGGATTACCAGATCAAGCTCGCCTGGCGTGCCGTGACCGACAAGGACTCGGCGGAGATGTGGCTGCGCAAGGCGATGCTGCGGGCCTTCAACGACTAGGATGGCAACCCTCTTCCACAGAGGACACCGCATGCCGAATACCGAGACAAACTTCGAACTGACCGCCAACGACGGCCACCCGGTGGAAGCCCACCGCTGGCAGGCCGGAACGCCACGGGCCATCGTGCAGCTGGCGCATGGCATGGGCGAACATTCGCTGCGCTACCGCTCGCTTGCCGATGCGCTCACGCAGGCCGGCTACGTCGTCTACGCGAACGAGCACCGCGGCCATGGCGCCTATGCCCTGGCGAACAACGAACTCGGCGAATTCGGTCCGCGCAACTTCGCCGGCCTCGTGGACGACATGGCGCTGCTGAGCCGCCACGCACGCGCCGCGCATCCGGGATTGCCGCTCATCCTCCTCGGCCACAGCATGGGCTCCTTCGCCACGCAGTACTACCTGGTGCGGCACAGCGAGCTGCTGTCTGGCGCGGTGCTCTCGGGCACCTCGGCCCTCGACCTGCTGGGCACCGCGCTGCAGAGCGGCTTCCGCCTCGAAGACATGAACGCCGCGCTGCCCGAAGTGCGCACACCGTTCGACTGGCTCAGCCGCGATCCGGCGCAAGTGGACAAGTACATCGCCGATCCGCTGTGCGGCTTCACGGTGTCGGCCGAGGGCCTCGGTTCCATGTTCGCGAACCTCGACGATCTGGCGCCCGCGGCGATGCAATCGCGCATCAGGCCCGAGCTGCCGCTGTACCTCTTCACCGGCGACCAGGACCCAGTCAGCAACAAGGCCGAATGGTTCTATCCCCTGGTGCAGCGCTACCGCGAGGCGGGGCTGCGCGATGTGTCCTGCCATGTGTTCGGCGGCGCGCGCCATGAGACGCTGAACGAAACCAACCGCGATGAAGTCGTGGCGGTGCTGCTCGCGTGGATCGAGCGCGTCATGCGCAAGCCCTGAAAGCCGGGCCGCTACCCGGTTGAAGAGCCACCATCCGGTGTGCCGCACATGCGCCGGAGGCCGACACAACGGCATGGCGAGGTCTGGTAGAAGAAGGCCATGGCGACTCCTCTCGCGTCCTCCATCCTTCAACTGCTGCTCGGCGTGGACCTCGCGGCTTCCGACGGCACCGCGGGCAATCGCTTCGCGATCGAAGGCCTGGCCTGGGGGCCGGAGAAGGACGGTACGGCCAGCCTCCGGATCGATCAGCTCGAAGCGGCCTCCCTTCATCTCACCTCAGGCGAACTCAAGCTGGAGATCGGCCGTGTGGCCGTGCGCGGCCTCGTCGCGCAGATACGCAGCGAAGCCGGCGCGCCGCAGTTGGTTGGCGTCGAGGCCCGCGAGGCGGAGTTCTCGGGCTTGAAGCTGCATGGTCCTTTGCGCATGCCGCCGCGACTGCGCGAGGCATGGGCCACCGCACATGCACCGGCGCCGGCTGCAGAGGCGCCCGCTCCTCAAGCGCAGGCCGATGCAACAAGCCTCGCCCCGCTCGGCACGGCCCACGGCACCATCCGCGGAAAAATCACCGATGCGCATCTGCTCTTCGATGCCGACGTGACGGTGCCCCTACGCGGCGGGCAGATCGATTTCAACGACGCGACGGTCGAGCACGTCGGCCCCGACTCGCGCATGGGCGTGAGCCGGCTGGGCATCTATGTCGATGCGCCCGACGGCCGCAGCTACATCTACCAGTTCGCCTCGGCTCCGCTCGCCGGCGTGACCTTCGAGCGCCGCGGCGCGCTGCTGAGCCCGTGGATTTCCGAGCGCGGCAAGCTGCAGTTGCAGGCGTTCGCCGAGTCGATGCTGCGCTGCGGCCGCGGCCAAGGGGGCAGCGGGCTGACCGAGCAGGCGCGCCTCCTGCTGGGCCGCACCTCGCTGTCCGGCGACCTGCAACTCGGCGACGGGGTCTTCGCGCTCTCGGGATTGCAAGGCCGCCTCGAAGGCCGCGACGCGGGCCGCAACCGCATCGGCCTGCATTCCGAGGCCGTGGGCCGCGGCGTGACGGCACAGATCGATTCGCTGTCGGTGCGCGACGCGGCCGCTGCGGGGAAGAGCGCGCACCTGCGCTGCGACACGCTGCAGGCGAAGCTCAGTCTCCAGCTTGTTTCGGAAGGTGCGGAGATGCGCTTTGTGCTCGATCTCGGGAGTGGAACCGCTGCGGGACTCCGGTTCGATCGAAGCGCACCGCAACCGGATAAGCGCTGATCAACCGCCCGTCCGCCTCGCCCTCGCCCGGAAATCCGGGGACCGCGCCAGCACCGCCGCGATCTCCGCCATCAACGCCCTCGCCCCCGGCGACGCCAATGCGCCCTGCCGCTGCGTCAGCCCGATCTCGCGGCGCGTCTCGTCGAGCGGAAAGTCCAGCACCACCAGGCTGCCGTCGCGAATTTCGTAGCGCAGTTGATGCGGCGAGATCGCGGTGAGCATGTCGCTCTCCAGCAGCAGGCCGCGCAGCACGGCGAGGTCCCCGGTCTCTACTGCAGGAATCGGCGGCGCCTCGCGCGCCGACGAGAAGAAGCGCTCCAGCAGTTCGCGTGACGGCGTGTTATGCCGCGAGAGGGCCCACGTCGCCTGCCGCAGCGCATCGAAGTCGATGCGCTGCATGCGCTCCAGCGGATGGCCTGCGCGTGCGATCACCGCGATGCTGTCTTCGAACAGCGCTTCCTGCTGCAGGTCCCTGGCTTCGGCGGGGCTGCGCAGCGCGCCGAGGATGAAGTCGACGTCGCCGCTGCGCAGCGATGCGGCCAGCGCGTCGTACGGGCTCTCGACCGTGGCCACATGCAGCCCCGGATGCCGCGCGAGCAGCGAGGCGATCGCGAGCGGCAGGATCTGCGTGCGTCCGAGCGGCAGCGCGCCGACGGTCACGCTCCCCTGCAACATGCCTTCGCTCGCGGCGATGTCCGGCCCGATGTGGCGCAGCTCCGCGAGCACGCGCTTGAAATACAGGGCCACGATCTCCCCCGCCGTCGTCGGCGCGAGGCCGCGCGCCTTGCGTTCGAGCAGCGCGACGCCGAGTCCGCCCTCCAGGTCCTTCAGCGCGCTGCTGACGGCCGGCTGCGTGATGCCGAACTCGCGCGCGACCGCCGGCATGTTGCGCTTCTCGACCAGGCTCGCAATCACCGCGAGCCGGCGGCCATTGAGGATCGACGCAAAGAGCGAGGGCACATCGGCGGTCGCGCCGATGCCGCCGCGCGCGACGAGCTGCGCGCGCGCCTCCTCGAACTCGCGCTCGATGCGGCGCGCGCGCACCAGCACCAGGTCGCCGTACGAATTGAGCGCCATGCCGCGCGCGCGGCGATCGAAGAGCGGCCTGCCCAGCGCGCTCTCCAGTTCGGAAATGGAGCGCGTGACGCCCGAGGCGACGCGGTAGAGCTGCTCGTCCGCGGCCCTGGCGATGCTGCCGGCGGCGGCCACGGCAGAGAACGCGCGCAGATGGCGCAGGTTGATGGCGAGCGCGCTGCCGATCACTTTGTCTGGTTGGTGCGCCTCACTCATTTCAGCCTTCCGGGTAAACCCTATCGATAAGAAAGTCTGATGGTAGGGCAACCCGAACTCACCCCACGCCAGCGGGTCCGCGACCACACTCGATGGCTCCGAGCCAAACCAATTGGGTTGCAAGAAATGATCATCGACTGCCACGGCCACTACACCACCGCGCCCAAGGCGCTGGAGAACTGGCGCACCCAGCAGATCGCGGGGCTGAAAAACCCGGCGTTGAAGCCCCGCGTCGCCGACCTGAAGATCAGCGACGACGAGTTGCGCGAATCGATCGAGGGCAACCAGCTGCGCCTCATGAAGGAACGCGGCAGCGACCTCACGATCTTCAGTCCGCGCGCAAGCTTCATGGCGCATCACATCGGCGACTTCGAAACCTCGTCGACCTGGGCCGCGATCTGCAATGAGCTGTGCTTCCGGGTGAGCGAGCTCTTCCCCGACCACTTCATCGGCGCGGCGATGCTGCCGCAATCGCCCGGTGTCGATCCGCGCAGCTGCATCCCCGAGCTGGAGCGCTGCGTGCGCGAGTACGGCTTCGTGGCGATCAACCTCAACCCCGATCCCTCGGGCGGGCACTGGACTTCGCCGCCGCTGTCGGACCGCCACTGGTACCCGCTCTACGAGAAGATGGTCGAGCACGACATCCCGGCGATGGTGCATGTCAGCACGAGCTGCAATGCCTGTTTTCACACCACCGGCGCGCACTACCTGAATGCGGACACCACCGCGTTCATGCAGTGCCTCACCTCCGACCTCTTCACCGACTTTCCCACGCTGCGCTTCGTGATCCCGCACGGCGGCGGCGCGGTGCCCTACCACTGGGGGCGCTTTCGCGGGCTCGCGCAGGAGATGAAGAAGCCGCTGCTGAAAGACCACCTGCTCAACAACATCTTCTTCGACACCTGCGTCTATCACCAGCCGGGCATCGACCTGCTCACGCGCGTGATTCCCGTGGACAACATCCTCTTCGCGAGCGAGATGATCGGCGCCGTGCGCGGCATCGATCCGGAAACCGGGTTCTTCTACGACGACACGCGCCGCTACATCGACGCGACGCCGATGCTCGATGCCGAAACGCGCCACAAGGTGTTCGAAGGCAACGCACGCCGCGTCTATCCGCGCCTCGACCGCGCACTCATTGCCAAAGGCCTCTGACCATGTCGCACAACACCCTTCCACAACAACTCGGCGTCGTGCATCGCAACATCGTGCGCGCCGATGCGGCCGCGGTCGAAAAGCTCTCGCGCTTCGGCGTCTCCACCGTGCATGAAGCGCTCGGACGGCTCGGGCTGATGCAGCCGCGCATCCGTCCCATCCACCCCGATGCGCGCTTCTGCGGCACCGCAGTCACCGTGCTGCTGCAGCCCGGCGACAACTGGATGCTGCATGTCGCGGCCGAGCAGATCAAGCCCGGCGACGTCGTCGTCGCAGCCTGCACCAGCGACAGCACCGACGGCTTCTTCGGCGACCTGCTGGCCACTTCGTTCAAGGCGCGCGGCTGCAAGGGTCTGGTGATCGACGGCGGCGTGCGCGACGTGCGCGACCTCAACGCGATGGGATTCCCCGTGTTCAGCCGCGCGATCCATTCGAAGGGAACGATCAAGGCAACCCTCGGCTCGGTCAACGTGCCGGTGGTGTGCGCGGGCGCGCTGGTGAACCCGGGCGACGTGGTCGTTGCCGACATCGATGGCGTGGTCATCGTGCCGGCCGCGCGCGCGCAGCAGGTGGCCGATGCGGCCGAGGCCCGAGAGGCCAATGAGACCGCCAAGCGCGAGCGTTTCGCCGCCGGCGAGCTGGGCCTCGACATGTACGCCATGCGCGAGCCGTTGGCCAAGGCCGGCCTGCGCTACATCGACTGAAGAAGAACCACCATGGCTCGCATCATCGGCGCCGTCGCGTGCTCGCACACGCCCACCATCGGCTTCGCCTTCGACAAGAAGAAGCAGCAGGATCCAGTGTGGGCGCCGATCTTCGAGGCCTTCGCGCCCGTGCAGCGCTGGCTCGCCGAGCGCCAGCCCGACGTGCTCTTCTTCATCTACAACGACCACGTCAGCGCGTTCTTCTTCGATCACTACTCGGCCTTCTCGCTCGGCGTGGGCGAACAGCACGCGGTGGCCGACGAAGGCGGCGGCGCGCGCGACCTGCCCCCGCTCGCCAGCCATCCGGCGCTCGCGCAGCACATCGGCCGCTCGCTGGTGGCGGACGAGTTCGACATGTCCTTCTTCCAGGACCGCGCGCTCGACCATGGCGTGTTCTCGCCGATGTCGCTGCTGTGCCCGCACGAGCCCGCGTGGCCGGTGCCGGTGATTCCGCTGCAGGTCGGCGTGCTGCAGTCGCCGGTGCCGTCGGCACGGCGCTGCTACCGGCTCGGGCAGGCGCTGCGCCGCGCGATCGAGAGCTATCCCGAAGACCTGAAGGTGGCCATCGTCGCCACCGGCGGGCTGTCGCACCAGGTGCACGGCGAGCGCGCAGGCTTCAACAACACCGCGTGGGACGCGCAGTTCTTCGAGCTCATCGAGAACGATCCGGTGCGCCTCACCGAGATGACGCAGGCCGAGCTCGCGACGCTCGGCGGCATGGAAGGCGCGGAAGTGATCATGTGGCTGGTGATGCGCGGCGCGCTCTCGTCCAACATCCGCAAGACGCACCAGAGCTATTACCTGCCGTCGATGACGGGCATCGCGACCGCCATCTACGAGAACCTCGCGAGCCCGCCCGTTGCCCGCGAAATAGAGCGCCATCGCCGCCACATGGCCGAGCAACTGGCCGGCGTCGAATCGCTCGAAGGCACGCATCCGTTCACGCTGGAGACCAGCGTGCGCGCATACCGCCTCAACAAGTTCCTGCACGGCATGACGCGGCCCGAGCATCGCGCCCGCTTTCTCGCCGACGAAGAAGCAGCCTTCGATGCCGCGGCGCTGACGCCGCAGGAACGCACGCTGGTGCGCGAACGCGACTGGCGCGGGCTCATCCACTATGGCGTCATCTTCTTCATGCTGGAGAAGCTCGGCGCGGTCGTCGGCGTATCGAACCTGCACATCTACGCCGCCATGCGCGGCCAGACGCTGGAAGACTTCCAGCAGACACGCAACGCGCCCGGCGCGCTGTATTCGGTGGCCGGCAAGGATGCCGCGCCGCAGACCTGGGACGCACCACAGCCAGCGCCCCGCCCTCCCGTGAAACCATGAAGACATCCTCTCTCCGCCGCCATCTCCTTGCCCTCGCCGGCCTCCTTGCGCTCGGCGCTTCTCTCAGCGTGAGCGCAGCCGACGCCTATCCCTCCAAGCCCGTGAAGATCCTCGTGGGCTACAGCGCCGGCGGCGCGGTCGATGCCATCGCGCGCTCCGTCGGCCAGCGCATGGCGACGGTCCTCGGCCAGCCCGTGGTCGTGGAGAACAAGCCCGGCGCCGGCACCAACATCGCGATCAAGTCGCTGACATCGAGCGCGCCCGATGGCTACACGCTGCTGCTCGCGGCCAATGCGCTCGCGGTGAACCCGTCGATGTACCAGCCCGCGCCCTACGACCTGGACCGCGACTTCACGCCCATCTCGATGGTCGGCCGCGTGCCCGTGGTGTTCGCGGTGCGCGAAGGCTCGCCGATCAAGACGCTGCCTGAACTCGTGGCCGCGGCCAAGGCCAAGCCGGGCGGCGTGACCGTCGCGACGCCGGGCAACGGCGCCACGCCGCACCTGGCGATGGAACTGTTCCAGCACACCGCCGGCCTCAAGCTGAGCCACGTGCCCTACAAGGGCGGCGCGCAGGCGATCACCGATGTGCTGGGCGGCCACGTCGACGTGGTGGCGGTCAACGCGCTCGAAGTGCTGCCGCTCGTGAAGGGCGGCAAGCTGAAGGTGCTGGCGGTGATGAGCACCGAGCGCTCCGCCGTGCTGCCGGGCGTGCCGACGGTGGCCGAGTCGGGCTACCCGGGTTTCGAGGCCAGCGTCTGGTACGGCTTCGTGGCGCCGGCCGGGCTCCCGGCACCGGTGCTGGCCAAGCTGCACGAGGCGGTGCAGAAGGCGATCGATTCGAAGGAGGTGCGCGAGCAGCTCGCCGCAGCCGGCGGCGTGCCGCTGCCGGGTCCGACCGCGCAGTTCGAGAACCTGCTCAAGAGCGATGCGGCGCGCTACGGCAAGCTGATCCGCGAAGCCAACATCAAGCCGGATTGACACCCATGGCAACGTCCCTGCGGGGCATCTGCTCGATGGCGACCCGCGGGTTGCTTGACGAACTCGCGGCGGCATACGCGCAGCGCACCGGCGTGCCGGTCTCCTTCGAGGCAGCGGGCGGCATCGATGCCGCACGGCGCGTAGTCGATGGCGAGTCGTTCGACATGGTGGCCCTGGCTTCGGACGCGATCGACAAGCTCATTGCAGCGGGCAGGCTCGATGCGGCGGGCAAGGTCGACATCGTCCGCTCGGAGGTCGGCGTCGCGGTGCATGCGGATGCCGAGTTGCCCGACATCGCCACGGAAGATGCCGTGCGCCACGCCGTTCAGTCGGCGGCCAACATCGCCTATTCGACAGGCCCCAGCGGCGTGGCGCTGCTCGCGCTGTTCGCGCGCTGGGGCATCGCCGACGAGGTCCGCAACCGCCTCGTGCAGGCACCGCCGGGCGTGCCGGTCGGTGCGCTGGTCGCACGCGGCGAGGCTGCGCTCGGCTTCCAGCAGATGAGCGAGCTGATCGGCCTCGAAGGCATCCGCTTGCTTGGTCCCTTGCCACAGCCGATCCAGATCGTCACGACCTTCTCGGCCGCGCCCGGCGTCGGCACCCCACACCCGGCCGCCGTGCGCGCCCTGCTCGATTTCATGGCCTCGGACGACAGCGCCGAAGCCAAGCGCCGCCACGGCATGGCGCCGGCTCCTCAGAGATAGCGCACCTCCGCCGGCACCTCGAACCAGTTGTTGTTGCGCCCGTCCATGTGGCGCACCGGCGCCGTCGAGAGTTCTTCCAGCGTCGCGTCGTCCAGGCAGGTCACGTTCACGCTCACGTAAGCGCCGCCGATCTGCGGCACATTGCCGCGCCCGAACGACTTGATGCCGCAGGTCTTGCAGAACAGGTGCTCGGCGCTGTGCGAGGCGAACTGGTAGCTCGACAGGTTTTCCTCGCCCGAGAGCAGCGTGAACTCTTCGGGCTTGACGATGGCGCCCCAGCCGCGGGACTTCATGCAGATCGAGCAATTGCACTTGCCGGTGCCCGCGGCGAGGTCGATGAGGGCGTGGAAGCGGACCTTGCCGCAGTGGCAGCTGCCGTTGTATGTCTTCTTCATGGGTGGTTCCTTGAGTGGCGAAAGAGAAACCCGAGGCTACGACCCATTGCGGACAGATCCTGTCCTCGATCCGAGGCATCATGCGGCCCATGCTGTCCGCCTCCGCACGCCTGATCCGGCTCCTTTCCCTGTTCCAGGCCCAACGCGCATGGACCGGCGCCGGGCTGGCCGAACGCCTCGAAATCACCGAGCGCACGCTGCGCCGCGACGTCGACCGGCTGCGCACCCTGGGCTACACGGTCGACTCGACCTCGGGCGTGGCCGGCGGCTACCGGCTCGGCGCCGGCACCGCCCTGCCCCCGCTGCTGCTCGAAGACGAAGAGGCCATCGCGGTGGCGCTGGGGCTTGGCAATCCGAGCGATGGCAAGGGCGACATCGAGAACGCCTCGATGCGCGCCCTCGCCAAGCTGGAGCAGTTGATGCCGCCGCGGCTGCGCAAACGGCTCGACAGCGTGCGCGCGGCGGTCGTGCCGCTCGCGCGCGGCAAGTCGGAGGTGAGGCTGAAGGCGGTCACGCTGTTTGCCGAAGCCTGCACCGACCGAGCGGCGCTGCGCTTCGACTACCGCGACCACCACGCCAAGGCGACCGCGCGCACGGTGGAGCCGCATCGGGTGGTGCAGTCGGGCCAGCGCTGGTACCTGCTGGCCTGGGACACGGCGCGCGAAGACTGGCGCACCTTTCGCCTCGACCGCATCGTGGCGCCCGTGCCGACCGGCGCGCGCTTCACGCCGCGCCGGCTGCCGCATGGCGACGTGGCGGCGTACATGGCGCAGGCGCTGCGTGTCTCGCCCTACCTGCACCACGCAAGCGTCGTGGTGCATGCGCCGGCCAAGGCGCTGGAGGCGCACCTGGGCTGGGTCGGTGGGGTGCCCGAAGCGATCGACGACGGCACGACACGGATCGCGACCGCGGCCAATTCGCTCGATGCGCTGGCCGTGTGGCTGGGTTGCCTCGGGCATGACTTCGAGGTGGAGTCGCCGCCGGCGCTGGCCGAGCACCTGGCGCTCGTCGCGGGGCGGCTCGGCAAGGCTGCGGCGCGCACCTCGTCCAGCCCGCCCACGCCGCCCAGGCCACGCGAGCCGCGCAAACCGCAAAAGCCCACCGCCCGCCTCCCTCATCTATAGGATGGGCAAGCGCCTCGCCTGTCCGTAGGCTGGCGGCTGTCGCAACCCTCCCAGGAACCCGCCCATGCGCCTCGCCCGCGGCCCCATGCCATGACGACCACGCAGGTCGCGCTGGTCGAGGACGACACCGGCGTGCGCGAGCGCATCGCGCGCGTCATCGGTGCCGACCCTTCGCTCGCGCTGGCCTACAGCGCCTCGAACGCCGTGGACATGCTGCGCTGGCTGGGCGAGAACCCGGTGGAGGTGCTGCTGGTGGACCTGGGCCTGCCCGACCTGCCCGGCCTGCAGGTGATTCGCCGCTGCCGCAGCATGCAGCCGGCCTGCGCGGTGATGGTGCTGTCGATCTTCGGCGACGAGGCCAACATGGTGCTGGCCTTCGAGGCCGGCGCGAGCGGCTACCTGCTCAAGGACGGCACCGAAGCCGACCTCGCCACCCACATCCGCAACCTGCGCGCGGGCGGCTCGCCGATGTCGCCGGTGATCGCACGGCAGCTGCTGCGGCGCTGGCAAACCCGCGCCGACGCGTCGCAGCCCGCCCCGGCGAGCCCCGGCGCCAGTGCCGCCCGCTTCTCCACCGTGGCGCCCGAGCGCCTGTCGCCGCGCGAATCGGAGGTGCTCGGGCTGGTCTCTCGTGGTTTCACCTATGTCGAAGTCGGCGCGCAGATGGGAGTCTCGGCGTCGACGGTCCAATCCCATATCCGCAATATCTACGGCAAGCTGGATGTGCACAACAAATCGGAAGCTGTGTTCGAAGCCCGCAACCTGGGCTGGCTTCCCTGAGGCGATCCGGCGGGCTGGCCTGCGCTGGCCCGTGCTCGCCGCCGCAACGCTGTCGCTCCTGGTCCTGGCCCCCGCGCTGCTCCTGCCGGCCTCCACCGGCCATGCGCGCTCGGTCGATGCCGCCGGCAGCCTGCCCGACGGCATGGACGTGCGCTCCGCCGAGGCCACGCTGGAGCCCGACGGCCTGCCGCCGCAGGTGCGCCGGGTTCAGTTGCCGTTTCGATGGGACCACGCGTTTCCCGGCCGCGGCGGCAAGGCGAGCTACCGCATCGAACTGCCGGCCGTGGCCGTGCCCGAGGGCGGGCCCGCCGCGCTGCTGCTCTCGGGCGTGGGCAACCAGGTGACGATCTCGCTGGACGGTGCGCTGCTTGCGAGCTTCGGCAGCCTCGGCAACCCCGGCTACGACGCGGCCAAGGGCTCGCAACTGGTGCCGGTCGCGGCGGCACTGCACCGCAGCGACCAGCCGCAGCAACTGGTGATCCGGACCACGCTGCAGCGCCAGCGCGGCGGCGGGCTCGCGAGCATCCGCTACGGCGCCGAGGCGCCGCTGGCCGCGCTCTACCGCACGCAGCAGAACTGGCGCAACAACTCGGCCATCGTGTATTCGGTGAGCCTGCTGCTGATGGGCGGGCTGGCCGGAGGTCTGTGGCTGCGCCAGCGGGATGCGCTCTACGGCTGCTTCGCGCTGGCCGCGCTCTCGGGCGTCACGCGCAACCTCGACCGCGTCTGGCCCGAAGTGCCGGTGCCCTGGCCGCTCTGGGGCGCGCTGGTGGCGGTCTGCTACGCCTGCCACATCGGGCTCATTGCGCGCTTCGTGCTGCTGGTGCTGGACCGCAACCCGCCCTGGCTGGTGCGCTCGATCTACGGGGCGCTGGCGCTGTCGGTCACGCTGGCCTGCGCTTCCTTCGCGCTCGCCAAGCCGCTGCTGTGGACCATCGGCCTGGTCGTCCTTCAGGTGACCGCCATCGTCTGCCTGCCCTACGTGATCCACGGCGCGCTGGTGGCTCGGCGGCGCATCGCGGGCGTGCTGATGGCGGCGGGCATGCTGGCCATCCTGGCCGGTGCGCACGACCTGCTGCTGGTGCGCATGGGCCTCTTCGGCGGTGCCTACTACACGCTCACGCCGCATGCGATGTTCTTCTTCGTGGTGATCCTGGCCGGCCTCGTGGTCGAGCGCTACAGCCGCACCGTGGCCGACTACGGCGCGCTCAACGCCAGCCTTTCGGCACGCGTCGCCGAGCGCGAGGAGCAACTGCGCGGCGCCTTCGAAACGGTGCGCCTGCAGCAGCAGGAACAGGCGGTGCTGGTGGAGCGGCAGCGGATCATGCGGGAGATCCACGACGGCGTCGGCTCGCAACTGGTGGGCCTGCTCAACGTGGTGACGCAGCCCGCGCCCGACCGGGCCGTGGTCGAGGAACATGTGAAGCTCGCGCTCGACGAGATGCGCATGGCGGTCGATTCGCTTCAGCCCACGCAGGACGACCTCTCCACCGTGCTGGCGACGCTGCGCTACCGGCTGCAGCCGCGGCTGGACGCGGCCGGCATCGAACTGGTCTGGAACGTGGCGCTCATCCCCACCATCGAGCCTTTCGCGGCGCAGGCCGCGCTGCAGTTGCAGCGCATCCTGCTGGAGGCCTTCACCAACGTGCTCAAGCATGCGGCTGCCACGCGCATCGTGATGCAGGTGAGCTGGCACGGGGACGAAGCGCCGCCGTTGGTGCGCATCGTGCTCACCGACAACGGGCGGGGCCTGTCCCGCACGACGGGCGGGACCGGAGGGACCGGTGAGCGCGTGGACGCGGCCGCGAGGCCGGCGGGCCACGGCATCTCGAACATGCGCTCGCGCGCGCAGGCGATCGGCGCGCGGCTGGAAATCGAACCGGCGGACGACCAGGCCGGCGGCGGCACGCGCGTGCGGCTCGAATGGCCCTGCGCCATGCCCTGAAGCGGCCCTGCCGGGCCAGGCTCACCGCAGCGCGAAAGCCAGCGCGACCGCTCCCAACGCCAGCAGCCCGAGGCCGGCGATGAACACCATCTCGCCCCAGGCCTCCAGCCGCGCGCCCGAACGGCGCGAACGCATCGAGATGAAAGACAGCAGCGCGCTGGCCAGGAAGACCAGCGCGTCGATGGCAAGAAGCCGGTCGATCAGCAACCGCATGTCGTCGCGCGGCCCGAGGTGGCCGATGGACATCACGGTCATGCACACGCCGATCATCGTGGCCGACGTGGGCAGGATGTGCGCGGAGAGGCCGCTGGCCGCCGCGCGCTCCTCGATCACCACGAGGGGCAGGTTGCCTGGCGGCTTCATCCGCTTGCGCCCTGCCGTCAGCCGATGCGGACGGGCACGAAGATCTTGTCTTCGCCGCGCTGGATCAACAGGGCCACCGACTTGTTGGTCGCCTTCGCCACGACTTCACGCACCTGCTCCAGGCTCTGTGCCGGAGTGCCGTTGATGGCCAGCAGCACGTCGCCGGCCTGCACACCGGCCTGTGCCGAGGGGCCTGCCGCGTCTTCGATCAAGAGGCCGGTATCGACACCCGCTTCACGCTTCTCCTGCGGCTGCAGGGGGCGCAGCGCCAGACCCAGCTTGCCCTGGCCCGCGCCGGTGTCGGCCTTCGCGACCTGGGTCGGCTTGTCGCCGGCATCGCCGAGCTTGGCCTGCAGTTCCTGCCGCTCGCCCTGGCGCCACACCTCGAGCGTGACCTTCTTGCCCGGCGCCTGCTGGCCGATCACCGCGGGCAGGTCGCCCGAAGAGACGATGGCCTGGCCGTCGACCTTGCGGATCACGTCGCCCGCCTTCAGGCCCGCCTTGTCGCCAGGACCGCCCTTCTCGATGTTCGAGACCAGCGCGCCTTCGGGCTTGTCGAGCTTGAAGGAATCGGCGAAGGCCTGGTTCACCTCCTGCACCGCGACGCCCAGGCGTGCATGCGAGGCCTTGCCGGTCGCGACGATCTGGTCTTTCACCTGCACGGCGACGTCGATCGGGATCGCGAACGACACGCCCTGGTAGCCGCCGCTGCGGCTGTAGATCTGCGAGTTGATACCGACCACCTCGCCGCGCGTGTTGAGCAGCGGCCCGCCGGAGTTGCCGGGGTTCACCGCCACGTCGGTCTGGATGAAGGGCACGTAGCTGTCGTCGGGCAGCGAGCGGCCCTTGGCGCTCACGACGCCGGCCGTCACGGTGTTCTCGAAGCCGAAGGGCGAGCCGATGGCCAGCACCCATTCGCCGACCTTCAGGTCCTTGGTGTTGCCCAGCGCGAGCACGGGCAGGTTCTTCGCGTCGATCTTCAGCACGGCGATGTCGGTCTTGGCATCGGCGCCGAGCACCTTGGCGCGGTACTCGCGGCGGTCGGTCAGCTTGACGGTGACCTCCTTCGCATCCTTCACCACGTGGGCGTTGGTGATGATGATGCCGCTCGGGTCGACGATGAAGCCAGAGCCCTGCGCGCGCACCGGCACGTCGCGTTGTTGCTGCTGCTGGCCGCGCGGGTTGATCTGGCCCTGGAAGCGGCGGAAGAACTGGAACATCGGATCTTCGGGGTCGACGCCCTGGATCTCGGCGGCGGCTTCGTCGTCCGACGCCTTCATGGTGCCGGTCACGCTGATGTTGACGACGGCGGGGCCGTCGCGCGAGGTGATGGTGGAGAAGTCGGGCAGCGTCACCATCGCGGGGGCCGCAGCGATGGGGGTGGCGTTGGTCGGGGCGCTCACGGCGCTGGTGTAGGCGCCGGCACCGACGGCGCCGATCACGCCGGCGCTTGCCAGGGCGATCGCCAGGGCGCGGGGGGAAGTCAGGCGGGTGTTCATGGAGCGGTTCCTTTCAATTGCGTATGGACGCAAAACACGATGAAAGGAATGTCGTTGCGCTGACTTAAGCGCGCCTTAAACGGTCTCGGGATTTACTCCCTCTCCCTCTGGGAGAGGGTTGGGGTGAGGGCATCGGCCTCCACCCAACCGCCGCGCCTCATCGGCGGCACATCGCCCTCACCCCAGCCCTATCCCAGAGGGAGAGGGAGAGGGAGCGAAGACGACCCGCACGCGCAACCCGCCGAGGCTGGGCGACTTTTCCAGCGTCACCGTCGCGCCGTGCAGTTCCGCAATCGACTTGACGATGGACAGCCCCAGCCCGCTGCCCGGCGCCTGCGGTTCGCCCGAGCGGTAGAAGCGATCGAGCACGCGCTCGCGTTCGGCTTCCGGCAGCCCCGGGCCGCTGTCGTCCACGCTGAGTTCGACCGCATCGCTGAGCTTCGCAATGCCGATGTCTACGCGCCCTTCTTCAGGCGTGTACTTGACGGCGTTGTCGAGCAGGTTGCGCAGCATCATGCGCAGCGCCTCGGGCTGGCCTTCGACGACCACCGCCGCATCGGCATGCGCGATGCCGATGTCGATGCGCCGTGCCTGCGCGCCCGCCACCGCATCCGAGATCGCGAGGCGCGCCACCTCGCCCAGGTCTACCGGCTCCGGCTTCGCGCCGGCCGCCATGTTGGCCTCGTGCCGGGCCAGCGCGAGCATCTGCTCGACCAGCCGCGTCGAGCGGTCGATGCCCGCGACCAGCCGGCTCACCGCGATCTCGCGTGCCGCATCGTCGGGCGCGCGTTGCAGGCCCTGCACCTGCAGCTTCAACGCGGCAAGCGGCGAGCGCAGTTCGTGCGCGGCGTCGGCGACGAAGTGTTTTTGCGCATCGAAGGCATGGCGCACACGGCCGAAGAGCAGGTTCAATTCCTGCACCAGCGGGCGCACCTCCTCGGGCAGGCCTTCTTCGCTCACCGGCGACAGATCGTCGGCCTGCCGCGAGGCCACCTGCGTTCTCACGCGGGCCACCGGCGCGAGCGACCGGCTCACGACCCACCACACGACCAGCATCAGTAGCGGCGCCATCAGCGCCACCGGCGCGATGGTGCGCAGCGCCAGCGTGCCGGCCATGCTGCGCCGCGCCGCCATGTCCTGCGCCACCTGGATCACGAGGCCGCGCGTCTGCATCGAGAACACGCGGTAGGTGGTGCCGCGCGCGCGCACGTCGGCAAAGCCCAGCACCGCGAGCTGCGGCAGCGCCGCCTGGTCCGCGGATTCGAAGACGCGCACGCCGTCGGTGGTCCACACCTGCACCACGAACTCGAAGTTCTGCTCGCCGCCGCCGATGCCGCCGACCGCCGCACTCGGTGGCAGGCCCGAGCGCAGCGACATCGCCATCTGCTGCATGTGGTAGTCGAAGATGTCGTCGGCCTCGTGCAGCACCGTGCGGTACGCGACGAGGGCCTGCGCCCCCGCGGCCAGCACGATGGCCGCGAGCAGGAACCACAGGAGGCGCGCGCGCAGCGATCCGGTCAGGCTCCGGGTCATACCTTCGGCACCATGTAGCCGACACCGCGCACGTTGCGAATGAACTCGGCGCCGAGCTTCTTGCGCAGACCGTGCACGTAGACCTCGACCGCGTTGCTGCTGATCTCGTCCTTCCAGCTGTAGAGCTTTTCCTCGAGCTGGGCGCGCGAGAGCACCATGCCCGGACGCGCCAGGAGCGGCTCGAGCACCGCCCATTCGCGCGCCGACAGCACCACCGGCTGCCCTGCCACCGTGACCTCGCGCGTGGCGGGATTGATGCTCACACCCATGTGCTCGTACACCGGCTCGGCACGCCCGGCCGCGCGGCGCAGCAAGGCGCGGATGCGGGCCAGCAGCTCGTCGAGGTCGTAGGGCTTGAGCACGTAGTCGTCGGCGCCGGCATCGAGCCCTTCGATGCGCTGCTGCACCGAATCGCGCGCGGTGGCGATGAGCACCGGCATGCGCTGCTTGCGGGCGCGCAGGCTGCGCAGCACCTCCAGGCCGTCACGGCGCGGCACACCCAGGTCGAGCAGCACCAGGTCGTACTGCTGGGTGCGCAGGGCCGACTCGGCGGCCTCGCCGTCTTTGACCCAGTCCACCGCGTATTGCTCGGCGCGCAGCAGGTCGAGCACGGCCTCGCCGATCATCACGTCGTCTTCTAGAAGCAGGAGTCGCATGGTTGTTTTTCCGTTGTCCGGTCTTCGGGATTCGAGGCGGCAGCCGTGGCGAAGTTCAGTTCAGAGCAACGAGCGGACTTCGCGCGCCGCTTCGAACAGCAGCGGCAGCATCTCGCGCTGCAGCGCCTCTTCCTGGTAGCGCGTGCCCGACAGCACCACATTGAGCGCGGCCACCGTGTGGCCCTGCATGTCGCGTAGCGGCACCGCGAGCGCCTGCACGCCGAGCTCGTGCTCCTCGCTCGCAAAACAATAGTCGTCCTTGCGCGTGCGGGCAATGAGCGTGCGCAGGCCCCGCGCCTGCGTGACGGTCTGCGGCGTCAGCCGCGCGAGGTGCCGGCCCTTGAGCCACTGCGTGAGCTGGGTGGAAGCCATGGCCGCCAGCAGCACGCGCCCGGTAGAGGTCGCATGCGCCGGCAGCCGCGCGCCCAGGTGCAGGCCGTAGGCCAGCACGCGCGTCGGCGTGCCGTAGCTGCCGCTGCGCGCGACGATGACGACCTCTTCGCCATCGAGCACCACCGCGGAAAACGATTCGCCGGTCTGCGCCGCCAAGCGGTTGAGCGTGGGCTGCAGCGCGCGCGGCAGGCGCGACGAGGCGAGGTAGCTCCCCGAGAAGCGCAGCACCTTGGGCGCCATCCAGAAATAGCTGCCGTCGGTCTCCAGGTAGCCGAGGTGGGCGAGCGTGAGCAGGTGGCGCCGGGCGGCGGCGCGCGTGAGGCCGGCGCGTTCCGCGGCCAGCGTGGCATTGAGGCGTTGGCGTTCGGTATCGAAGCTTTCGAGCACCGCCATTCCCTTGGCAATGCCCTCGATGAAATCAGCCTTGGCGATGGTCATTCGGGTCTCAACTTGAAGTGTTGCGCGATCATCGCGCACGCGTTCGCATGATCGCACAGAGCCTCCAAATGCCGTGAACCAAGTGGCCGGCCGCGCCCTACGCTCGGCGAAACACCTCCCGGAGACACGAACATGCGCACCCAGGTCGCGATCATCGGCGCGGGCCCCGCCGGCCTTCTGCTCGGTCAACTGCTTTTCAAGGCAGGCATCGACAACGTCATTGTCGAACGCCAGAGCGGCGACTACGTGCTCGGCCGCATCCGCGCCGGCGTGCTCGAACAGGTGACGATGGACCTGCTGGCCCGCGCCGGTGTCGATGCACGCGCCCGCGCCGAAGGGCTGCCGCACGAAGGCATCGAGCTGCTGTTCAAGGGCGCGCGGCACCGCATCGACATGCACGGCCTCACCGGCGGCAAGCAGGTCACGGTGTACGGCCAGACCGAGGTGACGCGCGACCTGATGGAAGCGCGCACCGCCGAAGGCCTCACGACCATCTACAGCGCGGCGAACGTCAGCCTGCACGACTTCGATTCGGCCAAGCCGCGCGTGCGCTACGAGAAGGATGGCCAGACGCACGAGATCGAATGCGACTTCATCGCCGGCTGCGACGGCTACCACGGCGTGAGCCGCGCGAGCGTGCCGGCCGATGCGATCCAGACCTACGAGAAGGTGTACCCCTTCGGCTGGCTCGGCGTGCTGGCCGATGTGCCGCCGGTGTCGCACGAACTCATCTACGCGAACACCGAGCGCGGCTTCGCGCTGTGCAGCATGCGCAGCGCCACGCGCTCGCGCTACTACGTGCAGGTGCCGACCGAGGAGCGTGTCGAGAACTGGAGCGACGAGGCCTTCTGGAACGAGCTGCGCGCGCGCCTCGACCCGGAGGCCCGCGAACGGCTGGTGACCGGTCCGTCATTGGAGAAAAGCATCGCGCCGCTGCGCAGCTTCGTCGCCGAGCCGATGCGCTTCGGCTCGCTCTTTCTCGCAGGCGACGCGGCGCACATCGTGCCGCCGACCGGCGCGAAGGGTCTGAACCTCGCGACGGCCGACGTGGGTTATCTCTCGCGTGCGTTAGAGATCTTCTACGGCGAGAAGTCGGCTTCGGCGCTCGATCGCTATTCGGACCTGTGCCTGCGCCGCGTGTGGAAGGCCGAGCGCTTCTCGTGGTGGTTCACCTCGCTGATGCACCGCTTTCCCGAGACGGGCGCCTTCGGCCAGAAGATCCAGGAAGCCGAGCTCGACTACCTCGTGCATTCGCACGCGGCCTCCACCGCGCTGGCGGAAAACTACGTGGGGTTGCCGCTCGAGGATTTCTGAGCGGCCTTCTTCGACGCTTCGATCAACGGCTCGACGCCAGCGTCTTCTTCATCGCCTCGCCGCCCTTCTCCATCATCGGCTCGACGTAGGCGGCCAACTCGTCGGGCAGCACGTCGGTGATCCACACGAAGCGCGAGCGCCCTTCGCCATCGGCGAACACCTGCGCGGATGCATGGTGGTGGCTCGCCTTGCCATCGGTGATGGTGTAGGCGAGCCGGCGATTCGCCTCGTCGATGCCCACCAGCAGTTCGCGCGCGACGAGGCCGTTGGCAAAGCTCACGATGCGCGCGCCTTGCCCGTCCAGCTTGCAGTCGGTGAGGAAGCCAGGCGCGAGGCGCGTGTGCACCGCGCCGAAGTCGCGCAGCGCATCCCACACCTGCGCCGCATCGGCCTCGACGGTGAATTCCTTGTAAATCGTGGCCATGGTGCTTTTTTCCTTTTCGCGCTTCAGGGGCAGACCGCCTCGACGTTGTTGCCGTCGGGATCGATGAGAAAGGCCGCGTAGTAGGTCGGGCTGTAGTCGGCGCGCGGACCGGCGCCGCCGTTGTCGGTGCCGCCGGCCTCCAGGCCGGCCTTGTGGAAGGCCGCGACGGCCTTGTGATCGGGTGCGCGGAACGCGAGGTGCGTGCCCGGACCCTGGGCGCCCTTGGCCGCATAGAGCCAGAGGGCGGGCGCATCGGCCGGGCCGATGCCCGCATAGCTGTCGTCGTGGCTGCCCAGCACATGGCCGAGTGGCGCGAGCGCGGCTTCGTAGAAGCGCCGGCTCGCGGCGAGGTCTTTGACTTTCAGTCCGATGTGGTCGTACATGGCGATGACTTCCTGCTTGATGAATGAACCAGGCGGTCATCATTGAGCAGGGCCGTCATGCGGTCTTGGAGAATCTTGCGGTCGCCCTTGGCCGCCTGGCGAAAGCCGCGCGGCGACACGCCGGCCGCACGGTGGAAGGTGCGCGTGAAGTTGCTCAGGTCGGCAAAGCCCACGTCGAAGGCCACATCGGTCACCGGCCGGTCGTCGTCCGCCAGCAGGCGTGCGGCGTGGCGCAGGCGCGAGCGAACCAGGTACTGGTGCGGCGTGACGCCGAGCACCTGCGAGAACAGGCGCAGGAAATGGAAAGAGCTCAGGCCCGCTTCGGAGGCCGCGCCTTCGAGGCCGATGTCGTCGTGCGAGTTGGCGTCGATCCAGATCGCGGCATCGACCGCGCGGCGCCTGTCGCGCGGCGCGGCGGACTGCGGCGACATCGGCTTGCCGCGGCCACCCACCACTTCGACAAAACGGCTCGCGAACCACATGCCGAGTTCATCGAGGCCGATGTCGCTATCGCCCTCGGCTGCGACTTGCGCGAGTTCGCCGAGCACCATGAGTTCGGGCAATGGCGGAAGCCCCGCGGTACGCCAGGTCTGCTTGTCGCCGCCGACGAGATCGACGAAGCCGGGCGAGAGGTGGAATGCCAGGCACTCGTCGCCGCAGATGTGGTGGTCATGGGTGCAGACGTACTCGTCACCCGGGCAGCCCACCAGCACCGAGCCGGCCACCAACTCGTATGCATTGCCACGCGTGCGGTAGCCGAAGCTGCCCTTGCGCACGTACGAGACCGAATAGTCCTCGTGCATCTCGGTGAACGACGGGGCGCCCGGCCCCGCGTCGCAGCGGTAGCTGGAGACGCGGATCGGGTCGGTCTGCAGTTCGGTGGTGATGAGCATGCGAGATGTGCCCTTCGAACACCTGTTGGCGGATGTTCAGTCCACTGTGTGCATCGCCGCCCATACCCGCGACGGGCTCAGCGGCATATGCAGGCGCGGCGCAGTCGCCGCGAGTCCGTTGCGCGCGAAAGCATCGGCCACCGCGTTCACGATGGCCGGCGTGGCGCCGATGGTGCCCAGCTCGCCCACGCCCTTCACGCCCAGCGGGTTGTTGGTGCAAGGCGTCGATTCGTCCATCTCCATGTGGAACATGGTGTCGACGATGTCGGCGCGCGGCGCGGCGTAGTCCATCAGGCTGCCGGTCACCGGCTGGCCGGTTTCCTGGTCGTACACCACCTGCTCGTACAGCGCCTGCCCGATGCCCTGCACCGCGCCGCCTTCGAGTTGGCCGCGCACGATCATCGGATTGATCACGCGGCCCACGTCGTTGACCGAGCTGTAGGCCACCACGCTGATTTCGCCGGTGGGCGGATCGAGTTCGATCTCGCAGATGTGGCAGCCGTTGGGCCAGGTCGGGCCGGCGACGGTGCTGGTGGAATCCACGAAGATCTCGCGCTCGGGCTGCTTGCCTGCGAGCGTGAAGAGGTCGAGCTCCAGGTCGGTGCCGGCCACCGAGAAGCTGCCGCGGCTGTAGATGATGTCGTCGATGGCGGCCTCGAACTCTTGCGCCGCGAGTTCACGCGCCTTGTCGATGGTGCGCTCCGCGCCGATGCGAACGGCCGAGCCGCCGGTGAAGAGCGAACGGGAACCTGCGCTGCCGAAGCCGTCGCCGCGGTCGGTGTCGCCCAGCACCACGCGCACCTTCTCGATGGGCACGCCGAAGGCATCGACCGCGAGCTGCGCGAGCGAGGTGGCGATGCCCTGCCCCATGGCGTTGACGGCGGAGAACACCTCGATCACGCCATCGGCCTGCACAGAGACGGTGACGCGTTCCTCGAATACGTTGCCGCCGGTCCATTCGAGAAAAGTGGCGATGCCCAGGCCCCGGTGCTTGCCGTTCTTCGCGGACTCGGCGGCGCGCGCCTCGAAGCCCTGCCAGTCGGCGAGCGTGAGCGCCTGGTCCATCACCGACTCGAAGTTGCCGGTGTCGTAGACCTGCGCCATCGGGTTCTTGTAAGGCATCTGGTCGGGCTGGATGAAGTTCATCCGGCGCAGGATGATGCGGTCGATGCCGGTCTGGCGCGCCGCCTCGTCCATCAGGCGCTCGATGGTGAAGATGGCTTCGGGCCGGCCCGCGCCGCGGTAGGCGCCGGTGGGCGCGGTGTTGGTGAGCACCGCCTTGAAATGGAAGTCGATGGTCTGGATGTCGTAGACGCTGGTCTGCACCCAGGGGCCGATGAGCAGCTGGATCGCGACGCCTGTGCCGGTGGCGTAGGCGCCCACGTTGGCCAGCGTCTTGATGCGCAGCGCGAGGATCTTTCCTTCGGCATCGAGCGCGAGTTCGGCGCGCGCCTCGATGTCGCGGCCGTGCGCGCTGGAGAGGAATTCTTCGCTGCGGTCGGCCACCCACTTCACGGGGCGCTTCACTTGCAGCGCGGCGAACGCGACCGCGATGTCTTCGGGATAGGCGCCGGTCTTCATGCCGAAACCACCGCCCACATCGCCCACCACCACGCGCACTTTTTCTTTAGCAAGGCCGATGGCGGCGCACACGGAATCGCGCACGCCCGAGGGCATCTGCGTGCTCATGCGGATCGTGAGGCGATCGGTCTTGGTGTCGTGCACGGCGAGCACCGAGCGCGGCTCGATGGTGAGGGCGACCACACGCTGGTTGATGACATCGAGTGCGACCACGTGGCTGGCCTTGGCGAAGGCGGCGGTCGCGGCCTCGCTGTTGCCGTGCCGCATCTCGGCGGCGATGTTGCCGGTGGCCTCTTCGCACAACTGCGGCGCGCCATCGGCGGTTGCGCTGGCAAGGTCGACCACCATGGGCAGGTCTTCGTAATCGACCATCACGGCCTCGGCGGCATCGCGCGCCTGCTGGACAGTCTCGGCAATCACTGCGGCCACCGCCTCGCCCACGAAGCGCGTGCGCTCGTTCGCCATGGCGTAGCGCGGCGGGCTGGCGCTGTCGCTGCCGTCCGCGCGCTTGAACCCGGCGGCACCTGGCATCGGCTTGACCCCGGCGGCGGCCAGCTCGGCCCCGGTAATGACGCGCAACACGCCGGGCATGGCGGCGGCCGTGCTCGTGTCGATCGAAACGATGCGTGCGTGCGGATAGGGAGAGCGAAGGAAAACGAGATGCGCCTGGTCGGGGAGCGTGACGTCGTCGGTGTAGCGTCCGGCGCCTGCCAGCAGGCTTTCGTCCTCGAGGCGGCGCACCGCCTGGCCGCTGCCAAAGCGGGTGGGGTTGAGTTCAGTGGTCAACGTGGTCCTCTTGTGCTGATTCCCGGTGGGCAACGCTGGCCCGCTGGATCCGCTTTTTGGGGGCAAATGGGAAGCAGCACTATATGGGCTTCGGGGGTTCTTGTCCGCTGCGACGGCAGGCCTGTGGCGCGCCGACCGCAATCGTTTGCGACACCCGGCAGCCGGGGCGCCATTTTCCCTCATCCCACAGGGGATGCCGGCGAAGCCGTGTATACCTACGGCCATGCGACAACTGCCCTGGCTCGAACCCGGCGACACCCTGCCCGACCCGGCATCGGCATGGGGGGTGGCCGACCCTGTTCCGGGCCTTCTGGCGGCGGGCGGCGCACTCGATGTCGATACGCTCGTGCAGGCCTACAGCCATTGCGTCTTCCCCTGGTTCAGCGATGACCAGCCGATCCTGTGGTGGAGCCCCGACCCGCGCATGGTGCTGCAGGCGGCCGATTTCAAGCTGCACCGGTCGCTTCGCAAGACCCTGCTCCGATTCGCGGAAACGCCCGGCTGCGAGGTGCGCATCGACCACGATTTCGCGGCGGTCATCAAGGCCTGTTCGCTCTCGCCGCGCATCGGCCAGTCGGGAACGTGGATCGTGCCGGACATGGTGGAGGCCTATACGCAATTGCACGCGGCCGGCCATGCGCACAGCGTCGAAACCTGGATCGACGGCGAGCTCGCGGGCGGCCTTTACTGCGTGGCGCTCGGCCGCGCGGTGTTCGGCGAGTCGATGTTCACCCGCCGGCCGGACGCTTCGAAGATCGCGCTGGCCGCCCTGGTGAGCCTGTGCCGGCGCGCAGGCGTGCAAATGATCGACTGCCAGCAGAACACCGCCCACCTCGCGAGCCTGGGCGCCCGGGAAATGCCGCGCAAGCGCTTCGTCGCCCACGTGGCCAAGGCCCGGGAACAGGAGGGGCCACAGTGGCAATTCGAGCCCGTATACTGGGCCGAACTCCTTTCCGCGCGACCTCTTTCACCGACGTGACGCACCTCAAGGATCTCCCGCTTCACACGCTGCAGTTCTACGCGACGGCGCCCTATCCCTGCAGCTATCTGCCGGACCGGCAGGCCCGCTCGCAGGTGGCCACGCCCAGCCACCTGATCCACAACGACGCCTATTCCGACCTCGTGCTCAGCGGGTTCCGGCGCAGCGGCATGTTCACCTACCGGCCCTACTGCGATGGCTGCCGCGCCTGCATTCCGCTGCGCGTGCTGGCCAACGGCTTCAGGCCGACGCGCAGCCAGCGCCGCGCCGCCAAGCAGCATGCCGACCTGCAGGCCCGCGTGCTCAAGCTGTGCTTCGTGCCCGAGCACTACCAGCTCTACCTGCGCTACCAGAACGGCCGCCACGCGGGCGGCGGCATGGACCACGACAGCATCGACCAGTACACCCAGTTCCTGCTGCAGAGCCGGGTCAATTCGCGGCTGGTCGAGTTTCGCGAGACGCTGGCCGACGGCAGCGCAGGCGCACTCAAGATGGTGTCGATCCTCGATGTGCTGAACGACGGGATCTCGGCGGTCTATACGTTCTACGAACCGGATACGAGCGCTGGTTATGGGACCTACAGCGTGCTGTGGCAGATCGAGCAGGCGCGCAAGCTGGGCCTCCCGCACGTCTACCTCGGCTACTGGATCGAACGCAGCCCCAAGATGCACTACAAGGCGCGCTTTTCCCCGCACGAAGTGTTGGTGGATGGACACTGGCAGCCATCCGGCGATTTCACAAGATAAAATGGCGCTCGGTCATCACCGCACAGCGCCATGAGAAAAAACCAATCCGACGTTCCTGCAGTTCCCGTGATCCAGGTGATCGAGCGGATGTTTTCGCTTATCGACGTCCTGGCATCCCGCGAGGAGGCCATCTCCCTGAAAGAAATCAGCGAGAAGACCGGGCTCCACCCTTCGACCACGCACCGCATCCTCAACGACCTGGCGGTCGGTCGCTTTGTCGACCGGCCCGAGGCGGGCAGCTACCGGTTGGGCATGCGCCTGCTGGAACTGGGCAACCTGGTGAAGGGTCGGCTCAATGTGCGCGATGCCGCACTGGGCCCGATGCGCGAGCTGCACAAGCTCACGCAGCAGCCGGTGAACCTCAGCATGCGCCAGGGCGACGAGATCGTCTACATCGAGCGCTCCTACAGCGAGCGCTCGGGCATGCAGGTGGTGCGTGCGATCGGTGGGCGCGCAGCTTTGCATCTCACCTCGACAGGCAAGCTCTTTCTGGCAGCAGACGATCCGGCACGGGTGCGCAGCTATGCGACCCGCACAGGCCTGGCGGGCCACACCCGCAACAGCATCACGCAATTGCCTGCGCTGGAGCGTGAGCTGTCGAAGGCGCGCCAGTACGGCATTGCCCGTGACAACGAAGAACTGGAGCTGGGCGTGCGCTGCATGGCCGCCGGCATCTACGACGACCAGGGCAAGCTGGTGGCGGGCCTCTCGATCTCAGCGCCTGCCGACCGGCTGGACGAAGGCTGGCTGCCCAAGCTGCAGGCAACGGCCAACGAAATCTCGGGCGCGCTGGGGTTCAAGGATGGCGTGGCTGCGGCAACGCCTGCCCCGACAACCAGCACGCCTTCAGCGAGCGTCTGAGCCCCTTTGCGGAGCTCCAAAAGACAAAGCGGGCCTTGGCCCGCTTTCTTTTTTGCGACCGCTATTGCGGCCCTGCTGCGATTCAGCCTGCGACTTGGTAGCTCACGCTGCGCGAAGCGGCCGGCGAACCCGGCACGGCATGCGTCGCCTCGACCCAACGGCGAACGCGCTCGGCATCGGCGATACGGCTGAACTTGCCCGCCGAATCCAGGAACACCATGATCAGCTTGCGGCCGGCCACCTTGGCCTGCATCACCAGGCATTGACCCGCTTCGTTGATGAAACCGGTCTTCTGCACGCCGATTTCCCAGTCGGGGCTCTTCACGAGACGATTGGTGGTGTTGAACTGCAGCACGCGGTTGCCGACCTCAACCTGGTATTCAGGCGACGTGGAAAGCGAGCGCACCGTGGCATCCGCGTAAGCGGCGTTGACCAGCAGTGCCAGGTCTTGCGCGCTCGACTGGTTGCGGCTCGACAGGCCCGTGGGCTCCACGTAGCGCGTGTCCTTCATGCCGAGCATCTTGGCCTTGGCATTCATGATGCTCACGAAAGTGGAGAGGCCACCCGGATAGGTGCGGCCCAGCGCGTGCGCCGCACGGTTTTCGCTCGACATCAGGGCCAGGTGCAGCAGCTCGCCGCGCGACAACATCGTGCCGACGGTCAGGCGCGAACGGCTGCCCTTTTCGGTATCGACGTCGTCTTGGGTGATCGTGATCAGCTCGTCATTCGGCAGACGGGCTTCGCTGATGAGCAAGCCGGTCATCAGCTTGGTCAGCGAGGCAATCGGCAGCACGGCATGGTCGTTCTTGCTGAACAGCACTTCGTGCGTGTCCTGGTCGATCACGAGGGCAACGCTCGACTTCAGGTCGAGTGCGTCGTCTGTGCCGTGCAGGCCGGCCATCTGGCCGAAGGACTGGCGCGCCGGCGTTTCCACGCGCACCACCGAGCGGCGCTGGACGGCCACCACGGTCTTACCGTTCTTCTTGCGGATCGTGGCCACCACGTTGCGGCCGCCGCGAACGACCTTTTCAGCCTTTTCGCTTCGCTTGGCGACCGTCTTGCCGGAGGACGCATTGCGCTTGACTTCGACCGGCACCGGCCCCTTCGCCTTCTTGGCGACGGAGGTCTTGGCGGCTGTGGTCTTTTCTTTCTTTGCGGCCTGGGCGCCAGGCAGCAAAAACGCCGTGGCGCAGAGCGCGACGGCGATGAATTTGAATGCGGGCAAGAACCGCTGGCTGGAAACTCGGCGGAGACGGGCTTCAGGCATTAATAAATCTCCACCAGCGGCGACAAACGAGGACCGCAGTGTATCGAATTCAAAAAAGACACGCAATATCAGTTACTTGCATCCTCTTCTTCATTCGAATACCAAGGAACGCCTGAAAACCTAACCTTGCGCTGCAACTCTCTCAGCTTGGCTCTGTAACTTATTGAGCGCACTCAAATAAGCCTTTGCCGAAGCAACCACGATGTCTGGGTCTGCACCCACACCGTTGACCACCCGCCCTGCGTTTTGTAACCGAACTGTAACTTCACCTTGGCTCTCTGTCGAGCCACTGATCGCATTCACCGAGTAAAGAACCATCTCGGCGCCGCTCTTCACGTGGGACTCGATGGCCTTCAGGGAAGCATCAACCGGGCCATTGCCGTCGGATTCTCCGGTCACTTCCTTGCCCTGAACGGTAAAGACGACTTTCGCCTGGGGGCGCTCGCCGGTTTCGCTGTGCTGGGCGAGAGAGACAAAAGCAAACTGTTCGTCAACGTTCGACAACTCTTCCGCGCTGACGAGTGCAAGGATGTCTTCGTCAAAAATTTCGGACTTGCGATCGGCCAGTTCCTTGAACCGGAGGAAGGCGGCGTTGATGTCAGCCTCGCCGGCCATCGTCACGCCCAGTTCCTGCAGCCGCTGCTTGAACGCGTTGCGGCCGCTGAGCTTGCCCAGCACGATCTTGTTGGCGGCCCAGCCCACGTCTTCGGCACGCATGATCTCGTAGGTGTCGCGCGCCTTGAGCACGCCGTCCTGGTGAATGCCCGAGGCGTGCGCGAAGGCGTTGGCGCCCACGACAGCCTTGTTGGGCTGCACAACGAAGCCAGTCGTCTGGCTCACCATGCGGCTCGCGGCCACGATGTGCTGGGTGTCGATGTTGAGGTCGAGCCCGAAGTAGTCGCGGCGCGTCTTCACCGCCATCACCACTTCTTCGAGCGAGCAGTTGCCCGCACGCTCGCCCAGGCCGTTGATGGTGCACTCCACCTGGCGCGCGCCGCCGATCTTCACGCCGGCGAGCGAATTGGCCACCGCCATGCCCAGGTCGTTGTGGCAATGCACCGACCAGATCGCCTTGTCGCTGTTGGGAACGCGCTCCCGCAGCATCTTGATGAAGTTGCCGTAGAGCTCGGGAATGGCGTAGCCGACGGTGTCGGGCACGTTGATGGTGGTGGCACCTTCGTTGATCACGGTTTCCAGCACGCGGCACAGGAAGTCCGGGTCGCTGCGGTAGCCGTCTTCGGGGCTGAACTCCACGTCGCTCACGAGGTTGCGCGCAAAGCGCACGGCGAGCTTCGCCTGCTCGTGCACCTCGTCGGGCGACATGCGCAGCTTCTTTTCCATGTGCAGCGGCGAGGTCGCGATGAAGGTGTGGATGCGGCCGCGGGCGGCGCCCTTGAGGGCTTCTGCCGCACGCGCGATGTCGCGGTCGTTGGCACGCGAGAGGCCGCACACCGTCGAATCCTTGATCGCGTTGGCAATCGCCTTGACCGCCTCGAAGTCGCCGTTCGAACTGGCCGGGAAACCGGCTTCGATGACATCGACCTTCAGCCGCTCGAGCTGCTTGGCGATGCGCATCTTCTCGTCGCGCGTCATGGAAGCGCCGGGCGATTGCTCGCCATCGCGCAAGGTGGTGTCGAAAATAATGAGTTGGTCAGCCATCGTGAATCTCCTTGGGTTTTATCAGCCGCCGATCGGGCCGACGCCGGGCCGCTCCCAAGGCGGCCTGCGGCCCCCTCGGGGGGCAGCGACGACACGCAGTGCGGGAGCGTGGGGGTCATGCCTTCAGGCGACTTCAACCTCCGATTGTGCGCTGCGCGCGCCCCGGCTCCGCGCACGTTGCACGCCCGAGACGATGGCCTTCAGCGACGCCGTGATCACGTTGGCGTCGATACCCACGCCGAACAGCGTCTGGCTTTCGTCCACGCGCAGTTCGAGGTACGCCACCGACTTCGCATCGGCGCCGGCTCCGATCGCGTGCTGGTGGTAGTCCATCACGCGCACGGTGTGCCCAGTGGCCTTGCTCAGCGCTTGCGTGAAGGCGTCGATCGGGCCGTTGCCACGGCCTTCGATGGCACGGCTTTCACCATCCCATGGCAGGTCGCCGCGCAGGATGACGGAGGCGTTGGCGCCCTCGCCTTCTTCTTCGATCACGCGGTGCTGCAACGATTGCGCGGTCTCGATGCCGTACTCGCTCACGAAGAGCTGCCAGAGGTCGGCGGCAGTGAGCTCCTTGCCGGCCACGTCCATCACGCGCTGCACGCTCTGCATGAATTCCATCTGCAGGCGACGCGGCATCTCGAGGCCGTACTCGCTCTCGAGCAGGTAGGCCATGCCGCCCTTGCCCGACTGGCTGTTCACGCGGATCACCGCCTCGTAGCTGCGGCCCACGTCCTTCGGATCGATGGGGAGGTAGGGCATGTCCCAGATGTCGCCTTCCTTGCGCGCGGCGAAGGCCTTCTTGATCGCGTCCTGGTGCGAGCCCGAGAACGAGGTGTAGACGAGATCGCCGACATAAGGATGGCGCGGGTGCACCGGAATCTGGTTGCAGTGCTCGACGGTCGCGCGGATCTCGTCGATGTTCGAGAAGTCCAGTTCGGGTGAGACGCCCTGCGTGTAGAGGTTAAGCGCAACGTTCACGAGGTCGAGATTGCCGGTGCGCTCGCCGTTGCCGAAGAGACAGCCTTCGATGCGCTCGGCGCCCGCCATCAAGGCCAGCTCACCGGCGGCGGTGCCGGTGCCGCGATCGTTGTGCGGGTGCACGCACAGCACGATCGAATCGCGGCGAGCGAGGTTGCGGTGCATCCACTCGATCATGTCCGCGAAGATGTTGGGCGTCGAATGCTCGACCGTCGTGGGCAGGTTGACGATGCACTTGTGCTCGGGCGTCGGCGCCCAGACTTCGGTGACTGCATCGACCACGCGCTTGGAAAACACAACGTCGGTGCCCGAGAACATTTCGGGCGAGTACTGGAAGGTCCACTTCGTGTTCGGCTGCTTCGCGGCGAAGTCGTTGAACATGCGTGCGTGGCTGCTGGCGAGTTCGACGATCTGGTCTTCGTCCATGCCGAGCACCACGCGGCGCATCACCGGGGCCACGGCGTTGTAGAGATGCACGATGGCGCGCGGGGCGCCTTGCAGCGATTCGAAGGTGCGGGCGATGAGGTGGTCACGGGCCTGCGTCAGCACCTGGATCGTCACGTCGTCGGGGATACGGTCTTCCTCGATGAGCTTGCGCACGAAGTCGAATTCGACCTGCGATGCGGACGGAAAGCCGACTTCGATTTCCTTGAAGCCGATCGCCACGAGGGTCTCGAACATCCGCATCTTGCGCGCGATGTCCATGGGCTCGACCAGGGCCTGGTTGCCATCGCGCAGGTCGGTCGACAGCCAGATCGGGGCCCTGGTCAGCACGGCATCGGGCCAGGTGCGGTCCTTGAGGCCGATCGGGGCGAATGCGCGGTATTTGGCTTGCGGTTGCTTGAGCATGTCGATTTCTCTGTGATGGTTGGTAATCAACCAGCAACCCCAAAAACAAACGGCCCGTTGCTGGTGCGAACGGGCCGTGGTGAGGGATTTGCGCGTGCGCTACCGTCTCCGCCCGTGAGGGAGGGCTAGTAGGGCCAGCAGCGAAATCTTGGTCATGAGGGTTGCGAATGTAGCATAAGCGACATTCAGTTGTGCAAGCCCCGCTCGTCGGGCTCTTCGGTCGAGGTGCTGATCACGCTGACCGGCTGACCCTTGGCCTTGCGCCATGCGTAAACCACATAGCCGCTCAAACCATAGGCCACGAAGAGGCCGAACAGCACCGTCGGCGGATGGATGTTGATGACCGCGATGCCGAGCGCAATGAGCACGATCACGACGAAGGGCACGCTCTTCTTCATCTGCACGTCCTTGAAGCTGTAGAACGGTGCGTTCGTCACCATCGAGAGGCCCGCATAGAGCGTGAACGCGAAGGTGACCCAGGTGATCTGCGTCCACGAGAGGTACAGCACCTCACCGCCGCGCTTGCCCCATTCGTTCACAAGCCAGATGAAGCCCGCGACGAGCGCCGCCGCGGCAGGCGACGGCAACCCCTGGAACCAGCGCTTGTCGACCACACCGGTGTTCACGTTGAAACGCGCAAGCCGCAGGGCCGCACAAGCGCAGTAAACGAAGGCCGCGATCCAGCCCCAGCGACCCAGGCCCTTGAGCGACCATTCGTAGGCGATGAGCGCCGGCGCCGCGCCGAACGACACCATATCGGACAGCGAATCCATCTGCTCGCCGAACGCGCTTTGCGTATTGGTCATGCGCGCGACGCGCCCGTCCAGGCTGTCGAGGATCATCGCGGCGAATACGCCGAGCGCCGCGAGATCGAAGCGCGCGTTCATGGCCATCACGACCGAATAGAAGCCGCCGAACAACGCCGCCAGCGTGAACAGGTTCGGCAGGATGTAGATGCCCTTGCGACGCTTGCGCGGCTGCACATCGTCGGGGAGCGTGTCGTCATGCATTGAAGTTGCCTCCGTCCCTCATGGGCACTGCGCGAGCAGCTATCCATTCGATAGCATTTTGATCTGTGAGTCGCATGGTTCGCAGTGTAGTTCAGGGGGCCCTGCGCCCCCGACAAACAAAAGGGCCACCGCGACGGGTGGCCCTCGGGAAACGGGTGCCGAAGCACCCTCCTGGCGCGAAGATCAGTTACGGGTCTGGTCGACCAGCTTGTTCTTCTTGATCCAGGGCATCATCGCGCGCAGCTTTTCGCCGACGACTTCGATCTGGTGCTCTGCGTTCAGGCGACGGCGGCTGATCAGCGCGGGCTGGCCGGCAGCGGCTTCGAGCACGAAGCTCTTGGCGTATTCGCCGGTCTGGATGTCCTTGAGCACCTGCTTCATGACCTTCTTCGTCTCGTCGGTCACGATGCGCGGGCCCGTGACGTACTCGCCGTATTCGGCGTTGTTCGAGATCGAGTAGTTCATGTTGGCGATGCCGCCTTCATAGATCAGGTCGACGATCAGCTTGAGCTCGTGCAGGCATTCGAAGTACGCCATTTCGGGCGCGTAGCCGGCTTCCACCAGCGTTTCGAAACCAGCCTTGATCAGCTCGACCGTGCCGCCGCACAGAACCGCTTGTTCGCCGAACAGGTCGGTCTCGGTTTCTTCGCGGAAGTTGGTCTCGATGATGCCGGCCTTGCCGCCGCCGTTGGCGGTGGCGTAGCTCAGCGCGAGGTCACGCGCCTTGCCGGTCTTGTCCTGGTGCACGGCCACGAGGTGGGGCACGCCGCCGCCTTGCGTGTAGGTGCTGCGCACGGTGTGGCCCGGGGCCTTGGGGGCGACCATCCACACGTCCAGGTCGGCGCGCGGTTGCACGAAACCGTAGTGCACGTTGAAGCCGTGCGCGAAGACGAGCGAGGCGCCTTCCTTGATGTGCGGGGCCACGTCGTTCTTGTAGACATTGGCGATCTGCTCGTCGGGCAGCAGGATCATGACGACGTCGGCGGACTTCACGGCATCGGCCACTTCGGCGACCTGCAGGCCGGCCTTGCCGACCTTGTCCCACGAAGCACCACCCTTGCGCAGGCCGACCACGACCTTGACGCCGCTGTCGTTCAGGTTCTGCGCGTGCGCATGACCTTGCGACCCGTAACCGATGATTGCGACCGTCTTGCCCTTGATGAGGCTGAGGTCGGCGTCCTTGTCGTAGTAAACCTTCATGATGCGTCTTTCCTAATTAATCTCGAGCACCCCCTCAAGCGGGGGTGCGTTCACTCACAGTTGGCCGGAGGGATTCCGGTCCTTCATTTGCTGGTTGATGGACACGAGGTTGTCGTGAATGCGGAACAGCAGGATCAGCAATTCGCTATAGACGCGAACCATGATCGCGCCGAAAACCAAAATGGCGAGGCCGGTTAGAACCCCTCGCAGGCCGCCGCTGAAAAGCGTTGCGACCCCGGTAATCAAGACCACCAGCAGTCCGAGAAAATAGACTATCCGGATGATGATGGGAGTCACCATTTTGTCGAAGCCCAACAACTGTTGCATTACCTTCTCCTCATGTCGTGTTTGATAAACGATGGAACTGAGGGGATCTTCACCCCCTACACGCGCAGGATGCGCTCGCCGCGCCCGATGCCGCTGGCACCGGTGCGGACAGTCTCGAGGATAGCGCTACGGTCGATCGCTTCCAAAAAAGCGTCGTTTTTGCCGTGATCGCCGGTGAGTTCGATGGTGTAGCTCTTGTCGGTGACGTCGATGATGCGGCCGCGAAAAATCTCGGCCATGCGCATCATCTCTTCCCGCTCCTTGCCCACCGCCCGCACCTTCACCATCATGAGCTCGCGCTCGGTGTAGGCACCTTCGGTCAGGTCGACGACCTTCACGACCTCGATCAGGCGGTTCAGGTGCTTGGTGATCTGTTCGATCACATCGTCCGAACCGGTCGTGACGATGGTCATGCGCGAGAGACTTGCATCCTCGGTCGGCGCGACGGTCAGCGATTCGATGTTGTAGCCACGGGCCGAGAACAGGCCCACCACGCGGGAAAGAGCACCCGGCTCGTTTTCCAGCAGCACTGCAATGATGTGTTTCATGTTTGCGTGACTCCTCTTTTCGCCGCCCTCCCCCACGCACGGTAATGCGCAGGCTTGGCGGGCAATAGATTCGTCAGTAAAGAGTTAAAAGCGAATGCGCCGGAGATCAAAGATCTTCGGAACCCAACAGCATCTCGGTGATGCCCATGCCGGCCTTCACCATCGGGAACACGTTCTCGGTGGGATCGGTGCGGAAGTCCATGAACACCGTGCGGTCCTTGAGCTTGCGCGCTTCACGCAGCGCGGGCTCCACGTCTTGTGGACGCTCGATCAGCATGCCGACGTGGCCATAGGCCTCGGCCAGCTTCACGAAGTTCGGCAGTGCATCCATGTAGCTGTGGCTGTAGCGGCCGGAGTATTCGATCTCCTGCCACTGGCGCACCATGCCCAGGTAGCGGTTGTTGAGCGAGCAGATCTTGATCGGCGTGTTGTATTGCAGGCAGGTGGAGAGTTCCTGGATGCACATCTGCACCGAGCCTTCGCCGGTGATGGTGAACACTTCCGAATCGGGCTTCGCGAGCTTGATGCCCATGGCGTAGGGAATGCCCACGCCCATGGTGCCCAGGCCGCCCGAATTGATCCAGCGGCGCGGCTCGTCGAAGCGGTAATACTGCGCGGCCCACATCTGGTGCTGGCCCACGTCCGACGTGATGTACGCGTCGGCGTCCTTGGTCATGTTCCAGAGCGTCTCGACCACGTACTGCGGCTTGATCACGTCCTTGTTGCCGCGGTCGTATTTGAGACAGTCGCGCGAACGCCAGGCCTCGATGGTCTTCCACCAGTCGGCCAGCGCGCCGGCGTCGGGCTTGGTGGTGCTCTCGCGGATCATCGAGATCAGCTCAGTGAGCACGTCCTTCACGTCGCCGACGATCGGGATGTCGACCTTCACGCGCTTGGAGATGCTCGAGGGGTCGATGTCGACGTGGATGATCTTGCGTTCGTTCGTCGCGAAGTGCTTCGGGTTGCCAATCACGCGGTCGTCGAATCGCGCACCCACGGCCAGCAGCACGTCGCAGTTCTGCATCGCATTGTTGGCTTCGATGGTGCCGTGCATGCCCAGCATGCCGAGGAACTTGCGGTCACTCGCCGGATAGGCGCCCAGGCCCATCAGCGTATTCGTGACCGGGTAGCCGAGCATGTCGACCAGCGTGCGCAGTTCGTTGCATGCATTGCCCAGGAGCACGCCGCCGCCGGTGTAGATGTACGGACGCTTGGCCGCGAGCAGCAGTTGCAGCGCCTTGCGGATCTGGCCGCCGTGGCCCTTGCGCACCGGGTTGTACGAGCGCATCTCGACCTTGTCGGGATAGCCGGCATAGGGCGTCTTCTTGAAGGAAACGTCCTTGGGCACGTCCACCACCACGGGGCCGGGACGGCCACTGCGTGCGATGTGGAAGGCCTTCTTCATCGTCATGGCCAGATCCTTGGGATCCTTGACGAGGAAGTTGTGCTTGACGATGGGGCGGGTGATGCCGACCGTGTCGCATTCCTGGAAGGCATCGAGGCCGATGGCAGCGGTGGGTACCTGGCCCGAAATGATCACCATCGGAATGGAGTCCATGTACGCCGTAGCGATGCCGGTGACCGCGTTGGTCAGGCCGGGACCCGAGGTGACCAGTGCCACGCCGACTTCGCCGGTGGCGCGTGCATAGCCGTCGGCCGCGTGCACGGCTGCCTGCTCGTGGCGCACCAGAACGTGCTGGATGGTGTCCTGCTTGTAGAACGCGTCGTAGATGTACAGAACCGCGCCGCCGGGGTAGCCCCAGACGTACTGGACGCCTTCGGCCTGCAGTGCCTTGATCAGCACTTCAGCGCCCATGAGTTCTTGCGTTGGGTTGCCGGCGCCTGAGGACGCGGCTGCTGCGGAGATGATCTCCGCCTTCGAGATTTCCATGATCAACCTTTGTGTTTTTTCGGGAACGAAAAACCTTGGGTGCCCCTTGCCAACCCTTGTGGGGCCGCGCCAGGACTTGAGGCCATAGCCATGAGCGGACTGATGTTCCGCCGGACCTTGACCCGTTTGCCTTTTGACTTGCAGCGCGGATTATGACATTACCCGGCGGTTCAGATTCGCTTCAGGTGGCTTGTAAAGGCATCGGGGCATAATCCGCGGCGGAAAACATAAGCGTTCGCTAGATATCCCTTCCCACGCGGCGCGCCTTGCGCGCCCCCTCTCGCTTGGCCACTGAACAAGAACTCTCCGACTTCCTGAAAAGCGTCGAACGACGCGCTTTCAAGCGCTCGGTCTACCACGTGCGGGACGAAGAAGCGGCGCTCGACATCGTGCAGGACAGCATGATGAAGCTGGCGCAGCACTATGGCGACAAGCCGGCCAACGAACTGCCGATGCTGTTCCAGCGCATCCTGTCGAACTGCACGCTCGACTGGTTCCGCCGCCAGAAAACCCGGCGCGCGCTGTTCTCGAATCTGAGCGATTTCGACTCGGTCGACGACGACGGAGATTTCGATCTTCTGGAGAACTTCGTCTCGCCAACAGACTCCAGAGAAACGGAAAGCGCCGAAGACACCACCCGCCGCGCCCAGGTCTTCCACGAGATCGAGGAACAGATCGCTGCATTGCCGGGCCGTCAACGCGAGGCTTTCCTGATGCGTTACTGGGAGGAAATGGACGTCGCAGAGACGGCCGCTGCGATGGGCTGCTCCGAGGGCAGCGTCAAAACCCATTGCTCGCGAGCCGTCCACGCTCTGAGCAAGGCGCTCAAGGCCAAGGGAATATCGCTATGAACACTAAGGTTCCAACTTCTTTTAACGCCGCCGAAGATCAGTTCGGTCAGCGCCTGGCTGCCCGGCTCTCCGACGGCAACCAGGAGCTCTCGCACGACATCGGCGAGCGGTTGCGCGTTGCGCGTGCGCAGGCGGTAGCCGCGCGCAAGCAAGCACCGCAATTGCGGACTGCGCCGGAAGTGGTGCAGTCCGGCCACGCGCTCACGCTCGGCGGTGGCTGGTGGACCCGCATCGGGTCGGTGGTGCCGCTGATCGCGCTTGTGGCCGGCCTCATCACCATCAGCGTGATGCAGGACGACGACCGCGTCAGCGAGCTGGCCGAAGTCGACTCCGCGCTCCTCACCGGCGACCTGCCCCCGGCCGCCTACACCGACCCGGGCTTCGCTCAATTCCTGAAGGCCGACGGCGCCTCCGACTGACCCTCCCCGACCGAATGCGACGCCGTTCCAAATCCAGCGCGAACACCCCCCGTCCCTTGCGCCCGCTCACGGCGGGCGCATCCGTTTGGGCGGGCGCGCTCGCCGTTGCGGCGTTCAGCCTGACGCTTGCCTCCGCCCAGCCGCCCTCCGAGGTCAACAAGGCTGGACAGACGGGTGTTGCAAACTCCGCGGCAGCCGGCGCCACCAAGACAGTTCCTGCAACCAAGCCGCTCTGGAGCGAGCTCACCGCCGAACAGCAACTGGCCCTCAAGCCCCTGGTCTCGCACTGGACCACGATGAACACCGGGCAAAAGCGCAAGTGGCTGGCACTGTCACGAAACTTCGCGACCATGTCGACGGATGATCAAGTCACCCTGCACAGCCGCATGATCGAGTGGGCCGCCCTGAGCAATCAGCAGCGGGCCCAGGCGCGCCTGAACTTCGCGGAGGTCAAACGCCTGCCGGCCGACGAGCGCAAGGCCAAGTGGGAGCAATACCAGGCCTTGAGCGAGGAAGAAAAGCGCAAGCTCGCCGAGCGCGCACCGGCCAAGCCGCGCGGTGCGGCCATTCCCGTGCGCCCCGTCTCGTCGCAAAAGCTCGTACCGGTGCCCGCCGTCACGCCGCCCGGCCAACACACGCCCAGGATCGTTTTGGCACCGCCGACCCCATCGTCCATGCCCGCCGCGGCCATCCTTGTGACGACCCCGTTGGAGCGGATGCCTGCTGCCACGAGCACTGCGCCTGCCGCGGCGCCAGCTACCGCCAACGTCACATCGCCGCCGGTTCCCGCCGAGGCTCAGGTCCCGGCGCCGACGCCTGCGGCGGCCGAGCAGCTTCCCTCCGCTCCCTGATACCAGGCAAGGCTTCGATGGTTTCCAGTTCTCCCGAGGCGTCGGGGCCCGATCAGCCTGCCTCGCCCGACGCACCGGCAAACGGCGCTCTTGCTTCCACGGTGCCCGGCCTGTGGCGCCGGATGGCCTGCTGGCTCTACGAAGGCATGCTGCTGTTCGCGGTCGTGTTCGTCTCGGGTTGGCTGTTCAGCACGCTGGGCCAGATGCGCGACGCCATGGATTCGCGCCGACACCTGTTCCAGGCGTTCCTCTTCGTGGTGTTCGGCGTGTACTTCGTCTGGTTCTGGGCCAAGGGCCAAACGCTCGCGATGAAGACCTGGAACATCCGCATCGTCGACATTCACGGCCAGCCCGTCAGCCAGCGCCGAGCTTTAGCTCGCTACCTCCTCAGCTGGATCTGGTTCCTGCCGCCGCTTGCCGCGATCGCGCCTTTCAAGCTGTCTGGCGGCGAATCGACCGTCCTGATCTTCGGCTGGGTCGCTGTCTGGGCGGTTCTCGCCCGTTTTCACCCCGAGCGCCAGTTCTGGCACGACGCCTGGGCCGGTACGCGGCTCATCACCTCCAAGCCCATGAGCCGCCGATGAGTGCCCTGCCCGAGCTTCCCGATCCCGCCGTCAATCCACAAAAGGCCCGCAAGGGTTTTGAGCGCGTCTTTCATGCCACGCTGATCTCGCTGCACGGGCTTCGCGCCGGCTGGAGCGAACCCGCCTTCCGGCAGGAAGCGATCCTGTCGATCGTGATGATCCCGGCCGCTTTCTGGCTCGGCCGCAGCTGGGTCGAGGTGGCCTTGCTTGCCGGCAGCGCCATCCTGGTGATGATCGTGGAGTTGCTCAACACCGCCGTCGAGGCCGCCATCGACCGCATCGGCCCCGAATGGCACGACCTCTCCAAGCGCGCCAAGGACATGGGCAGTGCCGCGGTTTTGCTGTCGCTCACGCTGTGCAGCGGCATCTGGGCGGCGGCATTGTGGACGCGCTTCGTGTCATGAGCGGGCCTCGCGTCCCGAGGCATGATGGCGGGATGAATCCTGAATTTTCGATCTGTGTGTATTGCGGCTCGCGTCCCGGCGAGCGCCCCGAGTTTTCCGAGGCGGCCAAGGCTGTCGGCCAGTGGATCGGCCAGCATGGCGGCCAACTGGTCTACGGTGGCGGCCGCACTGGCCTGATGGGCACGGTGGCCGAAGCCACCCGTCTGGCCGGCGGCCGCGTCGTCGGCATCATCCCCAAGGCCCTCGTCGACAAGGAACTGGCCAATCCCCTCTGCGACGAATTGCACGTGGTGGACACCATGCACGAGCGCAAGGCCATGATGGGCGAACGTGCCGATGCCTTCATCGCCCTGCCGGGGGGAATCGGCACCTTCGAGGAATTGTTCGAGATCTGGACCTGGCGCCAGCTCGGCTACCACGACAAGCCGATCGGCATTCTCAACACCGCTGGCTACTACGACGGCCTGCTGGGCTTCCTCGCGCACAGCGTGCGGGAAGGCTTCATGGGCGACTGGCAGATGACGCTGATCCGCACCGGCACCGACGCCACCGAACTGCTCACGGCACTGCGCGCCGAAGTGCCGCTCCATCCGCGCGAAGACAGGCTGTCGGAAAACCTCTGACGCCCGTCTGACCCGTCCTGAATTGCGTTGACACCCAAATAGCCGGCCTCAGCCGACCACGGACGCCCGATGCACAGCATCGGGCGTTTGCATTTTGAGCGACAGATGGGGCCGCTCGTGGTTGTAGATATGCACGGACTCGGCCACCAGTCGTCTGGCCTGAGCCAGGTCAGCTGGCTGGCTCAGCAGGAATTCGGTCTTGAGGATGCCATTGATGCGCTCGGCCAGTGCGTTCTGGTAGCAGTCGTAGCCGTCGGTCATCGAGCACTTCAGGCCATGGCGGCGATGCAGCGCCTGATAGTAGTTCGAGCAGTATTGGATGCCGCGATCAGAGTGATGCACGAGTTGCTCGCGCGTCTTTCGCTCGCGCAGCGCCATCTTCAGGGCCCGCGCCACCTCCTCCGTCTGCAGGCTGGCATGGACGTGCCAGCCCACGATCTTGCGGGAATGCGCGTCGGTGACCAAGCTGAGGTAGACCACCTTGTCGACCGTGGGCAGGTACGTGATGTCGGCCACCCACAGCTGCTCGCTGCGCGTGACGCGAATCTGCGTAGGCCCCGCTTTGACCAGGTTCGGGTGGCGGCGAAAGCGATGATGGCTGTCCGTCGTCTTGTGGTACGCCCGGCGGTTCGCCACAAGCAGGCGCGCGTTGCGCAGCACGTCGAACATCGCATCACGCCCCAATTCGATGCCTTGGCGCTGCAACGGCTCACGCAGCAGGTAGTGCAGCTTGCGCGTACCCAGTCTCGGCTGGCGCATGCGCTGTTCCTTGACCAACTGCACCACCGCTTCGGCGCGTTCGTGGCGCCGGGTGGCCCTGTGCTGGCCCTGGTAGTACGCCTGACGGCTGATGCCCATGTGGTGGCAGGCCCGCGTCACGCTCAGCCCTTGGACGAGGCCTTGCGCGAGGACTTGCCCGAAGGCTTTTTTACGACACGCACGCCGTGATCCTTCTTCAGGACCTCCAGCACCGCTTCGAACAACCGGGCCTTCTCCTGCGCCATGGCCAGTTGCGTTTCCAATTCCTTGATCCGCTGTTCTGGCGTCCGTGCAATGGCTGTCTTGTCGATCGGCATAGCCGCCGATGATGCCGCACGACCCCACCCCTGGCGACCGTGCTTGCGCAGCCAGTTCAACACTGTCGAGTTGCCCTGGATCCCATAGCGACTCTGCGCTTGGCCCCAGGTCAGCTCCCCTTTTTCCACTTGCTCGACGACAGCCAATTTGAAGGCCATCGTGTAGTCACGCTGAGTTCTCTTGACGCCTGTGCCCATTGCGCTTTTTCCTTTCACTGATGAAAGGTGTCAACGCTGGGCAGGACGGGTCAGTCTCGAAAGAAAAAGCCCCGTTCGACGGGGCTTTTTTGCTTCAGACGGCGTTCTCGTTTTCTTCGCCGGTACGGATGCGCACGATGCGCTCCACGGCGGTCACGAAGATCTTGCCGTCGCCGATCTTCCCGGTGCGCGCCGAATTGACGATGGCTTCGATGCAGCGCTCCACATCGCCCTCGTTGACGACCACTTCGACCTTCATCTTGGGCAGGAAGTCGACCACGTATTCGGCGCCGCGGTAGAGCTCGGTATGGCCCTTCTGACGGCCGAAGCCCTTGACCTCGGTCACGGTCAGGCCGGTAACGCCCACTTCGGCCAAGGCCTCGCGCACGTCCTCGAGCTTGAAGGGTTTGACGATGGCGGTGATCTGCTTCATGGTTTTCGTGCTCCGGCGGTTTCGTTGAATTTGCTGGTGATAGGGTAACGCCAATCCTTGCCGAAGCTTCGGTGGGTGACCCGGATTCCTACTGGCGCCTGGCGCCGTTTGTATTCATTGACCTTGATGAGCCGTGCGACCCGCTCGACCACGGCGCGTTCGTAGCCCGCGGCAATGATCTCGTCGATGCCCTCGTCGTCCTGCATGTAGCGTGCCAGGATGCCGTCGAGGATGTCGTAGGGCGGCAGGCTGTCCTGGTCGGTCTGATCGGGCCGAAGCTCGGCGCTCGGGGGGCGCGTGATGATCCGATCGGGGATCGGCGCGGCGCCGGTGCCGTACGGGTCATGGGCGTTGCGCCAGCGCGCGAGCGCGAACACCGTGGTCTTGAGCAGGTCCTTGATGACCGCGAAACCGCCCGCCATGTCGCCATAGAGCGTGCAGTAGCCGGTGGCCATTTCGCTCTTGTTGCCGGTGGTGAGCACGATGGACCCGAACTTGTTCGACAAGGCCATCAGCAGCGTGCCGCGGATGCGGGCCTGGATGTTTTCCTCGGCCGTGTCTTCGGGGCGGTCCTTGAATTCCTCGGCCAAGGCACCCTTGAAGGACTCGAAGGTGTGCTTGATCGATATCTCGTCGTAGCGCACGCCCAGGCGGTTCGCCATCTCGCGCGCATCGATCCAGCTGATGTCGGCGGTGTAAGGCGAAGGCATCATCACCGCGCGCACCTTGTCCTTGCCGAGTGCATCGACCGCGATGGCGAGCACCAATGCGGAGTCGATGCCGCCCGAGAGCCCCAGGATGGCGCTCGGGAAGCCGTTCTTGCCGATGTAGTCGCGCACGCCGAGCACCAGGGCGTCCCACAGTTGCGCTTCGGCGTCGCGCGGGGCGGCCACCGCACCGGGCTCGACTACGAAGCCGACGCCACCTTCAGGTGTTCGCTCCAACTGCGCGAAGACCAACTTCTCCTGGAAGCTCTCGACCTGCATCGCGAGTGCGCCGCTCGCCTGCAGCGCGAAGGAGGCGCCGTCGAACACCACCTCGTCCTGCCCACCGACCAGGTGCGCGTAGACCAACGGAAGCCCCACGGCATGTGCCCGGTCGGCCATGCGCGCGACGCGCTCGCCTTCCTTGCCCACGTGATAGGGCGAGGCGTTGATCACGGCGAGCACCTCGGCTCCGGCCGAACGTGCCAGCTCGGCCGGCTGGTCGAACCAGGCGTCCTCGCAGATCAGCAGACCGACGGAAACCCCGCCTGCCTCGAACACGCAGGTGCCTTGCCCCGGCGTGAAATACCGGCGCTCATCGAACACCTGATAGTTCGGCAGCTCGCGCTTGGCGTAGGTATCGAGGATGCGGCCTTCCTTGATGACGCTCGCTGCGTTGTGCCGCATCTGCACCGCCACGGAGCGGCTGCGAAGGCTGCCCCCAGTCGGATGCCCCACCACCACGACCATGTCTTTGAGGTCGGCGAGCGCAGCGGCAATGCCTTTCACGGCATCATCACAGGCTTCGGTGAAGGCGGGACGCAGGAACAGGTCCTCCGCCGCGTAGCCGGCAATCGAGAGTTCGGGCGTCAGGAGCAGACGCGCACCCTGTGCATGGGATTCGCGTGCGGCATCGACAATCTTTCTTGCGTTGCCGTCGACGTCGCCCACCACAAAATTGAGTTGCGCGATGGCGAGCTTGAGCGTCATACAGAAGGAAGAAAAAGGCTTGAACGATTATGTCATTCGGGTTCTGGCGTCACCGTCGGACGTGAGCCCGAAAGCCTGGAATGCGCTGCTCGCCGCGCAGGCCGAGCCCTCGCCTTTCATGCGCCACGAATACCTCGCGGCGCTGCACGAAAGCGGCAGTGCATCGCCCGCGAGCGGATGGACGGCGCAGTTCGTCACGCTCTGGCGCGGCAAGCAACTCGAAGCCGCCTGCCCGGTCTACATCAAGGACCATTCGTACGGCGAGTACGTCTTCGACTGGGCCTGGGCCAACGCCTATGAGCAGCACGGGCTTGCTTATTACCCCAAGGCCGTCATCGCCGTGCCGTTCACGCCGGTGCCGGGCTCACGCCTTTTGGCACGCGATGCGCAGAGCCGCACGCTGCTGGTGCAGGCGCTGGTTGCGTGGTGCAAGCAGGAAGGGCTTTCTTCCCTGCACCTGCTGTTCGGCGCCGACGGGGACATCGCCGCATGCACCGAAGCCGGGCTGATGCTACGCAACACTGTGCAATTCCATTGGACGAATGCGGTGCCAACGCCGAGCCCCGACGTGCCCTCGCTGTCCGACGCGGAGCATTCCGCCGCGGAGCAGCCTGGCTACCCGGACTTCGACGCCTTCCTCGCCAGCCTCGCCCACGACAAGCGCAAGAAGATCCGCCAGGAGCGTCGCAAGGTCGCCGACGCCGGCGTGAGCTTCCGCTGGTCGCGCGGCAAGGACATCTCGAAGACCGACTGGGATTTCTTCTACCGCTGCTACGAACGCACCTACCGCGAGCACGGCAACCCGCCCTACCTCACGCGCGATTTCTTCCAGCGTATGGCCGATACCCTGCCCGAGGCCTGGCTCCTGTTCGTCGCCGAGCGCAATGGCAAGCCCATGGCGACCAGCCTGATCGCGCTCTCCACGCAGCCGGACGAACCGCTGGTCGCCTACGGCCGCTACTGGGGCGCGCTGGAGCGCGTCGACTGCCTGCACTTCGAGGCCTGCTACTACCAGCCCCTCGCCTGGTGCATCGAACACGGCGCCCAGCGCTTCGAGGGCGGCGCGCAAGGCGAGCACAAGATGGCGCGCGCGCTGATGCCGGTGAAGACCACCAGCGCCCACTGGCTCGCGCACCCAGCGTTCTCGGACGCGGTCGAGCGCTTTCTCGAGCGCGAGGGGGCCGGCATCGAGAACTACATGGACCATCTGGGCGAGCGCAGCCCGTTCAAGGCCGGCTGAAGCGCAGCCTCTGTCCAAGGGCATAGCGCCTTTGACCGTTTGGCACATCGACGGCGCGCGGCGCCTCTCCTAGCATCCGGACCCGAAAAGTCCCGACTCCGAGGAGAAACCGAATGCGCTCATCGACTCGTCTCGCCCTTGTGGCGCTCTGCCTCACAACCGCTGGCCTCGCCTCGGCCGCAAGCTTCGATTGCACCAAGGCCGGCAACGCGACCGAGAAGGCCATCTGCGCCGACCCGGGCCTCTCGCGGCAGGACGAGGCCTTGGCCGCGCTCTACCGGCGCCAGCTCGAGATGCCCGACACGGGCCAATGGGCGGTTTTCCTGCGGCGCGACCAGCGTGACTGGATCGCCGGGCGTAACGGCGAGTGCCGCCGCGACACCGAATGCCTGAAGAGGGACTACGAGCGCCGCATTGCCTACCTCAGCCATCCGCTGCTGCATTGGATGGGCCGCTACGTGCAGGGCAAATGCCCGCACGAGGGCCGATTCCTCGATGTCACGCCCGGCGATGCCGGGCAGCTCGATGTGGAGATCTACATCTGCCCCAACCCGCGAGGCAACATGCTGCTGCAGGGCAGGAACGTGCTCGAAGCCGGACAGCGCCTGAGGGTGGCGGAAGGCGGGCGTTGCACCCGCACCTTCCAGTTCGCCGCCGACCGCATCACGGTCGCCGACGGGCCCGAATGCGCACCCGCGTTGAAAGGCGTCTATGTGCGCGATCCGCGCCGCTCGCCGTTCGAGTTCGAGAAGTGAAGACCCGGATTACTTCTTGTATGCGGCGATGCCGTCGATGACTTCCTTCTTGGCCGCATCGATGCCTTCCCAGCCCAGCACCTTGACCCACTTGCCGGCTTCCAGATCCTTGTAGTGCTCGAAGAAGTGGCTGATGGCCTTCAAGCGCATCGGGTTCACGTCGTCGACCGACTTCCAGTGGCTGTAGATCGGCAGCACCTTGTCGGTGGGCACGGCCAGCACCTTGCCGTCGACGCCGGCTTCGTCTTCCATCATCAGGATGCCCAGGGGGCGGCAGGGCACGACCACGCCCGGCAGCAGCGGGTAAGGGGCGATCACCAGCACGTCGACCGGGTCGCCATCGCCCGACAGGGTCTGCGGCACGTAGCCGTAGTTGGCGGGGTAGTACATGGCCGTCGTCATGAAACGGTCCACGAAGATCGCGCCGGATTCCTTGTCGACTTCGTACTTGATCGGGTCGGCGTTCATCGGGATTTCGATCACGACGTTGAAGGCATCGGGGACGTTCTTGCCGGGGGAGACTTTGTCGAAGGACATGACGTTTTTCGAGTAGTTGAAAAGTATTGGGGAGACCGGGACAAACCCTGAGTTTACTTTCCGTGTCACCGCCCGGTCGCACGCACCCGCGTTTTTGCCTGTAAATTGCAACCGTTGGCCAATCGGCTCCGCACCTCGGTGCAGCGAGCTTCGAGGAAGCAACGCGACGGAAAACCTGGGTCCCGTACGCGTTGCGCGCAGGATCCATGCTGTCCGTCTCCACAAGTCACAACGAACGAATGGAGAAGCAAAGCATGATCGGCAACACCCCCCTGATACTCGCCATCGTCTGCGGCCTCGTGGCCGTCGGCTACGGTTTCTGGGCCCGAAGTTGGATTCTCGCCAAGGACCCGGGCAACGCCCGGATGCAGGAAATCGCCGCCGCCATCCAGGCCGGCGCCTCGGCCTACCTCGCCAAGCAGTACACCACCATCGCGGTGGTCGGCGTCGTCCTCGCGGTCCTGATCGCCCTCTTCCTGGACCTGACCACGGCCGTCGGTTTCATCATCGGCGCGGTGCTCTCGGGCGCCTGCGGCTTCATCGGCATGAACGTGTCGGTGCGCGCCAATGTGCGCACGGCGCAGGCCGCCACCAAGGGCATCGGCCCGGCGCTGGACGTGGCGTTCCGCGGCGGCGCCATCACCGGCATGCTGGTGGTCGGGCTGGGTCTGCTGGGTGTGACCGGCTTCTACTGGTTCCTGGCCGGCAGCGCCCCCAAGGCGGACCACACCCTGGCAGCCATCCTCAACCCGCTGATCGGCTTTGCCTTCGGCTCCTCGCTGATCTCGATCTTCGCGCGGCTGGGCGGCGGCATCTTCACCAAGGGTGCCGACGTCGGCGCCGACCTGGTGGGCAAGGTCGAGGCCGGCATCCCTGAGGACGATCCGCGCAACCCCGCCGTGATCGCGGACAACGTCGGCGACAACGTCGGCGACTGCGCCGGCATGGCGGCCGACCTGTTCGAGACCTACGCGGTGACGTTGATCGCGACCATGGTGCTCGGCGCGCTGATGGTCACCACGGCACCCGGCAATGCTGTGCTGTACCCGCTCGCGCTGGGCGGCGTGTCGATCATCGCGTCGATCATCGGCTGCTTCTTCGTGAAGGCGTCGCCGGGCATGGTCAACGTGATGCCGGCGCTCTACAAGGGCCTGGCGGTCGCGGGCGTCCTGTCGCTGATCGCGTTCTGGTTCGTCACGGCCTGGATCATTCCGGACAACGCCATCGCCGCGAGCGGCAGCCAGCTGAAGCTCTTCGGCGCCTGCTTCGTGGGCCTGGCGCTCACCGCGGCGCTGGTGTGGGTCACCGAGTACTACACCGGCACGCAGTACAAGCCCGTACAGCACATCGCGCAGGCTTCGACCACGGGCCACGGCACGAACATCATCGCGGGCCTGGGCGTCTCGATGCGCTCCACGGCCTGGCCGGTGATCTTCGTCTGCATCGCGATCCTGGCTTCGTACTCGCTGGCCGGCCTGTTCGGCATCGCGGTCGCGGCGACTTCCATGCTGAGCATGGCGGGCATCGTGGTCGCACTGGACGCCTACGGCCCCATCACCGACAACGCCGGCGGCATCGCCGAGATGAGCGAGTTGCCCGACAGCGTGCGCGCCGTGACCGACCCGCTCGATGCCGTCGGCAATACGACCAAGGCCGTGACCAAGGGCTACGCCATCGGTTCGGCCGGCCTTGCCTCGCTGGTGCTCTTTGCCGACTACACCCACAAGCTGGAGAGCTTCGGGCTGAACATCAGCTTCAACCTGAGCGATCCGATGGTGATCGTGGGCCTCTTCATCGGCGGCCTGATTCCCTATCTGTTCGGCGCGATGGCGATGGAAGCCGTGGGCCGCGCGGCCGGTGCGGTGGTGGAAGAAGTGCGCCGCCAGTTCCGCGAGATCCCCGGAATCATGGAAGGCACCGGCAAGCCCGAGTACGGCAAGGCCGTGGGCATGCTGACCGGCGCGGCCATCAAGGAAATGATGATCCCGTCGCTGCTGCCGGTGGTGGTGCCGATTCTTGTCGGCCTGCTGCTCGGTCCGAAGGCGCTGGGCGGCTTGCTGATGGGCACCATCGTCACGGGCCTCTTCGTCGCGATCTCGATGTGCACGGGCGGCGGCGCGTGGGACAACGCCAAGAAGTACATCGAGGACGGCCACCACGGCGGCAAGGGCTCCGAGGCGCACAAGGCGGCCGTCACCGGCGACACCGTGGGCGACCCCTACAAGGACACCGCCGGCCCGGCCGTGAACCCGCTGATCAAGATCATCAACATCGTGGCGCTGCTCATCGTGCCGCTGGTGGTGAAGTTCCATTCCGGCGATGCGGCGGCGATGGCGCCCGCCAAGGTCGAGACGCCGCCTGCAGCCACGGCGCCCGCCCCCGCAGCCATGGCCCCCGCCACACCGGCTGCAGCGGTTGCGACGGGCGCCGTGACGGCGGCCGAAGCCGCCGCGGTGAAGGTCGAGAACGGCATCGTGAAGTTCTACTTCGCGAGCGCCAGTTCCGAAGTCGCGCCCAACGCCAAGGAGGCGTTGGCCGACGTCATCAAGGCCGTGCAGAGCGGCAGCACCGTGCTCGTGAGCGGCTACCACGATGCGAGCGGCGACCCGGCAAAGAATGCCGAGCTGGCGAAGCAGCGCGCCATGGCCGTGAGCGACGCGCTCAAGGCCTCGGGCGCGCCCGAAGACAAGATCGAGCTGGCCAAGCCCGAGCAGTCGCAGGCCGACGGCCCGCCTTCCGAGGCCCGCCGCGTCGAAGTGAAAGTGAAGTCCTGAAGATGCCCACGCCCGCACGGCTCGAAGCCTTCATCGCCGCCGTGGAGGGCGGCGCGCATGCGCAGGTCATCGAGGACTACTACACCGAAGACGCCACCATGCGCGAGAACCAGGCCGAGCCGCGGCGGGGCCGCAGCACGCTGGTCGCGCAGGAAAGCGCCGTGCTCGGCCGCACCGAGTCGGTGGTGTCCACGTGCGTGCGGCCCGTGCTGGTGAACGGCGACCATGTGGCGATCCACTGGGTCTTCGAGTTCACCTTCAAGGGCGGCAGCCGGATGCGCATGGAAGAGATCGCCTGGCAACGCTGGGACGGCGAGCGCATCGCCGAAGAGCAGTTCTTCTACGACCCGGCGCAGAGAAAACCAGGCTGAACGCAATGGCCGCGAGTAAGCCTCGCCGCCCTTTCCGACTGGTGAGCTGCAGCCTCATCTCGGCTTGCGAGTGAATCGTCACATGGCTTCGTCGGAACGGCGAAATGCGCGGCCGCTTCGACGATCTGCGCTCTGGTACCTGCCATCCCGCGCTTTTACATTTTCTTTACAGGGCCGTTGGCCCTGAGGAGAAAGAAATGTCGAAGCTGCATGTGAAGCGTGTTCTGGTTCTGGGCGGCGGCAAGGTCGGCAGCACGGTGGCCGACATGATTGCCCTCTACCACCGCATCCCCGTGACACTGGCCGATCAGCGCACCGCCAAGCCGTCCAGCGATCCGCTGGTCCGCGAGATCACGCTGAACGTCGAAGACGACACGGCGCTCGCCTGCGAACTGGCCTCGCACACCGTGGTCATCAACGCGCTGCCGTTCTTCCTTGCAGCGCGCGTGGCCACGCAGGCCGCGCGGTTGGGCGTGCACTACTTCGACCTCACGGAAGACGTGGCGGCGACCCACGCGATCCGCCTGCTCTCCGGGGAAGCCAGGTCGCTGTTGATGCCGCAAAGCGGGCTGGCGCCGGGCGTGATCGGGATGCTCGGCGGCCACTTGGCCGGGCACTTCGACGAGCTGTACGACCTGCGCCTGCGGGTCGGCGCGCTGACGCGCAACGCCACCAACAGCCTTCGCTACAACTTCACCTGGAGCATCGACGGCGTCATCAACGAGTACTGCAATCCCTGCGATGCGATCGTCAACGGCCAGGTCGTGTCGGTGCAGGCACTCGAAGGCCACGAGACCTTCACGCTCGATGCAGAGGCCTTCGAAGCCTTCAACACCTCGGGCGGCCTCGGTACCCTGTGCGAGACGCTGCATGGCAAGGTGCGCAACCTCGACTACAAGACCATCCGCTATCCGGGCCATCGCGAGGCGATGAACTTCCTGCTGCATGACCTGCGCCTGATCGAGCGCCGCGACCTGCTGCGCCAGGTGCTGGAGCACGCCGTGCCGCACAGCCGCGAAGACGTGGTCATCCTGTTCGCTTCGGCCTCGGGCCTGCGCGACGGCCGCTTCGAGCAGGAGACGCGCGTGAGCCGCGTGTTCGGCGCCCCGTTGCGCGGCAAGGACCGCACGGCGATCGAGCTCACGACGGCGGCCGGCGTGGTCGGCGTGTTTGAGCTGCTGCTGCAGGGCAAGCTGCCTGCGCGCGGCTTCGTCGGGCAGGAACAGGCGTCTCTCGAGGAGTTTCTTGCAACGCGCGTGGGCCATTACTACAAGGGGCTAGGCGTGAGCGCCGCTGCCCATTCCTCAGACCAGGAACTCGCCGAAGCCTGACGTTTCACGCAGGTCCGCGAAGCGCGACGCACGAGCCCGCCGCAGCCATTGCCTAGCGGCCGGAGAGCACGCGTCGATGAGTTCGCGCGGGCTGCGCGCCCTGTCGTAGCATGCCGTTTCAGGTCCCCAAAAATGAGGAGGCAGCGCGATGAATGCAGGACTCGATGACCTTGACCGCCACCTGTTGAGCCTTCTGCAGGCCAACGCCCGGGACCCCGCGGCAAGTCTGGGGCGCAAGCTCAAGATCGCACGCACCACCGTGGTGGCGCGCATTGCCCGCCTCGAACGCGAAGGCGTCGTTGCGGGTTATGGCGTGCGCCTCGGCCAGAAGCTGGAGCATGCCGCTGTGCGGGCGATCTGCGGCATCAGCGTCGATGCGAAGCGTGCGCCCGCGGTGATCCGGGCGCTCGAGCGCATTCCGGAGGTCGAGGAACTGTCGGCCGTGAGCGGCCAGTTCGACTACATGGTCTTCCTGCGCTGCGAAACGCCGGAAAAGCTGGACGTGCTGCTGGACCAACTGGGCCAGCTCGACGGCATCAACCAGACGCAGACATCGATCGTGCTGAGCAGAAAAATAGATCGCCGAAGCGCCCTTCCTGCGGTTGCCTGAGCCTCTCGCATGCCTGCTGCCGCTCCCGGAACCGTGCGATGCACGACATCGAAACGCTGATCCTGGCCGCTTGGCGCGCGGCGCAGAGCGCGTCTTCTTTTTAGCGCTGGCTCTCGGCTGCCACGGCACGCACGAGGCGCGTGGCAGGTGCCACCAGTTCGCGCAGGTCGCCGGCACGCTCCTGCTCGATGGCCTGCAGCACCAGTTCGTTGATACCGCCGACGACTGTCATCGCCATCTCGCTCGTCAGGTGCGCTGCCGGGCCGCCTTCGGTACCGCTGCTGTTGATGGCGACCTGGATGAAGTTGGCGATCTCGTCATTGACCCGGCGGCGCGCGGTGAGCCCCGGCATGCCGAGGCCGAGGATCTCGACGAAGAGCGTGCGCAGCAGGACCGGGTCCTGCGCCAGGTAATCGAAGTACGCGGTCATCGCCTGCTCGACCTGCGCATGCCAGGGCTGCGCGGGATCGAAGGCCTCGCTCACGGCCTGCAGCGCGAGGCGGCTGGCGGTTTCGTAGAGCGCGATCAGGCACTCGGTCTTGGTACTGAAGTGCTCGTAGAAGGTGCGGCGCGACACGGCGGCTTCGCGCACGATGTCGGCGATGGTCGTGTCCGCATAGCCCTTGGCGGCCACGGCCTGCGCCATGCCCTGCAGAAGGCGCGCATAGTGCTCGCTTTCCGTGCCCTCGGCGGACTTGGAGGCCACGGTTTTTTCGATGGTGTCGCTCATGAATGGCACATTTTCCTACGTCTCGGTACTTGACAGTACCAGCATCGATCCGCACCATGGAGGCATGCGGTACGAATCTGTACCAGCCTTTCTTCCCACGATGTCCCGAGGATTGTTTTCATGACTGAACTCGTTGTCCGCCGCCTACTGATCGACCTGCAATCGCCCTTTGCCCGCAACTGGTGTGGCGGCGATGCATTCTCGACCGCCTTCTTCAACGCCCTGTCGATGAGCTTTCCCTTCGGCGAACAATTCTTCATCGACGCCGTGCGCGACGCCGTCGCCACCCTGCCACTCGAGCTGCAGGAAAAGTACCGCGCCGACGTGCGCGGCTTCATCGGCCAGGAGGCCACGCACCGGCGCATTCACTCGCTCTTCAACAACCACCTGGAGAACCAGGGGCTGGTCGACGGCTGGACGGCACGCGCCAACAAGCGCCTGGCGCTGATGGAGGAAGCCGATCCGCGCCATGCGCTGGCGGTCACCGCCGCCACCGAGCACTTCACCGCGATGTTCGCCGAATGGCTGCTGGCCCGCCCCGAGATCCTCGATGGCGCGGAGCCGCGGCTGCGCACCATGTGGCTGTGGCACAGCGCCGAAGAGCTGGAGCACAAGTCCGTCGCCTTCGACATCTACAAGGCCACGGGCGGCTCGGACGAATGGCGCAAGCGCTGGTTCCGCCGCGTGACCGTGATGTTCCTCGGCGACCTGATGCACCAGACCATCGACAACCTGCGCCACGAAAAACAGCTGTGGAAGTGGGCGACCTGGAAGAGCGCGGCGCGCATCCTGTTGAGCAAGAACGGCCTGCTGCGCGGCAACCTGGGCGGCTGGCGCAGCTACCTGCGTGCCGACTTCCATCCGGCCCAGCAGGACAGCAGCCTGTCGACCCGTTGGCTGGCAGACAACCGCGCGCAATACACGCCCGTGGGTGCTGCGCCAGAGGCGGCCACTGCCGCCGCAGCAGCCTAGAACATGCTGGCGCGGTGCGTGCCCCCAGCGCTGTTCGCTTGCTGCTGGTCAGGACGCAGGGCCAGGTCGTGCAGGGTGTCGAAATCCGAGGGCGCATCGGGCACCCGCATCACCACTTCGAGTTCGTGCATCGATGCGATCCAGCGACCGGCGGCCGAGTCGGCCGGCTCGTCGTTGGCAAAGGTGCCATCGCGGATGTAGAGGGTTTCGCCTTCGGGGCGCTCGGCGTGGAGTTCGACCAGCCGCGCGATCGAGAAGTTGTACGTCACGAGCTTCTCGCGCGTCTTGCGATCCTTGCCGCCACAGTTGAAGGAGCCTTCTGCCGCGATGACGATGCAGGAGCCTTCGACCCCGCCCTCCATGTCGATCTCGTTGCCGGAACGCCAGATGGCGTTGGGCAGGCGCACACGCACCTTGTCGATCACCAGATCGCGCTGCTTGTTGAGCGTGCCCAGGGGCGGCACCAGCGAACGCAACTGCCGCAGGCGTTCCGCGAAGTTGTCGTCCATGAGGAATTCGACGTGGTGCGTGGCGCTGCCGGACGAGCGCTTGACCACCTGCATGACGACATGGCGAGGTTTGCTCACGGCTGAACCCCTTTGCATGCGTCGACGTCAACGTCCACGCCCGATGCCGGGCAGCCAAGGCCTTGCTGGTTTTGTTTTGTCATCGGCTACAGATTAGAACTTTTGAATGAATGCAATCACATGCATCAATTGTGTCTAACTGTATATCGATTAGGTCCGTTTTGGAAGGACGTCTGCGACATGTTCGCGCGGACATGTCGCCAAAACGTCGCCGATTCGTGCTAGACGAAAGTCAGCCCGAAGAGGCTTCCGACTGCTCCAGTGCTTCGTCCAGCGCCTTGCACGAAGGCGCGCACACGGTTTGCGACTTGCCCAGCACCTGGCGCGTGCGTAGCTGTGAGCGCACGCGGTGCTTGCCGCACATGAAGCAGGACATGGTCGCCCCGCTGAACGACGCCGAAGCGCGGAACGGGGAACCCGGTGTCTTGGTCTTGTAGCGCAGGCCGTCCGCCACCACTGCCGTCTTCACTTCACCCTTCGCCATGCGTCTTGTCCTTGTTCGTTTTGGCACCGCCCATGGCGCGTGCAATGGCTTCCCGAGCGCTGACTTCAGCCGCAAGGGAAACGTCCAATGCCGAGCGGCAAAGCCCGGCGTGCTGATAGTTGAGGTTCTCATAAACCTCGGATGCGGCCGGATAGGCATCGAGCAGGCGGCCCAGATCGGCGCCTGGCTCGACATCTTCGAACGCATGCACCAGGTGCTCGACCACCGAGCGGTACTGCTCGGCGCCAACGGGTACGGCACTGTGTTCGAGCCGTTCCAGCAGTTGAGCCAGCACATGGGTCACTGCCAGATCGGTCTTGGGGGACGGATTATGGGTCGTGTTCATGGTTCGCATCTGGGGGCAGCATACGCCTATGCAAGTGGCTGGTCGTACAGGGCCGTTTCCGGCTCCCCCGCTTTCCGGGCCGCCTGCATGCGCTGGAGCAGGCTGTGGAGCATTTCCGTGGACAGCCCGTGAATCACCAGCCGGTGCCCCGCCCGCAGGGTCGACAGGGGCACCAGCGGGTGCTTGTTGTTGACCAGGATCAGGTGCTCGGGCGCATTCAGGATCGTCGCCGTGTAGATGCCGATGGTTTCATCCAGTTGCAAGGAGTTGGCCGCGCGCCAGAAATCGTTGTCGGTCAACATCAGCTGGTAGAGCGGCGTGAACAGTTCGATGGCGCTCTGCAGGTCGAGAAAATTGAGCTTGCCGTGGGGCATGTCCTCCAGCCGCAACCCCGGCTCCTTGATCATCGAGAAATCGACCTCCTCCGCCTTGCACAGCGACACGCCCTTCTCGCGCAGCGCCGTATTGAGGCGAATCACGAAATTGAAGAGATTCAGATCGTGCTTCAAGAACATCTCGTCCTTCAGCGCGTCGATGTCCGCCGGCTCCAGCGGATTTGTGGCCACGGGCGCCGGCGAGTTGCGTCCGATGAACGCCAGCACCTGCGACCCCAGGTGAAAGTGCCGAAGAATCAGCCAGTTGGCCTCCGGCGACACGAAGCGCTTGAGCCCCCACGCCAGAAAGCGGTGCAGCAGCATCGAGTGCGACCAGTTGCGCGGCACGAACACCTTCACGATCTGGATCAGGATGATCGTCAGCCGCGCAATCGGCCTGAGGAACGGCAGCAAGTACTGCCGCGACCCGGAACTCGAATCCGCCAGCCACGCCGACTTGACGTTGTCCGGCAGCGGCGTGCTCTGGTCGAGGTAGAGCGCGAGCCACGGGCTCGGGTCGCGCTCGTCGTGGGCTTGCGTGAGGAATTCAGGCGTTCGGCTCATAGGAAACCTCCGCCTTCGGCTGCGGTATTCGCCTTGGGGCGGCCCGGCGGCTCATGGGGCATCCGCTCCGTGATGTGCTGGAACTGCATCAGGTACAGCGCGGCCGTATGGCGCGCGGTGTCGATGATCTGGCGGGCGGCGCGGGCCTGCCCTTCCACGGCCATGACCATCTCCACCGCGGCGAGCCAGCGGTTCAGGTGGTTCTCGTCGTTGTGGCCGTGGTACTCGAGAAAGCGGAAGGCGTCGGGCGGCAGCTTCACGCTCGCCTTGATGAGCGGCAGCAGCGCCGGCACGATGCGCTGGCCCGTGCCCTCGATGATGTAGATCGCACCCAACAGACCGATCGGGTCGCGCGTGGCGGCCAGGCCGTGCAGATAGGCGTTGAGCGCCTCGCCGCCGGGGTTGCGGCGCAGGTCATCGATCTGCGCGACCGTGCCGCCGGCCTTCTTGTAGTCGCTGAAGAGGATGTTGAAGTCGTTCTGCTCTTCGCCCGCATGCACGTCGATCAGGGAGGCCAGCATCTGGTACGGCCCGCTCAGCGAGGCGGCGCCTTCGCGCATCCACTTGCTGCCTTCGCGCACCTGCGGCACCCATTGCTCCATCCAGTTCAGGTAGTCGGGCAAGGCGAGGCGGCGCTCGCGAATCTGGCGGATCAGCGGCGTGCGCCAGACGCGGGAGCGGTAGTCGTGCCAGATGGCGGCCAGCTCGGTGAGCAAGGCGCCCAGGCCTTCGGGCGCGGCGGCCGGGTCATGCGGAGGTGCGATAACGAAATCGTCGTCCGGCACGGTGGCAGCACGGGGCGACACCATCGTCACAGGCGCCGCGTCGGCCGCTTCGACTTCCAGCAGCATGTACGCCGCCATGAAGCGCCCCGATTCGGGCACGTAGCAGAAGATCTGCTCGCCCGGCTTCAAGGTCTTCGTATGCAGAAATTCGGCCAGCATGACGAGGATGGACGCAGCCCCCGTGTTGCCGCGCCACGCGAGGTTGCTCCACCAGCGCTCGCGCGGAATCGAGAGATCGGCCTTGTTCATCAGGTCCTCGACCACCGGGATGAATTTTTCCGACGAGTAGTGGCACAGGAAGTGATCGACCCGCTTCGGATCGACCCAGCCGTCGCGCACCAGCCCTGCGTATTCGTGGATGCCGATGTCGAACAGGTGCGGCAGCAGGCGGATGTCCTGCCGCAGCGACAGCGCACCTGCAGCTTCCGCCTCGGCCCACGAACCGAAATCGAGGTGGCCGCGCGCACGATCCTCGGTCAATCCGAGCTGCATGCACACGGGGTAGTCGCCCGAAAAGGCGCGCTGGTGCACCCACTTCAATTTCAGACGCAATCCGGGCGCGCCCGCCAGCGCCGGCGAGCCATCGGACAACAGCAGTGCGCCCGCGCCATCGGACAGCATCCAGCGCAGGAAGTGCGAGTCGAAGTCGGTTTCATAACCACGTGCCGCGAAACGCGAGCGCTTGAAGAGCCGCGACGGCATCTCGCTCGCCACCGCCATCGCGCTGCGATGCGCGCCCAGCTCGATGCCCTGCGCAGCCGTCTGGATCGCCGACACGCCGGCCGCGCAGATGCCGTGCACCGAATGCGTCTCCATGGGCTGCGCGGCGAGCTCGCCCTGGATCATGTTGGCGAAGCCCGGCATCAGCGTGTCGCCGCCCGAAGAGCCGCTGGTCAGCAGCGACACGCGCGACAGCTCGGCCCCGCCGCGCTGCAGGCAATCGCGGATCGCACCCGCGGCGAGCTGCGCATTCGTGTGCTGCGTCACGCCCTCCGCGTCGATCGCGTAGTGCCGCGTGAGGATGCCGTTCTCCGCGAGGATGCGCCGCTTGATGCGCTCGGACATGCGGTTGAGCGGCGCGATGTATGCGTCCATGCGGTCGTTGGGAATGGGCTCGCCCGGCATGAAATAGCCGGCGCTCTCGAGGTACACGCGTTGGAATGAAACAGGCATGGTTCAGTGAGTGAAGGAATCGGGAGGCATCAGCGAGCGGCTGCGAAAACGCGGCCACACGGTCCCCAGCACGAAGACCCGCACCATGTAGGGAACCAGCCCGCCCTCGTTGAGCACGGGATCGACCTGCGCGCGGTAGCGCGTGTGGTGCAGGTGCGTGAGCTCGGACCAATGGGCATGCGGGTTCTCGTGATGTGCGGTGTGCAGGCCGATGTTGAACAGCAACGGGTTCACCAGCCCTTCGAAATTGCGCGCGTAGTTCAGCCTGCCACCCGGGGTATCGCGCAACGCCTCTTCGCGAGAGGGCTTGCGGCCATCGGCATGCGCATGCTGCAGGTAATTGGTCGCGAGCAGCCAGTGCAGGCCATGCAGTTGCGGCACGATCACGAACAGCAGTGCCTTGCGCCAATCGAGCGCTAGCAGCACGGCCCAGCTCCCGAGCCACAGCACGTACTGCGCGATGCAGTAACGCCAGGCGCCACGCCGATGCGCCCGCAGCCGCGCAAGCCAGCCGACGAACACCGGCATCAGCACCCACACCGCCTGGAACGGATGCAGCAGATAGCCCCACAGGTGGTTGGTATCGCCGCCGAAACGGTAGGTGCGCGCCACGTCCTTCGGGCCATGCCGGTGGCGATGGTGGTTGGCCACGTGCGCAGGCCAAAACACGAAAGTCGGATGGCCCTGCAGCAGCGTGATCCAGAAGTCGGTCAGCCGGTTCATGCGCCGCCCGCGCCACATGCGCAGGTGCACGTGGTTGTGATGGATCACGCCGATCCCGAGCGTGAGAAACAGCATCAGCGCATAGAGCGACACGTTGAAGCCGTTCACCCATTGCCACGCCGCCAATGCCGGCAGCGCGACCAGGTAAGCGAGGCTTTGCCAATCGCGCCAGTGCCGAAGGCGCGTCCGGCGAGGCGACGCCTCAGGCGGGCGTGCCATGCCGCCGCGCCTCTTTGTCCCGGAAGGCCTGGAAGTGCGGCTCGGCCGCGTCAGCGGCGATGCGCGTCTTGAACAACCGGTCCATGAAAGTGAACTGGAAGCCGTAATTGCCGTTGTGGCAGGCGTGGTGCAGATGATGCCGGCGGCTCGCGGCGAACCAGTGGCTGTACGACACCCCGGTGAAGAAGTCGTAGTTCGAATGCCCCACGCAGTTGAAGAACAGGCTGAACACCGGCACCGCCGCCAGCGCCCAGAAGCTGAAGTCATGCACCACCATCGGCAGCAGGATCACGTTGCCGAGCATCAGCGCCTCGATCGGGTGAAAGCTGTAGGTGGCCCACGGCGTGGTCACGAACGAGCGATGGTGCGGCCCGTGAAAGCGGCGCAAGAGGCGCGTGTGCAGGAGGCGATGGTTGATCCAGAAATGCACGTCGTTCCACACCGCCAACACGAGGATCTCGACGGCGATCTGTCGCCAGCCCGCATCCGGATCGAGCCGCGCCCAGCCCAGCTGCAGCAAGCCCCACGGAAACACCATGCCCAGACCGAAGATCAGCACCGAGATGCCCGACTGCCCCAGTTCCCGCCGCAACTGTCCCGGCTGCAATGGCCGCGGATCGAGCACCCGCCCGATGCCCATCGCCGGCAGTACCCGCTTCGTCAACAGCCAGGTGATGGCGCCGAAGCCAAGATAGATGCCGCCGAAAAAAAGCACGCCCCACAGCATGACCTGAAGGGCGGGCAGTGAAGTGAAAGTCTGCGCCATCCCCCGAGGCTACAGCAGCATCTCGGGAATGATGGGGGCGATGAGCATGTTGTAGAAGCGCTGGAAAAAATCCGACTCGGGCTCGGAGGTCAGGATCACCTCCTTCTCGCCGTCGTTGGTGAGCCACTGCAGCGTGCCGGTGTCCTTGGCCAATCGCAGGCGGTAGGAGTTCTGCAGCTTGCTGATGTTGATGATGCGCAGCATCTCGCGCGCCAGCTGCGGGCTGTCGACCACCAGCCCCATCTCGGTGTTCTGGCTGGCCGAGCGCGGATCCAGGTTCATCGAGCCGATGAAGATGCGCGTCCTGTCGATGGCGGCGGTCTTGGCGTGCAGCCGCCCGAGCGACTTGCCGAACATGCCGAAGCGCTCGCCCTTGCTGGTGCGCTGCGGGCTCAGCTCGTACAGGTCGGCGCCGCTTTGCAGCAGGCGCTCGCGGTAGCGCGCATAGCCGGTGTGCACCAGCGGCTCGTCGTTGGCCGCGAGCGAATTGGTCAGCAGCGTGAGCTTGACCTTGCGCTTGGCCAGATCGTCGAAAGCGGCCATGCCGCGCTCGCCCGGTACGAGGTACGGCGAGGTCAGGTCGACCTCGGTCTTGGCGTCCATCAACAGGCCCCAGACCTTCATCGTCACGCTGGTGGAGATGGCCTCTTCGGCCGTCATGGTCGCGGGCTTGGTCGGCGGATCGGCAATGGCACGCGCCTCGCCCCACAGAAGGCCCATGCGCCCGCCGTCGAGCTCTTCAGCGATCGGGCCATAGCCCAGGATGTCGGAAGGCGGCAGCACGATCTTCGGTGGCGGCGCGGCCATGCCGATCCAGTCGTCGAACTCGGCGCTACCCGGCATGTGGCCGCCCTCGCCCTTCACGATGTCGGCGATGGGCCAGACCTGCACGCTGTTCCAGTAGGCGTCGAAGATCGATTCGAGCTGCGGCACAACCTTGCCGACCACCAGCGCGTCCATGTCGATGAAGTTCTGCGCCTCACTGAGCACGAAATACTCGTCGGCGATGTTGCGCCCGCCCACCACCGCCATCGCGCCGTCGGCAATGAAGAGCTTGTTGTGCATGCGGTGGTTGAGCCGCACGATCTCCCAGGGCGAAGCCGCGAAGCGCGAGAGAAAGCCGTTGCGGCCGCAGCAGAACGGGTTGTAGAGCCGCACCTGCACATTGGGCGTTTCCGAGAGCGCCAGCAGCAGTTGTTGGCTCTTGACGGTGTAGAGGTCGTCCACCAGCACCCGCACCTTCACCCCGCGCGCCGCGGCTTCGCGCAGCGTGCGCAGCAAGAGGCGGCCGACCGCGTCGTTCTCGAGCTGGTAGTACTGCACCACCAGCGACTGCTGGGCGCGCTGCGCGAGCTGGATGCGCGCGTCGAGCGAATACACGCCCAGCGGCATCAGCCGGAAGCCCGAATGTTCGCCGGGCGGCGTTGAAGCGGCGGCGATCTTCGCGAGCCTGGTCGAAGGGTCGGCAGAGGCCGCGTGCTCGGCGGGTCGGTCTTTCGCCGGTGGCAGCGAACCGCAGGCGGCGAGCGCGGCCAGCAGGAAGCCCGCGAGCGCCATGCGCAGAAGTCGATCCCAGCCGTTCATGATGATGATTGCCCTCGTTCGTTTTCTCGGTCGTTGCCATGAATACGCTGTCCGGGGCGCGTCAGTTTCACCCGCCCCTGCGAACGATGCGCCGTCCTAGAATTCGCGCCACACCGGCAAGGAGTTACATCATGGCCCGCTCGATCCTCTCACGCATCGCCCTGATGACGGCCATCGCTGCTCTCGCGCACCCCGCCTGGGCAGCATTGGACATCGGCGACCCCGCGCCCAAGTTCACCGCCAACGCCGCGCTGGGCGGCAAGACCTTCCGCTACTCGCTGGCCGACGCGCTCGCCAAGGGACCGGTGGTGTTGTACTTCTTTCCCGCGGCCGACTCCAACGATTGTTCGATCGAGGCGCACGCCTTCGCCGAAGCGGTCGACCAGTTCGCGGCATTGGGCGCCACCGTGATCGGCGTCTCGGCCGACGACATCGACACCCTCTCGAAGTTTTCGGTCAAGTCCTGCCAGAGCCGGTTTCCGGTGGCATCGGACGAAGCCAAGACCGTGATCAACGGCTTCGACGCGCTGATGCAGACCCGGCCGGACTTTGCCAACCGGCTGTCGTACGTGATCTCGCCGGACGGCAAGGTCGCCTACTACTACCAGAACCTGAATCCGGACAAGCACGTGGAGCGCACGCTCAATGCGGTGCGGGCGCTGCCCAAAGCCACGGCGGCGAAGTAAGGCAAGCCGGCCGCGGGGCCATGGGTTCGGCGTGCTTCGCGCAAAATCCCGCCCCATGCAGCTCAACTACATCGCCAACGCCGACGTCCCGTCCGCCTCCGGCCGCACCCTCCCCGTCATCGACCCCTCCGACGGCCAGCCGTTCGACGAAATCCAGCGCAGCAACGCCGCCGACATCGATTCCGCCGTGCGCGCCGCGCGCGACTGTTTCGAGGGCGTGTGGCACAAGGTCAGCGCCGCCGACCGCAGCCGTCTGCTCTACAAGCTCTCCCAGAAGATCGCCGAGCACGTCGACGAGCTAGCGCTGATCGAGCAGCGCGACTGCGGCAAGCCCGTGAAACAAGCGCGCGCCGATGCGGTGGCGCTCGTGCGTTATTTCGAGTTCTACGCCGGTGCCTGCGACAAGCTGCACGGCGAAACCATCCCCTACCAGGACGGCTACAGCGTCTTCACCTGGCGCGAGCCGCACGGCGTCACCGGGCACATCATTCCGTGGAACTACCCGATGCAGATCTTCGGGCGCAGCGTGGGCGGTGCGCTGGCCGCGGGCAACGTGTGCGTGGTGAAGCCGGCCGAGGACGCCTGCCTCTCACTGATCCGCGTGGCGCAACTGGCGGCCGAAGTCGGTTTTCCGGCCGGCGCGCTGAACATCGTGACGGGCTACGGCCACGAGGTGGGCGACGCGCTCGCGCGGCACGAAGGCATCGACCACATCAGCTTCACCGGCAGCCCGAAGATCGGCACGCTGATCCAGCAGGTGGCGGCCGAGCGGCATTGCCCGGTCACGCTCGAGCTGGGCGGCAAGAGCCCGCAGATCATCTTTGCGGATGCCGATCTCGATGCGGCCATTCCGGTCGTCATCAACGCCATCGTGCAGAACGCCGGCCAGACCTGCTCGGCCGGCTCGCGCGTGCTGATCCAGCGCAGCATTTACGAGCCGCTGCTCGAACGCTTGGGCCATGCCTTCGAAGCCTTGCGCGTCGGCCCCGCGGCCATGGACCTCGACGTCGGTCCGCTGATCCGCCAGACGCAGCAGCAGCGCGTGTGGGACTTCTTGAGCGACGCCCAGCACGCCGGCATCCCGATGGTGGCGCAGGGCATCGTCGTCGAGGAAGCACCCGAAACCGGCTTCTACCAGGCACCCACGCTGCTGCGCGACGTTCCGGTCGGCCACCGTCTTGCGCAGGAAGAAGTGTTCGGCCCGGTGCTCGCGGCGATGCAGTTCGCCGACGAAGACGAAGCGGTTGCGCTCGCCAACGCCACGCAGTTCGGCCTAGTCGCCGGCGTGTGGACCGCCGATGGTTCGCGCCAGTTCCGCATGGCTCGGCGCGTGCGCAGCGGGCAGGTGTTCATCAACAACTACGGTGCGGGTGGCGGCGTCGAACTGCCTTTCGGCGGTATGAAGTCGTCAGGCTACGGCCGTGAAAAGGGCTTCGAGGCGCTGTACGGTTTCACGACACTGAAGACAGTCGCCGTCAAGCACGGCTGACGCCGAGCGGCGCCGCCTGGGCTTCAGCCCAGCGCGGTGTCCAGCAACATCATCAGCACGAAGCCAAGCATCAGCCCGCTGGTCGCAAAAGCTTCGTGCCCCTTGCGATGCGACTCCGGAATGATCTCGTGGCTGATGACGAACAGCATCGCGCCCGCCGCGAACCCCAGTCCCCACGGCAGCAACAGCGCCGAGTGGCCGACGACCGCGGCGCCCAGCACGGCGCCCAGCGGCTCGACCAGCCCCGACGCCATGCCGATCACCACCGCGAACCAGCGCTTGTAGCCTGCCGCCAGCAAGGCCACCGCGACCACCAGCCCCTCCGGCACGTCCTGGATCGCGATGCCGGTGGCCAGCGCATCCGCGCGCAGCCCGTTGTTGCCCGCATAGCCCACGCCGATGGCCAGGCCTTCCGGCACGTTGTGCAGCGCGATCGCGAACACGAAGAGCCAGGTGCGCCGCAGTTGCTTGGCCGACTGCCCTTCGCGCCCCTTGATGAAATGCTCGTGCGGCAGCACGCGGTCCATCACCATGAGCACGACGCCGCCCAGCAGGATGGCCGCGCCGATCACGCCGCCCGCGGCCCAACTGCCGCCGCCGAAAACGCCGATGTTCTTCGCCGCGTCGAGGCCGGGAATGATCAGCGAGAAGGCGCAGGCCGCCAGCATCACGCCGGCGCCGAAACCGAAGAGCGTGTCCTGCAGCCGCTCGGGCAGCTTCTGCGAGAACACCACGGGCAGCGTGCCCAGCGCGGTTGCCAGCGCGGCGACCGACCCGCCGAGCAAGGCGTTCCACACCACCGGGTCGGACCGCACGAACTGCCAGAACTGCGACGCCAGCGCCAGCGCGCCGGCGGTGACGATCGCCAGCCCGACCCATTCGCGCATCGAAGGTGTGGGCCTCGACCGCGCCGTCGCGAATGTCGCCTGCGGATGTTGCGGCTCGTCGTTCATGGGCAATGTCCTCAGTCGCGAATGGCCGCGAGGGCGGCGGCATGGCGCCGGGCCACCTCGGCCCAGTTCACGACGTTGTAGAAGGCCGCGATGTATTCGGGGCGGCGATTCTGGTACTTGAGGTAGTAGGCGTGCTCCCACACGTCCAGACCGAGGATCGGCGTGTTGCCCGAGCCGATGCCGCGCATCAGCGGGCTGTCCTGGTTGCCGCTGCTTTCCACCGCAAGCTTGCCGCCATTGGCGACCGTCAACCATGCCCAGCCGCTGCCGAAGCGCGTGAGCGCGGCCTTGGTGAAGGCTTCCTTGAAGGCGTCGAAACCGCCCAGGTCGGCGTCGATGGCCTTGGCGAGATCGCCCGCGGGCGCTCCGCCGCCGCCCTGGCCGACGGGTGCCATCACGGTCCAGAACAGGCTGTGGTTGGCATGCCCGCCGCCGTTGTTGCGCACCGGCGCGCGCAGCGCCTCGGGCAATTGCTCGATGTCGACGATCAGTTGCTCGACCGGCGTGCCTTCGTGCGGCGTGTCCTTGACGGCCGCATTGAGGTTGTTCACATAGGTCTGGTGGTGCTTGCCATGATGGATTTCCATCGTCTGCGCGTCGAGGTGCGGTTCGAGCGCATCGAAGGCATAGGGCAAGGCTGGCAGGGTGTACGGCACGGTCGAAAGCTCCTTGGTTGAAAGAGCCTTTTGCGTTGTCGACATGTGCGTACTCAGGCGCCCAGATGATAGTAATTCGCATTGGCGACGTCAAGACATCGCCTCGCGACATGCTGCAAACAAGCCAAGTCGGGTACCTGCCGCGACGAGCCCGATACACTGCCCCGCGTCCTTCGAAAGGCTTTGCACCGATGAAACTGCACCGCGCCCTGCCCCTCGTGCCGACCTTCCTGCTGCTGCTCTTCGGCGCGGGCCTCGCCAGCGCCCAACTGGCCACCCCGCCGGCCGGCGATTACATCTACGAAGGCGGCGGCGGCTCGCTGCAGGTCAAGCCGAACGGACGCTTCAACATCACCACGGTCGGCTCGAATGCCCACATGTGCACGCTCGACGGCACCATCGCGCGCGGCAAGGCCAAGATCGACGACACCGGCTGCGTGGTGAGCTTCACGCTCAAGGATGGCAACGTCGAGGTCAGCACGAACGGTTCCGACGACTGCCGCCAGAGCTGCGGCATGCGCGCCTCCTTCGAGGGCACCTTCATCAAGCCGACGCCGGCCTGCGCCGACAAGGCGGTGGCCGCCACCCGCAAGACCTTCAAGCGCCAGTACGACGCCAAGGACTACACCGCCGCCCTGGCCACCCTCGCCCCCGTGCTCGGCGATTGCGGCAAGACGCTCGACTGGATCAGCACGGGCCGCATCCGCAACGACCTGGCGATCACGCAGTTCAAGCTCGGCGACCGCGCCGCCTGCCTCAAGACGCTGGAGCCGCTGGCCGAAGACGCCGCCCGGACCGACCAGGGCGTGCGGGACAACTACCCGCCCGCCGACGCCGACGACATCCTGCCGGTGGTCCGCGCGACCCGCACGAACCTGAAGCTCTGCCGCGGCTAGCCAGCCCCGCAAAACAAGATTCCCAGACGGCGCCAAGACCGTCGCACCAGCCTTTCATCAACAACAAAAGGACGGAGACAACACCATGGATTTTTTCAAGCGCACCCTGCGCACGGCCGTGCTCGGCCTCGGCCTCGCGATGCCGCTCCTGGCGGCCGCGCAGTCGCTGCCGACCGCCTCTCCGGAGCGCGTCGGCCTTTCCACCGAGCGCCTGCAGATGCTCACCGACGTGCTCAAGGCCGACGTGGCCGCCGGCAAGATCCCCGGTGCGGTGCTGCTGGTGGCCCGCCAGGGCAAGGTGGCCTGGTTCGAGCCGGTCGGCAAGCTCGATGCGGCCGCGGGCACGCCGATGCAGCGCGACGGCATCTTCCGCATCTATTCGATGAGCAAGCCCATCACTTCGGTGGCCGCGATGATGCTGGTGGAAGACGGGCGCCTGAAGCTCGACGACCCGATCTCGACGTACCTGCCCGAATACGCCAGCATGACCGTGGGCGTCGAGAAGCCTGGTGCCGACGGCAAGCCGGTGCTCGAAACGGTGCCCGCGCGCAAGCCGATCACGGTGCAGGACCTGATGCGCCACACCTCGGGCCTGACCTACGGCTTCTTCGGGCCGGGGCTGGTCAAGCAGGCCTACAACGCGGCGGGCCTGGGCGCCAACGATCCGACCAACGCCGAGTTCTCGCAGCGCCTGGCCAAGCTGCCGCTGGCCTACCAGCCGGGCACCACCTGGGACTACAGCCAGTCGACCGACATCCTCGGCCGGGTGATCGAGGTGGTCTCGGGACAGTCGCTCTACCAGTTCGAGAAGGCGCGCCTCTTCGATCCGTTGGGCATGAAAGACACCACCTACTACGTGCCCGAGCCGGCGCGCCAGCCGCGCATTGCCGAACCACTGCCCACCGACCGCAGCTTCGGCGTGGGCGCCGACCTGAACGATCCGCGCATCGTGCGCAAGCTCGAGTCGGGCGGCGGCGGGTTGGTCTCGACGGCCGGCGACTACGCGCGTTTCCTGCAGATGCTCCTGAGCGGCGGCTCGCTCGACGGCAAGCGCTACCTGGGTCCGCGCACCATCGCGCTGATGACAGCCGACCATTCCAACGCGGGCGCCGGCATCGTGCCCGGCCCGCTCTACCTGCCGGGCGCGGGCTACGGTTTCGGCCTGGGCTTCGCGGTGCGCCGCAACGACGGCGAGGCGCCCTACCCCTCGGCCGGCGGCGAATACAACTGGGGCGGCGCGGGCGGCACCTACATGTGGGTGGACCCGAAAAACGAGATGTTCGTCGTGCTGATGCTGCAGTCGCCGAAATACCGGACACATTACAGAACATTGACCCGGGACATGATTTATGCGGCGGTGATCAAGTAGCCTGCGTCCAACGGGCCCTTGAGGCCTGGCGCAAAATCGGGGGCTCCCCACCCAGCCATGAAGAACAGCAGCAGCCACAGCACCGTCATCCCGATCTCCCGGATCGGCCGCACGCCACCCGCCGTGGCCGTGCCGGACATCGCCGTGCCCGCCACCGGACTGCTGCACGACCGCCTGGGCCGCCCGCTCACCGACCTGCGCATCAGCGTGACCGACCGCTGCAACTTCCGCTGCAGCTACTGCATGCCCAAGGACGTGTTCGACAAGGACTACAAGTACCTGCCGCACAGCGCGCTCCTGAGCTTCGAGGAAATGACGCGCCTGGCCCGACTGTTCGCCGCGCACGGCGTGCGCAAGATCCGGCTCACCGGCGGCGAGCCGCTGCTGCGCAAGAACATCGAGGCGCTGATCGAGCAACTGGCCGAAATCCGCACGCCCGACGGCGCACCGCTGGAGCTCACCCTCACCACCAACGGCTCCCTCCTCGCCCGCAAGGCCGCCGCGCTCAAGGCCGCCGGCCTGCAGCGCGTGACGGTGAGCCTGGACAGCCTGGACGACGCCGTCTTCCGCCACATGAACGACGTCGATTTCCCGGTGGCCGACGTGCTGGCCGGCATCGACGCAGCCCGGGCCGCGGGCCTCGGCCCCATCAAGGTCAACATGGTGGTCAAGCGCGGCACCAACGAGCAGGAAATCCTGCCGATGGCGCGCTACTTCCGCGAGCACCATGGCGGCAGCGTGGTGCTGCGATTCATCGAATACATGGACGTGGGCGCCACCAACGGCTGGCGCATGGACGAGGTGCTGCCCTCGGCCGATGTCATTGCGCGCATCGCCGGCGAATTCCCGCTGGTGCCGCTCGAAGCCACGACCCCCGGCGAAACTGCCCAGCGCTGGGCGTATGCCGACGGCGGCGGCGAAGTCGGCGTGATCAGCAGCGTGACCCAGGCCTTCTGCCACGACTGCAGTCGCGCGCGCCTGTCGACCGAGGGCAAGCTGTACCTCTGCCTCTTCGCCAGCGCCGGCCACGACCTGCGTCCGCTGCTGCGCGGCACTGCCAGCGACGATGACATCAGCTCCGCCATCGGCCACATCTGGCAGGGCCGGGCCGACCGCTATTCCGAGCTGCGCGCCCTGCGCGGCCCCGACAGCACCGATCACGGCGATGCAACCGACAAGGCGCCGCGCCGCGTCGAGATGAGCTACATCGGCGGATGACGGGGCCCGCCGCCATGCCTGCGCACCCCGCCATCACGCCCGCCGACATCACCGGCTTGCTGCTGGCCGGCGGACGCGGCTCCCGCATGGGCGGGGTCGACAAGGGCCTGCAGAACTTCAACGGCGTGCCGCTCGCCCTCCATGCGGTGCTGCGCCTGGGCGCGCAGGTCGGCCAGATGCTGATCAATGCCAACCGCAACCTGGCGGCTTACGAAGCCTTCGGCGTTCCGGTATTGACCGACAGCCTTGCGGACTACCCGGGGCCGCTCGCGGGCTTCCTCACGGGTTTCGAGAATTGCGAGACGCCTTTCCTGCTCACCGTGCCTTGCGACACACCACGCTTTCCGACCGACCTGGCGGCGCGCTTGGCCGAAGCCCTGGAAGCCGACAACGCCGAGATCGCGATGGTCACCGCCCCCGATACCGAAGGCGGTGCAGCGCCCGTGCTGCGCCCGCAGCCCGTGTTCTGCTTGCTGCGCACCCATCTGCACGAAAGCCTGATGCGCTTCACCGAAGGCGGCGGCCGCAAAGTCCAGGCGTGGACCGCGCAACACCGCACCGTGTTCGTTCCTTTCGACCGGCCCGGCGATGCACCCGACGCCTTCTTCAACGCCAACACGCTCGCCGAATTGCAAGCCCTCGAAAATCGATGAGCAGCCTTGCCGACATCGCTGCAGCCCTCCCTCGCCATGACACGGACGCGCTGAGCGTCGATGCGGTCCAGGCCTCGCTGGCCCAACTGGTGGCGCCCCTCGTCGTCACGCAGCGCGAGAGCGTGTCCCTGCGCGAGGCGCTGGGCCGCGTGCTGGCCGAAGACCTCATCTCGCCCGTGAGCGTGCCGCCGCACGACAACTCGGCGATGGACGGCTACGCGTTCGATGGCGCGATCCTTCCGACCGACGCCCCCGCGGACCATTCCATCAAGCTGCGCGTGGTGGGCACCGCGCTCGCAGGTGCGACCTGGCGCGGCGCGCTGGCCCCGGGCGATGCGGTGCGCATCATGACCGGCGCGATGATGCCGGCCGGCCTCGACACCGTGATCCCGCAGGAGTTCTGCCAGGTCGAGGGCGACGTGGTGAGTTTTCCCGACCGCGTGCTGCGCCGCGGCGACAACCGCCGCTTCGCGGGCGAAGACCTCATGAAAGGCCAGCCTGCCCTCAAACGCGGCGAACGTCTCTCGCCGGCCGCGCTTGGCATGGTCGCGAGCCTCGGCCTGCCCGGCGTGCCGGCACTGCGAAAGTTGCGCGTCGCCTACTTCTCGACCGGCGACGAGATCCTCTGCATCGGCGAGCCGCCCCGCGAAGGCGCGGTGTACGACAGCAACCGCTACACCGTGTTCGGCTTGCTCACGCGGCTGGGCTGCGAGGTGATCGACCTCGGCCTCGTGCACGACGATCCCGTCACGCTGGCCGCGACACTGAAGCGCGCCGCGCGCGAAGCCGATGCGATCGTCACCAGTGGCGGCGTGAGCGTCGGCGCCGCAGACCACACGCGCGATGTGATGCAGCAGATCGGCGAGATGGCCTTCTGGCATGTCGCGATGCGACCCGGCCGGCCGCTGGCGGTGGGCCTGATTCCACGCGAGGGCGAAGAGCACTCCGGCCCGGCCGTGCTGTTCGGCCTGCCCGGCAATCCAGTGGCCGTGATGGTCACTTTTCTCGCCTTTGTGCGGCCTGCGTTGCTGCGGATGATGGGCTGCCACGATGCGTCCTCGGCACCTCCGCCGCTGCTGCGCGCACGCAGTGCCGGGCCGATCCGCAAGAAGCCCGGGCGCACCGAATACCAGCGGGGGTTCGTGAAGGCCGTGGCGGGCTCATTGCCCGAGGTCCGCGTCGCGGGCAACCAGGGTTCGGGCGTGCTGAGCTCGATGGTCGAGGCCAACGGGCTCGTGGTGCTGCATCACGACCAGGGCCACGTCGCCGCCGGCGAAGAGGTCGACGTGATGCTGTTCGACGGCGTGATCTAAGCCGTCGTCGTCTTCAGATCCGCCCCAGCGCCTTGTCCACGCCCTTGTTGGCGAGCATGTCGGCGCGTTCGTTGCCGGGGTCGCCCGAGTGGCCCTTGACCCAGCGCCATTCGATCGTGTGGCCGCCCTCGGCCACCAGCTTGTCCAGCCGCTGCCAGAGCTCGACGTTCTTCACCGGCTGCTTGCTGGCGGTCATCCAGCCCTTGGCCTTCCAGCCGCGGATCCATTCGGTGATGCCCATGCGCACGTACTGGCTGTCCAGGTAGAGCAGCACCTTGCACGGGCGCTTGAGCGCGGCGAGGCCTTCGATGACCGCGGTCAGCTCCATGCGGTTGTTGGTGGTGTTGAGTTCGCCGCCGAACAGTTCCTTTTCGGTGGCGCCCGACTTGAGCCACGCGCCCCAGCCCCCGGGTCCGGGGTTGCCCTTGCATGCACCATCGGTGTAGATCACGACTTCGTTCAAGCTCTCTTTTCCTTGTTTCTCTGTTCAATTCAATCCGTTTGATCCCGCTGCTGTCGATGCACCTTGCCCGCGATCGACACCGGCGCCGTGGCGCGTGCAGCGGCGCGGCGCCAGTCGGCGCTCAGGAGGCGCATGCCGCGCACCCGCTTCACCGCCACCAGGAAATATGCCGCGCCGAAGATCGGCCACCAGCGCTCGCCGGCCTTGTCCATCCAGCGGCAGCGCTCGAGCCAGGCGTCGCTGCGCACGGCAGGACGGTAGATGCCGAAGCGCCCCGATTCCACCTCGAAGCTCAGGAGCCGCAGCCAGTCGCGCATGCGCCAGTAGCCGATGAACTCCCCGCCTTCGGGCAGGTAGAGATCGCCGACGCCGAGCTTGCGGTACACGTGCGCGCGCCGCTGGCGCATGCCCCAGAGGCTCGCCGGATTGAGCCCGCAGATCACCACGCGGCCCTCGGGCACCAGCACCCGCTCGACCTCGCGCAGCGTGGCGTGCGGATCGGGGCTGAGTTCCAGCGCATGCGGCATCACCACGAGGTCGAGGCTGTTGGCCGCGAACGGCAGCGCCGTGAAGTCGGTCAGCAGCGTGGCCTTGGCCGGGCGCATCGGATCGCTCAGCGCCAGCCAGCGGTGCGGCATGCGGTTGGTGCGCAGGCCCTCGACTTCGGGTGCGCCCAGTTGCAGCGCGTGATAGCCGAACACATCGGCCACCGCCTGGTCGAACTGGGCCTGCTCCCACGCGAGGAGGTAGCGTCCCGGGGGGGTCGCGAACCAATCCTGCAAACCTATAATTTGACCGCTCATGACCCTCGTTCCGCTGCCCGCCTTCGCTGACAACTACATCTGGATGCTGCACGACGGGTCCAGCGCCATCGTCGTGGATCCGGGCGACGCCCAACCGGTGTTCGATGCGCTGGCGCACCACAAGCTGCAGCTGGCCGCGATTCTAGTCACGCACCACCACGCCGATCACACGGGCGGCGTGGCCGCACTGCATGCCGCCACGGGCGCGCCGGTGCACGGTCCCGCCCGCGAACGCATCCCCGAGCCCTTCACGCCGTACGTGCAAGGCGACATCGCCCAAGCGCTCGGCCTTCGCTTCGAAGTGATCGACGTGCCGGGCCACACGGCCGGCCACATCGCCTACTTTCTTCCCGCTGCAGAAGACCGCGAGCCATTGCTCTTTTGCGGCGACACGCTCTTCTCGGGCGGCTGCGGTCGCCTCTTCGAAGGCACGCCCGCGCAGATGCTGGCCTCGCTCGACGCACTCGCCGCACTGCCCGACGACACGCGCGTGTGCTGTGCCCACGAATACACACTTGCTAACCTGCGTTTCGCTCGCGCGGTGGAACCGGGCAACGCCGATCTGACTCACTACAACGCGCGTTGCGAAAGCCTGCGCGCACAGGGGCAGCCCACGCTGCCCTCGCAGTTGGCGACCGAACGCCTGATCAACCCCTTTCTTCGCAGCCGCGAAGCCACTGTCCTTCGAGCGGTGCGCGCGCACGCCGAGCTTTCCGCCAACGCGGCCGAAGCCGATGTGTTCGCCGCACTGCGCCAATGGAAAAACGACTTCCGATGAAATTTATCGCTGCCACCTGCCTTGCAGGTTCACTGGTGCTCGCAGGCTGCGCGGCACCGACCGACAACAACTCCTCATCCAGCACTTCCCCCAAGACCGGCACCACGGCCGGCGGCACCGGCTCCAAGGTCGCCGGCAGCGCGGCCCCCGTCTACCCGCGTGACGCCCTCTCGCCCCTCTCCAGCGGCGAGGCCCACTCGCAGAGCGTGGTCACGCTGGCTCCGCCGACCGACATGTGGGACCGCATCCGTCGCGGCTTCAAGATGCCCAACCTCGAGAGCGACTTGGTGCGCGACCGCGAGCAGTGGTACGCCAGCCGGCCCGACTACATCCAGCGCATGACCGAGCGCTCGAACAAGTACATGTTCCACATCGTCGAGGAACTCGAGCGGCGCAACATGCCGACCGAACTCGCGCTGCTGCCGTACATCGAGAGCGCGTTCAACCCGCAGGCCGTCTCCAGTGCACGCGCCGCGGGCATGTGGCAGTTCATGCCGGCCACCGGCACCGACTTCGACCTGAAGCAGAACATCTTCCGCGACGACCGCCGCGACGTGCTGGCCTCCACCCGCGCCGCGCTCGACTACCTGCAGAAGCTCTACGGCATGTTCGGCGACTGGCAGCTCGCACTGGCCGCCTACAACTGGGGCGAAGGCAGCGTGAGCCGCGCCATCGCCAAGAACCAGCGCGCCGGATTGCCCACCACCTACAGCGACCTCAACATGCCGGCCGAGACGCGGCTGTACGTGCCCAAGCTGCAGGCGGTGAAGAACATCGTGGCCAATCCGCAGGCCTTCAACGCCGAGCTGCCGCTGATCGCCAACCACCCGTACTTCCAGACCGTCACGCTCACCCGCGACCTCGACGTCGAACTGGCGGCCAAGCTGGCCGACGTGCGCATCGAAGACTTCCGTGCGCTCAACCCCGCCGCGCACAAGCCGGTGCTGATCGCCGCGGGCACGCCGCAGATCCTGCTGCCCTGGGACAACGCGGCCGTGTTCCAGCGCAACTTCGACGCCTACTCGCAAGGCCAGTACGCGAGCTGGACCGCCTGGGTCGTGCCCAACACCATGACGGTGGCCGACGCCGCCCAGCGCTCGGGCATGAGCGAGAGCGACCTGCGCGCGATGAACAACGTGCCGCCGCGCATGCTCATCAAGGCAGGCTCCACGCTCATCGTGCCGCGCGGCGCCCGCGTGAAGGAAGACGTGGCTGCCGTGGTCGCCGATGGCGGCCACCTGAGCTTTCAGCCCGAAATCGTCAACCGCCGCACCACCGTGAAGGCCGGCCGCAACGACAGCGTGGCGACCATCGCCCGCCGCTACAAGCTCGCGCCCTCCAACGTGGCCGAGTGGAACGACGTGAAGCCCAACCACGCATTCAAGCGCGGCTACAGCGTCGTGGTGTACCTGCCGGTGCGCGCGGCACCGGCCGCTCGGGTCGGCGCCGGCGTGGCGGTGGCGCGCGGCCATGCCGCGGCGTCCTCGAAGCGCAGCAGCGCACCTGCTCAAGCCAACACGGCCCGCGGCAAGAACGTCGTGAAGGTGCCGGCCGGCAAGCAGGTCGTGCGCGAGAAGCGCGGCGGCACGCCGTCGAAAAAGAAGCGCTGAGAAAGCGCAAAAAAAAGGCGCTGAGGAAGCGCTGCCTCCCACCGGCGGGCAGCGCCGGAACACAACAAAAGGGAGGGCCATGCCATGGCTGTTGAAGGAAGCGCGGGCGATCTCGTCAAGGTCGTCACGCTGTTGGGAGCCGCGGTCGTCGCCGTTCCCCTTTTCAAGCGGCTGGGCCTCGGCTCGGTCCTGGGTTACCTGGCCGCGGGGCTGGCCATCGGCCCGTTCGGCTTTGGGCTTTTCACCGATCCGCAGACGATCCTTCACACCGCCGAACTCGGCGTGGTGATGTTCCTGTTCGTGATCGGGCTGGAGATGCGGCCCTCGCACCTCTGGAGCATGCGCCGCGACATCTTCGGCCTCGGCAGCCTGCAGGTGGTGGTGTGCGGCATCCTGCTCACCGGCGTCGGCATGGCCTTCGGCTTTCCGCTGGCCGTGTCGTTCGTCTGCGCGATGGGCTTCGTGCTCACCTCCACCGCCATCGTGATGCAGCTGCTCGGCGAACGCGGCGACATCGCCGCACCGCGCGGGCAGAAGATCGTCGCTGTCCTGCTCTTCGAAGACCTCTTGATCGTGCCACTCCTGGCCATCGTCGCCTTCATCGCGCCAGTGGATGCGGCGCAGCAGGCCGTCGCGCCCTCGCGCTGGATCGGTGTCGGCATCGCCGCGGGCGCGCTTGCCGCGCTGGTGGCTGCGGGCGTGTGGCTGCTCAATCCGTTGTTCCGCATCCTGGCCAACTCCAAGGCGCGCGAGGTCATGACGGCCGCGGCGCTGCTGGTGGTGCTGGGCGCCGCACTGCTGATGCAGCTGGGTGGGCTGTCGATGGCCATGGGCGCGTTCCTCGCGGGCGTGCTGCTGTCGGAATCGACCTTCCGCCACCAGCTCGAGGCCGACGTCGAACCCTTCCGCGGCCTGCTGCTGGGCCTGTTCTTCATCGGCGTGGGCATGTCGCTCGACCTCGCGGTGGTGGCGCAGAACTGGCAGCTCATCGTGGCCGGCGTGGTGTCGATGATGGTGGTGAAGGCGCTGTGCATCTACGGCGTGGCGCGGCTCGCCAAGAGCTCGCCCGCCGACGCGCTCGACCGCGCGGTGCTGATGGCGCAGGGCGGCGAGTTCGCGTTCGTGCTGTTTTCCGCCGCGCTGGGCGCCAAGGTGATCAGCCCGACGGTCAACGCCAACATGACCGCGGTGGTGGTGCTGTCGATGGCGCTCACGCCGCTCGCAGTGCTCGCGCACCGCCGCTTCGCGCCGGCCTCGGCCGCCTCGATGGAGGGCGTCGAGAAGGCCGAGGGGCTGGCCGGCAACGTGCTGGTCATCGGCTTCGGCCGTTTCGGCCAGATCGCGATCCAGGGCGCGCTCGCGCGCGGCGCCTCGATCTCGATCATCGACACCGACACCCAGGTCATCCGCGACGCCGCCGAATTCGGCTTCAAGGTGTATTACGGCGACGGCTCACGCGCCGACGTGCTGCATGCCGCCGGTGCGCACAGCGCGCGGGTCGTCATGGTCTGCGTGGACGACAAGGCCGCGACCACGCGCATCGTCGAGCTGCTGAAGGCCGAGTTCCCGCATGCGCAGTTGCTGGTCCGCTCCTACGACCGCGAGCACATGCTGGAGATCGGCAAGCTCGACGTCGAGTTCCAGATCCGCGAAACCTTCGAATCGGCGATGGTCTTCGGCCGCCAGGGTGTGCTGGCACTCGGCGCCTCCAGCACGGAGGCCGACGAGGTCATCGGCGAACTGCGGCGGCGCGATGCGGAGCGCGTCGTGCTGGAGATGGCGGGCGGCATCTTCGCGGGCCGCGCGCTGGTGCAGGTGAACACGGAAGCCCACGGCAAGGGTGCCTGAGTCCCGGCGCGGCTGTGCGGCCGCGCGCTTCAGAGCTTCTCGGTCTCGCCGCTGCGCGGCTGCCATTTCATGAGGCGCTTCTCGATCATTCCCACGAGGCCGTCGAGCGCCAGCGCAAAGGCGGTGAGCACCACGATGCCGGCAAAGACGGTGTTGACGTCGAAGGTGCCCTCGGCCTGAAGAATCAGGTACCCCACGCCGCGCGCCGAGCCCAGGTACTCCCCCACCACCGCGCCCACGAAGGCCAGGCCCACCGAGGTGTGCAGGCTGGAGAACACCCAGCTCGTCGCGCTCGGCAGGTAGACGGTGCGCAGCAACTGCCGCTGGTTGGCGCCCAGCATCTTCGCGTTGGCCAGCACCACGGGGCTCACCTCGCGCACGCCCTGGTAGACGTTGAAGAACACGATGAAGAACACCAGCGTGACCGCCAGCGCCACCTTGCTCCAGATGCCGAGGCCGAACCACAGCGCGAAGATCGGCGCGAGGATCACGCGCGGCATCGAGTTGGCGGCCTTGATGTACGGATCGAGGATCAGGCTCGCGGTGGGCGCGAGCGCAAGCCAGAGCCCGCACGCCAGCCCCATCACGGTGCCGATGCCGAAGGCCAGCACCGTCTCCAAGAGCGTGGTGCCCAGGTGCCGGTAGATGTCGGCGTTGCCCTTCAGCCCCTCGGGAAACAGCAGGTTCGGCGGCACCTCGAACGGCAGGAACCAGCTCCAGATGCGGCCCGCCACCTGGATCGGCTCGCCGACGAAAAAGGCGAACTGCTGGTTGCGCGACGCCACATGCCAGCCCACCAGGATGAGCACCAGCAGCACCAGCTGCCAGAAGCGCGCATTGCGTTCGTTCAGGCGCGGGATCATGCGGCTTTCCTCAGTTGCTGCGCGTAGCCCTTGAGCACTTCGTCGCGCAGCACCTCCCAGATCTGCGTGTGCAGTTCGACGAAGCGCGGCTGCATGCGCACCTCGGCCACGTCGCGCGGGCGGGCCAGGTCGATGTCGAACTCGCCGATGGGATGCGTGGCCGGACCAGCCGACAGCACCACCACGCGGTCGCTCATCGCGATGGCTTCGTCCAGGTCGTGCGTGATGAAGAGCACCGCCTTCTTCTTCGCGCTCCAGATCTCGAGCACTTCGTTCTCCATCAACTGGCGCGTCTGGATGTCGAGTGCGCTGAAGGGCTCGTCCATGAGGATGATGTCGGGGTCGAGCACCAGCGTCTGCGCCAGCGCCACGCGCTTGCGCATGCCGCCGGAAAGCTGGTGCGGATAGCGATCGCCGAAGCCCGAGAGCCCCACGCGCGAGAGCCACGCCTCGGCCTGCTCACGCGCATCGGCATCGGACACGCCGCGGTACTGCAGCCCCACCATCACGTTGGCAACAGCGCTGCGCCACGGCATCAGCGCCTCGGTCTGGAACATGTAGCCCGCGCGTGCATTGACGCCCGCAAGCGTCTCGCCGAACACCTTGACCGTGCCCGACGACGGTTCGAGCAGCCCCGCGCCCACGTTCAGCAGCGTCGACTTGCCGCATCCCGTAGGCCCGACCACCGAGACGAACTCGCCGGCCTTGATGCGCAGCGTGGTGTCGGCGACCGCGGTGTAGCGCTGGCCCGGGTCGTCCTTCGAGTGGAAGGTGCAACTGATGGAGAGGAGTTCGAGTGCGTGGTCGGACATGTCTGCAGGATTAAAAAACCCGGCCAAGGCCGGGTCGCGGGGACGTTCGGAGTCAGGCTTTGAACCTGTCCTTCGCGCGCCTAGCAAAATCGTTGGTGTAGGTCTTGATGAGGTCGATCTTGTCAGCCTTCACCGCAGTGTCGAAGCTCGCGATGGCCGTGAGGGCCGTCTTCGGTCCGTCGGCCGGCACGAGGCCATCGGTGGCGATCGATTCGCGCACCTTGTCGAAAGACGCGAGGTACAGCGCCCGGTCGCCGAGCAAATAGGTCTCGGGCACCGTCTTGATGATGTCGCCCGGCCCCGCCGTCTGCAGCCACTTCAGGCCATGAACGATGGCATTGGCCAGCGCCTGGCAGGTGTTGGGGTTCTTCTGGATGAAATCGATCGGCGCGTAGAGGCAGGCCGCGGGCATCGGCCCGCCGAACACCTGCTGCGTGCCCTTGAGCGTGCGGGTGTCGCTGATGATCTTCACGTCGCCCTTCTGCTCGAGCATCGTCATCACCGGGTCGGTGTTGCTGATGGCGTCGATCTGGCCCGAGCGCAGCGCGGTGAGCGCACCGGCCGCGACGCCCACGCCGATGTAGCTCACGTCGCTCGCCTTGAGGCCGCCGCGCGAGAGCACGAGGTTGGCCACCATGTTGGTCGACGAGCCCGGCGCGGAAACGCCGATCTTCTTCCCCTTGAGATCCTGGATGCCGGTGTAGCCCGCCATGTTCTTGGTCGACACGCCCACGGCGATCTGCGGTGCGCGGCCCTGCAGCACGAAGGCCTGGAAGAACTGGTTCTTGGCCTGCAGATTGATGGTGTGTTCGTAGGCGCCCGAGCAGACATCGGCCGAGCCGCCCACCACCGCCTGCAGCGCACGCGCGCCGCCGGCGAAATCGGAAATCTCCACCTCGAGCCCTTCGGCCTTGAAGTAGCCGAGCTGCTCGGAGATGGTGAGGGGCAGGTAGTAGAACGCGGCCTTGCCGCCGACCGCGATGGAGACCTTGGTCTTTTCCAGCTTGGCTTGCGCAAAAACCCGCGGCAGCGCAATCGCTGCGGCGGCGACGGCGGAGGCGGAAATGAGGGTTCTGCGATGCAGCATGAAGCGGTCCTGCGGGCTCATTGATTCTTGTGAAGTGAATCGAGCTTAGGGGTGCGCGCCCGTTGCCTGCATCGGGGTCATCCCGTGCGGGTTTCCACGTAAGCATGAAGGCCTCCCAAGGCCTTCACCCCGCCTCTGCCAAATAGCTTATTTGGCGAGAAAAAGAATCGCGACGTTGACCAGAAACGCGAGCGCCCAGACCGCGCTGCGCACACCGCCGATGCCCTTGATGTAGATCGCAAGGTAGATCACGCGCAAGACGACATAGGCCGCGGCCAGCATGTCCAGCCGCGCCTGGTTGGCGCCGAGCTGGTGCGCAATGATCACTGCGCCGATGAAGAACGGCAGCCCTTCGAAGGTGTTGGCCTGCGCACTGTTGGCGCGTGCACGCCAGCCGCTTTGCTTCGCGGCCCATTCGCGCGGATGCACGTTGTCGCGCGGGCCGAAGGCGCCGGCCTTCGCGATCCATGCCGCGAGGTACGGCAGGCCGCAGGCGCAAAACACGCACCAGTAGGCGATGGTGAGCAGGGAAAGGGTCATGCGCTATCGACGGTCGACCAATGCGTGCGCGATGGTGCCGAGGTCCACGTACTCGAGCTCGCTGCCGGCCGGCACGCCGCGCGCAAGACGCGTCACTGTGAGGCCGCGCTGCTTGAGCGCTTCCCCGATCACATGCGCGGTCGCCTCGCCCTCGGCGGTGAAGTTGGTGGCGAGGATGACTTCGCTCACCGTGCCGTCGAGTGCGCGGTCGAACAGCTTCTGCAGGCCGATGTCCTTCGGCCCGATGCCGTCTAGCGGACTGAGCTTGCCCATCAGCACGAAGTAATAGCCGCGGAAGGCGCCGGTGCGCTCCAGCGCGGCTTGGTCGGCAGGCGTCTCGACCACGCAGAGCTTGGTCCCATCGCGGCGCGAGTCCATGCACACGCTGCAGATCGGCGCTTCCGTGAAGGTGTTGCAGAGCTCGCAGTGCCGCACGTTGCCCGCCGCCTGCTGCAAGGCGCGCGACAGCAACTGGGCACCGTCGCGGTCGTGCTGCAGCAAATGAAACGCCATGCGCGAAGCCGACTTCACGCCGACGCCGGGCAGGCGGCGCAGCGCATCGACCAAGGCGTCGAGCGAACTGGCGTCGGCCATCAATCGCTCAGAACGGCAGCTTCATGCCAGGCGGGAGGCCCGGCATGCCCGCGGTGAGCTTGCCCATCTTCTGCTCGCTGGTTTCCTCGGCCTTGCGCACTGCTGCGTTGAAGGCGGCGGCCACCAGGTCTTCGAGCATGTCCTTGTCGTCGGCCAGGAGGCTCGGGTCGATGGTGATGCGCTTGACGTCGTGCTTGCAGGTCATGACGACCTTCACGAGACCGGCGCCCGATTCGCCTTCGACCTCGATGTGCGCCAGTTCTTCCTGGGCCTTCTTGAGGTTGTCCTGCATTGCCTGCGCCTGCTTCATGAGGCCGGCCAGTTGTCCTTTGTTGAACATCGTTGGTCCTGTGTGTGTGGTGAGGAAAAGGGGTGAAGGATAAGAGACGCGGCTGCGGTGCCGAGGTCAGGCCGGCCGCAGCGTTCCGGGGACGATCTTCGCATCGAAGTCGCGCATCAGCATCTGCACCTCGGGGTCGCTGTGGATGGCTTCCTCGGCCACGCGCTGGCGCTCCTCGGCCGCATGCCGGTTGCGTCGCGCGGGGCTGTCGACCACGCCGCCGATCTCGATGGCGAGCTTGATGTCGTGGCCGAGCGCGTTGAGGGCTGCGGTCAGCTTCTCGCGACTGGACGGCTGGTTGAGCGTTTCGCGCTCGATGCGCAGGATCCACTGGTCGGTGTCGCGACCCACGAGCTGCGATTGCAATGCGAGTTCGCGCGCGAGAGCCGTGATGCTTTCGGCCGCGACCAACTGGGTGACCGTGGCGTACCAGAAGTCGCCGTCCTCGCTGGGCGGGATCGGCGCAGCCGGGCCGCGTTGCTCGTCGGTGCGCGGCGCATCGCGCTGGCCGGGAGGCGGCTGCACTCGGATCGGCATGCCGACGACCTTGGCGGGGGCGTCCGAAGAGGAAGGCCTGTGATCCGAGGACCGCATGGGTTCGTCGACAACGGCCAGGCGATGACCGGCGGGGACCGATGCCGGCGCATTCGATGCTGCAGCGGAAGCCGGCACAGGCGGCGTGGGCGCTGTCGGAGGCGGTGATTCGGCCGGTGGCCTGGCCACCGGCGCCGGGGCAGGCGAAGGCGCAGCGACCGGGGCCGGCGCCCTTTGCGCCGCGCCCTGCGCTTCATTCAGAGTTTTTTTTTCCGGGGTAGCCGTCGAAGCGGCCGCGTTGGAAGGTTTGAATGCCAGCAGCCGCAGCAGCACCATCGTCAGCGCGGCGTACTCGTCGGGCGCCAGGCCCAGCTCGCCACGGCCGTGCAGGCAGAGGCTGTAGAGCAGTTGCGTTTCGTCGGCCGGCATCAGCGATGCAAGGCGGGCGGTGTCGGCGGCGTCGGGGTCGGTGGCCGAATCGGCGGACTCCGCCCGCGAAGGCACCGCCTGCAGCACGGCCATGGCCTGCAGCACCGACGTCATTTCTTCGAGCGTGGAAGCGGCGGACATGCCATCGCGGCGCAGCGCCTCGGAGGTGTCGACCACCGTCTTGCCATCGCCCTGTGCGAGCGCCTCGATCAGCTTGAACACATGGCCGCGGTCCACGCTGCCGAGCATCTGGCGCACGCCGGTCTCGATCAGCTCGCCGTTGCCGAAAGCAATGGCTTGGTCGGTGAGCGAGAGCGCATCGCGCATCGAGCCGCGTGCTGCGCGCGCCAGGAGGCGCAGCGCCTGCGGCTCGGCCGGCACCTGCTCGGTCTGCAGCACGCTCGTGAGGTGTTCGAGGATCGTCTCGGGCGCCATCGGCCGCAGGTTGAACTGCAGGCATCGCGAAAGCACCGTGACCGGCACCTTCTGCGGATCGGTGGTCGCGAGCACGAACTTGAGATATTCGGGCGGCTCTTCGAGGGTCTTCAGCATCGCGTTGAACGCGGTGTTGGTGAGCATGTGCACTTCGTCGATCATGAAGACCTTGAAGCGCCCTTGCACCGGCTTGTAGACCGCCTGCTCGAGCAGCGATTGCACTTCGTCGACGCCGCGATTGGAGGCCGCATCGAGCTCGGTGTAGTCGACGAAGCGGCCCGAATCGATGTCGCGGCAGGCCTGGCATACGCCGCACGGCGTGGCGGTGATGCCGCCCTGCCCGTCCGGCCCCTGGCAGTTGAGCGACTTGGCCAGGATGCGCGAGACCGTGGTCTTGCCCACGCCCCGCGTGCCGGTAAAAAGATAGGCGTGATGCAGGCGCTGCGTGGTCAGTGCGTTCTCGAGCGCCTGCACCACATGCCCCTGGCCGACCATCTCACCGAAGGTTTTCGGACGGAACTTGCGAGCGAGCACGAGATAAGACATTGCGGGCATTCTAAAAGGCGCGGAGAGGCGACTTCACGCTTGTTTCCCGACCGGCGCGCTCGAAATTTTCATTCACGCCTCGTCGAAGGGGGCAAATCCCGCGAGGTTAGAATCCAGCCTGACGGGCCTCCCTGCATGGTGAAGTGGCCAACCGGGTCAGGTGGGGAACCAAGCAGCCCTAACTGCGTAGTCAGTGCCAGGGGTAAGGCTCGTCAACTTCTTCAGCCGCTCGTTCACTCCATGCGAAGTGAACGTAGCTCGCAAAACTCTAAGTGAAATCCCTCGGGTGCGAAGCCTTCCACAGACCTCGCTTCTGGAATGTGCTGTGGTTGTGCCGCGCCTCAACACTAAGCACTGCGTCTAGAACTATTGGAGCGCAAGCCCCTCTGGCGGGTTGCTCGCTAATTCTCGGCATTCATCACGGGACTTACGAGTATTCGCGTAAGTACAACTTGCGGCTGCTACCTCTCTTCCTCAGAATGCTTTGGCCAGCGTATTAACACCCGGCGTCCAAAATAAACGAGGAGTACAGATGGATTTCATTGATCAAGTTAGATCACTAGCCTCTCGCGTTGCAATCGCCAAAGATCTGCTTCAGACCGAGGAGGCTACAAAAAATGCAATGGTGATGCCATTCATCCAACTCCTTGGCTACAACGTGTTCGACCCCCTGGAAGTCACGCCCGAGTTAATCGCCGATGTGGGGACCAAAAAGGGGGAGAAAGTGGACTATGCCATCTTGAAGGACGGCAAACCCATCATGCTCTTTGAGTGCAAAAAGAGCGGCGGAGATCTGAACATTAACCATGCGAGTCAACTGTTCAGATATTTTCATGTCACTGAGGCCAGATTCGGCGTCCTCACAAACGGTCTGATGTATCGGTTTTTCACTGACCTTGAGAAACCGAACAAGATGGACGAGAAGCCATTCTTTGAGTTCAATATTCTTGATTTTCGCGATCAAGACGTTGAAGAACTCAAGAAGTTCGCCAAGACTGCTTTCGACCTTGAGAACATCCTAGTCACTGCGAACCATCTGAAATACACGCGTGCGATACAAAACACGCTGGCTGGCTGGATGACAAATCCGCCTGAGGATTTTGTTCGGCTCGTATCAGCAGAATTCTTGGCGGGCAAACACTTCAAAAATGCCGTGAAAGATCAGTTCACTCTAATCACCAAGCATGCCTTTCAGCAGCTTGTAGGTGACAAGATCAACGAGCGCTTGAAAGGCGCGATGACACCTGAGCCTGCGCTTTCACCCGAAGTGACTGTCTCTACTGATACGCCAATCTCGGTGGGCGAAGCCTTCGTTCCTTCGGCTATCGAATTGGAAGCCTTCCAAGTCATTCGCGCAATCGTTCGGCCCATCGTCAAACCAGCTATGGTTTCCATACGCGACGCAGCCAGCTACTGCGCGATCTTGTTCGATGACAACAACAGGAAGCCCATTTGCCGACTGAGGTTCAACAACGAGAACAAGTTGGTAATCGGTTTGTTCGACGACAAGAAAGATGAAGAGCGCATTGCCATTGCGAGCGTCGATGATATTTTTGATTTTGCCGATCGGCTCAAAGCATGCGTCACGGCGTACTTGAAACCATCCTCGGCAAAAGATCTTATCGAGCCACTCGCCAGTTAAGAGGCCTCAACTGTTAAGCGGTGGCCTTTGGAGCGTTGACTCTCTGAAGCAAACATCGGAAGGTCTCGCTTCACTAGAAACTTCATTGACACGAGGACCCTACAGACTCAGTTGCCGAGCTGCACCGCGCGCCGCAGCCGCACCACTGGCCATCGATGCGGTCAGCAGATAGCCGCCGGTCGGCGCTTCCCAATCGAGCATCTCTCCCGCCACGAACACGCCCGGCAATGCGCTCGTCATGAGTTGCGCATCGAGCGCGTCGAAACGTACGCCACCCGCGGTGCTGATCGCCTCATCGATCGGTCGCGTCGCGACGAGCTTCAACGGCACCGCCTTGATCGTCGCCGCCAGTTGCACCGGATCCTGCATCGCCTCGCGGCTCAGCGCCTCGTGCAGCACACCGGCCTTTATGCCTTCGAGCCCAAGCCTGCTCTTCAAGTGGCTGCTGAGCGAGCGGGCGCCGCGCGGATGCTTCACAGCCGCCAGCACCTGCTCGGCACTCCGGTCTGGCAACAGGTCCAGCAACAACGTGGCGCTGCCCTGCGAAGCGATCTCGTCGCGCAGCAAGGCCGACGCCGCATAGATCAGGCTGCCCTCGATACCCGTCGCCGTCGCAACGAACTCACCCTTGCGCGCAAAGCTGCGCCCCTGGCTGTCGGCAAATGAAATCGCCACCGACTTGAAAGGCTGCCCCGCAAAGCGGCTGGAAAAATGCTCGCTCCACCCTGCCCCGTCGAAGCCGCAATTGGCAGGCAGCAGCGGTGCGACATCGATGCCGCGCCCTTGCAGCCACGGCGCCCACGCACCGTCGGACCCCAGCCGCGCCCAGCTCGCACCGCCGAGCGCCAACACTACGGCATCTGCCTTCACCGAGATCTCGCCAGCCGGCGTGGCGAACCGCAGCGCGGCCGCATCGAACGCCGCATCGCCAAGCCAGCGATGTCGCATATGAAACTGCACACCCGCTGCGCGCAACCGATGCAGCCACGCGCGCAGCAGCGGCGCAGCCTTCATGTCCGTCGGAAACACGCGCCCTGATGTGCCCACGAAAGTCTCGATGCCGAGGCCGGTCGCCCATTCGCGCACTTGCTGCGGGCCGAATTGCGCCAGCATCGGCTCGAGTTGCGCGCGGCCTTCGCCGAACCGGCTCATGAACACATCGAAGGGTTCCGAATGCGTGAGGTTCAGCCCGCCGCGGCCGGCCAGCAGGAATTTGCGGCCCACCGAGGGCATCGCGTCGTAGACGTGCACTTGCGCGCCGGACGCGCCGAGGACTTCAGCCGCCATCAGGCCGGCAGGTCCGCCGCCGATCACGGCGACGGTTGGGGAAAGGGTCATTCGAGATTTACCAGTTCGCCCTGCCCGGTGAGGAACGCGACGCGGACCGTGGCACCAGGGTAGGCATGTTGCACGGCCGCGCGGTAGCGCTGCATCTGTGCGATCAACGTCGCGTCCCGTTCGGGGCGCGCTGCGGATTTGTAGTCGAGGATCCACCAGGCACCGGTCTCGCGCTCTCGCACCAGCCGGTCGATGCGCAGGGTCTCGCCTTCGTGGACCAGCGTGACTTCGTTGCCATGCCAATCGACCCTGCGATCGTCCCACACCCAGGCACCCGCCCCCGCGCGGATGCGTTCGGCCAGCGTCGCGGCGCCGCGTGCCTGTTGCGGATCGAGCATGAATTCGCGGGCCGCGGCGCGCACGTGGGCCGAGGGCAGCGTCTCGCCCGGCACCGCCCATTCGAGCAGCCGGTGCATGGCCTGGCCGAAGGCGGCGGCGCGCGCGTCGACCGTGGCGTCGGCGGCTTTCTTGGCGGAAGGCTGATCGACGGCGGCAGGCGTCGGAGGCATCTGCTTCATCGAGAAACTGGGCACACCGGTCTCAACGGGCAATGCAACCAGCGGCTCATCTGCCTCGGTCGGCTCGCAGGCCGACTCCAGCCGAGCCCACCAGCTGCCCTCGTTGGCACGCGCCGGCTTCACCGACGACAGCACCAGCCGCTCACGCGCCCGCGTGGTCGCGACGTAGAGGCCGTTGAGCTCTTCGCGATGGCGCGCGCGCTGTTCTTCTTCGAGCAGCGAAGCGGCGCAGGCCGGCGGTGTCTTCTCGCTTGCGAGGAACACGAAGCGCGTCGGCGCGCTGTCGCTGCCCTTCCACTCGACCAGTACGCCCATGGTTTGGGCGCGGGGCGGTGCGGCATCGCAGTCGAGCATCAGCACGGTGTCGGCTTCCAGGCCCTTGGCGCCGTGCACGGTCAGCAGTTGGACCGCATCGGGCGCGGCGACGGACGGCGCACGCACGCCGCCCGCACGCAGCGCGCGCACCAGTGCATACGGCGTGGCGAAGCGCGCGCCTTCGATCTCGAGCGATGCGGACATCAGACCGCGCAGGTTGGCCAGCGCGCTCTGGCGCATCGCGGCGGGCACGGCGGCGCCGAACTTCGCAAGCACGTCGCCGTCGTGAAAGATGGCGTCGATGGCATCGTGGGGCGGCAGGGTCACGAGCCAGCGCTGCCATTTCTTCAGACTGACACCCGCCTCGACCAACACCGGCGGCAAACCCTCGCCCTTCTGGATCAACGCGAACCAGCTTGATGACGAATGTTCGCGCTGCCGCAACGCCAGTTGCACCAGCACCTCGTCGTCGATGTTGAAGAGCGGCGACTTCAACGCCCGCGCCAGCGAGAGATCGTGGGTGGGCGACACGAGTGCATCGATCAGCGCGACCATGTCCTGCACCTCGGGAGCATCGTGCAGCTCGTTTTTCTCGGGTTGCTGCACGGGGATGTGGCGCTGGCGCAGCGCGTCCTGCATCGCGGACAGCCGATTGCGCCGGCGCGCCAGCACCATGATCTGCCTCGGCGGTATGCCGTCGGCGATGCGCTGCGCTACCCAACGTGCGGCCTGCTCGCATTCCTTCTGCAGCAATTGTTCTTCATGCAGCACGCGCGGCGTGACGAGGCTGTCGCGCCAGTGCAGCATGCCGTCGTCTGCGGGTGCGGCTTCCACCGCGTCGCCGAGCGCATCGCGGTCGATGGCCGGCAGCTTGAGAAGCTCGCCCTCGTCGCCACGCTCGGTGGTGTGGGCGCGATAGCCGTCGAATTCGCCCGCATCCTGCGCGGCGAGCATGGCCTGGTTGACCAGCCCGACCACCGCACGTGCGTTGCGGTGCGTGTGGTCGCAATTGAGCAGCTCGCCATCGAGCCCTTCGCGCACGAACTTCTTGGCGGCGATGAACACCTGCGGCTCGGCGCGGCGGAAGCGGTAGATGCTCTGCTTCGGGTCGCCCACGATGAACACGCGCGGCGCGCTGCTGCCCGCGCCCGTGTAGGAACTGAGCCAGCCGTAGAGTGCCTGCCACTGCAGCGGATTGGTGTCCTGGAACTCGTCGATCAAGAGGTGCGCGATGCGTGCGTCGAGCCGTTCCTGCACCCAGCCCGACAGCGCCGACTGGCCGAGCAGCAACTGCGCGGCCTGCTCGACGTCGTTCATGTCGACCCAGCCGTGGGCGCGCTTGACGTCCGCGAAAGCGGCGATGAGAAGGCGCGTAAGACGTGTCATGCGCTGCTGGTAGAGCCATGCCGCGTGCTGGGCCTGCGCGGCGCACAGCACCTGGAGCTCGGCTTCAGCCTCCTGCGCGGCGGGGAATTTCTGCAGGTTCTTGGTGAGCCTGTCTTCGCTGGCGACGAAGAAGTTCTTTCTCAGGTGCGCGAGCGCTGCGGAGAGCGATTCGACTGCGGGCTCGCCGACGCCGAACACGTCGATGATGGCCTCGGCCGCCTTCTGCGGCGTCTTGTTGGTCTCGCGGCCGAGTGCGGCGGCGCGGTCGAGCCAACGGCGGCGGACCGAGTCGCCGCGCAGGGCCTGGGTCGGCTCGTCCAGCCCTTCGAGCGCCGGGTACATGGCGCTGAAGTGCTGGACGGCGTTTTCAGCATCGGCCAGCGAGAACTCGACGCGCTTGGTCAGCGCTTCGCCCAGCGCCTTTGCCGTCTGCGAGCGGCCGTGCGTCGCGACGACGGCGTAGTAGTCGGCGAGTGCATGCTTGTCGGCCGTGACCGCTTCGAAGAACGGCCGCCAGGTGTGGCCGCGCGCCTCGGCATCGTCTTCGAGCAGTTCGTAGTTCGATGGCAGGCCCAATTCGCGCAGCACCGCGAGCGGCGCATTGCGCAGCAGGCCCGCGAACCAGGCGTGGAAGGTGCGGAACTGCACCGGTCGGCCACCTTCGAGCAGGCGCCTGTAGAGGCCCTTCAATCGCGGCACGGCAGCCAGTGCGGCAGCAGGTTCGACCCCGCGCATCACGAGCTGCTTCACGAGTTCTTCGGGGCTTTCTTCTGCGAACTGCTCAAGCCATTGGTCGAGACGCTCGCGCATCTCGCCGGCCGCCTTCTTGGTGAAAGTGATCGCGAGGATTTCATGCGGCTCGCAGGCGGAGTCGCCCTCCTCGAGGAGCGCGCGCAGGATGCGCGACACGAGCATCCACGTCTTGCCCGCGCCCGCGCAGGCTTCCACGGCCACCGATCGGCGCGGATCGCAGGCGACGGTATAGAAGGCTTCGCGCGTGACGTGCCGGCCGTTGTGTTCGTAGGCTGCGCCGTTCACTTCGACACCTCCCAGAAGTCCTTGCGGCACAGGCCGCGCGCCGCGCAATAGTCGCAAACGGCGCCCTCGCCCAGCGGGGGCAACGCCGCGCCCTCGGCGATGCGCGTGAAGTCGCTCATGATGCCGGCCACCAATGCGTCTCTCGCCTCGACCACCGCCGGTTGCTCGACGGTCTGAGTGCCGGACGATTTCTCGCCCACGTTGACGTAGGCCGCACGCAAGGTGTCGTCAGCCACCAGCGCTGCGTAGAAGGCGAGCTGCGTGTCCTCGGTCGGGTCCTTCACTCGCTCCTTGGTAACGCTCGCGGACTCGGTCTTGTAGTCGATCACGAAGGCCTGTCCATCGGACGTGCGGTCGACTCGATCGAGGCGGCCGACCAGACGCAGGTCACCCAGTGGCTGCTCCTTCCAGGGTTCGGATTCGACAAACATCGCGCCACCCGCTTCATGCCCTGTGAGCCATTCGAGATAGCCGTCGCGCACCGCAGGCCATGCCGCGGCGAAAGGAAGGAACTCGGCATCGGAGAGGCCGTACTCGCGCGTGGCGCGCTGCGCGGCTTCTTCGATAAATGCCACGCGCTCCTGCGCATCCTGCGTCGGGCTTTCGATCAGCGACTCGTGGAAATGGCCGAGCACGGCGTGCAGCCAGTTGCCGAAGTCGCGCTTGTCGACCTCCACGTCGAGCTCGTCGGCGCTGCGCAGCCCCAACTGCCGCAGCGCGAAGAAGCGATAGGGGCAGCGGCGCAGGTCTTCGTAGACGCTGGTCGAAATGTTCTGCAGCGGTAGCAGCGCGCCCGAAGGCGTGGGAACGGCGGTCGGCTGCACGGTTACGTCGCGCGCAGGACGCGGATCGACGGTGGGCTGCAGCACATGGTCGAGCTGCAGCGCCTGCACCAACGGGCTCGGTCGGACCGGTTCGCCGCTCGCGTCGGATTGGCGCCAGACCAGTTCGCACCAGGGGTTGTGCAAGGCCGCGGTCCAGGCCGAGCGCTGCGCGGCTTCGAGGGTCTCGCGCGAAGGCAGGCCCAGTTCGAGGCGCTGGGCTGCGCTCCAATTGCCGGGCGGCTCGGGCGATGCGGGCAACCGGCGATCGTCGCACCCAGGAATGACCACGGCGCCGAATACGCGGCCGAGCAGTTGATAGAGCGGCAGCACGATCACCCGGGGCGCGTGGTCGCCGGTGGGCGGCACGAAGCTCGCGTCTTCGAGCACGTCGCGCACCCAGGCGGTGAATTCGGCGAGCGTGTGACGGCCGCCGGGGAATTCGTCGGCATCGCCGTGCGAATCGGCATCGAGCCACAGCGCGGCGATGACTTTCCCGCCTGCCATGTCGTCGGCCAGAGGCGTCCATTGCCCGCTGCCTTCGAGCAGTTCGCGCAACGCGCGCAGCCATTCGGCCACGGGCCTGGACTTCATCATCGATGCGCGGCGCGCCTCGATGGCTTCGGTGTAGGGCAGCAACGCCACGTCGTTCGGCTTCTCACTACGGGCCACGAGGCTGCACCAGGCTGACCAGTCGCGCAGGCCTTCGCGTCGCAGGCGTGCTTCGAGCGCCTGCACGGCCAGCGCATCACCATCGGCACCGCTCTTGAGCCATTCCAGAACTTGATCGCTCGCCGCGTCGTGGGCACAGGCGCGCAGCGCGCTCATCAACGTGGCGGCAGCGCGGGTGGTCGAGAGCTTCCAGCCGGTTTCGTCGTGCGTGACGATGCCCTGCGCCTTGAGCTGTGCGCTGATGCGGCGCGTGAGCGCGCGGTCAGTGGCGATCAGCGCGACCGGCGCGCGGCCCTCGGCGAGGTGACGCAGCACGCAGGCGGCGGCGAGCTCGGCTTCATCCTCCGGGTCTGCCGCCACATGGGAAGCTGCGGGAGCCACGGGAGTGTTCGCGGGCACGAGCGAGAGGTGCAGCGCGTGATCGCCCCACAGGGCGCAGAGGGTCTGGGTGAGTGGATCGGTCTGGAAGCCTTCGAGCACGATCAATGCATCGACCTGGTTGCGCGTGCTTTCTCGCAGGAGCACGTCCGTTGCGTAGCCCGAGGTCGCGGCCCAGGCGACGGCGATGCGGATCAGCGCATTTTCGATGCGGAACCACTCCGACTCGCTGCCCGCCTCGGCCACATGCGCGGCACGCTGCGCCCATTCGCCTACGCGGGCGTCCGGCAACGACGCCGATGCGAGGGGCGCGAGCTGGTAGGCCAGCTCGACGACGCGGCCTGCCAATGCGAAGCGCTCGTTGTTGAACCCCGCTTGCGACAGCAGCGCCTGGGCCGTGATGAGGTCACGCGCCATGTCGAACGCGATGTCGTAGCCCGTCGGCAGGAAGCCGCCCGCGCTGCGCGCCCAGTTGTGCGTGGTCTCGAAGCGCGGCACGAAGCCCGCGCTGCCGCAACGCGCCCACATGCCGCGCGCCACGCCCATCAATTGCGCATAAGGCACCAGCACCACGGTGCGCGCCGCATGCAGCTCGCGCTCGGCGAGCGCGCGGACGATCCGCGCGACGACGCCCTCGGCGGGGTCGCACCACAAGGCGTGGACGGGGTGGCCTTCGTTCATGTTCTATCGAGGGGTTTGAGAGCGCGTTGTCGTGATCTGCAAGGGCTTTGGCTATCACTGCCATAGCGGCTGCGCATGGCACGTCACCCCTTGGTTTCTGTCACAATGACCAGCACTTTAGCTGCACCGAAACTCTCTGCGCACAAGGACACATCACATGGCCAGCGACCTGATCAAACACATCTCCGATTCCTCCTTCGAAGCCGACGTGCTCAAGTCCAGCCAGCCGGTGCTGGTCGACTACTGGGCCGAATGGTGCGGCCCTTGCAAGATGATCGCCCCGATTCTTGACGAAGTGTCGGCCACCTACGAAGGCAAACTGCAGATCGCCAAGCTGAACGTGGACGAGAACCGCGACATCCCCGCCAAGTTCGGCATTCGCGGCATCCCCACGCTCATGCTGTTCAAGGACGGCCAACTGGCCGCCACCAAGGTCGGCGCCATGAGCAAGGCGCAACTCACCGCCTTCATCGACCAGCAACTCGCATAAGCGACATTCGATCCGGCCAGCGCGCAATGCGCTTGGCCGGCGCGTTTTTCCTGTCATAATCTCCCACAGATCACCGGCCCTTCCAGGCAACCGGTTCGAGTTCCCCGGTTAGTGCAGCAGTTCTCGCTACACATTCAACCTCCCCCCGTTTTCCGTTTCGATTACCCCGCGAGGGGTCATTCCATGCACTTAAACGAACTCAAGGCACTCCACGTGTCTGAAGTCCTCAAGCAGGCCGAAGCCCTTGAGATTGAAAACGTCGGCCGCATGCGCAAGCAGGAGCTGATGTTCGCGATCATCAAGAAGCGCGCAAAGGCCGGCGAACAGGTCTTCGCCGACGGTGTGCTCGAAATCCTGCCCGACGGCTTCGGCTTCCTGCGCAGCCCCGACACCAGCTTCACCGCCAGCACCGACGACATCTACATCTCGCCCAGCCAGGTGCGCCGCTTCAACCTGCACACCGGCGACATGATCGAAGGTGAAGTGCGCACGCCCAAGGATGGCGAGCGCTACTTCGCGCTGACCAAGCTGGACAAGGTCAACGACGGCCCGCCCGAGCAGAACAAGCACAAGGTGATGTTCGAGAATCTCACGCCGCTGTTCCCCAAGGAGCAGATGAAGCTGGAACGCGATGGCGTCAAGGGCGAAGAGAACATCACCGGCCGCATCATCGACATCATCGCCCCCATCGGCAAAGGCCAGCGCGCCCTGCTGGTGGCGCCGCCCAAGAGCGGCAAGACGGTGATGATGCAGCACATCGCCCACGCGATCAGCGCCAACTACCCCGACGTGCACATGATGGTGCTGCTCGTGGACGAGCGCCCTGAAGAAGTGACCGAAATGCAGCGCACGGTGAAGGGCGAAGTCATTGCTTCGACCTTCGACGAACCCGCTGCGCGCCACGTGCACGTTGCCGAAATGGTGATCGAGCGCGCCAAGCGCCTGGTCGAACTCAAGAAGGACGTGGTGATCCTGCTGGACTCGATCACGCGTCTGGCCCGCGCCTACAACAACGTCGTGCCCTCGTCGGGCAAGGTGCTGACCGGCGGCGTCGACTCCAACGCACTGCAGCGTCCCAAGCGCTTCCTGGGCGCCGCGCGCAACGTCGAAGAAGGCGGCTCGCTCACCATCATCGGCACCGCGCTGATCGATACCGGCAGCCGCATGGACGAAGTGATCTTCGAAGAGTTCAAGGGCACCGGTAACTCCGAAATCCACCTCGACCGCCGCCTGTACGAAAAGCGCGTGTTCCCCTCGATCCAACTCAACCGCAGCGGCACGCGCCGCGAAGAATTGCTGTTGGCCCCCGAGATCCTTCAGAAGACCCGCATCCTGCGTCAGCTCATGTACAACATGGACGAGATCGAGTCGATGGAGCTGATGCTCAAGAACATGAAGGCGACGAAGACCAATGTCGAGTTCTTCGACATGATGCGTCGCGGCGGCTGAGCACCATCCCGCTCCTCCGCAAAAGCGCGTTGACCCTCACCGGTCAACGCGCTTTTTTCATGGGCGTTCGATGCGGATGGCGCGACCTTCGGCTGCGCTCTGGCGACCGACGTCGAGGAGTTCCATCAGCGCGACCGCCTGCTCCGGCGGGACCGGGTTCGGACCCGTGCCAAGGATCGCGTCGCGGACCGCCGCGTAGTAGCCGACGTAGTTGCCTGCCAGCGTGGGCACGGCGCGAAAGCGCGGTGCCCCGTCGCTACCAATCAGCGTGAGTTCGCCATCGAGCGGATCGGCGCCCCACCCTTCGGCTGGCGGTCGCTGTCCGGCGCGCAGCGCATCCTCTTGCGGATCAACGCCGTGTTTCACGTAACTGCCGCGCGTGCCGTGCACGACGTAGCGTGGCGCGGCATGGGCCGCGAGTGTCGTGGCGTGCAGCACCACGCGCAAGGGTGCATGTGGGCCGCTCTCGTAGCGCAACACGGCGTGGAAATAGTCTTCGACCAGCGCTCCATCGCGGAGGACGGCCGTGTCGAGTTGCAGCGTATCGGGCCGTCCGAACAACTGGACGGCTTGATCCACCAAATGCGAGCCCAAGTCCACCCACAGGCCTGAACCCGGCACCGGCTGCTCTCGCCAGCGCTCGCGAACCTCGGGCCGGAAGCGGTCGAAATGCGATTCAAGGTACACCGGCCGCCCCAACTCGCCGCTTGCCAGAAGCTCCTTCAACGTCAGGTAATCGGCGTCGTAACGCCGGTTCTGATAGACCGCCAGGACGCGATTGTTGCGTCGAGCCAACAATTCGAGCTCTCTCGCCTCGGCCACATCGAGCGTGAAAGGCTTGTCCACCACGACGTGCTTGCCGGCCTCCAGCGCAGCCTTTGCAACCGGATGGTGCTGGGCATTGGGCGTGGCGACCACGACCAGGTCGATGTCCGCGCGGGCCACGAGCGCCGCCACGTCCGGCACCACGGCCACGCCGGGCCAGTCCGCGTGGACCTTGTGCGGCTGCGAGCTCGCCACCGCCGCCAGTTCGAGCCCCGGAACGGCCGAAAGCACGGGCGCATGGAAGGTCTGGCCGGCGAAACCGTAGCCGACGAGGCCGGCGCGCAACGCTGTGGAAGTCATCTGTGGGCCACTTTTCGCTCAAAACGGCCAGTATGCGATAATCGCCGGCTCCGCGAAAAGTGCAGCCGGGCGTCCTGCCCAGCGATCCCCTCACCCCCGGGACAGCCGCCGACCCAGTCCATTTCGACAGTCGACGCGCTTGTGGCTCTCGCATCGACCGCGCATTGATTCCAACAGCGCAAAAGGAAACACCATGGCAAAAGAAGGCATCCACCCGAATTACCGCGAAATCCTGTTCGTCGACATGTCGAACGGTTTCAAGTTCGTGACCCGTTCGTGCGCGAACACCAAGGAAATGGGCAAGACCGACGACGGTCGCGAGCTCCCCCTGTTCAAGCTGGACACCACCAGCGAATCGCACCCGTTCTACACCGGCACGCAGAAGTCGGTCGACAACATGGGCGGTCGCGTCGAGAAGTTCCGCAACCGTTTCGGCAAGACCACCGGCGCTGCTTCGAAGTAAAGCACGCGCTTTGGCGTCGAGGGCAGCCCGGTTTACCGCGCTGCCCTTTTTCATTCCGAATCTTCTTTCGCCCTTTTCTCCGCTTTCCGCCCTTTGAACCAGCCCACCCCCGCGATCGTTGCCCAGAATGCCGTGCGCCGGCTGCCGCGCATCGCGCTGCTGCTGTTGTGCGCGGCCTACCTGCTGCCGGGCCTGGTTGGGCGCGGACCGTGGAAGAGTGCCGACATCACCGCCTTCGGCTACATGGCCGAACTGGCCCGGGGCACCGAAGGCATCGCGCGCTGGTTCGATCCCCTCTTGCTGGGCATGCAGCCCGAGACGCCCGCACTGGTCCCCTACTGGATCGGCGCCATCGCGATCAAGCTCGCCCCCGCGTGGCTGAACCCCGACCTTGCCGTGCGATTCGTCTTCGCGCTGATGCTCTGGGGCACCTTCACCGCCACCTGGTACGCCGTCTATTACCTTGCCCGCACGGCCCGCGCCCAGCCCGTGGCGTTCGCCTTCGGCGGCGAGGCGCGTCCGACCGACTACGCGCGCGCCATCGCTGACGGCGGCCTGCTGGCGCTGATTGCCTGCCTGGGCCTCGCCCAGCTCGGGCACGAGACCACGCCCGCCCTCGCGCAGCTGTACTTCGCCTCGCACCTGTTCTACGGCGTGGCCGCGCTGCCGTACCGCCGCGCCGGCCCGGTGATCGCACTGGTGGTCGGCACGCTCGGCATGACGTTGAGCGGCGCTCCCACCATTGGCCTCGCGCTCGCCGTCGGCAGCGCGCTCTACATCGCCTATGAGCGGCACCTCGTCGCAAAAGCCGGAGCGGACGTGAGCTCCGACGATGGCCCCGGCTACACCCGCGGCGCCCTCTTCACGATGATCGGCGTCACGCTGCTGGCAGCGGCGCTGGTGTTCGGCCTCGGCCTGTCGCAATGGAAGATCACGCTGGACGGCAACTCGATCGGCAGCGAAATCCGCAGCCAGGCCAAGCTCCTGCTCTGGTTCACCTGGCCGGTCTGGCCGCTCGCTATCTGGACGCTCTGGCGCTGGCGCCGCCAGCTCACGGCGCGCCATGTCGCGCTGCCGTTCTGGTTCGCGCTCGTGCCGCTGGCCGCCACCTGGACCACCGACTACTCCGACCGCTCGCTGCTGCTCGCCCTGCCCGCCTTCGCCACGCTGGCGGCCTTCGCGCTGCCGACCTTCCGGCGCAGCGCCGCGGCGCTGATCGACTGGTTCAACGTGCTCTTCTTCAGTGGCCTCGCGGTGCTGGGCTGGCTCTACTGGATCGCCATGCTGACGGGCGTGCCACGCAAGCCCGCGGCCAGCGTTGCGCGGCTGGTGCCGGGCTTCGTGGCCGAGTTCTCGCCGATCGCATTCGTGCTCGCACTGGCTGCGACCATCGCGTGGTGCTGGCTGGTGCGCTGGCGCACCGGGCGCCACCGCGCCGCGCTCTGGAAGACGCTGGTGCTGCCGGCCGGCGGCACCGCGCTCTGCTGGATGCTGCTGATGACGCTCTGGCTGCCCCCCATCGACTACGCGCGCAGCTACCTGCCGCAGGTGCGTGCCGTCGCCGAGCGCGTGGGCCAGCCCAGTTGCATCGCCGAACTGGCGCTCAGCCGGCCGCACATCGCGGCGCTGCGCCACCACGGCAACTTCAACCTGCAGCCCCTGCTGCTGGGCACCGACTGCCCCTGGCTGGTGGTGAGCCCCGACACGATCGAGCGGCTGCACACCATCATTCCGCTCGAGAAGTGGCGCTTCAGCGGCACCCTGCGCCGCCCCAGCAGTGCCTCGGACGACCTGCTGCTCTATCAAAAGATCGTGCCCTAAGAAGTGACGGGCGAACGGGGATTGATCGCACGCCACGCCGGCACGGTGCTGGTCGGGCAACTGGCCGTGATGGCTTTCGGCGTGACCGACACCATCATCGCGGGCCGCTATTCGGAGCACGCGCTGGCGGCGCTCTCGGTCGGCGCGGCCATCTTCGTGAGCGTGTACGTCTCGCTGATGGGCGTGCTGCAGGCGCTGCTGCCGGTGTGGGCCGAACTGCACGGCGCGGGCCGCAGCGGCGAGGTCGGCCGCTCGGTGCGGCAGTCGCTCTACCTGGCCGGCATCGCCATCGCGGTGGGCATGGTGGCGCTGCTGCTGCCCGGCGGCGCCCTGCGCTGGACCCAGGTGCCGGCGGAGATGCGCGGCGAGGTCGAGGCTTACCTCGCGGTGCTCGCCTTCGCGCTGGCGCCGTCCCTCCTCTTTCGTCTCTTCAGCACGCTGAACCAGAGCCTGGGCAAGCCGCAGCTTGTGACCTGGCTGCAACTGGCGTCGCTGGTGGTGAAGCTGCCGCTGTCGATCTGGTTCACCTTCGGCGGCGCCGGCCTGCCTGCGATGGGCCTTGTCGGCTGCGCCTGGGCCACGCTGTGCGTGAACTGGGCCATGCTCGGCTGCGCGGTCTGGCTGCTGCGCAGCAGCGCCTTCTATCGCGGCTATGCGCTCTGGGAACGCATCGAGCCGCCCGACTGGCTGCAGATCCGCCAGTTCGCGCGCCTCGGCGTTCCCGGCGGCTTGGCAGTGCTGGTGGAAGTGACCTCGTTCACGCTGATGGCGCTGTTCATCGCGCGCCTGGGCACCGCTGCGGCGGCTGCGCACCAGATCGCCTCGAACCTGCTCGCAGTGGCTTACATGATGCCGCTCTCGCTCGCCATCGCGACCAGCGCGCGCGTGAGCTTCTGGCTCGGCGCCGGCGATGCAGCGAAGGCGCGGCACGCCTGCCGCCTCGGCTTCGAGCTCGCCATGCTGTGCGCCCTCGTCTACGCCGGAGCGATGGTCGCCTTGCGCCACGAGCTTGCCAATGTGTATTCGGACAACCCGGAAGTGATCGCGCTGGCCGCCTTGCTGCTGCCGGTCGTCGCGGTCTATCACCTCGCCGATGCCCTGCAGACGCTGTGCGTGTTCGTGCTGCGCTGCTACCGCGTGACGCTGGCGCCGCTGGTCATCTACTGCGCGATGCTCTGGGGCTTGGGCCTCGGCGGCAGCTACCTGCTGGCCTACCGCGGCCTCGGGCCATGGCCGGCGATGCAATCGCCGCTGGCGTTCTGGATCATGAGCGCCGGCGCGTTGGTGCTCACGGGCCTGCTGTTCAGCGCGCTGCTGCGCTGGACGATGCAGAAGCGAGCCGGCTGAAGAACAAACAACGCCGGCCCGAAGCTCACTTCGCCAGCACGCGCGCCTCGCGCACCCGCGTGGCCGGAAACACCAGCGCAAACCGGCTCCCCTTGCCCACCGTGCTCTCGATGCGCAATTCGGCGCCGTGCCGCTGTGCGATGTGCTTGACGATCGCGAGGCCGAGCCCCGTGCCGCCGGTCTCGCGCGAACGGCTGCGGTCGATGCGGTAGAAGCGCTCGGTGAGCCGCGGAATGTGCTCGGCGGCAATGCCGGGGCCGGTGTCCTTCACCGCGTACTCGCCGCGCCCGTCGGTCAGCACCCGCCAGCTCACCGCCACTTCGCCGCCGCCGGGCGTGTAGCGGATCGCGTTGCTCAGCAGATTCGACATCGCGCTCTGCAATTCGGTCGGCGCGCCCGATATCTCGGACTCGGCATCGATGGTGAACGAGAGCCGATGGCCCAGCGGCGCAAGCCGGCCCGACAGGCCGCGCCCCTCGTCCTCGCACTGCGCCAGCAGGGCGCGGATGCGAATCCACTGATTGCCCGAAGGCGATGCGCTGCCCTCCAGGCGCGACAGCGTCAAGAGGTCGTTCACCAGCGTTTCCATGCGGTGCGATTGCTGGCCCATCAGCGAGAGATAACGCATGCGCTCATCGGCATCGAGCGGCAGGTTCTGCAGCGTCTCGACAAAGCCCGCCAGCACCGTGAGCGGCGTGCGGATCTCGTGCGACACATTCGCCACGAAATCGCGCCGCATCGCCTCGGCCTGCTCCAGCGCCGTGATGTCGCGCGTGAGCAGCATGCGGCGGTTGCCCGCGTAGGGATGCACTTGCACCGATAGCCGCACCGGATGGCTGCGCTGGTGCGTGTGGCCCGGGCCGGAAGCGTCGATGACGACGTCGCGGCTGTAGTTCCACGACGCCAGGTAGGCCACGAAGGCCGGATCGCGCACGAGATTGGCAAGGTGCTGCAGCAGGTCGCGCTCGGCATCGATGCCGAACTGCCCGGCCGCCGTCTGATTGCACCATTCGATGCGGCCCTGCTCGTCGAGCAGGATCACGCCGTTGGGAGACGCCTGGATGGCCGCCAGAAACTCCTGCAGCCGGTCTTCGGCCTGGCGGGTCTGCTGCTCGCGGTCGCGCAGCAGCTTGCGGATGCGCTCGGCCAGTTCGCCCCAGACACCGGGTCCGCGGGTCGGCAAACCCGTGGCGTCGTTGCGCAGCACCTGCAGCAGCCGTTCGGCGCGCCAGGCATCGAGCGCGAGCCACAGCACCGCCCCCAGCCAGGCGCCCAGCCACCCGAACTTCCAGCCAAAAATGCCGATAGCGCCCGCTCCTATTACAAGGGACGCTATTAAAAAAGTAGCAATTCGGAAAGGCATGGCGGGCGATTATCCGCGCCCGCGGCCGAGGGACGCCACGGTGTTCAAACCGTGACTTGGGCGGTCAGGCGGTAGCCTGCTCCCCGGACGGTTTCGACCATCGGCGCGGCGGCACCCAGCGATTCGCGCAGCCGCTTGACGTGCACGTCGACCGTGCGTTCCTCGATGTAGACGTGGTCGCCCCACACCTTGTCGAGCAGTTGCGCGCGGCTGTGGACGCGTTCGGCGTGCTGCATCAGGTAGGCCAGCAGCTTGAACTCGGTCGGGCCGACCTTGAGCGCTCCGCCCTGCCAGGTCACGCGGTGCGTAGAGGTGTCGAGCGCCAGCTCGCCGATTTCCACGCGCTCGGTCACCACTTCAGGGGCGCGGCGGCGCAGCACCGCGCGGATGCGGGCCAGCATTTCCTGCGTCGAGAAGGGCTTCGTGATGTAGTCGTCGGCGCCGGCATCCAGGCCCGCGACCTTGTCGGGCTCGTCGCCGCGCGCGGTCAGCATCAGGATCGGGATGGCCTTGGTGCGCGGATCCTTGCGCCACTGGCGGGCAAGCTGCAGGCCGCTCTGGCCCGGCAGCATCCAGTCGAGCAGGATCAGGTCGGGCAGGAAGGCGTCGATTTCGCGCTGGGCTGCGGCACCGTCTTCCGACCAGATCGGCTCGAAGCCGTTGTGGCGCAGGTTGACGGCGATCAGCTCGGCGATCGAGGACTCGTCTTCGACGATCAGGACTCTGGGTTTCTCTCATGCTTTATGGGAGTCTTGGCGCCGAGGTCACTGCAGCGCAGACTCGATTTCCTGCATCGAAGTGTGCCGCACATCGGCACCCTTGACGATGTAGATGATGAATTCGGCAATGTTCTTGGCGTGGTCGCCGATGCGCTCGATGGCCTTGGCCAGGAACAGCAGGTCCAGGCTGGCCGAGATGGTGCGGGGGTCTTCCATCATGTAGGTGACCAGCTTGCGGACGAACCCGTCGAACTCCTTGTCGATCAGGTCGTCGTCCTTCAGGATCGACAGCGCCGCAGCCGTGTCCAGGCGCGCGAAGGCGTCCAGCGCGGTGCGGAGCAGCCCCGAGGCCAGGTCGGCCGCGATGCGCAGCTCGGTCGTGGGCAACTGGCGGGCCGAACCGCTCTCGATGATCGACTTGACCATGCGCGCGATCTTGTTGGCCTCGTCGCCCACGCGCTCCAGGTTGGCCGTGGTCTTGCTGATGGCGATCAAGAGGCGCAGGTCGCGTGCCGTCGGCTGGCGGCGCGCAATGATCGACGAGAGCTCGCGGTCGATGTCGATTTCCATCGCATTGACGCGGTGCTCGGTTTCCATCACGCGGTCGGCCGCTTCGGGGTCGAACTGCAGCAGCGCATACACCGCCGTATGGATCTGCGACTCGACCATGCCGCCGAGCTCCATCACGCGCGACGAGACGCCGTTGAGTTCGCTGTCGAACTGGCTGGAAAGATGTTTCTCGCTCATGGTTTTGTCTCCTTAGCCGAAACGGCCGGTGATGTAGTCCTCGGTTTCCTTGCGCTGCGGCTTGAAGAACATCTGCTCCGTCGCGCCGAACTCGATCAGGTCGCCCAGGTACATGTAGGCGGTGTAGTCGCTGCAGCGGGCGGCCTGCTGCATGTTGTGCGTCACGATGACCACGGTGTACTCGTTCTTGAGCTCGGCGATCAACTCTTCGATCTTGGCGGTCGAGATCGGGTCCAGCGCGGAGCACGGTTCGTCGAGCAAGAGCACTTCAGGCTTGATCGCGATGCCGCGCGCAATGCACAGGCGCTGCTGCTGGCCGCCGGAAAGGCCCGAGCCGCTTTGCTGCAGCTTGTCGCGCACTTCGGTCCAGAGCGCGGCCTTCTTCAGGGCCCACTCGACGCGATCGTCCATCTCGCTGGCCGAGAGGTTCTCGAACAGCTTCACGCCGAAGGCGATGTTGTCGTAGATCGACATCGGGAACGGCGTCGGCTTCTGGAACACCATGCCGATCTTGGCGCGGATGAGTGCGACGTCCTGCTTGGAGGTGAGCAGGTTCTCGCCGTCCAGGGCGATCGTGCCCTCGGCGCGCTGCTCGGGGTAGAGCTCGAACATGCGGTTGAAGGTGCGCAGCAGGGTCGACTTGCCGCAGCCCGACGGGCCGATGAAGGCCGTGACCTTGTTCTCGGGAATCTCGAGGTTGATGCCCTTGAGCGCGTGGAATTTGCCGTAGTAGAAGTTCAGGTCCTTGACCGAGATCTTCGAGCGCGACGGTTGTGCGACGGTGTTTGGCATGGGAGATCTTCTTCTTCAATCAGTGTTTGTTGCGCGTGAGGACCCGCGCCAGGATGTTGAGGGCGAGCACGGCGACGGTGATCAGGAACACGCCGGCCCAGGCCAGCTGTTGCCAGTTCTCGTACGGGCTCATCGCGAACTTGAAAATCGTGACCGGCAGGCTGGCCATCGGCTGGCTCACGTCGGCGGTCCAGAACTGGTTGTTCAGCGCAGTGAAGAGCAGCGGCGCGGTTTCGCCCGCGATGCGCGCCACGGCCAGCAGGATGCCGGTGACCACACCGGCGCGTGCGGCGCGCAGCGTGATGCTGATGATGACCTTCCACTTCGGTGTGCCCAATGCGTAGGCCGCTTCGCGCAGGCCCGGCGGCACCAGCTGCAGCATGTTCTCGGTGGTGCGGATCACCACCGGAATCACGATCAGCGCGAGCGCCAGCGCGCCGGCCAGACCCGAGAAGGTCTTGAAGTAGGCCACCACCACGGCGTAGACGAACAGGCCGATCACGATCGAGGGCGCCGACAAGAGGATGTCGTTGACGAAGCGCGTGACCGAGGCGAGCCAACCCTTGGGGTTGTACTCAGCCAGGTAGATGCCGGCCATGATGCCGATCGGCGTGCCCACGAAGGTGGCGAGCATCACCATCACGAACGAGCCGAAGATCGCGTTGGCGATGCCGCCCACTTCGTTCGGCGGCGGCGTCATCTCGGTGAAGGTGGCGAGCGCGAGGCCGCCCAGCCCGAGGCGCAGCGTTTCCCAGAGAATCCACACGAGCCAGAACACGCCGAACACCATCGCGGCGAGCGAGAGCGTCAGCGCGATCTTGTTGACGCGGTTGCGCGAAGCGAACCGGGCCTGGCGCGTTTCGGCGAGCGCCTTGGCGCTGATGAGGTCTTGCGCGGTGCTCACGATTTGGTTCCTTCGCTCTTCTTCATCTGGGCCAGCAACACCTTCGAGAGCGTCAGCACGACGAAGGTGATGAAGAACAGCACGAGGCCGAGGTACATCAGCGCAGCCTGGTGCAGGCCCGCGCCGGCTTCGGCGAATTCATTGGCCAGCGCCGAGGTGATGCTGTTGGCAGCCTCGAACACCGACAGCGAGTTGAGCTGGTTCATGTTGCCGATCACGAAGGTGACCGCCATCGTTTCACCCAGCGCGCGGCCGAGGCCGAGCATGATCCCGCCGATGACGCCGGCCTTGGTGTACGGCAGCACGACCTTGGAGACGACCTCCCAGGTGGTGGAGCCGAGGCCGTAGGCCGACTCCTTCAGAAGCGGCGGCGTCACCTCGAACACATCGCGCATCACCGAGGCGATGAACGGGATGATCATGATCGCCAGGATGATGCCGGCCGACAGAATGCCGATGCCCACGGGCGGGCCGGACACCAGGGCGCCGAGGTACGGCACGCCGGCGAGCAGCTTCTGCAGCGGCTGCTGCACCCAGGTCGAAAGAATCGGGCCGAACACCAACAGGCCCCACATGCCGTACACGATGGACGGCACGGCGGCGAGCAGTTCGATGGCCGTGCCCAGCGGGCGCTTGAGCCAGTTGGGCGACAGTTCCGTCAGAAAGAGGGCAATGCCGAAGCTCACCGGCACCGCGATCACCAAGGCGATGAACGAGGTGGCCAGCGTGCCGTAGATCATCACGAGGCCGCCGTACTCCTCCTTGACCGGGTCCCACGTGCTGTTGGTGAGGAAGCTGAGGCCGTACTTGGAAATGGCGGGCCAGGCGCCGACGATCAGCGACAACAGGATGCCGATGAGCATCGCCAGCGTCAGCAGCGCGGCGCCCTTGGCGGCCCAGCCGAACAGGCGGTCGGCCATGGGGCCGGAACGCGGCGCCTTCACCGGCGGTGGCGGCGCAGTGGCGCGGCCACGGTCGGCCGCGAGGTCGTACGAGGCGGCAGCAGGAAGAGTGGATGACACGGGTCGCTCCGGCAAAGACGAAAGCGGCGCGTCCTCGAGCGAAGTGCTGCTCATGGATGCGCCGTTCTGGACTGGTGAGTGGGTTGCTTACTTGAACGCGACGGGCTTGCCCGATGCGTCCTTCACTTCACCCCACGACTTGGCGATGGTGGCCTTCACAGCGTCGGGCATCGGCACGTAGTCGAGGTCGTCGGCGGTCTTGTCGCCACCCTTGTAGGCCCAGTCGAAGAACTTGAGCACGGTGGTCGCATTGGCGGGCTTGTCCTGCACCTTGTGCATCAGGATGAAGGTCGCGCCGGTGATGGGCCATGCACCCTTGTCGGCCTGGTTGGTCAGCACTTGGTAGAAGCTCTTGTTCCAGTCGGCAGCGGCAGCGGCGGCCTTGAAAGCGGTGTCGTCGGGCGAGACGAAATTGCCGGCGGCGTTCTGCAGCTGGGCGTAGGTCATCTTGTTCTGCTTGACGTAGGCGTACTCGACGTAGCCGATCGAGTTGGGCAGGCGGTTCACGAAGGCTGCGACGCCTTCATTGCCCTTGCCGCCCGCGCCGGTAGGCCAGTTCACGGCCGTGCCTTCGCCGACCTTGGTCTTCCACTCGGCATTGACCTTGCTCAGGTAGTTGGTGAACAGGAAGCTGGTGCCCGAACCGTCGGCGCGGCGAACCGGGGCGATGGCAGCGTCGGGCAGGGCCAGCGAGCCGTTCAGCGCCTTGATGGCGGGGTCGTTCCACTTGGTGATCTTGCCCAGGTAGATGTCGCCCAGGACCTGGCCGTTGAGCTTCAGTTCGCCCGGCTTGATGCCGGTGATGTTGACCACGGGGATCACGCCGCCGATGACGGTGGGGAACTGCATCAGGCCCTTGGCCTGGAGTTCGTCGTCCTTCAGGGGAGCGTCCGACGCGCCGAAATCGACGGTCTTGGCTTCGATCTGCTTGAGGCCTGCGCCCGAACCGACCGACTGGTAGTTGATCTTGACGCCGGTGGCCTTGTTGAAGTCCGAAGCCCACTTGGCATACAGCGGTGCCGGGAAGCTGGCGCCGGCGCCGGTCACGTCTTGGGCGAGGGCGGGAATCGAGAACAGCGCGGCCACGAGACCGGCGGTTGCAAATTTGAACGTCGTTTTCATGAAGCTTCCTTTAGAAGTAAGAAGTAGTCCCTTTCGGGCTTGGGACGGACTCTAGAAAGCTTGTGTGACATCCATATGACACCCTGCTGTCGAGGGAAAATGCCTGTGTTTCCCTCTTCGGCCGTGTGACGCTGTCACACAACCGTCATGGGGCGCGCCTAGCCTTCCCGACCTCGCCGCCGAGCGATTCGGGAGGTGGCGCGCCTGTCACGGCGCTACGATCAAAGCAACCGCCCTCTTCACTACAACTACATGCAAAACGGCACCCGCCTCGCGGCAGTCGATCTCGGCTCGAACAGCTTCAGGCTCGAAATCGGGCAGGTCGACCACGGCCAGATCCACCGCACCGAGTACCTGAAGGAAACAGTGCGCCAGGGCAATGGCCTGGACAGCGCCCGCAATCTCACGACCGAAGCCATGCAGCGCGGCTGGGATGCGCTGGCGCGTTTCGGCGAACGGCTGGCCGGCTTCAAGCGCTCGCAGGTACGCGCCGTCGCCACGCAGACGCTGCGCGAAGCGCGCAACCGCGAAGAATTTTTACTGCGCGCGCGCACCATCCTGGGTTTCGGCATCGACGTGATCCCGGGCCGGGAAGAAGCCCGTCTTATCTACCAGGGCGTGGCGCACATGCTCCCGCACACCGACGCCTCCGACAACGAACGCCGGCTGGTGGTCGACATCGGCGGGCGCTCCACCGAAATGATCATCGGTCGCTCGCTCCAGGCCGAGCTGGTGGAGTCGTACCGCGTGGGCAGCGTCGCTTGGTCGATGAAGCACTTCGCCGAAGGCCAGTTCACCCCCGCCGCCTTCCGCGCCGCCGAAGTGGCCGCCAAGGCGGTGCTCGATGACGCGCTCGGCAGCTATACCCGCGACCAGTGGGACGTGGCCTATGGCGCCTCGGGCACCATCGGCGCGGTTGGCGACGTGCTGGCCGCGGCCGGCGCGGAGCCCGGCCTCGTCACCCGCGAGGGCCTCGATTGGCTGCTCGACCGCCTCCTCAAGGCCGGCAGCGTCGACAAGCTGCGGATCGACGGCATGCGCGAAGACCGCAAGGCCGTGATCGGCGGCGGCGTGAGCGTGCTGCGCGCGGTGTTCGACCTGCTCGGCATCGAGGAAATGAAGGTCGCCCAGGGCGCCCTCCGCCACGGCGTGCTCTACGAATTGCTGGAACGCGACGAGAGCGTGGCCGACATGCGCACCGCCACGGTGGCCCGGCTCGCCACGCGTTTCGCGGTCGATGCCGCACAGGCCAAGCGGGTGGGCGATGCCGCCGCTTCGCTGTTCGTGCAGCTCGCCCCCGCCGCGCGCGGCGGCAGCACGTCGAACCGCGCCGGCCGCGCGCTGCGCAAGCTCGGCTGGGCCGCGCAACTGCACGAGATCGGCGCGCTGGTGTCGCACAGCGACTATCACAAGCACGGCGCCTACATCCTCGACAACACCGACGCGCCCGGCTTCGCGGTGAACGAATTGCACGCGCTCGGCCAACTGGTGCTGGGACAGCGCGGCAAGCTGCGCAAGCTCGAAGCCGCGCTCGATGACGAGACGTTCGTGATGCAACTGCTGGCACTGCGGCTGGCCGTGATCCTCTGCCATGCGCGCCGCGACCCCGATCCTCAAGCGCTGCATCTCGCGGCACTGGGCGCGCGGGCGTTCACCATCGTGTGCGCGCCCGATTGGGCCGATGCCTATCCGCAGTCGGCGCACCTCCTGCGCGAAGAAGTGCTGGCCTGGCAGAAGACCAGCAACTGGCGCGTGGAACTCAGCGGGGCTTGAGCCCGGCTTAAAGGAGTTCGGGCGACTGCACCGTCACCACGACGGTCTGCACGTCGCCGTCGCGCTCGCGGGAGCGGATCCACCACAGCGCGCCCTTGCGCACCGGGCAGCTGTCCTGCTTGAGACCGAGCAGCAGCGAGATGGCCTGCCCCACCGAGGGCTGGTGGCCGATCATCAGCACCACCGACTTGCCGTTGGGCCAGCCGGCCGCGCCGAGCATGGCTTCGGCCGTGGTGTCGGGCGCCAGTTCGCTGCGCAGCTTGTACTTGCGGCCCAGCGCCAGGGCGGTCTGCTCGCAGCGCCGCGCGGGGCTGCAGATGATGCGGGTGCCATCGGGCAATTGCCGATCGAGCCAGCTGGCCATGCGCTTGGCCTGCTTTTCGCCGCGTGCGGTGAGCGAGCGCTGCAGGTCGTCGCAACCCTCGGTCCAGTCCTCGGCTTCGGCGTGGCGCCAGAAGATCAAGTCCATGGTCATCGTCTTTCGGTCTTCAGTTGCTGGATGCATCGCCGTGATGCCCTCGCGATGCATACCGGTTCATGAGCGCGGTCTGGGCACCGTGGGCCTCGACGGCGCGCGATGCGCCCTCCTCGCCCGCATTGGTGTCCCGGTCGACGCGCGTGTAGATGCCGTCGCCGCCCAGGTCCCAGGCGTCGCGGCCGTCGTGCAGGTAAGCCACCAGGCACTCGTCGATGAGGCGCTGGCGCAGGCTTGGGTCGGTCACGGGCCAGGCGAGCTCGATGCGCCGCATCATGTTGCGGTTCATCCAGTCGGCGCTCGAGAGATAGAGCGACTCGTCCTCGCCGTTGCGGAAATAGAAGACCCGCGAATGCTCGAGGAAGCGCCCGATCACCGAGCGCACGCGGATGTTGTCGGTGAGCCCCGGCACCTGTGCCGGCAGCGTGCAGGCGCCGCGCACGATGAGGTCGATCTTCACGCCCTTCTGCCCCGCGAGGATGAGCGCGGTGATCAGCCCTTCGTCGGTCAGCGCATTCATCTTGGCGACGATGCGCGTGGGCTCGCCGTTCGATGCGGCCAGGCCCAGCGCGTCGATCTGCGCAACCAGGTTCTTGTGCAGGTCGAAGGGCGCAAGCCACATGCGGTTCAGCTTGGGAAGGCGGCTCTGGCTTGCCAGGTGCACGAACACCGCTTCCATGTCGGCCGTGAGCAGCGGATCGGCCGTGAGATGGCTGATGTCGGTGTAGAGCTTTGCGGTGCGCGGGTTGTAGTTGCCGGTGGAAAGGTGGCCGTAACGGCGCAGCTGCTTGCCCTCGCGGCGCGTCACCAGCAGCATCTTGGCGTGGGTCTTGAGGCCCACCACGCCGTACACCACCTGCGCGCCGATCGACTCGAGCATCTCGGCCCAGTTGATGTTGGCTTCTTCGTCGAAGCGCGCCTTGAGCTCCACCACCACAGTGACTTCCTTGCCCCGGCGCACGGCTTCGCGCAGCAGGTCCATCAGCTCCGAGTCGGCGCCGGTGCGGTAGATGGTCTGCTTGATGGCCAGCACCTGCGGATCGAGCACCGCTTCGCGCAGGAACGCGAGCACGCCGTCGAAGCTCTCGAAGGGCTGATGGATCAGCACGTCGCTGCGCTGCAGTCGCTCGAAGAACGACTGGGCGGGCGACAGCGTGACGGGATACGACGCCGAATACGGCGGAAAGCGCAGCTGCGGCTCGTCGATCAGGTCGATGAGCTGCGTGAGCCGGGCCAGGTTCACCGGTCCGTGCACCCGGTACAGCGATTCGGGCGGCAGGTTGAACTGCGCCAAGAGGAAGCTCGCGAGCGATTCGGCGCAGCTGGCAGACACCTCCAGGCGCACGGCCTGGCCATAGTGACGGTGCTGCAAACCTTGGCGCAGCGCGGTGCGCAGGTTCTTCACGTCTTCCTCGTCCACCGCGAGATCGGAGTGCCGCGTGACGCGGAACTGCGAGAAGTCGCCCACCTCGCGGCCCGGGAACATGCTCGACAGATGGGCCCGCACCACGCTCGACAGCGCCACGAACAGCGTCTTGCCGTCCGACACCTTGGCCGGCATCTTGATCAGTCGCGGCAGCACGCGCGGCAGCTTGACGATCTGGATCGGGTTCTCGCGCCCGAAAGCGTCCTTGCCGCCCAGCCGCACGATGAAGTTGAGCGACTTGTTGGCCACCTGCGGGAACGGATGCGCCGGGTCCAGCCCGACGGGAATCAGCAGCGGACGCACTTCGCGCTCGAAATACTCGCTCACCCATTTGCGCTGCGCCGGATTGCGCTCGCCGTGCGAAATGATGTGGATGCCGTGCGTCGCGAAGGTCGGCATCAGTTCGTCGTTGTACAGCGCGTACTGGCGTGCCACCAGCTTGTGTGCCGCCTCAGCCAGCTGTTCGAACGAATCGACGGTGTAGGTGCCCTTGTGGTCGCCGGCGTTGCCGGCGATCAGGTGTGGCGCGGCGCGGACCTCGAAGAACTCGTCGAGGTTCGAAGACACGATGCACAGGTAGCGCAATCGCTCGATCAGCGGGACCTCTGGCCGGTGCGCCCAGTCGAGCACGCGCTCGTTGAACGACAGGATGCTGTGGTCCCGGTCGAGCAGGGAGAAAGTGGGCGCCGCAACGGCGAGCGACCGGTCTGCGGGGGCTGGTGACATGGACACTGATTCTGGAGCAAGCGGCACGGGAGCAAACGTAGGCGGAAATATGACAGTGTCGATGTCATTTGTGACAGTTGAATGACGCTCGCGTGACGCGGCGTCCCCTGTCCTGTGCGGCTCCATCATGCCCGGCGGGTGGGCGGGCGGCCCGTCGTCAGGACGGACGGCCGCCGGTTTCATGCGCCGAGAAAGTGCTTGCGGTAGCGCGCCGGCAGGTCGTCGATGCGCATCAGCATCGGCAGGTCGGCGGCGTTGAAGTCCGGATCCCAGGCCGGTGCGCCCAGCACCTTGGCACCCAGGCGCAGGTAACCCTTGATGAGTGCCGGCGGCTCCACGTCGAGCGTGCTGTCCAGCCGCTCGACCGGCAGCGGAAGCCGTGGCTGCACCTGGTACTGGATCGGCGCCATGTGGCTGGCCGAAACCTGCCGCCAGATGCTGGCCGCCGCGTCACCATTCGTCACACCGTTGTGTGACATCGGGATGCTCGCGCAGCCGATCATGGTGTCCAGCTTGTTGCGGTGCATGAAGCCGGCCAGTGCGCCCCACAGCGCGAGGATCACCCCGCCTTGGCGATGTTCGGGATGCACGCAGCTGCGGCCCAGCTCGACCATGCGCTCGCGCAGGTCGCGCAGGCGGGTCAGGTCGAATTCGGTGTCGCTGTAGGTGCTGCCGACGCGGCGCGCCTGCGCCGGCGTCAACACCCGGTAGGTGCCGATGACCTGGTTCGTGAGCTCGTCGCGCACCAGGAGGTGCTCGCAGAAATCGTCGAACAGGTCGATGTCGTGACCGGCCAGCGGCGAGGAGACGCGCGCGCCCATTTCGCCGACGAACACGTCGTAGCGCAGGCGCTGCGCGGCGCGCACGTCGTCCAGATGGCGGGCCCAGCCGACCGTAATGCCCTGCTTGGCTTCGACGGGCGGGGGAAGAATGACGGCGGGTGCCTGCGGCACCGACACACGGGCCGCGGTGGAAGCACCGGCGGCGACAGCGACGGCCGTGGGCGCAGGCCACAAGGCCGCGCGCAGCCCGAGCTGCGAAAGCGGAAACGTCGGGTTGGGCAGTTCTTTCATGGGGAACCCTTTCTGCCGAGGGAGTCTCCGCACATGCGATGAAGGCGGCGTGTCAGGAAGATTGCACGCGTATGACGGTGTTACAGCCGGTCCAGCGCACTTCGTCGTTTAATTCGGTGAACCCGCGACATGGAGCTTGGACACATGGCCACCACAGCAAACGGCACCGACAGCAGCCGCTTTCACCAGACCTTTCCCGTCCTCAGTGACACCGAGATTGCGCGCATCGCACGCTTCGGCAGCGTGCAGCAATTCGCGCGCGGCGAGCGACTTTTTACCGCTGGGGAAACCGGCCCCGGCATGTTCGTGCTGCTCAAGGGCGTGGTCGCCGTCACACAGCGCGACGGGCTCGGGCGCGTGGTGCCGATCGTGCGGCAGGGTCCGGGCGAATTCCTGGCCGAAGTCGGCCAGTTGAGCGGCCGCCCCGCCCTGGTCGACGGGCATGCCGACGAAGACGTCGAGGCGCTGCTCGTGTCGCCACAGCAACTGCGCGCATTGCTGGTCGCCGAAGCCGATCTGGGCGAGCGCATCACCCGCGCGCTGATCTTGCGGCGCGTGGCGCTGATCGAATCCGGCGCGAGCGGGCCGGTGTTGATCGGCAAGCCGCAGTCGGCCGACATGGCGCGCCTCGAAAACTTCCTGCGACGCAACGGCTATCCCTATCACCTGGTCGACGCCGCCGAAGACCCCGATGCCGCCGCACTGCTCGAGCAATATGGCACCTGCCAGTTGCTGGCCGTGTGCCCCGACGGCTCGGTGCTGGTGAACCCGGCCGAGGACGCGCTGGCGCGCTGCCTCGGCATGGTCGACACCGTCGAGCACAACGAGCTGTTCGACGTGGCCGTGGTCGGTGCGGGGCCGGCCGGCCTCGCCACCGCGGTGTATGCCGCCTCCGAAGGCCTGCGCGTGATCGTGCTCGACTGCCGCGCCTTCGGCGGCCAGGCCGGCGCCAGCGCGCGCATCGAGAACTACCTGGGCTTTCCGACCGGCATCTCGGGGCAGGCGCTCGCGGGGCGAGCCTTCGTGCAGGCGCAGAAGTTCGGTGTCGAGATGCTGATTCCGGCGAAGGTCACCTCGTTGGACTGCTCGCGCGAGAACGAGCGCGAAAGCCTCGGCATCGCGCTGGCCGACGGCCGCACGATCCACGCGCGCACCGTGGTCATCGCGAGCGGCGCGCGCTACCGGCGCCCCGACGTGCCGCGCCTTGCCGAATTCGAAGGCCGCGGCATCTGGTACTGGGCCTCGGCCATCGAAGCGAAGATCTGCTCGCAGCAGGAAGTGGCGCTGGTCGGCGGCGGCAACTCGGCGGGCCAGGCGGCGGTGTTCCTCGCGCGCCACGCGGCCAAGGTGAACGTGCTGGTGCGCGGACCGTCGCTCGCTGCCAGCATGTCGCGCTACCTCATCGACCGCATCGAGGCCACGCCCAACATCGAGCTGCAGCCCCACACCGAACTCGTGCGCTTGCACGGCAGCTCCGACGAAGGCCTCACCGGCGCGACGTGGCGCTGCCACACGAGCGGCAACGAGCACGACTGCCCGGCACGCAACATCTTCCTGTTCGTCGGCGCCGAACCCGAGACCTCGTGGCTCGAGGGCTGCGCGGTCGCGGTCGACAAGCACGGCTTCGTGCTGACCGGTGCGGCGGCGAGCAGCGGCTTTCCCGCGCGGCCGGCCACGGCGCTCGAATCCAGCGTGCCTGGCGTCTTCGCCGTCGGCGATGTGCGCTCGGGCTCGGTCAAGCGCGTGGGTGGCGCGATCGGCGAAGGTGCGGCGGCGGTGGCGCTGATTCATCAGCACCTGTCGCAGACGACGGCCGTGGCCTGACCTGCTTTTTCAATCAAACATCCATAGGAGTTCTTCGGTGCCCATCAAAGCCTGCGACCACGTGCCCGCCACCATCGCGCCACCCCACACCGCGCGCGGCTGCGAAGACTGCCTGAAGACCGGCGACACCTGGGTGCACCTGCGCCTGTGCGTGCATTGCGGCCACGTGGGCTGCTGCGACTCGTCGAAGAACCGGCATGCCACGCGGCATTCGCAGGCCGAAGGGCATCCGGTCATCCAGTCGCTCGAGCCCGGCGAAGACTGGATGTGGTGCAACTCGCACCAGCTGCAGGTGGGCTGAAGCGCACTGCCGCAAGGCGAATTCCCGCGCTGGCACGGGTTTGGAATCGCACGTATATGCTGCGGCCCTCCCCTCATACCCATCCCCTTCCGGAGCCCGAGACATGCCCGCATCGCCCATCGAGGTCTATTCCTGGCCCACGCCCAACGGCCACAAGGTTCACGTCATGTTGGAGGAGTGCGGCCTGCCCTACCGCGCACACCCGGTGAACATCGGCAAGGGCGACCAGTTCGCGCCCGAGTTCCTGCAGATCAGCCCCAACAACAAGATCCCCGCCATCACCGACCCCGACGGTCCGGACGGCAAGCCGATTTCGCTGTTCGAATCGGGCGCGATCCTCGTTTACCTCGCGGGCAAGACCGGCAAGTTCCTGCCCACCGGCGACCGCGAACGTTATGACGTGCTGCAGTGGCTCATGTTCCAGATGGGCGGCGTCGGCCCGATGCTCGGCCAGGCGCATCACTTTCGCTTGTACGCGCCCGAAAAAATTGCCTATGCGATCGACCGCTACACGAATGAAGCCAAGCGCATCTACGGCGTGATCGACAAGCAGTTGTCGAAGAACAAGTTCATCGCCGGCAAGAGCTATTCGATTGCCGACATCGCCATCTTCCCGTGGCTGCGCAGCTGGGAAAACCAGGGCATCACCCTCACCGACTTCCCGCACCTGAAGGCCTGGTTCGACGGCATCGCCGCGCGTCCGGCCGTGCAGCGCGGCGTGAAAGTGCTGGCCGATCTGCGCCAGCCGCTCACCGGCGACAAGGAGCGCCAGGTTCTTTTCGGCAAGACTCAATACGAGAAACGTTGAGAAAATCCGGAACCGGTCGATATCCGGGCTAGAATCGAAGGCTTGTCGGGGTGTAGCGCAGCCTGGTAGCGCATCTGGTTTGGGACCAGAGGGTCGAAGGTTCGAATCCTTTCGCCCCGACCAAGTTTTCTTTTAAGTGTTTTCGTTTTTGCTTCTGTCCGGCCCGGAATCTGCCCGTAGCTCAGTTGGATAGAGCACCTGCCTTCTAAGCAGGTTGTCGGGGGTTCGATCCCCTCCGGGCAGGCCAATCCCTTATTTCATGCAGTTTCACGCTGCCGCGGAACTCGCACTTCTCACAGGGTGGCGGGTTTTTCTTTGCCTCTCGAAATATCGGCCGCCCGTTTCAGGTTTCGCAAACCCAGACGGATTTGCAGCCAGTGCCGGCAAACACCGGAAAGCAGCGGCGTTCGACGCGAGCCACACCGCCGCTTTCTTCACACCGCACTCAAAGGCTCCTGCCAAGCCTGCGCGCCGAACCGAGATAACCGGTACGCCGCGCAACCAACAGCCCGACCGCAGCGAGCCCCACCATGGCGATCGCCGCGGTATTGCCCGAGGCAGCCCGCCCCATGTCGAGCGCGATCTCACCGCTGCGCGGCCCGACGAGTTGCAGGCGGCGTTTGGTCATCCGCATGCCAAGTTCGCCCAGTTCGTCGGCCAGGAGGCGCTCGGCCTCGGGAATCACCAGCGTTTCCTCGTCCGCGACATGGTGCATCACATCGCGCATCAGCTCGGCCACGGTGTCGTCGTAGTCGCGAGCCTCCGGCTCCATCTGTCGCAGCAGGCCGATCAGTCGCCGCATTTCCTGGTGCTCGTCGAGTGATTTGGCGATGAGTTCGTTCTGCGTGACTGCGCGCACTGCCGGATAGAAGATTTCCTCCTCGAGCTGCGCGTGCACTTCCAGGGCGGTGCACATGGTGTTCACCAGCCCTTTCTTCACGCGCACGGGCGCGCTGGCCTTGTACTGGTGGAAGGTGGAGAGCACGTGCGTGTGATCGAGCCGGATCATGTTCGTCGCGCTCGGAAAAAGGCGTGACACAAGTTTCGTCATGAAGCCTCCTCTGTCAGGGGGCGGCGCCGAGCGCTTCCACAAACTCTTCCTTCACCGACGCCGCGGTGGTCGGCATCGGGCTCTGAGCGTTTGCTGATGGGCATCGTGGGCTCCGCTGGATGTATCAATGAATCGGGAAAGTCGAACGTGGAGCCGGCGGCCGGCCCCGTGCGTAGGAAAGTACCGTGTCCGCATAGCAGTGCGGACTACCCTTCGAAACATGCGGCGACGTCCGGCCGAGAGTTCCCGCGGGTCGCGGCTGAAATGCGCTTATAAAGCGCTCGCCCCCATCATTGATTCTTAAGCGAGCGCGTATGAAGTCCGCAGGCTTGAAAGGCACCGTGTCCATCGAACTGGTGCACGAGGCGATCTACGCCGCGGTGCTCCGGAACATGGACATCAGCAGCGTCCTCGAAAGCGCAAAGATCGATCGCGAGCTGTTGAACGCGCCGCGTGCGCGCATCTCGGCGGCTGCGTACTCGCGCATGTGGGTGGCGATGGCCGACCTGATGAACGACGAGTTCTTCGGCCTGGACAGCCACGGGCTCCGGCGGGGCAGCTACGCGCTCATGACGCGCGCGGCGGTCAACGCCGACAACCTGGCGCATGCGCTGCGCCGGATCCTGAGGTTCCTTCATTCGACCCTGGACGACTTTCGCGGCGAGCTCGTCTGCGACGGCGACGAGGCGCGCGTCGTCCTGCATGACGGCGGCGTGCTGCGCCGGCTGTTCGGCTATGGCACCTGGTTCATCCTGGTCCACGGATTGGCATGCTGGCTCGTGCACAGGCGCATTCCCCTGCGCGAGATGCAGTTCCGGTGCCCGCCTCCCGGCGATGACAGCCACTACCGCACGCGCTTCTGCGAGAACCTGAAGTTCAACGGCGAGACCACGCACATCAGCTTCGCAAGCGATCTGCTGGACCTGAAGATCGCGGAGTCGCCGGCAACGGTCGACAACTTCCTGAAGGCGGCGCCGGCCAACCTGCTGGTCAAGTACCGCAACGACGCGAGCACCAGTGCGCAGGTGCGCAACAGGTTGCGCAGCCAGGTGCCCGATGCATGGCCGGAACTGGAAAAGCTCGCACAGGAACTCTGCATCTCCGGCACTACGCTTCAACGCCGCCTGCAGCAGGAAGGCGTGAGCTACCAGCGGGTGAAGGACGACTTGCGGCGGGACATCGCCATCGACCTCCTGTCGAGCGCATCGCTGACCGTGGCCGAAGTCGCCGCCCGCACCGGATTCCAGGAAACCAGTGCCTTCCATCGCGCCTTCAAGAAATGGACAGGCGTGAGCCCCGGCGCCTATCGCTCGTCTGCGCCCACGCGGGAATAAGCCGAACCTTTCGGCGTTTGCCAGGGGCGCCGGCATGTCCGAATGCCCCATCCAGATCGAGACGCGCGGGCATGGAAGCGGAGCGCCTGCAGAACTAACCTCCTTTCGAAATCGCATCTCGCGATAGCCAAAACGCCAGAACGACAGGAGACAACATGCAGCACCTCGGCCGTGACCGCGACGGGGCGATTCGCCCGGCGTCGACATAGCAAGGAAACCGGAATGAACCGAACGATGGCGTCGCCGCTGGATGCAGAGGCGTTGCGGGGAGCGGTCGACTGGGCCATTGCCACCCGACGCAGCGTCAGGGCGTTCCTGCCCCAGCCGGTGCCTAGGGACGAGATCGAGGCGATCCTCTCGACCGCGCGCTACAGCGCCTCCGGCATGAACATGCAGCCCTGGCATGTGCATGTGCTGACGGGGCCTGCAAAGGCCCGTCTGTCGGCTGCGATTGCCGTGCTCGACGATGATCCCGGCCGGTCGGGCGAGCTGCTCGAGCCCTACGACTACTACCCGCGCGAATGGTTTTCGCCGTACCTGGAGCGGCGTCGCAAGGTCGGCTGGGACCTCTACGGATTGCTCGGCATCGCCAAGGGCGACAAGCAGCGCATGCACCTGCAGCACGGGCGCAACTACCGCTTCTTCGATGCGCCCGTGGGCCTGTTCTTCACGGTGGACCGCGAACTCCAGGAAGGCAGCCTGCTGGACTACGGCATGTTCCTGCAGAGCGTGATGGTGGCCGCGCGCGGCCGGAACCTCCACACCTGCCCGCAAGCCGCCTTCCTGAAATTCCATCGCCAGATCGCGGGCCTGCTGGGCATTCCCGCCGGCCAGATGCTGGTCTGCGGCATGAGCCTGGGCTACGCCGACCCGTCGTCGGTCGAGAACTCGCTCGTCACCGAGCGCGAGCCCGTGTCCGCCTTCACCACATTTCACGACACCCCCAAGGAGACCACCGCATGAGCGCGCCATCCTATGCACAGGGCCTCGAACGCTGCGCGGCGAATCATGTGCCGCTCACGCCGCTGGGCTTTCTCGACCGCGCCGCCCTGGCACATCCGAACCGCGTGGCGGTGGTGCACGGCGAGCTGACGCGAACCTGGGCCGAGACGCGGGAGCGCTGCCATCGGCTGGCGTCGGCGCTGGCGATGCGAGGCATCGAGGCGGGCGACACCGTGTCGGTGCTCGCGCCCAACACACCGGCCATGCTGGAGGCCCACTTCGGCATTCCGCTGGCCGGCGCGGTGCTCAACGCGATCAACCATCGGCTGGATGCCGAAGGCATCGCGTTCATCCTGCGCCACGGCGAGTGCAAGTTGCTGCTGGTAGACCGCGAGTTCGCCGCCACGGTGGCCGCGGCCCTGAAGCTCCTCGACCGCGCGCCTGCGGTCATCGACATCAACGACCACCTCGCACCACCGGGCGAACCCATCGGCGAGACCGACTACGAATCCTTGCTGGCGAGCGGGGACGCTGACTTCTCCGGCCGGTGGCCCAGCGACGAGTGGCAACCCATCGCCCTGAACTACACCTCCGGCACCACCGGAGACCCGAAGGGCGTGGTCGCCAGCCACCGCGGCACCTACCTCATGAGCCTGCTGCAGATGACGAACTGGGCGATGCCCCGGGCGCCGAAGTATCTGTGGACCCTGCCCATGTTCCACGCGAACGGATGGTGCTTCACCTGGGCCGTGACCGCGGCCGCGGGCACCCATGTCTGCCTGCGCCGGGTGTCCGCCGAAGCGGTGCTGGAGGCCATCGACCGGCACCGGATCGATCACCTCTGCGCAGCACCCGTCGTGATGGCGATGCTCGCGGACGCGGCCAAAGACACCCGGCTGCCGCGCCCCGTGCGCGTGCTGACCGCCGGCTCGCCGCCGCCTCTCGCCGTGCTGAATGCGGTGCTGGCGATGGGCTTCGACGTGGAGCACGTCTTCGGCATCACGGAGGTTTCGGGGACGCCGGTGAGCTGCGTGTGGCAGGACGGCTGGGACGATCTTGCGCCCGCCGAGCAGGGCGCGCTGCGGGTGCGCCAGGGCGTGCGCGCCGCCATGTTCGAGGGCCTGATGGTCGGCGATGCCGACACCCTCGAGGCCGTCGTGCCTGACGGCAGATCGGCGGGCGAGCTCATGCTGCGCGGCAACACCGTGATGATGGGTTACTTCAAGAACGAGGCGGCAACGCGCAAGGCGCTCGCCGACGGCTGGTTCCGCACCGGCGACGTCGCGGTTTTGCATGCCAACGGGTATGCGCAGATCACCGACCGTTCGAAGGACGTGATCATCTCGGGCGGCGAGAACATCTCGTCGGTCGAGATCGAGGACATCGTCCATGGACACCCGGCGGTGCTGCATGCGGCTGTGGTGGCTCAGCCCGACGAGAAATGGGGCGAGGTGCCCTGCGTGTTCATCGAACTCAAGACCGGTGTCGCCGCGCCCACCGAGCAGGAGATCATTTCGTTCTGCCGGGAGCGGCTGGCGCACTTCAAGTGTCCGCGCCGGGTGATCTTCACCCCGTTGCCGAAGACGGCCACGGGAAAGATCCAGAAGTTCCGCTTGCGCCAGCAGGCCGGAAGCCAGGATGCCATCACGCGGCTCGCGAGCCATGGCTGAGTTCGAAGCCGCCGCGGCCCTGGCGCCGGTCGGACCGGGCTACCGCTTCTCGCGACACCACACTTTCGACGAAGCGCAGGTGCGGGCCTTTGCGCTGGCCGCGGGAGACGAGAACCCCCTGCACCACGATGCGGCGTTTGCACAGGGCACGCGCTTCGGCGGATTGATCGCCAGCGCGACCCACACCACCTCGCTGTTGATGGGGCTGACCGGCAGCCACTTCGGCAAAAAGGGAAAGGTGCTCGGGATGAACTTCTCCGTCGACTTGCTGCGTCCCGTGCGGGCGAGCGAGACAGTGCTCATCGAGTGGCGCGTGACGTCGATGGCCGCGCATTCGAAAGGCGGCTGCGTCCTCGAACTGCAGGGTGCGATCAAGAGCGCGGATGACCGGACCAGTGTGCTTGCGCAGGGGACGGTGCTTTTCACGCCTGCCTCGTGAGTGCAGTTTCCCGCGGCCTCATCACGTATAGCGCTGCTCCAACGCATCCCACTCCGGCTTGCCGACCAGCCGCTGGCGCTCGGCAAAGGTCGTGACCAGCCCGCTGGATTCCAGCACCTGCTTCTCATCGCGCAGCACGGTCAGCGCCTTCTGCATGCCGGCAACGGCCCCCTGCAGCGCCGCATTGGCGTAGAGCACGATGCCGTAGCCGAGCTCGCCCAGGTCCTCGGCGTTGAAGATCGGCGTCTTGCCGCCAATCACCATGTTCATCAGCTGCGGCTTGGCCAGTCGCTGCGGCAGCGCACGAATCTCATCCGCACTGGTGACCGCTTCGACGAACAGGATGTCCGCCCCCGCCTCCGCAAACTTCTGCGCCCGCTCGACGGCAGCCTCGAAGCCATGCACGGCGGCCGCGTCGGTGCGGGCCATGATCAAGAGATCCTGATCCTGACGCGCATCGACGGCCGCCTTGATCTTGCTGACCGCTTCTTCCGTCGCGATCACTTCCTTGCCCGAGAAATGGCCGCAGCGCTTGGGCGCCACCTGGTCTTCGAACTGGATGCAGTCGGCGCCCGCGCGCTCGAGCGTGCGGACCGTGTGGCGCACATTCAGCGCATTGCCGAAACCCGTGTCCGCATCGACGATCAGCGGCACCGACACCGCGTCGCGGATGCGCGCCGTGTGGTCGGCGATTTCCGCCAGGCCCATGAAGCCCTGGTCGGGCATGCCGAACCACATGTTGGTGACGCCGGCGCCGGTGATGTAGATCGCCTTGAAGCCCAGGTCTTCGACGACCTTGGCCGAGAGCGCATTGAAGGCGCCGGGAACGATCAGGCCGCGTCGGGCTTCGGCGAGGGACTTGAGTTGCTTGCGGGTGGACATCAGAGAACTGCCGATCATCATCAGAAACTGTCGCCGGGTACGCGCACCCAGCCTTCCATCAACACACGGGCGCTTCGGCTCATCAGGGCCTTGGTCACCACCCATTCGCCATCGTCGGCCTTGCGGGCCTCGGCACCGACGCGCAGCGTGCCCGACGGATGGCCGAAGCGCACGGCCTGGCGTTCGCCGCCACCGGCCGCGAGGTTCACCAGCGTGCCGGGAATCGCGGCGGCCGTGCCGATGGCGACGGCCGCCGTGCCCATCATGGCGTGGTGCAGCTTGCCCATCGACAGCGCACGCACCAGCAGGTCGACATCCCCTGCCTTCACCAACTTGCCGCTGGAGGCCGTGTGGTCCCTCGGCGGTGCGACGAAGGCGACCTTGGGCGTGTGCTGGCGCTTGGCCGCTTCGGCGATGTTCTTGATCAGCCCCATCTTCACGGCGCCGTGTGCGCGAATGGTCTCGAACATGGCCAGCGCCTTCGCGTCGCCGTTGATCGCATCCTGCAGCTCGGTGCCCGTGTAGCCGATGTTGGCGGCGTTGACGAAGATGGTGGGAATGCCCGCGTTGATCAGCGTGACCTTGAGCGTGCCCACGCCGGGCACCTCGAGGTCGTCGACGACCTTGCCGGTCGGGAACATCGCGCCGCCGCCTTCACCGTCGCCCTCGTCGGCCGGATCGATGAATTCGAGCGGCACCTCGGCCGCAGGGAACGTGACGCCATCGAGTTCGAAGTCGCCGGTCTCCTGCACCTCGCCCTCGGTGATCGGCACATGGGCCACGATGGTCTTGCCGATGTTGGCCTGCCAGATGCGCACGGTGCAGATGCCGTTCTGCGGCACACGCGCCCGCTCGATCAGCCCCTGCGCAATCGCGAACGGCCCGACCGCCGCCGACAGGTTGCCGCAGTTGCCCGACCAGTCGACAAAAGCGCTGTCGATGGAGACCTGGCCGAAGAGATAGTCGACGTCGTGGTCCGGCCGCGCGGAGCGCGAAAGGATCACAGTCTTGGAGGTGGACGAGGTGGCCGCGCCCATGCCGTCGATCTGCTTGGCGTAGGGGTCGGGGCTGCCGATCACGCGCAGGAGGAGCGCATCGCGCGCCGGGCCGGGTTGCTGTGCCGGCTCTGGCAGGTCCTGCAGGCGAAAGAACACGCCCTTGCTGGTGCCGCCGCGCATGTAGACGGCGGGAATCTTGATCTGGGGAACGGATGCCATAGCGTTGGGGATGAGGGTTGTCTCAGGCGGCGAGTTTGTTCTCGGCCAGGAAGTCTTGCGCAAAACGCTGCAGCACGCCGCCCGCCTCGTAGATGGACACTTCCTCGGCCGTGTCGAGCCGGCAGGTGACCGGCACCTGCAGGACCTCACCGCTCGTGCGGTGCACGACCAGCGTGAGGTCGGCGCGCGGCCTGGGCTCGCCGATCACGTCATAGGTCTCGGTGCCGTCCAGGCCCAGCGTGAGCCGCGTGGTGCCGGGCTTGAACTCCAGCGGCATCACGCCCATGCCCAGCAGGTTGGTGCGATGGATGCGCTCGAAGCCCTCGGCCACGACGGTCTCCACGCCGGCCAGCCGCACGCCCTTGGCGGCCCAGTCGCGGGACGACCCCTGGCCATAGTCGGCGCCGGCCACGATGATGAGCGGTTGCCTCCGGTCCAGGTAGGTCTCGATGGCCTCCCACATGCGCACGACATTGCCTTCGGGCTCGATGCGCGCGAGCGATCCCTTCTTCTGCACACCGCCCTCCACCGCCATCTCGTTGACGAGCTGCGGGTTCGCGAAGGTGGCGCGCATGGCCGTCAGGTGGTCGCCGCGGTGCGTGGCGTACGAGTTGAAGTCTTCTTCCGGCAGGCCCATCTTCGCCAGGTACTCGCCGGCGGCGCTGTCCAGCAGGATCGCGTTGGAGGGCGACAGGTGATCGGTCGTGATGTTGTCCGGCAGGAGGGCCAATGGCCGCATGCCGCGCAGCGTGCGCGGCACGGCAGCGAGCGCTCCCACGCCTTCGCTGTCCCAGTACGGCGGGCGGCGGATGTAGGTCGATTGCGGCCGCCAGTCGTACTGCGGGCTCACCTTCTCGCCGTTGTCCGCATGGATCGCGAACATGGGCTCGTACACCTTGCGGAACATCTCGGGCCGCACAGAGGCCGCGACGATCGCGTCGATTTCCTCATCGCTCGGCCACAGGTCGGCCAGGCGAATCTCCTTGCCGTCGACCACGCCCAGCACGTCGCGCTCGATGTCGAAACGCATCGTGCCCGCGATCGCGTAGGCCACCACCAGCGGCGGCGAAGCGAGGAAGGCTTGCTTCGCGTACGGGTGGATCCGCCCGTCGAAGTTGCGGTTGCCCGAGAGCACCGCGGTGGCGTACAGGTCGCGCTCGATGATCTCCTGCTGGATCTTCGGGTCCAGCGCTCCCGACATGCCGTTGCAGGTGGTGCAGGCGAAGGCGACGATGCCGAAGCCCAGTTGCTCCAGGTCGGTCAGCAGGCTGGCGTCACGCAGGTAGAGCTCCACCGTTTTCGAGCCCGGTGCCAGTGACGACTTGACCCACGGCTTGCGCTTGAGGCCCAAGCGGTTCGCGTTGCGCGCCAGCAGGCCCGCGGCGATCACATTGCGCGGGTTCGAGGTGTTGGTGCACGAGGTGATGGCCGCGATGACGACGGCGCCATCGGGCATCAGGCCCGCAGCCTCCTGCTGCCGGGCCTCGGCCAGGCCGACGGCGATGTCGCGCTCGGCGAGTTGCGAAGTCGGCAGGCGGCGATGCGGGTTGGAAGGGCCGGCCATGTTGCGCACGACGCTCAATAGGTCGAACTTCAGCATGCGTTCGTAGCTCGCGGTCTTCAGTGCATCGCCCCAGAAGCCGGCGGTCTTCGCATACGTTTCCACCAGCGCGACCTGCGTGTCTTCTCGGCCGGTGAGCCGCAGGTAAGTCAACGTCTGGTCGTCGATGTAGAACAGCGCGGCCGTGGCGCCGTACTCGGGGCACATGTTGGAGATGGTCGCGCGGTCGCCGATCGTGAGGCCACGCGTGCCCTCGCCGAAGAACTCCAGGTACGCGCCGACCACTTTCTCCTTGCGCAGGAACTCGGTGAGCGCCAGCACGATGTCGGTGGCGGTGATGCCGGGCTGGCGCCGACCGGTGAGCTCCACGCCGACGATGTCGGGCAGGCGCATCCACGAGGCGCGGCCCAGCATCACGTTCTCGGCTTCGAGGCCGCCGACGCCCACCGCGATCACGCCCAACGCATCGACGTGCGGCGTGTGGCTGTCGGTGCCCACGCAGGTGTCGGGAAAGGCCAGGCCGTCCTGCACGTAGACCACCGGCGACATCTTCTCCAGGTTGATCTGATGCATGATCCCGTTCCCCGCCGGGATCACCTCCATGTTGGCGAAGGCGCGCTTCGTCCAGTCGATGAAATGGAAGCGGTCTTCGTTGCGGCGGTCTTCGATCTGGCGGTTTTTTTCGAAGGCTTGCGGATCGAATCCGCCGCACTCCACGGCCAGCGAGTGGTCCACGATCAGCTGCACCGGCACCACCGGGTTCACCTGCGACGGATCGCCGCCCTCGGCCGCGATCGCATCGCGCAAACCTGCAAGATCGACCAACGCAGTCTGGCCCAGGATGTCGTGGCACACCACGCGCACCGGAAACCAGGGAAAGTCGCGATCGCGCCGTCGCTCGATGAGCTGCAGCAGGCACTCGTCGAGGATCGTCAGGTCGCAGCGCCGCACCAGGTTCTCGGCGTGCACGCGCGCGGTGTAGGGCAGCGTGTCCCATGCGCCGCGCTGCAGCGCATCGACCGCGGCGCGGGCGTCGATGTAGTCCAGCGTGGTGCCGGGGAGTTGTTTTCTGTGTCGTGGGTTCATCGGGGGAATCGGAAAGCCTCTCAGACGCGCGCCGCGATCGGCACGAACTTCAGGTCTTCCGGACCGGTGTAGTTGGCGCTCGGCCGAATGATCTTGTTGTCCACGCGCTGCTCGATCACATGCGCGGCCCAGCCGCTGGTGCGCGCGATCACGAAGAGGGGCGTGAACATCGCCGTGGGTACGCCCATCATGTGGTAGCTCACCGCGCTGAACCAGTCGAGGTTGGGGAACATCTTCTTGACCTCCCACATCACCGTCTCCAGGCGCTCCGCGATGTCGAACATCTTGGTGGAGCCGGCCTCCTCGGACAGCGATTTCGCCACGCCCTTGATCACCACGTTGCGCGGATCGCTCACCGTGTAGACCGGGTGGCCGAAGCCGATGACGACCTCCTTGGCCTCCACGCGGCGGCGTATGTCGGCCTCGGCTTCGTCGGGCGCGTCGTAGCGCTTCTGGATCTCGAAGGCGACCTCGTTCGCGCCGCCGTGCTTGGGGCCGCGCAGCGCGCCGATGGCGCCGGCAATGGCCGAGTGCATGTCGCTGCCGGTGCCAGCAATCACGCGCGCGGTGAAGGTGCTGGCGTTGAATTCGTGCTCGGCGTACAGGTTCAGCGAGGTGTGCATCGCGCGCACCCAGGCCTCGGAGGGCTTCTGGCCGTGCAGCAGGTGCAGGAAGTGGCCGCCGATCGAATCGTCGTCGGTCTCCACCTCGATGCGCTTGCCCTGGCTGCTCCAGTGGTACCAGTACAGCAGCATCGAGCCGAGCGAGGCCATCAGGCGGTCGGCGATGTCGCGCGCGCCGGGCAGGTTGTGGTCGTCCTTCTCGGGCAGCACGCAGCCCTGCGCCGAGACGCCGGTGCGCATCACGTCCATCGGATGGGCACCGGCAGGCAGGCTCTCCAGCGCGGCCTTCACGTTGGCCGGCAGGCCGCGCATCGCCTTCAGCCGCGTCTTGTAGGCCTTGAGTTCGGCGCGCGTGGGCAGCTTGCCGTGCACCAGCAGGTGGGCGATTTCCTCGAATTCGCAGACCTCGGCGATGTCCAGGATGTCGTAGCCGCGGTAGTGCAGGTCGTTGCCCGTGCGGCCGACGGTGCACAGCGCCGTGTTGCCCGCGGTCACGCCCGAGAGGGCGACGGATTTCTTGGGCTTGAAACCAGCCGGGGCGGCCGTTTCGTTCGTGGCGGTGGTGGTCGTGGTCACGCGGTTTCCTTGTTCAGATAAGAGCGATCGATGCCGGTGGGGCGGCCGGCGGCGTTGACCGCCACCATCTCGAACACGCCCTTGAGGACTTCTTCCGCGGGAACGCCCGGCACGTCGGCGATGCCGGTCACGCACACGGTCATCGAGCACCGGCCGATGCGGCTGACCCAGCCGCGCAGGATGAGCTGATAGCCCACCGGCACCGGCGCAAGAAAGGCGACGCTGGTCACACCGGCCATCACCACCTCGCGCTGTGCCAGATCGCGTGCGGCCAGGAAGGCCGCCTTGCTCATCAATTGCAGGCCCTGGCCGGCGAAGAGCGTGCCGCGGTGATTGGCGTGCACCGGCAGTACCAGCTCGCGGAGTTCGGTTGTTCCAACGGGTGTCGTCATGCTTCGCAATCTACGCAGATTGCGAACTTTGCAGAAGGACTGAAAGGGCGAACTCTTGCGAAGGCGATCGCAGGCTATTGCGAATGCTGCGAATTCCTGGAGCTACTTACGCCCAGCCGCTGCCGAGCCGGGTCTTCACGGAGACGCGAAGCGTCAGTCGGCGTCGCCCACGTCGTCCATCGCCATCAGGCTCGCATCGTCGCCCTCTTCCCGAGGCCCCACGCCCAGGTCTTCCGACAGGCCCTTGAGCACGACGTAGCCTGCCTGCAGCGCATCGCCGTACGTGGCGAAGCCCGTGGCGGCCTCCATCAGCGGTTCGAACTCCATCGAGTTGTCGAAGGATTCGAGGAGCACCCAGAAGTAATCCCCGGCGTCGTGTTGGTCGACGGTGAGGGCGATGGAGATGAGTTGGCCAGCCATGGGCGCATGGTGGCGCGGTCAAGTGACAGTCGCGCGAAACGGCTGTGAAGGTTCTGCTGCCGCAGCGAGGCCCCGCGATCGTGATTTCGTTGGCAGGCCCGCCGACGAACCGTCGCCAAAACACTACGTTCCTGCGCGTATCCAGCCTTCACGGCCGTCACCGCAATCGGCGATGCTCGGGTCATGTCCACGGCACGCTCGCAACCGACTTTTCGCCCCGGCTGGCGCATCGCGGCGTCGATCTACACGGTCGCCGGCGTGGTGTGCGTGCTCGGGACCGCGGCCGTGCCGGACAGCGACGCGGGCATGCTGCTCGCCATCGCGGGCGGCCTGCCGTGGTCGCTGGGCCTGCTGACGCTCGACCTGTCGCCCGGCGTGGCGAACACCGCGCTGATGCTGCTCGCGGGCAGTTGGGCGGTGAACGCGGGGCTGCTGTGGTGGATGGCGCTGCGGCGCGTCGGGCCGCCGCTTTAACGCGGCGCGAGCCTGCCGAAGCACACGGCAAGGCGGCCCCGGTAGCACCTTCGCCTGCGTGCAGCGAAAGAAGCTGCCCGGCCGGCTGCGCATTCCGGATGTTTCGATGCGATCATTTCGCGCGCAGGCATCCCTGCGTCGCGAGACCCCGACTCGCCGATTGCCTGATTTCCCGAATCCGAGAACAAAGGAAGACAAAACAATGCCCAGACCCCTGCACGCCAATTCGCCGCTGATCGGCGTTCCCGGCGGCCGCCATCTGCTCGACACCCCCGCCCTGCTGATCGACCTGCCCGCGATGACGCGCAACATCGAACGCATGGCCGCCTTTGCGAAGGCGCGCGGCATCGGCCTCAGGCCGCACGTGAAGACCCACAAGTCGATCGAGATCGCGCGGCGCCAGGTGGCCGCGGGCGCCATCGGCGTGAGCTGCGTCACCGTGGGCGAAGCGGAAATCATGGTCGATGGCGGCATCCGCAGCGTGCTGATCACCTCGCCCGCCGTCACGCCGAGCAAGATCGCGCGCCTCGTGAAACTCGCGGAACGCGCGGCGCCCGGCGGCGTGATGGTGGTGGCCGACAACCTCACCAACGTGGCCGATCTGGCCCGGGCCGCGAGCGGGTTGCTGCATCCGCTGCCTGTGCTGGTCGACTACGGCGCCGGCTACAACCGCACCGGCGCCGCGAACGAGGCACAGGTGCTCGCGCTCGCCGCCGCCATCGCCGCCGAGCCGGGCCTGCGGCTGCGCGGCCTGCAGGCCTATGCGGGCAACCTGCAGCACATCGTGGCGCGCGAGGAGCGCAGCGCGAGGGCGGCGGCCCTGCGCGAAACCGTGGCGGGCATCGTCGCGGCGGCCCGGCGCAAGGGATTCAACTTCGAGATCGTCACCGGTGCCGGCACCGGCACCCACGACCTCGATTCGGAGCAGAACGCCTTCACCGAACTGCAGGCCGGCTCCTATGTCTTCATGGACGCGGAATACACGCAGGTGCTGGCCGCCGGCACCGAGCCCTCGCCCTTCGAAGTGGCGCTCTTCGTGCAGACAGCCGTGGTCAGCACCAACGCGGCCGACTGGGTCACCGTCGACGGCGGCACCAAGTGCTTCGCCACCGACGGCGGCGTGCCGCTGGTCGCGCGAGGCACCGATGCCGCGAGCCGCTATGCCTTCTTCGGCGACGAGCACGGCAAGCTGATGCCGGCCGGGCCGCGCCCCGCACTGGGCACGCGCATCGAGTTCGTGACGCCGCACTGCGATCCGACGGTGAACCTGCACGACGTCTATCACGTGGTCGAAGGCGGGGCGCTGGTGGCGATCTGGCCGGTGGATGCGCGCGGGAAGCGATAGCCCGATGCAGGCGGTGCGCCCGGCATAAGCAAACTCGGAAAGCGCATTTCCCAAGCTACGTGGCGGCGGGCACAGTGCGGGGCCAATGCCCATCCTCCAAGACACCCCGCGCCCGGCGCGCGCCAACGCGGCGCCGGCTGCGCCCTCCTCGCAGCAACTCCTCGCGCGCTTTCGCCCCATCTTCAACCGCATCGCCGTGCATGCGGCGCAGCGCGAAAACGATCGCGAACTGGCCCATGAGCCGGTCGCCTGGCTCAACGCCGAACGCTTCGGCGCCCTGCGCGTGCCGGTCGAATACGGCGGCATCGGAGCGTCGGTCGAGCAGCTGTACGACCTGCTCATCGAGCTCGGCGAAGCGGACTCCAACCTGCCGCAGATCCTGCGCGCGCACTTCGGCTTCATCGAGCGGCTGTTCGCCGAGATCGATCCGTCGCTGCATGGCCCGTGGATGCGGCTCGCGGCCGAAGGCGTGATCTTCGGCAACGCCACCACCGAACTCGGCGAAGGCGCGCTCGGCGCGCTGCAGACCACGCTGTCGCGCGACGGCGATGCGTGGCGCCTGGACGGCGACAAGTACTACAGCACCGGCACGCTCTACGCCGACTGGATCTCGGTCTCGGCCCAGCGCCTGAACGCCGATGGCAGCAGCGACCGGGTGATCGCGCTCGTGCCCTCCGAAGCCGAAGGCGTGGAGCGCGTGGACGACTGGCGCGGCTTCGGCCAGCGGCTGAGCGCATCGGGCACCACGCGCTTTCGCAACGTGCGGGTGAAGCCCGAGAACGTGCTGCTCTACGTGCGCGACCAGCCGACCCCGCTCACCGCGCATTTCCAGCTCACGCACCTCGCCACGCTGGCGGGCATTGCACGCGCGATCGTGCGTGATGCGGTCGCCTTCGTGCAGCCGCGCAAGCGCGTCTACAGCCACGGCAGCGGCGACACGCCGCGCGAAGATCCGCTGGTGCAGCAGGTCATCGGCCAGTTGGCGAGCACCGCGTTCATCGCGGCGTCCACCGTGCAGGCGGTGGCGCGCGGGCTCGGCGAGGTCGACCGCTTCCGCCAGCGCGGCGAGCCCGTTCCCGAGAGCCTGCTGTTCGAGGTGGAGCTCAACACCGCGAAGGCGCAGGCCGGCATCGTCGATGCGGTGCTGCTGGCGGGCACACGGCTCTTCGACATCGGCGGCGCCTCGGCGCTTCAGGAAGACCGCCGGCTCGATCGCCACTGGCGCAACGCGCGCACGCTGGCATCGCACAACCCGACGATCTACAAGGGGCGCGTGGTCGGCGACCACCTGCTCAACGGAGCAAGGCCGACGTTCTACTGGGCGGTGGGAGCGATTGCGGCCTGAGCTGGGTCAAGGCGCAAGAAGAACGAGAGAGGAAAAGGAAGCGAAGCCTCAGACGCGAGGCAGCGCGGCAAGGAAAGTGGAGACAACGATCGCGGCAGCGCGATCCAGTTGCAGGATGTCGGCCACATCGAAAGCGTGCGGCGCGGTGCGCCCGCTGGCGCCGAGGGGCTTGCGGATCTCGACAAGCACTTCGGCCGCGAGTTCGCGATCGCTGCGTGGCCCGCCGTCGGGGTGCATCACCCACTCATCGACTTGATCGAACGGAATGCTGCGGAAAACCCCGACGATGGGGATGTACTTGTAGCGATCCTCGCCCACCAGGATGGGCACGCTGAGGTTACAAAAGAACGTGGTGGTCGACATGCGGGGCCGCCGTCGCTAGGCAAAGCCGTCGATTGTTAAGGAGTGCGCGTTCAGGAGCCATCCTTCCAAGGGACTACTCCCCGACAAGACGTGACCTTCTGCACACAAAGTGATTCCATTTCCATCCATCCCTCCCATAGAACAACTACTTAATTCTTACACACAGATACCCGATGTGTGTTAAATGCCGGATTTATTCGGCAATCGGAATGCGTAAATCGTTCGGAAAGGGAGACGCCGCGCTTCCTTTCGGAGCGCGGACGATGCAACGCAACGGTGGCTTGCGGGTCAGGCGGGCGGACCGAAACGCGGTGCGCGGCGCTCGATGTTGGCCTTCACGGCTTCGGCCTGGTTCGCGCTGCCGATCAGTGCTTTCTGCTCGACCGATTCCGCCATCAGCAGCTCCGCGGCACTCTGCGACATGGCTGCATTGAGCAGGCGCTTGCCGGCGCGAATCGCATCGGGACTCTTGCCCGCGATCTCGTGCGCCATCTGCAGCGCCTCGGCCAGCGGGTCGGCCGAGAGGCGCGTGGCAAAGCCGATCTGCAGCGCCTCTTCACCCGAGAAGATGCGCCCGGTGAAGGTGAGCTCGCGCACCACGTCGTTGCGCGCCAGCTCGCGCATCAGCACCATGCCGGCCATGTCGGGCACGAGGCCCCATTTGATTTCCATCACCGACAGCTTCGTGTCGGGCGCAACGATGCGCACGTCCGCGCCCAGCGCCACCTGAAGACCACCGCCGAAAGCCACGCCGTGCACCGCGGCGATGACCGGCACCGGCACGTCGCGCCAGACCATCGCGACGTGTTGCGCGGCATTGGAGATGCCGTGGGTGCGCTTCACCAGATCGGCCCCTGCCGCGCCCTCCCCCAACACGCCCTCGCCGGCGCCCTGCTGCATGCGCTCGAACGAAGCCATGTCGAGCCCCGCGCAGAACGCCTTGCCTCGGCCGGAAATCACCACGGCGCGCACCGCCGCGTCGCCGCGCAAGGCCTCGCCGGCTTCAATCAGCGCATCGAACATCGCGGGGTCGAGCGCGTTCATCTTGTCGGCGCGTGCCAGCTGCAGTTCCACCACGCCGTCGGGGTGGCGGGTCCATTCGATGCGATCGCTCATGCGGGTCTCCTGTGGGTTTCGTTGGGTTTTGGCCAGTATCGCCCGGCACAGTGCCTCGGCGATGATGGCGGCTGTCGCCTACCCAACACCTCTGCCATGCCGCTGGACCGTCGCCATTTCCTTCTTCAATCGGGTTCGGCCGCCGCCGTGGTGGCGCTGTTCGGCCAGGGCTGCGCGGTGCCTTCCACGGCGCGCAGCAACGGCGATGCGCTCGGGTTCACCGGCGTGCCCGTGTCCCTGCGCGATGCCGTCGCCGTGCCGCCCGAATACGAATGGCAGTTGCTCTACCCCTGGGGCACGCCCACCGGCATCGCGGGCCAGATGCCGGCCTTCGCGCCGGACGGCGCCAACAGCGCCGCCGACCAAGCGGTGCAGGCCGGCATGCACCACGACGGCATGCACTTCTTCGCGCTCGACGCGCGTGGGGATCGCGGCCTGCTCGTGATGAACCACGAGTACACCGACGAGCAACTGCTGCACACCGACGGCGTCAAGGTGTGGACCGCAGAGAAGGTGCGCAAGTCGCTCCACGCGATGGGCGTCTCGGTGATCGAGGTCCGCCACACCTCCACCGGCTGGCAGCAGGTGCAGCCCTCGCCCTTCGCGCGCCGCATCCACGGCAACACGCCGATGCGCATCACCGGCCCGGCCGCGGGCACGCCCTTGATGCGCACCGCCGCCAACCCGGCCGGCGACCAGGTCTTCGGCACCTTCGCCAACTGCGCGATGGGCGTCACGCCCTGGGGCACGTATCTCACCTGCGAAGAAAACTTCCACGGCTACTTCGGCGGCCCGAAGGAAGCGGCGACCGGCATGACGGACGCACAGCGCCGCTACGGCACGGTCCCGGCCACGCAGTGGGTCGAGTACTGGCGCTTCGACGAACGCTTCGACCTCAGCCGCCATCCGAACGAGCCGCACCGCTTCGGCTGGGTGGTCGAGATCGACCCCTTCGAACCCAGCGCTGCGCCGATCAAGCGCACGGCCCTCGGCCGCAAGCGCCAGGAGAGCGCCACCTGCACGACATCGAAAGACGGCCGCGTGGTGGTCTACATGGGCGACGACGCGCGCTTCGAATACATCTACAAGTTCGTGAGCCGCGAGAAAGTGCGCCCCGGCACCGACGCTGCAGCGCGCGCCGCCAACCGCCACCTGCTCGACGACGGCACGCTCTACGTCGCGCGCTACGACGCCGGCGGACGTGGCCGGTGGCTCGAACTCACGCACGGCCGCAACGGCGTCGATGCGGCCAGTGGCTTTGCCGACCAGGCCGAGGTGCTGATCCACGCCCGCCTTGCAGGCGACATCGTCGGCGGCACGAAGATGGACCGCCCCGAGTGGATCGCCGTGCATCCGCACAGCCGCGAGGTCTACGTCACCCTCACCAACAACAGCCAGCGCGGCGATGCCGGCAAGCCCGCGCCCGATGCCGCCAACCCGCGTGCCAACAATCTTTTCGGCGGCATCCTGCGCTGGCGCGAGGACGGCGGCGATGCGGCGAGCACCGGCTTCGCCTGGGACCACTTCGCGCTCGCTGGCGACCCTGCAGAGGCGGGCAGCGGTGCGCGGTATCCCTCGACCGATGCCGACATGTTCGGCAGCCCCGACGGCCTGCACTTCGACAGCGGCGGCCTGCTCTGGATCCAGACCGACATGAGCGGCCAGGTGATCGGCAGGCCCGCGTACGCTTCGCTCGGCAACAACCAGATGCTGTGCGCAGACCCGGCCACCGGCCGGATCAAGCGCTTCCTGACCGGACCGAACGGCAGCGAGATCACCGGCTGCGTGGTCACACCCGACCGCCGCACGCTGTTCGTGAACATCCAGCATCCGGGCGAGGCGCGCGACGATGGCAGCACCACGCACAACAGCGCATGGCCCGACGGCACCGCGCCGGGCAGCGCGCGGCCGCGTTCGGCGACGCTGGCGATCCGGCGACGCGACGGCGGCATCGTCGGCACCTGACAAGACAGGACAGAAGGAGGACCCACCCATGAGCATCCGCATCGTTCGACTAGGTACGCCTCGGGCACCCGGCGAGGGCCTGCGTATCGGCACCGTTCGCCGTCCACCGCGCGGTGTTCCGAAGACCGAGTTCGCCTCGCAGGATTGGTACGACGTCTGGTACCCCAACCTCGCGCCATCCGCCGAGACGATGAAGCTGGGCCAGGAGGCGCAGGCAACGCAGGAGCCCGCGCAATGGAACGCCTTCGCGCGCAAGTACAAGTCCGAGATGGCCGAAGCCGACGCGAGCCGCAGCCTCGACCTGCTCGCCGCGCTCTCGCACGGCACCGCGCTGGCGGTCGGCTGCTATTGCGAGGACGAATCGCGCTGCCACCGCTCGCTGCTGCGCGGATTGCTGGCCGAGCGCGGCGCGGACATCGCGGACTGAATCACACCTGGGGTGAAGCCAGGAATACCGGCAGGCTTTCTGCGCGTGCGGCATAGGCCGCCAGCAGTGGGAAATTGGCCGGCGCAATCGCTTCAGGCGTCATCAGCTGCGTGAAAGACCAGGACACCGCGGCTGAAACGCCGGCCTGCGTCATCGTCGATTCATCGGCCGGCAGCGGCATCGCAGCGACTTCTTTCTCAAGCGCCGCGTATGCCGCGACGAGCTGCCCCTGCACCCGGTCGAGCCATGGCCGATGCAGCTTCTCGGCGGGGCGCAGGTTGTGTTCGTAGACGATCTGCACCGTCTTCTCGCAAGCGGCCAGCGCCAGCCCGGTGATGCGCAGCGCGCACTGCCGCTGTGCCACCTCGGCAGGCATCAGGCTGCGACCGGCCAGCGCTTCCGCGTAGTCGATGATCAACGTGGAGTCCATGAGCACCGTGCCGTCGTCGCACACCAGCGTGGGCGCCTTGACCACCGGGTTGATCGCGCGGAACTGCTCGAAGGTGCTGAAGACCGAGACCGGGCGGTGCTCGAACGCAAGGCCGAGAAGCCGCAGCGAGATGGCGGCGCGGCGCACATAAGGGGAATCGAGCATGCCGACGAGTTGCATCGTTTGTTTCTCCTGAAGGGTGTGCGCCACGATATCGGCGGCTGCGCTCGCGCCGAATGGCAACCCATCGAAAATCAGGGCCGCAAACCGATCACCCATCGGTCATGAAACACACCATGAACATCGACAAGAAGGACCGCCTGATTCTCGAAGCCCTGCAGACCGATGCGCGCCAGAGCCTGGCCGCACTGGGCAAGCGCATCGGCCTCTCGCAGCCCGCGATGAGCGAGCGCGTGCGCAAGCTCGAGGATGCGGGAGTGATCGAAGGCTACGGCGCCCGCGTCAACCTGCGAGCGCTGGGCGTGGGGCTGCAGGCCATCATCCGCATCGAGACCACGCATGCGGGCATCGCCAAATACCTGAAGCTGTTCGATGCCATGCCCGAGGTGCTGAGCGCCGACCGCGTGACCGGCGAAGACTGCTTCTTCGTGCGCTGCGCCATCGCCGAGCCGGCCGACCTGCAGCGCGTGGTCGACGCGCTGGCGGTGGACGGCGCGGTGACCACCTCCCTGGTGTTGTCGAGCCCCGTGAACAAGCACGTCACCGTGCATGCGGCGAAGCCGCCGCGCAAGTAGCCGTCAGCGCTGCGCCTTGTCCTTCTGGTTCTGCGCCTCGATGCGTTCGCGCGCGTCCTTCCATTCGGTGTCGCTCCACTGGCGCAGCTCGTAGAAGTTGCCGCCGTTGGCCAGCGCGTTGGCGCCGTCCATCATGATGCTCTGGCCCGTGAGCCAGTCGCATTGGCCCGGCGCCATCAGGAAGGCGGCGATGTTCTGCAGCTCGCTCATTCGGCCGGTGCGGCCCATCGGGCTCATCTCCTTGGTGCGCGCGCCCGGTTCCTCGCCGGGGTTCAGGCGCTTGCTCATGCCTTCGGTGGGAATCTCGCCGGGGCCCACGGCGTTCAGGCGGATGCCGTGCCGCGCCCACTCCACCGCGAGCGACTTGGTCATCACCTCGATGCCGGCCTTGCTCATCGCCGACGGCACGACGTAGGGGCTGCCGTTGTCGACCCAGGTCACGATGATGCTCATCACGCTGCGGAAGGGGTCGCCCTGCTTCCACTTGCCCGACTTGGCCTCCGCCACCCAGCGTTTGCCCACCGCCTGCGTCACATAGAAGCTGCCGTGGAAGACGATGTTCGCGATCGCGTCGAAGGCGCGCGGCGAGAGGCTCTCGGTCGGCGCGACGAAGTTGCCCGCCGCGTTGTTGATGAGGCCGGTGAGGCCGCCGCTCTGGAACAGGCTCTCGACCATTTCGTCGACCTGCTGCGCGATGCGGATGTCGACGCCGAAGGTGTCGATGCGACGTCCCGGGAACTGCTGGCGCCACTCGGCCGCCGTTTCCTCGCAGACCGACTGGCGCCGGCCGCAGATGGCGATGTCGGCGCCCAGGCCGAGGAAGCGCTCGGCCATCGCGCGGCCGAGGCCGGTGCCGCCGCCGGTCACGAGGATGCGCTGGCCGCTCATCAGGGAAGGTTGGAACATGGGGGTCTCCTTGAGTCACGTTGGATCGTGCGGCAACGGCAAGAACGTGCGCTGCCATCGCGCATGCTACGCGCGGCGCCGACGCGGCGGCTTGCGGAATCTGGCTCCCGCGCGGGTCGGGTGAGAATGTCTTTTGACCTGTTCTCCGGATCGACAACCATGTCCAGCCTCATCTCCTTCCTGCCGCTCGAAGGCGTGCGCGTCCTGAGCCTTGCGCTCAACCTGCCCGGCCCGGCCGCGCTGCTGCGCTGCCGCCAGATGGGCGCCACCTGCCTGAAGCTCGAACCGCCGGCCGGCGACCCGATGGCGCTCTACAACCAGCCGGCCTATGCCGCGCTGCACGAAGGCATCGCCATCGAAACCGCGGACCTCAAGACCGAAGCGGGCCAGCAGCAACTGCACGCCGAACTTGCCAAGACCGACGTGCTGCTCACCTCCTTCCGCCCCTCCGCGCTGCGCAAGCTCGGCCTCGATTGGCCGGCGCTGCAGGCGCGCCATCCGTCGCTGTCGCAGGTGGCCATCGTCGGTGCGCCGGGCGAGCGCGCCGAGGAGCCGGGCCACGACCTCACCTACGTCGCCGAGAGCGGTCTCGTGACCGGCACCGAGCTGCCGCCCACGCTCTACGCCGACATGGGCGGCGCGCTGCTCGCGAGCGAAGCGGTGCTGACGGCCGTGCTGCGTCGCGCCCGCGGCGGTGGCAAGGCAAGCGGCATTTATCTGGAAGTGGCCCTGAACGCCTCGGCCGACTGGCTGGCCCTGCCGCGCACCTGGGGCCTCACGCGGCCCTCGGGCGCGGTCGGCGGGGCGCATGCGGGCTACCGTGTGTATCCCTGTGCCGATGGCCGCGTGGCGGTGGCGGCGCTGGAGCCGCATTTCGCGAATCGCCTCTGCGAAGCGGCCGGCGTGACGCCGCCCGACATGATGGCCACGGCCACGCACAAGGCGCTGGCCGCATGGCTCGCGACCCGCACGCGCGCCGAGCTCGATGCGATGAGCCGCGAGCGCGACGTGCCGCTGCTCACGCTGGCCGATTGAAGGCCCGGGTTTTCAGCGACCGTCGCGCTGCCGGTCTTCGCGCTTGAGCGCGAGGTAGGTGTCGAGATCCACCTCGTGCAGTTGCCGCGGGTACTGCTCGGCCGCCGTGAACCAGTGGCGCTGGCGGCGCTCGTCGGCATCCTTCGCGTCGCTCGACAGGTACGCATCGAGCGTGAGGAAGTAGCGCATCGCATTGCGCTCCACCAGCCCCCGCAGGCCCCGGATGTATTCGGGCTTGCCGTCGGGCGCCTTGCCCATCACCGTGAAGCCGACCTTGTCACGGCCGAAGGTCGCAAGGTAGGCCTGGGTGGCGAGCCGCACCATCATGTTGTGGTCGTAGCCGTAGCTGAAATGCACGAAGCTCTTCTGCGCATCGAGCGCAATCGCTTCGAGCGTGACGCGGTAGTTGCTCGTGCCGAACGGCCCGCTTGCAGCCGAGAGCTCGACCGACAGGTGCTCGGGTGTCGCGCTTGCCACGCGATAGACGAAGGGCAGCTCGAAGGCCTGGTCGACCGGCTTGTCATAGCGCCGCACGACGTAGAGCGTGAGCGTCTCGCGCCCCTGCGCCGTGCCGGTCTTGCAGCGCCGGTTGTTGATGTGCAGCGTGAGCAGTTCGCACCAGTGGGCCGATCCCTTGAACGCCGCCGTGACCTCCGACAGCGGATGGTCGATCACCGCGTAGACGTCGCCCTCGAGCCCGCCGGGCGTTTCGCTCGAATCGAGTTGCACGGGACGGCCGAAGCTGCTGTGGTCGAGCTTGTCGCTCAGCCGCTGGTGGGTGTCGCGCAGCGCCTGGGCGGGCGCGGCGGACTCGGCAGGTGCCGCGCAACAGGCCAGCGAGGACGCGAACAGGACGGCGCCGCACAGGGTGCGTGTCCACGATGCCGGCAGGTGGGGCGAACTGCTCATGGAGCCACACCATACAACGGCGCGACCACTTTTGGCTTCAATCGGCGTCTGTTTCAGGTGCCGTCTTCGCGCCGCGCCTCATGAGCAGCAGCATGGCCACCGCGAGCAGCACGGCACCCAGCCACTGCCGGGGCGCCATCGGCCCGGCGAACAACAGCGCCGCCAGCAACGCCGCCACCAGCGGCTCGATCAACGTGCCGACCACCGCGGCGGTCGGGGACAGGCGCCGTGCACCCCAGGCAAAGGCCAGGTAGGCCACCGAGGTCGTGATGATGCCGGTGTAGGCCGCGCCCAGCCATTGGGCCGCGCCGCTGGGCCAGGTGATGCCGCTCGGCCACGCGACCGCGAGCATGCACAGCGCCGCCACGCTCATGCCCCACGCCGACGCGGTGACAGCCGGCACCCGCGCCGGCATGCGCGCGTTGCCGAGCACCACCAGCGCGTAGCAGAAGGCCGAGGCGAACGACCAGGCGAGGCCGGCGGCATGTCCGGCAGGTAGCGGGCCCCATCCGCCTGCGGGCATCACGAGCAGTGCCACGCCGGCGAGTGCCAGCAACAGCCCGGCGACGAGGCGCAGGCCGAAGGGCTCGTAGCCGCGCAGCACCGAGACGAGCGCGACGATCACCGGCGCGCAGCAGATCGAGATCACCGTCGGCAATGCGGCGCCCAGGTGCGCGATGCCCGCGAACCAGCAGCTCACGTTGAGCGCCATCGCGGCGCCGGTGCCGACGACCTGAACCTGCTCGCGCCGGGTCAGATCGCGCCAGTGCGCATCGGTGGACTGCGCCACGCGCTCCGCCCGCCAATGCAGCCACCACAACAGCGGTACTCCGAGCGCGAAGCGCGCCAGCGACAGGCTCTGCGGCGCGATGCCGCCATCGATGAGAAATTGCGCCACCAGCGCGCCGCCACCCCATAGCGCGCCAGCCAGCAACACGCCGCCCCAGGCCAGGGCGGCAGACATTCTTGCGTTCATTGTTGAAAGTTCTCCATGACGCCCGCCGCTCTGTTTCTGTAGAGGGCAGGCATGACCATCCGGCCGTCACCCGGCCTTGCAGGAGGCAGACGACGGCGACCACTTGCGGGTCTGAGCGCGGCGCGAGGCGCGCGTCAGAGGCAGGCGATGGTGGGGGGAGAGTGGTGCAGATTCATGAGCGGCCGATGATAGAAGCCGGGTCCTGGAGGGGCAAGAGAGAATCTCGGCCATGTGCCCTCTTCCCGCTCATCACACCGCATGAAACGCCAAGGTCGACTCGTCCGCTGGGAGGCCGACCGCGGCTTCGGTTTCATCCGCAGTCCTGAGATATCGGCCGATGTGTTCGTACATCTGCGCGACTTCAGCGACCGGCAAGCAAAGCCGCAGGTGGGCATGGAACTGAGCTTCGAAGAGATCCATGTCGGCGGCAAGGGGCCGCGCGCCGTGGCTGTGCAGGCGGTGTCGGCTCGGGCTTCGCGGCCGGTGCCAAAGCACACGCCCATCAACAGCCATCGCCGCCCCGTATCGAGGCGGTCGAATCCGCGCCGCTCCAGCACTTCCGAACCCTCGGCCTCGTGGGGCCTGCTTTTCCTTCTGGCGTACGGAGTGCTGCTCGGTGCGGCCGTCTGGTCCGGCCGCTTGCCGCTGCTGGTTCTCGGCGTGGTCCCGGGACTGAGCCTGCTGGCCTTCTTCGCCTATGCCTTCGACAAGAACGCCGCGCAGACCGGCCGCTGGCGCACGAAGGAAAGCACCCTGCACCTGCTTGCGCTGGCGGGCGGCTGGCCGGGTGCCTGGGCCGGGCAACGGCTGCTTCGCCACAAGTCGAGCAAGCAGAGCTTTCTGATGGTGTACCGCGCCACCGTCGTGCTCCATTGCGCGGCGGTGCTGGCCTGGGTGTTCTGGCTGCGGGGTATCCCTGTCCTAGACTGAAACGATCCCAACCAGGAGAAACCTCCATGCCATTCGTTCGAATCGAGCTGTCGGATGCCTCGCCGGAAACGCTGGGCCCGGCCATCGGTGACCTGATCTACCAGGCGATGACCGAAACCATCAATGTGCCCAAGGACGACAAATTCCAAGTCATCACCCGGCATGCCGCGCAGGACCTGGTTCATCCCAAGAGCTACCTGGGCGTCGAGTACTCGGCGGGTTTCGTCTTGATTCAGATCACGCTGAACCAGGGACGCACGATCGAGATGAAGAAGGCCTTCTACAAGCGCGTGGCCGACGACCTGCACAAGAAGCTGGGCATCCGTCGCGAGGACGTCTTCATCAACCTCGTGGAGGTGATGAAGGAGAACTGGTCGTTCGGGAACGGCGAGATGCAGTACGCGTAGCGGTCGCCCGCTACCCGCCCGATCAACGCACCTTGCGCGATGAAGGCTTGTTGACCGGCTTGCCGCTGCCGCCACCACTGCCGTTATCGCGAGGCGGCAGACCCGTGTGCTGCGTGAGCATGCGGCCCTTGGAGGGCTTCACCGGCGCGAGCCTGACGGGCGCCGAGGCCTTGGCAGCCGCCGGCGCCGAGGTCGAGTTCTTGCGCCGCGCGCTCGTGTAGCCGCCATCGGTGAGCGGCTGCCACGTCGGGATGAGATGGTGCTTGCCGTTGCCGATCAGGTCGGCGCGGCCCATGCTCTTCAAGGCCTCGCGCAGCAGGGGCCAGTTGTTGGCATCGTGATAGCGCAGGAACGCCTTGTGCAGGCGGCGGCGCTTGTCGCCGCGCACGATGTCCACCGTCTCGCTCTCGCGCGTGATCTTGCGCAGCGGGTTCTTGTTGGTGTGGTACATCGTCGTCGCCGTGGCCATCGGGCTCGGATAGAACGTCTGCACCTGGTCGGCGCGGAAACCGTTCTTCTTGAGCCAGATCGCCAGGTTCATCATGTCCTCGTCGCTGGTGCCCGGATGCGCGGCGATGAAGTACGGAATGAGGTACTGCTTCTTGCCCGCCTCGGCCGAGAACTTCTCGAACATCTGCTTGAACTTGTCGTAGCTGCCGATGCCGGGCTTCATCATCTTGGTGAGCGGGCCCTGCTCGGTGTGCTCGGGCGCGATCTTGAGATAACCGCCCACGTGGTGCTGCACCAGCTCCTTCACGTACTCGGGCGACTGCACGGCCAGGTCGTAGCGCAGGCCGGAACCGATCAATATCTTCTTGATGCCGCGCAACGCACGCGCGCGGCGGTAGATCTTGATGAGCGGATCGTGGTTCGTGCCCAGGTTCGGGCAGATGCCCGGGTACACGCAACTCGGCTTGCGGCACGCCGACTCGATCTCGGGGCTCTTGCAGCCGAGGCGATACATGTTCGCCGTCGGGCCGCCCAGGTCGGAGATGGTGCCGGTGAAGCCGCTTACCGAATCGCGGATGGCCTCGACCTCCTTGATGATCGATTCTTCGGAGCGGCTCTGGATGATGCGGCCCTCGTGCTCGGTGATGGAGCAGAAGGTGCAGCCGCCGAAGCAGCCGCGCATGATGTTCACGCTGAAGCGGATCATTTCCCACGCGGGAATCTTGGTCGCGCCGTCGTGGCTGCCGTTTTCGTCGGCGTAGCGCGGATGCGGGCTGCGCGCGTACGGCAGGTCGAACACGTAGTCCATTTCCGCGGTGGTGAGCGGAATAGGCGGCGGGTTGATCCACACATCGCGCGCCGTGGTGCCTTCGCCGTGCGCCTGCACCAGCGCGCGGGCATTGCCGGGGTTGGTTTCCAGGTGCAGCACGCGGTTGGCGTGCGCGTAGAGCACCGGGTCGCTGCGCACCTGTTCGTAGGAAGGCAGGCGGATCACCGAGCGGTCGCGCGGCGGAACGCTGATCTTGCCGCGGCTTTGCAGCGCGGGGTTGGGCATGAAGGTGAGCGGCTTGATGGCTGGGTTCACCACCGACTGCACCGACTGAAGCGCAGGCGATCCGGCGGCTTCCGCGGCCTTGGCCACGTCCTGCGCCTCGTCTTCCTTCGCGCAGGTGGCGCCGTTGGCCTTGGCCTGGTCCGACACCATCAGGTATGGATTGACGTGCGCCTCGACGCGGCCCGGCTCATCGACGCTGGTGGAGTTGATCTCGAACCAGCCCTCGGGCGTTTCGCGCCGCACGTAGGCGGTGCCGCGCACATCGGTGATCTGCTGCACCGGTTCCTTGGCGGCCAGGCGGTGCGCGATCTCGACGATGGCGCGCTCGGCGTTGCCGTACAGCAGCAGGTCGCACTTGGAGTCGACGACGATGGAGCGGCGCACCTTGTCCGACCAGTAGTCGTAATGCGCGATGCGACGGAGCGACCCTTCGATGCCGCCCAGGATGATCGGCACGTCGTTCCAGGCTTCCTTGCAGCGCTGCGAATACACGATGGCCGCACGGTCGGGGCGCGCGCCGCCGATGTCGCCGGGGGTGTAGGCGTCGTCGCTGCGGATCTTCCGGTCCGCCGTGTAGCGGTTGATCATCGAATCCATGTTGCCGGCGGTCACGCCGAAGAACAGGTTCGGTTTGCCCAGCGCCTTGAAGGGCTCGGCGCTCTGCCAGTCGGGCTGGGCAATGATGCCCACGCGGAAGCCCTGCCCTTCGAGCATGCGGCCGATCACCGACATGCCGAAGCTGGGGTGGTCGACATAGGCGTCGCCCGTGACCACGATGATGTCGCAGCTGTCCCAGCCGAGGGCTTGCATCTCCTTGCGCGAGGTCGGCAGGAACTTGGCCGTGCCGAAACGGGCCGCCCAGTACTTGCGGTAGCTGGTCAGCGGCTTGGCGGCGCGCGCAAAAAAGGAGACGTCGACGGGGGCGTTCATCAGTGGGGAGTTAGGGACAGACCCAGCCTGGGGGGCTCTGGTGCTGTCGTGGGCAACCCGCGATTTTAGGGTTTTCGAGCATGTCTGTCGCTACAAACATCCAGTGACCGGGCTCTAATGCGGCCTCCATTGGTTGCCAAAGTCAATCAATAAAATGACAATGGCAACCATGTCTACGCCCTCGCCCACCATCGACGTTGCCGCCGTCAAGGCCATCCGGCAGTTCAATCGCTTCTACACGCGCCGGATCGGCGCCCTCGATCCGTACCTCGGTAGCGCCATGTCGCTCACCGATGTGCGGGTGCTGTACGAGCTGGCGCACCGCGAAACAGCGGTCGCCAGCGAGATCGGCCGCGACCTCGGGCTCGATGCCGGCTACATGAGCCGCATCCTGCGCCGCTTCGAATCCGAGGGCTGGCTCACGCGCGAGCCCCATGCGCGGGATGCCCGGCAAAGCGTGCTGCGGCTGACCGAGGCCGGCCATGCCGCATTCGCGCCGCTGCAACAGAAATCTCGCGAAGAAGCCGCCGCTTTGCTCGCCCCGCTTGCCCCGGCTCAGCGAAATCAGCTGGTGCAGGCGATCTCCACGATGCAATCGCTGCTCGATCCGGCCGCCGCGCCCGCCAAACCCCAGGCCGCGATCCTGCGCGACCCGGCGCCCGGCGACATCGGCTGGGTGGTGCAGCAGCACGGCGAGATCTACGCGCGCGAATACGGCTGGGACAGCAGCTTCGAGGCGCTGGTGGCGCAGATCGCGGGGGAGTTCCTGCTCAAGTTCCAGCCCGAATGGGAGCGCTGCTGGATCGCCGAGCTCAACGGCGAGCGCATGGGCTCGATCTTCGTGGTGCGCAAGTCGGCCGGCGTGGCGCAACTGCGCTTGTTGATCCTGTCACCTGCCGCGCGCGGACTGGGCTTGGGCGGCAAACTGGTTGACGAATGCATCGCCTTCGCACGCCGCAAGGGCTACAAGAAGATGACGCTGTGGACCAACAGCGATCTCGTGGCCGCGCGCGCCATCTATGCCAAGCGCGGCTTCCAGCTCGTCAAGTCGGAGCCGCACGAGAGCTATGGAAAGCAGCTCGTGGGCGAAACGTGGGAGATGAAGCTCTAGCGCCTATTGCATGAACCAGCCGTGGCTCACGACGAGCGACTGGCCGGTGAGCGCATTCGTCGGGAAGCCCGCGAACAGCAGCGCGACGCGCGCCACGTCCTCGGTGGTGGTGAATTCGCCATCCACCGTTTCCTTGAGCATCACGTTCTTGATGACTTCCTCTTCGCTGATGCCCAGCGTCTTGGCCTGCTCGGGAATCTGCTTCTCGACCAGCGGCGTGCGCACGAAGCCCGGGCAGATCACGTTGGCGCGCACGCCATGCTTGGCGCCTTCCTTGGCGACCGTCTTGGCCAGGCCGATGAGCCCGTGCTTGGCCGTGACGTAGGGCGCCTTCAGCAGCGACGCTTCCTTCGAGTGCACAGAGCCCATGTAGATCACGCTGCCGCCGCGGCCCTGCGCGTACATGTGCTTCAGGCACGCCTTGGTGGTGAGGAACGCGCCGTCCAGGTGAATGGCGAGCATCTTCTTCCAGTCGGCAAAGCTGAACTCCTCGACCGGATGCACGATCTGGATGCCGGCGTTGCTGATCAGGATGTCGATGCCGCCGAAGGCCTTCGCGCCCTCTTCGACCGAGGCGTTGACCTGGTCTTCGTTGGTCACGTCGACCGCCACGCCTACGGCCTGTGCGCCCGTGGCCTTGAGTTCGGCGGCCGTCGCGTCGGCGGCTTCCTTGTTGAGGTCGGCAATGATGATCTTGGCGCCCTCCTGTGCGAAGAGGATGGCGATTTCCTTGCCGATGCCGCTGGCCGAGCCGGTGATGTAGGCGACCTTGTCCTTGAGTTGCATGGTGAATGTTCCTTGAGGGTTGGAGAAATTGGGGAAAAGACGGCTACGCCGCGATCCATTCGGGAGACACGGCGGAACCGGCTTTGCCGGGCCGTAGGTGTCGCCCCCGGCGAGGGGGGTGGAGAAGCGACACGAAGTGCGCGCAGCCTGGGGGTGTGCTCATTTCAAGTAATCGTGTTCGACCGTGCCCAGCGCCAGCGTCATGTCCGCGATGTAGTGCACCGCAGATTCGACCTTCAGCACCGGCAGGTCGGCCACCGGCGCGAGCGCATGCGGATGCAGTTCGAGCGAGGCCGGCGCGGTCCACGCGCCGTGCAGCGTGACATCGGCCATGTGATAGCGCACCAGCTCGCAGATGCGGGCCGTGCCGTCGACGTGCGGAATGATCTTGAGCAGGAAGTTCGGCTGCGCGATGCCTGCAAGGATCGGCGCGGGGTCGAGTGCGCGGTGCTTGAAGCCCATCGTCGCCTTGGCCACGCGCACCTTGCCGTAGTCGAGCGTGCCGACGATCACATCGGTCTCGTAGTCGAGCGTCGGCGAGGCGAGCTTTTTCGGAAAGCCCCAGAGCTCGCGGCCGCCGGCGATCGGCGGATGGTCGTTCAGGTACATCGCATGCACATACGCGCCCTTCTCCACGCCCTTGGCGGTACGCAGTTGCACCGGAATGACCTGGCCCGATTCGGTGTAGTCGCCGAAGCCGGTGGAGTCGGGCATGCGGATGAATTCGTACTTCACCAGCGGCTCGACCACTTCGAGCGGTTCGGGCACCACGGCGCGCAATGCGTCCATGTCGGTGCGGTAGGTGACGATGAGAAATTCGCGGCGCATGAACCGGTACGGTCCGGGCGGAAAGGCGGGGCTGGTGAGCGGCATGGCGAAAGCCTGCCGCCGTACATCTTCAATGTTCATGAACATTTCCTCCTGGTGAAGTGACCGATCCAGTCTCGCGCTGGTTTCTTAGTCGAGGCTGAATCGCCTTCTTCAGCGCGACAGGCCCGGCCGCTTGACCCGGCCCGCGCCGTGCTCGCCGAGGTCGAAGGTCGTCACGCCGTTGACGGTGGCGTCGGCGCGCAGGGTCTCCGGATGGGCCAGCGTGGTGCGCATGTCGCGCGCGCCCGACTCCCAGTGTTCCTCGACCGCGGCGCGCGAGAACTCATAGTCTTTCGATTCGAGCTCGTAAGGCTTGTCGCGGTAGATCAGGTGAAAGATGTCGATGGGCTCGTGCGTGAGCTGCGACTGCACCGCGAGCACGCTCGGGTCCTTGCGCAGGTTGGCCGGCAGCTTGGTGATCAGGTCGGCAATCGCTTGCTGCAGGTTCATGTTCGCGGCCATCGCATCGGTGTTCATGCGGGTGCGGCTCGAATAGGTGATGTCCTTCTGCCGCTCCATCACGCCCGCCATGTTGTGCGGCATTTCGCCGCGCGCATTGAACAGGTCGACCTGCAGCACCACCAGGGGTTCGTTGCGCGGATGGATGTCCAGCACGTATTGCAGCGGCGTGTTCGAGACGATGCCGCCGTCCCAGTAATCGTCGCCGTCGATGTGCACCGGCGCAAAGCCCGGCGGCAGCGCGCCGCTGGCCATGATGTGCTCGGGGCCGATGCGCTGGCGCGTGTTGTCGAAGTACACCGAGTTGCCGGTGCGCACATTTACCGCGCCCACGCTGAAGCGGGCCTCGCAGGCGTTGATGCGGTCGAAGTCGATGAGGCGCTCGAGCGTGGCCTTCAGCGGCGAGGTGTCGTAGTAGCTCAGGAGCGGCGCCGCACCACCCATCAGCAGGGCCGGCGAATAGCGCGGCTCGAAGAATCCCGGAATGCCGACCAGCGAAGCCATCGCCGCGCTGTATTGGTTCTGCGTGGCCCGATCACCAAACCATGAGGGCAGGCGCTGCGAAGGCCCGGAGGACACGAGGTGCCAGAACTCGCGCAGCCTGTCGACCCGGTGCTCGGGCGCGTTGCCCGCGATCAGCGCTGCATTGATGGCGCCGATCGAGACGCCGGCGATCCAGTGCGGCTGCAGTTCGGTCTCGCTGAGCGCGGCATACACGCCGGCTTGGTAAGCACCGAGCGCCCCGCCGCCCTGCAGCACCAGGGCCTTGCGGGCCTGGCGCATGTCTTCGCGACGCGAAGCGAAAGGGTTGAGGGGCTGGGTGGATGCCGCACGGGCTTTCTTCTGAGGGGGCGTCGTCATGCATTCATTTGACACCACGCCCGCGACCGCAACCTGACCGGAGGCCTAAGTCCCCGGTGCCCTCCGCCGACAGAGGGTCACATCTTCGGCAGCATCTGCCCGCGGATCTCGCCACCCGGGTTGGCCGCGGTGTGGATGTTGGCGTACCACTTGCCCGCGACCAGGTCGGCCGCCTGCGCCGGCGTGAGCGTGGCCTGGCCTTCGATCGGGCTGGCCGCGTTGGCGAACGGCAGCACCACGCCGGCATTCGCGCCGGCGGCGGCAGGACCGTGGAAGTGCGCCGCAGTGGCCGGGCCGCTGAGACCCGTGTAGGTGATCTTGTACTTGAGGACGTTGGTGTCCCGGTTGAGCCAGGCCTCGGCCATGCCGCTGCCGCGCGTCATGTTGGGCGGGACTTCGCTGGCCGCGTTCATCGCGCCGCTGAAGCTGGCGGTGTTCGACTTGGACATCATCCCGCAGCCGACCAGCGCAGCGCTGGTCACACCGGTGATGAGGGCTGCGCGCAAAAAAGTGCCGTATCGGGTCATGAGCTTGTCTCCTGAAGTTGTGAAAGCTTCCACAGCATAGGCAGCACCCGCGTCTCGTCATGTCGGCCACCGCCCCGTCTTTGCAGGTGCGCCACAGAGTGAAAGAGAATGCAACGATGACCTCCCAAGCCCTCCCTGCCGCCCGCGAAGTGGTCGATTTCTGGCGCGAAGCCGGTCCGTCGCGCTGGTTCGCCAAGAGCGATGCGTTCGATGCCGAATTCCTCTCGCGCTTCTCGGATGCACACCAGGCCGCCGCCCGCGGCGAACTCGATCACTGGACCGACGATGCCGAAGGCACGCTCGCCCTTCTGGTGCTGCTCGACCAGTTGCCGCGCAACGCCTGGCGCAACAACCCGCACATGCTCGCCACCGACGGCCTCGCACTGGCCGTGGCGAAGAAGGCGCTCGCCGCGGGCTTCGACCAGCAGTTCGAAAAGGAATTGCGCCCCTTCTTCTACCTGCCCTTCATGCACTCCGAAGTGCTGGCCGAACAGGAGCGCTCGGTCGAACTCAATGCGGCGCTCGACGCCAACACGCAGCGCTTCGCCGTGCTGCACCGGGACATCGTCGCGCGCTTCGGCCGCTTTCCGCACCGCAACCGGATGCTGGGGCGCAGCACGACTGCGGAAGAACAGAAGTTCCTCGACGAAGGCGGCTTCGCCGGTTGATCCAATGAGCGCTCAGAAGGTGTGAAGAAACCGTAGCGAGCGGTTCGAGCTTGCATCGAGGACCGGAGCCGTACTCTGTACGGTGAGGACCGCAGGTGCGAGATCGGACCGCGCAGTAGGTTTATTCACGCCTTCTCAGGTGTCGTTGTGCGCCAGGGGCACGTCGCGCGTCGGCGACGGGTTGGCATCGGGCAGGCCCGCCTTGTCCTTCATCGAGCCGTAGGTGCGCGCGTAAACCCAGGTGAACTCGGCGCCCAGCAAGAAGATCTGCGCCGAGTAGTACACCCACACCAGCACCACCACCAGCGAGCCCGCGGCGCCGTAGCCCGAGGCCACGCTGCTCTTGCCGATATAGAGGCCAATGAGGTGCTTGCCGACCGTGAAGAGCAGCGCGGTGACCGCCGCGCCCACCCACACGTCGCGCCACTGCACCTTTGCGCGCGGCATGATCTTGTAGATCATCGCGAAGATCACCGTCACCATCACGAAGCTGAAGACGAAGTTCACCACCTGCGCCAGGCTCTCCCACGCGCCGAACATCGGCGACCACCATTTGCCCAGCGCCGCCAGTGCCGCGCTGGCCACCAGCGACACCATGAGCAGGAAGCCGATGCCCATGATCATGCTGAACGACAGGAGCCGCACCCGCAGCAGGTTGAAGATGCCCGAGCTCTTGGTGCGTGCCGGTGCGCGCCAGATGCGGTCGAGCGCGTCCTGCAATTCGCCGAAAACCGTGGTCGCGCCGACCACCAGCAGGCCTATGCCGATCACCGTGGCCACGATGCCCTCGGTCGGCTTGTTGACCGCCTGCAGCATGCCCTGCACCGCCGCTGCGCCCTGCGCGCCCATGAGGCCCGAGAGCTGCGCGAAGATCTCGCCGCGCGCGGCCTCCTGGCCGAACACCAGGCCCGCCACTGCGATCACGATCAGGAGCAGCGGCGCGATGGAAAACACCGTGTAGTACGCCAGCGCAGCGCCCATGCTGGGGGCGTAGTCGTTCGACCACGATGCGAAGGCCCGTTTGCAGAGATCGAAGAGCGCGCGGATTTGCATGAGCATGGAATTTCCCTGTTGAACCGGCCGGGTCATGTCGGCGCGATGCCCGGCATGTTGCAGGCCTGCCTACGATAATCGCATCCACATGCAAGCGCCCCTCTCCGATGCGGCAACGCCGCAAGACACGCCACAGCCCCGGTCGCCACGCGACCTTTTTGCTTCATTCACCTGGCTCGCGCTGCAGGGCTTCGGCGGTGTCCTCGCCATCGTCCAGCGCGAGATGGTCGAGAAGAAGAAGTGGCTCACACCCGAGCAGTTCCTCGAAGACTGGGCCGTGGCCCAGGTGATGCCCGGGCCCAACGTGATCAACCTCGCCCTGATGATCGGCGACCGCTACTTCGGGCTGCGCGGCGCCGTTGCAGCGGTAGCGGGCATGCTGACCATTCCCCTCGTCGTGATCCTCGCGCTGGCCGTGCTCTATGCGCACTACGCCGGCAACCCGCAGGTGGCGGCGGCGCTGCGGGGCATGGGGGCGGTGTCGGGCGGGCTGATCGCCGCTACGGGCATCAAGCTGATTCCGCAATTGCAGAAGCACCCGCTGGGCTTTCCGGTCTGCCTCGCGTTCATGGCGCTGGTGTTCGCGGCGATCGCGGTGTTCAAGGTGCCGCTCGGCTGGGTGCTGCTGGTGGTCGGCGGCGTGGCCTGCGTCTGGACCTGGAAGAGGATCGCCCCATGAGTGCGCGCCGGGCCGCCCCCAGCAAACTCGCACCGCAGCCGAAGGCGGAGGTTTTCGAATGACCATCGCGATGCAATGGCACGACTGGCTCGCTCTCTTCGGTCAGTACCTGCTGCTCTCGCTGCTGTCGATCAGCGGCGCCATCACCACGGTGCCCGACATGCACCGCTACCTCGTCGCCCAGCACGGCTGGCTCACCGATGCGCAGTTCAGCTCGTCGGTCGCCATCGCCCAGGCGGCGCCCGGGCCCAACGTGCTGTTCGTAGCGCTGATGGGCTGGAACGTCGGGCTCAATGCGGGCGGCGGCATCGGCGCCGGGCCGACGGCGTGGCTCCTCGGCCTCTTCGGGCTGATGGTGACCATGCTCGGCATCATGGTGCCGAGCACCACCCTCACCTACTTCGCCACCCGCTGGGGCCACCGCAACCGCACGCGCCGCGAGGTGCGCGCCTTCAAGCAGGGCATGGCGCCGGTGGTCGTCGGCCTTCTCATCGCCACCGGCTGGGTGCTGGCCGCGGGTAACCATGCCGGCAACGCGCCTGCCTGGCACCTGTGGCTCTTGACCGGCGTGGCCGCGCTTATCGTCTGGCGCACGCGCGTCCACCTGCTCTGGCTGCTGGGCGCGGGGGCGCTGCTCGGCGCCGTGGGCTTCGTCTGATTTCTTCCCTCCATTTGCCTTCCATCTGTCTTCTTCAGGAAACCTCGTCATGTCTCAATTTCGCCCGCTCGGCCGCTCCGGCCTCCTGGTTTCGCCGCTCGCCTTCGGTGGCAACGTGTTCGGCTGGACGGTCGACGAGGCCGCCTCGTTCAAGCTGCTCGATGCTTGGCTCGACGCGGGCTTCAACTTCGTGGACACCGCCGACGTCTACTCGGCCTGGGTGCCGGGCCACACGGGCGGCGAGTCGGAAACCATCATCGGCAAGTGGCTCAAGCAGAGCGGCAAGCGCAACCGCGTGGTGCTGGCCACCAAGGTCGGCAAGCCGATGGGCGAAGGCAAGGTGGGCCTCGCACCCAAGTACATCCGCGAAGCGGTCGAGGCGTCGCTCAAGCGCCTGCAGACGGACCACATCGACCTCTACCAGTCGCACGACGACGACGCCAACACGCCGCTCGAGGAATCGCTCGGCGCCTTCGATGCGCTCATCAAGGAAGGCAAGGTGCGCGCCATCGGCGCATCCAACTACACGGCGCCCCGGCTGGCCGAGGCGCTGGACGTGTCGGAGCGTCTGGGCATTGCGCGCTACGAGAGCCTGCAGCCGCTCTACAACCTGTACGACCGTGCCGTATTCGAAGACGAACTGGAGCCGCTGTGCGTGAAGCGCGAAGTGGGCGTGATCAACTTCTACGCGCTCGCGGCCGGCTTCCTGACCGGCAAGTACCGCACCGAAGCCGATGCCTCGAAGAGCGCGCGCGGCGCCAACACCACGAAGAAGTACCTGAACCCGCGGGGCCTGCGCATCCTCGATGCGCTCGACAAGGTGGCGCAGCAGTACAACGCCAAGCCGGGCCAGGTCGCCATTGCATGGCAGATCGCACGGCCGGGCGTGACGGCGCCGATCGCCAGCGCCACATCGATCGCGCAGCTCGAAGAGCTGGTGGTCGCCACGCAGTTGAAGCTCGACGCAGGCACCATCGAAATGCTCGACCGCGCGAGCGCAGAGACGGCCGCCTGAACCGTACCTCAGCGATGAGCAGCAACATCTTCGATTCGATCGCCGCGCCCACGCTGGAGCACTTCGCTGACCTGCGCGTGCAGGTGGGCGTGCCGCAGGTGCTGGGCCAGAGCGCGCGCGGGCTGCGGCGCATCGTGCCCATCACGGGCGGCGAGGCGTCGGGCCACGGCTGGCGCGCACGCGTGCTGCCGGGCGGCAGCGACTTTCAATTGATCGTGAGCGACACGCTCTCCGAACTCGATGCGCGCTATGGCCTCGAGACCGACGCGGGCGACCTGATCTATGTGCAGAACCATGCGGTGCGCTCGGCTGCGCCAGAGGTGATGGCGAAGCTGTTGCGCGGCGAGCCGGTCGATCCGGCAGAGGTCTACTTCCGCTGCAACCCGCGCTTCGAGACGGCCTCACCTGCGCTGCGATGGATCAACGAGCGCATGTTCGTCGGCGCCGGTGTCAGGCACCCGGCCGAAGTCGTGATGCGATTCTTCGCGCTCGCCTAGCCGTCGACCGGGTTCAGCGGGGTCGCAAGAATCCGCTGGTAGAACGCCACGTCGAGCCAGCGGCCGAACTTGAAGCCGGCCTGCCGCACGGTGCCCGAGTGTTCGAACCCCAGCCGCTCGTGCAGGCCGATGCTGCCCGCATTCGCAGCGTCGATGGCGCCGACCATCACATGCACGTCCCGCGCGATCGCCTCGGCAATGATCGCTTCCATGAGCGTGCGCCCGAGCCCCGCGCCGCGATGGCCGGCCTCGACGTACACCGAGTGCTCGACCGTGTACTTGTAGGCCGGAAAGGCGCGAAAGCTGCCGTAGCTCGCAAAGCCCAGCAGCTTGCCGTTCTCGTCCTCCGCGCCGATCACCGGGAAGCCGTTGACGCGCTTGGTGGCGAACCACGCGACCATGTTCTCGGGCGTGCGCGGCTTGTAGTCGTACAGCGCGGTGGAGGTGACGATGGCGTCGTTGAGGATCGCGAGGATGGCGCCGGCGTGGGCTTCCTCGGTGCAGGTGATGAGGCGCATGGTGCTTCTCTGTCGTTCAATATAAGAGAATAATAATCTCATATGAGAAACGAATCACCCCCGCCCAGCGAAGCCCCCGGCCACCTCGACGCCCTCATCGCGACCCGGCTGCTCGCGCTGCGGCAGGCCAAGGGACTCAGCCTGGCCGAGCTGGCCGAGCTGTCGGGCGTCAGCAAGGCCATGATCTCGAAGGTGGAGCGGGCACAGAGCAGCCCGACGGCCGTGCTGCTGGGCCGACTGGCGGCGGGCCTTGGCGTGTCGCTGGCGCAACTGCTCACCGAGGAAAAGGAAAAGGAAGCGCCCCAGCGGCTTCGCACGAAGGCGATGCAAGAAGTCTGGCGCGACCCCGAGGCGGGCTATTTGCGCCGCCAGGTGGCCGAGCGCGGCGCGACGGGCAGCGGGGTGGAACTGGTAGAGGTCGAGCTGCCGCGTTCGGCGCAGGTCGGCTATCCGCGATGGAGCGGCAAGCCCTATCGCCAATGCCTGTGGATGCTCGAAGGCGCGCTGCGGGTGGACTACGGCGACGAACGCTTCGAACTCGCGCCCGGGGACTGCCTGGACTTCGGCGTGGACCGGCCCCTCGTCTTCAAAGCGCTCGGGCGGACGGCCTGCCGCTACCTGCTGGTCGCGTCCGCGGACTAGCCTTGCGGTAGGCACCCTCCCACACAGAGAGGCGGTCGGCGCTGGTTCGAGGTGTTCAGCGCATCGGGATACTGCAAGCATCTCAGATACCGGAGGACATGATGTCTTTTGCGCTTTACATGATCGGTTTCCTGATCTTCCTGGGCGGCGTTGCCTGGGGTGCTTCAGTGGCTGGCGTTCCCACGCTCTACATCGGCATCGGTGCGCTGATTCTTCTGGGCATCGGCATCTTCAGCGCGGTGGGCCGCACGCGCAGCAAAGACCCATCCTGACGCGCCGCGGCTGCGGGGTTCACACAGCCTTCACGCCGCGCGCACATCGCCCGCATACCCCCCGCACATGGCGTAGCTAACTTCGCACGCGCACCACAAACCGTGGTGCGCATTGCCAAGTCAGCTGCCCATGCACTCCTCTTCCTGCTTCTTCTCCCCGCTCTCCACCTCATCCACGGCGCCTTGCCCGGCGCCGGTCGCCACGAGCGGCGGCCTCGCCAACATCAAGGTGGACCTGCTCGTCGTCGGCGCGAGCTTCGCGGGCCTCGCCTGCGCCCGCGCCGCGGCGCTCGCCGGACTCAGCGTGATGGTGCTGGAGAAGAAAACCAGCGCCGGCGCCAAGCTCCACACCACCGGGATCATCGTGAAGGACGCAGTCGACAGCGTCCCCTGGCTGGCGGAAGTGCCGCGAGAACTGGTCCGGCGCATCGAAGGCGTGCGGCTCTATGCGCCGAACATGCGGCACGTTGACCTGCACGCACCCGGCTACTGGTTCTGGGCCACCGATGCACCCGCGCTGCTCGACTGGATGGTCGATTCCGCCCGGGCCTGCGGCGTCGACGTGCGGCTCGGCACGCTCTTCGAGCAGGCGCTCTGGATGAACGACCGCTGGGAAGTCCCGGTGACGCACGGCCCCTGCATCACCGCGACCTATCTCGTGGGCGCCGACGGCCCGCATTCGCGCGTCGCCAAGGCGCTGGGCCTTTCGCGCAACACGCGCTTTCTCTACGGTGTCGAGCATGAATACCAAGGCGCCCGCATGGCGCCGGACCTCCTTCACTGCTTCATCGACCGCCAACTCGCCCCTGGCTACATCGGCTGGGCGCTCGACGGCGTGGGCGTGAGCCAGATCGGCCTGGCCCGCCGCCTGGGCCACAACGATGCGAACGCGCTGCGGCTAGCGCCGTTCCTCAAGAAGATCGAATCGGTGGTGTCGCCGGGCGATGCACCGCCGGTCGCGGTGCGCGCCGGAATGATTCCCTGCGGAGGGGTGCTACCGGTCGTAGCGCGCGAACGGGCGTTGCTGGTGGGCGACGCGGCGGGCATGGTGTCGCCGGTCACTGCTGGCGGCATCCACACGGCGCTGCAGCACGGCGAGCGTGCGGGCGAGGCGGTAGCGCGCTTCGTGCGCGGCGAGGTGGGCGACCCGGCGACGTGGTTCGTTCGCAGCTACCCGCGCTTCCTGCTCAAGCGCTCGCTGCGCTGGGCCTTCGACCACTTCCAGAGCGACTGGATGTTCAATCACCTGTTGGGCACGCCGCAGATGCGGCGCATGGCGGAACTCGTCTACTTCCACCGCAAGGGCGGGCCGCTTCCGAAGAAGGGCTAGCGGGAGTCGATCAGGCGCTGCGCTGGCGCATCGCCTCGTAGAGGCACACGCCGCTGGCCACCGAGACATTCAGGCTCTCGACCGCGCCGGCCATCGGGATGCTCACCAGTTCGTCGCAGGTCTTGCGGGTCAGCTGGCGCATGCCGTCGCCTTCGGCGCCCAGCACGAGCGCCAGGGGGCGCTTCAGGTCGCTCTGGTAGATCGTGCCGGGTGCGTCGTCGCTGGTGCCCACGCACCAGATGCTGCGCTCCTTGAGTTCATTCATCGTGCGCGCGAGATTGGTCACCATGAAATACGGCACCGTCTCGGCCGCGCCGCTCGCCACCTTGGCCACGGTGGCGTTGATGCCGGCCGCATGGTCCTTGGGAGCGATCACCGCATGGGCGCCGGCGCCGTCTGCGACGCGCAGGCACGCGCCCAGGTTGTGTGGATCGGTCACGCCGTCGAGCACCAGCAAGAGGGGCACGGTGCCGGCCTCTTCAAGACCCTCAAGCAGTTCGTCGAGCGAATGGATTTGCGCGGTGGGTTCGACCCGCGCCGCCACACCTTGGTGGCCGTGGCTGCCGGCGAGCTTGGCGATGCGCAGGCTGTCGGCCTCGACCAGCCGCACACCGGCTTCTTGCGCGCGCGCGATGAACTGTTTCATGCGCGCATCGCGCCGGCTGGCATCGAACAGAACCTCAAGCACCGATTTCGGCGCGGTCTTGATTCGCACGCCCACGGCATGGAAGCCGAAGATCACTTTGGGGGAAGACATGCCCCGATTATCCCTACCCCCGGGGATCGCCCCTCGGGCCCCTCAGGCGATCGGCAGACCGCTGAGCGCGCGCGTGCGCTCGTCATGAAGTTCCTGCACCGCCTGCGCGTTCGGATGCACGCGCCCGGTGTTGCCCACGCTCTCCAGGTACTGGCAGGCGGCGTGGCCTTCGGCGGCCTTTTCGTATTGCGCGATCCAGGCGTCGCGCACCGGCAGCTTCTCGGGCGACACAGGCCACACGCCCGGCTGCGGCCGGATGTGCTCGCCGATGCCGATGCGCCAGGGCTTGGCGCTCAGCCGGGCGCGAAAGCAGTTCTGGTTGCGGCACATGCGCGCGTAGACCTTGTCCACGCCCAGCGCCTGGAAGCAGTCGGCCACCGTCATGTCGGTCGGACTGAAGACATCGTGCATCGCCAGCAGGCGAAAGCCCGCAGGCGTTCGGTACACCCGCAGGTGCCAGTCGGGATGTTGGTGCAGGAAGCGCCCGATGCGCTCGGCCGCGCGCTTTTCGGGCGCGGGGTTCGTGCTGGCCTCCCCACGCTTCTTGGCCAGGCCGATGCGGTAGGCGACGATGAAGACCACGATGGCGGCGATCAGCCCGCCCACCCAGGTCTTGGCCGTCCAGCCGCCGACGATGCCCGCAATCAGCGCCGGCACCAGTGCAAAGCCGAACACGCTGGTACGCAAGGGTTCGTCGAAATCGATGTCGACGAACATCACGTCGGGCGTGTTGAGGCAGCGTGCGCCGTAGCCGTTGCGGGTGACGACGCTCTCGCCCTGCCGCTCGACGATTTCCTCGCGGATCGGCATGCCGTCGGCGCCGTTGTAGGCCACCTTGCGTTCGCGGCGCTCGAGCGTCTCGCCGCTCGTGATGCGATCGAAGGCTTCGCGGGTGCGCTGGTCGGCGTGCGCCTGCGCGGCCAGCGGGCTGTCATCCGACCAGCCGTAGCGCCGCACGGTGATCTGCTTGCCGTCCACTCGCTCCTGGATGCGGCCTTCGGCCCAGTACTGGGGAACGATCATCGCCTCAGGCGCCCTTCACGAAATACAGCCAGGCCAGCACCACGACCAGCACCACGATGACGATGGGCAGCAACTTCGAGCCCCCTTGCGACACCCGCCCCGGTTCGGCCATCGGATTCGTCGGAATGCCCGACGGCAAATGCCCGAAATCGCCGGCCGCCGGATTCTGGTGGTTCTCGACCAGTTGCTTGGCCTCGGCCAGCCCAAGGCCCGTGGCTTCGCGCGTGAGACGAACCGCCTCGATCTTGTTGCCCTTTGCCAGGGCAGCGAGCGCAGCCGACGGCACCGCGGCGGGCCCGTTGCCCTGCATGCCCGCGCCCTCGGGTTCGCCGCGGCCCCAGTCGCCCTCCTGCCAGTCGGCCGGCGTGCCCTCGCCATTGGCGTAGCGCTCGACGGCCTCCTTGGACGACTTGAGGTCCATGCCGGTCTTGTCGCGCACGATCTTGATCGCCTCGATCAGGCTGCCGCGCTGCAATGCCGCAATGGCTTCGGGTGGAAGCTTGTCCATGGACCTCTCCTCGGGTTGTTTGTTGTTGTCTCTTCGCCGCGTCTTCGACGTTCAGGCGGCCTGTTCGACCGTCGAGACCGGCGTCTTCTCGTTGAGCGACACGCGCCCGGCCTCGATGGTGATGCGGCGCTCGCAGCGGGACGCGATGCCGCGGTCGTGGGTGACCAGCACCAGCGTCGTGCCGAGTTCGCGGTTCAAGTCGAACATCAGCTTCATCACCTGCTCGCCGGTCGCGAAGTCCAGGCTGCCGGTGGGCTCGTCGGCCAGCAGCAGGGCCGGCTGGACCACGAAGGCCCGCGCGAGCGCCACGCGCTGCTGCTCGCCGCCCGACAGCACCTTGGGATAGTGGCCCAGGCGCTGGCCGAGGCCCACGCGGCCGAGCATCTCGGTGGCGGCCTTGCGCGCATCCTTGCGGTTGGCCAGCTCCAGCGGGAGCATCACGTTCTCGAGGGCGCTCAGGTTGCCGAGCAACTGGAAGCTCTGGAACACGAAGCCCACGCGCTGCGCGCGCAAGGCGGCGCGTTCGTCCTCGTCGATGGCGAAGATGTCGTCGCCCGCGAGCTTGACCGTGCCGCGCGTCGGCGTATCGAGCCCCGCGATGATCGACAGCAAGGTGCTCTTGCCGGAGCCCGAGGCGCCGACGATGGCGGCGGTTTCCCGCGCGCCGAGGGTGAAATGGATGTCCTGCAGAATGTCCAGCGTGCCGGCCGAATCGGTGACGGACTTGAAGACATGCTCGACGGCGACAATGGCATCAGACGGGGGTTGGGACATGGAAAGGCTTTGGTTTTGAATCGACGTGACTTTATCTTGACCACCGCCGCACTAGGCGGTGCGGGCAGCGCGGGAACATGGATGGCCGCGGCGCACGCCCAGTCGACCGCAACCGGCAAGCCGGTCATCCTGGTGCTGGGCGATTCGCTGAGCGCAGAGTACGGCTTGAAGCGTGGCGAAGGCTGGGTACCCTTGCTGGAAAAAAGGCTTGCCCAGCAGAAGATCGCGGCCACCGTGGTCAACGCCAGCATCAGCGGCGACACCAGCTCCGGCGGACGCGCCCGCTTCCCCGCCCTGCTCACACAACACAAGCCCAGCCACGTGGTGGTGGAGCTCGGCGCCAACGATGCGCTGCGCGGCCTTCCGCTCTCGGACACCGAGGCCAACCTGCTGCAGATCACCAAGGCCGCGCAGGCCGCGGGCGCGAAGGTGCTGATCGTCGGCATCCAGGTTCCGCCGAACTACGGCGGCGACTACACGCGGCGCTTCGAGGCGGTGTTCTCGAAGGTGGCGGGCGCGAGCAAGTCGGCGCTCGTTCCCTTCCTGCTCAAGGGCGTGGCCGATGCGCCCAATGCGATGTCGCTGTTCCAGGCCGACCGCATCCACCCGACGGCCGTGGCGCAGCCGCAGTTGCTCGACAACGTCTGGCCCGAACTGCGCAAGCTGCTGCCCAAGTAAATCGGGCGGCGCGCGAAAAGAAAAAAGCCGCCGCAGGCGCAGGCCTGCGGCGGCTTTTCGATGGGAACGCCAGGAGCGAATCAACCGTTCTTGGTGGGCAACTCGGGCACTGTGGGAGGATCGCGTTCGAGCGATGCCACGTCGGTTTCCGGGTCTCCGGGAGCCAGTCCGTCGCTGCTCGGGCTGAGCTTGCGATATTGCTTCTCGCGGAGCTTTTCTTCCTTTTTCTTCTTCTTGGCCAGCTCTTTCTGGCGCTTCTCGTAGCCGTAATTTGGTGTTGCCACTGCTTCTCCTTGAGGCGAGACAGTCACGGTGACTGTGCGTCGCCTACTGTAAGCGATAACGGTGCAGTCTCAAGGCGTGGCGCCGGGGGCCGTTTCGAACTCGAACACACCTTGCAAACCGGGGTAACGCTGGTGCATGAACCAGCCCATCGCACCCGCGCCGACGAGCATGGTCATGACCATCGCGAACACCATCCATCCGATATGTTCGCCCAGCGGCCAGAGGAAGATCACGCCCAGCACCGGCACCAGTCCGCCGAGGGACGACAGCCACATCCAGCGCCTCGGGGCGAGCATCGGCTCCCAGGTCTGCGGATCGATGCCGGCATCGATGAACACCTCCGCATCGAAGCGCAGGCGCGGCCGGGGCTGGGTGGCCAGATGCAGCAACAACGCGCGCAGCAGCGCGGCCCGGTTGCGAAAGCGAAGGACGCGGCCGGTGTCGAGGGTCAGCGCCAGCGGGAGCCGGATCTCCCTGGGCTCGCCGCCCCGCACCGCCTGCTGGAACACCAGCCGCTTGACGATGGCTTCGCTCGATGCGAACTCGGTCTTCACGTCATGGAAACCCATGCGCGCACGGCACACCTCGCGCCATGCCACGGCCTGCGGTGACGCCGGATCGCCCCAGCGCATTCCTTGCGCGTCGATCCGCAGCATCGTCCCCTTGCCCACCCGCGAAAACTGGCGCAGCAGATACCAGATGCCGCCGCCCAGCAGCCCGAACAACGCCAGTCCGAGAAGCACGAGGATCGCCTTGTTGCCGCGCGCATTGGACCAGTCCTCCTGCAGCACGGCACCGGCGACGAGTACCGCAGCCATCAACACGAAAAACGCCACGAGGCCACCGATCAGGAGCCGTGTCCCGCACAGGTCCGGCACGCCTTCCAGCGGACCCGACTGTGCGAGCGACTCCAGCACCTGCGCGGGCACGGTCAGCACCCGCGGCGCAACGACTTGCGACGCGGGCGGCACCACCTCGCGCGCAGCACGCGGCGCGACGTGCCGGCTCTTGCGATTTTTTTTGCCCACTGCGCGCAGCAGGCCTTACATCTGCCCCAGCGCCTGCTGCAGGTCGGCTCGCAGGTCGTCGACGTCTTCCAGCCCGATCGAAAATCGCACCAGCGTGCCCTTGTAGGGCCAGCGCGCCACGCTCGCATCGCGCATCAGGCCGATGTCGTAGGGCACCACCAGGCTGATCGGGCCGCCCCACGAATAGCCGAGGCGGAAGAGCTTCAGGCTGTCGCAGAAACGGTCGACCTGCTCGGTGCTGTAGCGCTCGTCGAACACCACTGAGAACAGGCCCGCGGCCAGGTCGGTGGCGCCGCACAGCGCCCGCCAGTTGGCGTGGCCGGGCGAATCCTCCAGCGCGGGGTGCAGCACCTGCGCGATCTCCTCGCAGCCGTTGAGCCAGCCGGCCAGTTCGCGCGCCACACGGTCGTGCGCCGCATAGCGCAGGCCGATGCTCGGCAGCGAGCGCAGCAACGTCTCGACATCGCCCACGCCGGCGCCGAAGCCGATGCGCATGTGCGAGAGCTTGAGCGCGCGGTGCAGCCGCTCGTCGTTGGTGACCACGCTGCCCATCAGCACGTCGCCGCCGCCGCTCGGGTACTTGGTGAGCGCGTGCACCGAGATGTCGACGCCCTGCCCCGTGCCGTTGAAATCGAAGGGCGCGAAAGCCAGGCCGGCGCCCCAAGTGTTGTCCAGCGCCGTCACCACGCTGCGCGAGCGGCAGACGTCCACGAGCGCGGGCAGGTTCGGAAACTCCATCGTGACCGAACCCGCAGCCTCCAGCCACACCAGCCGCGTGCGATGCGAGATCTTGGCTTCCAGATCGGTCGGATTCATCGCGTCGTAGAGGCGATGGGTGATGCCAAAGTTGGCGAGCTCGCCGGTCGCCAGCGCCTTGTTGGGGCCGTAGGCGTTGTCGGGAATCAGCACCTCGTCGCCGGTCTTCAGGAACGCGAACGAGACCAGCGAGATGGCCGCCAGGCCGCTGGGCACCAGCAGGCATTCGGTGCCGCCTTCGAGCGTGGCCAGGCGCTCCTCGAGCGTGAACGTGGTCGGCGTGCCGTGCAGGCCGTAGGTGTAGCCCGCCTTGGTCTTCCAGTCGCGTGCGCGCATGGCGGCCACGTCGGCAAAGAAGACGGTCGATGCCTTGAACACGCCGGGCTGCGGCGCGGCGAAGGTGGCCGGCGGGGTGTAGGGATGGTGGATCAGGGTCGTCGAAGGCTTGCTCATGTGCCGATGCTAGCGCGCCCGTCACACGCGGGGAAACCGGGCGCCCTAGACTCGCGGCCTCGCGACCTCGCGCTTTTGCGAACCACGCCGCACACCCCTCACCAGGAGCCCGTCGATGCCGATCACGAACCCGCAGTTGCAGAACCACCCGTTCCTTCAGGACATGTACCGCGACGCGTACTTTCCCGACTTCCTGGTGGACAAGTGCAAGCAGATCCTGGTCGAACTCTGCGAGGCGATCGAGGCCAAGAAACCATCCGACGACGCCGGCCTGCTGAAGCTGACGCACGCCGCCACGAATCGGTTCAACGACCTGGTCGAGGAATTCGAAGAGAACGACAGCGAACTGGAAACAGGCGCGCGCGAAGCCATTGGCGCGGACTTCGAGACCATCGTCAGGGCCTACGGGTTCGTCGATGTGGACATCGAGGATGTGATCGCCACGCGCGACTGGTAAGTCGGGCGGCGCCATCGCACAATCCGCCCGATGGGCCACAGCCTGTTCCCACCGGGGTTCGCAGCATGCAGCTGACGCGCCACCCTCCTTCCCATCTGCAGCCATTCGTCAAGCTGCTGTGGGCCTCCGCACCCGAAGGCATGCCGACCGAACGGCCGGGCGCGCGCGAGCATGTGCTGCCAACCGGCGGCATGCACCTGGTGTTCCGCCTGTCGGGTCCGCCGCTCAAGCTGTTCGATAGCGCCGACGACACACGCGGCCAGACCTGCGGCTACGCGATCGTCGGTGGCGCACGCGCCGCCTCCTACATGCGCGACGTTTCGGTGGTCACGCGATCCGTCGGCGCGCAACTTCAGCCCGGCGCCGCGCGCGCCCTGCTCGGTGCGCCCGAGGACGCATTGGCCAGCCAGCACACGCCGCTCGATGCGCTCTGGGGCGCGCGGCAGACCGATGCCGCGCTCGAGCAGGTTCATGCCGCAGGCGACCTCGAAAGGCAGCTGAACGTCTTCGAAGCCCTGCTCGCCGAGCGAGTCATCGACGCGCTCGGTGCCGGCCTGCACGGCCTGCATCCAGCCATCGCCGCAACACTCGGACCGCTGGCCCATGAGAACCCTTCGATCGCCGGGCTGGTGACGCGCAGCGGCTACAGCCACCGCCGCTTCATCGCGCTTTTCCGCGGCGCGATCGGCCTCAGCCCCAAGGAGTACGCACGCGTGATGCGTTTCGACCGCGCGCTAACGCTGGCAGGCGACCCCGCGCAAAGCTGGGCCGAGATCGCGCTCACCGCCGGCTACAGCGACCAGGCGCACCTGAGCCGCGAGTTCTCCGCGCTGGCGGGCATGCCGCCGCAGGCGTGGCGGCGGACCGGGGCCACGTCGCCGCGGCATGTGCCCGCGGGCACGACAACAGGTCAAATTCGTTCAAGACGCTAGCGGCGCGGCAGCCCAGAATCGGCGCCGCGACAACAGCTTTCCTCCTCTCGAAAGGCAACCATCATGGCAATCCACGAACTGTTTCCGTACCTCTGCGTCGACGATGCCGGCGCGGCCATCGACTTCTATTGCGAGGTGTTCGAAGTGAAGGAGATCTTCCGCCTCACCGAGCCCAGCGGGCGCATCGGCCACGCGGAACTGGACTTCCACAACGGCGCGATCCTGATGATTTCGGACGAGTTCGCCGAGTACAACATCCGCAGCGCCAAGACCCTGGGTGGCAGCGCGGTGACGCTGCACCTGCATGTGGACGATGCGGATGCGGTGGTGGCGCGAGCCGTTGCGGCCGGCGCGACGCTCGACATGGCGCCGCAGGACCAGTTCTACGGCGAGCGCTCCGGGGTTTTTCGCGACCCCTTCGGCCATCGCTGGAACGTGGGGCACAGCATCGAAAAACTGACGCCGGAAGAGATGCAGCGGCGCTACACCGCGATGCTCACTTCCGGCAACGGATCGTGCGGGGCCTGATCAGGGCTTGATCAGACCGACCACTTCTCGAGCAGCTTCTCGGCGCCGAGCGAGTCGTAGCCCTCGAAGGGCTGGTGGATCCAGGGATTGGTCGCCAGGTACTCGACCGAGTAGTCGGGCGTGAAGGTCGACAACGCCTTGGTCCAGATCACCGCGCTGCGCAGCTCGGTGATGGGCTTGTAGTTGTTGCGCAGCATGTCCATCACGGCATGCAGGGTGTGGCCCGAGTCGGCCAGGTCGTCCACCAGCAACACCTTGCCGGCGATCTCGCCCTTGGGCGTGGTGATGAAGCGGGCGATGTCAAGATGGCCCTGCACCGTGCCGGCATCGGCGCGGTACGAACTGGTCGACATGATCGCCAGCGGCTTGTCGAAGATGCGCGAGAGCACGTCACCCGGGCGCATGCCGCCGCGCGCGAGACACAGGATGGTGTCGAACTCCCAGCCCGACTGGTGCACCTTGATCGCGAGCTTCTCGATCAGGTTGTGGTACTCGTCGTAGCTGACGTAGAGATGCTTGCCGTCTTCGGTCAACATGGTCTGTTCGTTCCTGTTCAGTCTGCGAGGTAGGGGTGACGCATCATGATCGTGTGGTCGCGATCCGGGCTGGTCGACACCATGTGGATCGGCACACCGGTGATCTGCTCGATGCGCTGCAGATAGAGCCGCGCATTGACCGGCAGCTTGTCGTACTGCGTGACGCCCACGGTGCTCTCGGTCCAACCTTCGAGGGTTTCGTAGATCGGCGTGCAGCGCTCGATTTCGTCGGCACCCATTGGCAGGATGTCGGTGGTTTCGCCGTCGAGTTCATAGCCGGTGCACAGCTCAAGCTTCTCGAGGCCGTCCAGCACGTCCAGCTTGGTGATGCACAGGCCCGACAGGCCATTGACCTGCGCCGAGCGCTTGAGCAGTGCGGCGTCGAACCAGCCGCAACGACGGCTGCGGCCGGTGGTCACGCCCTTTTCGGCGCCCACGGTGCTCATGTGATAGCCGGGCGTGCCGGGCGTGGCCCAGTCGAGTTCGGTCGGGAACGGACCGCCGCCGACGCGCGTGCAGTAGGCCTTCGTGATGCCCAGGATGTAATGCAGCATGCCCGGGCCGACGCCCGAACCGGCGGCGGCGTTGCCGGCCACGCAGTTGCTGGAGGTGACGTACGGGTAGGTGCCGTGGTCCACGTCGAGCAGCGTGCCCTGCGCGCCTTCGAACAGCAGGTTGGCGCCGGCCTTGTGGGCGTCGTTCAGCTCGCGCGAGACGTCGGCCATCATCGGCTTGAGCAGCACGGCGTGGCGCATGGCTTCGTCGAACACGGTGTCGAAATCGACGGCCGGTGCGCCCAGCACCTGCGTGAGCACGTGGTTGTGCAGGTCGAGCAGCACGCGCAGCTTGGCGGCGAAGCGCTCGGGGTGCTTCAGGTCCTGCACGCGCAGCGCGCGGCGGGCGATCTTGTCTTCGTACGCCGGGCCGATGCCGCGGCCGGTGGTGCCGATCTTCTCGACGCCGCCCTTTTCGCGGTAGGCCTCCCGCGCGATGTCCAGCGCGGCGTGGAACGGCAGGATCAGCGGGCAGGCCTCGCTGATGCGCAGGCGCGAGCGCACTTCGACGCCGGCTTTCTCCAGGCCTTCGATTTCCTCGAAGAGCTTGGCCGCCGACAGCACCACGCCGTTGCCGATGTAGCACTTGACGCCGGGCCGCATGATGCCGCTCGGGATCAGGTGCAACGCCGTCTTCACGCCGTTGATGACCAGCGTGTGGCCCGCGTTGTGGCCGCCCTGGAAACGGACCACGCCCTGGGCGCTTTCCGTCAGCCAATCGACCAGCTTGCCCTTGCCTTCATCGCCCCACTGGGTGCCGACGACGACCACGTTTCTTCCGGTGGTTACGCTCATGCTCGTTCCATTGCTTAAAAATTCAGATCGCTCGGACATTCCACTGGCCAGCTTGCTCGACGAGCTCGCGGTCGCAATGGAATTCATCGATTTCGCTGCCGTGTCCCGGCAGCACACAGACAACCGTTTCACCGGCCTTGCGCAGTTGGGCGATGGCCTGGCGCAGCCCCGCCGCATCGCTCCAGGGCGCGCGGATGGCGGCGCGCAGCGGGCGCGCCGGCAGCACGCCGACCAGTTCGCGCACATCGAGGCTGAAGCCGACGGCCGGGCGGTTGCGGCCGAACACAGCCCCCACTTCGTCGTAGCGGCCACCGCGCACCAGCGAATCGGCGGCGCCCGGCACGTAGATGCCGAAGCGCATGCCGCTGTAGTAGGCGTACCCGCGCAGGTCGGCCAGGTCGAAGCTGATCTGGCGTCCGGCCGAGCCGTTCAGGCCAGCGGCGAGCTGCTTCAGGTCGGCCAGCGCAGCGCTGACGGCCGGCGTGCCCTTCAGGGCTTTGGCAGCCTCATCGAGCACCGACGCGTCGCCGTACAACTGGACCAGCGCGCGTAGCCCGTCGCGTGAAGCGGCAGGGAAATCCTTGGTGAGCAGGTGCAGTTCGCTCGCGTCTTTGGCGGCCAGCGCGGCGTGCACACGGGCGAGCGCGGCGGCATCGACCGGCACGCCTGCGAACAACGCACGCACGATGCGGGCATCTGCCAAGTCGACGATCACGCCGTCACGGAGGCCCGCGGCATCGAGGCAGTCGAGTGCGAGCAGGAGCGTTTCGGTGTCGGCTTCGAGGCCAGCATGGCCGTAGATCTCGGCACCGAACTGCAACGGCTCGCGCGTCGCATGTGGGCGGTCAGGCCGGGTGTGGAGCACCGGGCCGCAGTAGCAAAGCCGGGCAACGCCGTCGCGGTTCAGCAGGTGGGCATCGATGCGCGCCACCTGGGGGGTGGTGTCGGCGCGAAGGCCCATGCTGCGGCCGGAAAGCTGGTCGACGAGCTTGAAGGTTTGAAGGTCGAGCGCCTCGCCGGTGCCGGAAAGCAGCGACTCGAGGTGCTCGAGCAGCGGCGGCATCACCAGCTCGTAGCCATAGCCACGGGCGGTATCGAGCAGCTGGCGTCGAAGTTCTTCGATGTGGCGCGCCTCGGAAGGCAGCACATCGGCAATGTGATCCGGGAGGACCCAAGCGGACATGGGGATCGGGGGCGTGGTTAAACCGGGATTCTACCGGGACCGCGCTACGCCAAAACCCAAAGTAGTACCAAGCCCAACAAGATGCTGCAAAGACCGAAGAATCGAAGCTGCCCGTCGCGCAGTTGCATCAGTTGCCCGAAGCCGCGCCGCCAACCTCCCGGCGACACGAAGGGCAGGATGCCTTCGATCACCAGGACGAGCGCCAACGCGCTCCAGAAGGTCTCGGCGCTCACTGAACCCTGAAACGGATCAGCGGCGGGGTGCGTTGCCCGCGGAGCCGGAGCCCTGCATGGCACGGAAGAAGTCAGACGACGGGTCAACCACCAGCACGTCGCTCTTCTTGTTGAAACTCTGCTTGTAGGCCTCGAGGCTGCGATAGAACTGGGCAAATTGCGGGTCGCGGCCGAAGGCCTCGCTGTAGGCGCTTGCGGCCTGGGCATCGCCCTCGCCCTTGATCTTCTGGGCGTCGCGATAGGCGTTTGCCACGATCACTTCACGCTGGCGATCGGCATCGGCACGAATCTTTTCGCCTTCGGCTGTACCGGTCGAGCGCAGCTCGTTGGCAACGCGCTTGCGTTCGGCTTCCATGCGGCGGTAGACCGATTCGGTGATCGCTTCCACATAGTCCACGCGGGTGATCCGCACGTCGACCACGTCGACGCCCCAGGGCTTGCTGCCCTTCACCACAGCCAGCACTTCGCGCTGCACGTCGGCCATGAGGGCCTCGCGACGCACCGAGATCAAGTCGCGCACGGTGCGCTTGTTGATGTTTTCCTGGAACGCATTGCGCACCACGCGGTTCAGCTGCATGGCACCCGCGTTCTCGTCCAGGCCGACATTGCGGATATAGGCCTGCGGGTCGCTGATGCGCCAGCGCACATACCAGTCGATCACCACGCGCTGCTTTTCAGCCGTGAGCATGGGCTCGGTGTCGATGCTCGACAGCGTCAGGAGGCGCTTGTCGATGTACGACACGTTCTGGAACGGCGGCGGCAACTTGAAGTTGAGGCCGGGCTCGGTGATGACGCTCTTGATCTGGCCGAGGGCGTAGACCACGCCGAACTGGCGCTGGTCGACCACGAAGAGGGTCGAGCTCAGCAGCACGAGCAAGACAAGGATCGACGAGGCGATGAATCCGATTCTGTTCATGTTCTTCTAGGCCTTTATCAACGCACGTCACGTTCACGCGAACGGCCGTCGCGTCCACGGCTCTCGCCCGTGGGCGGGGCCACCGGGATCACCGACGACTGGGCCGGCGCGGTGCCGGCCACGCTCGGGCTGGCAGCATCGACGGGCGTTGCGGCGTTGTTGCCGCTCATCTGCATGAGCTTGTCCAGCGGCAAGTACAACAGGTTGGAGCCTTGCTTGGTGTCGACCAGCACCTTGGTCGTGCTGGCGTAGATCTGCTGCATGGCATCGGTGTACATGCGGTCGCGAGTGACCTGCGGCGCCTTCTGGTACTCGGCCAGCACCGCGCTGAAGCGGCCGGCGTCACCTTGTGCCTGGGCCACGATGCGCGCCTTGTAGGCTTCGGACTCTTCCTTGAGGCGCGAGGATGTACCGGAGGCAAGCGGCACGACCTGGTTGGCGTAGGCCTGGGCATCGTTCTTGGTGCGCTCGCGCTCCTGGCCAGCCTTGAGCACGTCGTCGAACGCGGCCTGCACCTGCTCGGGAGGACGCACACCACCCTGCTGCAGGTTGATGCCGACCACTTCGACGCCGATCTTGTAGCGGTCGAGGATGGTCTGCATCAATTGCCGTACGCGCGGGGCGATCTGATCGCGCTCTTCGGCCAGTGCCGCATCCATCTTCATCTTGCCGACCACTTCGCGCACGGAGCTCTCTGCCACCTGCACGATGGTTTCAGCCGGCGACTTGCTCTCGTAGAGCCAGGCCTGTGCATTGCTCAGGCGGTACTGCACGGCGAATTTGATCTCGACGATGTTCTCGTCTTCGGTCAGCATGGCCGATTCGCGCAGGCCCGTAGAACGCACGATGGCGTCGCGGCCCACGTCGGTGGAACGGATCTGCGTGGTCACCACCACCTCGTGGCGCTGGATCGGGTACGGCAGGCGCCAGTTGAAGCCGGCGTTCACCGTCGACTTGTAGCGGCCGAACTGCGTGACCACGGCCTGCTGGCCTTCGTTCACGATGAAGAAGCCGGTGCCGAGCCAGATCAGGATTGCCACGGCCGCCACCAGGCCGAGGCCGAATCCTGCGTTTTTCATATCGGGTCTGTAGCCGTTGCCGCCACCGCCGCTGTTGTTGCCGTTGGGACGGTTTCCGCCGCCTTTGCCGCCACCGAAGAAACCGCCGAGCTTGCGATTGAGGTCGCGCCAGAGTTCATCGAGGTCGGGCGGCCCCTGGTTGGGACCTTGGCCGCGGGGGCGGTTGCCGTTGTTATTGTTGTTGCCCGAAGGCGGGGGCGTCGGTGCGCCCGGAGGATCGGCATCGGGGGGCCGGTTGCCGGCTGGGCGGTCGCCGTTGGAGGACGACGGCTCGTCGCCGCGACCCCATCGGCCATCGTTCAGATTGAACATGCCCAGAAACCCTCTCCACGCTGGCTTTGCATTCATTCGCTTCGTTCTCTTGTCAGTGGCGGGATTGTGCCCAATCAAAGGGCAGCATCGTGCAATTCAGTGTCGTCCGCAGGGGTCATCGTATCGGCTACGGAGCCCGACAGCCGAGCCAGCTCGGCGCGCAGCAACGGCACGCCCTCGCCGCTTTTGGCGCTGAGGAAGATGCGGGGAACCTGAACGCCATCGATTTCCATCTCGTCCTGCAGATGCAGCGGACGTTGCGCACTTTCAAGAGCGTCGAGCTTGTTGAATACCAACAGTTGCGGAACGGTGTCAGCGCCGATCTCGCGCAGGACGCTTTGCACCTCGGCCATCTGCTCGGGGTAATGGGGGTTGGAGGCGTCGATCAGGTGCAGCAACAGATCGGCATCGACCGCCTCCTGCAATGTGGCCTTGAACGCGTCGACGAGGCCGTGCGGCAGGTCGCGGATGAATCCGACGGTGTCGGAGATCGACACTTGGCGCTTCGCATCGCCGAGATAGAGGTTGCGGGTGGTGGTATCGAGCGTCGCGAAGAGCTGGTCGGCTGCGTAAGCGCGCGCCTTGACGAGCGCATTGAAGAGGGACGACTTGCCCGCGTTGGTATAGCCAACGAGCGAAATGTTGAAGGTCTCGCGGCGCTCCCGCTGCCGACGTTGCGTGCCGCGCTGCTTCTGCACCTTGGCCAGACGCTCGCGCGTGCGCTTGATCGACTCGCTGATCATGCGGCGGTCGAGCTCGATCTGCTTCTCGCCCGGGCCGCCGCGCACACCTGCACCGCCGGTCTGGCGCTCCAGGTGGGACCATCGGCGAACCAGCCGCGTGCTGAGGTACTGCAGGCGAGCGAGCTCTACCTGCAGCTTGCCCTCATGCGAACGCGCGCGCTGGGCGAAGATTTCAAGAATGAGGAAAGTGCGGTCGTAGACAGCGATGTCGAGCTGGCGCTCGAGGTTGCGCTGCTGCGCCGGGCTCAAGGACTGGTCGAAGATGACCTCGCTCGCCTGATGCATGGCGGCGAGTTCTTTGATCTCGTCGGCCTTGCCGCTGCCAACGAACAGGGCCGCATCGGGCGCCTTGCGTTTGCAGGTGAGTCGGGCGACAGGCGTGAGGCCCGCGGTCTGCGCGAGCAGGCCGAGTTCCTCGAGTTCGCTGTCGAAATGGGGCAGCCCAAAGTCGACGCCGACGAGAACGGCGGCGCCTTCCTGGCGATGGATCAGTTCAGACAAGCGGAATCAGAAAATGAAAAAGCGCGACGGAGGGGGCTCCGTCGCGCTCCGCGCGATCAGGCTGCGGCGTCGTCGTTCTCGGCAGCCGAGAAGTTGACGGCACGACCCGGCACGATGGTGGAAATGGCGTGCTTATAGACCATTTGCGTCACTGTGTTGCGGAGCAACACGACGTATTGGTCAAAAGACTCGATCTGGCCCTGCAGCTTGATGCCGTTCACCAAATAAATGGAAACCGGCACATGCTCGCGACGCAGGGTGTTCAGAAACGGGTCTTGCAGAAGTTGCCCTTTATTGCTCACGATATTCTCCGTGTTCAAGAGTAGTTGTTGGAGAGATGACCTTAACACAGGGTTTCTGCGCTGCAGCAATAGGAGCCAAAAGCCTTGAGAAAATAACGGCTCTCAAAAGACGGAACTTCCATTCCAGCTGCAACTCATCGGCCGCCATCGGCGGCCAAGCGCCCCAAAACGTAATTCAGCTGTCCTTGTCCGCAAAGGGATTCTGCGAGCTCTTGAACTGGATCCGCAAGGGCGTGCCAACCAGGTCGAATTCCTTGCGGAAGCGCCCTTCCAGGAATCGCTTGTACGCGTCGGTCACGTGCTCCAGCGAATTGCCGTGGATGATGATCACCGGCGGATTCATGCCGCCCTGGTGCGCATAGCGCAGCTTGGGTCGGAACATGCCGCCGCGCTGGGGCGCCTGAAATTGCACCGCCTCCAGCAACAACCGGGTAAGCACCGGCGTCGACATCTTGCGGGTAGCCGATTTGTGCGCCTGCGCAATCGCCTGCCATACCGGGCCGAGCCCCTGGCGCTTGATGGCCGAGATGAAATGCAATGACGCGAACTTCAGGAACGGCAACCGGGTCTCGATTTGCCGCTGGATCTGCTCGCGCTGGTAGCTGTCGACGGCATCCCATTTGTTGATGGCGATCACCACCGCGCGGCCGCTCTCGAGGATGTAGCCTGCAATGTGCGCGTCCTGATCAGTCACGCCTTGCGTCGCGTCGAGCAGCAACAGCACGACATTGGCCGACTCGATGGCCTGCAGCGTCTTGACCACCGAGAACTTCTCGATCGCCTCGAACACCTTGCCCTTGCGGCGCAGGCCTGCGGTGTCGATCAGCTCGAAGCGCTGGCCGTTGCGCTCGAACGGCACCGAGATGGCGTCGCGCGTGGTGCCCGGCATATCGAACGCCACCAGACGTTCTTCACCGAGCCAAGTGTTGATGAGCGTCGACTTGCCGACATTGGGCCGGCCAGCTACCGCCAGCTTGATGGGCTTGTTGACGTCGTCTTCGTCGGTCTCATCGTCCGGGTCCGGCAGGTTCAGCGGCTCGAGGGCCAGCTCGACCAGGTCGCGCATGCCCTGTCCGTGCGCAGCGGACACACCGTGCACGTCGCCAAAGCCCAGCTCGTAGAAGTCGACCAGCTTGGTACCGTCGTGCATGCCTTCGGCCTTGTTGGCCGCCAGCACGCAGGGCTTGCCCAGCCGGCGCAGCTCGTTGGCGATGTCGTGGTCTTGCGCCGAGAGGCCTTCGCGGGCATCGACCACGAAGATCACGACGTCGGCTTCGGCCACGGCCTGTCGCGTCTGCTTGGCCATTTCCTTGTAGATGCCGCTGCCGGCATCGGGCTCGAAGCCGCCGGTGTCGATCACGATGAACTCGTGCTTGCCCAGGCGGCCGTTGCCGTAGTGACGGTCGCGCGTAAGGCCGGCGTAGTCGGCGACGATGGCGTCGCGCGTCTGGGTCAGGCGGTTGAAGAGCGTCGACTTGCCGACGTTGGGACGGCCGACCAGGGCCACGACCGGCTTCATGGCCGGCCTTTCGATGGCGCGGTTTTCATGGTCGGGCCTTGAGAGTGGGAAAAGAAAAGATTAGTCAGGGCGATAGCCAAACACGCCGCCCTTGGCAGTCACGACCACGACCGTGTTGCCGGCCAGGACCGGCGCAACGGTGATGGCAGAGCCATCGGGCGTGACACGATTGAGCAGCGCACCGTCTTCGCGCGAAACGAAATGCAGCGAGCCGGTGTCCTCGCCGATGATCAGCGAGCGACCCACCGCGAGCGGCGAGGTCAGCACACGGTTCTTGAAGCGGGTCATTTGCCAGGCGCGTTCGCCGTCGCCGCGGCGCCAGGCCGTGACGCTGCCATCGGATTCAGTGCCGTAGACAAAGCCTTCGTCGCCGGAGACGCCGTCCGCGCCCGAGGCCGGCTTGCTCCAGACCAGCGTGCCGCGCTGTGTCTCGACGCAACCGACGCTGGCGTAATAGGCCCGCGCGCAAATGCTGTCACCGAAGCGGCTCACGCTGCCGGTCAGGTCGACCAGGCGCTCCACGTCGTTGGTGCCGCGCGGCGCCGCAATGGGCGACTCCCAGCGCGAGGTGCCATTGGCCGGGTTGATGCCGACCAGCCGGCCGCCGATGCCCGCGATCAGGGTATCGCCCACGGCGATCAGCACGCCCGACTTGCGCAGCACCAGGTTTTCACTGGGGCGCTGCTGCAGCCAGAGGCGGCGGCCGCTCTGGCCGTCCCAAGCGCTGATGCTGCGGTCGGCGGTCTGCACGAACACGCGGCGGCCTGCGACCAGCGGTGCGGTGAAGGCCTGGGCCGCCAGCTTCTGCTTCCACAGGACCTTGCCGCCTTCGATGGCGACGAGTTCGTTGTTGGTGGTGACGACCGCGGCCATCGTGCCGTCGCTGCCGACGCCTGCCGCCAATGTGGCGCCGGCGCTCGCACGCCAGGTTTCACGGCCGGCACGGGCGTCGATGGCCACGACGGTGCCGTCGTTGCCGGCCACCGTCACGATGTCGCCGCTGACGTCGGTGGTGAGCGGGAAGCTCACTTCCGGGATCTTCACGCTCCAGGCCTGACGCACGCCGAGCGTGGCGGGGTTGGCGGGCAGCTCGGCCGGCTTCGGCTTGCCGGAGCCCGAACAGGCGGCCAACAGCGCTACCAAAACAAGAGCGGAACCTGCGCGCAGGGCGCCCGATTCAGGCATGAGACGCTTGAGATTCATGATGCGGTCAGGAGTTTTTGGGGGCTGCGGGTGTGACAGTGATGGTTGGCGCCAGGCTCTTCGGGTCGACACCGACCGCGTTCAGCTTGATCTCGACCAGGCGGCGGTAGTCGGAGGTTGCGCCGAGACCCGTCCAGGCCTTGCGGTATTCCTGCTGCGCCTCGTCGCGCTTGCCCTGCGCCATGTAGATGTCGCCCTTGCGGTCGGCCACCAGCGGTTCGAACTCCTTGGGCACATTGCCGTCGAGTTGCTTCAAGGCTTCGTCGTACGACTTGCCGTCGAGCAGTTCGGCCGCGAGCCGCAGCTTCGCGATGGCCTGGTAGCCCGGATCGACGGCGCTCTGCGCCACCCAACCCAGTGCTGCACGCGATTCGTCGACCTTGCCCTTTTCGTACAGCGTCTTGGCGGCCAGGAGGCCCGCCTGCTGCGCATAGGCGGTGCCGGCAAAGCGCTCCTTCATGTCGCCCAGCACGCGCTGGATGCGCTCGACGTCGCCGGACTGCGTGCTGCGCTCGACCTCGTCGTAAAGAGCCGCGGCCTGGGCTGCCTTGTTGCGCTGGAAGTATTGCCAGCCGTTCCAGGCCACGAAGGCGCCGGCGACAAGCAGCACGACCCAGGTGATCAGGGTGCCGTAGGTGTTCCAGAAATGCTTGAGCTGGTCGAGCTGTTCCTGTTCTTCGAGATCGAGATGGGTTGCCATGCGCTGTCAGGTGTTGGGAGCCGGGGATTGTAGGGTGGCGGCCCAGGTGGCCACCTCGGCGAGCGGCCGGGCGATTTGCGCGCCGCTGCCGTCGCGCAGAGACTTGAGAGTCACTTCGCCGCGTGCAAGTTCATCGGCGCCGAAGATCAGGGCGTAGGTGGCGCCACTGTTGTCGGCCTTTTTCATCTGCGACTTGAAGCTCGCCAGGCCTTCGGCCGTGGCGCCGTGCATCTGCACGCGCACGCCGGCTTCGCGCAACTGCTGCAGCGTACGCAGCACCAGCGGCATGGCGCCCGCGTCGGGCACTACGGCGTAGGCATCGGGGGCTGGCGCGGGAATGTCTGCGCCCTGCTCTTTCAGCAAGTCGAGGACGCGCTCCACGCCCATGGCCCAGCCCACTGCCGGTGCAGGCTTGCCGCCGATCTGCTCGATCAGGCCGTCGTAACGGCCGCCGCCGCAGACAGTGCCCTGCGCGCCGAGGCGATCGGTGACGAACTCGAACACCGTGAGGTTGTAGTAGTCGAGACCGCGCACGAGACGCGGGTTGATCGTGTAGGCGATGCCGTTGGCCTGAAGAATGGCCTGCAACCCTTCGAAGTGCGCGAGAGATTCGGCACCGAGGAACTCGCTCAGCTTGGGTGCCGACTCGACCACGTCCTTCATGGCCGGGTTCTTGGTATCGAGGATGCGCAGCGGGTTGCTGTGCAGGCGGCGCTTGCCGTCTTCGTCGAGTTTGTCGGCGTGCTGCTCGAAGTGGGCGATGAGCTGCGCACGATGCAGCGCGCGCTCGGCGGGCTGGCCCAGACTGTTGAGTTCGAGCCGCACATCGGTCAGGCCGATGGCCTTCCAAAGCGCGCTGGCCAGCAGGATCAACTCCGCATCGACATCGGGGCCGGCAAAGCCGAGCGCCTCGGCGCCAATCTGGTGGAACTGGCGATAGCGCCCGCGCTGCGGCTTCTCGCGGCGAAACATCGGCCCCGTGTACCAAAGGCGCCGGGGACCGTCGTAGAGCATGTTGTGCTCGATCACGGCGCGCACGAGGCCAGCGGTGTTCTCCGGGCGCATCGCGAGGTGCTCGGCCTGGCCGTGCTTGTCGGAGCGGTCCTCGAAGGCGTACATCTCTTTTTCGACGATGTCCGTGACCTCGCCAATACCGCGCACAAACAGCGCGGTGTGCTCGAGGATCGGCGTGCGGACGTTGCGGTATGCAAACCGCCCCATCAGGTCGCGCACGGTGGCCTCGAGCCACTCCCAGCGCGCCGATTCGGGCGGCAATATGTCGTTCATGCCTTTGACGGCATTCAATTTTTCAGCCATGAGTCTGCGGAGGTGTCAGGCGGCGACGGCGTGTTCGCCGCCGAAGCGCTTTTCAATGTAGGTTTCGACGAGCTGGTGGAACTCGTTGGCGATATTGTCGCCGCGCAGCGTGAGGGCCTTTTCGCCGTCGATGAAGACCGGCGCGGCGGGCGCCTCGCCGGTGCCGGGCAGGCTGATGCCGATGTCGGCGTGCTTGCTCTCGCCGGGGCCGTTGACGATGCAGCCCATGACGGCCACCTTCAGCGTCTCGACACCCGGATATTTCTTGCGCCAGACCGGCATCTGCAGGCGCAGGTAGTCGTCGATCTGCTTGGCCAACTCCTGGAAGGTGGTGCTCGTGGTGCGCCCGCAGCCCGGACAGGCGGTGACGCTCGGCACGAACACGCGCAGGCCCAGGGCCTGGAGGATTTCATTGGCGATCAGCACTTCCTGCGTGCGCGACTCGCCCGGCTGCGGCGTGAGCGACACGCGAATCGTGTCGCCGATGCCCTCCTGCAGCAGGATCGAGAGCGCCGTGGCCGACGCCACCGTGCCCTTGGTGCCCATGCCGGCTTCGGTGAGGCCCAGGTGCAGCGGGTATTCGCAACGCTTGGCAAGCTCGCGGTACACCGAGATCAGGTCCTGCACGCCGCTCACCTTGCACGACAGGATGACCTGGTTGCCGGCCATGCCCATTGACTCGGCAAGCTTCGCGGACTCGATGGCCGAGGTGATCAGCGCCTCGTACATCACCTGCTTGGCGTCCCAGGGCTCGGCGCGCTGGCTGTTCGTGTCCATCAGGCTGGCGAGCAGTTCCTGGTCGAGGCTGCCCCAGTTCACGCCGATGCGCACCGGCTTGTTCCATCGCATCGCGGCGTCGATCATCTGGCCGAACTGCCTGTCCTTCTTGTCGCCCTTGCCCACGTTGCCGGGGTTGATGCGGTACTTGCTCAGCGCCTCGGCGCAGGCGGGATAGTCGGTGAGCAGGCGGTGGCCGTTGTAGTGAAAGTCGCCGATCAGCGGCACGTCGATGCCCATGCGGTCGAGCTGCTCGCGGATGTAGGGCACCTGGGCCGCAGCCTCGGGCGTATTGACCGTGATGCGGACCATCTCGGAGCCCGCGATGGCGAGTTCCTTGACCTGGATCGCGGTGCCGATGGCATCGACCGTGTCGGTGTTCGTCATCGATTGCACGCGCACCGGAGCGTCGCCACCCACGGTAACGATGCGCGGGCCCCAGACCACGCTGGCCTGGTGCGAGCGGCGCGCCTTGGGCGCCGCAGATTCAACGGGTTGGGGTGTGCAGTCGGTCACGATTTCACCTCGAAGCGCGCTACGCCACCACCGCGGGTGACGGGCTTCAGATCGTAGGGTTTTCCGCTGACCTGCACGTCCACAGCCGACGCACGGCCCACCACCACCGAGAGCGGCAGCGTGCCGGACAGGCCGACGGTTTCACCGGCTTGGAGGCTCCGGCGCAGCAGCTGCTTGCCGCCCGCTTCGGTCACGGTGATCCAGCACTCTTCGCGCGCCACGAAAACCAATTGCTGGCTGCTGCTCGCGGCGGCCACAGGAGATGCCGCGCCGGGCGCGACGGTTGCAGGAGCGGCTGCCGCGGGCGCAGGCCCATTGGCGGCAGCAGCGGGTGCGACACCCGCCGGTCCGGTGGGCGCCACGGCTTGCACGGGAACGTTTTCTGCCACGACGCCTGGCGTCCCCGAGGCTGCTCCGCCCGGAGGCGCTTCACCCGTCGAAGATGCTTCACGCTCGCCGCGCGATGTGAGGCGCGACACCGAGGCGCCGATTTGGTCGAAAACCGACTGCGGCAGCCAGAACAGTGCGCCCGCGCCGATCAGCAAAAGCACGACCACCGTCAGCAGCGCCCGCGACGGCAGCACGCTGGAGCGCCCGCCGTTCCAGCGTGGCGTGCCGGAGACGATGTTGGTCTTCAAGGTCCGGTCGGCCACCGCCAGACCCGCCTGTCTAGTGTTCGGCAGCTTGGCGAGCACTGGCGCCGGATCGATGCGCAAGGCCCGGCAGACACTGCTGGCCAAGGCGCGCGCGAAGACGGGATCGGGCAGCGAATCGATGTCGTCTGCCTCCAGCGCCGCGAGCTTCTGCGGCGGCACCTTGAGGGCGGCTGCCACCATTTCGATGTGCAGTCCGTGCGCCTCGCGCGCTTCGCGCAGCAGGTCGCCGGCTGTCTTTTGCGTAACGTCGCTTTCCTCGAGCGGCAGTGCCGCGGAGGTTCCGAACTCCGAAACCCGTTCAGTCATTGAAATTCCCGCGCTCGTACGCTGATGCCTCCCGCGATTGAGGGAAGCGGCGTTGCAGTTGGCCTCCCAACTGCGCGATCGCCTCGCGGTTGTTGAGCTTTCGTTCGATCTTGATGCCGAGCCACAGCGTCTCGGCACTGGCCGAGGGACTGTTGTTGACGCGGCGAATGTAGAACTGCGCGCGCTGCCACTCCTCGCGCTGCGCCAGCACTGACGCCAGGTTGAAACCGACCACCGGATTGCCGGCGTCGATCTCGTAGGCCTGCAAGAGGCTGCGCTCGGCCTGCGGGCGCAGCCCGGCCTTGAGCTCGCAGACGCCTTGCGTCATGAGCGTCTTGGCGCGGTCGTTGTAGCTCGGCACGGCGAGCGCTTCGGTGAACTGCTGCGCCGCATCGCCAAAGCGGTTCTGCTGGCACAGCAGCCAGCCGTAGTTGTGACGGATGTTGGGGTCGCGCGGAGCGATCGCGATCGCGCGGCGGAAGCTGTCTTCGGCCAGCCCCGCATCCTCCAGGCGCATGTAGACGAGGCCGCGCAGGTTGTAGGCGTCCGCGTAGTTGGGATCGGCCACCAGCGCCTGCTTGATCTCGTCGAGCGCCACGGTGGTCTGGCCATGCTCGAAATAGCCCGACGCCAGTTCCATGCGCAGCCGCGCGCGGCGCTGGCGGTTGGTTTCGTCGGATTCGGTGACGATCTCGGCGCCCTTGCCCGAGCCGGTGTCGGCCAGGCTGGTGGTGGTGGTCCGCGTGTTGACGCAGCCGGCGAGCAGAAACGCCACGGCGACACCGGCAAGGCTTGCAGCCAGCATGCGCTGCGTGCTCGCGGTGATCATCGGAAAGGCCTTGCTCATCGGTTCAATGCTCCTGGGAGACGGTGGGGTTCTTGCGCATCGGGTGCAAGACAACGGGACGTTCGGTTGCTCGGCGCTGGGCCATGCGTTCGGCGGCGCGGGTGCGATCCTTGACGTCGCCAGCGAGCTGCCCGCAGGCGGCATCGATGTCGTCGCCGCGCGTCTTGCGCACGGTGGTCACGAGGCCCGCCTCGCTCAGCGTCCGGGCGAATGCCAGCACACGCGGCTGAGGTGAACGCAGCAGGCCCGAGGCTGGAAAGGGGTTGAACGGAATCAGGTTGAACTTGCACGAGACGTCGTGCTTGCGCACGAGCTCGACCAGCTGGCGCGCATGTTCGGGCTGGTCGTTCACGCCGTCGAGCATGCAGTACTCGAAGGTGATGAAGTCGCGCGGCGCATGTTCGAGGTAGCGCTTGCAGGCTTCGAGCAACTCGGTGATCGGGTACTTGCGATTGAGCGGCACGAGGTCGTCGCGCAGCGCATCGTTGGGCGCATGCAGCGAAACGGCCATGGCCACGGCGCAGTCGGTGCCGAGGCGATCGATCATCGGCACAACGCCGGAAGTCGACACGGTGACACGGCGGCGCGACAGCCCGTAGGCGTTGTCGTCGAGCATGGTGCGCAGCGCGGGCACAAGCGCGGTGTAGTTCTGCAGCGGCTCACCCATGCCCATCATCACCACGTTGGAGATGACGCGTTCGTCGCGTTTCAGGTGCTTGCGCAGGAAGTGTTCGGCAAACCAGAGCTGGGCGACGATTTCGCCCGTGCTCAGGTTGCGGCTGAAGCCCTGATGCCCGGTCGAGCAAAAACGGCAACCGACCGCACAGCCGGCTTGGGACGACACGCACAGCGTGCCGCGGTCGTCCTCCGGAATGAAAACGGCTTCGACGGCATTGCCGTCGCCGACGTCGAACAGCCACTTGATCGTGCCGTCCTTGGATTCGTGCTGCGTGAGGACCGGCAAGGCCTCCACGCGCGCGGTGGTCGCGAGCTTCTCGCGCAGCGACTTGGCCAGATCTGTCATCTGGGTGAAGTCGCTGGCGCCACGCTGGTGAATCCAGCGGAACAGCTGCGTGGCGCGGAAACGCTTCTCGCCGAGTTTTTCGCAGAACGCGGCCAATCCCTCCAGATCGAAGTCGAGCAGGTTGGCCGTGGTCATGGAATCAGTCGGCAGACAGCCTCAGCGTGCGTAGACGTTGAGGCCGGCGAAGAAGAACGAGACTTCGTTCGCTGCGGTTTCAGGAGCGTCCGAACCGTGCACGGCGTTCGCGTCGATGCTGTCGGCGAAATCGGCGCGGATGGTGCCGGCGGCTGCCTTCTTGGGGTCGGTGGCGCCCATCAGGTCACGGTTCTTGGCAATGGCGTTCTCGCCTTCGAGCACTTGCACGAACACGGGGCCCGAGATCATGAACTCGACCAGATCCTTGAAGAAGGGACGCTCCTTGTGGACCGAGTAGAACTGTTCGGCTTCGTTGCGCGACAGATGCACCAGCTTGGCGGCAACGATCTTGAGGCCGGCGGCCTCGAAGCGGGAAACGATCTTGCCGATGACGTTCTTGGCAACGGCGTCGGGCTTGATGATGGAGAGGGTACGTTCGATAGCCATTGAAATGCTTCCTGCAGCTTTGATTTTGAAGTGTTTTGTCACAACTGCAACGAGTTTGTTTCGCCACCAGTCGACAAAGCCTCTGATTTTAACCGGCGCAGCCTCCGGGATTGGTGAAAACCCCGCGAAAGCCGCGCCGCGACGGCTGGCTTTCAGCGTCCGCGTCGGCGCGAGCCGGCCGGGCCGCCGTAGCCACCGCCGCCCGAGGCACCACCGCCGCCGGTGCGGCGCCCCCCCGGTCCTCCGCGTTGCTCCTTGCGTTGGCGCGAAAAGCTGTCGGCGCCGATGTAGCCCAGCGAGGTCTTCATCGGATCGGGCTGGTTGGCGCCGCTCGGCTGGCGATCGTCGCCCTGCTGGCGATTGCCGCCACCGCCCTGCCCCTGGCGGTTGTTGCCGCCGGCATTGCCGCGGCGCTGCTGCGGCGGGCCACCGTTGCCACCACCGCCGCCGCGATTGGCGCGGCCACCGCGATCACCGCGCGGCGGACGACCGTCGCCCAGCGGATTCGGAATCGGCGCTTCGCGCCCGTCATCGCGCATCTCGCGCGGCTGCTGTTGTCCTTGCCCCTGACCTTGGCCGCCGCCATTGCGGTTGCCACGGCGCTTCTTGTTGCGTCCGTTGCGGCCGCCGCCTTCGGGACCGCCAGGGCCACGTTGCTGAGGCGCCGCGGGGCGGGCCACCGCACCGCCCGAGGCCTGGAACAGCGCACGGATATCGCGCTCGTCGAGTTCCATCCAGGCGCCACGCTTCAGGCCGCGCGGCAGCACCATCGCGCCATAGCGGATGCGGATCAGCCGGCTGACCGCATGGCCCACCGACTCGAACAGCCGGCGCACTTCGCGGTTGCGGCCTTCGGAAATGGTGACGCGATACCAGCAGTTGGAACCTTCGCCACCGCCCTCTTCGATGGTGCCGAACTGGGCCATGCCGTCTTCGAGGCGCACGCCGTCCAGCAGCTTCTGCTTCTCTTCGCTGCTGAGGGCGCCCAGCACGCGCACCGCGTACTCACGCTCCAGGCCGAAGCGCGGGTGCATCAGTTGATTGGCGAGGTCGCCGGAACTGCTGAACAGCAGCAGGCCTTCGGTGTTCAGGTCAAGCCGACCGACCGATTGCCACTTGCCCTGCTGCAGCCGCGGGAGCTTGCGGAACACGGTGGGCCGGTTCTGCGGGTCGTCATGCGTGACCACTTCGCCGACCGGCTTGTGGTACGCGATCACGCGCGGCGGCGGCGGCGCGATGCGGTAGCGGATCGGCTTGCCGTTGATCTTGACCTGGTCGCCGTACTGGATGCGCTGGCCGATGTGGGCGGGTTCGTTGTTGACAGAAATGCGCCCTTGCAGGATCAGCGCCTCCATCTCGAGCCGCGAACCCAGGCCGGCTTGTGCGAGCACCTTGTGCAGCTTGGGCGAATCGGCCTCGGGCAGCAGCACGCGCTTGAGCGGCGGCACCTCGGGGCTTTCCTCGTCGGCGTCGAACTGGCCCGAGATGACGTCCGAGAAGCGGATCGGCTCGGTCGGGGGCGCGTTGCGTTGCTCGCGTTCGGCGGCACGGCGGGCACGGTCGAGGTCGTCTTCCTCCTCGTCGGGCTCTTCGTCTTCGTCCTCATCGTCACCCTGGTCGCCCCGATCGCCTTGATCACCACGGGGAACCTCTTCTGCCGCACGCTCCTCGCGAGCGACCGCTACCGGAGCGGCTTCTTCAGACGCAGCCACCGGCGACTCGACCGCCGGCTCCATAGGCTCGGCCTGCTCGACTACGGGTGGTGCGCCAGCCTCATCGGCCACAGCCTCGACGACCTTCTTCTTGCGCGGGCGCCGCTTCTTGGGAGCCTCGCCATCGGCAGACGCTGCGGAGTCGATGCCAGCATCCGCAGCTTGCTCAGGCGCCGGCGCCTCTTTCTTCTCGGATTCAGGCGCGATCGGCAGGTTTCCCGCGTCGTCGATGTCAGATGGGCTCATGGGGTTTTTCCGGAGGAACTGCGTGGGAATCGACCTCGTCCTGGGACGCGGCATCGGGGTCGGAATCGGTGGTAACGGGGACGGGCTCGGCTTCGGCGGGAGATTCGGCCTCTTCGCCCGCGGAAAGCGGGGCTTCCTCCGCTTCGGCAACGTCAGCGGACGCAACGTCTTCGGCCACCTGCGCGGCGGCGGCTTCCAGCACTTCGGGAGCGGCTTCGACGGAATCGCCGGCCGACAGCGGCGTCTCTTGTGGCATCACATCTGCATCGCCATCGGCGGACGCATCGGCATCCGACTCGGCAACGGCGTCCATGGGCAGGCCCTGCTGGCTGCCGGACGCCTGCTCGAGCGCATCGACCAACGCGGCCTGCTGCGCGGGGGTTTCGATCAGCGGCAACTGGTCGAGCGAAGCCAGGCCGAGGTCGTCGAGAAACTGGCGGGTGGTCGCGTACAGCGCGGGGCGGCCGACGGTTTCGCGGTGGCCGATCACTTCGACCCAGCCGCGGTCCTCGAGTTGCTTCAGGATCAGCGAGTTGATCGTGACGCCGCGGATGTCTTCCATGTCGCCGCGCGTGGCCGGCTGGCGGTAGGCAATGATGGCCAGGGTCTCGAGCGCGGCGCGCGTGTAGCGCGGCGGCTTCTCGGGGTGCAGGCGATCGAGGTGGTCTCGCATCTCGGGCCGGCTCTGGAAGCGCCAGCCGCTGCCGACGCTCACAAGCTCCAGGCCGCGTTGCGCCCAGTCTTCCTGCAGTTCAAGCAACAGCACCTTGATGGTGTCCACACCCAGCTCGTCGTCGAACAGCACGCGCAGATCGCGCACCGGCAACGGCTGGCTCGAACAGATCAAGGCGGTTTCGAGAATGCGCTTGGCATCCGCCGTATTCATGGTTCGCGTTATCCGGGAAAAGGCGCCTCAAGGGCGCTTGTTCAGAAGGATGAAAGAAGTAGGCGTTGCCGGCACGCGGCGAGTGCAACGCAGGGCCGGCTTCGGGGGGCCGGCGCGGCCCTTGGGCCGTCAGGCGCGATTGTAGTCCAGCCCCCAGGACTGCAAAGCCTGAACGAGGTCCGGCGGCGGCAGCGAGTGGAACTCGAGCGCCGCCTGCGTGACGGGATGCACGAAGGCCAGCCGGAACGCATGCAGCGCCTGACGCGCGAGCCCCACGGCCGGAGCGCCGCCGTAAAGCGCATCGCCAACCAGCGGATGGCCGATCGACGCCATGTGCACCCGGATCTGATGGGTGCGGCCCGTTTCGAGCGTGCAGCGCACCACGCAGCCTTCCGAATGGCTGTCGAGCCGCTCGATCAGCGTGCGGGCCGTCTTGCCCGAATGGCGCTCCAGGTCGACCACGGCCATGCGCAGCCGGTTGCGCGGATCGCGCCCGATCGGCGCATCGACCTGGCGGGCCGCGGCGCCCACCCACGGCTTGTGCCCGATGGCGAGGTATTGCCGCTTGACCTCGCGCGCGGCGATCAGCGCCACCAGCGCGTCCATCGCGGCACGGGTGCGCGCGACGACCATCAGCCCGCTGGTGTCGCGGTCGAGCCGGTGCACGATGCCCGCGCGGGGCAGCAGCACGGCTTTCGGGTCCAGCGCCAGCAGCCCGTTCAGGAGCGTGCCGCTCCAGTGCCCCGGGGCCGGGTGCACGACGAGGCCGGCGGGCTTGTCGACGATGCGCAGGTGCTCGTCCTCGAACACGGTGATGAGATCCATCGGCTCGGGCCGGAAGGCCTGGCTCTGGGGCGTGGGGCGCAGTTCGATGCGCCCCGCCTGCCCCGCGCGCACCGTGGCCGAAGCCTTGGTAAGCGTACGGCCCTGGAACTCGACGGCACCGGCCTCGATCAACTGCTGCAAGTAACTTCTGGAAAATTCGGGCACCAGGGCCGCCAGGGCCCGGTCGAGCCGCTGGCCATGCTCTGCTTGACCGATCGCAAAGGGACGCAGCTCGCTCGGTTCGGCCGGATCGGCGCCCTCTTCGAGCTCCATGGTTTCCGGGGGATCGGCCAAAGGGTCGGTCGATATAATTGAAGGCAACTGTTTCACGAAAGCCGTATGTGATGTTTCGCGCCAAATTATCGGTCCCTGCCTGGATCGCGCTCAGCGCGGCGGCCTTGCTCGCTACCGGCTGCTCCTCCACCAAGGAAGACAAGACCGCTTCCTGGAGCCCCAACCGCATTTATTCGGAAGCCAAGGAAGAGTCCAGTTCGGGCGCCTACGACAAGGCCGTACCGCTGTACGAGAAGCTCGAAGGCCGCGCCGCCGGCACGCCGCTCGCGCAGCAGGCTCAGCTGGAAAAGGCCTACGCCCAATACAAGGGCGGCGAAAAGGCCAGTGCCATCGCCACCATCGACCGCTTCATGAAGCTGCACCCAGCCAGCCCGGCGCTCGATTACGCGCTCTACCTGAAGGGCGTCATCAACTTCAACGACGACCTGGGCATGTTCGCCTTCCTCACGCGCCAGGACCTGTCCGAGCGTGACCAGAAGGCCGCCAAGGAATCGTTCGAGTCGTTCCGCGACCTCGTGACGCGCTTCCCCGATTCGCGCTATGCGCCCGACGCGCGCCAGCGCATGAACTACATCGTGAATTCGCTCGCGCAATACGAGGTTCACGTGGCTCGCTACTACTACACGCGCGGCGCCTACCTCGCGGCCATCAACCGGGCACAGATCGCACTGGCCGACTACCGCGAAGTGCCGGCGCTCGAAGAAGCCCTGTACATCATGGTGAAGTCGTACGACGCCCTCGGCATGAAGGACTTGCGCGACGATGCCCAGCGCGTGCTGACCACCAACTACCCACAGAGCACCTACCTGGCGAACGGCTTCAAGGGCAACAACGACCCTTGGTGGAAGGTCTGGTGAAGTAAGAGAGCCTCCGGCGGCTCTTCACTTCGCTTCGTGTAGCTCCCGCAAAGGGAGGCACATCAGTACGGGTTCTTGAGGGCGCCGATGGCGCTCTCGAAATCCGCCTCGGTTTCCAGCCGCCGCATCGGCGGCAGCGCCGCCAGCAAGCGGCGCCCGTAGCCCATCGCCACCAGCCGGGTGTCGCAGATCGCCAGCACGCCGCTGTCGGTCTCGCGGCGAATCAAACGCCCCGCACCCTGCTTGAGCGCCACCGCCGCCTCGGGCAGCGAATAGTCACTGAACGAACTGCGCCCCTGCGCTTCCAGACGCTGCGAACGCGCCTCGACCAGCGGATCGTTTGGCGGCGGGAACGGCAGCTTGTCGATCACCACCAGCTGCAGCGCATCGCCAGGTGCATCGAAGCCCTCCCAGAACGACGCCGACGCCACCAGCACGCAGCCGGCACGCCCTTCGTTCGCGCCTTCGCGGAATCGCTCCATGAGCACACGCTTGGGCAGTTCGCCCTGGACCAATACTTCGGGTCGCACTGCCGCATCGAGCAGCTCGAAATACTGCTTCATCGCGTCGCCGATGGTGCGCAATGCGCGCAGCGTGGTCGTCAGCACCAGCGTGCGTCCACCGAGCTCCGCGGCGCCGCGTGCGGCCAATTGCGCAACCTTCGCGCTGTGCGATGGGTCGTTGGGTTTCGGAAAGACGCGCGGGACGTACAACGCCGCTTGCGATGCATAGTCGAACGGGCTCTGCACGCGCAGCACCTCGGCATCGCCCAAGCCGCAAGGCTCGGTGAACCAGCGCAGCGTGGGCTCGTCGCCCAGCGTGGCGGACGTGAAGACCCAGGCGCGGCGGTCGTGTTCCCGCTCATGCGCCGCGGGGCGCTCGCCGTACGCGTCGGTGTCGCTGTCGTCTTCGTCGTCCGGCTCGCTGATCTTGAGCACGCGCTTGCGCATCGCCTCGGCAATGTCGAGTGGCGACTCGATGAGCCGCAGCTGCGAGCCCACGTCCACCCAGCGCACTGAATCGACCGCACACGGCAATGCGAAGCGCGCCGAGCGCTTGGCGAGCTGCTGGGCCCGCTCGTGCAGGCGCACGAAGTCAGGAGAAATTTCGCTGACGGTATCGAGCCCTTCGGCTGCAAGTTCGAACGAATGCTGCAGGTCTTCGAGCGCCTTCTGCCAGGCACCCGGATCGACGCCCTCGGGCGACTCACCCAGCCAGCGCAGCTTGGCGCCGGGCCATTGCTTGCCGACCACGAGCCGCAACTCGCGCGCGGCGCGCTCGACCGCCGCCACCAGCTGCTGCCAATCGACCAGCCCGCGCGCATGCTGCAAACCGGCGCCCAGCATGTCGCGCGCGAAGTCGAGCGCCTGGCCGCTGCCCAGCTGCGCACCGAGAAATTGCACGCCGGTTTCGTTGAGCTGATGCGCTTCGTCGAACACCACCAAGCTCACGCTCGGCAGCAGTTCGGCCATGCCGGTCTCGCGCACCGCGAGATCGGCAAAGAACAGGTGATGGTTGATAACCACGATGTCGGCCGCCAGCGCCTCGCGCCGCGCCAAGTTCACGTGGCAGGGCTTGAACTGCGGGCACTGCGCGCCCAGGCAGTTCTCGCGCGTGGACGTGATGAGTGGAATGAGCGGCGAGCGCTCGTCGAGCCCCGGCAGCTCGGCCAGGTCGCCGGTGCGCGTGGCCTTGGACCATTGCTCGATCTTGGCGAGCGTTCGCAGGCTGCCGCGTTCGGGCAAGGAGGCGTCGTGGCGCGCCGTGTCGAGCCGGTGCAGGCACAGGTAGCTGCCCCGCCCCTTCAGGAGCGCCGTGCGCACCGGCAGGCCGAAGGCCTCGACCAGCCGCGGCAGGTCGCGGCCGAACAACTGGTCCTGCAAGGTCTTGGTGGCCGTCGACAGCAACACGCGCTCGCCGCTCAACAGCGCCGGCACGAGGTACGAGAAAGTCTTGCCGACGCCGGTGCCGGCCTCGACCACCAGCACGCCTCCCTGGTCGATGGTGCGGGCCACCGCCATCGCCATGTCGGTCTGGCCCGAACGCTCACGGAAGTGATCGGCGGCGTGCGAGAGCACCCCGCCCTGCGCGAACGCATCGCGCACCTTGTCCTCGAGCGTCTCGCTCACGCGGGCTCTCTCGGATCGAGCATGTTCTCCACGCGCGTGATCTGGTCGCGTAGCGCGAGACGGCGCTTCTTCAAGCGTCGCAGCAGGAGCTCGTCTTGCGGCGAGGCTTCGGCGAGGCGATCGATGGTGGCGTCGAGATCGGCGTGCTCGATGCGCAGTTCGATCAGTTGGCGGGAAAGGGAGTGGAGATTGGAGTCCAACGGTGGGTGTGCGAACGCGAGGTTTGCGCGGCGCATGTTCATTCGATAATACGTCCTGATACGAATTTACGAGAAGACAGGAAGCGCGCCTTCGGCGCACATGTGCTCATGACCCAAGGCTTTCGACTTGCCGCCGCCACCGGACTCCACAAGGGAGACCGCCCCTATCAACAGGACCAGGTGTTGATGATGAGCCATCCGCGCACGCCGGGCTGTGTCCTGGGCGTCATCGCCGACGGCATGGGCGGCCGCAGCGGGGGCCGCAAGGCTTCCGACCAGGTGCTGATGACGGCGCGCCAGCTCTTCACCCGCTACCACCCCGAGCGCGACGACCCCGAGGCCATCCTGCGCCAGTTGCTCGACGACGCGCACACGGTCATCAAGCTCACCGCGATCTCCAGCGAGCAGGAGCCGCACAGCACGCTGGCCGCCTTCCTCATGAACCCCAAGGGCGACTGCGCCTGGATCCATGCGGGCGACTCGCGCATCTATCATTTCCGCGACGGGCAACTGGTCAAACGCACGCGCGACCATTCGTACGTGCAGGCGCTGGTGGATCGCGGCCAGATCAGCGAGGCCGAGGCCAATGTGCATCCCCAGGGCAATATCCTGCTCGGGTGCCTGGGAATGGCGACGACGCCGCCGCCCATCGACCCGCACTACATCCCGAAGATGCAACCGGGCGACTTGCTGATGGCATGCAGCGACGGCCTTTGGCACTACTTCAGCCCCGCGGAACTCGCGAGCGTGCTGTACGCACAGTCGCCGCGCGATGCGGTAGAGATCCTGGTGAGAGAAGCGCGTCGCCGCGCCCGCGGCACGGGCGACAACATTTCCATTGCAGTGCTGAAGCTCGATTCGCTGCCGACGACGGCAACGGCCACCACCGCAACAACGGCCTGATCGCGGCAGTAGCGCCCTTAGCGTGCCGGCGATGACGCGGGCGCCGCCGGTGGCAGCGGTGCACCGCGTGGCTTCGTGCGATTGGCATTCTGGCGCTCGCGGCTCGCCCTGTGCTCTTCCGCCTTGCGCTGCTTTTCTGCAAAACGCTCCGCTTCGGCGGGCGCCTCGGCACGGCGTTGAGCGGCCTTGGCCTGTGCGTCGGCGTGCGCCTTCTGCTTGTCGTCGAACTGCTTCTGCCGCTCGGCGGCTTCGGCCGCTGTGGAGGCCCGGCTGGCGGCATGGTCGGCGGCGCGCTGTTCGCGGTCCTTCTGATCCTTGGCCGACTGGTCGCGCTTTTCCTGCGTATCCGCCGGACGCTGCGTGGCGGCCTTCTGGTCGAGCTTCTGCTGCTCCGCCGCGCCGGCGCGCTGGCGCTGGATGTCGTTGATCGCCGTTTCCTGGCGCTTGATGCTGTCGAGTTCCGTGCGCCGGCGGCCGCGGCTCTCGCGCAGGCAATCCTCGACCGCGAATTTCTTGTAGCAAGCCGTTCGCTCCTGCAGGAAGCGCGCCTCGATCGCGTCGCGTTCGGCAGAAAGCCGGGTGCGCTCGGCCTCGAGATTGGCGTTGCCCGCCGCAGCATTCGACTGCGCCCAGAGCGGAAGGCTGGCCAAGGTCATCAGCAAGGCAAGGGCAATTTTTTTCATGTGAGTCGGGTATCGACGATGCGGCGTTCCAGGGAGAGGAACTCGCTCGACTGCATTTCAGTGAGGCGGGAAACCGTGCGCGGGAACTCGTGCGCGAGCGGCCCCTCGGTGTACAACGCCTCCGGCGGAACCTCAGCCGACATGATGAGCTTCACGCGCCGGTCGTACAAGACATCGACCAGCCAGGTGAAACGGCGTGCTTCCGAGGCCATGCGCACGGGCATGTGCGGCACGTCGGACAAGAGCACCGTGTGGAACTGGCTCGCGATTTCGAGGTAGTCGTTCTGCGAGCGTGGCCCGCCGCACAGCGTCTTGAAATCGAACCAGACCACGCCGCCGGCCTTGCGCCGTGCGCGGATCTCGCGCGCCTCGATGTGCAGCACCGGGTTCTCGTCAGCCGTCTCGGCCAGCTTGTCGAAGGCCTTGCGCATTTCCTTCTCGGCCGACGCATCGTTCGGCGTGAGGTACATGCGCAGTTGCTCGAGCGTGCGGCGCCGGTAGTCGGTGCCGTTGTCCACGCTCAACACTTCGAGCTTCTCGTTGAGCAGCGCGATCGCGGGCAGGATGCGGTCGCGGTGCAGCCCGCCGGGGTACAGGTCGTCGGGCTTGAAATTGGAGGTGGTGACAAAGCCCACGCCGTTCTCGAACAGCGACACCAGTAGCCGATGAAGAATCATCGCGTCGGTGATGTCCGCCACGTGGAATTCGTCAAAGCAGATCAGCTTGTAGCGCTTCGAAATGCGCAGCCCCAGCTCGTCGAGCGGATTGACCGTGCCCTGCAGCTCCCGCAGTTCGCGGTGCACCTCGCGCATGAATTCGTGAAAGTGCAGCCGCGTCTTGCGGCGCAGCGGCACCGCGTTGAAGAACAGGTCCATCAGGAAGCTCTTGCCCCGCCCAACGCCACCGTACATGTAGACGCCACGCGGCAGCTCGGGCCGGTTGATGAACTTCTTCAGCGCGTTGGAACGCTGGGCCTTGTACTCGGCCCATTCGCTCGCACAGCGATCCAGCGCCTCCACCGCGCGCAGTTGCGCGGGATCGCTGTGGAACCCGCGCAAGGCGAGTTCCTTTTCGTAAGCCTCTTTGACGCTCAAGGGGTCAGAAGTTGAGCGTGCGCTTGTCGACGGCGAGCGCGGCTTCCTTCGTGGCTTCCGACAGCGACGGGTGCGCGTGGCAGATGCGCGCGATGTCTTCGGCGCTCGCCTTGAACTCCATCGCCACCACGGCTTCGGAGATCAGTTCGCTCACCTGCGGGCCCACCATGTGCACGCCCAGGATCTCGTCGGTCGTGGCATCGGCCAGGAACTTGACCATGCCGGTCGTGTCGCCCAGCGCGCGCGCGCGGCCGTTCGCGAGGAACGGGAAGGTGCCGGCCTTGTAGGCGCGGCCTTCGGCCTTGAGTTGCTGCTCGGTCTGGCCGACCCACGCGATTTCGGGGTGCGTGTAGATCACCCACGGAATCGTGTTGAAGTTGACGTGACCATGCTGGCCGGCAATGCGCTCGGCCACGGCAACGCCCTCTTCCTCGGCCTTGTGCGCGAGCATCGGGCCGCGCACCACGTCGCCGATCGCCCACACGTTGGGCAGGTTGGTCTTGCAGTCGCCGTCCACGTTGATGGCACCGCGCTCGTCGAGCGCGAGGCCCACGGCATCGGCGGCCAGGCCGATGGTGTTGGGCACGCGGCCGATCGACACGATCAGCTTGTCGACGTCCAGCACCTGGGCTTCGCCCTTGGCGTTGGTCCAGGCGATCGAGACGCCCTTCTTGCCCGACTTGATCTCGCCGACCTTCACACCCAGTTCGATCTTCAGGCCTTGCTTGTCGAAGGCCTTCTTGGCTTCCTTGGCGATCTGTTCGTCCACTGCACCGAGGAACGTGGGCAGCGCTTCGAGCACCGTCACTTCCGAGCCGAGGCGGCGCCACACCGAGCCCATTTCCAGGCCGATCACGCCCGAGCCGATCAACGCGAGCTTCTTGGGCACGGCGCCGATGCGCAGTGCGCCGTCGTTCGAGAGGATGTTCTCTTCGTCGAAGGCCGCACCCGGCAGCGCGCGGGCGTTGGAGCCCGTGGCCACGATGATGTGCTTGCCGACGATGGTTTCCTCGGCGGCGCCCGCCACCTTGATCTCGTAGCCGCCGTCGGCAGCCTTCACGAACGAGCCACGGCCGTGGAACGACGTGATCTTGTTCTTCTTGAACAGGTAGGTGATGCCGTCGTTGTTCTGCTTCACGACCTGGTCCTTGCGGGCCAGCATCTTGTCGATGTCGAGCGAGAGGCCCGACACCTTGATGCCGTGGTCCGCAAAGCCGTGGCCCGCGTGCTCGAAGTGCTCCGACGATTGCAGCAGCGCCTTCGAGGGAATGCAGCCGACGTTGGTGCAGGTGCCGCCGAGCGCGGGACCGCCCTTGGCGTTCTTCCACTCGTCGATGCAGGCCACGTTGAAGCCGAGTTGCGCCGCACGGATCGCGGCGATGTAGCCACCGGGGCCGCCGCCGATGACGATGACGTCGAATTGTTTGCTCATAGGGTTTCCGTTTCAGTTGGCGGACGCGTCACTGATTGGCATCCTTCGCGAAACACCGCGGAACCGGCTTTGCCGGGCCGCGGGTGTTGCCCCTTGGTGGGGGTTGGCGAAGCGACACGAAGTGCGCGCAGCCTGGGGGTGAGTCAGATGCCGATCAGATGTCGAACAGCAGGCGCGACGGATCTTCCAGCGCTTCCTTCATCGCGACCAGCCCCAGCACGGCTTCACGGCCGTCGATGATGCGGTGGTCGTAGCTCATGGCCAGGTAGTTCATCGGACGGATGACGATCTGGCCGTTCTCCACCACAGCGCGGTCCTTGGTGGCGTGCACGCCGAGGATGGCCGACTGGGGCGGGTTGATGATCGGCGTCGAGAGCATCGAGCCGAAGGTGCCGCCGTTCGAGATGGAGAACGTGCCACCGGTCATCTCTTCGATGCCCAGCTTGCCGTCCTGCGCCTTCTTGCCGTACTCGGCGATCTTCTTCTCGATGTCGGCAAAGCTCATCTGGTCGGCGTTGCGCAGGATCGGCACCACCAGGCCGCGCGGCGAACCGACGGCGATGCCGATGTCGAAGTAGCCGTGGTACAGGATGTCGTTGCCGTCGACCGAGGCGTTGATCACCGGGTACTTCTTGAGCGCATGCACCGCGGCCTTCACGAAGAAGGACATGAAGCCGAGCTTCACGCCGTGTTCCTTGGTGAAGCTGTCCTGGAAGCGCTTGCGCAGTTCCATGACGGGCGCCATGTTCACTTCGTTGAAGGTCGTCAGGATCGCGTTGGTCGACTGCGACTGGATCAGGCGCTCGGCGATGCGGGCGCGCAGGCGGCTCATCGGCACGCGCTGTTCCGGACGCTCTCCGAGGTCGGACGAACCTACCGGCGAGGCGACCTGCGGCAGTGCGGGCTTGGCAGCCGGTGCGGGGATGGCGGCAGCGGCAGGCTTGGCGCCCGAAGCCACTGCACCGAGCACGTCGCCCTTGGTCACGCGGCCGTCCTTGCCGGTGCCGGCAACGTCGCCGGTCTTGAGGTTGTTGTCGGCCAGCAGCTTGGCGGCGGCGGGCATGGCAACGTCCGACTTCGAACCGCCGGTGGCGGCGGCAGCGGCTGCCGGAGCAGGCGCGGCAGCAGCCGGAGCAGCGGCAGCAGGTGCTGCAGCCGGGGCAGCGGCGCTGGCCTTGCCTTCGGTGTCGATTTTGGCGATCAGCTGATCGGCCACCACGGTGGCGCCATCGGGCTGCACGATTTCGGCCAGCACGCCGGCCGAGGGGGCGGGCACTTCCAGCACGACCTTGTCGGTCTCGATCTCGATCAGGATTTCATCGACGGCGACGGCTTCGCCGGCCTTCTTCTTCCAGGTGAGCATGGTGGCTTCGGCCACGGATTCGGAAAGCTGGGGGACTTTGACTTCTACGATAGACATTTGGAGATTGCTCCGTATTTTTCTTGAGGGTGTTCGTGTGAAAAGAGGCTTGTATTACTTGGTCAGCACGAAGCCCTTGAGCTTGCCAAATGCGCCATCGACGAGCGCCTTCTGCTGTTCCTGGTGCAGGTGCGAATACCCGACCGCCGGCGATGCCGAAGCGGCACGGCCGGAGTAGCCGAGCTTCTGGCCTTCCTGCATGTTTTCGTGGATGTAGTGCTGCACGAAGAACCAGGCGCCCTGGTTCTGCGGTTCGTCCTGGCACCACACCACGTCCGTGAGGTTCGGGTACTTCTTGATCTCGGCGGCAAAGGCCTTGTGCGGGAACGGGTAGAGCTGCTCGACGCGGATGATCGCCACGTCGTCGTTGCCCTGCTCCTCGCGCTTCTTGGCCAGGTCGTAGTAGACCTTGCCCGAGCAGGCGATCAGGCGCTTGACCTTCTCTGCCTTCAGACCCTTGCTGTCGGGAATGACGGTCTGGAAGCTGCCCTTGGTGAACTCGGAAAGCGGCGAGGTCGCGTCCTTGTTCCGCAGGAGCGACTTGGGCGTCATGATGATCAGGGGCTTGCGCAGGTTGCGCACCATCTGGCGGCGCAGCACGTGGAAGATCTGACTGGCGGTGGTGGGCTGAACCACCTGCATGTTGGTGTCGGCGCTCAGCTGCATGAAGCGCTCCAGGCGTGCCGAGCTGTGCTCGGGGCCCTGGCCTTCGTAGCCGTGCGGCAGCATCATCGTGAGGCCGTTGACGCGGCCCCACTTCACTTCGCCCGAGGCGATGAACTGGTCGATCACCACCTGGGCGCCGTTCACGAAGTCGCCGAACTGGGCTTCCCAGATGACGAGCGTGTTCGGGTCGTTCGAGGCGTAGCCGTATTCGAACGCGAGCACGGCTTCTTCCGACAGGATCGAGTCGATCACGACGAACGGGGCCTGGTTCTCGGCCACGTTCTGCAGCGGCGTGTAGGTGCCTTCGTCGAACTTCTCGCGGTTCTGGTCGTGCAGCACGGCGTGGCGGTGCGTGAACGTGCCGCGGCCCGAGTCTTCGCCCGACAGGCGCACCGGGTAGCCGCTGGCCACCAACGAGGCGAAGGCCATGTGCTCGCCCATGCCCCAGTCGACGTTGACGTCGCCGCGGCCCATGGCGGCGCGGTCGTCCAGCACCTTCTTCACCAGCGGATGCACGGTGAAGCCTTGCGGCACGGTGGTGATCTTCTCGGCCAGGCGCTTCCACTCGCTCGAGGGAATGGCGGTGTCGCCGGCGTCGGTCCACTTCTTGTTGAGGTACGGGCTCCAGTCGACGGCGTACTTGCTCTTGAAGTTGGTGAGCACCGGATCGACGGTGTTCTTGCCTTCGTCGAACGCGGCGCGCTGCGCCTTGACCATGTCATCGCCGAGCGTGTCGCCCAGGCCCTGAGCGGCCAGCTTGTCGGCGTACAGCTTGCGCGTGCCGGGGTGCTGGGCGATCTTCTTGTACATGAGCGGCTGGGTGAGCGAGGGGGTGTCCTGCTCGTTGTGACCCAACTTGCGGAAGCAGATGATGTCGACAACCACGTCCTTCTGGAATTCCATGCGGAACTCCAGCGCGAGCTGGGTGGCGAGCACCACGGCTTCGGGATCGTCGCCGTTCACGTGCAGCACCGGCGCATCGACCATCTTGACGATGTCGGTGCAATACAGCGTCGAGCGGCTGTCGCGCGGGTCGCTGGTGGTGAAGCCGATCTGGTTGTTGATGACGATGTGCACCGTGCCGCCGGTGGAGTAGCCACGGGTTTCGGCCAGCGCCAGCGTTTCCATCACGACGCCCTGGCCCGCGAAGGCGGCGTCGCCGTGCACGATCACGGGCAGCACCTGCTTGCCCAGCGGGTCGGCGCGGCGGTCCATGCGGGCGCGCACCGAGCCTTCGACCACGGGGTTCACGATTTCAAGGTGCGAGGGGTTGAACGCAAGGCTCAGGTGGACCGGGCCGCCGGGGGTGGTCACGTCCGAACTGAAGCCCTGGTGGTACTTCACGTCGCCGCTGGGCAGCTCTTCGGGGGCGGTGTGGTCGAACTCTGCGAACAGGTCGGCCGGCATCTTGCCGAGCGAATTGACCAGCACGTTCAGGCGGCCGCGGTGGGCCATGCCGATCACGATTTCCTGCACGCCCTTGACGCCGGCCTGGGTGATCAGTTCGTCCATCGAGACGATGAAGCTTTCGCCGCCTTCAAGCGAGAAACGCTTCTGGCCGACGTACTTGGTGTGCAGGAAGCGCTCCAGGCCCTCGGCCGCGGTCAGGCGGTTGAGCACGTGCTTCTTCTGCTCGGCGCTCAGCTTCGGGTTGGTGCGCGCGCTTTCGAGCTTCTGCTGCCACCAGCGCTTGTGGTTCTGGTCGGTGGTGTACATGTACTCGGCGCCCATCGTGCCGCAGTACGTTTCGCGCAAGGCATTGAGCAGGTCGCGCAACGACATGGTCTCCTTGCCGAAGAAGGTGTTGCTGGTGTTGAACACCGTCTCGAGGTCGGCATCGGCGAAGCCGTAGAACGAGGGCTCGAGTTCCGGAATGGCCGGGCGCTCGGCGCGCTTCAGGGGATCGAGGTCGGCCCAGCGTGCGCCGACGTTGCGGTAGGCGGCGATCAGCTGCTGAACTGCGGTGCGCTTGCGGCCGAGTTCGGAGTCGGCGCCGCTGGCCTGCACGACCTTGGTCGTACCCTGCTTCGCGCGTTCGGCGAAAGCGTTGATGACCGGCAGGTGTGGAACGTCGCGGGTGTTGGTGCCGTCGGCCGCAGGAACGTTCTGCAGGGCGTCGAAGTACGAACGCCAGTTGTCGGGAACGCTGCCGGGGTTGGAGAGGTAGTTTTCGTACATCTCTTCGACATAGGGCGCATTGCCGCCGAAGAGGTAGGTGTTGCCTTGATAGGCGGTGTACGCCGTGGGCGTAGAGGAATCGCTCATGATCCGCTGACCTTCGCTTCCCTGAAGGAAGCACTAGCTGGTTTAAGAAACCTTCCGCGACACGGCTGAACCGGTTGGCGGATGCGACTGTGGCTGGGGAAGGGCCTGAGTACCTTGGCATTGTGCCACGTCAACCATATGACGTCGCGATGGGGGTGTGCAACCCCCATCGAGGAGATATCAGCCCCGATCGAGTAACTGTTTGATCTGCTGCAGCGTCGCGGGGTCGTCGATGGTGGTCAGGTCGCCCGGGTCGCGCTGCTCGCACACCGCCTGGATGGCGCGGCGCAGCAATTTGCCGCTGCGGGTCTTGGGAAGGCCCGAGACGAAGCGCACGCGGGCGGGTCTTGCAAGGGCACCGAGCTGATCGGCCACCACTTTCATGATCTCGCCTTCGAGCTTCAGCGCCGTATCGGCATCGGTCACCGCGCGCCCGTCCTTCGGCACGACGAAAGCCATCGCCACTTGCCCCTTGAGCGCGTCGGCCACGCCGACCACCGCGACCTCGGCCACGTTGGCGTGGCCCGAGATGCTCTCCTCGATCTCGCGCGTGCCGAGCCGGTGGCCCGCCACGTTGATCACGTCGTCGGTGCGGCCCAGGATGTAGAAATAGCCGTCCGCATCCCGGATGCCCCAGTCGAAAGTCGAATAGACCATCTTGCCCGGCACGCTCTTCCAGTAGGTGTCGACGAAGCGCTTGTCGTCCTTCCACACGGTCTGCATGAAGCCGGGCGGCGTCGGGCACTCGACCACGACCACGCCCTTCTCGTTCGGCGCAGTCAATTCCTCGCCGGTCGATTCATGAAGAATCTTGATGCGGTAGCCGTACATCGGAACGCCTGGGCTGCCGAACTTGCTCGACTTGGCTTCCACGCCATTGGCGATGGTGATCATCGGCCAGCCCGATTCGGTCTGCCAGTAGTTGTCGATGATCGGCACGCCCAGGCCCTCGCTGATCCAGCGCGCGGTCGGCTCGTCGAGCGGCTCGCCCGCGAGGAACAGCGCGCGCAGGGTCGAGAGGTCGTATTTCTTCAGCAGCGCCGGGTCTTGCTTCTTGAGCACGCGCACCGCGGTGGGCGCGCTGAACATCACCGTCACCTTGTACTTCTCGACCAGGCGCCACCAGATGCCGCCGTCGGGCTGCTGGTCGATGCCCTGGGTCGGCAGGCCCTCATACATGATCGTCGCCATGCCGGCGATCAGCGGGCCGTAGACGATGTAGCTGTGGCCCACGACCCAGCCGATGTCGCTGGTGGAGAAGTACGTTTCGCCGGGCCGGCCGTCGAAGATGTGCTTCATGCTCGCGGCCAGCGCCACCGCATAGCCGCCCACGTCGCGCTGAACGCCCTTGGGCCTTCCTGTGGTGCCGCTCGTATAGATGGTGTAGCTGATGTCGGTCGAGGCGAGCCATGTGCAGGGCACTTGCGCATCGAGGTGCTTCTGCCGCAGTTCGCTGGCCAGGTGGTCGCGGCCGGCGGTCAGGTCCATGGGTGCGAGGCCGCGGTCGGTGAGCAGCACCGCAGCCGGCTTGTATTTCGACAGGCGGATCGCCTCGTCGAGCAGCGGCTTGTACGCAATGACCTTGCCGCCGCGCGAGCCCGCGTCCGCACTCACGACGACCTTGGGCTCGGCATCCTCGATGCGGGTGGCCAGCGACCCGCTCGCGAAGCCGCCGAACACCACGCAGTGGATCGCGCCGATGCGCGCGCAGGCCAGCATTGCGAAGGCGGCCTCGGGAATCATCGGCATGTAGATCAGCAGCCGATCGCCCTTCTCCACGCCGAGCTCGACCAGGCTGGCTGCGGTGCGCTGCACCTCGGCGTGCAGCTCGCTGAAGCTGTAGCTCTTCTCGACGCCGGTTTCGGTGGAAACGAAGATCAGCGCCGGCTGGTCGCCGCGCGCGGCCAGATGCCGGTCGACCGCGTTGTGGCACAGGTTTGTCGTGCCGCCCACGAACCAGCGCGCGAACGGCGGCTGAGTGGCGTCGAGGATCTGCTCTGCGGGGGTCTGCCAGTCAATCAGCTTGGCCTGCTCGGCCCAGAAGGCCTCGGGCGCGTCGACGGACTGGCGATAGAAATCTTCGTAGCGGCTCATCTGGACTTGTCTCCTGTTATTCATTCCATTCCGGCTGCCTCGCCAAAACTGAATTCATAATTATGGAGACCGGTCTTGCAGCAAGCTGACGACCGGAACAATCCGGCCGCGCCCTGCCTTGCAGGCCGCGATGCGGCTATCGAACCAGCGCGAGCACTTCAGGAAATGCGGGATGTTCCGCCGTGCGCAGCCACTCGAAGGCGACCATCTCGGTCGTCACGAGCTCGGCCCCGGCCCCGGCCAGCCGGTCGAAGGCGGCGTCGCGATTGCGCTCGGTGCGCGAGCCGCAGGCGTCGGTGACGACCCAGACCTCGAATTCGTCTTCCAGCAGGTCGAGCGCGGTCTGCAGCAGGCAGACGTGGGCTTCGCAGCCGGCGATCACGATGGTGTTACGTTCTTCGGCCGCGGCGGTCGGCTTCTGCAGATGCTTTGGAAGGCTGCGGGCATTGCCCTGCGGCGCCTTGGCCGGCACGCGCAGCCATTCGCCCAAGCCCTCTTCCACGCCGCTGAAATGCATCTTCGGCAAGGTGCGCTGGCACAGCGCGCGGATATCGGGCACGTTCTCGCCCAGCTTGGAAGGGTTGTGCTCGGTGCCGAACACCGGCACCTCGAACAGCCGCGCCAGCTTGCCCAACCGCACCGCGTTCTGCGCGACCGCTTCGCTCTCGAAGATCGCCGGCATCAGCCGCGCCTGGTAGTCGACCAGAACGAGTTGGGAGAGCGAGGCGTCGAGCAGCATGAACGGGATCTTTCAGGTATCGGTTGAATTGGCCTGAACCGTACCACCGAAAAGATCGGGTTGGCCCGCCTCGACCGGTTCGCCGGCATCTTCATTCATCGCCGGGGCGGCGGAACGCTGCGTCAGTTGCGCCAGATAGGTCTTGAACAAGGCATCGGCCGACTGCCGGAACATCCGGATGCGGCCGGTGTGCTGCATCAGCAGCAGGCCGACGCCGTGCGCGAAAAGGGCCGTGTTTTCCTGCAGCGCGAGGGCGTCGCCCAGGCCCATGGCCAGCAGCGCGTCTTCGCAGGGGCGCAGCGCGTCGTAGAGGCGGTCGTTCAGTTCGTGGTCCAGCTCGCTGGTCAGCCCACGGGGGCGCATGCCGTGCACCAGATAGAAGCCGAGGTCGAGGTCGCGCGGGTTCGCCGCGTAGAAGTCGAACCAGGCCTGGGCTTTGGCCGCCAGGGTCTTGTCGGGCCGGCTTTTAGACACCTTCGCCTCGGCCACGGCGGCCTGCAGGCGCATCAGCGATTCGTCGAGCAGCGCGGCGTAGATCGCCTCCTTGCTCTCGAAGTACGAATAGATCGCGCCCGGCGTGTAGCCGGCCTTCTTCGCGATCTCCCGGATGCTCGCGCCCTCGATCCCCGCCTCCGAAAACACCGTGCGGGCGGCGTCGAGCACCAGGGCACGGCGGGCGTCGGTGAGGGTCTGGCGGCGTTGGAGCTTAGCGTGCATGGGCGGCACTATAAGTCTCGGATTACGTTCTTGTTCATATTTTTTAACATTGATATAAAAAATGAACAATGTTCAAATATTTGCGACGACGATCAAAAAAGCACGGAGACAAACGATGAACGCCCCGCTTCCCGCCAGCCTCATGTCTGGCGCCGACTACCGCGAATCGCTGCGCCGCTACAGCCCCAATGTGTTTGTCGACGGCCGCCGTGTCGACAGCGTGGCTGACGAAGCCGCCTTCCAACCCGGCATCAATGCCATCGCCCTCACCTACGACTACGCGCTGAAGGCCCAGTACGAGCCCCTGATGACCGCCGTCCAGCACACCAGCGGCAAGCGGGTGAACCGGCTCTCACACATCAACACCAGCTCGGGCGATCTGCTCAACAAGCTGGAGGCCGTGCGGCTGGTCTGCCAGGAAACCGGCTGCGCCCAGCGCTACCTGACGCACGACGCGCTCAACGCCATCGCCCAGGTGTCGGCGCGCATCGACGACGCGCGCGGCAGCACCGAGCACACCGCGCGCTTCCATGAGTACCTGCACCGCATCCAGGACCAGGACCTGACCCTGGGCGTCGCCATGACCGACGCCAAGGGCGACCGCAGCCGCCGGCCGCATGAGCAGGCGAACGCCGACAGCTACCTGCACGTGGTCGAACGCAATGCGCGCGGCATCGTCATCTCTGGCACCAAGGCCATCGTGACCGGCGCGCCTTATGTGCACGAACTGCTCGTCATGCCCTGCCGCAACATGGGCCGCGAAGACGCCGACTTCGCCGTCTGCTGCGCCGTGCCGCTCGATGCGCCCGGCCTCACCATCGTCGCGCGTCCGGCCGGGCGCCCCGGCGAAAAGCTTGAGCACGGCGACGCCCTCTTCAGCCGCAAGTACGGCCAGAGCACCGGCGTGTGCATGCTCGACAAGGTTTTCGTGCCGTGGGACCGCGTGTTCTACGCCGGCGAATGGGAGCATTCGGGCCACTTGACCTACAGCTACGCGACGCACCATCGCCACAGCTGCATCGGGGCGCGCGCGGGCTTCGGCGACCTCCTGATCGGCGCCGGCGCGCTCATGTGCGAGGCCAACGGCTTCGACCCCGGCAAGGAAAGCCACCTGCGCGAGCAGATGGTCGAACTCATCACCATCACCGAGAGCTTCTTCGCCTGCGGCGTGGCCGCCAGCGTCTACGGCAAGGCCGACGAACACTGCGAAGTCTTCATGCCCGACCCGGTGTTCAGCAACATCGGCAAACTGCTGCTGGCGACAAAGATCTACGACATGCACCGCATCGCGCACTACGTGAGCGGCGGCCTCATCGTCACCCTGCCCGGCCCCGACGAAGACCACAACCCCGAAACCGCTGCGCGCCTGTCGGACGTGCTGCGCGCCAACCCGGCGATTCCCTACGAGCAGCGCATCGAGACGGCCCGCTTCATCGAAGACCTCACCGCCGGCTACCAGGGCGGCTGGTACAGCGTGATCAGCCTGCATGGCGGCGGCTCGCCGGCGGCGATGAAGCAGGAGATCTGGCGCAACTACCCGGTCGGCTCGAAGGTCGAATTGGTCGAACGCATCCTGGAGCGCGGCATCGCGGCGGATGGATCGCCCGCCGCGGCACCGCACGATCCGGCACGCGCCATCACGAAGAACCGCCAGCCCGGCAAATGCTGCGACACCGGGTGCACCACGCCCGGCCAGCCGGTGATGGTCGACCTGCCGGTGTCGCTGCGCACCTAGACTCTGGCGAATGCGAATTCTTCTGGCTGCCCTTTGCGCGACTGTTCTGGCCACCGGCTGCGGCGGCCTGCGCACGGCCAAGGCTCCGCTGGAGACCACGCTCGAAAAAAGCACCTGCACACCGAACGCCGATACGCTCGTCGTGATGCTGCCCGGTGCGTACTCGCACCCCGACGAGTTCGTGCGCGAAGGTTTCGTCAGCGCACTGAACGACAACCGGCTCGCGGTGGATGTGATGCGGGTCGACGCCCATCTCGGCTACTACAACAGCAAGACCATCCTCGAGCGCCTGAGCCAGGACGTGATGGCGCCGGCGCGCAGCCAGGGCTACAAGTCGATCTGGATCGTCGGCATCTCGGTCGGCGGCTTCGGCGGATTGCTCTACGCGCAGACACACCCCGGCGAACTCGCGGGCCTCGTCACCATCGCGCCCTACCTCGGAGAACGCGGCCTCGGCACCGACATCGCGAATGCCGGCGGCATCGCCCGCTGGACCGGGCCGCTGGGCGCCCCGCCCGGCAGCGACCCACGCACGCCGAACGAAACACAGCTCTGGCAATGGCTGCGCGGCTACGTCGGCACCACCGCCACCTTCGGCGCGCGGCCGCCGCTCTATCTTGGGTATGCGCTCGAGGACCGCTTCGCCTTCAGCCACCGGCTGCTGGGGGCCGCGCTGCCTTCGGATCGCGTCTTCACGACGGAGGGCGGCCACGACTGGCCCGAGTGGACGCGGCTCTGGCGCCGCCTGCTGCCGACCCTGCCGTTGCCGGGCTGCCCCGACTGAAGTGCCGCCTCAGTTCGGACGCAGGCGCAGCAGCTTGCCGTCGGCCTCGTCCGTCAGCACGTAGAGCAGGCCATCGGGCCCCTGCTTCACGTCGCGGATGCGGGCTTTCCCATCTGCCAGCAGCTTGTGCTCGGCGACCACCTTGCCGTCCTTCAGCTCGATGCGGTCGAGGTAGCCGAACTTCAGCGAGCCCACGAAGAGGTTGCCCTTCCAGCCGGCGCCGTAACGGTCGCTCGTCAGGAACGCCATGCCCGATGCCGCGATCGATGGCACCCAGTAATGCAGCGGCTGCTCCATGCCCTCCTTGGCCGTGATGCCGTCGCCGATCTTCCCGCCGCCGTAGTTCTCGCCATAGGTGATCACCGGCCAGCCGTAGTTGCGGCCGGCCTGCGGGATGTTGATTTCGTCGCCGCCCTGCGGACCGTGCTCGGCCATCCAGAAGCGGCCGTCGGGCGCGAGCGTAGCGCCCTGCCCGTTGCGGTGGCCATAGCTCCAGATCTCGGGCAGCGCGCCTGCCTTGCCGACGAAGGGGTTGTCCTTCGGCACCGAGCCATCCTTGTTGAAGCGCACCACCTTGCCCAGGTGGTTGTCGAGCTTCTGTGCGTCTTCCTTGCGGCTGAAACGATCGCCCAGCGTGAGGAACAGCGTGCCGTCGCGCGCTTCGACGATGCGGCAGCCGAAATGCGCGCGGCTCGCCACCTTGGGTTTTTGGCTGAAGATGATCTTCAGGTTTTCGAGCCGGGCGCCATCACCCGAGAGTTGCGCGCTCGCCAGCGCCGTGCTGTTGCCCGACCCGCCGGCTTCGGGTTCGGAGAAGCAGAAGTACAGCGTGCGGTTCTTGTCGAAGCCGGAGTCGGCCAGCACATCGAGCAAACCACCTTGGCCGCCGGCCGCGATGACGGGCAAACCAGCAATCGGCGCGTTCAGCTTGCCGTCCGCGCCGATCAAGCGCAGGCGCCCCGGGCGTTCCGTGACCACATAGCGACCACCCGGCAGGAAGGCGACGCCCCATGGGTTCTCCAGGCCTGACGCCAGGATTTCGGACCGTGCTTGCGCCAGAGCGAGGCCGCAAAATCCGAATCCAGCAATGACCGCGGCACGGCGCGCAAGGCGAAAGGCGGCCTGAATTTGCAAGTTCATGTCTTTTCCGAAGAGTTGCCACGATCTTGGCGATAAATAGCGCCCGAATCCAGACTGTTGGCCATTTCACCTTGGTCACGAGGGCCCATTCGAAACGAACCGCTTATGGCCCATAAAGATCGACCGTTACATTTTTTCTTAGGCGAGATCGAAAAACTTCAAGCAAATCAACGATTTGCAGCCATATTCGCTAATCCGGATTAAATTGACATAACCGCGCGTCATCAATATCCTACGCGCCATGCGTTTTTTCGTCCTACCCGCGTCCCTCCTCTTTGCCGTCGCTGTTCATGCAGCCCCTCAACAGGACCGACCCGATGACGAATTGGCCGGCTTGCTCGCAGACAAGGGCCTGATCAGCCAGCTCAAGCAGGTCCGTCAAACAGTCACCGAAAGAACTTCCGACCTGGTGGTGACCGCCATCGGTTTCCTCGGAGTTCCTTACCGCCGCGGCGGCAACACGGCGGAATCCGGTTTCGATTGCAGCGGCTTCGTCCGCGCGATGTACAACCAGACCGTCGGCCACATGCTCCCCCGCCGCGCCGAAGAGCAAGCCGCCGCCACCGAGAAAATCGACCGCAGCCAGCTCAAGCCCGGCGACCTCGTGTTCTTCAACACCATGCGCCGCGCCTTCAGCCATGTCGGCATCTACGTCGGCGAAGGCAAGTTCATTCATTCCCCCCGCTCCGGCGCGCAGGTTCGTGTCGAAGACATGAACGGCAGCTACTGGCAGCGCCGCTTCGACGGCGCCCGCCGCGTGCTTGGTGGCGCAGTACCGACTGAAGAGATCAAGGCCGCAGCCGCCAACGCCCGCACCGGCGACGACTGATCGCCCTCCCCCTGAATCCAGGATTCAGGACCAAGACGAAAAAAATCCCGCCGCGGCGGGATTTTTTGTGGGCGCTCGATGGCGCCTCTGGCTGATCAGGCCGCCTTCTTCGCCGGCGGCAGGTCGGTGCAGGTGCCGTGCGCCACTTCCGCCGCCATGCCGATGCTTTCGCCCAGCGTCGGATGCGGGTGGATCGTCTTGCCAATGTCGATCTCGTCCGCGCCCATCTCGATGGCCAGCGCGATCTCGCCGATCATGTCGCCCGCATGCGTGCCCACGATGCCCCCACCCAGGATGCGATGCGTCTCGGCATCGAACAGCAGCTTGGTGAAGCCCTCGTCCCGGCCGTTGGCGATGGCGCGGCCCGAAGCGGTCCACGGGAAGTGGCCCTTCTTGACCTTGATGCCTTCGGCCTTGGCTTGGTCTTCCGTGAGGCCGACCCACGCCACCTCGGGGTCGGTGTAGGCCACGCTGGGGATCACGCGGGCGTTGAAGGCGGCGCTGGAGAGTTCCTTGTCGCCCTTCTGCTCGCCGGCGATCACCTCGGCCGCCACATGCGCCTCGTGCACCGCCTTGTGCGCCAGCATGGGCTGGCCCACGATGTCCCCGATGGCGAAGATGTGCGGCACGTTGGTGCGCATCTGGATGTCGACCGGAATGAATCCGCGATCGCTCACCGTGACGCCGGCCTTCTCGGCGCCGATCTTCTTGCCGTTGGGGCTGCGGCCCACGGCCTGCAGCACGAGGTCGTACACCTGCGGCTCCTTGGGCGCGTTCTCGCCCTCGAAGGTGACCTTGATGCCTTCCTTCGTGGCTTCGGCGCCGACCGTCTTGGTCTTCAACATGATGTTGTCGAAGCGCGGCGCGTTCATCTTCTGCCAGACCTTCACCAGGTCGCGGTCGGCGCCCTGCATGAGACCGTCGAGCATTTCGACCACATCGAGGCGCGCGCCCAGCGTCGAATACACCGTGCCCATTTCGAGGCCGATGATGCCGCCGCCCAGCACGAGCATGCGCTTGGGATCGGTGCCCATTTCGAGCGCACCGGTGGAATCCACGATCCGCGGATCGCCCTTGGGCATGAACGGCAGGCTGACCGACTGCGAGCCGGCCGCGATGATCGCGTTGCGGAACTTGACGGTCTGCTTCTTGCCGGTGGTGTCCCAGCTCGTGCCCGAGGTCTCTTCGACTTCCAGGTGGTACGGATCGATGAAGTTGCCCACGCCGCGCAGCACCGTTACCTTGCGCATCTTGGCCATGGCCGTGAGGCCGCCGGTGAGCTTGCCCACCACCTTGTTCTTGTGGCCGAGCAGCTTGGCGCGGTCGACCGTGGGCGCGGCGAAGCTCACGCCCAGGTCGGCGAAGTGCTTGACCTCGTCCATGACGGAAGCCACGTGCAGCAGCGCCTTCGAGGGGATGCAGCCGACGTTCAGGCACACGCCGCCGAGGGTGGCATAGCGCTCGATCAGCACGACCTTCAGGCCCAGGTCGGCCGCGCGGAAAGCTGCCGAATAGCCGCCGGGGCCGGCGCCGAGCACGATCACGTCGCACTCGACATCGACCTTGCCGCCGTAGGTGGAAGCGACAGGCGCAGCGGCCGGAGCCGGAGCAGGTGTCGCAGCCTTGGGCGCAGGAGCCGCGGCAGCAGGCGCTGGCGCGGCGGCAGCCGGTGCAGCCGCTGCGGCACCCTCCACCTCCAGCGTCAACACGACCGAGCCTTCCTTGACCTTGTCGCCCACCTTCACGGCAATGGCTTTCACCACGCCGGCCGCCGACGACGGAATCTCCATCGAGGCCTTGTCCGATTCGACCGTGATCAGCGACTGTTCGGCCTTGACCGTGTCTCCGACATTGACCAGCACCTCGATCACCGCGACTTCGTCGAAGTCGCCGATGTCGGGCACCTTGATTTGTTGTTCGCTCATTTGGACACTTTCAGTTTGAGTGTGAGAACGTCGACCGGTGGGGCCGAATTGCGATCGAATTCGCAGGCGGCGGCGATCCCCGCCTCCGCCACGTCGCGCGCGCTGCGCGACTTGATGTCATAGGCCGCGTGCATGGCGCCGAGCGCAAAGCTGCGTCCCGAGCCGATGGCCCAGAACTCCTTGAACTCGAACACCTCGCGGTAGCTGTAGATGCCGTAGATGCCGCTCTGGTTGGCCATCAGCATCGTGAACTGGCTCGACTCGTAGGGCTCGTGGTCGTCTTCCTTGGTCTGCATGAAGAACGAGTCCTTGAGCACCGGATGCAGCATCGTGAAGGTGCGAAAGATCTCGTGCTTGCTGCCGAACAGGAGCTTCTCGCGCTCCTGCGCGGCCAGCGCGTGCTGCAGCACCAGGAAGTGCGCCGCGGCGCCGGCCATGGCGAACAGGCTGGTGCCCGCCGCGTCCTCGACGGTGAAGATCTTCTGGTTCTTCTCGGCGCGGTGCGAGAGCCGCGTGTCGCCGAAGGTCACCAGAGAATCGGCTGCCATCGTGACCTGGCCGCCCTTGCGGACGGCCACTACCGTGGTCATAGCAGGATTCGACGGTAGTCCGCGAGCACTTGCCCCAGGTAGGCGTTGAAGCGCGCAGCCAGGGCCCCGTCGATCACGCGGTGGTCGTAGGACAGCGACAGCGGCAGCGTCAGACGCGGCACGAATTGCTTGCCGTCCCACACCGGCTTCATCTGGCCCTTGGAGAGGCCGAGGATGGCCACTTCGGGGGCGTTGATGATGGGCGTGAAGTGCGTGCCGCCGATGCCGCCGAGCGAGCTGATCGACATGCAGCCGCCCTGCATGTCGGCCGAGCCGAGCTTGCCGTCGCGCGCCTTCTTGGCGAGTTCGCCCATCTCGGCGCTGATCTGCAGGATGCCCTTCTTGTCGGCATCTTTCAGCACCGGAACCACGAGCCCGTTGGGCGTGTCCGCGGCGAAGCCGATGTTGAAGTACTGCTTGTAGACGAGCTGGTCGCCATCGAGGCTCGCGTTGAAGTCGGGGAATTTCTTCAGCGCCGCCACCACCGCCTTGATCACGAAGGCCAGCATCGTGACCTTCACGCCAGACTTCTCGTTCTCCTTGTTGGTGGAGACGCGGAAGGCTTCGAGCTCGGTGATGTCGGCTTCGTCGTTGTTGGTGACGTGCGGAATCATCACCCAGTTGCGGTGCAGGTTCGCGCCGCTGAGCTTCTTGATGCGCGAGAGATCCTTGCGCTCGACCGCACCGAACTTGGTGAAGTCGACCTTGGGCCACGGAATGAGGCCCAACGCCGCGCCATCCGCGCTGCCGCCGCCGGCCGGCGCCTTGGCCGCAGAGGCCTTGGTGCTGGCCTGGCCGCTCATCACGGCCTTGGTGAAGCCCTGGACGTCTTCCTGCGTGATGCGGCCCTTGGGACCGGAGCCCTTGACCTCTTCGAGCGGCACGCCGAGTTCGCGGGCGAACTTGCGCACCGAGGGCGAGGCGTGCGGCAGGTTGGCGCTGGGCGCCGTGGTGGGATCGTGCGGTGCAGCGGCGGCTACCGGGCTTGCGGCCGGGGCCGGAGAAGCAGCGGCCGGCGCGGGGGCGCTGGCGGTTGCTGCGGCCGGTGCTGCTGCGGCAGCTTGCGCAGGCGCGGGTGCGGCAGCACCTGCCGAACCTTCCAGGATCGCGATCAGGTCACCGATGTTGACCGTGTCGCCGACCTTGACCTTGAGCTCCTTCAGCACGCCGGCACCCGACGACGGAATCTCCATCGAGGCCTTGTCCGACTCCACCGTGATCAGCGACTGGTCGGCCGTGATCGTGTCGCCGGGCTTCACCAGCAGTTCGATGACCGCGACGTCCTTGAAGTCGCCGATGTCCGGCACCTTGATCTCGACCGGGCCGGAGGCTGCGGCGGGCGCGGCAGCGGGTGCAGGCGCCGCGGCTGCGGGTGCCGGAGCGGCAGCCGCAGGAGCCGGAGCTGCTGCAGGCGCGGGGGGCGGTGCAGCGGCGGCACCTTCGGCCTCCAGCACGAGCACCACCGAGCCCTCCTTCACCTTGCCGCCGACCTCGACCTTGATTTCCTTGACCACACCGGCGGTCGACGACGGAATCTCCATCGACGCCTTGTCCGATTCCACCGTGATGAGCGACTGCTCGGCCTTGACCGTGTCGCCCACCTTCACCAGCACCTCGATCACCGCGACTTCATCGAAATCGCCGATGTCCGGCACCTTCACTTCCACTGCTGCCATATCGTTGTCTCCCGCCGCGAGGCGCCGTTCGTTCGTTGGTTGTTGATGTTCAAGCGTAGAGCGGGTTGACCTTGTCGACATTGATGCCGTACTTCTTGATCGCTTCCACCACCTTGGCCACCGGCACGGTGCCATCTTCGCTCAGCGCCTTGAGCGCGGCCACCACGATGTAGTGACGATTGATCTCGAAGTGTTCGCGCAGCTTGTTACGGAAGTCGCTGCGGCCGAAACCGTCGGTGCCCAGCACCTTGTAGGTGCGGCCCTTCGGAATGAAGGGGCGGATCTGTTCCGCATAGGCCTTCATGTAGTCGGTCGATGCGACCACCGGGCCGGTCGTGGGCGCGAGTTGCTCGGCCACGAAGGGCACGCGCGGGGTCTGGTCGGGGTGCAGCAGGTTCCAGCGGTCGGCGTCCTGGCCGTCGCGGGTGAGCTCGTTGAAGCTCGGGCAGCTCCACACGGAAGCCGACACGCCCCAGTCCTTCTCGAGCAACTCTTGCGCCGCGAAGCTCTCGCGCAGGATGGTGCCGCTGCCGAGCAGTTGCACGGTCGGCGCTTCCTTGCTGCCCTTGGCCGCCTTGACCACCGGCCCCTGCTTGGACAGGTACATGCCCTTGATGATCTGCTCTTCGGTGCCGGGCTGGAGGCCGGGCATCGCGTAGTTTTCGTTGAGCAGCGTCAGGTAGTAATAGACGTTGTCCTGCTTCTCGACCATGCGCTTCAAGCCATGGTGCAGGATCACGCCGACTTCGTGCGCGAAGGTCGGGTCGTAGCTCACGCAGTTCGGGATGGTGTTGGCCAGGATGTGGCTGTGACCGTCTTCGTGCTGCAGGCCTTCGCCGTTCAGCGTGGTGCGCCCCGAGGTGCCGCCCAGCAGGAAGCCGCGGGCCTGCATGTCGCCGGCCGCCCAGGCCAGGTCGCCGATGCGCTGGAAGCCGAACATCGAGTAGTACACGTAGAACGGCACCATGATGCGGTTGTTCGTGCTGTACGAGGTGGCCGCCGCGATCCAGCTGGACATGCCGCCGGCTTCGTTGATGCCTTCCTGCAGGATCTGGCCGGCCTTGTCTTCCTTGTAGTACATGACCTGGTCCTTATCGACCGGGGTGTACTGCTGGCCTGCGGGGTTGTAGATGCCGATCTGGCGGAACAACCCTTCCATGCCGAAAGTACGGGCCTCGTCCACCAGGATGGGCACCACGCGCGGGCCGAGCGCCTTGTCGCGCAGAAGCTGCGTGAGGAAGCGAACGTAGGCCTGCGTCGTCGAGATCTCGCGGCCTTCGGCCGTGGGCTCCATCACCGACTTGAAGGTCTCGAGCGAGGGCACCGTGAAGCTCTCGTCGGCCTTGGTGCGGCGGTGCGGCAGGTAGCCACCGAGGGCCTTGCGGCGCTCGTGCAGGTACTTCATTTCCGGGGTGTCGTCGGCCGGCTTGTAGAACGGCAGGTCGGCGATCTGGCTGTCCGGGATCGGGATGTTGAAACGGTCGCGGAAGGCCATGATGTCCTCGTCGCTCAGCTTCTTGGTCTGGTGGACGTTGTTCTTGCCCTCGCCGATCTTGCCCATGCCGAAGCCCTTGACCGTCTTGATCAGGAGCACCGTGGGCTGGCCCTTGTGCTTGACGGCCGCATCGAAGGCCGCATAGACCTTCTGCGAGTCGTGGCCGCCGCGGCGCAGCTGCCAGATGTCGTCGTCGCTCATCTTGGCGACCATTTCCAGCGTGCGCGGATCGCGGCCGAAGAAGTGCTTGCGAACGTAGGCGCCGTCGTTGGCCTTGAACGACTGGTAGTCACCGTCGTTCGTCTCCATCATGATCTTGCGGAGCGCGCCTTCCTTGTCGCGTGCGATCAACTGATCCCAGCCGCTGCCCCAGATCAGCTTGATGACGTTCCAGCCTGAGCCACGGAATTCGCCTTCCAGCTCCTGGATGATCTTGCCGTTGCCGCGCACCGGGCCGTCGAGGCGCTGCAGGTTGCAGTTGATGACGAACACGAGGTTGTCGAGGCCTTCGCGCGCTGCCAGGCCGATGGCGCCCATCGATTCGACTTCGTCCATTTCGCCGTCACCGCAGAACACCCAGACCTTGCGGTTCTCGGTGTTGGCGATGCCGCGGGCATGCAGGTACTTGAGAAAGCGGGCCTGGTAGATGGCCATCAGCGGGCCGAGGCCCATCGACACCGTGGGGAACTGCCAGAACTGGGGCATCAACTTGGGATGCGGGTAGCTGGAGAGACCCTTGCCGTCCACTTCCTGGCGGAAGTTGAGCAGTTGCTCTTCGGTCAGGCGGCCTTCGAGGTAAGCGCGGGCATAAATGCCGGGGGAGACGTGGCCCTGGATGTAGAGGCAGTCGCCGCCGTGGTTCTCGCTCTCGGCATGCCAGAAGTGGTTGAAGCCGGCGCCGAACATGTTCGCCAGCGAGGCGAAGGAGCCGATGTGGCCGCCGAGGTCGCCGCCTTCAGGGGGATGGTGGCGGTTCGCCTTGACCACCATCGCCATCGCGTTCCAGCGCATGTAGGCGCGCAGGCGCTCCTCGATCTCGAGGTTGCCGGGGCAACGCTCTTCCTGATCGGGCTCGATGGTGTTGACGTAGGCGGTGTTGGCAGAGAACGGCTTGTCGATGCTGTGCTGCCGGGCATGTTCGAGCAGTTGCTCGAGAAGGAAGTGGGCCCGCTCCGGCCCCTCGCTCTGGATGACGGAGGACAGTGCATCCATCCATTCACGGGTCTCCTGGGCGTCCGCATCGTTTGCGGCCGAGCCGAACAGGTTCTCGGGATTTGCCGACATGCTTGTCTCTCCTTTTAGGGCTGTGGCTGTAATTTAGTGCGCTCTGCAATAAACGCGGGCGAGTTTCGCATAGAAATTCCGTTATTTCAAATGGCGCATGGTGATTTCTTATTGTGATATTTTTTGTGAGTTTCCAAGCCGAACGCGACCGCAACCGGATCAATGGCACTGGCGCTTTTCCGTCAGCGCTCAAGGGGCAATCCCCTAAACTCGCCGGATGCCCCTCTCCTCCCCGCTGGCGGTCGCCCGCAGTGCCGTGAATGCCTCGCCGCTCTCCTGGTGGCGCCGCTGGTGGCGTCGACAAACGCCGGTCCTGCAGGACGCGGTCGCCATGCTCGCGCCGATGGCGGCGGTGCTGCTTTTCCTCGCGGCCATCGTTTCCGCTTTCTGGTATCTGCGAACCGAGGAAGTCGAGCGCGAGCAGGAGTCGGTACGCCGCGACGTCGAATACGCCCAGCAGCGCATGCGCCTTCGGTTGCTGGAGCGCCAGGAACAACTGATGCGCATCGCGCGCGATGCGTCCAACCGCGAGATCGATCCCACCGAGTTCACGAGCCGCGCCGAATCGCTCGTGAGCCAATTCCCCGAACTGCAGACCATCACTTGGATCGACGACCGCCGCCGCTTCAAGGCCGGCTATGCAGCGCCCAGCGTGCATCCCGCGCAGCAGCACCTGATCGGCGATGTGCTGCGGCCCGGCGACATCGAAAGTAACTACGCCCTGGCGCGCGAACTGCGCCAGCCGGTGTATTCGCAACCCGTGGCCGGCGGCGACCCGGCCGCGATGCTGCAGTTGCACATTCCTCTTTTCGACCAGGGCCTGTTCGCGGGCGTGGTGCTCGGCGAGTTCTCGGTCGATGGGCTGCTGCGCTACGGCATGCCTTCTGAAGTGCAGGCGCGCTACGCGGTCTCGCTGCTCGACGCCAAGGGCAACGTCATCGCCGGCAACACGACCAACCTGAAGGACAGCGGCACGCGGCTGCTGCCGTGGTCAGAGCGAACCAACGAATACGAGGTGCCCGTATCACCCGTCGGCAATGCGCTGATCCTGCGAGCGCAGGCCTATCGCACCTCGCAAGGCGTGGTGGGCAACGGCCTCTTCTGGCTGGTCTGCGCGCTCAGCGTGCTCACCAGTTGGATGCTGATCGGCACCTGGCGCCACACGCGCCGACGCCTGCAAGCCCAGCAACGCCTGGTCGCCGAAACCAACTTCCGCCGTGCGATGGAAAACTCCATGCTGACCGGCATGCGCGTGCTCGACTTGCAAGGCCGCATCACCTACGTGAACGCCGCGTTCTGCGCGATGACCGGCTGGAGCGAAGCCGAACTGGTCGGCCAGTCGCCGCCCTTTCCCTACTGGCTGGAATCCGACCGCGAAGTGATGAACGAGCGGCTGGAAGAAGAGCTGCACGGACGCGCTCTCCCCGGCGGCTTCCAGGTGCGGGTGAAGCGCAAGAACGGCAGCGTGTTCAACGCGCGGCTCTATGTCTCTCCGCTGATCGACGCGCGCGGCCACCAGACCGGCTGGATGACGTCGATGACTGACATCACAGAGCCGACACGCATCCGCGAACAGTTGTCCGCCTCTTATGAGCGCTTCACGACGGTGCTCGAAGCGCTCGACGCGGCGGTGTCGGTCGCGCCCATCGGCAGCGAAGAACTGCTGTTCGCCAACAAGCTGTATCGCCTCTGGTTCGGCTCCGATACCGTGGGCCATCTCGGCATGGTGGCGCAGGCCGGCGTACCGGCATCGAATGCGCACGACGAAGGCCTGGACGACGTGGACCCGTACGCCGGTCTTCCCATCGACACGCTCACCGCCGCGCAAGCCGCCAACAACGAAATCTTCGTGCCCCACCTCGGCAAATGGCTCGAAGTGCGCTCGCGCTACCTGACGTGGGTGGACGGCCGTCTTGCGCAACTCGTGATCGCCACCGACATCACGCCGCGCCGCGATGCCGAGGAGCAGGCCGCCGCGCAGGCGGACAAGGCCCAGGCCGCGAGCCGCCTGATCACGATGGGTGAAATGGCATCGAGCGTGGCACACGAACTCAACCAGCCGCTCACGGCCATCACCAACTACTGCAACGGGATGATGTCGCGCATCAAGGGGCAGACGATCGACACCGAGGCGCTGCTTGCAGCGCTGGAGAAGACATCGAAGCAGGCCCAGCGCGCCGGCCAGATCATTCAGCGCATCCGCTCTTTCGTGAAGCGCAGCGAACCGAACCGCACGCCTGCCGACGTGGCCACCATGGTGAGCGAAGCCGTCGAACTCGCAGGCATCGAGCTGCGCCGCCGCAACGTGCGCCTGAACCACTACGTGGCCGCTCGGCTGCCGGTGGTGCGAGTCGACCCGATCCTGATCGAGCAGGTGATGGTCAACCTGCTGAAGAACGCGGCCGAATCGATCGACCTCGCCGACCGCCCGCTCGCCCGCCGCAGCGTCGAGTTGCGCGTGCTGCCCAAGACCATCGAGGGGCAGAACGCCATCGAGTTCTCGGTGCAGGACACGGGCAAGGGCCTGTCGCCAGAGGTGATGGACCGGCTCTACGAAGCCTTCTTCTCCACCAAGCCCGAAGGCATGGGCATCGGGCTGAATCTATGCCGCACCATCGTCGAGTCGCACCGCGGCCGGATGCAGGCGGAGAACATCTACAATGGCCCGGATGTGATCGGATGCCGTTTTTCCTTCTGGATTCCGGTGTTGGACGCTATCAGTTCCGTAGCTAGCGACGAGGCAAAGGTACCTGCATGAGTTTGATTCCGAAGAAGGGCACGGTCTATGTCGTCGACGACGACGAAGCCGTACGCGATTCGCTGCAATGGCTGCTCGAAGGCAAGGACTACAGAGTCCGCTGTTTCGATTCCGCCGAATCCTTTCTCTCCCGATACGACCCGCGCGAAGTCGCCTGTTTGATCGTCGACATCCGCATGGCCGGCATGACCGGCCTCGAATTGCAGGATCGGCTGATCGAGCGGCGCTCCCCGTTGCCGATCGTGGTCATCACCGGGCACGGCGACGTGCCGATGGCGGTCGACAGCATGAAGAAGGGCGCGATGGATTTCATCCAGAAGCCCTTCAACGACGAAGAACTCGTCACGCTGGTCGAGCGCATGCTCGAACATGCGCGCGGCGCTTTCACGCAGCATCAGCAGTCGGCCAGCCGCGATGCGCTTCTGTCCAAGCTCACCGGCCGCGAGGCGCAGGTGCTCGAGCGCATCGTCGCCGGCCGCCTGAACAAGCAGATCGCCGACGACCTGGGCATCAGCATCAAGACGGTGGAGGCGCACCGCGCCAACATCATGGAAAAGCTCAACGCCAACACCGTGGCCGATCTGCTGAAGATCGCCCTCGGCCAAGCGGCCCCTGCTGCCAAGGCCTAGACGCTATTTCCCCGATAGCAATGCATATCCCTCACGCCTGCGCAAGCGGGCGTTTTTACTTGGAAAATCGAAACCGATGACCGCCCAACTGATCGACGGCAACGCCCTCGCCAAAACCATCCGCGCCGAAGTCGCAGGCCGCACCGCCGCACTCAAGGCCCGTGGCGTGAACCCGGCTCTTTCCATCATCCTCGTGGGCGAAGACCCGGCCAGCCAGGTCTACACAAAGCACAAGGTCAACGACAGCACGCAGACCGGCCTCGAAGCCACGCTGGAGATCTACCCCGCCGACATGACCGAGGCCGACCTGCTGGCCCGCGTCCGCGCCCTCAACGACGACCCCGAGGTGCACGGCATCCTGGTTCAGTTGCCGCTGCCCAAACACATGGACAGCCAGAAGGTCATCGAGACCATCTCGCCCGCCAAGGATGTCGACGGCTTCCACGTTGCCAGCGCCGGTGCGCTGATGACCGGCGCTCCCGGCTTCTGGCCCTGCACGCCGCACGGCTGCATGAAGATGCTCGAAGCGATCGGCTACGACCTGCGCGGCAAGCATGCGGTGGTCATCGGCCGCAGCAACATCGTCGGCAAGCCGATGGCCATGATGCTGCTCGCCAAGAGCGCCACCGTGACCATCTGCCACAGCGCCACGCAAGACCTGGGCGCCATCACGCGGCAGGCCGACGTGATCGTCGCCGCCGTCGGCAAGCTGAACCTGCTCACGGCCGACATGGTGAAGCCCGGCGCCGTCGTCATCGACGTCGGCATGAACCGCAAGGCGGACGGCAAGCTGGCAGGCGACGTCGACTTCGATGGCGTGAAGGAAGTGGCCAGCTGGATCACCCCCGTGCCCGGCGGCGTCGGCCCGATGACCCGCGCCATGCTGCTCGCCAACACCCTTGAAGCCGCCGAACGCGCCGCAAAGTAACTTTCATGGCCATCACGAACAACCCCCTCCTCGACTTCAACGACCTCCCGCTGTTCGACCGCATCAGGCCCGAGCACGTGGCGCCGGCCGTAGACACGCTGCTGACCGATGCCGAGACCGCCCTGCAGGCCGCGACGGCGCCCGAATTTCCCGCCGATTGGAACGCGATCTCGAAGGTGCTCGACGTGGCTTCCGAGCGCTTCAGCCGCGCTTGGGGCGCCGTCGGCCATCTCAATGCCGTGGCCGACACACCCGAGCTGCGCGCCGCCTACAACGAGGCGATGCCGCGCGTCACCGCGTTCTGGACCCGCCTGGGCTCTGACGAACGGCTCTACGCCAAGTACAAGGCCATCAACGTCGCCACGCTCAACGCCGAGCAGCGTCAGGCGCACCGCAACGCCGTGCGCAACTTCGTGCTTGGTGGCGCCGAGTTGCAGGGCGACGCCAAGAAGCGCTTTGCCGACATCCAGGAACGCCAGGCCGAACTCAGCCAGAAGTTCAGCGAAAACGCGCTCGACGCGACCGATGCCTTCGCGTACTACGCCAAGCTCGGCGAACTCGAAGGCGTGCCTGAAGACGTGGTGAGCGCCGCGCGCGCTGCCGCCGAAGCCGACGGCAAGGACGGCTACAAGCTCACGCTCAAGATGCCCTGCTACCTGCCGGTGATGCAGTTCGCCAAGAGCAGCGCCTTGCGCGAAACGCTCTACCGCGCCTACGTCACGCGTGCCAGCGAGTTCGGCGATGCCGCCTTCGACAACACGGCTCTCATCACCGAGATCCTCGCGCTGCGCGAAGAAGAGGCGAAGCTCCTGGGCTACAAGAATTTCGGCGAACTGTCGGTCGTGCCGAAGATGGCCGAATCGCCCGAGCAGGTCGTCAAGTTCCTGCGCGATCTGGCGACCAAGGCCAAGCCGTATGGCGAACGCGACCTGGCCGACCTGCGTGCCTTCGCCGCCGAGCAACTGAGCATCACCGATCCGCAGCCCTGGGACTGGAGCTACATCGGCGAGAAGCTCAAGGAAGCGCGCTATGCCTTCAGCGAGCAGGAAGTGAAGCAGTATTTCCCCGCGCCGAAGGTGATGGCGGGCCTCTTCAAGATCGTCGAGACGCTGTTCGAGGTGTCCATCCGCCGCGACAGCGCACCGACGTGGCACCCGAGCGTCGAGTTCTATCGCATCGAACGTGCGGGCCAGAAGGTCGGCCAGTTCTACCTCGACCCCTCCGCCCGCGCCGCCAAGCGTGGCGGCGCCTGGATGGACGACGTGCGCGCCCGGTGGCTCCGCCCCGACAACGGCGTGCTGCAGACGCCGGTCGCGCAATTGGTCTGCAACTTCGCGAGCGGCGTGGACGGCAAGCCGCCGCTTCTCACGCACGACGACGTGACCACCCTCTTCCACGAGTTCGGCCATGGCCTGCACCACATGCTCACGCAGGTGAACGAGCGCGACGTCTCGGGCATCAGCGGCGTCGAGTGGGACGCGGTCGAGCTGCCGAGCCAATTCATGGAAAACTTCTGCTGGGAGTGGGACGTGCTCAGCCACATGACGGCCCATGTCGACACCGGCGAACCGCTGCCGCGTGCCCTCTTCGACAAGATGACCGCCGCCAAGAACTTCCAGAGCGGCCTGCAGACGCTGCGCCAGATCGAGTTCTCGCTGTTCGACATGCTGCTGCACACCGAATACCACGCTGCCGCCGCGAAGCCGGGCGACGTGATGGCGCTGCTGGGCAAGGTGCGCAGCGAAGTGGCGGTGATGCCCTCGCCGCCGTTCAGCCGCACGCCGAATACTTTCAGCCACATCTTCTCGGGCGGCTACGCGGCCGGCTACTACAGCTACAAGTGGGCCGAGGTGCTGAGCGCCGACGCCTATGCGGCCTTCGAGGAAACCGTGGGCGCCGACGGCGAGCCGAACATCGAGACCGGCCGCAAGTACCGCCAGGCCATCCTGGAGGCTGGCGGCAGCCGCAGCGCCATGGATTCGTTCAAGGCTTTCCGCGGCCGCGAGCCCCAGCTTGATGCATTGCTGCGACATCAGGGCATGGCCGAGGCCCAGCCTGCTTGATGCAGCGCTGAAGCTTGCGATACTCGGGACATGTATCTGACGTCTTACAAATTCCCGTCGCATCGCCTGACCGGTCTCGCCCTGCTGCTCGTCGCCGCAGGTGCGATGGCCCAGCCGATCTATCGCAACGTCGACAAGAACGGCAAAGTCACTTTCTCGGACCGCGCGCCTACGGCCAGCACCGAACCGGCAGCGGCCCCGCAAGGCGCCAGTTCACCGGTCAACACGGCAGGGCTGCCCTACGAGTTGCGGCAGGTGGCGCAGCGGTATCCGGTCACGCTGTACACGAGCGAAGACTGCGCACCCTGCAGCGCGGCCCGCACGCTGCTCACCACGCGCGGCATCCCATTCGAGGAACGCACAGTCAAGAGCAATGAAGAAATCGAGGCGCTGCAGCGGCTGAGCAGCCAGAGTTCGCTGCCGCTGCTCACCATCGGCTCGCAGCAGCTCAAGGGCTACGGTGATGCGGAATGGTCGCAGTACCTCGATGCGGCCGGCTACCCCAAGAGCAACAGCCTGCCCGCGGGCTACCGCAATGGGCCGGCCCGTCCCCTGGTCGCCGCACAGCAGGCGGCGCCGGCACCCCGCGCCGCAGCAGCACCCGCCGCACAGCCTGCGCCACCGCCCGCCGCACCGAGCGATCCGGGTGCAGGCAACCCGGCGGGCATCAAGTTCTGACGCCGGGCGGTTCGCCCCTCAGGCGAACTGCATCGTCTTCACGCCCGTCGCGGTGCCCAGCAGGCACACATCGGCCTTCTGGTGGGCAAAGACGCCGACCGTCACCACGCCCGGCCATTGGCTCACCTCGGACTCGAAAGCGAGCGGATCGGCGATCTGCAGGCCCGTCACGTCGACGATGTGCTGGCCGTTGTCGGTGACCAGCGGCAGGCCGTCCTTCTCGCGCACCTGGGCGACTCCGCCCAGCTTGGCGAACTGGCGCATCACGCGGCGCACCGCCATCGGGACCACCTCCACCGGCAGCGGGAAGGCGCCCAGCGTCTCGACCAGCTTGGAGGCGTCGGCGATGCAGACGAAGCGCTTGGACTGCGCCGCGACGATCTTCTCGCGCGTGAGCGCCGCGCCGCCGCCCTTCACCATGAAGCCCCGGTGATCGATTTCATCGGCACCGTCGATGTAGACGGCCAGTTCTTCCACCTCGTTGCTGTCGAACACTTGAATGCCGAGCGCACGCAGGCGTTCGGTCGATGCCACCGAGCTCGAGACGGCACCCTTGATCTCGTCCTTGATCGTCGCCAGCGCATCGATGAACTTGTTGACCGTCGAGCCGGTGCCCACGCCGACGATCTCGCCCTTGACCACATAGGCCAGCGCGGCAAGGCCGACCTGGGTCTTGAGTTCGTCCTGGGACAGGACAGGGGTCGCGGGGGCTGGGGAGGCGGGTGCGGTCATCGCGGAGAATCCTTGGCTCATTGAAGTCGAGACGAGAATTATCCGATGCCCCTGCTGCTGCCCTCTTCGCTCTATGGCCTGGCCCGCCCTTTCCTGTTCGGTTTCGATCCCGAGCACGCCCATGAAATCACCCTCGACGGCCTCGCCCGTACGCAGAACACGCCGCTGGCCTGCGCCTATTCCGCACCGCGCGTGGACGACCCCGTCACGCTGGCCGGGCTGACCTTTCCGAACCGCGTGGGCCTGGCTGCAGGGCTCGACAAGAACGCCCGCTGCATCGACGCCTTTGCAGCCATGGGTTTCGGGTTCGTCGAAGTCGGCACGGTCACGCCGAAAGCGCAGCCGGGCAATCCGAAGCCGCGCATGTTCCGCCTGCCGCAGCGCGATGCGCTGATCAACCGGCTCGGTTTCAACAACGAAGGGCTCGACGCCTTCCTGGCCAATGTGCAGAAGGCACGTTTTCGCAAGAGCGGCGGCGGCAAATCGCCAATGCTGCTGGGCCTCAACATCGGCAAGAACGCTGCCACGCCGATCGAGCGCGCGGTGGACGATTACCTCGCCTGCCTGGACGGCGTGTACCCGCATGCCGACTACGTGACGATCAACATCTCGAGCCCCAACACGGCCAACCTGCGCACGCTGCAGAGCGACGAAGCGCTCGATGCGCTGCTCGGCGCAGTGGCCGAGCGCCGCGAGACCCTGGCCACGCGCCACGGCAAGCGCGCGCCACTGTTCGTGAAGATCGCGCCCGATCTCGATGAAGCCCAAGTCGCGGTCATTGCCGCAACACTGCAACGCCACCGGATGGACGGCGTGATCGCGACGAACACCACGCTGGCTCGCGAGGCGGTGGCCGGACTGCCGCATGCGGAAGAAGCCGGTGGCCTGTCTGGCGCGCCGGTACGCGAGGCGAGTAACCGCGTGATTGCGCAACTGCGTGCTGCATTGGGAAAGGACTTCCCGATCATCGGCGTGGGCGGCATCCTGAGCGCGGCCGACGCCAGGGCCAAGATCGCCGCGGGCGCGGACGTGGTGCAGATCTACACCGGCCTCATCTACCGCGGCCCGGCGCTGGTCCGCGAGACGGCCCAGGCGCTGCTGCGTGATCGCAGCAAGGCCTGAGACCTTTCACTTCTTCGTCAGCGCATGCGCCAAAGAATCGGCGCGATGACAGCTGCCCAGCGCAGCAGGCGCTTCGGGCGGAGCACCACCACGGCGGCGGCTGCGACAACGCCGGTCGCCACCGGATGCGCCCGCGCAATTCGCAATGCGGCGGCAGAAGCCGTCTCATTGGGCGGAGGCGCTGCGCGCTCCGGACTGGCGGGCTCTGTTTCGCGGCCACCTTGCAGCGTCGCGATGCGCTCGCGTTGACGCTCCATGCGTGCCAGCAACTCCTCGCGCGTGGACGGGCGCGGGGGTCGCGGCGCTTCCTCGTCTTCCGGGTCCTTGCCGAGGCCGAAACTGTCCTGCACCCAGGCCCAGTCGCGCTCGAACTCCTGGCGTGCCGGAGTGAAGCTGTTGGAGGCATTGCGCAAGGTCTGCAGCAGTCCGACCACCGCGGCCAGCCAGAGCACGACCCAGACACCGGCGACCGACCATGCGGCCGTGATGCGGTGCGGCGTTTCCCAGAAATGCACCACCACCGCCACCGACAGCAGCGCGACGGTGACCGTAGTGAGCCCGAGCACGGCCACCACGAGGACGAGCATCAGCTTCAGGCGCTGCTTCTCGTCTTCCCAGGCCATGCGCAGCAGTTGCACCCGGTCTTCGGCTGCCAGCGCACCTTCGGCGGCAGCAATGCGCAGTTGCCGTATGCGGCCACTCAGCCCCAGTAGCGAGAGCAGCCTCATGGGCATGCTCCAGCCCCGCTCAACGCGCGGAAACGAACGACCCGGCAGTGCGCGCTTGGATCAGCGCGATCAGCGGCGGCCAAGCAACAGACCCACCAGCACGCCGACGGCCAGTGCGGCGCCTGCGATCTGCCAAGGTTCGTCGTGGGCGTAGGCGTTGGTGGCGGTGGCCGCCTCGCGCGCCTTCTTGGCGGCGAGCTTGCTCTTCTCGGCGGCGAGTTCGCGCGCGATGGCGAGCTTGGTGTCGATGCGCTGACGCAGCGCCTTGATGTGGGGAACCGAATCCAGGTCCTTGCTGGCCAACACGCCGCGCACGTCGCTTGCGATGTCTTCGGCTGCTGCTTCAAGATTGTTGGATGCACTCATTGGAATCTTTCCTCCGTGATGGCACCGGCACCGCGCCGGCGGCTTCACGCCAGCATATGGCGTGGTGTCATGTTACAGGCTCAAAAGCCCCTCATGCGCGGCAGGTGTGCAGACTTGTGCGCGCGATGGCTCATGCATCGGCCAGCAGCCGGGCGACATGGGCACCGATCGCGAGGCTGCTGGTGAGCCCCGGCGATTCGATGCCGAACAGATTGACCAGCCCCGGCACGCCGTGCGACGCGGGACCATCGATCCTGAAGTCGGCAGCCGGCTCGCCGGGGCCCGATATCTTCGGCCGCATGCCGGCGTAGCCCGGGATCAATCCACCATCGGGCAGCGCAGGCCAGTACTTGCGCACCTCGGCATAGAAGCTATCGCCGCGGGCGGGTTTCACCACGAGGTCGTCGGCCGACTCGACCCACTGCACGTCGGGGCCGAACTTGGCCTGGCCGCCGAGGTCGAGCGTCAGGTGAACGCCAAGGCCTCCGGGCTCGGGCACCGGGTAGATGAGACGGCTGAAGGGTGCCCGGCCGGACAGGGTGAAGTAGTTGCCCTTGGCGAAATACTCGGTCGGGATCGCCGACGCGGACAGCCCTTCGAAGCGCCGGGCCAGCGCCGGCGCACCGAGCCCCGCCGCATTGACGACGCTGCGGCAGCGCAGCGCCGTTCCGTCCTCGGCGATCAGGACGATGCCGCGCTCGCTGCATTCGGCGCGCGTGATGGGCGACTTCAGCGCCAGCATGCCGCCCGCGTTCTCCAGGTCGCCGAGCAGGCTCAGCATGAGTGCGTGGCTGTCGATGATGCCGGTGCTGGGCGAATGCAGCGCCGCCGTGCAATGCAGTTGCGGCTCCATCTCCAGTGCCTGCTGCGCGGTGATCTGCACGAGGTCGTCGACACCGTTGGCCTCGGCCTTCGCGCGGATCGATTCGAGTTGGACAACCTGCTCGGCGGAGGTCGCCACGATTAGCTTGCCGCAACGCCGGTGCGGCACACCGCGCTCCGCCGCATACGCGTAGAGCGCGTTCCGCCCTTCCACACACAGCTTCGCCTTGAGCGAGCCCTGCGGGTAATAGATGCCGGCATGAATGACTTCGCTGTTGCGCGAACTGGTTCCTGTGCCGATGGCACCTTCGGCTTCGAGCACCAGCACCTCCCGGCCCGCAAGCGCCAATGCGCGCGCCACTGCCAGCCCTACCACACCACCGCCAATGACGGCGCAATCGAGTTCGTCCATGGCGCGAGCTTATCGCGGCCCACCCAGCGGCTCACGAGATGGAGGGCGGCGGCTCCGGATCCGTAGGCTCGTCGGGGGGCGTGCTCGGCCCTTCATCGGGCTCCACCGGCAACTTGGGTGACACGGGAGCTGGAATATCGGGATGTGTAGCCATGGTCGCCTCCTTTCCCTCCTTCTATGCGGTTGCCGCCAGTGGCCAGCCAGCATGCAGCGGGACTTGGCGTCAGCGCGGGCCGACAGTGCAAATACAGGCGAGAACTGCTGTTTAAGATTCGCCGTCACGCCGATTCAGCCGGCATCCAATCCGGACGCATTCATGTTTCAAGAAAACTGGAGGGAAATCAATGGGCATCAGAGACACGCTCGGGCATGCGCTGCTCGACAACGAGAAGCTTCATTTCGGCACCGCGGAGACGCTCACGGCAGACGAGCAATGGCTGGTCACGCTCAGCGCGCCGCTGTCCGCGTTCAACGGCGATTTCGTGAATGCCGTGGTTACCGGGAAAGATGACGACGAGTTGCGCGGCGGCATCGCCGAAGTCTGGAACGTGCACGACCGTGAGAGTTTCGAGGAAACGGCGCGGTGGCTGGCGGAGGAAGGACAGCGTTCGACCTATCTGTCCACCTGGCAGGCCATCGCCGCGGTCGATGCGGCGACCCAGAGCACGCCAGCCGTTCTGCGGCTGGTCATGGATGCGTGGTTTCCGGCGTTCTTCCAGATCAAGGCGCGCAAGAGCCTGGACTACCGCGCGCTGGGGGCGGAAAGCGGACGGTCGGTGACGGACCTGAGCCAACTGGTATCGGGCAGCCCGAGCTGGGTCAATGCCTTGCGCAAGCACTTCAAGGTTTCGCCGTCCCAGATCTCCAATCTGGTCGCCTGGGATGCCGTGCGGCTGGCGAGCCTTTCGCGTTGGGCGGTGCAGCTCGGCTTCATCGGGCGAGAGGAATTCGCTGGCTTCGCGGGGGCGTTGAACGCGCAGGTGCGCGAGGCGTATGCCGATTGGTCGCAGGTGAGTGCCGCGTACATTGCCGCTGGTCTGATCTGGCGCTATTCCGACGCGCGCGAGGAACACCTGCTGCGCACGAACCGCATGCTGCTGAACGACGCCCGCAGCCCCTATCGCAGCGTGCCCTTTCGCTGAAACGGCGGCACCAACGAAAACGGCACCCGAAGGTGCCGTGTCGTGAAATTTTGGTGGGCGGTGGAGGTTTCGAACCTCCGACCCCAGCAGTGTGAATGCTGTGCTCTACCCCTGAGCTAACCGCCCGTGGCACAGCGAGTTGCTGTGCCGTGGAATCAATCGCGTTGTCTGCGAAGCCTTCGATTATGCCACAGCATTTCCGCCGTTTTGGCGAAACAGCGTGCGGCCGCCGCTGGATTTGTCGAGCTGCGACAACACCGCCTCGTGCGCAGCCAGCTCCTGCTCGCCCGCCGTGATGACTGGCAGTTCGAACTGGCTCAGGTCGATCGCCACCACCGTGGTGCCTTGCGCGGGCTCGTTCGATGCCACGTCGATCAGCAGCGCATCCTGCCCACGCGTGAGATTGATGTAGACGTCGGCCAGCAGTTGCGCGTCTAGCTTCGCGCCGTGGAAAGTGCGGTTCGAGCGGTCGACGCCAAAGCGGTCGCACAAGGCGTCGAGTGAATTCCGCTTGCCCGGGTAGACCAGCTTCGCCATGGCCAGCGTGTCCGTCACTTCGGCAACGAAGGTGCGCAGCGGCGGCAGGCCCGCGCGCTCGAATTCCTTGTTGAGGAACCCGACGTCGAAAGCCGCGTTGTGGATGATCAGCTCAGCGCCACGCAGGTACTCAATGATGTCGTTGGCGAGCGTGGCGAACTTCGGCTTGTCGCGCAGGAAATCGGTTGTCAGGCCGTGCACCTTGAGCGCGTCCTCATGGCTCTCGCGCTCGGGGTTGAAGTAGATGTGCAGGTCGTTGCCGGTGAGCTTGCGGGCGAACAGCTCCACGCAGCCGAGCTCGATGACGCGGTCGCCGTTCTCGGCAGAGAGGCCCGTAGTTTCCGTATCGAGGACGATCTGGCGACTCATGCGTGCCCCCAGTCTCGGCACTTCGTGTCCTCGCCGCCCCCCAAGGGGGTGCGAGCTTGCTTGGGGCGGCCCGGCGCTGCGCTCATCAGTGGTTTTCCTTGGCGTGATTGATCGAATACTTCGGAATCTCGATCGTCACATTCTCCTGCGCCAGGATCGATTGGCAACTCAGGCGCGATTGCGGCTCCAGGCCCCAGGCGCGGTCGAGCAGGTCTTCTTCGCCCTCTTCCGCTTCGTTGAGCGAATTGAAGCCTTCCCTCACGATCACGTGGCAGGTGGTGCAGGCGCAGCTCATCTCGCAGGCGTGCTCGATGTTGATGTGGTTGTCGAGCAGCGCCTCGCAGATCGAGGTGCCGGCGGGCGCGGTGATCTCGGCGCCCTGCGGGCAATACTCGGGATGCGGGTAGATCTTGATCGTGGGCATGTTGTTGTTCTAGAGGGATTCGACCTTGCGGCCGGCGAGTGCGCGCGCAATGCCCGCGTTCATGCGCTGGGCGGCAAAGGCTTCGGTGTCGTTGGCCAGCGTCTTGGTGGCGGCTTCGATGGCGGCAGCGTCGGTGCTGCCCTTGGCGGCTTCGCGCAGCTCGGCCATCGACGCGTCGATGACGGCGCGCTCGTTCTCGTTCAGCAGGTCGCCGTCGGCATCGAGCGCGCTCTGCGTGGCGAGCAGCATGCGGTCGGCATCGACGCGCGCCTCGACGAGCGCGCGGGCCTGCATGTCCTGCTGTGCCGTGGAGAAGCTCTCCTGCAGCATGGTCGCGATCTGGTCGTCCGAAAGGCCGTACGACGGCTTGACCGCCACGCTGGCTTCGACGCCGCTGCCCTGCTCCTTGGCGCTGACGCTCAGCAAGCCATCGGCATCGACAGTGAAGGTCACGCGGATGCGCGCCGCGCCGGCCGCCATCGGCGGAATGCCGCGCAGCGTGAAGCGTGCGAGGCTGCGGCAGTCGGACACCAAGTCGCGCTCACCCTGCACCACATGCAGTGCGAGCGCCGTCTGGCCGTCTTGATAAGTCGTGAAGTCCTGCGCCATCGCGGTCGGGATGGTCTGGTTGCGCGGCACGATGCGCTCGACCAGGCCGCCCATCGTCTCGATGCCAAGCGAGAGCGGGATCACATCGAGCAGCAGCAGATCGCCCGCGCCGTTGTTCCCGGCCAGCTGGTTGGCCTGGATCGCTGCGCCGAGCGCGACGACTTCATCCGGGTTCAAGTTGACCAGCGGGTCACGGCCAAAGAACGCAGCCACCGCCTCGCGAATCTGCGGCATGCGGGTGGAACCGCCAACCAGGACGATGCCCTGCAGGTCATCAGCCTTGAGCTTCGCATCGCGCAAGGCCTTCCGGACGGCGGCGATGGTCTTGTCCGTGAGCGGTTTGGTCGCCGCATCGAAATGTGCGCGCGTCAAATCGAATCGCACAGAGCCACCGGCCAAATCCACGTGGAAGGCGACGGCGTCCGAATCGGTGAGCGCCTCTTTCGCAGCGCGGGCTGCCACGAGCACCGCGGCCTTGTCGCTGTCGTTTCTGACCTTCACGTCGGTTTGCGCGAGCACGAAATCGGCGAGTGCGTGGTCGTAGTCGTCGCCGCCGAGCGCCGAGTCGCCGCCCGTCGCGATGACCTCGAACACGCCCTGGGTCAGTCGCAGGATCGAGATGTCGAAGGTGCCACCGCCAAGGTCGTAGACCGCGTAGACGCCTTCGCTCGCGTTGTCGAGGCCGTAGGCGATGGCCGCGGCCGTGGGCTCGCTGATCAGGCGCAGCACGTTGAGGCCGGCCAGTTGCGCGGCGTCCTTGGTGGCCTGGCGCTGGCCTTCGTCGAAGTAGGCCGGCACGGTGATGACGGCGCCGTAGAGCTCGTCATCGAAGGTGTCTTCGGCACGGAAGCGCAGCGTGGCCAGGATCTCGGCGCTGATCTCTACGGGCGACTTCTCGCCCACCGAGGTCTGCACCTTCACCATGCCGCCATCGTCGCCGCCGATGCGGTACGACATGGATTCGCGGTTCGCGATGTCGGCAAGGCCGCGACCCATGAGGCGCTTGACCGAGGTGATGGTGTTGGCAGGGTCCTCTGCGCGTGCGGCGAGCGCATCGAAACCGATCTGACGGCGGTCCCCGTCGAGGTAACGCACGGCCGAAGGCAACAGCACACGGCCCAGGTCGTCGGGCAGGCACTCGGCCACGCCATTGCGCACTGCGGCCACCAGCGAATGCGTGGTGCCGAGGTCGATGCCCACGGCGATGCGGCGCTGATGCGGGTCGGGCGCTTGGCCGGGTTCGGAAATCTGAAGAAGAGCCATAAGGGCCTATTGTCCCAACTGATCGAATCTGGCTTCGACGTCCTGTCCGAAGCGCTCAATGAACATGAGGGCTCTCACCTGCTGCGCGGCAGCGGGGTAATCGCCCTTCTCGTCGATCAGCCAGTCGAGGGACGACAGCGCGCGGGTGCGCGCAGCCTCGACCTCGGCCTGCAGCTTCTCGACCGCGGCGATGTTCCCGGCGTCGTCGAGCGCTTCGCGCCATTCCATCTGCTGCATCAGGAAATCGGGCGGCATCGCCGTGTTGTTCTCGGCGTTCAGCGGCGCGTCGTGCAGCTCGCAGATGTAGCTCGCGCGGCGAATCGGATCCTTCAGCCGCTGATAGGCCTCGTTGATGCGCACCGACCACTGCATGGCCACGCGCTGCGCCGCGGCGCCTTGCGCGGCAAAGCGGTCCGGGTGCGCTTCGCGCTGCAGCTCTTTCCAGCGCGCGTCGAGCGCGGCGCGGTCCTGCGCGAAAGTCGCTGGGACGGCAAACAGTTCAAAGTCGGTGTCGTTCAGGTTCATGGCAAGAAAAAACCGCCAGCACATGACATGGTGGCGGCTGTGGTCGCAATCAGCGACGACGCATCAGATGCGGAAGCTCTCTCCGCAACCGCAGCGATCGCGCTCATTGGGGTTGATGAACTTGAAGCCTTCGTTCAGACCTTCGCGGACGAAGTCGAGCTGCGTGCCGTCGATGTAGGCCAGGCTCTTGGGATCGACCAGCACCTTCACGCCGTGATCTTCGAACACCACGTCTTCAGGTGTGAACTCGTCGACGTACTCCAGCTTGTAGGCCAGGCCCGAGCAGCCAGTCGTCTTCACGCCCAGCCGCACGCCCACGCCCTTGCCTCGTTTGCCGAGGTAGCGGGTGACGTGGCGCGCAGCGGCTTCGGTCAGCGTGACGGCCATTTCAGTGAACAGCTTCGGCGGCCGACCCGGCGGTCTTGGCGCCGTGCTTGGCCTTGTAGTCGCTCACGGCCGCCTTGATGGCGTCTTCCGCGAGGATCGAGCAGTGGATCTTGACCGGCGGCAGCGCCAGTTCTTCGGCGATCTGTGCATTCTTGAGTGCGGCCGCTTCGTCGAGCGTCTTGCCCTTGACCCATTCGGTCACGAGCGACGACGAGGCAATGGCCGAGCCGCAACCGTAGGTCTTGAAGCGCGCGTCTTCGATCACGCCGGTTTCGGGGTTGACCTTGATCTGCAGCTTCATCACGTCGCCGCAGGCCGGTGCGCCGACCATGCCGGTGCCCACCGAGTCGTCACCCTTTTCGAAGGAGCCGACGTTGCGGGGATTTTCGTAGTGGTCGATGACCTTGGAAGAATATGCCATGGTGTACCTCTCAAACTTTGTTCAATCGTGGAGCCTTGGGCGGGCCTGGGTCAGTGGGCCGACCACTGGATCGTGCTGATGTCGACACCGTCCTGGAACATCTCCCAAAGGGGGCTCAACTCGCGCAGCTTCGCGACGTTGTGCTTGATGGTCGAGATGGCGTAGTCGATTTCTTCTTCGGTCGTGAAACGGCCGATGGTCATGCGAAGGCTGCTGTGGGCCAGCTCGTCGCTACGGCCCAGGGCGCGCAACACATAGCTGGGCTCCAGGCTGGCCGAGGTGCAGGCCGAACCCGACGACACCGCCAGGCCCTTGATGCCCATGATCAGCGACTCGCCTTCGACGTAGTTGAAGCTCATGTTCAGGTTGTGCGGCACGCGGCGTTCGAGGTCGCCGTTGATGAACACCTGTTCGACGTCCTTGAGCCCGTCGAGCAGACGCTGCTGCAGGCGGCGCGCATGGGCGATGTCGTCCTTCATCTCGAGCTTGGCGATGCGGTAAGCCTCGCCCATGCCGACGATCTGGTGCGTCGGCAAGGTGCCCGAGCGCATCCCGCGCTCGTGACCGCCGCCGTGCATTTGCGCTTCGAGGCGAATGCGCGGCTTGCGGCGCACGTACAGCGCGCCGATGCCTTTGGGGCCATAGGTCTTGTGCGAGGCGAGGCTCATCAGGTCGATGGGCAGCTTCGTGATGTCGATGTCGACTTTGCCTGTGGCCTGGGCCGAATCGACGTGGAAGATCACACCCTTCTCGCGGCAGACGTTGCCAAGCGCGACCACGTCCTGGATCACGCCGATTTCGTTGTTCACGAAGAGCACGCTCGCCAGAATGGTGTCGGGACGGATCGCCGCCTTGAACTTCTCGAGATCGACCAGGCCGTTTTCCTCGACGTCGAGGTAAGTGACTTCGAAGCCCTGGCGCTCGAGTTCACGCATGGTGTCGAGCACAGCCTTGTGCTCGGTCTTCAGCGTGATGAGGTGCTTGCCCTTGCCCTTGTAGAACTGGGCCGCGCCCTTGAGCGCGAGGTTGATCGACTCGGTAGCTCCCGAGGTCCACACGATCTCGCGCGGGTCGGCGTTGATCAGGTCCGCCACTTGGCCGCGCGCCTTTTCGACGGCCTCTTCGGCTTCCCAGCCCCATGCGTGGCTGCGCGACGCCGGGTTGCCGAAGTGCTCGCGCAACCAGGGAATCATGGCGTCGACCACACGCGGGTCGACCGGCGTGGTCGCGCCGTAATCGAGATAGATCGGGAAATGAGGAGTGACGTCCATGGCTGGCTCGGGCTGGCGTGGGGGGTTGTTCTTTGGTCTGGGCTTCTCTCGCGGCAGCGCCCGACGGCGCTTGCCGCGATTCAGGGCATCAGGACTTGGCGAAGGCGTTGCCGAGGGCAAAAACCGAATTCGGCGCATTCACGCGAATCGGCTTGACCACTGGCTGGGCCGAGATCGCGCGCTTGACGACCGGCTTGTTTTCGATCTGCACGCCCTTGGCGATCTGATCGTCGACGAGCTTCTGCAGCGTGACGGAATCGAGAAACTCGACCATGCGCTGGTTCAGCGAAGCCCAGAGTTCGTGCGTCATGCAGCGGCCGGCTTCGCCAAGGCAGTTTTCCTTGCCACCGCATTGCGTGGCGTCGATAGGCTCATCGACAGAAACAATGATGTCGGCCACGGTAATATCCGCAGCCTTGCGGCCAAGGCTGTAGCCGCCGCCGGGGCCACGGGTCGACTCGACCAATTCGTGACGGCGCAACTTGCCGAACAGCTGTTCGAGATACGACAACGAAATCTGCTGCCGCTGACTGATTGCAGCCAAGGTGACCGGACCGGTGTTCTGGCGCAGGGCCAGATCGATCATGGCGGTGACCGCAAAACGGCCTTTGGTAGTGAGACGCATCGCAAGCTCCTTCAAGTGCTTACCGTTGAAATGACACCGTGGTCCTGGACCGCGGTGACTTCGTCTCCGCCCTGCCCGACCCTTGACGCTGGTGAACCAGTCGGTAGGAGTCGGTCCTTCATCGCGAAGTTCTAGTTTTTGTTGTTGAGTGTTTCGGTCAAGTATAGCAGAAGGCCCTCAACTCTGCTGGGGTAAACCCCAGCGCCAACCACTTGAAGAGCGCGGACTTCCAGCCTACGACGGCAAGATCACGATGTTGTCGCCGCCCGAAGCGCCGAACGCCTGTTCGCGCAGCAGCGCCAATTGGTCCCGCACCCGCGCCGCCTTCTCGAATTCGAGGTTGCGGGCGTGCTCCAGCATGAGCTTCTCGAGCCGCTTGATTTCCCGCGCGATGTCCTTCTCGCTCATGTCCTCGACCTTGGCGCGCTCCAGGTCGAGCTTGGCCATTTCCTTGCCCGTTTTCTCGCTGTAGACCCCGTCGATCAGGTCGCGCACCTGTTTAACGATGCTGCGCGGCGTGATGCCATTGGCCTCGTTGTGCGCAATCTGCCGGGCGCGGCGGCGCTCAGTTTCGTCGATTGCCTTCTTCATCGAGTCGGTCATCCGGTCGGCATACAGGATCGCCTTGCCGTGCAGGTTCCGCGCGGCGCGGCCGATGGTCTGGATCAGCGAGCGCTCGGCGCGGAGGAACCCTTCCTTGTCCGCATCGAGGATCGCCACCAGCGACACCTCGGGAATGTCCAGGCCTTCCCGCAAGAGATTAATGCCCACCAGCACGTCGAAAGTGCCCAGCCGCAGATCGCGGAGGATTTCCACCCGCTCGACCGTGTCCACATCGCTGTGCAAATAGCGCACCTTCACGCCGTTGTCGCCCAGGTAGTCCGTCAGTTGCTCAGCCATGCGCTTGGTCAGCGTGGTGATCAGCACGCGCTCGTTCTTCTCGACGCGGATGCGGATCTCACCCAGCACGTCATCCACCTGGTGCGTTGCGGGACGCACCTCTACCTCGGGATCGATCAGACCCGTAGGCCGCACCAGTTGCTCGACGACATTCCCCGAATGGTCTTTTTCGTACTGCGCGGGCGTGGCCGAGACGAAGATCGCCTGCCGCACCCGCGTTTCGAACTCCTCGAACTTGAGCGGCCGGTTGTCCATCGCCGAAGGCAGCCGGAAACCGTACTCGACCAGCGTGGTCTTGCGTGCGCGGTCGCCGCTGTACATGGCGTTGAGCTGGCCGATCATCTGGTGGCTCTCGTCGAGGAACATCAGCGCGTCCTTCGGCAGGTAATCCGTCAGCGTGGCGGGCGGATCACCGGGCGCCGCGCCCGAGAGATGGCGCGAGTAGTTCTCGATGCCCTTGCAGTGGCCGATCTCGGCCAGCATCTCCAGGTCGAATCGGGTGCGCTGCTCCAGGCGCTGCGCCTCCACCAGCTTGCCCTGCGAAACGAACTCCTTGAGCCGCTCGGCCAGTTCGATCTTGATGGTCTCGACCGCGCCGAGCACCTTGTCGCGCGGCGTCACGTAATGGCTCGACGGGTACACCGTGAAGCGCGGAATCTTCTGGCGGATGCGCCCCGTGAGCGGGTCGAAGAGCTGCAGCGATTCGATCTCGTCGTCGAACAGCTCGATGCGGATCGCCAACTCGCTGTGTTCCGCAGGAAACACGTCGATGGTGTCGCCGCGCACGCGAAACGTGCCGCGTGCAAAGTCTTGTTCGTTGCGCGTGTACTGCATGCGGATCAGCCGGCTGATCACGTCGCGCTGCCCGATCTTGTCGCCCACCCGCATGATGAAACGCATCTGCGTGTAGTCCTCGGGCGTGCCGATGCCGTAGATCGCGCTCACCGTGGCCACGATGACCGTGTCGCGCCGCTCCAGCACGCTCTTGGTGGCAGACAAACGCATCTGCTCGATGTGCTCGTTGATCGAGGAGTCCTTCTCGATGAACAGGTCGCGCTGCGGCACATAGGCCTCGGGCTGGTAGTAGTCGTAGTAGCTCACGAAGTACTCGACGGCGTTCTTCGGAAAGAACTCGCGAAACTCGCTGTAGAGCTGCGCCGCCAGGGTCTTGTTGGGCGCGAACACGATGGCGGGCCGGCCCAATCGGGCGATCACGTTGGCCATGGTGAAGGTCTTGCCCGAGCCCGTGACGCCCAGCAGCGTCTGGAACACCTCGCCGTCGATCACGCCATCGACCAGCCCCTGGATCGCCTTCGGCTGGTCGCCGGCCGGCGGATACGGCTGGAAAAGCTCGAACGGGGAGTCGGGATACTTGACGAATTCGCCCTGCTTGACCGGGCCGATCGGGTCCAGTTTCTTCAGGTCTGCTATGGCTTCGGTGTTCTCTGGCATGGCTGTTCCCGACAGGTGGCGATGGCGCCGGTAAAATTCAAGGCAACCGGAAAGCGTAGCGCAAGTCCGGTTGCCACCGAAGCTTTCATCCCAAAGGACCTTTCCATGTCTATGTTCACCGCGGTCGAAATGGCACCGCGCGACCCGATCCTCGGCCTCAACGAGCAATTTGCAGCCGACACCAACCCCAACAAGGTCAATCTCGGCGTCGGCGTCTATTACGACGACAACGGCAAGCTGCCCCTGCTCCAGTGCGTGCAGGCCGCCGAGCAGGACATGATGAAAGCGCCCTCGGCGCGCGGTTATCTCCCCATCGACGGCATCGTGGCGTACGACAACGCCGTGAAGACGCTGGTTTTCGGTGCCGACAGCGAGCCCGTCACCTCAGGCCGCGTGGCCACCATTCAAGCGATCGGCGGCACCGGCGGCCTGAAGGTCGGCGCCGACTTCCTCAAGAAGCTCAACCCCAACGCCAAGGTGCTAATCAGCGACCCGAGCTGGGAAAACCACCGCGCCCTGTTCACCAACGCGGGCTTCGAAGTCGAAAGTTACCCCTACTACGACGCCGCCAAGCGCGGCATCAACTTCGAGGGCATGCTGGCCGCGCTGAATGCGGCGCCCGCGGGAACCGTCGTCGTTCTGCACGCGTGCTGCCACAACCCGACCGGCTACGACATCACGTCCGAGCAGTGGGACCAAGTCGTCGCCACGGTCAAGGCCAAGGGTCTCGTGCCCTTCCTCGACATGGCCTACCAGGGCTTCGGCTACGGCCTGAAGGAAGACGGCGCGGCCGTCGCCAAGTTCGTCGCCGCCGGCCTCACCTTCTTCGTCTCGACCTCCTTCTCCAAGAGCTTCAGCCTGTACGGCGAACGCGTGGGCGCCCTCTCGGTGTTGTGCGAGAACAAGGAAGAAGCCGGCCGCGTGCTGTCGCAACTCAAGATCGCCATCCGCACCAACTACAGCAACCCGCCGATCCACGGCGGTGCCGTGGTGGCCGCGGTGCTCGGCAACGCCGAACTGCGCGCCCTGTGGGAAAAGGAACTCGGCGAGATGCGCGTGCGCATCAAGGCCATGCGCCAGAAGCTGGTCGACGGCCTCAAGGCCGCCGGCGTGAAGGAAGACATGAGCTTCATCACCACGCAGATCGGCATGTTCAGCTACTCGGGCCTCAGCAAGGACCAGATGGTGCGCCTGCGCAATGAGTTCGGCGTGTATGGCACCGATACCGGCCGCATGTGCGTGGCCGCGCTCAACAGCAAGAACATCGACTACGTCTGCGCGTCGATCGCCAAAGTCATCTAGGTGACAGCAGCGTGTGGAGGAATCCGTCTTCCGACGATTCCTTCACACCTTTCGCCAGAAGGGCCCACGCGGCCGGGTCGGACTAGGGGTTAGGCCCCCTGCGTGCCCGCAGATGCACTGATATATTGCACCGCAACATTCCACTCCAAGACCAGCGATGCTCTATCAACTCTACGAAGCCCAGCGTTCCCTGATGGAGCCTTTTTCGGACTTCGCGCAGGCGGCCTCCAAGCTCTACGGCCAGGGCGCCGTGTGGGGCCAACTGCCGATGGCACAGCGCATGGCCGCCGGCTACGACCTGCTCTATCGCCTCGGCAAGGATTACGAAAAGCCCGAGTTCAACATCAAGTCGGTGAAGGTCGATGGTGAAGAGGTCGTCATCCAGGAGGCCGTGGAGCTCGACAAGCCTTTCTGTGAACTGCGCCGCTTCAAGCGCTTCACCGACGAGCCGCACATCCTCAAGACGCTCAAGAGCCAGCCCGTGGTGCTGATCGTCGCGCCGCTGTCGGGGCACTACGCCACGCTCTTGCGCGACACCGTGCGCACCATGCTGCAGGACCACAAGGTCTACATCACCGACTGGAAGAACGCGCGCCTCGTGCCGATGTCGGAAGGCGAATTCCACCTCGACGACTACATCAACTACGTGCAGGAGTTCATCCGCCGCCTGCAGGCCGAGTACGGCAACTGCCACGTGGTGAGCGTGTGCCAGCCCACTGTGCCGGTGCTCGCGGCCGTGTCGCTCATGGCCAGCCGCAAGGAACCGCTGCCGCTCACGCTGACGATGATGGGCGGCCCGATCGACGCCCGCAAGTCGCCCACCGCGGTCAACAACCTCGCGATGAACAAGAGCTACGAATGGTTCGAGAACAACGTGATCTACCGCGTGCCGCAAGGCTTCCCGGGTGAAGGCCGCCGTGTGTATCCGGGCTTCCTGCAGCACACCGGCTTCGTCGCGATGAACCCCGACCGCCATGCATCGAGCCACTACGATTACTTCAAGGACCTGATCAAGGGCGACGACGCCAGCGCCGAGGCCCACCGCAAGTTCTACGACGAGTACAACGCCGTGCTCGACATGGACGCCGATTACTACCTCGACACCATCCGCACCGTGTTCCAGCAGTTCGAACTCGTGAACGGCACCTGGGACGTGAAGAACCCCGAAGGCCAGATCGAGCGCGTGCGTCCGCAGGACATCCGCACCGCCGCGCTGCTGACGGTCGAAGGCGAACTGGACGACATCTCCGGCTCCGGCCAGACCGAAGCCGCGCACAGCCTGTGCACCGGCGTCGCCGACTCGAAGCGCGAGCACTACGAAGTCAAGGGCGCGGGCCACTACGGCATCTTCAGCGGCCGCCGCTGGCGCGAACTGGTCTACCCGAAGCTGATGAAGTTCATCGCCGCGAACGACCAGCCACAAAGCCGCGCCGGCGCCCGCGAAAGCCTGGCGGCCGAAGATCGGATCAAGCCGGGTCGGAAGATCCCCGCCGTGGCTGCCAAGAAGTCACCGGCCGCAAAGAAGGCTGTTGTGGCCGCCCCCGCCAAGAAGCCCGTGGCCGCAGCCAAGAAGCCGCGCGCCCGCACCGCGCGCTGAGGCGCACGCAACCCACTGTGAACGGGCTGGCCGCACGCATCAACGACGCACTGCCGCAAACGCAGTGCACACGGTGCGGCTACCCCGATTGCGCCGGCTACGCGCAAGCCGTGGCCGATGGCGAAGCGGGCATCAACCAATGTCCGCCCGGTGGCGCAGAAGGCATCGAGCGCCTCGCCTTGCTCACCGGCCGCCCCGCGCTGCCGCTCGATCCGCAATTCGGCACCGAAGGCCCGCGCGCCATGGCCGTCATCGACGAGGCCTGGTGCATCGGCTGCACGCTCTGCCTCGATGCCTGTCCGACCGATGCGATCGTCGGCATCAACAAGCGCATGCACACGGTCGTCGAGGCGCATTGCACGGGCTGTGAACTCTGCATTCCGGTCTGCCCGGTCGATTGCATCTCGCTCGAAGTCGAAACGCCGGGCCGCAGCGGCTGGCAGGCGTGGTCAGAGGCACAGGCCGAAGCCGCGCTGCAGCGCTACAAGCTCCACGGCCAGCACCGCGCCACTGCGAAGCGCGAGGCTGAGCCGGCCCCCGCCGTCGCCGAGCCGCAAGCCGCCGACACGCGCAAGCGCTCCATCGTCGAAGCCGCCTTGGCGCGCGCCCGCGCCGCTGCCGAGCAACGCGAAAAAGCCGCCCCCAAGCCATGACACTCGACACCCTTTTGATCTATGTCGTCGCGTCACTCGCCCTCGCCGTGATTCCCGGCCCTACGATGCTGCTGGCGCTGTCCAACGGCATCGACGGCGGCATGAGGCGCGCGAGCTGGGGCATCGCAGGCGCGTCGCTCGGCAGCATCACGCTGATCGCGGTCGTTGCGCTCGGGCTGGGCTCGCTGCTCGCGGCATCGGAAGTGCTGTTCAACGCGATCCGCATCGCGGGCGTTGCCTACCTCGTCTGGCTCGGCATCAAGCTCTGGCGCAGCGAAGCGACCGACCTCGGCACGGCGCTGGCCCAGTCCGCCACAGAGGCCCGACCGCATGGCCGCGTGGCGCTGATGCGCAGCCTGCTCGTGGCGCTGTCGAATCCGAAGACGGTGCTGTTCTTCGCGGCCTTCCTGCCGCAGTTCATCGACATCACCCAGCCGCAAGGTCCGCAGTACTTGCTGCTCGGCGCGATCTTCGTGGTGCTCGACACCTGCGTGATGCTGGCCTACGCAGCCGCCGGCACGCAGGCCGTGCGCTGGCTTTCGCGCCGCGGCCTCAAGGTGCTGAACCGCAGTTGCGCGGCCGGCATGTGGCTGTTGGCAGCCACGCTCGCGTTCTGGCGCCGTCCGGGCACCTGAAGGCGTTCAGCGCTTCAAGCCTTCTTCGGACGCTTGAAGAGCAGCAACAGCACCCCCGCCAGCACGACCGCCACCGCGTACCACTCGAAGCGGGTGACGGTTTCGTTGGCAATCCACACGCCCAGCAGCATCGCGATCACCGGGTTCACGAAGGTGTAGCTCGCCGCCAGCGCGGCCGGCGCCTTCGCGAGCAGCACCATGTAGGCGTTGAAAGCGATCAGCGAACCGAACACCACCAGGTACAGCCAGGCCCAGACGGCCTCGGGCGCCGGGGGCCACACCAGGCTCTCGCGCGATACCGCTGCGAGCACCATCAGCACCACGCCGCCGCAGATCATCTCGCTCGCAAAGCCCATCGCACCGGGCGCGAGCGGCAGGCTGCGCTGACTCAGCACGCTGCCCATCGACCAGCAGATGCAGGCGATGGAAATCGCCGCCAGCCCCGCCGGCGACGACTGGAAGCCGCTGCCCTGCGTGAGCATCAGCACGCCGATGAGCCCGAGCGCGATGCCCGCCGCTTCCATGCGAGTCGGCTTGATGCCCCAGATCAAATTGAGCAGTGCGATCAAGAGCGGCACCACCGCGATGAACGCCACCACCAGACCCGAGCCGATCGTCACCTCGGCATGCGCCGTGCCGCCCATGCCCCCGCCGAGCATCAACGCGCCGACCACCAGCGCATTGCGCCACTGCAGCCGCGAAGGCCACGCGGCACCGCGCCAACGCATCCACACCGCGAGCAGCACGCCCGCAAAGAGAAAGCGCGATCCCATCTGCAGGAATGGCGGAAAGCTGATCAGCGCGTACTTGATCGCCAGGTAGGTCGAGCCCCAGACCACCCAGGTGGCGGCAAGGCAGAGCCACAGCAGAGGCGGAAGCGCGCCACGGTTGGCGCTGGGCGCGGCTGGGGCTGAAGAAGAAAGGGTCGGCATGTCGAGGAGCCTCTTGTTTTATTGGTGCTGAAGCGCCGCCCATGGTATGAAAGCCGCCTCCCGTGAACCATGGAAATTCCACGGTTCTATGGCTCCATTACCGTCGATTTAAAGGAGTTCCATGGACTTCACCTTGAACCCAGCTTTGGACGCCCACGACACCCGCATCCTTGCCGAATTGCAGAACGATGCGCGCCTGACCATGGCCGAGCTCGGCCGCCGCGTGCACCTGAGCCAGCCGGCCGTGACCGAGCGCGTGAAGAAGCTGGAGGCCGCGGGGGTCATCAGCGGCTATCGCGCCACCGTCAACCTCGGCAAGCTGGGCTATGGCATCCGCGCGATCATCCGCGTCGGTCGTGCCGACTACGACCTTGTCGTGAAGCTCGTGCAGGACACGCCCGAATGCCTGAACGCCTACAACGTGACCGGCGAGGACAGCTGGATCCTGGAGATCGCCGTGATCGACGTGAGCCACCTCGACGCGGTGGTCACCAAGTTCTGCATCCTCACCGAGACGGCAACATCGATCATCCTGAACCCGGCGCGCGAGCACCAGCCGATGCTGCCGCCACACCGCTCCGACGTGCGGCCGCCGATCAAGAAGGTTCTGAACGCTTGATAGCCCCAAAACCCGTCGGGCTGAGCCTGTCGAAGTCCTCAAACCCGTTCGGGCTGAGCCTGTCGAAGCCTTGCGCGGGGCTTCGACAAGCTCAGCCCGAACGGTGGTTGGCGAATCAGGATCAGCGATTCGCGAGCGCGTTGAAGGCCTTCACCACCTCGGGCGGCGCCTGCACCATCTCGATCAGCACGCCCTCGCCCGCAATCGGAAACTCCTCGTTCGCCTTCGGATGCAGGAAGCAGATGTCGAACCCCGCAGCACCTTGACGGATGCCACCGGGCGCAAAGCGCACGCCCTGTGCCGTGAGCCATTCGACGGCCTTGGGCAGGTCGTCGATCCACAGCCCCACGTGGTTGAGCGGCGTCGCGTGCACCGCGGGCTTCTTGTCCGGGTCCAGCGGCTGCATCAGGTCGACCTCGACCTTGAACGGCCCGCTGCCCATCGAACAGATGTCCTCGTCGACGTTCTCGCGCTCGCTCTTGAAGGTGCCGGTGACTTCAAGCCCGAGCATGTCGACCCAGAGCTTCTGCAGCCGCATCTTGTCGGGTCCGCCGATGGCAATCTGCTGGATGCCCAGCACCTTGAACGGACGCGCCGTCGTGGTCGTCATGCGCAGACCTCCACCGTTTCAGTCGTCGTGGTGCGGCGCGATTGCAAGCCGAGCTTGCGCAGCAGCTGCACATCGGCATCCACATCGGGATTGCCGGTGACCAGCAGCTTGTCGCCATAGAAGATCGAATTCGCACCGGCCATGAAGCACAGCGCCTGCACCGCGTCGCCCATCTGCTGGCGCCCGGCCGACAGCCGCACGCGCGCGGTCGGCATCGTGATGCGCGCGACCGCGATCATGCGCACGAAGTCGAAGGGATCGACCGGTTCCGAATCTGCCAGCGGCGTGCCCGGCACGCGCACCAGGCTGTTGATCGGCACCGACTCCGGGTACGGATTCAGATTGGCCAACTGCGCGATCAACCCCGCGCGGTGCACCGGCTGCTCGCCCATGCCCACGATGCCGCCGCAGCACACGCTGATGCCGGCGCTGCGCACATGGGCCAGCGTGTCGAGGCGGTCCTGGTAGGTGCGCGTGTCGACGATGTCGGTGTAGTACTCGGGCGCGGTGTCGAGGTTGTGGTTGTAGTAATCGAGGCCCGCGGCCTTGAGCTGGTGCGCATGGTGCGGCTCCAGCATGCCGAGCGTGGCGCAGGTCTGCATGCCGAGGCCCTTCACCGCCTCGACCAGCACGGCCACCTTCTCCACGTCGCGGTCCTTCGGTGCGCGCCATGCGGCGCCCATGCAGAAGCGCGTGGCGCCTGCGTCCTTGGCGGCCTGCGCGGCGCGCACGACCTCATCGACCTCCATCAGCTTCTGTGCCTTCACGCCGGTGTCGAACTCGGCCGACTGCGGGCAGTAGCCGCAGTTCTCGGGGCAGCCGCCGGTCTTGACCGAGAGCAGCGTCGCGAGCTCGATATCGCCTTCAGGGAAATGCTGCCGGTGCACGGTCTGCGCCTCGAACAGCAGGTCCATCAGCGGCTTGTCGAGCAGCGCCTGGATCGCCTCCACCGACCATGGGCCTTGCGGCGTCACCGGCTTTGCGGGCCGGTGCAGCATGATCGTCTGTTGCAGGTCGTTGGCACCCATCAGTTGAACTCCAGAATGATTTGATCGACCGCGAGCGATTCGCCCTTGCCCGCCGAGACCTTGCCCACCACGCCGTCCTGCGTGGCGAACAGCACGTTTTCCATCTTCATGGCCTCGATCACGGCCAGCTTCTCGCCGGCACGCACCTGCTGCCCCGGCTGCACCGACACCTCGACCAGCAGGCCCGGCATCGGCGACATCAGGAACTTGCTCAGGTCCGGCGGCGCCTTGTAGGGCATCAACTCCAGCAGGCGCGCGCCCAGCGGCGACAGCACCATCGCCTCGATCTGCGTGCCGTCGTGCGACACGCGCAGCGCCAGCGGGTTCTTGCCCGCGCCGCGCTCGACCTGCGCGGTGAAGGGCTTGTCGTTGACCATGCCCTGCACGCGGATCGCGCCGAGCGCGGAACCGCTGTCGATCTTGTAGTTCTTGCCGCCGACGGCGATGGCGCTCGCGCCGGTCTTGCCGTGGAAGTCGGTCACCGACACCGGGTGATGCACGTGCTTGCCCTCGGGCCCGAGTTCCACCACCACGAACTGCTCGCCCACCTTCACGCCGTGGCCTTCGAGCTGCCCACTGATGCCCGAGGCGCGCGCGCGATAGCGGCGGTGCACATAGGCCGCGAGCGCGACGGGGAACGACGGATCGGTGTGCGGCACGTCTTCCGCATGGAAGCCCTTGCCGTAGTGCTCGGCGATGAAGCCGGTGTTGAAGTCGCCCGCCACGAACTTCGGATGCGCGAGCAGCGCCGCCTGGAACGGGATGTTGCTGCTGATGCCGCGGATCACGAAGCCGTTGAGCGCTTCGCGCATGCGGGCAATCGCGTGCTGGCGATCCTTGCCGTGCACGATCAGCTTGGCGATCATCGAGTCGTAGTACATCGGGATCTCGCCGCCGTCGTACACGCCGGTGTCCACGCGCACGCCTTGCAGGTGCTCGGTGTCGCTCGCAAACATGGTCTCGGCCGGCGGCTGGAACTTCACGAGGCGGCCGGTCGAAGGCAGGAAGCTGCGGAACGGGTCTTCGGCGTTGATGCGGCACTCGATGGCCCAGCCGTCGCGTTTGACCTCTTCCTGCGTGAGCGGCAGCTTCTCGCCGGCCGCGACGCGGATCATCAGTTCGACGAGGTCCAGCCCCGTGATGCACTCCGTCACCGGGTGCTCCACCTGCAGTCGCGTGTTCATCTCCAGGAAATAGAAGCTCTGGTCCTTGCCGACCACGAACTCCACCGTGCCCGCGCTCTGGTAGTTCACGGCCTTGGCCAGCTGCACCGCCTGCGCGCCCATCGCCTTGCGCGTCGCATCGGTGATGAAGGGCGACGGCGCCTCTTCGATCACCTTCTGGTGGCGCCGCTGGATCGAGCATTCGCGCTCGTTCAGATAGATCACGTTGCCGTGCGAATCGCCCAGCACCTGGATCTCGATGTGGCGCGGCTCCTCGACGAACTTCTCGATGAACACGCGGTCGTCGCCGAAGCTGTTGCGCGCCTCGTTGCGGCACGAGGTGAAGCCCTCGAAGGCCTCCTTGTCGTTGAAGGCCACGCGCAAGCCCTTGCCGCCGCCACCGGCCGAGGCCTTGATCATCACCGGGTAGCCGATGTCCTTGGCGATTTCGACAGCGCGCTCGGCCGTCTCGATGGCGTCGTTCCAGCCCGGAATCGTGTTGACCTTGGCTTCGTTCGCGAGCTTCTTCGAGGCGATCTTGTCGCCCATTGCCGCGATCGAATAGTGCTTCGGCCCGATGAAGGCAATGCCCTCTTCCTCGACCTTGCGCGCGAAGGCTTCGTTCTCCGAGAGGAAGCCGTAGCCCGGGTGCACCGCCTCGGCACCCGTCTGCTTGCAGGCCGCGATGATGCGGTCGGCCTGCAGATAACTCTCGCGGCTGGGCGCGGCACCGATGTGCACGGCCTCGTCGGCCAGCTCGACGTGGCGAGCTTCCTTGTCGGCGTCGGAATAGACGGCGACGGTGAGGATGCCCATCTTCTTGGCCGTCTGGATGACGCGGCAAGCGATCTCACCGCGGTTGGCTATCAGGATCTTCTTGAACATGCTGAATCCGTTTTATTGTTGACCGCCTCAGCGGTTGATGAACATCGAATAGACCGGCTGCGCCTGCGAGCGATCGACGAACACATACGCCGTGCCGTCGGAACAGAAGTTCGCGACCTCGGCCGTGTCGCCATCCACGTCGACCCAGCTGTCGATCTGCAGGAACAGGCGTCCGGCGGGCATCTGCTGCGCACCGTTGGCGGTCCAGTACGGCACGCCGCCGCTCTTCGTGCGCCAGGCGCTCGCCCAATCGTGGGGATAGGCGATTTCCTCGGGCAGTTCGGAATGGGACTGGTAGTTGTAGAAGGCCGCTTCCAGTTCCGGCGGCGCGCCATCGTCATCGGCGCGCCAGCCTGTGATCCCGATCTCGCGCAACAGGAGAGGCGGCTCGCCGGCGGCATCCGAGGGCGGCGCAGTCGGTGCGTCGGCCAACTCGTCGCGCTGCACGACGAACGCGGCGTTGGCGCCCGCGTCGTGCTCCCAGAAGCTGCAGATGCTGTCCCACTCGCACTTGAACAGGAACAGCACCTCGCCGCTCGCGAGCGGCAGCGCGTCGCCGTCCGCCGGCAGTTGCGCCAGATGGCTCATGGCGCGATTGCACTCCTTGCAAACGGGCCACAGGCGCGGCGGCAAGCCCCAGGGCAGGCCGCCCAGCTTGGGCACCAGTCCAGGCTCCGCACCGTCGCGAAACTGGGGGTAGTGGCTGCGCATGCGAACTCAGAGCGGAATGTTGCCGTGCTTGCGCCACGGGTTCTCGAGCTTCTTCTCGCGCAGCATCACGAGCGAGCGGCAGATGCGCTTGCGCGTCTCGTGCGGCAGGATCACGTCGTCGATGTAGCCGCGTGCACCGGCCACATACGGGTTCGCAAAGCGCGCCTTGTATTCGGCTTCGCGTGCGGCGAGTTTCTCGGGGTCGTTCTTGTCTTCGCGGAAGATGATTTCCACCGCGCCCTTGGCGCCCATCACCGCGATCTCGGCGCGCGGCCAGGCGAGGTTGACGTCGCCGCGCAGGTGCTTGGAGGCCATCACGTCGTACGCACCGCCGTAAGCCTTGCGCGTGATGACGGTGATCTTGGGCACCGTGCATTCGGCATACGCGTAGAGCAGCTTGGCGCCGTGCTTGATGATGCCGCCGTACTCCTGCCCCGTGCCGGGCATGAAGCCTGGCACATCGACAAAAGTGACGACCGGGATGTTGAACGCATCGCAAAAGCGCACGAAGCGCGCCGCCTTGATGCTGCTCTTGATGTCCAGGCACCCCGCCAGCACCAGCGGCTGGTTCGCCACGATGCCGACCGTCTGGCCTTCCATGCGCGCGAAGCCGATCACGATGTTCTTCGCGTAGTCGGGCTGCAGCTCGAAGAAGTCGCCGTCGTCCACCACCTTGAGGATCAGTTCCTTGATGTCGTAGGGCTTGTTCGGGTTGTCGGGCACCAGCGTGTCCAGCGAGTAGTCGGGCCGGTCGGCCGGGTCGCCCTGGCCGTTGTTGCCCAGGCGCACCGGCGGCTTCTCGCGGTTGTTGAGCGGCAGGTAGTTGTACAGGCGCCGCAGCATCATCAGCGCCTCGACGTCGTTCTCGAACGCCATGTCGGCCACGCCGCTGCGGGTGGTGTGGGTGACGGCGCCGCCGAGCTCCTCGGCCGTCACGGTTTCGTGCGTCACGGTCTTCACGACTTCGGGGCCGGTGACGAACATGTAGCTGGAGTCCTTCACCATGAAGATGAAGTCGGTCATGGCCGGCGAATACACCGCGCCGCCCGCGCACGGGCCCATGATCATGCTGATCTGCGGCACCACGCCCGAGGCCATCACGTTGCGCTGGAACACGTCGGCATAGCCGCCGAGCGAGGCCACGCCTTCCTGGATGCGCGCGCCGCCCGAATCGTTGAGGCCGATGACCGGTGCGCCGACCTTCATTGCCTGGTCCATCACCTTGCAGATTTTTTCGGCATGCGCTTCGCTGAGTGCGCCGCCGAAGACGGTGAAGTCCTGGCTGTACACGAACACCAGGCGGCCATTGATCATTCCGTAGCCGGTGACCACGCCATCGCCCGGGATCTTCTGCTCGGCCATGCCGAAGTCGACTGAGCGGTGCTCGACGAACATGTCCCACTCTTCGAAGGTGTTGTCGTCGAGCAGCAGCTCGATGCGCTCGCGCGCGGTGAGCTTGCCCTTGGCGTGCTGCGCATCGATGCGCTTTTGCCCGCCGCCCAGACGCGCCTGGGCGCGGCGCTTTTCGAGTTGTTCGATCAGTTCTTGCATGGTGTGCTTCCGAAGCTGTGGTCTTGAATGAGATGGCTCATGGCCTGGCCGTGATGGCCGCTGCGGCGAGCAGGCTGCGCGCCGCGGTCGATGCGGGCAGCGCGCCCTGCGCCACCTGCTGGGTGATTTGCGGCAGCAGTTCGCGCACCTGCGGGTGCTGCCTGAAGGCTTGTTTCAGCCCCGCGTCGATGCGTTCCCACATCCATGCGGTGGCCTGCTTTTCGCGGCGCTTGGCGAGCTTGCCGTTGGCGGTCTGCAGTTGCCTGAATTCGGTGACGGCATTCCAGAACGCATCGACGCCGGTGCCCGCCAGCGCGCTGAGCTGCAGCACCCTGGGCAGCCAGAAGCGCACCTCGGCGCCGCTGTGCGCGTCGTGCACCGCATGCGCGTGGTCGGGGTTGCCCTGGTGGCCGAAGAGGCGCAGCGCAGAAGTGATCTGCGCCTGTGCGCGCGTAGCGGCGTCCTTGTCGATGTCAGCCTTGTTGATGACCACGAGGTCGGCCAGTTCCATCACGCCCTTCTTGATCGCCTGCAAGTCGTCGCCGGCATTGGGCAACTGCATCAGCACGAACATGTCGGTCATGCCGGACACGGCGGTTTCGCTCTGGCCGACGCCCACGGTCTCGACGATCACGACGTCGTAGCCGGCGGCCTCGCACACCAGCATCGCCTCGCGCGTCTTCTCGGCCACGCCGCCGAGCGTGCCGCTCGACGGGCTCGGGCGGATGTAGGCGCGCTCGTGCACCGAGAGACGCTCCATCCGCGTCTTGTCGCCGAGGATGGAACCGCCCGAAACCGTGGACGACGGGTCGATGGTGAGCACCGCGACGCGATGGCCCTTGTCGATCAGCAGCAGGCCGAGCGTCTCGATGAAGGTCGATTTGCCGACACCGGGCACGCCCGAGATGCCGAGGCGAAAGGAATTGCCGGTGCGCGGCAGCAGCGCGGTGAGCAGCTCGTCGGCCTGCGCGCGATGGTCGGTGCGGGTCGATTCGAGCAGCGTGATCGCCTTGGCGATCGCACGGCGCTGCGCCATGCCTGGCGAATCGGTGACCGCGCTTTCCAGCGCCTGCACCGTGCTCAGCACGCGGCCTCCGCAGTCGTCACGCGCCAGCGGTAGTGCAGGTCGACGCCCTCCTCGCCTTCGAGCACGAAGCCGTGCCGAAGGTAGAAGCGGTTGGCATCGCTCTGCACGAGCGCGGTGAGCTTGATGTCGAGGTTCTTCTCTCTTGCCTCGGCCTTGGCCCAGCGCATCACCCATTCGCCGATGCCGCGGCCCTGGAAGCCGGTGCGCAGGTACAGGTGATCCAGCCGCAGCGCATCGGCGCCCTCGGGCTTGAGCGTGACGAAGCCCACGCGCTGGTCGCCGTCGAGCACGATGTGATGCATGAACGGCACCACGAAACCGGCGCTCAGCCGTTCGCGCGAACGCGTGAGGTCGAAGCGCCCGACACGCTCCAGGCTCGGGCGCATCGCATCGATGCGCACGGCCAGCATGTCTTCGAAATCGCTGGAATCCACGGGCTGCAGCGACAGCCGCGACAGAAGATCGCCCACGTCTGACGTCCCGCTCAGGCCGCGACCGCCGCGCGGATCTGCTCCAGCACGTCCTTCGCGCTGGCCGGGATCGGGGTGCCCGGTCCGTAGATGCCCTTGACGCCGGCTTCGTAGAGAAAGTCGTAGTCCTGGCGCGGAATCACGCCGCCGACGAACACGATGATGTCGTCCGCGCCCTGCTTCTTCAGTTCGTTGATGATGGCGGGCACGAGGGTCTTGTGGCCGGCTGCGAGGGTGCTCACCCCGACGGCATGCACGTCGTTCTCGATGGCTTGCCGCGCGCACTCTTCGGGCGTCTGGAACAGCGGGCCCATGTCCACGTCGAAGCCCAAGTCGGCGAACGCGGTCGCCACCACCTTGGCGCCGCGGTCGTGTCCGTCTTGCCCGAGTTTGGAAATCATCACGCGCGGACGGCGCCCCTGCGCTTCGGCGAAGGCGTTGATTTCGGTCTTGAGGTTTTCCCAGCCTTCGGCCGAGTCATAGGCAGCTGCGTACACACCGGTCACCTTTTGCGTGTCGGCCCGATGGCGGCCGAATGATTTTTCGAGCGCGTCCGAAATCTCGCCCACGGTGGCGCGCAGGCGCACCGCGTCGATGCTCAGCGCGAGCAGGTTGCCCGTACCGTTCTCGGCCGCTTCGGTGAGCGCGTCGAGCGCGGCCTGCACCTTGGCGGTGTCGCGCGAGGCGCGGATTTTCTGCAGCCGCGCCACCTGCTGGTCGCGCACCATCACGTTGTCGATCGAGAGGCTGTCGATCGCATCTTCGTTCTTGAGCTTGTACTTGTTCACGCCCACGATCACGTCCTTGCCCGAGTCGATGCGCGCCTGCTTTTCTGCAGCGGCCGCTTCGATCTTGAGCTTGGCCCAGCCGCTGTCGACGGCCTTGGTCATGCCGCCCATCGCCTCGACCTCTTCGATGATGGCCCAGGCCGCATCGGCCATGTCCTGCGTGAGCTTTTCCATCATGTAGCTGCCGGCCCAGGGGTCGACCACGTTCGTGATGTGCGTCTCTTCCTGGATGATGAGCTGCGTGTTGCGCGCGATGCGCGAGCTGAACTCGGTGGGCAGCGCAATCGCTTCGTCCAGCGCGTTGGTGTGCAGGCTCTGCGTGCCGCCGAACACCGCGGCCATCGCCTCGATGGTGGTGCGCACGATGTTGTTGTACGGGTCCTGCTCGGTGAGCGACCAGCCCGAGGTCTGGCAGTGCGTGCGCAGCATCAGGCTCTTGGGGTTCTTGGGCTCGAACTCCTTCATGATCCGGCACCACAACAGGCGCGCGGCGCGCATCTTGGCCACTTCGAGATAGAAGTTCATGCCGATGGCCCAGAAGAAGCTCAGGCGCCCGGCGAAGCCGTCGACATCCAGGCCCTTGGCCAGTGCGGTCTTCACGTATTCCTTGCCATCGGCCAGCGTGAACGCAAGTTCCAGCGCCTGGTTCGCGCCGGCTTCCTGCATGTGATAGCCGCTGATGCTGATCGAGTTGAACTTCGGCATGTTCTCTGCCGTGTACTCGATGATGTCGCCGATGATCCGCATGCTCGGCGCCGGCGGAAATATGTAGGTGTTGCGGACCATGAACTCCTTGAGGATGTCGTTCTGGATGGTTCCGCTCAGTTGGTCCTGCGCCACGCCCTGCTCTTCGGCCGCGACGATGTAGCCCGCCAGCACCGGCAGCACGGCGCCGTTCATCGTCATCGACACGGAGACCTTGTCCAGCGGGATCTGGTCGAACAGGATCTTCATGTCTTCCACCGAATCGATCGCCACGCCGGCCTTGCCGACGTCGCCGGTCACGCGCGGATGGTCGCTGTCGTAGCCGCGGTGGGTGGCCAGGTCGAAGGCCACGCTCACGCCCTGGCCGCCCGCAGCGAGAGCCTTGCGGTAGAAGGCGTTCGACTCTTCCGCGGTCGAGAAGCCCGCGTACTGGCGAATGGTCCACGGGCGCACCGCGTACATGGTGGCCTGCGGGCCGCGCAGGTAAGGCTCGAAGCCAGGCAGCGTGTCGGTGTACTTCAGGCCCTGCAGGTCGGCCGCCGTGTAGAGCGGCTTGACGGTGATGCCATCGGGCGTGATCCAGTTCAGCGCATTCACGTCGCCGCCCGGTGCGGACTTGGCAGCGGACTTGGCCCAGGCACCGAGGTCGGCGGGCTTGAAGGTGGGTTCGGGTGTGCTGCTCATGAGGGGGACGCCGCTTTGCAGTTGTCTTGCAGGGGATTACGGAGGGATTCGCAAATTCGCTTGCAGGGATTTGCAAGCCGGCCGCGAGTCTAACCGATCCGTAATTATTAATTCAAACCCAATTTTTGCGGTACATTCCTGCCCATGTCCGCTGTCACCCTCACCCCGCGAGCCCTCTATGAAGAGGTGGCCGAGCTGCTGCGCCAGCGGATTTTCCGCCGCGAGCTGGAGCCCGGCAGCTGGATCGACGAACTCAAGCTGGCCGAGGAATACGGCATCAGCCGCACCCCGCTGCGGGAAGCCCTGAAGGTGCTGGCCGCCGAAGGGCTGGTGACGATGAAGGTGCGCCGCGGCGCCTACGTGACCGAGGTGTCCGAGCAGGACCTGGCGGACGTCTATCACCTGCTCTCGCTGCTGGAGAGCGATGCGGCCGGCGTGGTGGCCGAGCGTGCCACCGATGCCGAGCGTGCCGAGCTGAAAAAGCTGCACGCCGAGCTCGAAGCCGCCGCCGCACCGGGCAAGGAAGACCGGGAGCATTTCTTCGCGGTGAACGAGCGCTTCCACATGCAGTTGCTGGCCATCGCCAACAACAAGTGGCGCGACCAGATGGTGGCGGACCTGCGCAAGGTGATGAAGCTCAACCGGCACAACTCGCTGCTGAAGGCCGGGCGCATTGCCGAGTCGTTGGCGGAGCACCGGTCGGTGATGGCCGCCATCGAGGCACGCGACGCGGCGGCGGCCATGGCCCGCATGCGCGAGCACTTCACGAGCGGCCTCGAAGCGGCCGCATAGGCTCACCCCCAGGCTTCGCGCACTTCGTGTCGCTTCGCGTTCCCCCTTCCGGGGGCGATACCTGCGGCCCGGCAAAGCCGGTTCCGCGGTATCCCGCGAAAAGGCACGCCTTGTTTGCGTTCAGTCGCGGATGGCTGTGCCGGCTTCGGCCGCGATCCGCCGCGCCGCTTCCAGCAGCCGGGGCGCCACGCGTTCCAGCATGACGTCCTTGGGCAGCAGGTAGGCCGGGCCACCACAGCTCAGGCCGTAGCGTTCGCCGCGCGGCCCCTGCAGCGCAAAGCCGAGGGCGTGGATGTGGGGATGCCACTCGCCGAACGAGCTGCAATAGCCGAGGCGCTCGTATTCCTCGATGCCCGCCATCAGCCGCGGCGCCACGGAAAACCAGTTCTCGCCCGTCTCGATGCGGATCTGCTCCAGCAGCGCGTCCCGCTCGGGCTGCGGCAGTGCCGCCAGGTAGGCCCGGCCCGCGGCCGAAGTCGTGATCGACAGGCGCGAGCCGACCTCGATGCGCGAGCTGATCAGTGCGGAACGCGGCCGCAGCGAATCGATGACGAGCAGGTCGAGATCGTCGCGCACGCCCATGTGGATGCTGGCGCCCGCGAATTCGGACAGCTCCGTCAAGTGCGGCCGCGCCACCGTTCGCAGGTCGAAATGCAGCAGATACCGGCTGCTCATGTCGAGCAGCGCGGGCCCCAGGCTGAAACGCTCGCTGTCGCGCGACTGGCGCAGGTAGCCGGCGCCTACCAGCGTCGCGGTCAGCCGCGAGACGGTGGCCTTGGGAATGCCCGTCGTGTCGGCCAGATCCCGGTTGCCCATCGGGGCGGCAGCCATCCCGATGGTCTTGAGCAGTGACAAGCCGCGTGCGAGCGCGCTCACTTCCTCTTTGCTGCCAACAGCTTCACTCATGAAGAACCTTTTTTGTTTCCCTGACCTCTTTATTCTTGAGCAAAAACAGGTGCACAAGCCACACTTGTTGTTGCATTGTTTCGGAACCATGTTCCGTTAAAAGACGATGAAATGCCCCGATTCAGGGGCTAAAAAGGGCGTTTCGGGCAAACAAAGACACGAAATCTCCGAGTTGGAGAAGGCCCGAATGAGCAGCGGAAGCAGAAAACCGGCCTCGGCGGCCGGCCCGGTCAGGCGGCCTGCGCGACCGGCTCGTGCGCCAGCGCCATCACCTCGTGCGGGGGGCGCGTCTTCATGCGATGGTCGCTCCAGACTTGCCGCCAGCGGCGCGCGCCGGGCAGGCCGTTGCGCAGGCCCAGCATGTGGCGCGCGATCGACGACCACTGCGTGCCGTGCTCGGCCGCTTCGCGAACCATGTAGTCGCACATCAGCGACTCCACCTCTTCGCGCGTCATCGGCTGCGGCGCGGCGCCGAAGAATTCGGCGTCCCACTCGGCCAGCCACCAGGGGTTGTGATACGCCTCCCGCCCGACCATCACGCCATCGAGCAACCGCAGGTGTTCATGCACTTGTTCGTTGACGGAAATGCCGCCGTTGATGGAGAACTTCAGGCCTGGAAAGTCGTGCTTCAGCCGATGCACCAGCGCATAGCGCAGCGGCGGGATCTCGCGGTTCTGCTTCGGGCTCAGGCCCTGCAGCCACGCATTGCGCGCATGGACGATGAAGGTATCGCACCCCGCCTCGCTCACCTGGCCGACGAAGTCGCGCACGAACTCGTAGCGCTCGATCTTGTCGATGCCGATGCGGTGCTTGACCGTGACCGGCACGCTCACCACATCGACCATCGCCTTCACGCAATCGGCCACCAGCTTCGGCTCGTTCATGAGGCAGGCGCCGAACGCACCGCGCTGCACGCGCTCGCTCGGGCAGCCGCAATTGAGGTTGATCTCGTCGTAGCCCCATTCCTCGCCGAGCTTGGCGCAGTGCGCGAGGTCGGCCGGCTCGCTGCCGCCGAGCTGCAGCGCCACGGGATGTTCTTCGGCGTTGAAGCGAAGGTGCCGAGGCACGTCGCCATGCACCAAGGCGCCGGTCGTCACCATCTCGGTGTAGAGCAGCGCGTGGCGGGACATCAGGCGGTGGAAGTACCGGCAATGACGGTCCGTCCAATCCATCATCGGGGCAACGGAGATGACCTTCTCTTCCAAAACGCGTGATCCTGTGGTGTCGACATCGGCCCGGACATCGGGCAGAGAAGGCGGCGATTTTCTCACGCGGCCAGCGCGAGCGCCTCGGTCAACTGCTCGACCGTATAGGGTTTGCGCAGCCAAGCCGTCCCCGGCAGCGGCTTTGCCGGTTGCGCCTGCCCGGTCACGAAGATCACAGGCACGCGGTAGTCGCGCAGCAGCCGCTCGGCCAGGTCGTGCCCCGACAGTGCGGGCAGGCCGATGTCCACCATCACCACATCGAAGGCGCCCTCGAAGAAGCGCGAGATCGCGGCCTCGGCGCTTTTGACGCCCGTGGCCCAGTGCCCCAGGGCCTCGAGCAGTTTCAGGGTGGCAGCGAGCGTGTCGGCGTCGTCCTCCACGAGCAGTACACGAAGCTTGGGTGGCGGGGCATTTGTCATTGCGTGACATTTTTCCAGACAACAAGGCCTGCTGCAGCCACCTGGGCCCACCACCCTACAGGGATGTACGACAGATGGCGGCGTTGTCTTACTCGGCGCCGGGAGTCCGTCCCGACAATGACCTCCTCGGCCGAGACAAGCCGATGGACCGCACCTCGCTTTCGTACACAACAATGACCCGCATCTATCTCATAGAAGACAACCCTCTGATCGCGACGACGCTGACCGACGGGCTGCAAGAATTTTCCGAATGCGATGTCATCGGCACCGCAACCACTTCCGATGAAGCCATCGACTGGCTCAAGGCCAACCCCGGCGAATGGGATGCGGCGGTGATCGATGTATTTCTCGCCAAGGGCAACGGCCTGACCGTGGCGCAATACCTGAAAGACAACAAGCTGCCCGAGCAGCGTACCGTGGTGCTCATGAACTATGCGACCTCGGAAGTGCGCGAAGGCGCGCTGTCGGCGGGCGTCGACGCGGTGTTCGACAAGTCGCTGCAACTGGAGGCCTTCTACGACTTCTGCGCGAAGCTGAACATCACGCCCCGGCGCTGACACAATCGGCCGCGTGCCGATCTTCAAACACTGCCTGCCCCTTGCAAACGCCCTTGCAATCACTCTTGCACTGACTCTCGCGCCTGCCTTCGCGCACGCGGCCGACCCGCTGCTCCTCGTCACTTCTCCCTCTGCCCTGCAAGCCGCCGAAAAATCCGGCGCAAGCTTCGCCCACTGGATCGGCGATGCGCCCGCGTCGTCCGACGGCATCGCCACCAACCAATTGTTGATTCGCTCTGCGGCCTGGCAATCCATCGCCACGCCGCTCGGCGAAAGCCTCGCGCGCATCCAGCGCACGGACAAGCAGGCCGGCGTCGGCATTTCGCGCTATCCGCACCGGCTGTTCGATGCGCGCTGGCTCGCGAGCCCCGATGCTTTTTTCGAACTGGTCGGCGTGGCCAACCGCATGGACCGCCGGCCGTTCCAGAACGGCGCATGCGGCGAGACGCGGCTCGTGTACCGGCTCGCATATCGCACCGCAGCCATGCAGTCGCGCCTACCGATGACCATCAACGTGGAACTGCGCGGCGATGCACCGGATGCGAACGGCAGTTGCGCCGCCGCAGCGCGGCTCTGGCAGCCGCCGCAGCCTTCGATGAAGGACGAGGCGCTCGGCCGCTGGCTGGCGTCGCCCGACGGCCCACTCGCACCGCAGCGCCTCGCACCCGCGCGCATTGCGCAGGTCACCACCAACCTGCAGAGCGTGCGCTGGCCTTCCGCGGTGCGGCCCGATCTCGGTGGCCATGCCGAGTACATGCTGCGCGCCTTCCGATGGAATGCCGGCACGAAGCGCTTCGACGTTGCACCGCTTGAGAACACGCCCGACGTCGCGCGCCTGAAGGCCAACGCGCCGCTGCGCAAGGAACTTCAGCAGTGGCTGCAGCAGCCCGCCAACCTGCGCGCGCTGGACGAGGCCTCGGTGCATATCCCCGAAAAATTCCTCGCGACCGAATCGATCTCGGTCGCACCGCGTGGCCTCGCGCGTCTGGCGAACCGGCCGTTCGCGCAGGTCTTCTCGCCCGGCGACTGGCAGGCAGTACCCGGCAGCCGCACGCTGCAATCGCCGCAGGCCGTGCTGCGCCGGCTCGACGATCTCAGCTGTGCGGGTTGCCACCAGAGCCGCGCGGTCGCGGGCTTTCATCTGCTGGGCATCGACCGGCGCGGCGCATCGCGCAACTTCACGACTGGCAATACGCTCGCCTTGCCGCACTCGCCGCATCTACAGGACGAACTGGCGCGCCGTGGCACGTATGTGCACGCCGCGCTGTCCACGCCGCAGCCCGATCCGTTCCGGCCGCTCGCCGAGCCGGACGTTCCAAACCCCGCACCCGAGAAAGCCACCGTCGGCGCAAGCTGCGAACCCACGCGCATCACGCAGTCCGCCAACCCCTGGCTGGACCGCGCCGAAAAGCTGCCGCGCGTCGCGTGCGAAGGCGTGTTCTCCGTGTGCGAGAAAACCTCGGTCGGCTTCCCGGGCGGCATGTGCTCGGGGCCGTGCAATCCGCTCGACAAGAACGGCACCTGCGGCGGCATCGCCATCCTCAGCGACTTCAACCAGTGCCTCGCCGCGAACAAGCCCTTCGGCGAATGCCTTGCCAAACACACGCGGCCCGGCAACCTGCGCAGTTGCTCGGCGCAGCAGCCTTGCCGCGACGACTACATCTGCGCACAGGCCGAGGGCCAGCCCGAGGGGCGCGGTGCGTGCATTCCGCCTTACTTCCTTTTTCAGATGCGGGTGGACGGCCACTCCTGAGATCGCTCATTCGTTCGATATTGGCCGCATCAGGTTTCGGAGATTGCTTATCGCAGCGGCTTTAGCGATGCGAGCCACTTCAGCCACTGTTTCAGGAACCAGCTTGGAAAACCGCCGGGTGGCTATCGGAAAGCGCTGGATTGAGGCTTAGCTCGTTCGAGTGAGGTGTGGTCAACGCATGTACGGAGCCAATCCTTTCCACTCAAGTCATCGGATAGCGCAAAGTGATTGGCTGCCTAAGCCCACGATCGGCAAAAGCCGACACATAGAAAGCACTCACTCGATCAACCAACTCGTCGCGGTGGAGCGGCGTCAAGCCAGGAAAAGGCATCGTCATCAAGCTCGTTTGAAGCAACGGATGGTCGGCATTCAAGTTCATCGAGCCGCCGGTCGCCTGCTCGTAAGCAAGTTTCAGCGTGAACAGTTCGAGGGGAAAAGATTGCGACCACCCCCCGAGATCCAGGATAGATGCGTACTGCGATGGCCTGCGCCGGTTGACGGCGTCGATTCCGTCATACCCCAGGCACTGCGCAACCCGGTAATCGCAATAGTCCACCAGTGCTGCTGCGAAGCTTGCCGGATTGTGTGCAGTGGTCAACAACGGGCCATACGCTTTCCAAGCGGAGACATCTTTGGAATCCGGCCAGCGACGAGTTGCAAGAGTCACCTGAAGCATCTCAGTGAATTCCCGGCCAGGGGTGTCAGCTTTGTAGTCGTAAGCGTTCTTGATCACACCGCCACTGAGAAAAAGATTGCACAAGTGCAGTGCGATCCAATTGGAGAACTCTGCTTCACCGCACGCTGCCGCCAAGCCCTGCCAGTTCAGCATTTCATAAAAGGCGTCGTCTGGCACCACGTCGCTCCAGTTCCCGGTCGATCGCTCGGCAAGGTCAAGCTCGACATGCCAATAGAACAATGCAAAGGCTCGTCGAAGCAGAACATCCGCCTCGGAGGTGGCGTTCCAGCGCGCAACGATGGCAGTGCACGCCGCGTCTAATGCAATTGAGCGCGAGTACCCGATCGCTGGGCTAATTCGCCCCTGTGCGAGGTTCGCGTCAAAGCTCAAGACTGAACCGAGTGAGTGTCTTTCTCTTTCGACAAGTCCTGCTTGCTTCCAGATTGCTTGTACCGATTCAGCACGGTTGCCTTTTTCGGGTTTGATCACACGGGCCATTTTTTTGCCTCCACACCGCTCATTTTGATTTTGGGATCAATGGCCACGTAGTCAACGAACTGCACGGTCCTTGGCACTGGGCACGCCTGATGCCCGCTCTTGTGATGCATGGGTTCTATGCCAGTGTCCAGTGGGCTTTACTGTTTCCTCCTTGGGCAAGTCCGAGGTCATCAAGACCAAGTTTGCCATCGGTTCTGCTGCATCGCCATGCTGGTAGGCCGCACCGGCCACCACTGCACCGTGGCCACAAAAAACATCGCTTGCCATTAGATCGCATGCGACCTAATATCCGGCCCATGCCTTCCAAGCGCCCCGCCGTCCCACCCGCCGAAGCCCCCGCGACCAATCCGCTGGCGCTCGACGAGCAGCTCTGCTTCGCCGTGTACTCCACGATGTTGAGCCTCAACAAGGTGTACCGCGGCCTGCTGCGCGACCTGGACCTCACCTACCTGCAGTACCTCGTCATGCTCGTGCTGTGGGAGAAAGATTCGGTCAACGTCTCCGAAATCTGCAAGCGCCTCGCGCTCGAAACCACCACCCTCACGCCCTTGCTCAAGCGCCTCGAAGCGCGCGGACTCATCCAGCGCGTACGTTCGGCATCGGACGAGCGTCAGGTCATCGTGTCGCTCACCACAGAAGGCCGCGCGATGCACAAGAAGGCCCGCGCGTTGCCGGCCTGCGTGGCCGAAGCGATGGCGCTGGAGCCTCAGGACATCGGCAACCTGCGCGACCAGCTGCTCGCACTGCGTTCGAACCTCGACAGGAACGCGTGATGGCTCGCCGCATCCGCCTTCCTGTTTTTTCAAGCCCTTTGTATCGCATGCGATATTAATACATGCGATCTGAATTCAGGCCTTCGTCTATCTCCTCCCTCTCCACCACGTCATCGAAAGAACGCACCATGTCCGCCAACAGCCTGAACAATTCCACCGCCACCCGCCGCAGCCTGCTGCTCGGTGGCGCCTCCGTTGCAGCCGGCGCCCTCGTGGGCACCGGCTTCTCGTCCGCGGCATCCGCCGCCTCCACCGCCGCGCCGAAAGCCGGCGCGGTTCCCACCTCTTCACTCAAAGGAAAGCAGACCATGAGCAACATCATCACGACCAAGGACGGCACGCAGCTCTACTTCAAGGACTGGGGCCCCGCCACCGGCCAGCCCGTCGTGTTCAGCCACGGCTGGCCGCTCAACTCCGACAGCTGGGAATCGCAGATGCTCTTCCTCGCCTCGCAGGGCTATCGCGCCGTCGCGCATGACCGCCGCGGCCACGGCCGCTCCAGCCAGCCCTGGAACGGCAACGACATGGACACCTACGCCGACGACCTCGCCACCGTCATCGAAACGCTGGACCTGAAGAACGCCGTGCTCGTCGGCTTCTCCACCGGCGGCGGCGAAGTGGCGCGCTACATCGGCCGCCACGGCACCAAGCGCGTCGCCAAGGCCGCGCTCATCTCGGCCGTGCCGCCGCAGATGCTCAAGACCGCCGCCAACCCCGGCGGCCTGCCCATCGAAGTGTTCGACGGCCTGCGCGCCGCGCAACTGGCCAACCGCTCGCAGTTCTACAAGGACGTGCCCTCGGGTCCCTTCTTCGGCTTCAACCGTCCGGGCGCCAAGGTGTCGCAAGGCCTCATCGATTCGTGGTGGGCGCAAGGCATGCTCGGCGGCCACAAGAACACCTACGACTCGATCAAGGCGTTCTCGGAAACCGACTTCACCGAAGACCTGAAGAAGTTCGACGTGCCCACGCTCATCATCCACGGCGACGACGACCAGATCGTGCCGATCGGCGCCGCGGGCCTGGCCTCGGCCAAGCTGGTGAAGAACAACAAGCTCATCGTCTACCCCGGCGCGCCGCACGGCCTGACCGACACGCACAAGGACAAGTTCAACGCCGACCTGCTGGCGTTCATCAAGTCCTGATCGAGCGATCGGCCCGGTGCGGCATCAGGCGAGGTAGCCACCGTCCGCGGTGAGCGCCGCGCCCGTCACGAAGCCCGCATCGGGCCCCGCGAGGTACGCCACGAGGCTGGCGATTTCGCTGTCCTTTCCCATGCGCCCCAGGGCGATCAGCGAGCGCACGCGTTCCCCGATCTCGCCCTGCGGCGACATGTCGGTGTCGGTCGGCCCCGGCTGCACCACGTTCACCGTGATGCCGCGCGGGCCCAGGTCGCGCGCCAGGCCCCGCGTGAGCGAAGCCACCGCGCCCTTGGTCATGCTGTAGACCGACGAGCCCGCGAAGCCGCTGCGGTCCGCCGTCACGCTGCCGATGGTGATCACGCGGCCGCCCTCGCGCATGTGCGGCACCGCGGCCTGCGTGGCAACGAACACGGCGCGCACGTTGACGGCCACCATGCGGTCGAAGTCGGCCAGCGCGTAGTTGTCGACCATGCCGTGAATCAGGATACCGGCGCTGTTGACGAGCACGTCGAGGCGACCGAAGGCCTCCACCGTTTGCGACACCGCCTGCTGCACCGCTTGCGCGTCGGCGCTGTCGGCCTTGATGGCCAGCACCTTGCCGCCCTGCGATGCGATCTCGGCCTCGAGCGCCTTCGCCTTTTCTTCCGATGCCGCATAGGTGAACGCAACCGCCGCGCCGTCCTTCGCGAGACGACGCACGATGGCCGCGCCGATGCCGCGCGAGCCGCCCGTGACCAATGCGGCCTTGCCGCTCAATGTTTCAGACATGATGGTTTGTCCTTTTTTAAGAGATCAATCGATCCAGAATAGAGCCAAAAAATGCGCCCACATAGGCGCTCTTCGATTTGCCCGCCCGCCGCTTACTTCAAGCTGCGAACCGCCACCTTCACCACCCCGCGCAGCGTCTCGGCCGGGGCACCGCCACGCGCCGCGATCTTCAGCCCCGAGAGCGTGGCCGACACGAACTGCGCGGCATCCCGCGTGTCCACCGCCTTGCCGATTTCGCCTGCCGCCTTCGCCTCGGTGATGCGCCGCTCGATGGCCGAGAGCAAGGTGCGGCCCGCCGTATCAGTGAGCAGTGACACCTCCGCATCCGAACGGCCGAATTCGCAAATGGCGCCAATCCCCAAGCAGCCAGGTTCCGCTTCGGTGCTCCGTTTGGAGGCCATCGCGTTCAGCATCGCCTCGATGCCCTTCAGCGGCGAACTCGCGCCGTTGAGCACGCGGATCTGCTCGGCCACGCTGCCGGCGATGTAGTACTGCAGCGCCTCAAGGTACAGCTTTCGCTTGTCGCCGAAGGTGTCGTACATGCTCTGCCGGCTGATGCCCATGGCCTTGAGCAACACCTCGGTGGAGGTGCCGTCGTAGCCGAGGTCGGAGAACACGGGGATCGCGCCCTGAAGGGCGGTCTCGCGGTCGAATGCTTTGGGTCGGGCCATGGGCGCGGAGTATAGGTAATTTCGGATCGAAATGTCCATAACCAAGCAATACCTACCTCGGCGCAAAGGCTCCTCTTAGTATTCGCCGAACAACATGAAGACCTGAGGAGCCCCCGTGGACATCTTCGAAAACGTCCTTCTCATGCTGGTCGCGGCCTGCCTGCTCCTGCAGCTCTCGCGCCGCCTCGCACTGCCCTACCCGTCGCTGCTGGCGCTGGCCGGCGTCGGACTCGGCGCGATGCCGTGGGTGCCGCACATCAATTTCGATCCGCACCTGGCGCTCGCGCTCTTCATCGCGCCCGCCCTCCTCGACTCGGCCTTCGACACCTCGCCGCGCGAGCTGCGGCGCAACTGGATGCCGCTCGTCTCCCTGGTGCTGGTCGCGGTGCTGCTCACCACCGCCGTGGTCGCATGGGCCGGCTGGGCTTTCGCGGGCTTGCCGATTGCCGCGGCCATCACGCTCGGCGCCATCGTCGCGCCGCCCGATGCGGTGGCCGCGGCGGCGGTGATGCAGCAGTTCCGCATTCCGCGGCGCACGCTGTCGCTCATCAACGGCGAGAGCCTGCTCAACGATGCGGTCGCGCTGCTGGTGTTCGGCGTGGCAGTGTCGGCGGCGGGCGCTGCGCACCAGCCCATTGCGAGTTCGCTGCCGATGCTGCTGGTGGCGGTGCCGGGCGGCGCGGTGCTCGGCGTGCTGCTCGGCAAGATCTATCTGCAGCTGATCCGTCCGCTCTTCGCAGGCACGCGCTCGGCCATCATCTTCCAGTTCGTGATGACCTTTGCCGCGTGGATCCTGGCCGAGCGGCTGCACCTGTCGCCGATCATCTCGGTGGTCGCCTTCGGCATGAAGCTGGGCCAGTACGCGCCGAGCCTGAGCGGACCGCGGGATCGCGTGCAGTCGTATGCGGTGTGGGGCGCGGTGGTGTTCACGCTCAACGTGCTCGCGTTCTTCCTGATGGGGCTGCAGGCGCGCGGCATTCTCGATCGCCTCTCCGGGCCCGCACTCACGCACGCGTTGCAGTTCGCGGCCATCGTGCTGGCATTGGTTATTGCCGTGCGGGTCGCCTGGGTGATGTTCTACGGCGCGGCGATGCGCATGGTGAAGCACCGCCTCGGCCGGAAGCCCAAGGGCATCTCGATCCCTTCCAAGCGCATCGGCTTTCTTGTCGGATGGTCGGGCATGCGCGGGCTGGTCACCATGGCCACGGCCTTTGCGCTGCCGGCGGATTTTCCGGGGCGCGACCTCATCGTGCTGAGCGCGTTCGCCGTCGTGCTCGGCACGCTGGTGATCCAGGGCTTCACCATCGGGCCGCTGATCAAGGCGCTGAAGATCGATCCGGACGGCTCACAGGATCAGGAAGTCTCGCTCGCGCGCATCGCGATGATGGATGCGGCGCTGTCGGCACTCGAAGCGGAGCCCGGCGGCGAAGCCGATGCCGTGCGCGACGAATACCGCGCCGCACGCACCATCGCCGCCGACGAAAGCCAGCCGCAGGCCCAGACCACGCACGACCGCCTGCGCGCCACGGCCATCCGTGCGCAGCGGCAGGCACTCGAGGCGCTGCGCGAGAGCGGGGAGATCGAGGACGACACGTACCACCGGCTTGAAGAGGAGATGGATTGGGCGGAGCTCAATGCCATTCCTGCCGACGACGTGAGATTGCAAAGCGTGTAGCGTCTGCGCCCTTCTCTTGCTCCTTCCCCTTCCGGGGGAAGGTTGGGATGGGGGCACGACGGCGTTCAATTCATCGCAGCGCTTTATCGAGCGCCGCTTGCCCCCACCCCCGCCCGCCCCCGGAAGGGGAGGGAGAAAAACCAGGCATCACGCCTCCTCGTACCACCTGTCCTTCGCCAACATCACCCGGTGATGCCCATGCCCCGACGGCATCATCGGAAAGCAGTTCTCCTGCGCGGCGACCTGCACGTCGAGAAAGAACGGCCCCTCGCTCGCGAGGCACTCGGCCAGCGCGGCTTCGAGTTCGGCAGGGTCCGACACCCGCCGCGCCCCCCAGCCAAACGCCTTCGCCAGCGCCACGAAATCCGGCAGCGCCTCGTTCCAGCTGTGGCTCAGGCGGTTGCCGTGGTTCAGTTCCTGCCACTGCCGCACCATGCCCATGTAGCCGTTGTTGCACAGCACCAGCTTCACCGGCGTGCGGTGCTGCACGGCAGTCGACAACTCCTGGATGTTCATGAGCACCGAGGCATCGCCGCTCACGCACACGCACAGCGCATCGGGGTGGCCGATCTGCGCGCCGATGGCTGCGGGCAATCCGTAGCCCATCGTGCCCGCGCCACCTGAGGTGAGCCAGTGCCGCGGGCTGTCGAAGCGCAGGTACTGCGCGGCCCACATCTGGTGCTGGCCCACGTCGGTCGAGACGATCGCATCGCGCCCGCTGCGGCCGATAGCCTGCTGCAGCGACGACACGAGTTGCTGCGGCAGGATCGCATCCGCGCGCGGCTCGAACTTCAGGCAGTCTTCGGCCCGCCAGCGCTCGATGCGCGCCCACCACGGCGCCAGCCGCTCGGGCGCGAAGCCCTCTTGGGGCAGCAGCGCCAGCACCGCATCGAGGATCGCCGCGCAGTCGCCCACCATCGGCACATCGACCTGCACGACCTTGTTGATGCTCGTCGGATCGATGTCGATGTGGATCTTTCGCGCGTGCGGGCAGAACTCGTCGAGCTTGCCGGTCACGCGGTCGTCGAAGCGGGCGCCGACGCACACCACGAGGTCGGCTTCATGCATCGCAAGATTGGCTTCCAGGTTGCCGTGCATGCCCAGCATGCCGATGAACTTCGGGTCCGATGCGGGGAATGCACCGAGCCCCATCAGTGTCAGCGTGCAAGGCGCATGCAGGCGGTTCACCAGTTGCGTGAAGGCCTCGCAGGCCGCAGGGCCGGAGTTGATGAGCCCGCCGCCGCCATAGAGCACCGGCCGGCGCGCGGTCGATAGCAAGTCGGCCGCGCGCTGCAGCATCGCCTTCGGCGGCAGCGCCGCCCGGCTCTGACGCAGTGGGCGCAGCGGCGTCGACGCGCCACCGTGACCCAGACGCATCAACTGGATGTCCTTCGGCACATCGAGCAGCACCGGCCCCGGCCGGCCCGTCGATGCGATCTCCAATGCACGCCGCACCAGCGCCGGCACGTCGTCGGCCGCGCGCACCTGCTGGTTCCACTTGGTCACCGAGCGCGACATGCCCAGCGCATCGCTTTCCTGAAAAGCCTGCGTGCCGATGACCGCCGTGGCCACCTGCCCGCTGATGCACAGCACCGGCACCGAATCGCTCATGGCATCGAGCAGCCCCGTGATCGTGTTGCCCACCCCCGGCCCCGAGGTGACCAGCACCACGCCCACCCGCCCCGTGCTGCGCGCATAGCCCTCGGCCGCATGCACCGCCGCCTGCTCGTGGCGCACCAGCACATGGCGCAGGCGCGGCTCGCCGTGCAGCGCGTCGTAGAGCGGCAGCGCGGCGCCGCCGGGGTAGCCGAAGAGGGTGTCGACGCCGCACTCGACCAGCGTATCGAGCAAGGCCTCCGCCCCATTGCGCACGCGAGGGGGCGCTTCGGGATGAAGGGACAAGGAGGCCGTGAGGGGCAGAACGTTTGGATCAAGCAATCTCATGCCGTCAATTCTTCCGTTATTGATGCAGAATTTGCTTCATTCTTTTGGCTCTTTTGGTCCGTTTTATGAAAACCAATCGGAAAACAGCATCTTCTGAAGAAGGATCTTTCGACAAGATCGACATGGCCATCCTCCGCGTGCTGCTGCTCGACTCGCGCAAGACCCTGCAGGAAATCGGCAACGAGGTCGGCTTGTCGCCCACCAGTTGCTGGACGCGCATCAAGAAGCTGGAGGCGCAGGGCGTCATCAAGCGCTACACGGTCGACGTCGATCCGGCCAAGCTCGGCTATCACGATTCGGTGATCGTGCAGGTCACGCTCGAGAGCCACACCGACGAAACGCTCTACGACTTCGGCCGGGTGCTCGCGACCATTCCCGAGATTCAGGAGGCCTACCTCGTCTCGGGCGACTACGACTACTACATCCGCATCGCCGTGCGCGACACGCGCGACTACGAGCGGCTGCTGCGCGAAAAGCTCTACAAGATCCCCGGCATCAGGCACAGCAAATCGCACTTTGTGCTGCGGGTGCTGAAGGAAACCAGCGTGCCCGTCATCTGAAGATGCGGGCATCGCGTTGACCTGAACTCCCCCAAAGGATCTTCGGATGTTCGATTTCTTCAAGAAGAAAAAACCGCCGGCCCCGACCGCCGCCTCCACCGAGACCGGCCCCGCCGTCCCCCTGCCCCTTGCCGGACGCAAGGGACACGTCGGCGCCATCGAGGCGGTGACGCTCGACGGCACGATGTACTTTTTCGGCTTCGACTTCAGCAGCGACCTCGTGCTCTCGCCCCTCATCGCCGACATCGACCTCGCCGCGCGCTTCGCGAGCCAGTACATGGCGCAGCGCGACGGCACGCACAACGAGGCCTACTGGCGCGAACTCGCGGGCTACGCCGTCGATGGCTCGGAGCTGGCGACCGAAGAGGAAAGCCGCAGCTTCAGCACCGAGTCGCTGGCAGCGGCCATCGCAAGCCTTGCGCGCGTGCGCCGCGAAGGCACGGTCGAGCCGGGCTTCGCCATCGAGTACCACCTGCGCTACTTGCTCGGTGCCGCAGGCGGATGGGAAGTGCCGGAAGAAGCCGGCGACGAGGATGCCGACGAATGGATCGACGTCATCAGCGGCAACGAACCGCTGGCCGAAGGCACGACGCTGACGGGCATCGCCGACCGCCTGCAGGCGCACCTGAACGCGCTGGTCGATGCCGCGCCGGGGAACTGGGCTACGAAGTTCGCAGTGTTGAAGGCTTGATCCAGCTCAAAGCCGCACCAGTTCCACCCGCCGGTTCTTCGCCCGCCCCGCCTCGTTGTCATTCGGCGCCACCGGCTCCGCCGCACCCGCGCCGCGCGTCGTGAAGCGCCGCGGGTCCACGCCCGCCTTCACCAGCACGCCGATCACCGCGACTGCGCGGCGCTTGGACAAGTCGTCGTTGTGCTTCGCTTCGCCCTGCGCATCGGTGTGCCCCACCACCGAGAGCTTCAGCGGCGGGTTGTTGCGCATGAGCTTGGTCATCTCGTCCAGGGTGGGCTGCGACTCGGGACGGATCACGTCCTTGTCCAGGTCGAACAGGATGCCGTAGAGGTTGATGCGCCCCGTCTCTGCCAGGCTCTTCTGCATGGCCGAGGCATCGACGAACACGATCTTGTCGCCATCCATCGCCTTGCTTTCGACCACGCGCACGAAGGCGTGGCTGCCGACATCGGCGTTGTGCTCGGCCAGCGCGATGCTCGCGTACACGGTGCCGGTGGGGCCGGTCTTCTTCGCGAGCAGGTAACGCCCGCTCACCGAAAAGTAGTTGCGCACGTAGTCGCCGCTCTTGCCCAGGCGCGGCCACTCGGGGTCGTCGAAGGCGAGCGCAAAGTCGTAGGGCGTGTTGGTGTCCACGCTGTTGGGGCGCTTCTGGTAGCAGGAGGCGTTGGCGGTGCCGCAGGTGAAGAGCACATCGAAGCCCTTAGCCTTCAGGCTCGCCTCATAGTTGCGCTGCACTTCGAGCAGCGAGCGGCCGGCCGGCAGCTTGTAGTGATAGAGCGAGACCTTGCCCTCGAGCTTCAGCAGATCGGGCTTGCCGCCGCCCCAGTTCTGGAACGGCTCCTTGATGAGCCCGACCTCGTCGTACGCCGTGACCTTGGTGCCGTCGAGCACCGCGCCTTCGTAACGGCCGACGAGGGGGTGGTCTTTTTCGGGTGGCGCGGCGGCGAACGCGGCCGTGCAAAAAAGCGCGGCCATTGCAGCGAGGAAGGCGAGCTGTTTCATCGGAAACGTCGGAATGACGTAAGAAGCGGCGACGCCCGGAATGCTAGGACGGGCACGAGCCGTTGTGCATTCGACGGACGGCCTATGCCGTGAGCCGTGAGCAGTCGGTCGAGGCACCGGCTCTGCGGGCCGAACGCAGTAGCTATCCCAGCGTTGTCGCCTCCACGCTACCTGACGCACGAGCGTGAAATCTGGCCGGGCTCGCGGCCACCACCCGCGACGGATCGACACGCGCAGGGTTTGTACCGACGCCCAACTGTCCGCGTTGACAGCACTTCGACAGCTTGCAAACGACACGATTGCGGCTCTGCTGGAAGGCGGTCCTGGATTCGCTTTCTGTCCCCAGCCGGTCTTTGCGCCAGGCTGACTTTGCAGAGTGGCATCGAAGAATCAATCTGAAAAATACAGAGGCAAAAAATGAAACTCAGAATGTTTGCGTACACCTCGCTTGCGGCCGCCGCGGCGCTGACTTTGACGTTGGCCGCATGTGGTGGCGGCTCCGACAACAACGGTCTGCCCCTGATCGGCATCGGTGCCAATACGCCGCCTGCCGCGGTCCCGAACACACCCGCCGAGCCGCCTGCTCAGGAGCCGGTCGATCCGCTCGCAAAGGCTCCGTCGGACCTTCGGACCACCTGGTTCGGCATCAGCAACTGGCACTATCAGGTCGGCGACCTTGGCTTCATCCTGGACGGCGAGGTCGTCAACTCCGGTCGCACACCCAATCCGGCAGCCGTCCAGAAGGCTTTGACGGCGTTGACCAAGCGCGGGACTGTCGACTTCTTTCTCGTAGGCCATGAGCATGGCGATCACGCCCTGCAGATCCCTGAGTACGCCAAGCAAACTGGAAAGCCGATCTACGCCCCCGCCGCCGTTTGCGCAGCTGTGCTCGCGTATGGCAACCCCGAATCGCAGTGCACCACCCTCAAGGGTGGCGAAACACTGAAGATGAACGATTTCGTGACCGTGCGCGTGGTGCGCTGGTTGCACAGCCTGGACTGTGGACAGGCCGGCAACGGCACGACAGGTGTGGAGACGTTTGGATTTCTCGTCACTGCACAGACGAAGAACAAGGACAAGGTACTGACGCTCTATGCCTCCGACAGCGGCGCAGGAGGCGTCGACCTCTTCATCCCCCGTGTCGTCGGCAAGGGCACGCCTTCGGAGACCGTCTACGGCGCGCCTTTCTCCAACCTCGCCGACGCTGTGCGCGCGGCCAAGGTGCCCAACATCGATGTCTGGCAAGGTGGCCCCGAATCGCGCGTGGTCAACCAGGCGCGCGTACTGATGCCGGCTTTCGGCATCAAGTATTTCCAGCCCCACCATCTCGGCACCCGCGCCACCCTGGTCGATGGCGTGAGCGTGGGCTACAAGCTCGAATACGGGCTGCACTTCCCTTACCTCGAATCGGAGGTTCCGTTGCTTACGGCGTTCATGAAGAGCAATGGCACGACGCCGATGAACCCGTCGAACTATTTCGATGCCTGGGTACTCGATGCCGCGGGCTTCCGACCTGTAGACAACGCCGACGTGAAAGCCGATTACGGCCTGCCAGCCACCGGCCCTGGCCCTGGCAAGCAGGGACCGAACCCCCGTTCCGGACAGCTGGAATGCGTCAACGATTGAAGGCGGCTGCTCGCCGCGACCATGAGCGAGCAGCCGGCTCCGCAGGAGTCAGTGCATCTCAGCCAAGGCTCCTTGACGCCTTGTTCCCGCAGCGGCGTGTCCCCACCCTCCAGATGCAGCGCGGCATGCGACGGCACGGGCGTCGCGCAGTCCTTGTGGATCACGCCGTCCTTCATGACCAGTTGCACCTTGGCGGGATCCGTCAGCAACGACAGGTCTTGCAGCGGGTCGCCATCGACCAGGACGATGTCGGCAAGAAAGCCCGCCTTCAATTGCCCCAGCTCGTCGGGCCGCAACATGATCTGCCCGCCCAGCCGCGTTGCCGCCATCAGCGCCTCCTTCGGCGTCATGCCGATGTAGTCGACGAAGTACTGAAGGTCGTTGGCATTGGTGCCGTGCGGCATCCATGCAAAGCCGTAGTCGCCGCCCGGCAGGATGCGGATGCCGCGCTTGTGCATCTCGCGCAATGAGGCCGATGCGATCTCCAGCTCGCGCTTGTAGCCCATCTGCGTCGCCACGGCCTCGGTGATGCCGTACTCGGCCGCGTGGTAGGTCGTGCGAATCAGCCAGCCGATGCCGGGCGCGACGAAGTGCTTTTCTTTCGCGGCCTCCAGCATGTCGAGCGCCTCCTCGTCCGCAAAGCTCGCGTGGTAGACCATCTCGATGCCGTGGCGCACGCACTGCTTGACCGATTCGCTCGACCGCGCGTGGGCCGCCATGCGCTTGCCGTAGCGCTTGGCCTCCTGCGCGAGCATGGCGACTTCGTCTTCGGCAAAGGGCGACATTTCGGCCGGCAAGCCCGCGATGTATTCGCCCGACAGGTTGATCTTCAGATGGTCGACCCCGTACTTGATGAAGGTGCGCGCCGACCTGCGGATTTCTTCGGGCCCGCTGCACACGCTGCCGAAGCTCAGCTCCTCGAACTTCATGTGCGGCAGCGTGTTGTCGCCCAGCGCGCCGATGGTCGTGATCTCCTGGCTGCCGGCGAGGTAGCGCGGCCCCGGGAACTCGCCCGCGTCGATGGCATTGCGCAGCACCACGTCCAGCCGCGGTTTCGCCGCAGCCGCGCCGATGGCCGATGTCCACCCCATGTCGAGGTAGCGCTTGGCAACGCGCACGCACCAGAGCATGTGTTCCTCGGGCGGCATGAACTGGATGGCCGCGAGCGACGGCTGGTCGTTCCACGAGAAATGCGTGTGGGCCTCGGTCATGCCCGGCATGAGAAAGCGGCCCTTGCCATCGATCACGCGCGCGTCGTCGGTGCTCACGCGCTGGGGAAAGCGCGCCACCTCGACGATGCGTTTTCCCTCGACCAGAAGGTCGCCGGCGTAGGGCTCCTCGCCCGAGCCGTCGAAGATGCGGACATTGGTGAATGCAATACGGGTCATCGTTGTCTCCTCCGGCTTGTGGTGCCGGCAATGGGTTACCTAAATCGAATCGGCTGATGTCTCAACGAAGCGCCGCGTAGAAGGCTTCGAGCGCCTGCATGCAGCGCTGCGGTTGCTCGAAGGTGGTCCAGTGGCCGCACTCCTCGAGCACGACGAGCCGGCTGCCGGCGATGCGTGCCTGCATCGCCTGGACGTTGGCCACCGGGGCCACGCCGTCCTGGTCGCCGGTGACCAGGAGCGTCGGCGCATCAATGCGTTCGAGCGCGGCCGACTGAGCTTCGGCCAGCGCCTCGCAACTTTGCGCATAGCCCTCGGGCGGCTGGCGCATCACGCTCTCGCGCACCAGGGCGAGCACCGCCGGCTGCTGCTCCTTTGTCTGCGTGCTCGTCGCGCCCTTCACGATCGCATCGGCGATCTCCTGCATGGCAGCGGCCCCGCCGCGCGCTGCGTTGGCACGCGCCGCGATGTTGGGGCGCGCCGCATCCGGTGGCGCCGCCAGCGGGCCGAACAGCGCCAGCGATTTCACGGTGCCGGGGCTCCGCACCGCCAGATGCTGCGCGACGATGGTTCCGAGCGAATGCGCCATCACATGCACCGATGCGACCTCGAGCGCCGAGAGCAACCGCAGCATGGAATCCACATAGCCATCGATCGACAAGGCCGTGCCGTCTGCCGGCAGCGGTGACCGCGCGCTGCCCGGCAGGTCAGGCCTGATGCGCTGAAAACCGCCGAGCGCCGGCAGGATGGGCGTCCAGTTGTTCGACGATCCGCCCAGCCCGTGGATGCACAGCAGCGCTTCGCCCTCGCCATCGACCTCGACAGTCAGGCCGTTCAAAACTTGAGTCGTCATGTGCAGCCCCTTCAGACGAACTTGTTCTCGATGGCGCCCAGCCGGTCGATTTCGACCCGCACCACGTCGCCGGCGCGCAGGTAGCGCGGCGGGTTCATGCCCATGCCCACGCCGGCCGGCGTGCCGGTGGCGATGACATCGCCGGGGTAGAGCGTGATGCCGCGCGAGATCGTCTCGATGAGCGTGGGAATGTCGAAGATCATGTTCTCGGTCGGTCCGTCCTGGCGCAACTCGCCGTTGACCCAGCAGCGCACGCGCGTCTTCGTACCGTCGAACTCGTCGGCCGTGACGATCCACGGGCCCATCGGGCAGAAGGTGTCGAACGACTTGCCCAGGTCCCACTGCCCGTGGCGCATCTGCACGTCACGCGCCGTCACGTCGTTGACCACCGTGTAGCCGAACACATGCGACATCGCGGCGTCGCGCGCGATGTTCTTGCCGCCCTTGCCGATGACCACGGCCAGTTCGGCCTCGTAGTCGATCTGCGCCGACACGCCCGCGGGAACCAGCACCTCGTCGTGCGGCCCGACGACGCACTCGGGCACCTTGGTGAACACGATCGGCCACTCATCGGTCTTGGCGGCGTTGTCCTTGAACACCGATGCCGACAGCTCCTTGGCATGCGCGTGGTAGTTGCGGCCGACGCACCAGAGGTTGCGCCGCGGTTTGGGCAGCGGTGCATCGAGCACCACTTCGCGCAAGTCGACTGCGGGCCCCGATGCTTCCGGAAGCGATCCGCCCCTGGCGAGAATTTCGATCAGCGTCAGCACGCCGCTGTCTGCCTGCTCCGGCGTGAGTTGCAGTGGCGTGACGGTCTTGCCGTCGGCGGAAACAAGGCCCACCTTGCGGTGGCCCTCGCTCGTGAAAGTGGCGATTCGCATGAAGGTTTGCTCCTGTGTTTTAGCGATGCGCCAACTTTAGAAATCGCGGGCCGGCGGCGCTTATCGGCCGATCCGGCGGCGTATCGAATCGTCTGGTGTGCTTCTAAGGACTTACCCGATGCGCTACGCGGGCCGGCGCCGCACGGGAGAACAATCGCCCGAAACCAACTCGATGAAGCGCACAGATGCAGGAAGCCTATGCACTCCACGAAGGCGCGTTCGGCACCGCGATCGTCCTGGAGGCGAGCGCCAACCTGGTGGCGCACGCGCACTCCGAAACACAGCTCGCCCTCTGGCTGGGCGGCGCGCGGGCCTGCGCGCATGTCGGCACCGAAGTCGTCGGCTACAGCGAAAGCGTGGCGCTCGGCGTCAACGCGTTCGAGGCGCACGACATGGTTCGACTGGAGGACAACGGATCGAGCCTGTTCATCGTCTTCATGATCAAGAAGGACTGGCTCGACGAACTCGGCCTGGCGAAGGACCGGAGCTTTCGGTTTCCGTCACCGCGCGTGCCCATCGGCGATGCGCTGCGGCGTTCGTGCTGGCGCGTGCTGGATTTGATGATCTCCACCGGTGCGGCACGCGAGCACATCGACAAGGAGGTCGAGCGGCTGCTCGAAGCGGCCATCGCCGCTTCCGCCACGGGTGGCGATGCGGCGCCGATCGCTGGCGGCATCGGTGTGACGCTCGACCACCGGTTGCGTGCCGCCATCGCGCACATGCGCGCGCATGTTTCCGAGAAAACGACGATCGACGAAATCGCCGCCAAGGTCGGCCTTTCGCGCGCGCATTTCTTCGCGCTGTTCCGCGACCAGTTGCACACGACGCCGCAGGTGTTCTGGAGCGGCGTGCGCGTCGAGGAGGCGATGCGCAGGGTGAGCGATGGCGGCAAGCTCACCGACGTTGCACTCGACCTCGGGTTCTCGGCCCCGGGGAATTTCTCGCGCTTTTTCAAGGAGCACACGGGGATTTCGCCTTCGATCTTCAAGCGCGCCACACGCGCGCCTTCGCCGGTCACTGTCACGGGGATACCGCGGGAGAGTCGGTCTTCCTAGCGCTGTTGGGGGCTTTGGAATCGTGTGCGGCTGATCGAGGCCGCGACTGCGATTGAAGTTCGTTCCGTACTCGTGATCGGGCGGCTGATCGGTTGAGCTGCATGCATCGGCTGTCGGCCACGCGCAGCGATGGAGCGATGGAGCGAACGAGCAACGAGCAACGAGCAACGAGCAACGAGCAAACGAAACCTGTGCGATCCGCGACTTACTAGCGCATTCAGTTTCCCCGCCCGCGCGGTCTCTCTCTAAAGTGGACGCCCCTGTCGCTCGGCGACGCACTGTATGGAGCAATGAAGGCGCTGATACGACGCGCTTTTTTTTCTGAAAGATGACCGCTTCGCCTCGCGGCGGGCCATCGGTGCCATGCGCACTCGATGGAAAACGCGAGGCACAAAAGGCGACGGCCGGGATGTGTCAGCACCCCAGCCGTCTAACCACATGACGTGCAACTACTCTGAAAGAGAGCACAACAAATGGCTAAACGAATTATGGCCGGGCCCCCTGCACCGGCACCCCGTGACAAGTCGACCACCGGCACCGCCCCCACCATCACGGACGGACCCAGCGCGGCCGACCTTCTGGAGAACAGGCTGGAGCAGTTGAAGTCGCTGCTGTGGTGCTGCTACAGCGAAGGCATCGACTGGTCCCGCGGCGACGGGCCGAAGCATCTGGAGAACGTGATCTGGCTCGCGGCGGATATGGTGGATCAGGCGGCGGAGTTGCATCAGCGGTGTTTGAGCGAGCGGGCTGGGCAAGCCTGATTGATGTGTGCATGCTCCGGCTGACGGAGCATGCGCAGGTCCCCGGATCGCTGCCCCCTATGGCAGCATGCGGCGGCGGATTCAACCGGCCGCCGCTCTCTTTAAATGAAGCATCACATGTCTATTACTTCTGGTGTTCGCAAAGCTTTAATTGGCGGACTCTGTTTACTAGCTGGCGCGGCTGCTTTCTCCCAATGGCCATCATCGAGTGTTCTAGATCTAACTCACAAGAAGCAAGGAACTGCTCTCCCCGTGGCTGCTTATGGGAATATGAGCACCACCGAATTCAGATCGATGGTGCGCAAGGCTTTTCAGGAATCGGGTTTCACCTTCGTTTCTGCAAATTCGCAAAAAGACAAGCCCACGGTTATTCTTTTTGAGTTGATCATCAATCCGAAAACGGAGATAAATCCGACGATTCTTGTGTCCATCGACGAGTCGCTGTTGGACAGTAGGAGAAATTGCAATCCGTGCTTTTTGAGATTCACTGAAATCAGCAACGAGCAGGAAATGAAGGCGCTGCCCTGGATGATGCAATACAAGCTGACCTCGCTTCTCTTACCGGCAATCGACAAAGCGTATTCAAATATCGAATTGAGCGGTCGCACTCATCTGGCGCCGTCGTTCAGCTTCAATTACAAGCCCCAGTGGAAAGGGGAAAAAAATCTATTCGGCAACTCCTATACCGGCATCGGCTTGCCCGATCTCAAGGAGCGTTTGATCAATGCATACCGGAGTGCTGGCTTTACGCCGATTGAGAATGACGTCAACCTGAAATCTTCCGAACTCGATCTGATTTTCAGCTTTCCTATAGACCCAGCCAAAGACGGTGGCGCCGTTTATAAATTAAAAATCAACAGCCAGTTCGATGCAAACGGACACTGCTATCCGTGTGAGATCACTGAAAACTACGATCCCTACCAGCGACTTCCTCCCGCGGGTTTGTCTGGAGTTTTCGATCGCGCAACCTTGGAATCCAGATTTTCGGCCGCCAGGAGTACCGCGTTCGAAAACATGCGAATTGATCTTGAAAGCTATTTGCGACCTCGCTCCGGATTTACAGTGCCGGCCAAATTGGCACCCCTTGGGTCACCCCGCCCTCCGCCCACCCCGATCGCCGTGACATGACGACGCAGGTGCAGACCGTATTTGGCAATACCGGTATTGCGGCGACGCGGCAAGAGCATTGGCTGGTATTTATCAATTTGTTTGTAGCTTTATCAGCCGGGGCATTGGCATCGTTGTCTGCCCCAATGATGCTGGCCGTGCTTTATATTGATATTTGGTTGTTTGCCAATCCTCATCTCATTGCAACCTACACGCGCATTCGTCAGATTTCCCCGAGCATCAAGACTCATTGGATTTTGATTTTTGCCGCCCCAGTTTTAATAGCGGCGGGCTTGACGATCATCGCTCTTGCTTATGAAGCGGCCGGGCTGCTGGCTCTCTACTTTGTGCTTCAGGCGTTTCACGTGACTCGCCAGAGTTATGGAATAGCAAGACGCTGCGACCGCCGGCTGCAGGTGCCTTATCAAGGGCTGCCTTATTTTTTGATCTATATTTTTCCCATTTGGGGATATTTGCATCGCAGCGCTCAGGCGCCCGATAGTTTCTTGGGATATCCGATCTGGCTGCCTCCTGTTCCGCAAGAGTTAGCCTCTGCAATAGAAATTGTGGCTATCGTTGGTGCATTGATCTGGTCTGCACGCCTGTGGCATTGCAGACGCGCAGAGAAGGAAAACTCTCTCTTCAACAGTTTTTTGTTTTCTCACTTATTGATTTCGCTGGTCAGCTATATATTGATCAATGACATTACTCTGGGCTGGCTGGTCGTCAATGTTTGGCACAACATTCAGTATCTGGTATTCGTCTATCGCCAACAACGAAGCGATATCAAGAAAAGAAACAACACCGGTGAATTGACGAGCACCGCGACGCCTCGAAAATCATTGATTGGAATCCTGAAGCGCCCGACCATATTTTTCTCAGGATGCTTAGTTTTTGGCGCTATTTTTTACGTCGTCGCCGATAAAATTGGTGAAAGCCTGCTTTGGCTGGGATTTCCAACCGTTCTTATTGCGCATCTAATTTTTAACTTTCACCACTATTTGGCAGACGGCTTCATATGGAAACGTCGCCGTATTGGCAGGCCTATGGATGAGGTGCAGAGGGCAAACTGAAGCGCCTCTGCCTGAAGAGAAAGGCAAAGATTCGGGCACTCCCATTTCCACACCGCGCAATCGCGCTAGTGCTGGCTGAACATTCATCGTCGGACATCCAAGGAAGATCCATGCGTCGTCGTCCCCTCCTCTTGGCCCTGCCGCTTTCGTTCTGCGCACACGCCCAGAATCAAAGCCTGCCTCTCACAAGTCCTGTCGATGCAGTGCACTTCTACGTCATCCCTACCGATGACATATCGGAGCAGGTCGTTGCCAACATCGCCCGAGGTCTCACCGTCGAAACGGGGTTATGGGTCAAGTCAACCCTGTGGACACCCCCAGGCAACATCGAGCCTTTTTCAGGGACCAATCAGTACGCTGCGGAGGACTATTTTCCGCTCGGTGCCAAGGCGGCAACGCTGCTCCCCGAAGCCTCTCCGCGAACCTATTTCATTGTTCTAACGGACCGTGATATCAATTCCAGGAGTCGGAATTTCAGGTTTCAGTTTTCGATGCACAGCCCTATGCAAAACACTTCGGTGCTGTCGAGTGCGCGCCTTCAATACAACACTGATGGATCGCGAGCCTCTCCGCAAGTCCTGAGCACCCGCGTAGCGAAGATGCTCCTGCGTATCGTTGGGGAAATGCGTTTGGGCTGGAAACGTATCAACGATCCGCTCGATCTCATGTATGCGCCCATCATGTCGGTGGACGACATTGATCGCATGACGGTGGCGCGCACCATCCAGCAGCGAAAGCAGCGGTAGTCAGCCGGTCCGACAACTATTTATCGCAGAGGTGACCGTTTGCGCCGAAGCGATCGACTGCTTCGATAACCGCATCAGCCCTGCTTGGAAGCCAATCCACTGGCCCCGCTCTTGGGTCGCCGAAACAAGATCACCAGCCCCGAAATCAAAAAGTAGACAGCCCCCACCGCCGCATACCCAGCAAACGTCTGCACCACAGGCGCCGCACTCCCCTGCTGCGCCACAAAAAACCCGCCGGCCAGCGCCGACTGAGCCCCGCTGAGCATCATCACCCACTGCCCTTTGTCGCTCTTGCGCCGGCGAATCGCAGTCGCCAGCTGAAGCAGCCCCGCGACGATGGCCCACGCGCCGAAGATCGCCAGGATGAGCTGCAGCTTGAGCCCCAGCGAAACCGCGACGGCCACGGTGACCAGCGCGCTGATCCAGGCATTCAGCACCTGCGTGGGGTTGGCCTTGGCGCCGCCCGTCATCCGCGCGTCCCACAGGTTGGCCAGCGCGTCCCATGCGGGGTAAACGACGAGCAGCGCGGTCGCCAAAATGGGCGAGCCCTTGGCGACGGTGAAGGCGAGCGCGACCCACACAAAGGAAAAGGCGGCGCGCGTGAAGTAGAGCTTGCGCAGCCACGCGGCTCGTTGAAGAAGCGGTTGAAGTTGAAGTGGCGACTGATTCGTGTCTGACATGGCAATGGCGGTCGAGGCCGCGAGATTGGAAAGAAGAGGAAGAAGAGAGAAGAGAAAAAGCTCGTCGCCCCTCGAGCGGAGCGGCTGCAGCCAATTCTGTTTGGCCCCTCCCCATCGCGGTATCGGTCGAATGACCGACAAGGGCGCCTTGAAATAAATCGACTGTGCGATCCTGTGCTTTTGCCCCTCTTCACCGCCTCCGTGATGCCAGACGACACCACCATCGCCGTATTCGACGCCGTGCGCGCCCTCGCCTTCATCGGCGACCTGAGCATGGGCCAGCCGACCGACCATTCGCTGCGCACCGCGTGGCTCGCGGGAATGATCGCGACAGAAGCCCGCTGCGCCCCTTCGCAGGTCGAGGCCGCCCGGCACGTCGCGCTGCTGCGCTGGTCGGGCTGCACGGCCAACGCGCAGGAGTTCGCGGACTTCATGGACGACGACGTGCAGGGCCGGCAAGCCATGCTCGCATCGCAGAAGCCGCGAGCACCGCAGCAACAACAGCAGCAGCATCAACAACAACATCAGCCGCGCAGCGCGGCCATCCCGAGCGCGATGCTCGACATGGCCAACATCCATTGCGAAATCGCCGGCGATATCGCGAACACGCTGGGCCTTCTCCCCGACACCGAAGCGGCGCTGCGCGCGATCTTCGAGACCTACGACGGCGGCGGCGTGCCCGGCCTGCTGCAAGGCGACGAGGTGCCGCTCGCAACTTACGTCGTGGCGCTGGCGAGCGATCTCGAAATCTTCAGCCGCCTCTACGGGCTCGACGAAGCGCTCACGCTGGCCCGCGGGCGCGCGAACAGCGTGTACCCCGGCGCGCTGGTCGATGCCAGCACGCCACACGTCGCGACGTGGATGAAGACGCTGGACGCCCCCACCCCGCCGTGGACCGACGCGGCCGACCAGCCCGCATCGATGCTCCAGCGCGTCGGGCTGGAGCTGGTGGGCGACGTGATCGATCTCAAGCTGCCCTGGATGACGGGTTACTCCCGCCGCGTGGCCCAGCTGGCGCGCGACGGCAGCGCGCACGCGGGCCTGGACGAGGCCCTGTGCCACCGCACGTACAAAGCCGGGCTGATCCACGGCATCGGCCGCGCGTCGGTGCCCAACGCGATCTGGAACGCGCCCGAGCCGCTGCCGGCCTCGTCGCTGGAGCGCATGCGGCTGGTGCCGTACTGGACTTCGCGCGCCGCCGGGCAAATCGACGGGCTCGCGGCCGAAGCGGAAATCGCGTCCTTCGCTTTCGAGCGGCGCGATGGCTCGGGTTACTTCCGCGGCCGGTCGGGCACGGCGATGCCGCCGGAGGCGCAGTTCGTCGCGGCGGCCGAGCGGTGGGTTGCTCTTCGCACGCGGCGTCCGTGGCGGGCGGAGTTCAGCGAAGCAGAGGCGCTGGGGTGCATGAAGGAAGACGTGGAGGCGGGGCGCTTCGATCAGCACGTTGTCGATGCGCTGCTTGCCTGCGCGATGTCGCATGCGCCTTCGAGATCCGCGGCGCCGCAACAACAGCGCGGCGAGCAGGCTTTGTCGGAGCGCGAACTGGAGGTTCTGCGCTGCATCAGCAAGGGCGAGAACACCAAGGAAGTCGCCCGCGCGCTGGGCATCAGCCCGCGCACGGTGCGAACGCATGTCGAGCGCGTGTTCCTCAAGCTCGAATGTTCGACGCGCGCGGCCGCGACGTTGAAGGCGGCGACCCGCGGGCTGATTTGAGGACGGGCTCCGGCCGGTAGCGGCAACGGCGAGCGAGCGCCGTGGCGCCCTTGCCTTTTTCTTTCGCTGGTGCAACTGCAACCGGGATGCGATTCGTACCGGAGCCGAAGGACTCCGCAACCGAAATCGCTCCCGCCCGCTCCGCGCAAATTTTCATCGTCACGAACGCTTCATGTCGGCACTAAAGAATCGCGCCGTCAAAAGACCTGAACACGACCTGACCAAACGATGAAAACCGCAAAAAACACGTCCTTCCCCACCGTCCCCCTCGATCTTCCCCAGCGCCGCACCTTCCTGCGGCAGAGCTTCGCCACCGCGGGCGTGGTCACGCTCCCGGCCTTTCTCGCGGCCTGCGGCGGTGGCGGCAGCAACGGCGTTGCCTTCCCGCCGATTGCCGGTGCGCCGCCCGCACCTTCGCCTTCGCCCGCTCCGGCGCCGACACCCGCCCAGCCGCCGGTCGAGCCGCCCGTCGTCAAGAAGAGCCCCTTCGCGGAGTTCTCGGCGCTGGAGCCCGCCGATGCCAACGGCGTGATGCTGCCCAAGGGCTTCACCTCGCGCATCGTTGCGCAGTCGGGCGCCATCGCCGCAGGAAGCTACACATGGCATGGCTCGCCGGATGGCGGCGCGACCTACCCGACCGCCAACGGCGGCTGGATCTACGTGAGCAACTCGGAAATCAGCAAGGCCGGCGGCGGTGTCGGCGCGTTGCGCTTCGACGCCAACGGCACGGTGGTCGATTCGTACCCGATCCTGAAAGGCACAACGACCAACTGCGCTGGCGGCCCCACGCCCTGGAACACCTGGCTGTCGTGCGAGGAACATTCCAGCGGCATGGTGTGGGAGTGCGACCCCACCAAGCCCTGGGTCGACGCGAGCAGCGCCCCGAGCCTGCCGGCGCTGGGTCTCTACGCACACGAAGCCGTGTGCGTGGACCCCGTTCACAAGACGCTTTATCTGACCGAAGACGCATCCCTCGGCCGCGTCTACCGCTTCGTCTGCGATGCGAGCGACTGGCCCGAAGGCGCCCCGCGCGCGGCAATGAAGACGGGCCGGCTGCAGGTGCTCAAGATCAAGGACATCGCGAGCGACATCGACGTGGCCGATCCGGCCAAGCCGTATCCGAAGGACTTCGGCCAGCCGCTGGCGGTGGAATGGCTGGACGTCGTCAACCCCGACAAGCCGCAGGCCACCGTGCGCTCGAGCATGCGCACCGCGGGCCTCACGCCGCCCGGCGCCGGGTTCAGGAAGGCCGAAGGCATCTGGTTCTTCAACGGCATCGTGTACTTCGTGACCTCGTACAACGCGCACATCTGGGCCTACGACACGCAGAACCAGACGCTCGAGGCGATCTACGACGGCATGAACAAGGACCCGGCCACGCACTCGATCGACGAGCCGGACAACCTCACGATCTCGGCCCTGGGCGACATCCTGGTGGCGGAAGACGCGGGCAACCTGGAAATCGGCGTGCTGCGGATGGAATCGGGCACCTCCCAGCCGCTCGTGCGCCTGGTCGGCCACGACGACAGCGAGGTCGTCGGCCCCGCCCTGTCGCCCGATGGCAAGCGGCTGTATTTCAGCTCGCAGCGCGGCACCGGGGGAGCGGGCATCACCTTCGAGATCACGCTGCCGTCAGCGGCGAAGTAAGAAGACAAGGCCAGAGGCGAGGCGTTCGCCCGGCACAGCGCAGGAAGACCGATCGACGGTCGATCCTGCGGCCGATGCGTTTGCCATATGGCGCCGCCGCGGTTGTCGGCGTAAGCTGAAATCCGGCCGACCAGCCAAGGTGATGGCCCCAGCAACCACCGCTGTGCCGACTTGTACGAAAGGACCGTTCATGTTGTCCGACTCGTCTGTCACGACCATGCTCCCCGTCAAGGACATGGACCGCGCCCGCGCCTTCTACGAGGGTTGCCTGGGCCTGAAACCCGGGGGCCTCCGGCCCGACGGCAAGTTCGTCTACGCGGTGGGCGGCAGCACGCTGTCGCTGTTCCCCAAACCGGAGGGAACCAAGGCCGACCACACGGCGATCAGCTTCCAGGTCGACGACATCGCCGCCAGCATCGCGAACCTGAAGCGCGCCGGCGTGGTGTTCGAGGACTACGACTACCCCGAGCTGAAGACCGTCGACCATGTCTGCGTGCTCGGCTCGGAGAAGGCGGCGTGGTTCAAGGACACGGAGGGGAACTATCTCTGTATTCACGAGGAGATTGCAGAGGGGTAGCTGCGATGCGTCGGGCGCCGGTCGGGCGGAGATCAGGCGAAGAAGAGATACCCGATGAAACCCGCAACTGCGTACGCCGCAATGGCGATGAGCGTCATTGCGGCTTCGGAAGCCACCAGTGCGCCGTCGTCGGCGCGCGCGAATCCGTACCAAGGAAAGCTCAGGCCTGCTTCGCCGAAATCCGCTCGGACCTGTCCCAAGGTGACCACCTTGAAGGCGCCCAGAAACAGCAGAAGCACAGCGCCTTCGCCCAGCACATGCACCAGCGCGTACAAGGCGATGGCTGCGGGCGCGAACAGCGCCAAAAGGGCAAGGGTGCCGACGGTGCTCGCCGCAAGCTCGTCTCTGTGAGCGAATGCCAGGAGCACGGCGCAGACCCAGATGGCTGCAGCGACGATCCAGTGGGTTCGGGTCATTGCTGAGGTGAGGTGGATGGCTGGAGCGAGAGACCATGATGCGGAGAAAATCCGTTCATGGCTGCCTGTTTCCGATGGTAGCCGCGCGCTGCATCAGCGCTACCGGGTTGCCTCCGTATTCGTATCCTCGCTTCCACCTGCTTCGAACTTCATCGGCTAACCGCCGCAGCTTTCAAGCAATGAATTCATCCCCCTCCGACCTCTTCATCGACCAAGGCTATCTACGGCTCGAAGGCTTCCATCCAAAGAAGCACGTGGCGGGCGTCAAGCAGAAGCTTCTGGACGAACTCAAGCGGCTGAAGGCGTTGCCCGGAGGAAAGAGCCTGCCGGCTTCGCTGCAACGGCTGCCAGTCTTCCAGCAGATCGGAAAGCTCTCGGCGCTCGTGAAGGTTCCCGGCTTGCATCAAGCACTCGTAACGCCCGACCTCATCGAATACGTCACCCGACTTGGCGGGCGCGCGCCCTCTGCCGTTCAGGACACACAACTGCTCCTCTCGCCGCCCAACCAAGGCGCCTCGACGCTCGAGCGATTGAACTGGCATGTCGATGTGTCGGCGCCGACGCAAGGGCCGCTGCCCGGTATCCAGGCTTTCTTTCTCATCGACGACGTGGCGCCCGGCGGTGGCGCAACCCTGGCGTTGGCCGGATCGCATCGTGTCGGCACGCCGGGGCAAGCATCGGCCTCGCGGCTGCGCGAGGTGCTGAAGACGCCGGGAGACCTTGCGCGAAATCTTGAGCAACTGGACATCGGCATCGTCGAGATGTCCGGCCGCGCGGGCGACGTGTTCCTGATGGACCTGCGCCTCTTGCACACGCCATCGGTCAATTCAACGAAGAACGTGCGGATGATGGCGACGGCTCGCTGCTTCTTCTCCAACGGCACCTGAAATCGCCGTGCGCGGATGACGCGGCTCATCCCGCGTCGGGAGGCGCATCCTTCTTCAGATCGGCGAACTTGGCCGCCATCGTCGGGTTGCCGCGCGTCAGCTTCTTGATCGTCACGTCCTGCGCCTTGTCGTTCGCCAGGCGAAGGTTGCGGTCGGTGCCGAGCAGCGCCTCCTTCGTTTTTTGCAGGTGGTCGATCGACTTGTCGATCTCTTCGATGGCGGTCTGGAAGCGCCGCGAAGCCAGGTCGTAGTTTTTCGCGAATGCGTTCTTGAACGTCTCCAGCTCGTTCTCGAAATTCGTGACGTCGATGTTCTGCGCCTTGAAAAGCGCAAGCTCGGACTTGTACTTGAGCGAGTTCATCGCCGCGTTGCGCAGCAGCGTGATGATCGGCAGAAAGAACTGCGGCCGCACGACGTACATCTTCGGGTAGCGATGGAACACATCGACGATGCCGGTGTTGTAGAGCTCGCTGTCGGGCTCCAGCAGGGAGACCAGCACCGCGTATTCGCAGCCCTTCTCGGTGCGGTCCTTGTCGAGCTCCTTCAGGAAGTCTTCGTTCCTGTTCTTCGTGGCGGTGCGGTCGCTCTCGTTCTTCATCTCGAACATGATCGAGACGATCTCGGTGCCCGCCTCGTCCGCATCGCGAAAGACGTAGTCGCCCTTGCTGCCGGAGCGCGCGTCGTTGTCCTTCTCGAAATACGCCCGCGGAAACGCCATTGCCCGGATGCGGTTGAACTCGGTTTCGCAGTGCTGCTCCAGGGTCTCGCCGACCATCTTGGTCGAGAGGCGTGCCTTCAAGTCCTTCAGGCGCTCGATCGCGTCGTCGCGGTCCTTGATCTGCGTTTCGTACTTGTCCTTGAGCGACTTCTCGGCGAGTTGCTTTTCGAGCTCGGCCCGGCCGAGGCCGCTCCTGAGTTCGTCGCGCTCCTTCTCGACCACGCTCACGGCCTGGGTGACCGCGAGCCGCTGCGCCACTTCGATGGCGTCGAGCTTGGCCTTCAGCGACTGGATCTCCGCGTCCTTGGCGGCAGCGCCCCGCTCCAGTTCGCTCGCGTGCTTCGCCTGGGCCAGCTCGGCGGCGGCCCGCTTGTCTTGCCGGGCCCGTTCGAGTTCGCTGGCGAGCGCGTCACGTTCTTTTTCGATGGTGCCGAGGGCTTCGCTCACCGCGAGTTTTCGCGCGACCTCGCCGGCATCGAGGCTGGCCTTCAGTTGCTGGATCTCGGCGTCCTTGGCTGCGGCTGCCGCCTGCAACCGGCTGGCGGCCTGGGCCTGGGCGAGTTCGACGGCATTGCGTTTGTCCTGCGCGGCCAACTCGAGCCGCTCGTGCAGTTGCTTGTCGAAGTCGCTGTCGCGAACCTGCTTGAGGATGTCGGCGTACCCGGCCTCGTCGATCTTGAAGGCTTTCCCGCAGTGCGGGCAGATGATTTCATGCATGACTGATTACTCGTGTGTGTGGGGTGCAACCTGCACGCGCGCGGCGGGCCTCGATTCGCTTCATGATCGCCCGCGCCGTGATTGCCTCAGGGCCGAATCGTGCCACGAGGGCGAACGCCAGGCCCCGGCCGCGCGACTGCTTGCTGTCGCGGGCCAAGGCTAGACTTGTGCCTCGGCCAGGACCAGACACTCGCTGCGCCTCTGCCAGGCGGTCAAGAACAAGTCCCTTCCCCTGGCCGCCATCACCCGCCCATGCACTCGACCGGAACCCTGCGCGGCATCGCCGCGATGCTGTTGGCTTGCGCCTTCTTCGCCTGCATGGACGCGCTGCTCAAGAGCCTGGCCGGACATTACCCGCCGGTGCAGGTGATGGCGCTGCGCGGCCTCACGGCCTTGCCTTTGGTGTGCCTCTACATCGCCTGGCGGCGCGAGGCAGGTGGCGTATTCAACCGCCGGACGCGCTGGCGTCTGCACCTGCTGCGCACCGTGCTCAACATGACGATGCTCGTGCTCTTCGTCTATGGCCTGAAATCCCTGGGCCTTGCCGAGGCCTACACGCTCACTTTCATCGCTCCGCTGCTGATGGTGCTCATCGCGGTGCCGCTGCTGGGCGAGTCGGTTCAGCCGCGGCATTGGATCGCGATCGGGCTGGGCTTCATCGGTGTCGTCATCGCGCTGCGGCCCGAGCAAGGGGCCTTTCTCTCGGCGGGTGCCGTGGCGATTCTGGTGGCGGCCGTCTGCTATGCGCTGTCGAACGTGCTGGGCCGGCTCATCAGCCGCACCGAACCGAGCGCCGCGCTGGTCTTCTGGGCCACGGCCGGCATGGCGGTCGGCGGCGGTCTGCTGTCGGCGCCGCAATGGGTGCCGATCCAGGCGGAGCACACGTGGGTGCTTGCAGGCCTGGCGATCAGCGGCTTCCTGGGCCAGTTGGCCATCGCCGAGGCCTTTCGGCACGGACAGGCTGCTGCCATCGCCCCCTTCGAATACAGCGCCCTCGCCTGGGGACTCCTGCTGGACTGGCTGTTCTGGCAAGCCACGGCCGATGTGTGGACGCTGGGCGGCGGCGCGTTGATCATCGCGAGCGGGCTGTGGTTGGCGCGAAGCGAGGCGCCGAGATCTGCGGGGAAGAAGCGGCAGGCGGCTTGAATTGCGGCGAAGCGCGTGTGCGAAGCCAGATGTTTTTGCGGCAAGTTCAAGCGAGGATCTTGAATGGCTGGATGACGGGTTGAGGCCGGGAGTTCTGGATGCGGTGAGCGGCTACGGTCGGCCAAAACCAGCCATCTAGCTGGTCACTTGAATGAACTCCGTAACCCTGGGTCGAGGGCAGGGCTCGTCGGGTTGCGCGTTTCGCTGCCCGCCCGCCTGCTCCAGGTACTCGACAAACCCGTCGAAGGCATTCAACAAGGGCTGGAACCGCGCCGCACCGCCTTCCAGTTGGCACAAGGCGTAGCAGGTCGCCTCCAGCGTGGACAGTTGGTCGGGCCCATGGGCTTTGCGGATACGGTAGTGCGAAGGCGGCAGGTTGTGCAGGGCCAAGCGGGGCAACTGTTGCAGTGCCGGGCTTTGGTAGAGCATCTTTCGGCTTTTGCGCCAGGTGCCGTCCAGCACGACCAGACGCAGGCTCGACGGGGCTTGCGACCACTCGGGCGGTAGCGCGGGTGGGACCCGCAGGTCCGGGGCGGTATCTTGCAGACTGTCCGGATACAGCAGCAGCGTGTGCTTGCCGTCCACCGGCCAGACGGGCACGGCAAATGCCTCACCCACCACCAAGCGGCAGTGCGCCAAGCTGAGGTGCAGCAGGCGGGCACTGCCTTTGGCCTGGTGTACCTCCAGCGGGTGCTGCAGCACCAATACCTCCACCGCGTGGGCGGTGGGCACGACCCAGCGGCAAATGCAGCCGCTGCGCGGGCGCAGGCAAGCGGTGCACTGGGGGCGTGGGACCAAAGCGGCGGACATGGCTGAATTTTATTCAGCGTGCCTGGCCAGACAATGCGTGGAAGGAGATGTCTCTTACGCCCGAAACGAGATCTTGAGCGTCACATACATCGCATAGCCAAGGGCAAGCACGACCCACGTGAGAAAGAACACGTTGGCCCAGTACTCCCCAGGCTGCATCGCAAGGTTGTAGACCTGCATCTTGCAAGCCTTGCCGATGCATGACACCTCGCCCAGGACCAGTGCACGCAACAAGGCGAACAGGAGGCAGCACCCCAAGACTGCGGTCACCAGAAATCCCACGGGCCCCACGATTCCTTCGGTGCGCTCGCCGTTTGCATTCCAACGCTCTTTCCGAAGCAGGTTTTGCCCGAACCTGTACCAGGCAAATCCGAGCAAGAGCATCAGCGAGTAGTAAATGACGGTGCGCATATCCAGCGATTCGTTGTGCTGCTGCGGGGCAGCAGCAAGTGAGTTGCCGGGATGCTATCCGACCAACGCGTGCGCAATGCCCCGCCACGCCATGTGCGATGGCACCTCGCCTGCAAGCATCGGTCATGCGGCTACAACGGTGCGTGCGGAGCTCCGGAGCAGACTCACCACGCTCCCGGCCAACGCGGCCAGCGCCGCGATCCCGAGCCCCCAATGCACCGCGTTGTACGGCGACAGCAACCCGAATGCCAGGCTCATTCCCAGGCTGCCGAGCGTCAGCCCCGTGAGCCGCGCCGTACCTTGTGCGCCACCGGCCGCGCCGCTGCGTTCCTTGGGTGCCGAGAGCAGCATGTTCTGGTTGTTGGGCGTCTGGAAGAAGCCGAAGCCCAGGCCGGCGAGGCTCGTGAACAACGCGATCGGCAATGCCGGGTTGCCGTGCAGCGGCCACAGCGCGCACAAGGCCAGGCCCAGCGCGAAACACGCGCTCCCCGCCGCGCACAGCACGGCGGTCGGAATGCGCTGGGCCAGGCGTGCCGACAGCGGCGCGGCCAGCATCACCGCCAGGGGCCACGGGGTCATCAAGAGGCCGGCGGTCACCGCGCTCTGACCGAGTTCGTGCTGGATGTAGAACGGCAGCGCGACAAGGGCCGCCATCTGGCCGGTGAAGCAGCACACCGAAGCAATCACCGACACCCGAAAGGAATGCACGCGCAGCAGGTCGAGCGGAACCAACGGTGCCGCCTTGGGCATTTCGCGCCGCACCAGCAAGACCATGCAGATGGCCGACAGCGCGAGCATCGCGCCGCCTTGCAGCGGATGCGCCACGAGCCGATCGCATCCCATGACGAAGGCAGCAAACAGGGCCGCGTTGAGCGCGATGCTCCACACGTCGATCTGGCGTGCCGAGCGCTGCGGGCTCGGCAACGCCGCGCAGACGACAAGCACGACGAGGCCGATCGGCAGGTTCACCGCAAAGAGCCACGGCCAGCCTGCCACCGAGAGCAGCAAGGCGCCAAGGGTGGGCCCCGCTGCCGAAGCGGCCGCGACGGCGAGCGCATTCCAGGCGATGGAGCGCGCCAGCAATCGGCGCGGATAAGTGAAGCGCAGCAACGCGAGCCCAAGGGGCATCACGGCCGCGCTGCCCAGGCCCTGAAGGCACCGCGCGGCCACGAGCCACGGCAGCGACGGGGCCACCGCGCACAGCACCGATGCGGCAGTGAACAGCGCCACGCCACCGGCGAACACACGCCGATACCCGAACCGCTCCCCGATGGCAGAAGCCGGTAACAGGAACATCACCACGGCGAGCTGGTAGGCGGTGACGATCCAGACGGCATCGGCGGGTGTCGCCTGCAATTGCTGCGCGATGCTCGGCAGCGCGATGTTGGCGATGGCACCGTCGAGCACCACGAGCACACCCGCGCCCAGGATCGCGGCGACGGCCGCGAGGCGCCGGGGCAGCGGCAGGCCATCGGCATCGGGCACCGCGTTCGCCTCCGGGGTCTGGACGGTGCGGGCCGGGGTGGAAGAAGAAGCGTTCGGTTGAAGCGTGGATGACAACATGATTGGCAACTGGAGGAGGCACGCTTTATCGCGTCAGGTCAGCTTAGGACCGCGCACACGGCTTGCCCAGCGCGTGGCGCGCAGCTTGTTCCTGCATGCGGCGCCTGTCGAAACTGGCGCAGCCGTGATAGCTTGCGGGCCATGCCGACAGACACCGACCTGAACCTGCTGTTCGCGTTGAACGCGCTTCTTTCCGAAGGCAGCGTCGCGAGAGCCGCCGAGCGCCTGGGCCTGAGCGAGTCGGCCATGAGCCGCGCACTCGCGCGGTTGCGGGAATCGACCGGAGACGAGCTCCTGGTGCGCGCGGGCCGCGCGATGGTGCTCACGCCGCACGCGCTGGCACTGCGCGATCGCGTGAGGGAGCTGGTTCAGGAATCACGCGCGGTGCTCCACCCCGCCGGTGCGGACATGGACCCGCGCACGCTCCAGCACCTCTTCACCATTCGGGCCAACGACGGCTTCATCGAAGGCTTCGCGCATCAGCTGGTGGCGCGCGCCGCGCACGAGGCGCCCGGCGTTCGCCTGCGCTTCGCGCCCAAGCCCAACAAGGACGTTCGCCCCTTGCGCGAAGGGTTGATCGACCTGGACATCGGCGTGCTCGGCGAGTCCGGCCCGGAGGTGCGCGTGCAGGCGCTGTTTCGCGACCACTTCGTCGCCGTGGTGCGCGAAGGCCATCCCCTGCTCGCCGCACCCGGGATCACCGTCGAGCGCTACGCGGCCTGCGACCACGTGGTCACCTCGCGCCACGGCCGGACCGAGGGGCCGGTGGACGTCGCACTCGCGGCGATAGGCCTGGTGCGCAACGCGGCGGTCGTGGTGCCCAGCTTCAGCACCGCGTTGTCGATCGCGGCCGCGACCGACATGGTGGCGCTGATCCCTTCCTCGTACTTCGAACACCTGAGAGCGCGCGGTACGCTGCACTCGTTTCCGCTGCCGATGCCGATGGAGCAGATCACCGTCTCGCAGATGTGGCATCCGCGTCTGGACCGCGACCCTGCGCATCGGTGGCTGCGCGGCGTGGTGCTGGAGGTTTGCCGGCCGCTGAACGAGCAGACGAAAGCGCCGTGATACTGCGTTCGCGCTTCGGCCTTGCACGTCGGCTTCGTGGCCCGGCCCCACGTGGCAGAAACCGAAGCTTCGTTGTCATTGCCGCATCGAGCGTCGGCTTCTAGACTCGCCGCTCGATCCGAGCCCTGAACAGGTCAGGACGCCTATCCATTTTTTTCCGCAACGCCCTGCACCAAGGAGTGAGCAGCATGTCATCAAAGCTTCGATTGAGGATCTCGATGTCACTGGACGGTTTTGTCGCCGGTCCGAACCAGAGTTTGAAAGAACCGCTCGGCACTGGCGGCGAGCAATTGCACAAGTGGGTGTTCGGCCTGGAGGCCTGGCGGCGCCCGCATGGCATGGAAGGCGGCGTGGTGAACGAGAGCACGCCGGTGATGGAAGAAGTGCTCGCCAATATCGGCGCGACCATCATGGGCCGCAACATGTTCGGCGGCGGGAGGGGGCCGTGGAATACGACCGAGCCTTGGGATGGCTGGTGGGGCAGCAATCCACCCTTTCGCCACCCGGTGTTCGTGCTGACGCATCACGCGCGCGAGCCGTTGGTGATGGAGGGCGGCACGACCTTCACCTTCGTGACTGACGGGATCGAAAGTGCGCTGGACCAGGCCCGGCGCGCGGCCGGTGAAAAAGACGTGGCACTCGCGGGCGGTGCCCATGTTGCGCGCCAGTACCTGAAGGCGGGCTTGGTCGATGAAGTGCAGCTTCATCTGGCGCCCACGCTGCTCGGCGGCGGTGAACGCTTGTTCGAGGACGCCGATGCCCTGAAGGGTCTTGCGATGGTGAAGACGGTCGCGACGCCGGATGTGGTGCATCTGAAATTCGCGAGGAAGTAGAAAGAGAAGCAGAAGACATCGGTCATTCTGGAGACCGCGTATCGACGTGTCTGGAGAACGCGATCTGCATTGAGGCGGAGATGGTGAAAGCGCCTCGGGTTATGGCTTGTGCGCCCCTCGTGCGGCGCGCAAAATCGCGCTCCCGACCTGGAGGATGGAACATGACGATTCCGTACTTTGTCCTGACGCGCGATCAGCGCGAAGTTCCTCTGAATGTGCTTGGCACGCACGTCACCGTCCTGGCTTCGAATGCGGCGACCCAAAGCTATGGGATCACCTTTCAACAGGGTAGCGAGGGAACCGGCCCACCGCCGCACAGCCACGATTGGGACGAATCCTTCTACGTCCTCGACGGTGAGATTGACTTTCACTGCGACGGGCGCATTCACGCGTGTCAGCCTGGAACGCTCGTGCATGTGCCGCGCGGAACGGTGCACGGATTCCAGTACGGCAAAGGTGGCGGGCGGATGCTGGAGATCACCGGGCAAGGCGCGTTGGCTGCTCAGATGTTCACCGCCATCGACCACGAGGTTCCGGCGGGGCCGCCCGATGTGCCGGCACTGCTGGCTGTTCTCGAGCGCCATGGGGTCTCTGTGGCGGGTTGAGCGGCGCGCTGGGTTCGAAGAAATACGGATTGCTGTACCGCGAAGGGCACCTCTTTCTGCTTGCGGCGCCGCCCGGGCGCGGCGAGTGTCCGGACGTGGGCCGATTGTTTTCCAAGCTTGTACGATGCACTTCAACCCAGGGGCGTACGCTCCTGCGCGGCACCAGCAAGAAGGAATCTACGTTGAACCAGAGTGCGAGCCCTGTCCCCGATGAAGACACTGCCCCCGATGCGCCTACCGTGTCGGTCGGAGCCGGTGCCGCCAAGCCCTTCAATGAAGAGCAGCGTCTCGCGGCCCTGCACCGCTACCAGGTGCTCGACACCACCGCGGAGCAGGCATACGACGATGTGACGACGCTCGCGTCGGCCGTGTGCAAGACGCCGATCGCGCTCATCTCGCTCATCGACCAGGATCGCCAATGGTTCAAGTCGCGTGTCGGGCTGGGGGTCAGCGAGACGCCTCGCGAGCTCGCGTTTTGTGCCCACGCCATCTTGCAGCCGGACGAGGTGTTCGAGGTGCGCGATGCCCAACTGGATCCGCGTTTTGCCGGCAGCCCGCTGGTGACAGGCGAACCCGGCATCCGGTTCTATGCGGGTGCGCCGTTGGTCACCGCGGACGGGCTCCCGATCGGCACCGTCTGCGTGATCGATCGCGAGCCGCGCGCCTTGGCGGCGTCAGAACGCAAGGCGCTGCAGTCGCTCGCCCGACAAGTCGTCGCGCAACTCGAGTTGCGGCATGCCATGGCCGGCCTGGAGCTCGAGAGCATGACCGATCCGCTGACGTCGCTGTGGAACCGTCGCAGCCTGGACCGGCGACTGCACGCAGCGTGGAATCTCCATGTCCGCGAGGCCGCACCGCTGAGCCTGCTGATGATCGACCTGGACCATTTCAAACGCATCAACGACGCCCACGGTCATCCCACCGGCGATCGGGTGCTGGTGCAGGCCGCGGCCATCATCCGCGACCAGATCGGCCACGACGGCCTCGCCGCCCGCTTTGGCGGGGAAGAGTTCTGCGTCGTGCTGCCAGGCATGGATGCCGGGACCGCACAGCAACGCGCCGAGCAGTTGCGGCGCGCGCTCGAGGACGCGTCCTGGCCCGATGTCAAAGTCACTGCCAGCATCGGTGTCGCGACCGCCGCGGCTGACGAAGATGGTTCACCCAACGTGATGCTCACGCGCGCGGACCGCGCGCTGTATGTCGCCAAGCGGGACGGCCGCAACCGCGTGCGCCACTTCGAGGGTTGGTCTTGATCGAGTTGTCGCCAACCTGGACGTGCGCCGCGGCGTCTCAAGGTGCGCTACTTGCTGTCAGACGATGAAGCCGCCGACGCGCAGCTCCGGCGGATGCCGCGCATCCTGAACGGCAGGCGGTGGGCCCGTCGCGTATGTCTGCCTGAGATGTGCTGCCGCTTCAATCGCAGCGGCATCCGGGGGGGTCTCTAGCGTGTGGAGCAGCGGCTGCGGATAAGGATTGCTGCAAAGAAGTTGGAGCTGCGGGCTGGCTTCGGCTCTCGGGCAGAAGCGGTCCTTTGGTCCAGCCTTGGTCCTCAGGAACGGGGCAACGCGCCGATCTGCTGCATCAGTCCGAGCAGGTCCGGTTGCCCCACTTCGGAGACGATCTTCCCGGTCGAGAATCGATAAATGTTCAGCGCTTGCACGGCAATCGTCTTGCCGGTGGGAGGCACGCCGAAAAAAGGCCCGCGATGCGTCCCACGCATCGTGAATCGCGCAGCGATGACATCACCTTCGATGACGGTTTCCTCAAGGGTCCATTGAACGTCGGGGAACCCGCCGCGCATCATCCCGATGATCTCCAGGTAGCCTTGTGGCCCGTGCACGGGCTCGGCGCGCCCAGGAACTTGAAACACGGCGGCCGGAGAAACCAACTCTGTGGCGAGCCGGGGGTCCGCTGTGTTGATGAACTCCACGAAGCGAGTCATGAACTGTCGGTTTGTGGATTGCATCTGTCGCCTCGGAAATGTCTACCAGGATGGGACGCGGGGCTTGGTGGCCGCCCGGTACCCGCGTCCCATATTGTTCGAGCTGCCGGCGTGTTCGACACGATCAAAGTCGGTTGCTGAATGGTCAATATCGGACAGAATGGGTCGATGCCGCGCGGAACGAGACCCATCGATATCGAGCAGGTCCAATATCGGCCTTCGGCCGAGAGCACACTGGATCTCGAGGTCTTCTCTATGTCGGACTTAAGACGAAGGGTGCCCCAAGCCCACCTCCAGCGTCACCACCGCTACGACTTTCACATGTTCGTGCACGTCAGACGCGGAAAATGCCGCGCCGTGGTGGATTTCAGGCACATTGAGTGTGGCGCGGGATCGCTACTGACCATCCGGCCCGGACAGGTTCACCGCTTCGGCCCGGGAAGCCGTTGGGACGCAAACCTTCTGCTGTTCAGACCCGAACTGCTGCAGGCTTCGCGAGGCGAGGAACGCCTTCAGATGCCTGAACTGATCGATGCGCTTCCTGGTCACCTGCGCCTCGATCGGTCGACCAGTCGGTTCTTGGCCGACACGCTCGCGCGGCTCGAGGAGGAGTGCGCGCTCGAAGCCCGGCAACCGCTGCTGAACTGGCTGCTCCAGAGTGAACTTGCAACGCTCGTGATGCGGCTGCACATCTTTCACACCGAGCAACAGCCGCCCGCTGGAGCGTCGGCCGACGCGCCGGAGCGCTTTCGTCTTTTCAAACGGCTTTTGGACGCGAAGGTGCATCAGTGGCATCACGTTTCGCGCTATGCACATGCCATGGGATGTTCTGAGAGGACTCTCACTCGCATCTGCAGTGCGGTGGCCGGCGTCGGTGCAAAGGCCTTTATTGCCTCGCGCCTTGCGCTGGAAGCCAAGCGCCTGCTCGTACATACGGAGATGCCGATTTCCGCCATCGCGCGGCAGCTTGGCTTTGACGAGGCGACCAACTTCACCAAGTTCTTTCGCAGCATTGAAGGATGCACGCCAGGCGAATTCCGCCGTCGGTTCGTGCGCGAGACCGAATGCAACATCCGATCCGCGTCGACGGGTATCGAGACTACAACGAGACATCGAATGACCGCTTCGGAGCGAATCCGATGACTGCTTAGGGCCCTTTGCAGTCACTCGCCTTTGCCGATAGCGGACGTTCATTGCTCCGTGTTGCTTTGAGGTCCAACGCCGCGAAATCCAATGACACGACGCCAAGCTTTCCTATTTGCAAGCACTGCATAGATTTCATCTGCGGGCAAAACAGTCCCAAGAATGATTGCTCCTGAATTCTCCGCCTTGACGATGACATCCCGAGCGAAAGCTGCAGCCAGAAATTCGGGGCGGACGCAGTTCTGACCTTGTTCCGGAAAGTCAACAAGGCGGTCAAACCTGAGATTTTCCGGGATCGGAAGCCGCGCGTTAAGAAACCAGTCTTCCTCTGCCGCGACGATATGCCATGTACCAATAGAGAGAGTTTCGGCGGTTGTTGCGCCCAAGGTCCGTGCCCCATCCATCAGCTGCTCGATGATGCTTTGAGCGGTGACTTTTCCATCGTCAAAGAACATCGTCGGATGAGCGCGTGCCCATTCGATGACGGGTATCGTGAGCACTGTGATCGGCATTGCTTCTGATCTCCGGATACTTTTCCCCAAGGCATTCTCGTCCCATTCCTTCCGAGTGACGAAATCCACGGCCGCACTGGAGACCATCTCAGTAGTTCCCTACGTGTAGTCCGCGTTGTCCCATTGCAGCTCAAGACGGGTGGAGTCGCTCATCTTTTTTGCCAAGTACTTGATGTTGCCTCGCCTAGTGCAACAGCGGCTCTGGATGTCTTCTCGTGGCGACGGATGTCATATGCACATCACGTCAGCGAGACGCTGGGTCTTGCAAGCGTCTCTGCACAGACTGTCGGGCGCGCTCATTGAGCTGCCGGAACTCGTCGATCAACTTATCGCAAGACACTTTCTGCGCTTCGCACAAGGCCGTTGTCTCGATTGAGACGGCACCGTTGTCGGCAATCTTGAGTGCACGACGAACGACGGCGGGGTGCGCGTAGTGGCCCGCAGGCGTGAACGACCATTGCGTAGACAAGGGTCCTGGCTCGTTGATGATGACCCAACTGTCCGGCTTAGTGATGGTCACCGAAGAACCGGGCTTGTCTTTCAGCGCTCGCATCGCTTCGTCGACGCTTCTGTACCCAATGACGGATGTCTTCCTCTCCAGGCTAGTGCTTGATGGCTCAGACGGTTGCGATCGAACTTCGCTGATGCTTGCGACAAATAATCCGCCCGCGAAGATTGCGCCAAGTTGAAGTCGGCACACGAAGCGTAAACAGACCAAGCCGGCATTCGTGATAAAAAATTGCCCGAGACCCGCACGGAGTTTTCGATCGCTTCTGGCTTGCAGCATGATCGTTAAGAGTTGCGATGACGTTGAAGATGGAGCGTCTGGTGTTGGCCGACGGGGCCTGTCGCGACTAATGAGCTTCGAGCTCGAATCGGTCAGTCCTCCTGCGGGTCGCGGGTGGTTAGCCAACTGCTGCATGAGAAGCGATCATTACGCCGGACACCACTCCGCAAACAACCGCAATGAAAAGCCAGAGAACAAATCTGTTCCTGGCTTCTTGCCCTCTTTTGGTCAGAAGACCAGGAAGTATCCCGACAAGGTAGGGGAAGAGATTGGCCGTACGGGACCGGCCCGGCGAGATTTCCGTCAGCATGCGATATGCGTGACAGAACGGCCACGATCCCGGAAATGACGCTCGAGATCAGCAGCGTCAAGGCAATGTACGGAAGTAGCAGATCAATCATTTTCTTCTCCTTACTCTTCCATTTCCTTGGCTTCCCATTTCCTGTCTCCCCATTTGGATGGCTGCGCGAAAGAATTCTGCAGCAATGCCGAAGGTCGGCTCTGGGCCGACTGTTGCCGGTCGATCTGCCGTCACGCGGGGGGCCGCGCAGCTTCAAACGCTCAAGGCGACACCCAATGTGCTTTGTGGTTGACCTTACCGTCAGCGTCAAACTCGACAGACCAGGCTTCAATACCTGCGGGCACAGGATGCTCCCACCACAGGCGGGTGACACATGGCGTCCTGCAGGGCTGCGCTGCATAAACAAGAAAGGAACTGTCTTCGGTCTCATGCACAGATGGTGAACCGAAGCGAGCTACTACAGCTTGCATTGCTTCGTGGTCCTGTGTTTGCTCGAACGCATCTCCGTACCGAGAAACCGTGATGGCGCAACTGGTCATGAAACCCAGCGGTGCCGTGATCGCGAGAACAATTGCAGTCCCAGCCAGAATTCGCATTGCCTTTTGCAGTTTCATATATGCGGGGCCGCGTAAGTCGGCTTCAGGCCGAATTTCGCCTGACGCCGCGAACGGCTGGTGGTGGCCGACACTAGCAGTAGTCAACGACTGCTTCCTCAAGTTTTCATCGCTTCGGAAACAAGTCACGAAAAGCTCGCAGGAGTGTTTGTGCTTCAGTCGAGTCGAGAGAATTCCGTTTCGCAAAGGCTTCGTACATCCCTTGCGCCATGAGGAATCTGCGAATAGGTGCAGACAGCAGCTCCTCCGACAGAACGCCTTCCATGCTGGCCTCCGAGGCCGTACCGATGCAGAAAAGCGGTTCCCTCGACATATCCCGTAAAGGCATAAGCTGCTTCACCAATGCCGCCGCACCCGAATCCGAATTCTCGAGCCGGAATCCATGCGGTGCTGGTGAGTCCTCTACCGAGACGGCTACCACGCCTCTGCCCGCAAACAAGAAGGCGACGACTTGAGCTGTGGAAAAACTAAAATCCATAGTGTCTGGATGGTCAGATGGTCCAACTCTCGACTATGCGCTGGAGAAGCTGGGACGACGGAAACGCGGATCAAACGGGTACGGAAATCCACATCTACTGTTGCGCAGACACGGGACCCGTCGGTGTCGCATAGCCAAAACGGGCATAGCGCGTTTTGATGGTTCCCTGCCAGCCGACTTCTTCCAGAGGAAGATACATCCCGGCGTCGACGAGCCAGGCAAGGCTGCGACGTTGCAGGTTCTCGACGTTGTCCTTGTGTTCGCATTCCACCCTCAAGTACAAGCCTTTCGCTCCGGGGTTGAGTTGCGAAAGTGGCTGCACATCGGAGCCAGTCCTGCAGGTCACGGAATCGTTGATCGTGACCTGCTTGTTGAAGTCGGGGCCGCGACTGTTGACTTCCTTGACCTGCCGTTCAGTCTCGGTGCGATACGAGAAGGTCTTGCTGGGCGATGGTGCACAAAGAGTCGCGACGTCGCCATCGAACTTTGAAAGTCTGTAGCGATCGCTTAAGGACGCGTCCGAGGCCGTGTCGAACGGAACGAAGCTCTTGCCGACCGGAACGATCACGGTGTTGTTAAGCCTCAGGCCGACTGCGCTCTCGCTGACTACAGGCACTAGCCCGCATAGCGTCATGCGACGAAAGCGCGCTCTGGCGCTGTTGTCCATGGTCCTCTCGCGGGCCACGTCTGAACCGGCGATCAATAACAACTGGCCTTGCTGCCATGTCATGTGCGCTTGCTCCCGAACGATGGAGACCAAGCCCAGGTTGCCCTTGAGTTCTCGCTCTTGCCGGTTCTCAAAGAAGTTGAGAGTTGGCGCCGATCCCAAGGACTCCGCACGAGGTGCGCTTGCAAAGCGTTGCCGGATTGGTTCCGGCATGTAAAGCGCCAAATCCCCCTGAATGTCTCGGCCTGGGCGCGATGCGCATCCCGTTAGAACCAGCAGCGCGCAGGCCACTAGACCCGTCTGTAACGTTCTTGTTTCCCTCATCCGCTTCTTTTAGGCGAGCAAATATTGAACGTCAACTACGGAAAACAGTTGATTTTCGGGTGTATCAACGTGGCGCTGGTTGCCACGGGAAACACTCTCATACTGAAAAAAACAGAGGTTCCTGCCCTGGTCCCGGGTGACCGCTCTTGGATGGGTGCAGCCTACGTTGAGACGACTAGCGCCGTGCGTCACCGGGTGCCGAGAATCGATTGGGGAACGCCAGGTAGACGGCCCAGCAGGCGCCTACCAGGCCGGTGCCCATGCAGAAGAATCGCAAGGCGACATGCGGGCTTGACAGACCGTAGACCCACCAAAGAAGAACGCCCCAGAAACCCGAAAAAGCGAAAGTAAGCCCTATGAACATCGCCATCCCAGTTGGTCTATTCCAAGGCTTCAATTGGAGTGAGGGAGCTGAGGCCAATTTCTGTGCCGGAAGCGTCTTGAGCTCGATCCATATCATCACGAGAGAACTAAAAAATACTACTGGAAACCAGGATGCTTCCTCTAGCAAAGACGAAGTCTGTTCCAAGGGAAAGGTCGCAGAGAGGTAACCCCATCCTGTGCAAAAGAAAAACCAAACCAAGTAGAAAATTCGCATGATCTTTTCCAGTTGCCGTTTACCTATGGCCGAGTTTTCGCAACGATGAATGTCCGCTTCTGGCCGACTGTAGCCGCATGAGTTGCCGGCGCAAAGGGTGCGTTGCAGTCCCACGGTCTGCTTCATAGCCGACGTTCAGCCAGGCAAAGCCCAGGCACAGCCCGCTTGAAAGTGGCTTAGTCCGAATCGACCTTGTGTATCACCGCAAGTCATCTAGTGGCTCTCGCGTGTAAGCCTCAAATCTCACTTGCTCAGTGCGCCATCCGCGCGAGAAGCGCATTGGAAAATGCGGTATAGCTTTCGACAAAGGGTGAGCTCTTGCACCCGGCCTCTTCTTTGGCCTCCTGCAACTTCTTGCACAGGAACTCCGACGCGAGGGCGATCTCGCCATCCAAGTACAGGACGATCGGAGCATAGTGATGAAATCGACACATGACAGGCTCTTCAAAGATCCCAGATATGGCGTTATCAATCAACAGGCGAAGGCGCGCGCGGTCGGTGTACTCCTTCATCTTGGAAAGACCCAGATCGAAAGTTTCCATGAGAGGTTCGAAGCCACGCGTTTCGAAGTCCGCTTCAGATGCGAAGCCCCAACCGCTGGCTGTAGTTCGGTCAACCAAGTGCCGAAGGTCGGCTCCGAGCATCCCAGTTTGTGCCAACAAATCGATGCCCATCGTCTGCGCAAGAACCTTCTCGATGTCATCAAAGCGGACTCCGAGACCGAATTCCAGCCAAAAGCCTCTCGCGTCGCGTCTTGATCGCAGACTTACAAGAAGCTGAACGTCGGGCTCGATCTCTTGAATCCAGAATTCTGGCTCCAGTCGTTCAAGACCTCGGGCGTCGAGAGCAGCGGCGATTTTTTCTAACAACGCAGGTTTCACATCCAAATATGACTTGAGTTAGGACGCCGGGCCACTACTGGGCCTCCAGGCCGGATTTTGCTGCAGCACCGACGCTTGCCCCCCGATCACAGCCCCTGGCAAGCGCGCCAGAGTTCAATCGCATCGCCAAGACCGAACGCGTACGTTGATGCTCGAACTGAGCACCGCCGTCGAATGACGGGTTATGGCCGATAGTACCCATCCACGATAGGTGCACCGACCGCCCGCATTCAATCTGAGCCGACATCGAAACATCAAGCGGGCGTCTGCCCATAGTCGATCTACGTCACCCGACATACCGCTCGAAGACCTGTCCGCCACCGAATTTCAATCTCCTCAGCCGCCACAACTCCCCGCAATCCACTCCCTCACCCACCGATGCCCCGCATCCCGATGCCGCCTTTCATGCCACAGCATCGCCATCTCATACCCCGGCACTTCCAGCGGTGCCTCCACCACCCGTAGTCCCGGCGCGCCGCGCGCCAATCGCTCGGGCAGCATCGCCACCATGTCGGTCTCGGCCAGCACCGACATCATGAAAAGAAAGTGCGGCACCGACAGCGCCACGCGGCGCGCCAGTCCCATCTGCGCCAGCGCATCGTCCGTCGGCCCGATAAAACCGCCGCCGCTCATCGACACCACCACGTGCTCCATCGCGCAGAACTGCGCCAGCGTCGGCCGCCGCTTCAGCCGCGGATGCCCTGCCCTCCCCGCCAGCACATAGCGCTCGTTGAACAGCACCCGCCGATGCAGCCCAGCCGGCGCACCCACGCTCGTGTGAAAGAACAGGTCGATCTCCCCATGCTCCAGCTGCCGCGCCATGCGCGACGGCACCGCCTCCACCACGGCCAGCCGCGTGTTCGGCGCTGCCTTGCGCAGCCCGGCGAGCGCCGGCAGCAGGATCGCCGACTCCGCATAGTCGGCCGCGGCCACGCGCCAGGTGGTCGTCGCCTCGGCCGGGTCGAAGGGCTTGGTGGGCGCCACCGCGCGGCCCAATGACTCCAGCGCTTCGCGCAGCGGTTCACGCAGTTCGTCGGCACGCGCAGTCGGCCGCATGCCGCGCTGCGCAGGCACCAGCAGCGGGTCGGCGAAAGCCTCGCGCAGCTTGGCGAGCTGCACGCTCACCGAGGGCTGCGAGAGGTTCAGCCGCTCAGCGGCGCGGGTGACGTTGCGCTCGGCGAGCAGCACATCGAGCGTGATCAACAGGTTGAGGTCGAGGCGGCTGAAATTGTTCATGGCAATGGCTGGAATTCGAACTATTCATTTCCAATATATCGCCACCGCTCCTAACCTGCGGGCATGTTCTTCATTCCACAGGCAATTCAACCGTGAAAGTCCTCCTCGTCCACGCGCACCCCGAAGCCCGTTCGCTCAACGGCTCGCTGAAAAACTTCATGCTGGAGCGTCTCGCCCAAGCCGGGCACGAAGTGCAGGTGTCCGATCTCTATGCGATGCAATGGAAGGCGCCGCTCGATGTGGCGGACTTCGCGCATGTCGAGCCCGGCGCGCATTTCGATCCGGTGCTCGATTCGCTGCGCGCCTTCGAAGATGGCACGCAGCCCGAAGACATCGCCGCCGAGCAGGCGAAGCTGCTGTGGGCCGATGCGGTGATCTTCCAGTTTCCGCTCTGGTGGTACTCGATGCCCGCGATCCTCAAGGGATGGGTCGAGCGCGTGTATGCCTATGGCTTTGCCTACGGCATCGGCGAGCACTCCGACACGCACTGGGGCGACCGCTTCGGCGAAGGCACGCTGGCGGGCAAGCGCGCGATGCTCGTGGTCACCACCGGCGGCTGGGCGCCGCACTACAGTCCGCGCGGCATCAACGGGCCGATGGACGACCTGCTGTTTCCCATTCACCACGGCATCCTCTACTACCCGGGCTTCGAGGTGCTGCCGCCGTACGTGGTGTACCGCACGGGCAAGGTCGATGACGGGGCCTATGCGCGCATCACCGAAGAACTCGGTGATCGTCTCGATGCGCTGTGGACGACGACACCCATCGCCTTCCGACCGCAGAACGCGGGCGACTACGAGATTCCCGCCCTCACCCTGCGGCCCGACGTTGCGCCGGGCCGCACCGGGTTCGCGGCGCACGTTGCGGATTGATCAGGGCAGCACGGGGTTGGCCGTTGCGTTCGCAATCGCCGCATCGGCATCGACGCGCAGCATGAAGCGCTTGGCCACCAGGTCGTTGGCCGCGTTGGTCACTGCTGCGACGTAGCCCGCCTGGTCGGTGTAGCGCTCCTGCAGCGAGAGCCGCGGGTCGGTCGTGCCGGCGCGTTGCGCCGTGGTCTTCACGAACGGGAAGTACGCGCCGAAGAGTCCCGCCTGGTCGATGGTGCCGGGCTTGTTCGTGTAGTTCCAGCCGGTGTTGGTGCCGACGGGCACGGCCACGTCGATGCTGCGGATGCCGGCGATGTCGTTGCCGTCCGCATCGACCTGTGGCACGAGGATCGCGTAGTCGCGGCCCAGGTACGCGGGCGGCACCTGGGTGGCGATACCGGTCTCGTCTTGCGGGCGATAGTTCGGGCCCCAGTCGAGCAGCGAATAGGTGTTGACGAGGCCCGTGTAGTTCGCGCCCGGAACGGCCGGGAACTTGACCTGCGCCGGGCGCACGAGCGTCGCGTTGGCGATCTTGGGCACCTGGCTGTCGGGCGGCGTGGTGCCGCTCACGACCCACTCCTCGAGGTTCTGGTACAGCGCGCGCACGACGGGGATGACGCTCGTGTTCGCGTTGGTCGTGTAGAGCGCGCCGGCGCTCGCACCCGGCAGCGATGCAAGACCGAGCAGATGATGCGTGCTCGCGTAGTAGTAGATGCGCGCGTTGGCCGGCTGCACGAGGTCTGAGGTGCCCCACGCATCGGTGAGCAGCGGCGAGCCCTGCAGGGTCCAGAACTCCGTGCCGCTGAAGCCGATGAAGAGCTTGGGGCAAGTGCCGCTCGCCTCGCAGCGCGAGAGGATGCCGCCGCGGCGCTGGGCCACGTCGTCCACGTAGTCCTTCGAGAGGCCGCGCGTGCCGGCCTGGCCGAAGGCCGTGTGGTCGGTGCGCACGCCACCGCCGCCACCGGGGATGGAGAAGCGCATGTTGATGTTGGTCTGCCGCGCGGCAATTTGTGCGAACACGCCGTCGAACACCTTCTGGCCCGCGCGATCCTCGTTGAAACCGAGGTGCACGAAGGTCTTCATGAAATTGCCGCACTGCGAGACGCCCGAAGCGATGGTGTTCTTGATCGCCGCGGCCACCGGGTTGGCCGTGCCTGCCGCATCGCTCGCGTCGCGATGGAAGAAGGTGATCATGTCGCGCAGCGCGGCAAGGCCGAGGCCCATGACCTTCGGATCTTTTGCGATGTAGACCAGCTCGTACATGTAGGCCGGGTCCCATTTGTCCTTCAGGCACACGTTGGTCTCGTCGGGCGTGCCAGGGAATGGCGTGCCGGCGCCGCACTTGGCGAACTTCCACTCGCTCGCGGGAATGAGCTGGCGCGCATCGCCCTCGTTGATGCGGCGCGTGAGCACGTAGCCGGGTTTCGTGTTGTCCAGGCTCGCGGTGGCGTAGGCCTGCATCGCGGCGTTGAAGGGGCCGCCGGGCAGCGGCAGCGAATCGTTCGTCCCCACTGTGGGCAGCAGCTCGGCGCGGTAGGGGCCGGTGATGGTGCTGCCATCGGCGTTCTTCGCGACCGGCACGTTGAGCGTGAGCTTGCCGGCGGCTGCGGGCACGTCGCCCTGCCACGCGGCCGTGAGGAACACGTAGCCGCGCGAGGCGAAGTACGGATCGAGGTTCACGATGTTGCCGCGGTTCGGTGCGTCGTAGCGGAGCACGCCGCTGGCCTTCGTCATGTCCTTGGGTTTGAAGAGCACGAAGTCCGACGTGTACTCGACCTTGCCGTTGGCGTTGAGCGGCGCGAGCTGCAGGTCTTGAATGATCGCGTTGCGCGCGTCCTTCGGATCGACCTCGCCGGTGAAGGTGCCGCTGATCTTCTCGTAGGCGCCTGCACTGCCGAAGGTGCCGGGCACGTCTTCGGTCTTGCTGATCGCGAGCTTGAACTTCGGCGCGGTCGCAGCCGGCGGTTGCGTGGTGGGTGGCGGGTTGCCGGCGATGGGCGGCAGCACGAAGCCCCCGCCTCCACCGCCGCTTCCGCCGCAGGCACTCAGAAAAAGGGCGGCCGAAGCCACCGTGGCAGCCGCAAGGCTCCAGCGTTTCATGGTTTTGTCTCCTGTTGTGGTGTTCTGTATTCCGCGGCGCCGATCTCCGCCACGGCATGCGCATCACCGCGGGGGCATCACTCGGCTTCGATGCCGGCGGCCTTCACGATGCGGCCCCACTTCTGCGATTCGCCGGCCTGGAACTTGGCCAGTTCCTCGGGCGAGGTGGTGAACACCTCGGTGCCGGTCGGTTCGTAGAAGGCAGTCTTCGCCGACTCGCTCTTCGCGGCCTTCACGAGCAACTCGTTCAAACGCTTGACGACTGCGGGCGGTGTCTTCGCGGGCGCGTACGCTGCGAACCAGTAGCCCATCTCGTAGCCCTTCACGCCGGCCTCGGAAATGGTGGGCACGTCAGGCGCGAGCGGCGAGCGGCTGGCGCTCGACATGCCCAGCGCGCGCAGCTTGCCGCCCTTCACCTGCGGCAGGCCCGTGGCGGTGTCGGTGATCATCATGTGGATCTGCCCGCCGAGCAGGTCGGTCACGGCCAGCGTGTTGCTCTTGTAGGGCACGTGCAGCAGCTTGATGTCGGCCATCTGCTGCAGCAGCTCGCCCGCCATGCGGCTCGATGAACTGCCGCTGCCGAAGCTGTACTTGCCCGGCTCCTTCTTCGCGAGCGCGACGAACTCGGCCACGGTCTTGGCGGGGAAAGACGGGTTCACCACCATGATCTGCCCGCCCTTGCCGAGCGCGGCGATGGGGGCGAAGTCTTTCACGGGGTCGTAGGGCAGCTTCTTGAACAGGTGCTCGTTGGCGGCGTGCGTGGTGTTGGTGGTGATGAGCACGGTGTAGCCATCGGCCGGTGCCTTGGCCACGTTCTGCGAGGCGATGAAGCCGCTCGCGCCGGCCTTGTTGTCGATGATGACGGGCTGCTTGGTCTCGGCCGTGATGCTGTTGCCGAGCGCACGCGCGATCTGGTCGGTGGCGGTCCCGGCCGCGAAGGGCACGACGAAGGTGATGGACTTTTCGGGGAAGGCCTGTGCATGGCTCAGCAGCGGGGTCAGCGCGAGTGCCGTGGTCAATATGGCGAGGGGAAATCGTTTCATTGTTTTGTCTCCGGATGGATGAGTAGGAAAAAAGGAACGCTGCAGCTACGGCCCGGCCAGCAAGGGTTCGAGCGCGCGCGGTATCTGGATCGGCATGTCGAGCAGCAGGAACGAGAGCGCCTTGCCGTGCGCATCAAGGTTCAGCGCATCGTTGACGCCGCCGTCGAGCACCGCATCGAGCACGAAATTCATCGCATGCAGCCTGGGCAGCACGAAGCGCTGCACGTGCGATGGCGCGCGGTGACGGAACTGCGCGGCCACGCGCTCGGGCGTGAGCTGTTCGAGCAGCAGCGGATAGAACTCGGCGCGCCACGCGATCACGCTGATGTTGGAGCGGTCGCCCTTGTCGCCGGTGCGGCCGTGGGCTGCGCGGTAGAGCGGGACTTCGATCATGTTGTCTTGCGTGCTCATGCCAGCGCCTCCGCGTCGAGCAGTTCGAAGCGCACCAGCACCGATTCACGCGGCAACAGGCACGAAAGCGTGTTGAGCCGCGGCGTGAGCGCGGTGCGCACGCCGCCGCCGCCCGCGGGGCCGCAGGTATAGAGCGCCATCACCTCGCGCGCCAGGCGCTCGGCTTGTGCGCGGTCTGCGTGCGCTGCGGCGACACGCAGGCGCATATCACGCAGGCCCGTGTCGGGCGTGTCGGCGAGCGCGCGGCCGGCGTCGTCGCCGAGGATGCTCAGTGCGCCGATCAGGTCGACGCGCACTGCGAGCCCGTCGAGCCGCTTGCGCAGCACGTCCGCCGCGAGCCGGGCGCGGCCTTCGGCGCGCGGGCCGGCATAGGAGATTTCTCCCTCGGCCAGCCAGCCGCCTTCGTGGCAGACGTTGACCTTGTAGTGGCTCGGTCGCGCATGGCCGCGCACGCCGGAGAGTTCGACGCGGTCCTTGCCCGGCAGCGCGCGCACTTCGGCTTCGGCGATGTCGGCGACCACGTCGGGCGTCAGGTAGGCGGCCGGGTCGTGCACCTCGTAGAGCAACTGCTCCTTCACCGTGGCTTCGCTCACGAGGCCGCCTGTGTTGTCGGCCTTGCCGATGGTGCAGTGGCCGTCGGCATCGATCTCTGCAATCGGAAAGCCGACTGCTTCGAGCCCGGGCACGTCTTTGTAGCCCGGGTCGGCGAAGTAGCCGCCGCAGACCTGCGCGCCGCATTCGAGCAGATGGCCCGCCATGGTGGCGCGGCCGAGGCGGTGCCAGTCGTCGGCGCGCCATCCGAAGTGCGACATGGCCGGGCCGACGGTGAGCGACGGGTCGGCCACGCGGCCGCACACGACGATCTGCGCGCCCGCATCGAGCGCGGCGGCGATGGGCTCGGCGCCGATGTACGCGTTGGCGCTGACGACGCGCAAACCCTCGACCTGCGGGCCGAGCGCATCTTTCAGCAGCGCGCGATGTTCGGTGCCGGAAAGGTCATCGCCCTCCACCACCGCGATGCGCGGCGCATCGGCACCCAACTCGCGCGCCATGCGGGCGATGTGCCGCGCCGCGGCACGCGGATTCGCCGCGCCGAAGTTGCTCACGATGCGGATGCCGTGCGCGAGGCAACGCGCGAGCACCGGCCGCAGCATCGCATCGAGCAGCGGCTCGTAGCCGGCCTCCGGGTTGTCGCGGCGACGAAGCTGCGCGAGTGCCAGCGTGCGCTCCGCCAGCGTCTCGAAGATCAGAAAGGCCCGCTGCCCGGCGGGGCCATCGGCAAGCCGCGCGATCAGCGTATCGACCACCGGCCCGGCCGCATCGGTGCGGTCGCCGGAGAAACCAGCCGCGCAGCCGATCAGCAAAGGGGGCAGTGATTGGGCATTCATCGAGGTGCAATGTAGGCAAAGGGTTGCAATCCGTAAAATCGAAAATCCGGATCAATTGATCTGCATTTCAAATAAGAAGGCCCGAGACATGAGAAAGACGCCCGACCTCTCCACGCGGCAACTGCGCGCCTTTCTCGCGCTGGCTGAGCACCGCAACTTCACGCGCGCGGCGCAGACCAGCCACCTGTCGCAGCCTGCGTTCAGCGCGCTCATCCGCACGCTCGAAGACGCCATCGGCACGCGCCTCTTCGACCGCGACACGCGCAGCGTGCAGCTCACGCCCGAAGGCCGGCTCTTCGAGAGCGCGGCGCGCCGCCTGCTCGACGACATGGGCAGCGCGATGGGCGACCTGGCCGACCACGTCGAGCGCCGCAAGGGCCGCGTGCGCATCGCAGCCCTGCCCTCGCTCGCGGCGGGTTGGCTGCCCACGGTGTTCGCGGAGTTCATGCAGGCCTGGCCCGGTATCCGCATCGACCTGGACGATGCGCTGTCCGATGCCTGCGTCGCGCTGGTGCGCAGCGGCCAGGCCGACTTCGCGCTCGCGGCTTCGAGTGCGGCGGCCGACAGCGACCTGCTTGCGCGCAAGCTCTGCACCGATCGCTTTCACCTCGTGTGCCGCGCCGACCATCCGCTCGCGCACGAAGCACGCCTCACGGTCAAGAAGATCGCGCCATGGCCCTTCATCCAGATGGCGCGCAACAGCAGCGTGCGGCAGGCGCTCGATGCGGCGCTGCACCCACTGCGGCTGAACGCGGTGTTCGAGGTGGAGCACCTGGCCACGGTGATGGGGCTGGTGGAGGCCGGGCTGGGCATCAGCGTGGTGCCGGCGCTCACGCTCTTTCACTTCTGGCGCGAGACGCTGGTGACGCAGCCACTGCCGCTGCCTGCGCTCACGCGCACGCTGTATCTGGTGCAGCGGCGTGAAGGCAGCTTGTCGGTGGCGGCGCAGACGTTGCACGACCTGGTGGTGGCGCGGCTCGGGTCGCTGCGGCTGGACTGAGTCTGCCTATGTGGCAATGGGGTAACTTGACCAGTTGATACAAGCGGTCAAGCGGTCCGTTCGACACAATGGGCGCAGCCCACCTGCACGGAGACAAGCCACATGCAGCAAGAAGAACAGATCGCACTGATCCGCCGCGCGCTCGCGCTCATCGAAACCGGCGGCAGCGAGCGCGGCGAACCGGCTGTGAGTCCTGTGTCGCGCTACCTCGACGCGGCACGCCACGCGCTCGAAGTGGAGCGCATCTTTCGCCGCTACCCGCTGGCGCTCTGCCCTTCGGCATCGCTCGCCAACGCAGGCGATTCGTTCGCCATCGACGTCGCGGGCCTGCCGCTCCTGCTTGTGCGCACACAGGACGGCCGGCTCAACGGATTCATCAACGCCTGCCGGCACCGCGGCGCACGGCTCAAGCCGGCGGGCCTGTCGAACCAGCGCGCGCTCGTGTGCCCGTACCACAGCTGGACCTACGGGCTCGACGGCACGTTGCGCGGCCGCCCCTCGGGCGAAGACTTTCCGCATGCGCCCGCTTCGGACTGCAGCCTCGCGCGCGTGCCGGTGGCGGAGGCGCTGGGCTTCGTGTGGGTAGTTCCTAGCGCGGTGGCCGAGGGGGAAAGCGCCGCGCTCGACATCGATGCCTGGCTCGGCCGCTTCAGCGCCGATCTGCGCTCTTGGGGCTACGACCGCTGGGTGCCGTTTCACCAGCACGCCTTCGACAACGCGGCGAACTGGAAGATTCCGTTCGAGGCGAACCTGGAGACCTATCACTTCCAGTACGCGCACCGCAACAGCATTGCGGCGCTGTTCTATGACAACCTGCTGATGGCCGACCACGACCGGCAGCATCACCGCCTGTTCCTGCCCAAGCGCAGCATCGAAGGCTTGCGCGACTTGCCTTCGAGCGAGTGGCAGGTCGGCCCGCACTCGAACATCATTTACTTCTTCTTCCCGGCCACCTTCATCCTGCACGAGGGCGACCACGCCAACGCCTTCACCGTGCTGCCCGAGGCGCCCGGCCGCTCGCGCGTGATCGCGAGCACGCTGATTCCCGAGCTGCCGAAGAGCGAGAAAGCCACGAACTACTGGCGCAAGAACGTCGCATCGTTCTGGGGCGCACTGGACGAAGACTTCGCGCTCGGCGTGTCGGCGCAGTCAACGCTGGCGAGCGGCGCGCAGGCCTCGCTCTACTTCGGCGCCACCGAGTGGTGCTCGGCGAAGTTTCACGCGGACGTGGAAGCGGCGACCAGCTGAGCCAGCGCGGCGCGCGCGGTCGGGTTCGGCGTGGGCTCGGCGATCTTGTGCAGCGTGTTGCGGTCGGTGTGGCGAAAGGGCTCGGGCTTGCCGCGCACGTCGAGCAGCGTGACTTGCTCATACGACCAGCTCGCGTTGTCGTGGATCGTCACGGAGATGTCGTAGCGCAGCGTCTTGAACGCATGCTCCAGGAACGGGTTCGACAGGATGCCGTTGGTCGCTGCGCCGCGCACCGCTTCGAGCTTGAACGACTTCGCATCGGGGGCCGCGTGCCCCATGGCCATGACGGCCTGCCCGCGCGGAATCGTCAGCGTCTGGATCACCGTGCCGGTGGCGGCCTCCCAGAGCCAGTAGCCGACCTGGTCGTGAAAGCTCTCGACCTCGTCGGGCTTGACGATGCGCACGTGGTAACGCAGCCCGTAGAAGATCTGCGGCCCGTTGGTCTGCGCGTCGATGGGCTGGAACTCGGCGTGCTCGACATAGGCCTCCGTTTCGGGGCCGTCTTCCTTCGGTGCCACGTCGTGGCCCGTGGCGCTGGTCCAGATGCCGGCGAGGCCGGTGAGCGGGCCCAAGTTCGAGAGCGTGTGCGGATCGGGTTCGGGTTCTGTGTAGATGTCGTGGGGATAATCGGCCATGTTTTTTCCTGGTTCTGGGTGTGACGGGCGGAAGTATCGCCAAAAGAGGGCGTCCGGCTGCCGAATCTTCCAGCGCTCCCCTCGCCAGGAAGCACGACATACCCGGCCTAAACCGCCTTCCCGGGTTTCCCCCCACATCAAAATGAGGTACGCACCTCAAAATCCGCCCCATGCCCTCCAGCACCCAGCGACTTCCCCTGCAAACCGGACGGGCCACACTCAGCGACGTGGCGCGCGAAGCCGACGTGAGCCTGGCCACCGTGGACCGGGTGCTCAACAAACGCACCGGCGTGCACGCGCGCTCGATCGCGCAGGTGCAACAGGCCGTCGAGCGGCTGAACTACCGCCCTGACCCGGCGGCCGCACGCCTCGCACGGCCGCATCCGCACCGCGTGAGCTTCCTCCTGCCCTCGGGCAACAACACATTCATCGAGATGCTGCGCGAGCAGATCACCGGCAGCAGCGGCTGGATGGAAGACCACCGCGTGAGCGCGCAGACGCACCAGGTCGACGTGTTCGAACCGCAGCGCCTCGCGCGCCGCATCCTCGCGCTGCGCAGCCAGTGCGACACGGCCGTCGTGATGGCGCTCGACCATCCGCTGGTGCAGGCGGCCATCGACAAGCTGGTGGCGCAAGGCATCGCCGTGATCACGCTGGTGTCGGACGTGCCGAAGTCGCAGCGCCAGCACTTCGTGGGCATCGACAACGTGGCCGCCGGCCGCACCGCGGGCACGCTGGTCGGCCGCTTCTCGGGCGTTGCCAAGGGTGAGGTCGGCGTGATCGTGGGCAGCCTCTCGCTGCGCGACCATGCCGAGCGCAGCCTGGGCTTCAGCCAGGTGATGGCGGCGGAGTACCCGGGGTTGCGCGTGCTGCCGCCGATAGAAGGCAAGGACGACCCGAAGCTCGCGCGGCAACTCTCGGCGCGCCTCTTGGCCGCGCACCCGAAGCTGGTGGCGCTCTACAGCGTGGGCGCGGGCAATCCGGGCATCTCGGCCACGCTCAAGGCGAGCGGGCGCGCGGGAAAGATCGTTTTCGTCGGCCACGAACTCACACCCGCCGCGCGCGCCGATCTGCTCGACGGCACGATGGCCGCGGTCATCAACCAGGACGCGGGGCACGAGATCCGCTCGGCCCTTCGGCTTGCGATTTCTCGCCTCACGCGCGAGCCGGTGCATGCGGACCAGGAGCGAATCCGCATCGACATCTACCTCAAGGACAACCTGCCGTGAACGCGGCGGCGCTGCCCTCCTCCGACTGACCCAACTTTTTGCAGGAGCGTCGACATGGCCACCAACATCAAGGGCCCAGGCATCTATCTCGCGCAGTTCGCCAGCGACAGCGCACCGTTCGATTCGTGGGCATCGATCACGCGCTGGGCCGGCGGGCTCGGCTTCAAGGGCGTGCAGATTCCCTCGTGGGACGCGCGCATCTTTGACCTGAAGAAGGCGGCTGAATCCAAGACCTACTGCGACGAAGTGGCCGGCGTGGCGCGTGAGAACGGCGTAGAGATCACCGAGCTCGGCACGCACCTGCAGGGCCAGCTCGTGGCGGTGCACCCCGCGTATGACGAAGCCTTCGATGGCTTCGCGCCCGAGGCGTACCGGCGCAACCCCGTGGCGCGGCAGGCGTGGGCGGTGGAGCAGATGCTGTTCTCGGCCAAGGCCTCGCGCAACCTGGGCCTCAAGAGCAACGTGAGCTTTCCGGGGGCACTGGCGTGGCCTTACCTCTATCCGTGGCCGCCGCGCCCCGCCGGATTGATCGAGGCCGCGTTCGACGAACTCGCCAAGCGCTGGCACCCGATCTTCGATGCCTTCGAGGACGCTGACTGCAACGTCTGCTTCGAGCTGCATCCGGGCGAAGACCTGTTCGATGGCGTGACCTTCGAGATGTTGCTGGAGCGCGTGAAGAACCATCCGCGCTGCTGCATCAACTACGACCCGTCGCACTTCCTGCTGCAGCAACTGGACTACCTGGAGTTCATCGACATCTACCACTCGCGCATCAAGGCGCTGCACATCAAGGATGCGGAGTTCCGCCCCACGGGCCGCCAGGGCGTGTACTCGGGATTCCAGCCGTGGGTGAACCGCGCGGGGCGCGTTCCGGTCGCTGGGCGACGGGCAGATCGACTTCGGCGCCATCTTCTCGAAGATGGCGCAATACAACTACGACAGCTGGGCCGTGCTCGAGTGGGAGTGCTGCCTCAAGCACCCCGAGGACGGCGCGGCCGAGGGCGCGGAATTCATTCGCCGCCACATCATCCGCACGACCGAGAAAGCCTTCGACGACTTCGCGGGCGCCGAGACCGATACCCAGCAGCTTCGCCGGATGCTGGGTCTGGAGACGACGACGACACCGGCGAAGAAGTAGTCAGCAACCCAACGAGCTAGCTTTATCTACAACGAAGGAGACAAGAGACCATGACGAACAGAAGAATCTTTTCGGGCATCGCACTGGCCGTGTGCGCCCTTGCCAGCATGCCCGCGCTGGCCCAGAACAAGGCGATGGTGATGGGCGTCTCGGTGCCCGCCGCCACGCACGGCTGGACCGGCGGCGTCGTGTACTGGGCCAACCGCACCAAGGCCGAACTGGAGAAGCAGTACCCGGGCATCAAGGTCTTCGTGAAGACCGCGGGCTCGGCCACCGAACAGGCCAACCAGGTGCAGGACCTGCAGACGGTCAACAAGATCGACACGCTGGTCATCCTGCCCTTCGAATCGGCGCCGCTCACCAAGCCGGTCGCGCAGGTCAAGTCCAAGGGCGTGTTCGTGACGGTGGTCGACCGGGGCCTGACCGACCCCAACGCGCAGAGCGCCTACGTGGCCGGCGACAACCCGGGCTTCGGCAAGGTGGCGGGCGAGTACATGGCCAAGACGATGGGCGGCAAGGGCAACGTGGTCATCCTGCGCGGCATTCCGACCGTCATCGACAACCAGCGCGTGGACGCCTTCAACGAAGTGATGAAGGCCAACCCCGGCATCAAGGTGCTCGATGCCAAGCACGGCAACTGGAACCGCGACGACGCGTTCAAGGTCATGCAGGACTACCTCACGCGCTTCAAGCAGATCGATGCCGTGTGGGCCTCCGACGACGACATGGCCGTGGGCGTGCAGAAGGCCATCGAGCAGGCCAAGCGCGACGACGTGAAGCTGGTGGTGGGCGGCGCCGGCGCCAAGGGCTACATCAAGAAGGTGATGGACGGCGACAAGATCGTCTCGGCCGACGTGACCTACGCGCCGAGCATGATCGCCGACGCGATGAACCTCACGGCGAAGTCACGCGTGGAAGGCGGTGCGATGCCGGCGACGACGATCATTCCGTCGGTGCTGGTGACCAAGGAGAACGCGGCGAAGTACTACTTCCCCGACTCGCCGTTCTGAGCCCGGGCCGCATCGCAACGCAACGCATCACTTCACCTAGAACCGGGCGCGCGCCTCCTGCTGCGCCCGGTCGATCGCCGCGTGGTTCGAGTCGGCCCAGCGGTCCACGGCCAGCAGCGTCTTGCTGAGCGACAGGCCGAGCGCGCTGAGCCGGTACTCCACATGCGGCGGCACCGTCTGCCGGTCGTCGCGCAGCACCAATCCATTGAGCTCCAGGTCGCGCAGGGTCTGCGTGAGCATCTTCTGCGAGATGCCGCCGACCTGGCGCAGCAGTTCGTTGTTGCGCAGCGGCTTGCCGCGCAGCAGCGGAATGACGAGCAGCGCCCACTTGTTCGCGATGAGTTCGAGCACGCGGCGCGAGGGGCAGCCGGCGTTCCACACGTCGCCCGCAGCGTCGGCCTCATCTGCCACAGGCGCGAGCGTTTTCGACGACGGCTTTTCAATTCCCATGGTTACCAGAAGGTACGTACTTGTTGCGAAGAGAGGTGGCGGGAAGTATCGGGTTTCGCTCTTTCCCCGCACGACAAGGAGTCTTTCATGGGATGGATTTTTCTACTGGCCGCCGGCCTCGTCGAGATCGCGATGGCCGCGGCGCTCAAGCAATCGGAGGACTGGACGCGGCTCGTGCCGTCGGTGCTCGGCGTGCTCACCGCGCTCATCAGCATCTTTCTCTTGGCCAAGGCGCTGCGCTACCTGCCGCTCGGCCCGGCCTACGCGATCTGGACCGGCATCGGCTCGGTCGGTGTGGTGCTGATGGGCGTGCTGTGGTTCGGCGAGGCGCTCTCGGCGGCGCGGCTGGGCTGCATCGTGCTCGTCATTGCGGGCTCGGTGGGCCTGCGGCTCACCGAAGCCTGACGCGGAAAGCGCCACCGCGGCAGCAAATTTGGAACTTCGGTATTCGTTATCAACGAGAGTGGATGGCCTTTAACCACTCCGGCACTGGGCCGATTCGCAGGGGGCTTCAAACCGTCACGACATGGGAGCAAGATGCCCGTCCGCCGATTTCTTGCCGTCACCCCGACCTGACCGAAGGAGCCTGCTCATGCTCGCCACTGCAGAACGAACCATCAAGATTCCCGGCCCCGACCATGCCATCAACATCGCGCGCAATCCGCACCGCGTGGTGGTGTCGGTCGACGGTTGCGTCGTCGCCGATACGCGCGAGGCGCTCACGCTGCGCGAATCGCACTTCGGAACGGTGCACTACATCCCGCGCAAGGACGTGAAGATGTCGCTGCTGGAGCGCACGCAGCACGCCACCTACTGCCCCTACAAGGGCGAGGCCAACTACTACAGCATTCCCGCGGGCGGCGAGCGCTCGGTGAATGCGGTGTGGACCTACGAAGCGCCCTACGATTCGGTCTCGCAGATCAAGGACCACGTGGCCTTCTATCCGGACCGCGTGGGGCCGATCGAAGAACGCATCGTCTAGCCTCAACTCCCCTGAGTCGACAAACAAAAAGCCGGGCCCCGCTTTCGCAGGGCCCGGCTTTTGTACGTTCGCTCGCCGATGACGGCGAGGAAGGCGAGTGCTGTGGTTACAGCGGCAGTGCGTCGCCGCGAGCAGCGGCGCGGGCTGCGGCACGCACCGTGGCGCGGTCCACACCGCTGGCCAGCACCGGAGCGACACGCGACGAGGCGCCTTCGGCATACGGGTTCTCGCTGCGTGCAGCAACAGCGGCTTCGGCACGGACGGCGGCGCGGCTGGTCGAGGAGACGAACACTTGTGCAGGGCCTGCATTGGCGCCGGTGGCGTACGGGTTCGCGCTGCGAGCGGCAATCACGGCCTGGCCAGCGACGTCGGCGCGGCTGACGGTGGAGTTCACTTGGTGCACGCCTTCGTAGGTTTCAGCGTGGGCGGCGCCGGCGACGGCCATCAGGGCAACAGCAACGGCGGAGAGGAGCTTGGAGGCATTCATTTCGATTTCCTTCAGTTCAGTTCAAGTTCAAGTTCTTGCTTGGTTGATTTCGAACCGGTCTTGGGTGGGTCACCGTCCCTCCGGGGGCGGCCACCTCGCTCGGGGCCCTGTTCACTCGGATCAATCAACTGTGTGGCTGGTCCGTGAGATGAATTGTGCGCCGCCATCTAAGTAAAAACCCTCGGCAAAAGGAACCGCGGTGTTCACAACTGGGAAACAATCGTGGCCTGCACGGCCGCCATCCCGCTTCATCCCCAGGTCAGCGGGTCCAGGTGCAGATAGAAGGCGAGGCGCTCGTCGTCGGGGGTGGAAATGCGATGCGCCTCGAAGAGCGACTGGCGCGCCGCGAGCGGTTGCGCCGCATCCGTCCAGGTCTCGCGCGCGTTGGCGAGCAGCAGTGAAAAGTCGACGTACCGGTCCGCCGTTCCGAGCCGTCCCAGGTCGATGAAGCCGGTGCAGCGCAGCGTTTCGGCATCGACCATGAAGTTCGGCAGGCACGCATCGCCATGGCAGACCACGAGGTCGCGCGTCTCTTGCGCGAGCCGTTCGGACAGTTGCGCACGCAGGCGATCCAGCAGCACCGGCGGCGGAATGGACTGGTGCTCAGGGTCGAGGAAATCCGGGTTCACCGCGTTCCGCGTGACGACATCCGCGGCGCGGTCGAACATCGTCGAAAGGCTGCGCGCGAACGGGCAATCGGCCACCGGAATTTCGTGCAGCGCCCTCACCCGCTCGGCGATGGATGGCCACGCCTTCAGCAAGCCCGACGCGGAAAGATCGCTGGCCGGCACACCCGCTACGGCGCGCGTCACGAGGCATGCGCCGTCGCTCGACGCATGCCAGTCCAGCACGGCCGCCGACCCGAGCGCGAACGGCGCGAGCCACTCGGTGCGACGGCGCTCTTCATCGAGTTGCACCGCGCCCTCGCCGAGTGAAACCTTCGCGAACGCAGCGCCATCGCTGCGCCGGTACACGGCATCGCCGGATTCGCCTTCGCTCGCGCGAATCCACGTCTTGCCGAGCGGGAGTTTGGGCAACAGGTTCGCCATGTCCACTCAGTGCCCCACCGATTTCGAGAACACATTGACCACCACCACGCCCGCGATGATCAGCCCCAGCCCGGCAATCGCGGGACCGTCCAGCGACTGCCCGAACCACAGCCAGCTCACCACTGAGATGAGCACGATGCCCACGCCCGACCAGATCGCATACGCGATGCCGGTAGGCAGCACGCGCAGCGCGAGCGAGAGAAAGTAGAACGACACCGCATAGCCCACCACCGTGGCCACGCTGGGCCACAGCCGGGTGAAGCTGTCGGATGCTTTGAGGAAGCTGGTCGCCAGCACTTCGACGACGATGGCGACCGCGAGATAGACGTAGGTAAGAGCCATCGAGGGACTCTAACGCCGGCGGTTCGAGGCAGCGGGGTTCACCCCTTTGCCCGGCCGCGGTTCTGCCGTGCCCGCTCAAGGCGGCAGCAACAGCGGCCCGCAGTTCTCGTCCGCCACGAACACCGCCACCAGCTTCGCGGGCTTCACCGGATCGGGGTTCTCCGCGAAGACATGCAGCGTGCCCGGCGGCTCGAAGAAGGTCTCGCCGGTCTTGTACGTGCCGACCGGCCCGCCGCCAAGCTGCGAGCGGATCGTGCCGCCCAGGATGATCGCCGTCACCGAGCCCGGATGCCGATGCGCCGGCGAAAAAGCGAGCGGCGGAAAGTCGACGATGACCGTGGTCACCGACTTGCCCGGCACATGCGGCAGCGCTTCGCACGAGATCACCTTGGTCGAAGTCGCGGGCCGTGCCGCCTCGCCCGAACCCACGGGTGCCGGGGCGGACGAGAACATCGGCCGGCTCACCGCACTGCACACGTCGTCCAGCCATTGCACGGCGTCCTGCTTGCTGCCGTGCGGCATCAATGCCCAGCCCGCTGCCAGCATCACGGAGAGCGCGGCAACGCCGGCCCCGACCTCGCTGCGATGAAGAGGTCGCGCCGCCTTCATGCCGCCAGCTCCTTGGGCAGCCGCAGCGATGCATACCAGCCCAACTCGCGCTTTGCCTTCTCGCTGCTGACCTCGGCGTTGTCCTCGGCGATGTTGAAGACGCCGCCCTGCGCATGCCGCAGCGCCATCACCGCCGCCCAGGCCGCGGCCTCCACGTGGACCGGGCTCGCGCCCTTGGGCACGGCCGTCGACGTGCCCGGCCCGTAGATCTGCCCGTAGCGCAGCACCGTGGCCTTGATGCCGACGGCCCCCAGCACGCTGCGCTCCAGCGCCGCCACCCCGCCCACGCTCACGCGGCGGGTGCCATCGGCCTCGAGGTCGAGCGGATCGTCTTCGACGTGCGGCCTCTGCCCCGGCGCATAAGCCCAGGCGATGCTCTGCGCGACCAGCCGGTGGCTGCCCGCCGCCAGCGCCGCGGCCACGAGGTTGCGCGTGCCTTCGGTGCGCACGCGGGCGTTGCGATGCGCCGCTTCGGTCATCAGCTTCGGATCGAGATCGGCCGGCAGATCGGTGAGTTGATGAACCACGATCTCGGGCCTCACGCGAAGCAACGCTGCGCGAAGCGCCTCGGCATCGAACACATCGACGACGACCGGCGTCACGCCCCGGGCTTCGAGCACTTCTGCGCGGTCGGCGCGGCGGGTGCTGCCGTACACGTCGTAGCCGGCCTCGGTCAACAGCGGAACCAGCGCGGTGCCGATGGCACCGGCCGCGCCCGCCACGAATATCTTCTCGCGCATCGCATGTCCTTTTCTTGCTGGAAGTTCTGGTCGATGGCTCGATCCTAGGTTTTCGATGTCCCATCAAAAAGAGGCAAGATTCGTCAGAATGACAAGGCCATGATTCAAGACAAAACCGCTTCCACCGCCCTTCTGGAGATCGACCGCAGCACGCCGACGCCGCTGTACCGGCAGATCTACGCGCGCTTCAGAACCGCCATCGAGCAGGGCGTGCTCCATCCGGGCGACCGCGTGGCATCGGCGCGCGACCTGGCGAGCGAGTTGGGCGTTTCGCGCGGCACCATCGAGACGGCCTACAACCTGCTCATGGGCGAAGGCTATTTCTCCTCGCAAGGGCAAGCGGGCACGGTGGTCTCTCCTTCGCTGCCTTCGCAACGCCCGGCACGGCGCGAACGTCGGCGGAGCGAAGCCCCCACCGATGGCGAAGTGCTCGCCGATGCCGCGCCTCCACCGCCGCTGCAACTGGGCATTCCGGCGCTCGATGCTTTTCCGCGCAAGCTCTGGGCGCGCCTCACCGCCCGACGCGCGAGGGCAGCGACCGCGGCCGACATGTTCTACGGCAACCCCTCGGGCTATGCACCGCTGCGCGCGGCCATCGCGGCTTACCTGCTGGTGTCGCGCGGCGTGTCGTGCAAGCCTTCGCAGGTCTTCGTGACCGGCGGGTATCGCGCGTCACTCTCGCTCATCGCGCACACGTTGCTCAGCAAGGGCGACGCGGTGTGGGTCGAAGACCCGGGCTATCCGCCCACGCAGGAAGTGCTGCGCAGCAAGGGCCTGCGCGCAGTGCCCGTGCTGGTGGACGACGAAGGCATGGTCGTCGCGCGCGGCGTGCGCAAGGCGGCCGCCGCGCGAATGGCCATCGTCACGCCGTCGCACCAGGCGCCGCTCGGCGTTTCGATGTCGCTCGCGCGCCGGCTGCAGTTGCTCGAATGGGCCTCGCGAAGCAAAGCCTGGATCATCGAAGACGACTACGACGGCGAATACCGCTACGCCGGCCCGCCGCTGCCCGCGCTCAAGAGCCTCGATGGCCACGACCGCGTGCTGTATGCGGGGAGCTTCTCGAAGGTGCTGTATCCGGGCTTGGCATTGGGCTATGTGGCGGCGCCCGAATCGCTCTCTGCCGCGTTCGCCGAAGCCGCGCGGACCGGCTCCAACGGCAGCCCGCAGATCACGCAGGCCGTCGTCGCGGACTTCATGCGCGGCGGTTTTTTCCCGCGTCACCTGAAGAAGATGCGGCTTCTCTACGCGCGGCGGCGCGGCATGCTCGTGGCCGCATTGCTGAAGGCTTTTGGTGACGACGTACGCATCGACTTGAAGAGCGGCGGCATGCACCTCATCGCGCGCTTCGACAAGCACCGCGAACGCGATACCGAACTGGCCCGCCGCGCGCAACTCGCGGGCCTCAACTGCCAGCCGCTCTCGACGCGAGGCACGGCGAGCTTTCGCGACGAAGGGCTGCTGATGGGCTTCACCAACATTGGCTCGGCTGCAGAGGCGAAGCAGCTTGCGACGAAGCTGCGCGCTGCGCTGGCCTCACGCTGAAATACGGGGCGATGCGAGCCTCGGTCCACGCGTTGTAGATCGTGAATTTCGCCGCTCAAAGATTGCGCAATTGACACCCGAAGAGCGCCCGTTCGGCGTTCGCCTACGCCACGCATCCGAAGCTGCATTTGTTGGCGCGAATCAAGACTTCGTGATGCGCGCAAAGGCCACATCGCACGCGCTCTTCTCTAAAGTGAATGCCCCTGCCACTCAGGACCCCACCAAGGGAACAAGGAAGGTGCCACACCCAGCGACCCGCATGAATGGATGAATCGCTTCGCCTCGCGGCGAGTTGTCGATGCGAAAGCAGCGACGCGAATGCGAGGTATCAAAGGCGACGGCCGAGGTGTTGTAGCACCCCGGCCGTCTAACCAAAGACGTGCTCAATCTTTCGAAGGAACGCACACCAATGGCTACCAAGACTATAGCCCGGCCCCGCACGCCGGTATCCCCCAAAGAGAACGCCCAGGACGCGGCGGACCTCCTAGAAAACGCCCTCACCCAACTCGAATCCCTGCTGTGGATCTGCTACGGAGAAGACATCGACTGGCACACCGGCGAAGGGCCTCGGCATCTGGACAACGTGCTCTGGCTCGCAGCCGATATGGCGCGGAAGGCCGGGGAGTTGTTTCAGGTGAGCGAGGCCGAACGGCGGAAGCCGCCCGCAACCGAGAGCTGACGATTGGCTGTGTGTGCCGAGGGCTGCGATGGATCGCGGCCTGTCCATCGAACGAGAGCAGTTCCCGGGCAGAACGTTCGTCGGTAAAGTCGCCTGCACGGCCCGACATGGACGCCGCCTCTCCCAAACAAACGACACCACTCAAAGGAGACCCAAGACATGGCAATCAAGCGAATGGACAACGTGCTGATCGTTGTCGACGACCTCGAGGCAGTGAAGGCGTTCTTCATCGAACTGGGCCTCGAACTCGAAGGCCAGACCACAGTCGAAGGGCCTTCCGTCGGGCAGCTCATCGGGCTTGGAGATGTCCGGTCCACCATCGCGATGCTGCGCACTCCCGATGGGCAGGGCATCGAACTGGACAAGTTCCACACGCCGGAGGCCGTGAGGTTCGGGCCTGTGAATACGCCGGTGAACGCCCTGGGCATTCGCCGCGTCATGTTTGCCGTCGAGGGCATCGACGACGTCGTTGCGCGCATGCAGGCACATGGCGCGGAAATCATTGGCCAGATGCAGTACGGGGAGTCGTATCGGCTTGCTTATATCCGCGGGCCCGAGGGCATCATCGTCGCGCTTGCAGAGCAACTGGGCTGAGGGCGGCGCAGCGCGCGCTTGAGCCAAGAAACTTCCGCCCGTGCGCTTCGTTGGGCGGCACGGTCACGTTGCCCATGTCGACCGTCGCGCCCGTTCCGTCGCGCAGTCCCACGGCCACCGAGCGCTGCGCGTTCACGCGGATCACCTCGCAGTCCGCTTGCGAGCTCACTCTCCGTTCACTAGAGACACGCCGTCTACCGGCTTGAGCATCCATGCGGCAACGTCTGCGCCCAAGCCGCGAATCACTGCGTCCATTGCGCTGCATTCGGTGGTCTCCGCCGTGATATCGGCGTCTTGGGTGTGCATCTGGCGCATGCCTTTGAATTGCGTAGCTGGCAGTCCCGGTCGTTCGAGCATGGCGTGGATGACCACGATCGTGGGACCGCCGGCGCTGACGGTCACGATGTCCATGATTTCGATCTTCAGCACAGGGACGGCTTCCCCTGCGGGACCCGACACGGGGCGCACAACCTCATATCGCGCCTTCAACTGATCTTGTACCGCCTGGCGCAACGGGTCCGGCACGCCGCACGCGTCTTCGGATTCGGACATCTGGCGGCCCTGGTAATGCCCATACACGACTGGCGGCAGCACCACCGTGTAGACAGCAGGCGCTGGGGGCACTCGCTCAGGCGGCTGGGCATCGGGTGAATCGCAAGCAACCAGCGCTGAGCTCACCGCCAGCGCAATGCACGTCTTGCGCACGGATTTTTACATTGAGCAGGCTGAATTCAACCGAGTTCTTGCGTATGCAAACAAAGAATTGCTTTCCAATTTTTCCTCCTGGCCACAATTTGCAAAAAGCTACATCATTGGCCGAGCGAGCTGGGCGGGTCAGACCATGATGCTCGGCGGAATTATCGGTATTGCCGAAGACCTCATGACGGATGCAAAGAGTCCCTGGGTGCTGTCTCCCCTGTGAGGAATTGGGGCGGGGTGGCGGTTATTGCGAATTTTCAGCGCTGCAATTGCAGAAAAAATTCAATTCATGACTTTTAGCGCCCCGCCCAATCAAGGTCTTGTTCTCGCGGGGAAGCTTTAAAGGCGAGAAGTTGGTTCGCCGGTCATGCCGGCCTGGCGAGTCATCCCGCTCCGCCATCCATCACCGCACCGCGATCCTTGATCCGCGTGACCTGCGACAGCACCGCATCCTCAGCCGTCATGTCCGGCCGCTGCCCCTTGTAGACCGGCTGCTCGAACTTGCCGCCCGCATAGCGGTACAGATAGCGCACCTCGACCAGCGTGCCCGCAGCCGGCAGCGTTTCGTTGGGCGGCACGGTCACGTTGCCCATGTCGACCATCGCGCCGGTCTCGTCGCGCAGCCCTACCGCCACCGAGCGCTGCGCGTTCACGCGAATCACCTCGCAGGTCGCGCTCTGGTTGAACTTGAACTTCAGGCTCGTGGTGCTGCGCCCCGCTGCAAACGGCGCGGCGAGCGCCTTGAGCACATAGCCTTCGCCGTGCGCGGCCAGCAATTGCGCAGCGCGGCGGCGCTTGCCTTCGGCGGTGGTTTCGAGATCGAGCACCACCATCCACGGCAGGCGTCCGGCTGCCTTCTGCAGATGGCCGAAGCGTTCGATAAAAGGTGCCCCGCGCAGGTCCTGGCCATCGAGCTCCAGCAGGTCGAACGCCTTGAAGGCATCGCCCACATGCTCGCCCGCAATGACGGTGCGGCCCGTCGATGCGGCATCGGCTACACCGGTCCAGGCCTGCGGAATGTCCACGAAGAGCCCGCGGCGGTTGGTGCCGCGCACCGTCTCGCCCTCGATCAGCAGGATGCGGTTTTCGCCATCGGCTTTTTCCTGCAGGCCCCAGCCCGCGTCGTCGAAGTAGCGCGCCACCTGCTCCTCGAGGATCAGCGTGGGCAACTGCGGCAGCTCGCCGCTGATGCGGCCGGCCAGGTCGGTCGAGGTGTAGAGCGCGCCCGACTGGTCCGGCGTGTAGCCCTTGGAAGTTTTCTCCTTCACGACCTTTTCGTAGACCTTCAGCGCGGCCTCGAAGGCGACCGGGCTGCTGGTCTTGGTGCCGGTAGCGAGCGTGCCGCCGCGGCGGCCGTTGCCGTAGTCGACCACCCAACCGTCGTCCTTCGGGCGCAGGTGGACCTGGTAGACCTTGTCGGAGCCTTGGCCGGTGAAATAGAGAAAGCTCGACTGGGCGCCTTGCTCGCCCGACGATTTTTCAGCGAGCGCAGCAGATGGTTCCGGCTTGGCCGGGGGTTCCGCTGCCTGCGAGCTCGCCTGCCTCAAATCGACCTCCGGCCGCATCGCCGCCGCCCCATTCCACCGCACCTCGAACCCCGCCTTGCGAAAGTGTTCGACGATGAGTTCGCCGACGCGCTGCATGTCCGCATCGGCGCCCTTCGGCGCGCCCCAGAACGCAAGCGACAGCTGGCTGGTGCTCTTCGCGCGATTCAAGTCCTGCCGTGTGTAGAAGCAGAAGCCATGCACGCCGGCCGCCTTGCCGCCGCGCTCGCGAAATGCCTCGGAGCAATCGGAGAAACCGTCGGACTGCGTCTGCCCCGCGTCCTGCAGCGTGACGAGCCCGGCCTTCGCCAGCGCATCGAACACCTCGTCGATCTTTGCCTTCGCGGCGCGCCATTGCGCGGCCGTCATCTTCACGGGATCGGGTTCGGGCGGCGGCGGTTCGGGAATCGGCTTGCCCGTGACGCGTGCGAGGAGCTCGACCACCTCTTCCATCATCGCGTTCACCGTGACGTGGTTGCCGTGGCTGTCGCTCACGTCGGCGTTGGCGCCGGCGTCCAGCAGCAACTCCACCGCATCGGTCGTCGGCGCGAATTCGGCTGCGAGGTAGAGCGCGGTGCGGCCATCGGTGCCGATGTATTCCAGCGGGCTTCCGGCTTCGAGCAGCAATCGCAACACGGCGAGATTCGGCTCGACCTCGGTCTGGTTCGACCCCATCGCGGCGCACTGCAGCGCGGTGAAGCCCTGCTTGTTCACCGCGGCCATGTCGGCCCCGGCTTCGATGCATGCACGCACGGTTTGCACATCGGCTTCGCGCGCGGCCTCGAAAATCTTCTTCGGATCCATGGCACTCCCTGTGTGTTGGTTTTTTGATTCTGCCGCAGGCACACGGCACGACATCGCGCCACATGGCACTTCACAGGCCGCGCGAACCTCGCTACATTCGACCCCTCGATTCACAACACAGACCGGAGGTGCGCGATGGAAGACACTGCTATTCATGCCCCCACCCCTCTACGGTTTGTTGTCGGGTCGATCATCAAGAACTGCTGCTGAAGCGCCTCCTGCGCAGCCTGTGCCCCTGAAGGCATAGCCAGCAGCCGGTTCGATCCTCGCGGCGTTCTGCCGCGACAAACCGCCCGATTCAAACGCCGCCGCTGGCACGCCTGTCGTGCCGCGCGCGATCCGTTCATTTTTTCGAATCAAGGCCAACCATGCTTGAAACACGTGCCGCCGATGCGCGGCAGTTTTCGATTTCCGTTTTCGATCCGCAGCGGGCGTCCGCCGAAGAATGGGCGCAGGCCCTCGCTTACTGGCGGCTGCGCTCCGAGGAAGACTATCCGGGCGAACCGCAGCCCGACGATGCCCACACCGCGCAGAACGTACGCCAGTACACGCCGCTGCATGTGGTGAGTCGCATCTTTGCGCGGGATGCGCACGGCAACCTGCTCGGCAACATCAACTTGGGCCTGCGCCGCGAAGCCACATCCGACTACGAGGCCCATGCACCGTTCGTCAATGCCTGGGGTGGAGTGCGGCAGTTCAGCCGGCGCCAAGGTATCGCCAGCCTCTTGTTACGCGAACTGCTGGCGTTGATGGATACGCAGGGCAAAACCACGGCAACTTTCAATGCTCACCTCCCCGAGAGCCACGCATTCCTTGCCGCCATCGGTGCGAGCGAAAAGCACCGCAGCATGGAGAACCGCATGGCCTTCGCCGGCCTCGACGACGGCGCGCTTGCCCGCTGGCGCGCCGAAGCCCTCGCGCCCGCGCACGGTCTGCGCCTGGAGATCCACGCAGGCCGCGTGCCCTTCGAGCGCCTCGCCACGCTGATGGCGCCGCTCTCGGCATTGCTCGAAGACGCACCCACCACCGGTCTCTCCCGCCCGCCCATGCGCTACGAGCTCGAAGACTTCCGCGCCTGGTATGCCGAAATCGATCGCCGCGGCGGCGAGCACTTTCTCGTGCTGCTGCTCGATGGCGGCGAGGTGGCCGCGGTGTGCGATGCAAGCTGGAACCAGCTCTACCCCGACCGCATGTTCCAGCGGCTCACGGGCGTGGCCCGCAACTGGCGCGGCAAGGGCCTGGCCAAGGGCGTGAAGGCGTTGATGCTGCAACTGGTGCGCGAGCGCCACCCCGAGGTGGTGATGGCCGTCACGCAGAACGCGGAGGTCAACGCACCGATGCTCGCCATCAACCGGCAGCTCGGCTTCGTCCCGCACAGGCATGATGGGGCCTACCAGATCGGCACGGAAAGCCTGAGAGCCTTCCTCTCGGCCCGTTCGCCGGCTTCGCGGGAGGCGCGCACTTGAAAACACCACAAAGACTGCAGACCCTCGTGGACGAGGGCCTGATCGACACCGTCGTACGCCAGCTCATGAGCGGCAAGGAAGCCATGGTCTACGTCGTGCGCTGCGGCGAGGAAACGCGCTGCGCCAAGGTCTACAAGGAGGCCGACAAGCGCAGCTTCCGCCAGGCCGTCGACTACACCGAGAACCGCCGCGTGAAGAACACGCGCGAGGCCCGCGCCATGGCCAAGGGCACGAAGTTCGGCCGGCAGGTGACCGAAGCCATCTGGCAGAGCGCCGAGGTCGATGCGCTCTACCGCCTGGCCGCCGCTGGCGTGCGGGTGCCGACACCGCACAACTTCCTCGAAGGCGTGCTGCTGATGGACCTGGTGACCGACGCCAACGGCGACGCCGCCCCGCGCCTGAACGACGTGGCCTTCTCGCCCGAAGACGCCCTGTTGCACCACGCGAGCCTTTTGCGCGAAGTGATGCGCATGCTGTGCGCGGGCGTGGTGCACGGTGACCTCTCGGAGTTCAACGTGCTGCTGGCCGAAGACGGCCCGGTGATCATCGACCTGCCGCAGGCGGTGGACGCAGCCGGCAACAACCACGCCAAGCGCATGCTGCTGCGCGACGTGGAGAACCTGCGCAACTTCTTCGGCCAGTACGCGCCCGCGCTGCTGAAGACGCACTACGGCGACGAGATCTGGCAGCTCTACGAGCGCGGCCTGCTGCGGCCCGAGACGGAGCTTTCAGGCACCTTCGTGCGCGAGACTGGCCCGGTCGACCTGAGCAACGTGCTGCGCGAGGTGGACGACGCGCGCGCGGAAGAGGCGGCGCGGCTCCTGCGCATGCAGACGCCGCGACAATAGCGGGCTGCTCACGCCCGCCTCGATGACCTCCAACGCCCTGCTCCAGCGCCAGCCGCTTTTCTTCAACGCCACCACCGCCGTCCGCCAGATCGCCAGGGCCGCGGCCTTCGTGGCGCTCGGCGTCGGCTCGGCGGCGCATGCGGCCGGCATCCGCCTGGAGGACGACCGCGGCACCACGCTCGAACTGCAGGCGCCGGCCAGGCGCATCGTGTCGCTGATGCCCTCGCTCACCGAGACGGTCTGCGCGCTCGATGCGTGCGACCGGCTGGTCGGTGTCGACCGCCACGCCAACTGGCCCGTGTCGGTGAAGAAGCTGCCGCAGGTCGGCGGCATGGACGACGCGAATATCGAGCGCATCGTCGCGCTCAAACCCGACCTCGTGCTGGTGCGTCCGCGCAGCCGCGTCGCCGAGCCGCTGGAGCGCCTTGGCATCAAGGTGCTGGCGCTGGATGCCAAGACCCACGCCGACATGCGGCGGGTGATGGAAACCGTGGCGCGCGCCACCGGCAAGCCCGGCGCGGGCGAGGCGGTCTGGCGCACGCTCGATGCGCGGCTCAACGCCGCGCGGGCCCGCGTGCCGCTCGGCTGGCAGGGTCGGCGCGTCTATTTCGAGGTGCACGGCGGCATGGCGGCGGCGAGCGAAAGCTCGTTCATCGGCGAGACGCTCGCGCGCCTGGGCCTCGCCAACGCGGTGCCGGGCACGCTCGGCCCGTTCCCCAAGATGAGCCCCGAATTCGTGGTGCGCGCCGACCCCGACGTGCTGATGGTCTCGGCGCTCGGCGAGATTTCCTCGATGGCTTCGCGGCCCGGCTGGTCGGCCATGAGCGCCATCCAGCGCGGGCGCGTCTGCAGCTTCGCATCGGCGCGCTTCGACCTGATGATGCGGCCCGGCCCGCGGCTGGACGAAGCGGCCGACGCCATCGTGAACTGCCTCGCCTCGCTGGGCAATCCGCCGCGCTGAGCGCTTCGACCGCCGCACGATTCATGACCACGACAACCACGCCATCCGCCTCGGACTTCACGCACAGCGAACTCACGGCGCTCTGGAACCGGGCCTACGAGGGCTACTTCGTGCCCGTCCACTTCGACGAGCCGCTTTTCGCGCGGCACCTGCGGCGCGCGGTGGTCGACCTGACGCTGTCCCGCGTCATCACGGCCGACGGCACCGCCTGCGGCATCTCGCTCGCCGGCCGGCGCGGACTGCGCGGCTACCTTGCGGGCTTCGGCATTGCAGGCACGCACCGTCGCCGCGGACTGGCGCGGCAGCTCATCGACGCGCAGGCCGAGGCCTGGTCGAAGGCGGGGCTGCAGCGCGTCTTTCTCGAAGTCATCGCGCAGAACCCGGCGCGTACGCTGTACGGCCAGGCGGGCTTCGATGAACTCAGAACGCTCGACGTGCTGGAAGGAAGCTTCGAGGCGCAGAGCACCGTCACAGCGAAGACGCTCGACCATGCCGACCTCGCGGCCGTGCACACGGCTTGCGCAGCGGTCTCCCGCCCCACATGGCGCCGTGAACTGCCGACCGTGCTGGACGCCATCGACAACGAGGCGGCCATCGCACTTGGCGTGACGCGCGGCGCAGCGGTCGTCGCCTACGCCGTCATGCCGCCCACCGGCAACACGCTGCCCGACGCCGCGGCCATCGACGAAGCCGCGGCCCACGGCTTGCTCGACGCGCTCGCGGCCGCCCGCCCCGGCACGCGCTGGCGGCTGGTCGACGAGCCCACCGGCAGCCCGCTCTTCCATGCAGCCACTGCGCGCGGCGCAACGGCTGTCATCCGCCAGATCGAAATGGCGTTGACCATTCACCGACCCGTCAACGCCCGGCCCCTCTCATGAAATCCCGTCAAAAGCAGCCCACCTCTTCCACCCCGTTCATCCGCGTCGGCCCGAGCGGCATCCACGGCCTGGGCGCCTTTGCGACCCGCGACCTGCCGGCGGAGGCGTTTCTCGGCCTCTACGAAGGCCGCCGCTACACGAAAGAGGAAATCGCCGCCAGGGCTTGGGACGACCAGCTCACCTACCTGTTCACGCTGTCGAACAACGAGACCATCGACGGCGCCAAGGGCGGCAACGGCACCCGGCACCTGAACCACGCCTGCGAACCGAATTGCGAAGCCGTCGAGGAGTACGACGAAGCCGGCGAGATGGTGCTGAAGTTCCAGACACTCGTGCCGGTGAGCGCGGGCGACGAGTTGTTCATCGACTACTCGCTGACGGCCGACGACGGCTCGCCGCCATCGAAGTACCCCTGCCATTGCGGCTCACCGAACTGCCGCGGGACGATGCTGGCACCCGTGGACGACACAGGGGAAAAAGACGTCGCGACCGACGCAGCGCCCGCCAAGCCCTCGCCATTCAGCGACCTGCCGTGGTGAGCTGACAGAAGTCGCCCTCAGTGCGACTCGGCCTTCAGGCTGCGCAGTTGTTCCTCGGCCCGCTCCAGCTCCGCGCGGAGCGTGCGGATTTCCTGCTCCAGTTTTTCGATGCGCGCCGCGCGGCCCTGCGCGGGCGCGAGCGCCACGCAGCGCGTCTGGAGTGCGGCCAATTCGTCGCCGAGTTCGCGCCGGCGCAGCATCTGGCCGCGGGAGCGGGCGAGCGCCATGTCGCGCTCGAGCACCGCTTCCTGCGCCTTGCAATCGGCCGCATCCAGCGGCTCGGGCGGCGTCGTCTGTGCGAAGGCGGGCATGGCCAGGGCCCATGCAAGGGCGAGGAAGCAGGGTTTGAAGCGCATGCCGCGAAGGTACCCGAAACACCTCGTGTCGGGGGCGCCCGGCCCTATGCCATGCGGGCAAAGGCGCGGCGAACACCCGCGGTTCACCCAGAACGCCCTGGGGCAGGAAGGTAGCGCGCCTGCCAACGCGCCGCGAGTTGCTGCGCGCGGTGCAGCGGCACGCGCGCCGCTTCGAAGTCGACCACGCAGGCAAAGTCGGCCGCTTCGGGACGCATCGGGCTCTCGCTGCTGCGGCCATCGGTGAGCAGCCACAGCCAGCGCTGGCGCGCCGCGCTGTGTGCGAGCAACTGGTCGGCGCGCTGCACGCCGAGCGCGAGCGGCGTGCCACCGCCGGCGGCGATGGGCGCGACCCAGTCGTCGTTCCAGGCGCTGGCGCGGCGCGGCGGCAGGCGCAGCTCGACCACCTCGCCGGCAAAGCACAGCAGCGCCACATGGTCGCGCCGCTGGTAGGCCTCTTCCATCAGCGACAGCAGCAGGCCCTTGGCGCGCGCGAGGTTGCCGTCGTTGCGCATCGAGGCGGAGCAGTCGAGCAAAAAGCAATGCAGCGCGCCGCTGCGAGCCTGCAGCGGGCGGCGGCGCAGGTGTTCCGCGCGCAACGTGCCGGCGCCTCGATTCGCCAGCGTGCGCGGCCAGTCGAGCGCGGCCCCCGGCGATGCGGCGCCGTGCCATGCGTCCCGTTGCCTGCCCTGCCTCCAGTCGCCCTGGCGTGCGCCAGCGGGTGCGGCGTCCCGGAGGCTCAGGCTTTTTTTGGGGCGGCCTGCTGCGCGGTTTGCGAAGGGATCAGCGGGCGCAGCGGCTTGACGCGTTCGATGCCGACGGGCTCGGGCGGCATGGCGCCCCAGTCCTGGTCGGCTGCGTTGTTCTGGCCGGTGCCGCTCGAGTTCGGCGCGCGCTGGGTGTTTGGGGTCACAGGAGCCGATGCCGATGCCGCGCCTTCGGCTTCCGGCTTGCGTCGATGCAGCAGCACAGCTTCGGCTACACGCTGCACGTGATCGGCGGTGATGGCCCCCGCGCCCTCCCAGGCCGCGAGCGCGCGCGCCGAGCGCAGCATCACCAGATCGGCGCGCAGGCCGTCGACCTGCGACGCGATGCACAGCGCGCCGACGGCTTCGTGCACGTCGTCGCCGTAGGGCAGCGCGGAGGCATCCGCGACGATGGCGCGCGCCTTGACGAGCGCGGCCGCAAGCGCGGCTTCCGCCTCCGCATGCTTCGCGCGAAAGCCCTGCGGATCGACATCGAACGCGAGCCGCGCGCGCACGATCGCCTGCCGCTCGGCCGCGTCCTCGATGTTGCGAAGCTGCACGCAAAGGCCGAAGCGGTCGAGCAACTGCGGGCGCAGCGTGCCCTCCTCCGGATTCATCGTGCCGACCAGCACGAAGCGCGCCGCATGCCGGTGCGAAATGCCGTCGCGCTCGACCACGTTGACGCCGCTGGCCGCCGCATCGAGCAGCGAATCGATCAGCGCATCGGGCAGCAGGTTGATTTCGTCCACATACAGCACGCCGCCGTTCGCGCGTGCCAGCAGGCCGGGCGCGAACTTCAGCTCGTGGCCCGCAAGTGCCTGCCCCAGGTCGAGCGTGCCCACGAGGCTTTCGAGGCTCGCGCCCAGCGGCAGCGTGACGAAAGGCGCGCCCGGCAGCAACTCGGCCAGCGCACGCGCCGCCGTGGTCTTGGCGGTGCCGCGCGGGCCTTCGATCAACACGCCGCCAAGGCCGGGATCGATCGCGGCCAGCAGCAGCGCCTGCCGCAGGTGCGGTTGGCCCGCAATTGCGGAAAAGGGAAAAGGCACCGGCATCGGGGCGGCAGTGGTCATCGGAGGGTTCCTTCCATCTGCTGCTCGTGGTCGAGCAGCAGGTTTTCGAGTTGGGTCTGGTAGTCGCCGGGCGACTGCCAGAGGCCGCGCTGCATGGCTTCGAGCAAACGACTCAGCATGTCGTGCAGCGCGCGCGGATTGTGTTGGTTCACGAAGTCGCGGGTGTCGGCGTCGAGCACGTAGGCGTCGGCCACCATCGCGTACTGGTGGTCGCCGACCACGCGCGCGGTGGCGTCGAAGCCGAAGAGGTAATCGACCGTCGCCGCCATCTCGAAGGCGCCCTTGTAGCCGTGGCGCTTGACACCATCGATCCACTTCGGGTTGACCACGCGCGCGCGGATCACACGGCTTATTTCTTCCTTCAACGTGCGCACGCGCGGCGCCTGCGGGTTGCCGTGGTCGCCGTGGTACATCGCGGGCTGCTGGCCGCTCAGGTGGCGCACGGCGGCGGCCATGCCGCCCTGGAACTGGTAGTAGTCATTGGAGTCGAGCAGGTCGTGCTCGCGGCTGTCCTGGTTCTGCAGGACGACGTTCATGGTGCGCAGGCGCCGCACGAGCGCATCGGTTGCGGGCACGCCGTCGCTGCCCTGCCCGTACGCGTGCGCGCTACCGCCGACGTAGGCGTTGGAGAGGTCGTTGTCGGTCTGCCAGTCGCCGTGGTCGAAGAGCGGCTGCAGGCCGGAGCCGTAGCTGCCGGGCGCGGAGCCGAACACGCGCCAGCCGGCTTGGGTGCGCGCGTCTTCGGCGGTCGAACCTTCTGCTTCGAGCGCGGCCGCTTCCCGCAGGATGCGTGCACGGATCGGGTTGCGCTCAGCGTCCTCGTCTTCCTGCGATGCGATGGCCTGCACTGCGGCATCGAACATCTGCACGGCGTTGGGAAAGGCATCGCGAAAAAACCCAGAGATACGCAGCGTCACGTCGATGCGCGGACGCCCAAGGCCCACCGTAGGCAGCACCTCGAAATCGACCACGCGCTGGCTGCCCGGTGCCCACTTGGGCCGCACGCCGATCAGCGCGAAGGCCTGCGCGAGATCGTCGCCGCCGGTGCGCATGGTGGCCGTGCCCCAGACCGACAGGCCCAGCGCCACGGGGTAATCGCCGTGCTCCTGCAGATGGCGCTCGACCAGTTGCGCGGCGGACTCGAGGCCGAGCATCCAGGCAGTCGGCGTGGGGATGGCACGCGTATCGACCGCGTAGAAGTTGCGGCCGGTCGGCAGCACATCGGGGCGGCCGCGCGAGGGGGAACCGCTTGGGCCGGGGGGGACGAAACGGCCTTGCAACGCGCGCGAAAGCTGATGCAATTCGTGCGGGCCGCAGGCGTCGAGCGCGGGCGCGAGACTTCGTTCGATACGGCCCATCACGGCAGCGGTGTGCGGCATGTCGGACGGGCAGGCGTTCTCTTGCAGCAGGCGCTGTGCGAGAAGCTCCAGCCGCTCGCGCGTGTCGCCGTGATGCCGCCATGCGTCGGCGCTCACCGATTGCAGCAACTCAGGCCGCGTGCCCTGCCACGGCTTGGCCGCATCGATGTCGAGCGGGTCGAAGGCTTCGCCCGGCAGCAGGTCTTGCGCCAGCGCGCCCAACAGACCGGCATTCGCACCCGTGCCGTCCGCGGATGGATACCGTGCGAGCGCGAGCAGCGTGTCGCGCCGCAGCCGCGCCTGTGGCGAGGCGCCGAACACATGCAGTCCGTCGCGGATCTGCGTTTCCTTCAGCTCGCACAGGTACGCATCGACGCGCGCCAGCACCGCGTCGTCTTCCACGCCCGGAATGCCCAGTTCCTCGACTAGGTGCTGCGCCCGCACGGCCGCGAGGATCTGCGCGCGCAGCACCTTTGCGCGCCGCGCATCGACCAGCAGCGCGTCGTAGTACTCGTCCACCTGGCGCTCCAGATCCTGCAGCGGGCCGTGGTTCTCGGCGCGCGTGAGCGGCGGCATCAGGTGATCGACGATCACCGCCTGCGTGCGCCGCTTGGCCTGCGCGCCCTCGCCCGGGTCGTTGACGATGAACGGGTAGACGTTCGGCAGCGGCCCGAGGATCGCATCGGGCCAGCAGGTCTGCGATAGCGCGATGCTCTTGCCCGGCAGCCATTCGAGGTTGCCATGCTTGCCGACATGCACGACCGCGTCGATGGCGAACACATCGCGCAGCCAGAAATAGAAAGCGAGGTAGCTGTGCGGCGGCACGAGTTCGGCGTCGTGGTAGCTCGCGTAGTCCGCAGCGCCCAGCGTGCCGAGTGCGCGTGCGGGCTGGATGCCGACGAACACGCGGCCCAGACGAAGCCCGGCGATCATGAAGCGGTCTTGCCGCAGCATCGGGTCCTGCTCGGGCGTGCCCCAGCGCGCATCGATGGCTTCGGCCATGCCTTCGGGCAAGGCCGCGAGCCGCGCGCGGTAGTCGGCGAGCGCGTAGCTCTGCCAGGCGGGGCGTGCGGACCATTGGGCAGGGTCGTTCGCAATGCCTTCCTGCAGCTTCTGCATCAGCGCATCGCCATCGGTGGGGATGGCATCACCGAGCACATAGCCCTCGGCTTGCATCGCGCGCAGGATCGCGATCACCGAAGCCGGCGTGTCGAGCCCCACGCCACTGCCGATGCGACCTTCGCTGCCCGGGTAGTTCGCGAGGATCAGCGCGATGCGCTTGTCGGCCACCGGCAGGCTGCGAAGGCGACACCAGCGGCGCGCCAACTCGGCCACGAAGGCGATGCGGTCCGGCTCGGGCTGGTAGCTCACCACCTCGGTCTGCGTGAGTTCGCAGCGGTGCGAGAGGCCCTTGAAGCTCACGGCGCGCGTGATGATGCGGCCGTCCATTTCGGGCAGCGCGATCTGCATCGCGATGTCGCGCGGGCGCAGGCCCTGGCTGTCCGCCAGCCAGTCTTCGCGATTGCCGCCGCTCACGATCACTTGGAGCACCGGCGCATCGCCGCCCAGTGCGAGGGCTTCGCCTGCATCGTCCTGCGCGCCCTGCCCGAGCGCGGCGAAGGCGGTGGTGTTGAGCACGAGCTGCACATCGTGCTCGCTGCACAGGCCGCGAAATGCGGACAGGCACAGCGGGTCTTTCAGCGAATCGAGCGCGACCGGGAGCGGGTTCAATCCTTCGGCATGCAGCGCGGCAGCGAGCGCATCGAAAGCTGCCGTATTGCCCGACAGCAAGTGAGATCGATAGAACACCAGCGCCACCACCGGCGCATCCGCATGCCATCCGGCGCGCAGGTCGTCGATGCCGGCCACGGTGTGCGCCGCATCGATGCCGCGCGGCACATGCAGCGCGACTTGCGGCAGGCTGCGCGGCGGCAGCGGCGCCTCGCCGTGGCCGAGGCCATGGAAGGCCACCGCGCGCAGGAACTGCATCGCGTTGCCCGAACCGCCCGCGCGCATGTACTGCCAGAGCTGGCGACCGACCGCACGCGGCACCGTGCCGCGCGCGAGCAGGTCTTCGTCTTCCTGCAGATCGCCCGAGAACATCGCGAGCTGCTGGCCCTTGCGCTTGGCCAGCTTCTCCAGTTGCTGCAACCCGTAGGCCCAGGCCGATTCGGCACCCAGGTGATCGACCACCACCACGCGCGCATGCTGCAGCACCTCGTCGACGTACAGGTCGAGCGAAGCCGGCTGGCGCAGGTACATGAGGTTGGCCAGCCGCAGCGACGGGTAGCCGGGGTCGGTGGCAGCGAGCGCCGTGCGCGCGGCGGCGAGCAGCGCGAGCGTGGTGTCGGCGGAACTGAGCACCACGATATCGCCCGGCGTCTGGTCGAGCCGGGTGACGACGCTGTCGTCTTCGACGAAGCGTCCGGGCTGGGTGCTCAGCAAGTGCATGGGGTCAGGCTGGCACGGCAGCCACGCCTTCGAGCGCCTTGCGCAGCGCGCCTTCGTCCAGGTCTTCGCCGATGAACACGAGGCGCGTGCGCTGCGCTTCGTCGTCGCGCCAGCGGCGGTCGAAGTGGTGGTCGAAGCGGCGGCCCACGCCTTGCACCAACAGGCGCATCGGCTTGCCCGGAATCGCGACGAAGCCCTTCACGCGGTAGATGGTGTGCTGCTCTACCAGCGCGGCGAGCGCGGCCAGGAGAACGTCGCGGTCCACCGGCGGCAGGTCGATCACGAGCGAGTCGAACTCGTCGTGGTCGTGGTCTTCCTCGTGGTCGTGGTGGCTCTCGCGCAGGTGGATCGTGGTTTCGGCCGCCCGGCCCTGGCCCAGCAGCAGCGCGAGCGGCAGCTTGCCTTCGGTGGCGGCGACGATCTTCACCTCGGGCGGCAGCTCTTCGCGCACCAGCGCCTCGACCTGCGCGCGCGTGGCGTCGTCCATCAGGTCGGTCTTGTTGAGCACCACGAGGTCGGCGGCCGAGAGCTGGTCTTCGAAGAGTTCGTGCAGCGGCGATTCGTGATCGAGGTTGGGATCGGCGCGGCGCGCTTCGTCGACGGCTTCGGGGTTCGCGGCGAACTGGCCCGAGGCGGCCGCCGGGCCGTCGACCACGGTGACCACCGAATCGACGGTGAAGATGTTCGCGATGTCCGGCCACTGGAAGGCCTGCACCAACGGCTTGGGCAGCGCGAGGCCCGAGGTCTCGATGATCACCGCGTCGATGTCGCCGCGGCGCTCGGCCAGCTGCAGCATCACGGGCAGAAACTCTTCCTGCACGGTGCAGCAGACGCAGCCGTTGGCCAGCTCGTACAGCGCGCCTTCGCGCTCGTTGCCTTCATCGTCGCAGCCGATGCCGCAGCCGCGGAGGATTTCGCCATCGATGCCGAGCTCGCCGAACTCGTTGACGATCACCGCGATGCGGCGGCCTTCGGCGTTGCCGAGGATGTGGCGCAGCAGCGTGGTCTTGCCGCTGCCGAGGAAGCCCGTGACGATGGTGACGGGGATCTTGGCGTTGCTCTGTGTCATGGAATGGATGCGTTCAAGCGCCTGGGCGCGAAGATGGATGGCGGCACGCCGCAGCGCGCCGCGAGGGAACTGCCGGCGCGGACGCGTGGCGATGGAGAGATTCGAGTCAGACGCCGCCGTACAGGCGGCGCTCGACGAAGACCGTGCCCTGCAGCCGGCGCCAGCCCTTGGCGGCAGCCAGCACGCCCAGGTCGACCAGCGGTTCGACGAGCACGACGGTCATGTAGGCCGCGCCGAAGCTGGCGATCTGGCCCAGGTTCTCGAGGCCCGTGCCACGTCCGTAGAGCGCCCAGAAGCCGACCCAGACCACGATGCCGCCCTGGTAGGCCACCGACAGCTTGAAGGCCTGCTGGTAGCTCAGGTCCACGTAGGCCACGTTCTTGGGAATGATGCGCTGCGCCAGGGCCGCCGTCGCGAACAGGGGTACCAGCAAGGTGGTGACGTTCATGCCGAACTGCGGCAGGTCTTGCGGCTCGAAGAACAGGCTCTGGATCAGCAGCCCGCCCGCGAGGCCAATGGCTGCCGGCGCGAGCCCGAACACCAGCAGCAGCGTCGTGCCGAGGATCAGGTGCACCTCGGAGACGCCCACGGGGTGATGCGGCAGCACTTCGAAGAAGCAGAACACCAGCGCCACGGCAATGGCCGAGCGCAGCGCCAGGGCGGCGATGCCGTCCTTCAAGACGGTGTCGAAGGCGACCTTGCCCGTGTAGGCCAGCGCGGCGGCGGCTGTCGCGTAGCTGAGGAAAATCTTGGATCCGTCGACTAGACCTGGTTCGATGTGCATCGAGCACCTCCTGTAGTGCACCGCAGTGCGAAAGTTGATTGTTGGTGGATGGGGTGGATCACGCAAGCGCCGTCACGACCGCTGGAGCGCGCGCCGCGCCGCCGGCACCGCCGGCGCCTTGGGCTTGCGCCTCAGCCGCCGCCAGCCGATCACCACGCCGCTCGCCGAGGCGACGGCACCGATGATCGACAGAAGCCAGACGACGATGTCCCAGGCGGGGCGGTAGTGGATGAGCCATGGAAAGTCGAGGCTGTGCGCCGCGTTGAAGAGCCAGCGGTTCAGCCGGGTGTTGCGGTTGCTGCTGCCCGCGACCTGGCCGCTCGCCGGGTCGATGTAGACCCAGCTGTGCGCAGCATCGCCGAACGCGAGGCGCCATACCGGCACGACGCGGTCGCGGTGGTGGCCGTACCAGTGGAAATCTTCACGCGTCAGCAGGGTGGCCTCGGCGATGGAAGCGCCGGGGCGCAGGCGGGCGGCGGCGCGCACGATGTCGTCGCGGCCGATGGCGGCGGGCGTGCCGGTGACGGCATCGACCACACGCGTGCGCGCCTGTGCGTCGCGCAATTGCCAGAACGGCTTGCCGTCGAACCACAGCAGGAGCGCTTCGCGCGGGGCCTCGGCGCCCTCCTCCACGGGCTGCACCGCCATCGGCCACGGAACCGGCGATGCGCCCGCACCGGTGTAGCGCGCCATCGCGGCGGCATCGACCGGGTTGCGCTCGAACCAGCCGTTCGGGTTCATCGACAGCCAGCCGCTCACGATCCAGGTCAGCACGAAGAAGCCGCCGATCAGCCCGGCGATGTGGTGCCAGGCCATCCAGCCGGTGTAGGGCGTGACGGCACCGTTGCGAAAACGCCGGCGCAGGCGAACGCGCAGGATGCCAATCACGATGCCCGTGACCGCCGAGACGATGCAGGCGGCCGACAGCCACACCACCACGTCGTGCCACAGCGGCGGATCGGCGCGAATCGGCGTGAAGTAGATCCAGTGCGGCACCGAGCCGAGCCAGTTCCAGAAGCGCTCGGAGCGCGTGGTGTCGCGTACCACCTCGCCGGTGCGCGAGGACACATAGAGCTCGGTGCCGGCGACGTCGCCGAGTTCGATGCGGTGCAGCGGGCGCAGCGGGTTCAGGCCCTGCGGCACGGTCCACTGGTCGCGGTCCAGTGTCTCGGCCCAATGTGCGCCGCTCTGGCGCGAGAAGCCGCGCGCAATGGCCTCGGCGCGGGCGGCATCGACCGGCCCCAGCAGTTGGCCGTCGCGGGCCGAGACGGCGAAGCGCTCGCCGCGCGCATCGACGATGCGCCACACCGGGCCGGCATCGGGCGCGTCCTGCCGCATCTCCAGCGCGATGCGCCGTGGCGGCTGTGTGCGTGCTGCGGCCGGCAAGGCATCGAGCGCCGCCGAAGGCGCGACGACCGCCTGCTCGAACTTCAGCGGCGCCAGGCCCGCGAGCCGCTCCGGCTCGGTGAGCGAGGGATAGCCCACGTACATCATCACCACGCCGGTGACGAACCACATCACGAACAGCAGGCAGCCGCCGATGCCCAGCCACCGGTGGGTCCAGTAGAGCCAGTGGCGAACCCGCGGCCAGGCGCGGCGCCAGACGCCTTGGTGATGCGGCTTCGTGGGGGACATGGGCGCCTGGGTACTCAGAACTTCACCAGCGCCGAGACTTCGACCGAGCGCGGCCGGCCCAGCAGCCACTGGTTGCCGCTGTTCGAGAACGACAGCGGGTACGTGCGATTGGCCAGGTTGTAGGCGCGGAACGCGAGCTTGAGTGACGGGTTGGCCTGCCAGCTCACGCCCGCATCGACCACGGTGTAGGAGCCGATCTTGCGCGAGTTGGCCGCATCGACCTGGCGCGAGCCGACGTAGCGCACACCGAAATCGGCCTCCCACTGGGGCAGGAAGCGCCAATTGAGGTCGAGGTTCGCGGCCTCTTCGGGCACGCCGAACGGCGTGTTGCCGGCGCGCGAGATCACGCGGCCGCCGACGACCTCGTTGAAGTCGTCGTAGCGCGCACGGAGCTTGGCGATGTTGGCTTCGAGCCTGAGCGTGGAGGTCAGCGCCAGATCGAGCGTGGCCTCGATGCCTTCGGACGACTGCTTGCCGACCTGCTGGTTGACGGCGGGGTCGCTCGCGGAACGCGAGAGCAGCTTGTCCTTCTCGAGGCGGTAGGCCGCGATGGACCAGGCGCCGCGGCCTTCGGCCAGTTGGCGCTTGTAGCCGATCTCGACCTGCTTGCCGGTGCTCAACTCGAACGGAGCCTGCGTGGCCGATGTGCTGATCACCGAGGTCAACGGATCGGCCGCGCGCGCCACCTGGGCGTAGAACGACTGCGAGGCATCGGGCGCATACACCACGCCGAGGCGGCCAGTGGCGTACTCAAAGGTCTTCTGGAGGTTGTTGGCGGCGTTCTGCAGGTCGGTGCGCACGACCTTCGCGCGGTCCCAGCGCAGGCTACCGACCACCGACCACTGTTCGTTGAAGGCCAGCTTGTCTTCGGCGAAGAAGGCGTAGGTGCTGGTCTTGGTCTTGTAGCGCGGCGTATAGGCCACGGGCGAGGCGTAGTAGCCGGGGTTGAAGACGAACGGGTCGACCACCGAGCGGCCGCCGTACGGCGAATCGTTGGTGTGCTGGAAGTCGATGCGGTTCGCATCGAAACCCACCAGCACCTGGTTCTTCAGGCCGAACAGCGAGTGCTTGAAGGTGGCGTCGGTGCGGTTGCCGATCTGCTCCTGGTCATGGCCGATTTCCAGGTAGTCGCCGCGCGTCACGCGGCGCGTGGTGGCGTTGTAGGTATAGGTCTCGCTGTTGCGCCAGTGGCGCTTGCTGTCCAGGTGGTAGAGCTGGTTGCGCACGGTGACGGCCTCGCTGGGTGTCCATTGGGCATCGAAGCGGGTCCAGCGGTCGCGATACTTGATCTCGGCGTCGTCGGGGTTGTAGTTCTGCTCGCGGGTGAGGCTGCTCACGCGGCCGTTGATGAGCGGCACGCCGTAGTAGCGCTGTGGCGACTGGCGGCCCTCGTCGTGCGAGAGCGTGAATTGCAGCTGCGGCGACACATCGAGCCGCACCGCGCCGCCCACGGCCAGGCTCTCGGCATCGCCGCGCACCATGAAGCCGTCGGTCTTGCGGTGGCTGATGTCGAAGCGATAGGAAAGCATGTCGTTGATCGCCCCGCCGCTGCCGAAGGCGACCTGACGCGTCGCGTCGGAGCCCGCCGTGACGAGCGCCTCGTTCTGGATCGGGCCGCGCGTGGGCTTCTTGGGCACGACGTTGATCGCGCCGCCGATGGCGCCTTCACCGAACATCACCGACGCCGCGCCGCGCAGTACCTCGATGCGATCGACCGACCAGGTATCGAACGGAAAGGTGACGGTGCCGGCACCCGCATAGAGGCGCGTGCCGTCGAAAAGCTGCATCGCCGAGCCGTGGCCGGTGAAGCCGCGGGCCGCCAGGGCCGTGCCGCCGTTGCCGGGGCCGGGCGAGCCGGTGATGCCGGTGGCGCGGGTCACCGCTTCGACCACCGAAACATCGCCGCGTGCGCGGATGGTGTCGCCCGTCAGCACCTCGATGCTCGCGGGCGTTTCCAGCGGCGTGAGGCCGAGGCGGCTGCCGGTCTGGGTCGGCTCGTCCATCGCGAGCGGCGTGTGCCGGCTGGCGTCTACCTGCACGGGTGTGAGGCTGTTGTTGTTGCCGCTGTTTGTCGCTCCGGCCGGCTGGCCCAGCGCGCTGCCTGCGCCGAAGGCCAGTCCCACGCCCAAAGAAAGACGTGAAAGGCGTGCCCATTGCAATTGCGCCGATTGCGGCAGCTGCGGCAACGGCGCAACCGTGCGACCGCGCGCCGGCGATGCTTGACCCATGTGACTTCTCCTGCGACCTGCGTCCCCGCAGGCTCCCGACCGAATGAGGACGTCGAGGGAGGCGGCTGAGGGCGGGCCGGTTCGCGCAGAGGGCGAAACGGCATGCCCGGACCCGCACTCCCGCAGCGTCCGAAAGCGGTTGCGAAGGCCGGTATCCGGGCTTGCGGAGCGCGCCGATGGCACTGTGCGTGCGCATCGAAGCCGAAACCCTCGCCTTCCCACGCAAAAGCGCAGTGGCTGCCGATGCTCGAAAGAAGAGAGACATCGACGCGAGGTTTTCCAGATCCGCTGACCGTTGCGGGGGCAGCGCAGGAATGGATGCGTCCGTGAAGACGCAGCGCACCTGCTTCCCGTTTAACCCCCAAGCCACGGAATGGCATGCGGGGCACCTTCGAACCGTGCGAGTTTGCTAATAAAAGATTACAAAACTCGACGGCCGGAATTATAGGGAGCGCCCCGGGCGAGGCCGGCGCCCCGTGGTCCCTGGAGGCTCAGGCGGTTTTTCCTTCCGAGCCGAAGAGCCGCCGCATCACCGCGACACCGGCGACCAGCGCGTTCGAATAGCTGGCGTAGGGATCGTGCGCCGCCTCCAGCGGCACGTAGACATGGCGCCGGTCGTTTTCAGCCGCATCGCCGTCGGCCGCTTCCTCCATGAGCACCCAATAGAACTCGCCCGCTTCCAGTTCGTGGACGGTGAGCGCGATGTTTCGTGATGGGGACATGGAAAGACGGTTCATGCAGCGGGTTTTCTGTCAATGAATGGGCGAAGAGCGCGGTTGACAGCTTCCGGGCTTCTCCTACAGAGCTCGCCAGTGGCGCGAACTAGTGTTGTCTGCAGAGACCTTCCTCACGAAAGAACCCGGAGGCAACATGAAGCACTTCATTCTGGAGTCCAACATGCGCGCCACCATCGGCGGCGCGTTCTATCCGAGCGGCTATTCGATGGTGATGTTCCCGAGCGCCGACGACGCCGACCGCATCGGCCATCGGTTGATCGAAAACGGCGTGAGCGGCGACGAGGTCTACTTGATCGACGCCGAAACGGTGCTGCGAGAAATCTCGCCGACCGTCAGCGACTCGGACAACCCGCTGCCCTCCGCCGGCACCGATGCGGCCACCGTGCGCGCTTACACCAAGCTGGCGCGCGAAGGCCACACGGGCCTCCTTGTGAAGACAAAGGACGAAGCGGCAGCGAATCAGATGATGGAACTGGTGCGTACCGTGCCCTATTCCATCGCGCAGCGCTACCGCACGCTGGTCATCGAAGATCTCTGAAACGGCGCCCGCCCTTCGGACTTCAAGCCGGCATGGTCATCGACGCCGCGCGCTGCACGACGTCGCGCGCCATGGCCTGGGCGAGTTCCTGCTCGCCGAGGAAGACCGTGACGGCCGTTTCCTGCTTGAGCAGCGCGGCCTCCTGCTCGTTGTGGCTGCGGATCACGGTCTGGATCGCCGGGTTGAGCGTGCGCGCGGTCTCGATCATCTGGCGCACGTTCAGGGTGTCGGGCGTGGCCACCACCAGCACGCGGGCGCGCGCGATGTGCGCCTGGATAAGCACGGCCGGGTCCGCCGCATCGCCCCACACGGCGGCGATGCCGCCCTCGCGCAGCTTCTCGACCAGCTCGCGGTTCTGCTCGGCCACCACGTAGGGAATGTCGTTCGCCTCGAGTTCGGCCGCGATGCGGCGCCCGACGCGGCCATAGCCGACCAGCACCACCTGCTTGGAGAGGTACTTCGCTTCGGTGGTCATCGGCAGTTCCGCCAGTGGGTCGCTGCGCGATTCGAGCTTGCGTGCGAATGAGGAGTGGGCATGGAGCCACTTCTGCATCGGCGCGATGAGGCTGAACCACAGCGGGTTGGTCGCAATGGAAATGAGCGCGCCCGCGAGCACCAGGCTCTGCCCCTCGACCGGCAGCAGGCCGAGCGACACGCCCAGCCCCGCCAGGATGAAAGAGAACTCGCCGATCTGCGCCAGGCTCGCGCTCACCGTGAGCGCCGTGGCCAGCGGGTAGCGGAACACCAGCACCAGCGCGCAGGCCGCGAGCGACTTGCCCAGCACGATCACCAGGACCACCGCGAGCACCTGCAGAGGGCGGTCGATGAGCACCGAGGGGTCGAACAACATGCCCACCGACACGAAGAACAGCACCGCGAAGGCATCGCGCAACGGCAGCGATTCCTGCGCGGCACGGTGGCTGAACTGCGACTCGCGCATGACCATGCCGGCAAAGAAGGCACCGAGCGCGAACGACACGCCGAAGAGCGCCGCCGAGGCGAAGGCGATGCTCACGGCGGCGGCCACCACGCACAGCGTGAAGAGCTCGCGGGAACCGGTACGCGTGACCTGCCAGAGGATCCACGGGAACACGCGCCGGCCCACCACGAGCATCAGCGCGACGAAGCCGCCGACCTGCAAGAGCGTGAGGCCGAGGGTCTGCCAGAGCGGGTCCGCGGGGCCGCCGCCGTTGTCGGGGGTGCCGCCGAGCGCGCCTGCCAGCGGCGGCATGAGCACCAGCACGAGCACCATGGCGAGGTCTTCGACGACGAGCCAGCCGATGGCGATGCGGCCGGTGAATGAATCCAGGATGCCCAGGCTCTCGAGCGCGCGCAGCAGCACGACCGTGCTGGCCACCGAGAGCGCGAGGCCGAACACGAGTGCGGCGCCGGGGCTCCAGCCCCACCACATCGCAAGGCCACCGCCCAGCAGCGTGGCGACAGCGATCTGCGCCAGTGCGCCGGGCAGCGCGATCTTGCGCACGGCCAGGAGGTCGTCGAGGGAAAAGTGAAGGCCGACGCCGAACATCAGCAACATGACGCCGATTTCGGCGAGCTGCGCGGCGATGCTTGCGTCGGCCACGAAGCCGGGAGTGAAGGGGCCGATGATCACGCCCGCGAGGAGGTACCCCACGAGGGCCGGCAGCCGCAGCTTGGCTGCCAGGAAACCGAACACCAGCGCGAGGCCGAGGCCGGCGGCAATGGTGTTGATGAGGGAAACGCTGTGCGGCATCGCTGCATTTTGCAGGAACGAGGGGTGGCCCTTCATGTCAATGCCCTCTGACCGGCCTTCGGTCTTGCTCCCTCTCCCGTTTGCGGGAGAGGGAGCAAGACAAGAGCCTCAGCCGGCCATCTTGCTGTCGCGGGCGCCTTCCAGCACTTCGGGCTCTTGCGATTCGACCCAGCTCTCGTTGTTCAGGCCCGCCTGCAGGCGATTCATGTCGAGCTCGTTGGTCCACTTGGCCACCACGATGGTCGCCACGCCGTTGCCGATCAGGTTGGTCAGCGCGCGGGCTTCCGACATGAAGCGGTCGATGCCCAGGATGAGCGCGAGCCCCGCCACCGGCACGTGGCCCACGGCCGAGAGCGTCGCAGCCAGCACGATGAAGCCGCTGCCGGTGACGCCCGCCGCGCCCTTCGAGGTGAGCAGCAGCACCGCGAGCAGCGTGATCTCCTGCACCAGCGTCATCGGCGTGTTGGTCGCCTGCGCGATGAACACCGCGGCCATCGTGAGGTAGATCGACGTGCCGTCCAGGTTGAACGAGTAGCCGGTCGGGATCACGAGGCCCACGCAGGTCTTGTTCGCGCCCAGGTTCTCCATCTTTTCCATCATGCGCGGCAGCACCGATTCGCTGGAGGACGTGCCCAGCACGATCAGGAGTTCTTCCTTGATGTACTTGATGAACTTCCAGATGCTGAAACCGTGGAATCGCGCAATGAGCCCGAGCACCACGAAGATGAACAGGAGGCAGGTGAGATAGAACGTGCCCATCAGCTTGCCCAGCGAGAAGAGGCTCCCCACGCCGTACTTGCCGATCGTAAAAGCCATGGCGCCGAACGCACCGATGGGTGCGAGCTTCATGATGTAGCCGACGATCACGAAGAGCACGTGCGAGCCTTTCTCGATCACGTCGAACACCAGCGTGCCGCGGCCGCCGAAGCGGTGCAGGGCAAAGCCGAACAGCACCGCGATCAGGAGCACCTGCAGGATCTCGCCCTTGGCGAAGGCATCGACGATGGTGCTGGGAATGATGTTGAGCAGAAAGTCGACCGTGCCGGTCATCTTGCCCGGGCCGGTGTAGGCGGCGATGGCCTTGGTGTCGAGCGTGGCCGCATCGATGTTCATGCCGGCGCCGGGCTTGAGCACGTTGACCAGCACGAGGCCGACCACCAGCGCGATGGAGCTCACGACCTCGAAGTACAGGAGTGCGAGGCCGCCGGTCTTGCCGACCTTCTTCATGTCTTCCATGCCGGCGATTCCGACCACCACGGTGCAGAAGATGATCGGCGCGATGATCATCTTGATGAGCTTGATGAAGCCGTCGCCCAGCGGTTTCATGCTCTCCCCGATTGCCGGGTAGAAATAACCCAGAAGCACGCCGATGATCACCGCGGTGATCACCTGCACATAGAGGGAGCGGTAGAGCGGGAGCTTCTTGGCGGATGTGTTTGTTGTGTGTTCCATGACTTGCCTCCGGAAGGGTTGAGAACTGTAGGCTCGTATCGGGTGTTTTCCATTCGTAAAAGCCACATCGCAGGAACAAAAAAACCCGCCGAAGCGGGTTCTTTCATCAGGTTGCGGTCAGCATGCTCAATGCATGTGGAGGCCGCCGTTGACCGAGAAGTCGGCCCCGGTGGAGTAGCCGCCTTCGTCCGTGGCCAGCCACGAAATGATCGAGGCGATTTCGCTTGGCTCACCCAGGCGCTTGACCGGGATGGTGGCCACGATCTTGTCGAGCACTTCCTGGCGGATGGCCTTGACCATGTCGGTGCCGATGTAGCCCGGGCTCACGGTGTTGACCGTCACGCCCTTGTTGGCCAGCTCCTGCGCCAGCGCCATCGTGAAGCCGTGCATGCCGGCCTTGGCGGCCGAATAGTTGGTCTGGCCCGCCTGGCCCTTGGCGCCGTTGACCGAGCTGATGTTGATGATGCGGCCCCAGCCCTTTTCCACCATGTCGCCCACCACCTGCTTGGTGACGTTGAACATGCTGTTGAGGTTGGTCTCGATCACCGCGCTCCAGTCCTCGGGGGTCATCTTGAGGAACATGCGGTCGCGCGTGATGCCGGCGTTGTTGACCAGCACGTCGATGGGGCCATGCGCCGCCTTGGCGGCGGAAAAAGCCTCGACGGTGGATTGCCAGTCGCCGACATTGCCGACCGAGGCGTGGAACTCGAAGCCTTCGGCTTTCTGTTCGGCGAGCCACTTGGCATGGTCGCGTGTGGGGCCGCAACCGGCGACCACGGTGAATCCGTCTCTGTGCAGACGTTGGCAGATGGCTGTTCCGATGCCACCCATGCCCCCGGTGACATATGCAACTTTCTTGCTCATGAAATTTCCTTGATGTTTGCTTGGCAAAAGCCTGAACGGCCGCCTTCACTCTAGCCATTTTCACGCCACCGACCTCTGAGGAAAACACTGAGCCAAGCTTGCAACCAGCTGTCACGGAGCGCTGCAAAGGTGCAACCTATATGCTCAGCTCTGTACGCTCTTGCTCACGCATCGACCTCAAGGAGTTCGAAAGTATGAATTTCGGGATCATCGTATTCCCCGACGTCGAGGAACTCGATTTCGTCGGCCCCTGGGAAATGCTCACGATGTGGAGCAAGCTCGCCGCGGGACCTGAGAACTGCCTGATCGTCGCGGAGAAAACCGGGCCGGTGGTCTGCGCCAAGGGCCTTTCGATCAATCCGCACGTGTCGTTCGCCGACTGCCCGCCCCTCGACTACCTGCTCGTGCCCGGCGGCATGGGCACGCGGCGCGAGGTCGACAACCCCGCGATGGTGCAGTTCCTGGCCAAGCAGGCACCGGGGTGCAAGGCGCTGCTGTCGGTATGCACCGGCGCCTTCGTCTTGCATGCGGCGGGCCTGCTCGCAGGCAAGACAGCCACCACGCACTGGGGTTCGCTCGATCGCCTGCGGGCGCTGGGCGACGTGAAGGTGGTCGAACAGCGCTTCGTGCAGGACGGCGACACCTGGACTTCGGCCGGTGTCTCGGCCGGCACCGACCTGATGCTCGCGTTCATCGCGCACACAGCCGGCGAGGAAGCCGCCGCCAAGGTGCAGCTGCAGGCCGAGTACTACCCGGCGGACACGGTCTACGGCAATACGGCGAGCCACGAGCGTGCGCCGGCGTATGTGCGGCAGCCGGGCGGCAAGCTGCGGAAGACGCCGTGAGCGCTGCGCCTTCTTCAGGACTTGAGCCGCTCGCCGTGCTCGCCGCCCGCATCGGTACGACGCTGCGCGAACGGCGACAGACAGTAGCGGTCGCCGAGTCGTCGGCGGGCGGCCTCGTCTCGGCCGCTCTGCTCGCGATTCCGGGCGCATCGGCTTTCTTCCTCGGCGGCGCGGTCGTCTACTCGCGGCGCGCCGGAAAAGCACTGCTGGGCCTGACGCGTGAAGACATCGGCGACATGCGCGGGGAAACCGAGCCCTACGCCCGCTTCATCGCCGCCCGCATTCGCGAGAGCCATCACGCGACCTGGGGCATTTGCGAGAGCGGCGCCGCCGGGCCGTCGGGCAGCCCTTATGGCGATGCGCCGGGGCATGTGTGCGTGGCTGTCGCGGGCGCAGTCACCGTGAGCCGGACCATCGAGAACGGGACCACCGATCGCCCCGCGAACATGGCGCTGTTCGCGCGGCAGTTGCTGGCGCTGTTCGATGAAGTCCTGCGAGACAAGGGCAGCTAGCACAAGCCCCCAGATGAAAACAACGTCCTTGTCTTCGCGCGCCACCGCACCAGAACCGTCTGGCATCGGCGGCTCCGTCGGACAGTACCGGGAAGACGCTCCTCCACCCGGATTGCAAGCCCATTTCCAATCGATCTGGACAAGCGTTCTGCCGGACTCGCATGCCGGAGATATCGCCATCGTGCCGGACGGGTGCGTCGACCTGATCTGGCGAGCCGGTCGACTGTGGGTCGCTGGGCCTGACGTCGTCGCTGCCCGTCCCGATCTACCACCCGGTGCGCGCGTGCTCGGCGCGCGCTTCCAACCCGGAGCGGCGCGCCATTGGCTGGGCATTCCGCTGTCGAAAATCGTTGGTCAAGCCGTCGAATTGACCGATTTGCAGGGAGTCCGGGCCAGAGATTTCGTCTCCCGAATGGAAGAGGCCGAATCCATTGCTCGGCAGACAGAGGTATTTCAGAACCAGTTGATGGCAATGCCGCAGACGACCGGCAAGCCGGACAAGAAAGCCTCGGCGATCTTCCGCTTTGCTGCCTTGCGATCAAATGACGAAGGCTCGGTCACAGCCAGCATGCGCGAGAGCCTGGGCGTCAGCGAACGCAGCTTGTTGCGTCACTGCCGCGATCACTTCGGCTACGGGCCCAAGACATTGGAACGCATCCTGCGCTTCCAGCACTTTATGTCCACGGCTCGTGAGCTGCGAGACGCCGGTTTGGCCGCGCTGGCGATCGATGCCGGCTATGCGGATCAGTCCCATCTCGCCCGTGAGGTCAAGGCACTCTGCGGAATGACCGCTTCAGCTTTGCTGAACCACGTCCGTTGCCCCCTGGGTGTTCCCGGCTGACCGTTTTGTTCAAGACCCGAGATTGCCGTCAGGCGATCATGGCGGCCACTCATCCAACCAGGACAAACAAATGGCAACCTCCGGCCGAGACCGACGAATCGACAACATCGAGTTCAACGTCGCCGACATCGCGCGCAGCAAGGCGTTCTACGGTTCGGCATTCGACTGGACTTTCACCGACTACGGACCGACGTACAGCGAGTTCAGCGACGGTCGGCTGACCGGCGGCTTCACCACGGGCGAGGCTGTGCGCCCAGGGGGCCCGCTGGTCATCGTCTATGCGGACGACCTCGCCGAGACGCAAGTGCGCATCGAAGCCGCGGGTGCCACGATCACTCGCCCGGTCTTTGCCTTTCCGGGCGGGCGCCGCTTCCATTTCCTGGACCCGGACGGGTACGAGCTGGCGGTCTGGTCAGCGCAATAGAAAGGAAAGCGCAACGACGGGGGCCGCCCCCTCGCTCCAGGACGACCTCAATCCGCCTGCACACCCGCAGCGCGGATCACCTTGCCCCACTTGTCGATCTCAGCCGCAAGGTGCGTGCGCAGGCTCTCCGACGTGACCTTCTCCATCGGCACGGCCTCGGTGCTCAGTTCGGCAAAGCGCTTCTTCACCATGTCGTCCTGCAGCGCGACGCGCAGGGCCGCGTTGAGCTTTTCCATCACCGCGGGCGGCGTGCCCTTGGGCGCATACACGCCGTGCCACACCTTCACGTCGAAGCCCTTCAGGCCCTGCTCATCGAGCGTCGGGATGTTGGGCATGCTCGACAGGCGTTGGGGTGTCGTCACCCCGAACACCTTCACGCGCTGGCCGTCCTTGATGACCGGCGCCGTCTGCGTGGTCTGGTCGCACAGGAGGTCGACCTGCCCGCCCATGAGGTCGTTGAGCGCCGGGCCCGCGCCCTTGTAGGGCACGGTGGTGAGCTGCACACCGATCTGGTGCGCGAACAACAAGCCGCACAGCTGCGACACCGCGCCGATGCCGGCGTTGGCGAGCGTGACCTTGTCCTTGTTGGTCTTCACGTAGGCCAGCAGCTCCTGGAAGTTGTTGGCCGGAAAGTCCTTGCGCGAGAGCAGCGTCATCGGCACGTCCATCACCTGGCCGACGTATTCGAAGTCTTTCAGCGGGTCGTAGTTGAGCTTCTTGTAGAGCGCGGGCGCGGTGGCCATGCCCATGTGGTGGGTGAGGATGGTGTAGCCGTTGGGCGCGGCCTTGGCCACGCGCGCCGGCGCGATGGTGCCGCCCGCGCCCACGGTGTTCTCCACGATCACCGGCTGGCCGAGCGACTTGGCCATGGGAATGGCCAGCATGCGCGCCACCACGTCGGTGGGGCCGCCGGCCGAGTACGGCACGACCATGGTGATGGGCTTGTCGGGCCAGGGGGCCTGCGCGGTGGCCGGCGATTGCGCGGCCATGAGGCAGGCGCCCAACGATGCGACCAGCAGGGTTCGTGTTTTCCAATTTTTCTTCAGGTTCACTTTTTGTCTCCTAGGTTGTTGGATCTGTCTTCTTCGTTCGTTCAGCGTTGCTCAGGGCGGCGGCTGCGCATCGAGCGCGAGCAGGCGTTCGGCGAGGCGCACCACCGGCGCATCGACCATGCGGCCGTCAAGGCTGACCACGCCGCCGCCGGCGGACCGGATTGCGTCGATCACGCGATGAGCCCATGCGAGTTCGTCAGCGGTCGGGCCGAGTGCGGCGTGCACAGGGGCGACCTGGTCGGGATGGATGCACAACTTGGCGCCGAAGCCGCCGCGGCGTGCGCGCGCCGTGTCGGCAGCAAGGCGCTGCGGGTCGCGCCAGTCCGCGGTCACGCCATCGATGGATGCGTGCAGACCGGCGCGACGCGTGGCCAGCAGCAATGCGAGGCGCACGGGCACCAGCTCGGTTTCGTCGGCATCGCAGGCCAAGCCGACGTCGGCCTGGAAATCGAGATTGCCGAACGCGAGCCGGAGCACCTGCGGGGCCGTGGCGAGTTCATCGACCGCTGCGAGGCCCGCCGCCGATTCGATGAGGGGCACGAGCAGGCCTGTCGCGCCGATGGCTTCGGCCAGTTGCCGCAGATCACCAGCGCGCTCGGCCTTAGGCAGCACCACGCCTGCGATCAGGCCTTGTGCAACCAGCGCGGCGACTGCCGTGCGGTCGTCGTCGTGCCATGGCGTGCCGCTCGCATTGATGCGCACCAGCAAGCGTTGGCGGCCCGCTTCAGGCAACGCGCCGAACGAGGCCGCAAGGCCCTCACGCGCCGACGCCTTGCGCTCCGGCGCGACCGCGTCTTCCAGGTCGACGATCACGCCACCCGTGCCCGCAGCCAGCGCCCGCGCATGGCGCTCCGGCCGGTCGGCGGGCACGAAGAGAAAGGTGCGCGCGAGCGCGAGCTGCGTCGTGCTCAAACCGCCCTCGCCTCGCGCAGCGCCGCAATGTCCGCATCGCTGCGCCCGAGCGCGCGCAGGATCGACTCGGTGTGCTCGCCCACGGCGGGAATCGCATCCATGCGGTAGTCGAACGCGCTCTGCCGCCCGGCCGGCAGCAGCGCCGGGATATCGCCTGCCGGCGAACCCACCTGCCGCCACCGATCGCGCGCCTGCAGTTGCGGATGCGCCCAGAGCCCGGCCATGTCGTTCATGCGCGCGTTGGCGATCTGCGCGGCATCGAGCCGCTCCAGCACCTGCGCCGTGCTCAGCGCGCCGAATGTCTCCACGATGATCGCGCGCAGCGCCTCGCGGTGTTCGTTGCGGCGCGCGTTGCTGTCGAAGCGCGCGTCGGTGGCGAGCCCCGCCTGCAGCAGCACCTTCTCGCAGAAGGCGCGCCATTCGCGCTCGTTCTGCAGGCCCAGCATCACCGTTCCGCCGTCGCCCGCGGGGAACGGACCGTAGGGGTAGATGGTCGCGTGCGAGGCAGCGCTGCGCGGCGGCGGCGGCGCGCCTTCGTAGGCGTAGTACATCGGGTAGCCCATCCACTCGGCGAGCGATTCGAGCATCGACACGTCGATGTGCGAGCCCTTGCCGGTCTTGCCGCGCTGGAGCAGCGCCGCGAGGATGCCGGTGTAGGCGTACATGCCCGCCGCGATGTCGGCGATGGAGTTGCCCGATTTGCACGGGTCGTCCGGCGTGCCGGTGACCGAGAGAAAACCAGCCTCGCTCTGGATCAGCAGGTCATAGGCCTTCTTGTCGCGGTACGGGCCGTCTTCGCCATAGCCCGAGATGTCGCAGACGATGAGGCGCGGATGCTTGGCCTGCAGCGCTTCGGCGCCGAGCCCCATGCGCGCGGCGGCGCCGGGGGCGAGGTTCTGCACCAGCACGTCGGCACCGGCGACCAGCTCCTGCAGCACCGCGAGCGCGGCGGGTTGCTTCAGGTCGAGCGTGAGGCTTTCCTTCGAACGGTTCACCCAGACGAAGTGCGAGGCTTCGCCGCCGACGCGCCCGTCGTAGGCGCGCGCGAAGTCGCCCACCTCGGGGCGCTCCACCTTGATGACGCGCGCGCCGAGATCAGCCAGTTGCCGGGTGCAGAACGGCGCGGCGATGGCGTGTTCGAGCGAGATGACGGTGATGCCGTCCAGAGGTCTTGTCATGTGCGTGTCTTTCCTCAAGCCAGCACGGCCGTGGCCTGCATCGTGAGCCAGCCGTCGGCGTCTTCGCCCCAGAGGCTGAAGGTCTTGTTGTCGGCGCCTGGCTTGCCATGCACGCGGAACGGCGCGATGTCGAAGGTCGGCCGCACGGCGCGGAATTCGAAGCGCGCGAGCTGCGCGCCCGGCACGTTGCGGCGCAGCAGGTCGACCAGCAGCGTCGCAATCAGAGGGCCGTGCACGATCAGGCCTGGATAGCCCTCGACCTCGGTCACGTAGCGGCGGTCGTAGTGGATGCGGTGGCCGTTGAAGGTGAGCGCCGAGTAGCGGAACAGCAGCACGTCGTCGGGCACGATCTCGCGGCTGAAGGCGGCGTCCTTCGACGCGGGCGTGGGCGGCGGCGTCTTCTCGCCGGGCGCGGCGGCGGCACGATAGACGATGTCGTGCTCTTCGGTCAGCGCGAGGCCGCGCGCGTTGCGCACCTCGTGGCGCACGAGCACGAAGACGAGTTCGCCGGTGCGGCCGGCTTTGTGGGTGACCGAAGCGATGGTCGAGGTGCGCTCGACCTTGTCACCGACCTGCAGCGGGTTGCTCGCTTGCCAGTTCAACCGTCCACCCGCCCACATGCGGCGCGGCAACGGCACGGGCGGCAGGAACCCGCCGCGCTTCGCATGGCCGTCTTCGCCGATCTCGGACTGGCGGTGGTGCGGCAGAAAGTAGAGCCAGTGCCAGAGCGCGGGCAGGTGCGTGCCGGCTGCGGGCGGTGCGTCGTCGCGGTCGAGCGTGGCGGAGAGCGCGCGCACGGGCGCGGCGGTGATGTCGTCGGCTAGCGTCTCGCTGCGGCCTTGCCAGGCTTGGAGCTTTGCGAGCCCGTCGGCGTCGATCGAGGGGGTCGAATTTTCAGGGTTCATGGTTTCTTCAATCGACCGCAGCGCCGGAGGCCTTCACGATCCGCGCCCACTTGGCGAGGTCGTCCTGCAGCAGTTTCGAAAATTGCTCGGGCGTGGTGGGCGCCGCGATCTCGACGCCTTGCTGGTCGAGCTTGTCGCGCAGGTCCTTGGCGGCGAGCGCCTTGCGCGTCGCGTCCTGCAGCGTAGCGAGCACATCGGCCGGCACGCCCGCGGGCGCGAAGAGGCCGATCCACAGCGTGCCGTTGTAGCCCGGCACCGCCTCGGCGATGGTGGGCACGTCGGGCAGCACCGGCGAGCGCTTGTCGCCGCTCACGGCCAAGGCGCGCAGCTTGCCGGCCTTGATGTGCGAGAGCGCCGAAGGCAGGCTCGCGAACACGATGGGCAACTGGCCGCCCAGCACGTCGTTGAGCGCGGGCGCCACGCCCTTGTACGGCACGTGCTGCAGCGAGAAACCGGCCATGCTGTTGAGCATTTCGCCGAGCAGGTGGTTGAGCGTGCCGTTGCCGGCCGAGGCGTACTGGTAGCTGGCGCCCTTCTCGCGTGCGAGCTTCAGGAACTCGGCGAAGTTCTTCGCGGGGAACGTGGGGTTGACCAGCAGCACATTGGGCACCGCGCCGATCAGGCCGACGGGCTTGAAGTCCTTCACCGGATCGAAACCCGGGTTCTTGTAGAGCGCGGGGTTGATCGCCTGGCTGCTGCTGATCGTCATGAGCAGCGTGTAGCCGTCCTTCGGGCCCTTGGCGACGAGTTGCGTGCCGATGTTGCCGCCCGCGCCGGGCCGGTTGTCGACCACCACGCTGGCGTTGTTCATCACCTCGCCGAGCTTCTGGCCGACGAGGCGGCCGACGATGTCGTTGGTGCCGCCCGCGGCCTGCGGCACCACGAGCGTGATGGGGCGCGAGGGATAAGGCTGGGCGCGCGCAGAGCCCGTGTAAATGAACACTGCTGCGGCGGTAAAGGCCAGTAGCGCGCGTGCGAGGAACCTCATGTCGGCAGAGCGGCGGACTGTTGATCCGCCCGTCGTTGGGTTGTGTTGTGTCTCCATGGCCGCATGGTCGTGCGCCATGGCACCGCGCGCAATCTGCGAATTCGGAACCCAGGCTTCTGAAATTCCGAAGGCTTGGCTACGATGCGCCATGCTTTTCGACCTGACCGACCTGCGCCTTTTCGTCGCCACCGCCGAGCTCGGCAACCTCACGCGGGCGGCCGAGCGGCAGCACCTGTCGCTCGCCGCGGCCAGTGCACGCATCAAGGCACTCGAGACGCAAGCCGGCCTGCAACTGCTGCAGCGCGAAGCGCGCGGCGTGCGCCTGCTGCCGCCGGGCGAAGCCTTTCTTCACCACGCGCGCCTCGTGCTCAACCAGACCGAACAACTGCGTGACGACCTGCTCGAGTACGGCGGTGGCCTGCGCGGCCATCTGCGCGTGTTCGCCAACACCACCGCGGTGACCGATTTCCTGCCCGAAATCCTGCCGGGCTTTCTTGCGCGCAACCCGCGCATCAACGTCGACCTTCAGGAAAAACCGAATGCTCAGATCCCGCGCGGCGTGCTCGACGGCCGCGCAGACATCGGCATCGTCGCGGGCCGCGTCGACACGCTGGGCCTGGAGGCGATCCACTTCAGCACCGACCGGCTGGTGCTGGTCACCTCGCGCAAGCACCGCTTTGCGAAGCGCCGAAAGATTTCATTCGCCGAGACGCTCGACGAAGACGCCATCGGCATGCAGCAAGGCAGCACGCTGCAGACCTTTCTGGCGCAGATCACCGACAACCTGGGCAAACGCCAGAAGCTGCGCATCCAGCTCGGCAGCTTCGATGCGATGTGCCGAATGATCGGCAGCGGCGTGGGCATCGGCGTGGTGCCTGAGTCGGCGGCGCGGCGCAATCAGGAAAGCATGCAGCTCGCGCTGATCGACCTCAGCGATGCGTGGTGCGTGCGGGAGCGGTATCTGCTGGTGCGCAGCCGGGCGGCATTGCCGGTGTATGCGCAGGCGCTGGTCGATACGCTGTGCCGGCATTACGCGGCGGGCGAAACGGCTTCGGCGAACGCCTGAAAAAGCCTTTTCTTGTGCTATTGCGCCAACTTGCAATCGGCATCTCAGGCCTGCGATCTCATCCCCATTTTCTGTGCACAACTTTGGGGACAACTCATGTGGAGCCTTGTAAAACGAATTTAACTCGTTGATTTACAAAGAGATTCCACACTTTGCTTAAAAATCAGGCGGTGAACAAGATGCGCCGCCGTCGCCCCATTCAGCGCTGCATGGCGCTCACTTCGGGGTGTCGAGCTTGTCTTGCGTGCGGGTGTCGAAATCGGCGGCGTCGTGGCGCTCATGCAGTTGGCTCTCGGGCTGGCCCCAGGCGCGGTTAACCATGCGGCCGCGCTGCGCCGCGGGGCGCTGCGCGATCTCGTCGCTCCAGCGCCGCACGTTCTTGTATTCGCTCACCTGCAGGAACTCGCCCGATTCGTAGAGCTGTCCCTTGGAGAGCGCGCCGTACCAGGGCCAGACGGCGATGTCGGCAATCGTGTAGTCGTCGCCGGCGAGGTAGCGGCTCTCGGCGAGCCGGCGGTCGAGCACGTCGAGCTGGCGCTTCACCTCCATCGCGAAGCGGTCGATGGCGTATTCGATTTTCGTCGGCGCATAGGCATAGAAGTGCCCGAACCCGCCACCCAGGTACGGCGCACTGCCCATCTGCCAGAAGAGCCACGACAGGCATTCGGCGCGCGCCGCCGGCTCGGTCGGAAAGAACGCGTTGCCGAATTTCTCGGCGAGGTACTGCAGGATCGCGCCCGACTCGAACACCCGGATCGGCGTGGCGCTGCTGCGGTCCATCAGCGCGGGAATCTTGGAATTGGGGTTCACCGCCACGAAGCCGCTGCCGAACTGATCGCCTTCGCTGATGCGGATCAGCCAGGCGTCGTACTCGGCGCCCGTGTGGCCCAGCGCCAGCAGTTCTTCGAGCATCACCGTCACTTTCACGCCATTGGGCGTCGCCAGCGAATAGAGTTGCAGCGGGTGCTTGCCCACCGGCAGGTCTTTCTCATGGGTGGCGCCTGCGATGGGGCGGTTGATGTTCGCGAAGCGGCCGCCGCTTTCCTTGTTCCAGGACCAGACGGTGGGCGGCGTGTAGGCGGTCGTGCCATTCATGCGATGAGTTCCGAAAGTTGGACAGACGATGATCATTCTCTATGACTGCGCCACGGCGCCGAGCCCGCGCCGCGCGCGCATCCTGCTGGCCGAGAAGGGCATTGCCCACGAGACGGTGCAGGTCGATCTGGTTCGTGGTGAGCAATTGGGCGAGGCCTACCGCGCGATCAATCCGCAGTGCACGGTGCCGGCCCTGCGCACCGAGGAAGACGGCCTGCTGACCGACAACGCCGCCATCGCCGCTTGGCTGGAGGCGCAATACCCAGAGCCACCGCTGATGGGCCGCACGCCCGCCGAAAAAGCGGAGATCGCGAGTTGGAACTGGCGCATCGAATTCGAGGGTTTGCTGGCCATCGCCGAGACGATGCGCAACGGCTCGCCGGCGCTGGCCAACCGGGCGCTGCCGGGTCCGGTGAACTATGCGCAGATTCCGGAACTGGCGCAGCGCGGGCTGGCGCGCGTGCAGCATTTCTTCCAGACGTTGAACGACCGGCTGGCCGGCCGCGAGTTCGTCGCCACCGACCGCTTCAGCCTGGCCGACATCACCGCCGTGGTGGCGGTGGATTTCGCGCGCATCGTGCGGGTCAAGCCCGGGGAACAGCACCCCGAGATCGTGCGCTGGCGCGCTGCGATGGCCGAGCGGCCGTCGATGTCGCGCTGAGCGACGACGACGGCGCCCTTGGCGATCAACGTTCGATAGTCAGCGCTACGCCCATGCCGCCGCCGATGCACAGCGAAGCAATGCCCTTCTTCGCGTTCTGGCGCTGCATTTCGTGCAGCAGCGTCACCAGGATGCGGCAGCCCGACGCGCCGATCGGGTGACCGATGGCGATGGCGCCGCCGTTCACGTTGACCTTGTTCACGTCCCAACCCATTTCCTTGTTCACCGCGCAGGCCTGCGCAGCGAAGGCTTCGTTGATCTCGAGCAGGTCGAGGTCGGCGGCCTTCCAGCCGGCGCGCTGCAGCGCCTTGGTCGATGCGGGCACCGGGCCCATGCCCATGATGGCGGGGTCGAGGCCGGCGGTGGCGTAGCTGGCGATGCGGCCGAGCGGCTTCAGGCCGAGCGCGGCGGCCTTCTTGGCCGTCATCACCATCACGGCGGCGGCGCCGTCGTTCAGGCCCGAGGCATTGCCCGCGGTCACGCCGCCGGCCTTGTCGAAGGCGGGACGCAGACCGGCCAGGCCTTCGGCGCTGGTCTTGCGGTTGATGAATTCGTCCTGGCTGAAGACGACCGGGTCGCCCTTCTTCTGCGGAATGCTCACGCCGACGATTTCGTCCTTGAACTTGCCGGCGTCCTGCGCGGCGGCGGCCTTGGTCTGGCTGGCGAGCGCGAGCTCATCTTGCGCGGCGCGGTCGATGCCGTACTTCTTGGCCACGTTCTCGGCGGTGATGCCCATGTGGTACTGGTTGTAGACGTCCCACAGGCCGTCCACGATCATGGTGTCGACCAGCTTCCAGTCGCCCATGCGCTGGCCGTTGCGCGAGTTGGGCAGCACGTGCGGTGCGGCGCTCATGTTTTCCTGGCCGCCGGCGATCACGATTTCGCTGTCGCCCGTGGCCACGGCCTGCGCCGCGAGCATCACGGCCTTCAGGCCCGAGCCGCAGACGGCATTGATGGTGAGCGCCGGGGTTTCCTTGGCGCCGCCGCTCTTGAGCCACGCCTGGCGCGCGGGGTTCTGGCCGGCACCGGCCGCCAGCACCTGGCCCATGATGGCCTCGCCGACCTGCTCGGCCGTGAGGTTCGCGCGCGCAATCACTTCCTTGATGACCAGGGCACCCAGCTCGGTGGCTGCGATGCCGGCGAGCGAGCCGCCGAACTTGCCGACCGGCGTGCGTACGGCCGAAACGATGACGATGTCTTCCATGAGGTTCTCCGTTGAAGTGATTTGAAATCGGGGGTGTGGTTGTTCGGTCGGGATCAGGCCCTGGCCTTCACATAGCGCCCTGGCGCCGGTTCGATGGCCTTGTAGGCCTTGCCGTTGCCGTAGACCTTGGGTGCGGGAATCTGCTTGCCCGCGTGGCCCTTGAGCCATTGTGCCCAGTCGGTCCACCAACTGCCCGGGTGCTCCGTCGCTCCCGTGAGCCATTCAGCTTGCGTCTTCGGGAACTTGCCGTCCTCGCGAATCCAGTGGCTGCGCTTCTTCTTCGCGGGCGGGTTGATCACGCCGGCAATGTGGCCCGAGGCGCCCATCACGAAGCGCTTCTTGCCCGGCAGCAGTTGCGTCGATGCATACGCGCCGCCGATCGGCACGATGTGGTCTTCGCGCGAACCGTAGATGTAGGCCGGGATATCGATCTTGCCGAGATCGATCTTCTGGCCGCACACCGTGAGCGCATTCGGCTTGGCGAGCTTGTTCTCGTGGTACGTGTTGCGCAGGTACCAGGCGTAGAACGGGCCCGGCAGGTTGGTGGCGTCGCTGTTCCAGTAGAGCAAATCGAAGGGCGGCGGCGTCTCGCCCTTCAGATAGTTGCCGACCACGTAATTCCACACGAGGTCGTTGGGGCGCAGGAAGCTGAAGGTGGAAGCCAGGTCGCCGCCGGGCAGCAGGCCGCCCTTGCCCAGCTGCATTTCGCGGTACGCGACCATCGGCTCGTCCACGAAGATGTCCAGGATGCCGGTGTCGCTGAAGTCCAGGAACGTGGTGAGCAGCGTGACCGAGGCGGCGGGCTTTTCGCCGCGCCCCGCGAGCACGGCCAGCGCGGTGCTCAGGATGGTGCCGCCCACGCAGAAGCCGAGCGTGTTGATCTGCTTGCTGCCGCTGATGTCCTGCACCGTGTGGATCGCCTGGATCGCGGCGTTCTCGATGTAGTCGTCCCAGGTGGCCTTGGCGAGCGATTCGTCGGGGTTGCGCCAGCTCACCACGAACACCCGGTGGCCCTGCTCGTTCGCATAGCGGATCAGCGAGTTCTCGGGCTGCAGGTCGAGGATGTAGAACTTGTTGATGCAAGGCGGCACCAGCAGGAAGGGCCGCTCGTACACCTTGGCGGTGAGCGGCTTGTATTCGAGGAGCTGGAAGAACTCGTTCTCGAAGACCACCGCGCCCTCGGTGGTGGCCACGTTGCGCCCCACTTCGAAGGCGCTCTCGTCGGTCATGCTCATGTGCCCCTGCTTCACGTCGTTGAGCAGGTTCTGGATGCCCTTGGCGATGCTCTCGCCCTGCGAGTCGATGGCCTTCTTCTGGGCCTCGGCGTTGAACGCGAGCGAGTTGCTGGGCGACGAAGCCGCCATCCATTGCTCGACCGCGAAGCGCAGGCGCGCCTTGGTCTTTTCGTCGGCGTCGATGGCCTCGGCCATGTTCAGCATGGTGCGGCCGTTGAGCAGGTACACGGCCGCCGAGAAGGCGGCGAGCGGGTTGCTGCCCCAAGCATCGGAGGCGAATCGCTTGTCGCCCTCGGGCTTGGCCTGGAAGCCTTGGCTCCACAGCGCCGTGGCTTCCGCCACGTACTGCTGCTGGATGGACTGGAGCTTCTGGGGGTCGATGGCGATCTTCGGGAGATCGGGCATCTTTGCGCCCCCCGGCATCTGCGGCATCTGCGGTATTTGCCAAAGGGGACTGCCGCCGACATCGAAGGCCGAGGCCCCCTTCGCGGCGGACTGCTGGAACGATGCCAGTGCCTGGGTCCAGCCCTCGGAAAGTGCCTTCTGGAAGGGCGCGAATGCATCCGCCCCCGTCGCTTGTTGCTTCATCATGTCTCCTGGTCCTCGCCTGAGTCGAATCCGGATGGGTGCGTGTTTTGAGTATCCTGCATTCGCACGGCACCGACAACGCCGCTCTTTTCTCTTACCGACTGAAACTTCCCGTGTTCATTCATCTGATCGTGATCGGCTGGCTCTACGTCGTCGTGATGATGTCGGTGGCCGAAGCCACCAACACCACAGGCACCGTGCTGGGCGCCATCTTCACATTTCTTTTGTACGGATTGGCGCCGGTGGCACTGGTGGTTTACCTGATGGGGGCGCCGGGGCGGCGGCGCGCGATCAAGCAGCGCGAGGCCGAAGCACAGGAAGAAGCACGCCGCGCCGCAGCAGAGGCCGCAACGAAGGAAGACTCAAGCCTTCCAGACCAGCGCGGCGAAGCGCCCGCTGACGCCGTCCCGCCGGTGCGAAAAGAACCGTGACGGGTTGCCGACGGTGCACCACGTGTCGCTGCCGTCATTGCCGTACACCGCATCGACACCGGCCGCGCGCAACCGCTGACGCGCCAAGGCCGGCAGGTCCGCCAGCCATTTGCCGGGCACGCCCGCAGGCTTGAAGCAGCTCGCCGCTTCCGGCGCATGGGCCTCGAACGCGGCCTTGACTTCCTCGCCGACCTCGAAGGCTTTCGGGCCGATGCACGGGCCGAGCCATGCGATGACCCTGCTGTCGCCGCGCGCCGGACCCGCCTGCGGCTCGGGCGCAAAGCATCGGGCCGCCTCCTCGAGCACGCCGCCGGCAAGGCCACGCCAACCTGCATGCGCAGCGGCAACCCGCTGGCCCGACTCGTCGGTGAAAAGCACGGGCAAACAGTCCGCCACCATGATGGTGCAGGCCAGCCCGACCTCCGTGGCCGTGCAGGCATCGGCCACCGTGGCGTCGCCGCGCACGGGTTCCGATTCGGCATCGAGCGTCACGACGCCGGTGCCGTGCACCTGCTGCAAAAAAACCGGCCGCGCGGCGATGGCTTGCCCGAGCCGGTGGCGGTTCTCGGCCACATCGGCGGTCAGGTCGCCCACGTGATCGCCGAGGTTCAGGCTCTCGTAGCGGCCGTGCGAAACGCCGCCCTCGCGCGTGGTGCACACGGCCCGCACGTTCGACGGTGCGGGCCAGTCCGGCACGAGCCAGCGCGAATCGATGACGGCGGCGTTCAATCAAACTTCCGCGTCGGGTGCTTGCGAAGGCTGCGCGCGCTGGAAGGCTTCCAGTTGCATGCAGGCATCGAAGGCGGCCATGCTGCGCGGCAGGCCGCTGAAGTCGCAGTCGAAACGACGGCCGTTGAAGATCTGCGGCACGAGGCAGCAATCGGCCAGCGTCGGCGTGTTGCCGTAGCAGAAGGTGCCGCCCGGATGCAGCGCGAGCTGGCGCTCGAAGGCCTCCATCCCGTCGCGCACCCAGTGGCGGTACCAGGCGTTCTTGGCCTCGTCGTCGAGCTTCAGGTCTTTCACCAGGTACTTGAGCACGCGCAGGTTGTTGAGCGGATGGATCTCGCAGGCGATGGACTGCGCCAATGCGCGCACATGGGCGCGGCCGACCGGGTCGCTCGGCAGCAGCGGCGGCTCGGGGTGCGTCTCGTCCAGATATTCGATGATGGCCATCGATTGCGAAAAGCGCTCGCCCTCGTCTTCGAGCAGCGGCACAAGCTTGTCGGCCGAGAGGGCGGCGTAGGGGCCGGTGCGGTGTTCGCCGCGCGCGATGTGCACGGGAACGTATTCGTAGTCGAGGCCCTTCAGGCTGAGGGCGATGCGCACGCGGAACGAGGAGGAGGAGCGGAAATAGTTATGCAGCTTCATGATTTTCCAAGGATAGCGCTCGCTAGGAGCGCGGGGTAGCCGGCAGCACGCAGCGGAAATCGTGCAGCACGACCTCCGGCGATGTCGCGGCCTTCCATTCGTCGAGGATGCGGCGGGCGCCGGCCTCCTCGCGCGAGGCGATGCCAAGGCGCCACGGCCCGAGCGTGCCGGGCGCCTCGTCGGCGCCGTGGTTGTGCCGGCCCTCGCCGAAGGGCCGGCCTTCGGAGCAGGCACGGCAGAGCATCTCCATGCTGTCGGTCCAGTTCTCGGCGAAGCCGTCCGCAGCCTTGAAGCGCTGCACCAGCGCCTCGATGTCCTCCGCGGTCGCGCCTTCCACCGAGACCTCGTAGGTCGAATGCGCCGACGGCGCGATCACTTCGAGCGCATCGAACACCGCCACCTCGCGCTCGCCGCGCAGCCGGTAGCCGTTGGGCGCGCCGTCGTGCAGCACGAGGTCGCCATAGCGATGGCCGCACGCGGGCGTGGGCACGTTGCGCAGGATGGCGCGCGCGGGGTCGATGCGGTCGGCCCACACCACCTCGGTGCCCTCGTCGCCGTGCACGCGGATCGGCGTGAGCCCGACGAAATAGTCGACCGGCCCTTCGCCCTCCGGAATATCGATGCCGTACTGCCGCCACGCACGCCGCGCCGTCGTCCAGTCGCCGAGCGCGGTGGCGGCGATGCCCAGGTTCCACAGCGCGCCCTCGTCGCCCGGCTCGCACTGCACGGCGCGGGCGTTGGCCTGCAGCGAAGCGGCCCATTCGCCGCGGTACTTGTGGATGAGGCCGGCGTTGTACCAGGGCACCGACCAGCCGGGATGGATGGCGCTGGCCTGGGCGTAGGCCTCGAGGGCGCCGTCCTGGTCGCCCTCGTCGTCGCGTCGGCGGCCGAGTTCGTTGAGGGCCGTGGCTTTGCCGGCTTTGCCGATTCGAATGGGCATGGTGTGGCGGGAAAAATCGAAGAAAGAGCGTGACGGAAACGCAGGGCGCCTATTGTGAAGCGCCCGAAAATCCCCGGTCCGGCGCTGCGGCAACCCTGCGCCGCCTCTGGCACACTGCCGGTCTCCCCTCTCCGTTCCGCTGAAAAAGGACACCTCGCAATGGCTTCCGAGTTTGTTTTCGCCCCGCCCGCCACCGTTTCGGTTCCGGTGGCCGGACAGCCCGCCCACTTTCCGGTGCACCGCATCTACTGCGTGGGCCGCAACTACGAAGATCACGCCAAGGAAATGGGTTTCACCGGCCGCGAACCGCCCTTCTTCTTCATGAAGCCCACCGACGCGCTGGTGGTGGTCGACGAAGGCCAGACCGGCACCATGGCCTACCCCTCGCTCACGAAGAACCTGCATCACGAGATCGAACTCGTCGTGGCCATCGGCACGGGCGGAAAGAACATCTTGGCCGCCGATGCGCACAAGCACATCTACGGATACGCCGTCGGCCTCGACATGACGCGCCGCGACCTGCAGGGCGAAATGAAGAAACAAGGCCGCCCCTGGGACATCGGCAAGGGCTTCGAGCAGAGCGCGCCCATCGGCCCGATCGTGCCGGTGGCCGCGGCCGGCGATGCCGAGAACGCCGAAATCTCGCTGCAGGTCAACGGCGTCGACCGCCAGCGCAGCACCGTGAGCAAGCTGATCTGGAACGTAGCCGAAACCATCGAGCACCTGTCGGCCGCCTGGGAGCTGCAGCCCGGCGACCTGATCTACAGCGGCACGCCCGAAGGCGTCGCGGCCGTGGTCTCGGGCGACACGCTCGTGTGCAAGGTCGCCGGCCTGCCGACGCTCACCGTCAAGATCGCCTGAAGACGGCAGCACCGCCCATGCTCCTGCGCGTCCCCATCAAGCACTGCAAGAACTGCGGCACCGCGGTGGTCTACCGCATTCCGGACGACGGCGACACCAAGCCGCGCGCCGTCTGCCCGGCCTGCCACACGATCCACTACGAGAACCCGCTGAACGTGGTGGGCACCATCCCGGTCCTGGGCGACAAGGTGCTGCTGTGCAAGCGCAACATCGAACCGCGCTGGGGCAAGTGGACGCTGCCGGCGGGCTTCATGGAACTCGAGGAATCGACCGCCCAGGGCGCCGCCCGCGAGACCGACGAAGAGGCCGGCGCGAACTTCGAGATGCAGGGCCTGTTCGCGGTGATCAGCGTCGTGCGCGTGGGCCAGGTGCACCTGTTCTACCGCGCGCGGCTGCTGGACGACAAGTTCGATCCGGGCCACGAAACCATCGAGGCGAAGCTCTTCACCGAGGAAGAAATTCCCTGGGACGAGATCGCCTTTCGCACCGTGCGCGAGGCGCTGGAACATTTCTTCGAAGACCGCCGCCGCGGCAGCTTCGACCGCGTGCACGAACTCAGCATCGTTTGACCCGAACCTCATGAACAAGCAACTTCGCGCCGTCCTCTTCTGCGGCGCCAGCCTCGGCTTCGCACTGGCGGCCTCGGCGGCCAAGGCGGAAACGGTGGGCGAAGTCGACACCGCCTTCAAGCTCATCGGTCCCGACCACAAGATCGTGATCGAGGCCTACGACGATCCGAAGGTCAACGGCGTGACCTGCTATGTGTCGCGCGCCAAGACCGGCGGCATTGCCGGCGCGTTCGGCGTGGCCGAGGACAAGGCCGAAGCATCCATCGCCTGCCGCCAAGTCGGGCCGGTCAACGTCACGCAGCCGCTGCCCAAGCGCGAAGAGGTGTATAGCGAGCGGCTCTCGGTGCTCTTCAAGCGCCTGCGCGTGGTGCGCATGGTCGATGCCAAGCGCAACACGCTGGTCTATCTCACCTACTCCGACTTGCTGATCGACGGCTCGCCCAAGAACAGCGTGACCGCGGTGCCCATCGACCGCGGCACGCCGATTCCGCTGAAGTAACGACAGCCATAGCCCTTCGTGCGTTCCGCCCTTCCGGACGGTGCGTACGAGTTTGCTAGCATCGCCCGCGTGGCGCGCCCGGCGTGCCAGACCGCAGGAACCCTCCGCAACGAACCCGTTCCAACAGCGCCATGCAAATCCAGACTTTTCTTTTCCGCGCCGGTGCCGCAGCACTGATTGCCGCCGCCCTCGCCGGCTGCGACACCGTCCCCCTGACGCCGGCACGGCCCGGCCAAACCGTCACGCCGCCCCCGGCGAAACAGGCACTCTTCATCCGTCCCGCGAGCGGCACCACCATCGCCCGCTTCGACGGCGTGCGCAACAAGGGGCTGGACATCGCGGGCAACCTCGGCGATCCGATCGTCGCGTCGGCCGATGGCCGCGTGGTGTACGTGGGCAGCGAACTGCGCTCCTACGGCAACATGGTCATCGTCAAGCACAACGAGACCTTCCTCACCGCCTATGCGCATGCGCAGACCATCCTCGTGAAGGAAAACGCGGTCGTGCGCCAGGGCGAGAAGATCGCCGAAATGGGCCGCAGCGACACCGATCGCGTGAAGCTGCACTTCGAGATCCGCAAGAACGGCACCGCCGTCGACCCCGAGCCGTACCTCAACGGGCGGCTGCAGCAGTAACGCCCCGGCGTTCATTCATCATTTCTTCAGGTTGCCCGTCTGGCACGGGACTAAGCTCCTCGCCACCAGACCCGGGACAGGGCGCGTCTTGCAGCCCTCCCCTCGACCTTGGAAATGGAGAACGAACTTGCGCCTGAACCCGATTCTTTGGGGTGGTCTCCTGGCCTTGGGCCTCGCCGGTTGTGAAACGACCCGCCACAGCCGCGATCGCGACTACGACTACTACGGCCGGCCGCCACCACAGCCCTACTACTACGAGCCCGAGCGCGAAGCGCCGCGTGAGGGCCCGCGGCTGAGCGACATGCAGAAGCGCGCCCTGGACAACTGCATCGTGCTGCCCACCCGCCATGACCGTGCGCGTTGCCGTGCGACGGTCATGTCCACCGTCCGCTAAAGCAGGCTCTCCGGCACCAGAGGCGCCAGCAACTCCAGCTTCCAGCGCGCCCAGAAATGCGTTTCGGGCTCGGTGTGCAGGATGGTGTCGGCCGCATCGCCCGAGGCCGGGCTCACCCATTCGATGCCGCCCTTCGGCCCAAGCTGCAGCTGATAGGCGCCATCGAGCCGGATGAACCCGATCAGGCTGGTGAGCTGCTGTGCGATCTGCGGGCTGAAGATGAAGATGCCGATCTCGGTGTTGTGCAGCTCCGAGCGCGGATCGAAATTCATCGAGCCGATGAACACCGTCTTGCGGTCGATCACCGCCGACTTGCCATGCAGCCGCCCGCTGGCCGAGCCGTACATGCCGAAGCGCCTGGTCTCCTCCACCCGCTTGGGGCTGAGCTCATACAGCTCCACGCCCAGCCGCAGCATCTGGGCACGGTAGCGGCGGTAGCCGATGTGCACCAGCGATTCGTCGGTGGCGGCCAGCGAGTTGGTCACGATGCTGTAGCTCACGCCGTTGCCGCGGATGATGCGGATCGACTCCATGCCGCCGCGCCCGGGAATCAGGTAGGGCGTGGTCTGCATGATCTCGCTCTGCGCGCCGCGCAGATACCGCCGCACGTTGAAGAGCACGCTCTCGCTCGCCTCGTCGGCCGGCAGGCCGCGGCCTTCCGGCGTGGGCGCGAGGGCCTTGGCCGGCGGGTCGGCATACGCCTCGGCGCGCGCCCACACCAGCTTCAGCGTGCCCGCGTCCAGGTCCTTGGCCAGCGGGTTGTTGCCCAAGAGGTCGGTGGAGCCCGGCTCCTCGGGGTGCAGCGTTTCGGGCCCGCTGGTGAGCCGGTCGAAAAGCGCGCGCAGTTCCTTCGGCGATTCGCTGCCCTTGGCTACCAGCGATTCGATCGGGTACACGTAGGGGCTGTTCCAGTACATGTCGAACAGCGACGACAGCCGGTGCACCACCGCGCCGGCCACCAGCGTGTCGATGTCGATGAAGTTCGAGCCCCCGTCGCGCAGGAAATACTCGTTGGCGATGTTGCGCCCGCCCATGACCGCCATCGTGTCGTCCACCACGTACAGCTTGTTGTGCATGCGGCGGTGCACCCGGTCGAAGTCGAACAGCGATGCGGCCCAGCGCGTGCCGAGGCGGTCGCGGCCCGCGGGGAACGGATTGAAGAGGCGCACTTCGACGTTCGGATGCGAGGCAAAGCTGGTGAAGAGCGGGTCGGCGCCCGCGGTGTAGAGGTCGTCCACCAGGAGGCGCACCCGCACGCCGCGGTCTGCAGCATCGCGCAGGGCGCGCAGCAGGTAGCGGCCGGTCTCGTCGTTCTGCACGAGGTAGTACTGCACGTCGATGGAGCGCTGCGCGCGGCGCGCGAGTTCGATGCGCGCATGCAGCGAGAACTGCGGCATCGGCAGCAGGCGGAATCCGCTCAGCGGCTCGCCGGGCGGCGCAGCCGATTTCACGAGGCGTCCGAGCAGGGTGTCCGCGCCATCGGCGATGGCCATCGAGGGCTTGCGCTGCACGTCGGTGGGCAGGCCCGCGCAACCGGCCATGCAGAGCGCGGCGAGGCAGGCGAGCAGCCATGCGAACCACGGGGCACACGGTTTTTCAGCCCGATCAGGGCGACCAGGGTTAGGAGGCATGGAAGCGAGAGAGGAGTGGCAAGCGCACGAAGCGCAACGGCGGACATCCGCGGCTCGCGGTTTCTACCATGAGCGCGGGCCGCCGCGCTCGCCGCTCAGGCGCTGCCGGGAACGGTGGTGGAGCCCGAGATGTCGGGGCCCGGGCTGCGTTGCGGCATCCATTGCCGGACGAAGTGCTCAGCGCGAGCGGTCGCACGACGCACCGCCGCGTCCGACGACAGCTGGCGGGTGATCACCAGTGCGCACCGCGCAATGCCCTGGTGGCTCAATTCCGCAAACCCGGCATAGGTGCCGTGGGGCGTGAGCGCGAGCGCGAACCAGCAGCTCCAGCCTTCCGGCACGCGAATGTCGAGACGAACGATGTCCATGTTCATCACCATAAGCGTTTGTCCGGACGCTTCAATAAGTGAATTCCTTAGACCTACTTCACTCGTTCATGTGAGGCGGATATGCGGATTTATGAGTACATCGGTTGCGGCACCGCCGCAGGGCGGACAAGCCGATCCGCCCGCGTAGACCCGCGGCGGAGGTCGAGCGTTGAGCATGCAACGGCGCGGACGCAGGCTCCTTCGACCCTACGTGCGCGCAGGACGACAGGCTACATTCACCCCGGGGCAGACCTTTCACACTGCGCAGACAGACGGCAATCACAGAACAGGCCACTCATCATGAAAAAACTCGCTCTCCTGGCCTTCCTCGGCCTCATGACCTCCGTTCCCGCCATGGCCCAGGGCGACTACGTTTATGAAAACGACCGCCGCTACTGCGCCAGCGGCCGTTCGGGCATGGACTTCAACTCCTGCATGTGGCGCCTTCGGAACGACCGCGAACGGGAAGACCGCCGCGACTACGAGCGGCGTGAATACGAACAGCGCCGCGAATACGAGCGCCGCCAGCGCTGGCAGGAACCCGCACCGGTCTACGTGCCCGAATACCAGCGCCAACCCCAGTACCAGCAGGAACGCCCCAAGCTCAGCGACATGCAGGAACGCGCGCTCAACAACTGCAACCTGCTCGCCCCGCGCGACCAGCCGCGCTGCCGTGCGACGGTGATGTCGACGGTTCGCTAGGCGTTTCGCACCGGCCCCGAGCGGGCCGGCTTTCCGCATGACGCTCGATCTGTTCGACGATCCACCCCGCGAAGCGCGCGAAGCGATCGGTCCCGGCGCCTTCGTCCTCCCTGGTTTCGCCCTGCCCTTTGCCGACGAGTTGCTCTCGGCGGTCAAGGCCATCTCGCAAGACGCCCCCTTCCGCCATCTCGTCACCCCCGGCGGCTTCACCATGTCGGTCGCGCTCACCAACTGCGGCGCGCTCGGCTGGACCAGCGACCGCCGCGGCTACCGTTACAGCCCCACCGACCCCGACACCGGCAAGCCGTGGCCCGCCATGCCCACGTCGTTCGCCCGCCTCGCCCGCGAGGCTGCATCGGCCGCTGGCTTCGACGGCTTCGCGCCCGATGCCTGCCTGGTCAACCGCTACGCACCCGGCGCGCGGCTCTCGCTGCACCAGGACAAGGACGAGCACGACTACGGCGCCCCCATCGTCTCCGTCTCACTCGGCATGCCGGCCGTGTTCCTGTTCGGCGGCCACGAGCGCGGCGACAAGGCCGTGCGCATTCCGCTCCAGCACGGCGACGTCGTGGTCTGGGGCGGCGAAGACCGGCTGCGCTATCACGGCGTGCTGCCGCTGAAAGACCAGCCGCATCCGGCGCTCGGCAGCCTTCGCATCAACCTCACATTCCGCAAGGCCGGCTGACCACGCATGCAGAAGACGACCGAGACGAACGACCCCGGCAACGCGATCCGCGCGCTCTATGCCGCGCTCTGGCACTTCGCGGCCGGCGCACGCGGGCAACTGCTCGGCGCCACCGCCCTGCTGGCTTCCTCGCAACTGATCCGCCTCACGCTGCCTTATCTCGCGGGCCAGGCCATCAACGCGCTGCAGCGCAGCGACTTCAGCGGCGCGGGCCGCTGGATCGGCACGCTGGCCGCGGTGTACGTGGGCGCGTGGGCGCTGCACGGGCCGGGCCGCATCCTGGAGCGCAACGTCGGCCTGAAGGTGCGGGAGCGCCTCGCCGACGAGCTCTATGCGCGCATCGCCGCCGCGCCGCTGGCCTGGCACGACGGCCACCATTCGGGCGAGCTGCAGCACCGCGTGCACCAGGCCAGCCGGGCGCTGGCGGACTTCGCGCAGAACCAGTTCATCTGGCTCACCAACGCGGTCAACTTCGTCGGGCCGCTGGTGGCGCTCGCGCTGCTGTCGCGCACCAGCGGCGCGACCGCCCTTGCGGGCTATGTGCTGATCGGCCTCGTGATCGTGCGCATCGACCGCGCGCTGATGAAGCTCGCCCGCGCCGAGAACGATGCCGACCGGCGCTACGTGTCGGCGCTGCTCGACTTCCTGGGCAACGCATCGACGGTGATCGGCCTGCGGCTGCAAGGTGCGTCGCGGCTGTTGCTGCGCCGTCGCATGGCGGCGATTTCTCTGCCGCTCAAGCGCACCGTGGTGCTGAACGAGGGCAAATGGTTTGCGGTTGATTTGATGGGCCTGGCGCTGACCTGGGGGCTGGTCGTCATCTACGTGTGGCAGGCGCGCACGCCGGGGCAGGCGGTGATGCTGGGCGCGGTGTTCATGATCTACCAGTACGCACAACAGGCCGCCGGCGTGGTGACTTCTGTGGCGGCCAACTTCAGTTTCTTCGCGCGCATGCACACCGACTACTCGAGCGCCGAACCGATCTGGCGGGCGCCGTCGGGCGACGTGCTCGCCACCGCGCCGGAACAAGTGCCCGAGCGCGAGCGCATCGATGCCGGTGCGACATGGGCGCAACTCGGCGTCGAGGCGCTGCAGTGGAAGTACGCGCCGCGCGGCGAGCCCCTCACGGATGCAACCGAACCACCACGCAGCGGCCTGCACGACGTCGCCCTCACCCTGCGCCGCGGCCAACGCGTGGCCCTCGTCGGCCCGAGCGGCGGCGGCAAGAGCACGCTGCTGCGCGTGCTCGCCGGCCTCTACACGCCGAATGCCGGCACGCTCACGCTCGACGGTCAGCCGGTCGATTGGCCACAACTGCGCCGGCTCGCCACGCTGATCCCGCAGGAGACCGAGCTCTTCGAAGCCAGCGTGCGCGAGAACCTCGCCTTCGGCCAGCCCGCGGACGATGCGCGCCTGCTCGCGGCGCTGCACACCAGCACCTTCGACGAGGTGCTGAAGGCCAACCACGGCGATCTCGACACGGCCGTGTCGGAGCGTGGCTTCAACCTCTCGGGCGGGCAGCGCCAGCGCCTGTGCCTCGCGCGCGGCGTGCTCGCGGCCGAAGGCAGCTCGCTGCTGCTGCTCGACGAGCCGACCAGTGCGCTCGACGCCAACACCGAAGCGCGCGTGCTCGAACGCATCGCAGCGGCATTCCCCAACGCCTGCGTGATCGCGTCGATCCACCGCCTGAGCCTGCTCGATCGCTTCGACACCGTGCTGCTGATGGAGGCCGGCCGCGTGCTCGACCACGGGCCACGCGACGAAGTGTTGGCGCGCCAGCCGCTGCTGCAACGCATGACGGCGCCGGCCTGAGGGCTCAGAAGGTGTGAATGAATCCGGCGTGCCCGAGCAGCCCGCCCAGGCGCGCCCGATCAAGGCGCAAAGCGCAGCCATAGCTCGGGCTATGGCGAGCATTTGCAACGCCGAGCGGGTGTGTCTGGGCGGGATGAGCGGGCATGGCGGATTCGTTCACACCTTCTCAGGGCAAGTTTTCCCTGAAGATCACCTGGCTGCGCGTCGTTTCCACGCCGCTCAGCGCCTCGCGCTTGTCGCGCAGGTTGGTGAAGATGCGCACGCAGCTCATCAGCGTGGTGTGCGGACTCTGCGTGATGACTGCGTCCATGCTGCCGTCGATCAGCAGCGCACGCGTGTCGGGCGTGAGGCCGTGGCCGATGAAGACCACCTTCTGCTCGCGTCCCGCTTCCTTCAGCGCCCGCGCCACGCCATCTGACGCGCCGCCGATGTTGTAGATGCCGCCCATGTCGGGGTATTGCTCCAGCAGCGCGCGGGTCTGCCGGTAGTTCTTGCCCGCGTCGTCCTGGCCTTCGCGCAGGCCCACGACTTCGAGCTTCGGGAACATCTCGTCGATGACATGAAGGAAGCCTGCCTCGCGCTCCTCATGCGCCTTGTAGCTGAGGCTGCCCGCGATGAGCGCGGCCTTCGCGGCGCGCGCGCCGATGAAGCGGCCGATGAGATAGCCCGCGGTGCGGCCCGCAGCCCGGTTGTCCAGCCCCACGAACGCGGCGCGCTCGGAGTTCGACAGGTCCGAGATCAGCGTGACCACCGGCAGCCCGCGGGCCGCCAGCGCGGCCACCGCCTCGCGCACCGCCGGATGCTCCAGCGCCATCATCGCGATGCCGTCGCAGCGCTGGCCGTGTTTGCGCAGCGCGTTGGCCAGCTCATGCGGATTGAAGCTCTCGATGAACACCGTGCGGCACTGCACGTTGAACGGCGCCCAGTGCTCCTGCGAGTAACCCACCATGTCGCCCAGCATGCGGATGAAGCGGTTGGTGCCCGCCGGCAGCAGGAACACGAGCCGCAGCGGCGGCGGCGTCAGCGCCGCATAGAGCTCCGGGCCCGGCAGGTAGTCGAGCTCGCCCGCGGCCTTGAGCACGCGCTGCACCGTCGCGTCGCGCACGCCGGGCCGGCGGTTGAGCACGCGGTCGACAGTGGCGGTCGACACCTGCGCCGCGCGGGCGATATCGACCACGCGCGCGCGCCGTGCATCGGAAGGAGGAGGAGGTGAAGGGTTATCCCGCATACATCAAAAACCATCAGGATCGAGTTTGACCCGGATGATGCATCCTTTTATCTTCGCTGTGGCCCGAATCCACTGATGCATCAGATTGCATCAACCGCATTCCGAAGATCCTGGAGACAAAAGACATGACATCGCTGACCCGCCTGAACCGCAGAGGTGCGCTGCGCACCCTTTCCGCCCTCCCCGCCGCCGGCATCGTGTCGGCCGTGCCGCGCATCGCGCGCGCCGCGGAGTTCTCGTACAAGTACGGCAACAACCTGCCGCTCAGCCACCCGCTGAACATCCGTGCGCAAGAGGCGGCCGACCGCATCGCCAAGGAAACCAAGGGCCGGGTCGAGATCAAGATCTTCCCGAACAACCAGCTCGGCGGCGACACCGACATGCTCGCGCAGGTGCGCTCGGGCGGCATCGAGTTCTTCACGCCCTCGGCACTCGTCATCGCCACGCTGGTGCCGGTGGCCGCCATCAACGCGGTGGGCTTCGCATTCAACGACTACGGCCAGGTATGGGCCGCGATGGACGGCAAGGTCGGCGCCCATGTGCGCGGCGCCATCGCCAAGTCGCGCCTCTACGCCTTCGAGAAGATGTGGGACAACGGCTTCCGCCAGACCACCAGCAGCAAGGCCGCGGTCGCGAACGCGAAGGACATGGACGGCCTGAAGATCCGCGTGCCGGTGAGCCCGCTGTCGATCTCGATGTTCAAGGGCCTGGGCGCCGCGCCCGCGAGCCTGCAGTTCAGCGAGGTGTATTCCGCGCTGCAGACGAAGATCGTCGATGCGCAAGAAAATCCGCTGCCGATCATCCAGGTCGCCAAGCTCTTCGAGGTGCAGAAGTTCTGCTCGCTCACCAACCACATCTGGGACGGCTACTGGTTCATCGCCAACGGCCGCGCATGGGACGCCCTGCCCGACGACCTGAAGACCATCGTCGCGCGCGCCATCAACGACGCCGGCATGCAGCAGCGCGAAGACATCAAGAAGCTCAACGAATCGGTCGTCGGCGACCTGCAGGCCAAGGGCCTCACCATCAACCGCCCCACGGCCGACAGCTTCCGCGCGAAGCTGCGCGAATCGGGCTTCTACGGCGAGTGGAAGGGCCGCTTCGGCCCCGAGGCCTGGGCGCTGCTCGAAGGCACCGTCGGCAAGCTGGCCTGAGCGGGCTCATGGTGCATGAATCCACTTTCGAGGCGGCCCCGTTCGTGGGTGCCGGGCCTTCGGCCAATGCGCTGAGCGGCATCGCCGGGCGCGCCGACCGCGTGATCGGCGGCGCCGTCGAGGCGGTGGCCGCGCTGCTGGTGCTGGCCGAGATCTGCGTGCTGTTCGCGGGCGTGGTGTCGCGCTACGTGTTCCATGCGCCGCTGGTGTGGTCGGACGAGCTCGCGTCGATCCTCTTTCTCTGGCTCTCGATGCTGGGCGCGGTCGTGGCGCTGCGGCGCGGCGAGCACATGCGCATGACGGCGCTGCTGCAGAAGGTGACGCCTTCGACGCGCGCCATGCTCGATGCTTTCGCCATCGCGGCGTCCATCGCGTTCCTGGTGCTCATCGTCTGGCCCTCGATCGACTATGCGCACGAGGAGTCGTTCATCGTCACGCCCGCGCTGGAGATCAGCAACGCCTGGCGCGCGGCCGCCATTCCGGCTGGCATCGGCATCATGCTGGTGATGGCGCTGCTGCGCCTCGTGCGCGTGTGCACGGGCCGACAGATCGCCGTCGCGGTGCTCGGCATGGCCGCGCTGGTGGCCGCCTTCTGGCTCGCCGCGCCGCTGTTCGCGACGCTCGGCAAGTTCAACCTCGTGATCTTCTTCGTGGTCGTGGTGGCCGCCACCGTGCTCTCGGGTGTGCCCATCGCGTTCTCTTTCGCGCTGGCCACCTTCGGGTATCTGGCGCTCACCACGCGCACGCCGCTGCTGGTGATGGTGGGGCGGCTCGATGAAGGCATGTCGCACCTCATCCTGCTCGCGGTGCCGCTCTTCATCTTCCTGGGCGCGCTGATCGAGATGACGGGCATGGCGCGCGCCATGATCCAGTTCCTCGCGAGCCTGCTGGGCCATGTGCGCGGCGGCCTGTCGTATGTGCTGATCGGCGCGATGTACCTGGTGTCGGGCATCTCGGGCTCCAAGATCGCCGACATGGCCGCCATTGCGCCGGTGCTGTTCCCCGAGATGGTCAAGCGCGGCGCCAAGCCCGGCGACCTGGTGGCGCTGCTCTCGGCCACCGGTGCGCAGACCGAGACGATTCCGCCGTCGATCGTGCTCATCACCATCGGCTCGGTCACGGGCATCTCGATTGCCGCGCTCTTCACAGGCGGGCTGCTGCCGGCGGTGGTGCTCGGCGTGGCACTGTGCGTGGTCGTGTGGTGGCGCTACCGCCGCGAAGACCTCAGCGGTGTGCAGCGCTACAGCAAGCGCGAAATCGGCAAGCTGCTGATGGTCGCGCTGCCCGCGGTGCTGCTGCCCTTCGTGATCCGCGCCGCGGTGGTCGAGGGCGTGGCCACGGCCACCGAGGTGTCGACCATCGGCATCGTGTACTCGGCGCTGGTCGGGCTCTTCGTGTACCGGCAGTTCGACTGGAAACGGCTCAAACCGATGCTGATCGACACCGCCTCGCTCTCCGGCGCAATCATCTTCATCGTCGGCTGCGCCACGGCCATGGCCTGGGGCCTCACGCAGTCGGGCTTCTCGCAGGACCTGGCCCGCATCATGGGCGCGCTGCCGGGCGGCGCGTACGGCTTCCTGGCCGTGTCGATCGTCGCGTTCATCGTGCTGGGCAGCGTGCTCGAAGGCATTCCGGCCATCGTGCTGTTCGGACCGCTGCTGTTCCCCATCGCCAAGGCCGCGGGCGTGCACGAGGTGCACTACGCGATGGTCGTGATCTTCTCGATGGGCATCGGCCTCTTCGCACCGCCCTTCGGCGTCGGCTACTACGGCGCCTGCGCCGTGAGCAAGGTCAACCCCGACGAGGGCATCCGCCACATCTGGGGCTACATCGCCGCGATGCTGGTGGGCCTGGTCATCGTGGCCGCCTTCCCGTGGTTCTCGACCGGCTTCCTGAAATTCTGATCACAACAACACACTCACATCACCGGAGCCAACCGCAATGAGTCGATTCCTCGGCGAGATCCGCCAGCTGGGCTATGTCGTGCACGACATCGAAGCCGCCATGGACTACTGGAGCACCACGCTGGGCGTGGGCCCGTGGTTCTACAACCCCAAGGTGCCGATCAAGAACTACCGCTACAACGGCGAGGCGCACGAGCCGCACAACTCGGTGGCGCTCGCGAACTCGGGCTATGTGCAGGTCGAGCTGATCCAGACGCGCAACGACGTGCCCTCGATGTACCGCGACTTCCTCCAGGCCGGGCGCACCGGCCTGCAGCACGTCGCCTACTGGACCGCCGACTACGACGCCGACCTCGCGCGCCTCACCGCGCAGGGCTTCAAGCCTGTGATGAGCGGCGAAGTGGGAGAGCGCGGCCGCTTCATCTACTTCGATACCGAGTACCACCCGGGCACGGTGATCGAACTCTCCGAAGTGGCGGGGCCCAAGGGCAAGATGTTCGACCTGATCCGCAGCGCCTCCGAAGGCTGGGACGGCAGCGAACCCGTGCGCCCCTTTCCCGACCTGAGCAAGCTGTGACGATGGCGGCCGAACGCATCCGCGCGCGCTACCTGATCGAGACGCCGGTGGACCCGGCGGCCGTGGCCGAGGTAATGGCCGGCGAGCAGTCGTGCGGCACCTTCACGCGGGTCGAGGGCGAGACCGATGCGCTGCGCGAACGTGCGCGAGCGACGGTCGAGGCGATCACCGAGCTGGAACCTGCGCCAGCGCCGAGCCTGCCGAACGCGCTGCTCGAACGCAAGGGCACGCGCGGTCCGTGGCGGCGTGCGCATGTCGACATCTCGTTTCCCGTGGCGAACATCGGCGCCAACCTGCCGACGCTTGCGGCGACCGTCTCGGGCAATCTCTACGACCTGGGCGAAGTGACGGGCCTGCGGCTCGAATCGCTGCACGTGCCGGCCGCCTACCGCGCGCAATTCGAGATGCCGCGCATCGGCATCGCGGGCACGCGGCGCGCCACGGGCGTTTCGAACGGCGCGCTGGTCGGCACGATCATCAAGCCGAACGTGGGCCTGTCGGCGGCCGAGACAGCGGCGCTGGTCGGCCGGCTCTGCGCCGCGGGCGTCGATTTCATCAAGGACGACGAGGTCTGCGCCGACCCCGCGCATGCCCCGCTCGCAGAGCGCGTGCCTGCCGTGATGGCGGTCGTGCGCGCCCACCAGGAGCGCACTGGCAAGCATGTGATGGTGGCCTTCAACATCACCGACGAAACCGATGCGATGAAGCGCCACGCCGACCTCGTCGAGCGCGAAGGCGGCTCCTGCGTGATGGCCAGCCTCAACTGGTGCGGGCACTCGGGCATCCAGACGCTGCGGCGCCACACGGGCCTTGCACTGCACGGCCACCGCAATGGTTACGGCGCGCTGTCGCGGCACCCGTTGCTGGGCATTTCGTTCCAGGCCTACCAGACGCTGTGGCGGCTCGCGGGCGTGGACCACATGCATGTGCACGGCCTGCAGGGCAAGTTCTCCCAGCCCGACAGCGAAGTCATCGAATCCGCGCGCGACTGCTTCACGCCGCTCACCGATGCGGCGGACGACCGCGTGATGCCCGCCTTCTCGTCGGGCCAATGGGCGGGCACCGTGCCCGCGACCTGGGCCGCCATCGGCAGCGACGACCTTCTCTTCATGGCCGGCGGCGGCATCCTCGCGCACCCCGACGGCGCGGAAGCCGGCGTGACCAGCATCCGCCAGGCCTGGTCGGCCGCGCGCGCGGGCACGGCGCTGCAGGACGCCGCGAAGCACGCGCCCGAACTCGCGCGCGCCCTCGCCTTCTTCGGCAAGCCATGACGCCGGCTCCGGCCGTCGTCTACTACGGCGACGATTTCACCGGCGCGACCGACACGCTCGGAACCGCGGCCCGCGCGGGCTTGCGCGCGCTGCTGTTCCTCGAGACGCCCGATGCCGCGCGCATCGAGCGAGCCGGACCGCTCGACGTGCTGGGCATCGCGGGCGCGGCGCGCGCCATGACACCGGAGGCGATCCAGGCCGAGCTCGCGCCCGTCGCCGCGCTGTTCCACTCGCTCGGCGCGCGCGTGCTGCACTACAAGACCTGCTCGACCTTCGACAGCGCGCCGCACATCGGCTCCATCGGCGCCGCAGTGCGCGCATTGCGCGGCGCGGTCGAGCAGCCGTGGACCGCGATCGTCGGCGGGCAGCCGAACCTCGGGCGCCATTGCCTCTTCGGCCATCTGTTTGCCGCAGCGGGCGCCGGCGGCGAGGTGTTTCGTATCGACCGACATCCGACGATGAGCCGGCACCCGGTCACGCCGATGCACGAGGCGGACCTGCGGCTGCACCTCGCCGGACAAGGCCTGGCGGACGTGCGCTCCATTCCTTTCACGGCGGCATCGAGTGGCAGCCACGCGCTCCGCGAGGCACTGCAACGAACTCTGCACCCGCCTTCACCCGCCAAGCCACCTGAGGCCGTGCTGTTCGACGTGGCTGACGCGGCGCAACTCGCTGCCATCGGCGAGGTACTGTGGGCGCAAGCCCGACGCGACACATTGCTGGCCGTGGGACCGAGCAGCGTGGTCGATGCGCTGGCCGCGGCGCTCGGCCCGCGCGCCGATGCGCAAACTGCCGCTGCCGTGACACCAGCGACAGGCCCCGTGCTCGTTCTTGCAGGCAGCCTCTCTCCCGTCACCGCGCGCCAAGTCGCGGCGGCGCAGTCGTTCGACATCGTGTGGCTCGACGCGCCGCGACTCGCCCAACGCGATGCGCCGACCTTGCAGCGCCACGCGCGCGACATCGCACAGGCGCTCGCCCGTGGCCGCCACGTTCTCGCTTGCACCCGCCCGCCCGATCAGGCATCGCCGTCTCCGGACGTCGATGCCCAAGCCCTCGCACGCGCCGGTGGAGATTTGCTGGTTCAAGTGCTGGCGCACGTACCGCTGCGGCGCGTGGGCGTGGCCGGTGGCGACACCTCGAGCCACGGTGTACAGGCGCTCGATGCCTGGGGCCTCTCCTACGTGGCCGACATGGGTGCGGGCGCCTCGTTGTGCCGCGTGCACAGCGACGACACGCGGCTCGATGGCATGGAGATCATGCTCAAGGGCGGCCAGATGGGCACCGACGACGTGTTCGAGCGGCTGGTGCACGGCGCGGGCTGAACCCGCCGAAGCTGCGTCTCTGCGTCTCTGCGTCTCTACATCTGCCCCTGTCCGTCGCTGGTGCGGTCGTGCACCCAGCGCACCGCCTGCTGCTCGGCGTGGCGCAGTGCCTCCGCTTCCGTGCCGTAGGAGGCGTTGTCGGTGTCGTCGGGCAGCTCGATGTCTTCCGGCTTGTCCGACCGGCCCTGGCAGCGCACGACGGGCCGGTAGGTCAGGTCGTCGATCCGCTCCGCGCGGCACAGGAACATCCAGCCCCGGTAGGTGAAGGTGACGAGACGCTCATCGAGCGGCGGTGATGTGGTGTCCATGGTGGCCTGTCTTTCTTTGCTTGCGTTGACACCCAATCTGCGCCGCTCCTCGACGGATGCATGTGAGAACCGGCCCACGTTGCGCGTCGGCGGAAGCGACCGATCGGCGGACGCGGGCTGCGCTACGGTCCGCGAACATCCACATACAAACAACCACGCTCACCATGGAAATCCTCTCTCTCGTGCAATGGCCAGCCTTCGCCGCTTCGGTTGCCGCCGCCTGGCTGGTCGGGTCCAACGCGAAGGGTCGCCGCAATGTCGGCTTCTGGGTGTTCCTCGCGAGCAATGTGCTGTGGGTGGTGTGGGGCGTGCACACCCAGGCGTGGGCGTTGATCGCCCTGCAGGTGTGCCTGGCCGCGCTGAATGTGCGCGGGCTTTTCAAGACCGAGGACAAGGCGGACGACAACTGATGCCAGCGTCCAGGACCCGGCCCACCGTCCTTTGAATCGCCTGCACGCGCATGCGGAAAAATCCTACGCACCGGCGCGGGTGCGCTCTGCAACCTGAGGTTTTCCACCAACCACATGGAGCCCCACGATGCCCACCACCAAGCGCGCCGAACCCGATGCATGCAGCCTTCTGGACACGGACCACAAGAAAGTCAAGAAGATGTTCACTGCCTACGAGGAACTGGCGAACTCCAAGGCCGCCAGCGCGGCCGACAAGAAGCGCGAACTGGCCAACCAGATCTGCGCGGAACTGACGGTCCACACGCAGATCGAGGAAGAAATCTTCTACCCCGCCGTGCGCGAAGCGATCAAGGAGACCGACCTGCTCGATGAGGCCGAGGTCGAACACGCGAGCGCCAAGGACCTGATCGCGCAGATCCAGGAAGCCACCGAGATCGACGACATGTTCGATGCCAAGGTGAAGGTGCTGGGCGAGTACATCGACCACCACGTGAAGGAAGAGCGCAACGAGATGTTCCCCAAGGCGCGCGCCGCCCGCGGCCTCGACCTTGTGGCCATGCGCGAACAGCTCATGGCGCGCAAGGAAGAGCTGATGAGCGAACTGATGGGCGAGCCGGCGTAAGACGCTCCGCCCCAATACGCCTCCCTCCAGCCCGCCCCCCGCGTCCGGCACCGGCACCCCGGTGCCGGACGCTTCAACCTATGGAAACCCCCGCCATGACCGCCACCACCGGAAACACCAGCAAGCTCTGGGAACTGATCAAGGACACGCGCTTCGGCATGCTCACGCACCGCCATGCCGATGGCCAGCTGCACAGCCACCCGCTGACCACGCAGAACAAGGACGTGGACGAAAACGCGACCCTCTACTTCTTCGTGCCCAAGGACGGAGAAATTGCACAGCACGTTGCGACCGACCCGACCGTGAACGTCTCCTACGCCAACACCGACGACGACAGCTACGTCTCCGTTTCGGGCCATGCGGCGCTGCTGGAAGACCCCGCGAAGAAGGAAGCGCTGTTCACCAAGATGGCCAAGGCCTGGTTCCCTGAAGGCCCGACCGACCCGAACCTGGGCCTGCTCGCGGTGAGCGTGCTGCGCGCCGAGTACTGGGACGTGGACGACAGCAAGATGGTGCAGCTGTTCAAGATGGCCAAGGCCGCCATGACCGGCGAGACGCCCAAGAACCTGGGGGAACACAAGAAGGTCGCCGTTTCCTGATGAGTGCGGTGCCAACGCAAACGCCATCGCAATCACCATCGCCCACGACGGCGCCGCACCGCTGGCAGTTCATCCGGGTCGGGGGTGCCGACCAGGTCATCTTTCGCACGGGCGAAGATATCGCCCGCCTCGGCGAGCTGGACCAGAAGCTGTGGGTCGCCCTCGCCTGCCCGACACGCGGCATCGATTTCGATGCGCGCACGCTCGACCTCATCGATGCCGACGGCGATGGCCGCGTGCGCCCGCCCGAAGTGGTCGCGGCCTGCGAATGGGTGTGTGCGCGGCTGCGCAATCCCGACGTGCTGCTGCAAGGCAGCGACGTGCTGGCGCTGGACGACCTGGATGCCGGCAACGCCGATGGCGCGCGCCTGATCGAGGAGGCGCGCCGCCTGTTGCAGATCCAGAGCAAGCCCGATTCGGCCACGCTCACGCTGGCCGACATCGCCGACCGCGGCGAGTTGCTGGCGGCCATGCGTTTCAACGGCGACGGCGTCATCACGCCCGAGACGGCCGAGGACGACGCCGTGCGCGCCACGGTTGCCGAGATCATTCGCACCCACGGCAGCGTGCCCGACCGGCACAAGGCCACGCCGGGCGTCGACCGCGCCCGCATCGAAGCCTTCTTCGCCGAGGTGCAGGCCGCGCGCGGCTGGCATGCCAAGGCCGATGCGAACGACAAGGCACTGATGCCGCTCGGCGAGCCCACGCTGGTCGCAGCGGATGCCACGCGCAAGGTGCAGGCCAAGCTAGACGACTACTTCGCGCGCTGCCGTGTCGCCGCGTTCGATGCGCAGGCCGTGGCGGCGCTGAACCCTTCGCCCGAGGCCTATGACGCGTTGGGCGCGAACAGGCTCGACCTGAGCGCCGACCCGATTGCCGACCTGCCGCTCGCGCCCGTCACGCCGCGCTGCGTGCTTCCGCTGCATGGCAACCGCATCAACCCCGCGTGGACCGGAGACATCGCCGCGTTCGCCGAACGCGCCGTCACGCCGCTGCTGGGCGCGCGCGACGAACTCGCGGAAACGGAGTGGCAGGCCATCAAGCAGCAGCTCGCGCCGCTGCAAGCGCTGATGGCCAAGCGGCCCGACAACGCCGCCGCCGCGCTGTCGCTCGCGCAGCTCGACGCCTTCCTGCAGACGCGCGAGCCGCTGCTCGCGCTGCTTCACGACGACGAAGCCGCCGAGACGCACAACAACCTGCTCGTCGACCTGGAGAAGCTGATCCGGCTGCAGCGCGACCTCGTGGTGCTGCTCAACAACTTCGTGTCGTTCAAGGCCTTCTACCGGCGCGAGGGCGCGATCTTCCAGGCCGGCACGCTCTACCTGGACGGCCGCAGTTGCGAGCTCACGGTGCAGGTGCAGGACACGGCCAAGCACGCCGTGCTGGCGGGCCTTGCGAAGACCTGCCTCGCGTACTGCGACTGCACGCGCCAGGGGCAGAAGATGAGCATCGTCGCGGCGTTCACCGCGGGCGACATCGACTTTCTGTTCGTGGGCCGCAACGGCGTCTTCTACGACCGCCAGGGCCGCGACTGGGACGCCACCATCACCAAGCTGATCGAGAACCCGACCAGCGTGGCGCAGGCCTTCTTCGCGCCCTACAAGAAGTTCGTGCGGGTGATCGAGGAGCAGGTCGCCAAGCGCGCGGCCGCGAGCGAGGCGGCGGGCCAGGGCACGCTGACGAGCTTTGCGACCAAGCTCACGACCGCCGATCAGGCCGCAGCAACGGGCGCGGCCAAGACGCCCGCTGCTGCGCCCCGCACGGCGGGCCGCGTGGATGTCGGCACCGTGGCCGCCATCGGCGTCGCCCTCGGGAGCATCAGCGCGGTGCTGGTCGCCATCTTCGGCAAGTTCGTCGACCTGGGGCAATGGATACCGGTGGCGCTCATCGGCATCGTCGCGGCGATCTCCGGGCCGAGCATGCTGATCGCCTGGCTCAAGCTGCGCCAGCGCAGCCTGGGGCCGATCCTGGACGCGAGCGGCTGGGCCATCAACGGGCGCATGAAGGTCAATGTGCGGCTGGGCGGCATGCTGTCGCAGACCGCGCACGTGCCGCCGGGCGCGCGGCGGGTAGCGCGCGATCCGTACCGCGAGCGGCACGGCGCGGCCGGTGTCGCCGCCGCGGCGGTGCTGGCGCTGGCGCTCGTGGTGCTGGCCTGGCGCATGGACTGGCTGGACCACCGGCTGCCCACCGCGCTGCAGCACTCGCCGACCGCCGCAGCCACGGTGCCGCCCGCGCCGTCGTCGTAGTGGCGGGAATCAGCTCAGACGGATAGATACAGGGGCTATGAAACTTCCGGGCCGCGTTGCAGGGGCTCGGGGATTGCACGTCAGGCGCCGGGCCTCGCGCTCCGCTCGCGGATGAAGTGGCCGACCCGGAGCCTGACGCGCTCCATGGCGGCGTCCAGGCTGAGTTGCGGGGTGATCACGAGCACCCATCGAGGATCGCCGCCGAAGCTCAGGCTGGCCATGCCGACATAGCTGCCGGCGGGTGTCTGCGTGAGCTTGAAGGAGCCGGTCCAGTGCTCCGGCAGGTCGATGGCAAAGGGGGTTGCTTCCATATGAGGGGGTCGAGGGTAGTGGCTCGCCCTCGTGCGACCCAAGGAACTATTACCAGAGCGGCAATAAATTCCGCAGACCTGCTTTATTGCCGGTCGGACTGAAATCGCGTTCCACTGGACAGCCCGGCCCGCGCGGTAGGAGCCCTCCCGCATCACAAAGCGCCATTGCCCCCCGGCTTCCGTCATGGACGGCGCACACAATGGCACGCCTCCCTGCACGAGCCCTCGCCCGCATGACCCTCAACGACCTGTCGCCCCGCCTCGAACGAAGTCTCTGCGCACTGGGCCTTTGTGCACTGCTCGCGCTGTCGGCCTGCACGGGCAGCACCGAAGCCAAGCGACAGGCTGACAACAGCACGCCGCCGCCCACCGACTGCACCGCCTGGGTCGGCACCGACCGCAATGCGATGCTGCCCGGCTACCTGCTGCACCAGGGCCCCAAGGGCACGGGCAACACCGTCTGCGTGCCACTGCTGCTCACGGCCAACCCCACGCCGGCGAGCTACGCGGGCGGCGACTATCACATCAGCGAATTCACCGACGACAAGCTCAAGGCCCGATGGCGCGCCTGCAAGGAAGATGCGGCCTGCTTCAAGCGCATCAACGCGCAGATGCAGCGCTGGCTCCCGCCGAACAAGGAGCGCGCCACGCGCTCCACCGGCGTGGTCGATCCCTCCGGAAAGATCGATCCCGACGGGCAGGTCGACCTGAAGCAGATCCGCCGGCCCGCCTTCTTCGCGAAGGCGCCCTACCGCGAAGGCATCGCCGAAGCGGAAGGCCGCACCTACACAGTCGAGTTCACCGTGCCGCCCGATGCCTTCGAGCGCATCGACCTGAAGAAGACCGCCGACATCAAGCTGCGCGGCTGGTACATCGAAGGCGCCGGCGTGGACGATGGCAAGGGCGGCAAGGTGCGCGCGCTTGCGATCATGGCGCCGGGTGGCGGCGGGCAGCTCACGGCGATCCAGCATCCGGACGAGGTCTCCTACCGCATCGACGAGAAAACGGGCAAGACCACGCCCATCCAGTTCCCCAACGCCACCACCGAAACCATGGGCCAGCGCTGGTGGCGCGAGAACCTGCATGCGCTGAACCAGGCGGGCTTCGACGTGCTGGCCTACGACCGGCGCGGCGAAGGCATCTCGGGCGGCTTCAGCGACACCAACACGCTGGAGCAAGGCGAGGACGTGTTCCGCACGCTCGGGCAGCTCGAAGACGGCCGGGGCCTGCGCATGCTCACGCCCTCGGGCGAGGTGCTCGAGGGCACCGCCGCGCGCGGCCGGCTGCTGGCGGGCATGAAGGCCAACGAGATTCCGCTGGTGCTGGGCGGCTACTCGCGCGGCTCGATGTCGACCGCCTGGGCGATGACCACCAACTACGTCGCCTCCTGCAGCTTCGACCTGCCGGAAGTCACCTGCGCCAAGCCCCGGGGCCTGCGAAACATCCGCGGCGCGATCTTGCTGTCGTCGTTCGCGAGCGGCGCGGGCTATGTGGGCGACGCGCCCGATCTCGCGGACCGCAACCTGTTCCTGGGCGGCATGGCGGCGGACCACCACATCCTTTTCTATCCGAACTCCGCTCCGCTCGCGGGCATGGACCGCTGGCCCGCGGCCTTCTTCGGCAAGGGCCTGTGGGACCGCGCGGAAACGCTGGAGGGCACCGTCGCGGCCTACAACCGCATCCGCGGCGTGAAGGAAATCGTGCTGGCGCGCGGACCGCATTCGATCGAGACCTGGCCCGAATCGGACCGCCGCTACCTGCGCGAGCGCATGGTCGCGTATGCGAAGGTGGTGGTGATCGGCGGGCGCACCGTGCCGGGCGCGCGGTCGTGGAAGGACTTCAAGGGACTGGTCGCGACCACACCCGATTCGTGGGAGCCGTCGTCGAAGCCGAAAACGACGACATCTACAACACTGGCCCGATGACCCACAAGTACCTGCTGCTCCCCTACTGCGCACTCGTTCTCACGGCCTGTGCGCAACCCCAACCTCAGCCCGAACCGCCCCGGGTCGGCATGGCGAACCCGGCATCGGTCTATTGCCAGAAGCTCGGCGGCAAGACGCTGATGAAGTCGAACGACAAGGGGCAGTACGGCATCTGCCAGTTGCCCGATGGCAAAGAGATCGAGGAGTGGGCGCTCTATCGGCGAGATCACCCCGCGAAGTAGAACGGCGCGGCGTCAGCTCAATCCCACCACCGGGTAGCGTCGCCACCCGGCCTCCGCATGGCGCTGGCCGTGCGCAAAGATAAAGCCCAGTACCGCCTGCGGGTCGCCGAGCTTGTCGGGGTTGTTCTTCTTCCATGCATCGAAGCCGGCCTTCAGCGCCGGCTCCTCTTCCAGCATCCGGTGCGCCGTGTCTTCGAACACGTAGGCCGAGAAGCTCTCCTTCTTTTCGAGCACGCCGTTGAAGAAACCCCAGCGAAAGAAGCTGTCGTGGGCTTCGGGCTCCAGCGTTTCGACGATGTAGCGGGCCTTGGGCTGGTCGAGCGAAATCCACACGTCGCCCGCGCGCGCATGGACGGTCTCGGTGCGCGGAATGAGCGTCACCTCGTCATGGAACATGTGCCCTTCGTACGGACCGGGGCGCGGGGCCACGTGCTCGATGCGGTACACGCGGGCGTTCTCGAAGACCTCGTCTTCTTCCAACCTGCGCAGCGCCACGCCGTTCCACTCCAGCCGCTCGATCACTTCGCGCCAGGCCTGCGGAACGAGATAGGCCTTGGGCGCGGCGACGGCCACCTCTTCCACGAAGCGATCGAAGTACGGGATGTCTTTTTCCCAAGGCTGATTGCGGTCGTAAGACAGGCGCTGGTAGTTGCCCAGGCTGCTCGGCGTGTAGACCGCCTCGTACCCCTTGAAGCGAAAGCTGTTCGGCCGGCTCTGGTCCGAACGCCACAACAGCGGCCACTGCGCCTGCTGCGCGGCACCGGCCTTGGCCTCACGGCGCAGCACCTGAATTTCCGCCGCATGCGCGACAGTGAAATCCAGCACCACCTCGACCAGCGTCCGCATCGCCGCGACACGGTCGGCGTAGGGCTTGAGCATGTGCGTCTCGGGCATGAAGCCGATGGTGTGGTGCAGCGCCGCGTAGCCGGTCGAGAAGCGCGGCGAATCGAGGAAGTCGGCGATGCCGTCGTCGGGCGTCTCGGCCACGCAGTTCACGTAGGGGCAGGTGGGCCAGCCGCGCGCGTCCATGTCGCCGTAGATCGCCGGCAGCATGCGGCCGCGCAGGAACCGGCCGAGGCCGCCGCCGAGCTTGTCGGGCTGGGTCGGGATCAGCGTCATCGTGTAGGCGTAGTCGGCACCGTTCGAGGTGTGGGTGTCGACCATCACGTCCGGGTCCCACGCGGTGAAGAAGCGGTTGAACGCCTGTGCGGCGAGGCTGTCGCACTTGATGAAGTCGCGGTTCAGGTCCAGGTGCCGCGCGTTGCCGCGAAAGCCGAACGATTCCGGGCCCAGTTGATTGACGCGGGATGTGCTTTGCCGGTTGAGGCAGCCGTCCACGTTGTAGACCGGAATGAACAGGAAGACCGTGTCGCCCAGTGCCGCGAGCCGCGCGGGCTCGGTGCAGAAATCGCGCACCAGCGCCATGCAGGTGTCGATGCCCTCGGGCTCGCCCGGGTGGATGCCGTTGTTGTTGAAGAAGACCGGACGCCCCTCGCGCTTGAGCGCCTCGCGGTCGAACTGCGCATCGGCAGTGACGATGCCCACGTGCATCGGAATGCCGTTGTCCGAGGTGCCGATCTGCGTCCATCGCAGCACCGAGGGAAAGTCCTTCGCGAGCCGTTCGTAGAAAGCGACGCATTCGGCCCAGGTGGTGGTCTGGTTGCGGTTGCCGTTTTCGTACGGCGTGAGGTACTGGCGGTCTTGTTCAGCAGACATCGGGAAAGGCTCCGTTGATCGAAACCGATTCTGCATCGACGATCGCGTGTCTTCCACGGGCATCTCGCAAGGAACATCCATGGCTCCCTTCTCTTCCTCCCTCTTTCGCGCTGCGCTCCTGGCCTGCGGCGCGGTCTTCGCTTTTTCGGCACAGGCGGCCGACTACACCGGCCCGATCTTCGACGCCCATCTCCACTACAACGAGGAAGCCTGGAACGGCAGCAGCGGCCCGTTTCCGCCGGCCGAGGCGCTCGCGCGCATGCAGCGCAACGGCGTGCGCGCCATCGTCGGCAACTCGCGGCCCAACGAAGGCACGCGCACGCTCGCGGCGCTGCGCGAGACGCGCGAAGCCGGCGTCACGGTCGTGCCCTTCGTGCGCCTCTACCGCAACCGCGCCGACTACACCAACTGGTTCCGCGACGAGACCATCTACGAGATGGTGCAGACCGAACTCGCACGCGGCACCGCGAGCGGCCCCTACCGCGGCATCGGCGAATTCCACCTGTACGAGAGCGCCAACGCCAACGGCCCGGTCGCAAAGAAGCTGATGCTGCTGGCCGAGCAGCGCCAGCTCGCCGTGCTCGCGCACGTGGACGACGAGGCGGTCGACCTGCTGATGGCGCACTCGCCCACGCAAGGCCGCGAGCTGCGGCTGATCTGGGCGCACACCGGTATCGGCGGCGCGCCGGTCGCGCGGGTGCGGCAGATGCTGGAGCGCTATCCGAAGCTGATGGGCGAGCTGTCGTACCGCCCGGGCCTCACCTGCGAAGGCGGCAAGCTGTGCGCGCCGTGGCGCGAGCTGATCCTGGCGTTTCCCGACCGCTTCCTCGTCGGTTCCGACACCTGGGTCAACCAGCGCTGGAGTTCCTACGACGAGACCATGCAGGGCTACCGCAACTGGCTCGGCGACCTGCCGCCGGCCGTCGCGCAGCGCGTGGCGTGGGGGAATGCGGCGGGGTTGTTCGGGGTGCGATAGCCCGACTGAACCGAGGGTTTACCCGAACTCACGGTTACACTGGATTACCTTTCCACACGAGCGGCGAAGGGCCTGTCGGCTTCCCCGGAGAGGCTTCGACCGCTCGGCATCGCCATCCCATGCCCTTCCTCAAAACCTCCCTCCACCGCAGAGACGCGATCAAGTACGTTGCCGTTGCCGGCGCCGCCATCGCACTCCCCGCCCTTGCCCAACCCGCACGCATCGTGCTCGGCCAATCCGCCGCCTTCAGCGGCCCCGCGGAGCAACTGGGCCTGCAGATGAACCAGGGCGCGCGCATCTACTTCGACGCGCTCAACGCCACCGGCGGTGTTAACGGCCGCACCATCGAACTGCGCACGCTCGACGACGGCTACGAGCCCGAGCGCTGCAAGGCCAACACCGACAAGCTCATCAAGGACGACGTCTTCGCCCTCTTCGGCTACGTCGGCACGCCCACCTGCATGGCCGCGATGCCGCTGGTCGACGCCGCGAAGATCCCGTTCTTCGGCCCCTTCACCGGTGCCGAGGCATTGCGCGATCCGTTCCGCAAGACCGTGTTCCACGTGCGCGCCTCGTACGACGACGAGACCGCGCTCATCGTCAAGCAGCTCACCTCGCTCGGCATCCAGAAGATCGCGGTGTTCCACCAGAACGACGCCTACGGACAGGCCGGACTCTCGGGCGTCCTCAGCGCGCTCAAGCCCATCGGCCTGGCGCCGGTTGCCATCGGCACCGTCGAGCGCAACTCGGTCAACGTGAGCAAGGCGGTGAAGGACATCATGGCCGCCCAGCCCGCCGCCGTGATCCAGGTGGGTGCCTACAAGGCGTGCGCCGCGTTCATCCGCGAGGCGCGCAAGGCCGGCTACGGCGGCACCTTCTTCAACGTGTCGTTCGTCGGCACGCAGGCACTGGCCGACGAGCTCGGCAAGGAAGCCCGCGGCGTGGTGATCAGCCAAGTGATGCCCTCCCCGTTCTCCACGAGCACCGCGATCTCGCGCGAGTACGTGGAGGCCGTGCGCAAGGCCGGCGGCGACGCCAAGCCGAACTACTCGAGCATGGAAGGCTACGTGGCGGCCAAGGTGTTCACCGAAGGCCTGAAGCGCGCCGGCAAGCCGGCCACGCGCGACTCGCTCGTCGCCGGGCTCGAATCGATGCAGAACACCGACTTCGGCGGCTTCCACGTCGACTTCAGCGCGCGCGACCACAAGGCGTCGAACTACGTCGAGCTGTCGATGCTCACGGAAGACGGCAAGGTCCGCCGCTGACATCGACGAAGGCCTGCTAGCGCATCGCGCCGGCGGGCTCCCGCGTGTCCACCGCGCGGGTGATCTTCTGGCTCAGGGCCAACAGCGGCGCGGCGAGTTCACCCGCCACGTCGCTCGATGATTCCGTGGACGACACGCTCACGTTCAACACGTAGCCCCACGCGGATTCCAGCTTCAGCGGCGCGGCCAGCGCCACCACTTCCGGCTGCCACGAGGCGGCGCACCAGCCCCGCAGCACGACGCTCTCGATGGACTTCTCGATGTCCTTGCGCAGCCAGGGCCAGTCGGTTCTTCGTGCGGCGAATTCCGCGAACAGCGCCTCGCGCGCGTCGGCCGGCGCCACGGCCAGCCAGGCGCGTCCCAGCGAGGTCAGCTCGATCGGCACGCGCTGCCCACTCACCACGCTGCGCAGCGACGCGCGGCGGTTGTAGCGGATCGATTCCAGATAGACCATCTCCGAGCGGTCGGCCACCGCCAGCCCGACATTGATGCGCAGCTTTTCGGCCAGCGCCCGCATCAGCGGCGCCGCGGCCTGCAGCACGACCGAGCCGGTGCGCATGGCATGCGCCAGGCTCAACACCGGTGCGGCCAATCGGTAGGCGCGCGCACTCCGGTCGTGCGCCAGCATGCCGGCCACCACCAGCGTCTGCGTGAGGCGGCTCACCGTCGCGGGCGAGAGGCCGGTGCGCTCTGCGATCTCGCTGTTGCCGAGCAAGGTGGAGCCAGGCCGGAAGGCGCGAAGGATTTCCATGCCCCGTTCGAGCGAACGGTTGAGCGTGCTTGCCATGTTGTCTCCTTGATTCCCAGAGGGGCGGGCCGTCCTCTATTTCCATTCAGTGGAATTGGACCGGTGCGCGGCCGGAGTATGCGACCTAAGCTGAAGGCTCGCTTCATCCCCTAGCTTCCCCCTACAAAGAGAGACACAGGCATGCCGACATTCACACCGTTTCGTGCGCTCGCGCTATCGCTGATCGCCATTGCGCCGCTCGCCACCTGGGCTGCCTTCCCCGACAAGCCGCTGCGCATCGTGGTGCCCTTCGCGCCCGGCGGCGGCACCGATGCGATCACGCGCACGCTCGGCGTCGGCATGTCGGAGGCGCTGGGCCAGCCCGTCATCGTCGACAACAAGCCGGGCGCCGGCACGATCATCGGCAGCGACTTCGTCGCCAAGAGCGCGCCCGATGGCTACACGCTCGTCATGGCGACCTTCGCGCATGCGGTGAACCCGGCGCTGCAGGCCAAGCTGCCCTACGACACCGACAAGGCCTTCGCACCCGTGGCGCTGATCGGCGTCTCGCCCAACGTGCTGGTGGTGCGCACCGACAGCCCCTACAAGACCGTCGCGGACCTCATCGCCGCAGCCAAGGCGAAGCCGGGCAAGCTGACCTTTGCATCGCAGGGCAACGGCACCTCGGCGCACCTGGCCGGCGAGCTCTTCAAGAACCTCGCCAAGGTCGATCTGACGCACATTCCCTACCGCGGCGCCGGCCCCGCCATGACCGACCTGCTGGGCGGCCAGGTGGACATGATGTTCGCCACCGCATCGGCCGTGCGCCCCTTCGTGGACAGCGGCAAGATGCGCGCGCTCGGCGTGACCACCGCGCGCCGTTCCCCTGCCTACGCCAGCGTGCCGACGCTCGCCGAGGCCGGCGTGCCCGGCTATGCGGCCGAAAGCTGGTACGGCCTCTACGTCGCGGCCAAGACGCCCAAGGATGTGATCGACCAGCTCAACGCCGCGGTCAAGAAAGCCGTCAAGACGCCCGCCTTCATCAAGCAGACCGAAGCGGAAGGCCTCGCCGTCGACGTCGGCGCGCCCGCGCAACTCGACACCTACGTGCGCGCCGAAGAAGTGCGCTGGCGCAAGGTCGTCAAGGACAACCACATCACCACAGACTGAGGAACATTCCCCATGAGCACCACCACCACACCCGACACGGCACCGTCGCTGATCGAGCTGGAAATCCGCGCCGGCATCGCGACCCTGACGCTGAACCGCCCCGAGAAACGCAACGCCATCACCGACGGCATGCGCAGCGACTTCATCGCTGCGCTCGAAAAAATCGGTGCCGACAACAGCGTGCGCGCGCTGGTGCTGACCGGCGCCGGCAAGGGCTTCTGCGCGGGCGGCGACGTGGCCGGCATGCAGCGGCGCATGGACGCACCCGCGGGCGAGGTCGGCTTCAACGGCTGGAGCCGTCAGCAGCGCGTGCACCACTCGGTGTCGCTGCTCCACACGATGCCCAAGCCGGTGATCGCGGCCGTCAACGGCGGCGCCAACGGGCTCGGCGCCGACATGGCGATGGCCTGCGATTTCGTGCTGGCCTCCGACGCCGCCAGCTTCGCGTGGAGCTACATCAAGCGCGGGCTGATTCCGGATGGCGGCGGCATGTATTTCCTGCCACGTCGCGTGGGCCTTTCGCGCGCCAAGGAACTGATCTTCACCGGCCGCAAGGTCGAGCCCGACGAAGCGTTGCGGCTCGGCATTGCCGACCGCGTGACCAGCGCGCAGAACCTGCTCGCCGATGCGCACGCATGGGCGACCGAGCTGTCGCAAGGCTCCGCGGCGGCGATCGCGCTGGGCAAGTCGATCCTGAACCAGAGCTTCGAATCGCCAGCCGAACAGGTGTTCGCCAAGGGCAGCCAGGCGCAGGGCATCTGCTACACGACGCAGCAGCATCGCGATGCGGTGCTGGCGTTCCTGAATGCGGGCAAGGAGAAGGCGGCATGAGCGCCCTCTTGCCCGACATGCCCGACAACGCGATCGCACGGTTGATGAAGCCACGCAGCGTGGCGGTGATCGGCGCCTCGGCCGACCCGACGAAGACAGCGGGCCGCCCCGTCGCGTACCTCACGAAGCACGGCTTCGGCGGCGCGATCTATCCGGTGAACCCGCGCGCCGACGTGATCGGCGGGCTCAAGAGCTACCCCGACGTGCAATCGCTGCCCGAGGCGCCCGACGTGGGCATCGTGCTGCTTGGCGCCGAGCGCGCGCACGAGGCGGTGCGCGAGCTGGCCGCGCGCGGCACGGCGGCGGCCATCGTGCTGGCCAGCGGCTACACCGAGGTCGGCGCGGAAGGCGCGCGGCGCCAGCAGCAGTTGCTGGGGGCCGCGGGCAACATGCGCATCCTGGGGCCCAACACCATCGGGCTGGTCAATCTCACGGACCGCATCACGCTCTCGGCCACGGGCGCGCTGGAGATGCAGGACTTCGAGGCCGGCAGCATCGGCGTCGTGTCGCAGAGCGGCGGCATTCTCGGCGCGCTGCTGTCGCGCGCGGCGGCGCGCGGCATCGGGTTGTCGAAGCTGATCTCCACCAGCAACGAGGCCGACCTCGACATGGCCGACTTCATCGACCACCTGGCGGACGACGAGGCGACCTCGGTGATCGCGCTCTACATGGAAGGCGTGCGCAACCCCGCGAAGTTCAAGGCCGCGGCGCTGAAGGCGGCGCGCAAGGGCAAGCCGGTCGTCGTGTTCAAGGTCGGGCGTTCCGAATCGGGCGCGGCGGCAGCCGTGTCCCACACCGGCGCGCTCGCGGGCGCGGACCGCATGTACGACGCGCTGTTCCGCGAAGTCGGCATCGTCCGCGCGCAGACCTTTTCCGACCTGCTCGACCTGCCCGCCGCGCTGGTCACCGGCCGGCGCCTCGCGGGCCGCCGCGTCGCGGTGCTCACATCGACCGGCGGCGCGGGAACGCTGGTGGCCGACAGCCTCGGCACCGCGGGCTTCGAGACGCCGGCACCCGACGAAGCGACGGCCGCCGCGCTGCGGGCGCTGCAGTCCGGCGACCACGCGGTGCTGGACCGCAACCCCATCGACGTCACGTTGGCGGGCCTGCAGCCTGCCCTGCTGCGCGGCGCGATCACCTCGCTGCTGGCCAGCCCGAGCTACGACGCGGTGGTGGTGATCGTCGGCTCTTCGGGCCTCGCGATGCCTGACCTGATGGCCAGCGCCATCCACGACAGCCTGCCGGGCAGCGACAAGCCGCTGATCGTGTTCGTGAGCCCGCATGCGCCCGGCATCGCGAGCCTCTTGAACCAACGCGGTGTGCCCGCCTTCATGGCGCCCGAAAGCTGCACGAGCGCGCTCGCGGCGATGCTGGAAACGGCGCAGTGGAAAGAGCCTGCGGCGCGAGACGGTGACGCGACCGTCACCGTCCGCATCGACGACCTCCCCGATGGCCCGTTGAACGAAGCAGAAGCGAAGAACCTGTTCGTCCGCTTCGGCGTGCCGTGCGTGCGCGAGCGCATCGTCGGCAACGCCGAAGAAGCGGTCGCGGCGGCGCGCGAGCTGGGCGCAGACAAGGTCGTGCTCAAGATCCTGTCGTCCGAGATCACCCACAAGAGCGATGTCGGCGGCGTGGCCGTCGGCATCGCGGCAGACCGCGTCGGCGAACGGCTCGAGCGCATGGCCGCAGAGGTGAGCGAGCGCGCCGGCGTGCGGCCGGCGCAGTTCCTGGTGCAGGAGATGGTCGAAGGCGGTGTGGAACTGATCCTCGGCTGCCATCGCGATCCGCTCGGCTCCGCGGTGCTGCTCGGCATGGGCGGCGTCACGGCCGAACTGCTCAAGGACACGGCGCTGCGCATGGTGCCGCCCGGTGGATTGAACCGCGACGAAGCGCTCTCGCTCGTGCGCGAGCTGCGCACCTGGCCGCTGCTCGATGGGTTCCGGGGGCGCAAGCTGGCCGATGTCGATGCGCTGGTGTCGGCGATCGTCGCGTTCTCGCGAATGATCGACGCGCTCGGCGAGCGGCTCGTCGAGGCGGAGATCAACCCGGTGTTCGTGCTGCCGAAGGGAGAAGGCGTGCGAGCGGCGGACGGGGTGGCGGTGCTCGCACGCGGATGACCGGGTGGGCGCGCCGCCGGATCAGGTCCTGCGGCGCGCGGCCTCCAGCGCTTCGGGGTTCACGACATCGGTAAGCCGCCCTTCGGCGAACGCGTTGATGTTGTCGAAGGCGATGCCGAAATAGCGCTCGTAGTTGTCCTTCTCGACATAGCCGATGTGCGGCGTGCACAGCACGTTGGGCAATGCGAGGAGCGGATGGTCCTTCGCCATGACGGGCTCCTGCTCGTACACATCGACGGCCGCGAACCCTGGATGGCCAGCGCGCAGCGCCCGCTCGAGCGCGCCCTCGGCGACCAGCTCGGCACGGCTGGTGTTGACCAGCAGCGCCGTGCGCTTCATGCGCGCGAGGTCATCGGCCGTGACCAGCCCGTGCGTCTCCGCCGTGAGCCGCACGTGCAGGCTGATCACATCGCTCTCGGCGAAGAAGGCTTCGCGCGACGGCGCCGCCTCGAACCCGTCGGCGCGCGCCGCGGCGGTCGATGCCTCGCGGCCCCACACCCAGACCTTCATGCCGAACACGCGGCCGTAGGCGGCCACCTGCCGGCCGATGCGGCCATAGCTCCAGACACCGAGGCGCTGCCCGCCCAGTTGCTGGCCGAGGTGTCCCTGCCAGAGCCCCTGGCGCATGCGGTTGGCTTCGTCCACCAGATGCCGGCGGCTCGCGAGTGCGAGCGCCCAACTCAGCTCAGCCGTGGCGGACCCGGCCCCGCTGCCCTCGGCCACGAGCACGCCGCGCGCGGTGCAAGCCGCCAGGTCGACGTGACCCGCGAGCTTGCCGGTCTGGCTGATCAGCCGGAGCCTGGGCAAGCGGTCGAGCAGCGCCGCATCGATGCGCGTGCGCTCGCGTGTCAGCACGATGGCCTCCGTGTCGGCGAAGCGCTCGGCCAGCGCATCGGCGCCCTTGACCGTGTCGTTGAAGATGCGCGTCTCGTGGGCATCGAGCTTCGAAAAGCAGTCGAGGCCGCGAACACAGTCCTGGTAGTCGTCGGGGATGGCGATGCGCATGCGCGGGTGTTCCTTGGCTTTCATTGCAGCGTGATGTGAAGTTCGTCGACCGTGCGCTTCCACATCGCCAGGTCGTTGCGCACGAGCGTGGTGAACTGCTCGGGCGGCATGCCGCCGGGGGTGATGCCCTGGGCCTTGAAGAGATCGCGGACCTCCTTGGTGTCGAGGGCGCGTTTCACTTCGGCGTAGAGGCGCTGCGTCACGGCCGCCGGCGTGCCGGCCTTGAGCAGCAGGCCGTACCAGCCATGTACCTCGAAGCCGGGGTAGCCCTGCTCGGCCACGGTCCGCACGGCAGGCAGCCCCTCGAAGCGCGTGGCCGTCGCGACCGCGAGCGCGCGCAGCTTGCCGGCCTGAATGAACGGCAAGGCGCTGCTCATGTCGAGGAACATGAACTGGATCTGCCCACCCAAAAGGTCCTGCACCGCGGGGCCGGCGCCGCGATAGGGCACGTGCGTCGCGCGCATGCCGGCGCGCTTTGCGAACAGCGCCGCGCCCAGATGCGCCGAGGTGCCGTTGCCGGACGAGCCGTACGACAGGCCCTCCGGCCTGGCTTTCGCGCTCGCGACCAGCGCCTGCAGGTCAGGCGCGGGGAAATCGGTGCGCACCACGACCGCGTGGGGCACGAAACCCACCACGGTCAACGGAGCGAAATCGCGCAGGGTATCGAAGGGATAGCCGGGCATCAGCGCCGGATTGGTCACCGCCAGGATCGACGGGAACACCAGCGTGTAGCCGTCGGCCGGCTGGTGCTTCACCTCGCTCATGCCGATGACGCCACCGCCACCGGGCTTGTTGTCGATGATCACGGGCTGGCCCAGGTTCGTCGACATGATCTTGCCGATCGCGCGCGCCATGAGGTCGGTAGGACCGCCGGGCGAGAACGGCACGACGATGCGGATCTGCTTGGACGGGAAAGTGTTGTTGTCGGCCCAGGCGCACGGGGCCAGCGCCGTGAGCGCGAGCGCGCCTCCCATGGCGTTGAAGTGGCGCCGGGAAGGGGCGAAGGTTGAGGGCACGCGTGTCTCCTTGGCTTGTGGATGCACCGCTGCATGCGGTGAGCATCCTTGGCTTTTCTTTCGATACACCAGCTTAGGCCGGAGGTGCCTTGGCCGCATCCCGCCGATTCCACTCCTTGGAATTGAAAAACCTGCTTTCAATCCAGTTCGAATGCGATGCACCACAATGCTATTAGTACGTTAGACTTCACTTCGGTAGCCCCTTGTTTTCTCCCTCCTCCCCTTCTCAGGGCTACCCTTGCCCGCCTCGTGCGGGCTTTTTCTTGCCCGATCGGTGTTGTCCCTCGCGCGGCGGCTGGCCCGTCCTACAGCTCGGAACACCCAACGGCCGACAGAGAAAGCGGCCACGCAATGGGACCATGGCCGTTCCATTTCCACAGGCCAGGTATGAGCTTCAAAGACATCAGGGATCGGTTCGGCGCGTCGTTCCAACGGGGTGACCGCGTCATTTGCGAGGGCCGGTTCGGCACCGTCGCCAGCGCGAACTATTCGCACATCCGGGTGCGGTTTGACGGCAAGTCGATTTCGGCGCCGTGCGAGCCCCGGGATTTGCAGCTGGTGGACCCCGCGATGAGTTCGCCCCCCACGCCCATGACTCAGTTTTCCTCAGTGCAGGAAGCCGTCCCGCTTCAATAGGCAACAGGGCACCGCTGCGATCTTCCGCACGCGTCGCCTGCTTCGGGGTCAAATCGGCTTTCATCGCGCGCAATACGCGACGCCTGCCTACAGGGGCATCCAGCCGTAGCGCGACCATGCATTCGACCTCTTTGATCCTTTTCGAAGAGCTTCGAACAAAGAGCGCCACCCAAGGAGTTCTTCATGCAGACACTTGAAATTTCGAGCGAGCGGCGTGCGCGCCTTCTGGCGGACAGCCTCCTTGCCATCAATTCGCGGAACCAGGAAATCCTCCATGGCCTCACCCATGAAGAGTCGCAGTTCCTGATTGACTTCGACGACGACACGCCGAACGACGCCACCACGCTCGAGCGGCGCTGCGAGCTTGCGCTGCGGCACGAACAGGCGCGTCTGAGAATCGCGGTCGCCGACGACGAAGGCAGCGCGGACGAAGAATTCCGGCTGCGAGTGGAAACGAGGTTCTGAGCGCTCCCCCGCAAGCGAGGTGAAAACGTATCGGCTTTAGCGCCCCAGTCAGCTCCGTGGCTCGCTGGCGCCGCTTTCCCCCGATGGCTCCGCGGGCGTGTCGCTCCCGGTCACCACCCCCGGAGGTGGCGCCTCGATGTCCTGGCTCCACACCGCCACGTCCCGCTCCGTCATGCCGCTCGCAGGCGTCAGGCGCCCGTCCACATAGCCGCCCTGCTGGACATCGTGGAGATACTGCTCGCGAGACAGCAAGGTGCCGGCGCACACGTTGCGGTCCGATGGCGCCGCGGGTCCGTGCGCTTCATCGGCCAGGCGGCCGCTCAGGCGGGTCATGACCCATTCCGGTATGCGGTGGCGTTCGCCGGGGTAGATGTAGCCGAACAGGACGAGGTGGGCCAGCAACACCCGCCAATGCGGACCGAAGCGCTCCAGCAGGCTGGCCCAGTCCAGCCGCTCGGCACGGGCCAGCAGCAGGTGGGCGATGTCGCCGCCGTCGTAACGCTCGCGTTCCATGATGAAGGCCTTGGACAGCAGGCTGTCTTCCACATTGGCCACGTGCACCGGCACGCCCAGCACCTCGGAGCGGCAGTTGCCCTGAAACCAGCGCGCATCGACCGGCGTGACGCCGTTGCCCGAGTTGAAGATGAGGTCGATGAATGCGTCGCCCTCGTACACCTTCGCCAGCCAGTGCGGATAGGTCATCTCGGTGCGCCAGCCGTGCTGCTGCATCAGCGCGGCAACGCGCTCGAAGTCCTCGCGCAGGATGAACAGGTCCAGGTCCTTGGTCGCACGGCGGATGCCGGTGTAGCAGGCCAGCGAGAAGGCGCCGCCCACCAAAAAGGGAATGCCCGCGTCGCGCAGGGCGCGCAGGCTTCGGCGGTAGAAGTCGGCCACATGCGGCGCGACTTCTTCTTCGAGGGAGGGGGCGAGCGCAGTCGTGGATGGCATGCGCGAAAGGTGGCGCGACCCGGCGGCGTGGAGGCAAAGCAAACGGCCTCAACGCGCGTCGGCAGGCGCCTACAGCGACTGCGGGATGAGACCGATGACGGTGGCGCGGGGCACGGCCCAGTCTGGGCTCAACCTCCAGAACCTAAAGACGAAAGAAGAAGCGAGCCGCCATGCCTGCACCGAAATCCTCGACCCACATCCGCTTTGCCGCCGTCGGCGACATCCATGTCCAGAAGGACTCCGCCGGCACGCTGCGCAGCCTGTTTGCCGAGGCCGACGAAACGGCCGACGCGCTCTTGCTGTGCGGCGACCTGACCGACTACGGCACGGCGGAAGAAGCCCGCATCCTCGCCGAGGAGCTCGGCGCGGTTCACATCCCGGTGGTCGCGGTGCTGGGCAACCATGACTACGAATCGGGCACGCCCGAGGTCGTCGCCGACACGCTGATCCACGCGGGCGTGCGCGTGCTCGACGGCTCGGCGTGCGAGATCGAAGGCGTGGGCATCGCCGGCGTGAAAGGTTTCGGCGGCGGCTTCGGCCGCGGCACGCTCGGTGCGTGGGGCGAGCCCGCGATCAAGCTGTTCGTGCAGGAGGCGCTGAACGAGGCGATGAAGCTCGAATCGGCGTTGGCCAAGCTGCGTACGCGGCGGCGCATCGCGCTCCTGCATTACGCGCCCATCGTCGGCACCGTCGAGGGCGAACCGGCGGAGATCTTTCCCTTCCTCGGAAGCAGCCGGCTGGAAGCCCCGTTGCTGCGCTACCCGATGGACGCCGTGTTCCACGGCCACGCGCATCGCGGCACGCTCGAGGGCCGCACCATCAACGGCGTTCCGGTCTACAACGTGGCCAAGCCGTTGCTGCAGCGCACGCGGCCCGATACGTCGTCCTTCTTTCTCTACGAGTTGCCGCGCGAGCCGGTCGACGAAAAGACGCCGGCGGACGCCCAGGCCTAGGGCGAGCCAGGCAACCTACTTGCCGGGCCTGGAGTTCGCGTTGCTGGGCGCCGGTGCCGGCGAGGTCGCGTTGTCCTGCGGATTGCGCCGTGTGAGCCCGCCCGTGGCCGACCCGCCTCCGGGCCGCTGCGTGCGATGGCCTCGCACCTCGGGCGGCCCCTTGCTCGAATCCAGGGGATCGGAGCGCCCGGTGTCCACGGTGCGCGCCGGCTCGGCTGGATGACTCGCCGAATTGCCCTGCGTGCTGGGCGCGACCGATCCCTTGGGATTGCCTGTCGACGAGCCCTGCGCGAATGTGGCGCCCGCGACCATCATCAGGCCCGCCAGGCCCGCGTAAGCACAGACAGCCCGCATGCGCGTGCCGCCACCGTCCTTGGTTGTTGTCGTAGTCGTCATGTCCGTCATTTCATGCTCCTTGTCGCGCCAACATCACCGCGTTGCGCCGCCCCGCGTGTCGGACATCGCCTGAGCCCGCCGTCAATCAAATCGACAGGGCCGCGCGCGCTCTCAGCCCGATTCCTACAGCGCGAATCGCGCATGGCCGATGAACCGCCTGGCACGCGCGAGAGACACCACTCGCCTGGGCTTTGCATCACTGGCGCCGGCGCTTCCCAGGCGCGTCGGCATGGAGAAAACGGCCATGGCAAGCACGACCAATGTCATTTCATCGGACCGCGTCGAAGGCACGACGGTCTACAACCCCGCGGGCGACAAACTCGGGAGCATCGATGACCTCATGATCGACAAGCTGTCGGGCCAGGTGCGCTACGCGGTGCTGGAGTTCGGCGGCTTTCTCGGCATCGGCACCGACCGCTATCCGATCCCGTGGAACATGCTGAAGTACGACACCGCCCAGGACGGCTACGTGGTGCCGCTGGACAAGGCGACGCTCGAAGGCGCGCCGCGGTATGCCACTGCCAGCATTCCCGACTACGACGAGCCCTACACCCGCAGCATCAACAAGTACTACGGGTTCTGACGCCGGACGGCGTGTCCTGCAGTCGTCTGCGCCGCGGCTTCAGAGCCTGGCGATGGCGGCCTTCAGTTCCTCGATGGAGGCGGGCTTGGGCAGGTGCGCATTGAAGCCGGCTTCCAGCGCGCGGCGCGCGTCGGCGCGCCGCCCGAAGCCGGACATGGCAATCGCGTGCAGCGCGCGCGTGGCCGGGCGCTTGCGCACTTCCGCGATGAACTGGTAGCCGTCCATCTCGGGCATGCCGAGGTCGGACACCAGCAGGTCGTAGGTGTTGGCGTCGAGCAGTTCCAGGCCCTTGCGCGCGCTGTCGGCGACGTCCACGACGGCCCCTTCCAGGCGCAGCACCTCGGCAAAGGGCGCCAGCGCATCGACATAGTCGTCCACCGCGAGAATTCGCCAGCCGCCGAAGCTCACTTCGGCGTGCGGCACATTCTTCGCCGGCCTGTCGGTCGCGCCGCTGCCCGGCAGCCACACGGTGAACTCCGCGCCCTCCCCCGGCCCCGCCGACTTCACCTCCGCGCGGCCGCCGTGCGCCAGCGCGAGTTCCTGCACGAGCGCGAGGCCGATGCCCAGCCCGCCGTTGGGCAGCGCCGTGTCGCCGTCGGCCTGGTTGAACATGCCGAACACGTGCGGCAAGAACTCCGCGGCGATGCCGCAGCCGGTGTCGGCCACGGTGAGCCTGGCAAAGTCGCCCTCGGTTTCCAGGCGCACGCTGATGCGTCCGCCGTCGGGCGTGAACTTGACCGCGTTGCTCAGCAGGTTCCAGGCGATCTGCTCGACGCGCACGCGGTCGCCGTGGCAATGCACCGCCTCGTCGCAATGGGTCTCCAGCAGCAGTTTCTTCTTCGGGGCATCGGCCACGGCGGCCTGGGCCACCGACTGCACCAGCTCGCCCAGGTCGACCGTGACACGCGACAGCCGCAGCTTGCCCGTGCGGATGCGCGACAGGTCCAGCAGGTCGTTGATGATCCGCGTCTGGCTCGCCACGGCGCGCTTGATGGTTTCGCCCACGCGCTGCACGGCCGGAATCTGCGCGGCCGCTGGCAGGTGCATGAGCAGTTCGGCATTCATCTGGATGAGGTTCAGCGGCTGCTTGAGCTCGTGCGACATCACGGCCAGGAACTTGTCCTTCAGCTCGTTGGCCATCTGCGCGCTCAAGTTGGCCTGCTTCTCCTTGAACAGCCGGTGCTCCTGCGCCAGTTCCTGCTGCTTCGTGCCGGTCATGTCCCGCGCGATCTTGGCGAAGCCGCCGCCGCTCGCGGGGTCCAGCGCGCTCGTGACGCCGCTGCAGAAGAAGCGGCTGCCGTCCTTGCGCTGGTGCCAGCGCTCGTCCGCGGCGCGGCCGGTTTCGGCCGCGCGGCGCATCTCCTGCTGCGGCACGCCGTGCGCCTGGTCTTCGGCGGTGAAGATGACCGTGATCGGGCGGCGCAGCATCTCTTCTTCCGTGTAGCCGAAGATGCGCTGCGCGCCGGCGTTCCAGGTAGTGATGAGTCCGGCCTCGTCGGTGGTGATGATCGCGAAGTCGCGCGTGGTCGCCGCCACCCGGCGCAGGCGCTCCTCGCCGGCACGCACCTTGTCCTGGGCAAAGCGCAGCTCGGAGACATCGAAGAAGTTGAGGATCGCGCCCTCGATCTTGTCCTCGGCCGTGCGGTACGGAAGGATGCGCGCGAGGAAGTGCCGGCCGTCGGCGCTCGGCACATGGCGCTCGATGGTGCGCAGCTCGTTGAAGGCCGCCGCCGTGTCTTCCTCGAGCTCGGGGTAGTCCAGCCGGCTCGTGATGTCGAAGAGCGAGCGCCCCAGGTCCGAGGGAATCAGGTTGAACAGGTTGCCCGCGTGCGGGGTGTAGCGCTTGACGTGCATCCCGCGGTCCACGAACACGGTGGCGATCTCCGAGGACGCGATCAGGTTCTGCAGGTCGTCGTTGATGTGGCCGTGCTCCTCGACCTTGACCTTCAGCTCGAAGTTGACCGTCACCAGCTCCTCGTTCATCGACTGGAGCTCCTCCTTGCTCGTCTCCAGTTCCTCGCTGGCCGAACGCAGCTCTTCGTTGATGGCCTGCAGCTCCTCGTTCGATGCCTTCAGTTCCTCGGTGGAGGTTTCCGCGCTCTCGATGGTGTCCTGCAGGTGCAGCTTGAGCTGGCGAATCTCTTCCTCGAGCTGCCCGATCAGCAGTTCGCGCGCCGCGTCGACCGGCTCGCCGTCGTTCGCGCGCATGCTTTCCTCGACCTCGTCGAAGACGACCAGCGTGAGCTGCTGCGACTCGCCTTCGGCCTGCTGCAGCGGCCTCACGATGATGTTCAGGAAGACCTGGCGCCCGTTCTGCTGCCGCTCGACCAGCCGCGTTTCCACGCTGCGCGCCGTCTGGCTCGCCTTGAAGAGCGCCGTGCGCAGCTCCAGGCGAATGTCCGGGCGCACGTTGTTCAAAAGGTTGTTCGATGGCTCGCCGCTCGCGCGCTCCAGGAAGCGCCCGACACCGTTCGACAGGTGCAGCACCTCGTGCTCGGCGTTGATCAGCACGCTGGGCGGCGAGAACTGCTCCAGCGCCGCCTGGTGCAGCTCCGCGAAGCTCGCGCGCTCGGAGCCGGTGCGCTTGGACGCCCGCCGCGGCGGCACGAAGGCGCCGGCCTGCGGCGCGGGCGGCGTGTCGCTGATCAGCGGCATGTGGCGCCCGGGCGGCAGGTCCGGATTGACGCGGAAGATGCGGTTCTTCTTGTCGACCGGCGTGAAGAGGCTGCCCACCGCATCGACCGATTCGGAGGTGCCCAGGAACAGGTAGCCGCCCGGCTTGAGCGCAATGCGGAACATCTCCAGCACATGGGCCTGCGCGGCGCGGTCCAGATAAATCAGCAGGTTGCGGCAGCAGATCAGGTCGAGCCGCGAGAACGGCGGATCGCGCAGCAGGTTGTGCGATGCGAACAGCACCGGCTCGCGCACCGTGGTCGATACGCGGTACTGGTCATGGTCCTTCATGAAGAACTGCCGCAGCCGCGAGGGCGTCATGTCTTCCACGATGCCTTGCGCATAGACGGCCTTGCGCGCGGTGGCGATGGCGCGGTCGTCGATGTCGGTCGCGAAGATCTGGATCTCCAGCGGCCGTGCGTGCAGTTCCGCCTGCTCGCGCAGCAGGATGCTCAGCGAATAGGCTTCCTCGCCGGTGGCGCAGCCCGCGGACCCAGGCGCGCAGCGGGTCGCCCGGCTGCTTGCGCCGCACCAGCTCCGGCAGCGCATCGCGCTCCAGCGCCTCGAAGGATTCGCGGTCGCGAAAGAAGTTGGTCACGCTGATGAGCATGTCCTGCAGCAACGGCCCGGCCTCTTCCGGATGCTCCCGCAAAAAGTCCCGGTACGCCGGCAGGTCCGTCAGCCGGTTCACCTGCAGCCTGCGTTCGATGCGGCGCAGCACGGTGGCCCGCTTGTAGTGCCTGAAGTCGTGCCGGGTGTGGGTGCGCAGCAGGCCGATGATTTCCTGCAGTGCCTGCTCCGCCTGCTGGGCGGCCGCCTGCGTTTCGGGCGGCGCGACGAACCCGCCGATCTTCTCGGCATCGGGCATCCGGATCTGGCGGGCGTTGGTCCAGAGATCGATCAGCCGCTGGCCGATTTCCGCGGCCGGCAGCACGATGTCGACCATGCCGGTGGCAATGGCCGCCATCGGCATGCCGGTGTGCGCCGCATCGTCGGGCGCCTGCGCGATCGCGATGCCGCCGCGCTCCTTGATGCGCGTGAGCCCGACCGCCCCGTCGCTGCCGGTGCCCGACATCACGACCGACACCGCGCGTTCGCGATGGGCTTCGGCCAGCGTGCGGAAGAAGACGTCCACCGTCACATGCTGGCCCTTTGCGCGCTCGCTCGGCGCGACGCGCAGGTAGCCGTCGTTCATCGTCAGCTCGACCCCGGGCGGGATCACGTAGACCTGGTCGACTTCGATCGGCGTGGGCCTGGTCACCTGCGACACCTTCATGCGCGTGGTGCGCTGCAGGATGTCGGCGGCGCTGCTTTCGTGCTTGGGCGACAGGTGAAGGATCACCACGAAGGCCATGCCGGCACGCGCGGGGAGGTGCTCGAAGAAGCGCAGCAGTGCCTCGAGACCGCCCGCCGATGCGCCGATGCCGATGACCGGGAAATTCAGCGAGCTCGGGATGAGGGCCGCATCCGCGTCCGACATGGAAGCGGCGGAAGCGTCGGAAGGGACGGCAGGGGTGGACTCGGAGGGGACGGGCTCATCCGCAGCGGAAGATGTGGAATCGGGCAAATCGTGCTCACTACAGATGGACGGAAGCGGCCATGGAGCCGCTCGGTGGCGGATTGCGATTTTGCCCGCGTCGAGGAGGCACCGAAACTCCTCATGCCGGTCGCCATCCTGGACGGCCGCTGTTCGCAGATGCGGCCTGTCGCGGCCTGTCGCTCCCCCTGATTTGTGCAGTTTCCGACTTGAATCCAGCCGTGGATGTAGGAGGTCACGCCGTGGCATTCGACGCCAGGAATGGCAACGCGGCCCAGGCGCCGAGGCTGCGAATGCGCCCTGCGGTCGCCGGTGAACAGCGCCTACATGGACACGGACTTCCCGGTGAAACGGTGGACCGCATGCAAGAGCGAAGGAGTTGAACGATGTCTGCAGGGGCTTCAGTTACAGCGATGGCGTCGGCTGCCAAAGCCGCTTTGATGGCCGGTGCGCTGGCACTTGTTGCCGGGCTGGCCGCGGCGCAATCGCCGCCGGGGCAGCAGCGCGCGCCAGCCGATGCGCCGGCAAGGCCAGGCGGCCAATCGGACTTCATCGTCAAACCACCCGCCGCTGTCGATCCTGCGCTCACCAAGCCGGCGCCCGTGGGAAAGGACCCCGGCCTGGTGAAGACGCCACCCGCGCATGTGCAGGACGCCGAACCGAACAGCGCCGGCAAGACGCCTGAAGCGCCCTCGGCACCGCCGCGGCGGGACGACTGCAAGGAGCCGTCCGCCACGGATTGCAAGCAGAAACCCGCGCGCTGAACGCCGCGCACTCCCTGCCCAACCTCACAGGAACCCCTCGCCATGAAATCCAAGATCCTCAACACCAGCCCCGAGCGCACCATCGCGCTGGTCTTCGACAAGGGAGACGACGTCGTCTCCCTCCTGGAGAAATTCGCGGAGGACAACGCGCTCTCGGCCAGCCGCTTCAGCGCCATCGGCGCGCTGCGTGGCGCGGTGCTCGGCTACTTCGACTGGGAGCGGAAGGAGTACGAACGGATTCCGGTCCAGGAGCAGGTCGAGGTGCTTTCCTTCAACGGCGACATCGCGCTCGACGGCGATCGGCCCAAGGTGCATGCGCACGCGGTGCTGAGCCGGCGCGATGGCAGCACGATCGGCGGCCACGTGCTGCAGGCCACCGTGCAGCCGACGCTCGAGGTGCTGCTGATCGAGTCGCCCGGCTACCTGCGCAAGACCTGCAACCCCGAGACCGGACTGGCCCTGATCGACATCGACGCCTGACCCCGCCATCCCCTCATCGCCGCGTCCTTCGAAGATGTTCGCCCACGTACAGATCGGCGTGAAAGACCTCGGGCGGATGTGCGCGTTCTACGACGCCGTGCTCGCGCACTTCGGCCTCCAGCGGAGCGTCGATCCTTCGCGGGCCGGCCCCGCGGGAATCTGTTGGCAGCATCCGGGCCAGCGCTGGCCGCAGTTCGTGATCGGCACCCCGGTGAACGGCCAGCCACCCTCGTGCGGCAACGGCAGCCAGGTGAGTTTTCTGGCCCCGTCGCGGTCCGTGGTCGATGCCGTCTGGGCAACCGCCCTGGCGCATGGCGCCACCGACCAGGGTGCGCCGGGCCTCCGGCTACGGTACGCGCCGGACTTCTACGCGGCCTACTGCCTCGACCCCGAGGGCCACAAGCTCTGTTTTGTCCACACCATCGTCCAGGTGCCGGTGTGACGCTGACTCCCGTTCGAGCTGCCTCTGCCTCCGGGTGACGAACGGGATACGGGACGGCGTATTCCGGCGCACCTTGAGGGCGCCCGCCTACAAATGGTTGCCGGAAGGCTTCTAGATTCCATGTCGCCGCGCGCAGATAGATAGACACCACCGAAGGAAACCGATGGCCGAAGACCCCGCCCCTGCTGCATTCGTCGCCTGGATGGCAGCAGAAACCGCCGCCTACACGGCCATTCACCAACTTCACCAGCGCACGCAAGGCGGGCGCCTGGGCATTCCGGACGCCCGCATCGAGCAGATCGCCAGACTGCGCAAGGAGGCGGACGTTCATTTCGCGGGCCTGTGGGGCGCACTCGGCGCAACAGCGCAGCCCAGCGTGGCGGCCGCACCACCGGTGCAGCGCGAGCGCAGGCGGCGTCCGGCCTTCGAGCTTCGCTCGCGAGCGCCTGCCGAGCCGATCGAGAACCGCGTCGGGTAAGCGCCCGGTCGCCGCGGCCGGAGCCGGCGGGATCAAAGGGCCGGACGATCTCACGCGCTCATTGCCACGCTCTCAGATCCCCCGGCTTGCCCCTGATGAAGATCGCCACATTCAACGTCAACGGCATCAACAGCCGCCTCGCCCGCCTGCTCGAATGGCTCGATGAATCGAAGCCCGACGTCGCCTGCCTGCAGGAACTCAAGTCTCCCGATGCCGCCCTGCCGGTCGATGCGATCCGCAGCTCGGGATACGGCATCGTCGCGCACGGGCAGCGTGCCTGGAACGGTGTCGCCATCCTCGCGCGCGGACGGGAGCCGATCGACACCGGGCGCGGCCTGCCGGGCATGGAAGCCGACACGCAGAGCCGGTACATCGAGGCGGTGGTCGGCGGCGTGCTCGTCGGCTGCCTCTACCTGCCCAACGGCAATCCGCAGCCGGGGCCGAAGTTCGACTACAAGCTGCAGTGGTTCGAGGCCTTCAACCGGCATGCGAAGAAGCTCTTTTCGAGCGGCATGCCCGTCGTGCTGGCCGGCGACTACAACGTCGTGCCGACCGATGCCGACATCTACAACCCGGCCTCGTGGCGCGACGACGCGCTGCTGCAGCCCGAAAGCCGCGCGGCGTTCGCGCAACTGCAGAAGCAAGGCTGGACCGATGCGATTCGCGCGACACATCCCGACCGCGTGCCGTTCACCTTCTGGACGTACTGGCGCAACCGCTATCCGCGCGACGCCGGACTTCGCATCGACCATCTGCTGCTGAACGCCGAACTCGCGCCGATGCTTCGCAGCGCCGGCGTGGACCGCGACGTGCGCGGGCGCACCGGTGCGAGCGACCATGCGCCGGCATGGGTCGAGCTCAACATTCCCGGCGCGTAGGCCCACCACCGCGGCGCTCCGGGCGGCACGCGGTCGCGCACGCCGGCGCTGGTGCCCGGCCCGATGTATTTCACGCTGCGCGATCTGCCGTGAGCTGCTGGCGTCCGTCGCGCGCCATGTCGATCGCGCCTTCGGCAAACGCCACGAGTTCGTCGGTGAGCGGCGCGCCCGGCGCCAGCACGCCGACCCGCTCGGCCAGCGCCTGCAGGCGCGCGCGCAGCGAGTCGGCTTTCTCGGGAACGGGGATGTCGAAGTCCGGTTGTGCCATGGGGCATCTCCTGTGAAGTGACGGGGCGAAGCACTCGCGATCCGATGCTTGCCGTTCGCCTCCAACGCTAGGCACGGGTGCTGCCGCACATGTAGAAGACAACCGCATCCCAACGGCGGCGCGCTCCTACAGTTCGCCGCGCGGGTCGCTCGAATGCTGGCTCAAAGGAGATCGGCAATGAACAACACACCCACCAACACCCACAGCGACGACCATCGCGACGACCACCGCGAGCTCCGCGAAACAAGCGACGACCGCGACAACCGCCGCGTGTTCGCCTGGGGCGCGAGCGCCGCGGTGCTCATCTTCCTCGGCGCGCTGGCGTATTTCTATGCAGTGGACAAGCGCGGCGAGGCACCCTCCCCGCCGCCGGCCGCGCAGAGCCAGAGCGCGCCCCAGCCTGCGAAGCAATAGAGACAGCGGGCAGCGTCGCCCGCGCTGGAGTTCGGTGGCCGTGGCCGCACACGCGTAGGACTCTCCGGCGATGCAACGCCGGTTTTTTCCTTCTGCCCCTTGCTTGCGGGGCGCGCCGAATTTCCCTTCGTCGAACAACAAACAAGGGGTGCTCGCTCATGAAGAAGAAATCGATCTGGAAGCTCTACGGCTTCGCCTGGGTCACGGCCGGCTTTTTTCTCATCTCGCTGATCGGCCACTGGGTCTTCGGCTGGTTCGCCTATGCGAACGAACAGACGCAGTTCGGCCATCCGGTGGAAGTCAACGGCTACCTCATCGAGATGATGCGGGACACGCTGGAGAACTGGCAGTCCGAGTTCCTGCAGTTGCTCTGGCAGGTGGGCGGCCTCGCCTTCCTGCTGTACCTCGGCTCGCCACAGTCCAAGGAAGGCGACGACCGCGTCGAGGCCAAGATCGACGCGATTCTTGCGGCGGTCGACCCGAAGAACGCCGACCGTGTGATCGACGAGATCGACCAGGAATACAGCGGCCGCCACACCGATCCGCGATGGACTGCGCTGAGGGAAAAGGACGATCGCGGCGGCTGAATTCCTGTTTCGGGCCGCAATTCAATTGGAATGAATCAGCCCCGGAATTTCAAATGGAGCATGGGGTGATGCTCGTAATGACCCACGCCATTTTTAATGATCGGGTCTGCCGATGTCAGGGTCGCAATATCCTGATCATCGGCAATTTGGAATAGCGAAACGCCATATCCTCCGGCCGGGTCCAGCACCGGGCCGTGGGCAACAATCAATTCCTGCACAAGAAGCTCATTCAGGTAAGCACCGTGCTGTTTCATCCATGTTTGCTCGTCGGCAGACATGGTCGCCAGGAAATCCGCGCGCGGCGGAATGAATTTGCAAAGGTAGTATTTCATATTAATTCCAAATGCCTATTTGGCTGATTGCACGCTTTTCAAGATCGAGCCTTCGAACATTCTGGGCAGATAACTCTGAAGAAAAAGGATCATCCCGGTCATCTTTCCTACGGGATTGCTGAATTTCGGATTTTTGCTTTCAATAAGTCGAGTGATGGTATTGACCACCGCATCCGGCGCCTCGGCTTCATCAAGTCCTTTTTGCGTGGCCGCATTGGCCTGTTTGCGGTAGGCGTCGTAATCTGCAATTCGCCCATTTCCCGCTGAAATGGCATGGCTGCCAAGGTTGGTCTTGAACCAGACCGGCTCCACCATGCTGACCTTGATATTGAATTGATCCAGCTCGAAGCGCAAGGATTTGAAATAGCCCTGAACGGCATGCTTCGAGGCGGTGTAGTACGAGAGATTCGGCGGGCCGATGCGGCCCACGATGGAACTCACCGTGATGATTCGCCCCTGCTTCTGCGCCCGGAAATGCGGCAACAAGGCGTTGGTGACTTTCACCGTGCCCCAGAAGTTCGTCTCGAATTGCTGGCGGCCCAGGTCCGTGGGTGTTTCTTCGGCGAGGCCGGTGACCATGTAGCCTGCGTTATTGACCAGCACGTCCAGCCGCTGGGTATATCTGAACAATTCTTCGGTGAAAGATTTGACGGAATTGTCGTCATCGATATCCAGGCGCAGCAATTTGAATTGCACCCTGCTCGCGTACTTCTCAGGCTCCCGGCTGGTGCCGATGACATTGAATCCCTGCTGGTGAAGTTTGTTGGCGAGCATCAGGCCAAAACCCGATGAGGCGCCTGTAATCAATACGGTTTTTTTCATTTCTTTGTTCATTCGAATCGATCGTTGGAGATTTGACCAGCCCATACTTTGCCTGCGAATTGCGCCAATGGCACGCGCGGAATGCGCCAATCTACCGGCAAAACGCGCCAACCCGGCAAGCTCAGGTTGGCGTGTTTCGCGATTGCGGTGGCGCGATTCGCAGCGTAGACTGCCTCATGAATTCAGAAAATCAAAGCCTTCCAATTGTCCGGCGCAGCAATTCAACTCTGGATTTTTCAGTCTGGCCCGGATGGCGGTTATTGATGCAGGACGCCGGACTTGCCACCTCCCCCGTATTGCGCCGCGCGCAATTGCCGGCCGATTTATTCACGCGCCAGAACGTCCGGCTGGATTCGGCTGATTTCTTCAGGCTTTGGGAAGCCCTCGAAGCGGAAGCCCTGTCGATTGATCCCGACTTGCCGGCGCCACTGCGCATCGCGCAGGTCATGACGTCCGACTGGTTCGATCCCGAGCTTTTCGCCGCGCTCTGCAGCGCCGACATGAACGGCGCCCTCGAGCGGATTGCCAAATACGTGAAGCTGATCGCGCCCATGGCGATCAGGCTCGAACGCACGACGGCGCACACGACCGTCACCATCGATTTCCTCGACCCCACCGAGCGGCCGCCCAGCGTGTTCCTCGCGTTCAAGCTGGTGTTCTTCGTCCAGCTGGCGCGCCTCGCAACGCGCAGCCCGGTGCAGCCCTTGCGCGTGAGCTGGCCCTCGCCGCCCGCCACCGAAGCGGAGGCGCTCATCTACACCTCGTTCTTCGGCCTGCCGGTGACCGATGCGCCGCGGGCCACGCTGGTGTTCGCCGCGGCCGACGTCGAGCGTCCCTTCCTCACCGAGAACCACAAGATGTGGTCGTTCTTCGAGCCTTCGCTGCGCCAGCGGCTGGCCGATCTCGACCGAAGCGCCGGCATGGCCGAGCGCGTGCGCAGCACGCTGCTGGAGACCTTGCCGGCCGGCGAGGTCTCCATGCAGGCGGTCAGCCGGAAGCTCGCGGTCAGCACTCGCACCTTGCAACGCAGGCTGCGGGACGAGGGCACCTCGTTCCAGCAGACGCTCGATGCCTTGCGCGATTCGCTGGCCCACCATTACCTGCGCAACACCGAGATGTCGAGCGCCGAAATCTCGTTCCTGCTGGGCTTCGAGGACTCCAATTCCTTCGCCCGCGCGTTCCATGTCTGGACCGGCAAGACGCCGCAAACCGTGCGCTCCGAAATGGGCGAGCTGCAGCGCGCCGGCTGAGCATCCGGCCGATCGGGTCGGCGATCTCCGCGAGCTGCGCGCACACAGACGCCGGTGCGAGAACAAACAACAGCAAGTAGGCGGTTTTCCCCGCGCGGCGGGCATGGGTCCTACGAATGCGGCTGCAACAGGCCAACACGCTGCGTGCCTGTTGCGCCCCGCTCCCTGTTCTCACACCCGTACCCGGCATGGCTGATATCCGCTTTCCCAAGACCGCCCTCTCGGCCCGCACCGCGCGGCGCTGGCTCGGCGCCGGCATCGCGTGCGCCGGCTTGCTGCTGCTGTTGATCGAAGGCGCGAATCTCGCGCGCTCGGGCTCGCCGGTCGGCGCGGCGCTCACCGGCGGCTGCATCGCCGCGCTGGCGACCGCGCTCGGCACGGTGCCGGTGCTGCTCTCGCAGCAGTTCTCGCAGCGCGCCTACGACAGCATGCTGGGCTTCGGCGCGGGCGTGATGCTGGCGGCGAGTTCGTTCTCGCTCGTCATTCCCGCGCTCGCGGCGGCGAAGTCGCAAGGCGCCGGCGCTTGGGGCAGCGGCGCGCTGGTGGGCGCGGGCGTGCTGCTCGGCGCGATGGTGCTGCTGGCGATCGACCGCGCCGTGCCGCACGAGCATTTCGTCAAGGGCCTCGAAGGGCCCGAGTCGCGCGCGCTCAAGCGCGTTTGGCTCTTCGTCTTGGCCATCGTGCTGCACAACCTGCCCGAGGGGCTGGCCATCGGCGTCGCGTTCGCGGGCACCGATGCGGTGGGCGCGACCGCGCTCACCACCGGCATCTCGATCCAGGACGTGCCCGAGGGCCTGGTCGTCGCGCTCGCGCTGCGCAGCGTGGGCTACGGCAAGCTGGCATCGGTCGAGCTCGGCGTGCTGTCGGGGCTGGTCGAGCCATTGGCCGCCGTGCTGGGCGCGGCCGTCATCGGGCTCACCGCCGCGCTGCTGCCCTGGGGCCTTGCGATGGCGGCGGGCGCGATGCTGTTCGTCATCAGCCACGAGATCATTCCGGAGTCGCACCGCAAGGGCCACGAGGCCCACGCGACCACCGGTTTGATGCTCGGCTTCGTGCTGATGATGGTCCTGGACACCGCCTTGGGATGAACACGATGGAAGCCACGCTGATGCACCGGACCCTCGACACGAACGGCGTGTCGCTCCATGTCGCCACCGCGGGCGCCGAAGGCGCGCCGCTCGTGATGCTGCTGCACGGTTTCCCCGAGTACTGGGGCGCATGGCGCCAGCAGGTGCAGCCGCTGGTCGATGCGGGCTGGCGCGTGGCGGTTCCCGACCAGCGCGGCTACGGCGAATCGCAGAAGCCCGAAGGCACCGGCGCCTACACCCTCGACACGCTGGCCGACGACGTGATGGGCATCGCACAGGCGCTGAACGCGCCGCGCTTCTGCCTCGTCGGCCACGACTGGGGCGGCATGGTGGCGTGGCACCTCGCGGCGCGCGAGCCGGCGGCGGTGGAGCGCCTGGCGATCCTCAACGCGCCCCACCCCGCCACGTTCTTCTCGTACGCGCTGACGCACCCGCTGCAGATGCTGCGCAGCACCTATGTCGGCTTCTTCCAGTTGCGGTGGATTCCCGAAGCGCTGCTGCGTGCCAACAACTTCGCGCTGCTGCAGGCGGCGCTCACACATTCGAGCCGCCCCGGCACCTTCGGCGAAGACAAGCTCGCGGGCTACCGCGCGGCCTGGGCCGAGCCGGATGCGCTGCGCGCGATGCTCGACTGGTACCGCGCCATGCCGCTCGCGCGGCCGCGCGCCGAGAAGATCGAGGCGCCGGTGCGCATCGTCTGGGGCGATGCCGATTCCGCGCTGGAGCCGGGCCTCGCGCAAGCCGCGCTGCGCTACTGCCGCAACGGCCACGTCGTGCGGCTGCCGCGGGCCTCGCACTGGCTGCACCACGAAGAGCCCGACGAGGTGAATGCGCTGCTCGTCGAGTTCCTCGGCGACGGTCGTGCCGCAGCCGCTGCAGCAACGGAATCACGCGGCAAGAACCCGCGTTGACGGCAGCGGCACCCGATGCCGCGGCACTGGCGAATCGAATCGCAAATGGCCTACATGGACGCCGCGGAACGGCCGCCACCTTTGCACTTTTCAACCCACCTCAACGAAGGAGCCATCCATGCCAGTCAAGTCCGTGAAGGACCTTTTCGTGCACGAGATCTCGGACACCTACAACGCCGAGAAGCAGATGACGCGCTCGCTGCCCAAGCTCGCGCGCGCGGCCACCGACCCCGATCTGCAGCAGGCGTTCGAAGACCATCTGCAGGAAACGCGCAACCAGGTCGAGCGCCTGGAGCAGGTCGCCGAACAGTGCGGCTTCAAGCTCAAGCGCATCAAGTGCGACGGCATGGAAGGCCTGGTCGAAGAAACGATGTCGCTGGTCGACCTGATCGAGAAAGGCCCGGTGCTCGATGCGGCGCTCATCGGCGCCGCGCAGAAGGCCGAGCACTACGAGATCGCCGGCTACACGTCGCTGTGCCTGCTCGCGAAGAAGCTGGGCTTTGCAGACGCCCTTCCGCTGCTCCAGACCAGCCTCTCGGAGGAACAGGCCACCGACCAGCGCCTGGGCCTGCTGGCCGAAGCCGCGCAGATCGAGGAAGCGACAGCCTGACGGGCTGCAGGGGCGGGTTCGCATGTCCGACTGCTACGAAGGCGACGGCTACGAGTTCAGCATCCGGCTGCTCGACCACCGGCGCCTGTTCGTGCATGTGCCCCGCGCCACGCTGGAATTCCTGGCCGGCGGCGAGCCGGTCGACCAGCTCTCGACGCTGACCGCCTGCATGGGCCTGCTGCGCGAGCGCGCGCTGCTCGTGCATGCGCAGACCGGCGCCGAGCGCGTGGTGCTGGAGCCCTCCGACGTGGCCGGCCCCACCGACACCGAGATGCAGAGGCCTCCCCTTCTCCACTGATTGCGCAGACGCGTAAAGCGAATCGAGGGCGGAGCTTCAAGCTCGCGCCCTCGATCTTCGTTCCGACACCGCAATGCGGTGCGGTTGCGGTTGCTACTTCTTGTCGGTGGTGGCGACCAGTTGGCGCGCATGCTGCAGGTGCCCCTGCACGATCGGCAGCATCTTGCCGGCCAGCGCCTTGAGGTCGGCGTCCTTCGCCTCGGCCTGCGTCTTCTTCAGCAGTTTCTCGGTGGCCTCGTGGTCGCCGACGCCGGCCTGCTTCGCATAGCGGCTGTTGAACATGTCGCCCGAGAGCGCCTTGAATTCGAGCGCCGTCGCCTTGTGCTTGACGTCGGGGCCGTCGGGCAGCTCGGTGCCCTTGGCCGATGCGAGCGTCTTCACGTCGGCCAAGCCCTTGCTGTGGTCGTCGACCATCATCTGGGCGAACTTCTTGATCTCGGGGTTGGTGCTTTTCTCGAGCGCGAGCTTGCCGGTCTCGACCTCTGCCATGTTGGCCTGGGCGATGTCCTTGAGCATCGAGGCGTCGGCGGCCGCGAGCTTGTCCGCGGCCCAGGCGGAGGAGGCGGCCAGCAGCGAAAAGCTGACTGCAAATGTTGCTGCGAGATGGCGGGAAGACAGGGTCATGGGTGCGCTCCACGGAGTTGATCGAAGGCCGCAGGCTCGCACGCACGCCGACGCGTTCGCTGTAGGAAAAAGATCAAAACCGCGTGCCAAGAATTCTCTCGCGCCGCGCTTCGAACTTTTCGCATTCATCGGTCGAAATCGGGCACTTGTCCGACGGCGGCGCCACCGCAACGGCGTAGGTTGGCCGGCGTGTTCAACGGCGTACATACAGGAGGTGACCATGCCGAAGACAAGCAGCAGCAGCAGCAGCAGCAATCCAGAGAACCAGCAGCCCCTGGGCACGAGCGCACAAGGAGCGCAAGGCGCGGGAGCCGCGAGCGAGGCGGCCACGCAGCCTTCGTCCGCTGCGTCCAATGCATCCGATGGGCCCGGCCGGCAGCAACAACAGCAGTCGATGCAGGGCGAGGACCCGGCCGCAAGGGAAGAGCGCATCCGCAATGCCGCCTACGACGCTCACGTGCGCCGCGGCGGCGAACCCGGCGACGAGGTGCAGGACTGGCTCGACGCCGAATCGCAGGTCGACGGCCGCAAGGGCTGAGCCCCGGCCGCGCCGGCCACGCTAGTCCTTCGGCGTGAGCTGGTCGGCCGCGCCGCCGGCGGTCGAGTTGCCGGCCTTGCCGACCGACGCGCCTTCGCGCGTGGTGCGCGTGGCGGTCGGTCCTTCTTTCTTCGCGGGTGCTTTTTGCGTTGCGTTCGCACCGCCCAACGGCGCCTGCACTTCTTGCGGCGACGTGGGTACCCCGGGCTTCCTTGGCTTGGTCATCGTGTGTGCTCCTTTCGGTTATGCGCGCCGTGCACGGGCTGCGCGAGCGGGCTTGCCGCAAAGGCTGAACGCACGATGCCGCAGAGGTGTCGGACGCCACCCAATCGCCAAGGAAGTGCCTGTCGCGCTCGGCGCACCCGGAGCGCAGGCATGCCGTTTGCCGGGAGAAGGTTGTCCGGTTTCCTTCATCGACCTTCCTTCTCCTTCCAGGTATCCGCATGAGAAAAAAGACGACGCCCCGAGACCTCCGCGTGGCCGAGTACTACCAACTGCTCGAACTCCTGTCGCGCCGGCAGTTGCCGGTGGTGTGCTCCGCGCCGGAAGACATCCACCGCATCCTCGCGCTGCGCAGCGCCTCGCTGCTCGAAGCACTGACCGAGCCGCCCGAGCTGCTGCGCACCGGCGAGCGGCGCATCGCGCGCGCCGTGGTCACCGCCATCACGGCCGAGGGCCGCAATGCGCTCGCCCGCAGCGCGCGGGCCGTGCCTTCGTTTCCGCGGGCGCCCTCTTCCGTGCAGCGCGCATGACACGCACCAACGACCAGGCAGCGGACGCCGCGGACTGGCACGCGCGCATCGAGCGGCTGGAGAGCACGCTCGCACACCAGGGCGCCGAAGAGGCGGTCGCGCGCGAGCAGGTCGACGTGTGGCTCGACGCCGTGCGGGTGGCCGTGCGCGACGGCGGCCCGCTGCCTTCGCCGGGCGCGCGCAACCAGTGGCGCGCCTGTGCGGACAAGCTCGATGCCGCGCTGATCGCGCTGGAGGCATTGACGCGGCGGCGCCACGACTGACTGAACGCAAGGACAGAACGCCGCCTTGAGTGCGCTTGGGGCCGCGACCTTTCCTCGGTTCCCGCATGGCTGCGGCATGCACGCAACAAGCGGGAAACCCGTGGGCTTTGTCCGACGCCCGGATGCGCAAGCCTCGCGCGCACGCGGCGCGCCGCAGGTCAAAAGGTAGGGGCCTCACTTGCCCGCAGGAGCTGCCCCGTGTCCCCCATTTCCGCCGCGAAATCCCCCGCAGGAACCACGCCATCCACACCATCGTCGGCCCATGACGGTCCGGCCGATGCCACCCCGCGCACGCTGCGCTCGCAGGTCGTGGTGCTCACCGGCGCCTCCAGCGGCATCGGCCGCGCCACCGCCCTCGCCTTCGCCGCGCAAGGCGCCTCGCTCGCGCTGGCCGCGCGCAACCAGAAGGCCTTGCAGTCGCTGGCCGCCGAGTGCGAAGCGGCCGGCGCACGCGCGCTCGCCATACCGACCGACGTGACCGACCCCGCCGCGATGGCGGCGCTCGCCGAATCGGCCATCGCCCATTTCGGCCACGTGGACATGTGGATCAACAACGTGGGCGTCGGCGCCGTCGGACGCTTCGAGGAGACGCCGCTCGCCTCGCACCGGCGCGTGGTCGAGGCCAACCTGCTGGGCCACATGCACGGCGCCTACGCCATCGTGCCGCACTTTCGCGAGCGCGGCCGCGGCACGCTGGTCAACATGATCTCGCTCGGCGGCTGGGTCGCCACGCCCTATGCGACGGCCTACACCGCCAGCAAGTTCGGCATCCGCGGGTTCTCGGAGTCGCTGCGCGCGGAGCTCGCCGAATTTCCGGGCATCCACGTCTGCGAGGTGTTCCCGACCTTCGTCGATTCGCCCGGCATGTCGCATGGCGCGAACTACAGCGGGCACCGCGTCGCGCCGCCGCCGCCGGTGCTCGATCCGCGCCGCGTGGCGGCCTCGCTCGTGGCGCTGGCCACGCGGCCGCGCGCACGCACCTACATCGGCGCACCGGCGCGGCCGGGCATCCTGATGCATGCGCTCGCGCCGAACCTGATGGCGCGCGTGCTCGGCTGGGTCGGCGGCGCCGCGATGCGCCGTGCCGCGCCCGCCGCGCACAGCGACGGCAATCTCTTCGAACCCTCGCGCGGCTGCGCCATCGACGGCGGCTTCCGCAGCGAGAGGAAGACAAAGCCCACCGATGCGGTATGGCTCGGCCTCGGCGCGATCGCCGCCGTCACCGCATTTGCCCTTTTCTCGAGAAACGCAAGGAGCACACGATGAACACGCCCCGCAATCCAGCCCGTCCAGCCCCTGATCCGGCCTCCGGCGGCCAGCGCGTGCAGGCGCCCGACGCGGTGAACGGCGAGGAGCCCGCCATCGGCGGCGGCGCCGGCACGCAGGACCTCGAGCGCGGCATGAAGAAAGCCGCCGACCGCGACGCCGCCAGTCCCGATGCGGACAGCAAGGACACGCAGAAGCGCCGCGCCGCACGCGGCACGCCGCGCGAGAACGATGCCGGCGCCTGACCGGCCGCGCCGATCCATTCCAACCCTCCACTGAACTCCACCGATCCAGACAGGACCCGCCATGACAGACCCTCGCCAGACCGGCCCCCAACCACCCTTTTCCACGCCCGCCCAGCAGCCGCCCGGCCTCGAATCGAAGATGTCGCCGCCACCCGATTTCGGCGAAGAGAGCTACGTCGGCAGCGGCAAGCTCGAGGGCAAGGCCGCCCTCATCACCGGCGGCGACAGCGGCATCGGCCGCGCGGTGGCCATTGCCTTCGCGCGCGAAGGCGCCGACGTGCTCATCTCCTACCTCGCCGAGGAAGAGGAAGACGCGAAGGTCACCCGCGAGTGGATCGAGCGCGCGGGCCGCCGCTGCGTGGCGGTGCCCGGCGACATCTGCGAGGAAGCGCATTGCCGCAAGCTGGTGGACCAGGCCTTCGACGCCTTCGGCCGGCTCGACGTGCTGGTGAACAACGCGGCCTTCCAGATGACGCACAAGTCGCTCGACGAGATCTCGGCCGAGGAGTTCGACCGCACCTTCCGCACCAACGTGTATGCGAACTTCTTCCTCTGCAAGGCCGCCGCCGCGCGCATGAAGCCCGGCGCATCGATCATCAGCACCGCCTCGGTCAACGCCGACAAGCCCAACGCCACGCTGGTGGCCTATGCGGCGACCAAGGGCGCGATCCAGAACATGTCCGGCGGTATGGCGCAACTGCTCGCCGAGAAAGGCATCCGCGTGAACTGCGTGGCGCCCGGCCCGTTCTGGACGCCGCTCATTCCCTCGACCATGCCGCCCGAGAAGGTGAAGGAGTTCGGCAAGCAGACGCCGATGAAGCGGCCCGGCCAGCCCGCGGAACTGCAGGCGGTGTACGTGCTGCTCGCCTCCGACCAGGCGAGCTATATCTCGGGCGCGACGATCCCGGTGACGGGCGGCGTGCCCTTCATCTGAGCCGCGCCACGCGATGCGGCATCTGCTGCAAGGGGCGGCGCTGCTGGCGCTCGCGGCCGCCATCGCGGCCTGCGGCGACAAGCCAAGCCCGTCGAACGTCGAGGCGCCCGGCGCGGACAAGCGCGCCGGCACCGCGGTGCTGGAAACCGGCGCGGCCCTGCTGCAGGACAAGCCGCCCATCGAAGCGCTCAACGCCTACCTCGACGGCTTCCACTTCTACAGCGGCCGAATGGACGCGCAGATGGAAGCGCACCACTACTGCGCCGTGCTCAACGACGAAGTGATCCAGTGCGTGATCTTCGACGGCAACCAGAAGTCGGCCAAGCTCATGGGCGTGGAATACATCGTGAGCGAGCGCCTGTTCAACACGCTGCCCGATGCCGAGAAGGCGCTGTGGCACAGCCATGTGCACGAGGTGAAGTCGGGCCAGCTCATCGCACCGGGCATTCCGCAGGCGGCCGAGCATGCGCTCATGAAGAAGCTGGTCGGCACCTACGGCAAGACCTTCCACACCTGGCACACCGACCAGCAGAAGGAACTGCCGCTCGGCGCGCCGCAGCTCATGATGGGTTTCACCGCCGACGGGGCAGGCGAACGCCGCCATGGTGGAAGAGCGCGACCGCCGCTTCGGCGTGCAGAGCGCCGAGAAGCGCAAGAACCGCGAAGACATCGCCGCGCCGTCCATCGCGCCCGGCGCCGATGCCTGGCAGAAGGGCCAGGCCGTGCAGCTCGCCGACCCGACGGCCGCGCCGCATGCGCACGCGCCTGCGGGTGCCGCACGCTGATCGACCGGTCAATCGCCGTCGTCCTCCGGGCAGGCCGCGTGCGCCATGTAGAGGCGCACGCGCTGCATCAGGTTGTCGAGCACGTCGTCGGAGCCTTCGACGTTCAATGCCATCAGCACGCAGCGCCGCGTGCCGTTGCACGAGACTTCCGCGCGGCCGTTGCAAGAACCGTTTTGCTTGCAGTGAACCTCGATCTGACAGGCCCACCCGTTGCCGAGTTGCACCTGCATGGGGACGTGGTTCATGGCCGGGGTCCACGGGCAATCGACGTGCCCGCGCACCGCGTGCGGCACGCACCGGGCCACGGCGCATCGTCCGACGCGGTGCCGTGCATGCGCCGCTAGCGTTGTCCGTCATGCAAATGCCCGCGCTGCTCCTTCCTCCCCGTGATGGCTCCGGGCGCCACCTGCCGCGCTTGCCGGAGCCCGCGCCGATGCCGCAGGTCGGCGTGCTCACCTTCCATCGCTGCATCAACTACGGCTCGTACTGGCAGGCCCGCTGCCTGGCCGAAGGGCTGCGCGGCCTGGGGTACCGCGCGGTGGTGCTCGACCACCGTTCGCGCCGCATCGACCTCGCCGAGTGGCGCTGCGCGCTGCAGCCGGCGCAGCCCGGCGCCACGCCGCCCGCCGACCGGCGCATGTATGCGCGCAAGACGCGGCGCTTTCTCGACGCCATCGAGGCGCTGCCGCTGACGCGCCCCTTCGAACTCGAAAGCCCGCAGGACATGCCGCGCTGCGACGCGGTGGTGGTCGGCAGCGACGAGGTCTGGAACTTCGCGCATCCCTGGTTCCGCGACTGCCCGCCCTTCTTCGGCGAAGGCCTGCGCGCCGGTCGCCTCGTGGCCTATGCGGCCAGCTTCGGCAACCACCCGGTGGCGCGCGGCGTGCCGCCGCACCGCGCCGCGGCGCTGCGCCGCTTCGATGCGCTTTCGGTGCGCGACGGTAATTCGCGCGCGCTCATCGCGCAGAGCCTGGGCGATGTGCCCGCGCTGGTGCTCGACCCCTGCCTTCAGTTCGCTTCGGCGCTGCGGCCGCCGGAGGCCGATGGCGACGACAACCCCGCGTCGCGTTGCATCGCGCTGTATGGCCACAACTTCAGCGGCTGGTTCGCCGAGCGGGTGCGCGCGCATGCGCGGCGGCACGGCCTGCACATCGTGAGCATCGGCTACCGCAACGACTGGGCCGACGTGCAGTGGCTCACCGCCGGCCCCGAAGACTTCGCGCGCTTCATGGCGCTCGCGGGCGCGGTGGCCACCAATTTCTTTCATGGCTGCGTGTTCGCGCTGCGCCACGGCAAGCCTTTCGTCTGCGAGCAGTCGCCCTACCGCGCCATCAAGATCGACGACCTGCTCGTCACGCTCGGCGCGCGGCGGCACCTGGTCGATGCGGCCACGGCGCCGGGAAACTGGGAGGTCGGGCTTTCGGTGCCGGTGGCGGCCGCGGTGCATGCGCGCATCGCCGCGCTGCGCGCCACGTCGATGGCCTACCTGCAGGACGCGCTGGCGCCGCTGGCTTCGACCGCCGCGCTCGATGCGCGCGAGGCGCGACGTGCCTGAGCGCCACCTCGAACACGCGAACCCGGCGGGGCCCGATGCGATCGTGCGCGCGGGGCTGTGCATCGGCTGCGGCAGTTGCGCCGCGCAGGGCCGGCTCGATGCGCACAGGGTCGACATGGCGCTCGACCGCTACGGCGAGCTCAGGCCACGCGGCGCGCCGGCATGGCTGCGCCAGGGGCCGGCCGCGTTTGCGCGCACCTGTCCGTTCTCGCCGGTCGCGGCCAACGAATCGCAACTGGCCGACGACCTGTTCGCGGACACCGCACATGCCGACGGCGAGGTCGGGCGCTTCGGTGCCGCCTATGTCGGCCATGTCGCGGAAGCCGGCTTTCGCGAACGCGGCAGCTCGGGCAGCATGGTGAGCTGGACCGCCAACGAGTTGCTGCGCACCGGCGCGGTCGATGCGGTCGCGCACGTGGCGCCAGCCGATGGCGAACGCCTCTTTCGCTACCGCCTCTCGCGCACATCCGATGAGCTGGCGGCGGGCGCCAAGTCGCGCTACTACCCGGTGGAGATGTCCGAGGTGCTGGAGACGATCCGCCGCGAACCCGGGCGCTACGCCGTGGTCGGCGTGCCCTGCTTCGTGAAGGCGGTGCAGTTGCTGCGGCGCGAAGACCCGGTGATGCGCGAGCGCATCGTCGCCACGCTGGGCCTCTTCTGCGGCCACATGAAGAGCACGCGCCTCATCGAGAGCTTCGCGGTGCAGATGGGCGTGCCGATGGCCGAAGTGCGCGGCGTGGACTTCCGGCTGAAGAACGCGCAGCGCCCGGCCAACTGGTACACCGCGCACTTCGAACTGCGCGACGGCCGCACGGTGCAGCGCGACTGGTTCCACCTGGCTGAAGGCGACTGGGGTTCCGGCTTCTTCCAGAACGAGGCCTGTAATTTCTGCGACGACGTGGTGAGCGAGACCGCCGACATCGCGTTCGGCGATGCGTGGCTGGAGCCGTATACCTCCGACGGGCGCGGCACCAATGTCGTGATCGTGCGCAGTGCGCGCATGCAGGCGATGGTGGCGCGCGCCATCGACGAAGGGCGGCTGGCATTGGCACCGGTCGATGCGGCGTTCGTGGCGCGCACACAGGCGGCGGGCCTGCGGCACCGGCGCGAAGGACTCGCTTACCGACTCAGTTGGCAACGCGCCCGTGCCGGCAGCGTGCGCCCGATCAAGCGAGTGCATGCCGACACCGGCATCGCATGGCAGCGCAAGCTGGTGTACCGCACGCGCGCCGCGATCAGCACCTGGAGCCGGCGGCTCTTCGCGGTGTCGCGGGCTGCACGCGCGCCATGGCTGTACCTGGGTTGGGCGCGCGCCGCACTCGCGCTCTATCACGCGCTTGCGTACTCACGCGGCAAGCTCGGCGCATGGTTCGCGCGCATCGCGCGGACGGCGGAAAGCACGTAGCGGCGCCCTGCGCCACCACGTTGCTCAACCGCCGCCGATGCCGCGGTTCACCTTGCCGGTGCCGTTGCACTCCGGGCAGGCCGCATCCCCGATGCCACGGCCGCTGCCGCCGCACGCCGGGCATTGCACTTCGCCGGTGCCGGGTGTGCCGGCCGGCGCTTCATCGCCGCGCCGGGGCGCGGCGGCGGGCGGCAGGTCGATCGAGGCGCCCGGGTCTTCCTCGCCCGCGACCGACTGCTGGAAGGCCCCAGGCTTGATCTGGCGGATCGAATCCTTCATGGCGTACTTGCTCCCTTTCAGTCTTTGGACGGCGGCAGCTTCTCGCCGACCTGCGCCTTCTGCGCCGCGTTGGTGCCGATGTCGGGCGAGCCGGGATAGCCGGTCTTCTTGTCGGCCTCGCGGCCCATGTGGCTGCCCTCGGCCGGGCTGTCCTGCCCGACCGCGCGGTTCTGGTCGATGTTCACTGGCGACTGCTTGGGTGTCTCGGCCATGGCGCGATCCTCCTCATCAGCCCTTGTTGCTGCGGAACCGGTCGCGCAGCGCCTTGATCTGGTCGTGGTTGCGCTGGGCGCCCTCGGCCTGGCGCTCGACCAGCGCGCGCACGTCGGCCGGCAGCGGCTCCTTCAGTGCCTTGCGGTAGCGCGCCACCGCGGCGTCTTCGCCGCGCTCGCATTCCTCGAGCATCGAGAGCGCGCTGTCGGCGCCGAGCGAGCCCTTCACATGGACCCAGCCGCGGTGCATCGCGCCGCTCACGCTGCCGCCGTCGTCGACCTTGCCGCCGAAGCGCTCGATCATCCTGCCCAGTTCGGTCGCAGCGGTCGCGCAGGCCGCGGCGCGGTCGCGGAACACCTGCTTGAGCTGCGCCGACTCGACCTCGTCGGCGCAGGCCTTGAAGCCGTATTCGCCGTCGCGGGCGTTCTCCAAGAGGTCGTCGAGCACGTCGACCACGTCGTCGGCCTCGAGCGTGGCGCCGGTGGAAACGGGGGTGCCGCCAGTGGTGTAGGTGGGCATGGGGTGGACTCCTTCAGAAAAAAATGGATTGCTTGCGAATGCCGGATCGGCAACGAGGCCCGCGGCTGGTCTTTGGATCTGTGCCGCCAGGTGCCCGCTGAAATCCCATGGTGGGCACTCGCGGCGCCGCGCGTGTCATCCACGCTGCACGGCCGCTGTAAGTCTTTTCCGTGCCGGCAAAACTTGCCGCAAGACTGACGCCCGCGCACCCGGTGCGCCCTCTGCGTCTTCGCAAGCGGCAGGCACACCGCGTGCAGGAGCATCGCGCCATGTCCGCCATTCCCTTCGCCATGAATCCGTCCATGTCTCTTCGCGCTCCCACCCGACTCGATCGCTGTGCGCACGATGCGCGCAATGCGCTCGCCGCCATTTCCGCCGCCACCGAAGTGCTGGCGCGCGACGACGCGCCGCCCGCGGTGCTGCACAAGGCCGGCGCGGTGGTCGCGCGGCAGGCGCACGAACTCGCCGAGCGCATCGGCGAGCTCATGACCCACGCGCGGCATGGCACCGCCGAGAGCGAGCGAGCGCTCGTGGTCTCGGACGACATGCACCTCCTCGCACGCCTTGCCGGGCTGCTTTCGCATGCGGGCTACCGGATCGATCTCGCGGTGAATACCGTGACCGGGTATGAAGCACTGGTGCGCGAGCAGCCGGATTTCGCGGTGATCGATCTGCGCACCTCGGCCGGCGAAGCGCGCTCGCTGGGCCGGCTGGCACGCGGCGCCGGTTTCGATGGGCGGCTGATCGCCATCGAGGATGCGGTGGCCACGCGGGGCCTGCCGGCCACCAGCAGCGCCGCGGGTTTCGACGCGGTGCTGGCGCGCTCCTTCGAGCTGAAGGTGCTGCGCGCGGCGATTCCTTTCGACTGACGCCGCACCACCCAACCCGCACGGCCGACGACATCAGGGACCGGACGCGCCGCCATCCGCCTCCTGCGCGCGCAGGCTCTTGGCGCGCGCCTCGCGGGCTTCCTCGGGCGTGAACTCGTGCGCTCGGCCCAGTTCGTGGGCGGCACGGCCGCCGAGCCGCGCGATCTCGCGCCGGCGCTCGGGGTCCATGCCTGCAAAGCCGCGCCGCGGGCGCAAGGGTGCGTCGTGATCGATCGTCGTCATGGGTCTCTTCGGTGTCCGCGAATGCAGCGCGGTGCTGGCGCGGGCCGGAATGCCCGCCACCGCGTGCGAGGCAACCGGCGTGCCCGGCAACTGCCCGAAGGCGATCAGCGCGGCCAGTCGGGCGGCAGTGCGCGGTGCATCGCCGAGGCCGCGATCGCCGCGCCGCCGAGCGCCACCGCGATCTGGTTCAGCCCCGTGCACACGTCGCCGGCGGCATAGAGCCCCGGCACGGCCGTCGCATGGTGCGCATCGACCTCGACATAGCCGGTCGCATCGAGCGCGGCGCCCAAGCTCTCGGCCATCCGCGAATGCACCGCCACGCCGAGCGCGCAGTAGAGCGTGTCGCACCACGCGGTGCCGCCCGCGTGCACGACGGCCACCCGCCCGCCCTCGCGGCGGATCGCCTCGATGGGCGCATCGTTCCAGCGGATGCCCGCATCGGCGAGGCGGCGGCGCTGCGGCGGCGGCAGCGCCTGCCCGCCGGAGGCCATGAAGAGCGTGACGTCAGCGCTGAAGTGGCGCAGGTACAGCGCCTCGCCGATGCCTGCCTCGCCATCCGAATACACGCCGACCGCCTGCCCTATGACCTCGTAGGCATCGCACACCGGGCAATAGCGCAGCAGGCCCGCTTCGAGCGCTTCGCGCAGATGCGGCATCGGAGGCGGAATGTCGGTCACGCCCGTGGCGAGCAGCAGCAGCCGGCCATCGACATCGAGCGCGCGACCCCGCATGTGCAGGCGAAAGCCACCCTCCTCGCGCCGCTCGACGTGTTCCGCGAAGCCGTCGATCCGGTCCACCGGATAGCGGCCGACCTGCTCACGGAGCATGTCCCGCACCGCCACGCCGGAAACGCCGTCGCCGAAACCCGGATAGTTGTGCGACTGCGGAATGCGCGCGACGCGGCTCTGCCCGGCATCGAGCAGCGCCACCGAGCGCCGGAACCGCGCAAGGTAGACGGCAGCCAGCAGGCCCGCGGGGCCGCCTCCGACGACGAGGGCGTCGTACATGGCGCAGGACGAGCGAAGGACGGATCAGAGGTCCGGCGGGAGCCGCACCTCGGCCGGGTGCGCCTCTTCGTGGCGCTCCTGGCATGCGATGCAGCGCGCGGCGGCGGGCATCGCCTCCAGCCGCGCGCGCGGGATCTCGGTGCCGCAATCGATGCAGAAGCCGAACTCGCCGCTCTCCAGCCGCGCGCGGGCCGCATCGATGTCGCGCAGCTCGGCCATGTCGCGCTCGGCCTCCGCATAGCGCAGGCCGTTCTGCAAGCGCTCGTCTGCGATGTCGATGGGGTCGCGGGCCGGAGCGCGCGCACGTTCGGTGTCGTCGGCGTTGCGCGCATCGGGCAGTTCGGCGGCGGCGGTGCGCAGATCGGCCGCGAGGACGGCCTCGCGCGCATCGAGCGTGCTGCGCCATCGCTCGCGTTCGGTGTCGGTATCGGTATCGGTGATCGAGGTCATGGGTGTTCCTTTTTCTTTCGCTCTGTTGTCCGCATGAAAGTGCGGCGCTGTTCGCGGCCGATGTCAGGCGCGGTGTTGCCCGCCGCTCTGCGCGTGGTAGTGGGCGATGCGGCCGAGCGCGTAGTCCGCGCTGGCCTCGCGGATCTGGTTGCGTTCGCCCTCGAAGACGCGGGTCTCGGTGAACTCGCGCACGCCCTGCGCGTCGCGGAACACCCATGCGTAGCACTGGGTGCCCGGCGTGATCTCGGGGTCGGAATCGTCGGCCACGCCGGTGTTGGACACGGCCACGTTCGCATCGCTGTGGCGCAATGCGCCGCGCGCCATCTCCAGCGCCACCGGCTCGCTCGTGAGGTTGTTGCGCTCCAGCACCTCGGCGGGCACGCCCAGGCACCGCCGCTTGGCCTTCGGGTCGTACACGACGAAGGCGCACTCCAGCACCTCGCCCGCGCCCGGCGCGGCGGCCAGGCGCGAAGCGATGAGGCCCGCGGTGCACGACTCGGCCGTGACCACCACGAGCGCGTGCCGCTTCAGGTAGTCGACGGTCTCGCGATGGTCGGGCGCGGTGTTGTTCGCAGTCATGCAATCAACTTAGGGACGCGCCCTGCCGCGCCGTGTCGGACGAGGACTGATCCTGCGGGGAGTCGCCGCGCATGAGGCCCCTGCATGCGCCGCCCGGCATGCCGCTTGCCGCGACATCCGCCGGGTGGCCGCGATGCGCACGCAACGCACCGCGCGGCGCCCGTCGCCCCCGACGCATTCCCTTTTTCATTCACCAACCCACTCAAGACCCAGGAGCTATTTCATGTTTTCTCACAACAAGCGACTTCAATACACCGTGCGCGTGAGCGAGTGCAACCCCGGCCTCGCCAACCTCATGCTCGAGCAGTTCGGCGGCCCGCAGGGCGAACTCGCCGCGGCCTGCCGCTACTTCACCCAGGCGCTCGGCGAGGACGATGCGGGCCGCAAGGACATGCTGTTCGACATCTCCACCGAGGAGCTGAGCCACCTGGAGATCATCGGCACCATCGTCGGCATGCTGAACAAGGGCGCCAAGGGCCGGCTGGCCGAAGGCGTCGAGGAAGAAGGCGAGATGTACCGCACCATCACCGGCGCGGGCAACGACAGCCACATCACGCAGGTGCTCTACGGCGGCGGGCCGCCGCTGGTCAACTCGGCCGGTGTGCCGTGGACGGCCGCCTACATCGACACCATCGGCGAGCCCACCGCAGACCTGCGCTCGAACATCGCGGCCGAGGCGCGCGCCAAGATCGTCTACGAGCGCCTCATCAACCTCACCGACGACCCCGGCGTGAAGGACGCGCTGACCTTCCTCATGACGCGCGAGATCGCGCACCAGAAGTCGTTCGAGAAGGCGCTCTACGCCATCGAGCCGAACTTCCCGCCGGGCAAGCTGCCGGGCGATCCGCGCTTCACCAACGTGTACTTCGACATGTCCAAGGGCGACCCCGACCTGCGCGGCCCGTGGAACCAGGGCGAGCGCTGGGACTTCCGCACGCTTGCAGAGGGCGACGCGCCGGTGGACGAAGGCGACGGCCTGGCCAGCGTCACGCTCTCCGATGCCGAGGCGCCCGTCGTGCAGCAGATGGCGGCACGCACCCAGTCGCGCCGCGACATCGATCCGACGACCGGCGCCGAACTCGGCATGGGCGAGCAGGCGCTGCTTGCCGATGCCGCCGGCCTGGGCCCCCAGCCCGAAGGCCTGGACCCCGCCAAGGGCAAGCCGCGCAAGTGAACGAGATCGAGCCTCTGGACCGGCGCTTCACCGAACTGCTCGCCGGCTACCGCACCGCCGGCGGGCTGGCGCGCGACAGCGAGATCGTGCCGCGCGTGGCCGACCGGCATCCGGGCGGCTGCGTGTGGCTTTCGCGCCAGATCGCCTGCCGCGGCCTGCTGTTCTTCACCTGGCAGGAGGCGCTGTGGTTTCCGGTGTTCCAGTTCGAGAAGGCGGACATGTCCCAGCGCGGCGCGGTCGCGCGCATCGCGGCCGAACTGGCGGGGTGGACCGACGACTGGGAGCGCGTGCAGTGGTTCGTTCGGCCGCACTGCGCGCTGGACGACCGAACGCCGCTCGAGTTGCTCGATGCAGAGCCCGCCCGCGTGGCGGAGGCGGCCCGCATGGAGCGCTTTCTTCAGAACGCGTAGATCAACGCGCAGAGCAACGCGCCCCGCCTTCGCGGCTACGCCTCGAAGCTCGCGGGGCTGGGCGTCTTCACCGTGAGCTTGCGCATCGCGTTGGCGACCTGCGCGATTTCGTCGGCTTCGCGCTCGCAATCCGCGGCTGCCGCGGCGTCGCTCTCGCGCTGCACTTCGGCCAGGCGCCGGAGGATCGCTTCTTTTTCCTGCAGCACGCGCAGGCCTGTCCACAGCGCGGCATCGGTCACCTGCTCCTGGGTCGCGGCCAGGCTGCGGAGGCCGAAGGCGTGGCCGGTGTGGCAGCGGTAGCGCACCGGCCGCTTGTCGTCGAGTTCGAACAGCACGCCGCCGCAGTCGGGGCAGCTGAAGGTCGAGGGCGTCGCGATCTCTTTCAGTTTCTCCATGGTGTGCCTTCCCTCGCCCAAGGCATGCTCGCGGCGCAGCGCGGGCGACGGTGCGAGGTTGCGGTCGGCCGGCGCAACGGGTTCTTCGCGGGCCAGCGCAAGGAGCAGGTCCGCCATCTGCGACAGCGGCACCACGTGGTCGGCGCGCACCACCGACAGGGCGGCGCGCGGCATGCCCGGCTCGAAGGCGTCGGCCGGATCCTGCACGACGACCGTGCCGCCGCAGTCCTTGATGGCGCGCAGGCCCGCGCTGCCGTCTTCAAGCATGCCGGTGAGCACCACGCCGATGGCGCCCGCGCCCATCTCCAGCGCGGCCGAACGAAACAGGGGGTCGATGGCGGGGCGTGCATGGTGTTCCTTCGGGCCGCGGGTCACGCGGATCACACCGCCTTCGAGCAGCATGTGGTGGTCGGGCGGCGCGACGTGGATGGTGCCGGCGGCCGGCGCATCGCCGTCGTTCGCCGCCACGGCGGGGTTGGGCCCGCGCGCGCTCAGGAGCTGCGCGAGCTGGCTGCGGTGCGCGCCGATGTGCTGCACGAGGAACACCGGCACCGGAAAGTTCGCGGGCAGCGCCGCTGCGAGTTCGAGCATCGCGTACACGCCGCCCGACGAGGCACCGATGAAGATGGCGCGCGCCGGAGTGCGGGTTGGGGGCAGAGGTTTTTCGTTGTTCGTTGTCATGGCCGTGAACGCGAAGTGGGTGGATGGCCCCGCGCGCGGTCGGTGCCGGTAGGGATGCGGCATTCATGCATCGGGCAAACGGCGTGCCTGGCGGCCCGCCTCGTGCGCGCGCAGCAGCCGCTGCAGGTCGGAGGCCGTCACCGGCTTGGCGACGTGCTCGTCGAACCCCGCCGCCAGCGCCGCGGCCCGGTCGGCCGGCTGGCCCCAGCCGGTGGCGGCGATCAGCACCAGCTCGCGGCCCCAGGGTTCGGCGCGGATGCGGCGCGCCACCTCGTGGCCGTCCATGCCGGGCATGCCGATGTCGAGCACCGCCGCGTCGGGGCGCAGCGCCTGTGCCACGCGCAATGCATCGATGCCGTTGTTCACCGTCTCGACGGCGAAGCCCGCCCTGGAGAGCATCTGCTCCAGGCCCCAGAGCGCATCGACGTTGTCGTCGGCGAGCAGCAGCCGCTGCAGCCGCACCGGCGCCTCGCCGCCGGCCGCGGGTGCGAGCGGCGACATGGCCGCAGCCGGCCGCGCGGTGGGAATCCGCACCGTGAAGCGGCACCCCCGGCCCAGCCCTTCGCTGTGGCCGGTGACGGTGCCGCCGTGCAGCTCCACGATGTTGCGCACCAGTGCGAGCCCGATGCCCAAGCCGCCGTTGGCGCGCGCGTGCGCATGCTCGCTCTGCACGAACATCTCGAACATCGTCTCGATCGACTCGGGCTCCATGCCGATGCCGTCGTCGGTCACCTCGAACACCGCGTCGCGCACCTCGGCCCGCACCGACAGCGCGATGCGCCCCGGCGCGGGCGTGTACTTGGCGGCGTTCGACAGCAGGTTCGACAGCACCTGGCTGAGCCGGATCGGGTCGGCGTCCAGCGCGATCTCATCCTCGGCGATGTCCAGATCGAGCGTGTGGCGCCCGTGCTCGATGAGCGGCCGCACCGTCTCCAGCGCCGCATCCGCAATGGCCTGCGCGCTGATGCGCTCGCGGCTGAGCGCAAGCCGGCCCTGCCGCAGGCTCGACACATCGAGCAGTTCGCCCAGCATGACCTTCATGACCGAGGCCTGGCGGCGGATCACGCGGGCGGCACGCGCCTGGTCCTGCGTGGCGAGCGATTCGGGCGCGAGCAGCTCGGCTGCGCCGCTGATCGAGGCGAGCGGATTGCGCAGCTCGTGCGAGAGCACCGCCAGAAAGCGGTCTTTCGCCGCGTCGGCCGTTTCCAGCGCGCGGCGCGCGGCCTCGTTGGCGCGCAGAGCGGAGAGCAGCTCGCTGCGGCTTTGCTCCAGCTCCTGCTGCGCGGCGCGCTGCTTGCTCTGGTCGCGCAGCACCTTCACCAGCCCGATCGACCTGCCCTCGCCGTCGTGCATCGGCATAAGCGCGCCGCTGGCCCAGAAGCGCGAGCCGTCCTTGCGCTGGTGCAGCCGGTCGTCCGCCGCGCGGCCTTCGGCGAGCGCTGTGCGGGCCTCCTCGACCGGCGCGCCGGCGGCGCGGTCTTCCTCGGTGAAGATCAGGTCGGCCGAGTGGCCGAGGATCTCCTGCTCGCTGTAGCCCAGCAGCCGCTCGGCGCCGGCGTTCCAGCTCGTCACGCGGCGCTCCATGTCGACCGAGAAGATGGCGTACTCGATCGCGTTCTCCAGCATCAGCCGCATGCGCTCCTGGCTCTCGCGCAGCGCTTCCTCGGCCAACTTGCGCTCGCTCACGTCGGTGCAGACGATCAGCGCCGAGTCGGGCCGGCCGCTGCCGTCGGTGAGCACCGTCACGCTCTTGTGCAGCCACATGACTTCGCCGTTCTTGCGCACGATGCGGTTCTCGGCCTGGAACGGCTTGCCCTGCGCGGCGAGCCGCTCGAAGAGCGACTGCGTGGCCGGCAGGTCCGCCGGGTGCACGAAATCGAGCATGCGCCGGCCCAGCAGCTCGTCGTCCCCGTAGCCGGTGAGCGCGCGGTAGCAGGTGTTGGCGAAGGTGATCTCGCCGTCCAGCCGCATCTGCGCCACGCCCACCGAGGCCTGGTTCACGATGGCGCTGAAGCGCTCCTGCGATTGCCTGAGCGACTCCTGCGCGGCCTTGCGCTCGGTGATGTCCACGAAGGTCAGCACCACGCCGGCGATCACGTCCTCGATGGTGCGGTAGGGCCGCGCGCGCGCCAGATACCAGTTGCCCCGCGCGTCGCCGACCTCGCGCTCCGAAGGCTGCAGCGAGCGCAGCACACCGCGCGCGTCGCCCGAAAGCTCGGGGTAGTCCAGCCCGGTGACCAGGTCCGAGAGCGGCCGCCCCGTGTCGCTCGCGATCAGCTTGAAGATGGCCGCCGCGCTCGGCGTGAAGCGCATCACGCGCAGGTTCCGGTCCAGGAACACGGTGGCGATGGCCGTCGCGTCCATCAGATTCACGATATCGCTGTTGGCATGGCCCAGGTCGTCGACCTTGTTCTTCAGCTCCTGGTTGACCGTGGTCAGCTCTTCGTTGATCGACTGCAGCTCCTCGCGGCTGGTGTCCAGCTCCTCGGCGGCCGCATGCAGCTCCTCGTTCATCGCGTGCAGCTCTTCGTTGCTCGCCTTGAGTTCCTCGGTCGAGACCTCGTACTGCTCCACCGTCTGGCGCAGGCGCGCCTTCAGGCGTCCGACCTCGCGCTCCAGGTGGCTGGCGATGGGCTCGGGCTTCACACGCGGCAGGACGGCGAAGGCGTCGCCGGCCGCAGGGGCGGTCTCGCCGGAGCTCCCCTCGCCCGCCTCCTTGTGCGCGTCCTGGCGCACGTCCTGGCGCAAGTCCTGGCGGCGCAGCAGCACCAGGAAGCCGCCGCCGAAGGCCTCCACCGGCCGCACGCTGACGGTCACCTCCACCTCGCCGCCGGCGATGCGCGCCCGCACCGGTGCCACCTCCACAGGCTCGTGCCGCTCGTGCGCGTGATGGAGCGCCGTCTGCAGTTCGGCCTTCAGGTCGGGCACGATGGCCTGCATCACGTTGCGCGAAGGCTCACCGCCGCCGAAGTACAGGAACGCCGTGGCCGCGGGCGAGATGTGCAGCATCTCGTGCCCGGCGTCCACCAGGATCGAGGGCGGCGCCAGCAGGTCGACCAGCTGCAGGTGCATTTCGGCCCAGGTCATGGTTTGCCCGCCGCGCAGGGTCGGCAGCATGGCCTGCGGTGCGACGGGCGGCGCAATCGCCGCCAGGGGGATCACCGCCTGCGAGTGCCGCGCCGCGGCCGCTCTCGGCGGGCCGACGGGCCGGGGCGGCACCGCTGCGCCCGCGCGCGACTGGCAGCGCAGGTAGATGCGGTGCGGCTTGTCGGCCACGGCGAACAGGCGGCCGTCGCCGTCCGCCGCCTCCGAGACGCCGAGGAACAGCGGCGCGCCCGGGTGCATCGCGAAGTGCAGCGTCTCCAGCACGCGCGCCTGCGCATCGCGGTTCAGGTAGATGAGCAGGTTGCGGCAGGTCGCCAGGTCGATGCGCGCGAACGGCGCATCGCGCAGCACGTCGTGCACCGCAAACAGCACCATCTCGCGCAGTTCGCGCCGCACCCGCAGGCCGCGCGGCTCGCGCACAAAGAACTGCCGGATGCGCTCTTCGCCCAGGTCGGCCTCGGCCGCGAGCGGGTAGATGCCGTCGCGCGCGGCGCGCACCGCGTCCTCGTCCAGGTCGGTCGCGAAAACCTGGATGGCCGGTGGGTTCTCCAGCGTTCGCGCGTATTCGCTCAGCAGCATCGCGACCGAATACGCCTCCTCGCCGGTGGCGCAGGCCACCACCCAGACGCGCAGCGTGTCGTCCGGGCCCTTGTGGCGAAAGAGTTCCGGCACACGCGCTTCGAGGGCCGCGAAGCTGTCGCTGTCGCGAAAGAAGTTGGTCACGCTGATGAGCATGTCGTGCACCAGCGCGCCGGCCTCGCCGGGCCGCGTGCGCAGGCAGTCGAGGTAGGCCTGCAGGTTGCCCACGCCGTTGACCTGCATGCGCCGGCCGATGCGCCGCAGCACCGTGGCGCGCTTGTAGTCGTCGAAATCGCGGCCGGTGCGGTCGCGCACGAAGGCCAGCACCTCGCGCAGGGCCGCTTCGCCGGGGTCCGACTGGGCATCCTCCAGCATCGCGGCGTCTTGCGCCGGCGGCTGTTCGGGCGGCAGGCGCAGCTGCGATTCGAGGCGGTAGTACGCGGCGATGCGCGTGCCCATCTCGCGCGCCGGCAGCACCCAGTCGACCATGCCGGTCGCGAGGGCCGTCTGTGCCATGCCGCCCTCGGCCGACTCGCGCGGGTCCTGCACGATGGTCAGGCCCCCGCGCTCCTTGACGCGCTTGATGCCGATGGTGCCGTCGCCGTCCGGCCCCGAGAGCACCACCGCCGTCGCATGCGGGCCGTGCGAATCCGCGAGCGTGCGAAAGAAAAGGTCCGCCGGCAGGTGGCGCCCGCCGCCCGCCGGCAGCTCGGCCGGTTCGATGAAATTGCCGCGCATGTGCGGCGGCCTGCCGGGGGGCAGCACGTGGAGGGTGTCGGGTGCGAGGCGCACCCGCTGGTCGACCGGCACCACGGGCAGCGCCGTCGCCGCGCGCAGCGTCTGGACGAGATCGGCAAATGCCTTCGGCCCGCGGTCGGACAGGTTCAGCACGGCGACGAAGGCCATGCCCGAATCGGACGCGGTGCCCTGCAGGAACGCGCACAGCGCCTCGACGCTCCCCGCGGCGCCGGCCAGGCCCACCAGGGGCAGGAGGCCGTAGCCGAACGACGGCACCGCGTCGTCCAACTGCGTGGCAGCTTCCTCTTCGGCCCTGTCGGGCGTGGAATCGTTCAATGCAATCCTTGCGTGGTTGGCGGGTCCCGTTTGCGGATTCGGTTCGGGTTCGGGTTCGGCGCGGTATCTGTGGCTCCGGCGGCTACTGCCGGTATTCCTTGAGCCGGTTGTAGAGGGTCTTCATGCTGATGCCCAGCAGCGCGGCGGTGCGCTCCTTGTGGCCTCCGCAACGCTCGTAGGTGGCGAGGATGAGCCGCCGCTCCGCGTCGGCAAGCTGCGTCCCGATCTCGATGACGAGCTGCTGACCGTCCGGTGCGGGCGGTACCGGCGCGCCGTTGCGCCCGAGTTCCGGCGTGGCCGCCGGCGGCATGGCGAAGACCGCGTCGTCGTAAGCCGTCTGCGGCGTACGCACGGGCACGTCGGCCATCCCCTGCGCGGAGGCCGCGGGCAGCCATTCCTCGTCGATCTCCGATCCGCTCGCCATCACCCAGGCGCGCTGCAGCACGTTGCGCAGCTCGCGCACATTGCCCGGCCAGCGCCAGGCCGCGAGGCGCGCATGCGCGCCCTGGCTCAGGTGCTTGGCGCCGCCGCCTTCCTGGCGCGCCATGTCCTGAAGGAAGTCGCTCGCGATGAGCCCGATGTCGTCGCCGCGTTCGCGCAGCGGCGGCAAGGCGATGGGGAACACATTGAGCCGGTAGAGCAGGTCTTCGCGCATGCGGCCGCTCGCCACCGCCGCGGCCGCATCGCGGTTGGTTGCCGCGATCACGCGCACATCGGTCTGCTGCACCTGCGTGGAGCCCACGCGCATGAAGGTGCCGGTCTCCAGCACCCGCAGCAGCTTTACCTGCAGCTCCAGCGGCATCTCGGTCACTTCGTCCAGGAACAGCGTGCCGCCGTGCGCGCGTTCGAAAAACCCCTGGTGCTGGCGTTCGGCGCCGGTGAAGCTGCCGCGCTCGTGGCCGAAGATTTCGCTCTCGATCAGGCTGGGCGACAGCGCGCCGCAGTTCACCGCCAGGAAGGGCTGCTCGCGCCGGCGGCTCATGTCGTGCACCGCGCGCGCCACCAGTTCCTTGCCGGTGCCGCTCTCGCCGTGGATGAACACGGTGACCGCGGTGCGCGCCACGCGCGAGATCTGCCGGTACACGCGCTGCATTTCCTGCGAGCGGCCGATCAGCGGGCCGAAGCGCCCGGTCTCGCGCCAGAGCTCCTCGACCTCGTCGAACTCGGCACGCAATTGCGAGGGCGCGATCAGGCGCGAGAGCAGGCCCTTGAGGTGCTGCGGGTTGATGGGCTTCACGAGGTAGTCGGCCGCGCCCAGGCGCATGGCGCGGATCGATGTCTCCAGGCTGGCCTGGCCGGTCATGAGCACCAGCACGGTGTCGCTCAGGGCCTCGTTCTTCTCGTCGAGCAACGCGAAGCCGTCGCCGTCGGGCAGGTGCAGGTCGAGCAGCAGCAGGCCGGGCCGCTGCATCGCCATCAGGCGGCGCGCGGCGGCAAGCGAATTCGCGCACATCACCGAATGGCCTTCCCGCGCGACGAGCGCGGCCATCATGCGGGCCGAATCTTCGTCGTCCTCAACGATCAATGCGTGCGCCAAACCAACTCCAGATTCAAAAAACAGGCGCGTGTTTCTTGCGAGTTTTTTGCGCGCTCTCTTTGCGATGCTCCCAACCCTCAGCCGATAGTTCTCCAGCCCGGCGCACGCAGCCGACGGTTCAACCGTTGAAGCCGCGTGAGAATTCGTGCACTCGATGTGTCAGCGTATTCATACGCGCGATCTGCCGCTCGAGCACCTGCATCGCCTCTTGCCTCAGCGAGGGATCGTCGGTGGTGCTCATGAGTTCGAGCGCCACCGCCATCGCGCCCACCGGTGCGCGCAGGTCGTGGTCCAGTTGCCGCGCCGCCTGCGCCTGACGCGCCGTGTGCTCGCGCAGCGCGGCCAGTTGCTGCTCCACGGAGACGCGCCCGTGCGCTCCGCCTTGCCGCCGCAGGCCCGAACCGAGCGCCACGCCGACGATGCTCGCAAACGCACCGGCCAACACGCCTGCGGTCCATCGTCCCGCGGGCCTTCGCATGCCGTTTCGAAGGTTTTTCATACCGCCAGTGTGGGCCAACGAAGCGGCCCTGTCAGTCGGACGGCGTTGCAAAAATTGCTGCAAGGCGTTCTGGGTGCGGTGTCTCGCCCATCGAATTGCACACTTTCAACTTCGTTTTTCGCGCGCTTTCCGGGTCTTTTTCTGGCACGACCATTGCGCGCGGCCACGGCCATGAATTCATCCATTGCCATGCAGCCGCGCCAGGCGCAGGCCACGATCTTCTCGCCCCGGCTGCAGCATGCCGTGCGGCTGCTCCGGCTTTCTTCGCAGGAATATGCAGAGGCCCTGCGCGATGCGGCGGAGCTGAACCCTTTTCTCGAAGTCGACGAACCCTCGGTGGGCGCCACGCCCGAAGCGCTGGTGGAGCCGGTGCGGTCTGAAGCGAGCTTCGAGGCCGAGGCCGCGTTCGACCGCATCACCGCGGCGCCGCCCGCGGGCTCGCGCCACCTCTCGCACGACGAGAGCCTGGATGCAATGCAGCGCCTGGCGCTGCCGGAGTCGCTGTCGGCGCACCTGCATGCGCAGCTCGGCGTGCTGCGCCTGGACGAGCGCGATGCGGCGCTGGCCCATGCGGTGGTCGAGGCGCTGGACGACGACGGCTACCTGCGCATGCCGCTCGGCGACATCGCGCTGGCCCTCGGCGAAAACCCCGACGACACCGAAGACGAAATGCGCACCGCGCTGCGCCGCGTGCAGGCGCTCGACCCGGCCGGCGTGGGTGCCCGCAGCGTGCCCGAATGCCTCTGCCTGCAGCTCGATGCGATCGGGCCGGTGCCGGTGCGCACGCTCGCGCAGCGCATCCTGGAGCGGCACATCGATCTGCTCGCCGCACAGGACTTTGCCGGCATCGCGCGCGCGGCCGATGCCCCGCTCGCCGAGGTGCAATGCGCGGTCGCCGGCATCCGGCGGCTCAACCCGCGCCCGGGCTGGGGCCATGGCGAGACCGGCGCGCGCCTCGTCGTCGCCGACGTCACCGTGAAGAAGGTGCGCGGCGCGTGGCGCACCACGCTCAACCCGCACGCGGTGCCGCGCGTGCGGCTGAACACCGCCTGCGCGCAACTGCTCGACACGCGGCGCGGCGCCCACACCGGCGCGCTCAAGGCCTACCTCGAACAGGCGCGCTGGATGGTGGGCACCGTGGCGCAGCGCACCTCGACCATCCTGGATGTGGCGCGCGCCATCGTGGCGCGCCAGCAGATGTTCCTGGAGCACGGGCCGCTCGCGATGAAGCCGCTGGGCCTGAAGGAAATCGCCGACGAGGTGGGCGTGCATGCCTCGACCGTCTCGCGCACGGTGAACAACAAGTACATCGCCACGCCGGCGGGCGTGTTCGAGCTGCAGTACTTCTTCTCGCGCGGCCTGCAGCACACGGCCGGCGGCGCGAGCGCGCCGGTGGCGGTGCAGCAACTGATCCGCGAGCTCATCGCGATCGAGCCGCCGACCGCGCCGCTGAGCGACGCCGCGCTCGCCCGGCAGCTCGCGCAGCAGGGCTTTCACATCGCCCGCCGCACCATCACCAAGTACCGGCAGACGCTGGACATCGACCCGGTGGAGCGCCGCCGCGCGCGCGGTGCCCGGCTTGCGGCCGTGGCCTGAAGCCCAAGCCCGAATCCGGACGGGCGGAGATGCGCCGGCATCGGGGCGGGTCCGTGCCGGTCTGACGCGCACGCCATCGCACGGTGTCACACGCGTTTTGCCGTCTCCGGCGAGCGGAGTTCGCTTACATGGACGCGATGTCCGTGGCAGCGACAGTCTCGACTCGTCGATGGGAATGCCTGTCCCCGGCGCTTTCCTTTTCAAGAGCTTCCGAGGCCATTCCGTGACCCTTGATGCAGTCCCGCCACGCCAGTCTGCCGAAAGGGGCGCCGCCACGGCACGCCCCAGTCAAGGCCTCCAGATCGAATTCCTGGACAGCCTCGCGAAGGCCACGCAGCCGCTGAGCGACCCGGCCGAAGTGATGCAGCTCACCGCGCGCCTCCTCGGAGCGCACATGGGCGTGAACCGCTGCGCCTACGCCGAGGTCGATACCGACGAGGACCACTTCACCCTGACCGGCGACTACAGCCAGGGCGTGGATTCCATCGTGGGCCGCTACAGCTTCTCGCAGTTCGGCGCCGATTGCCTTCGCCTCATGCGCGCCAACGAGCCCTACGTGGTGCACGACATCGACACCGATCCGCGCGCGGCCGGCATGGACCTGGACGCCTACCGGCTCACCGCGATCCAGGCCGTCATCTGCATTCCGCTGCACAAGGACGGGCGCTTCGTCGCGGCGATGGCGGTGCACCAGCGCACGCCCCGACAGTGGCACGAGAGCGACATCGAACTGGTGCAGATGGTGGGCAGCCGCTGCTGGGAGAGCCTGCTGCGCACCCGCACGCAGCACGCGCTGCAGCTCACCAACGAGCGCCTGGGCATCGCCCTGGCCGCCGCGCAGATGGGCGACTGGAGCTGGAGCTCGGCCACCGACCTGGTGACGCTCTCGCCGCGCGCGGCGGAGCTCTTCGGCATTTCGCCGGCGCCGATCACCTGGCGCGAGCTGGCCCTGCTGATCCACGAGGACGACCGCGAACGCACGGTGCGGGCCGTCGAGGCGAGCCTGCAGAGCGGCGAAACCTATCGCGAGGAATACCGGCTGGCCGGCACGGCGCCGCAGCGCTGGCTGGCGGTGTGGGGCACGCCGCAGACCGACGACGCGGGGCGCGTGGTGGGCATCCTCGGCGTGCTGCAGGAATCGTCGGAGCGCAAGCGCATGGAGCACGAGCTTCGCGTGCAGGCGCTCGAACTGCAGGAGGCCGACCACCGCAAGGACGAATTTCTCGCGGTGCTGGCGCACGAGCTGCGCAACCCGCTCGCGCCCATCGGCCTGGCGGCGCAATTGCTCAAGCGCGCGCCCGACGCATCCACCCACCGCACCGCCGAGCTGATCCGTTCCCAGGTGCACCAGATGTCGCGGCTGCTGGACGACCTGCTGGACACCAGCCGCATCAAGAGCGGCCGCCTGAACATGAAGAAGGAGCGCGTGCAGGCGCGCGCGGCGGTCGAGCTCGCGCTGCAGAACGCCGGGCCGCTCCTGCGCAGCCGCAAGCACAAGACGACGGTGCAGGTCGAGGAGCACCTCGCGCTCGAGGCCGACCCGGTGCGGCTCGCGCAGGTCATCGCCAACCTGCTGACGAATGCCGCGAAGTACACGCCGGTGGGCGGGCTCATCGGCACCACCGCGTCGGCCGCCGGCAGCGAGGCTTGCGAGTTCGTGGTGAGCGACAACGGCATGGGCCTGAAGCCCGGCTCGCTCGAACGCATCTTCGAGATGTTCTCGCAGGAAGACACGGTGCTGCACCGGCCCGAGGGCGGCCTGGGCATCGGCCTCGCGCTGGCGCGGGCGATCGTGACGGCGCACGGCGGAACCATCGTGGCCGAGAGCGAAGGCCTCGGAAAAGGCAGCCGTTTCGTGGTGCGGCTGCCCATGGGGAACGCCGCGGACGTTCCCGCGGCCGGCAATGCCCTGCCCACCGGCGCGGCCACCGCTTCGCTCAGCATCGTGGTGGCCGACGACAACGTGAGCGCGGTCACGCTGCTGGCCGAGCTGCTGCGCATGGAAGGCCACCGCGTGCATGTCGCCACCGACGGCGCGCAGGCGCTGGCCGTGGCGCATGCGGTGCAGCCGTCGGTGCTGATCCTGGACATCGGCATGCCCAAGCTCACCGGCTACGAAGTGGCGCAGGCGGTGCGCCGCACGCCGTGGGGGCAGCAGGCGTTTCTGCTCGCCGCCACGGGCTGGGGGCAGGAGGCCGACAAGGAGCGCGCGAAGGCCGCGGGCTTCGACGCGCATTTCATCAAGCCTTTCGATCCGGAAGAGCTGCTGGCCGTCATCCAGAACAAGGTGACGATGCAGGCCGGCGATCGCGATGGCGACGGCGGGGCTGCGCCGGCGGCTTGAGGATCGGCGCCCGTCTTGCCCTCCCGCAAGCGCGGCGACAAGGCGGCTTCGCACCGGGCCGTGCGCCCGATGCCTACAACCGGCGGTCGTGGCCGTGTGCATCGTGCCCTCTAGATTTCCCCACAAGGAGAAGCCATGCCCACCGATGCCAAGCCTGCCACCTCGCCCTCCCCGGTTCGCCCTGACGAGGCCCAGGTCCGGACCGAAGACCTCGAGACGCCCTCGCCCGATCCGGACGGCGCCGACCGCAGCGACGACCCCGAAACCCAACCCGGCAAGGGCGAGAACGCACCCGGCTTCCTGAAGCCCGGAAGCACGAGATAGCACGGCCATGGCGCCCGCGCATCCGTCGCTGCTCGTCTGCCCCGGTTGGAACGACCACGGCAAGCCGCAGTACGAACGGCTTCGCGCGGTGCTGGAGCCGCGCGGCTGGCATTGCCGCAGGGCCGGCATTCCCGATGCCGACTGGGACCGTGGCGAGCGCAAGTCGGAGAGCCGCGCGGACAGCCTTGCGCAAGTGCTGAAGGACTACGACGCGCTGGCCGAAACGCCGGGCGCCGATGCCGAGGCCATCGGCGTGCTCGGCTTCAGCTATGGCGCCTACGAGGCCGCGATGCTCACCGCCAGCCGTGCTCCAGCCTGGCTCGCGCTCCGGTCGCCGGCCCTTTACCCCGACGAAGACTGGACCCGTCCGAAGGAAGAGCTCGACAGCGATGCGCTGCAACGCTACCGGCGCCTGCGCATCCGCCCCGGCGAGAACCGCGCGCTTGCCTGCTGCGCGGCCTTCCGCGGCGACGTGCTGCTGATCGAATCCGGATGCGACGAGGTCATTCCGCGCGAGGTGATCGAGAACTACGCGGAGGCGTTCGGCAATGCGAGGTCGCTGACCCGTCGGGTGCTGCCCGGCGCCGACCATGAGCTCTCGGCGGAGCAACACCGCGCGGCCTACCACGCGCTCGCCGTGTCATGGCTCGCCGAACGATGGTCGGAACGCCGCGGCGGCATGCGGGCCGACGACGCGCGCGCCGCCTGATTCCTTGGCGATGCCTGCGCGGGGACAGAACAGGCAGGACGAAATGTCCAAGGGCGAACTGTCCTATTCCCAAATGCCGCAGCCAGGCGTCCAATGACGTCAGGCACAGAACCGATGCGCCGCAACCAACGAAAACGCACAAGCCATGGACTCCCTCACGCTGGCGCGCATCCAGTTCGGTTTCACGATCTCGTTCCACATCGTCTTTCCGGCGCTCACGATCGGGCTCGCGAGCTACCTCGCGGTGCTGGAGGGCCTGTGGTTGCGCACCGGGCGCAAGGTCTACATCGACCTCTACCAGTTCTGGATCAAGGTGTTCGCGGTCGCTTTCGGCATGGGCGTGGTGTCGGGCCTCGTCATGGCCTACCAGTTCGGCACCAACTGGAGCAACTTCTCGCGTTTCGCGGGCGGCGTGACCGGCCCGCTGCTCGCCTACGAAGTGCTCACCGCGTTCTTTCTCGAAGCCGGCTTCCTCGGCGTGATGCTCTTCGGGCGCGACCGCGTCGGGCCGGGGCTGCATTTCGTCTCGACGCTGGCCGTGGCGATCGGCACGCTGATATCGGCCACCTGGATCCTTGCCTCCAACAGCTGGATGCAGACGCCGCAGGGCCACGAGATCATCGACGGCCGGGTGGTGCCGGTCGACTGGCTGCGGGTGATCTTCAACCCGTCGTTCCCCTACCGCCTTGCGCACACCGTCGTCGCTTCGTACATCGCCACCGCGCTGATGGTCGGCGGCGCGGCGGCCTGGCACCTGCTGCGCGGGCGCGACAACACGAGAGTTCGCACGATGCTCTCGATGGCGCTGTGGATGCTGCTGGCGGCCGCGCCCATACAGGCGCTCATCGGCGACCAGCACGGCCTGAACACCATGGAGCACCAGCCGGCCAAGCTCGCTGCCATCGAAGGCCACTGGGAACGCACGCCGGAGGGCGAAGGCGTGCCGCTCATCCTGTTCGGCTGGCCCGACATGGCGGCCGAAGTCACGCGCTACGCCATCGAGATTCCACGCGCGGGCAGCCTGCTGCTCGCGCACAGCTGGGACGGACAGATCCCGGCCTTGAAGGACTTTCCGCCCGAGGACCGGCCGAACTCCACCATCGTGTTCTGGACCTTCCGCCTTATGGTCGGCCTGGGCGTGCTGATGATCGCGCTCGCGTTCTGGGGCCTGTGGCTGCGAAGGCGCGAGCGCGTCTTTTCGAACCGGCTCTTCCTGCGCTTCGCGCTGTTGCTGTCGCCGGCCGGGCTGGTGGCCATCCTCGCTGGCTGGTACACGACCGAGATCGGCCGGCAGCCCTGGGTGGTGTACGGCCTCATGCGCACCGCGGACGCGGTCTCGCCGCAGCATTCGGCGTCGCAGGTGGGCTTCACGCTCGCGCTGTTCGTGCTGGTCTACCTCGCCGTGTTCGGTGCCGGAACTGCGTATGGTTTGCGGCTGATCGCCAAGGGTCCGCCCGACGACGACCACGAACCGCCCGAGGCGCCCGTGCATGGCGGGCCGGGCGAGCCGCGCCACCCGATGCGGCCGCTGTCGGCCGCGCGCGAAGGCGTGGATGCGGAAGGCGACCTCGCCGCACCGGAGGCTGGCCATGGGCATTGACCTTCCCCTGATCTGGGCCGTGATCATCCTCTTCGGGATCATGATGTACGTGGTGATGGACGGCTTCGACCTGGGCATCGGCATCCTCTTTCCGTTCGTGCCCGCCAAGGAAGACCGCGACGTGATGATGAACACCGTCGCACCCGTGTGGGACGGCAACGAGACCTGGCTGGTGCTCGGCGGCGCGGGCCTGCTGGCGGCGTTTCCGCTGGCCTATGCGGTGATCTTGAGCGCGTTCTACCTGCCGCTCATCCTCATGCTGGTCGGGCTCGTTTTCCGCGGCGTGGCCTTCGAGTTCCGCTTCAAGGCGCGGGCCGGAAAGCGCCGCTGGTGGGACGCGGCGTTCGTCGGCGGTTCGTTCACCGCCACCTTCTTCCAGGGCGTGACGCTGGGCGCGTTTCTCAACGGGCTGAAGGTGGTCGACGGCAACTTCTCTGGCGGTCCGTTCGACTGGGTCTCGCCCTTCTCTATCTTCACCGGCCTCGCGCTGGTCGCCGCGTACGCACTGCTCGGTGCCACCTGGCTCGTGATGAAGACAGAAGGCGAACTGCAGCAGCGCATGCGCGCGCTTGCGCGCCCGCTGGTGTGGGCGATGCTCGCGGTGATCGGCGTGCTGAGCGTGTGGACGCCGCTCGCGCACGAGGCCATCTCGCGCCGCTGGTTCACGCTGCCGAACCTGCTGTACTTCTTGCCGGTGCCGCTGCTGGTGGGCGTGGTCACCTGGCGGCTGGTGCACACGCTGCGCGGCAACGGGCATGCCGCGCCCTTCGTGCTGACGCTCGCGCTGCTCTTCCTCGGCTACACGGGCCTGGGCATCAGCCTCTGGCCGAACGTGATTCCGCCCGACATCTCGATCTGGCAGGCGGCCGGGCCGCCGCAGAGCCTGGGCTTCGCGCTCGTGGGTGCGCTGCTGATCATTCCGGTCATCCTCATGTACACGGCCTGGAGCTACTGGGTCTTTCGCGGCAAGGTGCGGCATGGCGACGGATACCACTGAAGGCGCGGCGCGCCCGTCACGTACTTGGCGCCGACGCCTCGGCTGGCTCGCGGGCATCTGGCTCGCAAGCGTTGTCGTGATGTTCGTGGTTGCGGTCGTGTTCCGCTTTCTGATGGCGGCGGTCGGGCTCTCGCGATAGCGGCGAACGATGACGCCAAGCTCGAAGTGAAATGACGGCGGCGGCTGGAAGCACCACCGCCGTCGAACGCCGTCGAGGGCTCTCGACCTGCCGGCCGCTCAAGCGACCTGGACTTCGATCCTCCGCGGCTTGGCATGCTCGGCCTTGGGAATCCGCAGCGTCAGCACGCCTTGCGCGAGTTCGGCCGAAACCTTCTCCGTGTCCAGCTCCTTGCTGAGCGTGAACACGCGACGGAAGCGGCCGAGCCCGACCTCGGTATGGCTGGTCTTCAAGCCATCGGGCACGGTCAAGGCCGACTCCGCCTCGATGGTCAGGGTCTCGGCCTCCACATGAAGGTTCAGGTTCTCGCGCGAGACGCCGGGCAGGTCCGCGTACAGGGTGATGCCGCCCGCGTCCTCGACCACGTCCACGGGTGGCGTCAAGGCCGCATTGCCATAGCGAGGCGCCGCCTGCTTGCGGTCGGCCTGTTCGGGCGCACCGGGCGCGCCGGCGCGTTGGGTCTGGATGTCGTTGCTCATGGTGTTCATCTCCTTGATCTCACTGGACGGAAATGCGGCGCGGCTGGGCCGACGCGCGGCGGCGGATGGTGATGCGCAGCACGCCGTCGCGCAGCTTGGCGTCGACCGCCTCCGGGTCGGCATCGTCGGGCAGCGTGAGCATCCGGCGGAACGCGCCCTCGAAGCGCTCGTTGATGTGCACCGCCGCCTTCGCCTCGGCTGCCGGCAGCACGCCCTTGCGCTCGCCCGCGATGGTCAGCAGACCGCGCTCGAGGTTGACTTCGAGCGTGGCCGGATCGACGCCGGGCGCAAACGCATAGATCTCGACGGCCTGCGGCGTCGCACCGACGTTCAGTGCGGGAAATCCGTTGCTGCCGAAGCCGCGGATGGTGGGTGCCAGGTCGAATGCCTGCTGCATGTCCCGCTGCAGGCGATCCATCTCGGCGAGCATGTCGCGTGGAAAGAAAGATCGGTACATGTTGGAACCTCCAAATATCTGGAATCAGAAAGATGGGTTTCGGGCCGGGGCCTATTGCGGCAAGGTGTGCGCATCGGCCGATCGCGGCGGGCCGCTGGCGTTCGAGCGGCGCCACGCGGTGATCCGCGGGGAGCGGTTCCGCCAGCGCGGCGGTCGGGATTCCGGATAGCTGAATTTCGCCAGTTCCTCGCGTCCCTTCTGGGTCACCGCCAGCACCTGGGCGGCCGACGGAGAGCCCGACAGCGACAGCGGGTTCGAGGGCGATGGCACGAGCGCCACGACAAGGCCGGCGGCCCGAAGCACCCTGACGCCATCGATGTCTTCGTCGCGATAGAACGTGACTGGCAGGCGAGAGCCGGCGATTTGCTTGAGCAAGTTCATGGTCATTTCAATACCTCCTTTTTCGGTCGACCAATTTCCGACGGAAGAAAAGATAGGCGGGCCATCGCGGATTTCAAGAGGGAAATTTTCGACACCCGCATCGCTCGTCCAGCGAGCTGCGACGGCCGGGAATGTGGCCCCGGGTGCGACGCAAGCGCCACGCCGCCACAACGGGAAATTGTCCGACCCGTGGACAGGCGCGGTGCCCGCGCACACGGCGCGCGCACGCGCAAATCGTGCGCGCATCACCACCCCCGAAAAAAGGAAACCGCATGAAAGCCCTCACCTACCAATCGTCGAAAAACGTCCGCGTGGAGACGGTGCCCGACCCCATCCTCCAGGAGGACGAGGACATCGTGTTGCGCGTGACCGCCACCGCGATCTGCGGCTCCGACCTGCACATCTACCGCGGCAAGATTCCCGACATGGAGTCGGGCGACATCCTCGGCCACGAGTTCATGGGCATCGTGGAAGACACCGGCAAGGCCGTGACGCGCGTGCAGAAAGGCGACCGCGTGGTGGTGCCCTTCACCATCGCCTGCGGCCAGTGCTTTTTCTGTGCAAAGGCCCTCTTCGCCGCCTGCGAAACCACCAACCCCGGGCGCGGCGCCATCCTCAACAAGAAGAACCTGCGCTCGGGCGCGGGCCTCTTCGGCTACTCGCACCTGTATGGCGGCTATCCCGGCGGCCAGGCCGAATACGTGCGCGTGCCCAAGGCGAACACCGGCCCGCTCGTGATTCCGCCCGGACTGGCCGACGAGCAGGTGCTGTTTCTCTCGGACATCCTGCCGACCGGCTACCAGGCGGTGGTGAACGGCAACGTGGGGCCGGGCTCGAGCGTGGCCATCTTCGGCGCCGGCCCCGTGGGCCTGATGGCCGCAGCGTCGGCGCGGTTGCTGGGTGCCGAACGCATCTTCATGGTCGACGAGCACCCGTACCGGCTCGCGTTTGCGCAGGCCACCTATGGCGTCGATCCGATCAACTTCAGGGACATCGACGACCCCGCCGGCGCGATCGTCGAGCGCACCGATTTCCGAGGTGTCGATGCCTCGATCGACGCGGTCGGCTTCGAGGCCAAGGGCAGCGCGGTCGAGACGGTGCTCACCGACCTGAAGCTCGAAGGCTCCAGCGGCAAGGCGCTGCGCCAGGCCATCGCGGCCACGCGGCGCGGCGGCGTGGTGAGCGTGCCCGGCGTGTACGCGGGATTCATCCACGGCTTCATGTTCGGCGATGCGTTCGAGAAGGGCCTCACCTTCAAGATGGGCCAGACGCATGCGCAGCAGCACATGCCCAAGCTGCTCGAGCACATCCAGGCCGGGCAGTTGAAGCCCGAGGTCATCATCACGCACCACATGGCGCTCGAGGACGCGGCGCGCGGCTACGAGATCTTCGAGAAGGCCGAGGAGGAATGCCGCAAGGTCGTGCTAACGCCTTCCGGCCCCGCGCAGCGAATCGCCGCCGCTACCCCGCTCCCATGAAGCCGAAGCGCGCCTGCATCGGCGTGGTCTCCGGCAGCACGTAGACCACGCCCTTGCGGTCGCCGAGCACGGGCCGGATGTGGGTGTCGTAGAAGCCGGCCGGCACGTTGATGCAGCCATAGGAAATGCGGTTGTCGGCCACGGTGGGCGTGGCAAGCCGCTCCAGGCGGCGCTCGGCCTTGTTGGTGGCGCGCACACGGTGCATGGAGACGGCGGCGTCGTAGTCGATCCACACGATGTCCTCGCCCTGGAGGTTGCGGCCGGGCTCGCTCGCGAAGCGGCCCGCGGGCGTGGTGCGCTCGTCGGGCCGTATCTCGGACATCTTGCGTTCGCCGATGCCCGGCACGGAATCGTCGCCGTGCGCCAGACCCAGCAACACGGGTGAATCGCCGCGCAGCTTTCCCGCGCCGTCGAAGACGAAGACGCGTGCGTTCTTCTTGTCGACCACTGCGAAGGCTTGGCCCTGGTTGTCGGCCGCTGCAACGGCGGCCTTCGCGAGCCTGAGCGCATCGGGCTCCGCCGCCGCGGCGGTGGTGCAAGCCGCGGCAAGGGTGCCGGCAAGAAGCATCGCGAGCCGGTGGCTCGCGATGCCCGCTTGGGGTGAAGGCAAGCGCATGCGGTCAGTTGCGGTCGGCGCGGGCCTGGCGCATGGGCTGTTCGGTGCCCATCGTGGAGCCGCTGCCCCCTTGCGTTCCTTGCGACATGGTCGAGCCCGAAGACGAGGACGACGACCCCGATGACATGGAGCCCGAGGATGTGGACCCCGACGGCGACGTGTTCTGCGGCGTGGTTCCGGTGGTCCCCATCGCGCCGCCCGCGGGGCTTTGCTGGCCTGCGGCCGTTGCGGGATTCGCGGGTGCGGTGGTGGGGGGATTGCCTTGGGCAAAAGCGACGCCGGCGGCGCCGAGTGCGAGGGCTGCAAGCAGGCTGGAGGTGCGGTTCATGGTTATCTCCTTTGGATGGTTGTGCCGGGCGGTTGCCCGACGCTGTTCAACCTAGAAGTTCGCGGACTGCATCGGGTCGGTGGACGGCGCGGGGGGCTGTAGGAAACAGCAACACGGCACGGCGGCCGACCTCGTCGGCCCCGCACGCGTCCGCTCGCCCCGGCCGTGAGAAGCCGGGGCGCATGCAGTCAACGGTGCGGATGGCCGTGCTTAAACGCGCGGCGGATCGGAATCGCGCGCGAGATGGCGATGCATGCCCACCGCGGCGATGAAATCGATGGCCGCGTCGTCGGCGTGCGCGGCGTCCGCAAGGATGAGGCCGGGGTCGTGCGAGCCGTCGGGCAGGCTCATCGGAATGCCGGCCTCCGCGAGCAGCGCCTGCGATGCGCCGAGCGCAAGGATGGTCTTGCAGTGCCGGTACTGGTCTTTCACGAACTCCATCGAGTGGCCGTCGGAGACCAGCGCCTCCACCGCCGCGAGGCCGTCGGGCAGCACCAGCGCATCGAAGAGGAAGCCGGGGCTGTTCTCCATGCTGGCGTCGGCCTCGATCTTCTCGCCGCCCATCCCGAGGTACGTGCCCAGGCGCGGACCGACCAGCCGCGGCACCGCGCCCGCCTGCACCAGCGCCGTGACCAGCTTGCCGATGGACGTGCCTTCCGCGCCGTCGGCCACGAGGATCGCGATCTTGCGCGTGCGGATGCCGCCATCGCCCGGCCGCGCCATGAGCGAGAGCGCGGGCGATTGGTCGACCTCGGGCGCGGCCGGCGTTTCCAGCACCTTGGGCAGCGGCTGTGGCAGTTCCATGCCGAGCCCTTTCGCCACCTTCGCCGCGAGATCGGGCGACGCATTCAACAGGCTCGCCACCACGCGCTCGCGCACCGCGGGCACCGTCACCTTCGAGAGTTCGAAGCGGAAGGCCGCGGCGATGTGCGCCTGCTCCTCGGGCGTCTGGCTTTCGTAGAAGAGCGTGGCCTGCGTGTAGTGGTCGGCAAATTTCTCGGGCTTGACGCGCACCTTGTCGCTGCTCTCCTTCGCGTCGAGCCGCCGCGCGACGCTCTCGAAGCCCTGCGCCGCACCGGCCTGGAACGGGCAGCCGCCGCCCAGCGAATTGGGCTCGTAGGCCGAGCGCCCGCGATGGATGGCCTGGCGGTGCATGCCGTCGCGCTGGTTGTTGTGCACCGGCGCAATGGGCGCGTTGATCGGCAGCTCGTGGAAGTTCGGCCCGCCCAGGCGCGTGATCTGCGTGTCGACGTAGGAATGAATGCGCCCCGCGAGCAGCGGATCGTTGGTGAAGTCGATGCCCGGCACCACGTGCGCAGTGCAGAAAGCCACCTGTTCGGTCTCGGCAAAGAAGTTGTCGGGGTTGCGGTTCAGCACCATGCGCCCGACGATGCGGATCGGCACCAGTTCCTCGGGCACGATCTTGGTGGCATCGAGAATGTCGAAGCTGAACTGCGCGGCCTGCTCTTCCGTGAAGATCTGCAGGCCCAGTTCCCACTCGGGGTACTCGCCCGCGTCGATGGCTTCCCAGAGATCGCGGCGGTGGTAGTCGGGGTCGGCGCCGGAGATCTTCACGGCCTCGTCCCACACCAGCGAGTGCGTGCCGAGCTTGGGTTGCCAGTGGAATTTCACCAGCACCGATTCGCCCGCCTCGTTCACGAGCCGGAAGGTGTGCACGCCGAAGCCCTGCATCATCCGGTAGCTGCGCGGAATGGCGCGGTCGCTCATCTGCCACATCAGCATGTGGGTGGATTCGGGCATGAGCGAGACGAAGTCCCAGAAGGTGTCGTGCGCCGAGGCGGCCTGCGGCATCGCATGGTGCGGCTCGGGCTTCACGGCGTGCACGAGGTCGGGGAACTTCATCGCGTCCTGGATGAAGAACACCGGCATGTTGTTGCCCACCAGGTCCCAGTTGCCCTCGTCGGTGTAGAACTTGACCGCGAAGCCGCGCACGTCGCGCGCCGTGTCCTTGGAGCCGCGCTCGCCGGCCACCGTCGAGAAGCGCACGAACACCGGCGTCACCTTGCCGGCTTCGCGGAACGGCGCGGCCCGCGTGTATTCGGTGAGCGGCTCGTAGCACTCGAAGAAGCCGTGCGCGCCGGAGCCCCGGGCGTGGACGATGCGCTCGGGAATGCGCTCGTGGTCGAAGTGCGTGATCTTCTCGCGCAGGATGAAGTCTTCGAGCAGCACCGGGCCGCGCGCGCCCGCCTTCAGCGAGTTCTGGTTGTCCGCGATCGGCACGCCCTGGTTGGTGGTGAGCCGCTGGCCGCCGGAATCCACGCGCACCCGGTCCAGCGTGCCGATGGTGGCGTTGATGCCTTCGGGCGCCACCGAGCCGGTCTTGGCCGAGGCATTCAATTCAGAGGGCGTGCTGCCGGTGGGAAGCCGCGATGGCGGCTTGGCGCTTTGGCCCACCGGCGCCTGCGGCGTGTGCTCCAGCGGCTTGTTGAGGTTGGCGGGCATCGACGCGGCGAGCGCCTGCGTATCGATCGCCTTCTGCGCGGGGATGTCTCCCTTGCCTGCCGAAGGCGGCGCCGGATGGGCGGGACCGCTGTCGGTGTTGCGTGCCGCGGAGCGGGCGGCGTCGAGCGCGGCGGAAGGCGGCGCGCTCGCTCGGGGTTGTTTGGCCATGTATTTGTCGTCCGGTTGGGTTCGAGGGAGCCTCCAACCTAGTGCGGCGAATCAGGGCTTTTTGTAGGACGCTGCAGCGAATTCGGCGTGAAAGATCGGCAGCGATCCGGGTCGCACGCGCCTTGCTGCTATCGCGGCGCGCTGAACCGCAACGCCTTCACCACCAGAGAAAAAGCCGGCGAAGGCTGCCGCTTGCTCGGGTAGTACAGGTGGTAGCCGGCGAACTTCGGGCACCAGTCCTGCAACACGCGCACGAGTCGACCCGATTCCAGGTGCGACATCAGTTCATCTTCCGGCAGCAGCGAGATGCCGAGCCCGGCCAAAGCCGCGTCCAGCTGCGGCGGTGCGGTGTTGAAGATCAGCGGGCCATCCACGCGCACATTGACCTTGCGGCCGCGCTTCTCGAAGTCCCACACATACAGCCCACCCGACGTCGGCATGCGTTGGTTGATGCACCGGTGCCTGGTCAGGTCGGCCGGCGTCTTGGGGATCGGGTTGACAGCGAAGTACTCGGGTGACGCGACCACCGCCATTTGCAGCGGCGGGCCGATGGGCACGGCGACCATGTCGTTGTCGATCGTGTTGCCCATGCGGACACCCGCATCGAAGCGGTCGGCAACGATGTCGCGAAAACCGTAGTTCATGTCGAACTCCAGCTTGATGTCGGGGTAGTCGCGCAGCAGCGGCGTGAGCTTGGGCAGCAGCACGCTATGCATGATGTGATCGCCGCAGGTGATCCGCACGGTTCCTGCAGGCTTGTCGCGCAGCTCGGTCAGCGCCTCGAGTTCGGCCTCGATCTCGTCGAAGCGGTAGCCGATGGCTTTCATGAGCCGCTCGCCGGCGGACGTTGGTGCGACGCTGCGCGTGGTGCGCGTCAACAAGCGGATCTGCAGCCGCTCTTCCAACCCTCGGATCGCCTGGCTGAGCGCCGACTGGGTCACGCCGAGCGTGCCGGCGGCCCGGGTGAAGCTGCCCTCGCGGGCCACGGTCACGAAGGCCAGCAGGTCGTTGAGGTTGCGTCTGGGCATGTGGAACTCTTCATGGTGCGAACTGATTAGCTCGGTTAATAAATGTATTAAGCATTCATTACCTAGTCAATCTTCCGGTCGATCGGCAAACTTCCATTCAAAGGAACATCGACCATGAAAACTCAAGCAGACACGACATCCGACCGTCGCGAATTTCTGAAGCTGGCCGGCACCGGCGTGGCGGCCGCCGGCTTGCTGTCGACGGCTGGCACGGCATTGGCAACACCCAGGAAGAGCACCCCGTTGCCCAACGGTGCCGACAACTTCTACACGAGCGACAAGGTCGCCGTGCAGAAGGTCACTTTCAAGAACCAGTACCAGATGACTGTCGCGGGGAACCTGTTCGTTCCCAAGTCGCTCGACCGAAAAAAGCGCACGCCGGCCATCGTGGTCGGCCATCCGATGGGCGCGGTGAAAGAGCAAAGCGCAAATCTCTACGCGACCAAGATGGCGGAGCAAGGCTTCGTCACCCTGTCCCTGGACCTTGCGTTCTGGGGCGGCAGCGGCGGCCAGCCGCGCAATGCGGTCTCGCCCGACATGTATGCCGAAAGCTTCAGCGCCGCGGTCGACTTCCTCGGCAGCCAGGCATTCGTCGACAGGCAGCAGATCGGGGCCATCGGCGTCTGCGGGAGCGGCAGCTTTGTCATCAGTGCGGCGAAGATCGATCCCCGCATGAAGGCCATCGCCACGGTGAGCATGTACGACATGGGTGCGGCCAACCGCAATGCGCTCAACCACTCGCAGACGCTCGAGCAGCGAAAGCAGATCATCGCTGCCGCCGCCGAGCAACGGCAGGCCGAGTTCGACGGCGGCGCCATCCGGTACACGGGCGGAACAGTCCTCGCGCTGGCTGCCGACACGCATCCCATCCAGCGCGAGTTCTTCGATTTCTATCGCACACCGCGCGGTGAGTTCACGCCAACGGGTGCGTCGGCGCGGACCACCACCATGCCGACGTTGAGCAGCAACGTGAAGTTCATGAACTTCTACCCGTTCAACGACATCGAGACGATTTCGCCGCGGCCAATGCTGTTCATCACCGGCGACCAGGCGCATTCCAGGGAGTTCAGCGAAGACGCCTACAAGCGCGCCGCCGAACCGAAGGAACTGTTCATCGTTCCGGGCGCCGGCCACGTGGACCTGTACGACCGCGTGACGTTGATCCCGTTCGACAAGCTGACGTCGTTCTTCAACAAGCACCTCGTCGGAGCCGGCGCCTGATGTCGGCGCAGGCCATCGGCGCACCGGCAAGCGGTGCCTTGCTCGACGACCGGGCTGAAGCGCGGCCCGCACACTGGGGCGGTGTCTTCGCGATGACGCTGTGCGTCTTCGCGCTGATCGCTTCGGAGTTCATGCCCGTCAGCCTTCTGACGCCACTGGCGTCCGACCTCAAGGTCACCGAAGGCATGGCGGGGCAAGGCATCGCCATCTCCGGTGTCTTCGCGGTGCTCACGAGCCTGTCGATTTCGGCGGTCGCCGGCAGCGTCGACCGCAAGACGCTGCTGCTGTCGCTGACCGCGATGATGTGCCTCTCCGGAGTCATCGTCGCGATGGCGCCCAACTACGTGACGTACATGGTCGGCCGCGCGGTGATTGGCGTCGTTGTCGGTGGCTTCTGGTCCATGTCGGCGGCCACGGCCATGCAGCTCGTGCCGCCCTCCAAGGTGCCGCGGGCACTGGCGATCTTCAACAGCGGCAACGCGCTGGCCACGGTCGTGGCGGCACCGCTGGGCAGCTACCTTGCCTCGGTTTTCGGTTGGCGCGGCGCATTCTTCTGCCTGGTGCCGGTCGCGGTGATCGCGTTCGTCTGGCAGTTGTTCAGTCTGCCGTCGATACAGGCACAGCCACGCGCAAAGGGCTCGACCAACGTCTTCAGGCTCTTCAAGAACCGGCGGGTCGTGCTCGGCATGCTGGCGGTGGGCGTCTTCTTCATGGGCCAGTTCGCACTGTTCACTTATCTCCGCCCGTTCCTGGAAACGGTGACGCGGGTCGACGTGTCGATGTTGTCGCTCGTGCTGCTGACGCTGGGGGTCGCAGGCTTCATCGGCACCACGGTCATCGGGCGGTTTCTGAAGTTTCGTTTCTACGGCACGCTGACGATCATCCCGATGCTGATGGCCGCGATCGCGGTCGCGCTGATTGCCGTCGGAGCTTCAGTGCCCGCCACCACCGTACTGCTGGGCATCTGGGGCCTGGTGGCCACCGCTGCACCGGTGGGATGGTGGCTGTGGATCGCACGAACGCTCCCGCAAGACGCCGAGGCCGGCGGCGGTCTCATGGTGGCGGTGGTCCAGCTCTCGATCGCGCTGGGCTCGACGGTCGGAGGCCTTCTTTTCGACGGCAGCGGCTACCAGAGCACCTTCGCTTTCAGCGCCGGCCTGTTGCTGGTCGGCGCCTTCCTGGTTTTCTTGACAGCGCGTGCAGACCGCACGAAATCAGCATGACCCAAAGCCGCAGTCCATTTGCAATGAAGAACATCAAACCTCTGCGCCTTGCGGGCTTGTGCATCGGCCTGCTCGTGCTCGGTGGGAGCCACGCCGAGTCACGCGTGTGGATGACCGTCGGCGAACGCCGCCTGGCCGTTAGCTTGGCCGATACCGATGCCGCCCGCGCGTTCGCTGCTCGACTGCCGCTGACGCTCGACATGACCGATCTCAACGACAACGAAAAAAAGTTCGACTTGCCGAAGGCGTTGCCTGCGAATCCCAGTCGACCGGGAACGATCCGCAATGGCGACCTCATGCTGTATGGAGCGAATACCGTGGTTCTCTTCTATCTGACCTTCGACTCTCCGTATTCGTACACGCGAATTGGTCGGGTGGATGAACCGGACGGTCTGGCGCAAGCGCTCGGGCAGCGCGGCGTACGGGTCCAGTTCTCAAGGGACTGAGGGCCTTGGCATGGAAGGGGGCAACCCATGACGCGCAACGCTGGCATCCTTCGCATCGAGCCCGAAGTCACCAGTCCAACGAATGAAACAGGCCAACCAGATGAAACTCAGGATGATCATTGACGGAGCCGTCATCGCAACTGCGACGCTTGACAACACCCGCAGCGCCGACGATTTCGCGACCCTTCTCCCGCTGACCTTGCGCCTGAAAGACTATGAAGCGACAGAAAAGATTGCCGACCTACCGCGGCACCTGACAACAGAGGGTGCGCCCGGCTCTTACACGCCTTCAGCGGGTGACATCTGCTTTTACGCCCCGTGGGGCAACCTCGCGTTCTTCTACAAGGACGGCAATCCTTCGGAAGGGCTTGTGCGCCTTGGAGGGTTTACGTCCGGGCTCGAGCAGCTTGTGCAGGACAGTACAAGCGAAGTGAAGGTGGAACTGTCCCGCCTAAAAGCCGCTGTTCTACATTGGAAGTCATGAACCAAGCCAATCCCTACTTGGAAAGCCTTGAGGCCGCGCTGGCCGACACGTCCGGGATCATCGTGCCCCAGGGTGAGGATGAGGCAACGTATTTCGAGAAGCTCCGCTCAAGTATTCGAGCGCACGCCACCGCCGCCGAGAAGGTGTACGCCATCGTCGTCGCGCCTGGGTTTTCTCATCGCGAACTCGGGACAAGGATTACTGGATACCTGCTCGCGAGGTCGGAAGGTTACTGGCTGGTCTTCGAGCCCGATGAAGGCCAGTATTACTGTTTCTGGGGATCAGATGCCGACAGCCTTGGGGCCTATGGCGTCAGCGGGAATCCGCTCTATTGCTGGTGGGACTGAGCGAGAAAAGGAGAAGCCGCGCCGGTCAACGATCGACGGACGGTGGCCACAACCAACCACCCGTCTTCAAGGCAAAATTCAGCCTCGCGGTCGATCTGCTCGATCCTGAAATTTGCACGCAACACGCCCCTTCTCAACCAACGCCGTTCAATTTCATGCGCCTCCCCCCGCAAGTTGCAGAGGTTACCGTCGACAAGGTTTGGCGCTACGAGACGCCATACCCTCCTTTAGGGTTTTGCCCGCTGGTGGAGGGGGCACTCGGCAACGGAGATACGTTCGGGCTCTACTGGCCTATCGGGCTGGAAGAGCGGGAGCCTATCGTGGTCGAGACATGGCACGACTCATGGCGGATTCAACCAACGTACGCTTCGTTGTCCTCATTTCTGGCCGCGCTCGCAAAGGCTGACGACGAATACCCTGAACCTCCCTCTCTCGTGGAGGACGCGCGCTCGCCGCGAGCGCTTCTCGAGGACGCGAAGCGAAAGGTGCAGGCGCAAGCTGTGGTGGAGGCTGTTGCGCTGTTGGAAAAAGCCCTGGACGTTTTGCCCGAGTACACGGAAGCACTTTGCCTGCTATGGGCGCAGTATGTTCGACAAGGACGCATGGATGAGGCTCTTGCCATCGCGGTCAAAGCAATCATTGCTCCGCCATCATTTGGAAGTCGTGCGACCAGATCGCTCAGATGGCTGCAGGAGCGGGGCGAGGCGCCGACCTTGGAGCACGACCCGATTTGGCAAGCACGCGCTGAACTCAAGCTGTCCTACGGAGGAGCCAAGGAGAACGGTGACTACGCCATCTATCGCGCTGCCATCCAGGCCTACCTAAATGCCTCGCGGTACGTTGAGGCGAGCATGCTCATGCAAACCTATGCGGAACTGATGCACGCCGAGACGGTCTCCTTTCAAGAGCGACAAGGTTTCGTGAAGGCCGACTTTGTGGCTGCGCAAATTGCCGCCAGCGGCAAACTGCCGCATGGGCCAAGGGCTTGAGACCGTACCCGACCACGAACAGACGGTTGTCACCCAATGCCCAAGTACCTCCGCGTCGCATGCATCCTCTTCGTTTTCACATTTTGTGGAAGAGCTGTTCTCGCTCCTCTCTATGAATCAGGAATTTATCAGGTTACATCGCCCATATTGTTAGGTTCTTTCGCCGTGATTGCGATGCTCTTCATGCGTCGAAACCAATGGACGTGGCCTTGGATGCAGTGGATGAGCATCGTGGCATTGGCAATCGATTGCAGCTTCTTTCCAGAGCCGAAGTTCTATGGGCCATATACGGCAGCCGCACGCATCCTTGTCTCCATACAGCTGCTAGCCTGTTGTGTCATTCTTTGGCATGTCTTGCGTCACCGAGGCACATGGGTTTGGTTTACGAATCGCCGCGCTGGGTGATCTTCAAGGACGATCGGGCCTGATATCCGGTGCGGGCGTCGAGGAAACCCTCTGAGCTTTGGCAGCGCCCGCCTGCGCAGCCATCGCGGCCTTGAAGCCAGGCCGCGCCTGCAGACGCGCCCAGTAAGCCGACACCGATGGCGTGAAGCGCTCGGCCAGGCCCAGATGCTCAGCCAGCAGCAATGCATAGCCGACCGACACGTCTGCCGCAGTGAAGCGGCCCGCGCAAAGGTACTCGTGCTCGGCGAGCAGCGGCTCCAGCGTCCGAAGGCGCGCCAGGAACCACTTGGTGTAGTCGTCGGCGACCTGTGGCTGCTTTCGCTCCGCGATCTCGAAGTGCGCATACCGCAACACGAGCGTCTGCGGAAAGGTCAAGGTCGCCTCGCCGAAATGGAGGTAGTTGAGGTAAGGCCCGTAGTCCGGTTCGTCGCAACCCACATCCAGTTGCCCCGCCGAGAATCGCGCGGCCAAGTATTGGCAGATCGCCGCCGATTCGGTCATTCGCATGGCGCCGTCGGCCAGCATCGGTACCGTGCCGAGCGCATTGATCTCCAGATACGACCGGGACAGCACGCGCGGCGGAAAGGGCAGCATCTTGAGGTCGTACGAAAGCCCGATCTCTTCGAGCATCCAGAGAGGACGGAACGAGCGTGCGCTGACGCAGTGATGAAGGGTGATCATGTGTTGGGGTCTGGTATGCCGCAGCGTCGGGTCCAGTTGTGCGGGGTTGCATGCGGCGGTAGTTAACTTCGACCGCCAGAGCCTCGCCGCCGGCTGGGGTGATGTTGTACATGCGCAGGTCGAGCGTGTCGTCGTCAGGCTGCTCGATGACCGTGCGCCAGCCCCAGCGCGAACCGCATTGTCCATCGGCGTAGCTGCCCAGCATCGACAGGCGCGGATCGCCACCGTCACCCGTGCTGAACATGATGGAAGTGCCAGTGCCGAAACTCTCGGCCCAGGCCGATTCGTACCGGCGCTCGTTCAGGTGGTGAGCGATCAGTGCGACACCTTCCATCGGCTCGCCAGCACAGCTACCGGCGTATTCGTGCAGCAGCACCCGGCCACCCAACAGCACGCGGATGCTGCCCCGCTGCACCGATTCTTCGGCCAGCGTGCCGGGCTCGAACCAGAGGCGGAAGCGGCCCTCCCACTGCCCCGCCATGCGCGCCAACTGCGCGTGCACGCCGTTGGCCAGCGATGCTTCGAATTCCTTGCGACCCATGCGTTCTCCTTCAGGGCAGTGGCGTTTGCGAAGGGATGAACTCTGCCACGCAGAGAGAACTCGTCAACTCGGAACACCACTGCGAAACAGAGCGGATCCAAGCTTCTATCCGGGGTGAGCCTGCATGGCGTAGGTCATTGGATTCATCTCGCCTTGCCTTGTGTCAAGCTCGATTCCTCAGCGTGGCTGCTCTTCGACGCCGCCGCGCCAGGCAATCCAAATGCCCGGTTGCCTCACATAAATTCAAACGCATCGACGCGGAATAAGGAATTCACTTGAACCTCGATTTCATCAATCCGACCGTTCTGGGCTGGCTTGTCGGCTTGTGCGTGCTTGGGCTGATCCGCTATTGGCTGAATCGGCGCAAGTAGCCGGCCTCAGACCTGACTGCGGTCTGGCGCTTGCGTGAGTGAACTCACAACCTGAAGGCTTCCGCCAGAGACGGACCCCGCGTTTGCGCTCCGACTCAATACAGCCACTTCCGCACAAGAGACTCGCCGAAACGATCTGCCAGCAGCGCTTCCCCGCCCTCCTCGTCATCGTGAATTTCCGCCAGGCAGCGAATCATCAAAGCGTCGAGGTAGTCTGAGACCGAAGGGAAGAACCGCGTCAACGGCTCGCCATCGTCGTGATCGAAGTAGTAGACCTCGCCTCTCTGCCGGTGAAAGCAGAACATGTTGCCGTTGCCGAGATAGTCGCCGAAGGCCACCATCTCGTCGGCCAGCGCGAGAAGGACATCGCCATCGGGCAGATCTTCGGCAATGTCGACGATGCCGGGGTAGGCCTCGCGCAAGGCCTGAATCGGCGTGTCGCCCATCTCGACGCTGCACAGGGTCTCGGCCAGCGACAGCGCGCCGAACTGGCGATGGTATTCGCGCAGTGGCGCGGGCAAGCGGCAGCCCAGACGTGCTTCCAGCGCATCCAGATCGGCATCGCTCGAGGGGTTGATCGATGCCTGGCTCACATGGCCTTGCCACAGGGCGGCATATGCACCGATCACGTCGGCGTACCAGCGGCCGCGAGCCATCGGATCGGACAGTTCCGGCCACATCAGCGGCGGACAGCCGTCGGGCGGCCATGGAGCGGATGGTTCGGTTGACTCAATCATCATCGTCAAGCTTGAACCGTTCGCCCGGCATCCATGCGTGGCGAGACATGGCATTCATCGTTCTGCGTGCCGCCTCACCGATAGGCGTCGCACAGCGCCAGATACTCGTCGCCCGAAATCTCCAGCCCCATGGCCCGGCGCAGCACGCGTGCCCGCGGCTTGGGCAGGTCGGTCTTGATCTGGATCTGCTTGCCGATGGGAATGCCCATGTAGTTCTGGTTGACCCAGGTGTTCTCGACGATGTTGTCCCACGGCAGCAGCATGCCGTTCTCGAAGGTCAGGCCCTGGTGGCCGATGACGAACGCGGGCTGGTCGATGTTGCGCAGCGTGTTGAGGCACTTGAACGTGAGCCATGCCGTGAGCAACCCGAAGCAGGCAGCGATGAGGATGCCGATGTTCTTGTCCTGCGCGCGGATGCACAGCACCGCCAGCACCACGGTCACGACCGCCCAGAGCGCGGTGCCGGCGACGAGGCGCGTGCGGGAATAGAACACGGGGCGGTCCTGGCGGGTCTTCTCTTGCTGGGCGGCGGAGCTGTAGATTTCCATTTTTGTCTGATGCGCTGTGCGCGTGTTGGAGTGAAAAAAAAGCGAGGGGGAGAAAGCTCAGTGCGCGGGCAGGCGCTGCATCAGGCAGGCCATCAGCACGGGCTCGTTGTCGATCTTGGAGCGGTCGATCTTTCGGGACTTGCCGTGCGCGACGATGACCAGGTGTTCGTCCACCTCCATGCCTTCCTCGTCGGACTGCGTGCGGATGGTGTCGATGCTCGACCACGCAATCAGCTGGCCCTTGTGCACCAGGCCTTCGGCCTGCAAGCCGAGCGCGCCGAACTTCACCGTCTCGCCGGCATGCAGGCGGCGCTCGACATCGTGCGCCATCGTGGCGCCGACGGCCTCTTCCACTTCGGCGAGCAAGGCATCCGGTGCGTCCCACAGGTTCAGGCGCAGGCGCAGCGTCCTGCCGTCGCGGGTGCCGAGCAGCACATGGTTGCGGTTGTGGCGGTGGCGAAAGCGCGTGACGTCCGCGAAGGCGAGCGTGCGGTCGCCGAGCCGAAGGCCTTGCCCGCCAACAGACAGTTGCCCCGGCGCGCGCAGCCATGCGAAGAAGTCGCTGCCCTGCCAGCAGATCAAGTAGATCGCGGCGGGAACGGCCAGGAAGAGAACGACGATCGCGCCCCTGTGATGAATGAAGTCCGGCGTGATGAGGTACGGAAGGATGTAGACCTTGGCCGGCACCAGCATCATGGCGCTGAAGACGTAGAGGGCCGCAATGCCGGCGAGCACGCAATAGAAGGAATGACGGGGAAAGACTTTGGCGTGGCTCATGGGGATGTCGCATCCGGCGCAGGGACGACGGGCAGTGCGGGCAATGGAAACAGCCCGCGCACCATAGCAGCGCAACGTGCGTTTTTTGACCCGCAACGCGACTGTGGGTGTCTCATTCTGAGAGTAAAAAAATGGACGCCATACGAAAGGTTTAACTTCCCTTTCCCCCGACGGCCGAACGGCATCGCAGCACAGCGGCAAGGTCCACAAGTCCGCCGTGTCGATGCCCGCAAATCGGGGCGCCCGATGAATGCGCTGCATTGTGGAGTTGCAGACACATCAGTTCCATTCGACTCGACGTCTGCCCATGATCGTGTCCAAGCGGACAGCCCAGTGCACGCACCGAAGCCAGGATCGCGAGCCGTCTTTTCGACTGACCCACGGAGCATTCATCATGCAGAACGAAATCGCCGGCATACGCCTCCCCGACAGCCAGCTCGCCCGCGAGATGACCGAGTTCATCCGCGACACCGAAAGCGACCTGCTCTTTCACCACTCCGCCCGCGTCTATTGCTGGGGCGCATTGACCGGCGCACGCACCGGATCGACGTTCGATCCCGAGCTGCTGTACGCGGCGTCCATGTTCCACGACGTCGGCCTCACTGCGCGCTATGAACAGAGCCAACTTCGCTTCGAGGTGGACGGCGCGAACGCCGCGCGCGATTTTCTTCGGGGACATGGCATCTCGGAGCGCGACATCGAGACGGTCTGGAACGCCGTGGCGCTTCACACGACGCCCGGCATCCCGCAATTCATGCGTCCCGAAATTGCGCTGGTGCAGGCGGGCGCCGGCATGGACGTGGCGGGCCGCGGCTACGACCAGTTCACCGATGCGCAGCGCGAGGCCGTCGTCGCCGCGTTTCCCCGGGAGACCGACTTTGCGCACGGAATCATCGATGCCTTCCACCAGGGCATGAAGCACCGACCGGACAGCACCTTCGGCACCTTCAACGACGACGTGCTGGCGTTCAAGGACCCGGGTTTTCAACGGATCGACATGTGCACGGTCATTCTGGCTTCGAGCTGGAACCGCCGGGCCGGCTGCGATCCCGTGGGCGGCTGTGCGCATCATGGCCACCACGACGCGGGACACAGGCACGAATGAATCGCCGCGGCCTGCGCGCTCGAACGAAGCGGCCATCGCATGCGGCCTATTCGATGCGGAATACGAACTCCTGCGTCGCAAGCACCTCCACATCGCCCGTGCTCTGGCATTCGTATCGCATCACCGCCGCACGCACGGTCGAGTGATAGACACGCGGCCCCGACAGGATGCGCACCTCCTGCACATGGCCGCCCTTGATGCGCACCTCGGCCTTCACCACGCCGCCGATGCCTTCGTCCAGCGCCTTGCGCGGCATCTCGGGCTTGACCTGCCGCGGACAGGCCACGGCGATGTCGGTGGTGATCGCCTTCGGCGGTGCGGGCGGGGCCGGCGGCGCGGGCGGCGCTGGCGGTGCGGCCGGCGGCGGTGGCACGGGCTCGGTGTTCTGCACGGCGGTGATCGCGGGGGCGGACGTGGCCGGCGGCGTCACCGCAGGCGGCGGCACGTAGGCCGGGCGCGGTGGCGGCGGTGGCTTGGGCGCCTCCTGCCGCACGATCTTCTTCGGCGGCGGGGGCGGTGGTGGCGGAGGCGGCGGTGGTGGCTTGATCTCGCTGATGATGGTCGCCTCCATCGGCTTCTTGATCGCCTCGACCGTCTGGCGCGCGAGCCCCGACACGAGCGCATAGCCCACGCCGACATGGAACAGCACCATCACCGCGATGCCGACGGGCCCGAAGCGCGACTTTGGGTTGAAGTCCTGGCGGTTGCGCTTCATGGGACGAACTGCTCCGCACCGACGATGCCCAGCTTGCTCACGCCCGTGCGCTGCGCCGAGGCCATCACGCCGGCCACCACTTCGTATTTGGCGCGCCGGTCGGGGCGCAAGTGCACCTCGGGCTGCACGGCCTCTGCAGCGACCTGTTCGAAGCGCCGCTCGATCTCGCCGCGGTCGGCCAGCGGCTCGCCGTTCCATTGCACGACGCCGAGCGCGTCGATGTCGATGCGCAGCACCTCGGGCTTGATGTCGCTGGGCGGCGGGTTGCCCGTGGGCATGTTCAGGTTGACCGCGTGCAGCTGGATCGGGATGGTGATGATCAGCATGATCAGCAGCACCAGCATCACGTCGATGAGCGGCGTGGTGTTGATGTCCATCAGGGGCTCGTCCGAGGGTGCGCTGCTGCGCCGTCCCTGCTTTTCTTTTCTTGACATGGCTTTGTCTCGCTGTGTGCTCGGCCTAGTTCCGCGCGGGCGGCTCGGTGATGAAGCCCACCTTGGCGATGCCGGCCGCCTGGCAGGCGTAGACGATCCGGCCCACCGGCTCGTAGTCGGCATGCCAGTCGCCGCGGATGTGCACCTCGGGCTGCGGGTTCATCGCCGCCACCTTGGTGAGCCGGGCGATCAGCGCGGGCGTATCGCGCACCGGTGTGTCGTACCAGTAGGTGCGGCCGGCGGCATCCACCGAGATCACGACGGTCTCGGGCTTGCTCTCGCGCACCTCGTTGCGTTCCTTCGGCACCGCGACGGGCACCGAGTAATTGACCACCGGGATGGTGATGAGGAAGATGATCAGCAGCACCAGCATCACGTCGACCAGCGGCGTGGTGTTGATGGCCGCGATGGCCTGTTCCTCGTCTCCCCCGGCGGCCGGGATGTTCATCGCCATGGCGCGGTTCGCTCGCTTGTTGCTTGCTTGTTTGCGTGCGCGCGCGTCAGGCCGAGGCGCTGCCGGCGAGGATCACCGAGTGCAGCTCGCCACTGAACTCGCGCACGTCGTCCATCACGGTGATGTTGCGGCGCAGGAGCCAGTTGTAGCCCAGCACCGCGGGCACGGCCACGGCCAGGCCGATGGCGGTCATGATGAGCGCCTCGCCCACCGGGCCCGCCACCTTGTCGATCGAAGCTTGGCCCGCGACGCCGATGGCGGTGAGCGCGTGGTAGATGCCCCATACCGTGCCGAACAGCCCGACGAACGGTGCCGTCGAACCCACGGTGGCCAGCAGTGACATGCCGTTGCCCAGGCGCCGCTGCACGCGCTCGGTGGCGCGGTGAATGCACAGGTCGACGAAGTCGGCGAAGTCGACCTTGCCGCGCAGGCCGTCGTGCTTCTGCGTGGCCTGCATGCCGGCATCGGCAATGAAGCGGAACGGGCTGCCCTCGGCCAGCCGTGCGGTGCCGGCCTGCACCGTGCCCGCGTTCCAGAACTCGCTGTCGACCGCGCGCGCCTGGCGGCCCATGCGCATCTGCTCGAGCAGCTTGGTGACGATGACGTACCAGCTGCCCATCGACATGATCGCCAGGATGGCGAGCACCGCCTTGGCCACGGCATCGCTCTGCGACCAGAGCGCGCCGATGCCGTAAGGGTTGTCGACCTTGGCCGTGGCTGCAGACCCTGCAGGGGCCGCTGCGGGTGCGGCGGGCTTCTCGGGCAAGGCCACGGGCGCTGGCGCAGCGGCGGCGCTGGCCGCGGCTTGCGGTGCGGCTGGGGTCTGGGTCTGGGTCTGGGCGCCCGCCGGTTGCGGCGCGCTGCCGAGGCCGAAGGCCAGAACGAAAGGCGCGGCCACGGCTGTCAGCCGCGCAAGGAATGTCTTCGTCATCGTTGTCTTCTCCAGAAAAATAGATTCGCTTCAGGCACCGGCTTGCCAGCCGCGCGCCTTGTCCCAGACCGCCTGCACGCCGCTGCCGGCGCCTTCGACCACGTGGTAGCGGTCGTAGGGCGCGGCGGTCATGCAGGCGTGGTGCGGCAGCACGCGCACGCGGCTGCCCACCGGCAACGCGCGGAACATGGCTTGCACGCCGTCGTCGTCGCCGTCGCAAGAGATCAGCCCGTGCTCCTGGTGCAGCTCGGCCACGCACAGGCCGGGGAGCGGCACGGTGCCCCCGGCATGGCACACGAGGCCGAAGCCCAGGCCGCCGCGGAACTCGGCCGCCGACTGGTCCTTCGACAGCGCGAGCGCGCCGGCGTCGATGAGCACGCGGCGCGAACGCGGGTTGTGGCCGATCACGGTGGCCAGCACCGACAGCGCGATGTCTTCGACGCCGCAGATGCCGCGCGCCGCCTGGTCCAGGTCGAAGAAGGTGTAGACGCCGGGGCGCATCTCGGTGACGCCTTCGAGCGTCTGTGCGCACACGGCCGTGGGCGTGGAACCCACGCTCACCACATCGACCGGCATGCCCGCCGCGCGCAGCCGCCCGGCCGCTTGCACGGCGCCGGCGCGCTCGGCCTCGGCGACGGCGCGGATCGCCGTGCCGCCCTGCACGTGGTAGCTGTGGCCCGCATGCGTGAGCACGCCGGCCAGCGACAAGGATTCACTGCGCTGCACTTCGTGCGCGAGCGACAGCAGCTCATCGTCGTTCGGGTCGACGCCGCCGCGGCCGCCGCCCGTGTCGATTTCGAGGAGCAGGCGGAACGTGGCGCCCAGCACCCGCGCGCGTGAGTCGGCGGCCTGCACGGCGTCGATGCGATCGGCCAGCAGGGTCACGCGTGCACCGCTCGCGCGCTGGATGCCGTGCAGCGCCTCGATCTTGTTCGCGTCGATGCCCACGGCGTAGGTCAGGTCCGTGAAGCCGCGGCGCGCGAAGTAGGCGGCCTCGGCCACGGTCGACACGGTGAGCCCGCCGCCCTGCCCTCGCGTGGCCCGCCGCGCCACCTCGGCCGACTTGGCGGTCTTCAGGTGCGGACGCAGCGCCACGCCATGGCGCGCCGCGCGCTGCGCCATCGCCTCGCAGTTGCGTTCGAGCACGCCAACATCGAGCAGCAGCGCGGGCGTGATGAGTTCGGCCAGCGGCGTCATCGGCCGGTTCCGGACACGACCTGCGCCATCACGCCGTCGATTTCTTCAGCCACGCGCTGCACCAGCGGCGGCAGCAGCACCAGCGTCATGTGCGCGGCGCCTTCGATGCACGCGAGGCGGCGCTGCGTCGACAGGGCCGCATTCGATTCCTGGAACTCGGGCCAGCGCTGCTGCACCGCGGCGATCGCTGGGTCGGCGCCGGCCGGCAATGGCTGTTGCTTGGCCCACAGCACGGCGAGCGGACGCGAACCGAAATCGGGCGAGGCAGCGGCCTGACGCGCGACGTGCGGCAGGCCGCGCACTTCGGTCAGCATCGTGTCGAGCGCTTCGGGCGTGTAGGTAGCTTTCATCTGGCGCAGCACCTGCGGCATGTCGGCGAACAAGGCCTCGATGGGTGCCTGCTCCGGCGGCGGCGGGCCGCCGGCCTGGAAATTCGCACGCTTCTCGCGCTCGGCCGCGAACTGCGATTCGGGCGGGTGCTCGTACATCGCGAACTGCTCGGGATGGCTCGCATCGAGCATCACGACGCCGGCCACCTGCTGTGGATACAGGCCCGCATAGACCCGGTTCAGCAGGCCGCCCAGCGAATGGCCGACCAGCACGATCGGGCCCGTCACCCCAGCCGCTGCGAGCAGCGCATGCAGGCGGTGCGCGGTGCGCTCGCCATCGAAGGGTGCATCGTCGGCCTCGCTCCAGCCCATACCGGCGCGGTCGTAGCTGATCACCGGGTGCTTCGCGGCCAGCGCCTGCTGCAGCCTCGCGTAGGTCGTCGAGGCACAGCCGCCGCCGGCTTCGATCACGATCGTGGGCTGCGCCGCACTGGCTGGCGCGGGGCCGCTGCGCTGCAGGTGCATCGCACGGCCGTCGATGGTGTAGAGCTCGCCGGGCGCGGCCATGTGATGCGGGCGGCCGGGTTGCTCCACGCGCGGCCAGTAGTCGAGGTCGCGCACGCGGTATGGCAGGTTGGCGAAGTCGGTGCTCAGCGAGGCCGGCGTCGACACGTACAGCACCGACTTGGCGATCGGTCCGAACTCCGCATGGAAGTGCTGCGCCGACTTCACGATGACCAGCTTCTTGGCCGCCAGGTCGATGCCCAGGCCCGTGAAGAGATCGGCGCCGATGACCTGGTTGCGCTTGCTGATGAGCACGATGTCCACGCCGTCGGCCGCCTGCACCCACACGCACGGCCCCATGGGCGTGCGCACGCCCGAGAGGCCGCCCTGCGAATGCGCCTCCACCACGTTCATCACGGTCACGTGCAGGTCGATCGGGTCGCCCGAAGCCGGGCCGCACTTGCCGCCCAGGCGCAGCTCGAAGCTCGCGCCCACGCCGGCGTCGCGGCACAGTTGCACCGCACCCAGGTCCCACACGCCGCCGAAGGCCACGTCGCCGATGCCGCGCTCGACCACGGCGCGCAGCATGAAGGTGCTGTCGCTGGTGGCGCCGCCGCCGGGGTTGTCGGCGGTGTCGGCGATGACCACGGGGCCGTCCGGCACGGCCATGGCGCGGGCGAGCGTTTCTTCGATCGAGAGCGAGGGCACGCCGGTCTCGTGGCGCAGGTCCCAGAAGGCGCGGCCCAGTTCTTCGGCGAGCCTGGCGGCGAGCGCCGGGTCGTTGTCGGTCACGACCCACATCTTGGCGCCCGACTCGGGCACGTCGGCCCACGGGAAGCCATGGCCGAGCGACACCGAGAGCACGCCCGGCAGTTGCTCGGCGGCCTGCATGCGGCGCACGAAGCCGGCCATCGGTTCTCGCGTGGTGTGCCACTTGCCGACCATGCGGCAGTCGTGCACGGCCGTCACGGGCCGCACGCGGCCCTCCGCGGTGTCGACGACGATGCGGACCAGTTCGCGGAGGCGATCGAACGCATCGGTGTGCGGATATTCCTTGTAGCAAATGATCGTGTCCGCCGCATTGAGCATCTTCTGCGTGAAGTGGCAGTGCAGGTCGAGCGACACGCCGATGGGCACGTTCGGCCCGACGATGTCGCGCACGCGCGAGATCACGTCGCCTTCGCAGTCGTCGTAGCCGTCGGCCACCATCGCGCCGTGCAGCACGAGGATCACGCCGTCGACCGGTCCGGCCTTGCGCAGGTCGTCCAGGATCTCGTCGCGCAGGCGTTCGTACACGCTGCGCACGGTGCGCCCGAGCGGCTGCGCGAAGGCCAGCAGGCTCTCGACCGTTTCGTGGCCTTCGGCGGCCAGTTGTCTCCGCACCTCGACCGCGTACATGCCGTAGCCCGCCGCGTCACGGGTGCTCGCGTCGCCGCGAAAGATGCCGTATTCCTCGTAGCTGCCCAGGCCGGTGGGGGCCGAGACGAAGGTGTTGGTCTCGGTGGCGAACAGGGTGGTGAAGAACTTCATGCGCGGCGCTCCTGGCGGGCGAGGTGGATGTTTCGGGTGCGCATCGTGTCCAGCCGCAGTCCCACGACCCGGCCGGCCTTGCGCTCCACGTTGAGAATCGATTTGCCCAGTTGCGCCAGCACCGGATCGGCCGAGGCGAGCACCATCACATCGGCCGACAGCGGCGTCAGCGCGCACACATGCTGGCCGTGGCGGCCCTGCACCGTGAGCAGCAACCTGCCGTCGACCAGCGCCATCTGCGCGGTGGCGTCGAGGTCGGGGCTGGTGTAGTCGCCGCACAGCTGGTCGGCCAGCGACACGGCATCGGGTGCGCTCTCGGGCAGGCGCTCGAAGCGGCGCGGCTGGCCGCCTTCGTGCAGCACCAGCGCGTCGGGTGCGCGTTGCGGATCGATGTCGCCCGCGTCGATCACGAGGTCGTTCACCGGAATGTCCTGCAGACCCAGCCAGAGCTTGCCTTCGCCCTGGTGCATCGCGTGCGCGCCGCCGGCCTGCCACGACATGCCCAGCTTGCCGCCGACATCCGCAAAGCCCAGCACGCTGCCCGTGGACGCCGCGTGGTAGCGCTGGCCGACCAGCGCGGGAAAGTCGCTGGCCAGCGGCCGCACTTCCGGCGGCGCGAGCGCGTCACCCAGCAGCAGCTCGACCACCTTCAGGACCAGCGAGGCCGGCGACACCGGCGCGCCGTTCACCATGGCGATGACGTCCAGCCCATGGCTGGGCACGCTGAGCATCTGCGACTGCGCGCCGAGCACCGCGCCCGCGTGGTGGACGATCTCGACGCCGCGGTACAGGTGGCGCGCGAGGCCGAAGCCGTAGGTCACCTTCGCGCCCGACGACAGCGTGGTGGGTTCGGACAGCAGGGCCCAGCTCTTCGCGCTGCCCACGATCTTTTCGCTGCCGTGCATGTGCGCGAGCCAGCGCAGCATGTCGTCCACCGTCGACACCAGCGAGCCACCGCCGTCGAGTTCGCACGGGTACACGCCGCGGCGCCAGCCGCCGCCGGGCGCGGGCATGTAGAGGCCGGCCATGTGCGGCACCACGTCGAGGTCGGTCTGCACCGACGACGTGTCGGCCATGCCCAGCGGGCCGAACAGGCGCGCCTTCAAGAAATCGTTGAAGCTCTGGCCGCTCACGCGCTCGACGATCTTCGCCAGCAGGAAGTAGCCACCGTTGCTGTAGACCATGTGCGTGCCGGGCTCGAAGTTCAGCTCGCTCTGGCGCGCCATCGCGGGCAGGCCCGGGCCGGGCAAGGTGAACGTGAGGCCGTGCGCAATCGCCCACAGCTCGTCGTGGCCGCGCCAGCCGCTGGTGTGGGTGAGCAGGTGGCGCAGCGTGGGGCCGTTGGCGCTCAGCTGCGGCAGTTCGGGCAGGTATTTCTGCACCGGGTCTTCCACGTCGAGCAGGCCGTCTTCGGCCAGCAGCAGTACGGCCATCGCAGTGAAGTGCTTGCTGGTGGAGGCGATGCGCATGCGCGAGGTCGGCGTGAGGGCCACGCCCATCTCCAGGCTGGCCATGCCGACGGCGCGGCGGTACAGCACGCGGCCATGCTTTGCGATACCCAGCACCAGGCCGGGTGCGTCGCCGCGGTTGAGGGGTGCCACCAGCGCGTCGATGGCGGCCAATGCGGAAGCGGAGTCAGGAAGGGAAGCGGAGGATTCGGGTTGTGACATGGAAGGACGACAGGCGATGAAAGATCGGGGCGGGAAGAAAGCTCAGGTCGGCTGCGCTTCGCGCATCAGGCGCACGAACGGGCCTTCGGTGGCGCGCAGCACCATGGCGCCCAGGCAGCCGCCGACCAGCGTGGTCGCGACGATGGACACGGCCAGCCCGTTGGGCATCGACTTGAGGGCGTCCGACAACATGCCGACCATCAGCGGCCCCACCACGCCGAAGGGCAGGCTGGCCAGCGTGAGCATCGCGATGGTGCGGGCGCGCAGGTGCGGCGGCGCCGCGTCCTGCAGCACGTTGGGCAGCAGCACCGCGCTGCCGATGAGCGGCACCACCAGCAGCCCCAGCAGCATGAAGTTGTGGTTGGCCGAACTCGTGAACAGCAGCAGCGTCGACATCAGCGCCGCCGAGAGGTTGCCCAGCATGATCAGGCGCAGCGCCGCGGCCGGTCCCATGCGCGGCTGCACATAGCGCATCGACAGCACGCCCAGCAGGCCGCCGGCCACCGTGCCGCACAGGAATGCCAGGCCCATGCCCTGCCCCATCTGCACCGGCGTGACGCCGTAGGTGCGCGCGGTGACGATCGGCAGCCAGGTGCCCAGCGAGCTCAGGCCCACGCTGGTGAGGCCCACGCCGGTCACCAGGCCCGCGAAGGTGCGCCAGTGCAGGCGCAGGTGTTCGCGCAGGGTCGTGGCGCCCAAGGCTTCGGCGGCCTTTGCACCGGGCTTCGCTGCCTGCGCACCGCCGCGCGGCGTGCGCCGTATCGACAGCACCAGCAGCGTCACCGGAATGCCGGCGGAGGCCAGCACGAAGAAGGTCAGGCGCCAGGCTTCGAGCTGCTGCATCGCGACGGGCAGCCACGGCCGCAGGTCGTCGGTGAGGTGCACGATGGTGCCGCCCAGCAGCGCGCCCAGCGCACTGCCGAAGATGGCCGACAGCGCGAACACCGCATTGGCCAGCACCCGCTGCGCCCGCGGGAACAGGTCGGGGATCATGCTATTGGTGATGGGCGTGAGGCCCGCCTCGCCCACGCCCAGGCCGACGGAGGCGACGAACAGCACGCCGTAGTCCATGGCCGTGCCGCGCATGGCGGTGGCGGCGCTCCACAGCACCACGCAGGCCGCGAGCACCACGCGCCGGTCGTAGCGGTCGCTGAGCCAGCCCAGCGGCAAGGTGGCGATGCCGGTGAACAGCACGATGCCCGCGCCCTGCAGCAGCCCGATCTGCGTGTCGGACAGCGACAGCGTCTGGCGGATCGGCTCCGTCAGCAGCGTGAGGATGACCTTGTCGATCGACCCCAGCACGGTGGCGATGATGAGCACCGCCAGTGCATACCAGGCGCTGGTGGGCGCCTTGCGGGTCGTTTCCAGGGCCGCAGGGGCGGCCGCATCCAGCGGCATCGGTGCCGCGAACGGTGGGAGGCCCGCCATGTCAGAACGGGACGTTGACGTTGAAGCCGATGGTGCGCGCGGGCACGAGCGCCGCGGTCACCAGGTTCGGGTTCGCGTTGAGTCCGGTTTCGATCGACACGATGCCGCGCTTGTTCGCCAGGTTGCGCACGTAGGCCGAGACGCTGAAGCGCTTGAAGTCAATGCCCGCCTGCAGGTCGACCAGCGTGTAGGCCGGCATCGCGATGCTCGGCAGGGCCGTGCTGCCGCGGTAGCCCGCGTCGCGCTTGCCGGTGTAGCGCGCGCTGATGCCGACATAGGCCGGGTGATCGGCGATGCTGAAGTTGCGCGTCACGCCCAGTGTGGTGGCGAAGCGCGGCGTGTGCGGCAGGCGCGTGCCGGCCGTGGCGCCTATGCCCTTGGCGTCCTCGGTCAGGCGCGCGTCGATGGCGGCGGCGTTGGCTGTGAAGCGCCATTCCTTGCTGGGCTTCCAGTTGAGCGTGAGTTCGCTGCCCTTGATGCGGGCCGCACCCGCGTTGGTGATGAACACGAAGCCGCCGCTGCGCGTGGGCTGCTGCACGCCGCTCCACTCGATGTCGTACAGCGCCGCTTCCAGCGACAGCGTGCGGTCGAGCAGGTCGGCCTTGTAGCCCAGCTCGTAGCTCCACAACGAGTCGGAGTTGTAGGTCGGCTGCACCACGTTGCGGTCGGTGTTGGCCTTCAACACATTGGGACCGCCGGGACGGTAGCCACTGGCCGCGCGGAAGTACACGGTGCTCGTGTCCGACAGCGTGTACTTGGCCGCGGCCAGGTAGGTGGTCGAGCTTTCCGACGAGGTGCCGGCGGCCTCTGCGCCGGCAGCACCGACCAGTTGGCCGGTCTGGCGACTGGCGTACTTCTGGTTGTTGCGCGCCAGGCGTACGCCGCCGGTGAGCGAGAACGCGGGCGTCACGTTCCAGGTGACGTCGCCATACACCGCTTCCTCGCGATAGCGCGACGACTGCGTAGACGTCAGCAGGCCGAGGCTGCTCCGGCCCCCGATCAGGTTGGCCTCCATGGCGCCGTTGTTGCTGCCGCGCTCGCGGTTCAGGTACAGGCCTGCCAGCCACTCGATGGTGGTGCCCGAGCGCGAGGTCAGACGAAATTCCTGGCTGACGCGGTGCTGCTCCACGGCGCTGTTGATCGGCACCGAGGCCACCGGCACGCGCAGCGCGCCCAGCAGCGGCCCGTACAGGCCGGTGACGTCGGCAGTGGTGTTGATCTTCACGTCCTGCGCGGAGGTGATCGAGTTCAGCCGGGCCCAACCGAAGTCGTACTCCACATCCAGCCCGAACAGCTGCGTGAGGTTGCGAACCGATTCGTTGGCCGACAGCTGGCGCGTGCGCTCCCGGCTCCAGGGGCGCAGCGTGCGCTTGTCCATCTCTTCGAAGCCCAGGCCCTTGCGGTGCACGTCCTGCACCGTGCCCGTGAGCCGTACCGTGAGTTCGCGCGTGGGCGTGAGCAGCAGCGAGACACGGCCGCCGTCGGTGTGGCCGCGGTCGATGTTGCGGCCGCGCGCGAGACCCGTGGCGTCGTAGCTGCCGCCGATCTGATCGGTGAAGGCGGCGAAGCGGATGGCCGCCACGTCTTCCTTGAGCGGCACGTTGAGCACCGCGCCGGTCGTGAAGCCGGGGCCGCCGCCCTGCGTCCACGAGGTGCCGAACTTCACCGAGCCCGCGAACTCCATGGTGTCGGGCTGGTTGGTCACGTACTTGAGCACGCCGCTCATGGCGCCGGCGCCATACAGCGTGCCCTGCGGGCCGCGCAGCACCTCGATGTGGCTGAGGTCGAGCATGCCCATGTCCAGCGGCGTGTTGCCGCCGTTCGCGCCGGCCGAGCTCAGGCCCGTGGCCACGTCGTCCACGTACACGCCCACGGTCGCGATGCCCTGCACCGGGCCCATGGTCAGTCCGCGCATGGTGAGCGTGCCGCCCACGCTGCCGGTGCTGGTGAGGTTCACGCCCGGTTGTTCGGCCACGTAGTCAGCCAGGTTCTTCGCGCCGGCGCGTTCCAGCGCCTGTGCCTTCATCACGTTGACCTGCATCGGGATCTCGCGCACCGGCTCGCGGCGGCGCGTGGCCGTGATGGTGACGCTGTCGAGCGACTGCGGTGCCTCGTCTGCCAGCGGCTTGGCAGCCGCAGCGGCGGTGTAGATCACGATGGCGCCGTCGTCACCGCGGCGCGTGCGCAGTTGCGTGCCTTCGAGCAACTGCGCCAGCGCATCCTGCGGCGACAGCGCGCCCTTCACGCCACGCGTGGCCACGCCCTTCACGTCGTCGACCTTGTAGAGCAGTTGCACGCCGCCCTGCGCGATGTAGGCATCGAGCGCGGTCTTGAGATCGCCGCCGCTCACGTCGAAGCCATGCGCCGGCATCTGCGTCTGCGCCTGCGTCTGCGCGTGTGCGGACATGCCGCTCGCCAGCACCCACGCGCCGCCGATGACCCATGGGCGCAGCGCGGCAGCCGCGTACGTTCGCTTCTTCCTGGACGGCAGACCGGTGCGGGGCGCGATGCGATTCATGGGTGTCTTCTCCAACGTGGTTATTTGTTTGGGATACCCACTGAGACGAACGCCCCGTCACATTCCGGTAATTTGTTAATTCGAAATTCTGATTTCGTTGCCGCGTTCATGCGCCGCAAGGCCGAAGCCTTGCTTCAGCAACGCCACGAAGCCGCTCATGTTGTTGGCATCGAAGCTGCCGCCGATGCGCACCTGCGCGACCACCGGATCGGCGATCACGAGCTGGCGCGTGTTGTAGCGGTTGAACTGCGCGGCCGCGTCGGCCAGCGTGGTCTGGTCGAACACCAGCTTGCCTTCGCGCCAGCTCAGTTCGTCGTCGACCTGCTTGGGCGCCTTCGACATCACCAGCACGTTGTCCGCGTGCGTGACGGCCGCCTGGTTGCGCGTGAGCACGGTGGGCTCCGCACTCTTGGCGTCCGGCTGGGCCGATGCGATCTGCACGCGCCCTTCTTCCACCGTCACGTTCACCTGCTCGCCCTGGCGCCGCACGAGAAAGCGCGTGCCCAGCACGGTGATGCGGCGGTCGCCCGCGATCACGACGAAGGGCCGCTTCTTGTCGTGGGCGATGTCGAAGTACGCCTCGCCCGCATCGAGCCAGACCTTGCGACCGCTGTCGTTCACCGCGGTGCGCACCTGCGTGGCGGTGTTCAGCGTGAGCTTCGAGCCGTCGGCCAGCGCCACCGACTGGCGCGCGCCGACGGCGGTGGCGTACTGCTGGCCCTGTTCTTCCTGCATGTACTGCCAGCCGAACCAGGCAGTGCCCGCCACGGCCACCAGCACGCCGGCGGCAATGCGTTGCAGCGAGAAGCGCGACAGGCGTGGGGCCGGGCGTGCCGCCTGCGGCTGCGGTGACGGAGCCGGCGTGGGGGTGGGAATCGGGATCGCTGGTGTGCGCAGTGCGCCCAGCCGGTCGCCGCGCTCCCAGGCGCTGGACAGCCGGAGCCACGCCACGCGGTGGGCGATCGACGCGGCGATCCAGGCGTCCAGCTGCTGCTGATCGGTGTCGGTCCATGCGCCGCTGTCGCGGCGGGCCAGCCAGTCGGCGGCCAGGGTTTCGATGCGTTGGGTTTCACTCATGTGGAGAGCCTCCGCTCGTTCTGCGCTCGCCCGAAGGCCTTGGTGTCCAGCTGCACGCCGCCCGAGAGCAGCGCGTCGGCCAGGGCGCGCACGCCGCGCGAGACCTGCCGCTCGACCGTGTCCTCGGTGATGCCCAGTTGCGTGGCGACCTCGCGCTGCGAGAGGCCGTCGATCTTGCGCATCTCCACCACGCGGCGGCACTTGGCCGGCAGCGCTTCGAGCGCCGATTGCAACAGCCGCAGCTCGCCGCGGCCGGCGGCGTGGCGTTCGGGCGTGAGCTCGTCAGCCGAGAAATCGAGCGCGTCGAGGTCGGCAATGATCTCGATGGAAACGATCTGCGCGCGCCGGGCGCGGTCGATCAAGAGGTTGCGCGCGGTGGCGAAGACGAAGGGCTTGACCTGGTCGGGCATGGATCTGGAGGCGGATTCGTAGATGCGCACGTAAACGTCCTGCCGCAGGTCCGGCACTTCAGCATCGTCGCGCCAGTTGCGGCGAAGGAAACGCGTGAGCGCGGCTTCCATCGGCAGCACTTCGCTGACGAACCAGGCGTCCAAGTCACTGAGAACCACTAAGCGCTCCTGGAAAGTGAAGGGCCGAAACGAGAGGACGGCAGCCGCCGGGATTGGCGACAGACAGTGAGACGAACGGCCCGAGGATTTCCGGTAACGCGCGAAGGCACGCCGGGTGAATTTGCCGAAATTCCTGCGAATTCCGGTGCCCGGCCATGCTTCCTGAAATTCTAGAAGGCCCGGGCGGAGGGCTTTTCCGCCTTGCCCGATACCGGAAAGTGCGTTCGAACTCGTCTTACCGGGGCAGAAGAAAAACCAATTCGCGGAAAAACAGAACGACATGATTCGAATCCGGAGGCAGCCCCCCACCCTCTTCGCCTTCTTGAAGCGCTCCCACCTGGGCTTGGCCTTCGCTGCCGCAGCCGGCCTGTTGGTGGCGGGCCCGGCTTTCGCCCATGCCATGGAGTTCGATGTGAAGGGCGGCGAGCTGCGGCCCGCGCTCGATGCCTACATCGCGCAGTCGGGCGTGCAGCTCATCTACAAGGTGCAAGACGTCAAGGACCTCTCGACCCGGGGTCTCAAGGGGAAGATCGCCGCTGACGCGGCGCTGGACCGCCTGCTCGAGGGCACCCGCCTGCGGGTGCGGCGCGGGCAGGACGGCGCGATGGTGCTCATCGCGCCCGCCCCGGCACGCGCGCCCGCGGCCGCGCGATCGGACGCGCCTGTGCGCGTCGAGTAAGACGATCGACCACAGTCGCACGCGCAGCGCCTGCAGAACGCGGCGCTGGAAGACACCGCGGTTCAGCGCCGTCCGACAAGGCGCCCGGCCGCCGGCCGCAACACTCCCGCATCCCCAAGAAAACTCGGAGGTGAGATGAATCAAAGCGCTTGCAAAAGCAGGCAGCCGTCGCAACGCCCCAGCGGCGAGTTCCTGCTCCTGATCGTGGTTGCAGTCCTGGTCACCACCATTGCGCTCCTGCACCTTGCGGTTGAGCGCGAACGTGCCGCGGGGCCGCTGGATCTGCAGCTGGTTTCCAGCATGGGGTTGGATGCGCCTGCCGCTGGTACCCGGGGCGATTCGAAGGGACAGTGAGGTGCGCAGTCCACTGCGCTGTCGCGCAGCGCGAGCGCTCAATGCCGCGATGAGCTGCCTAAGGTAATGAAAAACGAAGTCGAACTCGGCTTGAAGGAGCAACCGAGCTGAACTGGCGCATAAAAAAAAAGCCGGCTAGCAAACGCTAACCGGCTTTTTTCTTACTGTCGTTGGTCGGTGTGAAAGGATTCGAACCTTCGACCCCTTGCACCCCATGCAAGTGCGCTACCAGGCTGCGCCACACACCGAAGCCTGCAATTATAGCCGGCCGAAATCAGCGTCCGACGGTCAGGAGCTCACGAATTTCAAAAAGCTCGCGGCGAAGGTGCAACAACTGCGACAGGTCGACGGTGCGCGGCGCGGTCTGGTCGGGGCTGTCCTGCACCACGGCGGCGTCGAATTCTTCCTGGTCGATCTCGATCGCTTCCATGCCTTCGAGCGGCACCTCACCGGCCTTGCGGCGATCACGTTCGCCTTGCACAAGCTCTTGCAGCTTGTTGCGTGCGCCGCTGATCGTGAAGCCCTGGTCGTAGAGCAGGTCGCGGATGCGACGGATCATGAGCACCTCGTGGTGCTGGTAGTAGCGACGGTTGCCGCGGCGCTTCATGGGACGCAGTTGCGTGAACTCTTGTTCCCAGTAGCGCAGCACGTGCGGCTTGACGCCGCAGAGTTCGCCGACTTCACCGATGGTGAAGTAGCGTTTGACAGGAATCGGCGGGAGTGTTTTCTCCATTGAAATCAAGACGGTGCGCGGGAAACCTGAGAGATTACTCTACGCCGCCGCCGAGCACCAAGCACTATTCGGTGCCCAGGCTCCACTCGACTTCGGATGAGCCACTCTGCTCAATGCTTCCGTGAATCTGTTCCTTGAGCTTGGCGCTCGCATGGAACGTGGCGACGCGACGTTCGCCGATCGGAATGGCCTCGCCGGTGCGCGGATTGCGACCGGGCCGCGGCGCCTTCACGCGGATCTGGAAATTGCCGAAGCCCGAGATCTTCACGTCCGTGCCTTCGATCAGACTGCTCGCCACGAGCTCGAAGAACGCCTCGACCATGTCCTTGGATTCGCGCTTGTTCAAGCCGATCTGCTCGAACAGCAGGTCGGCCAGGTGCGCCTTGGTGAGCGCCGGCGTTTCGAGGGCCTCGAGCGTGAATTCGGCAGCGTTCATCTTCATCCTCTCAAGCGGCCACCGACCTTGGCGCCCAGTTGTTCGACGATGGCACGGACAGCGGGCTCGACCTGCTCGTCCGTGAGGGTCGCGCTGTCGCTCTGGAAGCTCAGGCGCACCGCCATGCTCTTCTCGCCCTGCGCCAGCGCGCTGGGTGCTGCAACGGCTCCGCCCTGCAGTGGCTGCGGACGGTAGATGTCGAACAGCGTCGCATCGCGCAGCAGGCCCTGTGCGGCCGTGGTGGTGCGGATCGCGTGCATCAACGCATCGTGCGTGACGGCCTCGGCGACCACGACCGCGATGTCGCGCTCGACGGCCTGGTGCTTGGGCACCGGCTGCGCCACCGGCACGGGGCGCGCAGTGACGGCATCGAGGTCAAGTTCGAAGAGCACGGGTGCTTGTGCAAAGTCCCACTTCTGGCGCCAGCGCGGATGCAGTTCGCCGACGAAGCCGATGGCCTTGCCGTCGATCGACACACGGGCCGAACGACCGGGGTGGAGCGCGGGATGCTCTGCCGGCTCGAAGCTCGGCACCAGCGGCGCGAGCAGTGCTTCGACGTCGCCCTTGACGTCGTAGAAGTCGATGCGCTGCGGCTTGCCGTCCCAGCGCGCTTCGTCGGCGTCGCCCCATGCAAGTCCTGCCACGCGCATCGGCTGGTTCACGCCGCGCACGGTGCTGTCGGTCGTGACGACGCTGTCGTCGCGCATGAACACGCGGCCCAGTTCGAAAACGCGCACGCGCGGTGCCTTGCGGTCGAGATTGAACTTCAGCACCTGCAGCAGCGAACCCATCAGCGAGGAGCGCATCACGCTCATCTGGCTGGCGATGGGGTTCAACAGCTTGACCAGGTTGGCATTGCCGGCGAGATCTTGCTCCCAATGCGCTTCGACGAAGCTGAAGTTGATGGTTTCCTGGTAGCCCAGTGCCGCGATGCTGCGGCGCACGCCAAAGCGGCTGCGCTGCGCTTCGGGCCGCACGCGGGCGGTGATGGGTGCGAGCGGTGCGGTGGTCGGCAGGTTGTTGAAGCCGATCAGGCGCGCGACTTCTTCGATCAGGTCTTCCTCGATCAGCAGGTCGAAGCGGTGCGGCGGCGGGGTCACGGTCAACGTGCCTTCGCCTTCCGTGATGGCGAAGCCGAGGCGATTCAGCGCATCGGCGCATTGCGCCTGCGTGAGCGGCATGCCGATCACGCGCGCGGCGCGCGCCACGCGCAGCGTGACGGGCACAGCGGCGGGCACGTTCAGCGTCTGGTCGTCCATCTTGCCGGCTTCGCCGCCGCAGATCTCGATGATCAGTTGCGTGATGCGCTCGATGATTTCGACGCTGCGGCTCGGATCGACACCGCGCTCGTAGCGATGACCCGCATCGGTCGAGAAGTTGAAGCGGCGCGAACGGCCCTGCACAGCCTCTGGCCACCAGAACGCGGCCTCGACGTAGATGTTGCGCGTGTCGTCCGAGACCGAGGTCGCATCGCCGCCCATGATGCCGGCGAGCGATTCGACCTCGCGGTCGTCGGCGATCACGCCGACCTTGTCGTCGACGGTGATCGTCGTGCCGTTCAGCAGCTTGAGCTGTTCGCCCGCCTTGCCCCAGCGCACCGTGAGGCCGCCGTGGATCTTGTCGAGGTCGAAGATGTGGCTCGGTTGGCCGTACTCGAACATCACGTAGTTCGAGATGTCGACCAGCGGCGTCACGCTGCGCTGACCGCAGCGTGCGAGGCGCTCGACCATCCAGGCGGGCGTGGCGACGGTGGTGTTCACGCCGCGCACGATGCGGCCGGAGAAGCGGCCGCAGAGTTCGGGCGCTTCAACCTTGACCGGCAGCACGTCGTTGAACGAAGTGGCCACGGGCGCGATCGCCGGCGTCTTGAGCGGTGCGCCGGTGAGCGCTGCGAGTTCGCGCGCGACACCGTAGACGCTGAGGCCATGCGCGAGATTGGGCGTGAGCTTGAGGGTCAGCAGCGCGTCGTCGAGCTTGAGCACGTCGCGCACGTCGGCGCCGATGGGCGCATCGGCGTCGAGCTCGAGCAGGCCTCCGTGGTCTTCGCTCAGCTTCAGTTCGCGCGCCGAGCACAGCATGCCCTGGCTCTCGACGCCGCGCAGCTTGCCCAGCTTGATGAGGAACGGCTTGCCGTCTTCACCCGGCGGCAGTTCGGCGCCGACGAGCGCGCAAGGCACCTTGATGCCGACGCGCGCATTGGGTGCGCCGCACACGATATTGAGCAAGGCGCCCTGCCCCACGTCGACCTGGCACACGCGCAGGCGATCGGCATTCGGGTGCTGCTCGGCTTCCTTGATTTCGCCGACCACGATGCGCGTGAAAGGCGGCGCCACCGGTCGGCGCTCTTCGACCTCGAAGCCGCCCATGGTGAGCGTTTCAGCCAACGTGGCGCTGTCGAGGGGCGGGTTGCAGAACTCGCGCAGCCAGGATTCCGGGAATTGCATCTCTTCGATCTCGATCTGATTTTCTGGGGATGGGTGCTTACTGGAACTGCGAGAGAAAACGCAGGTCGCCGTCGAAGAAGAGGCGCAGGTCGTTCACGCCGTAGCGCAGCATCGTGAGCCGGTCGGGCCCCATGCCGAAGGCGAAGCCGATGTAGCGCTCGGGGTCGAGCCCCATGTTGCGCACCACGTTCGGATGCACCTGGCCGGAGCCCGACACCTCGAGCCAGCGGCCGGCCAGCGGTCCGCTTGCGAACTGGATGTCGATTTCTGCACTGGGCTCGGTGAACGGAAAGAAGCTCGGGCGAAAGCGCAGCACGAGGTCATCGCGCTCGAAGAAGGTGCGGCAGAAGTCGGTGAAGATGACCTTCAAGTCCTTGAAGCTCACGTTCTCGCCGAGCCAGAGACCTTCGCACTGGTGGAACATGGGCGAGTGGGTGGCATCGCTGTCGACGCGGTAGGTGCGGCCGGGGGCGATCACGCGGATCTCGGGCGCTTTCACGGTGCCGGTGGTGTCGGCTGCGGCCGCGGCGAATTCGGCCGCGTACTTCTTGATGTGCTGATGCGCATAGCGCACCTGCATCGGGCTGGTGTGCGGACGCAGGTTGTAGGGGATGCCGTCGTCGCCGTTGAGGTCGACGTAGAAGGTGTCCTGCATCGAGCGCGCAGGATGGTTCGGCGGGTTGTTGAGCGAGGTGAAGCTGTGCCAGTCGCTCTCGATCTCCGGACCGTCAGCCACGTCGAAGCCCATGCTCGAGAAGATTTCCTCGATGCGCTCCAGGGTGCGGCTCACGGGGTGCAGGCCGCCGGGGATGCGGCGGCGGCCGGGCAGGCTCACGTCGAGCGCTTCGGCACGCAATTGCAGGGAGAGTTCTTCGTCGGCCAGTTGCTGGCGGCGGTCGGTCAGCGCGGCCTCGATGGCCTGCTTGGCGACGTTGATCGCTGCGCCGCGGGACTTCTTCTCTTCGACACTCAGCGCGGCCATGCCCTTCATCAGCTCGGTGATGCGGCCCGATTTGCCGAGGAACTGGGCCTTGGCGTTTTCGAGCTCGGCGGGCGTTTTCGCTTCGGCGAAGGCGGCGCGGGCGGTGGCTGCAAGGGAGTCCAACTCGTTCATGGCAACAAAAAATCTTCGAGGGGAAATAAAAAAGAGCTGGAGCCTTTTCAAGCGCCAGCCCTTGAGCCGTGGGCGCAGGAAGCTGCCCGAAGGCAGCACCCCTGCTGTGCAGAATCAAGCAGCCAGCTTGGCCTTGACCTGCTCCACGATGCCGGCAAAAGCGGCCTTGTCGTGCACGGCGATGTCCGCAAGCATCTTGCGGTCGATCTCGATACCGGCCTTGCGGATGCCGTTGGCGAACTGGCTGTAGGTCAGGCCCAGTTCACGCGAGGCGGCGTTGATACGCGCGATCCACAACTGACGGAAAACGCGCTTCTTGGTACGGCGGTCACGGTAGGCGTATTGGCCTGCCTTCATCACCGCCTGTTTGGCGACGCGGAAGACATTGCCGCGGCGACCGCGGAAACCCTTGGCGAGTGCGAGAACTTTCTTGTGGCGGGCGCGAGCCGTTACACCACGTTTGACGCGAGGCATGTGTGTACTCCTTGTTCGTCTGAGTTAAATGCCACGGCCGGGCAGCATGGCGGCGACAGAAACCATGTTGGTCTCATGCACTGCGACTGCACCACGGAGGTGACGCTTGTTCTTGGTGGTCTTCTTCGTCAAGATGTGACGCTTGAAGGCTTGACCGCGCTTGACGGTGCCACCGGGACGAACGCGGAAACGTTTTTTCGCGCTGCTCTTGGTCTTCATTTTGGGCATGTGAATGCTCCTTTAGTTTGTGCTCGTGAGGCGCCATGGATGCTCCATGAACTTGTTGGCCCCGAGACACTTCTTTATCTCGCCCTTGCCTGCGCTTCTTTCAAAGCGCCGGCAACGGCGAAATCCCTTCAAAACCTCGTCTGCTGCAAACGCCTCAGGCGGTTGCCGTGGGCGCCGGTGCCGGCGCAGCGTCTGCTGCCGGCTTGGGAGCAGCGCCACCGGCCTTCTTGCGGCCCGGCGCGATCATCATGATCATCTGTCGGCCTTCCAGCTTCGGGAACTGCTCGACCATGATCGTGTCGCCCAGTTCATCGCGAATGCGCTGCAGGAGCGCCAGACCGAGTTCCTGGTGCGTGATCTCGCGGCCGCGGAAGCGCAGCGTGATCTTGCATTTGTCGCCCTCTTCAAGAAAGCGCTTGATATTGCGCATCTTGATGTTGTAGTCGCCATCGTCGGTACCGGGCCGGAACTTGATTTCCTTGACCTCGATGACCTTCTGCTTCGACTTCGCCTCGGCCGCTTTCTTCTGCTCGTGGTACTTGAACTTACCGTACTCGATCAGGCGGCATACCGGCGGGTTGGCCGCCGCGACGACCTCCACCAGATCCACATCGGCCTCGCCAGCAAGGCGCAGGGCCTCCGAGAGACTCATAACACCCATTGGCTCGTTTTCCGGGCCTACAAGGCGGACTTCCGGGGCCATGATTTCCCGGTTCAGGCGGTGTTGGCGTTCCTCGCGGTGGCGGCGGTCGCGAAATGCAGTAGCGATGGTCAGGATCCTTCAAAATTTGCTACAAAATCTGTAGCGAACGCCGGTCAGTCCTCGCGGACAAGCGGCACGATTTGGCTGAGAAACATATGGGGTGTTTCAGAGGCAAATCAACGCTTGTCGGCAACATCCTGAACGAGCCGTTGCACGAACGATTCGAGGGACATTGCTCCGAGGTCTTGATTGCCCCGGGCGCGCACTGCGACGGCACCTGCTTCCTTTTCCTTGTCGCCCACGACGAGGATGTAAGGGAGCTTTTGCAACGAATGCTTCCGTATTTTATACGTAATCTTCTCGTTGTGCAGGTCAAGCTGAACCCTAAGCCCTTGATTTTGCAGCGTTTTCGCAACTTGCGCAGCGTAGTCGGCCTGCCCTTCGCTGATATTGAGCACCGCCACCTGCACAGGAGCGAGCCATGCGGGCAGCGCGCCGGAGTGGTGTTCGATCAGCATGCCGATGAAGCGCTCCAGGCTGCCCACGATGGCGCGATGCAGCATCACGGGGTGCGCGCGGCCGCTCGATTCCGTCACGTATTCGCCGCCCAGGCGCTCGGCCGTGTTGAAGTCGACCTGCATCGTGCCGCACTGCCACTGGCGGCCGATGGCATCGCGCAGCGTGTATTCGATCTTCGGACCGTAGAAGGCGCCATCGCCCGGCGAGATGATGAAGTCGACGCCCGAGCGCCGCAGCGACTCCATCACCGCGTGCTCGGCCTTGTCCCACAGCTCGTCAGAACCGACACGGTTCTCCGGCCGCGTCGCGACCTTGTAGAGGATGTCCGTGAAGCCGAAGTCGGCGTAGACCTTCTGCAGTTGCTCCGTGTAGGCGATGCATTCGTCGAGGATCTGGTCTTCCGTGCAGAAGATGTGCCCGTCGTCCTGCGTGAAGCCGCGCACGCGCATGATCCCGTGCAGCGCGCCGCTGGGTTCATTGCGGTGGCACTGGCCGAATTCGCCGTAGCGCAGCGGCAGGTCGCGATAGCTGCGCAGGTCCGACTTGAAGATCAGCACGTGGCCCGGGCAGTTCATCGGCTTCAGCGCGTACTCGCGCTTTTCCGACTCCGTCGTGAACATGTTGTCGCGGTAGTTTTGCCAGTGGCCCGTTTTCTCCCACAGGCTCTTGTCGAGGATCTGCGGACCCTTCACTTCCCAGTAGCCCGTGTCGCGATAGATGCCGCGCATGTACTGTTCGACCGCCTGCCAGACCGCCCACCCCTTGGGATGCCAGAACACCACGCCCGGCGCCACTTCGTCGATGTGGAACAGGTCGAGCTCTTTGCCAAGCTTGCGGTGGTCGCGCTTTTCGGCTTCCTCGATGCGCTGGATGTATTGGTCGAGTTGCTTCTTGTCGGCCCAGGCCGTGCCGTAGATGCGCTGCAGCTGCTCGTTCTTGGCATCGCCGCGCCAGTAGGCACCGGCCAGCTTCGTGAGCTTGAAGACCTTCAGGAAGCGCGTGTTCGGCACGTGCGGGCCGCGGCACATGTCGACGTATTCCTGGTGGTAGTAGAGGCCCATTGCCTGCTCGTCGGGCATGTCCTCGACGAGGCGCAGCTTGTAGTCTTCGCCGCGCGACTTGAAGACCTCGATCACCTCGGCACGAGGCGTCATCTTCTTCACGACGTCGTAGTCCTGCGCAATCAGCTCGCGCATGCGCGCCTCGATGGCGGCCATGTCCTCAGGCGTGAACGGACGCTCATAGGAAATGTCGTAATAAAAACCCTCGTCGATCACCGGGCCGATCACCATCTTGGCCGTCGGATAGAGCTGCTTGACGGCATGCCCGACCAAATGGGCCGTCGAGTGGCGAATGATCTCCAGGCCCTCGTCGTCCTTGGGCGTGATGATCTGCAGCTTGGCGTCGTGGTCGATGATGTCGCTGGCATCGACGAGCCGGCCGTCGACCTTGCCGGCCACCGTCATCTTGGCGAGACCGGGGCCGATGGACTGGGCCACTTCGGCCACCGAAACCGGGCCTGGGAACTCGCGGCGCGAGTTGTCTGGGAGCGTGATCTGGATCATGTGAAACCTCGGGAGAAAAACAAAAAAGCGCGGTGGATGCCGCGCTTTGCTTGGTTGGGAGCTGGAAGAAAAACCAGCGAGCGCGGGCTACCGGCCCTTTCCTTCGATCGCTTCGAAGAAGAAAAAGCCGCTCGATCCTTGCGGAGTAGTTCGCGGTGTCATAACCAAGGTGCCTTTCTCGCTCTTGTTGAGTGCAGAGGCGGCGATTCTAACTTCTGCCCGCTCGACCCGTGAGCCCGCGTTCTCTCGTCCCCGCACCTTACCGGGTCGCCCGCAAAAAAGCCCGGCACACGGCCGGGCTTGAAAGTGACAGCGAAAAATCGGTGTCGGCAGATCAGTGGAACTGTTCTTCCTCGGTCGAGCCGGTCAGCGCGGTGACGCTGGACTTGCCGCCCTGGATCACAGTGGTCACTTCGTCGAAATAACCCGTGCCCACTTCCTGCTGGTGCGACACGAAGGTGTAGCCACGGTCGCGCGCTGCGAATTCGGGCTCCTGCACCTTCTCGACATAGGCCGACATGCCGCGGGCCACGTAGTCCTGCGCCAGGTCGAACATGTTGAACCACATCGAATGGATGCCGGCCAGCGTGATGAACTGGTACTTGTAGCCCATGGCGCCCAGTTCCTTCTGGAACTTGGCAATGGTGGCGTCGTCGAGGTTCTTCTTCCAGTTGAACGACGGCGAGCAGTTGTAGGCCAGCATCTTGCCCGGGTGCACCTTGTGCACGGCCTCGGCGAACTTGCGTGCGAACTCGAGGTCGGGCGTGCCAGTTTCGCACCACACCAAGTCGGCGTAGTAGGCGTAGGCAACGGCGCGGCTGATGGCTTGGTCCATGCCCTTCTTGGTCTTGTAGAAGCCCTCGGCGGTGCGCTCACCGGTCAGGAAGGGCTTGTCGTTCTCGTCGTAGTCGCTGGTGATGAGGTCGGCCGCTTCCGCATCGGTACGGGCAATCACGAGCGTCGGGGTGCCGCAAACGTCGGCTGCCATGCGCGCGGCGATCAGCTTCTGCACCGCTTCGGTCGTGGGAACGAGCACCTTGCCGCCCATGTGGCCGCACTTCTTGACCGACGCGAGCTGGTCTTCAAAGTGCACGCCGCCAGCGCCGGCCTTGATCATGGCCTTCATCAGTTCGAAGCCGTTGAGCACGCCGCCGAAGCCGGCTTCGGCGTCAGCCACGATAGGAGCGAAGTAGTCGGTGTAGCCCTTGTCGCCGGGGTTCACGTTCTTGGACCACTGGATTTCGTCGGCGCGGCGGAAAGTGTTGTTGATGCGCTCGACCACTTGGGGCACCGAATCCACCGGGTACAGCGACTGGTCGGGGTACATCGAGGCGTAGCTGTTGTTGTCGGCGGCGACTTGCCAGCCCGACAGGTAGATGGCCTTCACGCCGGCCTTGACCTGCTGCATCGCCTGACCGCCGGTGAGGGCGCCGAGGCAGTTGACGTAGGGCTCGTTGTTCACCAGGTCCCAGAGCTTCTCTGCGCCGCGGCGGGCCAGCGTGTGCTCGATGGGGAAGGAGCCGCGAAGGCGCACGACGTCGGCCGCGCTGTAGCCGCGCTTGACGCCCTTCCAGCGCGGATTGGTGGCCCAGTCTTTTTCGAGGGCGGCAATTTGTTGTTCGCGGCTCAGTTGTTCTGTGAGGGTCTGGGGCATGGTCACTCCGTGAGGTTGATTGAGGTTGAAAGCGGTTGGGCGCTGCGGCCTTGGGATCAACTGTACTTCGATCGCAGACTCTTATGTCTTATAGAAGACATATTTTTCACTCAACAAAATCAATAACTTACAAAGATATCCCTCAATGCGAAATTATTTTTCTCATATCGAGAAAAAATATTGCGCCGCAGCAGCCATGTATCCCACGATGTGCAATCAATCTCTCGGTGGTGAAAACGCCGGCGATTTCTGCGCGGCATGTGCAATCCAATCGCCGCCGCCGATCACCGCACGCCCTTCGATCCGCGAAGGATGGATCTCATAGACCAAGCAATCGAGCCACTGCGCGCCGACCGCAACGCGAACCCTGCGCTTGATGTATTCGCCCGAATTGTCCTCGGCCACTTCTTCCAGCAGATCGAGCGCCGCCTCGACCTCGGGCTCTACGCGATAGACCTCTCCTTTCACGAGTCCCGCACCGCCGAGCACGGCGCCTGGATAGGCGCCAAGGTCGTACAGCGTCCCGTCAATGCTCGCCTCGCCGACGAACACGGGCGAAGGCCGATAGCACGCGATGTCATTGCGCCCATGTCGACGCAGCGTGCCGTAGACAAAAACGTGGGGCATCATCGATCCGCTTTCTTCCGCAACAACAAAAACTTCAGTCTATTGAACTCCGCTGCCCCCGCGTCCGGCCGTCTCGTGGCCTACGGCTGCCTCGCCCTGAGCATGTCGCTCGTTGGCGCCTACGTTGCCCTTTCGAAACCTCTCGTTGCTGCCTTTCCGGTGTTGCTGCTTGCATGGCTGCGCTTCGGCATCGCCGCGCTGGCGATGCCCCACTGGCTCAAGCGCGGCGCGGACGAAGCTCCGATGACAGCGCGCACCCGCGGACTCGTCTTCCTCGAATCATTTCTCGGCAACTTCCTGTTTTCGATCTGCATGCTGTTCGGCGTGAGCATGACGAGCGCGGTGTCGGCGGGCGTGATCATGGCGTCGATCCCCGCGATGGTTGCGTTGGCGAGCTGGCTCTTTCTGCGCGAGCGCATCACGGTGCGCATCGGTCTGGCCATCGCGTGCGCCGCATTCGGCATCGGCCTGCTGGCGCTCAGCCCCGCGCATGCGCCGGCTTCGCCCGACGCAGCGAAGTCGTCGATGCCGTGGCTCGGCAACCTGCTGGTGTTCTGCGCGGTGCTCTGCGAGGCCGCGTATGTGGTGATCGGCAAGTCGCTCACCGGACGAGTCGGACCCAAGCGCATTGCGTCGCTCATCAACCTCTGGGGCTTCGTGCTCTCGACGCCCCTGGGTATCTGGTTCGCGCTGTCGTTCGATTTCGGCGCGGTGCACGGCGGCATGTGGGTGCTCCTCGTGGCCTACGCGCTCGCCGCGAGCATCTGGACGGTGTGGCTCTGGATGACGGGCCTGCGCCATGTTCCCGCTGCACAGGCCGGTGTTTTCGCAGTGCTGCTGCCCGTCAGTGCGGCCCTCGTGGGCGTGCTCGTGCTCGGCGAAAACCTCTCCGGGCCGCAGCTGATCGCATTCGCGCTTGCACTTGCAGGCGTGGTGCTCGCGACCTGGCCTGGGCGTCGAAGGTGAAAAGCGAGGCTTCTCTCCTCTGAAAAAACAACAACTCCCAATGAAAAAACCGTTTTTTCCCTTGGAAACGCGTTTTTTCTCCTTTAGCATCCGCATTGCCACTGGAGACGCAAGTTTTTCATTGGTGAATGTTCAACCAAAAAAGGAAATCAACCATGGCAACTGCAAAGAAGGCTCCGGCCAAGAAAGCTCCGGCAAAGAAGGCCGCTCCCGCAAAGAAGGCTGCTGCTCCTGCGAAGAAGGCTGCACCGGCGAAGAAGGCAGCTCCCGCAAAGAAGGCTGCTGCTCCTGCGAAGAAGGCCGCACCGGCGAAGAAGGCAGCTCCTGCAAAGAAGGCAGCTCCCGCCAAGAAGCGCACGCCCAACGCTGCGTTCATGAAGGCACTGACCCCCAGCCCGGCACTCGCCGCCGTGGTCGGCTCGACGCCTCTGCCGCGCACCGCTGTCGTGAGCAAGCTGTGGGACTACATCAAGAAGAACAACCTTCAAGACAAGGCCAACAAGCGCAACATCAACGCCGACGCCAAGCTGAAGGAAATCTTCGGCAAGTCGCAAGTGTCGATGTTCGAACTGGCTGCCCTGATCGGCAAGCACGTCAAGTAAGCGCTCAGGGGCCTCGCGCTCCTGAATCAAAAAGCCGGCTCATGCCGGCTTTTTTTTCGCCTGCGGCAAGGCCATCCCCTCTTCGAAAAAACGCGCCGGCGTGCAGCCGAAGTTCTTGCGGAAGGTCTCGATGAACGCGCTCACCGAGCTGTAGCCCACCGTCAACGCGACAGCCGTGACGGACGCGCCAAGGCTCAGCAGTTCGACGGCCTTCAGCAAGCGCGATTGCTGCCGCCATTGCGCGAAGCTCAATCCGGTCTCGACAGCGAAGCGACGCGTGAGCGTGCGGCGCGCCATGCCGATGCGATCGGCCCACTGGTCGATCGTGTCGGGCATCGCGGGATTGTTCGCCAGCGCAGTGGCCATCGCGGCCAGGCGTTTGTCCTGCGGCATCGGCAGATGCAGCGACGGCATCGCGCTCGCAGCAAGCTCGTCGAGCAGCACCCCGACAAGCCGCAGGCGACGCTGCTCTAAAACCGCCGACGATGCATCGAGCGACGTCAGCCGATCGACCACCGCCCGCATCAGCGGCGTCGTCGCAAACACATGCGGCCCGTCGGGCAGGCCTACTGCCATCGCCGCATCGATGTGCAGGCTCCAGCCCGCCGTCGCGCCGAAGCTCTGCGCCGCATGCGCGCAGCGCGGCGAAATCCAGCCGATCCATCCCGGCGGCTGCACCCAGCGCCCCGAGGGCGTCTCAATGACCTGAAGCCCCTCGCGCAAGGCGAACAACTGGCCGGTCTCGTGCGCGTGAAAGCCCGTGACGCGCGGCGCCTCGTACGCGTTGATCCAGAGCCTGACGGGCGCCTCAGCCGCCATGCCTGGCCCGCCGGAGGTATCGATTGGCCCCGCGCCGCAAGCCGCGAAGTGGCCTGCTGCCTAGCATCGAACTCATCTTCACAACGCCTTCAAAGGAACACACATGCAAGCCCAAGACGTATTGCCCGACGACCAAGACTTCGTCCTCAGGAATGGACTCCAGTTGCGCAAAGGATCGGTCGCCGCCTTCCTCGCCAACGCGCAGCTGCTGCAGGACCCCAACGCAACCGCCGAAGCGAAGCAAGCCGCCGAGCGCGACCTGATCGCGCTGCTGCCCGCGCTCGAAGCGCTCGGCCTGTTCGATGTGTTCGAGCTGCGCTCGCCCGCGCTGCGCGATGAGGTAGCCCGTCATCGCGCGGCGCTCATCAGTTCCGCGCCTGCTGCTGCGCCGCGCGCCTGATCGAGCCCAGCGTCCCGCGCGTGGTGATCACCTCGGGGTCCAGCGGAATCTCGATCAGCGTGCCCGTGTCGGCGGCCAGTGCGCGCAGCAGCGCGGCTTCGAATTGCGCGGTCTCCGTCACGCGCTCGGCCGCATAGCCGTAGGCGCGAGCGAGACCGCAGAAGTCGGGGTTGCGCAGCGCGGTGCCGCTGGTGCGCTCCGGATACTCGCGCTCCTGGTGCATGCGGATCGTGCCGAACATGCCGTTGTTGAGCAGCACGACGATGCTCTTGCCGCCATGCTGCGCAGCCGTCGCCAGTTCCTGCCCCGTCATCAGGAAATCGCCATCGCCCGCGATCGTGAAGGCCACGCGCCCCGTTGCGAGGTTCGCGGCGATGCCGGCCGGCACGCCGTATCCCATCGCGCCACTGGTCGGCGCCAGCTGCGTCTTGTGGCCCTTGGCGAGCCCGTGATAGCGGAAGTAGCGATGCACCCAGCTCGCGAAATTGCCGGCGCCGTTGGTGATGGCCGCATCCGGCGGCAGGTGCTTCTGCAGCAGCGCGACGACCGCCGCCATGTCGACCGGGCCGCGCGGCGTCTCGGCTGGCATGCCGGCCAGCGCCTGGGGCACGAGGTTGGCTTCGTAGTCCGCATGCGCCTGTTCGGTCCATTCCTCCCACGGCAAGGTCGGCGGCGCGCTCAGCACCTCGAGGCTGCGCGCCGCGGCGCTCATGCCGGCGTTGATCGCCAGATCGGCCTGGTAGACGCGGTTCAGCTCCTCGGCGCTCGCATGGATGTGCACCAGCACCTGCTTCGCCTTCGGCGCTTCGAGCAGCGTGTAGCCGCCCGTCGTCATCTCGCCGAGACGCGGGCCGATCGCGAGGATCAGGTCCGCATCCTTCACGCGTTGCGCGAGCTTCGGGTTGATCGCGATGCCGACATCGCCCGCGTACAGCGGATGGTGGTTGTCGAAGGTGTCCTGGTAGCGGAAGGCGTTCGCCACAGGCAGGCGCCAGTTTTCGGCAAAGCGCTGCAGCGCCTGCGCGGCCTGCGTGGTCCAGCCACCGCCGCCGGCAATCACCAGCGGCCGCTCGGACTTCAACAACAGTTGGCGCAAGGTCCGCAGCGCACCCGGATCGCTCCACGGCTGCACCGCCTCCACGCGCGGCAACGGCCGCGCCGAAGTCTCCGAACGCAGCATGTCCTCGGGCAGCACCAGCACGACCGGCCCCGGCCGCCCGTTCATCGCCGTGGCAAAGGCGCGCGCCACGTATTCGGGAATGCGGTCCGCATCGTCGATGCGCTCCACGCGCTTGGCGAAGCCCTTCGTGCTCGGCCCGAAGAAGCTGCCGTAGTCCACTTCCTGGAAAGCCTCGCGGTCGCGGAAGTCGCTGCCGACGTCGCCCACGAACAGCACCATCGGCGTCGAGTCCTGGAACGCGTTGTGCACGCCGATCGATGCGTTGGTGGCGCCCGGCCCGCGGGTGACGAAGCACACGCCCGGCCGCCCCGTCAGCTTGCCGTGCGCCTCGGCCATGAAGGCCGCGCCGCCCTCCTGCCGGTTCACGATGAAGCGCGCGCGGTCGCCATACGCATGAAAGCCGTCGAGCACGGCGAGGAAGCTTTCCCCCGGCACGCCGAATGCGATCTCCATGCCTTGCGCGATCAGGCACTCGACGATCAGGTGGCCTGCGGGTTGTGATGTACTCATGAGAAGTCGAACCTCAGCTGCAATGTCTCCGGCAATTATGTGCGTCTGCTCCTCATGCCTTGCGTTAATTCCCCAAATGGTTAAATTCGCGCCATGAAGGCACCGAAGGATTCCCCGATCGAGACGCTAGAGCCGCGCTCGCGCGATGCCGACCGCTCGCAGCTCGCCATCCTCGCCGCGGCCCGCGAGGAGTTCTCGCAGCTGGGCCTGGCGGGCGCGCGCATGGACAGCATCGCGACGCGCGCGGGCCTGAACAAGCGCCTCATCTACTACTACTTCGGCAGCAAGGACGACCTCTTCCTCGCGGTGCTCGAACGCACCTATGCCGACATCCGCGAAGCCGAGCAGCGGCTGCACCTGGACGAGATCGAGCCGGTCGAGGCGATCCGCCAGCTCGTGTCGTTCACCTGGCACTACTACCTCGAACACCCCGAGTTCATCACGCTGCTCAACAGCGAGAACCTGCACCGCGCCGCGCACCTGAAGCGTTCCGAGCGCATCCAGGAAATGAACTCGCCGCTGGTGCAACTGCTCGACGCGGTGCTGGAGCGCGGCCGCCGCGAGAACCTGTTCCACGCGGGCGTGGACCCGGTGCAGCTCTACATCTCGATCGCGTCTCTGTGCTACTTCTACCTCTCGAACAACCACACGCTCTCGGCCATATTCGGCCGTGACCTGCGTGCGCCCAAGGCGATGGCGCAACGCCTCTCGCACATGACCGACCTGGTCCTGGGCTACGTTCTGCGCTGAGCGCGGACGCTCCAAAACCTCCTCCGGGTATTCACTAGGCGGCGTCGGTTGACGCTGCGGCGTAGCCGTTCCTAAAATCGCTAATTCACTTATTGGTGAATTGAACCGATTCAAGACAGCGGCCCGACCGCGCGGAGACAAAGAACCATGAAGCGACTCGCACGCACCACCGCCACCCTCACCGCATTCGCCGCGCTCACCGGCCTGGCCGCACTGATGCCAGGTGTTGCATCCGCGCAGAACGGCTACCCGACCAAGCCGATCCGCGTGATCGTTCCCTTCGCGGCCGGCAGCACCACCGACATCATTGCTCGCGCCATCGCCGACAAGATGAGTCAGAGCATGGGCCAGACACTGGTCATCGACAACCGCGGCGGCGCGAGCGGCACCATCGGCCAGCAGGCCGTGGCCACGGCCGCGCCGGACGGCTACACGGTCATGATCCATTCGTCGTCGCACACGGTGAGCCCGTCGACCTTCGCCAAGCTGCCGTTCGACACGGTGGGCGACTTCGCCGGCATCACGCCGATCTCCTCGCTGCCCAACGCGCTGGTCATCTCGCCCACCAAGAACATCAAGACGCTGCCGCAACTGCTGGCCGCGGCACGCGCCAAGCCCGGCAGCATGAACTTCGCCTCGGCCGGCCAGGGCAGCGCCACACACCTGAACGCCGAGAAGTTCAAGATGGCCGCGAAGATCGACGCGACCAACATCCCCTTCAAGGGATCGGGCGAGGCCGTGACCGAGGTGCTCTCGGGCCGCGTCGACTACTACTTCTCGCCCATCGCCCCAGTGATCGGCCAGATCAAGGAAGGCCAGCTGCTCGCACTCGCCGTCGGTTCGCCCAAGCGCGCGGCGGCTCTCCCCGACGTGCCCACCACCACCGAGGCCGGCGTGCCCGGCTCCGAGTTCAACTTCTGGATCGGGATGATGGCGCCCGCCAAGACGCCGCGCGACATCGTCAACCGCCTGCACGACGAAGTGGCCAAGGCCCTCGCCACGCCCGAGGTGAAGGAGCGCTTCCTCAAGCTGGGCGCCGACGCCTGGACGCTCAAGCCCGAGCAGTTCGACGCCTACATCAAGGAAGAGATCGCAAGCAACGCGCAGCTCGTGAAGGCCGCGGGCCTGCAGGTCCAGCAGTAAAAGCCCGCCCGCGCCGAGAAAGACCCGAGTCGCCTCCATGCTCCGCAAGCTCCTGCTCTCCCCGGCCGTGCGGCCGTTCCTGCTGATCCTGTTGCTGCTGGTGCTGTGGGACCTCGTGATCCGGCTCTTCAAGATCCCGGCCTACCTGATCCCGCCGCCGTGGGAGGTGGTCAAGCAACTGGTTGCCGAATGGCCGCGCCTGCTCAGCGAAAGCTGGAAGACGACGCTCGCAACGCTCGGCGGCTTCGGCCTCACGATCGTCATCGGCATTCCGATCGCGATGGTCATCGCCTACTCGCGGCTGGTCGAGTCGTACGTGTATCCGCTGCTGGTGTTCTCGCAGAGCATTCCCAAGGTGGCGATCGCGCCGCTCTTCGTGGTGTGGTTCGGCTTCGGCATCCTGCCCAAGGTGATCAGCGCCTTCCTGCTGGGTTTCTTCCCGGTGGTGGTGTCCACGGTGATGGGTTTCAAGTCGGTCGAGCCCGACATGCTCGATCTCGCTCGTTCGATGGGCGCGAGCCGCCTGCAGACCTTCTTCAAGATCAGCCTGCCGCAGGCGCTGCCCGCGATCTTCAGTGGCCTGAAGGTGTCGGTCACGCTGGCCGTGGTCGGCGCGGTGGTCGGCGAATTCGTCGGCTCCAACTCGGGCATCGGCTACGTGCTGCAAGTGGCCAACGGCAACTTCGACCTGCCCTTGATGTTCGCCGCGCTGGCGGTTTTATCGAGCATCGGCGTGGTCCTTTTCGTCGCCGTCGATCTCGTCGAGCGCGTGATGATTCCGTGGCACGCATCGCAGCGCCACGCGAACTGAGTTCCTTCGCCATACCCATAAAACTCCCGGAGACAACGCCATGAAGAAACTGCTTCCCTCGATGCTCGCCGTCGCCGTCACGGCCCTCGCAACCTTCGCCATCGCACCCGCCCATGCCCAGGCTGAAAAGCCCAAGGACAAGGTCACGCTGATGCTCAACTGGTATCTCTACAGCGAGCACGCGCCCTTCTTCCTCGGCAAGGAAAAGGGCTTCTACGCCGAGGAAGGCATCGAGCTCGACATCCAGGAGGGCCGCGGCTCCGCCGTCACCGCGCAGGCGGTGGCCGCCAAGTCGGCGACCTTCGGCTACATCGACGTCACCACCATGATCAAGGCCGCCGCCAAGGGCGCGCCGCTCAAGTCGACCGGCGTGCTGTTCCAGGTGAGCCCGATGTCGGTCATGGGCTTCAGCGAGAAGAACATCAAGACGCCCAAGGACATCATCGGCAAGACCGTGGCGGTGACGCCCGGCGATTCGATGTCGCAGATGTGGCCGCTCTTCCTCAAGGTGAACGACATCAAGCCCGACCAGGTGAAGATCGTCTCGGGCGACGGCCAGACCAAGCTCAATGCGGTGACCAACGGCCAGGCCGACCTCCTGCTGGGCTACGTGATGGACCAGGCCATCAAGCTGCAGGACGCCACCGGCAAGCCCGTGACGCCGATCCGCTTCGCCGACTCGGGCGTGAACCAGATCAGCTCCGGAATCATCACCAACAAGAACCTGCTGACCGAGAATCCCGACCTGGTGAAGCGCTTCATGCGCGCCTCCACCAAGGCCGCCGAAGCCGCCGAGAAGAGCCCCGAGTCTGCGGTCGACGCGATGCTCAAGGCCAACCCGAAGGCCGGCGTGCGCGACACGCTGATCGTCGGCATGAAGCAGAGCGTGGCGCTCTATCACACGAAGGAAACGGCGAACCAACGGCCGTTCCGCGTGGCGATGAAGAACGTGAACGACTCGCTCGACCTGCTGGTGCAGTACGGCGGCATGGACGCATCGACGCGCGGCAAGCCTGAAGACTACGTGACGCTCGATTTCCTGCCGAACTGATCTTTCTTCCGCGCTCGCTGTTGTCACCTCTCACGCACTCCATGTCCCAAGTCAACCTGATCGAAGCGCGCGGCGTCTCGAAGACCTACCAGAGCAAGGACGGCCCGGTCGAATCGCTCAAGCCGCTGGACTTCGCCATCGAGGAAGGCGAGTTCGTCTCCGTCGTCGGCCCTTCGGGCTGCGGCAAGAGCACGCTGCTCAAGATGGTCGCGGGCCTGCTCCCCATCAGCGGCGGTGAACTCACCCTGGCCGGCAAGCCGATCAAGGGTCCGCAGAAGGACGTGGGCATCGTGTTCCAGAGCGCGGTGCTGCTGCCCTGGCGCAGCGTGGAAGACAACATCCTGCTGCAGGCCGAGATGCGCCACCTGCCCAAGGCGGCCTCGCAGGCCCGGGCGCGCGAGCTGATGGAGATGGCCGGCCTCAAGGGCTTCGAGGGCAAGTACCCGTGGCAGCTTTCGGGCGGCATGCAGCAACGCGCGTCGATCTGCCGTGCGCTGCTGCACGACCCCTCGGTGCTCTTGATGGACGAGCCCTTCGGCGCGCTCGACGCGATGACGCGCGAGAAGATGAACCTGGAGTTGCAGCGCATCTGGATGGCTTCGAAGAAGACGGTGATGCTCATCACCCACAGCATCCCCGAGGCGATCTTTCTGTCGGACCGTGTGATCGTGATGAGCGAGCGCCCCGGCTCGATCGCCGCCGTGTACGACATCGACCTGCCGCGCCCCCGCACGCTCGACATGATGGCCTCGCCCGAGTTCGGCCAGTACACGAAGCTGGTGCGCGCGCATTTCTTCTCGCAGGGCATCCTGGACCACTGAACGCGAGCCATGGACGCGCCCCGTTTCCACATCGAAGAGATTCGCTTCGCCGAGCGCGACGTCGCGCTCCGGCTGCCGTTTCGTTTCGGCGCCGCCACAGTCACCGCCTGCCCGCAGGTTTACGTGCGAACGCGCATCCGCTTCGAGAACGGCGGCACGGCCGAAGGCTGCGCGGCCGAGATGATGGTGCCTAAGTGGTTCGACAAGAACCCGGCCCTCAACAACGAACAGAATTTCGAGCAACTGCGCTTTGCGCTGCGCGATGCACGTGACGCCTACGTCGCAGAAGACGATGCGCAAACCGCGTGGACGCATTTCGCCTCGAACTACGCTGGACTGCAGGCCCGCGCAAAAGCCAAGGGCCTGCAGGCACTTGTGGCCAGCTACGGCCCCGCGCTGATCGACCGCGCGGTGATGGACGCGCTGTGCCTGCACACCGGAACGAGCTTCGCGACGGCCATGAGCGCCAACCTCTGCGGCATCGACATCGCAGGCAGCGGGCTCGCCGACGATCTCGCAGGCTTCGACATGCCGGCTTTCCTGGCCGGCCATTCGCCGCGCGCAAGCATCGCGGCACGCCACACCGTCGGCCTGGCAGATGCCATCGACGACAGCGACGCCCTCCCCGATGCGCCCGCCGACGGCCTGCCCACCACGCTCGCCGCTGCGGTGAAGCGCTACGGCCTCACGCATTTCAAGCTCAAGCTCTGCGGCAACACCACGCAAGACATCGACCGGCTCCAGCGCATCACCCGCGTGATCGACGGCCAAGCGCAGCTCGTGACACTCGACGGCAACGAGCAGTACGCCGACGCCGATGACTTCGCCGTCTTCCTCGACCGCATGCTGTCCACGCCCGTGCTGTGGAAGCTCGCACAGAAGACCGTCTTCGTCGAGCAACCGATCCGCCGCGATGCCGCCCTGGAACGCAGCGTGTCGGCGTTGGGCAAGCGCATCCCGCTGCTGATCGATGAATCCGACGCCACGCTCGACGCGTTCGTGCAGGCCCGCGCGCTGGGTTACACCGGCGTTTCGAGCAAGAGCTGCAAGGGCTTCTACAAGTCGGTCGTCAATGCGGCGCGCTGCGCGCACTGGAATGCGTCGGAACACAAGCAGCGCTATTTCCTCTCCGGCGAAGACCTCACCATGCAGGCCGGCATCGGCGTGCAGCAAGACCTCGCGCTCGTCGGCTGGCTCGGCCTCTCGCACGTCGAGCGCAACGGACACCACTACGTCAACGGCCTCGCGGCCGTGCCCGAGACGGAGCAGCAAGCCCTGCTGAAGCTGCACCCCGGCCTCTATGAAACCAGCGACGGCGCCACGCGCCTCGCCATCCGCGGCGGACAGCTCGACCTGTCCTCGCTCGCCACCGCGCCCGGCTTTGCCACCGGCAAGCCCGGCGCCGGCATCTCGTGGGACGCCATGCGTTCCGTCTACTGAAGCATCCTCTCGCATCCCAAGGAAGAAAACCATGGCCACCCAACGTCTAGGAATCATCATGCACGGCGTCACCGGCCGCATGGGCATGAACCAGCACCTGATCCGCTCCATCTGCGCGATCCGCGCGCAAGGCGGCGTCACGCTGTCGAATGGCGACAAGGTCATGCCCGACCCCATCCTCATCGGCCGCAACGCCGAGAAGATGGAAGCGCTCGCCAAGGCCCACAACATCGCGCGCTGGGGCACCGACCTCGACAAGGCGCTGGAGAACAAGGACGACACCATCTTCTTCGACGCCGGCACCACGCAGATGCGCCCCACGCTGCTGGCCAAGGCGATCCGTGCCGGCAAGCACGTTTACTGCGAGAAGCCGATCGCAACCAACCTGAACGAAGCCGTCGAAATCGCGCGCCTGGCCGAAGGCTCGGGCCTCAAGCACGGCGCGGTGCAGGACAAGCTGTTCCTGCCGGGTCTCCGCAAGCTCGACATGCTGCGCCGCGCCGGCTTCTTCGGCCGCATGCTCAGCGTGCGCCTGGAGTTCGGCTACTGGGTGTTCGAGGGCGACCTGCAGCCCATCCAGCGCCCGAGCTGGAACTACCGCAAGGAAGACGGCGGCGGGATGATCCTGGACATGATGTGCCACTGGCGCTACGTGCTGGACAACCTGTTCGGCGAGGTGAAGTCGGTGTCGTGCATCGGCGCCACGCACATCCCCAAGCGTTGGGACGAAGCCGGCAAGCCGTACGAAGCCACCGCCGACGACGCGGCCTACGCCACCTGCGAGCTGACCGGCCACAACGGCGAGCCGGTGATCGCGCAGATCAACATGAGCTGGGTCACGCGCGTACGCCGCGACGACTTGGTGACCTTCCATGTCGACGGCACCGACGGCTCGGCCGTAGCGGGCTTGTCGAGCTGCCGCGCCCAATCGCGCGTCGCCACGCCGCGCCCAGTGTGGAACCCCGACGAGAAGCAGATGATGAATTTCTTCGACCAGTGGCAGGAGATTCCGGATTCGCAGGTCTACGACAACGGTTTCAAGATCCAGTGGGAGCACTTCATTCGCCACGTGGTCGAGAACGAGCCCTACAAGTGGACGCTGCCCGAAGGCGCCAAGGGCGTGCAGCTGGTGGAAGCCGCGCTCGAATCGTGGAAGGACCGCCGCTGGGTCGATGTGCCTGCGCTGAAGGTCTGAGGAAGAAGCTGCCATGGCACTGTCGCTGACCCTCCCCACCGCGAGCGGCGCGCTCGCGCCCTACGCCCTCTGCGGCACCGCGCCCGTCAAGCCCGATGCGGGCGTGAAGTTCAACCGCATCGCCTACTCGGCCGCGCACGTCGTGGCCGATCCGCTCGCGGCCGTCGACCCGTGGCTGCAGGCGGCGGTCGATTGGGACACCACCATCGCCTACCGCCGCCACCTGTTCTCGCTGGGCCTCGGCGTGGCCGAGGCGATGGACACCGCGCAGCGCGGCATGGGCCTGGACTGGCCCACGTCGCTCGAACTGATCCGCCGCTCGCTCGATGCGGCGAAAGATGTTCCGGGCGCGCTCGTTGCCTCGGGTTGCGGCACCGACCACCTGAACATCGACGACGTGAAGAGCGTTGACGACGTGATCCGCGGCTACGAGGAGCAAATGGCCGCCATCGAGGCGCTCGGCGGCAAGCTGATCGTGATGGCCAGCCGCGCGCTCGCCCGCGTGGCGAAGAGCCCCGCCGACTACGAACGCGTGTACGACCGCATCCTGAGCCAGGCGAAGCAACCCGTCGTGCTGCATTGGCTGGGCGACATGTTCGACCCGGCACTCGCAGGCTACTGGGGCACAAAGGACGTCGATGCGGCGATGGACACCGCCGTGGGCATCATCGCGGCGCATCCGGAGAAGGTCGACGGCATCAAGATCTCGCTGCTCGACAAGGACAAGGAAATCGCGATGCGCCGCCGCCTGCCCAAGGGCGTGCGCATGTACACGGGCGACGACTTCAACTACGCCGAGCTGATCGCCGGCGACGGCTTCGGCGACGAGCCAACGCACGGCAAGAGCGATGCGCTGCTGGGCATCTTCGACGCCATCGCGCCGGCCGCGAGCGCTGCACTGGGCGCACTGGCCCAAGGCAACACCGAGAAGTTCCACGCGATCCTCGGCCCCACGGTATCGCTGTCGCGCCACATCTTTGCGGCGCCCACGCGCTTCTACAAGACCGGCGTGGTGTTCATGGCCTGGCTCAACGGTCACCAGAAGCACTTCACGATGGTGGGCGGCCAGCAAAGCACGCGCTCGTTGCCGCACTTTGCCGAACTGTTCCGTCTCGCGGATGCGGCGAACCTGCTGGAGCAACCGGAGTTGGCAGTGCGGCGCATGAAGACGCTGCTCGCCCTGCACGGCGTGGAAGGTTGAGCGAGCTCATGCGCGATTTCTCGCAGAACCACGACTGGCTGTCGATCAACACCGCGACCGTGCGCAAGCAATCGGGCGCCGAGGTGCCGCTGGACCGCATCATCGACCAGTGCGCCGAACGCGGCATCCGCGCGATCAGCCCCTGGCGCGACCAGGTCGCGGCCGTCGGTCTCGACAAGGTGGCGAAGCGGTTGAAGGCGCATGGCATCGGCCTCTCGGGCTACTGCCGCGGCGGCTTCTTCCCAGCGCCCGATGCGGCGGGCCTGAAGGCCGCGCTCAACGACAACCGCCGCGCCATCGACGAGGCGAAGACGCTCAATGCACCCTGCCTCGTGCTGGTCGTCGGCGCCCTCCCCGGCGCGCTCGACGGCAAGGCGGCGTACAAGGACATCGCCCGCGCCCGCAACGAGGTGCGCGACGGCATCGCCGCGTCACTGGAGTACGCCCGCGAAGTCGGCATGCCGCTCGCCATCGAGCCCTTGCACCCCATGCAAGCAGCCGACCGCGCCTGCATCAACACGCTCGAACACGCACTCGACCTCTGCGACGAACTCGACGCGGGCAAGAGCGGCATGCTCGGCGTGGCGCTCGACATCTACCACGTGTGGTGGGACCCGAAGCTGCAACAGCAGATCGCCCGCGCCGGCTGCGAGAGGCTGCTGGCCTACCACGTCTGCGACTGGCTCACGCCCACACGCGACCTGCTCTCCGATCGCGGGATGATGGGCGACGGCGTGGTCGAACTGAAGAAGATCCGCGGCTGGGTCGAGGACGCGGGCTTCGCAGGCTTCAGCGAAGTCGAGATCTTCTCGAACCTGGACTGGTGGCAGCGGCCCGGGGCCGAGACGCTCGACGTTTGCATCGAGCGACACCGCAGCGCGGTCTGACGCATTGCACCAAAGCGAAGTGCAGCCGCCTGTGCTGCAATTCGCTTCATGGCTGACCCGACCCTCGACGACCTGCGCCGCTACGCCGTCGCACGCACCCTCTTCAAACCGACCACGTTGCCCGGCGCGATCCGCCAGCTTGGCTTCGTGCAGGCCGACCCGATCCGCGCCCCGGCACGCGCGCAAGACCTGACTTTGCGCCACCGCGTGAAGGACTACCGCGCGGGCGATCTCGAAAGCCGCTACACGCGCCTCGCCATCGAGGAAGACTGCCTCGTGAACTACGGGTTCCTGCCGCGAGAGCACCTGGCGCTGATGCATCCGCGCGAAGCCAAACAAGCCTGGGACGCCGACACGCGGCGCAAGGCCGCCGACGTGCTCGCCTACGTGCGCGAGCACGGCCCGGTGCATCCGCGCCAGGTCGAGCAGCACTTCGCGCATGGCCGCGTCAAGAACTACTGGGGTGGCTCGAGCAATGCGACCACGCACCTGCTCGACGGCATGCATTACCGCGGCATGCTGCGCGTGGTGCGGCGCGACAGCGGCACACGCGTCTATGAAGCCGTGACGCACATGCCCGCCGACGACAGCCCCGCCGGCCGCGCGCAACGCGCCGCCGCGCTCATCGAACTGATCGTGCGCAAGTACGCGCCGCTGCCCGCTGCGAGCCTCACCTACCTCGTGCGCCTGCTCGGCTATGGTGCGCCGCATCTTTCTGCGCAGACACAGGCGGCGCTGCGCCTGGCACGCGAAGAACTCGCGAGTTGCCGCATCGACGGCACCACCTGGTACTGGCCCGCCGACGAGAACCCGGCCTCGAAGCGCCATGCGCCCGACGACGCGGTGCGCCTGCTCGCGCCCTTCGATCCGGTCGTGTGGGACCGCCGGCGCTTCGAGCTGCTGTGGGGCTGGACGTACAAGTTCGAGGCCTACACGCCCGCGCCGAAGCGCCAGTTCGGCTACTACGCGCTGCCGCTGCTGTGGCATGACCAGGTGATCGGCTGGGCCAACGTGACAGCACCCGAAGGCCGGCTGCAACCCGCCTTCGGCTACGCCGGCAAGAAGCCGCGCGATGCGGCGTTTCGCGCGGCGCTCGACGAAGAGTTGCAGCGCATGACGCTCTTCCTCTCGGGCCGATGATCCGCGTCGGCTTTCCCCAAAAGCCGCTTCTATAATTTCGCTCCTCAGCCAGCCGCCCGACAAGGGCCTGCCAGCTGTCTCCGAAGGAACGGAGACGGCAACCACCCCGGACCGACGCCACGCCGTCGGAACCGTCGGTTGCCACCCCTGCGACGCCAGAACACACACAACACCAGCCGGTCGCCTGCCATGGGCGCACGGCCGGTTGCGTTCGTATTCCACACACACTGACCTGAGAAGCCATGGCACGCCCGCCGCGTGCCGCAGCCACTCCCCATCGCTTGACAGCAGGACACCGGAGAAGCTGCACATGACCCTTTCGAAGAACCGCCATCACCCGCATTTGCCGCGCCACGCGCACCACCACCGCCGCCGCATCGCCATCGCCGCTGCCGCCGTGGCATTGGGTGCGACAGCCCCCGTCTATGCGGAAGAAAAGGACGAAGCCGCGGAGCGCGGCAAGGCCCTGCCCACCGTGACCGTCACCAGCGACGCCGAGGAAAGCGCGACCGGCCCGGTGACCGGCTTCGTCGCCAAACGCGGCGCCACCGCCACCAAGACCGACACGCCGTTGATCGAGACGCCGCAGGCCATCTCGGTCATCACGCGCGACCAGATCGAGGCGCAGGGCGCGCTCACGCTGCGCGAGGCCACCAACTACACGGCCGGCGTGGTGTCGAGCTACTTCGACAGCCGCGTCGACTCGTTCAGCGTGCGCGGCGGCAATGCCGTCCAGTACCTCGACGGCCTGCAGCGCACCTATGGCACCTACAACAGCACCAAGCCCGACCCGTACACGCTCGAGCGCGTCGAACTGCTGCGCGGCCCGTCGTCGGTGCTGTACGGCCAGGGCGGTGTCGGCGGCGTTCTCAATCTCGTCTCCAAGCGCCCGCAGGCCGAGACGCAGCGCGAGGTGCAACTGCAATACGGCAGCTTCAACCGCAAGCAGATCGCCGCCGACTTCACCGGTTCGCTCGATCCCGAGAGCAAGTGGATGTACCGCCTCGTGACCGTCAACCGCGACAGCGGCACGCAGGTCGACCAGGTGCCCGATGACCGCATCCTCATCGCGCCCTCGCTCACCTGGCGCCCGAACGCCGACACCTCGCTCACGCTGCAGGCGCTCTACCAGAAGGACAAGAGCGGCTCGCTCATCGGCTTCTTCCCGTGGCAGGGCATCCTGCTGCCGTCGCTGTACGGGCAGATTCCGACCTCGACCTTCACAGGCGAACCGGGCTTCGATCGCTTCGATTCGCGCAACACCTCGCTCGGCTACCTGTTCAGCCATCGCTTGAACGACACCTGGACCTTTCGCCAGAACCTGCGCTCGACCGAGACCAAGGTGGACTACTTCACTTCGTACACCAGCTTTACCGCCAACCGCGCGACCGGCCGGCCCGCGCGTCCCGTGTTCAACGCCGATGCGCGCACCATCGAGCGCGACATGAGCGCCGACATCAACGGCGGCAAGATGCTGCTCATCGACAACCAGGCCGAGGCGCGTTTCAAGACCGGTGCGGTCGAGCACACGCTGCTGGTCGGCGCCGACTTCCAGCGCAACACCACCTCCAAGCTCTCGGGGCGCGGCCGCGTGGGCGCACTCGACATCTACGCGCCCGTCTACGGCAACTACACGCCGCCGACCAGCTTCACGCGCGCGCCCGAAGTGGTGCAGAAGCAGGCGGGTATCTACGTGCAGGACCAGGTCAAGTACGGCCGCTGGATCGGCCTCCTGGGCCTGCGCCACGACAAGGCGACCACCGACACCGAGGGTCGCCCCGCCGCGGCTGCCGACGACAAGGCCACTACCAAGCGCGCCGGCCTCGTCTACCTGGCCGATGGCGGCTGGGCACCGTACCTGAGCTATGCCGAATCGTTCCTGCCGCTGGGCGGCGTGGACACGTCGAACAACCCTTTCAAGCCGCAGCGCGGCAAGCAATGGGAGGCCGGCGTGAAGTGGGAGCCCGTGGGCCAGCGCACTTCGTTCATGGCGGCTGTGTACGACCTGCGCGACACCAACCGCAAGACCACCGACCCGGCAAATCCACTCAACAGCGTGCAGTTGGGCGAAGTGCACGTGAAGGGACTGGAGCTCGAATACAAGGGCAGCATCGCGCGCGACTGGGACTGGATCGCCTCGTACGCCTACACCGACGCACGCGTCTCGCGCAGCAACGGCTCCGACCTCGGCAAGCGCATCTCTGGCGTGCCGAAGCACACGGGCTCGGCCTGGGTGATGCGGCGCTTCTCCATCGGCGGCGTGCCGGGCTTCACGGTCGGCGGCGGCGTCCGCTATCTGGGCGAATCGTGGGATGGCATGGACGGCATCCGCACGCCTTCAGCCACCTTGGTCGATGCGATGCTGGCCTGGGACAACGGACCGCTGCGCCTGTCGCTCAACGTGGCCAACCTCGCGGACAAGGTGCAGATCACCACGTGCCTGGCGCGCGGCGACTGCTTCTACGGCCAGCGCCGTACCGTGACGGCGAATGCGACGTACCGCTTCTGACGCAAGCCCCCGCGCAGCGGAAGGTCTGGCGCGCGGGCGACAACCCTTCGCCGCAGCGGGCTTCTAGAATCGCGGCCGTCGTCCGGTTCGCCGGGCGGCAAGCGTTCTCAGGGCGGGGTGCAATTCCCCACCGGCGGTGATGGCAGCTGAAAAGTTGCACAAGCCCGCGAGCGCCCAAGGCCTGCGCAAGCAGGCCGAGGGGTCAGCAGATTTCGGTGCGATTCCGAAGCCGACGGTCACAGTCCGGATGAAAGAGAGCGCGAAATGCGGGCACGCCCGCGCGCTCTGCCATGCACGAGCGCGCGGCATGCCTTGCGGTTTCGTGCGCCCTGATTCAGGAAACCTGCTTTTCAGAGGCACACCATGAGTCAGATCAACGACCTTCCCCTCTCCGCCATCACCGCGTCGAATTCGTCGCGCGGCGAGCGCATCGCATTCGTCGAAGCGCAGTGGCATTCCGACATCGTCCACCAGGCACGCGACGCTTTTCTCGAAGAGATGGCGCGCCTGGGCGTCGCACGCGAGCTCATCGACATCTTAGATGTGCCCGGTGCTTTCGAGATTCCGCTGCATGCCAAGCGCCTCGCGAACTCGGGCAAGTACGCGGCCATCATCGGCTGCGCGCTGGTGGTCGATGGCGGCATCTACCGCCATGAGTTCGTCGCGAACACGGTGGTGAGCACGCTGATGTCGCTTCAGCTCGAGACCGACGTGCCGATCTTCTCGGCGGTGCTCACGCCGCACCATTTCCACGAGCATGTGGAGCACCGCAAGTACTTCCATCGCCATTTCGCGATCAAGGGCACCGAAGTGGCCGAGGCCTGCTTCAAGACGCTCGAGGCACTGAAGAAGGTGGACGCGGCGCTGGCTGCGTGACAACCGGGGGCCGTCCGCAGTAATCTGTGCGGATGGCTTCTTCTTCACCTGCCTCCGAAGACCGCTACATCCTCTACGGCGCGCCCGGCTCGGGCGCTACGCCGGTCCATGCGGCGCTGACGCTGATCGGCGCACAGGTCGAGACCGTCGACGTCGCCACCTGGGAGAGCGATGCCGAGCGCGAGCGCGTGTCCAAGATCAACCCGATGCGGCAAGTGCCCGCGCTGGTGCTGCCCTCGGGCGAAGTGATGACCGAGAGCGCGGCCATCCTCCTCTGGCTCGGCGACCACTATCCCGAAGCCGGGCTCTGCCCCGCGCCGGGCGACCCATTGCGTGCGCGCTATCTGCGCTGGATGGTCTACCTGCCCGCGGCCATCTATTCGCTCTTCTGGGTGCGCGACGAACCCACGCGCCTCACGCCCGAGCCCGCGGCGCAGGCCGTGATGCTCGAGCGCACGGCCGAACGCATCGCGCAATGCTGGCAGCTGATGGACACGCAGATCGACGAGCCCGCGCCCTACCTGCTCGGCGAAAAGATCAGCATGCTTGATTTGTACGTGACGGTGCTGTCGCGCTGGACGCCACAGCGCCGGCGCTTCTACCGCGTGGCGCCGCGCATGGCGCGCGTGGTGCGGCGCGTGGATGCCGACCCCAGGCTGGCCGAGTTCTGGGCCGCGCGATTTCCGTTCTCGATGGACGAGGAAGCCAAGAAGAACTGACGCGCGCTCTTCCGATAATCGACCCCATGACCGCACGCACTCCCACCACCGATTACCCGATGACGATCTATCACAAGCCCAACTGCAGCACGTCGCGCAACGTGCTGGGCTTGATCCGCGAAAGCGGCGTGGAGCCGACGATCGTCCTGTACCTGGAAACGCCGCCTTCGAAAAAGAAACTGCGCGAGCTCGCCAAGGCCATGGGCATGACGGCGCGCGATCTTCTGCGCACGAAGGAAGCGCCGTACGAAGAACTCAGTCTCGCCGATTCGAAGTGGAGCGACGACCAGTTGTTCGACGCGATCGTGGAGAACCCGATCCTCTTGCAGCGCCCCATCGTGGTCTCGCCGCGCGGCACGTTGATGTGCCGGCCCTGGGAACGCGTGCGCGAGATCCTTCCCGCTTAGAGCGGTGCGTCCGCGGCCTGCTGCGCCAGGCCCCAGGCGACATGCTCGCGCACCAATTCGCTCGCGTGCGCGGCGCGGGTCGCCAGCGCCTCTTTCGCTCCGCTCTCCCCCGAGCGCACCGCATTGCCCAGCGCCACCGCGATGTTGCGCAGCCACCGCTCATGGCCGATGCGGCGTATCGGGCTGCCCTCGGTGCGGCGAAGAAAATCGTCCTCGGTCCACGCGAAGAGCTCGGCCAGCGTGCGGCCCGTGAGCCCTTCGCGCGCGTCGAAATCCGGCAACGCGCTCTTCTTGGCGAACTTGTTCCAGGGGCAGATCAGCTGGCAATCGTCACAGCCGTAGATGCGGTTGGCCATCAGCGGCCGCAGTTCCTCCGGGATCGGCCCACCGTGTTCGATGGTGAGGTACGAGATGCAGCGCCGCGCGTCGAGCCGTTGCGGCGCGACGATGGCCTGCGTCGGGCACACGTCGATGCAGGCGCTGCAGCTGCCGCAGTGCGCCGTGACGGGCTCGCTCTCGGGCAGCGCCATGTCGACATAGATCTCGCCGAGAAAGAACATCGAGCCCGCGTCACGATCGAGCACCAGCGTGTGTTTGCCGCGCCAACCCTGGCCGCTGCGCGAGGCAAGTTCGGCTTCGAGCACCGGCGCCGAATCGGTGAAGGCGCGGTGGCCGAACGGGCCGACCTCCTCGGCGATCTTCTCGGCGAGTTTCGCGAGGCGATTGCGCAGCACCTTGTGATAGTCGCGGCCCCGCGCATAGACCGACACGATGGCCTCGCCGGGCCGCGTGAGGCGGTCGAACTCGACGGCCTGCCAGTCGGCGGGCGTGTCGCGCGGCAGGTAGTCCATGCGCGCGGTGATCACGCTCACGGTGCCCGGCACCAGCTCGGCAGGGCGCGCGCGGCGCGTGCCGTGCGTTTCCATGTATTGCATTTCGCCATGGAACCCATGGGCCAGCCATTGCATCAGACCGTCCTCGGCGCTCGATAAATCGACGCCCGCGATTCCGATTTGGGAGAATCCGAGTTCCCGGGCCAAAGCCTGAATACGAACAACGAGTGGATGGCTGACGATCACTTGCCGATTGTAGAAACGCCCAAGGGCACCCCACGCACCCGCGTCCTGCGCTGGGGCAGCGAAGCCGACACCGACGCCTTCGCGCAATCGCTCGCCGCCTCGCCCGCATTGCGCGATGCCTTCATCGCCCTCGAAGGCGACCTGGGCGCCGGCAAGACCACCTTCGTTCGCCACCTGCTGCGCGCCCTGGGCATCGAGGGCCGCATCAAGAGCCCCACCTATGCGGTGGTCGAGCCCCATGAGGCGCCCGACGGCCTGCAGATTTTCCATTTCGATTTCTACCGCTTCGCCGATCCGCGCGAGTGGGACGACGCCGGCTTCCGCGACATCTTCGCGGGGCCGGGCCTCAAGCTGGCCGAATGGCCGGAAAACGCCGCGGGCCGCACACCGATTGCGGACCTCGCTATTAAAATAGAAGCAATGACCGACGACACACGCAGCGTGACCCTCCTCGCGAACACCCCTCGCGGCAGCGATCTGCTGGCGCGCATCGCCGCATGAAGGCGGGTGGACTGAAACGGCGCGTGCTGCTGCAGGGCGGCAGCATCGCGCTGATGCTCGGCGTGCACCAGATCGCACGCGGCGCCACCATCCTCGCGGTCCGCGTCTGGCCCGCCGCCGACTACACCCGCGTGACCATCGAGTCCGATGCGCGCCTCACCTCGCAGCAACTCGTGGTGGGCAGTCCGCCGCGGCTGGCGGTAGACATCGAAGGCATCGAGCTCAACAGCGAACTGCGCGAACTGGTCGGCAAGATCAAGCCGGGCGATCCGTACATCAACGGCCTGCGCGTCGGGCAGAACGCACCGACGGTCGTGCGCATCGTGTTCGACCTGAAGCAGACGGTGCGCCCCCAGGTGTTCTCCCTTGCGCCCGTGGCCGCCTACAAGCACCGGCTGGTGCTCGACCTGTATCCCGAGCAGGCCATCGATCCAATGGAGGCGCTGATTGCCGAGCGGCTGCGCGATGCGCCCAAGCCGGGCAGCGGCATCAACAATGGCTCGTCGGTGGCCGGCATTGCGCCCTCCGCACCCGCGGCGCCTGTACGCCCCGCGATGCCCGCGGGCGATCCGCTGGGCGATCTCATGGCACAGCAGTCGATGCGTCCCGGCCCAGCGGCGCCCGCGCCGCCAGTGGTCGCAGGCGCTGACCGCCCTTCAGCACCGCCCGTGCTCGTGGCGCCGGCACCGCTGCCGCCCGTGGTGGGCACCGCGCCGGTGAAGCCCGTGCCGCCGCCCGCCGCGGTCGCACGCGGCGGCGCCACCGCGAGCCGCACCGACCGCATCATCATCGTGGCGCTCGACCCCGGGCACGGCGGCGAAGACCCCGGCGCCACCGGTCCCAGCGGCACGCGCGAAAAAGACATCGTGCTGCAGGTCGCCTTTCGCCTGCGCGACCGCATCAACGCGGGCAGCGTCAACGGCAATCCGATGCGCGCCTTTCTCACGCGCGATGCCGACTTCTTCGTGCCGCTGGGCGTGCGCGTGCAGAAGGCTCGACGCGTGCAGGCCGACCTGTTCGTGAGCATCCATGCCGATGCATTCACCACGCCCGCCGCGCGCGGCGCCAGCGTGTTCGCGCTGAGCCAGAGCGGCGCATCGAGCAGCGCTGCGCGCTGGCTCGCCAACAAGGAGAACGACGCCGACAAGGTCGGCGGCGTGAACGTCGGCAATCACGAGGCGCAGGTGCAGCGCGCGCTGCTCGACATGAGCACGACGGCGCAGATCAACGACAGCCTGAAGCTCGGCGGCGCGATGCTTGGCGAGATCAAGGGCATCGGTGCGCGGCTGCACAAGGGCCAGGTCGAGCAGGCCGGCTTCGCGGTGCTGAAGGCGCCGGACATTCCGAGCGTGCTGGTGGAAACGGCCTTCATCAGCAACCCCGAGGAAGAAGCCAACCTGCGCCGCGTCGACTACCAGGAAAGCCTGGCCGATGCGCTGATGCGCGGCATCCAGCGCTACTTTGCGCAGAACCCGCCTTTGGCGCGCAGCCGGCAACTCTGATCCCTCGGGTGCCGCGCTTTGTAAAGCCAAAGCACGCTTTTTGTCCCACGCAGACCGGCCCATCACACCGCACAGGCAGGCGCGGCAGGCTCCTACACGGGGCAGGCGGCACTTTTGCGGATGATGAATCCATCACTCCTCGAAAGGTGGACATCATGAAGACACGTCTCTGGATCGCTGCAGCTGCAGCCACTTCTGTCATGGCTATTGCGGGCTGCGCGAGCGGCCCCAACCAGAACCTCGGTACTGGTGTCGGTGCGGTCGGCGGCGCGCTGGTGGGCAATGCCATCGGCGGCAACACGGCTAGCACGGTGGGTGGTGCGGCCATCGGCGGCATCATCGGGAACCAGGTCGGCCGCAATGCCGACGAGCGGAACTACAACCAGCAGCGTTATCCGCAGGGCAGCAACTACTACCCGAGCAACGGTCCGCGTTATTGAGCGGGCCCCAGCGGTCGGCTGAATGAAAAAAGGCCCCTCGCAGGCTGTGTAAATAGTCTGCATTGAGTCCGCGAGATATGCCCCTCAGGCGTTTGTCTGAGGGGCATTTTTCATTGGAGGCTGACCAATGGGACATCGACACGGGCAGCACCGAGGGCAAGCAATGCTGTTTCCTCTGATGCTCGATGAACTGGTGGGGCGGGACGCGTTGGTTCGAGTGGTGGACGCTTGGGTGCAGGCGCTGGATTTGAAGGCACTGGGCTTTGCCAAGGCGCAAACGCAGCGCCTGGGTACACCGCCCTACGACCCGGGCGATCTGCTGCGGCTGTACATCTGGGGCTACCTGAGCGCGATCCGCTCCTCGCGGGCACTGGAGCGCGAGTGCCATCGCAACGTGGAGTGCATGTGGCTGCTGGGGCGCCTGGCACCGGATCACAAGACGATCGCCGAGTTCAGGCGCCAGAACACGGCTGCCTTGGTGGCCAGCTGCGCGGCGTTCGTGCAGTTCGCGCGCCAGAGCCGGCTGATCCGGGGCAGCACGGTGGCCATCGATGGCACGAAGGTGCAGGCGGCGGCCTCGCGCAAGGCGGTGGTGGGCCAGCGCGAGCTGGCGGCCCAGGCGCAGCGCAACGCGCAGGAGATTGCCGCCTACCTGCGGCTGCTGGACAGCCAGGACAGCGACGATGACCAAGGCGGCGAAGGGCCTGGCGGCGGCCCTGGCGCGCCAGATGAAGTGCGCGCCGCCCTCAAGCGCCTGAAGGCCCAGGGCCGAGCCATTGCCAACGAGGCGCAGCAGCTCATGCGCAGCGGCGCGAGCACCGTGGTGCGTGGCGAGCCCGAGGCACGTCCGATGCGCAGTCTGAACAGCCAGCCGGGCTACAACCTGCAAACGGCGGTGGAGACGCAAAGCCACCTGATCGTGGCCCATGAGGTGGTCTGCGAGGTGAGCGATCAGCGCCAGTTGCAGCCCATGGCCGAGGCGGCCAGCAGGGTCCTGGAGCAGCCCTGCACGGTGGTGGCCGACGCGGGCTATGCCAATGGGCAGCAGATCGCGGCGCTGCAGGCCCAAGGCATCACCAGTTACGTGGCGGTCAACCGTTCGGTGAACAACCAAGGCGATGGAAGCCTGTACCAGCCAAGTGCCTTCGTCTACGACGCAACCAGCGACAGCTTCACCTGCCCGGCGGGCCAGTTGCTCCAACGCAAGCAGCTCTCGCGCAAAAACAAGATGGTGATCTATGCCGCGCAGCAAAGCGACTGCGCCGACTGCCAGCGCAAGGCCCAGTGCACCACGGCCAAGCAGCGCTTCGTCTCGCGCCACCTGTACGAAGAGGCATTGCAGGCCAATGCGAGCAGATTGGCCGCGCAGCCCTGGATGATGGCGCTCAGGCGCCAGACGGTGGAACACCCCTTCGCCAGCATCAAGCACCTGATTCTGGGCAATGCCCGGCTGCTGATGAGGCACACGAGCGGAGCGCGCGCCGAGTTCAGCCTGGCAGTGATGGCCTACAACCTCAAGCGGGTGTTCAACATGAAGGGCGCCGCCTGGATGCACCAGGCGCTGCGGGGCTGAGGCCCTTCGCGCATTTGCTCGCCCAATGAAAAATGCCCCGCTATCGCGGGGCATCTCGACTCAAGCGGCCAGCAGACTATTTACACAGCCTGCTCGGCGCGCTTTTTCCTGTCCGCTGAAACGCCTCAGGCCTGGGCGGCGGCCCGTGCCTTTTCGGCCTTCGACGCGCGCCACGCACCGAAGATGGCCAGGAGACCCGGCACGAAGATCAGCGCCCAGATGATCTTGTCCAGGTGCTGCCGCACGAACGGCAGGTTGCCGAAGAAGTAGCCGGCGGTCGCGATGCCCAGCACCCAGATCAGCGCGCCTACCACGTTGAACATGGTGAACTTCGCGCGGCCCATCTCCGCCACGCCCGCCACGAACGGCGCAAACGTGCGAATGAACGGCATGAAGCGCGCAAGGATGATGGTGATGCCGCCATAGCGCTCGTAGAAGCCGTGAGCCTGGTCGAAGGCCTTGCGGTTGAAGAAGCGCGAGTTCTCCCACTGAAAGACCTTCGGCCCGAAGTAGCGGCCGATCGAATAGTTGGTCTGGTCCCCGAGGATGGCCGCCGCGATCAGGATGCCGCACGCCAGCGGGAAGTTCATGAGCCCCGCGCCGCACAGCGCGCCGACGATGAAGAGCAATGAATCGCCCGGCAGGAACGGCATCACCACCGCGCCGGTTTCCACGAACACGATCAGAAAGAGCAGCGCATAGACCCAGGGGCCGTAGGCGATGACGAAGGCCTCGAGATGTTTGTCGACGTGAAGGATGAAGTCGACGAGAAAGCTGATGATTTCCATGGCCGCGGATTATCCTTGTTGAGGTCCCGCCTCCTTTTCGAATCCCCCCATGATCCACATACGTGAAGCCCTCGATGCGGACTGGCCCGCCATCTGGGCCGTGCTCGAGCCGACCTTTCGCCGTGGCGACACCTACACCTTCGCCGCAGACGTGACCGAAGAGGAGGCGCGTCATTCGTGGACGAAAGTTCCCACTGCCACTTTCATTGCATGCGACGCGCAGGGCGCGGTGCTTGGCACCTACGTCATCAAGCCCAATCAGCCCGGCCAGGGCGCGCATGTGAGCAACTGCGGCTATGTGGTGTCCGAGACGGCGCGCGGCCTGGGCGTCGCGTCGGCGCTGTGCGAGCACTCGCAGCAGCAGGCACGGCGCATGGGCTTTCTGGCGATGCAGTTCAACTTCGTCGTGTCCACGAACGAGCGCGCGGTGCGGCTCTGGCAGAAGATGGGCTTCGACATCGTCGGCACCCTGCCCGGTGCGTTCCGGCATCCGCAGCATGGCTTCGTGGATGCCTTCGTCATGTACAAGCAGTTGTCATAGAGAACACGCCGGTACAGCTGCCGTCAAGCCCGCCGATGCCGCACCGAGCGGGCCGGCAAGGGTTCTTCCGATCAGGCCCGGGCCAGGATTGTTTGCACTTCTAAAATGCCCCGGTGAGCGCACTACCCTCCTCCATTCCCCTCCCCCCCCGCCGCCCGATCCGCGAGCTCCCCGACGAGCTGATCAGCCAGATTGCCGCCGGCGAAGTGGTCGAGCGGCCGGCCTCGGTGGTGCGCGAACTGCTCGACAACGCCCTGGACGCGGGCGCGAGCCAGGTCACGGTGCGGCTCGCCTCGGGCGGCGTGCGGTTGATCTCGGTGGAAGACGACGGGCTGGGTATTCCGCGCGAAGAACTCACGGTGGCGCTGCGCCGCCATGCCACCAGCAAGATCGCGAGCCTGGACGACCTGGAGACGGTCGGCACCATGGGCTTTCGCGGCGAGGCGCTCGCGGCGATCAATGCGATTGCCGAACTCAGCATCCTCTCGCGCTTCACCGGTGCCGACAGCGCCTTCGCGCTCGACGGCCGCACCGGCGAGCTGCGCCCGGTGGCGCGCTCGGTCGGCACCACCGTCGAAGTGCGCGAACTCTTCTTCGCAACGCCCGCACGCCGCAAATTCCTCAAGACCGATGCCACCGAACTGGCCCACTGCATCGAGGCCGTGCGCCGCCATGCGCTGGCGCGGCCCGAGGTCGGCTTTTCGGTGTGGCACGACGGCAAGCTGGTCGAGCAATGGCGTGCCGCAGACGCGCGCGAGCAGCGGCTGGCCGATGCGCTGAGCGATGACTTCGTGGCCAAGAGCGTGGCCGTCGAACATCTGGGCGGCGTGGTGCGCGTGGTCGGCCGTGCCGGCATTCCCGATGCGGCGCGCTCTCGCGGCGACCAGCAGTTCTTCTACGTCAACGGCCGCTTCGTGCGCGACAAGGTGCTCTCGCACGCGGTGCGCAGCGCCTATGAAGACGTGCTGCACGGGCAGCGCCAGCCGATCTATGCGCTGTACCTGGAAATCGATCCGTCGCGCGTCGACGTGAACGTGCACCCGACCAAGATCGAGGTGCGTTTTCGCGATGGCCGCGAGGTGCACCAGGCGGTGCGCCACGCCATCGAGGACGCGCTGGCCGCGCCGCGCGCCGGGGATGCCGTGGCGCCGTCCGGTCCCCCGGAACCCTTTTTCAAGGAGACCAAGCTGCCCGAGAGCGCGAGCTGGTCGCAGCCGGCCATGAATTTCGTGGCGCGGGAGCGCGGTGCCGGCGATTTCGAGGCCATGTGGCCGCGCCGCACCGACGAACTCGGGCACGCGCCCGATGCCACGTCTTCGCAATGGCCCCTGACGGGCGCGGCACCGCTGGCCTTCAGGGCGCCCGTCGGGCTGCCACCGAGCCCCGCGGAAGACGCCGCAGCACCCGCCGCCACCAACGATGAGGCCTGGCCCCTCGGCCGCGCGCTGGCCCAGTTGCAGGGCATCTACATCCTGGCCGAGAACACCCAGGGCCTGGTGGTGGTCGACATGCACGCGGCGCACGAGCGCATCGTCTACGAGCGGCTCAAGACGCAGCTCGACGGCGCCGCCATCACCAGCCAGCCGCTGCTGATTCCCGCGACCTTCGCGGCCACGCCGCAGGAAGTGGCCACGGCCGAGGCCTGTGCCGAGGTGCTGCCGACGCTGGGACTGGAAATCACCGCGTTTTCGGCACGCACGCTCGCGGTGCGCGCCGTGCCCGGCACGCTGGCGGACGGCGACCCGGTCGAGCTCGCGCGCAGCGTTCTGGCCGAACTAGGCCAGCACGACGCCAGCACCGTGGTGCAGCGCGCCCAGAACGAATTGCTGTCCACCTTGGCCTGCCACGGCGCGGTGCGGGCCAACCGCAAGCTCACCATCGACGAGATGAACGCACTGTTACGCCAGATGGAAGCGACCGAGCGTTCGGACCAGTGCAACCACGGCCGGCCGACTTGGCGCCAGCTGTCGATCCGCGAGCTCGACACGCTGTTCATGCGCGGCAGATAGCCGAATCGGCGGTTTTTTCAGGGTTTTCGAGGGTTTTGGATGGTCATCCAGGGACCGGGCACGCACGTTGCATGGTCTCAGCAAAGCGCCGTTGAGCGCTGTTTCGGGGGGTTACCAAGGCGCAACACCGGCGCGCCGTGGTGAAAGCGGATGAAACTTTCGGCCGGTATCGCTGTCCCTCAACCCCATGATGAAACGCTGGACCCTCCTCGCGTCTGTCCTCTCGCTGTGCGCCCTGCTCGCTGCCGGTTGCTCCACGTTCGACGAACAACAGCGCGAATGGATCTTTCAGCCCAGCGACCGCAGCTGGGGCAACACCGCCACCATGACCCAGGGCATGGAGGACGTCTGGATCGATTTCCAGTCGTCGATCACCGGCGAACCCGCGCGGCTGCACGGCCTGTGGCTGGGCGGCGCCCCTGAAACCACCGAAACCCCCGTGCTGCTGTACCTGCACGGCGCGCGCTACAACGTGGCCGGCTCTGCGCCGCGCATCCAGCGCATGCACGAGCTGGGTTTCTCGGTGCTGGCCATCGACTATCGCGGCTTCGGCAAGAGCTCCAAGGGCCTGCCCTCGGAAGAATCGGCACGCGAAGACGCCCGCGCTGCCTGGACCTGGCTGGCCGCGCGCCACCCCAAGCAGCACCGCTACATCTTCGGCCACTCGCTGGGCGGCGCCATCGGCATCGACCTGGCGGCGCATGTGAACGACGAGAGCGGCACCATCGTGGAGAGCACCTTCAGCTCCATCGCCGATGTGGTCAGCAGCTTCAAGTGGGGCTGGCTGCCGCTGGGACCCTTCATCACGCAGCGCTTCGAGGCCATCAACACCGTCAAGGACATCGGCGCGCCGCTCTTGGTAGTGCATGGCACGGCGGACAGCCTGATCAACCCGACGCTGGGCCGCAAGCTCTATAACGCGGCCACGGTGCCCAAGCTGTTCGTGCTGGTCGAGGGCGGCTCGCACCACAACACCAATTCGGTGGGCGAGGCGCAGTACCGCGCGGCGCTGACGCAGCTGTTCCGCATGAAGCCCGACAACATGGTGGCGCGCAACCAGCCGAAGCTGTCGCCGCCCGCGGTGGCACTGCCGCTGCCGCCTGCGGTGGCACCGCAGGACGTGCGCGGCGAGGCGCGCGCGAGCAGCGTGCCCGCGGCGATCTGAAGCCCAATCCGCCAGCCCGCTCCGTTAACGCAGAGCCCCGTTCCGTTAACGCGGAGCTCCAATCCGTTCACGCTGAGCCTGTCGAAGCGCCGCGCGAGGCTTCGACAAGCTCAGCCCGAACGGCCATGGCTCCGGCTCTGGTTTTTTCAGACCACCGAACCCAATAGCGCGCGTCAAGCCAGATTGAAAGGCAACTGCCGCAAAGGCTTGCCCGTCAAATGCGCGATGGCATTCGCAAACGCAGGCGCCAGCGGCGGCAACCCCGGCTCCCCCATCCCCTTGGGCGCGTCGGCGCTGGGCACGATGTGGATGTCGAACTCCGGCACCTGGGTGATGCGGGCCACCGTGAAATCGCCGAAGTTGCCCTGCTGCACGACACCGTCCTTCAACGTGATCGCGCTGCCTTGCAGGCAGGTCGACAAGCCCATCACCGCCGCGCCCTGCACCTGCGCTTCCACGCTGCGCGGGTTGACGGCCAGGTTGCAATGCACGCCGCTGGTCACTCGGTGCAGCACCGGCTGGCCGTCCTTCACTGAAGCTTCCACGACATAGGCCACCACCGACTCGAAGGACTCGTGCACCGCCACGCCCCAGGCGCGGCCGTCCGCGAGCTTCTTCTTGCCGTAGCCGCTCTTGTCCACGGCCAGTTGCAGCGCGGCGCGATGGCGCGGGTGCTTGTCGCCGAAGAGCTGCATGCGATAGGCCACCGGGTCCTGCTTCGTGCTGCGGGCGATCTCGTCGATCAAGGTCTCCATCACGAAGGCGGTGTGGGTCGAGCCCACGCTGCGCCACCACAGCACCGGCACGTTGACCTGCGGGTGGTGCACCGTCAGGCGCATCGGCACGGGGTACGGCTCGCGCATGCCCTCGACCGCCGTGGCGTCGATGCCGTCCTTGATCATCATGCCGGCGAACACCGTGCCGGCGAGGATGGATTGGCCCACGATGACGTGGTCCCAGGCGAGGATCTTGCCGCGCTCGTCGAAGCCGATGCTCGCGCGGTGCAGGTGCATCGGGCGGTAGTAGCCGCCCTTCATGTCGTCCTCGCGGCTCCACAGGAGGCGCACGGGTGCATCGAGGCCGGCGGCGCGCGTGGCCTTGGCGATCTCGCAGGCCTCGACCACGAAATCGCTCGATCCCACGAAGCGCCGGCCGAAGCCCCCGCCCGCCATCTGCACGTTCACCTTCACCTGCTCGGGCTTGAGCTTCAGCGTGCGCGCCGCAGCCTGGCCGTCGAGGTCCGCGGACTGGGTGCCGACCCACAGCTCGGCGCGGCCGTCCGACAGCTTCACGGTGCAGTTCAGCGGCTCCATCGGCGCGTGCGCCAGATACGGGAACACGAACTCGGCTTCGATCTTGCGGGGCGCGGTGGCCAGCGGCGCCATGTCGGCGTCGAACTTGCGGTTGCCGGGGCGGCCGGCCAGCTCGCGGTACTGGGCCAGTTGCTTGTCGCTGTCGACCTTTTCCACGGCGGAGGTGTTCCATTCCAGCTTCAGCGCGTCGCGACCCAGCTTGGCCGGCCAGTAGCCATCGGCCACCACGGCCACGCCTTCGGCGCCGCGGTCCAGCGGAATGCGCACCACGGCCTTCACGCCCTTGACGGCACGCGCCGCGCTGTCGTCCACCGAACTCAGACGCGCACCGAACACCGGTGGGTGCGCGACCACGGCCGTGAGCTGGCCGGGATGCTTCACGTCGATGCCGAAGTCCTGCCGCCCGCTGCTCTTGGCGCGGGCGTCCAGGCGTGTGGTGGCGCGGCCGATGATGCGGAAGTCCTTCGGGTCTTTCAGCACGACCTTCTCGGGCACCGGCAGGGCCATGGCCGCTTCGGCCAGCTCGCCGTAGCTCAGCTTGCGCCCGCCAGGGCCGATCACCGTGCCGGCTTGCGTGCGCAGCGTGGACACGTCGACCTTCCAGCGCGCCGCCGCGGCCGACATCAGCATGGCCCGGGCGCGGGCGCCCAGTTCGCGGTACTGCGTGAAGCTGTTCTTGATCGTGTTCGAGCCGCCGGTCAGGTGGATGCCGAAGAGCGGATCGGCATACGCGGCATCGTTGGTGCCGCTGCGGCTGCGCACCAGGGACCAGTCGGCGTCCAACTCCTCTGCCAGGATCATCGGCAGGCCGGTCTGCACGCCCTGGCCGAACTCGAGGCGGTTGATGGTCACCATGACTTCGCCGTTGGGCGCGATCTGCACGAAGGCCGAAGGCTGCTGCGTCGGCTTCAAGCCGCCGGCCGCCGGCTTCGCGCCGTCGGCCTGCGCCATGGCGAGATGAGGGAAGGCGCCGAGCACGAGGCCGCCGGCGCCAGCCATCTTCAGGAAGCTGCGGCGAGGCAGCGTGGCGGCCTCGTCAGCCGAGGGTTGGACCATCAGGCGCTGCAGCGCGCGCGGCAGGTCGTTGTAGTCGATGTTGGGCAACATGGTGGCAACTCCTTAAGCGAGGGCGCGGGCCGCATCGGCCACGGCGGCGCGGATGCGCACATAGGTGCCGCAGCGGCAGATGTTGCCGGCCATGGCCGAATCGATCTCGTCCACGCTGGGCTGCTTGCCCTTGGGCAGCGACTTCAGGAACGCGGTCGCGCTCATGATCTGGCCGCTCTGGCAGTAGCCGCACTGCGCAACGTCGTGCTTGACCCAGGCGGCGTGCACGGATGCGCCGACGGGGTCGCTGCCATCGGTGGCGGCTTCGATCGTGGTGATCTTCTTGCCCTCTGCGGCGGAGATCGGCGTGATGCACGAGCGGATCGCCTGGCCGTCCAGGTGCACGGTGCAGGCACCGCACAGCGCGGCGCCGCAGCCGAACTTGGTGCCGGTCATGCCCAGCGTGTCGCGCAGGGCCCAGAGGATGGGGGTGCCGGGATCGGCATCGACCGTGTGGTCACGGCCATTGATGTGGAGCGCAGTCATGTTCTTTTTCTCCGTGGGTGGTTTGTTGAAATGATCCGGTTCACTTGGCGCCGTCGAGCAGCCACTGTGCGAGCGCCTGCAGGTCGGCATCGGGGACCTGGGCCTGCGGCGGCATCGGCATCGCGCCCCATTTGCCCGAACTGCCGGCCTTGATGCTGGCGGCGAGTTGCGCGGCCGTGCCCTTGCCGTCGCCGTACTTCGCGCCGATGTCCTTCCACGACGGGCCCACCACCTTGGTGGCGGGCTGGTGGCATGCGACGCATGAATACTTCTGCGCCAGCGCCAGGCTCGCGCCGGCGTGCAGGGGCCACATGGCGCTGGCGCCGAGCCCCAGGACCATGGCCAGGGAGGCGACGAGCGCGCGCGGCTGCTTTCGCGGGGAGTGGGTCGTTTCTGTTTTCATCGTGGCCTCGTGGAAAAGAGAGTTGTCTGAATCGACGGATGGCTCTCGGCGCATGACACCGCACGCATGCCGGCACATCGCGGGCCAGTGTCGGGCGAAGGCCCGTCCGCCGTTTGCCCAATCCGCGCGTGTTCTTGCCTGAAACAACGAGACTGCGCCGAAAACGCGTGGCGCACGAGATGCGCCAGCTAGACTTTTTCGCTGGCGTCATTCGAAAGGATTCAGATGGAAGCGGCACAGCCGGCGAGGCAGGAAGAGTCGGGCGTCCTGAGCAATCTGGCGCGGGCGGTCGAGCGCATTGCGCAAAGCGACGGCGACTACCTCACCGCCATTCCCGAGCTCTCGCTGCACCGCCGCAGCGCCACGACCGAACCGATGCATTGCCTCTACGGCTTCGGCGTGGGCATCACGGTGAGCGGGCAGAAGCGCGTCGCGCTCGGCGAGGAGGTGTTCGACTATTCGGCGGGCCAGTCGCTGCTGACGACCGCCGATCTGCCCGTGGTGACGCACATCACCCATGCGAGCCCCACGCAGCCCTTCATGGGCCTCATGCTCCGGCTCGATCCGCGCACCGTGGTGCAGGCGGCCGCCGAGATGGCCTTGCCCCAGCCGGGCAAGGACTCCAGCTACCGCGCCATGTCGCTCGGCGCCCTCGATGCGACGCTGCTGGGCGCGGTGACGCGGCTCGTCGAGCTGATCGACGAGCCCCGGCTGCTGCCGCAGCTCGCGCCGCTCTTGCAGCGCGAAATCCTCGTGCGGCTGCTGGCCGGGCGCCATGGCCCGCAACTGCAGCGCCTCGTGGCGGTCGGCTCGCCGAGCCAGCAGGTGGTGCAGAGCATGGCTTGGCTGAAGGTGAACTTCACGCAGCCGGTGCTCGCGGACGACCTGGCCGCGTCCGTGCACATGAGCCCCTCGACGTTCAGGCAGCACTTCCGCGCCGTGGCGGGCATGAGCCCGATGCAGTACCTGAAGCAGTTGCGCCTGCAAGAAGCGCGGCAGTTGATGCTGAACCAGGGCATCGACGCCGGCACCGCGGGCGTGCGCGTGGGCTATGAGAGCGCCTCGCAGTTCAGCCGCGAATACGCGCGCCTGTTCGGCGCGCCGCCGCTGCGCGATATACGGCGGATGCGCGAAACGACCTAGGGTCATCCGCGCCCTTACTGCCGGCGGGCGCGCGCCATTTGCTACCCTCGGCGCACCATGTTTCCCCGCTACGCACCGGCCGCCGAGGCCGCACCTCCGGCATCGCTTGCCGCTGCGCCTTCCGGCTTGCCGCGCTATGTGGCGCTCGCCGGCCCTACGGCCTCGGGCAAGACAGCCGCAGCATTGGCCCTTGCACAGCGCCAGCCGGTCGAAATCATCTCGGTCGATTCCGCGCTCGTCTACCGCGGCATGGACATCGGCACGGCCAAGCCCACTGCGGCCGAGCAGGCTGCCGTGCCGCACCACCTGATCGACATCCTCGATGCACGCGAGAGCTACAGCGCCGCCGCCTTCGTGGCCGATGCGACGCGGCTCATCGACGAGATCCGCTCGCGCGGCGCATTGCCATTGCTGGTGGGCGGCACGATGCTGTATTTCAAGGCGCTGTTCGACGGCATCGACGCGATGCCCGCCGCCGATGCCGCGGTGCGCGCGCGCATCGACGCACAAGCCGCCGAGCTGGGCTGGCCCGCGATGCACGCACGACTCGCCGAGGTCGACCCCGTGACGGCCGCGCGCCTCGCCCCGCAGGACAGCCAGCGCATCCAGCGCGCGCTCGAGGTGTGGGAAAGCAGCGGCCAGCCGCTCTCAAGCTTTCACGCGAGCGGCAACAAGACGGCGAAAGCCGTGGACGGCGGCGTGCTCTTCTCGCTCGAGCCCACCGACCGCGCCTGGCTGCATGCGCGCATTGCCGACCGCTTCGACGCGATGCTCGCCGCGGGCTTCCTCGACGAGGTGAAGGCGCTGCGCGCGCGCGGCGATCTTTCGACCGACCTGCCCTCGATGCGCTGCGTCGGCTACCGGCAGGCGTGGGAAATGCTCGACGCCTGCGGCACCTCCGCTCCCGATGCCAGGGCCATGCAAGACCTGCGCGAACGCGGCATCGCCGCCACGCGCCAACTCGCCAAGCGGCAGATCACCTGGCTGCGCAGCATGCCGCAGCGCACCGTGATCGCCTGCGACGCGCCCGACGCGGTGCAGACCGCCGTTCAACTGATTTCAAAGACCACCCAACCCGGATGACGCTGCGCATTTCCAACCTCGGCAAGCACTACGGCGAAGTGCCCGTCTTCGAGAACGTGACGCTGGATGTCCAGCCCGGCGAGTTCGTCGCCATCGTGGGCGAATCGGGCGTGGGCAAATCAACGTTGCTCAACTGCATGGCCGGCCTCGACAGCTGGGACCAGGGCACGGTGACGCACGACGGCACCGACATCGGCGCGCTCGACGGCGAAGCCTGCGCGCTCTGGCGGCGCAAGCACGTGGGCTTCGTGTTCCAGGCCTTCCATGTGCTGCCGCATCTCGATGTGGCGCAGAACATATCGCTGCCGCTGATGCTGCTCGGCGAGAAGAAAAAAGACGACGGCCGCGTCGCGCACATGCTCGATGCGGTCGGCCTGCCCGGCATGGGCGCGCGGCTGCCGCAGACGCTCTCGGGTGGCCAGCTGCAGCGCGTGGCGATCGCGCGTGCGCTGGTGCATCGACCTGCGCTGCTGCTCGCCGACGAACCCACGGGCAACCTCGATCCGACCACGGCGGCAAAAGTGATGGAACTGCTGATCGGCCAGACGCGCGAGCACGGCGCCTCGCTCGTGCTGGTGACGCACTCCGAAAGCGCCGCCGCCCGTGCGGACCGCCTGCTGCACCTGACGGCAGCAGGCATCCGCGCCTGAACCGGCTTACGCGAGCAGCGCCGCGTAGCGCGACAGGTCGACGTTGCCGCCGCTGATCACGATGCCCACGCGCTGACCCGCGATCGCCTTGCCCGCCGCGATGGCACCCGCGAAGGCAAGGCACCCCGTCGGCTCCACCACCATCTTCATGCGCTCGGCGAAGAAGCGCATCGCCTCGACGAGCTGATCGTCGGTCACCGTGAAGATGTCGTTCACATCGCGCTGGATGATCCCGAACGTGTACTGGCCCAGGTGCTGCGTCTGCGCGCCATCGGCGATGGTCTTGGGCGTTTCGATGTGCACGATCTTCCCCGTGCGGAACGACTGCTGCCCGTCGTTGCCCGCCTCGGGCTCCACACCGTAGATCCTGCAATCCGGCGACAGCGCACGCGCCGACAGCGCCGAGCCAGACAGCAGCCCGCCGCCGCCCAGGCACACGAACAGATGGTCGAGCGGCCCCGTCTCCTCGATCAGTTCCTTCACCGCCGTGCCCTGCCCCGAGAGCACATCGGGGTGGTCGTACGGCGGAATCATCGTCATGCCGCGCTCCTGCGCGAGCCGCTTCGTCAGCGCCTCGCGGTCTTCGGTGAAGCGGTCGTACAGCACCACTTCGGCACCGTAGCCCTGCGTGGCTGCGACCTTGGCGGCGGGCGCGTCCTTGGGCATCACGATCACGGCGGGCATCGACAGGAGCCGCGCCGACAGCGCGATGGCCTGCGCATGGTTGCCCGATGAGAAAGCGATCACACCGCCCTTGCGCTGTGCCGCATCGAATTTGGAGAGCGCGTTGAACGCACCGCGGAACTTGAATGCGCCCATGCGCTGGAAGTTCTCGCACTTGAAGAAGAACTGCGCGCCCCAGCGTTCGTTCGCTGTGGTCGATTGCAGCACCGGCGTGCGGTGGGCATGGCCTTCGAGCCGCGCGGCCGCGGCGGTGACGTCGTTGTAGGTAGGGAGTTGCATGGTTCGAGCTTAGCGGTGGCTTACGTTTTTTTGCAGCCCCCATGGGTAAAAACCCGGTTGGTGCGGCGGCACAGAAGTTCGTACTCTGTATACAGAGTTCAAAGAAAGCCACCCCATGCCCGCCCAGCTCGTCAGCATCGAAGTCGCGCCCGACCTTGTCGACCAGGTCTATCGCGCCCTGCTCGGCGCCATCAGCAGCGGCTCGCTGGCGCCGGGCGAGCGCATCACGCAGGAAGACATCGCGCAGCGCCTCTCGGTGTCGCGCCAGCCGGTGCTGCAGGCGCTGCGCCTCCTGAAGAAAGACGGCTTCGTGCACGACGCGCCCGGCCGCGGCGTGCTCGTGGCCCCGCTCGATGCCGAGGGCATGCGCCACATCTACCAAGTGCGCGGCGTGCTCGACGTGTTGGCCGCGCGGCTCGCGGCGCAGCAGCGTTTTCGCATCGACTCCAAGCTCATCGAGCGCGGCCGCCGTGCCGCACGCGGGCGAAACGTCGAAGCCATGATCGATGCCGACGTGGCCTTTCACCGCGCGATCTACGACGCCTCGGGCAACCCGCTGATCGGCCAGAGCGCCGATCCGCACTGGCGGCACCTCCGCCGTGCGATGGGCGCAGTGCTGCAGGCCGAGCCCCAGCGCGAATCGCTGTGGGACGAGCACGAAGCCATCGCCGACGCCATCGCGGCAGGGAACGCAGACCGCGCCGCGCGCCTGAGCGAAGAGCACGTCGCGCAGGCCAGTGAGGCATTGGCCCGGCGCCTGACGCAACAGCAAGCCCGCAACGCAACCGACACCCCCACCCACAAAGCCCACAAAGGAGACAAGGCATGAAGCTGACCCCCGAGCAACGCGCGCAGTTCGAGCGCGACGGCTACCTGTTCTTCCCCGGCCATTTCTCGCCCGAAGAGACGAAGACGCTGACCGATGCGGTGCCCGATCTCTACAGCAAGCGCGAGGCCTTCAACGTGCGCGAGAAAGGCTCCGACGCCGTGCGCACGAACTTCGCCGCGCACCTCATCAGCGAGCCCTTCGCCAGGCTCGCGCGCCATCCGCGCATGGTCGGGCCGGTGATGGACCTCTTCGAGGAAGAGGTCTACATGCACCAGTTCAAGATCAACGGAAAGATGGCCTTCGAAGGCCAGGTGTGGCAGTGGCACCAGGACTACGGCACCTGGCTCAACGACGACCTGATGCCGACCGAACGCGCGATGAACGTCGCGATTTTTCTGGACGACGTGAACGAGCACAACGGACCGCTGGTGTTCATTCCGGGCAGCCACCGCAAGGGCGTGGTCGATGCGAAGCATGACCTCACGACGACGAGCTATCCGCTCTGGACCGTGGACAACGACCTGATCGCGCAACTCGTGGATCGAGCCGGCGGCAAGGAAGGCGGCATCGTCTCGCCCAAGGGCCCGGCCGGTTCGATGATCCTCTTCCACAGCTGCCTCGTGCATGCCTCGGGCAGCAACCTCTCGCCCTTCAACCGCGTGGCGGTGTACCTGAGCCTGTGCGCCGTCAGCAACCACATCCGTCGCCACAAGCGCCCCGAGTACATCGCGCATCGCGACTTCACGCCCATCGAGATGCTGCCCGACGACTGCCTGCTGAAGCCCTACCCCGTCGATGTGCCCTGGAAGAACGGTCTGCCCGAGAGCGCCCTGCAGACCTCGCTCGAAGTCCTCGACACCGCGGAGGCCTGACCCCATGAGCCTTTACAACCGCCTGCAGCAGCGCGCCGCCGAAGGCCGCCCCATCCGCATCGGCCTGATCGGCGCCGGCAAGTTCGGTTCGATGTACCTCGCGCAGATCCCGCGCACGCCCGGCGTGCAGCTCGTCGCGATTGCCGACCTGTCGCCCGATGCGGCGCGCGTGAACCTTGCGCGCGTCGGCTGGAAGCCCGAACGCACCGCCGCAGGCTCGGTACAGGAAGCCATCAAGACCGGCAACACCTGGATCACCGACGACTGGCAGGCCGTGACGCGCGAGCCCTCCATCGACATCGTGGTCGAGTGCACCGGCCACCCCATCGCCGCCGTCGATCACTGCCTCGATGCATTCGCGCACGGCAAGCACGTGGTCAATGTGACGGTGGAGGCCGACGCCTTCTGCGGCCCGCTGCTCGCGCACAGGGCGCAACAGGCGGGCGTGATCTATTCGCTGGCCTTCGGCGACCAGCCGGCGCTCATCTGCGACCTGGTCGACTGGGCGCGCACCTGCGGCTTTCCCGTGGTGGCGGCCGGGCGCGGCCACAAGTGGCTGCCGCACTTCACCGAATCGACGCCCGAGACCGTGTGGGGCAACTACGGCCTCACGCCCGAGCAGGCGCTGCGCGGCGGGCTCAACCCGAAGATGTTCAACAGCTTTCTCGATGGCTCCAAGCCCTCCATAGAAAGCTCGGCGGTGGCCAATGCCACCGGCCTCGGCGTGCCGTCGGACGGCCTGCTCTACCCGCCCGCGAGCGTGGAAGACATTCCCTTCGTCACCCGCCCGAAGAGCGAAGGTGGCGTGCTGGAGCGCAAGGGCATGGTCGAGGTGATCTCCTCGCTCGAAGCCGATGGCAGAAAGATCCCCTACGACATCCGCATGGGCGTGTGGGTCACGGTCGAGGCCGAGACCGACTACATCAAGAACTGCTTCGAGGAATACAACGCCCACACCGACCCGAGCGGGCGCTACTTCACGCTCTACAAGCGCTGGCACCTCATCGGCCTGGAGGTCGGCATGTCGGTCGCGAGCGTGGCGCTGCGCGGCGAAGCGACCGGCGTGGCCACCTGCTGGAATGCCGACGTGGTCGCCACCGCCAAGCGCGACCTCGCGGCGGGTGAAATGCTCGACGGCGAAGGCGGCTACACCGTCTGGGGCAAGCTGCTGCCGGCCGAGCGGTCGCTGCGACTGGGCGGCCTGCCGCTCGGGTTGGCCCACAACGTCAAGCTCGTTCGACCGGTGAAAAAGGGCCAGAGCCTGAGCTGGGCCGACGTGGCAATCGACACCTCGACCGCCGCCTACAAGCTGCGCAGCGAAATGGAAAGCATGTTCTCGGCGGCTGTCCAGACCCAGGCAGCCTAAAGGCGTACCAGCCGAAAGAAGTAGGTAGCGCAACCGTTGCGCCAAACGAATTTCGCGTAAAAAATAATCTGCACGACACGGAGCTTCCGTGTCGAAATGACCGGCGGCGGGCCGTCATTGTGGTGAGCGCTCTTGCTCAGCAAGCTTTTCCTTCACGGAGAGACACCATGCAGTACATGTTGATGTTCTATCAGCCCGCGGCCGAATTCGAACAGCGCGACGACGCGTCGTCCCAGGCCTACCGGTCCAGCTGGATCGCGTATGCCGATGCGGTGCGCCAATCGGGCGTCGCGCTCGGCGGCCACGGCCTCTTTCCACCCATGACCGGCACCACCCTGCGCGTGCGCGGCGACAAGCGCCAGGTGCAGGACGGCCCTTTTGCCGACACCAAGGAGCAGCTCGGCGGCTACTTCGTGGTCGATGTGCCCGACCTCGATGCCGCGCTCGAATGGGCCGCGCGCGCGCCCTGCGCCAGCAGCGGGGGCGTGGAGGTACGGCCGGTCTTCACGGCCACGGCAGCCACATCGTGAACGACCCGGCGGCTCATCAGGCCGCCGAAAAGGCGGCGCGCGAGTCGTACGGCCGACTGCTGGCGATCTTGTCGGCGCGCACGCACGACATCGCCGCCTCCGAAGACGCGCTTGCCGACGCGTTCGCGCGCGCGCTCGAACGCTGGCCGGCCGACGGCATTCCGGACCAACCCGATGCGTGGCTGCTGAGCGTGGCGCGGCACCGCAAGCTCGACGCCTGGCGCCACACCCGCGTGCAGGACCAGGCCACCCAGACCCTGCTGCTCCTGGCCGGCGAAATGGACGAGGCCAGCGCCGAAGGCACCGCCGTGCCCGACGAGCGGCTGCGCCTGCTCTTCGTCTGCGCGCACCCGGCCATCGACGCCGCGGCCCGCGCGCCGCTGATGCTGCAGACCGTGCTCGGCCTGGACGCGGCGCGCATGGCCGGCGCCTTTCTGACCGCGCCCTCCACGCTCGGCCAACGGCTGGTGCGGGCCAAGGCGCGCATCCGCGCGGCGGGCATTCCCTTCGAGTACCCCGAAGCGCGCGACCTGCCGCAGCGCCTGCAGGACGTGCTCGACGGCATCTACGCCGCTTATGGCACCGGCTGGGACGACGTCGACGGCGCCGATGCGCTGCCGCGCGGCCTCACGTCCGAAGCCATCGACCTGGGCCGCATCCTCTGCCACCTGATGCCCGACGAACCCGAGCCGCTGGGCCTTCGCGCGCTGATGCTCTTCTGCGAAAGCCGCGCCGCCGCCCGGCGCAGCGAGGCCGGGGCGTATGTGCCGCTCGACCAGCAGGACACCTTGCGCTGGGACCCCGACCTGCTCGCCGAGGCCGAGCGGTGCCTGCGGCTGGCATCGGAGATGAAGTCCCTCGGGGCGTACCAGTTGGAGGCGGCCATCCAGTCCGCCCATTGCGAACGGCGCGTGGGCGCGCCAGTGGCGCCCGAGGTGCTGGTGTCGCTGTACGAAGGCCTGCTGGCCTTGCGGCCCAGCATCGGCGCGCAGGTGAGCCGCGCCTGCGCGCTTGCGAATGCGCGCGGGCCGGATATTGGACTGCGAGCGCTCGAAGCGATTCCCTCGGACGAGGTGGCGAGCTATCAACCGTTCTGGGCGGCGCGCGCGCACCTGCTGGCGGCAGGGGGCGCGCGAGGGGCGGCGCGGCAGGCCTACGACCGCGCGATCGGGCTGAGCTCGAATGCCGCGGTGCGCAGCTATCTGGGTGCGATGGCCGACCGGCTTTGATGCGAAAGCGCCCGAGCCCGGCTCATCGCACTGGACTCAACCGAAGGCGTGGAACCAGCTCAGGACCGTGCCCAGCAAGCTGCCGCCGCTGAACGACTCCCCGGGAGCCCCGACTTCCTTCAACACCGGAAAGCTCTGGGGGCTCTGTGCGCTGATGAGGTTGCTCAGGAAGAAACCTACGTCGCCGTTGAACTCGGGTGCGATTCGTCCACCGTCGTCGCGCAGGTTCCCTGCACGCGAGATATCCGTGCCCGCGAACGTGAGTGGTGTCACCCCATGGCTGCCGAGGACCAGATAGCGAGACCACGGCATGTAGTACCCATAGTTGGGAAGCGGGCCGAGGTTGGCGCGCACCAGATCCATTTCCTTGGTGAAGAGCTTCAGGTTCGCATCGCGCAAGGCGCTGCCTGTCAGTCCGGCGACTTCGGCGTTCTGCCCACCGCCGAAGGCGAAACCGGGGATGACCAGGTCCTGCTGGAAACTGCTCAGGCCGAAGCGGTCTTCGGCATACCGTCTGGAAAGCACCTTGTTGAGGTTGCCGGTGTCGCCGCCACGGCTCTTCAAGAGCTCGACCTTCTCACCGGTGGCCTTCTCCCAGCGCGCGATCAATCCCTCGGCTTGCCCTGCGTATTCCGGGTGGCCGGGCGTATTGGCATCGGCGGCCGTGGGCTTCTGGAACCATCCCCACGCGTGGGTGACCTTCTGCCAGAACTTCACCGCGGGCGTCTTGTCGAGATCGCTCGCCAGGATTTCTTCATCGGGTTGGTAGACCGCCCCCGGAAGGATCGGGCTGGCATCGCTGAACATCGCGGCCCGCGTCTTTTCGCCCGCCAGGGCCTCCCGGATCATCGGGTAGTTGGCCAACGACGAATAGCCGCCTGCGCTGACGCCATAGACCAGCAGTTGCTGGATCGATTTCTTGCCCGACAGGCTCTCGGCAAATTTGTTCTTGCGCAGGAACTCCATCGCAGCCCGCACGTTGTTCAGGCCGTTGAAGTTGACCTTCTTGCTGTTCTGCGGATTGCTCGGGTCCTCGAGCACCCTGAAGCTCGCACCCGCGTTGACGTCGCCGGTGCAGTACGGAAACACCAGCTTGGTCCATCGCTGCGTCTGCGGCTGCGAAGTGAGCTTCAGAAAATTCGTCCAGCTTCGGCCGTCCAGCGTGCCCGAGCCTCGCCCGAAGATGAAATACGCGGCCGCATCGGCCAGGAATGTATTGCCGTCCAGCACCGGCGAGGTGAGAGCGGTTGCCGTCTTGGTCAGAATGCCGTCGCCCTGGATGTAGCCCGACGGCAGGCCATCCGGATTGGATGCGCCGAGCTTGGCGCCCGGCTTGCACGACTCGAAATCCCAGCACGCGCCGCCGCCTTCGAAGTCGACCAGCACCTTGTCGCGCATGCTCGCCTCGGAGGCGATCTTGTAGTACATCCGATAGGGCGTTCCGTTCAGGCAGGACGCGCCCGAGCTGGCTGGAAACGTGTACTCCACCCAGGTGTCCAGGTCGGCGGTCCACACCGGACCGGACGCGGGCACGACGGCCTGCCCCGGCTTGTAGCTGGACTTGAGCGCATCGTTGTACTTGGCCGTCGACTCGTCGATGAACGCTTGCGCCTCGGCCCTGCTCTTCTGGGCCGTCGGGGCTGCGGCCGGCGCGGCGCCGGTGGTGGTGGCGATGGTGGCCATCGAAAGCATGAAGGCCAGCGCGGCCGCCAACCTCCAGAGTGTTCTTGTTCGGTGCATGGTTGCGTGTCTCCTTCGTTGTGGATGGGGTCGAATCGATCGGTCGATCAGTAGTGGCGCTGGCGGATCTCGAACTCGCGCTGCGCCATCGCCGCTTGCCGCGCCTCGGGGTCGGCAACCGAGGACTGCACTTCGCTGACCATTCGGTCGCGCTCCTGTGCATAGCTCTGGAAGCGGGATTCAGTGATGGGCTCGGGTCCCACGAGCTGCCTGGCATGCGCCTGCAGCGAAGCCGTCAGGCGCTTGGTGAGTTCGTCGCGCACCACCGGGTCCGACTCTCCGATCTGGAGCAGCGCCGTGGTGGTGACCAGGGCTTCGCGCGGAAGAATCTCGCCCTTGGCCACATGCTCGGGCAATTGGTGCAGAACCTCGTAGGACTCCTGCCGCCGCTCTTCGTCGCTCAGGCTGGGAAGCACTTCGGCGAGAACGTTCATCCGGTCGCGAAAGCGCGCCAGCTTGACGAGGCGATCGAGCTCTTCTTCGAGGTCCTTGCCACTGCCGGCAAGGTCGCGCTTGAGCTGGTCGATGTCGAGGCCACGTTCCAGAGGACCGGCCGACAAGAGATAGGGCGAGGCGCCCGGTGCGAACGGCTTGTACCCGGCAGACCGCTGCGCAAGCACGACGCCTGCCTGTGCCGCCGTTTGCGCGCTGGTCGATGCGGGGCCGTTGTGCTGTGCCGCGGTGCTTGCCTCTGCATTGCCCTGGTCGGCAAACAGCAGCCAGAGCACCAGGACGGCGGTGACGATGCCGACACCCGCGATCAACATGCCGCCAGTCGGAAAACGAAATTTCATGCGAGTTCTCACTTGTCTCCAGTTGCGCTTGGATGCCTCTCTGGGCACGCGTGGAGACTAGTCAGCAAGGTCCTTGCTGACTTGAACGAAGGTGCTGAATTCAGGTCCGGTCACCCCCGCCTGAACCCGGGGGGCGGCCTCTGGGCGCTAGGCCGCGCCGGCCAGTGAACGCCAGGCGTCGGGCGTGTGGCCGTCCGTCACCACCTTCACCTGCCGCACCAGGAACGAAGGCTGCAGGCCGAATGAATCGCGGAATGTGCGGCTCATGTGCGCCGCATCCGAAAAGCCGCTGGCCAGCGCGATGTGCGTCAGCGGCTGGCCGTCGGCCAGTTGCACGCTGGAACGCCGCAGCTTGCTCCACAGCAGGTAGCGCTTGACCGACAAGCCGACTTGCTCGCGAAACAGATGACTCAGGCGCCCGCGCGACAGACAGGCCATCGCGGACAGGTCTTCGCGCTGCAGCAAGCTCGGATTCGTGCGGATCAGCTGCAGCAGGCGTTCGATGCGCGGATCCATCTGCTTCGAAAGAGCGGTCGATCCGGTGACCGCGTCCACCATGCAATGGCTGAGCGACCGCAGCTGCGCATCGCAGAGCACGCCGTGCAGTGCCGGCTCGAAGCCCTCTCGCAAGACACCGAACACACGCGCGTCGAGCGGCACGATGCCACGTCCGCCCATCCACGCTGAAAACATGCGGTAGGTGCTCGATGCCGGATCGAGATTGATCGAGATGAGTCCGCAGCCATCGGCGTCGAGCCGCCGCGGAACGTCCGGCGCCACCACCGCCGCAGCGCAATGCGCGCGCGTACCGTCGCGCGCTTCCAGGGTGAATGGATGCCCGCTGATCGATGCGAGCAATGTCAACGCCGGACGGGCGGTCAAGCCCGACTGGATGGCCGGCGTGATGTAGATGAAGCCGTCATCCCACAAGTGCAGCAGGGTCTGTTCGCTCATCGCATGAACGCCTCGCACGGCCCGCTGTGGATCTGACGACCCGAAGATCCCCTGCAATCGCCATTCATGGGCAGACCTGCCTTTTTGTCTTCTGCTTTGTTGTCTGCCATGCGACGACCGCATGGCACCTTCCGGAAACGCCCCGCAGTGTAGGCAGCACGAGGCTGGGGCCGTGTGGGGTTAGTGCCTAAGCAGAAAGAGTCGCCCGATGCTTTTGCAGGCCTTGGAAGCGGGCTCCCGCCACTCGTGGTGAATGCCGGTCGCGGTTTCGGTTTCGGTTTCGGTTTCGGTTTCGGTCCGATCGTGAACAAGCTCCGCGCCAGCCTGACTCAAGCGCGCATGCATCACTCCTGAGGTGCGTCGACCGCCGCTCCTACGCGCCGCCCCTCAAGCTGGCTGCCCCCCTGCGCCAGCGTCACCCCCACCACCACATTGCCTTCACCGCGCTGGAACACGATCTGCGCACCGATCGTCGCCACCGCGAAACGATCGGGGCCTGTAGGCACGAGCGCGTTGTAGCCCCGCCCCGTCTCCCGCACCAGCAGCCGCCCGTTGCGCACCGTGAAGCCCAGCGCCTTCGTCTTGCTGATGCGGTACTCGCCCTTGTAGTCCTCCAGCCGCTTCGGATCGACCGGCACTTCGGTCGTCGACACCGGATAGCGGCTCTTGCCGATCGCCAGCATCACCGGCTGCAGCGGCGCGCGCGCGTTGCTGCTGAGCACGATGAGCGCTTCGCCGGTGTCCGGCGCGATCAGCCACAGCGTGCGGTAGCCCTCGGTGAGGCCCGCGTGCCAATAAGTGCGGCGTCCGCCCTCGGGGCCGCGCACCATCACCGCATAGCCGATCTCGGCGCCCTCGTAGTGCGCGAGCGGCGTGAGCATGCGTGCGGCGGCCGGGCCCAGCGGGCCGCTCGCACCGGCGAGGACGGCGCGGCTGAAGGTCATCATGTCGGCCGCCGTCGAGCGCAGCGCGCTGGCCGGCGCGTAGGCGATCATGTCCAGCAGGGGCTGGCGGCGGTCGCCGGCGAAGGCCGGGGCCATGCGCGAGGCCTTGTCGCCGAGCGGGATCACGGTGTCGTTCATGCCCAGCGGCTCGGTGATGCGCGCGCGCACCAGCTCGCCCCACGAGGTGTTGTAGCGCTCGGCCAGAATTTGCCCGAGCAGCGCCATGCCGAAGTTGCTGTACGCGGCTTCGCACGGCGCCGCGGGCGCGGTGAGCTTGATGCGCGAGAGCGCGGCCCAGAACATCGGCCTGTCGAAAGTGCGCAACTGCTCGGCCAGCGGCGCACCGCCTGTCACGCCATCGGCCATCACGGGCATGCAGCCCGTGTGGGTGACGAGCTGCTTCAGCGTCACCGCGGCGGCCGCGGGCGGCACGCCCTGGACCTTGCCTGCGAGCACCTTGCCCACGGTGTCGTCCAGCTTCAGGTCGCCGCGCTCCACCGCCTGTGCGAGCAGCAAGCCCGTAAAGACCTTGGTGACAGAGCCGATCTCGAACATCGGCTGCTCCGCGCTGTTGGCCTCGATGGGGCGCGGGGGCGAAAGCGGCTCGGGGTTGTAGGCCGCGCCATACGAGGCCTTGCCGTTGCGCAAGAGGCCGATGACCAGCGTTCCGCGTTCGGCCCCGAGCGCCGCCTTGGCCAGCACGGCCGGGTCGCTCGCGAGGGACAGCGGTTGCTGCTGTTGTTGCTGCGGCGGCTGGAGCTGGGCAGCGGCGCTGCCGGCCAGCAGCGGGGCAAGAAGCCAGGCCGCGAACCAGCGGCGGCGCACCACCGGGAACATGTCTATGGACAAGGCTGAGGGCAGGAGCCGCATCGTCGAATTCCTCGGGGCGTCATCGAAAGAGGCGCCATCGTGCCACGCCGATGTAACAAAGGCATCCCGCGGCCACAATCGCTGAATGCGTGCATTGCTCACCACCTTCTCCTGGCAGGAACTGCGCCACCACCCCTGGCGCAACGCGGCGGCCGTGCTGGCCGTGATGCTGGGCGTGGCGCTTGCGTTTTCGGTGCAGCTCATCAACGCCTCGGCGCTCGATGAGTTCTCCAGCGCGGTGCGATCTGTCAACGGCCAGCCGGATCTCGAAGTGCGCGCGGTGCAAGGCGGCTTCGACGAAGCCGTGTTCGCGCAACTGGCGCAGCATCCGCAGGTGACGCTCGCGAGCCCGGTGCTCGAATTTCAGGGCCTGGCCCTCGCCAGCGGCGAACGGCAAGTGCCGATGCGCGTGATCGGCGTCGATGCATTGGTGCTCCCGACCATCGCGCCCGCGCTGATGCCGCAGCCCGCGGCCGGAGCGGACCGCTTCGCGCTCTTCGCGCCGGGTCATGTCTTCCTCAACGCCGCAGCGCGCAGCGTGCTCGGCCTGCCCGCGCAAGCCGGCGGCGACACCACCGAGACGGTGCAATTGCGCAGCGGCGCCACATGGCACCGCCTCGGCGTGGCAGGCCACGTCGCCGCCAGCGGCACGGCGCTCGCGGTGATGGACATCGCGGCCGCGCAGGACCTGTTCGACCAGGTCGGGCGCCTGAGCCGCATCGACCTGCGGCTCGCGCCAGGCACCGACCGCGCAGCCTTCATCGATGCGCTGCAGAAGTCCCCTGGCTGGCCCGCGGGCGTGCAGTTCGCGGAGCCCGGCGATGCGGCCGAGCGCGTGAGCAACCTGTCGCGCGCCTACCGCGTCAACCTCACGGTGCTGGCGCTGGTGGCGCTGTTCACAGGGGCGTTTCTGGTGTTCTCGGTGCTCGCGCTCAGCGTCGCCAAGCGGGCTCAGCAGTTCGCGCTGCTCGGCGTGCTCGGCCTCACGCCGCGCGAACGGCTGCGGCTGGTGCTGGCCGAATCGCTAGTGCTGGGCGTGATCGGCAGCGGCGCGGGCCTGGCGCTCGGCACCGCGCTCGCGGCCTTCGCGCTGCGGGTGCTGGGCGGCGACCTGGGCGGTGGGTACTTCGAAGGCGTCGCGCCCAAGCTGCATTGGAGCGGCGGCGCGGCGTTGCTGTACGGCGGACTCGGCGTGGCGGCCGCGCTGGTGGGCGGCTGGTGGCCCGCGCGCGCCGCACAGGCGCTGCCCGAGGCGCAGACGCTCAAGGGCCTGGGCGCCGCGCCCACGCAGAGCCGCAGCCATTGGCTCGCGCTCGGGCTGATCGCGCTCAGCGCGGCGCTGGCGAACATTCCGGCCATCGGCGGCATTCCGGTGGCGGCGTATCTCTCGGTTGCGTGTCTGCTGGTGGGCGGCATCACCGCCCTGCCCTGGCTGATCGCATTGCTGTACGACCGCATCGCGCCCGCGTTCGCCGAGCGCGTGCTGCCGATGCTCGCCATCGAGCGCGCGCGGCGCATGCGCGGCACGGCGGCCGTAGCGGTGAGCGGCGTGGTCGCGAGCCTGAGCCTCGCGGTCGCGCTCACGGTGATGGTCGCGAGCTTTCGCGATTCGGTGACGCACTGGCTCGACGTGGTGCTGCCGGCCGACCTGTACGTGCGCGCCACCTCGGGCGGCCGCGGCGGCAACAGCGGCGGCACGAACAGCACCGACACCGCGACCTTTCCGCCCGCGTTCGTGCAGGCGCTGGCGCAACTGCCCGGCGTCGCGCGCACCGGCACGCTGCGCACGCAGTCGCTGCAGCTCGATCCGTCGCAGCCGGCCGTGACGCTGATCGCGCGCAGCCTGGAAGGCAGCGCGTCGCAATCGCTGCCGCTGCTGGGATCGGCATTGCCCGTGCCCTCGGGGCAGATCGGCATCTACGTGAGCGAGCCGATGGTTGAGCTCTACGGCGCGAGGCCGGGCACGGCCTTCGCGCCGCTGGCCGTCGCGCTGTCGGCCAGCGCGCTCCCGACGAAAGCCACGCACACCTATTTCGTGGCCGGCGTGTGGCGCGACTACGCGCGGCAGTTCGGCGCGATCACGATGGATGCGCGCGACTACGAGCGCATCACCGGCCAGCGCGACGTGAGCGACATCTCGCTGTGGCTCGCACCGGGCGCATCAGAAGGCGAAACGCAGACCGCCGTGCGCGCGCTTGCGGCGCGCCAGGCAGACGGGTCACCCGATTCGGTCGAGATCGCCTCGGTCGGGCAGATCAGAGCGACATCGCTGCGCATCTTCGACCGCAGCTTCGCGGTGACTTATTGGCTGCAGGCCGTGGCCATCGCCATCGGCCTCTTCGGCATCGCCGCAAGCTTCAGCGCGCAGGTGCTTGCGCGGCGAAAGGAATTCGGGCTGCTCGCGCACCTCGGCTTCACGCGGCGGCAGGTGCTGGCGGTGGTGGCGGGCGAAGGCGCGGCGTGGACCGCCATCGGCGCCGTGGCCGGGCTGGTGCTCGGCCTCGCGGTGTCGGTGGTGCTCGTGAAGGTGGTGAACCCGCAGAGTTTCCACTGGACGATGGATCTGCTCGTGCCGTGGGCGCGGTTGATCGCGCTCTGCGGCGCGGTGGTCGTGGCCGGCACCGTCACCGCGTGGCTCGCGGGGCGGGCTGCCGCGGGCAAGGATGTGGTGCTGGCGGTGAAAGAGGACTGGTAGCCCCTCCTCTTTCACGGCTCAGAGATCGGACGTTCCGTTCCAGTCGATCAGGCCGGTGCCGCTCCAGTGGCCGAAGGAAGTGAGGTCCATCTTGGGCTGCGCGACGCGGCGCCAGATGTCGATCATGTTCACCACTCGAATGTCGTCGAACACGACCACGGCATCGCGCGACAGATTCAACGTGCTCAGGTTGACGAGGATGTCCGCTTCGGTCCGCCCGTCCTTCGGCCCATCGACAAAGATCAAGTCGGCCGACTCGAACAGCGCGCGATGCGGCTCGATGCCGCCGGGCGTGGAGATGTCATGCAGCACCTGACGCACGCGGCCTTCTGAGAAATCCGCAGGTGCGAGCCAGGTGTCGGCGAAGCTGTTCCACGCCAGCAGATCGAAGGTGGTCAGCGTGCCCGACGGCTGCAGTTCCTGTGCGAGCGCCAGCGTGCCCATGCCGGTGAAGGTGCCGATCTCGATCACCGTCTTCGGCTTCAGCGTGCGCACCAGCGCGGCGAGTAGGCGGTAGTGCTCGCCAGGCCAGGTGTCGAACCAATGCGGCTCCCTCGACGCGCGACCTTCGTAGATGGGCAGTGCCACATCGATCGCCACCGAAACCGCCTTGAGAGCGATGTCCATCAGACGCCGGCTGGGCCGGGCGGGCTCGTCATCCATGCTCGCGATGATCGAGACCTCCTTGTGGCGCGCGGGGACTTCGGCAAATTTCCGGTTGAGTTCGTCGAGGGTCATGCCGCTTATTTTGCGGGCGTGAGCTGGATGCGTTCGACCGTTTCCTTCTCCACCGCCCCGCGGCTGTAGACCAGCGGCACGTACTTGCCTTCGAGCCACAGCGGCGCAAGGTCGCGGTAGTTCGGGCTGTCCGGGTTGCCCGACTGGCCCGGCGTGTTGATGACGCGCGAGGCGTCCCAATTGCCGACGTCGAGCACCATGCGGAACGACGCGCCCGAGGTCAGCTTGTAGTCGCTGGTCCGGTAGGTCGCGGCCATCGGCGTGAAGCTGGAGCCCGACATCGGCCAGTCACCCACGTCGAGCTTCTTGCGCGTGGCGGCATCGACCACGCCGGCCAGCGGATGGCGGAACTCCGCGCGGTGCAGCGTGCCCCACTTCCAGGCCGTCATGTCGGGTCCGAGCTTGGCGGTGAGCTCCTGCATCGCGGGCGGCAGCGTCTGCAGCAGCAAGGCGTCGCGCTGCGCATCGGAGACCCAGCCGAACGGGTTTTCGAGCAGCAGCACCATGCGCGTGTTGTCACCGGGCGCAGCCAACGTGGCCCCCACCTCGCCCGCGCCGGCCTTGAGCACGGCCGCGCGCAGGGTCTTGCCGCTCCACACCTCGTAGAGCGCGGCCGCGGCGCTGTCGCGGTCCATCGTGCCGTCCCAGTTTTGCAGCAGGCGCAGGCCGGCGGCCGTTTGCGCGTCGTCGCTGCGCAGGCCCGCCAGCAGCTTCAAGAGGCGCTGCGCGGGCGTCGCGACGATGTCGTTCTGCATGCGCTCGGAGTCCTCGATGGTGAAGCGCGAACCCGCCGCCACCTTCGCGGCGAACAGCTCTTTCAAACGAAGCGCGCGGGCCGCATCGCTCCACTCGTAGCCGATGCCTTTCTTCGCGGCCGGATGATCGGGCGGGATGTTGTTCTCGTTCGCGGTCACCACGTAGCCGCGCGCGGGGTTGAACTCCGAAGGCAGTTCGTCGCCATTGCGAAAGCCCGACCACTCGTAGCGGCCGTCGCCCGGCACGGGCATGAGGCCATCCCAGTTGGGCCTGATCGGCGTGAGCCCGCCCGGAATCCAGCCGACGTTGCCGCTGCTGTCGGCGTACACCTGGTTTTCGCCCGGCGCGCCCCAGCGGTTCATCGCGGCGCGGAACTGGTCCCAGTTGCGCGCGCGCATGTAGTCCATCGAACCGAAGTACGGCGCCATGCCGGGCTCCAGCCAGGCAGCGCGCAATGCATACGCGCGCCGCTTGCCGGGCTCGGAAAGCAGCACAGGCCCGTGGCGCGTGAAGGTGTTGACCACCTCGCGCGGCGAACTCTCGCCGCGTACCGCGATGCGCTCGGTCACGCGCATCATCGGCTCCCATCGGCCCTGGTAGCGGTACTCGTTGGGGTTCTTCGGGTTGAGCTGGTACACGTACAGGTCTTCCTGGTCCATGTAGAAGCGCGTGAGGCCGAAGGCGATGGTGCCGTTGTGGCCGATCGACAGGCCCGGCAGAAAGGGCTCGCCCGCGCCGATGGCGTCCATGCCGGGCGCGCTCAGGTGCGTCATGTAGCGCAGGCTCGGCGCGCCGTGCGAGCGGTGCGGATCGTTCGCGAGGATCGGCCGGCCCGTGGACGTGAGCTTCGGCGAGATGACCCAGTTGTTGCTGCCGTAGGCGCCCGTGGGGTCGCCCTGCAGGGCTTGTTGTTGCGCCTCGTCCTGCTCGGCCTTTGCGGCGATGGACTCGGCGCTGCCGGGCAACAGCGCCACCGGCGCGGCGGCCGCGCCCGTGTTCAAGCCGACCCGCGTGTTCTCCTTGGTGAAGCGCGGCGAATCGGTCGCCCGCAGGTACGCCGCGCGCAGTTCCGCTGCGGGGATCGTGCAGGGATCGAACCCCACGGGCACCTTGGGCGTGACCGGCGGATCGAGTTCGCGGCGCAGCCAGTCGGCCTTGACGCCCGGGCCGCCGGCGCAGAAGGCGCGTGCGCGGTCGACCTCGGAAGTGAAATTGAGCGTGAGCCCGTGGTGGCGGATGCGCACCACGTCCTCGGGCGACCACGTCGCCGGCTGGTAGCCCAGCAGCGCGAACTCGGTCGGCAGCAGCGCGGGCTGTGCGCGCACCTGCGCGACGTAGGCGTTGACGCCGGCGGTGAAGGCTTCGGCCACGCGCTTGGCATCCGATCCGTAGGCAAGCCACTCTCGGTACATGTCGCCGCGGTAGAGCACGGCGCGCGCGGCGCGGTCGCTCTCGACCCAGGCGGGGCCAAAGTCTTTCGCCATTTCACCGAGGCCGCGCTTGCGCCACAGGTCCATCTGCCAGAGCCGGTCGCGCGCGGCGATGAAGCCCTGCGCCACGAAGGCGTCGTAGAGCGTGCCGGCGTACAGGTGTGGCACGCCCCAGCGGTCGACCAGCACCTCGGCGGGTTTCTCGAGGCCGGGGACGGCGAAGGATGAAGAGGGGCGGTCTGGTGTGTCGCTGACCGAAGGACCGGACGCACAACCTGCGAGTGCGATGGCGGCAAGTGCGCCGATGAGGGAAAGCCGATGGTTGGGCATGCGTCGCGCGGCGAGGCGCGGGCTCGTTCTTTTCATGTGTCTCGTCTCCTGCCTTGTGGATGGCAACGCACAGTATCCCGATTTCCACCGGTGGCCCGGTTACAAGGCATGACTTGTAGACTGGCGCGCTATGCAGCCCACCCCCACATCTCCTTCCTGCAGCGGCTGGCTCGGCAGTGCCATCCGCCGCATCGAAGCCGACTACCAGCGCAGCGCCGACACGCACCTCATCCCGCTCCCCCTGCCCGCCCTCGCGGCAGCGGGCATCGACCTGTACCTGAAGGACGAATCCACCCACCCGACCGGCAGCCTGAAACACCGGCTCGCGCGTTCGCTCTTTCTCTACGCGCTGTGCAACGGCTGGGTGCGCGAGGGCACGACCATCGTGGAGGCTTCCAGCGGTTCGACGGCGGTGAGCGAGGCCTACTTCGCGCGGCTGCTGGGCCTGCCCTTCATTGCGGTGATGCCGCGCAGCACCTCGCCCGAGAAGGTCGCGCAGATCGCCTTCTACGGCGCAAGCTGCCACTTCGTCGACCATGCGGCACAGGTGTACGAGGAAGCCCGCGCGCTGGCCGAGCGCACCGGCGGCCACTACATGGACCAGTTCACCTACGCCGAGCGCGCGACCGACTGGCGCGGCAACAACAACATCGCCGAGAGCATGTTCCAGCAGATGGCGCGCGAGCGGCATCCGATACCGGAATGGATCGTGGTGGGCGCGGGCACCGGCGGCACCAGCGCCACCATCGGCCGGTACCTGCGCTACCGCTGCCACGACACGCAGGTGTGCGTGCCCGACCCCGAGGGCTCGGTGTTCTCGGCCTATCACCGCACGGGCGACGCCACGCTGACGGCTGTCGGCTCGCGCATCGAAGGCATCGGGCGGCCGCGCGTGGAGCCGAGCTTCATCCGCACGCTGGTCGATCGCATGATCGAAGTGCGCAATCTCGATTCGGTGGCGGCGATGCATGCGCTCTCGGCGCTGCTCGGGCGCAAGGTGGGTCCGTCGACGGGCACCAACTTCATCGGCATGCTGGCCGTGGCCGATGAAATGCGCGCGGCCGGGCGGCAAGGCTCGATCCTGTCGCTGCTGTGCGATTCGGGCGAGCGCTACCTGCCCAGCTACCACGATGCGGCCTGGGTGAAGAACGCGTTCGGCGACATCGGGCCTGCGCAGCAGCGCATCGATGCGCTGGTGGCGGGGTGATGCCTCCCTCTTCCTTCGGTTCTTTCGGGCTCTCGCGGCGCAGCCTGCTGCTTGCCGTGCTGGCCGCGGCGCCTGCTGCGAGCTGGGCATTGCCTCTGCGCACGCTGGAGTTCCCGCGCGACTTCGGCAGCCATCCCGACCTGCAAACCGAGTGGTGGTACATCACCGGCCACGCGAAGAACGCAGCGGGGCGCGAGTTCGGCTTTCAGGTGACCTTCTTCCGCTCGCGCATCGACGCGACGCAGAACATGCGCTCGGCCTTTGCCGCGAAGAACCTGGTGTTCGCGCATGCGGCCGTCACCGACCTCGAAGGCCGCGTGCTGCTGCATGACCAGCGCATCGCCCGCGCGGGCTTCGGCGTCGCATCGGCCAGCGAGGCCGACACCGAGGTGCGGCTGCGCGACTGGTCGCTGGTGCGCAAGGACGGCGGTTATTCGGCGCGCATTCCGGCCGGCGAGTTCGCACTCGACCTGCGCTTCGTGCCGACGCAGCCGGTGCTGCTGCAAGGCAACGCAGGTCTCTCGCGCAAGGGGCCCGACGAAGCCCAGGCGAGCTACTACTACAGCGAGCCGCAGCTCCAAACGCAAGGCAAGCTCACGCTCAAGGGCCAGGCCTTCGAAGTTGCCGGGACTGCATGGCTCGACCACGAATGGAGCGAGGCGCTGATGCACCCCGAGGCCGTGGGCTGGGACTGGATCGGCATGAACCTCGACGACGGCAGCGCGCTCACCGCCTTTCATTTGCGACGGAAGGACGGCAGCGCTCTGTGGGGTGGCGGCTCGTTCCGCACGCGCGACGGAGCGCTGCGCGTCTTCAGGAACGACGAAGTGCGTTTCGAGAGCCTCAACGCCTGGAGCAGTCCGCGCACGCAGGCGAAGTACCCGACGCAATGGCGCGTGCAGACGCCCTCTGGCAACTTCGAGGTGCGCGCCCTGCTCGACGACCAGGAGCTGGACAGCCGGGGTTCGACCGGCGGCGTGTACTGGGAAGGGCTCAGCGATCTGCTCGATGCACAGGGGAAGCGCGTGGGTCGGGGCTATCTGGAGATGACGGGATACGCTGCGCCGCTGCGACTGTAGTTTCTGTTCCATGTGCATGCGCAGGCCACCGGGTACTGGCACAAGGCCTGACAACCGGCGGTGCCCCGCATGCGTTGGCGGTTTGCACACCCACGAAAACTGGAGGATCCATGAAGATTCGATTCGCCGCGCTCGGCCTGGCCAGCGCTTTTGCATTGCTGGCCGCGCCTCTTGGCGCGAACGCACAGGTCTCGGTGAACATCAACGTTCCCGGGTTGGTCATGGTGGCGCCGCCACCTCCACGCTACGAGGCACCACCGCCACCGCGCGGCGGCTATGTCTGGGTGCCGGGCCGCTGGGCCTGGGACGGCCGCGCGTATGCGTGGCGACGCGGCGACTGGCGGCCCGCGCGGGCAGGCTATGCCTACGCCCCGGGCCGCTGGGTCGAAGACCGTGGCGGCTGGCGCTGGACCGAAGGCGATTGGCGGCGCCGCGAGGCCCGTCGCGAGGCCCGCCGCGACTGGGACGACGGCCCTCGGCGGCACGATCGCGACGACCGCGGCCATGGCCATCGCGGGCATGACCGCGACCGGGGCGATTTCTGCCCGCCCGGCCAGGCGAAAAAAGGCAACTGCTGATCAATGGCAATAAAAAAGGGAGCTTCGAAAAGCTCCCTTTTTTTGGCGTTTGACCCGTCCTGCCCAGCGTTGACACCTTTCATCAGTGAAAGGAAAAAGCGCAATGGGCACAGGCGTCAAGAGAACTCAGCGTGACTACACGATGGCCTTCAAATTGGCTGTCGTCGAGCAAGTGGAAAAAGGGGAGCTGACCTGGGGCCAAGCGCAGAGTCGCTATGGGATCCAGGGCAACTCGACAGTGTTGAACTGGCTGCGCAAGCACGGTCGCCAGGGGTGGGGTCGTGCGGCATCATCGGCGGCTATGCCGATCGACAAGACAGCCATTGCACGGACGCCAGAACAGCGGATCAAGGAATTGGAAACGCAACTGGCCATGGCGCAGGAGAAGGCCCGGTTGTTCGAAGCGGTGCTGGAGGTCCTGAAGAAGGATCACGGCGTGCGTGTCGTAAAAAAGCCTTCGGGCAAGTCCTCGCGCAAGGCCTCGTCCAAGGGCTGAGCGTGACGCGGGCCTGCCACCACATGGGCATCAGCCGTCAGGCGTACTACCAGGGCCAGCACAGGGCCACCCGGCGCCACGAACGCGCCGAAGCGGTGGTGCAGTTGGTCAAGGAACAGCGCATGCGCCAGCCGAGACTGGGTACGCGCAAGCTGCACTACCTGCTGCGTGAGCCGTTGCAGCGCCAAGGCATCGAATTGGGGCGTGATGCGATGTTCGACGTGCTGCGCAACGCGCGCCTGCTTGTGGCGAACCGCCGGGCGTACCACAAGACGACGGACAGCCATCATCGCTTTCGCCGCCACCCGAACCTGGTCAAAGCGGGGCCTACGCAGATTCGCGTCACGCGCAGCGAGCAGCTGTGGGTGGCCGACATCACGTACCTGCCCACGGTCGACAAGGTGGTCTACCTCAGCTTGGTCACCGACGCGCATTCCCGCAAGATCGTGGGCTGGCACGTCCATGCCAGCCTGCAGACGGAGGAGGTGGCGCGGGCCCTGAAGATGGCGCTGCGCGAGCGAAAGACGCGCGAGCAACTCGTGCATCACTCTGATCGCGGCATCCAATACTGCTCGAACTACTATCAGGCGCTGCATCGCCGCCATGGCCTGAAGTGCTCGATGACCGACGGCTACGACTGCTACCAGAACGCACTGGCCGAGCGCATCAATGGCATCCTCAAGACCGAATTCCTGCTGAGCCAGCCAGCTGACCTGGCTCAGGCCAGACGACTGGTGGCCGAGTCCGTGCATATCTACAACCACGAGCGGCCCCATCTGTCGCTCAAAATGCAAACGCCCGATGCTGTGCATCGGGCGTCCGTGGTCGGCTGAGGCCGGCTATTTGGGTGTCAACGCAATTCAGGACGGGTCAGTTGCCCGGTGCCGCTACTTCGCGCGTCGCCGGTCGATGAACGCAATGATCTCGCCCATGATCCCCTTGCGGAACGCCAGCACGCAGATCACGAAGATCAGGCCCGTGACCATGGTCACCGACTCGCCCAGCGTGTTGAACCAGTCCACCGTCGTGATGCGTGCGAGGAAGTTGCCGAGTTCGCCGATCTTGTTCTCCAGCAGCACCACCACGGCCGAGCCGACCAGCGGACCCGAGAGCGTGCCCAGGCCGCCGACGAGCGTCATCAGGATGACCTGGCCCGACGCGGTCCAGTGCACGTCCGACAGCGTGGCGAAGCCCAGCACCAGTGTCTTGAGCGAGCCGGCCAAACCCGAGAGCGCGGCCGAGATCACGAACGCCAGCAGCTTGAAGCGGCTCACGTCGTAGCCCAGCGAGAGCGCGCGCGGCTCGTTCTCCTTGATGCCCTTCAGCACCTGCCCGAATGGCGAGTGGATGGTGCGCACGATCAAGAGGAAGGCCAGCACCACCACAACCAGCGCGACGTAGTACATCGTGAGGTCGTTCGACAGATCGATGACGCCGAAGAGCTTGCCGCGCGGCACACCCTGCAGGCCGTCCTCGCCGCCGGTGAACTTGGCCTGCAGCGCAACGAAGAACATCATCTGCGCGAGCGCCAGCGTGATCATCGCGAAGTAGATGCCCTGCCGGCGGATGGCCAGGATGCCGAAGATCCAGCCGAGGAAGGCGCCGCTCAAGGTGCCGGCGATGAGGCCGAGTTCCGGGGTGAGCCCCCAGACCTTGATCGCATGGCCCGCCACATACGCGGAGCCGCCCAGGAAGGCCGCATGCCCGAAGGACAGCAGACCCGTGAAACCCAGGAGCAGGTTGAAGGCCGCGGCGAACAGCGCGAAGCACATGAGCTTCATCACGAACACCGGGTAGGCGCCGAAGAACGGCGCGGCGATGAGCGCAACCAGCAGCAGCGCGTAGACGACGGTGGATATCTTTTTCATGTTCATGCCGTCCGCCTTATTTCTCTTTGCCGAACAGGCCGGCGGGGCGGATGAGCAGCACGATGACCATGATCACGAACACAACCGTAGACGATGCTTCCGGATAGAAAACCTTGGTGAGCCCTTCGATCACGCCGAGGCCCAGGCCCGTGAGGATGGCGCCCATGATCGAGCCCATGCCGCCGATCACGACCACCGCGAACACCACGATGATGAGGTTCTGCCCCATCAGCGGTGAGACCTGCATCACCGGTGCGGCCAGCACGCCCGCGAAGGCCGCGAGCGCGCAGCCGAAGGCGTAGGTCAGCGTGATCATCAGCGGCACGTTGACGCCGAAGGCTTCCACCAGGCGCGGGTTCTCGGTGCCGGCGCGCAGATACGCACCCAGGCGCGTCTTCTCGATCACGTACCAGGTCGCAAAGCAGATCACCAGCGAGGCGACGACCACCCAGGCGCGGTAGTTGGGCAGCACCATGAAGCCGAGGTCGGTGGCGCTCGAGAGCGCGTCGGGTGCGTCGTACGGCAGGCCCGAGACGCCGTAGACCGAGCGGAACACGCCTTCGATCAAGAGCGTGAGGCCCAGCGTGAGCAGCAGGCCGTAGAGATGGTCGAGCTTGTAGATCCAGCGCAGCAGCAACCGCTCGATCACCACGCCGAAGAGGCCGATGAGGATGGGCGCCGCGATCAGCATCACCCAGTAGTTGATGCCGAAATACTCCATGGCCATCCAGGTCAGGACGGCCCCCAGCATGAACAGCGCGCCGTGCGCGAAGTTGATGACGTTGAGCAAACCGAAGATCACCGCCAGCCCGAGACTCAGGATGGCGTAGAACGAGCCGTTGACCAGCCCCAGAAGGAGCTGGCTCAACAAGGCGGGGAGGGAAATGTTCATAAGCGTTTCAACGAACCCGGGCGCCGCAAAGGCGCCCGCGGGAGATCACTTCCAGAGGGCGCACTTGCTCTCGGCCTTGGTCGTGAAGACTTCTTCGCCCTTGAGCTTCTGGACCACCTTGTAGTAATCCCAAGGCTGCTTGGATTCGGCCGGCGACTTCACCTGCACCAGGTACATGTCGTGCACGAAGCGGCCGTCGGCGCGGATGTTGCCCTTGGCATAGAAGTCGTCGATGGGCGTGGACTTGAGCGTCTCCATCACCTTGTCGGCATCGACCGTCTTGGCGGCCTGCACGGCCTTGAGATACGTCATGGTGGCCGAGTAGTCGGCCGCCTGGATGTCGGTGGGCATGCGCTTGGTCTTCTCGAAGAAGCGCTTGCCGAAGGCGCGCGTCTTGTCGTCGAGATTCCAGTCCCAGCTGGTGGTGAGCAGGAGGCCTTCGGTGTTCTTCAGGCCCAGGCTGTGCACGTCGGTCACGAACACCAGCAGGCCCACCATCTTCATCGACTTGGTGATGCCGAATTCCTTGGCCGCCTTGATCGAATTGATGGTGTCGCCGCCGGCATTGGCGAGCGCGAGCACCTGCGCCTTGGAGTTCTGCGCCTGCAGCAGGAACGAAGAGAAGTCCGATGTGTTGAGCGGATGCTTCACGCTGCCCACCACGGTGCCGCCCTTTTCCTTCACGACCTTGGAGGCATCGGCTTCCAGGGCCTGGCCGAAGGCGTAGTCGGCGGTGAGAAAATACCAGCTCTTGTCGCCGCGCGCGATCACCGCGCTGCCGGTGCCCTTGGCGAGCGCCACGGTGTCGTAGGCGTAGTGCACGGTGTAGGGCGAGCACTGCTCGTTGGTGAGCGCCGAGCTGCCCGCGCCGTTCACGATGAAGACGCGCTTCTTCTCCTGCGCCACCTTCGCCATCGCGAGACCGGTGCCCGAACTCGTGCCGCCGAACAGCATCGTCAGGCCCTGCGTGTCGATCCACTCGCGCGCCTTCGATGCGGCGATGTCGGCCTTGTTCTGGTGGTCGGCCGACAAGAGCTCGATCGGCATGCCGTTGACCTTGCCGCCGAAGTCGTCGATGGCCATCTGGATCGCGAGCGCGCCGTTCTTGCCCTCCACGTCCGCATAGAGGCTCGACATGTCGGTGATGAAACCGATCTTGACCTTGTCCTGCGCCTGGGCAGCGCCCGCGGCCACGAGACAGGTGGCCAGCAGGCAGGCGGAAGCGATGAGCGTGCGTTTCATGGGAGGGTCCTCGTTGACTTCGGTGGGTGAATCGCGAAAGGCGTCAGCGCGCTACTGCGTTATTTCCAGGCGGCGCATTTCGTTTCGGCCTTCGTGGTGAAGACCTGGTCACCCGGCAGCACCTTCAGCACCTTCAGGTAGTCCCACGGCTTCTTCGATTCAGCGGGCGACTTCGCTTCGACCAGGTACATGTCGTGGATGAAGCTGCCGTCGGCGCGGATCTGGCCCTTGCCGTAGAAGTCGTCGATCTTCATGCTCTTGAGCTGCGCCATGACCTTGTCGGAATCGGTGGTCTTGGCGGCGGCCACGGCCTTCAGGTAGGTGGTCGTGGCCGAGTAGTCGGCGGCCTGCACGTCGGTGGGCATGCGCTTGGTCTTCTCGAAGAAGCGGTTGGCGAACTTGCGCGTGTCGTCGTTCAGGTCCCAGTACCAGCTGGTGGTGTGCAGCAGGCCCTCGGTGTTCTTCAGGCCCAGGCTGTGGATGTCGCTCAAAAAGACCAGCAGGCCCGCGGTCTTCATGGTCTTGTTGATGCCGAATTCCTTCGACGCCTTGATCGCGTTGATGGTGTCGCCGCCCGCGTTCGCCAGGCCCAGGATCTGCGCCTTGGAGTTCTGCGCCTGCAGCAGGAAAGAGGAGAAGTCCGATGCGTTCAGCGGATGGCGCACCGCGCCCACCACCGTGCCGCCCTTTTCCTTCACCACCTTGGTGGTGTCAGCTTCCAGCGCGTGGCCGAAGGCGTAGTCGGCCGTCAGGAAGAACCAGCTCTTGCCGCCACGGTCCACGACCGCCGCGCCGGTGCCCTTGGCCAGCGCCACGGTGTCGTAGGCGTAGTGCACGGTGTAGGGCGAGCACTGCTCGTTGGTGAGCACCGAGCTGCCGGCGCCGTTGTTGAAGTACACGCGCTTCTTCTCTTCGGCCACCTTGGCGGTCGCGAGCGCGGTGCCCGAGTTGGTGCCGCCGAAGATCATGGTCACGCCGGCCGTGTCGACCCACTCGCGGGCCTTGGAGGCGGCGATGTCGGCCTTGTTCTGGTGGTCTGCAACCAGCAGTTCGATGGGTTGGCCCAGCACCTTGCCGCCGAAGTCGTCGATGGCCATCTGGATGGCGGTGGCGCCGCCCTTGCCTTCGAGGTCGGCGTACAGGCTCGACAGGTCGGTGACGAAACCGATCTTCACTTTTTCTTGAGCTTGTGCGGCGCCCGCGCCCATGGCGAGTACAGCGACGGCGGTGGCGATGAGGCCGAGTTTCTTGTTCATGATGTTTGTCTCCTGAAAAATCTGGGGGGTGTTTGTTCGAATGGGGGTCAGACGCCGAGCAGCTCGGTGAGCACCGGCATCTTGGCTTCGAGTTCGGCGGCGCCGAACTTCTCCACGATGCGGCCGTGCTCCATCACGTAGAAGCGGTCGGCCAGCGGCGCGGCGAAGCGGAAGTTCTGCTCCACCATCACGATGGTGTAGCCCTTGGCGCGCAGCGTGGTGATCATGCGGGCCAGCGCCTGCACGATGACGGGCGCGAGGCCTTCGGAAATCTCGTCGAGCAAGAGCAGCTTGGCACCGGTGCGCAGGATGCGCGCGACCGCCAGCATCTGCTGCTCGCCGCCCGACAGGCGCGTGCCCTGGCTGTGGCGGCGCTCGGCCAGGTTGGGGAACATCGCGTAGATCTCTTCGACCGACATGCCCGGACCCGCGCCCTTGAGTTCGGGCGGCAGCAGCAGGTTTTCTTCGCACGAGAGGCTCGCGAAGATGCCGCGCTCTTCCGGGCAGTAGCCGATGCCGAGGTGGGCGATGCGGTGCGTCGGCATCGCGATCGTTTCCTTGCCGTTGACCTCGATGCTGCCCTTGCGCGCACCGGTCAGGCCCATGATGGCGCGCAGCGTGGTGGTGCGGCCCGCGCCGTTGCGGCCCAGCAGCGTGACCACTTCGCCGGGCTGCACGACCATGTCCACGCCATGCAGCACATGCGATTCGCCGTACCAGGCTTGGAGGCCCTTGATCTCCAATGCAGCGGTCATGTCAGTGAGCCCCCCTGCATTTCGCCGTCCGTCGTGCCCATGTAGGCCTCCATGACCTGCGGGTTCTTCGAGACTTCGGCGTAGGGGCCCTCGGCCAGCACGGCGCCGCGTTGCAGCACGGTGATGGTGTCGGCAATCGTGGAGACCACGCTCATGTTGTGTTCGACCATGAGGATGGTGCGTCCGGCCGACACGCGCTTGATGAGCTCGGCCACGCGGTGCACGTCTTCGTGGCCCATGCCCTGCGTGGGTTCGTCCAGCAGCATCAACTCGGGCTCCATCGCCAGCGTGGTGGCGATCTCCAGCGCGCGCTTCCGGCCGTAAGGCAGGTTCACGGTCTGCTCGTCCGCGAGTTCTTCGAGGCCGACTTCAGCCAGCAGCTCGCGGGCTCTGGCATCCAGGGGCTTGAGCGACTTCTCGCTCTTCCAGAAGTGGTACGAAGTGCCCAGGCGCCGCTGCAGGCCGAGGCGCACGTTCTCCAGCAGCGTCAGGTGCGGGAACACGGCCGAGATCTGGAACGAGCGGATGATGCCGCGCCGTGCGATCTGCGCGGGGCGCTCGCCGGTGATGTCCTGCCCGTTGAACAGGATCGTGCCCGTGGTCGGCTCCAGGAACTTGGTGAGCAGGTTGAAGCAGGTCGTCTTGCCGGCGCCGTTGGGGCCGATGAGTGCGTGGATCGAGCCGCGCACCACCGAGAGGTTGACCTTGCTGACCGCGGTGAACCCCTTGAATTCCTTGGTGAGCTGGCGTGTTTCGAGGATGACGTCGCTCATCTCGCGAGGTCGCCCGGGTTCGGAAAAAAGAAGTCGGTCATGCGGTCCATCTTGGCGCGCCACCATGAGCGCGGACCGATTGTTGGTGGGCGACCCGCACTTGCATACTGGGGCAAATGCCTATGCTGCAGTGCAACCTGCGCAAGACGGGGAAGTTATGCACGATCACCAACTGTCGTCGCGTTGACAATGGCGCCGCTCGCGACACTCACACCTCTTTGCCCATGCCAGATTTCCGCTCACCCGAATTCCTGCTAGACCACATCCGGCACACGCTGACCTTCTACGAACCGCGCGACATCGATCCTTCGGGCGGCTTCTTTCATTTCTTCAAGGACGACGGCACGGTCTACGACCGCCGCACGCGCCACCTGGTGAGCAGCACGCGCTTCGTGTTCAACCACGCGAACGCGTACCGCCGCTTCGGCAACGCCGCGGACCTCGACGCTGTGCGGCACGGCCTCGCCTTCCTGCAACACGCGCATGCGCTGCCCGGCGGCGGCTACGCATGGCAGATCGACTGGCACGACGGCCGCGCCACGGTGCTGGACGGCACGCAGCATTGCTACGGTCTGGCTTTCGTGCTGCTCGCGCACGCACACGCGCTGATGGCCGGCGTGAGCGAGGCGCGCAAAGGACTTGAACATGCGTGGGACCTGATGGAGCAGCACTTCTGGGAACCGCGCCACCAGCTGTATGCCGACGAAGCCACGGCCGACTGGCGCGTGTCGCCCTACCGCGGCCAGAACGCCAACATGCACGCCTGCGAAGCGATGATGGCGGCCTTCGAGGCCACGCACGAGGCGCGCTACCTCGACCGCGCGCTCGCACTCGCCGAGGCCGTGACGGGCCGGCAGGCCGCGCTGGCCGACGGGCTGGTGTGGGAGCACTACCGCACCGACTGGTCGGTCGACTGGGACTTCAACCGCGGCGACCGCAGCGACATCTTCAAGCCCTGGGGTTTCCAGACCGGCCACCTGACCGAGTGGGCCAAGCTGCTGCTGCAACTGGAACGCCTCTTGAATGCGCAAGGCACCGAGGCCGACTGGATCGTGCCGCGCGCCCGTCACTTCTTCGACACCGCGATGTTCCGCGGCTGGGATGCGGACAACGGCGGACTGGTCTACGGCTTTGCGCCCGACGGCGCGATGTACGACGGCGACAAGTATTTCTGGGTGCAGGCCGAGAGCTTCGCGGCTGCCGCCCTGCTTGCGGTGCGCACCGGCGATGCGAGCTACTGGAACTGGTACGACAGCATCTGGGCGTACGCGTGGGAGCACTTCATCGACCACACGCACGGCGCGTGGTACCGCATCCTCACGCCGCAGAACCAGAAGATCAGCGACGAAAAAAGCCCGGCGGGCAAGACCGATTACCACACGATGGGCGCCTGCTACGACGTGCTGAAAGCGCTGGGCAAGTAAAAACCCCCAGGGTCCCGAAGGAGCCTGGGGGTGATGGTGATCACGGGTGACGGGGTGACTACCGCGTGTGTTGTCAGTGCGCGCCGGCCGCGGCGTCGCCCCCAGCGCCGCCCTTCTGCGGCTTGGCGAGCCACACCAGCGGAATCAGCAACAGGAACAGGATCGCCGACGCATAGAAGATGTCGTTCGTCGCGAGCATGTAGGCCTGCTGGTCGACGATGCGGTTGATCTGTCCCATCACCTGCTCGGTGCTGAGGCCGCTGCCGGTGAGCCCGGACATCGCAGCGGTGGCCGCGTTGTTGCCCTGGTTGATGGTCTCGGCAAGCTGCGCGTGGTGCAGCGTCGCGCGGTTGTCCCACAGCGTGGTGGTGAGCGAGGTGCCCATGGCACCGGCCGTGATCCGCAGGAAATTCGACAACCCCGAGGCGGCCGGAATGCGGTCGGGCGTGAGGCCCGACAGCGTGATCGTCACCAGCGGAATGAAGAAGAACGCCATCGCGATGCCCTGGATCACCGTCGGAATGATGATGGTGACGAAGTCGGCCTGCGTGTTGAAGTTCGACCGCATCCACAGCACCAGCGCGAACACCAGGAACGAGAACGTGGCATAGCGGCGCGGATCGATCTTGGACACGGTGAGCCCGACCACCGGCGAGAAGAAGATCGCCAGCAGTCCCACCGGCGCCATGATCATCCCCGCCTGCGTCGCGGTGTAGCCCATCCACTGCTGCAGCCACAGCGGCAGCAGCACCACGTTGCCGAAGAAGAGGCCGTAGGCCACGGCCGTCGCCACGGCGCCCGACCAGAAGTTGCGGCGCTTGAAGAGCGACAGGTCGACCACCGGGTGCTTGTCGGTCAGCTCCCAGATCAGGAAGAACGCGAAGCCGACCACGGCCACCACCGCCATCGTGACGATCTGCGGCGAGTGGAACCAGTCGAGTTCCTTGCCCTTGTCGAGCATGAGCTGCATCGAACCCACCCACAGCACCAGCAGCGCAAGGCCGATGGCGTCGATGGGCACCTTGTGCGTGTTGCTCTCGCGCTTGCGATAGAGCGCCCAGGTGATGGAAGCCGCAACGATGCCCACGGGGATGTTGATGTAGAAGATCCACGGCCACGAGATGTTGTCGGTGATCCAGCCGCCCAGGAGCGGCCCCATCACCGGCGCGACCAGCGTGGTCATCGACCACATCGCCATCGCGAGGCCCGCCTTGGCCTTCGGATAGCTGGACAAGAGCAGCGTCTGCGACAGGGGAATCATCGGACCGGCAACGAAGCCCTGGAGCGCGCGGAACAGGATGAGCGTGGTCATGTTCGGCGCGAGGCCGCACAGGAGCGAGCTGATCATGAACAGGATCACGCTCGCCATGAACAGGCGCACCTGGCCGAAGCGCTGGGTCATGAAACCCGTGAGCGGCACCGCGATGGCGTTGGCCACCGCGAAGCTGGTGATGACCCAGGTGCCCTGCGTGGTGCTCACGCCCAGGTCGCCCGAGATGGCAGGCAACGACACGTTCGCGATCGACGAATCGAGCACGTTCATGAAGGTTGCCGCAGACAGCGCGATCGTGCCCCACACGCGGGCGGAACCCTCGAGCGGTGCGTGCGCTATGTAAGCGGGAGCGGCGGTGGCCATTGCGCGTGCTTCTTTATGTCAAGCGAAGCGGGCAACGATCAACCGGGCTGGCCCTGCACCGCCACCTGCGCGCCGGCCGCCGGCGTCGCAGCCGGATGCTTCGCGGGCGTCGCGCTCGTGGCGCTTGCGGCATTGGCCGAAGCGCTGCGGCCGAGGTTGGCCGCGACGATGCGGTCCACTTCGGCATCGGCACCGCGGTCCAGCTGGCTGTAGACCTGCGTCTGCGTGAGCGCGGTGCCGCGCGGCGCGTCGGCGAGCATCTTGCCGCTCTTGGACGTGATGTCGATCTCGGCATCCATCGACAGGCCGATGCGCAGCGGATTGGCCTTGAGCTGCTCGGGGTCGAGCGCGATGCGCACGGGCACGCGCTGCACCACCTTGATCCAGTTGCCGGTGGCGTTCTGCGCTGGCAGCAGTGCAAACGCGCTGCCGGTGCCCACACCGAGGCCGGCGACCTTGCCGTCGTACTCGACCTTCTTGCCGTAGACGTCGGCCGTGAGCTTTACGGGCTGGCCGATGCGGATGTTGCGCAGCTGCACTTCCTTGAAGTTGGCATCGACCCACAGTTGGTTGAGCGGCACGATCGACATCATCGGCGTGCCGGCGGCCACACGCTGGCCGAGCTGCACGGTGCGCTTGGCGACGTAGCCGTCGACGGGCGCGGGCATCGCGACGCGCTGCGTGGCGAGGTAGGCCTCGCGCACCTTGGCGGCGGCCGCCAGCACGCTCGGGTGCTGCGCAACGCTGGTCCCTTCAGTCAGCGACTGGTTGCTCACCAGCGCTTCCTTGGCGGCGACCACGCCGGCCTGCGCGGCGGCGAGCTGGCTCTTGGCCGTGTCGAGCTGCGTTTCGGCGTGGTTCAGTTCTTCCTTCGACACCGCGCCGTTGCCCGAGAGCGCGCGGCGGCGTTGCAGGTCGTCCTGGGCCTTGGCGATGTCGCTCTGGGCCTTGACGATGTCCGACTGGCGCAGCGTGACCTGCGCGGCCAGCGAACCGTTGTTGGCGTAGAGCGTGCGTGTCTGGCGCACGGTCTGGGCCAGCGCGGCCTCGGCCTGTTCGAGCGAGACCTTGGCGTCGGCCGGGTCGAGCTGCACCAGCGGCTGGCCGGCCTTCACGAAATCGGTGTCGTCGGCGTTGATGGCCATGACGGTACCGCCGATCTGCGGCGTGATCTGGATGACGTTGCCCTGCACGTAGGCGTTATCGGTGTCTTCGTAATGGCTGGCGACCAGCCATTCGTAGAGACCCCAGCCGCCGCCGGCGACGATCACCACGGCTGCCAGTGCGGTCAGCGCGCGGCGGCGCTTGCCGTTGCCGGCGGGCGCTTCGGGTGCAACAGGGGCTGCGGGTGCAGCGGACGTCGGAGTGTTGTTGTCGCTCATGATGAATTTCTTTCCGAAGACGAGGGAGTCGAGTCAGTTCAGTTCACTGCGGCCGTCGGGGCCGATGCCGTGGCGGTGGTCGGGGGCTGCCAGCCGCCGCCGAGGGCGCGCGCCAGGCCCACCTGCGTGTCGAGCGCACGCGCGGACAGATCGACGGCCAGCCGACGCTGCGCCAGCACCGAGGTTTCGGCCGTCAGCACGTTGAGGTAGTTGCCAAGGCCCGCGCGGTAGCGCTGCACGGCGATGTCGTAGGCGCCTTCGGCGGCCGTTTGCGCGGCGCGCTGTTCGGCCTGCTGGCGGGTGATCGACTGGGCGCTGGAGACCTGGTCGGCCGCATCGCGCACGGCGTCGAGCACCGTGGCGTTGTAGCTTTCGACCGCCACGTCCAGGTCGGCCGACTTGCCGCGCAGGTTGGCGCGGAGCCGGCCGCCTTCGAAGATCGGCAGGCTGATGGCCGGGCCCACGCCCCACTGCTCGCTGCCCGACTTGAGCAGCTTGCCTAGCCCCAAGCTCTGGAAGCCGACGAAGGCCGTGAGGTTCACGTTGGGATAGAACTGGGTCTTGGCATTGGCCACATCGCTCGTCGCGGCCTCGACACGCCAGCGCGCGGCGGCGATGTCGGCGCGGCGGCCCAGCAGGTCGGCCGGAATGTTGGCCTGCAATGCCATCGGCTTGACACCGGCGAGCACCGGCGGCTTGAGCGAGGCCGACACGTTGGGCTGGCCGACAAGCGCGTCGAGCGCGTGCTGCTGCAGCGCGATCTGCTCGTTGAGCGCTTCGATCTGCTGGCGCGCTTCGGGCAGGCCGCCTTCGCTCTGGCGCAGTTCGAGGCGGGTGTCCAGGCCGGCGGAAACGCGGTCGCGCACGAGCTTGAGGGTTTCGTCGCGCTGGGCGAGCGTGCGCTGCGCCACGGTGAGCTGGTCGTTCAGGCGCGCCCACTGGAAGTAGCTGCGCGCGACGTTGCTGGCGAGCAGCACACGGGCGGCATCGGCATCGGCCGCGGCGGCGTTGGCAGCGCCGATGGCAGTGTCGAGCGCGGTGCGGTTCTTGCCGAAGAAGTCGAGTTCCCAGCTTGCGCCGAGCTGCAGCAGACCGATGTTCTGCGTCGAGCCGCCGAGCGGTGCGGGGTAGATGTAGTTGCTGTTGAACTTCTGGCGGTTCAGGTCCAGGTCGCCCTTCACTTGCGGCTTGAGCGCCGCGCCGGCGATGTCCGCCGAGGCCTGCGCACGCGCGAGGCGGGCCTGCGCGACTTGCAGGTTCGGGTTGCCGGCCACGGCCTGGTCGATCAGCGTGTTGAGCTGCGTGTCGCCGAAAGCGAGCCACCATTGGCGGTCGAGCCGGGAGACGGGAGTTGCGGCGCTGTCGGGTGCGATGCCCAGCGACGACGCATCGCGCAGTTTGGCCTGCGAGCCGATGCCGGACATGTTGGCACAACCGGCCAGCGCCACAAGCAGCAACGCGGCTGCCACGACTGGAGTGCGACGCACAGCGCGCACGGCGAGGGAATCATTCATTTTTATCTCCACGGGCCGCGAGGGCCTGCGCGTTGTCGAGGATGCGGCGGAGGTAGCCCTTGAGCTGCTCCCACTCCTCGGTGGTGAAACCTGCCAGGTGCTCGTTCTGCACGCGGCTGAGCACGTAAGGCACTTCCTTGGCGGCAGCACGGCCTTCGTCGGTGAGCTCGATGTTGACCACGCGGCGGTCTTCCAGCGAACGCACCCGGCGGCACAGGCCCTTGGCTTCGAGGCGGTCGAGCAGGCGCGTCATGGCGCCGGTGTCGAGTTCGCAGGCGCGCGCCAGTTCGGCCACCGTGGTCGCCGCGCCGGTGTGCAGCTTGTACAGCGGCACCCATTGCGGAAAGGTCGGGCCGCCAGGCTCGCACATGCGGGTTTCCACTGACTGGGCCACCGCCGAGACGATACGGCGCATCAGGTAGCCGATGCTTTCCTCGGCGCGATAGTCCTCCGCCCGATAGAAAACAGGGGGCCGACGCACAGCGTCATCGGGGACCGACGAGGCCTTGGGAATGTTCGCATCGCTCATGAGCCGAAATATTAGCTGCCGCGGCAATTATTGTCAAGGCTGCCTTTGTAGCGGCAGCGGTCGGTAGAATCCGCGCCCATGGCTTCCTCCCCACCGTCTTCCATGGCCAAGGGCTCGCCCCGGTCGCTGTCGGGGCTGAGCCCCTTCCTTCGCCCCTACCGCGTGCAGATCGTGCTGGCGGCGGTTTTCCTGGTGATGGCGGCCATCACGACGCTGGCGTTTCCGCTGGCGTTGCGCAGCCTGATCGACGGCGGGCTGATCAACCCCGACAAGGGCGCCCAGACCATGGCGCTGCGCGAGCACTTCGGCGCCCTCTTCGCAGTGGCCGTGGCGCTGGGGCTTTTCTCGGCTGCGCGCTTCTACACGGTGAGCTGGCTGGGCGAACGGGTCACGGCGGACCTGCGCAACGCGGTCTACGGTCATGTGCTGCACCAGAGCCCGGCTTTCTTCGAGACCACGCAGACAGGCGAGGTGCTCTCGCGCCTCACGGCCGACACGACGCTGGTGCAGACGGTTGTCGGCTCGTCGCTGAGCATGGGCCTGCGCAATGCGGTGATGGGCGTGGGCGCGCTGGCGGTGCTGGTCTGGACCAATCCTTACGTGATGGTGCAAGTGCTCGGCATCCTGGTGCTGGTGGTGCTGCCGAGCATGTGGTTCGGCCGGCGGGTGCGCAAGCTCTCGCGTGCAAGCCAGGACCGCGTGGCCGATTCGAGCGCCATCGCCGCCGAAGTGCTGAATGCGATTCCGGTGGTGCAAAGCTACACCGCCGAATCGCGCGAGGCAGCCCGCTTCGATGCCTCGACCGAGAACGCATTCCGCACCGCCGTGCGCCGCACCAAGGCGCGCTCGGTGCTGGTGGCTTTCATCATCATCGCGACCTCGGCGGCGTTGCTCTGGGGCCTGTACCAAGGCACGCAGGCCGTGCTGCGCGGCGACATCACTGCCGGCCATCTCGGCCAGACCGTGGTCTACGTGGCGATCCTTGCGAGCGCGACGGCAGTGCTTGGCGAGGTGTACGGCGACCTGCTGCGCGCAGCCGGCGCCACCGAGCGCCTGATGGAGCTGCTGCATGCGCCGGCTGTCATCACCTCTCCCGCAAATCCGGCGGTCACGCCGATCCCGGCCGCGGGCAGCGCGATCAAGCTCGACGCGGTGACCTTCCACTACCCATCGCGGCCCGGCACGCCGGCATTGCGCGATTTCAGCCTCGACATCGCGCCCGGCGAGACGGTGGCACTGGTCGGCTCCAGTGGCGCGGGCAAGAGCACGGTGTTCCAGCTGCTGCTGCGCTATTACGACCCGCAATCGGGCCAGTTGCTGCTCGACGGCGCGCCGCTCGCATCGCTCGCCCTGCCCGACCTGCGCACCCGCATCGGGCTCGTGCCGCAGGACGCGGTGATCTTCTCGGCCAGCGCGTTCGAGAACATCCGCTACGGCCGGCCCGATGCCACTGCCGACGAAGTGCATGCGGCCGCCCGCGCCGCGTTCGCGCACGACTTCCTGACGGCATTGCCCGAGGGCTACGACACCTTCCTTGGCGAGCGTGGCGTGCGCCTCTCCGGCGGCCAACGCCAGCGCATCGCGATTGCCCGCGCGATCCTCAAGAACCCGCCCTTGCTTCTGCTTGACGAGGCCACCAGCGCCCTCGACGCAGAGAGCGAGCGCATGGTTCAGGCCGCACTCGAGTCGGCAATGGAAGGCCGCACGACGCTGGTCATCGCGCACCGCCTGGCGACCGTGCAGAAGGCCGACCGCATCATCGTGCTGGACCACGGCGGCATCGTCGAACAGGGAACGCACGCGGCACTGGTGGCGCAGGGCGGGGTCTACGCCCGCCTGGCCGCACTTCAGTTCACGGCCTGAGCCCAGGCCGCAGCAGAGTTACTGCAGCGTCTCTTTGAGCGCTGCGGGCATTGGCAGCGGCATCACCGCAATGCCTTCGTCGAGCAGCGCTTCGGTCTGCTCGGGCGTCGCCTGACCACGTATCCCGCGCTCTTCGGCTTCGCCGTAGTGCATCTTGCGAGCCTCTTCGGCGAAACGATCACCGACATCTTCGGTCTTGGCGATGACCTCGCGCACGGCGCGCATCCAGCGAGCTTCGGGGGAGAGTTGAGCCGGCACCTGCGAGGCCGCAGCGGGCGCCGCTTCTGCTGCCGACGCCTTGGCGTTGCCAAGATTGAGACGCGGCGCGCTCAGCAGCTTGACGATGGCGGTGTCGCCGCAGACCGGGCATTCGACCAATCCGGACGAGAGCTGTGTCTCGAAAGCCTCGTTGGACGCGAACCAGCCCTCGAAGCCGTGGCCGTGCGTGCAGCGGAGATCGAGAACCTTCATGCGCGGATTATCCCGCGCCGCCCTGCGACGCCGCCGCTTTCCAGTCGAGTGCCCATGCGCCCGAAAGGACGTTCTGCATCCACAGGGTGCAGGTCAATGACTTGGCGTCGGTGACTGTGCCATCGCGGCACCAGCCGATCATTTCTTCGGGCGTGGCGGTGAACACGTCGAGGAATTCGCCGTGGTCAAGCTTCCGCTCGCCGAGCGAGAGGCCGCGCGCGAAGTAGATGTGGATGATCTCGGTCGAGTACGCCACGGCCAGGTGCATCGCACCGGCGTGCGCCCATTCGCGCGCGGTGTAGCCGGTTTCCTCGAGCAGTTCGCGCTGGCCGCAGACCAGCGGGTCTTCGCCCGGATCGAGCTTGCCGGCCGGAAACTCCACCATCACATGGCCGACCGGATAGCGATACTGCCGCTCCAGCACCACGCGGCCATCGTCGAGCAACGGAATCACCACCACCGCGCCGGGATGCACCACGTACTCCCGCGTGGCGTTGTGGCCGTCGGGCAGGCGGATGGTGTCGCGCTTGGCATGCAGGAAGCGGCCCTTGAAGAGCTCTTCGCTACTGACGAGTTCTTCCTTCAGGTGGGAGTCGGCAATGGGTGAAGTCATGTGAATCAATGCCTGTGCTTCATCAGGTAGCGCCAGGTGAAACCTGGAAAGGCCAGCACGATGAAGAGCGCGCCGGTCACCGCGTAGAACTCCCAGCCTTGCGGCGAGATCTGCCCTGCCCTACGTTCGAACAAGAGGCCGATGCCGCCGGCAATGAAGTACAGCACCACCAGTTCGGCAAAGCGGATCGCGAGTAACTTGCGCTTTGCCGGCAGCGGCACGACGCCGAACAGGCGCTCGTTGAAGAACGGCAGGTTGGCGGCCAGGAGCGCCACCAGCAGGACGACCCAGACCGACGCGGTTTGCGACACCGTGGGCCGGCCGCGTCAGTGGGCCAGCGTGGCCGCGATGGCCTCGTAGCACAGCGTCATCAGACCGCCGGGCAACACGCCGAGAATCAGGATCAGCGCGCCGTTGATCGCGAGCACGGTGCGCACGTCGAACGACGCCGACACGGTGGTGGCCGTGACCGGTGCGTCGAAGTACATGACCTTGACCACGCGCAGGTAGTAGAAAGCGCCGACCAGCGACATCATCACGGCGAACACCGCCAGACCGATGTAGATCGCCTGGCCCGAGGCAATCAGCGCCTGCAGCACGGCCAGCTTGGCGTAGAAGCCAACGAGCGGCGGGAGACCCGCCAGCGAGAACATCGCGATGGCCATCACGCCGGCGTACAGCGGGCTGCGCTGATTGAGGCCGGCCAGGTCGGTGATCTCTTCGCTCTCGAAGCCTTCGCGGGCCAGCAGCAGGATGATGCCGAAGCTCGCCAGCGTGGTCAGCACGTAGGTCACGATGTAGAACATCGACGCGCTGTAGGCCGCCTGCGCGTTCTGCGTGCCCGACAGGTCCGAACCCGCGACCAGGCCCAGCAGCATGAAACCCATCTGCGAGATGGTCGAGTAGGCCAGCATCCGCTTGAGGTTGCTCTGCGCAATGGCGGCGAGGTTACCGATCAGGAGCGAGGCGATGGCCAGCACGGCCAGCATCTGCTGCCAGTCGATGGCCAGCGGCTGCAGGCCGTCCACCAGCAGGCGGATGATGATGCCGAAGGCGGCCAACTCGGGCGCGGCGCCGATCAGCAGCGTGACGGCCGTGGGCGCGCCCTGGTAGACGTCGGGCACCCACATGTGGAAAGGCGCTGCCCCCACCTTGAACGCCAGGCCAGCCACGATGAACACGAGGCCGAACACCAGCACCTGGTGGTTGACCTTGCCGGTCGAGATCGCCTTGAACACTTCGTTCAGGTCGAGCGAGCCGGTCGCGCCGTACATCATCGACAGGCCATACAGCAGAAAGCCGCTGGCCATCGCGCCGAGCACGAAGTACTTCATCGCCGCTTCGCTGGCCACCGCGTTGTCGCGGCGCAGCGCCACGAGCGCGTAGCTCGAGAGCGTGAGCAGTTCCAGGCCCAGGTAGATCAAGAGGAAGTTGCTGCCCGAGATCATCACGAACATGCCCAGCAGCGCGAACATGCTGATGGTGAACAGTTCGCCGCCGCGCAGCATCTCGCGATCGGCCGCATAGGGGCGGCCGTAGACCAGGGTGACCATCAGGGCGATGGTGGAGAAGCACTTGAGCCAGTTGCCCATCGAGTCGCTCACGACCATGCCGCCGAAGCCGTACGAGGTCTTGCCGTCGAGTGCGGCCATGCCGGTGAGCACCGCCACCACCAGCAGCGTGAGCAGCGTCAGAACATAGGTGCGGGTGCGGCGCGGGCTCGTGTCCGACAGGTCGACCAGCGCAATGATGCAGGCCATGACCAGCAACACGATTTCGGGGTAGATCGTGACCCAGCTGAGTTTGTCAATCATCTCGTTCTCTTGTCTTCAGCGTGGCATCAGGAGGGCAGCTTCGAAACTGCCACGTGGCGCAGCAGCTCGGTCACGGAAGCGTCCATGGCGTCGGTGAAAGGCTTCGGATACAGGCCCATCCACAACACGGCGATCGCCAGCAGCGACAGCATCAGGAACTCGCGGGCGTTGATGTCGGTGAGTTCCTTGACGTGGTCGTTGCCGACCGGGCCGAGGTACACGCGCTTGTACATCCAGAGGGTGTAGGCGGCGCCGAAGATCAGCGCGGTTGCTGCCCCCAGGCCGATCCAGAAGTTGGCCTTCACGGCACCCAGGATCACCATCCACTCGCCCACGAAACCGGCGGTGCCCGGCAGGCCGCAATTGGCCATGGCGAACAGCAGCGCGAACGCGGCGAACTTGGGCATGGTGTTGACCACGCCGCCGTAGTCGGCGATCTGGCGCGAGTGCACGCGGTCGTACAGCACGCCGATGCCCAGGAACATGGCGCCCGAGACGAAGCCGTGGGCAATCATCTGCACGATGCCGCCGGACACGCCCAGCTCGTTGAAGATGAAGAAGCCGAGCGTCACGAAACCCATGTGGGCGACCGACGAATAAGCCACCAGCTTCTTCATGTCCTGCTGCACCAGTGCAACCAAGCCCACGTAGATCACCGCGATCAGCGACAGCGCGATCATGAGCCAGGCCCATTCGTGCGATGCGTCGGGAGCAATGGGCATCGAGAAGCGCAGGAAGCCGTAGGCACCCAGCTTCAGCATGATCGCAGCCAGCACGGCCGAGCCGCCGGTGGGCGCCTCGACGTGCACGTCGGGCAGCCAGGTGTGGACCGGCCACATCGGCACCTTGACGGCGAAGGCCGCGAAGAAGGCGAAGAACAGGAAGGTCTGCGCGGTCGACCCCAGCGGCAGCTTGTGCCAGGCCAGGATGTCGAAGCTGCCGCCCGACTTGTTGTACAGGAAGACCAGCGCCACCAGCATCAGCAGCGAGCCGAGCAAGGTGTAGAGGAAGAACTTGAACGCCGCGTAGATCTTGTTCGGGCCGCCCCAGATGCCGATGATCAGGTACATCGGGATCAGCGTGGCTTCGAAGAACACGTAGAACAGGATGCCGTCGAGCGCGGAGAACACGCCGATCATGAAACCCGACAGGATCAGGAATGCGCCCATGTACTGGTTCACGCGTTCGGTGATCACTTCCCAGGCCGAGATGACGACCACGACCGTGATGAACGAGGTCAGCAGCACCATCCACAGCGACAGGCCGTCAAGACCGATGTGGTAATTGACGTTGAAGCGGGAGATCCAGCTCGTCTTCTCGACGAACTGCATGGCGGCGGTTCCGTTCTGGAAGCGCGTGAACAGCGGCACCGTGACCAGGAAGCTCACGATGGCACCGACGAGCGCGACCCAGCGCACGCCCTTGGCATGCTCTTCGCGGCCAAACGCCAGCAGCACGGCGCCGAATGCGATCGGCACCCAGATGGCAAGGCTCAACAAACCCATTTTTCTTTTTCTCCAGCGTTCGGGCTCAGCGTTTGAACCAGACGAAGTACGTCATCAGGATGAAGATGCCGAGCAGCATCGCGAAGGCATAGTGATAGATGTAGCCCGACTGCACCCAGCGCACCACGCTGGAGATACGGCCGATCACTTTCCACGAACCATTGACCATGGCACCGTCGATCAGGGCCTGGTCGCCACCCTTCCACAGGCCCGTGCCGAGCAGGCGCGCACCGCGGGCGAGGATGTTCTCGTTGATCCAGTCGAGGTAGTACTTGTTCTCGAGCAGGTTGTAGATCGGGCTGCATGCGCGCTTGATCGCGGCCGGCAGCGCCGGGTTGATCATGTACATGTAGTACGAGAGCACCACGCCGGCCAACGCCAGCCAGAAGGGCATGGCCGTGAGGCCGTGCTTTGCCATGGCCAGCGGACCATGGAAAGCCTCTTCCAGCTCCTTCATCGCATGGTGCTTGGTGCCGTCGACGAAGATCGCACCCTTGAAGAACTCGCCGAACAGCATCGGATCGATGGTGTAGAAGCCGATCAGCGCCGACGGGATCGCCAGCAGCACCAGCGGCAGCCAGACCACCCAGGGCGATTCGTGCGGCTTGTGAGCGTCATGGCCGTGGCCGTGATCGTCGTGGCCATGCGCATCGTGGGCGTGGTCGTCGTGGTGAGCGTCCGGGTTCTGGTCGTAGCGTTCCTTGCCGTGGAAGACCAGGAAGTACATGCGGAACGAGTAGAAGGCCGTGACGAACACGCCGATCAGCACCGCGTAGTAGGCGAAGTTCGCGCCCCAAAGGTGGCTCTCGTGCACCGCCTCGATGATGCTGTCCTTCGAGTAGAAGCCCGAGAACAGCGGCGTGCCGATCAGCGCGAGCGAACCGATCAGAGAAGTGATCCAGGTGATCGGCATGTACTTGCGCACGCCGCCCATCCAACGGATGTCCTGGTTGTGGTGCATGCCGATGATCACCGAGCCCGCGCCCAGGAACAGCAGTGCCTTGAAGAACGCGTGCGTCATCAGGTGGAACACCGCGACCGAGTAGGCCGAGGCACCGAGCGCCACCGTCATGTAGCCCAGCTGCGAGAGCGTGGAGTACGCGACCACGCGCTTGATGTCGTTCTGGATGATGCCGAGGAAACCCATGAAGAGCGCGGTGATGGCGCCGATCACGAGGATGAAGCTCAGGGCTGTGTCGCTGAGTTCGAACAGCGGCGACATGCGCGCCACCATGAAGATGCCGGCCGTCACCATCGTCGCTGCGTGGATCAGCGCGGAGATGGGCGTCGGGCCTTCCATCGAATCAGGCAGCCACACGTGCAGCGGGAACTGCGCGCTCTTGCCCATTGCACCGATGAAGAGGCAAATGCAGATCACGGTGATCAGCATCCACTCGGTGCCCGGGAAGGTAATGCCGGCCAACGTGTTCGCCTTGGCGAAAGCTTCGCCGTAGTTCAGCGTGCCGGCGTAGGCGGCGATCAGGCCGATGCCCAGGATGAAGCCGAAGTCGCCCACGCGGTTGACCAGGAAGGCCTTCATGTTCGCGAAGATGGCCGTGGGCTTGTTGAACCAGAAGCCGATCAGCAGGTACGACACCAGGCCCACCGCTTCCCAGCCGAAGAACAGCTGGAGCATGTTGTTGCTCATGACGAGCATCAGCATCGAGAAGGTGAACAGCGAGATGTACGAGAAGAAGCGGTTGTAGCCGTCGTCTTCTTCCATGTAGCCGATGGTGTAGATGTGCACCATCAGCGACACGAAGGTCACCACGCACATCATCATGGCCGTGAGGCCGTCGACCAGGAAGCCGACTTCCATCTTCAGGCCGCCGACGATCATCCATTCGTAGAGCGTGGCGTTGAAGCGGGCACCGTCGACCACCACGCTCTTAAGCGTCATGGCCGAGATGATGAAGGCGACGAGAACGCCCAGGATGGTCAGCGAATGCGTGACCTTGCGGCCGATGTGATTGCCGCCGAACTTGGTGCCGAAGACGCCCGCGAGGGCGGCGCCGACCAGGGGTGCCAGCGGCACGGCCAGCAATGTGGATGCGGAAAGGGTTGCGCTCATGTTGATTTCAACCCTTGAGCGAGTTGAGCTCGTCGACGTTGATGTTCGACTTGTTGCGGAACAGCAGGACCAGTAGGGCCAAGCCGATGGCCGACTCGGCAGCAGCCACCGTCAGGATGAAGAACACGAAGATCTGTCCGTGCATGTCGCCCAGGTAGTGCGAGAACGCCACGAAGTTCATGTTGACCGCCAGCAGCATCAGCTCGATGGCCATCAGCAGCACGATCAGGTTCTTGCGGTTCAGGAAGATGCCGATCACCGACAGCGCGAAGAGCATCGCGCCGAGCGAGAGGAAGTGTCCGAGCGTGAGCGTCATGCCTTGTTTTCCTTTGCCGCCTCAGCCGATGCTGCAGGTGCTGCTTCCGCCACGGGTTCCGCCGCGCGCGTCACCGGCATCTGCACGATGCGCACGCGGTCGCGTGCCTTCACGCGCACCTGGTCCGACGGGTTGGTGTACTTGCTGTCCTTGCGGGTGCGCAGCGTCAGTGCAATAGCGGCGATGATGGCCACGAGCAGGATGACCGCGGCGATTTCCAGCGGATAGAGGTACTCGGAATAGAGCAGTTTGCCCAGCTCCATCGTGTTCGAGGTGTTGGGCGAGGTGACCGCCATGGCGCGCGGTGCTTCGCCCAGGCGGAAGCCGCCCAAGAGCACGGCCGCCATTTCGAGCGCGATCAGCGCGCCCACGCCCGCCGCGAGCGGGAAGTGCTTCCAGAAGCCCTGCCGCAAGCTGTCGACGTTGATGTCCAGCATCATCACGACGAAGAGGAACAGCACCATCACGGCACCGACATACACCAGCACGAGCGAGATCGCGAGGAACTCCGCGCGCAGCAGCAGCCAGATGGCCGAAGCCTGGAAGAAGGCCAGCACCAAGTACAGCGCGGCGTACACGGGGTTGCGGGCGGTGATGACGCGGAAGGCTGCAAACAGCAGCACCGCGGCAAACAGATAGAACAGACCGGTCTTGACGTCCATTGGAATTCGAGTGGGTACGGGTTTCGGGCTGGACGGATCAGCGGTACTTGGCGTCGGCCGCCTTGTTCGCTGCAATTTCTTTTTCGTAGCGGTCGCCCACGGCCAGCAGCATGTCCTTCGTGAAGTACAGGTCGCCGCGCTTTTCGCCGTGGTATTCGAAGATGTGGGTCTCCACGATCGAGTCGACCGGGCAGCTCTCTTCGCAGAAGCCGCAGAAGATGCACTTGGTCAGGTCGATGTCGTAGCGCGTGGTGCGGCGCGAGCCATCGTCGCGCACATCGGATTCGATGGTGATCGCCAGTGCCGGGCAGACGGCTTCGCAGAGCTTGCAGGCGATGCAGCGCTCTTCGCCGTTTTCATAGCGACGCAGCGCGTGCAGGCCGCGGAAACGCGGCGACAGCGGCGTCTTCTCTTCGGGGAACTGCACCGTGATCTTGCGGGCGAAGGCGTACTTGCCCGTGATCGCCAGGCCCTTGAACAGTTCGAACAGCATGAAGCTGCCCAAAAAATCCTTGAGCGAGAACGGCGCGGAAGCCAGCTTGGACGGGCGCGAGAGTCCGCCCGCGGTATGTGAAGCAGTCATGATGTCGGCGCTTCCAGTTATTTCCAGATGTTGAACGGCGTCTGCATCCAGCCGCCCACAACGACCAGCCACACGAGGGTGACGGGAATGAAGATCTTCCATCCCAGACGCATGATCTGGTCATAGCGGAAGCGCGGGAACGTCGAGCGCACCCACAGGAACATGGTGACCACGCAGAAGGTCTTGAGGCCCAGCCAGATCCAGCCCGGGATGAAGCTCAGGAACTCGAACGGTGGCAGCCAGCCGCCGAGGAACAGCACCACGGTGAGGATCGAGACCAGCCACATGTTGGCGTACTCGGCCAGGAAGAACATCGCGAAGCTCATGCCCGAGTACTCGATCATGTGGCCCGCAACGATTTCCGATTCGCCTTCCACCACGTCGAACGGGTGGCGGTTGGTCTCGGCCAAGCCAGAGATGAAGTAGACGACGAAGATCGGCAGCAGCGGCAGCCAGTTCCACGACAGGAACCCGACGCCCATGTCATGGAACATGCCCTTGCCCTGGACCGTGACGATCTCGCTCATGTTCAGGCTGCCGGTGACCATCAGCACCACGACGAAGCAGAAGCCCATCGCGATTTCGTAGCTCACCATTTGTGCCGAAGCGCGCAGCGCACCGAGGAACGCGTACTTAGAGTTCGATGCCCAGCCGGCGATGATCACGCCGTACACCTCGAGCGAGGTGATGGCCATCACGAACAGGAGGCCGGCGTTGATGTTGGCGAGCGCCACGTCGGGGCCGAAGGGAATCACGGCCCATGCGGCGAGCGCCGGCATGATGGTCATGATCGGGCCGAGCAGGAACAAGCCCTTGTTGGCGACCGTCGGAATGATGATTTCCTTGGTCATCAGCTTGAGCGCGTCGGCGATCGGCTGGAGCAGGCCCAGCGGTCCGATGCGGTTGGGGCCGATGCGGATCTGCGTGAAGCCGATGGCCTTGCGTTCCCACAGCGTGAGGTACGCCACGGCGCCCATCAGCGGGATCACGACCACGATGATCTTGATCAGCGTCCAGATCACGGGCCATGCCACGGCCGTCCACCAGCCTGCGGCGATCAGCCCCTGGCCGAAGCCATGAATCGCGTCGATCATGCCAATGCCTCCTCGGCCTGACCCGATGCGACCGGTGCGGTCGATGCGTTGCGCGCATCGGCGGTCAGTTGCAGCGACGGTGCGCGGCGCACGATGGAGTCGAGCTGGTAGATGCTCGCGACCACCGGTGCCGGCGCAGCGCCATTGGAGGCGACGGCGTCGGCGGCCGTTGCGTTGTTCAGGGCGCTGGCCGGTACGGTAACGCCCTCCTCCAACGCCTGCACCGTCTTGAGCACTTCAGCGGTCGATTCGAATGCGAAGCCAGGCAGGCCCAGCAGGTTCGCCAGCACGCGCAACACCTTCCACGCCGGACGCGTTTCGCCTTGCGGCTTCACGACGGCATGGAAACCTTGCACGCGGCCTTCGGCATTGACGAAGGTGCCGGGGGTTTCGGTGAACGGGGCGATCGGCAGCAGCACATCGCTGAATTCGAGGTTGGCCTTGAAGGGGCTCAGCGTGACGACCATCTGCGCGTTGCCGATGACATCGGCGGCGGCAGCGCCGGCAGCCGAATCGAACACCGGCTCGGTGTTCAGCAGCAGCACGGCCTTGAGGCCGGAGCCGGCGGCGAGCATGCGGCCGGCATCGAGGCCGCCGTTCTTCGGGAAGGCGCCGACGAGCTGCGCGCCCACGGTGTTGGCGGCTTCGGTCAGGTAGCCGACGGTCGCGCCGGTCTGCGCGCCGATCCAGTTCGCGAGGGCCAGCAGGCTGCTGGCTTGCGCGTGGTGGGCGGCGGCGTTGCCGAGCAGGATGGCCTTGCGTTCGCCGCCCAGCAGCGACGCTGCGATGGCTTGTGCAGCGGCGTCGGGTTCGCTCTTCGGTGCCAGCGGTGCGGCTGCACCGTTGGTCTTGCCGATGGCTGCAGCAACTGCGGCCAGCGCTTCGATCCATTGGTCCGCTTCGACGATGGTCGACTGCGCCACATTGATGGCCCAGGCATCGCGATCGGTCATGAGGCCGGACGATGTGATCACCGACAGCGCAGCGCCCTTGCGCACGGCTTGGCGGATGCGCTGCGCGAACAGCGGGTGTTCCTTGCGAAGGTTCGAACCGACGACCAGCGCGCGCTGCACTTGCGTGAGCGATGCGATCGAGGTGCCGAGCCAGCGCACGCCTTCGAAGGCCGTGAACTCGGCATTGCGGAGGCGATAGTCGATGTTGTCGCTGCCCAGTTCACGCGTGAGCATGGCGGCGAGGTGCAGCTCTTCGAGCGTGCTGTGCGGGCTGACCAGCGTGCCGATGCTTTGCGCGCCGTGGTCAGTCTTGATCTGCTTCAAGCCATTGGCCACATATTCGAGCGCGGTCTGCCAATCGACCTGCTGCCATTGGCCGCCCTGCTTGAGCATGGGCTGCGTCAGGCGTTCCGGGCCGTTGAGGGCTTCGTACGAGAAGCGGTCGCGGTCGGCGATCCAGCATTCGTTGACGTCTTCGTTCTCCAGCGGCACCACGCGCATCACGCGGTTGTTCTTGACCTGGACGATCAGGTTCGAGCCGGTCGAATCGTGCGGGCTCACCGACTTGCGGCGCGACAGTTCCCAGGTGCGGGCGCTGTAGCGGAAGGGCTTGCTCGTGAGCGCACCGACCGGGCAGATGTCGATCATGTTGCCCGACAGTTCCGAGTCGACCGAATCGCCGAGGAAGGTTTCGATTTCGGAGTGTTCGCCGCGCTGGGTCATGCCGAGCTCCATCACGCCGGCCACTTCCTGGCCAAAACGGACGCAGCGCGTGCAATGGATGCAGCGGCTCATCTCTTCCATGCTGATCAGCGGGCCGACGTCCTTGTGGAAGACGACGCGCTTTTCTTCTTCGTAGCGCGAAGAAGAACCGCCATAGCCGACGGCCAAGTCCTGCAGTTGGCACTCGCCGCCCTGGTCGCAGATGGGGCAATCCAGCGGGTGGTTGATCAGGAGGAATTCCATGACCGACTGCTGCGCCTTGATGGCCTTTTCGCTCTTGGTGCGAACGATCATGCCCTGCGTGACAGGCGTGGCGCAGGCCGGCATCGGCTTGGGCGCCTTTTCCACATCGACCAGGCACATGCGGCAGTTGGCCGCGATGCTGAGTTTCTTGTGATAGCAGAAGTGCGGGATGTACGTGCCTGCCTTGTCGGCCGCATGCATGATCATGCTGCCTTCGGTCACGTCGACCTTCTTGCCGTCGAGTTCGATTTCAACCATATATGTATTTCTCGGGGCTCAGGCCTGAACGGGCGCTTTCGGGACGTAACCCGGAATCAAGGCCTCGAACTCATGACGGAAGTGCTTGATCATGGCGCGCACCGGCATTGCCGCTGCATCGCCGAGGGCGCAGATGGTGCGGCCCTGGATGTTGTCTGCCACGGAGTTGAGCAGGTCCATGTCGGTCGCCCTGCCCTGTCCGTTGTGGATGCGGTCCACCACGCGGTAGAGCCAGCCCGTGCCTTCGCGGCACGGCGTGCACTGGCCGCAGGATTCGTGCATGTAGAAGTAAGAGAGGCGCTTGAGCGATTCGACCATCGAGCGGCTGTCGTCCATGACGATCACCGCGCCCGAACCCAGCATGGAGCCGGCCTTGGCGATGGAGTCGTAGTCCATGGTGCAGGCCATCATGATGTCGGCCGGCAGCACCGGGGACGACGATCCACCGGGGATCACGGCCTTGAGCGTGCGGCCCTTGCGGACACCGCCGCACAGCTCCAGCAGCTTGGAGAACGGCGTACCCATCGGCACTTCGTAGTTGCCGGGCAGTTCGACGTCACCGCTCACCGAATAGATCTTGGTGCCGCCGTTGTTCGGCTTGCCGCATTCGAGATACGCCGGACCACCGTTGTTGATGATCCAGGGCACCGCCGCGAAGGTCTCGGTGTTGTTGATGGTGGTGGGCTTGCCGTACAGGCCAAAGCTCGCAGGGAACGGCGGCTTGAAGCGCGGCTGGCCCTTCTTGCCTTCGAGCGATTCGAGCAGCGCGGTTTCTTCGCCGCAGATGTAGGCGCCGAAGCCGTGGGCCGCGTGCAACTGGAAGTTGTACGTGCTGCCCATAATCTTGTCGCCGAGGTAGCCGGCGGCGCGCGCTTCTTCGAGGGCTTCCTCGAAGCGGTCGTAGCTCTGGAAGATCTCGCCGTGGATGTAATTGTAGCCCACGCTGATGCCCATCGCGTACGCCGCGATGGCCATGCCTTCGATCACGATGTGCGGGTTGAACTGCAGAATGTCGCGGTCCTTGCACGTGCCCGGCTCGCCTTCGTCGGAGTTGCAGACGAGGTACTTCTGGCCCGGGAACTGGCGGGGCATGAAGCTCCACTTCAGGCCCGTCGGGAAACCGGCGCCGCCACGGCCGCGCAAGCCCGAGGCCTTCACTTCGGCGATCACCTGGTCAGGCGTGAGACCCTCGGTGAGGATCTTGCGCAGCGCCTTGTAGCCACCGCGCGCTTCGTAGTCGGCGAGGCGCCAGTTGGTGCCGTTCAGGCCGGCATAGATCTGCGGCTCGATGTGGCGGTCATGGAAACAGGTCTGGACGCCCGTTGCCTGGAACTGCTGGAGTACTTGTTCGGGCGACATCAGGCAGTCTCCCCTTTGGTCGAAGCGCGCAGGCCTTCGATGAGTTGGTCGAGCTTCTCGTTGCTCATGAAGCTGCACATGGTGCGGTCGTTGACCAGCATCACGGGCGAATCGGCGCAGGCGCCCAGGCACTCGCTCTGCTGCAGCGTGAACAGGCCATCGCCGGTGGTCTCGCCCATCTTGATGCCGAGCTTCTTTTCGAGGTGCACGAGCGCGGCGACACCGTCACGCAGCTGGCACGGCAGGTTGGTGCACACGTTGAGCTTGAACTTGCCCACCGGGTGCTGGTTGTACATGTTGTAGAAGGTCGTCACCTCGTGCACGGCGATGGGCGCCATGCCGAGGTAATCGGCGATCTCGCGCTCGCGCTGCATGCTGATGTAGCCCTCGTCCTGCTGGACGATAGCCAGGCACGCCATCACGGCGGATTGCTTGCCGGCTTCGGGGTACTTGGCGACCTCGCGCGCGAAACGCTCGAGGATTTCAGCCTTCAACGGGGCCGCAGGGGCAGCGTCGTGGTGATGGGTTGAGGAAGTCGTCATTCGCTCTTTCTCACCTGTCGATTTCGCCGAACACGATGTCCATCGTGCCGATCACCGCGACAGCGTCGGCGATCATGTGACCGCGCGACATTTCGTCGAGGGCGGCGAGGTGCGGGAAACCAGGGGCGCGGATCTTCAGGCGGTAGGGCTTGTTGGCACCGTCGCTCACGAGATAGATGCCGAACTCGCCCTTCGGGTGCTCGACGGCGGCATAGGCCTCGCCTTCGGGCACATGGAAGCCTTCGGTGAAGAGCTTGAAATGGTGGATCAACTCCTCCATGTTCGCCTTCATCGATTCGCGCGCGGGCGCAGCGACCTTGTGGTTGTCGGTGATCACCGGGCCGGGATTCACGCGCAGCCACGCCGAGCACTGCTGGATGATCTTGTTGGCCTGGCGCATTTCTTCGACGCGCACGAGGTAGCGGTCGTAGCAGTCGCCGGTCTTGCCCACGGGCACGTCGAACTGCATCTGGTCGTAGACGTCGTAGGGCTGCTTCTTGCGCAGGTCCCATTCGATGCCCGAGCCGCGCAGCATGGGGCCGGTGAAGCCCAGGTTCAGCGCGCGCTCCGGCGTCACGACGCCGATGCCCACGGTACGCTGCTTCCAGATGCGGTTGTCGGTGAGCAGCGTCTCGTACTCGTCCACCATCTTCGGGAAGCGCTTGCAGAAATCGTCGACGAAGTCGAGCAGCGAACCCTGGCGGTTTTCGTTCAGGCGCTCGATGGCCTTCGCGTTTTTGATCTTGCTGACCTTGTACTGCGGCATCGCGTCCGGCAGGTCGCGGTAGACGCCACCCGGACGGAAGTAAGCCGCGTGCATGCGCGCGCCGGAAACGGCCTCGTACATGTCGAACAGGTCTTCACGCTCGCGGAAGCAGTAGATGAGCATGTTCATCGCGCCGCAATCCAGACCGTGCGCACCGAGCCACAGCAGGTGGTTCAGCAAGCGGGTGATCTCGGCGAACATCACGCGGATGTACTGCGCGCGGATCGGCACGTCCAAGCCCATCATCCGCTCGATGGCGAGGCAATAGGCGTGCTCGTTGGACATCATCGACACGTAGTCGAGACGGTCCATATAGGGCAGCGACTGGATGAAGGTGCGCGATTCGGCGAGTTTTTCGGTCGCGCGGTGCAGCAGGCCGATGTGAGGATCGGCGCGCTGGATCACTTCGCCGTCGAGCTCGAGCACCAGGCGCAGCACGCCGTGCGCGGCCGGATGCTGGGGGCCGAAGTTGAGGGTGTAGTTCTTGATTTCGGCCATATCAGTGCAAACCGCCGCCGTAGTTGTCTTCGCGGATCACGCGCGGCGTGATTTCTCGCGGCTCGATCGATACCGGCTGGTACACGACGCGCTTCTGTTCTTCGTCGTAACGCATCTCGACGTGACCCGACACCGGGAAGTCCTTGCGGAACGGGTGGCCGATGAAGCCGTAGTCGGTCAGGATGCGGCGCAGGTCGTCATGGCCGTCGAACACGATGCCGTAGAGGTCAAATGCTTCGCGCTCGAACCAGGTGGCGGCGTTCCAAACGGGCTGGAGCGAATCGACCACGGGCAGGTCTTCGTTCGGCGCGAACACCTTCAGGCGCACGCGCTGATTGAGCGTGACCGACAGCAGGTGCGAGACCACGCCGTAGCGCTCGCCTTGCCACTCGCCTTCGCGGTAGTCGGAATAGTCCATGCCGCAGAGGTCGATCAATTGCTCGAAGCGGCAGCCGGGCGCATCGCGCAGCAGCGTGGCGGCTTCTATGTAGTCGGCGGCGCTCACCACGACAGTCACCTCGCCCAATGCGAGCGTCACGCTCTTGGCCTTGGCGCCGAGCGTCTCGGTGATGGTGGCGCGCAGCACCTCCGGCGAAATTGCAAAGTCAGTCATCGTCGGCAATCTCTCAGGCGCGGGCAATGGTGTTGGTGCGGCGAATCTTCTGCTGCAACTGGATCACGCCGTAGAGCAATGCCTCGGCGGTGGGCGGGCAACCCGGAACATAGACGTCGACCGGCACGATGCGGTCGCAGCCGCGCACAACCGAATAGCTGTAGTGGTAGTAACCACCGCCATTGGCGCACGAGCCCATCGAGAGCACCCAGCGCGGCTCGGGCATCTGGTCGTAGACCTTGCGCAGCGCCGGCGCCATCTTGTTGCACAGCGTGCCGGCCACGATCATCAGATCAGACTGGCGCGGGCTGGGACGGAACAGCATGCCGAAACGATCGATGTCGTAGCGGGCAGCGCCCGCGTGCATCATTTCGACCGCACAGCATGCGAGGCCGAAGGTCATCGGCCAGAGAGATCCGGTCTTCGCCCAATTCACCACCGAATCGTAGGTGGTGGTGACGAAACCTTCTTTGAGAACGCCTTCAATGGCCATCGTGTGCTTTCCTTGTCATTCCCAGTCGAGCGCGCCTTTTTTCCACTCGTAGATGAAACCTACGACGAGGATGGCGAGAAAGATCATCATGGCCCAGAAGCCGACAGCACCGATCTCCTTGAGCGCAATGGCCCACGGGAAGAGAAAGGCAATTTCGAGATCGAACAGGATGAAGAGAATGGCGACGAGGTAATAGCGCACGTCGAACTTCATGCGCGCATCCTCGAAGGCTTCGAAGCCGCACTCGTAGGGAGCGTTCTTCGCAGCGTCTGGCCGATTGGGGCCGAGGATGTATCCGATGACTTGGGGGGCGACGCCTACGCCGACTCCGACCAAAATGAACAAAAGGACGGGAAGGTAGGAATCGAGGTTCATCGAGAAATTTTCACCGCTTGCCACCGGCAAGAAGAACCTCTGGATGAGGTTTTCTGCCGATGAGATTTGGTGCGGTCGGCGAGACTCGAACTCGCACAGCTTTCGCCACTACCCCCTCAAGATAGCGTGTCTACCAATTTCACCACGACCGCGGTTTTTGCTGTTCAGATGGCATGAGGTACCGGTTAAGGCATTTGGCTTTCTGAACAGCTTTAGAGTTTACCCTGAAATACAGCCGTTTCTCGGGACGACTGCATGAAAACGACTGGATTACTTGTTCGGAATCTGACCGGCGCCCGAAACGGGTGCGGCAGGTGCCGATGCAGGTGCGCTCGGAGCGCCCGCACCAGGGATTTCGCCTGCCGCGCCAGATGCCGGCTTGGCAGGTGCAGCGGGCGTGCCCACGGCCGCGCGCTCGAGGAGACTGCCGCCGCCCGCAGGACGCGCATGGCTGAAGTACGCAAGCAGCAACGTGCATGCGAAGAACACCGCAGCCAGCACAGCCGTGGTGCGCGAGAGAAAGTTTGCGCTGCCGCTGGCACCGAACAGGCTGCCGGCGCTGCCGCTGCCGAAGGCGGCGCCCATGTCGGCACCCTTGCCGTGCTGGACCAGGATCAGGCCGATCATCGCCAGGGCCGCCAGCATTTGCACGCCGACCAGAAGGTTGAGGACCACGTTCATTCGTTCTTACTCCTAATTGATAACAGCCGTTGCGCGTTCAGCGCGCAGCGGCAGAAATGATCTGCAGAAAGTCGGGGGCCTTGAGCGATGCACCACCGATGAGGCCGCCGTCGATGTCGGCCTGCGCCAGCAGTTCGGCGGCATTGGCCGCGTTCATGCTGCCGCCGTAAAGAATGCTGATGCCGGCAGCGTGCTCGCTCGCTGCGTGATGCAACTGCGCACGCAGCACGGCATGCACTGCCTGCGCTTGCTCTGGCGAAGCCGTCTTGCCGGTGCCGATGGCCCAGACCGGCTCGTAAGCCACAACGATTTCGCTGATGCAGTGGCCATTCACATGGATCACCGCTGCCAGCTGGCGCTTGACGACTTCTTCGGTCTGCCCTGCTTCGCGCTCGGCCAGCGTCTCGCCGACGCAAACGATCGGCGTGATGCCGTTGGCCAATGCGGCAGCCGCCTTCGCGGCCACCGTCTCGTCGGTTTCGCCGTGGTACTGCCGACGCTCGGAATGACCGACGATGGCATAGCGCACGCCGAAATCCTTCAGCATCGCCGCCGATTGCTCACCGGTGAACGCGCCTTGCGGATGCGCCGAAACATCCTGCGCACCGAGCGCCAGCGACGGCGTACCCGCCAGCAGCGATTGCAGTTGGGCGAAATACGGTGCCGGCGCGCACAGCGCGACATCGCAAGCAGCCGGGCTTGCCGCCAAGCCCTGCTGCAGAGCCTTTACCAGCGCCTCGTTGGCAGCCAGGCCACCATTCATCTTCCAGTTGCCGGCGATCAGTTTCTTCTTGGTTGTCATCGCGTTGTTCGTCGTTGTCACCATGTCAGCACGATCTTGCCGATGTGCTGGTTCGATTCCATCAGCGTGTGAGCCTGGGCTGCGCCACTGGGTTCACCCGCCGCCGCAAAAGTGCTGTGGATCACGGGCTTGATCGCGCCGCTTTCGAGCAGCGGCCAGACCTTCTCGCGCAATGCCCTGGCAATCGCGCCCTTGAACGCCACCGGCCGGGGCCGCAGCGTCGAGCCGGTGATCGTCAGGCGCCTGCGCAGCACGAGGCCCGCATTGATCTGCGCCTTCACGCCGCCCTGCACCGCGATGATCACGAGCCGGCCGTCTTCGGCCAGACACTCGATCTCGCGCGCCACGTAGTCGCCCGCCACCATGTCGAGGATCACGTCCACGCCCTTGCCACCCGTGAGTTCCTTCGCCTTTTCGACGAAGTCGCTCGTGCGGTAGTTGATGGCTTGGTCGGCACCGAGCTTCTTGCAGGCTTCGCACTTGTCGTCGCTGCCGGCCGTGACGATCACCGTTGCGCCCAACGCCTTGGCAATCTGGATCGCCGTGACGCCGATGCCGCTCGAGCCGCCCTGGATCAGCAGCGTTTCGCCCTTTTGCAAACGTCCGCGCTCGAACACATTGCTCCAGACGGTGAAGAAGGTCTCGGGCAGCGAAGCTGCGTCGACATCGCTCCAGCCCTTGGGCACCGGCAGGCATTGCGCCACAGGCGCCACGCACAGCTCGGCGTATCCACCACCGGCAATCAGCGCGCAGACACGGTCACCGACCTTGAAGCCCGCTTCGGCCAACGCCGCGGCGTCGCCCGACACGATCTCGCCGGCCACTTCGAGGCCCGGCAGATCGGACGCGCCCGGCGGCACCGGATAGTGGCCCATCCGCTGCAGCACGTCGGGCCGGTTGACGCCACTGGCCGCGACGCGAATCAGCAGTTCGCCCGCACCCGCCACGGGATCGGGACGATCGGCCACGCGCAGCACCTCAGGGGCGCCGTACGAAGTGATTTCAATGGCTTTCATGGTCTTTCGGCCTCCAACGCCCGCAGTGGGGCGCAGCTGGTTGTTCAAAAGATAGCAACGGCAGGGAAAACCTGCCGTTGCGCCCTTCTTACTCCTGAGGCTCGCGCGGGGCTTGCGACTGTTGCTCGTCGGCCGGAGCCTGCTGCTGGTCGTTGCGCGGTTGCTGTTGCTGGTCGTTGAAGCGCGGGGCGCGCTCGCCACGATCACCACCACGGTCGCCGCCGCGATCGCCACGGTCCGAACGTTCGCGGCGGTCGCCGCCACGGTCGCCGCGATCGCCACGGTCTTCACGCGGCGGACGCTCGCTGTATTCCATGCCGGCCGGACGCTCGGTCAGGGCCTTCATGGACAGCTTGACGCGTCCCTTTTCGTCCGTTTCCAGAACCTTGACCTTCACGATCTGGCCTTCGCTCAGATAGTCAGTCACCTTCTCGACGCGTTCGTGCGCGATCTGGCTGATGTGCAGCAGGCCATCCTTGCCGGGCAGCAGGTTGATGAGCGCGCCGAAGTCCAGGATCTTGGTGACCGGGCCTTCGTAGACCTTGCCGATTTCGACTTCGGCGGTGATCTGTTCGATGCGCTTCTTGGCGAGTTCAGCCTTTTCCGGATCGGTCGAGGCGATGGTGATGGTGCCGTCTTCGTCGATGTTGATCGTCGTGCCGGTCTCTTCCTGCAGGCCACGGATGACCGAGCCGCCCTTGCCGATCACGTCGCGGATCTTCTCGGGGTTGATCTTCAGCGTGGTCAGGCGCGGTGCGAAGCTGGAGACTTCGGCCTTGGCCTCGCCCATGGCTTCCTGCATCTTGCCCAGGATGTGCATGCGCGCTTCCTTGGCTTGCGCCAGTGCGACCTGCATGATTTCCTTGGTGATGCCCTGGATCTTGATGTCCATCTGCAGCGCGGTGATGCCGTTGGTGGTGCCCGCAACCTTGAAGTCCATGTCGCCCAGGTGATCTTCGTCGCCCAGGATGTCGGTCAGCACCGCGAAGCGGTTGTCTTCCTTGATGAGGCCCATGGCGATGCCGGCCACGTGCGCCTTCATCGGCACGCCGGCGTCCATCATCGAGAGGCAGCCGCCGCAGACCGAAGCCATCGACGAGGAGCCGTTCGACTCGGTGATTTCAGACACGACGCGCACGGTGTACGGGAATTCTTCCTTGGTCGGCAACACGGCGACGAGCGCGCGCTTGGCCAGGCGGCCGTGGCCGATTTCGCGGCGCTTGGTCGAACCCATGCGGCCCACTTCGCCGGTGGCAAAGGGAGGCATGTTGTAGTGGAACAGGAAGCGGTCTTCGTACTCGCCGGCCAGCGCGTCGATGCGCTGCGCGTCGCGTTCGGTGCCGAGCGTGGTGATGACCAGCGCCTGCGTTTCACCGCGCGTGAACAGGGCCGAACCGTGAGTGCGGGGCAGCACCGAGTTGCGGATTTCGATGGGGCGCACGGTGCGCGTGTCGCGGCCGTCGATGCGGGGTTCGCCCGAGAGGATCTGGCTGCGAACGATCTTCGATTCGATCGAGAACAGCAGGTCGTTGACCTTACCGGCGTCGAAAGGCTCGCCGCTTTCCTTCAGCGATGCCATCACGCTGGCATTGGCTTCGCGGAGAGCCTGCGTGCGGGCTTGCTTGCTGCGAATTTGATAGACAGCGCGCAGCTTTTCTTCGGCCAGGCCCTTGACCTTGGCGACGAAGGCTTCGTCTTCGGCCGGCGCTTGCCAGTCCCACACCGGCTTGCCGGCGTCGCGCACGAGGTCATGGATCGCGTTGATCGCAATGCCGGCCTGTTCATGGCCGAACACCACGCCGCCGAGCATGATTTCTTCGCTCAGTTGCTGGGCTTCGGACTCGACCATCAGCACGGCGGCTTGCGTGCCGGCGACGACGAGGTCCATCTGCGAATCCTTGCGGGCCGTCTGGCCCGGATTCAGCACGTACTGGCCGTTGATGTAGCCCACGCGGGCGGCGCCGATCGGGCCGCTGAAGGGGATGCCGGAGATCGACAGAGCAGCGCTCACGCCGATCATGGCGGCGATGTCGGCGTCGACTTCGGGGTTAAGCGACACGGTGTGGATGACCACGTGCACTTCGTTCAGGAAGCCTTCGGGGAACAGCGGGCGAATCGGACGGTCGATCAGGCGGCTGGTCAGCGTTTCGTGTTCGCTTGGCTTGGCTTCGCGCTTGAAGAAGCTGCCGGGGATCTTGCCCGCGGCGTAAGTCTTCTCGATGTAGTCGACGGTCAGCGGGAAGAAGTCCTGGCCCGGCTTGGCGGACTTGGAGGCGACCACGGTCGCCAGGATCACGGTGCCATCGATGTCGACCAGCACGGCGCCATTGGCCTGGCGGGCGACTTCGCCCGTTTCCATGACGACGGTCTTGTCGCCCCACTGGAAGGACTTGGTGACTTTGTTGAAGAGGCTCATGTTTGCTCCTGTTTTAGTAGCGAACCACACAGGGTTCGCAAGGGGCGGAGGCTTCTCAGAACACGATGCCATTCCAGCGAAGCTCGGGGAGAACTTCATTGGAATGACACAGCTTCGCTCTGTTTTGGCACTCCGAAAGTGGATCGCGAAGTAAAAAACGCCTGAGCTAGCGGACTAACCCAGGCGTTTTTTCATGCGATTCGATTTACTTGCGCAGACCCAGCTTGGCGATCAGCGCGGTGTAACGGTCGGCGTCCTTGGACTTGAGGTAGTCCAGGAGCTTGCGGCGGCGGCTCACCATGCGCAGCAGACCGCGACGGCCGTGGTGGTCCTTGGCGTGGGTCTTGAAGTGGGGGGTGAGCTCGTTGATACGGGCGGTCAGCAGTGCGACTTGCACTTCGGGGCTGCCGGTGTCGTTGGCGGCGCGGGCGTTGTCTTTGACGACTTCGGCCTTGATGGAGGCTGCGATCATGTTGAATTTCCTTGTTCCGGGATGTTTGACTTGCGGTGAGCGCTGGAACTGCCCTCACCGTGCGCCTTGCGGCATGCAAAGCCTCGGGATTATAGCTCGGCGGGCCGGAGGGGGCTTTCGGGGCGTTTTCCACCCCGTCCATCGAGCGAAGCCAGCCCCACGGCACCCAGCACGCAGGCCGCTCCGCCGATCTGAGCGAGGCTGATACTTTCACCCAACCAAAGCGCCGCCAGTATCAGCGCCGAAACCGGCAGCAGCGCCGTGAAGAGCGCCGCCTCCGCCCCCTTCAGCCTGGCCGATCCGGCAAACCAGAGCACGAAACCCAGCACCGTCGGCACCAGCGCGTAGTAGGCGACACCGATCAGGGCATCGTTCGGCAACGGCTGCTCCCAGGGCCGCTCGAACAGCGCCGGCACCAGCGACAGCAGGAGCCCGAAGGCCGTCATCAGCGTCGACAGCGCCAACGGCCGCACCGGCACCCGCAGGCGCTTATTGAGCAGGATGAACATCGCCTCGCAGACTACCGCGCCCAGCACCAGCAGGTTGCCGATCATCGCGGACGGCGATTTCGAGCCCGTCACGGCGCCCTCCCCCGGCCAGCTGATCGCCAGCACGCCCGCCGTCGCCAGCACGATGCTGCCCACCAGGTAGCGCCCAGGCCGCTCGCGCAGCGCCAGCACCGCCACCAGCGCAGCGACAGCCGGCAGCGTCCCCGCCACCACGCCGGCACTGGCAGCCGGCGCCCACCGCACGCCCAGGATCAGCAGCACCGTGTAGCCGACGCTTCCCAGCCCGGCCTGGCACAAGAGCAGCACCAGATCACGCCGATCAGGCCGCGGCCACGGCGAGCGCGTCACCCGCAACAGCAAAAGAAACACAGGCAGCGCCATCGCAAACCGCAGCGCCGTCGCGGTAAACGGCGGCAGGCCGCCCGCAATCACCTTGCTGGCGACCACCGTGCTGCCCACCGTGACCATCGCCAGCGCGCACAGCACCATTCCCTTGATTCGTTCCGACATGCACGACCTTTCGCTCTCGAAGAAAGGCCAAGCTTCGCGGGCTGCTCGCCCCGCGTATTGAACGAAATTGCAGACGGGGCCGGATCAGCCCTTGCGCTGCGGCTGCGCCGCCAGCCAGTTGCGCAGCCGCTCCACGCCCTGCACCAGTCGCTGCGGGTCTTTCGACGCAAAGCACCAGCGCAGCCAGCCTTGGGCTTCCGGCGCAAAGGCATTGCCCGGTGCAAGCCCCAGACCCGCTTCGACCACCAGCCGCTTGGCGACATCGAGCGAATCGCCGAAGCCTTCGAGCCGGAAGAAGGCGTACATGCCGCCCTTGGCGGGCGCCACCTGCACGCCGGGCACCGCGGCCAGCAGCGGCACCAGCGTGTCGCGGCACAGCTTCAGGTGCGCGACCACGCGCGGCGTGATCTCCGCGGTGTGCGCGATCGCCGCGATGGCGGCGCGCTGCGTGAACACGCTGGCACACGAGGTGTTGAACTCGATCAGCTTGCCGATGCCATCGACCATCGCGGGCGGCAGCACCAGCCAGCCGAGGCGCCATCCGGTCATGAGGAAGCTCTTCGAGAAACTGTGCGTCACGACGAGCCGGTCGTCGGGCTTCGAGATGTCGAGAAAGCTCGGCGCGCAGCTGTTCGGCGAAGGCTCGAAGTAGAGCCGCTCGTACACCTCGTCGGCGAGGATCCAGGTGCCCGTCTCGCGGCAATGGTCGAGCACGGCCTGCTGCTCGTCGCGCGTCATCGTCCAGCCCGTGGGGTTGTTCGGCGCGTTGACGATCAGGAGCTTCGTCTTCGGTGTGACCGCCGCGCGCAGCGCGGGCAGATCGAGCGTCCACTGCCCTTGCACCGGCACCAGCGGTACCGATCGCACATGCGCCCCCATGATCGCCGGCTGCACCGTGAGGTTGGGCCACACCGGCGTCACCGCGACCACGTCGTCGCCCGCCTCGACCAGCGCCTGCACCGCAAGCATCAGTGCGCTCACGCCGCCCGAAGTGACCGCGATGCGCGACGCATCGACCGCCGGATGCAGCGCGCTGGTGTAGCGCGCAATCGCCTCGCGCAGTTCGGGCAAGCCGAGGTTGTGGGCATAGAAGGTCTCGCCGCGCTGCAGCGATTCGATGGCAGCCTGACGGATCACCTCGGGCGTGACCTCGTCGCTTTCGCCGAACCAGAAGGCGAGCACATCGTCCCGGCCCAAACCGGCATTGGCCACCTCACGGATCTTGGAGGCTTCGAGGTTGTGAATGGCTTCACGCATCTGCTGTTGTCCTGTTCATGAGGGTCGTTTCATCTTGCACGAAGTCGGCAGTTCGGCGCGCTCCGGGGCAATCGTCTTGATCACGCGGAAGCCGTAGCCCGAGCCCTCGACATCGAACTGCACGCCGGGCTTGCCCTGCCGGTCCATTACGCCGACCACGAGCTGCTGCTGGAACTGGTGGTCCGCCGCGCGCATGCGGCCGCGCTGGCCGTACAGGCTCACGTCGGCCTGCTCCAGCGCGCGCGCCACGGCCACTGCATCGACGCTGCCCGCCCGCTCGACGGCCTGCGCGAGCGACTCCACCAGCAGCTGCATCCGCATGTGCACATAGTCGTCCGCGGGCTTCGGAAAGCGCGCACGGAACGCGCGATAGAACGCCTCCGACTGCGCGGTCTGCACGTTCGGCAGCCAGTCGGCCACGGCCACCACGCGGCCGATGCCCGCATCGCCGATGGCCGCGGGCGCGCCGAGCGCGTTGCCGTAGAAGGTATAGAAACTGCCGTTGAAGCCCGCCTCGCGCGCCGCCTTCACGAGCAGCGTGAGGTCGTTGCCCCAGTTGCCGGTGAACACCGCCTGTGCGCCGCTCGCGAGGATCTTGGTGGCGTAGGGCGCGAAGTCCTTCACCTTGCCCATCGGGTGCAGTTCGTCGCCGACGATTTCCACATCTGTCCGCTGCACGCCGAGCTGCCGTCGCACCTCGCGCAGCACCGCTTGGCCGAAGCTGTAGTCCTGCCCGATCAGGTAGGCGCGCTTGAGCGCCGCGTCGTCCTTCACCACGTCCATCAGCGCGGCCACGCGCATGTCGGCGTGGGCGTCGAAGCGGAAGTGCCAGAAGCTGCAGCGCTCGTTGGTGAGCACCGGATCGACCGCCGCGTAATTCAGGAAGATCACGCGCCTTGCCGGGTCGCGCTCGTTGTTCTTGTCGATGGCATCGACCAGCGCCGCAGCGGTGGCCGACGAGTTGCCCTGCAGGACGATGCGCGCACCGTCGTCCATGGCCGCGCGCAATGCGGAGAGCGCCTCCTCGTTCTGGCCCTTGCTGTCGTAGCGGTCCAGCTGCAGCGGACGCGCACCGCCCGGAAGCTTCACGCCGCCGCGCGCATTGACGCGCTCCACCGCCCACAAGAGGTTGCGGAACACCGCTTCGCCCGTGTTCGCGAAGGGCCCGCTCATGCTCTCGATCAACGCAAGCCGGATGGGCGCGGGCGGCACGGACGAGGTTTGCGCGAGCCCGGCGAAGGGGCTCGCGCATAGCGCCAGCGCCGCGAATTTCAAGGCCTGGCGGCGCCAAATAAAGGGGGGAGTCATCGTCTTGAAACGCGTGCGGCTGCGCCTAGATGAGGTGTCAAGCGGCACTCAGGATTGAATGGCCGCGCAGTGTAAGGGACACACATTCCTTGTCCCCATTGTGTTCATTCAGGAGCTTTCCATCATGTTTTTCGCACCCACCGTCCGCACCACCCGCTTCGTTCCCCGCTCGTACGACCGTGCCTTCGAGCGCTTCGTGAACGACGCCTTCGCCGCACCCCGCCGCTCGCCGCTGGTGGAGCAGGACGACAAGAGCTGGACTCTCTCGCTCGACGTGCCGGGCCTCTCGCGCGAAGACCTCGCGATCAGCCTCGAAGGCGCCGTGGTCCGCATCGACAGCAAGGCCGAAGCCAAACGCCAGTTCAAGGCCGCCTACGAACTGCCGCTGGACATCGATGCCGCAGCGAGCGAAGCCAAGCTGGAAAACGGCGTGCTCACGCTGAAGCTGGGCAAGCTGGTTCCGGTGAGCCAGGCGTCGCAACTGCAGATCAACTAAGGCGGCCAGGACTGGCCGTATGTACGGCCAGGCTTTGATGCGACGTGCCGCCCTGCCTTTGCAGGGCGGCACGCGTTGCTTTCTTTACACCGCCTCGGGCAGCGGCTGAGCCTCGGCGGTCAGCGAGGCCATCGGCCATCGCGGCTTGACGTCGAAGGCGTAGCGCGCGCTGGCCTGCGACAGGCCAGATTGAAGGCGCATCGCGGCGGCCATGGCGATCATGGCGCCGTTGTCGGTGCACAGGTGCAGCTCGGGGTAGTGCACGCGCACCTTGCGCTTTGCGCACGCCGCATTCAGTTGCTCACGCAAATTCTTGTTCGCGCCCACGCCACCGGCCACCACCAGGCGTTTGAGCCCGGTCTGATCGAGCGCGGTGAGCGATTTCTTCAGCAGCACCTCGACGATGGCCGCCTGCGTGGACGCCGCCAGATCGGCCTTGTTCGCCTCGAGCTGGTCGCCGAGCTTCTTGGCCTGTGTGAGCACCGCGGTCTTCAGGCCCGCAAACGAAAAATCGAGATCGCCGCTGTGCAGCAGCGGCCGCGGCAGCTTGAATGCCGTCGCGCTACCGCCTTCGGCCAGCTTCGCGAGCCACGGGCCGCCGGGGTATGGCAGGCCCATGAGCTTGGCGCTCTTGTCGAACGCTTCGCCCGCCGCATCGTCGATGGTTTCGCCGAGCAGCTCGTAGCGGCCCACGCCGTCGACCCGCATCAGCTGCGTGTGACCACCCGACACCAGCAGCGCGACGAACGGAAATTCGGGCGGATCGGCACTCAGGAACGGCGACAGCAGATGCCCTTCGAGGTGATGCACGCCCAGCACCGGCTTGCCGAGCGCCACGCCCAATGCGCAGGCTACGCCAGCGCCCACCAGCAATGCGCCCGCAAGCCCCGGCCCGCGCGTATAGGCCACCACGTCGATTTCTTTCAGCGAGCGCCCGGCCTCGGCCATCACGGCTTCAGTGAGGGGCAGCACGCGACGGATGTGGTCGCGGCTGGCCAGTTCGGGCACCACGCCGCCGTAGGCCTGGTGCATGGCGATCTGGCTGTGCAGTGCATGCGAAAGCAGCACCGGCAGCGCGTCGCCGTGCGATTCGACCAGCGCCACGCCGGTCTCGTCGCAGGATGATTCGATTCCCAACAAGAGCATGCGGCGAGTGTAGGTGGCGCCTGCAGGCGACGCCCGCAAAGGGGCAAGGCACGGATGTTGCAGCGACGGTGTGCGTCCCCTTCCCCACCCACCATGAAATCCGGCCTGCACTTCCTCATCGCCGCCCGCCAGTGCGAAATCGACGAGCTCGACCAGCTCGCCCGCACCAGCGAGCTGGTCGGCCTGATCGGCCGGTTGGTGCATGCGCTGCAGCGCGAGCGCGGCATGTCGAACGTGTTCCTCGCCTCGCGCGGCCAGCGCTTTGCCGACCAGCGCGATCCGCAGATTGCCGAATGCCAAGCGCTCGAGGAGGCGGTGCGCAACGGCTTCGACCAACTGGAGACCGAGGCCCGCCAACGTGCCAGTGCCGGTAACAGCGCACGCCTGTTCAGCCGCATCGCCTGGGTGCTGCCGGGGCTGGACGCCCTGCCCGCGCTGCGCGCGCGCGTCGGCGCACTGGAACTCGCGCCGGCGCAATCGACCGCGGCCTTCGCCAAGCTCGTCGCCGGCCTGCTGGCCGTGGTGTTCGAGGCGGCCGACGGCGCCACCGACCCCGAGATCTCGCGCCTCCTGGTCGCGATGTTCAACTTCATGCAGGGCAAGGAGTTCGCGGGCCAGGAGCGCGCCTTCGGCGCCGCCACGCTGGCGCTGGGCCGCAGCAACGAGGCGCAGCGTGTGCAGTGGCTGCACCTCATCGAATCGCAGGAGCGCTGCTTTCACGTCTTCACCGATTTCTCGAGCGACGAGGTGCTGGTGCTGTGGCGCGAAAGCGAGGCCGACGCCACCATGGCCGAGCTCGAGCGCCTGCGCCGCATCGGCACCACGCTGGCCGCGGCGCCGGACGCGCAATACAGCCAGCTGAGCCAGGACTGGTTCGACTGCTGTACCCGCCGCATCGACGCGATGCGCAGGGTCGAAGACCGCCTCGCCGCCGACCTGCGCGCCCTCTGCAACCGCAAGACCGCGCAGGCGCGCACCGACCTGGAGGCCTACCAGCAACTGCTCGGCACGCTGGCACCGCAGTCCGGCGGCGCCCTGTTCTTCGACGATGCAGGCACCCAGGCCGTGGCCCCCGCCCCGTACGGGCGCGGGCTGGAGCGCTCGGTGCTCGACATGGTCCAGGAGCAGTCGCAGCGCCTGCAGGCCATGAGCGACGAACTCCAGACCGTGCGCGCCTCGCTCAACGAGCGCAAGGTGGTCGAACGCGCCAAGGGCCTGCTGATGGCGCATCGGCGCCTGAGCGAGGACGAGGCCCACAAGATGCTGCGCCAGACCGCCATGAACCAGAAGCGCCGGCTGGTCGACGTGGCGGAGTCGATGCTCGCCATGGCCGACTACCTGCCGATGCCGGACGCCCGCACGCCGCGCTGAGCGCGTTTCAACTTGGTGCAATGCACAAAAACGTGCTTTGGCCTGATGCCGGCGTCCAGCAGAGCTCCCGCCTTCGCACACCGTGCACCAGAGCTACTTTTTCGATAGCACCGCACATCCCACGATTACTGGCACGCAGTTTTGCATAGGTGAGTACATAAGACCTTCGTGGTCTACAGGCAGGCGGCACCCAACGGCGGGTGTCTCCCACCGAACCGGACAAAGGCGTCCCCATCCCGCAAGGGCTCGTTCGCGAGCAGCCCCTGCGCGGTCGGGACGCCTTTTTTGTTTTTCGCTTCTGCTTTTTTTGTTTGTTCGTTCTTCAACCGGAGCCCGCCCTCATGACCGACCTGCTGAAAACCCGTCTCAGCCGCCGCCGCGTACTGCAAGCCGCCGCCATCGGCGCCGTGGGCATCGACCCCGCCCTGCGCGCCGCCGTCTGGGCCCAGGGCTCCGACAAGCCAGAAAAAGAAGAAGTGAAGATCGGCTTCATCCCTCTGACCGATTGCGCCAGCGTCGTGATGGCCTCGGTGCTCGGCATCGACAAGAAGTACGGCGTGAAGATCGTCCCCAGCAAGGAAGCCAGCTGGGCCGGCGTGCGCGACAAGCTCTCCAACGGCGACATCGACATGGCGCACGTGCTCTACGGCCTGGTCTACGGCATGCACCTGGGGCTGAGCGGCCCGAAGAAGGACATGGCCGTGCTCATGACCCTCAACAACAACGGCCAGGCGATCACGCTCTCGAAGAAGCTCTCCGACAAAGGCGCTGTCGATGCGGCCTCGCTCGCCAAGCTCATCGCCACCGAGAAGCGCGAATACACCTTCGCCCAGACCTTCCCCACCGGCACGCATGCGATGTGGCTCTATTACTGGCTCGCCTCGGCCGGCATCGACCCGTTCAAGGACGTGAAGAACATCACCGTGCCGCCCCCGCAGATGGTGGCCAACATGCGCGTGGGCAACATGGACGGCTACTGCGTGGGCGAGCCCTGGGGCCAGCGCGCGATCATGGACGGCATCGGCATCACCGCCATCACCACGCAGGACATCTGGAAGGACCACCCCGAGAAGGTGCTCGGCTGCACCGCCGAGTTCACGAAGAAGTACCCCAACACCGCACGCGCCGTGACCGCAGCGATCCTCGAAGCCAGCAAGTGGATCGACACCGGCCTGCAGAACAAGAACAAGATGGCCGAGACCATCGCCGACAAGAGCTACGTCAACACCAGCGTGGACGCGATCAACCAGCGCATCCTGGGCCGCTACACCAACGGCCTCGGCAAGAGCTGGGACGACCCGAACCACATGAAGTTCTACAACGGCGGCGCGGTGAACTTCCCGTACCTCTCGGACGGCATGTGGTTCCTCACCCAGCACAAGCGCTGGGGCCTGCTGAAGGAGCATCCGGACTACCTGAAGGTGGCCACCGAGATCAACCGCATCGACATCTACAAGCAGGCCGCCGCCGCCACGCAGACGCCCGTGCCCAAGGACGTGATGCGCACCAGCAAGCTCTTCGACGGCTCCGTGTGGGACGGCAAGGACCCGAAGAAGTACGCCGAGTCTTTCAAGCTGCATGTCTGAGGAGAAACGCACCATGGTCAGCGCTGTATTTCACTCTCCGCTCGAAGCGGCCGCATCGCAGGCGCCGGCACCTGCCGCGGCCAGGCCCGTGGCACCCGCGCCCGCAGTCGTGGCGGCCCCTGCGCCCGAGCCCCGCACCCGCACGCCCATCGACCTGCGCGCCTTCTGGATGCGCGTGCTCCCGCCGCTCGCAGGCTTCGGCCTGCTGCTCTTGATCTGGGAGCTGGTCGCCATGAAGAGCACCACCGGCTTTCCCACACCGCTCGCCACCTGGCAGCAGGCGCTCACCGTGTTCAGCGATCCGTTCTACAGCAAGGGGCCGAACGACCAGGGCGTTGGCTGGAACGTGCTCTCGTCGCTGCAACGCGTGGCGCTGGGCTTCGGGCTCGCGGCGCTGGTCGGCATTCCGGCAGGCTTCGCGATCGGGCGCTTCGAGTTCCTCGCACGCATGTTCAACCCGCTGATCAGCCTGATGCGCCCGGTGTCACCGCTCGCGTGGCTGCCCATCGGCCTTTTGGTGTTCAAGGGCGCCAACCCTGCTGCGATCTGGACCATCTTCATCTGCTCGATCTGGCCGATGGTCATCAACACCGCCGTCGGCGTGCAGCGCGTGCCGAGCGACTACATGAACGTGGCGAAGGTGCTCAATCTTTCCGAATGGAAGATCCTCACCAAGATCCTCTTTCCCGCCGTGCTGCCCTACATGCTCACCGGCGTGCGCCTCGCGGTAGGCACCGCGTGGCTGGTGATCGTCGCGGCCGAGATGCTGACCGGCGGCGTGGGCATCGGCTTCTGGGTGTGGGACGAGTGGAACAACCTCAACGTCGCCAACATCATCATCGCGATCTTCGTGATCGGCATCGTCGGGCTGGTGCTGGAGTTCGCGCTCATCAAGCTGGCAACCGCATTCACGTTCGAAGAGGTGAAGTCATGAACGACGACAGCAAGTACATCGAGATCCGCGACGTCGAGCAGCGCTTCAGGACGGCCAAGGGGAGCTTCCTCGCGCTGCGCGACATCAACCTGAACGTTGCCAAGGGCGAGTTCATCACGCTCATCGGGCACTCGGGCTGCGGCAAGTCGACGCTCTTGAACCTGATCGCCGGGCTGACGACGCCGACGCAAGGCGTGCTGCTGTGCGCGAACCGCGAAATCAAAGGGCCTGGCCCTGAACGCGCCGTCGTGTTCCAGAACCACTCGCTGCTGCCCTGGCTCACCTGCTTCGAGAACGTGTACCTCGCGGTCGAGCGCGTGTTCGCCGCCACCGAGAGCAAGGCACAACTGCGCCAGCGCACCGATGCAGCGCTCGCGCTGGTGGGCCTCACGCCTGCCGCGCAGAAGCGCCCCGGCGAAATCTCCGGCGGCATGAAGCAGCGCGTGGGCATCGCACGCGCGCTGTCGATGGAACCCAAGGTGCTGCTGATGGACGAGCCCTTCGGCGCGCTCGACGCCCTCACCCGCGCCAAGCTGCAGGACGAGCTGCTCGCCATCGTGCAGAAGACGCACAGCACCGTCGTCATGGTCACGCACGACGTCGACGAGGCCGTGCTGCTGAGCGACCGCATCGTGATGCTCACCAATGGCCCGGCCGCCACCATCGGCGACGTGCTGGCGGTGGACATCGCACGCCCGCGCAACCGCGTCGAGCTGGCGGAAGACCCGGCCTATGTGCATGCGCGCAAGGCGGTGATCGATTTCCTCTACACGCGCCAGGCGCATGTGGAGAAGGTCGCGGCCTGACCCAGCAGGTACCGCACAACCGGCTTCAGGACATGATGACCTGCAGGCTGTGCTCGTACCAACCCGTGAGGCGCTCGAAGGTGTCGACGAGCGCTTCGCTGGAGCGAACCAGCGTGGCGCGACCTTCAGGACTGTCCAGCGCCTGCACACCGCCGACCAGGCGCAGCCATTCGTCGCGCGCAGTCACCAAGCCGGCGCGGATCTCGGGTGAACTGAGGGGCGCGCGCTCCAGTTCCACGAGCGCGGCTTCGAACTCGTTCATGGTCGGCAGCAGCCGGTCGCGCGAGGCGGTTGCGGCAAGCGTCGAAGCCAGCAACGCATCCTTCGCCAGCCGCTGCGCCCGCATGCGTTGCCGCCCGCAGATGTTGACGATGCGCAGCGCGCGCCGTGCGCCCGAAGCTTCCAGCGCCTCCGTCATCGCTTCGGCCGCGAGCAGCAAGGCCTCGCCGCGCGCATCGATCTCCGCGAGCCCCTGCGACGTGGGCTTCACGGGCAGCGCCGTACTCAATCCGTTCCATGCCGCCTGCACCTCGGCAAGCGCACGCACGCCGGCAGTGCCCAGATCGAGGGCCGACAGGTGATCCAGGTTCTGCTGCACCCGCTCGGTGGATTGCGTGCGCAGGACCCGCGCGCGCTGCACGTCGATGCCGGCGAGCAGCTGCGCCGCTACGCGCACCAGCCGCTGCGACAGCATCCGCAGTTGCCCCGCGCGGTTGATCGCCTCGGCCCACTGCGCGGCCTCGATGACCGAGCGAGACACTTCGCCCAGCCGCAGGTTGGCGTGCATCGCGGCGCCGCGCAGCAGGCCGAAGGCCTCGTCCTCGCCGATGCCGCGCGCGGACATCAACAGGCCCTTGGCGCGATCGACCCACTTGCGCTCGTCCATGCGGGTGCGCAGGTTGTCGAGCTCGGTGCGCAGCGCGGTTTCGCGCGTCCAACGGGCCTGCGCGCGGGCCAGCAATGCGGGAATCGACAGCGCATCGAGCGGCGCCCATGCATGCACGCCGAGCGCAACCAACGCCTCGTGCTGCGCGCCCTCCAGCGGCGCACCGGCCACGCTCACCGCGCAGGGCGGCACGCCGTTCCAGATCTGCAGCGCATCCCGCAACGCCTGCAGCTGCGCCGCATCGGGCAGGCAGGCCAGCACCTGTTGCGGTGCGAGCGCACCGGCTTGCTGCACCAGCGTGCGGCAAGTGGCGCGCCCGATCACCGTGGCGCCGGCATCCGTGAGCCCCTGGTGCAGTGGCTCCGGCAAGGGCGCGGGGGCCTCGAATTCATTGGGCAGGACGAGAAGAAGGGAAGTCATGGCGGGGTGTCGGAAGGCACGGCAAGCATAGGCCACGCCTGCGCGCGCCCCCGTGGAATTTCGCGGGCACGCCTCTTGCAACGAAGGGGATGCGGTGTAACGAAGCACCGCTTTGGTGAGGCTGCAGGCTCCTGCAACCCGTCCGGCCATGCACAGGCCGGGCACACCCCCACGCCGACAGCGTCCGCTGCCGGCACCCCGACCCCAACCCTGTCCGTCGACACGACCCTTCCAAGGTCGCGCCGCGGCTTTTTGCACCTTTGAACACCATGTCCGGTTTCAGGAATTTCTTGCAGTCAGGCCACAGTCCCACGCTGTTCGCGGCGTTCCTGTACTTCTCGTTCTCCTGCTGCATCTGGGTGCTCAACGGCGCCATGGCGCCCTTCATCGGCGAGACATTCGACCTCTCGCCCGCGCAGAAGGGCCTGATGCTCTCGGTGCCGATCATCGCGGGCGCGCTCATGCGCTTTCCGCTCGGCATCCTCTCGCAGTACATCGGCCGCAAGAAGGCCACGCTGGTCGAGATGGGCCTCATCGCGGTGGCGATGCTGTTCGGCTTCTTCTTCGTCAAGAGCTTCAACGACCTGCTCGCCATGGGCGTGCTGCTGGGCATTGCCGGCGCGAGCTTCGGCGTGGCGCTGTCGCTGGGCTCGGGCTGGTTCCCGCCGCAGCACAAGGGCCTCGCAATGGGCCTGGTGGGCGCGGGCAACGTGGGCACGGCGGTGTCGGTGCTGGTGGCGCCGCCGCTGGCGCTGTGGCTGGGCTGGCAGGCGGTGTACGGCGTGGCCGCGGTCGCGATCCTGATCCCGATGGTCGTCATGGTGATCTTTGCCAAAGAGCCGCCCGACGTCGACAGCCACGCGAGCTTCCGCGAACACATCGCCTGCCTCTTCGAGAAAGACGGCTGGGTCTTCAGCCTGATCTACGGCGTGACCTTCGGCGGCTTCATCGGCCTCACCACCTTCCTGCCCTCGTACTACTACGACCAGTTCGGCGTGAGCAAGGTGCAGGCGGGCCAACTCACAATGCTCGCGGCCTTCATGGGCGCGGCGGTACGCATCGTGGGCGGCTGGCTCTCCGACCGCTGGGGCGGCGTGAACACGCTCACCGTGGTGCTGCTGGTGGTGGCCGTGGGTCTCGTGCTCGTCGGCTTTTCCGCAGGCTCGCTGGCGCTCACCACGCTGCTGCTGATCGTGTGCTTCGCCGCGCTGGGCGCGGGCAACGGCGCGCTGTTCCAGCTGGTGCCGCTGCGCTGGCCGCTGAGCACCGCGGTGGCCGGCTCGATGATCGGCGAGATCGGCGCGCTCGGCGGCGGCCTCGTGCCCAACGCGATGGGCCTGTCGAAGCAGTACCTGGGCAGCTACACCTGGGGCTTCGTTTTCTTCGGCGCGCTCTCGCTGGCGATGCTGGGCGTGATGCGCGTCATGCAGATCCGCTGGACGCGCACCTGGGCCGAAAAAGGTGGTCGCGCGCGCACTTCACCGGCTCCCGCTTCCACGACCTATACCGCTCCGCGAAAGGCCGCCCGGCCATGAGCTTCTTCCGTTCGTCCTCAACGTGGCAGGAAGAGCAGCCACACCACGAGCAGTGCGTTGAACAGCAACGACACGCCGAGGGCGATCTTGTAGAGCATGACCGGGTCGCGGCGCGCGAGCGGCGTGGCCATGGGCGCACCGACGGGGCGCGAGGCGCCGCGCTCCAGCGCGAGCAGCATTTCCTCGGCGGTCTCGAAGCGCTCCCTCGGATCGCGGGCGACGGCCTTGCGCACGAGATGGTCGAGCCACACCGGCACATCGGGCCGCAGCCGCGAGAGCGCGACCGGATCGCGCCGGTAGCGCGCCACCTGGTAGGGCTCGATCTCGCCGTAGGGCAGGTGCCCGCCGAGCCACTGGTACAGCGTGGCGCCGAGCGCGAACAGGTCACTGCCCGCATCGGCCACACCGCCCTCCTCCCACTGCTCGGGATTGATGTAGCTAGGCGTGCCTGCATGCAGCTCGCGCTGCGCCGCGCCTTCGCGTCCGGACAGCGCCACGCCCAGGTCGAGGATGCGCCAGCGCCCGTCGTCGCCCAGGTGCAGGTTGCCGGGCTTGATGTCCCGGTGCACCACGCCGTGGCGGTGCAGCCGGCCGAGCGCCTTGGTCACCTCGATGGCCGCGGCGACCACCTCGGCCACCGTGCCGCGCGCGCCGGATTTGCGCATCTGCTCCAGCGTGCGGCCGCCGTGCCAGTCGAACACGATGTAGAGCGCGCTCGCGTTCTCGGCGCGTTCGTGCACGCGCACGAAACCGCCGCCCTCACCGACGCGCTGGCCCAGCCAGGCTTCGTGCGCGAGCATCGCGCGCTCCTGCGGGTCGCTGGCGCGCGAGGGGTGCAGCGTCTTGAGCGCGACCAGCCCGCGCGTGGCCGGATGGCGTGCCTGGTAGAGCAGGTGCACGCCGGTGTCGGCCACCAGGCCAGTGACGACATAACCGTCGAGCACGTCGCCCACCTTCAGCAAGGGCGGGGGCGCGAGCCGGCGGCCGTCGCCGAGTTCGTCGTCGAGCTGTCGCGCATCAAGGCCGACGACGCGGATCACCAGCGCGGTCGCGTTGTCGCGCGTGCCGGCGTCGAGCGCCGCATTCACCAGCGCCTCGCTCGCCGCTTCGGCATCGCCCTGCAATGCGAGCGCAGCCACCTGCTGCGGCTTGAGCACGCCGTGCACCCCGTCGGAAGTCAGCACGAAACAATCGCCCACGCGAACGTCGCCCTGCGCGTAGTCGACGCGCACCTGGTCGTCCAGGCCGATGGCGCGCGTGAGCCGGCTGCGCATGTCGGGATGCTCGAAGGCGTGGTCCGCCGTGAGTGGCACGGCCGCCTCGCCATCGGCGCGCACGCGCCAGGCGCGCGTGTCGCCCACGTGCGCCAGCGTGTAGCTCTGGCCGTGCAGCACCAGGGCAGTGAGCGTGGTGAGTGCGGTCGCGCTGCCCGCGCGGCGCCGGTTGTGGTCGGCGAGCCAGGCGTTCTGCGCGCCGATCAGGCGGTCGAGCGCGGCAGTCGGCTCCCAGGTGTCGGGCGTGGCGAAGTAGTCGGCCAGGAGGCCCATCACCGTGGTCTGCGCCGCCTCCAGGCCACGCCCGCCGGTGGACACGCCATCGGCGATCGCCGCGATGAACCCGCGCGCCTCGTCGCCGCGCGGCGCATGCACGGCACCGGCGAAGTCTTCGTTCACCTCGCGGGGTCCGCGCAGGCTGCTGTAGCCGATGTCCACTTCAAAGCTCATGGCGCGATTCTCCACGCGCGCCGTGGGCCTTCGTTCGCCTGATTTCGAGGAAAGGCCCAGCCCATGAAGAAGAAAATGAAACTCGTGATGGTCGGCAACGGCATGGCCGGCGTGCGCACGCTCGAAGAGCTGCTGAAGATCGCGCCCGACCTCTACGACATCACCGTCTTCGGCGCCGAGCCGCACCCGAACTACAACCGCATCATGCTGTCGCCGGTGCTCGCGGGAGAGCAGACGGTCGACGAGATCGTGCTCAACAGCTGGGAGTGGTACAGCGACAACCACATCACGCTGCACGCCGGCAAGAAGGTGGTCGAGGTCGACCGCGTCAAGCGCATCGTGCGCGCCGAGGACGGCACCGAAGCCGCCTACGACCGCCTGCTGATGTGCACCGGCTCCAACCCCTTCATGCTGCCCGTGCCCGGCAAGGACCTGACGGGCGTGATCGCCTACCGCGACATCGCCGACACCGACTGCATGATCGAAACCGCGCGCACGCACAAGAACGCGGTGGTCATCGGCGGCGGCCTGCTCGGCCTGGAAGCGGCCAACGGCCTGATGCTGCGCGGCATGAACGTGACCGTGGTGCACGTCATGCCCTGGCTCATGGAGCGCCAGCTGGACGACGTCGCGGGCAAGCTGCTGCAGAAGTCGCTCGAAGACCGCGGCCTGAAATTTTTGATGGGTGCGCAGACGCAGGACATGGTCGGTGGCGAAGACGGCCGTGTGAAGTCGATCCGCTTCAAGGACGGCACCGAGGTCGCGGCCGACCTGGTTGTCATGGCCGTGGGCATTCGCCCCAACGTCGAGCTGGCCGAGAAGATGCGCCTGCACTGCAACCGCGGCATCGTCGTCACCGACACCATGCAGACCGTGACCGACGCGCGCATCTACTCGGTGGGCGAATGCGCGGCGCACCGCGGCATCGCCTACGGGCTGGTGGCGCCGCTGTTCGAACAGGCCAAGGTTGCGGCCAACCACCTGGCGCAGTTCGGCATCGGCCGCTACCTGGGCTCGCTCACCTCCACCAAGCTGAAGGTGACGGGCATCGACCTCTTCAGCGCCGGCGAGTTCATGGGCGGCGAAGGCACCGAGGAGATCGTGATGAGCGACCCCTTCGGCGGCGTCTACAAGAAGCTGGTGCTCAAGGACGACAAGCTCGTGGGCGCCTGCCTCTACGGCGACACCGTGGATGGCAGTTGGTACTTCAAGCTGCTGCGCGACGGCCGCAGCGTGCACGACATCCGCGACAAGCTGATGTTCGGCGAATCGAACATCGGCGACACCGGCCACGAGGGCCACAGCAAGGCCGCGAGCATGCCCGACGACGCCGAGGTGTGCGGCTGCAACGGCGTGAGCAAGGGCACCATCTGCAAGGCGATCAAGGACAAGGGCCTCTTCACGCTCGACGAGGTGAAGAAGCACACCAAGGCCAGCGCCAGCTGCGGCTCGTGCACCGGGCTGGTCGAGCAGATATTGATGTTCACCGCGGGCGGCGACTACTCGGCCACGCCGAAGAAGAAGGCGATCTGCGGCTGCACCGACGTGAGCCACCAGGATGCGCGCGACGCCATTCGCAAGGAGCACTACCTCACGCACGACGAGGTGTATCGCAACCTCGGCTGGCGCACGCCCAACGGCTGCGCCACCTGCCGCCCCGCCATCAACTACTACCTGATCAGCACCTGGCCCAAAGAGGCGAAGGACGATCCGCAGAGCCGCTTCATCAACGAGCGCAGCCACGCCAACATCCAGAAGGACGGCACCTATTCCGTCATTCCGCGCATGTGGGGCGGCCACACGACGCCCGACGAGTTGCGCCGCATTGCGGACGCGGCCGACAAATACAAGATCCCGACCGTCAAGGTCACCGGCGGCCAGCGCATCGACCTGCTGGGCGTGAAGAAGGAAGACCTCGAAGGCGTGTGGAAAGACATCGGCATGCCCTCGGGCTTTGCGTACGCCAAGTCGCTCCGCACTGTGAAGACCTGCGTGGGCAGCGAGTGGTGCCGCTTCGGCACGCAAGACTCCACGCAGATGGGCAAGGACCTGGAGCGTGCGCTCTGGGCCATGTATTCGCCGCACAAGGTGAAGCTCGCGGTATCGGGGTGCCCGCGCAACTGCGCCGAGGCCGGCATCAAGGACGTGGGTGTGATCGGCGTCGACTCGGGCTGGGAGCTCTACGTGGGCGGCAACGGCGGCATCAAGACCGAGGTGGCGCAGTTCCTCGTGAAGGTGACGACGGCCGCCGAGGTGATGGAGTATTCGGGCGCCTTCCTGCAGCTCTATCGCGAGGAAGGCTGGTACCTGGAGCGCACGGTGCACTACATCGGACGCGTGGGCCTCGACTACGTGAAGAAGAAGATCCTCGAAGACGCCGAAGGCCGCAAGACGCTCTGGGAGAAGCTGCAGTTCGCGCTCGACGGCGAACCCGATCCGTGGTTCGAGTCGGCACAGGCCAACGTGGACGTGCGGCAGTTCGCGCCGCTGTCCCTCTGACCGGCCAACGGAGAGAACGCTTGAAACGAAGACTCTTCATTGCTTCCACCGCGCTGGCCGCGGTGGGTGCGCGCGCGCAGGTGGCCGACCTCAACGACGCCATCAACAAGGCGGGCCGCCAGCGCATGCTGTCGCAGCGCGCGAGCAAGGCCTATCTGGCGCTCTTGCAAAAGGTGGAAACGCGCAATGCGCAGCAGGTGCTGGACAAGTCGATCGCGCTGTTTGAAAAGCAGCTTGGCGAGCTCAAGGCCTTCGCGCCGAGCCCCACGATCCGCGACACCTACGAAGCGCTCGACGGCGCCTGGGGAAATTTCAAACGCGAGCTCACCACCGTCACGCCCAGCAAGGACGAAGTCGCCAAGGTCGTGAAGCTCGACGCCGCCGTGCTCGCGCTCGCGAACCAGGGCACGACGCAGTACGAAGCCGCTTCGGGCAAGCCCGTGGGCCGGCTGGTCAACGTCGCGGGCCGCCAGCGGATGCTGTCGCAACGCATGGCCAAGTTCTACCTGGCCGGCGCGATGCAGATCGACGCGGCGGGCAGCGCAGCCGAGATCGCAAAGTCGCGGGCCGAATTCCTCGCGGGGCTCGACATCCTGCGCAACGCGCCGGAAGCCACGGCGCAGATCCGCCAGGAGCTGGTGCTGGCCGATGCGCAGTGGATGTTCTTCAACCGCGGACTGCTGCGCCTCGAGGGTGCCGGCGCCTCGCCCGCCCTCATGTCCGACGTGTTCGTGACCAGCGAGAACCTGCTGGGGATCATGGACCGCGTGACCGGCCTGTACTCCGACCTCAAAACCTAGAGAGCCAAACCATGAGCGAATGGAAAGCCATCTGCCGCATCGACGACATCCCCGTGCTCGGCGCCCGCCGCGTCGCGCGGCCCGCGGGCGTGGACGTTGCGGTGTTCCGCAACGCGGAGGACCAGGTCTTCGCGCTGCTCGACCGCTGCCCGCACAAGGGCGGCCCGCTGAGCCAGGGCATCGTGTTCGGCACCAGCGTGGCCTGCCCGCTGCACAACTGGACCCTCGGGCTGGACGACGGCTGCGCCAAGTCGCCCGACGAAGGCTGCACGCCGAAGTTCGCTGTGAAGGTGGACGGCGGCATCGTGCACCTGGACGCCGGTGAACTGGCGACGCACGCCATCGACCTGGAGCGCCCGGTCGCGGGTCCGAAGCCGTTCGCCACGATGGCGATCCTGTCTACCGAAGAAAGCTGAGCCGCTTCATGGTGCAAGAGACCCGCTCCACCTGCCCGTACTGCGGCGTCGGCTGCGGCGTGATCATCGAATCCGACGGCACGCAGATCACCGGCGTGCGCGGCGATCCCGACCACCCTGCTAACTTCGGGCGCCTCTGCACCAAGGGCTCGACGCTGCACCTGACAGCCGCAGCGCCGGTCACGCGGCAGGCGCGGCTGCTGCAGCCGTTGCAGCGCCTCGTGCGCGGCGAAACGCCCACGGCCGTGTCGTGGGATGCGGCGCTCGACGACGCGGCAGGCAAGTTCGCACAGGTCATCCAGGACCACGGCCCCGATGCGGTCGGCTTCTACATTTCGGGCCAGTTGCTGACCGAGGACTACTACGTCTTCAACAAGCTCGCCAAGGGCCTGGTGGGCACCAACAACGTCGACACCAACTCGCGCCTGTGCATGAGCAGCGCGGTCGCCGGCTACAAGCAGACACTGGGCGCCGATGCGCCGCCCGCCTGCTACGACGACCTGAAGCATGCCGACTGCCTCTTCATCGTGGGCAGCAACACGGCGTGGGCGCACCCGATTCTTTTCCGCCGCATCGAGGATGCGAAGGCGGCCAACCCGGCGCTGAAGATCATCGTGGCCGATCCGCGCCGCACCGACACGGTCGAGATCGCCGACCTGTTCTTGCCGATCCAGCCCGGCACCGACGTGATGCTGTTCCACGGCATGCTGCACCTGATGCTGTGGGAAGGCTGGACCGATGCAAAGTACATCGCCGAGCACACCAACGGCTTCGACGCGCTGAAGGCCACGGCGCGCGAATGCACGCCGGACAAGGTGGCGCAGGTCTGCGGCATTCCGAAGGACGATCTGCTCCAGGCCGCGCGGCTCTTCGCCACTTCGCCCGCGACGCTGAGCCTCTATTGCCAGGGCCTGAACCAGTCTTCGAGCGGCACGGCGAAGAACGCGGCGCTCATCAACCTGCACCTGGCCACCGGCCAGATCGGCAAGCCCGGCGCCGGCCCGTTCTCGCTCACCGGCCAGCCCAATGCGATGGGCGGGCGCGAAGTGGGCGGCCTCGCCAACCTGCTGAGCGCGCACCGCGACCTCGCCAACCCCGCGCATCGCGCCGAAGTGGCGGCGCTCTGGGGCGTGCCGTCGGTGCCGGAGAAACCGGGCAAGACCGCGGTCGAGATGTTCCAGGCCGCCGCCGACGGCGAGATCCGCGCGCTGTGGATCGCCTGCACCAACCCCGCCCAGTCGATGCCCGATCAGGCGACGGTGCGCCGTGCGCTGGAGCGCGCCGAGTTCGTGGTGGTGCAGGAGGCCTTCTCCACCACCGCCACCTGCGCCTTCGCCGACCTGCTGCTGCCCGCCACCACCTGGGGCGAGAAGGACGGCAGCGTGACCAACAGCGAGCGCCGCATCTCGCGCGTGCGCCCCGCCATCGCCGCGCCGGGCGAGACGCGGCACGACTGGTCGATTGCCACCGACTTCGCGCGCCGGCTCGAACGGCGGCTCGGCCGCGCAGGCACGCTCTTTCCGTACGACACCGCCGAATCGGTCTGGAACGAACACCGCGAGACCACACGCGGGCGCGACCTGGACATTACCGGCCTGAGCTACGCGATGCTCGACGACCTCGGCCCGCAGCAATGGCCGCTGAAGGAAGGCGAAAGCAGCGGCCGGGTGCGCCTGTACGAAGACGGCGTGTTCCCCACGCCCGACGGCCGCGCCCGTTTTGTCGACACGCCCTACAAACCCGTGGCCGAGGCCCGCGAGGCGCGCTACCCCTTCTCGCTGAACACCGGGCGCCTGCGCGACCAGTGGCACGGCATGAGCCGCACCGGCACTGTCGGCCGCCTGTTCGGCCATGTCGCCGAGCCCATGGTGCAGATGAATCCGCAGGACATGGCGCGGCGCCAGATCGGCGAAGGCGACCTCGTGCACCTGACCTCGAAGCGAGGCTCGATCCTGCTGCCCGCGCGCGCCAGCACCGAGATCGGCCTGAGCCAGGCCTTCGTCGCGATGCACTGGGGCGAGGAGTACCTGAGCGGCTGCTCGTCGACCGGCACGCGGCTGGCCGGCATCAACGCGCTCACCACGCCGGCCTACTGCCCGACCTCGAAGCAGCCCGAGCTCAAGCACACGGCGGTGAAGATCCTCAAGGCCGAGCTGCCGTGGTCGCTGCTCACGATGGCGTGGCTCCCGACCGACGAGGTACTGGCGGTGCACCGCGCACTGCAGCCGCTGATGGCGATGTTTCCGTTCGCGACCTGCGTGCCGTTCTCTGGCAGCACCAAGGACGCGGCGGGTGCGGAACGCAGCGGCCTCCTGTTCCGCGCAGCCGCGCACGATGCGCCGGCCGATGCGCTGCTCGAGCAGATCGAAACCCTGCTCGGCCTGCAAAGCGCCGACACCCTGCGCTATGCCGACCGCCGCCGCGGCCAGCGCCGCTCGGTGCGGCTGGTGCGCCGCGCCGACCAGAGCGCGGGCCTCGAGGCCTTCTTGCTCGCAGGCGACACCAGCGCCGAAGCCTGGATCGCCACGCTGCTGCGGGAGGAACTGCCGGCGCAGAGCTATGGTCGCCTGCTGCTTTCGCCCGGCGCCCGTGCGCCGCTGGCGGTGCAGTCGCGCGGAAAGCCGGTCTGCACCTGCTTCAACGTGACCGACCTGGCCATTCAAGGCGAGTTGGGTCGCTGCAGCGGCACGCCCGACGAGCGGCTGGCCGCGCTGCAGGGCACGCTGAAATGCGGCACGAACTGCGGCTCGTGCATTCCGGAGCTCAAACGCATGATCCGTTTGATGCCCGCGGAAGCCGTTCCCGAGGGTGCATAAGCCGACTCGCATTCCGGCATAAGCGTTGCAGGACAATCCGCCTACCCATGGGAATCAGCCAATACATCAAGGAAATCGGCCGCGGCGCGCGAGGCGCCAAGCCGCTCACGCGCGAACAGGCCACAGACCTGTTCGGCCAGGTGCTGGACGGCACCGTCACCGACCTGGAGATCGGCGGCTTCTGCCTGGCGATGCGCATCAAGGGCGAGACGCCCGAGGAGATGGCCGGCTTCCTCGACGCCACGCATGCGCGGCTGCAGCACATTCCCGCTGGCGACCGCCCGCTCATCGTGCTGCCCAGCTACAACGGCGCGCGCAAGCTTCCGGTGCTCACCCCTTTGCTGGCGCTGCTGCTGGCCCGCGAAGGCCTTCCGGTGCTGGTGCATGGCAGCGCCACCGAAACGGCACGCGTGCTCGCCTCGAACGTGCTCGCCGCGCTCGACGTGCAGCCCATGACTGCCATCGGCCCCATCGCCAGCGGCACCGTGGGCTTCGCCGCGACCGAGTTGCTGAACCCCGCGCTCAAGCGCCTGCTCGACGTGCGACGCGTCGTCGGCCTGCGCAACCCCGGCCACAGCGTGGTCAAGCTGATGCAGCCCACGGCCGGCCCGGCCGTGGTGGTTGCCAGCTACACGCACCCCGAATACGCCCGCGTCATGGCCGAGACCTTCGAGCTGATGGGCACCACCGCCCTGCTCTCGCGCGGCCTCGAAGGCGAAGTGGTCTCCGACCCGCGCCGCACCGCGCAGATCGACGGCTTCCTCTGCGGTGTGCGCACCGAACTGCAGGCGCAGGCCAGCGGCACCGCGGCCGAGGTGCCCGGTCTGCCGAAGGAAATCGACGTCGCCACCACGGCCGACTACACGCGGCGCGTATTGAACGGCGAGCTTCCCGTGCCCGAAGCCATCGCCACACAGGTCGGGCACATCAAGCAACTGGCATCCCACGCATGAACAACGCATCCCCCCTCATCACCGGCCGCTGCACGCTGGTGGGCGCCGGCCCCGGCGACCCGGAACTTCTGACCATCAAGGCCGTGAAGGCGATCCAGGCGGCCACGGTGCTCCTGGTCGACGACCTCGTGAGCGACGAAATCCTGGCCTACGCCCGCCCCGGCGCGCGCATCGTGCACGTCGGCAAGCGCGGCGGCTGCAAGAGCACGCCGCAAGCGTTCATCGAGCGGCTCATGATCACCGCGGTGCGCGAAGGCGAAACCGTGGTGCGGCTGAAGGGCGGCGACCCGTTCATCTTCGGCCGCGGCGGCGAAGAGGTGGAGCACCTGCGCGAAGCCGGCATCGAATGCGCGGTGGTCAACGGCATCACCGCGGGCCTCGCGGCAGTCACCTCGCTGGGCGTGCCGCTCACCCACCGCGACCACGCACAGGGCGTGGTGTTCGTCACCGGCCACGCCAAGACCGGCGCGGGTGCGCAGGATGACCCGACCGACTGGCGCGCATTGGCAGCGATGGCGCACAACGCGCGCCTCACGCTGGTGATCTACATGGGCGTGTCGGGCGCGGCGCGCATCGAACGCGAATTGCTGCAGGGCCTGCCGGGGGACACGCCCGTTGCCGTTGTCCAGCACGCAAGCCTGCCGCACCAGCGCCACATCGCGACCACGCTCGACGGGCTGCAGGCACGCATCGCCGAAGCGGGGCTTGCGAGCCCCGCGGTGATCGTGGTGGGCGACGTGCTGCGCGGGCTAGCCGCGGCAGCGCTGCCGGTGAGTGCGGACCGGTTCGGCACCTAGCTTTCGAAAGTCCCCGTGGCAGCCGGGGCGCTGCCGACCACGTGGCATGGAGCGTGCTTAGACGGTGCATGCCCGTCACCCGCCCGTTTTCCGCCCGGCAATGAACGCCGTCGCCCCGCTCCCGCCCGCCGCGGTCGAGATCGTCGCGCTCAGCAAGCGCTACGCCCCCGGCACGCCGGCCGCCGTCGACGCCATCGATCTGCGCATCGCCAGCGGCAGTTATTGCTGCCTGCTGGGGCCCTCGGGCTGCGGCAAGAGCACCACGCTGCGCATGATCGCGGGGCATGAATCGGTCACCAGCGGCGACATCCTCTTGGACAACCGCAACATCACCAACCTGCCCGCCGCCGCGCGCGGCACGGCGATGATGTTCCAGAGCTTCGCGCTGTTCCCGCACCTCTCGGCCACCGACAACGTGGCCTTCAGCCTCAAGATGAAAGGCGTCGGCAAGGCCGAGCGCCAGAAGCGTGCGCGCGATCTCCTGGCGCGCGTCGCGATGGGTCATCTGGCCGAGCGCAAGCCGGGCGAGCTCTCCGGTGGACAGCAGCAGCGCGTGGCGCTGGCCCGCGCGCTCATCACCGAGCCGCGCGTGCTGCTGCTCGATGAGCCGCTCTCCGCGCTCGATCCGTTCCTGCGCATCCAGATGCGCGCCGAGCTGCGGCGCTGGCAGAAGGAGCTGGGCCTGACCTTCGTGCATGTGACGCACTCGCAGGAAGAAGCCATGGCGCTGGCCGACACGATGGTGGTGATGAACCACGGCGTGATCGAGCAGGTCGGCTCGCCGCACGAGATCTACAACCACCCCGCCAACGAATTCGTGGCGCGCTTCATGGGCGGCCACAACGTGATCGACACGCCCGCCGGGCCGATTGCCGTGCGCAACGATCACATGCGGATCGCAACGACATCGGACGGCGGCGGCCTTGCCGCGGCGATCACCGATGTCGAGTACCAGGGCACCTACGTGCTGCTCGGCCTGGCGCTGGAAGCCGCCGCGCCGGAGCGCCGGAACGTGTCGGTGCTGCTGGGCGAAGCCGCTTTTCTCGCGAGCCCCTATGCGCAGGGCGAGACGGTTCGCCTGTCATGGGCCGAAGCCGATGCGCGCTCACTCGCCGTGGCGCCGTAGTCCTCTTTTTCCTTCCTTTCTCCCCTCTCTCGTTCGCCTCTTTTTTCTTCCACGGAGACTTTGCCAATGACCGAACCCATCGACTCGTCCGCCGGCGTCAAGCGCCGCGCCCTGCTGCAAGGCACCGCCGGCATTCTGGCCACCGGCATTGCGCCCTTCGTGCATGCACAGGAAAAGATCGTGCTGCGCTACCTGGGCACCGCGGTGAACCAGGACAAGGCGATCGCCGAGAAATTCAAGGCCGACACCGGCATCGAGATCCAGTACGTGGCCGTGACCACCGACGACGTGACCAAGCGCGCCGTGACCGCACCCAACAGCTTCGACCTGATCGACACCGAGTTCTTCTCGCTCAAGAAGATCGTGCCGACCGGCAACCTGAAAGGCATCGACACCAAGCGCGTGAAGAACGCCGCCAAGATCACCTCGCTCTTCACGAAGGGCGAAGTGGGCGGCAAGAAGGTCGGCGACCAGGGCACGGCGCCCATCAAGGTGATTTACCTCGAAGGCGAGAAGAGCAAGGCGTTCGCCAAGTCGCCGACGCAGTTCATGTCGCTCATTCCGACCACCTACAACGCCGACACGCTGGGCATTCGCCCCGACCTCATCAAGCGCCCCATCGGCTCGTGGGCCGAGCTGCTGAACCCGGAGTTCAAGGGCAAGGCCGCGATCCTGAACATTCCCTCGATCGGCATCATGGACGCCGCGATGGTGGTGGAGGCCAAGGGCATCCACAAGTACGCCGACAAGGGCAACATGACCAAGGCGGAGATCGACCTGACGATCAAGACCTTGATCGAGGCCAAGAAGGCCGGCCAGTTCCGCGCGCTGTGGAAGGACTTCAACGAGTCGGTCAACCTCATGGCCTCGGGCGAAGTGGTGATCCAGTCGATGTGGTCGCCCGCCGTCACTGCGGTGCGCGGCAAGGGCATCGACTGCACCTTCCAGCCGCTCAAGGAAGGCTATCGCGCCTGGGCCTCGGGCTTCGGCCTGCCCGCCACGCTCTCGGGCAAGAAGCTCGATGGCGCCTACGAATTCATCAACTGGTTCCTCGACGGCTGGGCCGGCGCGTACCTCAATCGCCAGGGCTACTACAGCGCCGTGCTCGACACCGCCAAGACCAAGATGGAAGCCTACGAGTGGGCCTACTGGATGGAAGGCAAGCCCGCCGCGCAGGACATCAAGAGCCCGCAGGGTGACGTGATCGCCAAGGCCGGCGCGGTGCGCGACGGCGGCAGCTACGAGCAGCGCATGGGCGGCATCGCGTGCTGGAACGCGGTGATGGACGAGAACGAGTACATGGTGCGCAAGTGGAACGAGTTCGTCGCGGCCTGACTTCCTTTTCGATTCCGTGAGCGCTCCCGCCACCCGCGCATCCGCCGCCGCCAACCCGCTTCACACCGTGAAGGCGTGGTGGCAGGCGGCGCCTTTTGCGCTGGTGTTTCTTCTGTTCTTCTTGATTCCGCTGGCGCTGGTCGCGATGGTCAGCCTGTGGAATTTCAACGAGTACGAGCTGATCCCCGCGATCACGCTGCGCAACTACCTGAGCCTGTTCGAGGGGTGCTCGCACCTCACCGACAACGGCGACCTGTGCGTCACGCTCAACACGTACCTCAGCACCTTCAAGTTCTGCCTGCTGGTGTGGGGCATCACGCTGCTCATCGGGTTTTCGGTCGCGTACTTCCTGGCGTTCCATGTGCGCTCGTCGACCATGCAGACGGTGCTGTTCGTGCTGTGCACCGTGCCCTTCTGGACATCGAACGTGATCCGCATGATCTCGTGGGTGCCGCTGCTGGGGCGGAACGGCCTGGTCAACCAGGCGCTGATGGGCACGGGCCTCGTGAACCAGCCGGTCGAGTGGCTGCTGTTCTCCGATTTCTCGGTGGTGCTGGCCTTCGTGCACCTCTACACGATGTTCATGATCGTGCCGATCTTCAACAGCATGATGCGCATCGACCGGTCGCTGCTCGAAGCGGCGAACGACGCGGGCGCCTCGGGCTGGCAGACGCTCTGGAACGTGGTGGTGCCGCTGTCGCGCACCGGCATCCTGATCGGCTCGATCTTCGTCATCACCATCGTGATGGGCGACTTCGTGACCATCGGCGTGATGGGTGGCCAGCAGATCGCATCGATCGGCAAGATCATCCAGGTGCAGACCTCGTACCTGCAGTTTCCGCTGGCCGCGGCCAACGCGATGATTTTGCTGGCGGTGGTGCTGATGATCATCTGGGGGCTGACCCGGCTGGTCGATATTCGCAAGGAGCTCTGACATGCAGACACCGATCGGCGCTCAGCGTGCCCCCGGCTTCTGGCCCCTTGCGATCGTGTTCGCCTTGTTCGTGCTGTTTCTCTACGGCCCGATGATCACGATCGTCGTGCTGAGCTTCCAGGGCCCTGAAGGTGGCCTGACCTTTCCGCTGCGCGGGTTGTCGCTGCACTGGTTCTACAAGCTGGCCGAGGGCCTGGGCACCGTCGACATCGGCGCGGCTTTCAGGCGCTCGCTGGCACTGGGCGCGGTGGTGATGGCCTTCACCGTGGTGCTGTCGGTGCTGGCCGGGCTCGCATTTCGCAAGAAGCTCAAGGGCGGCAATGCGCTCTTCTTCGTGACGGTCGCGAGCCTGATCATGCCGTCGATCATCATTTCGCTCGGCATCGGACTGCAGTTCCGGCTGCTCGACACCGGCATCAAGGGCGTGCTCACGGCGATGGACGCCACCACGCTGCTCGAAGGCTATGGCACGGCGCTCGGCCTCTTCAGCTCCGCCCTCGGCGCGCACCTGACGTGGACCCTGCCCTTCGGCCTGCTCATCATGTTCGCCGTGTTCAACCGCTTCAACCCGGCGTACGAAGAGGCCGCGCGCGACCTCGGCGCCACGCCGTGGCAGACCTTCCGCTTCGTGGTGCTGCCGCTGATCGGCCCCTCGATCGTCGGCATCGGGATGTTCGGCTTCACGCTCTCATGGGACGAGATCGCCCGCACCTCGCAGGCCATCGGCGACGTCAACACGCTGCCGCTCGAATTGCAGGGGCTGACCTCGACCGTCACCACGCCGTCGATCTATGCGCTGGGAACGGTGACCACCGTCGTTTCGCTGCTGGTCATGGCAATCGCGCTGGGTGCCGCGGCGTTGTTGAGACGGCGGGCCGTTCGGCCTATGTGAGATTCATCCTACGCCGCCTAAAATCGCGCTCCAACAAAGCACAAGCGATAGAGAGAGAGGCGGACATGCTCGACAAACTGAACGACTTCACGGCGAGCCACGGCGAGCTGCAGCGCGGCCGTGGCCTCGTCACCGGAACCATTGCCTTGAGCCTGGCCATCCTGTGCTTCCTCGGGGTGCTGGCCTTCCACTTCCCCCAGTACCTCACGACGCCCGAGCTGCGCAAGAGCTACAACGTCGACGTGATGCGCTACATCCTTCTCGTGGCCCTGGTGGTCTCGGGCGGGCTCTCGCTGGTCAACATCATCTTCAACCGCTCGCGCTGGCTTTCGTCGGCCGCGTTCCTGCTGGTGGTGGCCTCGGCGCTGCTCGGCGGGCACAAGGTGCCGGTGCATGACTTCGCGGACAACACGCCGTACATCGGCCTCGATTGGTTCATCCTCGACCTCTTGGGGTCGTCGCTGATCTTCATCTTCATCGAGAAGCTGTTCGCGCTGCGGAAAGACCAGCCGGTGTTCCGCGAAGAGTGGCAGACCGACTTTCATCACTTCGTGGTGAACCACATGATCGTGGGCTTCGTGCTGCTGGCCACCAACCTCATGGTGCACAAGCTCTTCGGCTGGGCGGCCAACGACGGCATCCGCGGTTGGGTGGGGAATCTGCCGTTCTGGGCGGGCATCCTGCTGATCATTCTGGTGGCCGACCTCGTGCAGTACTGGACGCATCGCGCGTACCACGAGGTGCCCGTGCTCTGGCGCCTGCACGCGGTGCACCACAGCGTCAAGAGCATGGACTGGATGGCCGGCTCGCGCCAGCACATCCTGGAACTCTTGATCACCCGCACGCTGGTGCTGGCGCCGATCTACGTGCTGGGCTTCAGCAAGGAAGTGATCGACGCCTACATCGTGGTGGTCGGCTTCCAGGCGGTGTTCAACCACTGCAATGTGAGCGTGCGGCTCGGCCCGCTGCGCTACATCATCGTGACGCCCAACTTCCACCACTGGCACCACAGCCAGGACATCGAGGCGCTCGACAAGAACTATTCGGCGCACTACGCCTTCCTCGACTACATCTTCGGCACCGCGGTGAAAAGCACCAAGCTCTGGCCCGAGAAGTACGGCGTGCTGGGCGACTACGTGCCCAACGGCTTCTTCAAGCAGTTGAAGTTTCCGTTCGTCTGGAAGGGATGATGCGGGCCGCTCTTCGTGCCGCCGCGGCGGGTGCCGCGCTGCTGCTCGCCGCCTGCGCCACCCGGGTCGACCTGCCCTCCAAGGACTCGGGCCTGCGCCTGAGGGTGCAGAGCTCGGTCATCGCGCCGGGCAACGGCGGCGAGCTCATCACCGCCAGTGCGCTGGAACCCGGCGACATCCTGCTGAGCTCGATCGCCACGGTCAATTCGTTCGGCATCCGGCTGGGCACTTTTTCGCCGGTGAGCCACGCGCTGCTGTACCTGGGCGACGGGCTGATCGCCGAAGCCGTGGGCACCGGCGTGCGCGCACGGCCGCTGGCCGATGTGGTGGCCGAGGAACAGATGGTGGTTGCCTTTCGCGTGCCCGGCCTGGACGACGCGGGCGTCGCGAAGCTGCGCACCTGGGCCAATTCGCAGGTCGGTACGCGCTACAACACCACCGGCGTGCTGCTGAACGCGCCCTTCGTGCTGAACCGGCGCCTCTGCGAACTGCCGTTGATTCCATCCTCGGTGAGCAATTTCTGCATCAGCGGCATGGCCATGGTGCAGTTGGGCGCGAGCCGCGACGACCAGTTCTTCTGCTCGCAGTTCGTGCTGGAGGCCTACCGCCAGGCGGGCCTGCCGATCACCGCCGCCGATCCGCGCTGGGTGAGCCCGGCCGACCTGCTGCACATGCGCGAGGGCGACGTGCCCTCCATCGCCGCGACGCAGCCGCTGCGCTACATCGGGCACCTGAAATACAACGCGCCGCCGATCCTGGCGGCGGATGGGCCCTGACCGTTTTGAGCACTACTTTCCAGTTCGATGTCGTCGTGGTCGGCGCCGGCGCGGCCGGGCTGTTCTGCGCCGGGGTGGCGGGCCAGCGCGGGCTCAAGGTGCTGCTGGTCGATCACAGCGAGAAGGTGGGCGAGAAGATCCGCATCTCGGGCGGCGGGCGGGCCAATTTCACCAATCGCGACCTCGACGTGCGCGCCCCGCAGCGCCACTTCATCGGCGACAACCCGAATTTCTGCCGCTCGGCACTGTCGCGCTATGCGCCGCAGCAGTTCATCGACCTGGTGCAGAAACACGGCATCGCCTTTCACGAGAAGCACAAGGGGCAGCTTTTTTGCGACGGTTCGTCGCAGCAGATCGTGGACATGCTGCTGGCCGAATGCGAAGCCGGCGGGGTGACGCGATGGCAGCCGTGCAAGCTGGGGAATATTGCTTTTTCGCCAGCAGTCGCCGATGCAATGGGCACTGGAAGCTATCGAATTGATAGCGATCGTGGCGTGATCGAGACACCGAAGCTGGTGGTTGCGACCGGCGGCCTGTCGATCCCCCAGATCGGCGCCAGCGACTTCGGCTACCGGCTCGCGGAGCAGTTCGGCCTGCGCGTGGTCACGCCCCGTCCGGCCCTCGTGCCGCTGACTTTCGGCGGAGACGGCTGGGCGCCGTATGCCGAGTTGGCGGGGCTGGCGCTGCCGGTGCGGATCGAAACCGGGGCCAAGAAGGAAAAGATGGCTTTCCTCGAAGACCTGCTCTTCACCCACCGCGGCCTCTCGGGCCCGGCGGTGCTGCAGATTTCGAGCTACTGGAAGCCGGGCGCCCCGCTCACCATCGATTTCGCACCCGGCACGGACGTGGCCGAGGCGCTGGGCGAGGCCAAGCTGCGGTCGAAGAAGCGCATCGCCAACGAACTGGCGGCGCTGGTGCCCTCGCGGCTGGCGGACGCCTGGATCGGGCAGAACCCCGCTCTGCAGCGGCCCGTCAACGAGGCGGCCGACAAGGCGCTGGCCCAGCTATCGGAGCGCATCGCCCGCTGGCAGATCACCCCGAGCGGGACCGAGGGCTACAAGAAGGCCGAAGTTACCGCCGGGGGCGTCGACACCCGCGATTTGTCCTCGCAGACCATGGAATCCAAGCAGCCGGGCCTGTATTTCATCGGCGAAGTGGTCGATGTGACGGGTTGGTTGGGCGGATACAACTTCCAATGGGCCTGGGCGAGCGCTCATGCGTGCGCAACCGCGCTATAATCGCGGGCTAACTTTTGGCCTTCCCTCAACGGCCACCAAAGATTTCAGTTGAGGAACCCCGGCTTTGGGCCTCGATCTCCCCGAGCCAACTTCAGTTCAACGATTCATCAATGACCACCATCCGCGTTAAAGAAAACGAGCCCTTCGACGTCGCTCTGCGTCGCTTCAAGCGCACCATCGAAAAGCTCGGCCTGCTGACCGACCTGCGCGCCCGCGAGTTCTACGAAAAGCCGACCGCCGAGCGCAAGCGCAAGAAGGCAGCCGCCGTCAAGCGCCACTACAAGCGCGTGCGCAGCATGCAGCTGCCCAAGAAGCTGTACTAAGCAACACCTGCGGGCAGCCGGCCCTCGACGAAAGTCACCGCCCGCGCCCCGTTGCCTCAGCCGCGCCAGGGAAACCTGCCGCGGCTTTTGTTTTTTCCGAAAGGCTGACATGACACTCAAAGAACAGATCACCGAAGACATGAAGACGGCGATGCGCGCCAAGGATTCCGAGCGCCTGGCCACCATCCGCCTGCTGCTCGCCGCCATGAAGCAAAAGGAAGTCGACGAGCGCGTGGAGCTGGACGACGCCATGGTCGTGGCCATCGTCGACAAGATGGTCAAGCAGCGCAAGGATTCGATCGCCGCATTCACCACCGGCGGCCGCCCCGACCTGGCCGACAAGGAGGCCGCCGAAATCAAGGTGATCGAGGGCTACCTGCCCCAGCGCATGAGTGCCGAGGAAACCACCGCCGCCGTCAAAGCCATCGTGGCCGAGCTGGGCGCCAGCGGCCCCGGCGACATGGGCAAGGTGATGGGCGTGGTCAAGACCCGCCTGGCCGGCAAGGCCGACATGGGCCAGGTCAGCGCAGCGGTCAAGGCCGCACTGACGGGCGCCTGATGAGCGACAGCGGCGCGAGCCCCTCCGATCCGATCCTCAAGGCCTGCGCCTGCCTGGTCGACGCACGGGGCCGGCTGCTGGTGTTCCGCCACCCCGGGGATGGCAACACGCAACTGCCCAAGGGCACGATCGAGCCCGGCGAATCGCCCGAAGCGGCGGTGCGGCGCGAACTGCTCGAGGAATCGGGCATTGACTTCACGGGCGCGCTGCAGCCGCTCGGCACGCTGGACCGCGAATGCGAAGCCGGCGTCGAGGGCAACACGCACCGCCATCCGCAGCTCTGGCACTTGTTCCTGATGCGCGCCGAGGCACCGTTGCCCGAGACCTTCGAGCACATGGCCACGGGCAGCCCCGAAGAAGAGGGGCTGGTGTTTTCCTTCCGCTGGCTCGACGCCGACGACGCGCTCGACGACTTCGCCCTGCCCTACCGCCAGACCATCGAGCGCGTGCGCGCCGCCCTGCTGCCCGTCGCCTGATTGATTGATCGGTCGCCGGTCAAGCGATAGCCCGAACCGTCATGTACCCGCCCAGCAGCGCCAGCCCGATCAGGAAGCAGCGCTTGAACACCGCCACCGGCAGCTTCTGCCGCAGCCACGTCCCGATGACCATGCCGCCGATGGCCGGCACCAGCATTGCGACCGAACTTCCCACCGCCGCCATCGGATAGCCCCCGTTCCCCGCCAGTCCGATGCCCAGCACGATGGTCGAGGTGGTGAACGAGATCCCCATCGCCTGGATCAGCGAATCGCGCTGGAAGCCCAGCGCTTGCAGATAGGGCACGGCCGGCACCGCGAACACGCCGGTCACCGCCGTCACCAACCCCGTCGCAACACCCACCAGCGGCCCCAGCCACCATTCATGCGCAGGGGGCGCGTGCAGCTGCCGCCCGGTAAGCCCCCAGAGCGCATAGGCCACCAGCGCCACGCCTAGTGCCACCGAAGCCCATGCGCCCCCCGGCGCACCGAGCCACAGCGCCCCGCCCAGCGTGCCCACCACGATCCCCGCCTGCATGCCGCCGATGCGCCGCAGCACCGCGCCGAAGCTCGCGCGCGGCCCCGTCTGCCAGATGTTCGTGACGAGGGAGGGCACGATCAGCAGGGCCGCGGCCCGCACCGGCGGCATCCACAGCGCGAGCAGCGCCATCGACACCGTTGGCAGGCCGAGCCCGATCACGCCCTTGATCACCCCGGCCAGAAGAAATACGGCGGCAGCCGCGGCCCAGTGGCTCGCAGTCAATTCGTTGGAAAAAATCGTCATGGCGGCCGAGTCTGCAGACCAGGCGCGCCACTGAAAATGCGGCATTCGCGCACCCAGCCTCAGGCACAGACTGAGGCTGGCGTGCTAACTTGCGGCCCACCATGCGATTCGATCTGACCGACCTGCGCCTGTTCATCCACGTCGTCGAAGCCGGCAGCCTCACGGCCGGCGCCGAGCGCTCGCACATAACGCTCGCCTCGGCCAGCCAGCGCGTGCGCGGCATGGAAGACGCGCTCGGCAGCCCCTTGCTCACCCGGCACGCGCAAGGCGTGCGCCCCACCGAGGCCGGCCGTACGCTGCTGCACCATGCGCGCGTCGTGCTCCAGCAGATGGAGCGGCTGCGCGGCGAGCTCGGCGAATACGGCCAAGGCTTGAAGGGCCACGTGCGCTTCATGTGCGGCACCTCGGCGCTCACCGAGCACCTGCCCGAGGTGCTGAGCCGCTTTCTCGCGCAGCATCCGCGCATCTCGGTCGACCTCGAGGAACGCCCGAGCCCCGACACCGTCGATGCGCTGCGCGCGGGCCTGTGCGACATCGGCATCGTCTCGGATGCCATCGACAGCGAAGGCCTCGAATGCCACCCCTTCCGCCGTGACGACCTCGTGCTCGTGATGCCGCGCGGCCATGCGCTGGCCGGGCGCCGGCGTGTGAAGCTGGCAGAGGTGGTCGACAACGAGTTCGTCGGCTTGCCCGCGGACACCGCGCTGCAGCAACTGCTGACCGGCCACGTCCGTGCCCTCGGCAAGCACCTGGCCTATCGCGTGCGCGTGCGCAACTTCGAGGCCGTGTGCCGCATGGTCGAGTACGGCATCGGCGTGGGCATCGTGCCGCAGACCGCGGCCGAGCGCTGCGCCCGCTCGATGAAGATCGCGCGCGCCTCGCTCGCCGACGCCTGGGCCGAGCGCACGCTGATGGCCTGCGTGCGCTCGTCGGAAGACTTGCCGATCAACGCCCGGCGCATGCTCGAGCACCTGATCGCACCGGTGGAAGAAATCAGGAAGAAGTGACCGGCCGCCCCTGCCGCGCACGCGCCGCCACGAAGGCGTCGAAGGCTTCGCTGCTGGTCTTGCTCGGCACGTAGCCGAAGCGCTCTTTCAGCGCGGTGTTGAGCAGCACCGGCCGGTAGCGCAGGAAGTCCAGTTGCTCCGGGCCGTATCGGCTCACACCCAATGCAGACCCCACCGCGAGCGTCGCCTTGAGCACGCCGGCCGGCCAGTCGATCGCCTGCTTGCCGAGGCGCGATGCGATCTCGTGGATGGTGAGCGCGCCGTCGCCCGCGAGGTTGTAGCAACCGGGCGGCGCATCGCCCAATGCATGCGCGATGGCGCCCGTCACGTCCTCGTCCCACACGAAAACGAACGGGCTCGCGCTGCCGCGGATGGCGATCAGCCGCTTCTTCTCGAACAGCGCGGTGATCTGGTTGTCGACCCGCTCGCCGAGGATGGTGCCGATGCGCAGCACCGTCTGCGCGAGCGCAGGATGCGCGGCGCGATAGTCCGCGAGCATCTCTTCCACCTGCCGCTTGTGGTCGGCGTACGCGAACACCGGGTTGCCCCGCAGCGGCTGCGATTCGGTGATCCACGCCGGGTTGTCCGCGTGATAGCCATAGGCCGCGCCGCTGGACGACACCACGATGTGCCGCACGCCTTGCGCCACGCAGGCTTCGAGCACATTGCGCGTGCCGCCCACATCGACCGAATGCTCGAAGGCGCGGTTCGAATCCTTGCCTGGCGTGACGATGGAGGCCAGGTGCACGACCGTGTCGATGGCGTGCGCTGCAAGCGTGTCGCCGATGCCCGCATCGCGCACGTCCTGCTGGCGATAGACCACGCCCGGCAGCTGACGCTCCGCAGGCACCTCGCGCACATCGAGCGCCACCAGAGCTTCGAGCGATTTCCCCGCCAGCGCAGCCAGCACGCCGCGCCCCAGGAACCCATCGCCACCCGTCACGAGCACACGGCTCGCGCTCATGGCGTCGCGGGCTTGCGCCCCCACCAGCTCGCCAGCGCAAGGCCCGCGATGATGTCCCAGAAGCCCCAGACGCCCGCCACCACCGCCATGCCGCCGAGCCCGCCGAAGAAGCTGAAGATCAGCACCAGCCCGAGCCCTGCGTTGCGGATGCCCACCTCGATCGACACCGCCCGCCGGTCGTAGTCGCCCAGCCCAGAAAGCCGCGCGCAGAGGTAACCCGTGCCGAACGCCAGCGCATCGTGGATGACCACAGCCATCAGCACCAGCCCCACATAGTCCAGAAAATAGCGCCAGTTGCCCGCGATAGCGCCGACGATGAAAACGATCAGCGCAAGAAAACTCAGGATGCGCGCCGGCTTCTTGATGCGCGCCGTGAACCTCGGCAGCTGGTGCGCGCAGGCCACGCCCAGCACGAACGGAATGCCGATGATCATCACGATGTGACCCAGCATGTCCAGCGGGTCGAGCGCAATCGTCTTGAGCAGCGCCGAGGCCGTGGGATGCAGCCCGCCCCAGAACGCGAAATTCAGCGGCATGACGACGATGGAAAGCGCATTCGAGATCGCCGTCATCGACACCGACAGCGCCACGTTGCCACCCGCACGGTGCGTGAGGATCTGCGAGATGTTCCCGGGCGGGCAGCACGCCACCAGGATCATGCCCAGCGCGATGCTCGGCCCCGGCTTCAGGATGAGCGTGAGCGCGAAGGTCACGGCCGGCAGCACGATGAACTGCGCACCGATGCCCACCGCCATCGCGCCCGGCATGCGCGCCACGCGCTTGAAGTCGTCGATGCGCGTGTCCAGCGCAATGCCGAACATCAGGAAGCCCAGCACCACGTTGAGCAGCACCAGTGAGGCCGGGTTGAAGTGCAGGCGGATTTCGTCGACGGGCAGCATGGATGTGAAAGCCTCGTTCAGGGTGAGTCGGCCAGCGCCGCCGAGGCGCTGCGCACCGCCGCACGGTAGGTGTCCTTGTGCACGTAGTACGCCATGCGCTCGAGCTGCAGGTACTTGTAGCCGCCCGACAGGTCGGGTGGCGGCCCCTGCACCGCCGCGCGCAACGCCGCGGCCTTGGGCGATCCGGCCGCCTTCGCGCGGAAGTAGCGCGCCAGCAACTCGGCCTGCTCGTAACGCCCCTGCCATCCGATGCCGCTCGCCTCGATCATCCCGAGCACGCCGATGTTTTCGAAGCGCGGCGAGAAGATGTTGAGGTACAGGCGCGGCGCCATGCCCTGCCAGTTGAGCAACTCGCGGTCGATGAACGGGTAGTGCAGCGCATAGCCGGTCGCGGCCAGGATCAGGTCGTAGTCGCGCGCGCTGCCGTCCTTGAAATGCACCGTGTGCCCGTCGAGCCGCGCGATGTCGCCGCGCACGCCGATGTCGCCGTGCCCCACGTGGTGCAGCACCAGCGAATTCACGATGGGGTGCGACTCGTACATCCGGTAGTCGGGCTTCGGAAACCCGAAGCGCACCGGATCGCCGGTGAACCACTTGAGCACCGTCGCATCGACCCGCTGCTTGAGCCACGGCGGCAGCGGCCGCTTGCCGCCCAGCGTGTCGGCCGGCTTGCCGAACACGTATTTCGGCACGAAGTAATAGCCGCGCCGCACCGAGATGTCGACGCTCTGCGCGTAGTGCACCGCATCGACCGCGATGTCGCAGCCCGAGTTGCCCGCGCCGACGATCAGCACCCGCTTGTCCTTGAAGAGCTCGGCGTGCTTGTAGTCGCTGGTGTGCAGCAGCTCGCCATTGAAGTAGCCTTCGAACTGCGGGCGCTTGGGTTCGGCGAGCGTGCCGTTGGCGATGACCACGCCCTTGTATTCGGCCGTCTCGATGCGGCCACCGGCCTCATTGGCCGCATCGACGCTCACCCGCCAGCGCGTGTCCGGCGCATCGCTCACCGGCTCCACGCGCAGCACGCGCGTGTTGAAGCGGAAGTGTTCCCGCAGCCCGAAGCGGTCGGCGAAGTCGCTGAAGTAGCGGCGCAACTCGCGGTGGCTCGGGTAGTCGGCCACCGTGTCTGCCATCGGGAATTCGGCGAACTCGGTCGTGCGTTTGCTGGAGATCAGGTGCGCCGAGTGGTAGACCGTGGAGCGCGGATTGTCGATATCCCAGAGGCCACCCACATCGCTGTGCGCCTCGAAGCCCTGAAAGGGAACACCGTGCTTCTGCAGGTTGCGCGCCCCGGCGAGGCCGGAAGGGCCGGCGCCGATGAGGGCGATCTTCTCGTGGGTGGGTGCGTCGTCTGCCATCAGGTCGGTGGATGTTTGTCGGAAAGACCGGGGATGACCGTGGCGCCGGCCTCGCCCACGCGCGGCTTGCGCGGTTGCCCGCGCAGCACGCGGTCGTGCAGTTTCTCGGGCAGCAGGTTCAGCAGCTTCGAGAGCCAGCCGATGCGGCGAGGCAACACGATCTGCTCGCGTCCGGCGTGCACACCGGCAAGCAGTTGGCGCGCAGCCTCGTCGGCTTCGAGCAGGCCTGGCATCGCGAAGCGGTTGCCCGCCGTCAAAGCCGTGCGGATGTAACCAGGGCTGATGGTGTGCACCGTGATGCCCGTCTCGCGCAGCTCGGCGCGCAGGCTTTCGAGATAGCGGATCAGCCCCGCCTTGCTCGCGCAGTAGGCGCCATTGCCCGGCATGCCGCGCCAACCGGCGATGCTGGCCACGCCGACCAATGCGCCACGTTGCTGCACACGCATCGGCTTCAAGAAAGGCTGGAAGGTGGTCGCCGCGCCGAGGAGGTTGATCTCCAGCATGCGGCGCAGCACCGCAAGGTCATCGGCCTCGGCGGTGTCGAAGCCGCCCGCCACGCCCGCATTGGCAATCACGAGTTCGGGCACACCGGCCTTGGCCATCCAGTCGATGGCCATGGACTGCATCGCAGGGCTGTTCGATACATCGGGCGTGTAGACCGTGCATCGCTCGGGCGCCATCGCAGCGAGCGACTCGAGCTTCGCCCGATCGAGCCCGACCAGCGCCACCTGCGCACCGCCACCGATCAACTCTCGCGCCAGTGCCTGGCCGAGACCACCACAGGCTCCGGTGAGGACGACATTGCGAAAGACCAAGGGCATGGGCGACGGATCGGCGAGTGGCAAGGCGCAGCCACTTTAGCCGCGCATCGCCATCGCGCTCCCCGGCATTTTCCCTTGCGAAGAAGCGCTCGGCCAGCCGGTCGGCGGGCCTTTGCGCCCCTCGAAATCAAGCCGGCAGGGTCGCCGGAAACTCGATCTGGATCTTCACATCGCTCGCCCGGCCCGCAGCCGCTTCCTCGAAAGCCTTGATGCCGTCCTCGAATGCGAAGGTGCGCGAGATGAAGGGCTTCACGTTCACCTGCCCCGAAGCGATCAGCGCGAGTGCGCGCGGGAAGATGTTGGCGTAGCGGAACACCGACTCGATGCGAATCTCCTTGGCCTGGATCGCCACGATGTCCAGGGGCACCTTGTTGCCGGGCATGCCCACCAGCACGAGACAACCACCGGGACACAGCAGATCGAAGATGTTGTCGAACGCGCGCGCGTTGCCACTGGCCTCGAACACCACGTTGGCGCCCCAGCCATCGGTCAGGGCCTTCACGGTCTCGGCGAGATCGGCGTCGCGCACGTTGACGGTGGTCACGGCCGGGTTGTCGGCGAACAGCGCCAGCTTCTCGGGCACGAGGTCCGCCAGGATCACGCGCGCCGCGCCGCCCGCGAGCGCGGCCAATGCGGTCATCGCGCCGATGGTGCCGGCGCCGATCACGACAGCCACATCGCCCGGCTTCAATGCCGCCTTCTTCGCCGCCTGCAGGCCGATGGCCAGCGGCTCGACGATGGCGCCTTCGCCAAAACTCACGTTGTCGGGCATGCGGAAGGTGAAGGCGGCCGGGTGCACCACGAAAGGCGTCAGGCAGCCATGGATCGGCGGTGTGGCCCAGAAGCGCACGGCAGGGTCGAGGTTGTAGAGGCCTTCGAGCGTCGCACGCGAATCCATCTCGGGAATGCCGGGCTCCATGCAGACGCGGTCGCCGGGTTTGAGGTGCGTGACTTCGGCGCCCACCTCGGCGACCACGCCGGAGGCCTCGTGGCCGAGGATCATCGGCTCGTTGACGATGTAGGGGCCGATGCCGCCATGCTGGTAGTAATGAACGTCGCTGCCGCAGACGCCCACGGTGTGCATGCGGATCTTCACGTCGCGCGGCCCCATCTCAAGGGAGACGTCGACGTCGCGCAGCGTGAGTTCGTGCGCCTTTTCCAGGACCAGTGCTTTCATTTCCATCTTTCGCTCGAGTGTGGTTCGGTTGTCTGTATTCAGTGCAAAGGCGCGCGGTCGACGCGCAGCGATGCGCCGGTGTCAATGTCGAACAGATGCACCTGCTCGGGATCGGCCACGAAGCTCACGCGCTCGTGCAGCCGCGGGCTTTGGGCCGATGGCATGAGCGCGGAGATTTCGTTGTCGTCTCCGCCAAAGCTCACCAGCACTTCGTTGCCGAGGTATTCGACGAGCTGCACTTCGCCTGAGAAGCCGCCGTCGCGACCACTGTTCGTGTCCACCTGCAGGTGCGCCGGCCGGATGCCCAGCGTCACGCGCTCGCGTCCTTCGAGCGCGAACCGGCGCGCGTTCACATGCACCACGTCGCCTCGTCCCCTCAGTTCGAAATGGCTGCCCTCGTCCTTCACCGACATTTCCACCAGGTTCATCGGCGGCGTGCCGATGAAGCCGGCCACGAAGGCCGAGCGCGGGCGCTCGAAGATTTCCTTGGGCGAGCCGACCTGCTCGATGCGCCCGTCGCGCAACAGCACGATGCGGTCGGCCAGCGTCATCGCTTCGTGCTGGTCGTGCGTGACGTAGACCGTGGTGGTCTTCAGCGTCTGGTGCAGCTTGGCGATCTCGATGCGCATGTGGTTGCGCAGCTTGGCGTCGAGGTTCGACAGCGGCTCGTCGAACAAAAACACCTTGGGCGTCTTGATCATCGCGCGCGCAATCGCCACGCGCTGCTGCTGGCCGCCCGAGAGTTCGGCGGGCTTGCGCTGCAGGTAGCGCTCCAGGCCCAGCGTGTCCGACACCTCCTTGATGCGGCTGTCGATCTCGGCCTTGGGCACCTTCAGGCGCTTGAGTCCGAACGCGATGTTGTCGCGCACCGTCATGTGCGGGTAGAGCGCGTAGTTCTGGAACACCATGGCGATGCCGCGCTCCTGCGGCGGCAGATCGTTGACGCGCCGGCCGCCGATGTGCAGGTCGCCGCCGCTGATGTCTTCCAGGCCCGCGAGCATGCGCAGGATGGTCGACTTGCCGCAGCCCGAGGGGCCGAGGAACACGACGAACTCGTTGTCGGCCACGTCGAGGTCGAACGCATGGACGACCTGCGTTTCCCCGTAGCGCTTGATGATGTTGTGACAGCTGATTGCAGACATTTTTTGTTCTGGAGAAGAGGAATGGATGCGGCTCATGCGGCCTCCCGCTTGCGCTTGAACGCGGCATTGAGAAAGCCGCTGAGCACGCCGACCATCAGGAGCGGCGGCACCGACAGCAGGATGACCGAGGCATTCAAGATGCCCCAGGGCACGTCGCGCCCGAGCTGGCTGAGTTCGGAGGCGACGATGGGCAGCGTCTTGGCATCGGACGTGGTGAGCATCAACGCGATGAGGAACTCGTTCCACACCAGCACGAAGCCGAAGGCGATGGCACCGACCAGCGAGCGCGCGGCAATCGGCAGCGACACGCGAAAGAAGATCGCGTAGGGCCCGTAGCCATCGACGCGCCCTGCTTCTTCCACTTCCTTGGGCACCGCCTTGAAGGCCGGAATCGCGAGCCAGATCACGGTGGAGAGCGTGAGCAGCGTGTAGGTGACGATGAGCGCCAGGCGCGTGTCGTAGAGCTCCAGTTGCAGCCAGATGACCATGAGCGGAATCGCCACCGCCACCGGCGGCAGGAAGCGCATCGACAGCACGAAGAACTGGATGTCGTCAGCCCAGCGCAGCGGGTAGCGGGCCAGCGCATAGGCGGCCGGCAACCCCAGCACCGCGCCGATGACGACGGCCGCGCCGACCACCAGGATCGAGTTGATGAGCCCCTGCGCCACCGCCTCGCGGCCCAGCACGTAGGCGTAGTTCTCCAGCGTGGGCGTGAAGAAGAACTTCGGCACGGCCGAGACGATGTCGACCCGGTTCTTGAACGAATTGAGGAAGGTCCAGAGCACCGGCACCAGTGCGGAGAGGCCCGCGACGAAGAGCACCAGCCGTGCGAGCAGCGTGCCCACGGACAGAGACGATTGCTTTTTCATGACGAAGGCCTCGTCCATTTCCAGATGTAGGTGAAGGCCACGGTCGAGGCGACCATCATCAGCACCGCCATGCTCGATGCGTACGAGATGCGCCCCGACTCGATGAAGCCCTGCGAGAAGGCGTACATGTCCAGCGTCTCGGTCGAGATGCCGGGGCCGCCGCGCGTCATCACGTAGATGAGGTCGAAGGCCCGCAGCGACTCGACCATCTTTACGAAGGTGAGGCTGATGAGCGGCGCCTTGAGCATCGGCAGCGCGACGTAGGTGTAGACCTCCCAGGTCTTGGCGTGGTCCATGCGCGCGGCCTCGAAGGGCTGGGGCGGCAGGGTTTCGAGCAGCTTGAGCACGATGACGGCGAAGAACAGGCCCCACTGCCACACGTCCACGAAAGCGACGGTGAGCAGCGCCGTGAGCGGATTGGCCAGCAGGTCCAGCGGTTCGCCCGTGATCGCCTTGTACGGATACGTGAGCAGGCCGAACAGCGGATGGAATGCGAACTTCCAGACGAAGGCCGCCGACACGCGAGGCAACAGCACCGGCACGATGAACAGCATGCACAGCGCGTTGCGCCAGCGCGGCGTGGTGTTCTGGAACAGCAGCACGCCCAGCAACACCGCGACGGCCATGGTCGAAGTGACCGTCAGCACTTCCCAGATGAGCGAGACGCTCACCGAGTTCAGGAAGCGCCGGTCGGAGAAGAGCTGCACATAGTTCGAGAACCAGACCCAGCCGATATCGGTCTGGCCCAGTTCCCGGTCCTGCAGCGAGATGACGATCGCGAAGATCGTCGGCACCAGGGCGAGGACCGCCAGCACCAGGAGGCCCGGTCCGATGAAGACGACCGGCAGCCGGGTCTTGTTGTTGCTTCGCGTCGTCTTCACTTCTTGCGCCGTGCGATCAGCTGCTTCGCGTAGGCATCGAGTTCATCGAGCCCGCCCTGGATGTCGGTGCGCGAGCCGGTGACCAGCTCTTCGAGAATGATCCCCCAGCGATCGCCGAGATCAGGCCATGCCGGGTCCTGCCAGAAGTTCACCGCGGTCACCTTGCCGGTGTCGGCCAGGGCCTTGCCCAGATCGGCGCCGTAGCGCTTGGCGAACTCGGGGCTGCCGAGCACGCTGGTGCGGTTGAGTTCGCTGAACTGGCCTTCGGCCAGACGGCGCTGCTCCTGCTTCTTGGAGGTGGCCCAGGCGACGAAGAGGCCCGCGCACTTCTTCGCTTCTTCGGTCTTGTTGGCCTTGGAGCCGATGGCCAGGCCGTGGCCGTAGCCGCCGCCGGTGAGTGGCGTGGGCGGCGGCAGGTAGGCGACCTTGCCGATGACGGTGGACATCTTCGGATCGAGCGCATTGCCCGCGAGCGGCGTCGACTCGACCAGCAGCGCGACCTTGCCCGCAAGGAAGGCGCCGGTGGATTCGTCCCAGCTGCCGGTCTTGGTGCCGGGTGCCGAGTACTTGAAGAGCTCCAGGTAGGTCTGCGTGGCCTTCACCGCGGCGGGCGAGTTGAAGACGGGCTTGTCGCCATCGAACCACTGGCCGCCGTTGCCGCGGAAGAACGGCATCCAGCGCCACACGTTGGCACCGGAGCCGCGCTGGCCGCGCAGGGCCACGCCGTAGATGCCGTTGGCCGGGTCGTTGAGCTTCTTTGCTGCAGCGACGAATTCGTCGAGCGTGGTGGGCGGCTTGACGCCGGCTTTTTCCAGCAGGTCCTTGCGGTAGACCAGCAGGTCGCCACCGCCGGTGAGCGGCGCGAACCAGGCCTCGCCCGCGAAGGTCGCGACCTTCTGGCGGCCAGGGTCGAAGTCGGCGTAGTCGTAGTCGGCGGGGTAGTACTTGGCGAGCGGCACGATCCATTTCGACTGCGCGAACAGGGGCACGTTGGCCTCGTCGACGTAGTACACGTTGTACTTGCCCACCGTCGATGCATCGGCGCGCGTCTTGGTGCGGCGGTCGTTTTCGTTGAGGTTGTCGATGGTGAACGAGGCGCCGCTCAGCGCCTTGAATTCGTCCTTGTACTTTTCGAGCAGGGTGAGCCCGTCGCGCGGCTGGGAGAGCACGCGCACATCGTCCTTGCAGGCCTGCTGGGCCTGAACCTGGCCGGTTGCGGCCAGTGCCGCCAGCAGCAGTGCGCCAGCGGTGATGCGGCGGGTGTTTCGGTGGGTCATTTGTTCGTCTCCTTGGGTTCCTTGTGAGGGTGACGAAGCGTATGCAGCCAAGGCCCCACCCCGCGTACACGCGCGCCGGGGGACTGGTATTTCGATGACCAGCGGACTTGGGGTTTAGCCGGAGACAGGTGGCACCAAGTCCGGCAACAAGTGGAAAAAGGCGGCTGCCCCGCTGGGCGACTGGGTATCCCTCGCTCCGACGCATAAGGCAGCGGCTTCCATTCGGCGCGCCCTGATCAGTTGCAAGTTAAAACTCGAATGCTAGAATTTTTTGGTATTTTTTTAAAACCAGATTTGACGTTCTACCCGACTGTCCTTTTTCCGGAAGCGCCATGACCCACTATCGAACCGCCACCACCGGGCGGCTGGAACCGAACATCGATTCGGCTGCAGCGCGAGGCGCCGCCGCGCCCGTCATCTCCGCCGCGATGGCGCTGCTGTTCGCGGTCGCCTGCGGGCTTGCGGTGGCCAACGTCTACTACGCCCAGCCGCTGCTGGACACGCTCGCTGCCACCTTCGGCATCCGCCCCGCGACGGTCGGCATCGTCGTCACGATCACCCAGGTCGGCTACGGCCTCGGGCTGCTGCTGGTCGTTCCGCTGGGCGACCTCGTCGACCGGCGACGGCTGATCGTGGGGCAGTCGCTGCTGTCGGTGATCGCCCTGCTCTGCGTCGCGCTGGCGCCCAGTGCCTCGATGCTGCTGCCGGCGATGGCGGCCGTCGGCGTGCTGGCCGTCGTGACGCAGGTGCTGGTCGCCTACGCCGCGATCATGGCGCCGCCGGGCGAGCGCGGCCGCGTGGTGGGCATCGTGACGAGCGGGATCATCGTCGGCATCCTGCTCGCCCGGGCGGTGTCGGGCACGCTGTCGGATCTCTTCGGCTGGCGCTCGGTGTACCTGGTGTCGGCCGCGGCCACGCTGGTCGTCGCCGGCCTGCTGTGGAAGGCACTGCCGCGCAACGTACGGCCGGCAGTGCGCATTCCGTATCCGCAGCTGATCCGCTCGGTGTTCACGCTCTTCGCGGAGGAGCCCGTGCTGCGCATCCGCGCGGTGCTCGCGATGCTGATCTTCATGGCCATCACGATGCTGCTCACGCCGATGGTGCTGCCGCTGACGGCGCCGCCGTTCTCGCTCTCGCACACACAGGTGGGGCTGTTCGGCCTGGCGGGCGCGGCCGGTGCGCTGGGTGCTGCGCGGGCGGGTCGCCGAGCGGACCGCGGACGGGCGCAGCGCACCACCGGCATCGGGCTCGTGGTCATGCTGCTGTCGTGGGCGCTGATCGCGCTGCTGCCATGGTCGATCTGGGCGATGGTGATCGGCGTGGTCACGATCGACTTCGGCCTGCAGTCGGTGCACGTCTCGAACCAGAGCCTCATCTATCGCGTGCGCCCCGAAGCGCAGAGCCGGCTCACGGCCGGCTACATGATCTTCTATTCGATCGGTTCCGCCACGGGATCAATCGCCTCGACGATGGTGTACGCCCATGCCGGCTGGAACGGCGTCTGCATTGCGGGCGCAATTACCAGCGGCATTGCATTGGCATTCTGGGCCCTGACCCGGCACCTGACGCCGGCGGATTCACCGCGCTGAAGACTCAGGCCGTGGTCGCTGCTAGCGGCGTGTTCTGCGCGGTGCGCAGGCCGAAGCGGTCCTGCGCCTGCTGGCGGTAGGCAGAGGGCGTCATGCCCTTGAGATGCAGGAAGCGGCGGTTGAAATTCGCGAGGTTCGCGAAGCCGACCTCGTAGCAGATGTCGCTCACCAACCGGTCGGAGGTCTGCAGCATCTCGCAGGCCTTCGTGATGCGCAGGCGCGTGACGAAGTCGGTGAAGGTGCTGCCCATGTGCTTGTGGAAGTAGCGCGAGAAGCTGCTCTCGGCCATGTTGGCCACCGCGCACACGGCCGGCAGCGAGAGCTCTTCGGTCAGGTGCGCGTCGAGGTAGTCGAGCACGCGGCGCATGCGGGTGTTGGCGCTCGGGTCATCGTCCAGCGGGCCGGCCGCGCTGGATATCTGGCGCCAGTCTTCCCAGTTCGCGAGCTCGTGCAGCACCCCGATGAACTCCGAGAGCCGGGCCATGCCCTCTTGGCCCTGCACCCGCGCGAAGCGCTCCCGCATCCGCGCACTGATGCCGAAGAACTCGATGCCCAGCCGTGCGCGGTCGAGCATGGGCAGCACCGCTTCCAGTTCGGGGAACAGGCCCGAGGCCTTGCGCAGCGGCTCGTCGCGGAAATGAATGACCATGCTGCGGTCGGCGATGCCCTCGGGCGGCACGTCGTGCGAGATCCAGGTGTGCGGCAACCGCCCGCCGACGAGGGCCACATACCCCGGCTCGAAGCGTCCGATGTGATTGCCGACGTAGGCATCGCCGCTGCTGCGGTTGATGATCTGCAGCTCGTATTCGTCGTGGTAGTGCCAGCAGTCGAACGGCCAGGGCACGCCGTGCTGCAGGCAGCGCACCGAACTGCCGCCCGCCGGCTCGAAACCGAGCCGGGGGTCGCGCATCAGTTCATGCTCGAGTTCCGGCTTTCTCGCATTGTTGTATTTGCTCATGGCGTCTCCCTGGATGTGACCACGGGTTGCTTCCGAGCATGCGACGTTGCCGGCGGCGGCCTGTCAGGCGCCAGCCACCTTCATGCGGTTGACCAGAATCGACCCCGTGGTCTTGGCGCCGAAAGTGTAGGCATCCGCGCCGATGGCTTCAATGCCCATCAGCATGTCCTTCAAGTTGCCGGCGATGGTGATCTCCTGCACGGGGAAGGCGATGCGGCCCTTCTCGACCCAGAAGCCGCTGGCGCCGCGCGAATAGTCGCCGGTCACGTAGTTGACGCCCTGACCCATCAGCTCGATCACGAAAAGGCCGGTGCCCAGCTTGGCGAGCATGGCGTCGAGGTCGTCGCCGTGCTTCGTCAGGCGCGAACTCAGCGTCAGGTTGTGCGAACCGCCGGCGTTGCCGGTGGTCTTCATGCCGAGCTTGCGGGCCGAATAGGTGGAGAGGAAATAGCCCTCGAGCCGGCCGGCATCGACCACCTTGCGGGCGCGCGTGGTCACGCCTTCGTCGTCGAAGGGGGAGCTGCCCTTGCCGCGCATCACATGCGGGTCTTCGGCAATGTCGATGTGCTTTGGCAGCACCGGCTTGCCGAGCGAATCGAGCAGGAAGGTGCTCTTGCGGTACAGCGCCCCGCCGCTCACCGCCTGCACCAGCCCGCCCAGGAGGCCCACGGCCAGCGGCGACTCAAACAGCACCGCGCATTCGGTGGTCTTGATCTTGCGCGACTTCAGGCGGCTCAAGGCCCGTTCGGCGGCGTAGCGGCCGACGGCCTGCGGGCTCGCGAGTTCGTCGGCCGCGCGCATGGAGCTGTACCAGGCGTCGCGCTGCATGTTGTCGCCCTTGCCGGCGATGGGCGCCACCGAAATCGAGTGCCGCGAGCTGGCGTAGCCGCCGCGGAAACCGTGCGTGTGGGCGCTGAAGAAATGGCTCTGCTGGGCCGAGACGCCCGCGCCTTCGCTGTTGGTGATGCGCTTGTCGGTCGAGAGGGCTGCCGCTTCGCATTCCAGCGCCAGCTTGGCGGCCTGCTCGCTGGTCACGTCCCAGGGGTGGAACAGGTCCAGCTCGGGGTGTTCCTTGGCGATGTCTTCCTCGTCGGGAAGGCCGCTGACCGGGTCTTCGGCGGTGAAGCGGGCGATGTCGTAGGCGGCCTGCACGGTCTGCTTGATGGCGGCCTCGGAAAAGTCGGAGGTGCTCGCGTTGCCGCGGCGGTGGCCCACGTAGACCGTGATTCCGAGCGACTTGTCCCGGTTTCGCTCGACGTTCTCGAGCTCGCCCTTGCGGACCGAGACGCTGAGGCCGCAGCCCTCGGAGGCCTCGGCGCCGGCATCGGTCGCACCGAGCTTTTTGGCGTGGGCCAGGGCCGTGTCGACCAGGTTTTCGAAGAAGGAGCGGCTGTAGGCGAAGCCGGAATCGGCGCGCGAGGAGGATGTCGTCATGTGGTGGCTATGATACTTGCGCCCCCCATTTCCCGGTTTTCCCCCAGCTTCCCGCTGTCTTCGCTGTCCTGTTGCACGCATTGCAACGCCGCACGTCGCGGCCCAGAATCCACCCACATGTCCCGCAAACCCAAAAAAGGCTATTTCGTCCGTGGCCAGTTCGTTGCCGAAGGCAGCGAACTCGACCTGGAGCTCAAGCGCGAGCTCAAGGGCACCGACGATGCCAGCCGCACCGATCTCAAGCGCGAAAGCGACGAACTGCAGAAGCTCGGCACCGAGCTGCTCACGCTGCGCGCCGCCCTGTTCGACGCCCTCCAACTGGACGAAAAGCTGGTCGACGCCATCGCCGAGGCCAAGCGCATCACCAACTTCGAGGGCAAGCGCCGCCAGATGCAGTTCATCGGCAAGCTGATGCGCAAGCTCGACGAGCCCACGCTGGAAGCCGTGAAGCTCGCGTTGACCGAGCAGAACAGCACGCCGGCCGCCGAAACCGCCGCCCTGCACGAGGCCGAACGCTGGCGCGACCGCCTGATCGCCGACGACGACGCCCTCGGCGGCTGGATCGAAACCCACCCCGCCACCGACTCCCAGCAACTGCGCGCCCTGGTGCGCCAGGCTCGCAAGGACATGAAGACCGGCCCGGCCGGCGAAGCGCCCCGCCAGGGCAAGGCCTACCGGGAAATCTTCCAACTGGTGCGGGAGCAACTGGCAGTGCACGGCGGTGACGACCACGCCGCGGCCGCCGCCGCGCAGGACCGGGAAGAGGACGCATGAGTTCGTCGCCGTTCGATCCGGTCCGCATCGGCATCGTCTCCGTCAGCGACCGCGCCTCCAGCGGCACCTACGAAGACAAGGGCCTCCCCGCGCTGAAGGAATGGCTGGCCCGAGCGCTGAAGAATCCCATCGAATTCGAGGCCCGGCTGATCCCTGACGAAGCCGCTCTGATCAGCGCCACGCTGATCGAACTGGTCGACGCCGGCTGCTCGCTGGTGCTGACCACCGGCGGCACCGGCCCGGCCCTCCGGGACGTGACCCCCGAAGCCACCCTGGCCGTCGCCCACAAGGAAATGCCCGGCTTCGGCGAGCAGATGCGCCAGATCAGCCTGCGCTTCGTACCGACCGCGATCCTGTCGCGCCAGGTGGCGGTGATCCGCGACAAGAGCCTCGTCATCAACCTGCCGGGGCAACCGAAGTCGATTGCAGAAACGCTCGAAGGACTGAAGGACGCCGACGGCGCGCAGCTCGTGCCCGGCATCTTCGCGGCCGTGCCCTACTGCATCGACCTGATCGGCGGGCCGTACCTGGAAACCGACGACGCGGTCTGCAAGGCGTTCCGGCCGAAGTCGGCGATCCGCCCCGCGCGCTGAACGCTTTCCCGCTGGCTACTTGACCAGCGTCAGCAACGGCGCGCCCTTGTCCTTGACCATCGTCACCAGGAACTTCGCAGGCTTGGTCTTGCTGGCGTTGCGGCCGACGGTGTGGATATCGCCCGGGCCTTCGTAGAAAGTCTGGCCGGGGGTCAGCGTGACCTCCTTGCCGCCCTTCACGCCCATCACGATCGATCCTTCGAGGACGTAGATGAAGGCGTGGGCGTCGTGGCGATGGACCGGATCGACGGAGCCCGGCGGAAAGTCGACGATGAACGAGATCGCCTCCTTGCCGGGCATGTCCGCCAGGTCCTTCGTCATGAGGACGGTCGCGGCGGCTTCGGGTGCGGCCACGGCGGGCACCGCGGCGAACATGCCGAGTGCGAGACCGAGGGAGATGCAGGTCTTCTGGAAGCGGGTCATGGGCTGTCTTTCTGGCCCGTGTGGCGGGCCTCGAATCAATGAATGGATAAGCAGGTCGCCGGCGGCTCAGGCGCGCGCACGCTGCGCAAGCCAATCCGCGAAGCGGGTCGTCCCGAGGCGCGGACCGGTTCCGGGCGTCAGCGAGCGGTCGTCGAGTTGCACGCCGAAGTAGCTGGCCTGTGTGTCGGTGACGACCGGACGCTTGTCGCCGGTCGCCGCGAACAGGCGGCGCACCAGCGCGTCGAGCGGCAGCGCCTCCGGTCCCGCGATCTCGATGCGCCGCCGTGCGGGCGATTCGCCCACCACCACGGCGAGTGCGGCAGCGACGTCGTCAGCCGCCATCGGCTGGATCAACGCGTTCGACAACCGCACCTCGCCGCCCTGCACGCTCCCGTCGGCGATGCCGGCCACGAACTCGAAGAACTGCGTGGCCTGCACGATGGTCCAGGGCACGGGCGAGGCCTCGATCAGCTCTTCCTGCCGCTGCTTGGCGCGGAAATAGCCGCTGGCCAGCAGACGGTCGGTGCCGACCACCGACAGCGCGATGTGGTGCGCGATGCCGGCTTCCGCCTCGGCGGCGAGCAGGTTGCGGCCTGCGGTGTCGAAAAAATGCAGGGCGGGCTCGTCCGCGAACGACGGCGAATTCGCCACGTCGACGACGATGCGCGCACCCGCGAGCGCTTCCCTCAGGCCCTCTCCGGTGAGCGTGTTGACGCCGGTGGATGGCGAGGCCGCAACGACCTCGTGGCCCGCTTGGCGCAGCAGCACTGCAAGCTTCGAGCCGATGAGGCCGGAGCCTCCGATGATGACGATTTTCATGATCGATTCCTGGTGAATGGCGAAAGAAGCACCTCTGTCCGGAGGCGCCTGTTCCTTAGACGTCCGGCGTCACGGGTTTGTGACAGGCCAGGCGAAAAACCAGGAAATCGACCCGCTGCGCTCCTAGGGCAGCCCCATCGACATGGGTCGGGCCTCGCGCCTGCGGGCCTCCTCTAACGCTTTGTCCTCATCGCGCCGGTGGGCAATGCGATAGAGCAGCGGAAGCACCAGCAGTGTCAGCGCGGTCGAAGAAAGGATACCGCCGATCACCACCGTCGCCAGCGGCCGCTGCACCTCGGCGCCGGTGCCGGTGGCGATCGCCATCGGCACGAAGCCCAGCGACGCGACCAGCGCCGTCATCAGCACCGGCCGCAGCCGGGTGAGCGCGCCTTCGCGGATGGCCTCGTCCAGCGGCAGCCCGCCCTCGCGCAGGTTGCGGATGAACGAGATCATCACCAGCCCGTTGAGCACCGCCACGCCCGAGAGCGCGATGAAACCCACCGCCGCCGAGATCGACAGCGGAATGTCGCGCAGCCAAAGCGCCACGATGCCGCCGGTGAGCGCGAACGGGATGCCGGTGAACACCAAGAGGCCGTCCTTCAGGTTGCCGAACATCGCGAACAGCAGCGTGAACACCAGCAGCAGCGACACCGGCACCACCACCTGCAGCCGCTGCGTGGCCGAGGCGAGGTTCTCGTACTGGCCGCCCCACACGGTCCAGTAACCGGTGGGAATGGTCACCTTGCGCATCGCCGCTTCGGCCTCGGCCACGAAGGAGCCGAGGTCGCGGCCGCGCACGTTGGCGCTCACGACGATGCGGCGTTTTCCGTTCTCGCGGCTCACCTGGTTCGGCCCGGGCGCGAGTTCCAGCGTGGCGACTTCGCCGAGCGGGATGAAGCTGGTGCGCAATCCCTCGGCGCCCGCGCCCTTGGGCAGTGCGACCGGCAGCCGCTTGATCGCCTCCAGGTCGGTGCGCAGGTTCTCGGGCAGCCGCACGAGGATGTCGAAGCGCCGGTCGCCGTCGAACAGCGTGCCCGCCTCGCGGCCGCCGACCGCGATGGAAATCGCGTCCTGCACGTCGCCGACGTTGAGGCCGTAGCGTGCGGTCTTCTGGCGGTCGATGTTCACCGTGAGCATCGGCAAGCCCGTGGTCTGCTCGACCTTCACCTCGGCCGCGCCGGAGATGCCGGTGAGCACCTTCGAGACCTCGGCTGCGGTCTTGTCGAGCACCGCCATGTCGTCGCCGAAGATCTTCACCGCCACGTCGCTGCGCACGCCGGAGATCAGCTCGTTGAAGCGCAACTGGATCGGTTGCGAGAACTCGTAGTTGTTGCCCGGCAGCTTCTCGACCTCTTCCTGCACCGCCGCCAGCAGCTCGGCGCGCGTGCGCCTCGGCGTGGGCCACCCGCTCTCGGGCTTCAACATGATGTAGCCGTCGGAGATGTTCGGCGGCATCGGGTCCGAGGCAATCTCGGCCGTGCCGGTGCGCGCGAACACGCGCTCGATCTCCGGGAATTTCGCCTTCAGCGTGCGTTCGAGCTGCTTCTGCATCTCGACCGATTGCGTGAGGCTGGTGCCCGGAATGCGCAGCGCCTGGATCGCGAAATCTCCTTCGCTCAGGCTCGGCACGAACTCGGTGCCCAGCCGAGTCGCCAGCAAACCCGACAGCACCACCGCCACCGCAGCCATCGTGATCACCAGCGGCTTGGCCGTCATCACGCGTGCGAGCAGCGGCTCGTAACCGCGCTTGGCCCACACCATCAGCCGGCTCTCCTTCTCGCTGACCTTGTTGCCGATGAACAGCGCCACGGCCGCGGGAATGAAGGTGATCGACAGGATCATCGCGCCCACCAGCGCAATCACCACGGTGAAGGCCATCGGATGGAAGAGCTTCCCCTCCACACCCGTGAGCGCAAAGATCGGCAGGTACACGATCATGATGATCAGCTGCCCGAACAGCAGTGGGCGCCGCGCCTCCTGCGAGGCGGCGAACACTTCATGAAAGCGCTCGCTGCGCGTCAGCGGCCGCCCATGTTTCGCCTGCGCATGCGCGAGCCTTCGCACGCAGTTCTCCACGATCACCACCGCCCCGTCGATGATGATCCCGAAGTCCAGCGCGCCCAGGCTCATGAGGTTGGCGCTGACCTTCTGGTTCACCATGCCGGTGAAGGTGAAGAGCATCGACAGCGGAATCACCAGCGCGGTGATGAGCGCCGCGCGGATGTTGCCGAGAAAGAGGAACAGAATCGCGATCACCAGCACCGCGCCCTCGAAGAGGTTCTTCTTCACCGTCGCGATGGCCTTGTCGACCAGCACCGTGCGGTCGTACACCGTCACCGCCTTCACGCCCGCGGGCAGCGTGCGGTTGACCTCCTGCATCTTCTTGTCGACGGCCTGCGACACGGTGCGGCTGTTCTCGCCGATCAGCATGAAGACGGTGCCCAGCACCACCTCGCGGCCGTTGTCGGTGGCCGCGCCCGTGCGCAGCTCCTGGCCAATGCCGACCTCCGCCACGTCCTGCACGCGCAGCGGAATGCCGCCCGCGTTGCCGAGGATCACGTTGCCGATGTCCTCCACCGACTTCACCTGGCCCGGCGCGCGAATGAGGTACTGCTCGCCGCGCTTCTCGATGTAGCCCGCGCCCACGTTGGCGTTGTTGCGCTCCAGCGCGGTGACCAGGTCGGTCATCGTGAGGCCGTGCGCCAGCAGCTTCGCGGGGTCGGGCGCGATCTGGTACTCCTTGTCGTAGCCGCCGATGGAATTGATCTCGGTCACGCCCTTCACGTTGCGCAGTTGCGGCTTGATGATCCAGTCCTGAATCTCGCGGAGGTCCGTGGGCGTGTAGGGCTTGCCGTCGGGCTTCTTCGCGCGCTCTTCCGCTTCCACCGTCCAGAGATAGATTTCGCCCAGGCCCGTGGAGATCGGCCCGATCACCGGCGAGATGCCGCTGGGCATGCTCTCGCGCGCCGACTGGATGCGCTCGTTCACCAGCTGCCGCGCGAAGTAGATGTCGGTGCCGTCCTCGAAGATCACCGTCACCTGTGAGAGGCCGTAGCGCGAGAGCGAGCGGGTCTGCTGCAGGCCCGGCAGGCCGGCCATCACCGTCTCGATGGGGTAGGTCACGCGCTGCTCGGCTTCGAGCGGCGAGTAGCCGGGTGCGGAGGTGTTGATCTGCACCTGCACGTTGGTGATGTCGGGCACTGCGTCGATGGGCAGCTTCTGGTAGCTGAAGACGCCGAGCGCGGCCATGCCGAGCACGGCGAGCAGCACGAGCCAGCGCTGCGCGATGGAGAAGCCGATGATGCGTTCGAACATGCGGCGTCCTCAGTGGGTGTGCGTGGCGGAGCTCTTGCCCTGCTGCGACTTGATGACGAAGCTGCCGCTTGCAGCGTAGGCCGCGCCGGGCTTCAGGCCGCCCACGATCTCGATGCGCTTGCCGTCGCTGCGGCCGGTCTCCACGTGCTGCGGCATGAAGCCGCCGGGCACCTTGAGGAAGACGGTGGGTTTTTCTTCCACCGTCTGCACCGCCTCGGCCGCCACGGTGACGGGTGCATCCGCCTCGGACGACACCAGCTCCACGTTCACGAACAGGCCCGGACGCCACACGCGCTGCGGATTGGTCAGCGTGACGCGCGCCGTGGCCGTGCGCGTCTGCGCACCGATGAGCGAGCCCACGTACGACACGGTGCCGCTGGCCGTCTGGTCGAAGGCGCTGGAACGGATGGTCACCGGCTCGCCGATGCGCACCAGGTTCAGGTTGTTGGCCGCCACGCTGATCTCGGCCCACACGGTCGAGAGGTCGGAGATGGTGAAGACGTTGACCGCCTCGCCCACCGATTCGCCGAGCGAGATGTGCTTCTCGACCACCATGCCGTCGAAAGGCGCGCGCAGCTCGTAGCGGCCGAGCGCGGCCGAGCCCGGCGTGGCGCCCAGCGCCAGCAGCTTCTGGTTGGCATTGGCCACGGCGATCTGCGCTTCCTGCATCGCTTGCTGCGCCTGCAGGTAGTCCTGCTGGGGCGAGATCTTTTCTTCCCAGAGTTTCTTCTCGCGCTCGTAGGTGGTGCGCGCCAGTTCCAGCCGGCGCTGCGCCGATTGCAACGCGCTGCGCTGCTCCGAGAGCCCCGGGCTCGACAGCACCGCGAGCACCTGCCCGCGCTTCACCTCTTGCCCCAGGTTGGCCGACACGCTGTCGACCACGCCCGCCACGCGCGGCACCACGTGGGCGGTGCGGTCTTCGTTGAACTTGATCTCGCCGGGCAGTTGCAGCGAGGTCTTGATGCGCGCGGGGCCGGCGCTTTCGATGGCCATGCCGGCCGCCTTCACCTGCTCGTCGGTGAAGGGGATCTTTTCTTCGTCCTCCTTGTGCTCTTTCGATTCAGCTTTCGCCTCAGCGGAAGCGCCCTTCTCCTTGGACTCCTCGCCGTGGTGCTCCTTGTCGCCATGGCCCTTGGCCTCTTCATGGCCGTGCTCGTGGCCGTGGTCCTTGCCCTCGGCTTTTCCTTCCTCGTGATGCTCGCCGTCGGCATGCCCGCCGGCCTCCGAATGGCCGGCTGCCTGGGGCTTGGCCGGGTCGGTGCGCAGGATCAGCGCCCCGGCCGCAAAACCCAGGACCAGGATGGCCACGACGGCCATCCACTGCTTCTTGCTGGTGCGCTCGGTGAAAGTCTTGCGTTCTTGTTGCGTGTTCATGATCTGGGGTGTCCTTGTCAGCGTGCGACCGGCGTCGCATGCAGGGTTTCTTCTCCGTCGGTGCCGAGCAGGCGGTCGAGTTCGCCGGCCGCGCGGTGCGCATCGGCCAGCGCCACGAGGTATTGGTTCCGCACCTGGAACAGCGTGCGTTGCGCGTCGAGCGCTTCGAGAAAGCTGAACTTGCCCAGCTCGAAGCCCTTGGTCGCGGCCTTGTAGGCGGTCTCGGCGCCGGGGAGCGCATCGCGCTGCAGCGTCTCGGCGGTGGCGCGTGCCGAGCGCAGGCGCTCGGTGGCCTGCGCTATGTCGGCGCCCAGTTGCAGTTCGGCCGATGCAAGGTCGTCGCGCGCTTTCTCCTCTCGGCTCAGGGCTTCGGCGAGGTTGCCGCGGTTGATGTCGAAGATCGGCAGCGGCACCGAGAGGCCGACAACCACTTGGTTGCGGCGGCTGCTCGCACCTTCGGCGTCGGTGGACGCGGGCACGCGCTTGGCGCCGAGCGACACGGTGACGTCGGGAATGCGCTTGGCCCGCTCCAGGCTGGAGAGCGCCTCGCGCCTTTCGACTTCGAGCCGTGCCTGCCGCAGCACTGGCGCGGCGAAGAGCCGGCCTTCTACATCTTGAGGCGAAGCGAGCGTCGGCAATTGGTCAACCGCGCCGTCCACCTGCGTGAAGCGCGGCACGGGGTTGCCCCACAGCGCGGCCAACTGCTGGCGCGCGGAGCGCAGCGTGCCCTCGGCCTGCAGCAGCTCGACGCGCACACCGGCCTCGGCCACGCGCGCGCGGGTTTCCTCCAGCGGCGAGACCTTGCCGGCCGTGACACGGTTGGCGGCCGCCTTCGTCGCGATCTGCGCGAGGCCGACCGAGTCCTGCGCGAGTCGCAGGCGCTCTTGCGCCGTCAGCACTTCGAAGAACAGCGTGACGGTCGAGGCCCGCAGTTCCGAGCGGCGCGCGACCAGTGCCGAGGCGGCCTGGTCGCGTGCGCGCTCGGCGGCGGTCACGCGGGCCGCGCGCTTGCCGCCCAGCTCGATGGGCTGGCTCAGTTGCAGCGTGGTGGTGCGGTTGTCGCGCCGCAGGTCTTCCAGTTGCGCACCGAGCACGGGGTTGGGCCAGGCGCCGGCCTGGACGATCGCGCCCTCGGTGGCTTCCTGCTCGCGCGAGGCAGCGGACAGGCTGGGGTTGGACTGCAGCACCATCGCGATGGCGCTGCGAAGGGTCAGCGGACCGGCGGGCTCCAGCGTTCTGGCGGCCGGGCGGGATGATGAAGTCGGAAGGCCCGCAGCGGTCTGCGACTGCTGCAATTGCTGTGAATAGGCCGGGGGCACCGCCAAGGCCAAGACGGCCAGCGGCACGAAGAGCGTGCGCATCGAATTCTCCTGGGTTGCGAAACAACGGACGGACGAATTCGGCGAGAGCTCAGCTGATGAAAGGGATCAGTGGTGGGTGGTGTTCTCTCGCCGAATCAGAGGGCGAGAGTCCGTGCGGGTCGCACGGGGACTTCGGAGACATGCGAGATGAAACGATCTTCCGTTTTCGCATGCAGCACCTGGGGCAACTGCAGCGCGCCGATGGCATCGCCGGTCGTCATGTCCACATGCTGCGCAGCGCCGAAGTGGCTGACGACGCAGTGGCCGACCGCGCCGTTCGGCTGCGTGCTGGTGTCCTGCTTCGCGCCGCCGGCGTTGTGCGTGCGGTCGGTGCTGTTGGGCTCGTCCTGGTGGTGGCCCCAGTGCTCGGTCTGCGTGTCGCGCTCGTGCTGGCAATACGCCGCCGACGCCGCCCAGCTGAGCTGGAACGGAAAGAGGAGCAGCAGAAAGATGAGGAGCCAGCGACGCATGAGCCAAAAAGTATATCGACGGGGTGCAGAGCCCCCTCCGCAAAAAGCCCTGCGAACAGAGGGCCCGGCGCAATGTACGACCTGCAGACGGCGCTTCGTCCGTCAATAGGATTACTAAATCGTAACCAGTGTTTTGAGAGCTATTGGGTACGATCCGACAATGAGAATCCTTGTCATAGAAGACGAACCCAAACTGGGCGATTACCTCAAAAAAGGGCTGGAGGAAAACGGATACGTCGTCGACATCGCCCGCGACGGCATCGAGGGCCGATACCTCGCCACCGAGGGAGAGTACGCACTGGTCCTGCTCGACGTGATGCTGCCCGGCATCGACGGCTTCACCGTGCTCCAGGCGATACGCCGCACGAAGAACGTCCCCGTACTGGTGCTTACCGCACGCGACAAGGTCGAAGACCGCGTGCAGGGTCTGCAGCAAGGCGCCGACGATTACCTCGTCAAGCCCTTCTCCTTCTCCGAGTTGCTGGCGCGCGTGCAGGCGCTGCTTCGGCGCGGCAAGGCACAAGATTCCACCGTGCTGCGCCTTGCCGACCTCGAACTCGACATGGCGAGCCGCAAGGTGTTTCGCAACCGCGTGCGGCTCGACCTCACGGCCAAGGAGTTCACCCTGCTGGTGGTGCTGCTGCGCCGGCGCGGCCAGATCCTCTCGCGCACCACGCTCGCCGAGCAGGTCTGGGACATGAACTTCGACAGCGACACCAACGTGGTGGAAGTGGCCATCCGGCGCCTGCGCAGCAAGATCGACGATCCGTTCGAGGTGAAGCTGCTGCACACGGTGCGCGGCATGGGCTACGTGCTGGAAGACCGCTCCTGGGCATGAGCCCGCGCCCGCAATCGATCCAGAGCCGGCTCTCGCTCTGGATCGCCGCGCAGACGATCTTCGGCCTCAGCGTCATCTGCCTGGCCATCTACCTCGTCACCGCCTGGAACTTCGGCGAGAAGCAGGATGACGAACTCGACCAGAAGGCGGTGCTCGTGCAGCACCTGCTGAAGGAGGCCGAGAAAGGCGGCGACCTCGTCTTTCTCAAGCACAAGCTCGACGACTTCTTTTCGCTGCAGGACGACGTGAGCCTGTCGATCTCGCATGCGGGCAAACGCCTCTTCGAATCGCGGCCGACCACCGGTGGCCGCTGGCTGCGCCGCGACCTGACGGTGCCCTGGCAGCAAGGCGGGCTGACAACCGACCTGCAGGTGCAGCTCGGCGTGAACGTGGCGCAGGAAGCGCGCCTGCTCGAACGGCTCGCATGGACGCTGCTCGGCGCCGTGGTGCTGGGCACCGCGCTGGTATCGCTCACCGGCATGTGGCTGGTGCGGTGCGGACTGCGTCCGTTGAAAGCGCTTGCCGACCGCACCGCGGCCATGGCGCCGGACAAGGCCAACCAGCCGATCGATGCACTGGCCTTCGCCGAAGAGCTTCGTCCGTGGATCACCCAGTTCAACGCACTGCTGCTGCGCGTGCAGCGGGCCTATGTGCAGCTCGAATCCTTCAACGCCGACGTGGCGCACGAGCTGCGCACGCCGCTCGCCAACCTCATCGGCTCCACCGAACTCGCGCTCACGCGGCAACGCTCCAACGAGGAACTGCAGGGCGTGCTGACCTCCAACCTGGAGGAGATCGGCCGGCTCTCGGGCATCGTCACCGACATGCTGTTTCTCTCCAAGGCCGACCGCGGCACCTCGACGCGCTCGCGCGCCGTCGTGAGCCTCGCGGCGCAGGCGCGCGACGTGATCGACTTCTACGACGCGATGCTCGACGAGGCCGGCTTGAAGGCCGAAGTGGCCGGCGATGCGATGGCCGATGTGGACGCCTCGCTCGTTCGGCGCGCGCTCTCCAACCTGCTGGGCAATGCGATCCGTTTCGCCGCGCCGGCGTCGGCCATTCGCATCGAGCTGAAAGAGGAGCGCGAGGAATTCGTGCTCTCGGTCGTGAACCGCGGGGAGCCGATCGATCCGGCCGCCCTTCCCCGCCTGTTCGAGCGCTTCTACCGCGCCGCGCAGGCCCGCGACGGATCGACCCGGCACCACGGGCTGGGCCTGGCCATCGTCGAGGCCATCGCGCGCATGCACGGCGGACGCGTGTTCGCGTCGAGCGAGGGTGGAGAAACGCGCATCGGCTTCACGGTGCGCCGCAGCGGCTGAGGCAAGGCCACCACAACAGTTCGGGACAAGGCCATCACAACCGTTCGGGTGGAGGCCATCCCAACCGTTCGGGTGGAGGCCATCACCACCGTTCGGGCTGAGCTTGTCGAAGCCTTGCGCGGCGCTTCGACAAGCTCAGCGTGAACGGTTTTTTTCTCTTCAGGGCTTGGCGTGCGCCTCGGCTTCGGCAGGAGGCGCCGCGTCCGCAACAGGTTTTGCCTTGCGGCCGAGGCACAGCGTCATGAGCGGCCCGGTCATCGCAGTGGTGGCGAGCGCCATCACCAGCAGCATCGTGAAGAGCTCGGCACCGATCAGGCCCACGTCGAAACCGATCTTGATGACGATCAGCTCCATCAACCCGCGCGCATTCATCAACGAACCCGTGGCCATGCTGTCGCGCCAGCTGTAGCCCGCTAGACGCGCACCGGCCGCGCCGCCGGCGATCTTGCCGATGGTGGCGACGCCGATGATCAGCAGCATCGCGCCGAGGCTCGTGCCGGTGAAGGCGCTGGCGGTGGTGCCCAGCCCGGCGAGCGCGAAGAACAGCGGCATCAGCACGACGATGGAAATGGGCTCGATGCGCTCGCTCAGCGAGCGCAAGAGGCGGTCGTCGCGCGGCAGACAGGCGCCGAAGAGGAAGGCGCCGAACACCGCATGCAGGTGCAGCCATTCGGTGAGCAGCGCGGTGACCAGCAGGCCGATCATCAGCGAGGCCATCACCGTGGTCGAAGGCTCGCCATCGGGCGCCTTCACGCGCAGCAGCCAGGCAAAGGCCGGCTTCAGGCCGAAGAACAGGAAGGCCAACATCACCACCACGCCGACCGTGATCTTGATGAGCCCCGCATAGCCCTCGCCCGCGCCCACCATCGCCACCACGAAGGCGAGCAGGACCCAGGCGAACACGTCGACCACCGCCGCGGCGCTCAGCGACAGCTGGCCGAAGGAGGTGCGCGTCATGCCGCGGTCCTTCAGGATGCGCGCCATGACGGGAAAGGCCGTGATGGAAAGCGCTGCCGCCATGAAGAGCGCGAACGGCCAGAACGCGACGCCGGCCGGTGCGAGCGTGGGGTACAGCGCCGGCGAGATCGCCAGGCCCAGCGCCAGCGGCACGATCACGCTGAGCACGCCCACGGCGCCGGCCGCCTTGATCTGTGAGCGCATGTTCTGCGAGGACCGAAGCTCCAGCCCGACGACGAACATGAACAGCACCAGCCCCACTGTCGACAGCGACGACAGGCCCTGCAGCAGGTCCTTGGCGAAGAGCTGCGCATGCAGCGAAGGAAAGAGCGCGCCCATCACGGCGGGGCCGAGCATCAGGCCCGCGGCCATCTCGCCCACCACGCTGGGCTGCCCCAGGTAGCGCAGCACCCACCCGCAGAGGCGCGCGGTGGTGAGGATGACGACGAGTTGCAGCAGCAGGGTTGTGACGGACATGGGAGATCGGTTCGGAACGCGAAAGCCGGCGGGGCGTGGCCGCCGATGTTAGTGCCGCACGTAGCCCGGTTCAATCCGGCCGCCTGGCCACCAGGATGCGCGCAAGGCACTCGGCCAGCTCCTGCAGCCCCAGCGGTTTGTGCAGCACCTCTGCCACCCCCGCATCGCGCGCCCGCTGTTCCAGCGCCACGTTGACGTTGCCGCTCACCAGCGCCACCGGCAGCTCCGGGCGCTTCGACCGCAGCAGCCGGGCCAGTTCGCTGCCGGGCATGCCGGGCAGCATCTCGTCGGTGAGCACCGCGTCGAAGCGCCGCGGATCGGCCTCGAACGCGGCCAGCGCGCGCTCGCTGGTGCCGAAGCCCACCGGCTCGTAGCCCAGGCTCGCGAGCAGTTCCTCGGCCAGTTCGAGCAGCGGCTGCTCGTCGTCCACGATCATCACGACCTCGCCGTTGCCGCGCGGGCAGCCGGGCACGGTGTCCAGCGGTGCCTGCGCCGGCCCGCCCTCCGCCGCCTGCCCTTGCAGCACCGGCAGCCACACCGACACGACCGTCGGCCGGCCGTTGCCGGTCGCCACGTCGATCGCGCCGCCGATGTCGGCCACGATGCCGTGCACCACCGAGAGGCCGAGGCCGGTGCCCTCGCCCACCTTCTTGGTGGTGAAGAACGGGTCGAACATGCGCTGCAGCACCTCGGGTGAAATGCCCGGGCCGGTGTCGCCCACATCCAGGCGCACGTACGAACCGGCCGCGATGTCGCCGTGCAGCAGCGCACGCTTTTCTGCGATGTCCACGCGGTCGAGCCTGAGGCTCACCACGCCCACCTCGCTCACCTTGCCCATGGCCTGCACGGCGTTCGTGCAGAGGTTCATCACCACCTGGTAGAGCTGCGTGCCGTCGCCCACCACGGCCGCGCTGCCGGACTGCAGCCGCGCGTCCACGCGCAGGCCCGGCGGCAGCGTGGGCACGAGCATCGAGATCACCTCTTCCACCAGCGCCTGCATGTTGACCGGCACACGCTCGGCGATGCCGCTGCGGCTGAAATCGAGAATCCGCCGCACCAGGAGGCGCGCGCGGGCGCCGGCCTGCATCACGCGGTCGATGTGGCGGCGCATGGCGCTGCCGGCCTCGGCCTGCTGCTGCGCCATTTCGCCGAAGCCGAGGATGGCGCCCAGGATGTTGTTGAAGTCGTGCGCGATGCCGCCCGACAAGGTGCCCAGCGCCTCCAGGCGCTGCGTCTGCTGCAGGCGCGCTTCGAGCCGGGTCTTGTCGGCCTCGGCGAGCTTGCGGTCGCTCACGTCGGTGGCGGCGCCGAAGAGGCGCAGCGCCGCGCCGGCGTCGTCGCGCACGCAGCGGCCGCGCGCGTGAATCCAGCGCCAGTCGCCGTCGGCGTGGCGCACGCGATATTCGAGCTCGACCGCGTGCGTGCGGCCGGCCAGGTGGTCGTCGATGGCGGCCTTGGCGTGCAGCGCGTCCTCGGGGTGCAGGTGCACATGGCGCAACACGTCGGCCGAGGTACCCAGCGGCGCCGACGCATCGACCCCGTGCAGCGCGCGCCACTTGTCGGAGACGAACACCGAGTCTTGTGCGACGTTCCATTCGGCATGGCCTTCGTTCGCGGCCTCCATGGCCATGGCGTAGCGCTCCTCGCTCTGGCGCAGCGCGAGCTCGCCGCGCTCCTGCCGGCGCAACTGGCGCAGGAGGCCGACGATGGTGAGCACCACCAGCAGGATCAAGAGCACCGTGCGGATGCCCGAGCTCCACATCTCGTCGTACCAGGGCCGCAGCGCCTCTTCCTCGTCGCGCATGACGGCCAGGATCAGGGGCCGCTTGCCGACACCCACCGCGGCGATCAGCTTGGGCCGGCCGTCCATCGGGTTGATGGCGCGCGCCACCTTGCCGCCTTCTTTCAGCGCCGCGAGTTCGGGAAAGCTCAGCTTCTTCGCCGGATCGGTGGGCCCCGGCTGGCGCACCACCAGCGTGCCGTCGCTCAGCGTGAGCAGCAGCGAACTGCGGTCGCCGAGCTGGATCGCCGAGTACATGCCTTCCATGTGCTGCAGCGTGACGATGGCGGTGACCACGCCGGCGAACGCGCCGTTCGGCCCGTCGATGCGGCGCGACACCACCAGCCCCGGCATGCCTTCCGTGCGCGTGGTCATGGGCTCACTGATGAAAAGCCCCGTGTCGCGCGAATCGCGCTGCGCGGTGAAGTACGGCCGGTCGGACACGTCGGACAGCGGCCCGCTGGTGTCGCGCGAGCGGTGGCGCTGCATGCCGTGGGCATCGACGACGGTCAGCACGCTCACCTGCGGCACGCCGACCGTGCGCGAGGCCAGGCCCGGCGACACCTCGCCGGGGCCAAAGTCGCCGCTGGCAGCTCCATACCAGCTCGCGGTGTCGCGCAGCACCACATCGACCGCCTGCATGCTGCGCAGCGACTGCTCGGCCAGCGCCTTGGCCAGGTTGCCGAGTTCGCGCTCGTTGGCCAGCATGATCTGCTGGTGCAGCCGCCAGCCGTCGTAGCCCGCCGAACCGATGCACGCGGCGATCAGCAGCACGCCGGCGGCAACGATGCGGCGGCGGAGGCGGTCGGCGGATTTCATGGGGGCAATCAGTGGGCGGTGCCGAGGGTGTCGGCCACGGCCTGCAGCAATTCGCCGCGCGCGCAGGGCTTGGCGACGAGGCGGCGCAGGCCGAGCGCGCGGGCCGGGTTCGAATCGCTGTGCAGGCTGCGACCGAGGCGGGTCGAAAGGCCGATGAGCGCCGCCCGCGGGTAGCCGGCCCGCACGGCGCGCACGGTATCGGCGCCGCCGCCTCGCAAATCGGGCACATCGACAATCACGAGGTCCGCATCGGCACCGCCGGACGCGCCCTGCGCGGGCAGCGCCTGCACTGCGTAGCCCTCGCCCAGCAGCCATTCGCAAATCAGTGTTCGCATGGCGCTATCTTCCTCGATCACTACGACGGTCGGCATGGCCTCTCTCTGTTCGGTGCGGGCGGCGCAAGTTGCCCGCCATGACGCTATTGGCGCTGCTGCACATGCCGCCCTCATGTCGGCCGCGGCGCGGGCATTTCATCTGTAATCCGGCGGTACGCCGCGCGCAGCGAAGTTGCATTACCCTTCGGCTCCATGAGCGCCAGCCACCACATCCTTGTCGTCGACGACGACCCGGCCATCCGCGAACTGATGGCCGAGTACCTCACCGAGAACGAGCTGCGCGTGACCACCGCCGTCTCGGGCGCCGAGATGAAAAAGGCGCTCGCCGAATCGGTCATCGACCTGGTGGTGCTCGACCTGCGCCTGGGCGGCGAAGACGGCATGCACCTGGCGCGCCACCTGCGCGAGAGCAGCGCCATTCCCGTCATCATCGTGACCGGCAAGCGCGACGAGGCCGACCGCGTCATGGGCCTGGAAATCGCGGCCGACGACTACATCACCAAGCCCTTCAGCAACCGCGAGCTGCTCGCGCGCATCCGCGCGGTGCTGCGGCGCTACCAGGTGCAGCGCGACGCCACCGCGGCCGCGCCCGCCAAGGGCGGCACCGAACGGCGGGCCTACCGCTTCGCAGGCTGGGAACTGAACGTGCTGGTGCGCCGCCTCACCGCGCCGGACGGCCGGCGGGTGGAGCTGAGCAACGGCGAATTCAACCTGCTGCTGGCGCTGTGCGAGGCGCCGCAGCGCGTGCTCTCGCGCGACCAGCTGCTCGAGCTTTCGCGCCTGCACGGTGCGGAGGTGTACGACCGGTCGATCGACGTGCAGATCCTGCGCCTCAGGCGAAAGATCGAGGCCGATGCCTCGACGCCGCAGTTCATCCGCACCGAGCGCGGTGCGGGCTACGTGTTCGACACGCAGGTCGACGCGCTGAACTGAAGCAGCAGCTTCAGAGGCCCTGCACCTGTACCGGCTTGCCCGGCAGGCCCGCCACCTGAGGCGCGATCACCAGATAGCGCCGCGAAGCCTCCGCATTCGACTGCACGATCTGCCGGATCGGTCCGATGGCATTCACGATGGCCGAGCCCGCGGGGTTGGTCATGAAGTTGGCGAGCGGCTGCAGTGCGCCGCTGCCGTCAGCCTGCTCCGCGAGCGCCAGCACATAGGGCGACTTCGGCTCGAGCCCCGTCGCAGACGCTTGCAGCACCTGCGTCAAGCCTTGGTCGAACAACGTCACGCTGGTGGGCGCACCCGCCTTGTCGCCCTGCACGGCCGCGAGCGTCAGGTGCGCGGCCTGCCCCGCCACGCCGAGCGGCTGCAGGCCCTGCATGCCATCACCTTCCGGCACCGCATTCGGCACATAGGCAATCGCCTGCGGCGCCTGGCCGATGGGCACTTCGCCCACGACCTTGTTCGTCCCGGTGTCGATGACTGCGAGCGCGTCGGCGTTCTCCAGCCCCACGTAGATGCGCGAGCCGTCGCCCGAAGGCCAGATGCCGTGCGGCAACTTGCCGACCGGGATGGTCGCGACCTGCGAGAAATCGTCGGTGCGGAACACCTTCACCTGGTTGAGCCCACCGACGGTCACATAGGCGAAAGTGCCCTTCTTCGTGGCGGCGAAGTTGACGTGGTTGGTGATCGGCCCGGTGTCGAACGACTTGATCGCCGCGAACGGCGGCGTCGCATCGAACACCATCGTGCGGCCCACGTCCTTGAGGGTGAACCACACCTGCCTGCCATCGGGCGTGGCGGCGATGTTGGGGCAGAACGGGCTGTCCTGCTTCACGCGGCCGACGATCTGTTTCGTCGCGGTGTCGATCACCACGGTCTCGGGGTTGAACGACGAGCACACGTAGCCGTACTTGCCGTCGGGCGAGAAGATCTGCATGCCGGGCCCGGCGGGCGTGACGATGCGGGTCTTTTCCTCGAAGGTGGCCGCATCGATCACCGACACATAGTTCTCGCCACGCACCGTGACCCACACCTCCTTGCCGTCGGGCGTGAAGAAGGCCTCGTGCGGCGAGCGGCCGACGTAGGTCGTGTGCTTGACGGCGTTGGTCGCGGTGTCGATGAAGGTCACCGAGTTCGAGCCGATCGACACGACGGCGAGCGTGCGGTGGTCGGGCGAGAAGCCCATGCCGTGCACCAGCACCTGGCCCTTGTAGAGCGGGCTGAAATTGCCGGGCGACGGATCGCCCAGGCGGATCACGCCCAGCAGCTTGTTGTCGACCGGATCGGTCACCGAGACGGTGTTGGAGAACTGCTCGGCGGCGTAGAGGCGGTCGCGGTGGCTCACCGGAATGTCGGCTGACGCGGCGGCACCGGGGGCCTGGCCTGCATGAGCGAACGAGGTGGCAATAGCGAGCGATGCGCACAGCAGCGCGGCGGCGTGGCGAACGGGGGTCATGGGGTGTCTCTGTGCTCCATGTGCATGCCGGGCATCGTGTGTGGATGCGGCAAGGAATTTGTTGTTGTGTCGGTGGCGGAGAAAAGGCCCTGCGTGGGCGCAGGTGCCGAGGGCGGCAGCGGCTGGCCGAGCGCGAGATGCATCGCGGCGATCTCCTGCTGCTGCTCGACGATGATTTCCTGCGCGATGCGGCGCAGTTGCTCGTTGCGGCCGTAGCGCAACTCGGCCTCTGCCATCTCGATCGCGCCCTGGTGGTGCGGAATCATCATCGCGGCGAAATCGCGATCGACGTCGCCGGAGGGCTTGATCTCCATCGCAGCCATCATCCGGTTCATGGCAGCGTCGTTCTCGGCGGCGAAGGCGGCGGCGATCGAGTCGGCCGCCGCGGGCAGCACGCCCACGGCAGCGACCAGCGCTGCGCCCACGACGGCCGCCAGCGCGATGCCGCGCTTCCGGCGCGGTGTCGTCGCGCTCACTCGCCTGCGCTTTGTGGCGTGGCCATCGCGACGGCGCTGTTCGTCGCCACGGCGTTGCCGCCATGCGCGAGGAAGAACGAGCCGCTGTCTTCGCCGTAGAGCGCGTCGAAGTGACCGCTCTTCTCGGCCGTGGCCAGCTCGGCCTTGACCTCGGCGCGCGGCTCGGTCGACTTGAAGTTGCGCGAGAGATAAGCCGAGCCGCTGTCGGTGGCGACCAGCACGCCGAGCGAGCCGTCGGCCTTGGCCTGTGCCAGTTCGGCCTTCACCTCGGCGCGCGGTTCGCTCGACTGGAAGTGGCGCGACAGGTAGGCCGAGCCGCTGTCTTCGCCCGTCAGTGCAGCCAGTTGGCCGCTGGCCTGGGCCGCCTTCAGTTGCGCGACGACTTCGGCGCGGGTCAGGCTCTGGGCCGAGGCGGTGCCGGCGGCGGTGAGCATCACGGTGGCGGCAAGGGCAGCCATGGCGGCATTGAGTTTCTTCATGATCGTTTCCTTCTAGATGCGCATCTGAAAAAGTAGAAGGGGTCGCCGACAGACACGCGTCCGGCAGGCCCCGAGCCAACACTGGGTGAGTCAGGCACCGGGGGCGGTGCTTGTCTCGGGCTCTACTTTGCAAAGCGCGCGTTGCGCACGAATTGCGCGCGCGGCGCGGCCGATTCAGATGAAGCGGGAACGATTGCAGATGAAATACTCGGCCGTTTTAGCGCTGGCCTTTCGGGCTATTCGAACCAGCGATTGGCCCACTGGTTGAGCGGCGTCAGTCGTTTGACGAGCTCGCCGCCCGCCTCGGTGAGCACGTAGCCCGCGCCCGAGAGCTCCACGATGCCGGCTGCGCGCAACTCCTTAAGCCGGTCGTTCAGTACCGAGGGCGACATGTCCTCCGTGCTCGTGCGCAGCGCCCTGAAGCTCTGCGGCGCGCCATCGCGCAGCTCCCACAGGATGCGCAGCGTGCCCTTGCGGCCCAGTTGCTCCAGCAGCCGCATGATGGGCCGCCGCGCTGCTGCTGCACCCGCGGGCTGCGAGACCGATGCGTCTTCTTCGTTGTTGTCCATGTCGTGCTTTCGGTGATCGGATGGCCGCTGTTGCGCTACGGATTGCGTAGCGATAGACTGCGCCGGATCGCTACGATTTTCGTAGCGATTTCAACGCATTCTACGAAGGATCCCGACCATGACGACTGCCACCATGCCAAGCGCTCGCACGCCTCGCATTCCACCGCTCGAAGCGCCCTTTCCCGAACCGATTGCCGACCTGCTGGCGCGCATGAATCCGCCCGGAAGGCCCGAGATCCTCGCGCTCTTCCGCGTGCTGGCCATCAACCCCGAACTCGCGGAGCGAACGCTGGGGCTGGGTCGCTATCTGCTGGGTCGCAAGGCAGCCGTGAGCCTGCGCGACCGCGAGGTGGTGATCACCCGCGCCTGCGCCCGCTGCGGCGCCGAGTACGAATGGGGCGTGCACGTTGCGGCCTTCGCCGATGCGGCCGGGTTCAGCGCAGTCGACCGGCGCGTGATGGCGTCGGTGATCGAAGACGTGGCACAGCTCGCGCCGCGCGACCGGCTGCTGGTGCAGATGGTCGACCAGCTGCACGACCGCAGCGACATCGACGACGCGCTCTGGCAATCGCTCGGCGAACACTGGAGCCATGCGCAACTGATCGAGCTGATGATGATCGCGGGTTGGTACCACGCGGTGAGCTACGTGTGCAATGCGGCGCGCGTGCCGCTGGAGAAATGGGCGACGCGCTGGTAGCGCCTCAGCCCTTCTCGCTTCGCATCAACCGCAGCCCGTTCGCCACCACCAGGAGGCTCGCGCCCATGTCCGCGAACACCGCCATCCACATCGTCGCGCTGCCGAACACCGCGAGCACGAAGAACACGCCCTTGATGCCGAGTGCCAGCGTGATGTTCTGCCACAGCACCGCATGCGCGCGGCGCGAGAGGCGGATGGTCTCGGGAATGCGGCGCAGGTCGTCGTTCATGATGACCACGTCGGCCGCTTCCATCGCGGTGTCGGTGCCCGCGCCGCCCATGGCGAAACCGATGTCGGCCTGCGCGAGCGCCGGTGCATCGTTGATGCCGTCGCCGGTCATCGCCACCGCGCCATAGCGTTCCTGCATCGCCTTGATGGCGCCGAGCTTTTCCTCGGGCAGCAGGTTGCCGCGCACGTCCTCGATGCCGGCGTGGCCGCCGATGGTCCTGGCCGTGGCCGCGTTGTCGCCGGTGAGCATCACGGGCACGACGCCGAGGGCGCGCAGTTCGGCCACTGCGGCTTGCGACGATGCCTTGATCGTGTCGGCCACGGCGAACAGCGCGAGCACGGCTTGGCTTGATGCGAGCAGGGTCACGGTGCGGCCGGCTTCCTCGTGGCGCTTGAGTTCGGCTTCGAGTGCCGGAGTGCACAAGCCCTTCTCTTCGATCAGCCGGTGGTTGCCGAGCATGTAGGTCTGGCCTGAAAGCACGGCCTGCACGCCGCGGCCCGGCAGCGCGGTGAAGTCGCCGACTTCTTCGCGCTGGCCCTTCAGGCCCTCGGCGATGGCCTTCGACACGGGATGGTCCGAGCGGCCCGCGATGCTCGCGGCAATCGCGAACACCGCCGCCTCGTTGGCCGACGCATCGAGCAGGCTGGACTCGACCAGCTTCGGCTTGCCTTCGGTGATGGTGCCCGTCTTGTCGAGCGCCACGGCCTTCAGCTTTCGAGCCTCTTCGAGGTAAGTGCCGCCCTTGATGAGGATGCCGCGCCGCGCGGCCGATGCGAGCGCGCTCACCACCGTGACGGGCGTCGAGATCACCAGCGCGCACGGGCAGGCGATGACCAGCAGCACCAGTGCCTTGTAGATGGCCTGCAGCCAGGTCCAGTCCATGAAGAGTGGCGTGAACAGCGCGATCGCCAGCGCCAGCACGAAGACCGCGGGCGTGTAGATGGACGCGAATTTGTCGACGAACCGCTGCGTGGGCGCGCGCGTGCCCTGCGCCTCTTCAACCGCGTGGATGATGCGCGCGAGCGTGGTGTTGGCCGCCACCGCCGTGACGCGGAATTCCAGCGCGGCGGTCTGGTTGATGGTGCCCGCGAAGACCAGGTCGCCCACGGTCTTGTCGACCGGAATGCTTTCGCCCGTGACCGGCGCCTGGTCGATGGCGCTCAGGCCCGCGGTCACCACGCCGTCGAGCGGCACGCGCTCGCCGGGGCGGATGCGTGCGACGGCATCGAGCGCCACGGCGTCGGCCCTCACGGTCTGCCAGCTGCCGTCGGGTTGCTTCACCTCGGCCTGTTCGGGCGCGAGCGCGAGCAGGCTCTGGATCGCATTGCGGGCGCGGTCGACGGCGCGGGCTTCGATCAGCTCGGCAATCGCATAGAGCGCCATCACCATCGCCGCCTCGGGCCACTGGCCGATGACGAAGGCACCGGTCACGGCAACGGCCATCAGCGCGTTGATGTTGAGACGCCCGCGTACCAGTGCGCCGAAGCCCTTCTTGTAGGTATCGAGGCCGGCCAGGCCGATGGCCGCGAGCGCGAGCACCATCTCGGCGGCCATGAAGCCCTTGCCGTCGAGGGCCAGGAAGGAGATCGATTCGGCCGCGATGGCCAGCACCAGTGCGGCGACGAGGCGCGCGAGGCCGGCGCTCATTCCCGCGATGCGTGCAGGGGCGGCCGGGGCAGCCGTGTCGCCGACAGGCTCGGGCTTGAAGCCGGCCTTGCGGATCGCATCGAGCGCCTGGGGCAACGCGCCATCGTCGGCAGTGATGGCCATCGTGCGCTCGCCGAGGCGAAAGCGCAGGCCCTGGATGCCGGCCACCGGTTCGAGGGCGCGGCGGATTTCGGATTCCTCGACCGCGCAGTCCATCGTGGGAATGCGAAAGAGCAAGGCGCCCTTGGGAATGTCGGTGGTGTCTACGGCAGGTGACGAACCGCAGACCGGGTTGCCGCAGCAGGCGGTTTCGGCATGCGCGTGGGCATGGGAGTGCGAAGGTCCGTGCGAGTGATCGTGACCATGGTCGTGGTCGTGATGGAGGGCCGGCGTCACGGGCTTCAAGGCGTTCTGGTTCGTCATGAAAGCAATTGGAAACCCTGAAGCAGGTGTAGAGTCAAACGCTGAATTTCCACTTCTGGATTTGCCGCATCATGAAAATCGGTGAACTCGCCAAGGCCGCGAACACGCCGGTCGAAACCATCCGGTATTACGAGCGCGAGCAGTTGCTGCCCGAGCCCGCGCGCACCGACGGCAACTACCGCATCTACGACGACGAACACGCCCAGCGCCTGGGCTTCATCCGGCGCTGTCGCTCGCTGGACATGACGCTCGACGAGATCCGCAGCCTGCTGAAATTCCGCGATGCGCCGCAGGACGACTGCGGCCAGGTCAACCAGCTGCTCGACGACCACATCGGCCACGTCGCCGCGCGCATCGCGGAACTGAAGACCCTCGAAAAGCAATTGACGGCGCTGCGCCTGCAATGCTGCGGGCCAGAGTCCGCGAATGCCTGCGGCATCCTGCAGGAACTGGACACCGCCGCCCTCGCGCCGGAGACCTTCGGGCAGCACGCGGGGCATGTGCATGGGTCGCTGCACAACACGGCGGGGAAGCGGTCGGGTTGAGGGGGTGAATCCAGGGCGCTGCTTCGGACATTGCCCCGGTGCTCAGCAGCGGCCGGTCGCAAGCCGCTCCGCCTACGCCGCAGCAACAGCCTCCTTGACGAAGTCGGCGTAGTTGCGCAAGGGACGCCCGAGCATGGCCTGCAGGCGATCCGCTGCGCCGTCCGCGCCGTGCATGCCGAACTTCTGGATCCCGGCCATCATCAGGCGCATGTCGTACGCAAGCCAGGACGGTCCCGATGAGGCCATCTGCGCTTCGAAGGCCGCCACGTCGTCGCCGCTGTAAGTCACGTCGCGACCGAGCGCCGCACTCCACAGCTTGGCCACCGATTCGCCGGTCAACCGCTCGGGCCCGACCAGTTCCAGCGTCACGCGCGGCAACGGTGCGGGCGCGCGATCGCGGCGCAGCAATTCGGCGACGGCAACGTCCGCGATGTCTCGCGCATCGATCATCGCGACGCCCGACGAGCCGATCGGCATCGGGTAGATGCAGTAGCCCTGGATCACCTGCTGGACCATGCGATCGTTCTGCATGAAGTAGGCCGGCCGAAGGATGGTCGCGGGGATGTCGAGGCTCTCGATCATTCGCTCGACCGTGTGCTTGCCGGTGAAGTGCGGCACGTCGGTGAACTTGTCCGCATGGATGACCGACAGGTAGACGATGCGCTCGATGCCGGCCTCGCGCGCCAGGCTCAGCGCGACGAGAGCCTGCGTCACTTCATCGGGCGTGACGGCGTTCAGCAGGAACAGCGTGCGCACCGACGACAGTGCCGCGCGCATCGAAGGCACGTCGGTCAGGTCGCCGACGACCTCCTTGACGCCGGCCGGGAAGCTCTGCTTTCCGGGCGTGCGAACGAAGGCGCTGACTTCGGCGCCGGCACTGGCCAGGCCTTGGACGACGAGGGAACCGATGGTGCCGGTGGCACCGGTGACAAGAATGCTCATGGAAAAATCTCCAGGTGGTTGAAGGAAAACGGGTTGAGGGGAAAACAGGGAATGGAGGTCACTCGGTCGATCAGCGCGAGAAGTCCGCAACGACCTTGCCGATGCGCGGATCGGTGCGATTGCGTTCGATGGCCGCGGGGATGTCGTCGAAGCCCACGACTTCGTCGAGCTTCGAGATCAGCGTGCCTTGGGCGATCTCTGCCGCCAGCCGCTCCAGGAGCGCGGTGTCCGGCTGGTTCATGAACCACAGCCCGCGGCGGCCGGCGGGCGTGCGGGCAAGGATGTCTGGCGATGACGTGCCGACGATCGCGCCGTCCTTCTTCAGCACCTGCCACGAGCGATCGAGCACTTCGCCGCCGACGTAGTCGAGCACCAGGTCGATGTCTTGCGCAATCGATTCGAAGCGCTCGGTGCGGTAGTCGATGACGTGGTCCGCGCCCAGGCTGCGAACGTAGTCGAGGTGCGCGGTCGAGGCCGTCGCGAAGACTTCGGCGCCTGCCTGCCTGGCGTACTGCACGGCATAGCCGCCCAGCCCGCCCGCCGCGCCGTGGATCAGGATTCGCTGGCCTGCGGCAATCGGACCTGCGTGGTGCAGGCTTTGCCAGGCTGCCACCGCCGCAACAGGGATGGCGGCCGCGTGCACATCGTCCAGGCCCTGCGGCGTGCGCACGAGCTTCGCCTCGTCGACCGCCACGAACTCGGCATAGGCGCCCAGGCCGCCGAGCGGTCCCATCACACGATCGCCGACGCGAAAACGCGAGGCGCCGGCGCCGAGCGCTTCGACGACGCCGGCCAGTTCGATGCCCAGCACGGCGGGCAGTTGCAGCGGGAACGCGTCCCGGACGAAGCCTTCGCGAATCTTCCAGTCGATGCCGTTCACGCCGGCAGCCCGGACGCGGACCAAGACTTGGCCCTGCCGCCCGGCCGTGGGCCTTGCGATGTCGGCGATCTCGGCGGCGGCAGCGCCGCCATAGGCCCGGATCAGCACAGCGCGTTGCGTGTCGTTGTTGAGGGTGGTGGTCATTTCAGTTTCTCCAGTTGAGTTGCGATGGGTAGAAGATAGGCCGTTGCATTGCTAAAACGAAGACCCGAAAATGAAGACACCTCGTTTCAAATTCGGAACACCATGGACCTGAATGCATTGAGCGACTTCGCGCTTGTCGCCATGAACGGCGGGCTCGGCAAAGCAAGCCGCGCGAGCGGCAGATCGAAGGCGACGCTGTCCCGGCGCATCGCCGACCTGGAAGAGCAACTCGGCGTGCGGCTCATCGAGCGCAGCGCCCGCGGGCTCAAGCTCACGGAGGCCGGGCAGATGCTGATGGACCGCACCGAAGGACCGATGCACGAAGTGGCCGACGCCATGACGTCCGCGCGCGAGGGCTTGTCGGTGCCGCGCGGGCGCTTGCGTGTCGCTTCGCCGGTGCTGTTCTCGCAGCTCGCGATGGGCCGCATCTCCGCCGAGTTCTGCACCGCCTACCCGGAGGTCAGCTGCGAGGTGGTGGCGGACGATCGCCTGGTCGACCTCGTCGAGGAGCAGTTCGATGCTGCGATCCGGATCAATCCAGCGCCGGACAGCAGCCTCGTGGGCCGGTGCTTTGCCAAGGACCGGCTGGTGGTCGTGGCCGCGCCCTCGGTGCCCATGCCGAAACCAGGCAAGGTAAGCCCGGTTCCCGGCATCGTTTCAACGAGCTTTCAAGACGGGAACTGGACGCTCGACGACGGACGCCTGGTCCTGGAGCCGATCCCGCGGCTGAGGCTTTCGTCGTTCCTGATGATTCGCGACGCTGCTATCGCCGGTGCGGGCGCTGCCCTGATACCGCAGTCCATTGCGTGGAACCAGTTGACGCGCGGAGAACTGGTTCAGTGGGGCATGGTTTCAGGCGCGGAGGTCGCGCTCTGGGTGCTGCATACATCGAGGCGACTGCCGGCGCCGAAGGTTCGGGCGTTCGTCGACTTCATGTGCGCGCAGTATCCGCAGGGGTCGCTGGTACTGAACGGCTAACAGACGGCAGGTTGCACTGGCTCGTCCTTCACCCGTGTTCGTTGTCGAGCGGGACTACCTCGCCACTCCCCGCCCCTTGCCACCCGCACTCCCATGCCGCGGAATCCAATACCCCAGCATCCCCGCCGCAGCAAAGGCGATCAGCCCGGTCGCCGCGATCCCCGCCGCAAGCGACAAGCCACCCGCCAGGAGAGACAGCAGCGCCGGCCCGCATGAAGACCCGATGTCGGACATCAACCGCCAGATGCCGAGAAAGTGCGCGCGCCCGTGGCGCGGCGAGTGGTCGGCGCCCAAGGTCATGATCATCCCCGAGCCGATGCCGTTGCCGAACCCGATTGCGAGGGAAGCGATCAGCAGCGTCACGACGCCAGTCGTGAGGGGCATCAGCAGCATGGCCAGCCCCATGATCAGCATCGACGGCACTGCGACCCAGCGCCTGCCTTTCCTGTCCATCACCTTGCCGGCCGGATAGAACACCAGCATGTCGATGCCGCCCGCCAGGCCGTAGATCAGCGACGCCACCGAGGGCGCGAGCATCAGGTGGTCGGCCCACAGCGGAATCACGGCCTGGCGCGAAGCGCGCACCGCGCTCACCAGCACCACGCCGATACCGAGCGTGAGGAACACACGGCGGTGATCGCGCAGCGTCGAGACGATGGAGGTCGAAGCCGGCGTGGCCTGCCCGGCAGGGACCGGCGGAGCTTCCAGGTCGGGGATGCGCGCGCCGATGGCCGCGGCCGCCATCACCGCCACGATGCCGACCACATAGGCCGCCCAGAGGCCGAACGCATGCACGGCCGCAGCCGCGAGAAACGGCCCAGCGAACATGCCGATGCGCATGACGCCGCCCAGTGTCGACAAGGCCCGCGCACGGTATTCGATGGGCACCGCCTCGGTCATGTAGCTCTGGCGCGCGAGGTTGTAGACCGCCTGCGACATGCCCACCATGAAGCAGCCCGTGGCGAACAGGCCCAGGTGCGAGGTCAGCACGCAAAGGAGCATGCCAAGGCCGCTCCACACACCCGCCGCGACGATGGCCCAGCGCTCGCCCCAGCGCATGGTGATCATCGAGGCGGGGATGTTGTTGAAGAGCGAGCCGATGCCGATCATCGCGATCACCAGCGCGGCCATGGGCACGGAAGCACCCAGGTCGCGCGCCGTCAGCGGCACGATCGGCAGGATGGCGCCCTCGCCCAAGCCGAACAAAAGCGAGGGGGCAAAAGCCGGTATGGCGATGCGCCACAGGGAGAAAGGGGGCGTGGGGGAAGACGTGGAAGTCGAAGCGGCGGGCGGGGATGACATGGGGAGAGAGCTCGGTTTCTTGCCACCGCGCGCCGGGTGGTCAAAGCAAAAGCGCCGCGATTGTCTCGCCGATGCCTGATGTCTGCAGGCGCTCGGGAACTCGGCAATCCTCCGAGAGCCCCGCTACTTCCCCACCAACTGCGTCAGCTTCTCCGCCTCGAAGCACTCACCCCGCGCCGCATCGCCGGGCACGCAGTCCTTGCTGCCCGGCTGCGCCGAGAGCTTCTCGATCGCCTGCCACAGCAGCGCGATCTGGTGCTCCTGGCTCGACGCGTTGTCGATCAGCCCGCGCATGGCCTGGCTCAGCGGATCGTCTTCCTGCGTGATGCCATAGGCGGAGAACTTCTGCGGCGCGGACACATCGGCGCTCTCGCCCGCCTTCGACGGAATGATGCGTGCGGGAATGCCCACCGCCGTCGCCCCGGCCGGCACCGGCTTGATGACCACCGCGTTGCTGCCGATCTTGGCGCCATCGCCGACGACGAAGCCGCCCAGCACCTTGGCGCCCGCGCTCACGACCACGTTCTTTCCCAGCGTCGGATGGCGCTTGGTGCCCTTGTAGAGCGAGGTGCCGCCCAGCGTCACGCCCTGGTAGATGGTGCAGCCGTCGCCGATTTCGGCCGTCTCGCCGACCACCACGCCCATCGCATGGTCGAAGAACACGCGCTCGCCGATCTTGGCTGCGGGATGGATCTCGATGCCGGTCATCCAGCGCGCCCAGTGCGCGATGAAGCGGGCAGGCCACTTGAATCCGTGCGTCCAGCAGGCATGCGCCCAGCGATGCAGCACCACGGCATGGAAGCCCGGGTAGACCGTCATCACTTCCCAGGCGCTGCGGGCCGCCGGGTCGCGTTCGAGGATGCACCGGATGTCGGCGCGCAGTCGAGAGAACATCGCTGCCCTTGTTGTCGTTATATCGATAGTGGGCGGGCAGTCTAAAGCCCGGTGTCTTCGCGTACTTTCGATGGGGTTTTAACTCGAAGAACCGCCCTTTGGGCCTTTGGCGGTGTCAGTCATGGCCTTGGCGATGCCGCGCAGGATGTGGATTTCCTCGGGTGTCGGCTGGGCCCGGTTGAACAACTGCTGCAGCCGCGGCATCAGTTTCTTCGGTGCGGCCGGATCGAGAAAGCCGATGTCCACCAGCGAGCGCTCCCAGTGATCGAGCATGCCCGCCACCGATTGCGCATCGGCCGCCTGCGCGGGTGCCGTGGCGTCGCGCACCTCATACCCGCCGAGCGCCAGCCGCCATTCATAGGCCACCACTTGGATGGCCGCGCCCAGGTTCAGCGAGCCGAATTTCGGGTCGGTCGGAATGCTCAGGGCCACATTGCAGCGGTAGACATCCTCATTGCGCATCCCGAAACGCTCGGAGCCGAACAGGAAGGCCACATGCTGCGCATCGCCCGCTTTCGCCAGCGGCTCCAGGTGTTCACGCGGCGTGCGCGTGGGCGGACCGAAGTCGCGCGGGATCATGGCGGTGGCGCACAGATGGGTCACGCCGTCGAGCGCTTCGTCCAGCGTCTCGACGACGCGGGCGTTGGTCAGCACGTCGAGCGCGCCGCTCGCGCGCTGGATGGTTTCTTCCCGCCGCAGCACGTTGGCCCAGCGCGGCGCCACCAGCACGAGGTCGTCGAAACCCATGGTTTTCATGGCGCGGGCGGCGGCGCCCACGTTGCCGGCGTGGCTGGTTTGGATCAGGATGAAACGGGTGCGCATGGGGGGTTTGGAGACACTAACGGGGCAGAGCCGGTAAAATGCCCGATTCTCGCCGCCCGCATCGCCGGGTCGCAGGGTCACCAAGAGCTCGCATTTTGGGGACCATTCCCACCGTTCTTCTCACAATCCAGAATGTCGTCCCCCAACCTGCATCCCATGCTCAATGTGGCCGTCAAGGCCGCACGCGCCGCCGGCGCCATCATCAACCGCGCCGCCCTCGACGTCGAATCGGTCCGCGTCTCGCAAAAGCACGTCAACGACTTCGTCACCGAAGTCGATCACGCCAGCGAGAAGGTCATCATCGAAACGCTGCTTGGCGCATACCCGGGGCACGGCATCCTGGCCGAAGAATCGGGCACCGAACACGGTGCAAAAGATTCCGACTACGTCTGGATCATCGATCCGCTCGACGGCACCACCAATTTCATTCACGGCTTCCCGGTCTACTGCGTGTCGATCGCGCTGTCGGTGCGCGGCAAGATCGAGCAGGCGGTCATCTATGACCCGAGCCGCAACGACCTCTTCACCGCCACCAAGGGCCGCGGCGCCTACATGAACGACCGGCGCATCCGCGTCTCCAAGCGCACCAAGCTGAGCGAGTGCCTGGTGTCCACCGGCTTCCCATTCCGCTCGGGCGACAACTTCAAGCAGTACCTGGCCATCATGGCGGACATGATGCCCCGCATGGCCGGCCTGCGCCGCCCCGGCGCTGCGGCCCTGGACCTCGCCTACGTGGCCGCCGGCTTCACCGACGCCTTCTTCGAAACCGGCCTCAATCCCTGGGACGTGGCCGCGGGTTCGCTGCTGGTCACCGAGGCCGGCGGCCTGATCGGCAACTTCACCGGCGAGCCCGAATTCCTCGAGCAGCGCGAGTGCCTGGCCGGCGCCCCGCGCATCTACGGCCAGATCGTGCCGCTGCTCGCCAAGTACTCGAAGTTCGCCAACGTGGACGACAAGCTGCGCGCCAGCGACCGCGTGCGCGCCGTCTCGGCCTCGACCAAGTCGAATGCCGACGACGCCTCGGTCGATCTCTACGCCCGCAGCACGGTGGCCGATTTCGCCGACGAGGCGGCCGAGGGTGAAGCACCTGCCGTGGCACCCAAGCCAGTGCAGCGCAAGCTCACCCGCATCCGCCGCGACGCCCCTGCCGCCGGTAGCCCCTCCGAGGGCGACGCTCCCGCCAAGTGATGACGGGGCCCAGCGCAGCCGTCCGGGTCCGAGCCGCGTTGCGCATTGCGCTCAGCCACTACGTGGCGAGCGGGCTCACCGTCGCGCTCGGCCTCCTGTTCATTTCGGGTGGCGTGCACCTCTGGCTCGGCACCATCGCCGCGTCGGCCGCGGCCACCGGCGTGATCGTCACCGCGCCGCCCGACCTGCCCGGCCCGCGCCGCGGCAAGTTCTTCCAGATGCTGCCGGCGCCGCTCATCGGCCTGCCGCTGTTCTTCGCGGTGCAGATGCTGCACACCGCGCCCATCCGCCTTGGCCTGCTGCTGGTGCCGGCCACCTTCATGGCGTTCCTCGCCATGGCCTGGGGCAAGCGCGGCATTCCCATCGCCATCGCGGTGATGTTCTCGATGATCTTCTCGATGGCCACGCCCGCGCCGGTCGACATGGCCGAGGCCATCCTGCGCACCTGGCATTTCGGGCTGGGCGCGGGGCTGTACGTGATCTGGGCGACGCTCGCGAACCTCGCGCTGAACGGGCGCTTTCGCACCCAGTCGGTGGCCGACGTGCTCTATTCGCTGGCCGCGCTCATGCGCACGGAGGCCGGCCAGTTCACCCCGCAGGACGAAACCCGCGACATCCGCGACACGCCCGCTCCGGTGCTGGGCCAGTTGCTGCGAGAACAGGCCGCATTGGCCGACCAACTACAGGCCACGCGCGACATCGTCCTTGAATCGCCCCGCACGCCGCGCCGCCAGCGCCTCGCGGCCATGCTGGTGATCGTGCTCGAGATGCGCGACCAGTTGCTCGCAAGCGAACTCGACCTCGACGCGCTGCTGGCCCACCCCGCTCACGCCGATGCGCTGATCGAAATGCGCCGCGTGCTCGAAGAGCTTTCCGACGAAACCATCGCCCTCGCGGACGCGCTCATGCTGGGCCGCCACCCCGACCCGGTGACCGACCGCCGCCCGCGCCTCGCGGCCATCCACGTGACTGCGGACGACGAGCACCACCACGGCCATCCGAATCTGTCGGGCCCGACCGCCGCGATGCTCGCGCGCGGCCTTGCGAGCCGCATCGGCCACATCAACGACGAGGTGCTGCGCCTGTCGGCCATGGCGCGCGGCGATGCCGAGCCCAACCTCGCCGTGGTGCGCGCCAACTGGCAGCTCTTCGTGAGCCCGACCGACTGGACCTGGCGCCCCTTCTTCACGCTGTGGCGCTGGGACCAGCCGCCGCTGCGCCACGCGATCCGTGCCGCGCTGGCCATTGCCGCCGGCTATGCCATCGCGGTGTCGATGCCCTGGGGCTCGCACGATTACTGGATATTGCTGACCATCGTCGTGGTGCTGCGCGGCAGCCTCTCGCAGACGCTGGAGCGGCGCAACGCCCGCGTGGCCGGCACGCTGCTCGGTTGCGTGCTCGCGGTGGGTCTGCTTTCGGCGCACCCGTCAGCGCTGTGGCTGCTGGTCATCGTGACTGTCGCGCAGGCCATTGCGCACAGCTTCGCGGTGCGGCGCTACCTCATCACCGCGGTGGCGGCCACGGTCCTCGGCCTCGTGCAGGCGCACATGCTGAACACCGGCACCGCGCCCATCTTCGCGCTGTTCGAGCGCATCGCAGACACGCTCATCGGCGCCGCGCTCGCCTGGGGCTTCTGCTACGTGCTGCCCTCGTGGGAGCGCACGCAGATCCCCGCGCTGGTGGCGCGCGTGCTCACCGCGCAGGCCCGGCATGCGCGCCTTGCGCTCGGCCTCGGCCAACTGCAGGCCATCGACAGCAGCCCCGAGCTCGAATGGCGGCTCGCGCGCCGCGAGGCCTTCGACAGCCTCTCGGCGCTGGTTCAGGCCACGCAGCGCGCCCTCTCCGAGCCGCGCGCGGTGCAGCCGCCGCTGGAACCGCTGGAGCACCTGCAGGCCCACAGCTACCAGATGCTCGCGCAGCTGAGCGCCGTCAAATCGATGCTTGTGCTGCGGCGCGACCGCCTCACGCCGGGCGAGGTCGAGGGCCCGCTCGCGCGCACTGCGCAACGAATCGAGGCCGCCATCGGAACTATGCCGACCACCGGCCCCTCTCAACCCGAGAGTCCGGGCTCCACCACGGTGGGCGGCCCGATTCCCCTGCCCGATCCGTTCGACAACGACATCAGCCCCTGGCTGCTGCGCCGACTCGACCTGGCGACGGCCCTTGCCACGCAGCTGCGCGACGACGCGGCGCGGATTCTTCAACCTCTGAACGAGACAACAGAAGCAACAGCTACCACCACCGCCTGATGACCCACGAGATCCTTGCCCACCCCTGGTTCGGCACCTGGCTTGCCGTCCTCGTCGCCGTTCCGCTCGCCCTTCTTGTCCACCGCATCGGCGGCCTTGTGCTGCGCCGCATCACCCGGCCCGTGCCCGCGGTGCATGCGATGGTCGTCAACATCCAGCCGGCGGCAAGGCTGGCGCTGCCGCTCCTGGCGCTGCTGCTGGTGTTCCAGGCCGCCCCCGACGACCTGCGCTTCATCGCGAACGTGCGGCACCTCACCGGCCTGCTGCTCATCGCGGCCACCACATGGCTGCTGGTGCGCGCCATCAGCGGCTTTGCCGACGGCGTGCTCGCGCAGCACCCCTCGGACGTGGCCGACAACCTGCAGGCGCGCCGCGTGCTCACGCAAACGCGCGTGCTCGCGCGCACCGCGATGACGGTGGTCATGGTGGCCGGCGGCGCGATGATGCTCATGACCTTTCCGGGCGCACGCCAGGTCGGCGCGAGCCTTTTGGCCTCGGCCGGCGTGATCGGCATCGTGGCCGGCCTTGCGGCCAAGCCGGTCTTCAGCAACCTCATCGCGGGCCTGCAGATCGCGCTCGCGCAGCCGATCCGCATCGACGACGTGCTGGTGGTCGAAGGCGAATGGGGCCGCGTGGAAGAGATCACCGGCACCTTCGTCGTGCTCAAGATCTGGGACGAGCGGCGCCTCATCCTGCCGCTCAGCTATTTCATCGAGAAACCGTTCCAGAACTGGACGCGCCACTCGGCGCAGCTGCTCGGCTCGGTGTTCATCTACCTCGACTACGGCATGCCGCTCGCGCCTCTGCGCGCCGAGGTCGAGCGCATCGTGAAGGCCGCGCCCGAATGGGATGGCCGCTTCTTCAACCTGCGCGTGACCGACACCACCGAGCGCACGATGCAGGTCCGCGTGCTCTGCACCGCCGCCACCTCGGGCCTGGCCTTCGATCTGCGCTGCAGCGTGCGCGAGGGGCTCATCGAATTCATGCAGCGCGAGTACCCGCAGTTCCTGCCGAAGATGCGCGTCGAGGCCGATCCGCCGATGGCTCCCAGCTCGGCCACTTCGCCTGCCTTGGCCGGCGCCTGACCGGCCGACTCCGAAGATTCGTAGCCGCCTCGCGGGCGGCTTGAGCGCGCCGGCGCACCGTGGCACGATCCCGCGGATGACCGGCAGACCCACCGAAGCGCAGCAACTGCGCGACCTCGCCACGCTGCGCCGCGTGCGCGACCGCATCGATCGCGAATACACGCAGCCGCTGGACGTCGAGACGCTCGCGCGCCATGCGGGCATGTCCGCCGGCCACCTGAGCCGCCAGTTCCGCATCGCCTACGGCGAGCCGCCCTACGCCTACCTCATGACCCGGCGCATCGAGCGCGCGATGGCCCTGCTGCGCCGCGGCGACATGAGCGTGACCGAGGTGTGCTTCGCGGTCGGCTGCGGGTCGCTGGGCACCTTCACCACCCGCTTCACCGAACTGGTCGGCGTGCCGCCCGGCGTCTACCGCCGGCAGGACGCGAACACGACCGAGGGCATGCCGTCGTGCGTGGCGAGGCAGGTGACGCGACCGATCAGGAATCGAGAAGCGCCGGCGCCACAGCCGGAATTAGCATCGCGGGCCGAACCCAACTAGCACCATTGCCATGGACATCACCATCCACTCGACCTTTCTTCCCCACAGCGACGCAGAGAGCTCGCTGGCCTTCTACCGCGACACCCTCGGCTTCGAGATCCGCAAGGACGTCGGCTACGGCGGCATGCGCTGGATCACCGTCGGCCCCGTGGGCCAGCCCGGCGTTTCCATCGTGCTGTACCCGCCGGCCGCCACACCCGGCATCACCGACGAAGAGCGCCGCACCATCACCCAGATGATGGCCAAGGGCACCTACGCCACGATGCTGCTGGCCACCCAGGACCTGGACGCCGCCTTCGCGAAACTGCAGGCCGCCGACGCAGAGATCGTCGAGGAACCGACCGAGCAGCCGTACGGCGTGCGCGATTGCGCGGTGCGCGATCCGGCGGGCAACATGATCCGCATCCAGCAACTGCGCTGAACCGCCCGACAAAAAGAAAACGATGGAGACCTGATGAGCAGCAGCAAAGCCCCGAAGAAGGACACGCCGAAGCAAACGCCGAAGACCACGCCCCACCCCGCCGACCACCACGACATGATCCGCGTGCAGGGCGCGCGCGTGAACAACCTGAAGGACATCAGCGTCGAGTTGCCCAAGCGCCGGCTCACCGTGTTCACCGGCGTCTCGGGCTCGGGCAAAAGCTCATTGGTCTTTGGCACCATCGCCGCGGAGTCGCAGCGGCTCATCAACGAAACCTACAGCGCCTTCGTGCAGGGCTTCATGCCGACGCTCGCGCGGCCCGAGGTCGATGTGCTCGACGGCCTCACGACCGCGATCATCGTGGACCAGGAGCGCATGGGCGGCGACCCGCGCTCCACCGTCGGCACCGCGACCGATGCCAACGCGATGCTGCGCATTCTCTTCAGCCGCCTCGGCAAGCCGCACATCGGCCCGCAGAGCGCCTTTGCCTTCAACGTGCCCTCGGTGAAGGCGACCGGCGCCATCACCGTGGAGCGCGGCGCCAGCAAGACGGTGAAGCAGACCTTCAACCGCACCGGCGGCATGTGCCCGCGCTGCGAGGGCCGGGGCGCCGTGACGGACTTCGACCTGACGGCGTTCTACGACGACAGCAAATCGCTCAACGAAGGCGCGCTCACCATTCCGGGCTTCAGCATGGAGGGCTGGTACGGCCGCATCTTCAACGGCTGCGGCTTCTTCGACCCCGACAAGCCGATCCGCAAGTTCACCAAGAAAGAGCTCGATGCGCTGCTTCGCATGGAGCCGACCAAGATCAAGGTCGATGGCATCAACCTCACCTACCAGGGGCTGATTCCGCAGGTGCAGAAATCATTCCTCGCGAAGGACGTCGATGCGATGCAGCCGCATATCCGCGCCTTCGTGGAGCGCGCCGTCACCTTCAGCACCTGCCCCGAATGCAACGGCACGCGGCTGAGCGAAGGCGCGCGGTCTTCCAAGATCAAGAAGATCAACATCGCCGACGCCTGCGCGATGCAGATCAGCAACCTCGCCGAATGGGTGCGCGGCCTCGACGAACCCTCGGTCGCGCCGCTGCTCGAGAAGCTCGCGCACACGCTCGACTCGTTCGTGGAAATCGGTCTCGGCTACCTGAGTCTCGACCGCCCCTCGGGCACGCTCTCGGGCGGCGAGGCGCAGCGCACGAAGATGATCCGCCACCTCGGCTCCTCGCTCACCGACGTGACCTACGTTTTCGACGAGCCGACCATCGGCCTGCATCCGCACGACATCCAGCGCATGAACAATTTGCTGCTGCGGCTGCGCGACAAGGGCAACACCGTGCTCGTGGTGGAGCACAAGCCCGAGGCCATCGCGATCGCGGACCATGTGGTGGACCTCGGCCCTGGCGCGGGCTCAGCGGGCGGCACCATCTGCTTCGAGGGCACGGTCGATGAACTCCGCGCGAGCACCACCCTCACCGGCCGGCATCTCGATGACCGCGCCACGCTCAAGAAGAAGGTGCGCACGCCCAGCGGCAAGCTGCCGATCCGTGGCGCAAAGGCGCACAACCTGCGCAACGTCAGCGTCGACGTGCCGCTCGGCGTGCTCGTCGTCGTGACCGGCGTGGCGGGCTCGGGCAAGAGCTCGCTGGTGCATGGGTCCATTCCCGCAGGCGCGGGCGTGGTGTCGGTCGACCAGGGTTCGATCCGCGGCTCGCGGCGCAGCAACCCCGCGACCTACACCGGGCTGCTCGATCCGATCCGCAACGCCTTCGCCAAGGCCAACGGCGTGAAGCCCGCGCTCTTCAGCGCCAACTCCGAAGGCGCCTGCCCCGCGTGCAACGGCGCGGGCGTCATCTACACCGACCTCGCGATGATGGCCGGCGTCGCCACGGTCTGCGAGGAGTGCGAAGGCAAGCGCTTTCACGCCTCGGTGCTCGAGCACAAGCTCGGCAAGCGCGACATCAGCGAAGTGCTCGCCATGTCCGTCACCGAGGCCACCGAGTTCTTCGGCGCGGGCGATGCGCACACCCCGGCCGCGCACGCCATCCTCGAACGGCTCGCCGACGTCGGCCTCGGTTACTTGAGCCTCGGCCAGCCGCTCACCACGCTTTCGGGCGGCGAGCGCCAGCGCCTGAAGCTCGCCACGCACATGGCCGAGAAAGGCGGCATCTACGTGCTCGACGAGCCGACCGCCGGCCTGCACCTGGCCGATGTCGAGCAACTGCTCGGCCTGCTCGACCGGCTGGTCGATGCGGGCAAGTCGGTCATCGTGGTGGAGCACCACCAGGCGGTGATGGCGCATGCGGACTGGATCATCGACCTCGGGCCCGGCGCGGGGCATGACGGCGGGAAGGTCGTGTTCGAAGGCACGCCGGCGGATCTGGTGAAGGCGCGTGCGACGTTGACGGGCAAGCACCTCGCGGCGTACGTGGGCGGCTGACTCCGCAGCAACGGCACGGGCGCGCTGGCCTGGCTAGGACTGCCGCGCCAGCCACTCGCGCGGCGATGCGCCCAGCTTCTGCGCAAAGAGCCGGGACAGCGCCGATGCGTTGGCATAGCCGAGTTCGTCGGCCACCGTCTTCACCGATGCGCCGCCGACCAGTGCGGCCTGCGCAATGGTCAGGCGCCAGTTGGCGAGGTAGTCCGCCGGCGTGGCGCCCACCACCGCCTTGAAGCGGGCGGCGAAGGCGCTGCGCGACATGCCCGCCTTCGCGGCCATCTGCTCGAGCATCCAGGGCTCGCCGGGTTGCTCGTGCAGCGCGACGAGCACGCGCGCGAGTGGCGGGTCGCCCAGCCCCGTGAGCAGCCCCGGGGGCAAGTCGGCGCGCTCCGGATGATCGAGCAGCCAGCGCAGCAACTGGATCAGCACCACCTCGAAGAGCCGGTCCGCCAGCAGCCGGTGCCCGCACTGCACCCGGGTGGTCTCCGCGAAAAGCAGTGCGAGCGACTGTTCGAGGCCATCGACTGCGTGCAGCGGAAGCCGGATCAGCGCGGGCAGCGCACGCACCAGCGGATGCGCGCCGCCGCCCTCGAAGTCGAGCGTGGCGCAGACGAAATCCGATCCTTCGGATGGGGCGTTGTGGAAATCGTGCGCGAGCGGCCGCGGGTAGAAAAGCAGGGTCGGCTCCTTCACGACCACCTTGCGCGGCACGCCCGCGCGCGCCCGATGCGTGACGACCATCTCGCCGCGGCGCAGCACATGCAGGAAGCCGCGCCCTTCCTTGGCGGCGAAGGTCGTCACGCCGCACAACGGACCGGCATGGAACAGGTGCGCGCGCACATGAAAGCGCTCCAGCAAGGCTGACAGACGATCGAGAGGCGGTGCGGCGGCGGCGGCAGCGACGTTTGGCATTGGACGAAAAGGTATCTTATATGGACAAAATCATCCAAATCATACGCCGCCCGCGCAGACACTCGTTCCATCACATCACTTCAAAGGACCGCACCATGTCTCGCATCGAACTCGTCTCCGACACCGCAGCCACCGGCGAAGCCAAGGCCCTGCTCTCGCAGATCCACGGCGCCTTCGGCGCAACGCCCAACATGTTCCGCGCCGTTGCCAATTCACCGGCGGCGCTCAAGAGCATGTGGGGCGCGTTCGGCGCACTCGGCGGCGGCGTGATCCCCGCGCAACTGGGCGAGCAGATCGCCGTGGCCGTGGCCGACCGCAACGCCTGCCACTACTGCCTGGCGGCGCACACCGCGCTGGGCCGCAAGGCCGGCGCGTCGGCGGCGGACATGGCGGCCGCGCAGGCCGGTGAATCGGCCGACCCGCGCACGGCCGCGGCGCTGCGCTTTGCGCTGAAGCTCGTCGACGCGCGCGGCCAGGTCGATGCGGCCGACGTGCAGGCACTGCGCGCAGCGGGCTTCGACGACGCGCACATCGTGGAGATCGTGGCGCACGTGGCCTTGAATCTCTTCACCAACTATGTGAACGTGGCGCTCGAGGTGCCGGTCGATTTTCCGGGCGTGAAGCTGCGCACGGCCGCCTGACATCCACTGGTCCACTGATCCACTGCGCCCCCGGCCTCGAAGAAAGGAGCCCCGACATGTTCACAACCTTCGCCGAAGCACCGGCCCTGCAGGTCAGCCGCTGGCTCAACACCGAGGTGCCCCTCACGCTTGAATCGCTGCGCGGCCGGGTGGTGGTGCTGCATGCCTTCCAGATGCTGTGCCCGGCCTGCGTGTCGCACGCGCTGCCGCAAGCGAAGAAGACGCGCCAGCTCTTCGCGGCCAGCGACGTGGCCGTGATCGGGCTGCACACGGTCTTCGAGCACCACGACGTCATGACGGCCGCGGCGCTGGACGCGTTCGTGCACGAATACCGCTACACCTTTCCGATCGGCATCGACACCCCTTCGCAAGGCAGCATTCCGGCCACGATGCGCGAATACCAGCTGCAGGGCACGCCGAGCACCGTGCTCATCGACAGGCGCGGCCGCATCCGGCTGAGCCACTTCGGGCTGCTGGATGACATGGCGCTCGGCGGCGCCATCGGACAGTTGGCGGCGGAGGATGCACCCACGGCGCTGGCGGCAGACCCGTCGAACCAGGCGCCGTCCGCCTTGCAGGCCGCCGGACGTTGCGACGACGATGGGTGCCCCACCGGCGCCACCTGAAGGAGCCCGAACGCATGACGCTGTCCGCTTGCCCCATCGACGCGCTGCTCGTTGGCGCCGTGGCCCCGCTGCCCGATGGCCGCTCGCCAAGCGGCATCCGCAAGTCCGCCACCGACCGTGCGCTGTGGCTCTCGCCGACCGGCCTGCAAGGCGATGCGCAGGCCGACCTGCGCGTTCACGGCGGCCCCGAGAAAGCCGTGCACCACTACCCGCGGGAGCACTACGCGCATTGGGCTTCGCGCAGCGGCCGCGCCGACCTGCTCGCCAACGCCGGTGCATTCGGCGAGAACGTCTCCACGCGCGGCTGGGACGAATCGAATGTCTGCATCGGCGATGTGGTGCGCCTGGGCGAGGCACTGGTGCAGGTGTCGCAAGGCCGCCAGCCTTGCTGGAAACTCGATGTGCATTTCGGCGAGCCCGGCACGGCGCGCGAAATGCAGGCGAGCGGCCGCACGGGCTGGTACTACCGCACCCTGGAGCCCGGCTGGGTGCGCAGCGGCGCAGAGGCGACGTTGGTCGAGAGGCCCCATCCGCAGTGGCCCTTGTCCCGCCTCATCGCGCTGCTGTTCTCGCGCGATGCGCGCTTTGCGCCCGAATGGGCACTGGCCGCCGAATTGCCGGCGCTCGCCGAGCGCTGGCGGCGAACGTTCGGCAAGCGCGTGGCGTCCAGCAGCGTGGAAGACTGGGAGCCCCGGCTGCGCACGCCACCGCCGGAGGCGTGATCTCCGCTCGGCGGCAAGCAACTCGCGGCGTACGCCGGCAACCGGTTGGCTTCAGGCGACGGCCTTGCGCCCCGGGTCCGTCACTGGAAAGCCGCCGTGCACTTCGAGCAGCCGCACCAGCGCTTCGGAGCTGTGCGCCTTGGCCCAATCTTTCTCGGAATCTGTGATGCCGACCACATGCAGAAAGTCGAACTTGCCCGAAGCCAGCTGCGCCGTGGCGGGGTAGTGCTTCGGCTCGGCCAGCACGATGTTCCGCAGGCCCACTGCCCCCTTCGCGCGGATCACATCGCCCATCGGAATGCGGTCGCCGTAGTCGAGCAGCGGCTTGTCTTCGCCGAAGCGCCCGTGTGCGAGCAGCACGTTGAAGGCCAGCACCCGGCGCAGGAGCTTGATCGTCCACTGGTCCTCGGGCTGCTCCGCCACCTCGATGACCAGTTCGGAGCCGAGCCATGAATAGTCCTCGGGGTCGTATTCGTCGGGCTCCGTTCCCCAAGGTGTCGACCCACCGGAGGTGACGTAGAGCCACGAGTTGCGCGCGGGCGTCGGCTCGAACTCGAACACGCCCAGGTGCAGCCAGGCCGGGTCGATGTCCTCGGCGCCGAGCGACGAGAACACATCGAAGTCCAGCACGTAGATGCCGCTGCGCTTGTCGCCGAACAGCTGCGGATAGAGCGTCTCCTCGCGGTACGCCCAGACTTCTTCCATGGAACTCATCGGCTTCTCCTTCTTGTCAGTGCCCTGTCCGGGCAGTGCCCTGTCCGGGCCGGCCAGAGCATAGGCTGAGAACCGGACCGAAGGCCGACAATGGAAGCCTCCACCCCAGCGCCCCATCCCCATGCGAAGACTGCGCTTTCTCACCAGCCGGCACCGCACGCCCTCGACCAACCGGGCGCTGGGCCTGCTGCTGGCCTTCAATGCCGGCGCGGTGAACGCGGGCGGGTTCCTGGTGCTGCACATGTACACCTCGCACATGACCGGCTTCGCCTCTCAACTGGCCGATGGGCTCGTGCTGGGCAACACCCGGCTGCTGCTCAATGCGCTGGGAGCCGTGCTGGCGTTTCTCTCGGGCGCGGCCGTGTGCGCGGTGCTGGTGAACTGGGGGCGGCAGCAGCGCCTGCACAGCGTGTATGCGCTGCCGCTGCTGCTGGAGGCCGCGTTGATGCTTCCCTTCGGCCTCATGGGCGCCGTGACCCTCACCTGGGCCACGCCCTTCGCTGTGCCGCTCACCGTGCTGCTGCTTTCCTTCATCATGGGCCTGCAGAACGCTGTCGCCTCCAAGACCTCCGGAGGCAGCATCCGCACCACGCACATGACCGGCAACATCACCGACCTGGGGATGGAAATCGGCAAGCTGCTCTACTGGAACCGCAAGCCCGACAGCACTTCCACGACCACCCCCGCCGTGCGACACGACCGCAGCCGCATGCGCAGGGCCGCGGGGCTCATCGCCATGTTCGTGCTCGGCGGCGTGGTCGGCGCGCTCGGCTTCACGCACGTGGGGTTCGTGTGCGTGGTGCCGTTGGCGGCGCTGCTGCTCGCGCTGTCGGTGCCGCCGTTCATGCGGGATCTTCCGCGCAGCGGGTTGCGGGTTCGGTTCGGCAAGACGCCTTAGCCGAGTGGATCGCGACCGGTTCAAGCGTCACGTCACGGCGACCGGGATGAAGATGGGCTGCTGCTCGCCCCTCGCCGCCCCCGATCCGCCTTGGGCAAAACGGCCTCCTGCACCATCCGCTCGGCCTTGGCCTGCAGCAGATTAAGCGAGGCATCGAATCGCGCCGCATCGTCCGCATCCAGCGCCTTCATCAGGTCGCCATTGATCTTCGTCACCAGCGGAAAGAGCGCGTCGTACAGCGCCTGCCCCGCTTCCGTGAGGCCCAGTTGCACCTGCCGCCGATCGCCGGCCTTGGCCACCCGCGAGATCAGTTGCTTTGCGACCAGCGAGCCCACCGCCTTCGAGGTGCGCGCCCGGTCCAGTTGCGCATGCTCGGCCAGTTGCGACGAGCTCAGTTCGCCTCGGCTGGCCAGCACCGCGATCAACCGCCACTCGCGCCGCGTGATGCCGAAGCGCCCTTCGCACAGCCGGATCACCATGCTTCCCGCCACCGAAAGCAGCCGCGACATCCGGTAGAGCAGCAGGTCGTCGAGCGGGCGGCGTGGCGCGGCAGCATCGACTGTGGCGGCGGCGGGCATCTGGGGTTAGTCCGGGGTATGGTTGATTAGATCAATCGACTGTAGCGTCTCTAAAGTCGTTCGCCATCGACCGAGAACCCGGAGAACCGCCCATGCCCAGCAGCAGCCTTGCCTTCGACCGCCGCCATGCACTCGCCGCATTGGGCGGCCTGGCGCTCGCACCGCTGGCCGACCTTGCGCATGCGCAGCCAGCCTTCGTGCCCGGCCAGCCGATCAAGGTGCTGATCGGCGTGCCGGCCGGCGGCACGCAGGACGTGCTGACCCGCGCCATCGCGCAGCAGGTGCGCGACTCGCTCGGCCCGCTCATCATCGACAACCGTTCGGGCGCGGCGGGCCGCATCGCCGTGGAAGCGGTGAAGACCGCGCCGCCCGACGGCCACACGCTGCTGCTGGGCACGGCCAGCATGATGACGATGTTCCCGAGCGCGTACCGCAACCTCTCGTACGACCCGGTGAAGGACTTCATTCCGCTCTTGAACGCGGCCCGGTTCGAACTCGCGCTCACCGTGCACAAGGACGTGCCCGCCAACACGCTTCCCGAATTCATCATCTGGGCCAAGGCACAGGGCGACAAGCTGAGCTTCGGCTCCTACGGCGCGGGCACGCCCTCGCACTTTCTCGGCGAAATGCTCAACCGCGCGGCCGGCTTGAAGATGGTGCACGTGCCCTATCGCGGCTCCACGCCCGCGCGGCAGGACCTGATGGGCGGCACCGTGCCCGTGTACTTCGACACCGTCGGCGGCGCGCAGCAGATGCTGCCTTCGGGCCGCGTGAAGGTGCTGGCCACCAGCGGCGAGAAGCGCTCGCCGCTCATGCCCAACCTGCCGTGCTTCGTGGAGGCCGGCTACAAGGACGTGGTCGCGACCGCATGGTTCGCTTACTACGCACCGCTGAAGACACCGCCTGCCACCGTCGACAAGCTGCGCGCCGAACTCACCCGCGCCGTGAACACGCGCGAGGTGCGGCAACTCCTGCTGCAGAACGGCATGTACCCCCTCGCCGATGGCAGCGACGCGCTTTTGAAGACCATGCGCGAAGACACGACACGCTGGGCCGGCATCATGAAGGCCGTGAACTTCCAGGCGAACGACTGAAGACGATTGACGACGACCGAACAACTGAACGAGGAGGAACCTAGACCATGCTGAACCCCAACCAACCCATCACTCGCGGCCTTACCCGCGGTGTCACCCGCCGCGCTGTCGGCCTGCTGACCGCAGCCGGCCTCATGGCGACCATTGCGATCGGCGCGAACGCCCAGACGCTCGACAGTCCCCTGCACATCGTCGTCGGCTACGCCCCCGGCGGCGCCACCGACCGCGTGGCGCGCATCGTGGGTGAGAAGCTCGGCGCCAAGCTCGGCGTGCCCGTCATCGTCGACAACAAGCCCGGTGCGGGCGGCCGTCTCGCCGCGCAGCAGGTCAAGCTCACGCCAGCCCACCAGAACGTGCTGATGCTCGCCAACCCCGCCGTGATGGTGGTCGCGCCCCTGGTCTTCAAGGACAACAACTACGACGCCGAGCGCGACTTCGTGCCCGTGTCGCACGTCAACGCCTACGACTTCGCGCTGGCCGTCTCGCCCACCCTGCCCGTGCGCGAACTCCCCCACCTGCTCGCGTGGATGCGCGCCAATCCGCAGCAGGCCAACGTGGGCGTGCCCGCCACCGGCAGCCTGCCGCACTTCTTCGGCCTGATGGTCGGCGAGAAGGCCAGGGTGCAGACGCAGGTGATCGGCTACCGCGGCTCCGCACCGCTGTTGAACGACCTCATCGGCGGCCAGGTGCCCATCGCCGTCGACACCGAAGACGTGGTGATCCCGCAGCACAACGCGGGCAAGCTGCGCATCCTCGCGCTCTCGGGCGAAAAGCGCTCGCCGTTCGCGCCGAACATCCCGACCTTCAAGGAAGCGGGCCTGGACCTCGCCGCCACCGGCTGGAACACCTTCTTCGCGCCCGCCACCATGCCCAAGGACAAGGTCGAGCGCCTCGCCGCGACCATCCGCGACGTGATGCAGGACCCGGACACGCAGCGCAAGTTCAAGGACTCGGGCATGACGCCCGTGGTGAGCTCGCAGGCGCAGACCATCGCGATGCTCAAGGCCTACAAGACGCAGTGGGCGCCCGTCGTCCAGAAGTCGGGCTACCAGCCCTGAACCTCATTCGTTACCCATGACCAGCAGACCCAACATCATCTTCATCGTCGCCGACGACCTCGGCTATGCCGACCTCGGCTGCTACGGCGGCCGCGACGCCGCGTTCGGCCCCGTCTCGCCCGTGCTCGACGGCCTGGCCGCGAACGGGCTGAAGCTCACGCAGGGCTACGCGAACTCGCCCGTGTGCTCGCCCACGCGCTTCGCGATGATCACCGCGCGGTATCAGTACCGCCTGCGCGGCGCGGCCGAAGAGCCCATCCGCAGCAGCAGCCGCGGCAGCACCACGCTGGGCCTGCCGACCGACCACCCCACGCTGCCCTCGCTGCTCAAGGCCAGCGGCTACCAGACCGCGCTCATCGGCAAGTGGCACCTGGGCTATCCGCCGCACTTCGGTCCGCTGCGCTCGGGGTATGACGAATTCTTCGGGCCCATGTCGGGCGGCGTCGACTACTTCACCCACTGCGACTCCGCCGGCCAGCACGACCTGTGGTTCGGCGAAGAGGACAAGAAGGAAGACGGCTACCTCACCGACATGCTCTCCAAGCGCGCCGTCGACTACGTGGAGCGCATGGCAAAGCAGGAGCAACCGTTCTTCCTGAGCCTGCACTACACCGCCCCGCACTGGCCCTGGGAAACGCGTGACGACGCCGAGAAGGCGCCCGCCATCAAGGACAACCTCTTCGACCTGGCCGGCGGCAACATTCATGTGTACCGCCGCATGATCCATCACATGGACGAAGGCATCGGCTGGATCATGGCCGCGCTGCAGAAGCACGGCATGGCCGACAACACGCTCGTGGTCTTCACCAGCGACAACGGCGGCGAGCGCTTCTCGGACAACTGGCCGCTGGTCGGCGGCAAGATGGACCTGACCGAAGGCGGCATCCGCGTGCCATGGATCGCGCACTGGCCCGCGGTGATCGCCAAGGGCGGCGAGAGCACGCAGCTGTGCATGACCATGGACTGGTCCGCGACCATGCTCGAAGCCGCCGGCGTGAAGGCCGATGCGAACTATCCGCTCGATGGCGTGTCGCTGATGCCCGTACTGAAAGACGCGAAGCAGAGCTTCCGCCGCCCGCTGCACTGGCGCATGAACCACCGCGCCCAGCAGGCGATGCGCGACGGCGACTGGAAGTACCTGAAGGTCGACGGCAACGAGTACCTGTTCAACATTCCGGCGGACGAGCGCGAGCGCGCGAACCTCGGCAAGAAAGAGCCCGAGCGGCTGGCCGCAATGCGTGAAGACTGGCTCGCGTGGAATGCGACGATGCCGGCGATTCCGGAGGATGCGACGGTGAGCTTGGGGTATTCGGTGAAGGACATGCCGCAGCGCTGAACTTCACACCCAACCGGGAGCTACCTGGCCTCTCCGAGGCCTGAAATTTTCTCGGCAAGTTCGCGCGATTGCTCCTCGAACTTGGCCGGGTTCAACTCTTTCAGCTTCGCCAGGTTCTGCAGCTTCCATTGAATCGCGGGCATCGCGCCAAGGTGCGCGATGCCCATGCGGTGCCATTCCGGCGCAGCGTTGGCAAGGGTCACGAGAAATGCGCGCTCCTCGGCATCAAGTTCCTTGTGGAGCGTGGCAATCATCTGGTCTCGCGCTGCGAGCAGTGCATCCAGTTCGACAGGCTCGGTGGTCATGCCCTGGAAGTTGGCCTGAAATTCGGTGCTCACATCGCGCAGCCGTGGAAACAAGACCTCATGAATCGGCCTCTTGTGGCTTGCGAGGTAGACCACGAAGGCGCGCCGGATGCCGCTCGTGATGCCTTCGTTTTCCAGCAACTGCATCACGTCGAACAAATCCCGCGGGTGCTGCCGGTCCATGGCTGCGACGAGCTTGCCGCCATAAACATCGTCGAGCGACACCACCGGGATATCCAACTCCGCCTGAAGTACTTCCTGGGCTCTGGGTGCGAGCCCCATCACCGAGACGGGCTTCACGGTCCCTCGCATCACGTAGTTGACTTCCACTTTGACCTCAGCGTCGTCGCGTTTCACGAAGAGCTTGGTTTCGTCAGCAGCCGGCACGCCGGAGAGATGCGCCCGGAATCCCTTGGCCTTGAGTGCATCGGCAGCCTTGCCAAGCGAATCCTTGATCTTCCTGAGCGCCGCATCGCGCGACAGCGTGTGATCCGGCAACACAAGATCCAGATCGACCGACAGCCGCGGCATGTCTCGCACGAAGAGGTTGATGGCGGTGCCGCCCTTGAGCGCAAAGGTTTCGTCGGCGAAGACGAAGGGCGCAACCTGGGTCAGCAGGCGCGCCGTCTTGAGATAGAGGTCGTTCACGATTTGAGGATCAGCAGTCCGTCGTTAGTTCTGGAGACCCATGGCCGACTGCCGCCGGTGGGCAGGCTCGCCGGGTCCAGCTTCTTCGCCCATGGCAAGGACAATTCGCGGCCGAGGTGAAGGCATAGGCGAACCGTTTTCACGTTGCTGCAATCGCGCAGAAGTTCGCCGAGCACAGAGGATCGCAAGCTGTACGTGCCCTCCGCCAATTCGCGCGCCTCCGACAACGGCTGGCGCGTGCCCACCTCACTCAGCATCTCCAGAAATGCGCGCTCCGGGGCCGAGACATTCGGTGCATTCGCACGCCCTTCGAACGGGCGTGCGTACTGCATGCCCGACGTGTCGCTGCGAAAGAGTTGCTTGCGGTGGTACTCCGCGGGAAAGACCTCGGTGAACCACTCCGGCAGCTTGGCCGATTTGAGGCCATAGAGGTGCAGCCTTGGCGCCTGCGAGACGTAGTGGCGTATGCCATGCCAGTCCAGCGCGGACTTGCCGCCCACGTGGAGCCCCGGTATCTGGCGTTGGAGCAGCAGCAAGCTGGGGTCTCGCTGCAAGGGAGCGTCAGGACGGCAATACACGCCGCGCGCCAGGCGCCGGAGCCACCCCGCCCGCACGTAGTGAACGGCCAGGTCGGCGGAGATGCCCTCCAGCGCCAGGTCTTCGCTGGTGACAGGTGTTCCGCCCGGCACTTGAGCCATCAGCGAAATTATTTTTGATCGACTTGTCGTAGTCACACTACGATTATTCAGACAATTTCAAACCGCCGCAAGGTTTTGATTTGATCGACTTGTCGTAGTCTCACTACGACAAGTCGAATAAAACGAAATCACACAACGCCCCCCGCTACCCGGCATCAATGCCGCGCCATCCGTGCGCGCCTTACGTTGCTGCGGGTTTCAGCGGTTTTTCGCGCCGGTATGATTCAGCGCCCCCGTCATGCCGCTTCGCCCCCTCCCGCTTCAACGCCTCCTCCGTTTCCTGCTGCTGGCCGTGTTCTTCAACGCGGCCATCGGCATGCCTTTGCACGAGGCCGGCCATATGCGGGAGGCCGTCGAGGGCATGGCGCAGGCGGCCGGCCTCGACACCATCGCAGACGACGCAGCCTCGGAAGCGGACTCCCCTGCGCATGGCGACCAGGAAAATCACAGGGTCTGCGAATGCTGCCTGGCCCATGTGCACTTTGCGGCGGCGCCCGCGCGGTTGCCGGCCGCGCTCGAGGTGGTGCAGACCACCGCACTGCCGCGCGCTCCGCCCGGCACGGCCTTCGAGCCCTTTGCGGGCCGCTGGCCCTTCGCTTCGCGCGCGCCTCCGAACGCATCGACCTGACATTCCGCCGCCCTTGACCTGAAGGGCAGCGGCTCGTTTGTTTTTTGCGCGGCGCCCGGCTCTTCGAATGCACGGCGGCGGCGTGCAGTCGATTGCCATTCATGACTTCCTTTGATCTCGCACGCGCGAACAGCCGCGTCTTTCTGTTTCGTCGCCTACCGCTCGCACTGGCGGCCTCGGCGCTTTTCTCCGGGCAAGCCATGGCCCAGTCCGCGGATGCACCTCCTGCACCTTCCGCAGCCGCACAGGGGCAACTCACCACCGTCGAAGTCGTCGGCCGCACCGAGTCCGGCGCCTATCACGCGGACGAAGCGGCCGGCGCCAAGAGCGACCTGCCACTGCGCGAGCTGCCGCAGTCCGTGCGCATCGTCACGCGGCAGGCCATCGACGACCTGGGCGCCACCAAGCTGGACGATGTGCTCGACTACGTGGGCGGCGTCTCGCGCCAGAACAACTTCGGCGGGCTCTGGGACAACATCGCCATCCGCGGGCTTCCGGGCAACGAGAACACCGGCATGGCGACGCTGTTCAACGGCTTCTCCTCGAACCGCGGCTTCAATGCGCCGCGCGATCTCGCCGGCGTGGAGCGCATCGAATTCCTCAAGGGCACGGCCGCCGCGCTCTACGGCAGCAGCGAACCCGGCGGCACGCTCAACATCGTGTCCAAGCGGCCCTTGTGGACATCGGCCAACGCCGTCGAGGTGTACGCCGGCAGCCAGGGCCTCAAGCGCGGTGCGCTCGACCTCGCCGGGCCGATCGGCGGGAACTTCGCCTATCGCCTGAACGTGGCGGCCGAAGACCGAGACAGCTTTCGCGACCACGTGGGCGCCCGGCGCGAAGTGGTCGCGCCCGCCTTCACCTGGAAGCTGGGCCGCGACACGGTGCTGGAGTATTCCGGCGAGTACCTGCGCCATGCCACGCCGCTGGACCGGGGCGTGGTGGCCGTCAATAACCGTCTGGGCGCCGTGCCGCGCAGCCGGTTCTTCGGCGAGCCGGCGGACGGCGATGTGACAGTGAAGAACCAGACGCACCAGTTCATCCTGTCGCACGAATGGAATTCCGCGTGGCGCAGCCGCGTGGGCGTGTCGTACCGCGAGACTTCGGTGAACGGCTTCGCCACCGAGCCCACCGCCTTGCGGGCCGACGGCAGCCTCACGCGGCAGCGGCGCTTTCGCGACTTCAGCTCCAACGACATCGCGCTGCAGGCCGAATTGCAGGGCAACCTGAAGACCGGCGGCATCGAGCACGAACTGCTGTTCGGCGTGGAGAGCTTCCGCTTCGACATGGACACGCTGATGCTGCGCGCGAATCCCACCGCCGCCAGGCCCTACGCCATCAACATCTACAGCCCGGTGTATGGCCAGCGCCAGCCAGTGCCCACCGCCAACACCGACACGCTGGAGCACCAGAAGAACACCGCGTTCTATGTGCAGGACGCGATCAAGCTGTCGCCCGAATGGCGGCTGGTGGCGGGCGTGCGCGCGGACAACTACAGCCAGTCGCTCCTGAACCGCAGAAACGCCACCACGGCCCGCCAGGAGCCCTCGTCGACCTCGCCGCGCATCGGCCTGAGCTGGCTGCCGACACCGCAATGGACCGTGTACGCCAACGCAGGCCGCTCGTTCAGGCCGAACACCGGCTCGGACGTCTCTGCCAACGGCTTCGCGCCCGAGACCGGCCGCTCGCTGGAGCTGGGCACCAAGTGGGAGAGCGCCGACCAGCGCATGGGCGCTACCGCCGCGCTGTTCGACATCCGCAAGCGCAACGTGCTCACCTCCGACCCCGCCAACGCGGGCTACTCGGTGGCGGCGGGAGAAATACGCAGCCGTGGCCTGGAGTTCGACTTCTCGGGCCAGATCTCGAAGCACTGGCGCCTCACCGCCAGCCTGGTGCTCAACGATGTGGAGATCACGCAGGACAACACCCTGGAGGCGGGCGGGCGCCTCCTCAACGTGCCGCGCGTCAACGGCAGCGTGCTCGCGGTGTACGAAGACGGCCTGGCCAACGGCCAGCGCTACGGCATCGGCGGCGGGGTCACGCACGTGGGCAGGCGCCTGGGCGAAGCGCGCACGCAGGCCGAGGCCAAGGCCGGCAAGCCCGCGTTCGACCTGCCGGCCTACACCACCGCCAAGCTGGTCGCGTACTGGCGAATCAACCCCACGCTGCGCCTGACGCTGGACGTCGACAACCTGTTCGACAAGACCTACTACGCGAGCTCGTACAGCCGCGTCTGGGTCACGCCCGGCACACCGCGCACCGTCACCGTCGGCCTGCAGGCCAAGTTCTGAAATGACATTGCCACCCGACTTCACGCGCCGCCGCGCGCTCCAGTTCCTTGCGGCCGGCCCGGTCACCGCCGCATCGACGGCCCTGCTGGCGCAGCCGGCCACGGCGCGCGCGCCGCTGCAGATCGTCGGCCCCTGGGAGATCGCGGGCTTGTCCCCCGCCAGCAGCGGCCACGTGTTCACGCGCATGCAGATCACCGAAACGCTGATGAACGCGAGCGACGACGGCTTGCCGCTGCCGGGCCTGGCCGAGCGCTGGCGTGTGTCGGACGACGGTCTCGCGTGGCACTTCACGCTGCGCGCGGCCGCGCGTTTTCATGACGGTGCGGCCGTCACGGCCGCAGCCGTCGTGCGCTGCCTGCAGGCCGCGCGCGTGGCGCCTGCCCTGCTGAGCCAGGCGCCGATCCGCTCGGTGGAGGCCGAGGGTGCGGGCGTGATCGTGATCCGGCTCACCCACCCCTACGGCGCACTGCCTGCACTGCTCGCGCACAGCAGCACGATGGTGCTCGCGCCCGCGAGCTATGCGGCGGACGGCGCCGTGCGAAGCATCGTCGGCAGCGGCCCCTACCGCGTGGTGTCGATGGCGCCGCCGCAGCATGTGGAAGCAGCCGTCTTCGACGGCTACGACGGACCCCGGCCCGCCATAGAGCGCGTGCGGTATCTCGCGGCCGGCCGCTCAGAAACCCGCGCGCTCATGGCCGAAGGCGGGCAAGCCGACCTGGCCTACGGCCTCGATCCGGCGAGCCTGGTGCGGCTGCGCAAGCGCGGCCGGGTTCAGGTGGACACCGTCACGCTGCCGCGCACCGTGATCCTCAAGGTCAACGCCGGACTGCCCGCGTTGAAGGATGTGCGCGTGCGGCAGGCGCTGAGCCTCGCGATCGACCGGGCCGGCATCGCCAAGGCGCTGCTGCGCGACCCCGAACTGGCGGCCACGCAGCTCTTTCCGCCCACGATGGCGGCCTGGCACAACAACGCGCTGCCACCGTTGAAGCAAGACCCCGACGCCGCGGCAAGGCTGCTGACCGAAGCCGGCTGGCGACGTGCGCCCGATGGCCTGCGCGACGCATCGGGCCAGCCGCTTCGCCTGTCGCTGCGCACCTTTCCTGACCGGCCCGAGCTCCCGCTCATCGCCTCGGCGCTGCAGGAGCAATGGCGGCAGGCGGGCATCGCCGTGCAGGTCAGCATCGGCAACTCGGGCGACATACCCCTGGGCCACCGCGACGGCAGCCTGCAGCTCGGCCTGGCCGCGCGCAACTACGCCACCGTGCCCGACCCCACCGGCACGCTGATGCAGGACTTCGGCACCTCGGGCGGCGACTGGGGTGCCATGGGCTGGCGCAGCGATGCAGTCGTGCGCGCGCTGGCCGAACTGTCGCGCGGCACTTCGTCGGCAGAACGCGCGGCGGCGTTGCGAACGCAGGTCACGGCGGTGCTTCACGCCGAGCTGCCGGTGATCCCCATCACCTGGTATCGCCAGCAGGTGGCCGTGGGCCGGCGTCTGGAGGGCGTGAGCCTCGATCCGCTGGAACGCTCCTACCGGCTCACCGCGATGAGGTGGGCGACATGAACAAAACCCTCAAGACCATGACCCCCGACATCACCCGCACCGCCTGGACCGCGATGCTGCTGCGCCGCGCCATCCAGATCTTCGCGCTCGGCCTCCTGGTGGGCACCGTGTGCTTCTTCATGGCCCGCTCGCTCCCGGGCGACATGGCCACCCGCATCGCCGCGGGGCGCTACGGCTACGACCTCGTGAGCAACGCGGCGGCCGATGCCGTGCGCCTCGAACTCGGGCTCGACCGGCCCCTGTGGCTCGCGCTGCTGCACTGGTGGGGAGACATCGCGCGGCTCGATCTCGGCACCTCGCTGGTCAGCGGCCATGCCGTGTGGCGCGAAGTGGCGCATCAACTCGCAGCGACCATCGAACTGGCGGCCGCCTCGGTGTTCGTCGCTGCCCTCGTCGGCTTACCACTGGGCATCTGGTCGGGCCTGCATGCGGGTGGATGGGTCGACCGCTTCACGCTGGCGCTGGCCGTGGTGCTGCGCGCACTGCCGCCCTTTCTGCTCGCCGTGCTGCTGATGGTGGTGGTGGCGGTGCAGCTCGGCGCCGTGCCGGTTGCGGGCGACGACCACGGCGCCAGCCTGCTGCTGCCCGCGTTGACGCTCGGCCTCGGGCTCGCCGCGGGGCTGGCGCGCGTGGCCCGCTCCGCCATGCGCGAGGCGGCCGCCTCCGCGTCTTTCGAATTCGCCCGCACCAAGGGCCTGTCGGACAGGCAGGCGCTCGTGCGCCACGGCCTGCGCCAGGCGGCCACGCCGGTGGTCGCTTACCTCGGCGTGCATGCGGTGTTCCTGGTCGAAGGCGCGGTCGTCGTCGAAGCCCTCTTCGCCTGGCCCGGCATCGGCCATGCGCTGGTGCATGCGGTGTTCGGGCGCGACGTGCCGATGATCCAGGGCGCGGCCCTGTGCATGGGCCTGCTGTTCGTGGTGTTCAACCTGCTGGTGGATGCGGCCTGCCTCGCGCTCGATCCCCGCCGGCGCATGGGAGCGGCGGCATGAACGGCAGCGTCATCGACATGCCCGCACTCGACCTCGCCGGCCGCAGCGCTCGCCGCACGACCCTCCGCCGCCGCGCGGGTCTCGGCATCCTCGCGCTGGTCGCGGCGTTCTCGCTGTTCGGCCCCGAGCTGATCGGCATCGACCCCGCCCGCCAGACGCTCGCCGACACGCTGCTGCCGCCCGGCGCCGCCCACTGGCTCGGCACCGACGTGCTGGGCCGCAGCGTGCTCGCACGCCTCGCGCATGCGGCCCGGCTCTCGCTGGGCCTGGCCTTGCTCGCGGCCTTGACCGCGGCCGTCCCCGGCGTGCTGCTGGGCGTGGCCGCGAGCTGGCGCGGCGGGCGCATCGAACGCGCGCTGGTCATGCTGGCCGATGCCGTGCTCTCGGTGCCCGGCCTGCTCTTGGTGCTGCTGTTCGCCGCACTGGCGCCGGGGCGGCACTGGGCGCTGTACATCGGCCTCTCGCTGTCGCTGTGGGTCGAGTACTTCCGCGTGTGCCGCGCCGCCAGCCGGCAGGTGCTCGCGGGCGATGCGGTGCAGGCCTCGCGCCTGCTCGGCTTCGGTACGGGCTACGTGCTGCGCAGGCACTTGCTGCCCGCGCTCGCGCCCGTGCTGGGCACCTTGCTCGCCTTCAGTGCGGCGCAGGCGGTGCTGGCACTGGCCGCGCTCGGCTTCATCGGCGTGGGGCTGCAGCCGCCCACGCCCGAACTGGGATTGATGATGACGGAGTTTCTTCCCCACTACGAAGAGGCGCCCTGGCTCATTGCCGCGCCCGTCGCGCTGCTGATGGCGGTGGTGCTCGGCATGATGCTCGTGGCCGGCGATGGAGAAACGACATGACCGCTTCCGTTCTGCTCGCAGCCGACAACCTCGGCGTTCACGTCGGCACCCGCGCCTTGCTGCGCGACGTGTCCTTCAGCCTGCGCCCCGGCGAAGTGCTGACCCTGCTCGGAGAAAGCGGCGCCGGCAAATCGCTGCTCGCGCAGGCCGTGATGGGCAACCTGCCGGCCGCGCTGCGCGCCAGCGGCAGCGTCACCCTCGACGGCACGACGAGCCGCGCCGACGACGCCCGCGCGCGGCGGCCGCGCTGGGGCCGCACGGTCACGCTGCTGCCCCAGGAGCCGAGCCTCGCGCTCGCCCCGCTGATGCGCATCGCGCCGCAGCTTTCGGAAACGCACGAACTGGTGCGCGGTGCCGCGTTCGACCAAGCAGAAGCCGCTGCATTGCACGACCTCGAAGCCGCAGGCCTCGCGGCATCCGCGCGGCAGTACCCGTGGCAGCTTTCCGGCGGCATGGCGCAGCGCGCCGCCGCCGCCGTGGCCTGCGCGGGCGGCGCGCGCATCCTGCTGGCGGACGAACCCACCAAGGGCCTCGATGCGCATTGGCGCGACCACACCGTCGCGATGCTGCAGGGCGTGCAGCGCGGCGGCGGATGCGTCGTGGTCATCACGCACGACCTGCGCGTGGCCGAGGCGCTGGGCGGACAACTCATCGTGCTGTGCGCCGGCCAGGTCGTGGAGCGCGGCGATGCCCGCACCGTGCTGGCCGACCCGCAGCATGCGTTCACGCGGCGGCTCGTCGCGGCCGACCCCGCGCGCTGGCCCCGACGTGCAGCAGCCTCGGCTTCGGCAGGCGCGCCGGTGCTCAGCGCGCAGGGCCTGTCCAAGGGCTTCGGCGGCAAGCCGCTGTTCGACGGCGTCGATCTGCAGATTCGCGCCGGCGACCGCTTCGTGGTGCAGGGCCCGAGCGGCACCGGCAAGAGCACGCTCGGCAATGTGCTGCTCGGGCTCATGCCCGCCGACCGCGGCGTGGTGCGGCGCGCGGAAGGCCTGCACGCCACCGCCTTCCAGAAGCTCTACCAGGACCCCGTCGCTTCTTTCGCGCCGCACGTCACCCTGGGGCAGTCGCTGCGCGACGTGGCGGCAAGGCATCGCTGCGCATGGCCCGCCGTGCTGCAACACCTCAGCCGCATGGGCGTGCCGCACGACCTGCTCGCGCGCCGCCCCTCGCAGGTGTCCGGCGGCGAACTGCAGCGCGTTGCGCTCGCGCGGGTGCTCACCGTGCAGCCCGCGCTGGTGTTCGCCGACGAGCCGACGTCGCGGCTGGACCCGGTCTCCCAGCAGGAAGCCATGGCCGTTTTGCTCGATGCGCTCGACGAACGCGGCGCGGCGCTGATGCTGGTGACGCACGACGACGACATTGCGGATGCGGTGGCGACGCAGCGGTGGAGGCTTGCGGCGGGTTGAGCCCCGGCACGAGAAAGGCCGCGGACCGCACGCACGCACGCGCGCACGTCAGACAACGCAAGGATTTGGCAGAAATCGCCGCCCACGGCCGTAACAGCCCAAGCCGATGCGCCCGAGACTGGCGCGCATGACAAATTCCGCTACCTCCGTCCTCACCGCAATGGACACCCGCCCTGCCGCTGCGGCCAGCAGTACTGCTGCAACTGCTGCTTCCAGGGCGTCCATCAAGAACCTCCCCGTCAGCCTGTTCGCCGCGGTGATGGGCCTCTCGGGCCTGTCGATGGGCTGGCGCCTTGCGCACACCGAGTTCGGCGCGGTCGTCCCCCTTGTGGTGTCGGACGTGATCGGCCTCTTCGCCACCTTCGTTTTTGTCGTGCTCGCCATCGCCTACGGCGCCAAGCTGCTGCGGCACCCGGCGGCCGTGAAGGCGGAGTTCAACCATCCGATCGCCGGCAACTTCTTCGGCACCATCGCCATTGCATTGCTGCTGCAATCGGCCGTGCTCGGCCACTACAACGGCACGCTCGGCCAGGTGATGTGGATCGCCGGCACCATCGCCACGCTGCTGCTGGCTGCGCATGTGGTCTCGCGCTTGCTGGGCGGCAACTGCCACCCTGCGCACGCGGTGCCCGCGTGGATCATTCCGGGCGTCGCCGCGCTGGACATTCCCGTCACCGGCAGCCACATGCCCATGCCCTGGGCCGGCGAGGTGCTGCTGCTGTCGGCGGCCGTGGGCGCGGTGATGGCGCTCGTGCTGTTCACGATGATCGTCACGCGATTGATCCAGCACGAACCGCTCGCCCCCGCGATGACGCCCTCGCTGCTGATCCTTGTCGCGCCGTTCAAGGTGGGATTCACGACGTACGTGAACCTCACGGGGCGGGTGGATCTGTTCGCGGGGCTGTTGTTTTACTTCGGGGTGTTTTTGTTTGTGGTGCTGGCGCCGAAGGTGTTCAGGCGGAGCGTGCCGTTTGGGGCGGGGTGGTGGGCGGTTAGTTTTCCGCTGGCTGCGATGGTGAATGCGGGGGTGGTGTATGCGGGGGTGCGGGGGGGGTGGGGGTTGCCGCTATTGGCTGGGGGGATGCTGGTGGTACTGACTGCAGTGCTGGTGGTATTGACGGTTCGAACGGTGCAGGTTTTGCTCAGCGGGCGGTTACTGACCAACTGAGCGATCCGCCGCAGGTACATGCTAAAAATTCAATTCGCTGACAACTTCAGTAAGCGGGAGCGGAGCTGAGGGTGCGAAGCTGTTGAGATGGTCCATGACCTGCTGATTTTTCAACACACCCCGATAGAACGCCACTTGCCAATTTCGCGCGACATCGCTGTTCGAATAAGGTTGCTCGTCGATTCGCTGCTGCAAAGCGGCCTTGATGTCGAATTTTTTATCCGAGATCATATTTTTCCATTTTGAGTATTCCGCCCAGCAGAACTTCAAGATTCTTTTTCTGATTTCTAGCTTTTCGATATGAATTTTCAGTCGCTGCTCCTCGGCGCTTTCAAGCGCCGCCAGCCGGGTGAATTTGGCTTCAAACCTCGGGTTATTGCCTTCAATTTCTATATTCACCTTGAATCCGATTTTTGAAAGCGCATCACTGAAAATCGGATGTATGAAAAAAGCCTGATTATCCTTTACTGAGTAGAAAAAACTTCCCTTTTGTGACTGGCATCCACGACATTGAGGAGTTAAATTATTCGGGAATATGGAAAATTCAGGCCAGTCGTCCTTTGGCATGAAATGATCGAGCGTGTCCGGAGCAAACGGATAGCCGCAGGAGGGGCATTCCTGAAGAGCATGATTATTTCTTCGAAGCTGCAAAACAGCTCTTAATTTGGTGGGCGGAGATTCATAAAATTCCACCATCAGTTTCCGAATTCCAAGAAAACGACTGTACCGCGGCATGGTCGAAAAATCAGTGACGATGCCCGGATAATATTGATATTGATAAGCCAAACGACAGGCTTCATCGGCCAAATCTTCGACGTCATCTTTGGCCGAATCGACGGCCAATTTCAGCCAATCGGCGCCGTTCTTAACTAGCATCGAGCTCAGATGTTTCATTCTTGAGGATTTTCAAAAATGATTTCTGAATTATCTTCGAACTTTGAAACGATATATGCCAACGCTTCATCCCCGACTTTCGGCCCGATCTCCTTCATGGCATCTTCCGCCGAGCCATACTTTTTGATTGCCTCATCGATTGTCTGCTCGTAAGGTTTTGTGGTGCAGTAATCGTCAAAGGCCTCGCCAATTATCAAATCAATAGACTGCCCGAATGTTTCGAAACCCGGGTGTGATGACTGAGTGGTGCCCTTTGGATTTCTCAGAATAGTTACCCCCTCACGCTCCACCTCACGGACCATCACCGACGAATGAGTCGCAATGATGGCGTTGGACGACGTTTTAGCAAGCAGGCTCTTGAGCATGTTGATCAGCCCCACTTCCATTGTCGGATGCAGGTACAGCTCGGGCTCGTCAATGATGAGAAGACTTTCGTCTTCGATTTCGGCCACTAGGCAAGGCAAAAGATAAGAATATATATTTTGACCCGAACTCAATTGCAGAAGATTTCCACCTTTGATGAAAGATATGCCTTCTTCGAAATCAAACTCGACGTCTTGTTTTTTTCCGTCTTCTCTGACCTTTTTGTCGTCTGCACCAAATTCTACCGTTGTCCCGTCTTTGCAGGTCAGCGCAATATGATCGAAATCGATAGAAAGCCTCAAGGTGTCAAATAGTGTTTTGAACCGACTGTCGTCTGTCCACCAGAAATTTTCTATGTCGTATTCGATGACTTTCAGGAGCGACCGGGCACTGTGGATTTTGGGCCAAGACAAAGAAAAATCTCCTTCGAAGCTTTTGAATCCCACATAAGAATATTCATTCACCTGAAGTTGGCGGCGCTCTGTACTTTTTTCCAAATCTTGCAGGGAACTAACACCAGAGGCGTAATACGCATCGAGTTTTTCGAGAATTCTGTTCTTGGTATCGAAAGTTTCGAATGGTGAATATGCAGCAACGATGACTTTGTGGAAATAAGGCCAGCTTTCGCTATTTTCCTTGAGGCCTACAACAATTTCGATCAGATGATGAAGAATATGACTTTTTCCAACACCATTTTTTCCGATTACAAGATTTATATTTGTGCGCCCCAACGATCTTTTATTGTCGAAGTGAAAAGTTATGGATTCGAAAGTTTCAGGCAAGTCATTGATGATCAGTTCAAACTTTTTTTCCGGGACATGTCGACCCATCGCAACCTGGGCGCCAGCTTTCAAAATTGCCCGCGAAGCCGCGCCATCGCGAAAAATCGAACCGGAGAAACCCGGCCAATTCTTATAGCTCGAATAATTTGTATAAAAATAGCTGGCATCACAAATTCCTCGCAAATACTGCAACGCGTTTGAACCCAGAACCTTATGTAGCCGCCGGTAATAATCGATCTCGTTGGCCATAGACACCACATTGCCGGACTTGAGGGCATCAGTAACTTCAATGCTACTACCGACTGGCCGGCCTTTTTCTTCAAAATACCTAGAAGTATTTTTATAGTCTCTCGCCAGAATCTTCACCTTTCCAAAACTATGGCGTTTACCGCCATTTACCCGATGAACTTGGAAAGTTACGATGTAGTCGTAGTCATTCCATGGGTTGGCATATGGCGTACCAATATGGTCTTGCAATAAATGGAATCCGTCGATCTGATTGATTTCCAGGTTTTTCGAAAAAAAGAATTTTTCAGGCATTCACATTCCCTTGTTGCGATCCATATTTCATCAGCCAGCTCGAAGAGATAACCCGTATTTTTTGTGTCTTGCGGCGGCTTCGCCAAGACCCCGGCGAGACGGAATTGTGGCCGTTGTCATTGCAGCACCACAACGGCGAGTGCAAGGCGCTCTCGAGTGAGTCTGCTGTGTTGCCACAGGAACTACTGCACGTCTATCCCCACGAAGCGCGCAAGGTGGACCCGTCCCGAGTGAAGGCCTCAAAGCTGGCGGGGAACAGCACATCCTTTGAGAGCTTCATGCGTGGTCACGCCCGATATCAGATACATCGGAAGGAGCAGAAGTCTCGTTTTCGGCAGACCAAGCCCCTGTTTGACTTAGTTTTAGATATATATCTAAAATCGTTTCGATACATCCATCAAGGACTTCGACATGAGACACCCCCACTTCGGCCATCACCACCACAACCACCACTGCCACGCCCCCCGCGGCGAGCATGGAGATGGCTTCTCCGGCGGCCGTGGCCGGCACGGTCATGGCGAGGGCGACCTCGGCGAAGAGCGCATGCCCGGAGGCCGCGGTGGTCGCGGCGGCGGGCGCGTGTTCGGCCACGGCGGCCTGCGCTTCGTGCTGCTGCAGCTCATCGCCGACAAGCCTTCGCACGGCTACGAGCTCATCAAGGCCATCGAAGACCGCCTGGGCGGCAGCTATGCGCCGAGCCCCGGCGTGGTCTACCCGACCCTCACGCTGCTCGAAGAGATGGGTCATCTGAGCGTGGAAACGGCCGACACCGGCGGCCGCAAGCGCTACAGCATCACCCCGGGCGGCCAGGAGTTTCTGGCCGCCAACCGCGAAACGGCCGACGCCATGATGGCCCGCATGACGGGCGGCGTGGACGGCGCGGGTCCGCGCGGCGGGCGCCCGCCGCAGGTCACGCGCGCCATCGAAAACCTGAAGCTCGCCATGCGCATGCGCCTGTCGGGCACGCCCCTCACAGAACAACAAGCCCACGATTTCGCCGCGGTGCTCGACAGCGCCGCTCAACAGTTAGAGCGCATCTGAACTTCTTCTTTTGACATGACCGACTTCACAACCACCACTTCCTCCTCCCATACGCCCGACCGCACGCCGCGCCGCGTGCGCCACGACCTTCGCTTTCGCCAGCTCACGGTGAAGACGGTGCAGCGCGTGACGCCGCACCTCATCCGCATCGTGCTGACGGGCGACGACCTCGCGGGCTTCACGAGCCTGGGGTTCGACGACCACGCAAAGATCTTTTTCCCCGACGCGACCACGGGCAAGCTCACGCTGCCGACGGCCGGGCCCGAGGGTCCGATCTGGCCCGCGAGTGGCCGCCCGACGATGCGCGACTACACGCCGCGCCGCCACGACGCGAAGGCGAACACGCTGGAGATCGACTTCGCCCTGCACGACGCCGGCCCCGCCACGCAATGGGCCGAGAACGCCAAGCCCGGCGACACGCTGGGCGTGGGCGGGCCGCGCGGCTCGTTCATCGTGCCGACCGAGTTCGACTGGCACCTGCTCATCGGCGACGACACCGCCCTGCCCGCGATCTCGCGGCGGCTGGCCGAACTGCCGGCCGGTGCGCGGATGGTGGTGCTGGCGGAAGTCGACAGCGAAGCGGACGAGATCACGTTCGAGACCGAGGCCGAGCTCACGCTGCAGTGGGTGCATCGCCGCGGCGCCGAGGCGGGCGTGAGCACGGTGCTGGTCGATGCGCTGAAGGCCGCGAAGCTGCCGGCCGGCGACTTTCATGCGTGGGTCGGGTGCGAGTCGGGCATTGCGAAGGCACTGCGCGCGCACCTGGTGAGCGAGCGCGGCGCGAACCCGAAGTGGACGCGGGCGTCGGGCTACTGGCGGCGCGGCGCTGCGGCCACGCACGATTCGCACGACGAGTGATCGGGTCTTGCTCCTTCCCCTCCCGGGGGAAGGTTGGGATGGGGGCACGCGGCGCTTGTCAGGCGCAGTGCTTCATCGAACGCCGCGAGCCCCCACCCCTGCCCTCCCCCGGAAGGGGAGGGAGCAACACAAAACTCAGAGCCAGCCGGCGCGCCTGAAGCGGTAGTAAAGATACCCGCAGGTGCTGACGATGAGCCCCAGCGCCACCGCATAGCCGTACTTGAATTTCAGCTCGGGCATGTTCTCGAAGTTCATGCCCCAGATGCCGGCGAACGCGGTGCACACCGCGAAGATGCTGGCCCAGGCGGCGAGCCGCTTGGTCACCTCGCTGTCTTCGATGGTCACCATCGACAGGTTCACCGCGATGGCGGTGCCGATGGTGTCGCGCATCGCGTCGATCGAACCGTTGATGCGGCCCAGGTGGTCGCCCACGTCCCGAAAGTACTCCTGCGTGCCCATGCAGACCTGCGGCACGCGCCCGCCGTACAGCTTGCCCGCCGCCTCCACGAGCGGCGCCACCGCGCGCTTCAAGGTCATGCTGCGGCGCTTCAGGTCGTAGAGCTGCTTGATCTTGTCGCGCGCCGCGCCGCTGTGTCCGAAGATCTGCTGCTCGATGGTTTCGAGCTCGACCTCGAGCGCATCGATGACGGGAAAGTAGCGGTCGACCACCGCATCCATCAGCGCATAGAGCACGAAGCCCGCGCCGTTGCGCAGCAGGTCGGGCTCGCGCTCGCAGCGTTCGCGCACGCCCAGAAAGCCCTGCTGGCTGCGGTTGCGTACCGAGAGCACGTAGTTGCGGCCCACGAACACGTCGACCTCACCCACGTTGACGCAGTGCTCGCCCTCGGCCGAGGGCTCCACGAGGTGCATGACGACGAAGAGCGAATCGCCGTACTCCTCGACCTTGGGGCGCTGATGGCCGTGGTGAGCGTCTTCGACGGCGAGCGGGTGCAGGTTGAATTCCGCCTGCATCTCGGCGAGCTCCTCGGGCGAGGGATCGCTCAGCGCCACCCACACGAAGCAGCCGGGGCGGGTGATGTAGTCGCTGATGTCCTCGACGGGAATGTCGGCGAGCTTGGCGCCGTTTTCGTAGGCCACGCAGTTGATCAGCATCGGTGCTCGTCCAGGGTCGATCGTGAAGTTCGAGGCGCGGCGGTCAGGCGGCCGCGTCGGGCGTCGAAGCCGCGGCCAGGTCGCGGGTGGCAGCCAGCGAGGCCTCGATGGCTTGGGTCTCGGCCTTGAGCAAGGCGAGGCCCTTTTCGGCGAATGCGGCGTGGCTTGCGGTGTCGGCCCAGAGGCTCGTCGCGGCTTCGGCGCATGTGAGCGACGTGAAGCGGATGCGGCCCTTCGCCAAGTCGATGAAGCGCTTCTCGCGCAGCGGGTCCGCACGGTCCCAGGCACCGCCGATGAGCACGCGCTTGCCGCGCTTGATGCGGGGTTCGCGCTCGGCGAAGAAAGGCAGCTTGGCGGAGACCCAGCCGAGCATGCCGCTGTTCAATGCGGTGTCGAAATCGGAGGGTGCGGTGTGCGCCTTTGCGTAGTCACGCAGGGTGCCGAGTTGATAGAGCACCGGGTCCTTGGGCCCGGACGGTCCGCCTTCCACGGGCCTGATGGTGGACGGGCCAGCGCTTCCGCCCTTCTCCGGCCGCTTCGATTTGCGCAGGTCGGCAAGTTGGGCCGGCGGCATGCAGAGATAGAGCGCCGCGAGTTCCGCAGGCAAGGTGGCGGTGTCCGGCAGCGCGTTCGCTTCAGGGCCTTTGAATTCTTCCGGGGGGGCCATGGGCGCCTTGTTGTTCTTCACGCGGGGTTTGCGCGGGGGGATTTTAGGGCGGGGGACAGAAAGCCCCTCCCTCCCGTCCCCGATAATCCCCGAGTGAAAACGACGACTGCCCAACCCACCCCCTCGACCAGCGACCTCTCCGGGCACACGCCCATGATGGCGCAATATTTAGGCCTCAAGGCGGACCATCCGGACACCCTGCTGTTCTACCGGATGGGCGATTTCTACGAGCTGTTCTGGGCCGATGCCGAAAAGGCCGCGCGCCTGCTCGACATCACCCTCACCCAGCGCGGCCAGTCGGCCGGCCAGCCCGTGGTGATGTGCGGCGTGCCTTTCCATGCGGTCGATACGTACCTCGCGCGGCTCATCAAGCTGGGCGAATCTGTCGCTATCTGCGAACAGGTGGGCGAGGTCGGCGCGAGCAAGGGGCCGGTGGAGCGCAAGGTGATGCGCGTGGTCACGCCCGGCACGCTGACCGATTCGGAACTGCTCAGCGACAAGAGCGAATCGCTGCTGCTCGCGGTGCATGCGGGCACGCGCAATTTCTGCGGGCTCGCGTGGCTGAGCGTGACGGGTGCGGAGCTTCGGCTGGCCGAGTGCCCGGCCGATGCGCTCGAAGCGTGGATCGCGCGCATCGCGCCGAGCGAACTGCTCTACAGCGCCGAGGTGACGCCGGCTTTCGAGCAGCGCCTGAAAGCCGCTCGCACCGCAACGCCGTTCACGCTCTCGATCCGTCCCGCGTGGCAGTTCGACGGCGGCCTCGGCGAGCGCAAGCTCAGCGAACAGATGGGCAGCAACAGCCTTGCCGCGTGGAACGCCGAATCGCTCACCAATGCGCATGCCGCGGCGGCCGCGCTGCTGGGTTACGCCGAACACACGCAGGGCCGCGCGCTCTCGCACGTGCAGCGGCTTTCCGTCGAACGCGACGGCGACCTGATCGAGCTGCCGCCCACCACGCGGCGCAACCTCGAACTGGTGCAGACGCTGCGCGGCGAAGACTCGCCCACGATGTTCTCGCTGCTCGACACCTGCATGACGGGCATGGGCAGCCGGCTCGTGAAGCGCTGGCTGCTCTCGCCACGTCGTGACCGCAGTGAAGCGCAGGCGCGGCTCGAGGCGATCGCCGCGCTGCAGTCCACGGTGCTCGGCGGCACAGCCGCGCCATGGCGCACGCTGCGGGAGCAACTGAAGAACACGAGCGACGTCGAGCGCATCGCGGCGCGCATCGCGCTGCGCCAGGTGCGTCCGCGCGAACTGCTGGCACTGCGCCTCGCGCTTGCGAAGGCGGAGCAACTGGCGCCGCTGCTGCCCGCTTCCGCCCCGCTGCTGGCGCGCATCGCCGAGCGGCTCGCGCCGCCGCCGGGCTGTGCCGACCTGCTGGTGAGCGCGATCAAGCCCGACCCGTCGGCGCTGGTTCGCGACGGCGGTGTGATCGCCACCGGCCACGACGCGGAACTCGACGAGCTGCGCGCCATCAGCGACAACTGCGACGACTTTCTGCTGAAGCTCGAAATCAGCGAGCGCGAGCGCACCGGCATCAGCAACCTGCGGGTGCAGTTCAACCGGGTGCACGGCTTCTACATCGAGGTGACGCAGAGCGCGCTCTCGAAGGTGCCCGACAACTACCGCCGCCGCCAGACGCTGAAGAACGCCGAGCGCTTCATCACGCCCGAGCTGAAGGCATTCGAAGACAAGGCGCTGAGCGCGCAAGACCGCGCGCTGGCCCGCGAGAAGTGGCTCTACGAACAGCTGCTCGATGCGCTGCAGCCCTCGGTGCATGCGCTCACGCAACTGGCCGGCGGCATCGCGACGCTCGATGCGCTGTGCGCGCTGGCCGAGCGTTCGCACACGCTGCACTGGCGCGCGCCGACGTTCGTGTCGCACCCGTGCATCGAGATCCAGCAGGGGCGGCATCCGGTGGTGGAAGCGCGCCTCGCCGAGAAGTCGTCGGGCGGCTTCATCGCCAACGACACGCAGCTCGGACCGCAGCAGCGCATGCAGGTCATCACCGGGCCGAACATGGGCGGCAAGTCGACGTACATGCGGCAGGTGGCGATCATCGTGCTGCTCGCCTCCATCGGCTCGCACGTGCCGGCGGCGGCATGCCGGCTCGGGCCGATCGATGCGATCCACACGCGCATCGGCGCGGCGGACGACCTGGCGAATGCGCAGTCGACCTTCATGCTGGAGATGACCGAGGCCGCGCAGATCCTGCACAGCGCCACCGCGCAATCGCTGGTGCTGATGGACGAAATCGGCCGCGGTACCAGCACCTTCGACGGACTGGCGTTGGCCGCGGGCATTGCAGCGCAGCTGCATGACCGCAGCAAGGCCTTCACGCTGTTCGCGACGCACTACTTCGAGCTGACCGAGTTTCCGGCCACGCACCACGGCGCGGTGAACATGCACGTGAGCGCCACCGAGGCGGGCCGCGACATCGTGTTCCTGCACGAAATGCAGCCCGGACCGGCGAGCAAGAGCTACGGCATCCAGGTGGCGCGGCTTGCGGGCATGCCGGCGGCGGTGGTCAACCATGCGCGGCAGGCGCTGGAAGCGCTCGAATCGCAGCATGCCCAAACGCGGGCGCAGGTGGACCTGTTCGCCCCCCCGCCCGTGGCCGAGACGCCGCTGTCCAGCGCCGTAGAATCCGCGCTGGCCGCGCTAGACCCCGACACCATGAGCCCGCGCGAGGCCCTCGACGCGCTCTATGCCCTCCAAAAACTGAACACGCGTGAACGCAGTGCCGCCTGAGCGGGCCTGATTCATGCGAGACGAACTCATGACTTATTGCGTAGGCATCAAACTCAACGCCGGCCTGGTGTTTCTCTCCGATTCGCGCACGAACGCGGGCGTGGACCACATCAGCACCTTCCGCAAGATGATCGTCTACGAGCAGCCGGGCGACCGCGTGATGGTGCTGCTGTCCTCGGGCAACCTGAGCATCTCGCAGTCGGTGCGCGAAATCCTGCAGATCGAGGAATTGCGCGAAACCCGTGAAGACGGCTCACAGGGCGATCCGATCACCATCTGGAACGCCAAGAGCATGTTCGACGCCGCCCGCGTGCTGGGCTCGGCGGTGCGCCATGTGTACGACCGCGATGCCGAGGCGCTGAAGCACGCGGGGCTCGATTTCAACGTGTCCTTCATCTTCGGCGGGCAGGTCAAGGGCGAGGGCATGCGCCTCTTCCTGGTCTACGCCGCGGGCAACTTCATCGAGGCGACGACCGAGACGCCTTATTTCCAGGTCGGCGAATCGAAGTACGGCAAGCCCGTGCTCGACCGTGTGCTCACGCCCGAAACGCCGCTGGACGAAGCCGCCAAGTGCGCGCTGGTGTCGATGGACTCGACCATGAAGTCGAACCTCTCGGTGGGCCTGCCACTCGACCTGGTGGTGTACGAAGCCAACAAGTTCGAGACCGACCGGGTGATCTGCATCGACGCCGACAACCCCTACTACCGCATGATGCACAACAGCTGGGGCCAGAAGCTGCGCGAGGTGTTCGACAGCATCGAAGACCCGGTGTGGGACGACAGCCATACCGAGCATCCGCTGAAGATGCCGGCCACGCGGCACGGCGCGTTGCGCAAGATCTCGACCCCCGACGAAAAGCTCATCTGAGCGCGGCATCGGCCATGGCCATGCCGCCCGTCGTCTTCTCGCACGGCAACAGCTTTCCCGCGAGCACCTACCGCGTCGTCCTCGACAGTCTGCGCAACCGAGGCTTCGAAGTCGATGCCATCGAGAAATTCGGGCACGACCCGAAGTACCCCGTCACCGACAACTGGCCGCACCTGGTGCAGCAGCTGGCCGATTTCGCCCAGGTGCGCGCCGACCGCGCGGGCGGGCCGGTGTTCCTGGTCGGCCATTCGCTCGGCGGGTTTCTCAGCCTGATGTGCGCGGCGCTGCATCCGGCGCTCGCGCGCGGCGTGGTGCTGATCGATTCGCCGATCCTCGGCGGCTGGCGCGCGAACACGCTCAATGTGGTCAAGCGCACGCCGCTCATGAAGAGCATTTCGCCCGGCGCCATCAGCCAAAAGCGCAAGAACAGCTGGGCGCACCGCGAGGCGGTGTTCGAGCATTTCCGCAGCAAGAAGGCGTTTGCGAAGTGGGACGAGCAGATGCTGCACGACTACATCGACCACGGCACCTTCGACGGCATGGCCGCGGGAGAAGACAGCCGCGAGCTGAGCTTCGACCGCGACGTGGAAACCGCGATCTACAACACCCTGCCCCACAACCTGGGCGCGCTGCTGCGCAAGCACCCGCTCAAGTGCAAGGCGGCGTTCATCGGCGGGCGGCAGTCGGCCGAGATGAAGCGCGTGGGCATGGCAATGACCGAGCAGGTGACCAAGGGGCGCATCACGATGCTCGACGGCACGCACCTGTTCCCGATGGAAAAGCCGCTGGCCACCGCGGCTGCCCTCGAGGCGGCGCTGCGCAACCTGCTGTAAGGCCTCAAGCGTCAGGTCTCAGGCGGAAGCGGGACGGCATTCGATGCCGTCGCCGATGCGCAGCACGCCGCCGCGCAAGACCCGCGCCGTCACGCCCCCATGGCCGCGCATGGCGTTGTAGCCGCCGGGGCCGAGCAGCTCTTCCATCCGTGAACAGGGCTCGCAGGGGCCGCTGATTTCGAGCAGCACCTCGGCGCCGATGGCCAGCACCAGCGGCTGGTCGCGAAAGAGCGAGCGCGCCGCCAGCAGGTTCAGGCCCGAGACGACGAGGTTGCGCCGCAGCCCTTCGGCGTCGACACGCGCATGGCCGGTGAGCGCGGCGATCACCGGCAGGTGCTCCTGCTGGATCAGCGAGACCTGCCGCTTGCCGCCGGGGCGCGCGGCGGCGATGCGGTCGCCCTCCAGCCCGCGCCCTTCCACCGCCACGGCCTCGTCCACCGACAGCACCGGCGCCCGGCGCGCCGGCCGCAGCAGGATGGCGTCGAGGCGGCCGGGTCGCGCGAATTGCCGGGTCAGTTCGTGGAGGTCGGGCATGCGGGGCATTGTCCATGGGACTTTTTTGCGCCTGTCGCTGCCGGGGGATAGCGCGGCCATGAGGTCTTCCGCCCTATGGCCGAACCGTGCACGCGTCCAAGCCGGCCGGGCTCCCGGCGAATACGGCGGTATTCGTGACGTTCCGGCATGCCGACGCCAAGACGGGAGCAATGGTTAACCTGAGCGGCGGCTTCACGCCGGACTGTCCGTCTGGCTGCGCAGGGGTCCATGACTACCCTGTCGACTGCGCCGCCGCACGTTTTCCAAGCGAAACATTCCAAATAGAGCGATAGTTCCTGCCCATTCGGAGTTTCCCCCTGTTTTCAGTTGGGTGACTCCAGGATACATATGGCAATACTCTGCAACAATCCCATATATAAGTAAAAACGTCCTACCAAAGTCAGGCACCGTTCAGAATCCCGCCCACATGTCCAATTCGCAACTGGAAGACGTCGAAGTCGTTTCCCTGAGCCCCGCGCTGGTGGTCGAAGACGATCCGGCCATGCGCGAGCGGCTCGCCTACGTGCTGTCGACCTTGGGTTGCGACGAGCCGCAGATCGCCTGGGCCGACAGCGTGGCGGCCGCCAAGGAACTGCTCGAGGACCGCTACTTCGGCGTTGCACTGGTCGACATCGGCCTGCCGGACGGCAGCGGCGTCGAGCTGATCGGCTGGATGCAGGCGCATCGCCCCAGGGTGCCCGCGGTGGTGGTCTCGGCCTGGCGGACCGAGGAAGTCATCTTCGCGGCACTGCGGGCCGGCGCCATCGGCTATCTGCTGAAGGAACGCGACGACCTGGAACTGAGCATCGCGCTGCGCAGCATCGAGCAAGGCGGCGCCCCCATCGATCCAGCCATCGCGCGCCGCATCCTCGGCTGGATCGCGGCGCAGCAGACTTCGCTGTCGGCGGTGCTGGCCAGCGATGCGCCGTCCCCGCTGCCCGTGGCGCTGACGCCGCGCGAGCGAAAGATCCTCGAACTCGTGTCGCAGGGGCTGAGCAACCGCGACATGGCCGAATCGCTGTCGATCTCGCGGCTTACGGTGGAATGCCACACCAAGAACATCTACCGCAAGCTGGCCGTCACCTCGCGCACCGAGGCGGTTTTTCAGGGGCGCAGGCACGGCTTGCTGCGCTGACCGGCCGGCGGCCGGCTTCGGCTCACCCCCGGCCGCTTTGCTCGCGCCGCAGGGTCAGTCTGCCCAGACCACCGTGCCGGTCCACGCCGTCACCAGCACCACGATGCCGAAGGCGATGCGGTACCAGGCGAACGGAATGAAGTTGTGGGTGCTGATGAACTTCAGCAGCCAGCGCACGCACAGCCACGCGCTGATGAACGAGAACACGAGGCCCACCGCGAACAGCGGCACGTCGGCCATCGACAGCAGCGCGCGCTCCTTGTAGACGCTGTACACGCCGGCGCCGATCAGCGTCGGAATGGCCAGGAAGAAAGAGAAGTCCGTCGCCGCCTGCCGCGAGAGGCCCAGCAGCATGCCGCCGATGATGGTCGAGCCGCTGCGGCTCGTGCCCGGGATCATCGCGAAGCACTGCACGAGGCCCACCTTGAGCGCATCCCACGCCGTGAGGTCGTCGACATGTTCGACGCGCACCGAGCCGGGCGGCCGCTTCTCGGCCCACAGGATGATGAAGCCGCCGATGATGAAGGTGCTCGCCACCACGGTCGGAATAAACAGGTGCGCCTTGATCACCTTGCCGAACAGGAGACCCAGCACCACCGCGGGCAGAAAGCCGATGAGGATGTTGAGCGCGAGGCGCCGCGCCTTGGGCTGCCGCGGCAATGCCACGACGGTCGACTTGATCTTCTGCCAATAGACCAGGATCACCGCGAAGATCGCGCCGGTCTGGATGGCGATCTCGAACACCTTGCCCCGGTTGTCGCCGAAGCCGCCGAGCAACGAGCCCGCAAGAATCAGATGGCCTGTCGACGAGATCGGCAGGAACTCGGTCAGCCCTTCGACGATGCCCATGATGGCGGCCTTGACCAGCAAAACAATATCCACGCGTACTCCTTCAACAAAGAGCGTCAATTATGGCGAGGGCATCGGTCAGCTCCGGTTCAGGTGAGAGGCGCGCGGGAGTACCGAATACCTAATTTCGGGGATGTTCACCCTGTGGAAGCCGATACATATTGCAACCTGAACATTCATGTGCCCCGAAGGAGCCTTGCCATGCGAACGTCGACTGCCGCGGACGAGCGCGAATCAACTGCCGAAGACCACGGCCGGGACCGGCTGAAGAACTCCCTCGCGATCGAGCGGGAGCAGTGCGAATCGATGCGCCGCGTGGCCGGTGCGACCGGTGCCTCGGCCCATGAATTGAAGCTCTTGATGCAGCGGCTGGTCGACATCGACCGCTCGGGCAAGAGCGCGGGCATCGTCGCGCAGGGCAACATCGCCGCCGACCGGATGGAAGCCGAGGTCCAGATGCTCGACCTGGGCGACGGCTGCATCGCCGGGCAGCAGGCCGAGGCCTGCCAGCGCATCGACTTCGGCCTGCTCGAACCACTGAACCCCGCGCACGACAAGAAGTGGTACGCGCGCTGGAAGTTCTGGAGCTTCATCCTCGGCGCGGCCGGCCCGGTGGCCTCGCTCACGCTGCAGGGCCTGGCACTGCGCCCGAGCGAGCCCGAAGACGCGCACGCCGACCTCGTGGCCAAGGCGCGCAAGGTGCTGGAGAGCTGGCGCCGCACCTCCGACCCGCTCTTCTGGTCGGCCGTCGAAGACTACGTGCGGCAGCAGGCGTTCTCGCTCGAAACGCAGGCCTACCTCATGCACTGCATCGCGGCCGTGTTCAGCGGCGACACGATGAAGCTCTCGAACGAACAGAGCGAAGCACTCACCGGCCTGCTCACCGACACGTACTGCGATGCGCTCGGCACCGCGGCCACGATGCCTTCGTCGGACATCTACCGGCGCCTGGCCGAAGGCCTGGAAGCGACCGACCGCGAGACCGGCGTTCACCGCATGCTGGGCCGCAGCGACGCGGCGCAGATCGCGATGACCACGCTGGTCACCGCCATCGGCCACGGCGGCTCACACTGAGCGCGGCTGTCCGGTTCGCCGGCGCAAGGCGCGCACGGCACTGTCGACCGTCGTAAGCACCGGCAGGCCGCTGGCCTCCTCGCATACGGCGCGGGCGCACGCCATGCTGAACTGCGCGAGCGCGATGCGGGTGCAGCCGCGATCGCGCAGCACCGCGGCCTGTGCGGCAATCAATGCGTCGTGGCGCTGCGTGTCGCCGGCGTTCAGCGCATCGAGGGCGCCGTCGGCCAGTGCCAACTCCAACGCAGCGCCGACGGGAAATTCAGGCGGCATCGAAGCGAGCGTGGGCGCGAACGTCGCGATCAACCCCAGCCGCCCTTCCACCTGCATCGCCTCGGCAATCATGGCCTCGTTGGGCTTGAGCACCGGAATGCCCGCGTGCCGCCGCGCCACCGCCTCGATGCACGGCCCGAAGGCCGAGCAGGTGAAGAGAATGCCTTCGGCGCCTGTGTCCACCGCGTACTGCGCGAGGCGCTGGAAGCGCTCGTGCATCGCCGCATCCAGCCCGCGCCCGTTGTTGCGCGCGAGGTCGGCCGAGAGGCTGTCGTCGAGCAGGTTCATGCGCACCGCTTCGGGCCAGTCGCGCGCGAAGGCTTCGTTGATAGGAGCGACCGAATGCGAGAGCGCGTGGATGAGGGCGATGCGTGTCATGAAGTCAGGCAATCGGCTCAGATGCCCTTGGAGGACGGATTGGCAAACGCCTCTTTCGTCTCGGCATTGAGCGGGTAGTTGATGTTGATGCCCTTCGGCGGAATCGGCGACATGAACCACTTGGCATAGAGCTTTTCCATCTCGCCCGACTTCATCATGCCCGACACCACGCGGTCCACCAGCGCCTTGAAGGCTGGGTCGTCCTTGCGGAACATCAGCGACTGGTTCTCGGTGCGAAGGCTCTCGCCGGTGATGACGAAGTCCTTCGGGTTGCGCGCATTCGCGATCTGCCCGGCCAGCAGGATGTCGTCGAGCACGAAGGCCTGCGCGCGGCCGCTTTCCACCAGCAGGAACGAGTCGCTGTGGTCCTTGCCGGCGAGATTCGTCACTTCGAGGCTGCGGCCGCGGTCGGCCTCGCGCAAGAGGCGGAACGAGGTGGTGCCGCTGGTGGTGGCGACCGTCTTTCCCTGCAGGTCGGCGATGCTCCTGATGCCCGAATCGGCCTTCACCAGCATGCGCACGTTGTAGCGAAAGATGTCGGGCGAGAACGCCACCTGCTTCTGCCGGTCGACCAGGTTGGTGGTGGAGCCGCACTCGATGTCCACCGTGCCGTTCTGCACCAGCGGCATGCGGTTGGCCGAGGTGACGGCCTGGTACTTGATCTCGATGGCAGGTAGCTTGAGCTCGGCCTTCACCGCCTCGACGATGCGGTTGCAGATCTCGATGCTGTAGCCCACCGGCTTCAGATTGCCGTCCAGGTACGAGAAGCCGAACGACGACTCGCGATACCCGAAGGTGATGGCGCCGCTCGCCTTGATCTTGGCGAGCGTGTCGTTCTCCTGCGCATGCGCGGCGGCGAACGGCAACAGGGTGCAGGCCACCGCGAGAGCGGCAGCACCGAAGGAAATCGGCAGACGAAGCTTGGGCATGGAAGCGCTCCTCGGAACGGCGGGTTGAAGAAAACAGCGAAGGAATACGGGGTCGCGGTCAGCGCGCGGCGGCGCTCGTCACCGCATCGATGGAGGCCGCGAGACGGGCGGCGATTTCCTGCAGGTCCTGCCGCGTCGCGATGAAGGGCGGCGCGAGCAGCACGTGGTCGCCCTGGCGGCCATCGACGGTGCCGCCGAAGGGGTAGCACAAGAGGCCGCGCGACATCGCGTCCTTCTTGATGAGCGCGTTGACCTTGAGCGACGGATCGAAGGGCGTCTTGCTCGCGCGGTCGGCGACCAGCTCGATGCCCCAGAAGAAACCGCGGCCGCGGATGTCGCCCACATGCGCGTGCTTGCCCAGCGCCTCGGCCAGCATCGCGCCGAAAGCCACGCCGTCTTCGCGCACCTTGGCAACGAGGCCGTCGCGGCGGATCACCTGCTGCACCGCGAGCGCCGCCGCGCAGGCCATCGGGTGGCCGAGGTAGGTGTGGCCGTGCTGGAAGAAGCCGCTGCCCTTGGACATGGCCTCGACGATCTTCTGCTGCGCCAGAACCGCGCCGATCGGCTGGTAGCCGCCGCCCAGGCCTTTGGCGATGGTGATCAGGTCGGGCGCGATGCCCTCCTGCTCGCACGCATGCAGCGAGCCGGTGCGGCCCATGCCGCACATCACCTCGTCGAGGATCAGCAGCACGCCGTACTTGTCGCACACGGCGCGCACCGCCTTGAAGTAGCCGGGCACTGGCGTCAACACGCCGGCCGTGGCGCCGCCCACCGTCTCCGCGACGAAGGCGATCACGCGATCCGCCCCCTGCGCGACGATGGCCGCTTCGAGCTCGGCCGCAAGGCGCAAGCCGTATTGCTCAGCGCTTTCGCCGTCGCACTGCTCGCGGTACGGATAGCACGGCGACACGTGCGTGGCCGGCACGAGGATCGGCGCGAACGGCTCGCGGCGCCATGCGTTGCCGCCCACCGCGAGCGCGCCCAGCGTGTTGCCGTGGTAGCTCTGGCGGCGCGCGATGAAGTGGGTGCGCTGCGGCTGGCCGATCTCGACGAAGTACTGCCGCGCCATCTTGAGCGCCGACTCCACCGCTTCCGAACCGCCGCTCACCAGGTACACATGGCTCATGCCTTCGGGGGCGGAGGCGATGAGTTCGTCGGCCAGTTGCTCGGCCACTTCGCTCGTGAAGAAGCTGGTGTGCGCATAGGCCAGCTTGTCGAGCTGCGCGTGCATGGCGGCCAGCACCTCGGGGTGCGCATGGCCCAGCGACGAGACGGCTGCGCCGCCCGAGGCATCGAGGTATTCACGCCCTTCGGCGTCGCGGATGAACATGCCCTGCGAACTGGCGGCAACGGGCGGGGTCTGGCGAAGATGGCGATGGAAGACGTGCGTCATGGGGGCGAAAACCTGGAACAGTTTCTGGAACTAACGTTTCCTCCGGATTATTGTTTGGAACATTTGTTCCGTCAACTGTTTCGACGTTCCGCCTCCGGTACATTCGTTCCAACAGCAGCCAGAAGAGAGACACCGCCATGGGCGCCAGAGACCAGATCCGCCAGCGTTTCAACGAACTGAGCCCCGCCCTGCAGCAGGTCGCGCGCTACGTGCTCGACCACCCCAACGAAGTCGTCACCGCCTCGATGCGCAACGTCGGCACGCGCTCGCAGAGCACGCCCGCCACGCTGGTGCGTTTCGCGCAGAACCTCGGCTACGCGGGCTGGCCGCAGCTCAAGGAGGCCTTCGCGGGCGACATGGGCCTGGGCACCGAAACCTACGGCGGGCGCGCCAAGCAACTGGTCGGCCGCTCGCAGGACCGCGGCCTCACCGGCGAAATGTTCGAGGTGCAGCGCCGCAACCTCGAAGCCACGCACCAGCAGAGCGAGCAGGCGCTGCAGAAGGCGTGCGCGCTGATCGAGAAAGCGCCGGCCGTGCATGCCGCGGGGTTTCGCGCGTGCTTTCCGATCGCGTTCTCGTTCGTCTATGTGTACCGGCTCTTCCGCGCCAGCGTGCACCTGGTCGATGGCCAGGGCGGATCGCTCGAGATGCAGCAGCGCGCTTTTGCCAAGGGCGATGCGCTGGTGGTGGCGAGCTTCGCGCCCTACTCGCGCGAGGCGCTGCAGGTCGCCGAAGCCGCCAAGGCGGCCGGCTGCCGCATCGTCGCGATCACCGACAGCGTGACCTCGCCGCTCTCGCTATTGGCCGACGAAACGCTGCTCTTCACGATCAACAGCCCCTCGTTCTTTCCCTCGGTCGCGGCCGGCGTGGCGGTGACGGAGGCGCTGGTCGAACTGCTCGCGAGCCGCGCGGGAAAATCGGGCATCAAGCGCATCGACCAGGCGGAGGCGCAGTTGTTCGAGTCGGGCGCCTACCTGCTGCCGCCCGTCGCGCGCGGCGGTTAAGCGGCCGGCTTGCTGCCCGCCGCCATGTGGATTGCGGCACGGATGCGCGGGTAGGTGCCGCATCGGCAGATGTTGCCGCTCATCGCATTCGTCACATCGTCGTCGCTGGGCTGCGGCACCTTCTTGAGCAGCGCGCAGGCCGACATCAACTGCCCGCTCTGGCAGTAGCCGCACTGCACGACATCGACCTCGGTCCACGCATGGCGCAGCGCATCGGCCTCCTTGCCCTGCAGGCCCTCGATGGTGGTGACCTCGCGCACACCCACCGATTCGAGCGGCGTGACGCAGGAGCGCACCGCCTCGCCGTCCAGGTGCACGGTGCAGGCGCCGCACAGCGCCTTGCCGCAGCCGAACTTGGTGCCGACGAGCTGCATCTCGCCGCGCAGCACCCACAGCAGCGGCGTATCGGGCTCGGCGTTGACGGTGGAGGTCTTGCCGTTGATCCTGATCGTGGTGGTCATGAGGTTGCGTTCCTTCTTTTTTTGTCGTTCAGGCCAGCTTCAGCGGCAGGCTGCGCAGTCGCTGGCCAGTCAGCGCGAACAGCGCATTCGCCACCGCCGGCGCAATGGGCGGCGTGCCCGGTTCGCCGACGCCGCCGGGGCGGTCGCTGCCCGCGACGATCTCGGTCTCGATGACCGGGCACTCGTTCATGCGCAGCGGCATGTAGTCGTGGAAATTGCTCTGCTGCACCTGGCCCTTTTCGATCGTGATCTCGCCGTGCAGCGCCGCCGAGAGGCCGTAGACGATGCCACCCTCCATCTGCTGGCGGATGAGGTTGGGGTTGACCGGCACGCCGCAGTCGATGACGCAGACCACGCGGTGCACGCGGATCTTTTTCTCCGCATCGACCGACACCTCGGCCACCTGCGCGACGATGCTGCCGAACGCGCGATGGATCGCAATGCCGCGCGCACGCTTCGCGCCATCGGGTCCCGCGGCCAGCGGTTGGCCCCAGCCCGACAACTCGGCTGCGCGCTTCAGCACATGCAGATGGCGCGGGTCTTTCGCGAGCAACGTGGCGCGGAAGGCGACCGGGTCCTTACCGGCCGCGGCTGCGCACTCGTCGATGAAGCTCTCGACGAAGAAGCCGTTCTGCGAATGCGCCACCGAGCGCCACACGCCGGTGGTCATGGCGGATTCGACGGGTTCGTGCGCCACGCGGGCGTTGGGGAAGTCGTAGGCCGTGTTCCATGCACCATCGGTCGAGGTGTCCATGAACGACGGCGCGCCCAGGCTGGAGCCGGCCGTGGTGGTCTGCCATGCGACCAGCGCACCGTTCGCATCGAAGCCTGCCTTGCAGCGCGCCACGTAGGCAGGCCGGTAGTAGTCGTGCACCATGTCTTCCTCGCGCGACCAGATCAGTTGCACCGGCGCGCCATCGGCCTCGCGCGCCAGCATCGCGGCCTGCGTGACGAAGTCGGTGGAATAGCGGCGGCCGAACCCGCCGCCCAGAAAGGTCACATGCAGGTCGACCTTCTTCGCGTCGATGCCCAGCGCCGAAGCCACCGCGCCGCGCGCGAAGCCCGGCGCCTGCGTGGGCGCCCAGACGGTGGCCACGCCGTCCTTGAGCTGCGCCGTGCAGTTCATCGGTTCCATCGTGGCGTGCGCGAGAAAGGGCACGCGGTACTCGACATCGAGCGTCTTCGCGGCCGACTTCAGCGCGGCCGCCACGTCGCCTTCATCGAGCTGCGCGTTGCCTGCGCTCGTGCGCAGGGTCTGCGAGAGGCGCCCGATCATCTCGCTGCTCGACAGGCTGGCCGCGGGGCCGTGGTCCCAATCGACCTCGACCGCCTTCAGCGCGCGCATCGCGTGGTACGGCGTGTCGGCGATCACCGCCACGCCGCCCGAGGTGCTGCCGGTGCCGATGAGCGTCGCGCCCACCGGCGCCAGCGCCACCACCTTGCGCACACCGGGCAGCTTCTGCGCGGCAGCGCCGTCGAAGCGCGCGACTTTGCCGCCGATGGTCGGGCACATGGCGATGCTCGCGTACAGCAGGCCGGGCGGCAGCGTGTCCATGCCGAACTTCGCTGTGCCATCGAGCTTGGCCTTGTTCTCGATGCGGCGCGAGGGCTGGCCGATCAGCTTGAAGTCGGCCGGCTTCTTCAGCGCGACGTTCGTGGCCAGCGGCTGCTGCGCGGCACGCACCGCCAGTTCGCCGAAGCTCGCGCTCTTGCCATTCGGATGCAGCACGCGGCCGCCGTCGGTGCGGCATTCGCCGGCCGGCACGCTCCACGCGGCAGCAGCGGCGCCGATCAGCATGGCCCGCGCGGAGGCGCCCGCTTCGCGCACGGGCAGCCACTGGTCGGTGATGCTCGACGAGCCGCCCGTGCCCGAGAGCCCCGGGATCGAACGCAGCAGCTTGCCCACCACGTGCTCGGTCGCTCGCTTGACCCTGCCTTCGTCACCGGGCTTGAAAGGCAGCGCATCGAGGATCACGGCCTGGTTGTTGTAGATGGCGTCGGCGCCCGCGCTTTCGATGCGGACCTGATCGAGCGTGGCATCCATCTCCTCGGCCAGCAGCATCGCGAGGCCGGTGTGCGTGCCCTGCCCCATCTCCGACTGCGACATCATCAGCGTGACGGTGTTGTCGCTGCCCACCTTGACCCAGCCATTGAGCGCGACCTCACCCGCACCCGCGGGCAGCGGCTCGGAACCCACAAGGCGCGATGCGGCCGGCGTGGCGGACCAGCCGACCACGAGGGCGCCGACGGCCCCGAGGGTGCCGAGAACGAAGTGGCGGCGCTTGAGTTGGGGCATGGTGGGGTTCTTGTGACCGATGACGTCGGGGTCATCGGGGGCTATTTCCGGACGGCCGATGATAGAAGGCCGCACCGCTGCGCCCCTGTGCTGCACTGCCGCAAGACGGAACCGCGCCCGACGACGGGTGTCCAACCCCTGTCGCGGCGCCTTGTCGCGACAGGAGGTAATGACCATGAAGCAAGTGAAGCATTGGCAAGACCCGGTCAACGCCGTCGCCGGCGCCTGGCTGATCGTCTCGCCCTGGGTCCTGGGCTTTCAGGGCATCGCGCCCGCCATGTGGACCATGGTGGCGACCGGCATCGTGCTGGGCGCCGTGGCACTGGGCGCGACCTTCGTGCCCAAGCAGTGGGAAGAGTGGACCGAAGTGGCCCTCGCGGTGTGGCTTGCCGCATCGCCGTGGCTGGTCGGTTTCGCCGCGATGGAAACGGCGATGGTCAACGCGGTGCTCGTGGCCGCGCTGATCCTGGTGCTCGCCCTTTGGGTGCTGGTGACCGACAAGGACTACCTTGGCAGCTCGCTGAACCGCCCGGCGCATTGAACGAAACCACTGCGCCGTGAAACGAAGCCCGCCGCGTCCGGCTTGACGCCGGCGGCGAGCCGACTGGATGGGCACGATGCCCATCCGCGAAACCGCCCTCGCCGCGTTCTTCTTCTTATTGCGCGCGAGGGGCGGTGGGTTGTTGTTGCTGCGCCGTGGCCGCGGTGCTGTCCGGGTTGTTGTTCATCCAGTCGGCCTGCCAGCCACCGCCCATCGCCTGGATGAGCGCGATCGCCGAAGCCTGGCGGTTGACCTGCAGCTGCACCAGCGCGCGCCGCGCGTTGAGGGCAGCGGCCTGCGCCGTCACCACCTCGGTGTAGCTCACCTGCGCCGCGCGATAGCGGTTGAGCAACTGCTGCTCGGTCTTGTCGGCCGCGAGCGTCGCTTCGCGGCGGAAGCCCTCTTGCTGCGCGAGCGTGGCGCCCGTCGTCAACTGGTCTTCGACCGCCTGGAACGCGGTGAGCACCGTCTGGCGATAGCGCGCCACGGCGGCTTCGTGGCCGGCCTTCGCGGCATCGACGCTCGCGCTGATCGCGCCCGCATCGAACACCACCTGCGCCACGGAGAAGCCGAGCGACCACAGCGTGTTGGCCGAACTGAACAGGTCCTTCACGCGGCTCGCATTGGTGCTGCCGACCGATGCGGTCAGCGGGATGTTCGGGAAGTACGCGGCGCGTGCGATGCCGATCTGCGCATTGGCGGACGCGACCGAGCGCTCCGCCGCCGCTATGTCGGGGCGGCGCTGCAGCAGCGTCGAGGGCACGCCGGTCGGCACGCCGGGCACCGTGGGGGTCCATTTCGCGGCCGGCAAGGTGAAGTCGGCGGGCGCCACGCCCACCAGCATCGCGATGGCATGTTCGAGCGTGGCGCGCGTGCGCGTAAGGCCCACGCGGTCGGCCTTGGCGTTGACCAGTTGCGTCTGCGCCTGCAGCACGTCGGTCTGAGCGGCGATGCCGGCCGCATAGCGGTTGCTCGTGATCTCGAAGGCGCGCTGGTAGCCCGCGATGGTTTCGTCGAGCAGCACGATCTCGGCATCGGCCTCGCGCAGCGAAAAGTAGTTGGTCGCGAGATCGCCGATGGCCGAGAGCCGCGCCGCGGCGAGGTCGGCCTCGCTCGCTTGCGCATTGGCCTGCGCGCTGCTCACCGCTTCGCGCAGGCGCCCCCAGACATCGGGCGTCCAGCTGGCATTGAGCGAGGCGGAGAAACTGTTTGAAGGACTCGTCGTTTCGCTGTTGCTGTTCACGTTGCCGCTGCGCCGCCCGCTGCCGCTGAACGACACCGAGGGAAACAGCGCCGCGCGCTCGCCGCGCACCAGCGCCTGGGCCTGCGTGTAGTTGGCCACGGCGGCGGCGATGTTCTGGTTCGACACCTGCACGCGGCCGGCCAGTTCGTCGAGCGTGGGATCGGCGAAGAGCTTCCACCACTCGCCGCGGTCGAGCGCATCGGCCGGTGCGGCGGGCAGCCAGCCTTCGGCGGTCTTCTGCTCCTTCCATGCGGTGGACGCCACGGAGCTCGGCACCTTGTAGGCCGGACCGACCGCGCACCCTGAGAGCAGCGCGGCAAGCGCGAGCGACGTGAGCGCAAAGCGCCTCGATCGGAAGGGGGAAAGCAGTGCGTTCATGGTGTTGTTCTCTCTCAAGCGGGCGTGATCCGACTGAGTTCGTGTTCGTTCTTGCCACGGCGGCGCAACTTGTCGAGCAGGAGATAGACGACCGGCGTTGTCAGCAAGGTGAGCAGCTGGCTCGCGATCAGCCCGCCGATGATGGCCACCCCCAGCGGCCGGCGCAGCTCCGCGCCCTCGCCGAAACCGATGGCCAGCGGCAGTGCGCCCAGCGCGGCGGCCAGCGTCGTCATCAGGATGGGCCGGAAGCGCAGCAGGCATGCCTCGCGCACCGCCTCCAGCGGCGTGAGCCCGCGCGAGCGCTCGGCCTCCAGCGCGAAGTCGATGATCAGGATGGCGTTCTTCTTCACGATGCCGATCAAGAGGAACACGCCGATCAGCGCAATGATCGAGAACTCCATGCGGAACATCAGCAATGCCAGCACCGCGCCCACGCCGGCCGAAGGCAGCGTCGACAGCACCGTGATCGGGTGCACCAGGCTTTCGTACAGGATGCCCAGCACGATGTAGATCACGACCAGCGCGGCCAGGATCAGCATGAACTGCTGTCCCTGCGACTGCTGCGCGCTGGCGGCAGTACCGGCGAACGCGCCGCGCACGTTGGTCGGCATCGCGATGTTGGCCTCGGCCTTGGCGATGGCTTCGCGCGCATCGCCGAGGTTCGCGCCCTCGGCGAGGTTGAACGAGATCGTGGTCGCGAGCTCGCCGTCGTCATGGCTCACCGAGGTGGCGACCGACTGCTCCTCGAACTTCGCCACCGCCGACAGCGGCACCAGCGTGGTGGGCGTGTTGCTCAGCACATTGCCGGTCGATGCACCGCGCAGGCCCGCGTTGGCCGAGACCGGCACGGCGGTGCTCGCGGCGGTCGCGGTCGATGCGGCCCCGCCGGTGGTCGAGGTGGTGGTGGCTGTCGCCGCGACCTGCGTGGTCACCGTCTGCCCACCGATCACCGAGGTGCGGGTGGCCGGCACGTACACGTCGCTCAGCGAATTGGGACTGCGCGTGTAGCGCGGTGCCCACTCCATCACCACGTGGTACTGGTTGAGCTCGGTGTAGATGGTCGCCACCTGCCGCTGGCCGAAGGCGTTGTAGAGCGCGTTGTCGATGGCGGTGGAGGTGAGGCCCAGGCGCCGTGCGCTGTCGGGGTCGACCTTGGCCACCGTCTCCACGCCGTTCTGGTCCTGGTCGGTGTCCACGTCGGTGAGCAGCGGCTGCAGCTTCAGTTCGTCCGACAGCTTCGTGGCCCAGCTGCGCAGGTCCGCGAGGTTGTCGCTCTTGAGCGTGTACTGGTAGGTGGAGTTGCTCGAGCGCCCGCCCGAGCGCACGTCCTGCACGGTGCCGAGGAACACGCGCAGGCCCGTCACCTCGTTGAGCTGGGGCCGCAAGCGCGCGATCACGGCCAGGCCGCTCTCGGTGCGCTGGTTGGCCGGCTTCAAGTTGACGAACATGAAGCCGCCGCCCGCGCGCGAGCCGCCGGTGAAGCCGATCACCGTGTCTACCGCCGGGTCCTTGCGGATGATGTCGATCACCTGCCGCAGCTTGGCCGCCAGCGCCTGCGACGAGATGCTCTGGTCGGCGCGCAGGCCCCCGTTGAGCTGGCCGCTGTCCTGCTGCGGAAAGAACCCCTTGGGCGCGGCGCTGAAGAGATAGACATTGAGCCCCACCACCGCCACCAGGATCAGCATGACCAGCGCCTTGCTGTCCAGCGCCCAGTCGAGGCTGTATTCGTAGCGCTTGAGCACCCAGTCGTAGCTGCGCGCGGCCATGCGCCCCAGGCGTCCTTGCGGCTTGTTCTTGTCGTGCTCGCCGCCAGGCTTGAGCAGCCACGCGCACATCATCGGCGTGGTGGTCAGCGAGATGACCAGCGAAATCATCACCGCCGCCGACAGCGTGATCGCGAACTCGCGGAAGAGCCGCCCCACCTGCCCGCCCATGAAGAGCAGCGGAATGAACACCGCCACCAGCGACACGCTGATCGACAGCACGGTGAAGCCCACCTCCTTGGCCCCCAGCAGCGCCGCCTTCATGCGCGACATGCCCGCCTCGATGTGCCGGCTGGTGTTCTCCAGCACCACGATGGCGTCGTCCACCACGAAGCCGGTCGCCACCGTGAGCGCCATCAAACTCAGGTTGTTGAGGCTGAAGCCCAGCAAGTGCATCACGCCGAAAGTGCCGAGCAGTGCGACCACCGTGGCCACGGCCGGCACGATGGTCGCCCGCACGCTGCGCAGGAAGAGGCTGACCACCAGCACCACGAGCAGCACCGAAATGACCAGCGTGAGCTCGACTTCGTGCAGCGAGCCGCGGATGGAGTTGGTGCTGTCCGAGGCGACCTGCAACGTCACGTCGGGCGGCAGTTGGGCCTGCAGTTCGGGCAGCAGCGCGCGCACGCTGTTGACGGTCTCGATGATGTTGGCCGAAGGCTGCCGCGTGATGAGGATGACGATGGCCGGCTCGCCGTTGAAGAGGCCCAGCGTGCGCGTATCTTCCACGCCGTCGATGACTTCGGCCACGTCCTGCAGCCGCACCGCCGCGCCGTTGCGCCAGGCCACGACCATCGAGGCGTAGTCGCTGGCGCGCAGGGCCGGCGTCTGCGTGTAGATCTGCAGCTTGCGACCGTCGCCCTGCACCATGCCCTTGGGGCGGTTGGCGTTGGAGGCCTGGATGGCGGCGCGCACGTCTTCGGTGCTGATGCCGTAGCGGTTGAGGGCGAACGGGAGCAGTTCGATGCGGACGGCGGGGAGCGAGCCGCCGCCGATTTCCACGTCGCCTACGCCGTCTACTTGCGAGAGGCGCTGGCTGACGATGTTCGATACCGCGTCGTAGATCTGGCCTGGGGTCTTCGTCTTGGACGTGAGGGCCAGGATGATGACTGGTGAGGCGGCCGGGTTGGCCTTGCGGTAGGTTGGGTTGCTTCGGAGGGTCGCTGGCAGGTCGACTCGGCTGGCGTTGATGGCGGCTTGGACCTCTCTTGCCGCGCCGTCGATGTTGCGGCTCAGGTCGAATTGCAGAGTTACTCGGGAGGAGCCCACCGAGCTGGTGGACGTCATTTCGTTGACGCCAGCGATGGTGCCGAGGTGGCGTTCGAGTGGCGTGGCGACACTCGTGGCCATCGTTTCGGGGCTTGCTCCCGGAATCGAGGCTCTTACGGAGATGACTGGGTAGTCGACCTGCGGCAGTGGCGATACGGGCAGCACGAAGAAGGCTGCTATGCCGGCCAGCGCGATGCCGATGGTCAGCAGGACTGTGCCTATGGGTCTTCTGACGAAGGGGAGCGAGAGGTTCATCGCTGCTTCCCCTGCCGGGGCGAGACCCGGCCTCGGGAAAAAAACAAAGAACAGGAAGCAAAACCGATCAAGCCGCTTCCTCCTCAACCGCAGCCCGACGCGAACTACCCCCACCAAGCCGATCAAACGCCAGATAGATAACAGGCGTAGTGAACAAAGTCAGCAGTTGGCTAACGATCAACCCACCAAAAATCGCAAGCCCCAGCGGCCGCCGCAACTCGGCACCTTCACCAAAGCTCAGCATCAGAGGCACAGCTGCAAACAGAGCAGCCAAAGTCGTCATCAAGATAGGCCTGAATCGCAACAGAGCAGCCTGATGAATTGCCTCCCGAGCCGACTTCCCTTCAGTCCGCTCCGCATCAATAGCAAAGTCAATCATCATGATCGCGTTCTTCTTGACGATGCCGATCAGCAGAATGATCCCGATGATCCCAATCACTCCCAGGTCATTGCCCGTCAGCATCAGGGCAAGCAGCGCCCCCACCCCCGCAGAAGGCAGCGTCGACAAGATCGTCAGCGGATGCACATAGCTCTCGTACAGCACCCCCAGCACGATGTACACGCAGACAACCGCCGCAAGAATCAGCCACAACTGATTCGACAGCGACCGTTCGTAGGCACCCGATGCGCCAAGGAAAGTCATCGTCACGCTCCCCGGCATGCCGATCTCCTTGGCCGCCGCCCGAATCGCATCGACCGACTGGCCGAGCGACACGCCAGGCGCGGTGTCGAAGTTCAAGGTGCTCGCCGGGTACTGCGCCACGTGCGTGATCTGCAAGGGCGCCGGCTGCTCGGAGATGTCTGCGATTGCAGCGAGCGGCGTCGCCGTGCCCGATCCGGCGATCAGGTTCAGCTGCCCCAGCGTCTGCGGCGTGTTCACCATGCCGGGCCGCGCTTCGAGAATCACGCGGTACTGGTTCGTCTCGGTAAAAATGGTCGACACGATGCGCTGGCCGAAGGCGCTGTAGAGCGCATCGTCCACCGTGCTCGCGGTGATCGACAGCCGCGCCGCCGTGTCGCGGTTCACGTTGACGAATGCAGCGAGCCCCTGCGCGCCGGCATCGCTGCTCACGTTGCGCACCTTGTCCGACTCCTGCAGCTTGGCCACCAGCTTCTGCATCCACTCGGTGATGAGCGCGCTGTTCACGCCTTCGAGCGACACGCGGTATTCGGTCGGGCCGGTCTCGGCATCGATGGTCAGGTCCTGCGTGGGCTGCAGGTACAGCGTGACGCCGGCCACCTGGCGCACGCGTTCGCGCAACCGGTCCATCACTTCCTGCTGGCTGTCGTGGCTGCCCTTCAGGTTGATGAGCATGCTGCCGGTGTGCAGCATGGTGTTGTTGGCAGCATCGACGCCGACGAAGGAACTGAGGTTCTCCACGTCCGGGTCTTCGAGAACCGCGCGTGCCGCCTGCAGTTGCAGCTGCGCCATGCGATCGAACGACACGTCCTGCGCGGCCTGGATGCGCGCCTGCAGCTGGCCGGTGTCCTGCGTGGGAAACAGGCCCTTGGGGATCGTGAGGTACAGCACCACCGTGAGCACCATGGTGAGCAGCGCGACCAGCAGCGTGAGCGGCTGGTGGTCGATCACCCAGTGCAGCGAGCGGTCGTAGCGCACCATCACACCGTCGAAGAAACGCTGCGCGCGTGCGCCGAAACCCGTGCCGCCGGGCTCCTTCTTGGGCTCGTGCTTGAGCCAGCGCGCCGACATCATCGGCACCAGCGTGAGCGAGACCACCGCCGAGATCAGGATGGTGATCGCCAGCGTCACCGCGAACTCGCGGAACAGGCGCCCGACCACATCGCCCATGAAGAGCAGCGGAATCAGCACCGCGATGAGCGACACCGTCAACGAGATGATGGTGAAGCCGATCTGCGTCGCGCCCTTGAACGCGGCCTGCAAGGGCTTTTCGCCCTCCTCGATGTAGCGGGCGATGTTTTCGATCATCACGATCGCGTCGTCCACCACGAAGCCGGTGGCGATGGTCAGCGCCATCAGGCTCAGGTTGTTGAGGCTGTAGCCCAGGAGGTACATCAAGCCCAGCGTGCCGATGAGCGAGATCGGCACCGCGATGCTCGCGATGACGGTGGCGCGCAGGCTGCCGAGGAACGCGAAGATCACCAGCACCACCAGCACCACGGCCAGCACCAGTTCCATCTCCACGTGCTGCACCGAGGCGCGGATGCCGGCGGTGCGGTCGCTGAGCACCTCGATCTTCAGCCCCGCCGGAAAGCCGGCCTGCAGCTCGGGCAGCTGCTTCTTGATGGCGTTGACGGTGGCGATCACGTTCGCGCCGGGCTGGCGCTGCACGTTCAGGATGATGGCGGGCGTGAGCTTGGGCTCGGCGCTTTCGCCGTTCTCGGCGGTCCCAGGCTGCCGCCGGGCCGCCCCAAGGCAGCCGCCCCCCTGGGGGGGAGGTTGCGAAGCAACCTCGGGGGAGCACTTTGTTCCGGCCCACGCGCCGAGCTGCGTGTTCTCTGCGCTGTTGACCACCTGCGCCACATCGACCATGCGGATCGGCGCGCCGTTCTTGTAGCTGACGATGAGGTTCTTGTAGTCCTCGACCGTGAGCAGCTGGTCGTTCGAGTTGATGGTGTAGGCGCGCTTGGGGCCGTCGAAGCTGCCCTTGGCGCCATTCGAATTGGCCGCGCTGATGGCGGTGCGCAGCGTATCGAGCCCGATGCCGTTGGCAGCGAGCGCCTGCGTGTTGGCCTGGATGCGCACGGCCGGGCGCTGTCCGCCGCTGAGCGACACCAGCCCCACGCCCGAGACCTGGCTGATCTTCTGCGCGAGCCGGGTGTTCACGAGGTTCTGCACCTCGGTGAGCGGCAGCGTATCGGAAGTGATGGCGAGTGTGAGCACCGGCGCGTCGGCCGGGTTGACCTTGGCGTACACCGGCGGCGCGGGCAGATCGGCCGGCAGCAGCGAACCGCCGGCGTTGATGGCGGCCTGCACTTCCTGCTCGGCGACGTCGAGCGTCTGTCCGAGCGAGAACTGCAGCGTGATGATCGACACGCCCGCCGCGCTGGTCGAGCTCATGCGGTCCAGGCCCGACATCTGGCCGAACTGGCGCTCCAGCGGCGCGGTGACGGTGTTGCTCATCACCTCGGGGCTGGCGCCGGGGTAGAGCGTCTGCACCTGGATGGTGGGGTAGTCGACCTGCGGCAGCGCCGACAGCGGCAGGAAGCGGAACCCGACCATGCCGGCCAGCACGATCGCGACCATCAGCAGCGAGGTCGCCACCGGTCGCAGGATGAAGGGGCGTGAGGGACTCATGCTCTTACTCCTTCCCCTTCCGGGGGAAGGTTGGGATGGGGGCAAGCGGCGCCAAACACGCCATGGCTGTTCAACGGCCGCCGTGCCCCCACCCTAACCCTCCCCCAGCGGGGGAGGGAAAAGTCCGCCCACGCGCTCATTCCGTTTTTCCCTGACGTTCCGACATCCGCTGCCAGCGCTCCAGCGCCGCCGGATCGCCCTTGTCGAGCGCTTCGAGGAAACGCTTGCGGCGTTCGAGCTGTTCGGGGTTGTCCTTCACCGAATCGAGCATGCGCTGGCGCTGCTCGGCGGTGGGGGGCTTGGCTGCGGCTGCGGGCGCTGATGTTGCTGCTGCGGCCGGTGGCGCTGCGGCTACACCGGCGGGCGCTGCGGCCGTGGCAGGCGCGGTCGCAGCGGCAGCAGGCGCTTGGCCTCCCGCCCTCGCGCCGCTGCCGCCACCCTGACGGCGCCGATGGGCACCCGATGCGGCGCCCGAAGCCGGCGTGGCCGGCCGGTCGGCCTGGGTCTGCACGCGCGCGCCGTCCTTCAGCCGGTCGCCGCCTTCGGTCACGACCTGCTCGCCAGCCTTCAGGCCCGACATGACGGCCACGTTGTCCACGCTCGATTCGCCGCGCGTTACCGGGCGCTGCGACACCGTGTTGTCTTCGTTGATCACGTACACGTAGTCGCCGTTGGGCCCGTGGCGCAGCGCCGTCACCGGCACCACCACCGCGCTGCTCACGGTACGCAAGAGGAGCCGCAGGTTGACGAACTGGTTCGGGAACAGCGCGCCGTCGGCGTTCGAGAAGCGCGCCTTCGACTTGACGGTGCCGGTCTGCGTGTCAACGAGGTTGTCGAGCGTGGAGAACATGCCCTTGGCGAGCTGGCGCGTGCGGGTGCGGTCGAAGGCCGTTGCCTCGAGCTGCGCGCCCTGCGCAAGACGCTCCTGCACTTCGGGCACGCGGTCTTGCGGCACGGAGAACTCGACGTCGATGGGCGCGATCTGCGTGATGACCGCGACGCCGCCGGTCGTGCCGGTCGAGATGTAGTTGCCCGCGTCCACCGGCCGGAGGCCGATGCGCCCGCTCACCGGCGCGGTGATGCGGCTCCAAGTGAGGTTGAGCTTTGCGGTGCCTTCGTTGGCGCGGTCGATGGCAACCGTGCCTTCGAGTTGCTTGACCAGCGCGGCCTGCGTGTCGACGTCCTGCCGCGCGATGGAGTCCTGCGTCAGCAGCGTCTGGTAGCGCTGCAACGTAACGCGCGCGGCGGCCAACTGGGCCTCGTCGCGCTGGCGTGCACCCGAGGCCTGCGCCAGCGCGTTCTGGAACGGCGCCGGATCGATGGTGGCGAGCACGTCGCCCTTCTTGACCATCTGCCCTTCCTTGAAGAGCACCTCGGTGAGCACGCCCGAGACCTGCGGCTGCACGGTGACGTTGGCCAGCGGAGTGACCGTGCCCAGCGCCTCGAGCTGCACCGGAATGTCGGCCTGCCGCGCGGTGGCGACACCGACCGTGTTGGCGGACGCACCGCCGCCGCCCCGTCCGCCCGGCCCGCCACCCGGACGCCCGGCACCTGGACCACCGGGACCGCCCGGTCCCGCCGCGGGGGCTTTCGAACGCTGTATCAGGTACCAGGCACCGCCTCCCAGGGCCACCAGCAGCGCCAGGGTCAGCAACCACCCCAGCCAGCGCCGCCTCTGTGCCGGAGGATGTGTCGGCGACACGATGGGCGGCAGGGGCTCGGGGGGAGTTTTGGGGTCCATGGGGATGCGTGGGGAGGTGCAGGGTTGCGGCCTAGAGTACAGCGCCGAATGGTAGTACCGCTGTTTGCTGCGCCGTAAAGCGACGGTAAAGCTGACGGGCCGCCCGATCGATCGAGACCGGGCGCCTGCGGTTCGCGCCGGCCGGATGCGCCTCGCGCCGCGTTCCCGCATTTCGTCGCATCGCGGTGGCCGGGGAGAGGCAGCGCCGGCACAGTCCGCCCATCGATTCCCCGTTCACAACACCCATACCTTTCACCGGAGAACCACCATGCTGCTGCAGATCCTTCTTCACACACCCAAGTGGGTGTTCGCCGTCTTCGTGCTGCTCGTCTGGCTCGGCGCCAAGCAATTGCTGTCGAACAGCGTGAGCCTCAGCCGGGTCACGCTGATGCCCATCCTCATGGGCGGCCTGTCGGTCTTCGGCGTGATCTCGGCCTTTGGCGATTCGCTGGGCGCCCTGCTCGGCTGGGCGGCGGCAGCGGCGGTGCTGATCGCGCTGGTGCTGCAGCGCCCCCTGCCCGCCACCACCCGCTACGACGCGGCAAACCGCCAGTTCCACCTGGCCGGCAGCGCCGTGCCGCTCGCGCTGATGATGGGCATCTTCTGCACCAAGTACGTGGTGGGCGTGGCGCTGGCCATGCACCCCGAACTGCGCCATCAGGCGGTCTTCGCCCTGGCGATCCCCACGCTGTACGGCGCCTTCAGCGGCATCTTCGCGGCCCGCGCGGTGCGCCTGTGGAAGCTGGCCATCGCCACCGACGCTGTCGCCACCGGCGTCCGCGCGGCCTAAGATCCGAGCCCCAGCCCCGAGCGCCCCGCCCAGCCAGGAACCGCCATGACCGTGCTCTTTCTGCTCCTCAAGATTTCCGTCACGGTGGTGCTCGTGGCCTCGGTCCTCGAGGCGCTGGTGCTCTCCTGGCGCAACGGCTGGGCAAGCTACGACTGGAAGGCGGCCGGCGTCTCCGTGTTCGACTTCCTGGTGCGCGAATACCCGCTGCGCTGGCTGCTGCCGGTGGCCTTCTGGACCGGCGCGATGGACTGGTTCTGGAGCCACCGCCTCTTCACCCTGCCGATGGACCACTGGAGCGGCTGGGTCGCCTGCTTCATCGGCCAGGAGTTCTGCTACTACTGGTACCACCGCGCCGCCCACCGGGTGCGCTGGTTCTGGTGCACCCACGCCATCCATCATTCGCCGAACCAGCTGAACCTGTCGGCCGCCTACCGCTTCGGCTGGACCGGCAAGCTCACCGGCACGCTGCTGTTCTTCATGCTGGCGCCGCTGCTGGGCATGCCGCCCAAGGTGATCCTGCTGATGCTCACGCTGAACCTGCTCTACCAGTTCTGGATTCATGCGGCGTGGATTCCGCGCCTCGGGCCTCTCGAATGGTTGCTCAACACGCCCTCGGCGCACCGGGTGCACCACGCCTCGAATCTCGAATACCTGGACGGCAACTACGGCGGCGTGCTGATCGTGTTCGACCGGCTCTTCGGCACCTACATTCCCGAACGCGCCGACCTGCCCTGCCGCTACGGGCTGGTGAACCCGATCACCTCGCACAACATCCTGGAGATCGAGTTCACCCACTGGCGCGCGCTGTTGCGCGACCTGCGTTCGGCTCGCTCGGTGCGTGCGTTCGTGGGATACCTCGTCAAGCCGCCGGGCTGGCGTCCGGATGGGCCCGGCGACACCACCGAGGAACTGCGGCAGCGCGCGGCCCTCCGGCCCACAATGCCGCCTTCCGCACCCGATTTCATTCCCGTTCAGATCAAGGAGTTGTCATGAACACCACCACCTCCAATGCTTCGCGTCCCGACCTCGAAAAGCTCGCCCGCCGCCGCGCCGGCGCCAAGATGGGCTGGTACATCCACGCCTTCGTCTATGTGCTGGTCAACATCGGGCTGGTCGGGCTCTCGGCCGCCAAGGGACACAGCTGGGCGATGTATCCGCTGATGGGCTGGGGCCTCGGCCTCCTCATCCACGGCGCGGTGATCTGGTTCCTCGCGCCCGGCGGCGGCTTCTACGACCGGCTCGTGGCACGCGAGCGCCGTGCACTGGGCGCCGGGGAGCACGGGTGACCCCTGAAGCGCTGCCCCGGTTTCGCGCGGAGAACTTCCGCAACATGCTGCGGCATGGCCTGATCACCGTCGCCTTCTGTTGCCTCATCGGCTCGGCGTTGGCCATCTCGGGCAACGGCAGTTGGGAATCTCAGATGGTGTATTCGCTGTCGATCGGAACGATCAGCTGGCTCGTCATCGACACCGGCCGGCTGATCCTGAGCGGCAGCAAGGAGGTGCTGTGGCCGCACGGGCTCTGGGGCTACGGCCTGGTGGCGCTGGGCGTCACCGTCGGCTTTCTTGCCGGCAATGCAATAGGCGACGCCTGGGTCGGTGTGCCGCCGATGGAATTCCGCAATCTCGCCACGCGCAAGATGACGTCGACCATCGTCATCACCCTGGTTGCCACCATCGGCATGTGTTACTTCTTCTTCAGCCTCGGCAAGAGCAAGCACATGCAGGGCCAGCTCGACCTGGCGCAGCGCAACGCCACCGAAGCACGGCTCAAGCTGCTGGAGACGCAGCTCGAGCCGCACATGCTGTTCAACACGCTGGCGAACCTGCGCGTGCTGATCACCGCCGATCCGCCGCGCGCGGTGGCGATGCTCGACCGCCTCAACAGCTATCTGCGCATGACGCTGAGCGGCTCGCGCGCGCTCGCGCATCCGCTCTCGGCCGAGTTCGACCGGCTGGGCGACTACCTCGAACTGATGTCGGTGCGCATGGGCAAGCGCCTGCGCTACACGCTCGACCTGCCCGAGGACCTCCGCGACGTTCCGGTGCCGCCGCTGCTCTTGCAGCCGCTGGTGGAGAACAGCATCCGCCACGGGCTGGAGCCCAAGGTCGAAGGCGGTGAGATCGCCGTGCGCGCACGCCGGAACGCAGACCGGCTGGTCATCGAAGTGAACGACACCGGCGTCGGGCTCGATGCGGCGCTGCCCTCCGACTCTGAAGAAGGCGGCAGCGGCTTCGGGCTCGAACAGGTGCGCGAGCGCCTGGCCACGGTGTTCGGCCCGCAAAGCGAGATGCGCCTTGCAGCCGCGCCGGCCGGCGGGACCTGCGCCACGCTGAGCTTTCCGCTGCCAGTGACTGCTGCTGCCTCATGAATGCGACGACAACCACGATGAACCCCACCGCACTGATCGCCGAAGACGAACCCCTTCTGGCCCAAGCCCTCAAGGCCGAACTGGCCGCCGCGTGGCCCGAACTGCAGATCGTCGCCACCGCCGGCGACGGCCGCAGCGCGGTGCGCGAGGCGCTGCGCCTCTTGCCGCAGGTGCTGTTCTTCGACATCCGCATGCCAGGCCTCGACGGCCTGGGCGCCGCCGCCGAGCTGGCCGACAGCTGGCCCACCGACGAGGCGCCGATGCCGCAGCTGGTGTTCGTCACCGCCTACGACGAATACGCCGCGCGCGCCTTCGAGGCAGAGGCCATCGACTACGTGCTCAAGCCCGTGCAGCCCGCGCGATTGCAGAAGACCGTGGCGCGGCTGCAGCAGGCGCTGGCGGCGCAGCAGCCTTCTTCATCGGCCTCCCCTGCTGTGGCCAGTGACGAAGCGCTCGAACGAACCCTTGCGCAATGGCGCCAGGTGCTCACCGCAGCCGGCACCGGCGCGGCCCTGCCGGCAGCGGCAGCCTCGGCACCGCTGCGGATGATTGCCGCCAGCGATGCCGGCGGCAGCACGGTGCGCATGGTGCCCATCGATGAAGTGCTGTATTTCGAGGCGGCCGACAAGTACCTGCGGGTGCTCACTGCCACGCACGAGTACCTGATCCGCACGCCGCTCAAGCAACTACTGACCCAGCTTGACGCCGACACCTTCTGGCAGGTGCACCGCGCAGTGGTGGTGCGCAGCGCGGCCATCGAATCGGTGCACCGCGACGAAGCCGGCAAGCTGCACCTCATGCTGCGCGGGCGGGCCGAGAAGATTCCGGTCAGCCGGCTCTACGCCCATCTGTTTCGCGCGATGTGAAATTGCACGGCAAGCGCCCAGCAAAAAGCCGGCCCCTTTCGGAAGCCGGCTTTTTTCATTCAGTCACGAATGCTGTGGCTGTTTAGCGCCAGTGGCCATGACGGTGACCGTGGCCACGGTAGTACCCACCGCCGTAGTAGCGGGGACCGTAATAAGCCGGCGGCGCGTAATACACCGGGGCCGGGCGGTAGTACACCGGCGGCGGCGGACGGTAGTAGACCGGGGGCGGTGCGTAATAAACCGGGGCCGGCGGTGCATAGACGGGAGCCGGGTAGTAGGCGGGACCGCCCACGCCGACCGCCACGCCGGGGACGCCGACACCGATCGACCAGCTCACATCGCTGCGAGCGCTGGCCGAGGTGGCTGCGAACAATGCACCGGCTGCCACGACGCCCGCGGCAGCCCATTTGAAGAAGGTGGAACGTGTGAGGCTCATGATGTTGACTCCTTGTTTCGGGGGCACTGTCCGGGTCTGGACCGCCCATGTGTGTATTGAACGCGGCAATTGCAAACGGGGTGCACCGGCCATTGTGAAGAACGTTGCCAAAGGTAACCCGCAGGGGGTCCCCTCTAGAATGAAGCAATGACCTCCCCGACCGACAAAAGCGGTGCCAAAACGGCCGCCGCACCGAGCAATTTCCTGCGCCACGTGATCGAGAACGACCTCGCACAGGGTGCCTATTCCGGCCGCAAATGGGGCGGCTCCCCGGGCAACGCCGCTCACCACGCAGAGGGCATGACCGACCCCGCCAAGGTCCGCCTTCGCTTTCCGCCCGAACCCAACGGCTACCTGCACATCGGCCATGCCAAGAGCATCTGGCTCAACTTCGAGCTGGCCCGCGAATACGGCGGCGTGAGCCACCTGCGCTTCGACGACACCAACCCTGAAAAAGAAGAACAGGAATACGTCGACTCCATCCGCGACGCCGTGAAGTGGCTCGGCTACGAGACCTACTTGGCCGACCGCCCCAGCGCCCCCGGCACCCTGCAGCCGCACGAGTACTTCGCGAGCAACTACTTCGACTTCATGTACGAAGCCGCCGAGTACCTCATCGGCGCCGGCCTCGCCTACGTGGACGAGCAGACCGCCGACGAAGTGCGTGCGAACCGCGGCGACTTCAACACGCCCGGCACCGACAGCCCCTTCCGCACCCGCACGCCCGAAGAGAACCTCGCGCGGTTTCGCGCCATGCGCGACGGCCAGGTCGCCGACGGTGCCGCCATCCTGCGCGCCAAGATCGACATGGCCAGCACCAACATCAACATGCGCGACCCCGCGCTGTACCGCGTGCGCCGTGCCCACCACCACAACACCGGCGACAAGTGGTGCATCTACCCGATGTACACCTACGCGCACCCCATCGAAGACGCGCTGGAGCAGATCACCCATTCGATCTGCACCCTCGAATTCGAAGACCAACGCCCCTTCTACGACTGGCTGCTCGACCGCCTCGCCGAAGGCGGCCTCATCGCCAGCCCGCATCCGCGCCAATATGAATTCGCGCGCCTGAACGTCACCCATGTGATGACCAGCAAGCGCAAGCTGCGCCAGTTGGTCGAGGAAGGCCACGTCGACGGCTGGGACGACCCCCGCATGCCCACCATCGCGGGCCTGCGCCGCCGCGGCTACACGCCCGAGGCGCTGCGCCTGTTCTGCGAGCGCAGCGGCACCACCAAGTCGGGCGGCTGGATCGACTACGCCAGCCTCGAAGCGGCGCTGCGCGACAGCCTCGACCCCATCGCCCCGCGCGCCATGGCCGTGCTCGACCCGGTCAAGCTGGTGATCACGAACTGGGGCGAGCTCATGGGCGGCGACGATGTGCTGGACGACTGCTCTGCCCCCGTGCACCCGCACCACCCCGAGATGGGCAAACGCGAGTTCAAGCTCGGCCGCGAGGTGTGGATCGAAAGCACCGACTACGAGGACGTGCAGCCCAAGGGCTTCTTCCGCCTCTTCCCAGGCAACAAGGTGCGGCTGAAGTACGGCCACGTCATCGAATGCACCGGCGCCACGCGCGATGCCGACGGCAAGCTTGTCGAAGTGCAGGCCACGCTGGTGCCGGACACCAAGAGCGGCACGCCCGGCGCGGACGCGATCAAGGTGAAGGGGAACATCACCTGGGTGGCTGCGGCGGATGCGGTGCAGGCCGAGGTGCGGCTGTACGAGCGGCTGTTTGCGGCGGCGAATCCGGGGAGCGGGGAGCTGCTGGATGAGTTGAACAAGCAGAGCCTGGAGATTTGCTCGGCGTTCGTGGAGCCTTCATTGGCGATGGCTGAGGCTGGCGTGGGGATTCAGTTCGAGCGGCATGGGTACTTCGTGGTGGATACGAAGACGGATGCGCCCGGCAAGCGGGTGTTCAATCGGGCTGCGGGGATGCGGGATAGCTGGGGTAAGTAACCCGCCCCTCCTCCGCACAAAAGCCGGGGCCGTAAATGGCCCCGGCTTTTTCATTTCATCTATTCGGGCCGCTTGTAGACCACGCCCAGCACCGCGCTGTTTTCATCTGTCGTGCACACGGCCGAGCGGCCTTGCGGGCCGACCTTCAGGTTGATCGTGTAGACGCCGTCGCGCGGCGTCGAGCCGCTGTCCACCGCGATGCTGCCCGGCGGCACCCGCAGTTCGCGCGCGGCGGCAGTCACGCAGTTCTTGACGCTCGCATCGGGCGCGCCGCCGACGCGCAACGAGGTGCTGCTGCATCCCGCCACCGCGACCCCCGCAGCAACCGCCCACGCCAACCTGTTGAAACTTCGCATCGTCATGTCCGACTCCGTTGTTCAGTTGTCTGGGTAGATTGGAAGCCGCGTGAACACGCTCACGTTGCAGGACGGCTGCGCGATCTGATGTGGCCTGCCGCCGCCGTCCGACGCCGACCGGCCGCGGACCCGGGCTATCCTGTGCATTCATGACTGTTCCGAGCTCTTCCCGCCTCATCCGCTTCAACAAGCCCTACGGCGTCCTCAGCCAATTCACCCCCGAGGGCCGCTGGCGTGGGCTGAAAGACTTCATCGACATCCCCGACGTCTACGTCGCCGGCCGCCTCGATGCCGACAGCGAAGGCCTGCTGCTCCTCACCAACGACGGCCAGCTCCAGGCGCGCATCGCCGATCCGCGTTTCAAGATGGAGAAGACCTATTGGGTGCAGGTGGAAGGCGTGCCGACCGAAGAGGCGCTCGCCGCGCTGCGCCAGGGCGTGCAACTCAACGACGGTCTCACGCGCCCCGCCCGCGCGCGCCTGCTCGATCCGCCGCCCGATGTGTGGCCGCGGCAACCGCCGATTCGCGAACGCAAGAGCATTCCGACCGCTTGGCTGGAGCTGGCGATCAGCGAAGGCCGTAACCGGCAGGTGCGGCGCATGACCGCCGCTGTCGGGCTGCCCACGCTTCGCCTGATCCGGGCCGCCATCGGGCCGCACACGCTTGATGGATTGGCGCCCGGCACCTGGCGCGAGTAACAACGAACGCGGCCGCGCGACGTCACAGACAAAACCTCTTTCATTCAATCCTCCCTTCATGCACGACAACATCCGAACCACCTCGCCCGACCTCCTCACGCCCGCTCTGATGAATCGCCGCAGCGCATTGCTCGGCACGCTGGGCTTGCTCGCGCTGCCCGCAACGCAGGCCGCCGCTGCTGCGCCCGCGAAGTCGAAGCAGGCGCAAACGCAGAAACACCCCGACGTCTGGCCGCACGCATCCCAGGTGCCGGGCGGCGTGGCGCGCCTGTCGCTCGGCCCGAGCGCCAAGCGCCCGGCGGCCTTTGCAGGCGACGTGCCCTTGCTCGTTGTGGGTGACGCCATCGAATGGACGGCGCTGGTCGGCATCCCGCTCGCAGCCACGCCCGGCGACGCGAGCATCACGGTGCGCGCCGAGAACGGCAGCAGCGAAAGGCAGGTCGCCTACACGGTCACCGACAAGCAATACCGCGAGCAGCGCCTGACCGTGGCGCCGCGCACGGTCGACCTCTCGCCCGAGGACGAAGCGCGCTACGTGCGCGAACGCGATCACCTGGCCGGCGTGATGGCCACGCTCACCGACCTGCGGCCCGATGCCGTGCTGCAGATGCGCGTGCCCGTGCCGGGTCGCCGCTCCAGCTCGTTCGGCCTGCGGCGCGTGTTCAATGGGCAGTCGCGCAATCCGCACAGCGGGATGGACATCGCGGCCGGCACGGGCACGCCGGTGCTGGCGCCGCTGCCGGGGCGGGTGATCGATACGGGGGACTATTTCTTCAACGGCGGCACGGTCTGGCTCGACCATGGCGGCGGGCTGCTGACGATGTATTGCCATCTGAGCCGGGTGGATGTGAAGGTGGGGGATGTGATGAAGACGGGGGAGCAGTTGGCGGCGGTGGGTGCGACTGGGCGGGTGACGGGGCCGCATCTGCACTGGTCTGTGATGTTGAATCGGGCGATGGTCGATCCCGCCCTGTTCATCGCGGCTTGAGATCAGGCAAGCCACCGCACTAAACTCCGGCCCATGCGCCCTTCCGAAGCCCTGTCTCAGCACCGCGCCCGCATTCGCGAGATCGCGCTGAGCCATCACGTCAGCAATGTGCGGGTGTTCGGCTCGGTTTCGCGGGGCGAGGACGGCCCCGACAGCGACCTCGATCTGCTGGTCGAGCCCACGACGCAGACCACATTCATGGACATCGGGGCCATCCGGCACGAGTTGAAGAATCTGCTGGGCATGAAAGTTGACGTGCTCACGCCCAACGGCTTGCCGCCCCGCTATCGCGACCAGGTGCTTCGCGAGGCCGTGCCGGTATGAACCGAAGCGATCCGCACCGCGTGGCGGACTATCTCGGCCATATCCTGCAGGCGATCGACAACATTCGCGACTACACGAACGGCGCCGCGCTCGACGCCTATCTCGTCGACAGGAAAACGCAGGATGCCGTGGTGCGGAATCTGGAAGTGATCGGCGAGGCCAGCAACAACATCGTCAAGCACCACGCAGCCTTTGCTAATGCCCATTCGGACGTCCCATGGTGCTTTGCCTACGAAATGCGCAACGCCTTGTCGCATGGTTACTTCACGATCGATCACACGATCGTCTGGCAAACCATCCAGAACGATCTGCCACCACTTCGCGTGCAAATCGTGAAGCTGATGCAGCCGTCTTAGGCCGCGGCATGTCCAGTCTTCCTGTGTTCACCGAAGACTGCCTGGACACATCGTCCGCCCGCGCCAACCGTCGCGAAACCCTCGACATCCTCAACACCCGCCTGCACCCCGCCCTGCAGAAAATCCTCGCCGCCGAAATCGCCTCAGGCAACCGCGTCGTCGATGTCGGCATCGACTGGCCCGATGCAGGCTCCGTACACGTCACCCTGCACAACCACTTCGACAATCGCCACACGAACGCCGAGGCCGTCTTCAGCCTCTGCGACGACCCGCATTACTGGCACGCCGACTACAGCACCACCAGCAAGCCGACGCACCTGCTCATCTGCTGACCCTCTTCTTCGACCCCGGCCACACCGACGTGCTCCAGGCAATGAGCGCCAACAGCGCCACCTGAACCGGCAACCGCACCACCAGCGCCCAATACGGCACGCTCGGAAAAAGCTCCGGCCGCTGCAGCATGTGGAAATGCGCGGGCGTCACGGCGAGCGTCAGCAAGAAGAGCCCGATCCCCGCGGCACGCCGCGTCGGCCGCCACAGCAGCCCGGCCGCACCCAGCAGTTCGAACACGCCGCTCACCAGCACGGCCGCGCGCGGCCAGGGGATGTACGGCGGCACGATGCGCATCTCCGCCTCGGTCGCCACGAAGTGCGCGACACCGCCGAGAGCGAACCACAGGAAGACGAACACCAGGCCCGCCACGCGCCAACGGCTCACGACGGGCGAATCCGTCATGCGCTTCTTCAGATCGGCTTGGTCAGATACACCGCTTCGCGCCCTACGATCACGCGCTGTGCGGGCATGAAGATCGTGCAGTCGTCGCACGGCGCGCGGATTTCGTCCGGGCCGTTGGTGGCGATCAGTTCGTCCTTCGAAAAGGTCTCGAAGCCGATCAGCGGCCGCACGAACGCGAAGTCTTCCGACTTGATGACATGCGTCTGCAGCAGCTGAAAGCGCCGCTGCGGTGCGGGTGCAGGCGTGGCCGGATCCTTGTCGACGAGCCCGAAGTACGCGAGGAAGTCGTAAGTGACCGCGGTCGCCAGCACCGACGCCGAGCGCAGGAAGTGCTGGCCGCACTCGACCACCATCGCCACGCCCTTGCCGTCCGGGCCGCCGTGGCTGCCGTACTGGATCAGCGGCGTGCCGGAGCCCAGGCCATCGGGCATCACGAGGTGCACCGACGGGCGGCCGATGGCCAGCGCCACCTCGGCGTTGCGCTCGAACGCCGGGTAGACCCAGAACGGCACGACGGGTTGGCTGGTCGAATGGATGTCCAGGATGTGATCGGCGGCGTCCACCACCGGCCGCAGCACGCGCGCGCGGCGCAGTTCGGGGCTGTCCTCGCCGCCGTCCAGCCATTCGGGCGACCAGATGCGGTTGAGGTTGTGCACGATCTGGCGGCTGTCGTAGGGGGACTCTTCCTTGAACGACTCGTAGGCGTCGATGTTGGCGAAGGCCACGGTGAGCGTGCCGATCTTGGGGCGCACGCCGTTGTCGAGCAGGTGGGTGGCGGCGGTCATGCCGCAGATTTCGTTGCCGTGCGTGAGCGCATTGATCAGCACGTGCGGGCCGGGCTTGCCGGACTCGAAGCGGTGCACGTAGTCGATGCCGACGTTGCCCTGGCGGTAGGCGGAGAGGTCGCGGGGGAGAACTTCGAGGGCGGGTGGGGATTGGGTCATGGGGCGGTTGTTGGCGTGGAAGCGATGGGGTCGGGGGAGTTTGCTACAGCAGGCAAATCCGTGCTTTCCGACCTCGCGAACCCGTCACCGCCGCTGCGGCGTCCCAAAAATACGCTTCAAAAATGAAGCGTATCCGGCCCGAATACGCTTCAGATCACCGAGTTATCGCACCTGCTGGTAATCCACAGGCACCCACGCATACCCCGAGCCTTCGGCCCGGATGCGCCCCAGCCCCGGGAACGGCAAGTGCGCGCCGGCCACAAGGTAGCGCCCCTTCGCCGCATCGGCATACGCCTTCTTGCGCTCGGCCGCGGCGGGCTTGGAATCAACGTCGAACGAAATCGTCACCTGCGGCTGCACGAACTGCACCGAGGCCACGTGCATCAGGTCGCCCCACAGCACGAGCTTCTGGCCCTTGGACTCGATCACGTAGGTGTTGTGGCCGGGCGTGTGGCCGTGGGCCGCGACAGCCTTGATGCCGGGCACGAGGTCGGCGGCGCCGCCCGTCAGGGGCTTGAACTTGCCGGCTTCGACGTACGGATTCAGCGACGCCTGCGCGCCCTGGAAGAAGCCCTTCATCTCGGGCGTGGCCTTTTCCAGGTTGGCCTTGCTGAGCCAAAAATCGGCGTCTTCCTGGCCGGCGTGGATGGTGGCGTTGGGAAAGGCCAGCTTGCCGTCGACGATGAGGCCGCCGACGTGGTCGCCGTGCATGTGGGTGATGAACACGTCGTCGACCTGCTCGGGCTTGTAGCCGGAGGCCAGCAGGTTGTTGCGCAGGTTGCCCAGCGTGGGGCCGAAGAGCGAACCGGCGCCGGTGTCGATCAGCACGAGCTTGCTGCCGGTGTTGATGAGGTAGCTGTTCACCGAAGTGGGGACCAGTTCCTTCTTGAAGGAGCGGTCGAGCAGCTTGCCGACCTGGGCCTGCGTGGTGTTGGTCAGCAGCTTCTTCACCTCGAGATCGATGGTGCCGTCGAAGAGCGCGGTCACCTCGAAGTCGCCGAGCATCATGCGGTAGAAGCCCGGCGCCTGGGTCTTGATCTGCGGGGCGGCGGCGTGCACCGCCGTGAACGAAAGCATCAGCACGCTGCTCGCCAGTGCGGCGATGCCGCGGCGCAGCCAGTGGGTGGGTTGGGTCATGGGTCTTCCTTCTCCGGCTTGTCTTTAGAGGGGCCGAAGAATAGCCCAACCCTGCCCGCCCTGGGCCTTCCTTACCAGTTGACTTCGCGCTCCGGCGTGGCCGAGATGTGGTGGATCGACAGGTCGGCGCCGTCGTATTCCTCTTCCTGCGAGAGGCGCAGGCCCATCGTGGCCTTGAGCGTGCCGTACACCACCGCGCCGCCGACCAGGGCCCAGACCACGCCGATCAACGTGCCGATCAGCTGCGCCCAAACGTTCACCCCGCCGATGCCGCCCAGCGCCTGCGTGCCGAAGATGCCGGCCGCGATGCCGCCCCAGGTGCCGCACAGGCCGTGCAGCGGCCAGACGCCGAGCACGTCGTCGATCTTCCATTTGTTCTGCGTGAGCGTGAACATGACAACGAAGATGCCGCCCGCCACGCCGCCCACGACCAGCGCGCCGAGCGGATGCATGAGGTCGGAGCCGGCGCACACGGCCACCAGGCCGGCGAGCGGGCCGTTGTAGACGAAGCCGGGGTCGTTCTTGCCCAGGGCCAGCGCCACCAGCGTGCCGCCGACCATCGCCATCAGCGAGTTGACGGCCACGAGGCCCGAGATCTTGTCGATGCTCTGCGCGCTCATCACGTTGAAGCCGAACCAGCCCACGCACAGCACCCACGCACCGAGCGCGAGGAACGGAATGTTCGACGGCGGATGCGCGCTCAGCGAGCCGTCGCCGCGGTAGCGGTTGCGGCGCGCGCCGAGCAGGATGACCGCCGGCAGCGCGAGCCAGCCGCCCACGGCGTGCACCACGATCGAGCCGGCGAAGTCATGGAACTCGTGGCCGGTGACCGCGGCGATCCAGGCCTGGATGCCGAAGGCCTTGTTCCAGGCGATGCCCTCGTAGAGCGGATACACCACGCCGACGATCACCGCGGTGGCGATGAGCTGCGGCCAGAACTTGGCGCGCTCGGCGATGCCGCCCGAAATGATGGCCGGAATGGCAGCAGCAAAGGTCAGCAAAAAGAAGAACTTCACCAGCTCGTAGCCGCTCTTGGCCGCCAGTTCGGTGGCGCCCACGAAGAAGTGGGTGCCGTAGGCCACGCCGTAGCCCACCAGGAAGTACACGATGGTCGAGACCGAGAAGTCGACCAATATCTTCACCAGCGCATTGACCTGGTTCTTCTTGCGCACGGTGCCCAGTTCCAGAAAGGCGAAACCGGCATGCATGGCCAACACCATGATGGCGCCGAGAAGGATGAACAGCGCATCTGCGCCCTGTTTGAGTGCGTCCATGGGAGCTTCTTGCAGTTTTTGGTTTGAATTGGTGCATCGCACCCGGATTGCCCAGAGCGACGGTGCAAGGAAGCAAAAATGGTGCCTGAAGGCTCTTTGATGGTGCGAAACGGGCCATAACGGCGCGCTCGCGCACCGGAACAGGCTGCTTTTTCAGCCCGTCGAGCCTGCGCCGGCCCGGAGCGCATCGCGATAGCGGCGGCTGCAGGGCACGGTCGTGCCGTCGTGCATGTGCAGGCGGGCATCGCCGCCGTCCAGCGGCTCGATTTCCTTGATGCGCGCGAGGTTCACCGCATGGCTTCGGTGCACGCGGACGAACCTGGCCGGGTCGAGCTGGGTCAGGAAATCGGTGAGCGTGGCGCGCAGCAGATAGTCGTGGCCGTTGACGTGCAGGCCGACGTAGTTGCCCTCGGCCTGGAGCCAGTCGATGTCGGTGGCGGCGATCAGGAATTCGCGGCGCAGCTTGCGTACGAGGAAGCGTTCGGGGCGGGGCGGCGGCGGTGGCGGGGGCGGCGGAGTTTCTTCCGGCGCTGGCGGCACGTCGCCGGCCGGGGCTGATGGCAGCGGCGGCGCGGCTTCAGGCTGCGGATCGGACACCCCCGCCTCCGGCGCATCGAGCACCCTCGCCTCGCCCTGCAACCGCAGCATGAACAACCGGTACGCCCAGATCCCGAAGACGATCGAGACGTAGACCCGCACGTCCTTCAGGTACTCGTAGCCCCACTGGCCGGTCCAGCCGCCGAAGTCGTAGCGACCGCCCATCAGCGCATAGATCAGCGAGCGCACCGCGAACATCCCCGCCACGTGCACCACGCTGATGGCCACGCTTGCAACGATGTGCCCGGCCACGAAACGCACCCAACGCCCGGGCATCAGCGGCGCCTGCCGGCGCTCGACGGCGACGAACACCGGAATCAGCATCAGCAGCACCAGGTGGCTCGACCCTTCCCAGGTGACGATTTCCCAGGTCGCGCGCGGCACGGCGCGGTTGCGGGCATCGACCACCGCGACCATGGTGCTGAAGACGCCCTGCAGCGCCATCAGCACGATCCAGAAACCCGCTTCCACGTAGCGGCGGATCGGCTCGTAGCGCTCGTACAGGTTGCGGCGGGACGCTTTCATGCCCGGGATTCTCGCCATCTGCGCGATGGCGGGGCGAATTTCGTCCCACCGAGGCCACCGCTCGTCACAAAGGCCGGGCCATCCGTCCCGCGGGCGCGCCGCTAGGCGGTGCCGGGCCACACGATGGCCGCTCTTTCTGTTTCGAGGACCCTGAAATGAGCCTTCCGACTCCCCTGCCCGGCACGGACCGGCGCCACGACATCGACGCCCTGCGCGCCCTGGCCTTCCTGTTCGTGATCCTCTATCACGTGGCCATGTACTACGTGGCCGACTGGCCCTGGCACCTCAAAAGCCCGCACGCGGCCGAATGGCTGCAGTGGCCGATGCGGGTGCTGAACCTTTGGCGCATGGACCTGGTGTTTTTGATCTCCGGCGTGTCGCTGGGCTTCCTCGCACGCCACCAGGGCACCGCGGCGCTGCTGCGCAGCCGGGGCGCCCGGCTGATGTTGCCGCTGGTCTTCGGAATGATGGTGATCGTGCCCTACCAGGCCTACGCGCAGGGCGTGGCCAACGGGCTGGTCGCGCCGGGTTTCGGCGCCTTTTTGCTGCGTTACCTGTCGATGGCCGAGCCGTGGCCGAAGCGGGCGTTCGACGGTGCGGAGTTCGGCATGACCTGGAACCATCTCTGGTACCTGCCCTACCTGTTTGCGTACACCGCGCTGGTCGCACTGACGCTGCCGCTGTGGCAATCGCCGGCCGGCCAGTGGGTGCGCCGCCGGTTCAACGCGCTGCGCGGCTGGAAGTTGCTGCTGCTGCCGGTGCTCCCGCTGCTGGCGTGGACGGTGCTGCTGGCCCCGCACTTCCCGCCCACGCACAACCTGGTGCGCGACTTCTACCTGCACGCCATCTATCTCACCGTGTTCCTCTACGGCTACTGGATGGGCGTGGACACGGGCATCTGGAAGGAACTGGAGCGGCTGCGGCGGGTGTCGCTGGTGCTGGCGGTCGTGGCGATCGGCACCTTCATCGCGCTGCGGGTCGGCGCGGGAAAGTCCGCTCCTGGCCTGCTCATGGACCTGCTTCGCACGCTCTATATGTGGCTGGCCATCGCGACCATCCTGGGCCACGGCCACCGCCACCTGAACCGCCCGTGGCCCTGGCTGCGCTGGGCCAACGAGTCGGTCTACCCGTGGTACGTGCTGCACCAGACGCTGATCATCGTCGGCGTGACTGTGCTGGCGCCGCTCGCGCTCGGCCCGGTGCTGGAGCCCGCGCTGCTGGTGGCGCTGACCATCCTCTGCTGCTGGCTGCTGACCGACGGGCTGATCCGCCGCATCAACTGGCTGCGGCCGTTGTTCGGGCTGAAGCTCAGGCGGCGGGCTTCGGCTGAAGCTCTTCCGGCGCAATCGGAACGAGGATGGCGTTCCCCGTCGCCACGAGCTTGAGTTCGTCCTCGCCTTTTCCCTCGACTTGCGCATAGAGCTCGGCCACGACAAACACTTGCTTGCGTCCCGCCTTCACCACCCGGCCACGCGCGACGAAGGCGCGCCCGATGGCGGGCGAGATGCAGTTGACGGAAAAGTGCGAGGCCAGCACGCGCCCTGCCTTCGTGGAGGCCGCGTAGCCGCTCACGGTGTCCAGCAGCGCGGCGATCATGCCGGCGTGCAGGAAGCCGGCGTACTGGCCCATGTCTTCCTCGCGCCAGTTCATGCGCAGTTCGGCTTCGCCGTCGGCGGCATGGTGGACTTCGAAGCCGGCCCAGCGGTTGAACGAAGCGGTGCGGTTGATGGCCTGGATGGTGTCGAGCATGGCGGTTCTCCTTGGAGTGGAATGGGTTGGCGGTGTGGACGAATCCACTCTACGAACCGCGCCCGCCGCGCGTCGTCGCACGCGTGACCGGAAGCGCCGTTGCGGTTGCATTGGCGACAGCCGCCATCGGCATGAAATATTTCTCGCGGCGCCTTAACCCCGTTGAACGAGCCCGGCCGTATGAGTGGAGGTCAACCCACTCACTCTCGAAGGCTCCTCCATGAAAGCACCGTCCTCCGCCCTCCTGCTCCGCGCCACCGTCGTCGCCGCCACTTGGTTGGTCTTGAGCGCCAGCGCCCAGGTGCCGGCCCCCTTGCAAGCGCAGGCGGCCGACTCGCGCATCACCCAGGTCAAGGTCTACCCCGGCAGCGCCACAGTGGAGCGCGTGGCGCGCGTGGCGGCCGGCAGCCGCTCGGTCACCTTCGCGTGCCTGCCGGCTGGGCTGGACGTTCAGAGCCTGCAGGTGTCGGCCGATGCGTCGGTGCGCGTGGGCGAGACCTCGGTGCTCAACGAGCAGCGCGAGCTTTCGGCGCGCTGCGCCACCAGCGCGCTCGACGGCCGCATCCGCGAACTCGAAGACCAGAAGGCCGCGCTGCAGGCCGAGAGCGATGCGCTGGGCATGGTCACGGGCTACCTCAAGGGCCTCTCGGGCGGAGATTCATCACAAGGCGCCCGCGCGCCGATGGACGCGCGCAACCTCGCCGCGATGACCGACGCGATGCGCCGCACCGGGCAGGACTCGCTGCTGAAGCAGCACCAGCTCGCGCGCAAGCAGAGCGACATCGACCGCCAGCTCAACCCGCTGATCGCCGAGCGCAAGCGCTCGCAGGGCAACGGCGCGCAGGTGGTGGCCGTGACCGTCACGTTGGCCGCCAGCGCCGATGCCGAGGTGAAGCTCAGCTACCAGGTCAATGGCCCCGGCTGGACGCCCACCTACCGCGCGCTGCTCGACACCACCACGCGCAAGGTGCGCATCGAGCGCCAGGCGCTGGTGGCGCAGGCGACGGGCGAAGACTGGCACGGCGTGAAGCTGGTGCTCTCCACCGGCCAGCCGCGCCGCGAAACCACCGGCCGCACGCCGGGCGCATGGCGCATCGGCATCGAGCCGCCGCCGCAGCGCCCAAAGACCGACATGGCCTACATGGCGGCACCGGCGCCAGCCATTGCGGGCGCACCGCCGTCGCTCAGGGAATCGGCCATGGAACGCCGCGCGCCGCTGTTCGATGTGAGCGTGTTCGACAACAGCTTTGCTACCGAATTCTCGGTACCCCAAAGCATCGACGTGCCCTCGAACGGCCAGCGCGTGACGATGGCGCTCGGCCAGTACGAGGACACGGCCAAGCTCGCCTCGCGCACCAGTCCGCGCGTGGATGCGAGCGCCTTCCTGGTCGCCGACCTCGCACAGCCCACCGGCGTGTGGCCGGCCGGCCCGATGCAGCTTTATCGCGACGGCAACTTCGTCGGCAACGGCCAGTGGACGGCGCCCAGCGATGCGCGCCTGACGCTCTCCTTCGGCCGCGACGAGCTGGTGCGCGTGCAGGCCGAACCGGAGAAGGACAACCAGGGCACGGGCGGCTTCGCCGGCACGCGCGCCGAGCGCAAGGTGCAGCGCGCCTACGTGGTCGAGAACCGCCACCGCACGCCGATCGCAGTGCAGGTGCTCGAAGCGGCGCCGGTCTCGGTCGACGAGCAGGTGCGCATCGCTTCGCAGTTCTCGCCGCAGCCGGGCGAGCTGGCGTGGAACAAGCAGCCGGGCCTCGCGATGTGGAGCTTCGACCTCGACGCAGGCAAGACCGCGCGCGTGGCGGCCGACTACACGATCAGCTATCCGAAGGATGCGCGGCTGCAGATGCGATAAGGGCGCCACCGCGCGGCGGGCGCGTCGGGCACGGAGCGGGGAGAGCCGCGTGAGAACGGCTGTGCCTGCGCGCCACCAGCGGACAGCGCGGCGGCCTTCGTTTCACATGTTCTGGTCGGGAGCAGCTTCGGGCTTGGCCTTGCCCTTCTTCCCGCGCGCCGCCTTCTTCGCCGCACGCTCGGCATCGATGCGCTGTCCCTCGGCCAGCCACGCGGCAAATTCCTCGGGCGTCTCGAGCGTGATGCGCCCGAGATTGCCTGCACGGAATTCGTGCATCACGATTTCCGCCGCCTTCTGCAGGTTGACCCGGCCCTTGCCCAGCAGCGCGCCGCGCTTTCGGCCGATGGTGTCGAGTACGTCCTCGTCCTTCATGCCGGCGATGGTCGCGGCGTCGAGCTCGATCAGCTTGAAGCGCGCCGCGATGCCGCCGGCGTAATGCGTCTTCAGGTAGTTGAGCAGTTCCAGCGCCACTTCCTCCTCGTCGAAGGCATTGCGCCCCACCGCACCGCTGGCCGCGAGGTTGTAGCCGCTCTTGGGCACCACGATGCGCGGCCACAGCATGCCGGGCGTGTCCCACAGGTAGAAGTCGTCGGCCAGCGTGATGCGCTGCTCCAGCTTGGTGATGCCGGCCTCGTCGCCGGTCTTGGCCTTGCGCCCGCCCGTCAGCGTGTTGATGAGCGTCGACTTGCCCACGTTCGGAATGCCGCAGATCAGCACCCGCATCGGCTTGGCCATGCCGCCGCGGTTGGGCGAGAGGTCGTGGCAGGCCTTGACGATCTGCTGCGCTGGCGTGGTGAGGCTGGCGTCCAGCGGAATGGCGCGCGTGTCGGGCAGCGCGTTGTAGTGCGCGAGCCAGAGCGCGGTGCGCGCGGGGTCGGCCAGGTCCTGCTTGTTGAGCACCTTGAGCGTCGGCCGGCCGGCCGTGAGCTCGGCCAGCATCGGGTTGGCACTGGAGCCGGGCAGGCGCGCGTCGAGCAATTCGATGACCACGTCGATGTCCTTCACCCGCTCGGTGATGGCCTTCTGGGTCGTGTACATGTGCCCGGGGAACCACTGGATCGCCATCGATGGATGCTCTTTCTGTCGCGCTGACTTGGAAGGGACGGCTCGGAGGCCGGGTGCGCATTGTGAACCGGGAACCTGAACAGCGACCCGATGCTATCTTTTCAATAGCTGCAACCCTAGAATCCGCGGCGCTGCGTCCTGCAGCATTCCAACAAAACTCCGAGGGAAATCCATGCTCAAGCGCCTTGCCGCTGCCGCCTTGCTGGCAGCCACCGTCGTGCCCGTGTCCGTCGTTCATGCCCAGCGCCCTTCCCCGCCGCCCGGCCCGCTGACCAGCGGCTTCCTGTGCTGCAACATGCGCACCTACGGCGACTCGATCAGCGACATCAACTACGACGAGCAGGGCACGAGCATCGTCGCCGTGGGCACGCCGGCGCGCATCACGGGCTACGACTTCCGCTTTTTCAACCTCGACCTCGCGGGCAAGCCGCAGCGCATCAAGAACGACTACAGCCGCAACATCACGCTGATCGACTTCGCCAAGCGCTATGTGGTCACCGAAGACCCGAAGCAGAAGATGGCGGCCTTCCCGCCCGCGGTGAGCACCGCCATCCGCGCCGGCAAGGTGATGCCCGGCATGACGCGCGAGCAGGTGCTCATGGCCATCGGTTATCCCGTGGCCGGCGAGAACCCCAGCCTCGAGGCGGTGACCTGGCGCTACTGGCGCGACAGCTGGTCGGAGTACCAGGTCAACTTCGACGACAAGGGCCTCGTGAAGACGGTGGTGGGCGATCCGGTGGCGCTCAGCCGCGTGCTGGCCGCGACACCTTAAGTTCTCGCCGGCTTCTGGCGCGTGGCACACACGCGCAATCCCCTAGAGGGTTTTGCATCGCGAGGGGCTTGTCCGCCCCTATGATTTGACCGAGTGCGGCGCCTGCGGCGTCGGTCGAATCGAAACTTTCTGATGGAGTGACCGCGATGAAACCCGTCTCCGAACTGCTCAAGCGCCATGACTCCGCCGCCTGGCGCACCTCGCCCGACACCAGCGTGTTCGATGCGCTGGCCACGCTGGCCCGCTTCGAGGTCGGCGCGCTCATGGTGATGGACGGCGAGAAGCTCGTGGGCTTTCTCTCCGAACGCGACTACACCCGCAAGGTCGCGCTGCAGGGCAAGAACTCCAAGGAGATGAAGGTCTCGGAGATCATGACGCCCGACGTGATGACCGTCACCCCGCAAACCCGCACCCGCGCCTGCATGGCGCTGATGAGCCAGCGCAAGTTCCGCCACCTGCCGGTGGTCGACGGCGACAAGGTGGTGGGCATGATCTCCATCCAGGACCTGATGGACGACATCATCAGCGAGCACGAGCAGACGATCGACCAGCTCACCAGCTACATCCAGAGCTAAGAGGCTGAGCAAAACCGCCCGCATCGCGACATTGCGGACCCTGCCCGGCGCGTGGGTAGGGAATAGACCTACGCACGGCATGGTGCCCAAGGGCGCACAGTGGACCTTCGTTCATCCATCCAGCAGGGACATTGCATGCAGATTCAGGTCAACACGAGCAACGGTATTGAAAACAAGGACACGCTGGAACGCTGGGCCGACACCGAGATCAAGCAGCAGCTGAGCCGTTTCGTCGAAGACGTGACGCGCGTCGAGGTGCATCTGAGCGACGAAAACCACGACAAGGCCGGCGGCGGCGACAAGCGCTGCGTGATGGAAGCGCGCCTGGCCCACCACAAACCGCTGGCCGTGACACAGCACGCCAACACGCTCGACGAGGCCTTCCGCGGCGCGGCCGACAAGCTCAAGCGGCTGCTCGACAGCACGCTGGGGCGCCTGAACAACCACCGCGACCGCGATTCGATCCGCAAGGACAGCGGCTTCGTCGCCGAATAGCGGCGCCGGTCAAGCCGTTTTGCGCCGCTTCGGCGGCGCGGCGCGCGGCGTCTCCGCAGGAATCAGCGGCGGGCGCTGGCCACTCGCCATCCACGCGTCGTAGAAGTCGATCTTGCGGTCGACCAGCGTGAGCGCCTTCTTCCAGTCTGCAATGGTTTCGGTCACGCGCGCGCGGTGCGCGGCGAGCATGTCGCGGCGCTGCTGCAGCGTGGCCTTGCCCTGCAAAGCGAGCGCGGTGTATTCGCGCATCTCTGCAATCGACATGCCGGTGCGGCGCAGGCGCTCCATCAGGTCGAGCCAGCCGACGTGCAGCTCGCCGTAGAGGCGCCGCCCGCCCTCGTCGCGCGCCACGCCGGGCACGAGGCCCTGCGTTTCGTACCAGCGGATGGCGTGCACCGTGCGGCCGGTGCGCGTGGCCAGTTCGCCGATGTGGAAGGGCGTGCCCTTCACCACCGGTGCGGCCGGTGCGGTCTTCTCTCCAGTCACGCTAGCCGGCATGCGCGGCCGCCGGCGGCGCCTCGAGCGCCTGCTGCACCAGTGCGGTGTCGAAGTACTCGGTCAGCTCTTTCACCTTGCCTCCTTCGAGTCGGTAGACGTAGCAATAGCGGTTGTTGTAGCGCTTGCCGGCCTTGGTGGGCACATCGCCGCTGAAGAGCACCACCACCCGGTCGCCCTCGGCAATGATGCGCTCGGTCTTGCTCGCGTACGGCGCGGCGAACTGTGCGAACAGCGGCTTGATCAGCTCCTCGCGAATGGCTTCCTTGCCCGCGTAGGTGCGCGACCAGGGCGTGGTGCCCTCCAATGTCCAACTGGCATCGTCGGCCAGGCTGTCGATGAAGGCCTGGCCGTTGCCCTTGTCCAGCTCGGCGTGGATGTGCTGGACCAGGGCCTTGTTGTCGCTCGTGTTCATGGTTTTTTCCTCGGCAGTTGAATGAACCGGAAGTCCCGGTGAATTCATTGGAAATGCTCGAGTGCGCTCTAGGTCAAGCGCCATGAACAGGGCGGCAGTTGGGGCTCTTCAGGCCTTTCAGGCTTTGTCGACCTTCGCCGCCATCGCCTTGCCGACTTCGTTGCTGCCCTGCGTCGCCCCGCTCTGCGGCACGACCTCACCCTCGCGCGAGGTCACCTCGGCCAGCCGCGCGGCCAGTTGCTCGGGCGCATCCGGGCCGCTGCCGAGCCAGACGCCCTGCGTGAGCGTGATGTGCGCCGCCTCGAAGACGCCGGCGCCCGCGCAGAGCACGGTGCGGTTGGGCGCGTCCTGCGAGGCCAGCACCAGCATGGCGGGCACCACCGCGTCGGGCTGGAAGGCCTCGAGCATTTCCTTCGGGAACAGGTCCTCTGTCATGCGGGTGGCGGCGGTGGGCGCGAGGCAGTTCACGCGGATGTCGTTCTTCGCGCCCTCGATGCTCAGCGTCTGCATGAGCCCCACGAGCGCGAGCTTGGCGGCGCCGTAGTTGCTCTGGCCGAAGTTGCCGTACAGGCCCGAGGACGAGGTGGTCATCACGATGCGGCCGTACTTCTGCGCATTCATGAGCGCCCAGACGGCCTTGGTGCAGTTCACCGCGCCCATGAGGTGCACGTCGACCACCAGCTTGAAATCGGCGATCTCCATCTTGGAGAAGCTCTTGTCGCGCAGGATGCCGGCGTTGTTGACCAGGATGTCGACGCGGCCCCAGGCGTCCACCGCCTGCTGCACCATGGCCTGCACCGCTTCGAAGTCGGTCACCGATGCGCCATTGGCGATGGCTTCGCCGCCGGCCGCCACGATCTCATCGACCACCGCCTGCGCGGCGCTCACCGAACCGCCCGAGCCGTCGCGCGCGCCGCCCAGGTCGTTGACCACCACCTTGGCGCCGCGCGCCGCCAGGGCCAGCGCATGCTGGCGGCCGAGGCCCCCGCCCGCGCCGGTCACGATGGCCACGCGGCCCTTGAAGTCGATGCTGTTGCTCATGAGTCGCTCTCTTCTCTGCTGCTTTCGTTGGGGGGAGTGTCTGCGCCTTGCCGCTGTGCGGCAGCGTGGCGTTTTACCCCAAAAGATCCTGGCACCAGTGCCGCAGGCAGAGCGTGCCAGTCACCCGGGCGACGGCTGCATGGTGGCGCAGTACGCCACCAGCTGGTCGAGTTCGGCCGACTTGTCGAAGAAGGCGTCGGCGCCCAGCTGGGTCGAGCGGTCGCGCATGTCGGCCGTGGCGTAGTTGCTGAGCACCACCACCTTCTGGTGCGGCGAGCGGTTGCGGCAGGCGTTGATCACGCCCAGCCCGTTGCCGCGCTTGAGGAAGAGATCGACGATGGTCAGGTCCCAGCCGTCGCGGTGCTGGCGCAGCCAGGCGACGGCTTCTTCCTCGGTGCTGGCGGAGGCCACGACCTCCGCATCGGCCACATCCTCCAGGAATCCGACGAGGTTCTCGCGGATCACGGGACTGTCCTCGACGAGGTAGGCCTTGAACGTCATGATGAAACCAGGGGGACGGTACTTGCGCTGTGCATGCAACGCATCCTCGCAGCGCAGGCGTGGCGCGCGGTGGGCCATGCGGGCCAATGCCTGTAGGCCATCGGCCACCACCGCTGTCGTCTGAGGATGGTGGCGCCGACGGACGCCGAACGACGCTGAAGGCTTTGGTATCAGGCCGCGACGGCCATCCGCCCCCGGGCGATGCCCAGCCGCGCGGGCGAGACGTACTGCTCGCGGTAGATCTCGAAGGGCATCGTGTCGGCCGCCTCGATGCGCTTTTGCTCCTGAATCGACTCGGCGGTCATGCGCTCGAATGCAGCCTGCTGCTCGGCCGAGAACGGCAGGGCCAGCAGTGCGGCGCGGGTCTGCTCCGACTGGGCGCGCACGAAACCGATGAACGAGTTGGCGTGCTGCTGCTCGACGGCCGCGAGCACGCGGGCCGAGGGCAGGCTGTCGGGGTTCTGCAGCGCGGCCCGGGCGGCATTCACCGCGTCGGTGTGCAGCGTGCCGCCCTGCGCCGCGTCGAGCGCGGCGGCGATGGGCAGGCACTCTTCGACCAGTTCGATGCCCCAGTCCGTCAGCGTCACTTCGCTGCCGCCGCGCGACAAGCGCAGGCCCGGTTCGCGGCCGCGCGCGGCGGTCAGGTGCTGGTTGCGCGCGAGGTCGGCGATTTCTTCGGGGGTGTCGTCGGGGCTGTCACTCAAGAGGCAATGCAGCAGGAACACATCGATGAAGCGCATGGTCTGCGCGTTGATCCCGACGGTCTCGAAGGGGTCGAGGTCCATGAGGCGCACCTCGACGTACTCGACGCCGCGCTCGCGCAGCGCATGCAGCGGACGCTCGCCGGGGTTGATCACGCGCTTGGGGCGGATGGTGCCGTAGAACTCGTTCTCGATCTGCAGCAGGCTGGTGCCCAACTGGTTGTAGTCGCCGCCCAGGTTGCGGATGCCGATGGATTCGTAGGCCGGCCACGGGCGGGTGAGCGCGTCCTGCAGCGAGGCGCCATAGCCGTCGAGGCTGTTGTAGCTCACGGCCAGCGAGGCCTGCGCATCGCTCTGGTAGCCCAGGCGCCCCATGCGCAGCGACGTGCCGTGCGGCATGAACATGCTGCCGTCGCCCAGCGGCTGCAGCTCGTGCGGGCGGCCCGCGACGAAGCTCGAACACAGGGCCGGCGAAGCGCCGAACAGGTACAGCAAGAGAAAGGCGTGACGGCGGAAGTTGCGGATCAGCGCGAAGTACTGTTCGCTCGACACATCGGGCAGCGACCAGTTGTAGTGGATGCCCGAGATGGTCTGCATGCGGCGGCCGTAGCGGTGGCTCAGGCCCATGCGGTAGACGCTCTTGGCGCGGCCCACGTTCGAGGAGCCGTAGCGCCCGATGGGAATGGTCTCGTCGGTCGGCAGGCCGCAGGGCATGCTGGAGACCCAGAGGCGCTCGTCGCCCAGCTGGTCGAGCACGCGGTAGGTGAACTGGTGAACCTGGGTCAATTCTTCCAGCGCCGATTCGACGCCGGCGTGCACGCCTGTGATGAGCTCGAGCTGCGATTCGCTGAAGTCGGTCGTGATGTGCGGATGCGTGAGCGCCGAGCCCAGCGCCAGCGGATGCGGCGTCAGCGCGAGCTTGCCGTCGGGCAGCGCGCGCAGGCTTTCCTTCTCGATGCCACGGCGCATGCCCTTCAGGCGTGCGGCTGAAAGGGCACCCAGCCTCTCCTGCAATCTGTTGCTCATATTGTTATGACCCATCAATCTTCTGAGGGGCTGGAAGGTAGCACGGGTGCGCGGGCAACGCTCGTGCAGGGAATCCCGTTTCCAGCTAGGTTCTCGCCCGCTACTTTTTTGATAGCTCCCCGCATAGGCACCGTGGGGGCCAAAGGCCTTTTCTGTAGAGAAAAATGCGGGCTAGGCGCGGCCTGCCCGCAGGTCTATCTCGTCCGACTGGTAGACGTGGATCTCCGGCGTGCCGTCGGCCATGGCCGCGAGCGCCTTGCCGAAGGCGCGCGAGGCATCGACGCGAAAGTGCGTCTGCAGCGCGGGCATGTCGCTCCAGCGCTCCACGAACGTCAGCCGCAACGGGTCTTGCACGTCGGTCGTGACTTCGTGCGAGATGCAGCCGGGCTCGGCGCGCGAGCGCAGCACGTGCTCCACGCTGATGGCCAGCATCGCCTGCAGGGTGTCGGGCTTGGCGAGGGCGTGTCCGATGACGAGGATCATGGGATGTCTCCTTTCTTCATGGGTTGCCGCGGCGGCCTTTTGGCGCTTTGGCGCTTCAGGCCAGCACGCGCAGCAGGAAATCGTTCAGGTCGGCCACTTCCTCCATGCAGACCGAGTGCGCCATCGCGTAGTCGTGCCACTCGACGGTATAGCCCAAGGCGATGAGCGCGTCACGCGATTGCGTGGCCCGTGCCAGCGGCACCATCGGGTCCTGCCGGCCGTGGCCGAGGAACACCGGCGTGTCATGGTTGGCCGCATGGCGCTCGGCCGCGGTGCTGGCCGCGAGCGGCAGCCAGCCCGAAAGGCCGACGATGCCGGCCAGGCGTTCGGTGTGGCGCAGTCCGGTCAGCAGCGCCATCGCGCAGCCCTGCGAAAAACCGGCCACCACGATGCGGTTGGCGGGAATGCCGCGGGCCTTTTCGTTGGCGATCAGCGCCTCGATGGCGGCCTGCGAGCGGCGCAGGCCCGTGGCGTCTTCCTGCACGTTGAAATCGGGGCCTGCGATGTCGAACCAGGCAGGCATCTGGTAGCCGTTGTTCAGGGTGACCGGAATCACCGGCGCATTGGGAAACACGAAGCGCACCGGGCCGACGCTGGACAGGTCGAGCTCACCGGCGATCGGCACGAAGTCGTTGCCGTCGGCGCCCAGGCCGTGCATCAGGATCACGGAGGCGATGGGGTTCGGGGCGGTTTCGATTTCGATGGGAAGGCGGGACATGGTCGGGCAAAGGTATTCAGGGCTTCGGATGGCCGCACCTTAGCGCATTCGGGCGGTCGGCTGACTTGCGCGGCGTGCCTTGGCGCCCAAGATGGGCCGAAACAAAAGGAAAGAAAAAAGGAAAGAAGCACGTGAGCCATTCCCCTCCCCTGGTCGAGATCAAGCTTTCGGGCGTCGTGCTGGTCTGCGGCGACTGTGAAGAGCGCAGCGACGGCCCCACGAAACTCAAGGCGAAACAGGTCCGCAAGGAATTGAAGCGCGACCTGGTGCATGTGCCGGGTCGCCTGCGCGTCGTGCAATCGACCTGCCTGGGCCTCTGCCCCAAGAAGGCGATGGCGCTGGTCGCCGTGGCGGGCGGACAGGCGCCGATGGCGGCGGAGGTGTGCCGCGACGACGATGTCGCGGATTTCGCCAAGGCGCTGTCCCGCTCAATCCGCTAGCCGGGTTACTCGGCCTTGATGCCTGTCGCCTTCACGATCTGCGCATAGCGTTCGTACTCGGCCGACACCTGCTGCTGGAACTGCCGCTGCGGAAAACCCGTGGCCTCGATGCCTTGCAGCGCGAGGTCGGCGCGAGCCGCGGGCGTCTGCACGATGCGCCCGGCGTCGGCGGCAATCGCGTCGAGCACGGGCTGCGGCGTGCGGGCCGGCGCGAACAGGCCGAACCAGGTGCCCGAGCGATAGCCCGCGTAGGTCTCGGCGACGGTCGGCACCTCAGGGAGCAGCGCATGGCGCTTCTCGCCGCTGGTGCCCAGCGCGACGAGCTTGCCCGCGCGGATGTGCTGCAGCGCCGGGCCGACCGCGATGAACATCACGTCCATCTGCCCGGCAATCACGTCCTGCATGCCCAGCGGGCCGCCGCGGTACGGGATGTGGGTGACGTAGATGCCGGTCTTCTGCTTGAGCAGTTCCATGCTGAGCTGTTGCGGGCTGCCGTTGCCGGCCGAGGCGTAGTTGATGCGCCCAGGCTGCGCCTTGGCGGCGCGCACAAAATCGGCCACGGTGCGAAAGCCCGTCTTCGGATTCGCGACCAGCACGAAATCGATCTGCCCGAGCGACACCACCGGCACGAGGTCGCGGCGCGCGTCGTAGGGCAGACCGGCCTGGAGATTGGGGAGGATGGTGATCGGGCCGTCGGCGCCCACCAGCAGCGAATAGCCGTCGGCCGGCGCCTTGGCGAGGCCGTCGGCCGCCAGGATGCCCGCCGCCCCGGCGCGGTTGTCGATCACCACGGGCTGCTTCCACTGCTCGGACAGGCGCTGCGACAGGTAGCGGGCGAGCACGTCGGGCGAACTGCCGGGCGTGTTGGCTACCGTGATGTGCACGGCCTTCGACGGATAGGCGGCCGGCGTCTGCTGCGCCTGCGCGCCCAACGACAACAGCGCACCGGCTCCCAGTGCGAGGAGCGGTTTTTTCAGCCAGGGGAGGACGCGCATGGAGGACTTTCGGTTGCAAAAGACAAAGCGCGCGATTCTGTCGCGCGTCCGCCTTCGCGCGAACGACCCATTCGTCAGATGCTTAGGTGCATCCGGGCATATGCGGCCCCGCGGCGGCGTCGGAACGCCTTGCGCGATGCCGGCGATTTCCGGCCTGGCAGGCGGGCGATTTTTGCCGCTTTGCCCAACGGGACCCGAAGATGCAACACAATCGCGTTTCCCATGAAGACCCCGAACCCGCACCCGAAGCCCCCGCTCGCCGCCGCAGCCGCCGCCTTCGACAGCGAAACCCTGCTGCGCGAAAGCGGCCTGCGCGTCACGCGCGCCGCCCAGACGGTGCTGGAACTGCTCCGGCACACCTCCCAACCCCTGACGCACGAGGAAGTGGCCGCGGCCTACACCACGGCCACCGGCGAAGCCCCCGACCGCGTGACCATCTACCGCGTGCTCGACCGCCTCGTCGAAGCGGGCCTGTGCGACCGCCGCGTGGGCGCCGACCGGGTCAACCGCTTTGCGCGGCACGTCGAGGCGGCATCGGGCAACACCTTCGAATGCGACCAGTGCCACAAGGTGCTGGCGCTGCCGTCGGACCCCGAACTGCCCAAGGTGATGGGCCGGCTCGGCAGGGCGCTGCGCAAGCAAGGCATCGACACCCGCCACACCGCGCTCACCTTGCACGGCACCTGCGGCGACTGCGCGCGCTGAACGCGGTCAGACGTTCCAGGACGGGAACGGATCGGGCAGGTTCTGCCACCACGAGGCGCCGAAGCGCATCTCGTTTTCGGTGAGCAGGCACGCATCCAGCCGCGCACGCAATGCGGCCTCGTCCATGCCAATGCCGATGAGCACCAGCTCCTGACGCGCATCCCCGGTTGCCGGGTCCCAGTTCTTCTGGATCGTCTCCAGCGCATCCGGCTCGGTCGGCCAGTGCTCCCGCGGCACCGCCGCCCACCAGAAGCCCGCCGCGCCGTAACGGCAAGCGCCGCCGGCCTGCGACCACGAACCGGCACGCGTGGCGCGGCTCGCGAGCCAGAAGAATCCCTTGGAGCGCACCACGCCTTCCCACTCGCTCTGCACCAGGTCCCAGAAGCGCTTCGGATGGAACGGCAGGCGCGAGCGATAGACAAAGCTGCGGATGCCGTATGCCTCGCTCTCGGGCACATGCTCGCCGCGCAGTTCGGCCAGCCAGCCCGGCGCCTGCTCCGCTTGCTCGAAATCGAAGAGGCCTGTGTCGAGCACGCGATCGAGCGCGACGCGGCCGAACTGCGACACCTCGATGCGTGCACGCGGGTTCAGGCTCTGCAAGATCGCCATCAGCTGCTCGCGCTCCTCGGGCGTGACGAGGTCGGTCTTGTTGACCACCAGCACGTCGCAGAACTCGATCTGCTCGATCAGGAGGTCGACCACCGTGCGCGTGTCTTCGTCGCCCAGCGACTGGCCGCGCTGGCCCAGGCTGTCGGGCGAGCCGTAGTCGCGCAGGAAGTTGAAGGCATCGACCACCGTCACCATGGTGTCCAGCCGCGCCACGTCGGCCAGGCTCTTGCCGTCCTCGCCCGCGAAGGTGAAGGTCTCGGCCACGGGCAGGGGCTCGGAGATGCCGGTGGACTCGATCACCAGCTGGTCGAAGCGGCCCTCCTTCGCGAGGCGGTTCACTTCGATCAGCAGGTCTTCGCGCAGCGTGCAGCAGATGCAGCCGTTGCTCATCTCGACCAGCTTCTCGTCGGTGCGCGAGAGCTGCGCGCCGCCGTCGCGCACCAGCGCCGCATCGATGTTGACCTCGCTCATGTCGTTGACGATGACCGCCACGCGGCGCCCCTCGCGGTTGTGGAGGATGTGGTTGAGCAAGGTGGTCTTGCCGGCGCCGAGAAAGCCTGAGAGGACGGTGACGGGGAGGCGATGGGTCATGGGGCGCGCTCTTTGGATATGCAACAGCATTGCATTATAGGAATCAAGTGCAACACGGTTGCACTTGATCTTCGCCCCGCCCACTATCGCTGCATCTTTACATCTCGAAGGCCTTCACCTGCCGGCCATCGATGTCGGTAAAGCCATACGCCTTCGCCAGGTCGGCCACCCGCAGCACCTCGCCCGTCTTCTCCATCACCTGCGGATCGCCCGCCAGCGCCGCCACCGCGCGGCCGAGGTAGCGCGGCGATTCGGTGCCCGCGAGCGCGGGCCGCTCCTGCCAATGCGCCTCGTCGGTCTTGTGGCCGGCCAGCACGAATTCGGTGCGCATCCAGCCCGGCGACACAGCGACCGAGGCCACGCCGTGCGGCTTCAGCTCCTCGGCCATGCCGAAGGCCAGCCGCGTCATCGAGGCTTTTGCGAGGTCGTAGAAGAGGTTGCCCTTCATGTAGCGGCCGCGGTCCCAGAAGGTGGTGGTTACGATCAGGCCTCGCTTGGCGCGCACCATCAGCGGCGCGGCCGAGCGGCTGGCCACCAAGTGGTTGCGCACGCCGCGGTCGAACATCGAATCCCAGTTGGCGAGCGGGTGCTCCCAGAAAGGCGCGTCGAACACGCCGGTGAAGGTCTCGTGGCCGCCCCATGCGTTGTTCACGAGCAGGTCGATGCGGCCCGCCTCGCGCTCTACCTGCGCGAAGAGTGCCTTCACATCTTCTTCGCGGGTGTGGTCGCAACGCACGGCGATGCCGCGTCCGCCCATGCGCGTGACTTCATCGGCGGTGTCGTCGATGCTGCCGGGCACGGCCGGCATGTCCGACAGCGCCAGCAATTGCCCATAGGTGTCGGCGGGCTGCGCGCGCGTGCTGCGGCCGGTGACGTACACCGTGGCGCCGGCGGCGCCCAGCTCCATCGCGATGCCGCGCCCCGCGCCGCGGCTCGCCCCGGTGACCACGGCGATGCAATCCTTCAGCGGGCGGTTCTTCGTGTTCTCGTTCTGCGTCATCCAGTGCTCCTTGGTTTGAACGCCGACGAAGATAGTGCGCCCTCAGCCGGGCGTCTTGGAAGAACCCGAAATCGCGTGCCCCATGAACTCGGTCGGCGTGACGCCGCAGAGCGCGCGGAATTCGTTGACCAGGTGCGACTGGTCGTAGAAGCCGCTCTCGACCGCGACATCAGCCCAGGCCGGCGCGGACTGCAGCCGAAGCGCGCGCAGGCAGTCGTGCAGTCGCGCGAGCCGCGCCCAGGCACGTGGTGACAGCCCGACGTGTGCGTGGAAAAGCTGCTGCAGGCGCCGCTCGCCGACACCGACGGCCGCAGCCACATCGCGCAACGGTTTCCGCCCGCCCGATTCGGCGATGAGGCGGGCTGCGTGCATCGCGGCGGCGTGAACGGCACCGCCGCCACCGCGCAGCCGGCGCTCCAGCGCAGACTGGAGCAACGCTGCCCGCGCGGCATCGTCGGGTGCCTCGGCCATGCGCGCCAGCAACTCGGCCGCACCGCCCTGCCAGAGCTCGTCTAGATGCACGGCCTGACCCGCAATCTCGCCGGCAGGCAAGCCCAGCAGTGCAGCCGCCGCACCGGGCCGCAGCGTGACGGAGATTCCCTCCACCGTGTCCCGCATGCGCACCACGACCGGCGCGGCGGAGGCGCCGATCGCCTCCACCGGCAGCCCCGCACCATCGCCCGCGGAAGGCGCATCGCCAAGATTGAAGACCAGGCGCACCGCGCCATCGGGCAGCACGCGTTCATGCACCTCGTGTCCCGCCGCGAAGGTCTCGCGGTAGAGCAGGATGTGGGAGACATGCGCCTGCAACGCGGCGCTCACCGGCACCGCGCGCAGCGTGCCGGCGGGCACGCCCGATTCGGGGCCGTGCAGAGGGTCGTCATCGAGGCGCAGGAAGAGGCGTTCGGCCATGGCTCATTGTGTGGAAAAACCCGGCCGGGCGCGAGTCGCTCGCGCTGGCGGAAAATCGCCCGCTCGCATGTCTTCCGCCACCGCCCTCCCCGTTCTCTATTCGTTCCGCCGCTGCCCCTATGCGATGCGGGCCCGGCTCGCGTTGATCGCGAGCAACACGCCCTGCGAGTTGCGCGAGATCGTGCTGCGCGACAAACCCGCCGAGATGCTGGCCGCATCGCCAAAGGGCACGGTACCGGTGCTGGTGATGGCCGACGGCACGGTGATCGAACAGAGCCTGGACATCATGCTGTGGGCCCTGCGGCGCAACGATCCGCAGCGCTGGCTGCAGCCCGATGCCGGCACGCTAGATGACCTGCTCGCGCTGGTCGCCGCGTGCGATGGCGATTTCAAGCCACAGCTCGACCGCTACAAGTACCCCAACCGATTCGACGATGCGGAACATGCGGCGCGTGAGCGCGGTGCGGCGTTCCTGCGCGATCTCGAAGCCCGGCTCTCGGTGTCACCTCATCTGGCCGGCACGCACGCGACATTGGCCGACGCCGCCCTCATGCCCTTCGTGCGCCAGTTCGCGATGGTCGATGCCACATGGTTCGATGCCCAGCCCTGGCCGCGCCTGCATGCTTGGCTGTCCGCGTGGACCGCCTCCGATCTGTTCGCCCGCGCCATGCCCAAGTACGCGCCCTGGAAGACGGGCGGACCGGGCATCGACTTCCCGCCGCCCTAGCCCCCCATCGCAGCCGCTGAAGCGCGCTGGATGCATTCGATGAAATGCTGCGCCGCCGGCGTCGACAGCTGCCCTCGCCGCCGCACCACGCACACGTTCAGCGTGGGGAGCGTTTCCACCACGTCGATGCGCCGGATGCCGTGCCGCTTGAACGTCAGCTTGACCAGCGGCTCGACAAAAAGGCCGATGAGGTCCATGTGACCCACCAGCCCCAGCGCCACCGTGACCGACTGCCCTTGGATGATGCGGGCCGGCGGCGGCAGGCCGAGCGGTGTGAAGAGCGGCGAGACGGCCTCGCGCCCGCGGTGGTCGTCGCCCGGCAGGATCCATTCGCCGGCATACAGGTCGTGCAGCGAACGCGCGTCCCGCAGCGGATGGCGCTCGCGCAGGCCCACCACCAGCTTCACCGGGAACAGCTCGACCGCCTCGAACTGCGCATCGAGCGTGCCGGGCACCACGTGGGCCACCGCGAAATCGAGGAACCCGTCGCGCAGCCGCGCGAGCATCCAGGGCAGCACCGCTTCGCTGAACTGCACGTCGACTGCGGGCAGGCGCGTGTGGAAATCCTTGAAGGCGGCGGGCAGCACGGTGAGCGCGAACGAGGCGCTCACCGCCATCGACACCGAGCCTGTCGCGCCGTCGCGGATCTGCGCGATCTCGTCGCGGGCCCGCGCCATGTCGGCCAAGAGCAGCCGCGCGCGCGGCGCGAAGGCCTTGCCGAACTCGGTGAGCCGCACGCCCTTGACGCTGCGCTCCACCAGCGGCGCGCCGACCTCGCGCTCCAGCTCGCGCACGATCTTGGTCACCGCCGGCTGCGAGAGTCCCAGGACGCGCGCGGCGGCGCGGATGCTCATCTGCTCGACGACCGCCACGAAGGCGTGCAACTGATTGGGCTTCATCGCTCAAGGCACCGGGGTATGACAACCAAAAGTTATCGTTGTCGCCCAATTATTGTCTTTTCATGACAGCACCAAGTCTCTAGCATCCGCCGCGGTCGAGCGACCTTCCGACCAGATCACACACAAAGCACAACTGGAGAGACATGAGCATCCCAAGCACGCAGCCCTCGTCCGCCCGCCGGCGACAGACCATCGTCGCCACCACCATCGGCAACGGGCTCGAGTTCTTCGACTTCACGGTCTACGGGTTCCTCGCGCTCGTGATCGGCAAGCTCTTCTTTCCGACCTTCAATTCGTACGGCCAACTGCTGCTGACGGTGGCGAGCTTCGGCGTCGGCTTCGTCATGCGGCCGCTGGGCGGCATCGTGATCGGCGCCTACGCCGACCGCGCGGGCCGCAAGAAGGCCATGACGCTCACCATCTTCCTGATGGCGCTGGGCTGCGCGCTCATCGCCTTCACGCCCACCTACGCGGCCATCGGCGTCGCGGCGCCGATCGTCATCGTGCTGGCGCGGCTCATCCAGGGCTTCTCGGCCGGCGGCGAAGTGGGTGCATCGACCACGCTGCTGGTGGAACACGCCACGCCCGCCAACCGCGGCTACATGGCGAGCTGGCAGTTCGCGAGCCAGGGCCTGGGCGTGATGCTCGGCGCCATCGTGGTGGGCGCGCTCACCTTCTCGCTCACGCCCGAGGCGATGCAGAGCTGGGGCTGGCGCGTGCCTTTCATCATCGGCATGCTGATCGCGCCGGTGGGCATGTACATCCGCCGCCACCTCGAAGAATCACTGCACATCTCGCCAGAGCAGGCGGCCGCGCCGCGCGAGAGCAGCCTGAAGATCGTCTGCACGCAGCACGGCAAGACGGTGCTGGCCGCAATCTTGGCGATCGTCGGCGGCACCACGGCCGCGTATGTCGTCACCTTCTACATGCCCACGTATGCCGTGCGCGAGCTGGGCCTCACGCCCTCGGTGGCACTCTTCGGCGCGGCGCTCACAGGGTTGCTCTCGTTCGCGCTCGCGCCGTTCGTAGGCAAGCTCTCGGACATCGTCGGCCGCAAGACGCTCATCTTCTGGAGCCGCATCGTGATGGCGATCCTGATCTACCCCGGCTTCCTGTGGCTCAACGCCTCGCCGACGCCGCTGGTGCTGTTCGTCGTGCTCGGCGTGTTCAGCGTCGGGCTCGTGGTGCAGACGGTGCCGGGCATCACGATGCTGCCGGAGATGTTTCCCAAGCGCGTGCGCGCGAGCGGCATGTCGCTGGTCTACAGCGTGGGCGTGGCGCTCTTCGGCGGCTTCGCGCCGTTCATCAGCACCTGGCTGGTCAACGCCACCGGCAGCAAGCTCGCGCCGGCCTGGTACCTCGTGGCGATGACGGTGATTTCGCTGGGCGGCCTGATCTGGCTGCGCGACCACACGGGCCGCGACATCGACGCCGCGGACGCGCACGCGCCGGCCTGAAAAAACATTCCCACGATTCCCACGTACACGCCCAGGAGCCCCACCCCATGCAAACACAACGCACCGCCGCCACGCGCTATTTCTCCGGCACGTATGTCGAAGCCCGCGCCAAGTTCCTCGACGCCGCGGCACAACGCGGCGCGGCCATCGAATCGTTCGTGCATCCCGCGCACCGCGGCGCGCTCGGCGAAGAACTCGCCACCGACGTGGCGCTGCTAGGCGCGAAGGACGCGAAGAAGGTCTTGCTCGTCACCTCGGGCACGCACGGCCCCGAAGGCTTCTGCGGCTCGGGCGCGCAGGTCGCCACGCTGCACGATGCCGACCTGCTCTCACGCCTCGAACAGGCCGGCGTGGCGCTGCTGCTGGTGCATGCGGTCAACCCGCATGGCTTCTCGCACCTGCACCGCACGAACGAAGACAACATCGACCTGAACCGCAACCACATCGACTTCAATGCGCCGCTGCCGGTGAACGCCGGCTATGCCGAGGTCGAGCCGCTGGTGCTGCCCGCCACCTGGCCGCCGACACCCGCCGACGACGCGGCCGTGGCCGCCTACATCGGCAAGCACGGCATGACCGCCTTCCGCGCGGCCGTGACCAAGGGCCAGTACACCTCGCCCGACGGCCTGTTCTACGGCGGCACCGCGCCGTCCTGGAGCAACAAGACCATTCGCGCGATCCTGCGCAAGTACGCGGCATCGGCCACCCACCTCGGCTGGATCGACGTGCACACCGGCCTCGGCCCCTACGGCCACGGCGAGAAGATCTACCCGGGCCGCAACACGCCCGAAGACCTCGCGCTGGCGCATGCCTGGTGGGGCGCCGACGTGTTCGCGCCCTTTGCCGGCGACTCGGCATCGGCCGACGTGTCGGGCCCCGTCATCTCGACCGCGTACGACGAATGCCCGAACGCCCGCGTCGCGCCGATGGGCCTGGAGTTCGGCACGCTGCCCGATCTGGAAGTGCTGCTTCGCCTGCGCGCCGACACCTGGCTGCGCCGCCATCCCGAGGCGCCGGAAGCGCAGAAGCGCGAGATCCGCCAGGGGCTGCGCGACGCGTTTTATTGCGACAACGACGAGTGGAAGGGCATGGTGCTGGGGCAGACGCGCGTCGTGCTGCTGCAGACGCTCCAGGGCCTGAAGAAGGCCTGATCCCGCAGGCCGGACTTCGTCTTCTTCAGCCGAAGTTCGGCGCGCGCCGCTCGCGCAGCGACGCCACGCCCTCGCGCACATCGGCCCCCGCGAAGCCCATGAATTCGAGCGCCAGCGAGGCATCGAAGGTCGGCCCAGCCTGGCGCAGCCAGTTGTTGAGCGCGTACTTGGTGAAGCGGATCGCGCTCTGGCTGCCGGCCGCGAGCCGGTCGGCCACCTCGTAGGCGCGCGGCAGCAGGTCGGCCTCGTCCACCGCGAGCGACACCAGGCCGATGCGCTCGGCCTCCTCGCCGCTCACCGGCTCGCACAGCAGCAGGTGGTACTTGGCCTTGGCCATGCCGCACAGGAGCGGCCAGACGATGGCCGCATGGTCGCCCGCCGCCACGCCCAGTCGCGTGTGGCCGTCGACGATCTTCGCGCTCTTCGTGGCGATGGAAATGTCGGCCAAGAGGCCCGCCACCAGCCCCGCGCCCACGGCCGGGCCGTGCATGGCGCTCACGATCGGCTTGTCGCAGTTGATGATGTTGTAGACGAGGTCGCGCGCCTCTTTCCACACGCGCTGGCGGATGGCGTCGTCGGTGGCCATGTCCTGCACCAGCGAAAGGTCGCCGCCGCCCGAGAACCCCAGCCCTTCGCCCCTCAACACCGCGCAGCGCACCGTGTCGTCGGCCGAGAGGTCGCGCCAGATCTCGGCGAGTTCGCGGTGGCCGTCATGGCCGGCGGTCGGCAGCTTGCCGTTGGACGCGCGCATCTGGATGTCGAGCACGGTGCCGTTGGCGCCGCGGCGGGTGATGGCGAGGGTCTGGTAGCGGGTGTAGTCCATGGTGTCTCCGTCCTGCGCCCGAGAGACGAGGACTTTTTTCTTCGTTGAAAGATCGGACCGCTATTTTTGCGCCGCCAGTTCGCGGCACTGCTTCACATTGGCATCGAAACGTGGCGCCAGCCCCGGCTCGCAGACCTCGTCGCCGGGCGTCAGCTTGCACATGCCGACGACCACATAGTCCATCACCGCCGAGGTGCACATCGGGTAGGCCGCGAGGTCCGGATTGGCCTTCACCTTGAAGCCCCAACGCTCGGTGAACTGCACCGTGCGCGCCATCGCGCCGTGGAAGAAGCTGCGGTCCCTGGCGGCGATGGCGGCCTCCATGCGCGGCAGCTCCTCGTTCAGGTAGCCGGCGGCGTCCAGGGGAAATGCCGAGGGCGGCTCCTGCTGGGCGACTGCGAGGGATGCGGCCAGCACGAGCGGCACGGCGACGAGGGTTCGCAGCAGCGAAGAAGGCGAAAAGCGGGTGGGCAGGCGGTGGAGTTGCATGGCTTGGGATTCTGCAACGTTTGGAAGCATCTTTGAATGGCGGGCGATGCGTGCGCGCTACGCTGGGACTTCGACAAACCGCAGATCGAGCCCTTCGCAAGCGGACCGGGCAAGCACAAGCTCATCGGGCGCGGAGCCTTCCAACCAATGTCGCGCGGACAGAAATGCTCTGGCTTCGGCCAGCGACCGAACGCCGAAGGTCAGCGACTCGATCGTCTCGATGCCGCGCGCACCCGCCACGACGTGCAATGCGATGTCGGGCGTCAACGCGATGGGCGTTTGCTGCGAACCGGTCAATGCACGCCACGCCCGTTCGGCTGTCGGCACGTCGGGCACCGCGAGCCGCACCTGGGCCAGTCCGACGAGGCCCAACGCGCCGCCCGCGCACCGGGCGAACATCGCCTCGTCCCTCGCCTTGCGCTGCAGGGCGTCCAGCTTTTCCTTCCACGGATAGATCGTGTCTTCCGCACCCCAGGCGCAAAAGAAGACGCAGCATGCGTCGGAAGAAACGTCGAGCACCACCGAGTTCGTGAAGTTGTCGACCAAGGTACCGTCGTCCTTCTGCGTGCGGAACGCCTTCGGCGCCTTGCATTCGATGCCCCGCTGCGCCAGCCCTGCAATGCCGGCCTGCAAGTCCTCGGGGTCGAGCGCGAGGCCTTGCACGAGGGGCAGCGGCACGTCCGAAGGCAGGTCGGCATTGCTCGCCGCCGCCCAGATCTCGAGGTTGGTGTTGCCGACATTCACCCAACCGAAACTCGCGAAGCCGCTGTGCTGCAACGGCCAGGACACGGGCAGCCCGAAGGCTTCACCGAAGAGCGCGTACAGCGGCTCGGCAGCCTTCGCGCGGATGACGATGTGATCGAGGCTGCGGTATGGCGCCACGTCTAGCGGCCCTTCTTCTGCCTGTCGAACTTGCGCCAGTACTGGAACTCGTCCTCGTGCACTTCCAGATCGACTTCCGAGATGCGCGACTGCAGCCGCTCCTGCACCTCCGCCACGGCCTTGTTGTAGACGATGGGACCGACCTCCTCCAAGAAGAAGCCGAGCAGCGCGCCGGCCGCTATGTTGCCGATCTTCTCTTCCATGTTCTCGTTGAAATAGCGCTCGATCGAGGCGATGGCCTGCTGGCGCGCTTCCTTGGATATCTCGATGGTCATGCGGCTTGCTCTGGGGTGTTCGGTCGAACGATTGTGCCGCTACGATGCGCAGCGGCCACTCGGCGCGCACGACAACGACACACAACAACGGAGACACGCACCATGAAGTTTCACCCGGCCGCATTGGCCGCCCTTGCCCTGGCCGCGCTCTCGGGCTGCACCAACCTCACCCCCACCATGCCGCAGCGCCAGCTGATGATCGTGGCCAACGACGAGAAGCAGTCGTGGAACGACGCGGGCGCCGTCATCCTCGGTCCCATGGGGCGCGACACGGTGCAGGTGCTCGACATTGGCACCGACCCGCTCGCACCGAAAGTCGTCGGCACGCTGCAGCTGGACAACACCATCGCCGGCCCGCCGACCAACCTTGCGATCACGCCCGGCGAAACGCTCGCGCTGGTCGCGAACTCGCTCAACGTGGTCGAGGAAAACGGCGTGAGGAAGCAGGTGCCCGACAACCGCCTCTTCGTGATCGACCTCACCACCACGCCGCCCAAGCTCATCGACACGCTCACGTTGGGCAAGCAGCCTTCGGGCCTCTCGATCAACCGCGCGGGCACGCTCGCGCTGGTGGCCAATCGCGCCGACAACTCGGTCAGCGTGCTGCGCATCGCGGGCAAGAAGGTGACGCTCATCGACACCGTGGCCATGAACGATTCGGTCGCGCACGTACGCTTCACGCCCGACGGCAAGCGGGCCCTGGTCGCCAAGTTCCCGGCCCACAAGATCGCGCTGCTCGAAGTGAACGGCGAGAAGGTCAGCTACAACAAGGTGGACCTCGCGGCCGGCCTCTGGCCCTACAACGTGGACGTCACGCCCGACGGCAAGCTCGCGCTCACGGCGGACAACGGCAACTCGGGGGCGTCGGACGGGCAGGTCGACACGGTGAGCGTGATCGACCTGGAAGCCGCGCCGCCGCGCGTGATCGACAAGGTGGTGGTCGGCGACGGACCCGAGGGCCTGGCCGTGAGCCCGACCGGCCGGCATGCAGTCGCGGTGATCCTGCGCGGCAGCAACTCGGCGAAGAACGCTTACTTCTACAACCGCAACGGCTCGGTCGTGCTGCTGAAGATCGACGGGAAGAAGGTCACGCGCGCCAACGAGGTGGTGGTGCGCGGCCTGCCCGAAGGCGCGGTGTGGAGCGCGGACGGCAAGTACCTCTACGTGGGGAATTTCATCGACCAGGACATCACGATCCTGCGGGTCGATGGGGATACGCTGGTGCCGACGGGGAAGTCGTTTGAACTGCAAGGGCATCCTGCGGCGATGCGCGGAAAATGACGCGCTGACAGATCAATCCGCACCATCGAAGAACAAGCCATGGCCAAGCCCCAACGACAACTCCGCACGCTCGAACGCGGCATCCTCTGCCTCGTGATCGGCGCCGCCGTGCTGCTGGCGCCCCGCTTCCTGCAAGGCACGCGCTGGTTCGAGATGGTGGCGGGCGCCTACATCGTCGGCTGGTTCGCGCTGGTGCTGGGCATCGCGCTGGTCGGCGTCGGCCTGTTCCAGCGCAACAAGCCGCGCTCCTGAAAAAGAAAAACCCGCCTTGCGGCGGGTTTCAGCGAGAGGGACGTGCTTGCCGCAGCAGGCTCAGCCCTTCTTGCCGCGCAGTTTGCCGACGAGCTCCACGACCGCCAGCACGATCGCACCGGCGACAAGGCCCACGACGGCGTTCACGCCCATCGAGCCCAGCGTGCCGAACACGCCGCCCGTGGCCTTGGCCCAGTCTTCGACGGCGTGGCCAAACGCGGGCACGCCGTGCACGAGGATGCCGCCGCCCACGAGGAACATGGCGGCGGTGCCGGCGACCGACAGCGCCTTCATGAGCCAGGGCGCCGTGGCGAGGATGCCGCGGCCCAACGCGCGGGAGGCGGCGCTCGCGCGCTGGCTCAGGTAGAGGCCCGCGTCGTCGAGCTTCACGATGCCGGCCACGAGGCCGTAGACGCCGATCGTCATGATCAGCGCGATGCCGACCAGCACGCTCAGCTGCGTCGTGAACGGCTGGCCCTGCACGGTGCCCAGCGTGATCGCGATGATTTCGGCCGAGAGGATGAAATCGGTGCGCACGGCGCCCTTGATCTTGTCCTTCTCGATCGCCACCACGTCGACCGCCTCGTCGGCCACGGCTTGCTCGTGGCGCTGGGTGTCGGCGTCGTGTTCCTTCTTGTGCAGGAACTTGTGCGCGAGTTTTTCGGCGCCCTCGAAGCAGAGAAAAGCGCCGCCGACCATCAGCAGCGGCGTCACCAGCCAGGGCAGCCAGGTGCCGATGGCCAGCGCCGCGGGCACCAGGATGGCCTTGTTGATGAACGAGCCCTTGCAGACCGCCCAGACCACCGGAATCTCGCGCTCGGCCCTGACACCGGAGACTTGCTGCGCATTGAGCGCGAGGTCGTCGCCGAGCACGCCGGCCGTCTTCTTGGCGGCGACTTTGGTGAGGATCGACACGTCGTCCAGGACGGTTGCGATGTCGTCGAGCAGCAGGAGCAGGCTGGTGGCCATGTGAAAAGGTCAGTCTGAAAAAGAATCGGCGAGCTTAGCCGCAGCGGCTGCAGGCACTTGCAATAACCGTACGCGGCAGCCTCGGGACGGCGATCAGAGCGCGCTGAACGCGATGGCCAGCATCGCGGCAAGCGATGCGCCGAACAGCGCGAGGCCGACGCGGCGGCGGCGGTGCGTGAGCATCCACAGCGCCACGCCCGAGACCGAGAGAAAGATCAGGCTGCCGGCCAGCGTGTCGACCAGGAGGATCCACGCGAGCGGCATGCCGCCGCCCTTGTGCATGCTGGTGAGCGTGGCGACGAAGCCGTTGTGCGTGGTGTTGACGCCGACCGAGCGGTTGCCCTGCCAGTAGTCGGCCTGCACGGTTTCGTTCGGGCCGCCGAAGTTGAAGACCCAGTGCGCGGGCTGCGTCAACGCGGGCGCCGACTTGTCGCTCTTGTCGGCCCAGGCCACCGGCTTGGCCGGCTCGACGCGCGATGAATTGGGCGGCCCGCTCATGCGCAGCGCGCCTTGAAGCCACTGGCTCATCGCCTCGGGGGTGTCGGGCACCGGGTCGGGCAGCGCCAGCTGGGCCCGTGTGCGCTCCTGGGCCTGCGGCAGCTTGAGCACGTTGCGGTGGTTGAGCCAGATGCCGCTGAAACCGAACAGGAGCCCCAGCACCGCGCCCCAGAGGCCGAACCAGCCGTGGGTGCGGCGAATCCACTGCACGACGGTCGTGCGGCGCCGGTGCGCGAGCACGCGCGCTGCATGGTTGCCGTTGTGGCCGGCGTCGGGCGTTGTCGGCAGCGGCGGCGTCATGGAATCAGGCGACGCTGCGCTTGAGGCGAATCTCTTCGATGCGCACCGTGCCCAGCAGCGTGGTCTTGGCGGTCTTCATCTCGCGCTTGAAGCCTGCGAGTTCATGAAAGCGCATGGCGCGGTCGTTGCGAATCGGCACCCAGATGGTGACCGTGGTGCAGCCCTCTTCCTCGAGGCCTTCGCGCGCGGCGTCCCAGAGGGCCACGCCCACGCCCTTGCTCCAGTGCTCGGGCTTGACGTAGATGGCCCAGATCTCGCCCGTGGTGGACGGCGTCTTGGGGTCGCGCGAGCGGTCGAAGCCGACGAAGCCGACGATTTCGCCGTCCAGCGTGGCGACCTGCACTTGCGGTTCGCTGAATTCAATGGCTTCGCGCCACTTGGCTTCGCGGCTGGCCGGGGCCAGCGTGCGCAGCTCTTCTTCGGGGAGGATGCCTTCGTAGGCGGCCTTGGCGGCCAGGGCATGGACTTCGGCGACGGCCTTGGCGTCGCGCATCGTGGCGGGGCGAACTTCGTAATCGGACATGAATGCGGGGAAATCGGATGGAACCGGCTATTGTCGCCGCACCGCTAAACTGCCCGCTGCATCCGTAGCATCAACTGGAGAAAAGTCATGGCCAAGAGTCAGCAACGCAGCACCAAGGAAGCCAAGAAACCGAAGAAGGACACCTCGCCGCCCAAGCCCGTGGGCACCGGCGGCATCGAGCCGGTCCGCACGATCACCACCGCGGTGATTCCGCGCGGCAAGCTCAAGAACAAGTGACCGACGAGGCACCGGCCGGGGCCCCACCGGCCCCGGCGCCTGCAGCCAAGCCGGCCCAGCCGCGCAATCCGCTGCACGGGCTCACGCTGGAGGCCATCGTCACCTCGCTGGCCGACTGGTACGGCTGGGAACACCTCGGCGAGCTCGTTCCCATCCGCTGTTTCCAGATCGACCCGAGCGTGGGCTCCAGCCTCAAGTTTTTGCGCAAGACGCCGTGGGCGCGCGAGAAGGTCGAGAGCCTTTATCTCTTCATGCTGCGCGAACAACGCCGCGAGCGGCAGCAGCAACAACAGCCTCCCCAGGAATGAAGGTCCGACTCGAGCCCTCGGGCCTCGACTTCGAGACCGAACCCGGCACCACGCTTCTGAAAGCCGCCGAAGCGGCCGGCATCGAACTGCCGAGCTCCTGCCGCAACGGCACCTGCCGTACCTGCATCTGCCAGTTGGTCTCGGGCCATGTGCGCCACATCATCGAATGGCCCGGCCTGAGCTTCGACGAGAAGGACGAGGGCTGGATCCTCCCCTGCGTGGCGGAGGCGCTGGACGACCTCACGCTCGACGCACCGAAAGCCTTTTCGGTTTTCCAGGACTAGGACTAGGAGGCCGGCCCCGCTGGCTTGGCGCCGGCAGGCATCGCCACCACGAGCCGATCGCGCTGTGCCAGCGACGGGAACAGCTTGAACCACGTCAGCGCCACCAGCATCGTTCCCACGCCGCCCACCACCACCGACCCCACGGGCCCGAGCAGCGCCGCCGTGGCGCCCGATTCGAATTCGCCGAGCTGGTTGCTCGCGCCGATGAAGATCGAATTGACTGCGCTCACCCGCCCGCGCATCGCATCGGGCGTCTCCAGCTGCACCAGCGTCTGGCGGATCACCACGTTGACCATGTCCGCCCCGCCCGACACGGCGAGCGCGATCAGCGAGACGATGAAGCTCCTGGAGATGCCGAACACCACCATGCACAGGCCGAAGAGACCGATGGCCAGCAGCAGCGTGCGCCCCACGTGCCGCTCGACCGGCCGCCGCGTGAGTGCGATCGACATCACCAGTGCCCCCACGGCGGGGGCGCCGCGCAAGAGGCCAAGGCCCCAGGGGCCGGTGTGCAGGATGTCCTTCGCATAGATCGGCAGCAGCGCCACCGCGCCGCCCAGCAGCACCGCGAACAGATCGAGCGAGACGGCGCCGAGCACGGGCTTGCGCTTCCAGATGAAGTCGACGCCCGCGAACACCGTGGCCAGCGTGACCGGCTCGCGCGCGGCCAGCGTGTAGGCATAGCGCAGCCGCAGCACCAGCACGCAGGCGACGACGAAGAACGCCACGCTCGCGCCGTACACCACCGACATGCCCGCCACGAACAGCAGCCCGCCGAGCGCCGGCCCGCCGATGATCGCGCCCTGCATGCCGGCCGAACTGAAAGCCATCGCCCGGGCGAGCATCGAGGGCGGCACCAGCAACGGCGTGAGCGCCTGCTGAGCCGGCATCTGGAAGGCGCGCACCGCGCCGAGCACCAGCGAGAGCCCCAGCAGCAGGCCGCGCGTGTCGTGCTTCTCCATCACGGCCAACAGCAGCACGAGCCCCACCAACGCCTGCACTGCGAAGCACGCCGCCACGATGCGGCCGCGGTGGTGGCGGTCGACGATATGGCCGGCCAGAAGCGCCAGCAACAGCGCGGGAACGAATTGGTAAAGCCCGACGAGGCCCAGGTCCCAGGCGCTGTTGGTGAGCTCGTACATGTGCCAGCCGATGGCCACCAGCAGCATCTGCGAGGCGGCGGTTCCGAAGAGCCGCGCCGTCCACATGTGCATGAAGGGGCGCTCGCGCGTCAGGTCGGAAAAGCTGGGCTGCGGGGAGGAAGCGGAGGCGGGAGCGGGGCCGGACATTCGGTCGAGGATAGCCGAGCCTCCATGAGCCGCGCATGAGCAGGGTGCGACGCTCTTCCCTGCGCCTCTCCTCTCTACACTCTGCTTCCCCATGACCGCGCCGCCTCTCCAACCGATCCACGAAGACGTCCACCTGCTGGTGCTAGAGAAGCCCGCGGGCCTGCTCTGCGTGCCCGGGCGCGGCGACGACAAGCAGGACTGCCTGAGCGCACGTGCCATGCATCGATGGCCCGATGCATTGATCGTCCACCGGCTCGACATGGCGACCAGCGGCCTCGTGGTGATGGCACGCAGCCTCGAGATGCAGCGCGCATTGAGCGCCGCCTTCGCCGACCGACAGGTGCACAAGCGCTACGAAGCCATCGTCGATGGCGCGATGCCCATGCGCGAAGACTGGTCGATCATCGATGCGCCCTTGATGGCCGACTGGCCGCGCCGCCCGCTGCAGAAGACCGACCCCGCGGGCAAGCCCAGCCTCACGCGCTGGCGTGCGCTCGCGTCATCGATGCAGGGGGAGTTCAGCGCGACCCACGTGCTGCTCGAACCAGAGACCGGTCGCTCTCATCAGCTGCGTGTGCACCTGCTGTCGATCGGTCATCCGATTCTTGGCGATGCGCTTTATGGCGATGCAGCGGTGCAGGCGCGTGCGCCGCGGTTGATGCTGCATGCGAGCGAACTGGCGTTCGTGCATCCGGCGACGCAGCAGTCCCTTCGTTTCGAAAGCAAGTCCGGCTTTTCGCTCAGCCGCCCTTGACTACGAGCACCGGCATGGTGGCGTCCTGCAGGACGCGCTGCGTGACGCTGCCCAGCAGCAGTTTCTCGATGCCGCTGCGGCCATGCGAGCCCATCACGATCAGGTCGGCCGCGATCGCGATGGCGGTATCGACGATGCCTTCGTGCACCACGTGGCCGTCGATCACGCGCTGGTCGCTGTGCAGGCCTTCGGCCGCGAGCGCCGCAACGCCGCGTGCCAGCGCCGCATTCGCGCTCGCGGTGGCAGCGGCGAGGTATTCGTTCTGGCCGAGCGCATAGTCCGCGCCCACGCCGATGAAGGGGTAGTTGTCGATCACGTGAATCAGCGTGATGCGGCTTCCGAAAGCCAGTGCGAGGCCACTGGCCTTGCTGACGGCGAGCATGGAAGTTTCAGAACCGTCGATGGGAACCAGGATGTGATTGAACATGGCGGACCTCGCTTTCGTTCGCAGACAGACACGGCTCGAAGTCGAACCGGGTCCCGAATTTAACCGCTACACCGGTGGGTGGCTGTAGGACTCGGGCCAGCGGCACCCAAAGTACCGCCAACGGACGTCAATCGCCCTGGAAACCCTGTGATCGGCAGGTGATCACGAGCGTATCGCGCCAACCTTCGCCGGCCTCTTCGAGCGGCTGGATCGGTGTCGATTCGTGAATGACGCGTGCATCGTCGAGCACGAGCAGCGTCCACGGCTCGGTCATGGTGAAGCGCTCGCCGCGGCGGCCGTTGGCCTCGAACACGCGCGTCTCGCCGCCCTTGATGCCTTGACGGCCGACCAGCGCGACGGCCACCAGGTCGACGCCGTCGCGGTGCGCGCCCTCGGGGGTCGGACGGCCGATGCCGCCGGCGGTGTCGATGCGGAACTGATGCGCCTCGACGAACCATTTCTGTGGCGCACCCCGCATGTCGCTCGCGGCCGTACCGAGGCGCTGCAGCAGGCGCTGCCACACCGGCTGCACGATGGTCTCGGCGAGCATCGGCGCGAACCAGCGCTGCATGCCGCCGTGCAGCGCGTTGTATTCGACCGGCTGCCAATGCGCGCGATGCGGCACCTGTTCGAGCGTGGCGTTGTCGTCGCCGGCCTCGACGGTGAAGCATGCATGGCGGCGCGTGCGGTAGCGGCCGCCGTCCTTCAGGTACTCGTCGGGTGGAAGGTCATTCCAGTCCGCATGCAGTGCCTCGAGCTGCGAGAGCGGCGCGCCGAGCCAGTCGCTGACGCCCTGGGGGCTCAGCACCGCGTAGCCCTGTTCACGCAGCGCGGCGGGCAGTTCGGCAGGGTCGATGAACGGCGGCGTGAAGGCGGCGGTGGTCACGCGCTGACCTTCACGTCCTTCCAGAACGCGACGCGGTCGCGAATTTCCTCGGCTTCGGGCTTCGGGTCGGCGTAGTACCAGGCGGCGTCGGTGTTGAGCTCGCCGTTGACCAGCAGGGAGTAGTAGCTCGCGGTGCCCTTCCAGGGGCAGGTGCTCTTGTGGTTGCTGAAGGTGACGTGATCGCGGTTGAGCGAACTCATCGGGAAATAGTGGTTGCCTTCGACGAGCACGGTGTCGTCGCTTTCGGCGATGGTGACGCCGTTCCAGGTTGCTTTCATTTGTCTTGGTCTCCAAGGGGAGGGTGGCGGGGGCGCGTTCCGTTGCGCTGCCGCACGGGGCTTGGCTATTGTGCCGTTGCTTGGCACGGTCGCTTTTTCATTGGGTCGTATGAACCTTATTTGGATGTTTGTTTTCCGAGGCCGGGTCTCGCCCCGGCGGGCGACCTACTTTTCTTTGCTTCGCCAAAGAAAGGTAGGCAAAAGAAAGGCGACCCTGCTGTCTGCGTCCCTCCGCTTCGCTGCGGGCAACCTGCGGTGCTCACGTTCCGCGGGGTCTCGCCCAAACTCGCTTCGCTTGTATGGTTGAGGCGCTGGGGTGGAGGGACTCGCTTCGCACTCGGCCGCGGCAGCGGACCGACAGTTTTGAGATTTCTCCCGCCCCACCTTCCAACGTCGATTAGGAACTGAGCGGAGTTCCGTTTTCGGACGGGACGACCGCCGATCTGGACGCAAGCAAACGTGGAGGGTGGGCTGCACCCCAGCTTGGCAAATTGTCCAACTGGAGGTGCTGCCATGCAAGAGCCAACCCTGTACATCGGCGTGGATGTTTCCAAGGCCGAGCTGGTCATTTCGCTGGGGCCTGAGCATCGACCTCGCAGCGTGCCCAACGATGCAAGCTGCATTGCCAACTGGCTGCGGGAGGTGCCGCCCGGGGCCCTCATCGCGATGGAGTCGACGGGGCGGTATCACGGCCTGCTGGCGCACTTGGCCAACCAGGCCGGGTTGAAGGTGTACGTGCTCAATGCACGCGACGTGTACTTCTACGCCCGGGCCTTGGGCACCAGGGCCAAGACCGACGGCGTGGATGCCGGGGTCATCGCGCGTTATCTGGCCGAGCATCACGAGCGCCTGCACCCCTGGCAGGCTGCCAGCTCGGTGCAGCAGCGGCTGCAGGATCTGCTCACACGCCGAGCGCGACTGGCAGCCCAACGCTCGGCCTTGCGGCAGATCGTGAGCGGCGTGGATGCATGCGACATCGATGCCGGCGGCGTGTACCAGGCCTTTGATGACTTGCTTGGCGCGATGGACGGGAAGGTGCAGGAGCTGATTGCCAGCGATGCACGGCTGCGCAGCGGCTGCCAGAGGTTGCGCACGATCACTGGCATTGGCCCACAGACCTCGGCGTTGCTGGCGACGCTGTTCAGTCGCTTGGAGTTCACCAATGCAGATGCGTTGGTGGCGTACTGCGGACTGGACCCTCGGCCCAATGATTCGGGCGCCAAGCATGGCAGGCGTCGATTGAGCAAGAAGGGGCCGTCGCTGCTGCGCCGGCAGATCTATCTGGTGGGCTTCTCGGCGAGTCGTAGCAAGGCACTCAGGCCGTTGTACGAGGCGATACGGGCCAAGGGCTTCGCCACTACGCAGGCGTTCATCATTCTGGGGCGCAAGTTGTTGCGAGTGGCCTTTGCTGTTTGGAAGGGCGCTGAGTTGTTCGATCCGCAGCGGTTGTTGCCAAAGAACGGCTTGCAAAAAACATAGAACCTCAAACAAGGGCGAGCCCTCATCCGCGAAACGCTCCGCTCCTCGGCGCATACAGAAGGGCTTGGAAACCGACACGCCGTCGCTGCGCTCGGCGGCGCCCTCGGGCCTTCGCTTTGCTCGGCTTGGGTTGACTCCCTCTGCGACGACGGGCCTCTGCTCCTCTGGGCTCGGATGGCTCCCTCTCCCTCTGGGAGAGGGCTGGGGTGAGGGCACGGCGGCCGAGCGAAGCAAAGGCCCGACTGCAAGCCGAGCGAAGCGATGGCGCGTCCGGGGTCCAAGCCCTTCTGGCTGCGCCGAGGAGCGCAGCGGTTCGCGGATCAGGGCTCGCAGCTGTTTGAGCCGAAGGCGAGTTCTGCGAGACCCCGCGAACCGCGAGCACCGCAGGTTGCCCGTAGCGAAGCGGAGGGTCGCAGACAGCAGGGTCGCCTTTTCTTTGCTTACGTTCTTTTGGCGAAGCAAAAGAAAGTAAGTCGCCTGCCGGGGCGAGACCCGGCCTCGGAAAGAAAACTAGGCAGCCAGCCAGTGAACGCTGAAGAGCCTCTCAGGATCCGTCCAAACCGCCCCAGGCCGGAAGCCTGCCCGAACAGCCAACGCACGAAGCCCATCCACAGTGAACTTGTGCGAGTACTCCGTATGAATAGTCTCGCCCTCCTCGAACCCAAACCGTTCCCCATTCAAAGAAACGCTCTGAGCCTTCCGGCTCACCAGATGCATCTCAATACGTTGACGAGGTGCGTTATAGAACGCCGCATGCGCAAACCCATCGAGATCAAAGTCCGCATCAAGCTCGGTATTCGCCCGACGCAGCAGATTCAGATTGAACTCCGCCGTCACCCCTTGCGCATCGTTGTAAGCCGCATGCAACCGCTCCGGCGCCTTCACCAGATCGACGCCGATCAAGAGCCCCCCGCCCCGCAGCATCCGCGCCGCAAGCTGCAGAAAAGCCAGCGCTTCATCAGGCTCGAAATTGCCAATGGTCGACCCCGGAAAAAACCCGACGCGACGACCCGAACCCGCCATAGGTGCAGGCAACACAAGAGGCATCGTGTAATCCGCCGCAATGGGCTGCACCACAAGCGCCGGATAGTCCGCCTTCAACCGCTCCGCAGCCGCTTCGAGGTGCTCCCGCGAAATATCGATCGGCAGATACCGCTTGGGCGTTTCGAGCGCATCGAGCAAGAGCCGCACCTTCGTGAGCGACCCCGCGCCGAACTCCACGATCTCCGCATTCGGCCCGACCTGCTCGGCGATCTCGCCCGCGCATTCGCCAAGGATGCGCAGCTCCGTGCGCGTCGGGTAGTACTCGGGCAATTCGCAGATGCGGTCGAACAGCTGCGAGCCCGCCGCGTCGTAGAAAAACTTGGGCGAGATGCTGCGCGGCGAACGTGCAAGACCCGCCTGCATCTCCCGCCCGAATTCGGACAGCGGCACGACCGACGCCGGCGCGCGTTCCGCCTTCTGCGGCTTCGAAGAAGCAACGAACGAAGACAGCGACGAAGAAGAAGTTGGATTGCGCATGATCAAAGGTCTTTCGCGAGCCGCAGCCCCGTGAATTGCCAGCGCGCTGCCGGCGGAAAGAAGTTGCGATAACTCGGCCGCGCATGCCCGGCCGGCGTGGCGACGCTGCCGCCGCGCAGCACCAGTTGCCCCACCATGAACTTGCCGTTGTATTCGGCCGCGATGCCGGGCATCGGGCGAAAGCCCGGGTACGGGTCGTACGAGGAACGTGTCCATTGCCAGACATGGCCGGTCATCTGCGTGATGCCGGGCGCGTCGAATGCGGCCTCCCATTCGAACTCGGTCGGCAGCCGCGCGCCGGCCCATTCGGCATACGCGGCGGCTTCATAGAAACTCAGTTGCGACACCGGCGCATCGGCTTCCATCGGCCGCACGCCGTGCAGGCCGAACACATGCCAGCCCGTGCTGCCCTGCTGCTGCTGTTGTTGCGAACCGAGGCCGAGCCGCGGATCGTCCGACTCGAGCCAATACGCAGGATGCCGCCAGCCGTTGGCTTGCACCGCAGCCCATCCATCGGACAGCCACAGCTCGGCGCGCTGGTACCCGCCATCGGCAATGAACTGCGCGTAGTCGCCACAGTTCACCAGCCGGTCGGCAATCGCATACGGCTGCAGCAAGGCCTTGTGGCGCGGTGTCTCGTTGTCGAAAGAAAAATCTTGCCCCGCATGCCCGACCTCGGCGATGCCGCCGTGCTGCGGGAGCCAGCGCATCGGCGACGGCACCGCGGCCAAGCGCAATGCAGGGCCGCTCGCCGGCTTGTACGCAGGCAGCAGCGGATTGCACGACAGCGCATGCAGGATGTCGGTGAGCAGCAGCTCCTGATGCTGCTGTTCGTGGTTCAGGCCGAGCGTGACGATGGGCTCGATCGCCGCCCAGTCCTGCTCGCCGACGCCGCCTTCGAGCAGCGCGAGCACCGCTTCATCGACATGCCGCCGGTACGCATGCACCTCGTCCACCGAGGGCCTCGTGAGCAGTCCTCGCTGCGGACGCGGATGCCGCGGCCCGAGCGCCTCGTAGTACGAATTGAAGAGGTAATGGAATCGCGGATCGAAGGGCTGGTAGCCCTCGGCGTGCGGTTGCAGAAGCACCGTCTCGAAGAACCACGTCGTGTGCGCGAGATGCCACTTCGTCGGGCTCGCATCGGGCATCGACTGGATGCATTGGTCTTCGGCGGAAAGCGGGGCGGCAAGTGCGAGGCTTGTGGCGCGCACGTCGCGGAACCTGTCGCGCAGTGCGCTCGCCGCCTGTGCGATCGGCCGGGAAAGCGTCATGGAATCTCCAGTCGGGTCAGCTGCAAGTTTTAGCCCATCCGGGCCGGCGCGGTCCGTAGGACAAAACGCCGCGGGGGCGCCGCCGGAAAGTCGACGGGCAGCCACTGTGGCACAAGATGGCGGGGTGTGCAGGGCGGCTGCGTATCATCCGTTCGATGCAAACGAACACCTCCTCGACCGCGTCCACCAGGCCCCAAATCGTCATCGTCGGCTGCGGATTCGGCGGCCTGGAGGCGGCTCGCAAGCTGCAGCGCGCCGATGTCGATGTCACTGTGATCGACAAGACCAACCACCACCTGTTCCAGCCCCTGCTCTACCAGGTGGCGACCGCCGGGCTCGCCGCGCCCTCCATCGCGGCGCCGGTGCGTGCGCTGTTTCGCAAGCAACAGAACATCACCACGCTGCTCGGGGAAGTGAGCGCCATCGATCCCGCCGGCCGCACGGTGCAGCTGGCGAGCGGCACCCAAGTGCCCTACGACCACCTGATCGTCGCCGCCGGCGCCACGCACAGCTACTTCGGGCATGACGAATGGGCGCCCGTCGCGCCGGGGCTGAAGACGCTGGCCGATGCCTTCGAAATCCGCCGCCGCGTGCTGCTGTCGTTCGAAACCGCCGAGACCACCACCGATCCCGCTCTTCGCCGCGCCCTCCTCACCTTCGTGGTGATCGGCGCCGGCCCGACCGGCGTGGAAATGGCCGGCACGCTGGCCGAGATCGCCAAGCACACGCTCTCGGGCGAGTTCCGCCACATCGACCCCAGCAGCTCGCAGGTGCTGCTGGTCGAAGGCGGCCCGCGCGTGCTGCAGGCGATGCCCGAATCGCTGAGCCAGAAGGCGCTCGAGCAACTGGAAAAGCTCGGCGTCGAGGTGCGGCTGAATGCGCGCGTCACCGCCATCGACGCCACCGGACTCGAAGTGCAGACCGGTGGCGGCGCGGACGGCGCACCGGTCGCGAGCTACCGAATCGATAGCAGCTGCGTGGTCTGGGCCGCGGGCGTCGCGGCTTCGCCGCTGGGCCGCATGCTCGGCACGGCCACGGGTGTCGAATGCGATCGCGCGGGCCGCATCAAGGTCGAGCCCGACCTGAGCCTCGCGGGCCATCCCGAAATCAGCGTGGTGGGCGACCTCGCCGCCGCCATGAGCCACGCACCCGGCAAGCCGCCCAAGCCGGTGCCCGGCGTGTCGCCCGGTGCCAAGCAGATGGGCCGCGCCGCGGCGTCGAACATCCTGCGCCGCATGGCGGGCCAGCCGACCGTGCCGTTTCGTTATGCCGACTACGGCAACCTCGCGACCATCGGCCGCAACTCGGCGGTGGTGGACCTGGGCACGCCCTTCGGCCCGCTGCGTTTCAGCGGCCGGCTCGCGTGGCTGTTCTGGCTGTTTGCGCACGCGTATTTCCTCATCGGCTTTCGCAATCGCGTCGTCGTGATGATGGACTGGGCGGGTGCGTACTGGAGCTTCCAGCGCAATGCGCGCGTGGTCGCCGACGTGCAGGGCAAGAGCGAGTCCTGAACGCGGAACCGGGGCCATGTTGTCGCTGATCTGGTGGATCGCCATTCATGCCGCCGAAGCGCTGTTCCTCGTCTGGGTGCTGCGCTGGGGCGGCGCGGAGCGGCTCGAGGGCACGTGGGCCTCGGGCTTCATCAGCAGCTTTGCGCCGCGCTGGAACGCCGAGGGCCTCCGCATGGCGGCGCTGATCCTGCTGGTGTTTTGCGCGATCACCTTCGTCGCGGGGCTGTTCATGCCCTCGCTGCGTTGCTGGAGCGGCGGCGCCTGCTGAGCGCTGCCGGCCGTTCGGGCCTACATCCCGGTCACGCCGGTCTCAAAAGAAGTGGTCGCCCCAGTGCGATTCGCGCTGGCTCTTGCGCCAGTCCCAAGGCGGCACCGGCTTCGTATCGGCCCACAGCCCCAGGTGCCGCGAGCGCGCGCTGTCCTGCAGCTTGAAGAGCCCGCCGCCGCGCTTGGTCGCGATCTTGTTGTAGTCGTACACCCAGGCCCAGCCCTCGGACACCATGCGGCTGCCGGCGTCCTCGCCGTTGCACGACACGTCGGCCACGGTGCGGCCGTAGCGGTCGGTGTCGCGCTCGGTGATGACCGCTTTCTCGGCGTAGCAGAGACGGCTCAGCGCCTGTCGGCTGCGCTGGCCGTAGGGCTGCTTCTTTTCAGGAGCGTCGATGGCGGCGATGCGCACCTTGACCTGCTCGTAGGCACCGACGCGGCCGCAGCGCGCGGTGAGCGTGTCGCCGTCGGTCACGCCGACGATGAGGCAGTTGCGGGGCGATGCGGCATGCGCCAGCAGCGGGATTGAAAGGCCGAGGAAAAGAAACAGGAAGACCGGACGAAAGCGCATGCGAAAAGAGGACGGAATACGGGGACGAAAACGACCGCCGATTCTCGGCGCGAAGTGCTCGCCCCGCCCTCCGGATGCATTTGTTTTCGTCTTCGCTGAAGGCGCTGGTGAAGCGCCCCGCTTTTCACCGCGTATTCGCGGTCAGAACGCGTAGCTCAACGTCGCCACCGCGTTGCGCGGGGTGCCGAAATAGGCCTGCCCGTCGATGTTGCTGTAGTACTTCTTGTCGAAGAGGTTCTCGATGTTCAGTTGCAGCGCCAGCTTGGGCGTGAAGGCGTAGCGCGCCATCAGGCTCACGACCGCGCGCGAGCCTTGCTGGTAGCGCAGGTTGAGATCGCCCACGCTGTATGCGTAGTAAGTGCGGTTCTGCCAGTTGATGCCGCCGCCCAGCGTGAGCCGGTGCCATTCGCCGGGCAGCCGGTAGGTGGTGAACAGCGTGGCCTGCGTGGTCGGCATGGTGGTGTTGATGCGGTCGCCGTTGCCTTGGCGGCCGAGCGTGCGCGCAATGCCCGCGTTCAGTTGCCAGCCCGGCGCCAATTCGCCCGACACCTGCAGCTCGATGCCCTTGCTGGTCACGCCGCGCGCGCCGTAGTAGGCGCCTTCGGTCGAGTTGGGCACGAGCTTGGTGCCGTCGCGCTGCGCCACGTTTTCCTGCTCGGCGCGGAAGACGGCGATCGAGGTGTTGAGCTTGCCGTTCAGGTGCTCGCCCTTCAGGCCGATCTCGTAGCTCTTGCCGGTCACGGGGTCGAGGTACGAACCGGTGGCGTCGCGGTAGTTCTGCGGCTGGAAGATGTCGGTGTAGCTCGCGTACACCGAGTAGTTCCGGCTGAGGTCGTAGACCAGGCCCGCGTAGGGCGTGAACACCTCGTGCTTGCGCGTGGCCGGGGCGTCGGCGGTCAGGCGCGTGGAGCGCCAGCTGTTCTGCCTGCCACCCACGATGAGCTTGAGCGAATCGGCCAGCGACAGGCGCGCGGCGCCGTAGTAGCCGGTCTGGCGCGTCTTGGTGATGCCCGACACCTTCAGCGGCTCCCACGTCGGTTCGGCGAACGAGCCGTCCCAGGCGTAGAAGTTGCCGGTGCTGGGCAGCGCGCTGGTGCGCGGATGGTTGGCTTCCACGTAGCGCGACTGGCTGTTGGTCACACCCACCACGAGTTCGTGCGTGCGGCCCAGCAGCGTGAAGGGGCCGGTGGCCTGCAGGTCGAGGCTGTTCTGGCGGAACTCGTGCTCGAAGTAGCCGGGCAGCGTGCCCAGGCCACGGCCGGTGAAGCGGTCCAGGCCGCCGAAGAGGTACAGCAGCTTGGCGTTCTGCTGGCTGTCGCGGTGCGAGGCGTTGGCCTTGAGCTTCCAGCCGTTGTCGAACTGGTGCGTGAGGTTCGCGAAGGCCGTGGTGGTAGTCGTGTCCCAGTGGGTCCATCGCGTGCCGACGGACTTGGAGCGGTCCCAGTTCGTGGCCGTGCCGTCGCTGAAGGTCAGCGGCAGGCCGCCCCAGGTCGACGAGGTGGGCCGGGTGGCTTGCGACTCGATGCCCACACTCAGCGTGGTGCTCGGCGAGAGGTCGGCGTCGACCACGCCGTACAGCACGTGCTTGCGGCCGTGGTACATGTCGATGAAGGAGTCGCGGTCTTCCGTCATGCCGATGATGCGGGCGCGCACGCGGCCGTCTTTCGTGACGGGCGTCTGCAGGTCGACGGTGCCGCGGCGCAGGTTCCACGAGCCCAGCGCGAGCGACGCGCTGCCCGCGAACACCTTGCTGTCGGCGTGCTTGCGCACCAGGTTCACCGAGGCCGACGGGTTGCCCGCGCCTGTGAGCAGCCCGGTCGAGCCGCGCACGACCTCGATGCGGTCATACAGCACCGGGTCGTTGGTGGAGGCGCCGAAGAAGTCGGTGGTGACCGAGGTCGGCACGCCGTCGTACTGGTAGTTGTCGATGTAGAAACCGCGCGCGTACAGGTCGGTGCGGTCGCTGTCGGAGCTCACCGCGAACACGCCGGGCACGCTCTGCATGGCCTGGCCGAGCGACAGCAGGTTCTGGTCCTCGATCTGCTGGCGCGTGATCACGGTAACCGACTGCGGCGTCTCGCGCGGCGACAGCGCCAGCCCGGTGGCTGCCGCCGTGGCGCGCGTGGTGTAGGCGCCCGTGCCTTCGGTGATGCCGCTGCGGTCGGCTTCGGCCGTGACGGTGACGGGCGCGAGCGTGTCGGTGCCGACGGCCCCTGCGGCGGGCGCGCCCCCCTCGCGGCGGTTCAGCGTGTAGCTGCCGTCGGTGCGCGCGACCACCTGCAGGCCGCTGCCCGCGAGCAGGCGCTCGATGGCTTCGCGAGCGGTGTAGCGGCCCGAAATCGCGGGGCTGCTGCGCCCCTGCGTCAGCGCGGGGTCGAACGACAGCGCGATGCCGTTGCCGGCCGCGAAGGTGGCGAGCGTGCGGCCGAGCGGGCCGGCGGGAATGTCGTAGGCGCGGGACGCGGCGGCATCGAGTGAAGGCGATGACGGGGACGACGGCGACGCCTGCGCGAAGGCTGGCCCTCCCGCACCGGCCAGGCCGCCGAGGGCGAGCGCCATCAGGGCATGGCGAAGGACGGTGTTCAGGCGGCGCTCTGCGAACGGGCGCAAGGCGGGCGGGCGGGATACGGACATGGAAACGGACCTTTCGGTTGGGCAACGACAGTGGGTTCTTCACCCTCCTTGCCAGCCGAAACGAAAAAAAGTCTCACCCCCGGGTCGAAATATTTTTCGAGGCGCCGGTCGCGCCTTCTTCTTCTGCCGCACGCGGCACGAGCGTGACCCAGTAGCCGCGCAGGCGCGTCGCCGCGTCCACCGGATAGGTCGACACCAGCATGCGCAGCACGCCGTCGGTGTGGGCCAGCGGAAAGGCGCCCGAGATGCGCAGGTCGGCCACGGCCGCATCGCAATGCAGCACGCCGGGGCGGTAGCGCGACAGCTCGGCGGCGAAGTCGGCCAGCCGCATGCCGTCGGCGAGCAGCATGCCCTGCGTCCAGGCCAGCACCGAGGCATCCGCTGGAGTGATGCTGTCGATGCCGTCGGCGGCGAATCGGGCTTGCTGCCCGGCTGGCAGCACGCGCGCGGCGGCGCGGTCGGGCGTGATGCGCACCGCGCCTTCGAGCACGGCGATGTGGGTGGCGCCGCCCGCTTCTTCCTTGCGCACGCTGAAGCGCGTGCCCAAGGCTTCCAGCGTGCCGCCGGCGCTGGCCACCCGGAACGGTCGGTGCACGCCGGCGGGGTCGGGCGCGGTGGCGATGAAGATCTCGCCCGCGCGCAGCACCACGAGGCGCTGCGTGCCGTCGAAGTGCACGTCGACCGCGCTGGCGGTGTTGAGCGTGAGCCGGCTGCCATCGGCAAGCCGCAGCTCGCGGCGCTCGCCGGTGGCGGTGCGGTGCCCGGCCATCCAGCCGCGTTCGTCCGCCATCTCGACCACCTGCCAGCCGAGCCAGCCGGCGGGCACGGCCGCCAGCAGCGCGGCGAGCCGGCCGAGGGTGGCGCGGCGGCTGTTCGCGTTGCCGCGCGCGGGCCGCGCGAGTGAAGACATGGCCAGCGCCGGTGGCAGGCCGCCGAGCTTGTTCATCAGCAGCTCGGCGCGTGCCCAGGCGCGGGCGTGGTCGGGATGGCTCTGGCGCCAGCGCTCGCAGGCGCGGCGGTCTTCGTCGGTGACGGCGCGGTCGTGCAGCCGCATCAGCCATTCGGCGGCTTCGTCGAGCACGCGAGGCGCGAGCGTCGATGTCTCGAACTTGAGCGCGCTCATTCCATCACCGCCAGGCAGCCGCGGAAGCCCTGCTGCATGTAGCGCTTGACGGTGACGAGCGACACGCCCAGCTCGCGCGCGATGTCTTCGTATTTCATGCCGTCGAGCTGCGACAGCAGGAAGGCCCGGCGCGCAAGCGGCTTGAGGGTGTCGAGCATGGCGTCGATCTCGTGCAGCGTCTGCAGGATCACGAGTCGCTGCTCGGGCGACGGCGCCTCGGGCTCGGGCATCACGGCCAGCGCCTCGAGGTAGGCCCGCTCCAGCGCCTGGCGCTGGTACCAGTTCACGAGGATGTTCTTGGCCACGCTCGTGAGGTAGGCGCGCGGCTGCGCAATGACCTCGGGGTTGCGCGCCGTCAGCAGCCGTGCGAAGGTGTCCTGCGCCAGGTCGGCCGCGTCACACGAGTTGCCGAGCTTCTTGCGCAGCCACGACTGGAGCCAGCCGTGGTGGTCGCTGTAGAGGGTGTGGACTTGCTGGAAGGCGGCTTCGGCAGCGGGCATGGCGGGCGGCACGGGGGCGGAAGCTCCGCCTACAAATACGAATTATTCTCATTTTAAGCAAAAAGTCCGCGTTGCCGGCCTGCCCGCCTCATCCGCCCGTGTTCAAGCCGCCGGTTGCTCGGCTTCCTGCAGCAACCGCCACATCACCTTGCCACTGCCGCTCTTGGGCAGCACATCCACGAACTGCACCTTGCGCGGGATCTTGTAGACCGCCATGTTCTCGCGGCACCAGTCGATGATCTCCTGCTCGGTGGTGTCCTTGTGCGTGGCGCGCAGCACCACCACCGCCTTGACCGATTCGCCGCGGTATTCGTCCTTGGTCGAGATGACGCAGGCCTCCTGGATCGCGGGGTGGCGGAACATCAAAAGCTCGACCTCGGCCGGCCACACCTTGAAGCCGCTGGCGTTGATCATTCGCTTCAGGCGGTCGGTGATGAAGAAGTAGCCGTCCTCGTCCATGCGGCCCATGTCGCCCGAGCGGAAGAAGCGCTTGCCCTCGAAATCGACGAAGGCGGCGGCCGTGGCGTCGGGCCGCTTCCAGTAGCCCTGGAACACCTCGGGCCCGTGGATGATGATTTCGCCCGATTCGCCGATGGGCATTTCCTTGAGCGTGTCGGGATCGACCACGCGCGCGTCGGTGCTCATGAACGGAATGCCCAGGCACTGCTGCTTGGGATGGTCCGACGGGTTGGTGTGCGAGGGCGCGGCGGTCTCGGTGAGGCCGTAGCCCTCCTGGTACTTCAGGCCGTACTGCTCGAACAGGCGCTGCGCCACCGCCTGCGGCATCGCGGCGCCGCCGCCGCCGATGTAGCTCAGGCTCGACATGTCGTAGTTCGCGAAATTGGGGCTGGCCATGAGGTCGATGACCATGGTGGGGATGTTGGTCCAGCTCGTGACCTTCCAGCGCGAGATCAGCCGGCCCGCCAGGTCGCGGTCCCAGCGCGGCATGATGACCAGCGTGGCCGCCGCGAGGATGGCGGTGTGCATCATGCTCACCACGCCCGTGATGTGGAACATGGGCACCACCGCGAGCACCACCGCTTCGGACGTGGCCTGGCTCCAGAGCTGGCCCGACACGGCGTTGTGCATCAGGCTCGAATGGTGATGCACACAGCCCTTGGGCAGGCCCGTGGTGCCGCTGGTGTAAGGCAGGAGCGCCATGTCGTTGGCGCCCACCGCATGCGCCGGCGCCGGATGGCCGCCCTCGAGCGCGTCGGTCCATGCGATCGCCTTGCCGTTCGCCAGCGATGGCAGCGGATGGCGCGTGCCGAGCCAGTCGGCCCAGGCCGGCGCGGGCGCGTCGTCGCCGGTCACGCCGGCATCGAAGGCGTCGGTGAACTGGGTCACGACGATGTGCGAGAGCTGCTGTTCGGGCGGCAGCGCGTTGCTGGCCTTGGCCAGTTCGCCCGCGAGGTCGCCGGTGGTCAGCGCCACCTTGGCATCGGGGTCGACGATGTAGTGCTTGAGCTCCTCGGCCCGGTTCATCGGGTTGACGGGCACCACGACCGCGTTGGCACGCAGGATCGCGAAATGCGCGATCACCAGTTGCGGACAGTTCTGCATGTTCAGCACCACCCGGTCGCCGCGCTGCACGCCCAGCGCATGCAGCGCGCCGGCCAACCGCTCGACCTGGTCGGCAAGCTCGCGATAGCTCAGCACGCGGCCGAAGAACACCAGCGCCGCCTTGTCGGGATAGCGCGCGGCCGAGGTGGCGAGGTTGTGCCACAGCGAGGTGGCGGGGACGGTGATCGAATGCGGAAGGCGCTTGGGCCAGAACTTGTGGTGCGGGCGTGTTTGCTGCTGCATGGTGGGAAGAACGGGCGGAAAAAGGGAAATGAGTGCCGGCGGCACGCCAGCCTAAGCCGCGCGGCCCCTGCCGCCCAATGGGGGAAGCCCCCGGACCGTCACCTAGGCGACGCCTGTTTTTCTGACACCGATGGCGCGCGCACATGCGCGGTGCGACTACAGACAGAGGCCGCTTTCCGCGGGAAGCTGCGGCTTCCGTCTTCACCACCTCACCACCACCCGACCGAAGGACCACGACCATGGCAGCAGACAAGCACGCAAGCGTTCACTGGGAAGGCGCCGGCAAGACCGGCAAGGGCCAGATCAGCACCGAGACCGGCGCCCTGAAGGACTACCCCTACGGCTTCGCAAGCCGCTTCGAGGACGACAAGCGCGGCACCAACCCCGAGGAGATCGTCGGCGCGGCCCATGCGGCGTGCTTCACGATGGCCTTCGCCTTCGCGCTCGAAGCGCAGGGCCTGACCGCGACGCGCATCGACACCAAGGCCGCCGTGCGCCTGGCCAAGGACGGCGCCGGTTTCAAGATCGACCGCATCCAGCTCGAACTGGACGCCGCCGTGCCAAATCTCGATGAAGCGAAGTTCCAGGAAATCGCGGCCGCCGCGAAGGCCGGCTGCCCGCTCTCGAAGGCGCTCGCGAGCGTGCCCGAGATCACGCTGAAGGCCACGCTGGCGAGCTGACAGCGCTGCTTATGATCGTCTCCACAACAAGGAGACGGATCATGAACAAGCCCACCCGGACCGCACTGGCGGTCCTTTCTTTGGCCCTCGGCACGCTCGGCACAACGGCGGTCACGGCCGCCTACCCCGACAAGCCCATCAAGGTCGTCATCGGCTTCCCGGCCGGCGGCCCGCTCGACCAGCACGCGCGCCTGCTCACCGACAAGCTGCAGGCCGTGCTCGGCCAGCCGCTGATCGTCGACTACAAGCCCGGCGCGGGCGGCTCGGTCGGCGCCGATGCGGTCGCCAAGAGCCCGGCCGACGGCTACACGCTGATGCTGGCCAACACCGGAGTGGCGGTGATCAACGGCGCGCTCTACAGCAAGCTGCCCTACAACACGCAGCGCGACTTCGTGCCGATCGCACGCACTGCCATGCAGCCGCTCGCCCTTCTGGTCACGCCCAAGCTGCCGGTGCAGAACCTGAAGCAATTCATCGACTACGCCAAGGCGCGGCCCGGCCAGGTCAACTACGGCTCGGCGGGCAACGGCGGCATCAGCCACCTGGTGCCCGAGATGTTCAAGACCGCGACCGGCATCTTCATGGTGCACATCCCCTACCGCGGCAGCGCGCCGGCCTTCACCGATCTGATGGGCGGGCAGGTGCAGTTCATGGCCGAGTCGATTCCGCAAGCGGCCAACTATCACAAGCAGGGCAAGGTGCGCGCGCTGGCCGTGACCAGCCGCGAGCGCAACCCCGCGCTGCCCGACGTGCCGACGGTCATCGAGTCGGGCGTCAAAGGCTTCGAGGTGGTGGGCTTCTACGGTTTCCTTGCGCCGAAGGACACGCCGAAAGACGTGGTCGCCAAGCTGAGCGACGCGTTCCGGCAGGTGCTGACCAGCCCCGAGGTGCGCGAGCGCATGGTGAGCCAGGGCGCGGACCCGGCGTACCTGGGCAGCGAAGACTTCGCGCGCTTCCTGGCGACGGAAACGCCGCGTTGGGACAAGGCGGTGAAGGCCTCGGGCGCGCGGATGGACTGAACCGCGCCAGCGTTCAACGCAGCGCGGCCGCGTGCCGCTCGAGCTGCGCGCGGCTCAGCAGTTCGATGCTGCGGTAGCGCACGCGCAGCGTGCCGTCTTCCTCCCAGAGCTTCAGCTGCCGGTTCACGCTTTGGCGCGACACGCCGAGCATGAACGACAGGTCTTCCTGCGACACGCCGAGCGTGGTGCCGCCGCTCGCATCCCCCGGCACGGCGGCGCGCGCATCGAGCGTCAGCAGCCGGTGCGCAAGCCGCACGGGCAGCGGCATCAGGATCACGTCGTCGATCCACGCGAGCGCCTGACGCAGCCGCAGGCACACCAGCCGCGTGAAGGCCATGTGCACATCGGGGTGGTCGGCGATCAGCCGATGGAAGTCAGCCGCGGCCACCACGGCCATCTCGGTGGCATCGACCGCGAAGGTGTCGTAGACGCGCTCGCGCCCCACGAGCAGCGACACCTCGCCGAACCAGTGCCCCGGTTCGAGCATCGCGATCACCGCTTCGCGCCCGCCCGGCGCGACCACGCTCACGCGCAGCGATCCGCTCACCACGCCGAACAGCGCATCGGGCGACGAGCCCTTGTGGAACAGCGATTCGCCGCGCGCCAGCGTGCGCCGGTGCGCCACCGCGAGCAGGCGCTGCTGCACGTCGTCGGCCAGGCGCATGTCGCTGGCTTCCGACGGCGAGGGCGTCACTTCGGTGGCAGCGAGGCGGGATGAAGGGGGCGTGCGTGGCATCGCGGGTTTGCCCGGGGTGGCGAATGCCAACAACGGACAGTCTTGGTGCGTGGGGGTGCCGATAGTACGCAGCGAGCCCGGGTGGCCGCAATCGCGGCAACCCGACGTCACCTGTCTTCACTGTCTCACGGAGCACACCCCGATGAACAACCAAACGCAACTCACCGCACTTCAAGCCCGCCGCGAGCGCATCGTGCTCGACCACTTCGCCGACGAAACCCGGCAGGACTTCGATGCCGTGCTCGGCACCTTCCCGCATCCGCACTACGAGCTGATCCCGAGCGGCGAGGTGCACGATGGCAACGACAACGTGCGCCAGTACTACGCCGAGACGCGCCGCGCCTTCCCCGATCAGCGCCACGAGATCATCCAGCTGCGGCACGCCGACGATTCGGTGATCGTGGAGTTCTGGCTGCTGGGCACGCACCGCGGGCCGCTGAAGGGCATTCCGCCGACGGGCAATGCCTTCCGCTGCCGCATGAACGCCTTCTTCATCTTCGAGGGCGACACGCTGGTCTGCGAGCGTGTGTACTTCGACACGCTGACGATGCTGCGGCAGTTGCTGGTCGGCGTGCCGCCGGAGATGGTGGGCGCGCTGGTGCAAGGGCTGCTCGGCCAGCCTTCTGCAACGCCCAAGGCCGAGGCTGCCGTCGCATGACCACCGCGCGGCCGCTCGAAGGCCGTCACGCCGTCATCACCGGCGGCGCGCGCGGCATCGGCCTTGCGATTGCGCGGCGCTGCATGGCGAATGGCGCGAGCGTGACGCTGTGGGACGTCGAAGCCGAGGCGCTGGCCGAAGCGGTGCGGCAGCTCGCACCGCTGGGCACCGCGGCCTCGGCGCTCGTGGACGTGCGCGACGAAGGGCAGATCGCACGCGCAGCCTCGGAGGCGCAGGAAGGCTTCGGTGGCATCGACATCCTCGTCAACAACGCGGGCGTGCTCGGGCCCACGGTTTCGGCGTGGGAACACACACCCGCGCAATGGCGCAACGTGCTGGACATCAATCTCACCGGCGCATGGCTCTGTTGCCGCGCCATCGTGCCGGTGATGCGGGCCAGGCAGCGCGGTCGCATCGTCAACATCGCCTCGGTGGCGGGCAAGGAAGGCAACGGCTTCAACGCGGCGTACTCGGCGTCCAAGGCGGGGCTGATCTCGCTGACGAAATCGCTGGGCAAGGAGCTCGCGTTGTCCGGCGTGCTGGTGAACTGCATCACGCCGTCGGCGGCCGATACGGCTGTGTTCGCGGACGTGCCTGTGGAGCACCGCGAGCAGCTGCGAAACGCCTTGCTTGCGCGCGTGCCGATGGGGCGGTTCGTCGAGGTCGATGAAGTGGCTGCGATGGCTGCCTGGCTGGCTTCGGACGATTGCTCTTTCAGTACGGGGGCTGTGTTCGATATCTCGGGTGGGCGCTCGATGTACTGAGCTTTTTCAGGGCGTGTACGCAGGCCACCGGGTACTCCCCTCCGCGAATGTCCCCCGGGCTTCGCCCTCCTCCTTGATTTCGCTGCGGGGAGCACCCGATGCCCTGCGTACACCAGGCGCTGTTGTTGTGCTGGCCGATCGACGAACCGCATCGAATCGAAAAGCATGTCCTCAATTTTCAGGAGACGACCATGATCCGAGATCCAGAACCCACCGGGTTCGCGCAACTGGCGCACTTCGACGGCGCGCGCAGCGCGGCGATGCCGCAAGACCGCTTGCGCGCCATCCGTCATGGGGCCTCAGCGCTGCGCGAGCAACTGCTCGATGCACCGCCGGTGCGCTTTGCGCGCAGCTTCAACCTGCTGCGCATTCCGTATCCGGCCTGGTTCGCTTTCACCGGGGTGTATTCGCAGCAGTTGCTCAAGCCGCACATGGTTCATCTGCTGGCGCGCACGGTACTGATCCAGTACGACGACTTCGAAGGACGCCTGCGCACGCTGCTGTTCACGCCGGCCGACTTCGAGGCGGGCAACGAAACGCCCTACTTCAAGCGGCTGAGCGAGCAGACGCCGAAGTTCCTGCACAAGACCATCGCGCCGGTCTACCAGACGGTGCCGCAGGCGCTGGCGAGCTGCGGCGTGGCGCCCGAACAGATCGACTACATCACCTACGACCACCTGCACACGCAGGATGTGCGCCGCTGGCTCGGCGGCGCGAATACGCCCGGGCTGCTGCCGAACGCGAGGCTGCTGGTGCACCGGCAGGAACTCGCGAACGTGCAGGGCCTGCTGCCGGTGCAGGCCGAGTGGTACTGCCCGCGTGGGCTCGACGGCGTGCCGGCCGAACGCATCGTCGCTTTCGACGGCAGCATCCAGCTTGGCCGCGGGCTTGCGCTGGTGCACACGCCGGGGCACACCGAAGGCAACCACTCGCTGGTCTATCGCACCGCCGACGGCCTGCGGGTGAGCAGCGAGAACGGCGTGGCGGCCGACAGCTGGGCGCCGCTGCAGTCGCGCCACAACGGCATCCGCCGCTATGCGCAGGCGACCGGCGCGGAGGTGATCCTGAACGGCAACACGCAGGAGAGCAGCAACGACCAGTACCTGTCGATGGTGCTGGAGAAGACGCTCGCGGGCACCTCGTCGTCGCATGGCTTCAGCAACGTGGTGCCGTCCAGCGAATGCTCGCCGCACTGGCTTTTTCCGGGGGCGCCGACGAGTCACCTCTGGGGCGAGACGAGCTTCGGCGCGCTGGCCCGGCCCTGAGAAAAAAGAAGAAGGAGACATACCCATGAACACTGCCACCCTCGATGCCGCCGATGCGCGCACACCCGCCTCGGCCGATGCGCGCGACGACGCCGCGCTTTTCCGCAAGATCACCTGGCGGCTGATGCCGCTGCTGTGCGCCTGCTATGTGCTGAACTACCTGGACCGCACCAACGTCGGCTATGCGCAGTTGCAGATGAAGGACCAGCTGGGCTTCAGCGACGCGGTGTTCGGCCTGGGGGCCGGCATCTTCTTCATCGGCTATGCGGTGTTCGAGATTCCGAGCAACCTGATGCTCGCGAAGATCGGCGTGCGCGCGACGCTGCTGCGGATCATGGGCCTGTGGGGCCTGGCCTCGGCGGCGATGATGTTCGCGACGACGCCGATGCAGTTCTATGTGCTGCGCTTCCTGATCGGCGTGTTCGAGGCAGGCTTCGCGCCCGGCGTGTTGTTCTACCTGACGCTCTGGTTTCCCTCGCACCGCCGCGCGCAGGCAACCGCGCTCTTCTTCATGGCCTTCGGCGCAGCGCCGATCGTCGCGGGGCCCATCGCCGGGCTCACGATGACCTACCTCGACGGTGTGCTCGCGCTGCGTGGCTGGCAGTGGCTGTTTCTGCTCGAAGGGCTGCCGAGCGTGATGCTGGGCATTGCGGCCTTCCGCTGGCTCTCGAACAGCCCGGCGCAGGCGCCATGGCTCACCGCCACCGAGAAGCAGCGCGTGGCGCGTCTGCTGGCCGAGGACCAGGCCGCGCACGGTGCCGCCGAGCGGCACACCTTCGGTGCGGCCATGCGCGACGGGCGCGTCTGGCTGATCGGCTTCATGTCGTTCCTGATCATCCTGGGCATCTATGCGCTGTCGTTCTGGCAGCCGACCATCCTGAAATCGATGGGGCTGAGCGTGCTGCAGATCGGCTTCTATTCGGTCATTCCGGCGGTCGCGGGCATCGCGGCCAACATCGTGGTCGGGCGGCATTCCGACCGGAAGAAGGAACGGCGCTGGCACTTCGCCATCGGTGCGCTCGTGGGTGCGGCCGGCCTCGCGCTGACCACGCTCTTCATGCAGAGCCCGTTCGCGGCCGTGCTGTGCCTGGCGCTGGCGTCGATGGGCATCTCGAGCGCGTTCACCGTGCTGTGGGCCATTCCGGGCAACTTCATGTCCAGGAGCGCGGCGGCCGCGGGCATTGCGCTCATCAGCACCATCGGCGGCAGCGCGGGGCTGGTCGCACCGATGATGGTCGGCGCACTCAAGACGCTGACCGGTGGCTTCACGGCCAGCCTTTATGTGCTGAGCGGGGCGCTCGTGCTGTCGGCGCTGTTGATGTTGCTGGCCCTGCCCGCGAGCGCCCTGGCCAAGCGGTAGCGCGCACGCGCCGCACCAACGGCGCACGGCACCGATCCATTTCGGTGCACAGATCTTGCATACCAGTTGGCACAAAAGCTGCTGGTATGCAGGCGAATGTCTACATCCGCATCCGAAATCAGTGCACGCATCGTCGAAGCGGTGATGGCGCAGAAGCTCGCGCCCGGCTCACGCCTGGGCGAGCAGCAACTGGCCATGCTCTTCGACTGCAGCCGCACCATCGTGCGCGAGGCCCTCACCCGGCTGGCGGCCCGCGGCATCGTCACCGTGAGCGCACGGCGCGGCTGGTTCGTGATCGAGCCCTCGCAGGAAGAAGCACGCGAAGCCTTCGAGGCGCGGCGCGTCATCGAACTGGGCCTTATCCGCAGCGCAGGCACCACCGGCAAGCTCGACAAACCCGCCCTGCGTCAATTGAAGGCGCACCTTCAGCGTGAAAAGGCCGCACTGAAAGAGAGCGACGTCGGCAATCGCAGCTTCTTGCTCGGCGACTTCCACGTGTGCCTGGCCGAGTGCCTGGGCAACACGCTCCTGGCCGATACGCTGCGCGACTTCACCGCGCGCACCACGCTGATCGCCATGCTCTACCAGAGCACGCACGACGCGGTGCAGTCGTGCGAAGACCACGTACAGATCGTCGCGGCACTGGAGCGCGGCGACCATGCCGCCGCCGAGGCGCTGATGGCCACGCACATCGGCACGGTGCAGTCGGCGCTGCGCGTGCAGGCGCCGACCGATCCGCTCGCGCAGCTGCGCGATGCGCTGGCGCCGCTGCAGAACACGGCTTCGACGAAACCCAAGCGCCGCAAGCCCTCGCCTTCCACCAACGACCCCGATTCATCGACTTACCTAGGAGCCCTGCTATGACTTTCTCTGCATCGAAACGCCACCTCGCCCTCGCGTTCGCTTCCGTCGCCCTGCTGGCCACGGCCGGGGGCGCGTACGCCCAGAACGCACTGGACAACGTGCTCAAGGCCAAGACCATCAAGATCGCCGTGCCCACCGACTACCCGCCGTACGGCTCGGTCGACAAGAACATGAAGCCGCAGGGCCTCGACGTGGAGATGGCCGAGCTCATCGCCACCAAGCTGGGCGTGAAGATCGAGCTGGTGCCCGTGACCAGCGCCAACCGCATTCCGTACCTGCAGACGCGCAAGGCCGACCTCGTGATCTCCACGCTCGGCAAGAACCCCGAGCGCGAGAAGGTGATCGAATTCACCTCGGCCTATGCGCCCTTCTTCCAGGCCGTGTACGCCGCCAAGAGCATGAAGCTCACCGCCTTTTCCGACATGGCCGGCAAGACCGTCGCCGTGACGCGCGGTGCGATGGAAGACCAGGAGCTGAACAAGGTGGCGCCGGCGAACGTCGACTACCGCCGCTTCGAGGACAACAACGCGACCATCGCGGCCTTCGTGGCCGGCCAGACGCAAACCCTCGCGACCAGCGCGGCGGTCGCCGGCGACATGCTCGCCAAGAATCCGAAGGTCAGCGCCGAGTTCAAGCTGCTGCTCAAAGACAGCCCCTGCTTCGTGGGTGTCGCCAAGGGCGAAACCGCCTTGAAGACCAAGGTCAACGAAATCATTGCCGCCGCCAAGAAGGACGGCACGCTGGACGCCATGTCGAAGAAGTGGCTCGGCAAGGCAGCCGGCGACCTGCCGGTCTGATCGAGCCACGCGGCCATGAACATCGAGTTTGACTTTGGCGCGGTGCTCGCCGAATGGCCGCTGCTGCTGCGCGGCGTGGCGTGGACCATCGGCCTCACCGCCATCGGCACCGTGCTCGGCATGATCGTGGGCACGCTCTGCGCCTGGGCCCGCTCGGGCGGGCCGGCGTGGCTGCGCGCCATCGTGGGCACTTACGTGGAGCTGATCCGCAACACGCCCTTCATCGTGCAGTTGTTCTTCATCTTCTTCGGGCTGCCGGCGGCGGGCGTGAAGCTCTCGCCCGAGGTGGCGTCGGTGATCGCGATGGTGATGAACCTGGGCGCGTATTCGACCGAGATCATCCGCGCGGGCATCGAGGCCACGCCGAAGGGTCAGATCGAAGCGGCCGTGAGCCTCGCGCTCAGCAAGTCGCAGGTGTTCCTGCGCGTGGTGCTGCCGCCTGCGCTCAAGAAGGTGTGGCCCTCGATGGTGAGCCAGATCATCATCGTGATGCTGGGCTCGGCGGTGTGCGGACAGATCTCGACCGAGGAACTGAGCTACGCGGCCAACCTGATCCAGAGCCGCAACTTCCGCGCGTTCGAGGCTTTCATCATCGCCACGCTGATTTATCTCGCGCTGTCGGTGGCGCTGCGGCGTTTGCTCAACTGGGCAGGGCCGAAGTTCTTCTTCGGCCGCTGAACGCACACAGAAGGAAACCCATCGTCATGAGTGATTTTTCTCTATGGGACATCCTGCGCAACCTGCTGATGGCGCTGCGCTGGACCGTCGTGCTCTCACTGATCGCCTTCGTCGGCGGCGGCATCGTGGGCGGGCTGCTGCTGTTCCTGCGTCTGCGCGGCGGCAGGATCGCCGGCACGGCCGTCGGCCTCTACGTGCAGCTCTTCCAGGGCACGCCGCTGCTGATGCAGCTGTTTCTCGCCTACTTCGGCATTGCGCTGTTCGGCATCGATGTGTCGGCGTGGACCGCGGCGAGCGTGGCGCTCACGCTCTACACCAGTGCCTTTCTCACCGAGATCTGGCGTGGCTGCGTGGCCTCGATTCCGAAGGGCCAGTGGGAAGCCTCGGGCAGCCTGGCCTTGAGCTTCGGCGAGCAGATGCGCCATGTGATCCTGCCGCAGGCCGTGAAGATCGCGATTGCGCCGACGGTCGGTTTTCTGGTGCAGGTGATCAAGGGCACGGCGCTCGCCTCGGTGATCGGCTTTGTCGAACTCACCAAGGCCGGCAGCATGATTTCGAACGCCACTTTCCAGCCCTTCGTGGTGTTCAGCTGCGTGGCGCTGCTTTATTTCGTGCTGTGCTTCCCCGTGAGCCTGTACGCCAAGAACCTCGAGAGGAAGACCCATGGCCGCCGTGCTTGACCAATCCCACACCGAACCCGCGAGCACGTTCGCCGCGCCCATCGTGCGCATCACGGCGCTGCGCAAGTCCTACGGCACCAACGAGGTGCTGAAGGGCATCGACCTGGATGTGAAGCGCGGTGAGGTGATCGCCATCATCGGCAAGAGCGGCTCGGGCAAGAGCACGCTGCTTCGCTGCATCAACGGGCTCGAAGTGTTCCAGGAAGGCTCGCTCACCGTCGACAGCAAGCCGCTCTTGCACGAGAGCGCGATGGCCATGCGCGAGCTGCGCCAGCGCGTGGGGATGATCTTCCAGAGCTTCAATCTTTTTCCGCACCTCACGGTCGGCAAGAACGTGATGCTCGCGCCCACGCTGGTGAAGAAGCGCGGGTCGATGGAAGCCGCCTCGCAGGCGCGCAAGCTGCTCGACCGCGTCGGCCTCGCCGAGAAGTTCGATGCCATGCCCGACCAGCTTTCGGGCGGCCAGCAGCAGCGCGTGGCGATTGCCCGTGCGCTCGCGATGGAGCCGGCCGTGCTGCTGTGCGACGAGATCACCTCGGCGCTCGACCCCGAACTGGTGGGCGAGGTGCTGCGCGTGGTGGAGTCGCTGGCCGACGAAGGCATGACGCTCCTGATGGTGACGCACGAGATGAGCTTCGCGCGCAAGGTGAGCGACCGGGTGATCTTCATGCACCAGGGGCGCGTGCACGAGATGGGGCCGCCGGCGGAGCTGTTCGGGAATCCGCAGACGGCGGAGTTGAAGCAGTTTTTGTCGTCGCTGCACGACTGAGGGTTTCGCCTCCGACGGGCCTCGGCTATCCTCGGTCCATGGCCTTTCTGCAGAACGCGTCGATTATTCGCACCATCGAAAAGATGGTGGGTTAGCGCGCGATCCGCAAGAGTTTCACGCCATGCAACCCGCCCCACGAGGCGGGTTTCTTTTTGCCTCCTGGGGTCTTGATCCACGTCACAGGAGAAAAGAAATGACCCCCATGCTCCACATGGTCTGCGGCAAGATCGGCGCCGGAAAATCGACGCTCACCCGGCGCCTGGCGGATGCACCCGCCACGGTGCTCATCAGCGAGGATGCGTGGCTTGCCGCGCTGTACCCCGGAGAAATCGTCGACCTGCCCGACTACGTGCGGACCTCAACCCGGCTCAAGCAGGTCATGGCGGAGCACGTCGTGGCGCTCCTGGAAGCCGGGGTGTCCGTGGTGCTCGACTTTCCCGCCAACACCGCGAGCAGCCGGGCCTGGGCGCGCGGCATCTTCGAGAAGGCGGGGGTGGCGCACCGGCTCCATTTCCTGGATGTGCCCGACGAGGTCTGCAAGGCGCGGCTTCGCGCGCGCAATGCAAGCGGCGAGCACCCTTTCGAGACGACCGATGCCGAGTTCGACCTCATCACCCGCCACTTCGTTGCGCCCTCGGAGGCGGAAGGCTTTCACGTGGTCCACGCCGCGCAAGCCTGATTAAGATCCGCCGCGATGCACATCGACCAAGCCCTCCCTGCCGAAGCGGCCACTGTCGCCGCAGTCCTCAACGAAGCCGCCCAATGGCTCGCCACCGAAGGCCGTCCGCTGTGGTCGGCTGCCGATGTCGCCATCGAACGCGTGCAGCGCGACACCGATGCCGGCCGCTATTTCATCGCTCGCGAGAACGGCGACGTGGCCGGGGTCGTGCGGATCGACATGGAAGACCCGTTCTTCTGGCCCGAGATCGAAGCCGGAAGCTCCGCGTTCGTGCACAAGCTGGCTGTTCGCAGGTCGTGGGGCGGCAAGGGCGTGTCGACCACCCTCCTGGCCTTCGCGCGCGAACGCACCCGCGGCCTGGGCCGCCGGTACCTGCGCCTCGATTGCGTGGCGGACCGGCAAGCGCTGCGCACGCTGTACGAGGGCTTCGGCTTCGTGCTGCACAGCGTCATCCAGAAAGGAACTGGGTCCTTCGCCCGCTATGAATTGCGCGTCGACGGCTCACCGTCCGACAGGCGGTAGCGCCGCGCCGGCGCTGGCGGGAACGCGTCGGCCTGTGGCAAGCTCGGAATCCCTATGAACCTCCGCACTCCGTCCCTCACCTCCCGTCGCCGGATGCTCCAGGCCCTGCTCGGCACGGCCGCCCTGCAGGCCCCGTTCGCGGCGCTGGCCGGCTTCAACTTCTTCACCAGCGAATACACGGCGAGTCGCGATGAGCTGCAGGCGATGATCGCCAAGCGCTTTCCGGTGGCCGAGCGCTATGCCGAGATCTTCATGGTCGGGCTGCGCGATCCGCAACTGGGGCTGGATGCCGGTGCCAACCGCGCGGCGCTCACCGCCACGCTGACGATCGCAAGCCCCCTCCTGGCCGCGTCGCCGGTGCAGGGTGTCGTATCGATGAGCAGCGCGCTGCGCTACGACGCGCCCACGCGCACCCTGCGGCTCGATCACCCGAAGTCCGAGCGCCTCGAACTGCAGGGCGTGGAAGGCCGCGATGCCGAGCGGCTGCAGAAGGTAGGTTCAATCGTCGCGCAGGAACTGCTGCAGGGCCAGGTGCTGCGCAGCTTCACCGCCGACGAACTCACCGTGGGCCGCAAGACCTACGAGATCGGTGACATCACCGTGCAAGACAACGGTATCAAGGTGCAGCTGAAATGAAATACCCCCTGCTCGTCGCCGCGCTGCTGATCGCGGGCTGTGCCGCCATCGCTCCCACCGCGAAACAGCACTTCGACCTGCAGGCGCACCGCGGCGGCCGCGGGCTCGCACCCGAGAACACGCTGGCCGCGTTCTCGAACGCGATCGACCTGGGCGTGACCACGCTGGAACTCGACATCGGCCTGACGGCCGACAACGTGGTCGTGATCTCGCACGACACCGCGCTCAACCCCGATCACACACGCGATGCCGGCGGCAACTGGCTCGCGGCGAAGAGCGGCGCCGCCGTGCGCTCGCTCACGCTGGCGCAATTGCAGACCTACGACGTAGGACGCCTGAACCCCATAAGCAACTACGGCAAGCAGTTCGCGCTGCAGCAGCCGCGCGACGGCGAACGCATTCCGACGCTCGCCGCGCTGTTCGCGCTGGTGCAGGCACGCGGCGCCGCCGCAGGCACGGTGCGCTTCAACATCGAGACCAAGATCGATCCGAACAAGCCCGACGAAACCGCGGCGCCCGAGCCCATGGTGCGCGCGCTGCTGGCCGAAATCGACAAGGCGAAGATGGCCGACCGCGTGACCATCCAGAGCTTCGACTGGCGCACGCTGGCGCTGGTCGGGCAGCTTGCGCCGCAGTTGCCGCGCGCTTACCTCAGCACGGCGCGCACGCTCAAGGACAGCCGCTGGACCGCGGGCCTCGATGCGGCCGGCTTCGCCTCTGTGCCGCAGTTGGTCCAGGCCGCCGCGGGCAAGAGCGCGGGCCCGGTGATCTGGTCGCCGGCCTATGCGGACCTGACGCCCGCCGTCATCAAGGAAGCACAGAAGCTCGGCATGAAGGTGCTGCCCTGGACCGTGAACCAGCGCGCCGACATGCAGCGGCTGATGGACTGGGGCGCGGACGGCCTCATCACCGATTACCCCGATGTGCTGCGCGACCTGATGCGCGAGCGCGGGCTGTCGATGCCGCCTTCGGGAAAGGCATCGTCATGAGCAGCGCGACACACCAGCTCGACGCCATCGCCGTCCGCATCGCGGCGCTCAGCGGTGGCAGCGGATCGGTCACCACGCTTTCGAACGAAGCCCGCGCCAGCACCGACCTGCTCGGCGCCCTGCCACCGCGCTATGGCGAGGTCTTGCTGAACCTGCTCGACCGCCTCGAATCGAGCGCGCTCTTCAGCGAGGAAAGCTGCTCGTTCAGCCAGAAGGACCTCCTGGACAACCTGCAGATGTGGGTCGACAAGGCCCGCGGGCAACTGGTGTCTTAGGGCACCGGTTTATCATCCCGCCCCATGCGCACCCTGCTGCTCGCCCTCATGATCGCCCTGCTGCCCATCCGCGGCTGGCTCGGCGATGCGATGGCGGTGGAGATGGTGCGGCACTCGCTGCCGGCCGCGTCGCTCGTCGCACAAGAGGCCTCCTCGGTCTCTGTGGCGGCGGATGCGCATTGCCATGAAGCCATGGGTGCAACCGACGACAGCGGCATGGACACCATGGCGCACCACCACGACGACGGCAACAGCAGCGGCAGCGACCACGGCACCGACCACCAGGGCTGCGGCACCTGCACCGCCTGCCAGGTCTGCCACACGGTGGCGCTCGGCGGCATGCCTCTGGTCGACATTGCACACAGCGCCCCCCAGGCGCCGCCGGCCGCCCGTGCGGCCCGCTTCGCGAGCGCAGAGCCCGTCCTGGGCCTGAAGCCGCCCATTTCCTGATCTCCCTGCCCGTAGTCCGTCCGCAGTGAGCCTTTTCCGGCTCTCGGCGTTGGTCGTATTGCTCATGGAGATCGAGCGTGAACCCCTTTGTCCGCCGGCAGCTTGCCGGCCCCCTTTGCTATCGAAGAAGTAGCAGCGCACTGCTCAAGCGCGCCGCCGCACTCGGCAGCGCTTTCGTGCTGGCCGGCTGCGCCAGCCTTTCGCCCGACGGCGGCGCTGCAGACGTGCAGGCGCTGGTCGGCAACAACCCACTGATGGCGGGCAGCACCGCACATCGCGTGCCCGACGAGGCCTCGCAGAAGCGCATCGACACGCTCCTCGCCAAGCCGCTCGATGCCGAGGCTGCCGTGCGCATCGCGCTCGTCAACAGCCCGCGCGTGCAGGACGCCTTTGCCACGCTGCAGATCAGCGATGCCGACCGCGTGCAGGCCGCGAGCCTGCCGAACCCGGTGCTCTCGTTCAGCCGCCTTGCACAAGGCCGCGAGCGCGAGTTCGAGCGGATGCTGAGCTTCAACGTGATCGGGCTCGTCACGCTGCCGTGGCAGGCCCGCTGGGCCGGCCAGCGGCACGAGGCGGCCAAGCTGCAGGCCGCGCAGAGCGTGCTGCTGCTGGCCGCCGACACGCGCCGCGCCTGGGTGCGCGCGGTGTCGGCGCAGCAGAGCGTGGCGTACCTGCGAGATGCGAAGGATGCGGCCGAAGCCGGCGCCGAACTCGCGCACCGCATGGCCCAGGTCGGCAACTGGAGCGCGCTGCAGCGCACGCGCGAACAGCTGCTGCTGGCCGACGCGGCAGCGCAGCTCGCGCGCGCCGAGCAGACCGCCGTTGCCACGCGCGAGCAGCTCACGCGGCTGCTTGGCCTCAATGGCGCGCGCACCAGCTACACGCTGCCCGATCGCCTGCCCCCGCTGCCGCAATCCGCGCCCGACTTGGGCGACGTGCAGGCCCGCGCACTGCGCGACCGGCTCGACGTGCGCTCGGCGCAAGCGCAGAACACGGCGGTGGCCGATTCACTCGGCCTCACGCGCGCCACCCGCGTGATCAACGCGATGGAGATCGGCGTGGTGCGCAACACCACGTTCGAGAACGACGCCGACCGCTCGCGCTCGACGCAGCGCGGCTTCGAGTTGGACCTGCCGCTGCCGCTGTTCGACTGGGGCCAGGCCCGCACCGGCCGTGCCGAGGCGCAGTACATGCAGTCGGCCGCGCGCGTGCGCGACGTGGGCGTGCTGGCCGCGAGCGAGGCGCGCGAAGCCTGGCAGGGCTGGAACACCGCCTATGCGCAGGCGCGCCGCTACCGCGACGAAGTGCTGCCGCTGCGCAAGAAGGTCAACGAGGAAATGGTGCTGCGCTACAACGGCATGCTCGCCAGCGTGTGGGAGCTGCTCGGCGAAACCCGCGCGAGCATGCTCGTGGTGAACGCGGGCATGGAGGCGCAGCGCGACTTCTGGCTCGCCGACACCGACCTGCAATTCGCGCTCACGGGCAGTTCGCCCGGCGGCATGACGGCGCTGCAGACGGCCACGGCCAGCGATGCGCCTGCAGCGGGAGGCCACTGACATGAACCGCCGCAACTTCTTCGCAGGCGCCGCCACCGCCGCCGCAGCAACCACCGTCAGCCGCGTCTCGATGGCTGCCTTGCCCGAACCCGTCACGCAAAGCTCCACCGCCACCGCAGCGCCGCTCGCGCCCCCGAACGGCCGCCCCTACAACCCCGTCGTCACCCTTAACGGCTGGACGCTTCCCTGGCGCATGAACGCCGGCGTCAAGGAATTCCACCTCGTCGCCGAACCCATCGTGCGCGAGATGGCGCCCGGCTTCAAGGTCAACATGTGGGGCTACAACGGCCAGTCGCCGGGCCCGACCATCGAAGTGGTCGAGGGCGACCGCGTGCGCATCTACGTGACCAACCGGCTGCCCGAGCACACGACCGTGCACTGGCACGGCCAGCGCCTGCCCAACGGCATGGATGGCGTGGGCGGCATCACGCAACCGCACATTCCGCCGGGCAAGACCTTCGTCTACGAGTTCGCCGCGCGCCGCCCCGGCACCTTCATGTACCACCCCCATGCCGACGAGATGGTGCAGATGGCGATGGGGATGATGGGCTTCTGGGTCACGCACCCGAAGGAAAACCATCCGCTCATCGAGCCCGTGCAGCGCGACTTCTGCTTTTTGCTCGGCAGCTTCGACGTGGAGCCCGGCAGTGCGACGCCCAAGGTCAACACCATGACCGACTTCAACATCTGGAGCTTCAACAGCCGCGTGTTCCCGGGCATCGACACGCTCAATGTGCGCAAGGGCGACCGCGTGCGCATCCGCGTGGGCAACCTCACGATGACCAACCACCCGATTCATATCCACGGCCACGAGTTCGAGGTGACCGGCACCGACGGCGGCCCCGTGCCGCGCACCGCGCGCTGGCCCGAGGTGTCGGTGGACGTGGCGGTGGGCCAGATGCGGCAGATGGAATTCATCGCCGACGAGGAAGGCGACTGGTCGCTGCACTGCCACAAGGCGCACCACACCATGGGGCCGATGGGGCACGAGGTGCCGACCATGATCGGCGTGGACCACAAGGGCGTGGCCGAGAAGATCAGGAAGCTCGTGCCCGACTACATGGTGATGGGCGACAAGGGCATGGCCGACATGGGCGCGATGGAGATGCCCATTCCCGACAACACGATGCCGATGATGACCGGCGCGGGCCCCTTCGGCTCGGCGGAGATGGGCGGCATGTTCACGCTCTTGAAGGTGCGGCGCGACCAAAAGCCGGGAGACTACAGGGACCCGGGCTGGTTCAAGCACCCGGCCGGCACGGTGGCGCGCGAAGTGCCCGGTGCCGCCGTGCCGCCGGCCACGCGCAATGCGCCATCGCCGGGCAGCAACAACAACACCGACGCGACTGTGCGCAGGCCCTCGGGCGCGCACAACAACCACTGACCTCATTCACTTTCATTCTGGAGTTCAACTCATGAACAAGACCTTCAAGTCCATTGCCCTGTGCGTCGCGCTCATCGCCGCTGCGACCGCTTCGCAAGCCCATGAAAACCACATGCCGAAACCGAAGGGCACGGCCACGCTCGCCCCCGAGCAAAAGCCCTGGGGCATCGAGGGCAAGGCGAGCAACGTGCGCCGCACCATCGACATCGCGATGGCCGACGACATGACCTTCACACCGTCGGTCATCGAAGTGCGCGAGGGCGACACCATCCGCCTGCGCCTGAAGAACAAGGGCGAGGAACTGCACGAACTCGTGCTCGGCACCGAGTCGGAGATCGCGAACCACGCGGCCATGATGAAGAAATTCCCGGACATGGAACACGACGACCCATGGATGGTGCATGTGCCCGCGGGCAAGACCGGTGAGATGGTCTGGACCTTCAACCGCTCTGGCGATTTCGACTTCGCCTGCCTCGTGAAGGACCACTTCGAACTGGGCATGGCCGGCCGCATCCGCGTGCTGGCCGCCGCGCCCAAGAAATCGTGAATGAACGAATCAAGGAGACCACCATGCAACGACGAACTCTCTTGAAGCGCGCCGCGCCGCTGCTTGCGCTCGCATCCACCCTCCCGCTCACCGCGATGGCCGCCGCGCCGATGGTCGATATCTGGAAAGACCCGAACTGCGGCTGCTGCCAGGACTGGGTGAAGCACCTCAACAAGAACGGCTTTGCCACGAAGGTTCATGACGAAGGCAACGCGGCCGCGCGCACCCGGCTCGGCGTGCCCGCCAAGCTGGGCTCGTGCCATACGGGGCTGATCGGCGGCTATGCCCTCGAAGGCCATGTGCCCGCACGCGAAGTTCAGCGCCTGCTGAAGGAAAAGCCCAAGGCCGTCGGCCTCGCGGTCCCCGGCATGCCGGTCGGCTCGCCGGGCATGGACGGCCCGGCCTACGGCGACCAGCGCGATCCGTACGACGTGCTGCTCGTGCTGGCCGACGGCAGCACGCGCGTCTATCAAAGCTATCGCTGAAGGAACACGACCATGAAGAAACTCCTCACCGCCCTCTCCGCAACCCTCCTCGCCGCAGCCGCCTTCGCGCAGGCCGCCCTGCCCGCCGTCGAAGGCGAAGTGCGCAAGATAGACACCGACGCGAAGAAGATCACGCTGAAGCACGGCGACATCCCGAACCTTGAGATGACCGGCATGACGATGGTCTTCCGCGTGAAAGACCCTGAGCTGCTCGGCAAGGTGAAGCCCGGCGACAAGGTGCGCTTCACGGCGGACAAGGTCGATGGGGCGCTGACGGTGCTGTCGATCGAGCCGGAGGGTTGATCGGCAGCCTTACGACGGCTCCGAGAAACGACACCAACGCATCAAGAGGTCAAATTGAGAAACTCCGATCTGCAATTGGCTCTTTCTTCATTGGGCATTGAGGAGCGCATCGAACTCGCCGTGAAATTGTGGGACAGCATCGCTCTCGATGCCGAATCGCAAGGACTGGGTGAGCGCGAGCAGCGCGAAATCGTTCTGCGTCGCGCCGAGCATCGAACCGACGTGCAGGCCGTCGTTCCTTGGAGTCAGGTGAAGGCGTCACTGAAGCCCTGACCCGCCTGCTTCCCGCACGCCCTACTTGAACCGCCCCGGATCGAACGGCGCAAGCGGCGTCTCGGGTTCAACGCCCGCAAGCAACTGCGCCGCCAGTCGCCCCGTGCGCGCCGAGCCGCACAGCCCCACATGCCCATGGCCGAACGCGAGCACGATGTCCGCGCTCGCGGCCGCGGGTCCGATGCAGGGCAATCCATCGGGCATGCTGGGGCGGCGGCCGAGCCAGTGCTTGAACGTCTTGGCGCCGCCTGTTTCTGCAAGCGCGGGAAACATCGATTGCAGATGGCGGTGCAGGATCTCCGCGCGGCGCCAGTCGGGTTCCGCATCCAGTCCGCCAATCTCGACCTGGCCCGCTGCGCGCAGGCCGCCATCCATCCAGTGCGCGATGAGCTTGCCGTCGGCCACCATCACTGGCGTGCGCGGGCCCACAGTCGCGCCTTCGATGACCACGTGGTAGCCGCGTTCGGTATCGAGCGGCACCGGCGAACCAGCGGCCGCGGCCAGCGGGCCGGAATAGGCGCCAGCGCAAATGGCGGCGGCATCGCACGCGATCTCGCCATCATTCGTGCGCACCGCACGCAATCGGCCGCCCTCGATGCGAAAGCCGGTGGCGCGGCCGAAGACCCGCTCCGCTCCGGCGTTCACCGCGTGCTGCGCCAGCGCGGCCACGTAAGCACCCGGATCGCGGCAATGGCCAGCCTCGGGCACGAAGATGCCGAGCGTGTAGCGCGCATCGAGGTCTGGCTCGCGGCGGCGTAGCTCGTCGGCCGACCACTCCTCCCACTGCACACCCACGCGTCCGCGCACGCGCCAGCCCAGTGCGTCGTCTTCGAACTCGGCGCGCGAGCGGTAGGCATGCAGCAGCCCGCGCCGTTCGATGACCTCCGGCACGCCGGCCTCGGCCGCGAGCTGCGCATGCAGCGCGGGCGCGTCCGCCAGCAGCGTGCGCAGCGCATCGGCGGTGCGCTGCACGCGCGCCTCGGTCCAGCCTGAAGCCAGGTAGCGCAGCAGCCACGGCAGCGCGCGCGGCAGATAACGCCAACGCACCGCGAGCGGCCCGAGCGGATCGGCCAGCCAGCCCGGCACCTTGCGCCAGGCACCGGGGAGCGCGGGCGGCACCACCGAATGCGACGAGAGCCAGCCCGCGTTGCCATAGCTCGTCGCGTGCGGGCCGCCGGGTGCCTCGGGTTCGAGGAGGGTCACGCGCAGTCCCGCGCGCAATGCCTCGATGGCCGTGGCGCAGCCCACCGCACCCGCGCCGATGACCACCACATGGCGCCGCCCATCGCCCCCGGAGGAGAAACCACTTCTTGCAACTGTCATGGCGCCCATCGTAGAGGGCGCGAAGGTGCGGTCCCATAATCGGCCGCCATGCCAGCCCCGTCTTCCCCCTCTTCCCCCTCCCATCCCGCCGGTGCCATCACCGACGTCGCCGGCATCGAAGTCGGTCATTTTTCCGACACCCGCCGCCCCACGGGCTGCACCGTCGTCATGGCGCGCGAAGGCGCGGTGGCCGGTGTCGATGTGCGCGGCGCCGCCCCCGGCACACGCGAGACCGACCTGCTCTCGCCCGGCAACCTGGTGCAGCAGGTGCATGCGGTGATGCTCGCGGGCGGCAGCGCCTGGGGCCTGGCGGCCGCGGAAGGTGCGATGCGCTGGCTCGAGGAACGCGACATCGGCATGGATGTGCGCTTCGGCACCCTGCCCATCGTGCCCGCGGCCGTGCTGTTCGACCTGCCGATGGGCGACGCGCGCATCCGCCCCGACGCAGCGGCCGGCTATGCGGCCTGCGATGCGGCCTCGAACGCCGCGCCCGCCGAAGGCAACGTGGGCGCCGGCAGCGGCGCGCTGGTGGGCAAGCTCTTCGGCGTGCACCGCGCGATGAAGGGCGGCATCGGCACCGCATCGGTCACCGTCGGCGGCGTCACCGTGGGGGCGCTGATCGCGGTCAACTCGCTGGGCGACGTGATCGACCACAACACCGCCCAACCCGTCGCCGGTGCCCGCACCGAAGACGGCACCGCCTTGCTCGACACCCGCCGCGCCCTGCTGCGCGGCGACCTGCCCAAGCCGCTGCTCGCGGGCACCAACACGACGCTGGGCGTGGTCGCGACCGACGCGGTGCTGACCAAGGTGCAGGCCAATCGCCTGGCCAACGTGGCGCACGACGGCCTCGCGCGCGCCATCAACCCGGTGCACACGATGAGCGACGGCGACACCCTGTTCGCGCTGGCCACCGGCCGCGTGCCGCTCGAAGGCAACGCACCGGGCATGACGGTGCTCGGCACCATGGCGGCCGAAGCGGTCGCCATCGCCACGCTACGCGCCGTGCGCGCGGCGCAATCGGTGACGGTGGGCGACCTGCACATTCCGTCGGCGACCGACTTCGCCGCAGCGCGCCCCTGACGCATCCAACAAAGAAAGGACCACCATGGCGTTCCCCAGAACCCTGAAGCTGATCCTGCTGTCGATCCGCGACCTGATCGCCTCGGCCGGGCCCATCATCTTTCTTGTGATCGGCCTCCTGATCGCTGCGTACTGGTACCTGCAGCCGCAGCCGCCCAAGCACGTGACGCTGGCCACCGGCCCCACCGGCAGCGCCTATGCGGAGTTCGGCAAGCGCTATGCGGCGGCGCTCAAGGCCAACGGCATCACGGTCGCGCTGAAGCCCACTTCGGGCTCCTCGGAAAACCTGGAGCTGTTGCGCAAGGGCGGCGCCGACGTGGGCTTCGTGCGCGGCGGCGGCAGCGCCGACCCGGTGGCCGACGAAGAGGCGGGGCTCAGTTCGCTCGGCAGCCTGTTCTACGAACCGATCTGGCTCTTCTACCGCGCCGACAGCGCGCTGAAGGTCGACAAGAAGACCGGCACGCTGACCTCGCTGACGCAACTGCGCGGCCTGCGCGTGAACGTCGACATGCCCGGCAGCGGGCTGCCCGAGATCATGGAACGGCTCTTCAAGGCCAACCGGATCGGGCCCGACGACGTGCTGCTGTCGAACCTGGAGCAAGCCGCCGCCGCCGAGGCGCTGCAGGCCGGACTGCTCGATGCGATCGTGCTGTCTTCAGCGCCGCAATCGCCGCAGGTGCAGCGGCTCTTGCGCGCGGGCGACATCAAGCTGATGGACTTCGGCCAGGCCGATGCCTACTCGCGGCGCTTCCCGTTTCTCTCGGCCGTGACACTGCCGCGCGGCGTGGTCGATCTGTCGAAAGACCTACCGCCCTCGGACGTGTCTCTGCTTGCGGCCACCACCTCGCTGCTGTCGCGCGAGGAAACCCACCCTGCCTTGCGCCAACTGTTCGCGCAATCGGCGCAGACGGTGCACAGCGGCGCGGGCTGGTTCAACCGGGCACGCGACTTTCCGAACACGCGCACCAGCGAACTGCCGGTGAGCCCCGAGGGCGACCGCGCGATCAACGGCACGCCGCCGTTCTGGCAGCGCTACCTGCCGTTCTGGGCCAGCAACCTCGTCGAGCGCATGTGGCTGGTGCTGGGTGGTTTGCTGGTGCTAATGCTGCCGCTGAGCCGCGTGATTCCGCCGCTCTACCAGTTCCGCGTGCGCCGGCGCGTGTTCCGCTGGTATGCGCGGCTGCGCGACATCGAGAGCAAGGTCGATGGCAAGACGGGCGAGCGCGACACGCTGCTCAAGGAGCTCGATGACCTCGATCGCGTGGTCAACAAGGTGGCGGTGCCGCTGTCGTATGCCGACGAGCTCTATGCGCTGCGCAACAACATCTACGCAGTGCGCAAGCGCGTGCTGGCCGGTTCGGCGAAGGGCGCCGCCGCATCGACGGAAGCGCCTGCCGTGCCGCCAAAGCCTGCGGAATCTGTCTGACGCCTTGGTCTTTCAAACGCTGATCGATTTCGCCGAGCCGCGCGGCAACGGCGCGACGCGGCTGCGCATGGCTTTCGGTGTGCCTTCGCGCGTGCTCGTTGCGCGTACCGCTGAAGAAGTGAAGCCGGTGCTGGAGGCCGTCGAGGCGCTGTCGCGCGAGGGGCGCTGGTGCGCGGGCTATCTGCGCTACGAGGCAGCTGCGGCTTTCGACGATGCGTTCGCGGTGCATGCGGGCGACGGGCCGCTGGCGTGGTTCGGTGTGCACGATGCCGCCGAGCCCTGGCCCGAATCCGTGGCCGGCGATGTGCCTGCCGTCGATTGGCAAGCCGGCCTGTCGCGGGCCAGCTTCGACCGGAACATGCAGGCCATCCACCGCGCAATCGCGAACGGCGAGCTGTACCAGCTCAACTACACCGCGCCGCTGCGCGCCGAATTCCGGGGCGACGCGCGCGACTGGTTCGCGAGTTTGCTGAAGGCGCAACCCGATGGCTACGCCGCCTTCATCGACACCGGCGACGAGCAGGTGCTGTCGGTGTCGCCCGAGCTGTTCTTCAACTGGCAAGGCGACCGGATCCTCGCCCGCCCCATGAAGGGCACCGCCCCGCGCGGCGCGACCGCCGCAGAAGACGAGGCGATGGCGCAGCGGCTGCGCACTGTGCCCAAGGAGCGCGCCGAGAACGTGATGATCGTGGACCTGATCCGCAACGATCTCTCGCGCATCGCTCAACCTTTTTCGGTGCGCGTGCCGCGGCTCTTTCACACCGAGGCACTGCCCACCGTATGGCAAATGACTTCCGACGTCGAGGCGCGAGTGCGCGATGGCGTCACGTTGGTGGAGGTGTTCTCCGCGTTGTTCCCCTGCGGCTCGATCACAGGTGCACCGAAGGTCAGCGCGATGCGCATGATTCGCGACCTGGAACCCGAGGCACGTGGCGTGTACTGCGGCGCTGTCGGCGTGGTGCGGCCCGGCGGGCATGCGACCTTCAACGTGCCGATCCGCACCGTGACACTGCGCGGCACCCAGGCGCGCTGCGGCATCGGCAGCGGCATCACGGCCGATGCGCAGGCCGATGCGGAGTGGGACGAATGGCGGCACAAGCGGGCCTTTCTGGCACAGCGCCACGCGCCTGTATCGTCCAAGCCATGAGTTCTTTCGAATTGCTCGAAACCCTTGCACTGATCGACGGTGCGTTGCGCGATGCACCCGCGCACCTGGCGCGCATGCAGAAGGCGGCTGCACATTTCGCTTATGCATGGAACGACGCAGACGTGGCGGCATGCCTCGACCGCCTGACCGACGCGCATCCGACGGGTTCATGGCGCGTGCGCCTTCTGCTCGATGCCCAAGGCCAACCGCGCGCAGAAGCCTTCGCGATGGACGTACCACCGCCCCGCGTGCAACTGCGACTGGCGGCCCGCGCATTCGACGAGGCCGACAGCGAGTTCTCCCGCTTCAAGACCACGCGCCGCGCGCACTACGAGGCTTTCGTGCCCACATCGCCGGGCGTCTTCGACACCTTGCTTTGGAACCGCCACGGCGAGATCACCGAATGCACGCGCGGCAACATCGCACTGCTGATCGACGGCCGCTGGGTCACGCCGCCGCTGCGCTGCGGGCTACTCGATGGCATCGGCCGCGCCCATCGCCTGCACAGCGGCCAGCTTGCCGAAGCCGTCGTGCGGGTGGACGATCTGCCCCGCGTGCAGGCCGTCGCCTTCGTCAACAGCCTGCGCGGCTGGCTCGACGCCGATCTTCTGGCCCCGCAAAAATAGTTTGCCAAAGCGCTTGACTTAGAGCGCGCTCCAACTTTGAGAATCGATGCCATGGAAACCAGCCTGACCATCGCGGAAGTCGCACAGCGCACCGGCCTCACGGCCCACACGCTGCGCTACTACGAGCGCATCGGCCTGATCGCCGCGGTGTCTCGCGCACCGGGCGGCCAGCGCCGCTATGCGAGCGCCGACATGGACTGGCTGGCTTTCCTGTTGCGCCTGCGCGAGACCGGCATGCCCATCCAGGGCATGCAGGCCTTCGCCGGGCTTCGAAGCCAGGGGGACGCCAGCGTCGGTGAACGGCGCGAGATGCTCGAAGCGCATCTCGCCGAGGTCCAGGCCCGGGTGGAGGCGCTGCAGCAATCGATGCAGGTGCTTTCGACCAAGATCGCGCACTACCGTGCGATCGAGGCCAAGGTCAAGACGAAGCGCCCCTCGCGTACTCCGTGATGGGCACTGCCCCGGAAAGAAAGACGAGCGATGACGAACACACAAGCAAACCAGACCGGCCACGACAACCTGCGCTACGAGCGCGGCCTGGCCAAGCTGCAGGAAATCGACGGTGAAGGCGGCGTCAAGGTCGTCGAGAGTCTGGCGGACATCGCACCGGACTTCGCGCGCCTGCTGATCGAGTTTCCCTTCGGCGACATCTACTCGCGCCCCGGGCTGGACCTGCGCTCCCGCGAGATCGCGGTGGTGGCGGCGCTCACGGCCATGGGTAATGCGGCGCCGCAACTGAAGGTGCATATCCAGGGCGCGCTGAATGTCGGCGTCACGCGCACCGAAGTGATCGAAATCATCATGCAGATGGCCGTGTACGCGGGCTTTCCGGCGGCGCTCAACGGCATCACCGCGGCGCGCGAGGTGTTTGCGGCGGACGATAAAAAAAGCGCGCAGTCCCTTGCGGAACCGCGCGCTCTTGCTGAAGAAGCGATCTGAGGCTTACTTGAGCGCCTTGTAGCGCATCCGTTTCGGCTTGGCGCCTTCTTCGCCGAGACGCTTCTTCTTGTCGGCTTCGTACTCCTGGTAGTTGCCGTCGAAGAAGGTCCACTGGCTGTCGCCTTCGGCCGCGAGGATGTGGGTGGCGATACGGTCGAGGAACCAGCGGTCATGGCTGATCACCATGACCGTGCCGGCGAACTCGAGCAGCGCGTCTTCGAGCGCGCGCAGGGTTTCGACGTCCAGGTCGTTCGAGGGTTCGTCCAGCAGCAGCACGTTGCCGCCCGCGATCAGGGTCTTGGCCAGGTGCAGGCGGCCGCGTTCACCGCCCGACAGCGTGCCGACCTTCTTCTGCTGGTCCGCGCCGTTGAAGTTGAAACGGCCCGCATATGCGCGGCTGGCCATCTGGAACTTGCCGACATTGATGATGTCCAGGCCGTTCGAGATGTCTTCCCACACGGTCTTGTTGTTGGCGAGTTCGTCGCGGTGCTGGTCCACGAAGGCCATCTTGACCGTCGAGCCGATGATGACCTCGCCGGTGTCCGGCTTTTCCTTGCCCGCGAGCAGCTTGAAGAGCGTCGACTTGCCGGCGCCGTTCGGGCCGATGATGCCGACGATCGCGCCCGGCGGCACGGTGAAGCTCAGGTTGTCGATCAGCATGCGGTCGCCGAAGGACTTGCTGACGCCGTGGAACTCGAACACCTGCTGGCCCAGTCGCTCGGCCACAGGAATGAAGATTTCCTGGGTTTCGTTGCGCTTCTGGTATTCCATGTCGCTCAGCTCTTCGAAGCGGGCGAGGCGCGACTTGCTCTTGGCCTGGCGTGCCTTCGGGTTCTGGCGCGACCACTCCAGTTCCTTCTTCAGGGCCTTGGCGTGGGCTTCTTCGCTCTTCTGCTCCTGCGCCAGGCGTTCGCCCTTCTGCTCGAGCCAGGTGCTGTAGTTGCCCTTCCAGGGAATGCCGCGACCACGGTCCATTTCCAGGATCCACTCGGCCGCGTTGTCCAGGAAGTAGCGATCGTGGGTGATGGCCACCACGGTGCCGGTGAAGCGCTGCAGGAACACTTCGAGCCACTCCACCGATTCGGCGTCCAAGTGGTTGGTCGGTTCGTCGAGCAGCAGCATGTCGGGCTTGGACAGCAAGAGGCGGCAAAGCGCCACACGGCGCTTTTCGCCGCCTGACAAGAGGCCGATCTTGGCGTCCCACGGCGGGAGGCGCAGCGCGTCGGCGGCGATTTCCAGCTGATGCTCGGAATCGGTGCCGGCGGTGGCGATGATGGCTTCGAGCTGGGCCTGTTCGGCCGCCAGCGCGTCGAAGTCGGCGTCTTCGGCGCCGTAGGCGATGTACACCTCTTCGAGGCGCGCCTTGGCCGCGAACACCGCGCCCATGGACTCCTCGACCGATTCGCGCACCGTGTGTTCGGTGTTGAGCTTGGGTTCCTGCTCCAGGTAGCCGATCGTCATTCCCGGCATGGGCAGCGCCTCGCCCTCGAATTCCTTGTCCACACCCGCCATGATCTTGAGCAGCGTGGACTTGCCCGAGCCGTTCAGGCCGAGCACGCCGATCTTGGCGCCGGGGAAGAAAGAGAGCGAAATGTCTTTCAAGAGCTGCCGCTTGGGCGGCACGGTCTTGCTGACACGGTTCATCGAATAGACGTATTGAGCCATCTGTGGATAGTTACCTAGGGTACAAAGATCAGGGGAAAGCGCGGGTGCCGGAACAAGGCATTCGGGGATGCATTCGGGCGCGGCAAACCACCGATTATCGACTCATGCGACAATTGGCACCGTTGCCGGGTCCAGTTGCCCGCAACACCGGCTCTCTGCCGGGGACGAAGAAGACCCTTCTTGCAACGGGTTTTCCGGCGCCCACCCCTGACCTTCATCTGCCTTGACTGGCTCGGCGTCAACATTAAGACGCCAAGCGGGCCGATGCCACTGCGCCGTGTATGGCGCTTATTGTTTCCAATGAATTTTGATGAACTGAAGCTGGCTCCCGCCATCTTGAAGGCTGTGCACGAGCACGGTTACGACACCCCCACCCCCATCCAGGCGCAAGCCATCCCCGCCGTTCTCGAAGGCCACGACCTGCTCGGCGGCGCCCAGACCGGCACCGGCAAGACCGCAGCCTTCACGCTGCCGATGCTGCACAAGCTCACCATGAGCCGCAGCGCCACCAACAAGTTCGGCGGCGTCGGCATCCGCGCCCTCGTGCTGACCCCCACCCGCGAACTCGCGGCCCAGGTCGAGGAATCCGTCCGTACCTACGGCAAATACCTGCAGCTCGACTCGACCGTGATCTTCGGCGGCGTCGGCATGAATCCGCAGATCAGCAAGCTCAAGAAGGGCGTCGACATCCTCGTGGCCACCCCCGGCCGCCTGCTCGACCTGCAGCAGCAAGGCATGCTGGACCTGAGCCAGGTCCAGATGCTCATCCTGGACGAAGCCGACCGCATGCTGGACATGGGCTTCATCCACGACGTGAAGAAGATCCTCGCGCTCGTGCCCAAGGAAAAGCAGAGCCTGCTCTTCTCGGCCACCTTCAGCGACGAAATCCGCGACCTGGCCGCCACGCTGCTCAAGAACCCGCAGAGCATCCAGGTCACGCCGCGCAACACCACGGTGCAGCGCATCACCCAGGTGATCCACCCCGTGGGCCGCGGCAAGAAGAAGGCGCTGCTCGCGCACATCATCAACGAGAACAAGTGGAGCCAGGTGCTCGTGTTCACGCGCACCAAGTTCGGCGCCAACAGCGTGGCCGAATTCCTCACCAAGAACGGCATCGAGGCGATGGCGCTGCACGGCAACAAGAGCCAGAGCGCCCGCACGCAGGCGCTGGCCGGCTTCAAGAGCGGCGACATCCGCGCGCTGGTGGCCACCGACATCGCGGCCCGCGGCATCGACATCGACGAGCTGCCGCACGTCGTGAACTACGAAATCCCGAACGTCAGCGAAGACTACGTGCACCGCATCGGCCGCACCGGCCGTGCCGGTTCGAGCGGCGAGGCCGTGAGCTTCGTGTGCCTGGACGAAGAAGGCTTCATGCAGGAAATCGAACGCTTCACCAAGCAGACGATTCCAGTGCAGATCGTCGAAGGCTACGGTCCTGAAGACGGCGAACGCGCCGAGCCGATCGCCATGGGTCGCCAGACGATCTGGGGCGGTGCCGGCCGTCCGCCGAGCCGCGACGTGATGCAGGCGGCCGCCAAGGCTGCGCGCACCGAAATGCTGTCGCGCATCCGCGAGAACAAGGCCGGCCAAGGCGGCGGTGAACGCGCTGGCGGTGGTGGTGGCGGCAACGGCGGCGGTCAACGCCGTGGTGGCGGCCAAGGTGGTGGCGGTGGTCAAGGCCGCAACGCCAATGGCGGCGGTCAAGGCCAGGGCCAAGGCCCGCGCGGCCAGGGTGCACGCGCACCGCAAGGCCGTGGCCCGCAAGGTCCGGCACGCACGCCGCACCATGCGCCGCAGCATCAACAACAGAACCATCTGCCGCACGACGAGCGCCAACCGCGCCATCACGGCAACAGCCACAGCCCGACGCAAGCCAACCAGGTCGCGCACCTGCGTGCCGAAGCGGTCGCCGGTGGCGACGGCCAGCCGGATCCGTTGCGCACGAGCGTGGACCACATGGGTGGCGGACGCGGTCGCGGACGCCCGGGTGGCGGTGGTGGCGGCTACGGCGGCAATCGCTCGGGCGGCGGTGGCCGTTCGGGTGGCGGCGGCGGCTACGGCGGCGGTGGCGGTGGCAACCGTTCCGGCGGTGGCGGCGGTGGCCGCTCCTTCGGGCGCTGAGCATTGCGGGCAGGGACACCTGCCACGAAATGAACAAGGGCACTTCGGTGCCCTTTTCTTTTGGGCGCCTTCTTCTTGTTTTGCAGGCAAGACACAATCGTCAAGCCATGCAATACATCCCGCCCAACTACGCCACCCTCTTCGTAGCCACCTGCAACCTGCTCAACCTCGCGAACCCGAACCGGGTGTACTACGAGAACCAGGACGCCTACAACGAGCGCGAGTACGAGCGAAAGATCGACTGGATCGGCGAGCGCTTCCACGCGCTCAATGCCGATGTGCTCGCGGTGCAGGAGGTGTGGGACGAAGCGGCGCTGAAAGCCGCCATCGCGCGCAGCGGCCTGCGATACGACTTCGTTTCGGTGCCGGGTGCCGAAAACACGCCGCCGCCCGGCAGCCCGCCGGGCACGCCGCCCAGGCCGGGCGCCCAGGGCAACCCGCGCGTGGGCATCGCGACGCGGCTGCAGGTGGACAACGTCCAGTCCTTCGTCGATTTCCCGCCGGGCTTCGGCGTGGACGTGCCGGGCCTCGGCCCACACACGCGCTTCGAGCGCCCTCCTCTCCTGGCCACGCTGCGCATGAAGCACGGCCAGCAGGTGCATGTGCTGACGGTGCACCTGAAGTCCAAGCGCCCCAAGTTCCTGCAGGACGCGCAGGGCAACCATCTGGAGGACCGCGACGACCGCAAGGTCGGCGTGATGGCCTCGCTGCGCTCCCTGCTGATGCGCGGTGCCGAGGCCGCCGCCCTGCGCTGCATCGTCATCGACCTGCTGCAGGGCACGAACACGCCGCTGGTGGTGATGGGCGACTTCAACGACAACCCGCACAGCGTGACCACGCAGCTCGTGGCCGCCACCTCCGAGGTGGCCTACGACAAGGCCGCGCGCGACGTGGCGCTGTTCAACGCCTACGAGATGCAGGGCGAGTCGGCGCTGAAGAAGGACGTGGCCTATTCGCACATCCACCAGGGTTTTCCGGACGTGCTCGACCAGATCCTGGTGAGCGAGGAATTCATCGCCAGCAGCCGGCACAGCCTGGGCGACGTGCGGCGGGTCGACTACTTCAACGACCACCTGCACGAAGGCCGCGACCGCTCGCGCTCGGACCACGGCTTCGTGCGCGCACTGCTGAGGCTGCGCACGGACTGACGCTCCCGGGGTCGGCGTTCAGCGGCCCATGCGCTTGCCGGTCTGCCGGTCGAACAGGTGCACGGCCTCGACGTCGATGGCGAGGCCCACGGTTTCGTCGGGCTTCGCATCGACGCGGCCATGCACGGCCAGCACAAGCTTCGCCTCGCCGACCTGCACCAGCAGTTCGGTCTCGGCGCCCGTGGGCTCGACCACGACCACCTGCGCGTTCACGCCGCTGCCGGCCGCGCCCAGCGTGATGTCGCCCGGCCGGATGCCGTAGTGCACCGGCTGGCCGTCGGCGGCCGACGTGCCCGCCGGCACGGGCCAGCGCGCGCCCTGCGCCTCGACATGGCATTCGCCGCCCGCGCGCCGCACCGTGCCCTCGATCACGTTCATCGACGGCGAGCCGATGAACTGCGCGACGAACAGGTTGTCGGGCCGGTCGTACAGGTCCAGCGGGGTGCCGATCTGCTCGACGATGCCGTCGTGCATCACCACGATGCGGTCGGCCATGGTCATGGCCTCGATCTGGTCGTGCGTGACGTAGACGGTGGTGGTCTTCAGCCGCTGGTGCAGCGCCTTGATCTCGGCGCGCATCGCCACGCGCAGCTTGGCGTCGAGGTTGGAGAGCGGCTCATCGAAGAGAAACACCTTCGGGTCGCGCACGATGGCGCGCCCCATCGCCACGCGCTGGCGCTGCCCGCCCGAAAGCTCGCGCGGATAGCGTCCGAGCAGCGCATCGAGGTTCAGGATCTTTGCCGCGCGCATCACGCGCTCGTCGGTCACCGACTTCTCGGCGTTGCGAAGGCGCAGGCTGAAGCCCATGTTCTCGCCCACCGTCATGTGCGGATAGAGCGCGTAGCTCTGGAACACCATGGCGATGTCGCGGTCCTTCGACTCGAGGTCGTTGACCACGCGGCCGTCGATCAGGATCTCGCCGCCGCTGATGTCCTCCAGGCCCGCGAGCATGCGCAAGAGCGTCGACTTGCCGCAGCCCGAAGGCCCGACCAGCACCACGAACTCGCCGTCGACGATGTCGAAGCTCAGGCCCTGGATGATCTGGACCTTGCCGAAGGATTTCTGGATATTGCGAAAGGATACGGATGCCATTTGTGATTCCTGGGTTCGCTCAGCTCTTGACGGCACCGGCAGTGAGGCCGCCGACCATGTAGCGTTTGAATGCGTAGTAGATGGCCGCGGGCGGCAATGCGTAGATCAGCCCCGTGGCCATCAGCAGCTCCCACGGCGAATCGTCGGCCGAGAGAAAGTTGCCGAGCGCGACCGCCAGCGTCACGCTCTTGTCGTTCGACAGCAGCAGGAACGCATAGAGGTACTCGTTCCACGCGAGCAGCAGCGAGTACGTGCCCACCGCCACGAGCGACGGCACCATCAGCGGCAGGTACACGAGGCGAAACAGCTGCAGCGGCGAAGCGCCGTCCATGCGCGCGGCTTCGTCCAGTTCGTAGGGCAGCTTGTCCGACGCCTGCTTCAGCACCCAGATGCAGTAGGGCGACGCGATCGTCACCATCGCGAGGATCAGCGCCCACTGGCTGTTGAGCAGGCCGTAGTTGCCCATGGTCTTGTACATCGGCACCGCAAGGAAGGCTGCGGGAATGAAATAGGTGAAGAGCGCAAGGTTCATCACCGTGCGCCCGCCGCGCACGCGCAGCCGGCTGATCGCGAACGCCGCGGTGGTCGCGACGAAGAGCGTGAGCGCGCCCACCGACACCGCGATCAGCAGCGAGTTCCACAGCTGCAGCCAGAAGTGGTCGAGGTAGAAGTGCTTCTGCTGGAACACGATGCGGAAGTTGTCCAGCGTCGGGTTCTTGGGCCACAAGTGGCCCGAGGTCGCGGAGTCTTTCGACGAGATCGCGAAGAGCACCATGTGATAGACCGGGATCAGCGTCCACAGCAGCACCGGAATGCCGATGAGCAGCAGCTTGGCCTCTGTGGCGACGGCCTTGGGGGTCCAGCGCTTCATTTCGAGAGCCTCTTCATCATGAAATAGACAAGCGGCAGCACAAGCGGCATCGCCACCACGATGGAAGCCATCGACAGGTCCACCTGGTCGAGCCGCAGGTAGCGGATGCCCAGTGTGGCGAGCACGTGCGTCAGATCGGCAGGGCCACCGCCGGTGAGCAGGTAGACGCTGTTGAAGTCGCCCAGTGTCCAGATCATCGAGAGGATGAGCGACGTGATGTAGAGCGTCTTCAACGCGGGCCAGCTCACGAAGCGGAACTTCTGCCAGTTCGAGGCGCCGTCCACCGACGCGGCCTCGTACTGTTCGGAGGGAATGGCCAGCCGCCCCGCCACCAGGATCAGCGTCCAGAACGGCAGCGACTTCCAGATATGCACCACCATCGCGAAGGCCAGCGCCAGCGAGGGGTCGTTGAGCCAGTTGGGGCCATCGGCCCCGGTCAGGCGAAAGATGGTGCTGTTGATCACGCCCCACTCCGGGTTCAGCATGAAGCGGATCGACAGGATGGTCGGAATCGAGGGCATCGCCCAGGGCAGGATGAAGATCGCCGAGACGATCTTGATCCACCAGCGCGAGGTCACGAAGAAGCCCGAGAGCACCAGCGCCACGATCATCTTCAGGTTGATCGCCACGATCAGGAAGATGGCCGTGTTGATCACCGAGCGAAAGAAGATCGGGTCTTCGACCAGCTTCACGTAGCTCTGCGGATGGCGTGCGAGCCAGAGCCCGTACCCCACCGGATAGAGCACGAACACCACGAACACCAGCAGGTAGGGCACGACCATCACAGCGCCCCAGAACTGCCAGCGCGCATGACGCGCTCCGAGATTGGCAACAGGCGCCGAAGCCGGCGCGGCGGTGGTAGTGCTCATGCAGTTCGCCTCATGGAAGCTGGTGTCCGTGACTTACTTCGGTGGTGCCCGCGTGCGGCTTACTGCGCCGCCACCGTCTTGATGCGCGCGATCATCTCGTCGACCGCCTTGTCCACCGGCAGCTTGTCGGTGACGACGCGGCTCATGGCCTTGGCCCAGACGTTCTCGTTGTTCAGCACGGTGAACTTGTAGTTCTTCGTGAATTCGAAGGTCACGGTGCCCGCGGCGTACTGGTTGAACACCGACAGGCGATGCCGGTCGGCCTTCCAGAACTCGCTCGCCTGCCCGGCCTTGGTGACCGGGAACCAGCGGCCCAGCGAACCCTCGACGTACGGCGTGAGGTTTTCCTCCTGCATGAGGAAGGCCACGAACTCCTTGGCGCGCGCCTTGTTCTTCGCGTCCTTGAACACCACGCCGGTCTTCACCGCGGTGCGATAGACCATCTTGCTGCCGTCAGGCTTGTTGGGGAAGCCGGCCGTGTGGATGCGCTCGGTGTAGTTCTTGCGGGCTTCCTCGCGCTGCTCGGGCGTGAGCGTGGCGTTGTTGGAATCGTCGAGCCACTTGGCGGCGATCGAGATGGTCGCGTTGTGCGTCATCACGGTCGTCTTGTTGTGGAACGCGACGTTGTTGTCCGGGTCCTTCCAGCTCGTCGACGACGGCGGTGTGCAGCCCGTGAGGTAGGGCTTGGTGTAGTCGGTCACGGCGCTGATCAGGCCGGCGCGCACCTTCGGGTCGTCGACCAGCAGCTTGCCGTTGTCGTCCACCAGCTTGACGTTGTAGGCGTCCATGAAGGTCAGGAACGAATAGAAGGAATCGCTCGAATCCACGCCCATCGGCTGGCCGATGGCGAAGGTGCGCTTGCCGCTGGCCTTGCGGCTGGCGGGCTGGACCTTCTCGCACCAGAACGACCAGTAGTCTTTCCATGTGGTGGGGATGTCGGACTCCTTGAAGCCGGCCTCCGTCAGCATGTCGTTCCAGTACTCGATGTGCATCGTCTGCTGCTTGATCGGGAACGCGTAGTACGCCTTCTTCTTAGTCTGCTCGTTGTAGAGGAAGGTGGTCTCCAGCGTGTTGGGCGCGAAGCGGTCCTTCATGGGCGTGAGCACGCTGCCGATGTCCTCGAGCTTGCCGTCGTAGGCCCACTTGCCTGTGACCTGGAAGTCGTACACGTCGGCATAGGCAACGTCGGGCGGGCTGCCCGAGTCGAGCGCGGACACGGTCTTGGGGATCATGTCCTGGATCGGGTATTGCGACAGCTCGATCTTCACGTTCTTGTTCTTGTCCTCGAACTTCTTGATCGCGGCGAAGAGCGCTTCGTCCTCCGCCTTGTAGAAGCCCTTGACCCACCAGACGGTGAGTTTTTCCTGCGCGGCGGCAGGGCCCGCCGATGCGAGCAATCCAAGCGCGAACAACGTCGGCGCTATCAGCGATTTCACGACTCTCATGATGTCTCCTTCTTCTTGGGTGGTGGTGCTCGGGGGTGCGAGCGTTGGGTGGAAAACAAATGCGATCGATGTGCGCTGGCCGGTGCCGCAAACCGCGGCGGCCGGCTAGCTGGCCTTGAGTCTTGGCGGCGGGCGGCTGAGCCTCGGCAGGCGCCGTCGTCCGCGTGAACCGAGCACGTCCTCGATGTCCTGGCGCGCGCCGTCGATGAGGCGAATGACCGCGCGCTCGGCCTTGTCGGGATTGCGCAGGATCACCGCATCGAGCACCGCGCGGTGCATCGGCAGCGAGAGCGCGGGCCCGTCGGGCTTGGCGGTCGATATCTCGAAGCTGGTGCGCAGCAGCGCGTTGAGCGCCTTGCTCATCTGCGCCAGCATGCGGTTGCGCGCGGCGCTGAGCAGGCCGTTGTGAAAGCGCAGGTCGAAGGTGACGTAGTCGCCACCGTTCTCGATGGCCTCTTTCATGCCCGCGTAGGCACGCTCGATTTCCTCGATGTCTTTCTCTTCGGCCCGCTCGGCCGCGAGCCGCACGGCCGCCGGTTCCACCACGCGGCGCAGGTCCTGCAGGTCGCGCAGGAACTCGGGCGTGAGCCCCGCGCGCGACTGCCAGGTGATGACATCGGGATCGAACCAATTCCACTTGTCCTGCGGCAGCACGCGCGTGCCGACCTTGGGCCCGGTGACGATCAAACCCTTGGCCGCGAGCGACTTGATGGCCTCGCGCACCACGGTGCGGCTCACGCCGAGTTCTTCACCGAGCACGGGCTCCGAAGGTATCGACGCACCGATCGCATAACGACCTGCCACGATGGCTTCGCCGAGCAATTCGAGCGTGCGACCGTGGATGTTCTTGATCATGGGTGCGATGTGAATTTCGATATCCCGGAGGCTGAAAACATCAAGGCTCCGGGCCTGTCTCAACTCTTATCATATGATGATTGAAAACGCGATTCGGCAGGACAAACCCTGAGGTTTGCCTTCGAAATCGGCAACAAAGAGAGACAAGACCGATGAGCAATTCCCCCAAGAAAAAGGCGAGCGAACTGCGCAGCCAGCAATGGTTCGGCCGCCACGACCGCGACGGCTTCATCTACCGAAGCTGGATGAAAGGCAAGGGCGTTCCGCACGACCAGTTCGATGGCCGCCCGGTCATCGGCATCTGCAACACCTTCAGCGAACTCACGCCCTGCAACTCGCACTTCCGCACGCTCGCCGAGCAGGTGAAGATCGGCGTGTACGAAGCGGGCGGCTTCCCGCTCGAGTTCCCGGTGATGTCGCTCGGCGAGACGCTGCTGCGCCCCACCGCCATGCTGTATCGCAACCTCGCGAGCATGGACGTGGAAGAAAGCATTCGCGGCAATCCGCTCGATGGCGTGGTGCTGCTCATGGGCTGCGACAAGACCACGCCCGCATTGATGATGGGCGCGGCCAGCGTCGACCTGCCGACCATCGGCGTCTCGGGCGGTCCGATGCTCTCGGGCAAATGGCGCGGACAGGAGCTGGGCTCGGGCACGGGCGTGTGGCAGATGAGCGAGCAGGTGCGCGCCGGCACGCTCAAGCTGCAGGACTTCTTCGAGGCCGAGAGCTGCATGCACCGAAGCCACGGCCACTGCATGACGATGGGCACCGCGAGCACCATGGCCTGCATGGTCGAGGCGCTGGGCATGGGGCTGCCGGGCAATGCGGCCTACCCTGCCGTCGACGGTCGCCGCAACGTGCTGGCGCGGCAGGCGGGCCGGCGCATCGTGGACATGGTGCATGAGGACATGAACATGTCGAAGATCCTCACGCGCCAGGCGATCGAGAACGCGATCAAGGTGAACGCGGCCGTGGGCGGCTCGACCAACCTCGTGATCCACCTCCTGGCCATCGCAGGCCGCATCGGCGTGGACCTCACGCTCGACGACTTCGACCGCCTCGCCTCCGAGCTGCCCTGCCTCGTGAACCTGCAGCCTTCGGGCCAGTTCCTGATGGAAGACTTCTGCTATGCGGGCGGCCTGCCGGTGGTCATCAAGGAGATCGCCCAGCACCTGCACAAGGACATCCTCACCGTCACCGGCCAGAGCCTGTGGGACAACGTGAAGGACGCCGAGAACTACGGTCCGCAGGTCATCCGCCCGCTGGCCGAGCCCTTCAAGGAGAAGGCCGGCATCTGCGTGCTGCGCGGCAACCTCGCGCCCAACGGCGCCATCATCAAGCCGAGCGCGGCCACGCCCGAGTTGCTGGTGCACAAGGGCCGCGCGGTGGTCTTCGAGAACGCCGACGACCTGCACAAGCGCATCGACGACGAAGACCTCGACATCGACGAGCACTGCATCATGGTGCTCAAGAACTGCGGCCCCAAGGGCTATCCCGGCATGGCCGAGGCCGGCAACATGCCGCTGCCGCCGAAGGTTCTGCGCAAGGGCATCACCGACATGGTCCGCATCAGCGATGCGCGCATGAGCGGCACGGCCTACGGCACGGTGGTGCTGCACACGGCGCCCGAAGCGGCCGCGGGTGGCCCGCTGGCATTGGTGCAGAACGGCGACATCGTCGAGCTCGATGTGCCCAACCGCAAGCTGCACCTGCATGTGAGCGACGAAGAGCTGGCGAAGCGCCGCGAGAAATGGGTCGCACCGAAGGCGCCTCTGGACTCGGGCTACTGGAAGCTTTATGTCGACACGGTGCTGCAGGCCGACCAGGGCGCGGACCTGGCTTTCCTGCGCGGACGAAGGGGGGCATTCGTACCGCGCGACAATCATTGAGATGACAAGACTGGTAGCAATCGACTGGGGAACGAGTTCCCTGCGCGGCGCCTTGCTGGATGCAGACGGCAAGGTGATCGAAGAACGCAGCGATGCGCGCGGCATCCTCAAGGTCCCCGAAGGCGGATTCCCCGCGGTCTTCGAGGCGCTGTTCGGCGACTGGATGCGCCTCGAAGGCGCGCAGTGCCTCATCTCCGGTATGGCCGGCAGCAAGCAGGGCTGGGTCGAGGCGCCGTACTGCGCCTGCCCCGCGGGCCGCGTCGAGGTCGGCCGCAAGATCATCCGCATCGACGCCATTCCCGGTGCGCGCATCGCGATCGTGCCCGGCCTCAGCGACGAACACGACGGCGTGCCCGACGTGATGCGCGGCGAAGAGGTGCAGATCTTCGGCGCCATGGCGCTCACCGGTGCGAGCGACGGCCTCTTCGTGCTGCCCGGCACCCACAACAAATGGGCCACCGTTCGCAAGGGCCGCGTCGCCGGCTTTCGCACCTGCATGACGGGCGAGTTCTATGCGCTGCTGAGCCAGCACTCGATCCTCGCGCGCACGCTCGATGCCGCCGCGCCGCTCGACGAAGCGGCATTCCTCCAGGGTGTGACCCAATCCGAGAACGGCCACGGCCTGCTGCACAACGCCTTCGGCGCGCGCACGCTCGCGCTGTTCGAGCGCATGCCGAAGGAGGAACTGTCGAGCTACCTCTCGGGCCTACTCATCGGCGAAGAACTGCGCACCCAGTCGCTGCAAGCCGTCGGCGAGGTGGTGCTGATCGGCTCGCCGGTGCTCACCGAGCGCTACACCCTGGCCCTGCGCGCCGCCGGCGTCGCCACGCGCACGCTCGGCGCCGAAGCCACCTGGGCCGGACTGCATGCGCTGTCCGGCTTTCTTGCAGCAGCAGACAGCAACGGAATCCAGCCATGACCACCCCCCTCGAAAAATTCAATGCCGCGGTGCGCGACCTGCCGCTCGTGGCCATCCTTCGCGGCCTCACGCCGGCCGAGGCCGCGGATGTCGGCGACGCCATCGTGGAGCCCGGCTTCCGGCTGCTCGAAGTGCCGCTCAATTCGCCGCAGCCGCTGGACAGCATCGCCTTGATGCGCAAGCGCTTTCCACAGGCGCTGGTCGGCGCGGGCACGGTGCTCGATGCGCAGCAGGTGCGCGATGTGCACGCGGCCGGCGGCGAGCTGATCGTGTCGCCCAACTTCAACGCCGCGGTCATCGCCCAAGCGGTGAAGCTCGGCATGGTGTGCCTGCCCGGCGTGATGACGCCGACAGAGGCCTTCGGCGCGCTCGCTGCCGGCGCCACGGGGCTCAAGCTCTTCCCGGCCGAGCTGGCCTCGCCCGCCGTGGTGAAGGCGCTGCTCGCGGTGCTCCCGGCCGGCACGCCGGTGATGCCCGTGGGCGGCATCACGCCGCTGAACATGGGCGAGTGGCGCGCGGCGGGCGCTGCAGGCTTCGGCATCGGCTCCGCGCTCTACAAGCCGGGCAAGCAGGCCTCGGCGGTGCGCGACGATGCGAAGAAATTCATCTCGGCCTGGACGGGCACCACGCAATCCTGATCGCACGCCTGATCCAGCACCTGTTCGCAAGAAAAAAGAAGGAGACACGATGACCGCAGAATCCGATTACGCCAGCCCCGCCGTTCGCAAGCTGCGCGAAGACCTCGCGCTGGCCCTGCGCGCCGCCGCCCACCACGGGCTCTCCGAAGGCGTGTGCAACCATTTCAGCGTGATGCTGCCGGGCGCGCAGGACCGCTACCTCATCAACCCGCGCGGACTGCACTGGAGCGAGATCGGCCCCGACGACATCGTGCTGATCGACGTGCACGGCGAAGTGCTCGCCGGCCGCCATCGCGTGGAGCCCACCGCCCTCTTCATCCACGGCGCGGTGCACCGGCTCAGCGGCCATGCGGTCGTGCTGCACTGCCACATGCCCTACGCCACCGCGCTCACGATCACGGTCGACCGTGCGCTCGATCCAACGGCGAGCCAGAACGCGATGCGCTACATGAATCGCATCGCGATCGACGCGGTCTACAACGGCCTCGCGCTCGACGATGCGGAGGGCGAGCGCATCGCCCGTGCGATGGCCGGCAAGGACATCGCGTTCCTCGCGAACCACGGCGTGATCGTGGGCGGCGCGACCATCGCCCATGCCTACGACGATCTGTACTACCTCGAACGGGCGTGCCTGCACCAGGTGATCGCGCAATCGACCGGGCGGCCGCTGGTGCCGGTGGATGCGAAGCTGGCCGCGCATGTGGCGGCGCAGATCCAGGGCGAGCGCGAGCAGTCGGACCTGTTCTTCGAAGCGCTGCGCCGCATGCTGCCCGCGCCGCACGCCTGAGAAGGTGTGAGCACGCGCGCGCAAGCGGACGTGCACACGGCCTCTCGGCCTACAACCAACGGCACACCTGCGACAGCGCCCGGCGGGCGCACGACGCATTAGCATCGTTGCACGCGCACCGGAGGACGCCACGTCACACGTCTACGGGCTGCTTACAGCTCTTCATCCGATTTCGCCTCAGCCTTACACAAGGTTCACACAAGGCGACGACGATGAGGCTTCCAACCACTCCACGGGAGTTGCCATGAAAAAGCTCACTTTTGCATTCGCCGCAGCCGCACTGATGTCGCTGGCTGCACTCAGCGCACCGGCGCGGGCACAGACCGGTGGCCGCTTCATCCAGGCCCAGGTGTACGTGGTGCCCGCACCGCCGCCCCCGCGCCGCTACTACGCACCGCCGCCTCCGCCGCGCCACTACCACCCGGGCTACTACCGCGATGGCCGTCACTACGACCATGGCCGCCGCTGGGACGACCGCCGCCATTACGGCGGCCGCCGGTACAACGACCGCGACGGCGTGCCCAACCGCTACGACCGCCGGCCGAACAACCCCTACCGTTATTGATCGACCAGAACGAAAAAACCCGGGCCTCGCGCCCGGGTTTTTTTTGCGGCGTTGCGCAATCAGGCCTGCGCAACCCGCCGCAGCAGACCCGTCGGCGTACGTGGCCAGCCCACGCGCCCGAACCATGCGCCGCCCGCGATCGCCGATGCGATCACGATGCCGTACACGACCAGCGCAACACCTTGTGCAGCGAACACGCCGGTGAGCCCGCCGCCCCAGCGCAGCGCGAGCCAGCCGCCGGTGCCGGCCACGGCGAGCCGCGCGATGTTGCCGAGCACCGGCCACATCAGCCGGCCCGCGCCCTGCGAGGCGAAGTACAGAACGAGCCCCACGCCGAACAAGCCGTAGAACGGCCCCACCACGCGCAGGTAGTGCGCGCCGGTCTCCAGCATCGCCGGGTCGTTGCCGAACAGCAGCAGCCACGGACGCGGGAACAGCGCCGCCGCGAGGCCGATGGTCTCGGTCAGCGCAAAGGCCAGCGCCGCGCCGGCCCAGGTGGCGCGCAGCGCGCGTTCGCGCTGTCCCGCGCCCATGCAGGTGCCGACCATCGCGACCAGCGGCGCGCCCAGGCCGAAGACCAGCGGCACCAGAAGATATTCAAGCCGCGACGCCGTGCCATAACCGGCCAAGGCGCCCGGGCCGAAGTGCCCGGTGAGCGCGGTCGCAATGCCGATCGACAGGTTGGTCGCCACCGTCGACACCGCACCCACGAGCCCGATGCGCAGGATGTCGCGGAACAGCGGCCACCGCAGCTTCAGCGCCGAGAGCGTCGGCTTGAGCAGGCTGCGCGGCGAGCGCAGGTAGACGATGAGCGCAATGGAGCCCAGCAGGTAGTACAGCAGCAGCGCCATCGCGCCGCCCGCGATGCCCATGCCCGGAATCGGACCCCAGCCGAAGATGAGCAGCGGCGATGCCGGAATGAGGAACACCACGCCCACCACCGTCACGTTGGCAGGCACCGACATGTTGCCGGTGCCGCGAATGATCGCGGCGAGCGAGTTGAAGAGCCACACCAGCACCGCGCCCGCGAACACCCAGTTCGAGTACGTCAGCGCCGCATCGAGCGAAGCGCCCGTGCCGCCCATGATCCCGTAGAGCCAGCGCCCTCCGAACAGCAGCGCGAGCGTGAAGCACAGGCCGAAGCCCAGCGCGATGACGACGGCATGCCACACGAGCGCATTGGCGTCGTCGCGGCGGCGGGCGCCGAGCGCGCGTGCAATCGAGGCAGCGATGCCGCCGCCGACCGCGCCGCTGGAGGTCATCTGCATCAGCATCACGATCGGGAACACGAGCGCCATGCCCGCGAGCGCATCGGTGCCGAGCTTGCCGACGAAGTAGGTCTCGATGAGCCCGACGGAAGCTTGCGCCACCATCACGAGCACGTTGGGAGCTGCGAGGCGCAGCAGCGTGGGCACGATGGGCGCTTCGAGCAAGAGGCGCGTGCGCGGGTCGAGCTCGGTGTTGGCGGTGGTCGCGGAGGTGGTCATGGCTGTGTCGTCCCGGTCGTCAGGCGCGTGCGCTTGCCGCGGCGGGCGCCACCGGCGTGCCGGCCTTCGCGGCCGGGCGGCGGATCATCATCACGATGACTGCCGCAACGAGGCAGGCGGCACCGGCTGCGTACAGTGCCGGCGTGTAGGTCAGGAGCAGCGTGCGTGCAAAGCCCGCGCCGTACGCGGCCGTGGCGGCGCCCAGCTGGTGGGCGGCAAAGATCCAGCCGAACACGAGGCCCACTTTGGCCGGGCCGAAGGTCGCGCCCGCGAGCTTGACGGTCGGCGGCACGGTGGCGATCCAGTCGAGGCCGTAGAACATCGCGAAGAGGCCGAGGCCATAGATCGTGAATTCCGAATGCGGCAGCCAGAAGAGCGACAGGCCGCGAAGGCCGTAGTACCAGAAGAGCAGCTTGCGGTTGTCGTAGCGATCAGAGAGCCAGCCCGAGAGGATGGTGCCCACGAAGTCGAACGCGCCCATCATCGCGAGCACCGAGGCCGCGGGCACGGCGCCCATGCCGTTGTCGCCGCACAGCGAAATGAAGTGCGTCTGTACCAGGCCGTTGGTGCTGAGGCCGCAGATGAAGAAGGTGCCGGCCAGGATGAGGAAGGTGCGATTGGTCGCCACTTCCTTCAGCACGCGGAACGGCGTGGCGAAGTTCATCACCACCGCGGGCGCGACCGGTGCGGCCGGCTGCGTGCCGGGCTTTTCGCCGTAGGGCAGCAGGCCGACATCGGACGGCCGGTTGCGCACCAGGCACAGTGCGAGCACCGCGATCAGCACGCTGCCGATCACGATCGGCACGATGGCCGAGCGCCAGCCCCAGTGCTCGATCATCCAGGCCGCGAACGGCAGGAAGGCCAGTTGCCCCGTCGCCGAGCTGGCGGTGAGCATGCCGATGACCAGCCCGCGGCGCGCGACGAACCAGCGGTTGGCCACCACCGCGCCGAGCACCAGCGCGGTCATGCCGGTGCCCAGGCCCAGCATCAGGCTCCACAGCACGAAGAGCTGCCAGAGCTGCGAAGCCATGGTCACCAGCGCCATGCCGAGGCCCACCAGCGCAAGGCCGGTGCAGATCACGGCGCGAAGGCCGTAGCGCTCCATCAGCACCGCGGCGAACGGACCCATGAGGCCGAAGAGCGCAAAGCGCAGCGCGAGCGCCGAGGAAATCTGCTCGGTGCTCCAGCCGAACTCCTTGCCCAGCGGCTGCAGCATCGCGCCCGGCAGGCCGAGCGCGGCCGACATCGTCAGCATGGTCAGGAAGGTGATGGCGGCGACGATCCAGCCGTAGTGGATACCGCGGCGCTGCAGCCATGCGGAAACTTGGGTGGCGAACATGGGGCCTCTGCTGTTGGAGTGGGATGTGGAGGAGGAAAGGAAATCCGGTCCGCGCTGCGATCGGCGCGACTGTCTGGTGTGGTTGGGTGCGCCTTCAGTCCTGCAGGTCCGCGGCGTCGTCCGCGCCCAGCAGTTCGAGCGATTCGTCGATGAGCTGGTGCAGCGCCAGCACGCGCTCCACGCCCAGCAGCGCATTGAGCTTCTGCTGCGCGGTCTTCCAGTGATGCTGGGCTTCGCGCCACTTGGCCTCGCCCTCGGGCGTGAGCGCCACGAGGAGGCTGCGCGCATCGGCGCCGGCGCTTTGCACGATCCAGCCGGCGGCGATCAGCGGTTGCAGGTTGCGGCTCAAGGTGGAGGCAGTCATCTTGAGCTCGCCCGCCAGATCGACCGGGCGAACGGGGCCCAGTCGCTTGACTTGCGACAGCAGCGAATACTGCGTGGTCTTGAGGCCGCTCTTGGACACCTCGGCGTCGTAGTGCGCCGACAGGCGACGCATGAGCTGTCGCACCTTGAAACTCGTGCAGCCGCGGGGCTTTGTCTGGATGTCCATGGGCGACGATTGTAGGTGCAACTGTTGCATATACAATTCACGACCTCATTCAAAGCCCCCAGGAGCAGCACAGGCATGACGCAACCCACCAGCCAGATCGACGCATGGATCGCCGAGGAACGCGCGATCATCGACCGCCTCGAGGGCGGCCCCGGCCCCGGACTCGCCCGCCCCGAGCAGATCGCCGGCAAGACCGGGCTCGAAGTCATGCAGGCGATGCTGAACGGCGAGATTCCCTATGCGGCCATCGCCAAGACGCTCGACTTCACGATCGTCTCGGTCAGCAAGGGCGTCGCCATCTTCCAGGGCACGCCGCTCGCGCAGCACCTGAACCCGCTGGGCACCATCCACGGCGGCTGGGTCGCCACGATGCTCGATTCGGCCCTGGGCTGCTCGGTCCACACGATGATGCCGCCCGGCCGCGGCTACACGACCGCCGAGCTGAGCGTGAACTACGTGAAGGGCCTCACGCCGAAGGTGCAGCGGGTGCGCGCCGAAGGCAAGGTGATCCATTGCGGCCGGCAGCTCGCGACCGCCGAGGCCCGGCTCGTCGGCGCCGACGGCACGCTGTATGCGCATGCGACGACGACCTGCCTGGTGTTCGAGATTCCTGCGGGCCGCTGAAGATTCACGCCGCGGCTATTCAATTGGAAAAGCGACCGGCCTGAATTCCAAAGACCGCGATTTATTTAATTCCGGTTCAGGCGCCCTTTAAAGCATTTCTCTTCTCGCCGGCAATACGGAGCAGCCGCTCCGTCGCTATGATGCACGCAGGAAATCATTGCCCCGCGCGACTTTCAGGTCGTTCGATGCGCCAATGATTTCCGCAATCATAAATACGAGGAGAAACGCAATGCTGAATCGGATTTTCGCAATTGTCTGTTTTTTGATTCTGGCCGGCTGCACCACCGCACCCGCAATTCCCCCCAATTCCGGGAAAATCGCCAAAGGCTCGAAAATCGGATTGCTCGTCTATATGCCCGCGCCGGCGCAGCATATGCACGTCGGCACCACCGTTTTCAATAATTTCTCGACGCCTTATCAATTCCCATGGAATCCGACCGTCAGGACCTACGAGGCATTTCAATCCGAGCTGGAGAAAGCGGGATTCCAGGTCGTCAGATTGACAAGCTACGCGACCACCAGCGTGAATGCGCTGGCCATTGAAAAAGACGGCCGCTGGATTGCCAATCCGAGACAGGAATGGTCAGCGAAGAAACTGAAGGAAGAGCAAATATCGGCCGTGGTCGTGGTCGAGGGAAAAAGAACGCTCACGCGAATGGAATGCACAGGAGGACCGTGCGCCGAGAGCTATATGGAGAATTCCGGTCTTTTCACCCGCGGCATGTTTGCGTCCACGAGATATTTCGCCGTGCCCGCCATGGAATTGAAAATCTTCACGCTGAATGATCCATTGGAAATCACAGCCTACGAGCCGCTGAAAACAATTCAAAGAACCCGAGTCCGGCAATTGAATGATTTTGCGGACCCGCGCGATTTCAAGCGTTTGACCACCACCGAATTCTCGCCCGTGGCCGCCTCGATCGATGGCTATATCAAATCGCTTTCCAGAAGCACCGCGCAATCACTTGTTGCCGGTGTGAATTAATTAATTAATTAACCGGCAATCTGGCGCGACGCGCTAGTCAGCGCGCTGGTGGTGCGTGGGAAATTGCAGCGTGAACACGGTGCCACCGACAGAAGACGACGCCACCTCCATTGCGCCACCGTGCGCCTTCGCAATCTCGTTCACGATGAAAAGGCCGAGGCCCACGCTGCGGGCCGAACTCCCTTCGGTCGCGCCCCGCACCATCGGCTCGAACACCGTGGCGAGCATGTCGGGCGGAATCGGGTCGCCTTCGTTGTGCACCACCACCGTGGCTTTCGGCCCTTCTATTTGCGAGCGCACGGTGACGGGCGTGCCGCGATGGCCGTAGGCCACCGCGTTGCTCACGAGGTTGCCGATGAGCTGCGCCAGCCGATCCGTATCGGCAATGCACGCGCCCGGTCCGCTCTGCAAATGAACGATTCTTGTCGCCGGATAGGCGAGCATCAACTCGTCGATCGCTTGCGCCGCGATCGCATGCAGGTCGGTGGCGCCCGGCTTCACGCTCAAGCCCTTGCCGATGCGCGATTGGGTGAAGTCCAGCAGTTCCTCGATCAGGCGCTGCGCACGTTCGGCCGAGTTGCGCACATGGCCGAGCACGCGAACCTGGCGCTCGCCTTCCGTCCGCCCCAGCAACTGGATGCCCATGAGAATGGCCGACAGGGGATTGCGCAGATCGTGGCTCACGATGCCCACCATCTGCTCGGCGAAGAGCGCACGGTCTCTCAACAGATGCTGCGTGTCGCGCTCCGCCTGCAGCAAGGCGTCTGCCTTCTTGCGCGCGCTCATGAGCTCGCGCTCGTAGCGGTTGCGGTCTTCCGCGACGAAAGCGGCGATCTCGTCGAATTCGCCCGCTTCGCGATTGCGCCGACGCGCATTGAGAATCATCGGAATGCCTTGGCCATCGCGATGCCGGACCTCGAACTTCACCTCGGCCAGCGAGCCCTGAAGCTGCAGGGCCGGCGCCCAGTGGGTCTGATGGAAGATGCGGCCGCCCATCGTGAACAGGTCCTGCACGCGCTTCAGGCCGACAAGCTCTTCGCGTGCGAAGCCGACCCAGCCGCAGAAGGTGGCGTTGACCTTGAGGATCGTGCCGTCCAACGCCGTGACCAGCAGGCCGCAAGGCGCTTCTTCGAAGAGGTCGGCCGCTTCGGGAAGGGGCTGGCTCATTGGGCGCGCGGCAGGCCAAGCGCGCCGAGGAAATCCTCGATCGCCTCGCAGCTCGCGTCGGGCGCGCTCAGGTGAGGGCAATGCCCGGTGTTGACCACCACCCGCAAGGTGCCGTTGGGCAGCGTGCGCTGCATGTATTCGCCGACGGGCAAGGGAGCGATCAGGTCTTCGGACGACTGGATCACGAGCGTGGGCGTCTGCAGCTTCGCCACGTCCTTGCGGTTGTCGGACAGGAAGGTGGCCTTGGCGAACTGCTTGGCAATTTCGGGGTCGGTGCGGCAGAAGCTGGCGGTGAGCTCGGCGCCCAGCTCGGGCCGCTCGGGCACGCCCATGATCGCGGGCGCCATGCTGGAGGCCCAGCCGAGGTAGTTGCTCTCCAGCGTGTCGAGCAGCGAATCGATGTCCTCGCGCGTGAAGCCGCCGATGTAGTCGCCGTCGTTGATGTAGCACGGCGACGGACCGACCATCATGTGCGCGGCAAAGGTGCCTGGTGCCTTGAGGTCGGCCAGAACGCCGATCATGGCGCTCACCGAGTGGCCGACGAACATCACGGGACCGGTCGCGAACTCGTTCGCGATTTCCAGCAGGTCGTCGGCATAGCCCTGAAGGGTCGCGTACTTGGCCTTGTCATAGGCGCCGAGGTCCGACTGCCCGGAGCCGACCAAATCGAAAGTCACCACGCGAAAGCGTTCGGCAAATTTCGGGGCCATGAAGCGCCACATGTTCTGGTCGCAGCCGAAGCCGTGGGCGAAGATCATCGTGCGGTCTCCAGCGCCGAAGACGTGGACGTTGTTGCGTTGCCGGATGTTCACAGGACGAATCTCGAGCGTCTGAAAAGGGATATTTTGCGCTCTGGCGCCACAACGCCTCGACCAGGTGCGATGCGGCCGAAGGCCGCGGCGTGCTTCAAGTAGGCCTTCGCCTTGTAAGTCCAAAAGACTCGCCCCTTTCCCCGCCTGCTGATAATCGTTCGCATCGGCGCCCCCTCGCCTGGTCCGCCGTATCTCCGCAAGAACACATCAACCCACTGGAGGATCTCCCATGACCCGACGCTCCGGCGCCTCGACCCGCGCTGCGCACGCCCTGATCGGCGCCACCACGGCCTGGCTGGCCCTCGCCGCCCTGCCCGCGCACGCCGCCGAAGAGCTCACGCTCTACACGACGCGCGAGGCCGCGTTGATCCAGCCGCTGATCTCCGCCTTCAGCGCGCAGAGCGGCATCAAGGTCAACACCGTGTTCGTGAAGGACGGGCTGCTCGAGCGCGTCAAGGCCGAAGGGGCACGCTCGCCGGCCGACGTGCTGATGACGGTGGACATCGGCAACCTGATGGACCTCGTCGACGGCGGCGTGACTCAGCCCGTGAAATCGCCCGCGCTCGACTCGGCCATTCCGGCCAACCTGCGCGGCGCCGACGGCCAGTGGTTCGCGCTCTCGCTGCGCGCCCGCGTGCTCTATGCCGACAAGGCGCAGCCGCTCACCAGCTTCCGTTATGAAGACCTCGCCAACCCGAAATACAAGGGCAAGGTCTGCATCCGCGCGGGCCAGCATCCCTACAACACGGCCCTGGTCGCGGCGCTGATCGCGCACGACGGCGAAGCCAAGGCCGAGCAGTGGCTGCGCGGCGTGAAGGCCAACCTCGCGCGCAAGGCCACGGGCGGCGACCGCGACGTGGCGCGCGACATCCTCGGCGGCATCTGCGACATCGGCATCGCCAACTCGTACTACGTCGGCCAGATGAAGAGCGCCAAGGAAGGCACCGACGCGCGCAAGTGGGGCGATGCAATCAAGGTGATCCGCCCGACCTTCGCCAACGCAAAGAGCGGCGGCACGCACGTCAACATCAGCGGCGCGGCCGTGGCGAAGAACGCGCCGCAGCGCGCCAACGCGGTCAAGCTGCTCGAGTTCCTGGTGTCCGAGCCGGCACAGGCGCTCTACGCGCAGACCAACTACGAATACCCGGTGCGCAAGGGCGTGGCGCTCGATCCGATCATCGGCCAGACGATCGGCGAGCTGAAGGTCGATCCGCTGCCGCTCACCGAGATCGCCAAGTACAGGAAGCAAGCCAGTGCGCTCGTCGACAAGGTCGGCTTCGACCAGTGATCGAGACGGTCGGGCCCGCCTTGCCGGCGCCTGAAGAAAAATGCAAATGACACGGCGCCAGCCACCGGCCCTGCAAGCTGCAGGACCGGTCTGGCGCCTTGCCTCGTTCGCGATCGCCATCGGCGTGCTCGCGCCGGTGCTCACGCTCCTGTGGCTCGCGTTCGGCTCGGGCATCGGGCACTGGGGGCCGCTCTTCGCGCATGTGCTGCCGCAAGCGACGCTCAACACGGCTTTGCTGCTGGCCGGTGTCGGCACGCTGGTGCTGGTGATCGGCACGGGCTGCGCGTGGCTCGTCACCGCGCATGACTTTCCGGGGCGCGGCGTACTGCACTGGGCGCTGCTGCTGCCGCTGGCGATGCCGACCTACATCGTCGCCTTCGCCTACCTCGATCTGCTGCATCCCATCGGCCCCGTGCAGGGCGCGATCCGCTGGGTGCTGGGCTTCGACAGCCCGCGCCAGTTCCGCCTGCCCGACCTGCGCTCGATGCCCGGCGCGATCTTCGTGCTCGGCTTCGTGCTCTATCCGTACGTCTACATGACGGCGCGCGCGATGTTCATGACGCAGCCGGCGCATCTGCTGGAAGCCGCGCGCACGCTCGGCGAGAACCGCCTCGGCGCGTTCTTTCGCGTGGCGCTGCCGCTCGCGCGCCCTGCGCTTGCGGTGGGCCTGAGCCTCGCGCTGCTCGAAACGCTGAACGACATCGGCGCGTCGGAATTCCTCGGGGTCAACACGCTGACAGTCGCGGTCTACACGACTTGGATCACGCGCTCCGACCTGGCCGGCGCGGCGCAGATTGCGTGCGCGATGCTGTTCGTGGTGGTGGCGCTGGTCTGGCTCGAACGCAATGGCCGCCGGCACCAGCGCTTCGGCTCGGCGCAGCGCATGCGCGCGGTGCAGCCGCGGCGCCTGCATGGCGGCGCAGGATGGGCCGCAACGGCGGTCACGGCGCTGCCGGTGCTGATCGGCTTCGTGGCACCTGCGCTGTATCTGGTCTGGGAAAGCGCAAAGCGGCTGCGTCAGGGCGGTGGCGTTTCGCACGGCCTCGTCGCAAGCCTCGGCAACACGCTCGCACTCGCTGCGGGCGTCACCGTGATGGCAGTGACTGCGGGATTGGTCGTCGCGTGGGCGGCGCGCAGCCAAGGCTCGGGCATCAACCGCGCGCGCTGGCAGGCACGCGCCGCCACGCTGGGCTATGCGGTGCCGGGCACGGTGCTGGCCATCGGCCTGCTCACGCCGGCGCTGGCCTTCGATGCCGCGCTCGCGACCGTGTTCGGCTGGCAGGGCCTGCCGCTGATGAGCGCGGGCATCGTGCTGGTCGTGGCCTGCGCGATCCGCTTTCTCGCGATGCCGGTGGGTGGCATCGAGGCCGGCCTTGCGCGCATTCCGCCGGCCATCGAGCAGGCCTCGCGCCTCCTCGGCGAAACCACCGCGGGCACCCTGCGCCGCGTGCACCTGCCGCTGCTGCAGCCCGCCATTGCCGCGGGTGCGCTGCTGGTCTTCGTCGATGCGATGAAGGAGCTGCCCGCCACGCTGCTGCTGCGCCCCGCCAACTTCGACACCCTGGCCACCTGGCTCTATGCCGAGGCCGCGCGTGGCACCTATGAAGAAGGCGCGATCGCGGCGCTCGCTATCGTGCTGGCCGGCCTTCTGCCGGTGGTGCTGCTGGCGCGCAACCAGTTGGGCACGCCGCTGATCGCCCCTGTTCCGGAACACGCATGAGTTCGCCACTGCACCTTGAATCGATCCAGCTCGCGTACGACACGCCGCGCGGCCCGCACACCGTCGTCGACGACTTTTCGCTGTCGCTCGCGGCCGGCGACATCGCCTGCCTGTTCGGGCCCTCGGGCTGCGGCAAGACCACGGTGCTGCGCGCCATCGCGGGCTTCGAGCCGCTGCGCGCGGGCACGATCCGCCTGGACGAAGTGGTGCTCTCGTCCGCGCGATCGCACCTGCCGCCCGAGCAGCGGCGCGTGGGGATGATGTTCCAGGAGTACGCACTGTTCCCGCATCTTTCGGCCGCGAAGAACGTGGCCTTCGGGCTGCGCCGCCTCGGTCGCGCGGCGCAGCAGGCGCGCGTGGCCGAGATGCTGGCGCTGGTCGGCCTCGCCGATGCGGGCGAGCGTTATCCGCACGAGCTTTCGGGCGGGCAACAGCAACGCATCGCGCTGGCCCGCGCGCTCGCGCCTTCGCCTGCGTTGTTGCTGCTTGACGAACCTTTTTCCAACCTCGACGGCGCCACGCGCGAACGCCTGACCGCCGAGGTTCGCGGCATCCTGAAGCAGGCCGGCCAGACCGCCATCCTGGTCACGCACAACGAGGCCGAAGCGCATGCGATGGCGGACCGCATTGGCGTAATGCACAACGGCCGCATCACGCACTGGCTGGCAACCGCGACCTAGCACAAGGCGCTCAAAAGGCGAATGGGCTTTCCGGGAAAAGGTTGTTCGGGACCGCAAGAATCGCGGCGACCGAACCACACAACCGAAGACGGAGAGCCCCCATGTCCCAACACGCCCAACCCTCCCAGCCCCTCACCCTCGTCAGCCACCTGCTGTGCCCTTACGTCCAGCGCGCGGCCATCGCGCTCGGTGAAAAAGGCGTGCCCTTCGAGCGCGTCGTGATCGACCTCGCGAACAAGCCCCAGTGGTTTCTCGACATCTCGCCGCTCGGCAAGGTGCCGCTGCTGAAGGTGCAGCGCGCCGACGGCACCGAGGCCGTGCTGTTCGAGAGCAACGTGATCTGCGAGTACCTCGAAGAGACGCAACCCGGCGCCCGCCTGCACCCCGAAGACCCGCTCACCCGCGCCGAGCACCGCGCGTGGATGGAGTTCGGCTCGGCCATCCTTTCCGATCTCTGGGGGTACGAGACCACGCAGGATGCGAAGGTGTTCGAGCAGAAGCGCCTCGCGCTCGTCGCCAAGTTCGAGCGCGTCGAAGCCGCACTCGGGGCCGGCCCCTACTTTGCGGGCAAGGATTTCAGCTTGGTCGATGCCGTGTTCGCGCCGGTGTTCCGCTACTTCGAAGTGTTCGACACGCTCATCGATTCGCGCATCTTCGCCGCGCTGCCCAAGGTCGATGCCTGGCGCAAGGCACTGGCTGCACGCCCGAGCGTGCGCGATGCGGTGGTGCCCGAGTATCCGCAGCACCTGATGGAATTCCTCAAGCGCCACGAGTCCCACCTGCTCACGGCGGCGGCTTGATCGCCGCGGCGGGAAGCCGACAATAGCGGCTCCCCTTTTCATACAACTACACGGCACCACGAGATGCGATTTCTTCACACCATGCTGCGCGTTGGCAACCTCCAGCGCTCCATCGACTTCTACACAAAGGTGCTCGGCATGAACCTGCTGCGCACCTCCGAGAACCCCGAGTACAAGTACAGCCTCGCCTTCCTCGGCTTCGACAAGGGCAACCCCGACCAGGCCGAGATCGAGCTCACCTACAACTGGGGCACCGAGAGCTACGACCTGGGCTCCGCCTACGGCCACATCGCCCTCGGCGTGCCCGATGCGTATGCGGCCTGCGAGAAGATCAAGGCGGCGGGCGGCAACGTGACGCGCGAGGCCGGTCCGGTCAAGGGCGGCACGACGGTGATCGCCTTCGTGACGGACCCCGACGGCTACAAGATCGAGCTGATCCAGCGCGCTGAATCCGCTGAAGGCGCGGGCCTGCGCTGAAGCGCTTCGGGTAACGCCATGGCCAGCCCGAAGAAAGAACAGAAGAAGACAACGACGACAGCAACGCGCCACGTCGCATTGCTGCGCGGCGCGAACGTCAACGGCATCACGATCAAGAGCGCCGACTTGAAGGCGCTCTTCGTCGAACTCGGATTCGATGCGGTACGCACGGTGCTCGCGAGCGGCAACGTGCTCTTCGACACCGACGAGCGCGATGCCGGCGCCTTGCGCACTCGCATCGAGCAGGCGCTGCGCAAGCGCTTCAGCTACGACGCGTGGATCGTGCTGCTCACGCAGAAGCAGGTGGCCGACATGGCCGCGGCCTATCCCTTTGAACGCATCGATGAAGAGCGGCATCCGTACCTCGTGTTCGGCTCCGACCCCGCGATGCTCGATGAAGTGATGGAAAAAGCCGGCGCCGTCGATGCGAAGCTCGAACGGCTGAAGGAAGGCAAGGGCGTGCTGTACTGGCAATGCCCGCGCGGCGAGAGCACCGACACGCCGGTGGCCAAGCTGCTGGCGAAAACGCGCTACAAATCGAGCACGACGACGCGCAACCTGCGCACGGTCGAGAAGCTCATCGCGGACTGATCGGTCAGCAGCCCAGCAGGTCGGCCAGCGCTTCGATATCGCGCGCATGCAGGCTGTTGTCCGGCTGCGGCGAAACATCCTTCGGCTGCGCACGGCCGAACTCGTGGGGGCGCTCGATGTAGGCGGTCTTCAGGCCGCACACGCGTGCGGCGGCCAGGTCGTCGTGGTGCGCCGCGGCCAGCATCACCTGTCCCGGCGTCGCATCGAACACGCCGGCCACGCCGAGGTAGGTGCGCGGATCGGGCTTGTAGGCCTTGAAGACCTCGGCCGACAGCACGCAATCCCAGGGCAGGCCCGCGCGCTTGGCCATCTCGGTCAGCAAGCCGATGTTGCCGTTCGAGAGCGTGCAGATGGTGAACTTCTTCTTGAGCCGCGTGAGCCCCGCCACCGAATCGGGCCATGCCGGCAGCCGGTGCCATGCACGGCTCAGGTCGCGCTTGGCAGCGGTGTCCAAGCGGTCGGTCAGGTCGAAGTCGCGCAGCACCTGCTCGAGCATGCTCAGGTGCAGCTCGTCGAGCAGCGTGAAGCCGCCCTCGCCCGCCGCGATGCGCTCCATCACCGCCTTCATCGCAGGCTGGTAGCCGGCGCGCCATGCGAGCGCGAAGGTCGCGCCTTCCACGCCCGGCAGCACGCGCTCGACTTCGGCCGCGATGCCGCTGTGCCAGTCGACCACCGTGCCGAACACGTCGAACGCGATGACCTTCAGGTCGCTCGCGTCGAATTCGGCGCGCATGTCAGCGGGACAGCTGGCTCGCGGCGCGTGCCAGCTGTTCGATGCGGGACCAGTCGCCGTCGCGGATCGCGTCGGTCGGCACGATCCACGAGCCGCCCACGCAGGCCACGTTCGACAGCGCGAGGAACTCGGCCGCGTTGCCCGCATGGATGCCGCCCGTGGGACAGAAGGTGACGTCGCCGAACGGGCCTTGCCAGGCCTTGAGCATCGGCAGGCCGCCCGCTTGCAGCGCGGGGAAGAACTTGAGCTGCGTGTAGCCGTCTTCCTGCGCCGTCATGATTTCGCTTCCGGTCGCCACGCCGGGCAAGAGCGGCAGGCCGAGGTCGTGGCAGGCCTTGCCGACCGCGCGCGTGTAGCCCGGGCTCACGCCGAACTTCGCGCCGGCCAGTGCCGAGGCTTGCGCATCGGCCGCGCTGCGGATGGTGCCCGCGCCGGCCACGGCCTCGGGCACTTCCTTGGCGATGGCCTCGATGCACTGCAGCGCCTGCGGCGTGCGCAGCGTGACCTCGAGCATGCGGATGCCGCCGGCCACCAGCGCGCGCGCCAGCGGAATGGCGTCTTTCACATCGTTGAGCACGATGACCGGAATGACCGGCGCGTCGCGCATCACGTCGAGGGCGGTGAGTTTGTTGTTGTCTACAGCCATGAGCAGGCTCCTTCTTCAGCGGTGAGTGCATTGCGGCGCATGCCGGCGAACAGTTCGCGGCCGAGGCCGTGTCCGTCGGCGATGCGCTGCGCTTCGGGCAGCGTCGCGGTTTCGCGCGCGGCCCATTCGTCTTCGGGCAGCAGCACGGCGAGCGTACCCGCCACTGCATCGAGGCGGATCACGTCGCCGTCGCGCACCTTGGCCAGCGGGCCGCCCGCGGCCGCTTCGGGCGACACGTGGATGGCCGCCGGAATCTTGCCCGACGCACCGCTCATGCGGCCATCGGTGACCAGCGCGACGCGGAAGCCCTTGCCCTGCAGCACCGACAGTGGCGGCGTGAGCTTGTGCAGCTCGGGCATGCCGTTGGCCTGCGGGCCCTGCCAGCGCACCACGCAGACCACGTCGCGCTCCAGTTCGCCGGCGGTGAAAGCCTTATGCAGGGCAGCCTGCGAGTCGAACACGCGGGCGGGTGCTTCGATCACGTGGCGGTCGTCGGGCACGGAGGAGACCTTGATCACGCTGCGGCCCAGGTTGCCGCTGAGGAGCTTCAGGCCGCCGGTGGCGCTGAACGGCTCGGCCACCGGGCGTGCGACCGCGTCGTTCTTCGACGGGGCCGCGGGCGTCCAGCTCAAGCGCTGCTCGCCGCTGTCGGCCAGCGTCGGGATGTTGGCGAATTCGCGGATGCCACCGGCGCGCACGGTGAGCACGTCGCCGTGCATCAGGCCCGCATCGACCAGTTCCCCGATCACGAAGCCGGGGCCGCCCGCGGCCTGGAACTCGTTGACGTCGGCGCTGCCGTTGGGGTACACGCGAGTGAGCAGCGGAATGATGTCGGAGAGCTTCGAGAAGTCGTCCCAGTCGATCACGATGCCCGCGGCGCGGGCCACGGCCACCCAGTGGATCAGGTGGTTCGTCGAACCACCGGTGGCCAGCAGTGCGGCCATGGCATTCACGATGCAGCGCTCGTCGACCATCTCGCCGATGGGCGGGCAGTTGAAGGCAGTCTCGCCCGCCTTGCCCAGCACCGTGCGCACCGCCTCGCGCGTGAGCGTTTCGCGCATCGCATCGCCGGGCTGGATGAAGGCCGTGCCCGGCACATGCAGGCCCATGGCTTCGAGCAACATCTGGTTGCTGTTGGCGGTGCCGTAGAAGGTGCAGGTGCCCACCGTGTGATACGCCGCCATCTCGGCATCGAGCAGCCCTTGCCGCCCCACGAGCCCCTGCGCCGCTTGCTCCCGCACCTTCGACTTGGCGTTGTTCGAGAGGCCCGAGGGCATCGGCCCCGCGGGCACGAACACGGTCGGCAGGTGGCCGAAGTGCAGCGCGCCGATCAGGAGGCCCGGCACGATCTTGTCGCACACGCCGAGCATCAGCGCGCCGTCGAACATGTCGTGCGTGAGCGCGATCGCGGTGCTCATGGCGATGACGTCGCGGCTGAAGAGGCTCAGCTCCATGCCGGGCGTGCCCTGCGTGACGCCGTCGCACATCGCCGGCACGCCGCCGGCGACCTGCGCGGTGGCACCAAGGCGCCGCGCCTCCTGCTTGATGATGTCCGGGTAGCCCTGGTACGGCGCGTGGGCCGAGAGCATGTCGTTGTAGGCGGTGACGATGCCGAGGTTGGGCGCGCGCTCGGTCACCACCTTGAACTTGTCGTTGGCCGGGATGCCGGCCACGGCATGCGCCACGTTGGCACAGCCCATGCGCTCGGAACCGCGGTCGCGGCCGCGGATTTCGGCGAGCCGTGCGAGGTAGGCGCTGCGCGTGCCATGGCTGCGCTCGCGGATGCGATCGGTGACGTCGCGGACGGTGGGGTGTGTGCTGCTCATGGGGGTAGATGGCTCTTGCTGCGTGTCGCCGGAGCGACTGGTGGCCTGGAAGCTCATCGTACCAAGGCAGGCGCAAACAGCCGATGAAATCCGGGCGCCAAACGATACGAATTTACTCGGGCATCGCCGGGCGGATTTGCTGCGCCCGGTATCGGCCAGTTCGCTCGAGCGCGTCGACGCTAATCCCCGTCGAGTCGATCCCGCCGCATGGCGCGCCAGAGCGTGAGGTCGTAGGCGATCTTCAGCAGCCCGCACGCGATGAGCGGCAGCGAGATCCACCCGGCTGCGAAAAGCGCGCCGCTGAGGGTCGGGCTGACGGCGGCCGCCAGGCTCCGGGGCACCGCCGTGAAGCTGGCGGCCGCGGTGCGCTCGGGCGGCGTCACGACGGCCATCACGTAGGCCGTCCGCGTGGGAACGTCCATGGACGACAGCGCGCTTCGGACCGTCAGCAAGACCAGGGCGACCGGCAGGTTGGGCGACAGTGCCGCCAGCACCAGGCAGACGTTGGCCGGCAGGTGCGTGAAGACCATGGTGTTGAGCAGCCCGATGCGCCGCGCGACCACAGGCGCCGCGAGCTGCGACGCCGCCCCCAGCAAGCCGGTCCAGAAAAAGAAGATGCCGGCCTGCGTGAGAGAAAAACCGAATCGCTCCAGCAGCCACAAGGACATCAGCGCGTTCACCACCAGCCCGCCGGCAAAGGCGTCGACGCTGAAGAGTGCCGCCAGTCGCCTCACGACGGCGCGCGATGGCCCGAGGGGTGTCGGTGCCACGGGCAGGCTGTTCGCATTGTTCGCTCGGGCCTGGGCGGGAAGGCTGCGGTAGACCCAGAAGACGATCAACCCGATCACGGCGTAGACCACGAACATCCCGCGCAATGCGTCGAGCCGCGCGAGTCCGCTGTGACGAACCAGCCAGTCCGGCACGGCAGCGGCCAGCGCGCCCAGCGCGGCGCACAGGGCGCCCAGGAGGCTGTAGCGCGCAAACAAGGCTGTTCGGGCGTGGCCTTGCGCGGCCGCGGCCAGGCGGGCGTGCTCCAGGGGAAGAAACACGCTCACATCGCCGGAACTGGGGTTGAGCGTGCCGACCAACGCGACGACCAGCAATGGCCAGAACGAGGTCAGGCCCACGAAGCCCAGGCCCGTGGCGGCCATCAGCAGCGCCGCGCAGCGCAGCAGCCGGCCGCCTCCGAACCGGTATCCCCAAGCGCCGACCGCGAGCGTCGCGAGCGCCGAGCCCAGCATCGTCGCCGTGCTGACAATGCCGACCTCCAGCGTCCCGAATCCGATCGACAGCAGGTAGGCTGGCAGCAGCACCGCCATGTACCCGTCCGCGAAGGCGCGAAGCCCGCGCGCGACAAGCAATGGCAAGGCCTCCGGATCGACACCGGAAGGCAACAGGCGCGCGAGACCCGTGCGCGGGCGAGGCGCGCTGGCGATATGCATCGGAGGCATGTCAGCGCAGCGAAGGCAGCAACAGGGTCACCGCCAACCCGATGGCCGCGCAAGCCCCGAGCAGCGGCATCACGCCGACCTTGAGGCGGAACAAGGCGACGGCCGCCGCGACGGCGATCAGCGCCGAGACGGCGTCGAAGCGGCCGCCGAAGCCCTGCGGCCAGAGCACGTGGTACGCGAAGAAGAGCGCCAGGTTCAGGATCACGCCCACCACCGCCGCGGTGATCGCCGACAGCGGCGCCGTGAAGCCCAGCTTGCCGTGGGTGGCCTCGATGGCGGGCCCGCCGGCGAGGATGAAGATGAACGAGGGCAGGAAGGTGAAGAAGGTCACGACGGTTGCGGCCAGCGCCCCCGCCAGGAACAACGAATCCGGCCCCAGCACCTGCTTCAGCCATCCGCCGACAAAGCCGACGAAGGCCACGACCATGATGAGCGGACCCGGCGTCGTCTCGCCCAGCGCAAGGCCATCGATCATCTGCGCGCCCGACAGCCACTGGTGGTTTTCGACGGCGCCCTGGTAGACGTAGGGCAGCACGGCATAGGCGCCGCCGAAGGTCAGCAATGCCGCCTTGGTGAAGAACCAGCCCATCTGCGTGAGCGTGCCCTGCAGTCCCTGCGTGGCGATCAGCACGCCCATGGCGAGCAGCCAAAGGCCCAGGCCGATCGCAAGGATCTTGGCGAGGTGCGAGCGCGAGAAGCGCGCGTGCGGCGGCGTCGGCGTGTCGTCGTCGATCAGCGCCGGACCGTAGCTCTGACTGGCGCCGCCATGCCCGCCGCCGAGTGCGAAAACCCCGGGCGCCCAGCGCGCCCCGAAGTGACCGATCAGGCCGGCTGCCAGCACGATCGCCGGAAACGGTGTGTCGAACGCGAAGATCGCCACGAACGCGGCGGCGGCAATGCCCCACATCCACCGGTTCTTCAGCGCGCGGCTGCCGATGCGGTGCGCCGCATGCAGCACCAGTGCAGTGACGGCCGGCTTGATGCCGTAGAAGATACCGGCCACCACCGGCACATGGCCGAAGCGCAGGTAGATCCACGACAGCGCGATCAGGATGAACAGCGAAGGCAGCACGAACAGCGCCCCGGCCAAGATGCCACCGCGCGTGCGGTGCATCAGCCAGCCGATGTAGGTGGCGAGCTGCTGGGCCTCGGGGCCGGGCAGCAGCATGCAGAAGTTCAGCGCGTGAAGAAAGCGCTTCTCGCTGATCCAGCGCCGCCGCTCGACCAGCTCGGCATGCATGATCGCGATCTGCCCGGCGGGGCCGCCGAAGCTGATGAAGCCGAGCTTGAGCCAGAAGCGGAAAGCCTCTGCGAAGGAAACGGGCTGGAGCGGCGCAGAAAGCGCTGGGGATGCGGAAGGGGCGTCAGAAAAGTCGGTGTCCACGGCAGGAGGCTCCGTTGTGCGTCACCAGCACTTGGACGGGACACCGTCTATCTTTTCAGACCGGGAGGCTGTTTTCCCGTGCGGCGGATCGTAGCAGCTTGAATCGGGGCGAGGCCTGCTCGGTGGGCAGGCTTCAGTCCACCAGCCTGGCCTCGACGCGGCGCGCCTCGGCGTTGTTGCCCGAACCCGCCGTCACCTCGGGCTTCTGCAGGTCGACCTTGGCGGCCGGAACACCCAGGCCCACGAGCACATCGCGCACCATCTCGGCCCGCTTCTTCGCGAGCGATTCGTTGATGGCGGCATCGCCCGTGGTGTCGTGGAAGCCCGAGACCACCACCTTGCGGCCGCTCTCCACGCCCTTGATGACAGCGGCCAGCGCCTCGGCGGCGCCCGGTGCGAGGTCGGCGCTGCCGGTCGCGAAGTAGAAGTTCACCACGCCGTTGACCACGCGGATGCTCGCGCCGTCGGGGATCGTGACCGTCACCGTTTCGGTCACTTCGGCCAGCTTGGGCGCTTCGCCCGGCGCGGGCGACGAGATCACCACGGCCGGGGGCTTGCCCTGTGCCGCAATGGCAGCGCCAGAGGCACTGTGGCCCTTGTGCCAGATGACGATGCCCACCACGAAGAAGATGACCAGCGCGATCAGCGCCATGAGAAAGCCGAGGATGAAATTCTGCTGGCCGTCGTCGTCGCTCATGGGTGGGCGTGCTCCGTAATTGAGGGGTCGGTAAATAATGGTGCGGTGAACCATGACTCCGAAATTGTAGGCGGCGCTCCTGACAGGCCCGTGTCGGACCCCGCGCCGAATCCGGGACCGCCCGGCCTCGATCCCATGCCCAAGCCCCTGCGCGATCCGCAGCCCATGCTCGAGCGCGCGATTGCCGATTGGGGCGGCCACGACGACCTCTGGCTGTTCGGCTACGGCTCGCTGATCTGGCGGCCGGAGTTCGGCTTCATCGAGCGACGCCCGGCCTGGGTGCATGGCTGGCACCGCGCGCTCAAGATGTGGAGCCGGGTCAACCGCGGCAGCGTGCAGACGCCGGGCCTCGTGTTCGGCCTGCTCTCGGGCGGCAGTTGTCGCGGCATGGTGTTTCGGATTCCCAAGGCTGAGGGACTGGAAACACTGAAGCGCCTCTGGCTGCGCGAGATGCCCACCGGCGTGTACGACCCCAAGTGGCTGCACTGCCACACCGCCGAGGGCACGGTGCGCGCGCTGGCCTTCACGCTCTCGCGGCGCAGCCCCAACTTCACCGGCGAACTGAGCGAGGAACGCTACCGCCACATCTTCGCCAACGCGGTCGGCCGCTACGGCAGCTCGCTCGACTATGCGCAGCAGACGCTGCTCGAGCTGCAGCGGCATTCGATCCACGATGCGGCACTGGCGCGGCTGCTGGCGCTGGCCGAGGCGAAACAGGAACTGCAGGCGCAACAACAGGCATCCGCGGCAGCCGCTGATTGCGACACGCCCCCGCCTTCGGTATATGTTCCGGGGTCTTCCGACAATTCTTCTTCCCAACCTTCATCCGGGCCCTCGTCCGGACCGTCCAAGGAAAAACCATGAACCATCGTCGTCTCTTCGCCACCGGCACCGCCCTCCTCGCCACCGCCGTGCTCGCCGCCTGCGGCAGCATGGGCGGCAAGCCCAGCACGGCCGTCGAGCTGGTGCCGACCGCCGCGATCACGCCCAACCCGACCCGCGGCACGGTCAAGCTCACCGCGCTGGACCACGGCGTGCGCGTCTCGGGCGAAGTGCGCGGCCTCGTGCCGGGCAGCGAGCACGGCTTCCATATCCATGAAAAGGGCGACTGCGGCGACAACGGCAACGCCTCGGGCGGCCACTTCAACCCGACTGGCGGCACGCACGGCAAGTTCGCCGCGCCGGGAAGCCATGCCGGCGAACTGCCAAGCCTGGTGGCCGATGCCGGCGGCGTGGCGCGCTTCAGCGTGGACGACCACTCGATCTCGCTGACCGACGGCGCCGCCAACAACGTGGTGGGCCGCGCGCTGGTGGTTCACCGCGACCGCGACGACTTCACGACGCAGCCGGCCGGCAACTCGGGCCCGCGCATCGCCTGCGCGGTGATTCCGAAGGGCTGATCCAGCCGACTTCAGCCGGCTAACGGCCTGCGCGTTCGAGCCACAGGGCCTCGGCGCGCGCCAGGGCCTCGGGCGTGTCGATGTCGGTGACGATGCCGGCATCGTCCACCGCGAGGTCGGCGACCGAATCGATGGCCCGCATGGCGCGCAGCACCGGCGCCGCGCCCAGGTTTCCCTCCAGCGCCGCGAGCTGTGCGCGGCATCCGGCGGCAAAAGCGACCGGATGGCCCCGCTCTCCCATGAACTGCGGCTGCACGGCGTTCACCCGGCCGTTGAGCGCAGCAGCCACCGCCTGCAATGTCTCGGGCCGCACCAGTGGCAGATCGCCCGGGAGGATCAGCCAGCCGACAGCATCGGGCGTGGCGCGCACCGCGGCGGCAATCGAGTCGCCCATGCCCGGATGGCCCGCGTCTTCCACACGCCATGGCAGGCCGCTCGCGCGCACGACATCGAGCGTGTGCTCCAGCACCGGCTTGCCCGCGAGCAGGGCCTTCAGTTTGGAGCCCGTGCCGCCGGCGGCAATGAAGCGCTCGCCCCGGCCCGAGGCCAGCACGATCACCAACGGAGAGTTCGCTTTTGTCGCCTTCATCGTCATGGGCGGAGTATGTGCGCAACAATCCCGGCATGACTTCCCCTCTCTCCAACGAAGCGCTGGCCGCGCTGCGCAAGAGCTACGAGCGCGCCGAGCTCGGCGAAGCCCACAGCGCGGACGATCCACTGAAGCAATTCGAACGCTGGCTCACCGAGGCCATCGACGCGCAGGTGCCCGAACCCAATGCGATGACGCTGTGCACCGTCGGCAGCGACCTTCGGCCCTCCAGCCGCATCGTGCTCATCAAGGGCTACGACGCACGCGGCCTCGTCTGGTACACCAACTACGAAAGCCGCAAGGGCCGCGAGCTTTCGGGCAATCCGTATGCGTCGCTGCAGTTCCACTGGGTCGAGCTCGAGCGCGTGGTGCGCATCGAGGGCCGTGTCGAGAAGGCCAGCGCCGACGAGAGCGATGCCTACTTCGCGAGCCGCCCGCTCGATTCGCGCATCGGCGCCTGGGCCAGCCCGCAGAGCGAAGTGATCAGCGGACGCGATGTGCTGGTGAAGAACGCGGCCGTGGCCGCGGCGAAGCACCTGCTCTCGCCGCCGCGCCCGCCGCATTGGGGCGGCTATCGGCTGGTGCCGGATCGGTGGGAGTTTTGGCAGGGCCGCAAGAGCCGGCTGCACGACCGGTTGCGCTATCGGCTCGAAGGCAGCGACTGGGTGCGCGAGCGGCTCGCGCCCTGAGTCACGTCAGGCCTCGCAGGCCACCGGCAGCTTCTGCTTCTTCACCATCAAGTCGTCCGCCGCCTCGGTGAGCGCCTGGTTAACGGCCTGGTCGAGGGCATCGCATTGCCGGGCGTGGGCCGTTTCGCGCAGGCCAAAGACCGCGAGCGGGCTGCGAGGGAACAACCGAAGGATCAGCCTCTCACGGCAGCCACTGCACCCAGATCATCACGAGCGTGAGGGTGCCCAGCGCCAGCACCGTCGACACGGCCACGCTGGCCGTGACGAGGTCTTCGGCCGTGCGGTAGCGCTGCGAGAACAGGAACACGTTGGCGCCGATGGGCAACGCCGCCGCCACCACCATCACGGTGAGCGGGATGCCGCGCACGCCGAGCAGCCAGCCGATGCCGGCGACCAGCAGCGGATGCAGCAGGTTCTTCACCAGCGCCTGCACCAGCGCGCCGCGCCAGTGCCGCCCGATGGGCGTGAGCGCGAGCGTGATGCCCACCATGACGAGCGCCACCGGGCCGAAGGCCTGGCCGAGCAACTGGATGGGCTTGTCGATCACCTCGGGCATCACGAGTCCGGTCTGCGCGAACAGCAGGCCCGCGATGATCGGCAGCGGCACGGGGTGGATGATGGCGTTGCGCAAGGCACGCAGCACGGTGCGCGCCATCGAGCGTTTCTCTTCGCCGCTCACCACCGCATGCTCACGCGCGACGGCCAGTTCGAGCACGAGCGTGGCACTGGTCATGAGCACCAGCGAATGCAGCGAGATGAGCGTCAGCAGCACCACCATGCCTGCCTCGCCATAGGCAAGGCCGACGAGCGCGATGCCGATCATCACGGTGTTGCTGTAGGTGTTGGCGAGCGCGAGCACCGCGGCCGTGCGGTTGAATCCGCGCAACGCGAGTGTGCCGGCGAACAGCAGGCCCGAGGCGATGAAGTAGGCGGCGACCGGCTTGAGGCTGAGCTCCTGCACATGCACCGTGCTCATGGCGCGGAAAAGCAGCGCGGGTGCGAGCAGCAGGAAGATGAGATTGGACAGGTCCTTCACCGCGTTAGCGCCGATCCATCGGCGCCTGCCGGCCAGGTAGCCCGCGGCGATGAGGATGACGACGGGGAGCAGCGAGGAGATGACGAAGGAGTTCACGCGGCGAGGATAGCCGAGCGATTTCTGTTGTCTTGCTCCTTCCCCTTCCGGGGGAAGGCCGGGATGGGGGCAAGCGGCGCTTGTGGAAGCTGCGGCCTCATCACAGGCCGCGAGCCCCCACCCCTGCCCTCCCCCGAAAGGGGAGGGAGAAACACCACGATCAGAACGTCACGCGCAGCCCAACCTTCAGCGAACGCCCCGGCAACGGCGAGTTCGGATACACCGTCGTCGTCAAAATCGACGTCGGGCTGTAGGCCAGCTTGTTGGTGATGTTGTCGACGCGCGCATACCAGGTGAGGTTGGCGCGCTGCACCTTCATGCGGTAGGAAATCGCGGCATTCCACAGCGTGTAGGCGTCGGTCTCGCGCGCGCCGACGCTGGGCACATGGCGCTGCGCGGCGTTGTAGTCGAAGCCCAGGCGCGCGCTCCACGGACCGTTGCCGTAGACCAGCGTCGCGCCCGTGCGGAACGGCGCGATGCGCGGCAGCGGCTCGCCGGTGTCCAGGTTCTTCGCGCGCACCACGTCGCCGCGCCATTCGAGGTCGAGCGTCGACGCATCGGGCATCGGCGCGAACCCGTCGTTGCCCAAAAGGCGCAGGTTGCCGCTGGCTTCGATGCCGGTGAAGCGCGCGCGCACGCCGCTGTAGACGTACTCGGCCAACGTGTCGGTCGCGTCCGGTGCAGCCACCTGGCCTTCTTCATCGAGCGTGCGGCCCGAGGCGGTGAGGCCGATGTAGTTGCTGAAGCGGGTGACGTAGGCGTTCACGCGGGCCGTGGTGGGACCGGACTTCCATTGCGCGCCGAGGTCCAGGCCGGTCGACTTTTCCTTCTTCAGGTTGGGGTCGCCCACTTCCCACGCGGCCGTGGCCACGTGCGGGCCGTTGGCAAGCAGCTCGTAGTCCTTCGGTGCGCGCTCGGTGTAGGCGAGGTTCGAGGTCAGCTGCCATTGCGGCGTGAGGTTGACCAGCGCGCCGAACGCCGCGCTGTGCGGATTGAAGGTGCGCTCGCCGATGGCGAAGCGGGTGATCGACGGATCGTCCGGATAGCCCAGCGAACGGATGCGGACCTTCTCGGTGCGCGCGCCGAAGCTCAGCTTGCCCCACGAGGCGCCGTACTCTTCATAGAGGAAGAGCGCGTTCGAGCGCGTGCGGCTGTGCGGCGCGAAGGCCTCCTCGCCGTCGGCGGCGAAGCGGTTGGTTTCGCTGCTGAAGCCGACCAGGCCTTCGAAGTTGCCGATCTTCTGGTGGCGCGCCTCGATGCGCAGGTCGTTGCTCATGTTCGAGAAGGTGGTGCCGGCCTCGGGACCTTCGAACTCGGTGTGGCGGTAGTTGGTGTGGCTCACCTTCGCGTGGATGCTGCTGATGATGCCGCCCGGGCGCCACTCGCCTTCGAGCGCATAGCGGTCGGACTTCATGCGGATGGTCACGTCGTCCTCGGCCACGGTGCCGTAGTTGCTGCGGTAGGTGCTGGCGGAGGCGCCGATCCAGCCCTGGTCGAAGAACAGCGTGCCGCCGACCGCGCCGCCGTTCGCCTCGTTGGCCGAGTTGCAGATCTTGCGGGCGCGCCAGGGCGAGCCGGGCTTCTCGCAGTTCAGGTCGATGGGCACCGAGACGTCTTTCGAGTCGCGGTTGAAGGCGTCGACGTGCAGCGCGAAGCGGTCGTTGCCGCCTTCGAGCACCACGCCGCCGTTCTTCTCCTTGTTGCCGGTGGAAAAGCCCAGGTCGGCGCGGCCGCCGAAGCCGTTGATGGGCTCCGTCGGGATGCGGTTGTCGATCACGTTGACCACGCCGCCCACGGCGCTGCCGCCGTACTGCAGCGCCGAGGGGCCGCGCAGCACTTCGATGCGGTCGGTGACCAGCGCGTCGACCGGCACCGCGTGGTCGTAGCTCAGCGCCGAGGCGTCGGGGGCGCCGCCGCCGTTCTGCAGGATGCGGATGCGGTCGCCGTCCTGCCCGCGGATGATCGGGCGGCTCGCGTTGGGGCCGAAGTAGCTGCTGCTCACGCCGGGCAGGTTGTTGAGCGTTTCGCCGAGCGTCGAGTCGGAGCGCAGCAGGAGTTTTTCGCCCGAGAGCGTGACGGTCGGCGCGATCAGGTCGCTGGCGCCGAGGGGATTGCCGGTGACGGTGACCGCGGGCAGGCTGGCCGCATCGGCAGGCTGGGCCTGAACCTGGACTTGGGTGGTGTCCTGTGCGTGGGACGCAGCGGCGAAGGCGAGCGAAAGAACGGCAGCGCCGATGGCGTTGCGACGGAAATTGGGAATCATGGTGAACACTCGTTGAATCAATGGACGGCACGCCGTTGCCCGCACAAGGCAGGCACGGCGACCGGAACACGGGGGGATTCAGCGAGTGGAAGGCGGGCCGCGCGCGTCGAACAGCGCAACCCAGCGGGCGATGGCTTCGCCCTGCAGATAGGCAAAAGTGGCCGAGGGCAGCAGCACCGGCAGCACCACCAGCGGCACGCCGGGGGCGCTCGATCCGTGCGAGAGCTGGTCGTACAGGCGGCACTCGGCGTCGGTGTGATCGCCGAAGAGGCTGACCACGCCGTGGCCCGCGTGGACGTGGACGCCCTTGTCGGCCTGTGCCACCTGGACCGCGGCCGCCGCAGCCGGCAGGCCGGGCACGTGCAGCGAGCGGTGCATCACGCCGAGCGTGCCCGCGAACCACAGTGCGATCGCCAGCACGGCGAGGATCGCGCGGGTCGAGAAGCGGGGGGATTGGCGGGTAGCGAGCTGCACGGAAACGGAGGGCTGGCGGATCAGGCCTTGACGCGCGAGGCGAAGGTCTTCTGGAACTTCTCGACCTTGGGGCCGACGACAAACGCGCAGTAGCCCTGGTTCGGGTTGTTCAGGAAGTAGTCCTGGTGGTAGGCCTCGGCCGTCGAGTAGTTGGCGAGCGGCACCACCTCGGTCACGACCGGCGCGCTGTAGGTCTTGCTGGCCTCGATCTCGCGGATCACGTCTTCGGCGACCTGCTTTTGCGCGTCGTTCGTGTAGTAAATGCCGCTGCGGTATTGCGTGCCGACGTCGTTGCCCTGGCGGTTGAGCGTTGTCGGGTCATGCACGACGAAGAAGATTTCCAGGATCTCGCGCAGGCTGATCTGGGCGGGATCGAATTCGAGCTTCACGACCTCGGCATGGCCGGTGCGGCCGGTGCAGACCTGCTCGTAGGTCGGGTTGACCACCTGACCGTTGCAATAACCCGACTCCACGTCGAGTACGCCCTGCACACGGTCGAAGACCGCTTCGGTGCACCAGAAGCAGCCCCCGCCAATCACGATGGTTTCGGTGGGCGACGGTGAAGAAGACATGGGCACGGCTCCGGCTGGGTTGGAAAACGGCGAACCCGATATTGTCGCGGCTTGACGTGACGGATGCCGGTCACTACATTACTAACCCGCGAGTCATTAACCCACATGCCCACTCCCCGTTCCCTTGTCGACAAGTTCTGCCCGGTGCGCTCCAAGCGCGAGCGCCGGAAGGAAGCGCGCCCCGGCGAACTGCTGGCCGCCGCGCTCGACCTGTTCGTCGAAAAAGGCTTTGCCGCCACCCGTTCGGAAGAAGTGGCGGCGCGTGCCGGGGTCTCCAAGGGCACGCTCTTTCTGTATTTTCCGAGCAAGGAAGAGCTCTTCAAGGCCGTGATCATGGAGAACCTCGGCGGCCGCTTCACCGAGTGGAACGCCGAGTTCGAGGCTTTCGAGGGCACCACCGCCGAGATGCTGCGCTACTGCATGAATGTGTGGTGGGAGCGCGTGGGCCTGACCAAGGCCTCCGGCCTGACCAAGCTCATGATGAGCGAAGGCGGCAACTTCCCCGATCTGGCGGAGTTCTATCGCGAGCAGGTGGTGCGCCCCGGCCACGACCTGCTGCGGCGCATCCTTCAGCGCGGCATCGACCGCGGCGAATTCGCGCCGGTCGACATCGACCATGCGATCTATTCGGTGATCGCCCCCATGGTCTTTCTCATGCTCTGGAAGCACTCGGCCATGGTCTGCGTCGACGGAGAAAGCGCCCTGGACCCAGAGAAATTCCTCGCCACCCAGGCCGAAACCGTGCTCTACGGGCTCAGCGTGCGCCCGGGAGGCAAGGCATGAAGAAGTCGTTTGTATGGCCGAGCGGGCCGATGGCGTCATCCGGGCCACCTAAAATTGAAGGTTTGTCCTGAGCCCACAAGGAAAGCCACGCCATGAACCCCACCCCCACCCTCGAGCGCTTGCGCTTCAACATGATCGAACAGCAGATCCGCCCCTGGGATGTGCTGGACCTGGACATCCTCGACCTGCTGGCCACCATCCACCGGGAAGACTACGTGCCGGAAGCCCACCGCACGCTCTCCTTCTTCGACATGGAGCTGCCCCTCCTCGACGGCTCCGTGCCCGGCGAGATCATGTTGTCCCCCAAGGTCGAGGCCCGCATGCTGCACGACCTGAAAGTGCAGAAACATGAGTCGGTGCTCGAAATCGGCACCGGTTCGGGCTTCATGGCCGCCCTCCTCGGCGCCCGCGCCGCCCAGGTGCTGTCGCTCGAAATCAACCCCGTGCTGGCCGCCCGCGCCGCCGAGACGCTGCGCCAGAACGGCGTGAGCAACGTCGAAGTGCGCCACGCCGACGGCGCCGTGCCCCTGCCCAGCGGCCCGAGCTTCGACGTGATCGTGCTGAGCGGCTCGGTCGCCCGCATTCCGCAGAACCTGCTGGGATCGCTCAAGGTCGGCGGCCGCCTCGCCGCCATCGTGGGCGAGGAGCCGATGATGCGCGCCCACTTCGTCACCCGCTCGAGCGAAAGCAAGTGGGACACGGTCCAGCCCTGGGACACCGTCGCGCCGCGCCTCCTGAACTTCCCCGAGCCCTCGCGCTTCTCGTTCTGAGCGGGCCGCACGAATGATCGACCAAGTCCGCCCCGCCGACCTTGCCGCCTGGTTCGCCCAGGACGCCGATGCCGCCCCGGTGCTGCTCGACGTGCGCGAACCGTGGGAACTGCAGACGGCGAGCGTCGCGCCCGCGGGCTTCACGCTGGTGGCGATCCCGATGAACGAGATCCCTGGCCGCCTCTCCGAGTTGGGCGAAGGCCAACGCATTGCCTGTCTCTGCCACCACGGCGCGCGCAGCCAGCGCGTGGCCGCCTTCCTGAACCAGAACGGCTTTGACCAGCTCGCCAACGTGGCGGGTGGCATCGACGCCTGGTCGTCGCACGACCCTTCGGTCCCGCGCTACTGATTCTTTCCCTCAAGGACGTTCAATGCCTCCAAGGCCCCGGCTTCTGCCACTTTCCGCAGCACTCGCCAGCGTTATCGCGACTCTGCTTGCACTGCCGGCCCAAGGCCAGACACTGAACGAACTCTATGACTCCGCCCGCGGCTACGATGCCACGTACCAGGGCGCACGGGCGCAGTACGACGCGAACCTCGCGCGCGCCGCGCAGGCCAAGGCCGGCATCCTGCCGGCCGTCGGGCTCACGGCCGGCGTGAACCGCAGCAACCTGGACATCGACACCCTCACGGGCACCAGCCGCGGCGCCAGCGCCTCGCGCGACTTCAACACGCAGAACGTCGGCATCAACGCCACGCAGCCGCTCTACCGCCCCGCCAACTGGGCCACCTACGAGCAGGGCAAGCGCCAGACGGAGATCGCGCTGGCGGTGCTCACCACCGCCGAGCAGGACCTGATCGTGCGCGTGAGCCAGGCGTACTTCGACGTGCTCGCGAGCCAGGACAGCCTGGCGCTGGTGCGCGCGCAGAAGGTCGCCGTGGCCGAGCAGCTTGCGTCGGCCAAGCGCAACTTCGAAGTCGGCACCTCCACCATCACCGACTCGCGCGAAGCCCAGGCCCGCTACGACCTGGTGATCGCCCAAGAGATCGCCGCCGAGAACGACCTGCAGGTCAAGAAGATCGTGCTCGACCAGCTCGTCGGCCGCCCCGGCAGCGTTCCGGTGCCGCTGGCCGTGCCGGTCGTGCTGCCGACTGCCCAACCCGCGGACATCAACGCCTGGGTCGCGCAGGCCGACGAGGTGCATCCCGCGATCCAGCAGGCGCGCCTCGGACTCGACGTGGCCGGGCTCGAAGTGCAGAAGGCGCAGGCCGGCCACAAGCCCACGCTCGACGCCAACCTGGGCTACAACGTCACGCGCAACCCGACGGGCACCAGTACCAGCACCGTGGGCACGCGCGTCAACGCCGCCACGGTCGGCGTCACGTTCAACCTGCCGCTCTTCGCGGGCTTCGCGACCGAGAACCGCATCAAGGAAACACTGGCGCTCGAAGACCAGTCGCGCAGCGTGCTCGACGGCACCCGGCGCAGCGTGGCCCAGGCCACGCGCGCGGCGTACCTCGGCCTCGTGTCGGGTGCGGGCCAGGTGAAAGCGCTGGAAGCGGCCGAGGCCTCGAGCCAGAGCGCGCTCGATGCCAACAAGCTCGGCTACCAGGTGGGCGTGCGCATCAACATCGACGTGCTCAATTCGCAGAGCCAGCTGTTCCAGACCAAGCGCGACCTCGCGCAGGCGCGCTACAACGTGCTGCTGGGCAACCTGAAGCTGCGCCAGGCCAACGGCACGCTGACGACCGCGGACATGAACGCGATCAACGCGACGCTGGCGAGCAACGGGAGCACGCCGGCGGTGCCTTCGGTGACAACGACGCCCGATCGTTCGCCTGCGCCGTCTTCGACGACGGTGACGCCGCCCAGCATTCCGGTGGTGCCGCCGGTGCCGGTGCAGCCGTTCAACCCGACGCCGCCGACGATGCCGACGGCTCCGGTGCCGCCGGTGATCGTGAATCCGCCGGTGCGCTGAACGAGGGTTAGGTCTTTTCTTCTCCCTCCCCTTACGGGGGAAGGTCGGGGTGGGGGCACGACGGCTACAACCCCTACACAGCGCTCGTTGGGCGCTTGCCCCCATCCCAGCCTTCTCCCGGAAGGGGAAGGAGCAAAGCGGGTTCAGTCCAGAGTTGGTTCCGCGCGCTCGGGTTCGGTGGCCAACGGCACGCCCTCCGCCACCACAGGCTCCGCCGCCTGCGCAATCGCCAGCACAGCAGCCGCCGTGCGCTCGGCCGCTCCGCGGTTCGACGACGAGAACGCCAGCGCAGCCTCCGCCATCGCCGCTCGCCGCTCGGGGTTCTCGACCAGCTTCAGCGCCGCCGTCACCGCCTGCTCCATGCCTTCGACCCGCAGCGACGCACCGGCCGCCAGCGACAGTTGCGCCGCCTCGGCGAAATTGAATGTCGACGGGCCCATCACCACCGGGCACCCGCAGGCGGCTGGCTCGATGAGGTTCTGCCCGCCCAGCGGCTCGAAGCTGCCGCCCAGGAGCGCCACGTCGGCCAGGCCGTAATACAGCGCCATCTCGCCGAGCGAATCGCCGAGCCAGATTTCCGCATCGGTCGGCTGGCCCGCGGCGCTGCGGCGTGCGACTGCGAAACCTTGCGATTCGATCAGTGCCGCCACTTCGTCGAAACGTTGCGGATGGCGCGGCACGATCATCCATTGCACGTCATGCACGCGCTTGGCGATCGAGCGGATCGCGCCCTGCTCGGGCGGCACGGGCGAGGTGGCGCCGAAGCGCTTGAGCACCTCGAGCAGCAGCCGCTCCTCGCCGTCGCGCGAACTCGCGAGCACGACCATGGGCTTGGGCAGGCGCTCGCGCAGCGAGGTCGCGGCGGTGAGCTGCCGCGCATCCGGCGTCGCATCGAACTTGAGGTTGCCGTAGATGCCGGCCACCTTGGCGCCAAGCGACACCAGCCGGTGCGCGTCGGCTTCGGTCTGCGCCCACACGGCCGCGAGAGCCGAGTACGCGGGCCGCGCGAGCCAGCCCAGGCGCTCGGCCGCGGCCAGCGATTTCTCGTTGAGACGCGCATTGGCCAGCACCAGCGGAATGCGGCGCTCGGCGCAGGCCGCGGCCATCTCGGGCCAGACCTCGGTTTCCATCAGCACGCCGATGCGCGGCTTGAAGCGATCGAGAAAGCGCGCGACGGCACCCGGCGTGTCCCACGGCTGCCAGACCTGCGTGTCGCCGGGCTCGAGCAGCTTGGCGCCTTCCTCGCGGCCGGTGGCGGTGCCGTGCGTGAGCAGGATCGGAATGCCCGGGTACTGCCGCCGCAGTTCGGCGATGAGGATGGCGGCCGCGCGCGTTTCGCCGAGCGACACCGCGTGCACCCAGCACTGGGCCTCGCCGGTGATGGATTCGTCGTAGTGGCCGAAGCGCTCCTCGACGGCCACGGCGTAGCCCGGCTCGGCCTCCGCGCGGCGCCGCAACTTGCGGCGCACCAGCGGTTGCACGACGGTGGTGAAGGCGCCGTACAGGCGCAGCAGCAGGGAACGCACAGGTGTCAGTGGGAAGCTTCGGCCAGCTTGGCGTCGGGTTTGGCGGTGCGCAGCAGTGCGAGCATTTCGGCCTGGATGCGCTGGAGCGCCGCGTCGGTCTGGCCTTCGAAGCGCAGCACCAGCACGGGCGTGGTGTTGGAGGCGCGGATGAGCCCGAAGCCATCGGGCCAGTCCACGCGGAGGCCGTCGATGGTCGAGACCTTGGCGGGTGCCGCGAAGCTCGCGCCCTTCACGAGCGTGTCGACCACCGTGTGCGGCTCGCCTTCGGCGCAGGCGACGTTGAGTTCGGGCGTCGAGAAGCTGGTGGGTAGCGCGTTGAGCACGTCACTCGCATCGGGGCTTTTGCTCAAGATTTCCAGCAGGCGGCAGCCGGCGTAAGTGCCGTCGTCGAAGCCGAACCAGCGTTCCTTGAAGAAGATGTGGCCGCTCATCTCGCCGCCCAGCGGCGAATCGATTTCCTTCATCTTGGCCTTGATGAGCGAGTGCCCCGTCTTGTAGATCATCGGCTTGCCGCCCGCGGCCTCGATGGCGGGCGCGAGGCGCTGCGAGCACTTCACGTCGTAGACGATGGTTCCGCCGGGCACGCGCGAGAGCACGTCTTGCGCGAAAAGCTGCATCTGGCGGTCCGGGAAGATGTTCTGGCCGTCCTTGGTGACGATGCCCAGGCGGTCGCCGTCGCCGTCGAAGGCCAGGCCCAGTTCGGCTTCGCCCTTGGCCAGTTCGGCCATCAGGTCCTTGAGGTTCTCCAGCTTGCTCGGGTCGGGATGATGGTTGGGGAAATCGCCGTCGACCTCGCTGAAGAGCTCGACCACCTCGCAGCCGATGGCGCGGAAGATGGCGGGGGCCGTGGCGCCCGCGATGCCGTTGCCCGAATCGACCACGATCTTCATCGGGCGCGCAAGCTTGATGTCGCCCGCGATGCGCTTGACGTAGGCGTCGGTCACATCGACCTTGCGCACGCTGCCGCCCGGTGCCAGCTTGGCGGTGCCGTCTTCCATGGTCTTGCGCAGGCCCTGGATCTCGTCGCCGTAGATGGCGCGGCCGGCCAGCACCATCTTGAAGCCGTTGTAGTCCTTGGGGTTGTGGCTGCCGGTGACCTGGATGCCGCTGGTGCACAGCGTGTGGGCCGCAAAGTAGAGCATTGGGGTGGTGACCGCGCCCACGTCGATCACCTCGACGCCGGTGGCCACCAGGCCCTTGATCAGCGCCTCGGCGAGTGCGGGGCCCGACAGGCGTCCATCACGTCCCACGGCCACCGTCTTCTCGCCAGCGGCGCGAGCGGCGCTGCCGAACGCGCGCCCGAGGGCTTCGGCCACCTCGGCATCGAGGGTGACGGGCACGACGCCGCGGATGTCATAGGCCTTGAAGATCGACGCGCTGAGTTGCATAAAAGGCGTTTCCCTGTGGGTTTTTGGAACGGGGATTGTAGGCAACGCCCCGCGTGCCCACATGTCCGAAAACGGCCAGTTGAAACGACTCGAAACCGTATCATTTGTCCATGCCTTCCACCCAAGCCCCCTCTGAAGCGCTCGAGAGCGACGCCTGCTACCTGGCGATGAAGACGCACGATGCGCGCTTCGACGGTTCGTTCTTCACCGCGGTGACCTCCACCGGCATCTATTGCCGGCCGGTCTGCCGCGTGAAGCTGCCGCGGCGCGAGAACTGCCGGTTCTTCGTGCATGCGGCACAGGCCGAGGCCGAGGGCTTCCGCCCCTGTCTGCGCTGCCGGCCCGAGCTGGCGCCGCGCGCGGCCAGCTGGTCGACCGAAGACTCCTCCCGCATCCTCGCGCTGCAGGCCGCACGGCTGATCGACGAACCCGATGCATGGACCCACGGCGACGACAACGGCCCCGGCGCGGCGCAGATCGCGGCGCGCCTGGGCGTGAGCGACCGGCACCTGCGGCGCATCTTCGAGGCGCAGTTCGGCGTCTCCCCGCTGCAATACCTGCAGACGCGCCGCCTGCTGGCCGCCAAGCAACTGATCGCCGACACGCGCCTGCCGATGACGCAGGTGGCGCTGGCCAGCGGCTTCGCGAGCGTGCGCCGCTTCAATGCCGCGTTCGTCGAGCATTACGGCCTCAACCCCAGTGCGCTGCGGCGTGCGGGCGGCACGCAGGGCGGCGAAGGCAAGGCGATCGAAGTGCGGCTGGGCTTTCGTCCGCCCTACGACGTGGGCGCGATGCTCGGCTTCTTCGCGCGCCGCGCCCTGCGCGGTGTCGAGGTGGCGACCACGGCCGATGGCAAGGCACCCGCCAAGGGCGGCACGCCAACCTATGTGCGCCTGGCCCGCACGCTGCGCGTGCAGCAAGGCGGGCAGGCCCATGCCGGATGGCTGCAGCTGCGCTTCGACCTCGAACGCGAGCAGATGCTGCTGTCGGTCAGCGATTCCCTCGCCGCGGTGCTGCCGATCGTGATCAGCCGGGCACGCGCCATGCTCGATCTCGACGCCGGGCCGATGGCGATCAACGCGGCGCTGCATGCGGCCTTTCCGCATGGCGATGGATTGCGCGTGCCCGGCACGGTCGACGGCTTCGAGCTCGCGGTGCGCGCGGTGCTGGGCCAGCAGATCACTGTGGCCGCGGCGCGCACGCTGGGCTCGCGGCTGGTCGAGGCGTTCGGCGAACCGATCGCCACGCCCATCGAAGGGCTGGACAAGCTGTTTCCCACACCCGCGGCACTCGCGGCGGCGAGCGGCGATGCGCTGGGGCAGCTCGGCATCGTCCGGCAACGCCAAGCCGCCCTGCAGGCCATCGCGCGCGAAGTGGCGGCCGGCAAGCTGGCGCTGCATGCGGGCGCCGACGTGCCCGCGACCATCGCCGCGCTGCAGGAACTCCCCGGCATCGGCGCCTGGACCGCGCAGTACATCGCGATGCGCGCGCTGCGCTGGCCCGATGCATTTCCGGCCGGCGACGTCGCCCTGCAGAAGGCGCTGGGCGTGACCACCGCGCGCGCGGCCAGCGAGGCCTCGCAGGCATGGCGGCCCTGGCGCAGCTATGCGGCGCTGCGGGCCTGGTACGCGCCCTCTTCTCCCCCAGCCGCCACTGAAGAAGCGGCGGCGGATTCTCCCCACATCACAACGGCAGGCGTCGCAGCCTGAAATGTCATGAAGTTCAAGAGCAAAGCCATCTACACCTCGCACATCGACACGCCGCTCGGCGGCATCACGATGGCGGCCACCGACCAGGGCCTGGCCGGCGTCTGGTTCGACCAGCAGCGCCACTGGCCCGACACCACGGGTTGGATCGCGAAGGACGACCATCCGGCGCTCATCGAAGCCGGCACGCAGCTGCGCGACTACTTCGCCGGCAAGCGCGGCGATTTCGACATGCCGCTCGACCTCTCGCACGGCACCGCGTTCCAGCAGAGCGTGTGGCAGGCGCTGCTCGCGATTCCCGCCGGCAAGACGATGACCTACGGCGCGCTCAGCGTGCATGTGGGCAACCCGGCCGCGGTGCGCGCGGTGGGCGCGGCCGTGGGGCGCAACCCGATCAGCGTGATCGTTCCGTGCCACCGCGTGCTCGGCTCCGACGGTTCGCTGACCGGTTACGCTGGCGGGCTTCACCGCAAGACCGCCCTCCTCGAACTGGAAGGCGCGAGATAAGAAAAGAACCGAGAGACGCATGCGCACAACAACACAGAACAACACTGCCACCAGCATCGCCAAGCCCTGGCTCATCGACCTCGTGCTGCTCGGTGCGCTCTGGGGCGCATCCTTTCTCTTCATGCGCATTGGTGCGGCCGAGTTCGGCGCGTTGCCGACGGCAGCGGTGCGGGTGTCGATCGCCGCGCTGTTCCTGCTGCCGATCGCGCTCGTGCGCGGCCAGGGACCGGCCATCGCCACGCACTGGAAGGCCACCTTCGGCGTCGGCGTCTTCAACTCGGGAATGCCGTTCGCGCTCTTCTGCTTTGCGCTCCTGACCATCAACTCCGGCCTCGCGGCCGTCATCAACGCCACCGTGCCGATGTTCGGCGCGCTGGTTGCATGGGCGTGGTTCCGCGAGCGGCCGAGCGGCTCGCGCATCGTCGGCCTCGTTATCGGCTTTACCGGCGTCGCGATGCTCGCGAGCCGGAGCGCCGGCCTGCACGCCGGCGCGAGCAGCAACGCCGCGCTGTGGGCCGTCATCGCCTGCCTCGGGGCGTGCCTGTGCTACGGCATCTCGGCCAGCGCCACCCGGCGCTACCTGGGCGGTGTGCCGCCGCTGGCCACCGCGACGGGCAGCCAGCTGGGCGCCACGCTCTTCCTCGCGCTGCCGGCCATCTGGCTCTGGCCCGCGCAGATGCCGAGCCTGCGCGCATGGCTCGCGCTGCTGGCGCTGGGCATCGCCTGCACGGGCGTGGCGTACATCCTGTTCTTCCGCCTGATCGAACGCGCCGGCCCGGCCCGCGCACTGACCGTGACCTTCCTGGTGCCGGTGTTCGCGCTCTTCTACGGCGCGGTGTTCCTCGGCGAAAGCATCACGCAGTGGATGCTGATTTCCGCCGTGGTGATCGTGTGCGGCGTGGCGCTCTCCACCGGCGTGGTCCGGCTCGGCCCCAAACCCAAGACGGCCTGATGGCGGCGATCAGATAGCGCCAGCCACGACGTTGACGGAGAGCGCCAGCACCAGCATGTTGAATGCGAAGGCCAGCACGCTGTGGACCAGCGTGATGCGCCGCATCTCGCGCGACGTGGCCTGCACGTCGGACACCTGCGAGGTCATGCCGATCACGTACGAGTAGTAGAGAAAGTCGAAGTAGTCCGGGTCGTCCTTGCCCGGAAAGTCGAGGCCGCCATCAGGCGAGCCGCCCTTCTGGTCGATGTAGTAGCGGTGCGCGTAGTGAAAGGCGTAGATCGTGTGCATCATCAGCCAGGAGCCGGCCAGCGCCACCACGCCGAGCACGACGTGGCCCGCGCGCTCCCAGCCCGTCAGTTGCTTCACCTGCTGCAGCAGCATCGCGATGGCGATCACGCTCACGGCGACCACCACCAGCATCGACACCAGGATCATCAGGTTGGGCTGGTCCAGCGACTGCGCGCGCTCGCGCGTGCGCCGCGCGTCGAAGGTCTCGATCAGCCACCAGGTCAGCACCTGGTACACCAGCACCCCCGCGCACCAGCCCGCCAGCCCGCGCGCCATGCCGCCGACGGGCCACGGTGCCAGCGCCACGGCGGCCCCGACAACGGAGCCGTAGAGAAGACGCTGCGGGCCCGTGGTCGTGGAGAGGTGTTTGCGCATGCGGCACTGTAGCGCCGCCCCCGCACCATCAAGAAATTCCTACAAGAAGAGCCGCATTCCGCGCATTCGACGCGTTCCGCCGCCTCACTAAGGTACTGCGGTTCAAAGGAGTCTGGCCCCGAGGCAATGCCCGGGGCTTCTTCAATTTCCGAAGGATTCTTCATGCTGTCGTTCCGCTCCCGTCCGCTCGACTGGACGTTCAGATTCGGCGCCCTCGGTGCGCTGGTGGGTTCCGGTTTCTTCTTCGCCACCGCGCCCGCGCTGGCCGACCCTTCGCCGGCACTGGACCGGTTCAGTTTCTCGGTGGGCGGCTTCAGCGCCGATCCGAAGCTCGACGCCTCGGTGGCCACGCCCTACGGGACGCTGCAGACGGGCGACATCAAGCCCGGCCGGGTGACGATGCCCCGCATCACCGCCGACCTGCTGATCGGTGACAGCCACGGCATTTCTTTCGACTACTACCAGTACAAGCGCGACTACGGGGGCCAGTTCGGCAACAACACCTCGCTCGGCCCCTTCGGCACGCTGAGCACCCTCGGCAACGCGAACCTCAACACCAAGCTCGACTTCGCCAAGCTCTCGTACAAGTGGTGGCTCGGCTCGGGCAACACGGTGTTCGGCCTCGGTGCCGGCGCGGCCTACTACCGCGCCACGCTGGGCGTCACCGCGTTTGCCGCGGTGAACGGTCAGGTCGGCACGCTGAACGAAAGCTCGAGCGACAACGCGGTCGCGCCGCTGCTCGAAATTGGCGTGCGCCACGCCATCACGCCCGACCTGCGCCTGTTCGCCGACGCCTCGGGCGTGTGGAAGAGCAGCGGCCGCTTCCACGGCAACATCTACAACGCCTCGGCCGGCGTCGAGTGGTTCCCGGTGAAGAACGTGGGCCTCGTGGTCTCCTATGGCGTGACCAACATCGACCTGACCCGCGACGGCAGCACCGCCGACTCGCGGCTCAAGGTGCGGCTGCAAGGGCCCTCGGCCTTCCTGAAGGCGCGCTTCTGACGCGCGGTCGAGCCAAATCCTGAATCGGCAGGCGGCCCGCTTCGGCGGGCCTTTCTTCGTGTAGCCACTCTTCGCAAGACGCGGCGCCGGGCGAGCCTTAGCCTCTGGCCGCGAGATCGATCAACGACCGACCGAAGACCGGAGACACGAAGCCATGCCCGCAGTCCGCCCCGCGCCCACACCTCAGCTATCCCCCTCCATTGCACGCATCTCGCGCATCGCGCTGGGCGATGTGCTCCACCGTTCCGCGCGTCGCTTCGGCGCGCGCACCGCGTTGATCGACGGGGCGCACCGCATGACCTACAGCGAGCTCGACACCGCATCGAACCGCTTCGCGCACCACCTGCTGGGCCTCGGCCTTCCGAGCGGGGAGCGCGTGGGCATGCTGTGCAACAACTCGATCCAGATGGTCGTCGCGATGCTCGGCATCCAGAAGGCCGGAATGGTGTGGGTGCCGATCAACACCGCGCTCGCGGTCGATGCCATCGGCTACATCCTCGCGCATGCGGAGATACGCCACATCGTGATCGACACGGCCCTGCACGCCAAGCCCGCGCTGCGCGATCTGCTGCAGGACCGAGGCGTCACGCCGATGCTCTGCGTGCTCGACGGCGATGCGCCGCCCGAGGGAATTCCCACCGTGGCGGAAGCGATCGCTACGGGCGCCGCCACGCTGCCCGAAGTGGACATCGACAGCACGCAGCTTGCGCTCATCATGTACACGAGCGGCACCACCGGCCGGCAGAAAGGCGTGATGCATTCGCACGCCTCGGTGCACTCGGTGCTGCTGAGCAACATGGTCGAGTGGGGCAGCAGCCCCGAGCGCTGCGACGTGTGGAGCAGCGTGCTGCCGCTCTTTCATTGCGGCCAGCACACGGTGCTGATGTCGGCGCTCGCGGTCGGCGGCGCGCTCGTCATCTTTCGGGGCTTCGATCCCGGCGCGGTGCTCGAAGCCATCGAGCGCCACCGCATCACCGTCGTGGTCGGCTTGCCGATGATGTACGGCGCGCTGCTCGCGCATCCGCAGCGCGCGGCGCGCGACCTCTCGAGCCTGCGCCTGTGCGTCTACGCGATGGCGCCGATGTCCCGCACGCTGCTGCTGCGCCTGCTCGACGAGTTCTGCCCCAACTTCGCATTGGTCTCGGGCCAGACCGAGATGTACCCCGGCGCCACGATCTTCGAGGTGCACGAGCAGCGTCAGCGCTTCGGCTCCTACTGGGGCGTGGGCACGCTGGTGAACGAGGTCGCGGTGATGGGCGACGGCGGCGAACTGCTCGGCGCGAACCAGGTCGGCGAAATCGTCTTTCGCGGTCCCAACGTGATGCTCGGATACTACAAAGACCCCGAGGCGACGGCGAACGCGCAGCGCTTCGGCTGGCACCACTCGGGCGACCTCGGCAAGCTCGACGACGACGGCCAGTTGATCTTCCTCGACCGGCTGAAGGACATGGTGAAGTCGGGCGGCGAGAACGTGCCATCGCTCAAGGTCGAGGAGGTGTTGCTGCGGCATCCCGCCGTGCTCAACGCGGCGGTGGTCGGGCTGCCGCACGACCACTGGGGCGAGGCCATCACCGCCTTCGTCACGCGGCGGCCCGATGCGGCGGCGGAGCTCACCGCGGCGGATCTCGCCGCGCATTGCAGGGAACACCTTGGCGGCTTCGAAGTACCTAAGGAAATCGTCTTCCTGCCCGCGCTGCCGATGACGTCGACCGGGAAGATCCAGAAGTTCGAACTGCGCCAGGCGCACCAGGAACACTATCGGCGCGGCTGAAGCGGTGAAGGCGGTCGCGGTGCAGAGGCGCGCACTTCCTTTCTCGCCTTGCCGACGGGCTCGGCGAGTCGCGTGCCCTCCCATTGGCCGCTGGTGCAGAGGTCGCGGATCACGTCGCCGATCAGGTTGCAGATCGCGCGCTTCGCATTCGTCGTCGGCAGGTGCACCGACACGCACAACCCTAGCGTGCGGAACATCGCGGGCGAGTCGATGCGGTGCGCCCTCAACCGGTCTTCGCGCACCTCGCGCTGCGCAAGGCCGAGCGGCATGATCGTCGCGCCGAGCCCCGCCTCCACCGCCGCCTTCAGCGTGTAGACCGAGTTGATTTCCGCCGCCACGCGCGCCGGCGGCTGACCCGCCGCTTCGAGCACCGCATCCACCAGCCAGCGCGTGCAATGGCCATGTGCATTGGCAGGCCACACCAGCGGACGCGCCGTGGCCTCTTCGATGCTCACGTCGCCCGGCGGCAACGCGCGCGGGTCCTGCGGCGATTCGAGAAAGACGAAGTCCTCTTCCACCAGCGGCGTGAAGGCGATGTCTTCCGCGGGCATGGTGGGCGAGAAGATCGCCACGTCGACGCGACCGCGCAGCAACTGGTCGGCCATGTTGCCGGTGAGTTCTTCGTTGAGGTGGAACACCACGTCCGGGTAGCGCCTGGCAGCCGCGCGCATCAGCGGCAGCGCGATCATCGGCGACACGCTCTGCGGCAGCGCGGCCACCACCGAGCCGACCACCGAATCCGCCGCCACGTGCACCGCGGCCTTCGCATCGCCGACCTGCTTGGTGATGCCCTGCGCGTATTCGTAGAACACCTTGCCCGCCTCGGTCACCGTGACGCCGTTGCGGCTGCGCAGCAGCAGCGGCGTGCCCAGTTCGCCTTCGAGCTCGGCCATCTGCTTGCTGAGCGCCGACTGCGCCACGAAGAGCTGCTGCGCCGCGCGCGAGAGGCTGCCGCAATCCACGATGGCGACGAAATACTTGAACTGGCGCAACTCCATCGGCGTGTCTCCGGCCGCCCGCTGCGGGGGTGCAGCGGGCGGCCGGTCATTCTAGGACCGCACTTTCGGCCAACCGCTCGTCAGCTCACGCAATCGAAGCTCGCCGCATCGTTCACGTCGCCCGCGCCCTTGTAGCGCGGATACGCGGGGTACTTGCACATCGGGCGCGCCATCGTGGTGGCGCCTGCGCCATCGACCTTGCGGTGCACCAGCTTCTGCGCCGAGGCGGGCACGCCCTGCTCCACCCAGGTGGACATCGCCTTCAGCAGGTCGACCTTGTCGGGGCCTGCGCCGCCGTAGCAGTGGCCCACGCCGGGCGCGAGGAACAGCTCGACCGTCTCGTCGGCCTTCTGCACGCCGAGGGTGCCGACGACCTGCTCGTAGTAGCGCGCGTTGTCGCGTGCGCTCACCGAGGTGTCGTTGGTGCCGTTCCACATGATCAGCTTCGCGCCGCGCGCATGCAGGCGCCCCAGGTCCGGGTCGGCCGCGCTGAACATGCCGCCGATGATGCCCATGCGCGAAAGCCACTGGTCGGGGTTCCAGCCGGAAGTGTCGAACGCCGGATCGCGCGTGATGAACGAGCGCACGAAGCCGTCGGAGAAGAGCCCCTGCACCGAAGCGCCACCGAACGCCGCCTGCGGCCAGATGTACTCGCCCCAGCCTTTGGCCGAGTTCTCTGCGCCGAAGTTGTAGCCCGTGTGCGACCACGCGCCATCAGACGTGGAGATCGGCGAGGTGATGGTGTTCACCGTGGCGATCTGGGCATCGGACAGGCAGCTGTCGCCGGTGTCCGCGCCGCCCGCGCAGCGCAGCGCCGTCGCGTTGAAGGTGCACGCCGCCGGCTTGGAGATGATGCCGTCGGCCACGCCGTCGAGCCCGTCGCACTGCGCCAGCACCGCGTCGGCGAGCAGCGTCTGCTTGGCCGGATTCAGCGTGTTGGCGGGCACGCGCACCTGCTTGGCGATGCGGTTGAACTGCATGAATAGGCCCATGATGTTGCCCGCCGGCGCGCGCGCCACGATGCCATCGAAGTCTTCGGGAAAGCGCTGGGCCTGCATCATCGCGTCGTGCCCGCCCATCGAGCAGCCTTCGAAATAACTGCGCGTGGGCGCGGTGCCGAAGAACTGCGCGATCACCTCCTTGCCCGGCGGCAGGGCGCGGTGTTCGGACTGCTGCGTGAAGTCCAGCAGCTTGACCGGATCGAGTGCGAACTCGCCCTTGAAGTAGTTGAGATCGGTGGCGCCGGGATAGTCGTACCCGCCGTTGGTGCCGACGGTCGCGTAGCGCTCGGTGAAGATCGATTCGCTGAACTGCGCGGCGGTGGCCGTGGGCATCTGGCCGTCGAAACCGCCGCCGCCGATGAAGGCGAGCTTGCCGTTCCAGCCCGAGGTCGGCAGGCGCGCCTCGAAGCGCAGCGTGGAGCCCTTGAAGCTCGCGGTCACCACGCAGTACTCGGGCTGCGGTGCCGAAGCAGCGACGACCTTGGCGTCGTCGATATCTACGGCGCCTGCGCCCAGCGTCTGCCCCTTCAGCGCGGGGCATTTTTCGGCGAGCGACATCGGCGGCGGTGCCGCGGGGGGAGGAGAGGCAGATGCAGGAGGAGCGGCCGGAAGCAGCACTGGCGAGAAGCCCCCGTTGGCCCCGCCTCCGCCGCAACCGGCCGCAAACATGACAACCGCGATCGAGACCAGCGTGCGCTTGGCGTTGTTCATTTCTTATGTCTCCTGGTGGGTATGGACAGCCTCGGGCGGGCCGATGATCTTTCCGGGGTTGAAGATGTCGTGCGGGTCCAGCGCCTGCTTGATCGCGCGCATCAGCCCGACGGTGTGCACGCCGTGCTCCTCGACGAGGTACTGCATCTTGTGGAGCCCCACGCCGTGCTCGCCGGTCGATGTGCCGCCATGGCGCAGCGCGCGCTGCACCAGCCGGTGGCTGAAGGCCTCGGCCGCTTCGTTCTCGGCCGCGTTGTTCGGATCGACCAGCACGAGGCAATGGAAATTGCCGTCGCCGACGTGGCCGAACACGGGTGCGAGCAGGCCGTGCTCGGCGATATCCGCCTGCGTTTCTTCCACGCACTGCGCCAGGGCCGACAGCGGTACGCAGGCATCGGTGGTCAGGCTGCGGCTGCCGGCCTTCAGTTGCAGGCACGCGAAGTAAGCGTGATGACGCGGCGTCCACAGCCGCGAGCGCTCTTCCTTCAGATTGGCCCACTGGAATTCGCCGCCGCCGTGATTGGCCGCGATCTCACGAACGATGTCCGACTGCTCGTCGATCTGCGCCTTGCTCGCGCCGAATTCGAGGAAGAGCGTGGGGCTTTCGTGCAGCGCGGTGCGGCTGTGCGCGTTGACGGCGCGAATGGTGAGCGCATCCAGCATCTCGGCGCGCGCGAGCGGCACGCCCATCTGGATCGACTCGATCACGCAATCGACCGCCGCGGCCACTGTCGGGAAGTGCACCACCGCCGCCGCGTAAGCCTCGGGGTGCGGATGCAGCCGCACGGTCGCTTCGGTGATGAGGCCCAGCGTGCCTTCGGAGCCGCAATAGAGCTGCGTGAGGTTGTAGCCCGCCGAGCTCTTGCGCGCCTGCGATGCGGTGCGCACCACGTCGCCATTGGCGGTGACCACCGTGAGGCTCACGAGGTTGTCGCGCATCGTGCCGTAGCGCACGGTGTTCGTGCCCGAGGCAGCGGTCGCGACCATGCCGCCGATGGACGCGTCGGCTCCCGGATCGACCGAGAAGAAGAAGCCGGTTTCCTGCAACGCCACGTTCAATTGCCCACGCGTCACACCGGCCTCGACGGTGGCCGTGAGGTCATCGGGACGAATCGCCAGCACCTTGTTCATCTGCGAGAAGTCGACGCACACGCCGCCTTCCACCGCGAGCAGATGCCCTTCGACCGACGAGCCCACGCCGAAGCCGATGACCGGCACCCGTTCCCGCGCACAGGCCCTCACGATGAAGGCCACCTCGTCGGTGCTCTGCACGAAGACGACCGCATCGGGCGGCTGCGGCAGGTAGGCCGATTCGTCGGTGCCGTGCTGCAGCAGCACGGCCTGGCTGGTCGAGCAGCGTTCGCCGAAGCGGCGCTGCAGCTGCGCGAGCAATTCACTCGAGGGGGCACGGCGTTTTTTCGCGCGCGCAGGGGGACTCACAACCGCATCCATGGGGTCTTCTTTCCTGAACTCTGGGAAAGCACCGCGGGCGAGTGCCGCGGTGCGGGGAACGAACGCCTCAGCGCTTCTTCGAAGAAGCGGCTTGTGGCTTGACGAAGAGCACGAGCACCGCGCCGATGACGAGCAGCGCCGCCAGCATGTGCAGGCCCGCGTCGGTGCTCTGGGTCGCGTCCTTGATCAAGCCGATCATGAAAGGCGCGCTGAAGCCCGAGAGGTTCCCGAACGAGTTGATGAAGGCAATGCCCGCCGCGGCCGCCGCACCCCCGAGGAACGCGGTCGGCATGCCCCAGAAGATAGGCAGCGTGGCCATGATGCCCATCGTGGCGAGCGTGAGCCCGGCCATCGCATACACCGCGTTGCCGTGGAAAGCCACGCTCAGCACCAGCCCGATGGCACCGACCACAGCCGCGATGGCGCTGTGCCAGCGGTACTCGAGCCGGCGGTCGGCACTGCGCGCCACCAGGTACATCGCGACGACGCCGAACGCCCAGGGGATTGCGCTGACGAGGCCGATATCGAGCGCGCCCTTCACGCCGATCGCCTTGATGATGCTCGGCAGCCAGAACGAGATGCCGTAGAGCCCCGAGACGAACGAGAAGTACACCAGCGCCAAGAGCCACACGCGGGGATTGGCGAGCACGGTGAGGATCTTCGCTTCGGACTTGCCCGCGTCTTCGACTGCGATGTCGCGTGCGATGAGCTCGCGCTCCGCCGGTGTGAGCCATTGCGCATCTTTCACGCGGTCGTCGAGGTAGCGCCACACGACCACGCCCAGCGCCACGGTCGGCAGGCCTTGCAGCAGGAAGAGCCACTGCCATCCCGCCCAGCCATTGACGCCGCTCATGCCCTGCAGGATCCAGCCCGAGATCGGCCCTCCGAGGATGCCCGCGAACGGAATCGCCGCGAGAAAGAGCGAGGTCGCCTTGCCACGCCGCGCGGCCGGGTACCAGTAGGTGAGGTACAGGATGATCCCGGGGAAGAAGCCCGCCTCGGCCGCGCCGAGCAAAAAGCGGATCACGTAGAACGACATCGGCGAACTCACGAACATCGTCGCCGCCGACAGCAGGCCCCAGGTGACCATGATCCGCGCGATCCAGCGGCGCGCGCCCACGCGGTGCAGCACCACGTTGCTCGGCACCTCGAAGAGGAAGTAGCCGACGAAGAAGATACCTGCGCCCAGGCCATACACCGCCTCGCTGAACTGCAGATCGCCCTGCATCTGCAGCTTGGCGAAGCCGACGTTCACGCGGTCCAGGTAGGCCACGATGTAGCAGAGGAAGAGCAGCGGAATCAGGCGCCAGCTGACCTTGCGGTAGACCGCGTCGGAGGTGCTGTCGAAGCGGCCCTCGTAGGGCTGGGTCATTGCGGGTGTGCTCATGGGGTTTTGTGTCTCGCTTTCGTTGTGGAGACGATGGTCGCGGCGCCGGGCGGCCTCGCCGCAGCGGGTTAACACGCAAGATTCATATGGATTGAAGACCTGCATATCTCCGAACGAGATGGCTGCAGGCGTTGCCCGTGCGCATCAGAAATGTTCACCTTGGTACTAACCCGTGAGGGCGCAAACGTTTCGGCTGTCTATGATCGAATTCAACATGTTGTAACAATCTTGGACCGCTCTGAAAGAAAGCCCCCGATGGAATTCCGCACCCTCCCCTCGTCGCTTCGCATGGCCGCACGCGGGCTCGCGGCGCTGCTGCTCACGGCCGGCGCCTCGGCCCATGCGCTCGTGATCGGTGTCACCGAAGGCGTGAGCTACCAGGTCACCGAGGCGCAGATCGCCCCGCGTTTCGAGCCGATTGCCGAGGCCTTGAGCAAGGCGCTCAAGCAGCCGGTGACGATCAAGGTGCTGATCTCGTACAACCTGGCACGCGAGGCGCTGAAGAAGAAAGAGGTGGACCTGGTGTTCATCCACCCGGCCCACGTCGCGCTCGAAGCGGTGAAGTCGGGCAACTACAAGGCACTGGCCTTCACATCGGGCTACACCGATTACAAGGTCTCGTTCCTGTGCAAGCAGGCCCAGCCCATCTCCGACTGGAAGACGGTCGCGGGCAAGAACCTGGTGCTGCCCGAGGTGGACTCGATCACCTCGGTCATCACGCGCGCGATGCTGCGCGAGCACGGCGTTGCGGAGTCGACGGTCAAGGTGACCAACACGCGCTTCCAGGAGGCCGTGCCCTTCTACGTGACCAACGGCTTTGCCGCGTACGGCGCGACCGCGTCGGCCGGCGTGATCAAGACCTGGACCGACGGCGGCGGCAAGGTCTGCGCGGAATCGCGCGGCGTGCCGATCAAGCAGTGGCTCATGTCCACCAAGACCGATGCCGCCACCGTGGCGACCGTGCGCGAGACGCTGCTCGGCCTCAGCCAGAGCGATGCGGGCAAGCGTGCGCTCGCAGCATCGAACTACACGGGGTTCGTCGCGCCCACGAACGACTCGGAAGCGGACCTGATGCGCTGGCTGGGCATCTGAAGCCCGGCCTCTGAAAAAGCGCAAGCGGGGGCAGAATCCCCCGCTTGCGCTTTTTCAGGAACACCCATGACCGATCTCTCGAGCTTCCCCATCACGGCCAAGTGGCCCGCCCAGCACCCTGACCGCCTGCAGCTCTATTCGCTGCCCACGCCCAACGGCGTGAAGGTGTCGATCATGCTGGAGGAAACCGGCCTCGCCTACGAGCCGCACCTGGTGAGCTTCGAGACCCAGGACCAGATGTCGCCGGAGTTCCTGTCGCTCAACCCGAACAACAAGATCCCGGCGATCCTCGATCCCGACGGGCCCGGCGGCAAGCCGCTCGCGCTGTTCGAGTCGGGCGCGATCCTGATCTACCTCGCAGAAAAAACCGGCAAATTCATCCCGAAGGATGCCGCCGGCCGCTACGAAACCATCCAGTGGGTGATGTTCCAGATGGGCGGCATCGGTCCGATGTTCGGACAGCTCGGCTTCTTCAACAAGTTCGCCGGCAAGGACTACGAAGACAAGCGCCCGCGCGACCGCTACGTGGCCGAATCGAAGCGCCTCCTCGGCGTGCTCGACAAGCACCTCGCGGATCGCGCATGGATCATGGGCGACGAATACACGATTGCGGACATCGCCTCGTTCCCGTGGATCCGCAACCTGATCGGCTTCTATGAAGCGGGCGAGCTGGTGGGGTTCAGCGAGTTCAAGAACGTGGCGCGGGTGCTCGAGGCGTTCGTGGCGCGGCCTGCGGTGGTGACGGGGCTCAATATTCCCAAGCGGGGCTGAGAACCCGGCGACTGGCTGGCCCTCATCAGGGCCGGAGCGTCTGCCGCACCAGCGCCGGATCGCGCGCGATGTCTTCCTCGTGGAACGGGAAGCGCAGCCAGTCCTTCTTCGCGTAACGCACCACCGGTGCGGCGCCCAGTCCGTTCGTTACCGCGGTTTCCTTTTCACCGTGCGCGAGCAGCGTGCGGGCATGCACGCCGCGCCGGTCGAAGTACACGACCTGCAGGTAGGTGTTGCCGTGGGAGCGATCGCCCATGGTGTAGTCGCCTTCGTTGGCACAGGCGATGGTGAAATAGCCTTCGGCATCGCAGCCGCCGAAAAGCGGAATCCGACGGCCTTCGCTTCGGGCGAAGCGCAGCGTGCCCAGCGGCGCGTCCAGCGCCCGGCCCTTCTGCCGCATGTCGTCGACCGCGCCGGCGAGTGCACTCGCCACGCGCGGGTCTGCGGCATTGATGGCGGCCGGCGTCCGTAGCGGCGCCTCCGCCGAGAACGCCTTCGCGTAGAGCTCACCGGCTGGAATCTGCTGCAGCCGGGTCCAGAAGGCGTCCCACAGCAGTGCCCCGCGATCCTGTGCACCGGCGCGGTTCGACCAATTGCGAAGGATTCGGCAGGCCTGCCGCATATCCGGTGTCGGCCCGACCTGGCCGGACGCTGCGCATGCGGCATCAAGCAGGGGTTGCTTGAACTGATCCGCGGTATAGGAGCGGGCCTGCTGCGTCTTCTGCATCACGCGCTCCGCCAATTGCCGGGACGAGGTCGAGCCCGCATTCGAGAGCTCGCTCGCGATGCGATGCCCTTCTCTCCCGCGCATGCTCAGCGCCTGCCCCTCGCCGCCGAGGATCGATGCGAAACCCGTCAACGGCTGCGCCGGGTTGGTAAGCCAGTAGCTGTCGTTCATGTTGGCCACGTAGTCCTCGCGCAGCAGGCTTGGCATATGGTCGGGGGGCATGCGACGGGGTTGCTCCGAAGCCTGGCCGGCCTTCCATTCGCAAGCCGATCGGCTGCCATCGAGCACGGGCGCGTCGGCATCGATTGCGGCGAAGGCCTTCGACAGCGGCGTTGCACAGGCTGCGCGCAGATCGTCCGGCACCGCGGGCACCGCACCGATGTCGGCGTACCAGACGCGACCGTCGCCCCGCCCGATGGCAGCGGTGTTGACCCACGGCATCGCGGCCTCCTGCTTCTGGATCTGGATGAATTCGTCCAGCGAACGCGCCTGGCCCCAGCGGAAAAAGTTCGGAAAGATGCGCGCATTGCTCGCATTGACATCGCGCATCGCAATCGCCTTGCGGGCACTCCAGCCGAGCGCCGGATTGCGCGCGCCCAGATCGACCACCGGCCCGAAGCGCGTGCGGTAGAGCGTGCGGTGAACCGCCTCGATTCCGTCGGGCCGGCGCACTTCCACTGCCACCTGCCGGGTCTGCATGCGCTCGGACACGCCGTCGACCAGATAGCGCGTGGGGTCCGACGGGTCCAGCACCAGATCGAACAGCCCGAAGCGCCGTGCCGCCGACACCGTGTGGCTCCAGGCGACGTCGTTGTTGAAGCCGATCATGATCACCGGAATGCCGAGGAAGGACACGCCCGCCACGTCCATCTTTCCCGGCAGCGTCAGGTGGGCCTGATAGAAGCGGTCCGGTCCGCCCCAATACCAGTGCGGGTTGCCGAACAGGACGCTGCCGCCGCGCTCGCCTGTGGCGGCCTGGCCGAAGGCCAGCACATTGCTGCCGATGCCGCGCGCGTCGCCCACGGGGATCTCGAGCCGGGACGACAGCGAGAGATGGTCCGACGGTACAGGCGGTGCGGTTGCCGCGGGTTTCGCATTCACGATCTCAGAGACGAAATGCGCGTATCCGCCTGCCAGAGCGGCGGCGATCATGCGCCGATAGACATCGTCCGGTTCGATGGTCCGCACCCACGGAGCATCGCTGCAGGCGTGCCGCGCACCCTTGCCGCGGCTCTTTTGAAGCGATCGCACATGCCGGTTGTAGCCCTCGGCGTAGCCTGCGATGAGTTCGTCGAGATCGGCCGGCTGCTCGCGCTTGAGTGCCTCGACCGCATCGGGGCCGGCGAAGGCCTTGAAGAAGAAATCGAGATCGAGGTTGACGGGCATGCCGAAGGTCGAGCGCTTGGCGGGCTTCCTGTCCGCGCCGAAATACAGGGAGCGCTGCCCGCTGTAGGTGACGAAGGCATCGGCCAGCGTGCACAGCGCGTCCTCGGCCTGCACCTGGCCGTAGCCGATGCCCAGGCCTCGCCAGGTAGTGGCGCGAACGTGGGGAATGCCATCGCCGGTACGGCGTATCTCGATCGATGCCGTCGCCGGTTGGCCTTCACGCCGGGCCCATGCCGGAGCGGTGCCGATGAGCGTGGCGGTCAATGTGGCGGCAAGGGCGACCGCCGCGATACCGCGACGCCACGCGCGGCCACCAGGTCTGGGGATTGTTTTCATGCATCCTTGAACGGTGCGCAGCAGGTACGCAAACCGGCTATTGCAGATCGGAGCCGCGGCGCCGCGCTTCTTCCAACGCGGGCTTGACCAGGCCGGCACCCGCGAGCGCCCACAACGTGAGCGCATCGTCGAACGCACGCATGTGCCGCGGGTCCTCTCCGAGCCAGTGGACGAGCCGCTCTGCGTGGACGTGCGAGGGCACGTCGTGAAACTGGCAAAAAAGCGACCAGGCCGTGTCGACGGCAGTCGCTGCGGAAACAGAAGTTCTGGTGGCCATCGTCGACTGCGTTGGATCTGTGCCGGGGTTGGCTTTGTCTTTCGTATTGACGCAGAGCCCTCGCATATGTTCATTTCGGAGTCCTCCGAAGAAGCAGGCGCTCACCTGACAGGCGATTCGAGCGAAGCCGCGCAGGGTCTTCAGCGCTCGCCTTGCGCGAGCACGCCGGCCTCGTCGCGCCATCCGCCACCCAGCGCCCGGTACAACGCAACGCGCGCCTGCAGCCGCCCCTGCCGCAACTGGACGTCCAGATCCTGCGCGCTGTACAGCACGCGTTGCGCATCGAGCAGAACGAGCAGCGTCTCGGCACCGGCCCGGTATCGCAGCTCGGAGAGTTCCGCCGCGCGGCGCGCCTGCAGCAGTTCCTCGACCTGTGCCGATGCCTGCGCATCGGAGCCCGCCACCGCGTCGAGCGCTGTCTGCGCATCCGCGAAGGCGCCGATGATGGCCGCGCGGTAGGCGCCGAGCAATTCCCCGCGCCTCGCTTCGGCAAGGTCGCGTTCGCCCGCCAGCCGCCCGCCGTCGAAGATGGGCGCGGCCAGGCCGGCAGCGAGGCTGTAGATCGGGTTGTCGAACAAACCGCCGGGCGCCTGCCCTTGCAGGCCGACAGACGCCGTCAGCGTGACGCGCGGCAGCATCGCGGCACGTGCCGCCCGCACGTTCGCATCGGCAGCCGCCAGCCGCGCTTCGGCTTGCGCGAGATCGGGACGGCGCACCAGCAGTTGCGACGGCAGTCCCGCCGAGATGGGAGAAATCCGCAGTGCTTCGAGCCGCGTCCGCTCCGCAGCCGATGTCGCTGTGGGTTCGGGTGCGGGCAGGCCTAGCAAAAGAGACAGTGCGGTCTCGGCATGGCGCGCCTGTTGCTGCAGTCGCGCGAGTTCGCGCTCCCGCGCCGCCGCCAGGCCGCGCTGCTGGGCAAGGTCCAGCGGCGTGGCTGCACCGGCGCGGCCGCGCGATTCCACCAGCCGCAGGACCCGCTGCGCATTCTCGAGATTGCTGCGCGCGATCGCAACGCGCTCGCGCAAGCCCACCATCTGCAGCCAGGACGACGCGACTTCGGCCGTCACGCTGAGCTGCACCGCGTCGCGCTCGAACACGCTGGCACGCAGGCCTTGCTGCGCCTCGCGATGCAGCGCGCCCTGGCGCCCCCACAGGTCGAGTTCGTAGCGCGCGGCGAAGCCGATCGCATGCGCGTTGCCGTCGACCGCCGCCTGTCCGCCCATGCGGCCCTGGCGGCTTGCGTCGATCTGGCCTGTCAGTTCGGGCGGCCGCTGCGCGCCCGCGATGCGCGCCTGCGCCCTCGCGCCATCGACACGGGCGAGCGCCATCGCCAGGTCCTGGTTGCGCGCTTGCGCCTGTGCGATCAGCGCATCGAGTTCGGTGCTGCCGAGGTGGCTCCACCATCGCGCATCGACGGTCGAGGCATTCGCGTCGGGCTGCGTACGCTGCCAGGATGCGGGCAGTTCCACCGCGTTCAGCGACACGTCGGCGGGAGCGGCACAACCGGCGAGGCACAACGCGCCCACCCACGTCACGGGCGAGAGGCGCCGCAACCAACGCATTTCAATTTTCTGCATGGTGCTCCCTGTGCGACTATTGCGAGGCCAGCGCCACGACGGGATCCAGCCGGGCCGCATTTCTCGCGGGCATGAAGCCGAAGATCAGGCCGGTCAACACGGCGCAGCAGAAGGCGCCGAGGCTGGCAAGGAGCGAGAAGACAACCGGCACGTCAGCCAGCATCAGCATCGAGACAATCGCGAGCCCCACGATCACGCCCACGGTGCCGCCGACCGAAGTCACGAGCACGGCCTCGGTCATGAACTGCCGCAGGATGTCGATCTGCCGAGCGCCTGTCGCCATGCGGATGCCGACCTCGCGGGTGCGCTCGCGCACGGTCATCAGCATCACGTTCATCACGCCGATGCCGCCCACGACCAGCGAGATCGTGGCGATCAGGCCGAGCATCATCGTCATCGCGCGTGCGGTCTCGGACTGCACGCGGATCGCCTCGACGCGATTCCAGACATGCACGTCGCGCACCTTTCGCTGTTCCGCCAGCCGGTCCTCGATGGCGTTCGCCGTGGCCGTGGCTTGGTTCATGTCGCGTATCTGCACGGCGATCCAAGTCGGATTGCGGTGGCCGAAGATGCGCGCCGCGGCCGAGGAGAACGGAACGATGACACGATCGTCCTGGTCTTCGCCGTCGGTCGTTCCCTTGGCGGCGAGCACGCCGATCACCTGGAACGGCACCTTGTCGATCAGGATGTCCTGGCCGATCGGATTGGTGCCATCCGTGAACAGGGTCTTGCGAACGGTCTGCCCGATAACGGTCACCTTGGCCGCGCGCTCCTCGTCCGTGGCATCGAACATCGCGCCCTCGGTGATGCGCCATCCCAGCACATGGGTGAAGCCCACCGTGGTACCGCCGCCTTCCGAGCCATGGTCGACGTTGCCGCGCCGCACCACCACCCGGTCCTCGATGTAAGGCGTGGCGGCTTCCACGTTCGGCAGGCTGCGCACGGTATCGACGTCGTCGAGCGTGAGTGGCGCACTCGGTGCGCGCGCACTGCTCTCGCGGGCGGAAACGAACATGGTGCGGACACCGAAGGTCTCGAATTGCGCGAGCACCTGCTGCTGCGAGCCGCCGCCGACGGCCAGCATCGCGATGACCGACGCGACGCCGATGACGATGCCCAGCAGCGTCAGCCCGGTACGGAAGCGATTGCTCCACATCACGCGCCAGGCAGCGCGGGCCGCTTCATGCAGGTCGGCGGACAGCGACGCCTGCCCGGGGCCCTGCCCACGCCGGACCTCGTGCGCGAGGGCCACTCCGCTAGCCGGACGCGCATCGCCGGAGTCGGCCACGATCTCGCCATCGCGGATCTCCACGATGCGGCCCGCCTGCGCGGCGACCTGCCGGTCGTGCGTGATCAGGATTACCGTATGGCCCGCATCGGCAAGCTCGTGCAGCAGCTTCATGACCTCGGCGCCGCTCTGGCTGTCGAGCGCGCCGGTGGGCTCGTCGGCCAGGATGATGCGCCCGCCGTTCATCAGCGCGCGTGCGATCGCCACGCGCTGCTGCTGGCCGCCCGAGAGCTGGTGCGGCCGGTGGTCGAGCCGCGCGCCCATGGCCAGCCGCTCGAGCAACGCAGTAGCGCGTGCGCGGCGCTCGGCCTCGGGCATGCCGGCATAGAGCGCGGGAATCTCGACGTTCTCGCGCGCCGATTCGGTCTGCACGAGGTGATAGCCCTGAAACACGAACCCGAACGCCTCGCGGCGCAATCGCGCAAGCGCGTCGGCATCGAAGCCCGAGACGTCCTTGCCCTCGAACAGATAGCGTCCGCTGCTCGGCCGATCGAGACATCCAAGGATGTTCATGAGCGTGGACTTGCCCGAGCCCGAGGCACCCACGATGGCAACGAACTCGCCAGCACGGATCTTCAGCGAGATGCCGCGCAGCACCTGCGTGGGCGATGGATCGTCGGCCGTCTGCTGCGGCTGGCCGTAGGACTTGCGGATGTCCTGCAGTTCGACCAGCGGCGACCCCTCGATGGCCGCCGGGCCCGGCGTCGTCACGCTCATGGTTTCGCGGTCTTGCCGTCGGCCAGGCCGGTCACGATGCGGTCGCCCACCTGGATACCGTCGAGCGCCTGCGCGACGACACGGTTGCGCACGCCGACGCGCAGTGGCCGCGTCTCGACGCTGCCGTCGGTGCGCAACACCCGCACCATGAAGCGATCCGCCTCGGCACCGGGCACCGGCACCAGGGCGGCAGCCGGCACGACCACCGCTTCGGCGGCGGACGACTCCACGAAAGTGACCTGGGCCGTCATCTGCGGCATGAGCTCGCCGTCGGCGTTGTCGATGTCGAACAGCGCGGTGTAGACCACGACCTTGCTGGGCGCGGCGGGCGCCGCGGTGCTGCTGTCGCTGGCACCGGTCTTGACACCCGCCGGGGGCGGCGCGGGCAGCACTTGGCGCACCTTGCCGTGCCAGCGCCGCCGGCTGTTGCCCAGCGTGGTGAAGTAGACCGGCATGCCGGCCTTGACGCGTCCCACATCGGCCTCGGACACCTCGGACCACACGGTCATCGAGGACAGGTCGGCGATGCGCAGCACGTCGGGTGTCTGGTAGGTGGCGTTGAGCGTCTGGCCTTCGCGAGCGGCCACGGAGACCACGGTGCCGGCCATCGGCGCATAGATGCGCGTGTAGCCAAGGCGCGCCTCGTCGGCCTTGAGGGTGGCCTGCGTCTGCGCGATCTGGGCTTCGAGGTTGTCGATGCGCGCGGCGGCCGAAGCGAGCGCGGCCTCTGCGTTCTGCACGTCTTCTTCGCGGGTGGCGCCGTCGGCGGCCATCTGGCGCTGGCGCGCATGCTGCTGACTCGCCAGGCGGTGCTGCGCGCGCTGGTCGGCGAGCTGGGCACGAAGTCCGGCCAGCGACGCGCGGCCGGCATCGACCGTGGCGCGCTGCACGCTGGGATCGATCTCGACCAGCAACTGTCCTTTCTCGATGATGTCGCCCGGCTGGACGTTGAGCCGCAGGATCTGTCCCGAGACCTGGGCACCGACGTCCACATAGCGCCGCGGCTGCAATGTGCCGAACGCCGTGACGCTCGATTCGATGGACGCACGCCACGCCGCGGTCGACTCGACCTCGCCCGAGGGACGGCGCGCCCAGAGATAGCCGGTCGCAACCGAGATCAGGAGAAAAACGAGAAGGAGATAGGCGATTCTGCGCATGTCGATGGGCCAACGGGCCAAGGCCTTGCGGGCGCCGCGCCGTGTGGCGCAGGCACCGCCCGCTGGGCCGGTCTCTGTCAATCTATATCTGAACGGCCTGCGACTCGCTGCGCACTGCCTGGCGCATGCGCGGCGTGGCGGCAAGCAGCGCATTGCCGATCTCGCCGGTGCGCACCGAAGTCACCGACAGCAACGTGTCGCTGATGCCATGGCTGTCCTCGCAGGCACCTTGCAGAAAGATGCCCGGATGGAAATCCGGCGAGGTCTTCAGGCGGTAATAGCGATCGACTGAAAAATCGCCGAGGTAGGCCTCCAGCGGTTGCAGCAGGTCCCTGTGCTGCTCGCGTGCGTAGCCGGTGGCCAGCACGACGGCGTCGTAGCGCGCCGTGCTCTCGAGCCCCTCGTCCTGGTCGCGCAGCGTCAGGTGGATGCCGTCCGCCGCGGCACGCACCGCACTCACGTCGTGCTGGCGCAGCATGCGCAGGCGATTGCCGTGCGCCACCTTCTGGTTGTAGAAGACCTTGAAGATCTGCTGGATCAGGTCGAGATCGGCCACGGCATAGTTGGTCTGCGATACCTCGTCGAGCAGCGCGGCGCGCTCGTCGCTCGGACGGCTGAACACATAGTCGGTGAAATCCACATTGAAGACTTCATTGACGAAGGGGCTGTCGTCGGCCGGACGGATCGAGCGGGCGCGCATGATCAGGTCGACCTGCGGAGCATTCGGCCGCGCCTGCAAGTCCATGAAGATCTCGGCCGCGCTCTGGCCGGCGCCGATGACCGCGACGCGCTGGGCCTGGCCGTGGCGCGCGATGTCCTTGAGGTAGCTGTTGGAGTGGAAGACGCGTCCGTCGGCGCGCAGGGCGCGAAAGCCCTCGGGGATGTTGGGCGTACCGCCGATGCTCACCACGAGGTTGCGCGCGATCCGCTCCTGCACGCGGCCGTCTTCACTGCGCGAACGCACGCGCAGCAGCGAGACCTCGCCGCCCTGCTTCTCGGGCAGCACCTCGAACACCTCTTCGCCGTAGGCGCACGATTCCTTGAACTGGCGCGCAGCCCAACTGAGGTAGTCGTTGAACTCATGGCGGCTCGGGAAGAAGCTCTTGAGGTTGATGAAGTCGGGCAGCCGGCCGTTTTCGTGCAGGTAGTTGATGAAGGTGAAGCGGCTGGTGGGGTTGCGCAGCGTCGCCAGATCCTTCAGGAACGAGATCTGCATGTGCGCATGGTCCAGCAGCATGTGCGGATGCCAGGCAAAGCTGTTCTGCCGCTCGAGGAACAGGGCATCCAGCGGCTTGCCACCATGGCGCTTTTCCTCGAGCGCAATGGCCAGCGCGATGTTGGACGGGCCGAACCCGACGCCGATCAGGTCATGGATGTGTTGCATGAATCTTCAACTCCTGTGGTGATGGGCGAGCGCCTTGGATGGCCGAGAAAATGCGGGCCTCCTGCTCATGCGGCGAGGCTTTCCAGGTGCGCGGGGCTGCGGTCTTCCGCCACGCGTCCGGCCCGCATCGTGATGACGCGGTCGGCCAGGTGGAAGTAGCGGTCGTCGTGCGAGATCACGACCAGCAGGTGCCCCTTGGCACGCAGCTCGGGCAGGAGCTCGGTGTAGAAAAGATGGCGGAAGGTCGGGTCCTGGTCGGCGGCCCATTCGTCGAACACCAGCACCGGCCGGCCCTCGAGGTAGGCATGCACCAGCGCGAGACGCTTGCGCTGGCCGGTCGACAGGTCCACGGTGCTGAAGGAGCCGTCCTTCACGCTCACCTTGTGGGCAATCTCGAGGCGCTGCAGATAGGGCAGCGCGGCCTGCGGAAGCGCGCTCTCGCCCGACTCGCCCTTCTCGCGCGCCACCAGGTCCTCGAACAGGTAGAAGTCGGAGAACACCGTCGTGAAGAGCTGCCGGTAGTCGTCGCGCGTTTCGGGCGTCACCGCGACACCGTCGCGCAGCACGTCGCCTTGCTGCGGCGCATAGAGGCCCAGCAGCAGCTTGATCAGCGTGGTCTTTCCGGAGCCGTTGTCGCCCACCACGAAAACCATTTCACCGCGCCGAAGCTCAAGGTCGATCGGCCCCAGCACGAAGGACTCGCCGCCCTCGGCCCCCTCGAAGGCGTAGCGCACGCCGCGCATCCCGATGCCATCGGCCAGCGTCACGGGCTGCGAGGCGCGGTCCAGGTGCAGATGAGGCTCCGGTGTGGCGAAGCGCGCCGAGAGATCGGCGATGCGCTGGAACGCGACCTTGGCGCGGCCCACGCTGGGCAGGGTGCCCGCGATCTGGTCCATCGGTCCCTTGAGGAACAGCAGCACCAGCACGAAGCCGCTGAGCACCACGGGCTCCGTGGTGCGGAACGAGGCCCAGCCCAGGATCAGCGCGATCAGCAGGAAGAACAGTGCCGAACTGAACGCGGTGGCCATCACGAAGGTGTTGATCGCGCGGCCGTTGACCACGCGAATCCGGTCCACGATGCGTTCGACCTGGCCGCTGAACATGCGCGTGCGGCGATCGCGGTGCATGCGCAGTTCCTTGGCGCCCTCGCTGATCGCGCGGTAGGCCTTGTGCAATTGGTCTTCCTGCTCGCGCGCTTTCCAGAAGCCAGCTTCGCCGCGGGTCTGGGTGATGGTCTGGATCGCCGTACCAATCACCAGCGCCACGAGCAGCAGGCCGAACAGCGGCAAGGACAGCCAGGCCAGGTAACCCAGGCAGCCCAGTGCAACGGCCAGGGAGATCAGCGTGGACGATGCCACGAAGGCGGCGTCGCTGATCATGTCCACGTCCTGCGACAGCACCGGCATCAGGCGGTGGGTGCGATAGCGCTCCAGCGCGTCGATGGGCGCCGACAGGATCTTCTGGGCCAGGCTCTTGCGCACCTGGGCCACCAGGCGCTGGCCGACGAAGTTGGTAGAGACGTCGGAGACCATGCGCCCCAGCAACGCGACGGCGCAGAGCACGACGAAGGTCAGCAGCAGCCCGCCGGCCATGCCCCCTTGCTGGTTCAGGACCTCGTTGATCGTGCGCAGGAGCGCCACCGTGGCGCCACCCGCGCAGATGCCCGTGATGGCGGACAGCACGATCCAGGGAGCGAACGGCTTCAGCAGGCGCGCGACTTCTGCGGCATTGCCGCTGTTGGATGTCATTCAGAACTCTTTCCGCCTTCACGAGGCGACGTCAACCGACCGCGCATGCGCGGCCGAACCAAGATGGCTGGAAGACGCCCTCTTCGAGCGCTCCTCCGGTCGGCACAGCGCCGCTTCCCTCATAGACGGATCGAGCCCGCCAATGTTCACGCGGGTTCACGCAGACCAGGGCATCGCGGCCTCCACGCCGGAATGAACATGCGGCGGTCCCGCGCGTCCTGTCTGTGTGCAAGCCGCATTTCCTCTTTTCTTCGATCGTTCCACCGTCTTGCGGCGGGCAGACGCGTGATCCCGCTGCTCGCGCCCATCTTCCGCGGCGAACTGGCGCCGCTCGGCGAGCGGCTCGCATGCGCGGACGCGGTCCCCGCGGATGCCGTGTGCGTTTCGGACCTCGTGGGGTCGCGGGCACGGCTGCTCGATGTGCTGCAACTGCAGGCCCGCTTCAGGCACAGCTCCGGCGACGACCTGCGGGCCGTCGCCTCGGCCTGGACCCTCGACTACCTGGAGGCGCTGCTGCCGCCCGTGGTCGCCGCGGCCAGCGTGCTGCACCACGTGTTTCCGGTGGAGGCGGCCCAGATCTGGCTGCGGCTGGATGCCCGGGGTGGCCCCGTGAGCTTTCATATCAGGCAACTCGGCACCGCTCGTCCCGACACGCGCACGGCTGAACGCTACGCGCCGCTGCTGCTGCATCACCTGGCGCCGTTGTTCTCGGCGCTTTCCAGCCTGACCCGGCTCGCACCGAAGATCCTCTGGGGCAACGCAGCGCGGCACCTGGAACCCATCCTCGGCCAGGCGCTGGCACTCACCGGCGGTTCCGAGCCCATCGCGCAGGACATCGCGTACCTGCTGCAAAGCGCCACCTGGCCGCACGCCGCCGAAGCCGAAGCGGGGGAACAGCGCACCAACCCCCTCTTCGGGCGCCAGCGCGAGATCCGCCTGGTCCACGAGGGGCGCCACACATCGTTCCGGCTGCACCGGCAGTGCTGCCTCTACTACCTGCTTCCCCACGAGACCCATTGCAATGCCTGCCCGCTCTCGCCGGCTTACCGCAAGGGGGGAGAAGAGGAAGAAGAGGACGCGGGCGCGCTCGAAGGTCCGCTGGCCTGAGGGGCGGGGAGGGAGCGAGGCCCTCCGGCATCGAGCCACGTCGGCCGACCCGGTGAACAGATCGCGGGCCATTCCGTCTCGTTCTTTAGGCCAGTGGCGAGAGGCCAGTTCGTGTTCGCCCGCCGCTTTCAACCCATCGAGACCATACACATCCATGTCCAAGGCAAAACTCGTCTACATCCTGTCCTTGAGGAATGCCGCCGCCGACAAGGCCGGCCAGCACATCGCTTACAAGGGCGAACAGCGCTACATGAAGTCGCCGCTCGAGTACCTGGCCGAGGCACTCGACACCACGCCGCTGGGCGATGCCTACTCGCTCGAAGGCATCGTCTACGACGACGATGCACAGTCCCCCCGCGACCAGGCCGCCCTGGCGGACTATGGCTTCTCCTGGCATCCCGACCGGAAATGGATCTTTCCCGCCGATCTGCGGGCACAAGGCAAGCTGCTGCGCGACATGCTGCATCCGGTGCCCTCGGCCTACCGGCGGCTGCCGCTGAACTCGGCCGAGCGCGTGCCGGGAAAGAGCGCCTTCGAACGCGCGCTGCTCGACAAGCTGCTGACGCTGCAGGCCGACCTGGTGCTGCTCGATGGGCTCCTGGTCATCCTCGATGAGCTGGTGCGTCCTGGCGCGCACTTCCACCGCAGCATGGTCAATATTCATCCCGGCATCACGCGCATCGAGTCGCCGTACGAGCGCCGCGGCGCCTGCGCGACGCTGGACGCGCTGCACGGCGCGCAGGGCCTGAAGGTGGCGAACTGGACCACGATGGAAAAAGTCTCCGTGCCGACGGTCTCGAAGACAGGTGCGTCGCTGCACTACGTCGACAACGGCATCGACTCGGGAGAAGTGATCTTCGACGCGCTCGAAACCGACATAGCACCCGACGACACGATCCTCGAATTGCGTTGGAACAACTTCAACAGAAGCCTCTTCCCGGCTATGCACCAAGGCTTGGCGCTGCTGGCGCCGCACGTACGGCGGGGCCGGCTCGGCTGAGGCGTGACGCAGGCAAACGTTGCGACAGCACAACTAGTTTGTGAAATACGTTCGATCAGATAAGAACAATTCTCATTAAAATTCGCCCGGTTTAAATCTTAAGAAGTCCTTTCCATGCGCTCTCCTCCCCTGCCTCGTCAGCGTCTGCTGAGTTCCTCGCTCGCAGCGGCCTTCGGCGCCGCCGTGACCCTCTGGAGCCCCGCGGCTTCGGCGCAGGCGCAGACGCCCGCCCCGGCGACGCCCGCTTCGGGCAGCGCGTTGCCCGAAGTGCGGGTCACGGCCGAGGGAGAAAGCCCGATGGGTCCGGTGACAGGCTTCGCCGCCAAGCGCAGCCTGAGCGGCACCAAGACCGACACGCCCGTCCTCGAGATTCCGCAGTCGATTTCCGTCATCGGCCGCGACGAAATGAATGCACGGGGCGTGCAGAACGCCATGGACGCGGTTCGCTACACCCCAGGCGTGATCACCAACATCAACGGCCCGGACAACCGGGGTTGGGAAGACATCTCGATCCGCGGCTTTCCCGCGGGGCTGAGCATCTATCAGAACGGCCTGGCCCAGTCGCCTTTCAACGTCACCAACTACATAAGCGATCCCTACATGTTCGAGCGGGTCGAGGTGCTGCGCGGCCCGTCGTCGATGATCTTCGGCCAGGGCGATGCGGGCGGCATCACCAACCGCGTCACCAAGCTGGCATCGGGCGAGCGCAACCGCGAGATCGAGTTGCAGATCGGCAACCACCAGCGCAAGCAGCTGGCCTTCGACATCGGCGATCGCTTCGGGGAAACCTCCGACTGGAGCTATCGCCTCATCGGCGTGGGCCTGGACAGCAACGACGAAGATCGCTATCCGGACGGCCACAAACTCAACCGCACGCGCACCGTGCTGGCGCCTTCGCTGCAATGGAAGCCCAGCGCGAGGACCTCGCTCACGCTGTATGGCGAATACATCAAGAACAGTTCGGCCGAAGACACCTATTTCGTTCCGGACAAGGAGCTGCGTCCCACCGCGCTGAAGATGGGCGACTACAGCTTCAGCGCCATCGCGCAGCAGCAAAAGAGCATCGGCTACCGCTTCCAGCACGAATTCGCCGATGGCTGGACGGTGCGCCAGAACTACCGTTTCTCGCAGTTGGAACTGCATCGCCGCGTGGTCTGGACCACCGGCCTCCAGGAAGACGGCCGCACGCTCGACCGGGTCGCCCGCACCTGGAACGATCCGATGTCGCAATCGGTCATGGACACCAGCGTCGAAGGCAAGTTCAAGACCGGCTCGGTGCAGCACACGATGCTGTGGGGCGTCGACTTCAGCCAGCAGAAGGGCTCGGCGAACCAGTACCGCGATCCCGCGCCCACACTGGACTTCTACACGCCGGTCTATGGCCAATACATCCCCTATCCGACCACGCCGCTGAACATCTACCGGCAGGACACCCGGCAGATCGGCTACTACCTGCAGGACCAGATCAAGTTCGACGACCGCTGGGTGCTCACGCTCGGCGGCCGCAAGGACCATGTCCGCCAGATCACCAACGACCCGCTGAACAGCAGCCTCACCATCCAGCCCGACAGGAAGTTCAGCGGCCGCGCCGGCCTCACCTACCTGTTCGACAACGGTGTTGCGCCCTACATCAGCTACGCCGAATCGTTCCTGCCCAGCGGCGGCCTCGACGCCGACAAGAACCCCTTCAAACCCACCCGCGGCAAGCAGGTGGAAGTGGGCGTCAAGTACCAACCCGCGGGCAGCAGGCTGCTGCTGACCGCTGCGGTGTTCGACCTGCGCAAGTCCAACGTGGTCTCCTTCGATCCGGAGACCTTCGAGGGCCGACAGATCGGCGAGGTGCGATCGCGCGGCATCGAGCTGGAAGCCAAGGGCGAACTGCTGCCGGGCCTGAGCATCTCGGGCTCCTACACCCGCATGAACGTCAAGGTCACGAGCAGTTCCGATCCGGAAGAAATCGGCAAGGGCCTGCCCGAGAAGCCGAAGGAAATCGCGTCGGTCTGGCTCGACTACACGATGGGCAACGGCCTGGGCTTCGGCGGCGGCGTACGCCACGTGGGCAGGAGCCCCGGCAACGAACACAACACCTTCTTCTCGTCGAGCTACACGGTGCTGGACGCCGCAATTCGCTACGAACAAGGCCCGTGGCGCTATGCGCTCAACGTGTCCAACCTCGGCGACAAGAAGTACATCGCGAGCTGCTATGTGGACTCGTGCTACAGCGGCGCCCGCCGCTCGATCACGCTGACGGCCCGCTACAAGTTCTGATGCCGTCGTCCAGGTTCTGGCGAACCTGAAGAAAAGGGCCGCGATCCGGGTTTCGGATCGCGGCCCTTTTGCTTTCCCTATCGCCTCACGCCATTTCCAGCCGCGCAGCGGCCCATGTCTCGCCACCATCAGCACCGGCGGCCACTGACGCTTCGGTGGCCGCAAGCGCCGAGCGCACGCCGGCGAACAAGGCCGCATGGCGAATGATTCCCTGGTGATTCGTGTCGAGGTCCACGCTGGCGTTTGGCGCCGTGCCCAGGTCCTGCAGCAGCAACGCCCGCTCCTCGGCCGTCCTGCGCCGGCTCCACCAGAGATGCGGCGCAACCGCCGCCAGCTTCGGCAGCGGCGGCATTGCCGCAGTGGCCGCGTTGAAACGCCGCGCCGCCGCGACCCGCCCGACGACATCGATCGCTCCCATGTCAATGCCCAATGCCGCGATCATCTCGCTCACGGCGCCGTGGACCACCTCTTCGGATTCGTTGCGAATCGATTCGAAGCGATCGAGGATCGCCTCGACCTGCGCCGCACCGGCCGTCTCGGTCGCGACCTCGGCCACGAACTGCCTCAGGTCGTCGTACCAACTGCCTGGATCGAATTCGTCGTCCATCACGAAGCTGTCGACCAGGCCGACGAAGGAAACCTCGATGCCCTCCCGCTCGAGCAGGCTGGCAGTGTGCATGGCCATGACCGAGCCCAGCGACCAGCCGAGCAAAGCCACCGGACCGGACGGCCTGGCCGCGCGGATCAGGTCCACGAAGTACGCCGACATCTGCGCGACGGAATCGAGCCGCGTCGTGTCGGTGTAGCTGAGGCCGTAGACCGCACGCTGGCCTTCGAGATGCCGGGCCAGCGGCTGGTAGTCGAGCGCATTTCTGAGCCCCGGCGCGATGCAGAACAGCGGTGCGGCGCCGACGGGTGCGGCACCCGTGTTCAACAACAGCAACGGCTGCGGCAGCGCGTCGGCCGGCAGGCCGGCGGTCAGCTTCGCGATGGTCTGTTTCTGGAGCAGATCCTGCAGCGAGAACTTCAGTCGCGGGTCCTGGGTGCGCTGCATTCTCGCGAGCAGCTTGAGCGCCATCAGCGAATCGCCGCCGAGTTCGAAGAAGTTGTCGTTACGCCCCACGCGCGCCACGCCCAGCACCTGCGCCCACACCGCCGCCAGCGCCTGCTCGACCTCGCCCTCGGGCGCCTCGTGCGCCTGCTCGTTCGCATACTCCGGCTGCGGCAGCGCCTTGCGGTCCACCTTCCCGTTCGGATTCAGCGGCAGCGCCTGCAGCACCACCAGCGCGCCAGGCACCATGTAGTCCGGCAGCGCCTGGCCCAACCTCTCTCGCAGTTGGGTCGTCTTGATGGCTTGCCCCTGCTGCAGCGACACGTACCCCACCAACCGCGCACCGGTGGGGCCTTCGTTGGCCACCACCACCGCTTCGCGCACCTCGGGCTGCGCCAGCAGTTGCGCCTCGATCTCCCCCAGTTCGATGCGGAAGCCCCGCACCTTCACCTGGTGGTCGATGCGCCCCAGGTACTCCAACTGCCCATCGGCGTTCCAGCGCACGAGGTCGCCCGTGCGATACAGCCGACCACCCGCGCCATCGAAGGGATCGGCCACGAAGCGCTCGGCCGTCAGCGCCGCGCGCCCGAGGTAGCCGCGCGCCAGCAGATCCCCGCCGATGCACAGCTCGCCCGCCACGCCCTGCGGCACCAGGCTCAGGTCTGCGCCCACCACGCGCAGCGCGCGCCCGGCCAGCGGCTCGCCGATCGGCATGCGCAGCGGCACCGTTGCGCCCTCGCGCAGGTACGGTGCGCAGTCCAGCACCGACGCGGTGACCGTGGCTTCTGTCGGTCCGTAGGTGTTGAGCAGCTTCACATGCGCAAGCCCTGCTTCGCGCCAGGCCTTCAGGCCTTCCGGCGGCATCGCTTCGCCGCCTGCGTGCACCTGGCGCAGCACGCCGTAGTCGCGCACACCATGGCGCGCGGCATCCTGCGCGAAGTCCTGTGCCAGCAGGTGCCAGTACGCGGTGGTCAGGTCGGCCACGCTGATGCGCCGATCGATCAGCTCGCGGTAGAAGGTCTCGCTGTCCCACAGCGCGGGACCGCGCAGCACGATGGCAGCACCGGCCACCAGCGGCGGGAACACCTGCTCGATGAAGCCGTCGAAGTTCAGCGTCGAGAACTGCAGCATCCGGTCGGCCGCCGTCAGTCCGAAGAAGCGCACCGACTCCTGCGCGTGCTGCACCAGTGCCTGGTGCGGGATGCCCACGCCCTTGGGCCGTCCGGTGGAGCCGGAGGTGTAGATCAGGTACGCCAGGTTGTGGCCGTGCACCGCCACCTGCGGGTCGTGCGCGGGTTCGTCGTCCAGCGAGAGCGTGTCCAGTGCGAGCTTCGCGATCGACTCGTCCGTGGGCATGCGTGCAGCCACATGCGACTGCGTCACCAGCAAGCCCAGCCCGCTGTCGGCCATCATGTAGGCCAGACGTTCGGCCGGGTACTCGGGGTCCAGCGGCACATAGGTCCCGCCGGCCTTCAGGATGCCCAGGATGCCCACCACCATCTCGATGGAGCGCTCCACCGCGATGCCCACGCGGTGCTCCGCGCCCACGCCCAGGCCGATCAGCCGGTGTGCCAGGCGATTGGCCCGCGCATTGAGCTCGCCGTAGCTGAGCACCTGATCGCCGAGCACCAGCGCATCCGCTTCGGGCCGCAGGCGCGCCTGCCGTTCCATCAGCGCATGCACCGGCTCGCCATGCGGGTAGCTCTGCGCGTTCACACCCCACGCAGACAACTGCGCGCGCTCCGCGGCGTCCAGCAGTGCCACGTCGCCGACGGCCTGCTGAGGGCTGTGCGCAAGACCATCGAGCAGCACGAGGTAGTGCGCCAGCATGCGCTGCATGGCCGCGGGCTCGAACAGTTCCTTGGCATAGCTCAGGGTGGCATGGACGCTGCCGCGCTCGTCTTCCAGCAGGTCCAGCGTCAGTTCGAACTGCGCACCGCGCTCGCCCAGCGCGTAGTCCCGCAGCGCCAGTCCGGGAAGGTCCGAGTCCGCCTTGGCCTGGAACTTCTGATGATTCACCATGACCTGGAACAGCGGCGTCTGGCTCATGTCCCGTTCGGGCTGCAACGCATCCACGAGTTGTTCGAACGGCAGGTCCTGGTGCAGTTGCGCGCCCAGCGCGGCTTCCTTGGTCTGGAGGAACACATCGCCGAGCGCCATCCGCGGCGAAATGCGCCCTGGGAGCACCAGCGTGTTCACAAAGAAACCGACGATGCCCTCGGTGCCGATCCAGTGGCGGTTGGCCACGGGCATGCCCACGCGGATGTCCTCCTGTCCCGTGTGACGATGCAACAGCACGTTGAAGCCGGCCAGCAAGGACATGAAGAGCGTCGCGCCATTCGCCTTCACCAGCCGCTGCAACGCCTGGACCAGCGCCAGCGGCAGCTCGGTGCTGCAATGCGCCGCCGTGTAGTTCGCATTCGGCAGCCTCGGGCGATCGGTGGGCAGGCGCAGCACCGGCTGGGCCGTGCCCAGTTCCTGGCGCCAGTAGGCCAGTTGCCGATCGCGTTCGCCGTTCGCGAGCCAGTCCCGCTGCCAGGCCGCGTAGTCCGCATACTGGACCGACAGCGGCGCGAGGGCCGCGTCCTCGCCGCGCAGACCGGCGCGGTAGCGTTTGACGAACTCGTCGACGATGAGCTGCATCGACCAGCCGTCCGACACGATGTGGTGCATCACCACCACCAGCACATGTTCCGTCGGCGCAAGCCGTATCAGCGCCACACGCAGCAGCGGCCCGTTGCCGAGGTCGAACGGCGTCTGGTGCACCTTGTGCGCATGCGCCTCGGCCTGCGCTTCGCGCGCGCCGGCGTCCAGGCCGCTGAGGTCGATCAGCGGCACATCGAGCGACAAAGCGGCATGGATGACCTGGTCGGCCAGTCCGTCGTCCCTGGCACGGAACACCGTGCGCAGTGATTCATGGCGTTCCACCAGACCCTGGAAGCTGCTTCTCAGCACATCGACCGCCAGCTCGCCGCTCAGCCGGAAGCCGCCGGCGATGTGATACGCGATGCTCGACGGCGCGAGCTGCCACAGGAACCACTGGCGGGCCTGTGCATGCGACAGTGCAAGCCCGTCGTTCCTGTTCGCGGTACCCAGCAAAGGAATCGCGCGCTGCACGCCGCCATGGTCACCCTCGCCGGCCCGCATCGTGGCAAGCGCCAGTTCGGCGATGGTCTGGCGTTCCAGGATCTGCCGGGGCGTGACCTTCCAGCCCGCGTTGCGCAGGCGGGCCACGATCTGCAGGCTCAGGATCGAATCGCCGCCGAGCTCGAAGAAGTTGTCATTGCGCCCCACGCGCGCCACGCCCAGCACCTGCGCCCACACCGCCGCCAGCGCCTGCTCGACCTCGCCCTCGGGCGCCTCGTGCGCCTGCTCGTTCGCATACTCCGGCTGCGGCAGCGCCTTGCGGTCCACCTTCCCGTTCGGATTCAGCGGCAGCGCCTGCAGCACCACCAGCGCGCCAGGCACCATGTAGTCCGGCAGCGCCTGGCCCAACCTCTCTCGCAGTTGGGTCGTCTTGATGGCTTGCCCCTGCTGCAGCGACACGTACCCCACCAACCGCGCACCGGTGGGGCCTTCGTTGGCCACCACCACCGCTTCGCGCACCTCGGGCTGCGCCAGCAGTTGCGCCTCGATCTCCCCCAGTTCGATGCGGAAGCCCCGCACCTTCACCTGGTGGTCGATGCGCCCCAGGTACTCCAACTGCCCATCGGCGTTCCAGCGCACGAGGTCGCCCGTGCGATACAGCCGACCACCCGCGTCATCGAAGGGATCGGCCACGAAGCGCTCGGCCGTCAGCGCCGCGCGCCCGAGATAGCCGCGCGCCAGCAGATCCCCGCCGATGCACAGCTCGCCCGCCACGCCCTGCGGCACCAGGCTCAGGTCTGCGCCCACCACGCGCAGCGCGCGCCCGGCCAGCGGCTCGCCGATCGGCATGCGCAGCGGCACCGTTGCGCCCTCGCGCAGGTACGGTGCGCAGTCCAGCACCGACGCGGTGACCGTGGCTTCTGTCGGTCCGTAGGTGTTGAGCAGCTTCACATGCGCAAGCCCTGCTTCGCGCCAAGCCTTCAGGCCTTCCGGCGGCATCGCTTCGCCGCCTGCGTGCACCTGGCGCAGCACGCCGTAGTCGCGCACACCATGGCGCGCGGCATCCTGCGCGAAGTCCTGTGCCAGCAGGTGCCAGTACGCGGTGGTCAGGTCGGCCACGCTGATGCGCCGATCGATCAGCTCGCCGTAGAAGGTCTCGCTGTCCCACAGCGCGGGACCGCGCAGCACGATGGCAGCACCGGCCACCAGCGGCGGGAACACCTGCTCGATGAAGCCGTCGAAGTTCAGCGTCGAGAACTGCAGCATCCGGTCGGCCGCCGTCAGTCCGAAGAAGCGCACCGACTCCTGTGCGTGCTGCACCAGTGCCTGGTGCGGGATGCCCACGCCCTTGGGCCGTCCGGTGGAGCCGGAGGTGTAGATCAGGTACGCCAGGTTGTGGCCGTGCACCGCCACCTGCGGGTCGTGCGCGGGTTCGTCGTCCAGCGAGAGCGTGTCCAGTGCGAGCTTCGCGATCGACTCGTCCGTGGGCATGCGTGCAGCCACATGCGACTGCGTCACCAGCAAGCCCAGCCCGCTGTCGGCCATCATGTAGGCCAGACGTTCGGCCGGGTACTCGGGGTCCAGCGGCACATAGGTCCCGCCGGCCTTCAGGATGCCCAGGATGCCCACCACCATCTCGATGGAGCGCTCCACCGCGATGCCCACGCGGTGCTCCGCGCCCACGCCCAGGCCGATCAGCCGGTGTGCCAGGCGATTAGCCCGCGCATTGAGCTCGCCGTAGCTGAGCACCTGATCGCCGAGCACCAGCGCATCCGCTTCGGGCCGCAGGCGCGCCTGCCGTTCCATCAGCGCATGCACCGGCTCGCCATGCGGGTAGCTCTGCGCGTTCACACCCCACGCAGACAACTGCGCGCGCTCCGCGGCGCTCGACAGGTCGATGCTTGCAAAGCTGCGGTCCGGATCGGCTGTGAGCATTTCCAACAGGCGCACATAGCAGTTCGCCAGCCGCGCCGCGGTGGCTTGGCTGAAGAGGTCGGTGTTGTACTCGAGCTGCGCGAAGGCGCTGCGCGCATCGATATGGAAATCGAGCGACAGGTCAAACTTCGCACCGACGTGCTCGGCCGGAATCAGTTCCGCGCGCGTGCTGTCGAACGCGACCTCGACCGCGCCATCAGCCATCTGCACGCCGAACATCACTTGGAACAAGGGGCTGCGCGCGGCGTCGCGGTACACCTTGCGACTGGCCAGCAGCACCTCGAAGGGCAGGTCCGCATGTTGCAGCGCATGCATCGCGTCCGCCCGCACCTGCCGGCAGATCTGGCGCAGGCTCAACTGCGGTGCGAGCCGCGCACGGAACACCTGCGTTGTGATGAAGAAGCCCAGCAGGTCTCGCACCTCGTCGCGGTGGCGGCCCGCATTGGGCGTGCCCACGGCGAAGTCGCTCTGCCCGCTGTACCAACCCAGCAGCATCTGCCAGGTCGCGAGCAGGATGACGAAGGGCGTGCACTTCTCGGCACGGCAGAACTTCTGCAGCGCCATGCCAAGCTCCGGCTCCAGCGCGAAACCATGCAGCGCGCCGTTGAAGGTCTGGCGCGGCGGCCGCTCGGCATCAGTGGGAAGTTCCAGCGGCGGCACATCGGGGCCGAGGTGCGCATTCCAGTGTTCGAGCTGGCGCGCGAGATCGTTGCCGAGGACACGCTCGCGCTGCCACAGCGCGTAGTCGGCGTATTGCACTGCCAGCGGCGGCAGGTGCACCGCGCCGCCGCTGCGCACCGCCTGTTCGTAGGCCGTGCTCAGGTCACCCGCCAGGATCGGGTTGGACCAGGCGTCCGAGACGATGTGATGCATGCACACCGCCAGCACATGGTCGTCGTCGCCGAGCGTGACCAGCCGCGCGACCAGTGCCGGCGCAGTGCCGAGATCGAACACATGCAGCGTCGTGCGGCGCACGATGTCGTCGAGGCTGGCCTTGCGCTCGGCCTCGGGCCGTTGCGACAGGTCGATGCGCTCCAGCACGAAGTCGACCTTGGCCTGCACGGCCTGCAGCGCGATGCCGTCGCGCTCGAAGAAACGCGTGCGCAGGATAGCGTGGCGCTCGACCACGGCCTGGAACGCCCGCTCCAGCGCATCGGCATCGACCGCGCCGCGCAGCCGGAAGGTCCGCGGCAGGTTGTACGCCGTCAGCCGGGGCTCCAGGCTCTGCAGGAACCACAGCTGTTCCTGCGCATAGGACAACGGCACCTCGTCGCCGTCCGACACCTGCGGGCGGATCTCGTCTTCGTCGTCCCATGCGGTGTTCGCCTGCGTTGGCGTTGTCCTGTCGATGCTGCTCATCAGTTTCTTGCCTTGCACATGTCAAGCCGGTTCCCGGCCGTTGTCCAACCATTTCGCCGCCGACGGAACGCATCCGCCGGCGGATTTCCTCATGCCGCGGCGGCCGCCTCGAGCCGGCTCGCGGGCTGTAGTGCCTGCGACGCGAGTTGTTCCAGCCCGTCGACGTCCTCGCTCTGCGCGCGCAATGCCGCGGCCAGCGCGGCCGGGCTGGCGTGGTCGAACACCACGCCCGGCGCCACGTCGATGCGCAGCAGCTTGCGGATGCGCGCCACCAGCTTGATCACCAGCAGCGAGTGACCGCCGAGCTCGAAGAAGTCTTCCTCGATGCCGATGCTCTCGCGCTGCAGCAGCCTGCCCATGCTGTCGGCCAGCACGGCTTCGAGGGCATCGCGCGCCGCCGTCGCCTGTCGCGGTCGCGCGCTGTCGAGCGCGGCCAGCGGCAACAGCCCGAGGCGATCGATCTTGCCGTTCGGCAATCTCGGGAATTCCGCCAGCACGGTGCAATGCGCCGGCACCATGTGGGCCGGCAGCAGCGTGCCCAGTTGCGCGATCACGGAAGCCACCTGCGCCGCTTCGTCGCTGCCGACCACGAAGGCGTGCAGTTGCACCCCGCCATCGGACCCGGTCGCGGCCAGAACCGCAGCTTGGCGCACGCCGGGTAGCCCCAGCAGCGTCGCCTCGACCTCGGCCGGCTCGACGCGGAAGCCGCGGATCTTGACCTGATGGTCGGCGCGCCCGGCCAGGCACAGGCCGCCCTCGGGCAGCACGTGGGCCAGGTCACCCGTGCGATAGAGACGCTCGCCCGGTTGGAACGGGTCCGCCACGAAGGCATCGCCGGGCTCGCGGTTGAGGTAGCCGCGGCACAGCTGCGCCCCGCCGACATACACCGCGCCCAGCCCGCCGCTGGGTACCAGGCCGAGCGCGTCGTCGAGCACGTGGACCCGGTTGTTCGCCAGCACCTGCGACAGCGGCATGACCGGCGACGCGGCATCGCCCGCGGACACCCGGTGCACCATCACGCCCACCGTGGTCTCGGTCGGGCCGTAGTGGTTGTAGACCGCGCATGCCGGCGCCAGCCGCTGCAGCCGCTCGACCAGCGCGCGCGGCGTGGCCTCGCCGCCCAGCACCAGGGTGGCGGGCAGCCGGGGCGCATCGTCCTCGAGCAGCGCTTCGAGGTGCGAGGGCACCATCTTGAGCGCGTCGATGTCACGCGTGCGCATGAAGTCGGCGAAGGCCCGCGCGTCGCGCGTGTCGTCCGGCCCGGCCACCACGAGGCATGCGCCGTTGAAGAAGGCGCCGAACAGCGCCGTGTTGCCGAGGTCGGCGACCACCGAGCTGGTCAGCGCCCAGCGGCGGCAGCGGCCCAGGTCCATCGCGGCGGACGCGGCGGCCACGTAGTTGAGCAATTGCCCCTGCTCGATCACGACGCCCTTGGGCTGGCCAGTCGAACCTGAGGTGTAGAGCACGTAGGCCAGGTCACGCGGCGACGCTGCGTGCGTCGGCGTGTCGGGCGACAACGCGTCGATCTGTTCATCGTCCGGCGCGGCATGCACGACGAGCGCGGGGGCCGCATCGGCCAGCACCGCATCGCGGCGTGCGGCGGGCCACTCGGGGTCCATCGGCAGGTAGCCGGCGCCGATGCGCCAGCTCGCCAGCATCGCGATCAGCAGATCGGCCGATCTCGGAAGATTCAGCGCCACCAGCGACCCCGCGCCCACGCCCTGGCCGGCGAACCAGTGCGCCACGCGGTTGATGCGCGCATGCAGCGCGCGGTAGCTCAGGCGCAGGTCGCCGGCTTCGAGTGCGGGCGCATCGGGCGTCGTGTCGGCCCAATGGTCGATCCGCGCCGAGAGCGACGGTACCGCCACATCGAGCGCCGCACCGCGAAACGCCAGCAGCAGCACGCGTTCGCGATCTCCTACCAGCGGCAGGGCCGAGACAGGGGCATCGGGTTGCGCCAGCGCGGCACCGAGCAACGTGTGAAACTGCCACAGCAGGCGCTGCGCCGCAGCCGCCGAATAACGCGATGCGTCGCCATGAAGTGAGAGACCGACGCCGTCGTTGCCGCGATCGGCCTGCAATGCCAGTTCGAAGCACGGCATCGGGCCGGGCACGGCGTCCACCTGCCAGCCCGCGCGCGCGCCATGCCGCGCGTTGAACGCAAAACCGACGCAGAGGTGCGCGGACGTCGGTGGCGCGTCGATCGGCCAGTATTCCTGCGCCTCGGAGTGCGCGGCGAGGGTCGCGCCGAATTGCGACAGCCAGTGCGAAAACCCTTGCGACGGTGCGACCTGCACGACGACGGGAAGAATCTTCTCGAACACGCCGACCGATCCCTGCATGACCTCGTAGTCGTGTCGGCAATCGTGCTGCCAGCCGCCGGCGAAGGCGCCGCCTTCGGTCAGTTCGGTCAGGCGCGCCAGCAGCAGCCACCAGGTCGCCTGCAGAACGACCTGCGGCGTGGTGCCGGCCTTGGCGGCTGCGTCGTCGACGCGCTCCAGCAGCGCGGCATCGATGCTGTCGGTGGCGAGCAGGCGACCTTGCCCATCCTTAGCCGTCGCAACGCCTTCGCTCCTGACGCGCAGTTGCGGTGCCGCCAGCGTGACTGCCTCGCCGACATACCCATCCCAGTAGGCACGCCCCTGCGGAGCCTCGTCGCCGCCTTCGAGGTCAAGCCGCCACTCCACGAACTGCTCATACTGGAAAACGTCGTCTTCATCGGGCAAGGGCTCGCCCAGGTAACGGGCAGCGGCTTGCTCGAACAGGTTCTGCAGGCTTCCCTTGTCGGCGGCAAAGGGGCTGGCCGCCAGCACCAGCGCGTGCTGCGCGTCGCCGAGTCGGACGAGCCCGGCGCGCAACACCTGACCGCGTGCGATGTCCAGCGGCTCCTGCGCGAAGGCCACGAGCCAGCCGGCCAATGCCGCGTCGCGATCGGCGCGACCACCGAGATCGGCGCTGCGCCAATCGAGCGCCGGCATTTCGTCCAGTTGCTGCTGCCGCAGTCCGCGAAATCCCGCGGACTGCACGACTGCCGAGCGCAGCGCGCCGTGGACCTGGGATGCTGCTTCGATTGCGTCGCGCAATCGCGAGGCGTCGAGCGGTCCGTCGATGCGGGCGCGCAGCGTCAATGCCGCGCCGGCTGCCTGCGACATCGCGCCGGCGGCCCGTTGCTCGGGGCTCAGTGCCAGCGTGGCTGGCGTGGGTTCAAGAATCACAGACATGGTCCGACCTCAGGATTCGACGGCAAGCAGGGAGTCGTCGCGGGCGTCGGCCTGCGAAGGCGAAGGTCCGGACAGCGCGGCGCGATCGCACATCGCGCCCATCGCCACCACGATCTTGCGTGGCCCCTCGTACGGATCGCGCGCATGCGCGGCGAGCATGTTGTCGAGCATCACGACGTCGCCGCGGCGCCAGTCGAAGCGCACCGCGCATTCCTCATACGCGCGGCCGATGAGCGCCATGGTCTCGTCGCTGATCGGCGAGCCGTCGCCGAAGCAGACATGGCGCGGCATGCGGTCCGCACCGACCACGCCCAGCAGGTCCTCGCGTGCCTCCGGCTCGAGGCAGCTCGTGTGGTGCAGTTGGACCTGGTTGAAGAACACGCGATCGCCCGTGACCGGGTGCGTGATCACGGCCGGGCAGCGCGTGCGGGTCTGCAGCGTGTCTTGATCCAGCCAGCGCCAAGCGATGCCGGCAGCAGCCAGCCGGACCTCGATCTCGGAACGGCTTTCAGTCTTGAAGAACTCCTGCCAGCTCACGTCGAAGTGCGGTACGAAGGTGCGCACATAGAGCAGTTCCTTGCGCTCGAATTCGGCCACCAGTTCGGCGGGCAGGCGGCGCAGCATCTCGCGGCAATCGACGATCGGCGTGGCGCCGCCCACGGGCGACGGCAGTTCGCAGAAGAACCACTGCTTGCGCGGCCAGCGGTCCATGTGCGAGCTCTCGTTGTGATACAGGATCATCTGACGCTCGGGGTACGGCGTGGAGCGGTAGGTCTTCTTGCCGCCCTCCTTCTTCGGCAGGTCGCCGTAGCTGCCGTACAACTCGGGCTCGATCATCTCGGCGAAGGCCTCGAAGTCCTGCGGCGTCTCCAGGCCGAAGTTGCGCAGAAGGATGCCGCCGTGCTGGCGCAGCTTGGCCTCGATGAACTCGCGCTGGTCCCGTGCCCAGGCCACGGGATCGAGGTCGCTGCCCGTGGCTTCGATTACGAGTGGGAATTCGCGCGCCGGCGACAGGAACGACATGCGGATCGGCGAACGCGGCGCGGACCCGGCGGCGCCGCGCTCCTTGCCCACGATCTTCTTGAGCTTCTGCAGTTTGCCCAGTGCGGGCGTCGAGGAAGACATGGTCTTGCTTTCCAAAGAGGACGAAGAGGAGGAAATGAAAAAACTCTCCAGCGCGTCGGTCGGCGATGTGGCTACCTGCTGCAGAAGATCGCGCCATGCGGCGGATGCCCGTTCGATCGTCTCGCGCCGATACAGGCTGGTGGCGTAGACCCAATTGACCGTGAGCTCGGTCTCGCCCTCGGTGACGAACACGGCCAGGTCGAACTTCGAGGCGATCGTCGGCGGCGGCACGCTCTCGAGGGTCACGCCCGGGATCTCGAAACGGCTCGCGGGCATGTTCTGCATCACGAACAGCACCTGCACCAGCGGGTTGTGCTGCTGGCTGCGCGGCACGCCCGCCAGCTCGACAATTTGCTCGAACGACAGGTCCTGGTGCTCGAAAGCCGACAGCGTGCTCTCCTTGACCCCGGCGAGCCATTGCGCGAAGCCCGTGCCGGGCGCCAGGCGCGAGCGCAGCGGCACCACGCCGACGAAAAAGCCGATGAGCGGCTCGAGCGCCGGGTGGTTGCGACCGGCGACGTCGGCGCCGACCACCACGTCGTCGCGGCCCGACTGCCGATGCAGCACCAGCAGGAACACGGCCAGCAGCATCGTGTACAGCGAGGTGCCGTGCTGGCGCGCCAGCGCGCCGAGTGCATCCGACAGCGCCTTCGGGAGCGCGAGGTTGACGCTGTCGCCCGCTGTCGATGCGACTTTCGGCCGCGCCAGATCAGGCACGAGGGTGGACACCGCCGGCACGCCGTCGAGGTAGCCGCGCCAGAACGCGGCCTGCTCGTCGAACGTCGCTTCGAGCTTGCGGTGCTGCCAGTCGGCGTAGTCCGCGTACTGGATCGCCAGCGGCGGCAGTTGCGCCTCGCGGCCTTCGCGCAGCGCGGTATAGAACGCGATGAAGTCGCGCACGAACACGGCCTCCGACCAGCCGTCGAAGGCGATGTGGTGCACGCACAGCAGCAGCATGTGCTCTCGCGGCGCGAGCTGCAGCATGGAGGCGGCGAACACCGGCCCATTGGCCAGGTCGAAGACGGTGCGCGCATGCGCGGCGAGCGCCTCCTGCACCGCGGCGGCCTTGCGGTCGTCCGGCAGCGCGGACAGATCGTGCAGCGCGACGACGAGGCCGCCCCGCGGCGCGATGCGTGCGACCGGATCGCCATCCTCGTTCTCGGGGAAGCTGGTGCGCAAGGCCTCGTGCCGTTGCATGATCGCGTCGAGCGTGGCGCGCACCGCATCGACGTGCAGTGCACCCGACAGCCGCAGCGCCGCCGTCACGTTGTAGGCCGCGCGGCTCTGCGCATCGGAGGCGGCGAACAGCCGGTCCACCAGCCACAGGCGCTGCTGCGACGGCGAGAGGCGCATGTCCGCGGTACGCGCGACCGGTCGCAACGCGGGCACCTGTTTGCCGGACTGCTGTGCAGCCAGCAACGTCTCGCGCACATGAGCGGCAAGCGCGCGCAGCATTGGATGCTCGAAGAGCCGGCGCAACGGCAGCGCGACGTCGTAGGCAACGCGCACGCGCGAAGCGACCTGCGCGGCGAGCAGCGAATGGCCGCCGATCTCGAAGAAGTCGTCGTGGCGGCCCACGAGCGGCAGGCCCAGCACTTCGGCCCAGATCGCGGCGAGCTTTTCTTCGACCTCGCCCTCGGGTGCCTCGTAGGCCTGTACCTGGGCAAGCTCCGGCTCGGGCAAGGCCTTGCGGTCGACCTTGCCGTTCGGGTTCAGCGGCAATGCGTCCAGCACCACCAGCGTTCCGGGGACCATGTAGTCCGGCAGGACCTCGGCCAGCCGGTCCTTCAGCGCCGCCACCTCGATGGCCCGGTCCGGCTGCGCCGACACATAGCCCACCAGCCGCGCACCCGCGGGGCCTTCGATGGCCACCACCACCGCTTCGCGCACTTCGGGCTGCGCGAGCAGTTGGGTTTCTATTTCGCCCAGCTCGATGCGGAAGCCCCGCACCTTCACCTGGTGGTCGGTGCGCCCCAGGTATTCGAGCTGGCCGTCGCCGCGCCAGCGCACCATGTCGCCGGTGCGGTAGAGCCGCCCGCCCTGCCCATCATCGAACGGGTTGGCGACGAAGCGCTCGGCCGTCAACTCCGCGCGCGCGAGATAGCCGCGCGCCAGGCCGACGCCGCCCAGGTACAGCTCACCCGCCACGCCGGGTGGGGTCGGGTTGAGCGCACCGTCGAGCACGTGCAGTTGCGTGGCCGCGATGGCGCTGCCGAACCTCGGCTCGCGCTCCACCCGGTCGGCCGTCACCCAGACAGTCGCCTCTGTCGGTCCGTACATGTTCCAGAGTTCGATGCCGAGCGCGCGCAGGCTCAACGCCAGGTCCGGGTGCATCGCTTCGCCACCGCACAGGGCCTTGAACCTGGCGGGCAGGCCGTGCGCGCGGAAGTCGGCTTCCAGCAGGCGCCAGCCGGCGGGTGTCGACTGCAGCACGGTTACGCCCTGCTCGCGGATCAGGCGACCCAGGGCTTCGCCGTCGCGCACGACGCCCCTTGGCGCCAGCACGATGCGCGCGCCGCACACCAGCGGCAGGTAGAGCTCGAGCGACGCCATGTCGAAGGACAGCGAGCTCACCGCGACCAGCACATCGTCGGCCGTCATGCCGGGCCGCTCGCGCATGCTCGCCATCAGGTGGCTCCATGCGCCATGGCGAACCATCACGCCCTTGGGCTTGCCGGTGGAGCCCGAGGTGTAGATCACGTAGGCGAGGTTCTCGCCATGCAGTTCGACCTGCGGATCGGTGTCGGGCCCGAACTGCGCCATTGCGCCGGGGTCGTCCACCAGCAGCACGGCCGGCTTGTGCGTACCGAAAGCCAGGCGCGCCACCAGCGCTGTCTGGTGGCGCTGCGCGAGCAGCAGGCCGATCCCGCTGGCTTCCACCATGAAGGCCAGCCGCTCGACCGGATATTCCGGGTCCAGCGGCACATAGGCGCCACCCGCCTTCAGGATGCCCAGCAGGCCCACCATCATGTCGTTGGAGCGCTCCACCGCAATGCCCACCTTGGTCTCGGGCTTCACGCCCAGCGCGATCAGGCGATGCGCCAGGCGATTGGCGCGCGCATTGAGTTCGCCATAGCTCAGCTTCTGGTCGCCAAAGACCAGCGCCACGGCATCGGGGCGCAACGCGGCCTGTTGTGCGATCAACTGCGGCACGGGCGTCTCATTCGGATAGCGCTGCGGATTCGAGCCCCAGGCGGCGAGCTGCGCGCGTTCGGCGGCGCCCAGCAGGTCGACGTCACCCACTGCCTGTTCTGGATGGTCCGCCAGTGCCTGCAGCACCGTCAGGTAGTGCCCGGCCATGCGCTCGATGGTCGCGGCATCGAACAGCTCCGCCGCATAGCGCAGGCTCGCATGCACGCGGCCTTGGGCATCCTCGACGGTCTCCAGCGCCAGCTCGAGCTGCGCGGCCTGTCCGCCGAGCGCGTATTCCTCCAGCGCAAGCCCGGGTAGCCCCTTGAGCACGTCAGCGCCGCTGCGCTGGTGGTTGAAGAGCACCTGGAACAGCGGGTTGGTGCCCAGGATGCGCTCGGGCTGCAGCGCCTCCACCAATTGCTCGAACGGCAGGTCCTGGTGCATCTGCGCGCCCAGCGCCGCTTCGCGGGTCTGCGCCAGCAGTTGCGAGAGGCTGGCGCGATCGTCGATCGCTACGCGCAGCACCTGGGTGTTGGCGAAGAAGCCGATGACGCCTGCGGTCTCCGGCCGGTGGCGGTTGGCGATCGGCACGCCGACGCGCAGGTCCTGCTGCCCGGTGTAGCGGTGCAGCAGCGCCTGGAAGCCCGCCAGCAGCGCCATGAACAGCGTCGCGCCTTCGGCATGGGCGCGCTTGTGCAGCGCCTTCACCAAGCTGTCCGGCAGCACAAGGCCATGGTGCATCGCAGCGTAGCGGCCGTCCGTGCGCCGCGGCCGATCGGCCGGCACCTGCAGCACCGGCTGGCCGCGGCCCACGTGCGTGGTCCAGTAGGCGAGCTGACGCTCCCTCTCGCCGGCCTCCAGCCAGTTGCGCTGCCACACGGCGTAGTCGGCGTACTGGATCGGCAGCGGCTGCAGTGCCGCCGCTTCGCCCTGCACGCATGCGCGGTACTGCGCCACGAACTCGTCCATCACGATGCGCAGCGACCCGCCATCCGACACGATGTGGTGCATCACCAGCACCAGCACATGCGTTTCGGGCGCCAGCCGGATCAGGCCCACGCGCAGCAGCGGCCCCTGCGCCAGGTCGAAGGGCGTGTTGGCGATGCGGCGCGCAGCCTCGTTCGCCGCGGCCCGCGCCTTTTCGCGGTCGGCGGCGGCGTCAGCCGCGAGGTCGATCTGCACGAAGTCGAGCTCGCCGTCCTCGTGGATCCGCTGCGCGACCTGCGCTTCGGCGTCGACCTGGAACACCGTGCGCAGCGATTCGTGGCGCGCTACCAGCGCCTCGAAGCTGGCGCGTACGGCCGCCACGTCCAGCGCGCCCTTGAGTTCGAGCGCACCGCTGATGTGATAGGCCGTGCTCTGCGGATCCAGCTGCCAGAGGAACCATTGCCTGGCCTGCACATAGGACAGCAGGCGGCGCCGCTCGGGCTGCGCCTTGACGATCGGCAGCCGCGCGAAGTCGATCTTCTGCTGCGCCAGCAGGCCCAGGAAGGCCTTCTGCTTGTCGGTGGGGAGGCGGGCGAAGCGCTCCGCGATCTCCTGTTTCTTGGTGTCCATCAATCCTCCAGTGCTTCCAGCAGGCTGTCCATCTGGTCCAGCTCCGCCACTTCATCGCCTGTGTCGGCCGATCGGGCCTCGCGCATGGCCTCGCTGATGGCGGCCAGGGTCGGCCGCTCGAAATAGGTGCGCAACGGCAGCTGCACCGCGAACGCGACCTGCGTCTTCGTCTGCACCTGCAGCACGGCCAGCGAATGGCCGCCGATCTCGAAGAAGTTGTCGTGGCGTCCCACGCGCGCCACGCCCAGCACGTCAGCCCAGATCGCCGCGAGCTTCTCTTCCACCTCGCCCTCGGGCGCTTCGTAGGCCTGCTGCTGCTGCTGCGCGAGTTCCGGCTGCGGCAGCGCCTTGCGCTCGACCTTGCCGTTCGGGCTCAGCGGCAGCGCCTCCAGCACCACGAAAAGGCTTGGCACCATGTATTCCGGCAGCACCCGGGCCAGCCTGTCCTTCAGTGCCGCGGCGTCGATCGCACGGCCCGCATGCGCCGACACATAACCCACCAGCCGTGCGCCGCCCGGGCCTTCGTCGGCCACCACCACCGCTTCGCGCACCTCGGGCTGCGCCAGCAGTTGCGCCTCGATCTCGCCCAGTTCGATGCGGAAGCCCCGCACCTTCACCTGGTGGTCGATGCGCCCCAGGTACTCCAGCTGGCCTTCGCCGTTCCAGCGCACCAGGTCGCCCGTGCGATACAGCCGACCACCCGCGTCATCGAAGGGATCGGCCACGAAGCGCTCGGCCGTCAGCGCCGCGCGGTCGAGGTAGCCGCGCGCCAGGCCTTCGCCGCCGAGGTACAGCTCGCCCATCGCACCCAGAGGCACGGGCTCCATGTCGGCGCCAAGAACGAGCGCCCTGCGATTCCCCACGACGCGTCCGATGGGCGCATAGGGCCACGTCCCCTCCACATCCACATCCACATCCACGCCCGCGCTCCAGGCGCAGGGCGTGATCACGCATTCGGTGGGCCCGTAGGCGTTGTGCAGCTCTTCCGGCGCGAAGGCCTCGCAGGCGGCACGGAAATCGGCCTGGCTCCAGGCTTCGCCGCCGGCGATGCACAGGCGCACGGCCAGCGGCTCGGCCTTCGCGTCCCGTGCGGCCTGCGCGATGTGGCGCAGGTAAGCCGGCGCGAAATACAGCACGTTCACGCCGCTGGCACGCGCCAGCGCGAGCAGCTCCTGCGGCGACTGCCGGCCGGCTGCGGCGACCACCACCGCCGCACCCACCGTCCAGGGCGCCAGCCACTGTTCGGCCGAAGCATCAAAGCTGATGGAAGCGAACTGCAGCAGTCGGTCGCCCGGGCCGTAACCGTAGCGGCGCACGATGCTGCGCATGTGCATCGACAGCGGACCGTGCGTGACGGCCACGCCCTTGGCGCGCCCAGTGGAGCCCGAGGTGTAGATGACGTAGGCGAGATGATCGCCGTGCAGCGGCACTTCGGGGTTGCTCGCGGGATGGCTGGCGGCCTCGTTGTCAATGTCGATGCCGTCTAGCGCGAGCTGCACCAGGTCCGGCACCTGTTGTGCCAGCCGCTCGCCGATGCCGGTGTCCGAACGCGTCAGCACCAGCCGCACGCCGCTGTCGACCACCATGTAGGCCAGCCGCTCGGCCGGGTACTCGGGGTCGAGCGCGACGTAGGCGCCGCCGGCTTTCAGGATCGCCAACAGCCCAATGAACACCTCGGCGCTGCGCGCCATCGCGATGCCCACCTTGGCCTCAGGCTTCACGCCCAGCGCGATCAGCCGGTGCGCCAGACGATTGGCGCGCGCGTTGACTTCGCGGTAGCTCAGGCTCGTGCCCTGCGACACCAGCGCCACCGCATCCGGACTCGCCAGCGCCTGGCGTTCCACGAGACGGTGCACCGCGTGCGTGGCCATCGTCGGCGCATCCGCTGCATCCGGCGCTTCGCCGGCGCCCCACGACAGCAGTTCGCGCCTCTCCTCGTCGGGCAGCACCTCGATCTCGCAGATCCGCCGCTCGGGTTGCGTCGACAGTGCCTGCACGATCGCCTCGGTGGCCGCGTACATCAGCCCGCACACGCGCTCGGGGTCGAGTGCCGCATCGACCTGGGCCGACAGCGCGAAGCCTTCGCCCAGGTCGTCCACCGACAGGTCGAAGGGGTAGTTGGTGCGCTCCTGCCGATCGAGGATCTGCATGCCTTCCCAGGCCGGGGCCTGCGCGGCGTCGTCCTCGGCGGCGCTGTAGCGGTAGTTCAGCAGCGCGGTGAACAGCGGCGTTCTTTCGGGCACGCCGCTGCAGCGCTGCGCCAGCGACAGGCTGGCGTGCTCGTGGTGCATCAGGCCGCTCAGGCTCTGGTGCATCTGGCGCAGGCACTGCGCCACGCTGCGCGGCCCCAGCTTCGCACGCAGCGGCAGCGTGTTGATGAACATGCCCAGCGCCTGTTCGGCATGGGCACCCGCCTGCATGCGGCCGAGCAGCACGGTGCCGAACACCACATCGTCCTTGCCCGTGGTGCGGCTGACCACCAGTGCCCAGGCCAGGTGGAACAGCGTCGCCGCGCTCACGCCATGGCGCTGCGCCTCGCGCCGCACCTGCAGCGCCAGCGCGGGCTCGAGCGCGCGCCGGGCCTCGCGGACCTGGGTGCCGTCGCCCTGCACGTCGAGCAGGTTGAAGGGCGCCGTCGGCTCCTGCACGTCGCCCAACATCTTGCGGAAGAAGGCCTCGTGTTCGGCCCGGCCCATGCCGAGCTTTGCCTGCCCGACGAAGCGCCGGAACGGCACCGCCTCGGGCAACGCCTCTCGCTGCCCCTGCTGGATCAGCGCGATCTCCTTGACGATCAGTTCCAGCGTCGTGTGGTCCACGCCCATGTGGTGCTGCGGGATCTGCAGCAGCCAGCGCGTGTTCGCCGCATCGTGGACCGCCACCGCGCGCAGCATCGGTGCCGTGCGCACGTCGATGCGGTAGCGGCCCGGGTCCACGAAGGCGTTGAGGCGCGCCAGCGCATCCTCGCCCGGCGCCACCTCCAGCCATTGCAGCGTGAGCTCGGCCTGGCGATACACGACCTGCACCGGCTCGCCGAGGTCTTCCCACAGCACGGCCGTGCGCAGGATGTCGTGGCGCGCGATCACTTCGTTGAAGCTCGCGATGAAGCGTTCCAGCCGCTCGCGGCTGTCGAAGGCCACGCAGTTCAGCGTGATGTAGGCATCGCCCTCGGCCTGCAGCAGGTGATGGAACAGCATGCCTTCCTGCATCGGCACCAGCGGGTAAATGTCCTGGATGTTGGCCGCGCCGCCTGGCACCGCCGCTTCGATGCGCGCGATCTGCCGTGCATCCAGGTCCACCAGCGTCAGCATCTCCGGCTGGATCGCCTGGCAATCCGCCGGAATGCCGTTGGGCGGAACCATCACCTCGCGGCGCACTGGCTCGACCGCCAGCGCCTGCGCGAAAGCGCCCAGCTCGGGCTGCTGGAACAGCGTGCGCACCTGCGTCGTCCAGCCTTGTGCACGCATGCGTTCGAGCAGCCGCAATGCCAGCAGCGAATGGCCGCCGAGTTCGAAGAAATTGTCGTTGCGGCCTACGCGCGCCACGCCCAGCACCTCGGCCCACATCGCGGCGAGCTTCTCTTCCACTTCTCCTTCGGGCGCCTCGTAGGCTCGCTCGCTCGTGAACTCCGCCGCTGGCAGCGCCTTGCGGTCCACCTTGCCGTTGACATTCAACGGCAGGCCTTCGAGTACCACGAGCGCCGACGGCACCATGTAGTCGGGCAGCGCCGCTCCCAATTTGCTTTTCAGTTCGGCAATGTCGATCGCTTGGCCGGCATGCGCCGACACATAACCCACCAGCCGCGTGCCGGCCGGGCCTTCGTTGGCCACCACCACCGCTTCGCGCACCTCGGGCTGCGCCAGCAGTTGCGCCTCGATCTCCCCCAGCTCGATGCGGAAGCCCCGCACCTTCACCTGGTGGTCGATGCGGCCCCGATACTCCAGTTGCCCATCGGCGTTCCAGCGCACGAGGTCGCCCGTGCGGTACAGCCGCTCGCCGTCCGGCCCGGCAACGAAGCGCTCCGACGTGAGGCCGGCCCGGCGCAGATACCCACGCGCAAGGCCGGCGCCGAAGACATGCAGTTCACCGGCCACGCCGATCGGCACCAGGTTCAGCTGCGAATCGAGCACGCGCAGGCCGAGGTCCGGAATCGCAAGGCCCACGGGGCTGCGTTGCTGGCCGATGTCGGCCGCGCTGATCCGGCGGTAGGTCACATGCACCGTCGTCTCGGTGATGCCGTACATGTTGACCAGCTGCGGGCTTTCGTCGCCGTGGTGCTCGATCCACTGGCGCAGCCGCTGCGGATCGAGCGCCTCGCCGCCGAAGATCACCACGCGCAGCGCCAGGGGTTGCTCGTAGGTCTGCGGCAGGCTGGTCAGCTGGCCGAAGGCAGAAGGCGTCTGGTTGAGCACCGTCACCTGCCGATCGCGCAGCAGTTGCAGGAAGTCCTCGGGCGAGCGGCTGACCCAGAACGGCACGATGACCAGCTTGCCGCCGGTGCACAGCGCGCCAAATATCTCCCACACCGAAAAATCGAAGGCGTAGGAATGGAACAGGGTCCAGGTGTCGTGCCGGCCGAAACGAAACCAGGCATCGGTGGCGGCGAGCAGCCGCGTCACGTTGCGATGGCACAGCTGCGCGCCCTTGGGCCGGCCGGTGGAACCGGAGGTGTAGATCACGTAGGCGAGGTTCTCGCCATGCAGCGCGACCTGCGGGTCGTGCGCGGGCTGCCCGTTCAGCGCCAGCGTGTTGAGCGCGAGTACCTGCAGGCCTTCGGCGCCGGGGATCAGCGCGCCCAGGTGGCTCTGCGTCAGCAGTAGCGTCACGCCGCTGTCGGCCACCATGTAGGCCAGCCGGTCCACGGGGTACTCCGGATCCAGCGGCACATACGCGCCACCGGCCTTCAGGATGCCCAGCAGGCCCACCATCATCTCGATGGAGCGCTCCACCGCAATGCCGACCTTGGTCTCAGGCTTCACGCCCAGCGCGATCAGATGGTGCGCCAGGCGATTGGCGCGCGCATTGAGTTCGCCATAGCTCAGCGTCTCGTCACCGAAGACCAACGCCACGGCATCGGGCTGCTGCGCCGCCTGCCGCTCGATCAGGCGATGCACCGGCGTCGCATCGGGATGGCGCTGCGGCTTCGAGCCCCAGGCCGCGAGCTGTGAGCGTTCGGCCTCGCCCAGCAGCGCCACTTCGCACACCGCTTGCTCGGGGCGCGTGGCCAGGGCCTCGACGATCCCGTGGACGGCAGTGCGCATGAAATCGCACATGCGCGGGGCATCGATCTGCCGGCCGATCTGCGCGACCAGGACGAATTCGTCACCGATGTCGTTGATCGACATCGTGAAGGGGAAGTTCGTGCGCTCCTTCTCGCTCAGCATCGCCATGCCATGCATCCCGCCGGAATCCGCCGCCTCTTCGCGCTTCGGGACATGGCGGTAGTTGAGCAGCGCCGAGAACAGCGGCGTGGCGACTGGAAGCGCACTGCAGCGCTGCGCCAGCGCCAGGCTCGCGTGTTCGTGGTGCATCAGCGCACTCAGGGCGGCGTGCGTCTGGCGCAGGCATTGCGAGACGCTTTGCGCGTCCATGCGCACGCGCATCGGCAGCGTGTTGACGAACATGCCGATGGCCCGTTCGGCATGGGCATCGCCGCTCATGCGGCCGAACAGCACGGTGCCGAACACCACGTCGTCCTTGCCCGTGGTGCGGCTGACCACCAGCGCCCAGGCCAGGTGAAACAGCGACGCCGCGCTCACGCCATGGCGCTGTGCCTGCTGCCTCAGCTTTTGCGCGAAACCGCTGTCCAGCGACAGCCTGACTTCTTCGATTCCGTCGCCATTGCCCTGCACGTCGAGCAGGTCGAAGGGCGCCGTCGGTTCCTGCACGTCGCCCAGCATCTGGCGGAAGAAGGCCTCGTGCTCGGCTTGGCTCACGCCCAGCCTGGCCTGCGCCACGAAGCGACGGAAGGGCACGGGTTCGGGCAGGGCCTGCGCCTGGCCTTGCTGGATCTGCGCGATTTCCTCACCGATCATCCGCAGCGTGGTGTTGTCGTCGATCAAGTGATGGCTGAGCACCTGCAGCAGCCAGCGCCCGTTGGGCACATCGCGAACCGCCGTCGCCTTGAGCATCGGCGCCTTGCGCACATCGATGCGGTGGTGGTCCGGTCCTGCGAAGGCGTTGAGCCGACCCAGCGCGTCGAGTCCCAGCGAGTCTTCGGGAATATCCAGCCATTGCAGCGTGAGCTCGGCCTGGCGATACACCACTTGCACCGGCTCGTCGAGTTCTTCCCACAGAACGGCCGTGCGCAGGATGTCGTGACGCGCGATCACTTCATTGAAACTCGCGATGAAGCGTTCCAGCCGCTCGCGGCTGTCGAAGCCCATTCCGTGCTCGGTGACGTAGGCGTCTCCATCGGCCTGCAGCAGGTGATGGAACAGCATGCCTTCCTGCATCGGCACCAGCGGGTAGATATCCTGGATGTTGGCCGCGCCGCCTGGCACCGCCGCTTCGATGCGCGCGATCTGCCGTGCATCCAGGTCCACCAGCGTCAGCATCTCCGGCTGGATCGCCTGGCAATCCGCCGGAATGCCGTTGGGCGGTACCACCACCTCGCGGCGCACTGGCTCGACCGCCAGCGCCTGCGCGAAAGCGCCCAGCTCGGGCTGCTGGAACAGCGTGCGCACCTGCGTCGTCCAGCCTTGTGCGCGCATGCGCTCGAGCAGCCGCAGCGCCAACAGCGAATGCCCGCCCAGTTCGAAAAAGTTGTCCCGCCGGCCCACACGCACCACGCCCAGCACCTCGGCCCAGATCGCGGCGAGCTTCTCTTCCACTTCTCCTTCGGGCGCCTCGTAGGCTCGCTCGCTCGTGAACTCCGCTGCTGGCAGCGCCTTGCGGTCCACCTTGCCGTTGACATTCAACGGCAGGCCTTCGAGCACCACGATCGCCGACGGCACCATGTAGTCGGGCAGCGCCATTCCCAACTTGCTTTTCAGTTCGGCAATGTCGATCGCTTGGCCGGCATGCGCCGACACATAACCCACCAGCCGCGTGCCGGCCGGGCCCTCGTTGGCCACCACCACCGCTTCGCGCACCTCGGGCTGCGCCAGCAGTTGCGCCTCGATCTCCCCCAGCTCGATGCGGAAGCCCCGCACCTTCACCTGATGGTCGATGCGCCCCAGGTACTCCAGCTGGCCTTCGCCGTTCCAGCGCACGAGGTCGCCCGTGCGATACAGCCGACCACCCGCGCCATCGAACGGATCGGCCACGAAGCGCTCGGCGGTCAGCCCCGCACGATCGAGATAGCCGCGTCCCAGGCCGACACCGCCCAGGTACAGCTCGCCGGCCACGCCCTCGGGCACAAGGCCCAGGGCGCCGTCGAGCACGCAGGTCTTGAGGCCGTCGATGGGACGACCGATCGGCACCTGGCTGCGCCCGTCCGCACGGCACTGCCAGTGCGTCACGTCGATCGCCGCCTCGGTCGGGCCGTAGAGGTTGTACAGCCGCGCACGCGGCAGCCGCTGGAACACCGCGTTCTGCGCTTCGGCCGGCAGGGCCTCGCCGCTGCAGACGATGCGCTCCAGGCTCTCGCAGGCCTCGACGCCTTCGTGCGCGAGGAAGGCCAGCAGCATCGACGGCACGAAGTGCAGCGTGCTGATGCGGTGCTCGCGAATCAGCGCCACCAGCCGCGACGGATCGCGGTGGTCGCCCGGATTGGCGAGCGCCAGGCGCGCGCCGGTCATCAGCGGCCAGAAGAATTCCCACACCGAGACGTCGAAGCTGAACGGCGTCTTCTGCAGCACGGTGTCGCCGCCGTCCAGGCCATAGGCAGCCTGCATCCAGGCCAGCCGGTTGTGCAGCGCACGGTGCCGGTTGGCCGCGCCCTTGGGGCGGCCGGTGGAGCCGGAGGTGTAGATGACGTAGGCGAGGTTCTCGCCATGCAGCGCAACCTGCGGGTCGTGCGGGGGCTGGGCGTCGAGCGCCAGCGTGTCGAGCGACAGCACCCGCAAGCCTTCGAGGCCGGGGACGCTCAGATGGCTTTGCGTGAGCAGCAGCGCGATGCCGCTGTCGGCCACCATGTAGGCCAGCCGCTCGGCCGGGTACTCCGGGTCCAGCGGCACGTAGGCGCCGCCGGCCTTCAAGATCGCCAGCAGGCCCACGACCATCTCGATGGAGCGCTCCACCGCGATGCCGACCTTGGTCTCGGGCATCACGCCCAAGGCGATCAGATGGTGCGCCAGGCGATTGGCGCGCGCATTGAGCTCGCCGTAGCTCAGCGTCTGCTCTCCGAAAACCAATGCCTCGGCATCGGGGTGCCGCGACACCTGCTGCTCGATCAGGCGATGCACCGGCGTCGCATCGGCATGGCCTTGCAGGTTCGTGCCCCACGCCGCGAGCTGTGCGCGCTCGGCTTCGCCCAGCAATGCGATCTCGCCCAGTGTCTGTTCCGGGCGGTCGGCCAGCGCCTGCAGCACGGCCAGGTAGTGCGTTGCCATGCGCGCGATGGTCGCGGCATCGAACAGTTCCGCCGCATAGCTGAACTTCGCATGCAGCCGGCCGTCGGGGCTTTCGTCGGTGAGCAGCATCAGCTCGAACTGCGCGGCCTGTCCCCCCAGGTCGTAGGGCTCGAGCGCGAGGCCCGAAAGGCCTTTCAACCCCGAGAAATCGCTGCGTTGGTGGTTGAACATCACCTGGAACAGCGGATGCACGCCGACGATGCGCTCGGGCTGCAGGGCCTCGACCAATTGCTCGAACGGCAGGTCCTGATGCATCTGCGCGCCCAGCGACGCTTCGCGGGCCTGTGCCAGCAATTGCAACAGGCTGGTGCGCTCGTCCGCCACGCTGCGCAGCACCTGGGTGTTGACGAAGAAGCCGATGACGCTCTCGGTCTCCACGCGGTGGCGGTTCGCGATCGGCACGCCCACGCGGATGTCTTCCTGGCCGCTGTAGCGGCCGAGCAGCGCCTGGAAGCCGGCCAGCAGCACCATGAACAGCGTGGCGCCTTGTGCCTGCGCCTGCTTCTGCAGGCCCTGGACCAGCGACGCGGGCAGCTCGACCCGATGGGCGACGGCGTTGTAGCGGGCATCGGCCTTGCGCAGCCGGACCAGCGGCAACTGCAGCACCGGCTGCGTCTCGCCGAGCTGCGTCTTCCAGTAGCCGAGCTGGCGGTCCTGTTCGCCGGCCTCCAGCCAGTGCCGCTGCCACACGGCGTAATCGGCGTACTGGATCGGCAACGGCGCCAGCGCCGCTGCCTCACCCCGCACGCGGGCGCGGTACTGCGCCACGAACTCGTCCACGATGATCTGCAGCGACCAGCCGTCCGACACGATGTGGTGCATCACCAGCATGAGCACATGCGTTTCGGGCGCGAGACGGATCAAGCCCACGCGCAGCAGCGGGCCCTGCGTCAGGTCGAAGGGCGTGCCGCCGATGCGCTGCGCCGCTTCGCGCGCCTTCGCGTCGCGCTGGCCCGCATCGGCCAGGCTCAGGTCCACCAGCGAGAAGTCGAACGCGCCGTCTTCGCCGATCACCTGCTCGGCGAGTCCGTCGGCATTGGCGCGGAACACCGTGCGCAGCGACTCATGGCGTGCGACCAGCGCTTCGAAGCTCGCGCGCACCGCGTCCACGTCCAGCGCACCGGAGAGCTGCAGCGCATCGCTGATGTGATAGGCCGTGCTCGTCGGGTCGAGCTGCCACAGGAACCACTGGCGCAGTTGCGCGTAGGACACATGGCAGCGGCCCGGGGTCTCGCTCTCGCGCGCCAGGATCGGAAACTGGTCGAGCGTCAGGCCCTTCGAACGAATCCCCTGGTACACGACACGACGCTGTTCGGTGGGCAACCGGGAGAAGCGCTCTGCAATGCGACGGGTCGCGGTTGTTTCCATCAAACAGCCTCCATGCTGTCAAGCAGTGAATCGATTTCCGAAAGTGCCTGGTCGGTGGCGCCCTCCTGGTGCGCGCCCGCCAGCAGCGCCGCCTGCGCGGCCAGCGTCGGGTGCTGGAAGACGTCGCGGATCGTGAGCTGCCCGCGCGCAAGACCCTGCACTCGGGCCACGAACTGCGCGACCAACAGCGAATGGCCGCCGAGCTCGAAGAAGTTGTCGTGCCGGCCCACGCGCTCGGCGCCCAGCACCTCGACCCAGACTGCGGCGAGCTTCTCTTCCACCTCGCCTTCGGGCGCCTCGTAGGCTCGCTCGCTCGCGAACTCCGCAGCCGGCAGCGCCTTGCGGTCCACCTTGCCGTTGGCGTTCAGCGGCAGGCCGTCGAGCACCACCAATGCCGTCGGCACCATGTAGTCGGGCAGTGCCGTGCCCAACCTGCTTTTCAGTTCCGCGACGTCGATCGCCAGGCCCGCCTGCGCCGACACATAACCCACCAGCCGCGTGCCGGCCGGGCCTTCGTTGGCCACCACCACCGCTTCGCGCACCTCGGGCAGCGCGAGCAGTTGCGCCTCGATCTCCCCCAGCTCGATGCGGAAACCCCGCACCTTCACCTGGTGGTCGATGCGGCCCAGGTATTCCAGTTGACCTTCGACGCTCCAGCGCACGAGGTCGCCCGTGCGATACAGCCGCTCCCCATGGTCGGCCGCCACGAAGCGCTCGGCCGTCAGGCCCGCGCGGTTCAGGTAGCCCCGTGCCAGGCCTTCGCCCGACACATGCAGTTCGCCGGCCACGCCGATCGGCACCGGGTTCATCTGCGCATCGAGCACGCGCAGGCCCAGGTCGGGAATGGCCAAGCCGACGGGGCTGCGCTGCCGGCCGATGTCGGCCGCGGTGATCCGGCGCCAGGTCACGTGCACCGTCGTCTCGGTGATGCCGTACATGTTGACCAGCTGCGGATGCTGGTCGCCATGGTGTTCGATCCAGGTTCGCAGCCTTTGCGGCTCCAGCGCTTCGCCGCCGAAGATCACCGTGCGCAGCGCGAGGCCGCCTTCATGGGCCTGCGGCAGGCTCGTGAGCTGGCCGAAGGCCGAAGGCGTCTGGTTGAGCACCGTCACCCGCTGCTCGCGCAGCAGTTGCAGGAAGTCCGCGGGCGAGCGGCTGGCCCAGAACGGCACGATGACCAGCTTGCCGCCGGTGCACAGCGCCCCGAAGATTTCCCACACCGAAAAATCGAAGGCGTAGGAGTGGAACATCGTCCACACATCCTCGGGTCCGAAGTGGAACCACGGCGCGGTCGCGTCGAGCAGCCGCGTCACGTTGCGATGGCACAGCTGCGCGCCCTTGGGGCGGCCGGTGGAGCCGGAGGTGTAGATGACGTAGGCGAGGTTCTCGCCGCTCAACGCGACCTGCGGGTCGGTGTCGGATTCATTGCGCGTGTCCAGCGTGTCGAGCGCGAGCACCTGCAAGGTCTCGATGCCGGGCACGTCCAAGTGGCCCTGCGTGAGCAAAAGCCCGATGCCGCTGTCGGCGACCATGTAGGCCAGCCGGTCCGCCGGGTATTCCGGGTCCAGCGGCACATAGGCACCGCCGGCCTTCAGGATCGCAAGGATCCCCACCACCATCGCGGTCGAACGCTCCACCGCGATGCCCACCTTCGCTTCGGGCTTCACCCCCAGCGCGATCAGGCGATGGGCCAGGCGGTTCGCGCGTGCATTGAGCTCGCCGTAGCTGAGCGTCGCGCCATCGAACGCCAGCGCGGGTGCATCTGGCCGCAGCTTCGCTTGCTGTTCGATCCGGCGATGCAGCGGTCCGGTGTCCGTTGCGCGCGGCGCATGTTCGCTCCACGCCGCGAGCTGCGCCTGCTCGGCCTCGCCCGACAGCACCACGTCGCCCACGGCCTGCTGCGGGGCATCCGCCAGCGCCTGCAGCACCGCGAGGTAGTGCCCCGCCATGCGCGCCATCGTCTCTGCGTCGAACAGCTCGGCCGCATAGCGCAGGCTCGCCTGCACCCGGCCGTCCATGTCCTCGCTGGTGTCCAGCGCCAGCTCGAACTGGGCGGCCTGCGCTTCCAGTTCGTAATCCGTCAGCGTGAGGCCGGGCAAACTTTGCAGCGCGCGGAAGTCGCCGCGCTGGTGGTTGAACATCACCTGGAACAGCGGGCTCGTGCTGAGGCTGCGCTCGGGTTGCAGCGCTTCCACGAGCTGCTCGAACGGCAGGTCCTGATGCGCCTGCGCGCCCAGCGCCGTGTCGCGGGCCTGTGCCAGCACCTGCGACAGCGTCGCGCGGCCGTCCACCACGCCCCGCAGCACCTGCGTGTTGACGAAGAAGCCGATGACGCCTTCGACCTCCGCCCGATGGCGGTTGGCCACCGGCACGCCCAGGCGGATGTCCGACTGGCCCGTGTAGCGACTGAGCAGCACCTGGAAGCCCGCGAGCAGCGCCATGAACAGCGTCGCGCCCTGGCCCTGCGCGCGACGGTGCAGCGCCTTGACGAGCGCCTCGGGCAAGGCAAAGCCGTGGCGCACGGCGCTGTAGCGCCCATCCGCGCGCCGCGCATGGTCGGTGGGCAGTTGCAGCACGGGCTGCTCGGTTCCCACATGCGCCGCCCAGTACGCGAGTTGCCTTTCCTTCTCGCCGGCTTCGAGCCAGGCCCGCTGCCAGGCCGCGTAGTCCGCGTACTGGAGCGGCAGGGGCTGCAGCTCGGGCGCATGGCCCAGGACGCGTGCGCGGTAGCACGCCACGAACTCGTCCACGATGATCTGCATCGACCAGCCATCGGACACGATGTGGTGCATCACGACGACCAGCACATGTACTTCGGCCGCCAGGCGGATCAGGCCGACGCGCAGCAGCGGGCCCTCGCCCAGGTCGAAGGGCGTGTCGCTGAGGCGGCGCGCCTCTTGCCTGGCGCGGGCCTCGCGCTTCCCCTCTTCGGCGACGTTGCCGAGATCGATCAGCGAGAAATCGATGCCACCGGTTTCACGGATCATCTGCGCGGCCATGCCCGAGGCATCGGCGCGAAACACCGTGCGCAGCGACTCGTGGCGCTGCACCAGTTCATTCAAACTTGCGCGTACCGCATTCTTGTCCAGTGCACCGGCGAGCCGCAGCGCGCCGCTGACGTGGTAGGCCGTGCTCTGCGGATCGAGCTGCCACAGGAACCACTGGCGCGCCTGCGCATGCGACAGCGCGAGACCGCCCGCGCGCTGCGATGCCGACAGCGCCGAGATCGAGGGAACGTCCGCGGCATCGTCGCCACGGATCGCACGGGCGATCGACGCCAGGCCCTGGTGTTCGAACACCTGACGCGGGCTCATCCGGATGCCCTGCCGATGGGCGCGCGCGACCACCTTCAGGCTCAGGATCGAATCGCCGCCGAGTTCGAAGAAGTTGTCGTTGCGACCCACGCGCTGCACGCCGAGCACTTCGGCCCAGATCGCGGCCAGTGTCTGCTCCACACCGCCCTCGGGCGCTTCGTAGGCCCGATCGCTCGCGAACTCCACCGCGGGCAGCGCCTTGCGGTCCACCTTGCCGTTGGCATTCAGCGGCAGGCGCTCCAGCACCATCACCACACCCGGCACCATGTAGTCCGGCAGCGCCTGGCCCAGCCGCCCGCGCAGCGCGGTCACGTCGATCTGCTGGCCCGCGTGCGCCGAGACATAACCCACCAGCCGCGCCCCCGAGGGACCTTCGTCGGCCACCACAACCGCTTCACGCACCTCGGGCTGCGCCAGCAACTGCGCCTCGATCTCGCCCAGTTCGATGCGGAAACCGCGCACCTTCACCTGGTGGTCGATGCGACCCAGGTACTCGATCTGGCCTTCCGCATTCCAGCGCACGAGGTCGCCCGTGCGGTACAGCCGCTGGCCGTTGTTCGTGGCCACGAAGCGCTCGGACGTCAGGCCCGCGCGATTCAGATAGCCCCGCGCGAGGTTGACCCCGCCCAGGTACAACTCACCCGCCGCGCCAGCGGGCACTTCGTTGAGCTGCGCATCCAGCACGTACGCCTGCGTGTCGCTGATGGGCCGGCCGATCGGCACCTGGCTCAGCCCGTCGTCGCGGCAGGTCCACTGCGTGACGTGGATGGTGGTCTCGGTCGGGCCGTACAGGTTCTGCAGCGAGGCGCCCTTCAGGCGCTGCAGGGCTTCGCGCTGCGTGGCCGCGGGCATGGCCTCGCCGCCGCAGATGATGTAGCGCAGCCGCGTGGTGGCCTCGATACCCTCGTGGGCCAGGAAGGCCTGCAGCATCGAGGGCACGAAGTTCAGGGTGGTGATCTGATGCTTCTGGATCAACTGCACCAGCCGCTCGGGGTCGCGGTGGTCGCCGGGATTGGCGATCACCAGCCGAACGCCGGTGGTCAGGGGCCAGAACATCTCCCAGCACGAAACATCGAAGCCGAACGGCGCCTTGTGCAGCACGGTGTCGGCTTCGGTCAGGTGGTAGGTCTCCTGCATCCAGGCCATGCAGCTGTACAGGGCGTCGTGGCGGATCGCCGCGCCCTTGGGCTTGCCGGTGGAGCCGGAGGTGTAGATGACGTAGGCCAGGTGCTCGCCGTGCAGTGCAATCTGGGGGTCAGCCGCGGATTCGGCACCGACGTCCAGGCTGTCGAGTTCGAGCACGCGGAGGGCTTCGCCAGTTGGCAGCAGAGGCCGCAGATGCCGCTGGGTCAGCAGCAGCGACAACCCGCTGTCTTCGACCATGTAGGCCAGGCGGTCGGCCGGGTACTCAGGGTCCAGCGGCACATAGGCGCCCCCGGCCTTCAGGATCGCGAGGATGCCCACCATCATTTCGACCGAGCGGTCGACCGCGATGCCCACGAGGGCCTCGGGCTTCACGCCCAGCGCGATCAGGTGGTGGGCCAAACGGTTGGCCCGGGCGTTGAGCTCGCCGTAGCTCAGCGCTTCATCGCCGAACAGCAGCGCGGTCGCATCAGGCGTTTGCCGCGCGTGCTGCTCGATCTGCCGGTGCACCGGCTGCGCGCCGTCGTGCCTGCGCGTGTTCTCGCTCCACGACGCAAGCTGCGCGCGCTCGGACGTGTCGAGCAGCGCGACATCGCTCACCGCCCGCTGCGGTTCATGCGCCAGCGCCTGCAGCACCGCCAGGTAGTGCCCGGCCATGCGCTCGATGGTCTGCACGTCGAACAACTCCGACGCATAGAGGATGGTCGCGTCGACCCGGCCGTCCTCGAGTTCGAGCGTCTGCAAGGTCAGCTCGAACTGCGCGCCCTCTTCCTCGAAGCCCAGCCGCTGCACGGCAACGCCGGGCCACTCGGCCAGCGAGCGATGGTCGCGGCGCAGGTGGTTGAACATCACCTGAAACAGCGGATTGGCACTCAGGCTGCGCTCGGGCTGCAGCGCGCCGACCAGTTGCTCGAAAGGCAGGTCCTGGTGCGTCTGCGCGCCGATGGCGGCGTCGCGGGTCTGCACCAGCAGCTCGGCCAACGTCATGCGCGCATCGATCCGCGAGCGCAGCACCTGGGTGTTGACGAAGAAGCCGACGACGCCCGCCGTTTCTGCGCGGTTGCGGTTGGCGATGGGCACGCCGACGCGCACATCCGTCTGCGCCGTGTGGCGGAACAGCAGCGCGTTGAAGCCGGCGAGCAGCGCCATGAACAAGGTCGCGCCCTGCCCTTGCGCCTGCTGCCGCAGCCGCTCGATGGTGTCGGCGGGCAGCGCGAAGGTGTGGTGCGCCGCGCGATAGCGGCCATCGGCCTTGCGCGGGTGATCGGTGTGCAGCGAGATCACCGGCTGCTCCGCGCCTAGGTGACCACGCCACCAGTCGAGCTGGCGCTCGCCCTCGCCCTCGGCCAGCCACTGGCTCTGCCAGCGGGCATAGTCGGCGTACTGGATCGGCAGCTCGGCATGCACAGGCGCCTGGCCTTGCACGCGCGCCGCGTACTGCACGGCCAGCTCGTCGAGGATGAGCTGGACCGACCAGCCGTCCGACACGATGTGATGCATCACGACCAGCAGCCGGTGGCTTTGCGCGCCGGTGCGCAGCAGCACGGCACGCATCAGCGGGCCGCGCGTGAGGTCGAAGGCTTCGGTGCGGATGCGCTGCACCTTCTGGCGGATCGCGGCCTCGCGTGCCGGGCCGGCCAGCGCGCTCAGGTCGATGCAGGGCAGCGCGATGTCGGTCGTGTCTTGAACGATCTGTTCCACCTCGCCGTCGCCGGCCTCGCGGAAGACAGTGCGCAGCGATTCGTGGCGATCGACCAGCGCCTGCACGCTGGCGCGCAGCGCCTCGGCGTCGAGGCTGCCATCGAGGACGAGGCCGCCGCTCAGGTGATAGGCGGTGCCCGCCGGGTCCAGCTTCCACAGAAACCACTGCCGTTGCTGCGCGAAGGACAAGGCGATGCGCTCGCCCGCCGGGCGCCGCGGAATCGAGGATTGCTCGGCACGGTCAGCGCCGCCCGCGCCGCGCAGGCGCTGCGCCAGCTTCGCGCGTTGTTCCGCCGTCAGGTTGGCACGGCGCGTGGAAATGTCTTGGATGTCGGACATGGATTTTTCAGACGGTTGCGGGCGAGCGATCGGGTTCGGCATCGGCCGGCGCATCGAGGGGTGCGGCGGCCTCGATTTCCTCGATCAGCTTGGTCTCGACCAGGATCGCAAGGTCGCGGAGGGTGGGTGCCTTGAAGAAGGCAGCCGGATGCAGTTCGACCTCGTAGGCCTTGCGGGCGCGCGCCAGGATCTGGATCGCGAGCAGCGAATCGCCGCCCAGCTCGAACAGGTTGTCGTCGATGCCGACGCTGGCGATGCCCAGCATGTCTTGCCAGATGCCGGCGAGCACGTTCTCCAACTCGCCTTCCGGCGCGACGAAAGGGGTGGCCAGCGCGGGGCGCGGGTGTTCACGGCGCTTCTTCTTCGCGACCGGGCCGGTCTCCAGCAGGCCGAGCATGCCGTTGTCCAGTTCGCCGAGCCGCTGGTTCAGGTCGGTGGTGGAGATCACGACCTGCGCGAACGCCGGGCCGTTGACGATGCGTTCCACCGCCCGCGCGCCCTCGGGTCCGTCCATGCCGATGCCGTCGGGCAGCACGCGGCCCGCGGCCATGCCGAGGTCGCGCCAAGCGTCCCAGTTGACCGAGATGACGGGGTACGTCGCACTGCGTTGCCACAGCGCGGCCAACGCATCGAGGTAAGCATTCGCGGCGGCGTAGTCGCTCATGCCCAAGCCACCGGCCATGCTGGAGATCGACGAGCACAGCAGCACGAAGTCGAGCGGCTCGTCGCGCAGTGCGTCGAGCAGAAAGCGCGTGCCTTGCAGCTTGGGGGCGAAGACTTCGTCGATTGCGGCGCGGGTGCGGGTTGCGATCATTCCGCTGTTCGCGTGACCGGCCGCATGCACCACGCCCTGCACCATGCCGAAGCGGGCGCGGGCCTCTGAGACGGCGGCCTGCATCGAGGCCGCATCGGCCACGTCGGCCGCGACGACGAGCACTTCGCCGCCCAGGTTTTCTAGTTCGATCAGTTGCGCGAGTCGGGTCCGCAGGGCCTGCGGCTGCGCGGCGTCGGCAGCGATGGCTTCCCACTCGCTGCGTTCGGGCAGCGATGTGCGCCCCAGCAGCACCAGCCGCGCCTGCCATGACTCGGCCAGGTGCCGCGCGACCGCGAGCCCCACGCCGCCGAGACCACCGGTGATCAGGTACACGCCCTTGGAGCGCAGGCGCTGTTGCGGCGCGGAGCCGGACGGCAACGGCGCATAGGTCTTGACCCAGCGATGCGGACCGCGATAGGCCACGAGCGTTTCGTCGTGCGGCGCCTGTGCCGGCGCAGCGAGCTGCCGTGCCAGCCACGCCTCGGCGGCGCTGCCCGGCACGGGCAAGACGATGTCAGTCACCCGGCAAGCGATGTGCGGATACTCCTGTGCGATCACCTTGCAGAGGCTGAACAGCGTCGCCTTCTCGGGGCACAGCGGCTCGAGGCCGGCGACGTCTTCCATCTGGTTCGCGACGACTTCGATCGAGAGCTTGCGCGTGCGCCCGCCAGAGGTGCTGTCGATGGCCTGGGCCAGCGCCAGCAGGCTGAAATAGCCGCGCTCCATGACTTGCTCGGATTGCGCCGAAGACAACGGCTGCTCATCCACGCTCCACAGGTGATAGACCTTGGCGACCGACCCGGATTCGGCCTGCACCTTGCGCAGGAGCTCTTCGTGATCCGCACGCTCGCCCGGGCGTACCGTGAACTGGCGCGCTCCCGCTTCGGCATAGCCGCTCCCCGGCGTCGCGCGGAACACCGGGTGTGCGGGCGCTTCGGCCTGCAATTGGCGAATCAATGCATCGGTCAAGCCGCTCGCTTCAGCGAACACCAGCGTGCAGCCTTCGGTCGGCGCGGGAGCCACTGGCGCACTCGCAGGCTCCGTGCGCCGCCAGACCGGCACATGGAATGCATCGCCCGGCTTCTGCACGGACGAGGTCGCCGCTTCGCTGCCCGCCTCGGGCATGTCCGTCCAATAGGAGCGGCGCTGGAACGGATAGGTCGGCAGCGGCACGCGGCGCGCCTGCCGCCCTGGATGGCACGCGGCCCAATCGATGTCGATACCTTCGCACCAGAGCTGGCCGATCGCGCTCGCCATCTGGCGTTCGTTCTGCGCCTGCTTCTGCGGATGGGCCTGGCTCGACAAAATGGCCGCCGCCGAATCGGCCAGCGGGTGCTGGCGCGCGAGGCCGGCCAGCGTCTCGCCGGGACCGACTTCGAGCAGCACGCGGCCTTCGACACGCAGCAGCTCGGCCACGCCGTCCGCGAAGCGCACCGTGCCGCGCAGGTGCTGGCCCCAGTAGGCCGGATCGACCGCTTGCTGCGCCGTGATGGGCTTGCCCGTGACGTTGGAGATGAACGGAATGCGAGGCGCGGACCGCGGCACGGACGCGACCACCTGCTGCAACTCGGCCACGATGGACTCGGTCATCGCCGAATGGGAAGCGATCGAGACCAGCAGGCGGCGCGGCATCAGCCCGCGCGCGAACAGCTGCTGCTCGGCCGCCTCGATGGCCGCCATCGGTCCGGCGAGCACGCACAGTTGCTCGCCGTTGATCGCCGCGATATCGCAGCCGGTGGCCAGGAAAGGCGCGAGTTCGGATTCCGAAAGCGCGATGGCGGTCATCGCACCCGGCGACATCGACTGCATCAGCCGCCCGCGTGTGGCGACGATGCGCAGCGCGTCTTCCAGGCTGAACACGCCGGCCAGACACGCGGCAACGTACTCGCCCAGGCTGTGGCCCAGCATCACGGCCGGCTGCACGCCGCGCGACATCCACAGGCGCGCCATCGCGTACTCCACGATGAACAGCACCGGCTGCGTGTATTCGATGCGGCCGAGCTTTTCGTCGGCAGCAGCTTCGCCGCCGGCCGCCGGGTAGAGCAGTTGCCGCAGGTCCATGCCCATCGCATCGCGCAGCGCGTCGCAGCAGCGATCGATCTCCTGGCGGAACACCGGATGGTCGCGGTAAAGCGCGAGCCCCATGTTCGCGTGCTGCGTGCCGCCGCCCGGAAACAGGAACGCGACCTCGGGTGCCGACGCGGGAATGCCGCTCGCCTGGTCGAAGTCGCTCTCGGGCGCGCGCAGCGCCTCGACGGCGGTTGCCGAGCCGTCGGCAACGACGGCGCCGCGAACCGCCAGCGCGCGCCGGCCGGTCTGCAGCGTCTGTGCGACATCGGCAAGCGATGTGCCGGAGCCTGCTTCTTCGAGATGGCTGGCGAGCCGTTGCGCAGCCTGCTGCAGGGCATCGGTGTTGCGGGCGGAGAGCGGCAAGATCTGCCAGGCTGGTGCCTTTGCCTGTGCAGACGGACGGGCCACCGGGGCCTCTTCGAGCACCACATGCACATTGGTCCCGCCGATGCCAAACGAGCTCACACCCGCGCGGCGCGGCGTGCGGCCTTCGGGCCAGGGCTGGCGCTGCGCGTTCACATAGAACGGGCTGCTCGCGAAATCGATCTGCGGGTTGGGCTTCGTGAAATGCAGGCTGGGCGGCAGCACGCCGTGCTTGAGCGCCATCGTCGCCTTGATGAGCCCCGCCACGCCGGCCGCCGCATCGAGGTGGCCAATGTTGGTCTTGACCGATCCGACCGCGCAGAAGCCGCGCCGCTCGGTGTCGGCGCGAAAGGCCTGCGTGAGCGCCGCGATCTCGATCGGATCGCCCAGCGTGGTGCCGGTGCCGTGCGCCTCGATGTAGCCGATGGTGTCGGCCGAGACGCCCGCGATCAGTTGCGCCGCGCGGATGACCTCGGCCTGCCCGTCGATGCTGGGCGCAGTGAACCCGACCTTGGCCGAGCCGTCGTTGTTGGCCGCGGTGCCCTTGATGACCGCATGGATGGTGTCGCCGTCGCGCAGCGCTTCGTCGAGGCGCTTGAGCGCGACGACGCCGGCGCCGCTGCCGATCACCGTGCCGCGGGCATCTGCATCGAACGCGCGGCAATGGCCGTCGGGCGAGAGGATCGCGCCGGCCTGGTAGCGGTAGCCGCCTTCTTGCAGCAGGTTGAGCCACACGCCGCCGGCCAGGGCCATGTCGCAGTCGTGGCTCAGGAGCGCCTGGCAGGCGGTGTGCACGGCGGTGAGCGACGTGGAACAGGCGGTCTGCACGCTCACGGCCGGGCCGCGCAGGTTCAGCTTGTAGGCCACGCGCGTGCACAGCGACCCGCCGGAGTTGCCGCTCATGAGTCCGAGCAGGTCGGCGATGCCCGTGTGCGCACCGAGGCCGAAAGACGGCAACAGATTGCGGATCAGGTAGACATTGGCGCCCTCGCCCGCATACACGCCGACCTTGCCCGGCCAGCGCTCGGGATCGCAGCCGGCGTGCTCGAGTGCCGCCGAGGCGCATTCGAGAAAGACGCGCTGCTGCGGATCGAGGTTCTCGGCCTCGCGCGGCGTGTAGCCGAAGAAGCCGGCATCGAACTGGTCGAAGCCTTCGAACATCACGCCGGCCTTCACGTAGTCGGGATCGTCCAGCAGGCTTTGCGGCACGCCGCGTTCGCGCAGTTGCTCATCGGTGAAGCGCGCCACCGATTCCACGCCGCCCTCGATGTTGCGCCAGAAGGCGTCCACATCGTCGGCGCCGGGGAAGCGGCCGGAGAGGCCGACGATGGCGATTTCCAGGCCGGTCGGTTCGGCGGATTCGTTGAAGGCGGTGGTCATCAATTGACTCTCTCTGCCACTTTGCGGCGTTGAAGCATGGCCGCGCGCTGGCGCAGCGCGCGGTCGTCGGCGCTTGCCGCGGAAACGGCCGCGGCTTGCGCGCCGCCCTGCTCGATCCAGCGCGCGAGCGATTCGACGGTGGGGTACTTGAAGAGATTGACCAGCGGGAAGCTGCCCTGCAGCCGGTCTTCCAGCAGGCGGTGCGCGCGGATGAGCAGCAGCGAGTGCCCGCCGAGGTCGAAGAAGTTGTCGTGCAGGCCGACCTGCTCGACCTGCAGCACCTCCGACCAGATGGCCGCGAGCGTGCGCGCCACATGGCCCTGCGGTGCCTCGTAAGTGCTCGCGCGGCCAAGGCCTTCAGGCTCGGGCAGCGCCTTGCGGTCGACCTTGCCGTTGGCGTTCAGCGGCAGGGCTTCGAGCACCACCACGGCGCACGGCACCATGTAGTCGGGCAGCACCTGGCCCAGTTGCTCCCGCAGCGCGGCGGTGTCGACCGCCTGCTGCGCATGCGCGGCAATGTAGGCCACGAGCGAGGCGCCGGCAGCGCCTTCGCGCGCCACCACCACGGCCTCGCGCACGGCGGGTTGCGCGAGGATCTGCGCCTCGATCTCGCCGAGTTCGATGCGGAAGCCCCGGATCTTCACCTGATGGTCGATGCGGCCCAGGTACTCGATCTGGCCCTCGGTGTTCCAGCGCACGAGGTCGCCGGTGCGATAGAGCCGATCGCCCGCGCCGAAGGGGTTGGCGACGAAGCGCTCGGCGCTGAGGCCGGGCTTGTTGAGGTAGCCGCGTGCCAGGCTCACGCCGCCGAGGTACAGCTCGCCGGCCACGCCGCGCGGCACCTGGTTGAGCTCGGCATCGAGGATGTGGCACTGGGTGTCGCTGATCGGCTGGCCGATCGGCACCAGGCTCTGGCCATCGTCGCGGCAGGTCCAGCGCGTGACGTGGATGGTGGTTTCCGTCGGGCCGTAGAGGTTCTGCAGCGTGGCGCCGTGAAGGCGCTGCAGCGTCTCTTTCTGTGTCTCGGCGGGCATGGCCTCGCCGCCGCAGATGATGTGCTGCAACCGCGTGCTCGACTCGATGTCCTTGTGCGCCAGGAAAGCCTGCAGCATCGAGGGCACGAAATTCAGCGTGGTGATCTGGTGGCGCCGGATCAGCTCGACCAGTCGCGCCGGATCGCGGTGGTCGCCGGGCTTGGCCACCACCAGCCGCGCGCCTGCGGTCAGGGGCCAGAACATCTCCCACACCGACACGTCGAAGCCGAACGGCGCCTTGTGCAGCACGGTGTTCTCCCGGCCGAGGCGGTAGGTGTCCTGCATCCAGGCCATGCAGCTGTGCAGCGCCGCGTGGCGCACGGCCGCGCCCTTGGGCTTGCCGGTGGAGCCGGAGGTGTAGATGACATAGGCGAGGTTCTCGCCGTGCAGCGCGATGCCGGGATCGGTGTCGAGCTCGTTCGAGAGATCGGTGCTGTCTACCTCCAGCCGCGCAAGGCCCGCGCGTTCGGCGATGTGCTCGCGCGTGGCGCGGTGCGTCAGCAGCAGTGCGATGCCGCTGTCTTCCACCATGTAGGCCAGGCGCTGCAGCGGGTAGTCGGGGTCCAGCGGCAGGTAGGCGCCGCCGGCCTTGAGGATGGCGAGCAGCCCCACCACCATCTCGACCGAGCGCTCCATCACGATGCCCACGCGCATGTCGGGCTTCACGCCCAGCGCGACGAGGCGGTGCGCGAGGCGGTTGGCGCGGCGGTCGAGCTCAGCGAAGCTCAGCGCTTGTTCGCCGAACAGCAGCGCGACGGCGTCGGGCTGCTGCTTCGCATGCTGCGCGATGGTGTGGTGCACGGGTTGGGGTTGCGGCTCGCGGCGCGCGTTGATGCTCCAACCTGCGAGTTGCGCGCTTTCCGCGGCGTCGAGCAAGGCGATGTCGCCCACCGCGCGGCCGGCGTCGGCACAGAGCGCGCCGAGTACCGCCACGTAGTGCTGCGCCATGCGCGCGATGGTCTCGCGCTCGAACAGGTCGTGGGCATAGATCACGTCGAGCATCAGCCGGCCATCGGGTCGCTCGCGGGCCTCCAGCACCCAGTCGAACTGGGTCTGCAGGTCGGGCAGCGCGTGGTCCTGCACCTGGATGCCGTCCAGCCGCTGCAGTGCGCGGTGATCCTCGAACAGGTGGTTGAACATCACCTGGAACAGCGGGCTGTGGCTCATGCTGCGCTCGGGCTGCAGGCGCTGCACCAGTTGTTCGAAAGGCAGGTCCTGGTGCGCCTGCGCGCCCAGCACGGCCTCGTGGGCTTGCGCGAGCGCGCGCGACAACGGCGTGCGGCCGTTGATCGGGTTGCGCAGCACCAGCGTGTTGACGAACAGGCCGATGACGTTTTCGAACTCCACCCGGTTGCGGTTGGCGATCGCGGCGCCGACGCGGATTTCTTCCTGCCCGGTGTAGCGGTGCAGCAGCACCTGCAAGCCAGCGAGCAGCACCATGAACAGCGTGCCGCCGTCGGCCTGCGCGACGCCGCGCAGCTGGCCCAGCAGGGGCGCGGACAACTCGAAGGCGTGGCGCGCGGCGCGGTAGCTGGCCTGCGGCTTGCGCGGTCGGTCGGTGCGCAGCTCGAGCACCGGGTGCTCGTCGCCGAGTTCCTTCTGCCACCAGGCGAGTTGCCGCTCTGCCTCGCCGGCGGCCAGCCATTCGCGCTGCCACACCGCGTAGTCGGCGTACTGCACACGCGGCACGGGCAGCGCCGCGGCACGGCCCTGCAGGCGCGCCGCGTAGCCGGCGGCCAGTTCGTCGATCAGCACCTGCATCGAGGCACCGTCGGACACGATGTGATGCATCACCACGGCGAGCACCTGCGTGTCGTTCGCCAGACGAAGCAGCGCGGCGCGCAGCAGGCCGCCCTGGGTGAGGTCGAAGGGCGCGCTCTTGATGCGGCGGGTCTCGCTCTCGAGGCGTCCGTCGCGCTCATCGGCGGGCACGTCGCGCAGGTCGACCACTTCGAGCGGCAACGTGCCGGACGGCTGGATCCATTGCGCTGCAACACCGTCGCTGCCCGCGCGGAACACGGTGCGCAGCGACTCGTGACGCACGACGAGATCGTCCAGCGCCGCGCGCAGCACATCGGCTTGCAAGGCACCGGTGAGGCGCAGCGCGCCGCTCATGTGGTACGCCGCGCTCGTCGGGTCGAGCTGCCAGAGGAACCACTGGCGCTCCTGCGCGTGGGACAGCGGCAGCGCATGCAGCCGGCGCTCGGCCGGCAGCACCGCGATGGGCGCGGGCCGCGCACGCGCGCCTTCGGCCAGGCGCTGGCGCGCGGCGGCGGCGCACTCGGAGAGCCGCGGATGCTCGAACATCAGGCGCACCGGAAAGTCGATGTCCCAGTGATCCGACATTCGGGCCGCGACCTGGGTGGCGGTGAGCGAACTGCCACCACGGGTGAAGAAATGGGCGTCGCGCGCGAAAGGCTTCGCGTCGGCGGGCCGGAGCACTTCGCACCAGATCGCATCGACGGCGCGCTCGGTCTCATCGAGCACCGGCGCTTCGGCCTGTGCCTCGGCAGGACCGCCCTTGACGAATGCGCCACGCTCGTAGATCGCATACGCATCCGCGCTGCGATCGAGCCAGCCCGCGCGGCACGCGCTGCGCTGCAGCTTGCCGCTGGTGGTCTTGGGCATGCCGCCCGGGTTGAGCAGCAGCACGGCCGACAGCGCCTCGCCGAACACTTCGCTGACCGCAGCGCTGAGCGCCTCGACCAGCACCTGCGGCGGCACCAGCTTCTGCATGCTGCGCGACACCTCGGCCGCGGCGCCGATGCCTTCACCGTCGGGCCCGCTGGCCGCGAACACCGCCACGCGGCCCTTGCGCACCGCATCGACCTCGGCCTCGATGACGCGCTCGATGTCCTGCGGATAGATGTTGTGGCCGCGGACGATGATCAGGTCCTTGATGCGGCCGGTCACGTAGAGCTCGCCATCGCAGACGAAGCCCAGGTCGCCGGTGCGCAGCCAACGGCGGCCCGCACGCTCGACGAAGGTCTCGGCGGATTCGCGCGGCTTGCCCCAGTAGCCCGCCCCGACGCTCGCGCCGCTCACCCAGATTTCGCCGATGCGTCCGGGCTCGGCCACCACCGACAGCGTGGCGGGATCGACGATCTCGACTACATGCTCGACCGCTACCGCGCCGCATCCGACGAGCAGCGTGCCGTCTTCGCTCGGCGTGCCCTTGCCGGATGCCAGGCCGTCGGCGCCGAAGCCGCGCGCGACCATGCCGGAGCCGCGCTTTCCGCCGGTCACGAACAGGGTCGCTTCGGCGAGGCCGTAGCAGGCATAGACCGCACCGGGATCGAAGCCCGCGAGGGCGAAGCGTTCGATGAAATCGAATTCGGTGTCGGCGCGCACCGGCTCGGCGCCGGTATAGGCCACGCGCCAGCTCGAGAGGTCGAGCTGCGCGATCTGCGCGTCCTTCACCCGCTCTAAGCAGAGGCGGAACGAGAAGTCCGGACCGCCGCTGAGCGTGGCGCGGTGGCGCGAGATCAGCTCCAGCCAGCGCACCGGACGCTCGAGGAAATAGCGCGGCGAAGTCAGCACCAGCGGGATGCCGCTGTACAGCGGCTGCATCAGGCCGCCGATGAGGCCCATGTCGTGATAAAGCGGCGCCCACGAGACGAACTTGTCGTCGGGCCCGATGCCCATACCGACCTGGATCGCATGCTCGTTGGCCATCAGGTTGCCGTGCGTGACGATGACACCCTTGGGCGCCGAGGTCGAGCCCGAGGTGTATTGCAGGAAGGCGACGTCGTCGTCGCTTGGCTCGAAGGGTTGCCAGGCGTCGGCGAGCGCGATGTCGATCGCATCGACGGCAACGATCTGCACATCGCCGAACTGGTTGCCGGCCGCCGACATCGCGGCGCTCAAGGCAGAAGACGTGAGCACGCAGCGCGCCGCTGAATCGCTCGCCACGCCGGTGAGCCGCGCCAGGTGCTGCGGTCGCGTCGATTCGGGTGGAAACACCGGCACCGCGATCACGCCGCAGTAGAAGCAGGCCAGCATGCTCACCGCATAGTGGTCGCCGTTGTCGAGCATGACGAGCGCGCGGTCGCCCTTGGCGAACTGCTGCTGCAGGCGGGCCGCGAGCGCGCGCACGCGCTGCTCGAAGACGGCATAGGTGAAAGGCAGCTCGCTGTAGGCACCATCGACCTCGTCGACCACGGTGAGCCAGACATCGTGCGGACGCCCCTCGGCCAACGCGCGCAGGTGCGCCACGAAATTGCGCGGTTGCCGGCCGGCGGATGCCGTCGCGAGCAGTTCATTCATATCTGGCCTTGATGCGCTGGAAGAGGCGCTTGATGAAAGTGCGTCGGCAGACGCCATGCAAGCGCCGCGAGAAATGCGGTCTCGTGGTGCCGGAGAAAGAAATGCCCACCGTCGAACCAGTCGAGCGTGCAGGTGCCACCAGTCTCTTCGGACCAGGCCGCCATCGCAGGCATCTCGATGTCGTCCTGGCGTCCCGCAAAGGCATGGATCGGCAGCGGAAGCGGCGGCCAGGCGGCGACATGGGCGTGGCTGCGGCAGACGCGGCGGTCGGCACGCAGCGTGTCGAGGGTGATGCGCATGAGCTCTTCGCTCGCGAAAACCTCTTCGGGCGTGCCGCCTTGCTTGCGCAGTTCTGCAGTCAGAGAGGCGTCGTCTTCGCCTCCATCGAAACGTTCAGGATCGCGCCGCGAGGGGGCTGCGCAGCCGGACACCAGCAGCGCGCGGGGCAACGGTCGATGCAAGGACTGAAGCCTGCGAGTCACGCCGTGTGCGAGCAAGGCGCCCATGCTGTGGCCGAAGACTGCGAAGTCGCCGCACATCGCGTCGGCCTGCTCGACGCAGAGGCGCACGACCAGCGCATCGAAGTCTTCGACGAAGGCCTCGCCCATGCGCGCGCCGCGCCCCGGCAACTCCACCGGCACGATGCGAACCCACGACGGCACGAAACGCCGCCATCGCAGATACATGGAGGCGCTGGCGCCTGCGCAGGGCAGGCACAGCAGCACCAAGGGCGCCGGGGCGCTCATCAACCTGCCGCGGATTCCGTGGCCGGTGCTGCGTCCGCCTGTTGCGCCATCCAGTCGCGCAGCGACTTGGGACGCATGTCGGTCCAGTGGCTCTCGACGTAGGCGAGCACAGTCTTCTTGTCGCCCTGCAAGCCCGCAACGGCGGTCCATCCGCCCGGGACGGCCTTCCAGTGCGGCCAGATGGAGTACTGGTCTTCTTGATTGACCAGAACGATGAAGGTCTCGTCTTCGCGGTCAAAACAGCTGGTCGACATCGGTGCATCCTTGTGTGATTGAACAGAGAGAGAAAGGAGCGCACCGCAGCCGGTCGCGGACCGGACGGAATCTCAGCGCCCCTGCCAAGAGGACGCTTCAGAGGTCGATCTGTTCATTTTTCACGGCAGGACGGCGAGCGCCGCAGGCGTGCCGATGCCGAAACGCGCGCGGGAGGCACGCGTTCGCGCTGGATGCGGTTTTTTACTTGCCGGCGCGAGGCTCGGCGTCGTCGTCCGGCAGGTCGTCGCCGAAGTGGTTGGCTGGCGGGACGAATCCTGCGAGGAGCCAGAGCCGGGCGGCCTTGTCATAGGCCCGGCGGTGTGCGGGCTCGGCGAGGAGCCAGGCAGTCATTTCGGCGCGCGCGGCTTCGTCGAAGCTCTCGCTGTCGTGCTCGCGCTGCACCCAGTCCCATGCGGTGTTCCAGATGGGATCGCCCGTTTCCTGTGTCATTCGTGAAGCCAGCTGTTCGCGTTGTCCGTCGAGGCCGGGTGCTGTCGTTACTGTTGAACGGACCCGGCCGGTCCAAACGCGCATTCTCGCGGGAAACCGGGGTGGCCCCGCTGCGTAGAAGCCGCAGCTAGTGCGCGTCGCTCTCCAGCAGCAGGTGGCCACATGACTTGATCGCGTTGGCGGCCTCGGCGATCAGCCCGTTCACCAGGCCCAGCGCGCAGCCCAGGCGCGCCGCAATCTCGCGCTGCGTGAGGCCCTCGAGACGGTAGAGCTCGAACACCAGCCGCGTGCGGGGCGAGAGGCCGGCCAGCACTTTGTCGATGGCAGTGATCACCTGGCGTTCGCACATCATGCGGTCGGGTGTCGAAGCGGTTGTCGGCATGTCGAGCAGCTCCACATCCACGTCGAAGGTGCGATAGCTGGCCTCGACGCGGTGGCGACGGCAGTAGTCCAGCGCCATGTTGCGCACCACCTGGCAGCAATAGCCGATGGGACGTTCGGCCTGGCGCACGCAGGGGCCGTCGGCGATCTTCAGGTAGGCGTCCTGCACGACGTCGTCGGCCAGGTCCGCCGTGTTGACGATCTTCCGGGCTACCCGCCAGAGCTGCGCGCGGTGGGCGATGAAAACCTCGGCGAGCGAAGGCTCGGATGAATGCGGCAACGGCATGTTCAACACCTCTTCCTCCAGTTCCAGTGAGCGAGCCGAGACGGGCCGCAGATCCGATTTACTACTTTCGATGCACAAATCGAAATAAGAATCATTGCTATTTATAGGCGGATTTTGAGGCATTTCCATGACCCTTCCGGATCGACACTCAAACAAACGACATGAGGAGCCCCGAGAAAATCCGCCGCGGCGAATCGGATGGCCGAGCGATCAACGAGAGAACGCGGAACCCGGCACAGGGGGTCGCGATAATAGCCGACTTGCGCTTCGTGCAATCATTTGAACAACAAGATTGCGGCGAAGCGCCGACGCCCAACATGCATCGCGCCGCTCCCCTCCTTCCTCTGCCCGCGGGCGATATCCATCTCTGGTTCTGCCCGCACGGCGACTCCGGCGATCCCGCGCTCGATGCCACCTACCGCGCACTGTTGACGCCGCAGGAGCTGCAACAAAAAGATCGCTTCCACTTCCCGCGCGACCGGTACCGCTACCTGCTGACCCGAGTGCTGGTGCGCACGATCCTCTCGCGCTACGCACCGATCGGGGCGCAGAACTGGCGCTTCGCCAGTGGCCCCTTCGGCCGCCCCCGCATCGATGTCAGCCCGGACATCGAAGAAACACGCGGCCTGGACTTCAACGTGAGCCACACCGCCGGCCTCATCGTGCTGGCGATTGCCCGCAATATCGAGCTCGGTGTCGATGTCGAGAACATCCGCCGCCCCGCCGTGCTCGAGGCCGTCGATCACTTCTTCGCAGCAGCCGAGGCCAAGTCACTGGGTGCATTGCCAACCGCCTTGCAGCCACACCGCTTCTTCGAACTCTGGACCTTGAAGGAAAGCTACATCAAGGCACGCGGCATGGGCCTGCAGATACCGCTCGACAGTTTCGCTTTTGCGCTCGACACCCCCGGCGACGTCGGATTCGCGCTCGCCGATCCGCATGGCAACGCCGCATGGCATTTCCAGCAACTGCAGGCCACGCCCGACCACATGGTGGCCCTCTGCACCTCGACCGACGCGCGCATCGTTTGCCACGAAACAGCGCCCCTGCAATGGGAGCGCGAGGTGGAAGTCCGCACGACGCGCGCATCTAGAATTTCGCCCCTTTCCCCGATCCCTCCCTCATGAACATCGTCGTCAACGAAGAACTCAAAGCCTATATCGATCCCATGTCGCCGGAGGAATATGCGGCGCTGGAGCGCAGCATCCTCACCGAGGGCTGCCGCGACGCGCTGGTGCTGTGGGGCGACGTACTGGTGGACGGCCACCACCGCTACGGCATCTGCCAGAAGCACGGCCTGCCGTTCCAGACGGTGCAGAACACGCACTTCAAGACCATGGAGGACGTGCACCTCTGGATGATCGACCAGCACCTCGGCCGGCGCAGCATCTCGGACTACCAGCGCGGCGTGCTGGCACTGCGCAAGAAAGTCATCGTCGACGACCAACGCTCCCGCGCGCTGTCGGAAACGTCGTCATCGGACGATCCGCCTTTCGATGTCGACACACCCGCCGGCGAATCCTCCGCCGACAACGCCAACGCCCTGCCGCCGCCCGCGCCGCTGAACAGCCGCGAGTCCATCGCCAAGGCCGCGCGCCTGAGCAGCAGCCAGGTCGTGATGATCGAGAAGATCCAGAAGCAGGCTGCGCCCGAACTGGTGGCGGCCGTGAAGTCGGGTGTGATCTCGATCAACACCGCCGCGGCCGTGGCAAGCCTGCCCGCCGAAGAACAAGTTTCCGCGGCGAACGCGGGCAAGGACGAACTCAAGCAGGCCGCCAAGCGCGTGCGCGAGGCCAAGCGCAAGCCGCGCGAAGAATCGCCCGAGTCCGCATCGAACGATCAGTCCGCCAAGCCCGATGCGGTCGAAGCACTGGAGCATCGCGTGGCCGAACTCACGCGCGAGAACGACGCCCTGCGCAAGCAGGTCGCCGATCTGCAGGCACAACTGGCTGTGCAGTTGGCCGATTGACGACGGGGCGCGAGCCCCGCCATCGACTCTCTTACAGCTGGATCTCGGTGATCTTCGCGCCCGACAGCGAGACGCCGGCCTCCAGCCCCACATTGGTCAGCACGAAGCCCACCACCGGCTGCCGGATCGTGTTGGTGTCGACGCTGCCGTTGGCGCCGATGGTGGCAAGCGCCACCGTGGCATCGGCGCCGGCCGTCCAGCCCCTGCTGTTGCGGAACTTGTCGAGCGCCGCCTGCGTGGTGAAGAGGTAGATCACGGCCTTCGATTGCGCGCCAGCCTGGAAGCCCACCGAGCCCGCGGTGGTGCTGTAGTACGACTGCGTGCGGCCGTTCACGCGCAAAGCGCCGCGCCCATATTCGGCACCGACACCCAGGCTCGCCCCGACCACCGCCGGGAACACCAGCACGCCGCTCGACTTGGCGACCAGTTCGCGCGATCCCTTCACCGTGTCGTACAGCTTGGACAGCGAGGCATCGACCTGTGCATCGATCGATGTGCGCGAGCTTGCGCTGCTGCCCTGGGCCTGCGGGCGCGTCGTGGTGCATCCGACAAAGGCAAGGCTGCACGCTGCCACGACGGACGAGAGCGCGAGCGTGCGGAGGTTCATGGTGCGCATGATGAATTCCTTTGCAAAAGAAAGAACATGGATCGGCGGTAAAGCTCTCTGCCTGCAGCGGCAGGTCGATCCATGCTACGGCGGCCAAAACACGAAAAATCCGACGTGGGAATCTCGCCTACGCGAAGTCAGGCCGCGTACCTGCGCAAGCACTTCCGCCGGGTGAAAAGGAGAGCTCTGGAGCCCGATTTTTGCACCGCAGCATCGATGCAAGAAACGCAATGTCGCGGCAATGCCGCGATCGCCGAGGCGCCTTCAACGAATCACCCGGCCAAGGCCGTCCCCGCTCAGGGAAGCACCGTGATGCGGTCGGTCGCCGGCGGCGCGAGCGGGCTGTTCGCCTTGATGTAGGCCTCCAGCGCATCCACGTCCTGGTCGCCGCCGAGCGTGTCGGTGCCCTGGTTGAACACGGTGAAGTTGTCGCCCCCGGTGGCCAGGAAGCTGTTCATCGTGACGCGGTAGTTCGCCGCCGGATCGATGGCCGTGCCGTTCAGCGCCAGGTTGCCGATGCGCGCGCCGCCGGGCGCCGAGGCGCTGTAGCTGTAGGTCAGGCCGCGCGAGGGCAGCAGCACCTTCGGCGCGGCCACCGTGTTGGAGCCGCTGTTGAACTGCTGCTCGAGCACCGCCTTGATCTGCGCGCCCGTCATCGTCTTCACCACCAGGCTGTTGCCGAAGGGCTGCACCGCGAAGATCTGCCCGTAGGTCACGCTGCCATCCTGTGCCGGTGCGAGGTCGGCGCGCACACCGCCCGGGTTCATGAAGGCGATCTGCGCCGCGCCCTTGCCGGCCGGGCTGGTCGCCGCCAATTGCGCATCGGCGATCAGGTTGCCCAGCGCGCTTTCCTTAGAGGCCACCTGCGTGCGCGTGGCCGTCGCGGTGAGCGATCCCACGACGCGCTGAACCAGCGGCCCGGCAATCGCGAGGTACTGGCTGATGAGCGCAGCCACTTCCTGGTTCTTGCCGAACACGGGGTACTGGTCGGTCAGCGCGACGGTGTTCGCGCCGCTCGTGAAGGCCTCGCCTTGCACGATCACGTTGTCGGCCGCCTTGGCAGTCACCTTGCGGGTGCGGGTGTCGATGGTGAGGTTGATGTCGGTCAGCAGCGTGCCGTACTGGCCCGCGCTCGTCAGCAAGAAGGGCTTGGCCGGGTTGGTCTTGCCGTAGTCGCAGACGTACGAACGGTGCGTGTGGCCCGAGATCACCACATCGACCGCCGCGTCCAGCTTGTTCAGGATCGGCAGGATGTCGCCGCTCAAACCGGCGCAGCTCTTGTCGTTGTAGCCGACGGTGGTGGTGCCCCCCTCGTGGATCACCACGACGATGGCGTCCGCGCCCTGCGCCTTCAGTTGCGGGATCAGCGCGTTGGCCGTATCTGCCTCATCCTTGAAGCTCAGGCCCGCAACGCCGGCGGGCGTCACGATGTTGGGCGTGCCCTTGAGCGTCATGCCGATGAAGGCGACCTTCACCGTGGCACCGTCCTTGGTGAAGCTCTTCATGCCGGTGGCGGGGAACAGCGTCTTGCCGTCGGTCTTCACCGTGTTGGCCGCGAGAAAGCCGAAGTTCGCGCCCGGGAAGGCCTTGTTCACCCGGCACGGTTCGAGCGCGGTGTTCTTGGCGCAGCCGCCGTTCTTCATGCGCAGCAGTTCGGTCTGGCCCTTGTCGAACTCGTGGTTGCCGACGGCGTTGAAATCGATCTTCATCGCGTTCACCGCCTCGATGGTCGACTCGTCGAGAAACAGCGCCGACACCAGCGGCGAGGCGCCGATCATGTCGCCGGCCGATACCACCGCGTTGTTCTCGTTCTTCGCCTTGAGCGATGCGACGGCCGAGGCCAGGTAGGCCGCGCCGCCCGCGGGCACCGGCACGGTGCCGCCGCCGGCAGCAGGCGCGGTGATCGAGAGCTTGGGCGGCTCGAGGTTGCCGTGCAGGTCGTTGAAGGCGATGAGCTTCACGTCGATGCTGCCGGGCGTGGCCGGAGCAGGCGGAGGCACCGGTGCGGGCGGTGGTGCCGACGGAAGAAAGGGAAAGAAGTTGCTCGAACTGCCACTGCCGCCACAAGCGGACAAGGTGGCCAGGACGACACCCGCGAGCGCGAGATGTTTCAGCGATGCATGCATGGATCTTCTCCTCCGTTTGGAATGCAGCGCATGCTGGCAACACGACATGACGACGGCGTGACCGTCCCTCGTCCCTACGGGACTCAGGGAAGCGCCACTAGCTCCATCGAAACCCCGGGACCGAACGCAGTGCGCAGCAGCGTGCGAGCTTTCGCGCTGCGCTCGTCGGTGAGCGACTGCACAGCCAGCCATCCGTCCTTCGGCCGCCGCTGCAGGTGCCAGCCTTCCTGCCCGAGAAGAATGAGTTCGGCGAGCGCCGCGGCGTCCGCCACCGGCATTGCGGAAGGCACGATGTCGAGCCAGTCCACCACCTGGTCGGCCTCCCCGCCGAGCCGTGCGGCCGCGCCTTCGGCCAGTGCGCGCTGCGTGGCTACGTCTCTCACCTGGCCCTGCAGGATGATGCCGTTGCCGTGCCATCGGATCTCGAGCGGCGGGCCTGTCGCTTGCGAGGTTCTCGCGGTGAAGTGCCATGCGGCGGCCAGGACAATCAGGCAGGCAACCGCCGATGCGATGAGGGCGGGTCGCAGGTGAATGCGGCGTGGTGGTTCCAAGCCGCGAGGGTGCCATGCGCCGCGTGACACGGTTGTGACCGTCCCCTCGTCGCAGGTAGACTGATTCGATGACCCCCGAAGCCCTGCTCGCCCATTACGACAAGGCCGCGCTTTGGCCCGCCGACCGCCCTGTCCGCGGCCCTGCCGAGTTCGAGGCCCTCTTCCACTCGCTGGCTATCACCCTGCACTGAACGGACCAATGCGGCCCGACCTCGATTCCCTCGCGCTCTTCCTGAGCGCCCTCGAATCCGGCAGCCTCTCGAAGGCTGCCGAGGAGCACCACATGGTGCTGTCGGCCGCGAGCCGCCGCATCCGCATCCTCGAGACCGAGTTCGGCGTGCCGCTTTTCCAGCGCACCTCCAAGGGCGTGACGGTGACCGGTGCGGGCGAGTCGCTGGCCATCCATGCGCGGCTCATCCTGCGCGACGTCGATCGCATGCGCGCCGATCTTTCGGACTACGCACAGGGTGCGACCGGCCGCGTGCGGCTGCAGGCCAATGCATCGGCCATGGGCCAGTTCCTGCCCGACGACGTGGCGAGCTTTCGCCGCAGCTATCCCGAGATTCGCGTCGACGTGGAGGAGCACCGCAGCGTGTGGATCGTGCAGGCGATCCGCGACCGGCAGGCCGATGTCGGCGTGATCACCGGCGACACCGCGGACACGACGCTCAACTTCATTCCCTACCGCATGGACAGGCTGGTGGCCATCGTCCATCGCAAGCACCCGTACCGCAACCGCGAGGTGTCGTTCGCGGAGTTGCTCGACTTCGATTTCGTGGGTCTGGAAAACGACTCGGCCATCGCCCGCACCATCGAGGATGCGGCGGTCGCCGCGCGCAAGGTGCTGCGCCTGCGCGTGAAGGTCAAGAGCTTCGAGGCGGTGTGCCGCATGATCGAAGCCGGCATGGGCGTGGGCATCCTGCCCGAGGGCGCGGCGGCCACCTACCGCAAGGAGATGGGCCTGCGATTTTTGAATCTGTCCGACGCCTGGGCGTCGCGCCGCATGTACCTCTGCACGCGGCAGGAGACCCTGACGTTTCCGCAGCGCCGCCTGGTCGATCACCTGCTCTCGCGCTACGTGCCGTAGCGCGAGGCACGGGCGCGTCCTTTACTTCTTCAGCGCTTCCACCAGGTCGAGCACCATGCGGTCGGGGCCGAAGGTGTCGATGCCGTGGGTCAGAAGCTTCTCGACGGCCTCTGCGATGCCGTGGCTGGCCGACGATTGCTGCGCCATGTCGTTGTAGTAGCCCAGGTCCTTCTTGGCATTGGCCATCGAGAACTTCAGCGAATCGGTGCTGCCGGTCAGCAGCTTGGGCTTGACGCGTTCCAGCGCCACACCGTTGCCGCCGCCCTTGGCGAGCACATCGATGAACACATCGGGCGCCACGCCCGCGCGCTCCGCGCAGGCGGCCGCTTCGCACAGCAGCGCGACGGTGCCGAGCGAGACGAAGTTGTGCAGCAGCTTCATCGCATGGCCCGCGCCGATGCCGCCCACGTGCGTGATGTTCTCGGCAAAGCAGCGCAGGAGCGGCAGGCACGAGGCCAGCACATCCGCATCGCCGCCCACCAGCAGGTTGAGCCTGCCTTCGGCGGCTTCCTTGGCGGTGCGCGTCATCGGCGCATCGAGGAACTTGCCGCCCTTGGCCAGCACGGCTTGCGCGACCTTGGTGGTGGAGTCGGGCACGGCGGTCGAGCAGTCGATCACCACGGTGCCGGGGCGCAGGCTGGTCAGCGCGCCTCCCTTTCCATCCTTGCCCAGCATCACGGCCTCGACTTGCGGCGTGCCGGTGACGCAGAGGATCAGCACGTCGACATCGGCGGCCAGTGCCGTCACGTCCGACACAGCAGTGGCGCCCGCCGCGAGCAGCGCACCCACGGGCTGGTTGCCGGGGTGATCGAGGATGGTCAGCTTGTGGCCGTGCTTGACGATGTTCTGCGCGATGCCGCTGCCCATCAGGCCGACGCCGACCAGGCCGACGCGGCGGGGCTCTTGTACTTGTTGTGCGTTCGTGTTCATGGATTCATCCGTGTTTGATGGCGATGGTCTTGAGGGTCGTGAAGCCTAGCAGGGCTTCGAAACCCTTCTCGCGACCGAAGCCACTCGATTTGACGCCGCCGAACGGCAGTTCCACGCCACCCGCCGCACCGTAGTTGTTGATGAAGACCTGACCGCAGTGCAGCTTGTTCGCCACGCGCAATTGCCGCGCGCCGTCGCGGGTCCAGACGCCGGCCACCAGGCCGAAGTCGGTGCCGTTGGCAAGGCGAATCGCCTCGGCCTCGTCGGCGAAGGGCATCACGGCCAGCACGGGGCCGAAGACTTCGCGCTGCGCGAGTTCGCTGTCCATGGGCACATCGCGGAACAGCACGGCCTCCTGGTAGTAGCCATTTGCAGATGCGTTCGAAGACACCGTGCCGCGCGCCGCCACCTTCACGCCGCTCGCCTCGGCGGTCGCAACCATGTCGCGCACCTGGCGGAACTGCTTTTCGTTGATGAGCGGGCCCATGTCCAGGTCGTCGGCGGGCGGGCCCGAACGCACGGCCGAGAAGCGCTCGGCCAGCCGCTTCACGACTTCTTCGTACACCGATTGCTCGACCAGCACGCGGCTGCCTGCCGAGCAGGTCTGGCCGGCGTTCTGGATGATCGCGTTGAGCAGCACGGGCACGGCCGCATCGAGGTCGGCATCGGCGAAGACGAGCTGCGGCGACTTGCCGCCCAGCTCCAGGGTGACGGGGCAATGCCGCTCGGCCGCCGCGAGGCCGACGCTACGGCCCGTGACGGTCGAACCGGTGAACGAGATGTGGTCGATGCCCGGATGCGCGCACAGCGCGGCGCCCGCCTCCTTGCCGTAGCCCGTCACCACATTGAGCGCGCCGGCGGGAAAGCCCACCTCGGTCGCGATTTCCGCGAGGCGCAGCAGCGAGAGGCTCGCGTCCTCCGCCGGCTTGACCACGCAGGCGTTGCCCGCGGCCAGCGAAGCGCCCACGCTGCGGCCCGCGATCTGCATCGGGTAGTTCCAGGGAATGATGTGCCCGGTCACGCCGTGTGGCATGCGCACCGTCAGCACCGTGTAGCCGCGCTCGTAGGGCAGCGTGTCGCCGTGCAGCTTGTCGCAGGCACCGGCGTAGTACTCGAAGTAGCGCGCGAGCGCGGTCGCGTCGTTGCGCGCCACACGCAGCGCCTTGCCGGTGTCGCGCGCTTCGAGCTGCGCAAGCTCCTCGTGGTGCTGCATCACCGCGGCGCCGAGCTTCGCGAGCAGGCGGCCGCGTTCCAGCGCGGTCATCGCGCCCCAGGGGCCGTCGAAGTTCTCGCCCATGGCCTTGCGTGCGGCGCGGACCGCGGCGTCCACGTCGGCTGCGTTGCCGCGTGCGATCTCGCCGAAACGCTGGCCGTCGCTCGGGTCGATCACGGCGATGGTTTCGGTGCCTTGTGACGCCACGCGGCCGCCGTCGATGTAATGGGTTGCTGTCATTTCTTGTCTCCTCTTGGCAGGCGGATCACTGCAATTCGGGCCAGGGCTTCTGCGCGTCGCGGATCAGCTCGAAGGCGCGGCTGAACTGCAGCACGCCCAGGTCGTCGAACCGGCGACCCGCCACCTGCAAGCCGATGGGCAAGCCCGCATCGGAGTAGCCGCAGTTGACCGACGACGCCGGCTGCTCCGACATGTTGTAGGGCACGGTGAAGCCGATGTGCTCCAGCGAGCGCAGCGGGTCGTTCGTCGGCGAGGCGTGCTCCGCGGGTGCGGGCATGTTGGGCGACACCGGCGAGATCACGAAGTCGAAGCCCACGGTCGCGGCGACGGTGGCGGCGCGCGTGGCCACGAACTGGGTGTAGGCATCGAAGATGTGCTCGCCCGAGAAGCCAGCCGCGCTTTCGGCCCAGGCATCGATGTAGGGCAGCATCTTCGCGCGGCGCTCGGGCGCCATGGCGCGCAGGTCGCCCAGCGAACGCATGCGCCAGAAGTGGTCCATGCCCTGCAGCATCTTCGGCGTCATGAAGGGCTTCATTTCCTCGACGTGGGCGCCGGCCGCCTCGATCTTCTTCGCGGCAGCGAGCACCGCCTTGCGGATCTGCGGATCGAGCGGCAGCCCGCAGCCCGCGTCCATCAGGAGGCCCACGCGCTTGCCCGCGAGGAAGGAGGCATCGACATCAAAGGCCAGCCAGTCGATGGCGGGCGGCGGCAGCTCGGAGTAGTCGCGGCTGTCGGGCTGCGCGACGGACTGCATCATCAGCGCCGCGTCTTCCACCGTGCGCGTCATCGGCCCGGCGCAGCGGCCCATGTAGGGCGTGCTCAGCGGAATGCGGCCGAAGCTGGGCTTGAGCGTGAAGATGCCGCACCAGCTCGCGGGCAGGCGGAGCGACCCGCCGATGTCGGTGCCCGCGTGCAGCGGGCCATAGCCCGCGGCAGCGGCCGCACCTGCCCCCGCACTGGAGCCGCCCGGCGTGCGCGACAGGTCCCACGGGTTGCGCGAGAGTTCGTGAAAGGTCGAGAGGCCGGACGACAGCATGCCGACGTCGGGCATCGTGGTCTTGGCGACGAGCACCGTGCCGTCTTCCTTCAGGCGCGCGGCCGGCGGCGAATCCTCCGGCATCGGCACGAGGTCGTAGGACGCGGTGCCCAACGGCATCGGGTCGCCCGCTGTCGCGAGGTTGTCCTTGATGGTCACGGGCACGCCGTCGAGCGCGCCGCGCGGCGTGCCGGCCAGCCAGCGCGCTTCGGAAGCTCGCGCCTGTTCGAGCGCGAACTCTGGGCGGAAGAGCCAGGTCGCGTGCAGCTTCGGCTCCAGCGCCGCGATGCGTTCGTTGACCGCGTGCACCACCTCGACCGGCGAGAGTTCCTTGCTGCGATAGGCCGTGCCGAGCTCGGCCGCGCTCAGGGCATACAGAGGTTTCGTCATGGCATCAGCTCCAGGAAATCGCGGCCAGGTCGTTCACCACGATCGGCATGCTCGCCCACAGGCCCTTGACCTCCTTGCGCGCGATGGTGGGAAACACAGCCTGGTAGAGAAAGCCGTTGACGGCGTCGGTCGCCAGTTGGCGTTGCGCGTCGGCCAGCAGATCGGCGCGGCGCTTCTTGTTCTCTTCGTTCTGGATCGCGACGAATGTGTCGCGGAACTTCTTCGAGTCGTAGCCCCAGTAATAGTCGGGCTCGGTGTACTTCACCAGGTCGAAGGGTTCGACGTGCGCAACCATCGTCAAGTCGAAGTCGTGCGCGCCGCCGAAGGTGCCGCTCAGCCACTGCGCCCACTCGACGTTCTGGATCTTCACGTGGATGCCGATCTGCGCCAGTTGCGCGGCGATCATCTCGCCGCCCTGCCGTGCGTACGAAGGCGGCGGCAGCGTCAGGCGCAACTCGAGCGGCGTCTTCACGCCGGCTTCTGCCAGCAGGCGCTTGGCCTTCTCGATGTCGTAGGGGTTCATCGCGGTCGTGTCGATGAAGCCCGGCGCGCCCATCGCGTAGTGGCTGCCGATGGGCTTGCCGAAACCGTCGGCTGCGCCTTGGATGATCGTGTTGCGGTCCAGCGCCGCCAGGATCGCGCGGCGCACGCGCACGTCGTCCAGCGGCTTCTTGCGGTTGTTGATGGTGAGGATCACCTTGCCGCGCGTGCCCACCTCCAGCACCTGGAAGCGCGGGTTGCCCTTGAACTGCGCGACCGAGCGGGTGCCCGCGCGCGGGAAGATGTCGATGTCGTTCGCCATCAGCGCCGCAGTCTGCGCGGCGGTGTCGGACATGAAGCGGAAGACGAACTTCTCGACCTTCGCGAGGCCCGGGTCGCGGTACGTCGGCGACTTCACCAGCGTGCACGAGGCGCCGCGCTGCCATGCGGCCAGCTTGTAGGGGCCGGTGCCGATGGGCGCGGTCGCGTTCGTCTCAGCGCTCTTGGGCTCGACGATGCAGGCCGTGGACTGGCCCAGCATGAACGGCAGGTCGGGATTCGACAGCGTGCTGTTGACGCCCACCGTGTATTCGTCGAGCACCACGGTGCCGATCTCGCTGAAAAAGCGCTTGTCCTTGTTCGTGCTCTTGGCGCCGCCCGCACGGTCGAACGAGAACTTGACCGTGGCGGCGTTGAAGGGCTGCCCGTTCTCGAAGCGCACGCCGCGGCGCAGCTTGAAGACGAAGGTCTTCATGTCGGGCGACGACGACCAGCTCTCCGCGAGCATCGGCGTGACCGAGCCGTCGGCGTTGACCTTGGTGAGCGTCTCGAAGATGTTGTATTGCGTGATCTCGGCAATGGCCGATGCGGCACCGGCGGTCGGGTCCAGGCCCGGCGGTTCCAGCGGCATGCCGATGTTCAACGTGTTCTTGCCCGTCTGCGCCTGCGCCAGCGGGAGAAAGGCGCCCGGGATCGCCGCGGCCATCGCGGTGCCCATGAGGGTGCGTCGCTTCAACATTCGATATCTCTCCTGAAAGTAAGGGGAAACGACCCCGCGCGGCTCAACCGGCGGGTGTCTGCAAGACCGCGGACAGCAGCGTCCGCGTGTAGGGGTGCTGCGCGTGGCGAAACAGGTGGCCTGGCGCGCCCTGCTCCACGATCTGGCCCTTGAAGACGACGGCGACGTCATCGCACAGGTGGTTGACCACTGCGAGGTCGTGGCTGATGAGCAGGTAGCTGATGCCGAACTGCTGCTGCAGGTCTTGCATCAGGTTGAGCACCTGCGCTTGCACCGACACGTCGAGCGCGCTGACGGGTTCGTCGGCGACGATGAGCTTGGGCCGCGTGATGAGCGCACGCGCGATGGCGATGCGCTGTCTTTGTCCGCCCGAGAACTCGTGCGGGTACTTGTCCATGTCGGTGGTGCGCAGGCCCACGGCGGCGAGCGATTCGGCGGCGCGCTCGCGTTGTTCCTTGCGGGAAACCTCGGCCAATGCTTCGAGCGGTTCGGCGACGATGCGCGCGACGGTCTGGCGCGGGTCGAGCGAGCCGTAGGGGTCTTGAAAGACCATCTGAAAATCGCGTCGCGCGTTGCGCAACTCGCTCTTCGGCAGCGTGTGCAGATCCCGCCCAAGCAGCTTCACGCTGCCCGAAGTGGGCGTGTCGAGCGCCATCACCAAGCGCGCGATGGTCGACTTTCCCGAGCCCGATTCGCCGACGATGCCGAGGCTGCGGCCGGCTTCGACCTTGAAGCTCACGCCGTTGAGCGCCTTGACGGTCGGCGGCGGTGCGAAGAGTTTTTCGCGCGGCAGGTCGTAGTGCCGCACTAGGTTGGTCACCTGCAGCAGCGGTTGGGTTGTGGCGGATCTGCTCATGCAGGAACAGCGCTTTGCGCCGCGATTTCTTCGAGACGGAGGCACCGCACCGCATGGCCGCTCGGCTTCATGGCCAGCGGCGGCTTCGTCGTGTAGCACATGTCGGCCGTGAAGCTGCAACGCCCTGCGAACGCGCAGCCGCGCGGCAGGTCCACCAACTCAGGGACGCTGCCGCGGATGGTGGCAAGGCGGCCGGTTCGCGGCGCACCGAGCACCGGACGAGCAGCAAACAGGCCGCGCGTGTAGGGATGCGCGCGCTCGGCGAACACGGCCTTCGTCGGGCCGCTCTCGACCATGCTGCCGCCGTACATCACGAGCATGCGCTGCACGCTGTTGGCGATCACGCCGAGGTCGTGCGAAATCAGGATGAGCGCCATGCCCATCTCGGCGACCAGGCTCTGGATCAGGTCCAGCACCTGCTTCTGGATGGTCACGTCGAGCGCGGTGGTGGGCTCGTCGGCAATCAGGAGGTCGGGGCCGCAGGCGAGCGCCATCGCGATGCCGATGCGCTGGCGCTGGCCGCCAGAGAACTGGTGCGGGTAGGCGTCGAGCCGCGAGGCGGCGTCGGGAATTCCCACGCGCTCCAGCAGGCCCAGTGCTTCCTTTCGCGCCTCGGCCTTCGAAAGCCCGCGATGCAGCCGCAGCGGCTCGCCGACCTGACGCGCGATGGTGTGCACCGGGTTCAGTGCCGTCATCGGCTCCTGGAAGATCATGCCGATGCGGTTGCCGCGAATCTGGCACATCGCCTTCTCGGGCAACCCGACGAGCTCCTGCCCGTCGAGGCGGATGCTGCCGCCGACCTTCGCGGTCGAGGGCAGAAGCCCCATGAGCGACATCACGGTGATCGACTTGCCACAGCCCGACTCGCCCACGATGCCCAGCGTTTCGCCGCGCTCCAGGGAAAAGGAAATGCCGCGCACCGCTTCGGCGGGGCCGCGCTGCGTCTGCAGGCTGATGCGCAGGTCGTTGACTTCGAGAAGAGGCATGGTTCAGCGGGCCCGTGCGAGGCGCGGGTCGAGCAGGTCGCGCAGACCGTCGCCGAGCAGGTTGAGGCCGAGCACCGCCAGCGCGATGGCCATGCCGGGGAACACCGCCAGCAGCGGCTGCTGGAACATGAGCGTCTGCGCCTCACTGAGCATGCGGCCCCACGAAGGCTGCGGCGGCTGCGTGCCTAGGCCGAGGTAAGAGAGCGCCGCCTCCGCGAGGATCGCGATGGCGAAGCGGATGGTGATCTGCACGATCAGCACGGCCGAGATGTTCGGCAGCACATGCTGCATCGTGATCGAGAACGAACCCTTGCCGCAGGCGCGTGCCGCAGCGATGTATTCGCGCGACCAGATAGCGTTCGCCGAGGCGCGTGTGATGCGTGCGAAGGTCGGGATGTTGTAGATGCCGATCGCGACGATGGCGTTGACGATGCCCGCGCCGAACACCGCCGTCATCATGATGGCCGAGAGGATCGCGGGGAACGCCAGCGAGAAATCGGCGAAACGCATGATCGCCTCCTCGACCCAGCCGCGCCGTGCGGCCGCCAGCAAACCGAGCGCCGTGCCGACCACGAGGCCGATGCCCACGGCGATCACGCCCACGAGGATGGAAGCGCGCGCGCCGACGAGCAGCAGCGAGGCCACGTCGCGCCCGAAGGCGTCGGTGCCCAGCCAGTGCGCGGCCGAGGGCGCCTGCATCTTGCTGGCCATGTCCATCTCGTACGGCGACCACGGCGTCCACACGAACGACACGAGCGCAGCCAGGAGCAGCAGCAGCGCGAGGACGGCGCCGATGACGAAGCTGCGGTGGTGCCGCGCACGGCGCCAGAAGCCCGGCATGGTGAGCGCGGCTGCGCTGGGAACCGCGGGAGCGGTGATGGTGTTCATATGTCGCTCGCCTTGATGCGCGGGTCGATCACGGCATAGAGCACGTCGACCACGAAATTCACGATGACGACAAGCGCCGCGAGCAACATCACGCAGTTGCGCACGACGACGAGGTCGCGGTTGCTGATGGCCTGGAAGATCAGCCGGCCGAGACCCGGCAGGTAGAACACGTTCTCGATCACGATGGTGCCCGCGAGCAGTTCGGAGAACTGCATGCCCATCACGGTGATGACGGGAATCATCGCGTTGCGCAGCACGTGCAGCCACAGCACGGCGCGCTGCGACACGCCCTTGGCGCGGGCGGTGCGCACGAAATCTTCGCGCATCACTTCGAGCACCGCCGAACGCGTGATCCGCGCGAGGATCGCGGCCTGCACCACCGCGAGAGACAGCGCCGGCAGCAGCAGCGACTTCACGCCACCCAGCACGCCCTCGCCCCATCCATCGAAGCCGCCCGCGGAGAACCACTGCAGCTTCACCGAGAACACGAGGATCAAGAGGATCGCGAACCAGAAGTTCGGGATCGCGATGCCCACCTGCGTCATGCCCATGAGGCCGACATCACCCATCTTGTTGTGGCGCGCGGCCGCCGTCACGCCCACGACGAGCGCGAGCACGGTGGTGAGCGTCATCGCGAGAACGGCCAGCGGCACGGTGAGCGCGAGGCGTTCGAGGATCAGGTCGAGCACCGGCGAGCCGTAGGCATAGCTGTCGCCGAGGTTGCCGGTGAGGATGCCGCCGATCCAGTGCCAGTAGCGCGTCCACGCCGGCTGGTCGAGGCCCAGCTTGGTGGCGAGTGCCGCCACCGCATCGGGCGAGGCATCGGGGCCCATGAGCATCTGCGCGGCGTTGCCGGGCAGGATCTCCAGGACGAGGAACACGATGACCGACGCGCCGATCAGCGTGCCGACCAGCGTGGCCAGGCGCTTGAGCAGGAAGAGGCCCATCTATCGGTCTCGATGCTTCGTGCGGAGCCGGCGCGTCATCCGATGCAGCTCGCGATGGCGCGGCCCACGTCGACCGTGTTCGCCGTGCCGCCCATGTCGCGCGTGCGCGGGCCTTCGCTCAGCACCGTCTCGATGGCCGCGAGCACGGCGGCCGAAGCCTGCGCATACACGGGGTCGCCGTTGCCCAGGTGGTCGAGCATCAGCGCGGCCGACCAGATCTGGCCGATCGGGTTGGCGATGCCCTTGCCCGCGATGTCGGGCGCCGAGCCGTGCACCGGCTCGAACAGCGACGGGAACGCGCGCTCTGGATTCAGGTTGGCCGACGGCGCGATGCCGATGGTGCCGGTGCATGCCGGGCCCAGGTCGGACAGGATGTCGCCGAAGAGGTTGGAGGCCACGACCACATCGAACCAGTCGGGGTGCTGCACGAAGTGCGCGCAAAGAATGTCGATGTGGTACTTGCTCGTCGCGATGTCGGGATGGCGCTTGGCCATCTCGGCCAGGCGCTCGTCCCAGTACGGCATGGTGATCGAGATGCCGTTCGACTTGGTCGCCGCCACGAGGTTCTTGCGCGGGCGCTTGCTCGCGAGCTCGTAGGCGTACTTGAGGATGCGGTCGACGCCATGGCGCGTGAACACGGCCTCCTGGATCGCCATTTCGCGCGGCGTGCCTTCGAAGAGGCGTCCGCCGACCGAGGTGTATTCGCCTTCGGTGTTTTCGCGCACCACGAGGAAGTCGATGTCGCCGGGCTTGCGGTGCGCGAGCGGCCCGGGCACGCCGGGCATCAGGCGCACGGGACGCAGGTTCACGTACTGGTCGAACTCGCGGCGGATCTTGATGAGGAGGCCCCACACGGCGATGTGGTCGGGCACCTTGTCGGGCGCACCGACGGCGCCGAAGTAGATGGCGTCGTGGCCCTTGATGCGCTCGTCCCAGTCGGCCGGCATCATGAGACCGTGCCGCACATAGTGGTCGGAGCCCCAGTCGAAGTGATCGAAGCTGAATTCGATGCCGAACTTGCGGCTCACCGCATCGAGCACGCGAAGGCCTTCGGGCACCACTTCGATCCCGATGCCGTCACCCGGAATGACGGCGATTCTGTGTTTTCTTTGCTGCATCGAGTACCTGCTTGAAGACTGTTTCGCGAGCAAGTCTAGAAGCAGGAGTCGTGCCGCAGGATCGGGGTTGGCACGTACTTTGTATTGCCAATATCAGAAGGCGTTACGAGCGCATTGCCGAGGAAATTGATAACTCTGCTTGGTCCTGAAATCGCGTAAGCCTTCTATTTTCAAGAAGGCTTTGAGGGTCCGATCGGGCCTCACATCGGCGCGAGCTGCGCCTTCTTCATCATGGTTTCGGTCAGCGCAATCTCCTGCACGAAGCCCTTGGCGTACTCCTGCGAACTGGAGGGGCTGACGCTCCCGCCCGAGACCTCGATGATGGTGCGCACGGCCGGCTTGCGCAGCGCCTCTTCGAATGCCGCATGGATCTTCGCGACGATCGGATCGGGCATGCGCGCCGGCACAGAGATGCCGCCCCACGACGTGAGCGACACGCCGGGCACGCCCGCCTCGGCCAGCGTGGGCAACTCGGGCAGCGCCGGGTTGCGCTGGCTGCCGGCCACGGCCAGCGCCTTGAGCCGGCCGGCCTGAACGTGCGGATAGGCGACGCTGAAGATCGGCATCGCGAAGAGCACTTGCTTGCCGAGCACCGCATTGACCAGCTCCGAGGCGCCCTTGTAGGGCACATGCATCGCCTGCACACCGGCCGCGCTCAGGAACAGCTCCATGCCCAGGTGCGACGGCGTGCCCACGCCGCCGGACGCGTAGTCGAGCTTGCCCGGGTTGGCGCGCGTGCGCTCGATGAGATCGCGCACGGTGTCGATGCCCGACGAGGGATGGACGATCAGGAGGATGTCCGAGGTCGTCAATCGCATGATGTGGCGGAAGTCCTTGATCGCGTCGTAGCCGGGGTTCGCGTACATGCGCATGTTGGCCGCCATTGGTGCGGCCGAGTAGATCCAGGTGTAGCCATCGGCCGGCGCGCGCGCCACCAGCCGCGCGCCGATGTTGCCGGCGGCGCCGCCGCGGTTCTCGATGACCACCGGTTGCCCGAGCAGCGTGCCGACCGCCTCGGCCAGCGCACGCGCGGTGTTGTCGGGGCCCGTGCCCGCGAGATAGGGAAGCACCCATTTGATGGGGCGGCTGGGCCAATCGGCGTCCGCGGCGAACGCCGGCCATGCGGCGGGCAGCAGCGACGCGGCGAGTGCCTTGCACAGTTGTCGCCGGGTGGCGAGGTGATCCTGGTGATTCATGTCTGTCTTGTCTCTCGATCTGGTTCTTGTAGGAGGCGCGGCGCTTGCAATCAGGCGGCTGGATCGCCCAGCAGTTCGCGCGCGATGGTGTTGCGCTGGATCTCGCTGGTGCCGGTGAGCACGCGGTACATGCGCAGCATGCGGAACAGGAACTCCACGCGCCGGCCCTGCACGATGCCTTCGCCGCCATGGATCTGCACGGCCGAGTCCGCGATGCGGAACGCGGCTTCGGAGCAGAAGAGCTTGGCCATGGAAGCCTCGGCGCGCGCCTCGCCGCCGGCATCGATCTGGCGCGCGGTGGCGATCATCAATCCGCGCGCTGCGGCAAGGTCCGTCGCCATGTTCGCCAGCATGTGCTGCACGGCCTGGAACTGCGAGATCGCGCGGCCGAACTGGCGCCGGCCGCGCGCATAGTCCAGCGCATCGTTCAACGCCACGCGCGCGAGCCCGACCATCGCGGGGCAATGAAGCAGCCGGTTCACCGTGATGCGCCCGAGTGCGAGTGCGAGGCCGCGCCCCGGCTCGCCGATCATGTTGCGCGCCGGCACGCGGCAGGCTTCCAGCACGATGTCGCCGGTGTGCGACTGCCCGGCCATGGTCTTGTAGCCGGACTCCACACGCGCACCCGGCTGGCCCAGGTCGACGAAGAAGGCCGAGATCTCACGCTGGGCGGGATCGGTCGCGGTCGAGGCCATGACCAGCGCGAAGTCCGCGAACGGCGATCCCGAAATGAAGCGCTTGCGGCCGGTGAGCAGGTAGTCGTCGCCCTGCCGCTCGGCGCGCGTCTGGACGGCGCCGGCGTCGGAGCCGGCTTCGGCCTCGGTCAACGCGAAGCAGATGGCCTTGTCTGCATTCGCCACCGGCTGGATGAACGCTTCCAGCTGGTAGGGCGTGGCCTGCCGCGCCAACGCGCCCACCCGGGGCGGTCCGCTGAGTTCGCCGAACACGTGCGGTGCGAGCGGCGAGCCGCTGGCGTAGATGGCCTCCTTGATCAGCACATGGTCGAGCACGGACAGGCCGAGGCCGCCCATCGCCTTGGGCAAGGTGATGCCGTAGAAGCCGAGTTCGTTCGAGCGCCGCCAGACGCGCCGCAGCGTCTCGCGGTCGGGGCTTCGCTCGTGGTTGATGCCGTGCTCGCGGACGATCGCGGCCAGTTCGCCGTGGATGAAATCGCCGATGCGCGCGGAGAGTTCGGCGGCCTCTGCCGAGCCTTCGAACGGGGCCGTTGCCGGGGTAGATGAAGTCATGGGTCCTCTGTTCTTCAATTGACGCGCCGCGCGCGGTCGGCCCAGTACGGGGCCTGGATGGTCTTGCGCGCCACTTTGCCGTTGGCGTTCTTGGGCAGCGCCGAAACGAACTCGATCATCCGAGGCCGCTTGAAGCCGCCGAGCCGGTCGGCACAGAAGGCGTCGAGCACGGCCGCATCGGGCGCCTCGCCGGGCTTGAGCACGATGTGCGCGGCGACGGCCTCGCCCCATTTGTCGTCTGGCACTGCGAACACGCAGGCATCGGCGACGGCCGAGTGCTGGTAAAGCACCGCCTCGACCTCCGACGGATAGACGTTGAAGCCGCCGGTGATCACCATGTCCTTCTTGCGGTCGACGATGTAGATGTAGCCGTCGTCGTCGGCACGCGCGAGGTCGCCGGTGTGATAGCCGCCGTTCTTCAGCACTTCGGCCGTGAGTTCGGGCGCGCGCCAGTAGCCGGCGAAGACGTCGGGGCCGCTGACCACGATCTCGCCGATCTCGCCGACTGCGACGGGCTGACCTTCGTCATCGACGATCTCGACGCGTGACTCCAGGAACGGCCGGCCGCAGGACGCGAGCCGCTCGGGCCGCGCGGCGCGTGCGAACAGATGGTCTTCGACCGAGAGGCCGCACACGCCCGAAGTCGTCTCGCCTGCGCCGTAGCCCTGCGAAAGAACGGGGCCGAACACGTCCATCGCCTGCAGGATGCGCGCGGGCGCCATCGGTGCCGCGCCATAGCCGAGCCGCTTCAGATCGGGCAGCGGGAGGTACTGGCCCTCGAGGTGCGCGAGCAGCATGTTGATCATCGTAGGCACCATGAAGGTGTGGGCGACGCGGTCGGCGCGCATCTCCGCAAGAAAGCGCCCGGGCTCGAAGCCGTCGAACAGCCGGATGGTCGCGCCGCTGCAAAGCGCCGGCACGAGTTGCATGCCCGAGGCGTGCGTGATGGGACCGACGAGTCCGAGCAGTTCGCCGGGGCGCATGCCGTCGGCGCGCATCAGGAACTTGCGCAGTTGCGCGAGGCGGTTGCCGAAGGTCTGCATGGCCGCCTTCAGCACGCCGCTCGAACCGGAGGTGTAGTGCAGCACGGCCAGTTCGTCGGAGCGCACGCGCACGGCTTCGAACACATCGCTTGCGACGGCCAATGCAGCCTCGTAGCTGTTCGATGCGCCTTCCGGTTGGTCGATCAGCAGAAGACGCGGCGCTGAGATTTTCAAGAAGGGAAGGAATGCTTCGGCCCGCGCGGCGGTGGTCACGATCAGCTCGGCCTCGCTGTTCGCGATGACCTCGGCCACTTCGACGGGCGAGAGCCGCGAATTGATCGGCGCCTTCACCAGCGCCGCCTTGTAGCAGGCGAGTTCGAGCTCGACGACCTCGATGCAATTGGGCAAGTACACGCCGACCCGGGCGCCGCGTGCGAGTCCCTGTGCGAGCACCGCATGGGCCAGGCGGTTGGAACGCCGGTCGAGTGCGTCGTAAGTGATCGATCGCGCCGGGCTCTTGATCGCGATCTGTTTCGAGAACGCGCGGGAGGCGCGAGAGACGAGGTCGCCGACGTTGGCGACCTCGAAGGATGTGGAATTCAAAAGCTATCTCCTGTGCGCCACCTCTGCATTCGGGTGGACTGCCGCCACTATCGCGGCGCAGGCGCTCGAGGAGGAAATACCGTTTGCTGATGCGAAGGCATCAATCTTTCTGATGGCCGGCCGGGAGTTCGGCCTTCCAGATTCCTTCGCCGACCATGCGCTCGATCTCTTCGCGCAGCACATCGATCAGCGCCTGCGCGACCGGATCGACCGCACGGTTCGCGGGCGTCGCGAGCGTGTAGCTGCGCTTGAGTTCGGGCTCGGTCACGCGGGCGCAGATCCAGTGTTCGTTCGTCAATGCCGAGGCGTCGAGCGCGCATCCGGGCGTGAAAGTGAAGCCTGCGCCGGCCTGGTAGAGCGAGCGCAGCACGCGTGCCGAATCGTGTTCGTAGGCCACGTTGAGTTCGATGCCGAGGTTCGATGCGGCACCTTCGACCTGCTGCCGGATATTGAAGCGCCGCGACTGCAGCACCAGCGGGAGCTGCGCGGCTTTCGCGAAGGCGATGTCACCGATGCCGCGCCGCGTGACCGCCTTGCCGGATGCGGACTTGCGCGGGCGCTTCACCAGCGGTGCTGCGATGCCGCCGACGTCGAAGCCGCAAAGAAAGATCGACTCTTCCGCCAACGGCTCGCACGCCATGCCTTCGAGCACCGGCGTGTCCACCAGGATGCCGACATCGGCCCGGCGATCGAGCATGGCTTTCCTCACCATGAGGCTCAGATCGTCCAGCACGAAGACGCGCACGAGCGGATGCCGCTCTTTCAGCCGCATCAGCACAGGGCCGAGCAGCAAGGATGAAAGCAGCGAGGGAATTGCCAGCGTGACCGAACCTTCGAGACCGTTCGGCGGCCGCTGGAAGCGCTCCCGCAGCGCGGCCGCATCGGACAGCAGCCGGCGCGCGTCGTGATAGAGCTGCATGCCCGCGGTCGTCGGCGTGACGCCTGCATGCGAGCGTTCGAAGAGCTGGGTGCCGAGTTCGTTCTCGAGCTTTTTTATCTGCGCGGTGAGCGCAGGCTGGGCCACGTAGAGCGAAGCCGCGGCCCGGGAGAGGCTTCCCGCCTCGAGCACTGCGATGAAGTAGCGAAGCGCGCGAAGGTCCATGTGTATTGCCAACGTTTGGGGCAGCCCACAAAGAGGAAACCCCTCGCGGCTCGAAAGCTGCGAGGGGTTTTATCTGGCGGAGTGGACGGGACTCGAACCCGCGACCCCCGGCGTGACAGGCCGGTATTCTAACCAACTGAACTACCACTCCTGGTAGACAACGTTCACTCCTTGCGGAGCCAAGTGCTGACGACTTGTGCCTGCTTCACTTGCATGAAACTGGCGACCCTACGGGGATTCGAACCCCGGTAGCCACCGTGAAAGGGTGGTGTCCTAGGCCTCTAGACGATAGGGTCAAAACCTTAGGAACCGTGCTGCGATCAGCACTTATCTTCTTCTCGACACTTTTGATGGTGGAGGTAAACGGGATCGAACCGATGACCTCTTGCATGCCATGCAAGCGCTCTCCCAGCTGAGCTATACCCCCAATTTGACTTTCGGGCTTTTCTTTTCAGAATTACCGTGTGTCGGTGTCGAGCCTCAAATTATAGACCGAAAAATCAGGCCCTTTTCAAACGCTCCACAACTTTTTCGCGAGAAAAGAGTGCGAGCACCGAATCGAGTGATGGCGTCTGCGGTGTTCCCATCACAAGGACGCGAACCGGCATGGCCAACACGGGCATTTTCACAGAATGCGCGGCCAGAACTTCCTTGATGGCCGCGGCGATCGAAACTTTTTCCCATGTCACGTCCGCGAGCTTCTCGGCCAGCGTCGCGATGACGGGTTTCACCGCATCGGTGACGTGCTGCGCGAGATCGGCTTCGCTCGGCGTCACGTCCGCGTAGAACGCCGCGGCCCCAGTCGGCCAGCGCGACGGTGGTTTCGCAGCGATCCTTGAAGAGCGCGCAGATGGCCGCGAGCCGGTCGTCCGCCTCGATGCCGCGCTTCTTCAGTTGCGCGGCCACGAGCGGTGCGAGTTCCGCATCGGCCTTCGCCTTGATGTACTGCGCGTTCACCCATGCGAGCTTTGCCGCATCCCATTGCGCGGGGCTCTTGGAAAGGTGCGAACCGTCGAACCAGCTCACCATCTGCTCGCGCGTGAAGAGCTCGTCGTCGCCGTGGCTCCAGCCCAGGCGCGCGAGGTAGTTCAGCATCGCCTCCGGCAGGTAGCCGTTCTCTTCATACGCAGTGACGCTCACCGCGCCGCGGCGCTTCGAGAGCTTCTGCCCGTCGTCGCCCAGGATCACCGGCACGTGGCCGAACTGAGGAAGCGGTGCGCCCAGCGCGCGGAAGATGTTGATCTGCCACGGCGTGTTGTTGATGTGCTCGTCGCCGCGGAACACGTGCGTGATGTTCATGTCCCAGTCGTCGACCACCACCGCGAAGTTGTAGGTGGGCACACCGTCGGGCCGCAGGATGATGAGGTCGTCGATCTCGCGGTTGTTGATCGTGATCTCGCCCTTGACCAGGTCGTTCCACGTCACGTCGCCTTCGGGCGGATTGCAGAAGCGCACCACCGGCGGCACGCCTTCGGGCACGGGCGGCAGCACCTTGCCCGGCTCGGGGCGCCAGCGGCGGTCGTACAGCGTCTTTTCGCCGCGCGCGCGTTGCGCCTCGCGCATCTCGTCGAGCTCGGCGGGCGTGCAGTAGCAGTGATAGGCCGTGCCGGCCGCGAGCATCTGCGCGATGACTTCGCGGTAGCGCTCCAGCCGCTGCATCTGGTAAATCGGGCCTTCGTCGTAGTCGAGGCCGAGCCAGTGCATCGAGGCGAGGATCTGGTCGGTCGAGTCCTGCGTGGAGCGGGCCACGTCGGTGTCCTCGATGCGCAGCACGAACTCGCCACCGTGGTGGCGCGCGTAGGCCCACGAATAGAGCGCGGTGCGGGCCGTGCCCAGGTGAAGAAAGCCGGTAGGAGACGGAGCGATGCGGGTGCGAACTTTGCCGGTCATGAAACTCGATTCAGGAATTCAGGGTGCTCAGGCCGCGCGAAAGGTCGGCCGTGATGTCGTCGATGTATTCGAGGCCGACCGCAACGCGGATCAGGCCCTGGCTGATGCCAGCCGCCTGGCGCTGCACTTCGGTCAGGCGGCCGTGCGAGGTCGTGCCGGGGTGCGTGACGATGGTCTTGGTGTCGCCCAGGTTGGTGGCAATGCTCACCACGCGCGTGCTGTTGATCACATGGAAAGCATTGGCGCGCGCCGCTTCCGGCGTGTCGCCGACCACGTCGAACGACACCACCGCCCCGCCCTGCCCCGACTGCTGGCGCATCGCGAGCTCGTGCTGCCCGTGCGAAGCGAGGCCGGGGTAGTAGACACGCGCGACGCCCGGCTGTTGCTCTAGCCACTGCGCCACGGCCAATGCATTCGCGCACTGCGCCTTCATGCGGATGCCTAGCGTTTCAAGGCCCTTCAGCACGACCCATGCATTGAACGGCGACAGCGCCATGCCGGCGGTGCGCACGACCGGGCCGAACACATCGACGATGAGCTTCGACGGACCGCAGATCGCGCCCGCCATCACGCGGCCCTGCCCGTCGAGGTACTTGGTGCCCGAATGAATGATGAGGTCGGCGCCGAGTTCGGCCGGCCGCTGCAGCACCGGCGTGCAGAAGCAGTTGTCGACGGCGAGCAGCGCGCCCGCATCGTGAGCGAGGTCGGCGAGCGCCTTGATGTCGCAGACTTCCGTCAGCGGATTGGTCGGCGTCTCGGCGAACAGCAGCTTGGTGTTCGGCTTGATCGCCGCACGCCACTCGGCCACGTCGGTCTGCGAGACGAAAGTGGTCTCGACGCCGAACTTCGCGAACTCCTTGCCGAACAGGTTCAGCGTCGAGCCGAACACCGAGCGCGAACAGATCACATGGTCGCCAGCCTTCAGCAGGCCCATACACATCATGAGGATCGCGCCCATGCCGGTGGATGCACCGATGGCCGCTTCTGTGCCTTCGAGCGCGGCAAGGCGCTGCTCGAAGCTGGTCACCGTCGGATTGGAAGTGCGCGAGTAGGTAAAGCCCTGCTCGGTGCCGGCGAAGCGGCGTGCCGAGGTTTCAGCGTCGGGCTGCACGAAGCCGCTGGTGAGGAACAGCGCTTCGGAATGCTCGCCATGCTGGCTGGGCGCCAGCCCGGTGCGCAGCGCGAGCGTGTCGCGGTGTAGTCCGGGCGGCAGGGTTCGTACGTCGGTCACTTCAGCTCTCACTCGCTGTGGTTGGGGAGCGCGAGGCGCGAAGAATCTTCTTCGGTCTCTTCGATGCGCGGGCGGTTGCCGTTCATGCGCGAGATGGCGTCGGTGTCGATGTCGCCGGTCACGTACACGCCGTCGAAGCACGAGGCGTCGAAGCCGTCGAGCTTGGAGTTGAGCGAGCCGATGGCGCGCTTCATGGCGTCGACGTCCTGGTAGATCAGCGCGTCGCAGCCGATCAGTTCGCGGATCTCTTCGACGGTGCGGTCGTGCGCGACCAGTTCGTCCTTGGTCGGCATGTCGATGCCGTAGACATTGGGGTAGCGCACCGGCGGCGCGGCGCTGGCCAGGTAGACCTTGCGGGCACCGGCATCGCGCGCCATCTGGACGATTTCGCGGCTGGTGGTGCCGCGCACGATGGAGTCGTCGACCAGCAGCACGTTACGGCCCTTGAACTCGCTCGCGATCACGTTGAGCTTCTGGCGCACCGACTTCTTGCGCACGCCCTGCCCCGGCATGATGAAAGTGCGGCCCACATAACGGTTCTTCACGAAGCCTTCGCGGTACGGCACACCCAGCAGATGCGCGAGTTGCGTGGCGCTCGGGCGGCTGGATTCGGGGATCGGGATGATCACGTCGATCTGGTTCGGCGGCACGGTCGAGACCACGCGCTTGGCCAGCGTTTCGCCCAGGTTCAAGCGCGCCTGGTAGACCGAGATGCCGTCGAGCACCGAGTCCGGGCGGGCCAGGTAGACGAATTCGAAGATGCACGGGTTCAGCGTGGGCGCCTCGGCGCACTGCATCGAATGGACCTTGCCTTCCAGGTCGATGAACACCGCTTCGCCCGGGTTGATGTTGCGCTCGAACACATGACCCGAGCCCTCGAGCGCAACCGATTCGCTGGCCACCATCACGGTGCCGTCTTTCTCGTTGCGGCCCATGCACAGCGGGCGGATGCCGTACGGATCGCGAAAGGCGAGCAGGCCGTGGCCGGCGATCAGCGAGACCACGGCGTACGAGCCGCGCAGGCGCTTGTGCATGTTCTTGACCGCGGCGAACACTTCGGCAGGATGCAGCGGCACGCCGCGCGACGAGCGCTCCAGTTCGTGCGCGAGCACGTTGAGCAGCACTTCGGAGTCGCTCTCGGTGTTGGTGTGGCGGTGGTCGGTGGAGAACAGTTCCGAGCGCAGCGCGTGCGCGTTGGTGAGGTTGCCGTTGTGCACGAGCACGATGCCGAAGGGCGCGTTCACGTAGAAGGGCTGCGCCTCTTCTTCGCTGTAGGCGTTGCCGGCGGTCGGGTAGCGGACCTGGCCCAGGCCTACATTGCCCGGCAGCCCGCGCATGTTGCGGGTGCGGAACACGTCGCGCACCATGCCCTTGGCCTTGTGCATGAAGAACTTGCGTTCCAGCAAGGTCACGATGCCGGCCGCGTCCTGGCCGCGGTGCTGCAGGAGCAGCAGCGCGTCATAGAGCAACTGGTTGACGGGTGCGTTGCTGACAACGCCGACGATTCCACACATGAGCGATTCCTTCAGGGCAGGTAGCTTGCCAACTTTTCAGGCAGCGCGGGTTTCAGGCCCTGCAGTGCCGCATCGAGAACACCGGCACTGAGCGAGTCGCGCCACCAGGCACTGTCGCTCAACACCAGCAAATGAACAATGACTGCCAGCACGAGCAGGGCCACTGCGCCCCGCGCCGCACCGAAGGCAGCTCCCAAAATCCGGTCCACAGGCCGAAGGCCCACCACAGTGATCAGCTTGCGCGTGAGGGCCGCAATGAGCCCCACACCGAACGCCACTCCCACGAACACCAGCACGAAGGCCAACGGATAACGCCACGTCGCCTGCGGCTCGCCGAACGGCAGCCACGCTGCCACATCGGAAGCCAGCCACTGGGCGGCGATGAATGCAGCCACCCAGCCCGCCAGCGAAATCACTTCGAACACCAGCCCCCGCATGAGGCCGAACAGCATCGACACCACGATGAGCGTGACAGCGATCCAGTCGAGCAGGGCCACGGCAGCAGGCGCCTGCGTTTACAACGTGAGGATCGCGGCCGACAAAGACAAGCCCTTGACCTTTTCCGCGGCCTTGTCCGCTTCGGCACGCGACGCGAAGGGGCCGACACGCACACGCGTGCGCTCGCCATCGGCCGTCTTGGCAACGTGAACGTAGGTCTTGAGGCCGGCGCGCTCCAGCTTCTGCCGGACTTCGCGCGCCTTGTCGGCATCGGCGAAGGCGCCGACTTGCACGATGAAGCGGCCGGCAGCCTCGTCGGCGGCGGCAGGCTTGGGCGTGGCGCTGATGGGCTTGCCTTCGAGCAAGGCCCGGGCGCGTGCACCATCGTCCGCCGAGGCGGCTGGCTTGGGCTCCGGCTTCGGCTTGGCCTCGGGTTTCGGTTCAGGCTTTGGCTTGGGTTCCGGCTTGACTTCGGGCTTGGGCTCCGGCTTTGGCTTGACCTCCGGCTTCGGCTCGGGTTTTGGCTCGGGCTTGGGTTTGGTCTCGACGGCAGGCGACGTGCTGGCCACCGGCTTGCCGGAATCGATCACGGTGCCGTCGGCGGTCTCGGTGATCATGCCGCCGGCCGAGGAGGCGGCCGCCACGCGGGAACTGCTTTCGGGTGCGGGCGGTGCGCTGCTCGTCGCAGGAGGCGTTGCAGGTGCGGCGGGCACGGGCAGCGGCTTGACCTTGTTGCGGTCCGGAATCTCGATGGGGATGTCGACCGACACGGGGCGCGGCTGGGTGTCGAACAGCAGCGGGAATCCGATCACGCCCAGCAGCACCAGCACCGCGGCGCCCAGCAGCCGATGGCGCGCACGCCGACGCATGGTTTCGACACTTTCCGCAGGGACGGCCGCCGGGGCGCTGCGTCCTTCGTTGCCTTGTGGGCCGCGCGTGCGGAACTTGAAAAACGCCATGAAGTTCGATCCCTGAAGGAGTGCAGCGAGGTGATGCCAGATGGTGCGGAGACCTGTCGGTCAGCCGCCCGGCGACAGGTGTTTGGCTTGCAGCCGGGGGGTGCCGTTTTCGAGCACGCCACCCACGGTGAAGAACGATCCGAAGACCACGATTCTATCAGCGGGGTCTGCGTGCTCGATGGCCGCGCGCAATGCGTCCATGGGGCCTGCATGCACGCTGCCGGAGGCGTCGGCGCGGGTGTTCTGCGCCTGCCAGGCAGCCTGCAGATCGACCGCCTTGGCGGCGCGCGGCGTGGGCAGGTCGGTGAAGTACCAGCGGTCGATCAGCGGGCCGATGCGCGCCAAGATCGGCGCGAGGTCCTTGTCGGCCATGATGCCGAACACGCCGTGCGTCGTGGGAAAGAAACCCATCGCATCGAGGTTCTCGGCGAGCGCCGCGACCGCGTGTGCGTTGTGCGCCACATCGAGCACCAGCGAGGGTTCGCCCGGCACGATCTGGAAGCGCCCCGGCAACTCGACCATCGCGAGACCGTTGCGCACCGCTTGCGCCGTGATCGGCAATTGCGGACGCAGCGCCTCGAGCGCCGCGAGCACGCCCGCGGCATTGATGAGCTGGTTGGCGCCACGCAGCGCCGGATAGGCCAGCCCGCTGTAGCGCCGCCCGCGGCCCGACCAGCCCCACTGCTGCTTGTCGCCCGACACGTTGAAGTCGGTCCCGAAGCGCCAGAGGTCGGCGCCGATGGCGTTTGCGTGGTCGATCACGCTCTGCGGCGGCATCGGATCGCTCACGATGGCCGGCTTGCCGGCGCGCAGGACGCCGGCCTTCTCGAAGCCGATGCTTTCGCGGTCGGGGCCAAGATAGTCCATGTGGTCCAGGTCGATGCTGGTGATGACCGCGCAATCAGCATCGATGATGTTGACCGCGTCGAGCCGGCCGCCGAGGCCGACTTCCAGAATCGCCACATCGGGCTTTTCTTCGATCATCCGGTGCAGGATGCCGAGGGTGGTGAACTCGAAGTAGGTCAGTGCCATGTCGCCGCGCGCCTTCTCCACCACTTCGAAGCTTGCTATCAGTTTGGAAGCATCGACCGATTCGCCCTTCAGGCGCAGCCGCTCTTCGAAGCGCACAAGATGGGGGGACGTGAACACGGCGGTGCGGTAGCCCGCATGCGTGAGGATCGACTCGAGCATCGCGCAGGTCGAGCCCTTGCCGTTGGTGCCCGCCACCGTGATAACGGGACAGCCGAATTTCAGCCCGAGGCGCCCGGCCATCTCCTTGGCGCGGTCGAGGCCCAGTTCGATGTTCTTGGGATGGAGTTGCTCGGCGCGCGCGAGCCAGTCGTTAAGGGTTTCCATGGAGGCCGGCATTGTCGCCGACCCGCCGGGCGCGGCATCATGGCGGCCATGACAACCCTATACGGCATCCCGAACTGCGACACCGTCAAGCGCGCCCGCGGCTGGCTCGACGAACACAACGTGGCCTACACCTTCCACGATTTCAAGAAACAGGGCGTGCCCGAGGCCGAGCTCGACCAGTGGCTGAAGAAGCCCGGCTGGGAGGCGCTGGTCAACCGGCGCGGCACCACCTGGCGCAAGCTCGACGAAGCCACCCAGAACAGCGTCGTCGATGCCGCCTCGGCCCGTGCCGTGCTGCTGGCCAACCCGAGCCTGATCAAGCGGCCGGTGGTCAACTGGGGCGCGAAAACCGGCGTTACGACGGGATTCGACGTCGAAAGCTGGGCTGTGAACGCCGTGTAAACCCCGGAACCCCGCCTCGCCGGCCGGCCTCCAAACCCGATCTGCAGGAGAGAACACCATGAACAGACACGTTTTTCGCACCCTCGCGGGGCTTTCGGTGGTCGGGCTGTTGACGACGGGCGCAGGCATCGCGCAGGCCCAGCAAGTGGTCCAGGCCCGGGTCATTTCGGCCACGCCGATCCGCGAAACGACCGGCAGCGACGTCAGCTACAACGTCACCTACGAATACCAGGGCCGCCAGTACACGACCCGCGCCACCAGCCGGCCGGGCGCGACCATCCCGGTCCAGGCCAGTGCCTACGGCGTGACCACTTCGGGTGCGACCACCGCGCCCGTGCAGCCGCAATCGCAGCTGCAGCCCTATCCGGTCGAGGCCAACAACAACGGCCAGCCATACCAGCAGCCGTACCAGTATCAGCAAGACCCGCAGTCGCAGCAGCAATACCAGGGCAGCGGCTCGCCCTGGGACAGCGTCGTGCCCGAACCCGGCGTGGTGGTGTCCAACGCGCCCGCGCCGGTCTACGCGCAGCCGGCGCCGGTGTATGCGCCGCCCGTGTACGTGCAGCCCGCCTACACCTACCCGTACGCACAGCCCTACGTGTACCCGCCGGTGGGCATCTCGCTGAACCTGGGCTATTCGCGCGGCTGGGGTGGCGGCTACTACGGCCGGGGCTACGGCTATCGTGGCTATGGCGGTTACCGCGGCGGCTGGCATCGTTGAGCGGCTGGGGCTCGGCCAAGCCCCTAAAATCGAGGACTTTTCCAACCCCTGAGGGGTGCGCCGCCTGCGCGGTGCGTCCTCGAATGCCGACCGCCCGCGCGCCGGCGCCACCCAATGACGACGACTACCGACACTCTGAACAGCGCCGCAGTGGCCACCAAGGCCAATGTGTACTTCGACGGCAAATGCGTGAGCCACAGCCTCACGCTCGCGGACGGCACCAAGAAATCGGTCGGCGTGATCCTGCCGTCCACCCTCACCTTCAACACCGGTGCGCCTGAAATCATGGAAGGCACCGCCGGCAGCTGCGAATACCTGTTGTCGGGCACCAGCGAGTGGGTCGCTTCAGGCCCGGGCCAGAAGTTCAACGTGCCGGCCAATTCCAGCTTCCAGATCCGGGTGACCGGCGAGCCCTACAGCTACATCTGCCATTTCGGCTGAACCGGGACCCTCACATGTCGACCATCCTCCAAAACGTTCCCGCCGGCCAGAAGGTCGGCATTGCCTTCTCAGGCGGCCTGGACACCAGCGCGGCGCTGCACTGGATGCGCAACAAGGGCGCGATTCCCTACGCCTACACCGCCAACCTCGGCCAGCCCGACGAGCCCGACTACGACGAGATCCCCCGCAAGGCGATGCTCTACGGCGCCGAGAACGCCCGCCTGATCGACTGCCGCACGCAGCTGGCCAACGAAGGCATTGCCGCGCTGCAGGCCGGCGCCTTCCACGTCACGACCGCTGGTGTCACTTACTTCAACACCACGCCGCTCGGCCGCGCGGTGACCGGCACCATGCTGGTGTCGGCCATGAAGGACGACGACGTCAACATCTGGGGCGACGGCAGCACCTACAAGGGCAACGACATCGAGCGCTTCTACCGCTACGGCCTGCTCACCAACCCCGCGCTCAAGATCTACAAGCCCTGGCTCGACCAGGTCTTCATCGACGAGCTCGGCGGCCGCAAGGAGATGTCGGAGTTCATGCAGAAGGCCGGCTTCGCCTACAAGATGTCGTCCGAAAAGGCCTACTCGACCGACTCGAACATGCTGGGCGCCACGCACGAGGCCAAGGACCTGGAGCACCTGAACAGCGGCATGCAGATCGTGCAGCCCATCATGGGCGTCGCGTTCTGGAAGGACGAAGTCGAGGTCAAGCGCGAAACCGTCTCGGTGCGCTTCGAAGAAGGCGTGCCGGTCGCGCTGAACGGCGTGGCCTACCCGAACATGGTCGAGCTGATCCTGGAAGCCAACCGCATCGGCGGACGCCACGGCCTGGGCATGAGCGACCAGATCGAGAACCGCATCATCGAGGCCAAGAGCCGCGGCATCTACGAGGCCCCCGGCCTCGCGCTGCTGTTCATCGCCTACGAGCGCCTGGTCACCGGCATCCACAACGAAGACACGATCGAGCAGTACCGCGACCACGGCCGCAAGCTCGGCCGCCTGCTCTACCAGGGCCGCTGGTTCGACCCGCAGGCGATCATGCTGCGCGAAACGGCCCAGCGCTGGGTGGCGCGCGCCATCACCGGCGAAGTGACAGTCGAGCTGCGCCGCGGCAACGATTACTCGATCCTCAACACCGAGTCGCCCAACCTCACCTACAAGCCCGAGCGCTTGAGCATGGAAAAGGTCGAAGGCGCGTTCACACCGCTGGACCGCATCGGCCAGCTGACGATGCGCAACCTGGACATCATCGACACGCGCGAGAAGCTGGCGATCTACACCCGCACCGGGCTGCTGTCGTCGAGCCAGGGCGCCTCGCTGCCGAAGCTGGCGAACGACGACGAGAGCGGCAGCAAGTAAGCCAGCGCGCTCTTGCTCTCAATGACGAACGGGCCCGATGCAGGCTGTGTAAATAGTCTGCTGGCCGCTTGAGTCGAGATGCCCCGCGATAGCGGGGCATTTTTCATTGGGCGAGCAAATGCGCGAAGGGCCTCAGCCCCGCAGCGCCTGGTGCATCCAGGCGGCGCCCTTCATGTTGAACACCCGCTTGAGGTTGTAGGCCATCACTGCCAGGCTGAACTCGGCGCGCGCTCCGCTCGTGTGCCTCATCAGCAGCCGGGCATTGCCCAGAATCAGGTGCTTGATGCTGGCGAAGGGGTGTTCCACCGTCTGGCGCCTGAGCGCCATCATCCAGGGCTGCGCGGCCAATCTGCTCGCATTGGCCTGCAATGCCTCTTCGTACAGGTGGCGCGAGACGAAGCGCTGCTTGGCCGTGGTGCACTGGGCCTTGCGCTGGCAGTCGGCGCAGTCGCTTTGCTGCGCGGCATAGATCACCATCTTGTTTTTGCGCGAGAGCTGCTTGCGTTGGAGCAACTGGCCCGCCGGGCAGGTGAAGCTGTCGCTGGTTGCGTCATAGACGAAGGCACTTGGCTGGTACAGGCTTCCATCGCCTTGGTTGTTCACCGAACGGTTGACCGCCACGTAACTGGTGATGCCTTGGGCCTGCAGCGCCGCGATCTGCTGCCCATTGGCATAGCCCGCGTCGGCCACCACCGTGCAGGGCTGCTCCAGGACCCTGCTGGCCGCCTCGGCCATGGGCTGCAACTGGCGCTGATCGCTCACCTCGCAGACCACCTCATGGGCCACGATCAGGTGGCTTTGCGTCTCCACCGCCGTTTGCAGGTTGTAGCCCGGCTGGCTGTTCAGACTGCGCATCGGACGTGCCTCGGGCTCGCCACGCACCACGGTGCTCGCGCCGCTGCGCATGAGCTGCTGCGCCTCGTTGGCAATGGCTCGGCCCTGGGCCTTCAGGCGCTTGAGGGCGGCGCGCACTTCATCTGGCGCGCCAGGGCCGCCGCCAGGCCCTTCGCCGCCTTGGTCATCGTCGCTGTCCTGGCTGTCCAGCAGCCGCAGGTAGGCGGCAATCTCCTGCGCGTTGCGCTGCGCCTGGGCCGCCAGCTCGCGCTGGCCCACCACCGCCTTGCGCGAGGCCGCCGCCTGCACCTTCGTGCCATCGATGGCCACCGTGCTGCCCCGGATCAGCCGGCTCTGGCGCGCGAACTGCACGAACGCCGCGCAGCTGGCCACCAAGGCAGCCGTGTTCTGGCGCCTGAACTCGGCGATCGTCTTGTGATCCGGTGCCAGGCGCCCCAGCAGCCACATGCACTCCACGTTGCGATGGCACTCGCGCTCCAGTGCCCGCGAGGAGCGGATCGCGCTCAGGTAGCCCCAGATGTACAGCCGCAGCAGATCGCCCGGGTCGTAGGGCGGTGTACCCAGGCGCTGCGTTTGCGCCTTGGCAAAGCCCAGTGCCTTCAAATCCAGCGCCTGCACCCAAGCGTCCACCACTCGAACCAACGCGTCCCGCCCCACCAGTTCATCGAGCATCAGAGGAAACAGCATTGCTTGCCCTCGGTGCTGCCCGTGTCGATGTCCCATTGGTCAGCCTCCAATGAAAAATGCCCCTCAGACAAACGCCTGAGGGGCATATCTCGCGGACTCAATGCAGACTATTTACACAGCCTGGATGGGCCCGTTTCTCTTTGGGGTGTCGCGTCGGTCAGTCGCCGCCTCCGCCGCAGCCCCCTCCGCAACCGCCACCGCTGTCGCCGCCGCCGGAGTCCCCGCTTCCCCCGCCCTCGCCGCTGCTGCTCGATTCACTGCCGCCGAAACCACCGGCATCACCCGAGCTGCCCCCATCCGACGAGGACTCGCCGAATTCGCTGCCGCACTGCGAGGTCGAGCCGTTGTGCCGGTCTATCGCCTTGCAATCGGGCACGTACTCGAAGCCGCCGGGAATCGCGAACTTGATGTCCAGCGCAAACAGCAGCGGCAGGCGCGCCGGCTTGCGCGGATCGATGCTCTCTTCCTTGCACGACCAGTACCAGGTGCGCCGCAGGCCGTCGTTGCGCTTGGGGTCCTTGCCCAGCACCTCGGCCGGGCTGTGGTGCAGCATGCCGCCGAAGGCCGCCTTGCACCAGTTCTGGTAGCCCTGCGTGTGCAGGATGAACTCGTGCCAGGCGGTGTCGACCACCTTCGAAGGCATGGCGACGAACTTGCGGTCGCTGCGCAGGTGCGCCATGAAGAACTGGCGCAGGCCCCGCAGTACCAGTTCGGCATCGCGCCGGCTCAGTTGCGGATGGGCTTCGCGCAGCTTGCCGACGAGGAAGGGCGGCAGCCGCGCCTCGCGGATGAACTGGCGGCGCAGGCTCACTTCGATGCGGCTCAGGAGCGCCGCGAAGCAGAAGGCCGCGATGAACAGCAGTGCCGATCCCCACCAGCGCGCCGGCACCAGGAATACCGAAGCAATGCCAGCCACGATGACGATCCGCTGCGCCCACACCAGCGCGGCGATGCGCCGGCGGTAGTTCAGGTGCAGGAAGTCGAGATCCATTGATTACTTCGTCAGACCACCACCGGCTCAGGCTCCAGCCGGATGCCGAAGCGCTCGTACACGCTGGTCTGGATCGCCTTGGCCAGCGTCATCACCTCGCCGCCGGTCACCGGGTTCTCGCTGCCGCCGCGGTTGACCAGCACCAGCGCCTGCCGCTCGTACACGCCGGCATTGCCGACCGACTTGCCCTTCCATCCGCAGGCGTCGATGAGCCAGCCGGCCGCCAGCTTGATGCTGCCGTCGGCCATCGGGTAGTGAACGATCTTGGGATCGCGCGCAATGATGTCGGCGCACTGCTCGGGCGTGACGGTCGGGTTCTTGAAGAAGCTGCCGGCGTTGCCCAGCACGCGCCAATCGGGCAGCTTGGCCCGGCGGATGGCACAGACCCAATCGAAGATGTCGACGGCGCTCGGCGTGAAGTTGCCGGTTTCTTCCATCTTGCGTTCGAGATCGAGGTAGCCGACCACTGCCTTCCAGGGCTTGGGCAGCCGGAAGCGCACCCGGGTGATGAGCGCCCGGCCCGCAAGGCCGAAGTCGTTGGGGCCGCTGCGCACATGCTTGAACACCGAATCGCGGTAGCCGAAGGCGCACTGGGCGGCATCGAGGGTGAAGCTGCGGCCGGTGTCCAGGTCGATGGCGTCTAGCGATTCGAAGCGGTCCTGCAACTCGACGCCGTAGGCACCGATGTTCTGCACCGGCGCGCCGCCCACGGTGCCCGGAATCAGCGCCAGGTTCTCAAGGCCCGGGTAGCCGTTGCGCACCATCCATTCAACGGCGTCGTGCCAGATCTCTCCCGCGCCGGCTTCTACGATCCAGGCCCGCGGCGTCTCTTCGACCAGCCGCAGACCCTTGATTTCCACCTTGAGCACCAGCGGCTTGACGTCGCCGGTCAGCACGATGTTGCTGCCGCCGCCCAGCACGAAACGGGGGGCGCCCTGCCAGTCGGGGCCGGCCAGGAGCTCGGCGATATCGGCCTCGTCCGTGATGCGCGCCAGGCGCTGCGCGCGCGCGACGATGCCGAAACTGTTGTACGGCTGCAGGGGGACGTTGTGCTCCACGATCATGGGAGAATTGTCGCATTCAGCACCCGCAAGAATTCAGGAGAGCCCATGCCGTCTTTCGATACCGTCTGCGAGCCCAATTTGCCCGAAGTGAAGAACGCGGTCGAGAACACCGCCAAGGAAATCGCGACGCGCTTCGACTTCAAGGGCACCGCCGCCGCCGTCGACCTCAAGGACAAGGAAATCACCATGATCGGTGACGCCGAGTTCCAGCTCGTGCAGGTCGAGGACATCCTTCGCAGCAAGCTCACCAAGCGCAGCGTCGATGTACGCTTTCTCGACAAGGGCGACGTCCAGAAGATGGGCGGCGACAAGGTCAAGCAGGTCATCAAGGTCAAGAGCGGCATCGAGAGCGAGCAGGCCAAGAAGATCACCCGCATCGTCAAGGACAGCAAGCTCAAGGTGCAGGCCGCGATCCAGGGCGACGCGGTGCGCATCACCGGCGCCAAGCGCGACGACCTTCAGGCCGCCATGGCGCTGATCAAGAAAGACGTGCCGGACATGCCGCTGTCGTTCAACAACTTCCGCGACTGATCTCCTCATGAAACCCCTCGCCCTTGCGACGGCAGCGTGTCTTCTGGCTGCCGTTGCGGCGGCGCACGCTGCCGGCTCGGTGATGCTCACCGGCACCATCGGCAGCCGCGCGATCCTGATCGTGAACGGCGCACCGCCCAAGACCGTGGCGGTCGGCGAGAGTTTTCAGGGGGTCAAGCTCGTGTCGCTGCAGGCCGAGCAGGCGGTGGTCGAGCTCGAAGGCAAGCGCGTCAACCTGCGCATGGACACGCCCGTGAGCATCGGCGGCGGTGGCGGTTCAGGCGGTGGCGGCAACCGCATCGTGTTGTCGCCCGACAGCCGCGGGCACTACATGACACAGGGCGCCATCAACGGCCGCGCTGTCACGTTCATGCTCGACACGGGCGCCACCTCCATCGCGCTCTCGGCCGCCGATGCCGAGCGCATCGGCCTGGACTACAGCAAGGGCCAGCGCATCCAGATGAACACCGCCAACGGCGTGTCCCAGGGCTACAAACTGCGCGTGCAGTCGGTGCGTGTGGGCGATGTGGAGGTGTACGACATCGATGCTGTCGTCTCGCAGCAGCCGATGCCCTTCGTGCTGCTGGGCAACAGCTTCATCAATCGCTTCTCCATGCGCCGAGACGCGGACCAGATGGTCCTCGAAAAGCGGTACTGAATAACGTCAGGCCGCAGCAGCGGTAACGACGATCTCGATCTTGTAAGCCGCATTGGCCATCTTGGCCTGCACCGTCGCGCGCGGCGGCGTGTTGCCGGCCGGAATCCACGCATCCCACACCTCGTTCATCGCCGTGATGTCGGTGATGTCGGCCAGGAATATCTGCGTCATGAGGATGCGCGACTTGTCGCTGCCGGCCTCGGCCAGCAGGCGGTCGACCATGGCGAGCACCTGGGTGGTCTGGCCGCGGATGTCCTGCGTGGTGTCGTCGGGCACCTGGCCGGCGAGATAGATGGTGCCGTTGTGAACGGCCGTCTCCGAGAGACGCGGGCCGACGTGAAAGCGGGTGATGTTTGCCATGGTGTTGTTCAAGCCTTTTTCTTCGAGCCGAGTTTCGACTCCGTGCCGGCCGCGAGCCGGCGGATGTTTTCGCGGTGCCGCCAGACCAGCAGCAGACTCATGATGATGATCGCGATCAGCACCGTGCGGTCGAGCGGCCATGCAATGTTGCCGCCCAGCAGGTAATAGGCCGGCGCAAAGAAGGCCGCCACCAGCGACGACAGCGACGAGTAACGGAAGAAGACCGCGATGATCAGCCAGGTGGCGCCGGTCGCCAGGCCCAGCCAGGGCGCGATGCCCACCAGCACGCCCGCCGCGGTCGCCACGCCCTTGCCGCCTTGGAAGCCGAAGAACACCGGGTACAGGTGGCCCAGAAAGGCCGCGAGGCCCGCCACGGCGGCCACGCCATCGCCCAGGCCCCACTGCGCGCCGTAGTGGCGGATCAAGAACACCGGCAGCCAACCCTTGACCGCATCGAGCACCAGCGTGGCCAGCGCCGCGCCCTTGTTGCCCGAGCGCAGAACGTTGGTGGCGCCCGGGTTGCCGCTGCCGTAGCTGCGCGGATCGGCCATGCCGAGCGACTTGCTCACGATGACCGCGAACGACAGCGAGCCGATCAGGTACGAAGCCACGATGGCGATGAGGGACGGCAGGTGAAAGCTCAAGGCAGCGCTCCGCGGGGAAATGGTTGTTCTTTTTTGTCGAAGGGCGCCATCGTGGGCCGACGCGCCGCGGCGGCTATTCTGCCAGCGCGCACTGCACGGGCTTGGCCTCCAGCAGCGCCACACACACCTGCGGATCGATGCCGACGAGGTAGCCGCGCCGCCCGCCGTTGAGCACGATCTTCGGCAGTTCGAGGATGGTCGACTCGATGTACACCGGCATCTCGCGCCGCGTACCGAACGGCGAGGTGCCGCCCACCATGTAGCCGCTGTGACGCTGCGCCACATCGGGCTTGCAGGGCTCGACCGACTTGGCGCCGATCTGCCGCGCGAGGTTCTTGGTCGACACCGTGCGGTTGCCGTGCATCAGCACGATCAGCGGCTTGGCGTCCTGGTCCTGCATCACCAGCGTCTTGATGACCGTGAACGGATCGAGCCCCAGCATCTCGGCACCGCGCTGCGCGCCGCCGTGCTCCATGTACTCGTACGGATGCTCGGTGAAGTCGATCTTGTTCGCCCGCAGCAGTTGCGTTGCGGGCGTTTCGGAAACGTGGACCTTCTTCACCTTCTGGTCTTTCACGCCGCCGGGTCCCGGATGTCCCACCGGATCTTGTCGATCTCGGCCAGGATTTCCGGCGACAGCGTGGTGCCGTAGGCGTCGATGTCCTCGTCGAGCTGCCCGAGCGTGCGCACGCCGATGATCGTGCTCGCCACCTGCCACTTGGTGTAGCAGAAGGCCAGCGCGAGCTGCGTGGGCGTCAGGCCGTTGTCGCGCGCGAGCTGGTTGTACAGGCGCGCGGCCTTCAGCGCGTCGGGGCGGCCCCAGCGCAGCTTGCGCACCGACTCGTAGCGCGTGATGCGCGCTTCGGCGGGCGCGTCGGGTCCGGTGATGCCGCTCTGGTCGTACTTGCCGGTCAACAGGCCATAGGCCAGCGGCGAATACGCCAGCAGCGACACGCCCAGCCGGTGCATCGTTTCGTCCAGCCCGTTTTCCACGCCGCGGCTCGCGAGGTTGTAGACGTTCTGCACCGTCGCCACGCGCGGGAGGCCGTGCTGCTCGGCCAGCCGCACGAACTCGTGCACGCCGTAGGGCGTTTCGTTCGACAGGCCGATTGCGCGGATCTTGCCGGCCTTCACCAGCTTGCCGAAGGTCTCCAGTTGCTCGTGGATCGGCGTCTGCGAAACCTCCTTGGCGGGGTCGTAGTAGATGTTGCCGAAGGCTGGCACATGGCGCTCGGGCCAGTGGATCTGGTAGAGATCGATCGTCTCGGTCTTCAGGCGCTTGAGGCTCGCGTCGCACGAGGCCACGATGTCGGCGGCCGTCATGCCCACGCCTTCGCGCACCCAGGGCGTGTTGCGCAGCGGGCCGGCCACCTTGGTGGCGAGCACGAGCTTCTGGCGCGCGCCCGGGTTGGCGGCGAACCAGTTGCCGATGATGGTTTCGGTGACGCTGTAGGTTTCCTTGCGGGTGGGCACCGAGTACATCTCGGCGGTGTCGATGAAGTCGACGCCGCGTTCGAGCGAACGGCTCAGGATGGCGTGGGCGGTGGGCTCGTCCACCTGCTCGCCGAAAGTCATGGTGCCGAGGCAGATCGGGGTGACGTGCAGGTCGCTCTGACCGAGTTGGATCTTTTTCATGCGCGGGATGCTACCGCCCTCCCCCGCAACGCGCTGGCCGCACGGCCAAAGCCCGAGCGGCAGTTGCCCGCGGCCGTCCGCACCTGTCGTCTGCCGGACTGTCCAAACGCGCCCCGCTCCTTATCATCGGCGCCCATGTACCAAGCCCTCCGTCCCTCGCGCAGCGAATTCGTGCCCGTGCGCAATCTCAGCTACCACGTGCGCCTCTGGGGCCAGCCCTCGGCCGAACGTCCGCCGCTGGTGCTGGTGCACGGATGGATGGACGTCGCGGCCTCGTGGCAGTTCGTCGTCGATGCGCTGGCCGAAGACCGCTTCATCATTGCCCCCGACTGGCGCGGCTTCGGCCTCACCGACGGCGGCGGCGTCGACAACTACTGGCTCGCCGACTACCTCGCCGACCTCGAATGGCTGCTCGACCACTACGCCGGCGAGGGCGACGACGCCCGCCCGGTGGACCTCGTCGGCCACAGCATGGGCGGCAATGTCGCAATGCACTACGCGGGCGTGCGGCCCGCGCGCATCCGCCGCCTGGTCAACCTCGAAGGCTTCGGCATGCCCGCGCGCAAGCCCGACGAAGCGCCCGCGCGCTACGGCCAGTGGATCGACGAGCTCAAGAGCCTGCACGGCGGCGAGAAGGCGCTCGCCGGCTATTCGGCCGTGGACGGCGTGGCCCGCCGCCTCATGAAGACCAACCCGCGCCTCTCTCAAGACAAGGCCGACTGGCTCGCCAGCCACTGGTCGGCCGGGCAGCTTCAGCCCGACGGCAGCACGCGCTGGCAGATCCTTGGCGATGCGGCGCACAAGATCGTCAATGCGCACATCTTCCGCGTCGATGAAACCCTCGCCCTCTATTCGCGCATCACCGCGCCGACGCTGATGGTCGAGGCCTCCGACGACAGTCTGCAGGGCTGGTGGAAGAACCGCTACACGCTCGATGAATTCCACGAGCGCCTGAAGTCCGTGCCCTCGGTGCGCATCGAGCGTCTGGACGACGCGGGCCACATGCTGCACCACGACCAGCCGCAGCGCGTGGCGCGGCTGATCGAAGACTTCCTGGCCTAGTTTTTCTGCGTGGCGCGGCGCAATGCCGCGCGCGCCAGTAGCCGCGTCGAATCCAGCGTCGGCAGCGGTGAATTCGCGTCGCTCATGATCAGCGGAATCTCGGTGCAGCCGAGCACCACGGCGTCGCAGCCCTCCTCGTCCTTCATGCGCTGCATCACGCGCTGGAAGGTGGCCACGGCCTCGGGATTGAAGACGCCGTAGACCAGCTCTTCCATGATGATGCGGGCGATCTCGTCGCGCTCCTCAACGGTGGGGCGGACATATTCCAGGCCGCGGGCCGAGAGCTTCTCGGGGTACACCTCGCTGTCGGTCAGCCAGCGCGTGCCCGTGATGCCGATGCGCCTGAAGCCGCGCTGCACCGCCTCTTCAGCGACGCACTCCGCAATGTGCAGCCAGGGCAGCGGCGAGCGCCCTTCGATGAACGGCAGCGCCTGGTGAATGGTGTTGTCCGGGCAGACCAGGAAGTCCGCGCCGATCTTCGCGAGCTTGTGCGCCGAGGCGAGCATCACTTCGCCCACGCTGCGCCAGTCGTCGCGGTAGATGTGTTCCATGTAGTCCGAGAGCGAGGGCGTGTGCATCGAGACCTCGGGATGCGCGTGCGGCCCGAGGAATTTCGCGCCCTCCACGCAGATGGTCTGGTAGCAAAGCGATGCGCCTTCGGCGGAGCAGCCGACGATTCCGATGTGCTGGGTCATGAAGGCATCGTACAAAACGAGCGAAGAGATGTCACCGCGCTGCCCCGCGATATCCGCCGACCGGATATCCAAGCGCGCAAATCTTCGTTCGCGCGGCAGACACCGCCGCCTAGAGTGCCGACTCCTGTTGCCGTCTCCCGGAGTTGTCGTCATGCTTTTCTTTTCGCGCGCGCCGTCGTGGCTGCGCCGCCTCGCTCCGCTGTCCGGCGGCCTCGCGCTGAGCCTGCTCCTGCACGTTTCCGCCCACGCCGACGACCTGCGCGTGGGCTTCATGCCCGGCCCTTATCGCGATGCCTTCACCCACGGCATCGAGCCCCAACTCAAGAAGCTGGGCTACACCATCAAGTACGTCGAGTTCAGCCAGGGCGTGCAGCCCAACGACGCGGTGGAGCGCGGGCAGATCGACGCCAACATCTTCCAGCACACGCTGTACCTCAACGCCACCAACAAGCAGCAGGGGTTCGACCTCGTGCCGGTGGTGCATGTGCCGACGCCCCCGATGGGCCTCTACTCGCAACGCCACAAGTTGCTCGCCGCGGTGCCCGACGGCGCGACCGTCACGCTGCCGGCTGATCCGGTGAATGCGGCGCGCGCGCTCAACATCCTCGCGGCCATCGGCTGGGTGACGCTGAAACCGGGGGTGAGCCCGCTGAGCGTGTCGGAGCGCGACATCGTGAACAACCCCAAGCGCCTGAAGATCGTTCCGCTCGACGCCGCGCAGGCCCCGCGCTCGCTGGCCGACGCCGACCTCGCCGCCGTGCAGGGCAATTTCGCTGTCGCCTCGGGCCTGAAGCTCACCGAGGCGCTCAAGCTCGAAGACATGACGCTGCCCTACGTGAACGTGGTTGCCGTCAAGCGCAGCAACGAGAACGCGAAGTTCGCGAAGGACATCGTGGCCGCCTACCAGTCGCCCGAGTTCCAAAAGTTCTTCAAGGCCAACCCCGTGTGGGCGGGCTATCGGCTGCCGGACTACTTCAATCAATGAGCAATAACAACAGCGCCACACCGCGCAGGCAACTGCATCTCAACGTCAACATCCTGCATTCGGGCTTCGTGCCCTCGGCGTGGCGCCTGCCGGAGAGCGACCCGTGGGCGTTCGCCGACATCCAGCACTACATCCGCACCGCGCGGATCGCCGAAGCCGCCAAGCTCGATGCGATCTTCCTCGCGGACAACGCGGCCATCGTGGACCAGATCCACTTCCGCCCGATCACCGCGCTGGAGCCCACCATCCTCCTGGCCTGCGTGGCCGCGGCGACGACGCACATCGGCCTGATCGCCACCGCCTCCACCAGCTACAACGAGCCCTACAACATCGCGCGCCGTTTCTCGACGCTCGACCACGTGAGCAACGGCCGCGCGGGATGGAACATGGTGACCACCGCCGACCTGCCCTCGGCCCGCAACTTCGGCCTCGACACCACGCCCGACCACACGAAGCGCTACGCTCGCGCCTCGGAGTTCGCCGACATCGTGAAGGCGCTGTGGGACAGCTGGGAAGACGACGCCTTCATCGGCGACAAGGCCAGCGGCAGCTTCATCGACCCAACCAAGGTGCATGCGATTGCGCACCGCGGCGAGCACTTCGCGGTGCAGGGTCCGCTGAACCTGCCGCGTGCGCCGCAGGGGCATCCGGTGCTGGTGCAGGCCGGCGCTTCGGCCGATGGGCGCGAACTCGCGTCACGCCACGCGGAGGCCGTGTTCTCGGCCTCGCAGTCTTTTGAGGAATCGCTCGCCTACGCACGCGCGCTCAAGACCCGCGCCGCCGAACTGAGCCGCGGTCCCGATGCGGTGAAGGTGCTCGCCGGCCTCACCACCATCGTCGGCGGCACCGAGGCCGAGGCGCGACGTCGTCGCGACGAGTTGGTCGACCTGATCCCGTGGGACTACAGCCTCACGCGAATCGCCGGCACGCTGGGCATCACGCCCGACCGCCTGAAGCTCGACGAGCGCCTGCCCGAGAACCTGCCGCTTCCCGGCAATGGCAACGGCAACCACACCTTTTTCAACGCGGTGGTCGCGGCCGGCCGCACGCACGGCTACACGGTGCGCCAACTGATCCGCGAACTCGCAGGCGGCGGAGGGCATCGCGTGATCGTGGGTACGCCCGAGCAGATCGCCGACGACATCGAGCATTGGTTCAAGGGCGGTGCGGCGGATGGGTTCAACCTGATGCCCGATGCGCTGCCGCATGGGCTGCAGGATTTCGTCGATGGCGTGGTGCCGATCCTGCAGAAGCGCGGGATCTTCCGCACCGAGTACGAAGGGCGCACGTTGCGCGATCACCTCGGGCTGGCGCGACCTGGCGGGCGAGTGGCGCAGCGGCTGGCAGCTTGAGTGTTGCTCAGGGCGACGATCGCGCCGACGGGGTACCTTGCTCCGCGAATGTCCCCCGGCCTTCGGCCTCCTCCTTGATTTCGCTGCGCAAGGCACCCCATCGGCACGCTCGTTTTCAGAGCAGTCGTTGATCGGCCGCACACCCACAGCGCATCCAAGTGCGCAGGGCGTCGGGTGCTCCCCGCAGCGAAATCAAGGAGGAGGCGAAGCCGGGGACATTCGCGGAGGGGAGTACCCGGCGGCCTGTGCACACGCCCTGAACAAAGGCGCTCACTCGTCGTCGGCGTCGTTCCCGGTAAGGGACAGCACTTCTTCAACAAAGGCCTCGAACAGCGGCAGCGCAGCAGGCAACCCGTCGAGAGTTTCCGCCTCCCCAGCATCGAAGAAATGCAGCTTGTCAGGTGGAATGGAAACCCACTCGCCCCCTTCGAACAGCAGCCCCAGATAACCATCAGCAGTGGGCAGATAGAACAGCCCCGCCCCATCGAGCCCGCGCTGGCCCTTCTTCGCCTTCCCCCGCCCCCAACTCACGCCCTGCTTCGCAAGATGCTCGGTGATCCATCCGTCGCACACATGCGTGTCGCGCCAGTTGGCTTGGGCATCGAATACGGCGAGCACGGGCATGGGGCGTCCTTTGTCGAAGTTGGATTACTGCAGGAAGCTGGGCTTGGCGTAGCCCTGGAACTTGGTGTCGACCACCGTCTTGAATTCCTTCGAGTGGTAGGCCTCGACGATGTCCTTGGCCCAGGCCGAGTTCTTGTCGCCGGTCTTCACCGCGACCACATTGAGGTAGTAGTCGGGCGTCTTCTCCAGCACCACCGCCTCGCTGAGCTTCAGGCCCGACGAGATCGCGAAGTTGCCGTTGACGATGGCGTACTCGGTGTCGCCCAGCGAGCGCGGCAGTTGCGCGGCTTCGAGCGGAATGAACTTGAGCTTCTTCGGGTTCTCGGCCACGTCTCTTTCAGACGCGCGGATCGGGTCCACGCCGGCCTTGATGGTGATGAGCTTGTTCTGCTCCAGCAGCACCAGCGCGCGCGCCAGGTTGCTCGGGTCGTTCGGGAGCGTCACGCGGTCGCCCTCTTTCACATCGGCCAGCGTCTTGCGCTTGGTCGAGTACACACCCAGCGGCGCGATGGGGCCCTGCACCAGCTCGGCGAGGTCGAGCTTCTGGTCGGCAGAGAACTTCTTCAGATAGACCTGATGCTGGAAGAAATTGGCGTCGAGCGAGCCCTGAGCGAGCGCGAGGTTGGGCTGCACGTAGTCGTTGAACTCGACCAGCTTCACCTTGTAGCCCTTCTTCTCGAGGATGGGGACGATGCCGACCTTCAGTTGGTCGATGTTCGAGCCGGCGGTGCCGCCGATCACGAGGTTCTTCTTGGCGTCTTGCGCCTGCGCGAGCGACAGGCCGCCGAACGACAGTGCGACGAGGGAAACGGCGAGGACGGAGCGGCGCAGCAATGCGGTTTTCATGGAATGAGCAACAGGAGAAAAGAGAAAGGGAGAAAAGAAGGAAATCAACGCTTGTCCAGCCTGCGCGCCGTGGTGTTCCCCACGAATTGCAGGATCTGTACCAGCACCACGAGCAGCGCCACGGTGAGCACCATCACGTCGGTCTGGAAGCGGTAGTAGCCGTAGCGGATCGCCAGGTCGCCGATGCCGCCGCCGCCCACCACGCCGGCAATCGCCGAGTACGAGAGAAAGCTCACCGCCAGCACCGTGAGCGCGAGCACCAGGCCCGAGCGCGCCTCGACCACCAGCACGCGCCAGACGATCTGCAGCTCCGAGGCGCCCATGGCATGCGCCGCCTCGATCACGCCGCGCGGCACTTCGCGCAGGCACTGGTCCACCAGCCGCGCGAAATACGGAATGGCCGCGAACGACAGCGGCACCGCCGCCGCCAGCGGCCCGATGGACGTGCCCGCGATGATCCGCGTGAACGGCACCAGCGCCACCAGCAGGATGATGAAAGGGAAGGAGCGGACCGTGTTGACGATCCAGTTGAGGATGAGGAACGCCGGCTTGTTCTCCAGCGACTGGCCCGGCCCCAGCAGGAACAGCAGGATGCCCAGCGGCCCGCCGATCAGCACAGCAGCCGAAAGGCCGATGGCCAGCATCATGAAAGTCTGGCCCGTCGCGGTCCAGAGCTCGGGAAGGATGGGAGTGATGTTCTCAAACATAGGCCACCTCCTCGGCATTGCGCGCGGCGGATGCAGAACGCGGCTCGACCGGCAGGCGCGCCTCGCGCTCGCGGCGGCGCACCAGCTCGTCGATCTCGCGGCCCAGCGCGGTCTTGCGCTCCTCGCTCGGCGCGTCGACAACGGCGAACTGCTCCACCAGCCGGCCCTTTTCAAGAATGGCCACGTTGCGGCACAGCACCTCGACCACCGAGAGCTCGTGCGTGACGATCACGATGGTCACGCCGATCTTCTGGTTGATGTCGCGCAACGTCTCGAGCAGCGAGCGGGTGGTTTCGGTGTCGAGCGCCGAAGTGGGTTCGTCGCACAGCAGCACCTGCGGGCGCGGCGCCAGCGCGCGGGCGATGGCCACGCGCTGCTTTTGGCCGCCGGAAAGCTGGGCCGGGTAGGTGTCGATCTTCTCGGCCAGGCCCACGAGGTCGAGGCATTCGCGCACCCGCGTGTTGATCTCGGCTTTGGAGTGGCGGCCGTGGATCTTCAGCGGGAAGGCCACGTTGTCGAACACCGTGGCGTTCTGCAGCAGGTTGAACTGCTGGAAGATCATGCCGATGTTCTGGCGCGTGTCGCGCAGTTCGCGGCGCGAGAGCGTGGTGAGGTCGCGCCCGCCGACGAGCACACGGCCCGCATCGGGCCGCTCCAGCAGGTTGATGAGGCGCAAGAGCGTCGACTTGCCGGCGCCGCTCTTGCCGATCAGGCCGAACACGTCGCCCTGGTGGATGTCGAGCGAGAGCGACTGCACGGCGTCGAACACCTCGCCGCTGGGCAGGGCGAAGGATTTCTGCACCGATTGAAGACGGATGACCGGCTGCTCCGCGTCGCCGCGGGCCGTATCAGGCGAATGGTTGGTCATGGAGAGGAGGCGCGGCCAGCGTGAAAGCCGGTCGCGGAGTTCGCAAAAAGGTGCCGAGTATGTAAACAACCGCCCCAAAAGGGAACGAACAAATCGGCGCTTGCTTATGCATGAAATCGCATAAGCATTTCGAAACGCGTGCCGCGAGCGCCATAACGATATGCAGATTGGTTCGTTCCCAAATCCGTGCGGCAGTGCCACATTCGCGCCTTCATTTTTGATTCGCGCACAACAACATGCACAGCACTTTCCGCCGCCGCACCCTCGCCCTCGCCGCACTGGCCACCGCTCTTTTCGCCGGCAGCACCGCCTTCGCGCAGGACAACAAGAACACGCTCAAGGTCGGCGTCTCGGTCGGCAACGGCGAGCAGATCTTCGAAGTGGTGAAAAAGGTCGCCGCCAAGGACGGCCTGAACATCCAGGTCGTGGTGTTCAACGACTACCAGTTGCCCAACGCGGCGCTCGCCTCGGGCGACCTGGACGCCAACGCCTTCCAGCACCAGCCCTTTCTCGACAACCAGAACAAGGCGCGCGGCTTCGACATCGTGCCCGTGGGCTTGACCATCACCGCGCCGCTGGGCTTCTACTCGCGCAAGATCAAGTCCATCGACCAACTGCCGGACGGCGCCTCAGTCGGCATCCAGAACGATCCGTCGAACGGCAACCGCGCCCTGCTCCTGCTGCAACAGGCCGGCCTCATCACGCTGAAGCCCGAGGCGGTGAAGAACAACAACGCCACGCCGCTGGACGTGGTGACGAACTCCAAGAAACTGAAGCTCGTGGCACTCGATGCGGCGCAGCTGCCGCGCTCGCTGGACGACCTGACCATCGCCTCCATCAACAACGACTACGCCGAGAAGGCAGGCCTGTCGCTCAACAAGGACGCGGTGATCAAGGAAGCCCCCAAGAGCCCCTACGCCAACCTGATCGCCGTGCGCCGCGCGGACAAGGACAAGCCGTGGGCCAAGCGCCTCGTGGCGGCGTACCAGTCGCCGGAGGTGAAGAGCTTCATCGAGACGCAGTTCAAGGGGTCGCTGGTACCGGCGTTCTGATCCGCGCGGACACCGACTTCCCCCTTGCCCCCTCGGTACGCGCGGCGTGCCCGGGAGGCTTTTTCCTTTTTGGTTGAGCATGCGTTTCAACGGGCAAAGAAACCAGAATCGAAACCGGAAAATTGCGATTTCTCAGTCGGCTATAACCCTTTGATTAATAACAACTTTTCTAATAGACTGGACGGAATTTCAACCGGAATCCATGTCCGTCAAACCCAAGTCTTTGCTGGTCTATGACCAGCCTCATCAGTTCGAACCACTGCTGCCAACGCAAAAGCTCGGCGAGCTGAGCGAGATCACGCGCCGGATATTCGAAAAATCATCCGCGTTGAAAAGCTCCGCGAGCCCGCAAGCACGGGCCGCGTTGCGCGAGATCGTGCGCTCGATGAACTCGTATTACTCGAATCGCATCGAGGGGCAAGGCACCCACCCTGTGAATATCGAACGGGCGCTGAAAGCGGACTTCTCGGACAAGCCCGACGTGGCCAAGCGCCAGCGCGTCGCACTGGCGCACATCGAAGCCGAACGGGAACTGGAAGCGATCGTCGTCACCGAGGCAGGCGCGTTGAGCAGCAGCTTCCTGACCCAGGCCCACGAAAGCCTGTATCGCCGACTCCCCGAATCGGATCGCCTCACGGACGATGGTCAGCTCATCGCTCCGGGGACCTTGCGCACGCACGACGTTGCGGTGGGACGGCATCAGCCGCCGACATGGACGTCGATTCCGCGATTCCTGAAAAGGATGGATGAGGTCTACGGCCGCCTCCAGGGTGTCGATGCGGTGATCTACACGATCGCCGCAGCGCACCACAGGATGGCCTGGACACATCCTTTCGAAGATGGAAACGGACGTGCCGTCCGGCTCCAGACGCATTGCGCCTTGCACCTGATCAGCGGCGGACTGTGGTCTGCCAATCGCGGATTGGCGCGCCATCGCGACCGCTATTACGAGATGCTGGACAACGCGGACAGCGCAAGGCACGGAGATCTCGACGGGCGAGGAAACCTCAGCGAAAAGATGCTCTGGGCCTGGTGCCGCTACTTCCTGGCGCTGTGCGAGGACCAAGTCGATTTCATGACATCGATGCTCGACCTTCCCAAGCTGAAGGACCGCATTCGTGCTTATTTGTTGGTGCGAGGGGCCACCGATGGCATTACCGAATACCGCGAAGAGGCGCTGCTTCCGCTGCATACCGTCGCGGGCATCGGCTCGGTATCGCGCGGTGACTTCATACGCATGACTGGGCTGGAAGAGCGAACGGCCCGAAAGGTGATTTCGCGCTTCATCAAGGATGGACTTTTGACAAGCGATGGCCATCGTGCGGAACTGAGCATCGGTTTTCCGCTTGCCTCATTGAACATCCTTTTTCCGAATCTGTATCCGGAGGCGGCAACCGTAGTCTTGGAGTGAAGGATCAGGGCGGGACGGTCGAACACCGCACGGCATTGAAGCCGCGTGCCCCCATCCCAACCTTCCCCCAGAGGGGGAAGGCGCAATACCGGGCCTCTCCAAAGCCGGTTTCCCGAGCGTGAGAAAATGCCGGGTTCCCCCGAACACCAACCTCACACAGTCAGGACACCCCATGGACGCAGAACAGATCAACCAAATCGGCGCAATGCTCGCGGACCTGAGCGTCCGTACGGTCGATTTACGGAGGTATCTTTGACTACGATGCCAAAGCTGAACGACTGAGGACAGTCAACGCATCGCTCGAAGACCCGAACGTCTGGAACGACCCGAAGAAGGCCCAGGAACTGGGCCGGGAAAAGAAGTCGCTCGACGACGTGGTCGTCACGCTCGACCGGCTCACCAATGGCCTTTCGGACAACTCCGAGCTCTTCGAGATGTCGAAGGAAGAAGGCGACATGGACGGCTTGCAGTCCATCTCCGATGACGCCACCGCGCTCGAAGCCGACATCAAGCAGCTCGAATTCCGCCGGATGTTCAACAACCCGGCCGATCCGCTCAACGCCTTTGTCGACATCCAGGCCGGCGCCGGCGGCACCGAGGCTTGCGACTGGGCCAGCATGCTGCTGCGCCAGTACCTCAAGTACGCCGAGCGCAAGGGCTTCAAGACGCAGATCGAAGACGAAACGCCCGGCGACACCGCCGGCATCAAGGGCGCGACCATCAAGGTCGAGGGCGACTACGCCTTCGGCCTCTTGCGCACCGAGACCGGCGTGCACCGCCTGGTGCGGAAGTCTCCGTTCGACTCCTCCGGCGGCCGCCACACCAGCTTCGCATCGATCTTCGTGTACCCGGAAATCGACGATTCGATCGAGATCGACATCAACCCTTCCGACGTGCGCACCGACACCTTCCGTGCCAGCGGCGCGGGCGGCCAGCACATCAACAAGACCGACTCGGCCGTGCGCCTGACGCACATTCCGACCGGCATCGTCGTGCAGTGCCAGGACGGCCGCAGCCAGCACAGCAACCGCGACGTGGCGTGGAAGCGCCTGCGCTCGCGCCTGTACGACCACGAGATGCGCAAGCGCCAGGAAGAGCAGCAGAAGCTGGAAGACAGCAAGACCGACGTGGGCTGGGGCCACCAGATCCGCAGCTACGTGCTGGACAACAGCCGCATCAAGGACCTGCGCACCAACGTCGAAGTCTCGGCCACGCAGAAGGTGCTCGATGGCGACCTGGATGTGTTCATCGAAGCCTCTTTGAAGCAAGGCGTGTAAACCCAATGACTCTGACGCACGGCAAGGTCGAAGCCTTCATCTTCGACATGGACGGCACCATGATCGACTCCATGCCCTGGCATGCGCGCTCGTGGGTGGAGTTCGTGGCGCGCCATGGGCTGAAGCTCGATGTGAGCGACATCCTCGCGCGCACCACGGGCCGCACCGGCGTCGAGTGCATGCACGAGCTGTTCGACCGCAAGCTCTCGGACGACGAAGCCCAGGTGCTGGTGCACGAGAAGGAAGAGATCTACCGCGCCATGTTCAGCGACAACTTCACCGAAGTCGCGGGCTTCACCGCCTTCGCCAAGGCCGCCGTTGCGCGCGGCCTCAAGGTGGCGGTGGGCACGGCGGGCGACAAGCACAACATCGAGTTCGCGATGTCGCGCCTGAAGATGGACCCGCTGCCGCTCGCCATCGTCGGTGGCGACGAAGGCTTCAGCGGCAAGCCCACGCCTGCGATCTTTCTGGAAGCGGCGCGCCGCATCGGCGTGGCGCCCGAGCGCTGCATCGTCTTCGAAGACGCGCCCTTCGGCATCGAGGCCGCCCGCCGCGGCGGCATGCGTGCCGTGGCCGTGTGCAGCACCCATACCGCCGCCGAGCTTGCCGGCCCCCATGTGATTGCCGCGGTTCGTGACTACAACGAACTCGCCCATTCGAATTTTCTGGAGACCCTCGATGATGCTGCGTGATGGCCAAGGCCAACCAATTGCCATTCGACGCGAAGACTATGCCGCCCCGGGCTACTGGATCGACACCGTCGACCTCACCTTCGACCTCGACCCCGCCAAGACCCGCGTGCTCAACCGCATGCGCCTGCGCCGCAACCCCGATGCGCCGATCCAGCCGCTGCGCCTCGACGGCGACGAGCTGAACCTCGCGCGCGTGCTCGTCAACGGCCAGGGCGCCTCGTTCCGCATGGAGGGCGACCAGCTCGTCATCGACGGCCTGCCCTACGCGGAAGAAGGCGACTTCGAACTCGAGATCTTCACCACCTGCTGTCCCATCAAGAACACCAAGCTGATGGGCCTGTTCGTGAGTGAAGACACGTTTTTCACGCAGTGCGAGGCCGAGGGCTTTCGCCGCATCACCTACTTCCTGGACCGCCCGGATGTGATGTCGACCTACACCGTCACGCTGCGCGCCGCCAAGGCCGCGTACCCGGTGCTGCTGTCGAACGGCAACCTCGTCGAGCAGGGCGACCTGCCCGAGGGCCGCCACTTCGCGAAATGGGTCGACCCATTCCGCAAGCCCAGCTACTTGTTCGCGCTCGTGGCTGGCAAGCTGGTGGCGCGCGAGCAGCGCATCACCGCGCGCAACGGCAAGGAGCATTTGCTGCAGGTGTACGTGCGCGCCGGCGACCTCGACAAGACCGAGCACGCGATGAACTCGCTCATCAACTCCGTGCTGTGGGACGAGGCCCGCTTCGGCCTGCCGCTGGACCTCGACCGCTTCATGATCGTTGCGACCAGCGACTTCAACATGGGCGCGATGGAGAACAAGGGCCTGAACATCTTCAACACGAAGTACGTTCTGGCCAACCAGGCCACCGCCACCGATGCGGACTACAGCAATATCGAAAGCGTCGTCGGCCACGAGTACTTCCACAACTGGAGCGGCGACCGCGTGACCTGCCGCGACTGGTTCCAGCTCTCGCTGAAGGAAGGCCTCACCGTCTTCCGCGACCAGGAGTTCAGCCAGGACCTGTGCGCCGACGCCTCGGCCCGCGCCGTGAAGCGCATCGAAGACGTGCGCGTGCTGCGCACCGCCCAGTTCCCCGAAGACGCCGGCCCCATGGCCCACCCGGTGCGGCCCGACAGCTATATCGAGATCAGCAACTTCTACACCGTCACCATCTATGAAAAGGGTGCCGAGGTCGTTCGCATGATGCAGACGCTGGTCGGCCGCAAGGGCTTCGAGGCGGGCATTACCCTCTACTTCGAGCGCCACGACGGCCAGGCCGTGACCTGCGACGACTTCGCGCAGGCCATTGCCGATGCCAACCCCGATTCGGAACTGGCGCGCCTCCTGCCCCAGTTCAAGCGCTGGTACAGCCAGGCCGGCACGCCCCGCATTGCGGCGCACGGCGTGTACGACGCGCAGAACCGCAGCTACACGCTGAGCGTGGTGCAAAGCTGCCCGCCCACGCCGGGCCAGCCGACCAAGGAGCCCTTCGTCATTCCGCTGAACATCGGCCTGCTCGATGCCAACGGGCGCGAGCTGGCGATCCAGCTTGAAGGCGAAAGCGACGTGACGCGCGGCACCCGCACCATCGTGCTCTCGCGCGCCGGCGAGCAGCTCACCTTCGTGGGCCTCGATGCCGAGCCCGTGCCGTCGATCCTGCGTGGCTTCAGCGCGCCGGTGATCCTCGATTTCGACTACACCGACGTCCAACTGCTCACCCTGCTGGCCAACGACCCCGACCCGTTCAACCGCTGGGAAGCCGGCCAGCGCCTGGGCCTGCGCGCCGCGCTGCAGGGCATTGCGGCCCTGGCCACCGACACCCCGGTGCTGAACGACGCCTACATCGACGCCATGCGCAGCGTGCTGCGCAACCCACAGCTCGACGCCGCCTTCAAGGAGCTGGTGCTCACGCTGCCGTCGGAAACGTATATCGCCGAACAGCTCGACGTGGTCGATCCGCAGCGCGTGCACCTCGTGCGCGAAGCCATGCGCGCGCAGCTCGCCACCGCCCTCTTTGCCGACTGGGAACAGGTGTACGAAGAGAACCACGACACCGGCGCCTACACGCCCGACCCGACCTCCTCGGGCCGCCGCGCGCTGGCCGGCATGGCGCTCAACTTTCTGTGCCTGGCGGCGCGCGCCTCGGGCGACACCGTGTGGCCCGGCAAGACGCTGCAGCGTTTTAAAGACGCGGGCAACATGACCGACCGCTTCAACGCGCTCAACGCGCTCGTGTCGTCGGGCCACACGCTCGCGGCGCAGGCGCTCGCGCGGTTCCACGCCATCTTCAAGGACGAGGCGCTGGTCATCGACAAGTGGTTCTCGCTGCAGGCCGGCGCCAGCGACCGCGGCGGCGACATCCTGCCGCTGGTCAAGCAGTTGATGAAGCACCCGGACTTCTCGCTCAAGAACCCGAACCGCGCGCGCAGCGTGATCTTCAGTTATTGCAGCGCGAACCCCGGCGCCTTCCACCGCCCCGACGCGGCCGGCTACGTGTTCTGGAGCGACCGCGTGATCGAGCTCGACGCCATCAACCCGCAAGTCGCCGCACGCCTGGCGCGCTCGCTCGACCGCTGGAGCAAGCTGGCCGAGCCGTACCGCAGCGCCGCGCGCGAAGCGATCGCGCGTGTGGCGGCCAAGCCGGACCTCAGCAAGGACACCCACGAAGTCGTTACCCGCGCGCTCGCCGGTAACTGATCAACCAGCAAGCTAGCCAACCAGCAAGCAGACAAGCAAGGAACACAGAAGCACATGGCTCAACAACAACAGAAGATTTCCCTCACCCGCTACCTCGTCGAACAACAGCGCGCCGACGGCCTCATTCCCGGCCAGTTGCGCCTGCTGCTCGAAGTGGTGGCCCGTGCGTGCAAGAGCATCAGCCAGGCCGTCAACAAGGGCGCGCTGGGCGGTGTGCTCGGCACGGCCGAGAGCGAGAACGTGCAGGGCGAGATCCAGAAGAAGCTGGACATCATCGCCAACGAAGTGCTCATCGAGGCCAACGAATGGGGCGGCCACCTCGCGGCCATGGCCAGCGAGGAAATGGACAGCATCTACGTGGTGCCCAACCGCTACCCGCAGGGCGAATACCTGTTGATGTTCGACCCGCTGGACGGCAGCAGCAACATCGACGTGAACGTGAGCATCGGCACCATCTTCAGCGTGCTGAAGAAGCCCGACGACACCCCCGGCGTGCAGGAAGCCGACTTTCTGCAGGCCGGTACGCAACAGGTGGCCGCGGGCTACTGCATCTACGGCCCGCAGACCACGCTGGTGCTCACCGTGGGCAATGGCGTGGACATGTTCACGCTCGACCGCGAGCAAGGCAGCTTTGTGCTGACGCAGCAAGACATCCAGATTCCTGCGGATACAAAAGAATTCGCGATCAACATGAGCAACATGCGCCACTGGGACGAGCCCATGAAGCGCTACATCGACGAGTGCCTGGCCGGCAAGGAAGGCCCGCGCGGCAAGGACTTCAACATGCGCTGGATTGCCAGCATGGTGGCCGACGTGCACCGCATCCTGATGCGCGGCGGCGTGTTCATGTACCCGTGGGACAAGCGCGAGCCCGAGAAGGCCGGCAAGCTGCGGCTGATGTACGAGGCCAACCCGATGAGCTGGCTGGTCGAGCAGGCCGGCGGCGCAGCAACCAACGGCAAGCAGCGCATCCTTGACCTGAAGCCCACCAAGCTGCACGAGCGGGTGAGCGTGATGTTGGGTTCGCGTAACGAAGTTGAGCGTTTGACCCAGTACCACGCCGAAAAGGCCTGATGAGGTGGCTATAATCTGAGGCTTCGCCGGTGTAGCTCAGTCGGTAGAGCAGCTCATTCGTAATGAGAAGGTCGGGTGTTCGATTCATCTCTCCGGCACCAAATAAAGCCCCGTTGCTATGAAAATAGCAACGGGGCTTTTTCATTTGGGACGCCGGAATGCACGACCGTGGCATCCTTCGGGTAGTTCAAAAGCCCAATGCACAAACCAGCTCTACGTCATGGCAACTCATATCACCTTTAAAAATGCTGCTTCGAGAGTTGTATCTCTGCTAGAGAATGCCGCGGCTACCAATGGAGACTCTGCATTCGTTGACGCATGGGCAAAAATATTCGAAGTACCCGGCAATTTAGAGCAAACCCGCAGAGAAACCCAGGTCAGCCGCCTCATAACGGCGCTGGCGTCCCAAATCGAAGCGATTCAGGCTGCATTAACCGCGCAGCAAGTACCTCATGATTTAATTGAAATGCCAATTAGGCGAGTGCTAAATATGCTGGCACTTGGTCATTTGCGAGCAACGTGGAATGGCGTCAATATTTTGCAGCAAGATGTCATTATTTCCTACAAATGGTTCGCCCACGTCCTACCTGCTGACGGGGAAAAACTAGATTCCACCGCCTTTGCTGAGCTTGAAGCGCTGCTGATTGATCTAGAAAAAATTGCAAGACAAAATCAACTTCCGACTGCATTGAGTACGTATCTTGAGCGCGTCATTGAAGACATAAAAATAGCCATTTCCTTCATTCCAGTCTCAGGAATTGAACCACTTCGACAGGCCGTAGGAAAAGCGATTTTTGAAGCCTCTTTTGAAAAGGAAAAACTCAAATCAGCAGTTGAATCCATCCCCGTCGAGACTTCGCAAACGGCAATTTCCGTGCTCAGCCAAACGCTCAAAATAGCGGCTGCAGTTAGTGGCGATCTTGTGAAAATGGAAAAATTTTTAAAGATTGCCTCGGGCGACAACGAATGGCTTCCGAAACTGCTTGGGTGATTAACAGCCACGCCATGCATTTCATCCAGATCGCAGATAACTGTTAAATTCCTCCGCCATTAATTCTGAACTCACCTATGGCATTTATTGATTGGCTTCCCGTAATAACTGTAAATAGTTTAATAGGCTTAGCACTGTGGCTAAGCAGAACCGTCATCACGACGAGATTGACTAGAGCGGTCGAACACGAATTCAATGAGAGATTCGAGAATATAAAAGCCGAACATCGTCAAAGTGAAGAAATTTTCAAATCCGAACTTCGAACAAAAGAAATTCAAATATCAAATCTTCGGTCCGGCGCTTTGACTGGGATAGTTAATCGGCAAACGACGCAAGAGAAGAGGCGCCTTGATGCGGTAGATCAATTATGGTCTGCAATGCAAAAATTGACTCAGCTCAAAGGAGCGGCGACGATAATTTCGGTAATTAAATTTGAGGAAGCACTTGCCGCAGTTGCGAAGGAACCGAAAGCAAGCCAACTCTTTAAAACATTTGAAGCGGCAGCTCTAAATAAAGAAGATTCGGTTTTATTGAGTGACGCAGATATTGCACGCTTGCACGTTTCGGATCTGGCGTGGGCACTATTCTCTGCTTACAAAGCAATTGTAATTCTTGCTCGACTCCAGTTGGAGATGCTGAAATCTGGGCTAAATTCCACAGAAACCCTCGATACAGATAGTGCAATAAAAATCATCAAATCAGCGCTTCCTGATCATGCTGGCTATATCGACAAGAATGGAATGCAAGCCGCTTATCACCTCCTCGATGAACTGGAACTAAGACTACTAAAAGAATTGCGAAGAATTATGGAAGGCAAAGAAACCGATCAAGCGGCGATATTGCAATCTGCGGATGTTATGAAGCATGTCGACAGCTTAAATAGCGACATGGAGTTGAAGAAAATTGAAGCGCACTACACGCCCTCGCAACTCAGCATTTGAATTTCTTCCAAGTAACTTTGCTACCACGGCCACGCGGCAGCGAATTTTTTGATACCAACCAATTGAGCGTTTCGCGCCTTCGCCTCGTAACGTGACTAGTCGTCAGGCTGCCCACCCACAAAGCAGTTCGCTAACTCGCTCGACCGAACCGTAGCCCGCTTGGATCAAGATTTCAGCAATATCTCGCCCACTGATGAGAACGATGGGATGCCGGTCATCCCTCACCTCCGTGTAGGCCTGCCGAGCGATCACCGACGTGGTGACCAACACGCCGAACTGGCGATGGCGAATGCGAGAGATCAATCGCGCCACTTCACGCACACCAACCGTGTTTGCTGGGGCATCTGCAGAACTAGGTCGATAGCACTTGGCCTCCAAAGCGAACTCTGCGTACACGGGATCAGCACTCAGGCCTAGCAAGTACCTACCGATGGCATCTCGTCCGCCATCCACGCTACCTCTGGTGATCTCGTCAATGATCACGCGCCGATCCATCAGCTGGTAAACCCGTGCAGCGAACGATTCGAACGCAAAAGGCGAGTCTTTGAAGTGCGCCCAAACGCGCTCCAAGATCGCGGCTTTGAGCGGCGTGTCTGGCGTCTGCTCACTCTCCGTTCGAATCACCTTCGTGGGCTCGGACATCAACGGGCTGTACGCGCCCGTTTCCACCCAAGAGCGCCACGTACTCGGCGCCGTTGCCAAGGCGATCTCTTGCGAGTCGAGACTGTTGATCCACCCGCGCGGAATGGTGGCTGCATTGAGCACCGTGAAGACCGAGCGGTAGTTCTGAAACCGTTCGCCTGAGGTCGTCTTCCACACCGCCACCAAATCCTCCGTCATGGGGAGACCCGAAAACCCCGGCACGGCAAGCCCCTTGAATTGGATGGACCTGTTGCTCTTTGCCGTGGGGCACTTGGTGAAGACGAAGAACGGGGGGACTTGTGATCGCTTCGCCGCATCTCCGTGCGCGTTCTCGAAGGCCGCCTTCAGGATGAGATTGCCGCGACGCGTCGTGTCATGAAGGTCGTGGCCCGGCGTCCGGTTGTCGCCGTAGTACACGAACTGGCCCGTATTCAGATCAAGGCGATCCGGCCAATCGCCCTCTTCACCGCTTGAGTAGAGGACGACAAACTTCTTCTTTGCGCCAGCACCAGATGCACGAAAGCCGCCTTGGTTGCCGGAACCCGGTAGCAATTTCGCGATGGGATCGCTGCCCGTATTGCGAGCGCTGCCACCTTCATAGATCGCATCCACCACAAGGTCGGCAGTCGGCAAGTCCTCGAAGCTGAATATGCGCGTCATGGTCCAAGCGGAGGTCAAAAGGGGCAGCCAGAGCGAACTCGAGAAGGCTGGCCAGAACCATTCCTCGCGATATGCCTGCAAGCATTAGATTTGACAATCTTGACCGATTTCGGGCCGCGTTCAGACATTTCTCAGAGGAGAGCCCGCTAATCGCGGCCCGACGCTAGATACACTCATTTCATGAACTCCCGTCTGAACGCTCACGCCCAGCTCCGCACGGACTCGGGAAAACCAGGAGAACGCGTGTGACCGAGGAAGGCAGTTCAGGGCAAGACGCCCTCCTCGTCGATGTCACCCGACTCGCCGCGAAGCTCGATCAATTCGCCACGGAGCGCGATTGGGCGCAGTTCCACTCACCCAAGAATTTGGTGATGGCCTTGACGGGCGAAGTCGGCGAACTGAACGAGATCTTTCAATGGATGTCCGAGGCCGCGTCCAAAGAGGCCGGCCGAGATTCCCAAACCGCGAAGGCCGTGCAAGACGAGCTTGCGGACGTTCTGCTTTACCTCGTGCGCCTCTCCTCGGTCTTGGGCGTGGACCTCGACGCGGCGGTCCAGCAGAAGCTGAAGGACAACGCCATGCGCTATCCCGCAGACAAGGTCCGGGGCAGCAGCAAGAAGCACGGCCAGCCCGAAGCCGGCGAATCTGGGAAGGACTGACGTGATCGTCTACGAGGCCGACAAGAAGCAGTTTCTCAGCGACAACAACGACAGGGACATCGAAGATGTCATCCTCGCCAAGTACTTCGGCGCCACCGGCCGCAAGGTGCCAGCGGCAGAAATGAGGTCGTGGAGGGATTCGCTTGGCTACATGTCGAGAGTCCTCAGCGATTCTGAAATTCCGAATGATGTCGGCGTCGCTGTCGAGCTTCATATCCCGCAAAGCTCCAAGCGCATCGACATCAGCCTCACCGGCCGAGGTCTCGACAACTCGAAGAACGTCGTCATCGTCGAGCTCAAGCAATGGGACAAGGTGAAGGCTTCGACCAAGGACGCGTTGGTCAACACCTACCTTGGCGGAGGACATCGGGAGGTGGTTCATCCCTCGTACCAAGCGTGGTCCTATGCCTCGTTGATGGAGGGCTTCAACGAAGCGGTCTATTCCGGCGGCATCTCGGTTCAGGCTTGCGCGTACCTCCACAACTACGAACGCGATGGCGTCATCGACTCGGACCACTATGCCGGCTACATCGCGAAGGCGCCGCTGTTCCTCCGAGGCGAGACCGAGCGAGGCTTGCTGCGCAACTTCATCAAGCAGCACATCAAGTTCGGCGATCCGAGCGTGCTCTACGAATTGGTGAACGGCCGAATCAGGCCATCGAAGGCGCTCAGCGACAGCCTCGCAGGCTTGCTGAAGGGCAATGCCGAGTTCACCTTGATCGACGACCAGAAGGAGGTTTACGAGAACATCCTGGCCGCAGGTCGAGCCGCATCGAGCACGAGCCCCAAGGTGGTGATCGTCGAAGGCGGGCCGGGTACTGGCAAGACGGTTCTCGCCATCAATGCGCTTGTCACGTTGATGGGCGCGGGCTTGAACTGCAAGTACGTTTCGAAGAACGCTGCGCCAAGGCGCGTCTACGAAACCAAGCTCGCCGGCACGATGACGCGCACGCGTTACTCCAACCTCTTCACGGGCTCTGGTGGTTTCATCGACACGCCCGCCGACCAGTTCGACGTGCTGATCGTGGACGAGGCCCACCGCTTGAACGAGAAGAGTGGCCTGTACGGCAACCTGGGCGAGAACCAGGTCAAGGAACTCATCGCCGCCGCCAAGTGCACTGTGTTCTTCATCGATGAGGACCAGCGCGTGACGCTGAGCGACATCGGCACCAAGAAGACCATTCGCGACTTCGGCATCGGCAAGGGCGCGGAGGTGTCGGAGCACGAACTGGCTTCTCAGTTCAGGTGCAGTGGCTCGGACGGCTACATCGCGTGGCTGGACGACACGCTGGACGTTCGCCCGACTGCGAACAAGACGCTTACTCCCGCCGAATTCGACTTCAAGGTTTTCGGCACACCCGACGAGCTTCATGCATCGATCGCGGCGAAGAACACGTCGGGCACTGCGCGCGTCGTGGCCGGCTATTGCTGGCCGTGGACCAGCAAGAAAGACCCGAAGGCCTTCGACATCGTCATCGGTGAATACCGTAAGCGCTGGAACCTCGATGTCGATGGCAGCCTGTGGATCATTGCGCCGAACTCGATCAACGAAGTTGGCTGCATCCACACCTGCCAAGGGCTGGAGGTCGACTACATCGGGGTGATCATCGGGCCGGACCTGATCGTGCGCGATGGAAACGTCAAGACCGTGCCAGCGGCACGAGACCGGTACGACAAGACATTGCGTGGCTACAAGGTTCGGGCCAAAGCCGATCCTAAAAAAGCCGCTGCAGAAGCTGACCTCATCATCAAGAACACCTACCGCACGTTGATGACGCGAGGCATGAAGGGGTGCTACGTCTACTGCAGCGACGAAGAGACCGCAGCTTATTTCCGCGCCCGGCTGTCACCCGGTGCGATCGCTGCGGTCCCGGCATGAGGATCGGAGATGGGCGGTGATGCCCACCTCGATCCTTCAGGCCTTCTGCTGATCTAGCACGCGGATTCTCTTCAAGAGTTGTTGCGTGAGCCGGGCGACGTCGTCCGCCAAATCCGCCCCAATCCACATGAGATTGCCCCGATGCCTCGCCCCAATCGCTTCGAGCAACTCCTGCTCATCCCCGTAGCAGCAGTGCAGCAGAGATTGCAGTTGGGTCAACTTGTTCTCAAGAATGTCCGACGCGTCAGGGCCCCAGGTTCCGTCGTGGGAAGTGGGCGAGTTTTGCCCGGCGATAATTTGATCAGCCATTTGATGTGCGCTCTTTCGAAGTTGTTGCACGTTGATTGGTCAGACGGCCATGGTGTTAGCGCACCTTGGCCGTCGCCTTTTCTGCCTCACATCGACATCGCTGCGGTGTGCATTTCGATGTCCCGCCGTGAGGCGCGGCGGTCGTCGAATATAAGAAAAGAAACGCTTCGATGGAGCGCTCGCGCACCGAACAAATCGCGCATCCAGCCAACTTTTCCCACATCGGCAAGGCAAGGCAAAACGCCCCTCTGCCCGCGCGATTCGGCATCGCCCACCGCCTCATTCACACCCAGTTCTGCTGCACCCAACTGCGCACCGCGGCCCATTCGGATGTCTCGATGTAGTTCTGCGTCGCGGTCACGAGCGCGCCCACGTTCTTGTAGTCGTCCAAGCCGAACGGCTGGGCCAGCGGCACGTTGCCGCGCATGTAGTTGCCCCCGAGCATCTGGCCGGCCTGCGTCGCCGCCAGCTCCGCGGTGGCGTCCATGGTGAGGTTGAGCAGCGCCGTAGCGGGCACCGTGCCATTGCTGAAAGGCCACAGCCAATGCGTGACGCCCCAGTTCAGCGGATCGGACACCGAACCGATCGGCACGCCCACGGGGTTGACGCCGGTGCCCAGCGAGAGCATCACGATGTCCGACGTGCCCGTGGCGTAGCCCTGGTAGATGGCCTCCACCAGCGCCGTCATCGAGGGGTTGTTGGCGAAGGTGCCGCCGTCGGCGAAGTAGCCGAAGTCGCCCACCTGGTACGGCGGAAAATACGTGGGCGCGGCCGAGGTGGCGAGCGCAGCGTCCACCATGGCGATATCGCGGTAGGCGTTGCGCGGGCCGTTGGAGATGGTGCATGGCTCCCAGCTGCTCTGGCCCGGGTCCCACAGCCGTGCGGAATTGACGGCCACGAAGCGGCTCGCCGACGACATGGCGCCGTTGCCCACCAGCTTGCGGGCGACGGTCGCCAGGCCCGTGTTGACGTACTGGCAGCTGAAGATGCCCGGGCCGCTGCCCAGCAGTTCTTCATTCGATTGCGCCGGTGGCCGGTCTTGCTGCTTGGCTTGGGCGTCGAGCAACCAGCCGTTGGGCTGGAAGATGGTGGCGCCGTGGTTCTTGTAGAGGTCGACGATGGCGCCGATGTCCACGCCGCTCACCAGGCCCAGCGATATGAGGCCGCCGGTAGAAGTGCCGGCAAAGCCGTTCGCGTTCTTGACGATGCCGAAGCGCTGGTCGAGGTCCTGGATCAGCAGCGCCGTGATGATGCCGCGAATGCCGCCGCCGTCGCAGCAGAGAATCTTGAAGGACATGGGTCGTGCTCCTTGTTGGGCTGGACGCGTATGGTGCGCCGATCGGGTCGCGCAGCGTTGGAAATTTTCGGTGTCGATACGAAGGGCCGGGGATGCCTAAGTTGGAAGTATTCAGAGCGGCCCACGCCGGGCATCGGAGGCCTCTTCAGGGAGGCTGTAGCCGCCTTTCCGCCTATATGCGAAGCGGCTCATTCCTAGTACGCTGCCGGCTCGGTTCGCAGTCGTCGGCACGGGTTGTCTCAGGAGGCGCAGATGTACGCTAAAGAACTTTGGATTGTGGTCATCGAAGGGGGTCCGGGCGGAACGGACATGACGACCAAGAGCGCATTGGGGCTGTTCGAAAAGTATTCGAAGGACACCCGGTCTGCGACCACGCGCGTTGTCTGGAAGAAGATATCGAGCGGTGGACAACTCAGCGAAGTCAACCGCTGGGAAAGGCAAGGCCAAGTACCTTCGACCGCGCAAACCACTGCCACCGGAACGCTGGTGAACGTGGGCCTCTACATCGTTGCGCATGGGCAAGAGGGAAGCGGGCAAATCGCAGGCGCTGGTCCGAGCACCATGATTGCAAAGCTGGGCACTGCCGGCATACCGCGTGCCGACAAGGTGAGCTTTGTTGCTTGCTACTCCGGGCAGCAAGACGAAGGCGCAATTGGAGACACTCGCTTCCGCGACTACGACCCGACAGCGCATGGCCTCGATGTGCAAGACCTGTCGTTCATCAGCATGTTCGCCGTCGGGTATCAAACGGCTTACGGCTCCACAGATCCTTTGCATGTCGCGGGATGGGAGTCTTTCGTCAGTGCCTATCACCCGACCAAGACCGAAAACGCGCCGACCGTGGCGACCACGGATCACGCCTCGCACACGGGCAGGAAGTACGTGCAAGGGGTCTCGTCCAGCGGTTACACATTCATGAAGCCGAAGAGCTCGTCGCGCAAAGACAAGAAGCGCATGTTCAGGTGGACCTTTGTCGACGGGAGTGCCAAGGTCGAGAAGATCGGGTTGGACGATTGGAAGAAATCGGCATAGGGCCAAGCCCCTCCTCAAGGCATCCGCACGCCACGCCAGCGAACATGCAAACCTCACCGATCGTTCCCGCCGCCCCTTCCACGCCCTCCACCCCTTCGCTCGGCCCAGCCCTCAAGCGCTGGCGCCTGCTGCATCGCGTGAAGCAATCGCACGCGGCCGAGCTCTTCAACGTCAATCAATCGACCATCTCGCGCTGGGAGTCCGGCACGCAGGCGATGGAGCCCGCCGAGCGCGCACGCGCCGAGGCGTTGTTGTCGGCGCGGCTCGATGCGGCCGCCGACCATGCGCTGGCCAGGCTGGTCAACGAGAGCCCGCGGCCGGTGCATCTGGTGTGCGACATCACGCATCGCCTGCTGGCCTCGTCCGCGCGCAGGGCCGCCGAGTTCGGCGCGCCGCTCTCGCTGCTGCTGGGCCGCTCGCTCTGGCGCTATGCCACGCCGGAGATCGCGGGCAAGGAGGCGATGCTCGACGGCATCGGCTGGCGCGATGCGCTCGCGCCGCCCTCGCTGGAGTTCGCGACGGGCACCAACAGTTCGCAGCTCGTGCCCATTGCGCAGAGCCGTTGCCGGTGGACGCGGCTCACGCTGTCCGATGGGACGTCGGCGCGGTTGGTGGAGACGCTTTAGGCATGCGCGGGGGTTCCTCTGCGACTGGCGCTGCGTCGCTATGCTCGCCAAGCCCATGACCTCTGCTCGCCCCGATCCAACTGCGCCGGCCGCTCCCGCCGCCCCGGCCGCCGACCCGCCGCGCAGCCGGCGCGTCGCCTTCCTCGTCGCTGCCGCGTTCTTCATGGAGAACCTCGACGCCACCATCATCACCACCGCCGTGCCGGCCATGGCGCAGAGCTTCGGCGTGGCGCCGGTGGCGCTGTCTATCGGCATCAGCGCCTACCTGCTGGCGCTGGCCGTGTTCATTCCGGTGAGCGGCTGGGTGGCCGACCGCTTCGGTCCGCGCCAGGTGTTCGCGAGCGCGATCCTTCTCTTCACGCTGGCCTCGGTGGCCTGCGGCCTCGCGCAGAGCCTGCCGGTGTTCGTGGCGGCGCGCATCCTGCAGGGCATCGGCGGCGCGCTGATGGTGCCGGTGGGCCGGCTGGTGGTGTTGCGCAGCACGCCCAAGAGCGGGCTGGTGAAAGCCATTGCCACGATCACCTGGCCCGGGCTGGTCGCGCCGATCCTGGGCCCGCCGCTGGGCGGCTGGATCGCCAGCGCATGGACCTGGCACTGGATCTTCTTTCTCAACGTGCCGCTGGGCGCCGTGGCCCTGGTGCTGGCCCTGCGCTGGATCGACGGCGCACCGGGGGAGCGGCGGCCATTCGACTGGCCCGGTTTCTTTGCCAGCGGCGCGGGTCTTGCCGCGCTGATGTACGGGCTCGACCTGCTGAGCCACACCGCGATCGACTGGCCGCAGGCGCTGGCCTTCGTGGCGGGTGGCGCGTGTTCGCTCGCGTGGGCGCTGTGGCACCTGCGGCGCACGAGCCATCCGCTGGTCGGCCTGTCGGCCTTCGGCGTGCAGACGTTCCGGGTGTCGGTGTTCGGCGGGTCGCTGTTTCGGGTGGCGATCAGCACGGCGCCGTTTCTGCTGCCGCTGATGTTCCAGCTGGCCTTCGGCTTCAGCATGGTCGCCTCTGGCTTCATGATGCTGGCGCTGTTTGCGGGCAACCTGGGCATGAAGCCGGCCACGGGCTGGGTGATGCGGCGCCTTGGTTTTCGGGGCACGCTGATGGTCAACGGCGTGCTGGTGGCGCTGGGGTTCGTGGCCTGCGCGGCGCTGTCGCCGGACACGCCGCTCGCGGTGATGGCCGCGGTGATGGTGGTGGGCGGCATGTGCCGCTCGATGCAGTTCACGGCCTTCAGCACGCTGGCCTTTTGCGACACCACGCCCGCGCAGACCAGCAGCGCGACGACGCTGTTCAGCATGTTCCAGCAACTGAGCGCGGGCATCGGCATCGCGTTCGGCGCGATCGCGCTGAGCGTGGCCCAACGCTTCACGGGGCATGCGGGCCATCCGGGCGTGGCGGACTTTCGGATCGCGCTGGGGTTGGTGGCGGCGCTGGCGTTGCTGGCGCTGATCGATGCGGCGGGCTTGCCGCGCAATGCGGGCGCACGTGTGAGCGGGCACGGCGACGCTGCTGCGCCGCAGGCTTCGCGCTGAACGGCTGATAGCGCCCGGCCCTTGGCAACGGTGCTTGCTGCAAACTCCGCTGACTGCATCTGCCCGTCCGCCCCTTACTCATCTTCCGGAGTCCGCATGGCGTCTTCACCTCCTTCTTCTCCTTCTTCTTCGTCTTCTTCAACTCCTCACTCCGCCGCGCCGCACCCGCACTACGACCGCCTGATCGCCGCCGCCCGCGCCCTCCCCCCGCTGCGCGTCGCGGTGGTCCACCCGGTCAACGCGGTGTCGCTCGAAGCGGCGCTGGCTTCGGCCGCGCTGGGCCTCATCGCGCCGACGCTGGTCGGCCCGCGCGCGAAGATCGAAGCCGCGGCGCGCGAGGCCGGCGCCGACATCTCGCACCTCACCATCGTCGATGCGCCGCACAGCCACGCCGCGGCCGACGCCGCCGTGGCGATGGCCTTGCGCGGCGAGGTCGATGCGTTGATGAAGGGCAGCCTGCACACCGACGAGCTGATGGGCGCGGTGGTGCGGCGCGAAGGCGGGCTGCGCACCTCGCGGCGCATCAGCCACTGCTTCGTGATGGACATTCCGGGCCATGCGCAGCCGCTGGTCATTTCCGACGCGGCGATCAACATCGCGCCCACGCTCGAAGAGAAGGTCGACATCGTGCAGAACGCCATCGACCTCGCGCATGCGCTGCACATGCCGGCCGTGCGGGTGGCGATTCTCTCGGCCACCGAAACGGTGAACGCCAAGGTGCCCTCCACGCTCGACGCCGCCGTGCTCTGCAAGATGGCCGACCGCGGCCAGATCACCGGCGCGCAGCTCGACGGCCCGCTGGCCATGGACAACGCCATCGACCCCGAGGCCGCGCGCATCAAGGGCATCGTCTCGCCGGTGGCCGGCCGCGCCAACGTGCTGATCGTGCCCGATCTTGACGCGGGCAACATGCTCGCCAAGAGCCTCACATTTTTGGGCGGCGCCTATGCGGCGGGCATCGTGCTGGGCACGAAGGTGCCGGTGATCCTGACGAGCCGGGCGGATTCGGAATCGGCGCGGCTAGCGTCTTGTGCGGTGGCTTCGATGCTGGTGAAGGCGGGGAAGGATCGGTTGATCAAGGCGGTGGGGTGACTCGTCGATTGAAGTTCGCGTGGGTGTCTCTTTTTAGCTTTGTCACTTCGCAGGCGCGCACCTACCATCGGCCGCGCTGCGCCGACTCGAATGTCACAGCACTCGGTACCGCCGCCCTGAATCGCAACCCATCTTTTCCCGCAATGAATCGTTCTCTCGTCGCCCTGTCCCTGGTCCTCGCACTGACACTGGCCACTTCGATCTCCTCGGCAAAGACCTACCCATACGAGCCCGCCATCGTCACACTTCAGGGCACGCTTCTTTCCGGTGATGGCATCACCCCAGACGACAAGAAGATCAAGTTCCCGGCGATACGGCTCACCGAGCCGATCTCCGTTCCAGAAGACGAGCCACGTGATTGGCCCGCCGAGAAAGGCGTGGTGCTGCTGCACCTGGCGCTCGACGAAAAGAACATGGCGGCGTTCAAGCGTTTGAAGGGGCAGCCGGTCAAGGTAACCGGCAAGCTCTTTCATTCGGACAACGGCAACCACCAGACAAACGTGCTGATTTTTCCGGTGTCCATCACGCCCGCAAAGTAATGCCCGCAAGCCCCGCGCATATCTCATGCGTGGACATCGCCCGATCGCCTCCCTACGATCCCGCCGATGAACATCGAGCAACTCAAGGGCAAGCTCGCCTTCCTGCGCGAGGCGGAAAAACTCAAGGACGTGCTGCGCAGCGGCCACACCTCCTCCGGCCGCGCGGAGAGCACGGCCGAGCACAGCTGGCGGCTGTGCCTCATGGCGATGGCGTTCGAAGAAGAGCTGGCCGGGCTCGACCTGCTGCGCGTGCTGAAGCTGTGCGTGGTGCACGACTTGGGTGAGGCGATCCATGGCGACATTCCGGCGATCAGCCAACACGCGCATCCCGACAAGAGCGAGCGCGAGCGCAACGATCTGCTGACGCTGATGGCGCCGCTCGATGACAAGCTGCGCGGCGAGCTGCTCGCGCTGTGGGACGAGTACGAAGCCGCCGCCTCGCCCGAGGCCAAGGCGGTGAAGGCGCTCGACAAGCTCGAGACGATCCTGCAGCACAGCCAGGGTGCGAACCCGGAGGATTTCGACTACGCGTTCAACCTGGGATATGGGCGCAAGCACACGGGGACTGCGCCGCTCTTCAGCTCGCTGCGCGAACTGCTCGACGACGCCACGCGGCGCAGGATGTCGGCGGCGCCGGTCCACCGATAGCGCAGGGAGAGCGAGGTTCTGCCTCGCGGTGCGATCACACGCGGCCCGCAGTGACCAAGAGCGTCACTGACGACGCTCTACCGCCCCGGCCAGCACTTTGATCACCTGAGTTCCGCCCCGCCGGCTGCTGCCGGCGTCGGTCGCGACTCGGGCTCTCATCTACCGCAAGTTGTATAAAACACACAAAAAGTGTTTCTGTAATGTAAGTAACAGATGCTTGTGACACTTTCCACACACTAAACTTACATTTTTGAAACAACTTCACGTGTTCGATGCGCACTTCTTTTTCGCTGGTTGCAGGTGCGCGTCGCCTCGGTGTGGTGCTTGGCTGTTGCGCCGTGTTCTTCGGCCCGGCGGCCGCCTGGGCCGGGTTGAACGAAGTCGGCAAGGCGACGCCTAGCGTCCATCGGCTGAAGCTTTTCGTCGATCCAGTGCTGGCTGACGGCATCGGCGCCGCGGAAGCGGGCCGGCGCCTGGCGCAGTACGTGGCCGACGTCAACACGGTGTTCACGCGCGAAACGGTGCGCAGCTTCGTCTTCGATCCGGTCAACGACCTGCAGCTGATCGCCCCCGCCGAAGCGCCGGCCTGCAGCCACAACGGACTGGTGAACGGCGAGATCGCGGTGTGCATCTCCAAGTCGGCGCGGGGCTACAGCCACGGCGGCCTTGCCGCAAGCTGGACCTTTCCGCAGAAGGGCGTGGCCTGGAACCTGAACTGGATCGCGATTCACGATCCGCTGCGCCTGTCGCGCGACATCACCAAGGCCGCGCCCGAATCCACAGAAAAAGACTACCTGGGCCGCCAGCTCAAGACGCTGCTGCACGAGCTGGAGCACGTGTTCGGCGCCGGCGCGGGCGAGTACTACAACGCCTCGGCGGTGAAGGACACGACCGGCACCGCACCGCAGGCCGACCTGGCGCTGATGAGCGACACCGACCGCTACTGGTGGACCCGCCAGAGCTGGCGGCTCGATCCGCTGCTGGGCACCGTGTTCGAGCAGCGGCGCGACCCGGCGACGAATCGGGTCATTACGCTCAACATGATTCGCTTCACCGCGGGCACCAAGGCCAACATCAACACCGACTGGAGCGACTGGCCGAAGTACGGCACGTCGAAATTCATGGCGGGCACGACGGCCACGCAGGTGCGCATCACCGATCGCGGAACGGGCGCCGCATTGCCGGGCGCGCAGGTGTCGGTGTGGCGCAATGCCGGCACATCGACGGAGCAGCCGATGGTGTTGCTGGCGCAGGGCGTGGTCGATGAGGCGGGGCGCTTTTCTTTCGACTGGGCTTGCGGCTTCACCTGCTTCAACAGCGCGAAGTCGACGCTGCTGGTGAAGGCATCGGCGCCCGGGCGTTCACCGACGGCGAGCTGGTTCACGATCTTTGATGCGTTCGAGCAGAAGGCGGTGAAGGGGCAATCGACCTTCACCATCGACATGTCGCTGGGCGGCGCGGACAACGTGCCGCCGACGGTGTCGGTCTCGGCGCCCGCAATGGCCACGCTGGGGCAGCCAGTCACCATTGCGCCGGCCGTGGTGGACAACGTGGGCGTTTGGGGCGTGAAGGTGGCGGGGGCCGATGGCATTCCGATCTGCACTTTCGAAGCACCGCCCTTCACCTGCACCTGGACGCCGATGACGCCGGGCATGCAGACGATTCGCGTGATCGGCGTGGATGCGGCGGGCAACTCGGCGATGGCGACTGCGAATGTGATGGTGAATGCGCCGGCGGATGTGGCGCCGCCGGTGGTGTCGGTGGCGGTGCCCGCAGCGACGGGGGTGAGCCGGACGACGACGCTGTCAGCCGCGGCGCAAGCCAACTCGGGCATTGCAGAGCTTCAGTTCATCGTGGATGGGAAGACGCTGTGCACGGTGAAGGCCGCGCCGTATACGTGCAACTGGACGCCGGGTGCGGCCGGCTACGCGAGCATCGAGGCGCGGGCTGTGGACGCGATGGGGAACATCGCCAGCGTGTCGGCGAACATGCAGGTGAACGCGCAGATCATGCCGTATCGGGCACTGGCGTTGAAGGAGGGGGAGAAGGACGTGGCTGAGCAGCTGATGACGCAGGCTGCTGCCCCGGCAGCGGTGGTGGCTGTGCCGAAGGTGCGGACGGCTGTGGCGTCGCGGGAGCGCAGTGGGTCTTGAGATCGAGTGACCACGCTGCCCTCAGCACTGCTTCGATTCACTGCCGCGCCCGCACAAACAAAGGCTCTCGAACGCCAGCCCGAATTTCCGCCGCGTCTTCTCGCAGACGCCGCGAGGCCACAGAATGGCAGCATGCCAAAGCTGCTTCACGCCCCTCTCTTCTCCGCGGTACTCGCCTGCTTCTTGTCGGCCTTCATGGCTGCATCGGCCGTTGCAGCACCTCCCGGCGCAACGCCTGGAGAGCCGGTGCCCGCGGGTTCTCCGGTCGCCGCGGGGCCAATTCATTTTCAGTTCGCCATCTATTACCCCAAGCGCCCGGCCGCGGAACCGTTGACGTCTCTGCGCAATCGCCTCGCGCAGATCAGCGGCAGTCCCAAGCTCGTGACGGCCGCGCCACCGCCGGCTTCGTTGACCCAAGCAATCGTGCTCGCCCGATGGAACACGACCACGGTACAGAAGGACTACCGGCCGCCCAGCACGGACCTGCTGCAGCGTTTCGGCCGCGGTCTTTCGCGTGAACAGGCCGAGGCCCTGCAGCGCACCGAGCAGGCGCTGATCCTCGACTTCGCGCATCCGGCACCGCAGGCTCGGACCGCACTTTTCAAAGCCATCGACGTGGCTCTGCAGGTCGCGCGCGACGGCAACGGTCTGTTGTGGGACGAAGAAACGCGCGAGGTCTTCACGCCCGACGAATGGCGGAAGCGCCGCATCGACTCCTGGGAAAACGGCGTCCCCGACGTGGCGATGCACACGGTCATCCACGCCTATCGCAGCGACAACCTGGTGCGCGCCATCACACTCGGCATGTCGAAGCTCGGCCTGCCCGACGTTGTCGTGAGTGACTTCTCGTGGTCCTCGAACCGGCCTATGGGCAATCTGGTCAACGTGTTCGCTCAAGCCATGGTCGAAGGCGCCACCATCGCTCGCGCCGGGCAGTTCGACCTCGACCTGCGCGGGTTGAAGCACTCCGGCGCGCGCGACCCACAGCTCAAGAGCCTGAAACCCAATGCGGCGCCTGTCGCGAAGCTCTCGCTGGTAAACGGCAAATGGGAAAGCGGCGATCCGCAGAACCGCCTTTTCGAGATCCGCTTCGACCGCTACAAGGGCCCCGACCGCTACGCGCAGCAGACGGCCCTGCTCACCGCCATCTTCGGCGCGAACGAAGATGCGGTCACTCGCCTCAAGCACAACGACGAACTGCTCGCCGCCAGCAAGGCCGCCGGCGCGCAACTTGCCAAGCTGCGCGATACCTTCAACAAAGGCCTGCAACCCGGCGAGTACATCCTCGTGAAGGCCCCGTTCACCACACGAGAAGGCGGCAACGAATGGATGTGGGTCGAGATCGCCCGATGGAACGGTGACACCATCGAAGGCCTGCTGAAGAACGAACCGGTCGACGTGACCGGACTGCATGCCGGGCAGATGGTCAAGGTGTCTCAGGCCAAGCTCTTCGACTACATCCGCCGCTATCCCGATGGCCGCGAGGAAGGCAACGAGACCGGCAAGATCATCGGGCGCCAGCAGGGCAAAAAATGACCATGAAATCCATCCCGCTGCAACGCGCCTACCTCCTTCTTGTCGCCCTGGCCGTCTTTGTCGGCTGCTGGTTGGCTCCCGTCGATGCCCCGGCACGCGAACAAATCAACGAGGGTTTGAAGCGCGCACTCACCACCTTCGCTGCTGCACGGGCGCTGGGCGCAGTTGTTTCCGTCGCCCAGGGTACGCAAGTCGATGCGACACCGGGCGGCGTCGGCGTCAGCTTTGCACCAGGGCAGGCCGTGAAACCGTTGAACGAATTGATCGAACAGTTCGCGGCCATCATGCTGGCCGCCAGCGTGTCATTCGGAATCCAGTTGGTGCTTCTGAACATCGGTGCGCACCAATTGATGTCCGGCCTCGTGTGCGGGGTCGCGCTCGCATGGGGCATTGCGCGCTGGCGACGAGGTACGTCACCGCGGTGGCTGCAATCAGCCTTGATCGGATTGCTATTGGTGCGCTTCGCGGTGCCGCTCTGCGCCGTGGCGAATGAGGGTGTCTATCGCGCCTTCATGGCAAACGACTACCAGGCTGCCTTGTCCGGCATCGAGAAATCACCGACTGCGGTGATCGACGCGACACAAGAGGCGCCCTCGGCCCAGGAAGGCTGGAGAGAACGCGTCGAACGTTGGCTGCCGAAGCTGCCCAACCTCAAAGCGACTTACGACCAGATTCTCAAGTCCGCCTCGGAATGGGCCGAGCGCATCGTGAAACTGATCGCACTCTTCGTGCTACAGACGATCGTCCTGCCGCTGGTCTTCCTGCTCGTCGCGTGGCGACTGGCGCGGGCGGCGATTCGAGGGCCGACTTTCTCACAGGCCACCGCTCGAGTTTCATAGAAAGCCCCCCGCCATGCACATCCGCGAACTCGCCAACGGCCTGCAATTCCCCGAAGGCCCGATCGCCATGGACGATGGCTCGGTGCTGCTGGTCGAAATCGCGCGCGGCACGCTCACGCGCGTGCGGCATGACGGGCTGGTGCAGGTGGTGGCCGACCTGGGCGGCGGACCCAACGGCGCGGCCATCGGGCCGGACGGCGCGGTCTACGTGTGCAACAACGGCGGCTTCAAATGGCACACCGAGGCCGACGGCTGTCATCGCCCCGTGGGGCAGGCCGCGGACTATTCGGGCGGCCGCATCGAGCGCGTGAACCTGGCCACCGGCCGCGCCGAGCGCCTGTTCGACACGGTCGAAGGCGGCGCGCTCTGCGGCCCCAACGACATCGTGTTCGATGCGCACGGCGGCTTCTACTTCACCGACCTCGGCAAGACCCGCGAGCGCGACATGGACCGGGGCGGCCTTTTCTACGGCCACGCCGACGGCCGCGAAGCCCGCGTGATCGCGCGGCCGGTGATGACGCCCAACGGCATCGCGCTCTCACCCGATGGCGACACGCTCTACTACGCAGAGACCGAGGGCGCGCGCGTCTGGGCTTTCGACATCACCGCGCCGGGCCGCGTGCGAAAGGACGGCTGGCCTTCGCCGCACGGCGGCCGCATGCTCTGCGCCTCCCCGGGCGGTCACTACCAGCGCTTCGATTCGATGGCTGTCGATGCGCTCGGCAATCTCTGCGTGGCGACGCTGCTGCACGGCGGCATCAGCATCGTCGCGCCCGATGGCGGCACCGTCGAGCATGTGCCGCTGCCCGACCGCTACACCACCAACATCTGCTTCGGTGGGCGCGACCGGCGAACGGCCTACATCACGCTCTCGGGCAGCGGAAGGCTGATTGCCATCGACGACTGGCCGACGCCCGGGCTTGCGCTGAACTACGAGGCCTAGGACACGACCTGGTAATACAGGTTCTGCGGGTGCTTGGCCTGTGCAAAGAAGAACCAGCGCTCGGCCAGCAGGCCCGGTGCCTGCACCAGCACCGCGAGCAGCCACGGAAGCACGGCCGCGCTCGCGAGGCCCCACGCCAGCAGCAGCGCAGGCAGCACGAAGGCAAACAGCAGGAAGCCGAGCTTGATGTTCTTCAGCGCGGCCAGCGATGCGCCATGAAAGAACTCCCGCGTGTTGAACGACCCGGCCGACATGCCCATCGACTTCTGCACCAGCTTCTCGGTGCGGATGCCGGTGGCCGATTGCAGCGTCGACTTGTGGCGAATGCCGGCGTTGCGCCGCAATGCCTGTCCGCGCGCGGCCCACGCCGCCAGCGTGGCAACGAGCGCGCACGGCCCGAAGACCTGCACGAAGCGCGCCTCGCCAGCGACGGCCGCCATCGCGCACGCGAGCACCAGCCCCGACGACAACCCGATCAGCGTGAAGTTGACGATGGTGAGCGGATGCGCCCATTCCTCGATGAAGCGCAGGCACGCATAAATCATCGCGGTGCAGTACCAGAGCGCGACAGCACCGAGCAGCACCAGCACGGGCAGCAGCCACGACCACGGCGCGCCCACGCCGAAGCGCAGCCACAGCCACCACAGCGCGACCAGCGCAATGAAGCCCGGCAGCACGATGACCTCGCGCGACATCCACGAGGTGCGCCACATCAGCACCGCGCGCCATGCACGGGTCTTGCGGCCCAGGTGCATGAACGAGGCGGCGAGCCCCGCCACAAGCAGCACCTCGGCCACGCCCAATGCGATCGTCAGAAAGCCCGGCGCCATCTCCAGACCGAACAGCGCACCGAGCGCCAGCGTGAACACAAGGCCCTGCGCCGCACCGGCCAGCGTGGTGAAGAAAAGAATCGAGAACGCGGGATGCATGCCGTTACCCCTGCGCGTCCGTCGATTGCGTGATGCGGCGCGGCAGGTACTGGTTGGCCGGGCTGGTCTCCCACTCCGGCATCAGTTGGTAGCCGCCGCGTTCGCGAATCGCCTTCGACACCTCGGAGTCCGGGTCCTTCACATCGCCGAAGAGGCGCGCGCCCGTGGGGCAGGCCTTCACGCAGGCGGGCTTGCGGTCTTCCTTGGGCAGCAGCTCGTCGTAGATGCGGTCCACGCAGAGGGTGCACTTGGTCATGACCTGGCGTTCTTCATCGAGCTCGCGCGCGCCGTAGGGGCAGGCCCATGCGCAGTACTTGCAGCCGATGCACTTGTCGTAATCGACGAGCACGATGCCGTCTTCCTTGCGCTTGTAGCTCGCGCCGGTCGGACACACGGGCACACAGGGCGGGTCTTCGCAGTGCAGGCAGCTCTTGGGGAGGTGCACCGTCTCGGTCGCTGGAAAGGCGCCGGCCTCGTAGGTCTGTACGCGGTTGAAGAAGGTGCCGGTCGGGTTGGCGGCGTAAGGTCGCTCGTCGGCGAGCGGGCCGGCGCTGCCGGAGGTGTTCCATTGCTTGCACGAGGTCACGCACGCGTGGCAGCCGACACAGACGTTGAGGTCGATGACGAGGGCGAGTTGCTTGGCGAGGGTTTCGCCAGGCTCTGCGCGTTTGGATTGGCTCCCTCTCCCGCTTGCGGGAGAGGGTTGGGGTGAGGGTGCAGCGGCCTTCATCACGGCGCCGCCAGTTCCAGCGCCGCTGCCCTCACCCCAGCCCTCTCCCGCAAGCGGGAGAGGGGGCAAGACGGGAGCGGACGCCATCAGGTCTTTCAGCCACTGCATCATTTCTTGCTCCGCCCCGCAAAGTACGTCAACACACTCGCCGCCTTGCCAAGCACCCCAGGCACGCTCGGCATGCTCGCGATCTGCGGATAGCTCTCTTCCGGTTCGCCTGGTTCCGCCGGCCGTATGCGCACCCGCACGTCGTACCAGCCCGCCTGCCCGGTGATCGGATCGGAATTGCTGATGCGCCCGCTCGCCGTGCCTTCGCATGGCAGTTCCTCGCTGATCAGGTGGTTGAGCAGGAAGCCCTTGCGCGCCTCGTCCGAACCGGGGGCGAGTTGCCACGCACCATCGGCCTTGCCGATCGCATTCCATGTCCACACCGTGCCGGGTTCCACCGCCTCGCTGTAGCGCAGCATGCAGCGCACCTTGCCCCACTGGCTCTCGACCCAGCACCAGCCGCCATCCGCAATGCCCGCGGCCTCGGCGGTCAGTGGGTTCACATGCAGGTAGTTGTGGCTGTGGATCTGCCGCAGCCACGCGTTCTGCGAATCCCACGAGTGGTACATCGCCATCGGCCGCTGCGTGAGTGCGTTGAGTGGATAGGCTTCCAGATCGGTCGCGGCCTCCTCGAGCGGCGGATACCAGAATGGCAGCGGATCGAAGTAGGTGTCGATGCGCTCACGCAGTGCATCGGGCGGCTGCCGCCCCGGGCTCTTGCCTTGCGCCGCGAGGCGAAAGCTCTGCAGCGTGTCGGAGTACAGCGCCAGCTGCACCGGGTCGTTGCGCTGGCGCCAACCCTTGTCCTTCGCGAAATCGAGGTACTCCCGGTTCCAGTTGCGCATGTAGTGCATGGTCTCGGGCATGTGGTACTGGAACACGCAGTTGTTCGCTGCATACGCCTCCCACTGCTTCGGGTTCGGCGCGCCACGCAGATGCTCGGTGCCGTCCTTGCCGCGCCAGCCCATGAGAAAGCCGATGCCCGGCTGCGGCTCGAAGTTGACGACGAAGTCCGGGTAGCCCGTGTACTTGCGCCCGCCCTCCGGCGTGGTGAAGGCCGGAAACTTCAGGCGAGACGCCAGTTCGATCAGCACCTCCTGGAAGGGCTTGCACTCGCCGGTCGGCGGCACCACGGGCACGCGCACCGAATCGACCGGCCCATCGAACTCCGAAATCGGCCGATCGAGCATGCCCATCACGTCGTGCCGCTCCAGGTACGTGGTGTCGGGCAGCACGAGATCGGCAAAAGCCACGGTCTCGCTCTGGAAGGCATCGCACACCACGAGGAAGGGAATCATGTGCTCGCCCTTCTCGTCCTTGCGGTTGAGCATCTCGCGCACGCCCATGGTGTTCATGCTCGAATTCCACGCCATGTTGGCCATGAAGATCAGCAGCGTGTCGATGCGGTAGGGGTCGCCCTTCACCGCGTTGGTGATCACGTTGTGCATGAGCCCGTGCGCCGACAGCGGGTGCTCCCACGAGAAGGCATGGTCGATGCGGATCGGCGAGCCATCGGGGTTGATCGCCAGCTCTTCCGGATTCGCCGGAAAGCCCAGCGGCGCGGCGTTGAGCGGCGTGTTCGGCTGGATCATTCCGGGGTCGTTGAACGCGCGGTAGTTCGGCACGATGTGCCGCGGGTAAGGCGCCTTGTGGCGAAAGCCCCCCGGCGCATCGATGGTGCCGAGCACGCTCATCAGCACCGCGAGCGCGCGCACGGTCTGGAAGCCATTGGAATGCGCCGCCAAGCCGCGCATCGCATGGAAGGCCACGGGCCGCGCCTGCGTGGTCGGGTGCTTCTTGCCCCACGCATCGGTCCACGGAATCGGCAGCTCGAAGGCCTGCTGCAGTGCGGTCTCGCCCATCTCTCGCGCGAGCTTGCGGATGCGCGCTGCATCGATGCCGGTGATGCCCTCTGCCCACTCGGGCGTGCAGAGCGCCACGCGCTCGCGCAGCAACTGGAACGAAGGCGCGACGCGCGTGCCGTCGGCCAGCGTGTAGTGGCCTTCGAGCGCTGGGTCGCAGCCATCGGCGATGCCTTCGGGGTAGGCCGGCTTCACGCTGCCGCTGGCCTTGTCCCACACCAGCTTGTTGTGCGGGTTGCGCCCGTCACCAGGCACACCGCGCTCCGGGTCAAAAGCGAACAGCCCTTCGCGCTCGCATTCGTCCAGCACCACGAGCTGCGGTGCATTGGTGAAGCGCTTGAGGAACGCATGGTCCACCAGCTCGTTGCCGATGAGCTCGTGCAGCAGCGCCATGAACAGCGCGCCATCGGTGCCAGGCTTGATCGGAATCCACTCGTCCGCAATCGCCGAGTAGCCCGTGCGCACTGGGTTGATCGAAATGAATCGCCCACCCGCACGCTTGAACTTGCTGATCGCGATCTTCATCGGATTGCTGTGGTGGTCTTCGGCCGTGCCGATCATCACGAACAGCTTGGCGCGCTCCAGGTCGGGCCCGCCGAATTCCCAGAAGCTGCCGCCGATGGTGTAGATCATTCCCGCAGCCATGTTGACCGAGCAGAAGCCGCCGTGCGCCGCGTAGTTGGGCGTGCCGAACTGCCGCGCGAAGAGGCCTGTGAGCGCCTGCATCTGGTCGCGCCCGGTGAAGAGCGCGAACTTCTTCGGATCGGTCGCGCGGATCTTGCCGAGCCGCTCGGTCAGCATGTCGTAGGCGCGCTCCCAGCTGATGGGCTCGAACTCCCCTGCCCCGCGCTCGCTGCCGGCCTTGCGCAAGAGCGGCTGCGTGATGCGCGCGGGCGACACCTGCTTCATGATTCCCGAGGACCCCTTGGCGCAGATCACGCCCTGGTTCAGCGGGTGGTCCGGGTTGCCGTCGATGTAGCGAACCTCGGGGCCCTTCTCGCCTTCGCGCAGGTGCACGCGGATGCCGCAGCGGCAGGCGCACATGTAGCAGGTGGTGGTCTTGACCTCGGTGTCCGCCGTGGGCGTCGGCGCGGTGAGCGGGTCGTGCACGGGCTCTTTGGACAGGAAACTGAACACTGGCGGTCCTTTGTTTTCAAGCGGGGGCAGCGCCGATGTTAGGGAGCCGCGATCAATCGGAAAAGCGGAGAATATCGCTCACCATGACCGGAAAATCAGATCAACAGCTTCCTCAGCGCCTGCGCCTGAACCTGCGCCAGCTCGAGGTGTTCGTGGCCACGGCGCGAGGCGGCAGCACCCGCGCAGCCGCCGATCGCGTGGCGCGTTCGCAGTCCGCTGCGAGCAGCGCGCTGGCCGATCTGGAGTCGTCCGTCGGCGTGCTGCTGTTCGACCGCATCGGCCGCCGGCTGGTGCTCAACGAGAACGGTCGCGCGCTGCTGCCCAAGGCGCAGGCGCTGCTCGACCAGGCGGGCGAGGTGCAGGCGCTCTTCAGCGGCGAGCATGCGGCGCCGCTGCGCGTGGCGGCCAGCTTCACCATCGGCGAATACCTGCTGCCCGAGCGCGTGTCGCAATGGACCGCGCTGCATCCGCAGAGCCAGGTGCACCTGCACATCGCGAACACGCGCGACGTGATCGAAGCGGTGGCCGGTTTCGAGGTGGACGTGGGCTTCATCGAAGGCCCGCAGACGCACCCCGATCTCGTGGTGCGCGCATGGCGCGAAGACGAGTTGGTCATCGTCGCCGCGCCGGGTCACGCGCTCGCGAACCGCGTAGCCACGCACCGCCAGCTTTCGCAGGCCACCTGGGTTCTGAGAGAGCTTGGCTCGGGCACGCGGCAGGTCACCGATGCGTGGCTGATCCAGAACCTGGAGCAGGTGCATGTCGGCTTCGAACTCGGCAGCACCGAGGCGATCAAGCGCGTGGTGGCTTCGGGCACGGCCCTGGCTTGCCTCTCGCGCTACACGGTAGCGCAGGCGTTGGAGGACGGGCATCTGATCGAGCTGCGCACACGGCTTCCGGCGGGCATGCGGCGGCTCGCGACGGTGATGCACCGCGACAAGTTGCTGGGGCGCGCGACGGCCGACTTCCTTCGGCACTGCGGCGCGACGGTGCCGCGCACGGCCGCTGGTCGCTAGGCGCTGATGACCTGCGCGGTGTGCCGCGCGATGACCGCCTCTTCGTCGGTGCGCAACATCCAGGCGCTCACGGGACTCTCGGGCGTCGTGAGCCGCGCATGGCCCGCGCCGTTGGCGGCCGCATCGACGTGCACGCCGAGCCAGTCGCACTCTTCGAGGATGCGCTCGCGCAACGCACTCGCGTTCTCGCCGATGCCCCCCGTGAAGATCACCGCATCGACACCGCGCAGCGCCGCAGCGAGACTGCCCATGTGCTGCACGACCTGCTCGATGAAATGCGCGATCGCCTCGGCGGCTTCGGGTGCGGCGGAGGCCTCGAGCTCACGCATGTCGCTCGAGACACCCGACAGCCCGAGCAGCCCCGATTCGCGGAACAGCAGCGTCTCGACCTGTTCGGCCGACATGCCATGCGAGCGCATGAGGTACAGCACGACGGCCGCGTCGAGGTGCCCGCAGCGCGTGCCCATCGTCAAGCCGTCGAGTGGCGAAAAGCTCATCGTCGTCGCGACCGAGCGCCCTTGCGCCATCGCGCACATCGAGGCGCCATTGCCCAGGTGCGCAACGATCACGCGCTTGTCCGCCAGCTCGGGCGCAAGCCGCATGAACTGCGCGACGATCGACTCGTACGAAAGCCCGTGGAACCCATAGCGCCGCACGCCCGCATCGTGCAGCGCACGAGGCAGCGCGAAGCGGCGGTTGACCTCGGTCTGGGTCGAATGAAAAGCCGTGTCGAAGCACGCCACCTGCGGCACGCCATCGAAAGCCTTCATCGCAGCGTGCACGCCCGCCAGGTTGTGCGGCTGGTGCAGCGGCGCAAGCGGTTCGAGCGCGGCCAGCTCGGCGAGCACCGCATCGTCGATGCGCACCGGCGCCACGAAGTTCACGCCGCCATGCACGATGCGATGGCCGACCGCGGCGATGCGGTCGCCACCACCTTGCTGCGCATGCCATTCGAGCAGCGCCGCAAGTGCGCCCTGGTGCGAGCGCTGGTCGCCATCGAGCGCCGCGTCGTGCAGCGTGCGACCTTCCGCATCGCGCACACGCAGCCTTGCCTTCAGCCCGGCGCCCAGCCCATCTGCCTGCCCCGACCAGCGCGCAGCCGGCAGCGCATCGCCGTCGCCGCCCGCCGCGAACAGCGCGACCTTGATCGACGACGACCCGGCGTTCAGCGTGAGCAGCGATTCGGTCAGACGTAGTCCTTGTACTTGTCCAGGAAGCGCACCGGCTTGGAGAGCGCGTCGCGGCGGAACGGGTCGCCCAGCTCGCGGGTGCACATGATCTCGATCACGCAGGTCTTGCCTTCGTTCATCTGCATGTCGATGGCCTTCTTGAGCGCGGGGCCCACGTCTTCCAGCTTGTCGACCACGATACCCTCGGCGCCCATCGCCTTGGCGATGCCCGCGAAGCTCTCGCTTTCGAGCTCGCCCGCAACGAAGCGGCGATTGTAGAAGTCGACCTGGTTCTTCTTCTCCGCGCCCCATTGGCGGTTATGGAAGACCACGGCGGTCACTGGAATGTCGTGGCGCACCGCCGTCATGATTTCCACCATGCTCATGCCCCAGGCGCCGTCGCCGGCATAGGCCACGGCCGGGCGGTCGGGCGCGGCGCACTTGGCGCCGATCATGGTGGGCAGCGAGTAGCCGCAGTTGCCGAAGCTCATCGGCGCGAAGAAGCTGCGCGGCTCCTCGAAGCGCAGGTAGCTGTTGGCAATGGCGTTGATGTTGCCGATGTCGGTGGAGACCATCACGCGCGGCGGCATGGCCTTCTCCAGTTCGCGCAGCACCTGGCGCGGATGCAGGTAGGTGCCGCCGGTCGGTGTCTTCTCGCCCTTGGCTTCCTCGATGGCGTCGAGGCTGAACTGGTCGCGCTCGTGGGTCCACTCGTCGAGCTCTTTTTCCCACGCGGCCTTCTCGGCCTTGATCTTGTCGGCGCGCTCGGCCTTGGTGGCATCGCAGGCGAGCGTCTTGCCCTGCAGGCGCTTGAGCAATTCCTTGGCGGTGGCTTTCGCATCGCCGTGGATGCCCACGGTGATCTTCTTCACCAGCCCGAGGTTGGTGTGGTCGGCCTCGACCTGGATGATCTTCGCGTCCTTCGGCCAGTAGTCCATGCCGTGCTGCGGCAGCGTGCCGAACGGGCCCATGCGCGAGCCGAGCGCGAGCACCACGTCGGCCTGCGCGATGAGCTTCATCGCGGCCTTGGAGCCCTGGTAGCCCAGCGGGCCTGCCCACAGCGGATGGCTCGCGGGGAAGGAGTCGTTGCGCAGGTAGCCGTTCGCGACCGGCGCACCCAGGCGCTCGGCGAGCGCCTGGCATTCGGCCACGGCGTCGCCCATCACCACGCCGCCGCCCGAGAGGATCACCGGGAACTTGGCCGAGGCCAGCAATTCGACCGCTGCGTTCAGGCTGTTTTCGCCGCCCGCGCCGCGCTCCACGCGCATCGGCTTCGGGATCTCGGTGGTGATCTCGCCGTAGAAGTAGTCGCGCGGAATGTTGAGCTGCGTCGGGCCCATCTCGGAGATGGCGCGGTCGAAGCAGCGCGCCGTGTACTCGGCCATGCGCTTGGGGTTGTTCACGTGGCCCTGGTACTTGGTGAACTCCTGGAACATCGGCAGCTGGTTGGCCTCCTGGAAGCCGCCGAGGCCCATGCCCATGGTGCCGGTCTCGGGCGTGATCATCACGACCGGGCTGTGCGCCCAGTAGGCGGCTGCGATGGCAGTCACGCAGTTGCTGATGCCGGGGCCGTTCTGGCCGATCACGAGGCCGTGGCGGCCCGAGACGCGCGCATAGCCGTCGGCCATGTGCGCGCCGCCCTGCTCGTGCACCACCGGAATCAGGCGGATGCCGGCGGGCGCGAAGATGTCCATCGCGTCCATGAAGGCCGAACCCATGATGCCGAAGATGTCGGTCACGCCGTTGGCGACCATGGTCTCGACGAAGGCCTCGGAGGGCGTCATCTTCTGCACGCCGGTGACGGCTTCGCGGGCGGGTGCTGCTGGTTTCTTCTGGCTCATGGAAGCGTCTCCTGATGGGAATGGGGCGGGGTCGGGCGGGATGCCGAAGCTCGAAAGTCGGAACCACTTGTTCCGAATTTCTTTCCGGCGGAATATAGGACGGCAATGCCTTGGCGTCAAACAATTTACAAAAATCGGTACGCCTCGTCTTGTTTTTTGTAAAACAACTATGATCCGCCGCATGAAGATCGTCAAAGGCCTTTCCTCTGAAGCGCGTCCGGAAGCGTCCGAACCGGCGGGCGACACGCCCACCATGCGCCTCTTCGGGCTGCTCGAAGTCATGGCCGCCAAGGACCAGCGCTACTCGCTGCAGGGCCTCGTCGAAGAGACCGGCCTGCCCAAGCCCACGTTACACCGCATGCTGCAGCAGCTCGAAGGCGCGGGGTTGTTGCAGCGCGAAGGCGACGGGCGCCACTACGGCATCGGCACGCGGCTGCGGCGCCTGTCGGAGAACCTGCTCTTCAACGACAGCCTGCACGGCGCGCGCCACACGGTGTTGCGTCAACTGGTGGAAGAGATCGGCGAGAGCTGCAACCTCACCTCGCTCTCGGGCAGCGAGGTCGTGTACCTCGACCGCGTGGAGACCGCCGCGCCGCTGCGCTTCTACCTGCACCCGGGCTCGCGCGTGCCGGTGCACTGCTCGGCCAGCGGCAAGATCTTTCTCTCGCAGATGAGTGCGGCGCAGCGCCGAAGACTGCTCTCCAACGCGCCGCTCGAAACGTACACGCCCAAGACGCTGACCGATCCCGAAGCGCTCGAGAAGGAAGTGCAGCGCGTACGCAAGGACGGCTTTGCGATCGACAACGAAGAGTTCCTGCCCGGCCTCTTGTGCATTGCCGCGCTGGTGCCTTCGGGTGACGAAGCGCCGTCGAACCTTTGCATCGCGGTGCAGGCGCCGATCATGCGGCTCGACGCGGCCAAGGCGAAGACGCTGCTGCCCGCGCTGCAACGCGCTGCGCTCGCATTGAGCCGCATCGACACCGACGTGGGCAGCGACCGCGCCACGGCCTGATCCCCAAGAGTTCTTTTCGAAAGCCCCACCGTGACCGATATCGCAGACCTGCGACCCGACCGGATGCTCAGCGTGCGCGAGGTGTTCGGCATCGACACCGACCTGCAGGTGCCCGCCTTCACAGAGCGCGACGACCACGTGCCCGAGGTCGATGCGGTCTACCGCTTCAACCCCGACGTGACGCTCGCGATCCTCGCCGGGTTCACGCGCGACCGCCGTGTGATGGTGCAAGGCCTGCACGGCACCGGCAAGTCGACGCACATCGAGCAGGTGGCCGCGCGCCTGAACTGGCCCTGCGTGCGGCTGAACCTCGACGGCCACATCAGCCGGCTCGACCTCGTGGGCAAGGACGCGGTGGTGCTGCGCGAGGGCCAACAGGTCACCGAATTCCAGGAAGGCATCGTGCCGTGGTCGCTGCAGCGGCCCGTGGCATTGATCTTCGACGAGTACGACGCCGGACGGCCCGATGTGATGTTCGTCATCCAGCGCATCCTGGAGCGCGACGGCAAGTTCACGCTGATGGACCAGAACAAGGTGCTGCGGCCGCATCCGTTCTTTCGCCTGTTCGCTACCGCCAACACCGTGGGCCTGGGCAATCTCAATGGGCTCTATCACGGCGCGCAGCGGCTCAACCATGCGCAGATCGACCGCTGGAACATCGTCGCCTCGCTCAACTACCTGCCGGCCGATGAAGAGATCGCGATCGTGCAGGCGCGCGTGCCCTCGCTGGCCGACGCTGCGGGCCGCAAGCTCGTCACGGCGATGGTGGCCGTGGCCGATCTCACGCGCAAGGGCTTCGCGGCGGGCGACCTCTCCACGCTGATGTCGCCGCGCACCGTCATCACCTGGGCCGAGAACGTCGAGATCTTCAAGGACCCGGCGCTCGCGTTCCGGCTCTCCTTCGTCAACAAGTGCGACGACGCCGAGCGGCCCTTGGTGGCCGAATACTTCCAGCGCTGTTTCGACCAGGAACTGAAGGAGTCGCACCAGCTGTCGTCGGGTTCGAGCGAATGACCGACACGTCCGCGAGCGCGATGCAGCGCCGCGTGCGGCAGGAGGAGCAGGTCGCCGAACTCTGCGCGGGCGTGGTGCGGGCCTTCAGCGGCGAGCGCGACCTGCACTTTCGCGGCAAGCGCCTGCACCGTGGGCGCGTGGCGCTGCCGTGGTTCGCGCCGCACCTGCATCCCTCGGCGGACACCGATGACTTTGCGTCGTTTCGCGGTGTGGCCGACGGGCTCGCACTGCGGCTCACCGTGTCCGATGCGGCGCTGCATGAAAGCCTTCGGCCCGAAGAGCCGGTCGAACGCATGCTGTTCGAAATGCTCGAGCAGTTCCGCGTCGAAGCGCTCGCGCCCGAGGTCATGGCGGGCATGCGCCACAACCTGCGGCATCGCCATGAGCAGTGGTCGCTCGCCTTTCACCACTCGGGGCTGACCGACACCGCGCGCGGGCTGCTGCTCTATGCCGTCGCGCAGATCTGCAGAGCGCGTGTGAGCGGCCAACAGGTGGTGGAAGAAACCGAGGACATGCTCGAAGCCACGCGCTTCCACCTCGCCCCGCTCATCGGCCACGCACTTGCGGGCCTGCGCCGCGACCGCGCCGACCAGGCCGCCTACGCCGTGCACGCCCTCGCCATCGCGCGCACCGTCGCCGCGATGCTGCACGAGGCCGGCGAGGAAAGCTCCGATGCGCGCGCCCCCCATGTGGACGACAAGCGCAGCGTCTTCATGCTCGTCGCCGACATGGACCGCGAGATCATCGAGCGCTTCACCACCGCCGAGTCGGGCCGCAGCGCGGTGATGGAAGAGGCCGGCGGCGCCTACCGCGTCTTCACCACCGCCTACGACCGCGAGCACGACGCGGCCACTCTCGCGCGCAAGGAAGTGCTCGCTGACCACCGCGAAAAGCTCGACAGCCGCATCGCCGCGCAGGGCGTGAACATCGCGCGCCTCGCACGCGAACTGCGCGCGCTGCTCGCCGACCCCACGCGCGACGGCTGGGACGGCGGGCAGGAAGAAGGCCTCATCGACGGCCGCCGGCTCGCACAGCTCGTCGCCTCGCCGACCGAGCGACGCCTCTTTCGCACCGAACGCATGGAGCCGGTCGCCGATTGCATGGTGAGCTTTCTCATCGACTGCTCGGGCTCGATGAAGGAGCACGCCGAATCGGTCGCGATGATGGTCGATGTGTTCGCGCGCGCGCTCGAGCAGGCCGGAGTGACCAGCGAAGTGCTGGGCTTCACCACCGGCGCATGGACCGGTGGCCGCCCGCAGCGCGAGTGGGTTCGCGCCGGCAGGCCTTCCCATCCCGGCCGCCTCAACGAGCGCAGCCACCTCGTCTTCAAGGCCGCGGCCACGCCATGGCGCCGCGCGCGCCCCGCGATGGCCGCGCTGCTGAAAGCCGACCTGTTCCGCGAAGGCATCGACGGCGAGGCGGTCGACTGGGCCTGCATGCGCCTGCGCCAACGCTTCGAGGCACGCAAGCTGCTGCTTGTGATTTCCGACGGCTCGCCCATGGACAGCGCCACCCACCTCGCGAACGACGCGCACTACCTCGACCACCACCTGCGCGACGTGGTCGCGCGCCAGGAGCAGCGCGGCGACATCGAGATCGCGGGCATCGGCGTCGGGCTCGACCTGAGTCCGTACTACAGCCGCAGCCATGTGCTCGACCTGGCCACGTCCACGGGCAACACGATCTTTCGCGAAGTGATCGACTTGATGGCAGGCCGCCACCGCCGTTGAGGCAGGCAAAGCGCTGAGGCAAGGCTGAGGCTTTTCGGATTACATCCAAGTCCCGATTGACAAAGGGCACCCATGGTTCTTACATTGGGTTTCATATCCGGGAACAGCGTTCCGATATTTGGAACACATCTGAAAGCCTCATGGATTCCACGCTCGCCAAAGGTCTTGCCGCCATCGAATGGATGACGCGCCAGCAACGCCCCTGCCGCCTCACCGATCTGGCGCAAGCTTTCGGCATGGCGCGCAGCAACGCGCACCGCACGCTGCAGACGCTGGTCGATTGCGGCTGGGCCGTGCAGGACCCGGACACCAGCGCCTACCGCCCGAGCCTGCGCCTCTTCGAGTTGGGCGCGCTGATCGGCGATGCGGCCGATGTCGGCGCGCTGCTGCGGCCGCACCTGGCGGCGCTCGCGCAGCAAACGGGCGAAACCATTCACCTCGCCGTGCTCGACGGCGCGGAGATCGTCTACCTCGACAAGTTCGACAGCCCGTTGCCGGTGGCCGCCTACTCGCGCATCGGCGGCCGGGCGCCGGCCTACTGCGTGGCATCGGGCAAGGCATTGCTGGCCGCAGCGGCGCCCAATGCGCCCGCGCTGCACGAGCGCTTCGGCACGCTGGCCGCCCACACGAAGAACAGCATCACCGACTTCGATGCACTCCTTCTCGAACTCGAACGCACGCGCACGCGCGGCTACGCGGAGAACCGCGAGGAATGGCGCCTGGGCGTCTGCGGCCTCGGCGTGCCGGTGTTCAACGCACGCGGCGAAGCGGTCGCGGCCGTCGGCATGAGCGTGCCCTCGATCCGCTTCGCGCGCACGCAGGCGCGGGGCCTGGCCGACCGCCTCATGGCTTGTGCGCGCGATGCGAGCGTGACGCTGGGCTACCGCGCGAGCGCGCTGCCGACGACATCCACCATAAAGAGAAGGAGACTCGAATGAACCTGTTCCCCGCCCCCTGGCTGCGCGCGGGCCTCTTGGCCGCTGCAACTTTGGCAGTCTTGGCAGCACCTTTCGCCACGCAGGCGCAGAACGGCAGCGACTACCCGACCAAGCCGATCCGCCTGGTCGTGCCCTACCCGCCCGGCGGCGGCACCGACGTGATCGCGCGCATCGTGCAGGAGCGCTTCTCGACCCTCCTCGGCCAGCAGGTGCTGATCGACAACCGCGGCGGCGCGGCCGGCTCCATCGGCACCGAGGTCGTCGCCAAGTCCGCGCCCGATGGCTACACGGTGCTCTTCACGCTCTCTTCGCACACCATCAATCCGGCCATCTACACCAAGCTGAGCTTCGATACCGCGAAGGACTTCGCGCCCGTCGGCCTCGTCGCATCGCTGCCGCAGATCCTGGTGGCCAACAACCAGTTCGCGCCGAACACCGTGGCGGAACTCGTGGCGCTCGCCAAGGCCAAGCCCGACAGCGTCTCCTTCGCCTCGGTGGGCAACGGCTCGCCCGGCCACCTCGCGGGCGAGCTCCTCAAGCTGCGCACCGGCACGCACATGACCCACATTCCCTACCGCGGCGGCGGCCCGGCCGTGACCGACGTGATGGGCGGGCAGGTTCCGTTGCTGTGGGTGTCGATTCCCGCAGCCGCCCAATTCGTGAAGGCCGGCAAGCTCAAGGCGCTCGCGGTCTCTACCACCAAGCGCAGCGCCGCCTTCCCCGACGTGCCGACGATGCAGGAGGCCGGCATTCCCGATTTCGACGTGGACTCGTGGTACGCCGTGTTCGTGCCCGCGAAGACGCCGCAGCCCGTCATCGACAAGCTCAACCGCGTGATCAACACCGTGGTGAAGGAGCCCGAGATCCGCGAGAAGCTGCTGGCGCAAGGCAGCGAAGGCGTCGGCGGCACGCCCGAGCAACTTGGCAAGGTCGTGACGACCGAACTCGTGCGCTGGCAGAAGCTCGCGAAAGAAGCCAGCATCAAAGTCGATTGATCGACGCAGACAGACAAACAAGATCCATGGAAAACGCAGCCCCCTCTTCTTCCCCCATTGCCGAGCTCGTGGCGCGCGCTCGCGCCGCGCAGCGCATCTACGAAACCTGGTCGCAGGAACAGGTCGACACCGCGGTGGTCGCGGCCGGCTGGGCCATCATCGAACCGGCGCGCAACCGCGAGCTGGCCGAGCTGGCCGTGGCCGACACCGGCGTGGGCAACGTCGAGGACAAGGTCCGCAAGAACCATAGAAAGACTTTCGGCTTGCTGCGCGACCTGCACGGTGCGCGCTCGGTCGGCGTGATCGGCGAAGACCCGGCGCGCGGCATCGTGGAAATCGCGCGACCCGTGGGCGTGGTGTGCGCGGTCACGCCCTCGACCAACCCGGGCGCGACGCCGGCCAACAAGATCATCAATGCGCTCAAGGGGCGCAACGCGGTCATCGTCGCACCCTCGCCCAAGGGCTGGTCGACTGCGGCGCGGCTCGTCGAATTCATCCATGCGGAGTTCGACCGCATCGGTGCGCCGCGCGACCTCGTGCAGCTGCTGCCAATGCCCATCAACAAGCAGGCGACGGCCGAGCTGATGCGCCTGTGCGACCTCGTGGTGGCGACCGGCTCGCAGGCCAACGTGCGCGCCGCGTATGCGAGCGGCACGCCGGCCTTCGGCGTGGGTGCGGGCAACGTGGCGGGCATCGTCGATGAAACGGCCGACGTGAACGCGGCGGCCGAACGCATCGTGCGCTCCAAGACCTTCGACAACGCGACCAGTTGCTCGTCGGAGAACAGCCTGGTGATCGTCGATGCGGTGCGCGCCTCGATGCTCGCTGCGCTCAAGGACCGCGGCGCCGTCATGCTCGCTGCCGCGCAGAAGGCCACGCTGCAATCGCTGATGTGGCCCGAGGGCAAGCTCTCAGCCGCCGTCATCGGCCAATCGGCACGCACGATCGCACAGCGCGCTGCGGAAGTCGATGGAGCCAACCGTGAAGGTTGGCTCGCCATTGCCGCCACCGACTCGCGCATCCTCATGGTGGCCGAAGACGGCGTGGGCCACGACCATCCGTTCTCGGGCGAGAAGCTGAGTCCCGTGCTCGCGGTCTACGCCGCACGCGATTTCGAAGAAGCAGCCGCCACGGTCGAGCGCATCTACGCCTACGAAGGCGCGGGCCACTCGGTCGGCCTGCACAGCGCCGTGCCCGAGCGCGCGACGGCGCTGGGCCTCACGCTGCCGGTGTCACGCGTGATCGTCGACCAGGCGCACTGCATCGCCACCGGCGGCAGCTTCGACAACGGGCTGCCCTTCTCGCTCTCGATGGGTTGCGGCACCTGGGGCAAGAACAATTTCTCCGACAACATGAACTACCGGCACTACCTGAACATCACGCGCGTGTCGCGGCCGATTCCGGAGAAGGTGCCGAGCGAGGACGAGATCTTCGGCGCGTACTTCGCCAGGCACGGAGCGAAATGAACGGCGCCGCAGCCTCCACGACAGTCCATGCGCTGATCGAGCGCCAGGCGGCGCGCCAGCCGCATGCGGTGTATGCGCGCGCCACCGAGAGCGATCGCCACATCACCTATGGCGAACTCGCACGCGGCTGCCGTCGCGCGGCGGGTGTGCTGGCCCGGCATGCCAAGCCCGGGGAGACGATCTCGGTCGTCATGCCCAACGGCCTGCAGACGCTGCGCCTGCTGCTGGGTGCGATGCACGCGGGCTACTGCGTGAACCCGGTCAACCTGCTCTCGCAGCCCGAGCAGATGCGCTACGTGCTCGCGCACTCCGACTGTCGCGTGGTCTGCGTGGCGCCTGAATGGGAAACGCGCGTGCGCGAGATGGTGCACGCATTCGACCGGGCGGTGACGGTGATCGTGGTCGATCCGGAAGCCGAGGCGTTGCCGGGCGAAACCGATGCAGCAGCCGATGCGCCACCGCTTTCCCCTGATGCCGTCGCGCTGCTGATGTACACCTCCGGCACCACCGGCATGCCCAAGGGCGTGATGCTCTCGCAGCGCAACCTCGCAGCCAATGCGCATGCCATCAGCGCCGAGCATGCGCTGCAACCCGCGGACCGCGTGCTCGCGGTGCTGCCGCTCTATCACATCAACGCTTTCGCCGTGACCATGCTCGCGCCGCTCGCGCATGGCGGCAGCCTCGCGATGCCGCCGAAGTTCTCGGCCGGCCGCTTCTGGGAACAGGCGACGCAAACGCAGTGCAGCTGGATCAACGTGGTGCCGACCATGATCTCGTACCTGCTCGAAGGCCCGAAGCCGCCGCTCGCGCAGACGCTGGCCATCCGCTTCTGCCGCTCGGCTTCGGCGGCGCTGCCGCCCGAACATCACCGCGCGTTCGAGCAGATGTTCGGCATCGGCATCGTCGAGACCATGGGCCTCACCGAGACCGCGGCGCCCTCGTTCTCCAACCCGATGGACCCGGCCGCGCGCAAGCTCGGCTCGGTCGGCCGCGCTTCGGGCTGCATGGCCGGCGTGGTCGATGCAGAGCTTGCGGCCGTGCCCGACGGAGTCACCGGCGAGCTCGTCATCCGTGGGCCGAACGTGATGCTCGGCTATTACAAGAACGAAGAGGCCACGCGCGCGAGCTTCACGCCCGACGGGTGGCTGCGCACCGGCGACCTCGGTCACCGCGACGAGGACGGCTTTTTCTTCGTCACCGGCCGCATCAAGGAACTCATCATCAAGGGCGGCGAGAACATCGCACCGCGCGAGATCGACGAGGCGCTGCTGCGGCACCCCGCCGTGCTCGAAGCCGCGGCCGTGGGCGTTCCCGACCGCCACTATGGCCAGGAGATCGGCGTGTGCATCGTGCTGCGCGAAGGCTGCGCCTGCACCGAGGACGAATTGCGCGTCTTCAGCGCCACCGCGCTCGGCCGCTACAAGACGCCGGGCCATTACCGCTTCGTCGCAGACCTGCCGCGCGGACCCTCGGGCAAGGTGCAGCGCCTGAAACTGCTGCCGCTCTTCGAGGGATGACGGCGGCCGAACTGCTGGTTCCGCCGCTCGCGCCGGCGCTGCTCGCCTACAGCCTCTGCGTGGTGTTCGCGGCCGGCATCGTGCGCGGCTTCGCGGGCTTCGGCTTCTCTGCCATCACTGTGGCGGGGATGTCGCTGGTGGTCTCGCCCGCGCTCGTGGTGCCGGCCATCTTCATGCTGGAGATCCTCGCGAGCCTGAGCCAGCTGCGCGGCATCGCGCGCGATGTCGACATGCCCTGGCTCAGTTGGTTGATGGTGGGGAATTTCATCTGCATTCCGCTCGGCGTGGCGCTGCTCGCATGGCTGCCCGAGACGCCGCTGCGCCTTCTGATCGGTGCGCTGCTGATGGCCGCGGCGCTGCTGCTGCGCGGCGGCGCGCACGTCACCCTCGTGCCCACGCGCGGCGTGCGGCTCGCGGCGGGGCTGGCCTCGGGTTTCATCAATGGCGTGGCAGCCATCGGCGGCATCGCCATCGCGGTGCTGCTGAGCACCGCGAAGATGGCGCCCGCCGCCTTGCGCGCCACGCTGATCGCGCTGCTGCTCTTCAGCGACGTGGTGTCGCTGATCGCCGCGGCGCTCATGCCATCTTCCGCGCATGCGTCGGGCAACTTGCTCGGACCTGCCACGCTCAAGTGGGCGCTGTGGCTAGCGCCCGCGATGCTGGCGGGCATCTGGTGGGGTCAGCGCTCGTTCAAGGGCGTGTCGCCCGAGCAGTTCAGAAAGCATGTGCTGAACCTGCTGATCGCGCTGGCCACGGTGAGCGTGCTGCGTTCGCTCTTCAGCCTGCTGGCCTGAAACAGAGTTCCATCGACCTGCGTTTGCGGGCCGAAGCTCTCCTCTCGTCTCCTCTCTCGTTCGAAGTGACTTTCGGCATGTGTCTTTCGACACGTGCCCTTCGGCACTGGCATGACGCCCCCGTGTTCCGCACCATCGGGCAGCCCTGCCGGCTGGCGATTCGAGCCCGCGACATGGCTCAACAAATCGTTTTCAAAGAGAAGAGGGGATCACCATGAAATTCAAACTACTGCTGGCGGCTGCATTCGTCGCCCTGGCTACTGTTGCCTGCGGAGGCGGCGACGGCGGATCGAATCCGTTCTGGTATCAGGTTCCGCCCCCGCCGCCACCGCCGGAGGAGCCGCCGCCCCCACCGCCGGTAGAAAAAGCCAAGGTCACCGGCCGCGTCACCAACGCACTCGGCGGCCAGGGCGTGGGCCAGGTCACGGTCAGCACCGGCTCCTCGTCCACCCTCACCGCCGACGACGGCAGCTACACCCTCACCGAGATCGCGCCCGCCACTTCGGTGCTGCTGAGCTTCACCAAGGCCGGCATGGTGCCGCAGAGCCGCGCCACCGCCGCGCTGTCGGCCTCGGGCTCCTCGACGGTCATCAACATCCCGATGCTGCCGGTGGCGGTCACGGTGAACTTCGATCCGCAGGCCGCGTACGACGTCGTCGTGCCCGGCTCCACCGCCATGGCGCGGCTGCGCGCGAACTCGCTGCGCCGCGCCGACGGCAGCGCGCCCACCGGCCCTGCAACCGCACGCGTCACGCCCATTGCTCCTGCGAGCGACGTCAACGTGATGCCCGGCAACTACCTCGCCGGCACGGACGGCGGCGCCGCACCGATCGAGAGCTTCGGCGCACTGGACGCCAGCTTCGTCGATGCGGACGGCGCACCGCTGAACCTCACGGCGGGCATGGACGCCACGCTGCGCATCGCGCCCTCGTCGCGCGCCACGGTGCTGCCGCCGAGCGTGCCGCTCTTCCACTACAACACCACGACTGGCCTGTGGGTACAGGAAGGCACGGCCACGCTGCAGGGCACGGCGCCGTCGCAGTACTACGAAGGCACGGTCACGCACTTCACGACCTGGAACGCGGACCAGATCTACAACACCGTGCGCATCAACGGCTGCGTGCAGAACGCGGCCGGCGAGCGGGTGGGCGGCGCCTTGGTCGCAAGCGAAGGCAAGACCTACACCGGCCTGGCCACCGCACTGACCAACGCGAACGGCGAGTTCTCGGTGGCGGTGAAACGCACGAGCGAGGCCTACGTCATCGCCAACACCACGACCGAAATCTCCAACGCACCCACGGTGTCTGTCGGCGACGAAGACGTCTCGCTGGGCGCCTGCCTGACGCTCACGCGCTCGGCGGTGTCGGTCAAGCTCACCTGGGGCTCGCGCCCGCTGGACCTGGATTCGTACACCTTCGGTGCGAACGCCAACGAGCTGGTGTATTTCGAGAACAAGGGCTCGCTCACCGAGGCGCCGTTCATCGGCCTCGATGTGGACGACCGGGACAGCTTCGGCCCCGAGGTCACCACGTTCGCGAAGCTCGCGAAGAACCGCACCTACCGTTTCGTCGTGCACAACTATTCCGACACCTTCGATCCGGGACAGACCGGCTCTCCAGCACGGATAGAGGTGGCCAACCGCGGCGCGCAGTCGATCTTCGCTCCGCCGGCCGGCGAGACCTCCTCGACGCGCATCTGGCATGTGTTCGACATGACCACCGATGCGAACTGCCAGGCGACCATCGTGCCGGTGCAGCAGTTCCTGGCCGACCCACCCGCGCCGATCAACACCGACAACGACGCGCAGTACTGCAACTAGTACGCGCATGGCGACAGGCGCATGGCCCGACGGGCTATGCTCCTTTGCCATGAATTCGCCCACCGCCATTTCTTCATCTCCGAAGAGCCTGGCCGTGGGCGTTTTTGTTTTTCTGCTGGCGGCCGCGGGCAGCGCCTCGGCCGCGTCAGGCTGCCTCGACACCGCCACGCAGATCCCGTCGCCCTCCCGCGCACTCGCCATGGCGACCTTCGCGCAACAGGAGCACCAGGCCTTCGGCGCACAGACCATGGATGCCGACGGCCGCCTCACCTACGCCGGGGCCTGGGAGGCAGAGAACTTCCGCGCCACCGCGCAAGACCTTGCGCCCTGGCAGCGCGTGCTCGGCTACTGGCAGGCGACCGGCGTGCGCCTGCGCGGCACCGACCCCGATGCCGCGCTCGACTCGTCCGAGCCGCAGTCCATCGACAACGCATTGAGCCGAGTCGCGGTGATCGATGCGCCGTGGTCCGCCGCCTTCATCAGCTGGATCGCACAGCGGGCCGGGCTCGGCAACGATGAATTCGTTTTCTCGGAAGCCCATGCCGACTACGCAGGCGCGGCGTGGAAAGCGGGCCTCGACGAAGCGGCCAACCGGCCGACGCGCTATGCAATGCGCGCCTGCGACCTGATGCGCACACCGCCGCGCGTGGGCGACCTCGTCTGCCAGGCGCGAGGCGCTGGTTCGGGCTATGACACCTTCGAGCGGATCGGCGAAGTGCTGGCCCAGCGCCCTACAGGCGGCGAGGCCTTGCCGATGCATTGCGATGTGGTGGTGGGTGTCGATGCGGCGGGCTTCGACACCATCGGCGGCAACGTGATCCAGTCGGTCACCCTACGGCGCCTGGCGTTCGCACCCGGCACGCGACTGCTGGATCGGAGCTATTTGCCCGAGGGATGCACGGCCGGTGCAACGGGAACGACTGGCATGGCCGGCTGCATCGATCGCCACATGAGCCGCCAGCCGTGGTCGCTGTTGCTGCAGTGGCGCTGAAGGGGCGCAAGGCCCCCTCCTTCTGTCTTACCGGTAGTAGGCCTCGACCGTGCCCTTGAGCTTCAGCAGCAGCGGGTAGCCCTTGCGGTCCACCGCCTTGCCGGCCGGCACCTTGATCCAGCCTTCGCTGATGCAGTACTCCTCCACGTCGAGCCGCTCCTTGCCGTTGAAGCGGATGCCGATGGGGAATTCGAAGACGGCGGCCACGTGGTGCGGGCTGCGCGCATCGGTGGAGAGGTGATCGGGAAGCGGCGGGCGGGAAGTTTCTTCGGTCATGGGAGTCTGTGGTTCGGGAACGACCCGAATGATAAGGACCTCGACCAGCGGCGCTTTTCAGCGCCGCTTTTTCCAGGGCTTGGGCGGCGGCTTCGGCCCCATGCCAAGGGCCGCGCGTGCCAGCGCATCGGCCTCGGCGTTGCGATGGCGCGGAATCCATTGCACGCGGGCTTCTTCGAACTCGCCCAGCAGCGCACGGGCATCGTCGTAGAGCGGTGCCAGCCGCGCGATCGGCCGGGCATCGGCCGCGCCGAGCTGCTCGACCAGGATGCTGTTGTCGCTGTAGGCCACCACGGCGCTGGCGCCGCGGGCGCGCAGTTCCTTCAAGGCCAGGGTCAGCGCTCGCAGCTCGGCCTCGTTGTTGCAGCCGATGGCATGCGTGGCCTGCGAGAGCGTGTGACGGGTGCCGTCGGGCTGCGTGATGACCGCGCCGATGCCCATGCGGCCCGGGTTGGGCATGGCGCTGCCGTCGCAATGGACGGTCCAGTGGTGCGGGCGCTCCGGAGCGGAAGCGGAAAGAGTCATGGATCGAATGCAGGGCCGGCGCCCCTCAGCCTTCAGCAGTTGTTGCGCTTGATGCCCGCGAGGTTCTGGCACGGCCGCTGGCCGGGCGGCGGCCCCGGATCGCGCACGCGGGGCGGACGCTGCGCATGCCGCTGCGGCCCGTCGTAGTAAGGCTCCGGCCCCAGGATGTAGACCGGCGGATCGATGGGCGGCGCCTCGGCGACCGGGTGGCGCGGAATGATGGCCGGGCCCGAAGGCGCGGCAACTGGCGGCGGCGGCGTGTAGGCCGGCTGGCGCGATTCCTCGGCCTGCGGGCGCGGGGCCGGCACCGGCGGAGGCGGCGAGTCGTCGATGGCCACCTGCCGCGACTGCTTGGTGTCGGTCGGGCACTTGCTGTCGGTGTACGAGATCTTGCCGTTGGCATCGGTGCAGCGCACCACGTCCGCATTCGCGGCCAGGACGGCGAAGAAAAGCGGGATGAGGACGAGGGAGGTGCGCATGGGGCGGTTCTAACAGATCGCGCACGAATTCCCAATCGGAGACGGCGCTGTCGTATCGTTGCGGCTGCAGCCATTTCCGCCCCCTCCACCACCCGTGATGCACCACGCCCCTCCCGTCGAAATTGCCCTTGCCGACTTGCCACGAAGCGCGGGTTCCCCGCTCTTCGAACGGCTGCGCGCCTCGGTGAGCCAGGTGACCCGGCGCACCCCGCTGGCGCATGAAGCCGCGCGCTGGCACACGCACACCATCGGCGGCGTCGCGCGGCGCTTTGCACAGCCGATCACCTTCACGCCGTATGCGTCGGTACGGCCCTGCTCGGCGCGCTGCAGCTTCTGTTCGGAAAACCTGCGCAAGACCGATGGCGGAACGCCGGCCTCACGGCTGCGCCCCGCGTCCGATTACTTCGACGGCCTCGCTCGCGCGTTGCGGGCCCTGCGCGGCGTGCCGCTCTCGTGGTCGCTCTCGGGACTTGAGACGAGCGACGACGCCGACTGGATGCTTCAGCTACTTCACACGCTCACCGCGAGCGAAAAAGACGGCCCGCTCATCGAAGATCGCGTGCTCTACACCAACGGTGCCGGCTTCGCCGCGCCGCAAGGCGAGGCGCTGCGACGCGCACTGCAAGCCTTCGGCCTGAGCTGGCTGGAGCTGTCCCGCCATCACCACGACGGCGCGACCAACCAGGCCATCATGCGATTCCGCCCCGAGGTGGCGATCGGCGATCAGGCGGTGTTCGAACGCACCGCGCTGCAACTGGCCGACGCGGTTCCGCTGCGCCTCGTGTGCATCCTGCAGCGCGGCGGCGTCGCGCAACCGCAGGACGTGGCGGCGTACCTCTTGTGGGCACGGCAATGCGGCGCCGGCACCGTCGTCTTCCGCGAGTTCTCGCGCCTGGACGACGGCTACCGCGACAACGCCACCGCGCGCTACCTGCGCGCGGAACGCGTGTCCATGGACGCCCTGCTGACCGCCTGCCTCGACAACCCCGACGTCTCGCGCGGATGGACACTCGACGCCCTCACCGAGGGCTACTACTTCTGGAACCTGCGCCTTCGCACCGCCAGCGGACTGAACGTCGTCTTCGAAAGCGCCGACTACGGCGCCATGCACGAACGCCATGCGACCGGCGACATCTACAAGCTCGTCTACTTTGCCGACGGCCAACTCTGCGCAGGCTGGGAGCCGGGGCATGACGTGCTGCTCGACACCCGCACCGAACAACAGGCCCTCGCCCATGGCTAGCCACAGCTGGTTGATGCTCGACCACGAATCGCCGCGCTACCGGCTGCCGGACGACCTGCGCGCACGCGATCCGATGGGCGGGCGCGATTGCGGATGGGTCGAGCAGATGCTGCCCTTCGTGCGCCAGTTCTCGCAGCCGGGCGACACGGTGTTCGATCCGTTCGCAGGCTTCGGCACGACGTTGCTGGCGGCAAGGCTCGAAGGTCGGCTGGCTTCGGGCTGCGAGGTCGATGCGGACCGCATCGGTCTCATCCGCGAGCGGCTGACGCGCCACGATCTCGCGCAGGGCACAACGCTCCTGTACGGCTCGTGCGATGCGCTCGACGACGCCTCACTCCCGCCTTTCGACCTCTGCCTTGCCAACGTGCCCTACTTCGGCTGCGGTTGGACTGGCGCGCCCGCGGCCTCGCAGCTCTACGACAGCCAGAGCTACGCCCAACACCTCGACGGTCTTCGCAACGTGTTCCACCGCGTCCGCGCGGGCCTGCGCGAGGGCGGCGCGTGTATTGCGATGGTGCAGAACATCCGCCTCGGCGACCGCGTGCTGCCCCTCGCCTTCGACCTCGCGCGCATCCTGGGTTCGCTCTTCGTCATGGAGGAAGAGCGCGTTCTCATCTACCCACACGAAAGCGATGAGCCCAGCACCGATGCGCGCACCGACCGTCGCCACGAATACGCATTGGTCTTTTGCAAACAGCGCGAGCGCATCGACCTGCAAGCCACCGCCGCGTTGCTCGAAACCCTGCGCGCACAGGGCCACACCTTCACCCTGCTCGGCAGCTTCGCGCGATGGCTGCAAGCCCCGCAAGGCACCCCGCCCGCAGACGCCGACATCCGCGTAGACCCAGACCCGCAGCGCCTGAATGCCCTGTTGCAACATCTGCGCGACCAAGGCTTCGCACTCACGAGCTGGGGCGACCCTGTCGACCTGCCCCTTCACCTCGACAGCTACCGCAACCGCTACTACTTCCGCGCCGACCGCATCGACAGCAAAGGCGCATTGGTCCGCCTGGACATCTCCTACGAACAATGAGCGCCGCGCTCAACCGTCCGGCACAACGACAGCGCCCTGTGCGCGCAGGGCATCGGGTGCTCCCCGCAGCGAAATCAAGGAGGAGGGGCGAAGCCCCGGGGGACATTCGCGGAGGGGAGTACCCGGTGGCCTGTGCGCACGCCCTGAACCTCAGAGCAAGCTGCTCATCCTCTCCGCAGCCGCCTTCAACGCATCGATGCGCTTGACCGCCTCCTCCATCGACATCCGCGCCGTCGGCGCATGCACCGCCAGCGCCGCGCGCACTTCGCCCGCCGCATCGCGCACCGGCACAGCCACCGCCACCAGCCCCGCGATGAACTCCTCACGGTCGCGCGAGTAGCCACGCCTGGCGATCTGATCGCACTCGGTGCGCAGTGCATCGGCATTGGTGACCGTGTTGGCCGTCTTGCGCACCAGCGGCAGGCTGTCGATCAACACATCGCGCGCATGCTTGGGCATCAGCGCCAGAAAAAGCTTGCCGCTCGCAGTGCAATGCAGCGGCACATGCGAGCCCACATCGAGCGTCAACCGCAACGGCCATTGCGCTTCGACCCGGTCCAGATACAGCACCTGCGCGCCGTCGAGCGTCGTGAGATTGCAGGTCTCGCCGACCTGTCGCACGAGCTCGGACAGCACCTCGTGCCGCAGCCCCCGCACCACGCCGTGGTTCAACGTGTCGAACGCCAGTTTGCGCAAGGCGGGCCCGACGCTGAACGAGCGCTCGTCCACATCGCGTGCCAGGAACCCCGTCGCCAGCAATTGCGTGCAGATGCGGTGCGCCGTGCCCTTGGGCAGCCCGAGCTGCGCGGCCAGTTCGGCCAGCGTCAGCGCCCGGCCCTCGTTGGCCAGCAGCGCCAGCAAGCGCAGGCTGCGCTCGGCGGACGAACCGGAGGCGGCCTCCTCGACAAGAGGGGCGTCAGGAACGGCGGAAATCACTTCAGCAGGCGCGCGCGCGGCTCGTGGCATGCGGGTAAACCTTAAAAATGGAACATTGCGTTCCGAAAAACAATAACCTAGGATGCGGCGGATCGGAAGCGATTGTTCCACTCCCCGAATGCCAAGTGATGCCAAGCGGTGCCAAGCATGCGTGATGAAGAGTTCGACTACATCGTCGTCGGCGCCGGGTCGGCCGGCTGCGTGCTGGCCGGCCGGCTGAGCGAAGACCCCGCCACGCGCGTGCTGCTGCTCGAAGCCGGGCCGCGCGACCGGTCGCTCTGGATTCATCTGCCCATCGGCTACGGCAAGACCATGTGGAGCCCCACCTACAACTGGCGCTTCGAGACCGACCCCGACCCCAACATGAACGGCCGCCGCATCTACTGGCCGCGCGGCAAGACGTTGGGCGGATCGAGCGCGATCAACGGCCTCATCTACATCCGCGGCCAGCGCGAGGACTACGACCACTGGGCCGCGCTCGGCAACGCCGGCTGGGGCTACGACGACGTGCTGCCCTACTTCATCAAGTCCGAAGGCAACCAGCGCGGCGGCGATGCCTTTCACGGCGGCGACGGGCCGCTCAAGGTGTCGGACATCGCAGCGAAGCACGAACTCATCGAAGCCTTCATCGACGGCGCGCGGCAGACCGGCGTGCCGCGCACCGAGGACTTCAACGGCGCCGCGCAAGAAGGCGCGGGCTACTACCAGCTCACGACCTACAAGGGCTGGCGCTGCAGCACCGCCAAGGCTTACCTCACGCCCGCGAAGCACCGCCCCAACCTGCGCATCGAAACGGAAGCGCTCGCGAGCAAGCTCGTGTTCGAAGGGCGCCGCGCCGTCGGCATCACCTACCGGCAAGGCGGCGAATTGAAGACCGCACGCTGCCGCGCCGAAGTGTTGCTCTCGGCAGGTTCGATCCAGTCGCCGCAGTTGCTGCAGCTCTCGGGCATCGGGCCGCGCGCGCTGCTCGATCGCCTGGGCGTTCCGGTCGTGCATGACCTTGCCGGTGTCGGCGAGAACCTGCAAGACCATCTGCAAATTCGCCTCGGCTACGAGTGCACGAAACCCATCACCACCAACGACCAGCTCAACGCCTGGTCCGGCCAGATCGGCATGGGCATGGAGTGGCTGATGCACCGCACCGGCCCGCTGGCCGTCGGCATCAACCAGGGCGGCTGCTTCATGCGCGCGCTGAAGGACGAACACGGCCAACCCGTGGCCGCCACGCCCGACATCCAGTTCCACGTCGCCACGCTTTCGGCCGACATGGCCGGCGGCAAGGTGCATCCGTACTCGGGCTTCACGATGTCGGTGTGCCAGTTGCGGCCCGAGTCGCGCGGGCACATCCGCATCCGCTCGCTCGATGCGGCCGAGCCGCCCGAGATGCAGCCCAACTACCTGGCCACCGAACTCGACCGCGCGACCACCGTGGCCGGCGTGAAGGCGGCGCGCGCCATTGCCGATGCGCCCGCGATGCGTCCCTACGTGAAGCGCGAAGTGAAGCCCGGCCCCACGGCTGCGAGCGATGAAGACCTGCTCGAGTTCTGCCGCAACAACGGCGCCACCATCTTCCATCCCACCGGCACCTGCCGCATGGGGAGCGACGCGCTCGCCGTCGTCGATGCACGCCTTCGCGTGCACGGCATCGCGGGCCTGCGCGTCATCGATTGCTCGGCGATGCCGACGCTGGTGTCCGGCAACACCAACGCACCCGCCGTGATGATGGCCGAGAAGGCCGTCGACATGATCAGAGAGGACGCCAAGGGTTCCTGATATCAAAGGCCCGAAGAGGCCGCCGCAATACAACAACGCATTGGAGACAAACACATGAGCGCAACCGACGAGAAAGCGATTCGCAGGGTGGTCATCTCCGCCCTGGTGGGCGCCACCATCGAGTGGTACGACTTCTTTTTGTACGGCGTGGTGGCCGGCATCGTGTTCAGCAAGCTGTACTTTCCGGGCAGCGACCCGGTGGTGTCGGTCCTGCTGGCCTACACGACCTTCGCGGTGGGCTTCGTCACGCGGCCCTTGGGCGGCGTGATCTTCGGCCACTTCGGCGACAAGATCGGCCGCAAGAGCATGCTCATCATCACGCTGATGATCATGGGCGTGGCCACCTTCCTCATCGGCCTCGTGCCCACCTATGCGCAGATCGGCATCGCGGCGCCCGTGCTGTTGCTGCTGCTTCGCGTGGCACAGGGCATCGGCCTTGGTGGCGAATGGGGCGGCGCGGTGCTCATGGCGTATGAATACGCGCCGAAGGACAAGCGCGGCTTCTATGCATCGCTGCCGCAGATCGGACTGGCCATTGGCCTCTGCCTCGCCTCGGGCGTGGTGGCGCTGCTGTCGTCGCTGCTCACCGACGAGCAGTTCATGTCGTGGGGCTGGCGCATCGCGTTCCTGATTTCCGGCGTGATGGTGCTGGTGGGCATGTACATCCGCCTGCATGTGCAGGAAACGCCCGAGTTCGCGGCGGTGAAGGCGCGCAACGCCGAGCTGCGCATTCCGTTCATGGACATGCTGCGCCGCTACCCGGGCAATGTGTTGAAGGGCATGGGCGCGCGCTACATCGACGGCGTGTTCTTCAACATCTTCGGCGTGTTCTCGATCAACTATCTCACCAGCACCATCAAGATCAGCCGCACCGACGCGCTGCTGGGCGTGATGGCGGCGGCGGTGGTGATGATCTTCTTCATCCCCTTCTTCGGCCGCATGTCCGACAAGGTGGGACGCGGCAAGGTCTACATGTGGGGGTCGCTCATCACCGCGGTGTCGGCATTTCCGGGCTTCTGGCTCATGACGCACAGCGGGGGCAACGTGCTGCTGGTGTGGCTCGCGATCATCGTGCCCTTCGGCATCCTGTATGCCTCGGTGTACGGGCCCGAAGCCGCCCTTTTCTGCGACCTGTTCGATGCGAAGGTGCGCTACACGGGCATCAGCTTCGTCTACCAGTTCTCGGGCATCTTCGCCTCGGGCATCACGCCGATCATCGCGACCGCGCTGCTCAAATCGGGTGGCGGCGAGCCGTGGCAGATCTGCATGTACGTGCTGTTCGCGGGCGTGGTGTCGGCGCTGTGTGCGTGGATGATCGGGCGCAGCCCATCGCCGGCGGATGCGGTCGATACGGCGGATGCGCCCGTTGTCACCGCTTCGCGCTGAGGCGGCGCTCTACTTCAGCCGGTAGCTGAGCTTGCGGCCGCCGCTCACCGTCGAGTCCAGGCCGATCCACTCGCCCTCGGCCGAGTACCAGATGTCGATCGGCTGCGCCGGCGTCGCGATGCGCCAGCGCGTGGCCGCGACCTGCTGGCCGCGCACCTCCACCGTGCCGCTGCCGGTGCGGCTCACCTGCACCGCTTCGAGCTTGCCGCTTTGCGAATTGAGCAGGCGTTCCTGCTTGCGGATGGCGGGGTTCCAGTAGGCGAAGCTCATCACGCAGCCGTCGACCGATTGCGTGCCCTTGGCCGTGGTCACCGTGAGCGCGTTGTCGCCGGTCGCGCTTGCATCCACCTTCTCTGGCGTGCCGTCGTCGTCGGTCTTCGATGCGAGCTGGCGCAGGCAATCGCCGCGCCATTGCTCGGTCGCCGAATGCCGGTAGCGATAGACCGTGACGCCCAGCAGCTTGACCGCGAACTGCGCCTCGCTGGTCAGCTTGCGCTCTTCGCCGTTCGGCGCCAGTACGAATCGGTGTTCGCCGATGGGAGAGTCGTCGAGCAGCACGCGGAAATTCCATTCGCCGCTGGCGGGGCCGGCGGCCGAAGCGGCGCCGCACCACAGGGCGACCAGCACGAAGAGCGTTTGTCTCATGAGCGATTCCGGTGGTTGCGCACAGGCCCGGGCACGAAGGCGTTGGTGCGTGCGATGTAGTCGCGATAAGCGGGGCGGCGCTCGCCGATGTCTTCTTCGAGCATGCGCACGCCGGAGACCTTCAGCAGCAGCCAGGTCATGAGCAGCGGCGAGACGACGGTCCACGCGCCGCTCCAGCCCGCGCCGCCGATGGCGATGAGCCACAGCCCCCACCAGACGCAGGCCTCGCCGAAGTAGTTGGGGTGGCGCGTGTAGCGCCAGAGGCCGCGGTCCATCACCTTGCCTTCGTTCGCGCGGTCGGCCTTGAAGCGCGCCATCTGCGCATCGCCGATGGCCTCGAAGAAAAGGCCGAACAGCGAGAGCGCGATGCCGGCGATGTCGATCCACCCCATCGGCTGCACCGCCGCCATACCCGGCAGGAACGGCGCGGAGACGATCCACGCGAGCACCGCCTGCAGCGCGAACACGATGTACAGGCTCTTGAGCGCGAAGCCCGGCTGGTTGCGCGCGCGCATCGCCTGGTAGCGGCGGTCTTCGCCGTGCCCCCAGTTGCGCCAGGTGATGTAGAGGCAAAGCCGCACCGCCCATGCCGCGCCCAGCACCGCCATGCACAGGCCGCGCGCCGTGTGGCCCGGCAACAGCGCGAAGTAGACGAGCCCCGCGCCCACGATGCAGACGGACCACACGCGGTCGACCAGGCTCACGTCATGGCGCGCGAGGCTGGCGAGCCAGGTGAGCAGCACGACCAGCGCGGCCCATGCCAATCCGGCGAATGCGATGCCTGTTGTTCCCCCTGTCGTCATGCGCGGCGCTCGAAGAGGTAGTGGCTCACCCACCAACGCTGTCCGCCATCGAAGCCGAACAGCTCCGCCACCGACATGAAGAACAGCCGCCAGCGCGTCCACCACACATTGGCCTCGGCGCCGTAGGTGGCCTGGAACAGCGGGCGCAGTTGCTCGCGCCGCGCGTCCATGTTGCGCAGCCACGCCTCGGCCGTTCGTTGGTAGTGGCTCCCCTCCCAGCGCCAGCGGCGCAAGAGGCGCAGGTCGTCCTGGCAGTGCAGCGCGAGATCGTCGCTGGGCATCATGCCGCCGGAGAAGAAGTACTTGCTCATCCAGTCGCTCGCATCGCGCACCTCGAACGGATACGGCGCCTCGCGGTGCGCGAAGACGTGCATGAAGAAGCGGCCCTCCGGCTTGAGCCAGCGCGCGACGTTGGCAAAGGCCTGCGGCCAATTGCGCAGATGCTCGAACATCTCGACGGAGACGATGCGGTCGAAGCGCTCTTCGGTGTCGAAAGCGTTGATGTCGCGGGTCAGCACGCGGACGTTGGCGAGGCCGCGTTGGGTGGCCTGGGCCTCGATGTATTCGCGCTGGGAGTTGGAGTTGGAGAGGGCCGTGATGCGGCTGTTCGGGTAGTTCGCCGCCATCCAGAGGGTGAGGGAGCCCCAGCCGCAGCCCAGTTCCATGACGTCCTGGCCATCGACGATGCCGGCGCGTTCGCAGGTGGCGGTGAGGGCGGCGGATTCGGCTTGCTCGAGGGTGTGGGTGCCTTCGGGCCAGTAGCAGCTGCTGTATTTGCGGTGGTTTCCCAGAACCTCGCCGAAGAAGGCGGCGGGGACTTCGTAGTGCTGCTCGTTGGCCTTCTCCGGGAGCGGAGCCAGGTGGGCGGAGCGCATCTGGGTGAGGAAGGCTTGGGTGAGGTCGGCGATGGCCAGGGGGTTGCCGGCTTGCAGCTCAGTCAGGCGGTCCTTGAGGAGGCGGCGGATGCCTCGGCGGACGAAAGGGTCAGGAATGAGGCCTTTTTCTACCCAGTGGAGGGCGGAGGTGAGGTCTTGGGGCATAGGGTTCTCCTCGAAGGCAAGCGTGCCGTTGGGAGCTGTACGCAGCTGAAGCCAGTTTGGATGAGCCTGGATTTTTTTGATCCCCGTTCCCCTGGCCGCGAGGCCGGAACCCCCCATCGGCTTTCCAGATAGCGATAAGCGGCCCTCGCGGTACGAAGATACGGTTCTTGGCTCTCAGACGGGCCGCTTGCTCGTCGCTGGCGCGGCGCCTCCGTCCAAGGCAGCGCGCAGCGACTGCACTGTGATATCCGTGGCTCCGATACTCCGTTCCAAAGCCTCGTTGACAAGCCCCACCAGCGCGCAGAGTTCCGTGCGATCCGGGCCGAATTCTTCCGTGTCGCTCGCATGCTGCGGCCCGATGAGTTTCTCAAGGCACGCATAGGCGCGCTGCACAACACGAAGACTGTCGATGTCATCGCAAGCCCGCAGCGCGAGCAATCCTGCGCCGGGGATTTCAGAAGATTCGGGGGACGAGGGAGAGTGAGCCATCAGTGGCCTCCAAGCAGTTCGGTTTGGTAAACCGCCGCACCCAACGCCAATTGAGGGCGGCAGCTCGAACAGGTTGGCGTACCGGGAACTGCTTGCGCAAACCGGCGAGCCTTGCGGCTCCCTGCTCGAGCCGCCAAAACTGGAGGCACGAACGAAAAAAGCCGCAGGTCTCTGCGGAGAAAATCTGCGGCTTTCGTCGCAGCAGTTACTCGGGACGCCAATCCCGGTCACGCCTGTTTTTGACGTGACCGGCGCAGTATAGCCACGCACCACAACAAGATCAGCCCCGCGCTGACACCGCAAGACGGGCAATCGCCTGACCCTGCAAGCACTTCCCACCCACCCCTCACCTCTTCATCGAAACGTGCCTGTTCGCAACCTAGTCGTGGTCCTGGGCGACCAATTGAGCCTCTCCAGCGTGGCATTCGATGGCTTCGACGCCGCGCAAGACCGCGTGTGGATGGCGGAGGTGCGCGAGGAGTCCGAGCATGTGCCGAGCACGCAGATGCGCACGGCCCTCTTCCTGTCTGCGATGCGCCACTTTGCAGAGGCGATCACCGCACGCGGCATGCCCATCGACTACCTGAAGCTGGGCGCGCACGCTTTCACATCGATCGAGGCCGCGTTGACGTACGCGCTGTCGCACCATCGCCCCCAAGCGGTCGTGATGATCGAGGCGGGCGAATGGCGTCTCGAACAAACGATCGCAAAGGTGTGCCAAGCCGCGCAGGTGCGGCTGGTGGTTCGCGACGACCTGCACTTCATGGCCTCGCGTGCCGAGTTCACGGAGCACGCGCACGGAAAACGCCGCCTCGTGATGGAAGACTTCTACCGCCGCATGCGGCTCAAGCACGAGGTGCTGCTCGATGCGCGCGGCCAGCCCGAGGGCGGGCAGTGGAACTTCGACCACGACAACCGCAACGCGTTCGGCCGCAACGGGCCGGGCATGCTGCCGCCGCCGCCCTCGTTCGCGCCCGACGCGATCACGCGCGAGGTGCTGGCCGATGTCGAAACGCACTTCGCTGGCCACTACGGCAGCGCCGCGCAGTTCGACTGGCCGGTCACGCGCGAGCAGGCGCTCGTCGCCATGAACGACTTCATGGCCCACAGGCTGCAGGACTTCGGACGCTTCCAGGACGCGATGTGGACCGACGAGCCGGTGCTGTATCACGGGCTCCTGTCGTCGTCGCTCAACCTCAAGCTGCTCGATCCGCGCGAGGTGATCGATGCGGCCGTCACGCAGTGGCGTGCGGGTGCGGCGCCGCTGGAATCGGTCGAAGGGTTCGTGCGCCAGATCCTCGGATGGCGCGAGTTCATGCGCGGCGTGTATTGGTGGCGCATGCCGCAACTGGCCGGCGCCAACGCACTGGATCACCACGAAGACCTGCCCGGCTGGTACTGGACGGGCGACGTCGGCATGAACTGCATGAAGCAGGCGATCGGCCAGACCTTGCAACGCGGCCATGCGCACCACATCCAGCGGCTGATGGTCACGGGCAACTTCGCGCTCACCTTCGGCGTGGCGCCGGCGCAGGTGCATGCGTGGTACCTGTCGGTGTATGTCGATGCGGTGGAGTGGGTCGAGCTGCCGAACACGGTGGGCATGTCGCTCTACGCCGATGGCGCACGCTTCGTGACCAAGCCCTATGCCGCCGGCGGCGCCTACATCCGCCGAATGAGCAACTACTGCGACGGCTGCCGCTACAAGCCGGGCACCCGCAGCGGCGAAGGCGCCTGCCCGATGACGGTGATGTACTGGGACTTCGTGGCGCGGCATGCGCGCATGCTCGAGAACAACCCGCGCACGACGGTGATGACGCACAACCTTCGGCAATTCGGCACCGACGAGCTTGCGGACATACGGCGCACGGCGCGGCAAATGCGTGAGCGGCCGCAGTTGCTGTAGAGCTCACCTCGAAGCCAACTGGAGATTCCCTTCGGCAACCCCCGAAAGCTGTGGGGTCGAAAGGCAATGCGGGCCTCGAAGTAGCACTGGGTGATACACTTTTTGCATGCCTTCCAGAAGAAAAACACGGGTCTTCAAGACCTCCAGGTTCAGCAGGGATGCAAAGAAGGCGCGAATCAGTGACGTGGACCTGTGCGAGGCCATCGCCCAGGCGATGGCCGGACAGGCCGATGATCTGGGCGGCGGCGTGTTCAAGAAGCGGTTGAACGACAACATGCATCGTTCCATCGTGCTCGCCAAGGGCGGGCGCTACTGGGTCTACGAGTACCTGTTCGCCAAGAAAGACCGCGACAACATCGAGCCCGACGAACTGGTTGCGTTCCGCCTGCTGGCCAAAAGCTATGCCGGGCTCACGGACCTGCAGATCGCGCAACTGGTGCGCGCCAAACATTTTGTGGAGATATGCCATGACGACACGGCCTAAGTTCAAGAGCGATGCCTTCGAAGCCATCCATACCTCGGCGAGCGCCCTTCGAAAGATCGGCGCGATCGACAAGGCCACCATGCGCCAGTTCGATGAAAGCTGCCTCGTCGCTCCGCCGGTGCTCGAGCCCCAGCAGATCAAGCACATCCGCGAAGCCGCGCATGTGAGCCAGCCGGTGTTCGCGCGCTATCTGAACACCAGCGAATCGACGGTGCAGAAGTGGGAGGCCGGCACCAAGCGGCCCAGCGGCATGGCGCTCAAGCTGCTGGCCGTGGTCGAGAAGCACGGACTGAAGGTGCTGGCATGAGGGTGCCCTGCGGCCCGATGCATCGAGTTCGAAGCTGAAACGATCGCCCACCATGGACGGCCTCGACCTCATCAAAACCTTCCGCGAAGTTGCCTTCCGCCGCAGCTTCTCCCGCGCCGCCGATTCGCTCGGCATGTCCAAGGCCACGGTCAGCCGCTATGTGGCCGAACTCGAAACGCGCAGCGGCGTGCGCCTGCTCAATCGCTCCACCCGCTCGCTGAGCCTCACCGATGCCGGGCAGGTGCTGCTGGACCGCAGCACCGAACTGGTCGCGATGGCCGAGAACACGCTCAACGACCTGCAGGCGCACGGCTCGCACCCCAGGGGTCGCCTCCGCATGAGCGCGCCGAACGGGATGATCGCGGGTTGGCTCTCGGATGTGATGGCCGCGTTCATCAACCTCTATCCCGACGTGTACGTGAGCCTGGTGTTCACCAACCGCGACATCGACCTGATCGAGGAAGGCATCGACATCCACCTGACGGGTGGACGCATCGACGACATGAACCTGATCGTGCGCCGGCTGGTGCAGTACGACATGGTGGTGTGCGCCTCGCCGGCCTATTGGGCGCGGCGCGGCATTCCGCAGGTGCCCGAGGACGTGGGCCGCCACGACATCCTGAGCTATGCGTCGATGCCGACCACGCACCTGCCCTTCGAGACCGACGGCAGGCCGCACGAGGTGGCGGTTCACAGCCGCATGGAGGCCAACGACGCGATGGCGCTCATCGAGCTGGCGCTGCGCGGCGTTGGCGTGGCCTATGTGCCGGAGCCGCTGGCGCAATCGCACCTGGAGCGCGGTGCGCTGGTGCCGGTGCTGCGCGAGCACATGCCGCGCGACCACTGGCTGTATGCGGCGTACTCGCAGCGCCGCCACAACAGCGCGGCGATGCGGGCGATGCTCGACTTCCTGGAGAAGTCGATGGAGCCGCTGGGCGACCCGCCCACGATGCCGGCATCGCCGCCGGCGTCACCGGTCTCGCCCCCTGTTACATGCGCCCTTTCCAGGGCACTAGGCGTCGCTCGAGCCACCGCATCAGCAGGTCGAACAGATACGCCACCACGCCAATGACGATGATGCCCATGATGACGATGTCGGTGCGCAGGAAGTTCGACGCGTTCAGCACCATCTGACCGAGGCCCATGTTGGCCGCGACCATCTCGGCGGCCACCAGCGTGGTCCAGCCGAAGCCGATGGCGATGCGCATGCCCACGAGGATGTCGGGCAGCGCCGAGGGCAATATGACGTGGCGGATCACCTGCATGTAGCTCGCACCCATGGAGTACGCGGCGTTGATCTGCTCTTGTGATGCGCTGCGCATGCCCGAGCGCGCGGCCAGGGCCAGCGGCGCGAAGCAGCTCAAGAAGATCAGCAGCACCTTGGGCAGTTCGTCGATGCCGAACCAGATGATGATGAGCGGCAGGTATGCGAGCGGCGGCAGCGGCCGATAGAACTCCAACGGCGGATCGAAGATGCCGCGCCAGAAGCGGCTCATGCCCATCGCGATGCCGACCGGAATGGCGGTGGCGCACGCAAGGAAGAAAGCCGAGAACACGCGGAACATGCTCGCGAGGAAGTGCTGCCACAGCGGCTTGTCGTTGGCCTGGCCCGTGAGGTATTCGTAGAACTGCTGAAACACCGCCTGCGGCGTCGGCAGGAAGAGCGGCTTGACCCAGCCCATGTTGGTCACGATGAACCACAGCGCGACCAGCGACACCACGGTGACCACGCTGATGACGACGCTGGAGCCCTCGCCCGGCACCTTGAAGGCGCTGGTCTTGAGCTTGGCGCCCGGGGCGGGTGGCGGCGTTGCGGCGGGTTTCGATGGCGGCGTCATGACGGCAACAACACTGGGCGATGCGATGGTGACCTCAGGCATGGGCAGCCTCGCGATGGTGAATGATCGACAAGACCTCTTCGCGCATGCGGATGAATTCGGGCTCCGACTTCACCTTGCGCGAATCGCCGTGCGAGAGGTACTGGCGCGAGAACGGCACGTTGTCATAAACGTGCGAAATGCGCCCCGGGCTCGGGCTCATCACGATGAGGCGCGTCGCGAGGAACAGCGCCTCTTCCACCGAGTGGGTGATGAAGAACACCATCTTGTTCGACTTGGACCAGGCCTTGAGAAGGATCTCCTGCACCTGCTCGCGCGTGAACGCATCGAGTGCGCCCATAGGTTCGTCCATCAGCAGCACGGCCGGGTCGCTGGCCAGCGCGCGCGCAATGCCCACGCGCTGCTGCATGCCGCCCGAGAGTTCGTACACCGCGCGATCCGCGTACTGCTGCAGGCCGACGAGCGCGAGCTTGTCTTCGGCGATGCGATCGCGCTCGGCCTTGCCAACGCCGGCCAGGCGCAGGCCCAGCGCCACGTTGTCGCGCACATTGAGCCAGGGCATGAGCGCGTGTTTCTGGAACACCACGCCGCGGTCCGCACCGGGGCCGACGACGGGTTTGCCATCCAGAAGAATCTCGCCGGTCGATGGCGGCAGGAAGCCCGCGATGCTGTTGAGCAACGTCGTCTTGCCGCAGCCCGAAGCACCGAGCGCGACGACGAAATCGCCGTCGTGCATCGTGAGGTTGACGGGCGCCAGCGCCTGCAGCGTGCCGCCCTTGACGGCGTAGTTGACCGTGAGGTCGCGGATGTCGAGCGTGGGCATCGGATGTGCGCCCCGCTCTTACTTGCCCATCGCCTTGTCGACGTACACGGTGGTCACATAGGCGCCGTAGTCGGGTTTGACTTCCTGCACGCGGCCCTGTTCCTTCAAGAAGGCCGCCGTGCCCGCCATCGCCTTGGCCGCGCCGCCGCCCAGCCACGTGGGCGAGACCTGCTCGGCCATGGTCGGGAAGGTGTAGAGCGACATGGCCGCGCCCACGTCCTTCGGGTCGGCCTTTGTCCACTTGGCCATCGCCTTGGTCTGCGGCGAATCGGGCGTCCAGCTCTTGCCGGTGGCCTTGTACTCTTCGTTCGCACGGTTCAGCGCTTTGACGAACGCGATCATGAAAGGCTCGTTGGCCGCGGCCCATTTGGCGTTGACGACGATGCCTTCGAAGGTCGGTGCGCCGCGCTTGCCGATGCTGCCCGATGTGGCGATGGTCTTGCCCGTACCCTTGATCTTGGAGAGCACCGGGTCCCAGATGAAGGTGGCGTCGATGTCGCCGCGCTCCCATGCGGCGGCGATCTCGGGTGGGCGCATGTTCATCACGTTGACGCTCTTCGGGTCGACGCCGTCCATCTTCATGCCGGCCATGAGCTGGTAGTGCGCGGTCGAGACGAAGGGCGTGGCCACCTTCTTGCCGGCGAGGTCCTTCATGCTGTTGATGCCCGACGCGTTGCGGGCGATGAGCGCCTCGGCGTTGGCGATGTCCGCCGAGATCCAGAAGAGCTTGATGTCCTGGCCCTGGCTGGCCGCAGCGGTGAGCGGGCTGGAGCCGGTCTCGCCCATCTGCACGTCGCCTGAAGCCATCGCGCGGATGACGTCGCCGCCGCCGGAGAACATGCGCCAGTTGATCTTGTAGCCGGTGGCTTTTTCGACCTCGCCGGATTCCATGACCAGGCGCAGGGGGACGAGCATGTCCTGGTGGGCGAAGGTGACCTCCTTGGCTTGCTGTGCGGAGGAGATGCCGCAGAGCGTGAGGGTGGCGGCCAGGATGGCGAGTTGGAGGGGGAGACGGCGGGACGTGGTCATCGGGTTTCTCCAATTGAGTGAATCGGAGCGACTTTGCACTTAACGCGTGCGGCCAGGAAGTACCAGCGAGGTTGGGGGGATGGAGCCAGCTTGTCCGTGAATACCCTTGTTGTGGTGCATATGGCACTCAGACGGGGCGTTCTTGCTGGCCCCGCGGCGCTGCCTGGGCTTTGAGTTACTTGCTTTCTTTTGCTTTCCGAGGCCGGGTCTCGCCCCGGCGGGCGACCTACTTTTCTTTGCTTCGCCAAAGAAAGGTAGGCAAAAGAAAGGCGACCCTGCTGTCTGCGTCCCTACGCTTCGCTTCGGGCAACCTGCGGTGCTCACGTTTCGCGGGGTCTCGCCCAAACTCGCTTCGCTCAAACAAGGGCGAGCCCTGATCCGCGAAACGCTCCGCTCCTCGGCGCATACAGAAGGGCTTTGGGGACCAACACGCCATCGCTGCGCTCGGCAAGGCAATATCAACAGCCAATGCAAGGCAGACACGCAAAGCGTGTCTGCCCCTCGGGCCGAGCGAAGCAATGGCCCGTTCGGTGCCCAAGCCCCTCTGGCTGCGCCGAGGAGCGCAGCGGTTCGCGGATCAGGGCTCGCAGCTGTTTGAGCCGAAGGCGAGTTCTGCGAGACCCCGCGAACCGCGAGCACCGCAGGTTGCCCCGTAGCGAAGCGCAGGGGTCGCAGACAGTGGGGTCGCCTTTTCTTTGCTTACGTTCTTTTGGCGAAGCAAAAGAAAGTAAGTCGCCTGCCGGGGCGAGACCCGGCCTCGGAAAGAAAACTAGATCAATGCGTACGAAATCCAGCGGTTCTCTTCTCGCCGCGCGCCAAAGCCAGCTCCTCAACCGCCATCCCTAGCGCACGGATACCAGCCGGAATTTGTGAAGCAGCAATTGACGAAAGCCGTAGCCGAAAGAACGGACACGGATACGGCGGCCGTGCAAAGAACACATCACCAGCCTCGATCAGCACCCCATGGCTCCGAGCCATAAGAGACAGCTCCGTCGCATCCACCCAGGTAGGCGCCTGAACCCAAATGGACGCTCCCCCAGAAGGCAGACGGAACTCGAAATCCGGCAAATGATCCCGCAGCGCCTGCGCCGCCATCGCCAGCCGCTCCTGCATTGCATGATTCACCCGCCGCGCATGCGACTCGTGATGCCCCAGCGAAAGAAACAGCGCATACGCGTGCTGCAAGAACGCACTCGGATGCCGAACCATCGCATGCCGAATAACGCGCAGTTCCTTGATCAATGCCCGAGGCGCCACGATGAACCCCAGCCGCAAAGCAGGCGACAAGCTCTTCGACACAGACCCCACGTAAATCACCCGCCCCGTCTTGTCGAGACTCTTCAACGCAGGCATCGGCGCGCCTTCGTACAGGTTCTCCGCCTCGTAGTCGTCCTCGATGATCACGAAGTCCTGCAGCTCGGCTTTGCGCAGCAGCCACTGCCGCCGCTCCAGGCTCAGCGTCGCAGTCGTCGGGCTCTGGTGCGAGGGCGTGACGAACAGGTAATCGGCCGCGGGCAGTGCATCGACCACGAGCCCGTCTTCATCGACATCCACTTCCACCCACTTCGGCTGCCGCAGCGAAAAGCTGTTGCGCGCATGCGGGTGGCCGGGCTCTTCGAGGCCGACGCGCGTCTGCTCGTCGAACAGAGCCTCGGCCAGCAGGTAGTACGCGTGCTGCGCACCCATGGTGACGAGAATCTCCTCCTTCAGCGCGAACACGCCGCGCTTGGGCAACAAGCGCGTGCGGATCTGCTCGATGAGGTCGGGCACATCGTCGGTTTCGAAATCGGGCGTCCAGTGCGGCAACTGCGAACGCGCCAGGCTGCGCGCGCAGCATTCGCGAAAGTCTTCGGTCGGAAATAACTGCGGGTCGTAGTTGCCGTAGACGAACGGATACGGGTAGTCGCGCCACCTGTCCGGCTTGGAGAGCGTGGGCTTGTCGACCAGCGAGCGCAGCACGCGGCCCGACCAGTCGGGTGGCTGGCTCGCCTGCCCGCTGCGGCCGACCAGCGGCTCGGCATGCACGGCGGAAAGCGGGCGCGCGTTGTGCGCCACGAACACGCCGCTGCGCGGGCGCGCTTCCAGAAAGCCTTCGTCGATCAGTTGCAGGTACGCCGAGGTCACCGTGTTGCGGCTCAACCCGAGCAGCGCCGCCAGTTCGCGCGATGACGGCAGCGGCGCGCCGGGCGCAAGGTGCTCTTCGAGGATCGCCTGCACCACGGCGGTTCGCAAACGCGCCTGCAGCGGCAGCGCCGGTTGGTCGGGCAGCGCAAAAAGCTGCGCCCACTGGGTGGATCGCGGGTTCGAGGGCATGGTGCGCCGCAGTTTAGGACAGGCACCCCCTTCGTGGTGCCCCGGCAATGCCCGATGGCGCTCTGGCTCGGTCGAATCACCCCATCTGGCCCTATCGCGCCGCCACCCGGCTGCCTACGCTTGTGCCATTCATTTCCGCTCCGGAGTTCCCGCGTGACCGCCCAGCCCTCTTCCTCTTCTTCCTCAGTGACCACCGACACCCTCGCCGCCTTCAGCGACGCCTGGAACCGCCACGACATCGACGCGCTGATGAGCTTCATGACGCCGGACTGCATCTTCCAGACCGCTGCTGGCCCCGATGCCTGCGGCGCCCGGCATGTCGGCACAGAGGCGGTGCGCAAGGCCTTCGCGGGCGCCTGGCAGGCGGTGCCGGATGCGCAGTGGATCAACGGCCAGCACTTCGTGCACGGCGACTTCGGCACTTCGCAATGGACCTTCACCGGCACCGCCGCCGACGGCAGCCGCATCGAAACGGACGGCATCGACGTCTTCACCTTCAGGGACGGAAAGATCCACCTGAAGAACGTGTTCCGCAAGGCCCGGCCGAACCTGCCGGCAGCGAAGTAGCTGGCCGGCAGCGACCCGCCTTCCTCACCTGGAGCCCTCTCATGACCATCGCAGCAGGGACCACCCGATTCACCAGTGACGCCAGCGCCGCGACCATCGACGGCGCCGCCCCCATGCAACCACCGCAAGACCCGTTTCGCCCCTACGACCCGCAATACGACCCGCTGCTCGCGCCCGACCCCGGCGCGGGCCGCGCGTACGCGCCCACCTGGTGGGTGGCGAGCGCGGGCACGCCGCCCGAAGACGACGGCCCCTTGCTGCAGGACATCGATGTGGACGTGGCCATCATCGGCTCGGGCGCCACGGGCATGGCGACGGCGCTGTACCTCGCGGAGGAACACGGCATCAAGGCGACGGTGCTCGAAGCCAACCAGGCCGCGTGGGGGTGCTCCAGTCGCAGCGGCGGACAGGGGCAGAACGCGAGCGGGCGCCTCAAGCGCTCACAGTGGATCGAACGCTGGGGCCTGGACACCGCGAAGAAGCTCGATGCCGAAATCCGCAAGGGTTTCGAGAACTTCCGCCACCTCACGACGCAGATCGATTGCGATGCCTTCGATGGCGGCCATCTTTACCTCGCGCACCGGCCCGAGAAGCTGGTCGGCCTGGAAGCCGAGGCCCGCCTGATGCGCGAGACCTTCGGCTACGCGACCCGCATGATGGGCACCGAGGAACTGCGGCGCGACTACTGCGACGAGCGCGAGGCCAAGGGCGCGATGTTCGAGGCCGAGGGCGTGGGCATCCATCCGCTGAAGTTCACCTTCGGGCTGATGCGCCGGGCGCGCGCGCTGGGCGTGACGGTGCACACCTCGAGCCCGGTGCAGGGCTGGCACACCATCGACGGCGTGCACCACCTGCGCACGCCGGCCGGCACGGTGCGCGCGCGCCGCGTGGCGGTGTGCACGGGTGGCTACACGGGGCAGGCGCTGAGCCCGATGCTGAAGAACCGGATCATGCCGATCCTCTCGAACTCGGTGGTGACGCGGCCGCTCTCCGATGCGGAACTGGCCGCGACCAACTTCAAGTCGCACACCTTTTTGACCGACACGCGCACGCTGCGCTTCTACTACCGGCTGCTCAAGGGCAACCGGCTGCAGATCGGCAGCCGCAGCGCGGTGAGCGGCGCGGATGCCGAAGACCCGGTGCACCTGAAGCTCTTGACCGACGCGATCGCCCGCAAGTTTCCGCCGCTCACCGACATCCGCATCGACTACTCGTGGTGGGGCTGGGTCGACATGAGCCACGACATGATGCCGCGCATCACGCAGCCCGATGCGGCCAAGAAGATCTGGTACGCCGTGGGCTACGGCGGCAACGGCGTGTCGTTCTCGACATGGGCGGGCAAGCGGCTCGCCGAGCGCGTGGCGGGCAAGGATGCGGGGCAGGACGTGTTCGAGCTCCCGATCTACCACTCGCCGCTGCCGTTCCCGAACGTGATGGGGCTGGTGGAGTCGCGCGCGTTCGCGCCATTCCGGCGCATCGGGCAGCGCGCGCTCTACAAGTGGTATTGGCTGCGCGACGAGAAGTAGGAAAAGTAGACAAGCAAGCAATCAAGGAGCGCCGAGCCGCGCACCGCCCGCGCGCATTCACCGAAGTGGCGCATGCCGCTGGTGCACAACGGGGCAAACCCGTGGCTTCTGGCCCTGCGAGTCGCGCGCAATTGGCTCTTCGTCCCTGCGCGGCCAGCGCCTATCTTCGACGCCAAGGCCCAAGCGGCCGAAGCCTGTTGCCTGTGTCGAACTTCCTGAGGTCCCGCCATGTCCCTTCCCCGTTTCACGCGCCGTGCCACCCTGCTCTCGGCCGCCTCGGTGGCCGCGAGCACGCTGCTCCCGCTGCCCGCATCGGCCGCCGACGAACCCAAGCGCGGCGGCACGCTGGTGATCGGCAGCACGCAGACGCCGCGGCACCTGAACGGCGCGGTGCAGTCGGGCATTGCGACCGCTATGCCCTCCACGCAGATCTTCGCAAGCCCGCTGCGCTTCGACGACAAGTGGAACCCGCAGCCGTACCTGGCCGAATCGTGGAAGCTCGCCGACGATGGCAAGTCGCTCACGCTCAAGCTGCGCAAGGACGCGGTGTTCCATGACGGCAAGCCGGTCACCTCGGCCGACGTGGCGTTCTCGGTGATGGCCATCAAGGCGAACCATCCGTTCACCACCATGCTCGGCCCGGTCGAGAAGGTGGAGACGCCCGATGCGCAGACGGCCATCATCCGCATGAGCGTGCCGCACCCGGCCATCGTGCTGGCGATGTCGCCGGCGCTGTGCCCCATTCTTCCCAAGCACATCTACGGCGACGGGCAGGACCTGAAGAACCATCCGCGCAACACGACCGACGTGGTGGGCTCGGGCCCGTTCCGCGTGACCGAGTTCAAGCCCGCGCAGCGCATCGTGCTGGAGCGCTTCGACAAGTTCTTCCTGGCCGGCAAGCCCTACCTGGACAAGGTGATCGTCAACGTCACGCCCGACATGGCGAGCCTCATGCTCGGCATGGAGCGCGGCGACATCCAGATGCTGCCCTTTGCCACGCTGCCCACCGACCTGCGCCGCATGGCGACCGACCCGAAGGTATCGCTCACCCCCAAGGGCTACGACGGCATCGGCGCGCTCAACTGGCTGGCCTTCAACACCGCGAAGAAGCCGCTCTCTGACGTGCAGGTGCGCAAGGCCATCGCCACGGCCATCGACAAGAACTTCATCGCCAAGGCGCTCATGGGCGGCTTCGCGACCGTCTCCGACGGCCCGCTGGTGGCCGCGAGCCCCTTCGCGGTGAACGACCTGGTGCGCTATCCGCTCGACCTGAAGAAGGCCGGCGAGATGCTCGATGCGGCCGGCTACAAGGCCGGCGCGAACGGCGAGCGCTTCAAGCTCACCATCGACTACCTGCCGGGCGCGGACGATCAGCAGAAGAACGTGGCCGAATACATCCGCGGCCAGCTCAAGAAGGTGGGCATCACGGTGGAGGTGCGTGCCTCGGCCGACTTTCCGGCGTGGGCCAAGCGCCTGGCCTCGCATGACTTCGACATGTCGATGGACCTGGTGTTCAACTGGGGCGACCCGATCATCGGCGTGCACCGCACGTACCTGTCGACCAACATCAAGCCGATCGTGTGGACCAACACGCAGTCGTATGCCAACCCGAAGGTCGACGAGCTGCTCAACACCGCGGGCGGGCTGATCGACGCGACCCAGCGCAAGGCCTACTACGCGACCTTCCAGAAGATCGTGACGGACGACCTGCCGATCGAGTTCATCAACCAGGTGCCCTACCACACCATCGCGAGCAAGAAGCTGGGCAACGTGCCCGCCACCATCTGGGGGCCACTCTCGCCGATGGACGAGGTCTACTTCAAGTAGGGCGGGCGCGATGGACACGCTTCGCTACGCCGCCTCGCGACTGCTCCAGGCCATCGGCCTGGTGCTCGCGGTGGTGGTGCTCAATTTCGTGCTGGTGCACGCCGCGCCGGGCGACCCGGTGGAAACCATCGCCGGCGCCAGCGGCGGCATGTCGCCCGAACTCATGGCGCAACTGCGCACGCAGTACGGGCTCGATCAATCGCTGCCGGTGCAACTGGGCGTTTACCTCGGCAAGGTGGCGCGGGGCGACCTGGGCTACTCGTACTTCTTCAACCTGCCGGTGACGGCCATGATCGCCGAGCGCGTCCCGGCCACGCTGCTGCTGGTGCTCAGCTCGGTGCTGCTGGCCTTCTTCGCGGGCACGGCGCTCGGGGTGCTGTCGTCGCGCAAGCCCAACGGCTGGCTCTCGCAGTTCATCACGGTGCTGTCGCTGGTGGGGTTCGCGGCGCCGGTGTTCTGGCTGGGCATCATGCTGGTGATCCTGCTGGCCTCGGTGTTCCCGATTCTTCCGGTCGCAGGCATGCGTTCCATCGACTCCACCGGCGGCGGTGGCCTGAAGGACATGCTCGACGTGGCGCACCACCTGGTGCTGCCCACGCTCACGCTGAGCCTGGTGTATCTCGCGCAGTACAGCCGCCTTGCGCGCTCCTCGATGCTGGACGTGCTGGGCTCGGACTTCATCCGCACCGCGCGCGCCAAGGGGCTGGCCGACCGGGTGGTGCTCTACAAGCACGCGCTGCGCAATGCGCTGCTGCCGGTGGTCACCGTGCTGGGGCTGCAGTTCGGCAACGTGCTGGCCGGCGCGATCCTGGTGGAGACGGTGTTCAACTGGCCGGGCCTCGGCCGCCTGGCCTTCGAATCGGTGCTGCGGCGCGACTACCCGACCATCCTCGGCGTGCTGCTGTTCTCCTCGGTCGTGGTGGTGGTGATGAACCAGCTCACCGACCTCTGCTATCGCTTCATCGACCCGAGGATCAAGGCCTCATGAGCAAGGTGATCACGATGCCTTCTGTCGCAGCCGCATCTTCAAAAGCTTCCAAGGCCTTGCCCGCGGCGGTGCGGGTGGAGCACCCGGGCATGGAAGCGATGCGCATGTTCCTGCGCAACCCCGCCGCCATCGCCGGCATGGTCATGCTGGTGCTGATGCTGGCGGTGGCCATCGCCGGGCCCTGGCTCTATCCGGCCGATCCGTTCGAGATCAGGACCGCGCCGCTCACCCCGCCCTTCAGCGAAGACGCGTGGCTGGGCAGCGACTACCTCGGGCGCGACGTGCTCACCGCGCTCATCTACGGCGGGCGCGCCACGCTGCTGGTGGGCGCGGTGGCCGCGTTGCTGTCGGTGGTGATCGGCATCACGCTCGGCGCCTTCGCGGGCTACTACGGCGGCAAGATCGATGCGGCGCTGATGAAGCTCACCGAGTTCTTTCAGGTGCTGCCCGCGCTGCTCTTCGCGATGGTGGTGGTCACGCTCTTCTCGCCCACGCTGGTGACGGTGACGCTGGCCATCGGCATCGTGAGCTGGACCGGCACCGCGCGTCTTACGCGCGCCGAGTTCATGAAATATCGCGGGCTGGAGTTCGTGCGCGCCGAGCGGGCCATCGGCGCGCGCGACGCACGCATCATCTGGAAGGTGATATTGCCGAACGCGCTGCCGCCGCTGGTGGTGTCGGCCACACTGGCCATCGGCGCGGCCATCCTGTTCGAAGCGGGCCTGTCTTTCCTCGGCCTCGGCGACCCGAACCAGATGAGCTGGGGCCTCATGATCGGCTCGAGCCGGCAGTACGTGCTGTCGTGCTGGTGGGCGGTGGCCTTTCCGGGCGCCGCGATCTTCATCACCGTGCTGGCCGTGAGCCTCATCGGCGACGGGCTGAACGATGCCCTCAACCCCAAGCTGAGGGAACGCTGATGGCGACGGGTAACGACAACCACGATGACGCATTGCTCCGCGTGCAGGACCTGCACGTCGAGTTCAAGACCCGGCGTGGCCAGGCGCTGGTGCTCAACGGGGTCGACTTCGAGATTCGCGCCGGCGAAACGCTGTGCGTGGTCGGCGAGTCGGGCTGCGGCAAGAGCATGACGGCACTGGCGCTGCTGCGGCTCATCCCCTCGCCGCCGGGGCGCATTCGCAATGGCCGCGTGCTGTTCCAGGGCGAAGACCTGGTGCAGGCGAGCGACGCGCGCATGCGCGAGGTGCGCGGCAACCGCATCTCGATGATCTTCCAGGAGCCGATGACCTCGCTGAACCCGGTGTTCACGGTGGGCGACCAGATCGGCGAATCGCTGCAGCTGCATGCCGGCATGAACGCGCGCGAGGCGCGCCAGCGCGCCATCGAGATGCTGCGCCAGGTGGGCATTCCGGCACCCGAGCGGCGCGTGGACGAGTACCCGCACCAGCTCTCCGGCGGCATGCGCCAGCGCGTGATGATCGCCATGGCGCTGGCCTGCCGGCCCGACATCCTCATTGCCGACGAGCCCACCACCGCGCTGGACGTGACGGTGCAGGCGCAGATCTTCGACCTGCTGCGCGAACTGCAGCGCGAGAAGGGCACGGCCATCATGTTCATCACGCACGACATGGGCGCGGTCGCCGAGATGGCCGACCGCGTGATGGTGATGTATGCCGGCCGCGTCATCGAACAGGGCACCACCGAGCAGGTGCTGTCCGAGCCCGGCCACCCCTATACGCGCGGCCTCATCGATTGCCTGCCCGAGCTCGGCAGCAGCGCGGCCCGGGAAGGCGACGTGCGCGAGGACCTCGCCGAGATCGCGGGCGTGGTGCCCTCGATCTGGGAACTGGGCACGGGCTGCGCCTTTCGCGAGCGCTGCCCGCGCGCGATGGAGCGCTGCGCGGCCGAGGTGCCGCCGATGTTCGCGGTGACTGGCGAAGTGGCGGCCGGCACGCCGCATGGCGCGGCCTGCTGGCTGCATGCCCAAACCGTCAAAACCCTCGAAGCACGCGAACGGGAGGCCGCATGACATTCATCGGCAAGACCGACACGCTGCTCTCGGTCGAAGACCTCAAGGTCCACTTTCCGCGCGGCAAGTCCGGCTGGGGCCGCCAGCCCGAAGTGGTGAAGGCGGTGGATGGCGTGTCGTTCGCGGTGCGCCGCGGGAGCACGCTCGCGGTGGTGGGCGAATCGGGCTCGGGCAAGACCACCACCGCGTTGGCGGTGATGCGGCTCGCACCCGTCACCTCGGGCCGCATGCAGCTGGGCGACACCGACCTGGGCGCGCTGCAGGGCGAGGCGCTGCGGCAGGCGCGCACGCGCATGCAGATCATTTTTCAAGACCCGTTCTCCTCGCTCAACCCGCGCGAGCGCGCGGGCGCGGCGGTGCGCGCGCCGCTGGACCTGATGCGCGTCGGCACGCCCGAGGAGCGCACCCGCCGCGTGGCGGAACTCTTCGAGGCCGTAGGCCTTCGGCCCGAGCAGCAGCACCTGTTTCCGCACCAGTTCTCGGGCGGGCAGCGCCAGCGCATCAACATCGCGCGGGCGCTGGCCACCAACCCCGAGCTGGTGGTGTGCGACGAGCCGGTGTCGGCGCTGGACATCGCGATCCGCGCGCAGATCCTCAACCTGCTCGCGCGGCTGCAGCGCGAGCTGGGGCTGACCTATCTTTTCATCTCGCACGACATGGCGGTGGTGGAACACATCTGCGACGACATCGCTGTGATGTACCTCGGCCAGATCGTCGAGCGCGCGCCGCGGCGCAGCTTCTTCGCGCGGCCGCTGCATCCGTACAGCGTGGCGCTGATGTCGGCCGTGCCAACGGTCAGTGGCGGGCGCCGCCGCGCCGCGAACCGCATCAAGCTGAGCGGCGATCCGCCGAGCCCCATCGATCCGCCCAAGGGCTGCCGCTTCGCAGGGCGCTGCCCCGTGGCCGAGCCGGCCTGCGCGGCCGAGCTGCCGCCGCTGCGCGAGGTCGCGCCCGATCACTGGGTGCGCTGCAGGCGCGTCGACGTCGTCGACGGACTGCCGCACCCTCCTCTTTCGATTCCAGAGTCGCCATGAGTCCCAACAACGCAACCACCACCGTCTACCCCGCCCGCAAGATCATCACCATGAACCCGATGCAGCCGCACGCCACCCACGTGGCGGTGCGCGACGGGCGCGTGCTGGCCGTCGGCACGCTCGCGGACATGCAGGCCTGGGGCGCGTTCACGCTGGACGAGCGTTTTGCCGGCAAGGTGCTGATGCCCGGCCTCGTGGAAGGCCACTGCCACCTGAAGGAAGGCAGCATGTGGGACTGGACATACCTCGGCTGGTTCGACCGCCGCGACCCCGCGGGCAAGGTGTGGAGCGGCCTGCGCTCCATGGACGAAGTCGTGGCGCGCCTCACCGAGGTGGCCGCGAAGATGACCGCCGAAGGCGTGCCCGACACCGAGCCACTGATCGCCTGGGGGTTCGACCCGATCTACTTCGGCGGCGAGCGCATGACCGTGCGGCACGTGGACCGCGCGAGCGCCACGCGCCCCATCGTCATCGGCCATGCCAACGGCCACCTGATGAACGTGAACAGCGCGATGCTGCGCATCGCCGAGATCACGTGCGACAACGAAGTCGAGGGCGTGGTCAAGTTCGCGGAAGGGCCGAGCGAAGGCGAGCCCACCGGCGAGCTGCAGGAGCCGGCCGCCATGTTCCTGGTGCTGCGCAAGATCGGCAACGCCGGCCTGCTCGCGCCGATGACCGAGGCCGGCGTGCGCTCCTTCGCGAAGCTGGCCTGCCTGCAGGGCGTGACCACCGCGACCGACCTGGTGAACAAGCTCACGCCCGAAGACTGCAGCGTGCTGGAGACAACGACGGGCGACGACGGCTTCGGCGTGCGCATCCTCCCCGCATTCCAGGCCTTTCACGGCACGCACGGTGCGGCGCTGGGCGCGGAGCACGTGAAGAGCCTCGTGCCGCGCAACACCGACCGCCTGCGCTACGGCCTCGTGAAGATGATGCTCGACGGCTCGATCCAGGGTTTCTCGGCGCGGCTGCGCTGGCCGGGGCATTTCAACGGCGCGCCCAACGGCATCTGGGTCACGGCGCCCGCGCAGTACGAGGCCGACTTCGAGACCTACCACCGCGCCGGCCTCACCATCCACACGCACACCAACGGCGACGAGGCGAGCGAGGTCGCCATCGATGCCATCGAGCGCGTGCTCACGCGTGCGCCGCGGCCCGACCACCGCCACACCCTGCAGCACGGCCAGATGATCGATGCGCCGCTGTTCCGTCGCATGGCGTCGCTCGGCCTTTGCGCCAACCTTTTCGCCAACCACATCTGGTACTGGGGCGACCAGCACTACGAAATGACCATGGGTCCCGACCGCGCCAACCGGCTCGATGCCTGCGGCAGCGCGCTGGCCGCAGGCGTGCCGCTGGCCATTCACTCCGATGCGCCGGTCACGCCGCTCGGGCCGCTCTTCACCGCGTGGTGCGCAGTCAATCGCGTGACGCCCAAGGGCCGGCTGCTGGGCGAGGCCGAGCGCATCACGGTGGCCGAGGCGCTGCGCGCCATCACGCTCGGCGCGGCCTGGACGCTGAAGCTGGACGGCGAGATCGGCAGCATCGAGTGCGGCAAGCGCGCCGATTTCTGCGTGCTCGAAGACGACCCGCTCGAGATGGACCCGATGGCCCTGAAGGATGCGCGCGTGTGGGGCACGGTGCTCTCTGGCCGCGTGTTCAAGGCGCAATACGCTTGAACGGGGCGCACGCGTGATGCCGACAAGAAAGCGCCTGCCGTTCACCGTGATCGGCGGCTTTCTGGGCGCCGGCAAGACCACGCTGCTCAACCGCTGGCTGCGCGAGGCGAAGGGCCTGCGCATGGCGGTGCTGGTGAACGACTTCGGCGCGCTCAACATCGATGCGGACCTCATCGCCGCCACGCACGGCGACACGCTCGCGCTGACCAACGGCTGCGTGTGCTGCCAGATCGGCGACGACCTGGGCCGCGCGCTGGTCGATGTGATCGAGGCGACGACGCCGTTCGACGCGGTGGTGATCGAGGCGAGCGGCGTGTCGGACCCCTGGCGCATCGCGCAGATCGGCATGGCCGCGCCGGAGCTGAGCCTGGAGGGCGTGATCGTGCTGGTCGACGCCAGCGCCGCGGCGCGGCAGTCGCGCGACCCGCTGCTGGCGGACACGCTGGCGCGGCAGTTGAAGTCGGCCGACCTGGTGGTGGTCAACAAGATCGACCTGGCGAGCGAAACGGCTTTGACCGAAGCGCGGGCCTGGGTGGACGCCACCGCGCCCGGAACGCCATGCATCCAGACCGCGCAGGCGACGGTGCCGCTGTCGCTGCTGAGCGGCCTGGCGTTGCCTGCGACTGCGCACGCGGCCGCTCATGCCTGCGGTCCCGAGTGCGACCACCACGACCATCACGACCACGCGCCAGACCACGGCGCGCTGTTCGCGACCTGGAGCGCGCAACCCGAGGCGGTCATTCCCGCCGCCGCGTTGCGCACCTGGCTGCGCGAGGTGCCCGCCGGCGTGCTGCGGCTCAAGGGCATGCTGCGAACCGGCCATGGCGCGGGTGGCGGCGACGAATGGTCAGAGGTGCAGTTCGCGGGCCGTCACGGGTCGTTGCGCAAGGCCGTGCCGCCGGACGATGCGCGCGCGGCCGTGGTGGCGATCGGGTTGCGCGAGCGGCTGCCGGAGGCGGCGCTGAGCGATTTTCTTCTCGCGCTGAGCCCGGGGCCGTGTTGCAATCGCACGTTTTTTCAACAACGTGCAGGCAGCCGACGCATGACGACGACCTCTTCTTCCCCTCTTTTGATCCGCCCGCCGGTGGCCGACGACTACGCGGGCTGGAAGCCGCTCTGGGACGGCTACAACGCCTTCTATGGACGCGAAGGTTCGACCGCATTGCCGGACGAAATCACGCAGGTCACGTGGCAGCGCTTCTTCGATGTGTACGAGCCGATGCATGCGCTCGTCGCGGAGCGTGACGGCCAACTCGTGGGGCTCACGCACTACCTCTTTCACCGCAGCATGACGCGCATCGAGCCGACCTGCTACCTGTCGGACCTGTTCACGCTGTCATCGGAGCGCGGCCAGGGTGTAGGCCGGCAATTGATCGAAGGCGTGTACGCGCATGTGAAGCGCGTGGGCGGCCACCGCGTCTACTGGCAGACGCATGTGACCAACACAGCGGGGCGCACGCTCTACGACAAGGTGGCCGCGCACGACGGGTTCATCGTGTACGGCACGTTGGTCTGAAGGGGCCTGCTAGGACAGCGACGATGCCGCCTGCAGCATCGCGCCCATCTTCTCGTGGATCAGGTTCACTGCCTTCAGGGGCCGCAGCATCACCTTGAATTCGGTGATCAGGCCCGCGTCGTTCCACTTGATCATGTCGACGCCGTTGACCGAGATGCCGTCGATCTCGACTTCGAATTCGAGCACCGCATCGCGCTCGCTCTTCAGCTCGCGCACGTAGCGGAAGCTTTCGTTGAAGAACACATGAAAGGCCGCGCCCAGGTACTTGGCGGTGATGGCCTTGCCCAGTTGCGGCTTGTGCACCACGGGGGAGAGGAAGACTGCGTTGTCGTCCAGAAGGGCATCGAGCCCCTTCGCGTCATGCGATTTCACGAGCTGGTGCCAGGTGGCGAGGGTGTCGATCGGCATCAAGGGTCTCCTCAAGCAATGGTGCGGGGGAGTCTATCCGTCGGACCGGATCAGTACTTGATGGTGACGCCCGCCTTCACTCCGTTGTTGGCCTTGCCGTCGGAGGTCACGCCGCCGTTGAACGACAGGCTGCCGCCCGTGCTCCCGCCGAGCGAGTAGACCGGCCGCGGCATGGAGGTGTCGGTGCCGATGTACGTGCCGCTGCCGTCGGGCCGCTGCACGCCGACGGTCGCGCCCTTGGTGTAGGCCGAGGTTTCGGTCGAGTTGACGTTGGGGGCGACGTAAACGGTGCCCTTGTCGCTGCTGTCGATCGGCACCTTCACCTCTTCCGCGGCGGCGAACGAAGACCACGCGACCACACTCACACCCACAAGGATCAGTTTGTTCATGCGGCGATCCTGCGGACCATGCCGCGAGATCCGTGTAGGACAGGAGGAAGCATGCCGGCCGGACATGGAGGCCGATGGCGCCCCTGCCGGTGTAGCCTCGGCCCCCATGGACTCCCTGATCGCCGCCTCCGCACGCGCCCTCGCCGGCGGGGATGCGCTCGGCGCGCTCAAGCGGGTCGCGCTGCGCGACGATCCGCCCGCGCTGGCCCTGCGCGGCATCGCGATGGCGCAGCTTGGTGAACACCCGCGCGCCCGCGAGCTGCTGCGCCGCGCCGCGCGTGCCTTCGGTGCGCACGAAGAGCTGGCCCGCGCGCGCTGCATCGTCGCCGAGGCCGAAGTGGCGATGGCGATGCGCGACCTGGGCGGCACGCCACGCGCGCTCGCAGCGGCGGCTGCCACGCTCGAAGCGCATGACGATTTCGCCAACGCGCGGCAGGCGCGACTCATCGCGGCGCGCCGGCTGCTGCTGCTCGGACGCCTTGACGAGGCCGCCGCCGCGCTGGCGCTGCTCGACGGCCTGGCGCTGTCGCCGCCGCTCGCGGCGGTGGCCGAACTCACCGCGGCCGAGCTCGCGTTGCGCTCGCTGCGCATCGGCCCCGCGCGTGCTTCGCTCGCCCGTGCGCACGAGGCGGCCGGGCGCGCCCGAGTGCCGGCGCTCGCGGCCGAGGTGGCGGAAGCGCTGGCCGCGCTCGACCGCCCCGCCGCACGCCGGCTTTTTCCCGGTGGCGAGCAGGCGTTGCGGCTGGACGAAGTCGCCGACCTCCTGGCCTCAAACGCGCTGGTGGTCGATGCCTGCCGCCGCGGCGTGGGCGCCGGCGATGCATGGCGGCCGCTCGCGCGCCGGCCCGTGTTGTTCGCTCTGGCGCGTGCGCTCGCGGAAGCCTGGCCCGGCGATGTCGAGCGCGAGGCGCTGATCGCCTACGCCTTCAACACCCGCCATCCCGACGAAACGCTGCGCGCGCGCCTGCGCGTCGAAATCGGCCGCCTGCGCGCGCTCGTCGGGGCGCAAGCGGGCATCGAAGCCACCGCGCGCGGCTTCGCCCTCAGGCCGCGCGACGGGCGCGAGGTGGTGCTGCTGGCGCCGCCCATCGACGGCGAGCAGGGCGCGCTGGTGGCGTTGCTCTCCGATGGCGCGGCGTGGTCGACCTCGGCCCTCGCGCTCGCCCTGGACGCCAGCCAGCGCACCGTGCAGCGCGCGCTCGCCGAGCTGGAAGCCGAGGGACGCGTGCGCGCCATCGGGCGGGCGCGGGCGCAGCGCTGGCTCGCGCCGCCGCTCGCGGGATTCACGACGATCTTGTTACTCCCCTCTTCGCTGCCGATTGCCTAAAGTTGTCTCCAAGGCGCCGATCCGCGGTGCCTCCCCAAGGAGCCAACGATGAACAGCAAGAAAGACAGCAGCAGCACCCAGTCCGCCGTGCGCATGGCCGAGGTCGTGCGCGAGTACGGCCCCTTCGACGGCGTCGACAAGGTCGGCGGCGTGACGCACGACGGCCAGCGCGTCTGGGCCGCCACCGGCGCCCGGTTGATCGCCTTCGACCCCGACAGCGGCGAACAGACCCGCACGCTGGACCGCGCCGCTGACGCCGGCACCGCCTTCGACGGCAAGCACCTCTACCAGATCGCCGAGGAGCGCATCGACAAGATCGACCCCGCCACCGGCGACGTGCTGAAGTCGATTCCCGCGCCCGGCCACGGCGCCGACTCGGGCCTCACCTGGGCCGAGGGCAGCCTCTGGGTCGGCCAGTACCGCGACCGCAAGATCCACCAGATCGACCCCGCCACGGGTGCGGTGCTGCGCACCATCGAATCGAACCGCTTCGTGACCGGCGTGACCTGGGTCGACGGCGAGCTGTGGCACGCCACCTGGGAAGGCGACGAGAGCGAACTGCGCCACATCGATCCCCGAAGCGGCGCCGTGCTCGACCGGCTGGAAATGCCGCGCGGCGTGAACATCAGCGGGCTCGAGTCCGATGGGGCCGATCTCTTCTATTGCGGTGGCGGCGGCACCGGAAAAATCCGCGCCGTGCGCCGTCCGAAATCCGTCCGGGCCTGAACACAGCCTTCGCGCTCCCCACTCACTCAAGGAGAACACACCATGAACACCGCCGTTGCAGAAGTAACCAGCAGCCTGAAGAACCACCCCGTCGTGTCGAAGGACCGATGGCTCGCCCAGCGCAAGGCGCTGCTGGCGCGCGAGAAGGAGCTCACGCACCTGCGCGACCAGATCGCCCGCGAGCGCCGTGCCATGCCGTGGACACGCGTCGAGAAGAACTACAGCTTCGACACACCCGAAGGCCCACGCAAGCTCGCCGATCTCTTCGAGGGCCGCCGCCAACTGGTGGTGCAGCACTTCATGCTCGGCCCGGAGTGGGAGCAAGGCTGCCCGAGCTGCTCGTACATGGCAGATCACATCGCGGGCATGCAGGTGCACCTGGAGCACCGCGACGTGACGCTGCTGGTCGTCTCGCGCGCGCCGCTGGCCGAGATCGAGCGCTTTCGCGAACGCATGGGCTGGCAGTTCAAGTGGGTGTCGGCATACGACAGCGATTTCAACTACGACTTCGGCGTGAGCTTCAAGCCAGAGGCGTGGGCCGAGGGCAAGGGGGAGGTCTACTACAACTACAGCGTGCGGCCCTTCCCCGCGCAGGAGGCGCCCGGCATCAGCGTGTTCTACAAGGACGACACGGGCGAGGTCTTCCACACCTACTCGACCTACGAGCGCGGCGTCGAAGTGATGATGGGCACCTACAACCTGCTCGACCTCACGCCCAAGGGCCGCGACGAGCCCAATCCGGTCTACGCGATGGATTGGGTGCGGCATCACGACCGCTACGAGCCGCAGCCGGTGGCCGCGAAGCCCGCGGCGGGTTCGTGCTGCCACGGCGACGACCACGGCAACCACTGAACGCGCGGAGACGATGCCATGGCAGCCGCGGACCTCTGGCCATGGCTCGCCGTCGCGGGGGTCGGCGCCCTTCACGGGCTGAATCCCGCAACCGGCTGGATGCTGGCCGCCGCGTGGGGCGTGCGCTCGGGTGATCGGGCACCGGCGCTGCGGGCACTGATGCCGATCGCTGTCGGGCATGCGACATCGATCGGGCTGGTCGCCGGCGCGGTGGCGTTCGGCCTCGCGATGGACCGTGTGGCGATGCAGGTGCTGGCCGGCGGCTTGTTCGTTGCGGCCGCGGTGCTTCACCTGTGGCGCCGGACACCCAAGGCTGCGCGTGCGCCGGCAGGGCACGCCGGGCTCGCGCTCTGGTCTTTCATGATGTCCACCGCGCATGGGGCGGGGTTGATGCTGGTGCCGGCGTTGATTCCGCTGTGCATGACAGATGGCGCGGGCAAGCAGATCGCCGCATCCGACTCACTGATGCTCGCGTTCGCGGCGGTCGGTGTTCACACTGCGGCAATGCTCGCCGTTACAGGCTTGATCGCCAGCGGGGTTTGCCGTGGTTTCGATGCGGGTGCGTGCTGGCTTCGGAGCTTCTACTTGCGAACGCGCCCGCGCTTGAATCGCAAGAACATGCCGAGCGCGAGCGCCGCCAATATTCCGCCCAGGATGAATTGCCCGACGATCGCTGCCAGCGCGGCGCCGGAGATTAATCCGAGGCCGATTGCGCCATCCACCAAGTGGAGGAATCCCTCCAGCTTGCCGATGCGTTGAAACTTCATGGCCGCCTTATCGAATTCGAAGGCGACTTACGCCGCCTTCGGCTCCGGCAATATCGCCGTCAATGCAAAGTCGATCAGCCTCAGCCACGTCTCTTCGAGCCCCATGATGTTGTAGTGGTCCGACCCCGGAACGGTCTCCACGGACACCGGCGTCGGCCATGCCGCGATGAGCTTTTGCGAGCGCTCCGGCAGCACGACATCGTCGCGCTCGGCGAGCAGCACCTGGGTCTTGGCGGCGACCTCCGCGCAGTGCGTGAGCGAGTCGAAGCGGTTGCGCAGCAGCAGCGACAGCGGCACGAGCGGAAAGCGCTTCTTCGCCACTTCGAGCATCGAGTCGTAGGGCGTGACCAGTTGCAGGCTCGCGAATTCCTGCCGCGCCACGAGCTGGATGGCCACGCCCGTGCCGAGGCTGCGGCCGACGACGTGCAGCCGCGCATTCGGGAAGGCGCGGCGCAGGTGCTTCGCGAACTGCGCGCCGTCTTCGACCGAGGCGATTTCCGAAGGGTGGCCTTGCGAGTCGGCCACGCCGCGGTAGTTGATGGCGGCGAAGCCGAAGCCTTCCGGCAGCCAGTGCAAGGTCTGCGCGGTCGCGCGAACGTCTTCGCTGCGGCCCGCGAAATAGATGAACAGGTCCTGCACCGCGTCTTCGCCCTGGGGGTGGTAGACATAGCCGCGCACCATACCGCCCGGCACCGTGTGCGAATAGGTGGAAAAGTCGTCCGACAGCTGGACGACCGGGTGCTTGCGGGCATTGAAGAGGATGTGCCCCTGCCGCGTGGCAAGAAGGGTCCAGTAGGCGGCGAGGCTGCCGATGGCGGCGGCCGAGGCGGAGAGCGCGATGCGGGCGACTTTGGCTTTGGAGAGCAAGGTTTTTTCCTGAGCAGCGAGGCAGGTGGCGCGAGGCCTGTGTTTCTGTACTTGAGCGGTGCCCTAGTTTCGCCTCGTTCCTGGGTAGGGTTGTGTCAGGATTTAGTTCCCCGGCGGGTGAGGCGTTTTCTTCTTCCTTCGCCCGCCGATGGCACCCGAGCCGGCCGATGCGCGGCAAGCCGTCCGGCGCGAACATGCGCGCGGTTTCATCGCCTGCGCAGCTACTCCGCCGCCCTGCCCTGCATCTGCGCCTTGAAGCCGCGGTTGTTCTCGAAGGCCACGTTCACCCGCTGCCCGTCGAAGCGCAGGGTGTACATCGTCACCTCGTCTTCGCCAAGCACGCGTGAGTCGATGCGAAAGCTCTGCGCGTCGAGCCAGTTGCCCTTGACCGCGACCGGCGCGTTGGGGGCCTTGTCGTTGACGCGGTAGAGGCCATCGAGCCCGATCGGTCCGGTGAAAGGCTGCGCGACCGCACCGGGGTCGCGGCTGTCGAACACGATCTCGTAGGTCGGCGTGGCGGCCTTCAGGTCGAGCGTCAGGCGGCTCACGCCCAGCGCATTGCGATCGAACTGCCACACCTTGCCGGAAATCGCTGTCGCCAGCTCGGACGTGGGGCCGACGGCACTCGGCTTCTCGATAGATGCATTGCGGATGCGGTCGGCCAGTTGCGCCTCTGCGGCGGTGTCCGCGGGCAGAGGCGAGGTCGAGCGCGCTGCGGCGGTGATCGCGTCGATGAGCGGCGGCAGCGGAAAGTTGCGCCGGCTCGTGGTCACGGCGACCACATCGACCTCGGGCAGCACGATGATCAGTTGCCGGTTGTAGCCCGCCGCGATGTAGGCGCGCTTTTCCGGAATCGTCCACCAGCCATTGGCATAACTGAAGGCCGGCTTCGCGCCGAAGCCCATGTCGACGGAGGCGCTGAACACCTTCTCTACCCATTCGGCGGGCAGCAGTTGCCGGCCCGCCCAATGGCCCTTGCGCAGGTAGAGATAGCCGATCTTCGCCATGTCGCGCGGCTGCAGGTAGAGGCCGAAGCCGCCCGCTTCGATGCCCTGCGGGTCCTTGATCCAGCGCACGTCGGCGATGCCCAGCGGCTCGAACATCCGCTTCTGCGCATAGGCCAGCGCGCTGCCGCCGGTCTTCTTCGCGACGATGGCCGACAGCAGGTGCGAGTTGCCGCTGTTGTAGTTGAAGCCGCTGCCGGGCGCCTGTGCCATCGGGCGGTCGAGCACGAAGCCCTGCCAGTCGCGGCTGCGGCGCAACTGGATCAGGCTCTCGGGAATGCTGGCGTCGAGTTTTTCTTTCCAGTCGAGGCCCGAGGTCTGGTCGAGCAGGTTCCCGAGGGTGATCGACTTCTTGGCGGCATCGGCGTTGGCCACCGTGCGATCGGAAAAGAACTCGAGCACGGGCTGCTCGCGCGAGGCCAGCAGGCCGTCTTGAATCGCCATGCCGGTCAACGTGCCGACGACGGCCTTGGTGACGGAGTTGACCGCGTGCTTGAGGCCCGCGCGGTACGGCGCGTAGTAGGCCTCGGCGACCAGCTTGCCGTGGCGCGTGATGAGGATGCTGTCCAGGCTGTTCGCCTCGCCGCGTTCGACCAGCTTGGCGAGCGCCGCCGAGTCCATGCCCTGCGCTTCGGGCGTGCTCGTGGCCCAACCTGCGGTGGGCCACGTGGCGGGCTCATCGGCCCATGCGGACTTGAACGGCATGGCCGCGAACAGCAATGCGGTTGCGAGATGGGCCAGTGAAGAATCGATCTTTCGGTGCATGCGCATCGCCGGTCTCCGCGGTTGTGTGGCGGCGATCATATCGATGCACTCCAAGAGCGCAGCCCTTTCCGCTCAATGCCTTGTTTCGTTCAAACGCCTCAGTTCGGTGCAGACGGTGTCGAACTGCTCGTAGTAGGCATCGACGAACGCTTCCTCATCCTCATCCGCAGCCATGTCGAGCAGCGTGGAAAGCGTGTCGATCTTCTGTGCGCGAGCAAAGGCCGCCAGTTCTTCGATCGCGGTCTCGTGCACGTCTTCCAGCGCATCGAGAGAGCCCGCATTTCTCACGGCGTAGTCGAGGGCCCACATGCAATAGATCGCACGCTCGGGCGGCGAGAGCGACGCTTCGCCTTGCGCCGCCTTCTTCTCGATGATTGCGTCGCCCGCTTCGAGGAGCCAGGTTTCCATGTCGTCCGTGTCGTCCATATCGTCCATATCGTCCATATCGTCCGCGGTGCTCATGAAGTCATTTGTCCTTCCTGTCGATGGCCAGGGACAGCGCGATGCCGAGCGCGAGCCCGATGCCGATTCCCATACCGATGTTGTCGATCGCCAGGCCGATGGCCACACCCACGGCCAGGCCCGTTCCGATGCCCAGGCTCTTGCGTTTCATCGGAACAGTTTATTCAAGGGCGCCTCGCGAAAGGCGTGTTCATTGGCAACAGGCCTTCGTCCCCAAAGGGCACGAACATCGCCGGGCCTGCTACAGCTCCTGCTCGGGAATGAACGGCGCCAGCAGGCGCAGCCGCAGGCGTTGCCACGCGGTCGTCTCCGGCGGCACGTCGTAGACCGTCTGCTTGCCGTCGTCGTCTTCCTCCACCCATTCGATGCTCTGGCCATCGGCACCCAGGCGCAGCGTGTAGCCGCTGCCCGCATCCGCGAAGCTCTCCAGCTGCCGCGCCATTTCCTCGCTCTGGATGATGATGCCCAGCTCGGTGTTGAGCCTCGCTGAGCGCGGGTCGAGGTTCATCGAGCCGAGGAACACTTCCTTGTGGTCGAGGATCGCGTTCTTCATGTGCAGCGCGCCGGTGCGGTGCCCGAAGACGCCGAGCTTGCGCCGCTTCACGCTCAGCGAGGGGCTGATCTCGTAGATGACGACGCCCGCGGCCAGCAGATCCTTGATGTGCGGCCAGTAGCCCACGTAGACCCAGGGCTCGTCAGTCGATGCGAGCGAATTGGTCACCAGCTCCACGCCGAGGCCGGCCTTGCGCGCCCGCACGAGGTTCGCCACGGCCTCGTCGCTCGGCACGAAGTACGGCGACACCATCTTGATGTTCCTGTCGGCCGTCATGAGCCACTGCACGACGCTTTCGGTGACAGTGCCCTTGATCGAGCCTTCGCGCTCGTTGAGCCCCTGTGTCTTCGTGAGCGGATCGAACAGCACGCGTGCATTGGCCCACAGCAGCGGACTCACCTGGCGCTTCGCCAGCTCGAACGGAAGATTGAGCATGGGCACGAGTTCGAGCGGCAGCAGCGGCGGATCGTCCGGGCTCGGATGCAGCGGCTTGCCGTCCAGTGGAATCTCGGCCGCCACGGGTGGCTTGGCGGCCGCGGTCTGGCGCTCGAAGTGGTCCTGCAACTGCGCGCGGCTCAAACCGCTGTGCGCGATGCGCTCGAGCGGATACACGACCTCGCTGTTCCAGTAGTGGTCGAACTCGGCGGACAGGTCGCGCACCACCGGTCCGGCCACGAAGGTGTCCATGTCGATGAAGTTGCTGCCCTCGGCATTCATCACGTACTCGTCGGCCATGTTGCGGCCACCGGCCACGGCCGCCGCGTTGTCGGCAACGAAGAGCTTGTTGTGCATGCGCCGGTTGACGCGGCGGACGTCGAACAAGCCCGAGCTGATGAAGCGGGTGGCCATGCTGCTTCGGCCGCCCGGGAACGGATTGAAGAGGCGCACCTCGACGTTGGGGTAGCTCGCAAGGCCGAGCAGCAGATCGTCTTCGCCGGAGGTGTAGAGGTCGTCGACCAGGAGCCGCACGCGAACGCCGCGTGCGGCGGCATCGCGCATGGCGCGCATCAGCGCGCGGCCGGTGTTGTCGCCTGGCAGCAGGTAGTACTGCACGTCGAGGCTGCGGGTGGCGAGCTTCGTGAGTTCGATGCGCGTGGCGAACGAATTGGGGCCGTAGGGCTGGAGACGGAACCCAGAGCGGCCATCGGTGGGGAGCACCTTCTGCGTGATGGCGCCGAGGGGCGTCTGCGCGTAGTCGCCGATGGCGGCGGTCGGCGGCGTGGCGACTTGCGGAGGCAGGCTGGAGCAGGCCGCGAGCATGGCGGCGAGTCCCAGCGCGAGGACCGGACGAAGCACCGATCTGGCGTCGATTCGCAGCAGCAGGCCCTTGTCGCAAACCGAAGCGATGAAACCCAGGAGCACCTTTGTCGCCATGCGCTGTTCTCTTCCTGCGGCGGACCGCGGCTAGGTATCGGCCTCGAAGAAGGCGAGCTTGCGGATTCGAGGCAGTGCTTTCACCTTGAGCTCCGCCCGCAATGCGGCCCCCTTGTCCGGATAGACGCGGGCAGCAAGCACACGCAACGGCGGACGCGCGCGCGTGAACTTGGCGCCCAGCCCGAAGACATGCTGGAAAAAGCGCTGCTCCACATCGAGCGCGATTCCCGCGTAGTACACGCCGCCTTCGCACTCCAGGAGATAGAGCCAGTAAGGAGTGGGCGCGGGCTGAGGGTCTGGCAGGGTTCGGGGCACGGCTGGATTGTGCAGCGACAGGCCCTGCGTGCTCCGCCCGAACCTCTGCCCTGACCGCTCCATCGATCTATCCAGGACCAAAGGCCCGCACCTCCCGCCCCACCGATGCATGGAGCCACTCGCGGTCATACAGCAGACCGCCGCCGTCCCCCTTGGGCATCTTGAGCACCGAAAGCCGTTGCCCGGTGGACGCCTCCAGAAAGACGATTCCCTCCTCTTGCGCGAGAACTGCCAGCGCATTGCCCGCCATGACCGGCCGACCGCGGATGCCGCCTTCGCATGCGGCCTGCCACGCGCTCTCGAGCGAGAGCCGGGTCTTGAAGAAGGATCGCTTGTTCTGCATCACCGCGCAGCGAACGCGTCCCGCATCCGTGCCGAAATAAACGCGATCGTCCGAGACCAGCATCTGCCCATCGATGGCCTCCTGGTCTTGCAGGTCCAGCCTTGCCAGCAACTCGCCGGTCTGCAACGCATAGGCGCGCAGCGATCCGCGGGCGCCGATCAGGACCGTCTGGTCTTGCACGACCGGATGAAAGATCCACTCCGCGCTTTCGACGGCCCAAAGCGAGCGCCCGCTCGACATCTCCACGCAATGGAGGCGGACCCCCGCGCCCTTTGCAAGCACCGTCGCATGAACAAGGCGGCCGTTGCTCGCCGCGAGGGCGTAGCTGTGTCCCTGGTTCTCGAAGGCCCAGACGACCGCGCCCGTTCGCACATCGAGGCACCACGTCCTGGACGCACCGCCCCCGGCTTCCGCAACCACGAGCCGATCGTTGCCGACGAGGCAGGGCTTGCCCATGTTGCGGTCTCCGCATCGTCCGTCCCACAGCTTCTCTCCGTTGCTGCCAAAAGCGTGGACCGTGCCGGAAAAGCTGCTGACGTACGCGGCGCCATCCGGTGTCGTCACGGGCTCGGTGATCACATGGGGAATGGTGGTGCGCCAGCGTTCCTCGCCGGTCGTCCGATCGAGTGCGACGAGCGCGCTTTCGTAAAAATCCGCCTTGTCATAGTGAAAGGCAACGAGCACCGCTTCGGCGCTTGCGACGGGGACTCTGGCCCCGACCTGTCGCTCTTTGGGCAAGCGATATGACCAGTTCAATTTCATGCGCACGTTCTCGCGGTCTGCGTTCAGGAAAGCGCCGACGGATGCAGCGCGCGGCGGAAGCCGGATGGATTCTCCTGGTGTTGGCCCACATCCCGATCGATTTCCGCGACCAGTTCTTGCAGCCATGCCCAATGGCCCTGGAAGGTATCGAGCCGTTCCCCGGCTTCTTCCCTCGACGCCAGTTGCCGAGTCAGAAATCGGAAGCCCACCGAAGCCGCGGCGCTTTGAAGATCCTCATCGGGCAAATCGCATTCGTACAGGAAGTCGAAGCGCGCAGCCCAGAACCCTTGCTCGGTTTTCGCGACGAGCCCGAATTCTTCGGGGGTCTCGATGCTGAATTCGATGAACTCGAGGGCATCGGCCTTTTCCCACACGCCGAAGACCATGTCGCCGCTGTCCCACAGTGGAATCAATGGCGGCCCGGTGGGTACACCGGCGCGGTGGTAGACATGGAACGGAGGCCCCAGGCAACGCCCTCTGAACGCATCGTGGATGCACTCGCCCGCCGCCAGCCGCATCAGGGGTTCGGACAGGCCAAGCCCCTGCAACGCCGCCATCCGCAGATCCTTTGCAATCACCGCCATGCCGAATCCTTCCATGTCACCTGACTGACTGACTGACGGTGGCTATTCTGACGCCAGGTTTCGCGCGCTCGGCTGGAGCCACGGCGGGATCGTGCAGCGACAATCCCGCCATGGCTCAAGGCAAACGCATCTCGGCAGACATCGACAGCAACGCCCTCCAGGCGATCAAGCACATGGGGGCTCAGGCCAAGCTGGCACGCACGCGCGCCGGTGAAGGCCAGTCGGCCGCCGCGGCGCGGCTGGGCGTGCATGTCCAGACCATTGCGCGCATCGAATCGGGCGAGCCGGGCGTCGCCATCGGACACGTGCTGGGCATGCTGGCGCTCTATGGCATCGCGACGAAACTGCAGCTTGCGGACGACGATCAGCCGGCCTCCTGAACCGACCACGCGCGCCATGCGGGCACAAGCCCTCGCAACGGAGAAGCCACATGAAGATCGAAGTCCATCGGCAAGCGTGTTGCGCACAGGACGACCAGATGGGGCCGCTGGCGCGAACCTTCGAGCTGCCCGAGCGATGCAGCCTCGAAAGCCTGGTGAACGCCGTCGTGGCCTCACGCTTTCTGCAGTACTCATCGACCCATACGGCGCTGCACTGCCGCATCGCGGGCAAGGAGGTGGCCATTGTTTTCAGCCCCGGTGAGCTGCCTGCGCGGGGACCGCTCTTCGTCGTGGCCCCGGACACCGCGGTTCAAAGCATTGCGGCAACGGATCGCGAGGTCGAGTTCGTTTTCTAGCTATGCTGCACGCACCCTCTCACACACAAGCACAGGAGTTCGGCAATGGGCACATGGTCTGGGGAAAGCTTTGGCAATGACGATGCGCTGGATTGGTTTGGCCAGTTGCAGGAAGCGCCCGGCGCACTGCCGTTCATCGAGGAGACATTGACCTCGGGCTCGACGGAGAGCGTCGTTGCAGCCGGCGCCGTGCTCGCGGTACTCAGCGGAAAAGACTGCGGCGACGTCCATCCGGATGTCGTCGCATGGTGCACCGGAAAGGCCGCGCCGCCGGCCTCACTCAAGCAAGCCGCCATCGATGCGATCCAGGCCATCATCGACGACCCCGAAGCGGATGGGCACGATACGTGGGCGGAGCTGGGCGAAGACGATGAAGACTATCTCGCGTGGCTCTCGAATCTGAGGAGCATTCAGGCCCGGCTTCGATAAATGGCAAAGCGCAATGTCTCAGCGGCAGCGCCGCTGATGAGGCCTAGCGCTTGAACAGCTTGTAAGCCCCGAACGCCAGCAACACGATGGCGAAGACTTGTTCCCCATGAATCCGCTCCGTTGTTTTGGAGCGCGATGATATCCAGCGGAAACCTCGTCGAGACCGCGCACCAACGCGCGGCCCGACACGGTGATTCGCGACGATCTTGTTACTCCCTCGCGATTCGCTCCCTCGAATAGATTGGTCATCACGCCATGCGGCATGCGTGGATTTTTTGGAACCAACGGAACGGAGCGCCCATGACCGACATCATCGAAAAAACAGCAGAGATCGACCAGCCCTACACCGGCGGTTGCGCATGCGGCGCGATCCGCTACGAGATCTCGGGCAAGCCGGTCTTCCAGAACGATTGCCAGTGTCGCGACTGCCAGCGCAAGAGCGGCACCGGCCATGGCTCGTACCTCACCTTTCCCCGCGCCGGCGTGAAGCACAGCGGCGAAGCGACGCTGTGGGACATGGTCGGCGACAGCGGCAACTTGAAGACCCGTGCGTTCTGTCCGCACTGCGGATCCCCCGTGTACCTGACCTTCGCCGCGATGCCCGAGGTGTTCACCGTGCATGCCGCGAGCCTCGATGACCCTGGCCGCTACCGACCGCAGGCAATCACATACGGCGTGCGCGGTCACGCATGGGATTTCCTGGACCCGGCATTGCCGAAGTTCGACAGGATGCCGCCGATGTGAGGTCGCCGCGCGGTCGGCGCCTTCAGGCGGACATCTTCATGGGGATTGCCTTGCTTGTTCCGGTGCCGCGCTGTTGCTGCTGTCGCCGACGAGTTGAGCCTCGATGGCCGCCTTGTCGATGACGGACCAGACGCTTGCGATCCTTTCGTCCCGGAACTCATAGAACACGTTCTCGGCGAACGAGACCTTCCGGCCGTTCACCGGCAGCCCGAGAAAAGTCCCCTTCGGGGTGCAATCGAACTGCAGCCGACTGGCGATGCGGGGTGGATCGCAGACGAGCAAGCGGATGTCGAAGTGCAGATCGGGGATCTCTTCGCAGTCCTTCTCCAGCATCGCGCGATAGCCGGCGAGGCCGATGCGCCGGCCGTTGTAGTGCGCCTCCGCGTGAACGAACCTGTCGAGATTCGCCCAGTCGCGCGCGTTGAGGCAGGCGATATAGCTTCGGTAGAGGGTGGGCAGGTCGGCCCCGGTCATGGCAATTCCTTTTTCCGAACGCCGAACGGACGCCCGGCATGGCAAAAGAATGGCCCATTGCGGCCGCCGCGACAAGTGCGACGGCCTGCCACGCGGCATCGGTCGCACCCGATGCGGCATACTCCCACCCCCCAAACACGCCACGAACCCACCCCGCATGGACAAGGAAGTCGACCCCCACGTACTCACCGTCATCGATGAGATGCGACTCTCAGGACCCCGGCTCACGCCGGTCGAGATCGTCGCCAAGATGGGGGTGTTCGACGCTCGGGAAAAGCCGTTCGACCAGGCCTGGCTGGCGACCGGCGACAACGTCATCGCCACCATCTGGGCGGAATACGTGAGCGTCGGCAGCGGCGGGCGCTGGTTCTGCCTCGAATCGCTCGACACGCAGCTTCGCGCCGGCGGCGGCACGCGCACCGCCTTCCAGGTCCAGCGCGCCAAGGACCGCCTCGCACTGCTCAAGCGCACCTTCGACGCAGGCCAGGGCTTCCGGGCGGTGCTGCAGACCAACCGGGTCGCCATCGCCGAACTGGAAAGCAACAAGGCCGCGAAGGTCTCCACGCGCGTGCGCGACGATGCCGAATGGCACGTCGCCAGCTGGGAGCCCGAGCAGCAGCTCGCGGTGCTGGTCCGCGGCCCGCGCGGCTGGACGCCCGACGAGGCGGAAGTGAAGGCCGCCGCGGCGCGCGGCAGCGTGCCGGTCGTGGCCGAGGCCGAGCCGGAAGTCGCCGCCCCGCCCGCGCCGGTTTCGCGCGAAGAAGTCCAGGCCGCCGCCATGGACTACGTCATGCGCCACTTCAAGGGCTACGGCTACAACGCCGAAGACCTGACCGGCAAGAACATCGGCTACAGCATCGAGGTGTCGAATGCGAAGGGCGCGACGCTCCTGCGCGTCGTGGTGAAGGGCACCGCCACGGGCTCGCCCAAGTTCCAGCTCACGAGCGAGGAACAGGCCTGCTCGGTGCGCGAGCCGCTCTGGCGGCTGCTGGTGGTTTCCGACGCGGGCACTGCGATCGCGCAGCACAAGATCTACAAGCCTTCGGAGATGAGCCAGGCGCCTGGGTTCGAAGCGCAGGGGTAAGAGAGTCCGTCGGCCTGCGAGCCGACGTCGTTCAGAGCGCCTCCCAGACCTGAACGAGCCCGATCAGATGGACGAGGCCCAACGCGAAGCAGATGGCCGAGCTCCACACCCAGAAGGCGCTCAGCCGCCGCCGGTCGAACACGACCAGCGCCACGGCAACGAGCCCCCGCAGCAGGTAGACCGAGGTGATGGCGGGCAGCACGAATGCCAGCAACGGCAGCGGCTGCAACACGCCTGCACCGGAGAGCGCGTACGCGGCCCACACGCCCAGCACGCCGGCGATCAGCAGCGTGACGATGGGCGGATACCAGTGCCCCGCTTCCGCGCCCCTGGCCATGCGCTCGCCGGCCCCGAAGAAGCGATACCACGCAGGCCCGCCGAAGATGACGCAGATGTGCAGCAGCGCGGCAACGGCGCTGAGCGCTGCGCCGACGATCAGGAAGATGTTGGGCGTCACACGGTCTTTCGGATGTGCTCGCGCGCACGCACGGTGTCGCGCGTCGGGCCGAAGGCACCGAAGCGCACAGGCAGACCGCTGAGGGCTTCGGCGCGCTCCACCCACGCTTGCGCGGTGCCGATAGGTTGCGGTTCGTAGAGGGGTTGCGCGCCCTGCAGCAGTTGGGTCAACGCGTGCTGATGCTCGAGATCCGGTTCGTCGCTGAACGGCAGTGACGCGACGTTGGCGCCATCGGCGGTGCGGTAGCCGGTACACCAACGCAGGTCCGCGCCGTCGATGGCGTCGAGGTGGCTCACCACCAAACCGTCGAGCCGTCCGGCCGCCGCGAGCGCATAGCGCAGCAGCACCGCGTCGGGGTGGCCGCGTCGGAACGCGCCTTGCCAGCCTTCGTCGGCGTTGTGCGGCTCGGCGAATCGCGCGTCGAGTGCGCGATCGTGCGTGGGCAGCGGGCCAGGACCGTGGCGCGTGAGATAGCTGCGCAGCACGCCCAGGTGCTGCACGGGCGCATCGATCCCCGCGTCATGCAGCACGGCTTCGACAGCGGCGGCCGAGATGGTGCTCCATGTGGTGTGCGGATGAAAGCCGCGCCATTCGTCGAGCAGCACACCCTGTGCGCCTTCGAACAGCACGGTGCCGGGACGCGCGAGCCTTGCACCGATGGCGTCGGCGCTTGCAGGCGGCGACAGGCGAACGCATGGCGCGGCGGCATCGAGCCAGCGCTGGGCGAGCGAGGCGTCGGCCAGCAATGCCAGCTCCTGCGCGGCCTCGGGGTGCGATGGCGCCATGTCCGCGAACTCGCGGCGCAGCGCCATGCGCGAAGCCTCCAGCTTTTCGAGCGTGCGCGCGCGATGCACGAGGTCGCCGTAGCGCAGCGCATCGCCGGGCGCAGCCAGCGCCTGCCGCACCGTCTCGCCGACACCCACACCGCACGTGCCATGCGCCGCCGCTCCCCTCGCCCACTCGCGGAGCCGGCCGGCAGCCTGATGGAATGGTGTGGTCACACGGCAGCGCGCGTCGATCCGCAAGCGCGCGAACGCATCGGTCACGCCCACGCGGCGCAGCGCCTCTTCCTCGACACGCAGTGCCGTCGGATGCACCACCACCGGGCTCGCGAGCACCGTCGCCACGCCCGCATGAAAACTGCCGGCGCCGAACTGCGAGAAGGTGTGGTGCCGCCCATCGGTCAGCACCACGTTGTGGCCGGCCTGCGCGCCGCCGTTGAAGCGCACCACCGTGTGCGCCTGCCATGCGCCGCACAGGTGATCGGTGAAGAGGCCCTTGCCGCAGTCCCCGAAACCCAGGCCCAGCAGCGAGACGTAGCGCGTGGCCGCGGCGGTGATGCTCACGCAGCCTTCAGCCGAAGAGCCGCTTCCACCACGACGACCGTGGCGCGCTCGTGGCCGGCGGCGCGCGGCGCGGCGCAGTCGGGTCGAGCAGCGCCGCATACGCATCGAGCGCGTGCAGCACGCCACCCACGCGCTCTTTGGCCATGCCGGTCGCGCCCATCACCCTGGCGAGGCCGTCGAGGTTGGGCACGGCCTTCTCGGTGAGCGCGACGATGCCGGCGGCCACGGCGCAGGCGTCGTCGGGCGAGTCCATGCAGATGACGTGATCGCCGAGCAGCTCGCGCCAGCGCGGCTCGCAGCGGCGGCGGCGCTGGGCGTCGGGAATCAGGAAGAACAGGTTCGTGGTCTCGGCCGCGGCGGCGATGACTTCCTCGATGGGGATGTCCTCGTCGAGCTTCTCGCCGATGAGGCCCTCGATCTGGTGGCGCGAGACGGCGGGGTACGGCAGCTCGTCGCCGGTCACGAACAGGTAGCCGCGCTTCTTGCGTTTGACCCAGCAGTCCATGTCGGTGTGCTGCGCCATCACGTAGAAGGCGAGTTCGTAGCTCTCTTCGCCGCTGCCGCCACCGCCGCCTTCGAGGTAGCTCCAGGTGAGCCACTGGTCCATGAGGTTGGCGGTCGATTCGAACTGGCCGACCTGCAGCGGCGCACGGTCTGAGGTGGCGTCGCCGATGGCCATGAACATGAGCTGGGGGTCGGCCACCCCGCAGTCGGTCAAGAGCTTCATGAAGGTGGGCAGCTCGCGGCGCGCAAGAGTCTGCGGGATGTCGCCCATCGAGCCGGTGACGTCGAGCGCGAACACGATGCCGAGCGAGTTGGGATGGTCGGCGTTGTCGCGCGATTCGCGCACCTTGAGGCCGTGCGGGTTCATCAGCGCATGCGTGGCCGTTTGCGTGAACACCTCGGCGCCGGGCTTGGCGGCGCGGTCGGCGATCAGCGCCGTGTGGGCGGCGTGCGAATAGTTTCCGTAACCCATGGGGTGCTCCTTGGAATGTCGGTCAGTCAGCCGCCGAGGCGCGGCGCGGGATCGAAGTGAACGAACTGCGGCGCGCCGAAGGATTCGCGCGATGCGGCCGACAGGGCCTGCTCGATGCCCTGCGCGCCGAGGCGTTCGCAGAAGGCGGTGTCTTCGCTGCACTGGCGCAGCAGTGCGGCCAGTGGCGCGGGTGTGTGTGCGCCGAAGCCAGGATCGCCCGCCGCGCCGCCGTGCAGCACTGCGCGCACGGTCCACGCGGTTTGTGCGAGGTCGCGCGCCGCAGCGGCGGCATGCGCCGAACCCGAGGCTTGCCGCGCCTGCGACCAGCCAATGAGCAGCGCGCCATGGTCGCGCGGATGCACCAGCGCATGCGCGGGCGAAAGATCGCGATGCGTCCAGCCGGCGCCATGCACGAAGGCCAGCACCTCGAGCATGCGGCGCCAGATCCAGACGGCGTGGCGCGGGTCGATGCCTTGCGGGTTGGCCTGCTGCACGTCCTGCAGGCTGCCCCAGAAACCGGTCGGATGGCGCAGCACCAGGGCCTGGCGCTTGCCGTCGCCGAGGCCTTCGGCGATGCCCGTGCCCAACGGCTGCGGCAGCCGGCGCGTGAAGTAGGCGGCGCCCGGAACGGACAGGGCTTGCAGCGCCTGCAGCACCGCGCCTTCGCGCAGCAGCACATCGTTGTCGGACGTTTCGCGCGCCAGCTTCAGCGTGACGCGCTCAGGCACCGCACCGAGCCGCTCGGCGAACAGCACTTCGCTGTGCTCGCCGAAGCCCAGCGGCGCCAGCACGCGGTAGCGCGCGCCGCGCCATTGCACGATGCGTCCGCCTGCAACGTCGGCATTGGCTCGCCGCAAGGCCGCGCGGAAGCTCTCGCGCTCCACCGTTTCCTCGCCGCGCGTGATGGTCGCGCCGCAGTAGCTGCAGTTGACGGTGCGCCAGCGTGCGGCGCGGGGCAGCGGCGCGGAGCATTGCGGGCAGCTCAGTGCGAGCAGCGACAGCATGGCCGTGCGATGCCTGTTGCTTATTCTTCGCGCGGCGCCGCGGGATCGGGCGAGGCCAGCACGCGGTCGATGCGGCGGCCTTCGAGCGCGACGATCTCGAAGATCCATCCCGCGCATTCGATGCGCTCGCTCACCGCGGGCAGACGGCCCGACACCGACATCAGCAAGCCGGCCACCGTGTTGTAGCGGCCGCGGTCTTCTTCGGGCAGTTCGCGGATGCCCAGGCGCGCACGCAGTTCCGACACGGGCATGAGGCCGTCGAGCTCCCACACGCCATCGGGCCGCTCGCGCGCCCAGGCGTCGGTCTGCATGCCGGGCTGCAGCTCGCCGGTGATGGCTTCGAGCAGATCGCGCGGGGTCATGAGGCCCTGCACCACGCCGTATTCGTCGACCACGAACACCAGCCGGCCGGCGCGGGCGCGGAACTGCTCGAGCAGCTCCATGCCGGTGAGCGTCTCGGGCACGAACACGGCCGGCGTGGCCTCCTGGCCGAGCACGCCCTTGTGGGCCGAACCCAGGCGCAGCAGGTGCGCCACGCTGATCACGCCGACCACGTCGTCCAGCGAGTTGCGGCAGACGGGATACCAGGAGTGCACGAGGTTGAGCGCAGCCGCATCCGCCACCTTCTGCAGCGCCTGCGACACGGTGTTGGAAGCGTCGAGCCATTCGATGTCGGCGCGCGGGATCATCAGCGACGACAGGCGACGGTCATCCAGGTGGAACACGTTGCGCACCATCTGGTGCTCGTGCTGCTCGATCACGCCGGCATCGACGCCTTCTTCGAGGCTGGCCGAGATTTCTTCTTCAGTCACCGAGCGTGCCGCATTGGCATCGATGCGCAGCACCTTGAGCATGGTGGCCGTGGCGCCGGCCAGCAGCCATACGAAGGGCTTCGCGCCCTTGGCGAGGCCCCGCATCGGGCGCGACACCCAGCGCGCCACCGGCTCGGGGTAGAGCTGGCCGATGCGCTTGGGCACCAGCTCGCCGAAGATGATGGTGAAGAAGGTGATGCAGGTCACCACCACCGCGGTGGAGGCGATGCTGGCGGTGCCCGCGCCCATGCCCACACTTTCCATCCACACCGCCAGCGGCGCAGCGAAGGCGGCCTCGCCGACGATGCCGCTCAGCATGCCGATCGAGGTAATGCCGATCTGCACGGTCGAGAGGAACTGGGTGGGCGCCTCCATCAGTTTCAGCGCGGCGGCCGCGCCGGTGTCCCCCGTTTCGGCCAGGGCTGCGAGGCGTGCGCGCCGGCTGGTTGAAAGGGCCATTTCGGACATTGCGAACACCGCGTTGAGGGTGGTCAGCAAGGCCAGCAGGAAGACATCCATGAACAGGGGGAGAGAATGAGGGAATGTCACTTTACTGTATCGGCGACGTGCAGGGCTGCGACCCTGCCCTCGGGCGGCTGCTCGCGGAGATCGATTTCTCCCCCAGCCGCGACACCCTCGTTCTGCTCGGCGACCTGGTCAACCGGGGCCCCGATTCGGCCGCCGTGCTGCGCCGCGTGCAGGGCTACGGCGCCTCGGCACGGAGCCTCCTGGGCAACCACGACCTGCACCTCTTGGGCGTGGCGCACGGCGCGCGCAAGGCCGGCCGCAAGGACACGCTGGCCGACCTCCTGGCCGCGTCCGACAGCGAGGCGATGCTCGACTGGGTCCGCCACCAGCACATGGCGCTGCACATGCAGATCGGTGGCGGCGACCTGCTGATGGTGCACGCCGGCGTGCTGCCGCAGTGGACGGTCGGCGACACGCTCGCGCTGGCGTCAGAGGTCGAATCGGTGCTGCGCGGCCCGGCGCTCGGCGACTTCCTGCTCACCATGTACGGCGACGAGCCGGCGCAATGGAGCGACACCCTCAGCGGCAGCGCGCGCCTGCGCGTGATCGTCAACGCGCTCACGCGCCTTCGCTACTGCACGCCCGAGGGCGTGATGGACTTCGAAACCAAGGACGGCGCGATCCCCGCGCCCGAAGGCCTCCTGCCGTGGTTCGACGTGCCGGGCCGCAAGACCGCGGCAGCCACCGTCGCCTTCGGCCACTGGTCCACGCTCGGCTGGCTCTCGCGGCCCGACCTGCTCTCGACCGACACCGGCTGCGTCTGGGGCGGATGCCTCAGCGCCGTTCGCATCGGCGCGACGATCGAGGAGCGCGAGCTGATCCAGGTGAAGTGCGAAGCGGCGCAGAAGCCCGGCAAGCAAGCCTGACGAGCAAGCGCGCCGCGCGCTCAGAACCCGTGCGTCATCAGCGCGTACACCGTCTGCACGCCGGTCACGTAGTTGCCCATGCGCAGGTTCTCGTTGGCCGCGTGCTGGTTGTTGTCGGCGTTCACCAGCGGAATGATCGCGAAGGGCACCTGCAGCACGCGCACGATTTCCGCCGTCGGCACGGTGCCGCCCATCATGCGGATGCGCACCGGCTCGGGCTTGGTGCCGAAGGTGTCGGTCAAGGCCGTGTAGGCCCACTGCCCGATCGGTGAATTGATCGGCGAGCCCGCCGCGTCGGCGCCCTCGCTGCGGTAGCTGAAGCTCGCGATCTTGTCGTAGCGGGCGCGCTCCTCATCCGTCGGCGAGCCTTTCACGAGGTGGTAGCCCTGCTTGGCGATGTGCGCCTCGATCAGCTTGCCGAGGTACGGCGCGTCGGAATCGGGCGTGGTGCGCAGGTCCATCTCGGCCTCGGCCTTGTCGGGGACGATGTTCGCGACCTTGTCGCCCACGGCCGCCGAGGCCATGCCGCGCACGTTCAGCGAGGGGTACTGCATTGCCTCCTGGTAGTTGGCGCCGACCTTGTCGGTCTGCGCGATGCCCAGGCGGCGCTTGAGCGCGGCCTCGTCGTCCGGCACGGCGGCCATGATCTTGCGGTCGGCCTCGCCGATCTTCACGCGGTCGTAGTAGCCCGGAACGGTTACGCGGCCGGTGTCGTCCTTCATCGAGGCCAGCAGGCTGGCGAGGCGCTGCGCCGGGTTGGGCGCGTAGTTGCCGTAGTGCCCGCTGTGCAGCGGCACCTTGGCGCCGTACACGGTGAGCCGCGCATCGGCCGCGCCGCGGTTGCCGAACACCAGCGTGGGCCGGTTGGTCGCATGCATCGGGCCGTCGTGGATCACGATGGCGTCGCTGCGCAGCAGTTCGCGGTGCGCCTGCATGACCTGGCTGATCGACGGCGAGCCCTTTTCCTCTTCGCTGTCGAGGATCACCTTGACGTTGACCGCCGGCTGCCCGCCGCCGGCCTTTAACGCATCGATGGCCGCCAGCATCATCATGATCGGCCCCTTGTCGTCTGCCGAGGCCCGGCCGAACACGCGCCACTCGGGGTCGAGCGGGCCGCTGAAGAGCGGGGCGGAATCGATCTCTTCCCAGTCGCCCTTGTCCGTCTTGCGCTTGAGCACCGGCGTCCACGGGCTCTTTTGCGCCCACTGCGCGGGAATCACCGGCTGGCCGTCCAGGTGCATGTAGAAGAGCACCGTCCTGCGCGCAGGGTCGCTCCCCGGGAACTCGGCGTAGAGCATGGGCTTGCCGTTGTTGGGCAACTGCTTCGTCGTGAAGCCGCGCTTGCGGAAGGCCTGCTCGAGCCAGTCGACGTTCTTGCGGATGTCCTCCGGCACGGTGGCGTCGTTGGGCAGGGCCAGCAGTTCGAAGTACTCGCGGTAAGTGGCCTGTGCATGGCGCTCGGCGAGGGCCGGAGAGAGTTCGGCGGCCTGCGCGAGGCCGTGGCCGAAGAGCAGGAAGGCGGCGGGAACGAGCGCGAACAGGCGGCGCTGATGACGGTTTTGACGAGGCGAAGGGGTGGATGCGAAATCGATGGGCATGGGTGGCAAGGGGGAAGACAGAACAGGAGAGCGAAAGAATGCAGGCGTCCGCCCAGCATAGAAAGCTGCCGGGCTTTCAACAATCGTTAGTTTCCTGAACCATCTAGCATTTCCCGCGCCTGCTGCCCCAAGGCCGCGCGAGCCCGGCGCCGCCCCGCCCTCCCCTCAATCCGCGCGCGGCAGCCGGAACTTGTCCAGCGCCATGCGCTGCCTGCCCTCCGCATCGAAGTTCTCCGCCGCGAGCCAGCGCTCGAACGCCTTGCGCAGAACGGGCCATTCGCTGTCGAGGATCGCGAACCACGCCGCGTCGCGGCTGCGGCCCTTGTAGATGCTGTACTGCCGGAACAGGCCCTCGGCCTGGAAGCCCAGGCGGCCTGCCGCGCGCTTGGACGGCTCGTTGAAGTTGTCGCACTTCCATTCGTAGCGCCGGTAGCCCAGCCCCTCGAAGACGAGCTTCATCAGCAGGTACTGGGCTTCGGTCGACATCGGCGTGTGCTTCAGCAGCGGCGAAAAATTGACATGGCCGACCTCGATCACGCCGTTGGCGGCGTCGATGCGCATCAGCGACAGCGTGCCGACAGCCCGGCCGCTCTGCCTGTCGATGACGGCGAAGTGCAGCGGGTCGGTGGTTTGCGAAAGGCGCTCGATGTGGGCGCGCATGGCATTCAGGTCGGCGGGCCGCTCGGCGCCCAGGTAGGTCCAGTCGCGGGCGTCGGGGGCCTGCGCGTAGGCGGCGTGCAGGTCGTCGGCGTGCTTGGCGGCGTTCACCGGCTCGAGCGTGCAGTAGCGGCCTTCGACGGGCGCGCGCGGCGGCAGCGGGCGGGCGCTCCATTCGGGCATGAGGGGGCCGAGGGATTGGCCGAATTCGTTGTGGCGGGCTGGCATGGGATGAAGAGTCTTTCAGGAGCGAAGAGCGGCGATGCCGGAGAACGGTAAAGTACGCCCGCCGTGGCTCCACGAGAAGTGCCACGAGGTATTCATTTCGTGGTGCCACGCTCCGATCCATCGCCTTATGCCCAATCCGCCAGATCTCGCCGCATTGCTCGAGTCCCCGCTTGCGCGGGACCGTGACGCGGACTCGATGCAGCGCCAGCTGCACGAGCGCCTGAAGCGCGCCATCCTCGATGGCCGCCTCGCCCCGGGCAGCCGCCTGCCCGGCTCGCGCGCGCTGGCCGAGGCGCTCGCGATCTCGCGCAACACCGTCACTGCCGCCTACGAGCACCTGGCCGCCGAGGGCTACGTGCAGCCCGACCGCCAGGGCACGCGGGTGACCGAGCTGTCGTCTCCGGCGGCGACCACGACGACAACCAAGCCCCCGGGCTCGCCAACCACCGCGCACCGCCTCGCGAGCATCCAGCCGCGCACCGCCTTCACCGAGCCGGATGCCACCTTTCGCCCCGGCGTGCCCGCGCTGTCGCACTTTCCCGCGACCGCCTGGCGGCGCGCGCTCGACCGCGCCATCCGCACCGCGAGCCCGGCCACGCTCGGCTATGGTGATCCGCTGGGCGAGCCCCGGCTTCGCGCGGCGATCGCGCGCCACCTGGCGATTGCGCGCGGCGTGCGCTGCGAGCCGCGGCAGGTCGTCATCGCCGAGGGCGCGCAGGAAGCCATCTCGCTGTGCGTGCGGCTGCTTTCGAACCCCGGCGAAACCGGCTGGATCGAAGACCCGGGCTACCGCGGCGCAAAGGCGGCCATGCGCGCGGGCGACATGCACATGGTGCCGATCCGCGTCGATGCGGAAGGCCTCAACGCAAGTGCGGAAGACTGGCAGAAGCACCCGCCCCGCCTCGTCTACACGACGCCTTCGCACCAGTACCCGGCCGGTGCGGTGCTGAGCATCGCGCGCCGGCTCGCGCTGATCGCCGAGGCCCGCCGGCACGGTGCCTGGATCATCGAGGACGACTACGACAGCGAGTTCCGCCACACCGGCGAGCCGATCGGCGCGATGCAGGGACTGGTGCCCGACGCGCCCGTGCTCTACATCGGCACCTTCAGCAAGACGATGTTCCCCTCGCTGCGGCTGGGTTTCCTGGTGCTGCCCGAAGCGCTCCTGGCCAGCGTGCAGGCGCCGCTCGAGGAAATGCTGCGCGGCGGGCACCGCCACGAGCAGTTGGCGATGGCCGACTTCATCGAGAGCGGCCAGTTCGGCCGGCACCTGGGCCGCATGCGGCGGCTGTACCGCGACCGGCAGCAGGCGCTGCGGCTCGCGCTGACCCGGCACCTGAAAGTGCCGCACGAGATCGACGGCGGCTACTGCGGGCTGCACCTCACCGTGCGCCTGCCGCCCCGCTTCGACGACCGCCGCATTGCCGCCGAGGCGCTGCGCCACCAGCTCGCGCCCGTGGCCCTGTCGAGCTTCGCGCTGCAGCCGCTGCCCTCGGACAACGGGCTGGTGCTGGGCTACGGCAACACGTCGGCGGAGCTTTTCGAGCCGCTGATCAAGCGGCTGTCGCAACTGGCGCGGGCTGCGGAACGCATCGGCGCCTGAAGCGCTTTGGGCGCCGGGCTACTGCGGCCGGCTGCCGTCCCAGCTCAGCAAGCCCTGCTCCATCGCCGCGCGCACCGCCCGGGTCCGCGAATTGACGTCCAGCTTGCGGTAGATGCTCTTGATCTGCGTGTCGATGGTGTTGGCCGACCGGCTGAGCGCCTCGGCGATCCGGCGGTTGCTCAGGCCCTGCGACACCAGTTGCAGCACCTGCAGTTCTCGCGGAGACAGCGAAACGTTCGCCGCCGGCGGCGCGGCGCCCGGGCGCGGCTTCGTTGCGATGGCCGAAGAAGGCCGGGATTTCGCGGCCGCCGCGATCAACGCCAGCATGTGGCGCGCGATGCGCGAGGCGCCGGGCGAATGGCTGCGCTCCATGGAAAACATCAGGGCGGCCAGTTCGTCCTCGCTGGCCTCGTTGAAGAGATGACCGAAGGTACCGGCTGCGGCGGTGGCTGCGGCGGGATCGGCTTTTCCTGTGGACATTTCGGTACTCGCTCAAGAAATCAGGTTCGTTCGGCCATGCGGCCGCTCGAAGGCAAGAGTCGTGGAGCCGCTCCGGCGGACTTGACCGTCCGTCTCAGTTATTGAGAGAATTCATTCGAATTTGCGCCTTATTTAACGGTTTTTTCCATTCATTGGGTGCCGCGATCGCGCAATCGCAGCGGTCGCACCTCGCGAATTTCTCCTCACCCATGAACTCCCGCGCCCGCCGAGGCGACCTCCAGGCCCCCGCCCTTCCCGCGCAAGGCATCGTGGCGCGCAGCCATTTCAGCGTGCATGGCGAGCCGGCGCACCGGCAACTGCTGGCCTGGCGGGAGCGGGTGGGCCACGTGATCGACGTGCTGCCTTCGAAGGCGGACATCGGGAAGCCTTTCAGCGCGGAGATCGACCGCTACAAGGTCGATGGCCTCCTCTTCACCGACTGCCGCTCCGACGCGATGCTGCTCGAGCGCTCGCTGGCGCGCATTTCGACCGACAACGTGCGCGACTACGTCTTCCACGTGTTCTCCGAGGGCGGCGTCGATGACGTCGCACTGCGCGCCTCCACGCCGCGCCACAAAACACCCTCTTCCAGCGCCACCACCAAGATCCTCGCGCTGGACATGAACCAGCCGGTGCGCATGCGGCGCAGCAGTTGCCGGGTGCTCACCTTCTTCGTGCCGGCCTCGCTGGTGCAGCAGACCTTGCCCGACCCCGAAGCCATCCACGGCCGCACGATCCAGGACGCGACCCCGCTCACGCGGCTGGCGCTCGAACACGCGGCGGCGCTGGGCGCCAACATCGGCGGCATGACCGCCGCCGCGGCCGACAGCGCCGTGCGCAACGCCGCGCATCTGGTGGTCGCCGCCTTCGGCAAGCAGGCCGGCCTGAGCGGCAATGCACGCTCGGCGGCGCGGGCGGCGCTGTTCGGCCGGGTGCGGCGCTACATCCAGGCCAACCTGCACCGCGCCGAGCTGACGCCCGAAGGCGTGGTCAGCGCCCTGCATGTGTCGCGCCCGACCATCTACCGCATGTTCCAGCACGAAGGCGGTCTGGGCGCCTACATCCGCCACCTGCGGCTGCGCCAGGCGGCCGACGAGCTCGCCCGCTACCCGCACATGATGGTGACGGACGTGGCCTATGCGGTCGGCTTCAAGAGCGCGTCGGACTTCACCCGCGCCTTTCGCCGGGCCCACGGCATGGCGCCGCAGGAGTTCCGCGCGCTGTCGCAGACGTACCGCCTCGAGCGCCCGGACCCCTGGCAGATGCCGCAGGTGCCGTCCGCCTAAGCCGCAACGCCGAAGCCGGTGTCGAAGGTGCCCTTCACATTGAGCGGCTGCTTGATGAGCCCCACCTGCCGGTAGAAATCCGCCGTGCCCTGCTGGTCGGCGACCACCTGCGCATCGATGGCCACCCACTTCTGCTGGCGCCGCTCGAACTGCAGCTTCGCCGCCTCGGGCGGAATGCCGATGATGCGGGCCAGCGCGGCCGAGTAGGCATCGACATTGCGGTACGACCAGAGCTGCGCCTTCACCACGCGCTGCAGGAAGTCCTGCAGCACCGGCCGCTTGGCCGCGATGGCTGAATCTGTCGCGGCAAGGTAGCTCAACCCCGGCAGCAGGCCGCGCCCGCTCACGAGCACGCGCGCGTGCTTGCTCACCTCGGCCAGCGCGGTGTAGGGCTCCCAGGTGGCCCAGGCATCGACCGAGCCCTGCGTGAGCGCCAGCTTGGCGTCGGCCGGCGCGAGGAAGCGGATGTTCACGTCTTCGGGTTTCAGGCCCGCCGCGGTGATGGCCTTGAGCGTCACGTAGTGGCCGATGGAGCCCCGGTTGGTCGCGATGCTCTTGCCCTTGAGGTCGGCCGCGGTCTTGAGCGTCGAATCGGGGCGCACCAGCACTGCCGTGCCGTAGGAGTCCGACCGGTTCGCGCCGATGGCCTTGACGCGCGTGCCCGCTGCCAGCGCGAAGATCAGAGGCGCATCGCCGATCGGGCCCGAATCGACCGCCGCCGCGTTCAGCGCTTCGGCCAGCGGCGCCGCGGCGGGGAACTCTGACCACTGGATGTCGTAGGTCAACCCTTCGAGCCCGTTGGCCGCTTCGAGCAGCGCGCGCAGCCCGCCCTTCTGGTCGCCGGCCTTGAGCACCGGGCGGCCCTGCTGTGCGCGGGCAGGCAGCGAGAAGGCGGGTAAGGCGGCGGCGGTGACGGCGGCAATGCCTTGGGTGAGGAGCTTGCGGCGGGATGGGTCGAGGCGCGGGTCCATGGGTTTCCGTGTGCGATCGGGCTTCAAAGCAGCAACTCGGGCTCGGCCTCGACCAGCCCTTCATAGAGGCTGTCGAAGGAATGGATCGCCCCCTCCGGGCCGCCGATCTGGCTGTGCGTGTGGCGCGCGGTTTCCTCGTCGATGGGCTGCGGCTTGCCGGCCGCTTCGGCGAGGAGTTGGGTGTGGCAGGCGTTGTCCAGCGCGATGTACCACCACGCGGCGGCCTCCACCGTCGGGCCCGCGGTCAGGATGCCGTGGTTCTTGAGGATCGCGCCCTTCCTGTCGCCCAGCGCCTCGGCGATGCGGTCGCCTTCGCTGGTGTCGACCACCATGCCGGTGAAGTCGTCGAACAGCGCCACGTCTTCGTGGAACACGCAGCTGTCCTGCGTGATCGTATCGAGCTTGCGGCCGAGCGTGGACCAGGCCTTGCCGTAGGTCGAGTGCGTGTGGGCGGCGGCGACGATCTTCGGGTTGTGCTCGTGGATCGCGGCGTGGATCGCGAAGGCGGCCTTGTTGAGCGGCTTGTCGCCGATCACGGTTTCGCCCTTCGCGTTGACGAGCAGCAGGTCGGACACCTTGATGCGCGAGAAGTGGATGCCCAGCGGGTTGACCCAGAAGTGGTCGGTGAGCTCGGGGTCGCGCGCGGTGATGTGGCCGGCCAGCCCCTGCGCGAAGCCGAAGCGCGCGAACAGGCGGAACGCGCCTGCGAGGCGCTCCTGCCGGTGGCGGCGCTCGGCCTGCACGCTGGTGCGCGGCGGGACCGGGTCGAACCAGTACTTCTGCTGCGGGTTCGGGTTGAGCTTCAGCGGCTGGGCCGCGCTGCGGTCGATGGAAAGAACGGCGCTCATCGCTCAGGCCACCTTGCGTTGCGATTGAGCGCGCTGCGCGACGAGTTCGCGCGTGCGCGGAATCAGCTCGCGGCCGTAGTCGGTCGCGTCTTCCAGCGGATCGAAGCCACGGATCAGGAAGGTGGTCACGCCCAGGTCGTAGTAGTCGAGCAGCGCATCGGCCACCTGCTCGGGCGTGCCGACCAGCGCGGTGCTGTTGGAGCGGCCGCCGATTTCCTGCGCGACGGCCGTCCAGAGGCGCTTGTCGACGCGCGGGCCCTTGTCGGCCGCGGCGAGCAGGCGCTTGGCGCCTTCGCTTTGCTGCGGGCCGCCGCGGTTGTAGCCCTGCACCACGCGCAGTCGCTTGGTCTCGGCCAGGATGTTTTCGGCACGCGCCCATGCGGCCTCTTCGGTCTCCGCGAGGATCGGGCGGAACGACACCGAAAAGCGCACGCTGCGCCCGTGCTTCGCAGCCTCGGCGCGCACGCGCGTCGTGAGCTCGCGCGCCTGATCGAGCGATTCGCCCCAGAGCGCATACACGTCGGCGTACTTGCCCGCGACCGGAATCGCAGCTTCCGAGGCACCGCCGAAATACACCGGCACATGCGGCTTGCCGTTGCGCGTCTGCAGCGGCTTCACTTCGGAGAAAGCGTTCTGGTAGTGGTAGTGCGCGCCTTCGTGGTCGAAGGGCTTGTCGGCGGTCCACACCTTGTGCAGCACGTCCAGGTATTCGTCGGTGCGGGCGTAGCGCTGGTCATGGTCGAGCCAGTCGCCGTCGCGGCGCTGCTCTTCGTCGGAGCCACCCGAGATGTAGTGCACACCGAGCCGGCCGCCGCTGAACTGGTCGAGCGAGGCGAACTGCCGCGCCGCAAGCGTGGGCGCCACAAAGCCTGGGCGGTGCGCGAGCATGAAGTGGATGCGCTCGGTGACCGAGGCGGCGTAGGCCACGGTCAGCGTGGCGTCGGGGCCGGTCGAATGGTGCGGCACCAGCACGCGGTCGAAGCCGGCGTTCTCGTGCGCCTGTGCGAATGCGCGCACGTAGTCGCTGTCGATAGCCGGGCCCTTGGCGGGGTGGATCTCCGAGACCTTCTGGCCCTGGATCATGCCGATGAATTCAACGTCGCTCTGGGTGTTCTGGCTCATGGGAGTCCTTGTGTTGTTGTCGAGGTGTTGGGGAATTTCAGGCGGCGGGCAGGCGCAGCACGCTTTCGAAGCTGCGGTCCCACAGGGGCTTCACGTCGGCGGGACCATCGAGCACGCCGATCTTCAAAAAGGTGTCGGCCACGTCCTGGTGGCTGCGCACCACCGCGTCGCTGACCGGGCCGAGGCTGTAGTCGCCGCTGCGGCCGTTGAAGAGCTCGACGATGTCGCCGACCGGCACACGCGTCTCGGCCGACTGCGCGCGCGCATAGGCCAGGTAGTTGCCGTTGATCCACGCGAACGAACGCTGCAGACGCTGCAGCAGGTCGCTCAAAGCCGCGCGGCGCAGCGTGTCGTCGAGCGCGCGCGGGTTGGCGTAAATGGGGAAGTTGCCCGAGAGATAACCCACGCCGGTCTTGATGACCCGCGCGCCGTACTGGGTGCGCGCGATCTGCCCGTTGTAGCCGTAGATCGCCCAGGCATCGAGGTCGCCGCGTGCGAAGGCCGAGAGGCCGTCCGAGGGCGTGAGGCTCACGGCCTGGATGTCGCTGAACGAGAGCCCCGCCTCGGCCAGTTGCTTGGACAGGTAGTAGTGCGAGGTGGTGGCGCGCACGTAGCCCACGCGCTTGCCCTTGAAGTCGGCGATGGTGCGGATCGGCGCGTCCTTGCGCGCGAGCGTGGCCTGGTTGTTGAGGTCTTCGTGCGTCACGGCGACGAGCCGCACGCTGGACTTCTGGCGCGCCGCGAATACCGGCGGGATCTCACTGCCCGAGCCCAGGTCGAGCGCATCGCCGTTGATGGCCTCGATGTGCAGCACGCCGTTGTTGAGCTCGCGCCAGTCGATCTTGTAGGGCGTGTTGGCCTGGCCCGATGCCTGCAGCAGCGGACGCCACAGGCCCTTGTAGGTGCCGACGCGCAAGGTCACGCCCGAGAGGTCGCGCGATGGCGTTGCGGCCTGGGCCACTTGCGCCCCCAGGCCAGCGGCGGCTGCTGCACCCCATGCGGCGGCGGCCTGCAGCAGGCTACGGCGATCGAGGGGGAAATCGGGTGTCATGCGTTGCGGTCTTTCTTCTTCCCTGCCCACGGGAGCCGCAGGAGAGAAGCGAGACCGTACCGAGACGCCTCGCAAAAGCGAACGCAGAAAAACGAGTTTGCATATGCAGGATGCGTAGTTTTCGGGCGGCCGGCGGGTCGGTACCGTGCGGGAACCATGAGTGCACTCCCCTTGCGCCGCCCGTCGGCCACGCCTGAAGAAGAACCCCCCTCCACCACCGTCGATGCCGCGCTGCTGGCCCGGCTGTCGGCCCAGTTCGCAGCCACCGCGGCCGACTACGACCGCAGCGGCGCCTTCCCGCAACAGAACTTCGAGGCACTGCAGGCAAACGGCTTGATCGGCCTCGTCGCGCCCGCGGCGCATGGCGGCGGTAGCGCCACGCTGGCGACGGCAAGGCACGTGATCGCCGCCGTGGCGCGCGGCGAGCCGGCCACTGCGCTGATCCTCACGATGACCTATCTGCAGCACCACGCACTCACGCGCGGCGACAACCGCTGGCCGCCGCAGCTGCGCGAACGCGTGGCGCGCGATGCGGTGGAACGCGGCGCGCTCATCAATGCGCTGCGCGTGGAGCCCGCGCTGGGCTCACCGGCCCGCGGCGGCCTGCCCGCGACCGTCGCACGCCGCGACGGCAGCAGCTGGACCATCGACGGCCACAAGCTCTACACCACCGGCATCGAAGGCCTGACATGGCTCGCCGTGTGGGCGCGCACCGACGAAGCGACGCCGCGCACCGGCGTGTTCCTGGTGCCGCGCAACGCCCCCGGCGTGCGCGTGATCGCCAGCTGGGACCACCTGGGCCTGCGCGCCTCGGGCAGCCACGAGGTGATCTTCGAGAACGTGGCCATCGACATCGACCACGCCGTCGACCTGCGCGCACCAGCCGACTGGGCGCCCGACGCCGGGAGCCAGACCGACATCGACGCGCACGCCACCCAGCAGGCCTGGATGGTCGTGCTGCTCGGCAGCCTCTACGACGCGGTGGCGCAGGCCGCGCGCGACTGGTTGGTGGGCTTCTTGAACCAGCGCGCGCCCGGCAGCCTGGGCGCGCCGCTCGCGAGCCTGCCGCGCGTGCAGGAGCATGTCGGCGAGATCGAGGCGCTGCTGCGCACCAACCGCGTGCTGCTCGACGACGCGGCCTCGGCCGTCGACAACGGCCACGCGCAGCCAGCCATCGACAGCGGCTTGCTCAAGTACACGGTGACGGGCAACGCAGTGCGCGTGGTCGAACTCGCGCTGCAACTGAGCGGCAACCACGGCCTCACGCGGCAGAACCCGCTGGAGCGCCACTACCGCGACGTGCTGTGCAGCCGCATCCACACGCCGCAGAACGATGCGATCCTGGTGGGCGCGGGCAAGCGCGCGCTGCTCTCGACGGGAGTTGCCGCGTGACCGACCTGCTGTTCTCCAAGGCATCGCGCCGCAATTGGTTGAAACAAGGCGCCGCGCTCTCGCTGGCCGCGACCGGCTCGTTGCGTGGGTGGGCGCAGCCGCAAACCACGCTGATCCTCGGCGACCAAGCCGGTGGCCTGCGCTCGCTGTTCGAAGCGTCGAAGGCGCTCGAGGGCGCACCATTTGCTTACCGCTGGGCCAACTTCCAGGGCGCCGCGCCGCTGTTCGAGGCGCAACGCAGCGCCGCGGTCGATACGGCAATGGCCGGCGATCTTCCGGTGCTCGCCGCGGCAGTTGGCAAGACGCCGCTCAAGATCGTCGCCACGCGCGTCGGCAAGGCCGATTCGCTGGGCATCGTGGTGCAGCCCGATTCACCGCTGCGAAGCGTGAGCGACCTGCGCGGCAAGACGGTGATCGTCTCCTCGGCGCGCGGCAGCATTTCGCAGTACCAGCTCTACGGCGCGCTCGAAGAGGCCGGCGTGCCGCGCAGCGAGGTCACGGTGAAGTTCGTGCTGCCGACCGATGCGGCGGCCGCGTTCGCCTCCAAGCAGATCGACGCCTGGGCCATCTTCGATCCGTACTACGCGATCGCGCTGCAGCAGGGCGGCCGCATCCTGCGCGACGGGCGCGGCATCAACACGGCCCTGGGCTTCATCACCGCGAGCGAGCATTCGCTGGCCGATCCGGCCAAGCGCGCGGCCATCGTGCAGTTCCTAGACCGGCTGGGCCGCGCGGGCGACTGGGCGCTGGCCAACCCCGAGGCCTATGCGCAGGCCTACAGCCAGCTCACGCGCTTGCCGATCGAGTCGGCACGCATCATCACAGCGCGCGCCTCTGTCGCGGGAAGGCCGGTGAGCGAGGCGGACATCGTCGCACTGCAAGCCGTGGCCGACCGTTCGGCGCGCGACGGCATCCTGCCGGTGCGCGTGGACGTGCGCGCCATCACCGACACGCAGCTCTGGAAGCGCCCCGCGTGATCGCGCCGCTGCGCGACTTCGTCGGCGCTTTCGGCCGGCTGCTCGACAGCGCGCCCGACGAGCCCCGCATCCTCCGTGAGGGCAGTGCGCTGCTGCGCACGCTGGTCGCGCGCGACGACTGGTTGCCCGACGCCTTCGCGCGGCCCGACCCGGCGCGCTACCAGCAGTTCCTGCTGCATGCCGACAGCACCGAGCGCTTCTCGGTCGTGAGCTTCGTCTGGGGGCCGGGGCAGGCCACGCCGATCCATGACCACACGGTGTGGGGCCTCATCGGCATGCTGCGCGGCGCGGAGTACAGCCAGGGCTATGTGCTCGATGGCGAAGGCCGCGCGCAGCCGCAGGGCGACGCGGTGCGGCTCGATGCCGGCGACGTGGAGGCCGTGTCGCCGACCGTCGGCGATCTGCACCGCGTGCACAACGCGCATGCGGACCGCGTGTCGATCAGCATCCACGTCTACGGCGCCAACATCGGTGCGGTACGGCGGCATACTTACCCGGCCGAGGGCGGGCGCAAGCCCTTTGTCTCGGGCTACTCCAACACGCTGCTTCCCAACCTCTGGGACCGCTCCGAAGAACTCAGATCGACATTCGCATGACGACGACCGCCTTCCCCCTCGTGTCTTTTTCCGCCGTGCGCGAGCGGCTCATTGCGCGCGAAGAGACGGCGCTGCTCGACCTGCGCGAGGAAGATCCGTTCGCGCAGGAGCATCCGCTGTGGGCCGCGAACCTGCCGCTCTCGAAGATCGAGATCGAGGCGTGGCGGCGCATTCCGCGCCTCGACACTTTCATCGTGCTGTACGGCGCGCATGACGGCGTCGATCTGGCGCCGCTTGCCGCGCGCACCTTCACCGCGCTCGGCTATACGAACGTGCACCTGCTCGAAGGCGGCCTCGAAGGCTGGCGCGCGGCGGGCGGCGAGCTTTTTCGCGACGTGAACGTTCCGAGCAAGTCGTTCGGCGAACTGGTCGAGCACGAGCGGCACACGCCATCGCTTTCGGCACCCGAGGTGAAGGCGCTGGTGGAAGCCAAGGCCAACGTGGTGGTGCTCGACGCGCGCCGTTTCGACGAATACCAGACGATGAGCATTCCCTCGGCCACCAGCGTGCCCGGCGCGGAGCTGCTGCTGCGGGTGCGCGAACTGGCGCCCGATCCGGCGACGCAGGTGATCGTCAATTGCGCGGGCCGCACGCGCAGCATCATCGGCACGCAGTCGCTGGTGAATGCGGGCATTCCGAATCCGGTGGCTGCTCTGCGCAACGGCACGATCGGCTGGAAGCTCGCTGGGCAGGTGCTGGACCACGGGGCGGATCGGCAGGCGCCGGCTGCGGTGTCCGATGCGCATCGTGCGCAGGCAGAGGCCGATGCGCGTCGCGTGGCCGACAAGGCCGGCGTGCGCCGCATCCCGCTCGATGCGGTGCAGACGCTGGAGGCGCCGGGCCGCACGGTCTATCGCTTCGACGTGCGCACGCCCGAGGAATACGCGGCAGGCCATCTGCCCGGCTTTGCAAGCGCGCCCGGTGGGCAACTGGTGCAGGAGACCGACCACCAGGTGCCGGTGCGTGGTGCGCGCATCGTGCTGGCGGACGACGATGGCGTGCGCGCTTCGATGAGCGCGTCGTGGCTCGCGCAGATGGGGTGGGAGGTCTATGTGCCTGACACGGCGCCTTCCGCTTCGGCGTTCACCGAGAAGGCGGCGCCCTCACCCGCCTATCCGCGCGTCGCCGCGACGGTCGGCGAGATCGCCCCCAGCGCACTGGCCGAGTTGCTGAAGCAGCCCGGCACCGCCGTGCTCGACGTGACCACCAGCGCGAATTACGTGAAGCGTCACATTCCGGGCGCCTGGTACGTGATTCGCGCGCAGCTCGCGGGTGCGATCGATGCTGCGATTCCTGCATCGCAGCGCTATGTGCTGACCTGCGGCAGCAGTCTGCTCGCACGCTATGCCGCAGCCGACCTGCGCGCGCTGCTCGATGCGCGCGGGCAGCGCGATGTCGAAGTGCTGGTGCTCGCCGGTGGCAACACGGCATGGTTTGCTGCCGGACTCGAAGCGGAAACCGGCGAGACGCGCCTTGCAACGGCACGCACCGATCGCTATCGCCGGCCCTACGAAGGCACCGATGCGCCTGTGGAAGCGATGCAGGCGTATCTGGATTGGGAGTACGGCCTGGTCGCGCAACTCGGGCGCGACGGCACGCATCATTTCAAGGTGATCTGAGAAAGCGTTTTGAAAGGATGACAACACGCCGGTGACACTGTGTCGCAGGCGTAAAGGCCGTCATCCACGGGCTCTGCAGGGCGTTGGTTGTGCACCATCCACAACAACTCGTCCCTAGGAGCTTCACCATGAGATTTCCTGTTGTTCTTGCGCTGTCGGCCGCTGCGCTCTCAGCCGCCCTTACCGGTTGCGTCGTTGCACCGGCCCAACCCGTCTATTCGGCGCCTCCGGGCGTGGCCTATATGGCGCCGACGTATGTGTCGCCAGGGGTTGGTTTCGTGTGGGCGTACCACCCGCGCTATGGCTGGGGTTGGCACCATCCGCAATACGGCTGGCACCGCGGATGGCGATGAGCGCCAATGAACCGTGGCGGATCGCGCCGCGGTTCGCCTACCGGATCAGCTCGGCTCGGCGCTCTTGAACAGCGCCGCGACCTTGCGCTTGCTCTTGATGTTGCTCGAGATGCCGCGTGCAGGCGCTGCCTTGGCGGCGGCTTCCCATGCCGGTGTGGCGTCGGCTGCGCCCGGCTCGTAGGGCTTGTCGAAGAACGGATCGCGCGGCGCCGAAGGCGCACGGTGCGGGCGTCCACCGCCACCGCTGCTGCTGCGACGGGGAGCGTCGGCGCCGAAGCCGCTGCTGCTGCGTTCGCGCGGCTGGTCGAGCACGTCGCGTGCATCGCCTGCTTCGCCTTCTTCGCGCCAGTGGCGGCGTCCGTCGTTGATGCGGCCGCGCGGGCGGTCTTCTTCGAACTCGACGGGTTCGAGCTCGATCTTCTTCTTGATCAGCTTCTCGATGTCGGCCACCAGGCGCGCATCGTTGCCGCCGCTGGCGAAGCTCACGGCCAGGCCCGAGGCGCCGGCACGGCCGGTGCGGCCGATGCGGTGCACGTAGTCTTCGGCGTTGAACGGAATGTCGAAGTTGAAGACGGCGGGCACGTCCTTGATGTCGAGGCCACGGGCCGCGACGTCGGTGCACACCAGGAGGTCGACTTCACCGGCCTTGAACGAGGCGAGCGCCTTCAGGCGTTCGTCCTGACTCTTGTCGCCGTGCAGTGCGGTGGTACGCAGACCGTCGCGCTCCAGCGAGCGTGCGAGGCGCGCGCAGCCGAGCTTGCTGTTGACGAACACGAAGGCCTGCGTGATGCCGCGCTGCTTGACGATCTGCTTGAGCGCACGGCGCTTGTCGTCGTCGGAGACGCTGTAGAAATGCTGTTCGACGGTGGAAGCCGTTTCGTTCGGCCGCGCCACTTCGATGGTGACTGGGTTCTGCAGGTAGCTGCCGGCGAGGCGCTTGATTTCGGGCGAGAACGTGGCCGAGAACAGGAGCGTGGTGCGCTGCTTGGGCAGGTAGCTCAGGATGCGCTGCAGGTCGGGCAGGAAGCCGATGTCCAGCATGCGGTCGGCTTCGTCGAGCACCACGTACTCGACTTGGTTGAGTACCGCGTTCTTGGCTTCGATGTGATCGAGCAGGCGACCCGGCGTGGCGACCAGCACTTCGACGCCCTTCTTCAGTTCCAGCGTCTGCGGCTTCATGTCGATGCCGCCGAACACCACCGTGCTGCGCAGGTTCGTGTACTTGGCGTACAGCTTGACCTGTTGCGCGACCTGGTCGGCCAATTCGCGCGTGGGCAGCAGCACGAGCGCGCGCACCGGATGCCGCGCAGGCGAGGTGGAGGCGTTTTCGTGCTTGAGCATGCGCTGGAGCAGCGGGAGCGAAAACGCTGCCGTCTTGCCGGTGCCGGTCTGCGCGGCGCCCATCACATCCTGGCCCGAAAGCACGACCGGAATGGCCTGCTCCTGGATCGGTGTCATGGTCTCGTAGCCCATTTCGGCTACGGCGCGGGCCAGCGGTTCTGCCAGCGAAAGATTGGAGAAGGAGCTTGTCATTGAGCCCGCTATTGTCGCATTGCCGCAAAAAACGGCAGTGACGGCGCCGTGACAACGTCCGCGCCGCCGGCATTGCTACTTATTCAATAGCATCGAAGTTAATAAACATCGGGCCTGCGGGCCCATGAAGTTCAAAGATTCCGCGCGTTGAAGGTGTCGCACGACTTCATGTCGCCGCTTTGATAACCCGCGCCGAACCACTTCTGTCGCTGCGCGCTGGAGCCATGCGTGAAGCTGTCTGGCACCACCGCACGGCCCGCGGAACGCTGCAATGCGTCGTCGCCGATCTTCTGCGCGGCGTTCATGGCGGCCTCGATATCGCCCGGGTCGAGCCACTTCTTCGACTCCTGCGAATGGTGCGCCCACACGCCCGCGAAGCAGTCGGCCTGCAGCTCGACGCGCACGCTCACCGCGTTGTTCTGCGACTGGCTCAGCCGCCCGCGCATGCCGTCGACCTTGGCGGTGATGCCCAGCTCGTCCTGCACGTGATGGCCGACCTCGTGCGCAATGACGTAGGCCTGCGCAAACTCGCCCGGCGCGCCGAGCTGGTTCTTGAGCGTGTCGTAGAAACCGAGGTCGATGTAGACCTTCTTGTCGCCCGGGCAGTAGAACGGCCCCATCGCCGATTGCCCAGTGCCGCAGGCCGTGGGCGTGGCGCCGCGGAACAGCACGAGCCGGGGCGCCTGGTAGTTGCCGCCGTTCTTGCGAAAGATGTCGGTCCACACCACTTCGGTGTTCTTGAGCACGGTCGAAACGAAGGCCGCTTCGCGGTCGCCCGAAGGTGGCTTGGGTGCCGGGCCCTGCGGTGCCTGCTGCACCTGGGCCGGACCGCCGCCGCCGCTGAGCAGGCTCAGCACGGTGAGCGGGTTGATGCCGAAGACCCAGCCTGCGATCAACGCAACCGCGATGGTGCCGATGCCGATGCTGCGGCCGCCGATGAAGCCGCCTCCACCACCACCGCCGCCCTCGCCGCGGCGATCTTCAACGTTGTCGGATTGTTCGTTGCCTTCCCATCTCATCGCAGTCTCCTTCCCGGCGTTGCACAAGTGTTGCCGGACCGTTGCAGGATGGTACTTGCCCTAAGGCGGCCCGGGGTAACCGGGCGTCAGTGCTGAGCCCGGTGGCGCGTCAGGTTTTCGGCAGAGTGACGCCGCGCTGGCCCTGGTACTTGCCGCCGCGGTCCTTGTAGCTGGTCTCGCAGACTTCGTCGCTCTCGAAGAACAGCACCTGCGCGCAGCCTTCGCCCGCGTAGATCTTGGCGGGCAGCGGCGTGGTGTTGCTGAATTCCAGCGTCACGTAGCCTTCCCATTCGGGCTCGAACGGCGTCACGTTGACGATGATCCCGCAGCGCGCGTACGTGCTCTTGCCCAGGCAAATGGTCAACACGTTGCGCGGGATGCGGAAGTACTCGACGGTGCGCGCCAGCGCGAAGCTGTTGGGCGGGATGATGCAGTAGTCGCCGTGCATGTCGACGAAGCTCTTCTCGTCGAAGTTCTTCGGGTCCACCACGGTGCTGTGGATGTTGGTGAAGACCTTGAATTCGGGCGCGCAACGGATGTCGTAGCCGTAGCTCGAGGTGCCGTAGCTGATGATCTTGTGGCCAGAGGCTTCGCGGACCTGACCGGGCTCGAAGGGCTCGATCATCCCAGTCTGCTCGGCCATGCGCCGGATCCATTTGTCGCTCTTGATGCTCATATGCGCTCGCTGCTGCTGCGGGGGAATCGGGGCCGAATTGTGGCATGGGCGCCCTCGACGCCCTCCCCCGCAGAGGTCAGCCGGCCTGCGAGATCACCGTGCGCTCGATGAGCCGGTCGTCTCCCAGCACGATCATCGCGAAGAGCATTTCCTCCAGCGTGTTCGCCTGCTTCGTCTTGCGCGCCAGCAGCGGCGTGGCGGCGGGATTCAGCACCAGGAAGTCGGCTTCGCAACCCGGCTGCAGGTTGCCGACCACCCCATCGAGCCCCAGCGAGCGCGCCGCGCCGCCGGTGTGGTGCCACCACAGCCGCGAGGGCGGGATGCTCAGGCCGGTCTTGGTCTGGCCTTCGCGGCCGACGTAGTAGGCTGCCAGCATGGTGTGGAAGGGGCTGAAGCTGGTGCCGCCGCCCACGTCGCTCGCGAGGCCGTACGGCGACTCGATGCGGTCGGCCGCGCCGAAGTCGAAAAAGCCGCTGCCCAGGAACAGGTTGCTCGTCGGGCTCACGGCCGCGGCGGTTTTCGTCTCGCGCATCAGGCGGCGGTCTTCGTCGTCGATGTAGATGCAGTGCGCGTACACCGCGCGCTCGCGCATCAGACCGAAGCCGGCGTACACGTCGAGGTAGGAGCGCGACTTCGGATAGAGCTCCCGCGCCCACTTCACTTCGTCCTTGTTCTCGGCCACGTGCGACTGGATCCAGGTGTCGCCGTACTTCGCGGCCAGCTCGCCCGCGCCGCGCATCTGCGCGTCGGTGCTGGTCGGCGCAAAGCGCGGCGTGATGGCGTAGCCCAGGCGGTCAACGTTGTGCCACTTGCGGATCAGCGACTCGGTATCGACCAGGCTCTGCTCGGTTTCATCGCGCACGCCGTCGGGCGAGTTGCGGTCCTGCAGCACCTTGCCGGTGATCATGCGCAGGCCCCGGCGCTGCGCGCTCTCGAAGAAGGCATCGACCGAGGCAACGTGCGAGGTCGCGAACGTGAGCGACGTCGTCACGCCGTTGCGCAGCAGCTCGTCGAAGAACACATCGGCCACTTCGCGTGAATGCGCCGGGTCGACGAATTTGCTCTCGGCCGGAAAGGTGTAGTTCTCGAGCCAGGGCAAGAGGCCTGGCGACGGCGCGCCGATGATGTCGGTCTGCGGAAAGTGGATGTGCATGTCCACGAAACCCGGCGCCAGGATGCGGCCCGGCAGGTGCGTCACCTCGGCATCGAGATGGCGCGGCGACACGGCGGCATGGCTGCCGGCATCGATGACGCGCTGGCGACCGGCGCTGTCGGGAGCAACGACCAGCAGGCCGTCTTCATCGAAAAGGGGCAGGCCGGCGTTGTCGAATCGCAGGAGGGAGGCGCGGTAGGCTTTTTTCATCGTGGCTGCGGAGGGTAATCCAGCCCCGCGCAGTCGCAATTTCCATGCGCATATGAGTGCTATATGCCGAATGCACTCCCCGGCGGCCTCTCAGTCTTGCGGCAACACGTGCGACTGGATGTCGAACGGCACGCCGGGCGGCACGGGCCCGTCGCCGCCCTTGCGCTTGGTCAGCAGCGCGTATTTCGACTCGATGAAATAGACGCGATCGCCCAGCACCGCGCCCGACGACGGATCGTTGAGCCCTGCCACCACCGTTTGCAGCCCGAGCCTCACGCCATCGACACGCGCCACCGTGACCTGGCCGCCGTACGGGCCGTCGCCGAAGGCATTGCTCTCGAACAGCACCAGCCGCCCGGGCTTCCAGGCGCGGATCGCGTCGACGTTCTTCATCACGCGTGGCGTCTCGATGCGCGTGACCTCGCCTGCCCGGCCGTCCGCGCCCAAGCCGATGCGCAGCAGATGCGACGACGCCGCCACGAGGCTCACATAAACGTCGCGCCCACCATCGATCGCGATGCCGTTCAGTCCCTTGTAGGGACCTTCGCCGGCAAGCGCCGGGTCTTCCTTCCAGACCGCGAGCGCGGCCGCACCCGGCGCGAGCCGCAGCACGCGCGGATGGAAGGAGTCGGTCACGTAGACGTTGCCGTGCGCGTCCTGCGCCAGGTCGTTGCAGTAGCCTGCATCCGGCATCGCATAGCTCGCACGCGGCGCACCGGTGGCGAGGTCGTAGCGCTTGAGCGCGCTCGGCGTCTGCGGCACGGTGGTGAATCCGCTGTTGCCCGAGCAGACCCAGAGGGCCTGGTGTTTCGCATCGACCAGCACGCCCTGCCCGTTCGCGAGGCCGTTGGCACCGGGCTTCACCAGCACCTCGGCTTTAGTAGCGGCGCCCGGCTTCAATCGCGCGACCGCGCCCTGGCGCCAGCTGCCGACGTAGAACGCGCCGTCCGGTCCGATGGCGACGCTCTCCGGATACCAGTCCTCGGGCAGCGCCTGCACGACGGGCGGTGCGGCGGTGGCCGCCGTCGCGGCGAGCGCGAGCAACATGCCGACCAGCCGCGCGCGCCGGTTCATTGCCATACGCGCAACACGCGCCCCGTCAGCGGGCCTTCGATGCTGCGCACGTATGCCAGCGCCACGCGCGCGGCCGGCACGGTCTCGACGCCCGGAAAGAGCGCGCCATACGCGGCCAGCGATTCGGTCAGCAGCGTCGGGCTCACCGCATTGATGCGCAGGCCGCGCGGCAGCTCGATCGCTGCGCCTTTCACGAAACCCTCGACCCCGGCATTCACCGCCGCCGCGTTGCTCCCGCCACGAACCGGGTCTTCGGCCGCGACGCCCGTGGTCAGCGTGATCGACCCACCATCAGCCAGAACGTGCTGGCCCAGCAGCGCGAGCCGCACCTGGCCGAGCAGCTTGTCCTGTAGACCGACGTTGAAATCGGCCGGCCGCATTTCAGCGAGCGGGCCGAAGAACAAGCCGCCCGCCGCAGAGACGATTGCATCGACGCGCCCCACCGCCGCATACAGCGCCTCGACGCTCGCGTCGCTCGTGATGTCAACCTGCAGGTCGCCCCGCGTGCGCCCTGCGCGCACCACGTCGTGCCCGCGTTCGGCCAGAACCTGAACCACCGCACTGCCAATGGCACCCGTCGCGCCCACAACAAGAATCTTCATGAAAACCTCGCCGAATGAATCAAGAAGCGCCCATTGTTTTGCGAATGGATAGTTTGATAAATTGCCATCCGGTTCGGCAATTCGAAACTCTGGGTTCTCAATATGGACAAGCTGCGCGCCATGGAAGTCTTCGTCGCGACGGTGGACGCAGGCAGCTTTGCCGCGGCCGCCGAGGCGCTCGATCTCTCGGCCGTCATGGTCGGCAAGCACATCCGCGCGCTCGAAACGCAACTGGGGGCGCGCCTGCTCGAGCGCACCACGCGGCGCCATGCGCTCACCGAAATCGGCGCCGCCTACCTGGAGCGCTGCCGCGACGTGCTCGCGAGCGTGCACACCGCCGACGGCGTGGCCGAGTCGCTGCGCGCCATGCCGCAAGGCGTGCTGCGCGTCACGGCGCCGGTGGCCTACGGCGCACACCGGCTCACCCCGGTGATCGGCGACTACATCGCCGCCTATCCGCAGGTGAAGGTGGACCTGGTGCTCAACGACCGTGTGGTCGATCTGGCCGAAGAAGGCTTCGACTGCGGCATCCGCTCGGGCGCGGCGGTCGATGAGCGCCTCATCGCGCGGCCGCTCGCATTGGCGCGCATGTTCGCGGTCGCAAGCCCCGCATGGGTCGCGCGCCACGGCCAGCCGAAGCATCCGTCGGAGCTCGAAGCCTTTCCGCTGCTGGGCTTCGCCACCTGGGGTCCGGACCATTCATGGCGCTTCACGCGCGACGGCCAGACGGTGCATGTGCCGGTGCGCGGTCCGCTCACCACCAACAACGGGCAAGCGCTGCTCGCCGCCGCAATGGCCGGCGTGGGAGTGATCGTGCAGGCCGATGCGCTGCTCGGCCCCGCCCTGGCCTCGGGCCAGGTGGTTCAGTTGCTGCCCGAGTGGCAATTGCCGACGCGCGCCGTGCACATCATTCGATTGCCCGAAGCACGGCCGAGCGCCAAGCTGCGGACCTTCGTCGACTTCGTTGTGGAGCGATTGGGCTAATTAGCGCGTCACGCGGCCCTGCACGCCCTCGGCGAGCCAGTTCATCTTCAGGATCTGCTCGTCGCTCAACTGCGCGCCCTTGGCGATGACGACATGGCCCTCGTTGTCGCGCACATCGCCCGCCACCGCACGAAACGGCTGCAGCTTGCCCGCCGCGATGTCCTGCTGCCGCGCCAGCACTTCCTGCTGCACCGCCTTGGGCACCCTGGTACCGAAGTCGCCGACGCGGATCATTCCCTCCTTCACCCCGCCCCAGAGGTTGCCGCTCTTCCAGGTGCCATCGAGCACCGCCTTCGCGCGCTGCGTGTAGTAGCCGCCCCACTGGTGCGTGACCGCGACGATCTGCGCGTCGGGCGCGATCTTGCGCATGTCGGAGTGGTACGCAATGGCCATCTTGCCGCGCTCCTGCGCCGCAGCCATCACGGCCGTGGAGCCGGTGTGGAAGGCGACGACGTCGGCGTTCTGGTTGAAGAGCGCCATGGCCGCATCGCGCTCCTTCGGCGGATCGAACCACTCGTTGAGCCACACCACGATGACCTTCGCATTCGGGTTCACCGAGCGCATGCCCAGCGTGAACGCGTTGATGCCCTGCAGCACCTCGGGAATCGGAAAGCCCGCCACATAGCCCGCGACGTTCGTCTTCGTCATGCGCCCGGCCGCGATGCCCGCGAGATAGCGGCCTTCGTAGTAGCGCGCATTGGCCGTCGCCACATTCGGCGTTTGCTTGTAGCCCGTGATCGACTCGAACTTCACATCCGGAAAATCGCGCGCCACCTTCAGCGTCGGCTCCATGTACCCGAAGCTGGGCGTGAAGATGAGCTTGTTGCCCTGCTGCGCAAGATCGCGGATCACGCGTTCGGCATCGGCGCCTTCGGCCACGTTCTCGACGAAGGTGGTCTTCACCTTCGCGCCGAGCGCCGCATCGACGGCCTTGCGGCCCTCTTCATGTTGGCGCACCCAGCCGGCATCGGTGACCGGCGTGACGTAGACGAAGCCGATCTTCAGCGGCGCACCGGGCGCCTGTGTCTGCGAAAAAGCGGGAGATAAAAAACAGGCGGTCACCCACGCCAGAACGGCGCGGCCCGCGAGGTTTTTGTACATGGTGGTCCTCTACATGGCCCCGGAAAAGCAAAAACCCGCAGTCGGCCGGGACGCCCAACTGCGGGATGCGGATTTTAGTGCGGGCGTTTTCAGGCCACCGCTGCTGCCTCCGCACTCGTGCTCTTCACGCCATAACGAGCGGCAGGCACCGAACTGGAAATCCGGCCCGACATGGCGCGCCGCGCCGCATCGAAAGCGTCCCACTCGTCCTGGCTCGGCAGCGACGGGATCGTGACTTTCTCGCCCTGGTCGAGCCCCGCGAGCGCGGCATCGACCATGTCTTCCGCGCTCATGACAATCGCGCTCGGCAAGTGCTGCACCGGCAAGCCGGCAATGCCCCAGAACTCGGTGGCGGTCGCGCCCGGCAGCACGGCCTGCACACGCACGCCCTTGTCGCCCACTTCATGCTGCAGCGACTGGCTGAGCGCGAGCACGAAGGCCTTGCTGCCGCCGTACACGCCATTGAGCGTTTCGGGCGAGACCGCCACGATGGACGCGATGTTCACCAGCGTGCCCGCACCCCGTGCCACGAAGCCCGGCACGGCCGCATAGGTCAGGCGCGTGAGCGCATTCACGTTGATCGCGATCATCTCTTCCATCTTCTCGATGTCCGAGGCGAGCAGCGGCGCGGTGGCGCCGACGCCGGCGTTGTTCACCAGCAGCGTGAGTTCGCGGTTCGTGCGGATGGCGGCTTCGACGCGCGCGATGTCTTTCTTGTCCGTGAGGTCGGCGGCGATCGTCTCGATCTTGCGGCCCGTCTCGGCCGTGAGCCTGGCGGCCAGCGCCTGCAGGCGATCGCCATTTCGCGCGACCAGCACGAGGTCGAAGCCGCGGCGGGCGAGCCGGTCGGCGTAGACGGCGCCAATGCCTGAAGAAGCGCCGGTGATGAGGGCAGTGCCCTTGGATGTCGCAGTCATTGGAGGTTCCTTTGAAAGCCGCGTTGTTGCGGCGTGAAGGTAAGTTTCCTCCGTCAGTGCGATGGCGTAAATGTCGTATAAACCTCTTTTTACGCCACTTCCGAAATTTGCCTGGCGACCCGGCGAACGGCCTGCGGCGGCTGGCCCAGCGTGCGCAGGAACGCGCGGCGCATGCGCTCGGGGTCGCCGAAGCCCGTTTCATCGGCCACCACGTTGAGCGCCAGGCCGCCCGCGTCGATCAACGCCTTCGCCGCTTCCACGCGCAGGTGCTCGACGGCCTGCGCGGGCGACTGGCCGGTTTCCGACTTGAAGGCACGGCTGAACTGGCGTGGGCTCAGGTGCGCCACCTCGGCAAGGTCTTCGACCGAGAGCGCATCGCGCAGGTTGGCGCGCGCATGCACCAGCGCCTGCTGGATGCGGTCGGACTTGGGCTCCAGCTCGAGCAGCGCCGAATACTGCGATTGCCCGCCCGCCCTGCGGTGGTAGACGACAAGGTTCTTCGCGACCATGCGTGCGGCCTCCACGCCCAGGTCTTCCTCCACCAGCGCGAGCATCAGGTCGATGCCCGCGGTCATGCCGGCCGATGTCCAGAGCGAGCCGTCGTTGATGAAGATGCGGTCCGGCTGCACCTTGGCCAGCGGATGGCGCTTCTGCAGTTCCTGCGCGAAGGCCCAGTGCGTGGTCACGCGCCGGCCGTCCAGCAGCCCCGCGTCCGCAAGACCGAATGCGCCGGTGCAGATGCTGGCAATGCGGCGCGCGTTGCGCTGGCCCGTGCGCAGCATCCTGCAAAGCCCTTCGGAGGTCGGCTCGATGGTGAGCGCGCCGGTCATCACCAGCGTGTCGAACTTCGATGCGGTCAACCGCTTCGTCTCGACGCCGATGCCCGACGAACTGGGAATGACGCCGCCGGCTTCCGACAGCAGCTCGACCTTGTAGACCGGCTGGCCCGCGTGCTTGTTGGCCAGTTCGAAGGCGGCGACGGCGGCCAGGTCGAGGATCTGGAAGCCCGGAAAAACGACGACTGCGATGCGCTTGTGCATGATGTCCTGAAAGGAGGTTTTCAATTTATTCCAGCCATAAGTTAAGTGACATCCCGCACGGCGTCAATCGACGTGCCATGCGCACCCATGCAACGCCACGATGGGTGCCGCCGCGAATCGGCAGGCGCGGATTCGGCCACGCACCCGGAGAATCCGTCCGCCCATGACGAACCCGATCACCCAAGCCAGCCACGCGCATTGGCAGCGCAACCTCGCCGTCTGCATGTTCGGCTCCTTCACCACCATCGTGGCGATGACGCTGCTGCTGCCCTTCCTGCCGCTCTACGTCGAGCAACTGGGCGTGAAGAACCATGCGGCCATCGTGCAATGGTCCGGCGTGGCCTACGGCGCCACCTTCTTCAGCGCGGCGCTGGTCGCGCCGTTGTGGGGGCGCCTGGCCGACCGCTACGGTCGCAAACCGATGCTGATCCGCGCGAGCCTGGGCATGGCGGTGGCGATGGCGCTCATCGGCATGGCGGGCAACGTGTGGCAACTGGTCGGCCTGCGTCTGCTCGCGGGCCTGCTGGGCGGCTACGCCTCGGGCTCGATGGTGCTGGTCGCCACGCAGACGCCGAAGGACCGCACCGGCTGGGCGCTCGGCACCATGTCCTCGGCCATCATGGCCGGCAACCTGGTGGGCCCGCTGGTCGGCGGCGCGCTGCCGCCGCTCATCGGCATCCGCGCGACCTTCTTCGCGGCGGGCGCGATGATCTTCGTGGCCTTTCTCGCGACCGCCTTCATGATCCGCGAAGAGAAGAAGGCACCGTCGGCCTCGAAGCACGGCGACGCCCCCGACACCGGCTGGGCCGCCATTCCCGACAAGCGCCCGCTCATCGCGATGCTCTTCACCGGCATGCTGCTGATGCTGGCCAACATGTCGATCGAGCCGATCATCACCGTCTACGTCGCCACGCTGGTCGAGGACCCGAACCGCGTGACGATGATGGCCGGCCTCGTGATGTCCGCCGCCGCGCTCGGCAGCATCCTCTCGGCCTCGCGCCTGGGCAAACTGGCCGACCGCGTGGGGCACTGGAACGTGATCGTCGGGTGCCTGGCGGTGTCGGCGCTGCTCTTGATTCCGCAGGCCTTCGTCACCTCGGGCTGGCAGCTGGTGGTGCTGCGCTTCCTGATGGGGCTCTCGCTCGGCGGGCTGCTGCCCTGCATCGCGAGCGTGATCCGCCACAACGTGCCCGAGCGCGTGGCCGGCAACATGCTCGGGTACTCGACCTCGGCGCAGTACACGGGACAGGTCGCCGGCCCGCTGCTCGGCGGCTTCGTGGGCGGACACATCGGCATGCGGGCCGTGTTCCTCGGCACCTGCGTGCTCATGGCAGCAGGCGCCGGGTGGAACTGGCTCGCGCAGCGCGCGGCATCCACTGCTGCGTCGTCGGCTACTCGCTGACGACCGCGCTGCGGTAGGCCGTGTCGGCCTTGATCTCGGCTTCGGAGAAAGGCACCTTGAGCCACTTCCCGGCGCTGTAGGCGCGGGTGTAGTCGGCGTGGTGCGTCGATGCGGGATCGTCCGACAGCGAGAACGTGAGGAAGGTGTGCGCCTCCACGCCGCCTTCAGGGAACCGCACGATCTGCATGTAGCTGTTGCCGTTCGGGTTGCCGTCCATGGTGTAGCCGCCCTTGTCGAGACGGTTTTCCGAGCAGGCGATGGTGAAGTAGCCCGGGCCGTGGCAGCCGCCATACAGAGGAATCTTCTGGCCGCCGCGCGTGGCGAACAGATAGTCGCCGCGCTGCGCATCGAGCGCGTAGCCGCTGGCTTCCACCCGCGCGACGGCCGCGCCGAAGGCCTGTTGCAGCGCTGTCGCGGCTGCGGGCTTCAGGTCGCGCGGCGTGTGGATCGGATCGCTCGCGCTGAACGGCACGTTGTAGAGCGTGGCCGAAGGCAGAAGCGCAGCGCGGCTCCAGAACTCGTCCCAGATGTGCGCGCCGCGCGCGCCGGTCACGCCGGTGTTGTTCCAGGCCTGGAGCGCCGCGCAGGCCGGGCCGGTGTCGACGTCGCGCCCGATGGCAGCACCGCCTTGCGGATCAGTTGCCACGTTGATAGTCGGTGCGGCGCACACCATGGTCAACGCCTGGTCCTTGAAGAGCTCTGCCGTCAGCACGCGGCTGTTGAGCACCATCTGCTTGACGGTGTCGGGCGTGGCCGCCTTGCCGGCGTAGTTGTCTGTGCCGTCGATCCGCCCTTGCGCGAGCAGATTGCCCAGACGCGTACGGAAACTCACGGCCTCCGTGCCCGCGGGGCCCATGATGTCCGGGTAGCCGGTCATCGGCGCCTTCGGGTTCGCGAGCCAGTAGCTGTCGTTCGAGTTCTCGACATAGTCGTCGCGCATCAGGCTGGGCATGCGCGACGCGCCGAGCGCGCCCTTCTGCGCGGAGTCGGCGTCGGTCTGCCAGTCGCATTCGCTCCTGGAGCCATCGAAGACCGGCACGCGCGGCAGCGACGGGCCGAGCGCTGCGCCCAGCGGCGTTGTGCAGTTAGTCACCTGGGTGGGCGACACATTGGGAATCGCGCCGATGTCGGCATACCAGGCCTTGGCCGCGCCTCGTCCGACAGCCACCGTGTTGACCCACGGAATGGCCGACTCCTCGCGCTGGATGGCGATGAATTCGTCGAGCGACTTCGCCTGGTTCCAGCGCAGCCAGTTCTTGAAGGTGCGGTAGTTCTCACCATTGATGTCGCGGATCGCGAAGGCGGTGGTCTGGCTCCAGCCCAGCGCCGCGTTCAGCGGGGCCAGGTTGATCATCGGCCCGTACTCCGACTTGTAGAGCGTGCGCGTCACCGGCGCCACGCTGCCATCGGCCTGCTTCACGTTGACCGTGAGGGCCAGCGCCTGCATCTTCACGGCCTTGCCGTCGCGCATGTAGCTGGTCGGGTCGCCCGCTGCGAGCTTCATCTCGAAGAAGCCGAAGCGGCGCGCCGTCGACACCGTGTGGCTCCACGCGATGTTGTCGTTGAAGCCGATCAGGATCACCGGGATGCCGAGGAACGAGGTACCGCTGATGTTGAGCTGGCCCGGAATCGTGAGCTGCGCCTGGTAGAAGCGGTCGGGCCCGCGCCAGTACCAGTGAGGGTTGCCGAAGAGCAGCGGGCTGCTGTCGCCGGTGGCGGCCGTGCCGAAGCCGATCATGTTGCTGCCCACGCCTTCGTGCCCGCCGACCTGGAGTTCGGGCACGCGCGTGCCGCCAGCCGCGAGTTGCAGCGTGCCCTTGTTGAACTTGCCGCGCGCGGCCGTCTTGGTGGGCGCCGCCGGCGCGGGTGCGATCGCGTTGGCGATGTTCGGCAGGAAGTTGCTGTAGCCGCCCGCGAGGTTGGCCGCGTACATGCGGCGGTAGATGTCCTCGGCCGTGATGGGCTTCACCCAGGCCTCGTTGCGGCAGGCCTCGTGCGCCGTGCCGCTGGCCTTTGCGTCGCGCACGTAGCGGTTGTAGCCGGCGGCAAAGCCTTCGACCAGCTGCTTCAGGTTGTCGGGCTGGGCCTCGATCATCTTCTGGAGCACATCGGCCGAGATCACATGCTTGTGGAAGAAGTCGGAGTCGATGTTCTTCGGCCGCGCGATGGTGCTGCTGGCCACGAGTTGCACATCGCCGCCGAGGTACTGCGAGCGCTCGCCGCGGTAGGTGAGGAACGAGTCGGCCATGGTGCACAAGTCGTCTTCGGCCTGCGCGAAACCGTAGCCATAGCCCACGCCGGGCCAGTTGTCGGCCTTGATGTGCGGCACGCCCATGGCGGTGCGGCGGATCTCGGCCTTGTAGCTGCCTTCGGCCGGTGGGTTGACGGGCGGATTGCCGGCAGTGGGCAGGAACGAGAACCCGTTGCCGCCACCACCACCGCCGCCGCAGGCGGTGAGCGCGGCTGCCGCGACCAATGCGAGCGGGACCAGCGGGACGAGCGAAAGCCGCGGCTTGGCGCCGCGCGAGGATGTCTGTCTCATTGATGTCTCCAGTTGATGCTCTCTTGGCGGAGCACCTTGCAGCTTAGGCAGGGAGACCGGCTGCGGCTTGAACGCAGCCGCTGTCATGCGGGCAACGCTGGTTCAATGAACGGTCGCGTCGCCCCATGCGTGCGAGGCCTGCTCGTCCGCCGTCACATGCACCTTGCTCGCGAGAAACGACGGCGGCAAGCCGAAGTAGCGCTGGAAGGTTCGGCTCATGTGGGCCGCATCGGTGAAGCCGCTGACCAGCGCCACATCGGTGAGCGGCCGGTGGCTGGTGAACTGCTGCACTGTGCGCCGCACCTTGGTCCACAGCGCATAGCGCTTGACCGACACGCCCACCTGCTCGGCGAAGAGATGCGTCAGCCTGTCGGGCGAAAGACAGGCCACGGCCGAGAGTTCCTTCAGCGAAATCTGCCCCGCGTGCGCGCGGATGGACTGCAGCACGCGCTCGATGCGCCGGTCGATCGGCGCCGCGAGCTCGGGGCATTCGGTGATCGCCTCGACCAGCTTCGCGCTGAGCGATTGCAGCCTGCGGTCGCTGAGCATGCCGCGCTGCGCGGGATCGAAGTCATCGCGCAGCTTGCCGAAGCAGCGCGCATCGATGGGCTGGATGCCGTGGCCGCCCATGCACCGCGCGAGCATGCGGTAGGCGGTGGAGGCCGGGTCGAGGTTGAGCGACAGCAGGCCGCAGCCATCGACATCGAGCCGGCGCGAGACATGCGGCGCCACCAGCGCGGCTGTGCAGCGCACGCGTGTGCCATCGACCGCCTCGAGCGTGAACGGATGGCCGCTCACCGAGGCCAGCAGCGTGGCCGACGAGCGCGCCGTGAGGCCCGACTGGATCGCCGGCGTGATGTAGAGGAACCTGTCATCCCAAAGGTGCAGGAAGTTTTGCTGCTGCTGCGTGGCCATGCCGTGTTGCTTTTGTGTTTTGTCTCCAGCGGCGGATTCTCATGGATCGGCGCGGCAGCGATACGAGGGATTGTGCTCAGTGCATTTGCACAGGGGCCACCTGCACGTGCTGGCGCACAGCCTCCAGCAGCAGCGTGGCGAGCCGGCCGACGGGCGCCTCGGCATTGGCCTGCGCGCGGTAGAGCGCCATCGACATCTGCGGCAGCGCCGGCAGGCCCACAGCCGTGCGGTCGATGGCGCGCACATGCGAAGGCAGCCCGAAAGGCGTGCGCACCGTGAGGCCGAGGCCCGCCGAACTCGCGGCCCACAAGGCCGCGAGGCTCGCGCTGGTGAACGCATGGCGCCACGGCACGCCGGCGCGGTCGAGCGTCTGGGTGACGATGTCGCGCAGCGGGCACGGCGCATCGAGCAGCACCAGCGGCAGCGGCTCCTTCGACTTGCGCGCGCCACGACCCACGCCATCGCGGCGCTCGCGCTCCTTCCACCAGGGCGCATCGAGCACGTCGCCGGATGCAGGGCCGATCCATTGCAGCGGCAGGCGCGCCACCCGTTCGGCGTGCAGCGACGGCGGTTGGTCCCCCGCATCCCACGCCAGCGCGAGGTCGAGCTTGCCGAGTTCGAGACGCTCGCGCAATTCGGCGCTGCGCGCCACGCAGGCCTCGATGCGCACCTTGGGATGCGCGCGCGCAAAGCGCCCGAGCACCGCGGGCAACAGCGTCTCGCCGAAATCTTCCTGCAGGCCCAGGCGCACCCAGCCCTCGAGGTCGGCACCGCGCATGGCGGCGCTCGCTTCTTCGTTGAGTTCGAGCATGCGGTGGGCGTAGGCCAGCAAGGTTTCGCCGGCATCGGTGAGCTCCAACCCGCGGCCGGCCTTGCGGAACAGCACGGTGCCGGCCTGCGCCTCCAGCTTCTTCAACTGCGCGCTCACTGCGGAGGTCGAGCGCCCCAGCCGGTCGGCCGCGCGGGCATAACTGCCGAGTGCGATGCCGGTGGAAAAACTGCGCAGCACGTCGAGATCGAACATCACCTGGGACATGGATTCATCCTTTTTTAATCGTCCTGATTTTCGGGACGGTTCACTCATTATTTTCTGATTTTCAAAACCTTGGCAGCGACGGAAACTTCGCCGCACCATGATCCACTCGCCTCTTTCTCCTTCGTACTCGCCCCGCCACCGCTGGAAGGTGCTGGCCGCGGGCGTGGCCGCCAACGCGGCGTTCTCCGTGGCTTTCAGCGGCATCCCGATGACGGCAGTGCTGATGCGCACCGGCTACCAGCTGGACAACGCGACGCTCGGCCTTGTGCTCGGCCTCATGGGCCTTGGCATCGCGGTTAGCGAACTGCCGTGGGGCCTTTTGACCGACCGCTGGGGTGACCGGCCGGTGCTCCTCACAGGGCTCGGCAGCACCGCCATGGCACTCGTCGCGATGGCGCTCTGGGCCGCGCCGAGCGCGCAGCACATCCCCGGCCTCGGCTGGCTTGCCGCGGGCCTGCTGCTGGTCGGCCTGCTGGGCGGCAGCGTCAATGGCGCGAGCGGCCGCGCGGTGATGACATGGTTCGACGCGAGCGAACGCGGGCTCGCGATGAGCATCCGACAGACTGCCGTGCCACTGGGCGGTGGCATCGGCGCGCTCGTGCTGCCGTTCGTCGCGCTGCACTTCGGCTTCGCGGCGCTTTACGGCCTGCTCGCGCTGCTGTGTGCGCTGAGCGCGTTGATGAGTTGGGCATGGGTACACGAACCGCCGATTGCGAAAGATGCGCCGCGTGCCCCGACAGCAGCCGAAGCCCCGAAGACCGGCCCGCTGCGCGACGCCCGCGTCTGGCGCATCGTGCTGGGCATCGGCATCCTCTGCGCGCCGCAGTTCGCGGTGCTGTCCTTCGGCACGGTGTTCCTGCACGACTTCGGCCATGCGGGCCTCGCGACCATCACGGCCACCATGGTCTTCACCCAGGTCGGCGCGATGGTGATGCGCGTGTGGAGCGGCCGCTGGACCGACCGCCGCCGCAACCGCCCCGCCTACCTGCGCGCCTGCAGCGCACTCAGCGTGCTGCTCTTCGCCGCGCTCGCGGTGCTGGTGATGGCCGCGGGCACGCACACCGCCGATTCACTGGCATTGCGCATCGCGCTGGTCGTGCTGCTGGGGGTGAGCGGCGTGTGCGTGTCGGCCTGGCACGGCGTGGCCTACACCGAGCTCGCCACGCTGGCCGGCGCGGCGCGCGCCGGCACTGCGCTGGGCATGGCGAACACCAGCGTGTTCCTGGTGTGCTTCGTCACGCCCTTCTCCATTCCGCACCTGCTCGCGCTGCAGGGCTGGCCGATGGTGTGGCTAGCGGCGAGCGCCTGCGCGCTGGTGGCGATGCCGCTGCTGGTGCCGCGGCCGGCCGTTGCCGATCAGAAGCTCGCGAAGACGGCGTTGAGCCGGTCCACGTAGGCGCGCTTGGTGGCCACGTCGATGAAGCTGCCTTCGAAGCTGTTGGCCGCGAGCTGCCAGGCGTGCTGCACCTTGAGCCCGGTGGCTTCGAAGGTCTGCGTGAAGTTCTGGTTCATGTAGCCGCCGAAGTAGGCGGGGTCGTCCGAGTTGATCGTGGCGACCAGCCCCGCATCGAGCAGCGCGCCGAGGTTGTGCTTCGAGAGGTCCGGGAACACGCAGAGCTTGAGGTTCGACAGCGGGCACACGGTGAGCGGAATGCGGTCTTGCGCGAGCCGCTTCATCAGCGCCGGGTCTTTCGCGCTCTGCACACCGTGGTCGACGCGCTCGACCTTCAGCACATCGAGCGCGCTCCACACGTACTCGGGCGGGCCTTCTTCGCCCGCATGCGCGACGAGGCGCAGGCCCAGTTCGCGGCAGCGTGCGAACACGCGCGCGAACTTCTCGGGCGGATGGCCGACCTCGCTCGAATCGAGGCCCACGCCGATGAACTTGTCACGGAACGGCAGTGCCTGCTCCAACGTTTCGAAAGCCTCTTCTTCGCTCAGGTGGCGCAGGAAGCAGAGGATGAGCGATGCGCTCACGCCTAGCTTGGGCTGCGCATCGACGCACGCGCGGTGCAGGCCATCGACCACCGTTTCCATCGCCACGCCGCGCGCCGTGTGCGTCTGCGGGTCGAAGAACATCTCGGTGTGCACCACGTTGTCGGCCGCGGCACGCTCGAGGTAGGCCCAGGCCATGTCGTAGAAGTCCTGCTCCTTCAGCAGCACGCTCGCGCCGGCGTAGTAGATGTCCAGAAAGCTCTGCAGGTTGGTGAAGGCATAGGCCTTCCGCAGGTCTTCGACGCTGGCATACGGAATGGCCACGCCGTTGCGCTGCGCGAGCGCGAAGATCAGTTCGGGCTCGAGCGAGCCTTCGATGTGCATGTGCAGCTCGGCCTTGGGCATGGCGCGCAGCAGTTCGGGGAGTCGATCGGCGGGAATGTTGTCGAAGCGCGGGTCGTAGACAGGGCGGAAGTCGGTCATGGCGTAGGGCTGTGCGTTGTGATCCCGCACAGCATAAAGGCAGGCACGGCCCGCGCCATCACCGCAAACGTATAGCCGTCAGTCGATGCCGCGGGCGGACGCCAGCGACGGGCCCGGGCAAGCACCTGACGGCCCAGTCTGTCGATGCGAAGGGCAGGAGCTCCGTATCCGGTGACGCTTCCGGCAACGCCCCGTGGCAAGCCATCGAGGTAAAGACTACCCGCGCTGGTGGAAATGAGTTTTCCCCAGCGGAGTCGCAGCGGCAACTCGACAACGCTACGCTTCGGTCCTCGACTCCAAGGACTTCCATGACCCCCACCATGCGCGCCGTCGTGCTCGATGCCCCGGGCCCGCCCGAGGCCCTGAAGATTCGCGCCCTGCCCATTCCCGTGCCAGGTCCCGCGCAGGTGCTCATCAAGGTGCGCGCCTTCGGGCTCAACCGCTCCGAGCTGCACACCCGCATCGGCCTTGCCGAGGGCGTGACCTTTCCGCGCGTGCTGGGTATCGAGGCGTGCGGCGAAGTCGCCGCGTGCCCGGGCAACGAGTTCGCGGTCGGGCAGCAGGTCGTCGCGATGATGGGCAACATGGGCCGCACCTACGACGGCGGCTATGCCGAATACACCTGCGTGCCCGTGTCGAATGTGATCGCCTTCAAGAGCACGCTGCCCTGGGACGTGGTGGGCGCGGTGCCCGAGATGCTGCAGACCGCGTACGGCTCGCTCGTGTCGGCGCTCGATGCAAAGGCGGGCCAGTCAATCCTGATCCGGGGCGGAACCTCATCGGTAGGGCTGGCCACGGCGAGCCTTGCGAAGCAACGCGGCCTGACCGTCCTTGCGACCACGCGAAACGCAGCCAAGCAGTCCGCGCTGGCCGCAGCCGGTGTCGATCATGTGCTGATCGACGACGGTGCCGTGGCGCCGCAGGTCCGCAAGCTTTTCCCGGAAGGGGTCGATCTCGCCCTTGAATTGGTCGGAACGCCCACGCTGCCCGACACCCTGCGCGCATTGCGCCGGCGCGGTGTCGCGTGCTTCACGGGCATGCTGTCGAATGAGTGGACCGTCAAGGATTTCTACCCGATCGGCTATCTGCCCGATGCGGTGAGGCTGTGCGCCTATTCGGGCGAGGCGGCGGACCTGCCGTCATCCGTCCTGCAGGGCTATCTCGACGATGTGGCGTCGGGCAAGCTTTCCGTTCCCATCGACAAGACCTATGCGTTCGACGACATCGCCGAAGCGCACAGGGCGATGGAGCAGAACGAGGCCAAGGGCAAGCTGGTGGTCGTGATCTAGCGCGCGCTCAACGCGGATACCCGATCTCGGCGATGTCATCGGCGAGCGACGCCAGATCGATATCGGGATTGAGCCGCCGAACGAGTTCCACGCTGAGCGGCTCGTGGCGGTAGATCGCGGCGACCTCGCCCACGTCGACATCGCGCTCGTAGTACTCGCCGGCGAACGCTGCGTATTGCTCGGGGCGCCCCGCAAGAATTCCGAGCAAATCAGCCGATCCATCGGGGTCTTCCCCCGCCGGAAGTTCGACATTTCCGCAGGACCAGTGTTCGTCGTCGCTCAGGCGCCAGATGCAGAACGTGCTGTCGTGGGTGGCGAATGCGGGCTCGTGCAAGAGGTTCGCGTGGAACGCCGAAGGCAGGCCCTCGAAGATCGCGGGCTGCGGATTGCCGTGCCTGAAAATCGGCGCCTCATGCGCAAGGCCATGGATGGCGGCACCCGCCGCGCAGAAGATGGCGAACCAGTGGTCCCCCGAGCCATTACGCATCGAGGCCATCATCCCGCCATCCGACCACGCCTGGTTGAACGAGTAGTAGCGGTACTCCCACTCCGGCGACAGGATGGCGTCGAGCATGGCGAGCGATTGCGTCAGCCGCTTCAGTTCCTGGATGCCCGGGAGCGGCTTCAGGTTCTTCGTCGAAAGGGTCATGGTGCTCCTCGTTGTCATTGTTCATTCAGTTCGATCTGCGCGTGACGGTTCATCGGGGGCGGCCGCGCCGGGTCGAATGGCAGTTCGCTACCTGGATGCATGGCGCCCTTCGCCATCGCCACCATCGCGATAGCGCTGTGGCGTCACACCATGCTGCCGCGCGAACGCACGCTGCAGTGCGTCGACCGACCCGAAACCGCTGCGCGCTGCGATGCGCTCCTGCGGCCACTCCGTCTGCCGCAGCAACTGCGCCGCCGCCGCCACGCGCGTCTGCTCGACGAACCGCGCTGGCGTGCATCCTGTTTCAGCCGCGAATGCGCGCGCAAAATTCCGCGGGCTCATCTGCACCCGCTCGGCCAGCAGCTCGACCGACAGCGCCTCTTGCGGATGCGTGCCGATCCACGCCACCAGCTCGCGCAACCGATGGCTCGCCGCGCCTTGCGCCTGCAGCGCCTGGCTCAGCTGCGGTTGCTCCGCACCGCGCAGCATCGGCAGCGCGAGCGTGCGGGCGATGTCCATCGACACGCCATGGCCGAGGTCGTCTTCGACCAGCGCCAGCGCCAGCTCGATGCCGGTCGTGACACCGGCCGATGTCCACACCGGACCATCGCGCACATAGATGCGTTCGCGCTGCACGCGCGTCTGCGGCCGCAGCGCCTGCAGCTGGTCGCACCAGCGCCAGTGCGTGGTGGCCGCGCGGCCGTCGAGCAGGCCCGCCGCCGCGAGTGCGAAGGCGCCGCTGCACACGCTCGCGACGCGGCGGATGCCCGGTGCGGCGTCTTTCAGCCACGCGCCGATGCGGTGCTCGACGATCGCCTCGCGCACCGCGGGCTCGTCGCCACCGGCCACGATCAGCGTGTCGATGGTGGCGGGCAACTGCTGCAGCGCCAGCGTGCCGCCGAACTGCAATCCGCCATTCGTCGATACCGTACCGCCTCCGGGCGATGCGATGTGCAGGCGGTAGGTGCCGGGGCGCATCTCCTCGGCCTTGCTGAACACGCTGGAAGGGCCGGCGGCATCGAGCACCTCGACGCCGTCGAACACGACCAGCACGACGTTGCTGGCAGGAACCGCGGTGTCTTCGTCCTTGTGGGTCGGGATCGGCATTCTTAATCTCTGGGCATCGTCAGGTTGACAGGAGAACAGAGCCATGTGGAGAGCGGTGTGGGCGCTGATCGGCGCCAGTATTGCAGCGTTTGCCCTCGCAGGATGCGGCGCAGGCGCGCCACTGCCGCCCGCGCCGGCCGACGCCTCCGCGAGGGAGCGCGAGCAGCAGGCCTTCGTCGAAGCCCTGAAACCGCGTCGCGCTGGCAGGCCGGTGGTCGCCGTGCTCGCATTGAACGAAGGCACCGAGACAACCGATCTGCTGTTGCCGCACGCAGTGCTGCAGCGCGCCAACCTGGCCGATGTGCGGATCGTCGCGCCGAAGAGCGGCCCGGTGACCCTGTACCCCGCGCTGCAGGTCGATGGCGCACAGGACTTCGCAAGCTTCGATCGTGCGCATCCCTCGGGTCCGGACTACGTGATCGTGCCGGCGATGATCGTCGAAGACGATCCAGCGGTGGCGGCCTGGCTGAAGCAGCAGGCGGCACGGGGCGCGCGGGTGATCGGCGTCTGCTCGGGCGCACTGGTGATCGGCCATGCCGGGCTGCTAGATGGGCGGCGTTTCGCAGGCCACTGGTACGACCGCAAGACGCTGCTGAAGCGGCACCCCGGTACGACCCATGTGCCGCATCAACGCTACGTGATGGACCGCGATGTCGCGACCACCACCGGCATCACCGCCTCGGTGCCGACGATGCTGGCGCTGGTCGAGGCGATCGGCGGGCCGGAGAAGGCGAAGTCGATGGCCAACGAACTGGGCGTGGCTTCGTGGAGCCCCGAACACGACAGTGCACCCTTCGGCCTGAACATGAAGCGCGGCAGCAGCTACCTGCTCAACAAGGCCGCGTTCTGGCGCGGCGAGCAGGGACAAATCGAAGTGCGGAACGGCACCGACGACATTGCGCTTGCGCTGGCGGCGGATGCGTGGACGCGCACGGGGCATATGAAAGTCGATGCTGCGTCCGCGTCTGCGTCCGGGGCGGTCACGTTGCGCAGCGGCCTCGTGCTCGTTACGCAGCCAGCTCGCGAAAAATCGACCCGCCTGCTGCTGACTTCCTCGCTCAAGCCGGTTCAGCAACTGGACCGCACGCTGTGCGAGATTGCCGCGCGCCATGGCGAGGCACGGCGTGACTGGGTTATGCAGGAGATGGAGTACCCGGGGCCAGCCGCGGCAATTTGCGCAGGCTGATTGCGCTCGCGTGGTCCGAGCGGCGGAGGCCAATGAAAGCGAGCCCATCTAACATCGCGGCTGGCTCACTTGCCCTCAGCCCACATGACCTCTTTCGATTTCGAAACGCTCCGCGTCCAGATTCGCGATGCCGCCCGCCACGCCTTCGGCACGCTGCGTGCCGCGCAACCGAACGAGCGGTTCTATGCGATGGCCCTCTACACCGACGACGGCGCGATGACGGTCTGCCCGAGCGCCAACAGCGAGGAGGCTTTTCAACGCATCCTGCTGGACGGCGAATTCACCGACCCCGCCGATGTCGCATATGCCCGCTGGGGCACTGCGGAGTGGGCCTACGAAGCCGTGCACGCGGAGCGGTTCGACGCACCGTGCAAGCGTCTGAGCACCCATCTATTGACGCTGGACGACGACCGTGCCTTCGGTGCCTTCCGCTCGCGACTGCACGACACGATGGTCCAGGCACTGGCCGATCTGGACCAGGAAGGTTTCTTCGGCGCGGGGGCCGACAGGCAGGCGCTGACCCTGTTTTGCAGCATCTCGGATTCCGACGAAGCCGAAGCGTTGGAGGACCGGTCGGCCGAGCAGCTGAATCCGCCTGCGGTGTTCGCTGCCTTCAAGAAGCGCTGGGACGTCTCCCCTGCCTGAGTCGCTGCCCCATGGCCGCGCTCAATCGACGCGGATGTTCCGAGCTTTCACCAACGCGCTCACCCGCCCCGTCTCGTCCTGCACGAACTTCGCAAACGCCTCGGGCGTGGTGCCCGCCGGCTCCAGGCCGAACTGCAGCAGCTTCTGCTTCACGGTGGGATCGTTCACCGCCGCCTGCACCGCCTTGCCCAGCCGCTGAACGACATCGGCCGGCGTGCCCTTGGGCAGGAACACGCCGTTCCACTCGACCACGTTGTAGCCCGGCAGGCCCGACTCGGCGAGCGTGGGCGTGTCGGGCAACCCGTTCACGCGCTTGCTTGAGCTCACGGCCAGCGCGCGCAGCTTGCCCGACTTCACATAGCCCAGCGTCGAGGCCACGTTGCCGAAGTACGCCGACACCTGCTCGCCCATCACATCGGTCAGCGCCGGTGCGCCGCCCTTGTAGGGCACGTGCATCAGGTTGACCTTCGCCTGCTCGTTCAGCGCCTCGCCCGCCAGATGCGAGCCGGTGCCGCCGCCGGCCGAGGCGAAGCTGAGCTTGCCGGGGTTCTTGCGCGCGAAGTCGAGGAACTCGGCCACCGTCTTGTACGGCGCGGTGGCGGGCACGACGAGGATCTGTGGCGCGGTGGCCACCAGCGAGACGGGAATGAAATCCTTCGCCGCATCGAACGGCAGCTTGCGCAGCGACGGGTTCACCGAGAACGCCGAGGCGTCGTAGAGCACGGTGTAGCCATCGGCCGGGGCCTTCGCCACGTTGTCCTCGCCGATCACGCCGCCTGCGCCTGGCTTGTTGTCAATGACGATCTGCTGGCCAAGCGCAGTGCTCATGTGCTGCGCGACGACGCGCGCGGTGTTGTCGGCGCCGCCGCCCGCGGCGTACGGCACGACCATGCGGATGGGCTTGTCGGGCCATGCAGCCCAGCCGAGCAGCGGAGTGCACGCGGCCAGCGCGGCGATGAATTTCAGGAGGCGTCTCTTCGTCATTTTTCAGGTGTCTCGGTCTTTGTCGTCATTTCATGAAAGTCGTAGAGCAGCGCCGGGTTGTCGACCAGCACGCGATGGCGCGTGGCCGCGTCGGGCACCCATTGGCTCAACAGGTCGAACAGCGCCGCGTCGTCGGGCTTGGCGATGGGCTCGGTGGGATGCGGCCAGTCGCTGCCCCACACCACGCGTTCGGGGGCCTGGCGGACCCAGGCCTGCGCGATGGACGTCGTGTCGGCGTAGCCGCCCGCGGCGCCCGCCTTCGAGTCGAGGTAGGGGCCGGACAGCTTGATCCATGTGCGGCCGTTCTCGCGCAGCCGGCTGACCACATCGAACGCAGGATGCGACAGCGCATCGGGCAACGGCAGGCGCGAAAGATGGTCGAAGACGATCGTGCACGGCAGCCGCGCGAGCAGGTCCGCATGCGCCGCGATCTGATCGGCGCTCCAGTGCAGTTGCACATGCCAGCCGAGCGCATGGACTCGCTGCGCGAGCGGCTCGACCATCGAGAAATCAGTCGCCGCGTTGGCCTGCGTGTAGAGCGTGAAGCGGATGCCGCGAATGCCGCCTGCGTGCAGCCATTCGAGTTCGGCATCGCTTACGTCGGGGCAAACCACTGCGATGCCGCGCGTGTTCTCGGCACCGAGCGCACAAATGGCGGCTAGCGTCACGCTGTTGTCGGTGCCATGCACGCGCGGCTGTACGACGACCGTTCGCTGCGTGCCGATGCGTTGCTGCAGCAGGCGATAGTCGTCGGCCGTGGCCTTGTCGACCATCGCGTCGGGCGAGCCATGCAGCGCGAAGCTGCGGTCGTAGATGTGCATGTGCGCATCGCACGCGCCCTCCGGCGCCACGCCGGCGGGTCGGCGCGCTCCGCTGCTGTTGGGGTAGCTGACGTCCATGCGCGTTTTCAGTCCGCTGCGTTCGCGGTCTTCAATACCTTGTCCGTGTGCTGACCCAGCGTCGGTGCCGCAAAAGGTTCGGGGCCGGGCGTTCGTCCGAACTTCACTGCCCTCGTGAACCCTCGGTATGAGCCGAGCGTGGGATGCGCGAAGTTCGCCACCATGTCCTCGGCCAGCACCTGCTCGTTGTCGAACATGTCCTCGACGGTGCGGGCTGCTGCGCAAGGCACCTCCTCGCCGAACAGTTCTTCCCATTCGAGCGCGGTGCGCGCAGCCAGCGCGTCGCGCAGGCGCGGAACGATCTCTGCAAAGTGCAGCGCGCGTTTTCGCACCGAGTCGTAGCGCTCGTCGGCCGCGAGTTCGGGCAAACCCACCTTGGCGCACAGTGCCTGCCAGAAATGCGGCGTGTTGGCCGAGATGTAAAGGTGCCCTTCGCGCGTCGGATGCAGGCCGGTGATGCCGCCCGAGCGCATGTCGCGTCCCACGTCCTTCGGTTCGCCCTCGGCCCACACCATGCGCGCCGATTGCATCGTGAGCGCGGAGCGCAGCAGCGACACGCCGACGAACTGGCCCTCCCCGCTCTTCTCGCGCTCGTACAGGGCAGAGGCGACGCCTGCGGCCACCAATGCAGCCGCGTAGTAGTCGACCACAGAGCCGTAGATGATCTCGGGCGGCTCGCCGCGCTTGCCCTGCAGCGCGCACATGCCGGTCATGCTCTGCAGCACCTGGTCGTAGCCGGCCTTCTCGCGCAGCGGACCGGTCTCGCCGTAGCCCGTGAGGCTGCAATAGATGAGGCGCGGATTGACCACCTTCAGCTGGTCGTACGCAATGCCCAGCCGCGGCGGCACGCTGGGCCGGAAGTTGTGCACCAGCACATCGGCCGTGCGCACCAGCGCCATCAGCGCGGCAAGGTCTTCCGCCTTCTTCAGGTCGAGCACCACGCCGAGCTTGCTGCGGTTCACGCCGATAAAGGCGCGGCTCTCGGCTTCGAGCGTCGAAGGGTACTTGCGCAGGTTGTCGCCCGTGGGCGGTTCGATCTTGATGACCTCGGCGCCCTGGTCGGCCAGCAGCGAGCAGCCGTAGGGGCCCGCGATGTAGGCGCTCAGGTCGAGCACGCGCAGGCCGCTCAACGGCCCCACGGGGCCGGTGCGCGCGGGCAGGCGTGCGTCGTCTTTGTCGGCGTCGAAGCTCATGAATGGATCTTTCTTTCCTCGGTGGTCGGCCGTCAGTCGGCGGTGATGTTCTGCTGCTTGGCCAGCTTCTTCCAGCGTTCGACGTCCTCGGCGATCACCGTGCCGAACTGCGCCGGCGAGAGCGGCGTGGCGATGGCGCCTTCGCGCAGGAAATTGGCCGCGATCTCGGGCTTGGTGATGATCTTGTTCACCGCGCCGTTGAGCTTGGCGATCACGTCGGGCGGCGTGCCCGCCGGCGCGAGCAGGCCCCACCAGAGTTCGAATTCATAGCCCGGCACTGCCGTGGAAACCGGCGTGAGGTCGGGCGCGATCGGGCTCGGCTTCAAACTGGTGATGCCCACCGCGCGCAGCTTGCCGGCGCGCACCATCGGCAGCAGCGAGGGCCCGCTCGAAATCAGCAGTTGCGTCTGGTTGCCGACGAGGTCAGTCACGGCCGGCCCCATGCCCTTGTAGGGAATGTGCGCGATCTGCAGGTCGCCCACCTTGGCCTTGAGCAGCTCGGTGCCGAACTGATTGACGCTGCCCGCACCCGAGGAGGCGTAGTTGTACTGCCCGGGCTTGGCCTTGATGGCGGCGATGAGCTCGGCCGGCGTCTTCGCCGGGAACTCGTTGTTCACCGCCACGATGAACGGCCCCCTCGCGAACATCGCGATGGGCGCGAGGCCCTTGACCGGATCGAACGGCAGCTTCGACTGCACGGCCGCATTGGTCGTCATGCTCGACGACACCGCCACCAGCGTGTAGCCATCGGGCGCGGCCTTCGAGACCTGCCCCGTGCCGGTGTTGCCGCTCGCGCCGGGGCGGTTGTCGATGATCACCGGCTGCTTGAACTCGTCGCCCAGTTCCTTGGCCACCTGGCGCGCAAAGGTGTCGTTCGAGCCACCCGCCGGATAGGGCACGACGATGGTGATGGTCTTGGTGGGATATGCGGCCTGTGCGAACGCGGCGCCGCTCAAAAGGCAGCCGCCAGCGGCAGCTGCAACAACAGCGAGCGTGCGCAAGCGAAACAACGGGGAAATCTTCATCTGTCTTGTCTCCTGATTTTTTTAAGAAAGCGAAAGGCTCAACCCGGCAGCAGGCCCAGGCTGCGCGCGCTCGCGACGATGGCGCGTGCGCGGATCACGAAAGGGATGTCGATCATTTTTCCGTCGACCACGTAGGCACCCACGCCCTTGGCATCGGCGTCGCGGGCCGCCTCGACCACCTTGCAGGCGTGTGCGATCTCTTCATCGGTCGGGCGGAACACCTCGTTGGCGATCGCGATCTGGCTCGGGTGGATGCAGGTCTTGCCGAGGAAGCCGAGGTTGCGCGACAGCATGGCCTCGGCGCGAAAACCTTCGGCATCGCGGATGTCCGCGAACGCGCCGTCGTAGGCATAGACACCCGCCTCGCCCGCGGCGATGCGCATCGCGAACATCGCCTGCTGGATCGCGGCCGGCTCGCGGCGTGCGATGCCCAGCGGCTCGAACAGATCGCCGAGCCCCAACTGCAGCCCGGCCACGCGCGGATGCGCCGACGCAAGCTGCGCTGCGGTGCGCAACGCCGACGGCGCTTCGATGTTCAGCAACAGGCCGATGGGCGTGCGCACGCCATTCGCCTGCTCGGCACGCTCGATGGCCTCGACCGCGGCGCGCACATGCGCCGGGCTCTCGGGCTTGGGAATGTTGATGAGGTGAACGCCGGCCTGCGCCACCGCCGCGATGTCGTCCGCGAAGTGCGGCGTGTCCATCGCGTTGACGCGCACGATCACGGTCTTGCCCGATGCGGCCACGCCATCGCCTCGCAGCAGTTGCCGCACGGCATCGCGGGCCTCGCCCTTGCGCGGCTCGGACACCGCGTCTTCCAGGTCGAAACACACGCCATCGGCCGCGCCACTCAGCGCCTTGGCGAATAACTCGGGGCGGGTGCCGGGAACGAACAGTTTGCTTCTCATGCGCCGCAGTGTGCGCAGCGCATGAGAAAAGAAAAACACATGGTTTCTATGATCAGTTCATAGAAAATCTATCTTCATGGAAACCGCTTACCTGCAAAGCTTTCTCCTGGTGGTGGAGTCGGGCTCGATGTCGGAGGCCGCACGCCGGCTCGACCTGACGCCCGCCGCCGTGGCACAGCAAATACGCACGCTCGAGCGCGAGCTCAACGCACCGCTGCTCGCACGCGCGGGCCGCACGGTGCAGCCGACCGAAGCCGGGCACCTGCTGGTGCAGCGCGCGCGCAACCTGCTGCGCGAGGTGGGCGACATCAAGACGCTGCTGAACAGCGACGCGGCCGGCGGCGAACTGCTCATCGGCACCATCAACACGGCCATCCACAGCCTGCTGCCGGACATCCTCGCGCGCTTCGTGAAGACGCATCCGGGCGTGAAGGTGTTCCTGCAGTCGGGCACGACGGCCACGCTTCACAAGGCGGTGCAGCAGGGCGAGCTCGATGCGGCCGTGTGCCTGTATCCGCCCTATGTGCTGGCCAAGACTTTCGACTGGTCGTTGCTGCGCGAGGAGCCGCTGGTGTTGCTCGCGCCGAGCCGCCTTGCGAAGCGCGACCCGCACGAACTGCTGCGAACTTCGCCGTTCATCCGCTATGACCGCGCACTCGGCGGCGGCAAGCAGGCCGACCGGTACCTGCGCGCCGCGGGCATCGTGCCGCAGGAGCGCTTCGAACTCAGTTCGCTGCTGGCGATCGCGATGATGGTCGACCGGGGCCTGGGCGTTTCGCTGGTGCCCGACATCGCATCGCCGCTGCTCGATGGCCAGCGCATCGTGAAGATTCCGTTGCCGCTGCCCTCGGAGCCGCGGCGCTTCGGCGTGCTGTGGCTGCGGGCGTCGCCCCGGCAGCGGTTGATACGGGGGTTCGTCGACAGCGCGGCAAGCGTGATCGAGACCAGAGGCACGCCGACCTGAAGCAACTGCGCCCTGCGCCCTGCGCCCGGTCAGGTGAATGGCTACTTGCGCTTCTCTCCCGGAACGCCTAACTTGCGGGCCTGCACCCGTTTCTTGGTTGCGATGCACTATGCAGGTCAATGAATCCATCAGGTTCCAGAAAATTCCGCATCGGTCTGAACACGCGCATGAGCCTTGGCGTGGCAGCAGTGGTGCTGGCAGCCACGTTCGCCGTTGCCACGGTCGCGCTGCAGTTCGTCAAGACCAGCATGCGGGAGTCGATTGCCCAGGAGGAGTTCGCGCGCGTTTCGGCCCTGGCGGATGCGGTTGACCAGAAGTTCATCAGCCGGCGCACGCTGCTGAAGACCTTCGGCGACAGCGCGGAGGCGCTCACGCTGGCGGACGCGGCGCCGCTGCAGGCGTTTCTGGAGCAGCACAAGTCGCTGCGCGAGGCGTTCGACAACGTGGCCTTCATCGACATGGACGGCAACCTGGTGGCAAACCTCAACAACGCCAACCAGGTCCGCCGGATCAACGTCAAGGACCGCGCGTATTTCCGGGACACGGTGGCCTTCAAGGAGGGCGTGATCTCGGAGCCCTACCGCAACCGGCTGAACGGCCTGGCGCAGGTCGCCATCACCGAACCGGTGCTGGACAGCGAAGGGCGGGTGCAGTTCGTGATCTCGGGCTCCATCAACCTGAAGGAGCGCAACATCCTGGGCGAGCTGGCGAGCGTCAGGTTCGGCGAGACCGGGTACCTGTTCATCACCACGACGAACGGCATCGTCGTGGACCATCCCCGCGAAGAGCGCGTACTCGAAGCAGCCAGCCCGCAGACGGCGCGCAACCCCGAGATAGAGCGCGCCATCAGAGGCTTCGAGGGCGCGACCGAAGGCGTCAATCGGGAGGGCGTGCACGGCCTCTATGCGTTCAGGCGCCTGCGGCAGGCGGACTGGATCATGGGCGCCATGTATCCGCGCGACGAGGCATTTGCGCATGTCGATGCCATCGAGCGCGCCGCATGGGCGGGAGCCTTCGTTCTCGCGTTGCTGGCGGGTGCGATCGCGCTGGCTGTCGTGCGGCAGCAGCTCAAGCCCCTGACCGCGCTGCACCGGCACATGCTCGATGCGCAAGCCGCGCCGACCGAAGTGACGGCGCTGCGCAGGTACACCAACGATGAAATCGGCGACCTCTCGCGCACCTTCGACCGGCTGATACGGCAACGGCAGGCGGACGAGAAGTTCCTGCGCGACATCACAGACAACCTGCCGGCCATGGTCTCGCATGCCGACGCGCAGGGCCGCTACACCTTCGTGAATGCCCGGCTGTGCGAGAAGCTGGGACAGAGCGCCGCGCAGCTCATCGGGCAGCCGGTGCAAAGCATGAGCAGCCCGGGCGACGACGCGGCCCTCGAAGCGGGGCTGCAGCGCGTGGCGATGGGCGAATCGGTCAGCCTGGAGCGCCGCGATGCATCGGGGCCCGGCGCACAAGAGCGCTTTTTCCAGACCGACCTGATCCCCGACCTCGACCACGCCGGGCAGTACCGCGGCTACTACGCCATGACCTTCGATGTGACGGAGCGCAAGCGCATCGAGGTCAGCCTGGCGCACAGCGAGGCGAAGGTCCGCATCATTGCGGACAACATTCCTGCGCTGGTGTCGCATGTCGACGCGTCGCTCAACTACACCTTCGTGAACGCCCATATCCGGGCGCTGCACCGCAACGATTCGATGGTCGGCCAGTCGATGCCCGAGGCGCGCGGTGCGGCGGATTTCGCCGTCGTCGAGCCCTACATCCGGCGCGCCCTGGCCGGCGAGACCGTGGTCGTCGAGAAAAAGGGCGACCCTGCGCGCGGCATCGGCGAGCGCACCTACAAGGCCCACTACATTCCCGACCAGGATGCCAGCGGCACGGTGCAGGGCGTGTTCGCGATGACCTTCGACATCACCGACGAGGTGAACGTGCGCAAGGCCCTGACCGAGCAGGAGAAGCGGCTGCGCGACGTGACCGACAGCATTCCCGCGCTGGTGGGCTATTTCGACACCGAGGAGAACTGCCTCTATGCCAACAGCCGCGCACGGCAGATGGCAGACCATGGCGACCGGCCGCTGGACGGCGTCACGCTGCGCTCGGCGCTGGGCGAATCGATGTACGCACAGCACGCGCCCTACATCCCGGTGGTGCTCGCGGGCAAGCAGGTGCGCTTTCCGCTGCATGCGCCGCTGCACGGCAAGGACGGGCACTTCCAGGCCCACCTGATACCCGACAAGGACCTTGACGGCCGCGTCCTGGGCTTCTATCTCATGACCTTCAACATCACCGCGCTCAAGCAGGCGGAACTGCAGCGCGCCGACAGCGAGAACCGGCTGCGCACCATCACCGACAACCTGCCCGCGCTCATCACCTACATCGACCGCGAGGAGAACGTGACCTTCGCCAATGCCACCCATCGCGAGTGGTTCGGGCTCGAACCCTCGCAACTGCTGGGCCGGCCGCTCCACGACGTGGTGGGCCATGGCGTGTACCAGAAGCGCAAGGCCTTGATCGACCGGGCGCTTGCCGGCGAGCGCGTGGAGTTCGAGGACCAGAGCCGGGCCGTCGGCGCGGGCCGTGTCGCCCGCATCAGCCTGGTGCCCGACATCGGCGCGGACGGCGCCACGAACGGCATCTTTTCGCTGTGCCTGGACATCACGGCCTTGAAGGCGGTGGAGAGCCAACTGATCGAGCTGGCCCGGCTCGACACGCTCACGGGCCTGCCGAACCGGCTCGCCTTCAACGAGCTCCTGCCCGCGGCGCTCCTGCGTGCGCAGCGCACCGGAAGCGCGATGGCCCTGATGTTCCTGGACATCGACGCGTTCAAGACCATCAACGACACGCTGGGCCACGCAAGCGGCGACAGCGTCTTGGTCGAATACGCCAACCGCCTGCGGTCCAGCGTGCGTGCCACCGACATCGTGGCGCGGCTGGCGGGAGACGAGTTCGTCGTCGTTCTGGAAAACCTGCCTGCGCGGGATGCGGCGGCAGGGGTTGCACAGAAAATCCTCGCGCAGATTCGCGCGCCCGCGTTTCGCCTCGACAGCCAACCGCTGCAGGTCACGACGAGCATCGGCATCGCATTCCGCCTGGGCGGCGATGCACCGGTCACCGCCGAAGAATTGCTGGCGCATGCGGACAGCGCGCTGTATGCCGCCAAGTCGGCGGGGAGGAACAGGTTCGAGTTTTCCGATTGATCCGTTGCCCATGAACCGCGGCCCCGACCGCCCCACCGCGCCAAGCCAATGAGCTGCGTGCGCCAGCGCAGAGAAACCAGAACAGGAGATCCCATCCATGTCATCCGCCGAAGTCACCACACCGGAACAACTGCTGACCGAACTCGATGCCCAGACCCGCATGCCGATCGCGCAGATCGGCCAGACGCTGATGTCGCTGGGCATGGTCACCGCGGCGCAGTTGCAAGGTGGACTGGTTCAGCAGCAGCTCGCCCCCACGGTGCCGCTGGGCGAGATGCTGGTTCGCATGGGCTTGATCAACCGCGCCCAGCTGCAGGCGGCGCTGGTGCACAAGATGGGCTATCCGCTGGTCAACCTGCACCTGTTCGCGCCGTCCGCCGAGGCCCTGCGCAAGATCGGCCACAGCGCGGCGCAGCGCCTGCAGGTGATGCCGCTGATGCTGCACGAGGGCCGCCTGGTCCTCGCGCTGGACGATCCCTCGAACCGGCGTTCGGCCATCGACGAAGTGGAATTCATTGCCCAGGCGAAGGTGATTCCGGTGGTCGGGAAATGCCTCGACCTGGACGGCGTGCTGCACAAGGCCTACGAGAAGCTCGGCGACCCGGCAACGCCGCGCCCGGCCAGCTTCGATCCGATGCGGCCGCTGGAGTTCGACATGGCCGGCACCAGCGAACTGCTCGAAACGCTCGAGAAAGAAGGCCGCTCGATCGCCAGCACCGAGGCGCCGATCGAGCAGTCGGACAACTCGCTGGTGCGCATGATCAACAGCATGATCCTGGAGGCGCATCGCGAAGGCGCATCGGACATCCACGTCGAAAGCTCGCCCGGCGACGAAAAGACCCGCATCCGGTTTCGCCGCGACGGCCGGCTCTATACGTACCTGGAGCTTCCGTCCAGCTATCGCAACGCGGTGGTGGCGCGCATCAAGATCATGTGCGACCTGGACATCAGCGAAAAACGCAAGCCGCAGGACGGCAAGATCAACTTCGGCAAGTACTCGCCGCAGCACCGCATCGAGCTGCGCGTTGCCACCATTCCGACCAGCAACGGCCTGGAAGACGTGGTCATGCGCATCCTTGCGTCGGCCAAGCCCATCGCGATGAACGCGCTGGGCCTCTCGCCGCGCAATCTCGCGCAGCTCACCCAGGCGGTCGAGCGCCCCTACGGCATGGTGCTGTGCGTCGGCCCCACGGGTTCGGGCAAGACCACGACGCTGCACTCGGCGCTGATGCACATCAACACGCCGGAGCGAAAGATCTGGACCGCGGAAGACCCGATCGAGATCACGCAGGCCGGGCTCCGGCAGGTGCAGGTCAATCCGCGGATCGACTGGACCTTTGCCAAGGCCCTGCGGGCCTTCGTGCGCGCCGACCCCGACGTGATCATGGTGGGCGAGATCCGCGACGAGGAAACCGCCAGGACGGCCATCGAGGCGTCATTGACCGGCCACCTCGTGCTTTCGACCCTGCACACCAACAGCGCCCCCGAAACGGTGACCCGGCTGCTCGACATGGGCATGGACCCCTTCAACTTCGCGGACTCGCTGCTGGCGGTGCTGGCACAGCGGCTGGTGCGCCGCCTCTGCACCCAGTGCACCACCAGCAGCCCCGCGAGCCCCGAGAAGGTCGAGGAACTGCTGGCCGACTACATGCATGCCTTCGGCGCGGAGGCCACGCCCGCCGAGCGCGAGGCGGTGCGCGGCGACTGGATCGCACGCCATGGGCACGGCGGCCATCTGCACACCTTCACCAGCACCGGCTGCCCGCATTGCGGCGATACGGGCTTCAAGGGCCGTGTGGGCATTCACGAGCTGATGGTGGTGTCCAGGACGCTTCGGCGCCTGGTGCAGAACGGGGCGCGTGCCGAGGAACTGCAGGAAGCGGCGCTGCGCGAAGGCATGCGCACGCTGCGTCAGGACGGTATCGAGAAGGTGCTGGCCGGGCAGACGAGCATCGAGGAAGTGCGCGCGACCAGCAACGTGTGAGCGGGACTCGCCCGCCCCGCCCCGTCACATAAGGTCACGTCAGGCGGTGCCCCATGCCACCGCCGGCAATGCGGCAATGGCGGGCCTTGCGAAGAAGTAGCCCTGGAACAGGTCCACGCCGAGCGCATGAAGGGCGTCGACCTCTTCCAGCATCTCGACGCCTTCGGCGATCACCCGGATGTTCAGTTCGTCGCAGGTGGCGACGAAGCCTCTCACGATGGCCAGCCGAACCGGGTCGGCATGGATGTTCCGCACCAGGCTCATGTCGATCTTCAAGACGTCGGGCTGGAACGCGGCAAGCATCCCGAAGCCTGCATAGGCGGCACCGAAATCGTCGATGGCCGAGGTGAAGCCGTGGTGCCTGAAGTCCTGGAAGATGGCCGCGAGGCCGGGCAGGTCGATCGTCCGCTCGCCCTCAGTGACTTCGAACATCAGGCGGCTCACCGGAAAATTGCAATGCTCCGCGGCGGCCATGGCGGTGCGAAAGCACTCGGGCCGGCCGGCCACATCGTTGGGCAGCACGTTGAGGCTGAGCCTGGATGCCATGCCCAGCCCCGCCGCCATCTCGATGGCCTTCACGCGGCAGGCCTCGTGAAACGCAAAGCGCTGGGAGGAGCCGATGCTGGCGAGCACCTCCATGGCGCCTTGTCCCGAGAGGCCGCGCACCAGCGCTTCGTGCGCGAAGATTTCGCGGCGCGCGACATCCACGATCGGCTGGAACGCCATGGTGAACGCCGAGCCGAAGCCGGGAAAGCAGGTATCGGCGAGGTTTTGGGCTGTCGCGGACATGGGACTCGCGGTTCGGATGGGAGGCGTTCTGGCGGGAGTGCGGGGCGACCAATGTAAGCGTTTTTTACATCTTGCGGCCGTGCTTGCGCGTCAATCGCAGCAGCATCGTGCCGCAGGGGGCTTCAAGCTCAGGGGCAGACGAGCTCCGTTTTCGACGCCGCGCACAGCCTGGCCACCTCGGCCTTCGACAGGAATTCCGTGGTCAGGCTGTTGAGCATCAGCACGGCCGGATAGAGGCGCGCGTCCTGCGGATTCGCGCGATACGCCTTCTGCAGCAACTGCTGGCCCGCCTTGTTGCAGTGCTTGCGCTGCATGCGGTTGATTTCCTTGTCGCGCGCGGAGCCGTCGCCGTTGAACTCGCCCGCGAAGTGAAAGCACATCTCGGTGTCGGAGACGGCCTTTTGCAGGGCTTTCTCGTCCTTCGAGAATCTGGGGGGCTCGGCGGCGAACGACAGCGAGGCCGCCGACAGCAACGCGGCGCCCGCAATGGTGAACATCAGCTTCATGGTGCGAATCCCCTCCTCGACTGAAAAAAGGGCCGCCCTGGGCGACCCTCTTCGTCTGCATCGCTCAAGCGATTACTTCTTGTCGCCGCCGGGCACCTTGCCTTCGACACCCTTGACGTAGAAGTTGATGCCGGTCAGGAATTTGTCGTCGGCCACCGCGTCCTTGGCGACCACTTCCTTGCCGTCCTGGCCGAGGATCGGGCCCTTCCAGATCGCGAAGCTGCCGTCCTTCAGGCCCTTCTTCACTTCCTCGACCTTGGCCTTGGTTTCGGCCGGCACGTCCTCGGCGATCGACACGAGGTCGATGGCGCCTTCCTTCACGCCCCACCAGGCTTGGCCCGTCGCCCACTTGCCATCGAGCGCGTCCTGCGTGGCCTTGATGTAGTACGGCGCCCAGTTGATGGTGGCCGAGCCGAGGTGGGCCTTGGGGCCGTAGGCGGTCATGTCCGAATCCCAGCCGAAGGCCCGCTTGCCCTTCTCTTGCGCCGTCTTGAGCACGGCGGGCGAGTCGGTGTTCTGGAACAGGATGTCGGCGCCGCCGTTGATGAGCGCGGTGGCCGCTTCGGTTTCCTTCGGCGGGCTGAACCATTCGTTGACCCACACGACCTTGGTGGTGATCTTCGGATTGACCGACTGCGCGCCCATCGTGAAGCTGTTGATGTTGCGCAGCACCTCGGGAATCGGCACCGAGCCGACGACGCCGAGCGTGTTGCTCTTGGTCATGGCACCGGCAATGATGCCGGCCATGTACGCGCCTTCGTAGGTGCGGCTGTCGTAAGTGCGCATGTTGTCGGCCGTCTTGTAGCCGGTGGCGTGCTCGAACTTCACGTCCTTGCTGTCGGTCGCGACCTTGAGCATCGGTTCCATGTAGCCGAAGGTGGTGCCGAAGATCAGCTTGTTGCCCTGGCCGACCATGTCGCGGAACACGCGCTCGGCGTCGGCGCCTTCGGGCACGCTTTCCACGAAGGTGGTCTTGATCTTGTCGCCGAATTCCTTCTCGAGCGCCTTGCGTCCGTTGTCGTGCGCGAAGGTCCAGCCGCCGTCGCCCACCGGGCCGATGTATGCGAATGCGATGTTGAGCGGCGCTGCCGGAGCCGGTGCGGCTGCCGCGGGTGCCGGGGCGGGCGCGGGGGCCGCGGCCGGTGCTGCCGCTTCTTCTTTCTTGCCGCAGCCGATCAGGGCCGCCGAAGCGACCGCCGTGAGGGCGGCCAGCTTGAGCAGGGAGCGCTTGTTCAGATCATTCATTGTCGGAAATCCTCAAAAAGGACGGGTTGGCGGGAAAACGAAAAACGCGATTATGAGCCGGGGTAGAACGGTTTCCCTATGGAAGCCGGCATGTTGATGCGGATGAACGCGGGGTTGCGCGAGATCAGCGCCAGCACCACGATCGGCGCGATGTACTGCAGCATGCTGAGGAACTGGGGCGGCACGTCGACGCCGCTGCTCTGCAGGTGGAAACCCAGCATCGAGACGCCGCCGAAGAGGTACGCGCCCAGCAGCACGCGGATCGGCCGCCAGGTGGCGAAGGTGGTGAGCGCCAAGGCGATCCAGCCGCGGCCCGCGACCATGCCTTCGACCCACAGGGGCGTGTAGACGGTCGAGAGGTATGCACCCGCCAGCCCGCAGAGCGCCCCGCCCGCGATCACCGCCATGAAGCGGATGCGCCGCACCGGGTAGCCGAGCGCATGCGCCGACTCGGGCGATTCGCCGACCGAGCGCAGCACGAGGCCCGCGCGCGTGCGGTACAAGAACCAGATGAGCGCGAAGGTCAGCACCACCGCGAAATACACCATCGGGTGATGACGGAACAGCGCGGGCCCGACGAGCGGAATGTCGGCCAGCACGGGGATCGCATAGCTCGCGCTTTCGGGCAGCTTGGCCTGCACGAAGTTGATGCCGGCGAAGGCCGAGAAACCGACGCCGAAGAGGCTGAGTGCGAGCCCCGTCGCGTACTGGTTGGTGTTGAGCCAGATCACCAGTACGCCGAAGAACGCGGCCAGCAATGCGCCTGCCGCCATGCCCGCGAGGAAACCGAGCCAGGGGTTGTGCGTGGTGACCACCGTCGCGAAGCCGGCGATGGCGGCGCACAGCATGATGCCTTCGGCGCCGAGGTTGACGATGCCGGCTTTCTCGTTGATCAGAAGGCCCAGTGCGGCGATGGCAAGGACGGTGCCGGCGCTGAGCGTGGAGCCTAGAAGGAGTGCGTAGCTGTCCATGTCAGAGGGCTCCTTCGTTCGAACGCGCAACAGGCGCGGTCAGCGGCGTGCTGGCTTGCAGCGAGCTCGTCGCGAGGATGGCCTTCGCCGCGGCCTTTCGGCGGATGCGGTACGCGATGAGCGTGTCGCAGGCCAACAGCGTGAAGAGCAGGAGGCCCTGGAACACGCCGGTCAGCGACTTGGGCAAGCCGAGGCGCGACTGCGCCAGTTCGCCGCCGATGTAGAACATGCTCATGAGGATGGCCGAGAACACCATGCCCACCGGATGCAGCCGCCCTACGAAGGCCACGATGATGGCCGCGAAGCCGTAGCCGGCCGGCACATACGGGGTGAGTTGGCCCAGCGGCCCGGCGACTTCGAGCGCGCCGGCAAGACCCGCCGCGCCGCCCGAGGTGAGCAGCGCGATCCACACCGCGCGCCGTGCCGAGAAGCCCGCATAGCGCGCCGCCGCCGGGGCGAGGCCGCCGACCTGCTGCGCGAAGCCCGCGCGCGTGCGGAACAAAAACACCCACAGCGCACCCACGCCTACCAGCGCAATGATCAAGCCGATGCTCACACGCGAGCCCTTGAAGAGCCGCGGGATCTGCGTGACCGCCTCGAAAGTCTTGGATTGCGGGAAGTTGTAGCCGTTCGGATCCTTCCACGGGCCGAACACCATGTAGCTCAGGAGCAGCGTGGCCACGTAGACCAGCATCAGGCTCACGAGGATTTCGTTGGCGTTGAACTTGTCGCGCAGGAACGCCACGATGCCCGCCCACACCATGCCGCCGAGCGTGCCCGCGACGAGGATGGCGACGACGATCCAGGAACCGGTGTTCTTGTCGGCCAGCAGCGCCACGCCGCCCGCGACGATGGCGCCGAACACGAACTGCCCCTCGGCGCCGATGTTCCACACGTTGGAGCGAAAGCACACCGCGAGTCCGAGCGCAATGATGAGCAGCGGCGTCGCCTTGATCATCAGTTCGCCGAGCGCATAGCCGTTCTTGATGGGCTCGTAGAAGAACACCATCAGGCCCTTGACCGGGTCCTTGCCGAGCGCGGCGAAGAGTGCCACGCCAATCAGCACGGTGATGAGCAGCGCCAGGATCGGCGAGGCAAAAGTCCAGAAGCGCGAAAGCTCCGGGCGGGGTTCGAGCTTAAGCATGGGCCGCTTCCTTGTTCCAGAGACCGCTCATCCATTCGCCGATCTGCGGCAGCGTGGCCGCGGCGCGGTCGATGGACGGAGAGAGCCGACCCTTGGCGATGACGTGCAGGCGGTCGCTGATGTCGAACAGCTCGTCGAGCTCTTCGCTCACCACCAGCACCGCGCAGCCAGCATCGCGCAGCGCAAGGATCTCGCCGCGGATGAGCGCGGCCGCGCCCACGTCCACGCCCCAGGTGGGCTGCGAGACGATGAAGAGCTTGGGGTTGGCGTCGATCTCGCGGCCGACGATGAACTTCTGCAGGTTGCCGCCCGAGAGCGAACGCGCCGCCGCATTCGGGCCGCCCGCCTTGACGTTGAAGCGCTCGATGATTCCCTTGGCGTGTTTCTCGAGTGCGGCGGTGCGAATCCATCCGCCCTTGCCCACCGCATTGCTGCGCGTGAGCAGCAGGTTGTGCGCGAGGCCCAGCGTGGGCACCGCGCCGCGGCCCAATCGTTCCTCGGGCACGAAGTGCAAGCCCAGCGCGCGGCGCGCGCGCGGGCGCAGCCGGCCGGAGGGCTTGTCGAACACCTGGACCATCGAAGCGTCGGCCCGCACGTCTTCGCCCGAAAGCGTGTAGAGCAGTTCCTTCTGGCCGTTGCCGGAGACACCCGCAATGCCGACTACTTCACCGGCGCGCACCTCGAACGAGATGCCGTCGAGGTCGACGCCGAACTGGTCTTCGCGCGCCAGCGTGAGCCCCTTCACGCGCAGCGCCACGGCGCCCGCATGCACCGGGCGGTGCTGCAAGGGCGGAGGCTCGCTGCCGATCATCAGCCGCGAGAGCGATTCGTTGCTCTCGTTCTGCGGGTTGCACACGCCCGTGACCTTGCCGCCGCGCAGCACAGTGCAGGCGGTGCACAGCTCGCGGATCTCGTGCAGCTTGTGGCTGATGTAGAGGATGCTGCAGCCCTCGGAGGCCAGCTTGTTGAGCACCGTGAAGAGCTTGACGACCGCCTGCGGCGTGAGCACCGAGGTCGGCTCGTCCAGGATCAGGAGCTTGGGGTTGGTGAGCAGCGCGCGGATGATTTCGACCCGCTGCATCTCGCCCACCGAGAGCGTGTGCACCGGGCGCGAGGGGTCGATGTCCAGGCCGTATTCGCTGGCCTTGGCGGTGATGCTGCGCGCCACTTCCGCGAGCTGCAGCGATTTATCGAGGCCCAGCCACACGTTCTCGGCCACGGTGAGCGTGTCGAACAGGCTGAAATGCTGGAACACCATGCTGATGCCCAGCGCCCTCGCCTGCTGCGGGTTGCGCAGGTTGACGGCCTGGCCGTCGAAGGTGACGGTGCCTTCGTCGGGCTTGACCGAGCCGTAGATGATCTTCATCAACGTCGATTTGCCCGCGCCGTTCTCGCCGAGAACGGCATGGATTTCGCCGGGGGCAACGGCCAGCGAGATGTCGCTGTTGGCCACCACCGCGGGATACCGCTTGGTGATGTGCGCGAGCTGGAGTCGGGGGGTTGTCATGCCGGGTTTCGTGGGTTTGTCTCGTTCAACAGCAACAAAGCGGGAACAGTTGTCAGTTTATTAGCACTGACGACTGCTCCCGCGACCAGCGGCGCCCGACGGCGCTCAGCTTCAATGTCCGCCGATGTAGGCGAACTTGAACAGGAAGATCGCCGCGATCACCCACACCATCGCATGCACTTCTCGTGCCCGCCCGGTGCACAGCTTGAGCACCGCGTAGGTGATGAAGCCGAAGGCCAGGCCGTTGGCAATCGAGTAGGTGAAGGGCATGGCCAGCGCGGTCACGGCGGCGGGGATGACCTCGGTGGTGTCTTCCCAATCGAGCTCGACCAGGTCGCGCAGCATGAGGCATCCCACGAAGAGCAGTGCCGGTGCGGTGGCGTAGGCCGGCACCGAGCCCGCGAGCGGCGAGATCATGAGGCAGGCCAGGAACATCACCGCCACCACCACGGCCGTGAGGCCGGTGCGGCCGCCGGCTTGCACGCCGGCCGCACTTTCCACATACGCCGTGGTGCTCGAGGTGCCGAGCAGCGAGCCCGCGAAGATCGCGCCGCTGTCGGCCAGGAGCGCCTTGTTCATGCGCTCCATCTTGCCGGGCACCAGGAGGCCAGCGCGCTTGGCCACGCCCATCAGCGTGCCGGTGGCGTCGAACATCTCGACCAGGAAGAACACCAGCACCACATTCAGGATGCCGCCCTTGAGAGCGCCCAGGATGTCCAGTTGCATGAAGGTGGGCGCGATCGACGGTGGCGCATCGAACACGCCGTGGAACTTGTTGCCGCCGAAGAAGAACGACAGCACGGTCACCAGCATGATCCCGATCAGGATCGCCCCTCGCACCTTCAATCGGTCGAGCGTCACGATGACGAGGAAGCCCAGCGTGGCCAGCACCACCGGCGGCGAGTGCAGGTCGCCCAGCGTGACGAAGGTAGCGGGCGATGCGGCGACGACGCCGGCACTCTTGAGCGCGATGAGCGCCAGGAACATGCCGATGCCCACCGTGATCGCCGTTCGCAGCGACTGCGGTATGCCCGCGATGAACAGCTCCCGCAACCCGGTGACGGTGACGATGAGGAACAGGCACCCCGAGATGAACACCGCGCCCAGCGCGACCTGCCACGTGTAGCCCATGCCCAGCACAACGACGTAGGCGAAGTAGGCGTTCAGGCCCATGCCCGGCGCCATGGCGATCGGGTAGTTCGCGTACAGGCCCATGATCAGCGTGCCCAGTGCCGCGATCAGGCAGGTGGCCACGAATACTGCCCCCTTGGGCATGCCCGCGTCGCCGAGGATCGTCGGGTTCACGAAGATGATGTAGGCCATCGTGAGGAAGGTGGTGAGCCCCGCGATGACCTCGGTGCGCACCGTGGTGTTGTGCGCACTGAGCTTGAACATGCGCTCAAGCAAACCCGAGCCGCTTGCGCTGCCCACAGCCGCACGCGGACGCGCGGACTCGACATGCCCCGGGGTGTGGGGCTCGGCGCCTTTGGGCGCCTGTTCCAACGTACTCATTTCGCTTGTCTCCAGCTGTTGTAGTGGCGGTTTCATCGTTCCCCCGCTCACGACGCCGGCGCGAACGGGGGTTTTTCAGGGGTCCGAGGTTTCAGGCGTGGCGGGCGGACGCGCCGCGCCGGATATCGCGGAAACCGGAGGCCGCAGCGACGCCGCCACCTCCTTGATGCATTCGCGCAGCCACCGCGCCGAGCTCGACGAATGGGTGCGTTCGTGCCAGAGCTGGTAGTACATGAGGCGCGGCAGCGCCACGGGGCAATCGATGATCTTCACCGGCAGCCGCGCAGCGAAACGCTCGCAGTACTGGCGGCCGGTGGTGAGCACCAAGAGGCTCGAGGCCACCATGTCGGGAATGAGGCTGAAGTGCGCGCAGCGCGCGGTGATGTTGCGCTGCCGGCCCAGCTCGTCGAGCATCTGGTCGATGATGCCGCGCCCGCCCGGGTGCATGGGCGTGGGCGCGATGTGCTCGGCCGCGAGCCAGGTTTCCAGGTCCCAGCCGCGGCGCACCGCCGGATGGTCCTGGTTGACCAGCGACACCACCTCGTCGCCGAAGAGCCGCGCCATGTGCAGGTCTTCCGGGGGCTTGAGCCAATTGCCGATGACCAGGTCGACCTGCCCAAGCGCCAGGTGCCCGTGGTAGTCCGAGTCGGGCGAGAGCGCGTGGATCTCGATCTGGCAGAGCGGCGCCTCGCGCTTCACATGTGCCACCAGCATCGGCAGGAAGAGCGGGTCCATGTAGTCGCTCGCTGCGATGCGGAAGGTGGTGGCCGCCGACTGCGGCTCGAAGCCGCGCGCATCGGAGAACAGCATCTCGGCCGCCCGCAGGATGCTGGCCGCGGGCTCGATCATCCGCAGCCCCGCATCGGTGGGCACCATGCCCGAGCCCGAGCGCACCAGCAGCGGATCGCCCGACAGTTCGCGCAGGCGCTTGAGCGCCGCCGAGACCGCCGGCTGGTACATGCCCAGGCGAATGGCGGCGCGCGAGACGCTGCGGTCGGTCAGCACGGTGTGCAGCACCCGGATCAGGTGGAGATCGATCTTGTCGAAAAGCGCTTGGTCTCTCATGGCTGTTCACACCTTTCTTGTCTGTGCGAACAGTTATACAGCGCAGCATTTGGCGAAACCGGGTGTGGGAGTGAAGCTCGGACCGTGCGAGCACGGCCCGTTTTCATTCGGCCGATGCAACCGGCCCCGCCTGCACGGCGGTGACGGCACGAAGAATCGACTCGCTCGTGGCCGGCGCCTTCAGCGGCGGATCGACCCTGTGGCCACCGGCCGCCGACACCGCATCGCGGATCGCGAAGAACACCGAGAACGGCAGCAAGAGCGGCGGCTCGCCCACAGCCTTGCTTCGGTGGATCGAGTCCTCGAAGTTCTGGCCTTCGAACAGGCGCACGTTGAAGACCGGTGGGCAATCGTTGGCGGTCGGGATCTTGTAGGTGCTCGGTGCGTGCGTGGTGAGCTTGCCGCTTTGCGGATGCCACACCAGTTCTTCGGTCGTGAGCCAGCCCATGCCCTGGATGAAGGCGCCCTCGACCTGGCCGATGTCCACCGCCGGGTTCAGCGACTTGCCCGCGTCGTGCAGGATGTCGGCGCGCAGGAGCTTCCATTCGCCGGTGAGCGTGTCGACCACCACTTCGCTCACCGCCGCGCCATAGGCGTAGTAGTAGAACGGGCGGCCCTGCATCTTGTCCTTGTCCCAGCTCAGGCCGGGCGTGGCGTAGAAGCCGTCGGACCAGAGTTGCTTCCGGTCGAGATACGCCTCGCCGACCACGGTGCTGAAGGTCAGCGACTTGCCGTTGACCTCGACCTTGTCGTTCGCGAAACGCACGTCGCTGGCCTTGCCGCCGTGGCGCTCCGCTGCGCTGTCGGCCAGGCGCTCGCGAATCTGCCGTGCCGCATCCTGCGCGGCCTTGCCGTTCAGGTCGGCACCGGTCGATGCGGCGGTGGCCGAGGTGTTCGCCACCTTGGTCGTGTCGGTCGCGGTGACGCGCACGCGCTCGAAGCTCACGCCCAGCTCGTGCGCCACCACCTGCGCCACCTTGGTATTGAGGCCCTGCCCCATCTCGGTTCCGCCATGGTTCACGAGGATCGAGCCGTCGGTGTACACGTGCACCAGCGCGCCAGCCTGGTTGAAGTGCTTCACGTTGAACGAGATGCCGAACTTGAGCGGCGCGAGCGCCAGCCCGCGCTTGAGCACCGTGCTCTTCTTGTTGAAAGCGGCGATGTCTTCGCGCCGCGCGCGGTAGTCGCTGCTGGCCTCCAGCTCGGCCACGAGTTCGTGGACGATGTTGTCGGTCACGGTCTGGCGGTACGGCGTGATGTTGTTCTGGTCCTTGCCGTAGAAGTTGACGCGGCGCACGTCGAGCGGGTCACGCTTCAGCTCGCGCGCCACCGAGTCCATGATGTTCTCGATGGCGATGGCGCCCTGCGGGCCACCGAAGCCGCGGAACGCGGTGTTGCTCTGCGTGTTGGTCTTGCCCGAGAAGCCGTGCATCGCCACGTTGGGGAGCCAGTAGGCGTTGTCGAAGTGGCAGAGCGCCCGGGTCATCACCGGGCCCGAAAGGTCGGCCGAGTGGCCGGCGCGCGAGACCATGGTGATCTCCGCGCCGAGGATGCGGCCTTCGTCGTCGTAGCCGATTTCGTACTCGTACCAGAAGCAGTGGCGCCTGCCGGTGATCATGAAGTCGTCGTCGCGGTCCAGCCGCAGCTTCACCGGGCGCTGCAGTTGCCGCGCCGCAATGGCCGCCACGCAGGCGAACAGCGCCGACTGCGATTCCTTGCCGCCGAAGCCGCCGCCCATGCGCCGGCATTCCACATGCACTTCGTTCGACTGCAGGTGCAGCGCGTGCGCCACCAGGTGCTGCATCTCGCTCGGGTGCTGCGTCGAGCAGTGGATGTGCAGCGCGCCGCCTTCCTTAGGAATGGCGTAGCTGATCTGGCCTTCCAGGTAGAACTGCTCCTGGCCGCCCACGTCGAGCGTGGCGGTGTGGCGATGCGGCGCCTTGGCGATGGCGGCGCGCACAGCGGCCTCGTCGCCTTCGTTGGCGCTGCCGCCGCTGCGCACGATGTGCATCGGCGGCACGACGTACTGGCCGCGCGCATGCGCGTCCTGCGGCGTGATGACGGGCGGTTGCGCCTCGATGGTCAGCGCGTCCTTGGCCTTGGCGGCGGCACGGCGGGCGGCTTCGCGCGTTTCGGCGATCACCGCGAACACGGGCTGGCCGAGGTAGCGGATCTCGCCGCCGTCGTTCACCGGCAGCAGGATCGGGTCGTCGTGAATGATCGAGCCGCAGTCGTTGGTGCCGGGAATGTCGTCGGCCGTCAGCACCGCCACCACGCCGGGCATCGCGCGGATCGCGTCGAGCGACAGCGCCGTTACGCGGCCGTTGGCCACGGGCGAAAGGCCGAGCGCGCAATGCAGCGTGCCGGTGATTTCGGGAATGTCGTCGATGTAGGTCGCTTCACCGGCCACGTGCAGGTGCGCCGACTCGTGCGGCCGGCTGATGCCGACGCGCGCGCCGAGGTCGTGCGCCACCGCTTCGGCCACGGGGTCGATGCGCGCGGCAGCGTTCTTGAGGTAATCGGCAAAGGCCTCGGCGGGCTGCAGCAGGCGGGCGTCGATGGGTTTGTTCATGGTCAGACTCCTTCCGCCTGCGCTTTGGCGGAGGCATGGGGCATCACGCTCCAGACGCTGGTTTCTTCGAGGGAGAGCGCGTCTTCGGTGCGGGTTTCGAGCCAGAGGCGCTGGATGAGGTTCTGCGCCACCTGCAGCCGGTAGTCGGCCGAAGCGCGCATGTCCGACAGGGGCTTGAAGTCCTGCGCCAGCGCGAGCTTGGCGGTGGCGACGCTGGATTGCGTCCAGGGCTTGCCGACGAGCGCCGCTTCGGCGTTCGCCGCGCGCTTCACGGTCGCGGCCATGCCGCCGAAGGCAAGGCGCACGGCCTTCACCGTGTCGCTGCCCGCTTCGAGTTCGATCGCGAAGCCCGCGCACAGCGCCGAGATGTCGCAGTCGAAGCGCTTGCTGATCTTGTAGGCGCGCACCTGGCGGCGCATGGCGGCCAGCGGAATCGCCAGCCCCTGCACGAACTCGCCGAGCTGCAGTTCGTTCTTCATGTAGTCGATGTAGAAGTCCGGCAGCGGCATGCGGCGCACCACGTCGCCGCGGCGCAGTTCGATCTCGGCATCGAGCGACATCAGCACCGGCGGCGAGTCGCCGATGGGCGAGCCGTTGGCCACGTTGCCGCCCATGGTGCCGGCGTGGCGGATGGGCGGCGAGGCGAAGCGCAGCCACACGTCCTGCAGGCTGGGCACGCGCTGCACCAGGGCCTCGAAGGCGGATTCGAGCGAGGCGCCGGCGCCGATGTAGAGCTCGCCGCCATCGGTGGTCTGTCGGGTCTCGATGGTCTTCATTTCGGCCACGTCGCCCACATAGATGATGTCGCCCAGGTCACGGAACTGCTTGTTGACCCAGAGCCCGACGTCGGTGGAGCCGGCCAGCAACTGGGCACGCGGCTTCTGTTCGCGCAGCGCGGCGAGCTGGGCGATGGTTTTGGGGGCGTGGAAGTGGTCGATGCGGGCGCCGAGCGGCGCGGCGTAGTTCAGGTCTTGCCCGTCGTTCTGCAGCGCGGTGAGCGCGGCCACCACGGGCTTCGTGTCGAGCCGCACGGCCGGCAGGTCGAACATGCGCTGGCCCGCATCGAGGATCGGACGGTAGCCGGTGCAGCGGCACAGGTTGCCCGAGAGGTCGTCGGCCAGTTGCTGGCGCGAGGGCTGCGTGCCCTCGGCCTGGTGGTGTTCGTAGGTCGACCACAGCGACATCACGAAGCCCGGCGTGCAGAAGCCGCACTGGGAGCCGTGGCAGTCGACCATCGCCTGCTGCACCGGGTGCAGCGTGTGAACGGGGTGCTTCTTGTCATGCAGCGCCGGGGCGGCGCACTGCGCCTTCAGGTCTTCGACGGTGAAGAGCGCCTTGCCGTGCAGCGTGGGCAGAAACTGGATGCAGGCGTTGACCGTCTGCAGTTGCAGGCCTCCGATGGCGCCGGGCGCGTTGGCGTCGGTCGCCAGCTCGCCGATCACCACGGTGCAGGCGCCGCAGTCGCCTTCGTTGCAGCCTTCCTTGGTGCCGGTGCAGTGCGCGTCTTCGCGCAGCCAGTCGAGCACCGAGCGGGTCGGATGCACGCCGCTGACGTCGACGATCTTGCCGCGATGGAAAAAACGGACGGGCTGGATATTGTTGGGCTCTGTACTCATGCGCTTCGCTCGTGGGCGGCTCGGTGTTTCCGGCCAAGCCTGGACGTTAGTCGCTTGGGCCGCAACCCACATACCGCGGGAGCCATATTGCGTATGTGGGCGCGGGTATGCGACCTAGGGGGAAACCCTGGAAAGCGGGAGCAAGTACCGGGCCATGGGCGCGTCGCGCGCCCGAGGCGGCGTTTCAGGTGGGCTCGGGCACCGCTGCCGCCGCCACCTTCGGCTGTGCGTAGCGCCACGCGATCAGCGTGCCGATGCAGAGGAACACCGCGGCGATGAAGAACGGCGCACCCGGCAGGTGGACGGGCGCATCCGTGCCGATGAAATAGCCGAAGCTGCCGGCGAACATCGCCGGCCCGACGATGCCTGCCACCGACACCAGGCTCGTCAGCGCGCCCTGGATACGGCCCTGCTCCCCAGCGCCGACCTGGCGGGTGACCAGCGCCTGCGCCGCCGGCCCGGCGAACGCCAGCAAGGTCCCGAACGGCAGCGCAGCCAGAAGCACCCACCCCGCATCGGCGAAGCCGATGACGATGAAACCGAGCACGCCGAAGCCCATGCCGAACAGCAGCGCACGGCGCTCGCCGAAGCGCTTCACGCCCGGCCCGATCAACAGCGCATTGACCAGCACGCTGAGCACGCCCACCGCGCCGAGCACCCAGCCCACGGCGTCTTCCTTCCAGTGGTAGCGGTAGTCGGCGAACAGCACGAACACGCTCGGGTAGACGTACTGGGCCAGGTTGACGAGGAAGATCACCGCCGCCAGCCCGAACACCTGCGGATAGCGCTTGAGCAGCAGCAGCGACCCCAGCGGATTGGCGTGCGACCAGTCGAACTTGCGGGCGCGCCGCTCCGGCGGCAGTGACTCCGGCAGCACGAACCACCCGTAGCAGAAGCTCAGCAGCGTCAGGCCGGCCGCGAACCAGAACGGCAGGCGCGGATCGATGTGGCTCAGCTGCCCGCCGAGCACCGGCCCGAACACCAGGCCCATGCCGAAGGCCGCGCCCACGATGCCGTAGCTGCGGGCGCGATCTTCCGGCGGCGTCACATCGGCGATGTAGGCATTGGCGATGGTGAAGCTGGCCGAGAACACGCCGGACACGACCCGGCCGACGAACAGCCACGGCAGGCTGTTGGCCAGGGCCATGAACACGAAATCCACGCCGAGCCCCAGGCACGACAGCAGGATCACCGGCCGCCGCCCGAAACGATCGGACAGCGCACCCTGGATCGGCGAACTCACGAACTGGATCGCCGCGAACGCCGTGCCGAACACCGCGATCCAGTACGCCGCTGTCGCAGTGCTGCCGCCGGCCAGGCGCTCCACCAGGTGCGGCAGGCCGGGCAGGATCAGACCGAACGCGAGGAAGTCGATCAGCACCGTCACGAAGATGAAGGCGAGCGCAGCACGGCGCACGCGCGGCGCTGGAAGGGTGGCGGTCACTCGCTGCGGCTCAGGTATTTGCCCACGCGGGGATGCGCCTCGATGAGTCCTCCGAGCCGCCCGAACAGGCCATCGAAGCAGCCGAGCACCAGTGCGATGGTCTTCTTCAGCCGGTCGCGCTCGAACATCAGCATGGGCAGGATCTGCTTGAGCGTGTAGACGTTGATGAACAGGATCGCGGGAAAGGCGCGCACATGCGCCCGCGAGAGGTCCAGCGCATTGCGCGCGATGTAGTAGCGCCGCGCCGCCGGATAGTTGATGAAATGGATCTTCCAGCCGAACAGCGACCGGGCCTGGATGTCGCCGATCTGGTGCCGCAGCACGACGTGCGGGTTGAGGTACAGCGGCACTTCGCAGCTGAGGGCGCGCATGCAGTAGTCGGTATCGACATGGTCGATCACGTAGCGCTCGTCGAACCGGCCGACCTTGGCCCAGGCGCCGCGCGAAATCAGCGAGCCCGAAGAGATCATGAAGGCGCAGCGCATCAACGGCTCGGTGAAAGGCTGCCGCAGGTCGAACTGGTAGACGCGCTTGCCCTCAAGACCGAATTGCGGGATCAGCGCGTCCAGGTTCGTGTCGTGCACCAGCGGGCCGATCAGGAACGCCGCATCGCCTTCACGCTCACCTTCCCTGCCCCGCGCCACCGTCGCAGCCTCGCACATGGCATCGAAGTAACCGGGCGGCAGCTTCGAATCCTGGTCGAGCAGGAAGAAGAGTTCAGCGCCCTGCGCTTCGAGTTCGGCGATGCCGCAATTGAACGCGCCCGCGATGCCGCCACGATTGCCGTTGTGCAGCACCGGGACGCCCGCATCGACGAGCGCCAGATGCCAGCCGTCCACTTGCGGCGTGTTGTCGACCACGCAGAGGCGCGGGCACGAGGCGGCCAGCGAGTGCAGGTTCGCCACTTGCTCGTCGGTCGGGAAATAGGTGACGACGACGGCACCGAACGGGACGGACATCCTCGACGTCAGCCAGCCGCCGTGGCCGCCACCAGCGAGCGCGGCCGCATGTCCTGCCAGTTCGCCTCGATGTAGGCGCTGCACGCGTCGCGGTCGGTCGGCGCCAGCGCGACCTGCCAGCCGGCGGGCACGGCGATGAAGGCGGGCCACAGCGAGTGCTGGCCCTCGTCGTTCACCAGCACCTGGAAGCTGGCGTTCTTGTCGTCGAAGGGATTGCTCATTTCGAATTTCCTTGTGTGTACGGTTCGTGTGTGGCGCTCAGGCCATCTCCGCGCGTTCGGAGGTTTGCAGAAGTGCCTCGAGGGCGCCGGCAACACCGGTCAGCGCGCGATGGCACGCGAAGTCCTCGCGCAACACAGCCGCGCGCTGACGATAGCTGGAGTTGCCCAGCACCTTGCGCACCGCATCGCCGACTTGGCGCGCGGTCGGCTGGCCGGTGGCGAGGTTGATGCCCGCGCCCGACCACGCCACGCGCGCGGCGATCTCGGGCTTTTCTTCCGAAGTGCCGGCAACCACCAGCGGCACACCGAGGCTCAGCGCATGGTTGACCGAGCCGTAGCCGCCGTTGGTGACCATCGCGTGCAGCTTGGGCAGCAGCCGGTCGTAGGGCAGGAACGGCAGCACGCGGGCATTGGCGGGCAGGTTCACCGTCAGCGCCGGCGGCACCGGGCCGCCGGTGGTGGCGATGACGAGGATGTTCTTGTCCCCGGCCAGCGCCTGCAGCGTCGGGCCGATCAGTTGCGACGGGTTCTGGTTGGCCAGCGTGCCCTGCGTGACCAGCACGACCGAGCGGCCGTCGTCCAGCTCGTGCCACCACTCGGGCGGCGTGAAGTCGCGGCTCGCGGGCGAGAGCAGCGGGCCGACGAAGTGCACCGAGGCCGGCAGGTCGCTGCGCGGGTATTCGAACGAAGGCGCCGTGAGCTGCAGGTACAGATCGGGCAGCTTCACCATCGCATCGACGAAGAAGTCCGGCAGCGCGGGCAGGCCCGGGCGCGCGAGCAGCGTGTCGAAGTAGCGCTGCACCTCGCCGAACATCGCCTGCTTGAGGTTGGCATTCATCGCCTTGTTGCGCACCCGCCCTTCCGGCGTGGACGACGGTGGCAGCGCGGTGCCGAAGAAGGCGGTGTCGCAACTGGAGAGCGGCAGCGCCGAGATGCCGATGCCGACGATGGCCGGACGGTCTTCGCGCGCCTTTCCCAAGAGCAGCGGGAAGGTGCCGCAGAACATCGTGTCGACCAGGATGGCGTCGGCGTCGAAGTCCTCGAGGATCGAACAGAGGCCCGCGTGCTGCGCAGCCATCGCGTCGGCAAAGAAGTGCTTCAGCCCGAAGCACATCTGCGCATGCGCCGAGGCGATGCGCTGGCGCTCGGGGAAGCGCTTGTCCAGGTCGCGGTAGTCGAAATCGATCGCGCGCTCGAAGGGCGTGAAGCTCGCGCCGGTCGCCTCGGCCTGCGCCTTGAACTGGCTCGCGGTGTGCACCCGCACATCGTGGCCCCGGTTCACCAGGTGCTGCGCGATGGCCAGCATCGGCAGGACGTGTCCCGGCAAGGCGGTTGCGGCGATGAGATAGCGTGCCATTCCGTTTGCTCCTATGAAGTGGTGGTTTCCAAAGCGCGGCGCGCCTTGGTGTCGATGCCCAGGTCGACGAAGTAGCGCTGCAGCAGGTCGCGGTCCACCGGGCGGATCGGCGCGCCGATGGCTTCGAGCTGTGCATGCGTGGCCGCACCGCTCACCTGCGGCGGCGTGGCCGTGGTGTCGTAGCGGTCGAGGATGGCGAGCACGGCGGCCAGGTCGCGGTCTTGCGCCACCGCCAGCCGTTCATGCGCGCGCTGCAGCCAGGGCTCCAGGCCGACTGGCTCCAGCCGCATGCCCATGCGCTCGAAGACGTGCGGAATGTCGCGCACCCGCAGCGCCGCCTGGCTCATCAGGTGGAACACCTGGCCCCACGAGGCCTCTTGCGCCGCCAGGCCGAGGATGGCGCGCGCCACGTCGTCCACCGGCGTGAGGTTCAGCGGCAGGTCCATGTCGGGAATCGCTTCCAGGTCGGCATAGAGATGCGCCACACGCCAGATCAGGTCGTCGGCATTGCAGATCGCGTGCGTGTGGTCGCCGGTGACGGCTCCGAGCCGGTAGATCGCGACCGGCATGCCGCGCGCCTGCGCCTCGCGGGCCAGCGCATCGCCGACCCACTTGCTCTGGCTGTAGCCGTCGACCAGCCCGCTCCACGAGGCCAGCGCCGATTGCTCGGTGATGGTGTCTTCCTTGTTGTTCTGGTCGATCACCGCAAGCGTGGAGACGTAATGCATGCTCTTCGCGCGGCCCTGCGACGTCCATTCGAGCAGCGTGACCACGCTGTCGACGTTCGCGGGCTTGAGGCTCGCATAGGGATGCAGGAAGTCGACCTGCGCGGCGCAGTGGTAGATGGCGTCGCAGCCATCGCGCACCAGTTGCACGGCCGCGTCGTCCAAGCCCAGGCGCGGCTTGCCGAGGTCGCCGGTCACGACCTTGATGCGCGCGTCGTCCCAGATCGCGCCGAGCTGGCGCTGGGCCAGCGTGCGCTTCAGGCGCGCTTCGCCGGCTTGCTCGTCGGGCGCTCGCACATGGCAGACCACGCAAGCCGCGGTGTCGCGCAGCAGCGCTGCGAGCAAGTGGCTGCCGACGAAGCCGCTCGCGCCGGTGAGGAACACGCGGCGCGGTTCGAGCTTCGGCGCAATCGCCTGCGGGCGGATGTGCGCGGGCAGGTCGAGTTCGCGCGACAGGTCCAGCGCCTCGGCAGCGCCGCCTTCGTCGTCCAGCCACGCGGCCAGGTCGGCGATGGTCGGGCGGTTGTAGACCTCGGCGTGCGGGAAGTCCGCGCGCACCTGTTGACGGATGCGCATGCCCAGCTGGATGGCCATGAGCGAATGCCCGCCGATCTCGAAGAAGTTGTCGTGAATGCCGACCCGCTCCAGGTGCAGCGTTTCGGACCAGAGGCCCGCGAGCAGCTTCTCGGTCGGTGTGCGGGGTTCCACGTACAGCGCGACGGGTTGCTGGTCGGGCACCGGCAGCGCCTTCTTGTCGAGCTTGCCGCTTTGCGTGAGCGGCAGCGACGGCAGGCGAACGAAGGCCGAGGGCACCATGTAGTCGGGCAAGCCCTGCGCCATGTGGGCGCGCAGCTCGGTCGGCTGCGGTTCGGAACCGGCGACGAAATAGGCGACGAGGCGCTTTTCGCCGGGCACGTCTTCGCGGGCGATCACGGCAGCCTGCGTGATCAGCGGGTGCTTCAGCAGCACGGATTCGATCTCGCCCGGCTCGATGCGAAAGCCCCGGATCTTCACCTGCTGATCGACGCGGCCTAGGAAATCGAGCGTGCCGTCGGCGCGCCAGCGTGCGAGGTCGCCGCTGCGGTACATGCGGCTGCCGGGCGTGCCGTGCGGGTCGGCGATGAAACGTTCCGCGCTCAGCACAGGACGGTTGAGATAACCACGCGCAACACCGCTGCCGGCGATGTAGAGCTCGCCCGCGACACCCGGCGGCACCGGCTGCAGGGCGTCGTCGAGCACGTACATCCGCGTGTTCCAGATCGGCTGGCCGATGGAGGGCAGCTCCCCGGCCGTCATCGGCGCGCTCATGCTCGCGCAGATGGTGATCTCGGTCGGGCCGTAGGCGTTGACCATGCGGCGGCCCTCTGACCACTTCGCCGCCAGCGCGGCGGGGCAGGCATCGCCGCCGACCACCAGCGTCCGCAGGTGCGGGAACTCGCCATGCGGCAAGGTCGCGAGCGCGGCCGGCGGAATCAGCGCGTGGCTCACGGCCTGCTTCTCGAGCAGGTCGGCGAGGTCCGTGCCGAGCAGTTGCTCCGGCCCCGGGACCACCAGCGCGGCGCCGGCGCGGAAGGCCATCAGCTGGTCCATCACCGAGGCGTCGAAACCGCTGGAGGAGAACTGCAGCACGCGCGAGTCGTGGTCGATGACGAGCCGCTCAGCCATCGCGGTGCCCAGGCTGGCGAGGCCCGCATGCGGCACCACCACGCCCTTGGGCACGCCGGTGGAGCCGGAGGTGAAGATGATGTAGGCGGCATCGCCGGGCGCGGCCGTTTGCGCGAGCGGTTTGTCCGACTGGATGGCGAGCGCAGCGACCATGCTGTCGCTGTCGAGGGCGATGCAGCGGGGAACACCGGCCAGTTCGGGCAGCAACGCATCGTGCGTCAGCACCGCGGCGGGTGCGGCCTCCTCGAACACGAAGGCGCTGCGCGCGGCCATGTGGTTGGGGTCGATGGGCAGGTAGGCGGCGCCGGCCTTCACGATGGCCAGGTGCGCCACGATGAGGTCGAGCGAACGCGGCAGCACCGTCGCGACGATGGCGCCCGCCGCGATGCCTTGCGCGCGCAGCAGGTGCGAGAGCCGGTTGGCGCGCGCATCGAGTTCGGCGTAGCTCACGGTCGTGTCGTCGAGCACCACCGCATCCGCATGCGGGCGCTCGGCGGCGTGCGACGCCACCATGGCGGCGAACGAGAGCGGTGCGAGATCGCGCGTGCGGCCACTCCACTCGGACAACAGGCGGTCGGTTTCCTCGGCGCTCAGGATCGCGAGGCCGCTCACCGCGTCGTCGGGCGCATCACATGCCTCTTCGAGCAAGCGCACCAGCCGCGCGCCCATGGCTTCGACGGTGCTGCGCTCGAACAGGTCGGTGCTGTACTGGATGCCGCCGGAGATGCCGCCCGGCAGGCCATCGGCACCGCGCTGCTCGCCGAGGATGAACGACAGGTCGAACTTCGCGGTGTCGATGGCCACCGGCTGCGGCGTGATCGACAGGCCCGGCAGGCTGAACGACAGGCGGTTGGTGCTCTGGAAGCCCAGCATGACCTGGAACAGCGGCAGGTTGGCGCGCGAGCGGCCCGGGCGCAGCAGCTCCACGAGGCGGTCGTACGGGAACTCCTGGTTCGCATATGCCGCGAGGTTGGTGGCGCGCACGCGCGAGACCAGCTCGCGCAGGCCCGGCTGGCCCGAGGTGTCGGTGCGCAGCACCAGCGTGTTGACGAAGCAGCCGATGAGCTCGTCCAGCGCATGGTCGCTGCGCCCGGCGACGGGGCTGCCGATGACGATGTCGTCGCCCGCCCCGAGTCGGCTCAAGAGACCCGCGAGCGCGGCCTGCAGCACCATGAAGACGCTGGCCTGTCCGTCGCGCGCCAGTTGCAGGATGCGTTCGTGCACGTGCGCCGGAATCTGCAGCGGAACCACGTCGCCGCGGTAGGTGGGCACGAGCGGGCGTGCGTGGTCGACGGGCAGGGTCAATTGCTCGGGCAGGTCGCTCAACGAAGAACGCCAGAACTCGCGCTGGCGGCCGGCCATGCTGTCGGCGTCGTCTTCGCTGCCCAGGAGCTCCTGCTGCCACAGCGCGTAGTCGGCGTATTGCAGCGGCAGCGGCTCCCAGCCCGGCGCCTTGCCTTCGCAGCGCGCGGCATAGGCCACGCTCAGGTCGCGCGCCAGCGGCAGCAGCGAGGCGCCGTCGCCGGCGATGTGGTGCGTGAGCAGCAGCAGCACGTGCTCGTCGGCCACGAGCTTGAACAGGTAGACGCGCAGCGGCGCCGCGCCGCCGAGGTCGAAGGCGTGGCCCGCCGCAGCGTGGAGCTGCGCGGCGATTTCTTCTTCGCTGCTGTCGGCTTCGATCACCGCCGGACGCGCATCTGCGCCGTCGAGGATGTGCTGGTACGGCAGCCCGTCTTCGTTCGGATAGACGGTCCGCAGGCTTTCATGGCGCTGCACCAGGTCGCCGAGCGCCGCATGCAGCGCGGCGCGGTCGAGCACACCGGAAAGGCGCAGCGCGAGCGGCATGTTGTAGGCCGGGTTCGCGCCTTCGAGCTGGTTCATCAGCCACAGGCGGCGCTGCGCGAACGAGAGCGGAATGCGCGCGGGGCGCGGCATCGGCGTAAGGCTCGGGCGCGCGACCGATTCCTGGTCGAGCAGCTCGGCGAGGCCGGCGATGGTGGAGACCTGGAACAGCGTGTCGACCGGCAGGTCGATCATGAATTGCTGTCGGATCATCGACATCAGCTGCACGATCATCAGCGAGTGCCCGCCGAGTTCGAAGAAGTTGTCGTTCACGCCGACGCGCGGCAGGTGCAGCGTCTCGGCCCAGAGACCGGCGAGGATCTTTTCGGTCGGCGTGCGCGGCGCGGCATACGGCGTGGCGGCCTGCACTTCGGGGGGCGGCAGCGACTTGCGGTCGAGCTTGCCGCTCGGGCCCAGCGGCAGCGACGGGAGGCTGACGAAGGCTGACGGAACCATGTACTCGGGAAGCGATTGCGCGAGGTGTGTCCGCAGTTCGGCCGCTTGCAGATCGGTTGCATCGGCGGCTACGACGTAGGCCACGAGGCGCTTCTCGCCCGGCACGTCTTCGCGTGCGATCACCGCAGCCTGCGCAACTTGCGGGTGCTGCAGCAGCGCCGATTCGATCTCGCCCGGCTCGATGCGCAGGCCCCGGATCTTCACCTGCTGGTCAGCGCGGCCGAGGAAGTCGAGGCTGCCGTCCTTGCGCCAGCGCGCGAGGTCGCCGGTGCGGTACATGCGGCTGCCGGGCGCGCCGTGGGGGTTGGCGATGAAGCGCTCGGCGCTCAGCAACGGGCGCTTGAGATAACCGCGTGCAAGGCCGACGCCTGCGATGTACAACTCGCCGGTCACGCCGGCCGGCACGGGCTGCATGCCGCTGTCGAGCACGTGCATCTGCGTGTTCCAGATCGGGCGGCCGATGGGGACGCTCGTGGCTTCCGCATCGCGTACGTCGTTCGGGCGCTCGCACTCCCACGAAGTGACGTCGACCGCGGCCTCGGTCGGACCGTAGAGGTTGTGCAGCTCGCACGACAGGCGCTGCTGGAACTGCGATTGCAGCGCGGGCGACAGCGCCTCGCCGCTGCAGATCACGCGGCGCAGCGTGGTGCATGCGGCGGCCGTGGGTTCGAGCAGGAAGACTTCGAGCATCGACGGCACGAAGTGGATCGTCGTGATGCCCTCTTGCGCGATCAGCTCCGCAAGGTACGCCGCATCCTTGTGGCCGCCCGGCTTCGCGAGCACCAACGTGGCGCCGTCGATCAGCGGCCAGAAAAATTCCCACACCGACACGTCGAAGCTCGACGGCGTCTTCTGCAGCACGCGGTCGTCGGCCTGGAGGCCGTAGCGGTCCTGCATCCAGCAGAGGCGGTTGACGATGGCGCGGTGCGACACGACCGCGCCCTTGGGCATGCCGGTCGAGCCCGAGGTGTAGATCACGTAGGCCGGATGCGAGGGGTCGATTGCGACGCCGGGGTTGGTGTCGGCACAAGTCACCAACTCGGCAATCGTTTGCGCTGCATCGATCAGCAATGCGGGGGCGGCTGCTGGCAGCGACTCCGCGAGGGCTTCGGTCGTGACGAGGCACACAGGTTGCGCGTCGCCGAGCATGAAGGCGATGCGGTCCTGCGGGAAGTCCGGATCGACCGGCAGGTACGCCGCGCCGGTCTTCAGCGTGGCGAGCAACGCGACCATCAGGTCCATCGACCGCGGAATCGCGAGCGCCACGGTGCGCTCGGGGCCTGCACCGCGTGCGCGCAACAGGTGCGCGAGCCGGTTGGCGCGGCGGTTCAGTTCTTCATTGCTCATCGCCTCACCGTCGAAACGCAACGCGATGGCTTGCGGGTTGGCGGCAAGCTGCGCTTCGATGAGCGCGGTGAGGTTCGTGTCGGGCACGGCGTGGGCCGTGTCGTTCCATGTCACCAGCAACTGCTTGCGTTCGTCGGCGCCGAGCAGATCGATCTGGCCGACAGCCTGCAACGGCAGACGGATCACGGCGTCGATGAACGCCAGCAAGCGGCGCTGATGGTCGGCCAGTTCCTCTGCGGTGTGCACCGCGGGGTTGGCGTCGAAGTCGATCTGCAGGTCTTGTCCGTTGCCGCGCTCGTACAGGAAGATGCCGATGTCTTCCGCCGTGCCGTTCGAGAGGTTGCGCGGCTTCGCTGCGTGGCCCGCGAAACGGAAGTCGTAGTCGAAGGGCTCGACGTTGACGACGGTGGTGAAGAGCTGCCGGTTGTTCACCAGCATGTTGAGGTCGCTGCGCAGGTGCTCGTAGCGGTACGACTGGTGCCGCAGGATCTGACGCATCTGCCGGCCGACTTCGCGGATCAGTTCCGGAATCGGCAGGTCCGCGCGCATCGCGAGGCGCAGCGGCAGCGCATTGGCCACCATTGCGGGCACGCGGCGCATGCGGTCGTTGTGGCGCGCGGTGACGGGGATGCCGATCGCCATGTCCTCGATGCCCGTCGCGCGGTACAGGTAGGCGGCCGTGGTGGCGATCAATATCTGCGGCAGCGTGGTGCCCAGTTCCTGCGCAATGGTTTGCAGGGCCTGCACGCTGGCCGCGGGCAGGTGCACTGTCTGGCGCAAGAGGCCGCCGATGTTGACCGAGCGGCGCGAGGCGAGGCTCAGCGGATCGGGCGCGTCGGCGAAGCGCTCGGTCCAGTACTGGCGGTCGCGCGGAAAGCGGCCGGACTCGCGGTAGGCATGTTCTTCGTCGGCCAGCTGCGAGATCGGTGCGAGGCGCGAGTCTTCGGGCACCGCGGCGTTGTCCTCGACCATCGCGGTGTAGATGTCGGCGAAGCGTCGCGCGATGAGCCCACCGCTGAAGCCGTCGAGCACGATGTGGTGGCTGCGGTGATACCAGACGTGGCGATCGGGCGCGAGGCGGATCAACGCGGACAGCCACAGTTGCCCGTGCGCAAGATCGATGTTGCGGGTGTAGTCGGCGCGCATCCAGCGCTCTGCCTCGGCCAGCGGATCGCTGTCGCCACTGAGGTCGAGGTACGGAATTTCCCCAGAGAAAACAGGTGCGACCACCTGCCGCGGCCCCTGCGGGGTATCGACGAAGTTCAGGCGCGTGGCCTCGACTTCATCGGCCACCTGCCGCATGGCGGCGAGAAAGATGTCGGGGTCGATCTCGCCAGCGATGTCGATGGCTTCGGCGAGATTGAAATTGGTGTCGGGCGAGGCGAACTTTGCGCCGAGCCACATCGCCATCTGCCCCGAGGTAAGGGGGGCGGTGCGGCCCAGCTGATCGACGGTACTCATGCACTTCTCCAGGTCTTGAGTGAAATTGGCAACGATGCATGTGCGCGTGAAATGGACGCGTCGTGCATCGGCCGCTCAAGGAGAAATGCCGGTGCTCCGCGGTAACAATCCGTTCACATTGCCAGTCCACTGTACAAGTGGTTGCAACCATTTCAGTGACGGTTTTTGGGCCGAAAACATTTCATGACCGTCTTTGAGCGCGAAAGATTTCATCCTTGCATTGCGACATGAATCGCGGCTTTCGGAATCGAAGGCTTTCATCGTATTTCGGCGGCCATGCACCCCAAAAGCTTGTTGCGATGCAGCAACTTGGCGAGGAAGTTGTAGGGGCATCGCTCGCCGTGTTATTCGCGGCGGCACGCGCGTACGCGCCACGCGGCGCGTACTTTGGTTGTCGAACGCGTTGTCGCTTCAGGCGCGCTCGGAGAACAACGCCGTGATCACCTGCCGCAACCAGCGGTTGGCCGGATCGCCCTCGAAGCGTTTGCTCCAGTGCAGCGACACGCTGAAGTCGCGCAGCGGAAACGGTGGCTCGACGATCGCGTAGCCGCCCTCTTCCGCAAAGCCGCGCGCGATGTTGCGCGGCATCACCACCGCGAGGTCGGTGGCGCGCACGATGGCGGGCAGCACCATGAAGTGCTCGGTCGTGAGGCGCAGGCGGTCTTCCAGGTTCAACAGTTGCAGGATGCGCAGCGTGTCGGCGTGCGTGCGCACCGCCACGTAGTCGAGTTCCTGTAGCGCCTCGAGCAGCGCCTGCCCCTTGCGCCGGCGCTTCACGAAGGGATGGCCCTTGCGCAGCAGCACGATGTAGCGGTCCTTCAGGAGATGGATGCGCTGCGTGTCGCGCACGTTCGACAAGAAACCGAAGGCGAAATCGATTCGGCCGCTGTCGAGCGCGGGCGCGACTTCCGCCGGCAGCAGCGGCAGGGTCTCCAGCCGCACGCCGGGCGCGAGTTCGCCCAGCCGCGCCATCAGCGCGGGCAGGAAGCGCCCTTCGCCGATGTCGCTCATGTGAATACGAAAGCTCTTGCGCGAGACCTGCGGCTCGAAGCGATCGGGCTCGTGCAGCGCCGCCTCGATGGTGCTGAGCGCCGCCTGCACCGCGACCGCGAGCCGGTCGGCGCGCGGTGTCGGCGCCACGCCGCCGGGGGTGCGCGTGAAGAGCGCGTCTTTCAGCAACAACCGCAGCCGCCCCAAGCCGTGACTCGCCGCAGGCTGCGTGAGGCCCAGCGACTCCGCCGCGCGGCTCACGCTGCGCTCGCGATAGACCGCATCGAACAAGCGCAGCAGGTTGAGGTCGACCGAGTCGATATGCATGCCATTCATATTGCTTAGCTTGATTATTTTATTGAGCGCGGACCCCATGGCACGCACACTGGCGAGCGGTTTTCAGTCGGCCCCAAAGCCGAATCGATCGAACACCCCACGACAAGAAGGAGACACGACATGGCCCTACGCCGTTCGCACGCGGTCCTCGCCGCCCTGCTCTTCACAGCCACCGCCGCATGGGCCCAGCAGCCCCCGGCCGAGGAACCGGGGTGGGCCAAGGGCCGCCCGAAGAACGAAGCCGCCACGCGCTTGGCACCCGTGCCCTCTTTCCCGATTCCCACCGCGCCCGACCAGTTGCCCACCGCCAAGTTCAAGCTCCCGCCGGGCTTCAAGGTGGAGACCTGGGCCTCGGGCGTGCTCGACGCGCGCGAGCTGCGCCAGGGCGCCAAGGGCACGGTCTTCGTGAGCACGCTCTTCGTGGGCAACAAGGTCTACGCCATTGCCGAGAAGGGCGACCGCAAGCCCAAGACCATCATCGACAAGACCGAGTTCGCCACCGGCATCGAGTTCTACAAGGGCGCGCTCTTCCTGGCCACGCACAAGCAGATCGTGCGGTACGACGGCATCGAGGACAAGCTGGACAACCCCGGTACGCCGGTGGTGCTCAACGACAAGCTGCCCGGCGGCCAGGACCACAGCTGGCGGTACCTGCGCATGCACAAGGACAAGCTCTACTACGCCGTCGGCGCGCCCTGCAACCTGTGCGAGCCCGACGACGCGCATGCGCGCATCTTTCGCATGAACCCCGACGGCAGCGGCATCGAGACGGTGGCGCGCGGCGTGCGCAACACGGTGGGCTTCGACTTCGATCCGAAGACCGGCAACCTCTGGTTCACCGACAACGGCCGCGACTGGCTCAGCGAAGACCTGCCGAACGACGAGCTCAACGTGGTGACCAAGCCCGACCAGCACTTCGGCTATCCGTACTGCCACCAGGGCAACATCCTCGATTCGGAATTCGGCTGGGGCAAGCGTTGCGACGACTACCAGAAGCCCGCCGCCCTGCTCGGCCCACACGCTGCCGCGTTGGGCCTCGCCTTCTACAACGGCAAGAGCTTCCCGGCCAAGTACCGCGGCGCCATGTTCATCGCACGCCACGGCCCGTGGAACCGCACCACCAAGTACGCCGACATCGCGGTCGCGTGGCCCGACGGCAAGGGCGGCGCGAAGGTCGAGCCCTTCATGACGGGCTTCGTCGAGAACAACACCTACCTCGGCCGGCCGGTGGACTTCCTCGTGCTGAAAGATGGTTCGATGCTGGTGAGCGACGACCACGCCGGTGCGATCTACCGCATCAGCTACGGCGGCAAATGAAGAGAGCCGGCGTCATTGCGAAAGCGATCGCGGCGGGCTTGATGGCGGCGGCGCTGTCGTCGGCGGTTGCGCAGGGCACGAAGCCGGCTGCGTCAGCGCAGCCCAGCTATGCGCAGCGCTATGCGTCCCTGTGCGCCTCGTGCCACGGCGCGAACGGCCGCAGCGACATGGCAGGCACGCCGGTGCTTGCGGGCCAGCATTCGTTCTATGCGATCACGCAGCTCTTTCTCTTTCGCGAAGGCCGGCGCGACAACCCGGCAATGACCGCAGTCGCCAAGACCATGACCGATGCCGACCTGCGCGGCTTCTCGGACTACATCGCCACGCTGCCCGCGGTGCCCGCACCGCCGGCCGCCACGCCGCCCGATGCCGCACGCATGACGCGCGGCCAGTCCCTGGCGCAAGAGCATCGCTGCGTGATCTGCCACGGTGCCGACCTGAGCGGTGGCCAGCAGGTGCCGCGCATCGGCCAGCAGCATGAGGACTACCTGCAGCTCACGCTGCACGGCTTTCGCACGGGCAAGCGCCCGGGCTACACGCAGGCGATGGGCGAGGCGGTGAGCCGCATCGCGCCGGAGGACCTGGACACGCTCGCCTATTACGTCGCGCGCTTTCCGAGCGCCCCCGCCAAGCCTCCACCGAAGTAACACCGCCGTACGACATCTGCGAGTGCGCCATGCGGACGCAGCGCACCGCGCACCCGAAATTCCCCAAAACCACCCCTATCGGAGCCGAATCTCTTGGAAGTCTCATTCAGCAAGGAAGTGGAAATGCTGCGCCTGGGCACCGGCGACACCTTCCACGGCGAGGGCATCCTCGCCATCACCAAGGGCCTCCTGCAGTCGGGCGTGGCCTACGTGGGCGGCTACCAGGGAGCGCCCGTGTCGCACCTGCTCGACGTCATGGTCCAGGGCAAGGCCTACATGGACGAACTCGGCGTGCACGTCGAGGCCTGTTCCAACGAAGCCTCGGCGGCGGCGATGCTCGGCGCCTCCATCCACTACCCGCTGCGCGGCGCGGTCACCTGGAAATCCATCGTCGGCACCAACGTGGCGGCCGATGCGCTGTCGAACCTCTCTTCGCCTGGCGTGACCGGCGGCGTGCTGGTCGTGGTGGGCGAGGACTACGGCGAAGGCGCCAGCGTGATCCAGGAACGCACGCATGCCTACGCGCTCAAGTCGAGCATGTGCCTGCTCGATCCGCGCCCCGATCTCGGCGTGATGGTGCGCATGGTCGAAGAAGGATTTCGCCTTTCCGAAACCTCGAACATGCCCTGCCTCATGGAGCTGCGCATCCGAACCTGCCACGTGCGCGGCAGCTTCGAGTGCAAGGACAACATCGCGCCCGCCGTCTCCACGCGCGCGCTCATGACCGAGCCCGCGGGCTTCGACTACATGCGCCTCGCGCACCCGCCCGTCACCTTCCGCCACGAGAAGCTCAAGGGCGATGCGCGCATTCCGGCGGCGCGGCGCTACATCGTCGAGCAGGGGCTCAACGAGCTGATGCCCGGCCATCGCCATGCGGACCTGGGCATCGTGGTGCAGGGCGGGCTCTACAACGCGCTCGTCCGCAGCCTGCAGCAGCAGGGCCTGGCCGATGCGTTCGGCGAGACCGACATCCCGATCCTCGTGCTCAACGTGACCTATCCGCTGGTGCCCGAACAGGTGGCCGACTTCTGCGTGGGCAAGCGCGCGGTGCTGGTGGTGGAAGAAGGCCAGCCCGAGTACATCGAGCAGGACATTGCGACCTTGCTGCGCCGGCGCGACATCCAGACGCCGCTGCATGGCAAGGACATGCTGCCCGCCGCCGGCGAGTACGGCGTCGAGGTGTTGTCGGGCGGCATCGGCGCTTTCGCCGCGAAATACATCGAAGCCGGCGAGGCGTTGTCTTCCGCACAGGCTTGGCTCGCAGGCAACCGCGAACGCCGCGAGGCCGTTGCGCGCCAGCTCACGGCGCCGCTGCCCAACCGCCCGCCGAGCTTCTGCATCGGCTGCCCCGAGCGCCCGGTGTTCTCCGCGCTCAAGCTTGCACAGCAGGAGACGGGGCCGGTGCACATCGCAGCGGACATCGGCTGTCATGCCTTCGGCACCTTCGAGCCGTTCTCGATGGGCCATTCGATCCTCGGCTATGGCATGAGCCTCGCGAGCCGCGCGGGCGTGGCACCGATGATGAACCGCCGCACGCTCTCGATCATGGGCGACGGCGGGTTCTGGCACAACGGCCTGCTCACCGGCGTGCAGAGCGCGCTGTTCAACGACGACGACGCGGTGCTCCTGATCTTCAAGAACGGCTACACCTCTGCCACCGGCACGCAGGACATCATCTCCACGCCCGACGACGAGACCAAGGAGCGCGCCGTCGACAAGCAGCAGAGCCTGGTCGACAAGAACCAGACCATCGAGGCCACGCTCACCGGCCTGGGCGTGAAGTGGATGCGCACCGTGACCACCTACGACGTGGAGCGCATGCGCAAGACGCTGACCGAGGCGCTCACCAGCGACTTCAACGGCCTGAAGGTGGTGATCGCCGAGGGCGAATGCCAGCTCGAACGGCAGCGGCGCATCAAGCCGTGGATCGCCGGTCTGCTCAAGAAGGGCGAGCGCGTGGTGCGCGTGAAGTACGGCGTCGATGAAGACGTGTGCAACGGCGACCACGCGTGCATTCGCCTCTCGGGCTGCCCGACGCTCACGCTCAAGGACAACCCCGATCCTCTGAAGGTCGACCCCGTTGCCACCGTGATCGACGGCTGCGTGGGCTGCGGCCTCTGCGGCGAGAACGCGCACGCGGCCACGCTGTGCCCGAGCTTCTATCGGGCCGAGGTGGTGCAGAACCCGAAGTGGCACGAACGCCTCGTGCATTCGCTGCGCGGCGCGGTCGTTCGCGCACTGCAACCCGCATGAGCCACATGAGCCAGATGAGCCGCGCCATGGAAACGAATCGTCCCATCACCCTTCTCGTCTGCGCCCTCGGCGGCGAAGGCGGCGGCGTGCTCACCGAATGGCTGGTGGACATCGCCCGCCATGCCGGCTACGCCGCGCAGAGCACCTCGATCCCCGGCGTCGCGCAGCGCACCGGCGCCACCACGTACTACATCGAGGTGTTCCCCGTGCCGCTTGCGCAGCTCGGCGGCAGGCGCCCGGTGTTCAGCCTGAGCCCGGTGCCCGGCGCGCTCGATGCGATCGTTTCTTCTGAACTGCTCGAGACCGCGCGGCAGATCGGCAACGGCATGAGCGCGCCGCTGCGCACCCTGGTCATCAGCTCGTCGGCCCGCATCTTCACCACCGCCGAACGCATGGAGCCCGGTGACGGGCGCGCCGATGCGCAGCGCCTGGTCGATGTGGTGAAAGCCTTCAGCCGCGAGCACCATGTGTTCGACATGAACGCCATCGCACGCGACACCGGCACGGTGGTCAGCGCCGTGATGCTCGGCGCCATCGCGGGCAGCGGCCTCTTCCCGTTTCCGCGCGAAGCCTATGAGCACGTCGTGCGCGGCGGCGACACGAGCGCGCCCGAGAAGCTCAACAAGATGGCCGCCGCCAGCCTGCGCGGCTTCGCGGCCGCCTTCGACGCGGTGAGCGCACCGCGCACCCAAGCCGCTTTCGTGAACAGCGTGATGGCTGGCGACACCGCCGACGCGCCGCCACCCGCGCGCGCCCTGTCCGACGAACTGGCGCGGCGCTTTCCCCCCGCCGTGCACGACATGCTCGCGCTCGGCCACGCGCGTGTGCTCGATTACCAGGACGCCGCCTACGCGACGCTCTACGCCGATCGATTGGGCAAGGTGCTCGATGCCGAGCGCGCCGCCGATCCGGCCGGCGCCCACGGCTTTGCCCTCACCCGCGAGGCCGCGCGCTGGCTCGCGCTGTGGATGGCCTTCGACGACATCGTGCGCGTGGCCGCGCTCAAGGGCCGCGCGAGCCGCGCCCGGCGCGTGCGGCAGGAAGTGCGGGCGGGGGACGAAGACATCGTGAAGCTCTACGACCACTTCAAACCCGGCGCCGCCGAGTTCGCCGCGCTGCTGCCGCCCGCGCTGTCGCGCCGCGTGACCGCATGGGACCGCGCCCGGCAGGCGCGCGGCCGCGAGCCCTGGGCGCTGCCGCTCAAGGTGGGCAGCCATTCGGTCTTCGGCATGGCGTCGCTGCGGCTCCTGTCGTCGCTGAAGTGGCTGCGCCGCCGAGGCAGCCGCTTCGCCGAAGAGCAGGCGCTCATCGAACGCTGGCTTGCGGCCGTTGAAACCGGCACGCGCGAGGCCTGGACACTGGGCCACGAGCTTGCGCTGTGCGGCCGGCTCATCAAGGGCTACGGCAGCACCAACGAACGCGGCAAGGAGAACCTGCTGCACGTGACCGACCATCTCGCGGCACAGCCCGGCGTGACGCCGTCCGTGCGCGCGCAATCCGTGGCGGCGGCGCGCACCGCGGCATTGGCCGACGATGCCGGCCGCGCACTCGATGCCGCGCTGGTCGCGCATGGTGCGCCCGCCCGCGCGGTCAGGGCCCAGCCCATCCGCTGGATGAAGCGCAAGCCGAGCGGCGGCGCCTGAGGCGAGAGGCGACACGATGGCATCGATCAACGTCGAAGACCACCGCCACCGCATCCCCAGGAAATCCCGCGCGGGAAAGCCTCCATTTACCCGGTCCACGCCGCTGCCTAGGCTGACCGGTCTCGACGATTTCAAACAGACCATAAAGAAGGAGACCATGAAAACCACCGACCGCCATTCCCATCGCCGCAGCGCGCGCCCCTCGCCCGCCGCCCTGCTCGCAGCCTGCGCGGCGCTTGTGCTCGGCACGCCCGCCGTGCATGCGCAGGACAAGCCCGTGCAGCTCAAGCTCTCGAGCTGGGTGCCCGCTCAACACCCGCTCAACCCTGCCCTGCAGGCCTGGGCCGACGACATCAAGAAGGCATCGAACGGCAGCATCACCGCGATCCTGTTTCCCTCGGAGCAGCTCGGCAAGGCCTTCGATCACTACGACATGGCGCGCGACGGCATCGCCGACTTCTCGTACGTGAACCCGGGCTACCAGCCGGGCCGCTTTCCGGTGATGGCCGGCGCATCGTTGCCTTTCCTCTTCGCCAATGGCAAGGAAGGCTCGGCCGCCATCGACGACTGGTACCGCAACTACGCGGCCAAGGAAATGAAGGACGTGAAGTACTGCTTCGCGTTCGTGCACGACCCCGGCACCTTCCACTCGCGCAAGAAGATCACGCTGCCCACCGACATCAAGGGGATGAAGGTGCGCCCGGCCACCAGCACCGTGGGCCAGCTGATTACCTCGCTGGGCGGCACCAACGTGCAGGCCTCGGCGCCCGAGTCGCGCGACATGCTGGAGCGCGGCGTGGCCGATGCCATCACCTTCCCGTGGGGGTCGATCGGACTCTTCGGCATCGACAAGGTGGTGAAGTACCACATGGATGCGCCGCTGTACGTCACGCCTTTCGTCTGGGTGATGAACAAGGGGAAGTACGACGCGATGTCCGCGGGACAGAAGAAAGTGATCGACGACCACTGCACCAGCGAATGGGCGCAGAAGGTGGCGGGGCCGTGGGCCGACTTCGAGTTCGGCGGGCGCGCGAAGATCGCGGCGCAATCGGGCCACGAGGTCTACAAGCTCACGCCGGAACAGCTCGATGCCTGGCGCAAGGCGGCCGCGCCGTCGGAGGCGCAATGGGCCGAGAGCGTGAAGAAGGTGAGCGAAGACCCGAAGGCGGTGATGGATGCGCTGAAGGGCAGCCTCACGAAATACAAGTCGGCGCTCTGAGCGATGGCTGCCCGGTCCGCCAGCTACATGGACCGCGCGATCAACACCATTGAATGGCTCGCCGCCATCTTCGTGGGGATCGTTGCGCTCAACATCTTCGTGGCCGTGGTGCTGCGCAAGTTCTTCGACACCTCGATCCCCGATGCCTACGACTTCGGCCGCATGCTGCTCGGCATCCTGATCTTCTGGGGCATCGCGGCCACCAGCTATCGGGGTGGCCACATCACGGTGGACCTGGTGTGGACCGCGGCGGGACCGCGCATGAAGCGGGTGATCGACGTGTTCGCCACGCTCGTTCTGTTGTTCGTGGTGGCGGTGCAGACCGCGATGCTGTTCGACAAGGTGCGCGGCACCTACGTCGACAACGTGCTGACCTACGACATGAACATCCCGACGTGGCCGTTCTATGCGGTGGCTTGGTTCGGCGACGTGTGTGCGGTGCTGCTGATCGCGATCCGCACCTACCGGCTGATCTTCCATCCCGAGCAACTCGAAGAAGTTCACGCTGAACAGAAGGCGGACGAATGAGCCCCGATGCAGTTGCCATCCTGGGCTTTGTCGCCCTCTTCGTCTTGATGCTGTTGCGCGTGCCGGTCGGCATGGCGATGGGCCTCGTCGGCGTTGTCGGCTACAGCTACCTCGTGGGTCCCGGGCCCGCGCTGAAGCTGGTCGGCCAGACCTCCATGCGCACCGTGACCGACTACACCTTCGGCGTGATCCCGATGTTCATGCTGATGGGCGCGCTGGTGTCGGTGTCGGGCGTGAGCCGCGAACTCTTCAAGGCCGCCAACTCGATGATCGGCCACCTGCGCGGCGGCCTCGGCGTGGCCACCGTGGTGGCCTGCGGCGGGTTCGCGGCGATCTGCGGCTCGTCGGTGGCCACGGCGGCCACGTTCTCGGCGGTGGCGTATCCGGAGATGCGTCGCTTCAACTACCCGCAGTCGTTCTCCACCGGCGTGATTGCAGCGGGCGGAACGCTGGGCGCGATATTGCCGCCCTCGACGGTGCTCGCGGTCTACGCCATCCTCACGCAGCAGGACATCGGCAAGCTCTTCATGGCGGGCATCGTGCCGGGCATCCTGGCGATGGCGATGTATGTGTTGACCATTGCGATCATCGTGAAGCTCAGGCCCGACTGGCTGCCCGGCGGCGAGGTGAAGCCGTGGTCGGAGCGCTTCAAGGACCTGCGCAACGTGTGGGCGCCGCTGGTGTTGTTCGTGTTCGTGATCGGCGGGCTCTACGGCGGCTTCTTCACGCCGACCGAAGCGGGCGGCGTGGGCGCGAGCGGTGCGTTCATCCTCGGGCTCGTGCGGCGCAAGCTCGACGGCCCGAAGATCCGCGAGGCGCTGCTCTCTGCCACGCGCACGGCGGCGGCGGTGTTCACGGTGCTGATCGGCGCGCTCTTGTTCGGCTACTTCCTCACCATCACGCAAAGCCCGCAGAAGCTCACCGAATTCCTCACCGGCCTGGGCATCGGCCGCTACGGCGTGCTCGCGCTCATCATGGTGATGTACCTGGTGCTCGGCTGCCTGATGGACGCGATGGCGATGATCATCCTCACGGTGCCCATCATCTTTCCGGTGATCGTGCACCTGGGGTTCGATCCCATCTGGTTCGGCGTGATCATCGTCATGACGGTGGAGCTGGGGCTCATCCATCCACCGGTGGGGATGAACGTCTTCGTCATCAAGAGCGTGGTGAAGGACGTGAGCTTCACCACCATCTTCAAGGGCGTGCTGCCGTTCATCGTGACGGACATCGTGCGCCTGGTGATCCTGATCGCCTTCCCGGTCATCGCGCTGTGGCTGCCGACGAGAATGGGCTGATGAGCACACACAAGGAAATCGTCTACACCGCACGCGTCGAGTTCGGCGACTGCGACCCGGCCGGCATCGTCTGGTTTCCCAACTTCTTTCGCTGGATCGATGCGGCATCGCGGCATTTCTTCGCCGGCTGCGGCGTGCCGCGCTGGGAGGAAACCACGAAGACGATCGGTGTGATCGGCACGCCGCTGGTCGACACGCACACGCGCTTCGTGAAGGCCGCGAGCTACGGCGACACGCTGGAGATTGCGGTACGCATCACCGAGTGGCGCGACAAGAGCTTTGTGCAGACCTACCGCGTGACGCGCGGCGAAGACCTGATCCTCGAATGCGAAGAGGTACGGATCTTCGCGGCGAAGCGCGAAGGCGGAGGCATCCGTGCGGTGCCGATTCCGCCGAGCATTCGGGCGCTCTGCGAATAGCCGCTCAGCGGGTCTTGGCCTGGAGCTTCGCGAGCAGGCCGTCGACGCCGCGATCAATCAGGTCGAAGGCTTCGACGAAGGCCTGCCGGCCGCCGTACCAAGGGTCGGGCACATCGCCTTCGTCGTCCTCGGAGAAGTCCGTGAGCAGGTGCACCTTGTGGGCGGTGCCCGCAGGTGCGAGGCGTCGCAGCGCGGCGCAATGCTGCGCCGTCATGCCGACGATCCAGTCGAAGCGCTCGAAGTCGCGGCTACGAACCTGGCGCGCGCAATGGGCGTGCATCTCGATGCCGCGCCGGCGCGCCTCGGCAACCGAGCGTGGATCGGGTGGGTTGCCGCGCTCCTCGTCGGAGATGGCGGCGCTGTCGACGTCGACGGGCACGCCTGCGCGACGAGCCTTGTGCAACAGGAGCGCGTGCGCGGTGGGAGACCTGCAGATATTGCCGGTACAGATGAACAGAATGGCGGGTTGGGTCATCGAATTGAAAGCCTGTTGAAAGGTTGGAACGCAGGCCGAGGCGAAATCGCAACAGCGAGGCGATAACGACCCTGCTGGCATTGCAGGACAAGCCCAAAAAGGTTGACGCTCATTGTGACGCGGTGCAACAATCCTGCATCTTTACTTCGGAGCCCCGTGCGTGGACAGTGCCAGTTGGATCAGTGACAAGAAGACGCGTGCCTCGGCAGGCGTGACACATCCGGCCCTCTAGCACAGGCTCTCTCGCGCTGTGGCCGCCGTGCACGCAGCGTGACCCGTTCGCCAATCAGGCCAGCGGTTCTCCCCTTCCGAAATCCGTCGTTCTCCGTCACTGACTTGTTCAGTCAGCTTGCGTGTCCGTGCGCGAGGCCCTTCCACACGAAGGAGCCTTGTCATGCGTCAATTTCAAACTCGTCAGCAGCAGCAGCATCAGCAGCCGATGCAGCAACCCGTTCGCCCGTCGGCGCACGAGCCTGCGCGCGCGGTGACGGCGCAGGACGTCGAGAACGAAACGCTGGACCGGGCCGCCGCGCTCTGGACCACGCGGCGCATCCGCAGCTTCTTCCTGCTGCTCGATCAGCCACTGCGCGCAGCGCAGCGCTGAACCCCGCAGCACACACGAAGGAGGCCTTCCATGGACCCAGCCCCTCATCGGCGCCCCCGCGCGCCCCACCTGTTCCTGTCGATTGCAACAACAGCGCAGCGCGCCGTGCTGCGGAGAGACTCGCACGTCTGATTGAGTGACGCGTGGGCGTTCTTCTCCTGCCCGGCCTGCGCCGCGAAGGAGAAAAAAATGAAGAACGTCCTGAAGTCCTTTTTCGAGAGCTTCCTGCGCAGCCGCCACATGCTGCATCACTTCGAGCGCTGGCAGACGCTGCTGGGCTCCAAGCCGGTCGGGGTGAGCTCGGTTGCAATGCCGCCCGACATCGCGAAGGCGCTGGCCGCTGCATCGCGCACCGACGCCGGCGAGATGCTCGTCATCCTCGACAGCTCGCCGCGCGGCCTCAGCGAAGGCCACGCGCAGGTGCTGCGCAAGCGCCTGGGCAGCAACGAGGTGCGCCACGAGCAGCCGCTGCCGTGGTGGACGCATCTGTGGCAGTGCTACCGCAACCCCTTCAACCTGCTGCTCACGGTACTGGCGCTGATCTCGTACGTGACCGAGGACATGAAGGCCGCGCTGGTCATCAGCAGCATGGTGGTGCTCTCGACGGTGCTGCGCTTCCTGCAGGAGTCGCGTTCCAACAAGGCTGCCGACCGCCTCAAGGCGATGGTGAGCAACACGGCCACGGTGCTGCGGCCCGCGCCGGGTCGCAAGGCAGGCGCCGCGGGCGACGAGGGCTTCGACGCCACGCACGCGGGCACGGTGCGCGTCGAGGTGCCGATGCGCGACCTCGTGCCGGGCGACGTGATCGCGCTCTCGGCCGGCGACATGATTCCGGCGGACTGCCGGCTGCTCGCGGCCAAGGACCTCTTCATCAGCCAGTCCGCGCTGACGGGCGAGGCGATGCCGGTCGAGAAATTCTCCATCGACCGCGGCGACCACGAGGCCGGCGTGCTGGAGCGCGAGAACCTGCTCTTCATGGGCACCAACGTGATCAGCGGCACCGCCACCGCACTCATCGTTCACACCGGCGACCGCACCTTCTTCGGCGCCCTTGCGCAGCGCGTGACCGCCACCGACCGCGGCACCAGCGCCTTCCAGGCCGGCATCAACCGCGTGAGCTGGGTGCTGATCCGCTTCATGCTGGTGATGGCGCCGCTGGTGCTGGTGATCAACGGCGTGGCCAAGGGCGATTGGTGGGAAGCGGCGCTGTTCGCGCTGTCGATCGCGGTCGGCCTCACACCCGAGATGCTGCCGATGATCGTGACCGCCACGCTCGCCAAGGGCGCGGTCGTGATGTCGCGCCAGAAGGTGATCGTGAAAAGGCTCGAAGCGATTCACAACTTCGGCGCGATGGACGTGCTGTGCACCGACAAGACCGGCACGCTGACGCAGGACCGCATCGTGCTGGAGCGCCACACCAACGCATGGGGCGAGGGCTCCAACCATGTGCTGCAGCTCGCCTACCTGAACAGCTTTCACCAGACGGGCCTGAAGAACCTGCTCGACAAGGCGGTGCTGAACCACGCCGAGATGCAGCCTGAGACACGGCTGCAGACGGCCTACCGCAAGATCGACGAAGTGCCCTTCGACTTCTCGCGCCGCCGCATGTCGGTGGTGGTGGAGAACGGCGGCAGCGAGCACCTGCTGATCTGCAAGGGTGCGCTGGAAGAGATCCTGTCGGTGTGCACGTCGGTCGAGCGCGGCGCCGAGGTGCTGGCGCTCGATGCCGAACTGCTCGCGCGCATCCACAGCGTCGCTTCGGAGCTGAACAAGCAGGGCCTGCGCGTGGTGGCGGTGGCGAGCCGCACGCTGGGCGCCGAAGCACGCAAGGCCGCCTACAGCGTGGCCGATGAATCGGAGCTCACGCTGCTGGGCTACGTGGCCTTTCTCGATCCGCCGAAGGAATCGACCGCGCCCGCGCTGCGCGCGCTGGCCGAGCACGGCGTGGCGGTGAAGGTGCTGACGGGCGACAACGAACTGGTCACGCGCAAGGTCTGCGGCGACGTGGGCATCGAGGCCGGCCACATCGTGCTCGGCCGCGAGATCGAGGACCTGCGCGACGACGAGTTGCGCGTGCTGGTCGAAAAGCACCAGGTGTTCGCCAAGCTCACGCCCGCGCACAAGGAACGCATCGTGCACGCGCTGCATGCCAACGGGCACGTGGTGGGCTTCATGGGCGACGGCATCAACGACGCACCGGCACTGCGTGCAGCGGACATCGGCATCTCGGTAGACGGCGCGGTGGACGTGGCCAAGGAATCGGCCGACATCATCCTGCTGGAGAAGAGCCTGATGGTGCTGGAGCAAGGCGTGGTCGAAGGCCGCCGCACGTTCGCCAATATGCTCAAGTACATCAAGCTCACCGCGAGCTCGAACTTCGGCAATGTGTTCTCGGTGCTGGTGGCAAGCGCGTTCCTGCCTTTCCTGCCGATGCTGCCGCTCCATTTGCTGGTGCAGAACCTGCTGTACGACGTGTCGCAGATCGCGATTCCTTTCGACAACGTGGACGAGGAATTCCTCAAGTCGCCGCAGCAATGGAACCCGGCGGACCTCGGGCGCTTCATGGTGTTCTTCGGGCCACTGAGCTCGGTGTTCGACATCCTGACCTACACGGTGATGTGGTACGTGTTCTCGGCCAACACGGTGGAGCACCAGACGCTGTTCCAGTCGGGCTGGTTCATCGAGGGGCTGCTGTCGCAGACGCTCATCGTCCACCTGATCCGTACCCGCAAGATCCCGTTCCTGCAAAGCCGCGCGGCCTGGCCGCTGCTGGCGATGGGTGCGGCGATTGCGGCTGTGGGCATCTGGCTGCCGATGGGGCCGCTCGCGCACTACTTCAAGCTGCAGGCGCTGCCGCTGGCTTACTTCCCGTGGCTTGTGGCGATGCTGGTGGGATATGCGGTGCTGACGCAGACCGTCAAGGGCTGGTATGCGCGGCGGTATGGGTGGCAGTGAGGGCTGAGTTGTTTTTGTTCAGGGCGGGTGCACAGGCCACCGGGTACTCCCCTCCGCGAATGTCCTCCGGGCTTCGCCCTCCCCCTTGATTTCGCTGCGGGGAGCACCCGATGCCCTGCGCACTTGGGCACGCTCTGAGCGAACAGCCGATCAACGACCGCTCTGAAAGCGCTCGCGCTGATGGCGGGCTCTGTTTCGCGAAATCAAGGAGGAGGCGAAGCCGGGGGACATTCGCGAAACAGAGCCCACCGTCGGCGGGAGTGCTGCCCTGAACAAAGCTACACGCAGATGACACCCAAGCCCCGCACACTGGCGCGAAACATCGAAAGACACATCGGATGCAAGCCATTCAAAACTTCAACCTGCCCTCGCTGCTCGACACCTTCGTCAGCGTGGCGGTCGCCTTCACGCTCGGCTCGCTGATCGGCCTGGAGCGCCAGATACGCCAGCGCGCCGCGGGCCTGCGCACCAATACGCTGGTGGCGGTGGGTGCTGCTGTGTTCGTGGACATGGCGAACCGGCTGCATGGCCACGATGGGGCCGTGCATGTGGCGGCCTACGTGGTCTCCGGCATCGGCTTCCTGGGCGCAGGCGCGATCATGAAAGAGGGCACCAACATCACGGGCCTGAACACGGCGGCCACGCTGTGGGGGTCGGCGGCGGTCGGCGCCTGCGCGGGCGCGGACCTGATCGGCGAAGCGATGATTGCCGCGATGTTCGTGCTGGCGAGCAACACGCTGCTGCTGCCGGTGGTGAACCGCATCAACCGCCGGCCGATCAATGAAGAATCGAGCGAGGCGACCTACACGGTGCGGGTGATCTGCTCGCGCGCAGCACGGCCCGAGGTGATGGACCAGCTGCTGCTCCTGCTCGAAGCCGCGAACTACCCGGTGCGCGATGTCGACCAGCACGCCTTCGGGCCGGCCGACACGGAGATCGAAGCAACGCTGTATGCCACCGCGGTCGAGCCGTTGGAGCTCGACCAGGTGATCACGGAACTCGAAGCGCTGAGCGGCGTCCAGCAAGCCTTCTGGAACGCCAGCGCAGACGACTGATCAGACGCCGAGGATCGAAACAGCCTTGGTGTTCAGGTAAGCCTCGAGCGCTTCCGGGCCGCCTTCCGAGCCGTAGCCCGAATCCTTCACGCCGCCGAACGGCATTTCGGGCGACGGGGTGGCGGGCTGGTTGATCCACAGCATGCCGAGTTCGAGCTTCTGGCTCAGCAGGTGCGCGCTCTTGATCGACTTGGTGAAGGCGTAGCCGGCCAGGCCGAACGGCAAGCGGTTGGCTTCGGCAATCGCTTCTTCGAGCGTGTCGAAACCGCGGATCGCGGCGATGGGGCCGAAGGGTTCGTTGTTGAACACGTCGGCGTCCAGCGGCACGTCGGTCAGCACGGTGGGAGCGAAGAAGTTGCCCGAGTCGCCGACGCGTTCGCCGCCGGCCGCCACGGTGGCGCCCTTCTTGCGCGCGTCTTCCAGAACGTAGGCCATCGCGGTGAGGCGGCGTGCGTTGGCGAGCGGGCCGATGGTCGTGCCTTCGGCAAGGCCGTCGCCGAGCTTCAGGCCTTCGGTGTACTTGACCAGCGTGCGAGCGAACTCTTCGCGCAGGCTGTTGTGCACCAGGAAGCGGGTCGGCGAAATGCAGACCTGGCCCGCGTTGCGGAACTTGGCGGCACCGGCGGCCTTGACGGCCAGGGCAACGTCGGCGTCTTCCGCGACGATCACCGGGGCGTGGCCGCCCAGTTCCATCGTGACGCGCTTCATGTGCGAGCCGGCCAGTGCGGCCAGTTGCTTGCCGACCGGGGTCGAGCCGGTGAAGGTGACCTTGCGGATGATCGGGTGGGCGATGAGGTAGTTCGAGATTTCAGCGGGGTTGCCGAACACGAGGCCCACGGTGCCGGGCGGGATGCCGGCATCGACGAAAGCCTGCAGCAGCGCGGCGGGCGATGCCGGAGTTTCTTCGGGTGCCTTCACCAGGAACGAGCAGCCGGTGGCGAGGGCGGCGCCGAGCTTGCGCACGATCTGGTTGATCGGGAAATTCCACGGCGTGAAAGCGGCGACGGGGCCGAGCGGCTCCTTCAGCACGAGCTGCTGCGCGGCCAGATTGCGCGAGGGCACGATGCGGCCGTAGACGCGGCGGCCTTCGTCGGCGAACCATTCGATGATGTCGGCGGCAGCCAGGGTCTCGCCCTTGGCTTCGGCGAGCGGCTTGCCCTGTTCTTGCGTGAGCAGCTTGGCGATGTCGCCAGCGCGTTCGCGGATGAGGCCGGCGGCGCGGCGCATGACGGCGGCGCGCTCGTTGGCGGGGGTGTTGCGCCATTTGTCGAAGCCGCGCTGGGCGGCGGCCAGGGCGCGGTCCAGGTCGGCGATGCTGGCATGCGCCACCTTGCCGATGACTTTGCCGGTGGCGGGGTTCACGACGTCCAGCGTCTTGCCGCCGGTGGCGTCGACCCATTCGTTGTCGATCAGCAGGCGGGTGTCGGTGTAGGTGGCGGTCATGACGAGCTTTTCCTTCGAGGACTGGATGATGAAAAGGGGAAATCTGGGTGCGCGACGCGGCACCTTTGGGAGGTGCGCATGCGACAGTGGCGGCAAATTGCCGCCGGGTGCGTAGATTAACCCGAGTTAACAGTCTTCGCCGGGGCTCACAAATCGCCCTTTTGCCCCTTTACAGGATCAAAAGCGCGCGGAAATCGTTGACGTTGGTGTTCGTCGGCCCCGTCACGAACAGGTCGCCGACGGCGTCGAAATAGCCGTAGGCGTCGTTGCGGTCGAGGTGGTCCGACAGCTTTTTCCCAGCAGCCGTGGCGCGCGCCAGGGTGTCGGGCGTGACGAAGGCGCCAGCGTTGTCTTCCACGCCGTCGATGCCGTCGGTGTCGGCGGCCAGCGCCCACACGTCCGGCACGCCCATGAGCGCACCGGCCAGCCCCATGCAGAACTCGCCGGCCCGCCCGCCGCGGCCCTTGGCCTGGCCCGGCTGGCGGGGACGGATGGTGACCGTGGTCTCGCCGCCCGAAAGGATGACGCAGGGCCGAGCGAACGGCTGGCCGCGTTGGGCCGCGGCGCGCGCCAGTGCGGCATGCACCTTGCCGACTTCGCGCGATTCGCCTTCGATCTCGTCGCTGAGGATGTGCGCCTCGATGCCGGCTTCGCGCGACGCCTGGGCCGCCGCTTCGAGCGACTGCTGGGGCGTGGCGATCATGTGGGTCTCGTGGCCGGCGAAGGCCTCGTCGTTCGGCTTGGGCGTTTCGAGTTCGCCACTTTGCAGTTGCGTCCGCACGGGTGCGGGCACTTCGATGCCGTAGCGGTCGAGGATGGCGAGCGCCTCGGCGCAGGTGGTCGCATCGGGCACCGTGGGGCCGCTCGCGATGACGGCGGGGTCGTCGCCCGGCACGTCGCTGATGGTGAGCGTCACGACGCGCGCCGGCGCGCAGGCCGCCGCGAGCCGGCCGCCCTTGATGCGCGACAAATGCTTGCGCACGCAGTTCATCTCGCCGATGTGCGCGCCGCTGTCGAGCAGTTGCTTGTTGATGCGCTGCTTGTCGGCCAGCGTGAGGCCTTCGGCGGGCAGCACCAGCAGCGACGAGCCGCCGCCCGAAATCAGGCACAGCACGAGGTCGTCGGCCGTGAGCCCCTGCGTGAGCGCGAGGATGCGCTCGGCCGCCTGCTGCCCGGCCGCGTCGGGCACGGGGTGCGCGGCCTCGACGAGTTCGATGCGCTGCGGCACGCCTTCGGGGCGCGGCGGAATGTGGTCGTAGCGCGTGACGACGAGGCCCGAGAGGGGCGCATCCGCCGGCCAAAGGGCTTCGAGCGCCTGCACCATCGAGCCGCCGGCCTTGCCGGCGCCCAGCACCACGGTGCGCCCCTTGGGCGGCTTGGGCAGGTGGGCGCCCAGCGTGGACAGCGGCAGCGCGCGGTCCACCGCCACGCGGTACAGGTGTTCGAGGAAGGCGCGGGGTGCTTCGCGCGGATCGGGCGCGGGCCCGAAGGACGGGGTCGATGCGGTCATGGCTTGCTTTGTCTCCATCCGGCAATTGTGCGGGGAGCGGTGGGCCCGCTCTCTTGACCGCGGTCTATCTAGTTCGTCTTAATTCGTCTTTGCGCCTGCCTGGAACCAGCGGCTGATCAACGCGCGTTCTTCATCGGTAATGCCGGTTGCGTTGTTCATCGGCATGATCTTCGTGACCACCACCTGCTGGTAGATCGCCTGCGCATGCGCCGCGACCTGATCGGGCGAATCGACGCGCACGTTCTTCATCTGCACGGCCGCGCCGTGGCACATGAAGCAGCGTTGCTCGAGCACCTTCTGCACGTCGGCATAGGCGACGGCAGGCGCCGCTGCGGCAGCCACGGGAGCGGCGGCCGGCTCGGGCTTCATCCAGACGATCGTGAGGCCCAGCACCACGATGCCGACCAGCGCATACGGCAGCGGGTTGCCCGCGTTGCCGAGCTTGAAGCGGTGGCGCACCACGAAGAACTGCCGAATGGCCGCGCCGCCGAGCATGATGAGCAGCAGAACGATCCAGTTGTACTTGTGCGTGTAGGTGAAGCTGTAGTGGTTGCTCAGCATCGCGAACAGCACGGGCAGCGTGAAGTAGGTGTTGTGCACGCTGCGCTGCTTGCCGCGCTGGCCGTGCACCGGATCGACCGGCTTGCCCTCGCGCAGCGCCGCCACGTTCTTGCGCTGGCCGGGGATGATCCAGAAGAACACGTTGCCGCTCATCGTGGTGGCCATCATGGCGCCCACGAGCAGGAAGGCCGCGCGGCCCGCGAACCACTGGCAGGCCAGCCAGGTCGCGAAAACGATGAAGATCGCGATCAGCACGCCGACGATGGTGTCGCCGTTCTTGCGGCGGCCGAACACCTGGCAGATGCCGTCGTAGACCATCCAGAACACGACGAAGAAAGCCAGCGCCACGGCGATGGCGGCGCCCGGCTGCCAGTCCATCTTCGACTTGTCGATGAGGTAGGTGCTCGCGTTCCACAGGTACGACATGGTGAAGAGCGTGAACCCGGTGATCCAGGTGGAGTAGCTCTCCCAGTACGACCAGTGCAGGTGGTCCGGCAGCTTCTTGGGCGCCAGCGCGTACTTCTGCATGTTGTAGAAGCCGCCGCCGTGCACGGCCCACTGCTCGCCGCCCACGCCCTTGTCGAGCGACTCGGGGTCCTGCGGCTTCTCGAGGCTGTTGTCCAGCATCACGAAGTAGAAGGAGGCGCCGATCCAGGCGATGGCGGTGATGACGTGGACCCAGCGCAGCAGCAGGTTGGCCCAGTCGAGGTAGTAGCTTTCCATTGGGTGCTCTCTCAACCCGGTCGGCGCGTGAGGACGCCGAGACGGGGTTTCAGCCTGCTCACCACTGCGGGCGCTGTAAGCAGAGAAAGTGCCGCGAACGCAGGCTCCATGAAATGGGCCTCGCTCCGCTGCGGCTTGTTGTGGACCGAAAGTGTATACAGTTTTGGCAAGGGTCGGGTTGGTTTTTTGCAGCGTCGCCGCCGGGAAAACCCTGTTCAGCCCAGCGATTGCAACAACTGTGCCGCCACCGCGACGGCGATCACCTCGGGCTCCTTGCCGGTGATGCCGGGTACGCCGATCGGGCAGGTGATGCGGGCCAGTTCGTCGGCCGTGAAGCCGCGCGCTTCGAGCCGGTGGCTGAAGGTGGCCCACTTGGTCTTGCTGCCGATGAGTCCGATGTAGGGCAGGTCGTTGCGCGTGCGCAGGCGCTTGAGGCACGCGATGACGATGTCGAGGTCTTCGGCATGGCTGAAGCTCATGATCAGCACGCGACTGCCCGGTGCGAGCGCGGCGACGGCGTCCTGCACGGGCTCGGAATGCTCGGTGTCGATCTGCGCAGGGAGTTCGTCGGGGAACACGCCGTCGCGGCTGTCGATCCAGCGCACCGAAAACGGCAGCGCGGCGAGCAGCCGCGCGAGTGCGGCGCCCACGTGGCCGCCGCCGAACAGCGCCACAGGCTTGAGTTGCGCGACCAGTTCACGCTGCAATGCGGACGCATCCGCTGCAGTGATCCGCTGGTACGACAGGAACATCACGCCGCCGCAGCACTGGCCCAAGCTGGGGCCGAGTGGATAGCGCTGGATGCCGTCGATGGCGCGCTTGCCCGCGAGCAGTTCGCGCGCTTCCTGCGTCGCCTGGAACTCGAGCTGCCCGCCGCCGATGGTGGCCGTGAGCGCGTCGGCCCACACTGCCATCCACGTGCCCGCCTCGCGCGGCGCCGAGCCCTGCGTGGACTCGACGCGGACCAGTACAGCGTCTTCGGTGCGAAGACGCGCCAGCAATTGATCGACCACACCGCTCATTGCCGATACCTTCGGTTGCCGGGCCCGCAAGGACTCACGGTATAAACCCGGCGATGAATGCCCAGCTTACGCCGCGCCGCCTTGCACTGGCGGCATCCGTTCTTTCGTGCGCCTTCTGGCTCGCCGGCTGCGGCAGCCCCGGGGCCGTGCCCGGTCAATTGAGCAGTGCCAAAGGCGGTGCGTCCGGCGCCGTGCCGCGCGCATCGAATGCGGCCACCGCGCGCGACTATCGGCGTGATGCGGCGCGCCACGTGTACGACCTCAACCGGTCGCGCATCTACAGCGGGCAACTGCCGCCCATCCTCTATGCCGTCGGCACCTTGCAGGTGAACCTCGATACGGGCGGCAAGGTCGTCTCGATGCACTGGCTGCGCGCGCCGCAGCATGCGCCCGAAGTCATCGCCGAGATCGAACGCGCCGTGCTGCAGGCCGCGCCCTTCCCGGCCGCCACGCGGCTCGGCGCAGTGACGTGGACGGACACCTGGCTCTGGGACAAGAGCGGCCGATTCCAGCTCGACACGCTCACCGAAGGTCAGCAACAAGGCGACTGACCTCAGGAGCCGCGGTACGTGGAGTAGCTCCACGGGCTGACCAAGAGCGGCACGTGGTAGTGCTGGTCGGTGTGCGCCACACCGAAATCCAGCGACACCTTGTTGAGGAAATTGGGCTCGGGCAGCTTCACGCCGCGCGCCTTGAAGTAACCCGCCACGTCGAACACCAGCCGGTAGGTGCCGACCTTGATCGAGTGGTTGTCGTAGAGCGGCCCGTCGCTGCGGCCGTCCGAATTCAGCGTGAAGCGCTTCACCAGCGTCGCGGCATCGCCGTCGGTGGTGTACAGCGCCACGTCCATGCCGGCTGCGGGGCCGCCGTGCATCGTGTCAAGTACGTGAGTGCTCAAGCCCATGGGGCGCTCCTTCAAAGATCGAGAAAGATCGAGCGAGGGGCTCGAATCGGGTGCGGGAAATTCCGGTGGACAAAAGTGTATACAGTTACCGGCTTTGGGTCTATCATGAAAAACATGGAGTCCTCCACCACCCGTTCGATCGTCGATGCCCTCACGAAGGCCATCGTCGAGCATCGCCTGCAGCCCGGCACCAAGCTCGCCGAGCAGAAGCTGGCCGATCATTTCGGTGTCTCGCGCACGCTGGTGCGGCAGGCGCTGTTCCAGCTCTCGCAGAACAAGCTGATCCGCCTCGAGCCGGCACGCGGCGCCTTCGTGGCCGCACCGGCGGTGGACGAAGCCAAGCAGGTGTTCGCCGTGCGCCGCATGCTCGAAGCCGAGATGACGCGCGAGTTCGTGCGCACCGTCACGCCGGCCAAGATCAAGGCGCTGAAGGAACACGTCGCGCTCGAGAAGTCCGCCGTGTCGGGCGAAGACATTTCGGGTCGCACCGAGCTGCTCGGCGACTTCCATGTGCGCATGGCCGAGCTCATGGGCAACCAAGTGCTCGCGCAGATCCTGGGCGAACTCATCTCGCGCTGCGCCCTCATCACGCTCATGTACCAGAGCGCGAGCGCGGCCGAGCATTCCAACGACGAGCACGCCGACATCGTGAAGGCGCTGGCCGCCCGCGACGAAGAGCGCGCCGTGCGCCTCATGACCGAACACCTGGAACACGTCGAGGCCAACCTGACCTTCGACCGCAAGGTTCCGACCAACGACATCGCTCTCGCACTGTCCTGAAAAGCCCTTGACCTCATGACCGTCTACGACACCACCCTGCCCTACCCGCGCGACCTCGTCGGCTACGGCCGCAACCCGCCGCATGCCCAGTGGCCGGGCGGCGCGCGCATCGCGGTGCAATTCGTCCTCAACTACGAAGAGGGCGGCGAGAACGCGACGCTGCACGGCGACGCAGGCTCCGAGCAGTTCCTCTCCGAGATGTTCAATCCGGCCAGCTTTCCAGACCGCCACATCAGCATGGAAGGCATCTACGAATACGGCTCGCGCGCAGGCGTCTGGCGCATCCTGCGCGAGTTCGAAAAGCGTGGCCTGCCGCTCACCGTGTTCGGCGTCGGCATGGCGCTGGAGCGCTACCCCGAGCTCACGGCCGCCTTCAAGGAACTGGGCCACGAAATCGCCTGCCACGGCTGGCGCTGGATCCACTACCAGAACCTCGATGAAGCCACCGAGCGCGAGCACATGCGCCTGGGCATGGAAGCCATCGAAAAGCTCACCGGCGAGCGCGCGCTCGGCTGGTACACCGGCCGCGACAGCCCGCGCACCCGGCGCCTCGTGGCCGACTACGGCGGCTTCGAATACGACAGCGACTACTACGGCGACGACCTGCCCTTCTGGATGAAGGTGCAGAAGACCGACGGTACGGTCGTGCCGCAGCTCATCGTGCCCTACACGCTCGACGTGAACGACATGCGCTTCGCATTGCCCCAGGGCTACTCGCACGCCGACCCGTTCTTCCAGTACATGAAGGACACCTTCGATGCGCTCTACGCCGAAGGCGACGCGAACGGCGACAACAGCCCCAAGATGATGAGCATCGGCATGCACTGCCGCCTGCTCGGGCGGCCCGGCCGCATCACCGCGCTGCAGCGCTTTCTCGACCACATCGCTCAGCACGACCGCGTGTGGGTCTGCCGGCGCGTGGACATCGCGCGGCATTGGAAGCAGGCGCACCCCTTCACATCGGCCGTCACAGGAAGCTGACCATGAGCCTCACCATCGCCCAACTCAACACGGCCGTGCCCGCCGAAGCCGTCGCCCTGCTCGACGGCATCTACGAGCACTCGCCCTGGATCGCGCAGCGCGCGCTGCCCGCGCGTCCCTTCCGTTCGCTCGCGCACCTGAAGCATGCGCTGGTGAAAGCACTGGCCGCATCGTCTACCGATGAACAGATTGGCCTGATCCGCGCCCACCCCGAGCTCGCGGGCAAGGCCATGGTCAGCAAGACGCTCACGGCCGAATCGACCAACGAGCAGAGCAAGGCCGGCCTCACCGATTGCACGCCCGAAGAGTTCGCCAAGATCCAGAAGCTCAACGCCGACTACAACGCGAAGTTCGGCTTCCCGTTCATCCTCGCGGTGCGCGGCCCGCGCGGCACCGGCCTCGCCAAGCGCGAGATCATCGACACCTTCGAGCGCCGGCTTTTCAACCACCCTGAATTCGAACTCGGCGAAGCGCTGCGCAACATCCACCGCATCGCCGAGATCCGCCTCGACGACAAGTTCGCCGCCGACATCACGCTCGGCAACGACGTGTGGGACTGGCAGGAACAGCTCTCGGTGCACACCGACCCCGGCTATGCCGAGAAGGGCCAGCTCACCGTCACGTATCTGACCGACGCGCACCGCGCCTGCGCCGCGCAGATCAGCGCGCTGATGCGCGACGTGGGCTTCGACTCGGTGCACATCGATGCGGTCGGCAACGTGGTCGGCCGCTACGAAGGTGCAACGCCCGACGCGAAGACCCTGCTCACCGGTTCGCACTACGACACCGTGCGCAACGGCGGCAAGTACGACGGGCGCCTGGGCATCTTCGTGCCGATCGCCTGCGTGCGCGAACTCGCGCGGCAAGGCAAGCGCCTGCCCTTCGCCTTCGAAGTCGTCGGCTTCGCGGAAGAAGAAGGCCAGCGCTACAAGGCGACCTTCCTCGGCTCGGGCGCGCTCATCGGCCATTTCGATGCGCGCTGGCTCGACCAGAAGGATGCCGACGGCATCACCATGCGCGAGGCCATGCAGCACGCGGGCCTGAAGCCGGAAGATATTCCGAAGATCCAGCGCGACCCGGCGCGCTACCTCGGCTTCGTCGAGGTGCACATCGAACAGGGCCCGGTGCTCACCGAGCTCGACCTGCCGCTGGGCATCGTCACCGCCATCAACGGCGGCGTGCGCTTCGTGGGCGAAGTGATCGGCACGGCCAGCCACGCGGGCACGACGCCGATGGACCGCCGCCGCGACGCCGCCGCAGCGGTCGCCGAACTCATCCTCTACACCGAGCAGCGCGCCGCGAAAGACGGCGACTCGGTCGGCACCGTCGGCATGCTCGAAGTGCCCAGCGGCTCCATCAACGTGGTGCCGGGCCGCTGCAAGTTCAGTCTGGACATGCGTGCGCCGAACAACGCGCAACGCGATGCGCTCACCGACGACGTGCTAGCCGAACTCAAGGCCATCTGCGAACGCCGCGGCGTGCGCTACGAGATCGAGGAAAGCATGCGCGCCTCCGCCGCGCCGAGCGCGCCCGACTGGCAGCAACGCTGGGAGAAGGCGGTCGATGCGCTGGGCATTCCGCTGTTCCGCATGCCCAGCGGCGCCGGCCACGACGCGATGAAGCTGCACGAGGTGATGCCCCAGGCCATGCTCTTCGTGCGCGGCATCAACTCGGGCATCAGCCACAACCCGCTCGAATCGAGCACCAACGACGACATCCAGCTCGCGGTGCAGGCCTTCCAGAACCTGCTGAACGACCTCGCAGCTGAATGAGGCCCCCCCCGTTGCAGCTCACTGCGTGTAGCCGCTTCCCCCTCAAGGGGGCAACACCGGTGGCCCGGCAAAGCCGGTTCCACGGTGTTTCCCGAAAAGATTTCGCAGCGAACGAAGTGCGATCCGAAATTGAATTAGCTATCTGAAGAGGCCTTCTATGACCGACTACGCCAAGCTCGACGCCTGGATCGACGCCCACTTCGACGAGGAAGTGAAGTTCCTGCAGGAACTCGTGCGCGTGCCCACCGACACGCCTCCGGGCAACAACGCGCCGCACGCCGAGCGCACCGCCGAGCTGCTGAAGGACTTCGGCCTCGATGCCGAGAAGCACGCCGTGCCCGCGCAGGAAGTGAAGGACTACGGCCTCGAATCGATCACTAACCTGATCGTGCGCCGGAAGTACGGCAACGACGGCCTGACGGTCGCGCTCAATGCCCACGGCGATGTGGTGCCTCCCGGCGAAGGCTGGACGCATGACCCCTACGGCGGCGAGATCGCCGACGGCAGCCTCTACGGCCGCGCCGCCGCGGTGAGCAAGAGCGACTTCGCGAGCTTCACTTTCGCGCTGCGTGCGCTCGAAGCGGTCGCCAAGCCGGCCAAGGGCAGCGTCGAGCTGCACTTCACCTACGACGAGGAATTCGGCGGCATCCTCGGCCCGGGCTGGCTGCTCGAGAAGGGCCTGACCAAGCCCGACCTGATGATTGCGGCCGGCTTCAGCTACGAAGTCGTCACCGCGCACAACGGGTGCCTCCAGATGGAAGTGACGGTGCACGGCAAGATGGCGCACGCCGCCATCCCGACCACCGGCGTCGATGCGCTGCAAGGCGCGGTGAAGATCCTGAACGCGCTCTACGCGCAGAACACGCTCTACCAGCAGGTGACGTCGAAGGTCGAGGGCATCACGCACCCGTACCTGAACGTGGGCCGCATCGAAGGCGGCACCAACACCAACGTCGTGCCCGGCAAGGTCATGTTCAAGCTCGACCGCCGCATGATCCCCGAGGAGAACCCGGTCGAAGTCGAGGCGACGATCCGCAAGGTGATCGCCGATGCGGCCGCTGAAAGCGCCGGCATCACGGTCGATATCAAGCGCCTGCTGCTGGCCAACTCGATGAAGCCGCTCGCGGGCAACAAGCCGCTGGTCGATGCGATCCAGAAGCACGGCGGCGAGCTGTTCGGCGAGCCGATCAAGGCCATGGGCACGCCGCTCTACACCGACGTGCGCCTGTATGGCGAGGCCGGCATTCCCGGCGTGATCTACGGCGCCGGCCCGCGCACGGTGCTCGAATCGCACGCCAAGCGCAGCGACGAGCGCGTGGTGCTCGAAGACCTCCGCCGCGCCACCAAGGTGATTGCGCGCACGCTGAGCGACCTGCTGGCCTGAGGCCGGCCCTCGGCGGGGCTCAGTGGGCGGCTTTCAGCCGCTCGAGCTCGGCCTCCTCCTCGCGCAGCTTGCCCTCGCGCTGCGCGATCTTGTCCGCGCGGCCCTTGTGCTTGGCCTCTTGCAGCTCGCGCTGTCGCTCGGCCACCTTGCGCTCCTGGGCCTTCACCCGCTTGCGGTGCTCGGCCTGCAGCCGCTCCTCGCTGCAGTTGCGCTGGTTGGCGCTCAACGCCCGCTCCAGCCCACGCACCCGCTGCGCTTGGCCCTCGGCCTTTGCCGCGTCGATGTCGCGCTCGATGGCTTCGCGCTTGGCGTTGCAGCTTTCGCTGGTGATCGGCTGCGCGGCCGCGCTCAGGGAGAGCGTCGCGATGATGGTTGCGGCAAGAACCGAGGAAAGAAGATGTCGCACGTGTCGTCCTTGTCCGGCGGGTGACGTCGGCCGGTGATTCACTGTAGCGAGCGTTCCCGCGGAAGGGACTTCGGCCTTTCCCGCTCAAACCTTTCACTTCAGTTTCATCGCCGCGTCACGACAGGATTCCAGACTCGGGGTTCTCTTGAAACCCTGGAGCGACGGCCAGCCTTTGCTGGCCGTCGCCGTGTCTGCCGTCATGAAATCCCATCCTCTTTCCTCCCGCTCCCCCGCCGCCCGCTTCTCCACCTTCGCACTCGCCGCGGCCGCGCTGACCGCTTGCGGCGGCGGCTCCGGCGGGGGCAACCCGTTCGCGGGGCTGCCCATCGTTCCGGCGGCGCCGGCGCCCGCACCGGCCCCTGCTGCATCGCCACCTCCCGCGCCGCCGGCGCCGCCCTCGGAGCCCACCGGCCGCTGGACCGTCGGCGACCTGCACGTCCACACGATCCAGTCGGACGACACGCAGCAGATCTCCACGCTCGACCAGGTGCTCGCCAAGGCCTTCGACCGCTTCGGCCTCGACTGGGCCGCGATCTCCGACCACCTGCGCCTGTCTTCCTACGACAACGACGGCAACAAGCTGGCCAAGCAGATTCCCTTCTCCGAAGGCATGGCGAAGTACCAGGTGCCGCGCATCAAGGCGCTGCAGGCAGGTGGCAAGTACGCCGACAAGACGATCTTCGCGTCGTTCGAGTGGGACATGGCCACGCACGACCATGGCAACGTGGGCATCCTCACCGACAACCCGATGTCCGATGCCGCGCTCAAGGCCGCGAACCAGTTCGAATACCTGTTCACCAACCGCGACCCCGCGCTGTTCCCGGCCGACGACGTGACGGCATGGAACGCGAAGGACGCGCGCGCCTTCTCCACGCACGCCGACGTGCTCGCGGCCATCGCCTGGCTCAAGAAGAACTATCCGGACACGAGCTACCTGCAGATCAACCATCCCTCGCGCAACCCGGGCAAGTACACGGCCGCGCAACTGCGCGAGATGAACGACACCGCGCCGAACATCGTGTTCTCGCTCGAAGGCATGGTCGGCAACCAGATGGAGCCCGACCGCGGCGGCTACAACAGCGCCTACACGCCGGCCAACCTGCCTTCGCGCACCTATGGCGGCGTGGACTTCCTCGTCGCCAGGCTCGGCGGCACCTGGGACGCACTGCTGTCCGAGGGCCGCCACATCTGGAACGTGGCGGATTCGGACTACCACTTCACCATCTCGCAGGGCCAGTACAGCAGCGGCTATGCGCCGGGCGAATACGCGAAGAACCACCTCTGGGGCGACATCAAGGACCCGAAATCGCTGCTCTCGGCCTTTCGCGCGGGCAAGCTCTTCGCGGTGAACGGCGGCCTGATCGATGCGCTCGACTTCAAGGTGCAGAGCGCCAAGGCCACGGGCGAGATGGGCGCCGAAGTGCCGGCCGTGCCGGGCGAAGACCTGAAGATCACCATCCGCTTCAAGAGCCCCGAGCGCAACAACTACGAGTTCCAGCTGGGCAGCGGCGTGTTCGCCAACGTGAAGCCGGTGGTCGATCACGTCGACCTCATCGCAGGCGACGTGACCGGCCGCGAAACCCCGGGCACGCCGGGCTATGCGCGCGACACCAATCCATCGACCCGCGTGGTCAAGCGCTTCACGCGCAGCGACTGGAAGCTCGATGCCGACGGCTACTTCTCGGTGAGCTACACGGTCAAGGCCGGCAGCAACCAGTACTTCCGCCTGCGCGGCACCAACCTCGGCACCGACGTGCCCAACGAAACCGCGGGCGGCGAACCGCTGTTCGATGCGCAGACAAGCGGCGCGGACAACGTGGCGCGCTTCAACGCCATCAACGCGCGCAACTACAGCGACCTGTGGTTCTATTCGAACCCGGTGTTCGTGAAGGTCGCGGCGCAGTAGTTTTTGCCCGGCACGAAGTGCCATGTCCCTCGCCGGGGCATGGCGCTTCTTTCAAGGCCGCTTCAACGCGCCGCCTCGTCGGCAGCCACGAAGCGGCGCTCGCGCATCCACTTCGTCATGACCCATTTGTCACCCCGCGTCACCGGTGCGCTCGCGTGCAGGGAGCGCGCATCGACGCGGCCGTTGCCATCGCAGTACTCGAAGTAGCAGGCGTTGCCGCGTATCGGCGACACCCCCAGGCCGAGCTGCGGAAAGACGGTCTGGCCGCCTTCCGGCGCGTCGTTCAGGTAGGTCACGAGGGTGCTCACGCGCTGGCCGCTTCGCGCGATGGATTCGCGGTTGGCGGCGTTGGTGGGCGCGAGGTAGTCGTGGTGCGGTTCGCTGCCCGCGCCGGTGGGGTAGTACAGCAGCTGCAGCCCCTCGCCGTTTTCCAGCGGAAGGTTCATCAGCGCCGAAAGGCGCAGGTCGAGACGGGCGACGAGGTCGTTCTCACCGAGGCGGAAGAACATGCCCCAGCTCGCGCGTTTGTCGCTCACCACGTCGCGGCCGCTCCTCGGATCGACCAGCGTGGAAGGTTTCAGGCGCGGCTTCGCCATCTCGATGAGGGCCTTGCATTCGTCGGCATCCACGACGTTGCCCAGCGCCGCAAAGACCGGGTCTTCGCCGCGCGAATGCACGACGATCTCGCGATCGACTGCGAGGATTCGCGTGCCCGGCGCGAGCCGCGCCACGGGCTCGGACGGCACCTCGTCCGGCAGTTCGATGGCGTCGGCCGGCATCGGCCCTCCGCGCTGGCGCGCGTCGAGGTAGGCCGCGACGATGCCTTGCGCGGCCCGCTCGTTCATGCCCTGCTTTCGCATCGTGGCCACCAGCGCCTGCGGCATCTGGCCGGCATTGAGGTTGTGCGTGAGCCAGCGGCCCAGGTCGGGCGAGAAACGGACGACGGTGCTCATGCGCGTTGCCGAATCAGACCGGCCCCGTCTCGGCGACCCAGCCCTTGTCGCCGCGCGTGAAGCCCTGGCGCAGTTGCAGCTTGCCGCCCGCGCCGTTGGCGATGCGCGCGACCATCGGGAACACGCGCTGCGCGTCGGCGTCCTGCATCCACGGCGCGGTGTCGATCTGGTAGGTGTAGCTCACCACTGCCATCGGATGCTGCGCGTTGGAGGCGTCGACCTTGACGTCGACGATCTGCTCGCGCTTGAGATGCGCCACGCAGAAATCGTTGGTAGGTTGTTGCTGTTCGGCGCCTTTCGCTGCGGACGCATGCGGCTTGTAGAACTTGCGGCCCGCGTCGGTCAGCTCGAATCGCTTGACGGCGCCATCCGGGTTCTCGGAGCTCTTCGGCACGGCGACGATGGTGCTGTGCACCAGGCCCAGTTGCTCCATCACCGGGAACTGGATCGCATGGCGGGCACCGGCGCCCGCCTCGGCTTCGGTCAGGTCGATCGGCCAGTCGGCCATCGCGAGGCAGATGTCGCCGCGCTGGGCCAGGTAGTCGTCCAGCGGCGCCGCGAGGTTCTCGGCAGTGGGTGCATTGGCATCGTGGCTGGTGCTGCATGCGGCCAGCGCAGCAACCAAGGCGATGCTCGCCAGGGTCATGGCGTGGCGGCTCGGGCGAATGGAACGGAAATTCATGCGAAGTCTTGTTGTGGTTTGACGGGGGCGTGTCGTGGATTCGGTCAATGCGCATCGAGCTCGTCGGCAACCCAGCCGCGCTGCGTCAGATGAACGCCCAGGCGCATCTGCATCGTTCCTTCGCGCTGGATGGCACGCGCCAGCAGCGGAAAGGCCTGCTGCGCCTCGGGCGTTGCCGCCCAGGGTTCGAGCGCGATGCGGTAGGTGAAGAGCAGCGAGGTCGCGGTGCGGCCGTCGCGCGTTTGCGGCGGGTCCCAGCCGACGAGGCGGTCCAGGCTCAGCGTGGCCGCGCAGAAGTCGGCCGGGTGCGTGATGTTCTCGGTCGTGGTGCGGATCACCACGGGCACCTGCAGGTAGGACTTGCGGCCCGCATCGGTCAGCGCGTATTCGCGGGCCGGCACGGCCGCAGCCGTGTCCTTGGGGGTAACGGCAACGACATCCTTGCCTGTCACCAGCCCCAGCTTCTCGAGCACGGGCATCTGCTGTGCATCGGGTTCGCGCGATCCGGCCGCCACGGTGATCGGCCACTCGTATTTGGCGAGGCACACATGGCCGCGCTGCGCGAGGTAGTCGTTGGTCGTCGCGGTGAAGTTTTCCTGGTTCGGCATGCGCGCCGCTTCGTTGTCGCAACCGGCGAGCGAGACCAGGACTACCAGCAGGGACAACGCACCGCCGATGCACCGAGAAACGGCGTTTGTATTCGTCTTCACTTCACGCACCTGCCGCTGGCCGATGGCGCGGAGGAAGGCTGGTAGCCGTCGCTCAGCGTGCCCAGGAAGCAGACCAGGTCGGCGACCTGCTGCGGCGTCATGACCGGGGTGGAGCCGGGCGCGCGCGGCTTCGTGCCGCTGGCGAGCGTCTTCTCGCCGCCCTCGCCGGTGCCCATCGGCACTTCCTCGTCGACGTTGCCTTGCTGCACTGGCGGCAGGTCGTTGTACTTGTCGACCGTCGCACCCGGTACGGCGGTGGGCTGGAGCGCCCAGACCGGGTTGGCCTGCGGCTTGCCGGTGCCGTCGCCATGCGATGGATACCAGTACTCGGGATTGGTGTCGCGCGTGTTGTAGAAGTTGACGACCTGCTCCAGCGAATGCAGCACGCCGTTGTGAAAGAAGGCCCCGCGCGTCGCCGCGTTGCGCAGCACCGGCACCTTGAACATGCCGCAGTACGGATGCGCTTTGCCCGGGGCTGGCATGTAGTCGGTGCGGAAGGGGCCGCACAGGCCCATGTCGAAATACGCCGGGTCGTCGTTCGCCGGAATCGGGTCCGGGTTGTTCGGGATCGACCGGTCGTTGCGCGGCGCGCCCAGGGCTTGATAAGTGAAGTCCGTCATCAGGCCGCTGTTGCCGTTGAAGTTCGCGCCCGTGTAGTGGCAGCCCGAGCAGTTGGTGACGCCGGTGCTGTGGAACAGCACCTCGCCGCGCCGCTCGGCCGGCGTCAGCACGCCGCCGATCTTGTTGAAGACATAGAGGTCGTACTTGCTGCTGTACGGATGAAAGCTCAGGTCCTCGGTCTCCAGCGCCTGGATCGCGGTGCCCAGGGCGTCGAAGGCGGCATCGGTGTTGTCGAACACGTTGGCGCCGAAGGTCTGCTTGAAGAGGCCCGCATAGGCGCCGTTCTGCACCGCCTTCACGACCGCCTCCTTCGAGCTGTTGTTCATCTCGAGCGGGTTGAGCAGCGGCATCCCGGCCTGTGTCGCCAGCGTGGCCGCGCGACCATCCGCCATGAAGCCGCCACCCGGCGAGTTGGAGGTGACGCCGTCGGGGTTCGGCGCGTCTTCGCTGAAGGGCGGCGTCGATTCCTTGTAGCGCAGCGAGGGCACGGCGCGCGCGCCGGTCTTTGTGATGTCGGAACCTAGTTGCACCGAGATGCTGTTCGGCGGACCGTAGGCGTATTGCGGGTCGTGGCAGCTCGCGCACGACATGTTCTTTCCGCGCGAGAGGTTCTTGTCGAAGAAGGCCAGTTGCCCGACTTGCGCCTGGGCACTCAGCACCTGTTTGCGGGGAGCGGGGGCGGTCGCCACCGCATTGCCGTTGCCGTTGCATGCCGTCAAAGCCAACAGCGCTACCGAGAGCGCCATGACGAGCGGGACCATCTTGTCCGTTGCCAGATTCATCAAAAGGGAAATCGCTTCAAGCTTGTGCCGCGGAGGGTGCGGAGGCAAGACGTCTCGCGTCCCGCCTCCGCGCCCTCCGCGGCTTTTCTGTCGTCGGTCTTCGGTTGACTTACTTCGTCGCCCAGACGCTGGTCTGGCTCGCGTCAGCACCGACTTGCGGCGTGATCTGGCCTTGCACCTCGTTCGTGTCCGGGTTCTTCACGCCGACGATGTCGTTCGCGTACAGCTTCTGCTTGTAGTTGGCCGGGATCACGTAGGCATGGTTGATCGGCCGCACCGAGTCGAAGTGCGTGTCCGCGCTGTTCTGGTACTCAGGCAGCGCCAGGATGTTGGCGGTGATGAACGCTTCCGAATATTTGGCGCGGTTCAGGTACGTCGCATCGACAGCCGGGTCGGCGATCTGGAACATGTCCTGCAGCGTGCGCACGAACGAGAAGTGGCTGTAGGCGTCGCTGTCGGCAACCTTCTTCTTCGCCGTGCCCACGTCCTGCTGGTTCGTGAGGATGCCGAAGATCGAATTGCCGTGGCCGAAGTTGCCCCCCGCGTAGTTGGCTGGCGGCGTGGTGGCGACGGCCTTGCCGCTCGCGTCCACGGTCACCGGCGCGGCGCCGGAATTCGGGCCGCCCGCGTTCCAGCCGCAGCACGAGCCGTTGCTGCCGCCTTCGCCTTCGTCGAACATCACCACGATCGCCACGCGCTTGTGCGGGTTCTTCCACAGCGCCGAGTTCTGGATTGCCTTGACCGTCATGCCCAGGTAGATGTCGGCACGCTTGATGTTGGGGCCCTGGCCGTCGTTGCCGCCTTGGCAGCTCGAGTCGCTGCCCACGCCGTGCATGTCGTCGCACTGGTCCGGCACGATGAAGTTGATGTTGCCCACATCGCCCGCGGCCAGGTCCTTGCTGAACTGGTCATACACCCAGCCGCCCGGCACCTGGTAGGCCCCGGTCTTGAGCCAGTCCGCTTCCTGGTACTGCGTGCCGAAGATGGTGCGGTTCGTGGCCACGAACTCGGGCAGGTTGCGTGCGTCCTGGAAGGCGATCGACGGACCGTGCTTGACCTTGTAGAGGCCGTTGACCACCGCGAAGTTGGACGTGCCGACGAGGGCGGGAATGGCCGAGCCGTCCAGGTTGGTCACGCCCTTCAGGCGGCTCGTGTCGTAAGTGGCGACCACGTTGGTGTCGCCAATGCTGTCGCCGCGCACATCCTGGCCGGGGTTCATCGATTCGCTGTAGGTGCGGATGGTGCGGCCCGTCCTGGACATCAGCGTGAACAGGTTGTCGCCGGGGACGTTGTGCACGGTGCCGTTGGTCGGCGTGTCGCTGCAGGTTGCGCCAGCGGTTCCGCTCCAGCCGGCGCGAGTGCCCGTCGGTGGGAGATCTTTTTGGACGGGCAGGGGTTGGCCGTCGGAGGCCGTGCCGCCGGCGAATGCGACATCCGTGATCTTGTAGTCGCCGACAGCGCCGCAGCCGAACCAGTTGTCGTCGTGAATGCCGAAGTCGTCGCCGCCGCCCAGCGCGGTGTAGTTCGGCTCGGACGGATTGCCGGTCGAGTAGTACGTGCTCAGCTGGTTGTAGTTGTTCAGGATGTGATTGATGTTCACGGCCCGCGGGTTGCCGACGATCGCATCGGTCGACTTGTTCTCTTCGATGATCACGAAGATGTTGTCGTAAGCCGGCACGCCTTCCACATCGAAGGCCGCCTGCTGCGCCTGGGCGAAGGTGATGGCCGCCTGCTTCTGCGTCGGCGCCGAGGGGGTGGCCTTGGTGCCGTCGGAGTTGGTGAGCGTCACGCCCGCGAGGCCCACGAGGCGGGGGTCGCCGCCCGCGATGGCCAGGTTGTCGGGGAACATGTCCTTGCGGTCGAGCTTGGCGGTCGCGTAGGTGTAGCGGTTGGTCAGCTCGTTGTCTTGATACAGCGCGGCGTACTGGGTGGCGCCGCCGAGGGTGTTCACGTCCGCCAGCGGGTCGCTGAACTTCGCATCGCCGAGGTTGAAGGCCGGGCCGTTCATGCGTGCGACGAGGTTGGCCTTTTCGGTCGCGTAGTCGCTGCCGTTGGCTTCCACCAGGCGCTGCGCTTCGCTCGACAGCGGGCTGATGACGATCTTGTCCGTGCCCTGGTCGGCGATCTGGGCGGCCGAGGCGCGCAGGATCAGGTGCTTGGCCACGACGGCACCGGTGGCGGTGTTCGTCGTGCCGGTGCCGATGTCGGCCACCAGTTGCCCGTTGGCGCTGGTCGTGAGCGTGAACTTGCCGCTGGCATCGGTCACGGTCGAGGTTTCGCCGCTGTCGAGCACGCCGTTGCCGTTGGCATCGACGAAGACCGTGGCCTTCTGGTAGTAGCCCGGCTTCAGCGTCGGGTTGCCGGTGGTGCTGCCCGGCACGTAGCCGCTGGCGGCGACCACGCCGCTGTAGGTCGTGCTGCTCGTGTTGCTAGGCGGAGGAACGATCGGAAAGAAGCCGCTCCCTCCGTCGCTTCCGCCGCCGCAAGCGGCGAGCACGCAGGCTGCAACCGTCGTCAATGACGAGAGCAAAACTCTTTTCTGGAAAATCATCATATATAGGGGCTGTTGGTTATCGATGGTTTTGACCGGCCTGCATGAGGCATGCGGGCATCGTGCGTTTGGAGTACGAAACGCCACATCGAGGAGCAATGTAGAAATAGCGGGTGACATCTATGTGTCAAAAGAGGATTTGGCTTTTTGCTAATTCCTGGCTAATTCAATGGGTACATTTGCGGTGCGCCAATTCGCTGCCACAGGTGTCCTGACCATGGGCTGACTTGTTAATTAGGAAAGAATTAGGGCGCTGATTGCGGTGGGTCCGGCGCGAAGCTTGCGCGTCGGGGATGGTCGCCCTTCTACAGCTGACCAGCAGGCGTGGAGCGCTTCGATTCGAGTCCTCGGCATCAGAACCAACTCGGTAAATTCCGCTTGTACATTTCCCTCGGAAATTGATGCGCACAATTACTCGGCGTAATTCAAATAACCTCCAGCGGCATATTCCTCCGGACGACCGCCTGATTCGCGGCTCGGTAGCCAAAGGAGCCTGCCTTCGCTCCATATCATTGAGATCGGCAATTAATATTTACCAATAACATTGCGATCAGTTGCCAAGCAAATTGCACGTGGGCCGGTATTGCGATTACGCGCAATTTCTTGCATGTTGGATTTCACCGATTTCTGATACGGCGATTCAATTCCTTGGGACTTCTGAACTTTAGGTATCTCAGCGAGCGAAAAAACGATTGGTGCTCCTGCGGATGCTTCCCTAGCATCGCCGTCGCCTACTCGCCGGATAAGCGAGGGGCAACGAACCCCGTGGGGTCGTGAACCCGTCCTTTCGACAAGGCTGGGTTGGCGGTCACGGGATTTGGGCAAGCCTTCAGCGCCTTCGCCGGCAAGCGGCGGCGAACGAACGGGCTGCCTTTATATGGAGACAGGAATTCACTGGTGAAGACGTACTTGAAATCGATCCGTTCGGCTTTTGCCGCGGTCATGCCGGTCGCCGCATGGGGCGGCGCGCAAGCGCAATCGGCGGGCTACCTGCTGGTTCATTGCGCCTGGACACGATCGGCAACCCGACGGGTCGCGCCGATGCCACTTTCCGTGTGACCAACTGGCCCGAAACCGCATGCAAGCCCTTGCCGATACGACGGAACTGAGCGCGCCCCGCGCGCTGGACGATCTCCTGCTCCATCGCCTGTGGCGCGCATTGCGCCCGGGCAGCAAACTGGCAACGCGCATCGTGGAGGAACGCCATGGCATCACCCACCGCGAGTGGGGATTGATCGGCATGCTTGCGCAGATCGGGGAGATCAGGCCCTCTGAACTCTCCGAGCGAATGAAGCTGGACCGCGTGCGCACCTCGCGCGCCCTGCGCGGCCTCTTCGACAAGGCGTTGGTCGAGAGGCGCCAGGACACCGACGACCGCCGCGAGGTGCACGTGCAGCTGAGCGCCGCCGGCAGGCAGCTTTACGAGGACGTGTTTCCGCGCATCGCCGATCTCAATACCGGCCTGCTCGATGGACTCGACGAGAGGCACCACGACGTGCTTCTCGAATGCCTGCGCCGCGTCGAGTTGCGCAGCCAGGAACTGAATGCACAGGACGCCGTTCCCGAGAAGGCCGACCGCCGCGCGGGCGGCACGCGCCGTCACTGGCCGAGGAACGCGAACCTCACTTGAGAGGTGCCTGACGGCAGAGGCACCCGACCGGGAGTTCCGGTCAAGTCTGTCGAAGAAATCCGCATCACCCGGCCCGATGTGCGCCGGCGAGCCAGCCAAGACACTCCGACGGCGAAACGCGCGATCCGGGCATGTCCGCGGCCCGTTCGATCCAAGCCGGAGTGCAGCAGGCCCTGGCAGTTCAGGGCGACACGAATGTAGTAACAAAGTTACAAATACCGTGAACATGGGAGTGCGGCACCCACGGGTTCGCTGAAAAATGCTGCACTGCAGTGCATCCGCCGATAAGCCGTCAGAGCTTGGCAAGGGGGTCCATCACATCCAGATCGCCCTCTTCATGCAAAACCTGTTTTCTGCCTGCCCCTGCGGCATCGACCATCTCAAGCGCATGCGCCGCAGCACGTGGATGCGACTCCTGCCGTGGCTGCGCCTTTATCGCTGCGACAACTGCGGCAAGCATCAGCTCCATTCCGAACGAGAGATCGAGGCGGCCAAGGTCAAAAGAGATACCCGGACCCGTTTCCTGAAGAGGTAGTGGCCGTCCATTGCATGGCCCCGATGCCCCCGAGCCGTTCGCGGCGAACGTCCTCAGACGACGGCGCATCGCAGCGTTCCTGCAGTGGCGCTCAAACATCCGGTCCGGTGTTGCTTGCCTGATCAATTCATCGCAGATGTCGTTAGTTGATGATGGCAAATAACCGTCTTCGTGAAAAAATGCGCAGCTGCATCGGCGCAGCCCAAGGACGCAGAGCCTGGCAGGGAGAGCGTCATGGAACCGTTCCCAACCCCCTGGATTTCATGTCTCCGTCCTTCGCCTTCCCAGGCAGCGCTTTTCATCCGGTGAATCGTCTCGCCCGACGCACGAGGACGCGCCCGTTCCCCTGGCTGCTGCTCCTGCAGTGTTGCCCCGTCCGGACCACGCCGCGGCGCTCCTCCTTGCGCCTCTTTGCCTCCCCGCAACGGCGAGACCGGACCCCGGGGTACGCGCGATGAGCAGCACGTTCACCGAGCGTCTGAAGGAACTCACGGCGGACATCGGCCGCGGCTGGCAGGCCAGCCTCGCGCGCCACTGCGGGGTCACGCGTGCAGCAATCACCAACTGGCTTTCGGGTCGAAACAAGGGCATCGAGTCGACGCACCTGTTCGCCATTGCCGACTATTTCCGGGTCAATCCGCGATGGCTGGCCACCGGTGCCGGCCCGAAGTGGGCCGAAATCCCGATGGACCTGTCGAAGAATGTGCACCCGACCGTGGGCGAGGTACTGAGCAAGTTCGAGGAAGTGGTCGCCCGGCAAGAGCAGATGAACGAGGCCGAGCGCATCGAGCTCTACATCTGGCTGGTCGGCGAGAGGCTGAGTCTCCAGAAGCCGGCCGCTTCGCAAACCGCGGCCTGAAGGCCAGACGGCCCGCGCCCCGCGACGACTTCGCTCAGTCCACCTTCACGCTGAACAGCACCGCCCCGGTGGCGCCCGGCGCCAGCGACCCGGTGAAGGACCAGCGCAGCCCGCCGGTGCCGCCCGCCGCTTGGGAGGCCGCACAGGCCACAGCCGGCGCAGGCAAGGCATTGGCCGGCGTGTTCTTGCTGCAGGCGGTGAGCGAAGCCGGCGTGGTGCCGGCCTGCGCGGCCACGAAGCTGGTGTATTGCGGCGTCGTGTCGTTGACCGTCATGCCGGAGATCGGCGTGGTTCCGTTGTTGGTGTAGGTCACACGGTACTCCAGGGTCTCGCCCGACTTGGCCTGGTTGTTCACGCCGAAGCCCGCGCCCTGCGTGACGTTGCGCACTTCCTTCTTGAGTTCCAGCGCGCTGTTCGACACGGTGGTGGTGTCCAGCACCGTGTAGCTCGCGCTCAGCGCGGGCCCGGCGTTGGTGAAATCGAAGCTCGCCTGCACCGTGCTCTGGTTGTTGCTGCCGTTGGCCGCGTTGGCCGGAATGAACTCCTGCATCACGATGCAGACGTTCTGCCCCGCCACCACCGTGAGCGGTGCCGAGGGCGGATACAACAGCGCGGCGCCGGGCTGCTGCGCGCCGGTGCAGCCGGTGTCGGCAAAGATCTTGCCGCTCCAGCCGCTCACCGCCGGCGTGTCGACCGAATTCGAGATGCCGAAGCGCAGCGTGCCGCCGGTGCGCGCGATGAAGGTGTGGGCATAGCTCACGGTGCTGCCGGGCATGCCGCTCTTGGCGCCGTCGGCCGCGAAGGTGTTGCGGTCCACGTCGCCGAAATTCAGGCCGGCGTGGCCGGTGCCGTTCCAGGTGAAGGCGATGCGGTCGGGCGTGCCGGTGCGGGTGTAGGTGTAGCTCGTGCCGCCGCCCGCCACCGCCGAGCCCGAGGGCAGCGCCACGCTGCCGAACGAGGCGCCGGTCGACAGGCGCGATGCGGTGTTGGTCTCTTCCACGCACAGCGGCGCATTGGCGGCGGTGGCAAAGGGCACGTCGAGCGCGTAGTTGCCGGCGCCGTCGGTGGTGGCGCTCGAGAGCACGGTGGCCGCGCAGTTGGTCAACCGCACGCTCACGCCGGCAATGCCGCCTTCGGTGCCGTTGATGCGCCCGTCGTTCGCCACGCCCGAGCCTGTGCCGTTGTCGAGGAACACGCGGCCCGTCACGCTGAAGCCGAAGCTGTTGACGAAGGTGCAGGTGATGTTGGCGCCGGCCACCATGTTGGCCGCAGGAATCGTGAGCTCGTTGCCCGCCAGCGTGCCGAAGGGCACGGTGGGCGTGGCGCTGGAAGCATCGAGGCAGCTCGCGCTGACCGGGTTGGCGGGCCAGCCGGCGGGCGAGCTTTCCTTGATCTTGGCCAGCTGGCCGGCGGTGCCGGTCAGGTTGGCCGCGCCGTTGGCGGTGCCGGCGCCGGTCACGGTGATGCTGTCGGTGGCGGCCGAAAGCCCGCTGAGCGCGAAGCCGAACAGGTTGGCGCCGGTGCCGCCGGTGGTGGTCTTCACGATCTGCACCCGGGGGAACGGCGGCGTGAAGGTGTTGGTGAAGGTGCAGGCGATGTTGCTGCCCGCCGCGGTGGCGGCCGCATCGAGCGTCACCCTGCGGTTGGGCAGGTCGGGTGTGGCGGTGCCGCCTGCGCCGAGGCCGGTGCAGCTCACGCCGGTGAGCGCGTAGTTGGCGGGCAGCGGGTCTTCGGTGATGGTGGTGGCCACGCCGGGTGCGGTCAGCGTCTGGATCGCGCCCGCGACCGCGGTGCCGGCCGTCACGGTGGTGATCGTCTGCGCCGCGAGGCCGTTGGTGCCGGTGAAGCCGAACGGACCGACGCCGCCGTTGCTCACCTTGCTGATCGTCACCGTGGCCGAGGCGGCGTTGGTGAAGGTGCACACCAGCGGCCGGCCGTACTGCACGCTGGCCGCGGGGATCGTGTAGGTGCGCGCATCGGCGCCGCTGCCCAGGCTGCCGACGGGCGTGCCGGCATCGGTGCAGGTCGCGCCCGCCAGGTTCCAGCCCGGCACCGCCGGCTCGGCGATGGTGATCGCGGCGCCCTGCGTCGTGGCCGAGAAGGGCTGCGTGCCGGCGGTCGCGGTGCTGCCGTCGACCTGCACCGCCGTGCCCGCTGCCACGGTGCTGACCACGCCGTTGGTCTGGGTGGTGTTGCTCAGCGTGAAGTTGAAGGGGCCGCCGGCGCCGCCGGTGGTGGTCTTCGACAACACCACGGTCGGCGGCGCGCAGACCGCGGTGGTGGTCGCCTGCGCGAGGAAGCCTTCGGCGTTCGCTCCGCTCTTGATGTGCACCACCACCGTGTTGCTGCCGGCGCGCCAGTTGCTCGCGAGCGTCGCGCTCGCCTGCCGGCCCGGATCGAACCCCCGGAAGTTGTAGGGATCGCCGCCGCCCTGCGGCACGCCGGGCACGGTCTGCAGCACGCCGTTGACGAACACTTCCGCCACCGAGTTGTCGGAATAGAAGTCCAGCTTCAGCGAGAAGGTCGCCGGGTTCACCGAGGCCGCCATGTTGAAGGTGAAGCGGTGGTAGACGTCGACGTTGCCCGTGTGGTTCGGGTTGTAGTTCGAGTTCCAGTTGGCGTTGCCGAACGGCGAGTCGATCCACGCACCGGGCGCCTTGTTGCCCACGTAGGCGCGCTGCCACGAGCTCACGGTGCCGGGGCCGCCGCTGGCAGCGCCCTCGCCCGATTCCCACACGGTGTCGCGGCCGCTGGTGAGCGGCGGTCCGTTCGCGCCGTTGTAGGCGGTGTTGAAGATCGCTGCGTTCGAGAGGCAACTCACCAGCGGCGGAACCGGCGGCGAGGTGGTGCCGGTGGCGCCGGTGTTGGTGAAGGTGCAGACCAGGTTGGTGCCGGGCACCGTGGCCGCGGCATTGAGCGTGAGCGTGCGGCCCGAGAACGTGGCGGTGCCGCCGGACGGCAGGCCCGTGCAGGAGGCGGCCGTCAGCGTGTAGCCCGCCGGCGGCACGCTTTCGGTGATGGTGGTGGCGGTGCTCGCGGCGGTGAGCGTCTGCGTCGCCGCGCTGGCGGCGGTGCCGGCCACGGTGGTGGTGATGCTCTGCGCGGCCAGGCCGTTGGTGCCGGTGAAATCGAAAGTGCCGACGCCGTTGGTCGAGATCGCGCGGATGGTCACGGTCGGCAGCGCCAGGAACCGGTACGTCTGCGGGCTCGGCAGGTAGCTGCTGCCGCTGGCCGTGAAGGTGCCGCCCAGTGCCACGCCGCCCAGGGTGACTGCGGTGGTGCTGTAGCTCCCGGCCTCGGTGGTCGTTGCCGTCACCTGGCAGGTGCCGGCGGCGCTGGTGGTGCAACTTCCCGCGGCGCCCTCGGCGCCGCCGTTGAAGGCCACGTCGGGCGTGGCGCCGAAGTTCACGACCACGCCGGCGCCGACCGGGTTGCCGCTCGCGTCGCGCACGAAGACCTGCAGCACATCCTGCGCTGTGCCGTTGGCCACCTGGTTGTCGGTGACCACGCGCAGGCCCGACTGGGCGGCGCTCGGCGTGCCGGCCACGAAGCTGTAGCTCGCGGGGCTCGCGCCGTAGCTCTGGCCGTTCGCGGTGAAGACGCCCGTCAGCGCGCCGGCCGGAATACTGACCGCGCTGCTCTTGGTGCCGGGCACGGTGCTGGTCGCGGTGACCTGGCAGATGCCGTTGGCAGCGGTGGTGCAAGTGCCCGCCGCGCCCACGGCGCCGCCATTGAAGGCCACGCCGGTGGTGGCGGCGAAGGTCACGACAGTGCCGGCCACCGGGTTGTCGGCCGCATCGCGCACGATGGCTTCGAGCACGTCCTGCGCGCTGCCGTTGGCCACCTGGTTGTCGGTGGCGGTGCGCTCGCCCGAACGTGTCGGCACGGCAGCCCCGGTCACCACGGTGGTGGCGGCGCTGGCGCAGCTCACCGTGGTGTTGGAGACGCACGCCGCGCCCGGCGCCGTGGCCGGCGTTCCGCTGCCCGCCACGTTGGTGTTCGCGTAGTTGGTGAGCACCGTGCCCGCGGCCACCAGCGGCGCCGTGGCATTGAGCGTGAAGCTGCGCACGCCGCCATTGACGGGAATGCCGGCGGCCGGCAGTGTCACCGTGCAGGTCAATGCCGCACCGGCGGCGCTCGGCATCGCGCCGCAACTCACGGAAGTGACACCGGTGCCCGCGGCCACCGAGGTGGCGATCACGCCCGGCGGAAGCTGCTCGCGCACGACCATCGACGTGCCGCTGGTCGCAGGACTGGTGTTGGTCAGGCTCAGGACGTAGGCGATGGCCGCGCCCGGCGCCACGGTCGCCGGCGCCGTCTTGCTCAGCGCGACCGACAACGGCGCATTGAACTGGATCACCACCTGGCCGTTGCCGCCGCTGGCGTCGCCGCCACCGCCCGTGCCGATGCCGCTCGCGTAGTGGGTGTCGCCCGTGCCGGCCGCCGCGCCGCCGCCATTGTTGGACGTCGAGATCGATCCCGCCGTCGAGGTCGTGCTGGTGACGCCGCCGACGTAGCCGGAGCCGCCACCGCCCATGCCGTTGGGCGAACTTCCCTGGCACAGCCCGCCGCCGCCGCCGAAGTAGCCGCCGCCGCCACCGCCGCCGCCTTCGTTCTGGTTCTCGTTGGTGGAGCCGCCGTTGCCGCCCTGCAGCGCGGAGCCGGCCGTCGGTGCGCCGAGGTTGCAGGTGCCGCCCGAGCCGGCCGCGCCGCCCGCCGCCTGGGTGCCGGGCCGCCCGCTGGCGGCAACGCCGTCGTCGCTTCCGCTCGCGCCCCCGCCGCCGCCGCCGGCAGGCGTGCCCACGTCTCCGCCCGGCGACGAGCCACCGCCGCCGCCGGCAATGAGGCGCGCGTTGCCCTGCGTGTAGGTCGTGGTGGCGAACACGCCCGACAGGCCGCCGCCGCTCGAGCCGATCGCCGTGGCCTGCGAGGTGCCGCCCGCGCCGCCGCCGCCGTAGGTCGTGGAGGTGTCGTTGACGCCGCCGCCCTCGCCCACGCGAACACCGAGCGCGGTGCCCGCCGCCACCGTCAGCGTGCCGGAGGCGAACCCGCCGCCGCCACCGCCGCGCTGCGTGGGGAAGTAGCTGCTGTTGGGTCCGCCGCCGCCGGCGCCCCAGGCCTTGATGAACACCGAGGTCACGCCGGTCGGCACGGTGAAGGTCTGGTCGCCGCCGGAGTAGGTCACCCGCACGCACGAGTTGTAGCCCGCTTGCGGCGTGCACGTGGCCTGCGCGGCCCGCGCCGGTGCCGGCGTCAGCAGCAGTGCGAGCAGCGTCCAAAGTGCGGCGAGCGCCAGCACGGCGCGCGCGCGCAGGGCGCTCGAAAAAAGGAATTGAGTCATCTGTCCTGCCATGCCGGCCGAATCTTTTCTTGTCATGGGCGGGCTGCCGCGTTCGCGTTCGCAGCGCCTGCCGAGGGGAAGCCGAGCCCCGTCTCGTCGAACTTGAAGCGCAGGCGAATGTACGCGCCCTTGCTGGTGTATTCGTTGGCGGTGAGGTCGCGGTCCTTGAGGCCGACGACGTTGTAGCCCACCGAGACCCACAGGTTCGTCATCGCCTGGTAGCCCACCTCGACGCCCAGCGTCTTCTGCAGCGCGCCGCCCTTGCCGTACAAGAGGCCGGCCTGGATGCCGAAGTCCCAGTCCTTGTCGATGTCCTGCGTGTAGCGCGCCTGCAGCAGGTGCGCCCAGTAGGTGCTCTTGAGCCAGCCGTCGTCGGCGCGCGACCACTTGGCCGCGTAGCGCCCGTTGATCACGGTGCCGGGACGCGGGTTGTAGTTGAGGTGGGCCGAGACGATGTCGGCGCTCGTGCTGCCCGGCAGGCTCGCATTGCCCGAGCCCGAGCCGAAGACGCTCGCGCCGTCGAGCGCGCCGGTCGAGCTGCCCGTGCCGACCACGCGCTCGGAACGGCGCTCGTAGCGCATCAGCGCATTCCAGCTGTCGGTGTCGACGGGGCGGTAGGCCAGGCCGACCTGGTGGCGCGCGAGGTGATGTTCGTTGCCCGCGTTGGTGCCCTGCCCTTCGCTGTCGCTCATCACGCTGCGTGCGAGCAGGCTCCACGCGCGGTCGATCTTGTAGCCGAAGCCGGCGCTGAACAGTCGCGTGTTCGCATCGTCGCCGCGCCGGCCTTCGAGCACGCCGCTCGCCTTGATGCGCTCGGTGCCGTACTCGACGCCGCCGGTGATGGCCGTCGATTGGCCGAGGCCGCCCGAATAGCCCGTGCCGGTGTTGCCGCTGTTGGCCAGGCCGCCGAGCTGGCGCGTGTGCTCGATGCCACCGGTCAGGCGCCACTGGTCGTTGAGCTTGAAGGTGTTGCGCACGCCGGTCGCCGCCTGCGCGGCCCGGCCGTCGATGCTGTCGGCCAGCCGGTATTCGCTGTAGACGCGGCCGCCTTCCATGTAGCTGCTCTCGATGCCCAGGATGCCGACGTTGTTCGAGCCGGTCGTGCCGAGTTCGTCCTGGTTGTAGAGGCTGGAGACCAGTTCGTAGCGGCCGTAGATGCGCGTCTTGTCGGTCACGGCGTAGTTGCCGCCGATGGCCAGCACATGGCGATCCGATTTGCGGATGTCCTGCTCGCCCTCGACGAACACGTTGGCCTGCGGCAGGCCCGGCACCTGGGCCGAGATGCGCGCGCGAATCGTGGTCAGGTCTTCCGCATTCGCGTTGGCGGTGGCCGCGGCGCCCAGCGCGGTGACGTTGCCCGCACCCACGCCGCTGCCGAGGTTGCCGCTGTAGGTCGAGATCTGGCCGTAGTCGAAGCCGGAGCTGGTGCCCAGGCCCGCGCCGCTCTGGCCGTGGCGCAGGCCCACTTCGGCGACCAGTTGCTCGCCGACCTTCTTCTGCACGCTCGCGGTGAAGCCGCGGCGGCTGCCGCCGAGCAGCGCGTCCTGGCTGAAGAGCGCCTCGCCGCGCAGCGCGGTGCTGGTGTCGATGCGGTACTCGGCGCGCGCCGACGCTTCGGTGCGCCCGGCCGAGAAACTCGCGCCGGGGTTGTCGAAGCCGGTGCTGGTCTTGTTGGCCAGCGCCACCACGGCAAGGTCTTCGGTCTGGTGGCGCAGCTCCACGCGGCCGCCGCTGCCCTTGCCGTTCTTGTCGGACTCGGTGCGCACCCACTCGCCGGCCATGGTGGTGTTCTCGCCAACGCGCGCCACCGCGGTGAGCGCGCCGAGCTTGCGGCGGTTCTCGGGGTTCTCGTCGGTGCTCGCGACCACGCCCAGTTGCAGGTTGTCGGTCACCTTCACCTGCACGTCGGTGCCGGCCACGTTGAACTTCGGCCCGCCGGCATCGACCTCGTAGGTCACGCGGATCGACTGCGGATTGAGGTTCGCATCGACCGAGGAGATCGCATGCGTGAAGAGGATGCGGCGGGTGAGCGGCTCGATGGTGTAGTCCACGAAGCGCGCCACCGTCGTGCGCTGCAGTACCAGGTCGGGCTGGTTGCGGTCGCGCACCACCACCTCGACTTGCTCGCTGTTGTCGACGAACTCGCCTCCCGTGGCGCTCAGGTAGTACGGGCCCGAGGTGCCGACCGCGCGGAACTCTTCCACCTGCTGCGTCTGCGCGGTGCGCGAGAAGAAGCTGGTGGCGCGCACGTTGCCGTCGTCGTAGACGTGCTTCAGGCCCGTGAGCGCGCGGTTGTTCTGGCTCAGGTTGCGCACCTCGGTGCTGCTGGCGGTGGTGAAGTCGCCGTACAGCAGGTAAGAGCGGTTCTTGTCGATGCGCACGTAGAGCTTCTGCGTGCTCTGCGCGTCGAAGCCCTTGACCGACGAGTCGCCGTACACCGGATAGAACTCGTCGGGACGGATGTCGCGGAACAGGCGGTCGTCGCGCGTCTTGGCCGAGTCGTAGGCGGCCGTGAGCAGGTACTCGCCCTTGACGGTGCCCTTGAAGAAGAAGGCGCTGCGGGCGGCCGCGCGGCGGTTGTTGCTTTCGTCGGCCAGGCCGGTGAGCTCGGCCTCGAAGGCGGCGCCGGCAGGCATCGCGCCCAGCGGCACGCCGCCGCGCCTGGTGAGGTCGAGCACGCCTTCGACGATGCCCACGCCGATCATCGGCCGCATCTCGGGCAAGAGCGCGAGGCGCACTTCCTTCACGAAGCTGCCGGCCGTCACGCGCAGGCGCGCATCGCCGGGTTCGCCGGGCGGCAGCAGGCGGAACTCGGCCGCGCCACCTTCCATGAAGACCTGCGTGCCCGGCTCGGCGGGGTTCAGGTCTTCGTCGAGCCAGCGGCCGCGGTCGGTTTCCAGCGTGAGCTGGGTGCGCGCGGTCACGGGCACGCCGGCGGCATCGGTCAGGCGCACCTTCACGATCACGGGCGTGCGCAGGTCGGCCTGCGCGGACGCGGGCAGCTCGACCTGAATGGCACCGAGCTTGTCGGGCGCGACCACGGTGATCTGCTGCGCGGTGCCGCGCGCGTTGCCGAACGGGTCCATGCCCTCCAGCAACAGGCGGTTGGCGCCGGGCTGCAGCACCACGCCGATGTATTCCCAGGCGCCGAGCTTCTTCGCATCGAGCTGGGTCTTCTTGCCGACGCGCCGCTCCTCGATGACCTTGCCGTTGACGGTGAGGCGCAGCGCGAGGCCGGCCTCGCCCTTCACGCGCACATTGACCGACTGGGCCGGCAGCGTGTCGCCGTCCTTCAGGTCGATGAAGCCGAGGGCGTTGCCTTCGATCCGCGGTAGCAGTGCTTCGAGTTCGACCGGGCTGGGCACGGCCTGCGGCAGCAGCGGGTTGGCGCGCGGCGCGAGCATCTGGGTGCTGGTGTTGACCGGCCGGCTGGCGAAGGCGCCCACGCCTGCGGCACCACCGCCCGTGGCCGAAGCGCCCTGCGCGTTGGTGGGCAGGCCGTTCAATGCCGCGAACAGGCTGCCGGCGGGCGTGGGTGCCGGCGCGGCGCTGGCGCCGAGCGTGCCGCTCGCCGTGCCCGATGCGCCATTGACGAAGCTGCTTGCGCCCGACGGTGCCACCGGCATCGAGATGAGCGGTGCCGAGTTGGCGAGCGTGGAGCCGGTGCTGCCGGTGCTGCCCGTGACCGACGACTGGCCGCTGGCAGGCAGCGAGCGCACGTCGCCCACCGGCACGATGCGGCCTTCGGGGTCGAGCCGCATGCGCACCTGTGCTTCGGCTTCGGTGTCGGGAATGGCGGCAATGGCCGCGCGGCGCGCGATCACGTCGTTCATCACGTCGGGTGCGTCGCAGTTGCCGATGATGAAGTTGGCCTTGTGGAACTCGCCCTTCTTCAGGTCGACGAAACGGCTCTCGGGACGGCCGGCATTGCGGTTGTCGAGCACCGCGAGCTGCGCCCCCCGGGGCAGCGTGATCTGGTCGACGCGCAGCACGTGCGTGAGGGGCTTCAGGCCGTACAGGCTCCACTTGCCTTCCACGTCGGTGATGACGTGGGTGCCGTCTTCCATGTAGAGGCGCACGCCCGGCACGCCGATTTCATCGTCGCCTTCTTGCCGTCCGTCGCGCTTGCAGTCCATGTAGACCTTGCCGAACATGAAGGCGTCGTCGGAGAACACGCCGCCGGTCACGCGCACCGTCCAGCTCGCCAGGTTCGACTGCATCGGTCCCGAGTTCGCACGGGCGCGGTTGACCGCATCGCCGTTGGTCGGTGCACCCACGCCGATGCGCACGCGATAGCGCACCGTGGCCGACTGGTCCACGCCCAGCTTCAGCGCCGGGTAGTCGAAGAACAACTGCGGGCCCGCGCCGCCGACCGGATCGACCGCGGCCGAGCCGTTCAGGCGCACGCTCTTCGCCACATAGGCAAAGCCTGGCGGCAGCGTGTCGGACAGCCGCACGCCGGTGACCGGAAAGCCCGTCTTGTTGGTGACGACCAGGGCGTAGTCCATGAAGTCGCCGAACTCGGCCTGGCGCTTGCTGCCTTCCTTGCGCAGCACCAGCCCGAGCACGTTGCCCGGATCGAGCGGGATGTGGTTGTGCACCACGTCGCAGGCGGCGCCCGCGGCATCGAGGCCTGCGTTGACCGAGAAGTAATGGGTGGTCGCATCCGCCAATTGCGGCGCGCCGGCATTGGGCACGATGGCGCCGCAGCGGCTGAAGGTGCCGGCCGTGGCCGGGATGAGCTGCGACGGCGCCACGTAGCCGCTGCCCGCGGGCGGCACCACGCCGATCGCGTAGGTGCAAGAGCCGGTGACCGGCGGCGACTGCAGGTAGAACTGGTAGCCGCCGTCGGCGCCGGTGACCATCGAGATGCTGCCGTTGGCATTGACCGTGTACAGGCCCGACGCGCCGCCGTACAACTGGTCCGTGGTGATCGGCGTGACCGCCCCGCTGCTGCACGACTGGCGCGTGAAGGTGACGACCGCGCCGGCCACCGGCTCGCGCGTGACCGCGTTGTAGACCACGCCCTGCGGATCGACCAGCAGCGACTGCACCGAGCTCGCGCTCGCCACCACCAGCATGGCCGGCGTGACGTTCACCGTGTTCTGGTCGAAGGCCGCGGCCCAGCCCTTGTTGGTGACCGCCATGCGCCCGCCGATGGCCGCGGGCTTCTGCGTCATGCGCACGGTGAAGGACAGCTCTTCGCTCTGGCCCGGCGCGAGCGCGCGGCTGCCGTCGGTCACGCTCAGCACGGCCTCGGTCGGCAGCTTGAACGGATCGCTGCTCGCCAGCGACTCGCGGTCGCAGCTCGCGCGGCCCGTGAAGCCGGCCGCCGCGTTGAGCACGCCGTTGCGCGCCTTCGGTGGGGCGATCAGTTCCCAGGCGGCCACGAGGCCGTCGGGCTTGTCCATGTCGAAGGTGCAGTTCAGGTTGTCGATGAGCCGCAGGTTCGGCGCCGCGGCCGCGCCGGTGTTGGTCACCTTCAGGTGGTAGTCGAGCTCGTACACGCCCTGCGCCACGCGCCGCGGTGCCGAGGCCGTCTTGACCAGCGAGAGCGTGGGCAACTGCGTGGACACCGGCGTGGGGGAGCTGTCGTTGTTCGGGTTGCCGTCGCCGTCGGCATCGGGGTTGCTGCCGTTGACCGAATCGTCGAAAGCCACGGGCGCGCCGCCCGGCGTGAGCGCACCTTGCGCGCGCGCGGTGTTCAGGAGCGTGCCGGCGCGGCCGCCGACATTGAAGCGCACGTCGAAGCGCACGGTGAACTGCGCACCCACCGGCAGCACCGCGCCGGGTGCGAGCAGGTTCTGCGCACCGGCAGTGCCGTTGAACGCGCTGTTGACGGCGGCCACGGTGCCGCTCACGCCATTGCCCTGGTTGCTCGCGATGGCCAGCGAGCCCGGCACGATCGTGTACTGGTTCGCGGCCGGCACCGCCGCCGGGGTGAAGCTGCCGAACTGCGTGGCGCCGCTGCCTTCCATGAGGTCGGCCACCTGCACGCCGTAGAGCCACACGGCACCGTAGTTGCGCACGTTGACGCTGAAGCTCACGGTGGCGGTGCCGTCGAGCTGGCCGTCAGCGCCGTGGTTCATGCGCGGCGTCGAGGCCGCCTTGGCGACGCCGATGCGGTTCTGGCTCGAGGTGATGACCACCGTGTTCGAGGGCGACACCGCCGGCGCCACGCCGTCGTTGTAGTAGCCCTGCGCGGTGTTGCGGATGTCGCCCGTCTGGTCGGCCTTGACCTGCACCGCGAACTGCATCGCGATCGACGCATTGCGCGCCAGCGGTGCCGGCACGCCGATGGCCACTTCGACGGCCGAGGCGTCGTCCACGGTGCGATAGCTGAAGTCCGCATCGCCCGGCAGGCGGAACAGCCGCACCGCGCCGGCCGCCGTGCTCTGCAGGCTGCCCGCGATGTAGCGCGTGCCCGCGGGCACGAGGTCGCGCACCAGCAACAGGGCGGTGGGCGTGCCGTTCACCAGCACCGGCGTGCCGGCGGGTGCGGCGGTGTTGCCGGGGCGGGCGTCGCGCGCGCCGATGTTGGTGCCGGATACCGTGAAGTCGATGCGCGTGCTGCCAGGAACCACGAGACCCGGATAGCTGGCCGACTTGGTGAGCGCAAGCACCGCCACGTTGCCCGCGGTGACGGTGTCGCGGTTGACGGCGCTGAGCTTCTGCAGCGCGGTGGTGGCGCTGAGCACCACGCAGGCGCTGCCGGTGGCCGTGGCGGGCACGGTGCCCTGCACCAGCAGCGCCGCGGTTTCGCCGGGCTGCAGTGCGATTGCGCCGGCGGTGCCCAGCGGCAGCACCGGATCGGCCGCATCGACCACGCCGTTGTTGTTGCTGTCGCGCACCACGCGCAGCGCCGAGAGATCGAGCGCATCGGCCGGACAGCCCGCACCGTTGTTCGCCAGGCCGATGGTGTAGCTCGACGGCACGTTGCCGGTGTTGGTGAGCAGGTGGCTCAGCGTGACGACGGTGGCCGGCGGACGGTCGACCGACTGGTCGTGCGTGAGCACCAGCGCCTCGACCGGCAGCACGCTGGCGACGACGCTGTTGGAGCTCGAAGTCTCGGTCTGCGCAAGGCCGGCCGGCACGTAGGTGGCTGTGGCGACGTTGCGCAGCACGGTGCCGCCGGCCGGCGCCGCGGCGTGCGCGACGGGTCCGGCGACCGTGCAGCACAGAACCGCCATCGCAGCGACGGCAGCGGCCATGCCGCCTCGCCATTGCTGCGAGCGGGTGCTCAGGTACGCCAGAAGAAATTGCACGCCACGAACCTTCCGTCGGCCCCTCGCACGCGGCGCGAGCCGTCAAAACTCGAAAAAAACTTTTTCCTCTGCCGCCTGCAAATACAGGTGCGGTTGCGTGCTGCTTTGTTGGAAGCGGCAAGGGAAAAAGGCGAAGCGAGCCGATGCGGCAGCGCCTCGCGAAAGCCGGCGGACCGCTAGGCCCGCCGGCGACTCAAACCCTTGTCGTTACTGGTTGATCTTCACGGCGAAGGTCAACGTGGCCGTGCCGCTCGGGGCCACGGAATTGCTGGCGCTGCCGCAGCTCACCGCGGTGGCGGTCTGCGCGTAGACGAGTGCCGTACCGGACACGCCGGTCGAGGTGCACTGCGTTGCAGCCGTGGGTTGCGTGGCGCTCAGCGAGGTGTACGCAGGCACTGCATCGTTGATCGCGATGTTGGTGACCGGCGAGGTGCCTTCGTTGGTGGCGACGACCTTGTAGACGATGCACTGGCCCGGCTTGAGCGACAGCGGCGCTGCCGCGAATGCGCCATCCGCCGTGCCATCGCAGGCGACGTCGGCAGCCTGCGTCTTGAGGACGCGGATCTGGCCGGTGATCACGGTGCTGATGTCGGTGGCCGACGGTGCGCCGCAGCTCGCGGGGCCGCTGAAGGTCGCGGTCACGGTCGTGGTGTCGGTTGCGCCGGCGCTGGCGCCGCCCGGTGCGAACACGCGCACCAGCAGCTTCTGCGATGCGCCCACGGCCAGCGGGCCGGCTTGCGGGCCGGTCACCAGCGTGTCGCCCGCGTCGATCTGGCCGTCACCGTTGACGTCCAGGTAGATCGCGGTGGTCCAGCCGAGCGAGGCGTCGGCCGCCGGCACGGTGGCCGTCAGCGTGTACGCACCGCAGCTCTGGTTGCCGGTGTTGGTCAGCGTGTGCGGATACACCACGGTGCCGCCCGGTGCGAGCTGGCCGCTGTTGTTCGGCGTGAGCGTGGCGCTCGACACCAGTGCGGCGGTGACGGTCACGGCGTCGGTCTTCGTGTCGGACACGATCACACCGGTCGAGGCGACGGCGGTGGACTGCACCTGGAAGTAGACCTTCTGCGCGGTGACGGGCGACTGCGTGGCAGGCGGCGTCACGCAGGCAGCGACATCGCCTTGCGCGCCGGCATTGACGGCCACGCTGGTGATCGCCGCCGATGCGCAGGTGCCGCCCGAGGCCACGAACTTCACCGTCCAGCCGGTCGGCAGGGTGCCGGGGAAGCTGGTCGACTGGCTGGCTGCCAGGTTGTAGGTGTTGTTGACCGAGTCGTTGTTCTTGACGAACAGCGCGAACACGGTGCCGGTGCCGGCGGCCGTTGCGTTGGTCGTGGTAGGCAGCGGGCTCGGGCCGGGGCCCAGGTCACCGCCGGCCACCGAGCCGGTGCCCGTGCCTGCCGCGGTGTTGGTCAGGTCGACCAGCGAACCGACGACGATGGTCACGCGATCGAGCGTGGCATCGATCTTGGTCGCGTCGCCCGCGGAGCGACCCGTCACCGTGGCAGCGAACGGACCGGCGCCCACTGCCGTGGCGGACGGCACGTTGGCCTGCACCACGATGTTGACGCTGCCGCCGGCCGCGATCGGGCCGGTGTCGGGCACGCCGTCGCCGGTGGTGTCCAGCAGCGGCGTGACGCCGTCTGCCGCGAACAGCACGAAGGTCGTGCCTGCCGGGAACGTGCCTGCCGCCACCGTGAGGTTCACGGTGTCGGTGCCGGTGCCCGCGTTGAACACCGACTGCGCGAACTTGACGCTGCCGCCGGCCACGACCGAAGGACGCGTGGTCAAGTCGGCTGCGGTGGCGTTGGGCGTGCCGGGCGTCGTGTCGACGGCGGTGGCAGCGGTCGATGGGTTGGTACCCACCGCGATGCTGTAGCTCGCCACGACCGTGTAGGCCGACGGGTTGGTGCTCGAGCTCGGCGTGCCGATGGCTGCCGCCGTGATCGTCAAGGGAACGTTGGCCGGCTCGAACTTCGCCACGTTGGTGGTGGTCGAAGTGCCGATCGCCGCGTTGCTGTTCACCAGCACCACGAAGCTCACGGTCTGCGTCACGTTCTGGCCCAGCGCGGCAACCACGGTGTTCAGCGTATTGCCGCTCACCTGGAAGTCGATGCCGGCCGGATCGCCGCCCACGCCGTCGCCCAGTGCCGTGCCGGGTGCGCTGCTCCACACCGCGGAACCCGCGACGTAGGTCATGCCGCTCGGCAGTGCGTCGGACATTGCGAACCTGCCTGGTGCGCCGCCCGTGTTGTTGAACGTGAGCGTGTAGACCGTGTACTGGCAGGTCGCGCTGGAAGCGAGGCCGGCCGACCAGGTCGTGGCGCATGCCGCCGTCGAGCGCGGACCACCGCTGGTCGCGGTCGGCCAGGCGCCATTGCCCGGACCAGCCACGGACGGAATGCCGATCGACTTGGTGACGTTGAACGCCGCGTCCGTCGTCAGCGTGACCTGATCCTTGTCGGCCGCCGAGGTGTTGGGCGCGGTGTACAGCGCCGTGGTACCCGGAGTGGCGGTGATGGTCGCCGTTTCAAAAGCACCGGCGCCGCTGGCCGTGCCGGGGATCGTGTAGGCCACGACGAAGCGGAACACGCCGTTGTTGCCGGCCACGCTCTGGGCGGGCACGCTGCAGACGCCGGCGGCTGCGGCCGTGCACAGCGGGGTGGTGCCGTCGGGCACGCCGTCGCCGTTGGCATCGGCGTAGACCTCGACCTTGGAGAACTTGTCGGCGTCGGCATCGACCGTCAGCGTGAACGTGTCGGTACCGTTGCCGGTGTTGGTCAGCGTGTGCGGTGCATAGACGATGGAACCCGCGGCGCCGACCTTGGTGTTGACGATGGTCGTCGTGACCTGGTTGACCGAGTCGAGCGTGAAGGAACCCACCTGCTGGACCGTGGTCTGGACCAGGTTGGACGTGGCCAGCTGCGTGGTGCCGGCCGAGTCGGAGTAAGTGGCTGAAGCCTGGTTACCGATGACGGTATTGGCAGGCGGTGCCGCGGCCAGGGCGGCTGAGCTTCCGAACAGGAAGCCCAGCGTCAAGGCTGCGGCGCCGGCCCAGGACGCGGTCGGCTTGAAGCCGATGCCGCGCCGGGTTGGCAGGATGGAAATCACGTGGTTTCTCCTCGGTTGTCAAAAAGGCGGTGGGACATGAAAAAACCCGGTTGCCGTGTTTCGTTGCTCGAAATCGCGGCAGCCGGGCTGCACTCGAAAAAATCGGTCGCTGGGGATACGGTGAAAAAGGCGGGGGCGCCGGATCAGCGCTGTGCCGGCGCGGCCGGCGACGTCGGCGCTGCCACCGAGACCTGCGTTGCGGCCGGCGCGACCGTCTCCACCTTGACGCGCGCGCTCACGGCGGTGCTGCCGTTGGCGGGCAGCTGGCCCAGCGTCCAGCGCAGCGACCGGTAGTCGGCATAGGGCACCGGTTCGGTCTTGTTGCCGGCGGCCTTGCGCACGAGCGGCTCGGCGCCGAACACGGCGTCCTTGGCGGCGGCCTGGACCAGGCCCGCGCCCGGCTTGGCGCTGCGCGGCTGGTACTCCAGGCCTTCGGGAATCGGAAGGTCCGCCACCAGGCCGGTGACCGGCTTGCCGGTGTTGTTGGTGTAGACCGCGCGGTACTCGACGATGTCGCCGGGCTTGACCGAGCTGGCATCGACCAGTTGCTCCCGGCCCTGCGCGTCCTTCACCACCTTGGACTGGGTGAGGACGACGGCAACGACCTTCTTCTGGCCGGCCTCCAGGGTGGGCGCGGACTGGGCTGCGGCGGTGGCGGCGAAGCCGCTGAGTCCGGCGAGCAGGAGCGCGCACGCCCCCAGGCTCGAGAGGCGACGGCGGGACAGGATTTTTTGAGTCAGTTTTTTAATGGACATGGTTGCTCCAGATTCAAGACACACAGGACTCCACCTCCAGCCCACGGCCGGTGATGAATTGAGCGGCTCGGGCCGCGGGAGAAAGCACCGGCTTTGCAAAGGCCGGTATTCGGAAGAGCGATTGACACCCGCTTTCGAACTGCTTCGAAATGGACGCCACCCTCGGGACTGTCGCGATTTCTCTGTCGCTGTCAGTCCGGTCTCATGTTGTTAACCCATATTTCTTATGGTTACCAAGTGTATTGTAAATGAGTAATTTGGTATCAATCTGAGCCGACAATCGTTGATGTGAAACAACAGTCTCGATTCCAACAACCGCAAGATCCCCAACCCGCATGTGCCCGAAAAACGGGTCGCGCGGCAATTGCGACAGGTAGAGGAATTCGGGTCAGCCCCGCGTTTGAATGAGTCTTGGCGGCGCCCGCATCGATCAAGACTGTTTGAAGATATTCAGAACGTAATCAACAAAAGTCTTGATCTTTGGCGAGTGGCGGCGCGACGGTAAATAGACAAGATTGATTTCCTGCGGCGTCAATTTCAATGCCGGGAGCACCGCCGACAACGCGCCGCTGTCCAGGTGCGATCGGGCCAGCGACAAGGGAACGAGGCCGATGCCTTTGGCGGCCAATGTGAGTTTCAGGATCAATTCCAGGTCGTCCGACTGGAAGACGCTCTCCACGTTCAGCCGATGGGTCTTTCCCGTGATCGAGAGGCTGATCTCCTTCTTGCGTCCTTCGATTTCGCTGACCAGGAAGGCGTGCGGAGCCAGGTCCGACACGCTCTCGATCGCTTGGCGCGGCGCAAGGTAGTCCGATGTGGCGCACAGCACCATCGGCTCGTTCTTCAGATGGCGCGCCACCATCTCGTCGCAACCCTCGCGTCCGCGGCGGATGGCCACGTCGGCCTCGTCGCGAAACAGGTCGGCCCGGTCGTTGCCCGTCTCGACCACGACCTCCAGTTGCGGGTAGGCCGACATGAAGTCAGGCAGATGCACCCCCAGCAGTTCCCTGCCGTAGTAGTGGGGGGCCGCGACGCGCAGCCGCCCCGCCAGCGTGCCTGCGCCTGAAGACAAGCTCAGCATGACGTCGTCCAGGATGGTCAGCACCTGCCCGGCCGCCACCAGGAACTCCCGACCCTCTTCCGTGAGCGCGAACCGTGTGGAGCCGCGATGCAGCAGCTGGTGCCCGACCATCGCTTCGAGCCGCTGGAGTTGGCGCGAAGCCGACGCCTTGGGCACGCTCAGGGCATCCGCCGCCGGCGTCAATCCTCCGAGTTGGGCGGCCTTCGTGAAGAGCCGCACATCGGACAAAGAAAAGTCTCGCATCTTCGGCTCGGAGGTCCGTTTGTTTGTTTTTCCGTGAAACATTCCTGCGGCTTGAGAGCATCTGTGCTGCGCCGCGGGGCCAGGGAGTCCAGGGTTTTCCAGGAAACCTTTGGTTCACATTCTCAAACGAAGAGCCTGCAACTGTTAACATTTGTCACAGCAAATTCAGGAAGTAGCGGGAATAGTTCACCTTTTTTCGACAAACGTGCAGGCGTGCGAAGGGCTCCGATGTCCGCCACTGCAGCCGTCTTGCGAACAGGATTACTGCGGCTCCGGTTCCCTGAGCAAGCGGCGGCACCTTCTGTTCGGCCGCCTCGGTCAAATCGCAGTTTTCAAGGTGGAGCGATGCAGATGAGCGGCAGTTTCAGCGAACGATTGAACGAGCTCGCGGCAAATGCCGACCGGGGGTGGCAGGCTGATCTGGCGCGGCACTGCGGCGTGTCGCGTCCCGCGATCTCGAACTGGCTGTCCGGCCGCAACAACGGCATCAACTCGTCGTATCTGTTTGCCATCGCGGACTACTTCCGTGTCCATGCGCGGTGGCTGGCGACAGGTGACGCGCCCAAGTGGGCAAAGCGCCCGACGCGACTCTCGGAGACAGTCCAGCTGCCCGTGGGCGAGGTGCTGACCAAATTCGACGAGGTGGCCTTGCGAGGAGCGAAGCTCACGCAAGCAGAACACGCCGAACTCCACCTCTGGTTGATTGGCTGGCAATCGAGGCTGTCCAGGGTGATCGACGCGCCCACCGACCTTGAACAGGAAGACCTCGTCCAGGGGCTCTGAGTCCGGCTGGCAAACAACCGCTAGGGCTGGGCCCTGCGCGCAGATGTGCATTCGCGAGATAGCCAGGCGTACAGGCCTGCCTCGCAACCCCGTCAAGAAGTGCCTGAGAGCCGGCGACGAAGAGCCGCGTGCGCAGTGATGCAGCGTCCATAGGCTTTCGCCCGCCTGGCGAAAGTCGGAACCTGACTGCGACCGTTGGGGGGGCGAAATGGCGACGCACTTCATGACGGCCAGCCGCATCAGGGAATCTACGGATATATGATTCCCCGAATGGTCTTGATTGCGTGCATTTTTTGTATACAAATAACGCACTCGATATGTGGCGCGATATTTGCGTCGAAAACGGGCTTCATCTTCCCAACACTTGCACGAGGAAAAGACCATGAGCACAGTTGTGAGCCACGCCCCCGCCGGGGCCAGCGAAGCGGGCCTTGCGCCGCACGCGGAATCGAACGCCCTCATCAAGCCCGGCTACGACCCGCGCCTGACCAACGAGGACCTCGCGCCGCTCAAGAAGCAGACCTGGGGCCAATACAACATCTTCGCGTTCTGGATGTCCGACGTGCACAGCGTGGGCGGCTACATCACGGCCGGCAGCCTGTTCGCGCTGGGCTTGTCGAGCTGGCAGGTGCTGGTGTCGCTGCTCGTGGGCATCGTGATCGTGCAGTTCTTCTGCAACCTCGTGGCCAAGCCCAGCCAGGTGACGGGCGTGCCCTACCCGGTGGTGTGCCGCGCGTCCTTCGGCGTGCTGGGCGCGAACATCCCGGCCATCATCCGCGGGCTGATCGCGGTGGCCTGGTACGGCGTGCAGACCTATCTGGCGTCGGCCGCCTTCATGGTGCTGGCGCTGCACATGTTCCCGAACCTCGCGCCGTACGCCGATGTCGCGCAGCACGGCTTCGTCGGCCTCTCCGCCCTCGGCTGGGTCGCCTTCATGGTCATGTGGGTGCTGCAGGCCTTCGTGTTCTGGCACGGCATGGAAGCCATTCGCAAGTTCATCGACTGGGCCGGTCCGGCCGTGTACGTGGTGATGGCCGTGCTGTGCGGCTGGCTGGTGTGGAAGGCCGGCTGGAGCAAGATCGACCTGAACCTGGGCGGCATCAAGTTCCAGGGCTGGGACGCGCTGCCGGTGATGCTCTCGGCCATTGCGCTGGTGGTGAGCTACTTCAGCGGTCCGATGCTCAATTTCGGCGACTTCTCGCGCTACGGCAAGAGCTTCGACGCGGTGAAGAAGGGCAACTTCTGGGGCCTGCCCATCAACTTCGTGTTCTTCTCGCTGCTGACCGTGATCACCACCGCCGCCACGCTGCCCGTGTTCGGTGAACTCATCACCGATCCGGTGCATACCGTGGGCAAGATCGACAGCACCACCGCCGTCGTGCTGGGCGCGCTGACCTTCATGATCGCCACCATCGGCATCAACATCGTCGCCAACTTCGTCTCGCCGGCCTTCGACTTCTCGAACGTGGCGCCGCAGCACATCAGCTGGCGCACGGGCGGCATGATCGCCGCGGTGGGTTCGGTGTTCTTGACGCCGTGGAACCTCTACAACAGCCCCGAAGTCATTCACTACACGCTCGACGTGCTGGGTTCGTTCATCGGTCCGCTGTTCGGCATCCTGATTGCCGACTACTACATCGTGCGCAAGCAGAAGATCGACGTCGACGCGCTCTACACCATGAGCAAGCAGGGCAAGTACTGGTACAGCGGCGGCTACAACCCGAAGGCGATCCAGGCGCTGGTGCCCTCGGCCCTCGTGCCCATCCTCTGCGTGATGGTGCCGGTGCTGCGCGGTGGCGCGAACTATGCGTGCTTCATCGGCATGGGCCTGGGCTTCGTGCTCTACGTGCTTTTGAACCGCAACAACAAGACTTGAAACACCGAAGAGAAAGAAAGGGCCGCGCCGTGCGCATCAAGATCATCAATCCCAACACCACCTGGAGCATGACCGAGAAGATCGGCGCCTGCGCCCGCGCGGTGGCGCACGCCGGCACGGAAATCGTCGCGGTCAGCCCGGCCATGGGGCCGGTCTCCATCGAGAGCCACTACGACGAAGCGCTGGCCGTGCCCGGCCTGCTGCAGGAGATTGCAGCGGGCGAGCGCGAGGGCATCGACGGCTACGTGATCGCCTGCTTCGGCGACCCGGGCCTGAAGGCTGCACGCGAACTCGCGCGCGGCCCGGTGGTCGGCATCGCCGAAGCGGCGATGCACCTGGCCAGCATGATTGGCAGCCGCTTCAGCGTGGTCACCACGCTGGGCCGCACGATGGGCCAGGCTTGGCACCTGGCCGAGATCTACGGCATGGAGCGCTTCTGCGCCAACGTGCGTGCGTGCGAGCTGCCGGTGCTTGAGCTTGAAGAGCCGGGTTCCAACGCGCGCGAACGCATCGTCGACGAATGCCGGCGCGCGCTCGAAGAAGACGGCTCCGACTGCATCGTGCTCGGCTGCGCCGGCATGACCGACCTGTGCGAGCACATCAGCGACCTGCTGGGCGTGCCGGTGATCGACGGCGTGGCCGCAGGCACCAAGCTCATCGAATCGCTGGTCACGCTGAAGCTCAAGACCAGCAAGCGCGGCGAACTCGCGCGGCCGCTGCCCAAGACCATGACGGGCGCCCTCGAAGGCTTCACGCTGCGCGGGTGATGCGGGCTGGTGCAGGCGAAGGCATCGGACGCTGAGCCACAATCTCCGCATGCCCCGCGCCAGCTCCAAAACCATCGCCTCCCCCGCCCCGACCGACACCATCGCCACTCCGGCCGAGAACGGTGCAGCCGTTGGCAAGGGAAGCTCCATCGAGCGCATCGCCCAGGACATCGCCACCGCGATCGTCGAGAAGCGCCTGCCGCCCGGCACGTGGCTGCGCGAAGAGGCGCTGGGTCGTGTCTATTCGGTGAGTCGCACCAAGGTGCGCGCGGCGCTCTTGATGCTGTCGAAGGACAAGCTCATCGAGATGATTCCCGACAAGGGTGCCTTCGTGTCGCAGCCCACGGTGCAGGAGGCGCGCGAGGTGTTCGCGGTGCGCCGCATCCTCGAGAGCGAAGTGGTGCGACTCTTCATCGCCAATGCACGGCCGCGCGACTACCAGGTGCTGGAGCAGCACATCAAGTTCGAGCGCACGGCGCTGCGCCAGAGCCCCGCGATGGGCACGGTGCGCGAGAAGGTGCTGGGCGATTTTCACGTGGCGCTGGCCGAGTTCACGGGCAACCGCACGCTGGCCACGCTGGTGCGCGAGCTGGTGGCGCGCAGTTCGCTGATCGCGATGCTGTATCACTCGTCGAACGATCCGCACTGCTCGTCGGACGAGCACTCCGATTTCCTTCGCATCTGCCGCAAGGGTGATGTCGAAGGCGCTGTGGTCTGTATGACCGAGCACCTCGAACGCATCGAGGCGAGCCTTGAATTGGGCAGCGACAAGCCCGACCGGCAACTCGACCTGGTCAAGGCCCTGCTCGCCTAGAACCACCGGAAACAGCCCGACACCATTGCGCGCTGCGATGCGGGTTTTCCTGCATCCGTATTGCCGCATAAATTGTATACAGTTTCGCGTACACACTTTGTGGACGCCGCGAAACGCCGCGCCGTCCGCGCCTTCTCTCCCCTTGCTGCGCCAGGAGATACACGATGACGGCCGAGACCCTTTCCGATTCTTCCGCTGTTTCAACAGTCCACCCGGTGGACCAGCGCCTGCCCTCCGGCAAGCTCGCGGCCCTCGGCCTGCAGCACGTGCTGGTGATGTATGCGGGCGCCGTCGCGGTGCCGCTCATCGTCGGCCGCGCGCTCAAGCTCTCGCCCGATGAAGTCGCACTGCTCATTTCGGCCGACCTCTTCTGCTGCGGCATCGCCACGCTGATCCAGGCGCTGGGCGCCACGCAGTTCTTCGGCATCAAGCTGCCGGTGATGATGGGCGTGACCTTCGCGTCGGTCGCGCCGATGGTGGCGATTGCCAATGCCAACCCCGGTCAGAACGGCGCGCAGTTGCTCTTCGGCGCGATCATCGGCGCAGGCGTGGTGTCGATACTCATCGCGCCGCTCGTGAGCCGCATGCTGCGGTTCTTTCCGCCGGTGGTCACGGGCACGATCATCGCGGTCATCGGCATCAGCCTGATGCGCGTGGGCATCAACTGGATCTTCGGCAACCCCGTGGGGCCGACGGCACCTGCGCTGGTCGACCCGGTGTATGCGAAGTGGCTCGCTGAAGTGACCTCGCCGGGCAGCTCCATTCCCGCGGTGCCCAAGGGCTTCGCGATCATGCCCACCGTGCCCAACCCCAAGTACGCGGACCTCTCGGGCTTCGGCGTGGCCGCGCTGGTGCTCTTGTCGATTCTCTTGATCGTCAAGTACGCCAAGGGCTTCGTCGCCAACATCTCGGTGCTGCTGGGCATCGTGATCGGCGCGGTGGTCGCCACATTCACCGGCCTCATGACCTACGAGAAAGTCGGCAAGGCCGCGTGGGTCGACATCGTGCTGCCCTTTCACTTCGGCATGCCGCAGTTCGACCCGATCCTCATCTTGACGATGACGCTGATCATGATCGTGGTGATGATCGAATCGACCGGCATGTTCCTCGCGCTCGGCGAAATGACCGACCGCAAGATCACGCAGAAGGACCTTGCCAAGGGTTTGCGCACCGACGGCCTGGGCACGCTGATCGGCGGCATCTTCAACACCTTTCCGTACACCAGCTTCTCGCAGAACGTGGGCCTCGTGGCCGTCACCGGCATCAAGAGCCGCTATGTGTGCGTGGCAGGCGGCGTGATCCTCATCGTGCTGGGCCTGCTGCCGAAGATGGCGGCGCTGGTGGAGTCATTGCCCACCGTGGTGCTCGGCGGCGCGGGCCTCGTGATGTTCGGCATGGTCGCGGCCACCGGCATCCGCATTCTCTCGGGCGTGGACTTCAAGACGAATCGCCACAACGCGATGATCGTCGCGGTGTCGATTGGCGTCGGCATGATTCCGCTGATTGCGCCCAACTTCAAGCAGTGGATGCCGCATGCGATCCATTCGCTGATCGAGTCGGGCATCTTGCTGGCGTCGATCGTGGCGGTGTTGTTGAACCTGTTCCTCAATGGCGCGAAGCACGACGAGCAAGCGGTGATTGCGGCGGCGAAGCACGCGGACGCGCACTAAGGGAAATCAGATCATCGCCAGCGGCGTCTTGCGCCGCGGCGGCGGGTGCAGGCGATCCAGTTCGGCGAGGGTTGCCGCATCGAGCTTCAGTTCGGCGGCTGCGAGGTTTTCTTTCAGATGCGCGCTGCGCACCGCCTTCGGAATCGCAACGACACCTGGGCGCCCAATCACCGCGGCCAATGCCAGCTGCGCGGCGGTCACGCCGAGGCGCTCGGCCAATTCACTGAGCCCATCGTCTTCGGCCAACGCGCCCTGGTCGATCGGGCTGTAGGCCATCAACGGCATGCCGTGTTCGCGCAGCCAGGGCAGCAGACTGAACTCGGGGCCGCGCTCGCCGAGCGATAGGTACACCTGGTTCGCTGCGCAGCCGGGGCCATCGCCGATGACGCCATCCAGCTCTTCCATGTCATCGGTGTCGAAGTTGCTCACGCCCCAGTGACCGATGCGCCCGTCAGACACCAGCGCATGCATCGCCTCGACCGTCTCGCTCAATGGATGGCTGCCGCGCCAGTGCAACAGGTAGAGGTCGATGGCATCGAGCCCCAATCGTTTGAGGCTGCGCTCGCAAGCCTCGCGCGTGCCGCGGCGGCTCGCGTTGTGTGGGTAGACCTTGCTCACGATGAAGAGCTCGTCGCGCCGCACGTCGCCGGCGCGCAGCGACTCGCCGATGGCCTGGCCGAGCACAGTCTCGGCACCGCCTTCGCCGTACATCTCGGCGGTGTCGATGAGCCGGTAGCCCAGCACGATGGCTTCGCGCACCGCGGCGACCTCGGCCGCGCGACGAGAAGCCACCTCGCCCATGCGCCAGGTGCCGAGGCCGAGGACCGGCATCTCGCCGCCGGTGGGGAGTGGGAGTGTTCGCATGCGGCCAATGGTACGAGGGCGATGCAGGAGAACGGCGTGCATGCCCGCGGCCCGGGGGTGACGGGTGTTCGGCCGAGGCCGCGGATCACGGCCATGGATGAGGATGGCGTGCATGTCGGTGGCTGATGTTGAAGGTCGGCTGCATCGAGGGTACGAGATGCCTGATCCATCGGCCCCGACAGATCGAAAAAGCATCGGTATTCGATACCACTGGGTTGCGCCTTCGGATTCCCGAACGCCCGGGAATACCCTCTGCCGCCCCCGAACCCTTCTTGCCTACATTTCTTGTATGCAAGAAAAAGCGACCCTTGCATGCAACCCTCGACAAGACATAAAGACAGGAGACTCCCATGCCTCGCTTCGCCAAATCGCTCTTCGGTCAGGTGGTCATCGCGCTGGTGCTGGGCGTGCTCGCCGGCCTCTTCTGGCCCGAGTACGCCGTCAAGCTCAAGCCGCTGGGTGACGGCTTCATCAAGCTGATCAAGATGATCATCCCGGTGCTGGTGTTCTGCGTCGTCGTGCACGGCATCGCGGGCGCGGGGGACCTGAAGCGCGTGGGGCGCGTGGGCGTCAAGGCGCTCATCTACTTCGAGGTGCTCACCACCGTCGCGCTGGCCATGGGCCTGGCGCTGGCCTTCGTGTTCCAGCCGGGCGTGGGCATGAACGTGGACCCGGCCAAGCTCGACCCGGCCGCCATGAGCGCCTATGCATCGAACGCCGACAAGCTCACGAGCGGCGGCACGGTCGAGTTCCTGATGAAGCTGATTCCCACCACGGTGGTCAACGCCTTCGCCACGGGCGACGTGCTGCAGGTGCTGCTGTTCGCGGTGCTGTTCGGCTGCGCGCTGTCGCTCCTGGGCGATCGCGGCAAGCCGGTGGCGGTGGTGGTGGACGCGCTCTCGCTGGTGCTCTTCAAGATCATGGGGATCATCATCAAGCTGGCGCCGCTCGGCGTGCTGGGCGCCATCGCGTTCACGGTGGGGCAGTACGGCATCGGCTCGCTCAAGCAGCTGGGCATGCTGGTCGCGCTCTTCTACGGCGCGGTGTTGATCTTCGTATTCGTGGTGCTGGGGCTGGTGATGCGCTTCTCGGGCTTCAGCCTGTGGAAGCTGCTGCGGTACCTGCGCGAAGAGCTCGCCATCGTGTTCGCCACCACCTCGTCGGACAGCGTGCTGCCGCAGATCATGGCCAAGCTGCGCCGCATGGGCATCCGCGATTCGACAGTGGGCCTGGTGATCCCGACCGGCTACTCGTTCAACCTCGATGCCTTCTCGATCTACATCACGCTCGCGGCGGTGTTCATCGCGCAAGCCACCAACACGCCGATCTCGATGGCGGACCTGCTCACGATCCTGGCGATCGCGCTGGTCACCTCCAAGGGCGCGCACGGCGTGCCGGGCTCGGCCATCGTCGTGCTGGCCGCGACGCTGCATGCGATTCCGGCGATTCCCGCCATCGGCCTCGTGCTGGTGCTGTCGGTGGACTGGTTCATGGGCATCGCCCGCGCGCTTGGCAACCTGATCGGCAACTGCGTGGCGACGGTGGCGATTGCCGCGTGGGAAGGCGACATCGACCGCGAGCGCGCGCATGCGGTGCTCGACGGCACGTACACGCCGGACGACGAGCCGCTCGCCGACGCGCCCGTGACAAACACCGTCGCTGCATCCACTTCCACCACCCACTGAAAACAATGGCCAACGACGTCAGCCCCACCGCCATCGCCGAGCGCGTCGTCGAGGCGATCCTCGCGCAGAAGCTCGCGCCGGGCGAGCGACTGGGCGAGCAGGCCCTGGCCGAGAACTTCGCGGTGAGCCGCACGATGGTGCGCGAGGCGCTCATGCAGTTGCAGGCGCGCGGCTTCGTCGAGGTGCAGTCGCGCCGCGGCTGGTACGTGGTGGAGCCATCGGCCGAGGAAGCGCGCGATGCCTTCTCGGCGCGCCGCATCGTCGAGGCCGGCATCCTGGCCGCGAGCGAAGGCCGGCCGCTGGGCAAGGTGATCCGCAAGCTGCGCGACCACATCGCCGACGAGCAGCGCGCCATCGAAGGCGCCGACGCCGCAACGCGCGCCTTCCTGCTGGCGGACTTTCATGTCTGCCTCGCCGAGCAGATGGGGCACCAGTTGCTGGTCGATGTGCTGCGCGACCTCACGGCGCGCACCACGCTGGCGGCCACGCTCTACCAGTCGAAGCACGAGGCGGGGCAGTCGTGCGCGGAGCACGGCGCCATCGTCGCGGCACTCGAAGAAGGCGATACGGACAAGGCGCGCCGCCTGATGCTCGATCACATCGGCAACGTCGAGCGCGCGCTCGAGGTGGATGCCACCGCCGAGCCCGATGCGCCGAGCCGCCTGCGCGCCACGCTCGCGCCGATCGCGCTGCCGCGCGCCAAACGCTGAAGCCGTCCGTGCATTAGTGCCGCGGCACGCTATCGATGAGATAGCACGCGGCGAAGAGCCAGCAATGGCTGCAAGCGAATTCGCCCGCCCTCGGCGCGGCTGTGCACAAGGGCGTGCCCGCTGACAGGATCGCGCCGCCCTGCTCGGCTACAGTCCGAGACACTTATGAACTCACCCCAACTCCAGCGCGGCGTGTTCCTCGCCCTGCTCGCCGTCGTCACCGCCGCCTTCGTCTGGGTGCTGTTGCCGTTCTTCGGCGCGGTGCTGTGGGGCGTGGCGCTGGCGATCCTGTTCACGCCGCTCTACAAGTGGCTGCTCAAGAAGATGCGCGGCAAGCCCAATGCCGCCGCGCTCGCGACGCTGGCGATCTGCCTCTTCATCGTGATCCTGCCGCTGGCGATGGTGGGCGTGTCGCTGGTGCAGGAAATCGCGCTGGTCACGCAGAACATCCGTTCGGGGCAGATCAACTTCGCGGCCTACTTCCAGCAGATCCTCGATGCCTCGCCGCAGTGGCTGCTGAGCCTGGTGGAGCGCTTCAACCTCGGCGACATGGCGGCCTGGCAGGCCCGCATTTCCACAGCCGCCGGGCAGGCCAGCCAGATCATCGCGAGCCAGGCGCTGGCCATCGGCCAGAACACCTTCGACTTCATCGTCAGCTTCTTCGTGATGCTGTACCTCCTGTACTTCCTGGTGCGCGACGGCGCGACGCTCTCCAAGACCATGCGCGACGCCGTGCCGCTCGCCAAGCCGCACACGCACTACCTGCTCAACAAGTTCACCACCGTGATCCGCGCCACCGTGAAGGGCAACGTAGCCGTGGCCATCGCGCAGGGCACCATCGGCGGGCTCGCGTTCTGGTTCCTCGGCGTGCAGGGCGCGCTGCTGTGGGCGGTGCTGATGGCCTTCCTGTCGCTCCTGCCCGCCGTGGGCGCGGCGCTCATCTGGGGGCCGGTGGCCATCTACTTCCTGGCCACGGGGCACTTCTGGCAGGGCGGCGTGCTGATCTTCGTGGGCGTGTTCGTGATCGGCCTGGTCGACAACATCCTGCGCCCCGTGCTCGTGGGCAAGGACACGCAGATGCCCGACTACATCGTGCTGATGTCCACCATCGGCGGCATGGCGATCTTCGGCATCAACGGCTTCGTGATCGGGCCGGTGATCGCGGCGCTGTTCATGGCGGCGTGGAGCCTGTTCGCAGACTCGGGGCACGTGGGCAACGGCCACCAGACGATCGAGCCGCCGCAGGCGCCCGAAGCCGCCGACCCGGCCGCCCTGCCCGAGAACCGCAAGAAGGGCTGAACCCGGCAGGTTGCCGGCGCTTCTCGCGCCGGTCGCGCGCAATTTCTGCATCTGGCGCGCGCATTTCCGCATTTCGTCGCATGCCGCTGGGCACCGCCAGGTGCCTGCGAGATCGTCGGGGCCTCTTCACTGCAACGAGGCCCGCCATGCATCTTTTCGCTCTCCCCTCCCGTCCGGCCGTGCGCGCGATGTGCGCCGCCGCCCTCCTCGCGCCGCTGGGCGCGCTCGCCGCCGACCTGCGCCTGAGCGTGGCCGATGGCCCCGCCGCCGACGCCACGCTGTACGTCGCGCTCTACGACAGCGCAGCCGGCTTCGCGGGCAACGCGCTGGCTTCGCAGATGGTGCCTATGCGCGCCGGTGCGGCGCAGCTCGTGTTTCCGGGCCTCGCGCCGGGCCGCTATGCGGTGCGCGTGTTCGCCGACGAAAACGGCAACGGCAAGCTCGACACCAACCTCTTCGGCATGCCCACCGAACGCTATGGCTTCTCGAACGACGCCAAGGGCAACCGCGGCGCACCAGAATTCGACGCCGCCGCGATCGGCATCGACACCGACCTGCAGACCGTCATCCACCTGCGCTGAGGCCGCCATGCAAAGACGCGAACTCATGCGCCTGCTGGCTTCGGCCGGTGCGCTCTCTCTTCTCGCGCCCCTGGCGCGCGCCGCGGGCAAGGACACCTGGCAGGCCGATTTCGAGGCCGCCGACGCGCCCTGGAAGACCGGCTTCGCCACGCCGCCCGGCGACCTGCCGCTGATCCGCGCCACGGTGCGCGGGCGCTTCCCCGACGCCGTCGCCGGCACGCTGTTCCGCATCGGCCCGGCGGGCCACGATCTGGGCGGCGAGCGCTACCACCACTGGTTCGACGGCGACGGCATGGTGCACCGCTTCGTCATCGACGGCGCCGACGTACGCCATCAGGGCCGGTATGTCGCCACGCCCAAGCGCGTGGCCGAGGTGCGGGCCGGGCGCCGTCTGTTCGAGGCCTTCGGCACCATGCCGCCGGGCGTCGAGCCGCCGACTTCGGCCGACAGCATCAACGTCGCGAACACCAGCGTGCTGCCGTTGCAGGGCGAGGTGCTGGCGCTGTGGGAGGGCGGCTCGGCCACGCGCGTCGATGCGCGCACGCTGAACACGCTGGGCGTAAAGGCCTGGCGCCCCGACCTCGCGGGCATGCCCTTCTCGGCCCACCCCAAGGTGGACCCCGACGGCACGGTCTGGAACTTCGGTGTCAGCAGCAGCCAAGGTCTGATGGCGCTGTACGAGATCGCCGCCGACGGGGTGCTTCGCCGCGCGACCGCGCTGCCGGTGCCCGACATCGGGATGGTCCACGACTTCGCTGTCACCGATCGGCACCTGGTGTTCCTGATGCCGCCGCTGGTCTACGACGGCAAGCGCAAGGAAGCCGGCGCGAGCTTTCTCGACGCGCATGTCTGGCGGCCCGAACTCGGCATGCGCGCGCTGGTGGTCGACAAACAGAATTGGGACAAGCGCCAGATGCTCGCGCTGCCGGCCGGCTTCCTGTTCCACGTGGGCAACGCCTGGGAAGAAGACACGCCGCGCGGCACGCGGATCCACATCGACTACGTGCGCTCGGACAACGCCGATTCGGTGTTCACCACCAACCGCGAACTGATGCGGGCGCGCGTCGCAAGAAGCACCCGCCCTCACCTGACCGTCGCCACGCTGAATCTGGCCACTGGCGAGGCCACGCAGAAAGCACTGCCGCTGGAGGCGGAGTTTCCGCGCATCGATCCGAGGCGCGTCGGCCTGCGCCATCGCCAGGTGGTGCACGCGACGCAGCTGCGATCCGGCCTGCCGGGCTTCGGTGCGGTCGCGCGCACGGATGTCGAAACCGGTCGCAGCCAGCGCTTCAGCTACGGGCCGCGATCCATCGTGGAAGAGCACGTTTTCGTGCCCGATGGTTCGAAGCCGGGTTGGGTGTTGGGCACAGTGCTCGACTTCGGCCGACAGAAGACGGTGCTGTCGTGCTTCGCTGCCGATCACTTGGCTTCGGGTCCGGTGGCGCAGGCCGTCCTACCGTATGCGCTTCCGTTGGGCCTGCACGGGGCGTTCGTTCCGGCCTGAAGCCGGCGTACTGTTTCGTGGCAGAGCGCGTTATTCAGGGCGCACTCACGCCGACGGGGTACCTTGCTCCGCGAATGTCCCCCGGCCTGCGGCCTCCTCCTTGATTTCGCTGCGCAAGGCACCCCATCGGCGCGAGCGTTGCAAGCGGCGGTGGTTGATCGCCCGATCACCAGCAGCGTGCCCATGTGCGCAGGGCGTCGGGTACTCCCCGCAGCGAAATCAAGGAGAAGGCGAAGCCGGGGGACATTCGCGGAGGGGAGTACCCGGCGGCCTGTGCACGCGCCTTGAATGAATCCCGCATCCGACCTTCACGCTGCCCACCAGCCTTCGTCGAACCGCCCTTGCAGGAACGCCACGAAGCCCGACACCTTGCCCGGCACCAGCTTGGGCGACGGAAACACGGCATGAATCTCCTGCTCGGGCAGCGCATGGTCGCCGAGCACCGCGACCACCTTGCCTGCCGCCATGGACTCGCTCGCCACATAGCGCGGCATGAGCGCAATGCCCAGCCCGTCGCGCGCGGCCGCCAGCACGGCCGAAAGATTGTTCGAGCGAAAGCGACCCGAGACCGGCACCGTCACCGGCTCGCCCTTTGGCGTGTGCATGCGCCAGAACTCGTCGCCCACCACGCTGCTGTAGATGAGCGCCACGTGCGCGCCGAGGTCCTGCGCGCGCTTGGGCGTGCCGTGCTTCTTCAGGTAGCCCGGCGCCGCCACCATGACCCACGGGTTCGCGCCGAGGTAGCGCGCACCCAGCGACGAATCGGCCAGCTTGCCCATGCGGATCGCCACGTCGATGCCCTGCGCGATGAGGTCGACGTAGCGGTCCTCGAAACTCAGGTCGAGCTGCACCTGTGGATGCCTGCGCATGTACTCGAGCGCGAGCGGCACCACCACGCGCCGCCCGAACGCCACCGAGGTGCCTACGCGCAGCAGCCCCTGCGCCTGGTTCTGCCGCAGCTGCACGATGCTGTCGGCCTCCTCGGCATCGCGCACGATGGTCTTGCACTTCTCGTAGTAGAGCGCGCCCGGTTCCGTGAGGCTCACGCCGCGCGTATTGCGGTTGAGCAGCCGCACCTTCAGCCGCGTTTCCGTCGCCGCGATCTGCTTGGTCACGGTGGGTTGCGTGGTGTTGAACTCGCGCGCTGCTTTCGAGAAGCTGCCGGTCTCCACGACCCGCACGAACATTTCCATTGCCAAGAGTCTGTCCATTCGCGGATGGTAGCCAGTTATTCCGCCACGGAATAGGTTTTATGGTCCGCAGCCGTCTTCTTCGAATGGCCCCTGCTTCCTACAGTGGACGTCACTTAACGGAGACAGTCCCATGGCAAAAATGAAAGCAGTCCAAGCCGCTGTGCTTGTGATGGAAAAAGAAGGCGTCACGCAGGCCTTCGGCGTGCCCGGCGCGGCCATCAACCCGATGTATTCGGCGCTGCGCCAGCGCGGCAGCATCTCGCACATCCTCGCGCGCCACGTCGAGGGCGCCTCGCACATGGCCGAGGGCTACACGCGTGCGGTGGCCGGCAACATCGGCGTTTGCATCGGCACCTCAGGGCCGGCGGGCACGGACATGATCACGGGCCTGTACTCGGCCTGGGCCGATTCAATTCCGATCCTCTGCATCACCGGCCAGGCGCCGCGCGCACGTCTCTACAAGGAAGACTTCCAGGCGGTCGACATCGAATCGATCTCCAAGCCGGTCACCAAGTGGTCGGTCACGGTGCGCGAGCCCGGCCAGGTGCCGCAGGTGTTCCAGCAGGCCTTCCACCTGATGCGCTCGGGCCGCCCCGGCCCCGTGCTCATCGACCTGCCTTTCGACGTGCAGATGGCCGAGATCGAATTCGACATCGACAGCTACGAGCCCCTCACCCCCTACAAGCCGGCCGCCACGCGCGCCCAGATCGAGAAGGCCATCGGCATGCTGCAAGCGGCCGAGCGCCCGCTGATCGTGGCCGGCGGCGGCGTCATCAACGCCGATGCGTCCGACCTGCTCGTGCGTTTTGCCGAAGCCACCGGCGTGCCGGTGATCCCGACGCTGATGGGCTGGGGCGCGATCCCCGACGACCATCCGCTCATGGCCGGCATGTGCGGCCTGCAAACGAGCCACCGCTACGGCAACGCGACGATGCTCGCTTCCGACTTCGTGCTGGGCATCGGCAACCGCTGGGCCAACCGCCACACGGGCTCGGTCGACGTCTACACCAAGGGCCGCAAGTTCGTGCACGTGGACATCGAGCCCACGCAGATCGGCCGCGTGTTCACGCCCGACTTCGGCATCGTCTCGGACGCCAAGGCCGCGCTGGAGCAGTTCGTCGCCGTCGCCGAGGAAATGAAGGCCGCCGGCAAGCTCACCGACCGCCGCGAGTGGGCCAAGTCGTGCATCGAGCGCAAGAAGACGATGCTGCGCAAGACCAACTTCGACAGCGTACCGATGAAGCCGCAGCGCGTGTACCAGTGCATGAACAACAACTTCAGCAACGACACCTGCTACGTGAGCACCATCGGGCTCTCGCAGATCGCGGCTGCGCAGTTCCTCCACGTGTACAACCCGCGCCACTGGATCAACTGCGGCCAGGCCGGCCCGCTGGGCTGGACCATTCCCGCCGCGCTGGGCGTGCGCGCCGCCGACCCGACGCGCAAGATCGTCGCGCTCTCGGGCGACTACGACTTCCAGTTCATGATCGAGGAGCTGGCCGTGGGCGCGCAGTTCAAGCTGCCGTACATCCACATCGTGGTGAACAACTCCTACCTCGGCCTCATCCGCCAGGCGCAGCGCGGCTTCGAGATGGACTACTGCGTGCAGCTCGCGTTCGACAACATCAATGCAGGTCCGGACGCCGGCATCGAGAGCAGCTATGGCGTCGATCACCTGAAGGTCGTCGAAGGCCTGGGCTGCAAGGCGATCCGCGTGAACAAGCAGGAAGAGATCGCACCGGCGATCCAGCGCGCCGAGGCGCTCATGGCGGAGTTCAGCGTGCCGGTCGTCATCGAGGTGATGCTCGAGCGCGTGACCAACATCGCGATGGGCACCGAGATCGACAACATCACCGAGTTCGAGCCGCTGGCCGAGCACCCGGCCGATGCGCCCACCGCGGTCGCGGCCGAGATGCTGGACTGAGCAAGCGAACAAGCAAGGAGACACAGATGCCCAAGTTCGCAGCCAACCTCACGATGCTCTTCACCGAGCTGCCGTTCATGCAACGCTTCGAAGCCGCCGCCAAGGCGGGCTTCAAGGGGGTCGAGTACCTCTTTCCCTACCCCTTCGAGAAGAAGGAACTCGCCGCGGCGCTCCGCACCAACGGCCTGCAGCAGGTGCTGCACAACCTGCCTGCCGGCGACTGGGACAAGGGCGAGCGCGGCATCGCCTGCCTTACCGACCGCACCGGCGAATTCGCCGAAGGCATCGGCATGGCGATCGACTACGCAAGCGCGCTCGGTTGCCCGCAGGTCAACTGCCTGATCGGCAAGGTGCCCGAGGGCGCCGACATCAATGTGGTCAACCGCACGGTGATCGACAACCTGCGCCTGGCCGCGCGGGAGCTGGAGGCGGCCGGCATCCGCATGCTGATCGAGCCGATCAACACCTTCGACATTCCGGGCTTCTACCTGAACCGCACCGACAAGGCGCTGGCGCTGATCGAGGCTGTGGGTTCGCCGAACCTGAAGGTGCAGTACGACATCTATCACGCGCAGCGCATGGAGGGCGAGCTCGGCAACACGCTGACCAAGCACCTCGCGCAGATCGGCCACATCCAGCTGGCCGACAACCCCGGCCGCGGCGAGCCGGGCACGGGCGAGATCAACTACCCGTGGCTCTTCAAGCACATCGATTCGCTGGGCTACGACGGCTGGATCGGCTGCGAATACAAGCCGCGCAGCGACACGGTCAATGGCCTCGGATGGCGCGAAGCGCTCACGCAATAAAAGACAACTTCAGATCGGAAAAAGAGACATGACGACAAGCCCCCAGAAAATCGGATTCATCGGCCTCGGCATCATGGGCGCGCCCATGGCGGGCCACCTGCTCGACGCGGGCCACCAGCTCTTCGTGAACACGCAAGGCAACACGCCCGAGCCCTTCATTTCGAAGGCGAAGATCTGCGCCTCGGCGGCCGAAGTGGCGCGCCAGGCCGACATCATCTTCATCATGGTGCCGGACACGCCCGACGTGGAAAAGGTGCTCTTCGGCGAGCCGGGCACGCACGGCGTGGCCGAGGGCCTGAAGGACTCGCGCGGCAAGATCGTGGTGGACTGCAGCTCCATCGACCCGATCGCCACCAAGGCCTTCGCCAAGCGCATCGTCGCGCTCGGCTGCGGCTACATCGACGCGCCGGTCTCCGGCGGCGAAGTGGGCGCCAAGGCCGCGAGCCTCACGATCATGTGCGGCGGCGACGAAGGCACCTTCGAGCGCGTGAAGCCGATGCTCGACAAGATGGGCAAGAACGTCACGCTGGTCGGCGCCGTGGGCGACGGCCAGGTCTGCAAGGTGGCCAACCAGATCATCGTGGCGCTGAACATCGCCGCCGTGGGCGAAGCGCTGCTGTTCGCCTCGAAGGCGGGCGCCGATCCGGCGAAGGTGCGCCAGGCGCTGATGGGCGGCTTCGCGAGCTCGCGCATTCTCGAAGTGCACGGCGAACGGATGATCAAGCGCACCTTCGCGCCGGGCTTCCGCATCGCGCTGCACCAGAAGGACCTGAACCTCGCGCTGCAGAGCGCGCGTTCGCTGGGCGTGGCGCTGCCGCAGACGGCGGGTGCGGCGCAGCTGATGAATGCCTGCGCGGCGCTCGGCCACGGGCAGTCGGATCACTCGGCGCTGGTCAAGGCGCTCGAAGCGCTCGCCCAGCACACCGTCACCCCGGACTGAGCCTGCGGCTCAGGTCTTTGCGGCGTCCAGCGATTCCTTCAGGTTTCGCCGCCGCCATGCCCAGGTCTTGATGGCCTGCGGCAGGATTCCGATGCACGAGGCGTAGTACGTCACCTTGAAGCCCCAGAAGCGCGGGCCGATGGGCGTGTCGCGGAACAGGTCGCCGGCCAGGATGGACAGGAGCGCCTCCTGCATCCGCCAGATGTTGCGCGGCGCCATGAAGAGCCGGCGGATCGCCGGCGAGGTGATGCGGTAGATGAACCACGAGAACATCTTCGGCCCGCGCTTCATGACCTTCTCGTAGTGGCGGAAAGCCTTCTCGGCCTCCTTCGCCTCGCCCTTGAGCCACAGGTCGGCCGCGTTCGCGGCCTCGAAGCCGCTGTTCATCGCCAGGTACACGCCCGAAGAGAACATCGGGTCGACGAAGGCGTAGGCGTCGCCCACCATCATGAAGCGGTCGCCGCGGCAGAACTTGGAGTCGTAGGCGTAGTTGCCGGTCGCGGTGGCGCCCTCCATCAGCGTGGCGTTCTTCAGGCGCGCGGCCAGCTTCGGCGCGAGCGCGATGGTCTCCATCAGGAATTCTTCGAGCGATGCACCCTGGCGGCGCTTGAAGTACGCGGGCGAGGCCACGGCGCCGACGCTCACGGTGCCGTCCTTCAGCGGGATGTACCAGAACCAGCCGTGGTCGAACCAGAAGAGCGAGATGTTGCCCTCGAAGCGACCCGGGCGGCGCTCGGCATTGGCGAAGTGGCCATAGAGCGCCGCGCTCGCGTGCTTGCGATTGCGCTGCTTGGCGTCGAACTGGTTCGACAGCAGGGTGTCGCGCCCGCTCGCGTCGATCACGAAGCGCGGGCGCCACTGGGTCTCGGTGCCGTCGTCGGCCTTGATCTTCACCAGCGGGCGGTTGTCGGGGGTTCCCTTGCCGGCATCCATGTCCACGCCGGTGACGCGCTGGCCCTCGAAGGTGCGCGCGCCGCGCTTGCCGGCGTGGCGGAACAGCAGCTCGTCGAACTCCGAGCGGCGCACATGCACCGCGTACGGGAAGCTCTTGTCCATCGCCTGGCCGAAATCGAAATGGCTCGTGTGGTCGTGCCAGGGCGAGACGAACTCGGCGCCGTGCTTCTTGATGCCGATGGCCTCGACCTCGGTGCGCACGCCCAGCCGATCGAACAGCGGCATGTTCATCGGCAGCAGCGATTCGCCAATGTGAAAGCGCGGGTGCTGCGCCTTCTCGATCAGCACCACGTCGTGGCCCTTGTCCGCCAGCAGCGCGGCCACGGTGGAGCCCGAAGGGCCGCCGCCGATGACCACGACGTCGGGGTCGGTGGTGGTGAAAGCTCCGGGTGTCATGCGCTGCCCCTCCGTTGTCATTGTGTGTCTCGATGGACGCCGGCCGGCCGTTCTGGCGGCCGGTTCCGGATTGCCTTGTGAACCTTGGGTGACCTTGGTTAACAGTTGTGGAGTTTAGCGAACCGGCGCCATGCCGGAGCCGCCCCGGCTATGGGTTCAGGCGTTTTCGGCATTCCCTCGCCGGGAACCGGGTGCGCTTTTGGGGTAGCCTCATTGCCCGTCAGAAACAAGGAGACATTTCATGGCTGCACCCCTCTCCCCCGCCGAAGAAGCACTTCGCGAGGCAGCGCGCGAATACCACCGCTCGCCCGTCAAGGGCAAGATTTCGATCACCCCCACCAAGCCCCTCTTGAACCAGCGCGACCTGTCGCTGGCCTATTCGCCGGGCGTGGCCTATCCCTGTCTCGACATTGCGGCCGACCCGTCGCTGGCGGTCGAATTCACCGCCCGCGGCAACCTCGTGGGCGTCGTCACCAACGGCACCGCGGTGCTGGGCCTGGGCAACATCGGCCCGCTGGCCGCCAAGCCGGTGATGGAAGGCAAGGGGTGCCTGTTCAAGAAATTCGCCGGCATCGACGTGTTCGACCTCGAGCTGGCCGAGAACGACCCCGACAAGCTGGTCGACATCATCGCGGCGCTGGAACCCACGCTGGGCGGCATCAACCTGGAAGACATCAAGGCGCCCGAGTGCTTCTACATCGAGAAGAAGCTGCGCGAGCGCATGAACATCCCGGTGTTCCATGACGACCAGCACGGCACGGCCATCATCTCGGCCGCGGCGCTGATCAACGGCCTGGAGCTTGTCGGCAAGAAGATCGAGGACGTGAAGATCGCCGTCTCGGGCGCTGGCGCAGCAGCCATCGCGTGCCTGGACGTCATGGTCGGCCTGGGCGCCAAGCCCGCCAACATCTACGCCTGCGACTCCAAGGGTCTCATCTACATCGGCCGCGCGGGCGGTTTTGACGAATCGAAGTCCCGCTACGCCCAGGAAGACACCGGCGCCCGCACCCTGGCCGACGTTGTGAAGGACGCCGATGTGTTCCTCGGCTGCTCGGCCCCCGGCGTGATGACGGCCGAGATGGTCAAGACCATGGGCACGCAGCCCATCATCCTGGCGCTGGCCAACCCCGAGCCCGAGATCCGGCCCGAGCTGGCCAAGGCCGTGCGGCCGGACTGCATCATCGCCACGGGCCGTTCGGACTATCCGAACCAGGTCAACAACGTGCTGTGCTTCCCGTACATCTTCCGCGGCGCGCTCGATTGCGGCGCCACCAAGATCACGGAAGAAATGAAGCTGGCCTGCGTGCGCGAGATCGCCGACCTCACCAAGGCCGACATCAGCGAGGAAGTGGCCACCGCCTACGCGGGGCAGGAGCTCTCGTTCGGGCCGGACTACATCATTCCGAAGCCCTTCGATTCGCGGCTCATCCTGCGCATCGCGCCGGCCGTGGCCAAGGCGGCCGCCGCTTCGGGCGTGGCCGCCCGTCCGATCGAGGACATGGAGGCCTACCGCCAGCACCTCACGCGCTTCGTCTACCAGACCGGCATGTTCATGCGCCCGGTGTTCACCGCAGCCAAGCTTGCGACCGCCAAGCGCGTGGCGTACGCCGAAGGCGAAGACGAGCGCGTGCTGCGTGCCGCGCAACTGGCCGTGGACGAAGGTCTGGCGCACCCGATCCTGGTAGGCCGCCCTGCCGTGATCGAGGCGCGCATCAAGAAGGCGGGCCTGCACATCCGCCCGGGCACCGACTTCGAGATCGTCAATCCTGAAGACGACCCACGCTTCCGTGTGTACTGGGAGGCCTTCCACAAGCTCATGGGCCGCCGCGGCGTGACGCCCGAGGCCGCCAAGACCATGGTGCGCCGCTCCAACACCACCATCGCCGCGCTGATGCTGCACCTGGGCGATGCCGACGCGATGATCTGCGGCCTGGTCGGACGCTTCGACGTGCACCTTGAGCACATCCGCAACCTGATCGGCCTGAAGCGCGGCGCGCCGGGCTTCGCGACGCTGAACGCGCTCACGCTGGAGAAGCGCACGGTGTTCATTACCGACACCAACGTCAACGAAGACCCGAGCGCAGAAATGCTCGCGAGCATCGCGCTGATGGCGGCCGAGGAAGTGCGCCGCTTCGGCTTGCCGCCCAAGGTGGCTTTTCTCTCGCACTCGAACTACGGCACCTCCAGCCGCGGCTCGGCGCGCAAGATGCGCCTCGCACGCGACCTGTTCGCGCAGATGGCGCCCGACATCGAATGCGACGGCGAGATGCACGGCGATGCCGCGCTTTCGGAAGAAGTGCGCCGCACCGCACTGCCCGAGACCACGCTCACCGGCGAGGCCAACCTGCTCGTGTGCCCGAATCTCGACTCGGCGCACATCCTCTACAACGTGCTGAAGATGACCGGTGCCAATGGCATCACGGTCGGCCCGATCCTCTTGGGCGGCGCGGGCTCGGCGCATGTGCTGACGCCTTCGTCGACCGTGCGGCGCGTGGTCAACATGACGGCGCTGGCTGTGGCGAATGCGACGACGGCGTTGAAGTAGCCTGGTACGACGCCCTCCGGGGCGGCGTACTAGATCACATAGGGGCGCGCGCTCGTCCTCGCGCGCTGCTCGGCGCTCGGCGGCAAGAGCCCGAAGACCAGGGCGCCGCGCGGGTCGCGCAGGGTGACGACAAGCGCAGGCTCGTTGGTTTCCCAAACCGCGATGCTTGCCAGGCCAATGGCTGCATTCATGCTCGCCGCGCCCAGCTCTCCACCAAGGCACTGCTCCAGCCTGAAACCGCGCCCCGGATCCAACAGTCCGCTTTGCGGTGCGGCCTTGGCCATGCTGCGGGCGAGCAATGCGGCGGCGCCGTCGTCCCGGTCCGATGCGGCGCTGTAGAACACCCGCTTGGGCGGCCGTTCAAGCAAAGAGTCCTCCAACGTGGACTTCAGTGCCGCTTCCAACGCTTGGGCCCGCTGATCCTCCGACATGTCCACACCGAAACCCGCGACGCTGGGCTTGAGCAACAGCGCCAACGTCGGCATCTGCGCGTACTGCTCGTACTGCGCCCGACTCCATAGCGACGGCACGTTGGGCGTCGGTTTGAAATCGCCGCGAAATACGCAGTAGTTCGCACCACCGTCATGGGCCTCGGTGTGCAGGCCGCCAAAGCCGTGCGGGCCGCGTGCCACTACGCCGTTGGGGAAGCGGCTGTCCTGGCTGGCATCGCGCACGTGCAGCGACCACTCTCGCAACCATTCGGCCGCCTCGGGGCGCGTGAGCAGCAGGCCCGAGAAGGAGTCGCGCAACTGCCCGGGACGCTTGGGTCGCGCAAGAATGTCTTCGAGCGATTCGCTGCGCTGCCCTTTCGGGTTCTCCCATCCGCCAAGTTCTGCGCGCACTGCGTAGCCGTCTTCGGCCCATACCAGCAGACTGTTGAGGTCGCCCTGGGTATCGAAGGCATTGCAGGCCGATCGCCAGAGATCGACACCCGCCACCTCGAAGCTCGGTCGCGTCTTGAATCCCAATTGGTGGAATGCCATGCCCGCCGGGCCGTTCTGCAATTGCCAGGGCACCCCGCCCGTGCGCTCGCTGCTCTGGTAGGTGCTGCTCCATTCCGCCAGTGCTGCCCTGTCCATTTGCGTGGATGGCGGCAATGCCATCGTGGTGGGCAGAGGATAGCTCTCCACGAAACGGCCGCGCTCGTCGTTCCTTGGCCGGTGGGTGAGTGCGGCGCGCAACGCGGCGCTGCGAAACAGACCTGCCATCTCGCGGCATTTGTCCAGCGAGCCCGGCGGAGTGGGCTCTTCTTCGACGGGTGATGCCCGGCGTTGCACGCGGTCCCACAAGGGACCTGCGGGCACATGGTCCACGCGCAGCCCGACACCCGAAACATGCAAGAACCTGGCGGGCGACGCGGCAGCCGGCTGATAGCGATAGCGTCTCGTCATCACAGTGCTCCCATCTGGTCCGAGCTTGGCTGAGGCGCAGATGCCGGCGCGTTGCCGGTCACGATGCCCGGCGGCATCGTCTTGTCGGAGTCCGGCAGCTTGCCCGTTTCGTAGTACGGGTCGCTCTTCTTCCAGTCGGCCAGATCGAGCAGGTAGTTCCAGTACTTCTCGTCGTGCCAGGCGTAGCCCAAGCCCACGGTGACGTCGTAGCTGAGCACGTTCGCCACCGGTGAACTTCTGTCGTCGTCATCATTGACAAATCGCAGGATGGCCGCGTGGTTGGTGGGCGACACCGGTGTCTTGCCGACCTCTTTCTCGCGGCGCCTCTCGACCTCTTCCCAGGTCTCGTAGGTCACATGCGTAGGCAGCCCCTTTTCGTCGCGACGCATGACGGTCTGCCGCTCCTGGTATCTCACGTCGTCCTTGAAGTCCTCCCGTTGTTCTGTCGAGGCTTTTACCGGCGCTCCGTCTGGGTCGTGGCCCTCTTTGCCGTGGTACATCACGTATTCGGCATCGAATTTTTGAGGCAGATTCAATGGTCGCGGTACCTCCGGTGCGTTGACGATCACGCTCTCCACCTCGCCGCGCTCATTCGACTGGAGGTCTCCCTGCACCGGCACGAGACCCTTTATCTTTTCCGGCTCGATTTTCCACATGGCATTGGGGTTGCTGCCGTTCAAATAGCGTAATTCCTCGCGCTTGTATGCAGGTTCGCCGTTCGGGCCGGCCGCGACAGGCACGAGCTGCTTGTAGAAGTAGGGCAGCGCCTTGCCGCTGGGCTTCGCGCCGACCGGCGGGTTGTGTTTGCCATTCGTGCCCCGCGCAAAAAGGCGCTGCTGCACGTTCTTTTCCTGGTTGACCTTCTCCATGTAGTTCGGCGGAATGCCACGCCAACCCATGCCGGAGACGGCGGATACGCCGATCACGCGGTCGCCGGGGTTGAAGTTGACGAACAGCTTGCCGCGAGTGTCGTTACGCTCGAACTTGGCATTGCTCCACCAGGGCTTGCCTTCTTGCCCGCGAGGGCCTTCGGGGTCTTCGACCTTGCCGCCGATTTCAGCCTGCCACTGCGGGGCGTCCGCGGGCTTGTGGCAATACACGGCGTCGTCGTAGGCGTGTCGCGGCTTGTGTTCGACGGTGCATGCGAACTTCGGCTCCGGCGGCGCGGGGTAGCTCTTGATGGCCTCGGCCACGATCTTGACGGCGTTGACGAAGGTGTCGATGCGCGCCTGCTTTGGCTGCACGCTGCGCTTGCCGTCGGACGCGCTGATGACATCGGTGATCGCCGTGTCGAAACGGTAGGGCGAGCTGTTGAGAATCACGGTGTCGGGTCCGCGCACCTTGTCCAGAAAGAACAGCGCGCACAGCGCGACGATGGTGCCCTGGCTGTGCGAGACGATGTTGATCGGTTCGTTGGGCAGGTTCTTGCGGATGTCCTTGACGAGGTTCGCCAGGCGCCGTGCGGCGTGCGCGTAGTACAGGCGCGGCGGGCAGTCGCACAGCATGCGGCCGACGACGGGGTTGATGGTGTTGACGTCGACCGTGCCGAACAGGACGTCTTTGCGAAATCCCGTGGGCAGCCAGAACGAGGTGAGTGCGGCGCCGCCGTTCTGGAAAGGACCGCCGCCCCACGCGCCGTCGGTGCGCAGGGGGTTGCCGTATAGGTCGGTCTTGGCGGGGGTCTCACCGTGCTGGTCTGTGCCCTTGACTATCTTGCGTTCTGTGGGCTGGGTTTGGTAGCCCCACCAGAAGGGGATGACGGGGGATTTGACGCGTTTTCCGTCTTTTCCCCTTAGGTATCGAGTTGACTTTCGGCCATCAGAAAGCGGCGTTTCCTCGGGAAACAAGGCAGTAAGGTCTTCTCTTCCCAATCGCTGGTTTAGTCCTTTTGCGAACTCAATAGAGGCATCGTGATACCACTCTCCATCGGAGTTGACCCCATGCACAAAGATGATGATGCCGGGCATCAGGTCCGGCACTCCGACTGTGTGTGTGCGGTCCTTCTGCTTGTCGTCGGTGCCGGTAGATTTGCCTTTGACCCATTGGTACTTGCCGGGGTCGGGCACTACGGGGGTAAGCGAACTCAGGTCCTTGTCCTGGCTCATTTGCTGCTCCCGCTATCTTGGGCTTTGCATTGCACCTTGGTGTTCACCGGGGAAATACGGGGTTTAAAGACGAAATCGCGAAGATATTTCCAATCACTGCTTTGCGGCTTGGGGAGCGCCAGGTTCAGGCCATTCATCAGCTTGAGGCCGTCCACGTTGTATGCCGTTGAGTCGCTGATCATCACACCCTCTCGAGACGAATATGCCCATATTCGCGTCCAGGTTCTTCCGCCGTCGATGGAATAGGGCAATTGATCTCCACCGCATGCTCCTCCTCCCGACGAACAGTTGATACCCCCTCGCGTCACAGGCGCCACCAAATACTGATCGTTGGCGGCGTCGATGATGAGCGTGGTTCGGTTCATCACTGCATCGAATGTCACCACTTCCGAACGGATGCCTTTAGCCGTATCGATGAAGTACAGCATGTTGCCAAAGCACGTCTCGTCCGGCGTGAGCTCAAAGTAGCGGTGGTCGTCGATGCGATAGACCACTTGAGGTGGCTTGGCGGGCTGGGATGGTGGCGGCGGCGAAGCTCTGCCGGACGCGCACGCACTCAGGGCCAACGCCAACGCCGCCAGCGTCAGTCGCCATGCCGGTTTGAAATCAAGATTGCTCATGAAAATGCTTTCCCTGTCTTTTGTGCGAAACGAGTCAAACCGGCCCGAACTGGCGGGTTGCCGTCGGCTGCGTTGATAGAGTCGGCGAAGGGTTGTGTCGAAGCGATAAGGGGTCGATGGAAATTTGCGCATTGAAAGTCATCGCACCGCGCGCGGGTCAGAACTTGGGCGCTGAGCAGCCGGTCAACGACCGGCACACCAGAATTTCTAGCTTGCTGGGGTCAAAAAGATCGCCGTCGGGCAGACGAATCAATCCCTGGTCGTCGCTTATGAAATGTGCGATCTTCCCGTCGCTCGTTCTAACGGCGACCTCCCTATTGGGATAGGGAATGCGGAGATTGTTTTGGCCACCCTTGGCTGACTCAATGCCTAATGCTCGCGATGACTCGACGCTTTTTTCTGGCGCAGACTCTGGCGTTTCCTTCGACTTGGGCGCCGGCGAAGAACACCCCAAGAGAAATGACACGAGCAAGGTAGCGCCGACACGTGGAATGAGCTTCATGTCATTTCCTGCGCCTGCAGGGCTCCAGCATCTGGAGGCCGGCCATGAGGACAGGCGCAAACCGCTCGTCGTTCAGATTGAAGCTGGTGTTTGGCAACTGCGTGGCCAGTTCGCCGCATTGGCTTCTCGTCGGGGCGCCTTCGTTGCTCATGCATTGACCAACAGCGTCGACGATTCTGGAAGCCTCCGCCTCCTCAAGCCCTGCTGTCGCCAAGGATTGCACGGCTTTGATGACGTCAGCGCGCGTATCCGGATGGGTGTTGGCGCAGGCACCCAAGACACCCACCAAGAGCTTGGCCACTTGTTCTGCACTGTTTTCGGCCATGGCTTGCGCCTGAGCACCAGTGATGTCCGCTTTCGGGGCGTCGCAAAGCAATGTGAGGGCCGATATCGCCGCGAGTTGGAAAACCCAACCCTTACTGCGGAAAGAACCTGGTTTCTTCATCTTCATATTTCCTTGTGCTGTACTTTGACTTTTTCGCGTGCCGGGTGTGGTTCAAGTGACATCAAACGGCTTGTCCTTCTCAAGCCTGGAAATCGCATCCCCGCCGGATTGCGCATTGCTTGCGCCACCACTTGCCTTGACGATGCTGAAGTCCCGGCTCGACAAGCCGTCGCCTTTGTCCCCCATGCGGTGCAGCTTGAGTTGCTGTGCCTGGTCGGTACGCATGAAGCTGGGAAAGTCCACGCCGATGGTGCTGGGGCCATTGATGCGGTAATTGGCGGTCTGCACGAGGTACTCACCCGTCATGCCCCAGACCACCTTGCCACCGCCCATGCGCAGGTAGGTGCCATCGTCCAGGGCCAAGGTGATGCTCTTCTTCGCCTTGATAGTGATGCCGCCTTCCGTGGACTGGATCGTGACGGCCTTCTCACCCGTGATCTCCACGCTGTTGTGCTGGGCCTGGTGGATGAGCTTTCCCTCATTGGCGATGACGCGGATGTCGCCGGTGCGCGCGAACTGTCCGATGTCCTTGCCCGCGGTGTGCAGGATCGATTGGTCGGCGTAGTGCTGCTGGTTGTGGCCGGCGACGGTGTCGATGTTCAGGCCCGCGTACTGGATGTGATCCTTGGGCGTGACGCTGGCGATGCCGGCTGCGCCGCTGAAGGCCAGCACCGGTTGGCCGCCCTGCGCCCGGCCAGAGGCACCGGTCTCGTTGCTGGCACCCTGGCCAAGAGCTTCGGCCGCGTCGCTCAAGGCCTGCTGGGGTGCGGTCTCGCGCGGGCCGGCTTCACATTTCGTCGCCGCCTTGGCGAGATCTCTGGCAATTGCCAACGCCTGCTCGAGGCAGGCCACGAGCTCATCGCGACTCAGCAGGCCGCCGATGGCCTGGGAACGACCATCCGTGGAGATGAGCAGCCCCTTTTCTGTGCGAACCGCGCCCCATCCATCGGTGCGCAGCTCGAAGCCTTCACCCCGCGCGTCTTTGCGCCCCGCGTTGTCCTCGATGCGCGTGACGTGTCCCAGGCTCAACTGGCTGTGCTGGTGGTCGCTCTTGAGCTGCGCCTGTATCTTCCCGGCCGTATCGTCCAGCACCATGTGGTTGCTGCGCCCGACCGCACTGTTGCCGCCTTCCTCGGTCAGCTCCCTGCTTCGGAAGCCCGACAGCGCCTGCTGTCCCGGCAGCGCCCATGGTGGCAGGTTGTTCTGGTTGAACGGTCGCCCCGTGCAGATGGGCAGGTCCGGATCGCCGCCGAAGAAATCGACGATCACCTCCTGGCCAATGCGGGGTATCTGCATGCCGCCAAGCTGATTGCCGGCCCACGGACTGGAAACCCGAATCCAGCAGGTGCTGTGCTGGTTCTTCTGGCCGATGCGATCCCAGGGAAACTGCACCTTGATGCGACCGAGTTCGTCGGTCCAGATGTTCTGACCTGCGGGCCCAACCACCAATGCTGACTGCGGTCCGTGCGTGAACGGCTTGGTTTGCGTGAGTGCCGGGCGTAGCGGCTCGGCCATCGGATGCGCGGTGAAGTCGACTTCTACCTTCCAGTGCTGCTTCCGTCCGGATGCCGCGTCCCGAATCTGACTGTCCTGCGCAACGTCTTCGATCAGGAGCTGGGTGTCCAGGATCAGGTACTCGGTGTTGGCGGTCTCCCGCGGATGCTTTGCCAATCGAAAGCTGCAGCCAGGGACCATCCCGCGCAGGTTGCCACTGGCCTGAGCCCGGGTTCCGTGCGTGCGCAAGGCCTGCATGCGCAAGAGGGCGAGGTGGCGACCCTCGTCTTGAGGATCGTTGCCCTCGGCGCTGCCGGCCCTGGGCTGTGCGTAGTGGCTGCCGCCTCGGCCGGCATGCCATTGGTAGACCTCGCCATCGGCTTGGCCGGTCGGCCGCGGGTCGCTGCGGCCGATGCCGAGATCGGCTCTTGGCCGCGTGTAGTCGTAGTCGCGGCCGGTGTATTTACCGCTCGTCAGATGGCTGTGCGGCACGAAGCTGTGGACGTACTCGGCATCGACCTTCCAACCGGGCGCGTGGTACTCGACCTCGTGATAGGCGGCGCTGTCGTTCTTCTTGTACGCCCCCATGTTGTCGATGAGGACGAGGCGGTGCCTGTCGCTGCCGTGCTCGAAAAAGTAGCTGATGCCCCACTCCTGGCACAGCCGGCTGAAGAACTCGAAGTCGCTTTCGTTGTACTGGGTCTGGTAGTCGCGTATCGGGTAGCTCTCGATCAGGCGCTTCTCAACCGCAAAGTCGTAGTCGCGAAGTAGTTCATCGAGTATCTGGACGACGGTCTGGTTCTGATAGATCTTGCAGTCGGTCGCAAGCGTCGCGAGATGCAGCCAGGGCCGCAGCGTGAGCTTGTATTGCACGTGGCGGCCTTCCTCGCCCCACAGTGCTGCATCGGTGATCAGGGCATTGATCTGTCGCACGCCTGCGCCGACGTGATCGACCGATGCGCCAACGGCACCGGGAAGGAACTGCCCCGCACCGTCGATTTGAATACTGCAGGTGATCTCACGGCCGATGAAGCTGTCGAGGTCAAAGTCCGCGGCCCGGCTTGCACCGAGGTTCAACGCATCGGGCGTTTTGAGCAGCAGTTCGTACGCGAACAGCGAACTCAAGCTCTCGGTACCCGACAAGCGAACCGGCTCCAACGCTGGGCGGCCCAGAATCAGCGGAATTGCGCTGCTGCTGATTTCAAGCGTGCGCGCCTGCGCATTGCTACTGAGTGCGGACATGTGTTCCCCCTGAACCTGCTCCTGTACATCAGGAGTCGTGGGGCGGGATTATGGGAAGCACACAGCGGCCATATCCGCAGGAAAAGATGTGGCAATCATCCCGGTGAAAGCAGCGTGACGAACTGCACGATGCCGATGGCTTCGCCCCTGCAATTCACTCCGATGAACACCCACGCAGACGAGGGGATTTCTACCCCGGGGTTCGCACCAATCGCGTGCGGGCACCGTTTTTGCTTGAATGCCGAAGCATTCACCTTCACGGATTCCCGCATGAACAAGCGCCTACTGCTCCAGTCCTTCCTCGCCGCTTCGGCCCTCAGCTTCGGCCTTACCCCAGCCTTTGCCCAAGCCCCGACGCCGATCAAGTTCCAGCTCGACTGGCGCTTCGAAGGGCCGGCGGCGCTGTTCCTGCATCCGGCCGCCAAGGGCTACTTCAAGGCGGCCGGGCTGGACGTGACGATCGACGCGGGCAACGGCTCGGGCGGCACGGTCACGCGCGTGGCTTCGGGCGCCTACGAAATGGGCTTTGCCGACCTCGCGGCGCTGATGGAATTCCACGCCAACAACCCCGACAGCCCGAACAAGCCGGTCGCGGTGATGATGGTCTACAACAACACGCCGGCCTCGGTCATGGCGCTCAAGAAGAGCGGCATCACTAAGCCTTCGGACCTGGCCGGCAAGAAGCTCGGCGCGCCGGTGTTCGACGCGGGCCGCCGCGCGTTCCCGATCTTCGCCAAGGCCAACAACATCGGCGCGGTCAACTGGACCGCCATGGACCCGACGCTGCGCGAGACCATGCTGATCCGCGGCGACATCGATGCCATCACCGGCTTCACCTTCACCTCGCTGCTGAACCTGGAGGCGCGCGGCGCCAAGGCGGCCGACGTGGTGATCCTTCCCTATCCCGACTACGGCGTGAAGCTCTACGGCAACGTGATCATCGCGTCGCCCAAGCTCATCAAGGAGAACCCTGAAGCGGTGAAGAAATTCCTCTCGGCCTTCGCCAAGGGCGCCAAGGAAGTCATCGCCAACCCGGCCGTGGCCATCGAGTCGGTGAAGGCGCGCGACGGCATCATCGACAGCAAGCTGGAAACCCGCCGCCTGCAACTGGCCATCGACACGGTAATCAACAGCGCCGACGCGCGTGCTGAAGGCTTCGGCGGCGTCAACGCGGGCCGCATGTCGCTGATGGCCTCGCAGGTGTCCGACGCCTTCAACACCAAGACCCGCGTGAGCCCCGATGCCGTGTGGACGGCCGCCCTGCTGCCGCCGGCGGCCGAACTCAGCGGAATCCTGCGCAAGTGATGGCAGGCGCAACGAGCGACACCGCCGCCCCCTTCGTCGACTTCCAGGACGTCTGGCTCGCGTACAACGAGGAGCTGCTGCGCGAGAACCACTTCGCGGTCGAGGCCATCGACCTGAAAGTCAAGCGCGGGGAGTTCATCGCCATCGTCGGGCCTTCGGGCTGCGGCAAGTCGACCTTCATGAAGCTCACCACGGGGCTCAAGATGCCGTCGATGGGCAAGATCCGCATCGACGGCGCGCCCGTGACCGGGCCGCTCAAGATTTCGGGCATGGCCTTCCAGGCGCCCTCGCTGCTGCCGTGGCGCACCACGGTCGACAACGTGCTGCTGCCGCTGGAGATCGTCGAGCCCTATCGCTCGAACTTCAAAGCCAAGCGCAAGGAGTACGTCGAGCGCGCGCGCAAGCTGCTGCAGAAGGTCGGCCTTGCGGGCTACGAAGACAAGTTCCCGTGGCAGCTCTCGGGCGGCATGCAGCAGCGCGCGAGCATCTGCCGCGCGCTCATCCATGAGCCCAAGATGCTGCTGCTCGACGAGCCCTTCGGCGCGCTCGACGCGTTCACGCGCGAGGAGCTGTGGTGCATCCTGCGCGACCTCTGGACCGAGCAGCAGTTCAACGTGATTCTGGTGACGCACGACCTGCGCGAATCGGTGTTCCTGGCCGACACGGTGTATGTGATGAGCAAGAGCCCGGGGCGCTTCGTAGTCAAGCGCGAGATCGAGCTGCCGCGTCCGCGCGAGCTCGAACTTACCTACACGAAGGAGTTCACCGACATCGTGCTGGAACTGCGTGGGCACATCGGTGCGATCCGCAACACGGGCATCAGCGCCGCACAGACCGCCGCCGCGGGAGCCGCCGCATGAAGAACACCAAGCAAATCGAACGCTGGTCGCCCTGGCTGCTGCTGGTCGCAGTCATCCTGCTGTGGCAGATCATCTGCGCGGGTTTCGAAGTCTCGGACTTCATCTTTCCGAGCCCGTGGCGCATCTGGACGCAGTTCTGGGAGTTCAAAGAAATCATCGCGGGCCACGCGTGGCGCACTTTCTGGGTCACGATGGCGGGCTTCGGCCTCGCGATCGTGGTGGGCGTGCTGATGGGCTTCGTCATCGGCAGTTCGCGCATCGCGTATGCGGCGATCTATCCGCTCATGACGGCCTTCAATGCGCTGCCCAAGGCGGCCTTCGTGCCGATTCTCGTGGTGTGGTTCGGCATCGGCGCGGGGCCGGCGATTCTCACGGCCTTCCTGATCAGCTTCTTCCCGATCATGGTCAACATCGCGACCGGCCTCGCCACGCTCGAGCCCGAACTCGAAGACGTGCTGCGCGTGCTCGGCGCCAAGCGCTGGGACGTGCTCATGAAGATCGGCCTGCCGCGCTCCATGCCCTACTTCTTCGGCTCGCTGAAGGTGGCGATCACCCTGGCTTTCGTCGGCACCACGGTGAGCGAGATGACTGCCGCCAACGAAGGCATCGGCTACCTGCTGATCTCCGCCGGCTCGGCCATGCAGATGGGCCTGGCCTTCGCGGGCCTGATGGTGGTGGGCGCGATGGCGATGCTGATGTACGAACTCTTCAGCGTGATCGAGAAGCACACCACGGGCTGGGCCCACCGCGGTTCGCAAAACCAATAATGCGCGCATGAACCAGGATCAAATCATTCGCGCGCTGCGTCGCGCCGACGAAGTGGCCCGTCGTGCGATGGCGATGGGCCGCCATCCCTTCGGCGCGGTGCTCGTCGCGCCCGATGGCGAGACCATCCTCGCCGAGCAAGGCAACATCGACACGGTGAATCACGCCGAAGCCACGCTCGCGCGCCACGCCGCGCAGAACTGGCTGGCCGAGTACCTGTGGCAATGCACGCTGGTCACCACCTTCGAGCCCTGCGCGATGTGCGCAGGCACGAGCTACTGGGCGAACATCGGACGCGTCGTCTACGGCGCCGAGGAATCGGCGCTGCTCGCGCTGACGGGAGACCACCCCGAGAACCCGACGCTGAGCCTGCCCTGCCGCGAGGTGTTCGCGCGCGGACAGAAAAAGGTCGAAGTGATCGGGCCAGTGCCTGAAGCGGCCGAGGAAATGATCGCCACGCACCGCGGGTTCTGGGAGACCCGCTAGGGCTTCGGGCGCTAGGCCAGCAGCAGCGAGGCCTCGTCGCGCCAGTAGTTCACCGCGGCGAGCCAGCCCTCCCACACGCAGCCGTTGCAGCCGCGCCCGCAGCAGGTGGTGGGCTCGGGCGGCGGTGGGCGCATGGCGAGCCCCTGGGCATCGAGCACCGCCTGCACGCGCGCGATCAACGCCTGCGCGCTGGCGAGATTCGTGGGCTCAGGCAGCCGGTCGATGAGGTTCATGGCGACGAGATTCTCAGGCGCTGAGGTTCAGTTCCAACCGCATCTTCGCGCCGCCCGATTCGCTCGATCCGATGGTCAGTTGCCCGCGATGCAGGCGCGCGACTTCGGCCACGAGGTGAAGCCCCAGCCCCGCACCGCGCCCGCGCGGCACGAGCCGGTGAAACGGCGCCACCACGCGCTCGCGGTCCGCCTCGGGAATGCCGGGCCCCGAGTCCAGCACCTCGATGCACGAAGGTTCGCACAGCCGCACCTCGATGTCGCAGCCCTGCCCGCCATGCTCGATGGCGTTCTGGATCAGGTTGGAGAGCGCGCGTTCGAGCGACGGCGCATCGCCGCGCACGGTCAACGCCTGCGGTGCATCGACCGAGAGCGTGCAGCGGTTCTGGATCGCCAGCGGCGCGATGTCGGCCGCCACGCGCTCGCACAGCGCCTTCAGGTCCACCTGCTGCTCCTGCGGCACGAGGTGGTCGAGCCGTTGCAGGTCGAGCAGCTGCTCGGCCAGCGTGGCGAGCCGCGCCGAGGCTTGCATCAGCTTCACCTTGAGCGGATCGTTCGGCAAGCCCTCCAGGTGGATCTGCAGCGTGGTGATCGGGGTGCGCAGTTCGTGCGCGGCATCGGCCAGAAAGCGCTCCTGCCGGTCGTAGCCTTCGTTGAGCCGGTCGAAAGCACGGTTGACGGCGTTGACCAGCGGGCGGATTTCGCTGGCCACATTGGCCAGCGGCAGACGCGTGGTGCGCTCGTGCACGTCGATGCCCTCGGCATGCTCGGCGGTGGCGACCACGCCTTTCAGCCCGCGCTTCACCACGAAGGGCGTGGCCAGGATCACGCCCAGGCTGGTCAGCAATGCCATCGGTGCCACCAGCCACAGGAACAAGAGGCCCGTGCCCTTGAGCGTGTTCTCCATCGTCAGCGGACCGCCGGTTTGCGCCATCACAGCGACCGGGCCCGCGCGCGTGTCGACACGCTCGAAGCGGGCCTTGGGCCGTGTGTTGTCGTTTTCCGGATTGAGGGCCACGCGCTCCACGTCGCCGAACGCATTCATGAGCGCCGCATAGACGGACGGCACATCGCCGCTGCGCACCTCGGAGCCGCGCTCGTCGCGCGCGATGAACCAGAGCGGCGGATCGGCTTGCTGCAGTCTGCGCAACTCCCGTGTCGGCTCGATGGCCAGCCGGCCATCGGCACCGCGCACCATCGCGCGCCCGATCACCGCGACCGTCTCCTGGCCGTTTTCGTCGACCACGCGCCCCAGCACCCAGGCCAGCCCGAGGAAGCCCCCCAGCACCAGCGAGCCGACCACCACCTGCAGCAGGATCAGGCTCCAGATCAGGCGCCAGCGCAGGGAGAACAGGCTCATGCCGCTCACAGCGCCGATGCCGCGCAGATGAGATACCCCACGCCGCGAATCGCATGGATCTCGACCTGCGCACCGGCCTTGTCGAGCTTGGAGCGCAGGCGCGAGACGTGCGTGTCGAGCGCGTTGGACTGGATGTCGTCCTTGTGGCCGTACACGCGGTCCTGCAGGGCTTCGCGCTGAACCGTGCGGCCGCGGTGCTCGAGCAGCGCTTCGAGCACCAGCAGCTCGCGCCGCGGGAGCGTGAGGCCAACCTCGCCCACATGAACCTGCCGCGTGTGGTGCTCGAAGCGCAATTGCCCGAGCGTCATGACGAGGCTGGCGCGCACCGCGGGGCGGCGCGCGAGTGCGCGCACGCGCGCCATGAGTTCGTCCATCGAGAAGGGCTTGGCGAGGTAGTCGTCGGCACCGCCATCCAGGCTCAGCACGCGCTCGGCCACGTCGGACATCGCGGTGAGTACCAGCACCGCGGCGGCAATGTCGTTCTGGCGCAGGAACGCCACGAGCGAGAGGCCGTCGCCGTCAGGCAGGCCGCGGTCGAGCACGATCACGTCGTGCTGTGCGCCGAGCGCAGCCTCTTCGGCTTCACGCAGGGAGCTCGCCACATCGACCACCGCCTGGTTCTGACGCAGGGCCGACGCGAGTGCCTGCGCCAGATCGGTTTCGTCTTCGACGAGCAGGATTCTCATGAGAGGTGGGCGGTGCGAACGGATGGGCGGGACATTCTAGGAGAGGCCCCTGCCGCCCCCTGCCGGGCTGCGCAATGTTCAGGCAATGCGGTTGCATAAGCTGTGGCGCTCCCCCTCCCCGAAAGCCGCATCGGTGATGACATCCCGCTCAAGCCCCGCAGCCCTTCCTTCCGTGCCCTGGTACCTGGCACTCGGACAGCGGTTCGCGACGCTCTGGATCGTGAAGATGATCGGCACCACGCTCGGCATCTCGGGCTTCTTCTTCCTGTACTTCTGGGTGATGCACAACCCGCCGTCGACGCCGACGGTGATGCCGCTCACGCCGCTCGATCACTGGGTGGATGTGAGCGACGACGCGATGCTGCTCTACGGCTCGCTGTGGTTCTACATCTCGCTCGCCCCCGCCTTCGCGAAAGACAAGGCCGAGCTGTGGACCTGCGCGCGGGGCGCCGCAACCATGGCGGCCGTCGGCCTCGCGGTGTTCTGGTTCTTTCCGACCACGGTGCCGGTGTTCGCGGTCGATTGGTCGCAGTACCCGGCGCTGCAGTTCCTTAAGGCCACCGACGTGGGCGGCAATGCCTTCCCTTCGCTGCACGTGGCCTTCGCGGTGTTCACGGCCATGCTGCTGGGCCGTCAGTTGCGCAGCGTGGGTGCGCCCGCGTGGACGCAATGGGTGAACCTGCTGTGGGCCGTCGGCATCGTCTACTCGACGCTGGCAACGCGGCAGCACGTGCTGCTCGACGTGGCCGGCGGCACGCTGCTGGCCGTGCTTGTCGGCTGGGCACGCACGAAGCGCAAGCGGCTGGTGCTGGCCGAGGCCTGATCCTTCGGGATTACCGAGGAACCGGCCTTGCCGGCTCTCGGGTCTTGCCCACAGCAGCGGGTAGGCGAAGCGACACGAAGTGCGCGAAGACTAGGGGTGTGAGCCCCGTTCACGACTACCAGAAGATCCAGAGCGCCAGGCCGCCGAAGATGGACCACTTCACGAGGTAGTACGCCCGCTTGTCCCAGGCCTTCAGGCGCTTGCCGACAACGCGGATCTGGTAGATGTACTTGAATGCGCGGTTGATGCCGCCCGTCTTGTCGCCCGCGTCATTGGGCGAGCTCGCGGCGGCCAGCAGGTTCTTGGCGAACCAGCGGTTCACCGCGCTGGCCCAGCGGTATTTCAGCGGACGCTCGATGTCGCAGAACAGGATCACTCGGTCGTGGTCGGTGGTGTTCTCGGCGTAGTGGATGAAGGTCTCGTCGAACACCACGGCCTCGCCGTCGCGCCAGTGGTAGCGCTGGCCGTCCACGTCGATGTAGCAGCCTTCGACGCCCGGCGTCCACAAGCCCAGGTGGTAGCGCAGCGAACCGGCGAACGGATCGCGGTGGCGCACGAGGCGGCTGCCGGGCGGCAGCTCGGCGAACATGGCGGCCTTGATGGTGCCGATGCCCTTGAGCAGCTCGGTCGTGCGAGGGCACAGGATGGCGGCCGAGGGATGCGCCTCGTCGTACCACTTGAGATAGAAGCGCTTCCAGCCGCTCTTGAAGAAGGAGTTGAAGCCCACGTCGTTGAACTGGCTCGACGCCTTGATGCTGCCGCCGTTGCGCATGGCCAGCGCCTCTTCGCGGATGACTTCCCAGTTCTCTTCGAGCACGCGCATCTCGGGGAACTGCGCGGGCGACAGGTACGGCGTGCCGGGCACCTTCGAGAAAAGGTACATGAAGACGTTCAGCGGCGCGAGGAAGGTCGAGTGATCAGAGAGCTGTCTGAAGAAACGATGCCGGACCTGCCCGCGGAAGTGAACGTAGAGCGCGCTGAGCGCGAAGATTGCAAGAATGACCCACTTCATTGGTGAAAGTGTCCTGTAGACGGCGCCGGGGGTAGCCGGGCATTGTAAATCTCCGCCCCAAAATGGACCTGACCAAGCCCTTTGGCCGTGCCCGGAGGGAGGTTTCAGAGGGAAAGCATGGGCTGGGGCGCCTCGGCCACCGCCAGCGGCAGGCGCACCGTGGCCAGCAGCCCGCCGCCCTCGGCCTCGGCCTCTGCGAGCACCACTTCGCCGCTGTGACGGTCCACCACCGATTTGACGATGGCCAGGCCTAGCCCGCTGCCGCTCTGCGTCTGGTCGGGGTTGCGGAAGAACCGGTCGAACACCCGCTCGCGCAGCGCGAGTGGAATGCCTGGGCCCTGGTCGGCCACGGTCAGCACCGCGCGGTCGCCTTCGCTGGCCACCTTCACCAGGACCGTTCCATTCGCCGGGCTGTACTTGATGGCGTTGTTGATCAGGTTGTCGATCATCGAGACCAGGCTTTCGCGCTCGCCCAGCACCGGCACGTGGCCCTCGCATTCGAGTTCCAGCTCCACGCCCCGCGCGCTGGCGAGGCCTTCGATCATGGCCAGCCGGTCTTGCACCAGCGCGTCGAGCGACAGCATGACCGGCAGGTCGCCATGCAGCACCGCGTCGCTGCGCATGAGCTGCAGCAGCTGCCCCACCAGCCGCGCGGCGCGGTCGTTGCTGCGCAGCAAATTGCCCATGAGTTCGCGCTGGCCTTCGTCGGTGCTTTGCTCCTTCAGCGCCTCGACGTTCACGCGCATGGCCGCGAGCGGCGTTCGCAGTTCGTGGGCTGCATCGGCGATCAGGCTCCGCTCACGCGAAGTGCTGTCGCGCACGCGCTGCAAGAGGCTGTTGATGCTCTGCACCAGCGGCTGCAATTCCTTGTGCGGCGGCGTGTACGACAGCGGCGTCATGTCGGCGGGCCCGCGCTCGGAGGTTTCCTTGGTCACCTGCCGCCAGGGGCGCAGCGCGACGCGCATCGAGAGCCATGCCGGAAAGATCAGGAACGGCAGGCTGATGACCAGCGGCAGCAGGTAGTAGCCCCGGTACGCCATGGTGACGGTGAGCCGCCAGACGCTCGGCTCGGCCAGCGTCACGCGCGTGTCCGAATTGGGAGAGACGTGCGTGCGCGCACGCCATGCACGGCCCCCCGCCTCCACGGTCTCGATGCGGTTGGGCACCGTGTTGAGGATGACCGGCACGCCCGCCGTGGAGCGGTAGATCAGCCGGTCCTTCTGCCAGACCTGCAGCACGGCCGCCGTGTCCGAGGCGGCGTCGCCGTCGCCCGAGGCTTCCACCAGCACCTGGTCGAAGGCGGCCAGCGTCTCCTGCTGGCGATCGGGCCGGTCGGCCAGGTTCTCCGCAATCGTCGTGATGGCGTGGAAGATCTTCTGGTACTTCAAGAGCTCAGGGTCTTCGTAGGAGTCGTAGAGCAGAAGCGCGATGGCCATGGTCCACAACAGCGCCACCACGACCATCTGCGCGAGCAGCAGGCGCCGCATCAGCGAAGGCTGCTTCCACTTCCTCCAGCGCAGCGCCAGCGCCTGCATCATCTAGGCGTGCTCCGCACCAGCGACTGCACATCGATCACGTAGCCGATGCCGCGCACCGTGCGGATGTAGCCCTGCCCGATCTTCTTGCGCAGGTTCGAGATGTGCACTTCGAGCGAGTTGCTGCCGTTGGCCTGGCCGCCGGGCAACACCTGCTCTTCCATCACGCGGCGCGTGACCACGCGGCCGGTGCGCTTGAGCAGGAGCGCGAGCAGGTCGAACTCGCAGCGCGACAACTCGACCGGCTCGCCATCGACGATCACGCCGCGCGTGGGCTCGTGCAGAGCGAGGCCGCGCATGCGGATGGTCTCGTCGTTGAAGCCGTAGCTGCGGCGCGCCAGCGCCCGCACGCGCGACAGCAGCTCTGCCAGCGCGAAGGGCTTGACGAGGTAGTCGTCCGCGCCGTCGTCCAGGCTCCGCAGGCGGTCGTCGAGCGCGTCGCGCGCACTCAGCACGAGCACCGGCAAGATCTGCCGGTCGCGGCGCAGGCGAAACAAGAGATCGAGCCCGTCGCCGTCTGGCAGGCCGAGGTCCAGCAGCACCATGTCGAAGGTGCCGCCAGCGAGGGTGCGCAAGGCGTCGTCGAGGCGACGGACCCACACGACGTCCATGCCTTGGTTGGCCAGCGCGATGCGCACGCCGTTGCCGAGATCGAGATCGTCCTCAACAAGCAGAAGGTTCATGGGTGTGCAGGGCGGAGTCGCCCATTGGCCGGAATGGGGCGAAGTATCTGCCAAGCCCCGCGCGGGGACTTCAGGAAACCTTCATGAAGAACGCAGGTGCTCTTCAGACGCGAAAACCACACTGGAACGCGCTCATCCGGAAAGCGCCTCGACGTGAGCAGCCCTCCTTCCTCGCTGACCCGACCGCTTTGGTTTCAACCCCGGTGCCGGCACGAACTTCGTGCCATGTGACGTGGGCATGACGCGCATGCGTGCTGGTCAGCGCAGCAGCTTGATCAGCGCCGCGATTTCCTCTCCGCCGAGCCCCGCCGCATCCGCGCGCTTGAAGAGGCCCGCGGCAAACGCCGGAAACTCGGTGTTGATGCCCGCCTCCTGCGCCGTCTGCCATATGCGCTGCGTCGCCTCGACCGAGATGCGCATCGGGCTCTGCGAGATCTTGAAGTCGCCCGACTGGATCACGGCGCCTTCATGCTGAAGGAAGCCGGCGAAGGTCGGCATGATCCCGGCAACGATGCGGCCGTATTCGGCCACGTCGAAGCCTTCGTGCTCGGCGATGCGCGCGCCATGCATGAAGCCGAGCAGCGTGCCGTAGATGGTGGAGAGCGTTGCAAGATCCATCGCCGCGGCGGCGCTGGCCTTCTCGCCCAGGTACACGGTGCCGCCGCCCAGCACTTTCAGGAGCGGCTCCGCTTCGCGGAAAACAGCCTCTGCACCCGACATGAGGATCGGCGTGTCGGGCTGGCCCATCTGGTCCGGTGCGGCCTGGATGGCGCCTTCGAGGTAAGTGGCGCCGTGCTGGTGCGCCCACACCTCGGCATCGCGCGCCTCGCTGGGGCTGCCAGTGGTGAGTTGAACCAGCAGGCGGCCATCCATCGCGGCCGCAACGCCATCCATCGCGAGGACGGCCTCGACGGCTCGGTAGTCGTAGACGCACATCACCGCGACCTTGGCGGCGCGCACCGCCTCGGCGGCGCTGCGGGCAAGCACGGCGCCCTTCGCGACCAGCGCATCGGCCTTGTCAGCCGTGCGGTTCCACACCGTGACCTTGTAGCCCTGCGCGAGATAAAGCCGCGCGATGGTGATGCCCATCGAACCGAGGCCGAGAACCGAAACTTCCTTGTTGCTCATGGCGATTCCAATGCAGATATTGCAAGCTTGTGATGACGGGTGCATCGTAGGAATTCCACTTGCAAACGGTCAAGTACCTACCATAAAGTGCGGTACTTACCAAAACTTATGTATTGGATCGAGGCATGAAGGCAAAGAAGCCCTACAACTGCGGCATCGGGCCCGCATTCGAAGTCATCGGCGGCAAGTGGAAAGCCGTCATCCTGTGGGAGTTGCATGTGCAGCCGCGCCGCTTCGGCGAGCTGAAGCGATTGCTGCCCGACATCAGCGAGAAGATGCTGATCCAGCAACTGCGCGAGCTGGAGACCGATGGTCTGGTCAACCGCGAGGCCTTTCATGAGGTGCCGCCGCGTGTCGAATACTCGGAAACGAAGCTGGGCGCCACGCTCAATGTGGCGCTCGGGCCGCTGGCCGATTGGGGGGATCGCTATGCGAAGCGCGTGGAGGCCGCGCGCAAAAAGGCCGAAGGCTAGTCGGCCCAGCCTGTCTCGATTTCGGTCTTCACCTCGGTCATGAGCTTGTGCACCGGGCACTTGCCCGCCACGCGCAGCAACTCGTCGCGCTGCGCTTCGGTCAGATCGCCGGTCAGGCGCAGGCCCGACTTCAAGCGGTAGACGCCCTTGCGCTCCTCGCTGTCGTCACGATCGACCACCACCTCGATGTCTTCCACCGGAATGCCCTTGCGGCGCGCATAGATCAGCACCGTGAGCGCCTTGCAGGCCGCGAGCGAAGCGTCGTAGAGATCGTGCGGCTCAGGGCCCGCATCGCTGCCGCCGCCGGCCGGCGAAGCATCGACCGGTATCTCGTGGTTGCGGATCTTGAGGATGTGGCGCGTGCCGGTGGTGCCGTCGCGGCGGATCGAAATGCTCATGCCGGTTTCCTTGGGGATGAAAAGAGTTTCGTTGGCGCGACCGGATGGTAGTCGCGGCGATCCGTAGTCGTCAGCGGTCCACTGCGAGCACCAGCGTTTCCTTGATCTCTTCCATCACCACGTAGCTGTGCGATTCGGCCGCGACCGGCAGCTTCTTGAGGATGTCGCCCAAGAGGTGCCGGTATTCGCTCATGCCGCTCAGGCGCGCCTTCACGAGGTAGTCGAAGCTGCCCGAGACGAGGTGGCATTCGAGCACCTCGGGCATGTGCAGCAGCTCCTGCTTGACCTTGTCGAACACGTCGCCCGACTTGGCCGAGAGCTTGATTTCGACGAACACCAGCAGCGTCTTGCCCAGCGCTTCGGGCGACACGCGCGCGTGATAGCCGGTGATGACGCCGTCGCGCTCCATGCGCTTGACGCGCTCGGCGCAAGGCGAGGCCGAGAGGCCGATGTGCTCGGCCAATTCAGTCATCGAAACACGGCCCTGGCGCTGCAGCAGGTCGAGGATCTTGCGGTCGATTCGGTCGAGTTCCGGCATTTCACTCCTCGGGCTGCGCTGGTAGATTTTCGGCAGCGAATTTCACCGCGAAACCCTGAAAAACAATGGAATCCACTGCATTGTGCACTTTAGATTCCATGTATTCCATCTGAATCAGCGGATACACCATGAAAGTCATCGTTCTGGGCGGCGGCGTGATCGGCACCACCACGGCTTACTACCTCGCGCGCTCCGGCGCCGACGTGACCCTGCTCGATCGGCAGTCCGGCCCCGCGGAGGAAACCAGCTTCGGCAATGCCGGGCAAGTGTCGCCGGGCTACTCCACACCGTGGGCCGCGCCGGGCATTCCGCTGAAGGCGATCAAGTGGATGTTCAAGAAGCACGCGCCGCTGTCGATCCGCCCCGACGGCACGCTGTTCCAGCTGCGCTGGATGGCCGCCATGCTGCGCAACTGCTCGCCCGAGCGCTACGCGGTCAACAAGGAACGCATGATGCGCGTGGCCGAATACAGCCGCGGTTGTCTGCAGCAGTTGCGCGCCGACACCGGCCTTGCGTACGAGCACCGCACCGGCGGCACGCTGCAACTCTTTCGCACACAGGCGCAGCTCGATGCGGTGCAGCGCGACATCGCGGTGCTCGAGGAATGCGGCGTGCCCTACGAACTGCTCGACCGCGACGCACTCGCCCGCATCGAGCCCGCGCTGGCCGGCGCGCGCGACCGTCTCACCGGCGGCCTGCGCCTGCCCAACGACGAGACCGGCGACTGCCACCTCTTCACCCGCGGCCTCGCCGACATCGCGCGCGGCCTGGGCGTGGACTTCCGTTTCGGCCAGTCCATCGACGGCCTGGAAACCGACGGCGGCCGCATCACCGGCGTGCGCACCACCACCGGCAAGATCCTCACGGCCGACCGCTACGTGATGGCCTTCGGCAGCTACTCGCGCGCCGCCATCGCCTCGCTGGGCCTCGACATTCCCGTGTACCCCGTCAAGGGCTACTCGCTCACCGTGCCGCTGCTCGACGAATCGCTCGCGCCGCAATCGACCGTGCTCGACGAGACCTACAAGGTCGCGGTCACGCGCTTCGACAACCGCATCCGCGTCGGCGGCATGGCCGAGCTCGGCGGCTTCGATCTGCGGCTGAACCCGGCCCGCCGCGCCACGCTCGAGAAAGTGGTGAGCGACCTGTTCCCGGGCGGCGACCTGCCGAGCGCCAGCTTCTGGACGGGCCTCCGCCCAATGACGCCCGACAGCACGCCCATCGTCGGCGCCACGCGCTACGCGAACCTGTTCCTCAACACCGGCCACGGCACCCTGGGCTGGACCATGGCCTGCGGCTCGGGCAAGCTGATCTCGGACATGGTGATGGGCCAGCAGCCGGACATCCGCACCGATGGGCTCGGCATGGACCGCTACGAGCAGGCGCCGTCGCGCGGCACGCGCCCGAGCCCCGTCACTGCGCCGGCCTGATCTGACCGACGACGTAACGGCCGCTCAGGCGGCCTTGGCGATGGGAATCGTCGCGCTGTTCATGCCGCGATAGACCTCCGCCTCGCCATGCTTCGCAAGCAGCTGCATCAGGTGCTTGCGGATCAGCATGCCGGGCCGGTCCGACTCCATCGAATACTCGACGCCGCGCCGGCGCGTGTCGACCAGCGCATCGGGGTCGGTCGATTCGAGGATGTCCTTGTCCTCGCGCGTGATCTCCGCGTCGAAATCGATCAGCAGCTGCGCCGCGCAGTCGGCCTCGGTGTCGTTGCGGAACAGCCATTGGCACAGCTGCATGCGCCCGTCGTCGATGGGCGTGAAGCAATTGATGATGATGTGCCGCACGCCGCTCGGGTACTCGATGTCGAGCCGGCGCGAGAACGGCAGGAAATAGGCGTTGCGCATGTGGCGCGTGGTGATCGCATCGGTCACGCCGCTGATCGCATGGAACTTCACCGGGTTGCTCGCCTCGATGACCGTCTCCGCATAGAAGCCCGACTCGTTTTCCACCAGCTCGTACTTGCTCGGCTTCGGGCTCGCGGCCACGCCGAAGGTGGCGCGGTGCACGAAGCTGAAGTGCGAGTTGTCGAATGAATTTTCGAGCGCGCGCATCGGGCTCGTCTGCCACTCCTCGTGGAACTGGAAGATCGTGCGGTAGGCCGGGTCGGTGAACTCCGGAATCTCGGGGATGTCGGCGATGGGCTCTTCAAGTGCCACCCATGCATAGCCGTAGCGCGCGGTGCAGCGATAGGCCGTCGTACGGTACTCGGGCGAGATCTTGCGGTCGGCCTCGTACTGCGGAATGCGGATGACCTGGCCGCTGCGGTCGTAGGTCCAGCCGTGGTAGCCGCATTGGATGGCGCCTTGTCCGCAGGCCTTGCCCTGGCCATCGACGCACCAGCCCTTCGAGAGCTTCGCCGTGCGGTGGCAGCAGCGATCGCGCAGCGCAGCCGGCTCGCCGCTGGCATCGATGAAGAGAACGATGTCTTCGCCCAGCAGCCTGAAAGGCTTGGGGCCATCGGCCAGTTCGGTGAGCGGCATGACGGCATGCCAGAACTTGCGAAAGACGGGTTGTTGGGTAACGAGCATGCGTGGACTCCTTCTGTTGTTGCGCGTGGGTACGAACGAACCTGAAAGAGCAATTTCCTGCCTGGATGCTGCGTGGAACATCGTGCGGCTGAACGCTTCTACTCTGCGCAACCTGCCTTGCAAATTGCGTGCCCGGATTGTGCGCGCGGCCCGGCCGGTGCGCCAAGCCATCGTCACGAAGCCCGAGAGAAATCCCTTGGCATGCGTCGTGCATCAGCGATGGCAAGAGTAGAAGCGTTCAGCAGCGCACGCACCACGAACGTGCGCCCGCCCGGAAATTGCTCTTGAAGCGCCTTCTGCTTTGTTCTTGCAGCGGAAGGTTTTTTCAAGACCCGAAGATTCCGAGGCCCCACATGCAACGTCGATTCTTTCTAGCGGCCAGCGCCGCGACCCTTGCCATTCCGTCCGTCATGGCCCAAGGCACCGGCAAGCTCACCCCGATCAAGTTCACGCTCGACTTCCGCATCAACGGCCAGACCGCGCCCTTCTTCCTTGCGCACACCAAGGGCTACTACAGGGACGAAGGGCTCGACGTGAGCATCGACACCGGCGCCGGATCGGTCGCCTCGATCACGCGCATCGCGAGCGGCGTCTACCAGATGGGCCTGGGCGATATCAGCTCGCTGGTCGAGTTCAACGCCCAGAACCCCGGCACACCGATGGTGCAGGCCGTGTACCAGTACTACAACCGCGCACCGTTCGTGATCATCGGCCGCAAGGACCGCGGCGTGACCGGCGAGTTCAAGAGCCTGCAGGGCAAGAAGGTCGCGGCCGCGGCGGTCGAATCGACCCGCCGCGCATGGCCCATGGTCGCGCGAAAGCAGGGCATGCGCAGCGACGCCTTCCAGTGGCAGACCACCGACTTCAGCGCGCGCGACAACGTGATGGTGCGCGGCGACGTCGATGCCGCCACCTACTTCCACGACTCGGCGATCTCGCTCTTCGCGCGCATGAAGCCCGAGGATCTCTCGGTGCTGAAGTACGCGGACGCGGGCGTCAACCTCTATGGCAACGCGATCCTTGCGAGCAGCAACCTTATCGCGCAGAACCCGAAGGTGGTCGCCGCTTTCCTGCGCGCGACCAACCGCGCGATCGTCGAGACCTTCGCCAACCCGGCGCCCAGCATCGCCGCCATGCGCCAGCGCGAGCCCATCCTCGACGAGAAGATCGAACTTGAACGCTGGGGCGTCACGGCGCAATATGTGGGCGCGGCGGACACGCGCGGCCACGGCCTCGGCGACATCCGAAAGCTCACGCTCGAGCAGCAGGTCGACGAGGTGGCCGACGTCTTCGGACTCAAGGTCAAGCCCGCGGCCGACGCCATCTTCAACACCTCGATGCTCCCATCGCATAACGAACGCATGATCGAACGCACGATTTCCACCAAGGCATGAACTTCAGCAACACAAACAACACGACCTCGCTCCCCGAAGAAACCACGCTCGACGAGCGCGACGGGCGGTATCTGCGCAAGGCCATCGGCTGGTCGCACCTCGCGCGCCGCCAGGGCAACCGCCCCTTCGGGTCGGTCATCGTCTCCGCCGACGGCGAGGTGCTGGCCGAGGCCTACAACAACACGGGCGAGACGGGCGACTGCACCGGTCACGCCGAGACGAATGCGATCCGCGCGCTGGCCGGCCGCGGCATCTCGCGCGACACGCTCGCGGGCGCCACCCTCTATGCCTCGGGCGAGCCCTGCGTGATGTGCGCGGGCGCGATCTTCTGGTCGAACATCGGCCGCGTGGTGTTCGGCATCGACGCCGAACGCCTGCGCGTGTTCCGCGGTGAACGGCAGGACCAGCGCGATGCGGAGCTGTCGTGCCGGGACGTGTTCCGCGCCTCGCCGCACCCGATCGAATGCATCGGGCCGGCGTTGCTGGACGAATCCGCCGCGGCACACGACGGGGCCTGGAAAGTCTGAGCGGCGAGAGCGGCGTCATGGCTCGATAGACTCGCCGCATGCCCTGGCACGCCCGTCTCCACCTCGACTACCAACAAGAATCCGACCGCACCGTCGCCCGTTTCCGTCACGACGGGCCGCTGCGCATCCTGCAGAGCCTGTACCCCGAGGGCGATGCGATCTGCCACAACGTGCTGGTGCATCCGCCGGGTGGCTTGGTCGGGGGGGACACGCTCGACATCGACATCCAAGGGGCGGATGGCAGCCACGGGCTGATCACCACGCCGGGGGCCTCGCGCTTCTATCGTTCCGAAGGCGAGCTTGCGCTTCAGCGCACGCGCATTCGACTGGCCACGGGCGCACGGCTTGAATGGCTGCCGCTGGAAGCCATTTGCTACAGCGGATGCCAGGCGGAGAACCGGCTGACGATCGAGGCCGAGCCGGGTGCCGAGATGATCGGATGGGATGTGACGGCGCTCGGATTGCCGAACGCCAACCAGCCGTTCGAACGAGGCAGCTATCTGCAGCACATCGAAGTGCCTGGGGTTTGGCTCGAGCGAGGGCGTATCGATGCGGCGGATCAACGGTTGCTGCAGAGTCCGCTGGGTTTTGGCGGACATCGGTGCATTGCATCGCTGTTCTTCGTTTCGGGCTCGCCGGCGACACGGGCGCGGCGCGAAGCGCTGCTGGCGCATGCGCGCAGATTGCTTGAAGCACACGAGCTGTTCGACAGCGCCGGTGCGACCAGCCCGCATGCGGAGGTCGTTGTGCTGCGTGTGCTGGCGCCTGTGGTGGAGCCTGCGATGCAGTTGCTGAGAGAGGTTTGGCAGGCTTGGCGGGCCGAGTTGTGGCAATTGCCAGCAGCTACGCCGCGGATCTGGTCGACCTGAGGACAGCATCGCCGGCGTATGACGCCACACCCGTTTCGTATGAAATTCACGGGCCGCCGTCCGACAAACCATTCAGCCATTGCCTCCGTATTGGAATTGGACTCCTTCCAACAACCGACTCCTACCGAGGGTGACAGCAATGAATTTCGTTCGAATTCCCCTGCATGCCTGCGTTCTCGCGGCGTGCACGATGACGGCATCCGGCGCTTTTGCCTCCAGCCACCGTGAGGCGCCATCGATCGCCGGGACGCCGAAGGTGGACGCCACCGACTTCTACATGTTCCGCAGCTACGAGACCGGCCGCCAGGACTACGTCACCCTCATCGCGAACTACCAGCCCGACCAGAGCCCGTACGGCGGCCCGAACTACTTCGCGATGGACCCGAACGCGCTCTACGAGATCCACCTGGACACCGACGGCGATGCGGTCGAGAACATCACCTTCCAGTTCCGCTTCAAGAACACGCTGCGGGACATCCAGCTGCCCATCGCCGGCAAGCAGGTCTCCATTCCGCTGGTGCAAGCGGGTGGCATCACCGGTCCGAACCAGGCCACCAGCAACCTGCGCGAGACCTTCACGCTGAACATCGTGCGCGGCGACCGCCGCACCGGCGTGAGCGAGGCCGTCACCGCGGCCGGTGGCGTCAAGGAATTCGACAAGCCGACCGACAACATCGGCGACAAGACCTTCGGCGGCCCCACGGGCTATGCCGCCTATGCGGCCCAGCATCTCTACAACGTCAACATCCCGGGCTGCGCGGCACCAGGCCGCGTGTTCGTCGGGCAGCGCAAGGACCCGTTCAGCGTGGCTCTGGGCCAGGTCTTCGACCTGATCAACCTGAACCCGCTCGGTACGCCGAACGGCAACCCCGACGCGCTCGCCGGCAAGAACGTCACCACCATGGCGCTCGAAGTGCCGATCGCGTGCGTCACCACCGCCGGCAAGCCGATCATCGGCGGCTGGACCACCGCAAGCGTGCGCCAGGGCCAGCTCGTCGCGAGCCCGCCCAAGCGCGGCCACGGCACCACGACGCTGGCGGGTGGCGCATGGGCGCAGGTCTCGCGCCTGGGCATGCCCCTGGTCAACGAGGTCGTCATCGGCCTGAAGGACAAGGACCGCTTCAACAGCTCCAAGCCGAAGGACGACGGGCAGTTCGCGGACTACGTGACCAATCCGACCCTGCCCGCGCTCGTGCAGACGCTGTTCCCAGGCGCACCCGCGCCGACGAACTTCCCGCGCACCGACCTCGTGGCGGCGTTCCTGACAGGTGTGGAGGGCGTCAACAAGCCCGCGAATGTGACCGCCTCGGAAATGCTCCGGCTGAACACCGGCATTGCGCCGACGCCCAAGGCAGGCCAGAACAACCTGGGCGTCCTGGGCGGCGACACAGCAGGCTTCCCGAACGGCCGTCGACCGGGAGACGACGTGGTCGATGCGGAACTGCGTGTGGCCATGGGCGTGCTGTGCGTGGCCACCGGCGCCACCGACACGCTGAAGGTCGGCTGCAAGCCGTCCGACGCGCCCGCCGGCTCGGCGGCGATCACCGACGGCGCGATGCAGAGCGCGGCGCAGTTCCCGGAAACCTTCCCCTACCTGAACACGCCGCTGCCTGGCGCTCAATAAAGAGAACGTCATGACGAAGAACAAGTTCTATCGCGTCGCCGGCCCGCTCCTGGTCGCCGCGATCCTCGCGGGTTGCGGTGGTGGTGGCGGCGGCGGCGGGGGTTTCAGCTTCTATCCGTTCCCGCCCGCCGGAGGGGGACAACCGCCGACGACGCCACCCCCGCAAGCGGACGCGTACGACACCTTCATCGCCTACGTCAAGGCGCTGGTGACGGGCGGCGGACTCGACACGGCCGAGGCCGCGGACGTGGCGATGTTCGATCCGCCGCCGACCTCGGAAACCAAGGACCCTGTCTCCACCGAGTGACGGCGATGCGCCGGCGCCTGTCCGCGCGGTACGCATTGCAGGCGTGCGCCGCAGTCCTCTGGATGGCCGCGGCCACGACCTGCGTCGGCGCTGCGCCCCGCGTTCCCACGGATGACAACGAAGTCGTGGAGTCGCTGCCCTCCGTCGCCGGATGGTCGCGCGAAGCGCGCACGCTGCGCCGCGAACTCCAGCAACGGCCCACGGACGCGACCGTGGCCATCACCGCGGCCACGCGCTACCTCGAACTCGCGCGCTCGCAGGGCGACGCGCGCTACGCCGGCCATGCCATGGGCGCCCTCGCCCACTGGGCCGCCCTGCCGCCCAGAGAGACGCCACCGGCCGTGCTGGTGATGCGTGCCACCATCGCGCAGTTCCTGCACGACTTCGATGGCGCCGAGGCGCTGCTGAAAGTCGCGCTCACCCGGCAACCGTCCAACGCGCAGGCTTGGATCACGCTGGCCACCATCTACCGCGTGCGCGGCCGCTACGACGAATCGGACGCGGCCTGTCGCGCGCTCGGCCGGGTCGGGCCGGCCCTTTACGGCCTCGCGTGCATGGCGGAGAACGCCGGGTTGCGGGGCAACCACGACGAGGCGCGAGGCACCTTGAAGAAGCTGCTGGACGACCCGCAGCTCCAGGCCCGCGAGCAGGCCGGCACGCGCCAGTGGCTGCTCACGAGCCTGGCCGAGATCGAGGAGCTCGCCGGCCGCCCCGCCGAGGCCGACGCCACCTATCGCCGCGCGCTGCAGGCCGAGCGCTCGGGCTATCTGCTGCTCGCCTACAGCGACTACCTGCAGCGCGCCGGCCGGCCCAAGGAGATCCCCGCGCTGCTGGAGGCGGAAGCACGCAGCGATGCAGTGCTGCTGCGCATGGCCATCGCCGCGCGCGGCCTCGAGGGCGCGCGCGCGGACGCGGACGAACTCAAGGCCCGCTTCGGCGCGGCCGCCGAGCGGCCCGGCACCACCGCGGTTCATGCGCGCGAGGAAGCGATGTTCGCGCTCGATGTCGAAGGCAATGCAAAGCGCGCGCTCGACCTCGCCAGGCTCAACGTGAAGCTGCAGCGCGAACCCATCGACCTGCTGCTGTTCGCCCGCGCCGCCGTCGCGGCGAAGGACGAGCCGGCGCGCGCCGAGGTCAAGGCCCTGGTGCAGCAGATCGGCTTGCGCGATGCACGTGTCGATGCGCTGCTTTGAACGCCAAGCCATGACCTCGCGCAGCTTTCGCTCCTTGCCGGCCTCGCTGTTTTTCTGGATGCTCGCCTTGCTCGTGCTTCCGGCGCATGCGCACAAGGCCAGCGACGCCTACCTTCAGCTCTCGCGCGACGGCGACCGCATCGACTTGCGCTGGGACATCGCGCTGCGCGACCTCGATGCAGTGCTGGACCTGGACGCCAATGCCGATCAGAAACTTTCCTGGGGTGAAGTGCGCACCCGCCTGGAAGACATCAAGGCCTACGCGCTCGGGCGGCTGCGGCTTCAGGGCGGCCAATGCGTGCCTGCCGAAACCCAGGCGCCCGCCATCGAGAACCGCATCGACGGCGCCTACCTCGTGCTGCAGATGCGCGCACCGTGCGGCGCGGCCGATGCACTGTCCATCGAGTACCGTCTCTTCCAGGACGTGGACCCGACGCACCGCGGCCTGCTGCGCGCGGAAACCAGAGGCGCCGCCGCGCCGCTGCTGCGCTCGCTGGACCCATCGGCCGGCGTCGTCTCCATCGGATGGGCTGACACCCAAGGTGCCGCACCTCCGGCCAGCTTCTTTCGCGACGGCATCCACCACATCCTGATCGGCTACGACCACATCCTGTTTCTGATCTGCCTCCTGCTGCCCGCCGTGCTCAAGCGTCAGGATGGCGGCTGGACGCCCGTGCGTGCATGGAAGGACGCCGCGCTGCCCATGCTCGGCATCGTGACGATGTTCACCATCGCGCACTCGATCACGCTGGCGCTCGCGGGGCTGAAGATCGTGACGATCTCGCCGCGCATCATCGAGCCCGCGATCGCGCTCACCATCATCGTGGCGGCGCTCGACAACATCTGGCCCGTGCTGCGCGGGCGCCGCAAGCTCTTCAGCTGCCTGTTCGGCCTGATCCATGGCTTCGGCTTTGCGGGCGCCCTGGGCGAACTCGAACTGCCGACGCGGCAGTTCGTGCTCGCGCTGCTTCAGTTCAACCTGGGGGTGGAAGCCGGCCAGCTGGCGGTGGTGGCCGTGGCGCTCGTCGTGCTGCTGGGGTTGCGCAACTGGCGGCGGTATCCGCCACTGGTGCTGCACGGCGGTTCGGTCGCCGCGGTGGCCCTCGCCACGGTGTGGCTGTGCGAACGCGTGCTCGACGTGAAGGTGCTGCCGTTCTCCTGAGGAAAGCACGCGCTCTGAATCCGGCGGGCGGTAGGTCGCGTACCTGTTGGCATACCGCCGATGAACCGCTTCACCATTTCCCTCGACGAGCAACTCGCAAGGCAGTTCGAGATGCTCATTGCGCAGAAGCGCTACACGAGCCGTTCCGAGGCTGTGCGCGACCTGATCCGCTACGGGCTCGGTCGCGCGGGGCTCAGGGGCATGCAGTTCGACGCCGTCGTGTCATCGTGCATCGCGAACGTCAGCTATGTGTACGACACACGCGAACTCGCACTGGCCGCGCGGCTCCTGGCGCTGCGCCATGCGCACCATGGCATGGCCGTCGCCTGCCACCAGACGCCGCTGGATCACGGCAGCTGCATGGAGTGCGTGGTGCTGCGCGGTCCGGTGGCAGCCGTGCACGATGTGGCGGACCAGCTGATGTCGCTGCGCGGTGTTCGCCATGGCCACGCGAACGTGGTGGCGCTGACGGACGACGCAACACCGCATGCCCACGCGCATGCACCCGCACACCCGCATTCGCACCTCACACCGTTGAACTGACGCCCGACCGCTCAGCGTTCAGAAAGTCCACCGCGCGCTGACACGCGCGCTGCGCGGCTCCATCGGATGCACATGCCGGCCGTCGATGCCCTCGCCGCAGGCACCGCTGACGACCTCGCCCGCCGTGCACGAAGCGTAGGCGTATTCGATGTCGTTGCCCTTCTTGCCGGCGACTTTGAAGACGTCCAGGCCCAGCGTGAGCCGCGGGTTGACGGCGTAGCGGACGCCCAGGTTGAGCAGCGTCGCGGCCTTCGAGCGTTCGACGTTGCGCGAGTCGAGCGCGCGCGGGCCGAGATAGCGCAACCGCAGCGACGTGGTGAGCGGGCCTTGCGTGTACGTGATCCCGGCGGCAAACACCTTCTCGACCGCGTTGTCGATGTAGTTGCCCTCGCCTTCGGGCGCGAGTCCCTTGAAGCGCGCGCGCGACACCGCGCCGTCGAACTCCGCGCGCCAGGCGCTGCTCAGCTTCCAGCGCAACGTTGCCTCGATACCGCGGCGGCTGCTGGCGCGTCCGGGCTCGGTGGTGCCGGCGTCGCCGACGTACACGAGTTCGGAATCCAGCTTGAGCTGCCACAGCGCCACCGTCGCCGTGAAGTTCTCGTCGGGCTGGAAGCGCCAGCCCAGCTCCGCGCCGCGGCCCTTGACCAGCGCCGGCACGCGATCGGCGGCCGCGCCGCTCGCGGGGTCGACGGCGATGGTCGCGCCGCGCACGTCGTTGCTGTGAAAGCCGACGCCGGCGTTCAGGTAGAGCTCGTGCTGCGGCGTCAGCGCGAAGGCGAGGCCAGCCTTGGGACTCGCGATCGAATCACGGCCCCTGCCGCTGTTGATGGCGCCGTACACGGGCTCGCGCCCGTCGACGCGATAGCGCAGCATGTCGCCGCGCACGCCCGCGTAGCCGCGCAGCCGGTCGGTGAAATACACGAGCTGCTGGCCGTACACGGAGAACAGGTCCTGCGAGACCTTGTCGTTGCGCACCGTCGAGAGCCGCTCGCGCGCCTGCGTGTCGTAGAGGCCCACCTCCGAAATCCGGTCGCCGCGCCAGCTCGCACCGAAGCTCAGCACACCGTCCAGTCCGCCGAACTTCGTCGGCATCGTGCGGGCCGCCTGCGCGCCGAAGATGCGCCGGCGGTCGGTTTGCTCGAACTGGTCGCCGTTGACCGGGTTGTCGAGGAAATAGGTGAAGTCGGAGAACAGGTCGAAGCGGTAGGCGATCGCGTAGGCGCTGATCGTCGTCTCGCCTTCCGGTCCCTTGTCGAACCATTTGCCAGAGAGGCTCACGCGCTCGGTGGTGCCGCCGTCGGTGGGGTTGAGCGAGCCGAAGCGCGAGAGCTCGCCGCTGTCGATCAGGCGCTCGGGCACCTGGTCGGTCGAGGTCCACCGGCTCTTGTAGGCCATGCCGGTGACGCTGAATCCGCGCGTGGGCGAGCCCTGCGAGTAGCGCGCCACGGCGCTCACCTTGCGCAGGTTCTCCGGCACGTCCCAGGGCCCGTTGTTGCCCTCGATCTCGACGGCGCCCAGCCAGGTCTGGTCCTCGCGGGTCTGCGAGCCTGCGGCCAGCAGGCGCTTGAAGTTGTTGGCGCCGAGAGTGAGTTCGGCAAAGGGCGCATCGAGCACGCTGAAGTAATCGAGCGACGCACTGCCCGCGAGCGAGAAGTCGCCGCTCTCGGCGAAGTACGGCCCCTTGCGGTAGCGCACGCCCGACACGAGTTCGGGAATGAGGAAGTTCAGGTCGGCATAGCCTTGGCCGTGTCCGTGCGTGGGCATGTTCACCGGCATGCCGTCGACCGTGACTGCGAAGTCGGTGCCATGGTCGAGGTTGAAGCCGCGCAGGAAATACTGGTTGGCCTTGCCATCGCCCGAGTGCTGCGTGGCGACCACGCCCGGGACCGCTTCGACGATGTCGCCGGGCCGCAGCTTGGGCCGCGTCTGGAACGACTCGCGCTCTACCGCGCCTTCGCTGGCGCTGTCCGCCACACCGATGGAGGCATCGCGCGGACCGACGATCTCGATGGCAGGCAGGTGGGCCTGCTGGGCGGACGCTGCGGCGCTGCCCAGGAGCGCGCCAAGCAGCCAGGGCTTCGAACCCAGGTCATAGGGAAATTTCATGAACACCTTTGTCTCGAAACCGACGGGATTCTTCACACGCCCATCAGTTACGCGAGGAAGGTGCCGGCGGATTCGGCACCGACGCAAACGCCATCAAGCCGGCATGTCCGTCCGCGGCAACCGCAGGTGCTTCTTCAGTGTCTCGAACACCTGCCGCGTGACCGGGTTCACCACATGGCTGCGCACATACAGGTAGTACGCCAGGTCGGGCAGTCGCGGCATGCCATCGCCCGCGCCCAGCACCCTCAGCCCCGCATCCAGTTGCTCGACACCCCGCGCCGTCACACCCAGCCCCGCCCTGAGCGCCGCCTTGATGCCGATCAGGCTCGACGACGTGTACCGCGGCGTCCACGCCACGCCCGCGGCATCCAGCGCCTCATGCCCGATGCGCCGGAAGATGCTGGGCCCGTCCGCCATGATGAGCGGCACCGGCTTCGTGGGATCGTGCACATAGCTCGCCGCGCACAGCCACACGGTCGGCGAGTTGCGCAGCACCACGCCTTCGAACTGCGACTGCGGATCGGCGCGGTTGGAGATGATCATGTCGACCTCGCCGCTCTTGAGCGAGGTCATGAGATAGGGACTGCGGCCGATGTGGATGTCCAGCTGCAGCAGCGGCGAGGTGCGCGCCATCTCCGTCAGCAACAGCGGCAGCATCGTCTCGGCCACGTCGTGCGGCGCGCCGATGCGCAGGTTGCCTTCGAGCTGGCCTTGCCGCAGGCTGCGTAATGCCTCGTCGTTGAGCGCGAGCATGTGATGCGCATAGCTCAGCAGCCGTTCGCCGTGCTCGGTCAGCCGCTTCTGGCGGCCTTGCTTCGCGAAGAGCGGATGGCCGATCTGCTCTTCGAGCCGCTGCATCTGCTGCGTGATCGCCGATTGCGTGCGCCCCAGGTGAACGGCCGCGGCCGCAAAGCTGTGGTGGCTGACAACGGCCGCGAATGAGCGCAGCAGTTCAAGATCGAGCGTGGGCATACATTAATTTTATTGATGTGTTTCTTCTGCCGCTTGGATTGTTGCGTCACGCCGCCGTCACTACAGTGAATGCACACCGAACAGGCAACCCCACTGGAGAAACCGCATGAGCACCCCATCCGAGCAACGCCGCCAGGCGGTCGAGGCATCGATCGCCGAAATGAAGAAAGCCATCGGCGGCGCTGAACCAACCCGCGAAAAGCTCGATGCGGTGCTCGGTTCGCTGCAAGGCCTGGCCGCCCATACCGAGTACTGGGGCGCCGCCGACTTTCCGCCGCCCGAAGCCGGCGAACACCAGGCCCGCTACCTGATCGCCGAAGACCCGGACCAGAGCTACGCGCTCTACCTGAACGTGATGCGCCCCGGCAAGAAGATCGTGCCGCACAACCACACGACCTGGGCCTGCATCGCGGCCGTCGAAGGCACCGAGCACAACCGCGTGTATGCGCGCACCGACGACGGCTCCGTGCCGGGAGTCGGCAAGCTTGAAGAGACGGCGCTGGTCGTCGTCGCGCCGGGCGAACAGGGACGAGGCATCGCGCTGATGCCTGAAGACATCCACTCGGTCGAGATCCAGGGCGAGCAGATCATTCGCCACCTGCACATGTACGGCCGGGCGCTCGAGACGCTGAACCAGCGCACCGCGTACGACATGGCTGCAGGCACGTACCAGACGATGGGCATCGGCGTGCAGACGCGCCGCTAGGCCTCTTCTTCCTTCTTCGCTTCACCTTCTTTCATGCGAGGCGCGCGCCTTGCAGGACCTCGTTCGTCCCAACGACTTGCCCCATGACTTCTCACATCGACCCGAAGACCCTCAAATCCTGGCTGCACGACGGCGGCGAGATCGCACTGCTCGACGTGCGCGAGCACGGCCAGTACGGCGAGGCACATCTCTTCTACGGCATCCCGCTGCCCTTCAGCCGGCTCGAGATCGACGCGCCGCGCCTCGTGCCGCGCCGCAGCGTGCGGGTGGTCGCGTACGACGATGGCGAATCCGATGTGGCCCTGCGCGCGGCCGAACGGCTCACCACGCTGGGCTACACCGACGTGCATGTGCTGCAAGGCGGCGCACCCGCGTGGAAGGCCGCGGGCTACGTCCTCTTCGCGGGCGTGAACCTGCCCTCCAAGACCTTCGGCGAACTGGCCGAGGAGACGTACCACACGCCGCGCGTCAGCGCCGACCAATTGGCCGAGATGCTCGCGCGCAAGGACAAGGTCGTGGTGCTCGACGGCCGTCCCGTCAGCGAGTTCCACAAGATGAACATCCCCGGCGCCACCTGCTGCCCCAACGGTGAATTGGCCTACCGCGTGCGGCAGCTCGTGCCCGACACGACCACACCCATCGTCATCAACTGCGCGGGCCGCACGCGCAGCATCATCGGCGCGCAGACGCTCATCAACCTCGGACTGCCGAACCCGGTCTATGCGCTGGAGAACGGCACGCAGGGTTGGTACCTGAACGACCACACGCTCGAACACGGCGGCACGCAGCGCTATGCGGCCGACAGCGGCAACACCGACCTGCGCCCTGCCGCGAAGGCGCTGGCCGAGCGCTTCGATGTGCCGACGGTGACGGCGAAGACCGTGCAGCAATGGGCAGCAGAAACGGATCGCACCCTGTTCCTCTGCGACGTGCGCACGCCCGAGGAATTCGCGGCCGGCAGCCTGCCCGGCGCGCAGCACACGCCCGGCGGCCAGTTGATGCAGGCAGGCGACCAGTACTTCGGCGTGCGCGGTGCGCGGCTTGTGCTGATCGACAACGACGGCGTGCGTGCGCCCACCATCGCGAGCTGGCTGCGGCAGATGGGGCACGACGCGAGCGTGCTTGAAGGCGGGCTCGCGAGCGGGTTGTCGCTCGCGTCTGCAGTCGCGCCGACAGCGCCTGCAATGAAGACCATCGATGCGCAAACGCTGTCTGCGCGGCTTACGCAAAACGACATCGCGTTGATCGACCTGCGCGGCAGCATGCAATTTCGCGCGGGTCACATCCCGCAGGCGCGTTGGTCGATTCGTCCGCGCCTTGCCGAAGACGTGAAGGGCGAGACGCGACAGATCGTGCTGGTCGCCGACGACACTGCGCTCGCCGCATGGGCCGCCGCGTCCGAACTCGCCGATCACGCTCCGCTCCTGCTCGAAGGCGGCATGGCCGCATGGCGCGCCGCCGGCCTGCCCGTCGAAGCCACGCCCGCGTTGCCCGCCGATAGCGACTGCATCGACTACCTCTTCTTCGTGCACGACCGGCACGACGGCAACAAGGAGGCCGCGCGCCGCTACCTCGCGTGGGAGACAGGCCTTGTCGCGCAGCTCGATGCACAGGAGCGCGCCGCGTTCAGGCTGCCCTCGGCCGCATCGCACACCTAGCCACCGCTTTCTCCATTTCCGCTCGTCGTTGTCCGTTCCTATTTCAGGAGTCCTGCCATGTCGTCTGCCTTCCGCGTTCCGCATCTCGCTCGTCTCGCCCTTGCCGCCACGTGGCTCGCGGCGCTGGCCCTGCAGCCCGCATCGGCCGACCCGCTGCCCGCGCGCAACGGCTTCCCGACGCAGACAGTGAAGTTCATCTCGCCCTTCCCGCCCGGCGGCGGCAACGACGCGACGGCGCGCCTGGTCACCACGCGCCTGCCGGAAATCATGGGACAGGCCGCGGTGGTCGACAACCGCGGCGGCGCCGGCGGGAACATCGGCGCCAAGACGGTGGCCGAGTCCAAACCCGACGGCTACACCGTGCTCACCTCGCAGGTGTCGATCATGGCGGTGAACCCCACGCTCTATGCCTCGGCCGGGTTCGATCCGATCAAGAACTTCATCCCGATCACGCAGATCAACGCAGCGCCGCTCGCACTCGTGGTCGACGCCAACTCGGCGCTCAAGAGCTTTGGCGACCTCGCCACCAAGGCCAAGGCGACGCCCGGCAAGGTGACCTACGCGACGCCGGGCAACGGCACGCTCTCGCACCTCGTGGGCGTGGTGCTCGCCAAGGACAACGGGATCGACATGACCCACGTGCCCTACAAGGGCGCCGGTCCCGCGTTGACCGACCTCCTCGGCGGGCAGGTCGATGTGCTCGTGACTTCCACCGCCTCGGTCGCGGGCCTCGTGCAGAACGGCAAGCTTCGAGTGCTCGCCGTGACCAGCCCGCGCCGCATCGGCGTGTTCGCCAAGTCGCCGACCCTCGAAGAGCTGGGCTACGCCGGCGCGCGCTTCGAAGACTGGTACGGCTTCTTCGCACCGGCCGGCACGCCGCCCGAGCGCGTGGCTTATCTCAACGAAGCCATCGTGCGCACGCTGCGCCTGCCCGAGGTGACCAAGCTGGTGAACGATGGCGGCAGCGAAGTGGTGGCCAACTCGTCGGAGGCCTTCGCCGCGCAGCTGAAACTGGACATCGACCGCTGGTCCCGCATCGTCAAGCTCTCCGGTGCGAAGGCGGATTGACGCACCATAGCGGCTTGGCCCACGCTCGATAGACCACCACCATGTCCGACTCGCACAAAGAAGACCCCGCGGCCCAGGCCCTTGATACGCGGCTCACGCGCACCGGCAAAGCGCCGGCGTACTTCGGCGGCACGCCCGTCAACACGCCGCTGGTGCGAGCGAGCACCGTGCTGTTCGACAGCGTGGCCGCAATGCGCGACACCCGCGCGCGTCGCGACGACGAACGCGCCTTCAGCTACGGCGCGCGCGGCACGCCCACCACCTTCGCGCTCGAAGACGCGGTGAGCGAGCTCGAAGGCGCGTATCGCACGCGGCTCTTTCCGACCGGGCTCGCGGCCATCGGCATGGTGCTGCTGTCGTACCTGAAGCCGGGCGACCATGTGCTGATGTCCGACAGCGTGTACGAGCCGACGCGCAACCTCGTGCATTCGTTCCTCGAGCCGTACGGCATTCGCAGCAGCTTCTTCGCGGCGGACGGGAGCGGCATCGAAGACCTGTTCGAGCCCACCACGCGGCTCGTGTACGCAGAATGCCCCGGCTCGCTGGTCTACGAAATGTGCGACCTGCCCAAGCTCGCCGCGCTCGCGCATGCACGCGGCGCACTGCTCGCGGCCGACAACACCTGGGGTTCGGGCGTGCAGTACCGGCCGCTCGCGCTCGGCGCAGACATTTCCACCATGGCCGCCACCAAGTACCTCTCGGGCCACTCCGACGTGATGATGGGCACCGTCGCCACCACGCGCGAAGCGTGGCAGCCGCTCAACGAACGCTGCGACGCTTTCGGCATGACCGTGAGCCCCGACGATGCCTGGCTGGTGCTGCGCGGCATGCGCACGCTCTCGGCGCGATTGCAGATGCACGAGCGGCATGCGCTCGAAGTGGCGCACTGGCTCGAAGCGCGGCCCGAAGTGGCGACGGTGTTCTGCCCCGCCTTGCCGCAGCACCCCGGCCACGACGTCTGGCAGCGCGATTGCAGCGGCACCAACGGGCTGATCTCTTTCGAGTTCAAGCCGGGCACCGAGAACGCGGCCGTCGAGCGCTTCGTCGATGCGCTGACTCTCTTCGGCCGCGGCTCGTCATGGGGCGGATACGAAAGCCTTGTGGCGTGGACCAACATGCGCGCCGCACGCAGCGTGACCGACTGGAGCACGCGCGGTGCGGTGGTGCGGCTGCACATCGGCCTGGAAGCGCCGGCCGACCTGATGGCCGACCTGGCACGCGGATTCGCGGCGATGGCCGGTTCGCGTTGACCCTCTTGCGCCTCATGCCCTAACATCGCCCCCGCGGTGCAAGCCGCGCCCGGGCCCGCGGGAAGGGTTGAACCCACTTGCTTTCGCATGCTGCCGCGCGCTCGCGCGGCGCCATCTACCAGCTCCTTTGTGCAGCCGGATTTGCGGGTCGTCGGCGCTTCATGCACGGAGGTTCATGTGAAACGCATTCCCGCTCGGCCCGATCTCGGGCATCTCAAGAAGCAAGCCAAAGAGCTGCTTGCCAGCTACCGCCGCGGCGACCCCGCCACCTTCTCCCGGTTCCGCGACGCCCTCCCTGCCGCCGCCCGCAAGGACGACCCCGCCATCGCAGCGCTCGGCCTGCGCCTGCACGATGCGCAGTCGTGTCTCGCGCGCGAATACGGCTTCGTGTCGTGGGTCGATCTGCAGGGCTTCGTGCTTGCCCGTATCGCGCAGGCGAACGACCCGGCCCGCGCCGTGCTGCTCTGGCTGCGCGCCGCGTATGCGGGCGAGATTTCGGGCGGCAACAACCTGGCCAAGCCCGCGGTGGCTGCGCGCCTGCTCGAAGAAAGCCCGGGCCTCCTGGGCGACGATCCGTACCTCGCCTGCGCCATCGGCGATGCCGATGTGGTGCGCCGGGCGATCGCACGCGATCCCGAATGGGTCCGACGCGCGGGCGGTCCGCTCCTGCTGCCGCCGCTCAATGCCGTCGCGTACTCCAGCCTGGTGCAGTTGCCGGCCTTTCGCGAGCGCCTGCGCACCTGCGCGAAGCTGCTGCTCGATGCCGGCGCCGATCCGAACCAGACCATCGGCAGCCGCTGGCCGCCCGCTTCGCTGGCTGCGCCGTCCGAAACAGACCGCCTGTCCGCGCTGTACGGCGCAGCCGGACAGAACCGCGACGTGGAGATCACGCGGCTGCTGCTCGACGCCGGCGCAGATCCGAACGATGGCGAATCGCTCTATCACTCGCTCGAAGAACCCGCCTGCACGCGCCTGCTGCTTAAGGCCGGAGCGCGCGTCGGCGGCACGAATGCGCTCTACCGCGTGCTCGACCTCGACCAGCTCGAATCGCTGCAGCTGCTGCTCGCCCACGGCGGCGATCCGAATGAGGCCGCGCCCGGAGAACCCTCGATCAGTTGGGGACGGCCGCTGCTCTGGGCCATCCGGCGGCGGCGCTCGGCCGCGCACATCGAGGCGCTGCTGGACGCCGGTGCCGATGCGTCGGCGCGCACGCCCGAAGGCATCGATGCGCACACGCTGGCGCTGCGTTTCGGACTGACGGACGTGGCGCAACTGCTCGCGCAACGCACCGGCGGCGATGCGCAGTTGCCGCTCGACGAGCAGTTCGTCGCCGCATGCGCTCGCGGCGACGGGCTCGCCGCACGGCGCCTCCAGCAAGAACATCCAACGGTGCTTGCCACGCTGTCTCCTGCGCAACTGCGCCTGCTCCCCGAGCTCGCCGCGCAGCCGGACTGCGGCGCGGCCGTGCAGCTCATGATCGAGCTCGGCTGGCCGATCGCCACGACCGGCGGCGACTTGGACGGCTCCGCGCTGAACCAGGCGGTGTTCCGCGGCGATGCTGCGCTTGCGCGTTTCCTGCTCGCGCATGGCGCCAGCTGGACCGAGCGGCACGGCTTCGGCGACAACGTCCGCGGCACGCTGTCGTGGGCCTCGCTCAACCAGCCCACCGACGACGGCGACTGGGTCGGCTGCGCCGAGGCGCTGGTCGCGCACGGCATGCCCACCGCGCAGCCCGATCCGGGTGGCTCGGACGGCGTGATCGTCGAAGGAAAACTCGTGTGGTTCTCCGACGAGGTGAGCGACTACCTGCTCGGCGCGTCCAGGCTGCCGTAAAGCGCAACGAGCGGGCCGCACCTGCCCGCTCGCTTCAGGTCAATCAATCGCAAGCGCTCGCGCCCGCCGGCGAGTTGCGCAAGCGATTGAGAAACGTGAGCTGCACCTTCGCCGTTTCACTGCCCTGCATCGCGGCCTGGCGCATCCACTGCCGCGCCTCGCAGCGATCGGCGCGCACCGACATGCCATAGAGCACCGGTCCTGTGAGCAGCACCATGCCGAGCATTTCCTGCGCTTCGGCATCGCCCTGCGTCGCGGCCTCGCGCAGTTGCACGAGCATCGTGCGGTAGTCGCGGGCGGTCTGGGCTTCGAGCGCGAGTTGGAAGCGCTGCGCCGCATGCAGTTCGAGGCTGCGGTCCGACGGGCCCGCCGCGGCGAACGCCGCCATGAGGCAGAGCACGCCCGAGAGAAAAATGCGCCAGCGCAGCGACCAGCTCGCGATCTGGTTGAGTTCGGATGCCATCGACGTTCTCCACATGTCATTGATGTGGAGGCATCGTGGCCTCGCGCGCGCCAAAAGAAAAACTGGAATTCGCGCAGGGCGCCTCAGCCGGCGCCTGAGGCTCGCCCTCACGGGCGCGCGTTCAGAACTTCGCGGTCAACGCCACCTGCAGCTCGCGTCCCGGCCCCGGCATGATCAGGTTGTCCACGCTGCCGTGCGCGGACACGTAGTACTTCCTGCCAGTGATGTTCTTCAAATTCACCGAGAGTTCGTAGCGCTCCGTCTTGTAGCTGGCCGCCAGGTCGCCGGTGACGTAGGAAGGCAGCGTCACCAGGTTGGTGAGCGAGGCGTAACGTGCGGCCATGTAGTTCACGCCGCCGCCCGCGCTCAGGCCGTTGCCCAGGTCCTTCATGAGCCACACGAAGGCCGAGTGCCGCGGCGTGAGCGCCGCCACCTTGCCCTGCACCGGTATCGGGGCGCCCACGGGCAGTTGCAGCGCGTTCACCGTGGCCAGCGACTTGGTCATGCGGCCGTCGAGGTACGCATAGCCCGCGCTGACGTCCCAGCGCCCCGGCAACTTGCCGGCCAATGCGAGCTCCATGCCGTTGGTGCGCTGCGTGCCCACGTTGATCTGCCGCGCCGGGTTGGCCGGGTCGCTGTTCTTCATGCCCGAACGCTCTAGGTTGAAGAGCGCCGTGGTGAGGTTGAGCGCGCCGTCCAGGAAATCGAACTTGGCGCCGATCTCCTTGTTCACCGTGATCTCGGGTTCGTTGGCCGCGTTGTTGGCCGACAGCGCAAAGGTCTCGGCCGACGGCTGGAACGAGCGGCTGTACGACACGTAGTACGACTGCGTGTCGGTGGGCTGCCAGACCAGGCCCGCGCGCGGGCTGAACTTGCGGTCGGTGCGCGACATCGGCGCGAGCGAGCGCTCGAACGAGGTCTCCTGGTCGAACACGTCGTAGCGCCCGCCGACCAGCGCCTTCCATTGCGGCGCCAGCGTGATCTGGTTCTGCGCGTACAGCGCGGCCGTCTTGAAGGTGGAATTGCTCGGAATCGCGCTCGTGGCCTGGTAGCTCGCGAACGGAATGGGCGCGGGCACGGCCACCGGGTTGAGGATGCTCACGCGCTCGTAGCCGGTCGCCGAGGACACCGAGTACAGGCGCTTGTCCTGCTTGCCGAATTCGGCGCCGACCAGCCACTCCTGCTTGAAGCCCCCGAGGTCGTTGCGCCACGTGAGGTCGGTCTGGTTGAACCAGCCGCTCTCGTCGCGGTCGACAAAGCCGCGCGTGCGGCCCACGGTCATGCGCACCGGATCGGTGGTGCCGCTGGGCAGGGTGTTGAAACGGTCGAGCTTGTAGCTGTAGTAGCGGGTGGTGTTGCGCAGGTTCAGCGCATCGCTGAAGCGATGGTTCAGCGTGGCGGTGAAGGACTGCACCCGTGTCGTGGTGGTGTCGTCGCGCCTGGCGAGCGCCGAGCCGTAGTAGGTGCCGATGGGCACGTTCACCGGCCGGCCGTTGAGGGCCGGAATGCCGAAGTCGGTCAGGCGTTGGTCGTAGGCGTTGGTGTACTGCAGCAGCAGGTCGGTCTGCGGGCTGAACTTCATCGCGAGCGAGGGCGCGATGTTGTAGCGGTCGATGAACTGCTGGTCGCGGTAGCTGCCCGACTTCTCGCGCGCGACGTTCAGGCGGAACGCCATGTTCTCGCCGATGGGCCGGTTGAGGTCGGTGGTGAGCCGCTTGAAATCGTTGCTGCCCAGGCCGAGCGAGACCTCGCCGAAGGGGCGCTCGAAGACCGGTTTCTTCGTCACACGGTTGATCAGCCCGCCCGACGAGCCCCGGCCGTACAGCACGGCCGCCGGCCCCTTGAGCACTTCGATGCGCTCGGTGTCCGACAGGTCGCGAAAGTACAGCGCATCGTCGCGCACGCCATCCACGAACCAGTCGGCGATGGCGCTGAAGCCGCGGATCACCACCTGGTCGCGCTGGCCGTCGCCGGCATTGAAGGAAACGCCGGGCGCATTGCGCAGCGCGTCCTGCATCGAGGTTGCGCCCTGGTCGCGCAAGAGCTGCGCGGGCAGCACGTTCACCGCCTGCGGAATGTCGCGCAGCGGCGCGGAGCCCTTGGTGGCGGTGCTGCTGACGGAGGGCGCGTAGCCGGCGTCCTGCTCCGCGTTGACGGTCACTTCCTTGAGCGCGGTGCCGCTTTGCGCCTGTGCGGCGAAGTGCAGAACGGCCAGGGCGGCGAGGACTGCAACAGGCAGGGGCTGGAGGCGCAGGCGGGGCGCGCGCGAACGGACGGGCATCGGGTTTCTTTCAGGGCGATAAAAAAATCGCGAAGCGCCATGCCGTCCCGCCATCCATCGGATGACGAAACGCACGGGCCCTGCCTGGAGAAATCTGGGTTGGGTTCCCTTACCGATCCGAACCGGCGCAGCGGCCGGTGGATCGGTGAAGGGTCGCATTCGCGCGAGCCGGCGATTGTAAGCAGCCGTCCTACACGGTCAGTTGCCGGTCAGCCGGCCCGCCATCCATCCATCAGTTGGCGCTCAGGTCCATCAGCATGCGCGACAGCAGGTACACCCGCGGCACCACGCTCTCGACCTCGGCGTATTCCTCCGGCGTGTGGATGCCGCCGCCCACGATGCCGAAGCCGTCGAGCACCGGCACGCCCACGCCGGCCACCAGGCTCGCATCGGCTGCGCCGCCGCTGCTCTCGATGGTGAGCTTCTTGCCGATCTCGGCGTAGATGCCCTCGGCCATCTTCACCAGCTTGTCCGAGGCGGGCGAACGTGGCATCGGCGGCAGGCCGCGCACGAGGCGCACGCGCACTTCGGTCTCGGGGATCAGCTTGTTCTGCGAGATGCGGACGAGGTCCTTCTCGACGCGGTCGAACTCCTCGGGTGTGGCCACGCGCACGTCGCCCTTGGCGCTCGCGGTGGCGGGAATCACGTTGGTCGCGCCGTTGGCCGTGAGCACGGTGAAATTGACCGTGGTTTTCTTCGCGGCATCCGCCGTCTTCGAGAGCTGCAGCACCTGGTGCGCGACTTCCATCGCCGCGTTGCGTCCGGTTTCGGGCGCGACGCCCGCGTGCGCGGCCAGGCCCTTCACCTCGACGAGCGCGGTGGCCGAGCCCTTGCGCTCCACCACGAGGCCGTCGGCCGGGCGGCCCGGCTCCAGGTTCAGTGCCACGTCGTGCTGCTTGGCCACGCGCTCGATGAGCGCGGTGGTGCCCACCGAACCCATCTCCTCGTTCGTGTCGATGAGGAAGGTGATCTGCCCGTAGTCCTTGAAGCCGATCTTCTGCAGCACTTTCAGGGCCTGCAGCCCGGCGACGACGCCGCCCTTGTTGTCCATCACGCCGGGGCCGTAGGCGCGGCCGTCCTTGATGTAGAACGGCTTGGCCGCGGCGGTGCCGTCCTTGAACACGGTGTCGATGTGGGCGAGGATCAGGATCTTCTTCTTGCCCTGCCCCGTCAGCGTGGCGACCACGTTGGTGCCGGGGTGCGGGTCGGCCGGAAAGGTCTCGATGCGCGCGCCGAGCTGGCGCAGTTCCTCGACGGCCATCTCTCGCACCTTGTCGAGCCCCTCGGTGACGGTCGAGCCGGAGTCGATGTTGACCATGCGCTCCAGCAGCTTCAGCGCCTCGTCCTTCTGCTGCGTGGCCGCATCGAGCGCGCCCTGATGCGGCTTCTGGGCCATGGCGTTGCCGGCCGCGGCGAGCAATGCGCAGGCGAGCAGCACGCCCTGGCAGGCGGCGCGCATCGGCGCGGGGTTCTTGAGGGGGGATGGGCGCTTGGAAAAAGTCATGAGGTCCGTTTCTGTTGTTCGTTCGATGTGCGGCATCAGCCTGGCACGAAAAAGAAAGCCTGCTCCTCGCGGGCGGAGCAGGCTAGCACCCGCGTTCCGCGCGGGTCAAGCGAACGACGAACGGACTGGGCCCTAGCAGCAACGCCCCTTGCCCGCCCCATAGCGCGCCTCCAGTCGCTCGCGGAAGAAGGCCTCGTAGCTCATCGGCGGCCGGTCCGGGTGCGTGGCCGCCATGTGGGTGAGGTAGGCGTCGTAGTCGGGCAGGCCGACCATCAGCCGCAGCGACTGCTTGAGCGAGCGGGCGAAGTAGCGTCCGGCTTCCGGCAATGCGAGGGCCATGGGCGTGCTCAGTGGGCCACCGCGGCCGATGTGCCGGCCGGCTCGAACGGCGTTTCCTGCGTGGTCGGCCGGTTGGCCGCGCGCGCCGCGAGGCACGCCTTGATGCTGTAGACCAGCACGCTCAGCACCACGAACATGAAGAGCGCGCACAGCGCCGCGTCGAGGCGGTCGTTGAAGACGATGCGCGACATCGCCTCGGGCGTCTTCGCGGGTGCCACCAACACGCCGTTGGCGAGGCCCTCGGTGTACTTCGCCGCATGCGAGAGGAAGCCGATCTTCGGGTCTGCCGAGAAGATCTTCTGCCAGCCCGCCGTGAGCGTGCAGGCCAGCAACCACACGGCCGGCGCAATGGCCACCCACGCATAGCGCTCGCGCTTCATGCGGAACAGCACGACCACACCCAGCAGCAACGCGACGGCGGCGAGCATCTGATTCGAGATGCCGAAGAGCGGCCACAGCGTGTTGATGCCGCCCAGCGGATCGACCACGCCCTGATAGAGAAAGTAGCCCCACGCCGCCACGCAGAGCGCCGTCGCCACGAGGTTGGCCGGCAGCGAATCGGTGCGCTTGAGCGCGGGCACGAAGCTGCCCAGCAAGTCCTGCAGCATGAAGCGGCCGGCGCGGGTGCCGGCATCGACCGCCGTGAGGATGAAGAGCGCCTCGAACAAGATCGCGAAGTGGTACCAGAAGGCCATCATGGCCTGCCCGCCGATCACCTGATGGAGGATGTGGGCCATGCCCACGGCCAGCGTCGGTGCGCCGCCTGCACGGCCGAGGATGGTGGTCTCGCCCACGTCCTTGGCGGTCTGCAGCAACATCTCGGGCGTGATCACGAAGCCCCAGCTCGAGATGGTCTGCGCCGCCTGCTGCGCGGTGCTGCCCACCAGCGCGGCCGGGCTGTTCATCGCGAAGTAGATGCCCGGCTCGATGCACGAGGCCGCCACCAGCGCCATCACCGCCACGAACGATTCGGCCAGCATGCCGCCGTAGCCGATGAAGCGCGCATGGCGCTCGTTGTCCAGCATCTTGGGCGTGGTGCCCGAGGAGATGAGCGCATGAAAACCCGACACCGCGCCGCAGGCGATCGTGATGAAGAGGAACGGGAACAAGCTGCCCGACCACACCGGCCCGCCACCCTGCGCGAACTGCGTGATGGCCGGCATCTGCATCGTCGGCATCACGAACACGATGCCGATGGCCAGCGCGATGATCGTGCCGATCTTCAGGAAGGTCGAGAGGTAGTCGCGCGGCGCGAGCAAGAGCCACACCGGCAGGCTCGCGGCGACGAAGCCGTAGCCCACCAGCATCCAGGTGAGCGCCTTGCCGTCGAAGGTGAAGAGCGGCGCCCATTCGGCGCTCTGGCTCACCGCCTGGCCGCCGAAGATGGCGAGCATCAGCAGCACGAAGCCGATCAGCGAGACCTCGCCGATGCGCCCCGGGCGGATGAACCGCAGGTACACGCCCATGAACAGCGCCACCGGCACCGTGGCCGCCACCGTGAAGGTGCCCCACGGCGATTCGGCCAGCGCCTTCACCACGATCAGCGCCAGCACCGCCAGGATGATGATCATGATCATGAAGGTGCCGAAGAGCGCGATCATCCCGGGCACCACGCCCATCTCCTGCTTGACGAGGTCGCCCAGCGAGCGGCCGTCGCGGCGCGTGGAGATGAAGAGAATGATGAAGTCCTGCACCGCGCCGGCGAACACCACGCCCGCCAGCACCCACAGCAATCCGGGCAGGTAGCCCATCTGCGCCGCAAGCACCGGCCCCACCAGCGGGCCCGCGCCCGCGATGGCCGCGAAGTGGTGGCCGAACAGCACGTTCTTGTCGGTCGGCACGTAGTCCAGGCCGTCGTTGTGGCGGTGCGCGGGCGTCTTGCGGTTGCCGTCCAGGCCCAGCACCTTGTCGGCGATGAAGAGGCTGTAGTAGCGGTAGGCGATCAGGTAGGTGCAGATCGCGGCCGCCACCACCCAGAGGGCGTTGACGCTTTCACCACGGGTCAGGGCGACGGTGCCGAGCGCGAAGGCGCCGACGACGGCCACGACCAGCCACACCAGGTGGCGGCGGAGGGTTTGCATGCGGATGTCTCCTCGATATTGGAACCCGGGAGTCTTGCCGCAAGGGCGCGCATTGGCATCCGTCGGACCGCGTGGGCGGGCCGCGTGGCACTGCGTAATGGAAAACCCGAGGGAAACCCGAGGTGCGCGCGGGCCCGGCCGGATCGCCCGTCCCCGCGGGGCGCGAGAATGCCGCCACGTATCTGGAGAACTCCCCATGTCCACCGTCACCATCCACCCCGACATCAACGTTCGCAACGACGGCGCCTTCGTGCTGTTCGGCGGCGTCAACGTCCTCGAGTCACGCGACCTGGCCCTGCGCACCGCGGCCGAATTCGTGCGCGTTACCGGCAAGCTGGGCATTCCCTATGTCTTCAAGGGCAGCTTCGACAAGGCCAACCGCTCGTCGATTCATTCGTACCGCGGCCCGGGCCTGGACGAAGGCCTGAAGATCCTGCAGGAGGTCAAGACCGAATTCGGCGTGCCGCTGCTGACCGACGTGCACGAGCCCTGGCAGGCGGCCCCGGTCGCGGAGGTGGTCGATGTGCTGCAGCTGCCGGCCTTCCTGGCGCGGCAAACCGACCTGGTGGTGGCGCTGGCCAAGACCGGCCGCGTCATCAACATCAAGAAGCCGCAGTTCCTGAGCCCGTCACAGGTGCTGAACATCGTCGAGAAATTCAAGGAAGCCGGCAACGAACAGATCATCCTGTGCGACCGCGGCACCTGTTTCGGCTACGACAACCTGGTGGTCGACATGCTGGGCTTCGGCGTCATGAAGAAGGTGACGCAAGACCTGCCGGTGATCTTCGACGTGACCCATGCGCTGCAACAACGCGAGGCCGGCGCCGCCGCTTCCGGCGGCCGGCGGGAGCAACTGGTGGACCTCGCGCGTGCCGGCATGGCCGTCGGCCTGGCCGGTCTTTTTCTCGAGGCCCATCCGGACCCGGCCGAGGCCAAGTGCGACGGCCCGAGCGCGCTGCCGCTGGCGCAGCTGGAGCCGCTGCTGACGCAGCTCAAGGCACTGGACGATCTGGTGAAGTCGTTCCCGGCGCTGAATATCTAGCCAATCGGGTTCAGAAGCTCAAGGCCGCCGCGCCTGCGTCGGCTGCCGCGACCAGTACACGCCATCGAGTCGGTCGAGCCGCACCTCGCCGCCTGTCGATGGCGCATGCACAAAGCGCCCGTCGCCGACGTAGATGCCCGCATGCGACGGTGTGGAATTGCCGAACAGCACCAGGTCGCCGGAACGAATTTCCGACATCGCCACGGGCCGGCCGAACGACGCCATGCGCGAGACCGTGCGCGGCGGCACCTGCCCCAGGCTGCTGCGGTACACATATCCGATGAGCCCGCTGCAATCGAAGCCGCCCTCGGGCGTGTTGCCGCCATAGCGGTACGGCGTGCCGACGAGGCCGAGCGCATGGATCGTGATGCTGTTCGACTGCTCGGTCGTGAGCGGCGGAATGCTGGAGACGGATGGCGGCCGCTGCGACGTGGGTGGGCTCGCGCAGCCCGCCATCAGCAGGAAGACGCCCATCGAAAGCAGTCGGAGCAGCGGCATGCGAGAGCGTTGCGTTGGCACGGTGGTGTCGAGCATGGGGTGGTGGCGGGTCTTGTGGACGTGCACGCACTTTAGCGATGCCCGTCGATCACCCTGCCCGTTCGACCCACTGCGCACGCCAGGCGGGCGCATCGAAGGGGTCGGCAAAGTACTGCGTCTCGCGCGCCACCTTGCCATCCTTGAACTCCATGATGCTCACGGTGAAGGCGCTCTTGCCTTCGTAGTCGATGGCGTACTCGGTGATCCAGAGATCACCCTTCCCCACGATCCGCCGCACCGCGAACCCCGATGGTTTGCCGGGGTGATGGCTGCGCAGTGCCTGCAGGTTGTGCCGGCCATGGATGACCTCGCCCGACTGCGGATACGCGCACACGGCATCGTCGTGATAGATCTCGTGCTCGGCGACCTGATCGCCCGCGGCGGAGGCCGCCCAGTGGCGATCGATCGCTGTCCGGATGTCCTGCTCTTGCGTCATCGATCGACCTCCTTGTAATGCTTCATCAGGCGCCCGGATAGTGCTCGGCCAGGACCTCCTGCACCATCTCCTGCAACCCCTTGAAGATCTCGGCGACATCGACCTGCTCGCCATCTTCGATGCGCTTGGAAAGCATCGTCTTGGGAAACAGCAGCAGCGTCGTCTGCTTGTAGCGGATCGCCGGGTCCCTGCCGTATTCGTCCTCGACCATCCACCAGTCGAAGTTCGCCCGCGTGCCGACGAAGACCTTGCCGAAGGCCAGGCCCAGCGCCTGCAGCGAATACGTGGCCTCGGGCTCGACGATCTTCGAATCGATGACCTTCTGCAGGGCTGCCAGGTCGGCCATCGTCCCGGACAAGGTCGCGCCCGTTGCCTCGGACACCAGCTCGGCCGCATGCATCAACTGGTGCGCGATGGCGTGGAGGTCGTCGGTGGTGGGTGCTTCGATCTTCTGTTTCATGGCGTGCGTATTCTTGACTCGATGGGATGGCTGGCACTTTGCCATGAAGTCGCGGCAAGGTGCTGACGTCGTATGGCACGATTCGCGGATGCCCGAGCCGTCACGCCGCATCCCGTACCGCACCTGGCCAGGCGCACTCGCGGTGCTCCTGGCCATCGCCGCCTACGTAGGCGGCCTCACCTTCTGGAACAACCACACGCCCGGCGCGCGGCCCTTGCCCGTGGGGCAGACCGTGTCCGTCGGCCATGCGCGGTTCGAGCCCGCCGCCGGATGGGAGATGGACGTGGCCCGCTCCAAGGCCGGCAGGTCGTTGATGCTCTTCAAGGGCGGCCACAAGTTCCTGGTCTCCACCGCTCCCTGGGTGGGCGGGCCCGACGGGCCGCTGGTGCGCCAGCAGCGCCTCATGGAACGCGGCCAGCGCCTGGAGATCGATGGCGACATCTCCGATTTCGTCACGCCATGGGGCCTGCAGGGCAAGACCTTCGCGTACTACGGATCGAAGCTCGCCGGCCGGTTCTGGCAGGTGGTCGACCTTCAGCGAAAGTCGCTCGTGCAGATCGATTTCTACGGCGCCAGCGATGGCCTGAACGAAGCGATGGCCGAGGCCCGCAGCATGCTGGAGTCGATGGACCTGGAGGCTTCGCCATGAGTTCTGAGGGCACAGAGAGACTCGCCGGCCCCGAACAGGATCGCGGCGAATGGCCGGTGGGCACCGACTCCTTCTGGCAACCGCATCGCGCAGCGTTCTGGCTGCTGGCCGCGATGATCGTCAACGGCCTTTTCTACACGGTCAACATGTTCTCGATGGGCTTTCGCGTGGTCCCCGTCACCGCGTTGCTGGGCCTTTTGGTGTGGGGCATCTACACGCTGCTTTTCCTGCTCGTCTTTCGCACGCTGGACCTGCTCGAACAACACCCGCCCGAGGCCTTCGTGCTCGCGTTCGCATGGGGCGGAATGGGCGCGGTGTACTTCGCCGCGCCGGCGAACATCGCCATCCAGGGCCTGTGCGCCAAGCTGGTGTCGCCGGACTTCGTGGCGGCCTGGGGGCCGGCCATCGCAGGTCCGATCACCGAGGAATTCTTGAAACTCGCGGGCGTGATCCTGCTCGTGCTGGTGGCGCGCAACCAGTTCCAGACGTACCTCTCGGTGCTGATCGTCGGCGCCCTGGCGGGCCTGGGTTTCCAGGTGGTGGAGAACTTGAGCTACACCGTCAACGCCTCGATGCACTTTCCGCTCGAGAACCAGGTCTACCCGGTGCTGCTGAACCTGTTCACGCGCGGACTGCTGAGCGGCCTCTGGAGCCACGCGGCCTACACGACCATCGCGTCCTTCGGCGTTGCCTGGTTCCTGCTGCATCCGGAACGATCGAAAGTGACGCGGATCGCCGTGGCCGTGTTGTGCTTCGCGCTCGCGTGGGCCATGCACTTCATCTGGAACTCGCCGTGGCTGGAAGATCTCTTCGACGGCAGCTACCGCGAGATGGCCGTGATGCTCGCCGTGAAGGGCATCCCCGCGATGATCGCGGCCCGGCTCTTCTGGCGCGTTGCCGCACGCGAGAACGGCGCGTACCTCCATGCGCTCGCGGCGTATTTCGTGCCCGAACGCGAACTGATCCGCGACGACGAATGGATTCGCCTTGGCGCACCGCTGCAGCGCTACAAGGTCCGCCGCGAGATTGGCTGGACCTTCGGCCTGCGGGCCAGGCGGCTGAAGACGCAACTGCAGCGCGAGCAGCTGCGGCTGGTTCGCAAGGCGATGACGTACGGGCGCGGTGCGCAGACGCTGCGGCATGAGGTGACGATCCGGCGCTTGCGGGCGGAGCTGGAGCCGTTGGTTCAGGCGCGGCCGTAGGCGCGGGCCCCTGGGGTCGTTGTGTGGAATCCGCTTGACCCGGCCCCTGCGGCCGCCTCGATAAAGGCCGTGTCCGATCCAACCACGAGGTGATTCTTGAACGCTTCCACCCGATTCCTCAACCCAGCCGAGGCGGCCCGGCGGCTCGGCGTTTCCGCCAAGGCACTGCGTCTCTATGAGCAGCGCGGCCTGGTGGCGCCGGCGCGCAATGCCGCTGGATGGCGCTCCTACAGCCCCGACGAAATGACCCGCGGCGCCGAGATCGTGGCCCTGCGCGCGCTGGGCCTCAGCCTTGCGCAGGTGGCGCGCGTACTGGCAGGCGATGCAGCGACGCTCGAATCTGCGCTGGCCGCGCACCAGGCGGCACTAGAGGGTCGCGCCCGTCAATTGACGGAGACCATCGGAAAAGTCCGCCATCTGCGGACCGACCTCGCCCAAGGCCGGGCACCGACAGCCGAGGCGTTGACGCAACTGCTGGGCGCTGCAGCAAGGATCGATGTCGAGTTCGAACTTCCCTGGCCCTGGGGCGGCGAGTTGTTCAGGCTGCGCGACGTGCGGCCACTGAACTACATCGTCGGACCACTGGGCAGCGGCAAGACCCGACTGGCCCTGCGCATCACCGAGACCCTGCCGTCCGCTGCGTTCCTGGGACTGGAGCGGCTCAAGGGCGGCAATGCGGTGGCGCGGCTCGATGCCGACACGGCGCTCAGGTCACGCGTCGAACAGACGCTGGCCTGGCTTGCCGACGATGGCGCCACGGTATCCGATGCGTTGATCGCGCTGCTCGCCGGACTGGAAAACCAAGGCCCGGCCGCGCTGGTTGTCGACATGGTGGAGCAAGGGCTGGATTCGGCCACGCAGCAAGCCGTGAGCGCGCATTTGCGCCGCCGTGGACCCGACGCCCAGCCGCTCTTTCTGCTGACGCGCTCCTGCGTGATCCTGGACCTGGCCGCGGTGGGCGCCGATGAGTCGATCATCTTCTGCCCCGCCAACCACAGCCCGCCGAGCCGTGTTGCGCCCTGGCCGGGTGCGCCGGGCTACGAGGCGGTTGCCAGCTGCCTGGCCTCGCCCGAGGTGCGGGCGCGGACACAGGGCGTCATTGCCTGGCGCCCGCAGGTGGCATGAGGCCCTGCCTTCTCACCGAAAATTGATCTCATGCCAATGTCCGAAGCCACTTCAACAGTCCGACTGGTCTGGCCGTCACGCGAGCATCTGGCGGGCTACATCGCCGCGCTCGAACGCGGGTGGTCGCCCAACAACCTCCGGCCCGAGGTCACTCAGGAAGAACTCCTGCTGATACGAGCGGACGCCGACGGTTTTCTGAAAAGCCTTGTAGACCGCGAAGCCAAGGGGTCGCCAGTCACGCTTCCCGATGGCAGCACGGTCCCGCGCTTGCCCGGCTATCGGCGATGGCTGTGGGACGGCGAGTTCTGCGGCAGCATCGGGCTGCGTTGGCAGCACGGCACGAACGCTCTGCCCGGCTATTGCCTCGGCCACATCGGGTATGGCGTCGTGCCGTGGAAGAGCGGCAGAGGGTATGCCAACGAAGCGCTGCGTTCGCTGCTGCCGGAGGCCGCGTCAATCGGGCTGGGCTATGTCGAAATCACGACCAGCCCGGACAACCTGGCCTCGCAGCACGTCATTCGCGCCAATGGCGGCGTGCTTGTGGAGGAGTTCGTCAAGACGCCGGAGTTGGGGGGCACGCCGGAGCTTCGGTTTCGCATCACGCTCGGGCACCTGACCTGAATCCACCGAGCCTCGCCAGTCGCCTCCACGGATCGATACAGGCAGCTGCGCTGGGGTTCAGGGCAGGTCTTCTGTCTTCGAGATCGCCCTGAGCACCGTGACGCCCAAGTAGCTCCGCCAGAGCCCGAATGGCACCAACAAGGCAGCGAGCAGCCGGTGGAGAAGCGGATCGAAGTGCAGCACGGCCCAAACCCCCAGCGCAGCGAGCGCGATCCCGCCCACGGCATTCAGCACGCCGCCGCTGAACCACTGCAGCGCGAGGAACCGGCCGGTCAGCGCCAGGATGTGGTCGGCGATCCCGAGTCCGAAGTAGCTGGCGATCGCGTAGAGGCCGAGCAGCAGCAACGGGCCGACGGCGATGCCGATCAGTAGCCACGCCAGGACGTCGATCAAGGAGTCCATGTGTCGCGCCTCAGCGTGGGAGTTCGTCGGCCATCAGGTCGATGAACCGCCGCACACGCGGCTCCAGCAGGCGCCGCGTCGGATAGAGCGCAAAGATTTTGACGTCGCCTGCGTCGAGCCCGGGCAGCACCTGCCGGAGGCGCCCCGCGGCCAGGTCGTCGGCCACGAGGAAGTCCGGAAGCAGCGCGATGCCGAGCCCGGCAGCGGCGGCATCGCGCAAGGCCTCTCCGCTGTCCAGCCGCAGGCGGCTGCGCCCTTGTGCCTTGATCCAGTCGCCGCCCTCGCCACGGAAGCGCCAGCTCTGTCTTTGGTTGCGGCTGCTGAAGAACAGGCAGTCGTGGCCCGCGAGCGCGTCGATGTCCATCGGCTCGCCCCGCTCTGCGAGGTAGGCGGGCGAGGCACACAGTGCGGCCTTGTATTTGGCGACCACGCGAGAGACCAGTCCCGTGTCCGCACTCTCCCCGCCTGCACCGATCCGCACGGCCAGGTCGAAACCATCCTCGACGACATCGGCCAGCCGGTCGCTGAAGCTCACCTCGGCCTGCAACTCGGGCCATGCCGCGAGATATTTCTGCAGCAGCGGCAGCACCACCAGCCGGCCGAAGGCGTCGGGCACGGTGAGACGCAACACGCCGCGCGGCGCGCCGCCAGGGCCCGCCACACTCGCCTCTGCCTCATCGACCGCCGAGAGGATCAGCAGGCCGCGCTCGTAGAACACCCGGCCCTCGTCGGTGAGGCTCAGCGTGCGCGTCGTGCGGTTCAAGAGGCGCACGCCGAGCCTGTCTTCGAGCCGGCCCACCGCCTTGCCCGCCGCCGAGCGCGTGAGACCCATGGCCTGCCCGCCAGCGATGAAGCTGCCTTCGTCGACGACAGCCATGAAGACCAGGATCTCGTTCAGGTTCGTGCGCTGCATGGCTGGGGATGGAGGTGGCTGGGATGGAATGCGCTTCGCGTCTGTGTAGAAGCCGCTTCGCCAATGGCGTGACTACAGTCGTTCATCACTTCATCAGTCACTGTCCGGAAGGAAAGAAAGCACACATGAAACAACAGCCCGTCCTCTACAGCCACGGCGTGCCGTGGGAAGAAGCCTTCGGCGTCGGCCAAGGGTACAGCGTGAACGGCACGCTCTACATCTCGGGACAGTTCTCGCACGACATGCAGGGCGCGTTCATCGGCGAAGGCGATATTGCGGCGCAGACCACCCAGACGCTGGAAAACCTCGACCGCGTGCTCGCGGGGTTCAACGTGACGAAGGCGAATCTTGCAGAGCTGGTGATCTATGTGACCGACCCACAGGCCCACACGGAAGCGCTGGTGCCTGTGTTCAAGGCGTACATGGGAACGCACCGGCCGGCGGTGACGCTGGTTGGCGTGTCGGGGCTTGCGTTTCCGCATCAGTTGATCGAGATCAAGGCGGTGGCGCACACGGGCTGATGTCATCAACGAGCACAACAGCGACATCTTCCTGTGCCTCGACTATCGGGCGGCGCCACGGAGCAGCGCATCGTGGGGCTCGACGACACGCGGTGGGACGCCACCCTGAAATGCGTCTTAGAACGCAGCGACTTCGCTACTCTGTTCGCGGGCCTGCGGCGCGAAGCCGCCAAGACCCTGGACGGCGTGCTGCGCCAGTGCGGCGAGCGCACCGTGGAGTTGCTGGTGGATGGGAGGTGGCGTGCGACGAGATCATGAGCTGATCGATCCCCGCACTAGTAGCGCATATTACCCATGGCCGCCATCCCCATGCCATAGGCGATCAGCAAAGAGGACGGCACACCCACCAGAAGTGCGATCAGGCTGCTGACGAGGAATGTGACCGCCACTCTGCTGCGGCCATACATCCGCGAGGCGATGGAACCGAGGATCGGCAGAGCGGCTGCGATGGTGGGCAGAAATGCAACGAGCAGGGGCGCGGATCGGTTGCTCACGAAAGCTGTAGCCGTCGCAATCATCAGAACGAAAGTCAGATGCAGCAATATGAATCGGACGCGGGGGTTCTTGATCTTGGCAAGCCAGTAGATCGCGTACAGCGGATAGGTGACACCGCCCGAGAAAAGCAGCCAGTCGACTCCCTGGTAGCGCGAAGCACTGACCGCGCTGTAGACGATCGGAGGCAGCAACACCACCAGGAGCACGATGCACGCGTGAAGTGCGAACACGGCCACGACAGACGTCCTTCGTGATCTGGGATTCGCGGTTTCCTGGACTGGCATTTGCGTTGTCTTGTTCAAGGTCAGGTTAACGCTTCAACCACCCCAGCCCCTTCGCATGCAGGCTCTGCACATAGAGCCGATCACGCGTTTCAGTGACAGCCGTGGTCTCGGGGTACGCCCCCGTCGCATCCTGCATGCTCGCGAGCACCTTGCCGTCTTCGCTGAACGCGACCACATGTCCATACGCCTTCGGCACCGGCCACAGCGAACGCGGCAGGCGCATCGTCACGCTGCGCAGGAACGGCTTGTTGGCGAGCTTGTCGATGGTCGGGTTGCGCGGCTTCACGAGGCCCACCCAGATCTTGCCGTCGAGCCCGCGCATGAGGTTGTCGGGATAGCCGGGGAGGTTGTCGAGCAGCACGGCAGCTTGTGGGTTGGCGGTGCCCGCACCCACGTCGAGGTTGCTCGCGTCGATGCCGATCTTCCACACGCGGTACTTGCCGGTCTCGGCGACGAACAGGCTTTTCTCGTCGGCGCTCAATGCGATGCCATTCGCGAACGCGAGGCCGCGCGCGACGACGCGCGTGGCCTTGGTCGCCGGGTCGTAGGCCAGCACGCGACCGGTGGCGGACTGCTCGAGGATGTCGAGCACGCTGGCCTCGAAGGTGCCGCCCCATTCGGCCGGTGCGAAGCGGGTCGATGCGTCGGTGAAATACATCGTGCCGCTGCCGCGCGCCACCACCACGCCGTCGGCATAGCGGATCGGCTGGCCGTCGACCTGGTTGGTGAGCACGGTGATCTGCTTCGAAGGGCTGATCGACAGCAGCCCCTTGATGGCGTCGGCCGCAATGAGATTGCCGGCTGAGTCGAAGTCGAAGCCGAGCACGCGGCCACCCGTGTTGACGAAGGCTTCCTGCGCGCTGCCCTCTGGGTTCATGCGAAGGATGTTGCCGCTCAGCACCGTGGTGTAGAGCTTGCCATCGGGACCGATGACGATGTGCTCCGGGCCCTCTTCGCGGCCGAGGTCGATCATGTTGAGCTGCGCAAGATGATCGTTGACCGCGAAGGCGCCGGTGTAGCCGGGGTCGGTAGGCGCGGACCAGACGACGGGTCGGACCGGGACGGGCCAGAGAGCGAGGTAGGCGATGGCGGCGAGCAGCAGCAGGCCGAATGCGGCAAGGGTTTTCTTCAGCATGTCGAACCCGTCCTGGCGTGAGGAAGACCGCCCGGCTGAATCTGCAGCCACGGCCATCGCGCGCGATACGACGCCGCTTTCTTGTCGAACAGCTCGCGATGCGGCATCAGCGGGTTCATCGTCAGCACGCCGTCGTACAGCATGGAGAGACCGTTCGGCGCATAGAGCTCGCCCGGCCGGACACCGACGCATGTGGCCGGAACAAGGAAGCGGTCGATGCCATCGCGCGCGCTGCCGAGCGCCTCGTAGGAGTGGCCGAAATACGATTCGTACCAGAGGTGAACACGCGCCTGGTTCGAGGCTTCGACCGTGATGCCGAGGTCGCCCAGCGCATCGTCGGCTCGCGCCTGCACACGACGCTCCCCCGCCTCGCTCGTGTCGTCGGCATCGAAATAGAACAGGTCGTAGTCCTTGATGCCCGCTTCCGGCGCGGCGCCGGACCGCAGGTTCCACACGGTTTGAAAAAGGCAGCCGGCGACCAGCCATCCGTCGGGGAGAGCCAGCGCATCCCATCGCGCGAGGATTGCCTGGTTGTTTCGGTTCTTGAGGATGTCGGCGATGAAGCGCTCTTGCATGGTGTGAAGAGAAGCAGAGCCGGGTATGGGCGGCGGGGCAGAGAGTTGGATCATGGTTCGCGAGCCTTGATTTCAGCGGCCGAAGACCAGCAGCAAGTTGTTTGACGGCATCGCATGCCGCTCACGCAACGCAAGGCCCGCCCGACGCGCCTCTGCAGCGACGTCTTCCAGGCGGCGGATGCCCCAGGCGGGACTGCGCGCACGCAGGTCCTGGTCGAACGCCGTGTTGCTCGGAGCCGTTGGGACGCCGTCTTCGAAATAAGGCCCGTAGGTGATAAGCAACCCGCTGGAACGCAGATGCCGCGCGGCGCCTTGCATCAGGGCGGCGCATGTGGGCCACGGCGCGATGTGCAGCATGTTGGCGCAGTAGATCGCATCGAACTTTTCTTCTTCTCCTTCAGCGAATGCGGTGTCCTGCAATGGCCATCGGGGCGACATCACGTCGAGCAGAAGCGGCGGGCGGAGATTGGGGAGTGCGGCTTCCGCGACCCGGCTTGCGAGCGCGGGCAAGGTGCGGGGGTCTGCGTCGGTGGGTTGCCAGGTCCATCGGGGCATCGAGGTTGCGAACCACGCGGCGTGCTGGCCCGTGCCGGATGCGATCTCCAGTGCGGTGCCGTGCTCTCCGAGGATGCGCGTCAATGCATCGAGGATGGGCTGCTTGTTGCGATCGGCGGCGGGGCTGTAGGGGAGTTCGGGCATGCGGATTGAGATCGGATGAAGGCAGGTTGAAGAGTATCGAACGCTATGGTCGTCATAGCCAAAGGATTTGCCCTGCTCGTCGTTACGGATTCAGAATGCAGAGCCCTCAAACAAAGAACTGGAAACCTCGATGACCCAGCCTCAAACGGAAGCCAAGTGTCCCGTCCACCATGCGGTCGGTCGCGGTACCGTCAATCGCGACTGGTGGCCCAACCAGTTGCGGGTGGACCTGCTCCACCAACACTCCTCCAAGTCCGATCCGATGGGCCAGGACTTCGACTACGCCAAGGAGTTCAAGAGCCTCGACTACGCGTCGCTGAAGCAAGACCTGCATGCGCTGATGACCGATTCGCAGGCCTGGTGGCCGGCGGACTTCGGCCACTACGGACCGTTGTTCATCCGCATGGCCTGGCACAGCGCCGGCACCTACCGCACCGGCGACGGACGTGGGGGCGGCGGTCGTGGCCAGCAGCGCTTTGCGCCGCTCAACAGCTGGCCCGACAACGTCAACCTCGACAAGGCCCGGCGCCTGCTGTGGCCGATCAAGCAGAAGTACGGCCGCAAGATCTCGTGGGCCGATCTGATGATCCTCACCGGCAACGTGGCCCTGGAGTCCATGGGCTTCAAGACCTTCGGTTTCGCCGGCGGGCGCCCCGACACATGGGAGCCCGACCAGGACGTCTACTGGGGCAACGAGAGCACCTGGCTCGACGACAAGCGCTACACCGGCGACCGCGAGTTGGAGGACCCGCTCGGCGCCGTGCAGATGGGCCTGATCTACGTCAACCCCGAAGGTCCGAACGCCAACGGCGACCCAGTCTCCGCGGCCCGGGACATCCGCGAGACTTTCGCCCGCATGGCGATGAACGACGAGGAAACCGTTGCCCTGATCGCCGGCGGTCACACCTTCGGCAAGACCCACGGCGCGGGTCCGGCGGATCTTGTGGGCTCGTCGCCTGAAGGGGCCGACCTGGAAGAAATGGGCATGGGCTGGAAGAGCACGCATGCCAGCGGCATCGCCGGCGACGCCATCGGCAGCGGCCTGGAAGTCACCTGGACCCAGGAGCCGACGAAGTGGACCAACCTCTTCTTCGAGAACCTGTTCAAGTTCGAATGGGAGGCGGTCAAGAGCCCGGCCGGCGCCGGACAGTGGCAGGCTAAGGGCGCTGCGGCCGATATTCCGGATGCGCACGACACGTCGAAGAAACGCGTGCCGACCATGCTGACCACCGATCTCTCGCTGCGCCTGGACCCCGCCTACGAAAAGATCTCGCGGCGGTTCCTCGAGCACCCGGAGCAGTTCGCCGACGCCTTCGCACGCGCCTGGTTCAAGCTGACGCACCGCGACATGGGTCCGCGCTCGCGCTACCTGGGCCCCGAAGTGCCGAAGGAAGAACTGATCTGGCAAGACCCGATCCCCAAGGTCGATCACCCCTTGGTCGACGACAAGGACGCTGCTGGGCTCAAGGCCAAGATTCTGGCGTCGGGCCTGTCGGTCTCCGACCTGGTGCTGACGGCCTGGGCGTCGGGCGCCACCTACCGCGGCTCCGACATGCGCGGCGGCACCGATGGCGGCCGCGTCCGCCTCGCGCCGCAGAAGGACTGGGAAGTCAACGAGCCGGCGAAGCTGGCCAAGGTGCTCAACACGCTGGAAGGCATCCAGGCCGAATTCAACAAGGTGCAGTCGGGCGGCAAGAAGATCTCGATGGCCGACCTGATCGTGCTGGCCGGCTGCGCCGGTGTCGAGCAAGGCGCGAAGAACGCGGGCCATGCCGCGACGGTGACCTTCACCCCCGGCCGCGCGGACGCGTCGCAGGAACAAACCGACGTCGAGGCCATGAAGGTGCTCGAGCCCGTGGCCGACGGCTTCCGCAACTACCTGAAGAAGGACTATGCGGTTCCCGCCGATGCGCTCCTGGTCGACAAGGCCCAGCTGCTGACGCTGACGGCGCCCGAGATGACGGTGCTGGTGGGCGGCATGCGCGCGCTGGGCGCCAACGTCGGCGCCACCAGGCACGGCATCTTCAGCCAGAAGGAGCACGCGCTGACCAACGAGTTCTTCGTTCGCCTGCTCGACCTGAACACGACCTGGAAGGCCGTGCCCGGCGCGAACAACCTGTACGAAGGCGTTGACCGCACGACGAGCGAGCGCAGGGGCAGCGCGACGCGCGTGGACCTGGCCTTCGGCAGCAACTCGGTGCTGCGCGCCCTGGCCGAGGTCTATGGCAGTTCGGATGCAGAAGAGAAGTTCGTAAAGGACTTCATCGCGGCGTGGACCAAGGTGATTAACCTGGGCCGGTTCAACGCGGCCTAGCGCGATCCTCGCGCTGCCATTGCGATATAGCGCCACCGAGTGCTCGCCATAGGGCGAGCGCTCGGTGGCGTTGTCGCATGGCATCCCTCACCCCTTCCCGAACTCCCGTGCGTGCTCCACCGCGTACTTGATGAGTTCCGCCTGCCCTTCGATGCCCAGCCGCCGCTTGATGCTCTGGCGGTGCGCCTCCACCGTGCGCACGCTCAAAGACAGGTCGCGCGCAATCTGCTTGCTCGATTCTCCCCTGCCGAGCGCGGTGAGGATCTCGCTCTCGCGCGGCGTGAGCAGCGGCCGCGGCGCCTGGTTGCGAAAGAGTTTCTTCGACACGGCCGGACTCAGGAAGGTGCCGCCCGCCGACACCGCCTCGATGGCGGCCACGATCTCGGCCGCGGGCGCGTCCTTGAGCACATAGCCGCGCGCGCCCACCTGCATCGCCTTCTGCACGTATTCGGGGTTGTCGTACATGCTGAGCATCACGATGTGCGGCGCTGGATGTGATGGTTGTTGATCGCGTTGCAGCACCAGCGCGGCGAGGTCGATGCCGTTCATGTCCTTCATGCCGACATCGACCAGCATGAGGTCGCACCGCACCGTGTCGATGAGCGCGAGCGCCTCGGCGCCGCTGCCGGCCTCCCCGACGATCTCCAGGTTGGGCATGGCGCCCAGGCGCGCGCGCAGGCCGTCGCGCACCAGCGGATGGTCGTCCACGAGGAAGAGGCGGATGGGCCTGGGCGGCTGCGGCGCCGTTGTTGCTGGTGCTGCTGTTGTCGTCATTCGGGCCTCGCGCTGCGGGCCGGCACTTCGGCCACGATGGATGTGTGGCCGCGGCCCGAGCGCATCACCAGGCGCCCGCCGATCGCCTCGATGCGCTCGCGCATGTTGCGAAGGCCGATGCCGTGGCGCGGGTCGAGCTGCATCGCCTCGACGTCGAAGCCCACGCCGTCGTCGCTCACCTCCAACCGCACGGCCTCTTCGTTGAAGCCCAGCGAGATGTGCACGCGATGCGCCTCGGCATGCTTGCGCACGTTGGTGAGCGCCTCCTGCGTCACGCGGAAGAGCGCGGTCTTGGTCTCCTGCGACAGCTCGAAAGGCTCTCCCTCGACCATGATGGACGCATCGACGCTGCCCTCCTCCCCGAACTCGTGCCCCAGCCGTTCCAGCGCGGCGGGCAAGCCCAGCGTGTCGAGCAGAGCGGGGCGCAGGCGGTGCGAGATGCGGCGCACTTCAGTGAGCGAATCGTTGAGCCGCTGCAGCGCCTTGCCGAGCGCGGGCGGCGCCGGCTGGTGGTCGCGGCCGAGCGCATCGACGGCCGATTCGATCAACAGCTTGGCCGACACCAGCGTCTGGCTCGTGCCGTCGTGCAGCTCACGCGCAAGGTGGCCGCGCTCTTCTTCCTGCGACTGCACCACACGCCGCGCGAGCAGCCGCAGCTTGGCTTCGGCCACGCGGTGCTCGCTCAGGTTCAAAAACACGCCGGCCGCGCTCACCACGCCGAGGCACAGCGCCGCGATGCCGGCGATCCACAGCAGCGTGGCGGTAACGTTGGCATTCATCTGCTTGTCGAGCGCGTCCATGGTCGACTCGATGTCGTCCAGGTACAGGCCCGTGCCGACCATCCAGTTCCAGCGCGGCAGTGCCGTCACGTAGCCGAGCTTGGGCGCCATCTGCGCGCTCGATGGCTTGCGCCATTCGTACTCGACGTAGCCGCCGCCGTTTTCCTTCGCGCCCTTGATGAGATCCTGGATGGTGAAGCGGCCGTGCGAATCGCGCATGTTCCAGAGGTTCTGGCCGACCAGCTCGGGCTGGCGCGAATGCATGAGGGAATTGCCCTCCAGGTCGTACACGAAGAAGTACCCGTCGTCGCCATAGTCGAGCGCGGCCAGGCGGCGCAGGGCTTCGTTGCGGGTGGCCTCGTCGTCCAGGCCCGAGTCGTACAGCGGGCGCAGGTTGCTCACGGCCAGCTCGACGTAGCTGCGCAGTTCGCTGCGGCGCTGTGCCATGTAGCTGCGCTCGATGAGGGCGCGCTCGCGCTGCGCGAGGTCGTGCTCCTGGTGGCGCACCGCAAGCGCCACGAGCACCAGTGCGACGAGCAGCGGGGCGACGGCCAGCGCGACGATCTTGGTGCGGAGGTTCATGGGGTGGGAAGGCTACCACCGGGTGGCAGCAGGACCGTTCTGCGGCGCCGCTGCCCGAGCGCGTCTAGCGTTCGGGGGTCTCGCGTGGCAGAAGACCGCGCTCGCTCAAGGCCTCCAGAAGCGCCTCTTGATCAGCCCCGCCTTCCAGCAGGAGATCGAGGCGCTTTCCCGCCTTTGGCCGGATGGCGAGAAAGTCGAATTCGTAGCCGATGCCGCTGGCACGGCGATGACTGACCTGGGCCTGCCGCAAGTCGACTTGCCAATCTCCGTCGATGCTGCGCAACTGCGTGTTGTCGAGCTGGAAGGCGCGCACCCGCGAACGCGAAAAGAGGCTGATCCGCGAGAAAGGGATGGTCCAGACCAGCCAGGCGACCATCGGCATGAACACGCAGAGCCCCACCATGGTCTTCAGGAATCCCGCGTCGGATGCATTGAGCAGCAGCGCGATACCCGCGGCGCCCGCCAGCGCGTATCCCGCCCAGACCCAGGCAAGAAAACACCGCCAGCAAAAAAGCATGGCGCGGCTTTGCACGGTGCCCTTGGGCATCGCCTCGGCATGGGTTCTCAGCGCGAGGTAGTGGTTGATGACCGGCACGAGTTCATCGACAGGCGCCGTCAGCATCAGCTTCCTGAATGGCCGTGTGTGAACGATCAGGTAGTTGTCGCTGTCGGGAATCGCCTCGATGCCCAGTACGTCGATCCATTCGACGCGGCCGAGCCCTTGCACCGAGAAGCCTTCCTCGCCGATGTCGACCTGGGTGTTTTCATTGAACGGTTTCGGTCGGCTTTTCTCAGGGCGCAGCCAATGGGTTTCGACCCAGATCCATGCGCGCACGACGAACACCAGCCCGACCAGCCACGCGGCGAGGAACCCGATCATGCCCACCATGCCCAGCGCGATGTACCAGCCCGTTGCATCCGGGTCCAACAGCCACGCGGCCGCGACACCGATCAATGCGGTGTAGGCCGCGCACAGCGACAGGATGGGCCAGATACCGCTCGCGTCGGGCTGGGTGACCTGGATGCGCCGTGAAAAAACCGGTGAGCTCATCGAATGCTGGCGGCCACGGCCACGGGCTGTCGGCGAAATTCGGTGAGATACAGCAGCAGGGCCAGCGAGACAAAGCCGCCGCCGAGCAGGCACAACCCCGTCCAGCCGTGGAAGGCATACACCGCCGCCGCAATGCCCGACGCCACTGCCGCGCAGATGAAGATGAACGTCATGAAAAGGCCATTGAGCCGACCGCGCAGTTCGGGCGCCAGCATGAAAAGGCTTCGAAAGTTCAGCACCTGGCACAGCTGCACCGCCCCATCGAGCAGGATGCCGGCCGCGACCAGTCCGGCCAGCGAATGGAAGTGCATCGACACGGCGCCGAGCACGAACGACAACAGCGCGACGACGATGGCCGCGCCCGTCGCAGGCCGCGTCAAACCACGGTCGGCGAGTCGACCAGCCACCGGTGCCAGCAGCGCCCCCGCCGCACCGGCCAGCGCGAACAGGCCGATGCCGCGCTGCCCCATCCCGAACTCATGCACCAGTGCCAGCGGCACGGCTGTCCAGAACGCCTGGAAGGCCGCGAACATCATCCCCTGGTACCAGCCGCGGCGGCGCAGCAGCGGCGTGTTCCACACGATGCCCGGCAGCGACGCCATGGTGCGCGCATAGCCGATCGACGCATGCGGCCGGCGCTCGGGCAGTACGCGCCACAGCACGGCGATGAGCGTGGCCATGAGCACGGCCGAGATCCAGAACAGCGCGCGCCAGCCCAGGCTCGCGGCCACCATGCTGGCGAACGGGCGCGACAGCATGATCCCGCCCAGCAGCCCCGCCATGATGTTGCCGACCACTTTGCCGCGCGTGGCCTCGGGCGCGAGGTGCGAGGCAAAGGGCAGCAGCACCTGCGCCGCGACCGCGCAGGCGCCGACCATGAAGGACGCCGCTAGAAAAGTCACGGCCGAGTTCGAGAGCGCGATGCCTGCCAAGCCGATGACCGCGCCGAACAGTGCGGCGACGATCAGGCGCCGGTTCTCGACCACGTCGGCCAGCGGCACCAGCAGCAACAGGCCTGCACCGTAGCCGAGCTGGGTCAGCGTCATGATCAAGCCGGCCAGGCCCGCATGGAGCTCCAGTGCGTCGGAGATCGGGCCGATCAGCGGCTGCGCGTAGTAGATGTTGGCCACGCACAGGCCGCAGGCCACGGCGAAGACGAAGGTCAGCGCGGGCGTGAGGCCGGCCGCGGGCGGATGGGAAGCATTGGAAGAAGAAGACACGAGGAATCCCGTTCGAGAGAGGGCCGACTTAGGGGTTAACCCGAAGCCGGCTGACCATAGCACGCAGGTCCGGTTTCTGCAGGCGCAAGCCCGATCAGTGCAGGCTGGTCGGACGGCCCGATGCGACCCACGCGTCGAGCCCGCCGGTGAGCGGCAAGGCGCGCCGCGCACCGCGCGCCAGCAGCACGCGCGCGGCCTGTGCGGCCGACACTTCATTGGGGCAATTGCAGTACAGCACCACGTCGCGGTTCGGATCGATCGCGAGGTCGAGGTGGCGGTGCTGCAGCGCCTTGAGCGTGTACGGCAGCGCACCCGGAATGCGGCGCGGATCGACCTGCACGCCGGCCTTGCCGCGCACGTCGATGATCAACGGCGGCTCCTCGCCGCTCAAGAGTTCGTGCAGTTCCTCGACCGAGATGCGCGGCATGCCGGTGAGCCGCATGAAAGCGCGGCGGCGCCAGTAGCGCACGGCGAGGATCACCAGCAGCAGCACCGCGATCGCGGCCGTGGCGATGCCGCCGGCCTGGGCGAGCACGGCGAGCACTTCCTGAATCTGGTCGCGGAAGGCCCAGCCGAGGCCGAGGAAGAGGCCCGTCCAGATGAGCGCGGCGCCCACGTCGAAGCCGACGAAGCGCCGCACCGACATGCCCAGCGCCCCCGCCATCGGCGGCGCGACCACCGAGACGCCGGGCACGAACTTGGCCGCGACGAGCGACAGGCCGCCCCAGTCGGTGATGAGCGATTCGCCGCGCCGCACGCAGGAGTCTGGCGACAGCGAGATGCGGCACAGGAGCCGCATGAAGCGGTAGCCGAAGCGCCGGCCCGCATAGAACCAGGCGCCGTCGCCCAACAGGTTGGCAACGACCGCGGCGAGCACCACGCCGATGACCGACACATCGCCCGCCGCGAGCAGCGCGCCCGTGACCACCAGCACCGCGGCCGCCGGCACCGGCAGCCCGAGACGGGCCGCGAAGCTGGCGACGAACACCACCAGGATCGCGTTCTGCACCAGCAGCGACATCAGCTGTGCCATGCCAGCCTTTCGGTCGATGCGCGAAGCAGTTGCGGGGTGGGAGCGGGGTTCATGCGAGCCCCGATTGTCCGGCATGGTCCAAGAACGTACCGGGCACGGGCCATTCGAGAACGCCGTTTCAGCCGGTCCGCGAGACGCTGAAAGCGAAGGTGTTCACCCCGCCCTCGCTCGACGCGCCGACCTGCCCGCCATGCATGCTCGCCACCGCCTTCACGATGGCCAGGCCCAGCCCGTGGCCGTGGTGCTCGCCGCCGCCGTCGTTGCGGGCAGCGTCGACGCGATAGAAGCGGTCGAACAGGTGCTGCAGGTGCGCCTCGTCGATGGCCGCGCCGGGGTTCGACACAGCGATCCAGGTCGCCGCAGGTTCTTCGCGCAGCGTGACGGTGATCTGCGCGCCCGGCGGCGAGTGTTCGATGGCGTTCTGCAGCAGGTTCGACATCGCGCGGCGGAACAGCGCGCTCTCCAGCCGCGCCTCGGCCTGCACGTCGCCCGCGATGCCGACCTGCGTGCGGCTCTCGTCCAGCACGAACTCGAAGAAATCGATGGTCTTGCGCACCTCCAGCGCCACGGGCGTGAGCACCAGCCCGGTGGCCACTTCGCCGCGGTCGGCGCGCGCGAGAAAGAGCATGTCGTTGACGATGGAGCGCAGCCGCTCCAGGTCTTCCAGGTTGGCCTGCAGCACCTCTTCGAAGTCGCCCGCGCTGCGCTGGCGCGACAGCGCCACCTGCGTGCTGCCGATGAGGTTGGCCAGCGGCGTGCGCAGTTCGTGCGCCACGTCGGCGTTGAAGGCCTCGAGCTGGCCGTACGCCTCTTCGAGCCGGCTGAGCGCGCCGTTGAAGGCCTCGGCGAGCGCGGAGAGTTCGACCGGCAGCGCCGTCGTCTGCAAGCGCTGCGACAGCGTCTTGGGCCGCAGCGCCTGCGCTTCGCCCGACAGGCGCTCCAGCGGCCTGAGCCCGACCCGCGCGATCCAGTAGCCCGCCAGCACCACCACCAGCACGCCGCCGAGCCCGAGCATCAACAGCGCGCTCAAAAAGGTCTTGCGGGTGCGCTCGTAGGGCTCCGAGTTGCGCCCCACGATGAGCCGCACCGCCGGCCGGCCCTCGAACGGCGGGATGTGGACAGAGAGCGTGCGGAAGGGTCGCTCCTGCCCCGGCAGCAGGATGCTGCTGCTGCGGCCGTTGGCTTCGCGGGTGAGGCCATCGAGCTCGGCCAGGCCCTTGCCGTACTGGAAGCGCGGGTCGTCGCTCAGCACCCAAAAGCGCACGCTGCCGTCTTCGGGCGTGAGCGCATCCATGCGGGCCTGCACGCGCGACCAGCGGTCGGCGGTGCCGATGGCGCCGATCCAGTACTGCAGGCTCTTCAGGGTGGTGTCGAGCTCTTCGTACTGGTGGCGTTCCAGCTCGCGCACCAGCACGCCGTGCAGCGCGGCGCCGATGAGCGCGAAGGTGGCGAGCGCCGCCGCCGCGAACATCGCCACCAGCCGCACGGTGATGGAGCCCTTCACGAGCTTCACAGGGCGCCGCCCTCCCCTTGGGCTTCGCTCTCCGCGTCCCTCAACTCCATCACGTAGCCCATGCCGCGGATCGTGTGCAGGAGCTTGGGGCTGAAGGGCGCATCGATCTTGTCGCGCAGCCGCTTGATCGCCACCTCGACCACGTTGGTGTTGCTGTCGAAGTTCATGTCCCACACCAGCTCGGCGATGGCGGTCTTCGAGAGAATTTCGCCCTGGCGGCGCGCGAGCACCGCGAGCAGCGCGAACTCCTTGGCCGTGAGGTCGATGCGCGTGCTTCCGCGGAAGGCCTTGCGCGCGAGCAGGTCGACCTGCAGGTTGGCGATGCGCAACTGCACCGGCTCTTGCTTGCGCCCGCGCCGGTTCAGAGCCTGCAGGCGGGCCAGCAGTTCGAGGAACGAGAAAGGCTTGACGAGGTAGTCGTCCGCGCCTTCGTGCAGGCCCTTGATGCGGTCTTCGACGCGGTCACGCGCGGTGAGCATGATGACCGGCGTCTGTTTCACGGCGCGCAATGCGCGCAGCACCGCGAAACCGTCCTGCCCCGGCAACATCACGTCGAGCACGATCACGTCGTAGTCGTGGGTGAGCGCGAGGTGCTGGCCGTCGATGCCGTTGTGCGCCGCGTCGACCGTGCAGCCCTGCTCGGTCAGGCCTTTGCTGAGGTAGTCGGCGGTTCTCAGTTCGTCTTCGACAATCAGGATCTTCATTTCTTTTTGTCTCGCTCCGTTCGAACGGCGATCTATCCGTGCGCCTCGGCCACTGGTGGGGTCTCGCCGGCCCGGGCTGCCTTGCGGGCCTTGCGCGCTTCCTTGCGGCGCAGGTACCAGAAGTGGGCGCGGTCCAGGTACAGGTAGACCACCGGCGTGGTGAACAAGGTGAGCGCCTGCGAGAGTATCAGCCCGCCGACCATCGCGTAGCCCAGCGGCCGGCGCAGTTCGGAGCCCGAGCCGTGGCCCAGCATCAGCGGCAGGCCCGAGAGCAGCGCGCACATCGTGGTCATCATGATCGGGCGGAAGCGCAAGAGGCACGCCTGGTAGATCGCCTCCTTCGGCTCCATGCCCTGCTCGCGCTCGGCCTTGAGCGCGAAGTCGATCATCATGATCCCGTTTTTCTTCACGATACCGATGAGCAGGATGATGCCGATCAGCGCGATCACGCTGAGGTCGTAGCCCCCCGCCATCAATATCAGCAGCGCGCCCACGCCGGCCGATGGCAGCGTCGAGAGAATCGTGAGCGGGTGGATGTAGCTCTCGTACAGGAGGCCCAGCACGATGTACACCGCCACCAGCGCCGCGGCGATGAGGTAGGGCTGCGACGACAGCGAATCCTGGAAGGCCTGCGCCGTGCCCTGGAACGCGCCGCTCAGCGACTGCGGAATGCCCATCTCGGCCTGCGCCTTGTTGATGGCGTTGACCGCATCGCCCAGCGCATGGCCGGGCGCGAGGTTGAACGAGATCGTCACTGCCGGGAACTGGCCCTGGTGGCTGATCGAGAGGTACGCGGTCTTGCTCGTGTCGACCTTCACGAAGGTCGAGAGCGGCACCTGTTGGCCGGTGAGCGGCGAAGTGAGGTAGAGCTTGCTGAAGAGCGCCGGATCTTGCTGCAGCGCGGGCGTCACCTCCAGCACCACGTGGTAACTGTTGAGCTGCGTGAAGTACTGCGCCACCTGACGCTGGCCGATGGCGTCGTACAACGTCGCGTCGATGGTCGCAGGCGAGATGCCGAAGCTCGATGCGCGGTCGCGGTCGATGGTGAGCACGGCCGAGGCGGCAGCGTTCTGCTGGTCGGAGGCCAGGTCGGTGATCTCGGGAATCTGCCGGAAGCGCGCGAGCAGCTTGGGCGCCCAGGTGTTGAGCTCGTCCAGGTTGGAGTCGGTCACCGTGTACTGGTACTGCGTGCGCGACGAGCGGCCGCCCACGCGGATGTCCTGCCCCGCCTGCAGGAACAGGTTCACGCCCTGCACCTTGGCCAGTTGCGGGCGCAGGCGCGTGATGATCTCGTCGGCGCTCGCGGTGCGGCCTTCGTCCTTGGGCTTCAGGTTGATGTAGAAGTTGCCGGTGTTGAAGGTGGACGAGCTGCCGTTCATGCCGAAGGCGGAGACGTCCGGGTCCTTGCGCACCACATCGGCCAGCTCCAGCATGCGCGCGTTCATCGAGGCGAAGGATGCGTCTTGCGCTGACTCGGCAAAGCCCGAGATGAAGCCGGTGTCCTGCTGCGGGAAGAAGCCCTTGGGGATGACCATGAACAGGAAGCCCGTGGCCGCCACCGTGGCGATGAAGACCATCAGCGTGATGAACTGGTGGTCGAGCACCACGTGCAGGCCGCGCTTGTAGCCGTTGAGCATCGCATCGAAGCCGCGCTCGAACAACAAGTAGAGCCGGCCGTGCTTGCGCGCATGCTCGTTCTTCAGGAAGCGCGAGCACAGCATCGGCGTGAGCGTGAGCGAGATGACGACCGACACCACGATGGTCAGCGTGACCGTCACCGCGAACTCGCGGAACAGCCGTCCCACGATGCCGCCCATGAGCAGCAGCGGAATGAACACCGCGATCAGTGACACGGAAATCGAGATGATGGTGAAGCCGATCTCGCCCGCGCCCTTGTACGCGGCCTCGAGCGGCGACATGCCCTCCTCCACGTAGCGGTAGATGTTCTCCAGCATCACGATGGCGTCGTCCACCACGAAGCCGACCGCGATGGTGAGCGCCATGAGCGAGAGGTTGTCCAGGCTGTAGCCCAGCAGGTACATCACCGCCACCGTGCCCAGCAGCGCGAGCGGCACCGTCACGCTCGGGATGAGCGTGGCCGGCACGTTGCGCAGGAACACGAAGATCACCGCCACCACGAGCGCGATGGTCAGCAGCAGCGTGAACTCCACGTCGAGCACCGAGGCGCGGATGGTCTGCGTGCGGTCGACCAGCGCGTTGACTTCGACGGTCGGCGGAATCGAGGCCTTCAGGCGCGGCATGGCGGCATTGATGCGGTCCACCGTCTCGATCACGTTCGCGCCCGGCTGCTTGGTGATGGCCAGCACGATGGAGCGGCCGTTCTGGATGGTGTTGCCTTCGGGTGCCGCCGCGCCCGCATAGGCCCAGCCGGCGATCTTGGCGTTCTCGGAGCCGTCGATGGCCACGCCCAGGTCGCGCACGCGGATCGGCGCGCCGTTGCGGTAGGCCAGGATCACGTCGTTCCACGGCTGCGCCTTGAGCAACTGGTCGTTCGTGTAGACGGTGAAGCTCTGGTTCGGCCCGTCGATGGTGCCCTTGGGCGCATTCACCGTGGCCGACGAGAGCACCGTGCGCACGTCTTCCAGGCTGAGGCCGAGCGCGGCCAGCTTGGCCGGGTCGAGCTGCACGCGCACCGCGGGCTTCTGCGCGCCGCCGATGTTGACGAGGCCCACGCCCGCGATCTGCGAGATCTGCTGCGCAAGGATGTTGTCGGCGTAGTCGTTCACCTCGGTGAGCGGCAGCGTCTTCGATTGCACCGAGAGAATCAGGATCGGCGAATCGGCGGGGTTCACCTTGCGAAAACTCGGCGGGCTCGGCAGGTTGGCGGGCAGCTGGCCGGTGGAGGCGGTAATGGCCGCCTGCACGTCGAGCGCGGCGGCGTCGATGTTGCGGTCCAGGTCGAACTGCAGCGTGATCTGCGTGGAGCCGAGGCCGCTGGTCGAGGTCATCTGCGACAAGCCTGCGATGAGCGAGAACTGCCGCTCCAGCGGCTGCGCCACGTTGGAGGCCATCGTCTCCGGGCTCGCGCCCGGCAGGTTGGCCGACACCTGGATCGTCGGAAAGTCGACCTGCGGCAGCGGCGCCACCGGCAGCAGCGGGAACACCGCCGCACCGACCAGGAGGATGGCCAGCGCGAGCAGCGTGGTGCCGATGGGGCGCTTGATGAATCCGGCGGAAATGCTCAATTGCCGCTCCCGGTGCGGGTCGCGACCTGGGCGGCGCTACCGGTCTTCGCCACGGGAGGCGGCTCGACGATGGTGGCGCCGGCGCGCAGCTTGTACTGCCCATCGACCACCACGCGCTGGTCGGCCGCGAGGCCCTTGTCGATCACGGCCACGCCGTCGGCGATCTGCAGCACGTGCACCGGCACGTTGTTGACCTTGTTCTCGGCATCGACCACCCAGATGTAGGTGCTGTCCTGGCCGCGCTGCACGGCGGCGGCGGGCACGGTCAGCGAATCGGGCCGGCGGTCGAGGTCGAGCCGCACGTTGACGTACTGGCCGGGCCACAGCGTGTGCTGCGGATTCGCGAAGCTGCCCTTGAGCTGCACCGTGCCGTTGGCGGTGTCGATCTGGTTGTTCAGCAGGATCAGCTTGCCGGCGCCGAGCATCTGGTTGCCGGCGCGGTCGTAGGCCACCACCGCGAGCGGCTGGTTGCTCTGCTGCTGCTGCACGCGGTTGATGTCCTGCACAGAGTCTTCGGGCAGCGTGAACTGCACGGCGATGGGGTCGATCTGGTTGATGACGACCAGCCCGTTGGTGTCGGCCGCATGAACGATGTTGCCCGGGTCCACCAGCCGCGCGCCGACACGGCCGTTCATCGGCGAGACGATGCGCGTGAAGCTCAGTTGCACCTCGGCGTACTGCACCTGCGCGGCGTCGGTCTGCACGGTGGCGGCGAGCTGGTTGACGAGAGCCTTTTGCGTGTCGACCTGCTGCTGGGTGGCGGCGTCCTGCGCGATCAGCGTGGTGTAGCGCTTCAGGTCGGCGCGCGCGTTGGCGAGCTGCGCCTCGTCCTTCGCCTTGGTGGCCTCTGCCTGCGCGAGCTGCGCCTGCAGCGTGCGCGGGTCGAGCTGCGCGAGCAGCTGGCCGGCCTTCACGTCCTGCCCTTCGGTGAAGCCGACCTTGTCGAGCTGCCCGTCGATGCGCGCCTTCACGGTGACCGTGGCCATCGAGGCGACGGTGCCGATGCCCGAGCGATAGACCTGCACGTTCTGCGGCGTGACGCGCGCGGTGGTCACCTGCACCGGCGGCGTCTTCGGTGCTTCGGGCTTGGCGCCGAAAGCATTGTGATGGGTGAGCGCCCAGGCGCCACCGCCTAGAACGGTCACGAGCGTGGCGGCCGCGACCCAGGTCGAGCGGCGCTGAAGAGGAGCTGAGGTTGTCGTCGTCATGGCATCAATTTCCGGAAGTCGCATCGGTTGCAATCCAGCCGCCGCCGGTCGCCGCGATCAGCGACACGCTGGCCGCGAGCTGGCGGCCGAGCACCTGCGCTGCGGTGCGTTGGTTAGTGAGCGAGAGCTGCTGCGCAGTGACCACGCTGAGGTACGTGGCAGTGCCGGCGCGGTATTGGCTCAAGGCCAGGCGCTCTGCCAGTTGCGAGGCCTGCACGGCCTGCGCCTGCAGTGCGGATTCGCGGTCGAGCACACGCAGCGTCGTGAGGTTGTCCTCGACCTGCTGGAAGCCGCCGAGCACGGTCTGCTTGTACTGCGCGACCGAGGCGTCGTACGCGGCCACGGCCTGGTCGGTGTGTGCCTTGCGCAAGCCCCCGTCAAACACCGTCTGTGCGAGCGCCGCGCCGAGCGACCACACGCGGCTGGGCGTGTTGAAGAGCGAAGCGAGGTTGCCGGCGCTGAAGCCGCCGCTCGCGCTCAGCACGATCTGCGGGTAGTACGCGGCCTTGGCGACGCCGATGTTGGCGTTGGCAGCCTGCACGCGGCGCTCGGCGCCGGCGATGTCGGGGCGGCGTTCGAGCAGTTCCGAAGGCAGGCCCGCGGGCGTGACGGGTAACTGCACGCGCAGCGCGGCGGTGGACGAGAGCGATGCGGCCGTCGTCTCTGCAGACGAGGCAAGCGGCGCCAGCGAGAAGGATGCGGGCGCCTGTCCCGTCAGCACGGCGACAGCGTGTTCGAGCTGGCTGCGCTGCGCTTCGAGGTCGACGGCCTGCGCTTCGGCGGTCTTGAGCTGGCTTTCCGCGAGCGCCACGTCGGAGCGCAGCACCGTGCCGGCCGCGTACTGGTGCTGCGTGAGTTCGAGCGCCTTGGCGTAGGCGGCCGTGGTGCTGGCGTACAGGTCGCGCTGCAGGTCGATGACGCGGATCTGCAGGTAGTCCTGCGCGAGCGTGGTCTGGATGCTGAGGCGGGCGCCGGCCAGGTCATCGGCGCTGGCTTGCGCATCGGCATTGCCGGCCTCGACGGAGCGGCGCACGGCGCCCCACAGGTCGGGCTCCCAGCTGGCGGCGAGGCCGAGGGTGTCGGTGGTCGCGCGCTTCGTGACGCCGGTGCTGTTGGTCTGCGCGCGGTTGGCGCCTGCATCGAGGCCCACGGTCGGGAAGAAGCCCGCGTGCGCCGCGGCCGCGATGGCCTGTGCCTCGCGGTATTGGGCTTCGGCGATGCGGATGTTCTGGTTGGCGGTGTTGGCCTGCACGACCAGCGCACTCAGCGTGCTGTCGCCGTAGGCCTCCCACCAGGGATGGCTGGCGTCGATGCGCTGCGGTGTCGCGGTCTTCCAGGGGCCGGTTTCCTTGTAGGCGGCCGGGACGTCCATCTGCGGGCGGACGTAGTCGGGGCCGACGGCGCAGCCTGCGAGGAGCAGTGCGGCCAGCGCGATGGCTGTCGCTTTGGGTGAAGGGGAAGTGGCGAAGAGAACCATGGTGGGTTCACTCTAAGAACCCGGTTCAAACCCTTCGCTGTCGATTAACTGACAGTTCTGACAGTTTCGGTTTTGCTCCCTCCCCCGCTGGGGGAGGGTTGGGGTGGGGGCACGACGGCGCTCGCCTTGGGCGCTCTGCCTGCCCCCATCCCGGCCTTCCCCCAGAGGGGGAAGGAGCAATGCACTTCAGCGCGGTGCGTCGCCCTTGCGGTATTCCGCCGTCAGTTCGTCGAGTTTCTGCTTGAGCGCCGGATCGAGCTTGTACTCGGCCGCAGCAATCGTCGCGTCGAGTTGCTCCGGCCGGCTTGCACCGAGCAGCGGCGCGGTGATCAGCGGGTTCGCCATCACCCACGCCACCGCCAGCGTCGCGAGCGGCACGCCCGCTTCGTCGGCCAGCTTGTGCAGTTGCGTCACGGTGTTGAAGCTGCGCTCGTTCCAGTAGCGATCCTGGTACATGCCGCCGGCCGTGCCGAGCGTGAAGCGGGTGTTCTCCTCGGGCTTCGCACCAGGCTTGTACTTGCCGGTGAGCAGGCCGCCGGCCAGCGGGTTGTAGGGAATCACGCCCAGCCCCTCTTCGCTCGCAAGCGGCAGCAGCTCGCGCTCGATCTCGCGGAACAGCAGGCTGTAGCGCGGCTGCACCGACACGAAGCGCGTGAACCGGTGCAGGTCGGACTTGCCGAGCGCGCGGGCCAGGCGATACGCCAGGAAGTTCGACACGCCGATGTAGCGCGCGCGGCCCGACTTCACGATCACGTCGAGCGCCTCGAGCGTCTCTTCGAGCGGCGTCTCGCGGTCGTCCATGTGGAGCTGGTACAGGTCGACGTGGTCGGTCTTCAGCCGCTTGAGCGAGAGGTCGATCGCGTCCAGCAGGTGCTTGCGCGATGCGCCCTGGTCCCAGGGATTCGGGCCGACCTTGTTGACCGCCTTGGTGGCGACGACGAAGCGGCGGCGGCCCGCGGGGCCCTGCTTCTCGAGCCAGTTGCCGATGATCTCTTCGGTACGGCCGGTGGTCTCGACGGTGCCGCCGAGCGGGTACACATCGGCGGTGTCGAGGAAGTTGATGCCGCCTTCGGCCGCCTTGTCGAGGATCTGGTGCGAAACCGCCTCGTCGGTCTGCAGGCCGAAGGTCATGGTGCCGAGGGCGAGGCGCGACACGGTGAGGCCCGTGCGGCCGAGGCGGGTGGTGGGAATGCTCATGGGGGCGCGCTCCGAGGGAGATGAGGGAGGATGGGGGGCGGCGGCCATCATAGGCACGGCCGCGCAATCCTGCAGGCACCGGAGATTTCAGGCGCGCGAGGTGCGCGCCGGCCGACTATGAAGCGCTCGGCGCGCGCCGAACGGCGCCCAGGCGCGCATCGGCCCGCGCACTCATGACGCCCCAGCCGAAGATGCCGATGCCCGCGAGCGCGAGCAGCGCGCCGACCCAGCCGGTCGAGGTCCAGCCCAGGCCCGCCGAAATGGCCACGCCGCCCAGCCACGCGCCGAGCGCATTGGCCATGTTGAAGGCCGAATGGTTGAGTGCGGCGGCGAGCGTCTGCGCATCGCCGGCCACGTCCATCAGCCGGATCTGCAAGGCCGGGCCGATGGCCACGGTGGTGCCGATGAGAAACACGCCGATGGCGGCCGTGACCACGTGCTGCGCCGCGAAGGTGAAGAGCGCAAGCACCACCGCCGCATACACGAGCACGCCGGCGATGGTGCGCATCAGTGACTTGTCCGCGAGGCGCGAGCCCACGATGTTGCCGGTCACCATGCCCAGGCCGAACAGCGCGAGCACGAAGGGCACGTTGTGCACCGACAGGTGGGCCACTTCAGTGAGCGTGGGCTTGATGTAGCTGAACACCGCGAACATGCCGCCGAAGCCGATGGCGCTGATGCCGAGCGTGAACCACACCTGCTTGCGCTTGAACGCGCCGAGTTCGCGCCATGGGCTGGCACCGGCCGCTGCGGCGATGTCGGGCACGTCGCGGCGCACGAGCACGATGGCCAACAGCGCGATCAAACCGACGAACACGAAGGCGGCGCGCCAGCCGAAGAACTGGCCGAGCCATGCGGCGATGGGCACGCCGACCAGCGTGGCGCCGGTGAGGCCGAGCATCACGAGGCCCACGGCGCGCGCACGGCGTCCGGGCGGCGCGAGCGTCGCGGCCACGAGCGCGGCGACGCCGAAGTAGGTGCCGTGCGGCAGGCCGGTGGCAAAGCGCAGCAGGTTGAGCGAGAGGTAGCCCGGCGCCATCGCGCTCGCAAAGTTGCCGGCCGCGAACACGGCCATCAGCGCGATCAGCAAGGCGCGCCGGCCCCACCCTGCCGCGAGCACGGCGAGCACCGGGGCGCCGACGACCACGCCGAGCGCATAGGCGCTGATGACGTGGCCGGCCTGCGGAATGCTCACATCGATGTCGCGCGCGACCTCGGGCAAGAGACCCATGATCACGAATTCGCCCGTGCCGATGGCGAAGCCGCCGACGCCGAGTGCGAGCACGGCCCGCAGAAAATTGACGGGCTTCGACGACGGGGAAGGAGAAACGGGAATGGCGGTGTCCGCGCTGTCCAGCGCGGGTGGGGAGGCGTTCAAGGCCAGGCTCCTGGGAGGGTGCCCGGCGGCGACGGGCAGCCTCGGATTTTAGGGTAAACCCTCAATCGAAGCCGATACGCAGATTCCAAGACCCTGCATCGGCGAGGCCTCGCGAGGCCCTGCCGATGGTCGATCAGATCGCCACGAGCTGGCGCACGCCCTGCGCTTCCATGTCCTTGCCGAGGCCGCGCGCGATGACCTCGCCGCGTTCCATCACGAGGTAGTCGTCGGCCAGCTCCTGCGCGAAGTCGTAGTACTGCTCGCACAGCACGATGGCCATGTCGCCGCGGTCGGCCAGCATGCGGATGACGCGGCCGATGTCCTTGATGATGCTCGGCTGGATGCCCTCGGTGGGCTCGTCGAGGATCAGCAGCTTGGGCTTGGGCGCAAGGGCGCGCGCAATGGCCAGCTGCTGTTGCTGCCCACCCGAGAGGTCGCCGCCCCGCCGGTTGATCATCTGCTTGAGCACCGGAAACAGCTCGAACAGCTCCGACGGAATGGGCGTGCTGCCGCTCTTGTAGGCCAGGCCCATGCGCAGGTTCTCTTCGACAGTGAGCCTTGCGAAGATCTCGCGGCCCTGCGGCACGAAGCCGATGCCCGCCCTCGCCCTGTCGTAGGGCGTGGCCTTCTGGATCGGCTTGCCTTCGAGTTCGATGCTGCCGCTCTTGATGGGCACGAGGCCCATCAGCGACTTGAGCAGCGTGGTCTTGCCCACGCCGTTGCGGCCCAGCAGCACGGTGACCTTGCCGAGCGTGGCTTCGAAGCTAACGTCCCGGAGGATGTGCGAGCCGCCGTAGTACTGGTGGATGTTCTTGACTGTCAGCATGGCATTGGTTCCTCCGTCAGCGGCCCAGGTAGACCTCGATCACGCGCTCGTCGGCCTGCACTTCGTCGAGCGTGCCCTGCGCGAGCACGGAGCCATCGCACAGCACGGTGACGATCTCGGAGATGGTGCGGATGAAGCTCATGTCATGCTCCACCACCATCAGCGAATGCTTGCCCTTGAGCGTGAGGAAGAGTTCGGCAGTGCGGGCTGTTTCTTCATCGGTCATGCCGGCCACGGGCTCGTCGAGCAGGAGCAGCTTCGGGTCCTGCATCAGCAGCATGCCGATCTCCAGCCACTGCTTCTGGCCGTGGCTCAGGTTGCCTGCCAGGCGCGACACGCTGTCGGCCAGGTGGATCGTCTCCAGCACTTCGGCGAGGCGATCGCTCTGTGCCGAATCGAGCCTGAACAGCATCGATGCGCGCACGCCCTTGTTGGTCTTGAGCGCGAGCTCGAGGTTCTCGAACACGGTCAGGTGCTCGAACACCGTCGGCTTCTGGAACTTGCGGCCGATGCCCAGCTGCGCGATGTCGGCTTCGCGGTGGCGCAAGAGGTCGATGGTGCTGCCGAAGAACACGGTGCCCGAATCGGGCCGGGTCTTGCCGGTGATGATGTCCATCATCGTGGTCTTGCCCGCGCCGTTGGGGCCGATGATGCAGCGCAGTTCGCCCGGTGCGATGTCCAGCGAGAGCTTGTTGATCGCCTTGAAGCCATCGAAGCTCACGCTCACGTCTTCGAGATACAGGATGCGGCCGTGCGTGACGTCGACCTCGCCCGGCGTGGCGATGCGGCCGAAGCCGGCCTCGCGGCCGCCCGATTCGGTGCTGCCGGTCACGTAGTGAATGCCGCTTGCGCGGGCGGCGCGCTCGGCGCCGGCTTCCATCAGGTCGGGCGTCATGCGCGGGCTCCCTTCACGTCGGCGGCGAGCGGGGCGTGCAGCGCCTCGGGCTCCATGCCCTGCCCTGCGGCCATGGCGCGTTGCGCTTCTTCGCGGCCTGCGCTCGGCGCGGCAGGCGCCGCCTTCTCGCGCGACAACCACTTCTTCACCAGACCCACGATGCCGTTCGGCAGGAACAGCGTGACAGCAATGAACAGCGCGCCCAGGAAATACAGCCAGTACTCGGGATACGCGACCGTGAGCCAACTCTTCGCGCCGTTCACGATGAACGCACCGATGATCGGCCCGATCAAGCTCGCGCGCCCGCCGACGGCCGCCCAGATCGCGATCTCGATGGAATTCGCCGCACTCATCTCACCCGGGTTGATGATGCCCACCTGCGGCACATACAGCGCACCGGCCACGCCGCACATCACGGCCGAGATCACCCAGATCGTGAGCTTGTACGGCAGCGGGTTGTAGCCCGAGAACATCACGCGCGTTTCCGCATCGCGGATGGCCTGCAGCACGCGGCCGAACTTGCTGCCGATGAGCCACTTCGCGAACAGGAAGAAGCCCAGCAGCGTGAGGCCGGTGAGCGCGAAGAGCGTCATGCGCATCTCCTGCGTGGCGATCGGGATGTTCAGGATGCGCTTGAAATCGGTGAAGCCGTTGTTGCCGCCGAAGCCCGTCTCGTTGCGGAAGAAGAGCAGCATCGCCGCGAAGGTCATGGCCTGCGTGATGATCGAAAAATACACGCCCTTGATGCGCGAGCGGAAGGCGAAGAAGCCGAACACGAAAGCGATCAGGCCCGGCACCGCGACGATGAGGATCAGCGTGGCGATGAAGCTGTCGCTGAAGGTCCAGTGCCAGGGCAGCGTCTTCCAGTCGAGGAACACCATGAAGTCCGGCAGGTCGCTCTTGTAGTTGCCGTCGCGGCCGATCTGGCGCATGAGGTACATGCCCATCATGTAGCCGCCGAGCGCGAAGAAGAGGCCGTGGCCCAGCGAGAGGATGCCGGTGTAGCCCCAGATCAGGTCCATGGCCAGCGCGCAGATGGCGTAGCACATGATCTTGCCGACGAGCGCCACGGCGTAGTCGCTCATGTGCAGCGGGCTGTCCGCGGGCACCCCCATGTTGAGCACCGGCGCCACCGCGCACACCACGATCAGCGCGACGAAGACGGCCGTCCAGCCCTTGCCGCTCAGCAGCGGACCCTTGGTAGGTAGTACGACCTTGCTCATGCCTCTGCGCTCCGGCCTTTCATTGCGAAGATGCCTTGTGGCCGCTTCTGGATGAAGATGATGATGAAGACAAGCACCGCGATCTTCGCGAGCACCGCGCCCGCCCAGCCTTCGATGAACTTGTTGAGAATGCCCAGCCCCAGTGCCGCATACACGGTGCCCGCGAGCTGGCCGACGCCGCCCATCACGACCACCATGAAGCTGTCGACGATGTAGCTCTGGCCCAGGTCGGGGCCGACGTTGCCGATCTGGCTCAGCGCGCAGCCCGCGAGACCCGCGATGCCGGAGCCGAGCGCGAAGGCGTAGGTGTCGATGCGCGCGGTGTTCACGCCCATGCACGAGGCGATCGGGCGGTTCTGCGTCACGCCGCGCACGAAGAGGCCGAGGCGCGTCTTGCCGATCAGCCAGCCCATGGCGAGCAGCACGAGCACCGCGAAGACGATGATGCAGATGCGGTTCCACGGCAGCGTGACGTTGCTCAGCATGGTGAAGCCGCCGCTCATCCAGCCGGGGTTTTCCACGCCGACGTTCTGCGCGCCGAAGAGCGTGCGCACGAGCTGCTGCAGCATCAGGCTGATGCCCCAGGTGGCCAGCAGCGTCTCCAGCGGCCGGCCGTAGAGGAAGCGGATGACGCCGCGCTCCAGCACCGCGCCCACCAGCGCCGATGCGAGGAACGACACGGGAATCGCGGCGACCAGGTACCAGCCGAACATCGACTCAGGAAAGTACTTCTGGAAGATGCCCTGCATCACATAGGTAGCATAGGCGCCGATCATCATCAGCTCGCCGTGCGCCATGTTGATGACGCCCATCAGGCCATAGGTGATGGCAAGGCCCAGCGCCGCGAGCAGCAGCACCGAGCCCAGGCTGATGCCGCTGAACACGGCGTTGATGCGGTCGCCCCAGACCAGCGCGCCGTCGATGTTGGCGATGGAGGCGGCAATCGCCGCCTTCACGTCGGCTTCGGTCTCGTCGGCCAGCCGCTGGTTCAGCAGTAGCTTGGTGTCGGGGTTGCGGTTGGCGCCCAGTTCCTTGGCGGCAGCGAGGCGCTTGGCCTTGTCGGCGCTGGTGAGCATGCCGGCGGCGCGCACGAGTTCGAGCTGCGCCTTGATCTTCGGGTTGGTCTCGGCGGCCAGCGCCTTCTCGACCATCGGGATGCGGGATTCGTCCGGCTCCTTGAAGAGCGCCTGCGCGGCCTCGGCGCGCACTGCGTCGTCTTTGCTCGTGAGCTTGAGCGCGGCCTGCGCGGCATCGAGCGCGCCGCGCATGAGGTTGTTGTTGACGACGTCTTCGGCGGTGTCGGGCACCTTCAGCTCGGCGCCGGTGACGGGGTCGAAGCCCTTGTCATCTTTCATCACGAAGACCTTGTCTTCGGTGTACTTCACGGCGTCATCGGACATGGCCTGGATGAACGCGGCTGTCTTGTCGTCGGCGGTGAGCACGGCCTTGTTGAGCGCGGCGATGCGGGCTTCGGATTCGCCGGAGGCGATGGCCCGGGCTTCGTCGGCGGTCAGCGCGTGGACGGCCGTTGCCATGAAGAGCATGGCGGCGAAGGCGCAGTGAAGGGTTCGTCGAAGCATCATGAATTCGTGTTGCCCCCTCTCCCCTTGGGGAGAGGGTGGGGTGAGGGCCTGGGGCCATCCAAACGAGTGCGGCGGCCAAATGGACCGCCGTTGCCCTCCCCCCCGCCCTCTCCCCGAGGGGAGAGGGAGCAAGGCAAGGGAGATGTCGATGAATTACATCGACTTGCCAGCGGGGTAATCCGGCTTCTTGTCGTTGCCTTCGATGTACGGGCTCCAGGGCTTCGCCTTCACCGGACCCGGCGTCTTCCAAACCACGCTGAACTGCCCGTCGGCCTTGATCTCGCCGATGAACACGCTCTTGTGCAGGTGATGGTTCTTCTCGTCCATCTTCGAAACGATGCCCGAGGGGGCCGTGAAGGTCTGGCCGGCCATGGCCGCGATCACCTTGTCGGTGTCGGTCGACTTGGCCTTCTCGACCGCCTGCTTCCACATGTGGATGCCGATCCAGGTGGCTTCCATCGGGTCGTTGGTGAGCGGCTTGTCCTTGTGGCCGGCGATGTTCTTGGCCTTGGCGTAGTCGCTCCACTGCTTGATGAACGCGGTGTTGGTCGGGTTCTTGATCGACATGAAGTAGTTCCATGCCGCCAGGTGGCCCACCAGCGGCTTGGTGTCCACGCCGCGCAGTTCTTCCTCGCCCACCGAGAAGGCGACGACCGGCACGTCCTTGGCCTTCAGGCCCGCATTGCCCAGTTCCTTGTAGAAGGGCACGTTGGAGTCGCCGTTGATGGTCGAGACCACAGCCGTCTTGCCGCCGGCCGAGAACTTCTTGATGTCGGCCACGATGGTCTGGTAGTCGCTGTGACCGAAGGGGGTGTACTTCTCGTCGATGTCCTTGTCAGCCACGCCCTTGCTCTTGAGGTAGGCGCGCAGGATCTTGTTGGTCGTGCGGGGGTAGACGTAGTCGGTGCCCAGCAGCACCCAGCGCTTGGCGCCGCCGCCTTCCTTGCTCATCAGGTAGTCGACCGCCGGAATGGCTTGCTGGTTGGGCGCGGCGCCCGTGTAGAACACGTTCTTGGAGAGTTCTTCGCCCTCGTACTGCACGGGGTAGAACAGCAGGCCGTTCATTTCTTCAACGACCGGCAGCACCGACTTGCGCGACACCGAGGTCCAGCAGCCGAAGATCACCGAGACCTTGTCCTGGCCGAGCAACTGCTTGGTTTTTTCAGCGAACAGCGGCCAGTTGGAGGCCGGGTCGACCACCACCGGCTCCAGCTGCTTGCCCAGCACGCCGCCCTTCTTGTTGATGTCGTCGATGGCCATCAGCACCGTGTCTTTCAACACGGTTTCCGAAATGGCCATCGTGCCCGACAGCGAGTGCAGCACGCCGACCTTGATGGTGTCGGCGGCGAATGCGGGCGCAGCAGAAATGCTGGCCAGCGCGACGGCGGCGGTGAGCGCCTTGAGTGTGAAACGACGTTGCATGTGGACTCCTGCTCCGGTTGGGTTGAACCTTGTCGCCGACGCTTGTCTGGCGATGGAGGGGAGTCTGCGGAATGCACCAAGAAGGGGAAATACGCCGGGTGGCGTACACGGAGGTACTCAGGCGGGCGGATCGACGGGAGCCGGGTACTTCTGCGCGTTGACGATCATCTTTCGCCGCGCCGCATCGATCAGGTCGATGTCGAGCTTGTCGGCGAGCTGCAGCAGATAGAGGAACACGTCCGCCATCTCGGCGCCGACCTCCGCACGCTTGGCGGGGTCGAGCGACCGGCTCTGCGCTTCGGTGAGCCACTGGAAATGCTCGAGCAGTTCGGCCGCTTCGACCGACAGCGCCGAGGCGAGGTTCTTGGGGGAGTGATAAGGCTCCCAGGCCCGGGCCTGCGCAAAGTCGCGCAGGGCCTGGACCAGCGATTTCAGTTCGGATTCCATGGCGCACCTGAGGTTCGGCGACCCGCTTGCGGCGGTCGCTCTGGGGGAAAGCCATCCTAGCCGGAGGCGGCGGCGGCGATGCCTCCCCGTAACAGCGGAGCCAGGTCGAGGGTGTACCGACGCAGGCAGATAGATCTCTATCCGTCCGCTATGCCCCCCGCACCGCCGTCGCGATCGCCTTGTCGAGCAGCTCCAGGCCCAGGTCGATCTCGCTGTCGCTGATCGTCAGCGGCGGCGCGATGCGGAAGACACCACCCATCGACGGCAGCTTCACGATGTTCATGCTCAGCCCAAGCTTCATGCATTCGCGTGTGACGGCCTCGCCGAGCTCGAAGGCCGGCTCGCGGGTCTCGCGGCTCGCGACGACTTCCAGCCCGAGCAGCAGGCCGCGGCCGCGCACGTCGCCGATGCATTCATGGCGCGACTGCAGCGTCTGCAATCCCTTTTGCAGGCGCTCGCCTGCGACGCGCGCCCGTTCGACCAGCCCATCGCGCTCCACGACCTCCAGCACCTTCAGGCCGACTGCCGCCGGCAGCGGGTCGGAGACGTGGGTCGTATAGAACAGGAAGCCGCGCGCGTGGGCCTCTTCCTCGATCGCGGCGGTCGTCACCATCGCAGCCAGCGGCAGGCCGGCGCCCAGCGTCTTGGAGAGCGTCAGGATGTCGGGGGCGACGCCGTCGCGCTCGCACGCGAACATCAGCCCGGTGCGGCCGACGCCGGTCTGCGCCTCGTCGAGGATCAGCAGCATGCCGCGCTCCTCGCACTTCTTCTTGAGCGCCGCCATGTAGCCCGGCGGCAGTTCGAGGATGCCGCCGCTGCTGAGGATGGGCTCGGCGATGAAGGCGGCGAGCGCGCCGGTGGACTGGCGGTCGACCTGCTCGAAGCCGTCGTCGAGTTCGCGACGCCAATCGAGCGCGCCCTCCACGGTCGTGAAGCGCGGGCGGTAGGCGTTCGGCGCCGGGATGGCGAACGAGCCTGCTGCCGCCGGACCGTAGCCCTTTCGCCCGGCGCTGTAGGTGGCCGCGGCCGCGCTGCCGGTCATGCCATGCCATGACTGCGTGAAGGCCACCACCTCGTGCCGGCCTGTGACGAGCTTGGCCATGCGCAGCGCCGCTTCGTTCGACTCCGCACCGGTGCTCAAGAGCAGGCAGCGCTCCAGCCCGGGCGGCGCGTGCCGCGCGATTTCGGCGGCGAGCGCCACCACCGGCCGCGACAGCATGCCGCTGAAGAGGTGGTCCAGCGAGCGGATCTGCTCCGTGACCACCGCCACGATGTCGGGATGCGAATGCCCAAGCAGCGCGCTCATCTGGCCGGAGGTGAAATCGAGGATGCCGCGGCCATCGGCGTCGTAGACGAAGCAGCCCTCGGCGCGCTCGATGATCAAGGGCTCGAAGCTGCCGCCGTAGCGCACCAGACGTTGCTTCGCCTGTTGCCAGAACCTGGGGTCGTCGTTGCTGCTCATATGGATGCGTGCCGATCAAAATGACGCACATTACGCAGCGGCGCACCCGCCGGGAAGCGAATTGTTTTGACATCAGCTATCAGGAGAATTCATGCCGTGAGCCAGTCGCTGGACATCGACCTTCTGCGCAGCTTCGTCGCCATCGCCGAGACGGGCGTGCTGGGCCAGGCGGCGCTCCGCGTCGGTCGCACGCAGTCGGCGCTCAGCATGCAGATGCAACGGCTCGAAGGCATCGTCGAGCAGCCGCTGCTGCACCGCACCGGCCGTGGCGTCACGCTCACCGCGACCGGCGAGCGGCTCCTCGTTCGCGCGGTCGAACTGCTGCGCAAGCACGACGAAGCGCTGGCCGAACTGCGCGGCGAGCAACTGTCCGGCGTGTTGCGCTTCAGTTGCCCCGACGACTATGCCGTCGTCTTCCTGCCGTACCTGCTGCAGAGCTTTGCGAGCCTGCATCCGCGCGTGCAACTGGAAGTGATGTGCGCGCCGACGCCGCGGCTGCACGAGCTGCTGGCGCGGCACGCGGTCGACCTGGCATTGGTGTCCGTGCCGGGTGGTGCCGCCGGCGACAACGTGATCCGCCGCGAGCCGCTGGTGTGGGTGGCGCACCGCGACGGCGCCGCCGCGTCGCTCGACCCGCTGCCGCTGGCGCTGGGCGCACCGGATGCACTGGACCACCGGCTGCCGCGGCAGGCCCTGGAAGCCGCGGGCCGCGCCTACAGGCTCGCGTACGCCAGCAGCAGCCTCTCGGGCCTGGTCGGCATGGCGCGCTCGGGGCAGGCCGTCATCGTGCTGACGCGCACGGCCGTTCCCGACGACCTGCAGATCCTCACGCCGGACCAGGGATTCCCCGAGCTGCCGAGCGTCGGCGTCACGCTGGCGTTTGATCGCGAGGCGCCCACGGCGTTGACGGCGGCGTTCGCGGCGCATGTCAGGAAGTTTCTTCCGGCGGCTTGAAGGTTTTCGGTCGACGGGTTCGTGATCTCGCCGGTCGGCCGCTCGCGGTCAGTGCTGGCGCGCTGCCCTGCGATGCAGCACCGCCACCACCAACGCCGACACCGTGAGATACAGCAGCGCGATACCGAATGCGGCGTCGTAGCTGGCCGCATCCGGCGCGCTGCCCAGCCGGCCATAGAACAGGATGCCGATCAGCGCGACGCCCAACGCGTTGCTCGCCTGCTGCACCATCGACAGCACACCCGACGCCACGCCCGCATGCTGCGGCGGCAACCCGGCGAGCACGGTGGACACCAGCGGCGCCATCACCATGCCGAGCCCCGCGCCTTGCACCAGCAGCAACGGCACCATCACGGCGACCACATGCGTGTGGCCGACCCATCCCGCCACGTTGACGAACTGCAGCGCATGCCCCGCTGCGAGCACGAGCGCGCCGAGGGCGATCGGCGGCTTGCCGCCGAAGCGGCGTGCCAGGCGCGCGCCGGCCATCGAGGTTGCGAAGAAACCGATCGCCAATGACGTGAAGACGATGCCCGAGCTCAGCGGGTCCAGCGCCAGGCCCTGCTGCAGGTAGAGCGCCAGCACGAAGTACAGCGACGCGTTGCCGACGTAGAAGGCCAACGTGGTGAGAAGTCCCATGACGAAGCGGCGGTTCGCAAGCAATGCAGGTGCGACCAGCGGCGCGCCGGCCGCCGCAGCCAGGCGGCGCTGCTGGAATGCGAATGCGGCCAGCAGCGGCACTGCGGCCGCGAGGCACAGCCAGCTCCACAGAGGCCAGCCCTGTTCGCGCCCTTCGACCAGCGGCAGCACCACGGCCACCGAACCGGCCGCCACAAGCAGCATGCCGACCAGGTCGAGCCTGCTGGTGCTGCTGTTCGCCAACGGCGGAATCACACGCGGTGCCAGCACCAGGGCCAGGAGGCCGATGGGCACGTTGATGAGGAAGCAGCTGCGCCAGCCGAGCCCCGCCAGTTCGGCATGAATCAACAGCCCGCCCACAAGTTGCCCCAGCGTGGCGCCGAGTCCCAGGGCGAGCCCGTAGGCCGCGAAGGCGCGTGCACGGTCTTCTCCGGTGTAGGCCAGGCCGATCATCGCCAGCACCTGCGGTTGCAGCAGCGCACCCGCCAGTCCCTGCAGCACGCGGGCCGCCACCAGCAACTCGGCATTCGGCGCGACGCCGCATGCGGCCGAAGCCAGCGTGAACAGAAGCAGGCCGAGCATGAACATGCGGCGCCGGCCGAAGAGGTCGCCAAGCCGGCCGCCAGTGATCAGGCCCGCGGCGGTGGCCAGGCCGTAGCCGGCCACCACCAGCTGCAAGGTCGCGGTGCTCGCGAGCAGCTCGCGCTGCATCGAGGGCAGCGCGACATTGACGATGAAGAAGTCCAGCACCACCAGGAAGGTGCCGCTGAGCATGACCCACAGGCCGAGCGGGCCGGGGCGCGCAATGGAAGAAGAAGAAGACGACGGGGCTGAGGCAGCGGCGATGCAGGATGACGACATGGTGCGTGCCAGTGTTCATCCGCGGCCCGCCGTGCGGCAATGACCTCGGAGGTCATGGCCATCCGCGCCCGGTTCTCGTCAGGCCTTGGCCGCGTGCTTGAACTGCGTCATCGCAAACGCCCAGGTCATGCGCGTGGCATCGGGCCCGGCCGCATCGCTGAACAGCAGCTTCGACGCCCCGCCGCTCCACGCATGCCCCAGTCCCGCGATTTCGCACAGCGAGACCACCGTGCGGCCCTTGCGCTTGAAATCGGTCACGCGCATCGGGCGGCGCTTGCCGCGCTGCACGTCGCGCGGCAAGCCGGGCCGCGCGCCCATCGCCGTAGCCCACACGGCCGCGCTGTTGACGGCGTTGCTGGGCGCGACCACCGCATCGGCATCGCCGTGCAGCACGAGCATCGGCGGCAGGGTCGCGAAGACGGCCGCGGCGCCCATCGCCTTGCCGACCGCGGTGACGGGCATCGGCGGCACGTTCTGGCCGCGCATCGCGCCGAGCGCGGTGGCCGACGACTTCGCGGCACCGGGCGCCACGCCCGAATGCATGACGACGGCGCGAAAACGCTGCGGATAGCGCGTGGCCACCAGCGCCGCCATGCTGGCGCCGGCCGAGAGGCCGGCCAGTGCGATGCGTTCGCGGTCCACCGGATAGAGCATGCAGGCCTGGTCGACCGCGGCCATCAGCGTCGCGGCCTCCGCGTCGGCTTTGCCGGAGCGGCGCTCGTACCAGTTCCAGCAGCCTTGGGGATGCGCGAGCCGATCCTGTTCTGGGTAGAGCACCAGGAATCGCTGGCGTGCCGCCAGTGCGTTCATGCGCGTGCTGGCCGCGAAGTCCCGGCCGGTTTGCCCGCAGCCATGCAGCATGACCATGAGCGGCAGCTTTTCGCCGGGCTTGAGCAGCAGGCCCGCGGGGCGGAACAGGTGATAGCCGCGCGCCCCGCCCGCACCGATCGCCATGCCGCTGAGCCAGTCACCCTTGCCGGGCGGCGGCTTCAAGCGCTTGGCGGTCGCACGTTGCACCTGGCCCGCCACACGCTTGCTGTTGCTGAGCGTGATCTTGGTGAGCGCCTTCAGGTTGCGCTCGTAGGCGCGGGCGAAGACGGAAGCGGTGGAACGACGGGCCATGGCGCAGTGTGCAGGCAAAGCGCCGGGCGGCCAAACGGCCGCCGAGCCCTCAATAGATCTCGGGAACGATCATGTTGGCGGGCACGGGCTGGCGCAGGTAGTCGTCATGGCGCACGCGCTCGGGCAGTTCGACCGGCGGATGCGCCACTTCCTGGTAGGGCAGTTGTCCCAGCAGATGGCTGATGCAGTTCAGCCGCGCCTTCTTCTTGTCGACCGCCTGCACCACCCACCACGGCGCCTCGGGGATGTGGGTGCGCTCCAGCATGATTTCTTTCGCCTTGGTGTATTCCTCCCAGCGACGGCGGCTCTCCAGGTCCATGGGGCTCAGCTTCCATTGCTTGAGCGGATCGTGGATGCGGCCGAGAAAGCGCATGTGCTGCTCGTCGTCGGTGATGGAGAACCAGTACTTGATGAGCTTGATGCCCGAGCGCACGAGCATCTTCTCGAACTCGGGCACGGTGCGGAAGAACTCCTCGTACTCGTCGTCGCTGCAGAAACCCATCACGCGCTCGACGCCGGCGCGGTTGTACCAGCTGCGGTCGAAGAGCACCATCTCGCCGGCCGCCGGCAGGTGCGCGGCATAGCGCTGGAAGTACCACTGCGTGCGTTCGCGGTCGTTCGGTGCGGGCAGCGCGGCCACGCGGGCCACGCGCGGATTCAGCCGCTGCGTGATGCGCTTGATGACGCCGCCCTTGCCCGCCGCATCGCGGCCCTCGAACAGGATGACGACCTTCTGCTTGCTGTGCTGCACCCAGTCCTGCAGCTTGACGAGTTCGCCCTGCAGGCGGAAGAGCTCCCTGAAATAAGCCTGGCGGGCCGCCTTGTCGGTCTGGGTGTTGACGCTGGCGGCGTCGAGCCCGTCGATGTTGCGGTCTTCGATCTCCAGCTCGAGCTCTTCGTCGTAGCTGTCGATCAGGTCGCGGGCGATGCGTTGCATCAGGTCTTCGTGGTCTGGAAGGGCGCTCGTCAGCATGATGAGGAAGGAAGAAGTGGGGGAAGAAAAAAGCATGCTGCACGCCCCATATGACTGCGGCGTGACGATTTGGCGGCGGGTTTTCGTAGGCCGACACGCCGTTGTCATATGCCGCGAACACCATGGGCAGCCACTCCAACAGCAAAAAAACGCCCATGAACACGCTCGCCGCCCCGACCACGGAGATGCCGGCCGCGCCCGCCGCGGCGCACCGGCCCAAGCTCGACGCCAAGCCCGGTCCGATCACGCTGATCACCTTCGTGGGCCTCCTGGCCGCGGGCCTGCTCTTCACGGCGTGGAGCCTGGTGGGCGACGTCACGGCCTCGGGCGCGCCCATGACGACCTGGGTGCCCTATATCTTGCTGGGCGTGGCGCTCCTGATTGCGCTGGGCTTCGAGTTCGTCAACGGCTTCCACGACACGGCCAATGCGGTGGCCACGGTGATCTACACACACTCGCTGCCGCCCAACTTCGCGGTGGTGTGGTCGGGCTTCTTCAACTTCCTGGGCGTGCTGGTGTCCAGCGGCGCGGTGGCGTTCGGCATCATCGCGCTGCTGCCGGTGGAGCTCATCTTGCAGGTGGGCTCGGGCGCAGGCTTCGCGATGGTGTTCGCGCTTTTGATCGCCGCGATCATCTGGAACCTGGGCACTTGGTGGCTCGGGCTGCCGGCGTCGTCGTCGCACACGCTGATCGGCTCGATCATCGGCGTGGGCATCGCCAACGCGCTCATGCATGGGCGCGACGGCACCAGCGGCGTCGACTGGGCGCAGGCGACCAAGGTGGGCTATTCGCTGCTGCTCTCGCCGATGGTGGGCTTCGGCTGCGCGGCGCTGCTGCTGCTCGCGCTGCGCGCCTTCGTGAAGAACCGCGCACTGTATGAAGAGCCCAAGGGCAGCACGCCGCCGCCGTGGTGGATTCGCGGCCTGTTGATCCTCACTTGCACCGGCGTGTCGTTCGCGCACGGCTCCAACGACGGGCAAAAGGGCATGGGCCTGATCATGCTGATCCTGGTCGGCACGGTGCCGATGGCCTACGCGCTGAACCGCACGATGCCCGCGAACGAAACGGTGAAGTTCGTCGCCGTCGCCGAGATGACGCAGAACGCGCTCAACCGCAACGTACCGACCTCGCTGCCCGCGCTGGCGCCGGCCGCGGCGCGCGATGCGCTCTCCACGTATGTGCGCACCCGCGAGTTCAACGACAAGGTCGTGCCCGCACTGGCCGCGACTGCCGGCAGCATCGGCGAGCAGGTGCGCAAGCACGGCTCCCTTGCCGCGGTGCCGGCCGAGGCCGTCGCCAACGTGCGCAACGACATGTACCTGGCCTCCGAAGCCATTCGCCACCTCGACAAGAGTGGCGCCGCGAAGTTCGACGACGAGACCAGGCTGCGCGTCGGCGCGTTCCGCCAGGAGCTGGACGATGCGACGCGCTTCATTCCGCTGTGGGTCAAGATCGCCGTGGCCATCGCGCTCGGCCTCGGCACGATGATCGGCTGGAAGCGCATCGTGGTCACCGTGGGCGAGAAGATCGGCAAGACGCACCTGAGCTACGCGCAGGGCGCGTCGGCCGAGGTGGTGGCGATGCTCACCATCGGCGCGGCCGACATGTACGGCCTGCCGGTATCGACCACGCACGTGCTCTCCTCCGGCGTGGCCGGCACCATGACGGCCAGCGGCTCGGGCCTGCAGATGTCCACGCTGCGCAACCTCGCACTCGCCTGGGTGCTGACGCTGCCGGTGGCCATGCTGCTGTCGGGCTCGCTCTACTGGCTCTTCACCCGTCTTTTCTGATCACGCACCTTGTCGTCGGCATTTCATGATCTCGCCGCCCAGTCATATGGGGGCGACGAAGCCGGGCTGATCTGCGGCTACCTTTTCGACGCCGCGGCGCCGGAGCCTGCACGGTCCATCGATTCGGCGCAGGCGGCGGCGTGGCTCGGCGCGCAGCCCGAAGACAGCGTTGTCGATGACGGCAATCGTGCGTATGTGTGGCTGCACTTCAATTTGAGTCACGCACAGGCTGAGCGCTGGCTCGTGCGGCACGCGAATCTCTCCGACACCTTCTACGAAACGCTGCACGAGGGCCTGCCCTCCACGCGCATCGAGCGTGCGGACGACTCGTTGATCGCGGTCATCAACGACGTGCACTTCGAGTTCAGCTTCGAGCCGTCGGACATTTCCACGCTGTGGATCAGCGTGGGCCCGCGCCTCGTGGTCACGGCGCGCACGAAACCCTTGCGCTCGGTCGATGCGCTGCGCACCGCAGTGAAGGCGGGCGACGCGCCACGCTCCAGCACCGAGTTGCTCGAACACCTGCTGCGCGCGCAGGCCGACGTGCTGGTGAAGATCGTGCGCGGCGTCACTTCGCGCATCGACCGCATCGAGGACGAACTGCTCGCTGGGCGCCTCGACCACAAGCGTGCGCGGCTCGGCGTGCTGCGGCGGTTGCTGGTGCGGCTGCAGCGCCTGCTGGCGCCGGAGCCGGCCGCCCTCTTTCGTCTGCTGCAAGGCCCGCCTGCCTGGATGGCCGAACCCGATGTGCAGGAGCTGCGCGGCTCGACCGAGGAGTTCTCGGTGGTGCTGCGCGACATGCAGGCGCTGCAGGAGCGCATCAAGCTGCTGCAGGAAGAGATCGCAGCCAACGTCAACGAGGACAACAACCGCAGCCTCTTCGTGCTGACGGTGGTGACGGTGCTGGCGCTGCCGATCAACATCCTCGCGGGCCTGTTCGGCATGAACGTGGGCGGCATTCCGCTCGCGGAGCACAAGCACGGCTTCTGGATCGTGGTGGCAATCGTTGCGAGCTTTACCGCGGTGGCGGCGTGGGCAGCATTCCGCAAGAAGCGCTGAGCCGCGTGCGGCGGCGCGTTAATGCTATTTATTTAGTAGCGTCTTAGGCAGCATCCATGCGCCCGCATCGGTGATCCAGACCCCCTAGAATGGCGGGGTGTCCTCCATTCTCAATGCCGATCTTCACTGCCATTCCGTGGTCTCCGACGGCACATTGACGCCTGAAGCGCTGGCTGCACGCGCAGCCGCCAACGGGGTCGAGCTGTGGGCCCTCACCGACCACGACGAGGTTGGCGGCCAGCACCGCGCAGCCGCTGCGGCGCGCGAAAACGGCATGCGCTACCTCACCGGCACCGAGATCTCGGTGACCTTCGCGAACGAAACCGTGCACATCGTCGGCCTGGGCTTCGACCCCGACGACGCCGCGATGACGCAAGGCCTCTACGACACGCGCGGCGGCCGTGGCAAGCGGGCGCAAGAAATGTCGGAGGGGCTGGCCAAGGTCGGCATCCACGGCGCTTATGAAGGCGCGCTCAGGTTCGTCGGCAATCCCGAATTGATTTCGCGCACGCACTTCGCGCGCTTCCTCGTCGAGCAAGGCCACTGCCGCGATACGCCCGAGGTGTTCCGCAAGTTCCTCACCGAAGGCAAGCCCGGCTACGTGCCGCACCGCTGGGCCTCGCTGAAGGACGCGGTGCACTGGATCACCGCTGCCAAGGGCATGGCCGTGATCGCGCATCCGGGCCGCTACAAGTTCACGGCCAACGAGGAGTACGCGCTGTTCCTCGAATTCAAGGCGCATGGCGGCCGGGCGATCGAGGTCGTCACCGGCAGCCACACCCCGGCCGAATACGTCGAGTACGCCGACAAGGCGCTCGAGTTCGATTTCGCCGCATCCCGCGGCAGCGATTTCCACAGCCCCGACGAGAGCCACTGCGATCTCGGCAAGCTGCCACCGTTGCCTGGCGCCCTCACGCCGGTGTGGGAACTGCTCGGCCACCGCATCCAGCAGTGAGCCAGAGCCCAGGGCCCGGCATCGACAGCGCGGCCGGCGCTGCACTCGCGAATGCACGCGCCGCGCAGCAAACGAGCCGCAGCAAGGAATCCGAACGCATCCTCGCGGGCATCGGCCTGGTGCTCGTCGCGGTGGCCTGCTTCGCCACCCTCGACACGGCCACCAAGGCGTCGACTGCCGGCGTGCCGATCTTGATGGGCGTGTGGTTTCGCTATGCCTTCCAGGCCGTCGCCACCACCGCGGTGCTGCTGCCGCTGCACGGCACGGCGCTGCTGCGCACCCAGCATCCGCGCTACCAGTTGCTGCGCGGCGCGCTGCTGCTGGTGTCGAGCACGCTGGCTTTCCTGAGCCTGCGCTACATGCCGCTGGCCGAGTTCACCTCGATCGTGCTGATCGCGCCGCTGGTCATCACGCTGCTCGCAGCGACCACGCTCAAGGAATATGTCTCGCCGCTGCGCTGGGCGCTGGTGGCGGGCGGCTTCATCGGCACGCTGGTGATCCTCAGGCCCGGCGGCGAAGCTTTCAGCTGGGCGATCCTGCTGCCGATCGGGCTGGTGCTGACCAACGCCTGGTTCCAGGTGCTCACCAGCAAGCTCGCGCAGACCGAGAACCCGCTCACGATGCATTTCTATACCGGCTGGGTCGGCGCGCTCATTGCGTCGCTCGCGCTGCCTTTCGTGTGGACCGCCCTGCCCTCATGGGAATGGTGGGCGCTGCTGTGCCTCATGGGATTCATGGGCACAGTGGGTCATTTCATATTGATCCTCGCCTACCAGCGCGCGCCGGCCTCCACGCTCACGCCGTATTTGTATGCACAGATCGCCTTTGCCATGCTGGGCGGCTGGCTTGTTTTTTTGCAAGTGCCCGACCGTTATTCGCTCATCGGCATCTCGATGATCGCGGTCTGCGGCGCCGCCGGTGCGTGGCTCACGGTGCGCGAGCGCCGCGTGCCCATCGAACCGGCGGAATCCTGATCAGGAGATAGTTTCATGGCCCAGTACTTCGAAGTCCATCCCGAGAACCCGCAGCAGCGGCTGCTCAAGCAAGCGGTGACGCTGCTCGCGCGCGGCGAGATCGTGGCCGTGCCCACCGACTCCAGCTACGCGCTGGCCTGCCACCTGGACGACAAGGACGCCGTCGACCAGCTGCGCCGCATCCGCCAGGTCGACGAGAAGCACCATCTCACACTGCTGTGCCGCGACCTCAGCGAACTGGCCAATTACGCGCGCGTCGACAACAAACAATACCGTTTGCTGAAGGCGGCGACGCCCGGTCCCTACACCTTCCTGCTCGAAGCGACGAAGGAAGTGCCGCGCCGCGTGAGCCATCCGCAGCGCAAGACCATCGGCCTGCGCGTGCCCGACCACAAGGTGCTGCTGGAACTGCTCGCGCTGCACGGCGCGCCACTGCTGGCCACCACGCTGATCGCGCCCGGCGAGACCGAGGCGCTGAACGACGCGCAGACCATTCGCGAGCGCTTCGAAAAGCAGATCGGCGCGGTCATCGATGCCGGCGCCTGCCCCTCGCAGCCGACCACCGTGGTCGACCTCACGCCCATGGGCACGGGCGACGATCCGGTCGTGGTGCGGCAGGGACGCGGAGCGCTTGCGGTGCTCGGTCTCTGAAAGAAGTTGGAACCGATAACTAATGCACGTCTGACACAATCGCCCAGTGGATATTTCCAATCTCATACAGACCGTACTCATCTACGCACTGCCCGTGATCTTCGCGATTACCGTGCACGAAGCGGCCCATGGCTATGTGGCCCGCCACTTCGGAGACAACACCGCCGAGGTGATGGGCCGGGTCACCCTCAATCCAATGAAACACATCGACCCCATCGGGACCATCCTGATGCCGTTGATGCTGTACTTCGCGACCTCGGGGGCATTCCTCTTTGGCTATGCGAAGCCGGTGCCTGTGAACTTCGGGCGGCTGCGTCATCCCAAGCGCGACATGATCTGGGTGGCGCTCGCGGGGCCGGTGTCGAACTTCATCCAGGCCATCCTCTGGGCATTGCTGTTCGTGGTGTTGGCTGCGGCCGGTTTCGACAATGAAAACTTTTTCATCCAGATGGCGCGTGGCGGCATCCTGGTCAATCTCGTGATGTGGGCCTTCAACCTGTTTCCGCTGCCTCCGCTCGATGGCGGCCGCGTGCTGGCAGGTCTGCTGCCCAACGGGCCCGCGCAGAATTTCCTCGCGCGCATCGAGCCCTACGGTTTCTTCATCGTGATGGGCCTGGTCATTGCGGGCGTCGTCAGCACTTTCTGGCTGCGCCCCTTGATGGACGCCGGCTACTTCGTCATCAACCTCATCATCACGCCGCTCAAGGCATTGCTGCTCTAAGTCTGTCGTTCCATGGCCTCGTCTTCTTCCGCTCCGCTGCGCGTCCTGACCGGGATCACCCCGTCGGGCACGCCCCACCTCGGCAACTACGTCGGCTCGATCCGCCACTCGGTGCGGCAGAGCGTCGCGCCCGGTGTCGAGAGCTTCTTCTTCCTGGCCGACTACCACGCGCTCATCAAGGTACAAGACCCGGCCGTGATCCAGCGCTCCACGCTCGAGATCGCCGCGAGCTGGCTGGCCTGCGGGCTCGACCCGGAGCGCGTCACCTTCTACCGCCAGTCGGACATCGCCGCGATTCCCGAACTCACCTGGTTCCTCACCTGCGTCACCGGCAAGGGCGTGCTCAACCGCGCCCACGCCTACAAGGCGCAGCTCGACAAGAACATCGCCAAGGGCGAGGACCCCGACGCGGACGTGACCGCCGGCCTCTTCATGTACCCGGTGCTGATGGGCGCGGACATCCTGATGTTCAACGCCCACAAGGTGCCCGTGGGCCGCGACCAGGTGCAGCACATCGAGATGGCGCGCGACATGGCGCAGCGCTTCAACCACCAGTACGGCGAGCACTTCACGCTGCCCGAGGCCGAGATCGACGACGCCGTCGCCACCCTGCCCGGCCTCGACGGCCGCAAGATGAGCAAGAGCTACGGCAACACGATCCCGCTGTTCGCGTCGCGCGCGTACCTGCAAAAGCAGATCGCCAGCATCGTGACCGACTCGCGCGCGCCCGGCGAGCCCAAGGAAACAGAGGGCTCGGCGCTCTTTCAGATCTACCAGGCCTTTGCCGATGCCGAGGAGACCGAGATGCTTCGCAAGGCCTATGCCGACGGCATCGGTTGGGGCGACGCCAAGCAACTGCTGTTCGAGCGGATCGAAGTCGAAGTGGCACCGCTGCGCAAGCGCTATGAAGCGCTGATGAGCGACCCGGCGGAGATCGAGCGCATCCTGCTCATCGGCGCCGAGAAGGCCAGCGCGCTGTCGCAGCCCTTCATGACGCGCCTGCGCCACGCGGTGGGCCTGCGCAACCTCGCGGCGGGCCGCGACAAGGGCAACTCCAAGGCGGCCAAGGTTGCGAAGCCCAGCTTCAAGCAGTACCGCGAACGCGGCGACGGGCTCTTCTATTTCAAGCTTCTCGATGCGCGCGGCGAAACCCTGCTGCAGAGCCGTGGATTTGCGTCGCCGCAGGAAGCCGGCCGTAGCATCGCGCTCCTGCAGGCCGAGCGCGGTGCGGCACTGGCGACGCTGGCGGCGCAACTCGAGCCCATCGACACAGAACAATCACGCGCCGTGACAGAGGCGCTGGAGGCATTGGCGGAAGCAACGAAGACCACAGATGGAAGTTGAACCGGCAAGGGCCCATCGGCTTATCCGCCGGTGAGCGAGACGAGAGAAGACGGTGCGATCACAAAGGAAGAAAACATGAGCATTTATGTCATCGACGACCACCCCCTGATGCGCGACGCGATCGTGATGGTGTTGCGACGCCTGCGACCCGCCGAGAACATCGTCGAGCTCGAGCGGCTCGACAAGCTCGCGAGTTCGGTGCAGCAGCGTGGCGCGCCCACCCTCTTTTGCCTGGACCTGAAGCTTCCGGACACGAATGGCGTCTCGGGCGTGATCGCGGTCAAGCAGGTCTATCCCAACGTGCCGATCGCCGTGTATTCGGCGGCACCGGCCGCGGACATGGAAGACGCCTGCATCGAAGCGGGCGCCGACACCTACATCGAGAAGTCGGCCAGCTCCAATGAATTGGCAGCCGCCCTGCGCGGCCTGCTGATGGCGGGCTCCGAAGAGGCCGACGAGCCGCCGCTCGCGAGCAGCAAGCTCTCCAAGCGCCAGACGCAGCTGATCGCCATGCTCGACAAGGGCATGAGCAATCGCGACATTGCGACCGACCTGGAGATCAGCGAGCACACGGTGAAGGTTCACCTGTGGCGCCTGTTCCGCCGGCTCGGTGTGAAGAGCCGCACGCAGGCGCTTCACTACGCCCGCACCAACGGTCTTCTGTCGGGCTGATCCGGCGAGAAACTGACTCTTCGAAACCGCGCCTCGTGCGCGGTTTTCTTTGGGCCGCACTTTCTCGCAGTACTTTTTTCTTCAGCCCCCGGAGGCGCTCACGCGCGCCTGCGCCACCGCCTCGTCGGCGTCGTGCAGCGCCACGCGGAACACGCTGCCGCTGCCCAGCCGCGAGCGCACGCTGATCGGATGCCCCAGCACGTGCGAGAGCCGCGCGACGATGGCGAGGCCGAGGCCGAAGCCGTCGGACGTGCCGGCATGGTCGGCCACCTTGTAGAACTCCAGGAAGACGTCGCGCAGGTGCTCGGGCGCAATGCCGATGCCGGTGTCCCACACTTCCACGCGCATGCCGTCGCGCGTCTGCCGCGCGGCCAGCAGCACGCCGCCTTCGGTCGTGTACTTGATGGCGTTGGCCAGCAGGTTGCCGATCATGCGGCGCACGCGGATCGGGTCGGTGAGGAAGGAACCCTCGGTCACGTGCACGCGGAAATCGAGGCCGCGGCTCTCGGCCACCGGGCGGTACTGAAGTTCCAGGTCGTGCAGCAGCTCTGGCACGTCGACACGCTCGATGTGCAGCCGCACCTGGCCCGAGTCGATGCGCGCCAGGTCGAACATCGAATCGAACAGCGCATTCACCGCGTGCGTGGCGCGCACGATCTTCGGCGCGAGCTCGAGCACCAGTTCGGGCTCGTTGCGCAGCCAATCCGCGTACAGCGAAAGTGCCAGCACCGGTTGGCGCATGTCGTGCGCGGCGCTGGCCAGGAAGCGGTTCTTCATCGCCACCGCCGACACCGCTGCCTGCCGCTGCTGCGTGAGCGATTTGATCAGGATGTGGTTGTGGAAAAGGAGCTCCAGGCTGTTGCGCGCCGTCTCATGGATGTGGCGGCCCGCGCGCAGCAGCAGGAACCAGTGCAGCATCGGCAGGATCGGCATCAGGTATCCGTAATGGAACTGCGGCGCGTGCAAATTGACGCTCACAAGCCGGATCACCACTGCCCCCAGCATCGTGATGAAGAGCGTGTTGACGTAGCGCTTGAGCAGCGGCGGATGCAGCGCGAGCCCGTTGAGCGGAAAAGTAGCCACCCCGGCCACGATCAGCCAGCTCATGAACTGGTTCACCTGCGGCGTGCGCTCGAAGAACAGCAGGATCGACGACCCCCACACCACCGCGGTCGTGCTCCAGATGAAGCCGTAGCGCTCGGTGAACTGTTGCTGCGCCGCGGAGCTCCGGCCGGCGTAGCGCACCGTGTAGACATGCGAGCCCCAGGCCCGGCAAATCGTGGCGATGACGCCGGCCATCAGCCACGTGAGCAGCTCCCAGCGCGGCACTTCGACCCAGCTCAGCCCGACCATGGCCGGGATGAGCGCAACAGAAACGATGTAGGAGCTGCGCGAGGAGCGCATCAAGCTGCGGATCAGCTCGCCACGCACCCACGATTCGGCCTCGTCGGCCGAGGCCGGTGCCGGTGTCAAGCTTGCGATCGACGGATTGGCCATATGGCACAGGCCCCTTGTTCTTATCCGGCAATTGAAAATGGGCCCCTGCAAGGGCTCCGAGAGATGGCGATATTAACGGGCTGCCATCCAATGTTTCCCAAGGTAACCGCAGAAGTTCTGCTCGTGATAATCCGCAGAGATCCGCGGATTCGCCGAACAAGAAGGAACTCAACCGCATGCTGTCCCATGTTTTCGTCGGCGTGACCGACTTCGAGCGCGCCTTCGGTTTCTACACAGCGCTCATGGGCGAACTGCGCCTGAAGCTGCGCTTTCGCGACGACACGAAGCCATGGGCCGGCTGGCAAAGCCCCGATGCACCGCGCCCCCTGTTCCTGGTCGGTGCGCCTTTCGATGGCCAAGAGGCCACGCAGGGCAACGGCCAGATGGTGGCGCTGCTGGCCGCCGACCGCGCCACCGTGAACCGCGCCCACGCCGCAGCGCTGGCGAGCGGCGGCAGCTGCGAAGGCCCGCCCGGACTCAGGCCGCACTACCACCCGGACTACTATGGCGCGTACTTCCGCGATCCGGACGGAAACAAACTCTGCGTCTGCTGCCACACACCACCGATCACATGCTGAACAACATCACTCCCTTTCTCGTCCACTGGGCCATCACCGCCGTCTCGCTCTGGGTCGCCAGCCTTCTCTTCCGCGGGCTCAAGTTCGATGGCACCGGCGCGCTGGTGATCTCGGCCTTGCTGCTCGGACTGGCCAACGCGGTCGTGAAGCCGCTGCTGATCGTGCTCACGCTGCCGCTGACGCTGGTGACCTTCGGCCTTTTCCTGCTGGTCATCAATGCGCTGATGATCCTGCTGGTGGCCGCGCTGGTGAAGGGCTTCAAGGTCTCGGGTTTCTGGACCGCGCTCTTCGCGAGCATCTTCATCTCGCTCCTGAGCATCGTCATCGGCTCGTTCGTCACCAGCGACGACCCGGCCGAGAAGGTGCAGATGCCGCAGAGCGGCAACTGGCTCTGAGTTCCGCAAGCTCTTTTCCTCGGGTTTTGATGGAACTGTGTTCCATACGGTCGTCAACATCGATCAAATCACGGCTGTTTGGCGCTACTTCCCTTTTTTAAGCTCGCAAGCATTGCCGCGGGAAGCCGCTTCGCCCAAGATGAGGCACGCCTCCGAAAGGAGCGCGTGAAGCAAAGGGACGGAATGCGCATCGCAATACTCGACAACGAGCGGGATCAGCTGCGACTGGTTGCCCACACCGCAACGAACCTCGGCCATGAATGCCACGAATACATGGACGGTGCCTTGCTCCTGCAGGCCGTGGAGGCGCAGCGGTTCGACCTGTTGATCTTTCACTGGCGCTTGCCCAACCTTGACAGCCCGGCCCTGGTGAAAGCACTGCGACGAGCTGGCGGCAACCGCCTTCCGATTCTCTTCACGACGCACAGGTCCGACGCCGCGGAGATGGCGATGAGCCTGCATGCCGGCGCCGACGATTTCCTGATCGCGCCCATTTCCGACGCGGAGCTCGAAGCGCGCATCTGCGGGCTGCTGCGCCGGTCCTACCCCGCGCTGCACGAGCCCCAACTCGTCTTCGGGCCCTATCAGTTTCTTCCGGCATGGCGCACCGTCAAGCTCAACGGGGTGCGGGTCGAACTGAGAAACCGCGAGTACGACCTGGCACTGTTTCTCTTTCAGAACGCCGGACGCCTGCTGTCGCGCAAGCACTTGTACCAAGCGATCTGGGGCGCCGATTTCGAGGTGCTTTCGCGATCGCTGGACACGCATCTGTCGCGCGTGAGGGCCAAGCTCGATCTGCGCCCGGCAAATGGCTTTCTACTGGCGGCCCTGCGCGGATTTGGCTATCGGCTTGAGACGGTTTCTCCGCAGGAGGAAGTACAGGCTCGCCCTCTCTCGCAGGAAAGGCCCATGAAGGCAGATTCAACAACCCCGAAAAGCTACACATTCGCACACGCCCACGAGAGGGAAATGGGTTGCGGCGCACTTGTGAGGCGTGCTACCCTCGACCACAAAGAAATTTGAGAGGACTTCCATGAAGATGATCAAGCTCGCAGCCGCCCTTGCCTCCCTGGCAATTACGTCGGCATTTGCCCAAACACCGGCACCCGCCACCAACACGACGCCGGCGCCCGCACCCGCTGGTGCAGCCGGCGCAACCGCCGCAACGACCGGCGGTCTGACCCCCGGCCAATGGGGCGCTGTTGCAGGCAGCACCGCGCTGCTGGTCGCAGTCGCCAGCAGCAACGGTGGCAACGGCGGTGGTGGCTTCGTCATCATCCCCGGCACCGGTACTGGCACAGGCACCACCGGCACGCGTTAAATGCTGCGTGCCCTCCCACTGGGAGGGCATTCGCTGAGAGCTCCGCGCGTTGGTTTCGCCACGCGACTTTTAAAACGTTGCCTTTGGGCAACGTTTTATTTGGGCGTTGGCGGTTGTTCCTCCGGGTCTTCAGCCATGCTGGATGCCGCTCGGCTCGTATACAAGGGCCAAGCTGCGGCCCAGCCGGATTTCAATCCCGCCTACCGCTATCTGCGGACACAGGTCGGTGACCGCACCCTTTTCATGGTGCTCGGCTATATCGATCAGCGGGCCGAGGGCCCTGTCGAAGTCTGGTACAGCGGCAGCGGTGAAATTGTCAGGCTTCTGAACGGGCAGCTCGTGGGCACTACCGGGCTCAGCACCGACTGGCGAAACGTTCGATTCACTGGACTGCCTGTATGGCCAACTCCCGATGCGACCAGCACCTCAGGCGGCTCGGGCCAAAGCTACACGCGCCTGCGTGATCTCATGCCGGGCTATCGCTTCGGAATTCGCGACGAAATCGTTCGAACTCCCATCTCACCACCACAGAACACCTTCCTCGCAGGCGCGAATCCCGCCTCCTTGCGTTGGTACGAAGAGCGCAGCGTCTCGCGCCCATCCACGGCCTCACTGCCTGCAGCTCGCTTCGGCATATCGAGCGCCTCGGGAGCACCGCAGGTCGTGTATTCAGAGCAGTGCCTCACCAGCGACTTCTGCATGAGCTTCGAACAATGGACGCCCCCCGCACCGGCGGCCGGTAGATCGGCAAGTTCCGGCACATGACTCCCTGGGTTCGCGGTATTGGCAAACGGCATTGGCCTCGTCGAGCGGCCATCGCGTGCGCGCTGGCGGCAAGTTTCGGCGTCTCGGCGCAACCACTCAGCACGGCTACGAAGACCGAGGCGACGAATGACGCCGACGTGCGCCCCGGCGAGCGCCTGAGCACCTGGCTGTTGCGCCAGCCCGCCGATGCCGCCTCTCCCGGCCTTGCATGGCGCGTGCCGCAGGAACGACTGGCGCAGCAGTTTCTCAAGAACACCCTGCTGGTTCGCATCGAGTCGATCAACCGGCGCTCACCGCGTTCGGAACAAGCCGATCGCCTGAGCCTGATTTCCTGGCTCCAGGCCTTGCCGATCACAGGCCGGGTGGCGCTCGGCATCGTGGACCCTCGCTGGCTGCAGGCGCATCCCGAAGAAGACCCGGTGCTGGCGGCTGGCCAGCAGCTGGTTGCCGCGCCGCCGAACCTGAAGACCATCGCGGTGGTCCGCCCCAGTGGAGAGCTTTGCCATGTGACGCACGAGGCCGGCCGAACCGCCTGGGACTACGTGGCAGCCTGCGAGCCCCGAGGCCCCTCCGACTGGGCCTGGGTCGCGCAGCCGGATGGCCGAACCGCCCGCGTGGGCGTGGTCCCCTGGAACAGCGAGCCTTCGGACGAACCTGCGCCAGGCGCGTGGATCTGGGCGGCCCCCCGCGAGATGCCCGACCTGGTCGCCGCTTCCGAGGGGATCATCAAGTTTCTCGCCACGCAAGGCCCCTCGCCTCAAGGCGACGTTTCATCGGCGGGCGTTTCCGCGCAACCGGGAGCGCAGCAACCTTCGGCTCCCGCGCCGACGATCACGCCCTCGACCACCGTCTCCGTGCGCCCCGAAGTGGCACCGCAGTACAACGCCATTCGCACCAGCAGCAACGATTGGGGCGAGACCGGCCTGCTCCAGACGCCCACCGCACGCATGGGCCAGGCTGGCGACTTTCGAACATCGATCACCCATGTTTCGCCGTACACCCGGCTGAACGTGATGTTCCAGCCGCTGGACTGGATGGAAGGCGGCTTTCGGTACACATCGATCAGCAACGTGCCCTACGCCGCCAGCACCACCGGCCAGAGCACCAAGGACAAGAGCATCGACCTCAAGGTGCGGCTCATGCGCGAGTCCGCCTATGTGCCTGAGATTGCGCTCGGTTTTCGAGATCTCGGCGGTACCGGATTGTTTTCCGCCGAGTACCTGGTTGCGAACAAGCGATACGGCGATTTCGACTTCAGTCTCGGCATCGGCTGGGGATATCTCGGCAACAGCGGCAACATCCGGAACCCACTGACCCTGATAAGCCGTCGATTCGAAACGCGCAGGATCACCGCAGTATCGGGTGGCGAGACCAACTTCGGCACTTACTTCCGCGGACCTGCCGCCCTGTTCGGCGGCGTGGAGTGGCGCACGCCATGGGAGCCGCTGACGGTCAAGCTCGAATATGAAGGCAACGATTACAAGAGCGAACCGTTCGGCAACGAGCAGAAACAGCGCACACCCTTCAACATCGGCTTCGAGTACCGCTACTCCCCTGGCGTTGCCTTCTCCGCCGGCGTGGAGCGCGGCAACAAGCTGATGGTCGGCGTGACGCTGTCCACCAACGTCGCAACACTGCGGGCACCCAAGCCGGCCGATCCGCCCCAGCCCCGCTTCACGCCTCAGGCGCCGCAAAACCCGCCGGGCTGGGCGTCGACAGCGGCCGAGATCGAAGCCCGCACCGAATGGACGGTCCAGCGCATCGCACCGCAAGGCAGCGGCGTGCACGTGTGGATCACCGAGAGCAACACCGTCTACCGTCAGGCGCGGGTCGAACAGATCATTGCCGTGCTGCATCGCGATTCGCCCGCGTCGATCAAGAGCTTCATCCTGCACTACAACGAGCGCGGCCTCGCGATGCATGCGCAGGTCGTCGATCGGGGCGAATGGGTTGCCGAGCACTACCAGGCGCAGTCGCCCGCCGAAGCGCGCGCAGCCAGCCAGCGCGACTACGCGCCGCACCAGGACGCGAGCGAAGACCGGCTGTTCCTGCCACCGGAAAAGATCGCCACCGCCGCCGCCACCACCGACAACGCGGCAACCGCGTCCGCGCAGCAGCAGTACACCGCGGGATTGGCGCCATGGGAGCGCCGCACCGAGAAGTTCACCTATGGCGTGACGCCGTACTTCTCGCAGATCATTGGCGGCCCCGATGCCTTCATGCTCTACCAGATCGGTGTTCAGGCCACGGCGGAATACCGCTTCACGCCGAGCACATGGGTGAACGGTGCGCTGAACTGGCGCCTGCTGGACAACTTCGACAAGTTCACCTACACCGCGCCCAGCAATCTTCCACGCGTGCGCACCTTCCAACGCGAATACGTCACCACCTCGCGGGTGACGATGCCGGTGTTCCAGCTGACCCATGTGGGCCGGCTGAGCGAAGACCAGTACTACAGCGTTTACGGCGGCGCCCTCGAATCGATGTTCGCCGGCGTGGGTGCCGAATGGCTGTATCGCCCATGGCGCAGCAAGTTCGCCCTGGGCATCGACATCAACCACGTGCGCCAGCGCGACTTCCAGCAAGACTTCGGTCTGCGCGACTACAAGGTCAACACCGGCCATGCGACGCTGTACTGGGACACGGGTTGGAACGGTGTGATGACGAGGATCAGCGCCGGCCAATACCTGGCCGGAGATCGCGGGGTCACGCTCGACATCAGCCGACGTTTCGACAACGGCGTGATGGTTGGCGTCTATGCAACCAAGACCAATGTATCGGCGGCCCAATTCGGCGAAGGCAGTTTCGACAAGGGCATCTACATCTCCGTGCCGTTCGATGCATTCCTGCCGAAGTCCAGCAGGTTCTCTGCCGGATTTACCTGGTCACCGTTGACGCGCGACGGCGGTGCAAAGCTGGGGCGGATCAACCCGCTCTACGACATGACGTCGGTCCGCGACCCGAAGGCTTTCAGCTTCGCGGCGCCGGAGAACAATCAGCCGAAGGCCGGCGACAACATTCTCAATTTCGAGAATGCGCGCTAGAGCCACTGGATTTACGTTTCTCTTCAATGAGTGATCACACTCGTAAATCGGCCACAGGTTTGGCTGCAAGCCCAATGACTTCAAAACAATACCGCCCGGATATCGACGGCCTGCGCGCAATCGCGGTTATATCTGTGTTCATCAACCATCTCAGCGCATCGGTGCTGCCGGGCGGTTTCATCGGTGTCGATATTTTTTTTGTGATCTCGGGCTTCCTGATCACCTCTCAGATTCGCAAGGAGATTTGCGAAGACAATTTCTCTATCAAGCAGTTCTATAAGCGGCGTATCAATCGAATCGCTCCAGTCCTCATGCTGGTGCTCGTTGTGAGCCTTCTCGTTGGGGTAGTGCTTTTATCTCCCTCCGATTTGGTAAGGCTCGGCAAAAGTTCGATCTATTCAATGATCGGCCTGTCCAATGTGTTTTTCTGGCGAGAGTACGGCAGCTATTTCGCTGGCAATGCGGCCGAGGCGCCTCTGCTGCATACGTGGTCGCTCGGCGTAGAGGAACAGTTCTATCTGATCTGGCCCCTGCTCACGCTCCTGCTCTTCAAGCTCAGCCGCCGCTACGTGCTGGCGATCTTTGGAATTCTCACGATCGCGGCGATCGCGGTCTCTCAAATGGGCGTCAACATTGCCGCGTCGGCTGCCTATTACTTGCTTCCCACGAGATTCTTTGAACTGATGATCGGGGGCGTGTTGGCCCTGTTGATCGTGCATGTGCAGCCGACAACAAAACTTCAGTCGCAGATAAGTTTGGTGGCCGGGTTCGTACTGATCATTGGCTCGCTGGCCCTCATCGGCAAGTCTTCACCGTTTCCCGGAATCATGGCCATATGGCCATGTGCCGGCGCTGCCCTGCTGATCTGGGCGGGAAGCGGTCGCTTCACATCGTCGCGTTTCTTACTGAGTCGACCAATGGTTTTCATCGGCCTGATCTCATATTCACTGTATCTGTGGCACTAGCCGATCATTGCCTACCTCAACTATCTGAACATCGTCATCAGCCCGATCGTCGGCACCGGCGTGGTCATTGTGGCCGTGGGTCTGTCTTGGCTTTCGTGGAAGTTCGTAGAGACGCCAATGCGTCGGACCGGTGTTTCGTTGTCATTCTCCATGGTTTTTGCTCAGCGATTTTGCATTCCAGTCATTGCGCTCGTTTCGTTAGGTGCAGCGGCGGCCTATACGAAAGGATTTCCGCAACGCTTCGATCCACGAGTCGTAGAGTTCGAAACCGCGCTGGAATCAAAGCCCAATATCCTACGTAGCGGTTGCCACGTTCCTACCGCCCTATACGACACGCCCCCAAACGAGAAAAAGTGCAGGCTTGGCACCGAGAAGTCCGAATTGGATGGAATTCTGATAGGTGATTCGGTTGCAAACCACTTTACGGGAATGCTCGATGTCATGGCCAAGGCACAAGGCATCTCACTGATGGACTACACGATGGATGGCTGCCCACCAATCCTTGGCTACGACACAGGCAAGGAGCCTTCGTACAAAGAAAAATGCCTGAAGCGAAACAAGGCCGTGTACGAAAAAATTAAAGCAGCCAAATATTCTCGCGTGGTGCTCGCTGGCAATTGGACTCAGGGCGGGCGCACCGGCGAACAGCTTATTTCATCTATAGAGGAGGTGCTGCAGACCGGCGCCAAAGTAACCTTGATCGTTACCAATGAGGAAATCGATCGAGCGGGTAGCTGCGTCATCCGTCATGCAATGTACGAGACCAGCGGAAATTGCGAGGGGGTACGCCAGGGCCCACCTGCATATTTCGAAGAGATCGCCGCTCGCTTTCCCCAAGTCCACATAGTGGACCCGAATCAGGTTATTTGCCAAGCTGATAGGTGCAGTCCCGTGATTGACGGAAAGTTGATTTATCGAGACAAGTTGCATCTGAACGACATTGGGTCGAGGCTAGTCGGGAGCGGCATGCTCCAGAGGGGGCAGTCACTGTAAGTGCGCGGTTTCGTCAATCGAAATGCCGCTTCCCCATCACCACCTGCCATCGTATTGGGGGTCGCGCCTGGCGTCGATGTTGGGGCATTCAATGAGGACATTGCCCGCATCGTGTATTCGTAAGATCTGGTACCCCTCGGCCGAACGAGCAAGCAGTTCAAGACGCGCACCGAAAATGAATACGATGTGCGAATAGGAAAGATGGTGAGGCCTGCAGATGACAGCCGATAAACTCATGAGAGCACCAAGCGCTTACCTACCGCATCATTGGCTGCCGTTTGTAGTGCGGTCGTATCGTCAGTAGTGGCATCGCCCGCCACCCCGAAGTCCTCTCGCGCCACTTCATGCCAAGCAGCAGCTGCGGCAGCTTTGGTTACGAAGTCTATCGAAACAACCGCAAGCGCCCAAAGAGTTTATGCCGTTGCATCGCCTGAATCCTATTCAAAGCGCGATAGCCACAGGCATGTCCGAGTTCGCGCTTTCCTCGTCGCGACCCACCACGGTCACCGCCAGGCGATTCCGCTCCCGCTCCATATGCACCCAGTCGACCACTTCCGCATGCGCGCGGTAGCCGGGCAGCATCTGCTGCAGCGTGCGCTTGAGGGCCGGCACGTCGCTGTTGCGAAGCGCGGCGGTCAACACGTCGAACTGGCGCCAAAGCTCTTCCTCGGGCAGGCAAGGCTCGTGCGCCTTCATCACGCGCGGGTGCGAGGTCGGCAAGGCGTTGTCGCCGATCAGCAGTTCCTCGTACAACTTCTCGCCGGGCCGCAGGCCGGTGATCTGGAGTTCGATGTCGCCATCGGGCGAATTCTCGTCTCGCACCGTGCGCCCCGACAGTTCAACCAGGCGGCGCGCGAGGTCGATGATGCGCACCGGCTCGCCCATGTCGAGCACGAACACATCGCCGCCTTCGGCCATTGCGCTGGCCTGGATGACCAGTTGCGCCGCCTCTGGAATGGTCATGAAGTAGCGCGTGATGTCCGCATGCGTCAGCGTGATGGGGCCACCTGCTTCGATTTGCCGGCGGAACAGCGGAACCACCGAGCCGCTGGAGCCCAGCACATTGCCGAAGCGAACCATCGAGAAGCAGGTGCCCGATTTTTGTTGCGCAAGACCCTGCAACGTCATCTCGGCCAACCGCTTGCTGGCGCCCATGACGTTGGTCGGGCGCACCGCCTTGTCGGTGCTGATGAGCACGAAGCGGCGCACCTTGCATTCCATCGCGATCTGCGCCGCCGTGAGCGTGCCCAGCGCGTTGTTGCGCACACCTTCGATGGGGTTGTGCTCAACCAGCGGCACATGCTTGTAGGCGGCGGCGTGATAGACGGTGTCCGGGTGCCAGGCACGCATCACGTCGCGCAAGCGTGCCGCATCGCATACCGAAGCAAGCAAGGGAACCACATGAATCTGCGGCGCCAATGCTTCGAGCTCCTGGTGGATGGCATAGAGCGCGAACTCGTTCATCTCCACCAGCAGCAGCGTCTTCGGCGAAAGCTGCACGATCTGCCGGCACAGCTCGCTGCCAATGGAACCGCCCGCTCCCGTGACCAGCACGACTTGATGGCGGATGTTCTTGTGCAGCAAATCGCCTCTCGGCGCGACCGGGTCACGCCCCAAGAGGTCTTCGATGTCGACCTCGAGCAGATCGTGGACTTGCACTCGCCCGTTGGCCAGATCGGCGAGTGCCGGAAGCATCCGCACGTGAAGATACAGAGGCAGCAACTGGTTCAGGATCTCCGCCCGACGCGCACGGCTGGCCGAAGGCATTGCCAACAACACATCGGTAATGCCCAGTCTTGCGGCGTTGTCTTTGAGCCAATCGGGGGAGTGGATCGGCAGGCCATGAAGGGTGTTGCCCTGGAGGTGCCTTGCGTCATCGATGAAGGCACGAACCGACATCTCGCGGCTTTGGGTCAATGCAGCAGCCAATTGCACCCCGGCGCCGCCGGCACCGTAGATCACTACTTGCGGCAGTGCCTTTCGGTCGAGCGCGCTCATGTACATGCCGCCCAACCAGTAACGCGCCAGCATGCGCGAACTCGCCACCGTCAGGAACAGCAGCATGGGCATGAGGAAGCCGACCGTCCGCGGTACACCGCTCACACCGATCACGGAAAACACGAGCCCGTAGCCGATGCCAAAGAACGTGCAGGCCCGCAAGACGGCCATCAATGCGGCAGGACCGGCGTAACGGAAGATGGCCCGGTACAGCCCGAAAACAATGAAGAGAGGGAGCGCGCCGATGATCGCCACGCCGACCGCCGTCCATTGAACCCCGCGAAGGGTTACCCACTGCTCGTAACGAAGGCTGAACGCCACCCACACGCACAGGACGCAAAGCATGGCATCGACAGCCAGCGCCAGCAGGCGTTTGGCAGGGCGGGGCAACGCAAGCAAGGGTGCTGCAAGGCGGTTGATGAGGGATCGCACTTAGAGTTAATAGTTGTTTTAGCGAACAACAATTTTCTCCGAAGGTCCCGCCCTTGCCTCCCCTATTCAGGGTATCAACTCCCTCTAAAATGTTAACGTGTGTATCCAATGTCGGATAACGTCACCGCGGCCGGTAGGACACGGCTGACGCGTCAAGCGGCGTCCTTGTATTTGTATTCGGTGTACCGGTAACCACCGTATTTATAGCCATAGCTGCCGTAGTGCCGGCGTGAAAGATCCATGCCGTTGAAGACAACGCCGCTGACCCGCTGGCCTGCATGGGCTAGGCGCTTGACGCTCTCGCTGAGTTCGCCGATCTGCGTGAGGTTGTCGCGTGCCACCAACAGGATCGCGCCAGCGTGAGCCGCCACCGCTGCGGCATCGGCCGCCACCAGCACTGGCGGACTGTCGATCACCACGAGGTCGTAGCGGGCCGACATGGCTTCAAGGAATTCCCTCAAGGTAGACGACAGCATCATGCTGGCCGGATTGAACGGGTAGTTGCCCGTGGTGAGAACGTCGAGGTTCGGCGTCACCTGGCTGTGGATCGCCTGCTCGCTGGTCATGTCACCAGAGAGGATGTCGGCCAGCCCGCCCTTGCGCGGCAGGCCGAAGGCTGTGTGCAGGTGGCCCTTCCGCAAGTCGGCGTCGACCAGCAGTACGCGCCGGCCGGCCTCGGCCATGATGGCCGCGAAGTTGCCTGAAACGAAGCTCTTGCCGACACCTGGCGTGGCGCCGGTGATGAGTACGCGGTTGTTGTTGGTCTCCATCAAGGCCAACTGGAGGGAGATGCGCAGGTTGCGCAAGCTTTCTACGGCCAGGCTCTCCGGCTCGTTAATGGCCAGCACCTGGACACCACCGACGCCACCTGCAATGCGTTGACCAATCCGCTCCTGCTCGATGGCGAGGGGCACGACGGAGTAGACGTTCAGGCCAAGGCGCTCCTCGATTTCCTGCGGGTTGTTGATGCCGCTGGCCATCTTGCTGCGCACGATCGCGAAGGCGATGCCAGCGAGCAGGCCCAGCACCAACGACAGTGCGACGATCAATGGCTTTTGCGGCCTCACAGGTCTTTTTGGCTTGGTCGCTTTATCCAGCAGGCGCACGTTACCGACCTTGCCCTCCTTTACGAGCCGCAACTGCAACGAGCTGTTGAGCAGTGATTTGTAGAGTTCACCGTTTACACGGACGTCGCGCTCCAGCCGCAAAGCGTCGCGCTGAACGACCGGCATGGCGCTCACACGGTTGTCGATTTGAGCGAGTTCGCGATTGATGGCAGATATCTGACCATCGATCACGCCCACCTTGGGATTCGTTGCGGTGAAACGCGAGCGCAAGTCACGCCGCTGTTGCTCTGACTCCAGCAGTTGCTTTCGCAACTCCACCGTCTGATTCAACATGGCCTTGGCTTCCTCGTCGAAGGCAATGGTGCCGTTCTTGTTCCGGAAGCTCGCGTAGGCGTCTTCAGAACCTTCGAGTTGCTTCTTGAACTCAGGCAGTTGGTCGTCCAAAAACTCGAGTGTCTTCTCAGCTTCGGCAGCTTTCCGTTCGATGTTTTGGCGCACATACTGCGCCCCGATCTCGTTGAGGATTCGCCGCAAACGATCTCGGTCGCTGTCTTCCAGCGTCACGCTGATCACGTTTGATTGCTTGCCTTGCTCGCTGAGCTGTGCCCGCTTCTGCAAGTCCTCAATGGTCGCTAGCAACGAGGCACGGGAAACGATGAATTCGGCCCCAGGCTTTCCATCGAGCTTCGACACCATCAGCGTGATGGTGCCGTCGGGCGTCGACTGGCTCAGGAGCGTGCCAACAGTACCCGACAGCGAAGTTGAAAGATCAGGATGCGTGAGCGTGTACTGGCCACCGGTCTGCGCAGTGATCGTGAAGGGCTTTTGATCTTCAAGTACGGCTGGTACATCGAATTTGTCGATGCCGATTGCCTCGGTACCCGACACGTACCCATCCATCCCGAGGAATCCGGGGTCCGAAAGAGTCTTGGCACGTCGTGAGAGCCACTCGCCGATCAGAGGAATGCGATGCGGTTGCGCGTCGATGTACAGCCGCGTTGCCTCCACCGCGCCACCCATGACCATGCGCGATCGAATGATCTGGATTTCGCCAGTCGCCGGCGTCTTCACGTCGAATAGGTTGGCGGTATCACCGAGAAAGTTCTTCGCATCCGGCGCGGAGTCTTCTACCTGGATCAGCAGGTTGGACTGATAGATCGGCGTAGATAGCAGTGCGTAGGCGACACCCAATACAACAGCGACAAAAGTGATGCCGGCCACCAACCACTTGCGATCGATCAGGATGTCGAGGTATTCGGACAGGTGGATGACATCGTCATCATCGCGCGGGGTAACGATAGGAGCCGTGGGCATCGGAGTAGAAGCAAGAGCAGTCATGAGAGTTTCTTGATGCGTTCGACCCACGCACTGGCGCCGTCGTCGATGAGTTTCAGGGCTCGCTCGAAGGCCGGCTGGCCCAGGCGATAAGGATCGGGGATGTCGACGCGTGCGACCTCGCCGAGACGAAACAACTTACCGCGTGTGAGCGGGTGCTTCTCGTTGATATGAAGTCGTTGCTCTTCGTCCATGACCAGGATCAGGTCGGCTTCCTGGCACATCCGGCTGGTCAGTTGCCGCGCGCGATGAGACTCGATGTCTAGGCCGCGCTTGGCCATGAGTTCACGTGCCAATGCGTCAGCGGGCTGGCCCACAAGCGCCCCTACGCCGGCGGATGACACCTTGATGTTTGGCAAAGCAGCGGCGATCAAGGCTTCTCCCATCGGGCTGCGGCAGATGTTTCCGATGCATACGACCAGTACGGACTTCATCGCGTGAGCCGCTCGCTTTGGCCAACGGCATTGAACAGCCGCAAAGGACGATTAATCACGGTTGAAACTCCCTTTTCTTGATGACATTTTAGTTGCTGGTTGTCACGTGGCTGTTACGCCCGCTGGCCGTCAACCGAAAGCCTCTTGGCAAGCCACGGCCACATCAGCCGAGCGAGCATCTCGCCGAACAGAAGTCCAACGCCGTCAGCCAACAGGTCCGCCCACTCGGCAGACCGGTCAGGAGTGAAAGCCTGCAGTGCTTCGATGAGCCCGCCATACGCGAGGAGCCCCAAAAGAGCGGCGGCGGTGCGCCCTGGGTAAGCGCGATGCGCCCAAAAGGCAAGCATTGCAAAAGCCAGCAGATGGTTTGTCTTGTCCCAACCGGTGGATGGCATCGGAGTTGTGGCGGGCGCGAGCGAAAGCACGAGAACCGAGACGGCACACGCCCAGAACACGACGCGGGCGACCCGACCGAAACGCTGCCGGGCCGTGCTGTTACTGCCATGAGTGGTGCTATCAGGCACGCGCCACCACCTCGCCCGGAAGCAACACACGGTCTGCGGCCACCTTGGCCCCTTGGGCGATTGAGGCGCCCACCTGCATCCACGCACGGCGCCCCAAGATGCTGCCACCGGCCATCCCGGCATTCACGCCCAGATGGCCGAACGGCTCCACCGTGCAGTCGTGATCGACAACCGCACCGCAGTTCACGATCACGCCTTCCCCCAGCTCGCCGCCAGTGCCCACGACAGCACTGGCCATGACGGCGCTGCCCTGGCCTATCGCCGCCCTGTGCGATACAGCGGCAGCGGGGTGAATAACCGTGGCCAAAGCCAACCCCTCCGCCTGCACGCGCTGGTGCAATGTTTCGCGCAACGCGTTGTTGCCGATGGCCACGAACACCGCATCGACCTGATTCCTGTATGCGCCCAGCATGGCAGTCGTTCCCCACACCGGCCAGTCCCACAAGCGTTGAGCAGACTCGGCCGCATCGTCGAGGAAGCCCGTCAACACATAGTCGTTTCGGAGCAGGACCGCTTCCGCAACGCTGCGTCCGTGGCCGCCTGTGCCGATGATCAGCAAACGCTTCGTTGCCATCGTCGTCCTTGCAATCAATGCGTCACGCCATCGCGCTTGAGCACTTTGACGAAGGTAAGCCACAGGATGCGGATGTCGAATGCCAAGGAACGGCGCTGCAGGTATTCAGCGTCGAACTGAACCTTCACCGGAATCGGCAATTCGTCGCGCCCGTTGACTTGAGCCCAACCCGTGAGCCCCGGCACCAGCAAATGCACGCCATGGCCCGTCCGCAAATCGATCAGGTCTGTCTGGTTGAAGAGCGCCGGACGCGGCCCTACAAAGCTCATATCCCCCATCAGGATGCTCCAGAGCTGCGGCAATTCATCCAGACTGCTCTTGCGCAGAAATGGGCCGATAGGCGTGAGGTACGCCTTGGGGTCCGAAAGCAGATGCGTGGCAACTGCCGGCGTACCGATCCTCATGCTGCGGAACTTCGGCATCTTGAAGATCCGGTTGTTGCGGCCCACCCGGTCGGACCAATACAGAGCCGGCCCAGGCGAGGTAAGGCGCACGGCCAGCGCAATAACGGCCACTGGCAGCAACAACACCATGGCCGCGCACAGCGCGAGAGCCAGATCAAACAGACGCTTCATTCAAGTACCCTTCCGCTGCACTCTTCAAACCCTCGTCGACACTGAGGGGCGGCGCCCATCCCAACCGTTGCCTCGTATCGGAGATATCCACCTGCAGCGAGCCGCAGAGTCGTTGCGCAACACTGCGCCGACCCAGCAAGGCGGCTCCCAGTTCAAGCAAGCTCACAGGCACAGGCACAAGCCGCGCCGGTCGCCCCATGGCCCGCCCGAGGCGCCGCAGCAACTGCGAAGTCGAGAGGTCTTCGTCATCCGAAACCAGGAACGTCCGGTTGGCAGCGTCCGGGTGAGATATGCAGGTCGCCAGCAGGTCGACCAGGTTGCCGAGTGCCACCATGCTGCGGCGGTTGTGTTCAATACGGCCTAGCGGGAGAGGCAGTCGACGCGCCACCGCACCCATCATGGCGCGGAAGTTGGCCCTGACGCCACGCCCGTACACCAGTGGGGGACGAACGATCGCCACTTCCATTCCGGAGTCGGTGGCCAGCTGCCGCAAACCTGCTTCGGCCTCGTGCTTGGAGATTCCATAGGCATCCTGCGGCGCCGGGGAGTCATCTGCCCGAAAAGGCCGCCCGGGCACCGTGGCTTCACCGTTCACCTTGATCGAGCTGACAAAAACGAAACGCCTCACACCGGCTGCGGCGGCCTGCCGGGCAAGGTTCAACGTGCCCTCCACGTTCACGGAACGGAAAGCGCTCAACGGATCTTGCGCCGTGTCTTGCATCACATGCACGCGAGCGGAGCAATGGACGACTGCATCGGCACCTCGCAGCGCTTCGCTCCAATCGGTGTCGCTGGACAAATCGCCTACCGTGCACTGTTCTATCGCGGCCGGCAAACTCTGGCTCGGTTGCCGTACTCCAGCAACGATTTCGATCGAGGCCGCCGACACTGCACCCGCGCCTGAAGCGCCCGACAAGCCGCATGCCATCAATTGCTGGATGAGCGCGCCGCCCACGAAGCCCGTCGCGCCGGTGACGAGAACCCTCACGCGAGCACCTCTTCCCAAACCTGCATGGTTTTCTCCGCAACAAGCTCCTGCGAGAACTCTTGCTGGACCATCAGGCGCCCTTGTGCGCCCATTTGCACACGCATCGACCGATCGGCCATCAATGCTTCGAGCGCATTTGCCAAGGCAACGACATCGCCGAACGGAACCAAGAGCCCGTTCTTGCCATGAACCACAACCTCCCGGCAGCCGGGCACATCGAACGTGACGATCGGCCTCGCACAACTGGCCGCTTCGAGGAGTGCCTTGGGCAACCCCTCGCGATAGGACGGCAGACACACCACGTGGGCCTGGGCCAATACCGCTGGCATGTCGTTGCGGTTTCCCCAGTACTCCACCACACCTTCCGATTCCCAATCCTTCAGCATCTGCAGCGGAACGCACGATGGGTTGTGATCGTCGCGGCCGCCCACCAATGCGAATCGCGCACGGATGCCGCGCTGTTGCAGAAGCCTCGCGGCTTCCACGAATTCAGCCACGCCCTTGTCCCAGAGCATTCGGCCCGGCAGCACGACAAGCATCTGCTGATCATTGAGCTCAGGCTCCGGAATCGCCGGAAATGCGTTCATATCCACACCGGCGCCACGAATCAGCCGGATTTTTTCCGACGCGATGACCTTCGCCTTTGACAACACCTGCGCGTCGTCCGGGTTCTGCAAGATCAGGCGAGTGGCGGGATTGCGAAATGCCGCGCGAAACGCCTGGACGATGAATGGGCGCAGACACCTTGCGAGCATCTTCTGCGAGGAAAACACATATCCCAGGCCTGCGAGTGCAAACACTCTGCCCTCCGATTTTTGGGACTTGCCGGCTATTGCGCTGTACAGCACGGGCTTGAGCGCCACGGCGTGCAGCACGTCGGGCTGAAACGCCCGGATGGCAGATCGCGCGCCGCGCAATGCGCGCCATTCGGTCAGCGGGTTCTTGGAACGCCGCTCCAGGAGCCACGGGAAAACTTCGATACCCGATTTTTTGAGCAGCTCGGCGTGGGTCGAGACGCGGCATAAAACGGCCACGCGATAACCCATAGCCTTTGCATGAATTGCTAGCTGAAGGCGATGGGAAACGAAGTACCAATCCTCGGAAATAACAAACAACAGTCGCTTCATCAGAACAGTCGGCGATTTAAAAAAGTCAGAAAAAATACATGCAGCACCATAGATGCCAAAGCACACAAAGGCGTCAACACATTTTCTCGCGAAAATCGGCGCCAAACATATCGCCACACCTAGGAAACATCTTAATCCCTAGTTGAATTTTCCTGCTCAACAATAGCTCGCGATTTTTCATCAACTAAAATTGCCTTCTTGTTGCTTTTTTCAAATGAATTTCCAATAACCTTGGCATCAAGGGTATTGAAAATAGCAACACCTTCTGCACCATTTCTCATGAATGAATTTCCTTCGATCGAAATGGCAGAAATGGATCCATCTTTGAATTTTGAAGATAAATAAGAAGCAACCCCCGAGCCAGCATTATTGAGAAATTGAGATTTCACTATCCGAACATCGCTTACAGCACCATCGGCATTCGGCTCGATGTCAATGCCAGCTTGAGGCGGTACGCCCCGAGTGTTAATGAAAGAAGAATCAGTGACCAAAATCCCAGCCCCAGAAACTATGGACAACCCCTGCCGCCTGTTGCCGTCCGCAACAACGGAACAAAATTGGATATTTTTGCTTTTCCCGCCAACATAGAAACCATCCCCCCAGTTATCTTTGGAAATTATGTCTTTAATAACCACGTCGCTTGCCCCATGCAAAGAAAGGCCCATCCCCCATTCCCCAGTACTCCCTTGATGCTCGTGCCGCTCACCTTTCAATTGTCCCCCGACAATTGCGACATTCGAGGCGTCATAAACGCGCAAAATACTGAAAGTGTCCACCGCATTCGGCATCGCCTTAATAATAGCACCTTGAGACAATTTAAAAACCGTATTACTCTTTATCCTTAACCCGACCTTTGCGTCAACCAGGTAAGTGCCCACTGGAAGCACAACTGTTCCACCGCGCAACGAAACTCCATCGAGAGCCTTTTGGAGCGCCTTCGTGTCATCGGTAGAACCATCACCACGGGCACCTACGCTTTTTACATCAATGACCAAATCCGAAGCGGGCTTGATCTCACAGGAGGCAAATGCATTTGCGCTCTCCAGAACAATCAAAAAGCCTAAAACCGAAATCCGCAAAAAGCGCAATTCAATCACGACAACACCTTTCCAAACCGGAAATAGATTCGCTTCACCCACCCCAAAACCGGAGCTGTCTCACCGTGCTTAAAAGCCTTGCGGTTCAATCTCAAATTAATCACTCTGACTTAGTACTTCTTCCAAACTATTCGATTCACATAATCGGTGTAACTATGAATAATGCGGACTATTTTTTCCGACACATTTGGAATACTGTAGTCGGCAACCTGTCGGAGTAGCCGCTGATTGCCACGTGGTTGCCCTTGCAAAATGGCCAATCCTTGCAGCACTCGCTCGATATCCAATCCCACCATCATTACCGCGGCCTCTTCCATCGCCTCTGGACGCTCGTGAGCCTCTCGCAGATTTAAAGCAGGAAAATTCAAAATGGATGATTCTTCGTTAATTGTTCCACTATCTGAGAGAACCGCTCGTGCGGAGATCTGCAGTCGGTTGTAATCGGTGAAACCAAGCGGCTTGAGCAACTGAACATTGGGATGAAAGAAAACCCCCATAGCATCCACCCTTTTCTGCGTACGAGGGTGTGTGGATACGATAACCGGTATCTTTTCGTGCTCGGCAATGGTATTTAATACCTGCACGAGCTTGTTAAAATTCCGGTCTGAGTCAATATTTTCTTCGCGATGCGCACTTATCAAAAAGAATTTCTCTCCCCTCAGGTCAAGCCTATCAAGCACATCTGAGGACTCAATTTTCTGCCGGTAATGCGCCAGCACCTCAGCCATTGGACTTCCCGTTTTTATTACCATATCGGGAGGTAGCCCCTCGCGTAGCAGGTATTCGCGCGCAATACTGCTATAGGTGAGATTTATATCCGCCGTGTGATCAACTATACGACGGTTTATTTCTTCAGGAACGCGCTGATCAAAACACCGATTGCCGGCTTCCATATGAAATACAGGCACCTTTCGGCGCTTGGCAGGCAACACAGCCATACAACTGTTCGTGTCTCCCAAAACCAATAAAGCATCCGGCTTCTCCGACTCCAGAACCGCATCAATCGCAATAATTATTTGCCCAATGGTTTGCGCAGCTCCGGCGGCAGCGGCATTCAGAAAATGATCTGGCCGACGTATACCAAGATCGTCGAAAAATATCTGATTGAGTTCATAGTCATAGTTTTGACCAGTATGGACCAAAATATGCTCGCACTGCTCATCAAGCCGCACCAATACACGAGAAAGCCGAATAATCTCTGGTCGCGTGCCAACCACGGTCATTACTTTAAGTTTTTTCATTTTTAGTCTTCCTCACACGGGACATGTGAATGTATCTGGTCTTGCTCGATCAAATATCTCATTCGCCCAGAGCATCACGATCATCTCGTCGGCACCAATATTTTTAATATCGTGCGTCCAACCGGGAACAGTTTCTACAACTTCTGCTTTATCGCCGTCAGTTAGTAGCTCATAAACTTCCCCGGTATGCATGTGCCGGAATCTGAACTTTGCTCGACCTTTGATGACGAGAAATTTTTCTGTTTTTGAATGATGATAATGGCCACCACGCGTAATACCGGGATGTGCGGTGAAATAGCTGAATTGCCCGCAATCCGGTGTTTTCAACATCTCAACAAATACCCCGCGCGGATCAGCATACTGAGATATAGAGTAAGCGAACAATTCCACAGGGAGATGGCTTACATAGGTTGAATACAAAGCACGGACGAATCCACCACCTACGCGCTCGGTCACCAAAGTGGAGCGGCTCTCGCGAAACGCCTCGATCTGCCTCGCCACCTCACCCACGGTGGACGTGTATTGGGGCGTCATAACCGAGAAACCCGAATCTGCTTTCAGGGAATCCGCACCGTCAAGTAATTGAACGAAGCGCTCTACAACGTCGTCCACGTAGACCAATGTAAGGGGCGCCAATGGGTCGTTGATTTGAATTGGCAAATCGCGCGCTATGTTGTGACAAAAAGTGGCCACCACCGAGTTGTAATTTGGCTTGCACCATTTGCCAAATACATTTGGCAAACGGAAAACGTGCACTGGAACTCCGTGGCTGGCCTCCAGCTTAAATAGCAAATCTTCCGCGGCTCGCTTACTTAACCCATAAGGATTATTTTGTGCTGCCTGCACGCTGGAGGAGAAAATCACTGATGGACAGCGTCCGCTTCGTTCAACTTCAGTTGCCAATGCGTCGCACAGCGCCTGTGTAAGCGCTGCATTGCCGCTGTAGAATTCCTCGGGATGCTTGGGCCGATTAACACCCGCCAAGTGAAATACAAAATCCACGCCATGAAGCAATTCCGGCAACCTGGACACATCGTCCGAGTGACCAAAGCAGTGAATCTGCAAATCAATGCGCTCGCCCAAAACAAGTCGCAGGTTTCTAGCAATAAAGCCATCGGCCCCAGTGATCAAAATTCTCTTGCTGCCACTCATTTGCATCACTCCTCTGCTATGACATTTTCGCCAGCAGCGATACGTCGCATGAAATCAAGCTTTAGAAGCAGGGCTTTCATGCCTGCAACATCCAATCTCGTGGTGTTATGAGAGTTGTAATCCTCACCATGAGCCATTTGAGTTAGGCGCTGTTCTCCCTGCTCTACAAATTTTGCGTAATTCAGATCCCGTCCGTCGGGTGGGACGCGGAAATAGCTACCCATGTCTTGGGCACACGCCAACTCCTCTCGCCCCAAAAGGGCTTCATATAACTTCTCACCGTGTCGTGTGCCCATTACCTGCACCGAATGCCCGGCCTTATTCATTAACTCCAACAATGCATCAGCAAGCACTTGTACCGTCGCTGCGGGCGCCTTTTGAACGAAGATATCGCCGTTATTTCCGTGCTCAAATGCGTACAAAACAAGGTCTACGGCATCGGACAATGTCATCATAAAGCGCGTCATTGTCGGATCGGTGACCGTTATTGGCATCCCAGCTAATATCTGGTCCACAAAGAGCGGAATGACGGATCCTCGCGAAGCCATTACGTTTCCGTAGCGAGTACCACATATCACGGTGTCCGAGCCTTCCAAATTCCTACTAGCCGCCACCATCACCTTTTCCATCATCGCTTTGCTAATGCCCATAGCATTGATTGGATATACAGCCTTGTCTGTACTAAGGCATATCACCCGCTGAACTCTGGCCGCGATTGCGGCCTCCAGCACATTTTCTGTGCCCAGCACATTTGTTTGGACCGCCTGCATAGGATGGAATTCGCAGGACGGCACTTGTTTAAGCGCGGCGGCGTGAAATACAAAGTCCACACCTCGCATGGCCTGTTGCACGCTGCGCGCATCGCGCACATCGCCGATGTAGAACTTGAGCTTGGGGTTGTGATAGCGCTTGCGCATATCATCCTGTTTTTTCTCATCGCGACTGAATATGCGAATTTCGGCGATATCGGTATTCAGAAATCGCTTGAGAACCGCGTTCCCAAAGGAACCAGTTCCGCCGGTAATGAGTAGGGTCTTCGAGGTAAACATAGTTTATAAAGTTCTGGCGGTCTCGAGGAATTGAGTCAATGAACTGGCAGCATTACGATAATCAAAAGCCCGGAGAGCTTGATCCCGGCAGGCCTGACGCATTTGCGTATGCTTTTCTCTGTTAATTTTTGCCGCTCTAAATAACGTGGCCTTCAAACTCTGAGGCGACGGTTTCTCGCAAATCCATCCAGTGGCGCCGTCGATCAAATGCTCTCCCAAGTCACTGGTAATGTTGGCAATGACGGGGGTTCCCACCGAGAAGCTCTCCACGAATTTTGTGGGAAATCCTGCTCTCGAATAGCGAGCTACATTACGCAGAAGCAGCGAATAATCCGCCCCCCTTACAAGATGCATCGACTCATCGTGACTAAGGACCCCGAGAAATTTGACGGTGGAAGCTACCAACTCAGGGGGAAAAATTTTGATGGAAGGATAAAGACCCGCATGATCTGGGTCTACGCCAGCAATGGATAGCTTTAAATTCAAACCCTCCTGCTTTGCCTCTAGAACGGCACAAAGCATTCGATCTAACAAGTCTTTTTTCCCAGGGGACCCTGCATAAACAAGCTGCATCGTAGCCAATCGGTCCTTTTCCTGTGCTGACCATTCAGTTTCAAGAACGTCCAGCAGAGGCGGGGTTCTTAGACTATGCCCTCCTCCTTTGAGGTAGTAATCGTGCAAGAAGCTGCTTATCGCAATAGTATTTTTAACTCGCGGAGTTAAAAAACGCATTGCGAGTTCGATGTTTAACTGATAAGGAGAAAGATAGGCAAACAAAGAATCCGGCTCGTACCACTCAACCGCATCAAAAATAAGCCGCACGGAATTTCGCTTGGCCCACGGAATCAATCTCAGTAGGTAAGGAGAGTACCCGCTGTATAAAATAACCGCGTAAGGACGCTCCGGTAATGAATCTAGCCACTCAAGCGTTTTCGAGCCCATCCGAAAATACGCCAGCCGCTTCAGCCATCTTGGAAGATGTTCGGCATTTCGCTCATCGAGAGATAAAACCTTGATCCCCTTGTACTCCGAAAAATTCTCACTTGTGCCCGGCTGGCCAGATGCTACGGCGACCTTGAATCCCGCCTGTTGTAGGGCCTGGCAATTTCCTAAAATACGGCGCGCCGCTGCGCCTCCAGACGGAAACGAAAAGGGCCCGACGTAGAGTACCAATTTTGAGGCGTTAGGATCCATAGCGATAAGGTATACGATTAATTTTCAGCAATCAACTCGGATTGATTACACGGGCAGCAATTTTGGTTTTTCATCCGTGTCTATAGTCGGTCGAATTTTATGATCAATGCGGCTTTTTTTGATTACATAATATGCATAGAGCACAAAAAGCAGCCGTCCTCCAGGCGTAGCCGCAAACAGAAAACCTTTAAAGTTCAGAAAAAAAATAGAGAACGTATAAATATACGGAAACCAATGGCGTCGGGTCATTATTTTGAAAATCCGCCAGGACGTATACACGGAAAAAATCAAAATGACCAGCAAAAAAAACATCCCGCCGTAATTGAGCTGGAGGAAAACGCCCAAATCCGTATTCGTTCTCTCATCTAAAAACAACGATCGCCCACTTCCAAAGAGCCACTCCGATATTCCGTTGGGCCAGACGATAAAACTGCCAAATATTAGATCGAAAGTTCCCTGATCTTGGGAATTATTATTCGATGCAAAAAAATTCGCGAACTCCTTAAAAAAGGCCGCGACCCACTCCCCTTGCTCTCCTATATCAATATTCAAGATATAAAAAAGGCCACAAAAAATCGAAATAAAACCAAGGATTTTTACCGTCTTTTTTAATGTTCCGCCCAAACACAAATGAATCAGGAGAAAGACGAAGAAAGAAATGAATCCGATGCGCGCATTAAGGGCTGCACCGGCCAAGCAAATAACAGTTGGCAGAATAAATAAGAAATTCTTCTCAATCTTCAGCAACGAGTATCCGGCGAACACTCCTAGGAGATACCCGTAAGTGAAAGTTAAATTTTCCGAAAATCCATAAGCGCGATACCGAAGATCAAAATTGGAATAGACTTCGTAGTAAGAATCGAGCTGAATTGATTTGTAGTAGTCATCTAGACTTGGCGAGAAGTACAAAATCAGTGTTATGCATGCAGAAAGTACGCCTGTTATATATACCGCCCGTGGGAAATCCTCATCCTCTGTCGAACGATAGCGAACGAGAAAATAGACTACTACGGCGCCGAATATATAAGCTTGAAACCACCAAGCTAAAAAACGATCAATATAGACAGCCTCGCCCGATAGGCCATCTCTGAGCACGCTTAAAAAAACGATTAATGCGACTAGCGCATTTTCCATCTTCAATTGCGAAAAAATCAACATCCACTTTTGCCCCCGCAGCAGCAAGAATATGAGGAGAATAAAAAGCTCCACCAGGGGGTATATAATTTTCGGAACAATCGGCGTCTGGTAGACGTAGACAAATATGAATATGAGAAGTCCAGCTTCCCAGAATCCGGAGATTTTTCTCGACTTCATATTCCTACTATCTCAGTCCGAGCGCGCGAAGAACGATAGCTGCGAAAATTTTCATCCGCGCCAAAAAGGAATAAATTACGTAACGACCTTTCGAGGAACGGTCCACATATCGAAGGAAGGCGAGCTTTTTCTTATATAAGGCACTTCTGTCATCCCGATATCGCTCAGACAGACTCCCCAGCGCCGAATAGCGATATACGGAGGAAATCCCCTCCGAATAATGAATGATCCCTTTGGTGGCATTCTGATATAGCATCACAATATCCATGTTGACTCCCGGCATTTTCGGGATGACAACATTTTCCTTTCTGAATACAAAACTGGCAGTAGGAGCAAACCATCCTCGCAACAAAACATCTCTTACTCCCATCTCTTGTGGCAACTTCTTTTTGTTGAAAGAACTTCTTTCACCATTAACGACGTTTTCCCTCAACGCATTGTGAATACTCATAGAATATTTTTCATTACCTTGAAGTATGCCAACCTGCTTTTCGAGTTTCGATGAATCGATCCAATAATCATCACCCTCGCAAATAGCCAGATATTCACCCTCTGTGCGCTCAATCAAATCTTTGAAAAAGTAAAATCCATTTTTCGAGAATTCATTCTCTTCACGAATGATCAAATGAATTTTCTCTCCATGCTTTTCCTTGTACCTTCTTAGAATCTCCGCCGTCCCATCGGTAGACGCATCGTCGTGTATAAAAACCTTGAAGGGAAAAGTTGTTTTTTGCATCAAAATTCCGTCCAACGCGTTTTCGACGTAGTCTTTTTGGTTGTATGTTATTAAACACACAGATAGTTTTGCAAGCATCACACCGCCTTCACTCGATCGATCATCTTTTTCGCAATTATTTTTCTCGCCGTACGAGCCAAAAATATGGCGATCACGCCAAAAATAAACGTGCCAAGCCCTAAACTTATTAACTGAAGAAATTCGAAAAATCGACTGTGACTCGAAAATGAGAAGAAACTCAGCATCCAAGCCGAGAGCGAGCAAGCGAAAAATATTGGGAGCAGATCTTTACCGAGCCATAAACGATGCAGTCCCTTGTGAAATCGCCGATGAACCAGCAATGGGACGACGAAGAAGTAGAGGGCATTCAAAATGAGCCAGGTGTAACCCGCACCTTTCGCACCATGCACCCAAGTTGCCCATATGAGAGTCGGGAGCAACAGCAGGATGTACATAACATTCGCTCGCACGTGCAACACAAGATCGCCCTTTGCGAACTGCAAATAGTAAGGAAAGGCGGCGATCGCTAAGAAGCCATTGCCTAGGGCATACAGGCGCAATACGGGAGCTGCCTGCGCGGCCGCTATCGCGTCACCAGTCCACACCCATAACACCTGTTCAGCAAAAAAAGCGAGCACGAGGGAGGCAGGTATGGCAATTACGGCAACTATTTGAGTTGCTTTGCGATACAGATGAAGCAATCCTGCCTCATCACCCTCTGCCTGTAGGCGCGCCATCCGCGGCATGAGTGCACTGCTGATGGGTCCACCGACCATTGTTACTCCGCTTGCAGCTAATACTGCCAACGTGAAATAGCCGTACTCGACCAGCGGTAAAAATTTGGATAATACAAGCTTGTCCGTTTGCGTTACCAGCACCCAAGCCGATGTCGTAAAAGCGATCGTGAGTGAAAATTGAAGCACCGACCGGATGGGTATAAATAACGAACGTATGGACCATCCAATGATCTGGTCGGGTTGAATCGCAGGAAAAAGGCTCTGAGATTTTGCGACCAATCCGAACAGTTCTATCAGAGCTACCAGTAATTGATAGCTGAAAAAAATCGTAGGCGATGGTCCAATCAGTATCAGCACTGGCAGAACTCCTACAAAGCGCAACGTGGCTACGAAGGCATTGAAGCCTCCTAGCCACACTAATCGTTCAGAGCCGGAGATGCATCCACGATAAAATCCAGACATCCAGCGCAATGCCACTCCGCCAGCCATCAATTGCAGGCACAGCTGAATCTCCGCTAAAGGCAAGGTTTGTGCATTTAGCCAACGGTTAGCAATCAGTCCGGAAAATCCGAACATTAGGACAGCACCGAATATTGCTATAGCCAAAAAAATGACTTGCAGTGCGCGCAACAAACGGCGATAGCTCAATGCATCGAGTGCCCCACCTCTGAAGCGTGCAGTTTCGCGCGCAACTGTGGGCGTGAGACCTAAGTCCAAAAGATTGAACCACGCTTGCAGCATGGTAAAGAAACCAACCAAGCCATACGCTTCGGCGCCCATGTATTTTAAATACATGGGCAGAATTAAAATTCCTATAAGCGTGACGTATATTTGCGTCGCGTAGCTGGCGAGAATATTGCGTTTAAGAGACACGGTTTATCACTTTTCCGGTGAGCGATGGAGATTTTTAGTCACTTTCGCTCCGGCGGATAATAAATCTAGCAAGGCAAATGAAGATCCATTTGCTTTAAATTCTTTTAGTTCCTAGGCTTCCAAAACCTCGACATCTACCAAGAGCTCCGATCGCGAAGTGGGGGGTGCCAATTTTCATAGACGGCATCGCCTCTCCCGTGAAATTTTCTTCACTCGAAGAGTCATATTGGAACATTCCATTTCAGCGCGCTGCGATGATGGAAATTACTCGGCTTAAATCTGCATTAGCAAGATTAGGGTAGATTGGCAAGCAAAGTACTTGCTGCGCCACAGCCGTCGCCACAGGCAAATTCTCTCGATGGGCCGATGCCATTCCTCGATACATCGGAAATTCAGAGATTAACGGATAAAAGTACCTGCGCGCGTAGACATTGTTCTCCCTGAGTCTCTGGTACAGTGCATCGCGACTTATTGGGTAATTTGATTGCACCAAGACTGGGAAATACGCATGGTTGGCCACCAGCTCCCCGGCGTCTTGTAAGCAAAGAATTCCCGGCACGTCTCGCAGCGCTTCGCGGTATGTAGCATCAATGCTTTTGCGCCTAGCAAGTGCATCGCCCACGTGCTGTAGTTGCAGCATGCCAAAGGCTGCATTGATTTCGCTCATCTTCCCGTTAATACCCGGCGCGACCACCGTGGTTTCGTCCACAAAGCCAAAATTCTTCAGATGATCAATGCGCTGCTTCGTCTTTGCATCGGGGCAAATGATGGCTCCGCCCTCAAAGGTATTGAAGACTTTGGTGGCATGAAAGCTTAGAACCGACAAATCGCCATGTCTCAGCACGCTGCCACCTTGATCCTGAACGCCGAATGCGTGGGCGGCGTCATAGATCACCCTGAGGTTGTAGTTGTCCGCAATCTTCTGGATGGCCTCTACGTCGCACGGATGACCATAGCAATGCACCGGCATGATGGCAGTCGTATGCGGAGTAATAGCCGCTTCAATCTTTGCCGGATCGAGGTTCAGCGTGTCCGGATGAATGTCGGCGAACACAGGCTTGATGCCGTTCCACAACAGTGAATGCGCGGTCGCTACGAACGAATATGGCGTCGTGATGACTTCACCGGTGACTCGTAGCGCTTGCAACGCAGTCACCAAGCCCAACGTGCCGTTCGAAAAGAGTGCCAAGTGCTTAACGCCTAAATAGTCACACAGAGCCTGTTCTAGTTGTTGATGAAACGGGCCTCCGTTGGTGAGGATTTTGTTGTCCCATATTTCCTGCAGGTAGGGGAGGAACTCTTCCAGTGGTGGCAACGATGGCTGGGTGACATAGATGGGCGGCGCCTTGTCAGCGTCATCTAGGCCAGTTGCTGCTTGCGCGGGCGAGACAAGGGCCAGTGGTGTCTTTGGCATCTGCGTTTCCTTCGGTTCGAGGTATTGCGACTAAGGGCGCCGAGTGACTTGGAGCAGGTTGGTTTTCATCGCATGTGAATTCGCGTCGTCACCAAGTTCGTCAACTCACGCACGCCATGTATTGTTTCGATCAATTTTCTTGGGCCATGTACCAAGGCATGGCCAAGGCCAGACCTTCGCCAATGCGTTGCGTGGGCGCATAGCCCAGCAGGCGCTGAGCCTTGCCGATATCGGCTAGGCTATGCCGCACATCTCCAGCGCGAAAGTCCCGATACACGGGCTGGGCATCTTGAAGATGCGGGTAATGCGGCAGGAGTTTGCTGCGCAGTTGGGCGTACAACTCATTGAGACTGGTGCGGTCCCCTACGGCCACGTTGTAGACCTGGTTGACAGCATCGGGCTCCTGCGTAACGGCAGCCAGCAGGTTCGCTTGGACGACGTTTGCGACAAAGCAGAAGTCACGGCTGGTTTCACCATCGCCGTTAATGTGAACCGGCTCGCCCCGCACCAGGCTGGCGATCCATTTCGGGATCACCGCAGCATAAGCACCATTGGGATCTTGCCGAGGACCGAATACGTTGAAATAGCGCAGGCCGACGGTGTTGAAACCGTAGCAGCGGGCAAACACATCGGTATAGAGCTCATTGACGTACTTGGTGACGGCATACGGGCTGAGAGGCTTGCCGATGGTGTGTTCGACTTTCGGCAGTCCTGGATGGTCGCCATAAGTGCTGCTGCTGGCCGCGTACGTGAAACTCTTGACCCCGGCGTCCCGCGAAGTCACCAACATGTTCAGGAAGCCGCTGATATTGACATCGTTGGTCGTGATGGGGTCGGCCAAGCTTCGGGGAACGCTGCCAAGGGCGGCTTCATGAAGCACATATTCCACGGGGGCACCACTTCCACCCGCCAACGCATCGGCCGCGGGAAAGACCATGGCACGCCGGCAATCGTCGAGGTTGCGGATGTCGCCCTCGATGAAATTGAAGTTAGCCCACTGCTCAGGCGTCACCAGTGTTTGAACCTCGGTCAAGTTGCGCCGGTGCCCAGTCGCGAAGTTGTCGAGCCCCACCACGCGTTGGTTCAGCTTGAGCAGATGCTCAAGCAAGTTGCTGCCGATGAAGCCGGCCACGCCAGTGACGAGCCACGTGTGGGTCTCCGTGGCCAAGCGAGCGCGAAGCTTGTCGTAGGCCGCTGGGCTTGAATTAGGTTTGCTCATGCTGGCATTAACCTTACAGCCGACCGTCTGCGGCGCCCAGCGGCAACAGGCTTTTCACATCGAACAGCACGGCATCGGATTGGCCCAGCGCCTTGATACCCGCTTCGCCCAATGTCACGAACTGGTGGTGGCCCACGGCCAGCACGACGGCGGCGTATTGACCAGCGGCAGGCATCTCGGTCAAGCACTGCAAACCGTATTCATGCTCGGCCTCGGCCACGTCGATCCATGGGTCGAAGATGTCGACCTGCGTGTTGTAGCCCTTCAGGGTGCGCACGATGTCCACCACCTTGGTGTTGCGCACATCGGGGCAGTTTTCCTTGAAGGTCAAACCCAGCACCAAGACCTTGCTGCCCAGTACCGGCACGTTCTTGCGCAGCATCAGCTTGATGACTTCGTCCGCGACGTGGATAGCCATGTTGTCGTTGATGCGCCGCCCCGCCAGGATCACCTCCGGGTGATAGCCCACTTCCACCGCCTTGTGCGTCAGGTAGTACGGATCCACCCCGATGCAATGGCCGCCCACCAGCCCCGGGCGAAATGGCAGGAAATTCCACTTGGTACCTGCCGCCTGCAAGACCTCTAGCGTGTCGATCCCCAGCCTGCGGAAGATCAGGCTGAGTTCGTTCATGAGCGCGATATTCACGTCGCGCTGCGTGTTCTCGATCACCTTCGCCGCCTCGGCCACCTTGATGCTGCTCGCCTTGTAGGTACCGGCAGTGATGATCTGTTGATACAGCAGATCCACCGCATCGGCGACCTCGGGCGTGCTACCGCTCGTCACCTTCTTGATGGTTGGCAGCCGGTGCTCCTTGTCCCCCGGATTGATCCGCTCCGGGCTGTACCCACAGAAGAAATCGACGTTGAACTTCTTGCCGCTGAATTTTTCCAGCACGGGCACGCAAACCTCTTCCGTCGCGCCCGGGTACACCGTCGACTCGAAGATCACGATGGCGCCGGCCTTCATCACCTTGCCGACGGTTTCGCTGGCCTTGATCAACGGCGTCAGGTCGGGCCGATTGGCGTTGTCGATGGGCGTGGGCACGGTCACGATGAAGACGCCGCAGTCGCGCAGGTCGTCGAGGTGCGATGTGAAGGCCAGTTGTGCAGCGGCCTTCAGTTCTTCGGGCGTGGTCTCGAGCGTGTGGTCCTGGCCGTTTTGCAGCTCGGCAATGCGCTTGGCGTTGATGTCGAAGCCGACCACCGGGCGCTTCTTGCCGAACTCCACGGCAAGGGGAAGGCCTACGTAGCCCAGGCCAATGATCGCGATCGGTTGATTTGAATGAATGGCTGGTGCTGCTTGCATGATGGATGGCTGGAACAAAAAAATTGACGGCCTGGTTCCTGGATAAAGAAGCCCTGCCGCCATGCCGCGCGTGCTCATTCGAGCGCCCACGGCTGATGTCTTTCGATTCAGGTGAGTCCATGCCCCGCCGTTGCGGCGGTGGTGAACCCTCTCCGCTCCCCTGACTGACTAGCGATGCCTGACGTAAATCTCGCTGGCGCTGTTGGCCACCGATGCCGACGGCAGGATCAGGCTGACCACGCGGTTCCACTTGACCAGCGGCACGGGGTCGATATAGACCACGTCCTGCGACTGCAGCCGGAATTGGCTCGCGATCGCCATGGCGGCCGGATTCTTCGCATCGAGATTGAAAACGGCAGGCGCGCCCGTCGCCCCCTGGCGAATGACGTAGATCTGTCCCGCGTTGGCGGTCGCATTCTGGGGACCGCCGGCCTCGCCGAGCGCCTCGCTCAGGCTCAGGCGGCCGTTGCTGCGCATGTTCAACGCCAGCGGCGCCACGACCTCGCCCATGAGGAAGATCTTGGAATCTTCGCGGTGCGCCACGCGAACGGTGTCGCCGCTCTTGAGGGGAATGCTGTTGCCGTCGTAGCCGGCCTCGCGCAGCCGGGTCATGTCGATAGGAATCGACTTTCCATTGCGGATCAACGTCAAGGCAGACAGGTTGCCGTTGGTCGTGATGCCGCCGGCCCGGTTGATGGCCTCGTTCAGCGTCATAGGCACGTCGGTGATGATCTGCGAACCTGGGCTGCGCACTTCGCCTTCTACGTAAGCACGGCGGCTTCTGAAGGACTGGATGCGCACCGTCACCTGCGGGTTCTCGATGTGCGGCATCAGCAATTTGCGAATCAGATCGGAGGCATCGCTTTCGCTCAAGCCGGCGATGCGAACACGGCTGATGTACGGAAAGGCGATCTCGCCTTCGGAGTCGACGATGAAACCGGGGGCCACCTGGACGCCGGTCGGGTCGGCGGTCTGCGAAATGACGGCGCCCGCATTGGGCAGCAGCTCGGGGTGGTCATAAACGATCACGCCCACCACGTCACCGGGCGCAATCGTGTAGCGCTCGCTCTTGCCGAACAGAGCCTGCACTTCGGGCGGCACGCCCTTGGGCGCGGTCTCGTTCAGCGTGCGCACGAGCGCGAGGGAAATGGGGGTAATCGCGCCTTCGGGGGCCGCGTCGGGCAGGTAGCGGAACTGCGAGGGCAACTCTTCCCGACCGTCGTAGGGCTCCACGGTACCCATGCCCGGCACGATTGCGCAACCTTGAAGCACCATCGCACCTGCAAGTGCCAACGCCCATGCCAAGACGTTTGAATTTCTTCTCAATCTGATCCCCCAGAAGTCAATATTTACCAGCAGCGCATGCGAGAGGCCGTGCGCAGTTTCTTCACACAATTTTCAGGTTCAGTGGCTATCGACGAATTTTTTGTAAAAAATCGTTTACGCTTCACACTGAAAACTCACAAGCAGATGCGTGAGCTGGTGAAAAGGTAGTGATGGCCAAAGTCGCCATCAGAGTCGCCTGGCTCTCTCTCCGAAGAGTCGTTAACCAAGCTCGTCATTGCTAACTTTCTCCCTGATCGTACCAGCGCAATACACCGCTGGTCGCCTTGGCATGCCCGCGGACGGGTAAAGGTGCGTGTGGATACGCCTCTGTATCCCGACCTTTTAGAGTTCGAATTGAACCGATTGGCCAGGAAGCAATGCACGTTGATTTTGAATAGTTGACTCGTTCAAGACCGCGCATCTCTGCGCATAGAACGCTCTTGAAGCTGCGGCGCGCCCGTGGGAGTCAACGGCCAGCAGTAGTCTGCATGTAGTAGCAAAGATTACAAATACCGCGAACATGGTAGTGGCGTGGTCATAGATGGCTGGAAGAATGCTGCGCTGCAGTACACATGCCTATAAGCCGTAGAGCTTGGCAAGGGGGGCCCACGACATTCGGATCGGCCTCGCCATGCACAACCTGTTTTCCGCCTGCCCATGCGGCATCGACCATCTCAAGCGCACGCACCGCAGCACGTGGATGCGAATGCTGCCGTGGTTGCGTCTGTATCGCTGCGATAACTGTGGGAAGCATCAGCTCCATTCCGAACGCGAGATCGATGTGGCCAAGGCCAAGAGAGAGGCGCAGGCACGTGTCGCGACGAAGCCGCGCACGAGAGCAACGGGTTCACTCAAGCGCTAGCTTGCATTGCGCTCGAAGCACAGCGCGATCTGCATTGCTGCATCAACGAGCGAGCCATCAGTCAGGATGAGTGGCACCCAAAAAGCAAAAAGCCGCAGTGAGAAATCACTGCGGCTTTTTTAGTGGCTTTGCCTGCGAAGGAATGATGAGCTGAAAAGCTTCGATCAATCCATGGCTTGCAAGCATGTCTGGAGGAGAGGGAGGGATTCGAACCCTCGGTACTATCGCTAGTACGCCTGATTTCGAGTCAGGTACATTCGACCACTCTGCCACCTCTCCGGTGCTGTCGAGCCCACGATTATAGCGGATAAAAACTGGGCTTTTGAAGCCCTCGCACTCAACCGCGCAACAGTTCCAGTCCGCCGAGATACGGCCGCAGCGCGACGGGCACGTTGATCGAACCATCCTCGTTCTGGTGGTTTTCAAGCACCGCCACCAGCGCGCGTCCCACCGCCAGGCCGGAGCCGTTCAGCGTGTGCACGAGTTCGTTCTTGCCTTGCGCGTTCTTGAAGCGAGCCTGCAGGCGGCGCGCCTGAAAGGCTTCGCAGTTCGAGACCGAGCTGATCTCGCGGTAGGTGTCCTGCGCCGGCAGCCAGACCTCCAGGTCGTAGGTCTTGGTCGCGCCGAAGCCCATGTCGCCGGTGCACAGCAGCACCACGCGGTACGGCAATTCGAGCGCTTTCAACACGGCCTCGGCATGGCCGGTCATCTGCTCCAACGCGTCGTAGCTCTTCTCGGGATGAACGATCTGCACCATCTCGACCTTGTCGAACTGGTGCTGGCGGATCATGCCGCGCGTGTCGCGCCCCGCGCTGCCGGCTTCCGAGCGGAAGCACGGCGTGTGGGCCGTGAGCTTGATCGGCAATTGCGACTCGGCCACCACCTCGTCGCGCACGAAGTTGGTCAGCGGCACTTCGCTGGTCGGAATCAGGTAGAGCGCCGAATGGTCGGGCGCGGGCTCGCCGTCCTGGCCGCCCTTCTTCGCGGCGAAGAGGTCGCCTTCGAACTTGGGCAGCTGGCCGGTGCCGCTCAGCGTGGCGGCGTTGACGATGTAGGGCACGTAGCACTCGGCATAGCCGTGCTTCTCGGTCTGGATGTCGAGCATGAACTGCGCGAGCGCGCGGTGCAGGCGGGCGATCGGCCCCTTCATCACGGTGAAGCGCGAACCGGCGAGCTTGGCGCCCATCTCGAAATCGAGGCCCAGCGGTGCGCCGAGGTCCACATGATCCTTCGCGGCAAAGCCCAGCGGCGTGGCATTGGTGCCGGCGCCGCCTTGCGGGCTCCAGCGGCGCACTTCGACGTTGCCGGTCTCGTCCTCGCCCACCGGCACGCTGGCGTGCGGCAGGTTGGGCACGGCGAGCAGCAAGGCCTGCAGTTCGGGTTGGATCTCATCGAGGCGCTTGGACTGCGATTCCTGCTCGGCCTTGAGTGCGTTGACTTCGGCCATCAGCGCATCGGTCGATTCGCCCTTGGCCTTGAGCGGGCCGATCTGCTTGTTCAGAGCGTTTCGGCGTGCCTGGATTTCCTCGGTGCGGGTCTGGACGGTCTTGCGCTCGGCTTCGAGCGCGGTGAACGCCGACACATCGAGGTAAGGCTGGTTCTTCTTGCGTTTTTCGAGGCCGGCCACAGCGGAGGCCAGGTCTTTTCGGAGCAGGGTGATGTCGAGCATCCGCCGATTTTAGGTGGGGCGCGGTGTCGCACCGCCCCACCCTGCAAGCAATCTCAGGCGACGGTGGCCGGGTCCACGTTCGCCCCGCAGACAATCAGGCACACCTTCTCGCCCTCGCGCGGCACGTAGGCGCCGGTCTGCAGCGCAGCCAGCGGCAATGCGGCGGCCGGCTCCACGGCGAGCTTCATCTCCTTCCACAGCCACTGCTGGGCGGCGCGGATGGATTCATCGGACAGCAGCAGTGCGTCCTGCACCTGCTGCTGCGTGATCTCCCACGAGATCGCGCCGATGCGGCGTGCGCCGAGCGAATCGGCCGCGATGCCGCCGACTTCGACATCGACCGGCTCGCCGGCTTCTCGTGCGCGAAAGAGCGTCGGCGCCTTCTCGGGCTCCAGCGCCACGACGCGGGCGCGCTTCTCGAACCAGCCGGCAAGGCCACCGATGAGGCCACCGCCGCCCACGCTCACGAGCACCGAATCGGGCAGGCCGCCCTGCGCTTCGATCTCGTGGCCCAGCGTGCCGGCACCGGCCACGACTTCGGGCTGGTCATAGGCATGGGTCAGCAAGGCGCCGGTTTCCTTCTGCCGCGTAAGGCAGGCGGCCAGCGCATCGGGGTACAGCTCGCCGACCACGACCACTTCGGCGCCCAGCGCACGCAGGCGCGCACGCTTGGCTTCGGGCGATACGCCGGGCAGGAACACCTGGCAGCGCACGCCCAGCGCCTTGGCGGCGGCTGCGGTGGCGATGCCGGCATTGCCGCCCGAGGCGACGACCACGCCGCTCTCGGGAATGTCGTTGGCGAGCAGCCGATTCATCATGCCGCGGGCCTTGAAGCTGCCGCTCACCTGCAGGTGCTCGAGCTTGAGCCACACCTCCACACCGGGCGTTGCGATGCCGAAGGCAGACGCGGGCAGCTTCCACAGTGGCGTCTCGCGCAGGAAGCCGGCGGCGCCTTCGCGCAGCCTGCGGGAGGCGCTTTCTATTTCAGAGCGCCAGTTTGTTGTTTGCTTGTTCAAGAGATATGTCCCGGAGGCGGAATGTCGTCGAGCTTGAGGCCCTTGGGGAGCGGAAACTTGATGGTCTCCTCGATGCCGTCCATCTTGCGGACCGACACCGCGCCGAAGGCCCGCACGCGATCGATCACCTCGCGCACCAGCACCTCGGGGGCTGAAGCGCCGGCCGTGATGCCGACGCGGCTCTTGCCCTCGAACCATTCGGGCTTGAGCTCGTCGGCCGAATCGACCATGTAGCTCTCGGTGCCCAGGCGTTGCGCGAGTTCGCGCAGCCGGTTGCTGTTGGAGCTGGTGGGGCTGCCGACCACGATCACGAGGTCGACCTGCGGGCTCATGATCTTCACCGCGTCCTGGCGGTTCTGGGTGGCGTAGCAGATGTCCTGCTGCTTGGGTTCACGCACCTTCGGAAAGCGCGCGCGCACCGCGGCGGCGATCTCGGCGGCGTCGTCCACGCTGAGCGTGGTCTGCGTGACGACCGCGAGCTTGTCGGTCTGCCCGGGCGAGACCTTGGCGACATCTGCGACGTCTTCCACGAGGTGGATGCCGCTGGAGAGCTGGCCCATCGTGCCTTCGACCTCGGGGTGTCCCTTGTGGCCGATCATGATGAATTCGTAGCCTTCCTTCGCGAGCTTGGCCACCTCGACGTGCACCTTGGTCACGAGCGGGCAGGTGGCGTCGAAGATCTCGAAGCCGCGGTCGCGTGCCTCCTGCTCCACCGCCTTGCTCACGCCGTGCGCGCTGAACACCAGCGTGGCGCCGGGCGGCACGTCGGACAGTTCCTCGATGAAGATCGCGCCCTTGGCCTTGAGCTCGTTCACCACGTAGGTGTTGTGCACGATCTCGTGGCGCACATAGATCGGCGCGCCGAACTTGGCGATGGCGCGCTCGACGATCTCGATGGCGCGGTCCACGCCCGCGCAGAAGCCGCGTGGCTCGGCGAGGAGGACTTCCTCGATATTTGGATTCATAGCACTCCGATCAGCTTCACCTCGAAGGTCACGGGTTGCCCTGCGAGCGGATGGTTGAAGTCGAAGCGCACCGCGGTCTCGCTCGATTCGATCACCGCGCCGGCATAGCTGCCGGTGCCATCGGGCGTGGGGAACTGCACCACGTCGCCGACTGCGTATTTCTCGTCGGGGTCGCCCATCTGCGCGAGCAGCTTCTTCGCGACCCACTGCTGCATCTCGGGATTGCGATCGCCGAACGCCTCGCCGGCGGGCAGTTCGAAGGTGGCATGCGTGCCCTCTTCCAAGCCCATCAGGCGCTGCTCCATCGCAGGCGAAAGTTCGCCGGTGCCGAGCGACAGGGTCGCGGGCTTGTCGGCGAAGGTGTTGATGATGTCGCCCGCCGGTCCGGCCAGCCGGTAGTGCAGGGTGAGGAACGAGCCGGAAGTCACGACGTGGGACATGGAGGAAGCAGAGGTGGGCAAAGACAAGGGAGGTGTCCCGATAAACTGGACTGCATTTTAAGGACGGGGGCCTTCCACCCGTTCCATTCAAGGTTTCCCCAAGGTTTCGATGGCTTTCAAGGATCTCCCTGTCGACGCTCGCCCGCGCGAAAAGCTCATCGCACGGGGCGTCGCCGCATTGGCCGACGCCGAGCTGCTGGCGCTGCTGCTGCGCACCGGCGTCGCGGGCAAGAACGTGCTGCAGATGGCGCAGGAACTGCTCGAGCGCTTCGGCGGCCTCTCGGGTCTCTTGCACACCGGCCCCGAGGAACTGAAGCTCGTCAAGGGCATGGGCGGCGATGCCAAGCGCGCCGAGCTGATCGCGGTGCTCGAACTGGCCCGCCGCGCCATGGCCGAGCAACTCAAGGAGCGCACGGTGTTCGACTCGCCCGACGCGGTCAAGCAGTACGTGCAGCTGCACATCGGCTCGCGGCCGCACGAGGTCTTCGCGGTGCTGTTCCTCGACGTGCAGCACCGGCTGATCGTGCTGGAGGAGCTGTTTCGCGGAACGCTCACGCAGGCGAGCGTCTATCCGCGAGAAATCGTCATGCGTGCCCTGCACCACCAGGCCGCGGCCGTGGTGCTGGCGCACAACCACCCGAGCGGCAGCATCGAGCCTTCGCGCGCCGACGAATCGCTCACGCAAACGCTCAGGGCCGCGCTCTCGCTGGTGGATGTGCGCGTGATCGACCATGTCATCGTGAGCCCGGGACAGAGCTTCTCGATGGCCGAAAAAGGAGTGCTCTGATGGCCTCGCGTCCCGCCCCTCCCTCCCACTCCTCCGCGCCGAAAACGCTGAAGAACCTCGCCGACCTCAAGCAGGTGCAGCGCGCACTGGCCGAAACGCGCGAGCGCGAAGCGGCCGAGGCGGCGGCCAAAGCCGCTGCAGAACGCAAGCGCGCGGCCGAGAAAGACCTGTTCGCGCGCGCCATCGGCGCCACCGAACCGCTGCGCCGCAAAGCCGCCGTGCCGCTCGCACCCGAGCCGCCAGCGCCGATCCCGGTGCAGCACCAGCTCGATGAGCAGCGCGTGCTGCGCGAATCGCTCTCCGACGAATTCGACGTGACCACGCTGCTGGACGTCGACGACGCCATGAGCTTCCGCCGCCCCGGCATAGGCACCGACGTGACGGCGCGGCTGCGCAAGGGCGACTGGTCGATCCAGGCGCAGGTCGACCTGCACGGCCTGCGCAGCGACGAGGCGCGCGAGGCGCTCGGCGGCTTCATCCGCACCTCGCACAAGCAGGGGCTGCGCTGCGTGCGCGTGGTTCACGGCAAAGGCCTCGGCTCGCCCGGCAAGCAGCCGGTGCTCAAGACCAAGACGCAGCGCTGGCTGATCCAGAAGAACGAGGTGATCGCGTTCGTGCAGGCGAAGCCGGCCGAAGGTGGTGCGGGCGCTCTCGTGGTGCTGCTGGCGCCGGTGCGGCGCTGAAGCCGCCCTGCGCGCGCATCACGGAGCGGCGCGGTTACGCCAGGTGGTTCTTGAGCGGCACCGCCGCATCCGCAATCGCCACCGGATCTGGACTGCGCCCCGCTTCGAGCAGCTTGCGGCTCATCATGTGATCGACCGGCGCGTTGACCGATTCGACGCACGCGAGCTGCCCATCGACGTAATGGAACAGCGAGAACGCCTCGGGCTTGGGACCGGGGCGGCGCACACTGACAAGACCGGGCGTGCCCTCGGCCGGCATCAGTCCCACCATCTGCAAGCGCATGCTGCCCTGGTCGGACCAAAACCACGCGACCGCATCGTGCGGTCGCGGCGCGCCAGTCAGCGTGGCGACCGCAGTGCGCGCCTGGTCGTTCGCGTTCTGCACCGATTCGAGCCGCAGCGCGCGGCCCGCGCGGCGATCTGGAAAGCGGGTGCAGTCGCCCACGGCGAGCACGTCAGCCGCACTGGTCTGCATGTGGCCATCGACCACGATGCCGTCGGCGCACTCGATGCCCGCGGCTTGCGCCAACGCGGTCTCGGGCACGGCGCCGATGCCGAGCAGCAGCAGGTCGACCGGCTGCTTCGCGCCGTTGACCTGGATCGATACCAGCCGATCGCCCTCGGCCTCGAACGCGCCGGTCTGCGCGCCGAGCACGATGTCGATGCCCGCCGCGCGATGCGTCGCGAGCACGTGCGCCGACAGCTCGGGCGACACGGCGCGGCCCAGCAAGCGCGGCGCGCTCTCGATCACCTGCACGCTCTTGCCGAGCGCCTTGGCGGTGGCCGCCACTTCGAGGCCGATGAAGCCGCCGCCCAGCACCGTGACGTGCTGTGCACCCGCGAGCCGTTCGCGGAGGCGATGCGCCTCGTCGGCGGCGCGCAGGCTCGCGACGTTTTCGAGCCCCGGCTTCAGGTCGGGCATCTGACGTGCGCGCGTGCCGGTGGCGAGCACCAGCCGCTCCCACGGCAGCACCGCGCCTGAGCGCAGCGTGACGGTATGCGCCTCGCGGTCGATGGCCACGGCCGCATCGCCCAGGTGCAGCGTGATGCCCGCCTCACGATACCAGTCGGCGGCCTTGTGCGGCTGCGTGGTTTCTTCGGCGCTCTTGAGGAAGGCCTTCGACAGCGGCGGCCGGTGATACGGCTCGCAGGCTTCTTCGCAGACCAGGTGCACGCGCGCGCCCTGCCCGGCTTCGGCAAGGCCAGCGCAAAGCTGGGCCGCGGCGTGGCCGCCGCCGATGATGACGATGGAATTCATGAGGGAAAGTCTTTCGGAATCGGTGTCTGTTTTTATTCGCCGCGGTTGCGCATCCAGTCAGCCGTCTGGAAGAAGGACGTGCGCAGACGTTCGCGCAAGTCATCCGGCACGCCCGTCTCGCCCATCGCCTGGTCCATGCAGGCGAGCCACTGGTCGCGCTCCTTGATGCCGATGCTGTGGCCGCCGATGCTCTGGGGCAGGTGCCGCGCGCGCAGCATCGGATGGCCGAAGCGGTCCGTGTAGTGCTGCGGGCCGCCGAGCCAGCCGCACAGAAACCAGAAGAGGCGCTGGCGTGCGTTGTCCAGGTTCGTACCGTGCACGGCGCGCAGTTGCGCGTAGGCGGGCTCTAGGTCCATCAGGTCGTAGAAGCGCTCGACCAGCGCCTCCACCTTCGGCTCGCCGCCGATCCACTCGAAGGGCGTGCCGGCGGGCGGCTTTTCTTGAATCTGCATGGGCGGGAGTATCCCTCTGAGCGTTTCTAGGCTTGGACGAGGTTCGGAATGCCCACATCGGGGTTCACGTCGGCCTCGTAGTCCACGCCTTCGACCGCGAAGCCGAAGAGGCGCAGGAACTCGGTCTTGTAGCCCGCGAAGTCGGTGAGTTCATGGATGTTCTCGCTCGTCACCTGCGGCCAGAGTTCGACCACGCGCGCCTGCACGTCGGGTGCCAGTTCCTTGTAGTCCGCGCGCAGGCGCCCTTCGGCGTCGAGGTGCGGCGTGCTGCCGTAAAGGCTCTCGGCGAAGAGGCCCTGCACCTGCTCGATGCAGCCCTCGTGCGTGCCCTTCTCCTTCATCACCTTGAAGAGCAGCGACAGGTACAGCGGCATCATCGGAATGGCCGAACTCGCCTGCGTGACGACGGCCTTGAGCACCGACACGCGCGCATCGCCGCCCTTCGCAGCCAGGCCGGCGCGGATGCCGAGCACCTTGAGGTCGAGGTCTTTCTTGGCGGCGCCGATGGAGCCGTTCCAGTAGATGTCGTGCGTGATCTGCTCGCCGAGGTAAGTGAAGGCGGTGGTCTTCGCGCCTTCGGCCAGCACGCCGGCGGACTGCAGCGCATCGATCCACATCTGCCAGTCCTCGCCGCCCATCACGGCGACAGTGTTGTCGATTTCTTCCTGCGTGGCCGGCTCCAGCACGGTTTCCTTGACGACCTCGTTGTCGGTGTCGAGGCCGCGCAGGGTCACGGCCTTGCCGATGGGCTTGAGCGTCGAGTTGAAGACCTGGCCGGTCTTCGGATGCGTGCGCCGCGGTGCGGCGAGGCTGTAGACGACGAGGTCGACCTGGCCCATGTCCGCGCGGATCGCGTCGATGGTCTTCTGCTTCACGTCGTCGGAGAAGCCGTCGCCGTTGATGCTCTTCGCGTAGAGGCCTTCTTCGGCCGCCGCGCGATGGAAGGCCGCGGTGTTGTACCAGCCGGGCGAGCCGGGCTTCGTCTCGCTGCCGGGCCGCTCGAAGAACACACCCAGCGTGTCGGCGCCGCTGCCGAAGGCCGCGGTGATGCGCGCGGCGAGCCCGTAGCCGGTCGATGCACCGATCACGAGCACCTTCTTCGGCCCGCCGGCGATGCGGCCCTGGGCCAGCACGTAATCGATCTGCTGCCTGACATTGGCTTCGCAACCCGTGGGATGGGTCGTGACGCAGATGAAGCCGCGCACGCGCGGTTTGATGATCATGAAGACCTCGCTGGATGTGATGCCGGGGAAGCCCGCGAATTTAACCCAGCCGGTCGCAAAGGCATCCCGTGCGAGCCATATGCATATGTCGATTGACGATTTAATAATCTGCGGTTTTATTGATATGGTTCGGCCCTGAATTTCCAACCGGAGAGAGAACAACCATGCGTCACACCTTGCTCGCCGCGGCCCTCGCCGCCTCCACCCTCCTCCTGGGCACCGTCGCCCACGCGGACCAGCTCGCCGACATCAAGAAGAAGGGCGAGCTCGTGGTCGGCGTGCTCGGCACCGACGAGCCCGCGACCTTCGTCGACCCCAAGACGCGCCAGATCGTCGGCTACGAAGTCGACCTGGTGAACGCCATCGCCAAGAAGATCGGCGTGAAGCCGGTGTTGAAGCAAATCGCCGTGGCCGCGCGCATTCCCGAGCTGCAGCAGGGCCACGTGGACCTGGTGGCCGCGGGCCTCACGCACAACAAGGAGCGCGAGGCGCAGATCGACTTCTCGCTCACCACCTTCGTGACCGGCCAGAAGGCCATCGTGAAGAAGGACAGCGGCATCGCCGACATCCCGCAACTGGGCGGCAAGAAGGTGCTGACCATCCGCGGCGGCACGCAGGAGCCCAACATCCGCAAGGCCGTGCCCAGCGCCGAGGTCGTGACCTTCGACACGAGCCAGCAGGCCTTCCAGGCGCTGCAGCAAGGCAAGGGCGTCGGCTACGTGGACGACGAAGCCGCGCTGCTGCGCAGCTACGCCAAGCTCGGTCCGGCGAAGGCGCAGTACGTGGTGCTCAAGCAGAACCTGAGCACCGAGGCGCTGGCCATCGGCATCAAGAAGGGCGAGAGCGGCCTGAAGGCGGTGGTGGACGACACGCTGCGCGAACTCGAGAAGTCGGGCGAGGCGCAGAAGATCTTCGTGAAGTGGTACGGGCCGACGACGGCATCGGGCTTCGAGACGCGCGACTTCAAGTTCGAATCCGACAAGATCGACTGAGCCTCGCGGCCAGTCGCACGAGGGCGGGCGCCGGGCGACCCGCCCTTCTTTTTTGGGGCGGCACGGCGCGCATGCGTACCATGTGCGCCCCGGCGTCTTCCAGCGCCCTTCGCCGCGCTCCCTGATTCCATGCCCCTGTTCGACTACTCGTTGCTGCTGACCGGCAAGTACCACGACATGCTCGTCGCGGGCCTCCTGCTCTCGCTGCAGCTGCTCGCCGCCTCGCTCGTGCTCGCGCTGCCCATCGCGCTGGTGGTGGCGCTCTTGCGCCTCTCGCCGATCGCGCCGCTGCGCTGGCTGGGCTTTGCGTATGTGGAGTCGATCCGCAACATCCCGCTGCTCGCGCACATGCTCTTCTGGTATTTCGGCGCGCCCGAGCTGCTGCCCGAGGGCATCAAGCAATGGCTCTACGCAGGCCACATCGAGGCCTACAGCGCCATCGTCGCGCTCGCGCTCTACACGGCCGCCTTCATGGCGGAAGACATCCGCAGCGGCATCCGCGCGATCCCGACCGTGCAGTTCGAGGCCGGACGCGCGCTGGGCTTCGGCTTCCTGGACACCATGCGCCGCGTGGTCTTGCCGCAGGCGCTGCGCATCACGGTGCCGCCGCTCATCTCGCAGACGCTGAGCCTCTGGAAGAACACCTCCATTGCCACAGTGATCGGTGTGGCCGAACTGATGTATCAGGCCGGGCAGGTGGAGAGCGCGACCTTCCGCAGCTTCGAGTCGTTCGCGTTCGCGAGCGCGGCTTACCTGACGGTGTCCTTAGTCATCACGGGCCTTGCGACCTGGTACCACCACCGCTTCCCGGTGCGAACGATCTGAGGACAGCGACGCGATGCTTCAGATCATCAACGACTACTGGGTCTACTTCCTCATCGGGCAGTACCCGAACGGCCCGCTCGGCGGGCTGGTGCTCACGCTGCTGCTGGCCTCGTGCGGCCTCGTGCTCGCGCTGCCGCTGGGCATCGTGCTCGGCCTCGCGCGCGTGAGCCCGTGGCGGTGGCTGCGCTGGCCGGTGACGGGCTTCGTGTTCGTGGTGCGGGGCCTGCCACTGCTCATGGTGATCTTCTGGGCCTACTTCTTCCTGCCCAGCGTGACGGGCGTGAAGACCGACCAGTTCACCACCATGCTGATCGCGCTCGTGATCTTCGATGCCGCCTACCTCGCCGAGATCGTGCGCGCCGGCATCCAGGGCCTGCCGCGCGGGCAGATGGAAACCGCGCGCGCGCTCGGCCTGAGTTACTTCCGCGCGATGCGCCTCGTGGTCCTGCCGCAGGCGTTGCGCAGCATGCTGCCTTCGCTCGTGAACCAGTTCGTCTCGACCATCAAGGAGACCTCGCTCGGCTACATCATCGGCCTGGCCGAGGTGTCGTTCATCGCGACTCAGATCAACACGCAGGTGTTCACCAAGCCGGCGCAGATCTACCTGATCCTGGGCGGCACGTATTTCATTCTTTGCTTCGGCCTGTCGCGCTTCGCCTACTGGCTGGAGCGGCGGCTCGCGCGCCGCGGCATGTCCAGCATTACCTCTTCGGCCTCGGCCCCCAAGGTGTCCGCATGATCGAACTGCAGAACGTCAACAAGTGGTACGGAAGCTACCAGGCCCTGGTCGACATCAACGAGACCATCCAAAAGGGCGAGGTCGTCGTCGTGTGCGGGCCTTCGGGCTCGGGCAAGTCGACGCTGATCCGCACCTTCAACCGGCTGGAGCCGATCCAGTCGGGCCGCATCCTCTTCGAGGGCCAGGACATCCACGCGCCGGGCACCGACGTGAACGCGTTCCGCTCGCGCATCGGCTTCGTGTTCCAGCAGTTCAACCTGTTCCCGCACCTCACGGTGCTGCAGAACTGCACGATGGCGCCGATGCAGTTGCGCGGCCTTTCTCGCAAGGAAGCCGACGAGCGCGCGATGGCGCTGCTGCAACGCGTGGGCCTCGCGAACAAGGCCGATGCGTGGCCGAGCGAACTCTCGGGCGGCCAGCAGCAGCGCGTGGCGATTGCACGCGCGCTCGCCATGCAGCCGCCGCTGATGCTGTTCGACGAGCCCACCAGCGCGCTCGACCCCGAGATGGTCGGCGAGGTGCTGCTGGTGATGCGCGACCTCACGCGCGACGGCATGACGATGGTCTGCGTGACGCACGAGATGGGCTTCGCGCGCGAAGTGGCCGACCGCGTGATCTTCATGGACGAAGGCAAGGTGCTCGAGCGCGCGACGCCCGACGACTTCTTCAACCGGCCGCAGCATCCGCGTGCGCAGCAGTTTCTTTCGGACATCCGCTCGCCGTTCGCGCGCGACGCGTGACATGCTCTCTTCGACCATGACCACCACCGCCCCTTTTCTTTCGCTGCCCGTGATCGACGTCGCGCCGCTCGTGGCCGGCGCACCCGAACGCAGCGACGTGGCGGCGCAGATCGGCGCCGCCTGCCGCGCGCATGGCTTCTTCTACGTCACTGGCCATGGCGTCGATGCGGCACTGGTGCAGCGGCTCGAAGACCTGAGCCACCAATTCTTCGACCTGCCCGAAGAAACCAAGATGCAGTGGCGCATGGCCCTCGGCGGGCGCGCGTGGCGCGGCTTCTTCCCGCTCGGCGGCGAGCTGACTTCGGGCCGGCCCGACTGGAAGGAAGGCCTGTACCTCGGCACCGAGTTGCCCGCGACGCATCCGCTGGTGCTGGCGAAGACGCCGGTGCACGGGCCGAATCTCTTCCCCGACGTGCCGGGCTTTCGCGAGACCATCCTCGACTACATGGCCGCGGTAACGCAGCTCGGTCATCGCCTGATGGAAGGCATCGCGCTGAGCCTCGGCCTTTCGGCCACGTACTTCGCCGAGCGCTACACCGCCGATCCGCTGATCCTGTTCCGCCTTTTCAACTACCCCTCGCAGCCCGTGCCCGAAGGGCTCGACGTGCAATGGGGCGTCGGCGAGCACACCGACTACGGCCTCCTCACCATCCTTCACCAGGACAGCGTGGGCGGCCTCGCGGTGCACACGCCCAGCGGCTGGATCGACGCGCCGCCGGTTGCCGGCTCCTTCGTCTGCAACATCGGCGACATGCTCGACCGCATGACCGGCGGGCTCTACAAGTCGACACCGCACCGCGTGAAGCGCAACACCTCGGGGCGCGACCGGCTGTCGTTTCCGCTGTTCTTCGATCCGAACTTCGAGGCGCGCGTGCAGCGCATCGAAGGGCTTGCGGGCGCCGAGGCGCTCGACGACAGCAGCGAGCGCTGGGACCGCGCCAACGTGCACGCCTTCAGCGGCCGCTATGGCGACTACCTGCTGGCCAAGGTCTCGAAGGTGTTTCCGCAGTTGCGCGAAGAAGTGCTCTGAGCCGGGCTTGCGAAGCGAAGCTGCGAGCTTGCGCAGATCGCTGGATTTCTTGCCTGTTCCTCTGAGCACGAGCCCCTTTCGCGATTCGCGCCGGGACTGGCGAGTAGAGTGCTTTCGCGCGAGGCACCTCCGACATGACACCCAGACCCCACGACACGGTCGCTCCAGGCAGATCGCCGCATGAAGCGATGGCGCACGCCATCGGCGCGCGCACGCCGGGCGTGGGCGACTACGCCACGCCGATCGCCGGCCTGAGCTTCTTTCGGCGCGATGCGCCCGCACCGCCCGTCGTCTGCATGGTCGAGCCAAGCATCGTCCTCGTTGCCCAAGGCGCCAAGCAGTTGTGGGTGGGCGGCGCGGCCTACCCTTACGACACCTCGCGGTTCCTCGTCACCTCGCTGGACATGCCCGCCAATTCGGAAGTGAAGGCGGCAAGCCCTGCGCAGCCGTGCCTGGGCCTGGTGCTGAAGCTCGATGTGCGCACGCTGGCCGAACTGGCTGCCCAGGGCAGCCTGCCGCCGCTTCGCGACCGGCGCGGCAGTTCGGGCGTGGGTGTGGGCATCGGCACGGCCACGGCCGCCCTGCTCGCGCCCATCGGGCGCCTGCTGGAACTGCTGGAAGAACCCGACGCCATTCCTGTGCTCGCACCGCTGATCCACCGGGAAATTCACTACCGGCTGCTGATGAGCGACCAGGCCGACAAGCTGCGGCAGATCGCCTCGGTAGACGGCCAGGGCCACCGGATCGCCCGGGCCATCGACTGGCTGAAGCTGAACTACACCTCGCCGCTTCGTGTCGATGAACTCGCGGCGCGCGTGCAGATGAGCGCGCCCACGTTTCACCATCACTTTCGCCAGCTCACCGCGATGAGTCCGCTGCAGTACCAGAAATGGCTGCGGTTGAACGAAGCGAAACGGCTGATGTTGAACGAGCACTGCGACGCCGCCAGCGCCGCGTTCAAGGTCGGCTACGAAAGTCCGTCCCAGTTCAGCCGCGAATACAGCCGGCTGTTCGGCGCACCGCCCCGAAGGGACATCGAGGTGCTGCGAGGCGGTGCCCGCGGCGTCGAAGCCCTTGTGGCCGGCGCGGCGAACACGGCAACAACGGCGGACCTCGAGCTGCAAGCGGCTGCGAGTTCATCGGATTAGGCAAGAAACGGAGCGAAATGCGCTATCGGTCGGCGCGCCGCTCCAGAAGAATGGCCAGTCAAACCCCGCGTTCAGCGGGGCTCCACGATGTCGGGAAATCGACCGGAAATAACAGCCGGTCTCCTATTGCCATCGCAGCAGGCTCGCGATATCAGCAGTGATCGCCGACGCATACCCGAACCCCGAACAACAGGAGCCGACATGGACAGTCCCACGATCCCATTGACCTTGATCTCGCGACGCAACGCCCTCATCGTCAGCGCCGCTACCGCGACCGCCGCCGCGGTGTCGTCGCCCGCGCCCGCCAAGGCCGCGCCTGCTGCGGCAGCGGCAGGCACCGGGCCGGTACCCCAGGCGAAGCTGTCGCTGAACGTCAACGGAACAGCGCACGCGCTCGAACTCGACACCCGCACCACGCTGCTCGACGCACTGCGCGAGCACCTGCACCTGAGCGGTACGAAGAAAGGCTGCGACCACGGCCAATGCGGCGCCTGCACGGTGATCGTGGACGGAAGGCGCATCAATTCCTGCCTGACGCTCGCCGTCATGCACGACGGCGCGCAGGTCACCACCATCGAAGGCCTGGGCACGCCGCAGAACATGCACCCGCTGCAAGCCGCCTTCGTCAAGCACGACGGCTACCAGTGCGGCTACTGCACGCCGGGACAGATCTGCTCGGCGGTGGGAGTGATCGACGAGGTCAAGCGCGGCATTCCGAGCCATGTGAGCGCCGATCTCACGGCAAGACCCATCCTCTCGGCCGAGGAACTTCGCGAGCGCATGAGCGGCAACATCTGCCGCTGCGGCGCCTACTCCAACATCGTCGAAGCCATCACCGAAGTGGCCGGGAGCAGGGCATGAAACCTTTTACCTACGAACGCGCGCAGTCCGCGACCGAAGCCGCGGCGGCAGTCGCCGCCAACCCGGGCGCCAAGTTCATCGCAGGCGGCACCAACCTGCTGGACCTGATGAAGCTGCAGATCGAAGCCCCGGTGCATCTGGTCGACGTGAACCGCCTGGCGCTGGACAGGATCGAGCCCACGCCCGAAGGCGGCCTTCGCATCGGCGCCCTGGTGCGCAACACCGACCTGGCGGCCGACGAGCGCGTGCGCCGCGACTACGGCGTGCTGTCCCGCGCGCTCCTGGCCGGTGCGTCGGGCCAGTTGCGCAACAAGGCAACGACCGCGGGCAACCTGCTGCAGCGCACGCGCTGCCCCTACTTCTACGACACCGACCAGCCCTGCAACAAGCGCCGGCCCGGCAGCGGCTGCAGCGCCATCGGCGGCGTGACGCGCCAGCTTGCGATCGTCGGCGGCAGCAAGGCGTGCATCGCGACGAATTCGAGCGACATGGCGGTGGCGATGCGCGTGCTGGACGCTTCGGTCGAAACCATCCGCCCCGACGGACGTGCCCGCGTGATCCCGATCACCGACTTCCATCGCCTGCCCGGCGACACGCCGCACATCGAGACGACGTTGGCGCGGGATGAACTCATCACCGGCGTGACGCTGCCCAAGCCCATCGGCGGCACGCACATCTACCGCAAGGTGCGCGACCGCGCCTCCTATGCCTTCGCGCTGGTTTCCGTCGCGGCGATCGTGCAGCGCGACGGATCGGGCCGGGTGGCGCTCGGCGGCGTCGCGCACAAGCCGTGGCGGCTCGAGGCCGCGGAGGCCGCGATGCCGCAGGGCGCCAAGGCCGTGACGGCACGGCTGCTGGCCGATGCGCAGCCGACCCACGAGAACGCATTCAAGTTGCCGTTGGCCGAGCGCGCATTGGCCGCCGCCCTGGTGCAGGCGAGGAGCTGAGCATGAAATTCGACACACCCGCCACGACCAATCCCATCGACCAGCTGAAGGTCATCGGCAAACCGACCGACCGCATCGACGGTCCGGTCAAGACGACCGGCACCGCCCGCTACGCCTACGAACGCAACGCCGAAGTGCCGCGCGCGGCCTATGGATACGTCGTGGGCGCAGGCATCGCCAAGGGCCGCATCGCGTCGATGGACCTGGGCGCCGCGCAGGCCGCACCCGGCGTGCTGGCCGTCGTGACCGCGCGCAATGCCGGCAAGCTGGCCAAGGGCGACTTCAATACCGCCAAGCTGCTGGGCGGCCCCGAGATCGACCACTACCACCAGGCGGTGGCCGTCGTCGTGGCGAACACCTTCGAGCAGGCGCGCGCCGCGGCGCAACTGGTGCGCATCACGTACGAACGCGGCGCCGGGCGCTTCGATCTCGCCGCCGAAAAGGATGCGGCGCAGATGCCCAAGCCCAATCCGTTTTCGGGCGAGCCGCAAACCAAGACCGGCGATTTCCCGGGCGCGTTCGCCGCGGCGCCGGTCCAGCTCGACGCCACCTACACCACGCCCGACGAGTCGCACGCCATGATGGAGCCGCATGCCTCCATCGCGCAGTGGCAGGGCGACAGGCTGACGATCTGGACCTCCAACCAGATGATCGCCTGGGGCGTCGGCGACGTCGCCAAGACGCTCGGCATTGCGAAGGACAAGGTGCGTCTGGTCTCGCCTTTCGTCGGCGGCGGCTTCGGCGGCAAGCTGTTCGTGCGGGCGGACGCGGTGCTCGCCGCGCTCGGTGCCCGCGCCGCCAAGCGGCCGGTGAAGGTGGCGCTGCAGCGGCCGCTGATGATGAACAACACCACGCACCGGCCGGCGACCATCCAGCGCATCCGCATCGGCGCCACGCCGGACGGAAAGATCACCGCCATCGCGCACGAAGGCTGGTCGGGCGACCTGCCCGGCGGCCAGGCCGAGACGGCGGTCAACCAGACACGGCTGCTGTATGCCGGCGCCAACCGCCTGACGATCACCCGGCTCGCCGTGCTCGACCTGCCCGAAGGCAATGCGATGCGCGCGCCCGGCGAGGCCCCGGGACTGATGGCGCTGGAGATCGCCATGGACGAAATGGCGGAAAAGCTCAAGCTCGACCCGGTCGAGTTCCGCGTGCTCAACGACACGCAGGTCGATCCCGAGAAGCCCGAGCGCCCGTTCTCCCAGCGCAGGCTCAACGAGTGCCTCCGCATGGGCGCCGAGCGCTTCGGCTGGAGCAAGCGCAGCGCAACGCCCGCGCAGCAGCGCGACGGCCGCTGGCTCGTGGGCCTGGGCGTCGCCGCGGCGTTCCGCAACAACCTGCTGACGAAATCGGCCGCGCGCGTGCGGCTGGACAACCGCGGCATGGTCACGGTGGAGACCGACATGACCGACATCGGCACCGGGTCGTACACCATCATTGCGCAGACCGCCGCCGAAACCATGGGCGTGTCGCTCGACAAGGTGTCGGTGCGCCTGGGCGATTCGGCCTATCCGGTCTCGGCCGGCTCGGGCGGGCAATGGGGCGCCAACAACTCGACCTCGGGCGTTTTTGCGGCCTGCATGAAGCTGCGCGAGGCGGTAGCGGCGAAGCTGGGCATGGCCGCGGCCGAAGCCCAGTTCTCGGACGGCATGGTGCGGGCCGGCGGGCGTTCGGTGCCGCTTGCCGAAGTGGCGGGTGCGGAGGGCCTCGCGGCCGAAGACGGCATCGAGTACGGCGACCTCGACAAGAAGTACCAGCAGTCCACCTTCGGCGCGCATTTCGTCGAGGTCGGCGTCGATGCCGCCACCGGCGAGATCCGCGTGCGGCGCATGCTGGCGGTGTGCGCCGCCGGGCGCATCCTGAATCCCAAGTCCGCGCGCAGCCAGGTGATCGGTGCGATGACGATGGGCGTCGGCGGCGCGCTGATGGAAGAGCTGGCGCTGGACAAGCGGCATGGCTTCTTCGTCAACCACGACCTGGCCGGCTACGAGGTGCCGGTGCATGCCGACATCCCTCATCAGGACGTGATCTTCCTGGACGAGACCGACCCGATTTCTTCGCCGATGAAGGCAAAGGGCGTCGGCGAACTGGGCATGTGCGGCGTCGCGGCCGCGGTGGCCAATGCGGTCTACAACGCGACGGGCGTGCGGGTGCGCGAGTATCCGATCACGCTCGACAAGCTGCTCGCAGGACTGCCGCCGGTAGCGTGAACCGGGGCGAAGCGGTCTCGTCTCGGATCAGGGCCGCACCAGTTCGCCGGGAAACCATCGCGGCAGGTGCGCCGTGGCGTCGTTCAGCGACGCCAGCACGTGGAACGCCTGTTCGACGATCGATGCCGGCGGGTGCTTGAGGTCGGGAACGATCACGACGCGGAGCCCCGCCGCCAGCGCGGCCTTGGCGCCGTTCTCGCTGTCTTCGAAGGCGATGCATTGCGCCGGGTCCACGCCCAGGCGCGAGGCTGCGAGCAGGTAGAGCGCCGGATCGGGCTTGGCGCGCACCACCTCGTCGCCGCCCGCGAAGGCCTCGAAATGATGGAGCACGTCGAGGCTCCCGAGGCAGGCCTGAATCTGGGCGCTTGTCGAAGACGAAGCCACCGCGCAGCGCGTGCCGCGCTGGCGCAATGCGGCGAGGAACTCGGCCGCGCCGGGCTTGATGGGAAAGAGCGGCGTGCCGTCGGAGCGCTCGAGTTGCAGCAGCTTGCGGACATGCGCGATGGCATGGCGGTAGGCCTCCGGTCCGCCGAGCAGCGAACCGAGGATCACCTCGGACTCCACGGTGGCGAGGCCCACGACCTGCAGGTACTGCGTGTGAGAAAGCTCGATGTCGAGCGTGCGGGCCGCTTCGATCCAGGCGGCCATGATGGGCCGCTCCGAGTCGATGAGGAGCCCGTCCATGTCGAAGATGGCGGCGGAGAACATGGGCGAATCCTAAGCCAGCGTGCGCCGTGGCCCAAAAAAGGAAAAGGGGCCGCGAGGCCCCTTCGTCGAGACGCGGCGCTCGCCGCTCAGTCGCGCACCAGAGCCCGGTTCAGGCCCAGCGCTGCCAGCGTGCCGGCCGCGCCCGAGAGCAGGTAGACGCTCACGTACGCCAGACCGAAGTTCGCCGACAGGCCCAGCGCCACCAGCGGTGCGAACGCAGCGCCGATCAGCCAGGCCAAGTCGGCCGTGAGGGCCGCGCCGGTGTAGCGGTACTTGGGTTCGAAATTCGAGGTCACGGCACCCGCGGCCTGGCCATACGAAAGGCCCAGCAGCACAAAGCCCAGCAGGATGAACACGTCCTGCCCGATGCGGCCGCCGTCGAGCAGCGTGGGGGCAAAGCCACTGAACACCGCGATCAGCGCGGCCAGGCCGCCCAAGGTGAAACGGCGTCCCACACGGTCGGCGATCAGGCCCGAGGCCACGATGCCGCCGGCGCAGAACACCGCGCCGATCATCTGCACCACCAGGAATTCGGTGATCGACTGGTCCGAGTACAGCGTGATCCACGACAGCGGGAACACGGTGATGAGGTGGAACAGCGCATAGCTGGCCAGCGCGGCGAACGCGCCGATCAGCAGGTTGGCGCCCTGCGAGCGGGTCAGTTCGACCACGCTGGTGGGCTGCAGTTCGCGCTCTTCGAGGAGGCGCGAATATTCTTCGGTGGCTACGAGCCGCAGGCGCGCGAAGAGCGCCACCACGTTGATCGCGAAAGCCACGTAGAAGGTGTAGCGCCAGCCCCAGTCGAGGAATTCCTTGATCGAGAGGCTTGCGTAGAGGTACGCGAACAGCGCGCTGGCAATGAAGAAGCCGATGGGCGCGCCCAGCTGGCCCAACATGGCGTACCAGCCGCGGCGGTTCGGCGGCGCGTTCAGCGCCAGCAGCGAAGGCAGACCGTCCCACGAGCCGCCGAGCGCGAGGCCCTGGCAGAAGCGGAACACCGACAGCAGCACGATCGCGGTGAACCCGAGGCTCTCGTAGCCCGGCAGGAAGGCGATGCCGGCCGTGGACGTGCCCAGGAGGAACAGCGCGATGGTCAGCTTGGTTTCGCGCCCGAATCGTCGCTGGATCGCCATCGAGATGACAGTTCCGAACGGCCGGGCGATGAACGCGAACGAGAAGACCACGAACGCGTAAAGGATTCCCTCCAGGCGCTGCTCGAACGGGAAGAATACGTACGGGAAGACCAGCACCGAGGCGATGCCGTAGACGAAGAAGTCGAAATACTCGGAAGCGCGGCCGATGATCACGCCGACGGCGATTTCACCCGGGGCGATGTGCGAGTGATCGGCATCGCCACTCTGGCTCGGGCTGGCGCCGTTTCCGGACGTGTTCGGCACAGGCTGTGCGCCTTGCGGACTGATGCTGGACGTCGTCGTCATTGCGTTTTGTAATTCGGGTGTCACCGACAGTGACAAAGGTAGGCCATTAACAGGAATGCCCCGAGCGTCTCACCGAAAGCAGTTTCCCGCCATAGGACAAAACGTCCAATAGGCGCCAAGTCCCTTTGGTCGTAGATTGTGGAGTCTTAGCGCAGCCCACGCACCTCTTTCTTTCTCTTCGGCATGCCCACCCTCCACTCCCTTCGCCGATGGCTCGTCTTGCTTCCCCTCGCCTTGCTGGCGGGCTGCAACACGGTGCTCATGAACCCCTCCGGCGACATCGCCAACCAGCAGGGCCGACTCATCGTCGTGTCCACGGTGCTGATGCTGATCATCATCATCCCGGTGATCGCGCTGACCATCTTCTTCGCCTGGCGCTACCGCCAGTCGAACAAGGAGGCCACCTACAGCCCCGACTGGGACCACTCCACCCAGCTCGAACTGGCGATCTGGGCGGCACCGCTGCTGATCATCATCGCGCTGGGCGCGATCACCTGGATCAGCACCCACACGCTCGACCCCTACCGCCCGCTCACCCGCCTGGACGCCAAGCGCCAGATCTCGCCCGAGACCAAGCCGCTGGTGGTCGAAGTGGTGGCGCTCGACTGGAAGTGGCTCTTCATCTACCCCGAGCAGGGCATCGCCACGGTCAATGAGCTGGCTGCGCCGGTGGACGTGCCGATCAGCTTCAAGATCACCGCCTCCTCGGTGATGAACTCCTTCTTCATCCCCGCGCTGGCCGGCCAGATCTACGCCATGCCGGGCATGGAAACCAAGCTGCACGCGGTGATCAACAAGCCGGGCGAATTCGAAGGCTTCTCGGCCAACTACAGCGGCGCGGGCTTCTCGGGCATGCGCTTCAAGTTCCACGGCCTGAACAAGGACGACTTCGACCAGTGGGTTGCCAAGGTCAAGGCCGGCAAGGAAGGCGAGCTCACCCGCGAGGGCTACACGAAGCTCGAAGTGCCCAGCGAGCGCGAGCCCGTGCGCCACTACGCCAGCGTCGACGCCGACCTGTACAACGCCATCCTCAACCGCTGCGTCGACCGCAACAAGATGTGCATGAGCCAGATGATGGCCATCGACGCCGACGGCGGCCTGGGCAAGCCCGGAGCCTTCAACGTCGCCACCATGCAGAGCTGGCAACCCGACACCCTCAACTCGCCCAAGCGTAAATACGTCACGGCGATGTGCACCACCGAAGAATGACGATGCTTGCGAACCTTGACCTGACGAAGCTCGTCTTCGGCCGCCTCACGTGGGAGGCGATTCCCTACCACGAGCCCATCCTGCTCGCGACCTTCGCGGCCGTGGTGCTGGGCGGCCTGGCCCTCCTGGGCGCCCTCACCTACTTCAAGGTGTGGGGTGTGCTGTGGCGCGACTGGATCACCAGCATCGACCACAAGAAGATCGGCATCATGTACATCATCCTCGGCCTGGTGATGCTGCTGCGCGGCTTTGCCGACGCGATCATGATGCGGGCCCAGCAGGCCTTCGCCTTCGGCGACAACGCGGGCTTCCTGCCGCCGCACCACTACGACCAGATCTTCACCGCCCACGGCGTGATCATGATCTTCTTCGTGGCGATGCCGCTGGTCACGGGCCTCATGAACTTCGTGGTGCCGCTGCAGATCGGCGCGCGCGACGTGGCCTTCCCGTTCCTGAACAACTTCAGCTTCTGGATGACCACCTTCGGTGCCGGTCTCGTGATGGCGTCGCTGTTCGTCGGCGAGTTCGCCAAGACGGGCTGGCTCGCGTATCCGCCGCTGTCGGGCATTCTCTTCAGCCCCGACGTGGGGGTCGACTACTACATATGGTCGTTGCAGATAGCGGGGGTAGGTACCTTGCTCTCTGGCGTGAACCTGCTGGCCACCATCGTGAAGATGCGCGCGCCCGGCATGACCATGATGAAGATGCCCGTCTTCACCTGGACGGCTCTGTGCACCAACGTGCTGATCGTCGCTGCCTTCCCGGTGCTGACCGCCGTGCTGGCCCTCCTGTCGCTCGACCGCTACGTCGGCACCAACTTCTTCACGAACGACCTCGGCGGCAACGCCATGATGTACGTGAACCTGATCTGGATCTGGGGCCACCCCGAGGTGTACATCCTGATCCTGCCGGCCTTCGGCATCTTCTCGGAAGTGGTCTCCACCTTCTCGGGCAAGCGCCTCTTCGGCTACGCCTCGATGGTGTACGCGACGGTCGTGATCACGATCCTGTCGTACCTCGTGTGGCTGCACCACTTCTTCACCATGGGCTCGGGCGCCAGCGTGAATTCGTTCTTCGGCATCACGACGATGATCATCTCGATCCCGACGGGCGCGAAGATCTTCAACTGGCTCTTCACCATGTACCGCGGCCGCATCCGCTACGAGCTGCCGATGATGTGGACCATCGGCTTCATGATCACCTTCGTGATCGGCGGCATGACCGGCGTGCTGCTGGCCGTTCCCCCGGCCGACTTCGTGCTGCACAACAGCCTGTTCCTCATTGCCCACTTCCACAACGTGATCATCGGCGGCGTGCTGTTCGGCATGCTGGCGGGCATCACCTACTGGTTCCCGAAGGCCTTCGGCTACAAGCTCGATCCGTTCTGGGGCAAGTGCTCGTTCTGGTTCTGGATCATCGGCTTCTGGTTCGCCTTCATGCCGCTGTACATCCTGGGCCTGATGGGCGTCACCCGCCGCATGAGCCACTTCCAGGACATGTCGCTGCAGATCTGGTTCCAGATCGCCGCCTTCGGCGCCGTGCTGATCGCGCTGGGCATCGCCTCCTTCATCATCCAGCTGGTGGTGAGCTACATCCGCCGCGAGTCGCTCCGCGACACCACGGGCGACCCGTGGAACGGCCGCACGCTCGAATGGTCGACCTCCTCGCCGCCGCCGGCCTACAACTTCGCGTTCACCCCGCGCATCCATGACAACGATGCCTGGACCGACATGAAGCGCCGCGGCTACGAGCGTCCGCTCGAGGGCTTCACCCCGATCCACATGCCCAAGAACACCAGCGCCGGCTTCATCATCGCGGCCCTGGCGGCGGTGTGCGGCTTCGCGCTGATCTGGCAGATGTGGCTCGTGGCGGGCATCGGCTTCGTCGCCATGCTGGCCGCCGTGATCATCCATACCTTCAACTACAAGCGCGACTACTACATCCCCGCGGAAGACGTCGTTCGCACCGAGGGCGAACGCACGCGCCTTCTGGGAGCTGCCCATGTCTGATACCACCGCTCTCCAAACGCCCGCGGGCGTGCACGCCCACAGCGACCACACCGGCAAGCCGCCCGTGTTCGAGCTGTTCCACGTCGGCAACGACCACCACCCCGAGAACGGCACGCTGCTGGGCTTCTGGCTCTACCTGATGAGCGACTGCCTCATCTTCGCGTGCCTGTTCGCGGTGTACGGCGTGCTGGGCCGCAGCTACGCGGCCGGCCCCTCGGGCGCCGATTTGTTCGACCTGCCGCTGGTGGCGATCAACACCTCGCTGCTCTTGCTGTCGTCGATCACCTACGGCTTCGCGATGCTCGAGATGCAGAAGAAGCGCATGGGCGGCGTGCTCGTGTGGCTGGCCATCACGGGCCTCCTGGGCGCGGGCTTCATCGGCCTCGAACTGTATGAATTCGCGCACCTGCTGCACGAGGGCGCGGGCCCGCAGCGCAGCGCGTTCCTCTCGTCGTTCTTCGCACTGGTGGGCACCCACGGCCTGCACGTGAGCTTCGGCATCATCTGGCTCATCGTGCTGATGATCCAGTTGCCCAAGCACGGCTTCACCGCCGCGAACCGCCGCCGCCTGATGTGCCTGTCGATGTTCTGGCACTTTCTGGACGTGGTCTGGATCGGCGTCTTCACCTTTGTCTACCTGATGGGATCGATGGCATGAGCGCCCACACCGACACCGCCGCGCACGGTCACGACGCGCATGGCGCCCACGACGACCATCACGACGATGGCCCCGTGAGCCACAGCACCTTCAAGGGCTACATGACCGGCTTCGTGCTGGCCGTGATCCTGACGGCGATTCCGTTCTGGCTCGTGATGGGCAAGGTGTTCGCGAACACCAACACCACGTCGCTCATCATCCTGGGCTTCGCCGCGGTGCAGATCGTGGTGCACATGATCTATTTCCTGCACATGGACGCCAAGTCCGAGAGCGGCTGGAACATGCTGGCGCTGATCTTCACGATCGTGCTGGTGGTCATCACGCTGGCCGGATCGCTCTGGGTCATGTACCACATGAACACCAACATGATGCCGATGTCGGTCCACGACATGAAGAACATGCCTTGACGACACCGCCGCCAGACCTCCTTTCCAGCCACGACAAACCGGCAGGCCGCCCGCGCTCCGCGGCCGCCCGGGTGGCACTGGCGGTCTGTGCGGTGCTTGCCTTTGCCGGGTTTTTCGCGCTCGGCACTTGGCAGGTCGAGCGCAGGGCCTGGAAGCTCGATCTCATTGCCCGCGTCGACCAGCGCGTGCATGCCCCGGCCGCCGAGCCCCCCGCGCGCGCCGACTGGCCGCAAGTGAACGCGGCCAACGACGAATACCGCCATGTGCGCGTCACCGGCACCTTCCTGCACGACAAGGAAACCCTGACCCAGGCCAGCACCCGGCTCGGCGCCGGATTCTGGGTGCTGACGCCGTTGCAAGCCGCCGATGGCACGGTAATCCTGGTCAATCGAGGGTTCGTTCCGCCCGAAGCCCGCGAACGTGCGAGCCGCGCGGCCACCGAGGCGAAGGGCGAAGTCACCGTCGCCGGCCTCTTGCGCATCACCGAGCCCAAGGGCGGGTTCCTCCGCAAGAACGACCCTGCCACAGACCGCTGGTTCTCGCGCGATGTGCAGGCCATCGGCGCGGCACGCGGGCTGAATGACGTGGCGCCGTACTTCGTCGATGCAGAGGCCGATCCGTCGCTCTCTGCAGAAACGGCCGATTACCCCGTGCGTGGCTTGACGGTCATCGCCTTCCCCAACAGCCACCTCGTCTACGCCCTCACCTGGTACGGGCTGGCACTGATGGTGATGGGCGCCGCCTGGTTCGTCTGGCGCGACGGCCGCAAGCGCGCCGGGCGTGCACCCGGCGGCAGCAGCGAAAATGCGGCCCATGCCGACCCCAGCCCTCGCCCCGATGCGTACCGCGACTGAAGCGGTCGCGGGCGAACTGCCCGCCCCCCGCGCAGGCGTGGCGAGCCTGGACAACGCCACCGGCCACAAGAACATGCAGCAGCTGATCCAGCTGCGCTGGTTCGCGGTGGTCGGGCAGGTCGCCACCATCCTGGTGGTGCACTACGGTTTCGGCATCCGGCTGCCGCTGGACAACATGCTGCAGGTGCTCACCTGCCTGGCGCTCTTCAACATGGTGAGCCTGCTGCGCTCGCGCACCCACCGCCGGGTGACCAACGGCGAACTGTTCCTCGCGCTGCTGGTCGACGTGGCCACGCTCACGGCGCAGCTCTACCTGAGCGGCGGCGCGACCAACCCCTTCGTGTTTCTCTACCTGCTGCAGGTGATCCTGGGCGCGGTGCTGCTGAAGGCCTGGTCGACCTGGACCATCGTGGTCATCACCTGCCTGTGCTTCGCGGGGCTTGCGCTCTTCTCGCGCCCGCTCGCGCTGCCGCTGGACCACCACCGGGGCCTCTGGAGCCCCTACATCCAGGGCATGCTGGTGTGCTTTGCGCTCAATGCGGCGCTGCTGGTGATCTTCATCACCCGCATCAGCGGCAACCTGCGCGCGCGCGATGCACGGCTGGCAGACCTGCGCCAGCGCGCCTCGGAAGAAGAACACATCGTGCGCATGGGCCTGCTCGCATCGGGCGCGGCGCACGAACTGGGCACGCCGCTCGCCACGCTGGCGGTGATTCTGGGCGACTGGCGCCGGCTGCCGCACTTCAGCTCCGACCCCGAACTCCTGACCGAGGTGGCCGAGATGGAACTGCAGATCCAGCGCTGCAAGAGCATCGTGAGCGGCATCCTGCTGTCGGCCGGCGAGGCGCGCGGCGAATCGTCCGAAGAAACCACGGTGAGCACCTTCCTGGACGACCTCGTGGAGGAATGGCGCACCACCCGCCCGGTCGAGGAGTTCGACTACGACAACCGCTTCGGGCAAGACCTGCCCATGGTTTCCGACTCGGCCCTGAAGCAGATGATCTGCAACGTGCTCGACAACGCCCTGGAGGCCTCGCCGCACTGGCTGCGCCTCGAAGCGGCGCACGATGCGGACAACCTCACGATCACCGTCACCGACGCCGGCCCGGGATTCCTGCCGGCGATCCTCAAGGAGTTCGGCAAGCCCTACCAGTCGAGCAAGGGCCGCCCGGGCGGCGGGCTCGGTCTGTTCCTCGTCGCCAACGTGGCGCGCACTTTGGGCGGTCGCGTCGCGGCACGCAACCGGCCCGAGGGCGGCGCCATCGTGACCGTCACGCTGCCGCTCGCGGCCGTCGTGCTGGAAGAGGAAGAAGCCGACGACGAAACGGTCTCGCCGGCCGAGCCCATCGCCAACGCAAAGCCATGACGGAAGAAACCGCTGAAGCCCCGCGCCAGCTGCTGATCGTCGAGGACGACGAGGCCTTTGCGCGCACGCTCAGCCGCTCCTTCGAACGCCGTGGCTACACGGTGATGCACGCGAGCAATGCCGAGGAAGTCGAGGCGCTGCTGGAGACGCGGTCACCGGAGCAATCGCCCGGCTACGCAGTGGTCGACCTGAAGCTCAACGGCGAGGCCTCGGGCCTGGCCTGCGTGCAGATGCTGCACCGTCACAACCCCAAGACGCTGATCGTGGTGCTCACGGGCTTCGCCAGCATCGCCACCGCGGTGGAAGCCATCAAGCTGGGCGCCTGCCATTACCTGGCCAAGCCCTCGAACACCGACGACATCGAGGCTGCCTTCGGCCGCGCGAACGGCACCACCGAGGTGGAACTGACCAACCGCTCGACCTCGATCAAGACCCTCGAATGGGAGCGCATCCACGAGATGCTGGCCGAGACCGGCTTCAACATCTCCGAAACCGCGCGGCGGCTCGGCATGCATCGGCGCACATTGGCGCGCAAATTGGGCAAACAGCAGGTCAAGTAACATGATTTGCCGGTTTCGCGCCAATTGCGGAACCAAAACCGTTTCTCGGAGTTCTGTTCCTGATGACGAATAGCCCATCCCTGCAGTTGCAGCCCCTTCCCGCCGATCCGAAGAAGCCGGCGCCCGTCGCCGCCCGCGACCAGACCGGGATGGAAGAACTCTTCAATGCGCTGAGCCACGGCCTTGGCCTCGTGCTGGCGATTGCTTCGCTGCCGATCCTGATCTACAGCGCCGCCCAGAAGGGCCAGGCCGCGAGCGTGGTCGGCGTCTCGCTCTTCGCGGGCACGGCCATCGTGCTGTACCTCATCTCCACGCTGTACCACGCGCTGCCGATCGGCCGGGCCAAGGCCTGGTTCAACCGGCTGGACCACGCGGCCATCTATCTCTTCATTGCGGGCAGCTACATGCCCTTTTTGTTCGGCGTGCTGCGCGGACCGTGGGGCTGGACGCTGTTCGGCGCGATCTGCGCGGCGGCTGCGTTGGGCGTGGGCGCCAAGCTGTTCAACCGGCTGCAGCATCCGCTGTGGTCGACCGGGCTCTATGTGGCAATGGGCTGGATGGCGCTGATGGCGGCGGTGCCGCTGTATGAGCGCATGTCACCGGCGGGGCTGGGTTGGCTCGTGGCCGGTGGCTTGTTCTACACGGCGGGCGCGGTGGTCTTCCTGTTCGACAACAAGATCCGCTTCGCGCATTCGGTGTGGCATCTGTTCGTGCTTGCCGGCAGCACCTGCCACTTCTTCGCCGTGCTCTGGCACTCGCACGGCTGAGCTTTTCTCTTCAGCAATCAGTAGTGCGGCGGTAGCTCGTCGCGAAGATTGCGGGCCGCCCCGTCCTGGCCCGCGTTCTGGCTCAGTTGCCGCAGGTGCGCCACCTGCTGGATCAGGCTGTCGATCTGCTGCTGTTGCCGGTAGATCGTCATGTTCAACTGCTCCAGCAGGTCGTCGGCGTAGCTCGACTTGATCTCGAGTTCGGTGAGGCGCTCGGTCACATCGTTCGGTAGGTGTTCCATGCCGCTATTGGACAGGAAGAGCTGCGGGTTCTTTGTGACGCCTTGCCTTCAGCAGGCCGTCGACTCCAACGCCACCGCGCCCGCTTCGGCGTGCGTCTCGCCGCGCAGGAACACGAACACCACCAGCGCCGTCAACACCGTCACCCCCGCCAGCACGCACAGCAACGTGCCGAACGCCGCGCCATACGCATGCAGCAACGCCGCGCGGTCCACGCCCGGCAGCAGCGCGAGCGCCTGCGACAGGTCGCCTGTCGTCACCCGCTGCGCCGCCTGCGATGTCGCTCCAGGAGGCGCCGGCAAGCGGCCCAGTTGCAGCGAAACCAGTGCCGTCAGCCCCGCCCCGACCAGCGCGAGCGCAATCCCCTCTCCCGCCACCCGCACCGTGTTGAAGATGCCCGACGCCATGCCCGCCCGCTCGCGCGGCACCACGCTCACCGCGAGCCCGTCCATCAAACCCCACGGCAGGCCGATGCCCGCGCCGATCAGCAGCAGCGGCCACACGATCGCCTGCAGCGGCGTGCCCGGCGCGCAGTAGCTGAGCCAAAGCAACCCCACCGCGCACACCAGCAGCCCCACGGCCGAGATCACGCCCGCCGAGAACCGGTGCGCAAGCGACGCCGCGAGCGTCGGCACCACGAGGATCGGCCCCGAGAGCGCGAACATGAATACGCCCGCCTCCATCGCGCTGCGCCCTTCCAACCCGATGAAGCGGATCGGCAGCAGCACCAGCAGCACGACAAAACCATAGGCCGGCGCCGCGGCCAGCAACTGCACGCCCACGAAGCGCGGAAAGCGGAACAGCGACAGGTCGAGCATCGGGTGCGCCACGCGCCGCTCGATGGCGATGAAGGCCGTACCCATCAGCGCCGCGCCGGCCAGCGCACCGATCACCCACGGGCTGCCCCAGCCGCTGTCGGGCGCCTGCAGCACGCCGAGCGTGAGCAGCGTCAGCGCGGCGGTGAAGGTGAGCGTGCCCGGCACGTCGAGCCCCATCGCATGCGGGTTGCGCGACTCGCGCATGCTCAGCGAGGCGATGCACAGCGCCACGAGGCTGATCGCGCCCGGACTCAGCATCACCGACTGCCAGCCGAAGCTCTCGGCGAGCCAGCCCGAGAGGATCGACCCGCACGACAGCCCCACGCCGAACGAAGTGCCGATGAAGCTGAACGCCCGCGTGCGCGCCGCGCCGTCGAACACCTGCGCCAGCGCCGCCGTGCCCGACGCGAACGCGGCCGCCGAGCCCAGCCCCTGCAGGGCGCGCGCGAGATCGAAGGCGACGATGCCGGGCGCGAGCGTCAGCAGCGAACTGCTGAGTGCCACCACCGCAAGCCCCATGAGGAAGACGCGCTTGCGGCCGTAGGCATCGGCCAGCGCACCGGCCGCCATCAGCGTCGCGCCGAAGCTCAGCATGAAAGCGTTGGTCACCCAGTTGAGTTGCACCGGGCTGCCGCCCAGCGCGTCGCGGATCGCGGGCAGCACCACCGCCGGGCCGGTGAAGCTCAGCGGCATGCCAAGCGCCGCGAGGCAGACAGCGGCCAGCAGCCAGTTCTTGTTGTCGGAAAGCGAGGAAGGCGAGGACATCGAGGGCTTTCACGCCGAAGGGAGGAAGGAGCACAGAAGATAGAAAGGAATCAATGGAATGAAAATGGCGCCATTGATCCTCACACTCCCAACCCAGGGTTGTTAATCCATGGACAGCTTCAGCGGACTCGAATCCTTCGTGCGGGCGGCCGACCTGCTGAGCTTTGCCAAGGCCGGGCGGTTGCTCGGCATTTCGGCCTCGGCCGTGGGCAAGAACGTCGCGCGGCTCGAACAGCAACTGGGCCTGCGGCTCTTCAACCGCACCACGCGGCACGTGCGGCTGACCGAGGAAGGCGCGATGTTCCATGAGCGCTGCCGCCGCATCCTCGACGAGCTCGACGATGCCCGGGCCATGATGCAGGACGCGGTCGCGGCCCCGCGCGGTCGCCTTCGCGTCAGCCTGCCGACCATCGGCTATCGCTTCCTGCTGCCGATCCTGCCGGCCTTCAAGGCACGCTTTCCCGAGATCGAACTCGACCTCGACTTCAACGACCGCCTGGTCGATGTGATCGCCGAAGGCGTGGACGTGGCGATCCGCAGCGGCGAGCTCGGCGACTCGCAGCTCGTGGCGCGCCGACTCGGCCCGTTCAATTTCGTGCTCGTCGCCTCGCCTGCCTACCTGGCCGAGCACGGCGTGCCGCAGGTGCCAGCCGACCTCGCGCGGCACAGTTGCCTCCGCTACAAGTTCGTGACCGGCGGAAAGATCGAGGATTGGGACCTGCCCGGCCTGCCCACGCAATTGCCGCCCGGGCTTCTCTGCAACAACATGGAAGCCATGCTCGGCGCGGCCGTCGCCGGCCTCGGCGTGGCCTACATGCCCGACTTCCTCGCGCGCGATTCGCTCTGCCGCGGCGAACTGCAGCGCGTGCTGGAGACGCACCTCGTGCGCCAGGGGCAGTTCTCGGCGCTGTGGTCATCGAGCCGGCAGTTGTCGCCGAAGGTCAGGGCGTTTGTGGACTTTGCGGGGGAGCACATGTTCAAGGAAGCGCTGCCGCCAACTCGCTGACCTCGCGAGGTGGCGCTTCGACGCGCGGCACGCTCTCCTTCGGCTGCGCCTTCACAGGCTCACTCCCCATCCGGCTCAGCGCAATCGCCGCCTGCAACGGATAGAGCGTCCGCGCATCCCCTTCGGCCTTGTTGCTCACCGTCGTCCCCGCGCCCTCGCTCATGCTGGCCGTGCGCACCGCGTCCAGCCGGTGCGTGGGCACCATGAACGGCGAGTGCGTCGTGTAGACGATCTGGTTGCCGAAGTCGTGTTCGAAGTGCACGAGCAGGTCGGCCTGCGAATGCGCGTGCAGGTGCAGACCGGGCTCGTCCAGCAGCAGGATCGCATCGCCCGCGCCGCGCGTATCCGCAAAGAACGTGATGTAGAACGAGAAGAACCACTGGAAGCCACGGCTGCGTTCGTCGAGATTCACTTCGACCTCGTAGGCGCCGTTCGGGTCGGACACGAGCGTGTCCATGTACGGCCCGTCGAGGTTGAAGCGGACCTTGAGTTCGCGGTCTTTCCACACGCGGCGGATTTCCGACGTGACGACCGAGCCGGCGCGGTTCACGAGCTGGTTGCGCGTGGCCTGGTCGTTCTTCTCCAGCAAGTCCTGCAGTTGCTGCGGATCGAGCCCCGCGACCTTGCAGAGCTTCTCGAAGCTGCGCTGCTCGGGCGTCGCCTGGCCCCAACCCTTGCGCACGAGGTAGTCGGCAATGTTCTGGCGGCCGGGCAGCGCGGGGTATTCATCCACGTAGACAAAACGCGGCAGCTTTTCGAGCACCCATTGCTTCGCCTTCGCGAGCGCGGGCGTGTCGTTGGCGATCGCATGCGCCATGTCCTCGAGTTCGACCAGCATTTGCTCCTGCTTGTCGCTGAGTTCAGCATCGGCCGCAGCCATCGCCTTGCGCAAGGCCTGCAGCGCCTTCACCGCGCCTTCGGACCAACGGATGTAGTCGGGGCTCGGGATCATCGCGGCGTCGAAGGCGTCGGCCTCCTGCTCCAGCGTGGCGCGGGCGGCTTCGGCGACCTTCTCGGCCGCGGCCTTGACGGCGGGCACGATCTTGCGGACCTTGCCCTTGATATCCGACACATCGAGCGAGAGTTCGCCGAGGCCTTCGAGGCCGGTCCAGCGCGTCGCGGCATAGCCCCGGCCGGCTGTGACGTGGCGCACCTCGGATGCGCGCGGAAGGATCGCCTTCAGCTCGGCGCGCTCGTTGTCGTCGAGCGCCCAGCGCGTCGTGACGACGGGCGTGTCGCCCTTGCATTCTTCGAGGCGGCGGTGTCGCGGAAAGTCCTTGATCGGACTGAGTTCGGCGAGGCCTTCGGCCGGGTTCAGGCTGTGGAGCGCGCGCAGCAGGTTCGATTTGCCGCTGTCGTTTCGGCCGAGGACCGCGGTGATCTGCGTGGAGTCGATGGAGCCGCTGTCGTTGATCGAGCGAAAGTTGGTGATCTGGAATGACGCCAAGCGCATGCAGGAATTTCTCTTCTTGAAATGGATACGGGGCCGGGGAATGTATTGCATCCCCGGCCCCGTCCTGCCGATCGCGAAAGAAAAAACTGTACGGCGTCGTTGGTTCCTATTCGGCCGCGCGACGCAGCGTGTCGACCACCGGGCGGCGCAGCACATCGCGCAGGCCCCACCACCCCGCCGCCAGCGCGAGCACCGCACCGGCCAGCGCACCCGCAACGGGCACGATCGGCGATGCGGTCCAGGTGAACTCGAACACGTAGCGCGCGAGCCCCCAGCCGATCACCGAGGCCACGATGCTCGCGAGAAAGCCGGCGAGCAGCCCCACGCCGATCAACTCCGCGCGCTGCACCTGGCGCAAGAGGCTCGCGCGTGCGCCGACGGCACGCATCACCGCGAACTCGCGCGCCCGCTCCTCGCGCGTGGCCGTGACCGCGGCGAACAGCACCACGAGCCCCGCCGCGAGCGTGAAGCCGAACAGGAATTCGACCGCGCGGATCACTTGGTCGAGCACGCGCTGCACCTGGTTGATCGTCGCGCTCATGTCCACGTTGGTCACGTTGGGGTAGCTGCGCACGAGCGCGTTGTCGAAGCCGCGCGTCTCGGGCGCACGGAAGGCGCCCATGTAGGTGACCGGCACGTCGGCGAGCGACGCCACCGTGTACATCACGAAGAAGTTGGCGTGCATCGAGCCCCAGTCGACCTTGCGCAGCGACGTGATGCGCGCGTCGTTCTGCATGCCGCCGATGTCGAAGCGCAGCGTGTCGCCCAGCTTCAGGCCCAGCGTGTCGGCCAGGCCCTCTTCCACGCTCACCTCGCCTGCCGCCCCGGGCTTCCATGCCCCCGCAGTGATGCTGTTGTGCGCGGGCGCCTCCATGGCGTTGCTGAGGTTGAACTCGCGGTCCACCAGGCGCTTGGCGCGGTCTTCGACGTAGTCGTCGGGGGTCACCGGCTTGTCGTTGATCGCGACGAGGCGGCCGCGGATCATCGGATACCAGTCGAACTTGCCCACGCCCGCATCGCGCAGCGACTTCTGGAAGGCATCGCTCTGGTCCGGCATCACGTTGATGACGAAGCGGTTCGGTGCATCGGGCGGCGTGGCCTTGCGCCAGCTCGCGACGAGGTCGGTGCGCAGCAGCACGAGCAGCACCAGCGCCAGCAGACCCACCGCGAGCGCGCTGACCTGCACCACGGCATAGGCGGGCCGCGCCGATATCTGCCGCGTGGCGAGCACCAGCCAGCGCGGCGCGGTGGTCTCGTTGACGCTGCGGCGCAGCACCTTCACCGCGAGCCAGCTGAGCAACGCGAAAACGGCCACCGCACCCGCGAAGCCGCCGACCGCAATCAGGCCGAGCTTGATGTCGCTGCTCGCGGCCATCAGCAGCGCAGCGAAGCCCGCCACGCCGATGCCGAGCACCGCGAGCGATGCGGGCTTGAGCCCGCCCACGTCGCGCCGGATCACGCGCAGCGGCGGTACGCGCGCGAGCTGCAGCACGGGCGGCAGGCCGAAGGCGAACAAGAGGGTGAGCCCCATGCCGAGGCCGAAGGCCACCGGCCACAGCGTGGCGGCGGGCAGCGCGGTCTCGACCAGCCCGGCCAGCAGCAGCACGAACACGTAGTGCACCGCAAAGCCGATGGCCACGCCGAGCCCGCTCGCCACGAGGCCGATCACCGCGAACTCGAAGGCATAGGCCATCGCGATGGTGCGCTGGCTCTGGCCGAGCACGCGCAGCATCGCGCAGTCGTCCAGGTGGCTGGCCGCGAAGCCGCGTGCAGCCAGCGCCACGGCCACGGCCGAGAGCAGCGCCGCGAGCAGCGCGACGAGGCTCAGGAATTTCTCGGCGCGCTCGAGCGTCTGGCGCATCTCGGGCCGGCCACCTTCGAAGGAGTCGAGCCGCACGCCGCGCAGCTCGCCCTTCTTGATGGTGGCCTCGGCCCATTCGGTGAAACGCTTGACCGCCGGATCGCTGCCCGCCACCGCATAGCGGTAGCCCACGCGGCTGGCCGGCTGCACGAGCCCGGTGCGCGCCACGTCGGCCTGGTTGAGCATCACGCGCGGCGAAAAGCTCATGAAGCCGGCGCCGCGGTCGGGCTCCAGCGTGATGATGCGGCCCACGCGCAGGCTGGTGTCGCCCAGGAGCAGCGGGTCGCCGATCTTCAGGCCGAGGGAATCGAGCAGCGAAGCATCGACCCACACCTCGCCGGCCGGCGGGATGTCGCGGGTGATCTCACCGGGGCCGGCAAAGGTGGTCGAGGTCTGCAGATTGCCCCGCAATGGATACCCCGCCGTCACCGCCTTCAGCGCCACCAGCTTGCTCGCACCGCCCTGCACGTCGTCGGCCCGCGCCATGGTGGGAAAGCCATAGGTGGCGGTGCCTTCCAGGCCCAGCGACTTCGCCTGCGCCACGAAGGCATCGGGCGTCGGGTTGTCGCTCACGATCACTGCATCGCCGCCCAGCAGTTGTCTCGCATCACGCTTCAATCCACCCTGCAACCGGTCGGCGAAGAAGCCGACCGCCGTGAGTGCGGCCACGGCCAGCAGCACGGCGACGATCAAGAGGCGCAGCTCGCCGGCGCGCAGGTCGCGCCAGAGGGTGCGCCAGCCAAGGCGGAGGGAATCGGTCATGGCGCGAACGATAGCCGACGGCTACTGCCGCAGGCGGGTTCAAGGGTTATTGCACCCTTTCGGGCGAGCCGGCGCGAAAAGCAGGGTCAGGGCAGGACGCGCAAGCCGGGGTTTCCGGCCTCGACGCGGCCGATGACGGCCGCCTGCGCAAAGCCTTCCTTGCGGAAGATCTCCAGCACCGCTTCGACGGCCCCGGGCGCGCAGCTCACGAGCAAGCCCCCGGAAGTCTGCGGATCGCTGAGCAGGTTCTGCGCGGTGGGCGGCAGGCCTGCGGCCAATTCCACGTCGGCACCGTAGCCCGCCCAGTTGCGGCCCGATGCGCCCGTCACGAAGCCTTCGGCAGCCATCTCGGCCACGTTGTCGAGCAACGGCACCTTCGACCATTCGACGACAGCGGAGAGCTTCGCGCCGCGCGCCAGTTCGAGCGTGTGACCGGCGAGGCCGAACCCCGTCACATCGGTCAGCGCATGCACGCCGTCGAGCGCGGCCAGCGCGATGCCGGGCGTGTTGAGCTTCGTGGTGTTCTCGATCAGCTGGCGGTAGCCGGCCTCCGACAGCTGCTCCTTCTTGAGCGCCGCCGACAGCACGCCCACCCCCAGCGGCTTGCCCAGCACCAGTACGTCGCCGGCCTTCGCATCGGCATTGCGGCGCACGCGGTCGGGATGCACCAGCCCCATCGCGACGAGGCCGTAGATCGGCTCAACCGAATCGATGGTGTGCCCGCCCGCGATCGGAATACCGGCCGCGCGGCACACGTCCTGCCCGCCGCGCACGATCTCGGCGATCACTTCCACGGGCAACTGGTTGATCGGCATGGCCACGAGCGCCAGCGCCATGATCGGCCGGCCGCCCATCGCGTACACGTCGCTGATGGCGTTGGTGGCCGCGATGCGCCCGAACTCGTAGGGGTCGTCCACGATGGGCATGAAGAAGTCGGTGGTGGCGATGAGCGCCTGCTGGTCGTTGAGCCTGTAGACTGCCGCGTCGTCGGCGGTCTCGATGCCCACCATGAGCTCGGGCGGGATCATTCCCCCCGCGTGGTTCTTCAAGATCTGCGACAGCACGCCGGGCGCGATCTTGCAGCCGCAGCCGCCACCGTGCGAGAAGCTGGTGAGCCGCAGCGGCGCCAGCGGATTCAGGAGCTTGGAGGATGCGGCATCGGTCATGGAAGCGGTTCGGTCGGATGAGACAAGCCGCGATTATCGAAGCCCCACCTGCGTTGCGCCCATCGCTGCCGATACACCCTTTTTTATCGTTCTCACCACAGGCCATCCCCATGAACAAGCTCTCCCGCATCGCGCTTGCGCTCACCGTCTCGGTCGCCAGCTTCGGCGCCCTCGCCCAGGGCGTGCTGCGCGTCTCGGCCATTCCCGACGAGGCGCCCACCGAGTTGCAGCGCAAGTTCACCCCGCTGGGCGACTATCTCAAGAAGGAAACCGGCATGGACGTGCAGTTCACGCCCGTGACCGACTACGCCGCCGTGGTCGAAGGCCTGGCCACCAACAAGATCGACATGGCCTGGCTCGGCGGCTTCACCTTCGTGCAGGCGCGCATCCGCACCAACGGCGGCGCGGTGCCGATCGTTCAGCGCGCGGAAGACGAGGTGTTCACCAGCAAGTTCATCGTGCCGGTGGACAGCACCGCCAAGACCTTGGCCGACCTGAAGGGCAAGACCTTCGCGTTCGGCGCGCCCTCCTCCACCTCGGGCAGCCTGATGCCGCGCTACTTTTTGCTGCAGGCCGGCATCAACCCCGAGAAGGACTTCAAGACGGTCGCGTTCTCGGGCGCGCACGACGCGACCGTGGCCTTCGTGGCCGCCTCGCGTGCCGAGGCGGGCGTGCTCAACGCCTCGGTGTGGGACAAGCTGGTCGAGTCGAAGAACCCGAACGCCGCCAAGGTGCGCGTGCTCGCGACCACGCCGACCTACTACGACTACAACTGGACGGTGCGCCCGGGCATGGAGCCGGCGCTGCAGAAGAAGCTAACGGACGCGTTCCTGAAGCTCGACCCGGCCAACCCGGCGCACAAGGAAATCATGGCGCTGCAGCGCGCGAGCAAGTTCATTGCGACGAAGTCGTCGAACTACGACGGCATCGAGACGGCGGGTAAGTCGGCCGGCCTCATCAAGTAAGCGAGAACGCGCGGATGGGTTTTTCCCTCGACGCCGTGGGCGTGGTGCACCCCAACGGCCAGCGCGCGCTGGCCGGAGTGACGCTGGCCGCGCGCGATGGCGAGCGCATCGCCGTCATCGGGCCCTCGGGCGCGGGCAAGACGACGCTGCTGCGCGTGCTCGGCGCTGCCTTGCTACCCGGTGAAGGCGCGGTGCAGGCGCTCGGCGCGAAGCCTTGGCAGTTGCCGGCCGGCGCGCTGAAAAAGCTGCGCGCGCGCATCGGCACCGTGCATCAGGCGCCGCCGATCGCGCCGCGGCTGCGCGTGGTCACCGCGGTGCTGGCAGGCCGGCTCGGCGAGTGGTCTGTGCTGCGCGCGCTGGGGTCGCTCTTCCATCCTTCCGATATCGCGGGCGCGCACGAAGTGCTGTCGCGCCTCTCGCTCGAAGACCGCCTCTTCGACCGCTGCGACCGCCTCTCGGGCGGGCAGCTTCAGCGCGTCGGCATCGCGCGCGTGCTGTACCAGCGGCCCGGCCTGCTGCTGGCCGACGAACCGGTCTCCGCGCTCGACCCGACGCTGGCCGACGCTGCCATCGGCCAGCTCGTCGCGCAGAGCGAAGCGACGGGCGCCACGCTGGTCGCCTCGCTGCATGCGGTGGACCTCGCGCTGCGCTGGTTTCCGCGCGTCGTCGGCATGCGCAACGGGCAGGTGATGTTCGACCTGCCGACCGCCGAGGTCACGCCCGCGATGCTCGATGCGCTCTATGCGAGCGAAGGCGGCGTGGCGGTGCAACGGGCGCCGCAGCCCGTCGCTGCCGAGATGGCCTTCCAGCGGCCGGACTGCCCGTGAATACCGCCGTCGCCCATCGCGATCCCCAGGCGATGCGGCGGCTGGCCGGCTGGCTCGCCGCGCTCGTCATCGCCTGGCCGATGCTGGCGCTCTCGGAGTTCAAGCCGTGGGCGCTGTTCGGCAGCGGCAACCTCGCGGTGATCGGCGGATTTCTTGCGGGCTTCTTTCCGCCCGATGGCTCGCCCGCCTTCCTGGCATTGCTCGCCAAGGCCACGCTGGAAACGCTGGCCATGGCCACGGCCGGCACCGCGCTCGCGTTGCTCATCGGCGCGCCGCTCGCGTTCGTCACGACGCGCGCCCTTTCCATCTCGCGCATCGGACCGGGACCGGGCCGCGTGCAGGCCGGCATCGTGCGGCAGGCGGCGCGCTGGCTGCTGATGGTGCTGCGCGCCATTCCCGAAATCGTCTGGGCGCTGCTCTTCGTGCGCGCGCTCGGACTCGGCCCCGCGGCCGGTGTGCTGGCGCTGGCGATCACTTACGGCGGCATGCTGGGCAAGGTCTACGCAGAGATCCTCGAATCGACCGACACGCGACCCGCACGCGCGCTGCTCGAAGGCGGCGGCGGCCGGCTAGCGGCGCTCTGCTATGGCCTGTTGCCCCACACAGCGCAGGAACTGGCCTCGTACACCGTCTACCGCTGGGAATGTGCGGTGCGCGCCTCGGTGGTGATGGGCTTCGTCGGCGCGGGCGGCCTCGGCCAGTTGATGGACCAGTCGATGAAGATGCTCAACGGTGGCGAGGCGAGCAGCATCCTGCTCGTGTTCCTCGTGCTCGTGCTGCTGGCCGACATGCTGAGCAATGCGCTGCGGAGGCTGCTCGCATGAACAGGCTCCCGCCGCGTCCGCCGCCGTGCCTTCGCTGCTGGTTCGCCGTGGGGCTGATCGCGGTGGCAGTGATCGCCAGCTTCGTCTACCTCGGCATCGACTACCGCGCGCTGGGCTCGGGCGAATCGCTGCGGCTCATGGGCAAGTTCATCGCCGAGTTCTTCCCGCCCGATGTGTCACCGGATTTCCTCGCGAAGGTCGGCAACGGCGCGTTGCAGACGCTGGCGGTGTCTGCCCTCGGGACGGTGCTGGCCGCCATCGCGGGCGCCGTGCTCGCGCTGCCGGCCTCGGGCCGCGCCGGCTGGCTGCCGCGGCATGTGGCGCGCTTCGTCCTCAACTTCCTGCGCAGCGTGCCCGAGCTGGTCTGGGCCGCGCTGATGGTGCTGGCCGCCGGCATCGGCCCGTTCGCAGGCGCGCTGGCCTTGTCGCTGCACACCACCGGCGTGCTGGGCCGCCTGTTCGCCGAGGCGCTGGAAAACGCCCCGCGCGAACCCGAACATGCGCTCACGCTCTCGGGCGCCGGGCCGGTCGCCGCCTTCAGCTACGCGAGCCTGCCGATCGTGCTGCCGCAGTGGGTGGCCTACACGCTCTACCGCTGGGAGATGAACATCCGCATGGCCGCGGTGCTCGGCTTCGTGGGCGGCGGCGGACTGGGGCAGCTGCTGTACTTCCACCTGTCGATCTTTCAGCAGCAGCAGGCGATGACGGTGCTGATCGCAATGTTCGTGCTGGTGACGCTGGTGGACTTTGCGAGCGCTCGCTTGCGCAGAGGCTTAGGGCCGGCCTACGCCTGAGGCATCCGGCGACAATCGGGGGCATGAGGTTCCTGCCATGAGTCACCGCCAGCCCGTGCGGGTCGGCGACCGCCACGCCTTCGACACGATCATCGACGCCCGCTCGCCGGCCGAGTTCGCGCTCGACCACATTCCCGGTGCCATCAATTGTCCGGTGCTCGACGACGAGGAGCGCCACATCGTGGGCACCGTCTACGTGCAGACCGGCGCCTTCGAGGCGCGGCGCATCGGCGGCGCGATGGTTGCGGCCAACATCGCGAAGCACCTGCGCGACACGCTGGCCGACCGGCCCGAGAAATGGAAGCCGCTGGTCTATTGCTGGCGCGGCGGCATGCGCAGCGGCTCGATGGTGACGTGGCTCCGGCTCGTCGGCTGGGACGCGCAGCAACTCGCGGGCGGCTACAAGAGCTTTCGCCGTCATGTCATCACGCAGATCGATTCCCTGACGCCGCAGCTCGACCTGCGCGTGATCTGCGGTGCCACGGGCAGCGCCAAGACACGCGTGTTGCATGCGCTGGCCGAGCGCGGCGAGCAGGTGCTCGACCTCGAAGATTTCGCGAGCCACAAAGGCTCGCTGCTCGGTTCGCTGCCCGGCGTGCCGCAGCCTTCGCAAAAGCACTTCGAGACGCGCATCGCCACGGTGCTCGAAGCCATCGACCTGAAGCGCCCGCTGTACGTCGAGGGCGAGAGCATCCGCATCGGCCGGCTCTCGCTGCCGTTGTCGCTCGTGGCGCAGATGCGTGCGGCGCCCTGCATCGAAGTGGCCGCAACACCCGAGGCGCGGCTCGATTACCTGCTGCGCGACTACGCCTATCTCGGCGACGACCGCGATGCGCTGGCCGACAAGCTGGGCGTGCTCAAGGAATTGCAGGGCAAGGAAACGGTGGCGCGGTGGCAGCAATGGGCGCACGAGGCGAACCTGCCGAAGCTTTTCGCGGAACTGATGGCGCTGCACTACGACCCGCATTACCAGAAGTCGCAGGAGCTGCACTTCAAGGCCTGGGAGCGCCGCCGCAGCGTGGCGACGACAGACCTGAGCGATCAGGGCATCGAGGCGGTGGCCGATGCGGTGCGCGCGTTCGAAGGCGGCGGCAGCCCGTCCGCATAGAGCACGCCGCGCGGCGCGCGGCACAGGCCCCAGAAGCGCAGGCCGCTGAGCTCGGCCATGCGCACGCCCATGGCGGTGGGCGCCGAGATGGTCGCCATCGCCGCGATACCCAGGCGCCCGCACTTGCGCACCAGTTCATGGCTGCCGCGGCTGGACATCAGCACGAAACCCCGCTCTTCGAGACGCCCCGCCCGCGCGAGCCGGCCGAGTAGCTTGTCGAGCGCGTTGTGGCGGCCCACGTCTTCCATCACGTCGGTGAGTTCGCCATCCACCGTGGCCCAACCCGCGGCGTGGATGGCGCCGGCTTCGGCGTTCAGCACCTGGCGCGCGGGCAGCGCGGCGAAGGCGCGCAGCACGGTGGCGAGGTCGATGCGTTCGATCCAGCCGCGCGGCGGAACGGGCTGCGGTGTGATGTCGAGCCCCGCGAAACTCTCGACGCCGCACACGCCGCAGCCCGTGCGGCCCGCGAGGCTGCGGCGGCGGCCCTTCAGGCGCTCGAAGCTGCGGGTGGAAATATCGAGCTGCACCTCGATGCCGGGCATGCCTTCGGGAAGGCCGGCCGAAATCGCATCGATGGTCTGAACCTCGATGCCGCGGCAGTCGGCGGCGCTGTCGAGGATGCCTTCGCTCAGCGCGAAGCCGAGCGCGAAGTCTTCGAGGTCGAGCGGCGTGGCCATCATCACCGCGTGCGAGACGCCGTTGAAGACCAGCGCGACCGGCACCTCGGCCGCCAGCGTGTCATCGCGCAATGCGCCTTCGGGCCCCATGCCGCGTTCGCCGAACACATGCACGGCGTGTCGTGAAAGCGATGGCAGGGTGTCTTCGGAATCGGCGAGGTCGGGCTGGGACATGGTGGCTCCGGATAGGCCGGCCATTGTCCGCTCAGCCCGCGGTTTCGTCAGCCGGCGGCAGCGTTTGAACCTGGGCCCGGCCGGGGGCTTCGAGGTGCGCGACCCAGCGGTCGTCGTGCTGCTCCACGCGCACCCAGCCGGGGCCGCGCACGCCGCCGATGGCGGCATCGCCCATCAGCGTGAGCCGGCGCATCAGCACGCTCGCGCCCTGGCCCAGCCGCTTGCCGAGACGTGGCAGCGAGACACCACTGCCTGCCGGCTCCTGCGCGAGCATGCGCAGGATGGCTATCGAGAGACTGTCTTCGAGCAATGCGCTCATGCCGTTGCAACCATGCCGTCCGCCGCGTCCTCCACCAGCTTCTGGATCGGCAGTTCATGCGGCACCAGCACCACGGGAATCGACTTGGACGTTGGCGTGCCCGCGTTCTCCGCCACGGCCGACAGCGGCACCAGCGGATTGGTCTCGGGGTAGTAGGCCGCGATGTTGCCGCGCGGAATGTCGTAGGCCACCAGCTTGAAGCGGTCGGCGCGGCGTTCCTGCCCATCGTTCCACACGGTCTGCAGGTCGACCCAGTCGCCGTCCTTCATGCCCAGCGCGCGGATGTCTTCGGCGTGGATGAAGACCACGCGGCGCTGGCCGAACACGCCGCGGTAGCGGTCGTCCATGCCGTAGATGGTGGTGTTGTACTGGTCATGCGAACGCGTGGTGAAAAGCGTGAAGACCTGCGTGTCGCGGATGCGCGCGCGCGCCCGGTGCGAAGGCGTGTCGCGCGGCACGGCGTGCGTGAAGAACACGGCCTTCTTCGATTCGGTGGCCCACACGCGTTCGCTCGCGGTGTTGCGAAGACGAAAACCGCCGGGCTTGGCGACGCGGATGTTGAAGTCCTTGAACTCGTCGAACACCGCTTCGATCTTGTCGCGGATGCGCGCGTAGTCTTCGATGAGCCAGAGCCACGGCGTCTTGCTGCGCGCGCCGATGGTCGCGGCCGCGAGCCGCGCCACGATGGCCGGCTCCGACAGCAGCTGCTCCGACGCGGGCGGGTTGATGCCCATCGAGATGTGCACCATGCTCATCGAGTCTTCCACCGTCACGCCCTGCGGGCCGGCGACCTGCATGTCGATCTCGGTGCGGCCCAGGCACGGCAGGATCAGCGCCTCGCGCCCGTGCACGATGTGGCTGCGGTTGAGCTTGGTGGTCACGTGCACCGTGAGGTCGCACTGCCGCAGGCCCTTCCAGGTCTGGTAGGTGTCGGGCGTGGCGGCCGCGAAGTTGCCGCCGAGCGCGAAGAACACGCGGCCCTTGCCGTCGAGCATCGCCTGGATCGCCTCGACCGTATCGAGCCCGTTCTGGCGCGGCGGCTCGAAGCCGAACACCTGCTGCAGCCGGTCGAGCAGCGCCACCGGCGGCTTCTCCCAGATACCCATGGTGCGGTCGCCCTGCACGTTGCTGTGGCCGCGCACCGGACAGGCGCCCGCACCTTCGCGGCCCATGTGTCCGCACAGCATGAGCCAGTTGACGATCATCTGGATCGTCGCCACCGAGTGCTGGTGCTGCGTGATGCCCATGCCCCAGCAGGCGATGACCTTCTTCGCACCGAGGTACACCTCGGCCGCGGCGCGCAACTGTTCCTGCGTGAGGCCCGACTCCTGCACCAGCACCTCCCACGATTCGGCGCGCAGGTCGTCGGCAAGCGATTCGAAGCCGGTGGTGTGCGTGGCGATGAAGGCGTGGTCGAGCACCGAGGCTTCGCCGCGCGCGACGAGCGCATCTTCGCGCTCGATGACGTGCTTCATCATTCCCTTGACCGCAGCGAAGTCGCCACCCACGCGCAGCTGGAAGTAGTGCGTGCTGATGGGCGTGGAGCCCAGGGTGGCCATCTCCAGCTTGTCCTGCGGATCGGCAAAGCGCTCCAGCCCGCGCTCGCGCAACGGGTTGAAGCTCACGATGCGCGCGCCCGCGCTTCGATGCCGCGCGCAGCTCGCCGAGCATGCGCGGATGGTTGGTGCCGGGGTTCTGGCCGAAGATGAAGATGGCGTCGGCCTTCTCGAAATCTTCGAGCGTGACCGTGCCCTTGCCCACGCCGATCTGCGGACGCATGCCGCTGCCGCTGGGCTCGTGGCACATGTTCGAGCAGTCGGGAAAATTGTTGGTGCCGTACTCGCGGACGAAGAGTTGGTACAGGAACGCAGCCTCGTTGCTAGCGCGGCCCGAGGTGTAGAAGATGGCCTGGTTCGGATCGGGCAGCGCGTTGAGGTGGCGCGCGATCAATGCGAAGGCGTCGTCCCATTCGATGGGCACGTACTTGTCGCTCGCTGCGTCGTAGGCCATCGGGTGCGTGAGGCGGCCCTGGTCTTCGAGCCAGAAATCGCTCTGTTCGGCCAGTTGCGCCACGGTGTGCTTGGCGAAGAGATCCGGGCCAGCACGGCGCGCGGTGGCCTCGGCAGCCACGGCCTTCACGCCGTTCTCGCAAAACTCGAAAGTGGATGCGTGGTTGCGGTCGGGCCAGGCGCAGCCGGGGCAGTCGAAACCGTCGGGCTGGTTGGCCGAGAGCAGCGTCTTGGCGCCCTTGAGGGGAATGTCCTGCCGCAGCAGCGCGTTCGTCACGCTGCGAAGTGCGCCCCAGCCGCCTGCGGGGCCCTTGTAAAACTCGATCTTCTGCTCACTGCTCATGCGGGCGAGTGTTCGCCGCAGGCATGAGGAGCGTCAAATTGAATCGGGACATGCGGCGATTCAAAAAGGAAATGAAAGCAGCCCTATGTGTCCCGGGTGTCCTGCGTGAGCAGCCCACGCAGCTTGCTGCGCAGCGGCGTCTCTTCGACCACCGGCACGCCCGCCACTTCGCGCAGCGCGATGTCCCGGCTCTCGGCGGTGTGCAGGTCGATCTCGCGCACCACCTGGCCGTCCTTGTAGACGAAGGCGACATCGGCGAGCGCGAGCACGTCCTCGATGTCGTGCGTGATCATCAGCACCGGAATGCCCCACTGGCGGCGCACCTGCGCGAGTTCGTTGCGCAGTTCGCTGCGCAGCATCGGGTTGAGGGCGGCGAAGGGCTCGTCGAGCAGCAGCACCTGGGGCTGGCAAGCCAGCGCACGCGCGAGCGCCACGCGCTGCTGCTGGCCGCCGGAGAGCTTCTGCGGCCGGCTGTCGGCCAGCGCGGCGAGACCGAAGCCTTCGAGCAGGGCCTGCACCGTCTCCGCCTCCTTCGGCTGCAAGCTGCGGCGGCGCCACGAGGTGAGGCCGAAGGACACGTTCTCGCGCACCGTGAGGTGCGGGAACAGCGCGTAGTTCTGGAACAGGTAGCCGATGCGCCGCTCAGGTGCGGGCACATCGATGCGCTGCGCCGAGTCGTAGAGCGTGCGGCCATCCAGCCGCACATGGCCCGACGAAGGATGCAGCAGCCCCGCGATGGCCTGCAGCGTGAGCGACTTGCCCGCGCCCGACGGGCCGTAGAGCGCGGCGAAGGGAACGTCGGTCTGAAAGCGCGCGGCCAGGTCGAAGCGGCGCGCCCCGTCCTGCACCGTGAGCTTCAGATCGACGTCGATCATGGCTTGCCGAATCCGTAGCGGGTCAGCACTTCCTGTGCGGCGTCGGTCGCAAGGAAGTTGAGGAAATCGCCGGCGAGCGCCTTCTGCTTGCTCTCGGCCACGACAGCGATCGGATAAGTCACGGGGCTGCTGCCCGAAGGCGAGATCACGACCTTGACCTTGTCGCCCGCCACCGCCGCATCGGTGCGATAGACAAACCCGGCCTCGACCTCGCCGCGGCTCACGTAGTCGAGCACCTGGCGCACGCTGTCGGCCTGCACGAACTTGGGTTCGAGCACGGTCCAGAGATTGGCGCTGTCCAGCACCTGCCTGGTGTAGCGGCCGACCGGCACGGTGGCGGTCTTGCCGACGGCGATCTTCTTCACGCTGGCGCCGGCGAGGTCCTGCAGCGACTTGACGCCCACGCCGTCTTTGGCGGGCTCGATCAAGACGAGGCTGTTGCTCACGAAGTTCTTGCGGGTGGCGGTGTCGATGAGCTTCTGCTCGGCGCCACGGTTCATCGTCTCTTGATCGGCGCTCGCGAACACATCCACCGGCGCGCCCTGCCCGATCTGCTGCAGCAGCACGCCCGAGGCGGCGAAGTTGAAGCGCACCGTGGCGCCGGGCTTGGCGGCCTCGAACTTGGGACCGATTTCCTTGAACGCATCGGTCAGGCTCGCGGCCGCGGACACGGTGATCTGCTGCGCGGCGGCGGCCAGCGGCAGGGCCAGCGCAAGAACAATGGACAAGAGACGGAACGAACGCATGGGCAACTCCTGGGGAATGACGGAAGAGCGAAATCAGCGAAGTGAGAAGAACCGGTTCGACAGCACGAGCACCGTGATCGACAGCACCGAGGTCACGATCACCAGCAGCAGCGCGAGGTCGTCGTGCCCGGCCTGCACCGCGTCGTAGATGGCCATCGAGAGCGTCTGGGTCTGCTTGGGAATGGAGCCCGCCACCATCAGCGAGGCACCGAATTCGCCCATGGCCCGTGCGAACGCGAGCAGCGTGCCGGCCAGGATGCCGGGCCAGGCGAGCGGCAGTGTCACGCGCAGGAACACCGAGAACGGCGACTGGCGCAGCGTGCTGGCCGCGGCTTCGAGCGAGCGGTCGACGTTCTCGAAGGCGGCGCTCGCCGACTTGAGCACCAGCGGCAGCGCGACCACGGCCGAAGCCACCACGGCGCCGTGCCAGCTGAAGATGATGGTGTAGTCGAGGTGCTCGCGCAGCCACGCGCCCAGCGGGCTGCGACGGCCGGCCGCGACAAGGATGGCGTAGCCGATCACCGTCGGCGGCAGCACCAGCGGCAGCATGAACACGGCTTCCAGCACGGTGCGGCCGAAGAAGCGCTTGCGCGCGAACACCCAGCCCAATGCGACGCCCACGACGAGCGCGAGCACCGTCGCCACCGCCGCGACCTTGAGCGACAGGACCAGGGGCGACCAGTCGGTCGAGGCGATGAGTGAGCTCGTCGTGTTCATGAAAATACGGCGCGATTGTTACACGGTGAGCCCGAAGGTTCTCACGGGGGTGCGCAAATCGCGCCGTCTTCATATACTGGCGAACATAGCGTCGCACCACCTGCAAGCCCATGCGCCTCTCTCCCCACGACACCGTCGTCCGTTCGATCTCCGGCAAGCCGGAGCTTCGGCATGTGACGCAAGTGCAGGAATGGCGCATCGAACGCGCGATGGACTCCGACGGCTTCGTGATCTCCATCATCGCGCCGGGCGGGGAGAGCCAGTCTTTCCTCGTCGGGCAGGCCGATGCACAGGACATCGGCGAGGTCCTGCGCCGCAAGGCTGTGTGGGTCGAGCGCCAGGAGCAATGACGCAAATGTGGCGACACATGACGGGTGCGGAACGCATCCTCGAAATTTTGCTGACCCGGCGCTCGGTGTCGCCGCGCCGGTTGCAGCAGCCCGGCCCCAACCCGGACGAGCTCGACGGCATCCTGCAGGCGGGTTTGCGCGCGCCCGACCACGGCGGGCTGCATCCGTGGCGCGTGATCGAGTTCCGTTCGCAGAACCGCGAGGCGCTGGCCTGGTGCTTCGAGCAGGAGAAGCTGCGTCGCGATCCGCTCGCAAGCCCCGCGGACCTGAAGCGTGCGCGCGAGCACGCCACGCGGCCGCCGCTGCTGCTGGGGTTCGTGGTGTCGCCGCGAGAGCGCAGCAAGATCCCCGGCCGAGAGCAATGGCTGTGTGCAGGCGCGGCGCTGGGCAACATCCTCGTCGCGGCGCACCAGTTGGGCTACGGCGCGATCGTGCTGAGCGGCGAGCGCTGCTTCGACGAGACGCTGGTGCGGCAGGTGGGCGTGCAGCCCGGCGAATACCTGGCGGGCTTCATCAGCGTGGGCACCATCAAGGAAGCGCCGCCGCAGGCGCGCGAGACGCTCTCGCAGGACGTGTGGTCGTGCTGGCAGGGCAATGATCTGGCGAGCCCGGACACCCTCCCCGATCAGCCCATCCTGCCGTCGGACCGGATGCCCGGCAGCTGATCGAGCTTCGTGCCGAACCACCCGACGCGCTCGGTCTCGCGCACGTCGAAGCGCGGCACGTAGGGCTTGATGTCGAGCACGGGCGTGCCGTCCATCATGTCGTTGCCGCTGAAGTGCAGCGTCGTGCCTTCCACCGACACCAGCCGCACGATCGACAGCCCCAGCCGGTTCGGCCGCGCCGGCGCGCGCGTGGCGAAGACGCCGTGCGATGCGTCGTCGAGAAAGGGCACCACCTCCAGCCGCTCGTGCGCGCACTGGTGCAGGTGGGTGATGAGGATCAGGTAGTCGAAGCCTTCGATGTCGCGAAGGCCCGGTGCGAACTCGGCGAACACCTCGAGGCGACCGGGTTCGTCGGGTGCGCCGGCCGTCTGGATCGGCATTCCGGTGGCTTCGGTGAAGCGGCTGCGCACCACGCCGACGGGGCGGGAGACCACCGGGTCCGCTGATGATGAAGTCATGGCGCCAGCAGCCGCGTCAGCGCGCGAATGTCGGCAGAGGTGGCCAACTTCGCGGCGTTCTCGATGGCCCGGTAGTGCTTGACGATTTCCTCGCCCACCGGCGTGAGCGCCGTGCCGCCGCCGCGCGAGCCGCCGGCTGCGGTGTTCACCGCGGGCGAGACCAGGGCCTTGTTCATCTCGTCGACCAGCATCCAGGCCCGGCGGTACGACATGCCGAGCAAACGGGCAGCCGCGGAAATCGACCCCGTCTCGGCCACGGCTTCGAGCACGGCGATCTTGCCGGGGCCGATGGCGATGGCGTCGTCCCTGTAGACGCGCAGACGGAACTGGACTTTGGATTTCATCTTGGCGCGAAGGGTAAACCATCCGCGGCCGCCGGCGTTATGTCGCGCCGGAAACGGCGATGCGGCCGGCGGGTGTGAACCCGGCCGGCCGCATCGTCATCCGAAACGCCGTGCGTCGGCGACTCGGTAGAAGCTCAGTGGAAGAACTTCGCCGCGCTGCCCAGCGTCTTGTAGACGCCCCAGGCCAGCGGAATGCCCACCGCGGCCCAGGCCAGCACCACGACCGCCGGGTTCACCGTGTCGGCGCGGCCCGAGCCGCTGCCCACTTCGGCCGCCGAGGCTTTTTCGTGCGCGAGCTTCTTCTCGACGGCCAGCTCGGCCTCGGTCATGAAGTGCTTGTCGGCCACCGGGCGCACCAAGAGGTTGGCGATGAAGCCGATCGCCAGCATGCCCACGAGGATGTACATGGTCTGGTTGTAGACCTGCTCGCGCGGGAGGCCGAGGCCCAGCTGGTATTCGCGCATGTAGTTCACCACCACCGGGCCGAGGATGCCGGCCGTGGCCCACGCGGTGAGCAGGCGGCCATGGATGGCGCCCACGAACTGCGTGCCGAACAGGTCGGCCAGGTAGGCCGGCACCGTGGCGAAGCCGCCGCCGTACATCGACACGATCACGCAGCAGGCGCCGACGAACAGCAGCTTGCTGCCCGCGCCCGCCGACGACGGAATGCTGGCGTAGAGGATCGCGCCGAGCACGAAGAACACCGTGTAGGTGAGCTTGCGGCCGAGCTTGTCCGACAAGCTGGCCCAGACGAAGCGCCCGCCGATGTTGAACAGCGACAGCAGCGCGGTGAAGCCGCCGGCCACCACGGCAATCGCCGCGAGCTGCGCCTTGTCGAGCCCGCCGAATTTCTGCGACACGCCGATCAGCGCGCCGCCGAACACTTCCTGCAGCATCGGCGAGGAGATGCCGATCACGCCGATGCCGGCGCTCACGTTCATGCACAGCACCAGCCACACGAGCCAGAACTGTGGAATGCCCCAGACCTTCTTCACGTGCACATGGCGCTGCGTGATCATGGCGTTGCTGGTCTGCGCCGGGGGCGGCGTCCAGCCTTCGGGCTTCCAGCCCGAGGGCGGCACGCGGTAGCCGAGCGCGCCGGCCATCATGAAGACGAAGTAGCCCAGCGCCATCACGACGAAGGTCTGCATCACGCCGACGTCGGTGGCCGTGGAGAAGCGCTTCATCAGGTCGACCGCGAGCGGCGAGCCGATCATCGCGCCGCCGCCGAAGCCCATGATGGCCATGCCGGTGGCCATGCCGCGGCGGTCGGGGAACCACTTGATGAGCGTGCTCACCGGCGAGATGTAGCCCAGGCCGAGGCCGATGCCGCCGATCACGCCCGAGCCGAGGATCATCAGCCAGAACTGGTGCAGGTGAATGCCCAGCGCCGAGAGCAGCATGCCGCCGCACCAGCACACGGCCGACACCACGCCGGCCTTGCGCGGGCCCGCGCGTTCGAGCCAGCCGCCCCACAGGGCCGCCGAGCAGCCGAGGAAGACGAAGAACAGCGTGTACATCCAGCCGAGCGTGGCCACGCGCCAGTCGCAGTTCGTCGCGAAGAGCTCGGCGAAGAAGCTCATCTCCTTCGCACAGGCCTGTGCGCCAGTGCCAGCAGTGCCCAGCGCCTTCGACAGAGGCAGCCAGAACACCGAGAAGCCATAGGCCATGCCGATGCACAGGTGAATGGCCAGGGCGGCCGGAGGAACCAGCCAGCGGTTGAAACCGCGGCCCGCAATGATGCGTTCTTTATCGAGGAAGCCGGGCTGCGCTTGCACCCCTTCTCCAGCCAGGCGTTCTCCATCGAGAACGCCCGCAGTTGAGCCTGCCATATTTCTCCTAATTGACCGGACGAGTAACTTTTGTGTTGGATCCGGGCCGCGGAGTGTGTCTGAACGTTTTACACGCCGTCAAATTCGATCGGCGCATGGGCCGATTCAATAATTAAATGCCCGGCTCCTGGGTGGGGGGCTCAATCGCTGCCGAGCGTCCCGCTGTGCAGGCGCACCTGCTCGGCCCATTCGGGCGTCTGCAGGAAGGCCAGTGCCGCATCGAGCGCGCGCGAAGCGCGCACACCGTCCTGCGTCATGAAGCCGATCGGCGTGCGCACCTCGGGCGCCACCAGCGGCAGCGCCTCCAGTTCGCGGTGCGTGCGCACGGCAGCGACCATCGCCCCCGGCAGCACGCTGCTGACGGTGCCGGCGCTCACGGCAAGGGTGAGCGTGAGCACCGAGTTGGTCTCGATGGCCGGCGACACCGGCACACCGGCCTCGCGCAGGGACTGGTCCATGATGGCCCGGTTGTGCATGTCGGTGGTGAGCAGGCACAGCGGCAGCTTGCCGGCCTCGGCCCAGGTGATGGGCTGGCCGATGCGCAATTCGTCTTCCGAAGGCGTCTCGGCGCGCCGCAGCAGGAAGTAGTGCTCGATGCTTTGCGGCCAGGCCTTGAGCTTGATGCCGGGCATGTGCATGCGTTCGGTGTAGCCAAGGGCGAGGTCGATCGAGAGGCTCTCGAGCCCGGTCTCCAGGTCCTGCGAACTCATGGAGAGCACGGCCGGCAGGATGCCCGGGTGGCGCTGGTGCAGCATGGCCGCGAAGCGCGAAAGTATGGGGATGGCGGTGGGCACCGCGGCCATTCGCAGCCGGCCATGGGGGTTGTTCACGTCGCTGCGCAGTTCCTGCACCAATACTTCGTTGTCGCGCAGCATGCGTTGCGCCGTGGCCAGCACGCGCTCGCCCTCATGCGTGAGTCCGACGTAGACGCGAGCGCGCTTGACGATGACGACGCCGAACTCGGTTTCAAGCGCGCGCAGCGCATTCGACAACGCGGGCTGGGTGATGTGGCAGGCCTGGGCGGCGCGGCCGAAATGCTTGTGCTCGCTCAGCGCGACCAGATATCGCATCGAAGCGAGCAGGTTCATCTTCAGGTGTTCTTGCTGATCGAGATGGTGGGGAATTTCGACGAGAAATCCTTCGCCTTCTCCGAGATGCCCACGGCCACCTGGCGCGCGACCGCCTTGTAGATGCCGGCCACTTCGCCCTCGGGGTCGGCCACCACGGTGGGCGAACCGCTGTCCGCCTGCAGGCGGATCTTGATGTCCAGCGGCAGCGCGCCGAGGTATTCCATCTGGTATTCGGCCGCCATCTTCTTGCCGCCGTCAGCGCCGAAGATGTGCTCGGCATGGCCGCAGTTCGAGCAGATGTGCACGGCCATGTTCTCCACGATGCCCAGGATCGGCACGCCGACCTTCTCGAACATCTTGATGCCCTTCTTGGCATCGAGGAGGGCAATGTCCTGCGGCGTGGTGACGATCACCGCACCGGTCATCGGCACGCGCTGGCTCAGCGTGAGCTGGATGTCGCCGGTGCCGGGGGGCATGTCGACGATCAGGTAGTCGAGGTCTTTCCAGTTGGTCTGGCGCAGCAGCTGCTCCAGCGCCTGCGTGGCCATCGGGCCGCGCCAGATCATGGCCTGGTCGGCATCGACCAGGAAACCGATGGACATCACCTGCACGCCGTGGCGCTCCAGGGGCTCCATGGTCTTGCCGTCGTCGCTCTCGGGCCGGCCCTCGATGCCCATCATCATGGGCTGGCTCGGGCCGTAGATGTCGGCGTCGAGCAGGCCCACCGTGGCGCCTTCGGCCGCCAGTGCGAGCGCCAGGTTGGCCGCCGTGGTGCTCTTGCCCACGCCGCCCTTGCCCGAGGCCACCGCGATGATGTTCTTGACGTTGGGCATCAGCTGCACGCCGCGCTGCACCGCGTGGCTGATGACCTTGGTGACGATGTTGACCGACACGTTCTCCACGCCCGGCACCGTCTTGGCGGCCGCCACCAGCGCCTTGCGGATGGCCGCATGCTGGCTCTTGGCGGGGTAGCCGAGTTCGAGGTCGAAGGACACGTCGCCGTCGGCAATCTGCAGGTTCTTGAGCGAGCGGGTCGCTGCGAATTCTTTGTGGGTGTTGGGGTCCGTGACGCTCTTGAGGGCGCCCATGATCGCGTCTTGGGTGATGGCCATTGATCAAACTCCTGAATGGCGGGTAGTCTAGTGCGCTCTCCAAGCCCTCACCGGCCCGCTCGCAATAGACCAGAAAACCAAAAAATGACAGAGACAAGCCCCGCCACCGGCCTCCTGCTCACCGGAGGCGGCGCACGGGCGGCCTACCAGGTCGGCGTGCTCGAAGCCATTGCCGACATGCGCCGCGCCGCCGGGCCAGCCGCCGGCACCGGCAACCCCTTTCCCGTCATCACCGGCACCTCGGCCGGCGCCATCAATGCCGCGGCGCTCGCCTGCGGTGCTGACGACTTCGACCATGTGGTGGCGCACATCGCCCAGGTGTGGAGCAGCTTTCGCGCCGAGCAGGTGTACCGCGCCGATTCGCTCTCGGTCATCGGCAGCGGGGCGCGCTGGCGCATGCTGCTGGGGTTCGGGCGCTTCGCGGCCAACTGGATGCGGGTCAAGCCCAAGTCGCTGCTGGACAACGCGCCGCTGGCCGACCTGCTGCAGCGCATGGTGCCGCTGGACCGCCTGCCGCAGCTCATGCAGGAGGGCCATGTGAAAGCGCTGGCCGTGACCGCATCGAGCTACAGCTCGGGCGAGCACGTCACCTTCTTCGAGGCCGCGGTGCCGATGGAGCCCTGGGTGCGCTCGCAGCGCCTGTCGGTGCGCGACCGCATCACGCACCACCACCTGCTCGCGTCTTCGGCGATTCCCTTTGTCTTTCCTGCGACCGCGCTGCCGATGCAGGGGCACACCGAGTATTTCGGCGACGGCTCGATGCGCCAGTCGGCGCCCATCGCGGCGGCGATCCACCTGGGCGCCGAGCGCATCCTGGTGATCGGCGCGGGCCGCATGCACGAGCCGCGCGAGACCGATGCGCCCAACACGCACAGCGGCTATCCGACGATGGCGCAGATCGCGGGCCATGCGCTCTCGAGCATCTTTCTCGATGCGCTGGCGGTGGACATCGAGCGGCTGCGTCGCATCAACCACACGCTGGGGCTGATTCCCGAAGAGGTGCGCGCATCGAGCGCGCTGCGCCCGCTCGACCTGCTGGTGATCTCGCCCTCGGAGCGTCTCGACGTGATCGCGGCGCGCCATGTGGATTCGCTGCCCGGCGCGGTGCGGCACCTCTTGGGCGGCTCGAAGGTCGCGGCCGACGTGAAGGGTGGCGCGCTGGCGAGTTATCTGCTGTTCGAGTCGGGCTACACGCGCGAGCTGATGGCGCTCGGGCGGGCCGATGCGATGAAGCAGCGCGACGAGGTGCTGCGGTTCTTTGGGTGGAACACAGTCTGAGCTAGAACCGCACCGGCGCACGCTGCCTGCGCAAGACATCGTCCGCATCGATCCCGACGAGATCGCGGTACACCGAGGGTGCGGTCGCGCCTTCGGTGCTGATCAGCAGCACCTTCGAGCGCACATCGAGGCGCACCTTTCGCCACAGGTCGTCCGACAGCGTGAGCACGCGCAAAGCCGCAATGCCCGCCGCACCCGATTCGCCGCTCACGATGGGGCTGTCGTGCGCGGAGCCCCGCGCCAGGAGGCGCATCGCCTCGATCGCATCGCCGTCTTCGATGGTGAGGAAGGCATCGACGGATGGCGCCACAAAGCGCCAGGCCAGCGGCGAGGTCTCGCCACACGCAAGACCGGCCATCACCGAGTCGACGCTGCCGGTGGCATTCGACGCATGGCCGTTGATCGCGCTCTGCAGCAGGCAATCGGCCTGGCGCGGCTCCACGACGATGAGCGTCGGCCGCTTCTCGCCGTACTGCTCCCACAGGTAGCTCGCCACGCCCGCGGCCAGCCCGCCGACGCCGCCCTGCAGGATCACGTGCGAGAACATCGCCGTGCCCTCCTGCTGCTCCATCACCTCGTCGGCCAGGATGCCGTAGCCCTGCATCACGTCGCGCGGAATGTCTTCGTAGCCGGCATAGGAGGTGTCGGAAACCACCTGCCAGCCGTTCTCCTGCGCCAGCGCGGCCGCGTGCGCGACCGAGGCGTCGTAGTTGCCCTCGATGCGCACGATCTCCGCGCCGAAGGCCGCGATGGCGGCTTCGCGCTCCACGCTCACATGCTTGTGCAGCACGATCACGCAGCGCACGCCGATGCTTTGCGCCGCGGCCGCGAGCGCACGCCCGTGGTTGCCGTCGGTGGCGCTGATGACGACCAGCGACTGCAGTTGCGCCGCGTGCGCGCCGCGCAACACGGCCGCCGGGTCCCAGGCGGGATGGGCCCGCAGGACGAGCCGCACCAGCGCGACGGGCGCGCCGAGTGCCTTGAAGCTGCCGAGCGGCGAGCGCTTCGATTCGTCCTTCACGAAGATGCCCGCCACGCCCAGTTCTTCTGCCATGTCGGGCAGTTGCCAGAGCGGCGTGGGCTCGGGCGCGAGTTGCGACCAGCGCGAGAGCCAGCCGCGCGTGCGCCTCGCCTCGGCGATGCTGAGGATGTCGCGAAGCTCGCCGGGGTAGGCGCCGCGGGTGGCGTTATTGTTGATGACCAGCATGGGGCAGAAAGAAAAAATGGGTTGTCTTGTCGGTCAGCGCGGAAGGCGCAGGCGCACGATTTCCGCGAAGTAACGGGCGCCCGTCTCGAGCACCTCGTCGTTGAAGTCGTAGCTGCCGTTGTGCAGCGGCGTGCTGCCGGGTGCGCCCTCGGCACCGTTGCCCAGGAACACGAAGGCCCCCGGCACCACTTTGAGGAAGGCGCCGAAGTCCTCGGAAATCATCATCGGCGCCACGTTGGCATCGACGTTCTCCGCCCCCACCACGGCCGTGGCCGCCGCCACCGCGACGGGCACGCAGTCGGCCCAGTTCACTGTGGGCGCGAACTCGTGCGTGTAGCTGAAGTCGCACGCGGCGCCGTGCATGCGGCAGATGCCTTCGCTGATCTCCCGCATGCGCGCGGCCAGCATCGTCTGCACCTCGGGGTCGTAGCTGCGGGTGTCGCCCTTGATGACCGCGTTCGACGGAATCGCGTTGCGAATGCCGTCGGTGATGAACTCGGTGCACGAGACCACCGCCTGGGCGCCCGGGTCGAGCGTGCGCGAAACGATGGTCTGCAGCGCCAGCACGATCTGCGCGCCGATGACGATCGGGTCGATTCCCATGTGCGGCCGCGCGGCATGCGTGCCGCGGCCCTTCACATGGATGACGAAGTTGTCCTCGCTCGCCATGAGGCCGCCCGCGCGCGTGGCGATCGTGCCGGCGCGCATGCCGGGCATGTTGTGCAGGCCGTATATCTCGTCGACCGGAAAGCGCGCGAAGAGGCCGTCGTCCATCATGGCTTTCGCGCCGCGGCCGTGTTCTTCGGCAGGCTGGAAGATGAAGCGCACGGTGCCGTCGAAATCCTGCCGCTCCCGCAAGAGGCGCGCTGCGCCGAGCACGATCGACATGTGGCCGTCATGGCCGCAGGCGTGCATCTTTCCGGGCGTGGCCGAAGCGTAGGCGCGGTCGGTCGGCACCTCGGTGATGTTGAGCGCGTCCATCTCGGCGCGGAGGCCGATCACGCCCTTGCCGTCACCGACCTTCAGATTCGCCACGAGCCCCGTGCCGCCGATGCCCGCATGCACCTCCAGGCGCAGCGCCTTCAGCACGCTGGCGACGAAGGCCGAGGTCTTCGCCTCCTCGAAGCCCGTCTCGGGCATCGCATGCAACTGGCGGCGCCAGCCGGAGAGCTGGTCGCGCAGGGGCTCGTCGGGGAATTTCATGACGCGATGCTATTGACAATGCAGCGATACGGGCACGCAAAATCGGGGCCTTCGACGCAACGTTTTTGCGTACACGGCCTGCATGACCTCCTCTCCCCTCGATGCCCTTGACCTCCGCCTGCTGGAGCTGATCCAGATCGACAGCCGCATGTCGCAAAGCGAACTGGGCGAGCGCGTCCACCTGTCGACGGCCGCCGTGAACCGGCGGCTCAAGCGCATGCGCGACGACGGCGTGATCCGGCGCTACGGCGCGGTGCTGGCCCCTGCGGCGCTGGGCCACCCGCTGTCCATCGTGGCCGAGGTGGAAGTCGAGAGCGAGCGCATCGACCTGCTCGATGCGATGAAACAGAGCTTCAGGGCCTGCCCGCAGGTGCAGCAGTGCTACTACGTGACGGGCGAATGGGACTTCATCCTCATCCTCGTCGTGCAGGACATGGCGCAGTACACGGCGCTGAGCCGGCAGCTTTTCTTCCAGAGCAACAACGTGAAGCGCTTTCGCACGCTGGTCACGATGGACCCGGTGAAGGTCAGCCTGGATGTGCCGGTGCGACCGGCATAGGGACTACGGCGTCGTCACTGCGCGTCGGGAATCCCGAGCTCCGAGCACACCCGCCCCACCAGCGCCTTCAGCGATGCCAACTCGGCTTCGAGCCGCGCCACATTGGCCTTGAGCGCCGCGACTTCGCCGAGCGATGCGTCGTGCGAGGCATAGGCCCCATCGCCCGAAGCGCCGGCCGGGCCCGCCACTTCTTCCGCGGGCTGCCCGCTCAGCAGATGCGCCCAGCGGCTTTCGCGCGCGCCGGGCAGCCGCGCCAGCTTCACCACCAGCGCGCCGGCCGGCCGCTCGGCGAGTTCATCGAGAAAGCCCTCGACCGAGGAGATGTCCGCGAAGTTGTGCATGCGGTCGCAGGCGATGCGCAGTTCGCCGGCCGTCTGCGGCCCGCGCAGCATCAGCACGGTGAGCAGGATCACCGACTGCGAGGGAATGCGCAGCACGCGGTCGATGTTGTGCTCGTAGCGGAACGCGCGGCCGCCGCTGCTTTCCGCGACGAGGCTGTAGCCCTTGAGGCAGTCGATGGCGGACTGGATCTGCGATTCGGTCAGTTCGAGCACCGGGTTGCGGCTGGTCTTCTGATTGCACCCCGAAACCAGCGAATTGAGCGTGAGCGGGTAGCTGTCGGGCACGGTGCGCTGCTTTTCGGCGAGCACGCCGAGCACGCGGGTTTCGAGGAGGGACAGGATGGGCAGCGGTGTGGACATGGCTCAGAGGCAGGATTCGAAAGTGAAAACACAAGGGGCCGCCAGCAGGTTCATGGCGACGCCACGCCGAGTATCGGCCCCAAGTCGCGCACGAAGTCGCTTCGCCCCAATGCCTTCGAATACAGCGCCGAGACGGTGCCGTCGAGGTACAGGGCGTCACGGCAGTGCAGCACGTCGCGGAAATAGACCGCGAAATCGTGAAAGTTCACCGGCGTCTCGCTCATCACGAAGATCGCCGTGTGGCCGATCGCGCAGACGCCGTTGCGGATCTTGCGCGAGTCCGAATTCGGAATGAGCGCCGGGTGCAACGCGCCGTGGCGCAGCAGCAGCGGGCCGGATTGCGTGGCCAGCCGCACGCCGCCGCGCTTCGCGAACGCCGGGTACTCCGAGGACTCGATCACGCGGGGGCCGTCGTCGGTGACGAGGAACACGCCGTTCGGCTTCAGGAAGAAGTTGCCGGCGCCGCTCGCGAGGTTGAGCGGCGCCTCTTCGCGGCCGTCGCGCACGAAGAGCCCGACGGGCGAAAAATCCGCGTGGTACATGCCGGCGTTGACCGCGAAGACAAGCTGCCGGCCTTGCGCCTTCAGCCAGGCATCGAGGCGGTCGAAGCGCTTGAACGCGACGCCGGTGTCGTCATTCAGGAACAACGCGAGCTTCTCGGTACGAAGGTCGACCTTCACGACCGTGTAGCGCGGGCCCGCCGCAACCGACGCGCAGCTCGCGAGGACGACGGCCAGCAGAAGCAGAAGCTTTCTCATGGCCGGCTGCGCCTTCTTCTTCGGATCAACCGCCGTTGATGCGGCTGACCAGCGCCTTCGTGAAGGCTGCGGTGTTCGCGGTGCCGCCGAGGTCGCCGGTGCGCACGTTGTCGATGTTCAGCGTCTGGTCGATCGCCGTGCGCAGGCGCGTGGCCAGCCCGGGCATCTTGGTGTGGTCGAGCATCATCGCGGCGGCCAGCAGCAGCGCCGTGGGGTTGGCGATGCCCTTGCCGGCGATGTCGGGTGCCGAGCCGTGCACCGCTTCGAAGATCGCCGCATCGGTGCCGATGTTGGCGCCGGGCGCCATGCCCAGGCCGCCGACGAGGCCGGCCACGAGGTCCGAGAGGATGTCGCCGAACAGGTTGGTCGTCACCAGCATGTCGAACTGCCAGGGGTTGAGCACCAGCTTCATCGCGCAGGCGTCCACGATGATCGAGTCGAGCTCGAACTTGCCCTTGTACTTTTCCGCGTAGAGCTGCTCGCCGGTCTCCAGGAACAGGCCGGTCAGCACCTTCATGATGTTGGCCTTGTGCACCAGCGTGACCTTCTTGCGGCCGGTGGCGATGGCGGTCTCGAACGCGTACTCGAGCACCCGACGGCAGCCCTGCCGCGTGTTGATGCCGGTGGCCATGCCCACGGCATGCGGGTCGCCATCGATGCGCACGTAGTGCTCGTGGCCGATGTAGAGGCCCTCGAGGTTCTCTCGCACGATCATCAGATCGATCTTGTCGAAGCGACCACCCGGGATGATGGTGCGCGCGGGGCGCAGGTTGGCGTAAAGCTGGAATTCCTCCCGCAGCCGCACGTTCGACGAGCGATAGCCGCCGCCCGATGGTGTTTCGAGCGGGCCCTTGAGCGCGAGGCGGGTGGTGCGGATGCTGTCGAGCGTGGCCTGGGGCAGCGGATCGCCCGAAGCCTTCACGCCGCCGAGGCCGGCGATCTGGGTGTCCCAGGTGAAGGGCGCCTTCAGCGCATCGAGCGCGGCCAGCGTGGCGTCGACGATTTCGGGGCCGATGCCATCGCCGGGGATGAGGGTTGCGGGAATGGAAGTGGTCATCGGCTGCGGCTCGCTTTCTGGCGTTCTGTATCGGGGGTCGAAGCATACGTCGCGCGCGAGACACCCCGCGGTTTCGTGGGTCACTTCGAGGTCGTTGTCACTCGCGGCCGGGCAGTTCCTGATCGAGCAGCGAGGCGCGGCCGACGATATGGCCGGGCCGCAGCAACGCACCGGGCGCAACCACCGCGTTGGCGCCGATGCGCGCGCCATCGCCGATGAGCGCACCGAACTTCTCGCAGCCCGTGGGCTGCAGCGCCCCGCCCTCGCCGCTGCGCACGAAGATTTCCTTGGCGGCGCGCTCGTTGCGGTGATTGCAGACGATGCTGCCGGCTTCCATGTTGACGCCCGCGCCGATCACCGAATCGCCGACGAAATTGAAGTGCGCGAGCGCCGTCCCTGCGAAGACGAAGGAAGACTTGAGTTCGGTGCCCGGGCCGACCGTGCAGCGCGCATCGATCCAGTTGCCGCCGCGCAGGTAAGCGCCCGCAGCCACGAGGCAATCGGCCCCGAGGATCAGCGGGCCCTTGAGCACCGCGGCGGCCTCTACCCTGGCACTGCGGTGGATGGCGATGTCGCCCTTGATGGCGTATTCCTCGTCAGGCAGTTCCGCCAGCAGCCGCCGCACGATGTTCGGGGCCTGCATCGCCAGTTCCCAGGGCATTGAGGCGCGCCATCGTGCGAGGGGAGAAGCGGCGAATCCGGCGATGTACGAGGCAAGGTCGATGGCGTGCGGCATCGGGCGATGCTGCCATCAAACACCGCGCCGGGCACAGGCTGCACGCACCCACCTAAAATGCCCGGTTCCCGGATGCGCGGCGCTCGCCGCCTCCGATGCCAGTCCGTCACTCCCCGAAAGCGCCCTCCCCGATGTCCGCCCCGCGCAAGCTCTTCGTCACCACCGCCCTGCCGTATGCCAACGGCAAGTTCCACATCGGCCACATGATGGAATACATCCAGGCCGACATCTGGGTGCGGAACCAGCGAATGAATGGCGCCGAGGTCAACTTCGTCTGCGCCGACGACGCGCACGGCGCGGCGATCACCATCGCGGCCGACAAGGCCGGCGTGACGCCGCAGGCCTTCGTGGCGGAGATCGCGGCAGGCCGCAAGCCCTACCTCGACGGCTACTACATCTCGTTCGACAACTGGCACTCGACCGACGCGCCGGAGAACCACCAGCTCGCGCAGGACATCTACCGCGACCTGCGCGCCAACGGCCTCATCGAGACCAAGAGCGTCGAGCAGTTCTACGACCCCGAAAAGGGCATGTTCCTGGCCGATCGCTTCATCAAGGGCGAGTGCCCGAACTGCCATTCGAAGGACCAGTACGGCGACAACTGCGAGGTGTGCGGCGCCGTGTACGCGCCCACCGAGCTGATCAACCCCTACTCGGCTCTCTCGGGCGCCAAGCCCGAGCTGCGCAGCTCGGACCACTTCTTCTTCAAGCTCTCGGACCCGCGCTGCGAGGCCTACCTGAAGGAATGGACCGCCGCCCCGGGCCATGTGCAGATCGAAGTGCAGAACAAGATTCGCGAATGGCTCTACAAGGACGACGAAGGCAAGGGGGGCCTCGGCGACTGGGACATCAGCCGCGACGCACCCTACTTCGGCATCGAAATTCCCGATGCGCCGGGCAAGTACTTCTACGTGTGGCTCGACGCGCCCGTGGGCTACCTGGCCTCGCTGAAGAACCTGCTGGACAAGCGCTGCATCGAGCTGGGCGGCGACGGCATCTCGTACACCGAGTACATGGCCGACCCGGACCTGGAGCAGGTGCACTTCATCGGCAAGGACATCATCACCTTCCACACGCTGTTTTGGCCCGCGATGCTGCACTTCAGCGGCCGCAAGGCGCCCGATGCGGTGTATGTGCACGGCCATCTCACGCTGAAAGACGGCGAGAAGATGAGCAAGAGCCGCGGCACCGGCATCGATCCGCTCAAGTACCTGTCGATCGGCCTGGACCCCGAATGGCTGCGCTACTACATCGCGGCCAAGCTCAACGGCCGCAACGAGGACATCGACTTCAACCCCGAGGACTTCGTCGCGCGCGTCAACAGCGACCTCGTGGGCAAGTACATCAACATCGCGAGCCGCGCGGCGGGCTTCATCGGCAAGCGCTTCGGCGGCAAGCTGGGCGAGGTGTCGGCCGATGGCGATGCGCTGCTGTTCGCGCTGCGCGAGGCGGCCGGCCAGATCCATTCGCTCTACGACGGCCGCGACTACGCCCGTGGACTGCGCGAAGTGATGGCGCTGGCCGACAAGGTGAACGAATACGTCGACCAGAACAAGCCTTGGGAACTGGCTAAGAAAGAAGGCGCCGAGGCGCGCTTGCACGACGTGTGCACGGTGTGCATCGAGGCCTTCCGCCTGCTCACGCTGTACCTGAAGCCGGTGCTGCCGGCCCTTGCAGTGAACGTCGAGGCGTTCCTGAAGATCTCGCCGCTGGTGTGGTCCGACGCCGCGCAGCCGCTGCCTGTGGGCCATGCGATCGGCGAGTACAAGCACCTGATGCAGCGTGCCGATGCCAAGGTGGTCGACAAGCTCTTCGACACGCCCGAGCCGGTGGCAGCCGCTGCTGCTGCCGTGGAAACCACAGCGGATTCGCTGCCCGGCGGCGAAGCCATCGCGCCGACGATCACCATCGACGACTTCGTGAAGATCGACCTGCGCATCGCCAAGATCGTGGCCTGCGAGAAGGTCGAGGGCTCGACCAAGCTGCTGCGCCTGACGCTCGATGCGGGCGAAGGCAAGACCCGCAACGTCTTCAGCGGCATCGCCTCGGCCTACCAGCCCGAGCAGCTCGTGGGCAAGCTCACGGTGCTGGTCGCGAACCTCGCGCCGCGCAAGATGAAGTTCGGCATCAGCGAAGGCATGGTGCTGGCCGCGAGCCATGGCGACGAAAAAGCCAACCCGGGCATCCACGTGCTCGAACCGTGGCCGGGCGCAACGCCAGGCATGCGGGTTCGCTGACCTGACCGATCGAGGAGATCACACCATGCTGCTGCGCACCCTTCTGCTGTCGTCGCTTGTCGCCGCGCTGAGCGGCTGTGCGGTGGTCACCGTCGCTGGCACCGCCGTGAGCGTGGGCGCCAGCGCGGTGGGCCTGGCCGCAGACGCGGCCATCGGCACCGCGCGCATCACCGGCAAGGCCGTGGGCGCCGCGGCCGACGCGGTCATTCCGGACAGCAAGTAAGCCGCTGGATTCAGCGCGGCAGGCCCAGCCGCGCGACGTGCGCGGGCGTGTGCTGCGCCTTTTCCTTGCGGACGAACGCCGAGCGCAAGGCCGCGTGCGGCTCGCTGCGGTCGAAGAAATTGCGGCGCATGTGCGTCAGTTCTTCATCGCGGTACTGCTGCAGCGGCTTCATTGCTTCGTCTTCCGCGCGCTTCGCCTGATTCTTCGCGATGCGGGCGGCCAAGTCGGGCGAGGCCGCGAGCTGCGTGGCGAGCCGCATCACTTCATCGCCCAGCTCTTCCGGCGCGGCCTGCAGCACGCGTTCTGCCATGCCGAGTTCGACCGCGCGCTTCGCGCTCACCGGCAGCGCCGATTGCGTGAGCCGCTCGGCCTCGGCTTCGCCCACGCGGCGCGGCAGCGTGTAGGTCCAGTACTCGGAACCGTAGAGGCCCATGAGCCTGTAGTGCGGGTTGAGGATGGCGCCGTCCCTGCACCACACCTCGTCGGCCGCGAGCGCGAGCATCACGCCGCCGGCCGCGGCATTGCCGCCCAGCGCCGCGACGGTGAGCCGGTCGGTGGTGGTGATCACCGCCTCGACCAGGTCGTTCATCGCATGGATGTTGGCCCACGACTCCTCGGCCGGATCGGGCGCGGCCTCGATCACGTTGAGGTGGATGCCGTTCGAGAAAAAGTCGCGCAGCCCGCCGAGCACCAGCACCGACGTCAGCCGGGTGCGGGCGAAGCGATAGGCCTCCAGCAGGCGGCGGCATTGCACGCTGCTCATCGCGCCGCCGGGGAACGAGAAGTTCAGCACGCCCACCGCGCCATGCTCGCTGTAGCGCGTGTCGGTCCAGGTGCGGCGATTGGCCGGCAGTTGCAGGGGCGCGGGCACTTCGGGCAGGTTGGCGGGGAGCAGGTCGCCGAGCGCATCGGAGGCCGGCAGCTTGAAGCTCGCGAGCCCCGAGCCCGGCGCGCGCCAGGGGCGCAACTGCACGATCCAGACCGCGCCGTCCGTCGTGGCGCGGCAGATGGCGCCGGCGCGGGTAGCAATCAGTTCGCCGGGCGTGCCGCGCAACTCGTCTTCGGGATACGCGCCGTGCAGGTACCACTGCGCGCCGAGCAGCTCGTCGAGCACGCCGGGCTGCGAATCGGCGGCGCGCAATTCGCGCAGCACCGACTCGGTCGACGCCGTGGTCCAGTCGATGCGGCGCTCCGCCTGCTTGAGGAACGGGCGCCAACCCGCCGCGAGATCGGCCGCCTTCTGCCGCCTCGGCTTGTACGTGCCCGAGGCGAAGCGCTCGACCGCGAGCAGCACCGCATCGATGGCTGCATCGGCCACCTCGCTGCGGTAGAGATCGCTCTTGCCGGCCAGCGGCGGCACCTTCAGCGGCGACCAGGCCCAGACATCGCCTGCGTCCATCTCGGCGACGGCCTCGAGCACCGTGACGCCCCAGCTTTCGGCGCCTTCCCGCAGCGTCCAGTCGAGCGAGGACGGGCCGCGGTCGCCCGGCGGGCCGGGGTGGACGATCAGGCAGGTGTGGGCGCGCCAGATGTCCTCGGGGATCGCGGTGGTGAGCATCGGCGCCACGATGAGCTGGGGCGCGTGCGTGCGGACCGCATCGCGCAAGGCGTCGTCGTTGCCGAGGGCCAGTTCCACGCCGACCGTTTGGCCGTGGTCCTGGAGTTCGGCCAGGACCCTCTGCGTCAGGCTGTTGAACGCGCTTGCGACAAGCAGGATGTGCATGGGCCCGGCTCCCTCTGTGATGCCAGTTTTAAATGTCAATTAATGTGAAAACTGTATCTGCATCCTTCGTTTTGGATAAGTTGATCGAAAGTACGCGTCGCCGTTTTTTCAGGCGTGGCGACGCAGAAACGGAAGTACGCGGGCCAGCACTTCGTCGGGCGCTTCCTCGGCCATGAGGTGCCCGCAATCGACGGTGCCGCCCTCCACTTGGTCGGCCCAGGTCCGCCAGATTTCGGCCGGGTTGGGCTTCGCGGTGAGCGAGGCGCTCCACAGCACCTGCACCGGGCACGCGACGCGGCGCCCGGCGGCGAGGTCGTCGCGGTCGTGCTGCAGGTCGATGGAGGCGGCTGCGCGGTAGTCCTCCACCATCGCGTGCCGCACCGAGGCCTTCGCGAAGGCGCGGTGGTACTCGGCCAGCGCCTCGGGCGCGACCGCATCGACCTTCTGCACCATGTTGCGCAGGGTCCAGTCGAGGTAGTACGAAGGGTCTGCGGCCAGCATGCGCTCGGGCAGGTCGAAGGGCTGCGCGAACAGGTACCAGTGGAACGCCTTGAGGCCGAAGGCCATGCCGGCGCGCTTCCACATCTCCTCGGTGGGCACCACGGTGAGCGAGGTGAAACAGCTCACCGCCTCGGGGCTGTCGAGGCACAGCCGGTAGCCCACGCGTGCGCCGCGGTCGTGGCCCATGACGGCGAATCGCTCGAAGCCCAGCGCGCGCATCAGCGCCCGCTTGTCGGCCGCCAGCGTGCGCTTGCAATGGTGGATGTGCAGCGGATCGCCCGCCGGGCCGGTGCTGTCACCGTAGCCGCGCAGGTCGGGCGCGACCACCGTGAAATGCCGCGCCAGTTCGGGTGCGATGCGGTGCCACGCAACGTGGGTCTGCGGGTAGCCGTGCAGCAACAGCAAGGGCGGACCGCTGCCGCCGACTTCGGCGTGGATGACGGCATCGCCCAGCGCCACGCGGTGCACCGCGAAGCCGGGGAAGAACGGCGTGCTCATTGCAGCGCCTCCGCAAAGAAGTCGGCCATGGCTTCGAGCTGCTCGTCCATCATGTACCGGCCGCGCACGATGCGCGCGCCGTGTTGCTCGGCCAGCGTGAGCAGCGGCGTGGTGTGCGGTTCCATGATGACGTCGGCCACGGTGTGGCCGGCGCGAATGGCCGAGAGCGCAATCGGCAGCGGATCGCCCGGCCGCATGCCCGAGGGCGTGGCGTTGACGACAAGATCGCGCGGGCTCGCGGCGTCCCACACGCCCGCCGTGTGGCCGAGCGCGCGCAAGCGCCCGACGAGGTGGTCGCGCTTCGCGCCGTCGGCATCGCACACATCGATGGACGCCGCACCCGCCCCGGCCAGCGCGAAGGCGATGGCATTGCCCGCGCCACCCGCACCCGCGAGCCCCACGCTGCGCCCCTTCACGTCGAAGCCGTTGCGCACGAGCCCCGCGAGAAAGCCCGCGCCATCGAGCAGGTCGCCCTCCCACGCATTGCCCTTGCGGCGCAGCACGTTCACCGCTTGCGCCTCGCGCGCGGCACGCAAAACCTGCAACGGCAGATCGGCGACAAGCTGCTTGTGCGGCACGGTGACGACGATGCCCGCGACGTTGCGCACGGCCAGCAAGGCCTGCAGCAGCGGCGCCACGTTCGCAGCCTCCACATGCAACGGCACGAGCACCGCGTTGATGCCGCGCGCCTGCAGCAGCCGGGTGAGCGGCAGCGGCGCCTTCACCTGCGCGACGGGATCGCCGATGATGCCGAGCACGGCGGTCTTGCCGTCGAGCCGCAGCCCGTTCCAGTCGAGGGTCTCAGGTGGGGCCATGGCCGCTCCGTTGAAGGAAGTTCGTGGTCGTGCGAAACGCCAGCGCGGCACGCGCATGCGGATCGAGCGTGGCGGTGCGGATCGCGCTGGGCGCCTCCACCGACAGCAGCGCATCTTGCGCGAGGTGCGCCAGCAGTTGCGCCACCGGCAGTTGGCCTTCGCCGGGACAGAGGCGATGCGCCCGGCCCTCTTCGGCCGCCGACAGGCCCGGATGCCGCTGCGCCAGCGCGTCGTTGATCTGTATGAAGTGCCGATCGACGTGGGCGCTGGCCATGTCTTGCGGCACGGCGCCCGAGCGAAAGAAGTGCAGCGCATCGATCACGATGCGCACGTTGTCGCTCTTCGATGCGATGGCGATCTGCTGTGCCGATTCCAGCGAGCGCATTGCGGTGTAGACCATGAACTCCAGGCCCAGCGCGAGACCGTGCCGCCGCGCGCGTTCGGCCAGTGCGCCGATGCCGTCGGCTGCGCGAGAGAGGTCGCTGTCGTCCACGTTGACCATGAGGCATCTCGCGCCGAGCGCCTGTGCCGAGTCCAGCACGCCCGTGAGCGCACCGGCATCGAAGCCGGGCTTGATGCGCACGATCTCGATGTCGTGCACGCGCATGCCGAGGCCGTGCAGGCGCGCCAGCGTTTCCTTCAGCATCGCGCCGCCGACCTCCATCGGAAACGGCACCTCGCCCAGCCGCGCCGGGCTCAGGCGCATGCCGACACCGCCGAAGCCCGCCGCGTGCGCGGCTTCCACCAGCTGCGGCGGCGCTGCGTCGAGCATGCCGAGGTGGGCCAGCGAGAGCCCGAAGCTCATGCCGTCGCCCGCTCTTCCGGCACGGCGGCGGCCTGCCTGAGCGGCACACCCTGGGCCATCAACAGCGTCTGGAGGCGCTTCACATCCACGTCGCGCGGCAGCACGCCGCCATCCGCCGCGAGCGCCGCGGCCGTGCCGGCCGCCTGCCCCGTGAGCCAGCACTGCGGAATCTCGCGCATGAAACCGTGGGAGTTGGTGTCGCACGAGATGTGCTTGCCGGCCGCGAGCACGCCGTCGAGCGTCTCGGGCACCAGCGCGCCATACGGCACGGAGATGTTCGGGAATCTGGGCGACGGGCTCGGGCTGATGCCGATCTCGTCCGCCTCCACCGCGCCTTCGTCCCAGGCACGGCGCTGCACGCTCTTCACGCCCGCGAGGCGCCGGCCGTGGCGCGTGCCGATCTGCGGCGCCATCAGCATGTGCCAGGCGTTCTCGAAGCCCGGCGCATGCGCGCGGTAGAAGGCCAGGTGCTCGGCCATGCTCTTGCGCGATTCCCACTCGACCTGCGTCATCTCGTCCACGTCGAGCGCGCTGAAGCCCGACTTGCGCGGACCGAGGAAGGTGGCGACGTCATCACGCCACGAGACGATGGGTTTCTCGAAGCTCCCCAGCGCCTCGCGGCCGCGGGCGAGCAGCGCCGAGTAGGCCTCGGGCTGGTTGGCGCGAAAGTCGAGCCAGCGCCGCATGTCGACGCCCGCGAAGAGCCACGAGGTGTTGATGCAGTGGTGGATGTCGTGCGCATCGATGTCCGACGAGAAGGCCGCGCCCGCCGCCGCGTACAGGTCGCCTTCGCCGGTGGTGTCGACCACCACGCGCGCGAGGATCGCGCGGCGGCCCTGCTTGCTCTCGAACACCGCACCGGTGACGCGGCCCGCATCCATGATCGGTGCGACCATCCAGCCGTGCAGGATCAGGTCGACGCCGGCCTCGCGCACCATCTGGTGATAGACGCCCTTGAGCCGCTCCGGATCGATGGTCGGCGAGTGCGTGACCACGCCGTGGAACGCCGCGGTGCGCAGCGCCCAGTAGTCGGCTTTGTCGGTGTCGCGCGAGCCCCAGTCCTCGCGCGGCGGACCGGCGACGGCATCGATGCCCAGGCGGTCCATCAATTCGGCCGCCAGGCCGTGGATGACATGGGCGCCCGACCAGTCGCTCATGCGGTCGATCCAGATCACGAGGCCGCCGGTCGAGAGGCCGCCCAGGTGGTTGTAGCGCTCCAGCAGCACCACGCGCGCGCCGCTGCGCGCGGCGGCCACCGCGGCCGCCACGCCCGACGGGCCGCCGCCGAGCACCAGCACGTCGCAGCGCTCGTGCACCGGCACGTCGCGCGCGGGCTCGGTGATGTGGCCGTGCGGCGTGCGCTGCCTGCGTTCGCCCTGGCGCGCGTTGACGTCGGAGCGGAAGAAGTAGCGTTCTTCGGGGGTGAGGGTGCCCATCGTGAGACTTTCAGGAAAAAGGAAGTGGTGGACCGGTGAGTCGCGGTGAGTCGGTCAGGCGGTGAGTTCGATCAGCAGATCGGCCAGCGGGCCGGGCGCGGTGACCATCGCGTCGTGGCCGGTGGCCAGCGTGAGGCGCTGCCAGCCGGCATCGGCACGCACGCGCGCCTTGGTGGGTTCGAGCGTGGCGATCGGATCGCCGGTGCATTCGATGTAGGTCTTGGGCAGCCCATTGCCGAGCGGCGCCTTCAGCAGCAGCGGCTGCAGGTAGGTGCCCACGGGCTGCGGCGTTAGATGGCGCGCGACCCAGGCTGCATCGGCCGGGTCTTTCACGCCGAAGGCGGAGGGCGGCAATGCGGCCGCGGCGCCCACGCCGCCCCCCGTGTCGCGGATGGCCTTCAGGCGCTGTTCGACCACCGCCGGAGGAAAGTCCGAGAACAGGCTCTTGCCCGATTCGAGCAGCAGCGAATCGAGGTACACGAGCTGCCGCAGCCGCGGCGCGGCGCGGTCCGCCACGCCCGAGATCACGATGCCCGCATAGCTGTGGCCGACCAGCACCACCTTCTCGAGCTCCTCGAAATCGAGCAGGTTGACGATGTCGTCGATGTGCGTGTCGAGGTTGATCTGCGGCGAGATCAGGTGCCGGCGCTCGCCGAGGCCGGTGAGCGTGGGCGTGAACACCGCATGGCCCGCCGCGCGCAGCCGCGAAGCCACGCGCGACCAGCACCAGCCGCCGTGCCACGCGCCGTGCACCAGCACGAAGGTCGACGCGCGCCCTTCGGCCGCGAACGTCGGCGCGAGCCCCGCGGCGGCAATGCCGGCCGCGCCTGCAAGGAGGTTCCTGCGCTGCATGCCGTGTCCCTCCCTCATTCGCCGCGCACGCCGGTGCGCTTGATCACATCGCCCCACATCGCCGTGTCCTGCGCGATCTGGCGCGACAGTGCCTCGGGCGCCGTGCCGAGCGCCTGCCAGCCCTGGTCGAACAGGCGCTGGCGCACGTCGGGCGCCTTCAGGATGCGTGCGATCTCCTCGGAGAGCCGCTGCGCGACCGGCGCCGGCATGCCCGCGGGGCCGACGATGGCGTTCCACGACGCCACGTCGAAGACCTGCTTGCTGCCGAGCGCCGACTGGATCGCCGGCACCTCGGCAAAGGCCGCGAACGGCGCGGCGGTGCTCACGCCGTACAGGCGCAGCCGGCCGCTCCTGGCCTGCGGCGCGGCGACCGACGGGATCATGAACGACAGGTCGATCTGCTTGCCCATGAGCGCGGTCGCGACCTGCGGGAAGCCGGGAAACGGCACATGCACGGCCTGGATGCCGGTGAGCGTCTTGAGCAGTTCCATCGCCAGGTGCGAGCCCGCGCCGGGGCCGACCGAGCCGTAGCTCAGGCGGTCGCCCTGCGCCTTCGCATAGGCCAGCAGGCCGCGCAGGTCGGTGGCTGGCATGTCCATGCTGCCGGTCAGCACGAAGGGGCTGCTGGCCACCAGCGAGATCGGGCGCAGGTCGCGCGCCACGTCGTAGGGCGTGGCCGGGTTCAGCAGCCGCGCGGTGGTGAGCGGGCCGTTGCCGGTGAGACCGATGGTGTGGCCGTCGCCAGCCTTGGCCACCGCGCTCACGCCGATGGCGCCGGCCGCGCCGACCTTGTTCTCGACGATGACCGGCTGGCCCAGCGCCTGCGAGAGCGGGTCGGCCACGGTGCGGGCCAGCGCGTCGGGCGACGAGCCGGGCGGAAAGCCGACGATGAGCCGCACGGCCTTCTGCGGCCAACCCGTGGCCGCCCTTGCGGAGAGCACCAGCGCGGGCGCGACCGATGCGGCCAGCGCGCCTTGCAGCAGGCGGCGCCGTCGCGGGAAAGGGATCATCGGACTAGGCATGTCGTGTCTCCGGTGGCTGTCTTGTGGGTGCATTCTTGGTCCACAATCCAGCGGGAAGCGTGATGATTTTTGATCTTTGCCATCACGACTCGTGATGCCATGGAGACGCTCATGCCCGCAAACACCACCCGCCCCGCCAGCGCCACGCCGCGCAGCCACACGGCGGACATCGACCTGCTGCGCGTGTTCGACACGCTCGTGCGCATCGGCAGCTTCACCACCGCCGCCAAGGCGCTGTCGCGCACGCAGTCAGCGGTCAGCATGCAGTTGCGCCGGCTCGAGGATCAGTTGGGCGTGCAGCTCGTCACGCGCGGCACGCGGCAGCTCGCGCCCACGCCCGAGGGCCTGCAGCTGCTGCCCTTGGTGCGGCAGATGCTCGGGCTGAACGACCAGCTGTTCCACGACGTCGGCGCGCACGAGGTGTCGGGCAACATCCGACTCGGCTCCATCGAGCACTACGCAACGCGCGTGCTGCCGGTGCTGGTCGCGGAGTTCTGCCGGCAGTACCCGCGCATCCACGTGGAGCTGCACCACGGCGTTTCCTCGGCCATGCACACGGAACTGGGCGCGCGCTACGACATGGTGCTGGGCATTGGGGCGGTCGGCTCGGGCGAGGGGCTGCCGCTGTCCAGGTCGAAGGTCGTCTGGGCCACCACGCCCTCGGCCGCCACGCACTTGCAACGCCCGCTGCCGCTCGCGGTAACCCCCGAGGGGTCGATGCTGCGCAACTGGGCCACGCGCGCGCTGGACCGTGCGGGCATCCCCTGGCGCGTGGCCTACACCAGCTCCAGCGCGACCGGCCTGGAAGCCGCGGTGCGCGCGGGCATCGCGGTGGGCGTGTTCCGCGAGGCCACCATCTCCAAGCGGCTGAAGATCCTGGGGCCGAAGGAGGGCCTGCCGGCGCTGCCCGAATCGGAGGCCTGGCTCGCGGTGGCGCCGCTGCCGGGACGCAAGGCCGTGGAATTGCTGGAGGCCTTCCTCATCCACAAGCTGCGCAAGCAGCCGGACGCACGCGTGCGCGGTACACAATGAATCATCCATGCCCTCCCCGTTGAATTTCACCCGCTTTCGCCCCCGCCTCCTGGATGCAATGGCGGACTACAACCGGGAGCGTTTCTTCAAGGACCTGGGCGCCGGCGCGACGGTCGGCATCGTGGCGCTGCCGCTGGCCATGGCCTTCGCCATCGCCTCGGGGCTCAAGCCCGAAGCCGGCATCTGGACGGCGATCATCGCGGGCTTCTTGATCTCGCTCCTGGGCGGCTCGGCGGTGCAGATCGGCGGGCCGGCCGGCGCCTTCATCGTGATCGTCTACGGCATCGTCGAGCGCTACGGCGTGGCGAACCTGCTGATCGCCACCGCCTGCGCCGGCGTGCTGCTGTTCGCGGCGGGGCTCTTCGGGCTCGGGCGGCTGGTTCGCTTCGTGCCGCTGTCGATCGTGGTGGGCTTCACCAACGGCATCGCGGTGCTGATCCTGCTGTCGCAGTTGAAGGACCTGCTCGGGCTCTCGGTCGAGAAGATGCCGGCCGACGTGTTCTCGCAACTGCATGCGATGGCGCTGCGGATCGGCACCTTCAACCCGTATGCCTTCGCGCTCGGCGTCGTCTGCGTGGCCGGGCTGGTGCTGTGGCCGCGGCTGCCTCGCCTGCCGCTGCATCTGGCGCGGACGCGCGCGGTACAGATGGCCTCCCGCGTGCCGGGGCCGATCGTCGCGCTGGTCACGCTCACGCTGGTGTCATGGGGCTTCGCGCTGCCTGTGGAGACCATCGGCACGCGCTTCGGCGGCATTCCCGAGGGCGTGCCCGGCTTCGCGCTGCCTGATTTTTCTTGGGAGACGGTCAAGCAACTGGTCACGCCGACGCTGACCATCGCGCTGCTCGGCGCCATCGAATCGCTGCTGTGCGCGCGGGTGGCCGACCAGGTGAGCGGCCAGCCGCGCCACGACCCGAACCAGGAGCTGATGGCGCAGGGCATCGCGAACATCGTCACGCCCTTCTTCGGCGGCATGCCGGCCACGGGCACCATCGCGCGCACGGTGACGAACATCCGTTCGGGCGGCAATTCGCCCATCGCGGGCATCGTGCATGCGGTCACGCTGATGGTCGTGGTGTTGCTGGCCGCGCCGCTCGCTCGCCATGTGCCGCTTGCGGTGCTGGCGGGCATCCTGGTGTTCGTCGGTCTCAACATGGGCGAGTGGCGCGAGTTCACACCCGGACAGCTGCGGCACTTCAGCCGGCACTACCGGCTGCTGATGCTCGGCACCTTCTTCCTCACCGTCGTGTTCGACCTGACGGTGGCGGTGCAGGTGGGCATCGTGCTGGCGTGCGCGCTTTTCATCCGGCGCATGAGCGGGCTCTTCAGCGTCGAGCTCGAAACGCTGCAGCCGCCGGTGCTCACCTACCGCATCTACGGCGCGCTGTTCTTCGGCGCGGCGGCCAAGCTCGACGAGGCGGTGAACGCGGCCGAACGCGCGCCGCGCGGCATGACGGTGGTGCTGGACGCCACGCACCTCATCTACCTGGACGCCACCGGCATCGATGCGCTGCGGCAGTTGCATCGCGCGGTGCTGGCGCGCGACGGGGTGTTGCGGATCGAATCGCTGCAGCCGCAGCCGCGCGAAGTGATCGAGCGCTCGGGGTTCGCGGAGGAACTGGTGGCCGGAAGGCCGCACACGCCCGAAGGCTGATCAATTGGCTTCGGTCGCCCGGTCCGGCGACGAGCCGCTGCGCACCACGCGCTGGTCGTCGTTGAGCGTCGCGGTGAACACCATCGGCGAATTCGGCGGTTGCACCCAGCGCCATTCCCATTCGGTCTCGCGCTTGAGCGCATAGGGCGTTACCTTGGCGGGCTTGCCGAGCAGCTTGCGCAGGTCTTCCATCATCATCCCGGGCTGCACCTTGGCGAAGTTCTCGGGCGTGAGCACTTGGCGCAGCGCGCTCATCTTGCCGTCGCGACCGATGGTGATCATGTAGTTCTTCTGGCCCTGGGGCTGGCGGTTGTATTCGAAGACGCGGCCGCCGTCGGGGGCGTCCCAGATGTTCTCCGGCTGGCCGAATTTGGTGCGCACGTCGGCTTCGGTGGCGACGCCTTCTTCGAGTTCGGCGATGCGCTGGTTGTCGCAGCCCGCAAGCCCGATCATCACCGCCAGCAACGCCGTTGCCATGCCAATCTGCCACTGTTGCCGATGTCCCATGCCGTCCCCGGTAAAATTCAGGCTACAAAGGTCCAGTCTATGTCCATCTTCCGCCGCCCCCACTACTCTTCCGAGATCACCAATTTCATCGAGGAGATGAAAGAAAAGAAGCCGACGCTGGAAGCCGAACAGCGCGCCGGCCGCGCCCTCCTCTGGGACAAGCACCTCGACCGCAGCCTGCTCGAGGAGTACAGCGAAGCCCGCGTGCCGATGCAGCCGTACGTCTACCAGACCCAATCCAAGTAAATGGTGCCGGTTCGGCATCCAGCCCTCGTCCGCATTGCGCTGGCAGCTATTGAATTGATAGCGATCGCCCGATGAGCAGAAGAGACGAGGACAACGACACGCCGGTGATGGCCATGCCCGAGGTGGTCGACCAGGTCGCGCTCGCCAGGCTCTATGGCGAGCCGCTGTTCGCGATGCCGAAGGACCTGTACATCCCGCCCGAGGCGCTGCAGGTCTTTCTCGAAGCCTTCGAAGGTCCACTCGACCTGCTGCTTTACCTGATCCGGAAGCAGAACTTCAACATCCTCGACATCCCGATGGCGGGCCTCACGCGGCAGTACCTGAGCTACGTCGACGAGATCCGCCAGACGAACCTCGAACTCGCGGCCGAGTATTTGCTGATGGCCGCGATGCTGATCGAGATCAAGTCGCGCATGCTGCTGCCGCCCAAGAAGGTAGCCGACGGCGAAGAGGCCGAAGACCCGCGCGCCGAGCTCGTGCGCCGCCTGCTCGAGTACGAGCAGACCAAGCTGCAGGCCGCCGCCATCAGCGCGATGCCGACCTACGGGCGCGACTTCTGGAAGGGGCAGGTCTACATCGAGCAATCGCTCAAGCCGCGCTTTCCGGATGTGAACGTGATTGACCTGCGCGATGCGTGGGCCGACATCATGAAGCGCGCCAAGCTCGTGCAGCACCACAAGATCTCGCGGGAAGAACTCAACGTGCGCGAGCACATGAGCATCGTGCTGCGCCACCTGCAGGGGCAGCGCTTCGTGGAGTTCGAGAAACTTTTTGACGTGTCGCGCGGCGCGCCCGTGCTGATCGTCACCTTCATCGCGATGCTCGAGCTCGCGAAGGAAACGCTGATCGACATCACGCAGGCCGAAGCCTTCGCGCCGATCTACGTTCGCCTGGCGTATTCGCCGGCCTGACCCCCGCCCCGCCGCACTTACCACCGAGGATCCCGCCGTGCTCGATTTCGACGTACTCATCGTCGGCAGCGGCCTCGCAGGCCTTTCCGCCGCGCTGCACCTGGCGCCCACGCACCGCGTGGCCGTGCTCACCAAGCGCGCGCTGAACGACGGCTCCAGCGCCTGGGCGCAGGGCGGCATCGCCGCGGTGCTGGCCGCGGGCGACAGCTTCGATGCGCATGTGGAAGACACGCTGGTCGCCGGCGCGGGCCTGTGCGATCCCGAAGCGACGCGCTTCGTCGTCGAACACGCGCCCGAAGCCATCGGCTGGCTGCGCGAGCTGGGCGTGCCGTTCTCGGAAGAACGCGGCGACTTGCACCTGACGCGCGAAGGCGGCCACAGCCAGCGCCGCATCGTTCATGTGACCGACGCCACCGGCGCGGCCGTGCAGCAGGTGCTGATCGAGCGGGTGCGCCGCACGCCGAACATCACGCTCTTCGAGCACCACACGCTGGTCGACCTGGTCACCGGCACCAAGCTCGGACTGAAAGACCCGGCCTGCGTCGGCCTCTACGCGCTGGACGACGCCACCGACGAGGTGCTCGCCTTCCGCGCGCCGCACACCATCCTGGCGACGGGCGGCGCGGGCAAGGTCTACCTCTACACGACCAACCCCGACACCGCCACGGGCGACGGCATTGCCGCGGCATGGCGCGCAAGTTGCCGGGTGTCGAACATGGAGTTCATCCAGTTCCACCCGACGTGCCTCTACCACCCGCATGCCAAGTCGTTCCTGATCAGCGAGGCAGTGCGCGGTGAAGGCGGTTTGTTGAAGTTGCCCGATGGAACGCGCTTCATGCCCAAGCACGACGAGCGCGCCGAACTCGCCCCCCGCGACGTGGTGGCCCGCGCCATCGACTTCGAGATGAAGAAGCACGGGCTCGATTGCGTGTACCTCGACATCTCGCACCAGCCCGCCGCGTTCCTGAAAGAGCATTTCCCCAACATCCTCGCGCGCTGCGCGGAGCTGGGCATCGACATCACGCGCGAGCCCATTCCCGTGGTGCCGGCCGCGCACTACACCTGCGGCGGCGTGCTCAGCGACCTGGCCGGCCGCACCGACGTGCCGGGCCTCTACGCCATCGGCGAGACGGCCTGCACGGGCCTGCACGGCGCCAACCGCCTCGCCAGCAACTCGCTCGTCGAGTGCATGGTGTTCGCGCGCGCCGCGGCGGGCGCCATCGCCGGTGCGCCCGCGCACGACAGCGCCGACCTCCCCGCGTGGGACGAGAGCCGCGTCACCGATGCCGACGAAGCCGTCGTCATCTCGCACAACTGGGACGAGCTGCGCCGCTTCATGTGGGACTACGTGGGCATCGTGCGCACCAACAAGCGCCTGGAGCGCGCGAGCCATCGCATCGCGCTGCTGCAGGCCGAGATCCAGGAGTTCTATGCGAACTTCCATGTCACGCGCGACCTGCTGGAGTTGCGCAACCTGGTCCAGGTGGCCGAGCTGATCGTGCGGTCGGCCCAGGCCCGCCACGAGAGCCGCGGGCTGCATTTCAGCCGCGACTATCCTTCGCTCGCCGAACCGACGGCCCCCACCGTGCTGGTGCCGCGGACGGACTGACGACCCACCCACCTCGCGTTTTTCTTCACTCAAGGATGCCCGGCCACCGACGCCCGCAGGGAGAAACCCAACCATGTCGAACAGCACCACCACCCCATCGCCAGAAACCACGTCCGCCTCGCCCTACGGGACGCTGCCCCCGGCCTCGACGCCCGCCTCGCGCAAGCCCGTGAGCCTGCCGCGGCTGGCGGACATGCATGCGCGCGGCGAAAAGATCTCGATGCTCACCGCCTACGACGCCACCTTCGCGGCCATGGCCGATGCGGCGGGCGTCGATTGCCTGCTGGTCGGCGATTCGCTCGGCATGGTCTGCCAGGGCCTGAACAGCACCGTGGGCGTGAGCCTGGAGACCATGCGCTATCACACCGACAGCGTCTCGCGGGGCCTGCGCCGCGTGCAGGGCACGGCCTGGCTGATCGCCGACCTCCCCTTCGGCAGCTACCAGGAATCCCGCGAGCAGGCGCTGCGCAGCGCGACGGTGCTGATGCAGGCGGGTGCGCACATGGTCAAGCTCGAAGGCGGCGGCTGGACGACCGAGACGGTGCGCTTTCTGGTCGAGCGCGGCATTCCGGTGTGCGCGCACCTGGGCCTCACGCCGCAGACCGTGCATGCGCTCGGCGGCTACCGCGTGCAGGGCAAGGGCGATGCGGGCGCGCTGCTCAAGCAACACGCGCATGCGCTGCAGGATGCGGGCGCCACGATGCTGGTGCTCGAGATGGTGCCGGCCGCGCTGGCCGCCGAACTCACCGCCGAGCTGAAGCACTGCGCCACCATCGGCATCGGCGCGGGCAAGGCCACCGCCGGCCAGGTGCTGGTGTTGCACGACATGCTGGGCATCAACCTCGGGAAGATGCCGAAGTTCGTGCGCAACTTCATGGCCGACGCGCCGGGCGTTCTGCCCGCGCTCAAGGCCTACGTGCAGGCCGTCAAGGACGGCAGCTTTCCCGACGATCAACTCCACGCCTGGTAAAGAAAAAAGGGGACCGACTCCATGTACATCGCACACACCATCGCCGCACTGCGCGACCACCTTTCGGCTTTCAAGCGCCCCGCGTTCGTTCCGACCATGGGCAACCTGCACGACGGCCACATCGCGCTCATCACGCAGGCCAAGCCGCTCGGTGACGTGACGGTCGCGAGCATCTTCGTCAACCGGCTGCAGTTCCTGCCGCACGAAGACTTCGACACCTACCCGCGCACCTGGGAGAGCGATTGCGCCAAGCTGCGCGACGCCGGTTGCGACGTGCTGTTCGCGCCCGACGAGAAAGCGCTCTACCCCGAACCGCAGACCTGCAAGGTGCATCCCGATCCGGCGCTGGCGGACCTCCTCGAAGGGCATTTCCGCCCTGGCTTCTTCATCGGCGTGTGCACCGTAGTGATGAAGCTCTTCACCTGCGTGCAGCCGCGCGTGGCCGTGTTCGGCAAGAAGGACTACCAGCAGCTGATGATGATCCGGCACATGGTGCGGCAGTTCGCGCTGCCGATCGAGATCGTGGGCAGCGAGACCTTTCGCGCCGACGATGGGCTCGCGTTGTCGTCGCGCAACGGCTACCTGAGCGAGACCGAGCGCGCGGAGGCGGTGCAGTTGTCGAAGGCGCTGAAGGCGATGGCCGCCGCAGTGCAATCGGGCGAACGCGACTTGGCCGCGATCGAAGCGAAGGCCATGCAGACGCTGGTGCAGCGCGGCTGGCAACCCGATTACCTGGTGCTGCGTCGGCGCACCGACCTGCAGGCGCCCTCCTTCGGTCTGCACGGCGAACCGCTGGTGGCGCTGGCCGCGGCGCGGCTGGGCAGCACGCGACTGATCGACAACCTCGAAATCGAGGCGCCGGCCGCATGACCTACAGCGTCAAGGAAATCTTCTACACGCTGCAAGGCGAAGGCGGCCAGGCGGGCATGCCGGCCGTGTTCTGCCGCTTCGCCGGCTGCAACCTCTGGACGGGCCGCGAGGAAGACCGCGCGAGTGCCGTCTGCCGTTTCTGCGACACCGATTTCGTCGGCACCGACGGCACGCTGGGCGGCAAGTTCAAGACCGCCGACCAGCTCGCCGACACCATCGCCGCGCAGTGGCCGGCCAACGACGCCGAGCACCGGCTGGTCGTGCTGACCGGCGGCGAGCCTTTACTGCAGGTGGACGCGGCGCTGGTCGATGCGCTGCATGCGCGGCGCTTTCGCATCGCAGTCGAGAGCAACGGCACGGTCGCGGCGCCCGAAGGCATCGACTGGCTCTGCATCAGCCCCAAGGCCGGCGCGCCGTGGGTGCAGCAGCGCGGGCAGGAGCTCAAGCTGGTGTGGCCGCAGACCGCGTTCGATCTCGACACGATGGCGCGCACCGGCGAATTCACGCACCGCTTCCTGCAACCGATGGACGGCCCCGACCGCTTGGCCAACACCGAACTCTGCATTGCCGAATGCATGCGCCAGCCCGCCTGGCGCCTCAGCGTGCAGACCCACAAGATCACCGGAATCCGATAGCCGGCCGCCTTTTATGCGCTTCACCATCAGTCAACGCTTTTTCTTCGACGCCGCTCATACGCTCAAACGCGAGATCGAAGTGGAAGGCAGCCGCCGTATCCACGGCCATACGTACCACGCCGAAGTCTGGCTTGCTGGGGAACGCGATCCCGTCACGGGCATGGTGATCGATCTCGGATTGCTGAGGCGGCGGCTCGAAGACGTGCGTGAGCTGCTCGACCATCACCTGCTGGACGATGTGGCGGGGCTGCACCCGCCGACGCTGGAAAACCTCTGCCTGTTCATTGCGGATGCGTTGCCGGAGTTCCGGGCATCGCTTGCGCGGGTGCGCGTATGGCGCGAGGCGCTGGGCGATAGCTGCACGCTGGAGTTCTAGGGTCTTGCTCCCTCTCCCCTTGGGGAGAGGGTTGGGGTGAGGGTCAGCAGCGATCGACGCCGCGCGATGTTGAGAGGCCCCACCCTCACCCTAGCCCTCTCCCCAAGGGGAGAGGGAACAAGACTTCAGGCGGCGCCGATGCCGGCGATCAAGCTGCCGGGCGCTTGGCCGTTCTTCAGGCCGGCGGTGAACGCCAGCATCCGGTCGATCGGCAGCCGCGCACGCAGGCCCAGCGTCGGGTCGACATGGATTTCTCCAGCGCCCGTTTCCAGCGCATTCGCCAGTTCGGCGAGCCCGTTCATCGCCATCCAAGGGCAATGCGCGCAGCTCTTGCACGTGCCGCCGTTGCCGGCCGTGGGCGCCTCGATGAAGGTCTTGCCGGGGTTCAGCGTGCGCAACTTGTGCAGCATGCCGGTGTCCGTCGCGACGATGAATTCCTTCGCGTCCATGCGCTGCGCCGCATTCAGGATCGCCGAGGTCGAACCCACCGCATCCGCCAGCGCGATCACATCGGCCGGCGACTCCGGATGCACCAGCACCTTCGCTGCCGGATGCTCCTTGATGAGCAGTTCGAGCTCCAGCGCCTTGAACTCGTCGTGCACGATGCAGGCGCCGTTCCAGCTCACCATGTCCGCGCCGGTCTGGCGCTGGATGTAGTCGCCCAGGTGGCGGTCCGGTCCCCAGAGAATCTTGCGCCCCTGCGCGTGCAACGCGCTCACCACGTCGAGCGCGCAGCTCGAGGTGACCAGCCAGTCGGCGCGCGCCTTCACGGCCGCGCTGGTGTTGGCGTAGACGACCACGGTGCGGTCGGGATGCTGGTTGCAGAAGGCGCTGAATTCGTCGACCGGGCAGCCCAGGTCGAGCGAGCAGTTCGCGTCGAGATCAGGCATCAGCACGCGCTTTTCGGGCGAGAGGATCTTGGAGGTCTCGCCCATGAAGCGCACGCCCGACACCACCAGCGTGGTGGCGGCGTGGTCGCGGCCGAAGCGCGCCATCTCGAGCGAATCGCTCACGATGCCACCGGTTTCCTCGGCCAGGTCCTGCAGGTCGGGATGCACGTAGAAGTGCGACACCATCACCGCGTTGCGCTCGCGCAGCAGGCGGCGGATGCGCTCCTTCAGCGCGACGCGCTGGTCCGCCGAGAGCTCGGCGGGCACGCGTGCCCAGGCGTGGCGGGTGTCGCATGCGGCACCCGCCTTCGCGGCGGGTTGCTCGTAGTCGACGTCAATGACCGGGGACGACATGGGCAGATCAGCTTTCCTGGAAACGCATCGAGAAATCGATGGCTTTGACATCCTTGGTCAACGCGCCGACCGAGATGCGGTCGACACCGGTCTCGGCCAGGGCGCGCAGGCCGTCGAGCGTGACGCCGCCCGAAATCTCCAGCACGGCCTTGCCGTCGGCGCCCGCCTCGTCGTTGATGCGGACGGCCTCGCGCAGCGTGGGCAGGTCCATGTTGTCGAGCAGCACCATGCGCGCTCCGGCGCCGAGCGCCTCGCGCAGCTGGGCCAGCGTTTCGACTTCGACTTCGACGAAAGCAGCCCGCGAGGCCACCGGCGCCACCGCACGCAACGCGGCAGCGACACCGCCGGCCGCGGCGATGTGGTTTTCCTTGATGAGCACCGCGTCGTAGAGGCCGATGCGGTGGTTGAGGCCCCCGCCGGTGCGCACGGCGTACTTCTGCGCGAGGCGCAGGCCAGGCAAGGTCTTGCGGGTGTCGACGATGCGGGCCCGCGTGCCCTCGATGGCATCGGCGTACAGCGCGGTCTTGGTGGCGACGGCGCTCAGCAGCTGCAGGAAGTTGAGCGAGGTGCGCTCGGCCGTCAGCAGCGCGCGAGCGGTGCCTTCGATTTCCAGCACGGTCTGGTCGGCCGCGCAGCGTTGGCCTTCGGTGCAGAGCCAGGTGATGCGGGCCTCGGGGTCGAGCTGCCTGATCGTCGCCTCGACCCAGGGCGCGCCACACACCACGGCGGCTTCGCGCGCCAGCACGCGGGCGCGCGCCTTGCGGGCGGGATCGACCAGCGAGGCGGTGAGGTCGCCGTCGGCGACGTCTTCCTGCAAAGCGCGCGTGGCGTCGGACAGGGCCAGCGCGGCCACGGCCGACGCTGAAAAATCGAAGCGAAGGCTCATGGCTCTTTGTCTCTGCGTTTTTTTAAGAGGATTGACGAGGGGAAGCCGCGGCGCCGGGCTGGACCGATTCGGGCACCGGGTGGCGGCCAGTGAGCGCGGCGACAGCGTCCTGTGGACTCACGCGGCCGTCGAGCAGAGCGACCACACCTTCGGCGATGGGCATCTCGATGCCCAGGCCGCGTGCGCGCTGCACCACGGTGCGCGCGCAGTACACGCCTTCGGCCACGTGGCCCAGCGAATCGACCGCCTGCGCGAGCGTGCGGCCCTGGGCCAGCAGCAGGCCGACCTTGCGGTTGCGCGACAGGTCGCCGGTGGAAGTGAGCACGAGGTCGCCGAGGCCCGAGAGGCCCATGAAGGTTTCGGCGCGGGCGCCGAGCGCGAGGCCGAAGCGGGTCATTTCGGCGAGGCCGCGCGTGATGAGCGCCGCGCGGGCGTTGAGTCCGAGCGCGAGGCCGTCGCACAGGCCCGTGGCGATGGCGAGCACGTTCTTGACCGCGCCGCCGACCTCGACGCCCACGATGTCCTCGTTGGCGTAGACGCGCAGCGCCGGTCCGTGGAAGGCATCGACGAGCGCGTCACGCACCGCGGCGTGCGGGCTGGCGGCGACCAGCGCGGTCGGGCGGCCTTCGGCGACTTCCTGCGCGAAGCTCGGGCCGCTGAGGACGCCAGCTATCAAATCGGGAGCAGCCTGCGCCCATATTTCGTGGGCGAGCAAGCCAAAAGACGTGGCATCGCGCGCGGGCTCGACGCCCTTGCACAGCCAGGCGACCGGAACGGTGCAGCCGCGCAGCGCGACGAGTTGTTCACGCAGGGCGGCCATCGGCGTTGCCACGATGACGAGGTCGGCGCCGGCATGCGCCTGGCCGATATCACCCGCCCGCACCGCGAGCGAGGCCGGCAGCGCCAGCCCCGGCAGGTAGCGGGTGTTCTCGCGCGCCTTCGAGATGGCATCGGCCTGGGCGGCATCGCGCGCCCAGAGCGTGACCTCGTGGCGGGCAGCGGCATTGACGGCCACTGCCGTGCCCCAGGCACCGGCGCCATGAACGCAGATCTTCATCGGCGTTGGCGGCGTTGTGCCGTGTTTACTGCGCGAGGGTCGGCGCAGGTTGGCCGGCGGCCTGTGCCTGCTGCTGCTCGTACATCGCCTGGAAGTTGATTTCGGCCAGGTGCACGGGCGGGAAGCCGCCGCGCTGGATCACGTCGGCCACGTTGCCGCGCAGGTACGGGTAGACGATTTGCGGGCAGGCGATGCCCAGGATGGCGCCCATCTGGTCTTCGGGCAGGTTGCGGATCTCGAAGATGCCGGCTTGCTTGGCTTCGACCAGGAACACGGTCTTGTCCTGGATCTTGGTCTGCACGGTGGCTGACACGGTGATCTCGAAGATGCCTTCGGCCACGGGCTGGGCGTCCACGCCGAGCTGGATGTCGACGGTGGGTTGTTCCTGCTCCAGCAGGATCGCGGGCGAATTGGGTTGCTCGAGCGACAGGTCCTTGAGGTAGACGCGCTGGATCTGGAAGATGGGATCTTGGGCTTGCTGGTCGGCCATGGCTGAACTTTCGAGGATCAAAACAATGCCCGCCGGGGAGAGGTTCCCGCAGCGGGCTGCAGATGGATGAGCAGGCGATTATCGCCCGCCCGCAAGACGACTTTGGCTACGCCCTGTTTCAGGCTGACTGGAGCAGCGGAACGAGGCCGCCGCGGCTGTCCAGGGCCATCAGGTCGTCGCAGCCGCCCACGTGGGTGTCGCCGATGAAGATCTGCGGCACCGTGCGGCGCTGGGTGATCTCCATCATGGTGTTGCGGGCCTCCGGGTCGGTGTCGATGCGGATCTCTTCGATCTGCTCGACGCCCTTGGACTTGAGGATCTGCTTCGCGCGAATGCAGTAGGGGCAGACGGCGGTGGTGTACATCTTGACGGCTTGCATACGCTCTATCTCAGGGAAGTTTCAGGCCTTTTCAACAGGCAGATTAGCTTCTTTCCAGGCCTTGAGCCCGCCGGCCACCGCTTGGGCCTGCTCGTAACCGAGTTTCTTGGCCATGGCCACGGCGCGCTGGGCGCGGGCGCCGGTAGCGCACACCAGAAGCAGCGGCACGTTCTTGTTCTTGACCGTGCTGGCCAGCTTCTCGTCGAGCTGGTTCAGGGGCACGTTCTTGGCGCCGATCATGTGGCCCGTGGCGAATTCTTCGGGTTCGCGCACGTCGACCAGCACGGCGCGCTCGCGGTTGATGAGCTGCACGGCCCCCTGGGCCGTGAGCGTTCCGCCGCCAGAACCCCGGATCAGCGGCCAGGCCAGCATGCCGCCCGAGCTGAGTGCGATCAGGATCAGCATCCAGTTCGCGGTGACGAATTCGATCAATTTCACGGGGGTTCCTTGGATGGCAAACCCGGGATTTTAGAATGCTGGTTTTCCCAAGCGCATCCAAAGGCCTCCGACATGCACAAACTGGTACTGATCCGCCACGGCGAATCGACCTGGAATCTCGAAAACCGCTTCACCGGTTGGACCGACGTCGACCTGACCGAGACCGGCGTGGAGCAGGCCAAGCAGGCCGGCCGGCTGCTCAAGGCCGAGGGCTACGACTTCGACGTGGCCTACACCAGCGTCTTGAAGCGTGCCACCCGCACGCTCTGGCACACGCTCGACGAACTCGACCGCACCTGGCTGCCGGTGGTGCATTCCTGGCGTCTGAACGAGCGCCACTACGGCGGCCTGCAGGGCCTGAACAAGGCCGAAACCGCCAAGAAGTACGGCGACGAGCAGGTGCTGGTCTGGCGCCGCAGCTACAGCACCCCGCCGCCGCCGCTGGAAGCGGACGATCCGCGCAGCGAACGCAGCGACGTGCGCTACGCCAAGCTCTCGCCCGAGCAGATTCCGCTGACCGAGTGCCTGAAGGACACGGTCGCACGCGTGCTGCCGTTCTGGAACGAATCGATGGCGCCGGCCATCCGCACCGGGCGCCGCCTGGTCGTGGCGGCCCACGGCAACTCGATCCGGGCGCTGGTGAAGTACCTGGACGGCATCTCGGACGACGCCATCGTCGGGCTGAACATCCCGAACGGCATTCCGCTGGTCTACGAACTGGACGACGACTTGAAGCCCCTGCGCCACTACTACCTCGGCGATGCAGCCGCTGCCGAAAAGGCCGCGGCCGCGGTGGCTTCGCAAGGCAAGGGCTGAAAAGAAAACCCCCGCGTGCCGGTCCCCCCGTGGAACCCCGGCAAACAAATTGCTTCCAAGCTGTGTATATTGGTTCGACAGCCGCCGACAAGGACAACCACTCATGATGGGCCAGAAACTGAAGATCACCGGCTGGGTCGCCGCCGGCGCCGTAGCTGGCGTCCTGACCACCGTCTCCCTGCAGACGGTCGCACGCGGATCGCTTGCGCCGCTCCCGCTCGAGGAATTGCAGCAGCTCGCCGCCGTGTTCGGCATGGTCAAGAGTGACTATGTCGAGCCGGTCGACGAAAAGAAGCTCATTTCCGACGCCATTTCCGGCATGGTCGCCGGGCTCGATCCGCATTCCCAGTACTTCGACAAGAAGTCCTTCAAGGAATTCAGGGAAGGCACGACCGGCCGCTTCGTCGGCGTCGGCATCGAGATCTCCCAGGAAGATGGCCTCATCAAGGTGGTCTCGCCCATCGAAGGCTCGCCGGCCTTCCGTGCGGGCTTGAAGCCCAACGACCTGATCACCAAGATCGACGACACCGCCGTGCGCGGCCTCTCGCTCAACGAGGCGGTCAAGCGCATGCGCGGCGAGGCCAACACCAAGGTGCTGCTCACCATCTTCCGCAAGGACGAGAGCCGCACCTTCCCGGTCACGATCACGCGCGAAGAAATCCGTACCCAGTCGGTGCGCGGCAAGATCATGGAGCCGGGCTACGGGTGGATCCGCCTGTCGCAGTTCCAGGAACGCACCGTCGACGACTTCGTGAAGAAGGTCGAAGACCTGTACAAGGAAGAGCCGAACCTCAAGGGCCTGGTGCTTGACCTGCGCAACGACCCGGGCGGCCTGCTCGACGCGGCGGTGGCGGTGTCTTCGGCCTTCCTGCCCGAGAACGTGACGGTGGTGACCACCGACGGCCAGCTGGCCGAGAGCAAGTCGGTCTACAAGGCGGCGCCCGAGTTCTACCAGCGCCGCTCCGGCAGCGACCCGCTGCGCAACCTGCCCGCCGCCCTGAAGAACGTGCCGCTGGTGGTGCTGGTCAACGAAGGCTCGGCCTCCGCGAGCGAAATCGTGGCCGGAGCCCTGCAGGACCACAAGCGTGCGATCGTCATGGGCAGCCAGACCTTCGGCAAGGGCTCGGTGCAGACCGTGCGCCCGCTCGGCCCGGACACCGGTCTCAAGATCACCACGGCGCGCTACTACACGCCGAGCGGCACCTCGATCCAGGCCAAGGGCATCGTGCCCAACGTGCTGGTCGACGAAAGCGCCGAAGGCAGCCCGTTCGCGGCCCTTCGCATGCGCGAGGCCGATCTCGAGAAGCACCTGGCCAGCGGCCAGGGCCCCGAGACCAAGGACCCGGAACGCGAAAAGGCCCGCGATGAAGCCCGCAAGCGCCTCGAGGAAGAAGCCAAGAAGCCGCCGCAGGACCGCAAGACGCCCGAGTTCGGCACCGACAAGGACTTCCCGCTGGTGCAGGCGCTCAACCGCCTCAAGGGCCAGCCTGTGCTCGTGAGCAAGACACAGGTCATCGTGGAAAACAAGGACGAAAAGAAGGAAAACTGAAGCCGGTGAACGGACCGCACGCAAGGTGCGGTTCGACCCGGCGGCGGCTTCTTCATTTGCGAAGACCCGGGCGCGCATGGACGATCACGACCTGCTGCGCTATTCGCGGCACATTCTTCTGGAAGAGTTCGGCATCGACGGCCAGGCGCGCGTCAGTGCCGGCCGCGCATTGGTCATCGGTGCCGGTGGATTGGGTTCTCCGGTGGCGCTCTACCTGGCGGCAGCCGGCGTCGGCCACATCACGCTGGTGGACGACGACGAAGTCGACCTCACCAACCTCCAGCGCCAGGTTGCTCACACCAACGCCCGCGTGGGCAGCCCCAAGGTCGAGTCCGCCGCACAGGCGATGCGCGACATCAACCCCGACATCGCCATCGAGACCCACGCCCTGCGCGCCGATGAGGCCCTGCTGTCACGCCTCGTTGCGGCGGCCGACGTGGTGGTCGATTGCTGCGACAACTTCGCGACCCGCCATGCCGTGAATCGCGCCTGCGTGACGCACGGCAAGCCATTGGTGGCAGGCGCTGCCATCCGCTTCGATGGCCAGTTGAGCGTGTACGACACGCGCGATGCGGCCTCCCCCTGCTACGCCTGCCTCTTCCCGCCCGATGCGGCCTTCGAGGAAACGCGTTGCGCGGTACTGGGTGTGTTCGGTCCCGTCGTCGGGACCATCGGCACGCTGCAGGCCAGCGAAGCCTTGAAGATGCTCGCGGGCATCGGCCCATCGCTCGCGGGCAAGCTGTTGATGTTCGACGGGCGCAGCACCAGCTTCGACACCCTGCGCGTGGCGCGCGATCCGCACTGCAGCGTCTGCGCGCAGCGCGCCGCCGCCCCGTTCCTTTAAAGACTCAAGGCTGCTTTGCGCCCTTGGCCCGGGCTGCACCCTGAGCCGCGGCACCAGCGGTGGGCTTGTTGGCGCCCGCCACCACATCCTTGCAATCGGCATCCTGGCCCGGCCCGGTCTCGATGGTCGCGGCCAGCGCCAGCAGCGGATTGACGGCGCCCAGCGCGAGCGCGGCCAGCCCGCGTCCGGCCAGCGGACCCACCGCGACGCCACCCGAGGGATCGCCGAACGTGCCGCGGACCACCAGCGGCGTGCGCAGCGAAAGGATGTTCTTCGACTTGGGCTCCGGGTGCACCTCGAAGTTCAGCGTCTCGTTCGCGAGGCTGGCCTGCCCGGTGGCGGTGAACAAGGCATTCGTCGTGTCCACCACGAGCGTGCGGCCCGTCATCAGCCCCTTGTTCACGTCGAACGCCACGGCCGCGCATCGCAACTCGACATTGCGATCGCCACGCAGCAGGAACTTGATGATGTCCCCGCCCACCAGCGTTGCGAACACCGGCAGCAGGTTGCCGAACTGTCCGCGCCCCGCCAGCACCGCCACATCGCCCGACGAGCCGCCGAGCCACGTGGCCACCGAGTTGCCGGAGCCCGAAAGATTGAGCCGTCCGTCTATCCGCCCGACGCTGTTGCCCGTGGTTTCCAGCTTGGGGAACAGGCGCGCGAGCTGCATGCCGCGCAGGTCGAGCGAGGCGCGGATGTCCGCCGGATTCTTCGCCGCGTCGATGCGGATCGCGCCGGCCAGCTTGCCGCCGCCCACGCCCAGGTCGAGCGGATCGAGCGTCAGCACGCCGTCTTTGAGCTTCACCTGCACGCTGCCGCGGTCGAGGGGAATCTCGCGCACGTTCTGGATGCGGTCGGCCGTGTATTTGACGTCGGCGTTCATGGCGCGCAGGCGCTCGAAATCCAGTGGTGCCGTCGGCAGCACCTTGGCGCCGGCCGGGCGCCTGACCTGCGTGATGCTCGGCGGCGGCGCCACGCCTTCGACCGCGGTGGCCGATCGCGACGTAGGCGGCAGGCCGATGAGCGGGCCGAGGTCGTCCATGTCCATCACCTTCGAGCGCAGGTCGCCGGCCAGGTAGGGCACCTGGGTGGCCTGGTCGAAGCGCATGTCGCCGGCGATGTCGGACAGGCCCAGCTTGCCCTTGAGCCCGGCCACCTGCCAGAGCGTGCCGCGCTTGCTGAGGTCGCCGCTCAGCGCGTAGGGCGAGGTTTGCGGCAGCGCGATGCCCAGCAGCGGGAACAGCGCGCCCAACGTCTGGCCCTTGAGCTGGAACTTGGCGTCGACGCCGTCGAGGCTCGCCAGTTCGGCCACGGTGCCGGACGCCTTGAGCTTGGTCTGGCCCGCCGCCGCGTTGATCTCGAGCGGAAACGGCGGCGCGCCGGCCGCGTTGATCTGCAGCACGTTGCCCGTGCGGCCGTCGGCCGTCAGCGGCTGGCCCTTGTAGCGGCCCTTGATGCGGTAGCTGAGAGGCATCGCCCCCAGGCTCGTGTCGTATTTGACGTCGGCGTGCAGGTCGACGCCCAGGTGCTTGGCGAGGAAATCGATGGCCCCGCTGTCGATCTGCATGAGGCCGATGCTCGGCACCGTGCCGCCGTCGGAGGTGTCCTTGCCGAACGCCCAGGTGCGGCGCCCGTCCTGCTCCATCTGCAGCCCGAGCGTGGGCGAGAAGAGCGCGAGGCGCGGAATGACGATCTTGCTGGTGACCAGCGGCCAGATCCGGATGTCGAACTCGGCGCGGTCCGCTTTCACGAGATAGGGGTCGCGCGCCCACGAAGGGTTGGCGAATTCGATGCCGTCGAATTTCACCGTGGCGGCGCGCCAGCCAAGATCGACATCGAGCCGCCGGGTGATCTCGAACTTGCGCCCGGTCTTCTCGCTCACGTAGCGGTTGACCGGCTCACGCAGCACGTCCCACGGAAAGAACATGAGGACAAGCAGCAAGGCGACGAACAGCAGCACGAGCGAAGCCAGCAGTTTTTGCCACAGCGGGCGAGTGCGAAGGATGTTCGTAGCCATATCGTCTGAATAACCTTCCTGCGTCGATCGCCGGGTCGGCAACGAACCGCAACAACCGTGCGGTATTGCCTACGGGCAACGCACCGCCAACGACCTCGTCGGAACACGCCTACAACGCCCGGTCCATGAACCCTGCATGATGCGCTTCGGCGGAGCCTCAAGCTCCTCTGCAGGCATTCCCGTCAGCGGGACGATGCTAGGGATGCATCCGCCAACGTGAGAGGAAGCGCGGCTCGGCATGGACTCCAGATTGCAGACATACGTCGTCGAAGACAACCTCACGATCCGTGAAAACCTCATTGGCACTCTGGAAGAACTCACCTGCACCACGGTCGTCGGATTCGCCGAGACCGAAGATCGCGCGCGTGCCTGGCTGCTCGGCGCCGGCAACGAGTGGGACCTTGCCATCGTCGATCTTTTCCTCAAGCAGGGAAGCGGGCTGGGGGTTCTGCAGGCCTGCCAGTCACGCAAGCCGACCCAGAAGGTGGTCGTGCTCAGCAATTACGCGACACCCGACATCCGGCGGCGCTGCGCCGAATTCGGTGTGGACGCGGTGTTCGACAAATCGAATGAAATCGACGCGCTGGTCGATTTCTGCATCGAGCAGGCGAAGGCGTTGCGCGCTTCGCCTTGAAACGAGCCCGAGGCCTGGAAGCTCAGTCGATGAGCTTGTTCTTCAGCGCGTAGTACGTGAGGTCGCTGTTGGAGGAGAGATTCATCTTCTCCATCAAGCGCGTGCGGTAGGTGCTCACCGTCTTCACCGACAGCGACAGCGTCTTGGCGATGTCGCCTGCGGTCTCGCCCTTGGCCAGCTTCAGGAACACCTGGAACTCGCGCTCCGAGAGCTGTTCGTGCGGCGCGGCGTCGTCCTTGCGGTCGAGCTGGCGCGCGAGCAGTTCGGCCACGGCGGGCGTGATGTAGCGGCGGCCCAGCGAGATGGTGCGGATGGCGTTCACGATCTCGATCGGATCGCATTCCTTGTTCAGGTAGCCGCTCGCGCCCTGACGGATCAGGTTCATCGCGTAATGTTCTTCGGGGTAGCCGCTCAGGATCAGGATGCCGACATCCGGCGCCTTGGCGCGGATCATGGCGAGGGCGTCGATGCCGCTCTGCCCGGGCATGGAGAGATCCATCACCAGCACGTCGAGTTCGGTGGTGCGTACGAGTTCGATGGCTTCGCGCCCGCTGGCCGCTTCGCCCGCCACGCGCAGGTCCACGTGCTCGGAGAAGAACTGCCGGAGTCCAGACCGCACGATGGCGTGGTCGTCCACAATTCCAATTTTGATCATCTGTTACTTTCGTCGTTGTGTTGCGCGCATCTCGGCCGCAACATGCCGGTCCCTGAATGTTGTCAATTATTGACGAACTTGCGTTGAACATAGCTTTGAAAGTTTCATGCACTGGCTAGCCCCTCCAAGAATGGCCTTGAGCCTGCTGCTCGCGGCGCTGGCCGCGCTGGCCCTCGTCGGTATCAACGAGGCCGGATTTCGCCAGTCCACCCGCGCCCTGGCGGACATCGACGAGGCGCAGAAGGGGCGCAGCGTGGTCAACCAGATCCTGCAGAACATGCTGGACGCCGAAACCGGCCAGCGGGGCTATCTGCTGACAGGCGAAGCCAGCTACCGGCAGCCCTACGACACGGCGATCAAGGAGGTCGACGGCAATCTCGCGACCCTGCGGCAGCTGTACGCCGAACGGCCGGCCGAAACGGCCCAGATCGCCGAACTCTCGAAGCACGTGCTGCGCAAAGTCGCCGAAATGGACATGAGCGTGCGGCTGCGCCAGGACGGCAAGGAAGACGCCTGGAAATTCGTCATCACGACCGATGTGGGGCGGGAGGAAATGGAGGCCATCCGCGCCACCGCGCTCCAGCTGGTCAAGGTGAGCAACAAGACCCTGCACGACGGCCAGACGCAAGTGCTGCGGTCGCTGCAGCTCGCGCGCATCGGCACGGCCGTGGTGGCGCTCGCGGCGCTGATCGCCTTCTTTCTCTACCTTCGGCAGACGCACGCCCTGCGCTCCATCGGCGAGCGCCAGCAGGAAGCCCTGCAGCGCGAGCGCAACGCGCTCGAAGACGAGGTGCGCGAGCGCACCGCCTCGCTGGCCGAGCTGGCCACCCACCTGCAGGACGTGCGGGAAACCGAGCGCGGGTATCTCGCGCGCGAGCTGCACGACGAGCTCGGCTCGCTGCTCACCGCCGCCAAGCTGGACGTCGCGCGGCTCAAGTCGCGCCTGGCGGAGTCGCCCGACGCCACCACGCGCCTGCAGCATCTGACCGAACTGCTCAACAGCGGCATCGCGCTCAAGCGGCGGATCATCGAAGACCTGCGACCCTCGTCGCTGTCGAACCTCGGGCTGGTCGCGTCGCTGGAGATCCTGGGGCGCGAGTTCGCCGAGCGCTCGGGGCTGCAGGTCGAGATGGCGCTGGAGCCGGTGACGCTGGACGAATCGCGCCAGCTCACGATCTACCGCATGGTGCAGGAGAGCCTGACCAACATCGGCAAGTACGCCGAGGCCGGCGAAGCGACGATCGTGATGAAGAACTACGAGAACCACGTGATCGTGGAGGTCTCGGACAACGGCAAGGGCTTCGACACGCAGCGCATGCGCCCGTCCACGCACGGGCTGGCGGGCATGCGCCACCGGGTGGAAGCGGCGCGCGGCAAGCTCACGATTTCGTCGACGCCCGGCCGGGGCACGCGCCTGAGCGCGATGCTACCCGTGGTCAAGCCGGCCTGAGCGCGATCCGCAGAACGGCATTGCGTCACACCCCGGCGCGGGCGGACTCGGTCGTCTCCTACGCTCCCCGCCCCCGGTCGCTGACAGGGTGCCGAAGAGGCCCCACTTAAGGTTGCTCCTGTGCCATCCGATGCTTCCCATGAAGACCGGATGCGCCGTTCTCAAAAACAACGAGGGAAGCCTCGAAGGAGTTCCACATGTTGCATTACGCCGTGGTGTTTCTGGTCATCGCACTCATTGCCGCATTGTTCGGCTTTGGTGGGATTGCAGCCAGTGCAGTCGGGATCGCCAAGATTCTTTTCGTGATCTTCGCCGTGCTCGCCATCGCGAGCTTCCTGGCTGGCTTGCTACGACGCAAGTAGCGTAGTTACGATCAACAGGCTCCCGCATTTCATCTCCCCGGAAAGGACTCTCCCATGAACACGACGACCAAGACCCCTTCGCAACTCGCCGACGAGGCGCGCCAGACCGCCAACGACGCGGTCGAATCGACCCGCGCCTATGCACAGAACGCGGTGAATGCGGCGGGCGAAAAGGTCCGCGAATTGCGCCGCGACACCGAGCCTGCCGTCGAGCAGCTCGCAGCCCGCGTGCAGCAAGCCGTTCAGCGCGGCCTGGACGCCGCATCGACCACCAGCGCACGTGCGCAGCGCCGCCTCGAGGCCGCTGCCGACGTCACCGGCCGCTACATCTCCGACCAGCCCGTTCGCTCGGTGCTGCTGGCCGCCGCTGCAGGCGCCGCCATCACGGCGCTCATCGTGCTGGCCAGCCGCCGCAGCCGGGACGACTACTGATCGCTTGAGTTTTCTCAGTTCCCTCGATCCCCGGCACCATGCTTCATCCGATTTTCTCCACGGTGCTCGGGCATCCGGACCTCGTTGCTGAACACCTCGCCAATTACGCCGCCCTCGTCCGCCAAGAGTCTGCTGAGGCCGGGCGCGGCCTCGTCGCCCGCATCGTCGCGGGCGTGCTGGCAGCAGCCAGCGTCATGCTGGCCCTCGGTCTGATCGGCGTGGCCGTTCTGCTGGGCGTGCTGCATGGCAGCTTTCACTGGGTGCTGGTGGCCGTGCCGGCGGTGGCCGTGGTGATTGCGGCTGTCTGCGGCTGGTATGCAACGCGCCCCAGCCAAAGCTACGGTTTCGACGACCTTCGCACGCAACTGGAGGCCGACCTCCAGGCCTTGCGCACTGCTGGAGCCGACCATGGCCGCTAATACCGAACGTTCCTCGTTGACTCCGCAGCAGCGCCTTGCCAATTCGCGCCGCGCGCTGGTGCGGCAACTCCAAGGCGGCGAGGCTCGCGACCACGATCGTCAGGCGCTCGATGGCGATACCGACGACGAACTCGAATACGCGCACCACGACGCTTCGGGGGAGCCGGCGCATGAACGGCACGCTTCCCGCAGAGGCGGCAACAGCATCTGGGGCGGCGTGGCCCGCAGCGTCGCGCAGCGCTGGTGGCGCCGCCATCCGGCCCATGCGATGGGCCAGCTCGCTCGCCCGTTGCTGGAGCACTACGCGCGCAAGGAGCCCGCCAAGCTCATGGCCGCCGCCGCAGCCACCGGTGCATTGCTGGTGCTCGTTAAGCCATGGCGACTGCTGTCGGTCACTGCCGTGCTGGCAGCGGTGCTGAAGACATCCGATGTGGCTGACGTCGTCAACACGTTGATGCAGAAGACCCCAAGCTCCCCACGAAAGGACCCCATATGAATGCCAATGCTTCCTCCCAGAAGACAACCGAGCCGCACAAGCACCTGGAGCTCGACCAAGGCGCTCTCGACGCTGCAAGCCGGAGCCTCGACGAAGGCGCCGTGACGCCCAGCTACGGCCCATGGCGCGACGATGTCGTGAAGCTGCTGAACGACGCGCTCGCCACCGAGCTGGTGTGCGTGCTGCGCTACAAGCGCCACTACTTCACCGCCAACGGCGTCGAGTCCCCGGCGATTGCCGAAGAATTCCTGGTGCACGCCAACGAAGAATCGGCCCACGCCGACCGCATTGCCGAGCGCATCGTGCAACTGGGCGGCGAACCCGATTTCGCCCCGACACACCTGCTGGAGCGCAGCCATGCCGGCTACGACGAATCGACCGACCTGCAGGCCATGGTGCGTGCCAACCTGGTGGCCGAGCGCATTGCCGTCGAGGCGTACCGCCAGATGATCGTGCTGATCGGCGACAAGGACCCGACAACCCGCCGCATGCTCGAAGACATTCTTTCCGACGAGGAAGAACACGCCGACGAGTTGAAGGATTGGCTCGGCCACTGAGCGTCAGAAAGATTCGGGCCCGAGCGGTCCCGCCCCAATGAAAAAGCCCGGACGAACCGGGCTTTTTCACTGGGGCCGAAAGAAAGAAGAACGATCAGCCCTTCACTTCCAGTTCGTTGCTCACCGAGGTCACGCCCTGCACGCCCTTGGCGATTTCCTCGGCGCGGGCCTTCGCGGCTGCCGTCGGTGCCGGGCCCTTCAGGCTCACCGCGCCACCCTTGGTGTCGACGTTGATCTTGATCGCGCTCAGGTCCGGGTCCTTCGCGAGGCCCGCGGACACCGACGCGGTGATGGCCGCGTCATCGACCGTCGCGCTCACGGCGGTGCCGGCGTCCTTGGCGGCCTCCTTCACATTGGCCATGCCTTCCTTCATCTCGGAAGTGGTGCCGGAGGCATCGAGCTTCGCCTTGGCGTCCTTCACGGCTTCGCCGGTCTTGGCGGCGGCGGTTTCGGCCGCCTGCTCGGTCTTGGCCACCGCGCTGTCGAGCTTCTCGCCGGCGGTGCGGTTGTCCGACTTGTCGCAGGCGGCCAGCGTCAGCGCGGCGCCGGCCACGAGCACGGCGAGCCATGCGCGCGAATGCGGCATGGCCATGGGTTGTTGGGGTTTTTTCATTGGAATCCTCCAGTCGATCGTTCGCATGCTTCACATGGAATGGAACGAGAAAAACAGGTTGCGCCTTGAAGGCGCAACCCGGGCCGGTCACAACTTGTCGGCGCCCGACTTGATGGCGTCCTTGGCCTTTTCCTTCACGTCGCCGTAGGTCTTCTGCACCTTGCCGGCGGCTTGGTCGGCGACGCCTTCGCCTTCGAGCTTCTCGTTGCCGACAACCTTGCCGGTCACTTCCTTGAGCTTGCCCTTGGCTTCCTCGACGCGGCCTGCCACTTGGTCCTTGTTCATGTCGTTTCCTTCCTGAGTAGATATCGATGGATCGAGACGGGTGGACCGGAATGGCCCACTTGCTTCAATCTAGTCGCCACCTGCAACCCGTGGGGTATCGCCGGCACCCCGAAGCGGTGTAGGACAACAAGGCTCAAGCCGTGACGATCCATCCCTCCAGCGGATCGAAATCCACGGGCAATCCGTAGCCCGGACCGGGGCTTGCGGCGCGCTGCAGGCCCCAGGCGGCCTGCAGGAGACACAGCACCGCATCAATGTGATCGCCGCGCGCGTCGGCCAGCAATTCGGCGCGCTGATCGGCATCGAGCCGGAGCCGCAGGCCGAGCCGCGTCGTGCCCGCCTCGAGTGCGGCGAGCAGGCCGGTGCGGGCCGCAAGGCGCTCGGGCGTCTGCTTTGCAAGGTCGTCGCTCTTGTAGCTGCGGCGGCCGATCAGCTCGCGCGCCAGCAGGCCCGGGTAAGCCTCCAGCGCGATGCGGCCCTCGTGGCTGCCCACGTACAGGCCTGGCAGGCTGGCACCGGCTGCAACGAGCGGCGGCACGCCGGCGTGCAGCATGAAGGCGACCGGCGGATTGACCCACTTCATCGACGGGCTCGACCCTGCGGGTGCATCTGCCGCGCGATGCGCGAACTTGCCGCCAACGGGTCGTGCCGCACAGAAGGCAGCAAAGGTGTCGCGGATCTCGGCGCGGCCGAGGCTCGCGTAATGCGCCATCAGCGGCGCCCACTCGAGCGGCCATTTCAGGTGTTCGACAAGTTCGCGCGGCAGGCTGAACGGGAAGTCGAAACCGCCGACCCACGAAGGCGTATCGCAGAGCCATTCGCCCCACGCTTCGAGCGTCGCGAAGCGCTGCAGACCAGTCAGTGCGACGCTGTCGGCGCCAGCCATCTCCCCGATGGCCAACACGATCGGTTTGCGTGTCGTCGGTGCGCTCGAGAAATCGCAGCCGAAGAGCATCACTCGCCTTCGTTCAGCCCAGTGCGAGCGCCACGACGCCGGCAGCGATGAAGAGCGCGCCCAGCAGCCGCAACAGCCGGTCGCCTTCGCGCAGCAGGTGCCCGCCGATCAACGCGGCGAACAGCATCGACACCTCGCGCGCCGGCGCGACGTGCGAGATCGGCGCCTGCTGCACCGCATAGAGCACGAGCACATACGAAACGGGGCTGATCGCCGCCACCAGCAGCGCGTACTTCCACTGCTCACGCCACATGCGCGCGGTCGTCGCGCGGTCCTGCAGCGCGGCGGGGAGCAGCAGCGCGAGACGCACGAAGTTGCTCATGTAGTCGAGCAGGATCGGCGACATCGCGAGGAACTTGACCGCATAGCTGTCGGTCACCGTGTAGGCCGCGATGAAGGCGCCCGTCAGCACCCCGTAGCGGATACCTTTCTGCACACGTTCGCGCTGGATGGGGTCGTGCTTCCTGTGAAAGAGGCGCGGACCGCCGGCCACCAGGAACACGCCGAGCACCACGCCGAAGATGCCGGCCACGCCGACCAAGCTGATCTTCTCGCCGAGGAACAGGATCGCCACCAGCGAAGACAGCAGCGGCCCCGAACCGCGCGCCAGCGGGTAGACCACCGTGAGGTCCGACTTGCGGTAGCCGCGCAGAAGAATGACGTAATAGAAGACGTGCAGCACGCCGCTCAGCGCGATGAAGCCCCACTCCTTCATGCCCCAGGTCGGCACGACGCTCCAGCCGAGCGTGATGCCCACGGGCGCCCACACCAGGGCCATGAACACACCGCTCTGGAACGCGAAGCGCGCGTCGCCGTTCGCCTTCTTGGCGGCGATGTTCCAGCTGGCGTGAATGACCCCGGCCAGCAGGATCAGTGCGAAGGCGGAAAACGGCACCCCGGTGGAACCGGGATCAGTGGCGGCCGACGATGGCGGCGGTGGCCATCAGTTCTTCGAGCAGCGCCAGCGAGACCTTGCCCGAGACCTTGTACGGGTCGAGTTCGGGCTTCTCGGAGTACTTGAGCAGCGTAGAGGCATTGAGCTTCGAGAGGTTGACTTGCCCCATCGTCCAGCCGCCGAAACGACGCTCGGAGATTTCTTCGTAGTGCAGCAGCACCACGTCTTTGTGGCGCGCATCGCGCTGGATGTGGCCGTACAGATCGCTGATGGCATCGCGCCCACCTTCGATCGCCTGCAGGAAGGTGCCGGCACCGTAGCAGAGGATGCCGGTGATGCCGCACGCCGGGTTGTGCGTGCGCGATTGCGTGAGGATCGCCTCGATGGCCGCGGGGCTGGTGTCGACGGCGCGGCTTGCGTAGAGAAGACGGACCAGCATGTTCAGCTCTTTCTCGGCAACAGGGAAAGGAATTCGCGGCGCAGGCTCGGGTCCTTGAGGAACACGCCGCGCATGACGGAATTGATCATCTTGCTGTCCATTTCCTTCACGCCGCGCCAGGCCATGCAGAAGTGCTCGGCTTCCATCACCAGCGCCAGGCCGTCGGGCCGGGTCTTCTCCTGGATCAGGTCGGCCAATTGCACGATCGCTTCTTCCTGGATCTGCGGACGGCCCATGACCCACTCGGCCAGGCGCGCGTACTTCGACAGGCCGATCACGTTGGTGTGCTCGTTGGGCATCACGCCGATCCAGAGCTTGCCGATGATCGGGCAGAAGTGGTGCGAGCAGGCGCTGCGCACCGTGATCGGGCCGACGATCATCAGCTCGTTCAGGTGCTCGGCGTTGGGAAACTCGGTGAGCGGGGGCGGCGGCACGTAGCGGCCGCGGAACACCTCGTTCAAATACATCTTGGCGACGCGGCGCGCGGTGTTGTCGGTGTTGTGGTCGTTCTCGACGTCGATGACGAGGCTCTCGAGCACGGCCTTCATCTTGACCTCGACCTCGTCGAGCAGCGACTCCAGTTCACCAGGCTGGATGAACTCGGCGATGTTGTCGTTGGCATTGAAGCGCTTTCGCGCTGCATTCAGGCGCTCGCGGATCTTGACGGAGACGGGCGTGCCCTCGTCATCGTCTTTTCGATCGGGGAGCGGTTCGACGTCGGTTTTCCTCAGCATGGCGGGGATCGTACCAGTGAATGGCTCCAGGACATTCGGGCTGCAACGCCCGTCCCTTCTTGGAGCAATGCTATCAATTAGGTAGCGTGAAGTCAGCTACCAGCGGGAGGTGATCGGACATCCGCGCCCAGATCGGGCCGCGCGGCACGGTGCAGGAAAGCGGCTCGAGCTTGCGGCCGTAGACGAAATCGAGCTGCGCCACCGGCAGCCGCGAGGGATAGGTGAGCGTGCGCGGGCCGCGCAGGTCGCTGGCGTCGCGCAGGCCCATCGCGTTCATGGCGTAGCGCATGCGCGCGCCCCAGTCGTTGAAGTCGCCGGCCACGACCACGGCCTCGTGGGCCGGCACTTCGCGGTCAATGAATTCCCGCAGGCGCGCGATCTGCCGCACGCGGCTTCCCTTGATGAGGCCCAGGTGCACCACGATGGCGTGCACCGGCTGGCCTTCGACCTCGATCACGACGTGCAGCAGCCCGCGCTGTTCGAAGCGGTGGTCGGAGATGTCCTGGTGGCCGGTGCGAATCACCGGCCAGCGCGTGAGCAGCGCATTACCGTGCTCGCCATGGCGCGTGACGGCGTTGGTTTCGTAGACGGCGGTGTAGCCCTCGGGCGCGAGGAAGTCGGCCTGCGGCAGCTCAGGCCAGCGCGCGAAACGGGCCGCAGCCTGCCGGTTCATCTTGCGCACTTCCTGCAGGCAGACGATGTCGGCGTCGAGCTGCTCTATGGCGTGGCCGAGGTTGTGGATTTCGAGCCGCCGGGCGGGCCCGATGCCCTGCACACCCTTGTGGATGTTGTAGGTCGCGACCCGGAGGTTGTTGGCTGCTGCTGCGGCTGGCGGCTGGTTCATCGCGCAAATTCTGGCAGCAACAGAATGGCTTCGGCGTTCGATGGGGAAAAGCATGCGTCGGCAGCCTCCCGGTACGGCAGCCATTGCCAGTCGGTGTGTTCGCGCGGCGCAAGGCGGGGCGTCAGGCGCTCGGGCACGCAGAGGCCGAACAGGTGCTCGGTGTTGTGCGTGACACCGGGCTCGTAGCGCGCGCGCCAGCCTGGATAAATCTCGTAGATATTGCTCAGTTGCCAGTCGACCAGTTGCGAGGCCAGCGCGGTGCCCTCGCCGCATTCGATGCCGGTTTCCTCGGCCACCTCGCGCGCCGCGGTGAGCCCGAGGGGCTCATCGACCGCATCCTTGCTGCCGGTGACGGACTGCCAGAACTCGTTGGCATCGGCACGCCGGATCAGCAGCACGTCAAGCGCCGGCGTGTGGATGACGACCAGCACCGATTCGGGGATCTTGAAGGGGCGCGTATCAGAACCCACTGAGCACAGCATCGAATGCGGCTGCCACCTCACCAGCGCGGGGCGCGAGCGAGGCGACTGGTTGCTTGAGAAGTCTTGCTGACAGAGGAGCCGCCAAGTGCGGCATCAAAGACAAAGTCTCTCCGTCCATTTCCACTGTCGGGCACAGATTGCCTGGCGCTTGACGCGCACCGACGCGAAATACTGGAACTACAAGGCGCGTCGATAAATGATCTAGCAGGCCGCTTTGTACGTCAACGACGTAGGGAACCGTCCGGCGCGCTTCGAGCCGAGGGTTCTCGTAGATGTCGAACTGTGCCATTCAAGGTGCATCCTGCCAGGCAACCATGCCCTCGCACCACAGCCCGTGTTTCTCCACCAGTTCGTTCTGTGCGGCGATCCATTCCTTGTATTGCGCATTGAACTCGCGCTTGCGCTGAGCCATCGATTTCTTTTGCTCCAGCGCTTCGAGTTCCGCAAAACGCGCAGCGGAAACAAGAACGACCGCCACGCGGTCGTTCTTCATCACATGCACCGGTTCGCGCTCGGCTTGGCCGAGGTAGTAGCCGAATCGGTTCTTGGCTTCGGTGGCGGTGATCTGCATGGCTGGCTCCGGGGAGTGATTAGCCATTTTAGCCAACCACACTGCCCGAGCCAACCCGCCGGACTCAGGCTGCGGCTTGCGGCGTGTTCCGCAGCTTGATGTGCAGTTCGCGCAGTTGCTTCTCGTCGACCGGGCTCGGCGCCTGCGTCAGCAGGTCCTGCGCGCGCTGGGTCTTGGGGAAGGCGATCACGTCGCGGATCGACTCGGCGCCGGTCATCAGCATGACCAGGCGGTCCAGGCCGATGGCGATGCCGCCGTGCGGCGGGGCGCCGTACTGCAGCGCGTCGAGCAGGAAGCCGAACTTGAGCTGTGCGTCCTCGGCGCTGATCTTCAGCGCGCGGAACACCTTGCTCTGCACTTCCTCGCGGTGGATACGCACCGAGCCGCCACCCATTTCGATGCCGTTGAGCACCATGTCGTAGGCCTTGGCGATGCACTTCTCGGGCGCGGTGTCCATGAGGTCTTCATGGCCGTCCTTCGGTGCGGTGAACGGATGGTGCACGGCGCTCCAGCGCTGGCCTTCCTCGTCGAACTCGAACATCGGGAAGTCGACCACCCAGAGCGGCGCCCAACGATCGTCGAACAGGCCGCTCTTCTTGCCGAAGGCGCTGTGGCCGATCTTCACGCGCAGCGCGCCGATGGCGTCGTTGACGACCTTTTCCTTGTCCGCGCCGAAGAACAGGATGTCGCCGTTGCGCGCACCCGTGCGGGCGATGATCTCGGCCAGCGTGTTGTCGTCCAGGTTCTTCACGATCGGGCTCTGCAGGCCTTCGCGGCCGGCAGCCGCGTCGTTCACCTTGATGTAGGCCAGGCCCTTGGCGCCGTAGATCTTGACGAACTCTTGATACGCGTCGATTTCACCGCGCGAGAGGCCGCCCTCGCCGCCGCCGCCGGGTACGCGCAATGCGACCACGCGACCGTCCTTTTGCGTCGCGGCGTTCGAGAACACCTTGAACTCGACCCGCTTCATCAGTTCGGTGAGTTCGGTGAATTCGAGCTTCACGCGCAGGTCGGGCTTGTCCGAGCCGTACTTGAACATCGCGTCGCCGTACGTCATGGTCGGGAACACCGGCAGGTCGATGCCCGCGGCGTTGCGGAACACGTTGCGGATCATTCCTTCGAACATCTCGCGGATTTCCTCTTCGGCGAGGAACGAGGTCTCGATGTCGATCTGCGTGAATTCGGGCTGGCGGTCGGCGCGCAGGTCTTCGTCGCGGAAGCACTTGACGATCTGGTAGTAGCGGTCGTAGCCGGCCACCATCAAGAGTTGCTTGAAGAGCTGGGGCGACTGCGGCAGCGCGAAGAAGCTGCCGTCATGCACGCGGCTGGGCACGAGGTAGTCGCGCGCGCCTTCGGGCGTGGATTTGCCCAGCATCGGCGTCTCGATGTCGATGAAGCCGTTGGCGTCGAGGAACTTGCGCGTCTCCATCGTCACCTTGTAGCGCAGCATCATGTTGCGCTGCATGGCCGGACGGCGCAGGTCGAGCACGCGGTGCGTGAGGCGGGTGGTTTCCGAGAGGTTGTCGTCGTCCAGCAGGAACGGCGGCGTGACCGACGGGTTGAGCACCTTCAGCTCGTGGCAGAGCACTTCGATCTTGCCGCTCTTGAGGCTGTCGTTGGTCGTGCCCTCGGGGCGCGAGCGCACGAGGCCGGTGATCTGCACGCAGAACTCGTTGCGCAGGTTCTCGGCCACGGCGAAGGTGGAGGCGCGATCGGGGTCGCACACGACCTGCACGTAACCTTCGCGGTCGCGCACGTCGATGAAGATCACGCCGCCGTGGTCGCGGCGACGGTTGACCCACCCGCACAGGGTGACGGTCTGGCCCAACAGGGCTTCGGTCACAAGACCGCAATAGTGAGTACGCATGGCCATAGGGATGACTTCCGGCGCCGTCGTGGCGCGTTCGTTTTTATGAGTTGGATGGCTTGATCGCCACCGTGGCGGGGCCGCCTGGAACGACCACCCCCATCGAGACGATGTACTTGAGCGCTTCGTCCACGCTCATCTTCAGTTCGACGCAGTCGCTGCGGCGGAGCATGACGAAGTAGCCGCCCGTGGGATTGGGCGTCGTCGGCACGTAGACGCTGAGGAATTCCTCGGTGCCCAGGTGCTCGGCCACCTCGTTGCCCGGCGCGCCGGTCACGAAGGCGATGGTCCACACGTTTTCGCGCGGCCACTGGATCAGCACCGCTGTGCGGAATGCATTGCCGTTCTCGGAGAACAGCGTGTCCGACACCTGCTTGACGCTCGAATAGATCGAGCGCACGACCGGAATGCGCCGCACCACGGCATCGCCCCAGCCGAGGAGGCGCTTGCCGACGAAGTTGCTCGCGATGGCGCCGACCACCAGCAGGATCGCCAGCGTGAGCAGCACGCCGAGCCCGCGGATGTTGTTGTCGAACAGCCATTTCTGCCATACGACCGGCAACACCCACAGCGTCTGGTCGAGCGTGTCGATGATCCACTTCAGCACCGCCAGGGTGATGAACAGCGGAACGATCACCAGCAAGCCGGAGAACAACCATTTGCGCAGGGCGAGCATGGGTGGGGTCTCAGTCGCCGGTCTTGGCGGCAGGAGCCGGGGCGGGAGCGGGCGCCGGGGCAGGAGCAGGGCTCGGCGCGGCGGCGCTGGAGGAAGAAGAGGAAGAGTCGGCGGACTTGGCGCCTTCGCTCGCTGCGGGAGCAGTGGCCGGCTCGGCCTTCTTGCCGCCGCCTTCGCGGAAATCGGTCACGTACCAGCCCGATCCCTTGAGCTGGAAACCGGCGGCCGTCACCTGCTTTTCGAAGGCGCTGGCGCCGCACGCCGGGCACACCGTGAGGGGCGCGTCGGACATCTTCTGCAAAGCGTCCTTGGCAAAGCCGCAGGCGCTGCACTTGTAGGCGTAGATGGGCATGGGGAAATAGGGTCCAGAAGCGGCGCAGCTGCCGCTCGCAAAGCCCTCGATTATAAGGGCCCACCCCGCCGCCGGGGCGCTCTCAGGCCGCTTCGGTGGCCAGCGGCCGATGCGGCGTGTGAGTGTTCGCTACCCACTGCGGCAGCAGCGAGCCGGCCACCATGCCGGTGAACGAGGCCAGAACGCCCGCCAGTTGCGCCGGAAAAACGGCGCCCCAGGGCAACGCCAGGAACAACAGCCAGGTGCCGATGCCCAGCAGGATCGACGCCACCGCCCCTTGCGTGGTGGCGCGGCGCCAATACAGCCCGCACACCAGCGGCACGAACGCCCCCACCAGCGGCACCTGGTAGGCGCCCGAAACCAGTTCGTAGATCGGCGTGCCCTGCATGCGGATTGCGTAGGCCAGCACGGCGGCGCTGAACAGCAGCACCGTGATGCGCATGGTCCGGAGGTTCTCGCGGTCCGTGCCGGACGGACGGAACTGGCGCCAGATGTTCTCGGTGAAGGTGACGCTCGGGGCCAGCAGCGTGGCCGAGGCGGTCGACTTGATGGCCGACAGCAGCGCGCCGAAGAACAGCACCTGCATCACGAACGGCATCTTCTGCAGCACCAGCGTGGGCAGCACCCTCTGCGGATCTTCCTTCAGCAGCACGGCCACCTCGTCCGGCATGATCAGGAGCGCGCTGGCCACGAGGAACATCGGCACGAAGGCGAAGAGGATGTACGCCACGCCGCCGATCACCGGCCCGCGGGTCGCGGCTTTCACGCTGTTGGCCGACATCACGCGCTGGAACACGTCCTGCTGCGGAATGGAGCCCAGCATCATCGTGATGGCCGCGGCGAAGAAGAACACCATGTCGTGCCAGTTGGGCTCGGGCCAGAACTTGAAGAGGTCCTTGCTGACCGCGAAGGCGACCACCTTGTCGGCGCCGCCGGCCATGTTGCCGGCGAACATCGCGATGATCGCGAGGCCGGCGACCAGGATGATCATCTGGATGAAGTCGGTCACCGCCACCGACCACATGCCGCCGAAGAGCGTGTAGGCCAGGATCGAGATGACCCCGATCACCATGCCCATCGGAATGCTGATGGCGCCGGCCGACAGCACGTTGAACACCAGCCCCAGCGCCGTGACCTGCGCCGAGACCCAGCCCAGGTAGCTCAGCATGATGATCAGCGTGCAGGCCACCTCGACCGTGCGGCCGTAGCGTTCGCGGTAGTAGTCGCTGATGGTCAGCAGCGTCATGCGGTAGAGCTTGCCCGCGAAGAACAGGCCCACCAGGATCAGGCAGGTGCCGGCGCCGAACGGGTCTTCCACCACGCCGTTCAGCCCGCCTTCGATGAATTTGGCCGGGATGCCGAGCACCGTTTCGGACCCGAACCAGGTCGCGAAGGTGGTTGTGACGATCATGAAGAGCGGCAGGTGCCGCCCGGCAATGGCGAAGTCGGTGGTGTTCTTCACCCGCTTGGCGGCGTAGAGCCCGATGGCGATGGTGACCAGCAGATAGACGACAACCAACGTCAGCAGCACGGGGGAATCTCCTCTAGAACAACTTCACACGCACCAGCAATTGCATGGCGAGCAACCCCAATACAAAACCTATGCCACCGTAAATGATGGTCTGGAGCAGCCTGTTGGTGCGCTTTTGCGCGGCCAGCAGTTCGAGCAACTCGCGGCGATGATCGGGCGGCCGATTTTCCAGGAAATCGTGAAGCAATCGAGGTAATTGCGGCAGCAATTTTGCGTAGCGCGGCGCTTCGGCCTTGAGTTGCTGCAGCAGCTTCTTCGGCCCGATCTGGTCGACCATCCACTTTTCGAGGAAAGGCTTGGCCGTGTGCCAGAGGTCGAGTTCAGGGTCGAGCTGGCGGCCCAGGCCCTCGATGTTGAGCAGCGTCTTCTGCAGCAGCACCAGTTGCGGCTGGATTTCCACATGGAAGCGGCGCGAGGTCTGGAACAGCCGCATCAGCACCATGCCGAGCGAGATTTCCTTCAGTGGCCGGTCGAAGTACGGCTCGCAGACGGTGCGGATCGCCGCCTCCAGCTCGTCGATGCGCGTGCCCTCGGGCACCCAGCCGCTTTCCAGATGCAGCTCGGCCACGCGCTTGTAGTCGCGCCGGAAGAAGGCCACGAAGTTCTGCGCGAGGTATTCCTTGTCCGACTCGGTGAGCGTGCCGATGATCCCGAAGTCCAGCGAGATGTAGCGCCCGAAGGTCTCGGGCGCCAGGCTCACCTGGATGTTGCCCGGGTGCATGTCGGCGTGGAAGAAACCGTCGCGAAACACCTGGGTGAAGAAGATCGTGACGCCGTCGCGCGCGAGCTTGGGAATGTCGACGCCGGCCGCGCGCAGGCGGTCGAGCTGGGCAATGGGCACGCCGTTCATGCGCTCCATCACGATCACCTCGGGGTGGCAGAAGTCCCAGAACATCTCCGGGATGAGCACCAGGTCGAGTTCGGCCATGTTGCGGCGCAGCTGGGCCGCATTGGCGGCCTCGCGCACCAGGTCGAGCTCGTCGTGCAGGTACTTGTCGAACTCGCCGACCACCTCGCGCGGCTTCAGGCGCTTGCCGTCGGGAGAGAGCTTCTCGACCCAGCCGGCCATCATGGCCATGAGCGCCAGGTCTTTCTCGATGATGCCGCGCATGCTCGGGCGCAGCACCTTGACCGCCACGTCGCGGATTTCGCCGTCGTTGGTCCGGATGGTCGCGAAGTGCACCTGCGCGATCGATGCACTCGCGATCGGCGTCTCGTCGAACTGCACGAACACATCGCCCACCGGCCTGCGGAACGCACGCTCGATGGTGGCAATGGCCACCGCCGAGGGGAACGGCGGCACACGGTCCTGCAGGAAGGCAAGCTCGTCGGCGATGTCGGGTGGCAACAGGTCGCGGCGTGTCGACAGCACCTGGCCGAACTTCACGAAGATGGGGCCAAGGCGCTCCAGCGCCTCGCGCAGCCGCTGGCCGCGCGGCGCATCGAGGTCGCGTCCGATAGAAATCACACGGGCCACCACGCGCAGCCACGGCTTCTGGAAACTCGTGAGCACGAGCTCGTCCAGGCCGTAGCGCAGCGCGACCCAGACGATGAACAGGCCGCGGTAGAAGCGCCTCATTCGGCCTGGCCCGCCGAACCGCCGGCCTTGGCCGCGCGGTCGCCGACGAACTGGCGCAGCGCCGTCACCACGCGCCGCACGCCATTGCCCAGGGTGTGCGCGGGCACATCGCCGATCACGCGTGCGAGGTCGTCCTCGATGTCCCAGCGCACATGGTCGACCAGCCAGTTGACCTCGGCCGCGAGCTGCACGTCGCCGACGATCTGCACCGAGGGCTTGTCGCCGCGCAGCGTGGCACGAGCGATCTCGAAGGGGGAATCGTCGGTGACGGTGAGGGTGAGTTCAGGTGTGGAACCTGCGGGTGCCAGGTCGAGCAGGCCGGCCGGCGTGGCGACCAGCTCCATGGTCACGAAGCGCCACTGGAATCGCACCACCCTGCCCTGCTGGCGCAGCAGCCGCTGCTGGGCTTCGGGCTCCTGCTGAAGCACGTGATTGAGGAACAGGACCGCGCGGTGCTGAATCTCGTGGACCGCCCAGTCCGGCGGCTGCAGGCGCTCGCCGATGCGGTTGAAGAGGTCGCCGAGAAAAGAAAAAGGGGACGATGGTGTGGCCATGTCCCCATTATCGTTTCTGTACGCGGCCCGGCGGCCGCGAACGTCTGCCGTTTACTGCAGCGCTTGCACGCCGGCAACCAGCCAGCCGCCACCGCCGCTGGTCGGCTTGGTCATGTTCCACACTTCGCGGAACGGACCCGGGCCTGCCGAGGCGTCCTCGCGGATCATGCCGGAGAACTCCACGCTCGCCATGTAGGCATCGGGCAGTTCTTCGATGCCGAGCAGCTTGGCGTCGAGCATCACGACTTCGGTCTTGTTCGACGCGCCACCGGTGTGGCTCGCACGATCGGCCAGCTGCGTGCGGATTTCCTCGACCATCTCGTCGGTCATCATCGAGCGCAGCATCGACACGTCGGCGCGGTCCCATGCGTCCTGCAGCGTCACGAAGTTGCGCTTGGCGGCGCCCAGGAAACCGTCGACATCGAAGCCCGTGGGGATGCCCCAGGACTGCGAACCGCCCAGCGCGGAGCCGATCATGCTGCCGCCGGCTGCGGCGCCTGCTGCAGAGAGGCTGCTGCCATGGCGATCACCGTCGGCCGGCGTGGCGTCGAAGGCCGTGGCCGAACGCTCCCATGGCCGTGCCGAGGCATCGTTGCCCACGTTGTTCGGGCTGTACTGCGCCGGAGCGCTGGCGTTGGAGGGGCTGGCGCCCGCGCCCTGGAACGCGAAGCCGCCTTGGCCATTGGCACCGTTCGAAGCAGCCGAACGCGCCTTGAAGATGCGCCACACGGCGAGCGCCGCGAAGATCAGCAGACCGATCAGCAGGATGTTGGCGAAGCCGGCGCCCAGGCCGAGCGAACTCGCGAGCCATGCGAGGCCGAGGCCGGCGGCGAGACCGCCGAGCATCGCGCCCCACGGACGCTTCGGCGCGGCGGCTGCGGGCGCAGGGGTCGCGGGCTTGGCGGCCGAGTTGGTCGCGTTCTGCTGCGCAGGTGCCGCTGGCGGCGTGGACTGGCGCTGCGTCACGTTGGACGACTGGCGGCCGAAGGACTTGCCGCCGCCCACACGGGCGGCGTCGGCCTGCACGCTCACGAGCACCAACGCAGCTGCCAAAAACAAAGAACTCAAACTTTTCATGTCGTCTCCTCTAGAGCGAAAAATTCGCTTCAATCAACACTTGATTCCAACATGCAGGGCAGCGATGCCACCCGTCATGTTGTGATAGTCCACATGTCCGAAACCGCCCTCTTTCATGAGGGTCTTGAGCTCCTCTTGCGAGGGATGCATGCGGATGGATTCAGCCAGGTAGCGATAGCTCGCGTCGTCGCCGGCCACGAGCTTGCCAAGGCGTGGCAGCACGTTGAAGGAGTACCAGTCGTAGGCCTTGGTGAGCGGCTTGGCGATCTTGGAGAACTCGAGCACCAGGAGCTTGCCGCGCGGCTTGAGCACGCGGTTCATTTCCTTGAGCGCGATGTCCTTGTGCGTCATGTTGCGAAGGCCGAAGGCCACAGTCACGACATCGAAATGGTCATCGGGAAACGGCAGCTTCTCGGCATCGCAGACCAGCGTGGGCAGCGCGACGCCGGCATCGAGCAGACGATCGCGGCCGGTGCTCAGCATGGCTTCGTTGATGTCGGTGTGAACCACCTGGCCGGTGGCGCCGACCTTCTTCGAGAAGGCGAGTGCGAGGTCGCCGGTGCCGCCCGCGATGTCGAGCACGCGCGAACCTTCGCCCACGTTCGCCACCATCACGGTGTAGGCCTTCCACGCGCGGTGCAGGCCCACGGACATCAGGTCATTCATGACGTCGTAGCGCGAGGCCACCGAATCGAAGACGCCGCGGACACGTTGCGCCTTCTCGCTTTCGTCGACTTTCTCGAAGCCGAAGTGGGTTGTACTCATGCAACCGATGTTAGGCCGGAAGCCTACACATCAAGCCGACGACCCCGCACCCACGGCGGGCATTTGTTGCTTTTTCTTCAAATGAAGAGGCGCTGCAACGCGCGTCCCTGCTGCCTGCAGAGCTATCTTTTCAATAGCGCCAAGGAAATTTGGAGCATCAATGGCTGCTGCACGCAGACCCGCCCTTGTCGATCATCAGCGCATCGCGATCGACGCCCGCTTCGGCGAGCCGGCGTTCGTATTGCGCCCACAGGTCGGCCTGTTTCGCGCCGAGTTCATAGAGCAGGTCCCACGAATAAATGCCGGTGTCGTGGCCATCGCTGAAGGCCGGCTGCACCGCGTAGTTGCCGACCGGTTCGAGACCGACGAGTTCCACATCGCGCTTTCCCGTCTGCAGCACTTCCTGGCCCGGACCGTGGCCCTGCACTTCGGCCGAGGGCGAGTAGATGCGCATGAGCTCGAACGGAATGCGGAAGGTCGCGCCGTCCGAGAAGCCCACTTCGAGCACGCGCGACTGTCCGTGCACGGTGATCGATTGCGGCGTCGGTGCGCCCGGTTTCAAGCCTGCCATTGGATTCCGTTCGGAAAATTTTCGGGAGGCGCGCAGTATGCCGCGCGGCCGCGCCTGCGTGCGCCTGGGCCTACGAATACCAGCGCTTAGCATCGCGGCATGCAGACATCTCCACGCCATCGATCATCGCGCCCGAACTGGGCAGCACTTGTCCTCTGCGCCGCGCTGGCGGTCGGCACCGTCGTGCCGGCGCATGCCTTCCTGGGCCTGCTCGGCAAGGCGGCTGGCAAAGCTGCAACCGCGGGAAAGGCGGCCGGCACCGCAGGCAAGGGCGCGGCGGTTGGCGCAGGCGCCGTGGCGGCGGAGAGCGCGACCGGCGTGGCGGGTGTTGCCGGAAAAGGGGCGGCGGCACTCGGCGACGACGCGGCGCATGCCGCGCAGTTGGGACCGCGGGGCGCAGGCGCCGGCCATGAATTCAGCAGCGTGAATGCGGCGCTGCCTCCCGAAGTCGCGGCTTACCTGTCAAAGCCCGCGAAGGACCTGACGCCCAAGGACACCTCGCGAATGATGGACAGCTACCGCCAGATGGTCGAACGCGCGGGCAAGAGCGGCGACTTCACCGCGGTCGAGCGGCTGCCCACATCGGCGGGCACGGCCCGCACGCTGCCGACGGCCGAGACGGCAAGGCCGGCCACATCCCCCTCGAAGACCGAAACGACCACCGCATCGAGCGGCGTGCCGTCTGCGCTGCCCATCCACGCACTGCGTGTGCTGGCCCATGCATCGCATGCGGGCAACCACGACGCGCAGGCCGAACTGGACCGTGTGTGCCGCGATGGCAGCGTCGCATCGAAGCGCTTCTCGAAGGAGATGCGCGCCACGCCGGAATTCAAGGAGACCTGCGCGAACCGCAAGCTGGCGACGACGCGCACGGCCGCCGCGCGCTGAGGCGCCATCGCTCTCGCGTTCAGCCCTGCAGCAGCACCAGCCGGCGGACCATCTCGGCCTCGAGCTCCGGCAGCAGCGCCTGCAGTTCCGCCACGCGATCGACCGGCGCCGCGCGTTGCGCAGCCGCCCAGAACGGCGAAGGAAAGTGGCTGTCCCAGTCGAAGCGCGCGATCACGTGCCAGTGCAGATGCGGCACCATGTTGCCGAGCGCGGCGAGGTTGATCTTCGTGGGCTTCAGCCGCTCGCGCAGGCACTGCTCGACCGCCGTCACCGCTTCCATGCACAGCACGCGGTCACCAGCTTCGAGATCGGAAAACTCCGGCGCATGCTCGCGCCAGATCACGCGGTAGAAGGCCGGAAAGCCCGCCTCTTCCGCATGGATCACGCGCAGCTTCGCGCCTTCGTACACGATGCGGCCACCAGGGCCCTCGCAGAAGGGGCAACCCTGCTGCGCCGTCGTCATACCAACACCCGTTCGATACCACCCTGGTTAGCGGCGGCCACGTACTTCGGCATCCAGTCGTCGCCCAGGATCTTGTTGGCCATCTCGACCACGATGTAGTCGGCTTCGAGCAGACCGTTGTTCAGGTCGTTGCCGTAGCGCGAGAGGCCTTGCAGGCAGCTCGGGCAGCTGGTGAGGATCTTGACGTTGTCCTTGGCGCCGACGACTCCGCTCTCGCGCAGCTCAGCCTCACCCTTCTTCAGCTCCTCTTCCTTGCGGAAGCGGATCTGCGTCGAGATATCAGGCCGCGACACGCCCAGCGTGCCCGACTCGCCGCAGCAGCGGTCGTTCTTGAGCACGTTGTCACCGACCAGCGCCTTCACCGTCTTCATCGGGTCCTGCAGCTTCATCGGCGAATGGCAGGGGTCGTGGTACAGGTAACCGCCACCGCCCGCATCGGCCAGCGTGATGCCTTTTTCGAGCAGGTACTCGTGGATGTCGATGATCCGGCAGCCCGGGAAGATCTTGTCGAACTGGTAGCCCTGCAGCTGGTCGTAGCAGGTGCCGCAGCTCACCACCACCGTCTTGATGTCCAGGTAGTTGAGCGTGTTCGCGACGCGGTGGAAGAGCACGCGGTTGTCCGTGATCATCTTCTCGGCCTTGTCGAACTGGCCGCTTCCGCGCTGCGGATAGCCGCAGCACAGGTAGCCCGGCGGCAGCACCGTCTGCACGCCCGCGTGCCAGAGCATCGCCTGCGTAGCGAGCCCCACCTGCGAGAACAAACGCTCCGAACCACACCCCGGGAAGTAGAAGACCGCCTCGGTTTCCGAGGTCGTCGCCTTAGGGTTGCGGATGATCGGCACGTAATCCGCATCCTCGATGTCGAGCAGCGCGCGCGCCGTCTTCTTGGGCAGGTTGCCCGGCATCTTCTTGTTGATGAAGTGGATCACCTGCTCTTTGAGCGGCGCCACACCCAGCGTGGCCGGCGGCGCAGCGGTCTGCTTCTTCGCGAGGCCGCGCAGCAGGTCGTTGGCCAGGCGCTGCGCCTTGAAGCCGATGCCCACCATGCCCGCGCGCACCGCCTTGATGGTCTGCGGATTCGTCGCGTTCAGGAAGAACATGGCGGCCGCGTTGCCGGGGCGGAAGCTCTTCTGGCCCATCTTGCGCAGCAGGTTGCGCATGTTCATCGACACATCGCCGAAGTCGATCTTCACCGGGCAGGGCGTCAGGCACTTGTGGCACACGGTGCAGTGGTCGGCCACGTCCTCGAACTCTTCCCAGTGCTTGATGCTGATGCCGCGCCGGGTCTGCTCTTCATAAAGGAAGGCCTCGACCAGCAGCGAGGTCGCGAGGATCTTGTTGCGCGGGCTGTAGAGCAGGTTGGCGCGCGGCACGTGCGTGGCGCACACCGGCTTGCACTTGCCGCAGCGCAGGCAGTCCTTCACGCTGTCGGCGATGGCGCCGATATCGCTCTGCTGCATGATCAGCGACTCGTGCCCCATGAGGCCGAAGCTCGGCGTGTAGGCGTTGGTCAGGTCGGCGTGCAGTGTGACCGCCTCGCCCGCCGGTGCACGCAGCAGCTTGCCCTTGTTGAAGCGGCCCTCGGGGTCGACGCGGGCCTTGTATTCGGTGAAGGGGCGCAGCTCTTCGTCGCTCAGGAATTCGAGCTTGGTGATGCCGATGCCGTGCTCGCCCGAGATCACGCCGTCGAGGCTGCGCGCCAGCGCCATGATGCGCACCACCGCGGCATGCGCGGTCTGCAGCATGTCGTAGTTGTCGCTGTTCACGGGAATGTTGGTGTGCACGTTGCCGTCGCCCGCATGCATGTGCAGCGCGACCCACACGCGGCCCTTGAGCACGCGCTTGTGGATCGCGGTGCATTCGGCCAGGATCGGCGCGAACTCGGCACCCGAGAAAATTTCCTGCAGCGGCTGGCGCAGCTGCGTCTTCCAGCTCGCGCGCAGGCTGTGGTCCTGAAGTTGCGGGAACAGCGAATCGACGTTCTCGAGCCAACTCGCCCACAGCGCACGCACCTCGTGCACCAGCGCCACGGCCTGTGCCACGCGATCTTCGAGCAGCTCGGCGGCCGGGATCTCGTGCGCGTCGTCGGTCTTGCCCAACGGCAGGTTGCCGCGCGTGAGGAAGGTTTCGAGCTCGTCGGTGAGCGCGAGCTTGTTCTGCAGCGACAGCTCGATGTTGATGCGCTCGATGCCGTCGCTGTACTCGGCCATGCGCGGCAGCGGAATCACCACGTCTTCGTTGATCTTGAAGGCGTTGGTGTGCTTGCTGATGGCGGCCGTGCGCTTGCGGTCGAGCCAGAATTTCTTGCGCGCCTCGGGGCTGATGGCGATGAAGCCTTCGCCGCTGCGCGAGTTGGCGATGCGCACCACTTCCGAAGTGACGCGCGCCACCGCATCGGCGTCGTCGCCCGCGATGTCGCCGAACAGCACCATCTTGGGCAGGCCGCCGTGCTTCTTCGACTTCGTGGCGTAGCCCACGGCCTTCAGATAGCGGTCGTCCAGGTGTTCGAGGCCGGCCAGCAGCACGCCCGAGCGCTTCTGCTCGGCGAACATGAAGTCCTTGATCTCGACGATGCTGGGCACCGCGTCCTTCGCGTTGCCGAAGAATTCGAGGCACACGGTGCGCGTGTGCGAGGGCATCTTGTGCACCACCCAGCGGCAGCTGGTGATGAGGCCATCGCAGCCTTCCTTCTGGATGCCCGGCAGGCCCGAGAGGAACTTGTCGGTCACGTCCTTGCCGAGGCCTTCCTTGCGGAAGGTGCGGCCGGGGATGTCGAGGCGCTCGGTGCGCAGCTTGGTCTTGCCGTCGGCCGCAAAGTACTGCAGCTCGAACAGCGCGCTCTCGGCGTCGTGGATCTTGCCCAGGTTGTGGCCGATACGCGTGACTTCGAGCCATTCGGCCTGCGGCGTCACCATGCGCCACGAGGCGAGGTTGTCCAGCGCCGTGCCCCAGAGCACGGCCTTCTTGCCGCCGGCGTTCATCGCGACGTTGCCGCCGACACACGAGGCTTCGGCAGACGTGGGATCGACCGCGAATACGAAGCCCGCGCGCTCGGCCGCGTCGGCCACGCGCTGCGTGACGACACCCGCTTCGGTCCAGATGGTGGGCACGGGCTGGTCGAGACCGGGCAGCGGCATGTGCTCGACCTCGGTCATCGCCTCGAGCTTCTCGGTGTTGATGACGACGCTGTTCCAGGTCAGCGGAATCGCGCCGCCCGTGTAGCCGGTGCCGCCCCCGCGCGGAATGATGGTCAGGCCCAGCTCGATGCAGCCCTTCACCAGGAGCGCCATCTCGGCTTCGGTGTCGGGGCACAGCACGACGAAGGGGTACTCCACGCGCCAGTCGGTCGCATCGGTCACGTGCGACACGCGCGAAAGCCCGTCGAACTTGATGTTGTCCTTGGCGGTGAGCCGGCCCAGCACGCGGGTGGCCTTGCGGCGCAGGGCCGCGACGTCGCGGAACTTGGTATCGAAGGCAGCGACCGCGTCGCCGACCAGCGCGGTGAGTTCGCCGACCAGTTGGTCGCGCGGCATGTCGCTGTCGGGGGTGCGGCGCTTCTGGACTTCGGCCAGGCGGTGGCGCAGGGCCTCGACCAGTTGCCCGCGGCGGCGCGGGTTGTCCAGCAGGTCGTCGACGAGGTAGGGGTTGCGCTGCACCACCCAGATGTCGCCGAGCACTTCGTAGAGCATGCGGGCCGATCGGCCGGTGCGGCGCTCGGCGCGCAGGGTCTGGAGCAGTTCCCAGCCACGTTCGCCCAGCAGGCGAATCACGATCTCGCGATCGGAGAAGCTGGTGTAGTTGTACGGGATCTCGCGCAGTCGGACAGGCTCTGCGGCCTGTGCCAACAGCGTGTTCAACGCGGTCGGAGCATTCATCGGATGGGGCGCCTCGGCCGGGCGCTGCGCGCCCATAGCCGGGCTGGGGATTTTAGGACAGGGCTTGGGGTCTTGCCGCGTGGCGCGCCCGTTGTCCTTGTGCTAGGCGCCGCCCGACCTGCATGCCGCCCCGCTGAATCGGCTCAGGGCTCCGTTCAGAACAGCACGCGGCTGCGGATCGTCCCGCCAACCTTCGCGAGCTTCTCCAGCGCCAGGTCGGAAGAAGCCGCGTCGATGTCCATCACCACGTAGCCGATCTTCTCGTTCGTCTGCAGGAACTGCGAGGAGATGTTGATGTGGTTGTCCGAGAAGATCTTGTTGATCTCCGACAGCACGCCCGGCACGTTCTTGTGCACGTGCAGCAGCCGGTGCTTGCCCGGGTGCGCGGGCAGCGCCACCTCGGGGAAATTGACCGACGAGGTCGAGGTGCCGTTGTCGCTGTACTTCACCAGCTTCTCGGCCACTTCGAGCCCGATGTTGGCCTGCGCCTCCATCGTCGAGCCGCCGATGTGCGGCGTGAGGATCACGTTGTCCAGGCCTCGCAGCGGCGATTGGAACTCGTCCTTGTTGCTGCGCGGCTCCACCGGGAACACGTCGATCGCGGCGCCCAGGAGCTTCTTTTCCTTCAGCGCGCCGGCCAGCGCGTCGATCTCGACCACGGTGCCGCGCGAGGCGTTGATGAGGATCGAACCCGGCTTCATGGCGGCGATCTCGGCCGCGCCGATCATCCATTGCGTGGCCTGCGTCTCTGGCACGTGCAGCGTGACGATGTCGCTCTGACCCAGCAACTGGTGCAGGTCGCGCACCTGGCGGGCATTGCCCAGCGGCAGCTTGGTGACCACGTCGAAGAACGCCACATGCATGCCCAGCGCCTCGGCCAGCACCGACAACTGCGCGCCGATGGAGCCGTAGCCCACGATGCCCAGCGTCTTGCCGCGGATTTCGAAGGCGTTGTCGGCCGACTTGAGCCAGCCGCCGCGGTGCGCCACCGCGCTCTTCTCGGGCACGCCGCGCAGGAGCAGGATCGCTTCGGCCAGCACCAGTTCGGCCACCGAACGCGTATTCGAATAGGGGGCGTTGAACACGGCCACGCCGTGTTCGCGGGCGGCTTCCAGGTCGACCTGGTTGGTGCCGATGCAGAAGCATCCGGCCGCCACCAGCTTGTGGGCGGCGGCGAACACTTCGGCCGTCAGTTGCGTGCGCGAGCGGATGCCCAGGAAGTGAACGTCGGCGACCTTCGCCTTGAGCTCGGCGTCGGGCAAGGCACCCGGCAGCGACTCGATGTTGGTGTAGCCGGCGGCGCGCAGCACCTCCACGGCCGAAGGGTGGATGCCCTCGAGCAAGAGGAACTTGATCCTGCTTTTGTCGAGGGAGGTTTTGCTGCTCATGGCGGTCTCGCAAAGGGCCCTGGCCGTGGCGACAAGCTGGGCCAAAAAAGGGAGGGCGATGCTAGCATGGTGCGGCGCAGCATGCAGGCCCGCAACCCGCGCCGAGCTTGGTGCCAAAGGGGTTTTCCCGATTGGAAGATGACGGCGGTCCGTGCGCCAATGTGACGCGGCTGTGTCATTCACATGCCCTAGCATCCGCGCTTTCATTTTCCCTTCAGGAGTCTTCATGCGATTCAAGACGCTCGCGCTGGCATCGGCGCTGGCCGCGACCACGCTGTTCAACATGGCGCAGGCCCAGACCGAGATCCAGTGGTGGCATTCCATGACCGCCGTCAACAACGAGTGGGTCAACGACCTGGCCAAGCAGTTCAACGAGAGCCAGAAGGAATACAAGATCGTGCCGACCTTCAAGGGCACGTACGACGAATCCATGACGGCCTCCATCGCGGCCTTCCGCGCCGGCAACGCACCGCACATCCTGCAGGTGTTCGAAGTGGGCACCGCCACCATGATGGCCAGCAAGGGCGCCATCATTCCAGTCGGCCAGGTCATGAAGGACGCGGGTGAGAAGTTCGACCCGGCCGCCTACATCCCCGCCGTGGCCGGTTACTACACGGCCCCCAACGGCCAGATGCTGAGCTTCCCGTTCAACAGCTCGACCACCATCTTCTATTTCAACAAGGACGCCTTCAAGGCGGCCGGCCTCCCCACCGACAAGGCACCGTCGACCTGGCCTGAAGTGGTGGCCGCGGCCGCCAAGCTCAAGGCGAGCGGCCACAAGTGCCCGTTCACCACCGCCTGGCAGAACTGGACGCAGGTCGAGAGCTTCTCGGCCTGGCACAACGTGGAGTTCGCGAGCAAGGCCAACGGCCTGCAGGGCCTGGACGCCCGCCTGAAGGTGAATTCGCCGCTGCACCAGCGCCACATCGAGAACCTGGCCAGCATGGCCAAGCAGGGCCTGTTCATCTACAAGGGCCGCGGCAACGTGCCCGAGGCCTCGTTCGTCTCTGGCGAGTGCGCCATGATCAACACGTCGTCGGGCTTCTACGGCAACGTGGCCAAGAACGCCAAGTTCGCCTATGGCCTGGCCCCCCTGCCCTACTACCCGGACGTGCCGGGCGCACCGCAGAACACCGTGATCGGCGGCGCGAGCCTGTGGGTCATGTCGGGCAAGAAGCCGGCCGAGTACAAGGGCGTGGCCAAGTTCTTCAGCTTCATCTCGACGCCTGAAGTGCAGTCCGCCAGCCACAAGCGCACCGGCTACCTGCCGGTGACCACCGCCTCGTACAAGCTCACCGAGGACTCGGGCTTCTACAAGCAGAACCCCGGCACCGACGTGGCCGTGACGCAGATGATCCGGAAGGTCACCGACAAGAGCCGCGGCATCCGCCTGGGCAACTACGTGCAGATCCGCGCCATCGAGGACGAAGAACTCGAACAGGTCTGGAACGGCAAGAAGACCGCCAAGGAAGCCCTGGACGCCATCGTGACCCGCGGCAACGAGCAGCTGGAGCGCTTCCAGAAGGCGAACAAGAGCTAACAATTGTTAGCCGGGCCTCTGTGTCCGGCTAATATCGCCCGCCCCCGTTCGCTCTTGCACAAGGGCGAGCCGGGCGGGATTTTTTATTCAGAGGGATCATGGAAAAACGCGTTTTCTTTCGCTCGGGCTGGTTGCCCTGGCTGTTGCTGACGCCGCAGATGGCGGTGATCCTCGTGTTTTTCTTCTGGCCGGCCGGGCAGGCCATCCTGCAGTCGCTGCAGCAGCAGGATGCGTTCGGCACCTCGGTCGAATTCGTCGGGCTGCAGAACTTCAGGGAACTGTTCCACGACCCGGCGTATGCCGAGTCGTTCAAGACCACCGCGCTCTTCTCGGTGCTGGTGGCCGGCATCGGCATCAGCCTGTCGCTGATGCTCGCCGTGTTCGCCGACCGCATCGTGCGCGGCGGCATGTTCTACAAGACCATGCTGATCCTGCCCTACGCCGTGGCGCCCGCCGTGGCGGCGGTGCTGTGGGTCTTCATGTTCTCGCCCTCGCTGGGCGTGGTGGCCTATGCGCTCGGCAAGATCGGCATCAACTGGAACCACCTGCTGGACTCCGGCCACGCGATGACGCTGATCGTCATGGCCTCGGTGTGGAAGCAGATCTCCTACAACTTCCTGTTCTTCCTGGCCGGGCTGCAGTCCATTCCGAAGTCGCTGATCGAGGCCGCGGCCATCGACGGCGCGCGCCCGTGGCGCCGCTTCTGGACGGTGCAGTTCCCGCTGCTCTCGCCCACCACGTTCTTCCTTCTGGTGATCAACGTGGTCTACGCCTTCTTCGACACCTTCGCGATCGTCGATGCGGCCACGCAGGGCGGTCCGGGCAAGGACACGACCATCCTGGTCTACAAGGTCTACCACGACGGCTTCAAGGGCCTGGACCTCGGCGGCTCGGCCGCGCAGTCGGTGGTGCTGATGGTGATCGTGGTGGCGCTGACGGTGATCCAGTTCCGCTACGTCGAGAAGAAAGTGCAGTACTGATGATGAAGCAACAACAAGACAAATCCGGCGGAGCACGGCATGGTTGAGAAGCGCGGAACCCACGGCATCCTGGCCCACGTCATCATGGTCCTGGGCGTCCTCATCGTCGCCTTCCCGCTCTACCTGGCGTTCGTGGCCTCCACGCACACAGCGCAGGAAATCGTGCAGGCGCCGATGCCGCTCCTGCCCGGCTCGAACATCGTCGACAGCTACAAGGGCGCGCTCTTCGGGCGCGAGAACAGCGCGGGCTCCAACGCGCCGGTGGCGCACATGATGTGGGTGAGCTTCGTGACGGCCATGGTCATCGCCATCGGCAAGATTTCGATCTCGCTGCTGTCGGCTTTTGCCATCGTCTACTTCCGCTTCCCGTTCAAGAAGATCTGCTTCTGGGCGATCTTCGTGACGCTGATGCTGCCGGTGGAGGTGCGCATCCTGCCCACCTACAAGGTGCTGTCGGACCTGAACATGCTGAACACCTACGCGGGCCTCACGGTGCCGCTGATCGCATCGGCCACGGCGACCTTCCTGTTCCGCCAGTTCTTCCTCACGGTGCCCGACGAACTCACCGAGGCCTCGCGCATGGACGGCGCGAGCCCGATGCGCTTTTTCTTCGACGTGCTGCTGCCGTTGTCGAAGACCTCGATCGCGGCGCTGTTCGTGATCCAGTTCATCTACGGCTGGAACCAGTACCTCTGGCCGCTGCTGGCGACCACGAGCGAAGACATGTACCCGGTGGTGGTCGGCATCAAGCGAATGATTGCCGGCGGCGACGGGCAGAACGAATGGAACGTCGTGATGGCCACCGCCATCCTCGCGATGCTGCCGCCCGCGCTGGTGGTGGTGCTGATGCAAAAGTGGTTCGTCAAGGGCCTTGTGGATACCGAGAAATAAAAAATGGCAGCTCTCTCTTTACGCAACGTCATCAAGCGCTACGGCCACGGGCCGAAAGCCAACCAGGTCATCCACGGCGTGAGCGCCGAGATCGCCGACCATGAGTTCATCGTGATCGTCGGGCCCTCGGGCTGCGGCAAGTCCACGCTGCTGCGCATGGTCGCGGGCCTGGAGGAAATCTCCGCCGGCGAAATCGCCATCGGCGGCAAGGTCGTGAACCAGCTCGAACCCTCCGAGCGCGACATCGCCATGGTGTTCCAGAACTACGCGCTCTACCCGCACATGAGCGTGTTCGCGAACATGGCCTACGGCCTGAAGATCGCCAAGGTGCCGGTGCCCGAGATCAAGGTGCGCGTGGACAAGGCCGCGAAGATCCTCGAGTTGGGCCACCTGCTGGAGCGCAAGCCCCGCGAACTTTCGGGCGGCCAGCGCCAGCGCGTGGCCATGGGCCGCGCGATCGTGCGGCAGCCGCAGGTGTTTCTGTTCGACGAGCCGCTGTCGAACCTCGACGCCAAGCTGCGCGCGCAGACCCGCCTGGAAATCCAGAAGCTGCACCGCGAGCTGGGCATCACCTCGCTGTTCGTCACGCACGACCAGGTCGAGGCGATGACGCTCGCGCAACGGATCATCGTGATGAACGGCGGCGTGATGGACCAGTTCGCGACGCCCGAAGAGGTTTACAACCGCCCCGCTACCACCTTCGTCGCAAGCTTCATCGGCTCGCCGCCGATGAACCTGCTCAAGCACGCCCCCGGCGTGCGCGCGGGCCAGATCCTGGGCATCCGCCCCGAGCACATGAAGCTCGACGAAAGCGGCTGGACGGTGCAGGTCGAGCAGGTCGAACTGCTGGGCGCGGAGCGCCTGGTGTACGGCCGCATCGGCGACGAGCAGATCATCATGCGCACCGACGAAAGCGATCACCCGCCGGTCGCCGGCGACACGGTGAAGATCGCCGCGCGCGAAGACAAGCTGCATTGGTTCGACGCCGGATCGGGCAAGCGGGCAGATTGAACGATGGCCGAACGCAGCCCCTGGCCCTATCCCCGATGGGTCGCGCATCGCGGCGCCGGCAAGCTGGCTCCTGAAAACACGCTCGCCGCCTTCCGCTTCGGCGCGGCGCACGGCTACCGCATGTTCGAGTGCGATGCCAAGCTGAGCGCCGACGGCGTGCCGTTCCTCATGCACGACGCCACGCTCGATCGCACCACCAACGGCCGCGGCATCGGCGGCGAACAGCCGTGGAGCGCGCTGTCGCAGCTCGATGCGGGCGGCTGGCATTCGCGCGCCTTCGCCGGCGAGCCGCTGCCCACGCTGGAGAACCTGGCGCGCTTCTGCCTGGCCAACGATTACCTGCTCAACATCGAGATCAAGCCGACGCCCGGCATCGAGCGCGAAACCGGCGAGGTCGTGGCGCGCGAAGCGGCGCGCCTCTGGCAAGGTGCGGCGGTTCCTCCGCTGCTCACCTCGTTCCAGGTCGAGTCGCTGCGCGGCGCGGCCGCGGTGCAGCCCGAATTGCCGCGCGGCCTGCTGCTCGATTCGCTTCGCAAGGGCTGGCTCGAGGCGGCGCTCGATCTCGGCTGCCAGGCCGTCGTCTGCAACCACGCGCTGTGGGACGCTGGCACTGTCGCGCGAGTGCACGACGCGGGCATGCGCTCGCTGAGCTACACGGTGAACGACGACTGGGCCGCGCAACGGCTCATTGCGCTGGGCACCGACGGCATCATCACGGACAGGGTCGACCTGTTCAGCCCCGCCGGCTGACGCAGCACTTCTTACCGGCGTTTACGAAATGGCGGCTTCTATGATGCGGCCATGAATCGGACCTCTCGCCTGGCGGGCATCTGCCTCCCCGCCATCCTGGCCCTGTGGATGGTGTTGACGTGCGGCAGCGCCATCGCGCAGCCGGACGCCAGCATGGCCGCCGGCAACGGCAACCCCAACAACGGTGCCAACACCGCCGCCGCGGCGCCGGCTCCCACCATCGCCGAGTTGCGCGCGGAGTTCGCCAGGATCGCCCCTGCAGGCAAGGGCGGCACCAATGCCAATGCCATCCCGGGCGCCGAGGACGATGCGCGCAAGCAGCTCACGCAGATCAACGACATCGGCGCGCAGGCCGACAAGTTCGTCGCCGCCCGCGTCGGCGACCTGGCCGACCTGAACGCGCGGCTCGGCGAACTGGGCAATCCGCCCGCCGCCGGCGCCACCGAAGACCCGAACATCACGCGTCAGCGCGCGCAGCTGACCAAGGAGCGCAATGCGCTTGATGCGGACATCCGCCTGGCCAGGCTGCTGTCGATCGACGTGCGCCAGCGCGGCACCGACCTGGTGTCGCAGCGTCGCCAGCAGTTCGAGGCCGAGCTCACCAGCCGCGCCGCCTCCCCGCTCAACGGCACGTTCTGGAACGACCTGCGCGAAGCCTGGCCCGATGACCTCGCCCGGCTGCAGGCGATAGCCCTCGCGCTGGATGACGGTTTCGCGCAGGCGCTGGAGCCCGAGAACCGCACGCCGGTGATCGCCGCGCTTATCGGCGCGCTGCTGCTTGCGTGGCTGGGCGTCTGGGCGGCCGAACACGGGCTGGCGCGCCTCGCGATGCGCGTGCTGCCGGCCGGGCGGCTGCGTCGTTCGCTGCTGGTGATCGCCATCGTCGCGGCCCACGTGCTGCTGGTGGCCGTGGCCGCGCACGGCTTCGTGGAGGTGCTCAAGGCCTATGCCACCTGGGACGCGCAGGCACGCAAGGCGCTGCAGTCGGCGGCGCAGGCGCTGACTTTCATGGCATTCGTCATCGGCCTGGGGCGCGCGCTGCTGGCCACCGCCCGGCCGTCGTGGCGGCTGCCGCCCATTCCCGATGCCACGGCCGAGCGGCTGTCGGTGCTGCCGTGGCTGGTGGCGCTGGTGGCGGCGCTCGCGTGGACGCCCGCGGAGATCAATGCGCTCATCGACGCGAGCTTCGCCGCCGTGGTGGGCACGCATGTGCTGACGGCGCTGCTGCTCACCGCCTTGGTGGGCACGGTCGTCTACCGCCTGAAGGCCCTGCGCGCCGACGCACCCGATGCCGGCCTGCCCGAGCGGCCGATGTGGGTCGGCCTGCTGGTGGCGCTGATCGGCGTGCTGATGATCGCGATCTGGGTGCTGGTGGCCGTGGGCTACGTGGCGCTCGCGAGCTTCCTGGCCTCGCAGCTCACCTGGAGCGGCATCGTGGCCGCGGCCTTCTACGTGCTGTTCAAGTTCGCCGACGACGTGTTCATGGCGCTGGTGTCGTCGCGCAGCACCTTCGGCCAGCGACTGCAGAAGAGCTTCAACCTCGCGCCGCAAACGCTGGACCAGGCGGCCACGGTGCTTTCGGGGCTGAGCCGGGTCGGACTGTTCTTCTACATGCTGATCGCGCTCGCCGCGCCGCTGGGCACGGGGCCGGGCGAGGTGTTCCAGCGCAGCGGCAAGTTCGGCACCGGCGTGAAGGTGGGCGAGTTCCAGCTGGTGCCGGGCGCCATCCTGAGCGCCATCGCGGTGGCGGTGGTCGGCTTCATCGTGATGCGCGTGTTCAAGCGCTGGCTCGAGCGCAGCTACCTGCCCAACACGCAGCTCGAGCCGGGCATGCAGAGCTCGATCACCACGCTGCTGGGCTACGTGGGCGGCATCCTGGTGATCGCGTTCGCGCTCTCGGCCCTGGGCATCGGCATCGAGCGCATCGCGTGGGTGGCGAGCGCGCTGTCGGTGGGTATCGGCTTCGGGCTGCAGGCGATCGTGCAGAACTTCATCTCGGGGCTGATCCTCCTGGCCGAGCAGCCGGTGAAGGTGGGCGACTGGGTGGTGCTGGGCACGGCCGAGGGCGACGTGCGGCGCATCAACGTGCGCGCCACCGAGATCGTGCTGGGCGACCGCTCCACGCTGATCGTGCCGAATTCGGAGTTCATCACCAAGACCGTGCGCAACATGACGCTGTCCAATGCCGAGGGCCGCGTGCTGATTCGCCTGCCGATGCCGCTGACGACCGATGCGCAGCGCGTGCGCGGGCTGATCCTCGAAGCCTGCCGCGCGCACGAAGGGGTGCTGGAAACACCGGCGCCGTCGCTCACGCTGGAGGGCATCGAGAACGGGCTCTTGATCTTCCAGGCCATCGCCTACGTGGCGAGCCCGCGGCTGGCGGGCGGCGTGCGCAGCGATTTGCTGTTCGCGATCCTCGACGAACTGAAGAAAGCCGCGCTGCCGATGGCAACGCCGACGACGTTCATGATGGCGCCCACCGAGCCCGCCGCGGCCGCGCCGGCGCCCGCGACGCAGAACTCGCCGATCCCCGGCATGCCGACCTGAGGCTCATCACTCCAGCGGCAGCGCCGTGGTGCACTTGATCTCGTTCAGGCACACGCTGGACCGCACGGCCGACACGCCGGGCATGTGCATCAGCGTGTGCATCAGGAACTGCGAGAGCGACTCCAGGTCGCGCGCGACCACCTTCAACACGTAGTCGAAGTCGCCGGTCACCGAGTAGCACTCCAGGATCTGCTTGAGATCGGCGATCAGGTCCTGGAACTTGGGCAGCTCGTCGACGTGGCCCCGCGCCATGGTCACGTGGATGAAGGCGATCACGCCGAGGCCGACGTGGCGCGCGTTCAGGTGCGCCGCGTAGCCGTTGATGAGGCCCAGCTCCTCCAACCGTCGGTGGCGCCGCATGCACTGCGCGGGCGACAGGTTGGCAACCTCCGACAGCTCGAGGTTGGTGGCGCGGCCGTGCACCTGTAAGTGGTCAAGAATCCGCCTGTCGATCCGGTCAAGTTCGATCTCGTGCAATTTCATCTCTTGCGTCCTCCAATAGATGCAATTATGTTTCCTAAAGCGGGGTAAGCCCGATCCGTCCATGCACCTTAATTGTGCAAAGTACGATCTAGACTTCGAAGCTGCCGGGACTGCACACGCAGTTTCGCGACGCCGCTGAATTCCCCGCCCCGGCGCACGCCGGCGGCCTCCACCTCAGACATTCCCATCCCCACCCGGAGACCCTCACGTGAAAAACGCCCTGCTTCGCACCCCCTTCAGCGCTGTCGCCCTGGCCCTCGGCATGCTGGCCGCCGCGCCTTCGTTCGCGGCCGAGACCAAGTCGGTGGCGGTGACCGCCATCGTCGAGCACCCGGCACTCGATGCGGTGCGCGACGGCGTGAAGGCCGAACTCAAGGCGGCGGGCTACGAAGAAGGCAAGAACCTCAAGTTCACCTACCAGAGCGCGCAGGGCAACGTGGGCACCGCCGCCCAGATCGCCCGCAAGTACGTGGGCGATGCGCCCGACGTGATCGTCGCCATCGCCACGCCGTCGGCGCAGGCCGTGGTGGCCTCCACCAAGACGATTCCGGTCGTGTACTCGGCCATCACCGATCCGGTGGCCGCCAGGCTGGTGAAGAACTGGGACGCCACCGGCACCAACGTGACCGGCGTGTCGGACCTCTCGCCGCTCGAAAAGCACATCGGCCTCATCAAGCAGGTGGTGCCGAACGCCAAGCGCATTGGCGTGATCTACAGCCCCGGTGAAGCCAATTCGGTGGCGATCGTCGCCTCGCTCAAGAAGGCCGCGGCCGATGCTGGCATGACCGTCGTCGAAGCCGCCGCCGCCCGCACCGTGGACGTGCCGACCGCCGCGCAGAGCCTGGTGGGCAAGGCCGACGTGATCTACACGCCGACCGACAACAACGTGGTCTCGGCCTTCGAAGGCATCGTGAAGGTCGCCCAGCAGGCCAAGCTGCCGGTGGTGGCGGCCGACACGGCCACCGTCGAGCGCGGCGCAGTGGCGGCCCTCGGCCTGAACTACAACGACATCGGCCGCCAGACCGGCAAGATCGTCGTGCGCATCCTGAAGGGCGAGAAGCCCGGCACCATCGCCTCGCAGACCAGCACCAACTTCGAGCTGGTGGTGAACCCCACCGCCGCCAAGGCGCAGGGCGTGACGCTGTCCGAATCGCTCTTGAAGAGCGCCAAGGTCGTGGCCACGAAGTAAGAAGCCAGCTTCTTTATTTATGTCGCTCATCGCTTCGCTGGGCGCCATCGAGATCGGTCTGATATTCGGACTGGTCGCGTTGGGCGTCTTCATGTCGTTTCGCATCATCAACTTCCCCGACCTCACGGTGGACGGCAGCTTTCCGCTGGGCGCCGCCGTGGCCGCGACGCTGATCGTCCTCGGTTGGAATCCGGTGGCCGCCACCGCGGTCGCCTGCGTGGCGGGCGCCGCTGCGGGCTGGGTCACGGCGTGGCTCAACGTCAAGCTCAAGATCATGCAGTTGCTCGCGAGCATCCTGGTGATGATCGCGCTGTACTCCATCAACCTGCGCGTGATGGGCAAGCCCAACGTGGCGCTGATCACCGAGCCGACCCTGTTCACCATGGTCGACTTCGGCGGCATGCCCGAGCAATGGGCCAAGCCGCTGTTGCTGCTCTTCATCGTGATCGTCGCGAAGATCCTGGTCGACATGTTCTTCGCCTCCGAAGCGGGCCTCGCGATGCGCGCCACCGGCGGCAACGCCCGAATGGCGCGCGCACAAGGCATCTCGACCGACTTCCACACGATGGCGGGCCTGGCGCTCTCCAACGCGTTGGTGGCGCTGGCCGGCGCGCTGTTCGCGCAGAGCCAGGGCACGGCCGACATCTCGATGGGCGTGGGCACGATCGTGATCGGCCTGGCCGCGGTGATCATCGGCGAGACGCTCTTGCCCGCGCGCAGCATGGTGATCACCACGCTGGCCTGCGTGCTGGGTGCGCTGCTCTACCGCTTCTTCATCGCGATGGCGCTCAACACCGACTTCATGGGCCTGCAAGCGCAGGACCTGAACCTGGTGACCGCCGTGCTGGTCGCGGTCGCGCTGCTGATCCCTGCTTACAAGCGCAAGCTGCGCGGCCTCTTCAAAGGGAAGAACTGATGCTGCGCGCTCAAAACCTGGAGATGACCTTCAACCCGGGCACGCCGATCGAGAACCGCGTGCTGCGCGGGCTCAGCCTGGAAATTCCGACCGGCCAGTTCGTCACCGTGATAGGCTCGAACGGCGCGGGCAAGTCGACCTTCTTGAATGCGGTGAGCGGCGACCTGATCGTCGACAAGGGCAGCATCGAAATCGACGGCAAGGACGTGACCCGCATGAGCGCCTGGCAGCGCTCGGGCATGGTAGCCCGCGTGTTCCAGGACCCGATGGCCGGCACCTGCGAGGCGCTGACCATCGAGGAGAACATGGCGCTGGCGTGGAAGCGCGGCGAGCGGCGAGGCTTCGGCTTTTCGCTCAACCGGAGCCTGCGCGAGCTGTTCCGCGAGAAGCTGTCGATTCTCAAGCTGGGGCTGGAGAACCGGCTGGCGGACCGCATCGGCCTGCTCTCGGGCGGGCAGCGGCAGGCGGTGAGCCTCTTGATGGCGTCGCTCAAGCCCTCGCGAATCCTGCTGCTGGACGAGCACACGGCAGCGCTGGACCCGAAGACCGCCGCCTTCGTGCTGGAGCTGACCGCCAAGATCGTCGAAGGCAGCCAGCTGACCGCGATGATGGTGACGCACAGCATGCGGCAGGCGCTGGACTACGGTTCGCGCACCGTCATGCTGCATGAGGGTCAGGTGATCCTCGACGTGGCCGGGCCGGAACGCTCGGGCCTCGACGTGCCCGACCTCTTGCGCATGTTCGAGCAGACGCGCGGCAAAAAGCTCGACGACGACAAGCTGCTGCTGGCCTGATGGCGGTCGCGGCAGGCGCTGTCTTCGTGCGTGCGATGCGCGCGGACGATCTGGACGCGGTGCTCGCGATCCAGCTCGCCTGCTACGGCGCGGGCTTCGTGGAAGACGGTGCGTTGATCGCGCGGCGATTGGCTGCGGCGCCGGAGACGGGATGGGTGGCGGGGCATGAGGGCACCGTCAGGGCCTATCTGGCGGCCTACCCCTCGATTGCCGGCAAGCTCACGGCGCTGCACGGCGAGTTCGAGGTCGCACCGGAAGCCGATGCGCTGTACCTGCATGACCTAGCGGTGCACCCGGCCGCTTCAGGTCTGGGACTTGGGCCGCAGCTCGTTCGACATGCGTGGGCGCACGCGGTGAAGGCCGGCTGGCGACAGTCGACGCTGGTGTCGGTGCAGGCGTCGGTCGGTTTCTGGGAGCGGCAGGGCTATGCCGCGATGCAGCCGGCAGATCCGGCACAGCAGGCCCGGCTCGCGACCTATCCCGGCACGTCGGTCTACATGGTCCGCCGGCTGGGCTGATCAGCGGCGCCAGCCGCGCATCGCGAGCCATTGCACGGTGCCGCAGACCGCCACGAGCGCGGCATAGGTCGTCATCACGCCGTCCCGCCCGAAGACCACCAGGCCCACGACGAGCACCCCGACGCCGGCCCCGAAGGTGATGGCCCACTGCATCCACCAGCGCGGAACGCCCGTCCGGCGCCCGCCAAGGAAGCGCCCCACCAGGGCCAGCACCAGCGCGACGAACGCCGCGGGTGCCACAAAATTAAGCAGGTGATTGAGGAGGGCCAGCAGGTCCATCGAGGAGAGGTGGGAGGGGGCGCCACCATGTGGCGAAGGTTATGGCTGTTATAGGGAAAGCCATTTGTCCCTCGGCAAGCCCCGAGCCGCTGCTGATTTTATAATCACGCCCATGTCTGTCTGGGCTCTCGGCTTGAACCACACGACCGCGCCGCTCGATCTGCGCGGTCGTTTTGCGTTTGCGCTCGATCAAATCGCCCCGACGCTGCAGAGCCTCCGCAGCTCCTTCCCCAGCAGCCGCCACCCGCAGGTGGAAGCCGCGATCATCTCGACCTGCAACCGCACCGAGATCTACTGCGCCTCCGAACACATCGCCCTCGACCACACCTTCGGCTGGCTGGCCGAGAGCGGCGGCGTGGCGCCCACGCTGCTGCGTTCCCACGCCTACACCCTGCACGACGACGAGGCTGCGCGCCACGTCTTCCGCGTGGCCAGCGGGCTCGATTCGATGGTGCTCGGCGAGGCCCAGATCCTCGGCCAGATGAAAGACGCGGTGCGCGCGGCTGAGAACGTCGGCGCCCTGGGCACCACGCTCAACCAACTGTTCCAGCGCTCGTTCGCCGTCGCGAAAGAAGTGCGCACCGCCACCGAGATCGGCGCGCATTCCATCAGCATGGCCGCCGCGGCCGTGCGGCTGGCCGGGCAACTCTTCGAAGACCTGCGCAAGACGCGCGTGCTGTTCGTCGGCGCGGGCGAAATGATCGATCTCGCGGTGACGCACTTCGCGGCCAAGGAGCCGAAGTCCATCGCCATTGCCAACCGCACGCTGGAGCGCGGCGAAAAGCTCGCCACGCGCTTCGGCGGCGAGGCGATGCGGCTGGCCGACCTGCCGGCGCGGCTTGCCGAATTCGACATCGTGGTGAGCTGCACCGCGAGCACGCTGCCGATCATCGGCCTGGGCGCCGTGGAGCGCGCGCTCAAGGCGCGCAAGCACCGCCCGATCTTCATGGTCGACCTGGCCGTGCCGCGCGACATCGAGCCCGAAGTGAAGGCGCTGGAGGACGTCTACCTCTACACCGTCGACGACCTTGCGCACGTGGTGCAGCAGGGCCAGGCCAATCGCCAGGCCGCGGTGGCGCAGGCCGAAGTCATCATCGATGCCGGCGTGCAGAGCTTCATGCACTGGCTCGGCCAGCGCAGCACGGTGCCGCTGATCCAGCAGCTCAATGCGCAGGCCGACGAATGGCGTGCCGCCGAGATGGCGCGCGCCCGCAAGCTCCTGGCCAAGGGCGAATCGGTCGATGCGGTGCTCGAGGCGATGTCGCGCGGGCTCACGCAAAAGATGATGCACGGCGCCATGGCCGAGCTGCATTCGGGCGATGCCGCATCGCGCGAGCAGACCGCGCAGACCATCTCGCGCCTGTTCCTGCGCAAAGAGCGTTAGCGACGCTCGTCAGCGGCCCGGCCCTGCGTGCCGCGGTCTCCCTGCGCCCTGCCGCTGCACGCGGCATTCATCTCCCATTTTCCCGAGCGCCTTCTTCCGTGAAATCCTTTCTTCGCCATCAACTCGAACGCTACGTCCAGCGCCTCGGCGAGCTCGACTTCCTGCTCTCGCGCGAAGACATCATGAGCGACATGGCGCAGTACCGCACCATCTCGCGCGAGCACGCCGAGATCACGCAGATCGCCGGCCGCTACGAGCGCTACAAGCAGCGCGAGGCCGACATCGCCGGGGCGAAGGAAATGCTCGACGACCCCGACATGGCCGAGATGGCCACCGAGGAAATCGCCGGCGCCGAGGCCGAGCTGGTGCAGCTCGAAGAAGAGCTGCAGCGCCTCTTGCTGCCCAAGGATCCCGACGACGCACGCAACGCCTTCATGGAAATCCGCGCCGGCACGGGCGGCGACGAATCGGCCCTGTTCGCGGGCGACCTGCTGCGCATGTACACGCGCTACTGCGAGCGCGCCGGCCTGCGCTGCGAAATCGTGAGCGAGAGCGCGAGCGAACTCGGCGGCTACAAGGAAGTGGTGATCCGCATCGTCGGCGACGAGGTTTTCGGCAAGCTGCGCTTCGAATCGGGCGGCCACCGCGTGCAGCGCGTGCCGGCCACCGAGACCCAGGGCCGCATCCACACCAGCGCCTGCACGGTTGCCGTGCTGGCCGAGCCCGACGAAACCGTGGCGGTGCAGATCAACACCGCGGACCTGCGCATCGACACCTACCGCGCGAGCGGCGCCGGCGGCCAGCACATCAACAAGACCGACTCGGCCGTGCGCATCACGCACATTCCGACCGGCATCGTGGCCGAATGCCAGGACGACCGCAGCCAGCACCGCAACAAGGCCAAGGCGCTGCAGGTGCTGTCGGCGCGCATCCAGGAAAAGGACCGCAGCGAGCGCGCCGCCAAGGACGCGGCGATGCGCAAAGGGCTGATCGGCAGCGGCGACCGTTCGGACCGCATCCGCACCTACAACTTTCCTCAGGGGCGGCTCACCGACCACCGGATCAACCTCACGCTCTACAAGCTGCTGGCAATCATGGAAGGCGACCTGGGCGACGTGCTGGAAGCCCTGCGCGCCGCACGCGAGGCCGAGCAACTGGCCGAGCTGGAATCGAGCCTTCCCGCGTGATGACCGAAGCCACCGCACCCTCGACCGTGGCGCTGGCGCTGGCCGCGGCCGCGGCCCTGGGCGTCGATCGGCTCGATGCGCAGTTGCTGCTGCTCCATGCGCTGGGCCGCGCGCCGCACGACCGTGCCTGGCTGCTCGCGCACGACACCGATGCCATGTCCGATGCCGCATGGGCTTCGCTCGCGGCGCAGCTGTCGCGCCGTCTGACGGGCGAACCGGTGGCCTATTTGCTCGGCACGAAGGAATTCCACGGTCTCGACCTGCAAGTGGACGCGCGGGTGTTGGTGCCTCGCCCGGACACCGAAACGCTGGTCGACTGGGCGCTGCAATGCCTCGAAGGCCGCGACGCGCCCCGCGTGCTCGACCTGGGAACGGGCAGCGGCGCGATCGCACTGGCGCTGCAGCATGCGCGCCCGGATGCACAGGTCGATGCGGTCGATGCCAGCGCCGACGCGCTCGCCGTCGCAGAGGCCAACGCCCAACGCCTCGGCCTGCCGGTGCGTTTTGCTCAGGCCGATTGGCTCGATGGAGCCGCCAACGGCTACACGGTCATCGCCAGCAACCCGCCGTACATCGCCGCCAACGACCCGCATCTGCCCGCGCTGCGGCACGAGCCCTCCTCCGCGCTGGTCGCGGGCGCGGATGGGCTCGACGACATCCGCCAGATCGTCCAGGCTGCCCCCGATCACCTCGCCGAAGGCGGCTGGCTGCTGCTCGAACACGGCCACGACCAGGCCGCCGCCGTGCGCCAACTGCTCGAAACCCGCGGCTTCGCAGAAGTCCAAAGCCGGGACGACCTGGCAGGCATCCAGCGCTGCTCGGGCGGAATCTGGCGCGCGGTGAAATAATCCCCTTCAGCCCCCACTTTTCAGGAGTCCCCATGTCCAACGCCCAGCAACGCATCGACGACCTCGTCAAAACCAACGAACTCGTGCTCTTCATGAAGGGCAATGCCAGCTTCCCGATGTGCGGTTTCTCCGGCCGCGCGATCCAGATCCTCAAGGCCGTCGGCGTCGACACCAAGACGCTCAAGACCGTCAACGTGCTCGAAGACGACGGCATCCGCCAGGGCATCAAGGAATACAGCAACTGGCCCACGATTCCCCAGCTCTACGTAAAGGGCGAATTCGTTGGCGGCTCGGACATCATGATGGAGATGTACGAGTCGGGCGAGCTGCAACAGGTGCTGAACGGCAACCCCGCCTGATTCCCCGAGGCTTGCCATGAGCCACGATCACGCGGACCACGGCCACTCGCATGAGGGCGATGAAAGCCCGGCCTGGAAGCACGACGGCGTGCGCGTGATCGGCGCCAACCAGCTCGACGTCAACACGGCGCAGACGCCCGGCATGAACCGGGCCGCCGCCATCAACTTCGCCCGCGTGGGCGCCCAGAAGCTCTGGGCCGGCACGGTGACCATCCATGCCGATGCCAAGACCGGCGCCCATCACCACGGGCACCTCGAATCGGTGATCTACGTCGTGCGCGGCCGGGCCCGCATGCGATGGGGCGAGAAGCTCGAGTTCACCGCCGAAGCCGGACCGGGCGACTTCATCTACGTGCCGCCTTTTGTGCCGCACCAGGAAATCAACGCCAGCGCGACCGAGACGCTCGAATGCGTGCTGTGCCGCAGCGATGGCGAGGCGGTGGCAGTGAACCTCGACATCGAGCCTGTAGAGAAACCCGAATCGGTCCTGTGGGTCGACCCGACCCACCCGCACGGCGGCGTCTGAGGGGTTTTCGCGGGCCGAGTCATGGCACCATGGCACTCTTCGCCGTGCCACCATGAACCTCACCCAAAGCCTGCTCATCATCGTCTTGCTGATCGCGATGAGCGCGTTCTTCTCCCTTGCCGAAATCACCCTGGCCGCCTCGCGGCGTCTTCGCCTGCGCCAGATGGCCGACGAGGGCGATGCGCGCGCCGAGCGCGTGCTGCGCGTGCAGGAGCAGCCGGGCCATTACTTCACCGTGGTGCAGATCGGCCTCAACGCAGTGGCGATCCTCGGCGGCGTCGTGGGTGAGGGCTCGCTGAGCCCCTACTTCGCGCGTTTCTTCGAGAGCTGGCTGAGCGTGGAAGCATCCGCGAACGTAGCCTTCCTGTGCTCGTTCGTGATCGTGATCGCGGTGTTCCTGGTTTTCGCAGACCTCTTCCCCAAGCGCCTCGGCATGAGCGACCCGGAGCGCATCGCGGTGCGCATGGTCGGGCCGATGCTGGTGCTGATCACCACCTTCAAGCCGCTGGTGTGGTTCTTCACGCGCTGCACCGACCTGCTGTTCAAGGTGCTCGGCATGCCGATGGCGCGCGACGACAAGATCACCTCGGCCGACATCCTCGCGATGACCGAGGCCGGCGCGCGGGCCGGCGTGCTCGCGGTGCGCGAGCAGCAGGTGATCGCCAACGTGTTCGAGCTCGACACGCGCCTCGTGAGCAGCGTGATGACGGCGCGCGACAGCATCGCCTGGTTCCTGCACGACGATCCCGAATCGGTGCTGCGCGCGCGTATCGTGGCCGAGCCGTTTTCGGCCTATCCGGTGTGCGATGGCGATATCGACCATGTACTCGGCTACGTCGATGCCAAGGAGATGTTCCAGCGCGTGCTGAGCGGCCAGCCGCTCGCCTTCGACCAGGGCCTCACGCTGCACAAGGCGCTGGTGATTCCCGACCGGCTCTCGCTGACCGAGGTGCTCGAGCAGTTCCAGCAGGCGCATGAAGATTTCGCGATCATCGTCAACGAATACAGCCTGGTGGTAGGCGTGATCACGCTCAACGACGTGATGAGCACGGTGATGGGCGACCTCGTGACGATGCCCGACGAGGAGCAGATCGTGAAGCGCGACGAGAACTCGTGGCTGATCGACGGCATCACGCCGATTCAGGACGTGCAGCGCGCGCTGCAGATCGACGAGCTGCCGCATTCGGAAGAGTACGAAACGCTCGCGGGTTTTTTGATGGTGATGCTGCGCCGCGTGCCCAAGCGGACGGACAGCGTCGCCTGGGGCGGCTACACCTTCGAGGTGATGGACGTCGACAGCTACCGCATCGACCAGGTGATGGTCACAAAAACCTAGCTTGAAGTCCTGGCGCGCCACGTCGCTGGGCAGAGCCGCTTTCGCCTATTCGCGAAAGTGAGATTCAAGCTGCCGAACGGTCCTTCTCGCGCTCGCGGTCTCTTTCGCGTTCTCGCGCCTTGTCGTCGTAGGCCCAGAGCCGCTGGTTCGCGAACACGGCGTTCGGGTACGGCGACTTGCCGCGGCTGCCGTTGTAGCGGCCGAGGGTCATGTACAGGTCGCCGTTCTCGCGGTCGAGGTAGTGGCGCAGGATCACGCAGCCAAAGCGCAGGTTGGTCTGCATGTGAAAGAGCTTGGCCGAATCGCTGTCGCCGATCACGCGTGTCCAGAATGGCATCACCTGCATGTAGCCGCGCGCACCGGCGCTCGACACCGCGAACTTGCGGAAGTTGCTCTCGACCTGTACCAGCCCGAGGACCAGGCTCACGTCGAGCCCCGAGCGCTTGGCTTCGTACCAGGCGGTCTGCAGGAATTCCTTGCGCGAGGGCCAGTCGGCGATCTTCTTCTTGAGCCGCTCGCTCATTTCGCCAAGCCAGCGCAGGTACGCCAAGCGCGCCTCGGTGGTCGTGAATTCCGGCACCGGCGGCGCCTTGTTGTGGATCGCCGAACTCAGCGCAGTGCGCACCGAGTCGATCAAGGGCTCCTCGATCTGTGCGCCGGCGAAAGCGGTCTGCGGCAACGCCGTCAGCGACAGAACGCCCGAAGCCGCGGCAACACCAAGGCACTTGCGCCGCGAGATGGCCATGCCACCCGCCGCGGCGGTTGCCCCTGGGTCGTCGTTGCGACGGCCGGTGAAGCTCATGCGGCGAGCTTGCCGGCGATGAAGTCGGCGATGCCGGCCGACGGCACCTTCGTCGCAGCCGTGTCGCGGCGATGCTGGTATTCGAGCTGGCCTTCCTTCAGGCCGCGGTCGGAGATGACCACGCGGTGCGGCACGCCGATCAGCTCCCAGTCGGCGAACATCGCGCCGGGGCGCTCGCCGCGGTCGTCCAGCAGCACGTCGACACCCTTGGCGAGCAGTTCTTCGTAGAGCGCTTCGGCGGCCACCTTGACCTCGGGGCTGCGGTCCATGCCGATCGGGCAGACCACCACGGTGAACGGCGCCAGTGCGTCGGGCCAGATGATCCCGCGCTCGTCGTGATTCTGTTCGATGGCGGCGGCCGGCAGGCGCGTGATGCCGATGCCGTAGCAGCCCATCTCGAGGAACTGCGGCTTGCCGCCTTCGTCCAGGTACGTGGCGTTCATGTCCTTGCTGTACTTCGTGCCGAGCACAAAGACGTGGCCCACCTCGATGCCGCGCTCGATGGCCAGCACGCCCTTGCCGTCGGGCGAGATATCGCCTGCCACCACGTTGCGCAGGTCCGCCACGATTTCCGGCTCGGGCAGGTCGCGGCCCCAGTTGACGCCGGTCATGTGGAAGTCGACTTCGTTGGCGCCAGTGATCCAGTCGGCCAGCACGGCAGCCTCGCGGTCGGCAACCAGCTTGACTGGCTTCTTGAGGTTCAGCGGGCCGAGGTAGCCGGGCTTGCAGCCGAAGTGCTCGTCGATCTCGGCGAGGGTCGCAAAGCGGAATCCCTGGTCAAGGCCCGGCACCTTGCCGACCTTGATCTCGTTCATGTCGTGGTCGCCGCGCAGGAGCAGCAGCCAGACCCGCGAACCCTTCGGGTTGCCGGCCTCATCGACGATATCGGTGGCCAGCACCAGCGACTTGATGGTGGTCGCGAGCGGCACGCCGAGCAGCTCGGCCACGTCGGCGCAGGTGCTTTTGCCGGGCGTCGGCGTCTTCTCGAGCGCCTTGGCAGCCGCGGGACGCGGGCCAGCCGGAGCGAGCGCCTCGGCCTTTTCCATGTTGGCGGCGTAATTGCTGTCGGGGCAGTAGACGATGGCGTCCTCGCCCGTCGCGGCGATCACCTGGAACTCTTCGCTCAGGTCGCCGCCGATGGCGCCGCTGTCGGCCGCCACGGCGCGGTAGCGGAGACCAAAACGGTCGAAGATGTTGCGGTAGGCCTGCGCCATAACCTGGTAGCTGGCCTTGGCCGCGTCGAGGTCGCGGTCGAAGCTGTAGGCGTCCTTCATGATGAATTCGCGCCCGCGCATCAGGCCGAAGCGCGGACGGCGTTCGTCGCGGAACTTGGTCTGGATCTGGTAGAAATTCTTCGGCAGCTGCTTGTAGCTGCGGATTTCCTGGCGCGCGATGTCGGTCACTACCTCTTCGCTGGTCGGCTGGATCACGAAGTCGCGGTCATGCCGGTCCTTGATGCGCAAGAGCTCGGGGCCCATCTTCTCGAAGCGGCCGGTCTCCTGCCAGAACTCGGCCGGCTGAACCACCGGCATCGTGAGCTCGATGGCGCCGGCGCGGTTCATTTCTTCCCGAACGATCGCCTCCACCTTGCGGATCACACGCAGGCCCATGGGCATGTAGGTGTAGATGCCCGTGCCGAGCTTCTTGATCATGCCGGCCCGCATCATCAGCCGGTGGCTCGCCACCTCTGCATCGGCGGGCGCTTCCTTGAGGGTGGAGACAAAAAATCGGGAAGCTTTCATCGGGATCGTGGTGATGGAATCGCTGGATTCGACGTTCGGAAGTGGGGAACTGCTCCCCCGGAGAGACCCTGAGAGACTGGCATCGCGCTTGCCGAGGGCAACCCGGCATGCATAATCGACTCAGTTCAAAAATTGGGGTTTGATTATGCTCGACCGGGACGGCTTCAGGCCCAACGTCGGCATCATCCTGCTCAACCAGAGAAACCAGGTTTTCTGGGGCAAACGCATACGCACGCATTCCTGGCAGTTTCCGCAAGGCGGCATAGACCGCGGCGAAAGTCCCGAGCAAGCCATGTTCCGGGAACTGCACGAGGAAGTGGGGCTCCATCCGGAGCATGTGCGCATCGTGGCCCGTACCCGCGACTGGTTGCGCTACGAGGTGCCGGATCGGTTCATCCGCCGTGACGCACGGGGCCACTACAAGGGCCAGAAACAAATCTGGTATTTGCTGCAACTCGTCGGCCACGACTGGGATCTCAACCTGCGTGCAACCGACCATCCCGAATTCGACGCCTGGCGCTGGCATGACTACTGGGTGCCGCTCGACGTTGTCGTCGAGTTCAAGCGCGGCGTCTACGAGATGGCACTCACCGAGCTTGCTCGCTACCTGCCACGGCAGGACTTCCGCAACCGCTTTCTGCGCAGCAACGTGCGCGCCCGAGAATTCGAGCGCCATTCGCTGGACGCCGGAGCGCCCGCGGGTCTGGACTTGCCGCCCGGCGGCAGTTTCGATCCGAATCCCGACATTCCTTCTGCGAGCGATGAACCTCCTCTTTCCAACGACACGCACGGCAAAGCGCCCTTCTTTCCGACGCAACGCTGAGCGCGTCCTGCTGCTTGCGTGCTTCGGCATCCTCGCCGGCTGCGCCTCCGGCAAGTACGACACCGACAACCCCGACTGGGCGCAGGCGGGTTCTGCGCCTCCCCCCAAGCGGTCCGAGACGGACAAGGAATGGGAAGAGTCCGCGGCCCCGCCGCCGCCGGCCTTCAGCGAAAGCCGCCTGCTGCCGATCGAGATGCCTCCGTACATGAGCCTGAAGTTCGGCATCGACCCGGGAACCATCACGATCACGCCCGACGGCATCGTGCGCTACGTGGTGGTGGCCAGCAACCGCAGCGGCGGCGCCGTCAATGCCTTCTACGAAGGCGTGCGTTGCTCGACTGCAGAGATGAAGAGCTATGCGCGCTACAACAGCGGCGCATGGCAGGAAGTGACGAAGCAGGAATGGAAGCGCATCAAAGACCTGAACTCGCGCTACACGACGGCGCTGTCCAGCCAAGGCATCTGCCGCGGCAACGCACCGCGCAGCTCGGTCGGGGAAATGGTGCAGAACATTCGCAATCCGATTCGCGAAGTGCAATAAGCAGCAAATCAATGCCGAGATGAACGAACGGGGCCTTAGGGCCCCGTTTTTCTTTGCCGATCAGCTGGGCATCAGCACCATGTTGTCGCGGTGGACCATCTCTGGCTCAGCGACGTAGCCCAGCAGGCGCTCGAACTCGGCAGAAGGCTTGCGGCACAAGAGCCGCGCCTCGACGCTCGAATAGTTGGCCAGCCCCCGGGCCAGTTCGACGCCCTCTGCATCGCGCACCGCGATCACGTCGCCGCGCGAAAACTCGCCCGACACGCCAGTCATGCCGATGGGCAGCAGGCTCTTGCCTTCGGCGCGCACCTTGGCGGCGGCGCCCGCATCGACAACGACAGCGCCACGCAGTTGCAGGTGATCCGCCATCCACCGCTTGCGCGCTTGGTGCTTGGCCGTCTGCGCCACCAGCAGCGTGCCGATGGATTCGCCGCGCGTCAGCCGCAGCAAGGCATCAGCCTCACGGCCCCAGGCGATCACGGTTGACGCGCCCGAACCGGCAGCTCGCTTGGCGGCCAGGATCTTGGTGATCATGCCGCCGCGGCCGATGCTGGAGCCCGCACCGCCGGCCATGGCCTCGAGCGCCGGGTCACCGGCTGCCGCTTCGTGCACGAACTTCGCGTTCGGATCCTTGCGCGGGTCGGCCGTATAGAGACCCTTCTGGTCCGTCAGGATGATCAGTGCATCGGCCTCGACCAGATTGGCCACGAGCGCGCCGAGCGTGTCGTTGTCGCCGAACTTGATTTCGTCGTTGACGACGGTGTCGTTCTCGTTGATGACCGGCACCACGCCAAGACGCAGCAGTGTGACGAGTGTCGAGCGCGCGTTGAGGTAGCGCTCGCGGTCGGCCAGGTCGGCGTGGGTCAGCAGGACCTGGGCGCTGCCGATTTCGTTTTCGCGCAGCTTGGTTTCGTACATCTGGGCCAGGCCCATCTGGCCGACGGCCGCAGCGGCCTGGAGTTCATGAATCTCGTGGGGGCGGGTGCGCCAGCCGAGACGCTTCATGCCTTCGGCGATGGCACCGCTGGACACCATCACGACCTCTCGCCCGTCGCGCACCAGTTGCGCGAGCTGCCGGCACCACTCACCGATGGCCGCCTCGTCGAGACCGCGCCCCTCGTTGGTCACGAGGCTGGAACCCACCTTGACGACGATACGGCGGGCATCCCGCAAGGCAGTGGATCCGGAATTCGAGGTCATTGAGGGGTGTCGCGGTCGTGAATGCTGCTGCTGATTTTGCTATCTATGGAAGGGCATCGGTTCCGATGCCATGCCGCACTCAGGCCGGATCGGGCGGAAGCGGGACAAAGCGAGGATCGATCTCGACCGGCTCCTGTTCCGCCACCTGCTGGGCCTTGACCTGCTGGTAGACGGCCTGCACCAGATGCTCGCAGCCCTCGCGCGTGAGCGCGGATATCTCGAACACAGGGCCCTTGAAGCGCAGGCGCTTGACGAAATCCTTGACCAGCGCCGCGCGCTCGTCGCCGGGCACCATGTCGAGCTTGTTCAGCACCAGCCAGCGCGGCTTGTCGTACAGCGCCGCGTCGTACTTTTTCAGCTCGCCCACGATGGCCTTGGCCTGGGCGACCGGGTCGATGGCGTCGTCGAACGGCGCCATGTCGACCACATGCAGCAGCAGCCGGGTGCGCTGAAGATGGCGCAGGAAGAGGTGGCCGAGGCCGGCCCCCTCGGATGCGCCTTCGATCAGGCCGGGCAGGTCCGCCACCACGAAGCTTTGCTCCGGACCGACGCGCACAACACCGAGATTCGGATGCAGCGTGGTGAAGGGATAGTCCGCGATGCGTGGCCGCGCGTTCGAGATGGCGCTGATCAGCGTCGACTTGCCCGCATTCGGCATACCGAGCAGGCCAACGTCGGCAAGCACCTTCAGTTCGAGCTTCAGGCTTTTCTTTTCACCGGGCCAGCCGGGCGTCTTCTGACGCGGCGCGCGGTTGATGGCGCTCTTGAAGCGCATGTTGCCGAAGCCGCCGTCGCCGCCCTTGGCGATGGTGATGACTTCGCCTTCGGTCAGGAGCTCGTACAGCACTTCGCCCGTTTCGGCGTCGCTGATGATCGTGCCGACCGGCACCTTGAGCGTGATGTCGTCGCCGGCCGCGCCGAACATGTCGGAGCCCATGCCGTGCTCGCCGCGCTTGGCTTCGTGTCGGCGCGAATAGCGGAAATCGACCAAGGTGTTGAGGTTCGAGTCGGCCACCGCGAACACGTGGCCGCCGCGGCCGCCGTCGCCGCCGTTGGGGCCGCCGAATTCCTTGTACTTCTCATGACGGAACGACACGCAGCCGTTGCCGCCATCGCCGGCAGCGATGTCGATGAAGGCTTCGTCGACGAACTTCATGGGATGTCCAGTTTACAAATGAAGAAGCCCCGGCAAAGCGGGGCCTCGGGCTGATCGAAGTGACGCGAGGCTTACGCCGCGGGAGTCACGTTGACCATGTGCTTGTTGAGCGCCCCCTTGTGACCGAACGACACGTGGCCGTCGACCAGGGCGAAGAGCGTGTGGTCCTTGCCCACGCCGACGTTCACGCCGGGGTGGAACTGGGTGCCGCGCTGGCGCACGATGATCGAGCCTGCGCTGATCAGTTCGCCGCCGAAGGCCTTCACGCCGAGCATCTTGGGCTTGGAATCGCGCCCGTTTCGCGTTGAGCCGCCGCCTTTTTTCTGTGCCATGGAATGTGCTCCTTAGCCGGCGATCGCGCCGATTTGCAGTTCGGTGAACTGCTGGCGATGGCCTTGACGTTTCTGATAATGCTTGCGACGGCGCATCTTGAAGATGCCGACCTTGTCGTGCTTGCCGTGCGACAGTACCGTGACTGTCACCGTTGCGCCGGACACCAGGGGCGTACCAACCTTGATTTCAGCGCCGTTTCCGACAGCCAGAACCTGGTCGATCACGATTTCCTGGCCTACGTCCGCAGCAATCTGTTCTACTTTAATTTTTTCGCCGGAAGCAACGCGATACTGCTTGCCACCGGTTTTTATGACCGCGTACATGTATAACCTCTTAGAAATGAGTCTCCGCGGCGAATTCCGCAGAGCCCAAGATTATAGCGCGGTTTGCGGCCGCTAACACCCATTGCCTCCGCCGAGCCCCGGCATGCAGGCAGGCCTCCCTATAATTTGCGCCTTCCGGCCCCTGGGCCGCCCTCATCTTCAGCAGCGCCCCGCGCCCCCGCTTTGCCAGTCCCCGCCGCCGACACCTCCCCCACCGCCACCGTGCTGGACCTGATTGCCGGCGACATGGTCGAAGTCGACCGCGTGATCGCGCGCCGCCTCGATACGGGCGTGCCGCTGGTCAGCCAAGTCTCCCGATACATCATCTCTGCCGGCGGCAAGCGCCTTCGGCCGGCGCTGCTGCTCCTGATGTCGGGCGCACTGGGTTATACGGGCGAGCAGCGCTTCAATCTCGCCGCCGTTGTGGAATTCATTCACACCGCCACTTTGCTGCACGACGATGTGGTCGATGAATCGACGCTGCGGCGTGGTCGTGCGACCGCCAACGAATCGTTCGGCAATCCGGCCAGCGTCTTGGTCGGCGATTTTCTGTACTCGCGCGCTTTTCAGATGATGTTGGATGCAAACAACATTCGCGTCATGGAAATCCTGGCCGAAGCAACCAACGTGATCGCCGAGGGCGAGGTGCTTCAGCTGATGAACATGCATGACGCATCGCTGGACGAAACAGCCTACCTGCGCGTGATCCGATCGAAGACCGCCAAGCTTTTCGAAGCCAGTACTCGGCTCGCGGCCGTGCTGGCCGGCGTCACGCCGGAGGTCGAGGAAGCCTGCGCCACTTATGGGCAGGCACTGGGCACTGCGTTCCAGGTGATCGACGATGTTCTTGATTACGCAGGCGACGCCCATGAAACCGGCAAAAACGTGGGCGACGACCTCCGCGAGGGCAAAACCACACTTCCTCTTATCTTTGCCATGCAGCGAGGCACCCCAGCGCAAAGCGGATTGGTGCGCGCAGCCATCGAAGCCGGCGACACGGCGCAGTTGGGCAAGGTGGTGGAGATCGTTCGCGAAACCGGTGCGCTGGATGCGTCCCGCGCAGCCGCAGCAGCCGAAGCAAAACGCGCAATCGATGCTTTGCGCAACTTTCCATCCAATTCGCATGCTTCCGGTTTGCTACAATTAGCGGCTCAGTTGCTTGAGCGACGTGCCTGAAACACCTCACAAGAGTTGGCATCTAGGACGACTTCTTTTTCTTGCAACCAATCGGGGTGTAGCTTAGCCTGGTAGAGCGCTACGTTCGGGACGTAGAGGCCGGAGGTTCGAATCCTCTCACCCCGACCAGCCTTTGGCTGGCACAAATAATGGCCATGCCTGTTGCTGTGTAGCGATTTACAGCACAGGAGCGATGAGCGATGATCGTGAAGCACTTTCTCACATCTTTTGCATTCGCTGAATGGCCGCTGCCGAACTTCCAGTTAAAGAACTCTCGCAAATCGCTCTCCCGGGCTTGGCGCGTGCTCTCGTTTCGGCCGGCAAGCTGCCCGCAAAGATCGCAGAGGACATTTATCAAAAGTCCCTGAGCGGCCGCACGAGCTTCATCGCCGAACTGACCGGCACCGGCGCCGTCTCGGCAGCGGACCTCGCCCACACGCTTTCCACCGCCTTCGGCGCCCCGCTACTCGATCTCGATGCGATCGATCACCAGCGCCTGCCCAAGGACCTGCTCGATCCGAAGCTGTGCCTCGCATACCGCATCGTCGTTCTCAGTAAGCGCAATAACCGTCTCATTGTTGCGACGGCCGATCCGTCGGACCAGCAGGCGGCCGAAAAGATCAAGTTCGCCTCCCAGATGGGGGTCGACTGGGTCATCGCAGAGTACGACAAGCTCTCGCGAATGATCGAAGCCGCCGCGGCAACTGCGGCGGAGAGCATCAACAGCATCGTCGGCAGCGAATTCGAATTCGACGACGTCAGTGCGGATACATCAGGCGATGTCAGCGAGCAGGCCGTCGCCGAAGTCGAAGATGCGCCGGTCGTGCGCTTTCTGCACAAGATGCTGCTCGACGCAGTCAGCATGCGCGCCTCGGACATCCACTTCGAACCCTACGAGCATCACTACCGTGTTCGTTTCCGGGTCGACGGCGAGCTGCGCGAAATTGCCAGTCCGCCCACGGTCATCAAGGAAAAGCTGGCGTCTCGCATCAAGGTCATCTCCCGGCTCGACATCTCTGAAAAGCGCGTGCCGCAAGACGGCCGCATGAAGCTCAAGATCGGACCGGACCGCGTGATCGACTTTCGCGTGAGCACGTTGCCCACGCTGTTCGGAGAGAAGATCGTGGTTCGTATCCTTGACCCGAGCAGCGCGCGAATGGGCATCGATGCGTTGGGTTACGACGCCGTCGAAAAGGAACGGCTCCTTTATGCGATCGGCCGTCCCTACGGCATGGTGCTCGTGACCGGTCCCACGGGCTCGGGCAAGACGGTGTCGCTCTACACCTGCCTGAACCTGTTGAACCAACCGGGCGTCAACATCGCAACGGCCGAAGACCCGTCCGAAATCAACCTGCCCGGCGTCAACCAGGTCAACGTCAATGAACGGGCCGGGCTGACCTTCGCCGCAGCGCTACGCGCCTTCCTGCGCCAGGATCCCGACATCATCATGGTCGGCGAAATTCGCGACCTGGAAACTGCCGACATCTCGATCAAGGCCGCGCAGACCGGCCACTTGGTGCTCTCGACGCTGCACACCAACGACGCGCCGACCACGCTCACGCGCATGCGCAACATGGGCATCGCGCCATTCAACATCGCATCGAGCGTGATTCTCATCACTGCACAGCGACTGGCACGGCGGCTGTGCACCGTGTGCCGCGTGCCTATCGACATTCCGCGTGAAGCGCTGCTCGATGCCGGCTTCAAGGAAGCGGACCTGGATGGCACCTGGAAGCCCTATCGCCCAGTCGGTTGCTCTGCGTGCAGCAGCGGCTACAAGGGCCGAGTCGGCATCTATCAGGTGATGCCGATCACCGAGGCTATCCAGGAAATCATCCTGCGCGATGGCAGCGCGCTCGACATCGCGCAGCAATCCGAAGCCGAGGGCGTGCGTTCGCTGCGCCAGTCGGGCCTCGCAAAAGTCAAGCAGGGCCTCACTTCACTCGAAGAAGTGGTGGCCTGCACCAATGAATAACGAACACTGAATACCGGAGATCGAATGGCAACAGTGGCATCCTCCCGCTCCTCCCAGGTCACGCACAAGGAATTTGTCTTCGAGTGGGAAGGCAAGGACCGAAACGGCAAGCTGGTGCGCGGCGAACTTCGGGCCGCAGGCGAAAACCAGGTGCAGGCCGCGCTGCGACGTCAGGGGGTGCTCGCGAGCAAGATCAAGAAGCGCCGCATGCGCTCGGGCAAGGCCATCAAGCCCAAGGACATCGCGATCTTCACGCGCCAATTGGCGACGATGATGAAGGCTGGCGTGCCATTGCTTCAGTCCTTCGACATCGTTGGACGCGGCAATGCGAATGCCAGCGTTGCGAAGCTGCTCAACGACATCCGCAGCGACGTGGAGACAGGTACATCCCTCTCTGCAGCCTTCCGCAAGTTCCCCAAGTATTTCGACAACCTGTACTGCAATCTGGTGGAAGCAGGCGAAGCAGCCGGCATCTTGGAGGATCTGCTGGACCGTCTTGCCACCTACATGGAGAAGACGGAAGCGATCAAGTCCAAGATCAAGTCGGCCTTGATGTATCCGACTTCCGTTGTCGTTGTCGCGTTCGTGGTGGTCGCGATCATCATGATCTTCGTGATTCCAGCCTTCAAGCAGGTATTCACGTCATTCGGCGCTGACCTGCCGGCGCCAACGCTGTTCGTGATGGCCATGAGCGAGTTCTTCGTTTCTTACTGGTGGCTGATCTTCGGGGGCATCGGCGGCGGGCTCTACTTTTTCATGCAGGCATGGAAGCGCAACGAGCGCATGCAGAAGTTCATGGACCGCCTGGTTCTGCGCATTCCGATTTTTGGCACGTTGATTGAAAAATCCTGCATCGCACGTTGGACGCGAACGCTTGCCACGATGTTTGCTGCCGGCGTGCCCCTGGTCGAAGCCCTGGATTCGGTGGGAGGCGCTTCCGGCAACTCCGTCTACGGCGATGCCACGGCCAAGATCCAGCAGGAAGTCTCGACAGGCACCAGCCTCACCGCGGCCATGACCAACGTCAATCTTTTCCCCTCGATGGTGATCCAGATGACCGCCATCGGCGAGGAGTCCGGCTCCATCGACCACATGCTGGGCAAGGCTGCGGACTTCTACGAATCCGAAGTGGACGACATGGTCGCCGGCCTCTCCAGCCTGATGGAACCCATCATCATCGTGTTCCTCGGCACCATCATCGGCGGCATCGTGGTGTCGATGTACCTGCCCATCTTCAAGCTCGGCCAAGTCGTCTGATGCCGGTTTCGCAAGGGTTCGACGCCGTCCTGGCCGGCGTGCTGGGGCTATTGATCGGCAGCTTCCTGAACGTCGTGATCTACCGAACGCCGGTCATGATGTATCGCGAGTGGCTGTCCGATGCCGTCGCCAACCTGATGACGTCGAAGGATGTGCCCTCGCTTTGGTCGCTGGTCTTCGGCCCAAAGGCCACGCCGCCCGAGGGACTCGAGGCGGCAGCAGACAAGGCCGCCGTTGCCATCGAGCAGCTTCCGCCGTTCGACCTCACCCGCCCCGCCTCGCGCTGCGGCGCCTGCGGCCACAAGATCCGCTGGTACCAGAACATCCCTGTTCTGAGCTACCTGTTCCTGCGCGGCCGCTGCGCATCGTGCAAGACCTCGATCAGCCCGCGTTATCCGTTGGTCGAACTGGTCACCGGCGCCCTCTTCGCCCTGTGTGGCTGGCGCTTCGGCATTACGCCGACCGGCGCGCTGTGGGCAGCGTTCGCCGCGCTGCTGATCTGCCAGTTCCTGATTGACTTCGACACCCAGTTCCTGCCCGATTCGCTGAACTACGCCCTGCTCTGGCTCGGCCTCATTGGCGCAGCCATGGGCTGGACCGGTGTCCCCCTGAGCTCGGCCGTGTGGGGCGCCGTGTTCGGTTACCTGAGCCTCTGGCTTGTGTACCATGCCTACCGCCTCGTCACGGGCAAGGAAGGCATGGGTTATGGGGACTTCAAACTGCTTGCGGCATTGGGTGTCTGGCTCGGGGCCGACTACCTCATCGCCATCATCCTTGTCTCTTCGCTGGTGGGCGCGGTGATCGGTCTCACGCTGCGTTTCGTCGGCAAGCTGGCGCACAAGGACATCCCGATCGCCTTCGGGCCCTTCCTGGCAGGTGCGGGCCTCGTCTGCCTGGTGATCGGTCCCGAACTCGTGAGGCAATGGGTCCCCTTCGCGTTTCCTCTCGGCGCGCTGATCCATTGACACCACACATGGTGCGGCGCATCGGCCTCACGGGCGGCATCGGAAGCGGCAAGAGCACTGTGGCCGGGCTGCTGGTCGCTCAAGGCGCCGTGTTGGTCGACACCGATGCGATCGCGCGCAGCATCGCGCAAGCTGGCGGCATCGCGATGCCGGCCCTGGAGGCCGCATTCGGTCGCAGCGTCATCGCCCCGGACGGCGGCCTTGACCGGGCCGCCATGCGCCAGATCGTGTTCGCCGATGCAGACGCCAAGCGCCGCCTCGAGTCCATCCTGCACCCACTGATCGGCACCGAAACCCAGCGCCAAGCCGCAGCCGCCGGCGAAGACGCCGTGGTGGTGTTCGATGTACCGCTGCTTGTCGAATCCGGGCGCTGGCGCGCGATCGTGGACCGGGTGCTGGTCGTCGACGCCACCGAAGCCACCCAGCGCCTGCGCGTCGTCGCGCGCTCGGGCTGGACGCCCGAAGCGGTCAATGCGGTGATCGCCCAGCAGGCCCCGCGCCGGTTGCGCCGGGCTGCCGCGGACGCGGTCATCTTCAACGAGTCAATGACGCTCGCGGAACTCGAAACCGAGGTGCGGGGTCTCTGGAAGCAGTGGGCTGCGGCCACCACGCGATAATCCGAGACCTGCCGCCGCCGCGGCTGCATAACGATTACGACAAAAAGGCGCTCGCCGCAGTGCCCTCCCCGAGATGCTTTTCAACTCGTATCCCTTCATTTTTGTCTTTTTCCCGCTGGTCCTGATCGGGTTCTTTCTGATCGGCAAGCGCAACGCCCGCGCCGCAGCCGGCTTCCTCGCACTGGCTTCGCTCTTCTTCTACGGCTGGTGGAGCGTGCAGGCCCTGCCGCTGCTCTTGGGCTCGATCTGCGTCAACTACTGGTTCGGCCTGCACCTGTCGCCCGCGCCGGGCCGCGACGACCGCAAGCGCAAGACGCTGCTGATTGCAGCACTGGTGGTCAACCTGGGCGTGCTGGCCGTCTTCAAGTACGCCAACTTCTTCCTTGAAAATGTCGACGCCGGGCTGGTCGCGGCGGGCCTCACGCCCATCGAGCTGGTGCACATCGTGCTGCCGATCGGCATCTCGTTCTATACCTTCACGCAGATCGCCTTCTTGGTCGACTGCTGGCAGGGCAAGGTGCACGAGCGCAGCTTCATCCATTACCTGCTGTTCGTGACCTACTTCCCGCACCTGATCGCGGGCCCAGTGCTGCATCACGCGCAGATGATGCCGCAGTTCGCGAACAGCGCCACCTACCGGCTCGACCCGAACAAGGTGGCGATCGGCATCGCAATCTTCGTCTTCGGCCTCGCCAAGAAACTCCTGATCGCCGACCCCCTGGGCCAGTACGCCGACATGATGTTCAACGGCGTGCACAAGGGCATCGAGCCCACGCTGTACACCGCGTGGTTCGGTGCGCTGGCCTACACGCTGCAGATCTATTTCGACTTCTCGGGCTATTCGGACATGGCGGTGGGCCTGTCGCTGTGCCTTGGCGTGCAGCTGCCGCTCAACTTCCGCTCGCCCTACAAGTCGACCAACATCATCGAGTTCTGGCGCCGCTGGCACATCTCGCTGTCGACGTTCCTGCGCGACTACCTCTACGTGCCGCTGGGCGGCAACCGCAAGGGTCCGGCGCGACGCTACCTGAACCTGTTCCTCACGATGCTGCTGGGCGGCCTCTGGCACGGCGCCGCGTGGACCTTCGTGATCTGGGGCGCCCTGCACGGCATCTTCCTCATGATCAACCACCTCTGGAACGCCAAGGTGCGGCGCAACGCGACGCCCGGCCGCATCGCCCGCGTGCTCGGCTGGTTCCTGACCTTCCTGTGCGTGGTGATCGCCTGGATCGTCTTCCGGGCCGACGGCATGCACACGGCCATGGCCATCTACAAGGGCATGCTCGGCCTGCACGGTGCGCCGCCGTCGGCGTTCAGCGAGCTGGGCCCGGTGCCGTTCCGCAAGCCCGAGTTCTTCCAGACCCTGCTGGTGGGCATCGTCATCTGCCTGGCGCTGCCGCCGACGATCACGCTGGAGCGCTGGATTCCGCATCCGAAGGCCGTGGCAGGCCGCCCGGCCATGGCGTGGCTCTGCACCGCGGTCCTGGCCATCGGCACCTTCGCGCTGTTCGCCTGGTGCGTCTCGAAGCTGGGCAACTACAGCCCGTTCCTCTACTTCCAATTCTGATTCGACATGACGATGCCCGCGAAAGTCTGGCTGCGGTTCTTCTTCATCGGCTACATCGTGCTGATGGGGCTGTGGATCGTTTCGCTGACCAGCCCCATTCCCTACGGCGACCTGACGCGCATCGGGCGGCTGTCCGAGCGTGAATTCGGCTGGACCGCCCCGCCCCCGAAGGTCGACCCCGCATTGCTCAAGGGCACGCCGGTCGATCAGGCCGACGTCATGGTCATCGGCGACAGCTTCTCCATGACCTTCCGCTGGCAGTCGAAGCTGGTTGCGGCAGGCTATCGCGTCTCGACCAGCTACTGGGGTCAGTACGAAAACGCGCTGTGCGGCGACTTCGACCAATGGATCCAGCGCTCGGGCTTCAAGGGCAAGTTGATCATCATCGAGAGCGTCGAGCGCCTGCTGGGCGACCGCACCAAAGACAGCGCGAAGTGCCAGAAGATGCGCATGCCCTACGACGCCATGCCGCATCCGCTCGTCAAGCCGGACGAGACCGTGCCCGACCCAGCGCCCAACTGGAACGTCCAGTTCATGACCGGCATCACCACGTACTACAACACGTGGAAAGCGAAAAAGTCTGCAACCGACACCTACTTCGACTGGAACACCTGGGTGCGTCCGGTGCCGAATGGCTGCAAGTATTTCTCGCATCACGCATGCGACAAGATGCCCTTCTTCGCCGAGGACGAGGACAACGGTCCGCTCACCCTCGCGCACCTCGATTGGATGAAGAATTTCACAGCGGCGCACACGGCCATCCCGATCATGTGGATGGTGATTCCCAACAAGACCACCGTGTACCTGAAGCCCGACTACTCGAAGGATTTCGAAACGGGCTTCCGCGAATCGAAGCTGACGGGCCCCGACCTCTTCGCTTTTACACGTGAGAAACACTCTCAGGTTCGCGATTTCTATTTCTCGAACGACACTCACATGTCGATGCACGGACAGCTCCTGCTCGGCGACCGCATGCTGGCCGCCGTGCGCGAGGTGCTTCCGACGCCCCCTTCCAAATCACCCTGAAGTTATGATCCCGCGACAGGAAACCGGCAAACACGCGTGATCCTTTACGAGTACCCCTTCAACGAGCGCATCCGCACCTACCTGAGGCTGGAACACCTGTTCCGTCGCCTCGGGGAACTGGTGCCCTCGGAATCGCCGCTGTCCCATCACTACGCCCTGGTCACGATCTTCGAGATCATGGACGTGGCGGCGCGCGCCGATCTCAAAGCCGATGTGCTGCGTGATCTCGACAAGCACAAGAACGTCTTCAACAGCTACCGGGGCAATCCGGCCATCGCTGAAACCGTGCTCGACCAGGTGGTCGGCCAGCTCGAAGGCAACTTCGCGGCGCTCAACGGCGTCACTGGCAAGGCGGGCCAGTCGCTGACGGAGAACGAGTGGCTCATGAGCATCCGCAGCCGTGCCGGCATTCCGGGCGGCACCTGCGAGTTCGACCTCCCCGCCTACTACGCTTGGCAGCACCGCACGCCGGCCAGCCGCCGCGCGGACCTGGAGCGCTGGTCGAACACGCTCTCGCCGCTGGCCTCCTCCATCTACCTCTTGCTCAAGCTGCTGCGCGACGCCGATGTACCCTACAAGGTCATTGCCACGCACGGGCAGTTCCAGCAGAACCTGCCGCAGGGGCGCAGCTTTCAGTTGCTGCGCCTGCGCATCGATCCCCGGCTGGGCCTGGTCCCCGAAATCAGCGGCAATCGCCTCATGGTTTCGGTCCGGCTCATGCGGCACGAGGCCGACGACCGGTTGCACCAGAGCACGGAAGACGCGCCCTTCGAACTGACGCTTTGCGCATGACCGGGAAGGTGAACGACAAAGGCGAGCGGATCGTGCGCTGCCCCGCATGCGGGGGCGACAGCATCTACGCACCCTCGAACGCCTACCGGCCGTTTTGCAGCGCGCGCTGCAAGGGCGTCGATCTCGGCGCCTGGGCCAGCGAGGAATTCCGGATGCCCGCCGAAGCACCGCCAGACGACGATCCGTTCGGCGACCCCAAGCTTCAGTAAGTAGGCAGAGCGCCACCGCTTCAGCGGCCGCCGTCCCCGAGAAACACCTTGTCCAGATAGCCCGCGTGCTCCCGCACGTAGAAGGGCCGCAGGTGCTCGCGGTCCTTGTACACCGGCGTGCCGTCCGGCATGGACCGAACGCACTCACCCGATTCGCAAAGCTGCGCCAGCACGTCGATGGCCTCCGCGCCGCTCGATGCAGCAATGCGCTTCAACCGCTCGTTGAGCTGCGCCTGCTCAGGCGGCAGCGGGCCAGTGGTGGTGCTGGTCAGCGCCGTCATCTGCCCCATGCGGCTGCCTTCGATCAGGCGGCGCGGCTCGAACTCCACGCTGCGCGCGTTGTCCAGTAGCAGATACACCTTCTTCTTGCTCTGGACCAGCGTGGTCAGCAGCTTTTCGAGCGCGTCGAGCGAGCGTCCGAGCCCCGGGCCACCGTTGTTGATCGGATAGGCCGAGGCACCGTCCTGAAAGTAGAAAGCCAACGGGAAATTCCCGGTGAAGTAGCAGTTCCAGCAGGCGCCCACGACGACCGCGTCGATCTGCGGGTCCAGCGCCAGTTCGAGCATGCCGGTGCGCGCCTTGTCGCAGCCTTCGTTGCCGTCCGACAGCACGCCCGGCACGGGTGGGCAGGCACCGTAGGTCGCGAAGTACGCCGTGGCCATCTCCCCGGGCGCGCTGCGTGCGAGTTCCAATGCGCGCGGCGCGTACTGCTGCACATGGCTGTCGCCGATCAGCAGCACCTTGCGCGCGCCGTTGCCGGTGCGCTCGACCTTGTGCGCGCCGAGCTTTTCCTGCTTGAAGCCGTCGTAGTAGTTGTCGTCCACCGTGGCATCGGTCACCTTGCGCAGCAGGTCGCTGCCGTTGCGCGGCGGCATGCCGCCCAGCGCCAGCACGCCGACCAGCGCGACCGCCACGCCGGAACCCGCCAGCGTGCGCAGCATGCCGACGTTCGTGCGCGCACGGGTGAAACGTTCAAGAAAACGGTAGGTGGCCCACGCCAGCAAGACGCTCGCGACCACCGCGCCCGCACGCACCCACGCCGACGGATGACCCTCCTCCACGATCCGCGCGTACACCAGCAGCGGCCAGTGCCACAGGTAGAGCGGATAGCTGATGAGGCCGATCCACACCATCACCCGGTTCGACAGCACGTACTTGTTCAGCACCCCGGTCGGACCAGCCGCAATGCAGCTCACCGCCCCCAGCGTCGGCAGGAGCGCCCACCAGCCCGGGAAGGCCTTGTCGCTGCGCGTCATCACGAGCCCCAGCACGATCAGCCCCACACCGAGCACCGACTGGAGATGGCTGCGCCACACGTTCGGCGCGACAGGCTTCAGCCGCATGCACGCCAGGATGCCACCCACCATCAGTTCCCAGAAGCGCGACAGCGGCGAATAGAACGCCGCCTCGCGGAATGGATGGATCGTCGTCACATTGACCAGGAACGACGCCACGGCGATCACCCACAGCAGCCGCACCATCGGCCAGCGCCGACGCCACGCCACGCCCAGCAGCAGCGGCCAGAAAATATAGAACTGCTCCTCGATGCCCAGTGACCAGAGATGCAGCAGTGGCTTGGTCTCGGCCGCGGTATCGAAGTACCCCGACTCGCCCCAGAAGATGAAGTTGGCCACGAAGGCGGCACCGCCCGCCGCCTGCTTGCCGAGCTCGGCAAACTCCCGTGGCAACAGCGCATACCAGCCGAAGGCCAGCGTGGCGGCCAGCACCAGCATCAGCGCCGGGAAGATTCGCCGGATGCGCCGCGCATAGAAGTCGCGGTAGCTGAAGTCGCTCGCCGCGTGGCTCTGCATGATGATCGTCGTGATCAGGAAGCCCGAGATCACGAAGAAGATGTCGACCCCGATGAAGCCGCCGGGCAGCGCATCGGGGAACGCGTGGAACGCCAGCACCGACGCGACGGCGACGGCGCGCAGGCCGTCGATGTCGGGGCGGTACTTGGGATGCATCTTCGGGGTCAGGCCTCGAGCGACTTGCGGCCGTCGTGGCGGCCGGTCGACCCCATCAGGCCAGCGTAGAGACGGCCAGCGCCGCCGACGCGGGCAGACCACGCTCCTGCACCAGCCATTCGAGCACCGGCAGCGCACCCGGCAGCACAGGCGCCACATCGAGCGGCAATTGCTGCCACGCCATCGCCTGACCTTCGCGCATCTCGAACTCGCCGGTCCAGGCGGTCACCTTGCACCAGTGCAGGCGCACCAGCGCATGCGGATAGTCGTGCTCCGTGACCTTCCAGACCGAAGCGCCTTCGATGGTGATGCCGAGCTCTTCCTGCAGTTCGCGCCGCAGGGCTTCTTCAACCGTTTCACCGGCTTCGATCTTGCCGCCCGGAAACTCCCAGTAGCCCGCGTAGGCCTTGCCTTCGGGGCGGGTCGAGAGCAGCAGCGCATCGTCGGCGAGACGGATCAGCACACCGACCGCGACCTCGGTGTGCTTGCGCGCACCCTTGTCTTCTGCGTTCACGCGGCACCCCGGCCCGCGTAGTCGCGGGCGAACTGATAAGCCACGCGGCCGCTGCGCGAACCGCGCTCGAGCGCCCAGACCAGCGCTTCGGGCCGCGCCGCCTCGATGGCGGCCTTGTCCACGCCGAACGACGAGAGCCACTGCCCCACGATCGTCAGGTATTCGTTCTGGCTGAACGGGTAGAAGCTCACCCAGAGGCCGAAGCGCTCGGACAGCGAAATCTTCTCCTCGATCACCTCGCCCGGGTGGACTTCGCCGTCCTCGGTGTGGGTGTAGCTGAGGTTGTCCTTCATGTACTCGGGCAGCAGGTGGCGCCGGTTGCTGGTCGCGTAAATCAGCACATTGGGCGTGGATGCCGCGATCGATCCGTCCAGGATCGACTTCAGCGCCTTGTAGCCCGGCTCGCCCTCGTCGAAGCTCAGGTCGTCGCTGAAAACGATGAACTTCTCGGGACGCAGCGAGACCACCTCGACGATGTCGGGCAGGTCGACCAGCTCGGCCTTGTCGACCTCGATGAGGCGCAGCCCCTGCGGCGCATAGGCCTGCAGGCAGGCGCGGATCAGCGACGACTTTCCCGTGCCGCGCGCGCCAGTCAAGAGCACGTTGTTGGCCGGCTTGCCTTCGACGAACTGGCGCGTGTTGCGCTCGATCTTTTCCTTCTGGACGTCGATTTCCTTGAGCGAATCGAGCGCCATCGTGGCCACATGCTTCACCGGCTCCAGCACGCCATGGCCGGAGTTGCGGCGGCGGTAGCGCCAGGCGATGGAGGCGTTCCAGTCCGCCGGTGCCGACAGCGGTTGCGGCAGGATCGATTCGATGCGGGTAATGAGCTGCTCGGCGCGCTCGATCAGCTTCTGGAACTGCTCGTTCATGACCTGTAGTCGGCGTTGATGGTCACGTATTCGTGGCTGAAGTCGCAGGTCCACACCGTTTCGCTCGCGTTGCCGCGGCCGAGGCCGACGCGCACCGTGATCTCGCTCTGCTTCATCACGCGCTGGCCGTCTTCCTCGCGGTACGACGGGTTGCGCCCGCCTTTGACCGCCACGTGCACGTCGTCGAGGAACAGGTCGATGCCGGTCTGGTCGAGGTCGGCGATGCCCGCATAACCGACGGCGGCCAGGATGCGGCCCAGGTTCGGGTCGCTGGCATAGAACGCGGTCTTCACCAGCGGCGAATGCGCGATCGCATAGGCCACCTGCTTGCACTCGGCAGCATCGCGGCCGCCTTCGACCTGGATGGTGATGAACTTGGTCGCACCTTCGCCATCGCGCACGATGGCCTGCGCCAGGAGACGCGCCACGTTCTGCATGGCCGCCACCAGCGCCTGACCGTCAGCGGATTCGAGCGAGGTGATGGTCGCGTGCGCCGCCTTCTGCGTGGCAATGACGACGAACGAATCGTTGGTCGAGGTGTCGCCGTCGATGGTCACGCGGTTGAACGAGCCATCGGCCAGCAGCTTGGCGAGCGGCTGGATCAGCGACGGATCGATCTTCGCGTCGGTCGCCATGAAGCCGAGCATGGTCGCCATGTTCGGGCGGATCATGCCGGCGCCCTTGCTGATGCCGGTGATGGTGACGGTGGCGCCGCCGATCTGGACCTTCTGGCTGAACGCCTTGGGGATCGTGTCGGTGGTCATGATGCCTTCGGCGGCACGTGCCCAGTGATTTTCCGAAGCGTCAGCCAGCGCTGCGCGCAGCCCGGCTTCGATGCGGTCCACCGGCAGCGGCTCCATGATCACGCCGGTCGAGAACGGCAGGATTTGCTCGGGCGCGATCTCCAGCTTGCGCGCGAGCGCGATGCAGGTGGAGCGCGTGCGCATCAGGCCGTCTTCGCCCGTGCCGGCGTTGGCGTTGCCGGTGTTGATCACCATTGCGCGGATGCCGTAGTTGGCAGCCAGGTGATCGCGGCAGACCTGCACCGGCGCTGCGCAAAAGCGGTTCTGGGTGAACACCCCACCGACCGCAGAGCCTTCGTCGATCAGCACGACGGTCAGGTCCTTGCGGTTGGCCTTTCGAACGCCCGCTTCGGCTACGCCGATGCGGACGCCGGGCACCGCGAACAAGGCAGCGGGATCAGGGGCGGACAGGTTCACGGGCATGGCACTTATTCCTTCTTGCGTATCAACTTTTCACCGGCACCGACAAGACACACTCTCCGTCGCCAGAAATACCGCGGAACCGGCTTTGCCGGGCCGCTGGTATTGCCCCCGGCGAGGGGGTTGGCGGCCACACGAAGTGGGCAAGCCTGGGGGAGAGCTTTGTCCTCAGCTCAGCTTGCCGTGGCATTGCTTGTATTTCTTGCCACTGCCGCAAGGGCACGGGTCGTTGCGGCCGACGCGCGCGAAGGCGGCGGCTTCGGCGCTCAGGGCGCCCGCACCGATGGCCGCGAGGCGGCGCTGGTTGTCCTCGTCGACGCGCACCTCGACTTCGCCGGTCTCGGTCGGCGCGGAGTAGGTGATGTTGGCCACGTTCTCGCCACGACTTTCCATGGCTTCGGCGGCTTCCTCGAGCTGCTCGCCCGACTGCACGCGCACCGTCATGAGTTGGCGCGTGACTTCGTTCTTCACCGAGTCGAGCAACTGGCCGAAGAGCTCGAAGGCTTCGCGCTTGTATTCCTGCTTGGGCTGCTTTTGCGCATAGCCGCGCAGGTGGATGCCCTGGCGCAGGTAGTCGAGCGAGGCCAGGTGTTCGCGCCAGTGGGTGTCGATGCTCTGCAGCAGCACCATGCGCTCGAACTGGGTGAAGTTTTCCTGGCCGATCAGCGCCACCTTGGCGTCGAAGGCTTCGTTGGCGGCCTTGACCACCTTCTCGAGCACGTCCTCGTCGGAGATCGCGTCGGAGGCCTCGACCTCCTTCTTGATCGGCATGTCCAGGCCCCACTCGTTGAAGAGCGCTTTCTCGAGCCCTTCCAGGTCCCACTGCTCCTCGACCGATTCGGCCGGCACGTACTGCCGCACCACGTCCATGAAGCAGCCTTCGCGCAGCGCGGCGATCTGCGCCGTGAGGTCGGTTGCATCGAGGATGTCGTTGCGCTGCTGGTAGATCACCTTGCGCTGGTCGTTCGACACGTCGTCGTATTCGAGCAATTGCTTGCGGATATCGAAGTTGCGCGCCTCGACCTTGCGCTGCGCGCTCTCGATGCTGCGGGTGACGATGCCGGCCTCGATGGCCTCGCCGTCGGGCATCTTCAGGCGATCCATGATCGCCTTCACGCGGTCACCCGCGAAGATGCGCATCAGCGGATCGTCCAGGCTCAGGTAGAAGCGCGAAGAACCCGGGTCGCCCTGTCGGCCCGAACGGCCGCGCAGCTGGTTGTCGATGCGGCGCGACTCGTGGCGTTCGGTGGCAATGATGCGCAGGCCGCCGAGCGACTTGACGAATTCATGGTCCTTGGTCCACTCGGCACGCACGTGCGCGATGTCGGCCTGCTTGGTCGCTTCGTCGCGGCCTTCGTCGTTCTCGATGGCCTCGATCATCTTCTCGATGTTGCCGCCCAGCACGATGTCGGTGCCGCGGCCGGCCATGTTGGTCGCGATGGTGATCATCTTCGTGCGGCCGGCCTGCGCCACGATGTCGGCTTCGCGCGCATGCTGCTTGGCGTTGAGCACCTGGTGCGGCAGCCCCGCCTGCGTGAGCAGGCCGTCGATGATTTCGGAGTTCTCGATGGACGAGGTGCCCACCAGCACTGGCTGGCCGCGCTCGTAGCACTCGCGGATGTCTTGAATAGCCGCTTCGTACTTCTCGCGCGTCGTCTTGTAGACGCGGTCGAGTTGGTCTTCGCGCTTGCTGATGCGGTTGGGCGGAATGATGACCGTCTCGAGACCGTAGATTTCCTGGAACTCGTAGGCCTCGGTGTCGGCCGTGCCGGTCATGCCGGCCAGCTTGCCGTACAGGCGGAAGTAGTTCTGGAAGGTGATCGAGGCCATCGTCTGGTTCTCGGCCTGGATCTCGACGCCTTCCTTGGCTTCCACGGCCTGGTGCAGGCCGTCGCTCCAGCGGCGGCCCGTCATGAGGCGGCCGGTGAATTCGTCGACGATGGTCACTTCGCCCTGCTGCACCACGTAGTGCTGGTCGCGGTGGTAGAGGTGACGAGCACGCAGCGCCGCATTCAGGTGATGCATCAGCGTGATGTTGGCCGGGTCGTAAAGCGACGCGCCTTCGGGAATCAGCTTGAGCTCGCCCAGGATGCGTTCGGCGTTCTCATGGCCGTCTTCGGTCAGGAAGACCTGGTGCGTCTTCTCGTCGACCGTGAAGTCGCCCGGCACCGTGACGCCTTCGCCCGTGCGCGGGTCGGCTTCGCCTTCCTGCTTCTTGAGCAGCGGCACCACCTTGTTGATGGCGAGGTAGAGGTCGGTGTGGTCTTCGGCCTGGCCGCTGATGATCAGCGGCGTGCGGGCTTCGTCGATCAGGATCGAGTCCACCTCGTCGACGATCGCGAAGTTCAGCACGCGCTGGACCCGGTCGCCCGGCTCGTACACCATGTTGTCGCGCAGGTAGTCGAAGCCGTACTCGTTGTTCGTGCCGTACGTGATGTCGCTGCCGTAGGCTTCCTGCTTCTCTTCCCGCGGCATCTGCGGCAGGTTGATGCCCACCGTGAGGCCCAGGAAGTTGTAGAGCCGGCCCATCCACTTGGCATCGCGGCTGGCGAGGTAGTCGTTCACCGTGACCACGTGCACGCCCTTGCCGGACAGCGCATTCAGGTACACCGGCAGCGTGGCGGTCAGCGTCTTGCCTTCGCCAGTGCGCATTTCGGAAATCTTGCCGTTGTGCAGCGCCATGCCGCCGAGCAGCTGGACGTCGAAGTGGCGCATCTTCATGATGCGCTTGGAGCCTTCGCGCACCGTGGCAAAGGCCTCCGGCAGCAGGGCGTCGAGCGATTCGCCCTTGGCCACCCGGTCCTTGAACTCCTGCGTCTTCGCGCGCAGCGCGTCGTCACTGAGCTTCTCGAACTCGGGTTCGAGCGCATTGATGCGTTCCACCGTCTTGCGATACTGCTTGAGGAGCCGGTCGTTGCGGCTGCCGAAGATCTGGGTCAGGAAGTTGGTTGCCATTGGGTGGAGATGGGCGGGCGCCTGACACGACAGGCACTGCGACCGGATTCCCTAAGATATGGTGAAAGCAGTTGGGCGCGCTCGTTTCGAAATCAAGTTCGACCTCGAGCAGCCTTTTTCCCGGCGCGAACGCCGGCAAACCGGGCATTTTAGCTGCCTTGTTTCTGTCCTCAGGATTACTCATGTATCGCCGCCTCGCCCCCGCCATCAGCCTGCACCAGGCTGCAGAAGGCTCGCCCACGCTGGGCGGCCTGATGGCGCGCGCGCGCGACAGCGCCGAGCGCCTGAAAGCCGTGGAAGGACTGATTCCACCCGCCATGCGCAGTGCCGTGCAGGCCGGGCCCGCCGAGGGCGACGTGTGGTGCCTGCTGGTCAAAGGCAGCGCCGCGGCCGCCAAGCTGCGGCAACTCGCGCCGATGCTTGTTACGCGGCTCAAGAACAGGGGTTGGGATGTGGCGACGATCCGCATCAAGGTGCACACGGGCCGCTGACCGACCGGCAGGCGCTTTGAATTGATTTTTCGTCTGGAAGTAGATAATATTTCCAGATGACACCCTCGACGTCGCCCGCCGACGCACTCCTCCTGCTGCTCGACAAGCACCAGGTCAACGCCCTTCTCTCTCCCGACGACGTGCTCCGTGCCGCACGTGAGGCCTTCGTTCTCCACAGCGACCGCGAAGGCCGCGTCTTCCCGGTCGTTCGCGAGCCGCTTTCCACCGGTGGCGTGTTCGGCATCAAGTCGGGCGACGTGCAGGCGCAAGGCCTGCTCGGCTTCAAGGCGGCGGGCTTCTGGCCTGCCAACCGGCAGCGCGGCGGCGAGCCGCACCAGGCGACGATCCTGCTGATCGACCCCGCCACGGGCCGGCCGCTGTGCGTGATCGACGGCAACGCGATCACGACCGTGCGCACCGGCGCGGCGGGCGGGCTCGGCCTGCAGCAACTCGCGCGGCCCGACAGCACGCGGCTTTGCATCTTCGGCACCGGCGTGCAGGCGCGCATCCAACTCGACTTCGCGCTGCGTCTGATGCCCTCGTTGCGCGAAGTGCGCTACGTGGGCGCCGATGGACAGCGCAACACCGCGTTCGAAGACAGCTTCACAGCCCGCTGCAGCATCGCGCCCGCCACCGACCGCAACGCCGCGATCGCAAAGAGCGACATCGTGATCACCGCAACACCTGGCGGCGGCGCACTGTTCGACCTGGAAGCTGTTCAGCCCGGCACGCACCTGAACTGCGTCGGTGCTGACACCCGAGGCAAGCGCGAACTCCCTGAAGGCCTGTTGCCGCGCGTGCGCCTCTTCGTCGACGACCGCGCGCAGGCGCAGCAGATCGGTGAAACCCAATGGGCGCCCGATACGCCGAGCACCGAGTTGGGCGACCTGCTGAGCGGCAAGACCTCGTTGACTCGCGCTGACAGCGACATCACCGTCTTCGACATGACCGGCCTCGCACTCCAGGACCTGACGGTCGCGCGCCTGCTTCACGAACGCGCGGCCGCCACGGGCACAGGCACACGCCTCGCCTGGCCCTGGTAATTCAGGCGGCAGTGCCGCCGAAAAGCTCGGTCATGAACTGCGTCGACTTCAAGCCGGTGCCGGTCAGAAGCACAACCGTGGTTTCGCCAGCCTGGATGTCGCCCCGCTCCGCCAGCACATCGATGGCCGCAGCCGCTGTCGCGGAAGTCGGCTCGGCATACAGCCCCGTCGAAGCTAGCCGACGTACCGCTGCCGCGATCTGCTCTTCGGTCAGCGCCACTGTCTTGCCGTTCGTCTCGCGCAGCGCCTGAAGGATTTCCTGCAGGCGCACGGGCCGCTTGATCGCCGTGCCTTCGGCGATCGTCGGCTTCACGATGCGATCCACCAGCGTGTCCACGCCCGCGACGAAGCTCGCATCCACCGGCGAGCAGTTCAACGGCTGCGCCACGAAGATCCGCGGCAGCTTCGCGATCTGCCCCGCGGCCAGCAGCTCCTTGAAGCCGATCCAGCACCCGAGCACATTGCTGCCCGCGCCGGCCGGAATCACCACGTTGTCGGGCGCGACGAAGCCCAGGTCTTCCCAAAGCTCATAGGCCAGCGTCTTCGTGCCCTGCAGAAAGAACGGATGCCAGTTGTGGCTCGCGTAGAAGATCGATTCCGACTGGCGCACCGCCTCGTATTCCGACTCCTCGCGCGGTCCCGGCACCAATTGCACCTCGGCGCCGAAAGCGCGGATCTGCGCCACCTTGGGCGCCGGCGTGTAGCTCGGCGCGAGCACCTTCACCTTGATGCCCGCCGCCGCGCCCGCGGCGGCAATGGCCGCACCGCCATTACCGGAACTGTCTTCCAGCACCGCGTCGACGCCCAGTTGGCGCAGGAACGAAATCATCACGGACGCGCCGCGATCCTTGAAGCTGCAGGTCGGGTTGAACCACTCTAGCTTGAAGTGCGGCTCGAATGCGCCCCAGCGCTTCTGCACCAGCGGCGTACAGCCCTCGCCCATGCTCGCGGGCTGGTCGATCACGACCGGCAGCGCCGCGCGATAGCGCCAGACCGAGCGCTCGCGCGCATCGATATCGTCGCGCGTGATGCCCGGCAGCGGCGTCACCATCATCGGATTGCCGTCGTCGGAGCGCCAGCGGCGTTCCGAGAGGTCGTGGTATCGGCCAGTGCGGGGATCGATATAGCGTGCGGTTTCCTGGCGTGTCATGCGCGGTTCTCCTGGAGGATCTTTCTGGATTTGGATAATACATCCAGACATGGACTTTCTGTACAACTTGGATTCTTCGTCCAGAACTGGATACATTCCCGCCATGAAGAAGAAGTCCAACAAGCAGCTCCTGGAGATGCTGCGCAACATGGCCGAAGGCCTCGGCGAGACCTTTGCGCCCTTCTGCGAGGTCGTGGTGCACGACCTCAGCAATCCAAAGAACGCGATCTACGCGATCGAGAACAACCTGAGCGGGCGGCAGGTCGGCCAAGCGGTCACCGAACTCGGCCTCGCGCGCATCCGCGACCCCGAGTACCCGGCGGTGATTTCGAACTACGCCAACACCTTTTCCGACGGCCGCAAGGTCAAGAGCACTTCTATCGGCGTGAAGGACGAGAGCGGCGAGTACGTAGCCGCGCTGTGCCTGAACGTCGACCTGACGCTGTTCCAGAGCTTCCAGGGCGCGATCTCGCAGTTCACGCGCATCGACGACCGCGAGGTGCACGAGAGCCTGGACACCGGCGCTGGCCATTCGGAGCGAATCCACGCGCGCATCGACGAATTCGCCGCGTCGCGCGCCACCAGTTCGCGGTCACTCAAGCCCGCGGATCGCAAGCAGCTCGTGCAGGAGCTGAAGAAGGCCGGCTTCCTGGAGATTCGCCGCGGCGCCGAGATCGCCGCAGCGCACATGGGCGTCTCGCGCGCCACCGTGTACAGCGACGCCAAGTAATAAATAGAGCGAGAGCGGCCGGGCTTACTGCGGCTGCAGGCCGACCTCGTGCGCCACCTTCTGCCAACGCTCCGCCTCCGAGCGCAGGAACGCGCGCAGTTCGCCCGGCGTCGATCCCTTCATCTGCACGCCCAGCACCGCCATCCGCTCCTTCACCGAGGGATGCTCGAGCGCTGCGATGGCTTCCCGGCGCAGTTTCTCGATCACCTCCAGTGGCGTCGTGGCCGGCGTCACCATGGCCCACCACTGGTCGATCTCCATGCCCTTGAGGTTGTTCTCCGCGAGCGCGGGCACGTTCTGCAGGCCGGCGATGTTCACGCGCTGCGTGCTTGTGACGAGCAGCGGCCGGATCCTGTTGCCGCCCGCGAGGCTGGAGCCGCTGGCCAGCGTCGCGAAGTGGCCGGCCACCGTGCCGGCCGCCACGTCGGTCAGCGCCGGCGCCGAGCCCTTGTACGGCACCATGTTGAAACGGATGTTCGTGCGCCTCGCGAGCATCTCGGCCGCGAGATGGCTCACAGTGCCCGCACCGCTGTGCGCGATGGCCGGTGGCGACGACTTGGCGGCGGCCGACTTGATGAAGGTCTTGAAGTCCTTGCTGTCCCCGTCCATGCCCGCGAAGAACACCAGCGGCGAGGTGCCGATCATGGTCACGGGCGTGAAGTCGCGTAGCAGGTCGTAGGGCAGCTTGGCCGTCACCGCCGGCGCGATCGCGTGCGGCAGCTCGACGATGGCAATGGTGTAGCCGTCGGGCGCCGCCTTGGCGGCCACGTCGGTGCCGATCATCCCGGCCGCGCCGGGCCGGTTGTCCACGATCACCGGGCTGCCGATGGTCTGGCCCATGCGCTGCGCCATGGCGCGTGCGATGGCGTCGGTGCTGCCGCCCGCGGCCCAGGGCACGACGAGCTTGATGGGCCGTTCGGGGTAGGCAGCCCATGCAGGTCGCGCTGCAGCGAGCAGGGCTGTAGAGCCGGCGGCCAGAAAGGCCCGGCGATGAATCGTCGGCATGGTGGGCTCCTTGGGTTCAGACGGCGGGGTCGGGCCAGCTTGGATCGCTCGACGCGTTGGCCGTGAGCATCAGCACCACATGCGCGTCAGCGGCGATGGCGCCGCTCTCGCGCAGTTGCCGCAGCGCGGCCAGCCCGCCGGCCGCGCACAGCTCAGCGCTCACGCCGGCAGCCGTGAGCAGCCGCCGCGCCGCGCGCGCTTCGTCGTCGTTCACCACCACCGCACCGCCGCCCGTCGCCGTGGCGGCCTGCCACTGCAGGTAGGTCACGGTGGCGCCCGCCGTCGAGAACTGCGCGGTGTGGCCGGGATAGCTGCCGTTGATCGCGCCGCCCGCGAACACGCGTGCGAGGCGCGGGAACGGCTCCACCAGCCAGAGCCGCGGCAGGCGCGGAATGCGCCCCGCGGCCAGCAGGTCGCGAAAGCCCGCGTAGATGCCCCAGGCGAGGTCGCCGCGCGCGGTGGGAATCACGATGTGGTCCGGCAGGCCGGCGTCGGCCACGCACTCGGGGGCGATGGTCTTGTAGCCCTCGATGGCCAGCGGCGCGCTGCCGAGCGCGGGCAGGCGGTAATTGGTCAGCGCGAAGTAGCCGGGGTACTGCGAGCGCTCGCGCACGAAGGCCCAGCGGCCGGCGTTGTCGGCGAACACATAGCGCCGCGCGCCCAGCGCATCGAGTTGGCGCGAGTAGGTCGCCGGCATGCCTTCGTAGGTGGCGACCTCGCAACGCAGGCCCGCCGCCCACGCATAGTGCGCCGCCGACACCGCCGCATTGCCCGAGGACGCGAGCACCAGTGTGTGGGCGCCGAAGTCCAGCGCCTGCGCCACGCCCACCGCCGTCATGCGGTCCTTGTGCGAGCCGGTGGGGTTGCTCGATTCGTCCTTGAGGCCGAGCCGCGCGACGTCGAAATGCCGCGCCAGCTCCGTCATTTCCAGCATCGGCGTCTGGCCCTCGCCGAGGGTGAAGCCCGACGCATAGGGCATGGGGATCGCATCGTGGCCTTCTGCTCGCTCTGTCTCGTTCCCCAGGTCGGGCAGGTAGCTCGCGCGCAATGCGACGTGAAAGCCCGCGCGCTTGCAGGCGGGGCAGCCGTCGTGCGTCAGCGTGACCGGGTAGAGCGCATCGCAGCGCAGGCACTGCAGGCCCCGCAAGTGCGAATTGCGCACCGGCTTGAGCGTGCGGGCCAAGGCGGAGGCGGCGGGATTCCCCGAACGATGGGCCGAGGGTTCCGCTGGCAAGGCGGCGAACTTGAAGTCCAGAACTGGCGAGGGCGTCACAGCGAGGGGATGGGGTTGGAGGTTGTGCCTAAATCTTATGCATTCGGAAATAAAATTACGCACCTTTAGATACTCAATCGATAAATAAACTTATCGGTGGCCATCGATGCGATTCGCCGAAATCGAGACGTTCCGGGCGCTGATGCGCGGCAGCTCCACCCGCAAGGCCGCGGCCTTGCTGCATGTGACGCAGCCCGCCATCAGCCAGTCGCTCAAGCGGCTCGAAGCGCAGGCCGGCATGCTGCTGTTCCAGCGCACGGGCGGGCGGCTGGTGCCCACGCCCGAGGCGCGCGCGCTGTGGATCGAGGTGGAGCGCGTGTTCATCGGCATGGACGCCATCGAGCACCGCGTGAAGAGCCTGCGCGACTTCGGCCTCACCCAGCTGGAACTCAGTTGCTTTCCGGCCTATGGCCTCGGCTTCATGCCGCGCGCCCTCGCCCGCCTGAAGGCACACCGCGGCGCGAGCCCCTGGCCGCAGGTGTCGCTGCAGGTGCTCAGCTCCAAGGACGTGCGCGACCGGGTGGCGATGGGCATCTCCGACTTCGGACTCATGGCCGACGAACTCTCGCTCGAAGGCATCGACCACTCGACCTTCTCGCGCTTTCCCGGCGTGGTGGTGATGCCCGAGGGCCATGCGCTCGCGCGCTTCAAGACCATCAAGCCGGAGCAGCTGGCAGAGGCAGCCTTTATCGCGCTCAACCCCGAAGACCCCTCGCACCAGCGGCTCGAGGCGGCGCTGGCGCCCTACGGCGTGGCGCTGCGCGTCCTGGTGCAGACGCCTTATGCGGCCAGCGTGTGCGAGATGGCGCTGCGCGGCCTGGGCGTGGGACTGGTCAATCCGATCACCGCGCTCGACTACGCGGAGCGCGGGCTGGTGGTGCGCCGGCTGTCGATCGACGTGCACTTCACCTGCATCCTGGCGCTGCCGGCGGGCAAGGTGCTCTCGGCGACGGCGCGCGACTTTCTCTCGCTCATGCGCCTGCAGCTGGCCGAGGACGAGAAGCGCATGCAGCGCTATCTGCGATAGGCCGATCGATTCACTTCCAGCTGAACTCGTGGTTCAGGCCGACCACGAAGCCCGTCACGCTTCGCCCGCCGAGCGGGCGGCTGCGCGAGGCGCTGATGTCCACGCTGATCAGCGGCGTGAGGCTGAACCGGCCGCCCACGCGCGAAGTCCAGGCACCCGAGGCGCGATTGCGTTCGGCGATCAGCGACACGACATCGGTCAGGGCCCACTCGGCGGCCAGGCCACCGCGCGGCGTGCGCACGCCGCTGCCGAGCGCCCAGTCCGCGCCGAGGTTGGCGTGCAATTGCAGGCTGTCGACGGGCCGCCAGGTCACCGGCACCACGAACTGCCCGCCCATGCGGCCACCGCGCCGGAGATCGGACACGGTGCCCATCGACACCGCCGCGCTGAGCGGCGCATCTGCGGCTTGGCCCAGGAAGGTCCACTTGAGCTGCGGCCCAGCGGTGATCGAATGAACGCGCTGTACGTCCTGAACCGAGAGCCGGTCGACGTTCAGCCCCAGCTCGACAGGCCCGACGCGGCACGACGGCCCGATGTGAAAGCCCGTGACCGGCTCGACACCGGTGCGGCCCCACCAGGTCTCGTACTGGCATTGGCCCGGATCGAGCGTGCCCGCGTCGTCGACGTCGAAATGCCCCGCGGCCTCCGCGCCCAGGCTCGCCATCGCGCAGGAAGCCATCCACAGCCAGCCGGGATGCCAGCAGCGGCTCGTTCGTCGGATTGTTGTTCTCTTGCTGCTGTTCTTCATCGCGCACCCCAAGGCCCTCGGACCATTCTAGGGAGGCGGAAAGTCGGCGCGGTGACGCGCCGCAGCACGGCTGCAAAGCCCTCTCAGATCTCGAACTGGGGCTGCAGCTCGCGGATGCGCTTGATGGCCACGCCAGCCGCGGCGGTGCGCGTCTCCACGCCCAGCTTCACGTACACCCGCTCCAGGTGCTTCTTGGCAGTGGCCGGGCTGCTGCCGAGGATCTCGCCGATGTCCTTGTTGGTCTTGCCCTTGACCACCCAGTACAGCACCTCGGCCTCGCGCGCGGTGAGCTTCAGGCTCAGGCTCATCGCCTCGATCACCCCGGTGTCGGACACCTCGCGCATGATGATCATCCACTCGTCGCCGTCGTCGTCCTGCCCGGTCTGCTGGTGCAGGCGCAGCGTGAGGCTGTTCGCGCCCTGCGCGATCGAAAGCGCCGGCGGCTCGATGCCGCGCTGGCGCGCATCGGGCGTGTGGCGCAGCAGCCATTCGAGCACCGCGGGCGGCGTCTCGGGGGCACGCGTCTCGCAGTAGCGGTGCAGCAGGTCGCGCGCGAGCGCCGTCTGCCAGATGAGGCGCCCCTCGGGCAGCCGCACGGTGATGCTCGCGTAGCCGAACGCATCGAGCGCATTGCGCGCCTGGCCGGCCTGCCGCGCGTCCTGCCGCGCGCGGCGCGCGCCCTGCAGGTGCACGTTCATGCGCGCGAGCACTTCCTTGGGCTTGATGGGCTTGGTGACGTAGTCGACGCCGCCGGCTTCGAGCGCGGCCACGAGGTGCTCGGTTTCGGTGAGGCCGGTCATGAACACGATGGGAATGTGCGCGGTCGCAGCATCGGCCTTGAGTCGGCGCGCCACCTCGAAGCCGTCGATGCCCGGCATCATCGCGTCGAGCAGCACGATGTCGGGCCGCGCCTGCGCGGCGCGCTGCAGCGCCTGCTCGCCGTTGGTGGCGATGAGCACGGTGTAGCCCGATTCGTCGAGCGCGTCGTGCAGCACCGCGAGGTTGTCGGGCACGTCGTCCACGATGAGCACGAGGTCGGCGTTGACGCCCTCGTCGCGCAAGCTTCGTGCGAGGGGCGAGGGTTCGGGAGGCGGGGTGGTTGTCATGGCGCACTCACTGCTTCGGCCAGCGCCCGGCTCATGGCCTCGAACTGGAACTGGCGCGCCAGCACGCGCTGCGCCTCGGTCCATGCCATGCACTCGGGCTGTTCGGTGTCGATGTCGTCGAGCTGGTTCATGATGCCGCGGAAGTAGCCGAGGCTCACCGCGTCTTCGAGTGCGCGCAGGCGCTCGCGCGAGGGCGGCTGCATCGTCTTCGGCGCGGCCGGCGCAGGCAATGCGGCGGCGGTGTCGGTCCACTTGAGGCCGAGCCGGCGTTCGAGCCAGTCGAGCAGTTCGGTGTGGCGCACGGGTTTCACGAAGAAGTCTTCGGGCGCGATGCCCACGTCGTTGTCCAGGCCCTTGTCGAAGGCGTTGGCCGAGACGATGGCCACGGCCTCGTCGGTCAGGCCGAGCTTGCGCGCACGGCGGATGGTTTCCCAGCCGTCGATGCCGGGCATCGCGAGGTCAACGAACATTGCGTCTGGCCGGTAGCCCGCGGCGATCAGGTCCAGCGCATCGTGGCCGCTGGCCGCGGTGCGTAGCTCGAAGCCCAGCGGCGCAAGCACGTGCTCGAGCAGGTCGCGGTCGGCCTCTTCGTTGTCGACCACAAGAAGGCGGCGGCGCGCACCTTCATACCCGCGGCGCGCGCGCGTCACCGGCACCGGCCGGCTCGCGCCCACCGCCGTATCGTGCACGCGCGGCAGGAAGAGCCGCACGCAGAAAAGCGAGCCCACACCCGGCGTGCTCTGCACTTTCATCTCGCCGCCCATCAGGTCGGTCAGCATCTTGGCGATGGTGAGGCCGAGGCCCGCACCCGGCGCCGACGAGGCCGCCGCGTTGCCGCGCGCGAAGGGCTCGAAGATGCGGTCGATGTCCTCGGTCGTCATGCCCGGCCCGGTGTCCTCGATCTCGATGGCCGCGAACTCACGTGCATACGCCAGGCGCAGCGTGACCTGCCCCGCCGCTGTGAACTTGATCGCGTTGCCCAGCAGGTTGATGAGGATCTGCCCCACCCGCTTCTCGTCAGCGCGCACCACCTCGGGCAAGGCGCCTCCGGCTTCGAAGCGGAACTGCAGCCCCTTCTCGGCGGCCTGCAGCTCGAACATGTCGGCCAACTCGCGCATGGTGTCGGCAAAGCGCATCGGCCGCGCGTGCAGCGTGAGCTTGCCGGCCTCGATGTGCGCGATGGCCAGCGTGCCTTCGATGAGCGACAACAGATGCTCGCCGCCGCGCTTGATGACCGCCACCGCCTGCTGGCGATGCGGCGGCACCGAGTGGTCTTCGCCCATCAACTGCGCATAGCCGAGGATGCTGTTGAGCGGCGTGCGCAGCTCGTGGCTGATTGCGCTGATGTAGCGGCTCTTGGCCTGGTTGGCCTGGTCGGCGGCGCGCTGGGCCTGCTCGGCGACGGCGCGTGCTTCTTCAGCCGTTTGCTTGGCAGCCTGCAGGGCACGGTCGGTTTCGCGGTGCAGCTCGATCTCGCGCAGCAGCAGGTGGGTCTGGCGGTTCGACTCTTCCTGCGCGACCTTGCGGCTCTGGTGCGCGAGCACCAGCCACCACGCCACGATGCCCGCGATGACCAGCAGCGCCATGTACGCCTTGAGAAACCCCGAGCGCAACGCCGACTGCTGCACGCCTGCCCAAACCTCGGACACGCCGGCCTGCGACGCGAGCTCGACCGCACTCTCGGCCAGCGCCCGCAGCTCCTGCTGATAGAGCACGCCGAACACCACCGCCAGCAGCGGCACGATGATCAGCATCAGCAGCAGGAAGTGCCCCAGGCCGGTGTCCAAGTAGCGCCAGCTGCGCCGTGGCAGCAGCCAGCGCAATGCGGCCGACCACTGCGACGACAGGCTCGCATGCGGCTTGCACAGGTCGCCGCAGCGGGCATCGAGCGTGCAGCACAGCGAGCAGATCGCGCCCTGGTAGGCCGGGCAATGCGCCATGTCCGGCCCTTCGTATTCGCGCTCGCAGATCACGCAGTGCTGCATCTTCAGACGCTGGTAGTTGCCGCTTTCGTCCGATTCGACCTTGGCCCAGCGCACCGCGCGGCCACCCGCTGCCGGGGTGAACGGCACGGCACCCATCGCATCGGAGGCCCGCGCCAGGTAGTACTTGCCGCCGGTCGCCCACGCCAGCAGCGGCGAGGCGATGAGCGCGGTGCCCAGCGCAATCAGCGCCGAGAACGCCTGCGCCAGCGGCCCGAACACGCCCAGGTGCGCGGTGATCGACAGCACCGAAGCCAGCGCCATCGCGCCCACGCCCACCGGGTTGATGTCCCACAGGTGCGCGCGCTTGAACTCGATGCCCGGCGGCGAGAGTCCCAGCGGCTTGTTGATGACCAGGTCGGCCACCACCGACATCATCCAGGCGATGGCGATGTTGGCGAAGAGGCCGAGCACATCGCCCAGCGCCTGGAACACGTTCATCTCCATCAGCATGAAGGCGATGAGCGCGTTGAACACCACCCACACCACCCGCCCCGGATGGCTGTGCGCCACGCGCGAGAAGAAATTGCTCCAGGCCAGCGACCCCGCATAGGCGTTGGTCACGTTGATCTTGAGCTGCGAGATCACCACGAACAGCGCCGTGGCCGCCACCGCCCAGCCGTAGTTCGGGAACACGTACTCGTAGGCAGCGAGGTACATCTGGTTCGGATCGACCGCGCGCTCCACCGGCACCATGTGCGTGATGGCCAGGTAGGCCAGCAGCGCCCCGCCCAGCATCTTGAACACGCCCAGCACCACCCAGCCCGGGCCGCCGGCCAGCACGCCCGCCCACCAGCGCCGCCCGGTGGTGGCGGTGCGCGCGGGCATGAAACGCAGGTAGTCGGCCTGCTCGCCCATCTGGGTGATGAGCGCGATGCCGACCGTCAGGGCCGCGCCAAACAGGTGCAAATCGAAACCCTTGGTGCCGGTCTTGACCCCGTTGTAGTGCACGATGCCCGCGAACGCACCAGGATCGCGCACGAGCACGAACACAAAGGGCACCACCAGCATCAGCAGCCAGAGCGGCTGCGTCCACAACTGCAGCCGGCTGATGGCCGACACCCCGTGCGTGACCAGCGGAATGACCACCAGCGCGCACACCAGATACCCCCAGACCGGCGGAATGCCCAGCGCCAGCTCCAGCGCATAGGCCATCACGGCCGCTTCGAGCGCGAAAAAAATGAAGGTGAAGCTCGCGTAGATCAGCGAGGTGAGCGTCGAGCCGATGTAGCCGAAGCCGGCGCCGCGGGTGAGCAGGTCCATGTCGACGCCGTAGCGCGCGGCATACACGCTGATCGGCAGCCCCGCCAGGAAGATGATGAGCCCGGTGACCAGGATCGCCCAGAAAGCATTGGCAAAGCCGTACTTCACCAGCAGCGTGGCGCCCACCGCCTCGAGGATCAGGAACGACGCCGCCCCGAAAGCCGTGTTGGCCACCCGCCATTCGGACCACTTGCGAAAGCGCTGCGGCGTGTAGCGCAACGCATAGTCTTCGAGCGTTTCGCTCGCGACCCAGCTGTTGTAGTCGCGCCGGACCTTGACGATGCGCTGGGGGGCAGCGTCGAGGGTCGTGGTCGTGGCTTCGGGATTCACACCGTTTCGGTGCATCTTTCGTGCCTGAATCGTTGCTCGCCCCCAGGCGGCGCGCACTTCGTGTCGCTTCGCCAACCCCCTACCGGGGGCGGGCCGACCGCTTTGGGCGGCCGGGCGCGGCGGCCCCTGGGCCTTCACCGGCACGACTGTTGCAAAGAAGAAGGCTTGCCCATAATGGCCGCCCCTTCCCCAGCCACCCGATGCCGCTCCCATGGAACTGACCCCGCGCGAAAAAGACAAGCTGCTGATCTTCACCGCGGCGTTGCTGGCTGAACGCCGCAAGGCCCGCGGCCTGAAGCTCAACTACCCCGAAGCCATCGCCCTCATCTCCGCCGCCGTGATGGAGGGTGCCCGCGACGGCAAGAGCGTCGCCGAACTCATGAGCGACGGGCGCTCGGTGCTCACCCGCGCCGACGTCATGGACGGCATCGCCGAGATGATTCCGGACATCCAGGTCGAAGCCACCTTTCCAGACGGGACCAAGCTGGTCACCGTCCACCAGCCCATCGTCTGACCCGCCACAAAGAAGAACCGACATGCGCCGCACCACTTCCAAGACCCTCGCCCTGCTCGCCCTCCTCCTGCCGCTCGCGGCCAGCGCCCACACCGGCGTCGATGGCGGCCTGCATCACGGCTTCACCACCGGCTTCCTGCACCCGCTGACCGGCGCCGATCACCTGGCCGCCATGGTCGCGGTCGGCTTCTGGAGCGCACTGGCCGCGCGCCGCGCCTGGCCCGATCTGCTGTGGGCGCCGCTGGCCTTCGCCGGCATGCTGCTGGTGGGTGCGTTGATGGGCCTCGCCGGCGTTCAACTGCCAGCCGTCGAACCGATGATCGCGGCCTCGCTGCTGGTGCTGGGCCTGCTGGTGGTCACGCGCATCCACCTGCCGGCGGCTGTTGCGATGGCGGTGGTCGGCGTGTTCGCCGTCTTCCACGGCGTGGCCCACGGTTACGAGCTCGCAAGCGAGCAAGGCGCCGCACTCACGCTGGCCGGCATGGTCAGCGCGACCGTGCTGCTGCACCTCGCCGGCATCGCGCTCGGCTGGGCGCTGCGCCACGCCAACGCCTGGCTGCCGCGCGTGGCCGGTGCCGCCGTCGTCGCACTCGGCGCGACGCTGCTGGCACAGGCGATCTGAGGCCGCCATGACCCCCGGCGAACTCCTCACCGACGACGGCGACCACACGCTCAACCCCGGCCGCCGCACCCTCACACTGGTGGTGCAGAACACCGCCGACCGGCCGATCCAGGTCGGCTCGCACTATCACTTCGCCGAGACTAACGGCGCCCTCGGCTTCGACCGCGAAGCCGCGCGCGGCATGCGGCTGAACATCGCCTCGGGCGCCGCGGTGCGCTTCGAGCCGGGGCAGCAGCGCACGGTCGAACTGGTCGATTACTCGGGCGATCGCATCGTCTACGGCTTTCGCGGCCTGGTTCAAGGAAAGCTCTAAAACATGGCCACCATCGGGCGACGCGCCTATGCAGAAATCTTCGGCCCCACCGTGGGTGACCGGGTCCGCCTTGCAGACACCGAGCTGCTGATCGAAGTCGAGGCCGACTACACGCTGCGTGCCGGCGGCTACGGCGAAGAAGTGAAGTTCGGCGGCGGCAAGACGATCCGCGACGGCATGGCGCAATCGCAGCGCACGCGTGCGCAGGGCGCCGTCGACACCGTGCTCACCAACGCGCTCATCCTCGACCACTGGGGCATCGTCAAGGCCGACATCGGCCTGAAGGACGGCCGCATCGCCGCCATCGGCAAGGCCGGCAACCCAGACGTGCAGCCGGGCGTGGACATCGTTATCGGCCCCGGCACCGAAATCATCAGCTGCGAAGGCAACATCGTCACCGCGGGCGGCATCGACAGCCACATCCACTTCATCTGTCCGCAGCAGATCGAGGAGGCGCTGTCTTCCGGCGTGACGACCATGCTCGGCGGCGGCACCGGTCCCGCCACCGGCACCTTCGCGACCACCGCCACGCCCGGCCCCTGGCACATCGAGCGCATGCTGCAGGCCGCCGATGCGTTCCCGATGAACCTCGGCTTTCTCGGCAAGGGCAATGCGAGCCTGCCGGATGCGCTGCACGAGCAGATCGACGCGGGCGTCATCGGCCTCAAGCTGCACGAAGACTGGGGCACCACGCCCGCGGCCATCAGCAATTGCCTCGACGTGGCCGACGCCACCGACACGCAGGTGGCAATCCACAGCGACACGCTCAACGAATCGGGCTTCGTCGAGAACACCATCGCGGCCGTGGGCGGCCGCGCGATCTGCGCCTTTCACACCGAAGGCGCGGGCGGCGGCCATGCGCCGGACATCCTGCGCGTGGTCGGCGAGGCGAACTTCTTGCCGTCGTCCACCAACCCCACGATGCCCTACACCGTGAACACGCTCGACGAGCACGTCGACATGCTCATGGTGTGCCACCACCTGGACGCCGGCATCGCCGAAGACCTAGCCTTCGCCGAGTCGCGCATCCGCAAGGAAACCATCGCCGCCGAAGACGTGCTGCACGATCTGGGCGCGATCAGCATGTTCAGCTCCGACAGCCAGGCCATGGGCCGCGTCGGCGAGGTGATCATCCGCACCTGGCAGACCGCGCACAAGATGAAGGTGCAGCGCGGCACGCTTCCCGAAGACAGCGAACGCAACGACAACTTCCGCGCGAAGCGCTACGTCGCCAAGTACACGATCAACCCGGCGATCGCGCACGGCATCGCGCACGAAGTCGGCTCGCTGGAAGTCGGCAAGTGGGCCGACATCGTGATCTGGAAGCCCGCCTTCTTCGGCGTGAAGCCCTTCACCATCTTGAAGGGCGGCACGATTGCGATGGCCGCGATGGGCGACCCGAGCGCATCGATCCCGACGCCGCAGCCAGTGCACTTTCGCCCGATGTTCGGCGCGTACGGCGGCTCGCTCGCGAAGAGCTCGCTCACCTTCGTCTCGCAGGCCGGGCTGGCCTCGGGCATCAAGGAGCGCTACGGTTTAGCCAAGCACCTGAGCGCGGTGAAGAACATTCGCAACGTGCGCAAGAGCGACCTGATCCACAACGGCTACACGCCGAAGATGGAGATCGATGCGCAGACCTACGCGGTGCGCGCCGACGGGCATCTGCTGACCTGCGAGCCGGCGAAGCTGCTGCCGATGGCGCAGCGGTATTTCCTGTTCTAGATGCTGCGGGCCTCAGGGCGAGCGAGGTGCCATGTGGCCTCGGATCCAATTGGCGAAGCTGCTCTCGTCCATGGCGCTGGCGGCGACGTCGAGCATCACCAGCGTAGCCTCGGCCTGCGTCGCCACCAGTCGCTGGCCGTTCAGGGCAAGGAACAGACCAACGGACAGGAATGCCGCGCGCTTGTTGCCGTCGATGAACGGATGGTTCTTGGCCAGTCCCACGCCATAAGCGGCCGCGAGGTCTGCCGCGTCGGGCGACTCGTAGCTCACGAGGTTGAGCGGACGCGCAAGCGCGGACTGCAGCATCGTTTCGTCGCGCAGGCCGGAAGCTCCACCATGCTCGGCGAGGCTTTCGTCATGCAACAGGATCAAGGTGCGCCTGTCGATCCAGCGCCAAGTGCTCATTTGGCGAGCTGGTGGAAGGTGTCGCGGAATTCGCGCATGAATTCGCGGCCAAGCTTCAGTTGTTCTTCGATCTCGGGGTCGTATGGCGTCAGGGTAACGCCGTTGGCGGCCTCGGTCAGGAACAGCGTGTCGCCCTTTTCTACCTTGAGCCGCGCCAGCACTTCCTTGGGAAGAATCACACCGACGGAGTTGCCGATCTGGGTCAATTTGAGTGCCGACATGAAGGCCTCCGAAGTTATAACAGACGTTATATTACCGACGTCTCACCGCTAAAAGCAAGTCAACATGCTCACCGCCAACAAACTCATGCCCCAGGGCCGCGGCCTCGCGCCCGTGCTGCTCAAGCGCGCCGCCACCGTCGAACTCGACTGGGACGTCCGCCAGAAGAGCCGCTTCGACGCCACCGATTCGCAAGGCCGGCAGATCGGCATCTTTCTGCCACGCGGCACCGCGGTGCGCGGCGGCGATGTGCTGGTGGCCGAAGACGGCTCGCTGATCCGCGTCATCGCGGCACCGCAGCCCGTGCTGCGCATCACGCACTGCACGGCCCACGGCACGCCCTTCGACCTGACGCGCGCGGCCTACCACCTGGGCAACCGGCACGTGCCGATCGAGCTCAAGCCCGACCACCTGAAGATCGAACCCGACCACGTGCTGGCCGACATGCTGCGCTCGATGCACCTGATCGTCGTTGCGGTGGAAGAAGCCTTCGAGCCCGAGGGCGGCGCCTATGGCTCGCAGGAGCATTTGCATGGCGGCGGTCATGACCATGCCCACGATCACGGCCATTCGCATGGCGCCAGCAAAGGCCCGAAGCCACTCGTGCTCGCGCCGGAATTGCTCGACGACCATGCCGACCATCCGCACGGTCACGATCACAGCCACCACGGCCACTCCCACTGACATGCCCGAGCCGGCCAGCGCCCAAAGCCTCCTGCAACTCATCTGGCTGGCCTCCCCCGCCCTGCCCGTGGGCGGTTTCTCGTATTCCGAGGGCGTCGAGGCAGCGGTCGAATGGGCCGGCATCAATTCAGAGGCCAAGGCCACCGAGTGGCTCGCTGACCAGTTGCACCTGAGCTTCGCGCGCGGCGACCTTGCACTGGTTGCGCAAGCCATCCCCGCCTGGCGCGCGAACAATGCACCGCGCATCCGCCAGCTCAACGAATGGGTCATGACCACCCGCGAATCGGCCGAGTTCTTCCTGCAGACCGAGCAGATGGGCCGCTCCTTCGTCGAGTGGCTCAAGCTGCACCACGCGGACACGGCCGAGGTATTTAAAGACCTGCCCGCGAGCTACCCCGTGGCCTTTGCCTTCGCGCTCAGCCGCACCGGCGCCACGGTGCACGACGGGTGCCTCGCCTTCGCCTTCGGCTGGGCCGAGAACATGGTGGCCGCCGCCGTAAAAGCCGTGCCGCTCGGCCAGAGCGCGGGCCAGCGCATCCTCGCGCGGCTGGCAAACGAAATCCCCGCGGCCGTCGACCGTGCGATGAAGCTGGGCGACGACGAACGCCAGGCCTTCGCGCCCCTTTTGGCCGTGCTGTCGGCCCGCCATGAAACACAATATTCCCGCCTCTTTCGAAGCTGACCGAACCGGACAACGCCCATGACCTCCGCCCTGCACCACATCCCCCACCGCACCAAGAGACTGCCCCCGCTGCGCGTGGGCATCGGCGGCCCGGTCGGCTCGGGCAAGACCACGCTGCTCGAAATGCTCTGCAAGGCGATGCGCGACAAGTACGACCTCGTCGCGATCACCAACGACATCTACACCAAGGAAGACCAGCGCCTCCTGACTGTGGCCGGCGCGCTGCCCGCCGAACGCATCATGGGCGTGGAAACCGGCGGCTGCCCGCACACCGCGATCCGCGAGGACGCGTCGATCAACCTCGAAGCCATCGACCGCATGCTCGAGGACTTTCCGGATGCCGACGTGGTGTTCGTCGAATCCGGCGGCGACAACCTCGCGGCCACCTTCAGCCCGGAGCTCTCGGACCTCACGATCTACGTGATCGACGTGGCGGCCGGCGAGAAGATTCCGCGCAAGGGCGGCCCCGGCATCACCAAGAGCGACCTCTTCGTGATCAACAAGATCGACCTTGCACCCTACGTCGGCGCGAGCCTGGAAGTGATGGAGCAGGACACGCAGCGCATGCGCCGCCAGCGGCCCTACGTGATGACGAACCTCAAGACCCACACCGGCGTGGCCGAGGTGGTGGCCTTCATCGAGCAGCGCGGCATGCTCACCGAAGGCTGACCGGGCCTTCTCGCGTTCAGAGTTCGCTGCCGTCCCGCAACTGCCGCGCCTTGTAGACGAGCCGCACGCTCGCGCGGCGCGGGTCGCTGACCTGCTGCACATAGACATCGGCGTCGCCGCTCGTCCACGCGGCGTAAGCGCTGCCCGGATCGCGCGACGCGAGTTCGTTGCCGAACACGCCGCGCCCCCATTGCACCAGCTGCCCGAATGCCGATGCGCCGCTGTCGGGCGCGGACTGCGCCGCGGCCACGTATTCGACGCGCCGCAATTCCGATGCCGCAAAGAAGAAGGTCGGTTCGAACATCAACCCCGCCATCTCGACCGGCGCTGCGCGCCAGCTTCCGAGCAGGCCACCGGTCAGTCGTTGCGGGCGGTGCACGCGCTCGGCGGCGGGCAGTGCAGCCTGCAATTCATCGGCCGTCATGCCGAGCCGCACGCCCGGTGGCAAGGCTTGCGCATGCAGCGCACCGGCAGCGAGAAAAATCGCACTCGCGGCGAGCATACGAAGAAAGGAAGAAGAGGCTGAAATTCGCACGTTCGGCATCGGGAGGAAAAGCGGCGGCACCGTGGGACCGCGAGTATGACGCGGAGTTCCACGGCGCGGCAGCGCGCGCCCTTCAAGCCCTCGCGGGGGACTCGTGCAACGGCAGCCGCAGCGTCAGGCCCAGCGCGCCATCGGCATGCGGCGCCGAATAGATGCGCCCGCCATGGCGGCTCGCAATGCGTTCGCAGACTCGCGCACTGGCTTGCGACGCGGCGTCGAGCGCATCGAAGAACCTTGCAAGCGGTGGCCGCACATCGTCTGCATCGAGATCGCGCCAATGGATGACCGCATGCCCTCGCTCCACGCGCGCGCAAACCTGCAGCGTCGCACCGGCACGCATCACGCTCGCCGCATGCGCCGCGACCTTGGACAGCAGTTCGCACAGCTCCGCCTTGATGACGAAGACATGCACGGCCTCAGGCGGAAGCTGGATGTCGAAGCGAATGCCCGTCATGTGCGGTGCCACACCGATCAGCGGCCGCAGGTCCTGCACGCTGCTGGCCAGCAGCTTCTGTCTCGCATCGTCGCGCGCCTGCTGCGCCGCCTTGCGGGCCGATGCGCCCGCCCGCATGTTCACGACGAAGAGAGAACCCATCATTACGACCACGCCGGCAAGGCCCAGCGCAATGGCCACCGCAATGAAGAACCCAAGACTGCCGGAATACATGTGTGTGCGGCCTTTCCTCAACGCGGCACGGGCGCACGGAACTCGAGCGCGCCCGAGGCACCGCGCTCGCAGCTTCCCGGCAATGCATCCGCACGCGGCCCCGGCAGCGCAGGCCGCGCACCTTCGGGCTGGCCTTCGCACAGATCCCATCGCGCCATCGGCGGCCCGTGATGCTCGAAGGACATCGGAAATGGTGGCTGCCCACCGCGGAACATCGGCGGCGGTCGAGGTGGCATGGGCGGCGGCAGCATGATGCAGCCCGACAGGCCGGCGGCTGCAAGCACGCCCGCGAAGTGATGGATTCGTCGCGTCATTTGTTGAATCGATTCAAAGCATTGGCCGGCCGTCCGCGTGCGACAGCGCGAGTGCCCCATCGCACCGGCCGGCTGCATCGTCAGAAAGCGTGGCGGATGCCGAAGTCGTAGCCCGTAGACGAGCGCGGCAGGCCCGTGTAGCCCACGCCCGTGCTGCCGTAGCCCGTGGTGGCCGCGGCCGACAGGCTGCCGGTGTAGGCCGCGTCGTTGCGGTTGTTCACGCGTGCAACGGTGGCGTACAGCGCGGTGCGCTTGGAGAGGTTGTGCACATAGCCGATCGCGAACTTGTTGACGCGCGGGTCTTCGCCGGTAATGCCGACGGTGCCTTCGTTGTAGCGCACCGTGGAGTACGACGCGCGGATCAAGCCAGCGCCCACCGGCATGCTCGCGCCGATGAGGTAGCCGTTGTAGCTGTCGTGGCTGTTGCCCACGGCGAGCGCGAACTTGTTCTGCACGTTCGAGAGCTCGCCGAAGAGCTTGACGGGCCCGAAGTCGTACGACGCGCCGAGGTTGATGGTCTGCACCTTGCGCGTGAGCGAAGTGGTGTCGACCGCGACGTTCTGGCCCACCGCCAATGCGACATCGAGCGGTCCGTTCGCGTAGCCGAAACGGCCGCCGACGTAGCGGCCCGCGCTGCTGCTGATCTCGGCGGTCGTGTCCGTGGCGCTGGTCTTTGTGTTCTCGTTCAGGCTGTACTGGACCTGGCCATAGAAGCCACCGAGGTTCGGCGGCAGGAAGTAGCCGACCATGTTGCTCGCGCGCACGTAGTTCGAGTTGGCAAGGCCCGCGCTGCTGCTCACCGAGTAGATCGCGCTGGAGCCCGAACCGTTGGTGCCGAACGGATCGAACACCGTGTCGTTCCAGAAGGTGGCCGTGTAATCGCGGCCCAGCCGCAGTTCGCCGAAGCCACCGGAGAGGCTGACGGTGGAGCGGCGGTTGAAGCTCGCGATGCCGGTGGCGCCGTCGTCGTTGCTGATCGGCGATTCGAGCCAGAAGCTGGCGGCCAGGCCGCCGCCGAGGTCTTCGGTGCCGCGAAAGCCAATGCGGCTGGAGTTGTAGCCGGAGTTGGCAAGACTCCATTGGCTCTGCTTGCTGCTCGCACCCGTGATCGGGTCGCGCGACGTGGCGCTCTGGTAGCTCACGCCGGCATCGATGACGCCGAACAAGGTAACGGACGATTGGGCAGAGGCCAGGCCGGTGACGGCCAGCGCGGCGAGTGCCGTGAGGGATTTCTTCATTCAGGTTTCTCCGGGTTTTCAGCTGCTCTACATCGAGCGGCTGAACGGATGGTCTCGTCCAAATTTGGAGGAATCTGGTGGACGCCGCATGCTTTGCACACGGTGTTGTTTTGAGCGCACTCACCACGATGCAAGCGGCCGACAGCATCAACGCCACGACAGGCGCGCGGTCTGCGCTGCGGCGCTGCGAACCCCTCTGTGCCGCCGAGGAGCGCAGCGTTTCGCGGATCAGGGCTCGCAGCTGTCTGAGCGAAGCGAGTTCTGCGAGCCCCCGCGAAACGCGAGCACCGCAGGGAAGCCCGAAGGGCCGGCACAGCGGGGTTCGCAGCGCCGCAGCGCAGACCGCGCGCCTCTCCAAAGATCACGTACTAAAAGTCTCCCAAAAGCCAAGCAATGCTCGGCCTTCCGAAGGAGTCCACATGACCATTGTTTTGCAAAGCACCGTCGCCGCATCGCTGGGCATACAGCAGCTGTCCAACGCATTCACCCCGGCCTTTTCTCACCTGCGCATTCTTCGCAACCTCATCATCCCGATGCCTTCGGGATGCGCGGTTCCCACGGCGCGCATCGACGCCGTCATCGTGTGCGAGACCGGCGTGTACCTGTTCGAGATCAAGGCGTGGCGCAACGCCTTCGTCTATCGGAAGAAGTCCGACGAAGCCCCGCCGCGCTGGTTCCTGCGACTCCACGGATGCACACGCGCACGCGAAGTGAAAGACCCCGCATGGCAAGGCGGCCGCAAGACGACGCAGCTGCGCAGCCTGCTGCCCGATGACCTGCGCCTGCAGTACTTCGTGCTCCTGCCCTGTGAAGGCGTGGAACTCGAAGGCGTCATGCCCGCCGCGGTCATCACGCAGCAGGACCTGCCCTACATCGCACGCCTCGTGCGCAACAACGGACGCACAGCACGCACCTATCCGCTGCTCGATGCCCATGCCGTCGAGCGCACCGTGCAGCGCCTGCTCGACATCCAGGGCGACCTGTCGATGGAGACGCATCTGCAGAACTGCCGCGAAAGAAGCGAGCAGCAACCGCCCATGCGGTGGCCCGTCATGCGTGCAATGGGATTGCAGTAGCAGCCTTTACAGGCTTTACCAAAGCCCCCGAAGAGCGTCCCATATTTCTCCGACATTGGCGAAGACCATGCGGCGATGTATCTCCCCAAGTCCCTCGCGGCCATCGCTGCACTGCTCGCTTCGATGGCCGCCCCTCCCGCATGGGCCGCCGACCCGTTCACCGTTCGCGACATCCGGCTCGAAGGGCTGCAGCGCGTCGAGCCCGGCACCGTCTTCTCGACCCTCGGCATCAAGGCCGGCGACAACTACAGCGACGAGCGCGGCAGCGCAGCCATTCGCGCGTTGTTCGAGCTGGGCTTGTTCAAGGACGTGCGCATCGACACCGATGGCAACGTGCTCGTCGTCATCGTGGAAGAGCGACCCACCGTCGCCGATGTCGATTTCGTCGGCACCAAGGAATTCGAGAAGTCCGCACTTCAGAAGGCCTTGCGCGAAATCGGCCTTGCCGAAGGCCGCCCCTTCGACAAGGCGCTCGCCGACCGCGCCGAGCAGGAGCTCAAGCGCCAGTACGTGAGCCGCAGCCTCTACAACGCGGAGGTCGTGACCACCGTCACGCCGCTGGAGCGCAACCGCGTCAACCTCACGTTCACCGTCGTCGAAGGCGAGTCGGCGCGCATCAAAAGCGTGCGCGTCGTCGGCAACAAGGCCTTCAGCGAAAGCACGCTGCTCGACCTGTTCGACCAGGACAGCGGCGGCTGGCTCGCCTGGTACACCAAGTCGAACCAGTACTCGCGCAGCAAGCTCGCTGCCGACCAGGAAACGCTGCGCTCCTACTACCTCACGCGCGGCTACCTGGAGTTCCGCATCGACTCCACGCAGGTCGCCATCTCGCCGGACCGGCAGTCGCTGGACCTCACGCTCAACATCACCGAGGGCGAGAAGTTCGCAGTCGCCGGTGTGCGGCTCGAAGGCAACTACTTCGGCCGCGAAGACGAGTTCAAGACCCTCGTGACGGTGCGCCCCGGCGCGCCCTACAACGGCGAGGACGTGGCCGCCACCACCAAGGCCTTCACCGACTACTTCGGCACCTTCGGCTACGCGTTCGCGCGCGTGAAGGCCGAGCCCGAGATCGACGGGGCCAACAACCGCGTGACGATGGTGCTGAAGGCCGAGCCCGCGCGCCGCGTGTACGTGCGGCGTCTGAACATCGGCGGCAACGCGCGAACGCGCGACGAGGTGATCCGCCGCGAGTTCCGCCAGTTCGAAGGCGCCTGGTACGACGGCAACAAGATCAAGCTCTCGCGCGATCGCGTCGACCGGCTCGGCTACTTCACCGAAGTGAACGTGGAGACCACCGAAGTACCCGGCAGCAACGACCAGATCGACCTCACGGTCAACGTGGCCGAGAAACCCACCGGCTCGCTGCAGCTGGGCGCGGGCTATTCGTCGACCGACAAGGTCTCGCTCACCTTCGGCATCACGCAGGAGAACGTGTTCGGCTCGGGCAACTACCTGGGGCTGCAGGTCAACACGAGTTCGTACAACCGCACGATCTCGCTCACTGCGACCGATCCGTACTTCACGAAGGACGGCATCTCGCGCACGCTCAACGTCTTTCACACCACCACGCGGCCCTACTACGAGGCCGACGGCAACTACAAGCTCGCGAGCGACGGTGGCTCGGTGCGCTTCGGGCTGCCGGTGGGCGAGCTGGACACGGTATTCCTCGGCATCGGCGTGGAGCGCTATTCGTTCACGCCCGGCACCAACGGTTCGTACACGCTGGTCGACGGCTCTTACGTCTACACCGGCACGCCGCAGGCTTATCTCGACTACTTCAAGTGCACCGGCACCGCGCCGAGCGTGGTGTGCGCCGGCAGCAACGTGGTGGGCATTCCCGCGACGGTGGGCTGGTCGCGCGACGACCGCGACAGCGCGCTGGTGCCGACCACCGGGCGCCTGCAGCGCGCGAACCTCGAGGTGGGCGTGGGCAGCGCGCTGCGCTACCTGAAGACCGACTACCAGTACCAGCAGTACTTCGCGCTCTCCAAGCAATACACGCTGGCCATCAACGGCCAGCTCGGCTATGCGAAGGCGCTGGGCGGCAGCACCTTCCCGATCTTCAAGAACTTCTATGCAGGCGGGCTCGGCTCGATCCGCGGCTTCGAGCAGAACTCGCTCGGGCCGGTCGATGCGGTCACGGGCGGTTCGCTCGGCGGCACGCGCAAGGCGATCTTCAACATGGAGTTCAGCACGCCCTTTCCCGGCGCGGGCAACGACCGGTCGCTCAGGCTCTACAGCTTTTTCGATGCGGGCAACGTGTTCGCCGACCGCACGGCCAGCATGACCGATGCGCAGTGGAAAGCGCAGAACCGCATCCGCGCCTCGGCGGGCCTGGGCATCAGCTGGATCTCGCCGTTGGGACCGCTGCGGCTCGCGTACGCGGTGCCGCTGGCCTACCAGAAGGCGGACACCGCCAACGGCATCGCGGCGGACCGCACGCAGCGCTTCCAGTTCCAGATCGGCACCTCCTTCTGAAGATGGAAAGGACAACGCCATGAGCCGCATCCTGATGGTCGAAGACGGGCGCGACAGCGCCTTCGCACTGCTGGACCACCTCTGCAACGCGGGCCACGAGGTCGAGCACATCGGCGACGGCGCCTCGGCGCTCGACCGCATCCTGAGTTCGCCGCCCGCGCTCACCTTGCTCGACGTGGTGCTGCCGCAGATCGACGGCCTCGAAGTGCTGCAGAAGGTGCGCTCGCACAGCGACCATCCGATCATCATGCTGACGGCGCGCACGCGCGAGGTCGACCGCCTGCGCGGGCTCGACCTGGGCGCCGACGACTATGTCTGCAAGCCGTTTTCGCCGCGCGAAGTGGTGGCGCGCGTGCACACGGTGCTGCGCCGGCATGCGCAACGCGATGGCGCTTGCGGGGCGCCGTCGAAGTCGGTGTCTTTCCGGGACGCGCACGGCGGTGCGCAGTTGGAGGGGCATGCGCTCGATCTCACGCGCCGCGAGCTCCTGCTGCTGCGCACGCTGTCGCGGGACCCAGGGCGGGTCTTCACGCGCTCGAAGCTGCTGGAAGCGGCGTTTCCGGAAGCGCTCGACGTGAACGAGCGCGCGGTCGACGGACACATCAAGAACCTGCGCAAGAAGCTCACGGCCGTGGCGCCCTCGCACGGCTGGATTCGCTCGATCTACGGCGTGGGCTTCAGCTTCGCGGACCGGCCTGCCTGAGCACGGCACACGGCATCGCGCGGTGTGGCGGGGCCGGTGCGCATGATCGGCGCGAGGGTCGAGAGACTCGCGCTGCGCCCCTCGGCCGGATGGCGCTCGCCGCATCCCCCACGTGCGGCGATGCAGGCGCCCAGCGCCAGGCCGCCGAAGGCCAGCAGGCCCATGAGGCGCTGCATCGGCGGCAACCCGCCAGTTGATGGTGTCGCCACGGGATGCACCCAGGCGGTTTCGCTGTGAGACGGCATCGCGGTGTGCAACGCTCAGTCTTCGGTGGATTGCGCGAAGCCGCTCATGCGCTTTCCTTCTCGGCTTCGGCGCCCGGCTCCACCGCGCGCGTGGCGCGCGCCTCCGCCCAGACGATCAGCAGCGTCCACACATGGGTAACCACCCAGAAGATCGCCGTGAGCCACAACAGGACCAAGCCCATGCCGTCCTCGGACCATGCATCGGCCCACGACCAGGCGGGGCGCGCCGGCGCGCAGTGCGCCGGGCTGGCCCAGGCCAGCACGGCGGCCGCGAAGGCGGAGAGGAACTTTTTCGGTGAGCTAAAGGTGGCCGGGTTCATGGGCCCGCATCGTGCGTTTCGAATCGGGAGAAATGTGGGAGGGCCACCCCACCGGGTTCCATCCGGATTCCTCCCAGATTTCTCCCCATTTGGCCGCCATGATCCGCCGCTTGCCTATGACGCCCGCCTGCCCGAAACGCATGTCGCAGAATGCGGCCATGCCTGCCCAGAGCCCATGCCGCGTCTGACACTCTCCCGCAAGATCTTCCTGGCGCTGGCCGCCTTGCTGGTCGTGTTGCTGCTCAGCTTCGTGGGCTTTTCCATCATCGCGCTGCAGCGGGGCCTGGGCGCCTACGTCGCCGAGATCGAGATCCGGCGCATGGACTGGCTCTCCCAGCTTCTGCTGAAGCACTACGCTGCCAACGGCGACTGGAAGAAACTGCGCGACAACGACGAGGCCTGGCATCGCCTCCGCATGGGCCAACTGGCGGGCGTGCTCGACGGTGCGGCCAGCCCCGACGACCGGCGGCTTCCGCCCTGGTACGAGCGCCGCGCGCCAGGCACGGGCCGGCTCGAAGGCGATGCCGACAACGGCGCGCCGCCGGCGCTGCCTTCCTCGTCGCCCGCCGGCTCGCCGCAACTGGACCTGCTGCCACGGCGCTTCTCGATGCCGCCGCCGCCCTGGTTCTTTCCCGACCCGCGCGGTGCGGCCGATTCGATCTACCAGCGCCTGGCCGTGCTCGATGCGCAAGGCGCATTGGTGGTCGGCGCCTCCATCGATCTGGAGAATGCCGCGCGCATGCCGATCCGCCGCGGACGCTCGGTCGTCGGCTATCTCGCGCTTGCGCCGATGGAAGGCCTCGAGAGCGAGGCCGACCGCGCCTTCATCGCGCGCCAGTCGGGCGTGATCGCGCTCACCGGCCTGTGCGGACTCGCCTTCGCGCTCGTGCTGTCGTGGCTGCTCGCGCGCCGCTGGTTCAAGCCCATCGACGCGCTGACGCAGGCCGCGCAGGACGTGGCGCGCGGGCGGCTCTCCACGCGCGTGGCCGTGCATGGTTCCGACGAACTCGCGCTGCTGGGCAAGACCTTCAACGACATGGCGCAGCGCCTGGACAAGGTCGAGGCCTCGCGGCGCGCGTGGCTCGCCGACGCGGCGCACGAGCTGCGCACACCGCTCGCTGCGATGCGCGCGGAAATCGAAGCGCTGCAGGACGGCGTGCGCACCTTCGACGAACGCACCGCCCTGCGCATGCACCGGCAGGTGATCCGCCTCGGCCAGCTGGTCGACGACCTGCGCAGCAGCATGCGCGAGCCGCAGAACGATTTGCTCACCACCGCCGTGTTTCCGCTCACGCTGCTGAAGGAGGCGCTGGACCACACGCGCGACCGCTTCGCGCAGCGCGGCATCGCGGTCGACCGGGAAGCGATCGACCGCATCGCCGCATCGGCCCAGCCGGTGATCGACGGCGACGCGCACCGGCTGCACCAGGTCTTCATGAACCTGCTGGAGAACACGCTGGCCTACACCGACGCGGGCGGCCGGCTGCGCATCGACGTGACCATCGAAGGCGCGTGGACCGGCAACTGCCTCACGCTGCTGTTCAATGACAGCGCGCCGGGCGTGTCCGAAGAAGAAATCCCGCGGCTCTTCGACCGCCTGTTCCGCGGCGAAACCTCGCGCAGCCGCGCGCTCGGCGGCTCGGGCCTCGGCCTCTCGATCTGCCGCGCGACCATCGAGGCGCACGGCGGCAGCATCGAGGCCGCCCCATCGCCGCTCGGCGGATTGCGCATGACCCTCACCCTTCCACTGGCGGCATCCGCATGACACGCATCGTCATCGTCGAGGACGAAATCGACATCGCCTCGGTGGTGCAGGACTACCTGCGCCACAGCGGCTACGAGACCGCGCACTTCGCCGACGGGCAGAGCGCGCTCGAAAGCATCGTCGCCTCGCCGCCCGACCTGACGCTGCTGGACATCATGCTGCCGCGGCTGGACGGCATCGAGGTGCTGCGCCGTGCGCGCGAGCACACGGCGCATCCGATCATCATGCTGACCGCGCGCATCGAGGAAGTCGATCGGCTGCTAGGCCTGGAGCTCGGCGCGGACGATTACGTGTGCAAGCCCTTCTCGCCGCGCGAGCTGGTGGCGCGCGTGCGGGCCGTGCTGCGGCGCACAGCACCCGGCAGCGTGCCCGGACAAGCCCCGCAGGGCGATGCCCCGGGCCTCGTGCTCGACGACGTGCACTGGCGTGCCTCGCTCGAAGGCACGCCGCTGAACCTCACGCGCCGCGAGTTCGGGCTGCTGCAGGTGCTGTCGCGGCACCCGGGGCGCATCTTCTCGCGTGCGCGGCTGCTGGAGCTCGCTTATGACGACACGGTGGACGTGACCGAGCGCGCCATCGACAGCCATGTGAAGAACCTGCGTCGCAAGCTGGGCGCGGTGTCGCCAGAACACGACTGGATCCGCTCGGTGTACGGCGTGGGATTCGCGTGGGAAGCGCCGCCACAGCCCTGACTGAACGGCCTGGACGTTCGCGGCCTCGTGGCATGCATCGTGCAAGATCGCAGCCATGCTCCCCCTGTCTTCCGATGCGCTGCGCCAGCGCCTGCGTTCCTTTGCCTCCCGCGCGCAGCCGCTGCGCATTCTTCTCACCCTTGGCAGCCTGATGGCGGTGTGCAGCTACACCGGCCACACCGATGCGGTGATCCCCTTGTTCCTCGGCGCCATCGCCAGCGCGCTCGCCGAAACCGACGACAGCTGGCGCGGCCGCCTTCGCGCACAACTCGTGACGCTCGCCTGCTTCGCGGTGCTGTCGTTCTCTGTCGAGGCGCTGTTCGGCCGGCCGGTGCTCTTCATCGCCGGGCTGGCGTTCGCGGCCTTCTGGCTCACGATGCTGGGCGCGGTGGAGGCGCGCTACAAAGCCATCGCCTACGCGACGCTGATCCTCGCGATGTACGCGACGCTCGGCATCGAGAACCAGGGCGCGCACGGCCATGATCGCGGGCGCGAATCCTTGTTGCTGCTGGCCGGTGCCGGCTGGTATGGCGTGTTCTCGGTGCTGTGGTGCGCGGCCTTTCCGGCGCAGCCGGTGCAGGCGCGGCTGGTGACGCTGTTCACCGTGCTCGGCAACTTCGTGCGCTTCAAGGCGTCGCTCTTCGAGCCGCTGCGCGGCATCGACATCGAACAGAAGCGGCTCTCGCTCGCGCAGCTCAACGCCGAGGTGGTGAGCGAGCTGAACGCCGCGAAGGAAAGCATCTTCCGCCGCATCGGTGCGCGGGCGCCGACCGGGCGCATCTCGCGCTACCGCGGGCTCTACCTGATCGCACAGGACGTGCACGAACGCGCAAGCTCCTCGCACGACGACTACAACGCGCTGGCCGACGCCTTCTTCCACAGCGATCTGCTCTACCGCTGCCAACGCGTGCTCGGCCTGCAGGGGTTGGCGTGCCAGCGGCTTGCCAGCTCGATCGCACGGCGTGAGCCTTTCGAGGTGGGCGAGGAAACCGTGCAGGCGCTGGCCGACCTGCGCGGCGCCATCGAACACGAGCGCGCACGGGCGACCACGCCGGAGCGCCTCGCGCTGCTTGCATCGGTGGAAGCGCTGGCGCGCAACCTCGCGCAGCTCGACGGGCAACTCACCGGTGCAAGCCAGCCGTCGGCGCGCGCCGGACGGACCGAGATGGGCCTCTTCAACCGCTCGCCGCGTTCGTGGCGCGATGCGGTGGAACGCGTGCGGCGACAGCTCACGCCGCGCTCGCCGCTGTTTCGCCATGCGCTGCGGCTGGCGATTGCGCTCGCCGTGGGCTACGGCGTGATGCACGTCATCCATCCCGCACAGGGCTACTGGATCCTGCTGACCACGCTGTTCGTCTGCCAGCAGAGCTTTGGCGACACCGTTTCGCGCATGGGCCAGCGCATCACCGGCACGGCGCTGGGGGTTGTCGCAGGCTGGGCGCTGTTGCAGCTCTTTCCGCAGCCGCTGGTGCAGTCGGTGATCGCGGTGGTGGCCGGCGTGCTGTTCTTCGCGACACGCGCCACGCGCTACCTGCTCGCGACGGCCGCAATGACGCTGCTGGTGCTGATGTGCTTCAACCAGGTGGGCGACAGCGGCTTGCTGCTCGTGCCGCGGCTGGTCGACACCGCCATCGGCAGCGCCATCGCCGGCCTCGCGGTGCTGCTGGTGCTGCCGCACTGGCAGGCGCGGCGCATCAACGAACTGGCGGCCACGGCGATGCGCAGCCATGCGGGGTATTTGCGCCGGATCGTCGAGCAGTACGGCACGGGGCCGCGCGACCATCTCGACTACCGCCTCGCGCGGCGCAACGACCACAACGCCGATGCGGCGCTATCGACGGCGGTGTCGGACATGTTCCGCGAGCCGGGTTATGTGCGGCCGCGCGCGGGCATCGCGCTGCGCTTTCTGATCCGCTCGCACACGCTCCTGAGCTATCTGTCGGCGCTCGGCGCGCACCGCGCCGCGTTACCCGATTCGCCGCACATGGCGGTGCTGCGCGACGCGGCCGAAGCTGCGGCTGCGGCGCTCGATGCGCTGGCCGGCGGGTTGCAGGGCGGCGCGATCGGGGACGACCCTGCTACCGAACCCGCCGTTCGCGCGGCCCTCGCGGCGGCCGTGGCCCCGGCCGGCGATGCCGGCGCGGCGGAACGCACCATCCACACCGAACTGGCCCTGGTCTGGCTTCAGATCGACGCGCTGCGCACCCATGGGCGCGAGTGGCTGCAGCCGGGCGACGACGCGGCGCCCGCCACCCTGGAAACCTGAAACGTCCGACCACTTGGCTGGGCGAAACAACCCGCCAGAAGGCTAGTCAGGTTGCGCCGGGTAAAATCGCGGCTTCATGTCACGCTGGTTCGCCGCTACTGTCCTCACCCTCATGTTGTCCTGCTACGGCCTTGCCGTGTTCGCGCAGGGCCTGATGGGCGCCGGGCATCCCGCGCATGCGGGCGCAGACATGCAGACCTGTGCAACCACCAGCATGTCGTTCTCCGATGCATTCGTGAGCGACGCCATGGACCTGGCGGACGAACTCCCCTCCCATGACGAGGCGGGTTCCGAGCACGTCGAACTGGTCGATGCCCGGCATCCCCTGGCAGTGCCCCTTTTCCTCTCTGAGCAGCCGCGCGGACTCGCCCTGACGCCCGCGCTCTCGCCGCTCCTCGATCGGCCCAAGCGGCCACCCCGCGCCGCCGCCCTGGTCGCCTAAGGCTCCGCCGCGACCGGAGCCTTTGCGGCTCCCGCCTTCTTCTCGATTCGACCGCGTCGCCGCATTCCGGCAACCGAGCTCGCATCGCGAACACACCGCTTTTCCCGTGCCACACCGCGTTCCCGCACCGCCGGAACGCCCGATCAAGGAATCAGAATGAACAACGGACAACCCACCTACCACCCCGGCTTCGACGCACCCATCGCGTCGGCCCAGGAACGCAACCGCGTTCTTCGCAACACCTACTGGCTGCTCGCGCTGTCGATGGTGCCCACCGTGCTCGGCGCCTGGATCGGCGTTTCCACCGGCCTCGCACGCGCCATGTCCCCGGGCATCGGCCTCATGGTGTTCCTCGGGGGCGCCTTCGGCTTCATGTACGCCATCGAGAAGACCAAGAACTCGGCCGCCGGCGTGCCGGTGCTGCTGGCCTTCACCTTCTTCATGGGGCTGATGCTGTCGCGCCTCGTGGGCTCGGTGCTGGGTCTCTCGAACGGCGCGAACCTGGTGATGACGGCCTTTGCCGGCACCGGCGCGATCTTCCTGGGCATGGCGACGCTGTCGTCGGTCATCAAGCGCGACCTGTCGGCCATGGGCAAGTGGCTCTTCATCGGCGCCGTGCTGCTGCTGGTGGCGGGCATCGCCAACTTCTTCATCCAGTCGAGCGCGCTGATGATGACGCTGGCGGTCGCCGCCATCGGCATCTTCTCGGCCTTCATCCTGCATGACCTCAAGCGCGTGAAGGACGGCCTGGAGACCAACTACATCTCCGCCACGCTGGGCGTCTACCTCAGCATCTACAACGTGTTCCAGGCACTGCTCGCCCTCTTGGGCATGGGCGGCGGCCGGGACGAGTAACGCTCAAGAAGGGAGCCTTCCATGCGCCTCACCACCAAGGGCCGCTTCGCGGTCACCGCGATGATCGACATCGCCCTGCACGGCCGCTCGGGTCCGGTCACGCTGGCCTCGATCAGCCTGCGCCAACGGGTCTCGCTGTCGTACCTGGAACTGCTTTTCGCCAAGCTTCGCCGAAACGACCTGGTCGAATCTACGCGCGGTCCGGGCGGCGGCTATTCGCTCAGCCGCAAGGCCGCGCTCATCAGCGTGGCGGACATCGTGCTGTCCATCGAGGACCACGGCAACGAGACCACGCGCCGCCGCGCCGGCGCGGATGTGGACGACAGCGGCCGCTGCGAGGTCGAGGAGCTCTGGGCCTCGGTCAACCTGCGGGCGGTCGAGTTCCTGAAATCGATCTCGCTGCAGAGCCTGGTCGACGAGCAAAAGGCCAAGGGCGTGCAGGCCGCCACCAGCGTGGCCGGCAGCAGGCGGACCACCGTGGTCGGCACGCCGGTGCGCAAGCCGTTCGTCGTGGACGCGCCGAACTCGGTGTTCGCACTGGGCCGGCGCCAGCAACGCGCCAGTTAGTTACCGCTCTGCCTCGCCGCGCTGACGGCGAGTCGGAAGTACCTCCTAGCCAAATCGCCGGCCACCGTGCCGGCGCCCCGCCAACGTTTCGGGCAGCCGCAAGGCTGTGCCAGCGTTGGCTTTTTTTCGTTTGCTTGCCCCTACAAAAGCCGTGCCATGCGCCGTATCGCGCCGCAGCGCCCCAGGCAGAATGCACCATTCAGGTGCGAAATCGATGCGCAACCGGGGTTTTCCCGGGCTGCGCCGGACGGCCTCGCACCGCGATTCCAGACACCCATAACCTCCAAGCTGCTGCTCTCTCTTTCCCTGCTCGCCTCTCTCGCGCTCGCGGCCTGCGGCGGCAAGCCGGCCCCCGCCGTTGCCGACGCACCGGGCGAAGTCGGCGTGGTGACGCTGCACGCCGGCGACGTGCCGGTGCTCACCGAACTCGCCGGCCGCACTGCGGCATTCCGCGTGTCGGAGGTACGGCCGCAGGTCAACGGCATCGTGCGCAAGCGCCTCTTCGAGGAAGGCGGCATGGTCCGCGCGGGGCAGGTGCTCTATGAGATCGAGCCCGGCCCGTTCGAGGCCGCGCACGAGCAGGCCGAGGCCTCGCTCGCCACCGCGCAGGCCAGCATCGCCAGCCTGCGCAGCAAGGCCGAGCGCCATGGCGAACTCGTCAAGGCCAACGCAGTCAGCCGGCAGGAGCACGATGAAGCCCAGGCCGCGCTCGCGCAGGCCCAGGCGGGCGTGAAGGCCGCGCAGGCGGCGGTGAAGGCGGCGCGCATCAACCTCGAATTCACGCGCATCACAGCGCCCATCGCGGGGCGCATCGGGCGCTCTTCCATCACCGAAGGCGCGCTCGTCGCGCCGGGGCAGGCGACGGCGCTGGCGACGATCCAGCGGCTCGATCCGATCTACGTCGACGTCATCCAGTCGAGCCTGGAGCTCACGAAGCTCAAGCGCCGCTTCATTTCGGGCGACATGGCGCCGGCCAGCACGCGCGTGACGCTGCGCATGGAAGACGGCCTGCCGTATCCGCACGAAGGCACGCTGAAGTTCACCGAGGTCGGCGTCGATGCAGCGACGGGTTCGGTCACGCTGCGCGCGGAATTTCCGAACCCGCAGGGGCTGCTGCTGCCCGGCATGTACGTGCGCGCACAGGTGGAGGCCGGCGTGGAACGCCACGCCGTCCTTGCGCCCCAGCGCGGCGTGAGCCGCAACGAAAAGGGCGAGCCGACCGCGCTGGTGGTCGGCGCAGGCGACAAGGTCGAGTTGCGGCCGCTCGAAGTGCGCGGCGCGTCGGGCGACCAATGGATCGTGAGCAAAGGCCTGCGCGAAGGCGACCGCCTCGTGGTCGACGGCCTGCAGCGCGCGCACCCCGGCGAGAAGGTGAAGCCGGTGCCGGTGTCCCTCGAGGCGGCCACGGCTGCCACCACCGCCGCCGAATGAAACACAAGACAAGCAGACTGCAGTGATCGCGAATTTCTTCATCCACCGCCCGGTCTTCGCCTGGGTCATTGCCATCCTCATCATGCTGGCCGGCGGCGTGGCCATTCGCACGCTGCCGGTGTCGCAGTACCCGGACATCGCGCCGCCCACGGTCGTGGTCTCCGCCAACTACCCCGGCGCCTCGGCGCAGGCGCTGGAGACCAGCGTCACGCAGGTCATCGAGCAGCAACTCAAGGGCATCGACGGCCTGCTGTACTTCAAGTCGACCAGCAGCTCCGCCGGCTGGGCCGAGATCAGCGCCACCTTCCGTCAGGGCATCGACCCCGACACCGCGCAGGTGCAGGTGCAGAACAAGGTCAGCCAGGCCACGAGCCGCCTGCCGCAGGCGGTGCAGCAGCAGGGCCTGACGGTGGCGAAGTCTCAGAACAACTTTCTCCTGATCGTGGCGCTCTACGACCAGACCGACCAGCGCACCGACACCGACATCGCCGACTGGATGGCCAGCAACCTGCGCGACCCGATCAGCCGCGTCGATGGCGTGGGCTCGGTGCAGGCCTTCGGCGCCGCGTATGCGATGCGCATCTGGCTCGATCCGCACCGGCTCGCGAGCTATCAGTTGATGCCCTCGGACGTGACGGCCGCCATCGCCGCGCAGAACACGCAGGTGTCGGTGGGCGAGATCGGCGCGCGGCCCTCGTCGGCGAAGCAGCAGCTCAACGCCACGGTCACCGCGCTCTCGCGGCTGCAGACGCCCGAGCAGTTCCGCGACATCGTGCTCAAGACGCAGGCCGACGGCGCCGTGGTGCGGCTGGGCGACGTGGCACGCGTGGAGATCGGCAGCGAGTCGTATGCCGAGACCACGCGCCTGAACGGCCATCCCGCCGCGGGCTCGGCCGTGATGCTCGCGCCCGGCGCCAACGCGCTCACCACCGCGAATGCGGTGAAGGCGCGCATCGCCGAACTCGAAGCCTCGCTGCCGGCGGGCCTGCGCGTGGCCTATGCGGAAGACACGACGCGCTTCGTGAAGATCTCGATCCAGTCGGTCATCAAGACGCTGCTCGAAGCCATCGCGCTGGTGGTGGTCGTGATGTTCCTTTTCTTGCAGAACTGGCGCGCCACGGTGATCCCCGCGATCACCGTGCCGGTGGTGCTGCTCGGCACCTTCGGCGTGCTCGCGGCCTTCGGCTACTCGATCAACGTGCTGACGCTGTTCGGCATGGTGCTGGCGATCGGCCTCCTGGTGGACGACGCCATCGTGGTGGTGGAGAACGTCGAGCGCGTGATGCATGAAGAAGGGCTCGACGCGAAGGCCGCCACCATCAAGTCGATGGGCGAGATCACCGGTGCGCTGATCGGCATCGCGGTGGTGGTGTCGGCGGTGTTCCTGCCGATGACGTTTTTCGGTGGCTCGGTGGGCGTGATCTACCGACAGTTCTCGGTGACGATCATCGCGTCGATGGCGCTCTCGGTGGTGGTCGCCATCGTGCTGATTCCCGCGCTGTGCGCGCGCTTCCTGAAGGCGGGCACGGCGCCGCGCACACGCGGCTTCCTCGGTACGTTCAACCGCCGCTTCGATGCGGCGCAAGGGCGCTACGTCGGGCTGCTGGGCCGCATGCTCGGCAAGCCCTGGCGCTTTGCCGCCATCTACCTGGCCATCGTGGCGGGCATGGGGGCGCTCTACCTCAGCCTGCCCGGCGGCTTCCTGCCCGAGGAAGACCAGGGCAGCGTGATGGTGCAGCTCACGCTGCCGGCGGGCGCCACGCAGGGCCGCACCGACGCGGTGAACCGGGCGGTGGAGAAGCACTTTCTCGAGACCGAGAAGGACACCACCGACACGATCTTCACGATCTCGGGCTGGAGCTACGGTGGCTCGGGACAGAACCAAGGCATGGCTTTCGTCTCGCTCAAGGACTGGTCGCAGCGGCGTGGCGCGGACAAGCGCGCGCAGGCCATCAGCGAACGCGCCGGCACCGCGCTCTCGGCGCAGCAGCGCGACGCCGAGGTCCATGGCATGGTGCCGCCGCCCATCGAAGGGCTGGGCGAATCCAACGGCTTCGAGTTCTGGCTGCAGGACACCTCCGGCATGGGCGCCACGCGGCTCGTGCAGGCGCGCGAGAAGCTCGTGCGCGACGCGAAGAAAGACACGCGTCTTCAGTCCGTGCGCGCCAACAGCATCGCCAACACGCCGCAGTTGCAGGTCGACATCGACCAGCTGAAGGCTTCGGCGCTGCGGCTCTCGCTGGACGATGTGAACACCACGCTGGGCACGGCCTGGGGCGGCAACTACGTGAACGACTTCATCGACCGCGGTCGCGTGAAGCGTGTGTACGTTCAGGCCGATGCACCCTACCGCTCGGCGCCGGAAGACATCCGCCAGTGGTCTGTGCGCGGCGCGACCGGCGCGATGACGCCGTTCTCCGCCTTCGCCACCACGCGCTGGAGCCAGGGTGCCTCGCAACTGGAGCGCTACAACGGCGTGCCGGCGGTACAGATCCAGGGCGCCGCCGCGCAGGGCATGAGCTCGGGCACGGCCATGACCGCCATCGAGACCGTCGCGAAGAAGCAGAGCGGCACGGGCTACGCATGGAGCGGGCTCTCCTACCAGGAGCGCCTGTCGGGCGGGCAGGCGCCGCTGCTGTTCGCGCTGTCGATCCTCGTGGTGTTCCTGTGCCTCGCGGCGCTCTACGAGAGCTGGTCGGTGCCGTTCTCGGTGATGCTGGTCATTCCGCTGGGCGTGCTCGGCGCGGTGATCGCTGCGGCGCTGCGCGGGCTGTCGAACGACATCTACTTCCAGGCCGGCCTGCTCGCGACCATCGGGCTGTCGGCCAAGAACGCGATTTTGATCATCGAGTTCGCGGAAGCGGCGCTGCGGCGCGGCGTGCCGCTGCTCGAAGCGGTGGCCGAAGGCGCGCGCCTGCGGCTGCGGCCGATCCTGATGACCTCGCTCGCGTTCCTGGCCGGGGTGATTCCGCTGGCGCTCGCCACCGGTGCGGGTTCGGGCAGCCAGACGGCGATCGGCACCGGCGTGTTCGGCGGGGTGCTCGCGGCGACGGCGTTGGGGATCTTCTTCGTGCCGCTGTTCTATCTGCTGGTGAAGCGGGCGGCTGCGCGATGGGGCGGACCGAAGACGAAGGCGGTGCCTGCGGGCTGATCAACTGCGCAGGTCGGCGCGGTCTCAGCGCGGCCGGGCCGCGGCAGCGCCGCGCGACAACCCGGGCAGGCGCCATCCGAACGTCATGCCGGCCGCCGCGATCAGGATCGCCGCCGCGCCGACAAGCTGCGCCGGCGTCAGCCGCTGGCCGAAGGCCACGAAGTCCACACCGATCGCCACCAGCGGATAGATGAACGACAGCGCGCCGGCCACCGTCGTCGGCAGCTTCTGGATCGCGCCATACAGCAGGATGAACACGAGCCCGGTGTAGATCACGCCCATCGTGAGGTGCACGCCCCAGGTGCCCGCGTCGGTGGGCAGCGCCCGCAGATTCGCGAACGGCGCGAGCATGAGGATGCCGACACAGACCTGGATCAGCGCGATGAGATGCGGCGCCATGTCGCCAAGCTTCTTCGCGACGATCGCGGCCACCGCGTAGCAGAAGGCGGCGCCCAAAGCCATCAGCACGCCCGTGAGATAGGCCGAGCCGTCGACGCTCCCGCCGCCCTTCGCCTGCGCCACCAGCACGACGCCGGCGAACGCGATGCAGAGCCACGCCACCTTCATCGCCGTCAGCCGCTCGGAGAACAACAGCGCACCGAGCGCGACGAGCATGAAGGGCTGCGTGTTGTAAACCGCGGTGGCGATGGAGATCGATGCGCGCGAGAACGACGCGAAGATCAGCAGCCAGTTGACCACCAGCGCCACGCCGCCGAACGCGGCCAGCGCGAAGGTGCGCGGCGTGAGGCCGCGGCGCAGCACGCCCAGCGCGGCGCAGGCGACGAAGAGCGTGGCGGCGCCGAACACGCAGCGCCAGAACAGCACGTCGACCAGCGGCTGGTTGAAGCGCACCACGAACCAGCCGATGGTTCCGGAAATCACCATGGCGGCGCTCATCTCGAGCGCGCCGCGAAGCTTGGTTTGCATGGCTTCGAGCGTGCCAGCTTTGGCAGCGGATGAGAATGCTTTTAAAAAGGCAAAGACGGCCGGTTGCCATCGAAAATTAGGCACAACCCGCCAACCACGGAGATCGACCCATGCTGGACGACATCGACGAAAACATCCTCGCAGCCCTCGGCACCAACGCGCGCATGTCGCTCAAGGATCTCGCGCTGCAGGTCGGGCTTTCTTCCCCCAGCGTGGCCGAGCGGCTGCGGCGGCTGGAAGAGCGCGACGTGATCCGCGGCTACACGCTGGCGCTGAATCCGAAGGCGCTCGGCTACCAGTTCCAGGCCATCGTGCGCATCCGCCCGCTGCCGGGCCAGTTGCAGGCGGTGCAGAAGCTGATCGAGGACACGCCGCAGTTCTGCGAGTGCGACAAGGTCACGGGCGAAGACTGCTTCATTGCGCGGCTGCTGCTGCAATCGATCGAGCAGCTCGACGGCATCCTCGACCACATCGCGGCGAAGGCCGAGACCAACACCGCGATCGTGAAGGCGCACACCATTGCGAGGCGGCTGCCGCCGCTGAGGCCGCCGGAGATTTCCGGCCGCTGAACGCCGCCGCACCCGCGGCGAGGGTCATCAGGGCGCGAAGCCCGAGCGTCGCACCACCGGCTCCCATTGCTGACGGTAGGCCTTGAGCATCTGCGCGGTCTCCGCGGCAGTACTCACGACGGGCGTGATGTAGAGCGCATCGGCCGCCTTCTGCAGCCCCGGGTCCTGCATGACTTCGCGGATCTTCGTGGCCAGCAGTTGCACCTTCGGCTGCGGCATCGTGCTCGGCGCGAAGAAGGTGTTCCAGCCGTCGGCATCGATCTTCATGCCGGCCTCGCGAAAGGTCGGCACGTTGGGCGCGAAGCTCGCGCGCTTCTTGCCCGACACGGCCAGGATGCGGATCTTGCCGGCCACGTGCTGCGCGTAGAGCGAGTCCATGGTGTCGATGGCGATCGGCAGCGAGCCGCCGCTCAGGTCGGCCGCGAGCGGCGCCGAGCCGCCGTAGCCCTTGATCTGCGGCTGCACGCTCAGCGCATCGCCCACCATGAGGCCGAAGAAGTGCGGCAGGCTGCCGGTGGCCGGCACGCCGAAGACCGCTTCTTCCGGATGCGCCCAGAGCCGGCCCACGAGGAACATCGCGCGGTCGAGCTGCAGCTTGTTGCCCACGGCCAGCGCGAAGTCGTAGCTGCTGACCTGGGAGACCGGCACGAAGTCCTTGTCGGGGTCGTAGCCCAGGTCCTTGAACACCAGGGGCGCCACCACCATCACGGCGGGGTTGCCGAGCATCAGCACGTTCTCGCCGGCGGGTGCGCGCTTGATCTGCTTGGCCGCGAGCCGGCCGCCTTCGCCGGGGCGGTTCTCGACCGTCACGGGCACGCCGAGCTTGGGGCTCAGGCGCTCCGCGATGAGCCGCGCCATGCGGTCGGTGCTGCCGCCGGGCGCATAGCCGACGACGAGCACGAGTGGTGCATCCAGGTTTTCCGCATGCGCGGGCACGAAGGCGCCGCAAGCCGCGAGAGAGGCAAGAGCGGCGACGCACCATGCGGTGATTTTTCGCCGGGAAAAAAGAATGGCCACGAGATGTCCTGCTTCCGGCGACAGACCGGTTTCTGTTACTTTGTTTATACGCAAGTAACAAATAGTTGATCTAATCCACCATCGGCCGCCGAGGCGGCGCAGCCACAACCCTTGCGATCTCCCCAATGTCAGTTTTTCCCGATGCGGGCGCATTGCGCGCTCCCCGTTCCCTGGACGACCTGCTGCTCTATCGGCTGTCGCGTGCGGCGCGCGCCGGCAGCGGCATGGTGACCCGCATGGTCGAGGGCGGCTTCGGCATCACGCGCCGCGAGTGGGGAATGATCAGCACGCTCGCGGAGGTCGGCGAGATCACGCCCTCGGCGCTCGCGCAGCGGCTCGACCTGGACCGCGTGCGCACCTCGCGGGGCTTGCGCAGCCTCACCGAGAAGAAGCTGGTCGAGCGCCGCCAGGACACCGAGGACCGCCGCGAAGTGCATGTGCGCCTGAGCCCTTCGGGCCGGCAACTCTTCGGCGAGCTGTTTCCACGCGTCGCAAGCCTCAACAGCGAACTGCTCGACGGCATCGACGCCGCGCACATCGATATCTTTCTCCAGTGCCTGCGCCGGCTCGAAGTGCGCGGCACCGAACTGAGCGCGCAAGGCGTGGTGCCCGAAAAGGCCGACCGCCGCGCGGGCGGCACGCGCCACCACTGGCCCAAGCGCGGCAATTGAGCGGCGCGCATTCGCGCCCGAAGCCTCGCGCGCCTGCTCGTGCACCGGCACATCCCGGTGCTGATGCTGCGTCAGGCCTTAGGCGACGGCCCTTCCAAGCGCCGCCACCACCGCATCGCCCATCTCCTCGGTGCCCACGCGGGTACAGCCCGGCTGGAAGATGTCGCCGGTGCGCAGGCCGTCCGCCAGCACGCGGCGCACCGCGCCTTCCACGCGCCCTGCATTGCCGGGCTGGTCGAACGAGAAGCGCAGCATCATCGCCATCGACAGGATCGAGGCCAGCGGATTCGCGAGGTTCTTTCCCGCGATGTCGGGGGCGGTGCCGTGCACCGGCTCGTACAAACCGAAGCTGCCCGCCGCCATCGATGCCGAGGGCAGCATGCCGATGGAACCGGTGAGCATCGCGGCGGCGTCCGAGAGGATGTCGCCGAAGATGTTGCCGGTGACGATCACGTCGAACTGCTTGGGCGCGCGCATCAGCTGCATCGCGGCCGCATCGACGAAAAGATGCGTGAGTTCGACGTCGGGATATTCCTTGCCCACGCGCGTGACCACCTCGCGCCAGAGCTGCATCACCTCCAGCACGTTCGCCTTGTCGACCGAACAGAGCTTCCGGCCGCGCGTGCGTGCGGTGCGGAATGCGACGTGCGCGATGCGCTCCACCTCGGGCTCCGAATAGCGCATCGTGTTGAAGGCTTCGCGCTCGCCGTTGGCGTTGAGGCCGCTGCCCCGCGGCTCGCCGAAGTACACGTCGCCGGTGAGTTCGCGCAGGATCATCAGGTCGAGCCCGTCGACCACCTCCGGCTTGAGCGTCGAAGCGCCGATCAGCTCGGGGAAAAGAAAAGCCGGCCGGAAGTTGGCGAAAAGCCCCAGTTCCTTGCGCAGGCGCAACAGGCTCGCGCCCGGCCGCATCATGAACGGGATCTCCTCGTCGCCGGGCATGCCGGCCGAGCCGAACAGGATGGCGTCGGCCTTGCGCGCAATCTCGCTCGTGGCCGCGGGCAGCGGATCGCCGGCGGCATCGATGCCGGCCTGCCCGATCGCCGCTTCCACCAGTTCCAGCGATTGGCCGTGGCCCACCACTGCCTTGAGCACCTTCACGGCCTGCGCCGTGACTTCGCGGCCAATGCCGTCGCCCGGCATCACTGCAATCTTCATTTCAAACCTTTCAGGATCACTGCTTCAAAGAGGAGCCGCGCCGCGTGCGCGGCCTTGCTCGAATGCGTCGATGGCGGCGTGCTGCGCCAGCGTGTAGTCGATCTCGTCCAGCCCTTCGAGCAGGCACTGGCGCGGAAACGGATCGATGTGGAAGGGCTCGACGCGGCCGCCCGGACCGGTGACGGTCTGCGTGCGCAAGTCGACGGCCATGCGGGTGCCCGGCGCCGCGAGCAGGTCGTCGAGCATCCGCTGCACCACGGCCTCGGGCAGGCGCACCGGCAAGAGCCCGTTCTTCAATGCGTTGCTGAAGAAGATGTCGCCGAAGCTCGGCGCGATCACCGCGCGAAAACCGCCGTCGTACAGCGCCCAGACCGCATGCTCGCGCGATGAGCCGCAGCCGAAGTTGGGCCCGGCCACCAGGATGCGCGCATCGGCATACACCGGCGCGTTGAGCACGAATTCGTCGCGGCGCCGGCCGCGCGCGTCGTGCCGCACGTCGTGAAAAAGATAGTCGCCGAAGTTGTCGGACCGCGGCTTCTGCAGGTACAGCGCGGGCACGATCTGGTCGGTGTCGATGTTGGCGCGCGCCAGCGGCACCGCCAGCGCTTCGAGTCGTGTGAAAGCTTCCATGAGATGGCTGTTCGAAGGTTGTCTTTTTGTCTGTCTGTCAGTGCGATGCGAGCAGGCTGCGCACGTCGGTCAGCCGTCCGGTGATGGCGGCGGCGGCGGCCATCGCCGGGCTCATCAGGTGCGTGCGCGAACCCGGCCCCTGCCTGCCGACGAAGTTGCGGTTGGACGTCGAGGCGCAGCGCTGGCCCGCGGCCACCTGGTCGCCATTGGTGCCCAGGCACATCGAGCAGCCGGCATGGCGCCACTGCAGGCCCGCCGCCAGGAACACGGCATCGAGCCCCTCGGCCTCTGCCTGCTGCTTCACGAGGCCGGAGCCGGGCACGACCCAGGCTTCCACGCCCTCGGCCACGCGCCGCCCGCGCACCACCTCGGCGGCGCTGCGCATGTCCTCGATGCGGCCGTTGGTGCACGAGCCGATGAAGACGCGATCGACCGCCACCTCGTCGAGCATCTGCCCTGCCTCCAGGCCCATGTAGGCGAGCGTGCGCTGCATCGATGCGCGGCGCTCGGCGGTGGCGGCTTCGGCCGGGTCGGGCACGCGGCCGGTGATCGGCAGCGCGTCCTCGGGGCTGTTGCCCCAGGTGACCATCGGCGCGATGTCGCCGGCCGAGAGGCGCAGCTCGGTGTCGAACACCGCGCCGTCGTCGCTGGGCAACTGGCGCCAGCGCGCGACTGCCTCGTCCCACGCCGCACCCTGCGGCGCCTCGGGCCGGCCGGCCAGCCACTCGAAGGTGGTGTCGTCGGGCGCCACCATGCCGGCGCGCGCGCCGGCCTCGATGGACATGTTGCACACCGTCATGCGCCCGGCCATCGAGAGCGCGCGGATCGCTTCGCCCGCGTACTCGATGACGTGCCCCGTGCCGCCCGCGGCACCGAGCCGCGCGATGACCGCGAGGATGATGTCCTTGGCCGAGACGCCTTCGGACAAGCGCCCATCGATGGTCACGCGCAGCGTGCGGGGCTTGCGCTGCCACAGCGTCTGCGTGGCGAGCACATGCGCCACTTCCGAGGCGCCGATGCCGAAGGCCAGCGCGCCCAGCGCGCCGTGCGTGGCGGTGTGGCTGTCGCCGCAGACGATCACGCTGCCCGGCAGGCTCAGGCCCTGCTCCGGCCCCACCACATGCACGATGCCCTGGCGCAGATCGTCCAGGCCGAAGAAGCGGATACCCGCGGCCGCGCTGTCGTCCTGCAGCGCCTGTGCCATCGCGCGCTTCTCGGGGTCGGCAATGTCGGCGAGCACGCGCGAATCTGTCGGCACGTAGTGGTCGGGCGTGGCGAAGGCGCGGTCCGGGCGGCGCACCGGAAGGCCGCGCTGGCGCAGCATCTCAAAGGCGGGCGCGGAGCCGTCCTGCACCAGGTGGCGATCGACGTACAGCAGGCTCTGGCCGTCGTCGCGCTGCATCACCACGTGCGGCTGCCAGATCTTGTCGAAGAGGGTGCGGGGAGCGAGGGACATGGGAAAAGGAAGAGATGAAGGAGTGATCAGTCGAGCTTCACGCCGGAGATGCGCACGATCTCCGCATAGCGCCTGGTCTCGCTCGCCATGAAGCGCCCGAAGTCCTCGGGCGTGCCGCCGCCGACCTCGGCGCCGAAGGCGGCCATGCGCTTGTGCAGCTCGGGCGACTTGAGCACCGCATTGGCCTCGGCGTTGAGCTTGTCGATGATCGGACGCGGCGTGCCGGCCGGCGCCGAGAGGCCATACCACGACGAGGCGTAGACGCCCTTGAGGCCCACCTCGTCGAAGGTCGGCACATCGGGCAGTGCGGGGTTGCGCATCTTGGAGGCCACGGCCAGCGCGCGCATGCGGCCGCCGGCGATGAAGGGCAGGCAGGTGGTGGTGTCGAGCATCAGCGACACATGGCCCGCCGCGAGGTCGGCCTCGGCCGGCGCGGTGCCCTTGTAGGGCACGTGCACGATGTCGATCTTCGCGGCCGCGGCGAACTGCACGGCAGCCAGGTGCTGCGACGAGCCGATGCCGCCCGAGCCGTAGTTGAGCTTGCCCGGGTTCGCGCGCGCCGCATCGATCACGTCCTTGACGGTCTTGAACGGCGAGTTGGCCGGCACCACGAGGATGTTGGGCACGGCCGAGACGTAGACGATCGGCTCGAAGTCCTTCACCGGATCGAAGCCGAGCTTGGTGTACAGGCTGATGTTCACCGCGTTGGGACTGATCGAGGACATCAGCAGGTTGTAGCCATCGGGCTTCTGCCGCCCCGCGAGCTCGGTGCCGATGTTGCCGCCCGCCCCGGCGCGGTTGTCCACCACGAAGGGCTGGCCGAGGCGATGGCCCAGCAGCTCGGACACGATGCGCGCGGTGGTGTCCACGCCGCCGCCCGCGGGCCACGGCACCATCAGCTTGATGGGCTGCGAGGGATAGTTCTTCACGGCCGCGTCGTCGGCCGACGCGGCGGCGTGCGCGCCGAGCAGCACGGCGGTCATCAGGCAAGAACGCATGCAGACATGCAGTTTCTTCATCGTCATGGCGGTGTCTCCTGTCTTTGTAATGAGCGCATGCTATGCCTCGACCTGCCCGCCTCGCAATCACAATAAATGCATGCAGGCATGAGTAAACTTCATACCTCATGACACGCAAACTCCCCCCGCTCAATGCCCTGCGCGCCTTCGAGGCCGCGGCGCGCTGCGGCAACTTCACGCGCGCCGCGCATGAGCTGTTCGTGACGCAGGGCGCCGTGAGCCGGCACATCGCCACGCTGGAGGACTGGCTCGGTGTGCAGCTCTTCGAGCGCGGACGGCACGGCATCCGCCTCACGCCCGCCGGCGAGCGCTATTTCGCGAGCATGCGGGTGGCGCTCGACCAGATCGAGCACGGCACCCGCCAGCTGCAGCAGCAAAGTCCCGACGAATGGCTGCTGCGCATCAAGCTGCCGCCGACCTTCGCGATTCGCTGGCTGATTCCGCGGCTCGCGCGCTTTCATGCGCTGCATCCGCGCATCGATGTGCAGATCACCACTTCGCACAAGCCGACCGACTTCGACCGCGACGACATCGACGTGAGCATCCATTCGGAGCCGAGCCCGCCGGTCGGTCCGGGCTATCGGCTGCTGTTCCGCGAAACGCTGCTGCCGGTGTGCGCGCCGGCGCTGCTGCGGCGCGAACCGCCGCTCGAGCAGCCGAGCGACCTCGCGCACCAGGCGCTGCTCAGTTCGCTCAACCGGCCGAACGACTGGCAGACCTGGCTCGCGGCCGCCGGCGCGCCCGGCATCGACACGCGGCGGGGCCTGCAGTTCGAGAACGCCGCCATGGCCTACCAGGCGGCCGCCGAGGAACTGGGCGTGATGGTCGGGCTGCTCGCCTTCGTGCGCGACGACCTCGCCAGCGGCCGGCTGGTCGCGCCCTTCGACCTGCGCGTTCCCACCGAGGGCGGCTACTTCATGGCCTGGCGCGCAGACCGGCCGGTGCCGCAGCGGGTGCGGGATTTCGAGAGCTGGATCGCAGCGGAAGCCGCGACCAGCGAGGCTTGAGCGACCTGCGCTACGAGGAGATGCCCGGCGCCTTCATGTCGTAGGAGATCCGCCCCGCCGGCAGGTAGAACAGCGCGATGACCGCGCCGCCCTTCGCCTCCGGATAGTGATGGCTCCCCGGCGCGGGCGCGGTCCATCCGCCGTAGCACCATCCGTTGGGGCCCGCCAGGGCGGCGCCGTCATTGAGCGGCACCACCATGTTGAATTCGCCGTAGGGGTGCGCGTGGTAGTCGCCGCGAAAGCTCTCTTCGGGGTTGCCTTGCGTGTTGCCGATGCTGTCCATGTAGACCGCGGTGATGCTGAAGTTGAACGTGCGCGCCGACGGATCGCAAAGCCGCGCGCGCCGGTACTTGCGCCCCTGGATCTCGACGTTGGCGGCCCAGCCGTCGCGCACGCCGGCCTTCACCAGCCTGGCCAGCTCGTCATAAAGCGGCGAGCCCGGTGGATACGTGGCGTTGAGCCATTGCTCCACCTCGGTTCCAGTGGTCATGTTCTGGATTTCCGCGAGAAACGGGAGGCTGGTTTCGATCAGTTGTTCCTGGTCGGTCATGGGTGGTTTTTCCTTTTTGCTTCGAGAGTTCTTCTTGGCTGCTTCACTCGTCGGCCCGGAAGCCGGAAGCCGCGACCACCGGCTTCCATCGCTCCCGCTCGGTGGCGATGAGGCGCGTGCAGTCGGCCGGCCCGAGGTAGGCGGCTTCCAGGCCGATCTGCGACAGGCCTGCAATGAGCGTGCTGTCGCGCGATGCGGTTTGCGTGGCTTCGGCGAGCGCCGCCACGGTTTTCTCCGGTGTCGCGGCAGGCGCGTAGACGCCATAGCTCTCGAGCCCGGTCACGGTGTCGAAGCCCTGCTCCGCGAAGGTCGGCACGCTCTTCAAGAAGCGCGAGCGGCGCTCGCTGCTCGCGGCCAGGAGGCGCAGCTTGCCGCTCTCCAGGTACTGGAGAAAGTCCCCCACGAAACCGATGTAGGCGGGGATCTGACCGCCGAGCAGGTCCTGCACCGCGGGCGCGGAACCGCGATACGCCACATGCGTGAGCGGCACGCCGGCCGCCTGCGAGAAGCGATAGCCCAGGAACTGCGCGAGCGAGCCGGCCGCGGGCGATGCGTAGGTGCGACCCGTCTCCGTTTTCTTGAGCCAGCGCACGTAGTCGGCCAGCGTCTTCACTTCGGGCGGCACGGCGCTGCTCACGGCCAGCACGCAGGTCGCCGAGGCCAGCAATGCAACGGGCCTGAAATCCTTCGCGGGGTCGTACGCGAGGTTGGCGTAGACATGCGGGTAGATCGTCATCGCCGAGGTGTGCGTGCACAGCAGCACGCTGCCGTCCGGCTTCTCGCGCTTGAGCTGCGCATTGGCAATGCGTCCGGCGGCGCCGGGCCGGTTGTCCACGAGGTACGGCCGGCCCTGCGTGCGCCACGATTCGGTGAGGCGGCGCGCAGTCTGGTCGAGCGTGCCGCCGGGCGGATAGCCGACGATGAGCCGCCCCATCGCTGCATCGGTCTGCGCGATTGCAAGTGCCGGCAACAGCGCCGCGCCCGGCATGAGGCACGCGGCGCGCGCTGCGAAAGTCCGCCGTGAAATGTGATGCACCATGATCGATTGCTCCAGTTGTTTGTCTCGCCCATGTCCCGCCAGGAACGCATGGACGAACGGTGCCACCGCGCATCTGCCACTGGAAGCGATCAATCTGCAACACGACAATGCAGCGCGTGCAACATGAGGAGAAAAAGATGGCCACAGTGAATCCGAACCGCATGGACCTCAACCTGCTTCGCGTGTTCGATGCCGTCTTCGAGGACCAGAACCTCCTGCGTGCGGGCAAGCGCCTGCACCTGAGCCAGTCCGCGATCAGCCATGCGCTGGCGCGCCTGCGCGAAGCGCTGCAGGACGAACTCTTCATCCGCACCGCCCGCGGCATGGAACCCACCGCGCGCGCACTCGCAATGGCCGCGCCGCTGCGGGAGGCCCTGCGCAGCATTCACGACACGCTGGGCGTGCAGCCCTTCGACCCCGCGACGGCCTCGCGCACCTTCGTGCTGGCCGCGAACGACTACGTGACCTCGGTGCTGCTCGTCGGCCTCAGCCGCCGCGTGGCCGCCATCGCGCCGGCGGTGGACCTCGTCGTGCGGCCGTCCACGCGGCTGGACCTGGCCGAGCAGATCGACGTGGGCCGCATCGACCTGGCCATCGGCATCTTCGCGGAGGTGCCGCCGCGCTTCCAGAGCGGCCCCGTGTGGACGCAGGAAGACGTGCTGGTCATGCGCAAGGGCCATCCGCTGCGCCGGCGCCGGCTGCGCGTCGACGACCTCGCGGAATTTCCGCTGGTGACCGTGTCCCTCGGCGGGCAGGAGGAAGGCGCGGTCAGCGGCTACATCGTCGAGCGCGGGCTGGCGCGGCAGTCCGAGATGTTCGACCGGCAGGCGCTGGAAGATGCGCTCGCGGCCATCGGCCAGCGTCCGCGCTACCGCGTCACCGTGCCGCACTCGCTCGCGGTGCCCGAGCTGCTGCTGGACAGCGACATGCTCTCCATCGTGCCGGCGCCGCTCGCACAGGCCTTCGCAAGCCGCGGCGACCTGCATGCAAAGCCGCTGCCCTACGAGGTGGCGAACGTGAGCCTGCGCGCCATATGGCACCGGCGGCACGAGCACGATCCGGCCCATGTCTGGCTCCGGGAACAGCTCGCGGAAATCGCGGAATCGACACGCGGCGATCAGGGCACGCGTCAGGGCACGCGTCAGGGCTGACCCACCCAAATCCGATGCCGTGCATACCCATGCTGCGCAAGTTTCAATGGGCAGCCGCGCACCTGCGTGCGAGCATCGCGCCATGATGAAAGCTCCCCCTACGGACGGCGCAGCGCGAGACGCCGTCGACGCGGTCATCCGCTCTCGCACGGCGGTGCGTGCCTTCCAGCCCACGCCGGTTCCCAAGGCACTCGTCGTGGAAATGCTTGAGGTCGCGCGCTGCGCGCCGAGCAACTCGAACACGCAGCCATGGTTCGTGCATGTGCTCGAAGGGGATGCCAAGCGCCGGTTCAGCGAGGCGCTGCTGCGCTCGCACGAACGCGACGAACTCCCCGCCTCACAGCACTTTCCACCGGAGTTGCCCGCCGCATGCAGATCGCGGCAGGCGGACTTCGGCGCCCGCTACTACGCGGCCCTCGGCATCGGCCGCGCGGACGCGGCGGCGCGCTACCGGCAGACGGCGCAGAACTACCTGTTCTTCGACGCGCCGGTGGGTCTCATCTTCACGATCGACGCGCGGCTGATGCCGCACAGCTGGGCCGACTTCGGCATGTTCCTGCAGACCTTCATGCTCGCGGCGAGAGCGCGCGGGCTCGACACCTGTCCGCAGGTGTCGTTCGTGCGGCACGAGCCGGTCATCCGCGAATGCCTGCCGTTGCCCGAGGGCCAGACCGTCGTGTGCGGCATGTCGCTCGGCTGGGCGCAGGAGGGTTCGGCCTTGCGCCAACTCGCGATGCCGAGGGAGCCGGTGGAAGCGTTCACGGTCTTTCACGGCTTCGATGGCGGAGCAACCGAGGCATGAATCGGGACTGAAAACGCGTGGCGATTGGGGCGGCCGCCTTCGGACGGACAATCGCAGGAGCCCCATTCGAAATCAAAGCCACGACCATGCCCCGCCTCGACGACCCCCTCCACGACGCCGAAATCGGCTCCCGCGACAGCACGCTCGACACCACCCGGATCGACGATGTGCGCATCGGCGCCGTTCGCCCCCTCATGACCCCCGCGCTGCTGCAGGAACGCGTGCCCGTGCGCGACAACACGCTGGCGCTGGTCGAGAGCAGCCGCGCGGCGATCGCCGATGTGCTGCACGGCCGCGACGACCGGCTGGTGGTCGTGGTCGGCCCCTGCTCCATCCACGACCACGACCAGGCCATCGAATACGCGCAGCGCCTGAAGAAGGTGGCCGACTCGCTGCAGGACGACCTGCTCATCGTGATGCGCGCCTACTTCGAGAAGCCGCGCACCACCGTCGGCTGGAAGGGCTACATCAACGACCCGCACCTGGACGGCAGTTTCGCGATCAACGAAGGGCTGGAGCGCGCGCGGCGCCTGCTGCTGGAGCTGACCACGCTGGGCCTGCCGACCGGCACCGAGTTCCTCGACCTCTTGAGCCCGCAGTTCATCGCCGACCTGATCGCCTGGGGCGCCATCGGCGCGCGCACCACCGAAAGCCAGAGCCATCGGCAGCTGGCCTCGGGCCTGAGCTGCCCGGTAGGCTTCAAGAACGGCACGGACGGCAGCGTCAAGGTGGCCGCCGACGCAATCCTCGCGGCCCGCGCGCCGCATGCCTTCATGGGCATGACCAAGATGGGCATGGCCGCGATCTTCGAGACGCGCGGCAACGACGACTGCCACGTCATCCTGCGCGGTGGCAAGGCGCCCAACTATTCGGCCGCGGACGTGGAATCCAGCTGCCAGGCGCTGCTGGCGAACGGCCTGCGGCCGCAGGTGATGATCGACGTCTCGCACGGCAACAGCAGCAAGCAGCACCAGCGCCAGATCGTGGTCGCCGAAGACGTGGCGGCGCAGATCGCGGGCGGCGAGCATCGCATCACGGGCCTCATGATCGAGAGCCATCTGGAAGAAGGCCGGCAGGACCTGAAGCCCGGCGTCGCGCTCAAGCACGGCGTTTCGATCACCGATGCCTGCATCGGCTTTGCGCAGACGGTGCCGGTGCTCGAGGGGCTGGCTTCGGCGGTCAAGGCGCGGCGCAAGCTGTCGAAGGCTCGAGACCGAAGGCCTGAATGGAAGAAGTCGTTCGCGGAGTCAGCGTGATGTGGGCCGACGAGCGTCTGCGGCCATTGCTGCTGGGCGCCATCGCGACGGCCATGGTGATCGGCGCCCTGGTGGCCGCCATGCGCGCATGGGCACATCGCAGGGACCTCGATGACGCGATCGGGCACCGGGTGCATCCCGCTGTGCGTTTTGCGATATCGCTGCTGTTGGGACTGGGGTGCGCCGCGGTGCTGGTACGCGGCGATGTAGCGTGGCCGATCCCCGTGGCCGGCATTGCGCTCTCGCTCTGCTTCATGGCGTATTTCGGACTCAGGGTCTTGCGCGGCCAGCCTGAGTAGAAGCGGCCGGACCGACGCGCGTCAGATCGGCGCGTAGCTGCCCGTGCCGCCGGGCCAGGTCGTCAGCACGTCGTATCCATCGGGCGTTACCGCCACCATGTGTTCCCACTGGGCGGACAGGGACCTGTCCTTCGTCACGACGGTCCACCCGTCGGGCAATTGCCTGACGTCACGTTGGCCCGCGTTGAGCATCGGTTCGATGGTGAAGACCATTCCCGCTTCGAGCCTGAGCCCCTCCCCGCGCCGCCCGTAGTGCAGCACCTGCAGGTCTTCGTGATAGACCCGGCCGATGCCGTGGCCGCAGTATTCGCGCACCACGCTGAAATGCTCCCGCTGCGCGACCGACTGGATGGCATGGCCCACATCGCCCAACGTCGCGCCAGGCTTGACCGCGCGGATTCCGGCCAACATGGCTTCGTAGGTCGTCTCCACCAGGCGACGTGCCAGCACGCCGGGGGTGCCGACGAAGTACATGCGGCTGGTGTCGCCGAACCAGCCGTCCTTGATGACCGCGACATCGATGTTGACGATGTCGCCCTTCTTCAAGATCTTGTCGGGCGAAGGAATCCCATGGCAGACCACCTGGTTGACCGAGGTGAGGATGGTCTTCGGATACCCCTGGTAGCCCACGTTGGCCGGTATGGCGCCCTGCACATTCACGATGTGGTCGTGGCAGATGCGGTCGAGCGCTTCCGTGCTCACACCCGGCACGACATGGGGCTCGATCATGGCGAGCACCTCCGCGGCAAGCTGGGCGGCCCGCCGCGACATCTCGATGTCCTCGGGGGACTTGATGACGATGTCGCGCGCCATCAGCGTTTTCCGTTCACCGCCGCAGGTGAGCGAGGCTTGCCGGCCTGGGCCGTGACGGCCGAGGCGATGTCCAGCCCTCCCGCGAGTTCAGCCTGTATGAGCAGTTGGCAGACTTCCCGGTAGTCCAGCTCCGGGTGCATCTCCGTCAGCATGCCGACGCGCATCCAGTGCTCGGCCTGCGAGTTGATGGACCGGCTGAGGGCGTTGCCGGCCACTCGCAGGTTCTCGTGCATCAGGTCTGAAATCTTTACGATGCCCATCGGCGGCCTCTATATGGAATATGCGCGAAGTATATATGCTTCGTATATCCCTGGCGTGCTCCAGACACCGGGGGTGTTTGTGCCTACAGGGGAGCGCGCCGACACAGCCATTGCATCTTCATGAACACCTTCTCGCGGCGTCGGACGACACACGCCAGGCACCACCGCGGGCACCTTCCACGCAAGAAGGAGCAACGTCATTCATGGATCGCCTGTTCGCCTTGTTCGCCAACAAGACCGCGCATGTCGCGGGCAGCCCGCTCACCTTCCTGGTGTGCGTGGCCGTGGTGGTTGCCTGGGCGGTGGCCGGACCGTTCTTCGGCTTCTCGGAAACCTGGCAGCTGGTCATCAACACCGGTACCACCATCGTGACCTTCCTCATGGTGTTCCTGATTCAGAACACCCAGAACCGCGATGGCGTGGCGCTGCAGACGAAGCTCGACGAGCTGATCCGATCGTCCAACGCCCAGAACGAATTCATGGGCATCGAGAAACTCACCGACCATGAACTGACCGCGCTGCACGAGAAATGCGAAGCGGCGGCCAGGAGCAACCAGGCCACGCTGGATCGCACCCGCGCCGAACGCCACCGGCGCGGTCACGACGGGGAAGCCGCGACCAAGTCCTGAGGCCGGACCCGGCCTGCCTATGACACGGAGGGAGCGGGGACGCCGGGCCTCTGGCACTCCGCGCGAAATTCACCCGGCGTCATGCCCTTGATCCGCCTGAAGTGCCGGTTGAAGTTCGAGATGTTGTTGAAGCCCACCTCGTAGCAGATGCTGCTCACCTGCTGGCGCGTCGATGCGAGCAGGCGGCAGGCACGCGCCACGCGCAGGCCGATCACGAAGTCGGTGAAGGTCTGGCCCGTGGCACGGCGAAAGCTGCGCGAGAAAGCGTTCTCGCGCATGCCCACGATCGCGCCGACCTCGGCGAGCGAGAGTTCGTCCACGTAGTTGTCGCGGATGTGGTCGAGCGCCTTGTGGATGCGCGTCGCAGCCATGTGCTCGCCCAGCGAATCGTCGGTGAACGCGGCATCGGCCAGCAGCCGGTACTCGGACCATTGCGAGAGCTCGTTGAGCAGCACGGTGAATTCCGCGAAGCGTGCGAGGCCTTGCAGCATCTCGATGCGTCGCAACCGCGAAACGATGCCTTCGTTCAGTCCCACGAACTGCACGCCCTGGCGCGCGCGCGCCAGGAGCGGCGCCGCGTCGCGAAGCTCGGGAAACAGTTCCATGCCGCGGCGCAGCGGCTCGTCGCCGAAGCGCAGCACCAGGCTGCCGGCATTGCCCGCGCCATGCAGCGGGCGGTGCTCGAACACAAGGCTGTGCGGCAGCCGCGGGCCCAGCAGCACCACGGTGCCAGGCGCGAAGCGGTGGGTTTCCTCGTCGATGCCGCTGCCCACGCGCAGGCGCGCCGGCGCGGCCCCGATCAGGTGCAGCTCGTGCTCGTGCAGGCAGTTCGTTTCGTTGCCGCGCACCGAGGCCGCAGGAGAGGTCTCGCAGTGGATGGTGGCCCGGGTTTCCTCCGGTGCAGGCACCGCGGGCTCGGATGCCGTGCCGCGCCGCGCATCGAGTGGGCGGGCGCGCGCGTTGGTGTACGGGCGCGCTGCGGCCGCATGCGTTCGGGAGGCGGAGGCCGGCGGGATCGTGTTCGGCAAGACCAAATCTCCAACGGACGACAACGATGAACGGTGGGTGGCGGGCGTCAGCTCTTGCGAGCCGGCGGCGGCATCGCCGTCTGCTGCTGGAACGCGGCGAGCAGCCGGTATTCCTCACTGAGCTTGCGCGGCAGCGACAGGTACACCGGCAGCAGCTGCCGGTAGAGCGCCGCGTTCTTCGCATTGGGCGTGTGGCGGTGCGTGGCGCCGACCATGCCCGCGACCACGTCGAGCGAATCGACATGGCCCAGCGCATAGAGCCCGAGCACCGCGGCGCCCAGGCACGAGCTCTCGAAGCTCTCGGGCACCACCACCTCGCGGTCGAACACGTCGGCCATCATCTGGCGCCACATGCCCGAGCGCGCGAAGCCGCCGGTGGCCTTGATGTGGGCGCTGCGCCCGGCAATCGATTCGACCGCCGGCAGGATGCTGTAGAGGTTGAAGATCACGCCCTCGAGCACCGCGCGGATCATGTGTTCCTTGCGGTGGTGGATGCCCAGCCCGAAGAAGGAGCCGCGCAGGTCGGCGTTCCAGTACGGCGCGCGCTCGCCGGTGAGGAAAGGGTGGAACACCAGCCCCTCGCTGCCGGCCGACACGCGCTCGGCGATGCGCGTGAGCACCTCGTAGGTGTCGATGCCCAGGCGCTTGGCGGTCTCGGCCTCGGCCGAGGCGAACTCGTCGCGCACCCAACGCAGGATGATGCCGCCGTTGTTCACCGGACCGCCCACCACCCAGCGCCGCTCGGCGAGCGCATAGCAGAAGGTGCGGCCCTCGGGGTCGGTCATCGGGTGGTCGACCACGGTGCGCATCGCGCCGCTGGTGCCGATGGTCACGGCGACCTCGCCGGGCGCCACCGCGTTCACGCCGAGGTTGGAGAGCACGCCGTCGTTGGCGCCGATGACGAAGGGCGTGTCGGTTGCCAGGCCCAGTTGCGCCGCGACACCGGCCGCGAGGCCCTCGATGTGCCAGGTGGTCGGCACCGGGCGCGACAACTGGTCGGCGCGCACGCCGGCCAGCGCGAGCGCGCCCTCGTCCCAATCGAGCCGCTCGATGTTGAAGAGCCCCGTGGCCGAGGCGATCGAATGGTCGACCTGCCACTGGCCGAAGAGCCGGGAGAACACGTATTCCTTGATGCCGACGAAGCGCGTCGCACTCGCGAAGAGTTCGGCGCGCTCGTGGCGCAGCCACACCAGCTTGACCAGCGGCGACATCGGGTGGATCGGCGTGCCGGTGCGGCGGTAGATGGCCAGCCCGTCCCATTCGTCGCGGATGCGCTCGGCCCAACGCGCAGCGCGTTGGTCGGCCCAGGTGATGCTGGCGGTCAGCGGCGCGCCCGCACCGTCGACCAGGATCAGGCTGTGCATGGCCGCGCTGAAGGAAACGGCGAGCACGTCGGCGGGCGCGGCCTTGCTCTCCTGCACGCAGCCCGCGATGGCCGCGAGCACCGCCTGGAAGATCTGCTCGGGATCCTGCTCGGCGGCGCCGGCTTCGGGCTGCAGCAGCGGGTAGTCGACCGCGTGGTGGGCCAGCACACGCCCCGCGGGCGTGAAGGCCACCGCCTTGGTGCTGGTGGTTCCGATGTCGACGCCGATGACGGTGCGGCCCATGGCTTGTCTCCTTGAGTGATCACATTCAGGCGAACACGATCAGACGAACATGCTCAGCAGCATGATGAACGCGAGGGCCACGACCGAGATCAGCGTTTCCATCACCGTCCAGGTCTTGAAGGTCTCGGCCACCGTCATGTTGAAGTATTGCTTGACCAGCCAGAAGCCCGCGTCGTTCACGTGCGAGAGGATCAGCGACCCCGCGCCCGTGGCCAGCACCAGCAGCTCGAGGTTCACGCCCGGCACCAGGGTGGCGAGCGGCGCGACGATGCCGGCACCGGTGATGGTGGCGACCGTGGCCGAACCCGTCGCGATGCGGATCAGCCCAGCGACCAGCCAGGCCAGGAGGATCGGCGAGACCTGCGCATTCAGCGCCATGTGCCCGATGGCGTTGCCCACGCCGCTGGTCACCAGCATCTGCTTGAAGCCGCCGCCCGCGCCGATGATCAGCACGATGGCCGCGGTCGGTGCGAGGCTGTCGTCCACGAACTTCATGATCTGCTTGCTGGTGAAGCCGCGCGCAAAGCCGAAGGTGTAGAGCGACAGCAAAAGCGCCGCCAGCAGCGCGGTGATCGGGTGGCCGATGAAGTCCAGCCACAGGCGCACGATGTTCTTGTCGTCGAGCGCCACGTCGGCAAAGGTCTTCAAGAGCATCAGCGCGACCGGCAGCAGGATCGTGACCAGCGTGATGCCGAAGCCCGGCAGCTCGCGCGCTTCGGGTTCGCGCGCCAGTTGTTCCATCAGTTCGGGCGAGGCTTCGCCCGGTACGTACTTGGAGATGTACTTGCCGAAGATCGGGCCCGCGATCATTGCGGTGGGCAGGCCGACAAGCAGGCCGTAGAAGATGGTCTTGCCGATGTCGGCGCCGAACACGCCGATCGCCAGCAGCGGCCCGGGTGCGGCGGCACCAGGCCGTGCACCACCGACAGGCCCGCCAGGAGCGGAATGCCGATGCGGATCAGCGACACGCCGGTGCGCCGCGCCACGATGAACACCAGCGGAATCAGCAGCACGAAGCCGATCTCGAAGAAGAGCGGAATGCCCACCAGGAAGGCCGCGAACATCATGGCCCAGTGCACGCGCTCCTTGCCGAAGGCGTCGATGAGCGTGCGCGCAATGCGGTCGGCGCCGCCCGACTCCGCCATCATCTTGCCGAGCATGGTGCCCAGGCCGAGCACGATGCCCACGAAGCCGAGCACGCCGCCGAAGCCCTCCTGGAAGGACTTCATCACCAGGTCCACCGGCATGCCCGAGGTGAGGCCGAGGAAGCCGGCGGCCAGCGTCAGCGCGATGAAGGGGTGCACGCGCCAGCGCGTGATCAGAAGGATCAGCCCGAGGATCGCCACCAGGGCGTCGACGAGCAGGAAAACCTCTTTGCTCATTCCGAACATGTGTGTGTCTCCTGAAACCGGCTGCCGCAACAGGGGCCGCCGGCGAGTGGGACAGCGCTATCCTGCGCGGTCCAAAAAAACAGCACTCTGGGCACGCTCGGGTTTGTCCCGAATCGGCGCAGGGCTGGACAGCGCTATCCTAGGACAGCGCTGTCCAATTCAATCTTGGTAATAACCCTTAGAAATCGCCCATGGCCGACGCCCCCGACCGACCCCGCCCCCGTTCCTCCAGCCAGGTGACGCTCGACGATGTGGCCCGCGCCTGCGGCGTGAGCCCGATCACGGTGTCGCGCGCCTTGCGCGGCGCGCGCAATGTGGCGCCCGAGCTTCAGGCGCGCGTGCAGGCGGCGGTCGACCAGCTCGGCTACATCCCCAACGTGGCGGCCCGCGCGCTGGCTTCGGCGCGCAGCTCGCATGTGGCGGTGCTGATCCCGTCACTGACCAACCAGCTCTTCGTGGAACTGCTGGAGGCGGTGCAGGACGCGCTCTCGCCGCACGGTTTCCAGTCGCTCATCGGCGTGACCCACTACGACCCCGCGCAGGAAGAAGCGCTGCTGCGCAGCTACCTCTCGCAGCGGCCGGCGGGCTTGCTGCTGACCGGCTTCGACCGCAGCGATGCGGCCCTGCGGATGCTCGAGCGCAGCAATACGCCCTGCGTGCACCTGATGGAAACCTCGGACGCGCCCGGCGTCTACAGCGTCGGCTTCTCGCAGCGGGACGCGGGCCGCACGATCGTCGAGCACCTGCTGCAGCGCGGCCGCCGGCGCATCGCCTATGCCGCCGGCCAGCTCGATCCGCGTGTGATGATGCGGCTGGAGGGCTATCGCGAGGCATTGCGCGCGGCCGGCTGCCACGACCCGGCGCTCGAGCTGCTGGTGCCCGGCCCGACCTCCATCGCGCTGGGCGGCCGGCAGTTCGAAGACCTGCTCGCGCGCCACCCCGACGTGGACGCCATCTTCTATTGCAACGACGACCTCGCCCAGGGCGCACTGCTCGCCGCGCTGCGCACCGGCGTGCCGGTGCCGCAACGCGTGGCCATTGCGGGCTTCAACGACCTGGGCGGCAGCGACCAGATGCTGCCGCCGCTGACCACCGTGCGCACCCCGCGCCGCGAGATCGGCCGGCGCGCAGCCACCATGCTCTTGGCGCTGATGCGCGCGGCGCCGGTGCCCGAGCGCACCGTCGACCTGGGCTTCGACCTGGTGGTGCGGCGCAGCAGTTGAGGCGAAGGGCGGCGCGCCGCAGCCTCAGCCTCAGCGCGTTTTTTCCATCAACGTATTCGACGGCAGCGTCTCGTCCAGCAGCTTGCGCGCCGTCTCCACGCCGGCCACCGGCAGCAGCTTCGCATCGAGCAGGCCGACCTGCACCAGCACGCTCGCCTGGTCCCAGTAGATGTGCTCGTGATAGAGCTTGTCGCCGCGGAACTTGATGACCGCGAGCAGCGGAATCTCCACGCGCTTGCCGGTCGGCGCCACGCCGGGAAGCATCCACGGGATCTCGGTCGTGTGCGTGAAGCAGAACAGCATCTCGTCGACCACCTGCGAGGCGCCCACGGTGCGCGAGATCGGCACCAGCGAGGTGTCGGGCGGGTTGCTGTTGACGAAGTGGTTCGTATAGAAGGCGTGCAGCGCCTTGTAGCCCACGCCGCCGGTCATGGTGGGGATGTGGTTCACATACGGCTCGGCCACCATGGTGCCCATCGTGTCGTCGACGTTGCGCGTGCCGAACTCGTACTCGCAATGCTTGTCCCAGAGCGCCGACAGGTCGTAGTTCGGGCCGATCGCGCCCTTCAGCGCCGCGATGCTGCGCTCGTGCGCCATCAGCGCCGAAGGCTTGTGGAAGTGCTCGCCGCCGTTGCGTGCGAAGGCGTGGTCCATGCCGGGGTACACGTAGAGCGAAACACCCGGGCGGCCCTGCAGCGTCTGCACGATGCGGTCGCGCGCCTCGGGCGGGCAGAACTTGTCGAGCTCGGCGATGTGCAGCGTGAGCGGGCGCTTGATGTGGTCGGCTTCGCCGAGCGCGGCATCGATGCCCACGCCGTAGTAGCCGACGGCCACGTCCGCATCGGTGCGGCACGCCGCCAGGTACGCGAGCTTGCCGCCGAGGCAGAAGCCGAGCACGCCGACCTTCTTCTCTTGCACCTCGGGCCGCTGGCGCAGCGCGGTGATCGCGGCCTGCATGTCCTCCATGCCCTTGGCCTCGTCGAAGCCGCCGTAGAGCGCGAAGGCGCGCTGCCAGTCGGCCTCGCTGTAGCCGAGTTCGACATCGGGCTCCTGACGCCAGAAGAGGTCGGGCACCAGCACGACGTAGCCTTCTTCCGCGTAGTAGTCGGCCACCTCGCGCATCGTGTGGTTGATGCCGAAGATTTCCTGCGCGATCACGAGGCCGGGGCCGCTGCCGGATTTGGGCAATGCGAGGTAGCCGTTGAAACTGCCGCTGCCGTCGGTGGCCTGGATGCGGATTTTTTGCTGCATGTGAACTGCTCCGTGGATGAGGTGGGGTGGTGAAGCGGGCCGCGTGCTCACTGCTGCATGCATTCCGGGTGCCTTGTCGTCACCTGGTAGTAGCCTGAATGAAAGACCAGCGGCTCGCCGTCGAAGCGATCGTAGCGCTCGACCTCGCCAATGAAGATCAGATGGTCTCCGCCGTCGTACTGCTTCACGTTGCGGCAGGTGAAGCGGGCGATGACGCCGTCCAGCAGCGGCACGCCGGCCGTGCCCTCGCAGCAGTCCACGCCCCCGAACTTGTCGGCCTGCGGCGTCGAGAACTGCCGCGACAGGTGATGCTGGTTCGCCGCGAGCACATTGATCGCGAAGTGGCTGGCGCCGGTGAAGTCGGCCACGCTCGGCGCCTGCCGTGCGAGGCTCCACAGCACCAGCGGCGGATCGAGTGACACCGACGAGAACGAATTGGCGGTCATGCCCACGCGGCGGCCGTCGATGGCTCGCGTGGTGATGACAGTGACGCCGGTGCTGAACTGGCCGAGCGCCTTGCGGAAGTCGCGCCGGTCGAAGCGATCCACAGCCGCCTCCCGTGCGCGGGTTTCGAGAAAGCGGTCGGCTTCGGCGGCGTCGAACCACCAGGGCGCGAAGGCGCGCGGATCGTCGAAGCCGTTGACGATGGTGCTCGCCACCGCGGGCATGTGGGTCGCGCTCTGCAGCAGCTTCAAGAGGTGCGGCTTCGGCGGTGCGAGCAGGCTGTTCGTCCAGTCGGTGGCCCAGCGCGCGTAGCCCTCCCAATAGCGGTCGAAGGTCTCCTGCATCCACGCGGCATCGAGCGGCGCATCGCCGTGTTCGAGGATGCGCTTCAAGTAAATGTCGGCGCACTTGGCCGCGTTGTTGGCGCCCTGCCCCGTGATCGGGTCGTTGAGCACCACCACATCGGCCAGGCCCAGCACCTTGCGACCCGAGGGCAGCGTGGCGATGGGCTTGCGCACCGTGGGCGTGAAGCGTCCGGTGAGGATGCCGTTGTCGTCTGTCAACTCGATGTGGGTGCAGCGCTCGGCCTCCCACGGCAGGAAAGTTTCGAGAATCCATTTGCTGCGCGCGAGGTGTTCCTGCGGCGTCCTCACATCCGCCCAGCAATCCATCGGGCCGCCGGGCACGCCTTCGAACACCATGATCTCGCACGGCCCCGTCGTCGTCAGCGCAGGGAACACGAAGTACTCGCCCACGCCCGGAATCAGGTTGAAGCACACGCGCGCATACGGCTCGGCCGACTTCATGCCCTTCACATAGGTGAGCGCCAGCGCGCGCTGCGGCTGGTCGCACGGGGACCGGGCCTCGTCGCGCTCGAACAGTTTCGAGATCTCGCCCTTGCCGCTCGCCACGACCACGAGGTCGTGCGTCTGCGCGCAGGTCTCCAGGTCGTCGAGGCCCATATCTTTCAGCACCAACTGGCCGCCGCGTTTCTCGAACTCGGCCATCCACGCGGGAATCTTCAGCCGCTGGTCGACCGACCGCGCTGGCCCGTCGAGCCGCGCGTGCCATTCGATCGCTTTGCCGCCTTCGGGGTTGCGCACCGCGATGCCGATGCCTTCGATGGCGGGGCAGTCGTCCGCCCACCCGTCCAGGTCGAGTTCGCGCTCGGTCTGCAGCGCGGTCTCGAACATGCACTGGCTGGACATCACCGGCCCTTCGAGAATCTCCCGCGCCGAGCGGTTCGAAAAAACCGTCACCTCGTGCCCCGCGCGCTGCAGACCGAGCGCGAGCTGCATGCCGGACTGTCCGGCGCCGACGATGGCCACGCGTCGCTTCATAGGTTCGCTCCGGGCTACGCGACGGCCGCGCAGGTGGCGATGTAGCGCTCCGATTCCGCGGCATCCGCGAACCACGGGAAGAAGGTGCGCGGATCGTCGAAGCCGTTGGCGAAGGCGCTCGCCAGTGGCGGCACCGCGCCGGCGCTGCCGAGCAGGTTGAGCACGTGGGGCGGCGGCGGCGCTAGCAGCATGTTGGTCCACTGCGTGACCCACTGCGCATAGCCGAACCAGTAGCGGTCGAAGGTCTGCTGCATCCAGGCCGCATCGGCCGCGCCGTCGCCGCGCGCGAGGATGCTCTTCAGGTACGTGTCGGCGCACTTGGCCGCGTTATTCGAGCCCTGCCCCGTGATCGGATCGTTGAGCACCACCACGTCGGCCAGGCCCAGCACCTTGCGGCCCGAGGGCAATGTCGCGACGGGCTTGCGCACCGTCGGCGCGAAGCGGCCCGCGAGGATGCCGTTGTCGTCTGTCAGCTCGATGTCCTTGCAGCGCTCGGCCTCCCACGGCGTGAAGGTGTCGAGGATCCACTTGCTGCGCGCCAGATGCTCATCCGGCGTCTTCACCTCGGCCCAGCAATCCATCGGGCCGCCGGGCACGCCTTCGAACACCATGATCTCGCACGGCCCCGTCGTCGTCAGCGCAGGGAACACGAAGTACTCGCCCACGCCGGGAATCAGGTTGAAGCACACCGCCGAGAACGGCTCGCGCGGCGCCATGCCCTTCACATAGGTGAGCGCCAACGCGCGCTGCGGCTTGTCGTAGGGCGACTTGTGCGCGTCGCGCTCGAAGAGCTTCGAGATCTCGCCCTTGCCGCTCGCCACCAGCGTGAGGTCATGGCTCTGGGTGCAAGCCTCCAGCTCGTCGATGCCCGCGTCCTTGAAGACGAGCTCGCCGCCCTTCTTCTGGAACTCGTCCATCCACGCCGGGATCTTCACGCGCTGGTCGACCGACTGCGCGCTCGCGTTCAGCCGCGCGGCCCAGTCGATGGCCTTGGCGCCCTTCTGCTCGGGATGCGGCACGGCCAGGCCGATGCCGTCTACCGTCGGGCAGTCGCTCGCCCAGTGGTCCAGGCCCAGGTCGCGTTCGATCTGCAGCGAGGTGTCGAACATGCACTGGCTCGACATGACCTTGCCGCGGCGGATGTCCTCCCCCGTGCGGTTGCTGAACATGGTGACCTCGTAGCCTGCCGCGAGCAGGCCGAGACCCAGTTGCAGGCCCGACTGGCCCGCGCCGACGATGGCGATTCGCTTCATTTCATTTGCTCCTTGATTGCTCCGTTCGGAGCGGGTCAGTCCATCAACAGGGGAATGGCAGGCACGGCCTGCTCGGGGCCCATGGCGGAATAGCCGCCGTCCACCGCGTAGTCGGCACCGGTCACGAAGCTCGCGTGGTCGGAGCACAGGAACAGCACCACCTGTGCGACCTCGTCCGGATCGCCGACGCGCCCGAGCAGGTGGAACGGCGCGGCCACGCGGTCGGTCTTGGCGCGGTCGTTACCGCTCAAACGCTCCATCACGGCCGACCAGGTCCAGCCCGGCGACACGCTGTTCACCCGGATGTTGTCCTGCGCGAGGTCCATCGCCATGTTGCGGGTGAGCTGCGCCATGGCGGCCTTGCTCACCGGATAGAGCCAGCGCCCCGTCTGCGCCACGCGCGACGAGATGCTCGTGAAATTGACCACCGCCCCGCCGCCGGCCGCCACCATGTGCGGATGCGCGGCCTGCAGCATCGCCACCGCGCTCGCCACGTTCACGTTGAACGAGGTGAGCCAGTCGGCGCGCGGCGACTTGAAGCCGTCGTCCACGTAGGAGCAGGCGAGGTTGACGAGAAAGTGCACGCCGCCGTGCCGCTCGGCCGCCTCGGCGACGCAGGCGTGCACCTGCGCGTCGTCGGTGATGTCGGTGCGCACGAACCGCACGCCGGCGCCGAGCGAATCGGCGAGTGCCTGGCCGTTGTCGGCATCGATGTCGGCGACAACGACCTTCACGCCGGCCGCGTGCAGCGCGCGCACCACGCCGACGCCTATCAATGTGGCGCCGCCAGTGACGATGGCGCTCTTGCCTGCGAGTCCCTTGAACATGACGCTTGCTCTCCTCGGTGGGTCGATCGGGCAGACCCGGTGGGCCTGTGTGTGGAGCGAACGTTACGAGGGGGCGGGCCTTGGGAGCATCCCGCAAACGCAGGCGATGTCCCTGGCGCGCAGGTTTTTCCGAGGGGAGGCCCGAATTGTGGGCGGGGATGGTTTTTGCTACGGTGCCTTCGCCCCATGGAAACCCTCACCACCCCCTCGTTGCCGCTGCAGCGCTACCGGCTGTTCGAGAGCCACGACATGGACGAGGCACGCGAAAGCGTCGCCCGCGTGTTCTGTCCGCACGGGCTGGTGATGCTCAAGCCGCGCACCGAGTTGGACGCCTGCCACCACAGCGCGCGGCTGCACCGGGACGTGAGCCTCAACTACGTGCAGTACGGGCCCGGCGTGCAGATCGACCCCGGGTACCTGCAGGAATTTTTCTTGCTGCAGATTCCGCTGCGCGGCGGCGCGGAGATCCGCTGCGGCGCGCAGCAGGTGGACGCCACGCCGCTGCTCGCGTCGCTGCCCTCGCCCACCGAACCGCTCTCGATGCGCTGGGCCGACGACAGCCCGCACCTGATCGTGCAGCTCGCGCGCTCCGCGCTGCTCTCGCGGCTCGAATCGCTGCTGCAGGCGCCCGTCGGGCAGGCGCTGGTGTTCGACCTCGGCGTGCCGCTGGACAACCCTGTGCTGGCGCCGCTGGTGCATTTCATCGACTACCTGCGGCTCACGCTCGATGCGGGGAATGCGCTGCAGGCTGGCAGCCCGCTGGCCGAGCATGCCGAGGCTTATTTGATGTCGAGCCTGTTGATGTCGGCGGGGCACAACTACTCGCGCGTGCTCGCTGGCGATGCGCAGCGGCGACTATTGCCGCGCGTGGTGCGCAGGGCCCAGGAATACATGGCCGCGCATGCAGAGGAGCCGCTGTCGCTGGCGGACGTGTGCCGGGAAGTCGGGTGCAGCGCGCGTGCGTTGCAACTTGCGTTTCGCCAGCATGCGGGGCAGGGGCCGATGGAGTTCTTGCGGGAGATGCGGCTGGACAGGGTGCGGGCCGAACTGCGGTCGTCGGCCGGCGTCGCCGGAACCGGCGTGCGCGAGGTGGCGCAGAAGTACGGCTTCCTTCACTTAGGGCACTTCGCGGCGCAGTACCGTGCACGCTTCGGGGAGCGGCCGTCCGAGACGCGGGGACCGCGCGGCGCCTGATGCGCCCGCCCCTGCGCACAGGCGGAGGGGCAGGTCAGCGCCCGGAAATCAGGAGCCCGGCATGTGGGGCGGATGCAGTTCCACCGCCTTGGCCGCCTTCTTGCGCATCCGGATGTTGAGCAGCTCCACGCCCACCGAGAAAGCCATCGCGAAGTACACGTAGCCCTTGGGCACATGATGGTCGAAGCCCTCCGCGACCAGCACGACACCCACGACCACGAGGAAGGCCAGCGCCAGCATCTTGATGGTGGGATGGGCCGACACAAAGCGCCCGATCGGGCCCGCGAACACCATCATCAGCAGCACCGAGACCACCACCGCGGCGATCATGACGCGCACGTCGTCCACCATGCCGACCGCGGTGATGATCGAGTCCAGCGAGAACACGAGATCGATCACGATGATCTGGAGCATGACGGAGGTGAAGGTCGCCTTGGCCACGCTCGCCTTCTGTTCGTGCGCACCCTCCAGGGACTGATGCACCTCGGTCGTGCTCTTCCAGATCAGGAACAGGCCGCCCAGGATCAGGATGAGGTCCCGCCCCGAGATCTCCTGGCTGAACACCGAGAACAGCGGCGCGACCAGCCCCACGATCCAGGCCAGCACCAGCAGCAGCCCGATGCGCATGAACATGGCCATGAACAGCCCTATCCGGCGCGCGAACTCGCGCTTTTCGGGCGGCAGCTTGTCGACCAGGATGGAGATGAAGATGATGTTGTCGATGCCCAGCACGAGCTCGAGCGCCGTCAGGGTGGCAAAGGCAATCCAGACCTGCGGGTCTGTCAGGAGTTCAAGCATCGGGGTTCTTTCAGACGGCCCCACCGGAGGGCGAAGCTGCGCGGATTCTCACCTGCGAGGGCGCATGCGGCAACGAAGAAGGGCCGCAGGTTTTCGGGGTAATTCCATCAATGAACGAAGCGCCCGCCGGTGCCGATCATCGTCATCTCGACGAAGCGCGAGCCGCTGTGGTTGTCGGGAGTGAAGGACACGAAGAATCCGCCCGCGTCCCATTTGTTCATCGTTTCCAGGGCGGCCAGAAGCCTCGCGCGCGTGAGATCGCGGCCCGTGCGGCGCAGCCCTTCGACCAGCGTCTTCGCGGCAAGGAATCCTTCCATCGATCCGAAGCTCATGTGCGGCACGCCGGCCTTCTGCATGGCCAGCGCATATTCGTTCTGCAGCACGGACGCCCGGCCCCATGGAAAGGGAACGACTTCGGAAACCATCACGCCCGCGGCCAGGGTGCCCAGCTCGTCGGCCAGTGCCTTGCCGCCGACGAAGGACACGCTGACGAAGCGCCCGGTGTAGCCGGCCTTCTTCATTTCCTTGATGAGTGCCGCGCTGGACACGTAGGAGCTGATCAGCGCCACGGCATCGGGACGCGCCGCCTGGAGTGCCTTGGCGGCAGCCGCCACCTCGGTGCTGTGCCGCTCGATGGCGGTGGTCGCGACGATCGGAAAGCCGCGCTTGGCCGCTGCCCTGGTCATCGCCTCGAGCCCGGCCTTGCCGTAGGCATCGTTCTGGAATAAGACCGCGACGTTCTTTGCACCGGTGACCGCCAACTGCTCGAGGATGTTTTCCGACTCGTCGAAATAACTGGCCCTGACGTTGAAGACGACGCGATTGAACGGCTGGCGCAGTGCCTCGGCACCGGTCACCGGTGCAAAGAACGGCACCTGCGCAGCCACGGCCAGGGGCAGCGCCGCCAGGGTGGTGGAGGTGCCGACATAGCCGAACAGCGCCACGGCGCGGTCCTGCTCCAGCAGGTCGGCCGTGTTGCTGGCAGTCACCTTCGGGTCGTAGGCGTCGTCCTTGGCGTGCAGCTCGATCTTTCGTCCGTGGACGCCGCCCGCCTCGTTGACCATCTGGAAGTAGACGCGCGCACCCACGTTGAACTCCGTGCCCAGCTGCGCAGAAGGGCCGCTGAACGGCGCCGACTGGCCGATCACGATGGTCGCGTCCTCCGCGGCCTTGTCCTTGGCGACGCCCGGCAGGCTGGCAAGCCCCAGCGAGGCGGCGACGCCGGACACCAGGAGGAAACGGCGGGTCCGTGAAGCAGACGGCTTCTCAGGAAAGGGGATACGGCTGGAAGGCATGAGATGGCACTTGGGTTTTCGAAAGGGAATTCAGCCACTGCCTCATTGCGTGTGGGGCAGGGCATGCATGCGGCGCTACCAGCGCGCCCGCAGGCCGGCAGCCCCTTGCAGCGAGGAACGTGCGAGCGCGTTGCCGCCCAGCGCAAGAAAACGGCCCAGCTCGCCATAGGCGCCCGCGACCGGCGAAAGCGGCCAGGTGGAACCACCCGCCAGCGCCACGCTTCGCAGCGTGTTTTTCGATGGCAGGGGGTGCGGTGCTCAGAAGTCCAGTTGCTTGTCCGCGTCCTGCGTCTTGCGGCGAGCCAGCGCGAGGTTGGAGCGCAGCTTGTCCAGCACGACGTAGATGAACACGCCTTCCTTGGAGACCGAGGGGCGGATGATGTGGTACTGCTTCCCAAGGGTGATCAGGATGTCTTCGACGACGTCATTGAGGCCAAGGGCCCGCATCGTCTTGAGCTTGGTGCGCACGACCTCGGTGTTGCCGGCCGCGGCGATTTCCAGGTCCAGGCCCGAGCCCGCGGAGCCCAGGATCATTCCGCTGCCGGAATCGACGATCGCCGCGCACATGGCGCCGTCCAGCGACAGGATTTCTTCGAGGGTTTGCTTGATGGATGCCAATTCGTTCTCCAGTTAAAAATAAAAAAGTCTCAGAAAAAAATCAGGTGTCAGGCATGAAAGGGGGACGCGTCGGCAAGCGTCCTGGCGAGCTGGGCGGTCCGGTACGACACCAGCGCCAGCACAGCCGAGTCGCGGGCGATCACGTTGATGACCAGTTCGACATCGCGCCGGTACACGCTGCAGAAAACCGCGAAGCCCGACTCGGTCTGCACGATCACGCTCTTTTGGCGCCCGAGGCGCGCCTCCTCGGACACCACCTCGCTGATCGCCACGATGGAACTGGCCATGGCCGCCACGCGGGCGGGGTCCACGTCGCCGGTGACCGCGGAGGCCACGCTGAATCCGTCGATGGTGGCGATCACCGCGGCGGTCACGCCGTTCAGCTCGTCGACCAGCTTGCGTGCCTCGCGCTGCGCGAGCGCAGTGGCGGTCTTCGACAGGCCATGTGAAACAGTCATTCGTTCTCCCCTCCCAGATCGGCTTCGAGTTGCATGAGCAGCGTGTCGAGCAACAGGATCACGTCGCTGCTGTTGCGCACGTCCACGCTCAAGATCGGAAACACCCGGCCCGTGCCTGCGATCGCCTGCGCGTAGTCGTCCAGGCTGGGCACCGGATGGGTCTCCATGCGGCCCACGCCGACGGTGCAGGGAATCGTGCGCAGCGCCTCGGAAAAGCCGTTCATGTAGAGGGCCAGGTCGGCCAGCGGATCGGGGCGCGAGTTGTCGATGAGGACGACCAGGCCCAGCGCGTTGCGAACGAGGATCTTCCAGAGAAACGCGAAGCGCTCCTGCCCCGGCGTGCCGAACATGCGAACGCGGTCTCCGTTGTCCAGCGTCAGTTCGCCGAAATCCAGGCCGACGGTGGTGCGCTCCTTGGCGATCGACGTGTCGGAGTTCCGCACGTCGGTCATGACCGGCGGCACATCGCTCACGCTCCCGATCGCCGTGGTCTTGCCGGCGCCCACGGTGCCGGTGAAAAGGATCTTGTATTCCCTCATGGCGTACCCAGCCCCAGGTGCCGGCGGATGCCGCTGATGAGGCTGCGCGCGAACGCGCCGCGCACCGGCGCGGACAACCCCTGGGCGCGCGGCAGGTGGTCCGCATGCAGCCGCGCGCTGGAGGGCACCACGTGCAGCTCCAGCACGCCCGCCGAGCGCAGCGTCTGAAGAAAGGTGACGCAGCGCGACAGCGGGATCTCGCCCAGGTCGGACAGTTCGGTCGCACTCAATGCACGGCGCACCAGCAGGCTGGCCATCCGCACTTTTTCGGGGTCGTTGCGCAGCAGCAGGGCCGAGGGCCAGCGGCGCAGCGTGAAGCGCACCGACTCGGAGACCTCGATCTTCGGCACCATCTGCTCGGGCGTTACCGCTGGCACGGGCGGCACCGCCAGCAGGGTGCGCTCGGTGCTCTTCAACCATTGCTGCAGCCGGTCGGCGCGTATCGGCCGCTCCAGCGTGTGCGCATGGCTGCCGGAGTTCCTGCGCGTGAGCGTGAGCAGCGAGCCGGCCATGCGGGCAAAGCCGGCGCGCTCGGCCGCGGTTGCGCTCTCGTCGACGAGCAATGCGTCGTACGGCGGCGCGGTGACGAAGGTCCACGGAAAGGAAAGGTCGCTCGCGTAGAGCTGCACGATGGTCCGGATCACGGCGGCCTCGGCCGCCGGCAATCCGTACACACCCATTCTCAGAACGGACATGTCTTGCCTCCCGGTTGCATGAGGGTTCGCATCAGTTCACCGCCGGCACTTCGCGCCAGTTCAGGAGGCGCAGCGAGATGCCCTTGGACAGATCGGCTTTCACGGGCACCGGCCTCCCGTCGGTGCCGACGACGATGCGGGTCGACCCGTCCACGCTCACGAATCTGAGGTCGGTGACGGCGCTCGGGAAGCTCTGGTAGGCGGTTCCGGCGGGCAGCAGCACCGAGCCCCCCGTTCCGTAGTTGATGGCATAGACCCGGCTCTGCCCCGAAGGACTGCAGGCGTCGCCGGTGGTCAGCAGGCTGGAGAAAGCCACGATGCCGTTGAAGGCCGCCGGGCTGGAGACAAGACGCCAGCCGACGCCGGTGTCCACACCCAGGTCCAGATACCAGCCCGGTGAAGTGTTCGAGAGGCTGATGCCCTTGAGCACATCGTCCACCTTCGTGAGCTGGCTGCGCGTGATGGGCGCGGTCACTGCATTGAAGCCCCCTGCCGTTCCGTCCACGATGGCGTAGAACGACTGCGGTGCCTTCGAATTCACGTCCGAGGCGTCCAGCAGCTTGCCGGTGCCGAGCAGCACGAAACGCTTGCGCGTGACGGGGTTGATCTCGATCAGCGGCGCGGTGGTGACGGGTTGCGCGTTGCCCGATGCGTCGGTCAGCGTGGCCAGCAAGGTCGGCGCCGGATAGCTGCTGCCCTTGGCGGCGGTGAGATCGAAGCGCCAGAGCTGCCCGTCGAGATCCGCTGCATAGACGGCATCCGCGGTGTTGTCGGCATGGTCGGCCACGTAGGCGGACGCCTGCGCGAGACCGTTGGAGGCGGTGGGCGTTCCCATCTTCTCGAGCAATGCACCGGTCCTCGGATCGACGATGTACAGGTAGCCCTTGCCGTCGCTGTTGTTGTAGCCCGAGGTGAGGATCACGACCCAGCCGTACTTATCCGTCTTCACGGCCATGGGTGCGCCATAGCTGTAGCCCATGGTGGCGTCGGTGAATTCCCATTTCACCTTGCGTGCCACCGCGGTTTCGCTGTCCATGTTTGCCGGGTCGGTCACGTCGATGGCGTAGTAGCTCTTGCCGCCCTTGCCCAGCCCGCCGACCAGCAGGCTGTGCCACTTGGTGCTGTTGCCGTTGCCGTTTCCGTTCCCGTTGCCCTTGGTGGTGGAGGCGCCGCCGGCGTTGTTCAGGTCGATGTCGAACACCAGCGGCGTTGCATCCACGTAGTAGCGGTGGGCGTACTTGGGACTTCCAAGCTGCGCCAGCCCATCGACCTGCGGCGTGCCGTTCGGCCCCTGGAACAAGGCGCTCGGCACGTAGGCGAACTGCTCGGTGCCGGGGTTGGTGCCGTCGAGGGCGCCATTGAATGCATGCAACATGCCGTCGTTGGCACCGACGTAGACCATGGTGGGGCGCGCGGCCCACTTGGTCTTGAAGGCCGTGTAGCCCGGGTTGCTCTTCTCCGAGAAACTGGTCGCGGGCGGCCCGACAGGCATGACCTTCGAATTGACGATGTCGCCCAGCAGCAGGGACCGGCTGCGCAGTGCCCGTGTGCTTTCGGCCGCCGTCGAGGTGCCTTCGTTCTTGCGATCGCCGCGCAGGTAGTTCAGGTAGTCGGTGCTGCTCGTGGTGCTGGCGTAGGCGGGCGCGAGGGCGGCCAGTTGTGCCGACGTCACGCTGCCGGCGCGGAAGGCCACGCCCTTGTTGCCGTCCCATGTCGCGACGCGGCGCGCCGTGTCCCAGCCGCCATTGGCCAACTGGGCTTCGAGCGTGGTGCTGGTGGTCCAGACGGGTGCGGCGGACGGCGTGCCGTCGCTGGCGAAGGTGAGCTTGCTGGCGGTGACCACGCCCGTCCATCCCTTGGAGTCGTACTGCGATGCGTAGGAGGCGCTGCCGGTGGAGGCCGCCTGCGCCGTGGAAAGCGAAAAGGACGTGGTGTAGGCCTTGATCGCGTTGGCGATGTCGGTGAACGCCGCCCTGAGGCCGCTCACCATCTGCCCTGCATTGCCGGCCAGGAAGTAGTTGTCGGGCCGCAAGCGCTTGTTGCCGTTCATGTCGATGCTGTCGCCCGAGGTGTTCCACCATTCCTGCGCGAGCGGCGTGGTGGTGGCCGGGTCGTAGTTCGCGGGCACGCTGAAGCCGCCGTATTTGGTTGCCAGGTAGTACGGGTTCAGGTCTTCGGCCCGCTGGTACTCCATGACGTCCATCCAGTAGGTGGAGATGTTCTGCATGCCGGCCAGATCGGGGCGGATGTCGTTCACGTGCGCGCCGTAGGCCAGGCCGGCGATGTAGTAAGTCGTATCGCTGCCGCCGGTCTTCCACCACGGCGTCGGCGCCTTGAAGCCTTCCATCACCTGCAGGTTCTTCGTCCAGGCATCCGCCTTGTTCAGCGAGTCCGCGGCGACCGTCGCGGGATTGCCTCGCCAGCTCGTCACCGCGCTTCCGCCCACGTTGTAGTCGTAGTGGGTGTGGTCGTCGCCGATGCCCAGAATGAAATTCTTCTGGCACGAATAGGAAATGGGGTCCTTGCCGCTCCAGTCGGTCACTGCGGGAAAACCGTCGAGCTTGGCCTCCCTGCCCTCCACGTTGGCGGCCACCGAGTTGGTCCATTCGGGGACGTTGCCCAGGTTCTCGAAGTACCGCACGGCAGCGTAGTAGAGCTCGCTGACGTTGTCGTACGTCATGTAGTTCTTGGCGGACTGGCCGAACTTGTTGAGGTAGTTCATCACCCCGCTCTGCACGACGCCGCTCGCCGTGGCCGACACCGCGTCGGGGTTGGTGTTCATGATGCCGGTGGCGGCATCCCACTCGCCGCGCGTGTTGGTGACCACCGCGGTGGACAGCGGCTGCGGATACGTCGGGCCGATGAAGCCCATCGGCGCGCGCATCACGCCGCCCTGCTGCGCAATGCCGCCGGCGTTCAGGAACGAGAAGGTGCCGTAGCGGATCTTGTTGGCGTTCTGCTGCAGCAAGCCTTCGGGCTTGTAGTTGGTGCCGTACTTGACGCAGTTGGCCTCCACGCCGCCGGCACCGGCCGAGGTGTCGCAGACCTTGACGCGCACATAGACCTGGTAGATGGCGTCCGTCTTCTTTGCGTCGTTGGCAGCGCCGACATCCTTCAGGTCGCCTCCCGTGCCGTTTGGGTTGCCTGTCCCGGTGAACACCATGGTGTTGCCGCGCGACCAGATGCTCGTATTGAAGTTGCTCCAGTTGCCGAACGGCGTGACCGAGGAAATCGATGCCTTCGGCAGCTTGTGCCCGCCTCCCTGATCGGTGCCGCGCAGCGGGAAATTGGTGATGTTGCCCTGGGCGGAGCCCCACCCCTTCTCCAGGATGGTTTCGCTCGTGGTGTCCACGCTTCGATAGCCGCCCGAGAGCGCCCAGCGGAATGGGTCGATGGTCTGCATCGTGGCCCAGTTCATGAAGTTGCCGCTCCACTGTCCCGAACAACTGTGCTTGTTGGTGCCGGTGGACGCGCCGGCCGGCTGGAAGTAGCTGGCGGATGCAGCGCCGTCCTTCACCGCCGGCGCGACGTAGGTGTACGTGTAGCACTTGCGCGGATCGAAGTAGCCCAGGTACTCCGTGGCATCGGCGTAGTCGTTGAGGTTGGCCACGCTGATCGCGGTGGGGTATTCCACCGACAGCGCCAACGCAAGATTTCCCGGCACGTCGGACGAGGCGAACACGGGCTGGTCCGACAGCTTGGCGGTGGTCGCCAGCGCGGCCGGCGACGACAGGCCCAGGCAGATGGCCGCGATCGCCCCGATGCTGGAGACCACGGTCGATGAACGACAAAAAGCGCTTGTCATGGGGATGCGGTGCTTTCGTGCTCTGGCTTGGTGAACGTCGACTGCGTGAACACCTGCGTGTCGCGCGGGCCGGTGACGCGCAGGCTCAGGCGGTAGATCGTGGCGGTGGGTGGCGTCGGCGGCGGCGTGGGACTGGCCGTGCCGCCGGCCGGGGCGGCGGACGACTGCACGCAGCCGGTGCTGGTGGCCGGGCCGGTGCTGGTGCAGAGGCGGTCGATCACGTAGCGGATGCTGATCTGCGCATCGGCATCCTTGATGTCTTTGTCGACCGTGCCGACCGTCTTGAATGCCTTTTCGTCCAGCAGCGCCAGCGGCACGCCCTGCGGGTTGTTTTCCAGCTTGGTCGCCTTGAAGTTCTGTGCCGGAACATCGTCCGTCGCGTTCACGAGCGCGCCATTGCTGGAAAATTCCGCGAGCACCACGGACACGGCCCGCTCGCCCTGGTTCACCAGGTCGCGCCGGAAAGCCAGGTTGCCGGCGGAGGTCAGCGAGGTGTTCATGGAGCGCACCACCGCCACGCCACCGGCCAGGAGGATCACCAGAACGATGAGGCACAGCAACAGGACGACGCCGCGCTGGCGCACTGCGGCGCGCGTGGAGGGCATGGGAATCTTCATGGCAGCAGCAGCATGTTGCGCAGCGGGATGGTGAATTCGACGACCCGCCAGCGGTAGCGCTGACCGTCTTCGGCGCTCAGCTTCACGATGTGTGCGAGCGAGTTGTTCGATGCGTCCTGCATGTCGCCAAAAAGCGTGAGCTGCTTGGGCGACACGGCATCCTTTTCCTTGTTCGCGCTGCGCATGACGAGCGCGACACGCACGGCGAGGATCTTCTTCAGCGTGTCCGGCGTCTTCATGAGCGTGGCGATGCCGTAGTCCGCGGTGCCGGGGTCCACCCAGCCGTCGAGGATGCCGTCGCCGTTGTTGTCCACGCCATAGATCGCGTGCAGTTCGGCCACCCCGTCGGCGAGCGCCTGCGTGGTGCCCTTGGCGCCCTGCAGCAGGTCGTAGCCCAGGAGCGTGCGGTTGCCGTCCACGCCGAAGAGCTGGAACTGCACGTTGCCGTTGATGGGATTGCCGAGCGGCGTGACATAGGTCTGGGTGCTTGCCGCCAGCGACTCGAGCGTGGTCGACTTGCCGGGCGTGTAGTAGGTACCGCCCAGGCTCAGCACCTTGGCCGAGGTGTCGGTGACCTGCTCGAGCAGGCAGTCCGTCGTGCCCTGCTGGCTGACCAGCACGAGATCGCCGGCGGACACGCCGACGGTGTTGTCCATCGACAGCGTCTTGGAAGAGCCGGGGTCGGTCAATCCGCGCGGAACGCCGCCCGCGACCGCATCGCCGCCCATGACGACCAGCACGTCGGAGCCGGCATCGGACTGGCTCTTGCCGATGAGCACCGGGGCCACGCGCAAGTCGGACGGCTTGCCGCCCAGGAAGGCCTTGAAGGGCGCCGGAAACGCGCCCGCGGCGGGGAGCACGGAAGCCACGTTGAGCTTGCAGCCGAACACGCCCCGGTCGGTCGGCTGAAAGGACTGGACGAGGCTCGAGCCGGCGCTTCGCAGCGCCCGGTCGAGCACGTAGGCGGCGTAGGCGCCGGCCTGCTCCATGTCGTTGTTCGAGGTGGTGACGCGCTTGTGGGTCTCGCCCACGATCACGATGCTGGTCACCGCCAGCGTCACGATGAGGCCGATGACCATGGACACGAGCAGCTCGATGAGCGTGAGGCCGCGCTGCTTCATGGCAAGGTCACCCGCGTGGTGAGGGTGCTGTCCTGCTCGGTCTTCGCGTCCGCGCGGCCAGGCGCCCGCCAGGTGATCTTGATGTCGGCGGTATTGGGTACGCCGCCCACGGCGGTAACGGTCACGGCGCCGTTGGGGAGGCCTGCGTTGGCAACGTCGTCCAAGCGCTTGCGCCAGATCGAGCCCGCACCGGTGTCCACCGCCACCGACTTGCCGAGCCACATCGCGCTGGCGATGTCGTCCGCCAGCAAGGCCGCGCGGTTGCGGTCCTGTGCGTCCGTCGAAAGGCTGATGGCACGCGCCTGCAAGCCCACCAGGCCCAGGATGCCCAGGGAGAACAGCAGCACGGAGACGAGCACTTCGAGCAAGGCGATGCCCGACTGCTTCGCAGCGGAAGCGTTGCGCAGACTTTTCTTCATGGGCAACCGTCCGGGGAGTCTGCGAGCGAGCGCGCCGGGTCGCACATGCGAACCTGCCCGCCGAGTGCGACGAGCACTCGCAGCGGGCGGTCCGAGCCGGGCGCCTCGATGACATAGGGCGCAGGGGCCTTGCCACTGCAGTTGGCATTGATCACGCCCGTGTCGGTGTTGGGCACCAGCCGTCCCATGGCGTTGAAGCAGATGGCCGCATCCCCGGTGATTCGCACGCCGGAGGCGACGTCGCTCAGCACGCCGGACTGCACGAACACGCTCTCGGCATCCAGGCTCGACTTGGACACGTTGACCGACCAGTTGCTGCCGTTCCTGATGGCGGCCAGGCTCGTGTCGGGCGAGTTGCTGTTGGTGAGCGAAAACACCATCGGCCGGCTGCGGCGCAGCGCCTCGGACTGCGCGAAGCGCAAGCCGTTCTGCAGCGAGTCGCTCACGGTGCGGACCTTGTTGTTGGCGATCCAGGTGCTGAACGAGGGCATGGCCAGCATCGTCAGGATGCCCAGCAGCGTGACGGTCACCATCATCTCGATCAGCGTGAACCCCGATGCCCGACGCGTGCGGCTTTTCATTTCGGGCACGCCTGGCCCCGCTTGGTCACCCAGGCCTTGTCGCACCCCGTCCAGCCCGACGTGCCCGTGATCACGGTGCTCTGGACGCCAAGCTCGTTCACCGTAAAGGTGAATCCCTCCGTGGGACCGGTGCCGACGGCCTTCAGCGTGTAGCCGGTCGCCGTGGGCGCGGGGCAAGACAGCGTGAAGTAGCCGACCACGTTGGTCCGTTTCGTGGTGGGAGTGCACGGCGGAACGAACGGGTCCTTTGCGGCGTAGGTCCGGTTGTCCTGGTAGTAGCGCTCCATGTCCGCGCGCATGGCGGCCAATCCGTTGGTGGCGTCGACCAGTTGGCCGCGCAGCACGTAGTCGCGGTAGCTGGGCAGCGCAATCGACGCGAGGATGGCCACGATGGCCACGGTGATCATCACCTCGATCAGCGTGAAGCCGGCAATGCTCCGGCCCGCGACGACGTCCGCACGTGGCCGCCTCGCCGTCCTCAAGATTTGTATTTGCATTGCTGTTTTCCAACCACAAAAAACCGAACTCTCGTAGGTGTCACGAAGAAACTGATGTGACAATTGTTTGCATCAACGAATGCTTTCGACTAGATCGATGAATGAAATGCAGCCACTCAGTTTTCAAGGCAATGCCGTGGCGGAACGCTATGCACCAGATGTGGGCGCCCAACCCTGCTGGCTCAGTTTTTCCACAGCCATGTCGGCGAACATCGAAACGGCCAGCGGACGCTGCTGGCGACTGGGGTAGACAACGCTCAGACCGCGGCCGGCGCGCGTGTACCCGGGCAGCACCCGCACCAGCCTGCCGGCGGCGATTTCGGGGGCCGTCAGGATCGAGGGCAGCGCGGCAATGCCCAGGCCCGCGCATGCGGCCTGGCGCAGCACCGACTGCGTGTTGCTGTTGAAGCGCCCTTTCACGCGCACGTCCTTCTCCACGCCTTCCGCGTCCTGCAGGCGCCAGATGGCGTTGCCGCTCGCATCGGGCTGCACCACGCACTCGTGCTCGCCGAGGTCCTCCAGGGACATGGGCACGCCATGCGCCGCCAGATAGGCCGGGCTGGCGGTCAGTTCGCCATAGCTCGCGAAGATGCGCCGGGCCACATAGCAGGAGTCCTGCAGCGGGCCGCCGCGGAATGCGATGTCGATGCGATCGGCAATCAGGTCGACCAGCAGATCGCTGAGCACGAAGTCCAGGCGCACCTGGGGATGCTCGGCCAGGAACGTGTCCACCCATTCCATCTGGAAGAAATCGAAGAAGCTGGTCGGCGCGGTCACGCGCACCGTGCCGGACGGCTCCGAGTTGTCCGCCACGTGCAGTTGACCGGCTTCGATGAGCTCCTCGACCGCCGGGCCGCATCGCTCGTGGAAGGACTCGCCTGCGCTCGTCAGCGTGAGCTTGCGGGTCGAGCGCTGCATCAACCGCGTGCCCAGCCGCGCCTCGAGTTGCTGGATGCGCCGGCTCACCGTGGCGGAAGGCACGCTCAAGCGTCGTGCCGCCTCGGCGAAGCTGCCGCTGCGAGCCACCTGCACAAACATCGCCACTTCATTCAGATCGAGCATGGGATTCTTCCTGTTGTTGTTGCCAGGTTCGAGCCGGCTTTTTTTTCGATACGTCTCCAACTTTCCTGAGGGCTTGGGCCGCACCAATCAGGGGCATTCGCGGCGCATCAAAGGGATGCCGGGCGGTTCATTTGAGGTACGTCCCTCACGCAACACGCTGAACGGGAGCTGACATCCCCGGAGGGCTGATGTACTTTGCGAAAAAGCTCGCCGTTCGCAGCAAATTGCCGCAGCATGTCGTCTGTTGCTTGTTATAGAAACATAACGATCATTTGACCTAATCAATTACCGGCAGCTTCATTACGAGCCCTTATCCACATGCGAGCCCTTCCCGATACGACAGCACTGCGCGCACCGCGCGCACTGGACGACCTCTTGCTCTACCGCTTGTGGAACGCCACGCGCTCAAGCAGGGCCATGGCAACGCGCATCGTGGAGGGGGGCTTCGGCATCACGCACCGGGAATGGGGAATGATCGGCATGCTCGCGCAGGTCGGAGAGATCAGGCCCTCGGCGCTCGCCGAGCAGCTGCAGCTCGACCGCGTGCGCACATCGCGGGGCCTGCGAAGCCTTTTCGAGAAGCGCCTGATCGAACGGCGTCAGAACGCCGATGACGGCCGCGAAGTCCACGTGCAATTGAGCGACGCAGGCCAGCAACTCTTCGAAGAATTGTTCCCGCGCATTGCCGGCCTCAACGTCGACCTTCTCGAAGGCCTCGATGCCGAACACCACCATATCCTTCTCCAGTGCCTGTACCAGCTCGAATCGCGCGGCAACGCATTGAATGCACAGCGCGCAGTGCCGGAGAAAGCCGATCGTCGCGCGGGTGGAACGCGCCACCACTGGTCCAAGCAGGTCGACATCTGCCTGATCTAGTCTGCTGCCGCACGAACAGCTGATCGCTGCTTCAAGGCGCAGCTTCCCCGGAGCGGACGACGCAAAAGCTGGATGGCGGCTTCGGCGTTCGGCACTCGGCATCCGTGCCTATTGCGCTGAACTATTGCGCTGAACTATTGCGCTGAACTATTGCGCTGAACTATTGCGCTGAAAACTGAGTGGCTGATTTCCATTTTCATCGCTAGTGGAAAGTACACACTTCTCCAAACAATCGATGCTCACGTTCCTGTGCGACACATGCGAGCCGTCCCTCATGTCCCCTCTTTCCGCGCATCTGCTGCGCGCCACGTTGATTCCCGCTTCTTTCGCACTGACGGCACTGGCTGCATTGCCGGCGCACGCCGCCGTCGACACGATGAGCAAGATCCGCGAAACACGCACGATCGTGCTCGGTGTTCGCGAAGCAGCAGCGCCGTTTTCCTTCGTCAATGCACAGAAGCAATCCGTGGGCTATTCGGTGGACCTGTGCATGAACGCTGTCGAGGAGATCAAGCGCGAGCTCAAGCTTCCGGACATCAAGGTTCAGTACAAGCCCGTGTCCGGACCGGACCGCATTCCCAAGCTGCTTTCCGGTGAGATCGACCTCGAGTGCGGCTCGACCACCAACACGATGGCGCGCCAGGAGAAGGTGGACTTCAGCTACACCTTCTTCGTCGCGGGGATGCGCGTGCTGACGAGCCAGAACCTTCATGTGGACACGGTGAAGGATCTGCAGAAGCAGCCGGTCGCGCTGACCAAGGGCACGACGTCGGAGAAGCTTTTCAGGCAACTCGCCGAGGGTGAACTGCGCGATGCGAAGTTCACCACCTACGACAACAACGTCGAAGCCTTCAAGGCCCTGAAGGAAGGCAAGGTGCGCGCGTTCGCGCAGGACGATTCGCTCCTGCAAGGCCTCGTGTCGAACGACAAGACGATCGATACGCTCAGCTTGAGCAGGCTTGCACTGTCGGTCGAGCCGTACGCCGTGATGGCGCGCAAGGGCGACACCGCATTGCTGGCCGCTGTCGACCGCAGCCTCGCGCAGCTGTATTCGAGTGGCGAGATCAACAAGCTCTACGACAAGTGGTTCAACACCAGCACGCTCACCATCAAGATGGGACGCCTCACACGCGACAGCTTTGTTCGGCCGAACAAGCAGCCCGGCGTTGCGATGGTGCTCGGCCATTCGATCTGAGCGGGAGTGAGTGGGCGGCAGCAGCCCGATGGCTTCACGGGTCGAGCAGCGGCTGACATTTCACGGCGCGTCGCAAGTGCCATGTGCCGCGAAACGTCAGTTGCAGGACATGCCTTGTCGGCCCGGGCGTTCTTCTTGCACCGTTTCGCTTTAAAGACGCGCGCGATCAATGAGGACGAGAAGCACGGCGCGCATGTTGCGGTCCACACGCATCACACATTCTTCTTCGCAATGAATTCATTCGACAACGAAAACACCGCGTCCCTGGACCGTCGCGTCTTCTGCCTCAGTGCGATCAGCCTTGTCACTCTGGGCGCGACAGCTTGCGGTGGCGGTAGTGGAGGCAGCGGCTTTGCCGGCGGTGGCATCGCTGCGGGACCGGGGGTACCGACTGCGGTCGCGCCGGCTCCTCCCACGGCAGTCGATCCTTCCGGCGATCCGAGCGCTCCCGCGGTGGCTCCGCCCCCTCCTTCACCCCCTCAGGCACGCAAGTTCGTCCACCCCGGCCTTCTTCACACGGAGAGCGATTTCGAGCGCATGCGCCAGAAGGTCCAAGAGCAGGCGCAACCGTGGCTCTCCGGCTGGAATGCATTGACAGGCAACGGCCGCGCGCAGCTCGGTGCGAAGCCGCGTCCGCTGGCCACGGTGATTCGGGGGGACGTCCCGGGCCAGAACTTCGCGCAGTTCTACATCGACGTCGCGCGCGCCTACCAACTCGCGCTGCGCTGGAAGGTCTCGCAGGACACGCGCTATGCCGACCTTGCGGTGGTCTTCCTGAACGAATGGTCCTCCACGCTCAAGGAGGTCACGGGCAATGCGGACCGCTTTCTCGCGGCGGGCATCTACGGCTACGAGTTCGCGAACGCGGCCGAGATCATGCGCACGTACCCAGGCTGGGCGCCGGCCGATTTCGCGCGCTTCCAGACCATGATGCTGGACATCTTCTATCCGCTCAACAACCAGTTCCTCACCATCCACAACGGCACCCAGTACAGCAGCTACTGGGCCAACTGGGACCAATGCAGCATGGCCTCGATCTTGGCCATCGGCGTGCTCTGCGACCGGCCGGACATCTACGACGAGGCGATCAGCTACTACAAGGCTGGCCAGGGCAACGGCGCGGGCCTGCAGGCGGTCTACTACGTGCATCCCGGCTACCTCGGCCAATGGCAGGAAAGCGGGCGCGACCAGGGCCACTGCACGCTGGGCATCGGCCTTGCGGGCGCCTTCTGCGAGATGGCGTGGAACCAGGGCGACGACATCTACGGCTACGAGAACAACCGCTTCCTGGCGGGCGCCGAGTACGTGGCGAAGACCAATCTTCGCGATGGCACCGGCGCCTTCTACACGATGCCCTACTTCACCAACGTCAACAAGCAAGGCAAGCAGGCCGAGCTGTCGACGGGAGCCCAGGGCCATCGGCGAGGCATCTGGGAAAGCGTGCACAACCACTATGCCAATCGCCTGGGCATCGCGACGCCCTACACCGCCCTGCAAGCCATCCAGATGCGCCCCGAGGGAGACGGCGGCAAAGGCGACGAACTGGGCTTCGGCACGCTGACCTTCACGCGCGATCCGCTGCCGACAGCCGGGCGCCCCAGCGGGTTGACCGCGCGCTTGCGCGGCACGCAGGTGGTGCTGTCATGGTGGGGCTGCACCGGTGCGCAGAGCTACTCGGTGCGCCGCGCGGAGCGGGCCGGCGGCCCCTACAGCGTGATCGCATCGGGCATCACCGACACGCTCACGTTCAACGACACCGCGCTCAGCGCGCTCAGCGCGATCGGCGCGACCGGCGCGACCGAGGTCTACCACTACGTGATCGTCGCGGCCACCGCCTCGGGCGACAGCGCGCCGTCCACCGAAGCGCGGGTGTCCGTAGCGCCCGAGCTGCTGCTGCAGTGGAAGCCCGATGGCGGCGCGCGCACGCCCGTCCGCCTGCCGACGGGCCTTGCGAAGAACACCGCCGACTTCACGGTCTCGGTCCGGGTCTTCCTGGACAGCGCCGCGACGTGGGCCCGCGTGTTCGACTTCGGCTCCGGCACGCGCCGCTACATGATGCTCACGGTCCGCAATGGCGGCGGTGTGGTCCGCTACGGGATCTCCACGGTCCACGGCTTCAACGAGGAGGGGATCGACGGCACGTCGGCGCTTGCCACCGGACGCTGGGTGCACGTCGCGGTCACCCTGTCGGGCACGCTCGGGACGCTGTACGTGGACGGCGTCGTCGACGGCACCAATGCACAGATGACGCTCACGCCCGCCGACCTGGGCGAGACGACGCAGAACTGGCTCGGCCATTCGCAGTTTCCCAAAGACCCCGATCTGCAGGGACGCGTGGACGACCTGCGCTTCTACAGCGGCGCACTCGGCGCGACAGAGATTGCCGCACTGGCGAAGGCCTGAGAAGGAAGGTGTGAACGAACCGCCCACGGAATGCAGGCGCTTCGTTCAGGCCCGGTAACGCGGCCACCGGCGGCGCGTGCCGCCCGCGCTGCGACTGGCGCTTTCCGGCACCGCGCCCTTCGCATTCAATTCGGCTGCACGCAGCTCGATCCGGCTCAGGCATTGAAGAAAGATGCTGGCCTGCGCGTCGTCAATGCCGGCCACGAGCTCGGCATCGAGGCGCGCGATGCGCGGAAACAGGTCATCGAAGAGCTGCTGCCCTTGAGGGCTCAGGCGCACATGCACGCCGCGGCCGTCCTCGGCGTCGCGCCGCCGCTCCACCAACCCCTTCTGGGAGAGGCTGCCCAGGCCGCGCGAGGTGCGCACACAGTCCCACTGCAGATGTTCGGCGAAGGCCGAAGGGGTCGCCTCGCCGATCTGCCTGAGCGCGGCGATCAGCTCCCATTCGCGATGCGTGATGCCGAAGCCCTCGTCGGCAATGCGCGTCGCCATGCCGACGACGGCGCGTATGGCGCACGGCAGCCTGAACAGGAAGAGGTCACCCAGGGAACCGGGGGCGGGCGCCCCACCCGCATCGGAGAAAGCTGGCATACGAATCAGAGAGTGGAGGTGCCAGGTCACCGAAATGAGTGCCCGGTGGAAAGCGCCGGATCGCACCGGCTTCCCGATTTGCGCCGCATGGCCCTGGCGGCTCATGCATGCGGGGCCAACGATACGCATCGATGCGGCCGGGATAAACGTCGCGCTGCGCAATTGCCTATCCCGGAATCCGGAACAAAGGGCTGTCGATGGATCGATTGAGTGCCATGCAGGCCTTCGTGGCGGTGGTGGAGGCCGGCAGCTTCGTGGGTGCAGCCGACGCACTGGGAATTTCGAAGACGTCGGTCTCGCGCCTGATCGTCGACCTGGAGTCGCACCTGGGCACGCGGCTCCTGCAAAGAACCACGCGCCGGGTGCGCACGACGGAAGCGGGAGAGCGCTTCTTTGCGCGGGCGAGCCTGCTGTTGTCCGACCTGGAGGAAGCAGAGTCCGAAGTCACATGGCGCACGCTCACGCCGCACGGCGTGCTGCGCGTGAGCGTTCCGCTGTCGTTCGGGCCGCGCTACCTCGCGCCGCTTCTTCCCCTGTATCGAAACCAGTATCCCGACGTCGAACTCGAGGTTTCCTCGACCGATCACCTGGTCGATCTGGTGGACGACGGTTTCGACCTCGCCATCCGTGGGGCCTGGCAGCACGGAGAGACTTATGTGGCACGGCACCTTGCGCCGCTGCGCATCGTGATCTGCGCGTCGCCGGGCTACGTGGCCACGCATGGCGCGCCGCCGACGCCCGATGCATTGGCCGCGCACAACTGCCTGACCAAGATCTCCGGTGCCGTCTCCGAAACATGGACCTTCTCTCGCACCGGCGACACCGTCGCCGTTCCGGTGCGGGGCAGCATGCGCGCGGACAGCGACGACATCCTGCTGACGGCGGCGCTGGCGGGCGAAGGCATCGTCGCAATGCCGACCTTCATGGCCGGCGACGACATTGCGAAGGGCGACCTGGTGCCGCTGCTGCTCGATTGGCAGTACCCGCCGGCGACCCTCATGGCCGTCTATCCGACCCGGCGCTATCTGTCGGCCAAGGTCCGCACCTTCGTGGAGTTCATGCAGAAGGCTTTCGCGGGCGAGCCGGCCTGGGATCGGTGGATGGACATGTTTCCCGAGGCGCGGAAAGACCACGACGCGCCTTGCGCCGCCCTCCCCCCAGGAGACTGAAGGCCCTCAGGCCACTTGCTTCGGACGATAGCCCGCGAGCTCGTGCTTGGCGATCGCGTTGCGGTGCACTTCGTCCGGGCCGTCGGCCATCCGCAGGTGGCGGGCGTAGGCCCAGAAATTCACCAGCAGCGTGTCCTGGCTCAGGCCCATGGCGCCGAAGGCCTGCATCGCATCGTCGATCACCTGGATGCAGTTGTTGGGCGCGATCACCTTGATCATCGCGATCTCCTTGGCCGCCACCTTGTTGCCCACGGTGTCCATGCGCCAGGCCGCGTGCAGCACCATCCAGCGCGTCTGGTCGATCAGCATCCGGCTCTTTGCAATGCGCTCACGCCACACGCCCTGCTCGGCCAGCGGCTTGCCGAAGGCCACGCGCGAGACGACGCGCTCGCACATCATCTCCAGCGCCGCCTCGGCCATGCCGATCATGCGCATGCAATGGTGGATGCGCCCGGGACCGAGGCGCCCCTGCGCGATCTCGAAGCCGCGGCCCTCGCCCAGCAGGATGTTGTCCACCGGCACGCGCACGTTCTCGAACAGCACCTCCGGGTGGCCGAAGGGCGCGTCGTAGTGATTGACCAGCGCCATGTCGCGCAGCACGGTGATGCCGGGCGTGTCGGCGGGCACGATGATCATCGACTGCTGGCGGTGGCGATCGGCGTTGTCGGGGTCGGTCTTGCCCATCAGGATGAAGAGCTTGCAGCGCTCGTTCATCGCGCCGGTGATGTACCACTTGCGGCCGTTGATGACGTACTCGTCGCCCTCGCGCCGGATGCTGCACGAGATGTTCGTGGCGTCCGAAGAGGCCACCGCAGGCTCGGTCATCGCGAACGCGGAACGGATCTGCCCATCGAGCAGCGGCTGCAGCCAGCGCGCCTTTTGCGCGGCCGAGCCGTAGCGCTCGATCACCTCGGTGTTGCCCGTGTCCGGCGCGCTGCAGTTGAAGGCCTCGGCGCTCCAGTAGCGCCGGCCCATGATCTCGCACAGAGGTGCGTATTCGAGGTTCGTGAGCCCGGCGCCGTGCGCGGTCTCGGGCAGGAACAGGTTCCACAGGCCGGCTGCCCGGGCCTTCTCCTTGAGCTCTTCCAGCAGCGGCAGGCCAGTGTAGAAGCCGCCATTCTTCTGCGCGTTCAAGTAGGACTGGTGCGCCTCCTCCGCCTGGCGTTTTTCGTTCGGGTAGATGTGCGCGTCCATGAAGGCGACGAGGCGCGTGCGCAGTTCCTGGACCTTGGGCGTGTAGGCGAATTCCATGCGGATGTCTTCCGGGTTGGGGGTGAGGGGTCGGGGAACGGTTGCGCCATGGTGCCCGGCCCGGGCCCGTCCGTCTGTCTCCTGCATGACGGCGCGCGCCTCGCGCATGCAGGGCATCGACACCCGCGACCTGGTCTTTGAATTCAGCTAAGAGGCCGAGCGGCCATGCCGGATCGCCTCTCAACGCCTCAGGGCTTGGTCGTCCATTGCAATGCGGCCAGCAGGTTGCTGTGGTCGTCGGTCCACGTCGCGACGCCGGTGGCATCGATGGCCTCGCCGCGCTCGCGGACGACCGGGTCCTGCAGGAAGCGACCGTCCTTCGTCAGCAGCACGTACTCCGAGGTGTGCTCCAGCGTCGGATTGCCGGGCGCGGGCTTGAAACCAACGCGCACCGCCTGCATGCCCGCGTCTTCGGCCAGGCGCTTGACCACCGGCGCGAGGGCGAGGTGCCGGTTGCTGATGTGGAAGGCGATCACGCCCGTGGGCAGCAGGTGCCGGCGATAGAGCGCCAACGCCTCGCGCGTCATCAGGTGCATGGGAATCGCATCGCCCGAGAAGGCGTCGACCACGATCACGTCGAAGCGCTGCGATCCGTGCGCGTCGAACTCCTGCTGCATCAGAAGACGCGCATCGCCCTGTGCGATCTCGACCGTCGCGGCCGAGTCAGCGAGGTAGGTGAAGTGCGAGCGCGCCGCCGCCGTCACGCGCGGATTGATCTCGTAGAAGCGGAACGTATCGCCGCTGCGCCCGAAGGCCGCGAGCGTGCCCACGCCCAGGCCGATCACGCCCACGCGCTGCGATGCACCACGGTTCGTGAGCAGCGCGAGCCCCGCTCCCGATTCCGGCCCGTAGTAGGTGCTCGGCAAGCGCCGCTGCACCGCGCCCTGCAACTGCTCGCCGTGCGAGATGACGCCGTGCATCAGCCGGCGCGACGCGGTCGGCGCGCCCGGATTGCCGAACTGCTCCACGCGCAGTGCGCCGTAGAAGTTGCGCACGCGCAGCATCGTGCGGTTGTCGGCTTCGCGCACGCTGGCGATCGAGAGCCAGGCCACGGCCGCCGACACCAGCACACCCGCCAGCCCCGCGCCCGCCGCCCATGAACGCGCACGCCATGCGGTGTAGAGCACCGCGAAACAGGCCAGCGCGGCGATCGAGGCGTAAAAGATATTCGTCGACACCGCGACCGTGTCCATGCGCAGGAACGCGGCGAAACCCACCACCACGGCGAGCGCGAACCCGAACCACACCCACTGCTGGCGCCCGCGCACCAGCCACAGCAGGATCAACCCCGGTGCTGCCAGGCTCGCCGGCAGCTCCCAGTACCCGTTGAAGAAATGCGGCGCGACCACGCCCGCGAAGATGCCGCCCATCGCGCCGCCGAGCGAGAGCAAAAGGTAGAAGCGCGTGAGCCGCGCGGGGCCGGGCCGCGCCCGCGCGAGTTCGCCGTTCGAGAACATGCAGATCGCGAAGAGCCCGGCGCAGAAGAGCACGATGGCCGTGGGAATCGGCAGCGAGCGCTGCGGCGTGTTGAGGTACCAGCCCATCACCGGCGCCAGGACCAGCACCGCAGGCCAGAAGAGCCAGCGCCGATACCAGAAGTCGCTGTCGAAGCAGAGCACGAAGCTCAGCAGGTAGAGCGCGAGCGGCACGATCCACAGCATCGGCACCGAGGCGATGTCCTGCGTGATGAAGGCCGACACCGCGAGCAGCGCGACCGTGCCGAGGGCGGAGAGCATGAGCCACAGGACCTGGTCCGTCCATGAAAGCGGCGATGCCGGCACCGCGGGAGGTGCGTCGATGGCGGCCGCCACCGGCAACGGCTGCGCCCTCGCCACCGCGAGCACCGACACGATCGCCAGCACCGCGAACAGCCCGAAGCCCGCGGACCACGCGATGGCCTGCACACGCAGCGCGAACACCGGCTCCAGCACGAAGGGATAAACCACGAGAGCGAACAGCGCCGCGAGGTTCGACAGCGCGAAGAGCCTGTACACCCGCGCCTGCCGCGGCGCATCGCCGGCATGCAGCCGCGCGACCCAGCTCTGCACCAGCGGACCGGTGGTGCACACCGCGAGGTACGGCAACCCGATGGTGGCCGCCAGCACCTCGAGCACGCCTGTCGCCGGATCGCCCTGGCCGGTCGGCTTCCATGCCGCATCGGGGATCACCGGCAGCATCGCGCAGGCCGCGAGCAAGAGCAGCGCATGCACGATGGCCTGCGTGCGCAGCGGCCGGTGCGAAAGAAGGTCGGCATAGAAATAGCCCAGGAGCAGCACGACCTGGAAGAACACCAGGCACAGCGTCCACACCGCGGCCGAACCGCCGAACCACGGCAGGATCTGCCGCGCGATCAGCGGCTGCACCAGGAACAGCAGGAACGCCGAGACGAAGATCGTCGACGCGCAGAGGGCAAGCGCGCCGGAGCCTTCTCCCGCCCATCTCGTCTCTGTCATCAAGACCCTGCCTGGTTCGGGTTGGGCACCTTGTCCAATTGCTCCTTGACCGCGTCGCCCCAGAGCGCCGGACAGAAGGAATTGCCGTCACCCACCTTGTCGGCCAGCGCGTCGACGCCGCGCGCCAGCAACTGCGTGGCCCACTCGGTGCTGCTGTTGCGCACGAAGGCGTAGACGTTGGTCATCAGGTCACCGGGCGCTTCCAGCACGTTGTTGCCGACGTTGGCGCTCCACGCCGGGTCCCACTGCGACTCGATGCTGCGGTCGCCCGTCGGACCGAACGAATAGAACGGGTGCCAGTACATCGGCGACTCCATGCCCACCACGCCCTCGGCCACCAGCGGGATCTTGCCGTTGGCGATGTAGTAGGCGTCGAGCTGGTTGAGACGGAAGTCGGTGCCCGGTGCCGCCGCACCGTCGGTGGACAACAGCCGATACCAGGCCTCGCCCACGTATTTGTAGCCTTCCAGCGCCAGGAGGATGATCTTGTTGGCCACCGGAATGCCCAGCCGGTAGCCGTAGTGCACCCGCAGGTGCAGCACGCTCGATTCGCCCAGCGTCTTGTTCGAGGTGGTGCCACGAAGCTCGGCGTCGGGCGGCAGCGGGTCGTTGATGCCCGCGGCGCTGCCCATGGCCTTGGCCTTGTATTCGTAGGGCAGGGGCTTCCGGTAGCGCATGGTGTCGTTGGGGATCTGCAGGATCCAGCGGTTCTCGCCGAAGTTCTCGATGAAGGCCCAGTCGATGAAGGTGGTCTGCGTGGGGTTCAGGTATTCGATGCAGGCCGAATCGATCAGGTCCTTGTTGGTGGCGACCCAGCCCTTGAACATGCCGCCGACGCTCGGGTTGGCCACGTTCAGCGGCATCATTCCCTTGACCAGCCCCTGCCACACGCTGCCGCGGGTGAGCGCGTTGGTGGTGAGCTCCAGCGCCGCACTGTTGAGCTTGCCCAGCCCAGGCGCCGCGCCGCCGATGCGAAAGACGAAAGGCAGCGGCATGCCGTTGTTGAGCGAACCCGCGCGGGCCGCCTCGTGCGCCGCATATTCGAGCGTGAGCCGCGCGCGGTAGATGAGGCCGAACTGCACCACGCACATCACGAACAGGATCAGCACCGGCAGCGCGATCACAGTCTCGGTCATCGAAATGCCGCGCTGATTTCGCCGATGCCCGTGCCGCACGGAGCAGCGCGATGAATGAAGGGTGCGATGCATGTCGTTCTCCCGGGGCCGCCTACCAACCCGACAACTTGAGGCCCGGCATCAGCGCCAGGTGGCGTGCCTGGCCGGCGTTCAGCTCGAGCACCCTGGCCGCGCCGGGGCACCAGGCCATGCGCATCGGCTTCAGGCGCTCGACGATGCGAACGATCTGGCCGCTGCGGTCCAGGAAGACGACGTCGATCGGATAGCGCATGCCCACCGTGTGCACCGAGCTGCATCGCGCGATGAGCAAGCCTTCGCTCGCGGCCAGCCGCGGCCGCCCGAGCAGCCCGCGCGTGCGGTCCCAGCCGCGCTCGGCCACGCGCACGGGACCGAAGGGCTGGGCCTGGGGAGAGCGGAGGGAGACGATGCGCATGGTGGTTCCGGAAGCTTCCTGGCGTCCTAGCGTTGGGTCTGGAGAAACTGCATCACCAGCGGGAAGAAGATGATGATGAAAGTGACCGGGAAGATGAAGATCACCAGCGGTCCGATCATCTTCACGGGCGCCTCCATCGCGAGTTTCTCGGCGTGCTGGAAACGCTCGGTGCGGCGCTGGTCCGAAATGGCCGAGAGCGTGTCGGCCAGGCTCGCACCGAGTGACTCGGCCTGCGTGAGGTTCGACACCAGGCTCTTGATGTGCTTGTTGTCCAGGCGCTCGGCCATGGCGTTGAGCGCGTCCATGCGGCTCACACCGGTGCGCATCTCGCGCATCATGCGGTCGAACTCGATGCCCAGCGCGCCGCCCGGCCCCTTCTGCACCGCCTGCGCGATCGCGCCAGTCAAGCTCAGGCCGGCCTGGCAGCACAGCGTGATCATGTCCAGGTAGCCCGGCAGCGTGCGCAGGATGTTCTTCTCGCGCTTCTTGCGGCGGTCGCGCATCCACATCACGGGGTAGTACCAGCCCATCGCGCACGACATCAGCGTGACCCACACCTTGGTGCCCGCCATCGCGCCGAGCAGGCCCGCCGTCCAGAGGCCAAGCGCGGCCACCACGACCAGCGACACCACCTGCACCGCGATGAACTCCTCGGCCTTCAGCACGAACTCCAGCCCCGCGAGCTGCAGCTGGCGCTTGCGCTTGACGAGCATCGAGGTGGGCGCGATCTCCGACACATGGAACTGCAGGATGTTCACCACCGGCCACACCAGCCGCAAGAGGCGCGGCAGCGGGTCCATGTGGGTCCGCTCCGAAGGCTTGGCCTTGCGGATCAGCGAGATCATGTAGAGCAGCAGGATCACGCCCACGGTCGCGCACAGGAAGATGATGGCCAGGAGGATCAGCGAGCGCATGGCGATCTCAGATGTCGATCGCCACGATCTTGCGGATCATCGCGTAGCCCAGGAACAGCATCACGCCGATCACGAACAGCACGGCCCAGCCGATCTTGGTGGAGAACAGCAATCCCATGGTGGGCTGCATCAGGTAGAGCACGCCCATCAGCAGCAGCGGAAAGAGCGTCATCACCAGGCCCTGGATGCGGCCCTGCGCGGTGAGCGCCTGGATGCGGCCCTCCAGAATGGCCTTGCGCCGCAGCGTCTCGGCCAGCACCTGCAGCGGCTCCGACAGATTGCCACCCACCTCCTTGGAGACGCGCAGCGCCACCACCACCAGCACGAAGTCGGGAATGCCCAGGCGCTGCGACATCTTCTGGATCGCATCGTCGAAGCTCACGCCCAGGCGCTGCTCCTTGAGGACGAGGCCGAACTCCTGGCCGAGCGGCCCCTGCTGGTCGCGCACCAGCACCTGCACCGCGACCGACAAAGCGCTGCCAGCGCGCAGCGCGCTGGCAATGAAGAGCAGCGCATCGGGCAGTTCCGATTCGATCTGCTGCCTGCGCTTCTTTCGCTGCCATGCGAACCAGCGCGCGGGCAGGAGGTACAGCACCACCGCCGCCACCACGCCGCCGATCAGGTTGCCCGAAATGAGCCAGCCGACCGCCCCGCAGAGCGCCACCAGGAACGCATGGCCCGATGCGAACGCCACCGCATGCTGCGCCTGGAATTCGGAAAGATTCAGCGTGCGCCGGCCACTCGCCTGCAGCTTCGACATCACCTTGCCGGCCAGCTCGGGCGAGCGCTTCATCAGCAGGTAGCCGCACAGCATGATGAAGCCCATGCCGCAGAGCACCGAGGCAATGAGAAAGGCCGCTTTCATGCCTCGGCCGCGCCGAACAGGAATTCGAGGTCCAGCTTCAGGCCGTGCTCCTGCAGGCGCGTGAAGAAGTCGGGCACCGTGCCGGCCGCCGCGAAATGCCCGACCGTCTTGAACTCGGCGTCCACGCCCGTCTTCCGGAAGACGTACACGTCCTGCATCTGGATCATGCCGTCGGCAAAGCCGGTGATCTCGGTGATCTGCGTGACCTTGCGGCTGCCGCACGGAAAGCGCGTGAGCTGCACGATCAGATCGACAGCCGAAGCAATCTGCTCGCGGATCGCCGCCACGGGGATGTTCATGCCGGCCATGGTCACCAGCACTTCCAGCCGCGACATCGCATCGCGCGGCGAGTTGCTGTGCAGCGTGGTGAGCGAGCCGTCGTGGCCGGTGTTCATGGCCTGCAGCATGTCCAGGGCCTCGCCGCCCCGGCACTCGCCCACCACGATGCGGTCGGGCCGCATCCGCAGTGAGTTGCGCACCAGGTCGCGGATGGCGATGGCGCCCTTGCCTTCGATGTTGGGCGGCCGCGATTCGAGCGACACCAGGTTCGGCTGCCCCAGGGAGAGTTCCGCCGCATCCTCGATGGTCACGATGCGTTCGTTGGCCGGAATGAAGTTCGACACCATGTTCAGCAGCGTCGTCTTGCCGGTGCCCGTGCCGCCCGAGACGATGATGTTGAGCTTCTCCTCCACCGCGATGCGCATGAACTCCACCATCTGCGGCGTGATCGAGCGGGTGCGGATCATTCCCTCGTGGCCCATGCGGTTCTTCGGAAACTTCCGGATCGTGACGCTGGGCCCGCGCAGCGCCAGCGGCGGAATGATCGCGTTCACGCGCGAGCCATCTTTGAGGCGCGCGTCCACCATCGGCGAGCTCTCGTCGATGCGCCGGCCGAGCGGCGTCACGATGCGCTCGATGGCGCCGAGCACTGCGATGTTGCTGGTGAAGGCGACGTTGGTTCGCTCCAGCCGCCCGGAGCGCTCGACCCAGATCTCGTCGAAGCGGTTGACCATCACTTCGGAGACGCTTTCGTCCTTTAGCAACACCTCCAGCGGACCGAGGCCGATGGCTTCGTCCAGCAGCTGCTGGCTCAGCAGCGTGCGGTCGATGTCGGTCGGCAGCTCGCGCGAGTCGCGAATGATCTCGCTGATCAGCGCGCGCACGTTCGAGCGCAGCTCCTCGTCTTTCATCTGCGCGGTGTCGATGCGGCGGTTGTCCAGTTGCTCCAGCAGCGTGCGGTGCAGTGCGCGGCGCCAGTGCAGCAGCGGGTCCTCGATGGCGAGCGCGGTTTCGGCGAGCTGCGCCGCCTCGGCCGCGTCCTGCTGGCCGGCACTGGCCGGCCGCAGCGCCACGTCGAGCGACACCACCAGCGTGTGGCCGCCGATGATGATTTCCTCGCCGCCCTTCAGTGGCCCGAAGCGCGTCACGCGGTTGCCGTCGACCCAGGTGCCGAATAGGCTGCCGTGGTCCTGCACGAACACCTCCTCGTCGTGCACCACGAACTGCGCGTGCAGCTTCGCGACGTTCCAGCCCGACAGCACGATGTGGCTCGCCGCGTCCTTGCCGATCTGGACCTCGGGGATGTCGAGCGCGACCTCGCGCACGGCCTGCTGGGGCGAATTGACGAAGACCTTGTGCATGACGGCGGGTTCTCAGGGAGCGACCGGCTGGCCGGGCGTGCCGGCGGGAATGCCGCCCATGTCGAACGCGGGCAATCGCGGCCGGGTGCCACGGGGGTCCGACTTGTCCTCGGTCAGCGTGCCGAAGTTGCTGCCGACGTCCTGCTCGATCTGGCGCGCGCGCTCGATGCGCGGCTGGCTCCAGGCCGCATCCACCACGCGCGGCGTGATGAACACCACCACTTCCTGCTCCTTGTCGATGTCCTTGTCGGCACGGAAGGCGCGGCCGATCACCGGCGTGTTGCGCAAGCCCGGCAGGCCATCGCTGGCGCGCGAGGATTCGCGGCTCAACAGGCCCGACAACACGATGGTCTCGCCCGTCTTCACGTTGAACTCGGTGTCGGTGCGGCGGATCAGCAATCCCGGAATGCCCTGCACCGCCACGCTGGGGTCGATGCTGCTCACCTCGGTGAGGATGCTGCCCGAGATGTTCCCCTCGCCATCGGCAATCGGCTTGATGTTCAGGCGCACGCCATAGGGCTTGAACTCGACCGAGCCCGCCCCTTGCGTGCTGAGCGCAGGCAGCGGAATCTCGCCGCCGGCCAGGTATTTGGCCTCGCCGCCGCTGCGGGTGGAGAGGTTGGGCGAGGCGAGCAGGAAGGCATTGCCGCGCTGCACCTGCAGGTTGATCTGCGAGCCGAGGGTGAGGCCGATGCCCAGGTAGGCCTGCGGCGTACGCCGGTTCTGGCTCAGCAGCGCCGTGCCCTGCGGCGTGGAGGTGTTGAAGGCCGAGCCGTCGGGCAGGACGCGGTAGCTGCCGCTGGAGGCGATGTCCGAGAAGAGCCCGAAGTTGAAGCCGTCGCCCGAGGTCTGCCAGCGCACGCCCAGGTCGTCCAGCGCGTTCTTGCTGAATTCGACGATACGCACCTGGATGTCCACCATGCGGTCCACGCGGATGCGGTCCGCCGTGGCCAGCGACACCACCGCGGGCGCGTAGAGCTGCGCCACTGTATTGAGGCGCTCGACCGCCGCCGGATCGAGGCTGTTGCCGTCCATGATGATGCGCTCCCCGACGCGGCGGATCTTCACGCCCGAGATGCCGCGCGTGATCTCGCGCAGCTCGCCCGCGATGCGGTCCAGGTCCACCACGTTCACCCGCACCTTGACCTTGCGGATGCCGCCGCTCTTGTCCCAGACGTGCAGCGTGCTGTCGCCCCCATCCTGCGCGGTGATGAGCATGTTGGAGCCGTCGAGCACGCGGGCTTCCATCACCTTGCCGTTGCCGATCGCCACGCGGGCCACGCCCGGCATCTTGACCAGCACCATCTGGCCGACATAGAGCGTGATCGCATCCGGCAGCCGCTGCATCACCGTGGCGCGCGCGGCGATGCGCTGCAGCTCGGCCTCGTCCACTGCCTGCGGCGGTGGCGTCGTGGGGCGGATGCCCGGCGACCGCTCGGTGCCGCGGGTTGCCGACGCGGGGCCCGGCGGCGCCGTCGCCGCACCGCGGCCGGCGCCCACGGACGAGGCGGCGTCGACGCCGTCGCCGCCTCGTCCGGCACGCGGCTCCTGCGCCGCGGCATCCAAAACAAGGCACAGCATCGCGGCTGCCAAAACATATCGCTCGGGATTCATCGGACTTCTTCTGGAGGTGAGGGAAACGGGCACCCGGTGTTGGGCGATGTGCGGCATCAGTGCGAGGGAACTTCGTCCTGCGGCCGGGCCTGGCCCAGGCCCGGTGACATGGCACCGCCGCCGCCGCTGCGGCCGCCGACGATGTATTCGACGCCGGAGCCGCCGGTCGCATGCGAGGCCGCGACCGGCACCGCGCGCTGCGGCCGGAAGCCGCTGACGATGGCATCGAGATCGACCGCATCGACGCCGGTGGTCATCGTGGCGCGGTCCTCGGGGTTGCGCAGCGTGGCGATGATCTTGCCGAGGCGCTGCGCGAGGATGAGCTTCTGCGCATCCTGCGGCTGGACCGCCACGGTCACGGTGGCGTAGCGCTGCCGCGCGTAGGGGTCGGTGTCGGCCGAGACATCGGCGCGCTTCCTCATCGCGGCGAACTGTTCGGAAGTGATCTGTCCGGTGGCGCGCACCTCGACGTCCTGCAGCAGCGGGATCACCACCGAGGGATCGTTGGCCGCGCTCTTCTCGACCACGTACATGAAGTCGATGCGGTCGCCCGCGCGCAGCATGCCCGAGATGGAGCTGATCTCGTCCACCGGAATGGTGACGGCGCGCACGCCCTGCTCGATTTCCTGCGCGAAGACCTTGCGCGGCGCCGCGAAGAACGACGCGAGCAGCGGCTTGCCGGCGGCCACCGGCACGGTGAGCTGGCGCCCCGCGAACTGCGCGAAGGACTCGGGCGTGAGTGCATCGTTGTGCAGGTACTCGTTGGGCACCGAGCGCTTGGCCACCATGCCCGGCAGCACCTGGCTGCCTTCGCCGATCGGCTGGCGCGCCACGACCACGTCGCGGCGCTGGCTGTCGGCGTCCTTCTCGAGACTGGCAGCGATCTCGCGCTCGCTGGCCCGCAGGTAATACCAGCCCAGGCCCGCGGCCATCAGCCCGAGCAGCAGCGCACCGATCAGGGGGGACAGCCGCTTGAGGCTTTGCTTGAACTTCAGAAGTCCCGGAGATGATTTCATGCCTGGCTACAAAGGAAAGGAAAGGGCGTACGAAAAGCTCGACCAGGCATCGCGGTAGGCCTTGACGAGGAGTTCCACCACGGAGCGGTCCGCCCCCGGAAAGGTGCCGAACAACATGAGGGCCAGGACGCCCGCGACGAGCAGGTATTCGGTGATGACCTGTCCGCGCTGGCCGCGCTGGCCGCGACGCGCCGCGGGTTGTGCCTGGCGCGGCAAGGGACGATGGCGATGGCGTGGATGCATGGCGAGGTGGTGGCTAGTCGGGGGTGGTCTGGCTCGCGACGACGATGTAGGCGTCGTCGCGCCGGGCGATGGTCACGACCATCTCCTCGGCGCCGCGGCGGAACACCAGCGCCGAGCGCTCGCCGCCTTCGACGGTGCGGTCCTGCAGCAGCGTCCAGCCGAGGCGGATCATTTGTTCGCGCAGGTAGAGCGCATTGGTCTCCACGCTCACGCCGTTGGTGACCATGATGGTTCGGTTGCGCTGGCCCTCGTCGTAGGAGAGGGTGTCCGAGATCACCAGTGAGCCGGGCGGGCGCGGAAAGCCCTTGCCGACGCGCTCGGCGCGCTCCTCCGCGCTCCCGCCCCCCTCTTCGTAGATCACGGCCGCGACCAGCCGGCCGACCGTGCCCGAGGGAACCGCACGCAGTTGCACCGTCACCTGGTACACGCCGAGCCGGGCGCCGAGCACGCGGGACTCGCCCACGCTGCTCACGCCATACCCGCTCTTGTCGGCGAACCATTTCTCGTAGTAGCGCGAGATCTCCTGCATCGGCTCGGCGGATTCGAAACCGCGGATCTGCATCGGGATGGTGTTGTGCTCCATGTACTGGGCGACCCAGTAGTTTTTCGCACCGGAGGGCGACGGAATGGCAGGCCAGTCGCGTTGCGGCGGCGCGGCGAACGCGAGCCCGCCCATGCACAGCCATGCAAGGCAAAGAACCCATCGCAGCGGCGGTGCCTGGCGCTTCATCAGGGCAGCGTGTTCACCACGCGCGGCGGTGGAAAGGAGCGGTAGTAGCGAAACCTGTTCTTCGTGCTGGCGCCGACGGCATCGCCTTCGCCACCGGTCTCGCCATCCGCAGCGCCCGCGTCCGGCATCCGCTCGAAGCGGTCGAGCGGCGACTTCTCGGTCTGGTCGCCCGGCAGGAAACCGAAATTGAGGTTCGAGGTGGGGAAGCTGGGAAAGGCCTGGTTGATCGTGTAGGAGGTCTGGTGAAGGCCGCTGCGCAGTTGCTGGTAGTAGATGCCGTCGAGCAGCTTCATCGGCATCAGGCCCTGGATCTTCTTGTCCTCGCGGTTGGTGCCGCCGGCGTTCCACGCCTCGGTGAGCATGGTGACCTGTTCGCTCAGCGCGATCTGCGGGACCAGCTTGAAATGTGTGTTGGTCTGCGTGACGTTCACCTCGTTGCGCAGGTACCCGCCGCTCACGAAGGTGAACTTGCCGAGCGACCCCGTCAGCACGTTGCTCCCGAGCTTGTCCTGCACGGTGCGGATCTTGTCCCACAGCATGTCGCTGGCACTCAGCAGCGAAGGCAGCGGGGCGGCCGTGGTCGATGCGCTCACGCTGACGGTGTTCGGGTCGATGGGCGGGAGCGTCGGCTCGAACTCCGCGATCTCGGGGGCATGGATCGAGATGCCGGGCGTCGTGCGGTCGCGGAAGATGTGGCGCCGCAGGTCGCGCGTGACTTCGTCGTCGGACTTCTTGATGGCGCCGGACGCACCCTTGGCCTCCTCCGCGTCGATGGCGTCCGTGCCGGGCATCCACACGGTGCGCTGCCAGGCGAGCAGCTTCGCGGCCGAAGCGGTCTGCATGCCCTTGATGCCGTATTCCCCGATGGCGGGAATCGCCGCCAGCGTGAGGGCCGCGAAGCTCATCGCGAGCAGCGTCTCGGTCATCGAATGGCCCGACGCGCGGAACATTGCGCAGCCCACGCGCGGATGCGGATTTGTTTTCAAGCGGCGTGCTCCCGGGCTCAATTGGCGCTGTCTTCGTCGGCCGAAGCGCCAAGGGCCGTGCCGCCCACGGCGATCGCACGGGCCCACAGCGAGGGCTCCACGTTGTGCACATGCCAGTAGGGACTGAAGAGGCTGCGGTGCTCGATGTAGCCGCCCGCGAAGCCGACGTTGTACTTGCCGATGGTCGGCGGATCGTCCGTCGAGAAATCGCGCCGCGCCCAGCGGTCCTGCGGACGGCGGAAGTACACCTGCGCCGTCGACACCGCCTTGATCTCCCGGCCGGCAAAGTTGTCCCGAAGGCCCACGCGGCCATCCGCATCCGGATTGCCGAAGCCGGCCACCTGGCCGGTGCGCACCTTGTCGCCGCCCTTTTGCACGACCAGCGTGAGCGCCGGCCCCTTGTCGGTGTTCCTGCCCCACTTGAGCGGATTGCTGCCCTTGATGCCGTTTTCCGCGAGCCAGTTGTCGGCCTCGTGGGCGACCATCGGCGGATGCTCCTTGACGTCCACATAGCGCGGCAGCGTCCAGTCCTCCGTGAGCCTGGTGCCGATGCCGGTGCGCGGTCCGTAGTGCATCCTGGCGTTGAACACCAGCACCGGCCATGTGGCGGGAAGCAGCCCGCCGTTGCTGTCGTTCGCCGCGTAGCGGAAGGAGCCACGCTCCATGAAGGCGACCTCGTCGGTCTTGCCGTTCAGGCCGCCGTAGTCGCGCGCTTCGCGGTAGTAGCTGGGCAGCGTCAGGCGCTGCCCTTCCCAGCTGCTCATGTAGTGGGGCCCGCCCGCGGCCGCGGCACCGGCACCGAGGCCGAAGCGCAGGCGAGCGATGTCGCCCAGGCCGCCGATGATGTCGGTGTAGAGCACACCGAGCGGCAGCTTGATCTCGATGGAATCGGCCGATTGCCAGCGGATGCGCCCCGTCTCGCCACCGGCCGCCGCCTCGACCGCAACCAGTTCGGTGCCGCCCTTCCATTCGACGAGTTCGTTCAACACCAGACCGGTGAGATCGCTGAAGCCCGGCGGGGTGTTCTGCATCTCTTTCGTGATGCTCTGCAACGGGCCCGCGAGGCTGCCGCCGATCCAGCTGGCCCAGTCGGGCAGGAAGCGGCGCTTCTTGGTCCAGTCGTCGCGTATGGCTTGCGCGGCGTGCGCGAAGCGCATCACCTCGTTGAATTCGCCCTCTTCGAAGGCGCCCTTCTGCGACTGCTGGTAGGAATCCAGGTAGCCGCCAAGGTCGATCACGAACTTGGTGGCAAAGATTTCGGTCTCGCCGCGCGGCAGCGAGACGTCGGGATCGTTCGACTTCAGCACGTCGGAAATGATCTGCGGCATCTGTGCCACCGTGCTCGCGAGCATGGCTGTCTGGCTGAGGGAGATGCCTTCGTCGAGCACGCGCAGCACATCGACCGCGACCTGCGTCGGCTTGGCGAGCGGCTCGACCATGTCGGCAATGCGGTCGGCCTTGCGCTGCAGGCGATAGGCCTGAAGCAAGTTCCTCGCGTACTTAGGAATGTAGGGAAGACCTACGATCGGCCTGAGGCTGCGCGCAAGGTTGTTCGCGCCCTCCAATCCCTTGGCGACGACCAGGCCCTCCTGGATATTTGCCGCACTGGTGACGAAAGCGCCGATGGAGGTCTGCACGCTGGCGAGCGTGGCGATGCCCGCCTCGTTGCCCGCCATGGCGCGGTTGGTATAGGACAGGTAGTTGAGCGTCCTGGCCGTGAGGACGCTCGCGCTGTAGGTGGTCGCGTCCGCGGTGTTCTGCAGCCGGATCTTTTCGCGCGTGGACTGGGCCGTGTTGTAGACCACGAGCACGCTCAGAAAGATGACCGGCAGCATGGCCACCAGGTAGACGATCGCCTGCCCAGACTGGCGGTCGGCGATCGTGCAAGGCCTCGGAGCGATAACCACTGCCGGTCTCACGCGGTGGCGTTTTTACTTGGCGCCGTCGGCACCGCCCTTGGTGTAGGTGCTCATGTTCATGTTGACTTCGGCGTTGGTGGAAGCCTTGGCCGCGGCCGCTTGTGCGTTCGTCACTTCGGCGGAGCCGGTCTTGCCACCGACTTCCTGCGCCATGCCGGCCACCTGGTTGCGCATGGTCTGGCCGAAGAAGCTGAACACCGCAATCGCGGCAATCGCGATAAGGCCCAGGATCACGAGGTACTCGGTCATGCCCTGTCCGCGAATCTTGATCTTCGCGGCAATACGGCGGCTCATGGCTGTCAGACGATTGGCTTGCATTGGAAGCTCCTCAAAGTTTGAAGTTGATTGAAGGGAACGCAACCAAATCGTAGGAGGGTGAGCCCTCTTAAACCGATAAACTTTTCGCTCATCCTGATAGGGATTGAACTTTGGATACGGACGCAGATCGGGTCCGTCCTAGACGGAAGGACTGCTTCCCAGTTCGAGCCTTCTCTGGCTTCTCTTTCGGTATTCCTTGGGCGTGATGCCCTTGATCTCGAGAAACTTGCGATTGAAGTTCGACAGGTTGTTGAAGCCGACCTCATAGCAGATCGATACGACCTGCCGTTCGGTCTGCATCAACAGAAGGCATGCCTTTTTGATCCGAACCCGATTCAGATAATCCACGAATCCATAACCGGTCGACCGGCGAAACAGCCGGCCGAAGCGGCCCGCATCCATGCCCAGTTCACTCGCGGCCTCCGCCGTGTTCATGTCGCCCGAAGGATCGATGGCGATGCGGGCCGCGAGGTTGTTGATGGCCTTGATGTCGTTGCCGCCGCTGGCCTGCACGCCCGACAGCAACCGGTAATCGGTGCATCGCGCGAGATCGGAGAGGAGCTCGCAGAACACGCTGAACCGCTTGAGTCCACGCGCGCGCTCGATGCCCTTCCAGTGCTTCTCGGCCGACGCTGCCATGCCGAAGAACTCGATGCCGTATTGCGCACGCTTCAACAACTGAACCGCCTCGACGAACTCCGGAATCTTCCCGGCGGCCTCGAAGATCGGCTCTTGCGAGAAGTGGATGATGAGATCGCGTTGCGGCACACCCTCCGGCGGCGCATCGAGCGAGCGCCAATGGTGCGGAAGCTGGGGGCCGCACAGCACGAGGTGGCCGGGGTCGAAGGTGCCGATCCAGTCGCCGACGAAAGCTTCGCCCGAGGTGGCCGCGATGAGGTGAAGCTCGTATTCCTCATGGCAATGCCAGCGCGCCAGGGGCGAGGGAAAACCATGCGAATGGCAGCGGATCAATCCGTCTTCTTCGGAGGGCTCGCAGCCCAGCGTGATCGCACGCGCGGGTTCGAGGTCGACTTCGGCCTCGGGCATCAAGCAGCCCGGCGATGCGCCATGCAAGCCCGTTGCCGAGCACAGGCTGCGTTCAGCGAATGCATCCATCGGCGCCGTCCGCCAGTGCCGGGTTGGTGAGAAGAGCGGGCCGTGTCTTCATGGGAAATGAAAAGCGAAAAGCGCGAAGAGATGTCATGCAGTGCCAAGGTTGCAAATTGTTTGCAGGCACGCGCGCTTCCGACCAGTGCTCAAAATGAAATACAGCAACTCACTTTTCAGCGCAACTGAAGTGCCGGCATTCCCCAGCGCTGCGTTTCCGCCGCGGGCTGCATGCGCCGCACGGGTGGCGGCCGGTATTGCTGGGAGTCGGCGCCCTGCGCGTTCAGCTCACCTCCACGCGCTTCCAGACGCTGCAGGCAATCGAGAAAAACCTCGAGATGCGTTGCGTCGATGCCGTCGAGGAGATCGAGGTTCAGGCGCGCGAGGCGCGGCAGCAGATCGTCGAGGAGCTGCTGGCCCGAAGGGCTCAGGCGCACGTGCACGAGACGGCGGTCATCGGTGTCTTGGCGCCGCTCCACCAGCTTCTTTTCGGAAAGACTGCGCAGGGCCAGCGAGGCGCTCGCGCGGTCCAGGTGCAGGCGCTCCGCGAATCGCGAAGCGGTGACTTCGCCGACCTGCGCGAGCACACCGAGCATTCCCAACTCGCGGCGCGTGATGCCGAAGCCGCCTTCGACCATGCGGGTCACCATGGAGTTGCTCGCACGCGCCGCACACCATATCCGGTAGAGCAGCAGGTCATCCAGTGAACGGGGGGTGCGCAAGGCAACCGTGTCGGGGAAATCGCGCATAAGAGTCATAAGGGTTGGGACCAAATATTTCCTGCAGACGCGGATGCCGGGGCAACCGCCTTCGCATCGCCGCCGTTCATCCGCCGGACCGCCTCGCCCAGCAGCCTGCGGAACCAGACCAGGCCCGAGTCGTGCGTGCGGCTGCGATGCCACTGCATCGCCAACTGCATCCTCGGCATCGAGACGGGCAGCGGCAACAGCGTCACAGGCAAGGCACCCTGCGCAAATTGCGCGAGCCGCCTTTGCACCGTCGCCACGTATTCGGTGCCGACGACGGCGAATGGCGCGGACACGAAGCTGAAGGTCTTGATGCCGACGCGACGGGTGACGCCGTGGTGCTCCATGAACCAGCTCACGAACGGCGTCCGGTCGACCCCCGAGGGTTGTGTCACCACATGGTCGGCGGCCAAGTACCGCGCCACGGTCATGGCGCCGGGCTCCGCCAGAGGGCTGTCGTTGCACACCACGCAGCAGAACTCTTCCTCGAACAGGATCTCTGTGGGGTGCTCGCGCGAACAGTAGTTGTGCGGGCAGATCAACAGGTCCGCTTCTCCGCCTTCGAGGGCACGGTGCGGGCGGTCCAGCTGCGGCAACGGAGCGAACTGAAAGCGCACGCTGCTCGATTGCTGGCGTACCAGCGCGAGCAGGTGCGGCATCAGCGTCACGAGCGTGTAGTCGGAGGCCAGGAGGCGGAATTCGCGGTCCGACTTCGCGGCGTCGAACTGCGGCTGCGTCACGACCACGGTGTCCAGCCGACCCAGGATGTCGTGCACGTCTTCCTTCAAGGTCTGCGCCCGCGGCGTGAGTTCCATGCCGCGGCCGACCTGAACCAGCAGCGGGTCGCCGAAGTACGTCCGCAGGCGCCCCAGCGCACTGCTCATCGTGGACTGGCTCACATGCAGGCGCTCGGCCGCGCGACTGACGTTGCGCTCGGCGAGCATCGCATCGAGCGACACCAGCAGGTTCAGGTCAAGTTTGTTGAAACGCATCGTTCACAAGGAGGATCGGCGGGCACGCGTTCTGCGCACCGTCATGGCGAACCCAGACCGAATCGGCGGACCAGTCCGCCGATGAGGCCGGGGCCGGGATCTGGGCTTTCTTTTTGCGGCTGCGGCGTCGCCGGCAACTTCGGCGCGTCGGGCGGCGTCTCGCCCATCTGCACGTCCAGCACGCCTGCATTGCGCAGCACCTGCAGGAACCCGACGCAACGAGAAACGGACTGCCCGCTGCGTTCGGCCATTTCGCTCACGCTCATCTGGCGCTGCCAGAGCAGGTTAGCCATCCGGTCGTTGTCCTCGTTGCGTCCCATGAGCGCAACCGGAGGCCAGCGGCGAAGCATGAAGCGCGCGGAGTCGAGCAACTCCTGCGACAGGGCCGACTCCAGCTTGACCGCGCCCGCCCACCGTCGCGCCTCGACCAGTTCCCGTCCCGTGTTCGAGAGCCACTGCTGGAGCTTCTCGGCGCGGATGGGACGCTCCAGCGTGTTCGCCATGCCTTCCGAATGCAGGCGCGTGACGGTCAGCACCGCGGGGGCCATCTGTTCGACCTCTGCCAGGTGGTCTTCGATCAGGGTGCCATCGACGAGCAATGCGTCGAACGGCGGCTCGTCGACCAGCTTCCACGGGAACGAGCCGTTCTGCGCGGACAGCCGGACGATCGTCTGGACGACGACGATTTCGACGGCCGGCAACCTGAACAGGCCAAGCCTCAACCTGGGCATCTGTTGCCTTCGAAATGCATGGGGCTAGCGATCACTTGTTGTTCTTCGTTGTGCAATGAAATGATTTCCGGATGGCTTCCATGCGCCGGCGATGTCGCACGACGCAGTGGCCATCGGAGCGAGCGCAACCGGGGCGCACGCCGGCATCAGCCGGGAAACAGGGGCTCTGGTTCAGAAGAGCCGGTACCGCCTGCTATGTCGACCATCGATTCGCGAAGAGGGCGACATGAGGGAAAGACAGCATGCGAGAAAATGTGAAACAAACGGTAATGCAACAAAGTGGCGAAGCATAGGAGGCCGGGATGTATACGCAAAATTGTTTCGCTCGATACCTCGTATCGATTCTGGAGATACCCCAGAATCAATTTGAAGACGCTTTTCAGCCAAACCCGCATAACGGGCAAGGTGTATCGATCCACTAGGAGAAAAACCATGCGATTTCAAAAGCTGGACCTGAATCTGCTGGTGGCCCTGGATGCACTTTTGCGGGAGCGCAGCATCAGCAGAGCGGCCGAAAACATGCACCTGAGCCAGTCCGCGATGAGCAGTGCGCTGGCGCGGCTGCGGGCTTATTTCGAGGACGACCTGCTGATTTCCGTAGGTCGCAAGCTCGAACTCACCAGCCGGGCCGAGGTGCTGAAGGAGGCCGTGCGCGACGTCCTCATGCGTGTGGACACCAGCATCGCCACCGCGCCGGAGTTCGATCCGTCGGAATCGGACCGCAAGTTCCAGCTCGCCGTCTCCGACTACACCGCGGCCACGCTCATACCTCACTTGCTCGCGCTGGCCGAGAAGCAATCCCGCACCGTGCGCTTCGACCTGATCCCGGTGCCGGGCCGGCCGCAGCGCGCCCTGGAGAGCGGCGATGCGGACCTCATGGTCATCTCGCGCCCCTATGCCTTGCCGGACCACCCCACCGAGACGCTCTATGAGGAGGAGCTTTGCTGCATGGTGTGCAACGACAGCAGCTTTGCGCGATCCGGCGAACTGACGCTCGCGCAATACGAAGGGGCCGGCCATGTCGCGGTGCAGCCCCCGGCCATGGACAAGCCGATGCTGGAGAGCTGGTTCAAGGCTCGCTATGTGCAGGCCAAGCACATCGAGGTCACCACCTTCAGCTTCGTGAGCGCGCCCTATCTCGTCGTGGGCACCGACCGGATCGCGATCATGCATGCCAGGCTCGCGCGGCTGGTCGGCAAGGGGCTCCCGGTCACGCTGTTCGCGCTGCCGGCACCGGCGCTCGTCCTGGAGCAGGTGCAGCAATGGCACAGGCACCGCACCCGGGACCCGGGGCTGGTCTGGGTGCGCGGACTGCTTCATGCGGCCGCTGCGCGCATGGATGCCGCCGAACCCGACCAGAGCCTCGCGGATTGACCGCATCGCGCGGCGGCTGGCGCCATTGAATTCCGGAGGAGAACAACAACCATGCGATTTCAGAACCTGGACCTGAACCTGCTGGTCGCCCTCGATGTGCTGCTCAGGGAATGCAGCATCAGCCGGGCGGCGGAACAGCTGCACATGAGCCAGCCTGCAATGAGCAGTGCGCTCGCGCGGCTGCGGACCTATTTCGGCGACGAGCTGCTGGTGCCCGTGGGCCGCAAGCTCGAACTCACCAGCCGGGCGGAGAGCCTGAAGGAAGCCGTGCGCGACGTGCTCATGCGCGTGGACAACGCCATCGCAGCCGCTCCGGAGTTCAATCCGGCGGAGTCGGACCGCAAGTTCCAGCTGATCGCTTCCGACTACACGGCCGTCACCCTGATCCCCCATGTGCTCGCGCTGGCCCAGAAGCAATCCCGCACCGTGCGTTTCGATCTGATCCCGCTGCTGGACCGGCCCCAGCGTGCTCTGGAGAGCGGCGACGCGGACCTCATGGTGATCCCTCGCACCTACGCCTGGCCGGACCATCCCACCGAGTTGCTGTTCGAGGAAACGTTCTGCTGCGTGGTCTGCAACGACAGCAGCTTTGCGCGCTCCGGCGCGCTGACGGCCAAGCAGTACGAAACGGCCGGCCATGTCGCGGTGCAGCCGCCGGCAATGGACAAGCCGACGCTCGAGACCTGGTTCAAGCAGCGCTATCTCAAGGCGAGGCGCGTCGAGGCCACGACCTTCAGCTTCGTGGGCGCTCCGTATCTTTTGGTGGGCACCGACCGCATTGCCACCATGCACGTGAGGCTCGCCCGTATCGCCCGGAAGTCGCTGCCGCTCACGCTGTTCCCGCTGCCCACGCCGATGCCCCCGATGGAACAGATGCAACAGTGGCACAGGCATCGCACCCGGGACCCGGGGCTGATCTGGCTGCGCGGGCTGATGCATGAAGCCGTCCTGCGCATGGATGCCGGAGCAGACCAGAACCCGCCGGATTGAACGCACCGATCAGCGGCTCGCGTACGGCAGCGACGAGTGGTGCACGACGATGCGCAGCTTGCCCGCATCGTCCTTCACGAAGCTCCAGGTCTTGTCGACCGTGGTGACCTTGCCGTCCGGGCCGGTGAACATCACGTTGCCCATCGTGCTGGCCGTGTCGCGGTGGATGAGCACCGCGCTGTTCTCGATCTCGCACTTGGTCCAGCCCTTCAGCGCAAAGCCCGTGTCGTTCGGGAAGGCCGGGTTGCCGCCGACGAAGTACGCCAGTGCGCCATCGCGGGCGGTGCGGAAGGTCTGCGGCGACGCTGCCAGCGTGGGCTTGAACAGCACCGCGCCCGACTGGTAGGCATACGCGCTGTCGATGACCTTCTCGGCGAGCGCCTTGGCCGCTTCCTGGCCGCCGCTTGCGTTGGCGGCGCTGATGTCGACCAACGCCTTGCACCAGGCCTTCTGGGCCACCAGGACTTCGGTCTCGGTGATGCTGTGGTCGATGTCCTTCTGCCTGGCTGCGGCCGGCAGGACTGCGCCCCCGATCAAAAGGCTGGCGATGGCGACTTGCGTGAACTTCTTCATTTTCGATTCCGTCGAGAGTGGTTGGAGTAATCGGACTAATGCAACAAAGTGGCGAAGCATGGGTGAACGGCCTGTATACGCAAAGCCGTTCTCCTCGATACCTCCCATCGATACAGGAGATACCTGAACCGAGAACTCGATTGCATCAGCGCCAGATGCACCCGGCATGAAGCACGCATTAACCGGTGCTGAGCGAAAGATGAATACGGCATGAACAAACGCCGCCTGCGCCGAGGCGCGAACTGATGAATTAGGTCAACAACCGGCCTCGTGCATAAAAAAGGGGATGACGGCGCCGTCGGGCGCTGACCTGGAGAACCCATGCAATCTGCTGCATCCCCGCTTCCTCTTCAAACCATGCCGAGCGAATTTCGATTTCGCAGCCAGGCCGGACCACCGAAGAGCCCGCTTCAGCCGGCCACCATCGAATACTCGCTGCTGATGCTGGTGCTGGTGAACGCCAGCCAGGAGGTCACGCCCGCCTCGCTGGCCAAGGCACTCGGCATCTCGATGCCCCGCCTGGATTTCAGCGCCGATCGGCTCGAAGCGCGCGGCCTTCTGCGCCGGGATCTCGATGCAGCGGACAGCGAGTCCGGCCGCATCCACCTCACCAGCAAGGGCCGCGAACTGGTGCACAAGACCGAAGCGGTCGCGGCCAGCATGGACACCGGACGACCGGCGCCCATGAGCCTCGCGGAGCGCGCGCTGCTGTCCGAACTGCTGGAGCGCATGGACGAACGCGGTCCGCGCTGAGGCGCTCGCTGCGCGTCGATGCGCATCGAGTCGGGGGCACGGTCTTCGGCTTGGCGGACACGACGCGGCTTGTCGCGAATTCGCGCCGCGCCCGTGCCCTCACCTCACCTCACCACTTCATGCGCAACCCGAGCGACCCCTGCAGCGCAGTCTTCACATCGGTCGCGCCGCCCGCGGCCCACAGCTTGCCGACCTCGCCGTAGAGGCTGGTGGTGGCATTCAGCGCCAGGGTGAGGCCGCCGGCCAGTTCGCCGACAGTGGACCCGGTGCGGCCCGTGATGTCCGTCGTGCCGGCCGGTCCGATGAAGCGGGCCACATCGGCACCGCCGCTCGCCTTGTAGATGTTGAAGCGGCCGTACGGCTGCAGCGTGCCGAGCGAAGTGGCGATCTCGCCCTTCAGGCGCACGCCGACGCGCGCGATCCAGCCGTCGTCGCTGTCCTGCCGCACGCGTGCACCGGAGATCGCGACGTCGTCCAGCCCGATGTGCTGATGGATCAGCTGCAACTGCGGCTCGATCTTCCAGCCGCCCTCGCCCATCGCGAAGGCCTGCCCCACTTCGATGGACGCCATCAGGCTGTCGCCCTTGCCCGCGCTGCGCTGTCCCGACAGCGGCGCCACGGTGTAGCGGTGCCGCCCGGCCTGCAGCACGGCGTCGGCATAGAAGCCCGCATCGGCGGTCCAGGTGCCGTAGGCGCCCAGGTACTGGCTTTGCAGGTCGTTGGAGCCGACGCCCAGGTTGGCGATGCCGCCGGAGAACCCGCTGACCTTGACGCTGCCGTCGAGCTGGCCGACGTACACGCCGGCGCGCCAGTTCGATGTGGCGAAGAGGTCGGTGCCGGCCTGGAAGCCCCTGGCGTTGCCGTTGCTGTGCGGGGCGACGGTGCCTTGCTGGCGGATGTCGATGTCGGTGGCGATCACACGGCCCCAGGCGCGGCGCTCGGTGCCGGTCGATGCGGCGGCGCCGGCCTTCACATCGTCGTCGCCGATGCGCTGGTGCAGGTTGCCGATCATGGCCAGGTCGGTCTGGCGCAACTGGCTCGGCAGCGCGGAGAAGAGCGGGACTTCGGCGCGGTAGGCGGGCACCTGCACGGCGCCCGCGCCGCTGCTCCCTGCCTCCGATGGTGTCGAAGGTGTCGCCGTGGTGGTCGAGCGCAGATACCAGTTCTCGCCGGCACCGCTCGCGTCGGCTGCATAGAGGCGGTATTCGAAGGCACCCGCATCGACGTGGCCGCCATTCAGCGCAAACGCGTCCTTGGTGGTCTGCGCGGTGGTGGTGGCGCCGTTCCGCGCCGAGACCACCTCGATGCCGTTGCCCGTGGTCAATGCGCCCAAGCCGCCGAGCTGCGTGATCTGCACGCTGGTGCGTCCGCTGGCCGTGCCGCCGTTGAGCACCAGCCGGTCGCTCACGCTGCTGCTGTCGCCCAGGAAAGTGCCCAGCCGCAGCACGCCGCCGTTGCCGACGTAGGCGCCGTTGACGGTGAGAGTGGTGCCGGGGGCAGTGCCGACGAGCGAGACGGTGCCGCTGTTGGCGAGCGAGGCGACTGTCTGGCTGAAACCCGCCAGGTCGAGCGTGGCGCCGTTGCGCACCCTGTGCGCCGAGGCAGCGCTGAAGGTCCCGTTGGCGCCTGCCTTCAAGGTGCCTGCAGCCACGTCGGTCGCGCCGGTGTAGCTGTTGGCGCCCGAGAGCGTGAGCGTGCCGCTGCCGATCTTGGTGATGAAGCCGCCGCCGCTGATGTTGCCGCTGAGCGTGGCGCCGAAGCTGCCGGTGTCGATGACCGGGTCGTTGCTGCCGGTCAGTACGATGGCATTGGCGAGGTTCAGGCCGTTGGCCGCGAAGCCGAGCGTGGTGCCATCGTCCATAGACAGCGCACCGGTGCCCAGCGACAGGTTGTGGCCGACGTTCAGCCGGCCCCGCTTGAGCGCGGTGCCGCCGGCGTAGCTGTTGGCCGCGGTCAGCGTCGTGGTGCCGGTGCCTTGCTTGACGAGCGAGCCGCTGCCGCTGATCGTGTTCGACAGCGTGTGCGCATCCGAGCGATCGATGGCCAGCGTGGCGTTGTTGACGATGCTGCCTTTCACCGAGCCGGTGGTGCCGCCGTTGCCCAGTTGCAGCACGCCGGCGCTGATGGTGGTGGTGCCGGTGAAGGCCTGGTCGCGCGTCAGGGTGAGCGTGCCCGCGCCGGTCTTCTCGATGCCGCCCGCGCCGCTCACCAGTCCCGCGTAGGTGGCGCTGTCCGGTTGCGCGAAACGCACGAGGCCGTTGTCGGTGATCGCGGCCGGCGCGAACTGCGCACGGCTCTGCAACACGCCGCCCTGCGCGACGGTCATGCTGCCCGTGTAGGCGCTGTTGTCGGCCCCGAGGATCAGCGTTCCGCCGAGCACGGTGGTGCTGGTGATGCCCGCTGGCGCCAGCGCGACATTGAAGTTCCAGGTTCCGCTGTTGTTGACCAGGGTTTCGAAGCCGGTGAGCGACAGCGGCGCGAAGGTGTCAGTGGCGTTGTTGTCGCTGTTGAGGGTGAGCAGGTCGGCGCCTCCTCCGCCGCTGATGTTGCCGGTGATCGACGCGCCCGTGTACCAGCGCAACGCATCGCTGGCGCCGGCGAAGGCGAGCGAGCCGACGAGGCTGCCCCTGTTGGTGAAGTCGATGGCCATGGTGCCGCTTGCGCCGATGACGGTCGTCTGGGTCGAGTTCGTGCCGGCGCCCGCGATGATCGTGCCGGTGTTCACGACCGTGTTGGCGCCGCTGTTCGACTGGAACCAGATGGCGGTGTGCGCGGAACTGACGGTGCCGTGGTTGGTGATGGTGTTTCCGCTGCCGACCGGATTGATGGCCTCCGTGTTGGTGCCCGCACCGCTGGCGGTGACAGCCGCTCCCGCCTCGATGGTGATCGTGCTGTTGTCGTTGACCTCGATCGTGTTCGCACCGATGAAGCCATAGGGCGAGGTGCCTTTGTTCGTGGCGTTGTTCTGGACCACCGCACCGCTCTGCACCACGATGCTTGCGCCGTTGCCGGCGCTGATGCCCGCCTGGTTGCCCGTGCTCACCGTTGCACCCGACATGACCAATATCGCCGTGCCTTCCGGCGTCTCCAGCCCGGCGCCCACCGTGGCGGTCTGGTCGGTTCCGGTGCAGGTGATCGTCTGAGTGGCAGAGTCTGTTGTGCATGCGGCCGATGCGGAAAAGGAAGCCGCAGCAAGCGCGGCAGCCGCAAGCAGCGGAACGCCGCGTGTCGCCGATGTCGATCTCGCATGCCCGCGCCCGAATTCGGAAGCAACGGTCCAAAGCGCAAGTGCGCTATTCCAGATGACTCGAAATATCGTATTCATGAGTTGCAATGACAATTGATGGCGCACTGAATGAACGTGCGTACGGCACCGGTTCGGCCGGTGCTCTTTGCCTCCCTGGCAAGACGCGGACTCTAATGCAACAAATTGCAACCCATGCTTCTCCAATTGGTAGATTGATGGTCGAATGTGCAAATCTGCAACATTTCATTGTCTTTTTACGGGCTATTTGCGGCAAATATGAAATTCAATAACTCAAATTTCAATGCAATCCAAGCCCAAGAACGAATCAAATAATCTTCAATGGTGACAACCGCTTGCGTCGTCTTGCGCTCAATGACGGCCAGACGCCATCAATCAGCACAATTATTTATTGCGCCGTAAGAAGGATGAATTGATCCTTCACGCCGTCCGGCATGAATTTCACGCAAATCGACCGGCAGACCGACGCGTGGCCATCAGATATTAAAAAATCGCCTGAAAGGAATTTAGTTAATTCATTTCAACGGGCAATTATTTTTTATTCAAAGAATAATGACGCTGCTCGGGCGCAAAAAGACTTTGCCCCGGCGCGCTATTGCACGCCAATCGCTCAACAGGAGCCGGGCTGGCCAACCTCGTCCTGCACGTCCACGCACTTCGACAGCAGATAGCCCTGCCCATAGACGGCTTTCAGCACGAAGCCGTTCTTTTCGTGCAGCGCGAGCTTCCGCCGCACGTTGGTGGCGCAGACATCGAACCCCCGCGAGGTGCGGCGGGAGGTAGACCTCCACAGCGCATTCCAGAGCCAGTCGCGCGTCACCACGCGGTCCATGTTGCGGAACAGTTCCAGCGCAAAGTCGAACTGGCGCGGCTGCAGAAAGATCTCGCGCCCCCGATGCAGCACGATGCGGTGGTGCACGACGAACCGGTATTCGCCCCAGGCCAGTTCCGGAACCCGGGCCGATCGCGCCGAGCCCCCTTTCGCTCGCGCGAGCAGCGAGCGAATGCGCCACTCCAATTCGTCGTTGGTCGTTCGCAAAGCGTCGAACTCGATGGCATCGACCGCCTCGGCGTCTTCGTTGCGAAGCAGCAGCTGCCCCCACTGCGCACCCTCGACAAGAAGGAGCGCCGGCATCCCCTGCGCATGACTGCCGCCGGCAAGAACCCTTCTGGGAAGGCCGTTCTGCAAAGGCGCCAGAAGCAGATCGAAGCGCTGGTGCTCTTCCAGAAATTCCAGCAGGTTGTCCTCATGGGTGAATGCGACGGCATGGTGGCCCATCGCACTCAGCCGGCGCTCCAGCGCGGCACTGCGCACGCCATCGCTGTCATACAGCGCGATGAACAGGTTCTGCCGCTCACTCATTCACAGCATTCCAGACTTGGTTGCAAGCTGACGCCCACGAAGACTTCGAGCAACGCGTGACATGCGCGATCAAGCGCCGGGACGCTCTTCAAGCACATACCCCTCGCCGCGCACGGAATGCAACAGCCTCTTCTCGAACGGTGCATCGAGCTTGTTGCGCAGGCGCAGCACGGCCACGTCGACGGCGTTGTTCTTGCCGTCGAATTCCCTGTTCCACACGCGCTGCGAGAGCTGTTGCCGGGAGAGCACTTCGCCCTGGCTGCGAAGCAGCACCAGCAGCAACGCAAATTCCATCCGGGTCAGATCGAGCTCCACGCCCTCGCGGGTGCACCGCGTGGTGCGTTCGTCGAGTTCCAGATCGCCCAGGCGCAGCACCGGCTGGCGCACCACGCGCGGGCGACGGGCCAACGCCGTGACGCGCCCGAGCAGGTCGGAGAGCGAGAAGGGCTTGACCAGGTAGTCGCTCGCGCCCAGCTCCAGGCCCGCGATGCGGGCGGCCACGCTGTCGCGTTCGGTCAGGACCAGAAGCGGCGCATCGGTCTTGCGCCGGATCGCCTGGACGGCACTGAATCCTGCATGGCCGGTTCGCATCGAATTCAGGAGGATGAGTGCGTAGTCTTCCGCGAGCGCCGCGTTCGCGGTGGCGTTGTCGCCGGTCGCGATGTCGATGGCAAATCCGTTGCTCTCCAGGCCCTCGCTGAACGATTTGCACTGGGTCGACTGGTGGTCGATGAGCAGGATGCGCAGGGGATCGATCTCGTCATCGATCTGGACAGCGCTCGCATGGCCGGCGCCGAGAAAGGAGCCGCTCAAGGCGGTCTCGAAAGGAAGCTGGGAAACATTAAGTCGCACGATCTCTCCTGTTCCAGCGCCAGGAGGAGCTGTCGTGCTTTTATATGTTTGCGGCAGATCGTTGACCTAATCCATCATCGTCCCTCGCCACCCCGCACCCCCTCTCGCCACGATGAAGATCGGCCCCTTCGCAGGGTGTTTTCTTCATTGCATCGAAGAATGAGATTAAGCCTCTCACTTATCCATGCAATCGATGAAATGACGTACGCCTTTCAGCCACGTCGTTGCGCACCGGCGATGCTTTCTTACCGGGCCTGTGGAGCGCTCGCACCAGAGGGGCCGAGGGTTCGATAGAGCGCCAAGGCCTAGGTCGGGAAGTCGACGTTTCCAAAGCTGCGCCATTGCATCGGATCGATCGGCCAAACCTTCGACGCAGCGGGCGGCCAACAACCTGTCATCGGTCCTACATGGAAACGTCATCGACGCTTTCTACGCTTGCGCGCTTCGCAACGTCTGGCCCTACTTTCCATGTCTGCTTCCAACAATTCGCGCGGCCCTCGCGCGCCGCGCATTGCCGCACCCGCTGCATCGAACACCGAGCACAACCTGGAATTGCACGCGTCCCCGCGCCGTCATGTGCTCAAGCTCGGTGCGTCTCTCCTGACCGTCGGCGGCAGCAGCGCCTTGCTGGCGGCGTGCGGTGGTGGGGGCGGTGGCAATGCAGGCCTGCCCGTGCTCGGGACCTTGCCGGTCCCTGCGCCCGCCCCCGCGCCCGCACCTCCAGCGCCCGCAACCGCGCCACCGGCCGCGGCAAAGATCTCCAGCTTCGCGCTGGCCGTGATGCCCGACACGCAGTTCTATGCCCGCTACGCGACGGTCGCCGAGAGCGACCAGTACGACAAGCGCTTCGGCAGCGCGCCCTTCGCGGCGCAGACGAAATGGATCGCCGCCAACGCGAAAGCCCTGAACATCCCCTTCACCATTCACCTGGGCGACGTGGTCGACCAGGTCGGCAAGCCCGACCAGTGGAAGGTGGCCGATGCCGCCATGAAGGTGCTCGAAGACGCGAAGCTGCCCTACAGCGTGCTCGCCGGCAACCATGACGTGCTGTGGGATGTCGACTACGCCCTCAACCCCACGGACGGCACCGATGCCGGCCGCGATCCTGCCAAGGAGCCGTATCTGCAGTGGTTCGGCGCCGAGCGTGCGAAGAAGCAGGCCACCTTCGGTGCGCGCGATGCGAGCGGCTTCCACGAGTACCACGTGTTCGAGGCGCAGGGCCAGAAGTTCATGGTGCTGTCGCTGTCGTGGCGCATCTCCGACGCGGGCATCGCCTGGGCCCGCCAGGTGATCGCGAAGAATCCGACGCTGCCCGTGATCCTGGTGAACCACCAGTTGCTCAACATCGATGCCGACGGCACCAGCCCGCTGGAAACCGAGTACGGCAAGATGATCTGGGAGAAGCTCATCCGCGACAACGACCAGATCTTCACGACACTCAACGGCCATCACCACGGCGCCGCGCACCTCACGAAGACCAACGACTTCGGCCACAAGGTCGAGGAGATGGTGGTGGACTACCAGATGGCCTACCAGGGCGGCAACGGCCTCATGCGCCTCTACGAATTCGACCTGACGAACAAGCAGATCAAGGTGCTGTCGTTCTCGCCGTGGGTGCCGCAGAAGCCAGCCGCCACGCTCAACAGCTTCGACCAGGCCGTGCTCACCACGCCCAACGAGGCCTTCGTCATCGACATGGATTTCGCGCAGCGTTTCGCGGGCTTCAACAAGAGCTTCGGCACGGGCAGCGCCACCATCGACAGCTCGCTGGTCGACCAGGCGCGCGCGATGATCCTCGCCAACTACACGGACCCGGCCACGGTGGCGCAGCGCCCCGCCACCAGCCCCGACGATTACCCGAAGGTGGCGAACACGCTGGCGCATTGGCGCTTCTTCGGCGGCGTGGTCAACCAGCCGGTGTTGCCGGGCACCGTGATCGCGGACGTTACGGGGACCAACCCGCTGCATCGCGATGCACTGAACCAGGGTGGCGTGCTGGGCGCGGCGGATGGCGACATTGTGTGGACCGACGATCGCCACCACCTCTCGGCCGCACCGGGTTCGGTGCGCTTCCTCAACACCAACAAGAACACGCCGCGCCTGAGCTACTTCCTGACCGACGCGACGGCGCCGATCAATGCGCAGACGCTGGAGAGCGGCTACACCATCGAGGCCTTCGTCAAGATCGACAAGAGCTGGACCAGCGACAAACAGGCATGGATGAACATCATGACCCGCGATGGCCGCCGCGGCGATCTCGCGGGCTACTCGGGCGGCGACGGCGAATCGCCGCCAATGCTGTTCGCCATCTCGAGCCTGCGCGAGGTGCAGTGGGAAGTGGTGCCGAGTCCGGCCGGCACCCGCGCGCCGAAGGCCAACTGGTCGGGCGAGGTGCTTGCAGACAGCTGGGTGCACATCGCGATCGTGAACGATCCGGTGTCGCACGACACCACGATGTACGTCGAAGGCGCACCGGTGCTGCGCAATGCCGCGGCCGTTCCGGGGCTTGCCACGCTGTCGGCCACCTCGCCTTGGGTGGTGGGCGGCGGCTCGTGGGACGGTGCGCGCGCCGATGGCTTCTTCGGCAACATCGGCGAAGTGCGCGTGGTGGCCGGGGCGCTCGCGCCGGCGCAATGGCTGACGGCACGCAAGGCCGGTTGACCTGATATTCGGCGCGGCCGGCTCTCCAGTCCGATACCGCGAGACCGCGCCGTCGTCACCCGCTGGCCTGGACCGCTTCCACCAAGTACCGCACGAAGGCCTTTGACGCATCGGGCAGCGAGCGACCCGCCATGGTCTCGATCTGCAGGTGCCGCTCGTTCATCTCGCGGTCTTTCAAGGGAATGGCGACCAGCGCCTTGCTCTGCAGCAAGGTGCGTATCGACAGCGCGCCATAGAACGCGATGCCGCCACCGGCCGCCGCAAAGCTCAGCAACGCATTCGCATGGTTGCTCGACATGGCCTGTGCATAGCGCAGCCCTTGCCGCGTGCAGCTGGCGTCGAGCAAGCGGCGTATCGAGCTGTCTTCCTGCGGCAAGCCCAGCGGATACGCCACCACCTGGCGCAACGACAGCTGCCGCTGCGCGGCCAGCGGATGGCCCTTGGCCATCAAGGCCAGCACAGGACTCGGGTGCCGCAGTTCGATCTCGATGCCGGCCTCCGGCACGGCACTGAGGGTGACGCCCACGTCGGCTTCGCCATCGCGCACCCGCCTGGAAATATCGGCGAGCGAGCAGACCTCCAGGTGAAAGCGGATGCCCTCGTGCTTGCGGCGGAAGTGCGCGATCAGCGTGGGAATGAAGTCGAAGGCAAAGCCCTCGGTGCTCGCCACGCGCACATGCCCGCTGCGCAGGCCGCGCAGGCTGGCAATGTCGTTCGCGACCCGCTCGATCTCCTGCTGCGCCCGCTTGGCATGCGCCGCCAGCAACTCGCCCGCGGCATTGGGCTCCATGCCGCGCGCATGGCGCTCGAAGAGCAGGGTGTCCAGCTCGCGCTCCAGCCGCGCCACCTGCCGGCTCACCGCCGAGGGCGCCACGTTGAGCTTGAGTGCGGCCTCCTTCACCGAGCCGGTTTTCACGACCTCGAGAAAGTAGCGCACGGCGGTCTCTTGCAAGGCACGAAGCTGCATGAATCTCTCCTGTGGCGCGGGGACATGCGGACGACATCGATTGCCGATTCGGCAACGAAGAATTCTAAACATTGCGCTTGTGACACCGGCATGACGCTCCTAGGATGAATCCGCCCTCCCCCAGATTCCCGCCGAAACACCAGGAGTTCACGATGAAGCATCTCCCGTTCATGACCCGCATGGCACTGCTGTGCGGCCTCGGCCTTGGCGCCCTGCCGCTGGCCGCGCTGGCCACCGCCGCGGGCTTTCCCACGCACCCGGTCACGCTGGTCATTCCCTTCCCGCCGGGCGGTGCGACAGACGTCAACGGGCGGGTGATCGCGCAGCGCCTCGGCAAGGAGCTCGGCCAGCCCGTCGTCATCGAGAACCGCGCGGGTGCCGGCACGGTGGTCGGGGCCAGCTATGTATCGAAGGCCGCGCCCGACGGCTACACGCTGCTGCTCAGTTCGGGCTCCACATTCACCGTCAACCCGGCGATCCGCCCCAACCTGCCCTACGACCCGGTGAAGAGCTTCGAGCCGATCGGCATTGCGGGGCGCGTCGCGCTGATCCTGCTGGCGAACAGCGAGGTACCGGTGCAGACGGTCAAGCAGTTCGTGGACTACGTGAAGGCCTCGCCGGGCAAGTATTCGTACGGCTCCTTCGGCACCGGCACCACCGCGCAGTTCGCCGGCGAAACCATGCTGCACGCGACGGGCCTGAAGATGACGCACGTGCCCTACAAGGGCAGCGCCCCTGCGATGACCGACCTGATGGGCGGCCAGATCCCGTTCAGCATCGACACGGTAAGTGCCGCGATCCCGCAACTCAAGAACGGCAAGATCAAGGCCATTGCGCTGACCACTGCAAAGCGCTCGGCACTGCTGCCCGATGTGCCCACGTTCGCCGAGAGCGGCTACGCCGGCGTCGACATGGATTCATGGCTGCTCCTGGCAGCCCCGAAAGGCCTGCCCGCCGATGTGAAGGCCAAGCTGGAGAAGGCGCTGGCCGCGACCATCGCCGACCCCGACACGCGCGCCAAGCTGATGGGCCAAGGGCTGGAGCCGGCCTTCAGCGACGCCGCCGCGTCGAGCGAACTCATCAACCGGGAACTGCCCCTGATGCGCGCCGTTGCGGCGCGCGCGAACATCACCGCCGACTGATGAACCTGAACAACACTTCCCCTGCCGCCGGCTCGGAGCTCGTCGAGAAATCCGCCGTCGAACTGCGTCGCCTCATCGGCAGCAAAGTCATCTCGCCCGTCGATCTGCTGGAAGCGTGCATCGCGCGGATCGAGCGCGTGAACCCGTTCGTCAACGCGGTGACCGCCACCTGTTTCGAGCGCGCGCGCACCGAAGCCGCGGCGGCGGAAAGCGCCGTGATGCGCGGCGACACGCTCGGCCTGCTGCACGGCCTGCCGCTGGGCGTCAAGGACCTCGAGCCCACCGAAGGCCTGCTGACAACCTGGGGTTCACCCATCTACCGCGACCACGTGCCCACGGAGGACATCGAGCTGGTGGCGCGCCTGCGCCGCGCGGGCGCCATCGTGGCGGGCAAGACCAACGTGCCCGAGATGGGCGCGGGCGCCAACTCGCGCAACGACGTGTGGGGCGCCACGGGCAACCCCTTCAATCCGAACCTCAATGCCGGTGGCTCCTCCGGTGGCTCGGCGGCCGCGCTGGCCTGCGACATGCTGCCGGTGTGCACCGGCTCCGACACCGGCGGGTCGCTCCGCATTCCGGCGGCCAAGTGCGGCGTGGTGGGTTTCCGGCCCTCGCCGGGCATCGTGCCCAGCGTGCGCAAGCCCCTGGGCTGGACGCCCATCTCGGTCGTCGGCCCCATGGGCCGTACCGTGGAAGACGCGTGCCTGCAGATGGCCGCTTCCGCCGGCATGCATGCGGGCGACCCGCTGAGCTATCCGCTCGATCCGATGTCCTTCCTCGCGCCCGCGCAGGTCGACCTGGCCGGCCTGCGCGTCGCGTGGACCGAAGACTTCGGTACCTGCGCCGTGGACGACGGCATCCGCGCCACCTTCCGGCAAAAGATCAGCGCCATGCAGCACCTCTTTCGCCGCTGCGACAAGGTCGATTTCGACATGGGCGAGGCGCACCGCTGCTTCGACGTGCTGCGCGCTGAAGCCTTCGTGGCGGGCATGCAGACGGCCTACGAACGCGACCCCGACAGCCTGGGGCCCAACCCGCGCGCGAACTACGAGATGGGCGCGCGCATGAGCCTGCTCGACAGCGCCTGGGCGCAGGCCGAGCAGACGCGGCTCATCAAGCGTTTTCAAGCGACCTTCGCCGACTACGACCTGGTGCTGTCGCCCACCACGCCGGTGTCGCCCTTTCCATGGACGCAGCTGTACGCCGGCCACATCAACGGCGAGCAGCAAGCCAACTACTACCGCTGGCTGGCGCTCACCTATGTGGTCACGCTGACCACGCACCCGGCCATTTCATTGCCCTGCGGGCTCGACCACGCCGGCATGCCGTTCGGTCTGCAGATCGTGGGCGGCTTTAGAGCCGACCACCAGGTGCTGGGCGCGGCACGGGCGATGGAGGAAGCCTTCTCGGCCCATGCGCAACTGCGCCGCCCGCGGCCCGATCTGGCTGCGCTGCGCGCGGCCGATCCCGCGCTGACATCGATCGTCAAGACGCCGCCGGTGTTTCCGGGCGGTGGGAGGTCTGTTGCATCTGCTGCTAGTGCTGCTGTGTCCGTCGTCTGAAAGCACGCGGCGGATTGGAGAAAGCAGGCCATTCAAGGACAAGGATTCGAAACAACACCCATGGTTTTCAGTGACGATAGTTCTGGATTCGCGTTCTCCTGCGAGGACGCGAAGATGTCCATCAGCGCCAACAGCTGGAGCAGGCGCCTCTCCCACATCGCGCGCATCGTCGGGCCCATCCTGATCATGACCGGCTCACTTCCGGAGCCGGACTACATCTCGCAGATCTTGGGAAAGCGCCCGCGGGACATATTCATCATTGCCAACGCCGATGCGCACAGGGAGGCAAGCATGCTCAAGCGCCGCTTCCCCGATGTGCGCATTGCCCTGCATCGCAACACCAATGCCAAGGCGGTGCTCGTGGCGCCGGACACGGTCTGGGTTTCCAGTACCGACTTCGGCAAGACGACGCAGATCGAATCGGCCGTCGGACTGCATTCGAGGCTTGTCTTCGAGAGGACGCGGGAGTCCTTTTTCAACAAGCTGTGGGCGGAGGCCAGCGAAGTCGCATGAGAAAGATGCTGGGCACGCGCCGCGGTTTTTGCTGGCGCAGTCGCCGACGATGGCGCTCCAGGGTTGCGGCCGAATTGCGATGCCGACTAGCATGGGCGTTCGTCCGCGGGCTAGAGGTCACAGCATCGAGACAGTGACCTGCTCCGCAAAAAGCAGTCGCTTACGGAGGCGCCATGCGTACGGAAGCCAGCCGCTTCCCGAAGAGCTCAAGGCGATCGACCTGCCAGCCGTGCGCGCGATGGGCATCGAGGCCGCTGCGCGCAAAGCAATCGGCCACCTGACGCGAGAGGAACTGGATGGCTTCTTCATCCACCTGGACGCCGATTGCCTCGACGACGCCCTCATGCCGGCCGTCGACTTCCGCGTGCCGGGCGGGTTGTCGTGGAACGAACTGGGGACCGCGCTCCGGATTGCCTTGGCGAGCGGCAAGGCGGTCGGGCTCGAGATCACCATCTACAACCCGCGTCTTGATGGGGGCGGCGAGGCAGGGCGTGGGTTGGCGAATGTGCTGGTCGCAGCGCTTGGATGTTGAATTCCGGCGATCTCTGATCACCGGGGCGGAAGTGCCGCGATCACACGTTCTGCACTCCCGGTGCACCGACGCCTCAATCTGGCAAGAAGCGTGAGGCCATTGGCAGCGCGGCGGCGATCACGGCCTAGACTCTCCGCATGACCACCGCCCTCGTTTGCACCCATGCCGCACTGGCCGCGCTGCTTCTCGCAGCGACCTTTGCGCGTGCAGTCGCCAAGCGCGCGCGGCGTCAGCTGACGCCAGCACATTCCTAAGCCCGGCGGTCCGCTCCTCTCCTCTTTCAGCGCAACCATCCACCGCCGGGCACCAGCTCTTGCGCGGCAGCGGCCGCCGTCCCTCGGTCCGGGACGGCGCTCGCATTCGATGGAGTGCGTCCAATGCATGCAACGATCCACGGCGAGCGCACGCTCACCGACCTTGACTTCGCCCGCCTGAGCAAACTGCTGCCCGGGCGCGCCCTTCTTCCAGCCCATCTGGCCGACCTGCTTGCAAGCGCGGAAGTGATGAGTTCGCGCGCCGTGCCATGCGACGTCGTGACGATGAATTCGCGCGCAGAACTCGTCGATGTGCACACCGGCCGACGCCAGACGCTGACCGTCTGCTTTCCCAAGGATGCCGAACCCGCGGCCGGCTTCATCTCCGTGCTCTCGCCGGTAGGAAGCAGCCTTCTGGGCTTGAGGGTCGGAGACATCGCGAGGTGGCACACGCCGAATGGCGACGATTGCGCGGCCGAAGTCGCCGCCGTCCTGTTCCAGCCCGAGGCCACTGGGGACTACCAGAAGTAGCTGGGCCGCCCCGCGGCCCCCTGTTCCCCTCGTCTCGCCACCTCCCATTGCACCGCGCGTGCGGTGCGGTCGCCAGCGCCCCCGCATGGCGCGGCGCAAGCCATTCTGAAAGCACATCGCCTTGACTCCTCATTCCCTGCTTGCCGTCACCGATTTCTCCACCTTGGGCGACCACGCGCTCTCCCGCGCAGCCCACCTGTGCGCGAGCCACAACGCAACGCTCGATCTCGCCTATCTCGCGCAGCCCGGCGAAACGCCTCCCGCCGATGCGGTGTGCCGACTCGCGCACCACGCCCTGCAGCTCGGCCAACGCCATGACATCCGCGTGCGCCCGAGGAGTCGAATCGCCCTCGACCCCGCGGACCTTCTTCCCGAAGTTGGATGCGCCGACCTCGTCGTCTGGGGCATGGCGCCGGTGCGAGGGCTCCGCTCGCTCTTCATGGGCCAGCCCGTCGCGGGCATTCTTCGAAAGGGCCGGCGTCCGGTTCTCGTCGTCCGCGCAGCGCCAAGCGGGCCCTATCGCAGCCTCGTCGTGGCGGTCGATTTCTCGAAGGCGTCCGGCCGCCTGGTCGAACTCGGGTTCGCGCTCAACGGGGACGCGCGGGTCGAACTTTTCCATGCCATCAGCACTGCCAATGAGGGAAAGCTTCGCTACGCAGAAGTGTCCGAGATGGCCATCAAGACATACCGCGCGCAGTGCCGTAGCCACGCGGAAGACCGCATGTTCTCGCTGAAGTACTCCTTCGATGCGCGCCGCAACCGTGTGCTGTCCACCATCGGCCAGGGAAGCCCGGCACGGCAGGTCCTGGTGCAGCAGCAGCGAAGCGCTGCCGATCTCGTCGTGGTCGGCAAGCACCCCTCATCCGCAGCCATCGACTTCTTCTTCGGAAGCGTGGCGGAGAGCGTGCTCCGGGACTGCGCGAGCGACGTGCTGGTGGTGCCCCACGACGACCGAAGCGCATCGGGTGCGCACGCTGCGAAGCGGCTTCCTGGGGGAATGGCGGTAGGCCGAGCGCGAGGTTGAGCGGGCTGTCCGGGCAGAGGACTTGCCTCCAATGAAAAAGTCCCGGCGCATGGACTGCGACGGGACTTTCAAAAAACTGCCAGGGATTGATTCTGGCGGAGAGTGTGAGATTCGAACTCACGGACGATTTCTCGTCGGCAGTTTTCAAGACTGCTGGTTTAAACCACTCACCCAACTCTCCGGAACCGCGGATTTTATGCCGACGGCGATGCCTCAATCCCCGTCGGGCAAGAACAGCGTCTGCAGATCGCTCAGAAAGTCCAGCCCGCGCTCGGTCGGCCATACGCGAAACAGGTCCCGCGCCACGAGCCCCTTGCGCTCCGCCTCTTCGAGCCCGCGCTGGATCGACGTCATCGCGAGCCCGGTGCGCTCGCTGAACTGCGGCAGCGTGAACCCCGCCTTCAATCGCAGTGCATTGAGCATGAACTCGAAGGGCAAATCGGCCAGGAACACCTCGTCGCTCTGCGACACGGCCGCGCCCGCGCGCGCGTTCTCCATGTACAGCCGCGGCTCGCGATACCGCACCTGCCGCACGATGCGGTGCGCAAAGCTCAGCTTGCTGTGTGCGCCGGCACCGATGCCCAGGTAATCGCCGAACTGCCAATAGTTGAGGTTGTGCGCACACTGGTGCCCCTCGCGCGCATAGGCCGACACCTCGTAGCGCAACATGCCGTGCTCGCCGGTCCGCTCGGTGATGCGGTCGAGCATCGCGTAGGCGATGTCGTCTTCAGGCAGCGTCGGCGGAAATTTCGCGAACCAGGTGTTGGGCTCGATGGTGAGGTGATAGACCGAGATGTGCGGCGGCGCGAGCGCCAGCGCTTGCGACAGGTCGGCCTCGAGGTGCTCGAGCGTCTGGCCGGGGAGCGCATACATCAGGTCGAGATTGAAGGTGTCGAAGGCGCTCGCGGCCTCCTCCACCGCGGCGATGGCCTGGGCGCGGTCGTGCACGCGGCCCAGGGCCGTCAGGTGCTCGTCGTTGAAGCTCTGCACGCCCACCGACAGGCGCGTGACGCCCGCCGAGCGGTATGCGCGGAAGCGGTTGCGCTCGAAGGTGCCGGGGTTGGCCTCGAGCGTGATCTCGCAATCGGGCGCGAGCTTAAGGCGCGCGCGCACGTCGCCGAGCAAGCGGTCGATGGCTTGTGGCGAGAAGAGGCTGGGCGTGCCGCCGCCGATGAAGATGGTGTGGACGGTGCGGCCCCAGATCAGCGGCAATGCGGCATCGAGGTCGGCCACGAGCGCATCGATGTACGCCGCCTCGGGGATGCCCTCCGCATCGGCTGCGCTCGTCGCGCGCCATTCGTGCGAGTTGAAGTCGCAGTACGGACACTTGCGCAGGCACCACGGCAGATGGATGTAGAGCGACAGCGGCGGCAACGCCGCGAGCTGCAGCGGACCGGGCCGCATCCAGTGCAGCACGTCGTTGGCCTGCGGCGCGCCGGTGGGCTGCGCCGGCTTGATCGGGAAAACGGTGGCCATCTGCGGCCTACAGCCAGCGCTCGCGCATCAACGCGAGCATCGCCTGCGCCGCGCGGCCGCGGTGGCTGTTGGCGTTCTTGACCTCGGGCGTGAGCTGCGCAAATGTCTTGCCGAAGGCGGGCAGGTACATCACCGGGTCGAAGCCGAAGCCGTTGTCGCCGATGGGCGCCAGCGCGATCTCGCCGACCACGCGGCCGACGGCGATGAGCGGTTCTGGGTCGTCATGGCTGCGCAGCGCGACGAGCGTGCTGACGAGCGCGGCGCGACGATTGACGACGCCGTCGAGCTGTTCGAGCAGCGCTTTCACGTTGTTGGCATCGCCCTTGGCGTAGCCGAATTGCGTGGCGTAGTACGCGGTGTCGACGCCCGGCAGGCCGCCGAAGGCATCGACGCAGAGACCCGCGTCGTCGGCGATGGCCGGAAGGCCCGTAGCGGCGCTCGCGTGGCGCGCCTTGGTGAGCGCGTTTTCGACGAAGGTGCGGAAGGGTTCTTCAGCCTCGCCCACGCCCAGTGCCGACTGCGGCACCAGGGTGACGGACAACGCCGCGAACAGTTGCTGAAGTTCGGCGAGCTTGCCTTGGTTGTTGGAGGCCAGGACCAGTTTCATGGATCGATCAAAGTGGCTGTGACGCCCGGCTCGCGGACGTCAGTAGCTGGGAGGATTTCAGTTCGGCTGCAAGGCCTGCTTCTGCAGGGTGACGAGCTCGCCGATGCCCTTCTCGGCCAGGCCGAGCAGGAGGTTCATTTCTTCGCGCGTGAACGCCACGCCCTCGGCCGTGCCCTGCACTTCGACGAAATGGCCCGCGCCGGTCATGACGACGTTCATGTCGGTGTCGCAGCTCGAGTCTTCGGTGTATTCGAGGTCCAGCAGCGGCGTGCCGCCGACGATGCCTACCGAGATGGCAGCCACGTGGCCCTTGATCGGCGAGGCTTTCAGCGTGCCAGCGGCCAGCAGTTTGTTGACCGCGTCTTGTGCAGCAACGAAGGCGCCGGTGATGGCCGCGGTGCGGGTGCCGCCATCGGCCTGAAGCACGTCGCAGTCGAGGTGGATGGTGCGCTCGCCCAAGGCAGCGAGGTCGAACACGGCGCGCATCGAGCGGCCGATGAGGCGCTGGATTTCCTGCGTGCGGCCGGTCTGCTTGCCCTTGGCGGCCTCGCGGCTGCTGCGGGTGTGGGTGGCGCGCGGCAGCATGCCGTACTCGGCCGTCACCCAGCCTTCGCCGCTGCCCTTCTTGTGCGGGGGCACGCGCTCTTCCACCGAGGCAGTGCACAGCACGCGGGTCTGGCCGAACTCGATGAGCACCGAGCCCTCGGCGTGAATGGTGAAGCCGCGGGTGATGCGAACGGGGCGCAGCTGGTCGGCGGCACGGCCGCCGCTTCGGGTGAAAGCAGTCATTGTTGGAAGCTCGAAAAGGAAAAAGGGGGAACGGCGCGCGACCCGGAATTTAGGTCTTGCGTGCAGCCGAACGGCGGATGGCTTCGTTGATCTCGGCGATGGAGCGCTCGATGGCGTCTTCGTCCATGTCTTCGATCTCGCCGTCCGAGGGCATGCCGGCCTGGATGGTCGAGGCGAACACGCCGTCGTCGATGGTCTCGGTGGAAATGCCGCGGTCTTCGCCGAGCGTTTCGGACATCTCCCACTCGAGCGCGATGAGGGTCACGTTGTCGCTGTGGGCACCGCCCTTGCGCAGCGCCATCTCAGCGAGGTCGGGGGCTGCATCGGACACGGGCTTGCCGGAGGAAAGCGTGTGCACGATGAGCGCATCGTCGAGCACGCCCCACACGCCGTCGGAGCACAACATGATGCGATCCCCGCGCTGCAGCTGCAGCGGCGGCGAGATGTCGAACAGCGGCGTGGTCGGGGAACCGAGGCAGGTCAGCAGCAGGTTGCGGTTGACCGGCATGTCCGAACCTTGGGGCTTTGGGCGCTCGGCGTGCGAATGGTCGCGCGTGCGGGTCAACAGGCGGCCGTCGCGTACGACGTACAGGCGCGAATCGCCGCAGTGCATCCAGGTGGCGCTCGTGCCTTGCAGCACGGCCGCGACGACGGTGGTGCGGGGCGTGTCGAGCATCGCCTTGTGGCTCGCGTACCGCATGATCTGCTGGTGCGCGGCCATCGCCGATTCGGCGAGGAAACCTTTCACGTCTTTCACAGTCGGGCGTGCCTCGCGCTGGTAGAGCGCGGCAATGGTCTGCAGCGCCAGCTGGGCCGCCACTTCGCCTTCGGGGTGACCGCCCATGCCGTCGGCCAGCACGAACAGACCCGATTCCCGCGTGTAGCAATAGCCCATGCGGTCTTCGTTCTTGAGACGTCCGCCTTTGCGGCTGACCTGGAAGACAGAGAATTTCATGGCGTCATGCGGGGCGCGTGGTGGGGGCCGCAGCCCGGGGCAGACTCTTCTTGTCGAAGGAGCGGATGTTGTCGAACGACAGCCGCACCTTCTCGCCGACAGTGAGCTTGGTGTAGCGGCGCTCGCCTTCGCGGCTCAGTTCCTTTTGCAGCGCGAAGACGGACTGGGGGCGCGAGAGCGGATCGAGCGACATGCACCACTCGACCACCTCGATGAGGTTGTCGGAATACACGCCGCGAAGGCGCGACAGCGACAGGCTCAGGCGGTCTTTCTCGATGCGCTTGGGTGCATCGTTGGGCGGGTAGCCCTGCATGCAGGCGTAGATGCAGGCGCCGATGGCGTAGATGTCGGTCCAGGGGCCCATCGACGAATCGCGCCGGTACATCTCGGGGGCGGCGAAGCCCGGCGTGTACATGGGACGGATGAAGATGCCTTCCTTGCTGAGCACTTCGCGCGCGGCGCCGAAGTCGATCAGCACGGCGCGGTCGTCGTCGGTGACGAAGATGTTGGCCGGCTTGATGTCCAGGTGCAGCATCTTGTACTGGTGCACGATGCGCAGGCCGCGCAGGATCTCGTCGAAAAGCGAGCGGATGGTCGATTCGCGGAACACCTTCTGGCGCTTGAGGTCGCGCGCGGTGACCACGAAGTCCTGCAGGGTCGCACCCTCCAGGTAGTTCATGACCATGTAGACGGTCTCGTTCTCGCGGAAGAAATTGAGCACGCTGACGACCGAGGCATGAGAGATCTGCGCGAGCGAGCGGCCTTCTTCGAAGAAGCTCTTGAGCCCCAGCCGGTAGAGGGACAATTTTTCGGGCGGCACCTGCGGATGCAGCTCGCCCGGCCCGCGGGTGGCCAGCGAAGACGGCAGATATTCCTTGATGGCCACCTGCTGCCCGCTGGGGTCGATGGCGAGATAGACGACACCAAAACCACCTGCGGAAAGCCGGCGAACAACGCGGTAACCGCCAATGACCGTATCGGGCAACAGGGGCGAAGGCTTGACCTTTGACATAATCCGGGAGTTTCGCCCGAAGGCGATGGTGCGGCAAGCGAACGCTGTACCGACGCCTCGGTGCATGCAAGCAAAAACCACAGTGAGGCGCAATGCCAGTTTACAGCATGACCGGCTACGCCAGCGGCCAGAACGGGTCCGCAGGCAGCCACTCCGAAGCCGATGCACGGCCTTCCGCCGCAGGTCGGCTCGGGGTAGAAATCCGCTCGGTCAACAGCCGCTTCCTCGACCTCACCTTCAAGTTGCCGGAGGAGTTGCGCCAGCATGAGACGGCGCTGCGAGAGCTGCTCACGGGCAAGCTCAAGCGCGGCAAGGTCGAGGTCCGCGCGGCCATCGAGAACACCGCCCAGGCGGGCGTCGTCGAGCCTTCCGTCAAGCTGCTCCAGCGGCTCAACGGGGTGCAGGACGGCATCAAGGCCTGGCTCCCCGGAGCGCGCGAACTGAGCGTGGCCGACGTGATCCGCCTTGCCGGCGGCGACGGCGCCACCCGCGGCGACTGGGGCCCCGATCTGCTCGACGTGGCCGGCAAGGCGCTCGAAGCGCTGATGTCCGCCCGCCAGCGCGAAGGCGCCCGCCTCGCCAAGATGCTCGATGCACACCTGGCTCAATTGCGCGTTCTGGTGCAGCAGGCCGGTCCGCTGGTGCCCCAGTTGGTCGAGCAGCAGCGCAACCGCTTCCTTGAGCGCTGGCAAGAGGCCATGGGCCTGACCGCCGGCACGGGCGGCACGCTGCCCGAAGCCGCTCAAGACCGCGCGCTGACCGAGGCCACTGCCTTTGCCATCCGCATCGACGTGGCGGAAGAGCTCACCCGGCTGAATTCGCACCTCGACGAAATCGAGCGGCTGCTCAAGAAGGGCGGCGAGATCGGCAAGCGCCTGGACTTCCTGATCCAGGAACTGCACCGCGAGGCCAACACCCTGGGCTCCAAGTCGGCAGCCCTGGAACTCACGCGCATCGGCGTGGACATGAAGGTCCTGATCGAGCAGATGCGCGAACAAGTCCAGAACATCGAATGACGACGACGAGCGAAAGAATGGACTACCCCGGCAACATCTTCGTGGTCGCCGCGCCCAGCGGGGCCGGCAAATCGAGCCTGGTCAAGGCGCTCATGGAGCTCGACTCGGCGGTTCAGCCGTCGGTGTCGCACACCACGCGGCCGCCGCGCGGGCAGGAAAAGCACGGCCGCGAGTACTTTTTTGCCTCGCCTCCCGAATTCGACGCCCTGATTGCGGCCGACGGCTTCGTGGAATGGGCCCATGTGCACGGCCACCGGTACGGCACCTCCAAGAAGGCCATCGAGGAGCGGATCGCCCAGGGGGCCGACGTGATCCTCGAAATCGACTTCCAGGGCGCCCTTCAGATCCGCAAGACCTTTGCGAACGCGGTGATGATCTTCATCCTGCCGCCCAGTTGGGAAGAATTGCGCTCGCGGCTCGAACGGCGCGGCGAGGACAGCGCCTCGGTCATCGAACTGCGCCTGAAAAACGCCGCAGAAGAGATGGCCCGGGCCGGGGAATTCGACTTCGTTATAATCAACGAGTTATTTGAGCGGGCGCTTTTTGATCTCAAGGCGATTGTCCACGCTCAACGGCTCCGGTATTCCGCACAGCGCCGTGCACGTGCCGATACCTTTGCCGCACTGAACATTCCCTGATCTCCTGCTCACCGACCGAAAGATACCCATCATGGCCCGCATCACCGTCGAAGATTGTCTGGTTCAGATTCCGAACCGCTTCCAGCTCGTCCTGGCCGCCACGTACCGTGCGCGCATGCTGAGCCAAGGCCACGCGCCCAAGATCGAGAGCAAGAACAAGCCCGCCGTGACCGCCCTGCGCGAGATCGCCGAAGGCAAGATCGGCATCGAAATGCTCAAGAAGGTGCCGGGCTGATCTGACGCAGCCCTGCAACGAAAAGGCACCGCAACGCGGTGCTTTTTTTATGTCTGGACGCGCCCATGGAACGGTCACGCTAAAGTGGTAGCCATGAGCGCGGTCGCCAAACATCAGTCCCATGCCCCATCGGGGGGCACGCCGAAGCCGAGTCCGGCGGCGCTGAACGCGGCCGCCGCAAGCTTTGCCGCATTGACAGCGCGCCTCGACTACCTGGGTGCCGAAGATACCGAGCTGGTACGCCGCGCCTACCGCTTCGCTGACGAGGCCCATCTGGGCCAATTGCGCAACAGCGGCGAGCCGTACATCACCCACCCCATCGCCGTAGCGGCGCAATGCGCCGAATGGAAGCTCGATGCCCAGGCGCTGATGGCCGCATTGCTGCACGACGCCATCGAAGACTGCGGCGTCACCAAGCCCGAACTGATCGAGCGCTTCGGCGCCCCGGTCGCGGAACTGGTCGACGGGCTCACCAAGCTCGACAAGCTGCAGTTCAATACGCGTGAAGAGAACCAGGCAGAGTCTTTCCGCAAGATGCTGCTGGCCATGGCGCGCGACGTGCGCGTCATCCTCGTCAAGCTGGCCGACCGCACCCACAACATGCGCACGCTGGCCGACGCGCCGCGTGAAAAATGGGCCCGCATCTCGCGCGAAACGCTCGAGATCTACGCACCCATCGCGCACCGCCTCGGGCTGAATCAGACCTACCGCGAACTGCAGGAGTTGTCGTTCCGGCACCTCAAGCCGTGGCGTTACGCCACGCTGTCCAAGGCGGTGGCCAAGGCGCGCGGGCGACGACGTGACCTGATCCAGAAGGTGCAGAAAGAAGTCGAGACCGCTTTCTCTGCCGCCGGCATGACGTTGCGGATCGCCGGGCGCGAAAAAACGCTCTATTCCATCTACCGCAAGATGGAAGAAAAGCACCTGAGCTTTGCCCAGGTGACCGACATCTACGGCTTCCGCCTGATCGTGCCGAACGTCATCGCCTGCTACACCGGCCTCGGCATCCTTCACCAGATGTACAAGCCGCTGCCCGGCAAGTTCAAGGACCACATCGCGATCGCCAAGCTCAACGGCTACCAGTCGCTGCACACCACGCTGGTGGGGCCGGCCGGCGTGAGCGTCGAGTTCCAGCTGCGTACCGAGGCGATGCACGTGGTTGCCGAATCCGGCGTCGCGGCGCACTGGCTCTACAAGGCGGCCGAGCCAAACGGGGCGAGCAACGACCGGCTGGGCACCAAGTGGCTGCAGTCTCTGCTCGACATCCAGGACGAGACGCGGGATGCCGCCGAATTCTGGGACCACGTCAAGGTTGACCTGTTTCCCGACGCGGTTTATGTCTTCACGCCCAAAAGCCAGATCATGGCCTTGCCGCGCGGCGCGACCGTGGTCGACTTCGCCTACGCCATCCACAGCAACATCGGCGACCACACCTCGGCCGCGCGCATCAACGGCGACCAGGTGCCTCTGCGCACCGAGCTCAAGAACGGCGACGTGGTCGAGGTGATCACGGCGCCCGTGTCGACCCCCAATCCCGCCTGGCTCGGCTTCGTTCGGACCGGCCGGGCGCGCTCCAAGATCCGCCATTACCTGAAGACGCTGGCACATGCCGAATCCGAAGGCCTCGGCGAAAAGCTGCTCGCACAGGCGCTGCGCGCCGAAGGTCTCGGCAAGCTGCCCGAGGACGACGACGAGCACCAGGCTTTGTGGGAAAAGCTGCTGCGTTTCACCGGCAACCGCACCCGCTCTGAATTGCTGACCGACATTGGCCTTGGCAAACGCATTGCAAGCATCGTCGCCAAGCGACTCATGGCACTGCTGGCCGAGTTGGGCGAACGCCCCGATGCCCTGCTGCTGAGCCGAGAGCGCCTCATCCCGCACGAAGCCGTATCGCAGGGCGCGGTCACGCTCGATGGCAGCGAAAACTCTTCGGTGCGCTTTGCGCTGTGCTGCCGCCCCATTCCGGGCGACCAGATCGTCGGGTATCTCGGTCACGGCGAGGGCTTGGTGGTCCACACCGAAGATTGCGGCGTGGGACAGCGGCTGCGCCACAAGGACAGCGAGCGGTTCTTCGCGGTCGAATGGGCGGACGAGCCAACGCGCGCGTTCGAGACCGGTGTCGTGATCACCGTGCGCAACGACAAGGGCGTGCTGGCGCGCGTAGCCGCCACGTTGGCGGATGCGGAAGCAGACATCACGCATGTGGAAATGGCCGATGAGACGCCGCAGGATTCGACCGACCTTCGCTTCGTGATCGCGGTGCGCGATCGGGCGCATCTCGATGCCGTGCTGCGCGCCGCCCGACGAACCGCCTCGGTGCTGACCGCAGCGCGGACGGTTCCGGCGCCCTGAAGAAGAGCAGGCGGCTCGGCGCGTCAGTCTGCTGCCGGGCGCGGTGCCGGGTAGCTCACCGACAGGATCTCCACCTCATGCGCCCCGCCCGGCGTCACCAGCTTCACCACGTCGCCCTCGCGTGACTTGAGCAAGGCCCGCGCGATCGGAGAGATCCAACTGACTTGCGACTGCGCACTGTCCGCTTCGTCGATGCCGAGAATGGTGACGGTGCGTTCGTCACCCGTTTCATCGGCGTAGCGAACCGTGGCACCGAAGAAGATCTGATCACTGCCGTGGTGCACCGACGGATCCGTGACTTCCGCGATCTCGAGACGCTTGGTGAGAAAACGAATGCGCCGGTCGATCTCGCGGAGGCGCTTCTTGCCGTAGAGATAGTCGCCATTTTCCGAGCGGTCGCCATTCTTGGCGGCCCAATGCACAGCCTCGACGACCTTCGGGCGCTCCTCGTCCATCAGTTCAAGCAACTCGTCGCGCAGGCGTGCGTAGCCCGATGGCGTGATGTAGTTCTTGGTGCCGGTCGGTAGTGGAGGCGCAGCGCCGTCGGCGCCGTCGTCATCCGCGTCGTTGTCGGTTTCCTTGGTGAATGCCTTGTTCAACGAAGAACCTTTTATTGATCAGGAAATACGAGTGATCCGTGTCGCATCAGCCTAGATCCGAGCGCTTGCAGTCGAAGATCATGTTCGGCTCGACACTTCGCAAGGCTGGCACCTTGTTGACGAATACCACCCCTGCTCTTGCCAATTGCCAGTCGCCGGACTTGAACAGCTTGAAGAGGCTCGTGACCTCTTCTCCGGCAGCAGGAATGGCGTTGAAAAGATAGACAGGCTCGCCTGAAGAGGTGCCGTCCATGCTCACCAGCTCGGCGCGCATCTTGCCCATGGTTTCCGTGTCCTTTGTCCTGGAGCGCACGATGTCCATGTTGACGGTGCGCGAGTGCTCGTCGATCGAGATCCTGCGAATCCAGTTGAACGAGCCAGTCGCGCCGACCGGGCTGGGCACACATGCAATGGTTCCCGCGAACGCCGAGCCCGCTGCCGAAAGCAGCAACAGCAGTTGGCATGCGCATCGCGCCGTTCGAATGTTCATGGTCGCCCTGATCCGTTTTGACTTGAACGGGACTTTAGCTTCCTGAGGCCAGGACGGCAGCAGCCGTTTGATCGGCGGCTTTTCTGTGATTCACGCCACCCAAAAGAAAATGGCCTAGAAGGTAAACCTTCTAGGCCATTAAGAGAGTGGTGCGGCTGGCAGGAATTGAACCCACGACCCCTTGGTTCGTAGCCAAGTACTCTATCCAACTGAGCTACAGCCGCACAGCTTGCAATTATAGCATGCGTTTTTGACCTTCTGGACTTGCATGATCGAAAGTTGAAAAGCAAGTGTTGGTAGGCCGTGATGGGCTTGAACCATCGACCAACGGATTATGAGTCCGCTGCTCTAACCAACTGAGCTAACGGCCCACTGGGCCATGATTCTATTCGCCACCGCAGCCTACTTGCGGTGGCTCAGCGCATTGCTCACCAGTCGCGATGTGATGTCGACGATCTGGATCATGCGCTCGTAAGGCATGCGCGTCGGCCCGATCACGCCCAGCGTGCCCACCACCTGCCCATCGACCTCATAGTTGGCGCTGACGATGGAGAGCTCCTCGAATGGCACCACTTGGCTTTCGCCGCCGATGAAGATGCGCACGCCCTCCGCCTTGCTCGACACATCGAGCAGACGCATCAATTGCGCCTTCTGCTCGAAAAGCTCGAAGGCGCGGCGCAACTGGCCCATGTCACTGGAAAAGTCGGTCACCGCAAGCAGGTTGCGTTCGCCGGAGATCACGACGTCGTCTTCCTGCGCCTCGGTCAGCACTTCGGAACTCACCTGGACCGCTGCCTGCATCAGCGCTGCAATTTCGCCGCGCAGCTTCTCGACCTCGGACTGCAGGCGATCGCGCACCTGCTCGATCGTGAGGCCCGCATAGTGCGCATTGATGTAGTTGGAAGCTTCGACCAGTTGCGACTGCGAATAGTCGGCCTCCGGGAAGATCACCCGGTTCTGCACGTCGCCATCCGGCGAGACGATGATCACGAGCAGCCGGTTCTCGGACAACCGCAGGAATTCGATCTGCTTGAACACAGAGGCGCGGCGCGGCGCCATCACGACGCCGACGAACTGCGACAGGTTCGACAGGATGTTCGCCGCGTTGGCGATCACCTTCTGCGGCTGGTCGGGCGCGAGGCTCGGCGTGCTCATCTGCTCACGCTGGGCGGTCAGCATGGTGTCCACGAACAGGCGGTAGCCGCGATGGGTCGGGATACGGCCGGCCGAGGTGTGCGGGCTGGCAATGAGCCCCAGCGCCTCGAGGTCGGACATGACGTTGCGGATGGTCGCGGGCGACAGATCCAGCCCCGAGGAACGCGACAACGTGCGTGACCCGACGGGTTGCCCGTCGGCGATGTAGCGCTCGACGAGCGTCTTGAGCAGCAACTTGGCACGGTCGTCCAGCATTGCAAGATTTTAGTGTTGTAATTTGTGAGATATGACCTCTCGCTTCCGTCACGTCGCCCTGATCGGCAAATACCAGGCTTCCGGCGCCAGAGCGCAGGCGGATGCGCGCGACGGCGTCATGGAGACCATCGGCACCTTCCTGGAATCGCAGGGTTGCAAGGTCTTCGTCGAACGTTCGACCTGCGATGAGGTGGACGCCGACGCCCCCGCCCATCCGCGCTACGAAGCCCTGTCGGTCGAAGAAATCGGCCAGCGCTGCGACCTCGGCCTGGTGGTCGGCGGCGACGGCACCATGCTGGGCATCGGACGGCAGCTCGCCAGCTACGGCATTCCGCTGATCGGCATCAACCGTGGGCGGCTCGGCTTCATCACCGACATCCCGCTCGACAACTTCCAGGCCACTCTCATCCCGATGCTGGCCGGCGAATACGAGGAAGACCACCGCAGCCTGATGCACGCGCAGGTCATGCGCGACGGCGTCTCCGTGTTCGACGCACTCGCCATGAACGACGTGGTGGTCAACCGCGGCGCCACCTCGGGCATGGTCGAGCTGCGCGTGTCTGTGGGCCGCCATTTCGTGGCCAACCAACGCGCCGACGGCCTGATCATCGCGACGCCCACCGGATCGACCGCCTATGCGCTGTCGGCCGGCGGGCCCCTGCTTCATCCGGCGGTGCCGGGTTGGGTGCTTGTGCCGATCGCGCCGCACACGCTCTCGAACCGCCCGGTGCTGCTGCCCGACGCCGACGAGATCGTGATCGAGCTGGTCGGCGGGCGCGACGCCAGCGCCAATTTCGACATGCAGTCATTGGCCTCGCTCGCGATCGGCGATCGCGTGGTGGTGCGCCGCTCCGACTTCCGGGTGCGCTTTTTGCACCCGCGGGGCTGGAGCTATTTCGACACGTTGCGCAAAAAACTTCATTGGAACGAAGGGGGCTCCTGACATGGCGCTGCGACGCATCGCACTGCGCGACTTCGTGATCGTGCGATCACTCGAACTCGACCTGTCCGGCGGCTTCACGGTGTTGACCGGCGAAACCGGCGCGGGCAAATCCATATTGATAGACGCGCTGCAGCTGGCGCTGGGCAACCGGGCCGATGCGGGCGCCGTGCGCGAAGGTGCCGAGCGCCTCGACGTGAGCGCCGAATTCGACGCCGACCCGACACTGGACAGTTGGCTCGACGAAGGCGGCTTCGAAGCCGGCGACGCGCTGCTGCTGCGCCGCACCGTCGACCTGCAGGGACGCAGCCGCGGCTGGATCAACGGCAGCCCGGCCACCGCCACGCAGCTGCGCGAACTGGGCGACCGTCTGCTCGACATCCACGGCCAGCACGCATGGCAGAGCCTCACGCGCCCCGAGGCCGTGCGCGGCCTGCTCGACGCCTACGCGGGCGTCCGTACCGATGCGCTCGATGCCGCGTGGCAAGGCTGGCGCCAGGCCCTCTCCGCGCTCGAACACGCGCGCTCGGCACAAGACTCGCTGCAGCGCGAACGCGAGCGGCTGCAGTGGCAGATCTCCGAAGTCGCCAAGCTCGCGCCCGGCACCGATGAGTGGGAAGAGCTGTCGACCAACCATTCGCGCATCTCCAATGCCCAGGCGCTGATCGACGCGGCGCAGGGCGCGAGCCAGGCGCTCGAAGACGACGACAACGGCGCCCTCGCCGCGCTCTCGCGCGCGGCCACGCTGCTGCAGAACTGCGAGCACATCGAGCCCGAATTTCGCGCGCTGGGCGAGGTGCTGGCCTCCTGCGTGGCGCAGGCTTCGGACGCCGCCCACACGCTGCACGGCTATCTGCGCGACGCCGAGGCCGATCCGCAAAGCCTGGCCGAACTCGACGAACGCATGGGCCTCTGGATGTCGCTCGCGCGCCGCTACAAGCGCACGCCCGGCGACCTGCCTGCACTGCTGGCCGGCTGGCAAACCGAGCTGCAGGCGCTCGATGCGCAAAGCGATCTCGACGGCCTGGAACGCACCGAGCAGAACGCGCAGCAGGCCTACCTGAAAGAAGCCAAGGCACTCGGCAAAGCCCGCAAACAGGCCGCACCGCGCCTGGCCCAGGCGGTCACGCAAGCCATGCAGGGCCTCGGCATGCAAGGCGGGCGTTTCGAGGTCGAGCTGCAGCCGCTGGCGCAACCCAGCCGCGCGGGCCTCGAAGACATCGCCTTCCTCGTGGCCGGCCACACCGGCAGCACCCCGCGCGCGATCGGCAAGGTGGCCTCGGGCGGCGAGCTCTCGCGCATCGCGCTGGCCATCGCCGTGACGACCAGCCAGCTCGGCGCCGCACAGACACTGATCTTCGACGAGGTCGATGCCGGCGTCGGCGGTGCGGTCGCCGAAACCGTCGGCCGCCTCATGAAGCAACTCGGCCGCGACCGCCAGGTGCTGGCCGTGACCCACCTGCCGCAAGTGGCCGCCTGCGCCGACCATCACCTCGTTGTCGCCAAACGCCAGACCGCGGGCGCCGGCAAGGACGGCCCGCGCACCGAGAGCGGCGTGTCGCGGCTCGACGACGACACCCGCGCCAACGAAATCGCCCGCATGCTGGGCGGCGAAAAAGTCTCCCAGACCTCGCTCGCGCATGCCCGCGAGATGCTCGGCCACAAGACCTCGGCAGCCACGCCATGATGAACCTCGACCTGGTGCTCATCACCGGCATGTCGGGCTCGGGCAAGTCCGTGGCGCTGCATGCGCTGGAAGACGCCGGTTACTACTGCGTCGACAACCTGCCGCCCGAACTCCTCACCTCGTTCATCGCGCTGCAGCACGAGCAGCAGGCCACGCGCGTGGCCATCGCGATGGATGTGCGCAGCGGCGTGTCACTGCCGATCGTTCCGCAGCAACTCGAAGCGCTGCGCCGCGACGGCGTGTCGCTGCGCTCGCTGTTCCTCGACGCAACCACTGACGCGCTGCTGCGCCGCTATTCGGAAACCCGTCGGCGCCACCCGCTCTCGCGCCAGGAAAGCCGCACCGACGTGCCCGAGCAGCACCGCGTTCTGGTGCAAGCCATCGAACTCGAACGCGAGTTGCTGGCCGACCTGCGCGACGGTGCCGACGTGATCGACACCAGCCTCATTCGCCCCGCGCAACTACAGAGCTACATCAAGGCGCTGATCTCCGCGCCGCAGAACGCGCTCACCCTGGTGTTCGAGTCGTTCGCCTTCAAGCGCGGCGTGCCGCTCGATGCGGATTACGTGTTCGACGTGCGCATGCTGCCCAACCCGCACTACGTGCCCGCGCTGCGCCAGCTCACGGGCCGCGACACGCCGGTGATCGAATGGCTGCGCGAGCATGACGACGTGGCGCGCATGTACGACGATATCGAGCAATTTCTTTCGCACTGGATCGATGCGCTGGCGCGCGACCATCGCAGCTACGTCACGGTGGCCATCGGCTGCACGGGCGGGCAGCACCGCTCGGTGTTTCTTGTCGAGCAGTTGGCGCACACCTTCGGCGCCCGCTGGGGTGCGCTCAAGCGGCACCGCGAACTCGACGCGAACTAAGCCCTAGACCGCGCTGACGCTCTCCAGCAGCTTGCGCACTGGCGCGGGCAGTCCCAGCCGGCGCCATTCTTCCGCTTCGACCCAGCGCGCAACGTCGCCCTGGGGTTGCATACCTTCCAGCAGCACCGGATGCAGGTGCAGGTCCTTGTGGGTCAGCACATGGACGAAAGGCGGCAGGTCTTGCGCGCCGCGCTGTGCGGCCGATGGCAGCACAGCGAGCAGGTCGTCGCGGCTGTCGAACACCGGCAGGCAATGCAGCCCGGCCCAGATGCCCTTCGCCGGCCGCTTTTCCAGCCAGACGCGCCCCTCCGCATCACGCGCCAGCAACACCCAGAGCGACTGAGCGCTGCGCTTGAGCTTGCGGGTCTTGACGGGATAACGCTCCGGCGCGCCTTCTCGCAGGCCCACGCAGACCTTGTTGACCGGACAGATCATGCAACTGGGCTTGCGAGGCAGGCAGACGGTGGCGCCGAGGTCCATCACCCCTTGGGTATAGCTCGCGATCGCCTCGCGCTCTTCGGCGGGCGGAAGGAGCTGCGTTGCCAGGTCCCACAGCGCACGCTCCTGCGCGGACGAAGACATGTCGCCGCCGAAGCCGAGCACGCGCGTCAGCACGCGCTTCACGTTGCCGTCGAGGATCGCCACGCGCTCGCCGAAGCAGAACGCCGCGATCGCCGCCGAGGTGGAGCGGCCGATGCCGGGCAAGGTTACGAGCTCCGCTGCGGTATGGGGAAACTCACCGCCGAATCGCTCGACGACTTCCTGCGCGCAGCGGTGCATGTTGCGCGCGCGGCTGTAGTAGCCCAGGCCGCTCCACAGGCCGAACACTTCGTCCTCAGTGCCTGCGGCCAGGGCCTTCACATCGGGAAAGCGTTCGAGAAAACGCGCGAAGTAGCCCAGCACCGTCGTGACCTGCGTCTGCTGCAGCATCACCTCCGACAGCCAGACGCGGTAAGGATCGCGCGTGTTTTGCCACGGCAACTCGCTGCGTCCGTGGCTGCGCTGCCAGCTGACGATCTGTGCGGCGAAATCCGGCGGCAATTGCGAACCGGGCGAACCGGCTGCCGCCACGGAGGCGGAACGCTCAGGCCGCACGCAACTCGCTGAAGGGCGTTGCTACAGCAGCCTGCGGCTTGCCTTGCTGCGTGATCAGCGAAGTGAATTCACGCAGGCGGGCGTGCAGCTCAGCCAAATTGGTTTCCTGCGCCGCCAGCTCGAGTAGCCGTTCGTCGAGGTTGCCGGCGGCATTCTGGATGCGCTCGATTGCCTCGATGCGCTTGCTGAAGTTGCGCCGGCGCTCCTTGAGCTGTGCATCGATCTGCGCGCTCGCGCCCTTGCTCCAGCGCTCGACCTCAGTCATCGCGGCCTCGTTGACCAATCGCAGGCGGCTGGCCAGCGCACGGACCAACTTGTCGCAGAAATCGGCCTGCGCGAGCTTCAGCAGGTTGCCCACGCCCAGGTAATGGATGTGGCTGCGCTCTATCTGGCTGAGCTCCTGCTCGAAGCCGGTGAGATCGGGTTCGGCCGGCGCCTGCAGGGTGAAGCCCTGTTCGGCATTGAGTTGGCGGAAGGTGGCGTGCAGCATCGACTGGATCTCAGCCGTCGTCGCCTGCACTTCCCGCAGGTTGTTGCGCAGCGAATCGAAGGTCTCGCCATACACCTTGCGTACGTTGAGCTTGATGCCGGGGCGCTTGAGCGCGGCCGACAGCCGCACCATGTCGGCCTTGAGCGCGGTACGGCCGAGCACGGCATACACCTCGCGCAGCAGCTTGCCCTGCACCGAGCGCAACGCCAGGATGCGGGTATTGCTGCCCTCGAACTCGGCGTGTTCCTGGTCGATGCGCGAACGCATGTGGCGGATCACCGAGACGTTCTTGCCGCGAAGGCCCTGCAGCTCGAGCGCCTGCTCGGACAGGTCGCGCTGGCGCACCTTCAGGATGCGTTCGGCCTCGGTGCGCAGCGCGGTCATGCCGGCATCGACGGCCAGGCGCAGCATGGTCTCGCGCTTGCCGAGCACGCCTTCGCCCAGCAGGGCTTCGAGCGCCGGCAGGCGGCTGGCTTCGAGCAGGCGGGGGTCGCGCTGGATCTTGGCCTGCAGGCCCTTTTGGGCGGACACCGGCAGCACCTGCGCGAGCGGCACTTCCAGCAGCCGGGCCGCGCTGTCGCGCTGGCGCTCGATCTGCAATTCGATCTGTGCGTGGGTGCTCAGGGAGTCCCACATCGTGTCGATCTTGTTGAGCACCACGAAGCGCGTGTCGCCGCCTTCGTCCTCGGTGATGAGGTGCTCGCGCCAGATAGACAGATCGGAGCGCGTCACGCCGGTTTCGGTGCCCAGGATGAAGACCACGGCGTGCGCCTGCGGGATCAAGCTCACCGTCAATTCGGGCTCGGCACCGATCGCGTTCAGGCCAGGGGTGTCGAGAATGACCAGCCCCTGCTCCAGCAAGGGGTGCGGCATGTTGAGCACGGCATGGCGCCAGCGCGGAATTTCGACGCGGCCTTCGGCGTCCTGCACCGGGTTGTCGTCGGGCGTCTCGGGATTCCAGAAGCCCAGGGCGCGGGCCTCGTCCTTGCTCACCCAGCGGACTTCGGCCACCTTGCCCATGGCTTGGGCCAGTTGCTCGGCATTGCCGACCTCGATCGGGATCTCGGTCCAGCGGGTCGACTTCTCGCGCCAGTGGGTCAGCGAATGCGGCTCCAGGCGGGTTTCGATCGGCAGCAGCCGCAGCTTGGGCGCGATCGCGGGGTCGTAACCCAGCTCGGTCGGACACATCGTGGTCCGCCCCGCGCTCGCGGGCATGATGCGGCGCCCGTAGTCGGCAAAGAAGATCGCATTGATCAGTTCCGACTTGCCACGTGAGAACTCGGCCACGAACGCGACCATCACCTTGCTGGTGCGGATCTGCTGTTCGAGGCCCCGCAGGCGCTCGGCCACGGCCTGGTCGAGCAGCTCGTTCTCGGTCAGCCAGCGGGACAGCCACTGCAGCCGATGGGCGAAATTGCTCCGCCACGCACCGTGCTGATCGAGTTGTTGGTTGAAAGAGCGGCTCAAGGGGAATATGTAAGAAAGAGCTTACAAATATAGCATCGCAAACCGTGCAGCGCCTGTTTATGGGGTATTCAATCGCAGGCGCAACGCGCTACTTTTGACAATTAGGACAAAAATAAGTGGAGCGCTGCCCCTGGCGGAGCTGCTTGATCGGCGTTGCGCAGACCCGACATGGCTCGCCGGCGCGGCCATAAACGGTGGCTTCGAGCTGGAAATAACCGTTCTGGCCGTCCACGTTGGAGAAGTCGCGCAGCGTGCTGCCGCCCTTTTCCACCGCCCTGGCCAGGATTTCGCGCACCGCCGCGTGAAGCTTGGCCGCCCGCGGCCGGCTGATGCGCGCAGCCGACAGCGTCGGGCGGATGCCGGCCCGGAACAGCGCCTCGGACGCATAGATGTTGCCGACCCCCACCACCACGTCGCCCGCCAGCAGCACCTGCTTGACCGCCGTCTTGCGCTTGCGAAGGCCTGCATGGAAGGCATCGAGGTCGAAGGCATCGCCCAGCGGCTCCATGCCCAGCCCGCCTAGCAGCTTGATGGCCCAGGGCGCAGCCTCGTCGTCCACATAGACCACGGCGCCGAAACGGCGCGGATCGTTGAGCCGCAAAGTGCCGCGATCGGTGACGAGATCGAAGTGATCGTGCGTGCCGGGAGGCGGCAACGCGCTATCGAAGCGCAGGCTGCCCGACATGCCCAGGTGCAACAGCAGCAGGCCTTGGTCCAGGTCGATCAGCAGGTACTTGCCGCGCCGCCGCACCTCGCGCACATGCCGGCCGACCAGCGCCTCGGGCAGCACCATCAAGGCCCAGCGCAATGGTTTTCCGATGCGCACGGATTCGATGCGCGCTCCCGCGATGCGATCGGCAAAACCGCGGCGGGTGACTTCGACTTCGGGTAACTCAGGCATGAAAGTAAAACTCCGGCGAAGACGAAGCCCCACGCGACGCTCGTTCAAAAGCCTCGATTATCATGATTCGATGATTCCATCGCCCCGCCGACACCGCCTTGCGGCGGCCGCATCTCTCGTGTTGTTGGCTTGCGCGGTGCATGCGCAAACCTCCGATCCCGCCGCCCCAAACAGCCCGGCGCCCATCATCGAGCGGAACGCACCGCCGAGGCCGGCGGTCCGGCCCCGGGTCGCAGCCCCGAAGCCCGCCAGCGAGCCTGCCGCGCAACCCTCGGCGCTGACCGCTGACCTGTTCTACGAAATCCTGATGGGCGAGATGACCGCCCGCTCCGGCGACCCCGGCTCCGGCTACGCGCTGGTGCTCGACGCGGCACGCCGGCTGCGCGACGGCAAGCTGTTCCAGCGGGCAGTAGAGATCGCGCTGCAATCGCGTTCGGGCGATGCCGCCCTCGCCGCAGCCCGCGCCTGGCAAGAGGCGCTGCCCACGTCCCGCGATGCACGGCGCATCGAATTGCAGATCCTGATTGCGCTGAATCGCATCGGGGAAACGGTCGAACCGCTGCGTGCCGAAGTGGCGGCCACCTCGCAGATCGAACGTCCCCTCCTCATGGCGGTGATCGCGCGCAATTACTCGCGCGCCTCCGACAAGAAGCTGGCGGCCTCGGTGGTCGAGCGGGCACTGGTCGACGAGCTCAAAAGCCCGACCACCGGCGGCCTGGCCTGGGCCACCGTGGGGCGGCTGCGCCTCAATGCCGGAGACAACTCCGGCGCCCTGGAGGCTGCGCGCAAGGGCCAGGAAGTCGATCCGGCCTCCGACGCCCCTCCGGCATTGGCGCTCGAGCTGATCGATCCCAGCCAGCCGCTGGCCGAACCGATCGTGACGCGCTATCTCGCAAGCAACACCAAGGCCACGCCCGACCTGCGCATCGCCTATGCGCGCGTGCTGGTCGAGAACCGCCGCTACAGCGACGCCCAGACGCAGCTGCAGGCACTCACCACGGCGCGCCCCGAACTGGCGGAGCCCTGGTTGCTGCTCGGCAGCCTGCAGATGCAGGCCAAGCAGGACGGCGCGGCGGAGACATCGCTCAAGCGCTACATCGACCTCTCCTCGAGCCAGAGCAACAACGACGCCGACGCGGCCGATCGCAAACGCGGCGTGACGCAGGCCTACCTCGCCCTGTCGCAGCTGGCGGAACGGCGCAAGGACCTCACGGGTGCGGAGCGCTGGCTTTCGCGCATCGACAGCACCGAGGACCTGACCATCGCCCAGACCCGCCGCGCGGGCCTGTTGGCGCGCCAGGGCAAGCTGTCACAGGCACGCGAAATCATCCGCGCTCTGCCCGAGCGTACGGCCGACGACAAGAAGCAGAAATTCCTTGCCGAAGTGCAGTTGCTGCGCGACGCCAAGCAATACCAGGCCGCCTACGACATGCTCGCCCAGGCTTCCGCGGCGGCGCCCGAAGACGGTGACCTGGTCTACGACCAGGCCATGGTGGCCGAGAAGCTGAACCGGCTGGACGACATGGAGCGGCTGCTTCGTCGGCTGATCCAGCTCAAGCCCGAAAGCCAGAACGCCTACAACGCCCTCGGCTACTCGTTCGCCGATCGCAAGATCCGGCTCGACGAAGCGCGCACGCTGATCCAGAAGGCGGTGCAACTGGCGCCGGAAGACCCGTTCATCGCCGACAGCCTGGGCTGGGTCGAGTTCCGGCTCGGCAACACGGCCGAGGCGATCCGCATCCTCGAGGCTGCCTACAAGACCCGGCCCGATCCCGAGATCGGTGCGCACTTCGGCGAAGTGCTGTGGAGCATCGGCCAGAGGGATCGCGCAGTGACGATCTGGAAGGAAGCGCTGCTGAGCGATGCCGAGAATGAAACCCTGCAGGAAACGCTGAAGCGCCTGCGCGTCAAGCCGTGACCGTGCTCGCCGCAGGGCAACGCGCCGGTCGCCGCGGCTTTCTGGCGGCGGGCGGGGCCACTCTTCTTTTGATAGCGGGCTGCGCCCAATTGACGGGCGGCTCCTCGGTGCCGCGAGGCTCGGACAGCTGGAGCGGCCGGATGTCGCTGCGCATCGACAGCGAACCGGTCCAGACCTTTTCCGCACTATTCGAGTTGCGCGGCTCGGCCGATACCGGCGAACTCACGCTGACGACCCCGATCGGCAACACGCTGGCCCAGCTGCACTGGTCGCCGGGCGAGGCCCTGTTGAAGAACGGCAGCGATACCCGCCGCTACGAATCCGTCGATGCGCTGATCGAAGCTGCCACTGGCGCGGCGATCCCGGTCGGAGCACTGTTCGGCTGGCTGGCCGGGCGCAACGAAAGCGTGCCCGGCTGGCGCCCCGACCTCGGTCAGCTCGCGAACGGGCGCCTGCAGGCGACGCGCGAATCCCCGAGCCCCCGGGCGGACCTGCGCATCGTGTTCGAGCGGTCATGAAGGCCCTCTACGACCTTCCCGCACCGGCCAAGCTCAACCTGTTCCTGCACATCACCGGCCGGCGCGACGACGGCTACCACCTGCTGCAGTCGGTCTTCATGCTGATCGACTGGTGCGACACGCTGCACGTCGAGCTGCGGCACGACGGCCAGTTGACCCGCGAAGACCTCACGACCGAACTGCCCGCCGACGACCTGATCCTGCGCGCTGCCCGCGCGCTGCAGATGCACGCCGCGCCCGGCCAGGGCGCACACATCGGTGTCGCGAAGCATGTCCCGGCTCAGGCGGGAATGGGCGGCGGGTCTTCGGATGCCGCCACCTGCCTGCTGGCGCTCAACCGTCTTTGGAACCTGAACCTGCCTTTGTCCCGGCTCGCGCAGATCGGACTGAAACTGGGCGCCGACGTGCCCTTCTTCCTCGGCGGACGCCACGCATGGGTCGAGGGAATCGGCGAGGAAATCACGCCCATCACCCTGCCGCCGGCGCGCTTCGCCGTGGTCAAGCCCACCGAAGGATTGGATACCCGCTTAATTTTTTCTGCGGATGACCTTGAACGCTCAACTCCTGTTGCTATAATCTCGGGCTTTGCTGCAGATAGCGAACAGCTTGAAGCCAAGAACCTAGGCAACCAGGTTTTCGACTTCGGCCACAACGACCTGCAGCCGGTTGCCCAGCGACTTTGCCCCGCGGTCACCGATGCCATCGAATGGCTCGGCGCCCAAGGATTGAAGGCCCGGATGACCGGCTCCGGAAGTTCGGTGTTCGCAAAATTGCCGCAAGGGCCGCATGAAGCGGAACTGGTCGAAGCCCCCGCGGGCTGGCAGGTTCGTCAATGCAGCAATCTGGCTGTTCATCCTCTGGTAGGTTGGGCAACCTGAAATGGTCGAATCGTTTTTGCGGTCCGACGCGACATATATCGGTTGATGGTGCAAACCATCGACCCGTGTAGGGGAGTCGCCAAGCTGGTTAAGGCACTGGATTTTGATTCCAGCATGCAAAGGTTCGAATCCTTTCTCCCCTGCCAAATCTATTGAAACTGCGGTCTAACCCCCGCAGTGCTTTTTGAAAACTGCGGCCTGATGGCCGCAGTGTTTCTTCTGCAGCACACCCACTGCAATAATCGGCAGCCCACGGGCCGCCACGACTCAAAACCTTTTGGCGGCTTCCTCCAAGCCAATTTCGCACTGCCGGGACGCGCTCATGCAGGCTAATCACCCTGATTTCATGGTTTTCACCGGCAACGCCAATCCTGGCCTCGCCGCAGAAATCGCGCACAACCTCGGCACTTCGCTGGGCGCCGCACGCGTCGGTCGCTTCTCCGATGGCGAAGTTACCGTCGAGATCAACCAGAACGTCCGCGCACGCGACGTGTTCGTGGTGCAGTCCACCTGCGCACCGACCAACGAAAACCTGATGGAACTGCTGATCATGGTCGACGCGCTCAAGCGCGCATCGGCCGAGCGGATCAGCGCCGTGATTCCCTACTTCGGCTATGCCCGCCAGGACCGCCGTCCGCGTTCGAGCCGCGTGCCGATCTCGGCCAAGGTCGTGGCCAATCTGCTGGAAACCGTCGGCGTCGAGCGCGTGCTCACGATGGACCTGCACGCAGACCAGATCCAGGGTTTCTTCGACATCCCGGTCGACAACATCTATGCATCGCCGGTTCTCCTGGGCGACCTGCGCGCCAAGAACTACGAAGACCTGATCGTGGTCTCGCCGGACGTCGGCGGCGTGGTTCGCGCCCGTGCGCTGGCCAAGCAACTGAACTGCGACCTCGCCATCATCGACAAGCGCCGTCCGAAGGCCAACGTCAGCGAAGTCATGAACGTGATCGGCGAGATCGACGGCCGCAACTGCGTGATCATGGACGACATGATCGACACGGCCGGCACGCTGGTCAAAGCGGCCGAAGTGCTGAAAGAGCGCGGCGCCAAGAGCGTCTACGCGTACTGCACGCACCCGATCTTCTCGGGCCCGGCCATCGAGCGCATCACCAAGGGCACGGCCCTCGACGAAGTGGTCGTGACCAACACCATTCCCCTTTCCGATGCGGCCCTCGCATGCGGAAAGATCCGCCAGCTCTCCGTGGCACCGCTGATCGCCGAAACGATCCAGCGCATTGCCAAGGGCGAGTCGGTGATGAGTTTGTTCTCGGACCAGGACAACCTGTTCTGACCTGAGGACCAAAGAGCGGGCTTCTTTTTTCGAAGAGGCCTTTTTGAATCGGAGTCGCACTGGTCGCGGTGGACTCTCACAGGAGCTAGTTATGAAATTCGTCGCTTTTGAGCGCGCCAAGCAGGGCACGGGTGCGAGCCGCCGTCTCCGCATTTCGGGCAAGACGCCCGGTATCGTCTACGGTGGTGAAGGCCTGCAGCCGCAACTGATCGAAATCGATCACAACGCGCTGTGGCATGCCCTGAAGAAGGAAGCCTTCCACTCGTCGATCCTGGAAATGGAACTCGGCGGCGCCACCAGCAAAGTGCTGCTGCGCGACGTGCAGTACCACCCGTTCCGCCAGCTGGTGCAACACATCGACTTCCAGCGCGTGGATGCCAAGACCCGCCTGCACATGAAGGTGCCGCTCCACTTCAAGGGTGAAGAAGAGTCCGAAGCCGTCAAGACCGCGCACAACCTGGTGAACCACGTGATCACCGAGCTGGAAATCAGCTGCCTGCCGTCCGACCTGCCCGAGTTCATCGAAGTGGACCTCTCCGGTCTCACGAAGAACGCCACGCTGCACGTCAACGACATCAAGCTGCCCAAGGGCGTGAAGTACGTGAGCCACGGCAAGCAGAACCCCGTCATCGTGTCGGCCGTGCCGCCGCTGGTCGCCGAAGAGCCGGCACCTGCCGCCGAAGGCGCCGCTGCTGAAGGCGCCGCACCGGCTGCCGGTGGCAAGGCTGCCGCCAAGACGGCCAAGCCCGCCGCGAAGAAGTAAGTAATTCTTCCCGTCTCCTGCAAAAGGCCCGCCTCGTGCGGGCCTTTTGCTTTGGGGGCGGCGAGATAATTCCCGCCATGATCAAGCTGTTCGTCGGCCTCGGAAACCCGGGCCCTGAGTACGAAGCCACGCGCCACAACGCAGGCTTCTGGTGGATCGACGCCCTCGCGCGCGACTGGAAACTCAACCTCGTGCCCGAGCGCGGCTACCACGGCCTCGCGGCGCGCGCCAACATCGGCGGCCAGAGCATCTGGCTGCTGGAGCCCCAGACCTTCATGAACCTCTCGGGCAAATCGGTGGCTGCGCTCGCGCGCTTCTTCAAGATCGCGCCCGAAGAAATCCTCGTGGTGCACGACGAGCTCGATGTGGTGCCGGGCCAGGCCAAGCTCAAGTTCGGCGGCAGCCATGCCGGTCACAACGGCCTGCGCGACATCCACGCGCAACTGGGCACCGGCGACTACTGGCGGCTGCGCTTGGGCATCGGGCATCCCGGCGTGAAGTCCGAGGTCGTCAACTGGGTGCTCAAGAAGCCACTGAAGGAACAGCGTGAGCTGATCGACGACACCATCGTCCGCACGCTGCATGCCGCGCCCGCGCTCGTGGCCGGCGAGATGGAGAAAGCGACCATGCTCATCCACACGAGCAAACCGCCCCGGCCCAAACCGCCGCGGCGGGAGCCCGGCGACGGGGGCACGCCTGCCGCCACCTAGCCGGCAACCGGAGCGCAGGAGGGAGAGAGAAACAAAAATGAAGACGAGAAAAAGAAGAGAAAAGAGGGTGGGGAAATTCGGGCTGGCTGTATTTTTAATAGCAGCCTGCACCTGGTCCAGCAGCGTGGCGGCCCAGGGTTCCGCAAAGACCTGGCGATGCGGCAGCACCTACTCGGACCGCCCCTGCGAAGGCGGCAAGGCGGTGAAGGTGGACGATCCCCGCAGCGATGCGGACCGCCGGGCAGCCGAAGCCGGCGCGAAGAGCAACGGTGCACAGGCCGACAAGCTGGAGCGCTCCCGCCTGTCTTTGGAGAAAGCGGCCTACGACCGCGATCGCCAGGCGGCGCGAGAGGCCCGAAGCGCCGCCATGGCCGAACGGCGCATGGCCCTGTCCGAGCAGCAAGCCCGAGAGCGCGCCACCAAGGCAGCCGGCGACCCGCGCAAATCGACCATGAGTTTCAATAGCGGCGGGTCAGGCGGCAAGTCGGCCGGCGACGCTCCGGCGAAGAAAAAGAAGCGGAAGTCCCGCGACTCAGACGCCGGTTGATGAAGCAGGCGGTGAAGTAACCGCAGTCACCTTGATGGCCGTGAGGCGCTGGTATTTCTGCATCAGCGTCTCGCGGCTTTCCACATGCTCGGGGTTCAGGGGAATGCACGCCACGGGGCAGATCTGCACGCACTGCGGCTCATCGAAGTGGCCGACGCATTCGGTGCACTTGTGCGGATCGATCTCGTAGTACTCCGCGCCCATGTAGATCGCATCGTTCGGGCACTCGGGCTCGCAGACATCGCAGTTGATGCATTCGTCGGTGATCATGAGGGCCATTCCCCGATTATCGGCGGACCGGCAGGGGCCCCCGCCCGTGAATGACAAAGGCCACATTCACGGCACACTTGTTGCACTAGTCAGTTATGCTGCGCCCCGCCCCATGAGCCTGTTTCTATTCAAGCGCCTCGCCACGTTGATCGGCACGTTGATCGGCGCTTCGGTCATCGTCTTCCTCGTTCTGGAGATCCTGCCCGGCAACGCCGCGCAGATGCTCATGGGCCCCGACGCATCGCCCGACGCCGTCGCCGCACTCGCCACCAAGCTGGGCCTCGACCAGCCCGCGTGGACCCGCTACTGGCACTGGATCGGCGGCCTCCTCACCGGCAACCTGGGCGACAGCTACGCCTACAGCTCGCCAGTGCTCGACCTCATCCTCGAACGCCTCGCCCTCACCGTGCCGCTCGCGTTGCTGGCGATGGCCTTCACCGTGGTCATCGCGCTGCTGGTGGGCGTGACCGCCGCCGCGCGCCACAACAAGCTGGGCGACGTGGGTCTGATGGGCATGGCGCAGGTCGGCATCGCGATCCCGAATTTCTGGTTCGCGATCATGCTGATCCTGGTGTTCTCGGTGCAGTTGCAGTGGTTCTCGGCCGGTGGCTTCGAGGGCTGGGGCGAAGGCATCTTCGCGGGCCTGAAGTCCCTGCTTTTGCCGGCCCTGTCGCTGGCGGTGGTGCAGGCCGCGATCCTGGCGCGCATCACGCGCTCGGCGGTGCTCGAGGTGATGCGCGAAGACTTCGTTCGCACCGCGCGCGCCAAGGGCGTCTCGCAGCGCATGGTGCTGTGGACCCATGTGCTGCGCAACGCGATGATCCCGGTCATCACGGTGATGGGCATGCAGTTCTCCGAGCTGCTCGCCGGCACCATCGTGGTGGAGAACGTGTTCTACCTGCCGGGCCTCGGCCGCCTGATCTTCCAGGCCATCAGCAACCGCGACCTGATCGTGGTGCGCAACTGCGTGATGCTGCTCGCGGCCCTGGTGGTCATCGTGAATTTCGTGGTCGACGTGCTCTATGCCGTGATCGATCCGCGCATCAAGGCGAGCGACATATGAGCAGCGTCGTCGCTCCCAGCGCCGCAGCGCTCAAGGTGCCTGGCTTCTGGCGCCGCGCGCTGCATCACCGCAGCTTCGTCATCGGCGGCGTGTTCACGCTGCTGCTCCTGCTGGCCGCCGCCCTCTCGCTCGTCTGGACGCCCTGGTCGCCCTACGAGATGGACATGGCCAACAAGCTCAAGCCCCCGACCGGCTCGCACTGGCTGGGCACCGACACCTATGGCCGCGACGTGGCCTCGCTGCTGCTGGTGGGTGCGCGGGCGTCGATCCTCGTGGGCGTGATCGCGGTCGGCATCGGCCTCGTGGTCGGCACGGCGCTCGGCCTGCTCGCCGCGGCAAAGCGCGGTTGGGTCGAGGAAGCCATCATGCGGCTCACCGACTTCTCGCTCGCCTTCCCCGCGATCCTCTCGGCAATCATGATGACGGCCGTGTTCGGCGCCGGCATCGTCAACGCCATCGTCGCGATCGGCATCTACAACATCCCGACGTTCGCGCGCATCACGCGCGCCTCGGCCAATGCGATCTGGTCCCGCGAGTACATCGCGGCGGCACGCGCCTGCGGCAAGGGTTCGTTCTCGATCACGATGCAGCACGTGCTGCCGAACATCTCCGCGGTGCTGATCGTGCAGATCACGATCCGCTTCGCCATTGCGATCCTCGCCGAAGCCGCCCTCTCCTATCTCGGACTCGGCACGCAGCCGCCGCAGCCTTCGTGGGGCCGCATGCTCAGCGAAGCACAGACGATGATGTTCCAGTCGCCCCTGCTCGCCGTGTTCCCGGGCATGGCCATCGCGATGGCGGTGCTGGGCCTGAACCTGCTCGGCGACGGCCTGCGCGACCTGCTCGACCCCCGCCTCGCGCGCGCACGCTAGCCGATATGCCCCTCCTCCAAGTCAAGGACCTGCACATCGAACTGCAAACGCAGCGCGGCCCCGCCGAAGCCGTGCGCGGCATCGACTTCACGCTGGAGCGCGGCGAAACGCTGGGCATCGTGGGCGAATCGGGCTGCGGCAAGTCGATCACCGTGATGTCGCTGATGGGCCTTTTGCCGTCGAACGCGAAGGTCACCGGCAGCATCCGCTTCGACGACACCGAGCTCGTCGGCCGCGACGAAAGGGACATGTGCCAGATCCGCGGCAACCGCATCGGCATGATCTTCCAGGAGCCGATGACCGCGCTCAACCCGGTGCACACCATCGTGCGCCAGGTCGGCGAACCGCTCAGGCTTCACCGCGGCCTCTCGAAGGCTGAGGCGCGCAAGGAAGTGCTGGCGCTGCTGGAGCGCGTGGGCATTCCGGATGCAGCCTCTCGGCTCGATGCGTATCCGCACCAGTTCTCGGGCGGGCAACGGCAGCGCATCGGCATTGCGATGGCCTTGGCTTGCGGCCCCGACCTGCTGATCGCCGACGAGCCCACCACCGCACTCGACGTCACGATCCAGAAGCAGATCCTCGAACTCATCCAGAGTCTGGTGGAAGAGCGCGGCATGGCGCTGATCCTGATCTCGCACGACCTCGGCGTGATCGCGCAGACCGTCTCGAAGATGCTGGTGATGTACGGCGGCAGCGTGGTCGAGAGCGGCCCGACCGAGGCCGTGTTCGCGCGTCGTGCGCACCCTTACACGCAGGGCCTTTTCGCCGCACGACCCGCGCTCGGTGCGCCGCGCGGCGTGCGTTTGGCCACCATCCGCGGCAGCGTGCCCGAGTTGGTCGACCTGCCGAAGGGCTGCCCCTTCGCGGGCCGCTGCAGCTACACGATCGACGCCTGCCAGACGACGCGTCCACCGGCCACGATGCTGCCGCACGACCACGCGGTGCGCTGCATCCGGCTCGAAGAAATCGCGACGAAGGTCGCCGTTGCCTCATGAGTGAATCCGCTCTCGCCTCGCCGCTGCTGGAAGTGACTGACCTCGTGCGCCACTACGACCTGCCGCGCGAAAAACTCTTCGGACCGCCTCCCACCGTCAAGGCACTCAACGGCGTGAGCTTCAAGGTCGAGGCGGGCCACAGCGTCGGCATCGTCGGTGAATCGGGTTCGGGAAAGTCGACCATCGCGCGCCTCGTGATGGCGCTCGACACGCCGACCTCTGGCAGCGTGAAGCTGCTCGGGCGCGACCTGCACGCGCTGCCCAGAAGCGAACTGCGCACCGCACGACGCGATTTCCAGATGGTGTTCCAGGACCCCTATGGCTCTCTTGATCCGCGCCAAACCGTCGCGCGCATCGTCGCCGAGCCGCTCGAAGCATTGGCAGAAGCATCGCGCAAGGAACAACGCGAACGTGCCGCCGAATCGCTGGCAGCCGTGGGCCTTCGCACGACGGACATGGACAAGTACCCGCACGAGTTCTCGGGCGGACAGCGCCAGCGCATCGCCATCGCACGCGCGCTCATCACGCGGCCCAAGCTCATCGTCGCCGACGAACCCGTCAGCGCGCTCGACGTGTCGGTGCAGGCCCAGGTGCTCAACCTCATGCAGGACCTGCAGCAGCAGTTCGGCGTGAGCTATCTGCTCATCAGCCACGACCTCGCGGTGGTCAACCACCTGTGTGACGACGTGTGCGTGGTGTGGAAGGGCCTGATCGTCGAACAGGGCCCGCCGGGCGAGCTGTTCCGCAACGCGCAGCATCCATACACCCGCACGCTGCTCGACGCCGTGCCGCGCACGCCCACCGGCGGCACATTGCTTGCGGCCTGACACCGAAGCGTCGCCGACGCTTCGTAGGATGAGTGGGTCATAAGCATTTGGTTGCGCACGGGCACCCGTCTCGCGGATGATGCTTGCCCTTTCCCGAGGACACCAAGGACACCGCCTCATGCTCAACCGACGCTCCCTGCTCGCCACCAGCGCCGCCGCCCTGGCACCGCTCGCCCTGCCGTTCGACGCGCTCGCGCAAAAGAAAAAAGACACGCTGGTGATCGGCCTCACGCTCGAGCCCACGGGCCTCGACCCCACCGCCAAGGCCGGCGCCGAGATTTCCGAAGTGGTGCTCTACAACGTCTTCGAGACGCTCACCAAGATCAACTCCGACGGCAGCGTCACGCCGCTGCTCGCCGAGAGCTGGGAAGTCTCGCCCGACCTCAAGACCTACACCTTCAAGCTCCGGCGCGGCGTGAAGTTCCAGAACGGCGAGCCCCTCAATGCGAGCACCGTGAAGTTCTCGTTCGACCGCGCGGCCGCGGCCAACAGCACCAACAAGGACAAGCGCACCTTCGCCAACATCGCGACACAGGTGCTCGATGAGCACACCGTGGTGCTGATCAACAAGGAGATCGAGCCCGACCTGCTGTTCCTGCTCGGCCAAGCCTCAGCCATCGTGGTGGAGCCCAAGACGGTGGAAACCAACGCCACCAAGCCCATCGGCACCGGCCCCTATCGGCTCGACAACTGGGCCAAGGGCTCGGCCATCGTGCTCGCCAAGTGGGACGGCTGGCGCCTCGCCGATGCCGTGCAGATCCGAAAGGTGAGCTTCCGCTTCATCTCCGAGCCGGCCGCGCAGACCACCGCGCTGCTCTCGGGCGACGTCGACCTGTTCCCGCATGCCTCGGTGTCGCGCAGCCTGCCGCAGTTCCAGAACGACAAGCGCTTTCAGGTGGTGTTCAACGCTTCGCGCGGAAAGGCCATCCTGGCCATCAACAACAAGCGCAAGCCCCTGGATGACGTGCGCGTGCGCCGCGCCATCTCCGCCGCCATCGACCGCAAGGCGGTGATCGAGGCTGCGATGGACGGACGCGGCGTCCCCATCGGCAGCCACTACGTGCCGGGCGCGCCGGGCTACATCGACACCACGGGCATCAACGCCTACGACGTCGAGAAGGCGAAGAAGCTCCTGGCCGAAGCCGGCGTGAAGACGCCGCTCGAACTGGAGCTCGTGCTGCCGCCCCCGCCCTATGCACGGCAGGGCGGCGAGCTCATCGCCGCGCAGCTTGCCAAGGTGGGCATCGTCGCGAAGATCCAGAACGTCGAGTGGGCGCAGTGGATGAGCGGCACCTACGGCAACAAGAACTACGACCTCTCGCTGATCCTGCACGTCGAGCCCTTCGACCTCGTCAACTACACCAAGCCCGAGTACTACTGGGGCTACCAGTCGGCGAAGTTCAACGAGGCCTTCGACAAGGCGCGCAACGCGCCCCGCGCGGCCGACCGGGCGCGCTACCTCGGCGATGCGCAGCGCGTGTTGGCCGAGGACGCGGCCAACGTGTTCCTGTTTCAACCGCAGTTCATCACCGTGGCGGGGCGCAACTTGCGCGGTCTCTGGAAGGACGCGCCGATCTTCGTGAACGACATCGCCGCGCTGTACTGGGCCTGATGAAACGGCCCGGTGAAGAGCCTGCGCCAAGCCCCGGCATCCGGGTACGTCCCGAGGAAAAACCGCTCCGGGAGCAAGGCGCCGGGCCACCTGCTGCGAGAGAATGATCCGCTGCGCACGTGGCATCTTTCGTGCTGCGTGCCTTGTCTTTCGTGGCGCCGCGCCTCCCTTCGGGGCACGGTCGGCGCCGAAGCAGTCATTCGACCCTGGCCGTTTTCCGGAGATACCCACCTATGTTGAACCGTCGCACCCTCCTCACCACCGCTGGCGCCACTGTCGCGCTGGCCACCCCGCTGGCCGGCATGGCCCAAGGGCGGAAGGACGCCATCGTGATCGGCATGGCGCTCGAACCGCCGGGCCTCGATCCGACCGCCGGCGCCGCCGCCGCAATCGCCGAGATCGTGCAGTACAACATCCTGGAGACGCTCACCAAAATCAACGCCGACGGCAGCGTCACCCCGCTCCTGGCCGAGAGCTGGGAGATCTCGCCCGACCTGAAGACGTACACCTTCAAGCTCAAGCGCGGCGTGAAGTTCCAGAACGGCGAGCCCTTCAACGCGGCCACCGTCAAGTTCTCGTTCGACCGCGCCGGCGGCGAGAAGAGCACCAACAAGGACAAGCGCACTTTCGCCAACCTCGCGACGCAGGTGGTGGACGACTACACCGTGGTGGTCATCAACAAGGAAATCGATCCCGACCTGCCCTTCGTGCTCGGCCAGGCCACGGCCGTGATCGTCGAGCCCAAGAGCGCCGACGCCAACGCCACCAAGCCCGTCGGCACCGGCCCCTACAAGCTGGACGCCTGGGCCAAGGGCTCGTCGCTCACACTGAGCAAGTGGGAGGGCTTCCGCAGTCCCGCCACCGCCAAGATCAACAAGGTGACCTTCCGCTTCATCGCCGACACCGCCGCGCAGGCGGCCGCGCTGATGGCGGGCGACGTCGACGTGTTCACCCGCATCGGCACGCGCGTGGTGCCGCAGTTCAAGATGAACCCGCAGTTCCAGGTGATCCTGGCCGGTTCGCGCGCCAAGACCATCCTGTCGATCAACAACCAGAAGAAGCCACTGGACGACGTGCGCGTGCGCCGCGCCATCCTCGCGGCCATCGACCGCAAGGCGGTGATCGAAGGTGCCGCCGACGGCCTGGGCGTGGCCATCGGCAGCCACTACGTGCCGGGCGCGGCGGGCTTCGTCGACACCACGGGCGTCAATCCCTTCGACATCGAGAAGGCCAAGAAGCTGCTCGCCGAGGCTGGCGTGAAGACGCCGCTCGAACTCAAGATGACGCTGCCGCCACCGCCCTACGCGCGCCAGGGCGGCGAAGTGATCGTGGCCCAGCTCGCCAAGATCGGCATCGTGGTGAAGGTGCAGAACGTCGAGTGGGCGCAATGGCTCAGCGGCACCTACGGCAACAAGGACTACGACCTGTCGATCATTTCGCACGTCGAGCCCTTCGACCTGGGCAACTACGCCAAGTCGGACTACTACTGGGGCTACCAGTCGAAGGCCTTCAACACGCTGTTCGACAAGATCAAGTCCACCCCCAACGCCGCCGAGCGCAACAAGCTCCTGGGCGACGCGCAGAAGATGCTGGCCACCGACGCGGCCAACGGTTTCCTGTACCAGCCGCAGTTCCCGACGATCGCCAAGAAGAACGTGAAGGGTCTCTGGAAGGAGAACCCTATCTTCGTGAACGACCTCTCGGCGCTTTCCTGGGGCTAAGAAAGACGTGTCTTCCTCCGCTCCTTTGAACGAACTCTCCGCGCAGGAACTCTCGGCCGCCTACCGCGACAAGCGCCTGTCGCCGGTCGAGGTCACGCAGGCCGTGATCGCGCACATCGAGCGCTGGGAGCCGCACCTGCAGGCCACTTGGCTCTTTCGCCCCGAGGCCGCGCTCGAACAGGCGCGCGCGTCGGAAGCGCGCTGGCAGCGCGGCGATGCGCTCGGCCCGCTCGATGGCGTGCCGACCACCATCAAGGAAAACATCGCCACGCGCGGCGACCCGATGCCCGCCGGCACGGCTGCCGTCGACCTGAAGCCCGCCACTTCCGATGCACCGCCGGCCGCGCGCCTGAAGGAAGCCGGCGCGGTGATCGTGAGCAAGACCGCCATGCCGGACTACGGCATGTTGTCCTCGGGCCTGTCGAGCTTCCACAAGCTGGCGCGCAACCCGTGGGACCTCGGCAAGACGCCCGGCGGCTCCAGCGCCGGTGCGGGCGCTGCGGCCGCGGCGGGCTACGGTCCGCTGCATCTGGGCACCGACATCGGCGGATCGCTGCGGTTGCCCGCGAGCTGGTGCGGCATCTTCACGCTCAAGCCGAGCCTGGGCCGCATTCCGATCGACCCGCCCTACATGGGCCGTGCCGCGGGACCGATGACCCGCACCGTCGGCGATGCCGCGCTGATGATGCAGGCGCTCTCCAGGCCCGACGCGCGCGACAGCATGAGCCTGCCGGCGCAAGACATCGACTGGGCCGCCTTCGACGTGTCGCCCGACCATCTGCGGGGCCTGCGCATCGGGCTGCTGCTCGACGCGGGCTGCGGCCTCGCGGTCGAGCCGGAGATCCAGACGGCGGTCGAACACGCCGCGCGCCTGTTCGAGAAAGCCGGCGCGATCGTCGAGCCGATGCAGCCCTTCATGTCGCAGGCCATGCTCGACGGCATGGACCACCTGTGGCGCATGCGCTCGCTGGTGGACATGAAGGCCCTGCGCGCCGACCAGCGCGCCAAGGTGCTGCCCTACATCCGCGAATGGGCCGAGAGCGCGGCCGAGTTCAGCGGCGAGCATGTGTTCCGCAGCTTCAGCCAGTTCCATGCGACGCGCGTGGCGGCGGTGCAGGCGTGCGCGCGCTTCGACTACGTGATCTCGCCCGTGTCGCCGAACATGCCTGCGGCGGCCGAAGCGCCTTCGCCGACCAACGACCCGCTGCGTCCGCTGGAGCACATCGGCTTCACGGTGCCGTTCAACATGTCGGAGCAGCCGGCGTCGTCGGTGAACTGCGGGTATGCGGCGAGCGGATTGCCGATCGGGCTGCAGATTGCGGGACATCGCTTCGACGACCTCGGCGTGCTGCGCGTGTCGCGCGCGTTCGAGCAGATTCGCGAGGCGCAGCGGCCTTGGCCTGTGGTGCCTGAACGCTAGAGCGCGGGTTGTTCAGGGCGGCGATCCCGCCGACGGGGTACCTTGCTCCGCGAATGTCCCCCGCTTCGCTCCTCCTTTATTTCGCTGCGCAAGGCACCCCCATCGGCGTGCTCGCTTTCAGAGCAGTCGTTGATCAGCGAAACACCAGCAGCGTGCCCAAGTGCGCAGGGCATCGGGTGCTCCACGCAGCGAAATAAAGGAGGAGCCGAAGGCGGGGGACATTCGCGGAGGGGAGTACCCGGTGGCCTGCGCACGCTCCCCCGAACTCAAGTCGCCGCGTAGCGCCCCGGCTTGTGGTTGATCCACAAGAAGAGCCCCATCACCACCGCAGCCAGCACCGACCACCCCACGCGCTGCGGCGGAATCACGAACAGCGCGAGCAGCACCACCGTGCAGTCGATGCCGATCTGCACCTTGCCGGCCGGCCAGCCGCGCTTTTCCTGCAGGTACAGCGTGAGCACCGTCGCGCCGCCGAGGCTGGCGCGATGGCGTGCGAGGAACAGGCAGCCCGTGCCCAGCAGCAGGCCGCCAAGCACCGCGGCAAACGCCGGGTGCAGCGAATCGATCGACAGATAGCGCGGCGCCCAGTCGGTCATCACCGAGAGCAGCACGATCGCCGAGAAGGTCTTGAGGGTGAAGGCGCGGCCCATGTGGCGCCAGGCGAACCAGTAGAACGGCAGGTTCACCAGGAAGAACAGCTTGCCGAAGCTCACACCGGTGGCGTAGTGCAGCAAGAAGGCGACGCCCGCGGTGCCGCCCGTGAGCAGGCCTGCCTGGCCGAACAGCATCATGGCGATCGCGACGAACAAGGTGCCCGAAAAGATCGCTTGCGCGTCATCGAAGCGGGAATGGCGCAGCAGATCCGGCAGGTGAGTGGGTTGTGGTGCGGCCATGGCCAAGGTGACGCAAATCCCGCGCCACCCCCCATTTGGCTTTGGCTTCACACCAGATGGGTAGCCAGCATTTCGCGCGCGCGGGTCACGAACGCTGTCTCGCCCCGACGCCCGGGCAGGAACTGGAACGCCACCTTGGGCAACGCCGGCAGGCCGTGCGGCGCCGCCAGCCGGGTCACGCCCTCGCACACCGCCGATTCGTTCAGGCACGCAACGCCCAGCCCCGCAGCCAGCGCCGACTGCAACCCCGCCACGCCGGACGCCACATGCGCGAGCACATACGGCACGCGCCGCCGCCGGAGCAGCGCCACGGTGAACTGGTGCAGCGAGCAGGTGTCCGGCAGCGCCAACAGCCGTACCGGCTCGCCCCGCGCCACTCGCAGGCCGGTGGCGCCCAGCCAAGCGAGCGATTCGCGCCGGACCAGGGAACCCTTCGCGGCCTGCGCCGAAGCTGAAGACGACGACGCACCCGCGATGTCCATCGCCAAGCCGACATCGAAGTCGCCGTGTGCATAGGCGGCCCGCAGCGCGTCGCTCTTCAGGATGCTCACGTTCAGCCGCACCTGCGGATAGCTTTCGCCCAGACGGCCGAGCAACTGCGTGAGATCGCCGGGACGGAAGTAGTCGGTCACGGCCAATCGCAGCTCGCCTTGCAGCGCTTCGCCATGCAGGTCGCGGAACGCCTCGTCGCTGAGCGCGAGGATGCGCCGCGCATATGCCAAGAGCCGCGTGCCCGCCTCGGTGGGCGCGACCCCAGCCTTGCTGCGCGTGAGCAGCGACTGGCCCGCTCGCTCCTCGAGCTTGCGCATCTGCTCGCTGACGGACGACTGCGAGAGGAACACGCGGGGCGCGGCGGCCGTGAGGCTGCCCGCGTCGATCACCGCGGCGAGGGTGCGAAGTTGTTCGAGGTCGAAGGACTGCATGGCCTTATCCATCCGTTTATCCGATGGATTCCATCATATCTTCCTGCTTTTCCGATGACCATCGGAATCCCACAATCACCCCATCGATCATTCATTCCACAGGAGTCCACCATGCCCCACATCGTTGTCCACCTCTCCGGCGAACCCGATGCCACCCTCACCCGCAAGACCGTCGACGCCGTCGCAGAGCTCACGCAAAGCGTGCTCGGCAAGCAGTTGCCGGTGATTGCCATCACGGTGCAGTACATCGCCGCCGACGCCTGGTTCATCGGCGGCCAGACGCTCGCGTCGCTCGGCAAGTCGGCCTTTCACCTGGACATCAGCATCACCGACGAAACCAACACCAAGGCCGAGAAGGCGCGCTACCTGCGCGAGGTGCATGCGGCCATGGCGAAGATCCGGCCGAACCTGCACGAGGTCTCGTACATCCACGTGATCGATGCGCGCGGCGCGGCCTACGGCTACGGCGGAAAGACCCAGGAGTACCGCCACCAGCAAGCCGGGGTTTGAACCATCCGCAGGGGCATGGCACCATGCCGCCATGCCCTCCGCAACCCTGCACGCCGCCGACAGCCTCGGCAATCCGCTCACCCTCGATGACCCCGCCAGCCTCGCACTGGTCGACGACTTCGTCATGGGTTTCATCTCGACCGAGTCGCGCGCCGTCAACCTGATCGCATTGGCCGACACCGATGCGAGTCCCATCGTGCAGGCGTACTGCGCGACGCTGCACCTCTTTGCCGAATCGCGCGATGCCGTGGCGAATGCGAGGCCGTATCTCGCGAAGGCCCGTGCCGGCGCCGCGCGAGCCACACCGCGCGAGCAGCGCTACATCGCGGCCATCGAGGCATGGGCCGATGGCGACATCGCCCGCGCCATCGCACTGCACGCGGAGCAGGCGCACGAATTTCCGCGCGATCTCGTCTCAGTCAAGCTGGGCCAGTACCACTGCTTCAACACCGGCGACTGCCCGGGCATGCTGCGGCTCGCACTCACAGTGCTGCCTTCGGCGGCCGACGTGCCTTATGTGCACGGCATGGCGGCCTTCGGCTACGAGCAGTGCCACCTGATGCGCGAGGCCGAGGCCAGCGCGCGCCTGGCCATCGCCATGTGCCGCAAGGAGCCGTGGGCGCACCACGCACTCGCGCATGTGATGCTCACCGAAGGCCGGCTTGCCGAAGGGCTCGCGTTCATGGAAAGCGTGAGCGACACCTGGATCGGGCTCAACTCCTTCATGGTCACGCACAACTGGTGGCATGTGGCGCTGTTCCTCATCGACCTGGGCCGCGACGCCGAAGCGCTCGCGGTGTACGACGAGCATGCGTGGGGTGTGGTGAAGGACTACTCGCAGGACCAGATCGGCGCCGTGTCGCTGCTCGCGCGCCTCGAACTCGCGGGTATCGACGTGGGTGCGCGCTGGAATGACGTGGCCGGCTACCTGCTGCAACGGCAGGCGGACCATGTGCTGCCCTTTCTCGACCTGCAATACCTCTACGGACTCGCACGCGCTGGACGCCCCGAGGCCGATGCGCTGCTGCGCAACATCGAGGCCTTCGCGCCCGACGCACCGCCTTCGACGCGCGCCGCATGGCAGCGTGTCTGCGTGCCTGCCGCGAACGGACTCGTGGCCCATGCGCGTGGCGATTTCTCCGGCGCCATCGAAGGACTCGGCGTCGCGCTGCCGCGCATGATCGAGATCGGCGGCAGCCACGCGCAGCGCGACTTCTTCGAGCAGGTGTACCTCGATGCGCTGGTGCGCACGGGCAGCGAATCGACGCTCGCTGCGGCGCAAGGCATCCTGCAGCAGCAGCTCAACGGCCAGCCCGAGTCGCTGCGGCTGCGGCGGCAGGCGGGGGCCGTCTATGCGCGCCTCGGCCTCGGGCAACTCGCCGCAGGAATCGCCTGAGCGCGCGGGCGCTTAGCCCTTGTCCTTCAGGTGCCGCGTCTGGTCGTAGGTCGGCTGCGGCGGCAGGTCGGCGAGATGGCGGGTGTCGGCCCACTCGACGATCTCGATTGCATCCGGCGCGGCCGGGTCCGCGATGCGGATGCGGTTGAAGCCCGCATTGGGAATGTCGCTCCGGCGCGGCCCGCTGAGGCTCAGCCCCTTGGCGGTGCGCCACACCATGTCGAGCACGCCGCCGTGGGTGACGACGACCAGGTGCTGCCCCTGGTGCGCCGTGGCGATAGTGCCGAGCGCCGCGACGATGCGCGCATGGAACTCGCGCGCCGTCTCGCCCTCGGGCATCGCGTGGTCCTCGCGGAACTCCAGCCATTCTTCCCACGCGCGCGGGTGCAGGCTCTGGATCTCGTCGGAGCGCATGCCCTCGACGATGCCGAAGTACTGCTCCCGCAATCCCGCCGAAGTGACCACCGGCAGCGACAGCTGCAGCGCCGCCGGGGCCGCCGTCTGCTGGGCACGCATGAGGTCGCTGCTGATCAGGTGCTGCGCCGTCTCGCCCGCAAGCCTCAGGCCGATGCGCCTGGCCTGTTCATGGCCGATGTCGTTGAGCGGCACATCCGCATGCCCCTGGAAGCGCAGCTCTCGGTTCCAGGCGGTTTCGCCGTGACGGATCAGGATGATGTCGGTGGTGGTGTCGGGTTTGGGCGTTGGCATTGCCGCCCATTTTCCACCGGGCGCGTGACGCTCAGGCCTTTGCGGTGGCGAGCTGTTGCACGGCCGCCACCGCTTCGCCCACGAAACCCATGCCCGTGCCCATGCCGACGCGCGCGGGCGAAGGTGTGAGCAGCGCGAGCACCCACGCGATGACGAAGCCGCCGACGATGGCGCAGATCACCACCACCGCGGTGTACGCGATGGCCTTGTCGGGCGGGCACTTCATCAGCACCGGCAGGCCGAGGTAGATCAGGTAGATGCCGTAGAGCGCCGCTACTGCGCCCAGCACCGACAGCGAAGGCAGCAGGCTGAAGATGCCGCCGATGAAGCCGGCCGTGCTTGCATAGGCCGACAGCTTGAGCGCGCTGATCTGGCTCTTGGTGCCTTCGAAGGTCGGTGCCATCGCATCGATGATGAGCGCAAGCACGAACACCATCACCAGCGACAGCACGTAGCCCACGACCATGTTGGCGAGCCCCGCGACGATCGGCACGCGGAAGTTGACGCCGAACATGCCGAGACCGATCACCGAGAGGCCGATGAAGCTCGCCACCGCCGGGATCAGCGCGAGGATCATCACGTAGTTCTTGTAGAGCGAAGCAGCATCGGCCGGCTCCGCATCGATCACGGGCCAGGTGGCCTTGGGCTTGAGCAGGATGTCCTGCACGCGTTGAACCAGGTTCATTTGTTGTCCTCGACTTGAAGCGCGAATGCGCGCGCGGGGTGCGTCACGCAGCGCCGCAAAGTATGTCGATCAAGACCCGCAATGGCTGCTGGCCATGAAGCCTATGCCATGTCCTATGCCGTGACCTATGCCGTTACGCCGCTTGCCGCGATCGCGCAGAATCCTTCCATGCCCCACCTCGTTCTACTGCCCGGCCTCGCCTGCGACGAGCGCCTCTGGGAGGCCCAGCGGCCTGCCCTTTCCCCCGCCTTCGACGCCCGCGTGAGCAACGTCCAGACGCGCAACGACACCATCGAAGCCATGGCCGCCGCCGTGCTGCGCGAGCACGCGGGGCCGCTGGTGCTCTGCGGTGCCTCGATGGGCGGCATGGTCGCGATGGAAGCGGCCCGCCAGGCGCCCGAACGCATCGCCGGGCTCGCCCTGCTCGGCACGAGCGCGCGGCCTGAGCCTGCCGACATGTTCGAGATGCGCGAAGCCGCCATCGAACTCTTCGAGCGCGGCGAGGCGCGCGACGTGATCGAGGCGAATGTCTATTTCGCCTTCCACCCGACGCAAGCAAATGACCCGGTGCTGGTGCAGCGCTACCTCGACATCGTTCTGGATGCCGGCACCGCCCAGCTCATCGCCCAGAACCGCGCGGTGATGCGGCGCCCTGACGCACGCCTGCACCTGGCCTCACTGCAGGCCCCGGTGCTGCTGATGTGCGGCGACGACGACAAGCTCGCGCCGCCCGAGCACACGCGAGAAATGGCGGCGCTGCTGCCGCAGGCCGAGGTGGTGTGGGTGCCGCAGTGCGGCCACATGCTGACGATGGAGAAGCCCGACTTCGTCAATGCGGCGTTGAACGCCTGGCTCGCGAAGACCTTCCCGTCGGCCTGAGGAGGCTCAGTGCAGTTGGCCGCCGGTCTCGGCCACGTCCTGCTTCACCGCGAGCGCGGTGGCGACCGCGATGCGCAGCGCCTCGGTCATCGTGGCGAGCGACATGCTCGGCGCACCCGGAAAGCGCGCTGCCTGCTCGGGCAGGTACGGAATGTGGATGAAGCCACCGCGCACGCCCGGCAAACCGGATACCGGATGCGTCGCGATGCGGTGCATCAGCCCGTAGAAGATGTGGTTGCAGACGAAGGTGCCTGCGCTGTTCGACACCGAAGACGGAATGCCGGCCGCGCGCAAGTCGCGCGCGATCGCCTTGATCGGCAACGTCGAGAAATACGCAGCCGGCGCGCCCGGCACCACCGGCAGATCAATCGGCTGATGACCCGCGTTGTCGGCGATGCGCCCGTCGTCGATGTTGATCGCGATGCGCTCGGGCGTGATCTCCGAGCGTCCGCCGGCCTGGCCGACGCAGAGCACCAGTTGCGGCTTCAGTTCGTCCATGGCATTCGCCAGCGCTTCAAGGGCATCGCCGAAGACGCACGGCATCTGGCGGGCATGCACCTTGGCGCGGCCGATCTTCGCGCCGTCGAGTGCGCGCACGGCCTCCCATGACGGGTTGATCGCTTCGCGGTCGAACGGGTCGAAGCCGGTCAGCAGGACGCTCGTGCGTTTCGCTTCGGTCTTGCTCATGCTGTTCAAGCCATCGCGCGAACCGCGATGCCCTCGGCCTGCAGCCGCTCGCGGATGCGCCGCGCGAAGGCCAGCGCGTGCGCGCCGTCGCCGTGCAGGCAAACGGTCTGGGCATTGACGGCGACCGTGCTGCCATCGATGGCAGTCACCTGGTGGTCGCGCACGAATGCGAGGGTCTGCGCGATCGACTGCTCTTCGCTTTCGATCAGCGCGCCGGGCTGGCTGCGCGGCACGAGGCTGCCGTCTGGCATGTAGCCGCGGTCGGCGAACACTTCCTCGACAGGCGTGAGGCCGGCGCGGCGCGCGGCGTCGATCATGTTGCTGCCGGCGAGGCCGAAGAACTTCAGCGATGGGTCGAAGCGGCGCACCGCCTCGCAGAGCGCATCAGCGAGTTCGGGCTCCTTCACCGCCTGGTTGTAGAGCTGGCCGTGCGCCTTCACATGCGCAAGCTGGCCGCCCTCTGCCTTGACGATCGCGGCGAGCGCGCCGACTTGGTAGAGCACGTTGGAGACGATCTCGTCGGGCGGCAGATGCATGGTGCTGCGGCCGAAGTTCTCGCGGTCCGGAAAGCTCGGATGCGCGCCGATGGCCACGCCATGTTCGATGGCCCAGCGCACGCACTGGCGCATGGTCTTGGCGTCGCCCGCGTGCCAGCCGCAGGCGATGTTGGCGGAGCTCACGAGGCCCAGCAGCGCTTCGTCGCTGCCAGCGCCTTCGCCGAGGTCGGCATTGAGGTCGATGTGCATGGGGAAGGTTCCTTCTTCTTCAGCGGGCCGGCACCGGTGCAGCCGCTGGCGGGTGCTCGCACAGTCTATGCCGTGCCCGGCCAGCCTGCCACGGCAAGCCCTTGTGCCACCTGCGCGAGGTAGCGCTGCTGACCGGCCCAGGCGGCGAGCGCCTCCGCCATGTCGACCTGCACGAGGCGCAGCTTGCCGTTGAGCGGCGCCTGCGCGAGCTTCCAGAGGTCGGCGCGGATCACCACGCCGATGCGCGGATAGCCGCCCGTGGTCTGCGCATCGCCCATCAGGATGATCGGCTGGCCCGAGGGCGGCACCTGGATCGTGCCGGGGATCACGCCCGAGGAAAGCATGTCGCCTGCGCGCTTGCGCTTGAGTTCGGTGCCGGCGAGCCGGCTGCCCATGCGGTTGCTCTGCGAGGTGATGCGCCAGCGCTCGCCCCACAGCACCTCGCGCGCTGCAAGCGTGAACTGTTCGAATTCGGGACCGGGCAGCACGCGCAGGGCGATGGCGCGATCGGCTTCTTCGGGACCCCAGTCGGGCCCCCGCAGGCCGAAGGGCTTGCGTGCGCGCTCTGCGGCGTTGAGCCGCGAGGTACCCAGCGGCAGCTTGTCGCCCTTGCGGAGGGCTCGGCCTTCGTGGCCGCCGAAGCCGGCCTTGAGGTCGGTGCTGCGCGAGCCGAGCACGGGCACCACATCGATGCCGCCCGCGATGGCGAGCCAGCTTCGCAGCCCCGCCTTCTTCGCGCCGGCTGCATTGGCACCCGAGAGCTTGAGCACCTGGCCCGCGGCCACCGGCACGCTCCAGCTGGGCCAGAGCGGCACGCCGTCGAGCAGCGCGCCGAAGTCGTCACCGGCGAGCGCAATGCGCGTGTCGGTCTCGAAGCGCACTTCGCAGCCGCCCATCGTGAGTTCGAGGCCCGCGGCGCCGTCCACATTGCCGACCAGCCGGTTCGCGAGCGTGAGCGCCAGCACATCAAGCGCGCCGCCAGGGCAGATGCCCAACTGGCGATGGCCGTGCCGCCCGAGGTCTTGCACCGAGGCCAGCAGGCCGGGCTTCTGGACGACGATCATGTCTCTACGCTCTCGACGACGAAGCGCACGCGGTCGCCCGGGCGCAGCAGGGTGGGCGACTCGGCGGTCGGGTCGAACATCTCGAGCGAGGTGCGGCCGATGAGCTGCCAGCCGCCCGGCGACACCAGCGGGTAGATGCCGGTCTGCTCGCCGCCGATGCCGACCGAGCGCGCGGGCACGGCAGTGCGCGGCTCTGCGCGGCGGGGCGTGGCGAGCTCGGGGGCAAGGCCGCCCATGAAAGCGAAGCCGGGCAAGAAGCCGAGCAGGTAGACCACGTACGCGCCCGCGCTGTGGCGCCGCACGACTTCCGCCGGCGTGAAGCCGGTGTGGGCCGCGACATCGCCGAGATCGGGGCCGTGCTCACCGCCATAGGCAACGGGGATCTCGACCAGCCGGCCTTCGACGGCCTTGGCAGAAAGCTTCGGCCAGGCTTCGAGCACCTGCGCGGTGAGCGCATCGAGGTCGATCGCGGTCGGGTCGAAGGTCAGCGTGAGGTTGTTCATGCCCGGCAGCACTTCGCCGACGCCGGGCCATTCGCGGGCCTCGGCGGCCAGCGCCCAGATGCGCTGCTGCTGAACCAGCGTGGCCGGTGCCGGCAGCTCGCACAGGAGCGCTGCATCCCCGAGCAGATGCAGGCGGGGTGGCGGCAAGCCGCTCATTGCGGCTTATTCACGGCCGAGGCTGCGGACTTTGGCGGCCAGCATGTGCTCGACATTCGGCGAGACGAACTTGTTGACCTCGCCGCCGAGCATCGCGATCTCGCGCACGAAGGTGCTGGAGATGAACTGGTACTTGTCGCTGGGCGTGAGGAACACGGTCTCGACATCGGGCATCAGCGAGCGGTTCATGCCGGCGAGCTGGAACTCGTAGTCGAAGTCGGTCACGGCGCGAAGGCCTCGCACCATGGCCTTGCCGCCGCGCGCCACCACGAAGTCGCGCAGGAGCCCCGAGAAGCTCTCGACGGTGACCTGATCGCTGTAGGGCTTGACGGCCTCGCGCGCCATGTCCATGCGTTCCTGGAGGTTGAACAGCGCCTTCTTGTGGTGGCCCGCCGCGACGGCGACGATCACCTTGGAAAAAAGCTGGGTTGCGCGACGCACCACATCCTCGTGACCGAGGGTGATGGGGTCGAATGTGCCGGGGTAAACCGCGATGACGTTGCTGGCCATGGTTGCTTCTTCCTCATGCTGCCGGTGCGGCTTGTTCGGCGGATTATGCAGTTGCCTCCGAGGCCAGACGCAACAGGTGGGCATGCACGGCGCCGGCCTTCAGGTAACGAAAGCTTGCGAGACCGAAGGCTGCCAGTTCCTCATCGTTCCATTGGCGCGGGGCTTCGAGATAAACGACGCCGCCGGGGCGCAGCGCACGGGCCGCGGCGCGCAGGGCCGGTTCGTAGAGCGCAACGCTTTCGAAGGGCGGGTCGAGGAAGACGGCGTGCAGGCTGCCCGCCGTCGTGCGCTCGAGCGCCGTGACGCCGTTGCCGCGGTCGATGCGCACGGCCTCGGCCGACAGCTTGGTCTTCGCGGCCTGCAGTTGAGCGACCAATGCGGCATCTTGCTCGCACAGCAGCACGTTGGCCGCGCCACGCGATGCGGCTTCCAGGCCCAAGGCGCCGGTGCCCGCGAAGGCATCGACGCAATGCCAGCCCGGCAGCTCGCCGCCACCCGCGCCGGCCAGGCTTGCGAGCCAGTTGAAGAGCGTCTCGCGCACGCGGTCGGGCGTGGGGCGCAGGCCGGGCTTGTCGGCCACCGCGAGGCGGGTGCGTTTCCATTGGCCGCCGATGATGCGGACCTCGTTGGGTCGCACAGGGCGCGCGGGGCGCTTGGCTGCGGGCGGACGAGGGGCTGCGGTGGCTTTCTTTTGGGGCATGCGGGGAGCTTAACGCCGCGGCATCGGCGGCCGGCCGGTCAGGCGCCCGTCAACGCACGCCGTGCCAGCATCGCGGCCAGCACGAGCATGGTGCCGCCGATCAGCGCATCGAGCATCTGCCAGGCGCCTGGACGCGCGAACACCGGCGCGAGCAGCCGCGCGCCGAAGCCCAGCGCGGTGAACCACAGGGCGCTCGCCATCGCGGCGCCCACGACGAACCAGACCTTGAGCGAGCCCGCGTACTGCGCGCCCGCACTGCCCACGAGAAGCACGGTGTCCAGGTAGACATGCGGATTCAGCAGCGTGAAGCCCGCCGCCTGCGCCACCACGGCCGCGCGTGAGAGCGACACGCCCTGCGCCGTCGCCTGCAACGCGCCGGGCTGGCGCGAACGCCAGAGCGCGCGCAAGCCGTACGCACACAGGAACGCCGCGCCGAGTCCCGCGAGCGCAGTGGCCAGCATCGGCCGTCCTCGCAATGCCTGCGCCATGCCGGCCACGCCGGCACCGATCAGCACCGCATCGCCGGCCGCGCAGAACAGCACCACCGCGCCCACATGCTCGCGCCGCAACCCTTGGCGCAGCACATAGGCGTTCTGGGCGCCGATCGCGACGATGAGCACCAGGCTCATGAGGAATCCGTTGAGGAAAGCAGTGGCGGTGAATTCGGCAGGCATGGTGCGATCTTGTGGTGCGCCGCGGATTAACTCAAACTAAACCTCCTAACTTCAATTCAGTTTGACTAATCACGATGCTTGACTACGCCGCCCTCAATGCCCTGGCCGCCGTCGTGCGCGAAGGCAGTTTCGAGCGCGCCGCGCGCGCGTTGAACGTCACGCCCTCGGCCGTCTCGCAGCGCGTGAAGCTGCTCGAAGAGCGCATCGGCGGCACGCTGCTGGTGCGTGGCCAGCCCTGCGTCGCCACGGAAGCGGGCCTGCAGCTGTGCCGGCACGTGGAGCGCGTGGGCATGCTGGAGCACGAATTGCGCGACGCCCTCCCCGCGCTCGGCATGGGCGGAGAGGCGCACGAACGCGTCACGGTGCGCGTGGCCGTCAACGCCGACAGCCTGGCGACCTGGTTCATGGCAGCGGCAGCGGCCTTCGCCGTGCAGGAGGAAGCCGCGCTGCTCGATCTCTCGGTCGACGACCAGGATCACACGGCCGAGCGCTTGCGCAGCGGCGCCGTGCTCGCGGCGGTGACCGCGCTCGCCGAGCCGGTGGCCGGCTGCAACAGCGAGGCGCTGGGCACGATGCACTACGTGGCCGCCGCGAGCCCCGAATTCGTGGAGCGGCATTTCGACAAGGGCGTGGGCGCCCGAACGCTGGCGAGCGCGCCGAGCCTGGTGTTCGACCGCAAGGATCGCTTGCAGGCGCGATGGGTGCGCCGCGTCTGCCACCGCAACGTCGAGACGCCGCGGCATTGGATTCCATCGCCGAACGCCTTTGTCGAAGCGGCATGCGCGGGCATGGGCTGGGGCATGCATCCGGCCAGCATGGTGGCCGATGCGATTCGCGAAGGGACGCTGGTGGAACTGGTGCCGGGTTCGACGCTGCCGGTGCCGCTCTACTGGCAGCAGGCGCGCGCGGCGCCGCAGTTGCTCCGGCGACTCGGCACGGCGGTGCGTGCGGCCGCCACCAGCGGCCCGCACGCGCTGGCCTGACGGTTACTTTCCGCCGACCACCACCGTCACCATCCGCGCCGGCTGCAGCTTGCGCGCAAACGCTGCCTTGATGTCGGCCGCCGTGACAGCGTTCATGCGTGTGGTCCAGGTATCGAGGTAATCCAGCGGCAGGTCGTGCCAGGCGATGTTGGCGACGTTGCCGATGAGCTTGCGGTTGCTGTCCAGCAGCAGTGGAAAGCCGCCGATCAGGTTGTCCTTCGCGGCCTTCAGTTCGCTCTCGGTCGGGCCTTCGGCCACGAACTTCGCCAGCACTTCGCGCGACATCTTCACTGCCTCTTCGGCCTGGTCGGGCCGGGTCTGGAAGCCGACGCGGAACGCGCCCGCATCGAGCCCCGGCGCGAAGCCGCTGTAGATGCTGTAGGTGAGGCCGCGCTTCTCGCGCACCTCGTTGGTCAGGCGCGAGACGAACCCGCCGCCGCCCAACACGTAGTTGCCGAGGGTGAGCGCGAAGTGGTCGGGGTCCTTGCGCGGGTAGCCGGGCTGGCCGATGAAAACGTGGGCCTGGGCCGAGTCGAACGGAATGCGCTCGTCCTTCGGCGCGGTCAGTGCGGCCACCGGTGCGATCGCGGGCAGCGGCGCGCAACTGTCGGTGGCTGGCAGCCGCGACAGCAACGTGGTCGCCACCGATTCCGCCTCGGCGCGCGTGACCGCGCCCACGATGCTGAGCTTGGCGCGGCACGGCACGATGAGTTGCTGGTAGCGCTGGCGCATGGCGGCGGTGTCGATGCGCGCCAACGTTTCCTCGGTGACCTCTTGCCCGTACGGATGCACGCCATAGACGGCCTGTGCGAACGCGCGGCCAGCGATGGTCGCGGGCTTGGTGTTGGATTCCTTGATGGAAGCGTTGATGCGTTCCCGCTCGCGCAGCCAGACATCGTCGGGGAAGGAGGGCTCGCCGATCTCGCGCGAGGCCAGCGCCACGGCCTTGCCGAGCAGCGCCGGGTCGGAGAGCGTGCGCAGCGAATAGCTCATGCGGTCGGTGCCCGCGCTCACGTCGAAGCTCGCGCCCAGGTCGGCCCAGGCTTCGCCGAGGGCGTTCTGGTCGAGCGCGGGCTCGCCGTTCTTGCCTGCGCGCACGCCCTTCTCGACCATCGCCGAGGTCACGCTGGCCAGGCCCGCCTGGGGCGCCGGATCGCGCCGGCTGCCGGCATCGAAGTCGACCTGCACGTCGACGATCGGCAGCGCGTTGGTCGCGACGAGGTAGATCTTGGCGCCGTTAGCGAGCGTCCAGTGCTGGATGGGGAGCGCGGCCTGCGCAGTGCCAAGACCGAGGCCGAGAACGGCAGTGCCGGCAAACACGGCGCGCAGCGCCAGTTTCTTGAGAGTCATCATGTGTTCCGGTCTTTCAGCGCATCTCGCCCGCGGGTGCCGCGAAGCCGCGGCCGCGGGGCTTGGCTTCGAGCGGCAAAGGTCGCAACGTGGCCACCGTGAGCTGGTCGTCGCCGAAGTACTTGGCGGCCACGGCCTGCACCTGGGCGGCGGTGACGGCCTGCAGCCGGGCGACGATGCGTTCGCTCGCGTCGAGCGGCAGGCCCTGGACCCAGTTGCTGCCGAGTTCGCGCGCCTGCGCCATCACTGAATCGCGCTTGTAGGTTTCGCTGGCAACCCACTGCGTCTTGACGCGGGCCAGTTCGGCCTCGCCCACGCCGTCCTTCGCGATGCGCGCCACCTGCGCGCGCAGCGCGGCTTCGACCACTTCGGCGCTCTTGCCGTGGGAGGGCACGCCGTCGAGCACGAAGAGCTGCGGACCGCGTCCGATGAAGCCCGAATAGGCGCCGGCGGAATCGGCCACCCGATCGGGGCCCTGCGTAAGCGCGCGATCCAGCCGCGCACCTGCGTAGCCATCCAGCACGGCCGAGAGCACAACGAGCGCCCAGGAATCGCTGTTCGTGTCGTCGATGTTCGCAAGCTGCGGCACGCGGTAGGCGAGCGACACATAGGCCTGCTCGGCGGGCGCCTTGAATTCAAGGCGGCGGATGCCGCGCTGCACCGGCTCGACGCGCGGCTTGCGCGCGGGCACGGCACGCGCCGGGATGACGCCGTAGTACTTCTCGGCCAGTGCACGGACCTTGGCGACGTCCACGTCGCCGGCCACCACGAGCACCGCGTTCGCGGGCACGTACCAGCGCTTGTGGAATTCGCGGGCGTCGTCGGGCGTCATCGCGTCCAGGTCGCTCATCCAGCCGACCACCGGACGGTGGTAAGGCGAGGCCATGAAGACGGCGGCGTTCTGCTGTTCGCCGAGCAGCGCGCGGGGCTGGTCTTCGGTGCGCAGGCGCCGCTCTTCCTTGACGACCTCGATCTCGCGCTTGAACTCGTCGTCGGGCCACTGGTTGTTGGCGAATCGGTCGGATTCGAGCTTCATCACCTGCTCGAGGCTGCCGACCGGAATCTGCTGGTAATAGCCGGTGTAGTCGCGCGTGGTGAAGGCGTTTTCCTGGCCACCGAGCTGCGCCACGCGGCGGGAGAACTCGCCGGGCTTGATGTCCTTCGTGCCCTTGAACATCATGTGTTCGAGCGCATGTGCCACGCCGGAGGTGCCGTCGACCTCGTCCATCGAGCCGACGCGGACCCAGACCATCTGCACCGCTGTCGGCGCGCGCCGGTCGGGCTGGACGATCAGCGTCATGCCGTTCGCGAGGGTGAATTGCTGGGGGCCCGGTGCGGCCGCGATGGCGACTGGAGATGCGGCGGGGGGCGGTGTGGACTGGGCCTGCGCAGGCATGGCTCCGGACGCCATCAGCGCCACCGCCAGCACCGCACCAGACGCAGTACTGCGTGGCGAGAGGTGTTTCATAGAATGGGTCGGATTGTAAAAAGCTCCCGATGTTCAGTTTCTTCAAGAAAAAACCGCCTGCCGAAACCCCCGACACGCCGGCGCCCACACCGCCGGCCGCGCCGGCCCCTGCCCCGGAGCCCGCGCCCACACGCTCGGTGTTCTCGCCTTCGAGTTGGTTCGGCGCGAAGCCGGCGGCCGAAGAAACCCCTGTGACGCCTGCGCCGGTGCCAGCTCCGGCACCCGTTCCGCCGCCAGCGCCAGCGCCCACACCTGTCGCGGCACCTGCACCGGTTGTCTCGCCTGCCCCGGCCCCCGTTGTGGCGCCCACACCAGTGCCGGCCCCGGTCGTGCCGGCCCCCTCTCCGGCGCCAGCACCCGCGCCCGTCTTCGTTCCACCTCCTCCGCCACCCGCGCCCGCTCCGGCCCCTGCGCCCGTCGCGCCAACCGCCGTCGCCACCGAGCGCAAGGGCTGGTTCGACAAGCTCAAGACGGGCCTGCGCAAAACGGGCACCGGCATCCAGGCCGTGTTCGTCAATGCGCAGATCGACGACGCGCTGTATGAAGAGCTCGAATCCGCCTTGCTGATGGCCGACACCGGCGTCAAGGCCACCGAATACCTGCTCGACGACCTGAAGGTCCGCGTGAAGCGCCAGATGGCCACCAACGCGGCGCAGGTCAAGGTGCTGCTGGCCGAAGCCATCGCCGATCTGCTGCGCCCGCTCGAGAAGCCGCTGGTCATCGGCCAGTTCACGCCCACGGTGATCATGGTGGCCGGCGTCAACGGCGCGGGCAAGACCACCTCCATCGGCAAGCTCACCAAGCACCTCGCCACCGAAGGCGCCTCGGTGCTGCTGGCGGCGGCCGACACGTTCCGGGCCGCGGCGCGGGAGCAACTGCTGGTCTGGGCCGACCGCAACACGGTCGAGATCGTGAGCAACGAGGGCGGCGACCCCTCGGCCGTGAGCTTCGACGCGGTGAACGCAGGCAAGGCGCGCGGCAAGGACGTGGTGCTGGTCGACACGGCCGGCCGCCTGCCGACGCAGCTGCACCTGATGGACGAGCTCAAGAAGATCAAGCGCGTGGTCACCAAGGCCGACGCCAGCGCGCCGCACGAGGTGCTGCTGGTGATCGACGGCAACACCGGGCAGAACGCGCTCGCGCAGGTCAAAGCCTTCGACGAGACATTGGGTCTTACCGGCCTGATCGTGACCAAGCTGGACGGCACAGCCAAGGGCGGCGTGCTGTGCGCCATTGCGCGCGAGCGGCCGATTCCGGTTTACTTCATCGGCGTCGGGGAGAAGCTCGAGGACCTGGAGACCTTCAACGCGCGCGAATTCGCGCAGGCACTTCTGGGCTGATTTCGGCACGATCCCGGAATAAAAAAAAGCGGCCCCCGCTCGCGCCGGGGCCGCTCTTCACTTTTCTTCTTCTCTCCCTTCCCCCTGGTTCTTGTGCCGTACGGCCCATTGGGCGGCGTCGGAATGCAGTGAAGATATTCGGCGGAGCGAATGCTCACCAGTGCCGAAAGTCATGCCATTCGATCTTTACTCCGGCGATCGGATTGCAATTACTACCAATGTGTTCAGGCATCAACCATTGAGGGCCTGGCCGCGGCCTTCGACCCGGCAAGCTCGGCCATCGCCTGAAGCAGCGCAGCCGCCACGACAGGCTTGAACAGCACCGGCACCTGCGATTCCCGCACGCGCTGCAGGCGGGCGGGCGAGGTCTCGCCGGTGATCAGCAACAGCGGGATTTCGGCGCGGCCCTCGCCCGGCCCCTGGCAGAGGCGCAGGCCGGCATCGAGGCCGTCGACGCCATCGGCCAGGCGGTAGTCGCACAGCAGCAGATCGAACGGGCGCCCTTCGCCGTGCGCCTTTTGCAGGGCGGCGGCAGCGCCGGCCTCGTCGGCCACGGCGTGCGCATCGATCGCGTGCGAGCGCAGCAGGCCAACCATGGCTTCGCGGATCTCCAGTTCGTCATCCAGCAGCAGCACGCGCCCGGGCAGCGGCGGCGCGATCCTGCGTTGCGGCACCGGCGCCAGGTCTCCCGTCTCGGAGGGAAAGGCCGGCTGCAGCCCGCTGGCCTGCGCACGGGCGAGCGGCAGCACGACGCGAAAGTGCGTGCCGCGCCCCGGACGCGAATGCATCTGCACCGGATGGCCGAGCAGCCGCGACAGCCGCTGCACGATCGACAGCCCGATGCCCAGGCCCCGCGAGCGGTCGCGGCCCGGATTGTTGATCTGATAGAACTCCTCGAAGATGCGGCCCGACTGCTCGGGCGCGATGCCGATGCCGGTGTCGCGCACCTCGACCCACACCGAATCGCCGCGCTCGCGCGCCATCACCGTCACGCCGCCGTGGGCCGTGTACTTGAGCGCGTTGTCCATCAGGTTCGACAGCATGCGGTGCAGCAGTTGCGGATCGCTGTGCACCCACAGGCCGCTGGCGCGCACCCGCAATTGCAGCTGCTTCTGCTCGGCGCGCGCCGAGAAGGTGTGGTTGAGCGGCAGGAAGAGCGCGTCGAGCTGCACCGGCTGCGGCACCGGCGTGATCACGCCCGCATCGAGCCGCGAGACGTCGAGCATGGTGTCCAGCGATGCACCGAGCGCATTCACCGCACGCATCAGGCGCTCTGCGTTGCGGCCCTCGGGACGGTCGCGCAGTTCGTTCTCGAGCGCGGCGCCAAAGAGCGCGATGGCGTGCAGCGGCTGGCGCAGGTCGTGGCTGGCGGTGCCGAGGAAGCGGGTTTTCTCTTCGCTGGCGCGCTCGGTGGCGGCGATCTGCTCGCCCAGGCGCGCGGCCAGGGCCTCGTTCTCGAAGCGCAGCATGAGCGACTCGGTCAGCAGCCTGTGCTGCCCGATGCCCGCGCGCAGCGTCAGCAGCAGGTAGGCCGCGCCGGCAGCCGCCAGAAAAAGATGAAGGCCATCGCCCTGCCATGCCAGCGCGGTGATCAGGCCCAGCGACATCGGGAGCGTGTAGCCGAACAGCGCCGACTTCAGCGGCCAGAGCGACTGCGCCGCCCGGGCGCAGCTGCCCACGATCACCGCCATCAGCAGCGAGGTCATCGGCAGGTTATCGTAGGGCACGATCAGCCACGGCACCACCGCCGTGATCATGCTGACCAGGGTGACCATGCGGGAGATCTTGCGTGCCCAGTACGCGCTTTCCCGCGCGGGACGCAGCGGGGTCCAGCGCGGCGTGAAGAAGACGTAGATGTCGGCAATCACCAGGCCGCCGATCCAGAACAAGAGGCTCAGGTTGCGAAGTTGCGAATAGATGATGCAGCCGAACACCACCACGAACGCCATGTGGGTCAGCGTCGAGACGATGTAAGTGTCGTAGACAGAAGCGACGTGCTCGCGCAGCACCCGCTGGCCGAGGGTGTGGTCGGCGGACGGGTCGCTGGACGCCACGGCCGGCAAGCTCAGAAGCTCGTCAATGCAGCGTGCTGATCAACTGGGCGCGCGAGCGCATGCCGAACAGCAGCAGGATGGTCGAGACGTGGTTCTTCACCGTGCCCTCGCTCAGGTTGGCGAGCTGGGCGATTTCCTTGTTGGCCTTGCCCTCGAGCACCCACTGCAGCACCTGCATCTGGCGCGGCGTGAGCTCCTGCCATGCGCTGGCGTGGGCGAATTCGGCATAGCCGGTGAGCGCCTTCGGAACGGTGGGCGGTGGGTTGTCGGCCGCATCGGGGTCCAAGAGGCCGCAGGCGCGGATGAAGCTCACCACCTCTTTCAAGTCGGCCGACTTGGGGAGGAAAGCGCTGGCCCCCAGTGCAAGCACACCCTGCGCCAGCGTGCTGTTGCCGGTGCCGGACAGCACCACGATGCGCGCCGCCGGAAAGCGCAGCCGAAATTCCGCCAGGCCGCTCAATCCGTGGGTGTCGGGCAGCGCCAGGTCGAGCAGCACGAGGCCGATGGCGGATTGATGGGTTTCGTACAGCGCGAGGGCGTCGGTGACGTTGCCGGCCTCGAAGACCTCGATGCGCCCGCCCGAAGAGCTGGCCTGGGCCTGCACCAGCGCACAGACCCCCAGGCGGAGCAGATCGTGGTCGTCCACGACCAGGATCGCGGTCGGTGCGCGAGCCGGAAGACCCGCCCCCGCTGTCTCTGGCGGAGGCGTGGAAGAAGAATCGAAGGGAGTCACGCGTTTGATCTTAGCGGGGCAAAGGGTCCGCGACAGTGCCCTAAGTCATGGCGCGGTGCGCCCACTGGACCGGAATTGCTACTTTTTCAGTAGCATTCGCAGCGCTTGCCCGCTTGCCATCTGCCGGTGCCGTGGGCACCATCGAATTCTCGCCGCCGCATCGAACGGCGCTTCTTCAGGAGACTCACCATGATGCACACCGCTGCCGCCCCGCTGGCATCGAGCGACCGCAAGGTCGACCGGCTGCTTGCGCACTACGAGGAAAGCCACCGCAATCCGACCAACGAGCTGATCCACTACATCGCCATCCCGGCCATCATGCTGAGCATCGTCGGGCTGCTTTTCGCGATTCACCCGTGGGTGGCTTATGTTTTCGTGGCTGCGAGCCTTGTCTATTACGCGTTGCTGCGCTCAGCGGCTTTCCTGGTGACGATGCTGGTGCTCACCGCGCTGGCCCTGGCGTTGGTGCATGCGATGGGCGGGCTTGTTTTGCCGATTTCAGCCGCTATCTTTGTCGTGGCGTGGATATTCCAGTTCGTGGGCCACAAGATCGAAGGCAAGAAACCTTCGTTCTTCGAAGACATCCAATATCTCTGGGTCGGCCCGCTGTTCGTTTTGTCGAAGCTGTTCCTGAAGATGGGGATTCGTTGGTAGTAGTGTCGATTTCCATTCATCGAGGAACTGCGGTTCTTTTGAAATCAACGGCATCCGCCGTAACCGTTCATTGGGACTGGAACTCGTGTTTCACTCATGATGGAATTCTTCGCGATTTGCATCGTTAAGTTTGGAATTTTCGGCCAGTGCCAACTCTGCTTTGCCCAGTTCCAAGATGCTTGCCTCGACTTCCAAAGGGTAGACCTCCGCCGAACGCTTGACCAAATTTCGATCCATCTCGCCGTCGCGTTGACTTGCAGCTACGATGGACAGCTTCATTCATCAGATCGCGAGCTTCGTGCCTAAAGAGTTCATCCGATCAAATTCTGTCGTGGCTTGGCTTGGTCAGTTTGATATCAAAGACCAAGCCACTGTGATTGCGATGCTCGGGGCTATGCGACGCGTTTCTAGCGACGACTTCGCGAGGCATATTCGCGCACGCGTTTTCGAGGCAGCTGACGAGACCGATGGCGCACTCGCGCTGTATGCGGAGCGGGCAGTTCCGCCCCCCAACAATAACCTGCCGCCTGACCCGCTATTCTCCCAGTCCGCGACTCGTCCGAGACGAGCCACCGGCGCTCGGGCAATGGCCGTCGATCCAAACGACGAGGTGGGGAGCGAGGGCATCGTTGCGCAATTGATCACTGAACTAAATCGGGAGAATCCGGAAAAGTTTCTTAATCACCCGGGGCCTGATCGCCTCCGAGTAACCCAAGATGCTCTAGACGCAAAGAAGTCATTCCGAGGAAAAGCTGTTGTACCCGCGCTACCGGTCAGAAAGTTCATTCTTCTCACAGACATCATCGGTAGCGGAAATCGAGGCTGGAGATATCTCGAGGCCGCCTGGCGCGTCGCAACGATCAAGAGCCTTTGGTCGACCCGGCAAACCAAGGGCGTCTCGTTCGAAGTGATCGCCTATGCGTCGACCACGCCAGGCTTTGAGCGTGTGAACTCACATGCCATGCAACCGACAATCCGGACAGTGTGCGAGTGCCCGACTATCGAGGGCTCGCTGAGTACCGCGATGGCAGCCAAGGTCAAAAGCCTCTGTGTTCAATACGACCCTGCGAATCGTCGCCGAGGTGCCTTGGGGTATGAAGATACGGGCGCCCTGATTGCATTCGCCCACGGGATGCCCAACAACTGTCCTCGGGTGTTTTGGGCCGCAAGCGAGAGTTGGGCGCCATTGTTTCCAGCGCGTGTGACCGCAGCATCTCGAGCGGAGTTTGCTTCTGAGCTCAACGCCAGCGAAGTCGAAGCACGTCTGTTGGCCATGCGCCAAAAACGCTTGGCCGAGGGCGTTGATTTCGCGATTGCTCCGCCCGGCGCGCTTGAGCGATATCTTGTCTTGGCGTCGCTGTCTCACCCTCCCAGAACAGTGGATGTGGTCGCCCGAAGGACTGGTCTCACGCAAATCGTTGTGGAGGACGTACTCAAAGAGGCTCTCACGTACGGTTGGATTGATCCCACGTTTTGCCTGACCGATGCGGGCCATGCTGAGTTGTCCGCTGCAAAGGGGCAACGGAAAGCGGATGCTGCTGTTCCGTCTGCCGTCCCTTTGTACTATCCTTCCTCCCTGAGGGCTCCGCGTATTTCTTCTAGTTGATGCCGGGCTCCCCCGGCGCCGATGGCGTTTATCGTCTCTTCGGGGCGCAGACTACTGTTGCTTCGCGTTTTAGCTCCCGCTTGTGGCTAAGCCTCATCCCGCATCGACCCCTTTGGGGCCAGTGCGGGGCCTACCTTCGATGCGGGATGAACCTCACCCCATGGGTGTCAAAAGTAGATGGATCGCTGGAGCCCTCGCCACTACGAAGACAATGCCGTAAACGTCAACCCCGCCGTGCTGGCGAGTGCCATCGTCATTGGAAGACGAATCGTTAGCAGGAACCGCGACGTTCAACCCGTGTTCACGCTCAATCACCTCGCGATGCTCACGGAGGTGGACTACGGTCTTCTGCGCAACTTCGTGAACCGCAGCGTCAAGCCGTATGAGACGTTTCGAATCCGAAAGCGTGCTGGCCCCGACGGAAAGAAGCGTACTCGCCTCATTTGCGCGCCGACTGCGAATCTCATGAAGGTTCAACGCTGGATCGCGAAGAACATTCTTGGTAAGTCGACGCCGCACGAGGCGAGCGTCGCTTTTGCGCCAGACAGCAAGCTCTACGAGGCGGCCGAACACCATTGCCGATCTCGTTGGCTAATAAAGCTCGATGTTGCTAATTTCTTCGAATCGATCCCGGAGTCTGCCGCTTACCGGGTGTTCCGGAGGCTGGGCTTTGAGCGCCTGATCTCGTTCGAGATGGCAAGGATCTGCACGCGCGTGGCAGAAGGGCACCATCGACCGGAGAAGTGGAAGGGCCGAAACAATTCGGCGCACCCGTTCGTCATCGCTGAGTATAGGCAGGAGTTTCAAGGGCATCTCCCGCAAGGCGCACCTACAAGCCCAATGCTCGCCAATCTCGCCTGCGTGCGAATGGACAGGCGCATAGCAGAGATCGCCGCTACAGAGGGGCTCGAGTACACCCGCTACGCGGACGATATGACTTTCTCGACGTCATCTAAGGCGTTCACGCGGGCTCGCGCAGCGACATTCATCGGCAAGGTGTACCAAGAGATGGGGCGTGCGGGGCTCGCACCAAACACGAGCAAGACGACAGTCGTGAATCCCGCCGGCCGCAAGATCGTTCTGGGTTTGCTGGTCGACGGCGCGGCGCCCAAACTCACGCGTCAGTTCAAGGCAATGCTTCGCCAGCACATCTATTACCTGACTCGATCCGACGTAGGGCCTGTCAAGCACGCACGCGCCCGCGGCTTCACGTCCGTCGTTGGATTGCGAAACCATGTTCTTGGACTATTGGGATACGCAGGTCAAATCGAACTCACGTACGCGAGCGAACAGCGAAAGGCCTTCGAAACCATCGTGTGGCCGATGTGAGTTTGGTGACCCTGCGCGAACTTCAAGGCGCTCAAATATTGGCCGAAAGGCCGCTCAGGCGCTTCGAATTTTCTGACGTGTATGTCCGCCCTGCCAGGCACAGCTCGATCGGACGAATGTCAGCTTGAGGGCGCTCAATCTACTGACTTGCAAGCCCAACGGGGCAATGCCTTAGCTGGAACCATCGGCCCATCGTCCAAGTGGCCGGTCGGGTCACCTGATTCTCTGGAACGACGGACACATAGTTTGAAGCGCTCCTTCATTTGCCTTGGGTGGTCTAGCCCCACAGCATGGATTTTCCTCGCGCTCCCCAATATGGGGGATGGCAATTTCAAACCTCCTTCCTATAGTCCGCCAAACTAACCATTGGGGAAGAGATGCTCAAACTTGGAGTTGCAACCATCGCCTTGGCGGCACTAACTGGCTGTGCCGGCGTGGACTTCTATTCGGATGCGACGTTGACGAAGAAGACCGGCATTCCAATTTATGCGCCCAAGCCCTACCTGCTAGTGGCGCGCACTGGCGCCGAGGACAAACCGGTGGAGATTTCTGTCATCTACCTGAATGACGTGAACAACGTCATCTATGCCAAGCCGCGCTCAGGCTTCGGGAGCAATGAGCTGGCGATGACATTCACTGACGGTAGGCTCGCCACCTTTGGGCTGAAGACCGATCCCAAACTCGCCGAGTTGGTGACCTCCTTTGCCGGCTTACTCACTGCGCGGGCCGGAGCGGCAAAGACGCGCGCCGAAGCCGACGAGATTCGGTCCAAGATCGGTGCTACCGCCCAGTCAGCGGCCTCGAAAAAGGCCACCGGCGATCAAGCACTGGGAATCGCGGCCGATATGCAGACCAAGTTGACCAGCAAGAGCCTCCAAGGCCTCACCGACTCCGAGCTCAAAACCTTGGGCGAGCAAGCGCAAAAGCTCAAGTTGGCTGGAACAGCGTTGGCAGACGTGACCCAAGCTGCCACCAACGATGGCCAGCTCGATAACCTTAACGCTGTAGCCCAGGAGCTCGGCAAATTCGGTGCCGCCACGGCGAGCACACCGCGGGACTTATCGCTACAAATCATCGGAAAATGGGCCTCCAGCCTGAAGAAGATGGGTAGCGATGCCGCGCCCCCCAAGGCACCAGAGGCGACTTTCGAACTCTACGAGATCATCCAGAGCCAAGGCTCCCCAAGCTTGCGTCGCGTGCAATGAAGCCGGTAAAGCAGGCGGCGGTACGTCCGCGCCAAGCAGCGCTGCGTGAAGCAAAGCGGAAGATGGAAGTGAATCGCCCCGGGTTTTCTAGACACCTCTGAGCCTCAAACCTGAGGCCCAATAGGAGGTGCCATGAGTAAGCAGAGATATCCCGAAGAATTCAAGGCCGAAGCGGTCAAGCAGATCACCGAGCGCGGCCACAAGGTGGCCGATGTGTCGGCCCGGCTGGGCGTGAGTCAGCACAGTCTTTATCAATGGATCAAGGCCCAGCGCATGCCCACCGGTGATCGGCAGGCGCAGGTGTCGCAGACAGACGAACTGCGGCGGCTGAAGGCCGAGCTCAAGCGTGTGACCGAGGAGCGCGACATCCTAAAAAAGGCCGCAGCGTACTTTGCCAAGCAGTCCGGGTGAAGTACGCATTCATCGAGCGCCATGAAGGCGAGCACAGCGTTCGCAGGCTGTGCAAGGTCATGGCCGTTCACCCCAGCGGCTACTACGCCTGGAAGATCGAGCCGATGAGTTTTCGTGGCAAGGACGATCAACGTCTGCTGGGCCTTCTCAAGCACGCCTGGCTGGAGAGTGGAGGCGTCTATGGCTACCGCAAGCTGACCATGGACATGCGCGATCTGGGCGAGACATGCGGCAAGCATCGCGTGGCTCGCCTGCTCAAGCTCGAGGGGCTGCGCTCCCAGACGGGCTACCGCCGACGGCCTGGAAGTCGTGGTGGCAAGCCTGCCGTGGTCGCCCCCAATCATCTGCAGCGACGCTTCATAGTCAGCGAGCCCAACCAGTCCTGGGTCACGGACATCACCTACATCCGTACCCACGAGGGCTGGCTGTATCTGAGCGTGGTGATCGACTTGTTCTCGCGCCATGTCATCGGCTGGTCCATGGGGCACCGCATCGATACTGAATTGGCCCTCAATGCTTTGTTGATGGCTTTGTGGCGGCGCCAACCCAAAGCGACGGTCACCGTGCATTCCGACCAAGGCAGCCAGTTCACCAGCCATGACTGGCAAAGCTTCCTGCGCGATCACAACCTGGTGAGCAGCATGAGCCGGCGCGGCAACTGCCATGACAACGCAGTCGCAGAGAGCTTCTTCCAGTTACTCAAGCGAGAGCGCATTCGCCGACAAATCTATTCGACGCGCGATGAGGCCAGGGCAGATGTCTTCAACTACATCGAGATGTTCTATAACCCCAGGCGTCGCCACAACACCGCTGGCGACCTGTCGCCCGTAGAGTTCGAGCGACGCCATTTCCAACGGCTCAAAAGTGTCTAGGGATGGTCTGCAAAACCGGCCCAAGCCTTGCATGATCTGAGCCCATGATTGCTAAACGCGTTACGCCACCGAGCCAGCTCGGCCTGGGCCTGAACCTGTCGACGAAGAAGACGCGCAAGCGCGAGTTCCTCGATGAGATGGACCGGGTGGTTCCATGGGGCGCACTGGTGCAAATCGTCGAGCCTCACAGCCCGCGGGCCAAGACGGGTCGCCCGCCCTTTGCCATCGAGACGATGCTGCGCATTCACTATCTGCAGCAATGGTTCGGGCTGAGTGATCCGGCCATGGAAGAGGCGCTGCACGACGTACCCCTGTACCGCGAGTTTGCGGGTCTGGGTGACGGCGCGAGCCGTTTGCCCGACGAGACCACCATCCTGCGATTTCGTCACCTTCTGGAAGCTCATGACCTGGCCGTCGACATGCTGCGCGTGGTCAACGACATCCTGCAGGCCAAAGGCCTGATGCTGCGCACGGGAACGGCCGTGGACGCTACGTTGATCGCGGCGCCCAGCTCGACCAAGAACGCCGAAGGCGAACGTGATCCCGAGATGCATCAGGTCAAAAAAGGCAACCAGTGGTACTTCGGAATGAAGGCGCACATTGGTGTGGATGCGGCATCAGGCCTGGTGCACACGGTAGTAGGAACGGCGGCGAACGTCAGCGACATCAACGTCGCCGGTGCGCTCTTGCATGGAGAGGAACACGCGGCGTTCGGCGACTCGGGCTATCAGGGCGTTCATAAACGACCGGAGGCCGCGGGGCCGACCTGGCACGTGGCGATACGCCCGGGCAAGCGCAGGATGTTGAATCCGTTCATCGAACCCGAGTTCGTGGCCGAGCGAGTGGAGAAGATGAAGGCCAGCATTCGAGCCAAGGTCGAGCACCCGTTCCGAGTGATCAAGCAGCAGTTCGGGTTCACGAAGGTTCGCTATCGAGGCTTGGTGAAGAACACCGCGCAGATCGTCACGCTGTTCGCGCTGTCGAACCTGTGGATGGCGCGCAAGCGGTTGATGCAGGCCGGGGGATGAGTGTGTCTGCAGCACTCGAATCGGGCTCGCCAGACCCGCTTGACGGGTGTCTGGCGCAGCAAATCGATGTTCAGGCTGCTCGATCTGATCGCCTCGATGGTTCGCCATCACCCTGTTCACTCAGCCGCGATCGCAAATCGCGTTCTGCAGACCATCCCTAGGGAATCCGGGGCGATTCAGGTCCGTCCGCTTCAGAGCGACGCGACCGTCTGCTCGGGGCCCGTTACTGCCACTCGCCACGCCAAAAAGCAGACATCTAGATGTCGAGTTGCAATAGGTTATTCCCGCTGAGTCGGGAAGCTGGTGGCCTGTAGCCCAATGCGGAGTGCGGCCTCCTGGCGTTGTAGTAGTTCAGAAACGCAGGCAGCCATGTCGTGCGTTCTTTGCTGTTGGCCCAGACACGGCCATAGGCCCATTCGCGTAGACAGGTCTGGATGAATCGCTCGGCCTTGCCATTGGTCTGTGGGCGATAGGGCCTGGTGAAGGTATGTTTGATGCCCAGTGCCTGGCAAGTCTTGGCGAACAGCCGCGAGCGATAGGCCGAGCCGTTGTCGGTGATCAGGCGCTTGATGGTCACGCCCAAGGCCGCGTAGTGAGCCACGGCCGCCTGCAGGAACGCCACGGCCGAGCCCTTGCGCTCGTCGTCGCGCATCTGCACGAAGCCCGCTCGCGAGTGATCGTCAATGGCCACGTGAGCGAACTCCCAGCCTGCGCCCCGCGTGGCATCGCGACGATCGCCTGTGACGCGGTGGCTGGGCTGCACGATGCGCCCGAGCTTCTTGGTGTCGATATGCAGCAGCTCGCCCGGCGCTTCTCGCTCGTAGCGAACGATTGGTGCAATGGGTTCCAGGGCCTTCAGGCTGGACAGCCCCAGGCGTGCGAGCAGGCGGCTGACCGTGGACACGCTGCGCCCCACGATGGTGGCGATGCGGCGCATGGGCATGCGCGAGCGGCGCAATTGCTCGATGCGCTCGTGCAGCGCAGCGTCCAGGCTCGTGCGCGTCCTGGCCGGGCGCGAGCTGCGATCGTGCAGGCCCTGCACGCCGCCCTCCAGGAAGCGCTTGAGCCACTTGCGCGCGGTGCGCGGGCTGATGCCTGCCGCCTCGGCGGCAGGCATCAGCCCCATTCCTGCAATGCGTTCGACAAGCAACTTGCGACCTTCCAATGTCAATCTGGCATTCTTATGGCTGTTCATCCGGTGGGATTCCTCTGAGATCCTGAAGCGTGGTAACTCCAGTTTCCCAGACCCATTCGGGTGAACAACCTATTGAGACATCACATCTAGACAGCGCAGCTCGGGCTCGAACGCCAAGAGTCCGGTAGCTCGTGCGCGAGACCGAATGCAACGTCCGATCCGCGTCGACGGGTATCGAGACTACAACGAGACATCGAACCGACGGCGGAATTCGCCTGGCGTGCATCCTTCAATGCTGCGAAAGAACTTGGTGAAGTTGGTCGCCTCGTCAAAGCCAAGCTGCCGCGCGATGGCGGAAATCGGCATCTCCGTATGTACGAGCAGGCGCTTGGCTTCCAGCGCAAGGCGCGAGGCAATAAAGGCCTTTGCACCGACGCCGGCCACCGCACTGCAGATGCGAGTGAGAGTCCTCTCAGAACATCCCATGGCATGTGCATAGCGCGAAACGTGATGCCACTGATGCACCTTCGCGTCCAAAAGCCGTTTGAAAAGACGAAAGCGCTCCGGCGCGTCGGCCGATGCTCCAGCGGGCGGCTGTTGCTCGGTGTGAAAGATGTGCAGCCGCATCACAAGCGTTGCCAGTTCACTCTGGAGCAGCCAGTTCAGCAGCGGTTGCCGGGCTTCGAGCGCGCACTCCTGCTCGAGCCGCGCGAGCGTGTTGGCCAAGAACCGACTGGTCGACCGATCGAGGCGCAGATGACCAGGAAGCGCATCGATCAGTTCAGGCATCTGAAGGCGTTCCTCGCCTCGCGAAGCCTGCAGCAGCTCGGGTCTGAACAGCAGAAGGTTTGCGTCCCAACGGCTTCCCGGGCCGAAGCGGTGAACCTGTCCGGGCCGGATGGTCAGTAGCGATCCCGCGCCACACTCGATGTGCCTGAAGTCCACCACGGCGCGGCATTTTCCGCGTCTGACGTGCACGAACATGTGAAAGTCGTAGCGGTGGTGACGCTGGAGGTGGGCTTGGGGCACCCTTCGTCTTAAGTCCGACATAGAGAAGACCTCAAGATCCAGTGTGCTCTCGGCCGAGGGCCGATATTGGACCTGCTCGATTTCGATGGGTCTCGTTCCGCGCGGCATCGATCCATTCTGTCCGATATTCACCATTCAGCAACCGACTTTGATCGTGTCGAACACGCCGGCAGCTCGAACAATATGGGTACGCGGGCACCGGGCGGCCACCAAGCCCCGCGTCCCATCCTGGTAGACATTCCGAGGCGACAGATGCAAACCACAAACCGACAGTTCATGACTCGCTTCGTGGAGTTCATCAACACAGCGGACCCGCGGCTCGCCACAGAGTTGGTTTCTTCGGACGCCGTGTTTCAAGTTCCTGGGCGCGCCGAGCCCGTGCACGGGCCACAAGGCTACCTGGAGATCATCGGGATGATGCGCGGCGGATTCCCCGACGTTCAATGGACTCTTGAGGAAACCGTCATCGAAGGTGATGTCATCGCTGCGCGATTCACGATGCGTGGGACGCATCACGGAGCTTTTTTCGGCGTGCCTCCCACCGGTAAGCCGATTGCCGTGCAAGCGCTGAACATTTATCGATTCTCGACCGGGAAGATCGTCTCCGAAGTGGGGCAACCGGACCTGCTCGGACTGATGCAGCAGATAGGCGCGTTGCCGCGTTCCTGAGGCCCAAGGCTGACCAAAGGACCGCTTCTGGCCGACTGTAGCCCCACGCAAGGTCGGCGCAAAGGGCCCGAAGCGGAAGTAGCTGACTCCTGATAGCAGACGATCAACGTTCGACTTGACAGAACAAGCCAGCGTAGTTTCGCTGCAGGGGATGATTGGAAATTCTCATGGAAGCGGCTCGCCGATCTTCCACTCCGTACCGATCCTGTAGGCCTTCAATCGTTGAACTGAATGCCCCTGATCTGGAAAAATGCAACGCTCAGACAGCACAGCCACATCCGGACCTAGCAATTCGTGCTTTGCCGAGCATTTGAGTGCTGCGAAGTTGGGAAATCCTGCCTTCTTGATTTCCAGCCGGTAGCTCATTTCGAGGCTACGAGAAAGGCTTTCGATGATTTCTCTAGTTGCCCTTTCTTTTAGGCGCTCGATTGCCATTCCCTCAGCCTCTTTCATGAACGCCTTGCTTCTGACAGCCGCTTCGATGTCTTTAGCGGTAAGTGCATTTTCCAGAGACGTAAGAGCCTTCTCGGGGGTGCTGTAGTCATAGACGGGGGCACCGTGAGCCATCGGGATGATCATGAAAGCCAGGAGCAAAACAGGTGGTGTGCGCATCGCAATTTTTTGACGTGTTATGGCCGGATTCTGCCGGTGACGCGAGCGACTGCTCTTGGCCGAAAGTTGAAGTCTCGTTATTCAATGCGAGCAAGCTCGGCCTCAATATCGCTTCGCAATTGAAGTGGATCGACGAGGACTATCTTGCCTTCGGGCGTGGGGAAGACAGCGACCATCACGCGGTCTCGGGCAAGGCCAGGCAGCCACTTCTCGATCCAGTCGTGAACCGCGATCGGGGTCGGAGTTGCATTCGCCCACAAGTCCACTGCCAGCATGCGCGCATACGGCTCGTGTGGCCACACCGGAAACATTGGACCATTGGTCTCATCGGACCCCGAGACCCAGCCATCGGGAGTTCGAAGACCCCAAACGGCTTCCCAATCAGCTACTTGGCCAACGAAATGCCCATACCGGGTGGGACCGTCGGTCTTGAGTACTGCAGCGATCTCTTGTTCATGAAGCCGCTTCATTGGGATGTTTCCTAAAGCTCAAGTTTTTTGGCTATTCGTTGACGTTGGCTCGTCGTCGCGAATAACCGGTCCTGGCCGACTGCAGCCGAAGGCCACAGGCTCAACGCGGCCGAATGCACATCAAGCGGACCCTAGCGCTTGGTGCCCGCAGCCTTGAGGACTTCGATCTTCCTTGCGAATTCCACCGCCCGAGGCCGGAGAACGCTCGCCAATGCCAAGCGCGATTCTTTCTGTAGCTCCGCATTTCTCTCTTGGTACATCTGGAACATCGGGTTTTTGGCAAGAGCCAATATGCCATCCAACTCGTCTTCAGTGAAGACTCGGGCATACGCCGAAGCCTTGGCCGCTCTGTATTCTGGAGATTTGGCGACGTCCGAAAGAAATTCTTCGTATTGCGCACGGAATTGATAGTCGCCGTTCTGACGCACGAGGTCTTCGGCCACGAACTTAACGATCTGCCGCGCATCCATCGCCTGAAAAGCATCGACTATCGCTTCAGCCTTAGCAATCCGCGCTTCTTGACTGATGGCAGTGGTGCAGATCAGCAGCGCAGCAACAGAGATCGATACACGATAGAGCAAGGTCATTTTTTCTTTCGGGAACGAGCGCCTATTTTTAGCGGATTTTTGCCGGGCGGGCTGAGTGACCGGTTCTGGCCGCGTCCGGCCTTGCGGTTCGACTGATTGGGCTGCGGCAAAGGCCCCAATGCGCCCCTTGAAGGAAATCTGACGCAGGGCGCTCAACGCCCACAACCAGGCGCGTGCGAGCGCGCAGCGCGAGGCCCGTCGCCTGCGTGCGTTGTTGGCCTCAATCTAAGTCCTCGAGTTTGGTAAGGCGGTACGCCATCTCTTCTCGAACCTCCGCGTCCGAATGAGCTGAGAAAGCCCTCAACGCCTCAATAGCTTCCGGGGTGCCAATGTCGAGGAGAGCGTGGCTGAACCACTTTGCTACCACGCCAGAACCAGACCCGTTGTACTCGTCCATGTAGTCTAGGTTGGAGGTGAGCGCTTTGACCAGATATGGAACAGCGGACGGCTCCGCCATAAGTTGGAGCTCTCGCACGAGCTCCTGGTGACGGTAATGCTGCTTGATAAGCAGCATCTCACAGAGAAGGACCGCCTTTTCTGGGGCGTCAAACTGGAGGGAAACCTCCAAAATGAGATGGACGCGGTTCTTGTCGCCTGCCTCAATAGCGCTAAGAAGGTTGCTCAGGAGAAAGGAAGAACGCTTTGACGGTTCGATTTGGTTCACAACCCAAAAGCGCTCAACTTGCTCCAAGAAGTCCTGATACCAAGAGGGTACAGCGCCTAAGTTCGGCTTTACGCTCGCCGGTTGTAGCAGCGGAGATTTTTCGCTGTCATTTTTGGTAGGGTTCATCGATAGATATCCGCTTCTGGCCGCGTCCCGCTGTACGTTTTCGGGCCTCAGGGCTCACCCCGATATTTCGGGTTCGCCTGAAACTCACCCGTGATGTTGCCACGCTCATCGACCTTGAATGCCCCCTTGATGAACTCCGGAGGGATGTGATCGTTCGGGCCGAAGCTTCCCGCGATTTGGTAGACCCAGCCTCCGGGGTTGGCCTTGGCTTCCGCGACCATTTCCGGCGTTGGAGCGACCGCTATCGGCGAGACCGCCGCGACTTTCTTGAATGGCCACATATACGGGGTACAAATCAGTTGGAGGGGCGGAGCTAATGACCGGTCCTGGCCGACTACGGAATTTCTATGTTCTGGCCTGGCCGTCCATCGCAGAAATTACGCGACCCGTTGCTTTCTCTTCAATCCAAACACGCCATGTGCCGGTGTTGTAGCCCGTATTCTTGATCTCGTACTTCAGGTCGTACACCTCTGATGCCTTCGCTTCGAAGGTGAGAAGCTGGGATTTCGCGCTAAACCCCAAACCTAGGTTTAACGCTACCGTAATTGAATGCGCTCCCGGCGTAAGCTCATACCGTCGAAAAAATCCCGCGCCGCGGTGCTTGCCATCGACCTCGATGATGTTGACTCCGATGGCGAGGCCCCCGTTGTATTCGAGAACAGCGAGTTCGCTTCCTGCTACAGCTTCTGCACCCGGAGTTCGGTAAACGGAAGTGCAGCCGGCGGTCGTTGCAAGCCCGATGACCAGCGGAAGGCACCGAAGAAGTGTCATGAGCTTGGGCATAGGTGCTGTTATTTTTGGATAGCCTGATTGAAGTATTGAGCGCCTGCGCTCTCGCCGGAAGGCGCGGAGGTTCGCTGGAGCGAATTGTTGATGCAGGCGCTGTATGTGTGCACGCGCTTCAGAGCAGACGCTTCCGCCCCGAAGTCAAAGCGTTGTATGCGCGTCGCGAACGTCTGCTATCCCGTGATTTCTGCGGCGGGCCGACCGACTGCTCTTGGCCGAAAACGCACTAAACATCAAGTGCTCGCTGCCTGCGGATCTGACGTTTCTGCTCAGCACTCGGCGGCTTGTAAGAGCCGGAAAGACGCCGTCGGAGCGACTTTATCGCGGCCGCCTTTGCACGCATCGCACCAGGGTCGGTCACGGTCTGAGCTTCCGCCCACTCCAATGAACTATCGACAGGCGCCCCTCTCAACGCACACAGGCAAAGCGTCTGCTGATACGGCGTTGTTGCACTGGCGAATGTCTCGATCACCAAGTCTCGCAGCTTCTTCTGCTGTTCCTGCGGTGGGACCAGCCCGTCATCGAAGCTCGTCAACCCATTCAAAGCGCCGAGCGCTCGCCAGAACGGATCGTCTGGCTCATCTGAAAGGGCGGTTGTCGACAGGCAGTAGTCCAACAGCACCGTTACGCAAGGCTCAGTGCGAACTTCGCCAAGAACAGCGATAGCAAATGTCGCGAACGCCCGATCAGTCAGCAAGCGCTGCAGTGCAGCAACACCGCCGCGGCCGTAGGCAATGCAGGCCACAGCCCAGCGCGCGAGAGGCACTACCCTGGTGCCGTCTTCCAGTAGCCCGTCTTCGTGCCATCCGTGCTGTTTGCAGAGCCGTTCAATCTCATCAGCGCCGTCAACGCCATACGCGAGCGAAAACCGAATCAGGTCTTCCGGAAGAACCGAGCCACCGTAGGACAGAGGTCCGGAGCTCCTGGCGGCCTTGCGGGCGAGATCATTGAATTTCATCGGAACTCTATACGCATGCTTTTATAGTCGTCATGACATTTGCCACAGTCTGGAATTCGGCCAACGTGGTGAGGGTCCGGTTGTGGCCGGCTGCAGCCGGACGCGGCGGTCGTCAGTAGGCGCCGCCCCTAGGTACGCAGCCATCCGAGTCATGCAGCTTACCTTCAGCGAGCACGTTTTCCGTCTTGCAGACCTCGTTGAAGCTCCAGACCTCAAAGGCATCACCCGGAATTGCATGCTGTTCCAGATAGGCTTCAAATTCTTCGAGGTCCTCGAACGAAACGACACATGGACAACTTGCCCCTCGATAGAACCAGTGCTGAACAATGACAGGACCTCTAGCCAACGCATTCTTGATTTTCGCAAGGCTTGCTTCGGAAAGAATCTTGGCTCCTTCCTCAGTCCAATCGTCGGGGGCGTGGCGATCAGGAATTCGTTTCATAGGTTATCGCGAGAAGTGATTTTTTGGACTCGACCACTCCGAGAGTAGGCCGTGTTGAGCGGCTGCTCTTGGCCGACTTTAGCCGAACGGAGGCTGGTTCCACAGTACTCCCAGCTGCCGCACGTCACGCTTCGAAGCGAACAGAAATCAACGTCGAAACCTGAGTGCCAACCGCTGCGCCAGCAGCGCCAAGGCGGACGTGATGCCGAAGCCTTGAACAAAGGTGATTGCGTCCCAATACCACCACCTATTTAAGAGACCGCAGTCGAGACAGCCTATGTGCAGAGGAAGGAGAAGAAAAGCCCGCAGTGCCGCGACCACCAACGCTCCGCCCAAAACTCCTATCATGCAGACGAAGAACATAACCTTCCCTGTCAGGTTCTTTCGGAGCCGCCAAAGTACGGCGGCAGTGACCGGAATCAAAAAACTTCCGAATGGAAGAACACTGAATTGCAGAAAATCTCCTGTCGGCATGCTCGTCAGCCTTTTAGTTCATGCCGTGTCATCGGGGCCAATGGCAGGTGAGACGAAAAGTCCGGTTCTGGCCGAAAGCGACTTGATTGTCTATTCCACCGCATCACGCAGATCCGCCAGCAACTCCTCAAAATCGTCTTCGCTCACGCCAGATACTTCTTCTGGCAGGAGCCACATAGCTGTGGCATCGAGATGCGCAATAAGAGCCTCAGAGGTACCTTCGAGAAGCTTCCGCTCCGACCACGCTCGATAACCTGGCAGCTGCACGAGTGCATAGTCCCGCGCACGAGCCTGGAGGTCGAGAGCGCGCTTCGCTACATCCAAATCTTCATTCATGGGCAATGCCTCCATTGGTGCAACGGCCGAACGACCGCTCTGCGCCGCATTCTGTCCGATGCTGCGAGTGTCTGGTAATGGCCGAAAGGCCGTCCTCGACTACGCTTGCGGGGCCCAGAACCCACGCCTGAATGGGTCAAAGCGCAATGCTTGCTCACGGTTGACACCAATTCGCGACATCACCTCAACAAAGGTCGCCTCGACCGTCTGAATGTTCGAATCATCGATCGGCCCGAAGGCTGTGCCCTCATGAACTCCTGCGGCATAAACGGAGTCAACACGGCCCCACGTTTCATAGCCGATGTACAGCCACGAGCGCGCCTTTATGACGCCAAATTCGGAGGCAAGCGCATGGATCTGAGAAACAGAAGGGGTCTTTCCAATCAATGATGGCAGTCGGATGCCCACGCCCAAGAACGGCGAAACGATCAGACGGCAGATTGCCTCACCCGGCATGGCTGCGCTAGTCGCGAGATCTTGGTCGGTCGGGACTAGGAAGCCGGCGAATTGGTAGGCCATGACTCTCATCTTTCCTTGTGTCGTCTGCCATTGTCCGCGGTGCGCCTGGTACTGACACCCAACGCCTACGCGAAAGCGGACGTCGACGAACGGCGGCTTCTGGTCGGAAATCGCCCTTGGAGACAACGCCTAGCCACCGAAGTTAGTTGGCAGGCATTCAAACTGGGTCCGTCGAACCAGCGTTACGGTCAAACCAGTCTCATCCGAGCACTGCCGAGCGAAGGTGGCCAGAACGGGCAATGGGACCTGGACGGTAAGGACTCGGCAGCGGAGTCGGTGCATCGACTGATGAGCTTTCTCTCTACTCCGTGGACCCTCTGGCGAACTGCTTGTTCAGCAGCGACACCGAAACATCGATGCCAGTTTGAAAGTCGCGATTCGCGACGATGCTGTCCGGCGCGATTCCCACACGGTCGATCGATTTGCCTGAAGGCGTTGTCCAATGCGCGGTCGTGAATCCGATCGCACGCCCTGGCCCGATGGGGTAAAGAGACTGGATGCTCGACTTTCCAAACGTCTTTCTTCCGACTACACGCGCTCGCCCCGTTTCCTGGAGCGCAGCGGCAACGACTTCCGCGCCCGCTGCCGTTCCCTCGTCGACCAGAACCACGAGGGGAAGCTGACGAATTTGCGGCGGGACCTCCGCCAGCGGGTCGGGACCTGCGGCGTAGAAAGGCGGCGCAGCCATGTAGACGGCATTGGCCTCTGTCAGACGACCAAAGGTCTTTGCGACGACTGCATTCGCGGGCATGAACAGCGAAGCGATGCCTATTGCGCTATCGAACCTTCCGCCTGAATTTCGGCGTAGGTCCAACACCATCCCCTTGAACACCTGCGTCGCCCATGTCTCTGAAAGCGACGCGGCAAGCTGCTGTAGGGTCTCTGGGGCAAAGCGAGTGATGTGCACAATGGCGATGCCGGGCACTTGCCGAGAGACCCGTACCGTCGCGTTGGTCAATGGTTGGCGATCTATGCGGAACTCCCTCTTCGCCGACTCGCCCGGTCGCGCGATAGTGATGAGCACTTGCGTGCCGGTGGCACCTCTGAGTTTCTTTACCGCAAGGTCGGAATCTGCTTGGATGTAGTGCCCGTCGATCGAATAGACCACGTCATCTGGCAAGAGGCCGGCTCGCTCTGCGGGCGCACCCGGAATCGGCGCCACCACGATGACACTTCCATCACGAGAAATCAAATCCACTCCAATGCCAGAGTACGGACCGTCTGCAGGCCCTGCTTTGTCTTCGCTGATCACATACCGTCCGCCCTCTGGATCGATCTCCTTGAGCATCCCCCTCACGGCGGCCTGGAGCAATTCCCCCTTGGTGACGGGATGATCGAGCCGATCCCGCAGCATCTGCATGCTGGTCGTAAGGTATTTCACTTCATCATCCGGACCGGAGTTCGGAGCTTGCGCATGAGCGGGCATTCCTACCGCCAGACCAAGCGCGACGAATGAGAGAAGATTGCGTGTCATGGGGCGATAGGTGGATGTGGCGAGCACCTTCTGCGTACGGTGAACCGTCTGAGCTTTCATTCGTTCCTTTGAAGTTCGCGCCATGGCTCCGCAACATTGTCTTGGCCTGTGATCGCCGCCCCATTGTCGAAGTGACCAAGGTTGGTGTGCACATGCTTCAGGTGATCCACCCATATCTTGCAATCATTCCGTTGCGTGCATGCTGCGAACGTTGGGTTGGGACGCGAATTCTGGGCCTCCGTTGGACGCCCGGTCTTGGCCGAATGCCGCTGCTTCAGCCGACCGCTGATTCTGACTTAGCCCGGCGTATCCATGGCGAGTTCGCATCCTCGCGCGAAGCAGACCACCCGAGTGGCATGTCCGCTAGTTCAATCAGCGTGCGGTCACACTCTATCAACTGCACAAGCGCCACGATCATCGCTTGGGACATATCAGCGGCGTCGCTCGTGAGCATCTGCCAAGCGCCATCATCATCGTCGTGGGAGACGTAGAGGATTGGCGCAGTCCCATTCATGATGGACCTCACGGTGAAGCAAGCGAGGTTCGGCGCGTCCTCGAAGGGCCATGCATCGTCACGATCGGGCATGTCTTATTTCAGTGAAATGGATGATGTGCAAGCGCACCGACTGCCTGCTTCCGAGCGAACTGGACCGCGCGGTCGAGCGGCAGCTTCTGGCCGACTGTAGCCGGTCATGCTGCTGCCATCGCGAGGCTGAAAACGAGCCTTGCAAGCGACCCGCTATGTCCTCGGTTCTAGCGTTCGGGTGACCGCGAACCAAAATGCAGCTGCCCCGGCATCGCCAGCGTCCTTGGCTTGCTCAGACAGGCGCAGCGCATACCTGTGTGCATCCTGTCCGTGACGGAGCGCCAGCTCGTGCGACTCACGACCGACTTCGACATAGTCCACTGTTGCAGGTGCCGGGCAATTTTCTGGCTTCATGGCGAAGGTCTGGTTGTGGCCGATTGTGCCCCTTGCCGTAGGCCAAACATGGCCGCGAAAGCTGACGTCTATCCCAGAAAAAGCAGGCGCTGCTTGGGCGCTGCATCAAGGAGAGCTGCAGTCCGGCCAGCGCATGCTGAGGCTCCCTCAACTCGATGGGAGACCATCATGGGATCAGTAAACACTGCAACCTGCCAAGTGCCCTGGAACAAGGGCAAGATCGTCGGCCAGAAGGCCCCTTTCAAGCTCAAGGACATTTGGGCGCTGCGGGTGCGGCTGCAACTTGAGGGCCGAGTGCGCGAGCTGGCTCTCTTCAACTTGGGCCTGGACAGCAAGCTGCGCGGCTGCGATCTTGTCAGCCTGAAGGTCAGGGACGTCTGCCACGGGGAGCAGGTTGCACCACGGGCGACGGTGATGCAGCACAAGACCCAGCGTCCGGTGCAGTTTGAGCTCACGCCTGGAACCCGAGAGGCTGTGCATGCGTGGATCCAGCGCACCGGCCTGCGATCGGACGACTTCCTGTTCCCGAGCCGAATGCACGGCTCGCCGCACCTCGGCACCCGGCAGTACGCCCGCATTCTGGGTGGCTGGGTCAGAGAGCTTGGACTAGATCCTGCCGATTACGGAACTCACTCGATGCGGCGGACGAAGGCTACGCTGATCTACCGGCGGACGAGAAACCTTCGTGCGGTGCAGTTGCTGCTCGGCCATTCGAAGCTCGAGTCGACCGTCAGATACCTGGGCATCGAGGTGGATGACGCCCTGGAGATCTCGGAGCAGACAGAAATCTGAGCGAGCGTCGATTGAGCAGCGCAGATCCGTCCTCCTTGCTGCGGCGGTGAGGCGGATCAATGCGCTGCCGGATGGCTCGATTGCAGCGCACAGCAGACATTCAGCGGGCCGCGCCGACTGACCGCAACCAGTCTGGAGCGGGCATACCTGAAGGGCGGCTACGCAGCGATTGCCGCTAGTCGCTTTTGTGATCCGAATGTCCCGTCGTGGCGACATAGAGGCCACTTGTCTAACCTTACTCCGACTGACCGCTCAATAGCAAAGCCAGGCTCTTCACCCCGCCGTTCAGCATAGTGTCGTACCAGCCTTGCGGCTCAAGTCGTCGACATCTGCCAGCACGCCCCGCAGGCATCCGCACGATACGCCGCTCATTGATGTCCTCCTTTGTGTGCGTTTGCAGTCGTGGTGGGTCGCCTATCGCTGCGGAATCGCTCTCGCCAAAGCAGCCATGTAGGGTGGCAGACCCGCGGCGAGCGCGTTTGTGCGAATCAAAGCCGAGTCTGTCTCGCGCAGGCGTAGACGCCCAGTGGCAAGCGCCACCAGCATTTCCGGGAGCGCGTCACCTGTCCCAACAGGCCACCCCGCAATTTCGGCAAGCACGATTTCCAGGATCCGATTGCTGTAGCCAGCATCCACTTCGTACATCAGATCGCTCTTTCTGGCGGCCCGAAGCAGGCATGCCTTGAGCACGCCATCGTTGAAGGTCATAAAGGCCTCGGGCGTCAAGAGGATGTGGCCATAAACGGACTGCGCAAGTGGCACGGTGTCATTGGTTTTCCTGCTCAGATCGTTGCTGCCCGAACGGGCAGCGGCGAACAAGTTGGACACGACTGCAAAAACGTCCGCCTGTGAAATGTCTCCAGTGCCTGCAGCCGTGTCGAGGTAAACAAAGTCCCGCTGAATGGCGAGTGGGCCGGTGAGCCCGGGCCAGAAAAGCCCGTTCCTGGCAGTGATCTCTGTGGACAGAACCTGGCGACGAGCCTCCAACTCCACGATCTGCTGGCTCCCGAGATCGTTCAGAAGATCGAGTTCTTCTGCCCATGGATTTTTGTCGGCGCCGCGGATCGGCAGTGCCACCTTGCGCGCATCCCGATAGGTAAAAGTGTCAGCGCCGCGCTCGCCAAACCCGAGAAACATCTTGATGTCCCGATACTGCTCTGGCGTCTCGGCGATAGTTAGCGCCGAAACGTAGGCGACGTTCCCGTTGTTCACTTTAGACCGGAGCGAGGCGTTGATCTGGCGGGCAACCGTGTGGCTGGAAAGGCAGCCGAAAACAACAAGAACGCCCTGACCTTCGCCCAGCGCAGGATGAGCCGCAAGGTCTGGCCAGTCGATGAAGCTGGCGTGCGCGACCGCAGGGCCGATGCCGGCGTCAGCGATCAAACTCGAAAGCTGGCTCTGGGTAATGCGCACACGTACCACCAGAGCCAGCGGCTGAGGCAAGTAGCGACGCAGATTTCGGATCAAGTCCTTGCGGATTGCCGGGCAAGTGAGGAGATGTGCCTCGTTGATTTCTATGGTTGACGGCCGCGTCGCATCGGGCCGCATGACTACTTCTGTGGCCCTCACTTCGTGCAACTCCGTCAGTGTCGAACGAGTATCGTCAGCCTGCGTGGTTCGGACAAACTTCAGCAGCCGATGATTGCGCTGCTGCAGGAGAAACTGGTCACCCTCAAATTCTGCGAGGATGAAGTCGGAAGCGCACAGCGAGCATCCCACCGCGGGGTGATTCTTCACAGGCTGGTAGCCGAAGCCGCGCTCTGGCGTCACCGTCAAGTCGCAAAGCACGTTGTGCGGGCGAGTCGCTCCCATGGAGCATAGGAAGAATAGCGTGACGATCGAATCCTCGTTTGCCTGCTGGGCCTTTAGGCTTTCCGCAAGCGACCCTGATGTCGTGGCTGAAATGAGGATCACGTCGTTCACAGACAGGCGGCGCATCTTCGACTGCCCCCCATACGAGCTGAACGACCGTGTGGGGACATCGGCTTCCCAGATGCCATGCCTCTTTGCCACGCGCATCATGGCGTAGGCCAGCGAGAGCAGGGGCGCTGTGTCCACAAGGATGCGCTTGGGGCTGCGCGGCGGGAGCGTCGCCAGCGCGAAGATTGCAAGCAAGCCGCACGCGCTTGACGATGTGAGGGTGTTGGCTGCCCGCAGGAACTTGTCCGCGTGCTTATTCGAGCTTTTTCGGAAGTGGACGCCCGGCGGTGCAACGACCAGACCCTCATTGGCATCGAACAGGTGGAACAGCCATCCTTCGCGCAGGGCCGCATCCAGTGGCTTCGCGGCTTCGAACCGGACTTCTGCTGTGTCGGCGTTCCAGTGCAGCATGCTTGCCGTTATCGAAACTGCTCGCGTGGCGGCGTCGACCTGAACCTCGAGCAAGTAGACGCGGCCCGTTTTGGCTGACATGTATGCAGTAGCCCGCTGCAGCGCCACGCCGGCCTTAAGCCTCTCCCGACAGGTCTCGTTGCTCAGAAACGGCGCCGCGATGAAGATGTTGGCTGTACCAGCCCGCTGCTCGAACACTTGTTTGACATCGCTGCCAACAAGTGCGTCGTCGAAAGAGTCCAAGTCATAGACGAGCAGGCAGGCCTCGCCATCGTATTGATTCTCCCGGTACCTCGTGCGTAGCCAGAGACCTTGCGTCTCGTTCTGTTCATTCATGCCAGAGGTACCACAACGCGTACCAGGGACCCGCGCACGAGTTCACGTGGCAATGGGTAGGACGCTATCTTTCTGTCGACATCCAAAAGTGATGCCTTGGGCATGCCGGGCTTGGTCTCGGATGTTTCGGGCTCAAGTTGAAGGCGAAGCTCGCCTTCCAGAAAGCTCCGGTACCCGTGAATGCGTCCAGTGCGAACTTCAAGCATGCCCTGCATCGCCTCCAGAGCGCGAAGCACCTCGTAGAGGCCCATCCCGCGATGGCCGGGCCGCGAATCGGGTATGGCCTTCGCATTCTCGGAATGCCGGCCCAGACACTTAAGGACGATGGCGTACTCGACCTCAACAGGCACATGCGAGCCGAGTTCAAAACGTCGAACCGTGTCCGCCTGCTTGTCGCCGATGACGACCGGCTCGCCCCTGGCCTGGCCGCGCAGCAGCTGTCGTCGATAGGAGTTGTAGTAGCCGATGCCCGAGTCGAAGACGGTGAACTCCAGGCATGGGACCGGCGGCAGGTCAGCGGCGGCACGCTTCGGCAATCTACGATTCTCGAGGATACGCTTTACCAGCAGCCCCCGAATAGAGTTGGGCCTGAGGACTTTGCCTTCGAAGTCCGTCTTGGCATGGTCATCCGTGTTCTCCAGCAGTTCACGGAGGATAACGGCCAGCGCCAACCGCAGCCTGGACAGCTTCTCAGCCTTGAACCCCGCCCCGTGCTGGGCATACACAAGATCGTCGATGAGCGACTCAAAGTCCGCCTCCGGTCTGAGCCTGCGTGTGGAAGGTTCGTAGAGATCCACCGGGAGGCTTGGTCGCTCAAAGTCCAGGCACATGACGACCTGGCGATCAGTAAACATGTCAGCGCTGAGTTTGTGATTCAGTACCCTGGCGCGGGCACGGTCAAAGACACCCGGGGAAAGATGTGCGTCCTCGGGTGCTGTGTGGTCTGCATTGTTCAAGCACAGGGCCACGGCGGCCAGAGGATGAACCGAGGGCGAATCCAGCAAACGTCGCGCAGCGGCTGTGTGCCAGAAGAACTTCAATGTGGCAGCGTCGTGCGCCAGGGTGATCAGGCGCTGAATCGCGAGAGCCTCTACTCCCGGTAGCGCGAAGCGTTCATCGCTAAGGTAGCTCTCCGGAACGTCTATGGAAATGTCGCACCCGGCTGCGAGAACCGGTGCCGCTGTAGCGAGTTCCGGAAGCGAAAGGTTGACAGGTGACGGGAGGCCAGACATGTCTCGGATCGTACGTCAGGTCGCTGAAATGATGTCTGCTCATAGTGAGAACTGCTGTCCGACGTTTGAGCGGCGATCGCTTCGCAAGAGTCATGCGTCGACCCTGGGTCGACACCACGCGATCAACGCGCATTGCAGTGATGGGCACAAGCTCACCGCACGGATCGCCCGCATCACGCGCATCACGCGCATCACGCGCATCACGCGCGCGTGGAGTGTCATTCAGGCACGAGGACGTACGCGGGGGTATAGAGACTACCTCCCCCGAAGAAGTCGCCGTAGCTCGTCCTCCGATGCGGGTGCCGTAAGCTGCGAATCGCCTTGACGACGTCAGACCACGGAAGGACGCGCGCGTTCTGGACTGCGTCTCCGAGGTCGCCCAGCCCCACGGTCTGTAGAGCGTGGCCATCCATCGCTGTCGGTGCAAGGTGGGGCTGCGATAGATCGACCTGGAAATAGAGGTCGTCCTGCTCTTCACCGATGAGAGGGAACCAATGTGTGCGGAAGTCTTCGCCGAGCTCCAACACGTTTCTCACTACTGGGAATCCAGCAAAACAGGGCAGTCCGTGCTGTTCAGCCCTTTGCGCGAACTCGAAGAGCTCCGCGTTGAGCTTCCCGAGTAACATCGCTTCTCTCCAGACCTTTGGTCGGCGAGCAAATACCACCAGCACTCTCATGCGCCGCCCGGCATGGACCTCATCCGCGACGGTGTTGCCTTCCCTAGTAGACCAGAAGTACATCGGCGCGGCGGCGCCGAAACGTTGCCGAAGGTACGTGACGACGGTTGGCAGGATCGAGTATTCCGCCGTCCGTTCAGAGAAGAAGCTCGTCATTGGCGCGTGGCCGCTCTCGGCGATGCCTAGGCTTTGCCAAGACGATCAGCCGCCAAGCCCCTCATCTAGCGCCACCTTCACGCAGCGCGTTCAACCAGGCGCGGACGTGGTCGCCGTTGTTGAACCTGTCCTGGAACAGGATGCGCCTGCGGTCGACGACTTCGCCCCAACTGCGGTCCGCGGCGTCCAACGACGCTTCGGCAGCGGCAGGGTTGCCATGCCAAACAGCTTCCATGTTGCACGCCCATCGCAGGTATTGCATCCAGGACTGTTTCAGCCAAGGCGTGCCGGTGCCGCTGCGGATGATTTCCAAGATGCGTGCTTCGGACGGGTTGTTGGCCATATCCCTGCCATCAAACCATCCGTGCCGAAGAAGCAGCGCGACGTCGGCTTCGCGCAGTCGAGCCAGCAGCGGCCCTTCATTCCAGTACGCAACCTGTCGGCCTCCCGGCTCTTCCTCCTGCCACCGCCCCGGGGAGAAGCGCCGCAGGTTCATGAACTTGCCGGTAGAGATGTCCGTCGCGCCCGCAAACTTCCACAGTACGAGGTCGTGACACGCGAAGGCTACGTGGACGCGCATTTCCGCCGAGAGAAGCCGAACTAGATGGACCGCAGTCGGTAGGCCGGCGTCGTCCCTTAGTGGTTCTCGAGGGGCCACGTCCTCGTTGAGAAACGTCAGGTAAATGCGTTCGCAAGAACAGCGCGAGAGGATCGAGGCGATTGCCATCGCCCGAGCTGGGTTCGCTAGATCCCGAAGGCTCACGATGGCGGTTAGCATCGTCTGGATGCCATGCCCATCCGCATGGCGTTTGGTGGCGTCGGCCACCTCCACCATCAGCGAGTAGTAGTCGTCCGTGAACACCCTTGGGCACAGCGCCGGTGAGCAGACGACATCCACGCCCAATTGGGCAGCCTGCTCAACAATCTCGCGTCCTCGCTGACTCCACCAACCGGCGTCCGCATGATCGGCCGTCGCATAGTCGGCAGAGAAGTAGGCCCACTGGTCCATTTTTCCCTTTTCGACCGCCGGGTTGTACATCTGCGAGTCGAGGATGATCTCAAGCTCATCGCGAAGCTCACCAAGGCGCGCAAGCCGCGCCTGCACGTCCGTGGGACCATCGTTGACTGGACTGAGAACGAGCCCCGAGTACGCGCCAATATCCTCTTCTTCAAGGAGGTTCCACGAATCGTGGCCGAGCTGCAGATAGGAGGCCATAGGTTCCTCTTAGGGTTGCTTCAGTGACTCGATGAACTCGGAAGGCCGGCGGTAGCGAGCGATAGGCCACGGCTTGAGCGCTCTGATGAGGCAGCCGAAGCCAAGTACCTGCAACCGCAGGGCATTTGCCGCTGGCATCTCTTGCCTCGCCGCCACGCTAACGATGGCATCGTGGATGGTCTTGCCTTGCGCCAAGAATGGGTGATGACCGAGCAGACACTCGGCCAGAACGATGGCCAAGCCGAACTGGTCTGTGCGCCAGTCAATCAGGGCCTTGTCGTTGGTGAGTTGCTCGGGTGATGCGTATGCAGGCGTCCCGGGGCCCATGTTGAGGAACGCCTGGGTGAGCGTAGGTTGATCCAGCATCCGCACGATGCCGAAGTCGGTGAGCACGGGCGCCCCGTCCGTCCGGAACATGATGTTGGCCGGCTTGATGTCACGGTGCACGAGCTTCTTGTCGTTCAAATGCTCCAGCACCTCGGCCAGCGTGACGGCTATTCCGCGCAGGACCGCCGGTGGAGGCAAGCCTCCCTTCAGCCTGCTTTCAAGCGTGCCGTCCGCGAGATACTCCTCGCAGACCACCCAAAGCTGCAGGCCGCCGTAGGTGAAGGGGAACGCCTCGAAGAGCCTAGCAATCGCAGGGTGTGAACAGTCTTGAAGAGCCGCAGTTTCACGGATCAGACGCTCCGGGCTTCCTGTTACGGCAGCCAGCTTGAGCGCGAAGGAAGTCTGCGCATTCTTAGCAAGATAGGCGCTTTTGAACGCCCCCTTCCCAAGCTCGCCGTGGAACTCAAACCCGCGCTTCTTGCATAGGTCTGCTGCGGCCGCGCTTAGGTCTAGTGCAGCGCTCATCTGGCAGCATGTTGAAGTGCTCGTGAGCTTGCTCGCGCAGCCACCGGAGCAATGCATCCTGCTCGGCAGCCTCGATGAGCACCTGCACGGCTGAGCCGTCGAAAGAACATAGTCCCACTCCTCTCAACTCAAACTCTTCTCGATCCCGCATGGCTCTGCTGGCCACATGCTCGGGAACGATGACGTAAGACTTGTTGGCGTACGCAGTGCTGCGATACGCCTGGTGAAACGCGCGTTTCCAGTTGTCGAGCTTCGCCTCGAACGCGACGAGGCCCTTGCGCCGATTCCTCGCGAGGACATCGACAAAGCCTGCGCGATGGTCCCACTCGGTGGTGATCTGCACACGTCCGAACGCGGTTCGGCCCTTGGCCAGCTTACCGACGAACTTATCCACAAAGTCCGCTTCGGTCGCGAACTCGGAATGGCCCCCCGTCCGTGTTCTTTCATGAGTCATTGGAGCACTCTAAGGCTGCTTTGGGTTAAGTTTAGCAAGCCGCTCATCGCGGCCCTCGATATTGGCTGCACCGTTGCAGCTATGCGCCAGAAATGACGATGAATCGCGCCCAGACTACCTGACTAACGCGCCGGCAGTCCTCGAGTGCCCTCAGCCCGGTATGACAGCAATGACGCGGTATTCCTAAGGGCTGTGCCAACCCGCGTCCGGCCGTGGCATGAGCTGCTGCAGCCAGGCGGTCAAAGGCCGCATGAGCGGCGATTCTCGACTGACCGCTTAGTACGGACGCCGCCACTCACCGGGAGCGACTCTATGTCGCAGATCAGTCTGATGCGGTCGTTTGCGACAACTGCACGACGGATATCGCAACAACGCGCCACGAAGAATTGCAGTCGGTTCTTGGTTATGAAACCTAGTCAGCTGAACTATCTGACTCGTCTGCCACGCCTCGTCACTCGATCAAAAGTAAAGACATGCTCCTGAGGTGCCTCGACGCAGCAGCCGAAGAGTCTGCGTCGCTCGTTGCCCTCGCCATAGCGCAGTTCAACCGCAGCAGCGCATACGGGGCAAGTGGCACTGTATCGGACCATGCCGATGATGCGCGCGTTGCCGTCCTTGAAGCTCTCCAACTGGGCTGGCGCCTCGCTCCACCCCAGCAGAACGTCCGCGACAGGAATGATCCGATCCGCCAGTAGCCACCAAAGGCTGCGAATCGAGTTCCAGAGCACCCAGCCTAGCCCGGCACCAAAGACTAGGAAGGCCAGATCCGCCGTAATGACCTGCCGCCTCACAAAAAGCATCAGCCATACAGTCGCCACCAAGCCGGCCACGCATACCATCGGCGCGAGGCCAGTGCACGCAAACAGCAGGCCTCGAAGCGACTTTGTCCTAAACCAACCACTCCCAAAGAGCGGGCGCGCCAGCCATGACGGCCTCACAGTACCGGCTACCGCGTAGTCGTACGCTATCTGCGCGTCATCCGCACTCAACCTCGTCTCAACCGGTTCGTTGCCGCTTTGCGCGTCAATGACCTCCACCGGGGGCGCCAACGAATACGGCTCCAAAGACCATTGCGCACGGTGGCGACCCGAGGGTGAGCGCTTGCAGACTCGCAGCGCATGTTGAAGGCCTTGCTGCACAAAGAATGCCTCTTGGTCGGCAGCTCGACTTGAGAGGTACTTTTCCAGGTTGGCACTCTTGATCTTCTTGGAGGCGGCGTCGAAGTCGTCGCACTCAGGCCATTGGCATGCCTGGGCGAGGTCGAGCGCATCGAACTCCAATTGCTGCAAATCAGTGGAGCCCGCGACCTTGATCGACTCAGCCGCCAAAGCCCGCAACAGCGTCAGCGCCTTGGCCTCGTCACGCTGAGTTGCGAGCCAATCGCGAAAACACGGCAGCAATTCCCGCACAGCCGGCAACCCGTTGGCAACCGGTTGGTGGCTGGTTGGTGAGAGTTCGGATCGCAACACTGGGGCACCTCAACTCAACTCTTGGAGCCCCTATGTTGTCACTGTTTGCACTGCACGCCTCGAATCGCTTCGTCCACATCACAGAAGTCGAGCGTGGCCTTGCCTGCAACTGCCGATGCGCCATTTGCGGCGAGGTCGTCCTTGCACGCCAGGGGGACAAGCGCGAACACCATTTCGCACATAGCTCCAACATCGAGCCGTGTGCATCCGACTACGAGTCGGATCTGCACCGCTTTGCTAAACGCGTGATTCTTGAGGCAGGTGGCCTTGTTGTGCCAGTGACTGCGGCCGCAGCACAAGCTCTTGGCTTTAGCGACGACCGGGCCTCTTCCATCCTCTTGGCGTGCACGGACATCAAAGAAGAAGTTGCCATTGACGATCGGCGACCCGACTTGCTCGCGACCACAACGGATGGTGTCGGCGTGGCAATCGAGATCGCCTACTCCTCCTTCTGCGACATGGAGAAGCGGCGGGCATACGAGAACATGCACCTACCTGCACTCGAGATCGACCTGCGGGTATTCACACCCTCCGCTTTTGACGTGACACAGGTCAAACGAGTCGTCCTGGAAGACACCGCTTGCAAGTATTGGCTCTGGCCGGACCGCCTGGAGGGCTCGGCGATGGTGGAGCAACTACCGACATTGCCGCCTGCTGCGCTGGCAGCGCAGCGACAGTTCCTGCCCGAAGAAATCGTGACGATCCGTGGACGCTGGATCTCGATCAAGGAACTCCCCAGTGGCGACATCGCCATCAAAGCGGTGCGGTTCGACCCTGAAATCGTCTCAGCAGTGCGCACAGTCGCCCGGGCTCACTATGGGCGATACCGCGAGGCGCATCACAACTGGGTGATTCCTCGCTTTCGGGCAGAGGCCGCTCGCGCACAGCTGCGGGAAATCGCCTCAGCCACGTAGCCACGATGCAAAAACCTCGGCGAAGGTGTCCCAAAATTTCAATCGACTTTAATTTTATCCGGGTACATATACCCGAATTATCTGGAAAAAATCCGGAATTTTTGACCGTTTGCGACAGTCAAAAACACCGTCTCAGCGGTGCCGCAAGAGGTCAAAGTAGCGCCAAGCTGTTGATTTCAAAGGAGTTGGAGTTCCATTCCCAGTGAAAAAAATTCCAAACTCAGTGAAAACCGACAAGTAGCTTTTGCCTATCAACGCGATGAAAACTCAAGGGAACCCTTGGTTTAGCACTCCCTCTAACCGAGTGCTAATATGGCCAATACAAAGGAGTTTCCCCTGATGACAACGCTGTCTGGAGTCTCTGCCAACCAGCTGGCCGTCGCCAATCCATGGTCGATGGTCCCCCCGCTGGGCAACCTGGATGCTTACATTTCGGCCGCCAACCGCCTGCCGCTGCTCACGCTCGAAGAAGAGCAGGGCTTCGCTCGCAAGCTGCGCGACCAGAACGACCTCGACGCCGCGGGTGCACTGATCCTGTCGCACCTGCGCCTCGTGGTTTCCATTTCCCGCCAATACCTGGGCTACGGGCTGCCGCACGGCGACCTGATCCAGGAAGGCAATGTCGGCCTCATGAAGGCCGTGAAGCGCTTCGACCCCGATCAAGGTGTGCGGCTGGTGAGCTACGCCATGCACTGGATCAAGGCCGAGATTCACGAGTACATCCTGAAGAACTGGCGCATGGTCAAGGTCGCCACGACCAAGGCCCAGCGCAAGCTGTTCTTCAACCTGCGCTCGATGAAGCAGGGCTTCAAGGCCGATTCGGCCGCGTCCGACAACGGCACGCACCGCGAAACGCTGAGCCCCGACGAGGTGTCGCAGATGGCGACCCGGCTGAACGTCAAGCCCGAAGAAGTGCTTGAGATGGAAACCCGACTGTCGGGCGGCGACGTGCTGCTCGATCCGGGTCCGTCGGACGACGGCGACGAAGCCTTCGGCCCGATCGCCTATCTGGCCGACGCCACGCAGGAGCCGACCGCTCTACTCGAATCGCAGCAGCGCGACCGCCTGTCGAGCGACGGCATCGCGACCGCGCTCGAAGCGCTGGACGACCGCAGCCGCCGCATCGTCGAAGAGCGCTGGCTCAAGGTCAACGACGACGGCTCGGGCGGCATGACGCTGCACGACCTGGCTGCGGTGTACGGCGTGAGCGCCGAGCGCATCCGCCAGATCGAAGTCGCTGCGATGAAGAAGATGAAGAAGGCACTGGCGGACTACGCGTAAGCCACCCTCTCCCAGCAAAAAGCCCGGCAGTGCCGGGCTTTTTCATGGGCCTTTGGAAAGCGTCCGCAAGGCTCGCTTGGCGATATACCGCGTCGCATCGGTGTCCGATTCAGCGACCCATCGTTTGCACAGCTTCTCGACCCACTCCCCTTGCGTCTTGCTCGCATCATTGAGCCAGTTCGCCACCGAGTTCTGCACGTAGCGACTGCTGTCTGCCCTCAGCGGCTCGATCAACGGCAATGCGCGCCAGGGCTCGGCCTTGAGCGCCTCGATCTGCGCGCACCACACGCCGCGTGGACGCGTGAGTTCGCTGGCGAAGCGGCGGATGTTGGGATCGGCGTCGAACACCCAAGGCTGCAGCAGCACGAGCGCTTCGTCCAGCGACGCGATGACCGCGTCCCGCACAGCCATCCAGGCGATCTCGCGCACGCCGAAATGCGAGTCGGCGGCGAAGCGGCGCACCGCTTCGAGCTGCGCCGGCAAAGGCAATCCGGAGAGCGTGACCCACTGCGCGGCCCAGCAGCGCGCCACATCGCTCGCGTGCGTGGCCAGCCGGTGCGCGACGGCATCGCGCTCGGCGTGCAGCGACGTCAGGTCGTAGAGCGCGCGGGCGATATGGGTGTGCCGCTGCATCGGCTTGAAGGCGCCGAGCATGGCGATGGTGTCCACCAGACGTTCGCTTGTTGCATCGAGTCCGACGTGCCCTGCCACGCTGCGCGCCAACTGCGGCAGTTCAAGCGCCAGGAATTCGTTGAGATTGACGGTCTCGAGCAGTCCGTCGTTGAGAGCCCGCAGTACCTCGGGCGGAATGAGTGCGATACGAAAGGCGCCTTTGCGCGTCTTCAGGTGATCGACCGACGCAACAACAGCGACAGCGGCATCCACGCGCCGTCCCTCCTCAGGAACCCAGCAGCGTCTTCAGGTCCGACACCATCGACGGCACGCCCGCACCATAGCGCGCGTAGAGCCGCAGCCGGCCCTGCGGGTCGTAGATGAAGCTCGCGGCCGAGTGGTCCATCGAATAGCTGGTGGGCGTCTTGCCGTCGACCTTCTTGTAGTAGACCTTGAAGTCCTTGGCCGTTGCGACGAGCTCGTCGGGCGTCGGGATCAGCGCGACGAAGTTCGGGTCGAACGCGCCCATGTAGGCTTTCATCACCTCGGCCGTATCGCGCGCCGGATCGACGGTGACGAACAGCACCTGCAGCTTGTCGCCGTCCTTGCCGAGCTGCTGCTTGACCTGCGCCATCTCGGTCATCGTGGTTGGGCAGACGTCGGGGCATTGGGCATAGCCGAAGAACAGCACGACCACCTTGCCCTTGAAGTCGGCCATGGTGCGGATCTTGCCGTCAGCGTCCTTCAGCGAGAAGTCCTTGGCGTAGTCGGCACCGGTGATGTCGACTGCATTGAAGCTCTGCTTGGTCTCGCTGCAAGCTGCGAGCCCTACGCCCAGTGCCGCCACGGCCATGCTGCCGGCGATCAGTTGGAGAGCCTTGCGCTTGTTCATGGGACGAGGGGTGTTCGATTCAATGGAGGTAGTGATCGACGAGCAGCGCCAGGAACAGCACGCTCAAATGGATCAGCGAAAAGCGGAAGGTCTTGCGCGCGAGCGTGTCGGAGTAGTTGCGCCAGAGCGCGAACGCATAGCCCGTGAAACCGATGCTCACGGCCACGGCGACCGCCAGGTACAGCCAGCCGCTCATGCCGTAGATGAAGGGCATGAGGCAGGCCGCGAAAAGAATGAAGGTATAGAGCAGCACCTGCAGCCGCGTGAACTCGTTGCCGTGCGTGACCGGCAGCATCGGCAGCCCCGCCTTGCGGTAGTCCTCGACGCGGTAGAGCGCCAGCGCCCAGAAGTGCGGCGGCGTCCACAGGAAGATGATGAGAAAGAGGATCAGCGCCTCCGGGCCGACATCGCCCGTCATCGCAGCCCAGCCCAGCACCGGCGGCATCGCGCCCGAGGCACCGCCGATCACGATGTTCTGCGGCGTCAGCGGCTTGAGGATCACGGTGTAGATCACCGCATAGCCGACGAAGGTGGCGAAGGTCAGCCACATGGTGAGCGGGTTGACGGTGAACCACAGCAGCGCCGAACCCGCCGCGCACAGGAGCGCCGAGAACACCAGCGCCTGCAGGTCGCTGAGCTGCCCGCGCGCCGTGGGACGCCACGCGGTGCGCTTCATCTTGGCGTCGATGCCCTTCTCGACCAGGCAGTTGAACGCCGCCGCCGCACCGGCCACCAGCCAGATGCCGAGGCACGCGAGCACGGCGCGCTGCACGTCGAACCACGAGGGCAAGCCGGGCACGGCGAGCACCATGCCGATCAGCGCGCAGAACACGATCAGCTGCACCACGCGCGGCTTGGTCAGCGCGTAGAACTGGCGCAGCACGTTCGCGGTGCTGGTGTGCTGAACGGGGATCGGGGTGCTCACGCGGGGGCTTTCTTCGAGGTGGGGGTCGTGGAGGTACCGCGTGCATTGTCGTCGGCACGAACGGTGGCGGTCGCGGCGGCTTCACGGCGACTCTCGCACAGGGCCCAGGTCAGCACCACGGCCAGCGCCGCGGCACCGCCGGTGTGGAGCACGGCGGCGGCCAGCGGCCAGCCGAGCAGCACGTTGCCAAGACCCGTGGCGAGTTGGAGCAAAGCGAGGCCCGCCAGCCAATGGGCCTGGGGGCGTAGCGCGTCGATGCGGCGCAGGCGCCAGGCGAGCACGCCGAGTGCGACGAAGACCGCGTAGGCCATCAGCCGATGCGCGTAGTGGATCGCGGTGAGCGCCGAGAAATCGAGTGGCTGGCCATCGCCGGTCACACCGAGGTGGCGCCAGATCTCGAAGCCCTGCGCGAAATTCATCGGCGGCCACCAGCTGCCCTGGCAAGTCGGGAACTGAGTGCAGGCGAGCACCGCGTAGTTGGTGCTGACCCAACCGCCGAGCGCGATCTGCAGCACGAGCAAGACGGTGGTCGCGATGAGGCCGTTGCGCAGGGCCGGGGATACTGGCGTGGGCAGGCGGTCTGCAGCAGCCTGCCGGTAGTGAACGGCCTGCAAGCAAAGCAACGCAAGCAGCACGATGGCGCCGAGCAGATGCAAGGTGACGATCGCGGGAAAGAGCTTCCAGGTGACGGTCATTGCGCCGAAGGCGCCCTGCAGGCTGACCCAGACCAATGTGAATGTGGGCCATCCGGCACTGAGCGTCGCATGGTCGCGGCCATCGACGGGCGGAGCGCCCGTCCACGACTGGCGCAGCCGAACGATCCACGTTGCCACTGCGAGGACAAGAATCAGCACGCCCACACCCGTCGCCAGATAGCGATGAACCATCTCCACCCACGCCTTGCTGTGCGTCACCGGCCCGGTCGGATGGGCCGACTGCGCCATCGCGATCTCGTGCCGCGCGCCGACCGGGCTGGCGTTGCCGTAGCAACCGGGCCAGTCGGGACAGCCGAGGCCCGAATCGGTCAGGCGCGTGAAGGCGCCGAACAGCGTGAGGTCGAAGGTGAGGAACAGCGTGAGCACCGTCAGCGCATGCAGCCGCCGCGCCGGGCCATGGCCCGCGTTGCGGCGCCACACCCAGACGAGCGGCCCGAGCGCGATCAGCACGCCGGCCGCCATCAGCCAGGCGATCGGTGCGAGGTCGTAAAGGGAGCTCGTGTCCGTCATGGGCAAATCAGCGGCCGGGTTCGTCCCACGAGGACGAGGCGCGCAGCAGGCGATCGATGTCGCGCTTGGCGCGGCTCGCACCGGCGGCGTCCATGCGCGCGGGGAAACGCATCATCCAGTTGCCCATCGGGTCGACCACGTAGAGATGCTCGGCGAGGGTGTGACCGGAAACGGGGGCGAGCCACTTCGCCAGTTGGTCGGCCGGCACGCGCAGCACCGTCGCGCCATGCAGGCCGTTGTTCAGGCGCTCAGGGATCGGCGCAGCATCGCTCACGAGCCAGACGCGGTCCATGCGGTCCTTCTCGCGGCCCAGGCTCTCGCGCAGTTGCCGCTGCAGGTACAGCTGCTGCTCGCACAGCGCGTCGCAAGCCGCATCGGCCACCGCCACCAGCAGCCATTGGCCCTTGAGCGTGGCGACGTCGACCGGCGCGCCGTTGCGGTCAGTGGCAGTCAGCCGGGGCAATTCGCGCTGCGGGTTGATCAGCTCGCCATAGACGCTGCGGCCCTCGGGGCGGATCACGTAATAGGTGAAGTACGACGCGATGACGGGTGCGGCGCACATCAGCAGCACCGCGATCATCTTCCAGCGTCCGACGACCGTGCGCCGGCCCTCGGCGCCGTCGAGCGCCTGGTTGGGCGACGGCATCGAGTGCACCGTCAGGCCCAGCGGCTCGTCAGAGGCGGCGCTCATCGCGTGCGCGGCGCCGCGAGCGGCGGAAGGGGGTGATGAATTGGAACCAGACATAGAGGATGACGACGAGGGCCGAGAGGCCGAACCACTGGAATGCGTAACCGTAGTGCCTCTCCAGCCCCAGCGCCGGGGCCGGCCAGTCGCGCTGCAGGCCCTCGGAGGCCGGGCCGGTCTGCTGCAGCGACACGTCGGTGCGCAGCGGCAGCTTGGTTTCGGCACGGAACGCCTCCAGGTCGAGATTTTGCCGGATGGCCGAAGACCCCTCGGCGGCCGGTGCCTGCGCGGGCGCGGAAGCCGCCGAAGCGGGCGCCGGGGCGGCCGCGGCGGCCGATGCGCCCAGCTCGAGCAGATGGCTCGGCGGCGGCTCGATCAGGCCCGTGACCTCGACGATGCCGGCCGGCGTCTCGACCGCCCCGAGCTTCGTGCGATCGACGAAATTGCGCTGCACCCAGCCGCGCTGGATCATCACCGTCTGCTCGGTGCCTTCGAGCGCGAACGGCGTCAGCACGTAGAAGCCGGGCACGCCGTGCATCTGGCGGTTGTCCAGGTAGACCGTCTGCGGCGTGAGCCAGAGGCCGCGGAGGCGCACCGGCCGGTGCAGCGCATCGCTCGCCTGAGGAAGTGCGAGGAACTCGGCCTGGTCGAGCGCGGGCTTTTGCTTTTCGGCATCGATGCTGGCCTGCAGCGCTTCTTTCTGCGCCGCGCGCGAGAGCTGCCAGCGGCCCAGCGAGACGGTGGCGGCCAGCGTCAGGATGGCCGCGATGGTGACGAGCCAGAAGCGGCCGCGGCTGCGCGGTGCTTCGGCGTTCAGGGGTTCAGGGATCACTGGAGAGGACGGGGCGTGCGGCCGATAATGCGGGTCATGAAATATTTCGTCGCCCTGGTGTTCCTGGGGATCTTCGCGAGCCTCGGATTTGCGCTGTACTTCATGCTGAAGGACGGGCGCAACGGGCGCGCCAAGAGTGGCGGCATGGCGCGCGCCCTCACCTTTCGGATCGGCCTGTCGGTGTTTTTGTTCCTCTGCATGCTGCTCGCCTGGAAACTCGGCTACATCCAGCCCACCGGGCTCCCGCTCGGCAAGTAGATGGTGCTCGTTCCAGGAGAACCATGAAAAAGGCGCCTTGCGGCGCCTTTTTTCTGGAATGACGCGAGGCTCTTCGCTCAAAGCCAGTAAACCAGCATGTAGAGACCCAGCCACACCACGTCCACGAAGTGCCAGTACCAGGCGGCACCTTCGAAGCCGAAGTGGCGCTCGGGCGTGAAGTGGCCCTTCTGGAGGCGCAGCGTGATGAACAGCAGCATCAGCATGCCGATGAACACGTGCAGGCCGTGGAAGCCGGTCAGCATGAAGAAGGTCGAGCCGTAGGTGCCCGAGCTGAGCTTCAGGTTCAGCTCGGTGTACAGGTGGTGGTACTCGTAGCCCTGCACGCCCAGGAAGACGATGCCCAGCAGCACGGTGAGCCACATGAAGCGGATGGTTTGCGCACGATGGCCGGCACGCAGCGCGTGGTGGGCGATGGTGAGCGTCACGCCCGAACTCAACAGCAGCGCGGTGTTGATGGTGGGGAGCCAGAACGGACCCACGGTCTGGAACGGCTCGACGATGTCGGCCGGCGAAGCGGTCGCACCGGCGGCCACGCTCGGCCAGACGGCCTTGAAGTCGGGCCAGAGGATCGCGTTGTCTAGGCTGCCCAGCGTGGGCAGCGCATGGGTGCGGGCCCACCACAGCGCGGTGAAGAAGGCGCCGAAGAACATCACTTCCGAGAAGATGAACCAGCTCATGCTCCAGCGGAACGAGAGGTCGATCTTGTGGCCGTACTGCCCGCTCTCGCTTTCGCCGATGGCCGCACGGAACCACACGAAGAGCGTGGCGAGCCAGCCGACCATGCCGGCCGCGAGCGACCAGGCGCCCCACTCGTGGCCATTGATCCATTGCGCCGCACCGAGGATCACGAAGAACAGGCCGGTCGCGGCCATGACCGGATAGGCCGAGGGTCCGGGCACGAAGTAGTAGGGCGTGGTGCCGTGGGTGGTTGAACTCATATCAGCTCCTGGCTTTCTTTCTTCTCTCGATTCAATGGATTCTGTTTGTCGTGGGGTTCGTCAGGCCGTGGCAACCACATACCGCACCAGCAACACCAGCCCGACGACGAAGACGATCACCAGGGCGAATGCCACCCCGATGATGTGCAACGGATTCAGCTTGCCGAGGTCTTCCTGGTAGGCGCTGTTCTTGCGAACGCCGAAGAACGACCAGCCTACTGCCTTCACCGTGTCCCACAACGTGGCCTTCGGCTTGTTCGATGGCGGAACGGTCATCACGAGCGCGGCTCATTGGCGGTGCTTGTGACTGCGGCCACCGGCGCTGCCGGCGTCTTGCCGCCCACCTCGAAGAAGGTGTACGACAGCGTGATGGTCTTCACGTCCTTGGAGATCTTCGGGTCGATCACGAACGCGACCGGCCACTGCTTCTTCTCGCCCGGATCGAGCGTGTACTGGTTGAAGCAGAAGCACTCGAGCTTGTTGAAGTACGGTGCCGCCTGCTGCGGCGCGTAGCTCGGAATCGCCTGCGCGGCCATGCGGCGGTTCTGCACATTCTGGAACTCGTACATCACCGTGTTGAGCTGGCCCGGATGCACCTCGATGGTCCGCTCGGCGGGCTTGAAGTCCCAAAGGCCGCCGCGCACGTTGGAGTCGAACTCGACCTTGATCGTGCGGGTCATGTCGACCTGCGTGTTGTCGGGCACGCGCACGTTCTTGCCTCCGCTCGCACCGCCCGGCACCTCGAGCTCGGAGAGCGCGAGGATGTTGATGCCGGTCATCTCGCAGATCGCGCGGTACATGGGCACCAGCGCATAGCCGAAGGCGAACATGCCGCAGGTCACGACGGCGAGCTTGCCCACCATGCGGACATTGGCGCGGCGGATGCGTTGGCCGAGACTCATGCGTGCTGCTCCGGTTCGTTGGCCAGCGGTCAGCGACCGCTGAAGAAAACCATGCGCACGATGAAGCCGATGAAGAAGATCACCGCGATGGAGGCCAGCGTGAGCCCCATGCGACGGTTGTTCCTTCTTTGCTCAGGCGTCGTCATTTCGTGCGGTCGATCAGCCGATCACCTTGGTGGCGGTCGCGTCGAGCTTGGGCGGGTTCTCGAAGGTGTGGAACGGGGCCGGCGACGGCACTTCCCATTCGAGGCCTTCAGCCGCTTCCCACGGCTTCTGCGAAGCCTTCTCGCCCTTGCCGCGCATGGTCGGCAGCACGACGAAGAGGAAGAAGTACACCTGCGCGAAGCCGAAGAAGAAGGCACCGACCGACGCGAGCGCGTTGAAGTCGGCGAACTGCATCGGGTAGTCGGCGTAGCGCCGCGGCATGCCGGCCAGGCCCAGGAAGTGCATCGGGAAGAAGGTCACGTTGAACGAAATCAGCGACCACCAGAAGTGCACCTTGCCGCGCGTTTCGTTGTACATCACGCCGGTCCACTTGGGCACCCAGTAGTAGAAGCCCGAGAACATGGCGAACAGCGAGCCGGCTACCAGCACGTAGTGGAAGTGGGCCACCACGTAATACGTGTCCTGCAGCTGCGTGTCGATCGGCGCGACCGCGAGGATCAGGCCGGTGAAGCCGCCCATCGTGAACACGAAGATGAAGCCGACCGCGAACAGCATGGGCGTCTCGAAGGTCATCGAGCCCTGCCACATCGTGGCGATCCAGTTGAAGATCTTCACGGCCGTGGGTACCGCGATCAGCATGGTCGCGTACATGAAGAACAGCTGGCCGGTGAGCGGCATGCCGGTCGTGAACATGTGGTGGGCCCACACGATGAACGACAGGATGGCGATCGACGAGGTGGCGTACACCATGGAGGCGTAGCCGAAGAGCTTCTTGCGGGCGAAGGCCGGCACCACCTGGCTGATGATGCCGAAGGCCGGCAAGATCATGATGTAGACCTCGGGGTGGCCGAAGAACCAGAAGATGTGCTGGTACATCACCGGGTCGCCGCCGCCGGCGGGGTTGAAGAAGCTGGTGCCGAAGTGGCGGTCGGTCAGCGTCATCGTGATGGCGCCTGCGAGCACGGGCATCACGGCGATCAGCAGGTAGGCGGTGATGAGCCAGGTCCAGCAGAACATTGGCATCTTCATCAGCGTCATGCCGGGGGCGCGCATGTTCAGGATGGTCACGATGATGTTGATCGAGCCCATGATCGACGAGGCGCCCATGATGTGCATCGCGAAGATGCCGGCGTCCATCGAGGGGCCCATCTGAAGCGTGAGGGGCGCGTAAAGCGTCCAGCCTGCGGCGGGTGCGCCGCCGGGCATGAAGAACGAACCCACCAGCATCAGCGCCGCGGGAATCAGCAGCCAGAAGCTGAAGTTGTTCATGCGCGCGAACGCCATGTCGGAGGCGCCCACCTGCAGCGGGATCATCCAGTTCGCGAAGCCAACGAACGCCGGCATGATGGCGCCGAACACCATGATCAGGCCGTGCATGGTAGTGAACTGGTTGAAGAGTTCGGGGTTCACCAGTTGCAGGCCGGGCTGGAACAGTTCGGCGCGGATCAGGAGGGCCAGGATGCCGCCCACCATCAGCATCGTGAAGCTGAACAGCAGGTAGAGCGTGCCGATGTCCTTGTGGTTGGTCGCGAACACCCAGCGGCGCCAGCCGGTGGGTGCCGCGTGATGCTCGTCGTGGCCGTCGTGTGCGTGGTCGCCGTGGGCGTGACCGTGGGGGTCGAGGACTGCACTCATTTCGTTGTTCCTTGCAATTTCTTCTTCGCGGGGCGCTGCTGCTGGCGTGTCACTTGCCGCGCAGGGCCAGCACTTCGGCCGGCTGCACCAGCTGGCCCGTCTTGTTCGACCAGCTGTTCTTGGTGTAGGTGGCCACGGCCGCGAGGTCGGTGTCGCTCAGCTGTTTCCAGGAAGGCATCGCGCCGTTGTTTTGGCCGTTGAGCAGCACCGTGAGCTGCACCTTGTGGTCGGCATCGGTCACCTTGGCAGAGCCGTCGAGCGGCTTGATCGGGCCCGCGCCCTTGCCGTTGGCCTGGTGGCAGGCGGCGCAGTTGGCGGCGTAGACCTTCTCGCCGCGCACCAGCATCTCGGGCAGCGCCCAGACCTTGGTCGGATCGTCGAGCTTGGCGGCGGCTTCCTTGCGCTTGGCGGCAACCCACGTCGTGTAGTCGCCTGCCGAGACCACCTTCACGTGGATCGGCATGTAGGCGTGTTCCTTGCCGCACAGTTCCTGGCACTGGCCGTAGTAGTCGCCTACCTTCTCGGCGCGGAACCAGGTGTCGCGCACGAAGCCGGGAATCGCGTCCTGCTTCAAGCCCAGCTGCGGCACGGCGAACGCGTGGATCACGTCGTTGGCGGTGGTGATGATGCGGACCTTCTTGTTGACCGGCACCACCAGCGGGTTGTCGACCTTGAGCAGGTAGTCGTCGGGCATCGCGCCCTTGGCGCCTGCGTCGGACATTGCGCGCTGCGAGCTGTCCAGCGTGGAGATGAAGGCAAGGCCCTCGCCTTCGCCGTTCAGATAGTCGTAGCCCCACTTCCACTGGTAGCCGGTGGTCTTGATCGTGAGGTCGGCGTTGGTGGTGTCCTTCTGGGCCACCAGCACCTTGGTGGCGGGCAGCGCCATCACGATCACGATGAGGAAGGGAACGATGGTCCAGATGACCTCGACCACCACCGATTCATGGAAGTTGGCGGCCTTGTGGCCCACCGACTTGCGGTGCTTCCAGATCGAATAGAACATGACCGCGAACACGGCGACGAAGATGACCGTGCACAGAATCATCATGATCGTGTGGAGCAGATGCTGCTCCTGCGCGATCTTGGTCACACCGACCGGAAGATTCAACTGGCGAACCGAAGGGCCGCCGGGCAGATCGTTGACTGCGTGCGCCGCGCTGCTGAAAGCCGCGCCGGCCGCCAGCAACAGATTCGCCGGCCTGTACTTATTGCGCCAAATGCTCTTCATCGTGTTCACGTTTCTTCAATTTTTTCGACAAACCCAACCGTGCAGCGCTGCGCAAGCCGCTTCAAGCGCCACGCAACGCCATGCGAATCTCGCGCGCCAGTGCTGCACGCAACTCCGGGCGTACATAGCGCCCCACCCTGACTGATTGCCCCTGCCCCGAGACCTCGATCAGCGAGCGATCGCTGGTCTGCGGTTCGATCCGCACCTCGTGCGGAAGAAATTCAGTGCGTTCGTAGTGCCCACCGTCCTCGAGCTCCACGACCAGCCGGCCGCCCTGCAATGCGATCCGTTCTCCATCGGTCGCATGCCGCGCGTACAGCATGAATGCGAAACCCACCGCGGCGAGTTCGAGCCAGGCGAATGGCAGAACCAGCGGCGCACCGTGCAGCCAGAACACCGTGCCGATACCGAGCGATACCACGCACAGCGACGCGTAGAGCCAGCCCAGCTGGCTCGGGGTCACCGAGCAATTCCGCTTCAGGAACCAGTGGATGCTCTGGCCTGAAACGGTGGCAAAACGAAACACGGAATTCGACACGGGCGAGTTCAGCAAATCGGTGCGTCGATGGTCGCCAAACCCCTCGTACGCCCTCGTACAAACGGGATCCGACAGCCCCTCGATCGCGGGACAATACCCGCGAGTTTCACGCAACGGCGGATTGTAGCGGGTAGATACCGGCGCTCGCAGGCCCTGTGGGACGCCTACGGGTCACTACTACTAGGCAATCACGCGCCGGGTCGACCTCGTTGCAGCATCGAGCGCATTTCGCGCAGCGACACCGCGCTTTCGGCCGACAGCGACACGCGCGGCTTCGGCTTGAAGGCATGGCCGTAGATGACCTCGAAGGTCAGCGCGATGTGGCCGTTGCCGCCCTCGGCCGGCGCCAGTTCGGGCAGCGCGCCTTTCAGCGCCTTGTGCCAGGCCTTGCCGCGCAGCGCCGGGAAGCGCCCCGGGTGCAGGTTGCGGCCCAACGTGCGCAGTTCGGCCAGCGCGGCCTCGGGCGTGGCCCAGGTGAGCACGATGCGCTCCATGTCCATCACCGGCTCGGCGAAGCCGGCGTGCACCAGCATGTCGCCCCAGTCGTGCATGTCGGTGTATTCGTGGCCGGCCGCGGGCCAGCCGAGGCGGGCGTGCAGTGCGCGCAGCTCGCGCACGGTGTCGGGGCCGAGGCACGAGAACATCAGGAAGCCGTCGGTCGCGACCAGCTTGTGCCACTGCGAGATCAGCGCCTCGGGGTCGGCCGCCATGTGCAGCGACATGTTGGCCCAGAGCAGGTCGACGCCGTCTTCGGGCGGCGCATCGAAGCGGGCCTTGCCGCCCTGCCAGCGGCGTGCGCTCCACCAGGGCGCGGCGAGCGCCTCGCCGGTCTTGCCGGCCAGGGCCGCCTCGGGTTCGATCACATAGGAAGCGGCATCGCGGTAGCGGCGCGCCACGAGTTCATGCGCCTCGAGGCCGCCTCTGAGCGGCGCCCAGTCGGCCCAGGTGCGGGGTTGGGCCTTGATCCATTGCAGCCGGTCTTCCATGCGGCGGCCGATTTCCTCGTGCAGCCATGGAGAGCCCTCGGCGGGCGCCAGTCGACGCCAGCGTGCGGCCGCCGTGGGGTCGATGGTCGGCGGTCTTCTTGCGGGGTCGGTGGCCATGGGGCCGTGAGTATATTGAGACCATGTTCAGCCACCGGGCCCTGAGGCCTTTCACCTCCCTGCTCGCGCGGCTGCCCAGCCAGTGCGAGGTCTGCCGCGCCTGGCCCTCTCAACCGGTGTGCGACGCCTGCGTCTCGCGCTTCGCCCCGCCGGCCGCGCGTTGCGGCGGCTGCGCGCTGCCGGTGCCGGAGGGCGTGGCCCGGTGCGGCGACTGCGTGCTGCACCCGCCGCCGCTGGACGCCTGCCTCGCGGCCTGCACCTACGCATGGCCCTGGCCCGATGCCATCGCCCGTTTCAAGTTTCACGGCGACGCCGGCTGGGCCGGCCCGTTCGCGACCTTGCTGCGCAGCGCACCCTGGGTGGAGCCCGCGCTGGAGCAGTGCGATATCGTGCTGCCGATGCCGCTCGCGCCCGGCCGCCTGCGCGAACGCGGCTTCAATCAGTCCCTCGAGCTCGCGCGCCGCATGGCGCCGGCCAAGACCGACGCGACGCTGTTGCTGCGCACCCGCGAAACCCCCGCGCAGAGCGGACTCTCGCGCGCCGAGCGCCTGCGCAACCTGCGCGGCGCCTTCGCCGTGGAGCCGTTGCGCGCGGACCGGCTGCGGGAAAAGCGCATCGTGCTGGTCGACGATGTGATGACCAGCGGCGCGTCGCTGTTCGCAGCGGCCGGAGTGCTCCGGCTGGCCGGCGCGATGCACATCACCGCAGTCGTGCTGGCCCGGACCGATCCACCGCGCTGACCGGTCGACGCGCGCCGCCGACAATCGGCGCATGTTCCATATCGTCCTGGTCCACCCCGAAATTCCGCCGAACACCGGCAACGTGATCCGGCTCGCGGCCAACACCGGCTGCACGCTGCACCTGGTCGAGCCGCTCGGCTTCTCGATGGACGACCGCCTGCTGCGCCGCGCCGGGCTCGACTATCACGAGTACGCCGAGGTGAAGCGCCATGCCGACTGGCAGACGCTGATCGATGCGGAAAGCCCCGCCGCCGACCGCATGTTCGCCCTCACCACCCGCGGCACGCGCGCCGTGCACGACGTGCGCTTCCAGCCGGGCGACTGGCTGGTGTTCGGCTCCGAGACCAGCGGCCTGCCACCCGCGGTGCGCGACGGCTTCGCCGAACCGCAGCGCCTTCGGCTGCCGATGCGCGAAGGGCAGCGCAGCCTGAACCTCTCGAATGCGGTGGCGGTGACGGTGTTCGAAGCCTGGCGGCAAAACGGATTCAACTGACCCTTCGGGCAGCAAGGGCGCATCCGGTCGGCGCGGCGGAGCGTATGGATGACATGCCGGCGCGAAAAAAGCAGCAGTCACTGCCTCTCGCTCCTGCATCGAGTCCCTCAACGCTTTGCCTCAAGGAGTTCCATCATGAATGCCAAGTCGATTGCCCTCGCGACCTTCGCCACGCTCGCCCTCAGCACCGGTGCCCAGGCCTTCCAGGGCGAACAGAACCCGCTGCCGCCCGCGCCCTTTCAGTCGACGCTGTCGCGCGCCGAGGTGCAGGCCCAGGCTCGCCAGCCGCTGAAGATCGGCAACGGCGGCACCGGCGTGGCCCAGCAGACCAACGGCAACACCGACCGCGCCGCGGTCCGCGCCAGCGCCCTCGGCATCACGCGCCAGGGCGCAGCCACCTACGGCGAAGTGACCGACCGCCGGATGTAAGCAAAAAGCCGCTGTTTCAGCGGTATCGGCGCGCCACCGACTCGGCCACGCACGCCGGCTTGGCGGCGCCTTCGAGCTCGATGGTGGTTTCCCAGGTCATCTGGAAACCATCGTCGGCAATCGGCTCCGAGCTCAGCAGCTTCATGCGCGCGCGCAGCCGCTTGCCTACCGGCACCGGCGACATGAAGCGCACCCGGTTCATGCCGTAGTTCACGCCCATGCGCGACTCGACCACATCGATCGCCGCCTCGAAGAATTTCGGCAGCAGCGACAGCGTCAGGAAGCCGTGGGCAATCGGCGCGCCGAAGGGGCCGGCCTTGGCCCGCTCGACATCGACATGGATCCACTGGTGGTCGCCCGTCGCCTCGGCGAACTGGTTGACCTGCTCCTGCGTGATGGTGATCCAGTCGCTCACGGCGACTTCCTGGCCGACGCAGGCGGAGATATCCTGAAGGGTCTGGAATGTCTTTTTGGTCATGCGGGGCATTCTGGTGCCGAGGGTGCGGGTGTGGCTGTCGGACTTGCGACAACCGGACCTAGGGAAAACCGGGGGCTCAGTCCAGCCATTCGCAGATCGGCTGCCACTGCTCCAGATCGCGCTGCACGCGGCCCGGTGCGATGTCGAACAGCGTGAGCCCGCGCGCTGCGAGCTGCACGTAGTTCTGCGTGTCGCGCAGCTCGCCCAGCACGGGCACGCCGAGTCCGGCGATGAATTCGTTGAGCCGGTCGGCCGCCAGGGTGCGGGCGTTCACGCGCATGCCCACGAGGCCGATCTTGGTTTTTTCGGCGCGGCGCTGCTCCATCAATCGATCGAGGAAATCGCGCGTCGCGTAGATGTCGAAGATGCTCGGCTGCAGCGGCACGATCACGCGGTCGGCCAGCGCCAGCACTTCCTTGAAGCGCCAACCGTGCAGGCCGGCGGGCGTGTCGAGCACCGCGTGCGTGGTGCCGCGCGGCGGGCGCACCACGGTGCTGTCGCCGGAGGCTTCCCAGGTGGAAATCGGCCGGGCCATCGGCGGGCGCAGGCCCAGCCAGAGCCGCGAGGACTGCTGGCGATCCACGTCGCCCAGCATCACGGCATGGCCGCGGCTCGCAAAGTAACCCGCGATGTTCGTCGCGATCGTCGACTTGCCAACGCCACCCTTGGGGTTGGCGACCAGGACCACCGGCATGGGAATCTCCTCCAGAGCTGGATCAGGGCCGCATCGTAGTGCCTCGCCCTTTTGGGGGCGGTGAATCGCCTCCGGTTGCGCTATGTTCGCGGCATGACGACAACAACATCTTCGGGAAACCCCGCCGGCGAATCCGGCGGCATCTACGTGATCGCGGCCCATCCGCACTGGCGCGATTCGCGCGTCAACCGCCGCATGCTCGCCGCCGCACGCGCGGTGCCGGGGGTGGAGGTCTGCGATCTCTACGGCAGCTACCCCGACTTCGCCATCGACGTCGAGGCCGAGCAGGCCCGGCTCGCGAAGGCCCGCCTCGTCGTGCTGGTGCACCCGATCCAGTGGTATTCGATGCCGGCGCTGCAGAAGCTCTGGGTCGACGACGTCCTCAGCTACGGCTGGGCCTACGGCCCTGGCGGCACCGCGCTGCAGGGCAAGGACTTCTGGCTGGTCGCGACCACCGGCAGCCCCGAGTCGAGCTACCACCCCCAGAACTACCACCGATATTTCTTCGACGCCTTCCTGCCGCCCTACGAGCAGACCGCCGCGCTCTGCGGCATGCGCTTCTTGCCGCCGCTCATCTTCTACGGCGCGCGCAGCGCCGACGAGGCCGAAGTGACTGCGCATGTCGAGACCTACGCCCAGCGGCTCGGCAGCTACCCCGACTGGCCCGAGATCGAGGAGATCGACGCCTGCATCGCCTGCCCCGTGCCCGAAGCCGACCGCCCGGCCGAATCGGACGACATGGGCCAGGTGGTGTCCAGCACCTTCCACTCCGCGATGACGCGAAGCATCGCCTCCATACCCGCCGCCAACGAAGCCCGGAACAACGACGGCAACCGGGAAGGCACGGCCTGAGCATGGAACACGCACCCGCCTGGCTGACCAGCAGCCTGATCTACCTGGGCGCCGCCGTGCTGGTGGTTCCGCTGTCGAAGTTCCTCGGGCTCGGCTCGATCATCGGCTACCTCGTGGCCGGCATCGCGATCGGCCCGTGGGGCCTCGGCCTCGTGTCCAGCGTCGAAGACGTGCTGCATTTCGCCGAGTTCGGCGTGGTGCTGATGCTGTTTCTCGTGGGCCTTGAACTCGAACCCAAGCGCCTGTGGAACCTGCGCCGGCCCATCTTCGGTTGGGGTGCGGCGCAGGTGCTGAGCTGCGCCGCGGTGCTCTTCGCCGTGGGCTGCGCGCTCGGGGCTGAATGGCGTGTGTCGCTGGTGGCATCGCTGGGCCTCGCGCTCTCTTCCACCGCCATCGCGCTGCAGGTGTTCGGCGAACGCAACCTGCTGAAAACGCCGAGCGGCCAAGCCGGCTTCTCGATCCTTCTGTTCCAGGACGTGGCGGCCATTCCGATCCTCGCGCTGCTGCCGCTGCTGGCCGGTGCCACCGCCGCCGAGCATTCGCTCAGCGGGCTGGACCGCGCGCTCGAGGCGCTGAAGATCGTCGGCGTGATCGCCGGCATCATCCTCGGCGGCCGGTTGCTGCTGCGCCCCCTCTTGCGCTGGATTGCCCGCAGCAACACGCCCGAGATCTTCACCGCCGCGGCGCTGCTGCTCGTGGTGGCCATCGCGGCGCTGATGCAGCTGGTGGGCCTGTCGATGGCGCTCGGCGCCTTCCTCGCCGGCGTGCTGCTGGCCGAAAGCGAATACCGGCGCGAACTCGAGACCGACATCGAGCCCTTCAAGGGATTGCTGCTCGGCCTTTTCTTCATCGCCGTGGGCATGTCGATCAACTTCGGCGTGCTGATCGCGAGCCCCTGGCTCATGGCCGCGCTGGTGTTCGGTTTCATGGTCATCAAGCTGGTCGTGATCTACGCACTCGCCAAGGCGATGGGCCTGGCCTACCAGGAGCGGCCGGTGTTCACGCTGCTGCTCGCGCAGGGCGGCGAGTTCGCGTTCGTGGTGTTCCAAGCAGCGGGGCCGGACGTGCTGCCGCCCGAGATCACATCGCTCCTGATCGGCGCGGTGGCGCTGTCGATGCTGCTGTCGCCGCTTCTCCTGGTGCTGCTCGACAAGTTCGTGCTGCCGCGCTACAGCCGCAACACCGGCCCGCAGCTGGAGGAAATTTCCGAGCAGCAGGACGCCAAGGTGCTGATCTGCGGCTTCGGCCGCTACGGCCAGATCGTCGGGCGCATGCTGATGTCGCAGGGCCTGCGCGTGACGGTGCTGGACCACGACGCCGACACCGTCGAGGGCCTGCGCCAGTTCGGCTTTCGGGTGTTCTATGGCGACGCGACGCGGCTCGACCTGCTGCGCACCGCCGGCGCGGGATCGGCCAAGGCCATCGTGGTGGCGGTGGACGACATCGAGCAGTCGCTGGAAATCGTCGACCTCGTGAAGGAGAACTTCCCGCAGGCCCGGATCATTGCGCGGGCCCGCAACGTGACGCATCTCTTCCAACTGCGTGACCGCGGCGTGACGGACGTGGAGCGCGAGGTGTTCGAGTCGTCGCTGCGCAGCGCCCGCGCCACGCTCGAAGCGCTGGGCTGGCCGGCGCACGAGGCACGCGAGTCGACGATGCGGTTTCGCCGCCGGAACATCAAGCTCAGCGACGAGATCTATCCGCACTACAAGGACCGCGCCAAGCTGATCGCGGCCAACAAGGCGGGCCGCCAGCAGTTCGAGGAACAGATGGCGCGCGAGCGCGAGGAGCGGCAGCGCCGCTCGGGGCGCGACTGGGACCGGATCGACGAGAAGGAAGAGGCGGATTCGTAGCCCGCCCTCCTGTCGTCAGCCTTCGAGTTTCAGCAGCCGGACGGCGTTGCCCTTCAATATCCCCGGCATCACCTCCGGCTTGAACCCGGCCGCCTCGAAGTCCTTCATCCAGCGGTCGGGCGTGATCAGCGGGTAGTCGCTGCCGAACAGGATGCGGTCCTTCAGCAGCGTGTTCGCGTACTGCACGAGCTGCTTCGGAAAGTACTTCGGGCTCCAGCCCGAGAGATCGATCCACACGTTGGGCTTGTGCGTCGCCACGCTCAGCGCCTCGTCCTGCCAGGGGAAGCTGGGATGGGCCATGACGATCTGCATGTCGGGGAAGTCGATGGCCACGTCGTCCAGGTGCATCGGGTTGCTGTACTCCAGCCGAAGGCCTCCGCCGCAGCGCATGCCCGAGCCGATACCGCTGTGGCCGGTGTGGAAGATGGCCGGCAGGCCGTACTCGGCAATCACCTCGTAGATCGGCCATGCCATCTTGTCGTAGGGGTGGTAGCCCTGCACCGTCGGATGGAACTTGAAGCCCTTCACGCCGTGTTCCTCGATGAGCCGGCGGGCCTCGCGCGCGCCCATCTTTCCCTTGTGCGGATCGACGCTGCCGAAGGCAATCATCATGTCGCTGTTGTTTTTCGCGTGCTCGGCGATTTCCTCGTTCGGAATGCGGCGCCGGCCCATGTTCGACTCGGCATCGACCATGAACATCACCAGCCCGATCTTTCTTTCACGGTAGTACGCCACGCTCTCGGCGATGGTCGGGCGGCCGCTGGAACCGAAGTACTTGTCGGCGGCGCGGTCGTATTCCTCGCCGTAGTTGTCGAACGGATTCCAGCAGCTCACTTCGGCGTGGGTGTGGATGTCGATGGCGATCAGGTTCCGGTGGTCCATGTCGTTGTCTCCGATGCGGGTAAATCCCTAGGATCCGAGGCATTCAAATGCCTTGAGTTGATTATTTATCATAACCATAATTCGACTCACACTCAAACCCGATCATGACCAATCCCGACCTCCAACTCGACATTCGCGACGACGTCGCCATCGTTCGCCTCGCGCGCGGCGCCAAGCGCAATGCGCTGTCGGACGGCCTGATCCTCGCGTTGCGCGACACCTTCGAGCAACTGCCCTCCAGCGTACGCGCTGCAGTGCTCGATGGCGAGGGCCCGCACTTCTGCGCCGGCCTCGACCTCTCTGAACTGAAAGAGCGCGACGCCGGCCAGGGCATGCAGCACTCGCGCCTGTGGCACGCCGCGCTCGACCTCATCCAGCACGGCCCGGTGCCGGTGGTCGCGGCGCTGCACGGCGCGGTGGTCGGCGGCGGGCTCGAACTGGCAAGCGCCTGCCACATCCGCGTGGCCGACCGCTCCACCTTCTACGCGCTGCCCGAAGGTTCGCGCGGCATCTTCGTGGGCGGCGGCGGCTCGGTGCGCATCCCCAAGCTGATCGGCGTGGCGCGCATGACCGACATGATGATGACCGGCCGCGTCTACAACGCCGAAGACGGCGAGCGCGCCAACTTCGCGCAGTACCTGGTCGACGAAGGCACGGCATTCGACAAGGCCTTCGAGCTCGCCAAGCGCATCGCCACCAACGCGCCGCTCACCAACTACGCGCTGATGCACGCGCTGCCGCGCATCGCCGAACAGTCGGCCGACCACGGCTTCTTCACCGAGGCGCTGATGTCCGGCATCGTGCAGGCCGCGCCCGAAGCGAAGGAGCGCGTGCGCGATTTCCTCGAAGGCCGTGCCGCGAAAGTGAGCAAGGGATGACCGCCATCCGTTATCGCCCGCTCGCTTTCGGCGTGACCCGCGCGGTGCTGCGCGACGGCGCGCCGGGCACGCAGTACCTGCAGGCCGAGACACAGCTCGAGGCTTATCGCGAGCGCATGACCGACCGCCTCGCGCATTGGGCCGAACACGCACCCGACCGCACCTTCATCGCCCGCCGCGAGCGGCTGGCCGACGGCAGCACCGGCGACTGGCTGCGTGTTTCCTACGCGCAGGCCCTGCAGGAAGCGCGCAGCATCGGACAGGCGTTGCTCGACCGCGGCCTCGATGCCGAGCGCCCGGTCGCGATCCTCAGCGAGAACGGCATCGAGCACGCGCTGCTCGCGCTCGGCTGCCTCTACGCGGGCGTTCCGTATTGCCCCGTGTCGCCGCCCTATTCGCTGGTGAGCCAAGACTTCGAGAAGCTGCGCCACGTGCTGGACACGCTCACGCCGGGCCTCGTGTTTGCCGCCGATGCCGAACGCTACGGCCGCGCCATCGAGGCGGCGGTGCCGGCCGGCACCGAGGTCGTGCTCGCCAGCGGCCAGATTCCGGGCCGCGCCACCACGCGCTTCGACATGCTCGCGTCCACGCCGGCCACGCCCGCCATCGACGCGGCGATGCGCGCGACCGGCCCCGACACCATCACCAAGTTCCTCTTCACCTCGGGCTCGACCAAGATGCCCAAGGCGGTGATCAACACCCACCGCATGTGGTGCGCCAACCAGCAGCAGCTGCGCCAGTCGATTCCCGCGCTGGGCGACGAGCCGCCGGTGCTCGTCGACTGGCTCCCCTGGAACCACACCTTCGGCGGCAATCACAACGTAGGCATCGTGCTGGACAACGGCGGCACGCTGTACATCGACGACGGCAAGCCCACGCCCGCGGGCATGGCCGAGACGCTGCGCAACCTGCGCGAGGTCGCGCCCACCATCTACTTCAATGTGCCGACCGGCTTCGAGGCGATCGCGAACGCCATGGAAACCGACGCGGTGCTGCGCCGCAACCTGCTGTCGCGCGTGAAGATGTTCTTCTACTCGGGCGCGGCGCTCTCGCAGCCGATCTGGGACAGCCTGCATAAGACGCAGGAGGCCGAGGTTGGCGAGCGCATCGTGATGGGCACGGGCCTCGGCATGACCGAGTCGGGCCCGTTCGCGCTCTACGTCACCGGGCCCGAAGTGAAGTCAGGCGACATCGGCCTGCCCGCGGCCGGCATCGAGATCAAGCTGATCGAGGTCGACGGCAAGACCGAGGTGCGTTACCGCGGCCCCAACATCACGCCGGGCTATTGGCGCGCGCCCGATGCCACGGCCGAAGCCTTCGACGAAGAAGGCTTCTTCTCCACCGGCGACGCGGTGAAGTGGATCGACGACGCGAACATCCACCGCGGCCTGCGCTTCGATGGCCGCATCGCCGAAGACTTCAAGCTCGCCACCGGCACCTTCGTGAGCGTGGGCCCGCTGCGCGCGAAGATCATCGCGGCCGGCGCGCCCTACGTGCAGGACGCGGTGCTGACCGGCATCAACCTGAAGGAAGTCGGCGCGCTGATCTTCCCGACGCAGAAGGTGCGGCAGCTCGCGGGTCTGGGTGCCGACGCCACGATGCAGCAGGTGCTCGAAAGCGCACCGGTCCAGGCGCACTTTCAGCAAGTGGCGAACGACCTGGCCGGCATGGGCACCGGCAGCGCGAACCGCATCGCGCGCCTGCACCTGATGGCCGAGCCGCCCTCCATCGACAAGGGCGAAGTGACCGACAAGGGCTCGATCAACCAGCGCGCCGTGCTCAAGCACCGCGCCGCGCTCGCCGACGCGATGCATGCGGGCACGCTGCCCTTCACGCTGACGCCCCGCTAATTTCTTCCAGGAGACAACACACATGAAGATCGAAGAACAAGCCGCCCTCGTCACCGGCGGCGCATCGGGCCTGGGCGAAGCCACTGCGCGAGAACTCGCGCGCCTGGGCGCCAAGGTCGCCGTGCTGGACCGCAACGCCGAGCTCGCAGAAAAGGTCGCCGCGGAAATCGGCGGCATCGCCTGCGCCTGCGACATCACCGACACCGACAGCGTCACCGCCGCACTCGACAAGGCCGCGGCCGCGCATGGCCCCGCGCGCATTCTGATGAACGTCGCCGGCATCGGCAGCGCCAAGCGCATCGTCGGCAAGGACGGCAACCCGGCACCGCTCGAAGACTTCGTGCGCGTGGTCAACATCAACCTCATCGGCGGCTACAACATGGCGCGCCTCTTCGCGGCACGCTGCGCCAAGCTCGACGCGCTCGACAACGGCGAGAAGGGCGTGATGCTCTTCACCGCTTCCGTCGCAGCCTTCGACGGGCAGGTCGGCCAGCAGGCCTACAGCGCCTCCAAGGGCGGCCTCGTCGGCATGACGCTGCCGATGGCGCGCGACCTCGCGCAGCACGCCATCCGCGTGTGCACCGTGGCGCCCGGCCTCTTCGCCACACCGCTGCTGCTGGAGCTGCCCGAAGCCGTGCAGCACTCGCTGGCCGCATCGATCCCGTTCCCGCCGCGCCTGGGCAAGCCTTCGGAATTCGCCGAACTGGCCTGCCACATCGTGACGAACGGCCACCTCAACGGCGAAGTGATTCGCCTCGATGGCGCCCTGCGCATGGCGCCGCGCTGATTCCAGCCCCAGCAGCAAAAACCGGAGACAAACCATGACCAACCGACGTCAGTTCGTGAACATGCTTGGCGGCACAGCCGCCATCGGCGCCCTGCATCCCCTCGCCGCACTCGCCCAACTGGTGCAGCAGCAGGTGAAGATCTACTACGGCTTCCCGGCCGGAAGCGCCGGCGACAGCGTGGCGCGCCGCGTGGCCGACAAGGTGGGCAACACGCCCTTCACCCAAACGAACCCGGTGGTCGAGAACAAGCCCGGCGCGGGCGGACGCATTGCGCTCGACACGCTCAAGACCTCGCCGGCCGACGGCTCGGTGCTGTGCCTCGCGCAGGCCTCGGCGCTGTCGATCTATCCGCACATCTACACCAAGCTGGCCTACGCCATTCCGGACTTCGCGCCGATTTCCATCGGCGCCGTGATGACGCACGGCCTCGCTGTCGGCCCGATGGTGCCGGCCAGCGTGAAGACGCTGAAGGACTACATCGCCTGGGCCAAGGCCAACCCCGGCCAGGCCAGTTACGGCTCGCCGGGCGCGGGCTCCACGCCGCACTTCCTGGGCGCGCTGCTGGGCCTGAGCACCGGCGCCGACCTGCGCCACGTGCCCTACCGCGGCTCGCTGCCCGGCATCAACGACGTGGTGGGCGGCCAGATCGCCTCGTGCGTGACGCCGGCGGGCGACTGCCTGCCCTTCGCCAAGGCCGGCAAGCTGCGCGTGCTCGCCACCTCGGGTGCGCAACGTCCGGCCTACCTGCCCGATGTGCCTACCTTCACCGAACAGGGCTTCCCGGAGATCGTGGCCGACGAATGGTTCGGCTTCTTCGCGCCAGCAAAGACGCCAGCGCCCGTCGTCAGCGCCGCGAGCACCGCGATCCAGGCCGCGCTCAAGGACAAGGCCGTGGCCGATGGCCTGCTGTCGGTCGGGCTGATCGCGCATGGTTCCTCGCCCGAAGAGATGAAGAAGTCGCTGCAGGCGGAGTACGAACGCTGGGGTCCGCTGGTCAAAAAGATCGGCTTCACCGCCGAGTCCTGAAGCATCCGATGGATTACCGGCCCCGCCCCGAAGACGTCCGCTTTCTCCTGAACGCGGTGCTCGATGCGCCTGCGCGGCTGCAGGCGCTCGCGCCCTTCGCGGAGGTCGACGAGGCGCTGCAATCGCAGGTGCTCGACGAAGCCGCGCGCTTCGTCGGCGATGTCGTGGCGCCGATCAATCGCGAAGGCGATGAAATCGGCTGCCGCTTCGACAAGGGCGAGGTCGTCTCACCGCCGGGTTTTTGCGTGGCATACCAAGCGTTCGTCGATGGCGGCTGGCCCGCGCTCTCCGCCGCGACGGAAGACGGCGGCCAGGGCCTGCCCTCGGTGCTCGAAGCCGTGCTCTACGAATGGCTCAGCGCCGCGAACCACGGCCTCACGATGGCGCCGGGCTTGCTGCACGGCGCCTACGCTTGCCTCAAGCACCATGGCAGCAACGAACTGAAGGCCCGTTATCTGCAGAAGATTGCGACCGGCGAATGGCTCGCCACCATGTGCCTGACCGAATCGCACGCGGGCAGCGATCTCGGCCAGGTGCGTACGCGCGCCGTGCCGCAGGGCGACGGCAGCTTTCGGGTGAGCGGCAGCAAGATCTTCATCTCGGGCGGCGAGCACGACCTGACGCCGAACATCGTTCACCTGGTGCTGTGCCGGTTGCCGGATGCACCGGCCGGGCCGAAGGGTCTGTCGCTGGTGCTCGTGCCCAAGCTGCTGCCCGATGGCGCGCGCAACGCGGTGCACTGCGAACGCATCGAGGAAAAGATGGGCCTGCATGGCAGCCCGACCTGCTCGATGCGCTTCGACGATGCCGCCGGCTGGCTGGTCGGCGAAGCGGGCCGCGGCCTTGCCGCGATGTTCGTGATGATGAATTCGGCGCGACTGCATGTAGCACTGCAAGGCATCGGCCTGCTCGACGCCGCCTGGCAGAAGGCCGACGCCTACGCGGCCGAGCGCCGCCAGATGCGCGCACCCGGCGCAGTGCCAGCAAGCCGCGGCGCGGAGCCGGCCGACTTGATCGCCGAGCACCCCGCCATCCGCCGCATCCTCGACACGCAGCGCGCCTGGATCGACGGCGCGCGCACGCTGGCCTACCGCAGCGCGCTGATGCTCGACGTGGCCGCGCACGATGCCGACCCCAAGGCCCGCGAGCGCGCGCAGCGCTGGTGCTCGCTGGTCACGCCGGTGCTCAAGGCGGCCTGCACGCACCAGGCCTTTCACGGCGCGAGCGAATGCCTGCAGGTGTTCGGCGGCCACGGCTATGTGCGCGAGTGGGGCATCGAGCAAGTGGTGCGCGACGCGCGCGTGACGATGATCTACGAGGGCACCAACGAGATCCAGGCCATCGACCTCCTGGTGCGCAAGGTGCTGCCCGATGGCGGCACCGCGATGTCGGCCGTGCTGCTCGAACTGCGCGACACGCTCGACGCCTCGCGCGAGGCCGACGCCGATGTGCAGCGCCGGCTTGCGCAACTGCGGTATCTCGGCACGACCATCGCGATGTCCGCGCATGCCAACCCCATGCTGCCATACGAAGTGGCCGACGATTACCTCAGGGTGGTGATGCTCACGATGATGGCCTGGGCCTGGGCGCGCATCGAGGCCACCGGCAGCACCGACGACGCCGGCAGGGCACGTGCGGCTGCGGCTTTCCGCCGCTGGGTGCTGCCAGAGTTCGAGATGCGGCTGGGCATCGTCAAGCGCGCCTGCGAAGGCATCGCCCTTTCGCACGCAGCGGCGGCAGCGGAAGGTGTCGCGCGGTAGATTCCCGGCGCCGCCACGGCCGGTTACGCTCGGGGCCATGCCTGCTCCCGCCAAGAAAACCTCCACGAAGAACGAGCCCGCTGCCTCCGCATCGGGCCGTTCGGACCGGCTCGATGCCCGCGTGCTCGAAACCCTGGTCGGCTACAACGCCCGCCGCGCCTGGCTGATCATCAGCAGCGTGTTTTCGGAGCGCATGGCGCCCTACGGGCTCAAGCAGATCGATTTCTCGGTGCTCTCGCTGCTGGCGCACAACCCGGGCGCCACCTCGCGGCAGCTGTGCACCACGCTCGACATCCTGCCGCCCAATCTCGTGAGCCTCGTGGCCACGCTGGACAGCCGGGGGCTCATCGAGCGCCGGCCGCATCCGCACGACGGCCGCGCGGTGGGGTTGCATCTCACCTCCGCCGGAGAGGCGCTGGTGCGGGAGGCCGAGCAGACGGTGGTGCAGTTGGAGGCCGACGCCAGCGCCCAGCTCACGGCGCGCGAGCGCGAGACGCTGATCAAGCTGCTGCAGAAGATCTATCTCTGACCTTTGTATCCCGGGCGGGCGCTACAGGCCCCGCTCGACCATGTCGATCAACCGCTGTCCCAGCGCCTGCGTGGTCTCCGCATCAAGCGTGCGCAGCGGCCCGTGAATGATGAGCAGCGCCAGCCCGTGCACCGCCGACCACGCGAGAAATTCCGCATTCGGGCGGCGCGCCGCATCGAGCACGCCGGCGTCCACCAGCCGGTCGATCGCCGAACCCAGTAACTGAAACGGCCCCATGCCGCTCGCTCCCGCGGCCGTGGGCCCCACTTCGCCCTCGCCCTCCTCGGTCACCACGAACGCCGTGCGGAAGAGACCCGGCTCGGCCTGCGCGAACCGCAGGTAGGCCGTGCCGATGGCGCGCACCTGCGCGCGGGCGAAATCGGCGGGCGGCTGGTCGAAATGCAGCACGGCCAGTTCGGACTCCATCGCCTTGGCAGCAGCCGAGAGCGCTTCGCCGCGCACTGCCAGCAGCAATTCCTGCCGGCTGCCGAAATGCCGGTACGCCGCATTCGGCACCACGCCCACGCGCCGCGTGGCCTCGCGCAGCACCACCGCATCGGGCCCGCCGTCGCGCGCCAGTTCCACGCCCGCCTCGAGCAGCGCACGGCGCAGATCGCCGTGGCGGTAAGTGCTGCGGGCGGGCGGCAGGCTTTCGGGGACGTTGTTCAGCTTCATTTCGATTTCCATGTGGACACTGTCCATTATCCCTGCTATTCTTTGTGGACGGTGTACACAAAGTAGTTCCATCGTATTCGCGCAGAAGCCGCTGCGCATTCTTGAAACCTTTATCAGCCCAAAGGAAATGCCATGAAAGTCCAGTCTTACCTGTCCTTCGAAGGCCGTTGCGACGAAGCGATCGCGTTCTACAAGAAGGCGCTCGGCGCCGAAGTCGTCCAGCTCATGCGCTACAGCGACGCGCCGGCCGACGCGTTCGAAGGCAACACCGACGCCAGCTGCGCAGGCGCCACCCCCGGCCCCGACAAGGTGATGCATTCGGTGCTGCGCGTCGGCGAAACCGAGCTCATGCTCTCCGACGGCCAGTGCTCCGGCAAGGCGGAGTTCAAGGGAATCATGCTGTCGATCACCGCGTCCACCGATGCCGATGCGCGCAAGTGGTTCGATGCGCTGGCCGATGGCGGCCACGTCATGCAGCCGCTCACGCCGACCTTCTTCACCAGCAACTTCGGCATGCTGGCCGACCGCTTCGGCGTGGCCTGGATGCTGGTGGTGGACGCCGCCAAGTAACCCGTTGCCGCCCGCTTCCCGCCCCACCCTGGAGCCTCTTCATGTTCAAGAAAATCGTTCTCGCCATCCTCGCGCTGATCGCGATCGTGCTCGTCTACGCGGCCACCCGGCCCGACACCTTCCGCGTGGAACGCACGGCGCGCATCGCTGCGCCGGCCGAGAAGATCTTTCCGCTGATCAACGACTTCCACCACTGGGGCGAATGGTCGCCCTACGAGAAGCTGGACCCGGCCATGAAGCGCAGCTTCGGCGGCGCCCCCGCCGGACAGGGCGCCACCTATGCCTGGGAGGGCAACGACAAGGCGGGCGCGGGCAAGATGGAAATCGCGGAGTCGTCGCCCTCCTCGAAGGTCGCGATCAAGCTCGATTTCATCAAGCCCTTCGAAGGCCACAACATCGCCGAGTTCACGCTCGCGCCGCAAGGCGATGCCACGCAGGTCACCTGGGCCATGCACGGCCCGAGCCCCTACATCGCCAAACTCATGGGCCTCTTCTTCAACATGGACCAGATGATCGGCAAGGACTTCGAAACCGGCCTTGCCAACCTCAAGACGGCCACCGAAAAAAAGTAACCACCTCAAAGGAAATCTCATGTCTCCCATCCACGCCTACCTCACCTTCGACGGCAACGCACAGGAAGCCATGCGCTTCTACGAAAAGAGCTGCGCGGCACCATCCAGATGATGATGACCATCGGCGAAGCGCCCGACACCGAGCAGATGCCTGCCGACGTCAAGAAGCGGATCATGCATGCCTCCCTCGCCTACGGCGAAGGCATGCTCATGGCCTCCGACACCATGCCCGGCCAGACCTACGAAGGCATGAAGGGCTTCGGCGTTGCGCTGACGCTGGACACCGTCGCAGAAGCGCGCCGCGTGTTCGATGCCTTCGCCGAAGGCGGCACCGTGTCCATGCCCTTCGAGAAGACCTTCTGGGTCGAAGGCTTCGGCATGGTGACCGACCGCTTCGGAACGCCCTGGCTCATCAACGGCGGCAAGCCGCTGGTTTAAAAAACGCAACGCCGCCTCGGCGGCCTTTTCAGGAATCCACTCCATGACCGACACACTCGACAACCGGAAGCGCTGGCTCGCATTGATGGTGCTCTGCCTCGGCGTCCTGATGATCGTGCTCGACACCACGATCGTGAACGTGGCATTGCCCTCGATCCGCACCGACCTCGGCTTCACCGAGACCTCGCTCGTGTGGGTGGTCAATGCCTACATGCTGACCTTCGGCGGCTTCCTGCTGCTGGGCGGCAGGCTCGGCGACCTGTACGGCCACCGCAAGCTCTTTCTGATCGGCCTCGTGCTCTTCACCGTCGCCTCGCTGGCCTGCGGCCTTGCCAACTCGCAGGTGCTGCTGGTGGCCGCGCGTGCCGTGCAGGGGCTGGGCGGTGCGGTGGTCTCGGCCGTCTCGCTCTCGCTGATCATGAATCTCTTCACCGAACCGGCCGACCGCGCGAAGGCGATGGGCGTCTATGGCTTCGTGTGTGCGGGCGGCGGCAGCATCGGCGTGCTGCTGGGCGGGCTGCTCACGAGTTCGCTGAGCTGGCACTGGATCTTTCTGGTGAACCTGCCGATCGGCGTGGCGGTGTATGCGCTCTGCGTGGCTCTGCTGCCCAATGCGCGCGGCCAGGCGCACGGCGAAAAGCTCGACGTGGCCGGCGCGATCACCGTCACGCTGTCGCTCATGCTCGCGGTGTACGGCGTGGTCAACGGCAACGAGGCCGGCTGGGGCTCCACGCAAACGCTGGGCCTGCTCGGTGCGGCGGTGGTGCTCCTGGCGATCTTCATTGCCATCGAAGCGCGCGTCCAGCATCCACTGATGCCGCTCGGGCTCTTTCGCCTTCGCAGCGTGTCGGTCGCCAATGTGGTGGGCGTGCTGTGGGCAGCGGCGATGTTCGCGTGGTTCTTCATCTCGGCGCTCTACATGCAGCTGGTGCTGAACTACACGCCGATGCAGATCGGCCTCGCGTTCCTGCCGGCCAACATCATCATGGCGGTGTTCTCGCTCGGCCTCTCGGCCAAGCTGGTGATGCGCTTCGGCATCCGCAAGCCGCTCGCCGTCGGGCTGTGGCTCGCGGCCATCGGGCTCGCGCTCTTTGCGCGCGCACCGGTCAACGGCAGCTTCGTGGTCGACGTGCTGCCCGGGATGATGCTGCTGGGTCTCGGCGCGGGCATGGCCTTCAACCCGGTGCTGCTCGCAGCCATGAGCGAGGTCGATCCCGCCGATTCGGGCCTCGCCTCGGGCGTGGTCAACACCGCCTTCATGATGGGCGGCGCGCTCGGTCTGGCCGTGCTGGCCAGCGCCGCCGCGGCGCGCACCGGGTCCATGGCAGCGGCCGGCGCGCAGTTGCCACTCGCGCTCACCGGTGGCTACAACCTTGCATTTCTCGTCGGCGCCGTGTTCGCGGCACTGGCGGGTTTGATCGGGGCCTTGCTGCTTCGCACCGCACCGCCGGCGCAAATGCAGAACAACGAAGAGACAGCGGCACCCCGCGGAGCGGCGAGCGAATCGGCGTCGTGACGATGAAGATGCGCACGACACCATGCAGCCGCCGCTGTTTTTCCTCCAACGTTTCTATCTTTCTTTCAGGAGATCTCCCATGGCTCGCTATGTAGACGGTTTCATCGTTGCCATTCCCACCCAGAACGTCGAGGCGTATCGCAAGCTCGCACGCAAGGCCGGCAAGGTCTGGATGGAGTACGGCGCGCTCGAATACGTGGAGTGCATCGCCGACGACGTGAAGCCCGGCAAGCTCACTTCGTTCCCGCAGAGCGTGAAGCTCAAGGCCGACGAGACCGTGGCCTTCTCGTGGATCGTCTACAAGTCGCGCAAGCACCGCGACACGGTGAACAAGAAGGTGATGGCCGATCCGCGCATTGCAGCCATGGACCCGAAGACCATGCCGTTCGATGCGAAGCGGATGATCTTCGGCGGCTTCAAGAGCATCGTCGAGCTTTGAACCGGCGCACCGGGCTCAAGCGAGAAAGCCGTCGTAGACGAGCTTGAGCCCGGTGAGCAACATCCCCAGGTACACGAAGCGATAGAACCACGTCGCGTCGATGCGCCTCGCGATGCGGATGCCCACCCACACGCCGAGCGGCGCGAACGGCATCAGCGCCACCGAGGTGGCCAGCGTGCGCAAGTCGATGAGGCCGAGCCACGCGTAGGGAATCCACTTGCTGAGATTCACCACGAAGAAGAAGTACGCCATCGTCGCCGTGAACACCACTGGCGTGAGCCGGAGCGGAATCACGTAGGCATTGATCGGCGGCCCGCCCGCGTGGGCGATGAAGCTCGTGAAGCCCGACACCACGGTGAGCGCCGCGCCCACGCCGCGCGAGGGCAGCGGATCGTCGGGCTTGGGCGGAAACACGAGCCGCTGCGCCAGGAACAGCAGCGTGAACACGCCGACGATGCCCGCCACCGTGTGCGCCGACAGCACGCGGAACAGCAGCGTGCCGACCACCGTGCCGACGAGCCCGAACGGAATCAGGAACTTGAGCAGCGACCGGTCGAAGTCGCGCCGGAACGCGGCGATTCCCAGCACGTCCATCAGCAGCAACAGCGGCATGAGGATCGCCGCGGCCTGCGGCACCGTGACCGCGAGCGCCATCAAGGGCACCGCGAGCGAGCCGAAGCCCGCGCCGAAGCCGCTCTTGCTGATGCCCAGCAGCAGCACGGCCGGGATGGCGACCGCATAGAAATGCGGATCGGTGATGAGGGGAAAGTCCATGGGTGTGAAGAGCGCAAGTGACGGGCGCAGAAAAAAGCCTGCACTGGCGGCAGGCTCGGCGAGCGTAGCAGGATGGTCTCGGGCGCGCGCGGCGTAGCTCTTCGCTTCCTCAGGCGGCCTGGGCTTGCTTCAGCGGATTCAGCACGAAGTCGAAATCCAGGCGCCAGCGGCCGTCGGCCTGCTGCTTCCACGGCGCGACCAGCGACTGGCGCACTGCGAACACCGCGTCGGAGTCGAGCCACTGGTCGCCCTCGCGGAACACGTGCGTGATGAGGTTTTCATAACCGGGCGCCTCGATCTTGAAATGCAGGTGCGCGGGCCGCCATGGATGGCGTTTGGTCGCGCGCAGCAGGTCGCCCACGGGCCCGTCGACCGGAATCGGATAGGCCTGGGCCAGCACGCTCCTGAAATGCAGCGCGCCGTCGGGTCCGGTGCGCAGGCGGCCGCGGTTCTCGGCGTGGTCGAGCCCGTCGTGCTGCACGTCGTAGTGGCCGCCTTCGTCGGCCTGCCACACATCGACGACCGCGCCGGCCACCGGCTCGCCGTCGAGCCCGCGCACCGTGGCGTACACATCGCAGGGCACGCCCGCGGCGCCGTTGGCCACGTCGTCCCCATGCTCGTATTCGGGCGCGCCTTCCACATAGAAGGGCCCGAACACCGTGGCCTCGGTGCAGCCGGCCGGCTTGCCGTTGTTCATCGCGATAGTGAGCATCGAGAGGCCCAGCACGTCCGACAGCAGGATGAACTCCTGGCGCTTGTCGTCGCACATCTGGCCGGTGGCCGTGAGGTACTGGATGCCCTGGAACCATTCGGCTTCGGTGAGCTTCACCTCGCGCGCGAAGGCGTGCAAGTGCTGCACGAGGCTGGTCAGGATCTCGTGCAGCCGCGGATCGGGCGTGTCGGCCAGGCGCGCGAGCACGGCCTGGGTGATGTTGTCTTGGTTGAGGTTGCGCATCGTGGCTGTCTCCATGGTCCTGCCGTCGCCGTACCTGTCGTGTCCGGCTTTTTGGGGGTGCTGCGGACTGTAGGCCGCACGCCGCGCACCCGAAAGCGCCAGGGCGCAAATGATTTTTCCGCCCAGCGGAACGGTCGCGGGGTCGGTGGGCGCGCGTCGCCGCTCGATGCGGCCGGCGTTCCGGAAAAAAAGTGTGCCGCGTTACGTAACAAACGCCGAAAGCAGCTCGCGGCATGGCTCTGCGGCTGCCGCTCCCGACACAGAAAAGTCTTTTGAAATCAAGCACATAACCCGCTTGCGGCAGGTGCGGCGGAGACCCGGTGCGCGGGCGGCACGCATGTTGCGCTTTGTGCCTCCTTATTCCACGAGGAGGTCGCCATGATCACAACCACTCAAGCCCCTATCGGCTCGATTCCGGCAGCTGCTGCCGACAACGGTGCGGCCCCCGTGGTCCTCGCCCAGGCCAGCGTCACGCCGATCGCGCCCATGGGTGCGGCCGCGACGACGGCGGCGCCCACCGGGCCTGTGAGCCTGGGCTCGCTGTCCAACGCCACGCCGGGCACGGTGGTCGTGCGCGACGGCGTGCGGATTCCAGTCGACGGCAGCCAGAGCCTGATGGCCGGCGACCGCGTGATCGTTCCCGACGGCGGCCATGCCAACGTGCTGTTTCCCGGCTCGACCACCAACAAGGCGCCGCTAGCGGGCGTCTTCGAGGGCGGCACCGACGCCACCATCGGATCGACCAAGCTGCCCGGCGGCCTGGAGCAGGTGAATGTGGATGTGGCAGCCGGCAACCTGGAAGTCACGCCGGCCGACAGCGACGCGGACGCCGCCGCCGTGGCCGTGACCAAGAAGGCCGCGGGCGGCAGCGGCATCGGCCTGGGTGAATTCGCGCTCGGCGCGCTGGGCGCGGTTGCCCTCGGCGCCGCCTTGAGCGGCGGTGGCGACGGCGGCGGCGGTGTTTCCTTCCTCGCTCCGGGCGTCGGCGAAAGCGACGCGGACGCCGATGCGGATACAGATGCCGACGCGGATGCGGACGGAGATGCGGACGCTGACGCCGACGCCGACGCGGATGCAGACGCCGATGCGGATGCGGATGCGGACGCAGATGCGGACGCTGACGCCGATGCGGATGCCGACGCAGACGCAGACGCAGATGCAGACGCCGACCACCTGCTCGATCCGGGCGACGGCGCCGCCGGCCATCTGATCGGAGCCCTGGACGACCTCCTCGGGCTGGGCGGCAACAGCGGCACGGGCCGGGCCGTTTCCAGTTCCTCCGGCACGCTGGGGTCGCTGATGCCCACCGTCGACGGCCTCACCGACCTGGTGGACGACGTGCTCTCGCCGATCGCGGGCAACGAGTTCACGGCCAACGATCCGAACGAATTCGATCCGGTGGACGACACGGTCGATAACGTGCTCGTGGACATCGGCGGCGTGCTGACCCCCGTGGTCGACGGCCTGCTGGGCAACGGCCTGACGGATGCGCTCATCGACTCGCTGATCGGCCAGGTCGACTACCTGACCGATGCGCTCGGCAACATCCTGGAGAACGTGCTGGGCAGCGAAGGCCTGCTCGGCGGCGTGACCACCGGCCTCGGCATCGACGGCCTGGTGGACGGCTTGCTCGGCGACGACGGCGTGGTCGGCCAGGTGCTCGAAGGCCTGCTGGGCGACGACGGTTTGCTGGACGGCCTGCTGGGCGATGAAGGCTTGTTGGGCGGGTTGCTCGGTGACGACGGCCTCCTCGGCGGCGTGCTGGGTGATGACGGCCTGCTGGGCGGTGTGCTCGGCGGCGAAGGCGGTCTCCTCGGCGGCGTTCTGGGTGATGACGGCCTGCTGGGCGGCTTGCTCGGCGGTGAAGGCGGTCTCCTCGGCGGTGTCCTGGGTGACGACGGTCTGCTGGGCGGCCTGCTCGGCGGTGACGGTGGGCTCCTCGGTGGCGTTCTGGGTGACGACGGCCTGCTGGGCGGCTTGCTCGGCGGTGACGGTGGGCTCCTCGGTGGCGTTCTGGGTGACGACGGCCTGCTGGGCGGCTTGCTCGGCGGTGAAGGTGGTCTCCTCGGCGGCGTGCTGGGTGATGACGGCCTGCTGGGCGGTTTGCTCGGCGGTGAAGGCGGTCTCCTTGGTGGCGTGCTGGGTGATGACGGCCTGCTGGGCGGTGTGCTCGGCGGCGATGGCGGCCTTCTCGGCGGTTTGCTCGGTGACGACGGCCTGGTGGGCGGCCTGCTTGGCGACGACGGACTCGTCGGCGGCTTGCTCGGCGGAGACGGCGCGCTTGCCGGCCTTCTGGGCAGCGAAGGTCTCTCCGGCGGTCTGCTCGGCGAAGGTGGGGTCGTGGACGGTCTGCTCGGACCGGACGGCGTAGTCGGCGAGCTGCTCGGTGGCGACGGTGGTCTCCTGGGCGGCGTGCTCGGTGGCGAGGGCGGTCTCCTTGGCGGCCTCCTCGGTGACGACGGCCTCTTGGGTGGCGTCCTCGGCGGCGACGGCGGCTTGCTCGGCGGCGTATTGGGCGACGACGGCCTCCTGGGCGGTGTGCTCGGCGGCGAAGGTGGTCTCCTCGGCGGCGTACTCGGCGAAGGCGGCATCGTCGGCGGCCTGCTGGGCGGCGACGGCGGTCTCCTTGGCGTCGTGATCGGCGAAAACGGCATCGTGGGCGGCCTGTTGGGCGGCGACGGCGGTCTGCTCGGCGGCGTGCTCGGTGAAAACGGCATCGTCGGCGGCCTACTGGGCGGCGACGGCGGTCTGCTCGGCGGCGTGCTCGGCGAAGACGGCATCGTCGGTGGCCTGCTCGGCGGCGACGGCGGCCTCCTCGGCGGCGTGCTCGGTGAAGATGGCATCGTCGGCGGCCTGCTGGGCGGCGACGGCGGTCTCCTCGGCGGCGTGCTCGGCGAAAACGGCATCGTCGGTGGCCTGCTCGGCGGCGACGGCGGCCTCCTTGGCGGCGTGCTCGGCGAAGACGGCATCGTCGGCGGCCTGCTCGGCGGCGACGGCGGTCTCCTCGGCAGCGTCCTCGGCCAGGACGGCCTCGTGGGCAATCTGCTCGGCGGCCTGCTGGGCGGCAACGGCCCGGCGGCCAACATCCTGGAGCCGGTCTCCTCGCTCACCGATGCCATCGAGCCGGTCGCGTCCAGCGTGACGCACGCGGTGTCCGGTGCCACCGCGCCCGTGACCGACATCCTGGCCGGCGCAGGCTCGGCGCTCGCGCCCGTGACCACCGTGGTGGAAGGCGTCGGGCAAGCGGTCACCCCGCTGGTGACCGAGGTCGTGACCCCGATCACCAGCCTGGTCGACCACGCGGTGTCGCCGGTGACGAACATCCTGCACGGCCTGCTGGGCTGATACAGCCGCCGCGCCGAAGCGGACGGCATGACGCAAGCAAGGAGGGACCGGCAACGGTCCCTCTTTTTTTCGTCCCGGCTTCATCAAGCCCGTGCCATCGCGACGGTTGAAGGGCCCTCATAGAATCGCCGGCTCGGTAACGCCTGGGGCCACGGTCGATCCCCGGATCGACCGCCACAAGGCAACAAGCCCCGCCCGGAGACACACCCGCCATGGACCGCTGGACCGAAATCGCCCTGCTCGTGCAGATCGCCGATGCCGGCAGCCTGAGCCGCGCGGCCGAGGCGCTGGGCCTCTCGAACGCCGCCGCGAGCCGCCACCTGAGCGCGCTCGAAGCCCGGCTCGGCGCGCGGCTGGTGGAGCGCAACACGCGGCGCCTCTATCTCACCGACACCGGCCGCGAATTCTGCGTGCGCGCCAAGACCATCCTGGCCGACCTGGCCGATGCCGAATCGACGGTGAACGCCACGGCGCTCAACCCGACCGGCGTGCTGCGCATCACGGCCTCGCTCTCGTTCTCGATCCACCACATCGCGCCGCTGCTGCGCGAATACACGCAGCGCTACCCCGGCGTGACGGTGCATGTGGAAGCGGCCAACCGCTACTTCGACCTGATCGACAACAACATCGACGTGGCGATCCGCACGCGCGAATACGAGCCCGATTCGAACGTCACGATCCGCCGGCTGGGCGAGACGCGGCGCATCCTCGCGGCGTCGCCGCGCTACTTCGCGCAGCACGGTTTTCCGAAGACGCTGGACGACCTGAAGCAGCACAAGCTCCTGATCTACACGCACGCCAACAACCCCAACGAGCTGCGCTTCACGCGCAAGGGCGAGACGCACACGGTGTCGATCGCCGGCCTGCTCGAATCGAACGACGGCCAGGTGCTGCGCGCCGCCGCGCTCGACGGCATGGGCATCCTGGTGCAGCCGACCTACATCGTCTACGAGGACATCGTGGCCGGCCGCCTCGTGCCCACGCTGGACGACTGGGACCTGCCACACCTGACGATCAACCTGGCCTACCCGAGCCGCAAGCACCTGTCGGCGAAGGTGCGCAGCTTCATCGATTTCATGGCGGCGCATTTCGCCAAGATGGACTACGAGCGCAAGTGGAACAGCCACTTCGGCGCCCACTGACCGGGCCTTTCACCCAAAGATGTGCGTTTACGCACATCCCGCTTTCAGGCTGATCCGCACACTGGAACCGCAACCGCCGCACTCCGTGGCGGACCCTTCCTTTTTCAAGCTCCAAGGATCTGCCGTGACCACAACCGCCAACACCTCGCGTGCGCCGCTCGCATCGTCGTCGCTCTCATCGCCCTCTCCCGCCGCGCTGGACGATGCCGGCAAGCTGCTGCTGCGCGTGACCATCGGCGTGCTCGTGCTGCTGCACGGCATCTTCAAGCTGTCGGCCGGCGTCGGCTTCATCGGCGGCATGCTGGCCAAGGCGGGGCTTCCGGGCAGCATCGCCTACCTCGTGTATGTCGGTGAAATCGTCGCGCCGCTCCTGCTGCTGGCCGGCTTCTGGACCCGCGCCGCCGCCGGCGTGATCGTCATCAACATGATCGTGGCCCTCGGCCTCGTGCACATGGCCGATCTGTTCGCGCTCACCAAGCAAGGCGGCTGGGCACTGGAACTGCAGGGCCTGTACCTGTTCGGCGCGCTGACCGTGGTGCTGCTGGGCGCGGGCCGCTTCAGCGTCGGTGGAACGAACGGCCGCTGGAACTGATCTCGAAACTCGTCCTCAATCGCCGCGCACCTGCGAGACCATCGATTCCAGGCGCGCGGCGTCGGCCACCAGCAGCGCCTTGCCGTCCTTGCGCAGCACGCCGCTGCGCACCAGCACATTGAGCTCGCGCGTGACCTGCTCGCGGTTCGTGCTGATCTGGCTGGCCAGCGCCGCATGCTTGGGGGCCGGGTCCAGCCGGGCTTCGTTGCCTTCGACGCCAGCGGTGCGCGCAAGGCGCAGCAGCTCGGCATGCAGCCGGTTCTGCACGCCGAGGGTGCTCAGGTCGATCACGCGCTCGGAGAGCTGGCGCACGAGTGACGCCAGCCGCTGCATCACACGCTCGGCCACCAGCGGCTCGTCGCGCAACAGGGCCATGAAGGCGGAGCGGTCGAGGCTGGCGACCACGCTGGGCTCCAGCGTCACCACGTCGGCGGAACGCGGGCCGCCGTCGATGGCGGCGATGTCGCCGAAGTACTGGCCGGCTTCGGCATCGCGGAAGGTGACCTGCCGGCCATTGGCCGAATAGGTCGTCACCCGCACCCGGCCCGAGACCAGCAGGAACACCTCGCCCTGCTGCTCGGCGCGCAGGAGCAACGGCTTGCCGGCCTCCACGCTGTGCCACAGGCATTGCTGGGCGAGCAGGTCCAGGCGTTGGTCGGAGAGGCCTTCGAGCAGCGCGATCTGGCGCAGCGCGAGGCTGGAGCGGGAGGTGGGTGGTTCGGGTATGGCCATGCCGGTCGATCGAGGCGTCTGAGGCGCGCGCATTATGCTCGGGTGCCGCTTCGAACCCGTTCATGGACAGACGTTCCCCGCCCACGCCCCCTTCCCCTTTTTCGCTGAGACCGCCGACACGGCGCAATCTCCGCTGGGCGAGCGGGCTGGTGCTGATGGGCTACGTAACGGTTCACCTGCTGAACCATTCGCTGGGCATCTATTCCTTCGCCCTCGCCGAGAGCGTGCTGCGGGTAGCACAGGCGTTCTGGCACAGCCTGCCGGGCACGGTGCTGCTGTACGGTGCCGCCTTCACGCACCTGGCGCTGGCTGTGGTCGCGCTGTGGGAGCGGCGCACCTTGCGCATGCCGCCGCTGGAGGCACTGCGCGTGCTGCTGGGCTTTGCGCTGCCTCTGCTCATCGCCACCCACCTGACAGCCATACGCGGTGCCTACGAGGCTTACGGGGTCAATGGCTCCTACGTTCGCGTGGTCTGGGGCCTGTGGAGCTGGCAGGGCGCGGCCGCGCAGCTCGGGATGATGGCCGCGGCCTGGACACACGGCTGCTTGGGCCTGCATTTCGCGCTGCGGGCGAAGCCGACCTACCGACGCTTCTCGTACCTGCTGCTGGCCTTTGCGGTGGTGCTGCCGCTCACGGCGGCAATGGGCTTCGTCTCGATTGGCCGCGAGTTCCAGTGGACCGGCGTGCCGACCGTGCCGGTGCCTACGGCTGCGCAGGCGCAATCCCTCGGTGAAGCCGAACAGAGCCTCAAGTGGCTCTATGTACTGGCGCTGCTTGCGCTGCTCTCGGCGCGCTGGGGACGCAACTGGTTTGCGCGCCTGTCGCGCGAGCCCTCCATCGCGCTGCGTTATCCCGACCGCACGGTGCAGGTGCCGCGCGGCTGGAGCGTGCTGGAGGCGAGCCGTTCGCACGGCATCGCGCATGTGTCGATCTGCGGCGGCCGCGCGCGCTGCTCCACCTGCCGCGTGCGCGTGGTCGGCGCGCCCGAACACATCGGCGAGCCGGGCCGCGACGAACAGCGCACGCTCGAGCGCGTGCGCGCGCCGGCCGACGTGCGGCTGGCCTGCCAGTTGCGCCCGCATGGCGACATCGAGGTCACGCCGCTCTTTGCGCCATTGCCCAACGAAGGCCGTCCCGCACCGGTCGGCAGCTTCGGGCGCGAACGCGATGTGGCCGTCTTGTTCGTTGACCTGCGCCGCTGGTCGGGCCTCTCGGAGCGGCAGTGGCCCTTCGACCTTGCCTATGTGCTCGACCGCTACTTCGCCACCGTCGGCGCGGCCGTGCGCGAGAGCGGCGGCGTGCCCAACCAGTTCATCGGCGACAGCGTGATGGCGATCTTCGGACTCGACTGCGACCTGCCCACTGCGTGCAAGCAGGCGCTGCGCGCGACCACCCTCATCGCCCAACGCATGGACGCATGGAGCGAAGGCTTCGAGGCGCAGTTCGGCCAGCGCCTGGATTTCGGCATGGGCCTGCATGCGGGGCGTGCGGCGGTCGGCGAGGTGGGCTACCTGGAGACCACCACCTTCACCGCCATCGGCGAAGTGGTGAACACCGCGAGCCGCCTGCAGGACCATTCGAAGACGGCCGCATCGCGCCTTGTTGTCTCGCTGTTCGCGGCGCAACAGGCCGGCGTTGCGGACACGCTGGGCGCATGCGAAACACTCACCGTGCGAGGCCGCTCCGAGCCGCTTCAAGTGCTGTATCCGCAGACCGAAGTTCTTCCCGGGTAGTTGACGAAAGCTGTGCGCAAACGCACAGCGCGAACCACGATGCGGTTTCACACTGCATCTCGTGGCAACGACGAATGTCCGCCGTCCACACAGCAGTCATCCGAAGGGACTTTCATCATGAACACCAAGCAACTCATCGCCCTCTCCGCCGCCGCATTCGCCATGTTGGGCGCAGCGGGTGCCGCACATGCCGAAACCTACGAAGGCGTGCACGCGGTCACCTCGGCCGCCGCCCGCGCCGATGTGCAGACCGAAGCCGTGGCGGCTACACGCAGCGGCAACATCTATTCGGACGCTGCCGCCGAAGGCGTGGCAATCTCCAACTCGACGCGCGACCGCAGCAGCGTTCGCGAGGAAGCCGTTGCCACCGCGCACGACCCTCTGCAAAGCCTGGACAAGCGTGCCTTCTATCGCGACCAGGTGCCTTCGGCCTACAAGAAGCCTGCCGTGTCGTTCAGCCGCCAGGCCGGCCTGTAATCGAAAACTTGCCTGCGGCCCGGCTCAGGGCCGCGCACCTTCCCACGCGTTCTGCAGCAAGGCACGAATCGCATCGCGCTCAAGCGGGCGCGGATTGGGATACTGGTTCTGCAGCGCGTGTGCGCAGGCCACATCGAGGTCCGATTCCTTCATGCCGATGTCGCGCAGCGCGACCGGCGCGCCGTTGTCGTGCGCGAGGTCGAACACAGCCTGCGCCGCGTTGCTTCCACCCAGCGCCTTCGCGATGCGCGCCATGGCTTCGGGCGCAGCAGCGGCGTTGTAGGCCAGCGCATGCGGCAGCACGATCGTGTGCGTCTCGGCATGCGGCAGGTTGAAGCTGCCGCCGAGCGTGTGGCACAGCTTGTGGTGCAGCGCCATGCCGACGTTGCCGAGCACGGTGCCGCAGAGCCATGCGCCGTAGAGCGCGTCGCTGCGCGCGGCCGCGTCCTCTGCAAAGGCGCGGATCGCGGGCAACGCACGGCCCAGCGCGGCGATGCCCTCTTGCGCCATCAGATCCATGATCGGGTTCGCATCGGTGGCGTAGAGCCCTTCGGCCGCATGCGCGATGGCGTTGATGCCGCTCGTCACGCTCATGCCCACGGGCAGGGTCAGCGAGAGTTCGGGGTCGTAGATCACGGTGCGCGGCAGCACCTTGAAGTCCTTGCCGGTCTTCTTCATGCCTGCTTCGGTGATGCCGTAGATCGGCGTCATCTCGGAGCCCGCGTAGGTGGTCGGTATCGCAAGGATCGGCAGGCCCGAGTCGAGCGCGATGGCTTTGCCGAGGCCGGTGGTCGAGCCGCCGCCGATGGCCACGGCGCAGTCGGCGCCCAGGCGCTGCGCCACTTCTCTCGCTTCGCGCGCGGTCTCGATGGGCACGTGCATCACGGCCCGGTCGAACACGCCGGCCGCACGCGCGCCCAGCATGTCGGCGATGCGCTCGGCCTGCGGGCGCTGCTCGGGCGTGGAGAGCACCAGCGCGCGCCGAGCGCCGAGCGCATCGATCTCGCGCGCCAGGTGCTGCAGCGACCCCGCACCGAAGACCACGCGCTGGGGCGCGCTGTTGTAGACGAAGGATTGGACAGGCATCGCTCGATCTTTCGTGAAAAGGTGCGGGCGAGTGTCTACCCGCCCCGAGGGGCGTTCAACCATGCGGATGGAAAGGAGTTTTCCACCGCGCTCGCGCTCATCTGCCCGCGGTTGTGCGCTTGCCGTCGGTGGCCTGGACGATCAGCAGCAGGAAGCCGCCGGCCATCGCCACGTTCTTGAGGAAGTTGTTGAGCTGCCCCGAGAACTGCGCCGCATCGGCAGACCAGAACGCGTGCGCCGTGAAGGCCGTGGCCAGCGTGAAGAGAGCCAGCGCGCTGGCCACCCATTGCAGGCGCCAGCCGGCGATCAGCAACAGGCCGCCGCCGATCTCCAGCGCGATGGTCAGCGGCAGCACCACGTCGCCGAGCGGAATACCCAGCTTCGCGAAGTAGCCGAGCGTGGCGCCGTAGGTCATGAGCTTGCGCACGCCCGCGACCAGGAAGATCGCGGCCATCAGCACGCGGGCGGTCAGGGTCCAGCCCCGGGATGAAGTTGTCGTCATGTCGTTTCTCCTGGGCGCTCGGTGGCGCCCGTGAATTTCAATCGCCCCATGCAGAGCACCATCACGCAAGACAGCAGCGCCGGCACGGCGGCTGCGATGAAGAGCGCACTGTTCGTCCAGCGCAGCCCGATGAGCCAACCCGCCAGCACCGGCCCCACGATGGAGCCCGCGCGGCCGATGCCCAGGCTCCAGCCCATGCCGGTAGCGCGCACCGTCGTCGGGTACACGCTGGAGGCCAGCGCGATGAGCGCGGGCTGCGCGCCCACCACGCAGAAACCGCTGACCGTGACCACCGCGAGCAAGAGCGCGAGCGGCAGCGCCGGCTGGCCGATGACGCCGATGGTCAGCACCGCGATCGCGAAGATCGGCACCAGCACGCGGTAGAAGCCGATGCGGTCGATCAGCGGCCCCATCGCCACCGTGCCGACCACGCCGCCCACCTGCAGCAGCGTGCCGACCAGCACCGCGGTGCCGCCGCTGTAGCCCGCTTCGGTCGCGATGGTGGGCAACCAGTTCGCGAGGAAGAACAGGTTCAGCAGGTTCATGAAATTGATGCCCCACAGGAGCAACGTGGCCGGGCCGCGCCCTGCGCGGAACAGCTCGGCGACCGGGGCACCGTCCTGCTTGGCTTCATGCACCACGTAGCGCATGCCGGGGCCAATGCGCACTTCGGGCGCGATGCGTTGCAGCCAGCCGTGCACGCGATCGAGCTTGCGCCCGCGCAGCACGAGGAACTGCATCGACTCGGGCATGTAGCGCCACATCAGCGCGGCGATGACCAGCGGCACGACGCCGCCGAACACGAACACCGCCTGCCAGCCGCCCAGCGGAATGAGCACGGCCGAGATCAGCCCGCCCAGTACCGCGCCGCCCGTGAAGCCGCATGACACCCACATCATCAGCGTGACGCGTCGGCGCAGCGGGCTGTACTCGCTGGCCAGCGCGCTGGCGTTGGCCATGATGCCGCCGAGGCCGATGCCGGTGATGAAGCGCATCGCGAGCAACTGGTCGAGCGTGCGCACGAAGGCGGTCGCGAGCATGCACAGCGCGAAGAACACGGTGGCGCCCAGCAGCACGGGCCGGCGGCCGATGCGGTCGGCGCAGATGCTGAGCACCAGCGAGCCGACCAGCATGCCGAAGAGCCCCGCGCCGAACACCGGGCCGAGCGCGGCCTTGTCAATGCCCCAGGCCTTCACGATGGCGGGTGCGACGAAGCCCATGGCCTGCACGTCGAAGCCGTCCATCACCACGGCGCAGCCGACCAGCAGCAATATCCATTTCTGGAAGCTGCTGACGGGATGGCTGTCAATCAGCGCGGGGATGTCGATGGCGGCCGTGGCACTTGCGCCACCTGCGCCGCCCGCGCTCGCTTCGAGCGAATCGGGGAATGCCTTCACACCGTCGCCTCGTCGAGGCAGGTCGCGGCCGTCCAGCCGTAGAGCCATTCGAGGGCGTCGTAGAAGCGCTCTTGCGGGCGACCGTTCCACATGCTGTTGCGCACCAGCCGTTCAACGCCCTTGGCGTGATAGATGCGCCCCATCTCGCGCGCAGACAGCACCACCCGTGCAGTGCGTGCAACGCGGGAGCGCTCGTACAACGCGAGCGCGCGCGGCCAGTCGCCACCTTCGCGGCGCAGCGCGAGGCCCAGCGTCACCGCGTCTTCGCAAGCGGTGCAGGCGCCCTGCGCGAGGTACTGCACCATCGGGTGCGCGGCATCGCCCAGCAGCGTCGCGCGGCCGAAGGTCCATTGCTCGATAGGGTTGCGGTCGGCCGTCGAGTAGCGCTTCCATGCCTTCGGAATGCGCAGCAGTTGCTGCACCTGCTCGCAGGTCGGGCGAAAGTAGCGCTGCACCTCGGCCGGGTCGCCGTCCATCGAGCCCCACTCCTCGGGCTGGTCGCTGTGAAAGGTCACGGCGATGTTGAACTTGTCACCGCCCTTGAGCGGGTAGTGCACCAGGTGGCAGTTGGGCCCGACCCAGATGCAGGGCGCGGTGAAGCGCAGCGCCTCGGGGAACTCGGCCGTGTCAACCACCGCGCGGAACACCACGTGGCCCGACACGCGGATGCCGTCGCCCACGTACTGCTGGCGCACCGCGGAGCGCACGCCGTCGCAGCCGATCACGGCCTGGCCTTCGTGCCGGCCGCCCTGCGCGTCGATGAGCGTCACGCCGTGGTCGTCCTGCTCGATGTGCACGACCTTGGTCGAGGTGAGGAACTCGATGCCGTCGGTCGTCTGCTTCACGCCTTCGAGCAGCGCACCGTGGATGTCGGCGCGGTGGATCACTGCATAGGGGTTGCCGAAGCGCGCGCGGAATTTTTCCGAGAGAGAAATGCTCGCCATGCGCTTCGCATCGATGGCGTCGAACATCACCATCTCTTCGGTGTAGACCGCCTTAGCGCGCAGGTGCTCGCCCACGCCGAGCGCATCGCAGGCCGCGAAGGCGTTGGGGCTCAGCTGGATGCCGGCACCGATCTCGCCGATCTGGCTCGCCTGCTCGATCACCTTCACGCGGTAGCCCTCGCGCACCAGGGCCAGGGCAGCGGCGAGACCGCCGATGCCGCCGCCGGCCACGAGCACGGGGCGGGTGTCTTTCTGCGTGCTCATGTCACTTCAGGCCGAAGAGCTTGCGGGCGTTGTCGCGGCCGATCTTCTGGCGATCGTTCTCGCTGATCTCGCAGGTGTCGAACCAGCGGGCCGCGTCCTCGTGCTTCTCGAAGGGGTAATCGACCGAATACATGATGCGGTCCGAGCCCACCTCGAGCATCGTCGAGAGCAGCGTCGGCGTGCGGAAGTTGCCGCTGGTCGTGATGTGCACGTTGCTGCGGAGATAGTCCCCGATCTCCTTGTCGCAGGGCATGCCGCGGCGGCCCTTGCGCAGGATGTGGTCGACGCGCCAGATGTTGAACGGAATGCCTTCGCCGAAATGGCCGAGGATCATCTGCAGCGCCGGGTGGCGGTCGAACATGCCGCTGGACATGAGGCGCAGCGCATGGATGGCCGTTTCCATCGCGAAGGCCCAGGTCGGGCCGGTGAGCCAGTGCGCGCCGTCGTAGATCGGTTCGCGGCTCGGCAGCGGATCGCGCGGGTGCATGTAGAACGGTTTCTTCAGTGCGGCGGCGGCGGTCCAGAAATCATTGAAGCGCGCATCGTCGTAGTAGACGACCGTGTTCTCGTCGCCCACCTGCGAGAAGCCGTTGACCAGGAAGCCGTGAAAGCCCAGCTCGTTCACGCAGCGCTCCAACTCGCGCGCGGCGGCTTCAGGGTCTTGCATCGGCAATGCGGCGAATCCGCCGAAGCGCGTGGGGTGGCGGTTGATCTGCTCGGCCAGCACGTCGTTGGCGCGCTGCGCCACCTCGATGGCGCGCTTCGCATCGGGAATGCCCTGCACTGCCGGCGAATTGAGCGAGAGGATCGAGAACTCGGTGCCCCACTCGTCCATCTGCGCGAGGCGCTGCTGCTCGAAGTCGAGCAGGTTGCTCTTGAGTCCCTGCCACACCTCGGGGCGGGCGTAGACCTGCGAGTCGGCGATCGTGAGGTCGATCGCGAAATGCTCTTCCAGAGCGATCTTGTTTTTCATGGGGTGGTTACTCTGGTTTGATGTTGAGTTTGTCCAGCACGTCCTGCCAGGTCTTGCGGTCGTCGGCGATGTAACGCGCCAGCTGCTCGGGGGTTCCAGGGCGCGGGTAGGTGCCCAGCTCGCGCGACTTGGCGATCACGTCGGGCAGCAGCAGCGCCTCGTTCATGTCCTTGTTGAGCTTCGAGAGCACGAGCGGGTCGACGCCCTTCTTCGCGATCACCGCGAACCAGCCGTGCGCGACCGCGCCGGGCACCGTCTTGCTCGCGAGCGGGAAAGACTCGAGGCCCGCCTCGACGCGATCGCCCATGCTGGCCAGCACGCGCATGCGGCCGCCCTGCACATTGCCCGCGACCACGTTGTAGGTCTCGACCATCATCTGGGTCTGGCCGCCGAGCGTCGCTTGCATGGCCTGCGCGCCACCGGGGTAGTGCACTTCGAGGAACTGCGCGCCCGATTGCAGGCCCAGCAATGCCGAAGCCAGATGCGGCGCCGTACCACGGCCGTTGTCGGCCACCTCGACGCCTTGCGGCTTGGCACGCGCGGCCGCAATGAAATCGGCCAAGGTCTTGTAGGGAGAGTTCGCCGGCACCGCGAGCATGAAGGGCGCGACCGCCGCGAGCGTGACCGGCACGAAGTCGCGGTTGAAGTCATAGGTCACGCCCTTGATCGTGCTCGGCGCGACCGAGATGGCCGAGCCCTGCACGAAGCCGAAGGTGTAGCCGTCGCTCTGCGCGGCAAGGATCGCGTTCATGCCAATCACGCCGCTGCCGCCAGGCTTGTTGTCGACGATCACGCCCTGGCCCCACTTCTCGCCGAGCTTGGCGCCCACGTGGCGGATCAGCACGTCGGGCGCCGACCCCGCGGGGAACGGAACTACGAAGCGCACGGCCTGCGTCGGCCACTTGGCGGCTGCGCTCTGCGCGTGGGCCAACGGCGCCGCCGAGAAAAGAGAAAGCATCACCGCGATGGCGCCTCGGCGCGTGGGTTCCAGGTTCATGGTCGTCTCCGTTTTTGCTTGATTATTCAAGTAATTGCCGCGGACTATATACTTGAATAATCAAGTACGTCTAGATGAAAACCCTTCCACAAGATCACGACCTCGAAAAGGCCATCCCGTTCCTGCTGGCGCGCGCCGGGGCCCGCATGGGCAATGCCTTTGCGAAGGCGCTGAAGCCCTGCGGGCTCAGCCTGAGCGAATGGCGCGTGTGCGCATCGCTGCAGCACACGCCGCGGCAGACGTTGTCCGAACTGGCAACTCACGCTTCCACCGACCTGTCGGCGCTCTCGCGCATCGTCGACCGGCTGGTGGAGCATGAATTGATGGCGCGCGAGAAATGCGACAACGACAAGCGCGCCGTGCGTATTGCATTGACCGAACGCGGCCTGGCGCTGACCTGCGAGCTGATCCCGCTCGCGCAGCACTACGAAGCGGTGGCGACCTCGGACTTCAGCGCGGCCGAGGTGAAGATGCTGCGCGCGATGCTGCTGCGCCTGTACGCCAACGCGACGCCGCTCGCCTGAGCGAGCGGACGTCTTCCTTTTCCATCAGGACGGCGAGACCTGCACCGTCGAGGCCGCGCGGCTCTCGGTGATCGCGAAGCGCACCGGCAGGAAGCGCTCGATCACCGCGCAGTTGGTGCGCGTGTGCTCCGTCACCTCGCTGCAGGTGAATGCAGCGGGCTTGCGGCTCTGCCACGCAGCGAGCGCCAGCAGCAGCGCGAGCTGGTCGGCCAGGTGCGGTCCGACGGCCGCCTCGCTCTTCTGGAACGAACGAAGCTCCTTCACCAGTCCATGTGCCACCTGCTCGGCGCTGAGCGTCTTCTCGCCGAAGGCCGTGAACACCTCGGTGACGTGTTCGTAAGCCAGCGTGGCGATCAGCGCATTGCCCGGGCCTTCGTTCTGCCGCGCCGTACCGAAGCGCAGTTGCTCGCCGGACCATCCCATCGCGCCACCCAGCGTGTCGAGCTCGCGCGTCGGCACATGGCGCGGCAGGCCCGGCGCCAGGCATTCCGCGTAGCTCGACTGCTGTGCACCGCGCGCCATCAGGTCGAAAGGCTGCAGCGCGCCCGCAGCGGGCACGATGGTCGCCTCGACCTCGCCGCCGCCCGCCGGGTAAAAACCGCAGCGGCGCAGTGTCAGTTGCAAGTCGGCGCCGAGACGCCGCACCAGCGGCGCGAAGGCACGCTCCAGAAAGTGGAACGGCGGCGCCATCGGGTTGTGCGTGCCACCGCTCAGGTGCACCGTGCTCGGCGCGCCGGCCAGCAGCAGCGGCGGCAGCACAGTCTGCAGCACCAGCATGCAGCTTCCCGCGCTGGCGATCGCAAAGCGGTAGTCGCCCGCGCGCACTGGGCCGGGCGCGAAGCTCAGCGATTGCGAACCGAGCTCCGCGCCTTCGACCAGCGCACCGCTGATCTCGGCCGCGGCTTTCACGCACGCGAGATGCTGGCGCATCAGTCCGGGCTTGGCGCGGCCCGCGCGAATCTTCTCGATGGCGAGCGGCTGGCCCGTCGCCACCGACAGCGCGAGGCTGGTGCGCAGGATCTGGCCGCCGCCCTCGCCTTGGGAACCGTCGAGTTCGATCATGCGCGGCCTCCTTCCTGCGCGGACGCGTCGAAGCGCAGCACCGTCTCGCACAGGAACGCATCGAGCCCGGCCTCTTCGGCTTGCGGCAGCGGCGTGATCGGCTCCGCGGCGTTGGCCGCCAGCTCGGCTTCGATGAACGCGTGGATGCCGGGCCAGCGCGGGCTGGTCGCAGCCTCACCGGCGCGCATCTTCACTTCGAGCAGCGCGTTGATCTCGTCGATGAGCGCGGCGTCGCGCACTGCATCGAGCGTGTGCTGCGCCAGGTCTGCGAAGCGCATCGGCGGCACGCCGGGTTGCGTGCGGATCCAGCGCGCGGCCAGCAGCGGGCGCAACACATAGAGGTATTTCTTGTAGCGCACCTCGTCGGCCTGCAGATGCTCGCGGAAGTTCTTCTTCGCCATCGAGCTGTAGTGGTGCCACGCGCGCGCGTTCGAAAACACCGCCTCCGAGAGCGCGCGAAAACGCGGCATCGCCACTGCGTCGTCGCGGTACACGATGGGCGAGCGCAGCCACTCCAGCAGCGTCGGGTTCGACTCGCGCATCAGGCCCAGCGCCTTGCGCAGGTCCCAGCCGTTGATGTCGAGGTCACCGCTGATCGGCACCTCGATCACGTCGCGCCGCGGCGTCACCGTGAGATACCACGGCAGGCGGTTCACGTAGATGAAGCGCACGTCGTAGTCGCTGTCGGGCGAAGCGAAGCCCCAGCCGCGGCTGCCGGATTCGCAGGCGAAGAGGACGGTGACGTCGTGGCGCTCTTCGATGGCCCGCAGGTTGGCCATGATCTCCTCGCGCATGGCGGGGTCGATGGGGTGGGCGGAGCGGAGGAATTCCTGTTGTTCTTCTTTCTGCATGATTCGAAATCTCGTTGTTGTTTGTCGTCTTGTCTGTCTGTCTGTCTGTCTGTCTGTCCGTCTGTCTGTCTGTCAATCTGTCTGGCTTGCTATCGCGACGGCCAATGTGCGGCGCCGTGGATTCCACACGGTAAAGCACCAGATGCCCCACCACTCCTTGCCGGCGTCGAAGTAATCGCTCCAGGTGCTGCGTTCGGGTTCGCGCTCCGGGTCGCCGACCCAATCGAGCACGACGACGCCATCGCCCGGCAACAGTCCCGTGCATCGGCAGAAGCGCGGAAACAGCTCCGCCCGTTCGGCTTCGTCGGCAACATGCAGCGTGTAAGGCGGATCGCCAAAAGCCTGGCAAAACCATTCGAACCACGAGACCTCTGCGAGATCGCGTGTGTACACGACGCGGTGCAGCGGCGCGAAGCTTTCGGCGGCAATCACCGCCGACGCATCGAGCGGCGTGGCGCGCGCGGCGTCGACATCGAACGCAAGGCTCGTGCTCAGCTTTGCAGCAAGCGAAGGATCGCGCGCGATCACGTCCTGCCGGTAGCGCTCGGCGAACGCGGCGATGTCATCGCACAGGAGGCGCAGTGCCGCGCGATGGTGCGCTTCCCCCACGTTGTCGACATCGGCAGCGACACCATATACAGCGAACTCGAAACCCGAGCCGACGCTCTGCAATGTTTCGCGCAATGCGACCACCTCCGCCTCTTCGCGCGAAGGAAGCGGAACTTCCCAATGCGAAGACGTGCTCATGCCACCTCCGGCGGGAAGTGCCGCGTCCACAGCCGCACATCCTTGCACGCATGCGTACGCACGATGCCCATCTGCGTGGGCGATGGCGCCCGACCGATGCAGTGCATCAGCGCCAGGAGACGCAGCAGGCGATCCGCATCACCGTCGCGGCGCGCGAACTCTTCCTTGGCGAAAGCTGCTATCCGGTCGGCCGGAATCGCGCTCAAGAATTCTCGCCAGCTCCACGGACCTCCGTGGCCGCGCAGGCAAACCTCGATCGCCCAGCCATCGTCCTCTGGATGACGCAAGCATCCCGCCAACGCCTTCACTGCCGCGCCAGCACCTTCGATCCGCCAGAGATCCCACCGAGACCGGGGCGCATCGACGAAAGCGCACAGGCGCGCGATGTCGGCGGCCGTACCCCAGCGACCCAGCGCAGCAATGGCCAGCACGCGCAGGCTCCACCACTTGCTTTCCAGAGCGGCGTCCGCCTCGGCACGCGATGCCTCTGTCGGTGCGGAACCGGCAAGGCCGCGCAGCCGCTCGGACATTTCGCCGAGCCGATTCGCTCCCTCGCCTTTGCGGGATGGGGCCAACCCCGCACGGCGTGCACGCCGGCACGCGAGGCAGCGCACCGCGCGGCTCTCGATGCTTCCATGCACGATCTCGTACCACCACTTCTGTTGCCTGGCAGTCCAGACTTCCTCTGCACCGCAATCGCGGCAGGAGAAGGCGCGGTCGAGGTAGTGACCGGGCAACGGCCCGTACGTGTTGTTGTAGAGACCCAGCACGCCGAGGTCGGCCGGCTCCATGCCGGTCGCACGCAGGATCAGTTCGCGCCGCTGGTCGGGCGCACGCATCTGCGCCTCGCTGCGCGCAGCGCGTCCGAGGCGATGCGCCTTGATCTCGGCGCGGCGTTGCTTGTTGCTTTTCATGGCCTTGTTTCTCCAACTACCGGCCGAGGCACACGCCAACGGCCTTTGTCTAACCTTTCACGCAAACCACCTGCTTGAGCGTGTAAACCACCTCCACCAGGTCTTTCTGCGCCTCCATCACCGCGTCGATGTCCTTGTAGGCCATCGGGATCTCGTCGATCACATCGGCGTCCTTGCGGCATTCCACCCCTTCGGTCGCGGCGATCTGGTCGGCGATGGTGAAGAGCTTCTTCGCCTTCGTACGGCTCATCTTTCGACCGGCGCCGTGACTGCAGCTCATGAAGCTCTCGGGGTTGCCCTTTCCGCGCACGATGTAGCTCTTGGCACCCATGCTGCCGGGGATGATCCCGAGTTCGCCGGCCTTTGCGCTCACCGCGCCCTTGCGGGTCACGAGCACGTCTTCGCCGAAGTGCGTCTCGCGGCTCACGTAGTTGTGGTGGCAGTTCACCGCTTCCACGTGCGCCTCGAAAGGCTTGGTGATGACCTTGCGCGCGGCCGCGACCACGCGCTGCATCATCACTTCGCGATTCGCACGCGCGAACTTCTGGGCCCAGCCCACCGCACGCACGTAGTCACCGAAATACTGGGCGCCTTCCTCGAAGTACGCCAGGTCCTGATCGGGCAGGTTGCGCTGGTGCAGCTCGGCGTCCTTCTTCGCGAGTTCGATGAAGTGCGTGCCGATGGCGTTACCCACGCCACGCGAACCCGAGTGCAGCATGAACCACACGGCGCCCGCTTCATCCAGGCACACCTCGATGAAGTGGTTGCCGGTACCCAGCGTTCCCAGGTGCTTGTGGTTGTTCGTGTTCTTGATGCGCGGGTAGTCCTCGCAGATCAGGTCGAACTCTTCCACCAGCTTGGCCCAGGCGGCATCGGTTTCGTCGGGCGGCGTTTCCCACGAGCCCTTGTCGCGGCCCATGCGCTTGGGGTTCGATCCGTGCGGCACGGCCTTCTCGATCGCCGAACGCAGCGGGCCCAGGTTGTCGGGCAGGTCGCGTGCGTTGAGCGTGGTCTTGCAGGCCATCATTCCGCAGCCGATGTCCACGCCGACGGCGGCGGGGATGATGGCCTTGAAGGTCGGGATCACCGAACCCACGGTCGCGCCGATGCCGTAGTGCACGTCGGGCATGGCGGCGATGTGCTTGAACACGATGGGCAGGCGCGCTGCGTTCTCGAGCTGCTTTTTCGCTTCGTCTTCCACGGGCACGCCGTTCGTCCACATCTTCACGGGGACGCCGTTGGCTACTTCATGCAGTTTGTAGTTCTGTTCCATTTTTTTTCTCTCTCTATTCTTTATCTGACTGACTGACTGACTGACTGGCGGACACGGCGGCCCAAAACAAAAAGAGGTGACGAGGAGCGACGGGTTGTGTACTGAGCTACCTGCCGAAGCAGACCGAGGATTGAACCCGGGACCTTCATGGCCAAGACCATGACGCTCTTACCTGTAAACCCGCCTGCATTCACCTCAAAACAAAAAAGCAGCGACAAAAATTCGACGAAACGTTCGTGCTCTACCACTGAGCTACGGTCTTTCGACCGACGGGATTCGAACCCGCGACCACGAGCGTTGGAGGCTGTAGTTCCGTCAGCATTCGCTGCAAAAAAACAGTGCGACGAGGATGGCAAGACGTAGACCACGCCGGAGAACCGGCGCCGGGATTCGAACCCTGGTCAAACCTGATGTAGTCCTGCCTGCATTCGCACAACAACTTTCATCCCCGTTCGGCGACCAACAATCGATGCGAGGAGAAACATGGTTGGATGTACTCGCATCTGCATTCGCCGAACGACGACGTTCAATTTCTTTTTCGGATCGGGTGCCGCAGGCCAAAGTCCACGGCACCCTCTCTCTTTCTACTCAGATCGAAGTCTCTTCGATCACACCCACCCAGTGGTCGGCGCCCAGGCCACCCGCGGCATACACCGCCAGCAGCTTGAACACTTCGTCGCTGAAGCCGCCGATGTTCAGCACATCGTCACGCTCCTGCGCCTGGGTGGTCGCATAGGGCTGGATGTCGATGCACACCAGCCGCGCCGTCGGGTTGCGCTCCTTGAACGCCGCCCACTCCTGCATCGTTGCGGTACCGCGGCCACGTGCACGGTCGGCCCACGATTCGTTGTCCGACACCAGCACTACCAGATCGGCCTTCGCCTTCTCCTTGTTCAGCAATGCCAGCGGCGCGCTGCACGAGGTACCGCCACCGCCCACCGCCGCCAGCTTGGCCGCGTTGGTCATCACCGAATCACGCGGATTCAGTTGGAGCGACACCACCTTCGTCTCGAAGGGCAGCACACGCGCATCCGCATTGCGGCGAAGCACGGCGGCAGCGACCAGCGCGGCCACGTCGATGCAACGCACCGACGTGGTTGCCGTACCGCGGTGACCCGTCACCGGCGAGCTCATCGAGCCCGACACGTCGGGGCATACCACCACGCGGCCCTCGAACACCGGCACATTGGCCAGCGCGAGCTCCATCGCGTCCTGCAGCGCTTCCTTCACCACGTGCGGCACCTCGGCGCCGGTGGCGGTGAAGGCCGCCATCAGTTGGTACGGCAGCACACGCGCCTTGGCCACGGCTTGCGCGTCACGCAGCTTGGCGGCCACTGCGTCGGCAAGGCCAGGCAGCTCGAACACACCGTGACGCGCAAAGGTGTTCAGGTTCTGACGCACCATCTGCCACGATCCACGTTGCGCGATCTGCGCCCAGGCCTGCGCGTCCAGCTCCAGCGCGGTCAGCATCTGGAACGGCACGTCTGGAACCTCGAGCGAACGGTCGCGCTTGAAGCGTTCGAAAGCCTGCGTCACCGGAGGCAGCGCCTCCAGCGCATACGGACGATCGATCAGCCACGCAAACCACGCGGCGCGCCATGCTTCAGCAGGCTTGGGGTGAACCATCTTCACCACGTCGGCCAGCGAAGGCGTGTTGCCCACGGAGGCGTTCAGCAGTTGCGCCTCGGACGCTTCGAGCAGCCATTGCTGCACGAGCTTCTTCGGACGCGTACCGAGCGACTTGCGGCCCACGGCACCCGAACGCAGCATCTGCACGAAGTTGCGCAGCATCTTGCCGTTGTCCACCACGCGGTCGAACACCTTGGCGAGCAGCGACACGTCGCGCACCGCCAGCGTTGCGGCCAGCAGCGCGGGCATGTCCTTCATGTGGCCGGCGCGGCGTGCGTACACGGCCGTCTTGGCGACGAACACCGGGTCGACTTCGCGGGCCAGGGCCAGCACGGCGTCGAGTTGGTCCTGCGCTTGTGCGTAGAAGGTGTTGTTCAGGCAACCAGTCGCGGCGAGTTGCGCCAGAAGGTGCTTGGGCGACAGCGCGTAAGCCGCGCCACCCGCCTCGTTGCGCACGTTGGCCGAAGGCGGCAGTGCGCCGCGCTGGGTCTGGAAGAGTTGAAGGTTGGCCATGTGACTTCTCCTTGTGGGTTCTTTTTGTTCGTTCGTTTCTTGAATGTGTGATCCTTATTGCAACGGGTGTGCCAGGTCGGACCAGCTTGCTAGAGAAATCTCTCAAGCTATTGATTTGATTAAGTTTTTTTCGAATCTTTGCCCTCGATCGGTAAAACCTCTTTGGATTTGAATATGGTTTTCTTATAATTTTGGATAGCCTTTTATCCAAATAATGAAGAAACCCATCGTCGTCATCGGCTTCCTCGGCACTCAACTCGATGCCGGCCAAGGCGCGGGCCGCTGGAACAAGTGGCGCCCCACCGTCTCGCTCGCGCAGCACGAGGACATGGTCGTCTCGCGCATGGAGCTGCTTTACACGCTGCGCCACAAGGCGCTGGCCGAGGTGGTGAAGGCCGACATCGCCACCGTGTCGCCCGAGACCACCGTCAACCTCGTGTCGCTCGACCTCGAAGACCCATGGGATTTCGGCGAGGTCTACACGCGCCTTTACGACTGGGCGCGTGCCTATCCCTTCGACACCGAGCGCGAGCAGTACTGGACCCACATCACCACCGGCACGCACGTCGCGCAGATCTGCATGTTCCTGCTGTCGGAATCGCGCGTGGTGCCTGGCGTGCTCGCGCAGACTTCGCCGCCGAAGAAGCAGCGCGAGGGCGAAGCCGGCAAATGCACGCTGATCGACCTCGACCTCTCGCGCTACGACGTGATCGCGCGGCGCTTCGATGCGGAGCAGCGCGACGCGGTCGCGTTCCTCAAGAGCGGCATCGCCACGCGCAACGCGCGCTTCAATGCGCTCATCGAAGAAATCGAGCGCGTCGCCGTGCGTTCGCGCGCGCCGATCTTGCTGGTCGGGCCGACTGGCGCGGGCAAGTCGTTCCTGGCGCGGCGCATGTTCGAGCTGAAGCAGGCGCGGCACCAGATGACCGGGCCGTTCGTGGAGGTGAACTGCGCCACGCTGCGCGGCGACGGCGCGGCCTCCACCTTGTTCGGCCACAAGAAGGGATCGTTCACCGGCGCCGCGAGCGATCGGCCCGGCCTGCTGCGCACGGCAAACCACGGCGCGCTGTTCCTCGACGAGATCGGCGAGCTCGGCCCCGACGAGCAGGCGATGCTGCTGAAGGCCATCGAAGAAAAGCGCTTCTTTCCCGTGGGTGCCGACAAGGAAGTGGAGAGCGACTTCCAACTGATCGCCGGCACCAACCGCGACCTGCGCAGCGACGTGGCCGAAGGCCGTTTTCGCGAAGACCTGTTCGCGCGGATCAACCTCTGGACGTATGACCTCCCCGGCCTCGCGCAACGGCCCGAAGACATCGAGCCGAATGTCGATCACCTGCTGGCCATTCACGCGGCAGAAAACCATCGCGTGGTGCGCTTCAACGCCGAAGCGCGCGCGGCGTACCTGCGCTTTGCGCAGAGCGGCGAGGCGATCTGGAGCGGCAACTTCCGCGATCTGTCGGCGAGCGTGACGCGGCTCGCGACGCTGGCGGATGGCGGGCGGATTCCGGTGGCGCTGGTGGAGGCGGAGATTGCGCGATTGCGGTGGTTGTGGAAGCGCGGCGGGCCGGCAGCGGCGGTCAGTGGCGATGTGGATCTGAATGCGTTGCTGGGCGAAGAGCGAGTGGCTGCGCTCGATCTGTTCGACCGGCTGCAGCTCGAAGCCGTGCTGCGGGTGTGCCGACAAGCGCGCAGCTTGTCCGATGCGGGGCGCCAGTTGTTCCAGGCATCACGCGAACAACGCAGCGTGGTGAACGATGCGGACCGCCTCCGCAAGTACCTGGGGAAGCACGGCATCGAATGGAGCCGCATCGCGGAAGGCTGAGCTATCCTCCGCGCCGATGACCATCCCTGCGCGCAACGTCCTCTTCATCTGCAGCCGCAACCAATGGCGCAGCCCCACCGCCGAACAACTCTGGCGCCGCCATCCGCAGATCGCCGCACGCTCGGCCGGCACCAGCCCGAATGCGCGACACAGGGTCTCCTTCGACGACATCGAATGGGCCGACGTGATCCTCGTGATGGAAGAGAAACACAAGTCGCGGCTCGTGGCCGAGTTCACGCGGATGCTGGAAGGCAAGCCGATCCATGTGCTCGACATTCCCGACGAATACAAATACATGGACCCCGAGCTCATCGAAGAACTCCAGCGCTCGGTCGGCTCCATCCTCGACATCGATTGAACCCATGACCGAGCTCTACATCAGCACCGACGTCGAATCCGACGGCCCCATCCCCGGGCCGAACTCGATGCTCAGCTTTGGCTCGGCCGCCTACACGGCCGACAAGCAACTCGTCTCCACCTTCAGCGCCAACCTCGAAACCCTGCCCGGCGCTGAGGCCGACCCCAAGACCGCCGCGTGGTGGCAAACCCAGCCCGAGGCCTGGGCCGCGTGCCGCACCGACCTGCAGGACCCGCCGCGCGCCATGAAGAACTACGTGACCTGGCTCAAGGGCCTGCCGGCGCGGCCGGTGTTCGTGGCGTATCCCGCGGGCTTCGACTTCCTCTTCGTCTACTGGTACTTGATGCGCTTCGCGGGCGAGAGCCCGTTCAGCCATTCGGCGCTCGACGTCAAGTCGTTCGCGATGGCGATGCTCAAACTCGACTACCGCGACAGCACCAAGCGCGCGATGCCCAAGCGCTGGTTCGACAAGCTGCCGCACACGCACATCGCACTCGACGATGCCATCGAGCAAGGCGCGCTCTTCTGCAACATGCTCGCGGAAAACCGCCGGGCCGGAAGCCCTCCATGACCACCGCGCCGATCCGCCGCTGGTGGAAGCTCGCGCTGTGCGCGGTGCCGCTGTTCCTCGGCGGCTGCGTGCAGTCGATGTTCTATTACCCTGACCGCGTGCGCTACGAAACGCCCGATGCGCTCGGCCTGCGCTACGAGAGCGTGCAATTTCAGAGCGCCGACGGCACGCGCCTCACCGGCTGGTTCATTCCCGCCGTGGGCCGGCAGAAGAACCCGAAGGCAGCCAAGGGCACCGTGGTTCAGTTCCACGGTAATGCGCAGAACATGTCGACGCACTGGCGATTCGTGGCGTGGCTGCCCAAGCAGGACTACAACGTGTTCGTGTTCGACTACCGCGGCTACGGCGAATCCGAAGGCGAGCCGGAGCCCAAGGGCGTGTTCGAAGATTCGAATGCCGCGCTCAACTACGTGCGCTCGCGCGGCGATGTCGATGCGCAGCGCCTCTTCGTCTTCGGGCAGAGCCTGGGCGGCACCAACGCGATCGCGGTCGTCGGTTCCGGCAACCGGGCGGGAGTAAAGGCGGCGGCCATCGAATCGACTTTCTATTCGTACTCGTCGATCGCGAACGACAAGCTCTCGGGTGCGGGCTTGCTGGTGAGCGACAGCTATGCGGCGTCGAAGTACGTCGCGGCCATCTCACCGATTCCGCTGCTGCTGATCCACGGCACGGCCGACAACGTGATTCCCCACGCGCATTCGCAGCGGCTCCTGGCCGATGCGCGCGAGCCCAAGCGGCTGATCGAAGTGCCGGGCGCCGGCCACCTCGAGCCGATGTCTTCGCCGCGCTTCGGCACCGCCTACCAGCAGGCGCTGGCGGACTTCTTCGACGCATCGCTGCGTTCGCCAACCCCATGAAGCACTTTGATGAAGCCGCCACCCGCGCGCCATTGGGTTTCGGGCGGCTCGTGCCCGCATTGCGCGCGGCCTTCGCTGCCGAGGCGCAGGTGCCGCCGCGCCATGTGCACAGCATCGAGACTGCGGCAGGTGCGGACAAGGGCACCGTGCTCATCATGCCGGCGTGGAGCGACGCGGGGTTTCTCGGCATCAAGACCATCAACATCTTCCCCGGCAACAGCGCGCGCGGGCTGCCCGGCCTGCATGCGACCTACGTGCTGTACGACGCGCGCACCGGCGTGCCGCTCGCGATGATGGACGGCAACGAGATCACCGCGCGGCGCACCGCCGCGGCTTCGGCGCTCGGCGCCTCGTTCCTCGCGCGGAGCGATGCGCGCCGGCTGCTGGTGCTGGGCACCGGCCGCATCGCCCGCATGCTGCCGGCCGCGCATGCGAGCGTGCGGCGCATCGACGAAGTGACGGTGTGGAACCACCGGCCCGAAGGCGCCGAAGCCCTGGCCGCACAACTGCGCGCCGAGGGCTGGAACGCAGAGGCCGCGGTCGATCTGGAAGCGGCCGTGCGCAATGCCGACATCGTCAGCTGCGCCACGCTGGCCACCGCGCCGCTGGTGCGCGGCGAATGGCTCGCGCCGGGATCGCACCTCGACCTCATCGGCAGCTTCACGCCCGCGATGCGCGAGGCCGATGTGCAGTGCTTCGCAGGCGCGCGCACCTTCATCGACACGAGCGAGGCCCTGCAGAAATCGGGTGACCTGCTCGATGCGATCGCGGCCGGCACCCTGCGCGCGCACGAGGTGCAGGGCACGCTCGCCGACCTGTGCCGCGGCGAGCGCGCGGGCCGCGGCGGCCGAACTGGGGATGCGGAACGCACAGTGTTCAAGGCCGTGGGCAGCGCGCTCGAAGACCTGACCGCCGCCACGCTGGTGTGGCAGGACACGGCCGCCTGAATCCGCCATTCATTCAGGGTAAGTCCTGATCGTTCGGCGGGGCCGGCAACCCATCTACGGGTCGTGCGCAATGGACACTCCATGGAACGAACGCTCGCCGCCGGGAGGCCGGCCGGCGCGTTCATGGCACGAAACTTGAAAGCAGCAAAAGGAACCCGGCGTTGGACGACAGGCGCATACGTCATACGGCTGATAGCGCCCGACACCGAGTAGCACTAATCTGCTAATGCGAAGAAATCAGAGAGGCAACCGCATGCTCACCATCCTTCAGAAAGCCAACATCCTCCGCAAGGTGGGGTTCGATGTTCCGGCGCGCCCGGACGACGATCTTTCGACCAACGCCGTGACCGGGTCGACCGTGAAACCCGAGGGCATTTCCCAGAAGGCGCACGACTGGGCCAAGGCCATCGAAACCCTGTACGTGGCCTACGTCGCGGCCCGCGCCGCCAAGAGCCTGCGCGATTCCGAGGAAGTGCGGCAGACGGCGATGCTGCAGAAGCTTTCTTCGAAGGCTTACGCCTGAGGCGCTGAGCCTTTTCTTCCGCACCGCTCCACGAGCGATGCAAGCGCACAGCCCGCCGGCTGGCGCTCTCTGCGGGAGTCCCTGAGCTTGTGACTCCCTCGCTTCACACGCAGGTTCATGCGGCGCCCGTACGCACGGCGCGCCGCGGGGCCTGCTTATTTACTTGCCTTGCGCCGACTGCACCACCGGGTTCTGCATCGTCGAGATGACCTTGCTGTTCACGCGCGAGCCGCTGGTCACGTTCTGGTCGGGAGCGGCGGCGGTGGCCATGGCTTCCTGGTAGACCTGGGCCGGATCGCGTTGCGAAGTGAACGGGTCCGCGCCGCGCGAGCCGCGGGTCACGTTCTGGTTCGGTGCATGGGCGGTGTCCACGGCTTGCTTTCTCATGGCTTCAGGATCGGCCGACGAAACGAAGGGGTCGGCGCCGCGCGAACCGCGGGTCACGTTCTGGTTCGGTGCGTGGGCGGCGGCGATGGCTTCGGCTTCGACTTCCGCGCGGCTGCGGCCGCCCGATTGCTGGGCCTGGGCGGAGGTGGTGACGGCGAGCACTGCGAATGCAGCGGCGAGGGCGAGTTGCGAGGTCTTCATGGTTGGTTCTTCATGCGAGTTGTTGGAGGGAGTCGGCCCGTGGATGCGGGAAAACCCTGACCAAGTCTCGCGGGGGCAAAAGGCAGTTCCATGACGGCCCCAGGCGAAGCTGGGTTGCCAATCGGGGCGGCGACGCGTTGCGCGCGCTTCTGCTACGGAAGTTCTCGCACCGGGTCCGCAGAGGGCCCGACAATCCGCGCGCAACCGGCGGGGAGAAGCAAAAATCCCACCGCCCCCTTCACTCCCTTCACCACGAAGCACCCCATGGAATCGCCACTCGGAACCGTCATCCTCTACGCCAGGGACATGCAGAAATCCGCGGCCTTCTACGCCCGGCATTTCGGGTTCGTCACCAGCGGCGAAGTCGTCGAAGGGCTGATCGAATTGACGCATCCGGGCGGCGGCGCGGGCATCCTGATCCACCAGGCGGCCAAGTCGGTCAAGCTCGGGCAGGTGGGCGTGAAGCTGAGCTTCCACGTGAAGGACGTGAGGGCATTCGCCGCGGAGGCAGCCCTTCAAGGCCTGGCATTCGGCGCGGTACATGAAGCCAACGGCTACGCATTCGCCAATGCCAAGGATCTCGACAAGAACTCGATCGGCATCTCGAGCAGGGCCTATCGGGACGCCACGGTGTGACGCAGCGGTGAGCGCGCGAAAATCCGTCGCGTTCAAGCCGACTCCCGCTGCCCCCGATTCTCAAAGCGCTCGTGACATCCACCGACCTCAACGGCTTCATCCTCACTCGCCATTGGCGGGATGCGCCTGCAGGCACGGAGATCGAGTACTGGCTCGCCACGGATGGGGGGCCGATCAAAGTGGTCCTGCCCTCCCAGACCTCCGTCGCATTCGTCGCGACCCGGCACAGGGCAGAGGTGCAAGCGCACCTCGCAACCATGCCGGGCATGGAGATACGTGAGCTCGCGCTGAAGACCTTCCACCAGGAACCCGTCGTCGGCATCTATGCGAAGCACTTCCGCCAGCTCGGCCGGCTGGCGCGTGCCCTTCAGGCGCAGAGCATTCCCCTGCTCGAAGCCGATGTGCGCCCGCACGACCGCTACCTGATGGAGCGCTTCATCACCGCCGGCGTGCTGGTGGAAAGCGGGCGGGCGAACGGCGCCACCATCGTCGACTGCAGGCTCAAGCCCGCGCCCGAGTACCGGCCGGCGCTGAAGGTGGTGTCGCTGGACATCGAGACGAGCCAGCACGAGGCGCTCTATTCCATTGCGCTGGATGGTTTGCCGGACCGCGTCGTCTTCATGCTGGGCGAGCCGCCGCGTGAATCCAGCGAACCAGATGAGCCGGGTGAGCCCATGGACTTCGCGCTCATCTATTGCCCGACCCGCAAGGCCATCATCGAGAAGCTCAACGACTGGTTCGAGCGGAACGACCCGGACGTCCTCATCGGCTGGAACGTCATTCAGTTCGACCTGCGGGTGCTGCAGAAAACGGCCAACGAATGCGGCGTACCGCTCCTTCTGGGGCGGGAGCGCCGGCCCATCGAATGGCGCACGCACCCTGGCAAGCAGGGCTACCTCTTCGCACCCACGCCGGGCCGCGTGATCATCGATGGCATCGACGCGCTGAAGGCTGCGGTATGGAGCTTTCCTTCGTTCAGCCTCGAGACCGTCTCGCAGACGCTGCTCGGCGAAGGCAAGGCCATCGGCGACGACTACGACAAGATGGCCGAGATCGAGCGGCGCTACCAGGAAGACAAGCCCGCGCTCGCGCTCTACAACATCCGCGACTGCGAACTCGTCCTGCGCATCTTCGACAAGGCGAAGCTGCTGCAGTTCGTGATGGAGCGGGCCCAGACCACGGGCCTTCCGGCCGACCACTTCGGCGGCTCCATTGCCGCGTTCAGCCACCACTACCTGCCGCGCATGCATCGCCTGGGCTACGTGGCGCCGAGCGTCGGCGAGATTGCGAGCAAGGCCTATCCCGGCGGCTACGTGATGGACTCGAAACCGGGGTTCTACGACTCAGTCGTGGTGCTGGATTACAAGAGCCTCTACCCCTCGATCATTCGCACCTTTCTTGTCGACCCCGTGGGCTTCGTGGAAGGCACCCACGCCGCCGACCCGGCGACGACCGTCAAGGGGCCGCAAGGCACCGTCTTCTCGCGCGAGAAACACTGCCTGCCGGAAATCGTGACCACGCTCTGGCACGCGCGAGACGAAGCCAAGCGGGTGAAGAACGAGCCGCTGTCGCAGGCGCTGAAGCTGCTCATGAATTCCTTCGCCGGCGTGCTGGGTGCGACCGACTGCCGCTTCTTCAATCCCAAGCTGGTGTCCGCCATCACGCTTCGCGGCCACGAGATGATGAAGCTCACGCGGGAGTTCGTGGAGAAGTGCGGCTACGTCGCGATCTACGGCGACACCGACTCCATCTTCATCTGGCTCAAGCGCACCCACACCAACGAAGAAGCGCACGCCATCGCGGCGACGCTGGCGAGAGACATCAATGCGTGGTGGACACAGACCCTTCGGGAACAACATGGCCTCGCGAACTTTCTCGAGATCGAGTTCGACACCCACTACAAGAAGTTCTTCATGCCGACCATCCGCGGTTCGGACGTGGGCAGCAAGAAGCGGTATGCGGGCCTCGGCGTCGACGCCAGGGGAAAAGAAGAAATGGTCTACCGCGGCCTGGAGATGGCTCGCAGCGACTGGACCCCGCTGGCGCGCCAGTTCCAGGAGGGGCTGCTCTCGCGGATCTTCCACGACGAGCCTTACAAGGAATTCGTGACCGACTATGCAGAAGCGTTGCTCGCGGGCGAGATGGACGACCTGCTCGTCTATCGCAAGCGCCTTCGCCACCGCCTCGATGCCTACCAGGTCAACGTGCCGCCGCAGGTGCGCGCGGCAAGAGTTGCCGACGACTACAACGCCCAGCTCGGGCGCCCGAAGCAATACCAGAACGGCGGCTGGATCCGGTACGTCATGACGCAGAGCGGGCCCGAGCCGATGGAGAACCGCCAGTCGCGCATCGACTACGAGCACTACCTGAGCAAACAACTCCAGCCGATTGCCGACGCCCTGCTCCAGCCGATGGGCGAGAGCTTCATGGCTTTGACGACGGCACAGCAAGGTCTTTTCTAGCCAGCGCGGGTCTTGGCAGCCGGCGACCGGGTTCGAGGCCGTCGGCAACTCCATGGAAGCCCCCTTGCCTTGCCCCACCAAGTCGACGCCCAATCCGTATCGAGCGCGTCGCAGGCCCCGAGCGGGCCGCTTTGCTTTCGCGCCGAACATTCCATCGCAAGACATGGAGAAACCCAAATGCCCGCAGCCATGTTCGCCGCCCTGTTCTTCACCGTGGCGCTGCTCGTCACCACCGCCTACTTCATCATGGGCTCGATACCGCTCTTGGTGTTGAAGCATGACACGCCGCTCGATGCGCGTTTCGTGCGCGGCTTCTTCAATCTTTATTACGTCGGCGCATTCATCACGGCCACTGCGACGGCAATCAGCTTCGCGCTCGCAGGACGATTCGGTATCGCAGCGGGTGCGGCGGCGCTGGCGGCGATGGCCATCGTGCTGCGCAAGAAAGTCATCCCCAAGATGGACGCGCTCGGGGAGCAGATCAAGTCCAACTACATGGACGCGATTCCGGGGTTCCGCAAGACGCACATCACCGCGATCCTGATCAACCTCGTTCAGCTCGTGGCGATCGTGTGGACGCTTATTGCCGTGAGTCGGCAGTCGCAATAACCGCAGCAGCAGCAGCACCGCGTCGAAGCACCACAGGCGCTTCACCAGCCACGCGTGCCCTCAACTGGCCGCAGCCACCATCGACATCCTGCCCCGCCGAATCGCGCAGCTTCGTCAGGATGCCCCGCTGGTGCAGCGTGCGCGCCATCTCTTCGCAGCGCTCCCACGACGGCCGGTTGAACGCCACGCCATCGACCGCGTTGAACGGAATCATGTTCAGCACGCCGTACTTGCCCGAGAGCAGCTTGACGATGCCCTCGATCTCGTCTTGCCCGTCGTTCACGCCTTCGAGCAGCGCCCACTGGTACTGGATCGGATAGCCGGTTGCCCGCGCATAGCGCTCGCCCGCATCGACCAGTTCTTCGGGCGTCATGTTCGGCGCACGCGGCAGCAGCGTCTTGCGCAAATCGGCCTTCGTCGTGTGCAGCGACAGCGCCAGCGCAGGCTTCACGCGTTCCTGCTGCAGCCGCTCGAACGCACGCGGATCGCCCACGGTGGAGAACACCAGGTTCTTGTGGCCGATGTTGCCCACCGTGCCAAGCAGCTCGATGGCCTCCATTACGTTGTCGAGGTTGTGCGCCGGCTCGCCCATGCCCATGAACACGACCTTGCGCACCTTGCGGCGCGTGCGTGCGAGTGCGACCTGGGCAATGATTTCCGCGCTGCCCACCTGGCGCAGCAACCCATCGCGGCCCGTCATGCAGAACTGGCAACCCACGGCGCACCCGACCTGCGACGACACGCACAAACCATCGCGCGGCAGCAGCACGCTCTCCACCGTCTGGCCGTCCGCGAGCGCGACCAGCAGCCGCTCGGAACCATCGGCACCAGGGTGCACCGTGTGGATGCGCGCGAGCCCCGCCAGTTCGGCTTCGATGGCCGGCAAGGCATCCATCAGCGACGACGGAAAGAAGCTGTGCGGCAGGCGCCGGCCGCTGTCGCGCGGCAGCGCGTGAGACCACAGCCGCAGGATGCGCTGCTCGTGGCTCGGGCCTGCGCCGGCTTCGCGGAGTCTTCGTTTCAGTTCGTGGATACGCATGCGCTGATGTCTGGAGGCAAATGGGGCAATCGAAGAGATGGACGTTGGAACAGGTCAGCGGCGCTGCTTGAAACCGAACACCTCCTTCCAAGGCGCATCCCCGCTGTCGCGTTCCCACGCCGAGCCCACAGGCTTGTCCGTGATTTCGCTCAACGTGGGGTCCATCTTGAGGAAGGAATTCAGAGGGCAGATTTTCGGCGGATTGTCATCGAGCACGCTCTGGCTCTCTTTGCCGCTCTGAAAGATCCAGCCCGTGTCGTACGGGTTGTTCGGCTTCACCCGGTAGGCGAAGCCCACGGGCAACCGGTTCGGCCCCATGACCTGGTCCGACGCCAGGACCATCGGACCGAGCGCGGCGAACTTTTCTTCCCACGGCTCTTTCTTCTTCTTGAATGGCCACATGTCGATACCTCCTTCGGTTCAGTTCCTGATGCCCTTGACCCGCTCGATCAGCTTGCGCGCAAACCGCCCCAGCGTCATCGGCCCCAGCCGGTGGCTGAGCCGCGCCTTCTGCGCTTCGGGCATCTGGGTGCCGAAGCGCCGCAGCGTGTCCCTGATCGTCGTGTACTCCTGCTCGTGCTGGCCCAGCTTGCCCTGCGCATCCGCGAGCCATTCGCTCGCGTTGATGACGCGCTCGCGCAGCTGCGCATCGGTGCTGCTGCCAAAGCGGGCGATGAGCGTCTTGTAGACCTCGGCGCGCCCGGCCTGGTCGCCTTGCTGGCCGAGCACGCTTGCCTGGTCGATCATCGCCTTGGCCACCCACAGTTGCAGCGTGACGTCTTTCGCGTGGCCGTCGCGCCCCAGGAGCCGCGCGTAGCTTTCCAGCGCGGCTTCGGTATCGCCGGCCTGCTTGTGGGTCAGGCCCTGGCAGTAGAACGCGCGTGCCACGCGGCGGCGAAGGTCGATCACGTCGGAGCTGGCCCAGCGCGCAATGATGTCGCTGTAGACCGCCTGCTCTTCCTCGTGCCGGCCGAGCTTGTCGAGCGCCGCGCTCTTGTAGCCCAGGCACAGCGCCACGCGCTCCTGGATCGACATCGACAGCTCTTCGCCGTAGCGCGTGTCCATTTCGTCGGCGCATGCGATCACGCGTTCGAGCTGGCCCAACTGCTGCAGCATGTAGGTCTTGTTGGTCAGCGCGCGCGAGCACTGGTTGCGCAGCTCGGGGTGGCTGGCTTCGATGTGTTCGGCCAGCACCTGGTCGGTCAGCTCGATGCCCTCGCGCTGCTTGCCGGCTTCGCCGAGTTCATAGCCGCGCGAGATCGTCTCGCGTATCTCGTCGAGCTTGTCCACCGGCAGATCGGGAAAGTCGCCGCCGAAATCCGCGCCCGAGAGTCTGTCGAGCGTGACGAGGCAGGTCTGGCGGCTCGCGGCCGCCTTCGACAAGGTGTCGCGCATCGATTCCGAGGTGATGTTCCGAAAGCGCGCGACGATCTCGTCGTACACCACCAGCGCCTCGGCCGGACGGTCCACGAGCTTGAGCAGCAGGTAGCCCTTGTTGAGCAGCGCGCTGGCGACGATCTGCAGCACCTGCGCGTCGCTCTCGTCTGCCGTGAGCGCGAGCAGGCGGTCGTAGGCCGCAATCGCTTCCTCGAAAGCCTCGGCCTCGCGCAGTTCGTGGGCGTGGGAATACAGCGCATCGACCACTTGCCTGCGCAGGTCCGGCACCGCATCGCGTCCGAAATCCGCCGCCAGTGCGTTCAGCATCGGCGCCTGCACAGCGGCCGGCTCATTGCGCAGAGCCATGATCTGCAGGCGCGCGTGAACGGCCTCTTCGCGCAGCGCTTGGCTCGCGCTTGCATCGACGCCCGATGCAGCCGCCTCGTACAGCGCGATCGCTTCGTCGTTGCGGCCGGCACCGCGCAGCACGCTGGCGCCGGCCATGGCCCCGCGCGCCGCGGTCAGCAGCAATGCGGCGTCGGTCTCGCCGGTGTGCCTGCCGAAGCGCGCATGCACCGCAGCGAACGTGGCGGCGGCATCTTCCGAACGGTCGATGTCGCGCAGCGCCTGGCCGCGCGCCATGCCGGCGCGCGCCACCCACCGCCGCACCGGCGTGAGCGTCGAACTGCCGAAGCGCGCATCGAATGCATCGCAAACGGGCAGCACGTCTTCGGGCTCCTCCGCGTCGTAGGCGGTGCGGCACATCACCTCGGCCATCAGCTCCTCGATGTCGGCGCCGGTGTGATGGCCGAAACGCGCGATGAGCGCGCTGCGCAGCGCAGGGACTTCGTCGTCCCGCTCGAGGCGAAACAGCACATGCGTCTTCAGCGCCATCGCGCGGCAGGCGCGCAGCGCGACACCGGGCAACCCGTCGGCCAGGTGCGCGGCCAGCACGTCGTCGCAGGCCGCCAGCGCCAGCGCGTATTCGCCCGCGTCGTCGAGCATGTCGGCGCGCAGGAACCCGGCGCGCGCATGCACTTCGCGCAGCGCCTCGCGTGGATCGCCGGCATAGGCGGCGAGCACTTCGCCGAGCATCGGGATGGCTTCCTCGACCCGCCGGCCGGCTTCGGCCAGAACCATCGCCTGGTTGATGCGTGAGTGCCCGACGCGCGCGGCCACGGAAGGCTCGGGCGCGTAGGCCAGGTCGCGCCAGACGGCATCGAAGGCCTCGCGCGATTCGGCCGGGTAGTTCAAGTCAGAAAGCAGCTCGCCGCGCCAGATGCGGGCGCGCGCGACGATCTCGCGCGTGGCCTCGGGCGCATCGTTGACGTAGCGGCGAGCGATGTCCTCGCAGTTGCGCACCATGTCGACCTTGGCGAACGCGCCGCCCAGCGAGCCGGCCACCACCGCGCGCTGGAAGGCCGCGTGGGCCACCCAGGTGCGCACTTCGGGCGTGGTCGCGTCGCCGAAGCGGCGCTCGACCTCTTCGTACGCCTCGATCTCGGAATTGGCCCTGCCGAGGGCGCGCCATGCCAGGCCCTTGGCGTTGAAGGCCTGCGCGATCCAGAGCGCGCGGCCGGCGGGGGCGGCATCGGCATGCGCGATCAGCGCGTCGCAGAGTTCGACGCGCTCGGCATGCCGCCCGAGCTGGGCGAGTGCCTCGCCCTTGCGCAGCCAGGCTTCGTAGAGGTGCTCTTCGAGCAGCGGGTCGTTGGCGGCGTGCAGGCGGTCGATGACCTGCTCGGCTTCGGCAATGCTGGCCAGTGCTGCGGCTTCGGCTGCATTCGTTGTGCTCAATCGGTGTCCTTCCCTTGCGTGCCGCGTGGCACGCCGTGCGTCTGCCCGTCGCAGGCAGGCGCACTTTAAAGGAAGGTGGAATCGAGGACCGCCCGCCCCTTCACGCGATCACCAACGCAGCTTGACCCCCACGCTCGCATTCACGCCGCTCTTGACCCGCGCGTCGCCGCTCGAACTCCACAGCTTGCCCAGCTCCGCGTACACGCCGACCTTGTCGGTCACCTGCAGCGTGGCGCCTGCCGCCAGTTCGGTGCTGGTGCCGCCGGTGCGCGTGGCGATGTCCGCGAAGCCGGCCGGGCCGACGAAGCGCGTGACGTCCGTGCCGCGGCCGCCGCGGTACAGGTTGGCCCGCACATAGGGTTGCAGCACCCCGGCACCGGTGGCGATCTGGCCCTTCACGCGCACGCCGGCGCGTACGAGCGTGCCGTTGCGGCTGTCCTGCCGCACGAGCGCGCCGGGGATGGCCGTATCGCCCAGGTTCACGCGCTGGTGCACAAGTTGCAACTGCGGCTCGATGGTCCAGTTCTGCGCGATGGCGAACGACTGTCCCACCTCGACCGACGCCAGCACGCTGTTGCCCTTGCCGCCGCTCGCCAGGTTCAAGGCGGGCGATGCGGTGTAGCGGTGGCGGCCGCCCTGCAGCACGCCGTCGACGTACAGGCCGCTGTCGTTCCTCCAGGTGGCGTAGGCGCCCAGGTACTGGCTCTTCTGGTCGTTGGCGCCGACCGCGAGGTTCGCCAGGCCGCTGGAGAAACCGTTCACGCGCATGTCGCCGTCGAGCTGCCCGACGTACACGCCCACGCGCCAGTTCGGGTCGGCCCACAGGTCGGTGCCGGCCTGGAAACCCGTGAGGCGCCCCTTGCTCGTGGGGCTCACGGTGCCGCCCTGCGAGAGGGTGCGGTCGGTGCTGATGATGCGGCCCCACGCCTGGCGATAGCCCTGCGCCGGCGTGGCCGTGGCCGGGGCCGTGGCAGCGCCGAGGTCGTCGCCCGTGCGCTGGTGCATGTTGCCGAGCATCGCCAGGCTGGATTGGCGCAGTTGCTCGGGCAGCGCCGCGTACAGCGGCACTTCGGCGCGGTAGGTGGGCACGCCGCCCAAGCCGCCGGCTCCCGTTCCGATGCCCGTGCCGCCGCCGGGCGGAGCGACGGCCGCGGCGGTGGAGCGCAGGTACCAGTTCTCGCCCGCGCCGCTGGCGTCGGCGGCATACAGCCGGTACTCGTAGGCCCCCGCGTCGACGTGGCCGCCGGCCAGGTTGAATGCGCTGCGGGTGGTCTGCGCGGTCGTGGTCGCGCCGTTGATCGCGCTGATCACCTCGATGCCGTTGCCCGTGGTGAGCGCACCCAGGCCGCCCAGGTTGGTGATCTGCACGCGGGTCGTGCCGCTGGCGATGGCGGTCGCGCCGCTCAGGATGAGCCGGTCGCTTGCGCTCGCGCTGCCGCCCAGCGAGGTACCCAGTCGCAGCGTGCCGCCGTTGCCCGCCCAAGGGCCGTTGACGGTCAGCGTCGTGCCGGGTACCGCACCCACCAGCGACACCGTGCCGCTGTTGGCCATCGAGGCGATGGCCTGGCTGTTGCCCGCCAGGTCCAGCGCCGCACCCAACGCCACGGTGTAGGCGCTGCCGCTGCTCAGCACGTTGGCCGCGCCAGCGCGCAAGGTACCCGCCGCAACCAGGGTACCGCCCGTATGGGTGTCGGCGCCGCTCAGCGTGAGCACGCCCGCACCGGACTTCACGAGATCGCTGGCGCCGGAGATCGCGCCCGACCACGCGAGGTCGTGCCCGCGGGTGTCGATGGTGCCCGTGCCGCCCAGCAGCAGGGCGTTGTCGACGGCGAGCCCGTCGACATCCGCGATCACGCTGGCGGTGGCGCCGGTGCCGATCGAAATCGCGCCCGTCATCGATGTCCCGGTGCGCAGCGTGAGGCTGTTCGCACTGCCGGTGAACGCGACAGCGGCGGCGCGCGTGACGCTGTCTGCGCCCAGCCCGCCGGAGATGACGCCGCCGTTGATGAGCGCGAGGCCCGCGCCCGTCACGCCCACGCCGCCCGCGCCATTCGCGCCGGCCGGTCCGCCGTTGCTGTTGGCACCGCCCGCGCCGCCCGCCCCGCCGGCGATGACGCCGGTGTTGGTGAGCGTCGCGCCCGCGCCGATCGATGCGAGGCCCGCGCCGCCGTCGCCACCGCCGCCCGGCGAACCAGTGCCGCCCGCGCCGCCGCCGGATGCACCCCCTGCACCGCCCGCACCGCCGGCGATCGCGCCCATGTTGCTGAAGACGACAGCCGCACCGGCCAGCGTTGCGCCGATGCCGCCGGCCCCACCGCCGCCGCCCGACGCGTTGGCGCGGGAGCCCGCCAGTTCGGCGCCGCCAGCGCCGCCCGCCCCGCCTGCGAGGGTGCCGGTGTTGGTGACGCCCAGGCCCGGCGTCGTCGCGTTCAGGTAGAACCCGCCGCCCCCGCTGCCGCCGCCCCCGCCCTGCGAGAAAGCGTTGCCGCCCTGGCCGCCCGCGCCGCCCGCGGACGACCCGGTGGCCGTGTAGTTGCCGAGCGGCCCGTTGAGGATCGCGCCGTACCCGCCGGCACCGCCGCCGCCCGCCGCCCAATACCCGTCGCCGCCCGCGCCACCGGCACCGCCGGTGTAGCTGTCGGACGAACTCGGAATGTTGTTCGCGATCGACGCGCCCTGGAAGCCGCCGCCGCCCCCGCCGCCGTAGCCATCGCCCGCACCCGGGCCGCCCGTCTGCGCCTGGCCCGCGCCGCCGGCATCGCCCTGGAACACGCCGGGTCCCGACGACGTGCTGGCAGCCCCCGCTGCGCCGCCCGCGCCCGGCGTGGCGGTGCCGAAGCTCCCGATGCTGGCACCGGCGCCGGCCGTGGCACCGCCCGGCGTCGACGCGCCGCCCGCACCGCCGAACGCATTGAAGATCGTGTCGTTGAATCCGCCGCTGCCACCGCTGCCGTCGCTGCCACCGGCACCGCCGTTCAGCCGCGTGTCACCGACCGGCTGACCACCCGCACCGCCCGCCGCGAGCACCGGAACCACGCAGGCGACCAGGGCCGCCGCTGCGATGGCGCGCACGCCGCCCGTGCTGGAGGACCGCGCAAGGCCGCGCGAGATTTCTGGCGCGGCGACCCAGGTGCCGAGCGTGGGATTCCAAAGGGTTCGGAAGATTTTGTTCATGGCTTCGACGCGTTCTTGGTTTGATCGATCGGGTTGGCACCCAGATGCAGCAGCAATCGCCTTGCTCCCCCTCCGCGCGCCGTGGATTTCGCATTTGCGAATCAAAAATGTAAGTACGCGTTGCGGTTACGCATATACCCCGGCGGAAGTACCCCGGATGGGCCGGATTTGTGAGACGCGAGGCCTCCTTGCGTCGGCTTGGACGTGCGGTAGTTGGGGTACCTATTCAGAGCGTCGGGAAGTAACAGATGCTTCGCGCGTGATGCGCGAGGAGAAGGTGTTCGCGGAGGGGGCGAGCCGGGCGGCTCGCTGTACGACTGCCTGTTGCGGACAAGGCCGACTTCAATGGAAGGTGCCGGGCGGGCGACCTGCCTTTCTCAACGTTGTTGAGAGAAGTCTTCTGGTCCTCGTTCAACGCATCCTCGAACACACCAAAGGCGGTAGAGACCGGGAGGCTCAGCGCGCTTGGTTTCGAGGTGCGTGCATCACAATCTTCCGCACTATCAATATGCGGACACCGCTCCCCGGAGGAACTCAAGATGGCTTACCTGAAAGAACTCAAGGTCACGTTCACGCGGAAGCGCGTGGACGACGACCTGCTGAACAAACCGGTCGAGAGCCCCGGACAGGTGTTCGCGCTGTTCAAGGACATGCAGGACGAGACCAAGGAGAAGGTCGTCGTGCTGCATTTGAATCCGCAGTTGGAGATTCTTTCTTGGGAGCTTGCTGCGATTGGGACGGGGACGCAGACGCTGATGGACCCCGCGGAGATATACCGGAACGCGATCCTTGCGAGGGCCAGTTCATTGATCGTGGTGCACAACCATCCGTCGGGGACCTGCAAGCCGTCTCAAGCGGATATTGCAATTGCGGCTCGGCTTGTTGAAGTGGGGAAATTGCTGGGGGTGCCGCTGCAGGACTTCATCATCATTGGGGATGGGGCATATGGGAGTTTTCGAGAAGACGGGCGGTTTTGAATCTTTCAAGATTCATAGAAAAATCGATGTTTTAGGTATTGATTTGTATTTTTGTTTCAAACGCCTCGTTTCAACTACTCCTCCAAAAAGCTAACAGCGCGCCATCATCAAAGAAAAAAATGATATTGAATTCAGCGAAAATAATTGAGCATTTGGACGTCGAAGCGTACTGTTGGAACAGGTTGGCAAAGTTTTTAAACTCTGAATTTACCGCCAGCATCATTCAGAATTTGCATCAACCTCCTGCAAAGCAAGCACTCAATGTAAAGCGGCAAGCTGAGGAGATTAAGCATTGCTTGATGCAAGCTCGCGAGTACTTCAGGGCGGCTCAAAATGTGACGCTGGCTACGCGTCCTGTGCTTTTGTATTACGGCGTTATGTCTATGGCGCTAGCAGAAATTTTGTTAAAGCAAACTGCTGACAGCCGATTGGAGCGACTGCGGCAGGAACATCCTGCCCATGGACTAACCTTGAATGTTGCGAACGCTCCAAAGCCAAATGACAATTTGGCCGACGCACTGGTCAGCATGGTTGCCAAAATTCAAACTGACGGAAATGCCAACCCTCGTGGAACCTTTGAGGTTTGGAGACGCTCGGCCCGGGAATACCCGATCGCAGGCAGGCAAACGAGAGCAACGATAAATGGTTCGGTTAATGGCTTCGGAATCCTAATGGGCGCCATAGATCAACCGTTTGCAGTAATTCCAAAAAAAGGAATAACTCTAAAAGACTGTCTAGTTGACTTGCCATATATGGCAGATGTGCTTGAAGCCAACGGTATGCGCGTCGAAATGGTTCGGGCGACAATGAACTCTAATCGATCACTTGATGACCGATATCAAACTACGCTAACCGTGCACCCTCATTCCCAGGATTTAATTGACTCTTTTGGAGCGCTCGTCAAATTTCGATCAAGCGCCATCAACGATTTGACGGTAATCGAATATCCCAATGGCTACTCGATCATCATCAATGATGTCGAAAAAGTCGGGGATTTTCATTTCCCATCGGCAATCACCCTTAATCAAGAAAGAGTAAATTTTTCCTGCACAAAAACACCGGTTAATGAGTTTGGCAATCTCTACATTGCCCTTCATATATGCGGCAATTTTTCCCGATACTACCCAGACATTTGGCTTCGGCATGTTGAAATGAATTCGGCGCTTGCACTTGCAATTGAGGAGCTATGTGCCCATGCAATGGAAAGGCTTCCATTGCTAATGCTGTCTGAGTTAACGCGCACCTATCACGTTCTAAAATAATTTCTCGAACATCTACATCGAATTCGGCGATTTACTAGCTGAAAAAGGAAGTACGGATTTTCGTTTTGACTTCACCGGTTTAAATGGTCAGCGCGCACCGTTGTTGCTCGATAACGCCCGCCCGAGTGGCGACCAGTTAATCCGCGCACGCCGTCGCGTTTAAGCGGACGGCGTGCCCTTCAAAGCTACTCGTCTCCAATCAATCCAACGAAACATTCGCCTTCTTAATCACATCCCCAAACCGCTGCGTCTCACTCGCCACAAACTGATCAAACTGCGGCCGCGTCGTCGGAAACGGCTCATAGCCGAAGCTCTTGAACTTCTCCAGCACATCGGGTTCCGCCAGCCCCTTCTCGATGTCGCGCTTGATCTTCTCGGTCACCGAAGCGGGCAGGCCCTTGGGCACGGCAATCGCGTTCCAGCCGATCACCTCGAAGCCCTTGGGGCCGCCCGATTCGGCGACGGTCGGCACGTCGGGGAAAGCGGCGTTGCGCTGGGGCGCGGCCACAGCCAGAAAGCGCAGCTTGTTCGCGCGCTGCAGCGGGCCGGCGGTGGCGCTGCTGCCGAGGGCAAAGGCCAGTTCGCCCGTGGCCACCGAGGTGTAGAGCTGCGTGGTTTCCTTGTAGATGATGTGCTCCATCTGCGTGCCGGTGGCCGACTCGAAGAGCTCCGAGCCCAGGTGCACCGGGTTGCCGACCGACCATGAGCCGTAGTCGAGCTTGCCGGGGTTGGCCTTGGCGTCGGCGATGAGGTCGCCCACGGTCTTGTACTTGCTGTTGGTGGCAACGGTGAAGAAGAAATACGTCTTGAAGAGCGGCAGCAGCGTGTCGAAGTCCTTGGCGCTGTCGTAGGGCAGCTTCTTGAAGAGCGCCGGGTACGCGGCCAGGTGCACGTTGTCCAGAACGATGATGTCGTGGCCGTCTTTGGCGCCGCGCTTGAAGGCGTCGATGGCGATGAAGCCGTTGCCACCCGGGCGGTTCTCGACCACCACCGGCTGGCCCCACGCGCGCGAGAGCTTGTCGGCCACGAGGCGGGCCACGCCGTCGGGGCCGCCGCCGACCGGGAACGGCGTGATGATGCGCACGGGCTTGGTGGGGAAGGCGGCCTGAGCCGATGCGGTGGCGGGTGCCAGCGCTGCCGTGGCGAGCGCGAGTGCTGCGGCCACGCCGATGGCGCGACGCGTTGTGTTCGTGTTCTTCATCTCTCTGATCCTCTTCTTTCGGTTCTCTTGGTTTGAAACTTGTTCTCTGCCCGTGCGATGCGGGCTGCGCGGTGACTGCGTGACTGCTGCTGCTTGCTGCTACTGCGCCGTCGCGCCCGAGCTCTTGACGATCGCCGCCCACTTCTCGCTCTCCCGCGAGATGAGCGCCGCGTACTCGGCGGGGCCGCCGAGCAAGGGCACGGCGCCTTCCACGTCGAGGCGCGACTGGAATTCCTTGTCCCCCGCCACCTTGAGCATCTGCGCCGCCAGCTCCTTCACGACCGCATCGGGCGTGCCGCGCGGCGCGAGGAGGCCGTAGGTAAGCGTGCTTTCAAAACCCGCGAGTTCGCGCAGGCCCGATTCGGCGACGGTGGGCACGTCGGGCAGCGTGGGCAGCCGCTTGTCGCCGGTGACGGCAATGGCGCGCAGCCGTCCGCTCTTCACCAGCGCGAGCGCGGGCGGGATGACGCTGAACATCATCTGCACCTGCCCGCCCGCCAGGTCGGTGAGCGCGGGGTTGGTGCCCTTGTAGGGAATGTGATTGAGCCGGGTGCCGGTGCGCTGCGCGAAGAGTTCGCCGGTCAGGTGGCCGCCGGTGCCGCTGCCGCTCGATGCGTAGTCGAGCAGGCCCGGCCGCGCCTTGGCTTCGGCCACGAGGTCGGCCACGCTGCGCACCTTCGATGCGGCGGGCACCACGAGCACGAGCGCCGATGACGCGAACATCGCGACAGGCACGAGGTCTTTGCGCGCATCGAACTTCAGGCCCTTGTAGAGCGCGGGGTTGATCGACACGGTGCCCGTGTGGCCGAGCAGGAGCGTGCTGCCGTCGGGCGCGCTGCGCACGACCTGCTCGGTGCCGAGGTTGCCGCCCGCGCCGGGCTTGTTGTCGACGATGACGCCGGACTTGCGCAGCTCGCCGAGGCCCTTGGCCATCTGGCGCGCGAACACGTCGTTGCCGCCGCCGGCCGCAAAGGGCACGACGATGCGGATGGGCCTGGCCGCATCGCTCTGATGCTGCTGCTGCTGCGCATGCGCGGGCAAGCCCGCCGCGGCGAGCAGGCCCAGCAGCAGCTCGCGTCGCGCGAGGCTCATCTCAGACGCGTTCCAGGATCACGGCAATGCCCTGCCCCACGCCGATGCACATGGTGCACAGCGCGTAGCGGCCGCCGCCCTTGTGCAGCTGGTTCACCGCGGTGGTGGCCAGGCGTGCGCCGCTCGCGCCGAGCGGATGGCCGAGCGCGATGGCGCCGCCGTTGATGTTCACGCGCGCGTCGTCGTCCTTCAGGCCCAGGAGGCGCAGCACGGCGAGGCCTTGCGCGGCGAAGGCTTCGTTGAGTTCGATGACGTCGATCTGGTCGATGGTGAGGCCGGTGAGTGCCAGCACCTTCTGCGTGGCGGGCGCGGGGCCGATGCCCATCACGCGCGGCGCAACGCCGGCGGTGGCCATGCCGACCACGCGGGCGCGGGGCGTCAAGCCATGCTTCGCGGCGCTGGCTTCGTCTGCCAGCAGCAGCGCGCAGGCGCCGTCGTTCACGCCGCTGGCGTTGCCAGCGGTCACGGTGCCGTCGGGGCGCACGATGGGCTTGAGCTTGGCCAGCGCCTCCAGCGTGGTGTCACGCGGATGCTCGTCCTTGTTGACGATGAGCGCGTCGCCCTTTTTCTGGGGCACGCTCACGGGCACGATCTCGGCGTCGAAGAAGCCGGACTTCTGCGAGGCCACGGCGCGCAGCTGCGAGTTGAGCGCCATCAGGTCTTGCGCTTCGCGCTCGATCTTGTAGTCGGTGGCGACGTTCTCGGCCGTCTCGGGCATGGAGTCGACGCCGTACTGCGCCTTCATGAGCTTGTTGACGAAGCGCCAGCCGATGGTGGTGTCGTACACCGCGTTGTTGCGGCTGAAGGCGCTCTCGGCCTTGGGCATGACGAAGGGGGCGCGGCTCATGCTCTCGACGCCACCGGCGATCATGAGGCCGGCTTCACCGGCGCGGATGGCGCGGGCTGCGGTGCCCACGGCATCGAGGCCCGAACCGCACAGGCGGTTGATGGTGCCGCCGCCGATTTCCAGCGGCAGGCCCGCGAGCAGCGCCGACATGCGCGCGACGTTGCGGTTGTCTTCGCCGGCCTGGTTGGCGCAGCCGTAGAGCACGTCGCTCACGGCTTGCCAGTCGACGTTCTTGTTGCGTTCCATCAGCGCGCGCAGGGGCACTGCGCCCAAGTCGTCGGTGCGCACGCTGCTGAGCGAGCCGCCGTAGCGGCCGAAGGGGGTGCGAACGGCGTCGCAGATGAAGGCGTGGTTGGTCATGTCTGTTGTCTCTGAATGAATGGAATGGATCAGGCTGCGATCGGCAGGCCGACGAGCTTCTCGAGTTCTTCGCGGGTGAGCCCTTCGACGAGGTCGACGAGCTTCAAACCTTGCGGCGTGCATTCGAGCGTGGCGAGGTCGGAGTACACGCGCTTGACGCAGCCGATGCCGGTCAGCGGATAAGTGCATTCCTGCACCAGCTTGCTCGTGCCCTGCTTGGTGAGCAGATCCATCATCACCCAGGTCTGCTTGGCGCCGATGGCCAGATCCATCGCGCCGCCGACGGCGGGAATGGCGTCTTTCTCGCCGGTGTGCCAGTTGGCGAGATCGCCGGTGGCCGACACCTGGAACGCGCCGAGCACGCAGATGTCGAGGTGGCCGCCGCGCATCATCGCGAAGCTGTCGGCATGGTGAAAGAACGAGCCGCCCGGCAGCAGCGTGACGGGTTGCTTGCCGGCGTTGATGAGGTCGTAGTCTTCCTCGCCGGCCTCGGGCGCGGGGCCCATGCCGAGGATGCCGTTCTCGCTTTGCAGGATGACCTCGCGGCCAGCAGGCAAGTGGTTGGCCACGAGCGTGGGCTGGCCGATGCCGAGGTTGACGACGGCGCCGTCGAAAATGTCTTGCGCGACGCGGGCTGCCAACTGGTCTTTGGTGCGACGTGTGTATGCCATGTTCATGCTGCCTTCTTGAAGCCGCCGGCCTGGGTGGCGACGCGTTCGATGCGCACCACCTGGTGCACGAAGATGCCCGGGGTCACGACGGTCTCGGGGTCGAGGGTGCCGAGCTCGGCGACGTCGTGCACGGTGGCAATGGTCTTCTTAGAAGCCATGGCCATCACCGGGCCGAAGTTGCGTGCGGCCTTGCGATAGACCAGGTTGCCCCAGCGGTCGCCGCGCTCGGCCTTGATGAGCGCCACGTCGCCGTGGATGGGGTACTCCAGCACGTACTGCTTGCCATTGATCTCGCGGGTTTCGCGGTTGCCCGCGAGCTGCGTGCCGTAGCCGGTCGGGCAGAAGAAGGCGCCGATGCCAGCGCCCGCGGCGCGGATGCGCTCGGCCAGATTGCCCTGCGGCACGAGTTCGAGTTCGAGCTTGCCGCTGCGGTAGAGCCCGTCGAACACCTGGCTGTCGGCCTGGCGCGGAAAGCTGCAGATGATCTTGCGCACGCGGCCGGCCTTGAGCAGCGCCGCGAGGCCGGTGTCGCCGTTGCCGGCGTTGTTGTTGACGACGGTGAGGTCCTTGGCGCCCTGCTCGACGAGGCCGTCGATGAGCTCGCCGGGAATGCCGGCGGTGCCGAAGCCGCCGATGAGAACCGTGGCGCCGTCTTGGATGCCCGCGAGGGCATCGGCGACCGAGCGCGCGATCTTGTTGATCATGAAGCTTGTCTCCGGGTGAATCGAAATGGGATCGAAAGTAGATCGAGAAACGGACGACTCGAAATGTTCGTATACAGAACATTTGTTCGTATAATGAATTCTAGAGAGGATCGCTCACCATGGCAACCCAGCCCCCCAAGACCAATAACACCGAAACACCCGCCCCCGGCGACAGCTATGTGCAGTCGTTCGCGCGCGGCCTGCAGGTGATCCGCTCGTTCAGCGAGAGCGCGCCGCGCCAGACGCTGAGCGAGGTCGCCGCGGTCAGCGGCCTCACGCGGGCGGGGGCGCGGCGCATCCTGCTCACGCTGCAGGCGCTGGGCTATGTGGTGACCGACGGCAAGCTCTTCACGCTCACGCCGCGCATCCTCGACCTCGGGTTCGCGTATCTCTCGTCGATGCCGATCTGGAACCGCGCCGAGCCGGTGATGGAGGCGCTGGTGCAAGAGGTGCAGGAGTCGTGCTCGGCCGCGGTGCTCGATGCGACCGACATCGTTTACGTGCTGCGCGTGCCGACCAAGAAGATCATGCACATCAGCCTGGGCGTGGGCTCGCGGCTGCCGGCCTACTGCACGTCGCTCGGCCGGCTGCTGCTGGCCGACCTTGAAGACGACGAGGTGCGCGCGCGGCTCGAAGCCTCGAACATCGAAGCGCTCACCAAGCACACGGTGACCGACATCGATGCGCTCATGGCCAAGGTGGCGCAGGCGCGCAAACAGCAGTGGTGCCTGGTGAACCAGGAGCTCGAAGAAGGCCTCATCTCGGTGGCCGCCCCCATCGTCAACAAGCAGGGCCAGATGGTGGCCGCGCTCAACATCAGCGGGCAGGCGAACCGCACCAGCGCGAAGGTGATGCAGGAGACGATGCTGCCGGCGCTGATCGATGCGGCGAAGCAGGTGTCGCGGCTGCTCTAGGTGCTATGAGGCCGGCCTCAGGTTGAGGCCGTCGTGCCCTCACCCTAGCCCTCTCCCAGAGGGAGAGGGAACAAGGCATCAAGCCTCGGAGTGGATGCCCTTCATGATGATCACGCCGCCCAGCCGCGCCGTGTCCGCGCGCATGCGGCGGGCCAGCGCCTCGGGCGTGCCGGGCTGCGCCTGCCAGCCGGTCTTGAGCAGCGCCTGCGCCACGTCGGGCATGCTGGTCACTTCGGACAGCGCCGCACTCAGCCGGGCCACCGCGTTCTTGTTCATGCCCGCGGGCGCGGCCAGCGCGGTCCAGATTTCGAGGTCGGCGCCGCGCACGTCGGCATCGCGGATGGTGGGAAGTTCGCTCGCGAGCGGGCTGCGTTCGGGCGAGGTGACGCCGATCGCCTTCAGCTTGCCCGACTTCAGATGCGGCAGCGCCAGGCCGGGCGGCAACAGGGCCAGCTGGATCTCGCCGCCGAGCAGGCCGGCGATCACCTGCGGGTTGCCGGTGTAGGGCTTGTGCTGCGCGGTGATGGCGGCGCGGCTCTTCAGAAGCTCCATGCCCAGGTGCCCCACCGTGCCCACGCCGGGCGTGCCGTACTTGCCGCCGGTGCCCAGGTTGCGCGCCCACAGCAGCAGGTCGGCGGGCGTCTTGCCGGGGGCGTTGCCCGACACCGCGAGCACCAGCGGCGCGGTGCCGACCATGCCGACGGGCGCGAAGTCTTTTTCAGGATCGAACGGGATCGCGGGGTTCAGCAGTTTCGCGATGGTGAGGTTGCCGTTGATCAGCGCGCCGATGGTGTGGTCGTCGGTCGCCTTGGCCACCTGGTCGGCCACGAGGTTGCCGCTGGACCCGGGCTTGTTCTCGACCGTGACCGGCTGGCGAAGGATCTTCGCGAGCGGCTCGGCAATGGCGCGGGCCGCGAGGTCCGGCGAGGCGCCGGCGGGAAAGCCCACGAGGATGCGCACGGGCTTGGTGGGCCATGCGGCTTCGGCGGCCGCCGGCTTCGGCTGGGACCACGCGCCGGGCGCGAAGAGCGAGGTGGCAAAAGCCGCGGCGCCGCCTTCCAGCAGGCGGCGTTTGGTGATCGTCAAGGGAGACTCCAGAGCGATGAAAGAAGTGATGAAATGTCACCACATTGTTTCAAACGTTACCGGATCATGCTGTACCGCGCAAGTCCAAAGTCCGTCCGCGCGGGGCCATTAGGATGGCCCGCCCGCGCGTCGCACAGGGCGCCGCCGCGAGGCAGCCAGAGGGAGATTCAGCACCGATGATCGAGTTTTTCCATACCAAGGAACGCCTTCGTTTTCTGTTGTACGTGGGCGCCATTGCGACGCCGATCCTGCTCATCTCGGCCTGGGTCGTGAGCAGCATGGAATCCTCGGCCGCCGCCAAGGGCGAGCCCAACGACAAGGGCGGGCTGCACTACCGCATCCAGGAAAAAAGCGGCGCCAAGGAACTGCCGCACGCGCTGGCGGCGCTGGTCGCGGTGCCGCCGAACACCGCGATGACCGACGTGAGCGTCGACACCGACGGCGCGGGCCGCGTGACGAGCGCGGCGGTCAAGGCCTTCAGCACCGACGACTTCAAGACGGTCGCGGCCTTCTACAAGCCCACGCTCGCCCCGGTGACCACCGACAGCGCGGCGTCGCTCGAGGGCGTGCGCGACGGCTACGAAATCCGCATCTCGCACGAGAAGAAGTTCTTCGACAACGATCCCTACAAGGACCGCACGAAGATCGAATACACCATCAACCCCGCGAAGAAATAGCCGCGGCCGGCGCACGCAGCAGCCTGCGTTGCGTCGGAAAAAGCGACCAGCCCCAGCGCTGTTGCGCGTAGCCCCACAGCCCCTGCTTGAAGAACAGCGTGACGAGGATCGCGAGCAGTCCGAGCCCGAGCAAGTACCAGGTGCCGTAGTCGCTCAGGAACTTGTTGAGCGCCCAGAAGATGAGCGCGCCCATCAGCGGTCCTTCGATGCGCCCGATGCCGCCGATGACCACCATGAAGATCGCGAAGGCGGTCCAGTTGACGCTGAAGGCCGCATCGGGGCTGATGCGCAGGTTGCCCACGAAGTAGAGCGCGCCCGCGAGCCCCGCACCGAAGGCCGCGACCACGTACACCGCGAGCTTCATGCGTGCCACCGGAATGCCCTGCGACTCGGCCGCCACTTCGTTGTCGCGAATCGCCAGCAGCGCAAGCCCGCGCTTGCTGCGCAGGAACAGATAGACCAGCGCGATGGCCGCGACCACGCAGGCCAGCGCCATCCAGTAGGTGGTGCGCTCGCGCGTCGCCTTCTCGATGCCGCGCAGCGCGGTGAGCGTGGTGCCCGAGCCGCCGCCGACCGCCGACACGTTGGCGAAGCTCAGCCGGAACACCTCGGCGATCACCCAGGTGCCGATCGCGAAGTAGCCGCCCGACAAGCGGAACGCGACGAACGACACCGGGATCGCGACAAGCCCCGCGGCCAGCGCGCCCAGCGGAATCGCCACGAACGGATTGACGCCCGCGAAGTTGCCGAGCATCAGCATCACGTAGCCGCCGAAGCCGAAGAAGGCCTGCTGCCCGATGCTCACCATGCCGCCGTAGCCCGCGAGCAGGTTCCACATCATTGCGAAGATGAAGTAGCAGGCAATCTCGACAAACTCGCGCATCCAGCTCGACTCGCCCCAGAACGGAAGGCTCGCGGCGATGAGCACGAGTGCGATGCCGACGAAGAGCGCCGTGCGGCTCGCAGCGGTGGCGCGCTCGACGGCAATGAGGGTAGGAGGCATGTTCGTCATCCACGTGTCTTTGGAAACAGCCCCTGCGGCCGCAGCACCAGCACGACCAGGAACACGATGTGCCCGAACCAGATGCCCCAGCCCGGGTCGAGCCGGAAGCCGATCTGCTGCGTGATGCCCAGGATCATCGCGCCCGCCAGCGTGCCCCAGAACGAGCCCATGCCGCCGATGATCACGGCCTCGAAGGCGAAGAGCAGCAGCAGCGGGCCGTCCGATGGCGACACCGTCGTGCGCATGCCCTGCAGGGCGCCCGCGATGGCGATCAGCACGAAGGCGATGGCGGTCGCGAAGGCGTAGACCTTTTTCGCATCGAGGCCCATGAGCTCGGCGATCTCGCGGTCGTCGGACACGGCGCGGAACGACCGGCCGAGCGCGGTGTGCGCGAAGAGCCATTGCAGAGCGCCGGTCGCGACGACCGCGATGGTCAGCACGATCAATGGCAGCACGCCGAGCGAGAGCGAATCGCCGAGCGCGACGCCCTGCGTGTTGAGCCCGTTCGTCTCGATGGCGCGCGGATCGGCCGAGAACAACTCAAGCAGCAGGTTCTGGATGACGATCGACAGGCCGAAGGTGACGACGAGCGAAGGCAGCGGGTCCTTGCCCAGCGTGCCGTTGAGCACGTAGCGCTGCAGCGCATAGCCGAACGCGAAGGCGATGGGCAGCACCGCGAGCGCGACGAGCCACGGCATCGCATCGCCCGCGAGCGACACGCCCGCGATGACGGCGAACGCGCCGAGGATGATGAAGTCGCCCTGCGCCGTGTTCGTGAGCCGCATGACGCCGAACATCAGCGACTGGCCGAGCGCGAACAGCGTGTAGAGGCCGCCGAGCAGCACGCCCTGAACGAGGGTTTCAAGCATGGGTCGCCTCCATGCCGAAGTAAGCCTGCGAGATCTGTTCGCGCGTGAGGTCGGCGGACTTTCCTTCGAGCGACACGCGGCCCTCCTGGAAGCAGTAGATGCGCTGCGAGACCTGGCGCGCCATCGTCACGTCTTGCTCGACGATCACCACCGTCATGCCCTCGCCGGTGATGGCGGGCATAGCCGCGTAGATCTCGCGATTGACGATGGGCGCGAGGCCGAGCGAGAGCTCGTCGCACAGCAGCACCTCGGGGTTGCTCATGAGCGCGCGGCCGAGCGCAACCATCTGCTGCTGGCCGCCCGAGAGCGAGGTGCCGGGCTGGTGGCGCTTCTCGGCAAGGATGGGGAACAGCGTGTAGAGGCGCTTCAGGTGCCACGGACCCTTGCGGTTCGCGGTGGCGCCCATGAGCAGGTTCTCTTCGACGCTGAGGCTGGGGAAGAGGCGGCGGCCTTCGGGGACCATGGCGAGGCCGCGGCGGACGATTTCGCCGGGTGGCAATCCGCCGATGGGTTCGCCCTTGAAGTGGATCGCTTCGCGGGGTGCTCGCACGAGACCGGTGAGGCTCTTGAGGAAGGTCGATTTGCCCGCGCCATTGGCGCCGATGATGGCGACGAGTTCGCCGGCAGTGAGCGCGAAGTCGATGCCGAACAAGGCTTGGGCGTCGCCGTAGAAGGCCTTGAGGCCATGCGTCGTGAGCAGCGGCGCGCTCATGCTTCCATCCCCATGTACACCCGCCGCACCTCGGGATCGTTCATCACCGCGCGCGGCTCGCCCTCCGCCAGCTTCTGCCCGAAGTTGATGACGAACAGCCGATCAGCGAGCGACAGCAGTGCATGCACCACGTGCTCGATCCAGATCATCGTCACGCCGCGCGCCTTGATGCGCTTGAGCTCATCGACCAGCACCGCGGCCTCGGGCTCGGTGAGCCCGCCCGCGATTTCGTCGAGCAGCAGCAACTGCGGCTTCGTCGCCAACGCGCGCGCGAGTTCGAGGCGCTTGCGGTCCAGCAGCGTGAGGCCGCCTGCCGGCTTGTTCGCATGCGCCATCAGGCCCGTCTGCTCCAGCACTTCATGGGCCGTGCGCCAAGCCTCGCGCTCGGTCTGCTGCCCGCCGAAGCAAGCAGCGGTCACGAGGTTCTCGAACACGCTCATGTTGCCGAACGGCTGCGGCACCTGGTAGCTGCGGCCGATGCCCGCATGACAGCGCTGGTGCGGCTTGAGCCGCGTCACGTCGCGGCCTGCGTATTCCACGCGCCCCGCATCGACGCGCACGTCGCCCGAGATCAGGTTGAACAGCGTGGTCTTGCCCGCGCCGTTCGGCCCGAGGATGCCCAGCGTCTCGCCCTCGGTCACCGCGAGCGAAATGCCGTCGGTGACCTTGAGCGCGCCATACGCCTTACTCACGGCATGCAGTGCCAGCAGCGCCATGGCGTCAGAGCAGCCGCAGCGTGCCGCCGGCCGGAATGCGCTTGGCCGACTCGTTGTTCACGATGGTGAGCTCGACCTTGTACTTCTTGCCCTTGCCCCACTGGCCGAGCACAAGCGGTGTCTTGCTCACGTTCTTGAATGGGCCCTGCCCGCCCCACTTCACCGGGCCGACGACGGAGTCGATCGAGGTCGATGCGACCGCATCGCGCACGTCGCCGGCCTTGAGCGACTTCGCACGCGACAGTGCATTCGCCGCCACTTCGAACAGCGCATGCGCGAACCCGATGGGCTGCGTCCACTGCTTCTTCGCGCCGGCTTCGTAGGCCTCGGCCAATGCCTTCGCGCTCTGCTGCGTGAGGCTCGACGTGAACGGGTGCGACGGGCTCCACCACACCTCGGTCGAGAGGCCGTCGCCCAGGTCGCCGAGCGCTTCGATCGCACCGGGGAACAGGAGCGCCTTGCCCAGCGTGATGACCTTCGGCTTGAAGCCCTGCTGCCGCGCCTGCGTGAGAAAGGTCTTGGCATCGGGCGGAATCACCACGCCGGTGACGATCTCCACGCCCTCTTTCTTGAAGGCCGCGATCTGCGCGCTGAAGTCCTGCGTGCCATTCTGGAAACGGCCGGGGTCGGTGAGCGTGAAGCCCATCTGCGCGAGCGGCTTGGGAAAGCCCAGCTCCTTGTCGCCCCACGCATTGCCGTCGCCATCGTTCGGGAACAGGCCGCCGACCTTCTTGTTGGTGGCGAGCGTCTTCCAGCCGTTGGTGTAGTTGGCGATGACGTCTTCCAAGCCCCAGAACAGGTGGTACGTCCAGTCGAAGCCCTTGGCCGGATCGCCCTTGCGGCCGAAGAACCACGGCTGCCACGGCACCACGCTGGAGATGCAGGGCACCTCGTTGAGCTCGCAGGCATCGCTCACCGGGTTGGCGGTTTCGGGCGTGCCTGCGGTGAGCACCAGCGCGACCTTGTCCTTGAGGATCAGGTCGTTCGCCACTTCGCCCGCGCGGTTGGGGTTCGACTGGCTGTCCTTCAGCACGATCTGCACTGCGTACTTCTTGCCGCCGACGCTGATGCCGTCCTTGAACGCAGTCTTCATCTGCTCGATGACCCATTTGTCGGCCTCGCCGAAGGGCGCGAGCGGGCCGGTCTGCGGCGAGACGTAGCCGATCTTGAGCGTGTCGGCCGCGAACACCAGCGGTGCCGCGCCCGAGGCGACGAGTGCGGCGGTGGCCTGCGTGAATTGCCTGCGATTGAATGTCATGGTTGTCTCCGTCTTTTGTATGTGCGGTTGCCGCGGGGCCGGGGTCAGCGCGCGAAGTGCGGCGGTATCTGCGCGTCGACGTTCACCCACACGCTTTTCACCTGCGTGTATTCGCGCATCGCATCGAACCCCATCTCGCGGCCGTAGCCGCTCTGGCCGACGCCGCCGAAGGGCGAGCCGGGGTTCACGCGCTTGTAGCTGTTGATCCACACCATGCCGGCATGCAGGTCGCGCGCCACCTTGTGGGCGCGCTGCAGGTTGTTGGTCCACAGGCCGCTGCCCAGGCCGTAGTCGGTGCCGTTGGCGATCTGCATCGCCTCTTCGTCGCTCTTGAAGGTGAGCACGGTGACGAAGGGGCCGAAGACTTCTTCCTGCGCGACACGGTCCTTGTACGACTTGGCGCGCATCACGGTGGGCTCGACGTAGCAGCCCTTCGCGAGATCGCCGCCGGGCGACTTGCCGCCCGCGAGCAGTTCGCCGCCCTCGCCTTGCGCAACCTCGACGTAGCTCAGCACGCGCTCGCGATGCTGCGCGCTCGTGAGCGGGCCCATCTCGGTGTTCTCGTCGAGCGGGTTGCCGAGGCGGATGGATTTGGCGAGCCGAATGAACTGCTCAAGGAACGCATCGGCGATCTTCTCGTGCAGCATCAGCCGAGAGCCCGCGATGCAGGCCTGCCCCTGGTTGTGGAAGATGGCCCACGCGCTGCCGTTGACGGCGGCCTGCAGGTTCGCGTCTTCGAACACGATGTTGGGGCCCTTGCCGCCGAGTTCGAGCTGCACCTTCTTGAGGTTGCCCGCGCTGGCCTGCACGATGCGCCGGCCGGTCGCGGTGCTGCCGGTGAAGGCAATCTTCGCGATCTCCGGGTGCTCGGCAATGTACTGGCCCGCGACGCTCCCCAGGCCCGGCAGCATGTTGACCACGCCGGCCGGCAGGCCCGCCTCGGCCATCAGCTCGGCGATGCGCAGCGAACTGAGCGGCGTGATCTCCGCCGGCTTCATCACGATGCAGTTGCCGGCCGCGAGCGCGGGCGCCATCTTCCAGCTGGTGAACATCAGCGGGAAGTTCCATGGCACCACCTGGCCGACGATGCCGACGGGCTCGCGCAGCGTGTAGTTGAGGAAGCCCTCTTCGACCGGGATGGTCTCGCCCTGGAACTTGTCGGCCATGCCGCCGAAGTAGCGGAAGCACGCGGCGGTGCGCGGCACGTCGAGGCGGCGCGAGTCGCGGATCGGGTGGCCGGTGTCCAGCGATTCGAGGCGGGCGAGTTCTTCGCCGTTGGCTTCGATCAGGTCGGCGAGTTTCAGCAGGATGCGGCCGCGGTCGGCGGCCGCCATGCGGCTCCATTTCGGAAACGCGCGCTTGGCGGCGGCAACGGCCTTGTCGACGTCAGCCTTGCCGGCCAATGCGACATCGACGATGGGCGTGTTGTCGTGCGGGTTGAGCGTGGCGAGGGTCTCGCCGGATTCGGCGTCGACGAAGCGGCCGTCGATGAATAGCTGGTGGCGAATGGACAAAGAAGCAGGCATGAGTTTCCTCTCCCTCCCCGCGAGGGGAGAGTTGGATGGGGAGCGTTCGGGAGGAAGAGAAAGACCGGTCAGAACTGGACCGGAATCTCCGGGCTTTCGCCCTTCTGGATCTCGTACACCAGGCTGGGCGAGCCGTTCTCCCAAACCAGCAGCATCGAGCGCTTGGGGCTGAAGCCCTGGTGCCGGCAGTACGCGGGCATGGCGGCCATGTCGCCGGCCTTCATGATCACGCGGGCCATGGGCTTGCCGGTGTTCTTGTCCCCGCAGTCCCAGTGGATCTCGTCGGTCATCTGGAAGAACCACTCGACGCGGTCGTTGCCGTGGATGATCGGCAGGATGTGCTCCTCGGTCGTCGGGCACATGTAGCTGTGCTTGACCACCGAGGTGAAGCTCGGGTTCCACGTGACCTGCGAGCGGCTCAAGAAGCCGAAGAGATTGAAGGCATGCACCTCGTTCTCGAAGCCGGGTTCGGGGTGCAGTTCGGGCTCGCCTTGCGGCACGTCGGCGAAGGCGCGGTTGATCGGCGCACCGCGTTCGTCGCTGCGCAGGTCGAGGTCGCCCTTCAGGCCCACGCAGCGCTTGGCGAGCTCGCGCGCCCGGGTGATCTTGGCGGTGTTGTTGCCGCTCTTGCGTCCGTAGGGCGAGCCGGTTTCCTGCGGCGCGCTGAAGGGGTCGAAGGCCTCATTGGTCCAGTCGTCGAGCATGGCTTCGAAGGTGGCGCGGATCTGCGCGGTCGGAAAGTTCTCGAGCAGGTCGATGCCCGCGTCCTTCATCGTGCCGTTGAAGCTGCCGGCGTAGAGATCGACCGAGTCGTAGTGGTTGACGGTGCCGAACACGTCGTCGAAATTGACCCAGCCGTAGAAGAAGCCCCAGGCCACATCGCGCATCAATGCACGCAGGTAGTTGCCGGCGTCCAGCGTGTGGCTCATGGGGCGGCCGTCGCGGGTCTTCCAGCCGATGTGCACGAAATATTCGTCGCGGCGAAAGCTGAAGCTGCCGAGCGAAAAGTCCTTGTAGCCGAGCGTGGCATCGGGCTGCGATGCGATCACGCGGGCGAGTTCTGCGGGTGCGTTCATGGTGCGGTTCCTTCCTCTCAATGCGATTGGCAGATGTCGGCCCACTTCTCGACCGAGAGATCGCCCTTGCAGCTCTGCAAGACGATCACGCCCGGCTCGCCGGCGGTGCGGAACTGGTAGGCAGTGTTCTTCGGCAGCAGGCCCTGGTGGCCGCGCGAGAGCTTCATCCAGCCCATCTTCTTGCCATGGGGTTCGCCCTTCACGAGCACGGCGCCGTTCTTCTCGGTGTCGGCGACGGTCTGGCTGGCGTCGAGCTGCACGAGGTGCACTTCGACGTCGCCGTCCATCACAAGCGCGAACTCGTCGTGCGCGCAGGTGAACCAGGGCGAGGTGCCTTCGGCGCGCAGCGTTTCCAGCACGTAGATCTGGTTCTGGCCGAACACGACCTTCTCGTACGGTTGGCTATTGCTCGCGATCTCGAAGCAGTTGGAGAACGCGTAGTGGCGCACGTCGTCGTCGATCGGCTCGACGTGGCCTTTCTCGAAATGCTTGAGCGATCCGAAGCGGGTCTTGTAGGCGGTGGAAGCGGGGGCGGTCATGGTGTCGTCTCCTTGGATGGACGAACTCTAGGAGCCATGCCGTCCCGCCGGTAGGGACCAGTTTGGAAGAGGATTATTCGGAGTCTCCGAACAATCGGCCGGGTTTACCCGCCCTCTCCATTCGCCTTTATCCGCTCGATCGGCTGAATTCGATGAGTTCCGCCGGGATCATTCCGCGCTCGATGAGCGTGGCGTCCCAAGGCGGCACGCGCGTGAACCGCGTGGCGATGTGCTCGATGAAAAGCCGCAGCTTGAGCGCATTGCGCGAGGTGCCCGCATACACAGCACTGAGCGAGAACGATGAGAGCTGGTGCTCGGCCAGCACCACGCGCAGGTCGCCGCGCGCAATCGCATCGCCCGCCACCAGTGTCGGCAGGCAGACGATGCCCGCGTGCTCCAGCGCGTATTCGCGCAGCAGGTGCACGCTGTTGGTCAGCAGCGCGGCGGCGAGATAGATGGTGGTCTGTTCGCCGTTGTGATGGAAGGTCCAGCGGTCGCGCGTGGGGTAGCCCGAGTACAGGCCCAGCTTGTGGCGGTGCAGCTCGCGCGGCGTGGCCGGCGTGCCGTGCGCTTCGAGGTAGGCGGGCGTGGCGCAGAGCAATCGACGCACCGGGAAGAGCGGGCGCGACACCAGCTCCTGCGAGGCTGCGGGAAAGATCTGCAGCGCGCAGTCGACGCCCGCTTTCACCGGGTCGGCCACCGCATCGCTCACGATCAGTTCGAGGTGGATGTCGGGGTAGTTCGTCTGGAACTCGCGCAGCAAGGTGGCGAATCGGCCGAGCACCATGCCCGTCAGCGCATGGACGCGCAGCGTGCCCGAGGGCGTGCCGCGCGCATCGCGCATCTGGTCGACGATGTCGTTCGCGCGGCCGACCAGTTCGGTGCAGTCGCGCAGGAACGCCTGGCCCATGTCGCTGAGCCGGACCACCCGCGTGCTGCGGTGGAACAGCGGCGCGCCGAGGAACTCTTCGAGCTGCTTCACGCGCGTGGTGACCACCGAATTGGCGACCCGCAGCTGGCGCGCGGCTTCCGCAAAGCTCTGGGTCTGCGCGACGCGAACGAAGGTTTCAATGCTTTGGAGGCGGTCCACGGCGGCACTGTACTGCGCAGGCCTGCTTTTTGCGTCCGGGGACGGGGTGCCTGGCGCCTCATGCGGGAAAGCCCCGGGGCCGCGCGTTGCGGGCAAGACGAAAGACCCGTTATCCCTGTTTCGGAGGGTTACCCGCCCACTTACAATGCCTGCCGCCCAACCTGCTGCGTTATCCACCCCTACGAGGTCTTGTCCGCAATGCCCAAGAGCCCCCGGCCTCGCGCCCGCTTCTCCTTTTCTCCCACCGTGCGCGCACTGCTGCTGGCCGTTGCCACCTGCGGCGTGGCACTGCCGGCACTGGCCGCGATCGAGCACGAAGACGTCGACCGCCTCATGCAGGCCGGCAAGCTCGACGAGGCGATGGCAAAAGCCGATGCGTTCCTGAAGGACAAGCCCCGCGATCCGCAGATGCGCTTTCTGAAGGGCGTGATCCAGCTGGACACCGGCAAGCGCGCCGAGGCGATCGCCGCCTTCACCCAGCTCACGCAGGACGCACCCGAACTGCCCGAGCCGTTCAACAACCTCGCGGTGATCTACGCGAGCCAGAACCAGTTCGACAAGGCCCGCAGCGCGCTGGAAAGCGCCATTCGCACCAACCCCAGCTACGCCACCGCCCAGGAGAACCTCGGCGACGTGTATGCGCGGCTCGCGAGCCAGGCCTACAGCAAGGCGCTGCAGCTCGACCAGAACAACACCGCGGTGCAGCCCAAGCTGGCCGTGATCCGCACGCTCTTCACGCCGACACCGGGTGCCAAGACCGCGACGCTGGTGGCGGCAGCGCCCGAGGCCGCACGGCCCGCGCCCGCCGCGAAGGCGCCAGCACCTGCCGCTGCACCCGCGCCGGCTCCTGCTCCTGCTCCCGCCAAGGTGGCAGCAGCGCCCGCGCCCGTCGCAACACCTGCACCTGCACCTGCGCCCGCTCCGGCCCCCGCCAAGGTCGCGGCTGCGCCGGCCGCCAAGGCCCCTGAAGCCGCTCCGGCGCCGGCACCTGCTGCCGCACCGGCCTCCAGCGCCGAAGTCGAAACCGCGGTGCGCGGCTGGGCTTCCGCCTGGGCCGGCCAGGACATGGACCGCTACTTCGCCGCCTACGGCCCCGACTTCGCACCCGGCGGCGGCCAGAGCCGCAAGGGCTGGGAAGAAGAACGGCGCGCCCGCATCGTCGGCAAGTCGAGCATCAGCGTGAACATCGAGAACCTCGTGATCAAGGTCGACGGGCAGAACGCCACGGCGAAGTTCCGCCAGATCTACCGCGCGGACAACCTCAACATCTCAAGCCGGAAGACGCTGGACATGCAGCGCTCGGGCAATCAATGGCACATTCGCAAGGAAAGCGTCGGCGGCTAGTGGCAGACATCGTCCGGCTCGGCCGGCTCAAGAATCCTCCGTTCCCGCGCCGCGGAAACCTGCTCGCAGCGCTGATGACCGCATCGGCGCTGATGCTGGCAGCACCCGGCGCCGCCTTCGCTTCATCGAACAAGACGGGCAGCGCAAAGACCAGCAGCAGCAGCGCTAAGGCCGGCAAGAGCAGCACCGGCAGCCGCGGCGCGGCGCACGCCTCGTCCGGCAGCCGTGCTTCCGCCAGGGAAGCGCGGGGCGGCCCCGGCAAGTCGTCGGTGCAGGCCAAGGGCAAGAAGGCCGCGCTGGCAGAGACCCGGACGGCATCCGCAGCCAAACCGGCCCGCAAGGCCGCACCTGCCGGGTCGATCCAGGAAGCCAGCAGCGCCGAAGCCCGCCTGATCTCTGTCTACGAAATGTTCGGCCGCGGCCAGGCCCGCCCTGCGCTCGCCAAGGCGCGCGATCTGGTGCGGGACTATCCAAACTTCCAGCTCGCGCAGCTTGTCTACGGCGACCTGCTCGCGGCACAACTGCCGCCCACGAATTCGCTTCCCGACACGGCCGGCATCGCCAAGATGCGCGGCAACCCGGCCATGTCCGAGCTGCACGAGGAATCGCGCCGCCGCCTGCAGGCACTGCGCGAGCGGCCGCCGGTGGGCACCGTGCCCTCGCAGTTCCTGTCGCTCTCGACCAAGAGCCGCTACGCCATTGCGGTCGATGCCTCGCGCTCGCGCCTGTACCTGCTGGAGAACTCCGACAAGGGGTTGAAGCTGGTGGCCGACTACTACATCTCGGTCGGCAAGTCGGGCACCGACAAGCTCGCCGAGGGCGATGCGCGCACCCCGCTGGGCGTGTACTACATCACCAGCAGGCTCGACCCGAAGTCGCTGAAAGACTTCTACGGCGCGGGCGCCCTGCCCATCAACTACCCGAACCCCTACGACGTGCGGCGCGGCCGCACCGGCGGAGGCATCTGGCTGCACGGCACCCCGCCCCAGCAGTTCGCCCGGGCGCCGCTCGCGAGCGACGGCTGCGTGGTCATGGCCAACCCGGACCTCAAGCAGTTGCTGCGCAAGGTGCAGATCGGCGCCACGCCGGTGGTCACCGCCCGCAGCCTGCAATGGATTTCGCCGCCGCAGGCCGAAAAAGAAGCCCAGACATTTACCAATGCAATTACCGCCTGGAAAGATACACGGGCCAGCGGAAATGAAGCGCAATTAAAGAAATTCTATTTACCGGATTTCCAGCGCAGCAGCAAAAAACCCATCGACGGTAATTCGGCTCCACACGACGAAGTCGAATATGCCCAGGGCAAGCGCGTCCAGTTCAAGGACATGTCCTACCTGCACTGGCGCGACGGCGACGACACCATGGTCGCCACCTTCGGGGAAGTGTTCGAAGGCGAAAAGAGCGGGCGCACCCGGCGCCAGTACTGGCTGCGCCAAGGCAGCGAGTGGAAGCTCTTTCACGAAGAAATCTTGGGCTGAACACCCTGTCGAAGCCCTGACGGCGATGGGGGCCCCCCCCCAATCTGTGATTTTTTGCGCACCGAAAGTGCCTATTTTGGGTGTTACAACTCGCCTTCCGAGCCCCGTGCTACGTAACACGTAACGCGTTTGTTCCCGTAACACCCCCCTCCCGCGCGTTCCCGCCACCGTAACGTTCCCTCCCATCTTCATGGGAGGTCGGACGCGGTTTACAGAGGGAAAAATACGTCTCTAGATTGTTAACAACCCTGACCAGGATCGTCCTGGACTGGGTGGCAGGAGGCTGGCCGCCATCCTGCTATGTACTTCCCCATTAGCACACGGAGGACCTCACCCCTGGGGGTTTTCAGTGTTGATACAGGGAGTTACTCTGTATAACATTCGCTCTGCCAGTCGTTGTTCAACTCTCCTCAAGGGGTCAATCATGTTCAGTTCTATTACTCGTTTTATTCGTGATGAAGAAGGTGCTACCGCAATTGAATACGGCCTTATTGCCGGATTGATTGCAGCGGTTCTTGTGACCGTTTTGACATCTCTCGGCACAACGATTGAACAGAAATTTCAAACCATTCTGGATGCGCTCACTTGACCGTTTTCCGGTTCAATCATGGCATCGGCGCCGATTTGCCTCCTTTGGCTACTTTTTGTCGCCGTCTATGACTTCCGTGAACGTCGTGTTCCCAACTGGCTGGTGCTCGTTGGAGCCGCTTTGGCTCTGGCAGCACTGGCCCTGGGGGACAGCCCTTTCAAGAGCGATTGGCAATCAAGCCTGCTCGGCGCGGCTGTCGGCTTCGGTTGCTTGCTCTTGGTTTACGCCACTGGGCTCATGGGAGCTGGCGACGTGAAGTTCGCGGGCGCCCTCGGACTTTGGGTGGGGCTCAGCGCCCTGTTGCCCATCTGGATCATCAGCAGCCTCCTTGCAGCAGTCCATGCGCTGCTTTGGATCTTTTTTCAGCGTTGGCCGCTGTTTCCCAAGTTTTCAGGTTTGCTTTTTAGCCAGCCCCTTCCTTCCGGCGAAGCCCGATCAGCGGGGCGAAAGCGGTTCATTCCTTACGCCGCTTATCTCGCATTTGCCACGGTTGCGTGGATGGTCTGGAGCAGGCAGAGCTCGTAGCGCTCTGCCTGCTACCCATTCATCGACGGTTCCCGAATGCCCGCCCACCTTCCTGATCGCTGCCCATGATCAATCTCACAAAAATCATCGCCGCCATCCTGGTGCTTTTGGCTCTCGCGCTCGGAGGCTATGCATGGGTCCTCAGCCGCAAAGCACCGCCCCCGCCGCCAGTAGCCGCGGCATCTGGCGCAGCTACGACAAAGAGTGCGCAGACACAAACATTCCCCGTCGTCGTCGCGGCCAAGCCCTTGCCCGCCGGGCAAGCGATCCCGGTCGATGCCCTTCGCGTGGAGCAGTTGACGATCAACCCGACGGGGGCCTTCAAGGAAACGGCGCCTCTCGCCGGCCGCGTCCCCGTGATCGACTTGGGCATAGGCTCCCCGCTTCTTGAAGGCCAATTGGTCTCCGGCCTCGCATTGCGCGTTTCCGAAGGCGAACGTGCCGTGGCAGTCAAGGCCGACGAAGTCATGGGGGTGGGAAACAAAGTCCAGCCCGGTGATTTCGTCGACGTCTTCCTCATGCTGAAATCCGACAACAAGGACATCGACCGCAGCCAAGCGCGCCTGCTGCTGTCACGCAAGCGTGTGCTGGCCTTCGGCAATGCCTCGGTCGACGGCCTGCCTTCGAAGACCGACAAAAACAGCAATCCCCAGGCACAGCAACAGCGCACCGAAGCCGCACGGACGGTCGTGCTCGCGGTGCCGGTGGACGACATCAATCGCCTGACGCTCGCGGAGAACAGCGGTCGCCTGCTGTTGGCGCTTCGCAATCCCACCGACATGCTGGAGCCCGATCCGAAGCTGTTCGCCGAATTGCCCACTGCCCTGCAGCCGGCCCCAACAAAACCAGGCGAACCGCGCCGGGCACCGCTCGAAGGCCTGGACCGCGCACAGGCCGGAATGACCGCCGCCGATTTCGTGAACGGCGGCAAGCCTGGCGCCGTGCCTGCTGTCGCAGTACGGCGCACAGCAACAACCGCAACTGGCGGCAGCCGCAGCGGCGGACTCAACAAGGTCGAAGTGATTCGCGGCGACCGCAGCGAAACCATCAACTACTAATCGGCACCCAGCGCCAAGCCATGCATTCAATGCAGGAAAAAAACACCATGACGCTTCCCCTCCGCGCGACATCCGCAGGCCATGCCCACCCTTTGCGCCTGACAGTCGTCGCGTTGTGCCTGATGGCACCGGGCGCATGGCCCCTGGCATTCGCGGCAGACTCTCAAGCGACAGCGCAGCGCCAACCGATTCGCCTGCTTGTGGACGCTGGCACGCAGAAGGAGTTGTTGATCCCCAAGGGCATCGAACGCATGGCGATCGCCGACGAGGCAGTCGCCGGGGTAGCGCTCACCCGTCAGTCCCCGAATTCAGTAGCTGCACGGCTGATCATCACCGGCAAAGCTGCAGGGCGGACCACGCTGATGGTCTGGGAAAAAGGCCAGTCGACTGCCACGGTCTATGCACTCGAAGTAGGCCGCCGCAGCGCCACGCTCACAGGCACCCTCGGCAGCATGACCGCACACCAGGAAGCGCGCGACACCGCTCTGGCCGCCAGCGGCGAGAAGTCTGTGCTGCTCGACCGCTCGGTCGTCAGCGTGCGCAGCAACACGGTGCAGGTCGAGGTCAAGGTCGTCGAGTTCAACCGAAGCGTGCTCAAGCAAGCCGGCCTCAACATCTTCAGCACACGCGCCAACTCCAATGGTTTCAGCTTTGGAAGCTTCACGCCCTCGTCGCTGAAGTCCGCCACCTTCAACTCGGACGGCAGCATCAGCGGTGAAAACAACAATCCCCTCGCACAAGCCTTCAGCCTGCTGTTCAACTTCGGCAAGGCCGGCATCGGCCTGAACGTTGGCTTCCTCGAAGGCAACGGCATGGCGCGCGTGCTTGCCGAGCCCACGCTGGTGGCGCTGTCGGGCCAGAGCGCAAGCTTCCTGGCAGGTGGCGAGCTGCCCGTGCCTGTGCCGCAAGGCCTGGGCACCACCAGCATCGAATACAAGCCCTTCGGGATTGGCCTCACGCTGACGCCCACGGTGCTGTCGAATGAGCGCATCGTCCTCAAGGTGGCGCCCGAAGCCAGCGACCTCGACTACACCAACGCTGTGAGCATCAACGGCGTGGCCGTGCCAGCGATCAGCACCCGCCGCGCCGACACCACAGTCGAACTCGGCGATGGCGAGAGCTTCATCATCGGCGGCCTCGTGAGCCGCACCACGACCTCGAACGCTGACAAGGTGCCGCTGCTCGGCGACATCCCGGTACTCGGAACCTTCTTCAAGCAGAACAAGTACCAGATGAACGAGAAGGAACTCGTGATCCTCGTCACGCCGCATCTCGTGAAGCCGATTGCTCGCGACACCGACCTCACGCCGTACCTGCCCGGCGGTGCCGAGCAGCGCGACGGCCCCGTGTGGCGCGCGCACCTCCTGGGTCCGGCATCCGGCACGACGGTGCCAGGCTTCTCTCGTTGATGGAAACCAGCCGCGCAGGACCTGTAACCCCCACCATGAACGCGCCCCGAGACAGCCTTCCCGAGATCGGTGCAGAGACTTATCTCTTCGCCTCGCCCGATGGCGGTCACATCACGTGGCTGACCGACGCGCTCGGCAAGCTGGGCACGGTGGTGGTGGTGCCACCTGACCTCAAATCGATCGACGAACGCATTACCCTGCTCAGCCCCTCGGCAGTGTTTCTCGATTTTTCCGGCGATAACGCGCAGGCGGCGACGGAACTCAATCACCGCCTCAAGCGCGATTGGCCGGCACTGGCCGTGCTGGCGACGGGCATCTCGGCCGAGCCCGCTTCGATGCTTGCCGCGCTGCGCGCCGGCGTGGACGATTTCGTCGACATGTTGGCGCCGCCTATCGATGCGATCCAAGCGCTGCATAAGCTGCTCGATCGGCGCAGCAGCATGCAACCCGGCACGCGTGGATGCACGCTTGCGCTGCTTGGCGCACGCGCTGGCATAGGCGTGACCACACTTGCGACCAGCCTCTCTCTGGTACTCAACGACCAACTGGCCCAAGCGAAGGCGCAGGCAACGGCGCCCGACCCTTCGCAAGCCCGCAATACGCGGCAAGGCGTGGCGCTGCTCGACCTCGGACTGCCTGCGCGTGACGGCCTGCTGTACCTCGATACGCAGAGCGGCTTCAGCTTCGTCGATGGCGTGCGCAACCTTCGCCGCCTTGACCAGACGCTGCTGCACACCGCTTTCGCTCATCACAGCAGCGGCATCGCGGTGCTGCCATTGCCCGCGAACCTCGCGCAGGTACGCGAGATTTCCCACGCCGACTCGGTTGCGCTGATCAAGCGGCTGGGTGATTTCTTCGATTTCCAGATCGCCGACCTCGGTGGTTTTTCGACAATCGATTTCGTGGCGCAGACCTCGAAGGAGGCGCGCCACTCCTGGGTCGTCTGCGACCAGAGCATCGGCGCCATCGTTTCCACTGCCGCCATGCTCAAGGAACTGCGCACCCGTGGAATCGAGACCAGCCAGATGTCGCTGGTGGTGAACAAGTTCGACAGCCATGTCGGCCTTTCGGCAAAGGACATCGCCGACCGGCTCGAACTGCCGCTGCGCCATGTGCTGCCGGCGCGCAGCGCACAGCTGCTTTCGGCTGCGAGCCGCGGCGAAATGCTGGTGCGCACCGCACGCAACGACGCGTACTCGCAGGCCGTGGCCAGCCTCGCGCGCAGTCTTCACAACGAATACACGTCTGGCTCCGCCCAGCCCCCAGCCAAGGATCCGCGCTGGACGGCGCTGATGTCGAAGGTCACCGGCTTCCGCAAGAGCTCCACTCAAGGTTGAACAGCCCATGTCCACCGATATCGAATTCGCCGATGACGACCAGGCGTTCATCAACTCCCAGCAGTTCCAGGACATCAAGAGCTGGACGCATGACCATCTGTTGAGCCGCATCGAGGAACTGGGGGCCGAGTTCGGCCGCTGGTCGCGCGCGTCGATCCAGCAGTTCGTCGAACTCGAGGTCGACAGCTTCGTGCGCTTGCGCCGCGTGCCGATCAACGACCGCGAGATGCAGCTCATCTCCAATGCGCTCACCAAGGAACTCGCGGGTTTCGGTCCGCTGGAGGATCTGCTCAACGACCCCGCGGTAGAAGACATCCTGATCAACGGCTATCAGAACGTCTATGTCTCGCGCCACGGCATGCTGGAGCGCGAGACCCTGCGCTTCGCCGATTCCGAGCACGTGATGCGCATCGTGCGCCGCATCCTCGCGCCGTTGGGCCGCCGGCTGGACGAAGCCAATCCGATGGTCGATGCGCGCCTGCCCGACGGGGGCCGCATCAACGTGATCATCGAGCCGCTGGCGATCGATGGCCTGTCGGTATCGATCCGAAAATTCCGCAAGGAGCCGCTCACGCCGGCCGACCTCGTGAAGCTCGGCACCTTCGACGCCGGCATGGCGCAACTGCTCGAGATTGCAGTGCGTGCGCGCTGCAACGTGCTCGTGAGCGGTGGCACCAGTTCGGGAAAAACCTCACTGCTCAATGCGCTGGCCAGCTTCATTCCGGGACGCGAGCGCGTGATCACGATCGAGGACACGGCGGAACTCTCGCTCAGCACCAGCCACGTGGTGCGGCTCGAAAGCCGGCCGGGCGGCTTCGACGGCCAAGGCGTGATCTCGATCCGCGACCTGCTGCGCAACAGTCTGCGCATGCGGCCCGACCGCATCATCGTGGGCGAAGTGCGCGGTGCCGAAGTGATCGAGATGCTGCAGGCGATGAACACTGGCCATGAAGGCTCGATGGGCACCATTCACGCGAGCTCACCGCGCGAGTGCCTCTATCGCCTCGAAATGCTTTCGGGCTTCGCGGGCTACCAGGGCAGCGAAGTGAGCCTGCGCCGACAGATCGCGAGCGCGATCGACTTCATCGTGCAGATCGGACGCTTGTCGAACGGGCAGCGGCGAATCATCTCGCTGAGCGAGGTCACGGGTGTGAATGACAACGTGGTCGCAATGCAGGAGCTGTATCGCTACGAGCCGGTGACCGGACCTGACGGCGAGGAGAAGGATCGCTGGGTGTCTTTGGGCATCGCGCCGCACTCCCCGAAGATCACACGGTTTCGGCAGTCGTTCGCGCGCGCGCAGCAGCAAGGGGACCATCGTGCGTGAAACCGCACTGCTCAGCGTTGCCGTGGTGGCGCTGTTGCTGGCAGCGTGCGGACTCTTCCTTTGGCAGCTGGCAAAAAAGCGCCAGACACAACAGGCTGTCGGCCGCCACCTCGATCAGCAGATCGAGGCCGGGACGGGCACACATGCACCTGCGCCCTTTTCGGCGGTGCCGCCCATGCGGGCGACCGCGCCGGCCGATGCTCTCTCCTCCGGACTGACCACTGACCCCTGGCTCGATACAGACGCTGCGACCGCGGCCGCAGCGCGCCCCAAGCGCTGGCTGGAACGAGCGATGCCCGACTGGTTGGTGGGCGTGATCCAGGCCCGTACGCTGGTCCTCGGCATCGTCATCATCTTCGTCCTGTCGCTGGTCGCCGGCTCCTTCGGCGGCTGGCCCGCCTGGCTGGGTGTTCTGCTGCTGCTCGCACTGCTTGGCACGTTCGCGGTCTGGCTCCGGCTGCAGAAAGTACGGCGCAAGCTGGTCAGCCAGCTGCCCGGCTACATCGACACGATGGTGCGCCTCATCACCATCGGCAACTCGACGCAGGCTGCTTTCCAACTCGCGATCAGCAGCACTCAGGAGCCGCTGCGCGGGCACCTGGAGCGCTCCGCCGCCCTGGTTCGCGCGGGCGTGGACCTGGACAAGGCGCTGTATCAAACGGCCACTCACGTGCGTATCGAGGAAATGTTCCTGCTGTCTTCGATCCTGGGGCTTGGCGTGCGCTATGGCGGACGGGCCGACCTGCTTCTGGAGCGGGTGAGCAATTTCATGCGCGACCGCGAGCAGGCCGAGCACGAGCTCATCGCCCTGTCATCGGAAACGCGGCTGTCGGCCTGGATCCTCGGGTTGCTGCCACTGCTCGTGGGGGCCGCCATCATTGCGAGCAATCCGGCCTACTTCCTCGGTATGTGGCACGACGGCACCGGCCGCATCCTTATCTTCTCCGGTCTCGGGCTCCAAGCCACGGGCGCACTGCTGCTGTACAGGCTCGCGAGGCTCACATGACCTTGACTCCCGGCACATTGACAGCGATCAGCCTTGCGCTGCTGGCACTCGGGCTCCTTGTCGCGGGCGGTGCAATGATCGCGGCGGAACTTCGCCGCGCGCGCAGTGGACAAGCCATCGGCAAAGCCATCGAGCGTGGGACGACGGCATTCGCTGGAGTGCCGGCCGACCCCGAGGTCGACCTTGGTCAACCGTACAAGTCGGATGTCGAGCTCCCCTTCCATTGGCTGAAATCGCCGCTGGGACGCGCGCTGGTTGCCGACGAAGATCGCAACCTCATCGACCGTTGCGGGATGTCCTCGCAACGCACGCAGCTGATATTTCTGGTGACACGCATCGTGCTGGCGTTGCTGCTGCCTGCCGTGGCCTTCGTGTTGTGGAGCCCCGGGTACAAACAGAACCTCCTGTTCCCGGTTCTCGCGGCCCTTTTTGTGGTCGGCTTCATGAGTCCCAAGTGGATTCTCGGACGCATCGCGGCCAACCGCCGAGAACGAGTGGCCAAGGAGCTTCCTCTCTTCGTGGACTTGCTGAAGCTGTTGCAAGGCGTGGGCATGAGCCTGGATCAAAGCCTTCAGATCATGGCTGCCGACTTCTCGCACGTGCTGCGTGTTCTGGGACATGAATTGACGCTCGCCAATCGGCAATATTCACAAGGCCGCACCCGTGAACATTCCTTGCATCGCCTGGCCACACTGCACAAGGATGAGAACCTGCGCGGCTTGGTGACGTTGCTGGTGCAAGTCGATCGCCACGGCGGGGCCGTACAAGAGCCCTTGCGGACTTTCAGCGATCGCCTTCGCGAGCATCGCCGCTCGGAAATGAAGGAGCGCATTGGCAAGATCACGGTCAAGATGACCGCCGTCATGGTCACGACGCTGTTACCCGCACTGGTGATCGTGACTGCCGGCCCCGGCTTCATCGCCATCTTCCGTGCACTGGGGAGTACCGCCAAATGAAAGCCATTGCCTCGCTCATGCCTGCATCGGGCCTGCGTGTCTCCGAGTGCGTCGCGACTGCATGCCTTGCTCTCGCGATGGCCGGCTGTGCCGCGACCAAGGACCGCTACCCTGCCATCGAAGATGCCCAGCAGCGGCAAGCGTTCGAGAATGCCAACGACACGAAGACCGGCGCCAATATCGACACGCAGGCCACCTACATCAAGGTCGTTGAGCAGATGCAGCAACAAGGACTGTGGTTCGCGTCGCTCGCGCACATCGACGCCCTGGAGCAGCGCTGGGGCACCACGCCGGAATCGACTCGCGTGCGCGCCGATGCGCTGCGCCAAACCGGACAGGCCGAACTTGCCGAGGCTGCCTACAAAAGCTTGCTGTCCACGCCGCTGGAGAGTGCTGGCTACAGAGGTCTCGGGCTGCTGGCGGGTGCACGTGGCAACTATGCGGAGGCAGCGCAGTTGCTCAAGCAAGCCCAGCGTCGCACGCCAACCGATCCGCTGCTGCTGAGCGACCTGGGCTACGCAAACCTTCGTGCCGGTCGCTTCGAAGAGGCGCGTCTGCCGCTGATGCAAGCCTTGCAGCTGCAGCCCGACAGCAAACAGGCGCAGGCCAATGTCGCGCTTTATCTCGAGGCCACGAACCAGCGCGAGCAAGCCACCGCTCTGATGGACGTAAATCGCATGCCCGAGGCGACGCGCGCCGCCGTTCGTGAAGCAGCGGCTCAGATCAAGGTGCCGGGGAACCCAGCCGCGGCAGCGGTGCCCGCCATTGCGGGGAACGGCGCGCCTTCGGGCAGCCGCGATGACACGGCTTTACCGCTTGCACTCAAGGCCTCCCGTTGGGCCGGAATGGGTGGCGTGCGCACGGCCAACCAAATGAACCCGCCGGCCTTGCCCGCGGAGACGCCTTTCTCCCCGAACCCGACTTCACGAGGCACACCATGAAGAATAACGAGTCCGTCAGCCGGATTGCCCACATGTCCACCAGCGCGCTGGCCACGGCGCTTTTTCTTTTTTCGGCAACGGCCTTTGCACAGACCACCCCCGCAAGCGGCTCTCAGGGTACTGGTGTCACCAGCAATGCCCCGTCGACCACTGGCCCCTCGAAGCCTGGGGCTGAATCCGCCATGCCTCCAGCACAAGACGCCCAGATGGCTTCGCAAGAGGAAGAAGAGTTCGACGTCGCTCCGCTCCAGGTTGGCGATGCAACTTCGAATCTGCTCGCCTGGCAGCGCAGTGGCGAGGTTTCTTCGACCAGGCCTCGTCCGATTGAAGGCAACGTTGCCAACCGGAGCTACGAGCGTTACCTCAAGAGCTTCGAATATCCGATTCCCGAACGATTCAGTTCCTCGGTCAAGTCGACCGGCGGAACCAGCGGAACCGGCAGCAAGTGATCCGGCATTGCCGACACCGCATTCATTCTTCTGAAAGCCACGCATGAACCGCGCATCTCTGCATCGTTCGCCGAACCGGTTTCAACGCGGGGTGTATGCGATCGAGTTTGCGTTCGTCTTCTTGATCTTCTTTGCCGTGCTGTACGGGATCATCAGCTACGGGGTGCTCCTGACGTTTCGCATGGGCCTGCAGAACGCGGCGGAGGACGGTGCGCGGGCGGCCCTTCGCTACAAGCCGACTTCGCCCGAGCGTGCGTCCGTTGCAGTGCAAGTCGCAACACAGCGCAGCCTGTGGATGCCAGCTGCCGTGAAACCCTTGGATGTGACGGCGCAGTGCAGCGTGGCCGGCGGCGTCGCGGGTCCGTGCAGCACGGACACCTGCGCCTCCAATGCATCGTGGGACCAGCGCTGCCGGATCATCGTGACAGTGAAAGCACAAGGAATGGAGTTGGTGCTGCCACCGATGTTCAGCATGGTGCTGCCCAGCCAGATCGCCGGCCAAGCCAGCATGCTTCTTGACGGGGGCAACTCATGACCAAGCGACTTTCCGGAGGCTTGCGACCGAACGCCAGGCAGCAACGCGGCATTGCAGCGGTCGAGTTCGCATTGGTATTCGGTCTGTTGTTCTTTGCCTTGTATGGCATCGTGAGTTTTGCAGTCATGCTCTATACGCAGCAGGTGGTGTCCCGATCCGCGGAGGATGGCGCGCGAGCAGCCTTGCGTCTGGGGCAAAGCGTCCAAGCAGGTGACTCCCGTGTGCAGGATGCTGTTTACGAAGCACTGGCTTTCGCACTCATCACGCCCATTGAAGCAGGCACCGGCACCGAGCAGAAGAAGGACTGGCTGCGCAGAAAGATGGCGCCACCTGTAGTCGCCCTCCCATCAGCGGGGACCGTTGTGGTCACCGTGACCTATCCATACGGTGCCAACTCGATTCTTCCTTCCATCGCCTCTTGGCTAGACGTGACGAATGCTCAGCTCACCGGGAAGGCGACTGTCGCCAGACCTGCTTCCTAGGGGGCCTCATCAATGCAACCGAATCGCACGCCCCGCCATCAGCAAAAGGGATCCGTGATCGTCATCGCGGCGATTGCGATGAGTCTGATCGTGATTGCATTGATCGGCACGGAACTCGGATATCACTTCTTCATGAAGCGAGAGTTTCAAAAAGCGGCCGATCTCGCCGCCCTTGCGGGTACCCAAAAGCTCGCTGCTACAAACAATTGCGGATTGGCTGCGAGTGCGGCCAGCACCAATGCCGGTCAGAACCTACCAGCAGGCATCGCTATCAATGCGCCTGAATGCGGCAATTGGCAGGCGGGGCAAGCGTCGGCCGGCTCGACCGGATGCTTTGCCGGCACAGACGATCATTTCCTGCCAGGAGGAACCCCTCTCAATGCAGTTCGAGTTCGAATCGCTCAATCTCCCCCGGCATTATTAGGATTTCTTTCTGGGGATCGAACCATCTGCGTGCAGGCGGTTGCCGCACAGCAGCAGCCCCAAGCCGCCCTCAATATCAGGAGCACGCTTGCAGTAGTAGATGCTTCGCAATCAACGCTATTGAATGCAGTCATCGGTGGCCTTTTGGGAGGGAATCTGAATTTGGGAGTTGCGGGCTGGAATGGCTTGCTAAATACCAATATTAGCCTCCTTGAATACCTGGATGCCCTTGCAGTTAAATTGAACATCTCCGCAGGAAACTACGACAGCGTTCTTCAAACAGAAGTCACGACCGGACAACTGCTTGAAGCAGCAATCACAGTACTTCAAAGGCAAAATGCGGCAACACCTGGCGCCACGCTGGATGCGGCGATAAACGCAATTGGAGCAATAATTGCTCAGATCAAGATCTCGCCCACCCCACTCAAGCTGGGCGAACTGCTTAATCTTCAAAGTGGAACACCTGCAGCCGGTCTGGAAGCCACACTTCAAGTATTTAAACTCGTAGAAGGCGTCGTGCAGCTTGCCAATAGTCACAGTGCGGTAGCGGCAACGGTCAAACTTCCTATTCTTGGACTTGGAAATGTACTCGTTAAAACGAAAGTAATTGAACCCCCTCAAGTCTCTGCAATAGGGAACCCTGCTCTTGCCCAATTGAATCCTCTCGGTTCCGATCAAATTTTCGTTCGAACCGCGCAAATTCGCACTTTGATTTCGGTCGAAATTGGTGGAATTACATCAGCGGTGAGCGATCTGCTGAATGTGATATTTGCACAACTCGCGCCAATTACGACTTTCATCAACAATGTTCTTCATTTGAATCTTGTTCAGGCTATCGGAAACTTTTTGGGTGGTGTGCTGTGCCCATTTCCCTTTGCTTGCACCAGTGCAAATGCAATCTATGCCAAAATTGCGCCGGCCACCCACATTGACGTTGGCATCGAAGCAGCAAGCGGCCAAGCGTACGTACTTAATTACAGCTGTGCTTCAGAGCTCAATAAAAGCCTGATCGTTCCGGCAAAAACAGCAGCGGTCACCATTTATGCGGGCCAATGGGGAGTAGATGCTGCAAGCGCGGAGGCGGCATTTTTCTCTCCGCCGAAAATACCAAAAGCCGATCCTGTTTCATTAATTGAAATAGGAAAGCAAACCGTCAAGCCAGATGGCTGCCTTCTGACCCTATGCAGCGGATTGAACTGGAAAAAAGGTTCAACTTGGATTGCCGATAGAACAAAGGCGGATTTCGCAGTGGAAGCCTCTTTGGGCCTGAGAATTAATTCCCTCGAAGTAGCGGGCACATCTGAGAATTTGACTTTTCAATCTCCGATCCCAGAAAATCTTCCGGAAATTTCACAGCAACCCCACTATCAATCAATTTCGGCCACAAATGTCTTAAGCAATCTAGCAGCAAGCTTGTCAAATATTGAAATTCTTTCTTATAAAAGCACGTCCAGCGGAATATTGGGAAATTTATTGTTTGACACGACTTCCTTGCTGAATTCGGTTGTCAGCCAGTTGACAACAATCGTGTCCAAGCTTTTATCGCCGCTTCTCGACCCGCTTGTGAATTTTCTATTGCAAACATTAGGAGTCAATGTAGCCGTAACAGAGGTAGGCGCCCGCTTAAGTTGCAAGCAAGGCGCAGAGTTGGTCTATTAATTTGCGGCTGCTCCAACTTGCAATATTCAATCTTTTTCTCTTTTCTATAACGAGGTTGTGTATTTGCACAGCACTCCTATGTGTCCCCGAATCGCATGAGTTCCCCCACCCATTTCGACGAACTCGACCTCTTTGTCTGGGAAGGCAAAGCCGACATCCTTGACCGCATCGCGCGGTGCATGGCGAGCTTCGACGTGGAAGTCACACGGGCCGATGGCCTGCCGCCTCCGCAGCAGGAGCGCGGCGTGGCGATGCGGCCTGCGGTCGCGATCATCAGCGTCACGGTCATCGACAGCGGCGGTCTCGCGCACGCCACCGAGTTCCTCCAGGGCATGCCGGTTATCTGGGTGGCCGCGGGGTCGCGCGAGCGCGATTCGCGGACCTATCCGCCCGAGTACCTGCACGTGCTGCCCTACGACTTCACCTGCGCCGAATTGCGCACGCTGGTCGCGAAGCTGGTGCGGCAACTGCGCGCGCGCGAGATCGCGCCGCAGGCGCCCGATGTGCTGGTGGCGCACTCCGAAGCGATGAAGGCGCTGCTCTCCGAAGTGGGCGCCTTTGCCGACTGCAACCATCCGGTGCTGGTGCGCGGCGAAACCGGCGTGGGCAAGGAGCGCATTGCGCAGCAACTGCACCTCGGGCACCAGTCGTACAGCAAGGGCGCGTTCGTGGCGGTGAACTGCGGCGCGATTCCCGATGGGCTTTTCGAGTCGCTGTTCTTCGGCCACACGAAGGGCTCGTTCACCGGCGCCGTGCATGCGCATCGCGGCTACTTCGAGCAGGCCACGGGCGGCACGCTGTTCCTCGATGAAATCGGCGACCTGCCGCGCTACCAGCAGGTGAAGCTCTTGCGCGTGCTGGAAGACAACGCAGTCACGCGGCTTGGGGCCACATCGCCGGTGCGCGTGGACTTCCGGCTTGTGGCGGCGACCAACCGCAACCTGCGCGAGATGGTGGCGAGCGGCGAGTTTCGCGCCGACCTTTTCTATCGGCTCGCAGTGATCGAGCTGCATGTGCCGAGCCTCGAAGAGCGCGGCGAGGTCGACAAGATCGCGATCTTCAAGGCGTTGCTGGGCAACGTGCTCGGCGACGAACTCGAGACGCTGGGCGAGACACCGCACTGGCTCAGTGATGCGGTCGCTGAAACCTACTTCCCCGGCAATGTGCGGCAGTTGCGCAACCTCGCGGAGCGCGTGGGTGTGATCGCGCGGCAACTGCGCGGCTGGGACCAGAACCTGATCCAGCGCGCCATCGCACTCACGCGCGGCACGCCGGCGCCCGCGATCGCCGCCGACAGGAACGGCGGGGGCGGCAGCGGTGGCGGTGTCGCGCTCGACAGCAATGGCGATCGCAAGGGCTGGAACAGCGGCGAGCGCAACCGCATCATCGCGGCGCTGGAGGTCAACGACTGGAAGCGCCAGGACACCGCGCAGCATCTGGGCATCAGCCGCAAGGTGCTGTGGGAAAAGATGCGCAAGTACCAGATCCTGGACGGCGAACCCGGCATTCCTGAAGACACTTGAGGCTTGCCGAGGGCGGTGCGCAGCCCTTCGACAAGCTCAGGGCGAACGGGAGGGATGACTCAGGACGAACGGGGTGGTGCGACAAGCTCGGGACGAACGGGAGTCTCAGCGTTCAGCCAGCCGCGGCGTGCGGCGCAGCGGCGGATTCGACAACGCGGCGCTCGGCGAGCGCTCGACGATCGGCTCGTTCGGGCAGGCCGAATTGCTCGAGATGCACATCTGCGACAGCAGGCCGTCTTCGGTGATGACCGCGCGGTTCGGCGGGCCGAAGATGCGGTCGATCCAGTTGTTGGTGCCGTCGGGGTCGATGCGCAATTCGCCGGTGGTGCGCGCGAGGCGCAGTTCGGAAATGCGCAGGTCGAAGACGCCGTCGACGTAGTCGAACAGGAGCGTGTAGTAGTCCAGTTGCGCATCGAGCACCTTGGGCAAGGTCTCGCGGCCGAATTCCATCAGGCGGCGGCGGCCGCGGAAGGCCAGGCCCGAGGTGCTGACGGCCTCCATCAACTGCTTCTCGCGCTCGCGTCCCGACACGGTGCGGGCCCATGACGCCGAGGTGAGTTCGAACAGGTTGTTCCGCACGCCTTCGAGCTTGGCCTCCTGGTTGGCGACTTCGGCGAGCGCGCCCTTCAGGCGCAGTTGCCGGTCGAAGCCGTTGCCGAAGTTCCAGTTGAGTTCGAAGGCCGCGCGCGTCGGGTCCTGCGGCGACACGCCGCGCGGGTCCTTGCTCTTCACGACCACGGCATCGAGCGTCGGGTAGAGGCTGGACTCCTGCTGCTCGACCAGCGCCCTCGCGCGATCGATGCGGCCTTGCGCTTCGGCGATCTCGGTGCTGCGGCTCTCGGCGCGGCGCAGCGCCTCGTCCTGCGAGCCGATGCGCCACTGCAGCGGCGCCGCGAGCACGGGCAGCGACTCGGCGTTGGGCGAGAACTTGAAGTAGTTGCGGAACTTCGCGAGCGCCTCGTCGCGCTGCGCTTCGAAATCGGATTCGCGTGCAGCCACGAGCGCGCGGCGCGAGGCGGCCATGTTGAGGTCGTTGTCGCCCGACACGCCGAGCGCGACGCGGCGGGCTTCCGCCTTCGAGAGCTCCGCCACCACCTCGGTGGCGCGGTGCGCGATCTGCTTTTTGAGGTCGAAGCGCTGCACCTGCAGGTAGGCGGTGAGCGCGTCCAGCACCACCTTCTGCGAGGTGGTGATGACGGCTTCGTCATCGGCCTTGTTGCCGGCCTCAGCGGCGCGCTGCGCTGCGCTCATCGCACCGCCGTCGATCAGGCTCACGCGCGCTTCGGCGGTGAGCACGGTGTAGCCCTGGGTCTTGGCGTTGTCGGCGCCGCTGTTGTAGTTGCCCGACGAGGTGCCGATCTTGAAGCGCGGATAGCGCGCCTGCTTGGCGGCATCGACGCTGTAGCTGCTGGTGGTGGCGGCGGCCTGGGCCGTCTGAACCTCGGGGTATTCCTGCGAGAGCGTGATCAGCGCCTGCTTCACGCGCTGGGCGTAGCTCGCTGCGCCGATGGAGGGCGTCGAGAGCCGGCGCGAGAGCGAGAGCGATGGCGGCGGGCCGTCTTGTCCTGCTGCGTCCTGCGCGAATGCGGCCTGCGGCGGCAGCGCGAAGCTCGCGCAGAGTGCTGCGCACAGCACCCCGGTGCCCGTGCGGCGCCGGCTTGTGGCGTTGCGCTCCTTCATGGTTCGCGGAAGGCTTCGCGCCGCAACTTGAGCACTGGACGAAGGATGTACCAGATGAACGGATCGGTGCCGACGCGCAGGTCGACCTCGGACTCCATGCCGGCGGTGATGCGGTTCTCTTCGCGGCCCACGTGCGACTGCGACATGCTGATCAGCAGGCGGTAGTACGGCGCACCTTGCGCGATGGCCGCGTCGCGGTCGGCATCGGCCGCGACCAGCATCACTTTGCCTTCGACGGCGCCGTAGCGCAGGTAGTCGTAGGCGGTGATCTTCACGCGCGCCGACTGGCCGATCTCGACGAAGCCGCGGTCGTTCGGATTGAGCCGGGCCTCGACCATGATCTCGTCCTTGTCGGGCACCACTTCGAGAATCGATTCGCCGGGCTTCACCACCCAGCCCGGGCTGGAGTTGCGCAGGCCCTTGACGATGCCGTCCGAGGGCGCCTTCACCACGGTGCGCGAACGCTGTGTGCGGGCGCGTGCGAGGTCTTCGCTCAAGCTCGCGAACTGGCGCTCGACGGTGGCCAGTTCGTCCGAGGCGCGGCGACGAAAGCGCCCTTCGGCCTCGGCCATCTTGGCTTGCGATTCGGTGATGGCGGCGTTGGCCGAAATCACACCCTGGCGCGCGACCGCGAGTTCGCTGCGCACGCCTTCGGCCTGGCGGCGCTTCTCCAGCACCTCGACCTGGCCGACCAGTTTCTCGCTGAACAGTTGCTCGGAGATCTCGAGCTCCTTCTGCATCAGCTCGAGCCGGTCGCTCAGGCCCTTCACCTTGGCCTGTTGCTCCAGTTGCTTGCTGCGCGCCTGCTCCAGGCCCGACACCGCGCCGGCCATCACGCCGCGCTGCTCGAGGGCGCGCGCCTGGTAGGCACCCAGCTCGCCTTCGAACACGCTCTCGTCGATGTCGGTGGCAAAGGACTGGCGGCTGAGCGGCTGGCCGCGGCTCTCGGCCATGAGGCGAATGCGCGTGGCCTGCGTGGCCGCGTAGCGCGCGGTGAGTTCCTCGAAGTTCAGGCCGCTGCCGCCCAGGTCGATCTCGACCAGCGACTGCCCCTGCTTGACCGATTCGCCCTCCTTCACCAGCACGGCGCTGACGATGCCGCCTTCCAGATGCTGGATGGACTTGACGCGGTCCGAGGGGATCACGCGGCCCGGCGCGACGACCACGGTTTCCATCGGAAAGCCGAGGCCGATCAGGGCCAGCACGGCGACCGCGCCGCCGATGATCCATTGGCGCCGCCGCCCTTTCGGCGAGGTCTGCGCCGCGCGCTTGGTTTCTTCATCCTGAAGAATCTGCGGCAGGTCTGATTTCAAGTTCACGGTCCCCAATCACTCGTTTTCATGAGTCAAGCAGGCAGCATCACGCCATGGAGCGGGAAGCCGGAGCCCCCGCGTTGTCTTCGTCGCCCACCGCCACCAGCGGCTTCTTCACGCCGAAGAGCTTGGGCACCATGACCGCGGCGGTGCCCACTTCGATGTCGCCCTGGCCCGTCACGTGGTAGACCGCCGAGGCGGCCGAGACGATGCGCAGCGAGTGCGTGACCACCACCACGGTGCGCACCTTGGCCACCGCGAGCAGCGTGGCGAGCAGGTTGCGCTCGCTCTGAAAATCCAGGTCGTTGCTGGGCTCGTCGAGCACCAGCACCGAGGGCTTGCGCAGGAAGCTCATGGCCAGCGCGAGCTTGCGGCGTTCGCCCACCGAGACGCCGGTGCCGCCTTCGCCGACCATGGTGCGGTAGCCGTCGGGCAGCCGCGAGATGAATTCGTGCGCGCCCGAGAGCTTGCAGGCCGACACGATCTGTTCATCGCTCTGGCCGGGCGCGGCGCGGCGCATGGTGTCGATCAGCGTGCCGCCGAACCAGTAGACCTCTTGCGAGAGATAGCTGATCCAGCGCGAGAGCTCTTCGCGGCCGAACTGCGAGAGGTCGTATTCGCCGATGCTGATGATCCCGCGCGTGGGTGTGTAGAGGCCCGAGAGCAGCTTCACCAGCGTCGACTTGCCCGCGCCGTTGCGCCCGACGATCACATGCAGGCCGCCGGGGCCGATGTCCAGGTCGACGCTTTCGAGCACCGGCTGCTGCGCGGTCTCGGTGAAGCTGAAGCTCACGTCCTTGAGCGTGATGCGGCCGAGCGGCTGCGGCAGGGTCATGCCCGTGGGCGGCTTCTCGACAGGCTCGCCCAGCACGGTTTCCAGGCGCTTGGCGGCTTCCTTCGCGGTGGCCAGCGAGCGCCAGTTCGACACCAGCCCGGCCACCGGCTGCAGCGCCTTGAGCGCGAGCATGTTGGAGGCCACGAGGCCGCCCACCGTCATCCACTGCTCCATCACCGAGATCGCGCCCACGGTCACCACGACGACCGAGAAAACCGTCAGCAGCACCGTGGTGCCGTCGCGCGCGGTTTCGATCTGGCCGTTCTTGCTGAAGCTCTCGGTGAGCCAGGCGTTGTAGGTCTGGCGCCACATGTCGCTGATGGGGCCGTCGTTGGCCTGCGTCTTGAGCGTTTCGCGCGCGTTGCAGATCTCGGAGGTCATGCGGTCGAGGCCGCGTCCGCGCTGCACTTCCTCGACGCGGCCGGCGCGCACTTCGTCGGCCCACCACCAGGCCAGGAAAGACATGATCGCGAGAAACGCGGCCACCACCGGCAGCACCGGCAGCGCGACGATGCCGATCACCACGAGCGCGAAGATCGCCATCGGCAGGTCGAAGATCGATTGCGCAAGACCGCCGGTGACGGTGCCGCGCACCGAGCCCACGTCGCGAAAGTACTGCTGCCACACCGAGGCCGGCCGCGCTTCGAGCGCGCGCAGCGGGCGCGCGAGCATCGACTGCAGCAAGGCACCGGAGACACCGTGGTCGATGATCGCGCCCGCGTTGCGCAGCATGCGCGAGCGCCGCGTGCGCAACCAGAACTCGATGCACAAAAAGAAGAGGATGCCGCTCACCAGCGCGGCGAGCGTGGAGGTGCCGCTGCGCGAGAGCACGCGGTCATACACCTGCAAGAGAAAGATGGAGGGCAAGAGCCCGAACAGGCTGATGGGCAGCGAGCGCCATGCCGCGCTCTTCACGAGCGGGTAAGCCGCGCGGAACGCCGTGTTCAGGGCCTTTGCGTAAGGACTGGCACCCGGCTCGTCCGGCGTTTCGGCAACCAGTTGGCTGGGCAAGAGAAACTTGATCATGAGAAAGGGCCGATCCGTCGTGCAATGACGCGTGCGTCATTATCGACTGTTACCCAACTGTTACAAGGCAAAAATTCGCGCTTTGTGCACCTCAGCATCGAGGCACGCTTGCCTTTGTCGAGTCGACCCGTTGCTCATGTCTCGTCTCTTGTTCGGCCTTGCGCAGCGACGACGTTTGCGTGGCCGTGCAGCCGGCCTGCCGGTCCACCGTCGCCTCCCCTCGCACTGCGGGCAAACCCTCGGCCAGCACCAGCGCGATGTTGGCGCACAACAGCATGCACAACACCCATGCGAACAGCAGTTGCAGCCAGCCAAGCCACCAACGCCGCGGCGCCTCCACGTCGCGTTCGTAGGGCATGTGAATCAATGCGTTCCATCTCATGGCAGTGCTTTCAAAACCCGGGCAAGCCGGGACAGGCCGACGCCCGCGGAACTCTTGGCCAGCACCCAGTCGCCCGGTTGCAGCAGACCGCCCAATGCGGTCGACAGGTCCGACACGTCCACGAACCAATGTGAACGGACCTTGGTACGAATGCTCGCGTGCAGCGCCCGCATGAGCGGACCGCACAGCAGCACCCGGTCAGGCTGCGACGCCAGCAACTCGGCTTCCAGGTCGAGGTGATGGCGTTGCGCCGCAGGACCCAGCTCCTGCATGTCGCCGAGGATGGCGACACGTCGCGCAGGTTCGCAGGGGGCTTGTGACAGCAATTCGAGCGCCGCCCGCATCGAGCTGGGGTTGGCGTCATAGGTTTCATCGATCAGCTTGAAGCTTCCGCCGCCGATGTGAATGGTGTGCAGCGCACCGCGTCCGCCCGGCGGCTCGAAGTGCGCGAAGGGCTCGACCGCCGCGGCCAGCGGCAGGCGCAGCGACTGCAGCGCGCCGAGCGCGGCGACGGCGGCGGCGCCCATGTGGCGGCCCGGCGCATTGAGCCGCAGTTGAAAGGGCTCGCCCGCCACCTGCGCCTGCACCTCGCCGTGGTCGAAGGCCAGCAGGCGCACATCGGCGTTTTCGTGTTCGCCGTAGGTCACGATCTGCAGTTGGTGCGCCATCGCGGCTTCCGCAAAGATCGGGAACTCGGGCATGTCGCGGTTGAGCACCACGTTGTCGCCGGCGGCCATGCCCTGGAAGATCCGGGCGTCCATGCGCGCGGCGGCGTCCGAGGGGCCGCGGTGCTTCTGCGATGCGGCCGAGAGCCCGGTCACCACCACCAGCGAAGGCCGCACCAGTTGCGACGACGCGGGCATGTGCGAGGTGCCCATCTCCAGCACCCAGTAAGCCGCATGCCGCGGCATGCAGGTGAGGTTCCACGCAATGCCCGAGGGCAGGCTGATGTTGCCTTCGGGCTGGGCGACTTCGCCCCACACGGTGAGCGCGCCGGCCATCATCGCGGCCACGGTGCTGCTGCCCGTGCCGTGGCCCAGCACGCCGCAGACGCGGCCGGTGAATTCGGTGCGCGCATGCTCGCCCAGTTGCAGCACGGCCTGCAGCACGTTCGGCACCTTGAGCACCGGCACGCGCTTGTCCAGGTGCGGCTTGGGGTCGGTGCACAGCACGGCCGCGGCCGGCTGCAGCACGCCCTTGAGCGTGACGGCCGCGAGCGGCGTCTTCGACGGGCGCGTCTGGTTCTCGAACACCACGCGGCCCTTGCGCATGAAGGAGCGCTGCGTCACGCCGCTGGCGCGCCAGCCGTCTTCGGGGCGCACCACCCATTCGCCGCCGGTCACGCGCGCCATTTCGCTCGCGGTCCAGCTCGCGCCGTCGTCGCGCGGGCTGCTGGCGGCGCCGCTCATCGCGCCCAGCGGCACGCGGCGCTCGATGAGGTAGCGGTGGTACGAGGCGAAGCCCGAGACGTACTGCTCGACGTCGTCGATGCGCACCCGAAACGCGTGGTGGCGAATGAAGAACGAGCCGACGACGGTCGAGGGCCGCCGGAAGTACATCGCCATCTCCGGCCAGAAGAAACCGTTGAGGAGATAGTGCGCGCGGTAGTCGAGCGCGCGGTAGAACTTCTCGGTGTCCAGCTCGTCGAGCAGGTGCCGCATCGCGGGCATGCTTTCCAGGCGCTGGAGCATCTGCTGCGCGGCGAGCATGAGTCCGAGCAGCGTCGGGAAAGTGGTCTTGCGGTCGAGCACGAAGTCGAGATAGCCCGCGACGTTCTGCAGCCCGAAGCGGAAGTACTTTTCCTGCGGGCTCCAGTGCGTGAGCTCGTTGACGCAGCAGCTCAACCAGTGGTCGTGCGCCTGCCAGTGCTGGCTCGCGATGAAATGATCGAAGGCCTTCTCGACCGCCGCCAGCCAGCGCGCATCGCGCGTGAGGCCATAGAGGCGCATGAGGCCGTACGCAGCCTCGCCGTCGTAATAGATGACGCGCGACGCCTGCTTCACCGCCAGGTCGGTGGCGTGCAGCACGTGGTTGAAGCGGCCGGTGGCCGGGTCTTGCAGCGACACGATGCCCAGCGCCAGCTTTTCCAGCAACGGCAGCCAGCGGCGCGTGTCCATGAGCTCGCAATACTTCACCAGCGCGAGCACGCAGGCCGCGTTGCCGCCCAGCTTGATCTCCCCGCCGGTGTCGACAAGAAAAGCCACCTCGCGGCCGTCGGCGAGCTGGTAGTCGCGGATCAGCCAGTTGGTGAGATGGTCGAGCGCGCGGTCGATGGCCGAGCGCAGGGTTTCGTCGCGCGTGACTTCCCACGCCTCGAGCATCGCGTGGATCGCGCTCGCATGGCGCATCGCGTCGTAGGTCGGGATGCGGCGGTCGAAGCACGGGAAGTAGCCGTACACGAAGAGCCCGTCGCTCTGCACCTGGCGCGCGAGGTAGGCCGAGCCGCTGCGCACGAGGTCCATCGCCGACTGCGGATTGAGCGCCGGCATCTGGCGGCGCCCCGCATCGAGCCCCGTGCCGATGAGCTTGTGCACCACGCCGTCGGGCTGGCAGAACACGCCCACGGTCGCGAGCAGGTAGACCGGGTGGTCGGTCGGCATGTCGAGCGCGAGCGTGCGCTGGAAACGCGCCTGGCCGTAGGCCTCGAAGTTGCGCGGATTCATCACCGCATGCGCAATGGTCGAGTCGCCCGCCAGCATCGCGTTGGCGTTGAGCTCCTGCTCGGTGAAGGCGATCTCGAAGTCTTTATCGAACGCCAGGCCGAGACGGAAGTAGTTGCGCTTGACGGCGGTGAGCTGGGTCTTGAACTGCGCCCAGTCCATCGGGCTCGCGCCTTCGACCCAGTCGATGCGAAGCCAGGGCGACACGACACCGTGGTCGCGCACCCAGCGCTCGACGATGTCGGCGCCTTCGCTCCATGCGGTCTCGAATTCGGCGGCCCGCGCATGCACGACATGCGCACGCTGCGAACCGTCGCTCACCGAGAAGAACAGCGTGAACGCGGGGTAAGGGGCAGGCAACGCCGCGCACACCGACGCAAGGCGTTCGTGGCAGGCGTGGAGCTGGTCTGAAAAGGACATCATTCGGCCCCGATCGAGTGCGGGAGACCGGCCGCGTCCGTCATCTATCTGCTCTCGCTGCTAGAACGACGGAATCGCTGACCGGAGACTGTTGCCTTCGACGTCATCGCTTGGGCTCCGGTTTCAGCGGTAGCTGAATTCGGCGCGGCGATTGAGCTGGTAGCCCTCCTCGGTGGTTTCCATGGACGCGGGCTTTTCGATGCCCCAGCTGATGGCCTCGACACGCTCGGCCGGCACGCCGAGCTGCGTGAGCGCCCGTTGCACCGATTCCGAACGGCGCTGCCCCAGCGCGAGGTTGTATTCGCGGCCGCCGCGCGAGTCGGTGTGGCCTTCGATGACCACGCGGCTCGTCGAGCGGTTCTTCAGGAAGCTCGCATGCGCTTCCACGATCCGCTGGTCTTGCGGACGGATGTTGTATTTGTCGAAGTCGAAATACACGATCTTCGGCACGCCAACCGGTCCGTTCGTCATCGGTGCCGGGGGTGGCGGTTCCACCTTGGCCACCGCGGCGGCGCCCTTGTTGGAGTAGTAGTAGGTCGCGTCGTCGCGACCGCCCTTGGGCGTACTGCAGGCGGCGAGGCTGGCCCCGAGCGCGACGATGGCCAATATCCGGAAATTCTTTTTCATATCAATCCTTTCGCGGGACAGGCCGGTGGCCGGCCTGTCCCTGTGCTGCGGTTCCCTCTCTCCTTCGCTTGCTCTTTTGCTTAACCCAACAGGCCGTGCAGGACGTTGGTCACTGGCGACAGCGTGTGTTCGACCAGGCTGGTGATCGGGGTCACGACCTCGGTCACCAGCGGGGTGACCGCGTGGTCGACGGTGTTCACCACCGTCTCGACCACCGGAGTCACCGTGCCCGTTGCGCCGGCCAGGATGTCGGTCACCGGTGCCACTGCGCCGGAAACCGTACCCGTCACCGTCGAGACGATCGGCGCGACGGTGTCCGTCAGGCCGCTTGCCACGCCGGAGATCGGCTCCAGGATGTTGGCGAGCGGGCCGTCGCTGCCCAGCACGCCGCCGAGCAAGCCACCGACCAGACCGTCCTGACCCAGCAGGCTGCCGACGAGACCGTCGTTGCCCAGCAGGTTGCCCACGAGGCCGTCGTCGCCCAGGAGGCCGCCGACCAGGCCGTCGTTGCCGAGCACGCCGCCGAGCAGGCCGCCGTCGCCGCCGAGAACGCCGCCCAGAAGGCCGTCGTCACCCAGCACGCCGCCAAGCAGGCCACCGTCGCCGCCGAGGACGCCGCCCAGGAGGCCGTCGTCACCCAGCACGCCGCCGAGCAGGCCACCGTCGCCGCCGAGGACGCCGCCCAGGAGGCCGTCGTCACCCAGCACGCCGCCGAGCAGACCACCGTCGCCGCCCAGGAGGCCGCCGTTCCCAAACAGCAAGCCACCGAGACCGCCGTCGCCGCCGAGGACACCACCCAGGAGGCCGTCGTCGCTCAGCACGCCGCCGAGCAAGCCGCCGTCACCGCCGAGCAGACCGCCCACGAGGCCATCGTCGCCGAGGATGCCGCCGAGCAGGCCACCGTCGCCACCGAGGACGCCGCCCAGAAGGCCGTCGTCACCCAGCACGCCGCCGAGCAAACCGCCGTCACCGCCGAGCAGACCGCCCACGAGGCCGTCGTCGCCCAGGATGCCGCCGAGCAGGCCGCCGTCGCCACCGAGGACGCCGCCCAGCAGGCCGTCGTCACCCAGAACACCGCCGAGGAGGCCGCCGTCGCCGCCGAGCAGACCGCCCAGGAGGCCGTCATCACCAAGGACACCGCCGAGGAGACCACCGTCACCGCCGAGCAGACCGCCCAGCAAGCCGTCGTCACCCAGCACGCCGCCGAGCAAGCCACCGTCGCCACCGAGCAGACCGCCTACGAGGCCGTCGTCGCCCAGCACGCCGCCGAGCAAGCCACCGTCGCCACCGAGCAGACCGCCTACGAGGCCGTCGTCGCCGAGGATGCCGCCGAGCAGGCCGCCGTCGCCACCGAGGACACCGCCCAGGAGGCCGTCGTCACCCAGCACGCCGCCGAGCAAACCGCCGTCACCACCGAGCAGACCGCCTACGAGGCCGTCGTCGCCGAGGATGCCGCCGAGCAGGCCACCGTCGCCACCGAGGACGCCGCCCAGGAGGCCGTCGTCACCCAGCACGCCGCCGAGGAGGCCGCCGTCACCGCCGAGCAGACCGCCCAGCAGGCCGTCATCACCCAGCACGCCGCCGAGGAGGCCGCCGTCGCCGCCGAGCAGACCGCCCAGCAGACCGTCGTCACCCAGCACGCCGCCGAGGAGGCCGCCGTCGCCGCCGAGCAGACCGCCCAGCAGACCGTCGTCACCCAGAACACCGCCGAGGAGGTCGCCGTCCAGCAGGTTCGCCACGCCGTCGGTGAGGAAGTCCACTTGCGTGTCCACCGCATTCAGCAGCGCCGCGGTCGTTCCCGCGCCGAGCAGCTGGTCGGCCAGCGGGCTCACGAGGCCGCTCACACCGTCCGTCACCTGGTCCACCACGCCGTCGACCGGGTCGAGGACGTTGGGGTTGTTCGGGGTGAACACGTCGCCGAAGATCGGAGCCAGCAGGCCGTCGACCACGTCGGTGACGTTGTCGGTGAGGCCGACCACCGGGGTCAGCAGGTCGCCCAGGCCCAGGTCGCCGAGCACGCCGTTGTTCAGGCCGCCGACGATGCCGCCCACGATGCCGTCGGTCGGATCGAGCAGCGCCGGACCGCCAGGGGTGCCGGGGTTGCCGATGCCGCCCAGCACGCCGCCGAGCAGACCACCCAGGAGGCCGTCGTCGCCGAGCAGGCCACCGACGATGCCGTCGTCGCCGAGCAGACCGCCGGCCAGGCCGTCCGGTCCGAGCAGGCCACCGACCAGACCGTCGTCGCCGAGCAGGCCACCGACGATGCCGTCGTCGCCCAGCACACCACCGAGGAGGCCGTCGTCGCCGAGAAGGCCGCCCACGAGGCCGTCACCGCCGAGCAGACCGCCGACCAGGCCGTCGTCGCCGAGCACGCCGCCCAAGAGGCCGTCGTTGCCGAGCAGGCCGCCGACGATGCCGTCGTCACCCAGCACGCCGCCGAGGAGGCCGTCGTCGCCGAGCAAGCCACCCACGAGGCCGTCGTTGCCGAGCAGACCGCCCAGGAGGCCGTCGCTGCCGAGCAGGCCGTCTTCACCGAGCAGGCCGCCTACCAATCCATCGTCGCCGAGCAGGCCGCCCAAGAGACCGTCATCACCGAGGAGACCGCCGAGCAGGCCACCGTCGCCGCCGAGCACGCCGCCCAGCGGGCCGCCTTCGCCCAGCACGCCGCCCAGGAGACCGTCTTCACCGAGCAGGCCGCCCAGGAGGCCATCGGAGCCGAGCAGGCCGCCGACCAGACCGTCTTCACCCAGCAGGTTGCTGAGCACGCCGTCTTCGCCGAGCAGACCGCCGACCAGGCCGTCGTCGCCCAGAAGGCCGCCGAGGGCGCTGTCGTCGCCGAGCAGGCTGCCCAGGAGGCCGTCTGCACCGAGCACACCGCCCACGACGCCGCCGAGCAGGCCGTCTTCGCCGAGCAGGCCGCCCAGTGCGCCGTCGTCGCCCAGCAGGTTGCCCAGGAGGCCGCCCAGCGCGCCGTCGTCGCCGAGCAGGCCGCCGACGAGGCTGTTGTCGCCCAGGAGGCCGCCGATCAGGCCGTCGTCGCCCAGGAGGCCGCCAACGAGGCCGTCTTCACCCAGCACGCCGTCGAGCAGTCCGCCGACGAGGCCGTCTTCGCCCAGCAGCTCGCCCAGGCCGAGGCCGGCGGTCAGGCCGCCCAGCGGGCCTTCACCGCCGAGCAGGTTGCTCAGGCCGTCGGTCACGTAGTCGACCTGGCCCAGCAGCGAGCCGAGCAGCGCATCGGTCACGCCGGCGCCCAGGATGTTGTCCACGACGGGGCTGATCGTCTCGCCCAGCGGATCGAGGATGTTGCCCACGGCGGTGTCCACCGGATCGAACTCGTTGGGGTCGTTCGGCATGAATTCGGAACCGAGTAGCGGAGCGAGCACGCTGTCGACCACATCGGTCACACCGTCCACCACACCGGACACGGGTGCCAGGGCATCGCCCAGGCCGAGGGTGTCGTCGATCGCGTCGATGGCACCGCTGACGAGGTTGTCGGCTGGATCGAGCAGGTGGTCTGCGTCGGCATCGGCATCGGCATCGGCGTCGGCGTCTGCGTCTGCGTCGGCATCGGCATCGGCATCTGCGTCTGCATCAGCATCAGCGTCGGCGTCGGCGTCCGCATCGGCGTCTGCGTCTGCGTCGGCATCAGCGTCAGCATCGGCGTCTGCATCGGCGTCTGCATCGGCATCGGCATCGGCATCGGCATCGGCGTCTGCGTCTGCGTCTGCATCGGCGTCTGCGTCGGCATCGGCATCGGCATCGGCATCGGCATCGGCGTCGGCATCGGCGTCGGCGTCGGCGTCTGCGTCTGCGTCGGCATCAGCGTCAGCATCGGCGTCTGCATCAGCGTCGGCGTCGGCGTCGGCGTCTGCATCGGCATCGGCATCGGCATCGGCATCAGCGTCCGCATCGGCATCCGCATCGGCGTCTGCATCACCGTCTGCATCCGCATCGGCATCCGCGTCCGCGTCGGCATCCGCATCGCCGCCATCGCCGATGCCAGGAACCAGGAACGGCACGCCGCTGCTGCCGCCATCGCCACCGCCGCTCAGCGCGGCGCCCAGGACCGCGGCACCCAACGCACCCAGCGCGAATTCGCCGAGGCCGATGCCGCTGCCGGCTGCAAGTTTCTTGGTCACGGCCAGGGCGGCCGCGTCTGCATCGCTGTCGGGCGGGGTGACCTGCAGGTCACCCGAGGCCACATCCACGTTCACTTGTTCGAGGCCGCCGGGCAGCTTGGTCGAGCCGATGGTCGCATCGGTGCCGCCGGTGAAGACGCCGGCCAGCGGCGCCTTGTTGGAAGCCGAGCCGGGGAACAGCACGTTGGCGTGGCCGTCCTGCGGAACGATCACGCGGTCACCCGCGATCAGGGTCTGGTTGCCATCCACCGGGATGCGGACACCGTCGCGCATCACGGCAGTGCCGGGCGTAGCATTGGACAATGTCCCGATGCTGGCAGGCCCGGAAGGGGCGGCGGAAGCCGTCGAACCCATCGCGGCAGGACTGCCTAGCGGGGTGACGGTGGCTTGGGCGAGAACCACAGGAGCTGCGCTGGATGCGGCAAGTCCTTCGGTCGATACGGTCGATGCTTGTGGAGCGTTCATGGCAGCCTCTGTGACAAAAGATGCATGTACAGGGGCAACTTGCGTGCCGCTTTTTGCAAGCCTTGCCAACTAGGCGCCGGGAGCGATTCAAGTCGTTGATTTACATGAGAATTTTTTTGAAAAACGTCGGCGCGGCCGCACATCGAAACAGCGCGTAAGGAGGTCATTTCGCGATTCGTTACGTAACGATGTAACGCCCCGTACCCGGAACGCCGAGCGTGTTCCGGGTGCTGCGCAAGCCGATCCGCGATGGCCCTTGGAGCGATTTCCTCCACGCGCTTTCTTCACTCTCTTCTTCTTATCCATCTATATATGTTCAACCCCTCCCAGGAAGACGTGCGCCGCTTCTTCTGCGATGTGTACGCCAAGCACCGGCAGGGCCTTCCGATGGAAGCGCTCGAGACCATCGCCGCCGGCTGGATCGACGAGCACCCCGAGTACCACGAGGACCTGGCCGATGCCGACGCCGCGGTGGCGCGCGTGTACGACGGATCGAACGGACGCGAGAACCCGTTCCTTCATCTGTCGATGCATCTGTCGATCAGCGAGCAGTGCTCCATCGACCAGCCGCGCGGCATCCGCCAGGCCGTCGAGCTGCTGGCCGCGCGCCGCGGCTCGCTGCTGCATGCGCATCACGAGGCGATGGATTGCCTCGGCCAGATGATGTGGGAGAGCCAGCGCGCGGGGCGCCCGCCCGATGGCGAGGGTTACGTGGCCTGTGTTCAGCGCCGCGCCACGAAAGACTGATCAGGGTTTCTGCCTACTGCGCGACGGCAAGGTGCCCTGCTGCTTCGCGCCTTCGCGCAGCAACGCGGCCATCGCCACGCGCAGCGACGACGCCTCGGCATCGCTGCGCAACAACAGGCCGACCGGCTCTTCGGTGCCCGCGGTGTCGATGCGCAAGCGCACGAGCCGGCCTTCTGCCAACTCACTGCGCGCGGCACCGAGCGGCGTGATCCAGACCGCATCCGACACCGCCACCAGCGCGCTCGCCACGCCGACGTCGAGCGTCTGCAGCGCATGGGTCGGCAGCACGAGGCCGCGCGCCGACAAAAAGCTCTCGGTGTTGTGGCGCGGGATCGTGCCCTCGCCGTAGACCACCAGTGGATAGTCGAGCACTGCCTGCACCGGCGCCGGCTTGAGCGCGAGCGGATGCCCCGCGCGCACCGCGAACACCAGTGGCTCGGTGTAGAGCAGCTCGAAGCTCAGGCCGGCCATCAGGCGCGGATCGCTCATGCGGCCGACCACCAGGTCGAGCTCGCCGGCGCGCAGCTCGTCGAGCAGTACCGCGTTGGCGGCGCTCTTCACGGCGATCTGCGCGGCGGGCCAGTGGTCCCGCAGGCGCGCGAGCGCCGGCGGCAACAGCGCCGGCGCCACGCTCGGCAACGCGCCGATGCGCAGGCGCTCGATGCGGCCGCCGGCGGTCGGCGCGACCGCCTCGGCGCTGGCGTCGAGCGCCTCGAGCACGCGCAGCGCATGCGCCAGCAGTTGCTCGCCGGCCGGCGTGAGCCCCTGCACGCCGCGGCGGCCGGCCTGGCTGCGATCGACCAGGCGCGTGCCCACGATGGTTTCGAGTTCAGAGAGCGTCTTCGACACCGCCGGCTGGCTCAGCGCGAGCCGCGCCGCCGCGCGCGCCAGATGGCGCTCCTGCGCCACGGCGACGAAGGCGCGCAGGTGCCGCAACTGCACGTTGCGGATGAAATCCTGGCGAAGATCGGCTGGCTTGTTCAATGACTGTTGGTTATGAAAACTGGAGCAATCTTCAATTTACATCATTGAACTGCGCTTCTAAAGTGGCGCCTCGAGAATTCGTCCCACGACAGGAGACAACGCACATGACGACCCCCACCAAGGGCACCCTTCCCGCGCTCACCCCGCGCGACTGGGACTCCCACCCCGCCTACGTCTACCCCGGCTACAAGTCCACGGTGAAGCGCGGCCCGCAGAAGCCGCTGATCCCGCTGAAGGCTTCGCTCGGCGAGCTGCAGCAGCCGGTGTATGGCCACGACAGCATCGGCGAGTTCGACCATGACCTGACGCGCAACGCACGCAAGAACGGCGAGCCGCTGGGCGAACGCATGATCCTCACCGGCCAGGTGCTCGACGAGCGCCGCCGCCCGGTCGCCAACACGCTGGTCGAGCTCTGGCAGGCCAACGCCTCCGGCCGCTACGTGCACAAGGTCGACCAGCACGACGCGCCGCTGGACCCCAACTTCCTCGGCGCGGGCCGGTGCCTGACCGACAGCGAAGGCCGCTACCGCTTCCTCACCATCAAGCCCGGCGCCTATCCGTGGGGCAACCATCCGAACGCCTGGCGCCCGCAGCACATCCACCTGTCGCTGTTCGGCCAGAGTTTTGCAAGCCGCCTGGTCACGCAGATGTACTTCCCCGGCGACCCGCTGATGCAGTACGACCCGATGATCACCGGCACGCCCGAGCGCTACCGCAATCGCCTGATTGCCGACTTCAGCCTCGACATCACCGAAGAGGGCTACGCGCTGGGCTACCAGTTCGACATCGTGCTGCGCGGCGCCGACGAAACGCCGTTCGAGAACCGCTGAAAGAGGAATTCCCCATGCCATTGATGACCGCACAGGAAGCCGACTTCGGCCAGACGCCTTCCCAGACCGTGGGCCCCTACTTCGCCTACGGCCTCACCGCCACGCAATACGGCTACGACTTCGACCAGCCTTTCGACGCCGTCGTGGCGCTGGCCGATGCCGCCGGCCAACGCATCCGCCTCGAAGGCCGGGTGATCGACGGCGACGGCAATGCGATCGGCGATGCGCTGGTCGAGATCAGCCAGCCCGACGGCGAAGGCCGCTACCCGCAGACGCCGGAAGAAGCGCGCGCGCTGGGCTTTCGCGCCTTCGGCCGCGTGGGCACCGGCACCGATGCGCAGAACCGCTTCGTGTTCCACACCGTCAAGCCCGGCGCAGAGGCGCCCGGTGAAGCACCGCACATCAACCTGATCGTGCTGATGCGCGGCCTGCTGCTGCATGCGTTCACGCGCGTGTATTTCAGCGACGAGGCCGAGGCGAATGCGAAGGACGCGGTGTTGCAGAGCGTGCCGGCTGAGCGCCGCCACACGCTGATCGCTGAGCGCGTGGAGCAAGGCGGCGCGGTGAGCTACCGCATCGACATCCGCATGCAGGGCGCGGACGAGACGGCATTCTTCGACGTCTGACCTCAGGGAAATCCCCAACAAAAAGCCCGCATCGCGCGGGCTTTTTGTTGGGAGAAACACGAAGCGCTGAAGCGGGCTTACTGCGCTGCGTGATGGATGCGCGACTCGGGCACCGTCTTCAGTTCGCCGGGCACCGAGCTGATGTAGCTGGCCAGCGTCTTGAGTTCGGCATTGGTGAACTTCTTGGGTTCGACCTGGCCGGCCATCACCGCGTTCGAGCGGCCGAGGTGGGCGTTGTTCTTGACTCGGTACGACTTGAGCGCCACGAAGAGGTAGTCGGCGTGCTGGCCGGCCAGCTTGGGCACGGTGCCGTCGTTCGGGGTGTTGAAGTTGGCGCCGTGGCACTTGGTGCAGCTGTTGTCGGGGCCGTTGCGGCCGACCAGCGCGGTGATGTTCTCGGGCATGGCCTTGGCGAGCGCGGCGGGCGGTGCATCGCCTTCCTTCACGCCCAACTGGCTGTAGTAGGCGGCCACGTCGGCGATGTCCTGCTCGGAAAGCGAATCGGCAATGGCGCGCATGGTGGGGTGCTTGCGGTCGCCGCCCTTGTACTGGGTGAGCGCGGCGGCGATGTAGGTGGCGCTCTGGCCCGCGATCATCGGCACCTTGTGGATTTCAGGGAAGCTGGCCTGGTAGCCAATGATGCCGTGGCAGCCCACGCACATCTGAACCTTCTTTGCCCCGTCCTGGGCCTTGCCAGTGACTTGTTGGGCTTGTGCCGAGAGCGTCACGCAAGCGACAGCAAGGGCAAACATCGTGGTCAACAGCTTGTTCATTTTGCGCGCACAATCTCGTGGAGATACAGTTTTTCGAATCAACATTCGATTATATGCAAGGGTCCTCCGGGAACCCCGCAGAGCTGCCCAAGAGGCTGTGCGATGCGCGTCGAGTGTGTTCTTTTCTCCACCCCGCCTTTCCACCTCGCTTCTCGTTCACTCATGAAATTCCAGGGCTCAGACAACTACGTCGCCACTCAGGACCTGATGCTGGCGGTCAACGCCGCCATCACGCTCAAGCGCCCGCTGCTCGTCAAGGGCGAACCCGGCACGGGCAAGACCATGCTGGCCGAGGAAGTGGCGCAATCGCTGGGACTGCCGCTCCTGCAGTGGCACATCAAGTCGACCACCAAGGCACAGCAGGGCCTGTACGAATACGACGCGGTGAGCCGCCTGCGCGATTCGCAACTGTCCGATGTGGACGGCGGCGAGCGCGTGAAGGACATCCAGAACTACATCGTCAAGGGCGTGCTGTGGCAAGCCTTCACGGCCGACGAGCCGGTGGCGCTCCTCATCGACGAGATCGACAAGGCCGACATCGAATTCCCGAACGACCTGCTGCGCGAAATCGACCGCATGGAGTTCTACTGCTACGAGACGCGCGAACTCATCCGCGCCAAGCACCGGCCGGTGGTGTTCATCACCTCCAACAACGAGAAGGAACTGCCCGACGCATTCCTTCGCCGCTGCTTCTTCCACTACATCAAGTTCCCCGATGCCGAGACGATGAAGCACATCGTCGCCGTGCACTTCCCGGGGCTGAAGCAGGAGCTGCTCACGGCCGCGATGAAGACCTTCTACGACGTGCGCAACCTGCCGGGCCTGAAGAAGAAGCCCTCGACTTCCGAACTGCTCGACTGGCTCAAGCTGTTGGTGGCCGAAGACATTCCCCTCGAAGCGCTGCAGAGCAAGGACGACAAGGTCGCCGTGCCGCCGCTGGTGGGCGCGCTGCTCAAGAACGAGCAGGACGTGACGCTCTTCGAGAAGCTCGTCTTCATGCAGCGCAACAACCGATGAGCGAATCTCCGCGGCCGCATTCCACCAGCCAACTGCTCAAGCTGGGCGTGGCCCAGGCGGTGCTGTTCGTGCTGGGAGCGCTGCTCGGCCGCTGGGTCGGACTGCTGCTGGGCCTGGATGCCTTCGGCGCCGGCGGCTACGGCAACAAGGAGATCTTCGGCATCTTGTTGATCGGCCTGGGCGGCGGTGGTGGGGTGCAGATCGCACGCGCCTGGTATGTGCGCAAGTACGGCAATCCGAGAAGCTGAAATTCAGAGGTGTTTGAGATGGCGTTCGTCGAACCTGTCACGCTGAAGGCCCGCGGCATCGCGCTGGTGCCGCTGTCGCTCGACCACGAAGAGGGCCTGCGCGCCGCGGCCGCCGACGGTGAACTCTGGAAGCTGCGCGTCACCTCGGTGCCCGAGCCCGAGAACACCCGCGCTTACATCGAGACCGCGCTGAAGACGGCCGACCGCTTCGCCTTCGCCGTCACCGAAGCAGCCACCGGCACCGTGCTCGGCAGCACCAGCTTCCACGACATCCTGCCGGGCGTGAAGCGCGTCGAGATTGGCTACACCTGGTACGCCGCGCGCTGCCAGCGCACCCACGTCAACACCACCTGCAAGCTCCTGATGCTCACGCACGCGTTCGACACGCTCGGCTGCAACGTGGTGGGCTGGCGCACCGACAACTTCAACTTCGCCTCGCAGCGCGCCATCGAGCGCCTGGGCGCGAAGAAAGACGGCGTGATCCGCGGCCACGCGATGCGGCGCGACGGCACGATCCGCGACACCGTCATGTACAGCCTTCGCGCGGGCGAGTGGCCCGAGGTGAAGGCGCAGTTGCTCTACCTGCTCGAGCGGCGTGCTGGCGCCTCCTCGCACGCTTGAGCAGAATCACATTCATCGCTTCGGAGAGAAACCGTGAACGCCGTACTGAACGATCTGAGTCACCTTGGCACGCACGAGAAGCTGCAACTCGTCGAGGACTTGTGGGACAGCATCGATCAGGCGCTTGTCCCCGCCATGAGCGACGAAGTCCATGCCGAGTTGGAGCACCGCGCCGCCTGGAACGATGCCCATCCAGGCCATGAACTCACGCTGCAGCAGATTGCCGACAAGCTGGGCGTGCGCTTGTGAGCTTCGGCCTCAAGTTCGAACCAGCAGCCGCACGCGAAATCGAACTGGCTTTCGAATGGTATGAATCCCGTCGCACAGGCTTGGGCGCCGAGTTCCTTTCCGTCATCGCGGCAGCACAGGAAATCCTGATGCGCGACCCTCTCCAGTTCTCCATGACACGCGCGCCATTTCGGTGGCTCAAGCTGCGCAAGTTCCCCTACGGCCTGCACTACCGGATCCGGGGTGACGAAGTCATGATCGTCGCCTGCCTGCACTTTCGCCAGAGCCCCGCGCACTGGCCGGGAATCTGACCATGCTCATCGATTTCTTCTACACCCTGCGCTCGGCCAAGCTGCCGGTGTCCGTCAAGGAATACCTCACGCTGCTCGAAGCCCTGCAGGCCGACGTGGTGGGCCCCAATTCCGACGGCGCCTATGGCATCGACGACTTCTACTACCTCTCGCGCACCGCGCTCGTGAAGGACGAGAAGCACTACGACAAGTTCGACCGCGCCTTCGCCGCCTACTTCAAGGGCGTGGAGATGCTCACCGACTTCACGAAGGAAGTGCCGCTCGACTGGCTCAAGAAGACGCTGGAACGCGAGTTCACCGCCGAAGAGAAAGCCAAGATCGAGAAGATGGGCTGGGACGAGCTCATGGAAACGCTCAAGAAGCGCTTCGAGGAGCAGAAAGAGCGCCACGAGGGCGGCAGCAAGTGGATCGGCACCGGCGGCACCTCGCCCTTCGGCAACGGCGGCTACAACCCGCAGGGCATCCGCATCGGCGGCGCGGGCAAGAACAAGAGCGCCGTGAAGGTGTGGGACCAGCGCGCCTACAAGGACTACGACGACACCCAGGAGCTGGGCACGCGCAACATCAAGGTGGCGCTGCGGCGCCTTCGCAAGTTCGCGCGCGAAGGCCACGAGGAAGAGCTGGACCTGGACAACACGATCCATTCGACCGCGGCCAATGCCGGCTACCTCGACATCAAGATGCGGCCCGAGCGCCACAACAACGTCAAGGTGCTGCTCCTGATGGACGTGGGCGGCACGATGGACGAGCACATCCAGCGCGTCGAGGAATTGTTCTCGGCCGTGAAGACCGAGTTCAAGCACCTGGAGTTCTATTACTTCCACAACTGCGTCTACGACTTCATGTGGAAGAACAACAAGCGCCGCTTCTCCGAGAAGTTCGCGACCTGGGACATCCTTCGCAAGTACAACAAGGACTACAAGCTCATCTTCGTAGGCGACGCGACCATGAGCCCCTACGAAATCCTGCAGCCCGGCGGCAGCGTCGAATACAACAACGAAGAGGCCGGCGCCGAGTGGATCCAGCGCCTGACGCACACCTTCCCGAAGTTCGCGTGGATCAACCCCGAGCCCCAGGGCGTGTGGCAATACAGGCAGAGCATCGCGGTGATGCAGCAGCTCATGTCCAACCGCATGTACCCGCTCACGCTGCGCGGGCTGGAAGACGCGATGCGCATGCTCTCCAAGTAATGCGCATGTAGGACACCAGTAGGACAGCGCCGTTCTGTATCCGGAAGCTTCAGGAACGGACAAATCTTGCTGTCAGAATCCGCCCATGGTCAGGGTGGTTTCCGTTTCTTCGCCGGCGTGGTGGCCGGCTTTGCTTTTTTGTGGCGTCCTTCTTTTGCAAGGCTGCAGCTTGCTGCCGAAAAAAGAAAGCACCGAAGGCAAGCCCGTCGCGGGCCTCGTGCGCAGCGGCGATGCCGACAGCACCGCCGCCAAGGACAGCAGCAAGGACGAGAAGAAAACCGACAAGCGCGACGCCTTCACCGTCGACGTGCGAGGGCCTGAAGCGGTTCGCGACTACCTCACGCTCCATCTGGAAATCCAGCGCTACCGCGAACTTGACGACCTCGGCGCGACGGAAATCTCCCGCCTCATGGTCGCCGCCGAAGCCAATGCGCGCGAACTGCTCGGCACCCTGGGCTACTTCACCCCCACGCTGACGCTCGAACTCAACGAGACGCCCGAGAGCACCAAGGCCCCGCGCGAGATCGTCATCACCGTCGCGCCCGGCGAGCCCACCAAGGTGAGCAATGTGCAGATCAGCTATGCCGGCGCCATCGCCGACGACGCCGCGGCGGAAGCGCAGCGCGACTCGATCCGCACCGGCTGGGCGCTGCGCGCAGGCCTGCCCTTCACCCAGCAGGCCTGGGACGACGCCAAGACCACCGCGCTGCGCAGCCTCACGGCCAAGCGCTTCCCCACCGGCAACATCGAGGTGAGCCGCGCCGAGGTCGATGCCGACCGCAGCGAGGCGCGCCTGAGCGTCACCTACCAATCGGGCCCCGCCTACAAGTTCGGCCCGCTCATGCTGCGGGGCCTGCAGCGTTACGACCCCGACGGCGCGCGCCGCATCGCCCGCCTGCCCAGCGGCACCGACTACGACCAGCAGAAGCTGCTCGATGCCCAGCAGCGCCTGGCCAGCAGCGGCTACTACGACTCGGTGTTCCTCACGCTCGACACCGAGAGCGGCAACCCGTTGGCCGCGCCCGTCATCGCGCAGCTGCGCGAAGCGCCGCTGCAGAAGGTGGTGCTCGGCGCCGGCTTCACCACCGACAACGGCCCGCGCCTGTCGATCGACCACATCCACAACCAGATTCCGCTGCTCGGCTGGCGCGCGGTCTCGCGGCTCTCGGTGGACAACGACATCAAGTCGCTGGGCACCGAGTGGAACGCGATTCCCGACGACAAGGGCTGGCGCTGGTTCTCCGGCGCCGAACTCAAGCGCGAGGAAGCGGGCAGCTACATCGTGGACAGCGGGCGGCTGCGCGGCGGACGCAACAAGTCCAGCGACCACATCGACCGCAGCTACTTCCTGCAGTACGACTACGCGCAGAACCGCGGCATCGACGCGCCGCCCTCGGCCTCGGCGGTCACCGCCAACTGGGGCTGGACCGGCCGCTACTTCGACAACAACTCGGCCCCGACGCGCGGCTACGCGCTGGCGCTCGAACTCGCGGCCGGCTACACGCTCACAGGCGAGCAAACGCCCTTCACTCGCACCTATGTGCGCGGGCTGGGCATCCTGCCGCTCGGCTCGGCCGAGGACACCGAGGCGCGCGCCCGCCGCAGCCGCCTGCAGTTGCGCGTCGAGGCCGGCGCGGTGTCGGCGAAAGATTCGGCACAGATTCCGTCCACGCTGATGTTCCTCACGGGCGGCGACACCACCGTGCGCGGCTACAGCTACAAGCAGATCGGCACCGTGCGCGCCGATGGCCAGACGGTGGCCGGCCGCTACCTCGGCGTGGCGAGCGTCGAATGGCAGCGCCCCTTCGTCTACAACAACAAGCTCACCGAATGGGAGAGCGTGGTGTTCGTCGATGCCGGCGCCGTGGCCGACAAGCCCGGCGAACTCAAGCCCAAGGTAGGCGTGGGCGTGGGTGCGCGATGGCGCAGCCCGGTCGGGCCGGTGCAGGCTGATCTGGCCTACGGCGTGGACACGAAGAAATTCCGCCTGCACTTCCGTCTCGGCTTCACCTTCTGACCCCGCAGCATTCGATGTCGAACGAAGAAGCCGTCTCCAACCCCACGCCGCCCGTGCCGCCGGCCGTCAGGCGCTCGCGCGCGCGCCGCGTCATGCGCGCGCTGGCATGGACCTTCGCGGGCCTCTTCCTCGCCGTGCTGCTGCTCGTTGCCGGCGCGTGGTGGTGGCTGGGCTCAAACACCTCGCTCGCCTTCGCGCTGGCGCAAGCGGCGCAGCGCCTGCCCGCGGGCCAGACGCTCGAAAGCCGCGACGTGACCGGGTCGCTGCGCACCGGCGGACACATCGGCTGGCTCAAGTACCAGAGCGAGAGCATCGCGGTCGAGGTGAACGACGCCACCATCGGCTGGCAGTTCGCGCCACTCTTCCAGCGCAAGGTGCAGCTCGGCGAGGTGCATGCGAAGCAGGTGCTGATCGAGAAGCGCGGTGCGCCGAGCAACGAGCCCATCCAACCGCTCGAACAGCTCGTGCTGCCGGTCGACGTGGACGTGCCCTTTCGCATCGACGAGGTGCGCTGGGCCGGCCCGCCCGTGCTGGAGGCGAAGAACCTCACCGGCAGCTACGTCTACAGGAACGCCGAGCACGCGCTCGAAGTGAAGGGCGTCGATATCGCCGACGGCCACTACAGCGCGCGCGTCAAGCTGCAGGGTCCCGCGCCGATGGCGATCGATGCGTCGCTCGACGGCCGCGTGAAGGCGCCGCTGGCCGAAGACCACAACATCGACGTGATCGCGCAAGCCACCGTGAAGGGCACGCTCGCCGGCACGGCTGCGCGCTTGCAGGTCGCCGCCGAACTCAAGCCCGCCGAAGAGAACGCCGACGCGCCGATGGAAGCCAAGCTGCAGGCGCAGATCGCGCCCTGGCTGCCGCAACCGGTGATCGATGCCAAGGCCGATCTCAGCAACGTCGATGCGTCGAGCCTCTGGCCCGGCGCGCCTGAAACGCAGCTCACCGGCACCGTCTCGGTCGAACCCGATGCGGACGCGGGCGCCTCTGCATGGAAGGCCTCGGCCGACATCCGCAACGCCCTGCCCGGCCCGTGGGACCGATCGAAGCTCCCGGTCGAACAGGTGCAAGGCCGCGTCGGCTTCGACGGCACCAACTGGACCATCCCCGAAGCCACCGTGCGCGCCGGCGGCGGCCGCATCGATGCCGAGGGCCGCTGGAGCCCCGCACCCGCGCCCTGGCAGATTCGCGCGACGGTGCGCAGCGTGCGGCCCGGCGCGCTGCACAGCGAACTCGCAGGCGCGCCCGTCAGCGGCCAGGTCACGGCGCAGCAGCGCGAAGACACCATCACCTTCGACGCATCGCTCAAGGCCGAAGGCGGCGCGGGCAGCAAGTCGCTGCCGGGCTTCGCGCTCGACCGCGCACTGGCGCAAGGCCAGTGGAAAGACCAGGTGCTCGACCTGCGCACGCTGCGCATCGAAGCCCAGCGCGCGAGCGTTGACGGCAAGCTGCAGGTGCGCGTGGCCGAGCAGGCCGCGAGCGGCAAGCTGAACCTCGTGCTGCCCGGCGGCGGCGCGCAGGTCGAAGGCCGCATCGCGCCGGACGCGGGCGCAGGCGACATCAAGGCGCGCATCGACGATACCGACACCCTGCAGCGCTGGGTCGAAGGCCTGCCCGGTCTCTCGGGCGTGTTCGCAGGCACGACGGCCAAGGGCTCGGCGCGGCTCGATGCGAGCTGGCAAGGCGGCTGGCGGACCATCCAGCGCCGCATCGAGAACGCGAACGCACCCGCGCAGCGCGGCATCGCCGAGCCCACGCTCAAGGCCGCGCTCGCCGTGCCCCGCCTCGACCTCAACTTGCCCGCCGCGCAGCCGGGCGGCACTGCCACCGCGGTGCAACTGCGCGAACTGCAGGCCGACCTTTCGGGCAGCCTCGCGCAGGCCGCGCTCACGCTCAAAGGCGAAGCCACCACAGGCACCCAGAAGATCACGCTCGACACCCGTGCCAGCGGCGGCATCGCTGGCGCCAATCAGTGGCGCGCTGCACTCGCCAGCCTGCGCCTGCAGGCGCAGGACAGCGCCCGCCCAGGCAACCCGTGGATCGTGGAGCTGAGCCGCGAAGTCACCGCCACCATCCGCGCCGGTGGCAACCCGGCCCGCCTCGACGTCGAAGCCTCCGCCGCCTCGGCCACGCTGCGCGGCCCCGTGCCCGGCACCGTGCGCATCGACTGGCAGCCGCTGCGCTTCAGCCAGAGCGGCGCGGCGCCGAACAAGGTGTTCCGTGTGCAGTCCAAAGGCCAGATGCAGGGCTTGCCGATGGCCTGGGCCGGCGCCTTCGGTGCGAGCTCGACGCTCAGCGACCTGGGCATCAGCGGCGACCTGATGTTCGACGGCGACTGGGACATCGACGCCGGCGACACGCTGCGCGCCAAGGCTCGCATCGCGCGCCAGAGCGGCGACATCCGCGTGCAGGCCGGCGAGGCCGCGCTGGTCACCCGCATCACGAGCACCGGAACCGGCACCGCGAGCGAGCGCACGATGAATTCCGCCTCGGCGGGCGGCGCCGATTCGCCGAGCACCCCCGCGGGCCTGCGCCAGGCCGAGCTGCGCCTCGACGCCGAAGGCGATGCGGTGCGCGCCACGCTGGCCTGGGACAGCGAACGCGCCGGCAAGATCAACGCCGACATGAACACGCGCGTCACGCAGCGTGCCGGCGGCTGGCAGTGGGCGCCCGATGCGCCGCTGGGCGGCAGCATCAAGGCCACGCTGCCGAACCTGGGCGTGTGGTCGATGCTCGCGCCGCCGGGCTGGCGCATCGCCGGCACGCTCGACGCCAACGCCACGCTCTCGGGCAACCGCGCCGCGCCGCGCTGGAACGGCACGCTCGGCGCCGACAAGCTCGCGCTGCGCGCACCGGTCGAAGGGCTGGACCTGCGCGACGGGCGCCTGCGCGCCAGCCTCGCCGGCGACCGCATCGAGATCACCGAGTTCACGCTCAAGGGCGGCGCCGGCAGCTCGGCCCGCATCGGCGGCCAGAGCGGCAACCGCAGCACCGCGGCAAGCGAGGCGGGCACCGATGGCGGATCGCTTTCGGCGCGCGGCGACATGAGCTGGGGCGCCGCACCGGGCACCGCCACGCCGAGCATCCGCATGGCGCTGCAAGGCGAACTGCGCGCGCTGCGCGTGCTGGTGCGCACCGACCGCCAGGTCACGCTCTCGGGCGACCTGCAGGCGCGGCTCGATGCCGGCCAGTTCACCGTGCGCGGCAAGCTCAAGACCGACCGCGCCGTCATCATCCTGCCCGACGAAACCGCGCCCAGCCTCGGCACCGACGTGGTCGTGCGCTCGGCCGCCAAGGACCGCGAAGCGGCCGAGGCCGCGCAGCGCGAATCGGCCCGCGCCGATGCGCAGGCCGCCAAGCCGCAGACCGCGAAGCCGCCCGACATCGTCGTGAACTTCGACCTCGGCGACGACTTCGCGGTGCAGGGCCGCGGCATCACGACGCGGCTCGAAGGCGACCTGGAAATCCGCAGCACCAAGCTCAATGCGCCGCCGCGCATCACCGGCGAGGTGAAGACCGTGAAGGGCCAGTACCGCGCCTACGGCCAGCAGCTCGATGTGGAAACCGGCGTCGCGCGCTTCAACGGGCCTTTCGACAATCCGCAACTGGACATCCTCGCGATCCGCCCGAACATCTCTCAGCGCGCGGGCGTGCAGATCTCGGGCAGCGCGCAGTCGCCGCGCGTGAAGCTCTATTCGGAGCCCGCGCTCTCCGATGCGGAAACGCTCTCGTGGGTGATCCTCGGGCGCGCTTCGGCCACCAGCGGCGGCGAGTCGGCGCTGCTGCAGCAGGCCGCGCTCGCGGTGCTGGGCAAGATCGGCAAGAGCGGCAGCGGCGGCAGCCTCGCCAGCCGCTTCGGCCTGGACGAACTCGGATTCAAGGGTCCGGGCAGCGGCGGCGACCTGCGCGAGTCGGCGGTCACGCTGGGCAAGCGGCTGTCGAAGGATTTCTACGTGACCTACGAACGCAGCGTCGGCGGCACCTTCGGCACGCTCTTCATCTTCTACGACCTGACGACACGCCTCACGCTGCGCGGACAGGCAGGCCAGACCAGCGGCCTCGACCTGATCTACACCCTGAAGTACGACTGATCGAAATCCTGGTACGTCGCCCCGGAGATTTCGAAACATGACGAAAGCGATGGATTCGCGCCGAGGGCAAGGCGCAAACCGCAGCGATACCCGCAGGTACCGCGAGGATTTGCAACGCCGCCATCGGAGCGAAGACGCGCTTTCGTGTTTCGAAATCTCTGGGGCGATGTACTAGGGACTTCGATCTTGACCGGGCCGAACCCGGAGTTAACAATTCATCGACGCCTTCACCGAGGAGCGACGATGAAAAAAGATGGAGACAAGGGCGACCACGGCCCGGTGCACGACCGTCGGATGTACGACGCGCCGACGTCCTCGCGGATCGCGCTCGTGCGCAGCGCGCTGCATGTGGTGATCGCGGTCGTCGCGCTTCTGGCGATCGCCACGTCGATCCCGCACTGGGGCGGCGAGAACTTCCCCGTGCTGAGCCTGGTGATCTACGTCGCGGGAATGGTGTTCATCGCGATGCCGCTGTGCCTTTGCTATGAGGCGCTGCTGAAGTCATACACGGAGCAGCAGCAGATGAGGCGCACCAGCCTCACCTGATCCGGGACCTACCTACCCCGCGTCGCCGCCCCCCGGCGGAAACTGCTCTTTCCTTTCAGCCAGCTCGACCGCCCCGCCCGGCAGCAGGTTCGCGCGATGGCTGCGCACGGCCGACGCAACGATCGGCATCAGGTGCGTCGCGCCGCCCGCTTCGAGCGCGCGGATCAACTGCATGCGCATGCTCGGCGCCCAGAACGATTTCAGGTGCGCCGCGATCGCGTCCGTGGCCATCGTCGCGTTGTCGGGCGACTGGGCCTGGAAGAAGCTGCCGATCTGGTTGGCCATCTTGACCAGTTGCGCCGTCGGATCGTGGTCGTGCATGCACTGCCTTTGAAGAGATGAAGTAGCTTGCCGGCAGCTCGCGTCAGTGCGCGCGGCGCCCGGTCGATGTGGATGAGAGTTCCCGCCCAGCCGTCGTCACGCGCTCCGGATGGCTGTAGACGGCCAGGTCGTCCTTGCGCGCGAAGCCGACCAGCGTGAGCCGCGCGCGTTCCGCCGTGGCCACGGCGAACGAAGTCGGCGCCGACACGGCAGCCAGCAGCGGCACGCCCGCCATCGCAGTCTTCTGCACCATCTCGAAACTCGCGCGACTGGTGACGGCGATGAAGCCGGTAGACGCGTCGATGTCATTGCTCGCGAGGGCGCCGATCAGTTTGTCGAGCGCGTTGTGGCGGCCCACGTCTTCGCGCAGCCACATCACTTCGCCTTCGGCCGAACACCACGCCGCCGCATGCACCGCGCCGGTGGCCTGCTGCAACGTCTGCAGCGACTGGAATTGCGACATCGCGCGCGCGATGGCCTGCCGCTCCAGCGCCACAGAAGCATCGCCGAGCACCGGCAGTTCGCGCGACACATGCGCCAGGCTCTCGGTGCCGCACAGGCCGCAGCCGGTGCGGCCCGCGATCGTGCGGCGCCGCTGCTTCAAGCGGTTGAACGCGGCACTCGACACCTGCAGCCGCACCGTGATGCCGAGGTCCGAGGGCGCGATGTCCACCGAATAGAGTTCGTGCGCCGCATCGAGGATGCCTTCACTCAGCGAGAAGCCGAGTGCGAAGTCTTCCAGGTCCAGCGGCGTTGCGAGCATCACGGCGTGCGAGATGCCGTTGAACTCCAGCGCCACCGGCACTTCCTCGGCCACCCAGTCCTGCACCGCGTAGGCCTCGCCGCCGCGCACGCCGTGCACGGGCAAGAGCAGCGCGCCTTCGCAGAAGGTGTCGGCGCCTTCGGCGGCCGGCAGGGTGGCGATGTTGTTCATGGCGCTTCTGCTTCCCTACTTCGCGGGGATCGTCTCGTTGCTGCGGTCCGTCGCCGAAGCAGCCGTCGCCAGGTCGATCTGCGTCTTGTTGAAGCGGCTGTACTCCTGCTGCCAGGTCGAGGGCTGCATCACCGGCATCACCTGCACCGCCGTCACCTTGTACTCGGGGCAGTTGGTGGCCCAGTCGGAGTTGTCGGTGGTGATCACGTTGGCGCCCGACTCGGGGAAATGGAAGGTCGTGTAGACCACGCCCGGCTGCATGCGCTCGGACACCGTGGCGCGCAGCACCGTCTCGCCCGCGCGGCTCTGGATGCCGACCCAGTCGTCGTCCTTCACGCCGCGTTCTTCCGCATCGTGCGGATGGATCTCCAGCCGGTCTTCGCCGTGCCACAGGTTGTTGTCGGTGCGGCGCGTCTGCGCGCCCACGTTGTACTGCGAGAGGATGCGCCCGGTGGTCAGGAGCAGCGGGAACTTGCGCGTGACCTTCTCGTCCGTCGCCACGTACTGCGTGACGATGAAGCGGCCCTTGCCGCGCACGAAGGCATCGATGTGCATCGTCGGCGTGCCATCGGGCGCGTCGTCGTTGCAGGGCCACTGGATGCTGCCGAGTTCGTCTAGGCGCTTGTAGCTCACGCCGTGGAAGGTCGGCGTCAGCGCGGCGATCTCGGCCATGATGTCCTCGGGGCTCTTGTAGTCCATCTGGTAGCCCAGCGCCTGCGCGAGCTTCACCGTGATCTCCCAGTCGGCGAGGCCAGCCTTCGGCGGCATCACCTTGCGAACGCGAGAGATGCGGCGCTCGGCATTGGTGAAGGTGCCGTCCTTCTCGAGGAACGACGAACCCGGCAGGAACACATGCGCGTACTTGGCGGTTTCGTTCAGGAACATGTCCTGCACCACCACGCATTCCATCGCCATCATGGCCGCTGCCACGTGCTGCGTATTGGGGTCCGACTGCACGATGTCCTCGCCCTCGCAGTAGAGGCCCTTGAAGCCGCCGCCGATGGCGGAGTCGAACATGTTGGGAATGCGCAGGCCCGGCTCGGGGTCGATGGTCACGCCCCAGGCCGCTTCGAACGATGCACGCGTGGTGCTGTCCGACACATGGCGGTAGCCCGGCAGCTCGTGCGGGAACGAGCCCATGTCGCACGCGCCCTGCACGTTGTTCTGGCCGCGCAGCGGGTTCACGCCCACGCCTTCGCGGCCGACGTTGCCGGTGGCCATGGCGAGGTTGGCGATGCCCATCACGGTGGTCGAGCCCTGGCTGTGCTCGGTCACGCCGAGGCCGTAGAAGATTGCGCCGTTGGCGGCGCTCGCGAACAGTCGGGCCGCGGCGCGCATCTCGGCAGCCGGCACGCCGGTGGCCTTCTCGGTGGCCTCGGGCGATTGCTCGGGCTGCGCGACGAAATCTCTCCACGCAGCGAACGAAGCGGTGTCGCAGCGCTCGGCGATGAAGGCGTCGGCCGTGAGCCCTTCGGTCACGATGACGTGCGCGAGCGCAGTGACCACGGCTACGTTGGTGCCGGGCTTCAACTGCAGGTGATGCGAGGCCTTCACGTGCGGCGACTTCACGATGTCGATGCGGCGTGGATCGACCACGATCAGCTTCGCGCCTTCGCGCAAACGCTTCTTCATGCGCGAGGCGAACACCGGATGGCCGTCGGTCGGGTTGGCGCCGATCACCATGATCACGTCGGCCTTCTCCACGGACTTGAAGGTCTGCGTGCCGGCCGATTCACCGAGTGTCTGCTTCAGGCCATAGCCCGTGGGCGAGTGGCACACGCGGGCGCAGGTGTCGACGTTGTTGTTGCCGAAGGCCGCACGCACCAGCTTCTGCACGAGGTAGGTTTCTTCATTCGTGCAACGCGACGACGTGATGCCGCCGATCGAATCCTTGCCGTACTTGGCCTGCAGGCGCTTGAACTCGCCCGCCGCGTAGTTGAGCGCGGTGTCCCAGCTCACCTCTTGCCACGGGTCGCTGATGTTCTTGCGGATCATCGGCTTGAGCATGCGGTCCTGGTGCGTGGCGTAGCCCCAGGCGAAGCGGCCCTTCACGCAGGAGTGGCCTTCGTTGGCCTTGCCGTCTTTCCACGGCGTCATGCGCACGACCTCGTTGCCCTTCATCTCGGCCTTGAAGGCGCAGCCCACGCCGCAGTAGGCGCAGGTGGTGATGATGCTGTGCTCGGGCTGGCCGAGCCAGATGACCGACTTCTCCTGCAAGGTGGCGGTCGGGCAGGCTTCGACGCAGGCGCCGCAGCTCACGCATTCCGATTCCATGAAGGCTTCGTCCTGGCCCGGCGACACGCGCGACTCGAAGCCGCGGCCGCTGATGGTCAGCGCGAAGGTGCCCTGCGTTTCCTCGCAGGCGCGCACGCACCGGTTGCACACGATGCACTTCGAAGGGTCGTATGTGAAGTACGGGTTCGACTCGTCCTTCTGGTCCTTCAGGTGGTTGGCGCCGTCGAAGCCGTAGCGCACGTTGCGCAGGCCCGTGACGCCCGCCATGTCCTGCAGCTCGCAGTTGCCGTTGGCCGAGCAGGTGAGGCAGTCGAGCGGATGGTCGGAGATGTACAGCTCCATCACGCCCTTGCGCAGGTCCTGCAGCTTGGGCGTCTGCGTGCGCACCTTCATGCCGGCTTCGGCCGGCGTGGTGCACGAGGCCGGGAAGCCCTTGCGGCCCTCGATCTCGACCAGGCACAGGCGGCACGAGCCGAAGGGCTCCAGGCTGTCGGTGGCGCAGAGCTTGGGCACGTTGATGCCAGCATCCACCGCCGCGCGCATCAGCGAGGTGCCCGCGGGCACGGTGACTTCGTTGCCGTCGATCTCCAGCGTCACTTCGCGCGTCGATTCGCGCTTGGGGGTGCCGTAGTCGATTTCTTTCAGATGGTCGAGCATGTGTTCTTGTCTCCTGCTGCTTGTGCGGTGCGATGCGTTCGATGCGGTCAAGCAGCCTTGCGATCGGGGACCACGAGACCGAAGTCCTGTGGGAAATGGTCGAGTGCGGACAGCACCGGGAACGGCGTCATGCCGCCCATGGCACACAGCGAGCCGTGGACCATGGTATTGCACAGGTCACGCAGCAGGATGACGTGCTCCACGCGCTTGTTGTCCGCGCGGATCTTGTCGATCACCTCAACGCCGCGGGTCGATCCGATGCGGCACGGCGTGCACTTGCCGCACGACTCGATGGCGCAGAACTCCATCGCATAGCGTGCGAGCTTGGAGAGGTCGGCCGTGTCGTCGTGCACCACGATGCCGCCGTGGCCCACCGTGCCGCCCACGGCCGCGTAGGCCTCGTAGTCGAGTGGCAGGTCCCATTGCGATTCGGGAAGGTACGCACCGAGCGGCCCGCCCACCTGCACCGCCTTGATCGGCCGGCCCGAGGCGGAGCCGCCGCCATAGTCGTACAGCAGCTCCCGCAGCGTGACGCCGAAGGCCTTCTCCACCAGCCCGCCGTGCTTGATGTTGCCGGCCAGCTGCATCGGCAGCGTGCCGCGCGAACGGCCCACGCCGAAGTCGCGGTAGTGCTCGGCACCGCGCGCAAGGATCAGCGGCACGCTCGCGAGCGTGATCACGTTGTTGATGAGCGTTGGCTGCCCGAAGAGGCCGGTGATGGCCGGCAGCGGCGGCTTGGCGCGCACGATGCCGCGCTTGCCTTCCAGGCTTTCGAGCAACGCGGTTTCTTCGCCGCACACATACGAGCCCGCGCCCTTGCGCACTTCGAGCCAGAAGGTCTGGCCCGAGCCGAGGATGTTGTCGCCGAGGAAGCCGGCGGCCTCCGCCGCGCGGATCGCCTCGTTCATCGTCGCGATGGCATGCGGGTATTCGGAGCGGATGTAGACGTAGCCCTTGGTCGCGCCGGTGGCGATGCCCGCGATGGTCATGCCCTCGATGAGCATGAGCGGGTCGCCCTCCATCGTCATGCGGTCGGAGAAGGTGCCCGAGTCGCCTTCGTCGGCGTTGCAGACGATGTACTTCTGCGCGGCCGGCGTGGCCATCACCGTCTTCCACTTGATGCCCGCCGGGAACGCCGCGCCGCCGCGGCCGCGCAGGCCCGAGTCGAGCACCTGCTGCACCACTTCGTCGGGCTTGAGGCCCAGCGCGCGGCGCAGGCCCGCATAGCCTTCATGTGCTTCGTAGTCGGCGACGGACACAGGATCGGTGATGCCCATGCGCGCGAAGGTCAGGCGCTCCTGCTTCTTCAGGTAGGGGATCTCGTCGGTCAGGCCGAGCGAGAGCGGGTGCGTCTGCGCGCCTTCGGCGAAGCCCGCATCGAACAGGTCGGCCACGTCGTCGATGGTCACCGGCCCGTAGGCCACGCGACCGGCGGGCGTGCTCACCTCGACCATCGGCTCCAGCCAGAACAGGCCGCGCGAACCGTTGCGCACCATGCCGAAAGACACGCCGCGAATCGCGGCTTCCTGCGCGATGCGCTCGGCCACGCGTTCAGCGCCGACCGCCAGTGCGGCCGAGTCGCGCGGGACATAGATGGTGAGGCTCATGCGCAGCTTCCGTATTGCGCCACCAGCGCATCGAACGAACGCGTCGTCATGCGCGCGTGCGGTTCTTCGTTGATCGTCATCGCGGGCGACGAGGCGCACAGGCCCAGGCAGAAGGCCGGCTCCAGCGTGAAGTTGCCGTCCTTCGAATGGCCGTGCGCGCTGCAGCCCAGCCGCAGTTCCGCGTGGGCCAAGAGCGCATCGGCACCCATCGACTGGCAGGCCTCGGCCCGGCAGATCTGGATCACATGGCGCGCCGCCGGCGCGGAGCGGAAGTGGTGGTAGTAGGTGATGACGCCATGCACTTCGGCGCGCGAGAGGTTCACGCCCTCGGCGATCGTCGTCACGGTGTGCGGCGGGATATAGCCCAGCGCGTCCTGCACGTCGTGAAGGATCGGGAGCAACGCCCCCGGCTCTTCGGCGCGCTCCTGCAGCACCTGGCGCACCGCGGCCAGTTCATCGGATTCGCTCATCGTGGCGTGTCGGCCCACTTCGTTCATGCGGCGCTCCTTGGCGGTTTCTTATTCATCGTGACCTTGCATCCCGGCTCGGAGGCCGCGTCCCAGGAAAACCGTGGTTTCCCGCTGTGGGGGCACTGTCAGGGAATAAGAAGGCAATGGCCTTGACTCAGGTCAATTTCCCGGAAACAAGGGGCCGGGCGCCGCCGGCAGAGACCTCGCGCAGACCCGCGAGCGCCGGCCCGACGATGGCCGGATCGGCGCCCACCGCGTAGACCGCGTACGCGGGGTAGAGAAACTCCGGCGTGTTGGGCACGCGCCGCAGGTGCCCCGATTCGAGATGCGCGCGCACCACGTCGAGCCGAAAGTAGCCGGTGCCACCCGCGGCCAGCAGGTACTCGCGGCCGAGCGGCCCGAGCCCGGCTTTCACCGCCGCGTTGGAGAGTTCGGGAAACGCGAGGCCGTGCTGCGCCGCGAACTCCGGACCCCAGTCGACGTACACGTAATCCGCCGGCCGCGGCACGCGCGGGCGCTTGGCGGTCGTGACCATCACGAGCTTTTCTTCGATGAGCAATTCCACGCGCAGCCCCGGCCGCTGCTGCGGGGCATAGACGATGGCGACATCGAGCACGCCCGCCGCCACCTTGTCGAGCAGGTCGTGCGGAAAGCCGACCTCGGTGCGAATTGCGAGCTGCGGCGCGGTCTGGCGCAGCCACAGCAGCCAGCGCAGCAGCAGCGGGTCCCACAGGCTGATCTCGCAACCGGCCGCGAGCACCGCCTGGCTGCCGTCGGGCACCGCCACCTGGTGGCGCGCCCGCTCCCACACCTGCACGAGCGTGGTCGCATGCGGAAGAAATTGTTCGCCTGCGCGCGTGAGGGCGGCCCCCGCTTTGTTGCGCACGAAGAGCTTGCGGCGCAGCAGTTCTTCGAGCGTTCGCACGCGTGCGCTCACCGATGTCTGCGTCACATGCAGGCGTTCCGCGGCGCGCTGGAAGCTGCGCGTCTCGACGATCGCAAGAAAGGTGCGGGCCAGGTTGATGTCCATCGAGGCGCCCTCGTTGAATGCATTATTTTTGCATTCAACTGGCAATTAATCTCGTTTTACTTGGGCGGTGGCCGGGCAGAAGATGAAGGCGTTCAACCTTCAATGCAACCGGGAGCCATTCATGCCGACCCTTGGTCACTCCGTACAAGCGAAGGGCGCCGAGCGCCTTGCCGATGCGCTCCGGGGCCTCGCCGACGAGGCCTTCATGCTCATGGAGGCCTTGCTCAGCCCCCGCAAGCTCATCGAGGACGTGGAGCAGATGCGCGCCTTGCAGGTCGCGGCCGACACCCTCGAAGCCACCGACCCGTGGCGGGCCGATGTGCTGCGCTCGCGCGCCTCGCGCATCGGCCTTCGCTGACTGAAAGAACAATGGAATCAGGACGCCTGGCGGCTGGCCTCGATGTGCTTGCGGCGCATCGGACGCAACACGAACCAGGCCATCAGCGCGGCCGCGGCATTCACTGCGCTCGCGACGATGAACACCGCATGCCAGCTGCCGGTGGATGCGGCGAGCACGCTGGAGAGCGGCACCAGCAGCGAGGCCGTGCCCTTCGCGGTGTAGAGCATGCCGGCGTTCGATGCGGCGTACTTGGAGCCGAAGGTGTCGGCGCAGGTCGATGGGAACAGGCTGTAGATCTCGCCCCAGGCGAAGAACACCATGCCGGTCAGCAGCACGAAGAGGATCGGGTTCTGTCCGTAGTGGTACAGCGCCAGGATGCCGACCGCTTCGAGCGCGAAGGCAACGAACATCGTCTGCTCGCGGCCGATCTTGTCGGAGACCCAGCCGAAGAAGGGCCGCGTCAGGCCGTTGAGCACGCGGTCGATGGCGAGCGCGAAGGTCAGCGCGGGCAGCACCAGGCCCATGATGTTGACCGGCACGTCCATGATCTTGAAGTCCTGCGCAATGGGCGCGAGCTGCGCGGTGGCCATGAGGCCGCCGGCCGCCACCATCACGAACATCGCGTACATCACCCAGAAGATGGGCGAACGCAATACCTCCGACGGTGCGTAGTCGCGCTGCGACTGCTGCACGTTGCCGCGGCTCGACGCCGCCTTCACGTGATCGGGTGCACGGGTGAGCAACCAGGCCAGGGCGAAGACGATCACGCCCTGACCGATCCCAAAATAGAGAAACGCAGACTCGTAGCCGCTGGTCTTGATCATCACGGAGATCGGGATGATCGTGAGGGCCGAGCCGGCGCCGAAGCCCGCGGCGGTCATGCCCGCTGCAAGCCCGCGGCGATCGGGAAACCACTTGAGCGCATTGCCCACGCAGGTGCCGTACACCGCGCCCGCGCCGATACCGCCGACGGCCGCCGCAACGTAGAGCATCGGCAGCGAAGCGGCGAACGAATTCATCACCCATCCAAGGCCGCAGAGCACGCCGCCCACGAGCACCACGGGACGCGGGCCGAAGCGGTCGACGAGGTAGCCCTCGATGGGCACGAGCCAGGTCTCGGTGAGCACGAAGATGGTGAAGGCCACTTGGATGGCGGCGCGGCTCCAGCCGTGCTTTTCAGCGATGGGGTTGACGAAGAGGGTCCAGCCGTATTGCAGGTTCGCAATCATCGCCATGCAGACGATGCCGATCAGCAACTGTCCCCATCGATACGCTTCGGACCGCTTGGCGGTGACGGCGTAGGTGGAATCCGAAGGTGGATACATCGCGGGGTTGGAACCCGCAATCGTGGTGGTTGGCCGAGTCATGGAGTTGTCCTTAATGTTTTGATGAGTCCGACGGTCTCGGGAAAGACGACGCAATCAGTCGAGTGAAAAACGGAAATGAATCACTTGTTTTTGCGCGTGGATGACTGTCGGACTGCACGACTCAAAAACTCTTGACCGCAGTCAAGTTCACACGAATCGCGAGTTGTTGAGACCCCCGAGATATCCCTAGCACTTGGCTTCGTTTTTGGAAGGGCTTGGTGATGCGGTGCTGTTGTTCTTGGCGCTGTTGTTCGGGGTGCGATCACGCCGACGGGGTACCTTGCTCCGCGAATGTCCCCCGCCTTCGGCTCCTCCTTTATTTCGCTGCGCAAGGCACCCCATCGGCGTGCTCGTTTTCAGAGCAGTCGTTGATCAGCGAAACACCAGCAGCGTGCCCAAGTGCGCAGGGCATCGGGTGCTCCCCGCAGCGAAATAAAGGAGGAGCGAAGCGGGGGACATTCGCGGAGGGGAGTACCCGGTGGCCTGTGCACCCGCCCCGGACAAAGGCCCGAACAAAGGCCCGAACAAAGGCCCGAACAAAGGCCTCAATGCAAGCTTGCACCCCGCATCCATCGGGAGAAAAATTGACCTAGGTCAAGAAACGCGAAATCAGCGTTTGCGATCGTCTAGGGTAAACCCTAAAATTGCGGGTAATCCCTTCAGTCTTTTTGATTCAACTTCTTAGGAGCATTTCCATGAGCAACACCACCCTCGATTCCCGCGCGATCCGCACTGCCCCGCAATCGGCCACCAACGACGAAGCCCTCCGCGATCTGGTCGCCGCAATGCCCATCGTGATCATGTACAAGGCCGCTCGCGCCGCCCTCGTGCAACACCGCAAGAGCATCCGCAGCGCACTGACCAACTGATCGATCGTGCCCCGCCCCAAAGACAAAGAGCGCTTCAAGCGCTCTTTTGTTTTTTCAGGGCTGCTGCTGCAGTGATTGCAGCGGTTTGAACGGCACGATCTGCGAGATCAGCGATGCGCCATCGCTCAGCAGAAAGTCCTTGAAGGCTTGCGCCACCGGCGGCAGGCGCTTGGTGCGGCGGTGCACCACGTACCAGTTGAGCATCAGCGGAAAGCCTTCCACGTCGAGCACGCACAAGCTGCCGGCCTTCAGCTCCTGGCTGATGGTGTGTGCCGAGACAAAGCTCACGCCCATGCCCGCGATCACCGCCTGCTTTATCGTCTCGGTGCTGCGGATTTCCATCGCGATGTTGATGTGCTCCAGCTCGCGCCCGAAGCCGTCTTCCATCGAGTGCCAAGTGTCCGATGCCTTCTCGCGCACCACGAACGGCTCGCGCATCAGGCGCTTCAGTGGAATGCCCGCCACGCCCACCAGCGGATGCGTCGGCGGCGCAACGATCACGTAAGGGTGCGGTGCAAAGGCCTGGTTCGACGTATCCAGGTCGGTGGGCGGCCGCACCATGATCGCGAGGTCGGTGAGGTTCTCCGCGATGTGGGTCAAGAGCCCCTCGCGGTTGTGCACGGTGAAGTTCAGCGTCACGCCGCGATGGCGGCTTGCGAACTCCACCAACAGGCGCGGAAAGAAGTAGTCCCCCGCGCTGATGACGCCCACATTGAGCTTGCCGCCCGAGACGCCCTTGAACTGCATCATCGCGTTCTCGGCCGCCTCGAACTGCTGGATGATCGCGCGGCTGATCTGCAGCAGCTCGGCGCCCGCGGGCGTCAGGAAGATCTTCTTGCCGAACTGCTCGAACAGCACGTTGCCCGCATGCTCCTCGAGCTTGGCGACCTGCGTGGAAACGGCCGGCTGCGTGAGGTGAAGCTCCTCCGCCGCGCGCGAAAAACTCAAGAGCCGTGCGACCGCCTCGAAGACCTTCAACTGGCGCAGGGTCGCATGCTTCATCGGGAGGAAAAGTGGGGCTGCAATCGAAGGGCCATCGTAGCGTGCGAGCCCTTGTCAGCCACCGGGCGTCAACCCGGGACGCCCGGGATTCGTGCGACGTGCAACAGGTTCGTCGTCCCCGACAAACCGAAGGGCAACCCAGCCACCACCACCACGTCGTCGCCCGCTTTCGCAAAGCCTTCGGCCTGCGCGGTGCGGCAGGCGCAGTCGATCATCTCGGCCACGTCGTGCACGTCGTCCACGAGCGCCGCGTGCACGCCCCACACCATCGCCATGCGGCGCGCCGCCGCCACGTCAGGAGTGAGGCTCAGGATCGGCACCGCCGGCCGCTCGCGCGCGGCGCGCAGGCTCGTGAAACCCGAGGAGGTGTAGGTGACGGTAGCGGCCGGCGCGAGCAGCGCGGCCACCTGCCGCATCGAGGCGCACACGGCATCGGCCGTGGTCGACAGCGCCGCATCGTGCGTCGCGTCGATGCCGGTGCGGTACGACGGGTCGGCCTCCACGCGCGCGACGATGCGGTCCATCATGCCGACCGCTTCGAGCGGGTACTTGCCCGAGGCCGATTCGGCCGAGAGCATCACGGCATCGACGCCGTCGTAGATCGCGGTCGCCACGTCGGACACTTCGGCGCGCGTGGGCACGGGCGCCGCGATCATCGATTCGAGCATCTGCGTGGCCACCACCACCGGCTTGCCGTGCTGGCGGCAGGCACGCACGATGCGGCGCTGCAGTTCGGGCACCTGCTCGGGCGGCAGCTCCACGCCGAGGTCGCCGCGCGCGACCATGACGCCGTCGGCCAGCGCGACGATGCCGTCCAGGTGCTCGATGGCCGCGGGCTTCTCCAGCTTGGCCATGATCCAGGCGCGCTTGCCGATGATCTCGCGCGCCTCGGTGATGTCTTCGGGTCTTTGCACGAACGAGAGCGCGACCCAGTCCACGCCCATCGAGAGGCCGAAGTCCAGGTCGTCGCGGTCCTTCGGGGTGAGCGGCGAGATCGGCAGCAGCACGCTTGGCACGTTCACGCCCTTGCGGTCCGAGATCGGCCCGCCAACCACCACGGTGGTCTCCGCGAAATCAGCGCCATGGCTCTCTACGCGCAGGCGCAGCTTGCCGTCGTCCAGCAAGAGGTCGGTGCCGGCCTGCAGCGCCGCGAAGATCTCGGGGTGCGGCAGCGGTGCGCGGCGGTAGTCGCCGTTGGTCTTCGTGTCCATGTCGAGGCGAAAGCGCCGGCCTGCTTCCAGTTGCGCGCGTCCGCCCTCGAAGGTGCCCAGCCGCAGCTTCGGCCCTTGCAGGTCGAGCAGCACGCCGATGGGCCGGCCGAACTCTTTCTCGAGCCGGCGGATCGCCTCCAGCCGGCGCGCGTGGTCGTGCTGCGAGCCGTGGCTGAAGTTCAGACGGAAGACATCCACGCCACGCTCGAACAGCGCGCGAATGGCTTGCTCGTCGGGTGTGGCCGGGCCGAGCGTGGCGACGATCTTTGCGCTGCGTGTGCGTCTCATGGTGTGTCGTTCTTTCTTGTCATGCCATCTCGCGAAGACGGACTTGGCCCCGTTGGTCTTCCATCGTGCGCGCAAGCAGCTTGACCAGCGTGTACACGGTGTCGATGTGCGGCGTCGAGGTGTCGGTGAGCCGCGCCAGCTCGACCACCGCGCCCACGAGTGCATCGATCTCCGGCGCACGGCCGGCCTCGACGTCCTGCAGCATCGAGGTCTTGTGCTTGCCGACCTTCTCGGCGCCGGCGATGCGCTTTTCCAGCGTCACGCGGAACTCGATGCCCAGCTTGTGCGCAACGGCCTGGGCCTCGCGCATCATCGCGGCCGCGAGGTCGCGTGACGGCGGGTACTGGCAGATGTCCACCAGCGTCGAATGCGAGAGGCTGCTGATCGGGTTGAAGGTGAGGTTGCCCCAGAGCTTGAGCCAGATCTCCGCGCGGATGTTGTCCAGCACCGGCGCCTTGAAGCCCGCGCCGGTGAAGCAGGCCGATACGCGGTTCACGCGCTCGCTCGACGAGCCATCGAGCTCGCCGACCGGGAAGCGGTCGCCTTCGATGTGCTTCACCACACCCGGCGCGATGAGCTCCGATGCGGGATACACCACGCACCCGATCACCCGCTCGGCCGGCACCTTCGCGCTCACCAGCCCCGTGGGGTCGACGCTGCGCACCGGCGTGCCCGCGAGCGCGCCGCCGTGGTTGTGGAAGTACCAGTACGGAATGCCGTTCTGCATCGTCACGACCATGGTCTCGGGGCCGAAGAGCTTGGGCACGTCGTTGGCCACGGCTTCGACCTGGTGCGCCTTCATCGCGAGGATGACGATGTCCTGCGGGCCGGCCTCGTCGTAGCTGTCGGTGGCCTTCACGTTGCGCGCGACCTGCTCCTCGCCTTCGGCCGAGACCAGCTTGAAGCCGTTCGCCTTGATGGCCGCAAGGTTCGCGCCGCGCACGATGAACGTCACGTCCTCGCCGGCCAGCGCGAGTTTCGCGCCGACCAGGCCGCCGATGGCGCCTGCGCCGATGACTGCAATCTTCATGTCGATCCCCAGTAGTTTTGAATGCGTTGTGCGAGGCCGGCAAGGCTGCTTTTTGTCGTCTCAACCGAAGCGGTTGGAGAGCTTGCCGATGCCTTCGATGCCGATCTCGACCTGGCTGCCCGGCTTCATCGAGCCGACGCCCACCGAGGTGCCGCACAGGATCACGTCGCCGGGGTTCAGCGTCATGTCCTGCGAGATCAGGCTGACCAGCTGCTGCACTGAAAAGCGCATGTCGCTGATCGGATAGTTCTGGCGCTCCTCGCCGTTGAGCACGGTCGTCACGACGAGCGTTGCGGGGTCGAGGCCGGTGGCCACCACGGGGCCCATCGGGCAGAAGGTGTCGAAGCCCTTGGCGCGCACCCACTGGGCGAACGAGGCATCGCGGTTCAGGATGTCGGCAACGGTCACATCGTTGGCGCAGGTGTAGCCGAACACGTGGTCGAGCGCATCGGCCTCGCTGACGGCGGTGGCGGTCTTGCCGATGACGATGCCCAGCTCGCCCTCGAACACCACCTTGCCTTCGCACAGGGGCTTCTTGATCGCATCGCCATGCGCCGCGAAGGAGTTGGGCGCCTTCAGCAGGTACAGCGGCTCCGCGGGCACCGGCAGGCTCAGCTTCGCGCCCAGCGCATGGAAGTTGTTCCACAGCGCGATCACCTTGGTCGGCTCGCTGGGCGTAAGCAGCTTCAGGCCGGCGAGCACGAACACGCGGCCCGTGGGCTCGGAGCGGCCGTACATGTCGCCCTGGTGCTCGTGCACCGCATCGCCCTGCACGGTGCCGAAGGCGGGCTTGCCGGCGTCTTCAAAACGGACCCATTGCTGTTTCATTTGTTGTGTGCTTTCTTGAAATCTGCGAGGCCGGTCGATGGATCGATCGATCAGTCGAACGGGAGGTAGTCAGGGATGACGAGCGATGCCAGCAGCTTCCCCATCTCCGCCGGATTGCTCGTCACATGGATGCCACATTCCTTCATCACCGCGAGCTTTTCCTGCGCGGTGCCGCGCCCGCCCGAGACGATGGCGCCCGCGTGGCCCATGCGTTTGCCGGGCGGCGCGGTGGCGCCGGCGATGAAGCCGACCACGGGCTTGCGCATGTGGTCCTTGATCCAGCGCGCGCAGATCTCTTCTTCGTTGCCGCCGATCTCGCCGACCATGATCACGGCATCGGTGCGCGGGTCGTCGTTGAACATCTTCAGCACATCGATGTGCTTGAGTCCGCCGACCGGATCGCCGCCGATGCCCACCACCGTCGATTGCCCGATGCCGAAGCGCGCCAACTGGCTCGCCGCTTCATACGTCAGCGTCCCCGAGCGCGACACCACGCCGATGCGCCCGCGCTGGTGGATGTGCCCCGGCATGATCCCGATCTTGATTTCGTCGGGCGTGATGAGCCCCGGGCAGTTCGGCCCGAGCAAGAGCGTCTTGCTGCCCTCCATGCGGTGGCGCGTGCGGATCATGTCGCGCACCGGAATGCCTTCGGTGATGCAGATGACGAGGTCCAGTTCTGCATCGACCGCCTCGTCGATCGCGGCGGCAGCGAACGGTGGCGGCACGTAGATCACCGAGACGGTGGCGCCGGTCTCGGCCTTCGCGTCCTTCACCGTGCCGAAGACCGGAATGCCGTCGAAGGACTTGCCCGCCTTGTTCGGGTTCACGCCCGCGACAAAGCACTTCTGGCCGTTGCCGTAGTCGCGGCACATCGCCGTGTGGAACTGGCCGGTCTTGCCGGTGATGCCCTGCGTGATGACGCGGGTGTGCTTGTTGATGAGGATCGACATCTCAGTGGCTCCTCCGCCGCGCCGCGGCCACGGCCTGTTGGGCGGCATCCGCCATGTCGTCGGCCGTGATGATCGGCAGGCCCGATTGGGCGAGGATCGTGCGGCCCAGGCTCTCGTTCGTGCCCTTCATGCGCACCACGAGCGGCACGGAAAGTTCGACCTCGCGCGCCGCCGCGATGACGCCGCGCGCAATCACGTCGCACTTCATGATCCCCCCGAAGATGTTGACCAGGATCGCGCGCAGGTTCGGGTTGCGCAGCATCAGCTTGAAGGCCTGCGTCACTTTCTCTGCCGTCGCGCCGCCGCCCACGTCGAGGAAGTTGGCGGGCGAGCCGCCGTAGAGCTTGATCACGTCCATCGTCGCCATCGCGAGGCCCGCGCCGTTGACGAGGCAGCCGATGTCGCCATCCAGCGCGATGTACGAGAGATCGAAGCGCGAGGCCTCGAGCTCGGCCGGGTCTTCTTCATCGAAGTCGCGCATCGCCACGATCTCGGGTTGGCGAAAGAGCGCGTTCGAATCGAAGTTGAACTTGGCATCGAGCGCGATCACGCGGCCATCGCGCGTCACGACCAGCGGGTTGATCTCGGCGAGCGACGCATCGCTCGCATCGAACGCCTGGTAGAGGTTCTGCATCAGCGTGCGCGCCTGCATCACCGACTTGCCCGAGAGGCCGATGCTGCGCGCCACGATGTCGGCCTCGCTGCCCTTCAGGCCCGTCGCCGGGTCGATGAGCACCTTGTGGATCTTGCCGGGCGTGCGCGCTGCCACTTCCTCAATGTCCATGCCGCCTTCGCTCGACGCCATCAGCGCCACGCGGCCCGATTCGCGATCGACCACCAGGGCCAGATACATCTCCTTGTCGATCTCGATGCCCTCTTCCACCAGGAGGCGCTTCACCACGCGGCCTTCGGGGCCGGTCTGGTGGGTCTTGAGCGTCATGCCGAGCAACTGGCTCGCGTGCCGGCGCACTTCGTCGACCGACCACGCGAGCTTCACGCCGCCGCCCTTGCCGCGGCCGCCGGCGTGAATCTGCGCCTTCACCACCCAGGCGCGGCCACCCAGGCGGGTGGCGGCGTCGGCGGCTTCGTCGGCCGAGGCGCATGCGAATCCGCGGGGCGTGGTGACGCCGTATTTGCGCAATACGTCCTTGCCCTGGTATTCGTGGATATTCATGGCAATTGATGGCTTCAGGCGCCCAATTCCGCGCCGCGGCTTTCGGCCCAATTGAAATAGCGGCGGCGTCCGAGGCCTTCGCTCAATTCGCGCTGCTGGTGCACTTCCTTCTTTTGCTCGATCACCTCGGCCAATGACTTGGCGTCGTAGGCGCGCAGCAGATGCGGCTGGTGCGTGGCGAGGTAATGGCAAATCCGCTCGGTGCCGTCCTGGCTCTGGCGCAGCAATTGGCAATAGGTTTCGCGGTCCCAGTGCCAGCGCAGGCCCAATTCGTAGAACGCTGCGTTGTAGGCGTTGCGCTCCGTCTCGGAGCTCCAGTATTGAATTGGCAAATCGTCGATCATCATGAAATTTCTCCTAGAAATTGAATGCCGGGCGACAAATGGCTTGTGGGCTGGCATGGTCAAAATGTAGATTCGATGATCGATAAATAATAGTTAAACTATTTTATTGAATGCATTTGCCATGCGTTATATGTGAATTGGCAAAAAAGAGCGTGGCTGTCCATTGCAAATGGCTTTCGCCATTTGCAAAAAACGCTTTATTTATCGATCGGCCGGCGCGCTTTTAATTCAAATCACGCGCTCGGTGCGCAGCATGGCAATTTCGTCCACGCCATAGCCCAATTGCCGGAGCACTTCTTCGGTGTGCTCGCCCAGCAAGGGCGCCCGTGTCACCTCGGTCCGGCTGTCGGACATCTTGATGGGGTTGCCCACGGTCAGGTACTTGCCACGCGTCGGGTGGTCCACCTCGACGATGGTGCCGGTCTCGCGCAGCGATTCGTCGGCGGCGATTTCCTTCATCGAAAGAATCGGGCCGCAGGGAATGTCGAACTCGTTGAGGATGTCCATGGCCTCGAACTTGGTCTTGGTCATGGTCCATTGCTCGATGCGCGCGAAGATGGGCTTCAGGTGCAAGAGGCGCGCGGCCGGCGTGGCGTAGGCCTCGTCGGTGATCCAGCTCTCCTCGCCGATCACCTTGCACACCGCAGGCCACACCGCGCCCTGCGTGATGAAGTAGATATACGCATTCGGGTCGGTCTCCCAGCCCTTGCACTTCAGGATGGAGCCCGGCTGCCCGCCGCCCGACGCATTGCCCGCGCGCGGCACCGCGTCGCCGAACTTGCCGTCAGGGTACTGCGGGTATTCGTGCATGGTGCCGGTGCGCTCCAGGCGCTGCTGGTCGCGCATCTTCACGCGGCAGAGGTTGAGCACCGCGTCCTGCATCGGCGCGAGCACCTGCTGGCCGCGTCCGGTGTTGTTGCGCTGGTAGAGCGCGGCGACGATGCCCAGCGCCAGGTGCAGCCCGGTGCCGCTGTCGCCGATCTGCGCGCCGGTGACGACGGGCGGGCCGTCTTCGAAGCCGGTGGTCGATGCGGCGCCGCCCGCGCACTGCGCGACGTTCTCGTAGACCTTGCAGTGCTCGTACTTGCCCGGGCCGAAGCCCTTGACCGACGCGACGATCATCCGCGGGTTGAGCTTCTGGATGTGCGCCCAGGTGATGCCCATGCGGTCGAGCGCGCCGGGCGCGAAGTTCTCCACCAGCACGTCGCAGGTCTTGATCAGCGTGTCCAGAACCTGCTTGCCCTTGGGGTTCTTGGTGTCCAGCGTGATCGAGCGCTTGTTGTGGTTCAGCATCGTGAAGTAGAGGCTGTCCACACCGGGAATGTCGCGCAGCTGGGCGCGCGTCGCGTCGCCTTCGCCGGCGCGTTCGACCTTGATCACGTCGGCGCCGAACCAGGCCAGAAGCTGGGTGCAGGTGGGGCCCGACTGCACATGCGTGAAGTCGAGGATGCGAACGCCTTCGAGTGCCTTGCTCATCGTGTTGTCTCCTGTCTTATTTGTTCGTCGCGGCTTCGACTTCTACCAGACGGGCGCGCAATTTGCGCTCCTCCGCGAAGCGGGCGGTTTCGTCGCGCACGATGGCGACGATGCCCGAAACCTTTTGATCGGGGGCGAACAGCATGGAGACCGTGAAGGCGATGGAAAGGGTGTGCCCGTCCTTGTGAAGGGCGGGCACGCGCAGCACGTCGGCACCGTATTTGGTGACCGCCGTTTCCATCGTCTTGTTGTAGCCATCCCAATGCCTCTGGCGTTGTCGCATGGGGATGATGATGTCCAGCGACTGCCCGAGCGCTTCGGCTTCGGTAAAGCCGAAGATGCGCTCGGCAGCCTTGTTCCACAGCGTGATCGCACCCTTGGCATCGCAGACCATGATCGCGTCGCCGGCCCCGGCGACAAGTTGCTCGAAATCGATGGTCGATGAGGTCAAGGTGCGCTCCCGCTTCTTTCTCTTTTCGCTACGGCCTCAGACGGCCTTGGCTTCGCGAAGGTTGTCGATCTGGGCCTTCGAATAGCCCAGCTCGGCCAGCACTTCTTCCGTGTGTTCGCCCAGGAGCGGCGAACCGGTGATCTCGGGCTTGAGGTCCGAGAACTTGATCGGGCTGCCCACGGTGAAGTAGCTGCCGCGCTCCTTGTGCGGCACTTCCACGATCGAGCCGCTGGCGCGCAGCGATTCGTCGTTCAAGAGTTCCTTCATCGTCAGCACCGGTGCGCACGGAATGTCGAACTTGCGCAGGATGTCGACCGCCTCGAACTTGGTCTTCTCGGCCAGCCAGGCTTCGATGGTCGCGAAGATGTCGGTGATGTGCGGCTGGCGCGCCTTGGCGGTCATGTAGTCGGGGTCGGTCTTCCACTCGGGCTTGCCGATGGCATCGCAGATCGGCGCCCAGGCGTGGCCCTGCACGGTGAAGTAGATGTAGGCGTTCGGGTCGGTCTCCCAACCCTTGCACTTGAGCACCCAGCCCGGCTGGCCGCCGCCGCCGGCATTGCCGCCGCGAGGCACCACGTCGCTGAAGGTGCCGTGCGGGTACTGCGGATATTCCTCGAGGTAGCCGAGGCGGTCCAGGCGCTGCTGGTCGCGCATCTTCACGCGGCAGAGGTTGAGCACCGCGTCCTGCATCGAGCAGGCCACGCGCTGGCCCTTGCCGGTCTGTTCGCGGCCGATGATGGCCGTCAAGATGCCGATGGCCAGATGCATGCCGGTGTTGCTGTCGCCGAGCGCCGCGGCGCTCACGGTCGGCGGGCCGTCCCAGAAGCCGGTGGTCGATGCGGCGCCGCCGGCGCACTGCGCGACGTTCTCATACACCTTCAGGTCTTCGTAGTGGTGGCCGTCGCTGAAGCCCTTGACCGAGGCGACGATCATCTTCGGGTTCAGTTCCTGGATGCGCTCCCAGGTGAAGCCCATGCGGTCGAGCGCGCCGGGGCCGAAGTTCTCGACCAGCACATCCGATTCCTTGATGAGCTTCTCGAGCACCAGCTTGCCCTCGGGCTGCTTGGTGTCCAGCGTGAGCGAGCGCTTGTTGCTGTTGAGCATGGTGAAGTAGAGCGCGTCCACATCGGGAATGTCGCGCAGCTGCGAGCGCGTGACGTCGCCGGCGCCGGGGCGCTCGACCTTGATGACGTCGGCGCCGAACCAGGCCAGCATCTGCGTGCAGGCGGGACCGGCTTGCACGTGCGTGAAGTCGATGATCTTGATGCCGTTGAGGGGTTTGTTGTCGCTCATGTGAAATCTCCTGGATGCTGAATACGGGATGGGATTACTTCTTCTTCGCCGTGGCGGGATTCAGGCTCGTGATGCGCCCGCTCTCCGTGCCTGCGGTCTCGTCGATGACGGCGTTGATCAGCGTCGGGCGGCGCGAAGCAACAGCCTCGGTCAGGGCCTTCTGCAGTTCGTCGGCGGTGGTCGCGTTGACGCCCACGCCGCCGAAGGCTTCCATCAGCTTGTCGTAGCGCGCGTTCTTCACGAACACGGTGGGCGCCACGTCGGCGGTGCCGCTCGCGTTCACGTCGGTGCCGCGGTACACGCCGTTGTTGTTGAAGACGATGATGCAGATCGGCAGGTTGTAGCGGCAGATGGTCTCCACCTCCATGCCGCTGAAGCCGAAGGCGCTGTCGCCCTCGATGGCGATCACCGGCTTGTCGGTGACCACGGCGGCGGCAACGGCAAAGCCCATGCCGATGCCCATGATTCCCCAGGTGCCCACGTCGAGGCGCTTGCGCGGCTCGTACATGTCCACGATGCTGCGCGCGAAGTCCAGCGTGTTGGCGCCTTCGTTCACCACGATGGCGTCGGGCCGCGCCTTCACCTGGTCGCGGATCACGCTGAGCGCGCTGTGAAAGTTCATCGGCGACGGGCGCGCGGCGAGCGTCACGGCCATCTTCGAGAGGTTCTTGTCCTTGCGCTCGGCGATGGCGCCGGTCCATTCGGTCGGCGGCTTGGCCCACTTGGCATCGATGCCGCCCAGCAGCGCCGCAACGCAGGAGCCGATGTCGCCGATCACCGGCGCGGCGATGGCCACGTTGCTGTCGATCTCGGTCGGTGCGATGTCGATCTGGATGAACTGCTTGGCGCCCTTGTCCTCGGCCCAGGTCTTGCCCTTGCCATGCGAGAGCAGCCAGTTCAGGCGTGCGCCGATGAGCAGCACCACGTCGGCTTCCTGCAGCACATAGGAGCGTGCGGCGGCAGCCGATTGCGCATGCGTGTCGGGCAGCAGTCCCTTGGCCATCGACATCGGGAGGTAGGGAATACCCGTCTTCTCGACCAGTGCGCGGATGTCGGCATCGGCCTGTGCGTAGGCGGCGCCCTTGCCAAGCAGGATGAGCGGCTTCTTCGCGCCCTTGAGCAGGTCGAGTGCGCGCTTCACCGCATCGGGTGCGGGAATCTGGCGCGGTGCCGGATCGACCACCTTGATGAGCGATGCCTTGCCCTTGGCCGCATCCATGGTCTGCGCGAAGAGCTTGGCCGGCAGGTCGAGGTACACGCCACCGGGGCGGCCCGACAGCGCCGAGCGAATCGCGCGGGCGATGCCCACGCCGATGTCTTCGGCGTGCAGCACGCGGAAGGCGGCCTTGCACAGCGGCTTGGCGATGGCCAGCTGGTCCATCTCTTCGTAGTCGCCCTGCTGCAGGTCGACGATTTCGCGCTCGCTCGATCCGCTGATGAGGATCATCGGGAAGCAGTTGGTGGTCGCGTTGGCCAGCGCCGTGAGGCCGTTCAGGAAGCCGGGGGCGGACACCGTGAGGCAGATGCCGGGCTTTTGCGTCAAGAAGCCTGCTGCTGCTGCGGCGTTGCCGGCGTGCTGTTCGTGGCGGAACGAAATGACCCGCATGCCCTCGGCCTGCGCCATGCGCGTGAGGTCGGTGATCGGGATGCCGGGGAGGCCGAAGATGGTGTCGATGTCGTTCAGCTTCAGCGCATCGATGACCAGGTGGAAGCCGTCGGTCGTTTCGGCCTCCGGTGTGTCGTCCGCCACCGGTTTGAGGGCTCGCACGACCGCATCGCCGTCAACGGCCCGGCTCGTGGGCTTGAGGGCGTCGTCCAGGGTCGTGGATGCCTCTTTGTCCGTTCTTACTGAAGACATGTCTCTCCTTCTGCTTTGGTGAATGGCCGAGGCCCGAGCCGGGACTATGATTCGGGGGCATGCTTTCGAACGTTGACCTCGGTCAACTTTCCGGAAAACGGCACCGGCCTGAAACAGAAGCCGGAACCAGAAGTTGTTGTTGCGAATTCGAGCAAGACGGGACCCATGACGTTGTTGGAAAACCACCCGGAAAAAAACATCATTCGCGCGCAGCTCCGGCAGAACGTCCTGCTCAAGGACCTGAGCGAGAGCGACCGCGCAGAACTCGAAGCCCACCTCGTGATCGTGGACGGCAACAAGGGCGATTTCCTGTTGCACCAGGGGGTGCGCGAGATGGAGCAGTACTTCATCCTCGACGGCATCCTGAAGCGGGTCGTGAGCAACCCGGAAGGCAAGGAAATGATCCTCCGCTTCGCCGACGAACACGACATGGAAACGAGCTATGCGGCACTGCGGCTGGGCACGCCGACGCCCTACGGCATCGTGTGCGTCACCAAGGCCCGCGTGGCGAGCCTGCCGCTCAAGGAATGGATCACCTTTCTCAACCGGCACCCCGAGACGAAGGAGCTGTTCGAGTACCTGGTGATGAAGGGGATGAGCGAGATCATGGCGCACACGATCACGCTGCACTTGCTAGATGCGCCGGGGCGCGTGCACCGGTTCATGCGCAAGCACCCGGAGCTGGAAGACCGGATTCCTAGCAAGGAGCTGGCTTCTTATCTGAATCTCTCCGCGGAAACCCTTAGTCGGCTTCGCAAGCGCGGGAAGATCTAGTTTTCGCAGGGGGCATTCGGGGCGGGTGCACAGGCCACCGGGTACTCCCCTCCGCGAATGTCCCCCGGGCTTCGCCCTCCTCCTTGATTTCGCTGCGGGGAGCACCCGATGCCCTGCGCACTCGGGCACGCCGATGGGGTGTTGCGGCGGCCTGAAGTCAGGTCTGTTTGGCGGATGCGAAACGGCGTGACGTTGCCATCAATCGCAATTGGTTGTGCACCCCGGTCACGCCGGGCACGGCGGCCACCACCGCTTCGGTTTGCGCGCGCTCTTCCGAGTTCAAGACGATGCCGCGCAGGATCACCTCCCCCTGGTTCGCATCGACCGTGACGCGGATGTCACTCGTCTCCGTCTGCTCCTTCAACGCTGCTTTCACGCGCGCCTGCAGCGCCATGTTTTTCAGCAACGCGCGCGACTCGGGCGTCTCCGCGAACTCGGGCCGCGCCACCAGTTGGCGGATCTGCTCGACGCAGCTGTCGACGGTCACGCGGTCTGTGTTGAGCACCAAGTCGTAGAGCACCGGGTCGCCCCAGGTCACGCCGAACTGCGCATGCATGCGCGCCGCGTGCGCCTGGTCGCTGCGGCGGATCTCGGCTTCGGCGAATGCGGCGTCGTCGGTTTCGAGGTCGCCCATGAGCCATTCGACGCGCTTGTCCATCGAACGCGTGATGCGCACGCACACCACGTGCGGCACCGGCCGCAAGAGGCAGGTGGCGCCCCATCCGCGCAGCACCACGTTGCCGCGGTCGGCCAGCGCGAAGAGCTCGTCGGCCGTGTAGAGCGCGACGCTGCGGTGATCGGTCTTCAGGCGCTCCAGGAGGCCGGCCTTGCCGCCGCGCAGCCGGCCGATGAGGCTCTTGGAAACCTGCATCTTCTCGGCCACGTGGTCGATGACCTCATGGCGCATCACGGCGAGCGAGAGCGTTTCCGCGAGCTTGACCGAAACGTCCTTGGCGAGGGAACCCATCTCCTGGGTCAGCGCGATGACTGGCATGTGTTTGCTCCTTGTGCTTTCTCGCTCAATCCACCGGACGCTCGACGGCGAACTCGTCGGGCTTCTTCGGCGGCTTGATGAGGGCGATGCCCTTGGAGATCAGCGGCCAGAACAGCAGCACCAGGGCCAGCGTCGTGATGCCGCCCACCAGCGGGTTGGAGAACATGATCATCACGTCGCCTTGCGAGACCAGCATGGCCTGTCGGAACGAGTCTTCGGCCTTGTCCCCGAGCACCAGCGCAAGCACCAGCGGCGCGAGCGGGAAGTCGAGTTTCTTGAACAGGTAGCCGATGACGCCGAAGCCGAGCATGAACCAGATGTCGAGCATCGCGTTGTGCACGGTGTAGGCACCGATCGCGCAGATCACGATGATCACCGGCGCGATGATCGAGAACGGAATGCGCAAGATCGAGGCGAACAGCGGCACCGTGCTCAGCACCACGATCAGGCCCACGATGTTGCCCAGGTACATGCTGGCGATAAGGCCCCAGACGAAGTCCTTCTGCTCGACGAAGAGCAGCGGTCCGGGCTGCAGGCCCCAGATCAGCAGGCCGCCCAGCAGCACGGCAGCGGTCGGCGAACCGGGGATGCCCAGCGCCAGCATCGGCAGCAGCGCGCTGGTGCCTGCGGCGTGCGCCGCGGTCTCGGGAGCGACGACGCCTTCCATCTGGCCGGTGCCGAACTTGGAGCCCTTCTTCGACATCTTCTTGGCGAGGCCGTAGGCCATGAACGAAGCCGGTGTGGCGCCGCCGGGCGTGATGCCCATCCAGATGCCGATGAGCGAGCTGCGCAGCGACGTGACCCAATACTGCGGCAGCTGCTTCCACGTTTGCAGCACGACCTTGGGGTCGATCTTCGCGCTCTTGCCGGAGAACTTCAGGCCCTCTTCCATCGACAGCAAAATTTCGCCGATGCCGAAGAGACCGATCACCGCGATCAGGAAGTCGAAGCCGCGCATCAGCTCGGGCTGGCCGAAGGTCAGGCGCAGCTGGCCGGTGACCGTGTCCATGCCGACCGAGGCGAGCGCGAAGCCGAGCGCCATCGACGCGAGGATCTTGAAGGGCGATCCCTTGCCCATGCCCACGAAGCTGCAGAAGGTCAGCAAGTACACCGCGAAGAATTCGGGTGACCCGAACTTGAGCGCGAACTTCGCGACCAGCGGCGCGAGAAAAGTGATCATCACCACCGCGATGAAGGCACCCACGAACGACGACGTGAAAGCCGTGGTGAGCGCGGCACCCGCGTTGCCCTGCTGGGCCATCGGGTAGCCGTCGAAGGTGGTGGCCACCGACCATGGTTCGCCGGGGATGTTGAACAAAATCGAGGTGATGGCCCCGCCGAACAACGCACCCCAGTAGATGCACGACAACATGATGATGGCCGAGGTCGGCGACATCGTGAACGTGAGGGGCAGCAAAATTGCCACCCCGTTGGCGCCGCCCAGCCCCGGCAGCACGCCGATGAGCACGCCAAGAATGATCCCCACGAACATCAGTGCGATGTTCATCGGGGTCAGGATCACTGCAAAGCCCTGCATCAGGGCGCTGATTTCGTCCATTTCGCTGTGCTCCGTGAGTTCAGTAGCCGAGGAACCGGAGGGGGTCGAGTGCGCCCTTGAACAGGGGCACCTTGAACCACACCTCGAACATGCAGAAGAAGACCGTGTTGACCGCGAGGGCCGCGATCACGCTCTTCACCCACGAGTACTTGCCCAGCACGATCATGAAGAGCGCGATGTAGACCGCCGATGCGACATACAGCCCCACGAAGGTGATGCACAGCACGTACACGCTGGCCGGCACCAGCACCGAGAGCACGCGCTTGAGCTGCACCGAATCCACGAACACCTCGGTGTTGCGGTTCTTGCCGAGCAGTGCCTGGTACAGGATGCCCGCGCCCGAGATCGTGATGATCACGCCGATGAAGAACGGGAAGTAACCCGACCCCGGCCCATCGCTCGTCCAGCCCGCGCCGAGCTTGCGGGCCTCGAACACCACCACCAGCCCGATGATGAGCAGCAGCGCCGCGACCACCGCCTCGACCACGTAGGTGGCGACGCCCGAACGCGGCGCCCCATCGGAAATTTCTTCGTGCTCCATGGAGCCCCCATCGATCAAATGTGTGAGTGAAATGAGGCGGTGCGCGCGCTCGTTGCGTGCGCACGCCTGCCTTCCGGCGCGCGACCCCGCCGCGGTCTCGCGGCCGGGGCTGGCTCTGTGCCCGCGGCTTACTTGTTGCTGGCCAGGAAGCCCGCGTCCGACATCAGCGTGCGGTGCGTCGTTTCGGCCGTGGTGAGCCAGTCGGCAAAGGGCTTGCCGGTCATGAAGGTCGGGTTGAAGGCACCCTTCTCCATGTATTCCTTCCACTCCGGCGTGGCGGCCACCTTGGTCAAGAGGTCCGTGTAGAACTTGAGCTGCTCGGGCGTGACGCCCGCGGGCATGAAGATGCCGCGCAGCATCGTGTACTTGGTGGGCACGCCCGCTTCCTTGCAGGTGGGCACGTCGTTCCACGATTGCGTGTCGGTCACCTTCGCCTTGAAGGGCATGCGCTCGTCGTCGAACACGCACAGCGCGCGCAGCTTGCCGGCACGCCATTGCGCCACCGCCTCGATCGGGTTGTTGACCGTCGAATGCACGTGGCCACCCACCAGTTGCACCGCGACTTCGCCGCCGCCCTTGAAGGGCACGTAGATGAACTTGGTGCCCGTGGCCTTCTCGAGCGCGACGGTGATGATCTGGTCTTCCTGCTTGGAGCCGGTGCCGGCCATCTTGAATTTGTTGGGACCCGCGGCCTTGGTGGCCGCAATGTATTCGCCGGCCGTCTTGTAGGGCGCGTCGACGTTGGTCCACAGCACGAACTGGTCGAGCGCCAGCATCGCGACGGGCGTCATGTCCTTCCAGTTGAAGGGCACGCCGGTGGCCATGGGCGTGGTGAACAGGTTCGACAGCGAGATGATGATCTTGTGCGGATCGCCCTTGGCTTCCTTCACCGCGAGAAAGCCTTCGGCGCCCGCGCCGCCCGACTTGTTGACGACGATGAGCGGCTCTTTCATGAGCTTGTACTTGATGACGATGCCCTGCAGCAGCCGCCCCATCTGGTCGGCGCCGCCGCCGGTGCCGGCGGGGATCACGAACTCCACGGGTTTGGACGGCTCCCACGCGAAGGCGGGGGTGGCGGCGGCCAACGCGAGTACGGCCGCGCCAAGCGCTTTTGCAGGCCAGCTGCGGACGGCCTGCGAAGCGATGTTTTTCATCGTCATGTCTGTCTCCAATCTGTGTAGGGTTCGCCCTTTTTTATTCTTGGATCTGAGCGGAGATACGAACAGGGCGGATGTTGCGCGCACGCGTTCCGCGTCGACTTGACCGTGGTCAACTTCTTGGAGATTTCGTATCGGGGTTAGCCCGCGCTGGCTGTGCTTTTGCACTGGCGCGCGGCCTGTGCGCGAAGGCCACGCGGAGCGAGCAGGAAGGCCTATAAAATCGCGCGGCGCACCGGCAACCACCCGCCGGCCGGGCCCCCAGCCCATCGCGCCGAATGTCTTCGTAGTTCAATGGATAGAACGGGGTCCTCCTAAGACTCAGATACAGGTTCGATTCCTGTCGAAGGCACCAGCTCCAGAGAAGTCAGCTCTCCAGTTATGTTCGGACGCATGAGCCCCGAGGCCACGCGGCAGATCGCTCGTCCGAGCGGAAAGATCAAAGCCCGACTCGCCAACCTTCCGAATCGATAGCGAGCTCGGCAAACCTACCGCAAGTTTTCGAGCGCAATCGCGGCTCTAGCCGACCGTCGCCACCCGAACGCTCGAAGGGCCTCGACCAGCGTCTGCCGGCTACCTCCGCAGCACTCTCAGATTCCTGCTTTGCAAGGGGACAACTCGCAACGCGTCGATTTCAGTTCCGATGCGGATCAGCTTTGCGAAGCTGGCCGAATCAACTGGTCAAGGAGGCGTTGAAAGTTCGGATCGCTTGAATTCAATGCATCAGCAAAACACCCTAGTTCACCGTATCGACTTGTTTCGCTCCAAGGCATATGCTGGCTTGAACATCTAGAGGGAAGAAATATGCGCATTGAAAAGGTATACGTGGAGAATTTCCGCTGCATCAAAGAAGCGGAGATTCTTTTTGATGATGCAACATCATTCGTTGGCAGAAATGGAGTTGGAAAATCCACAATTCTCTACGCTTTAGACAGCTTCTACACACCATCTACTCAATACTCGAAACTTGATTACTACGGCCACAATTCAGAACTCGAAATAAAAATTCGCGTGACCTACGGAAGTCTTCGCGAAGATGAATTGAAGGAATTTTCAGAGTACATCAAGGATAACAAGTTGGTTGTCAGCAAGAAAATAAATAGCGGCGGCGCCAGATACTACGGAGCCTCTGCACAAATCCCCATATTCGCCGACGCGAGAAAAGTCCCGTTTCAAGCACGACGCACCCTTTTGAAAGAGACGCTCGAAAATGGCGAACTCCCTGGATTGGCTGCAATTCCAAACAACGCAGCTGCTTTGGATGTATTGATGGCCGAGTACGAAAGCGCCCATCCAGATATGCAAGTTCCCATAGAAAGAGAAACGCAATTCTTTGGCTCTAAAAATGTTGGGGGAGGCAAACCGGATAATTTCACCAAATTCGTCTTGGTTCCAGCTGTGCGCGATGCTTCAAATGAGATGGAAAAACGTGGTGCAATCATGCAGCTACTTGATTTGATCGTCACTCGAAGTATTGCCAACAGAGAAGATTTTCAGAAATTTAAAACGGATTTTGAGGCAAAGGCCAAAGAGCTATACGGAAAAGACAATTTGCCAGAACTGACAAAATTGGGCGAGTCAGTTTCCGAACGCCTGCGTCGCTATTCTCCCGGCGCGGATCTTTCTATTGATTTTGAGGAACTTAAACCTCCATCAATTCCGCTTCCTGACGCAACAGTTTCGGTGTCAGAGGATAATTTCAGCGTTCCAGTGCGCTATACCGGGCATGGCCTACAACGTGCAGTAGTGCTCTCGCTTCTCGAGCAGCTATCGTTAACTCCTGTACCTCAGGTCAATCCTGCGAATACAGATACAAATACAGAAAATGCCAATTTCACTGATCGAATTCCCGATCTGATATTGGCTATCGAAGAGCCGGAGTTGTATCTTCATCCAGCTCGCAGTCGCTATCTTGCGAAAATACTGAGAGGGCTTGCTATAAGAGCAGAAGATGCTCTAGCTCCATCCACTCAAGTTCTTTATGTAACTCACTCCCCCTATTTTTTAGAAGTGCAGCACTTCAACGAAATTCGCATTTGCAGAAAAACACTTGCAGACCCAGCAACCGCCCCTCGACACACGGCATTTACGCAATTCAGCAAAAAGCAGGCGGCAGAAGAACTAGCAAGAATCTGGGAACGTCCTGCAGAAGAATTTACCGAGCAGGCTTTCGTATCCCGTGCGGCACCCGTGTTGAACACTATCGTTAACGAAGGTTTTTTTGCGGACGTTGTCGTTGTTGTGGAGGGAGAATCCGATGTCGCCGCTCTTTGGGCGATGCAAGAATTAATGAGTGCAGGCTGGGATCAGCTTGGCATTGTATTAATTCCAGTCGGAGGAAAAAATAATCTTGACCGAGCAGTGGTCGCATTCAGGGGATTTGGAATTTCTACCTACTTCATTTTTGATGGGGACAAGGTTGAAAATAAGACCGCTCACACGAATCGCGCATACACAAGAATGGGCGGCCTAGATTCAATAGATTACCCTTCGACGCTTGCTACGCCGGACTTTGCAGTCTTCGAAAATGATATCGAAACTTACCTCCAAAGCTGTGTTGGAGAAAGATTTGCCCCTCTCCGCGGAGAATGCGCCGCCGCGCTTTCTTATGAAAAACCATCAAAGGCCCTAAAAAACTCGGAAGTTATGGAGCTGTTTTTCAAAAAATCCATTGAGGAAGGATTCAAATTCCCGGTCCTAGAAGAAATCGTCAACCAAATTACCAACAAGGCCCACGCGCTTGTTGCCGCAGTTTAATTTTGCTGCAAGACGAAGTGAGGAAATCGGGACAATTTCACGAATAGATTTAAGGCCCGTGCACCGACCCCTGCCCGTTCGGTGAAAATAGGCACGCGAAATTAAAATGCTACTCGTAGGGATGCTGCAAACCAATTCCAAGGGCGAGCTTCGCGCGATTTAATATTGCGAGCGCCAGCGATCAATCGAACAATTGATTGATTGGAAGGACCGAAATAAAAGATAAACGCCGCGTCTCAGGGCGTATCGCAGTCGAATTCAGACCGCGATTTTCTGAGGCAAATTCAGGCGGCTGGAACGGTGGTGAGACACCGAACCAGCCTAACCACAACGTGCAACCTCTTGGGAGAACCCGCACATCATGGCTAAGAAGAAGTCTATCAACGGCGCCACAAGCGCCTCCACCACCACCGCCGAGCCCAACACGTCGGCACCGCAACTCCCGCAAGCAAAAGATTTTCTCGACACCCCTCGTCGCGAAGTCATCCGCATCGCAGCCTGCGAATCACTCGACTGGCTCGCCATCCTTCAAGCGCTCTCCGGGTCCGCCACCTTCGACTCGGAAACGCTGGCCAACAGACTCCCCGGCATCCTCAAGCACCTCGCTGAATTGAGCAGCGTCGTCCTCTCCGCCATCGACGACCCGAGCCACAAGACCGCCGCTCTGCGTCAGAGCTTGAGCCAAGCCGGCGCGACGTGAATCGGTGAATCAAGCCGCTGCTACGCAGCGGCTTTTTTACCGACTCAACGCGGCTCGTCACCAGAAAACGGGCCGCGTGCGTGACGCCACGCCGATCGATGCGGCGCTACGCAGCACCCACCGCCTGCGGCGTATTCCGAAAACTGATCGCCATCCGGTTGTAGACATTCATCAACCCGATCGCGATGGTCAGGTCCACCAGCTCACGCTCCTCGAAGACAGCCCGCGCCGCGTCGTAGTCGCCGTCGGGCACGCCCGTCTCCGCCACCCGCGTCACCAACTCCGCCCACGCCAGCGCGGCACGCTCGCGTGCGTCGAAGAGCGCACCCGCTTCGCGCCACGCCTGCAGCAGCGCGAGCTTTTCAACGGCCTGCCCTTTCTTCAACAGATCGCGCGTATGCATGTCCAGGCAGTACGCGCAGTTGTTGATCTGCGAAACCCGCAGGTACACCAGGTCGACCAGCACCGGCGACAGGCCGCTCTGCGAGACGTAGCCGTACACGGTGCCGATGGCCTTGATGCCGGCCGGGGCGATCTGGTTGTAGTCGAGGCGTTGGGTCATGGTGGTCGCGCTCCTGGAGATCGAATCAGTGGGTGATGGGCGTCGTGAGCGCGGTGTCGTCGGTGTCCACCACGAACACGGCGAGCAGCTTCGCGGGCCGAGTCTTGCTGGCGTTCCGGCTGACCGGATGCTTCGCGCCGGGCGGCTCGTAGAAGCTCTCGCCGGCACGAAGAATCTGCTTCGGGCCATCGTTCACCTGCGACTCGATGGCGCCCGCCACCACGTAGCCGTAGATGAAGGCCGACTTCGCATGCACATGCGCCGGCGAGGCGCCGCCCGGCGGATAGTCGACGACCACCGCGACCAGCGACTTGCCGGGGATGTTCGGAATCGCCTGCTTGAGTGCGGGCGTGACGCTTTCGGCCGGCTCGTGTGCGGCGGCGGGAAGGGGCGCAAACGCGCCGAGGGTGCCGGCTGCGACAACAACGACAGCAGCAACAGCGGCGGCAAGCGATGAGATGTTCATGCGCGTTTTTTCCTGAATCAAGAATCGAAAGAAAAGAAAGGTCAGGCCGGAAAGCCGGAGAACCGCGCGAAGTCGTGCACGCGCTCCCTCGGCATCGCGGCGCGGTTCACTTCGGCCTCGGGGTCGCCGTATCCCATGGACATGCCGAAGGCGGTCACCTCGTCCGGCGACATGTGCAGGTGCGCCGCGATCGGTTCATGGAACTGCGCGAACGCCACCTGCGGGCAGGTGTCGATGCCGCGCGCTTTCGCCGCGAGCATCACGTTCTGCGCGAAGAGGCCGAGGTCGATCCAGCTGTGCGGCTTCAACCGGCGGTCGATGCTGAAGATGAGGCCGACCGGTGCGCCGAAAAAAGCGTAGTTGCGCTCGGTCTGGCGCGTGCGGGCGGGCGTGTCGTTGCGATCGATGCCGAGCGAGGCGTAGTAGCGGGCGCCGAAGTCCATGAGCCTCGCGCGGTAGGTGTCGGGCAGCGGCTCGGGAAAGTGCTGGGGCGCCGGTGCAGTGCCGGCGCGGGAGGCGGCGACGAGCACATCGGTCAGCGCGTTCTTGACCGCGCCGCTGAGCACGTGCACGCGCCACGGCTGGATGTTGGCGCCGCTCGGCGCAAAGGCGGCGTCTTGCAGGATTGCTTCGACGACTTCGCGGCGCAGCGGCTGCGCCTTGAAGGCACGCGTCGCGCGGCGCGAGCGCATGACGGTGGCCACGCATCTTGCGATCGCCTCCTGCGGTCCCTCTGCGGCGGGCTGCGCCACTTCGGGCTCATCGATGAGGGTGTCGGCCATCATGGTGTCGTCTCCTGCTGAATGACTGCGGGAGGCGATCATGGGCGCGGCTGGCGAAGAACGGAACTGATGGTTTTGCAGTTCCATATTGCACGCCGTTCAACTGCGGCTGGATGCGCAGGAAACGCGAGCGAAAGGGCGACAGCATCGCCCTTCATTCACTCACTCACTCACTCACTCACTCACTCAGGCTTGGTGGGCACCGTCCGCTCTTCGATCCAGTGCGTGCCTTCGCCGAAGACCTCGTTGCCCACCTCGGCCATGATTTCCAGGTCGCGGCGCAGCGCGGGCGTCTCGGGCTTCCAGCTCGCGGCGGCCTGGATCTGATGCTTGAGGTGGCTGACCTCCAACGACCAACCCAGGCGAATCTCTTTCATGGCGGCCGTCATTCAGCAACGCGCACCGCGCGGCAGATGCGCAGCGTGCCCGCGCCGCCAAGGGCGCTCAAGCCGAGCGCTGCCTGCCCGCTGTGCCTGCCTCATCGCCGTGCGCCGCCTGCGTCACATGCGGGGCGCAACCGCGGCGGCCTGCCTGAAGCGCTCGATGTGCGCCAGCACTTCTTCGAGGGTCACAGGCAGCGCGATCCGGGGGATGTTGATGACGAAGCCCACGAGCGATGAATTGGCCTTCATCAGCATGCGCTTGAAGGGCGAGGCCTTGGCAAGGTAGCCCTTCGGATTGCGCAGCGACACGCCGAGAAACTTCTGCTGCTGGAACTTCACGATCTGCGCATCGGTGATGTCGGACCACGGGATGAAGCCGGCGGACAGTCCCGATGCGTTGTCCGTGATGCCGGTGAGATCGATCGTGATCGCCGGCTTTCTCGACACGAGCCGGCCCAGTGCAAAGAGCCCGACCGCGCCGAAGAAGACGATGCTGGCCCATCCACTGAGCCAGCCCATGAACTCGTCGCCCCGAATGGGATTTCTCAGCAGCCAGACGCCCCCGGCTACGAAAAGGACCGAGCCCACGAGGAGCAGGCTGACGCGCAGGCGGCTTGGATAGATGACGACAGGAGTCATTGGAAGCAGTTCCGTCCCTGGAAATGAAGCTGCGGCAGATTAACGCCTTCGTGCGGCAACGCAAAACGGCCGGCCTGCGTACGCCGGATGGCGCGGCTCGGCGAGAGGTGCTTGCGAGGGAAACGGGGTGCAGCAACGGGCGCGGGGCATGAACGAAAGAATGCGTCCAGCCCTCAGTTGCCCCTGCTGCTCAGCGGTTCTTTGCTGCCGATGCCGGGGCGCTTTCACTCACCACCGCTGCCGCCGCATCGAACGCCTCCCGATTCCGGAGCACGTCCTCGATGTTCCGTTCCGCCCAGAGGCGCAGTTCTTCCAGCGTGGCCGCGAGCGATTCGCCCAGCGGCGTCAACGAGTACTCGACCTTCGGCGGCACGGTGGCGTAGACCTCGCGGCGCACGATGCCGTCGCGCTCCAGCGAGCGCAGCGTTTGCGTGAGCATCTTCTGCGACACGCCCTGGATCTCGCGGCGCAGTTCGCCGAAACGCCGCGTGCCGCCGATCAGCAAGCCCACCACCAGCGCGGCCCATTTGTCGGCGATGCAGTCGAGCACCTGCCGCGTCGGGCAGGTGGCGAGGTACGGGTTCCATGCCGGGTGAGCGGCAGGTTGCGGGGCTTGTTGTTGTTCTTCCATGGTCACTTCGAGGTGCCTTGGGCACGTTGGGGTGCGTTCTTGCGGGAGGAGATGCGGGTGGCTATTGTCCGCGCCATGAATACGAACACCACCATCGACACCACCACCCCGCAGCACAACATCGAACTCGTCCGCAGCTACTTCGACGCCGTCGCCAAGGGCGACTTCGAGACAGTCGGCAAGATCTTCGCGGACGACATCGTCTGGCACCAGCCGGGCAGCGGCAGCCTCTCGGGCACGCACCGGGGCAAGGAGGCCGTCTACGCGCTGCTGGGGCGCTTCATGGAGCGCAGCGGTGGCAGCTTTCGCATCGACGGCGTCGGGCCGCTGATGGCGCAGGGCGATCGGGTCGCGACGCCGCTGCACTTCAGCGCGGAAAAACCGGGGGCGTCGATGGCGATGTCGGGCGTGGACGTGCTGCGCATCGAAGATGGGCGCATCTGCGAGGTGTGGCTGTTCTCCGAAGACCAGGCGGCGGAAGACGCGTTCTGGGGTTAGTGCGCGGTCCCGCGGCGCCATCGTTTCGCAACCTGAGTGACATTTGGGAACGGTACTTCACCTAAGCGATGTGAGCGGCCTCGTGCGCAGGGGCGTTGGATACGACATCAGGGCTGTTCCATGCCCCGCTTCAGGAGATGAAATGTCGATTCCCCGAACCGTTCTCAAGCTGGCCGCTGCAGGCGTCATCGCCGCAGGTGCATTGTTCGCCGGCGCATCGGCCAATGCGGAGACCCATTGGTCCGTTGGCGTCAACCTGCCGGGCCTGGTCGTCGGCCAACCGGCACCGGTCTACTACGAGCCGGCACCCGTTTACTCGCGGCCGGCGCCGACGTACTACCAGCCCCCGGCGCCTGTGTATTCCACGCCCGCGCCGGTGTACTACGAGCCTGGTTCCCGCTGGGAAGAGCGTCGCGCGGAGCGTTGGGAAGAACGCCGTGCCGAGCGCCGTGAATGGCGCCGCCGGCAGTGGGAGCGGGAGCAGCATCGCCGGTATTACGAAGACCGCGACTGATTGATCGGATCACCGGCGCACGTAGCTCTTCGCGCCGCTGTCGCTTAGGCAGTACTGGCCGCCACGCGGACCCGTGCAGATGCGGCCGGAGCGGCAGGCGCAATCGCCGGCGCCCGCACCGCTTCCGGTTGCCTGCTGCGGCGCGAACAGTCCGCGCGCTGCACCGCCGCCGCCTTGGGGGCCGGTGCAGACTTTCTTCGAACCGCTGATCGATCCGTCGTTGCAGACAAACAGCGCGCCCGAGCAGTGGGACACGCCGCCCTTGCCGCCCGAACACGGGTAGTTGGCTTCGGCGTCGAATGCCGCGAGCAGCCCACCGAGCATGAACAGCAGGGGCATCGCACGCAGCAGGCGGGCAAGCGGGTATGTCATTGCTTTTGCGTGCCGTGCGCGGCTGCCGGCAGATGGAACTCCTGGCGCTCCGGGTGAACGGGCTTCGACGCTACCATCCGCCGGCAGCAACACGTCTGCTCGTGTTCCCCAAGGAGCCCTACCGGCGCGCCTTCGAACCCCGCTTCGATCCACATGCTCATTGCGCTGAAGTTCATCGCTGCCATCGCGCTGCTGGCAGCCCTCCATATCGCTGTCATGGCTGTCCTCGGCAACTGGCTGGGCATCAAGGTCCGTCGGATCGCGTTCGGCATTGGGCCGGTGCTACTGTCCCGCGGCCTCTTCGAGCTGCGACTGCTGCCTCTCGGAGGCTCGGTCACGCTGAAAGACACCCGTGTGGAATGGGTGCCGGACGATGTTCAGGCCAGCTACTTCGATGACGCCTTCAACCACCGGCCCAGGGCCGTCCAGGTGCTGTTGCCGCTCCTGGGCGCCGCTGCGCTGGTGCTGGTTGCGGTGGTTCTTCACCCAGGCTCGGGGCTGGTCAGCGTAGGCAGCGGCTTCGTGCAGATCGTGGCCGGCGCGTTGGGGCCGCTGAGCACCGCCCAAGCATTGCTCGAGGGCACCCGTGCCTCGGTCGTGCAGTACGGCTTCGTTTCGCTCTTGGGCCTTGTCGCGGCCAAGCTGGCAGCCTTGAATCTGCTGCCGCTCTCCGCGACAAACGGTGGACAGGCACTCCTGGCATTGATGACGCGCGATCTTCGCAGCGCTCCGTCGCAACGGCTGGCAAAGTTATCGGCATGGAGCGCATGGCTCTGGGTCGCGCTGGCGCTCTCCTGGCTGGTGGCGATCGGCGTCTTCGCCGTCCAGGTCTTGTAGGCACGCGCCCACGCGCAAGGTTTGCCTTCTCCCGCAAGCACCGGCCGAACGCGCGGCCAATGTAGAGCCCTACTTAGCTCACGGAGACTTCGATCATGAAAAGCATCATCCTTTGGCTCTGCGGCGTGCCGATCATCGTGATCATCGGATTGAAGATCTTCGGCATCCTCTGACGCCCGCCCCGCGTTTTCGCTTCCTCCTCACGGCGCATCCGTGCGTCGTTCAAGCGCCCTTTCGAGGGCGCTTTTTTTGCGGCTGCCGCTCAGCGGCTCAATGTGTTTCGCGGCGCAGCTGCTGCACGTCTTCATGCAGCGACTGCGCCCAGGTGCGGCGCTCGCGGCCGTGCGAATCCTGCGGCTCGCCGAAGCGCACGATGGCCAGCAAAGGCGGCGCGCGCAGCGTGTTCCAGAGCGAGGTGAGCAGGTTGTCGTCGTCGATGTAGCGCGGCGCCTGGCTGGTTTCGCCGGTGGCGGCATCGGCGAAGCGCAGCGCGGCGGGCAGCACCGGTGCGCCGGAAGAAATCGCGGCCTGCAGCAGGTTGGCATGGAAGGGCAGCAGCCCGCGGCCGTCGCTCGTCGTTCCTTCGGGGAACACGCCGATCATGTCGCCCTCGCGCAGCGCCTCGGTCATGTGGTGCACCACGCGCAGCGCATCGCGGCGGCGTTCGCGCTCGATGTAGAGCGAGCCCGCGCCGGTCGACAGCGTGCCGATCACCGGCCAGTGCTTGACGCCCGATTTCGACACGAAGCGCACATGCCGCGCCGCATGGATGGCCGTGATGTCGAGCCACGACAGGTGGTTGCTGATGATCAGCACCGGCCCTTGGGTCGGCGCTGTGCCCTGCACCTTGAGCGTGATGCCCATGATCTCGAGCATGCGGCGCGACCATTCCTGCACGCGCGCGTTGCGCTCGGCCTGCGACATCTTCGGAAACGCAAAACGGATCGTCCACCAGCCGCCCAGCGCATGTCCGACTGCATGCAGCAACCGCCAGCAGGCCTTCAGCGAATGAAGCATGGCGCGTGGATTTCGTTCTCAGCCGTGGACGACGCGGCCCGCGACCAGCGTGTGGCGCGCACGGCCCTGCACCGGATAGCCGGCGAAGGGCGTGTGCTTGCCCTGGCTCTTGAGCTGGTCGGGTTGCACCTGCCATTCGAGCGCGGTATCGACCACGCACAGGTCGGCGACACCGCCTTCGACCAGCCGGCCGATGCCGGTGCCCGCATCGACGGTGGCCAGCAGACGCGCAGGCGCGGAGGTGATGACCTCGATGGCCCGTGCGATGCCCGCGCCGCTGCGCTCGCCCCATTGCAGCGCGAGCGGCAGCAGCAGTTCGAGGCCGGTGGCGCCGGGTTCGGCTTCGGCAAAAGGCAGCGTCTTGGCGTCGGCCTCGACGGGCGTGTGATCGGACACCAGCGCGTCGATGGTGCCGTCGGCCAGCGCGGCCGAGAGCGCGTCGCGGTCGCCCTGCTGGCGCAGCGGCGGGTTCAGGCGCGCGCGGCTGTCGAAGTAGCCGATGTCGGTGTCCGCGAGATGCAGCGAGTTGATGCTGACGTCGCAGGTCAGCGGCAGCCCCTGCGCCTTGGCCGCGCGCACCAGCGCCACGCCCGCGGCGCTGGAGATGCGGCACAGGTGCACGCGCGCGCCGGTGCTCTTCATGAGCTCGACGATGGTGAAGATGGCAATCGTCTCGGCCGACACGGGCACGCCCGAGAGGCCCAGGCGCGTGGCGAGCGGGCCGCTGGCGGCCACGCCCTTGCCGAGGTCGCGGTCCTGCGGGCGCAGCCACACGGTGTAGCCGAAGGTGCTCGCGTAGAGCAGTGCGCGCTGCAGCACTTGCGTGTCGGCCAGCGGCACGTCGGCCTGGCTGAAGCCGATGCAGCCGGCCTCGGTGAGCTCGGCCATTTCGGTGAGCACGCCGCCGGCGAGGTTGCGCGTGAGCGCGCCGAGTGGAAAGAGGCGCGCGCGCTGCAGCTTCTCGGCGCGGAACTTGAGCATTTCGACAAGGCCGGGCTCATCGAGCACGGGGTCGGTGTCGGGCGGGCACACCAGGCTGGTCACGCCGCCGGCGATGGCCGCGGCCATTTCGCTCTCCAGCATGCCTTCGTGCTCGTAGCCCGGCTCGCGCAGGCGCGCGGCGAGGTCCACGAGGCCGGGCACGACGACGCAGCCCGCGGCGTCGATGGTGCGGTCGGCCTTGAAGCCGGCCGGCGTGTTGCCAATGCCGGCGATCTTGCCGTCGGCGATGGCGATGTCGGCCTTCTTGTCGGTGCCCGAGGCGGGGTCGATGACGCGGCCGTTGGTGATGAGAGTGTTCATGCTTCGTTACCCGCCACGATGCTCATCACGGCCATGCGGACCGCGATGCCGAAAGTGACCTGCGGAAGGATCACGCTCTGCTTGCCATCGACCACGGCGGAGTCGATCTCCACGCCGCGATTGATGGGCCCCGGGTGCATCACGATCGCATCCGGTTTCGCCAGCTGCAGCTTCTCGGGCGTGAGCCCGTAGGTCTTGAAGAACTCCTGCGACGAAGGCAGCAGCGCGCCGCTCATGCGCTCGTTCTGCAGCCGCAGCATGATGATGACGTCGCAGTCCTTGATGCCTTCTTCGAGCGTGTGGCACACGCGCACGCCCATGCCGGCCATGTCGCCGGGCACGAGGGTCTTCGGGCCGACCACGCGCACTTCGGCGCAGCCGAGCGTCGTCAATGCGTGGATGTCGGAGCGCGCCACGCGCGAGTGCAGCACGTCGCCGACGATCGCGACCGTGAGGTTCGTGAAGTCTTTCTTGTAGTGGCGGATCGTGTACATGTCGAGCAGCCCCTGCGTGGGGTGCGCGTGGCGGCCGTCGCCGGCATTCACGACGTGCACATGCGGCGCGACGTGCTGCGCAATCAGGTAGGGCGCGCCCGACTCGCTGTGGCGCACCACGAACAGGTCGGCGGCCATGGCGCTCAGGTTGGCGATGGTGTCCAGCAGCGACTCGCCCTTGGTGGCCGAGGAGCGCGCGATGTCCAGGTTGATGACGTCGGCACTCAGGCGCTTGGCCGCGATCTCGAAGGTGGTGCGGGTGCGGGTGCTGTTCTCGAAGAACAGGTTGAACACGCTCTTGCCGCGCAGCAGCGGCACCTTCTTCACCTCGCGGTCGCTCACGCTCGTGAAGTTGGCGGCGGTATCGAGGATGTGCGTGACGATGTCCTTGGGCAGCCCTTCGATCGACAGCAGGTGGATGAGCTCGCCGTTCTTGTTGAGCTGCGGATTTCGCTTGTAGAGCATTACTTGCTTTCCTCCACCTTGAGGCTGAAGGCGCCATCGTCGGCGCGGGCGAGCGCGAGGAGCTGCGTGTCGGGGAGCGTGAGTTTCGCGGCCGAGAAATCGGCCGCAACGGGCAGCTCGCGGCCACCGCGGTCGACCAGCACGGCGAGCCGCACGCAGGCGGGGCGGCCGAAGTCGAACAGCTCGTTGAGCACCGCGCGGATGGTGCGGCCGGTGTAGAGCACGTCGTCGAGCAGCAGCACGTCGGTGCCGTTCACGTCGAAGGGGAGCGAGGTCTGCGCGCTGGCCGAGAGGCCGCGACGCGCGAAGTCGTCGCGGTGCATCGCCGAGGAGATGACGCCGGGCGCGCCGGGCAGGCCCAGGTCTTTCTGCAGCCGCTCGACGAGCCAGGCGCCGCCGGAGGTGATGCCGACCAGCTTGGTTTCGGGGCGCAGCAGCGCCTTCACGCCGGCCAGGAGGCCCGTGTAGAGCCCTTCGGCGTCGGGAATGGCGGAAATGGAACTCACGGGAGACTCCTCAAAAATTGCTCCAGGATGATGCAGGCCGAAGCGGCGTCGGCGTCTCTGGCGCCGGAAGACAGCGCTTCGGTCGTGCTGTAGCGCTCGTCGACTTCGAACACCTGCAGGTTGAAACGGCCGCGCAACTGGCGCGCGAACTTCTGCGCGCGGCGGGTATTCTCGTGCGGGGCGCCGTCGGGGTGGTAGGGCACGCCGATCACCAGCGCGTCGGGCTGCCATTCCTTGATGCGAGCCTCGACCTGCGCGAAGCGGGCATCGCCCTCGGCCTTGATGGTGGCCTGCGGCGTGGCCGATTGAAGCAGCCGGTTGCCGCTGGCCACGCCCGTGCGCTTCAGGCCGAAATCGAAGGCCAGGAAGGTCTGGAAATGGGGCGGGACGGGAACAGATGAGGACGCAGCACTGTCGGACATCGCCGGTCCACTCACAGGGGGCCGCCGCGCACGGCCGCCCGAAGCGGCCGGCCCGCCCCCGGCAGGGGGTTGGCGAAGCGACACGAAGTGCGCGAAGACTGGGGGCGAGCCGAGGTCATCATGCGTGTCCGGCGTCGGGCGACAGCTTCCAGGCTTCGAGGCCCAGCAGCATCAGCGCCTTGTCGTAGCGCTGCTCGATCGGGGTGTCGAAGATCACGGCCGGATCGGCGCTCACGGTGAGCCAGCTGTTCTCGGCCAGTTCCGATTCGAGCTGGCCCTCGCCCCAGGCCGAATAGCCCAGCGAAACCAGCACCTTGCGGGGGCCGGCGCCGGTGGCCAGGGCCTCCAGCACGTCCTTGGAGGTGGTCATCTCCAGGCCGCCGGGAATGGTCATGGTCGAGGCGTAGACCGATTCCTCGGGCTTCTCGGCATGAGCGAAGACCGGCTCGTGCAGCACGAAGCCGCGCTCGGTCTGCACCGGGCCGCCCTGGAAGACGGGGGAGTCGCCCAGCTCGGGGCGGGACAGGTGCAGCTCGATCTTCTCGAACAGCACCTTCAGGTTGATGTCGCTGGGTTTGTTGATCACCAGGCCGAGCGCACCGCGCTCGCTGTGTTCGCAGAGGTACACGACGCTGCGGTTGAAAGTTTTGTCTTCCATCCCGGGCATCGCTATCAAAAAGTGATGCGTGAGGTTCATCGGGGCAGAATCGGCGGCCATATGCCACCCATTTTACTGGCCGTCGACAAGACCTATCCCAAGGGGCTCATGTGGTTCCGCCGCGACCTTCGCGTGGACGACAACGCAGCGCTCTACCGCGCCCTTCGCGCCTGCCGCCAGGTGGTCTGCGTTTTCGTGTTCGACAAGGCGATCCTGGACCCCTTGCCCAGCGCCGACCGGCGGGTCGAATTCATCCGCGAATCGCTGCTGGAGCTCCAGGCTGAACTGGGCGCCCTGAGCGGCGGGCTGATCGTGCGGCACTCCCACGCGGTGCAGGAAATCCCCTCGCTCGCGAGCGACCTCGATGTGCAGGCCGTGTTCGCCAACCGCGACGACGAGCCCGATGCGCTGGAGCGCGATGCCAAGGTGCTCGGCGCGCTGGCCAACGCGGGCATCGCCTTTCACACCTACAAGGACTCGACCGTCTTCGACCGCGACGAGGTGCTGACCAAGACCGGCCAGCCCTACACCGTGTTCACGCCCTACAAGCGGGCCTGGCTCGCGAAGGTGGATTCGTTCTTTCTCAAGCCCTACCCGGTGCGCGGCCACGCCGATGCGCTGGTTCCGCCGCCGCAGGCCTACCGCGAGCCGATGCCCTCGCTGGGCGAACTCGGCTTCGAGAAGACCAACCTCTCGACGCTGGAAATTCCGACCGGCTCGCTCGGCGCCGGCGTGCTGTTCGAGGACTTCTTCGAGCGCATCGACCGCTACGACGAAGCGCGCAATTTCCCCGCGGTGCGCGGCCCCAGCTACATGGGCGTGCACCTGCGCTTCGGCACGGTGTCGATCCGCCAGGTGGCGGGCGTGGCGCACCAGCTCTCGCTGCAGGGCAATGCGGGCGCGGCGACGTGGCTGAGTGAACTGATCTGGCGCGACTTCTACTTTCAGATCCTCACGCACTTCCCGCACGTCCACAAAGACGGCGAATCGAAGAGCTTTCGCCCCGAGTACGACAAGATCCAGTGGCACCACGGCAAGCATGCCGACCAGCTCTTCGACGCCTGGTGCGAGGGCCGCACCGGCTACCCGCTGGTCGATGCGGCCATGCTGCAGATCAACCAGAGCGGCTACATGCACAACCGCCTGCGCATGGTGGTGGCAAGCTTTCTCTGCAAGGACCTGGGGCTGGACTGGCGCCGGGGCGAGCGCTACTTCGCGCTGCACCTGAACGACTTCGAGCTGGCTTCCAACAACGGCGGCTGGCAATGGGCGAGCTCCAGCGGCTGCGATGCGCAGCCCTACTTCCGCATCTTCAATCCGGTGACGCAGAGCGAGCGCTTTGACCCCGAGGGCAAGTTCATCCGCCGCTACCTGCCGCAGCTCGCGGGGCTGTCGAACGCGACGATCCACGCGCCGTGGACGGCCTCGCCGGTCGAGCTGGAGGCCGCGGGCATCAAGCTGGGCGAGACCTATCCCCTGCCCGTGGTGGACCATGCCGAGGCGCGCGAGAAGACGCTGCAGCGCTACGGCGTGGCGCGGGCCAAGGCGCTGCAGAAATAGAAAAAGGCCCCGAAGGGCCTTTCTCTGGATGAGCGCCGGAGCGCGTCAGGCGGCAGCGGCCAGCGTCGGCTCGGTCGTGTACGCACGCACCAGGCGCAGCAGTTCCTCTTCCGAGTACGGTTTGCCCAGGTAGTGGTTCACGCCCAGCGTGCGCGCGTAATCGCGGTGCTTCTCGGCGATGCGCGAGGTGATCATGATGATCGGCAGCTCGGCCAGCGCGGCATCGGCGCGGATGTTGCGGGCCAGGTCGAAGCCGTCCATGCGCGGCATTTCGATGTCCGACAGCACCACCGACGGACGCTCTTGCTGCAGCCGTTCGAGCGCCTGCAGGCCATCGGCCGCGAGCGACACGCGATAGCCTTCGCGCTGCAGCAGGCGCTGCGTTACGCGGCGCACGGTGATGGAGTCGTCCACCACCAGCACCAGCGGCACTTGCGGCGCCACCGGGGCCAGCACCGGCATCGGAACCTGCGGTGCGTCCTGGTCGGCCGTGGCCGACGCGGCGTGCGCCGGCGCCACCAGCGCGGCGGCCTGGCGCTGGCGCGCCTGTTCGCCGTGCACTGCCGCGAGCGCCACCGGGTTGTAGATCAGCGCCACCGCGCCCGAGGCCAGCACCGAGATGCCGGCGAGACCGGGCAGCCGCGCGAGCTGCGGGCCGAGGTTCTTCACCACGACTTCCTGGTTGCCCAGCACTTCGTCCACGTGCAGCGCGACGCGCTGTGCCGCGCTTCGCACGATCACGAGGGTGTTGTTCTTGGCACCGGCATGCCCGCTGCGGGCCGAGGCCTGCAACAGCGCGCCGGCCCAGTAGAACGGCACCTGTTCGCTGCCGAACGGATGGCTGTTGTGCAGATAGGCGGCCTCCAGATCGGTGCCGCTCACGCGCTGCACCAGTTCCACGAGGTTCGACGGCACGCCGATCGACACGTCGCCGGCACGCAGCATCACCACGTGCGTCACGGCGGTGGTCAGCGGCAGCACCAGCTTGAAGGTGGTGCCCTGCCCGGCCGTGCTGTGCGTTTCGATGCGGCCGCCGAGCGCCGAGATCTGCGCGCGAACCACGTCCATGCCGATGCCGCGTCCGGACAGCTCGGAGACCTGCCCGGCCGTCGAGAAGCCCGGCTTGAAGATCAGCTCGGTGGCTTCTTCGGGCGTGAGTTCCTGGTCGCTCGCCAGCAGGCCGAGTGCGCGTGCGCGCTCGGCAATGCGTTTCTGGTCGAGGCCGGCGCCGTCGTCGCGGAAGCTCACCGAGACGTCGTTGCCTTCGTGGTGCAGGTCGATGACGATGAGGCCGCTGGCTTCCTTGCCGGCCTTTTCGCGCGCCGCCGAGTCCTCGATGCCGTGCGCCACGCAGTTGCGCAGCAGATGCTCGAAGGCGGGCGTCATCCGGTCCAGCACGCCACGGTCCATTTCGATGGAGCCGCCGACGATGTCCAGGCGAACCTGCTTGCCGGTGTCCTTCGACGCCTGGCGCACCACGCGGTAGAGACGGTCGGAAATGCCTTCGAATTCCACCATGCGCGTGCGCAGCAGGCCGCGCTGCAGTTCGCGGGTCTGGCGCGCCTGGACGCTCAGGTCGTCTTCCGTGGCTTGCACCGTCTTTTGCAGCGTGCGCTGCACGGTGGCCACGTCGTTCACCGACTCGGCCATCATCCGCGTGAGTTCCTGCACGCGGGTGAAGCGGTCGAACTCGAGCGGGTCGAAGCTCTGCTGCGAATCCTTGGCTTGCGCGAGACGCGACTGCATCTGGCTTTCGGCCTGCACTTCGATGTCGCGCAGTTGCTGGCGCAGGCGGTCCAGGTTGCCCGTGAGGTCGGAGAGCGATCCGCGCAGCTGGCCGAGTTCGGCTTCGAGGCGCGAGCGCGTGATGATGACCTCGCCGGTCTGCGCGACCAGGCGGTCGAGCAGCTGGGTGCGAATGCGCACGGCCTGGCCCGATGCGGCGCGCAGGGGCGCGAGCAAGGCGGGCGCCGGGCGCGGCTGCAGCATCGTGACGGCCGGGCCGGCGGCATCTTCCGACGCATCGGCGACCGGAGCGGCTTCTTCGTCGTTCGCCGGCACGCCGCCTTCGGGCGCCACCTGAACCAGCTGGATGGCCGGCGAAGGCGCGGTGGCCGCGGCAACGAGCTGGGCCATCTCGACCTGCGTGGCATCGTCGGCCGCGCGCAGCGCGTCGAAGGTGGCCTGCAGGGCATCGAGGCGGGCCAGGAGCTTTTCGATGTCGGCCCGCTCGGCGCCCTGGGAGCCCAGGACTTCGATCTCGGACTCCATGCGGTGCGCGCGTTCGCCCAGGCGCATGGCGCCGGCCAGTCGCGCACTGCCCTTGAGCGTGTGCAGCGTGCGCAGCACCGAAGCGCGCGGCGCGCTGTCGTCGGGATGGTGCGACCACTGGCGGAGCGCTTCGCCCAGCTGGGGCAGCAGGTCGGCGGCTTCTTCCTCGAAGATCGGGAACAGGTCGGCATCGACGGCATCGGCCAGGTCGATGGCGTCTTCGGAGTCGTCCAGCGCCACGTCGGCGATGCCGTCGCTGGTGGACACGATCTGCTGGAACGGCCGGACTTCGCTGCGCACGGCGGCTTCGAGCGGCATGGGGGCTGCCGCGATGTCGCGCAGCGCCTGCAGCGTGCCTTCGGCCGGATCGCGCAGGAACCCCACGGCGAACTGATGCAGCAGGCGGCGCAGCTCGTCGGCCGCGGCGACCAGCACCACGCCCTGTTCACGCGTGCCGCTGCCCTGCATCTGCAGATGCTGCAGCGCCGATTCGAGCAGGCGCGCCATGCCCGAGAGGCTGTGGAAGCCGACGGTGGCCGAACTGCCTGCCAGCGAATGCGCCAGCGCGATGGTCGAGTCGGGCAGGCGCTCGTGCGATTCGAGCGCCCATTCGCCGACGTCGGTGGCCAGTTGCCTGGACCATTCGTCGGCTTCGTTGAGGTAGACGTTGTAGAGCGCGATGCCGATGCGCAGCGGGCCGATCACCTTGACCTGGTCTTCAGCGCTGGCGGAGGCGGAGAGTTCTTCTTCCGCGACTTCCGCAACTTCCGCGGCTTCCGTCACTTCGATGGCTTCGACCGTCTCGACGGACTCGTGTGCAGCAACAGGCTCCGGCGTTTCTTCTTCGGCCACGATGGCCTGCGGCTCGACGGGAGCTTCGACCGCAGCCACGGCCACGGGTTCGGGCTCCGGCTCAAGAGTCAGTTCCAACTCGGGCAGCGCCTCCAGCGGAGGCAGGGCCATGTCGTCGGCCTTGGGCTCGTTCGCCGGCACGGGCAGCGGATTCAGGTCCCAGGCGAAGTCCGGCAGGCTGGTGGCGGTCGGCACGGTCGCCTCGATGCCCGCTTCGGGCTCGACGGGCTTGGGCTGAGCAGCGGCCGGCTCGGCAGGCGCCTTCGCGGGCGCCAGGAAATCGAAATCGTCACCGGTGGGCAGCGCCTCCAGCGGTGCGGGCGAGGTGGGCTGCTTCGTCTCGAAATCGATGAAGTCGGTGGAGGTGAAGTCGTCGTCCGCATCAGCGGACACGGGCTTCTGCGGCTCTTCTTCGAGCGCGGGCAGTTCGGGGAACGGCTCGGGCGCGGCCTGCACCGGGAGGTCCGGCAGGAACGACAGATCGGGCAGCGGCGGCAGCTCGGGTTCGGCGGCGATGTGGCGGGCGGCCACGGCCAGTTGCTCGGCGTCGGCCACGCGCACCGGCGGCGGCACGGGCTCGCCGGCCATCAGCGCATCGGCCACGCGGCTGAACGGGCCGGCCTGCCAGGAATGCGATTCGCCCGAGGCGATGGCTTCGACCCACTGGCCGAAGTCGCGCAGGGTGCGTTCGGTGGCCGACAGCATCTCCGGCGTGGCGGGACGCTGGTCGGCCAGCCAGGTGTTGAGCACCTGCTCGAGCGACCAGGCGGCATCGCCGAAGTCGGTGAGGCCGACCATGCGCGAGCTGCCCTTGAGCGTGTGGAACGCACGGCGCAGGATGGTGAGCTCTTCGATGTCGTCCGGATGGCTGCCCAGTTCGGTGATGGCGGCCAGGCCGTTGTGCACCACCTCGCGAGCCTCGTCCAGGAAGATGTTCTGGAGGTCGTCTTCTTCCAGCTCGGTGACCTCGGTGTCGGGCAGTGCGCCCGGTCCGGTGATCTTGGAGGTCCAGCTCTCGGCCTTGCGGCTGAATTCCTCGAGCGGCGTCGGCTTGGTCTTCTTGGCAGGCGTGGCGAGCGCAGCGAGCTTCGAGGCGATCTGTGCGTCGACTTCCTCGATGCTGAGCACGGGTTCGGCCGCGGGGGCCGCAACGTCGCCTTCGTGGCTGTCGGCGGCCTGGCGGCCCATCAGCGGCTTGAGTTCGCCGGCCTCGGTGTCGAACACGAACAGGCGCTTGGCCAGCGCGGGCTGGTAGCCCAGCATGTCGATCAGGAAGCCCAGCGCGCCCAGGTTGTTGCCCAGCGCGTCGAAGCCGGCCATTTCCTCGGCGGGCGAGGTGCTGACCAGCATGGCCTCGACGTCGTCGCGCATGCGCTGCACGGTGAGCGCGGCCTGGTCGAGGCCGAGCACGGAGAACACGCCGCGCATCTGCATCAATTGCGTCGGCACGGTGCGGAGAAGCCCCTTTTCGGCGGGGCGGCGGAAGTACTGGTCGAGCGACTTCTCGAGTTCGCTCAGGTGGCTGCGCAGCTCGTCGACCACGGTGCCCATGGTCTGGCGGTCGCTCACGCGGCGGTACAGGTCTTCCATCCACGGCTCGAGCGGCTCGGAATGGCCGCCCGCGCGCACGCGTTCGATGCGGCCCGCGAGCTGCAGCGTACGGGAGGTGAGCTGCGGATCGCTCGGATCGAGGTCTTCGAGCGCGGCTTCCAGGTACAGCACCGAGGTGGCGACTTCCATCGCCAGTTCGGTGTCGGGCGGCTGGCCCGACTTGACCGAGGCCTCGACGGCATGCGACAGCGCCTCGACCATCGGCAGGCTCGGCGGATGCAGCTTCTGCAGCGATTCGCCCAGCTGCGCGAAGGTGTCGGCCACCTGGCGCGTGCGGGTGATGTCGCCGCCCGAGAGCGCCGACCACATTTCCTTGGCGGTCTCGATGCGCTTGCGGGCCTGCGTGAGCACCAGCGGATCGAAGCGGCCGAACTGCTCGACGGTGTAGTCGATGTGCTGCTCGTGGGCGACGCCCCAGGCGCTGCGCACGGTGCGCAGCGTGGCGGCCTCGTCGCGGGCGGTGGGCACGGCCTGCGCGCAGAAGAACAAAAGGTCCTGGCCGAGACGGTCGGACACGAGGCTGTCGCCGCGCGCCAGCGTGGCGTACTGCAGCAGCACGCGCGTGGCGGCGCGCTTGACGTAGGCGTCGGCGGGAATCAGGCCGAGCGACAGGGCTTCGAAGAAGCCCGCGGCGAGCGTCCAGAAGCTGGCGACGCGGGGCAGCAGCGCACCGCGTCCGAGTCCCAGGCACAGGCCCTGCAGGCGCTTGGCGGCCTCGACGTCACCGGTCTTGACCAGTTGCAGTACTTCGCGGTCGAGGCGCGAGCGCACGGCCGGGTCGTAGGCGACGGCGGCTTGCGTGAGCGCGGGCTTGACCTCGACCCAGCGCCAGGCGGTGCTCCAGAGATCGGCCGGATGGACGCGCTCGTTGCCGCCCAGTTCAAGCACATCGCGGTATTGGGGAAAGAGGGCAACCGATGACACGGACTTGCCGGCCAGCAGCGCACTGAGGAAATCGGTGACGGCGAAGCCGGCACGCTCGATCTTCAGCACGGCGCTGTCGGTGCAGCGCTGCGGTTCGGCAATGAAGCCCTGCACCGCGAATTCGATGGCGCCGAGCACCAGCGCAGGCGAGGAATGCCCCACCATCTGCAGCGCACCGACGGCCTGGTGCAGTTGCTGGCGGGCCATCTGCAGCGGGCCGCTTTCGGGCTCCGTTGCACTGCCCACGTCGCGCACGAAGCGCCGCAACGACTTGCCCACACCGTCGAGGGATTTCTGGATTTCTCCCAGCACCCAGGCCAGCGGCCCGAGGTCTTCGGTGGCCGGCAGGTTGCCGGCGATGGGGGCCGTGGCAGGGGTTTGAATCGACACGTGGTTGCTCGCCGTTCTTATCTATCTGTTGTCGTCAGGCAATCTTGAAACGGGCTACCGAGCGGCGCAGTTCTTCCGCCATCTGCGAGAGCTCGCGCACCTGCTGGGCCGTGGTCCGCGTACCTTCACCGGTCTGCTCGGTCACCGCAAAAATGTGCTGGATGTTGGCAGCCACCACGTTGGCCGAATCGGCTTCGCGGGAGGCGGATTGCGAAATCTGCTCGATCAGCTCGGCGAGGCGGCGCGACACCCGGTCAATCTCGGTCAGCGCGGTACCCGCGTTGTCGGACAGCTTGGCCCCTTCGACCACACCCTGCGTGGAGCGCTCCATGGCGCCCACCGCATCCTGCGTGTCGGTCTGAATCGCCTTCACCAGCGCCGAAATCTGGCGCGTGGCGTCTGCGGAGCGTTCGGCCAGTCGCTGAACTTCTTCCGCCACCACCGAGAAGCCTCGACCGGCTTCACCGGCGGATGCGGCTTGAATGGCGGCGTTCAGGGCCAGCACGTTCGTCTGTTCGGTAATGTCCGAGATCAGCTCGGTGATTTCGCCAATCTCCTGCGACGACTCGCCCAGACGCTTGATCCGCTTGGAGGTTTCCTGGATCTGGTCGCGGATGGAGTTCATACCGCCGATGGCGTTCTGCACGGCCTGCAGGCCCGACGATGCGGCTTGCAGCGACTGGCGCGCCACCGTGGCGGACTCTTGCGCCTGCGTGGACACGCCGTTGATTCGCTCGGCCATGGTCAGCACCGACTGGCCGGTTTCGCGAATCTCGCGCAGCTGTTCGGTCGAGGCGGCCAGCAGTTCGGTCGAGGTGTTTTCCACCTGCGACGTCGTCTGCGCCACGCGGGTTGCCGTGTTCTGCACGTTGCCCACCAGCAAACGCAGTTCTTCCACCGTGTAGTTCACCGAGTCGGCGATGGCGCCGGTGATGTCTTCCGTCACGGTCGCTTCCTGCGTCAGGTCGCCTTCGGCCACTGTCTGCAGTTCGTTCATCAGCCGAAGAATGGCGGCCTGGTTGGCGTTGTTGATGCGGCCGGCTTCTTCCGAAGTCTGCTCGGCGGCCAGACGCTCGCGTTCGGCGTTGGCGGCACGTTCGCGGCCTTCGCGCACCTGCACGAAACCGATGGCGCCGGCGAATGCCAGGGCGGCCAGCGACAGCACGAACAGCAAGACGATCGTTCCGGCGCCCAGACCCGTGCGGGCGGACAGCTTGTCCTGCAGGTCGCCCAGCGACTTACGCAGCGGCTCGCTGTCGGTCAGGATGGAAGCCTGCGCTTCGCGCGCCGCCACCAGACCCTGCAGGTTGCCCAGAATGGCGGACGCCTGCGTGCGCATCTGCTCGTAGGTCTTCAGGATGGCTTCGAGCTGCTGGCGCGTCTGCGGGTCCTTCGAACCGGGGAAGCGCTGCTGCGCATTGCCGTCGAGCAGGCCGCGGGTGGTTTCCTGGAAGGTGTTCAGGTCCTTGCCCAGCAGGAACACGGCGTCGGGGTTCACACCCTCGACCGTGAAGAATTCGTTGGTCGACTTGCCGATGCGCTGCGTCAGCATCACGAGCTGGCCGGCGGCCGAGATTTCGGGCAGCGTGGCGTTCTGCTGCATCTTCAGCGACGCGACGGTTTCCGTCATTTCGAGCAGCGTGGACGACTGCTGGTTGATGTCGCGCAAGGCGGCACCCACCTGGGTCAGGATCTGGCGCTGGGCCAGCACGGCCTTGGCGCTGGTGTCGGCACGTGCAACGAGAGGATTGATCTTGTTCATCTCCTCGTCGTACTGGTTGCCCACACGTTCGAGGCGCAGGGAATCGTCGCCGTTGGTCAAGCCTGCGACGCGACGCGAGAGGTCGTCGGCGCTGTCCTTCACTTCGACGAACGCCGAGGCGCTGCCGACAAGGGCCTGGGAGATCGACTTGGCCAGACGCTGCGACTGCATCAGCGACTGGCCGGTGGCCGCCACCTGCTGCGCGAGGCGTTCCGAGCGAAGAATGGCGGAGCCGGCCACCAGGAGCAGCAGCAACACCGTGACGGCCAGCAGGATCGCCAGGATCCGCTGCTGCTTTGCCTGGCTGGAGCCCGCCCGGCCCGCGGCCGGGACGGCATCGAGCGCCGCCGCGTCGAGCGCGTCGGGGTTCTCGCCGCCGGTCAGGCCGTCGCCGTCGGCGAAGCCGGTGGGCGCGGGCGCAACGGGAGACGAGCTTTCGCCCTTCCTCGCGATGCGCACGGTTTTCTCGTCCGGAACCTGAACCGTATCGACATCGTCGAGCGATATCGAACCGGAGCCGTCGACGCGGGCCTTGTCGTTCCCGTTGCTCACGGGCAGTAATTTCTTGAACTTGTCGGCGATCGAGCTCACGGTCGGTCCTTCAGGTGGTTGCCAGTGCTGCGTGCCAAGGCACTACGCACCAATACTCAAAAACTGGGGTTGCTGCGAAAGCGCTTGCAGGTTGACTTCCTGCCAGCGCTCTCCTGCTGCGTCGGTGTACAGATGCCCATGCCACGCAGGTGCTTCTGCGCCCGGAGCTTCGGAGGCCGTGAAGGCCTCCGCGCCCCGCAACCCCGCCAGTCGGTCGACCAGCAATGCGCAGTTGACTTCGAGCAGCTCGTTGAATGCAACGAGCCGCGATTGGATGCGCGCCGCCTCGGTGGCGGTCAGTGCGCCGGACCCGCCGGTGGCAAAGCCCGAAAGCTGGACGACGCCATAGAGGCCGCCGCGCAGGTTGGCGACGCCGAGGAACCACGGCGCCGTGTAGGGCACGGGCTGCGGCGGCGTCCAGGGAAAGATTTCGCCAGCGTGCCCCAGCGGGAAGAGGTACTTGCCCTCGCCCGCCTCGACTGCAAGCCACGTCGCGGCCACGCCTGTCGTGCGCGCAGCCTGCAGACGGCTTGCAAGCCGGGACTGGAAGGCTCTCAGTGCGTCGCGATTCGCCATGGACTCAGCCGACTCCTGCTCAGGCCAGCGCGCTGATCTTGGACATCAGATCGGCCGCGTTGACCGGCTTCACGATGTAGTCGCGTGCGCCCTGGCGCATGCCCCAGACACGATCGGTTTCCTGGTTCTTGCTGGTGCACAGGATGATCGGGATGGCCGCGTACTTCGGGTCGCGGGCGATGGCGCGCGTGAGCTGGAAGCCGTTCTGGCCGGGCATGACCACGTCCATGAGGATCAGGTCGGGCTGGTCTTCTTCCAGGCGGCGCATCGCGTCGTCGGCGTTTTCGGCCGTCTTCACGGCGAAGCCGTTCTTCTGGAGGAGGTCGGTCAGAAACACCAGTTCAGTCTTGGAGTCGTCGACGACGAGGATTTTTCGAATAGGCATTACTGCACTTCCTGTTGAACGATGCCAAACTGCTGCACGGCCTGCAGCAGCTGGTCTTTGGTGAAAGGCTTGGTCAGGTAGTCTTGCGACCCGACCATGCGGCCGCGGGCCTTGTCGAATACACCGTCTTTCGAAGACAGCATGACGACCGGAACCTTGGAGAAATGGGCGTTGCGCTTGATGATGGCGCACGTCTGGTAGCCATCGAGACGCGGCATGAGGATGTCGCAGAAAATCAGATGGGGCTTGTGGTCGTTAACCTTGGAGAGCGCATCGAAACCGTCTTCCGCCAGAAGAACCTCGTGCCCACCCTGCTTCAGAAAAATCTCGGCACTGCGCCGGATGGTGTTGCTGTCATCGATGACCAGCACCTTGTAACCTGATCCATTCGGGCCCATTGCAAACGCTCCTGCTCATGAGACTTGGATGCCCGCCGCGCCGTACATCGACGCAGATCGCGTAGCCCTATGCCAATCTTCAGATTTCAACCATTTCGAAGTCTTCCTTGCGTGCACCGCACTCAGGACAGGTCCAGTTCATCGGAACATCGGCCCAGGCCGTGCCTGCCGCGATCCCGTCTTCCGGTACACCAACCGCTTCGTCATAGATCCACCCACAAATCAGGCACATCCAAGTTTTCGTATTCATCGGAGCTTAAAGTCCTTGTTCATTAAATGCAACGAGTGTATCTATGCGTATCTCACTGGCGAGCGATAAACGTCGCGCCTATGCCACCATCCAGGGGATTCCGCCCGGCGTATGACCATCTACTTACTTCCAGCAGACAACGCCCGCAAACCGGGCGATCTTAACGACCCCTCGCAGGACGCCGAAGCGCTCGCCGAACGCGACCTGAATCCGCCCTGCGTGCTGGTCTTCAATGCCAGCGACCCGAGCGGTGCCGGCGGCCTGGGCGCCGACACCCTTGCCATGGCGTCGGTGGGCGCACACATTCTGCCCGTCGTCACAGGCGCCTACGCCCGGGACACGGCCGAGATATTCGACCATTTCGCGTTCGACGAGGAGGCCATCGCCGAGCAGGCACGGGCCATCCTGGAGGACGTGGAAGTCCAGCTGATCAAGGTCGGTTTCGTCGGCACGCCCGACGCCCTGAGCACCATCGCCGAGACCGCCTCCGACTACCCGGAAGTGCCCGTGGTGGCCTACATGCCCAACCTTTCCTGGTGGGACGAGAACCAGATCGAGGCCTATCTGGACGCGTTTCGCGAGCTCGTTTTGCCGCAGACGACAGTGTTGGTTGGAAACCACAGCACGCTCTGGCGCTGGCTGCTTCCGGACTGGAGCGGCGAGCGGGCGCCCGGTGCGCGCGACATCGCCAAGGCCGCCGGCGAGTTCGGCGTGCCCTACACGCTGGTCACCGGCATGGTGCTGCCCGACCAGTTCATCGACAACGTGCTGGCCTCGCCGCAATCGGTGCTCGTCAACGAGAAGTACGAGCGGCTCGAAGCGGTTTTCGCCGGCGCGGGCGACACGCTCTCGGCCGCGCTGGCCGCCCTGCTCGCGAGCGGCACCGACCTCGTGGCCGCGACGAGCGAAGCCCTCGCCTACATGGACCGGTGCCTTGACGCGGGTTTCCGCCCCGGCATGGGCCACGTGCTGCCTGACCGCCTGTTCTGGGCCGAGCCCGAGGACGACGAAGAAGACGACGACCCCGACGCGCCCCAAGACTTCGCCCTCCCCCCTCACGACACCCGACACTGAAATGTTGCTCGCCCCCAGGCTGCCCGCACTTCGTGTCGGTTCGCCAACCCCCTACCGGGGGCGGGCCGGCCGCTTCGGGCGGCCGTGCGCGGCGGCCCTCCCCTGAAAACTCTCCCCTTCGCTGCGATGCCTACCACTGACAAAAACGACATTCTTTTCGAGCGCGCCCGCGCCGTGATCCCCGGCGGCGTGAACTCGCCCGTACGCGCCTTCAAGGCCGTCGGCGGCACGCCGCGCTTCATCCAGCGCGCCGAAGGCGCCTATTTCTGGGACGCCAACGGCAAGCGCTACATCGACTACATCGGCTCCTGGGGTCCGATGATCCTGGGCCATGGCCACCCCGCCGTGGTCGAGGCGGTGCAGAAGGCCGTGCTCGAAGGCTTTTCGTACGGCGCGCCGACCGAGCGCGAGATCGAACTGGCCGAGGCCATCCTCGCGCTCGTGCCCTCCATGGAAATGGTGCGGCTCGTGAGCTCAGGCACCGAGGCCGCGATGAGCGCCCTGCGCCTGGCGCGCGGCGCCACCGGCCGCAAGAGCATCATCAAGTTCGAAGGCTGCTACCACGGCCATGCCGACGCGCTGCTCGTGAAGGCCGGCTCCGGCCTCGCCACCTTCGGCAACCCGACCTCGGCCGGCGTGCCGCCCGAGGTGGTGCAGCACACCATCGTGCTCGAGTACAACAACCTGCAGCAGCTCGAAGAGGCCTTCTCGCTGCATGGCAACGACATCGCCTGCCTGATGATCGAGGCCATTGCCGGCAATATGAACTTCGTGCGCGCCACGCCCGAATTCGCCAAGCGCTGCCGCGAGCTCTGCACGCAGTACGGCGCGCTGCTGATCTTCGACGAGGTGATGACTGGTTTTCGCGTCGGCCTGCACGGCGCGCAAGGCGTGCTCGGCATCAAGCCCGACCTCACGGTGCTCGGCAAAGTCATCGGCGGCGGCATGCCGCTTGCGGCCTTCGGCGGTCCGCGCGCCATCATGGAACAGCTTGCGCCGCAGGGTCCGGTCTACCAGGCCGGCACACTGTCGGGCAATCCGGTGGCCACGGCCTGCGGGCTCGCCACGCTGAAGGAAATTGCCAAGCCCGGCTTCTACGAGGCACTCGGCAAGAAGACGCGCTCGCTGGTCGATGGCCTGAAGGCTGCGGCAGCCGCCGAAGGCCGGCCCTTCAACGCCGACAGCGAAGGCGGCATGTTCGGCTTCTTCCTCATGAAGGACCTGCCGCAAAACTATGCAACCGTGATGACAACCGACAACGCGAAATTCAATGCGTTGTTTCATGGTTTGCTCGATCGCGGCGTGTATATTGCCCCCGCGCTCTACGAAGCAGGCTTCGTGAGCGCAGCGCACGGGGAGGACGACATCGCAGCCACCATAGAAGCGGCACGAGAGATTTTCAGAACGCCCTAGTCCATGAACGCCCTGCGCCTGCTGCCGGTAGTGAGTGTCTCTCTTGCTCTTCTTCTACCCGGCCTGGCGCTTGCGCAGTCCGCCTTCGAGCCGAAGAACATCTGGGTCAACCCGGGCTTCTATTCGGCGCATTTCGACAGCGGCAAGGGCCTGGAAAATTCCAATTTCGGCCTGGGCTTCGAATACCCGCTGAACGACACCTACCGCATCACGGCGGGTGCGTTCCACAACAGCGACCGCAGGCAGTCGCACTACATCGGGCTGTACGTGCTGCCCTTCGAGTTCTACGGCGTGAAGTTCGGCGCGGTGGTGGGCGGCTTCGACGGCTACCCCAACTACCGCGACGGCAACTGGTTCCCGGCGATCCTTCCGACAGCCGCCATCGAAGGCAAGAACTGGGGCCTGAACATCGCCTACGTGCCGACGATCAGGAACCGCCTGTACGGCGCGATCACCTTCCAGCTCAAATACCGGTTCGGCACCCACGAATAAGCGGGCACCGAACCGCACGTCCGTTCAATGACGGAAGTGGCGAACGCCTGACAGCACCATCACGACGCCGCGCTCATCGGCGGCATCGATCACTTCCTGGTCGCGCATCGAGCCGCCCGGCTGGATCACGCAGCTCGCGCCCGCATCCACCACCACATCGAGGCCGTCGCGGAACGGGAAGAAGGCGTCGCTCGCCACGGCCGTGTCCTTCAGCGACAGGCCCGCGTGCTCGGCCTTGATACTCGCGATGCGGGCCGAGTCGAGGCGGCTCATCTGGCCCGCGCCGACACCCATCGTCATGCCGTCGGCACAGAACACGATCGCGTTGCTCTTCACGTACTTCGCGACCTTCCAGGCGAACAGCAAGTCCTGCAGTTGCTGCGGCGTGGGCTGCTTCTTGCTGACCACCTTGAGGTCGCTCGCGGCGAGCTCGTGGTTGTCGGCGGTTTGCATGAGCAGGCCCGAGCCGACGCGCTTCACGTCCATCAGGTTGCGGCCGTTGTCCCAGTCGGTGGCGCCGCCCGGCGGCAGCGCGATCTCGAGCACGCGCACGTTGAGCTTGGCCTTGGTGGCCTGGAACACTTCGAGCGCCTCGGGCGTGTAGCCCGGCGCCATCAGCACTTCGACGAACTGCTTGTTGACGGCTTGCGCGGTGGCCAGGTCAACGGGCCGGTTGAAGGCGATGATGCCGCCGAAGGCCGAGGTCGGATCGGTCTTGAAGGCCTTGGCGTAGGCCTCGTTCGCATCCTTGCCCACGGCCACGCCGCAGGGGTTGGCGTGCTTGACGATCACGCAGGCCGGCACGTCGAAGCTCTTGACGCATTCCCACGCCGCGTCGGCATCGGCGATGTTGTTGTAGCTGAGCTCCTTGCCTTGCAATTGCTTGGCCGAGACGAGCGAGCCGGGCGCGGGAAAGAGGTCGCGGTAGAACGCGGCCTGCTGGTGCGGGTTCTCGCCGTAGCGCAGGTCCTGCACCTTCACGAAGCGGCCGTTGCTTTGCGCAGGGAAGAGCGAACGCGTCGGCGCGGGCTGGCCGATGCTGGCGTCGAAGTCGATGGCCGAGAGGTAGTCGCTGATCGCGCCGTCGTAGTCGGCAATGCGGTTGAACGCGGCCACCGAGAACGCGAACTTGGTCTTGTCGCTGAGCCTGCCACCGGCCTTGAGTTCGGCGAGCGCCACGGGGTACTGGGCCGCATCGGTGAGCACGCCCACGTCCTTCCAGTTCTTGGCCGCGCTGCGCACCATGGCCGGGCCGCCGATATCGATGTTCTCGATCGCGTCCTCCAGCGTGCAGCCGGGCTTGGCCACGGTCGACTCGAACGGATAGAGGTTGACGATCAGGAGGTCGATGGTGTCGATGCCGTGTTCCTTGATCGCCGCAACGTGCGCGGGCAGGTCGCGCCGCGCGAGCAGGCCGCCGTGGATCTTGGGGTGCAGCGTCTTCACGCGGCCGTCGAGCATTTCGGGAAAGCCCGTGTGGTCGGCGACCTCGGTCACCGGCAGGCCGGCATCGGCCAGCAGCTTGGCGGTGCCGCCGGTGGACAGCAGCTTGATGCCCAGCGCATGCAGCGCCTGGGCGAATTCGAGGATGCCGGTCTTGTCGGAAACGGAGATGAGTGCGGTCTGAGCCATGGGTATGCCGTGAAGTTATTTCAAAAGTTTGTGCTCGACCAATTTCTTGCGGAGCGTGTTTCGGTTGAGGCCCAACCATTGCGCGGCCTTCGACTGATTGCCTTCGGCGCGCGTCATCACGACGTCGAGCAGCGGCTTCTCGACCACGCGCACGAGCATCTCGTACATGCCGTCGGGTTCGGTGCCGCGCAGGTCGCGAAAGTAGCTGTCCAGACTGGTGCGCACGCAGTCTTCGATGTGTTTCTTGCTCATTGCTTCTTCTCTTCTTCTCTCAATCGACGGCGCAGGCCGCCTCCTCTTCACCGGACAGCTCTTCGGCCGCCTGGTGGGCGGGCATGCGGTCCATGCGGTCCGCAAGCCCGTCGAAATAGTCGCCGACCGCGCGCAGCTGCTCGGCGCAGTCCTCGATGGTGTTCATGCGGCCGCGGAACGCTTCGCCGTCGGGGAGCGTGCGCACGTACCAGCCGATGTGCTTGCGCGCGGTGCGCACGCCGCTGAAATCGCCGTAGAGCGCGTAGTGCTCCACCAGGTGATCGAGCAACAGGCGGCGCACCTCGGCGACCAGCGGCGGCGCCCGGTGCGTGCCGGTCTCCAGGAAGTGCGCGATCTCGCGAAAGATCCAGGGCCGGCCCTGTGCCGCGCGGCCGATCATCACCGCATCGGCACCGGTGGCCGCGAGCACGTCGCGCGCCTTCTCGGGCGAATTGATGTCGCCATTGGCCACCACCGGCACGCGCACCGCGGCCTTCACGGCCGCGATGGTGTCGTACTCGGCGTGGCCCTTGTAGCCTTGCTCGCGCGTGCGGCCGTGCACGGTGAGCATCTGCACGCCGGCCGATTCGAAATCGCGCGCGAGCTTCACCGCATTGCGGTTGTCTTCGCTCCAGCCGGTACGCATCTTGAGCGTGACCGGCACGTTGAACGGTTGCGCCGCATCGACCACGGCCTGCACGATTTCCAGCGCCAGCGGCTCGTCGCGCATCAGCGCCGAACCCGCCCACTTGTTGCAGACCTTCTTGGCCGGGCAACCCATGTTGATGTCGATGATCTGCGCGCCGCGCTCGATGTTGTAGACCGTGGCCTCGGCCATCATGGCCGCATCGGTGCCGGCAATCTGCACCGCGATGGGGCCCGGCTCGCCGTCGTGATTCGCGCGGCGCGATGTCTTGAGCGTGCCCCAGAGTTCCTTGCGCGAGGTGACCATCTCGCTGATCGCATAGCCCGCGCCGAGTTCGCGGCACAGCATGCGGAAGGGCCGGTCCGTCACGCCGGCCATGGGCGCGGCGAACAGGCGGTTTTCCAGCGTGTGGGTGCCGATCTGCAAGGTCATTGGGAAGGAGGCTGTGCGGTTCGGCTGCTGAAAAATGAGGCACGATTGTAGCCACCTGCGATTTCAGCGACTGAAACGATTTGCGCTCGCGGGACAGGCGTAAACACCAATGCTTCGCGGGGCTTTCTCCCACGTGGATGCGACGTAAGCGCTGCCTATACTCCGCCACCTTTTCGCCCCACCTCATGCAAGCTTGGCTCGACTCCCTCATGGCGCTTCTGGCGCTGCCGCAGTACGGCCTCTCGACGCTGTTCGTCGCCGCCTTCGTATCGGCCACGCTCTTGCCCGTGGGCTCCGAGCCTTTCCTCTTCGGCCTGCTGAAGCTCAACCCGGACATGTTCTGGCCGGCGATCGCGGTGGCGACCATCGGCAACACGCTGGGCGGCGCGGTCGACTGGTGGATGGGCTACGGGGCGCACAAGGTCGCTGACAAATATTCGCACTCGAAACACCATGTGCGCGTGCTCGGCTGGCTAGAGAAGCTGGGGCCGAAGGCGTGCCTCTTGAGCTGGCTGCCGCTGGTGGGCGATCCGCTGTGCGCGGTCGCGGGCTGGCTCAAGCTGCCGTTCTGGCCATGCCTCGGCTACATGGCCATCGGGAAGTTCCTGCGCTACGTCACGATGACGGTCGCGCTGCTGTACGTCTTCCCGTCCTGACGAAACCTCGGCAACCTCTCAGCTCAACAGGCCGTAGGGACCGCCGCGCTCCAGCGCACGCTTGTAGGCCGGACGCGCGTGGATGCGCTCCAGGTACGCCATCAGCTTCGGCCGCTTCGCATCGAGTCCGCCGCGCGCCTTTGCGGCTTCGATCACGAAGCTCATCTGGATGTCGGCGCCGCTGAACTCGTTGCCGGCGAACCATTCGCTCTTGCCGAGTTCGGACTCCATGTAGCTCAGATGGCTCGCGATGTTCGGGTTGATGAAAGCGCCTTTGGTCTTGGCCGCGATGGCCTTGGCGATGGGCTTTGCGAAGAAGGGCATCTTCGTCGTCTCGATGCGGTCGAAGATCAGCTTGAGCAGAAGCGGCGACATCGCCGTGCCTTCGGCGAAATGCATCCAGTAGCGGTAGCGCAAAGCCTCCGGCGTGCCGGCCGCGGGCGCGAGGCGGCCGTGGCCGTAGCGCTCGATCACCGTCTCGATGATCGCGCCCGACTCCGCGAGCGTGAGGCCGTCGTCGGTCGTCACCACAGGCGACTTGCCAAGCGGGTGAATGGCTTTGAGCGAAGCGGGCGCCAACATGGTTTGCGCATCGCGCTGGTAGTGAACGATCTCGTACGGCAGTTCGAGCTCTTCGAGCAGCCAGAGCACGCGCTGCGAGCGCGAATTGTTGAGGTGGTGAACGGTGAGCATGGCGCGGGCCTTGTGGAGGAATCGGGGCGCGCGCAGTCTAACCAACAGCAGCGACCACGGGGCTTTGACACCCACCGACACAGCGCGCCCGCCTACGGTGAACCGGAGGGCCGCTTCCTAGACTCATACAGATGAAAAACTCCCTGCAGTCCTGGTCTTGGAAGCCCCTCGCAGCCGGCCTCTGGCTCGGCGCCCTGGCTTCGCACACGTGGGCGCTGCAACCCGAGGAGATCTTTCGCAAGGCGTCGCCCGCGGTCTGGACCGTCAAGGGTGACCAGGGCAACAACAAGACCAGCGTCGGCAGCGCGGTGGCGGTCACGCCCGCGGCGCTGGCCACGGCCTGCCATGTGGTGAACGGCGCCATGTCGGCCACCGTGACGCAGGGCCAGACCACCATCAAGATCAAGAGCATCCTGCGCGACCCCGATCCGTCTCGCGACCTTTGCGTGCTGATGACGGAAACGCCGCTGCAATTGCCCGCCGTGCAGATCGCACCGGTCGAAGGCCTGCGCGTCGGCCAGCGCGTGTTCGCCATCGGCAGCCCGCACGGACTCGAACTCACATTGAGCGAAGGTCTGATCTCCGCCTTGCGGCCCCGCTCGCAAGGCCAGTTGCCGATCATCCAGACCTCCGCGCCGGTGTCTTCGGGCTCGAGCGGCGGCGGGTTGTTCGATGAAGAAGGCCGGCTCGTCGGCGTCACCGACAGCGTGGCGCCCGGCGGCGCGAACCTTGGCTTTGCCTATCCGGCGCAGTGGGTGATGGAACTGCCGCAGCGCGTGATCGCGGAGATGACGAAGTGGCGCGAGCTGCTGAAGAACGTCGGCGTGACGCTCGGCCCCGACGGAGAACCCACGCCTTCAGGCCACGCCGACCTGGCCGATGAAGCCGGCCTGCCGGTCGTCGGCGCCGACCCCGCGCAGATCCGCGTCGCGTACCGCCAGTTCCTGCTGCAGGCACGGCCGCGAGCATTTCTGATCACGAGCGACAACAAGTTCGGCACGGCCACCAATTCGGCTGCGCTGACCGAGCATCTCAGGGGGTGCTCGGAACGCAAGGTGGTGTGTGCCGCTTATGCGGTGGACAACACGGTGGTGTGGGGCAAGCAGCAGCCCGCGAAGTAAGCGAGGCTTACTTCACCCCTGCCTTGCGGAGTTCCTCTGCCGTGATGCGAACCAGCTTCTGGTCGCGCTGCACGACGATGGCGGTGTTCGTGCGCACAGCCGTCTCGCGTGCCGCACGGGCCGCGCGCTGTATCGCAATCAGTGATGCAGGCAGGTCTTTGTCTTTCGCTTGACTGAGTTGGTCGCGGGTCATGACGCCTCTTTCCATTCAATGAGAGCCGGCGCATCGCCAGCGCTGTCATACAGAGCCCAGACATCGACCGCATTGCGATAACGTCCATCGAAATTCTGCCGCCCTGCCCGGAAACGGCGGCGAATCACGTCCTCAGGAATGTGATGGCCGCCTTGCCTGACGCGCTCGGCCACGCGGGCAATAGCCAATTCTGCAGTCGGTAGCGCCAGAAAGAAAAGGCTGACGTGATAACCCGACGCACGCCATGCGCGGATGTGGCGAAGATAACCAAGCCCCGACAGCGTTGTCTCGAATGCGAAGCTCTCTTTGCGGCCTACGCAACCGGCAATCTCCTCCAGCATCAGGCGCCCCGCCTTGATTGCTTCGGCTTCCGGCGCAAAAGGGGAAAGGCCGGCCGCGATCAGATCGGCATTGATGAATCGCGGGCATTGCGCCTCTTCCGGCAGAAAAGCGCGTGCGAAGGTGGTTTTGCCCGCGCCGTTCGGCCCCGCAATGATGACGATCTTGGGATGGCTCATCAAAACGGGGCGTGCGGGCTCAAGAACTGAACAGGAAGTTCATCACGTCGCCGTCCTTCACAACGTATTCCTTGCCTTCCGACCGCATCTTCCCCGCGTCCTTCGCGCCCTGCTCGCCCTTGAAGGCGATGTAGTCGTCGAACGCGATGGTCTGGGCGCGGATGTAGCCCTTCTCGAAATCGCCGTGAATCACCCCGGCCGCCTGCGGACCGGTGTCGCCGATGTGGATGGTCCAGGCGCGCACTTCCTTCACGCCGGCGGTGAAATACGTCTGCAGGCCCAAGAGCTTGAAGGCCGCGCGGATCAGGCGGTTCAGGCCCGGCTCGTCCTGGCCGATTTCGGCGAGGAACATCTTCTTGTCCTCGTCGTCCATCTCGGCCAGGTCGGCTTCGATCTTGGCGCAGATGGCGACCACGGGCGCGCCTTGCTTCGCGGCGTATTCGCGCAGGCGGTCCAGGTAGGGGTTGTTCTCGAAGCCGTCTTCGGCCACGTTGCCCACGAACATCGCGGGCTTGGCGGTGATGAGCGTGAAGCTCTTGACCAGTGGCTGCTCTTCCTTGGTGAACTCGAGCGCGCGCACCGGCGTGTTCTCGTTCAGCGCGGCTTGGCAGCGTTCGAGCAAAGCGACGAGCTTTTGAGCGTCCTTGTCGCCCGAGCGCGCCACCTTGGTGTGGCGATGCAGCGCCTTCTCGACCGTGGCGAGGTCGGCCAGGCAGAGCTCGGTCTGGATCACTTCGATGTCGGAGATCGGGTCGACCTTGCCGGCCACGTGGATCACGTTCTCGTCGTCGAAGCAGCGCACCACGTTGACGGTAGCGTCGGTCTCGCGGATGTGCGCCAGGAACTTGTTGCCCAGGCCCTCGCCGGTGCTGGCGCCGGCCACCAGGCCGGCGATGTCGACGAACTCGACGATGGCGGGCACCACTCGCTCGGGATTGACGATCGCGCTCAACTGGGCGAGCCGCGGATCGGGCACTTCCACCACGCCCACATTGGGCTCGATGGTGCAGAACGGATAGTTTTCCGCTGCGATGCCGGCCTTGGTCAACGCATTGAAAAGGGTGGATTTACCGACGTTGGGCAGGCCGACGATGCCGCATTGCAAACTCATGGGAGGTCCTCTTGGGTAACCCGCGATTTTAGGCGACCATGGTTTCATGCCCGCCCGACAGGTCTTCGGCCCCTTCTTCGATCACCTCGAAGTCAGGGTTAAACCCGATTAGCAAACGTTTGCGCAAACGTTTTCGTTGGTTAATATCGACACCCCCCGGCAAAGACCGGCGTACTGCTCAACCACCCAGGAGACACACCATGAAGTTCACCCGCCGCACCCTGCAAAGCGCCGCCGCGCTCACGCTGCTGGGCGCCATCGCCGCCACGCCCGCCTTCGCACAGGACAAGCCCAAGGTGGCGCTGGTCATGAAGTCGCTGGCCAACGAGTTCTTCCGCACCATGGAAGACGGCGCCAAGGCCCACAACAAGGCCAACGCCGCGAAGTACACGCTGGTGGCCAACGGCATCAAGGACGAGACCGACACCTCTGCCCAGATCAAGATGGTCGAGCAGATGGTGGCGCAGAAGATCAATGCGCTGGTCATCGCGCCAGCCGATTCGAAGGCGCTGGTGCCCGTCATCAAGGCGGCCATCGACAAGGGCATCCTGGTCGTCAACATCGACAACCAGCTCGACGCCGCCGCGCTGAAGGAAAAGGGCATCCAGGTGCCCTTCGTCGGCCCCGACAACCGCGCGGGCGCCAAGCTGGTGGGCGATGCGCTCGCCAAGGAGCTGAAGGCGGGCGACAAGGTCGGCATCATCGAAGGCGTCTCGACCACCTTCAATGCGCAGCAGCGCACCCTCGGCTACCAGGACGCCATGAAGGCCGCCAACGTGACGGTGGTGGGCGTGCAGTCGGGCCAGTGGGAAATCGACAAGGGCAACACCGTGGCCGCCGGCATGATGCGCGAGCACCCTGATCTCAAGGCGCTGCTCGCCGGCAACGACAGCATGGCGCTCGGCGCAGTGGCTGCCGTCAAGGCCGCGGGCAAGACCGGCAAGGTGCTGGTCGTGGGCTACGACAACATCGGCGCCATCAAGCCGATGCTGGCCGACGGCCGCGTGCTCGCCACCGCCGACCAGTTCGCCGCCAAGCAGGCTGTGTTCGGCATCGAGACCGCATTGAAGGCCATCGCCGACAAGAAGAAGCAGTCGGAGATGCCCGCCGAAGTGAAGACCGACGTGGTGCTGGTCACCAAGTCGTCGAAGTAAATGTTGCTTGCCCCCTGGCTTTGCGCGCTTCGTGTCGCTTCGCCAACCCCGACCGGGGGCAACACCTGAGGCCCGGCGAAAAGCCGGTTCCTCGGTGTTTCTGGAATGAATGAGGTTGCCCATCGATGGCTGATAACGATCGCAGCGCCCCGGTGCTCTCGCTGAGTGCGCTCGGCAAGGACTACGCGGCGCCGGTGCTGGACGACGTCTCGATCGTCCTGAACGCAGGCGAAGTGCTCGCCCTCACGGGTGAGAACGGCGCCGGCAAGAGCACGCTCTCCAAGATCGTCTGCGGCCTGGTGCAGCCCACGCGCGGCCAGATGCTGCTGGACGGCAAGCCGTTCCAGCCTGGTTCGCGCCGCGATGCCGAGCGCCTGGGCGTTCGCATGGTGATGCAGGAGCTGGGGCTGGTCACCACGCTGTCGGTGGCCGAGAACCTGCTGCTCGACCGCCTGCCGAACAAGACCGGCTGGATCCGCAAGGCGAAGCTCTACGAGCTGGCCGCGCGCCAGCTCGCCAAGATCGGCATGGAGAACATCGACCCGGCCACGCCTGTCGCGCGGCTGGGCATCGGCCAGCAGCAGATGGTGGAAATCGCGCGCAACCTGCAGGACGACACGCGCGTGCTGGTGCTCGACGAGCCCACCGCGATGCTCACGCCGCGCGAGACCTCGCACCTCTTCGAGCAGATCGAACTGCTGAAGGCGCGCGGCGTGGCGATCGTCTACGTGTCGCACCGCCTGGAGGAACTTCAGCGCATCGCCGACCGGGTGGCGGTGCTGCGCGACGGCAAGCTGGTGGACGTGCGCGCCATGGCCGGCGTGCGCGAATCCGAGTTGGTGCAGCGCATGGTCGGCCGCGCGGTGCACGAGCACGAAGGGCGCGACCGCCGCGTCGCCGGGCCGGTGCTTCTGAGCGCGCGCGGCCTCGGCCGGGCGCAGATGGTGCGCGATGTCGACCTCGACCTGCACGCCGGTGAAATCATGGGCCTCGCCGGCCTGGTCGGCTCGGGCCGGACCGAACTGGTGCGCCTCCTGTTCGGCGCCGATCGCGCGGACCGCGGCGAAATTTCACTCTACGACGCGAAGACCGGTGCAGAGCCGGTGCAGCACGTGCGCAAGGGCTGGCGCTCGCCGATGCAGGCGATCCGTGCCGGCATCGGCCTCGTGACCGAAGACCGCAAATCGCAGGGCCTCTTGCTCACGCAATCGATCCGCGTCAACGCGACGCTGAGCGACCTGGGCGCGATCTCGCACGCCGGCTGGCTGCAGCGCGCCAAGGAACGCAGCATCGCGCGGCAACTGGTGGACTTGCTGCGCATCCGCTCGCGCAGCATCGAACAGCCGGTGGCCACGCTCAGCGGCGGCAACCAGCAGAAGGTGGTGTTCGCGCGCTGGCTGCATCGCGAATGCAAAGTGCTGCTGCTGGACGAACCCACGCGCGGCGTCGACGTCGGTGCGCGCGCCGACCTGTACGCCGAACTCGATCGCATGACCGACGCCGGCAAGGCGCTCCTGATGGTGTCGAGCGACCTGCGCGAACTGATGGCCATGTGCGACCGCATCGGCGTGATGAGCGCCGGCAAATTGGTCGCGGTGTTCGAGCGCGGTGAATGGAGCGAACAATCGCTGCTCGCCGCCGCCTTCAGCGACGCGACCGGACGCCCCTCCGCCTCCGCCCCCTCTTTCTCTTCCGATTCGAACCTGGCCCAACCGGCCACTGCCGAGACACCATGAACGCAGCCGCAGCCTCGACTTCCAATCCGCGCACCTCCGCACTGAAGGGCCAACTGGGCACCTACCTCGGCCTCACGGTCGTGCTGGTGGGCATGGTCGCGCTCTTCGGCTCGATGAGCGAATACTTCCTCACGCGCGACACCTTCATCTCGATTGCCAACGAAATCCCCGCGCTCGCGGTGATGGCGGTGGGCATGACCTTCGTGCTGATCATCGCGGGCATCGATCTGTCGGTCGGCTCGGTGCTCGCGCTCAGCGCGGCCGTGACGGCCGCGGCCATCCTCGAATGGAAGCTTTCGGTTCCTCTCGCGGCCGCACTCGGCCTCGCCACCGGCCTGATCTGCGGCACGGTGACAGGTGCGGTGTCGGTCGCATGGCGGCTGCCGAGCTTCATCGTTTCGCTGGGCATGCTCGAAGCGGTGCGCGGCGGCGCTTACCTCGTGACCGACTCACGCACGCAGTACGTGGGCGATGCGATCTCTGGCCTCGCCGCGCCGTGGATCGGCGGCATTTCGGCCGCCTTCGTGCTCGCGGTGGTGCTGGTCGTCGTCGGGCAGATGGTGCTCACGCGCACGGTCTTCGGCCGGCATGTGGTGGGCATCGGCACGAACGAAGAGGCGATGCGCCTGGCGGGTGTCGATCCGCGGCCGATCCGCATCATCGTGTTCGCCGTCACCGGTCTTCTTGCAGGCCTCGCAGGCCTGATGCAGTCGGCGCGCCTCGAAGCGGCCGACCCGAATGCGGGCGTCGGCATCGAGCTGCAGGTGATCGCGGCCGTGGTCATCGGCGGCACCAGCCTCATGGGCGGGCGCGGTTCGGTGGTCAACACCTTCTTCGGCGTGCTGATCATCGCGGTGCTCGAAGCCGGCCTGGCGCAGGTGGGCGCGAGCGAGCCGAGCAAGCGGATCATCACCGGGGCGGTGATCGTGGTTGCGGTGATCATCGACACCTTGCGCCAGCGCCGAGCGGACCGCCGCCTGGCCTGACTTTCCATCAGGAACGAGGAACACAAACCATGGCCACCATCAAAGATGTCGCGTTGCGCGCCGGAGTCTCCGTCACCACCGTCTCGCACGTGGTCAACGACACGCGCCATGTGAGCGCCAAGGGCCGCGAGCGCGTCGAACTGGCGATTCGCGAACTGGGCTATGTGCCGAACGCGATGGCGCGCAGCTTGAAGAGCAACACCACCTCGACGCTCGGGATGCTGATTCCGAACAGCTCCAACCCCTACTTCGCAGAGATCGTGCGCATCGTGGAAGACCGGTGCTTCGGCGCCGGCTACACGCTGGTGCTGTGCAACACCGACGACGAGCCCCGCCGCCAGAGCGTGTACCTGCAGGTGCTGGCCGAGCGCCGCATCGACGGACTGATCGTGGTCTCGACGGGCGATGACGATTCGCTCGTGACCCAGCTACAGGGCCTGCGCATCCCCACGGTGCTGGTCGACCGCGAGATCGCCGACCCGAGCTGCGACCTGGTGGAAACCGCGCACATGCAGGGCGGCCTGCTCGCGGTGCGGCACCTGCTGTCGCTCGGCCACAAGCGCATCGCCTGCCTCGGCGGCCCCGAAGGCCTCACGCCCAGCGAGCAGCGCATCGAAGGCTGGCGCATGGCGCTGGCCGAGGCCGGAACCACACCGAACGCCGATGCGCTGCTGTGGCGCGGCGCCTTCACCAGCCAGAGCGGCTACGAGGCGATGCACGCCATCCTTCGCACCGAGCATCCGCCGTCGGCCGTGTTCGTCTGCAACGACCTGATGGCCATCGGGGCCCTGCGTGCCGCGCATGAGAGCGGCGTGCATGTGCCCGACGAGCTCTCGATCGTCGGCTTCGACGACATCGAACTCTCGGCCTACACCAGCCCGCCGCTCACCACCGTCGCGCAACCCAAGGAGCGCATCGGCGCACTGGCGGTCGACATGCTGCTGGAGCGCGTGAGCGGCAAGCGGCGCGATGCGCGCAAGGTGGTGCTGCAACCCGAGCTGCGCGTGCGCGCCTCGACCGCGCGCCATGCGAGCTTCAAGGAGCCGGCCGCGCCGGCCACCGAATCGCCTTCAACGGAAAACCGAAAGTCCCGCACCCCGTGAGTCCGAAGCCTTCTTCCCGCAGTCCCGAGGCACCGCAAATCGTGGTGCTCGGCAGCCTCAACATGGACCTGGTGCTGCGCGTCCCCCACGCACCGGCCGCGGGTGAAACCCTGACCGGCCATTCGATCGCCAACATCCCCGGCGGCAAGGGCGCCAACCAGGCCGTGAGCTGCGCGCGCGAAGGCGCTCAGGTGCGCATGATCGGCTGCGTGGGCGACGATGCCCACGGCCGAGCGCTGCGCGAATCGCTGGAGCGCGACGGCATCGACACCGCTGCGCTGCGCACGGTCGAGGGCGAGCCCACGGGCACGGCGCTGATCCTGGTGGAAGACAGCGGCCAGAACCGCATCGTGATCATTCCCGGCGCCAACGCGCGGGTCGAAATCGATGAAGCGGCGATGCGTGGGCAACTGCAGGGCGCGGCCTTTCTGGTGACGCAGTTCGAGACGCCGATGGACCAGATCGCGCGCGCCATTTCGGTGGCGCACGAGGCGGGCTGCAAGGTGCTGCTCAACCCGTCGCCGGTGCAGGCGATTGCCGAACCGCTCTGGTCGCGCATCGACACGCTGGTAGTCAACGAGATCGAGGCCGAAACGCTGTGCGGCCAGTCGGCCGACAGCCCGCAGGAGGCCGCGCTCGCGGGCCGTGCGCTGCGTGCCAAGGGCATCGCGCGCGTGGTCGTCACGCTCGGTTCGCGCGGCGCGGTGGCCGTCGATGCCGACGGGGCGCGTCACCATCCCGCGCCGAAGGTGCAGGCGGTCGACACCACCGCCGCGGGCGACACTTTTCTGGGCGCACTGGCCGTGGCACTGGGTGAAGGCCAATCCTTCGACGAAGCCGTGCGCCTGGGCATCCGCGCCGCGGCGCTGTGCATCCAGCAGCCCGGCGCCCAACCCTCCATTCCGCAGCGCGACGCCGTGCTGCAAAGCCCCCTGCCTCCCGACTGGATCACGCTGTGAAACGCTCTCCCCTGCTGCATGCCGAACTCTCGCAAGTGATTGCCGCGTTGGGGCACGGCGACATGGTCGTCATCGGCGATGCGGGCCTGCCGATTCCCGACGGGCCGAAACGCATCGACCTCGCACTCACGCCCGGCATTCCGCGCATCACGGACGTGCTCAAGGCCGTGCTGTCGGAGATGCAGGTGGAGCGTGCGCTGTTGGCGCGTGAGGCGGTGGAGCAACTGCCCGGCGGCACGCTGCCCGCCTGGTGCGAAAGCCAGCTGGCCGTGGTGCCGGAGACGGTCTCGCACGAGGAGCTCAAGCGCCTGAGCGCGCGCGCCAAGGCGGTGATCCGCACCGGCGAATGCACGCCCTACGCCAACATCGTCCTGTGCGCGGGCGTGACGTTCTAAATCACTCGAACCGGTAGTTCGCGCCCACGGTCTGCCCGACCTTGAGCATGTGTTCCACGCCCTGCACCACGATGCAGTTCATGCCGAAGGTGATGCCGCCATCGACGCGCGCATCCGCGCGGTAGGTGCGCAGCACATCGCCGACCTCAGGGCTGCTCACAGCAGTGGCCGGGTCGATGTCCGGGATCGGGCAGCGCGTGCAGGGCTTGACCGGCCTGAGTTCGGCTTCGCCTTCACCAGTGGTGACGTGCAGCGCGTCGACGCGATCTTCGTCGTGCGACTCGATACCGGCCAGCACGATGTTGGGCCGGAAACGTTCGATGCCGACCGCCTCGTGCCCCGCCGCCGCAAGCCGCTCATTGAGTTCTGCCAGCGAACCCTCGCTCGCCACCAGCAGCGGATAGCCGTCGGCGAACTGGTTCAGCGCCTCGACGCCGTCGGTCCATTTCAGGCTCGACAGGCGCTTGTGTTCGGGATCGAAGCGCACCAGCCGCAGGGTCTGCGGCTTGCCGGGCTCGGAGAGGAAATCGCTGAACCACTGGGCGGCGATGTCGCCCATGTCGTAGGCGGCGACTTCGTCTTTCCACACCCGCACGCGCACCGGCTTCTCGACGCGGTCGAAGGCCAGGTGCAGGGCCAGCATGCCGGGGGCGCGCAGCACCACCTCCATGTGCTTCATCTGCGGCTTGATGAGCGCCATGCGCGGAATCTGGCGCTGGGTGACGAACTCGCCGTTGGCATCGACCACCATCCAGGCCCGGTCGAACTCGAGACCGGTTTCGGTCAGCAGCATTTCATTGAGTTCGACACCGGCACACGACTTGACGGGGTAGACGAACAGGCGCGCGATGGTGGCTTCGAGGTCGAAAACGGGCTGCGACACGGTGGGGGTTCCTTGGATCTTGGAAAGCGACCGCGATTGTCCCGCATCGGCGCCGAAACCCCGTGGCCAGCCCATCGGGCGGATACCGCGGAACCGGCTTTGCCGGGCCGCCGGTATCGCCCCCGTGAGGGGGTTGGCGAAGCGGCACGCAGTGCGCGAAGCCTGCGGGCGGTCATGTTCTTACAATCGTCCGATGGCCCTCCCCCCAGAAGTTTGCATTCGCGGCGCCGGCATCGTCGGCCGTACGCTGGCCCTGCTGCTCGCACGCGAGCGCGTGCGCGTGGCGCTGGTGGTGCCGCCCGCCGCAGAAGGCAAGCAGGACATCCGCGCCTACGCGCTCAACACGGCCTCCCGCACCCTCCTCGAATCGCTGCGCGCCTGGCCCAATGCGGCCCATGCCACGCCGGTGCGCGAGATGCTGGTGCACGGCGACGAAGGCGGCCGCGTGCAGTTCAGCGCGGCGCGCCAGAAGGTCGATGCACTGGCATGGATCGTCGATGTGCCGGCGCTCGAACAGCAACTGGCCGACGCAGTGCGATTCCAGCCCCAGATCGAAGTCGTGACCGAGGCCGTGCCCGCACCGCTCACCGTGGTGTGCGAAGGCAAGGCCAGCGCCACGCGCGAGGCGCTCGGCGTGAGCTACGAGGTCACGCGCTATCCGCAGCATGCGGTGGCCGCCCGCCTCGAAGCCGAGCAGTCGCACGACGGCATCGCGCGCCAGTGGTTCAACGACAAGGGCGAAGTGCTCGCGCTGCTGCCGTTGGGCGGCACGCACGGCAAGACGGTCGCGCTGGTGTGGTCCGTCGACCAGCTCCGGGCCCCCGCCCTGCTCGCGCAGCGCGACGAAGAATTCAACGCCGCAGTGACCGAGGCCAGCCATGGCGCGCTCGGTGCGCTCAAGCTCGCGAGCGAGCGAGCGGCCTGGCCGCTCGCTCGCGCCATCGCCGACCGCTGGACCGGCGCGGTGTCCGGGCAGTCGGGCCGATCGTGGGCACTCGCGGGCGATGCCGCCCACACGGTGCACCCGCTCGCGGGCCAGGGCCTGAACCTGGGCCTGGCCGATGCGGCCGCGCTGGCCGAGGTGATCAAGACCCGCGACTACTGGCGCAGCGTGGGCGATGCGCGGCTCCTGCGCCGCTACGAACGCGCCCGCCGGGCCGACGTGCTGCAGATGAGCCTTGCCACCGACGGCCTGCAGCAACTTTTCTCGCACAACCTGGGCCCGCTGCCTGCGTTGCGCAATTGGGGCATGCGCGGCTTCGACCGCACCCGCCTCGTCAAGCACTGGATCACCGCGCAAGCCATGGGCTTGAAGGCATGACGCCCAACATTCGAACCGAACGGACTTCTTTCCCATGACCCTCGCACGAACCCTCCTTCTCGTCGCCTGCACGCTGGGCGCGGCCATGGCCGCCACCGCCGGCGAAGCCGAGATCCGCAAGAACCTGCCGGCCAGCATTCCGCAGTTCCCGCCGATCGACGAAGTCTCGAAGTCGCCGGTCAACGGCCTCTACGAAGTGCGGGTGGAACGGCTCGCAGATCTTCTACACCGACGAGCAGGGCAGCTACCTGATCCAGGGCAACCTGATCGACGTGAAGACGCGCCGCAACCTCACCGAGGAGCGTGTCGAGAAGTTGAGCGAAGTCGCGTTCGACAAGCTGCCGCTGAAGGACTCGATCAAGATCGTGCGCGGCAACGGCAAGCGCAAGCTGGCGGTGTTCGAAGACCCGAACTGCGGCTACTGCAAGCGCTTCGAAAAAGACATGAAGACGATCGACAACGTCACCGTCTACCTGTTCCTCTACCCGGTGCTCGGCGCGGATTCGACGATCAAGTCGCGCGACATCTGGTGCAGCAAGGACAAGGGCAAGGCCTGGGGCGACTGGATGGAAGGCGGCACCAAGCCCACCACCGCGGCGAGCAGCTGCGACGTGACCGCGCTGCAGCGCAACGTCGAGTTCGGCCGCAAGTACAACATCACCGGCACGCCCACGCTGATCTTCAGCAACGGCACACGCACGCCGGGCGCCATTCCCGCAGAGCAGGTCGAGAAGCAACTCGCCGCTTCCGCCAGCTGATGGCGACGAAAGCCGTTTCCCGGCGCGCAACTGCCGCGCCCGCTGCAGGCGTGCGCTATCGCGTCGAGTGCGCGGACCTGCATGCGCACCTCTTCGCCGTCACCCTGACCATCGACGCACCCGCCGCGCTGCAGCGGGTGACGCTGCCGGTGTGGATTCCAGGCAGTTATCTGGTGCGCGAATTCGCCAAGAACCTGCAGGGCCTGCGCGCCACGCAGGGGCGCCGCAAGCCCACGCTGACGCAGATCGACAAGTGCAGCTGGCTGGTCGACTGCGCACCGGGCCAGCCGCTGGTGCTGCACTACCAGGTCTGCGCGTACGACAACTCGGTGCGCACCGCCTGGCTCGACGCCGAACGCGGCTTCTTCAACGGCACGAGCCTGTGCCTGCGCGTCGAGGGGCAGACCGATGCGCCGCACGCGCTCGACATCGTCGCGCCATCATTGGCGGCCGACGGCGCCGCGTGGTCGTGCGCCACCGCGCTCGTGCCCACGAAGGTCGACAAGCAAGGCTTCGGCAGCTACCAGGCCAGCGGCTACGACGAGCTGGCCGACAGCCCGGTCGAAATGGGCGCCTTCTGGAGCGCCGAATTCGATGCCTGCGGCGTGCCGCACCGCTTCGTGATCGCAGGTGCCGCCGCCTCGTTCGACGGCGAACGGCTGATCGCCGACACCAAGGCCATCTGCGAAGCCGAGATGCGCTTCTGGCACGGCGACAAGGCCGGCAAGCGCGGCGGACCGAAGCTGCCGATCGACCGCTACGTCTTCATGCTCAACGCCGTCGACGACGGCTACGGCGGGCTCGAGCACCGGCATTCCACGGCGCTCATCTGCAACCGCCGCGACCTGCCGCAGCGCGGCGAAAAGAAGAAGCAGGCCGAGGGCTACACCACGCTGATGGGGCTCATCAGCCACGAGTACTTCCACACCTGGAACGTCAAGCGGATGCGGCCGGCGGAGTTTGCGCACTACGACTACAGCCGCGAGAACTACACGCAGCTCCTGTGGTTCTTCGAGGGCTTCACCAGCTACTACGACGATCTGCTGCTGCGCCGCGCGGGACGCATCGACGACGGGGCGTACCTGCGCCTCCTCAACAAGACCATCAACCAGGTGCAGCAGACGCCGGGGCGGCTGGTGCAGCCTGTCGCCGATGCGAGCTTCGACGCCTGGGTCAAGTACTACCGCCAGGACGAGCAGACGCCCAACAGCACGGTGAGCTACTACACCAAGGGCGCCCTGGTGGCGCTGTGCTTCGATCTCACGCTGCGCCACGAAGGCAAGGGTTCACTCGACGACGTGATGCGCCACCTGTGGACGCACAGCGGCGGAGGGCCGATCAGCGAAGCGGACATCGCGGCCGCACTCGAAGCCGTGAGCGGCCGCTCGTATGCGCAGGAGCTTGCGCGCTGGGTGCATTCGACCGAGGAGCTGCCGCTCTCGCAGCTCCTGCGCACGCACGGCGTGGCGACGCTCGAAGATCCGTCGCAGCAGGCGCAGGTGCTCGGCCTGCGCGTGGCCGAAGCCAACGGCAGCGTGCAGGTCAAGGTGGTGCTGCGCGGCGGTGCGGCCGAAAAGGCCGGCTTCTCGGCCAATGACGAGTGGATCGGTATCGAGCTGCCCGCTGTTGGCAAGAAGAAATCTGCGCAGGCCTGGCGCATCGCCAAGCTGGACGATCTCGCGCTGTATCTGGGCGACACGACGAAGTTCACCGCCATCGTTGCGCGCGATCGCAAGCTGCTCCGGCTGCCGCTCACGCTGCCGACAGGCGTGACCACCTGGCGCCTCTTCACGCACGACGCCGCGAAAGTGACGGGCTGGTTGGCCGGTTAACCGGCGATTTCCGTCGCCGCCGGGTTCCGCACAAACAGCATCGGCTGCGGCTCGCCCACCAGCACGCAGGGCTTGCCGGTACGCCGGCAATGGTCCTGCACGCGCCAGTAGGCGCCGTGGCTCATGCAACCCGTTTGGCAGATCACGAGGTCGGCGGCGCGCAGGCCGGCTTCGAGTGCCGGATCGTCGGCATCGTCGCCGCCGTCGTGGTGCAGGTAGCGGCCACCGGCGATTTCGACCAGTTGGCGTGCGAGCGACGGCGCTTCTTCCTCGCGGCCGACGCACAGCACGGCCTTTTCGCGCAAGTCAGCCGGCGCTTCGGGCGCAGGCGGCATCTCGTGGCGCCGGCTGGCCGGCGACAGCAGGGCATTCAGGCGCTTGGGCAGCGCGCCGCCGACGGCCGCGCGCGCCGCGAGCTCTTCGCGCACCATCGCAATGGCCGAATCGCGCGCCACCAGCGCGCCGCGCAGGCGCACGATCTGCGCCTCGAGCCGTTCGACCAGCGCGGCCTGTTCGGCCAGCAGGCGCGAGCAGCGCTCCTGCACCCGGGCATACGCCCGCAGCAACACGGCATGTTCTTGCATCGGGAACTCCATGCGGCCATTCTAGATGAGAGCAATTCTCAATTGGAAGGGCATGGGTGTCAGCAGGCCGGAGGCCTTGCTCGGTATAGTGGCCCGGAAGAATTTTTCCCACCTCTCCCGGAGACACCATGAGCTACGAAAACATCGAAGTGCGGACCGAAGCAGGCAAGGTCGGCATCATCACTCTCAACCGCCCCAAGGCACTGAACGCGCTCAACGACGCGCTCATGACCGAACTGGGCCAAGCGCTCAAGGCCTTCGATGCGGACGAGGCCATCGGCTGCATCATCCTCACCGGCAGCGAGCGCGCCTTCGCGGCCGGCGCCGACATCGCGGCGATGGCCAAGTACAGCTTCATCGACACCTACAAGGGCGACTACATCACCCGCAACTGGGAAACCATCCGCTCGATCCGCAAGCCCGTGATCGGCGCGGTGGCAGGCTTCGCGCTGGGCGGCGGCTGCGAGCTCGCGATGATGTGCGACTTCATCATTGCGGCCGACACCGCCAAGTTCGGCCAGCCCGAAATCAAGATCGGCGTGATCCCCGGCGCCGGCGGCACGCAGCGCCTGCCGCGCGCAGTCGGCAAGAGCAAGGCGATGGACATGGTGCTCACCGCCCGCATGATGGACGCCGCCGAAGCCGAGCGTGCCGGCCTCGTGAGCCGCGTGGTGCCTTACGAGAAGCTGGCCGACGAGGCGCTGGGTGCGGCGCTCATCATCTGCGGCTTCTCGCAGATCTCGGTGATGGCGGCGAAGGAATCGGTCAATCGCGCCTTCGAAAGCGGCCTGAGCGACGGCGTGATGTTCGAGCGCCGGCTGTTCCACGCGCTGTTCGCCACGGTCGACCAGAAGGAAGGCATGGACGCCTTCCTGAACAAGCGCGCGCCTGATTTCAAGAACGCCTGAAGACGATGCAGGCGCTGCGGTGCGCAGCTATTAATTAGCTAGCGCGTCAGCAGCGCCCGCAGTGCGGCGAGCGCCGGTGCCGGTGGCGTGCCGACCGTTGCGGTGCCGCCGGGCTGCGGCGTCCAGCGCACCTGGTCGCCCGCGATCTCGAGCACCGCGATCACCGTGCCGCCCTGATAGAGCGACAGGCGCGCCTCGACCGGCGCGGCCAGTTGCACATCGGCCGTCGTGGCCGAGCGGGCCACCGTGTTCACCAGCGCCGCCAGGCCTTCGATGTCGCCGCGTGCGTGCTGCACGCCCAGGCCTGCACGCATGAGATCGAAGGACGTCCAGCGGTCAAGCGCAGAGAACGCCGAAGCACCCGCCGGCGATCTGGCGGCCTTGGCGGCGGCAGCAGCGCGCGGCGGGGCCGTGTCGCGCAGCGCGCCCGAGACGTCGGCATTCGGACTGCCTCCCCGCGCGGCGGACCCGGATGCGTTGGCCGGCAGCTCCCGTCGCAAGGGCGCCGGTGCCACAGGTGCGGGTGGCGCAGCGGCCACCACGGCAGGCGGCGCTCTTTCGGGCACGGCGATGGGAGCGGGTGCGACCGAAGGCGCGGGTGACGCAGCGGCATAGGCACTGCGCCGCTCCTGCTCTTTTTCATCCTGCGCGCTTTCGCTCTTTTGACGCGCGCGTGCAGCCGACTCGGCGGCGCCCGGCGCGGCCGCCGCGAGTGCCGGTGGCGCAGGCGCTATCGCAGGTGCGGGTGGAGAAACTGGAGCAGCGGGGGCTGGCGGCGCAGGGAGAGGTACTGCCGCCGACTGCACTTCGGCCGGAGCAGGCGCCGGCTCCGGAGGCGCCGACTTCACCTCTGGGGCAGGCGCAGGTGCTGCTTCTGTCTGCTTGCGAGCAGCCGCCGGCGCGGGCTTGCGGGCGACATCCGCTATCGCGCGGTCTGGCGCTTCCCTGACCGCATCGCGCGCGGGAGCTGCGGGTGCTTCCGCCACGGAGGGTGCCTGCTGCGCAACGATCGCGGGGCTGGATGCAGTCTCCGCCGCGGGCGGCGTCGGCGCTGCGGCGGTTGCCGGCGCCGGTGCGCTGGCGACCTTCGCCTCGCCGTCGAGCCTCGCATCGGGAATCGGCTCGCGGTGCCACAGCACGGTCACGAAGCCGGCCACGAGCACGGTGGCGAAGGCCGCATTCCAGGGCATGCGTGCGCGGGTGTCGCCGCCGCCGAACAGCCGGCGCCACCAGGGCGCGGCGCTCGCGTTATTGGCGGCGGATGCCGACGCCGATGTGGGCGCAGCGGCGAGGTTGTGCGCCATCTTCCGGATCGCATCGCGCGTGCGCGGATCGGGCGTCGCATCGCGATCGGGCGCCTGGTCGAGCGCGCGGCGCAGCGCCGGGTCGCGCAGGTCACCGTCACCGTTATCGTGGAGGTCGGTGTCGTTGCTCATTGGTGCACCCTCGGCGCTGCGCGCCTTCTCGCCAGGCGGGAGCGAGCTTGCTTGGGGCGGCCCGGCACGGCGCTCATGCGCGTTGCTCCAGCACCGACAGGTAGCGTTCCATGCACCCACGCAGTTTCTGCAAGCCGTAACGCAGGCGGCTGCGCACCGTCTCGAAACCGATCTCCAGGCTCGCCGCCAGCGCCTCGACGGTCAGGCCGTCTTCGTGGTGCAGCAGGAATGCGGCGCGCTGGTCGACCGGCAATTCATCGAGGCAGGCCAGCAGCCGCCGCCCGGCCGCGCGCCAGAAGGCGAGCTCCTCCGCAGACGGATGCGCGGCGGCATCGACCGCGCCGCGTACGCCGCGGTCGAGCGTGGGTATGGCGTCGCCGTCGTCGTCCGGATGCGCGTCGAGCGCCACCTCGCGCCCGCTCACGCGCAGGCGGTCCATCGCGAGGTTGTGCGCGATCGTGAAAGCCCAGGTGCGCCAGGCGGCGCCCTGCGGCGAGAAGCTCGCGCGCGCCGAGATGATCCGCACCCAGGTGTCCTGGAACACCTCGTCGGCCTGCGCCGCGAGCCGCGCGCCCAAGAGGCGCTTGACGAAGCGGAACAGCCCGCCCTCGTGGCGCGCATAGAGCACGTCGAACGCGGCGGCGTCACCGTGGGCGTAGGCCAGCATCAACTGATCGTCGGGCATGGCGTCGCGCTCGGTGGCGGCTTTGGCGGAAGGGGCGCGTGGGAGCGCAGACATCGGCGGATTTTCACCTGAGCTTGTACGGGCGGCGGAGGGCATCGGGGTTCGCCACCGGGAAAAAGTCGTGCGGTTTAACCCCGAACCCTTGCGAGCAGACCGATTCGGGAGACGCAGCCGATGTTTCCAACTACCCGGTCCAGACGCTGGGTCTGGCCAATTGTGCGGCTGGTGACGGAAGAATTGGGCAAGCTGCCGGCGGGTGGTTGAACTGGTCCCGCGGACTGGGCTATAATTTTGGGCTCAGCGCAAAACGCTGAAACGGCTCTTTAGCTCAGTCGGTTAGAGCGATGGAATCATAATCCACAGGTCCGCGGTTCGAATCCGTGAAGAGCCACCAACACTACTTTCGCGGTTCTCCGCTTAAGTTCAAAAGCCCTAAGTAAATCAACTACTTAGGGCTTTTTTCTTTCCGCCTCTCTCCGCGTTTCTCCGGGTACTTCCAACACATTCTGCAGTAACTACGTCAGTAACTGTGCCAGTACGTGGTGACCAACATCAAAGTTACTGCATTGCGCGCTAAGCGGCACCTATGCAACGCCAGTTCGCCCGGACCGAGAGCAATCGGATGCATCTCGGTCGGCGCGTTACCCTGCATTACTCCCAAGGCGCGACACCTTCGCCCTCGGGAGTCGGACCCGGCAATGGAACGAGAGTATCTGTACTCCCGTCTGTCCCGGTAGCAAGGAACTGCCGTTCCATCGGCACGCCAGTGAAAGTCACGACCGGCGTCGCTCTCATAAACGCCAGGCGTCTGTAGCTCTTCGTCGCCCACGCTTTGTAGTTTGTATCCAGATACGCAGCCTCCCCCAAGAGCCCAGAGAGCTTCTGCATGAGGCGAATCTTCTCCGCCTTATCGGGTGCAGCCGAGATCGCTCTTTCGATGTTCCTGGCCTTCCTGAATCGCCCAAACGGAACGGCCACCTTCCCAGCATGCACAACAACACCGGTTATATGCTTCGGGACATTTTTGCCAAAAATCTTTGTTTTTTCGTCGGCCATTTTGTGGCCGTGGCTCTTTACTATCGAGGTAACCCGCCGCTCAAGACCGATCGGAATTCGCGCGCCAGAAAAAGTTAAATCATCCACATAGCATGTGAATTTCATTCCGTTTTCCTGCGCAAGCTTAGCCAATGCATCAAACATTGGCTTATTGGCATAGATAGAGAGCAGCGGGCTTAATGGACTACCCGTAGGAAGGCAACCTAGTTTATCCGGCACTTTGCGAAAACAAACCAATCGCGAGAGCAGTCCCGCGATATCCGGGGCGCATTTAAGTTGATGCAGAAAAAAAAGAAAGACAGCGTCTTCCGATGTGGAAGGATAAAACTTCTTGACATGAAATGTCGCCACAACATCGGAGTTCTTATGGAACTCGGCATTTGAGCGATACGAGCGCCCTTTGATTGCCGCATGCGCATAGTCAGGATGGCATACGCGAGCAAGCAAATCACGAATACGCTCATGCAAGCCTTTAAGCACGCGCTTCGGCTCTTCGACCTGCCGAGCCTTTGTCACCTTGCCCGTAAATTCGCAGATTTGCTCTGGGAGCTGAAAAACTTTGTAGCTGGATGACTTTTCGAAGGCGAGCAGCACCGGGACACTTACGTGAAGAATCTCCGCCAGCCTCGTTTTGGAGCGCACCTTGTAAAGCGCACACTGATCGAGGCGGTACGCGTCGCCAGCCACCCTAAGCTTTCACGGGGTTATTTTTGGGATTGGTCTTGGCCACCCAATTCAGCAAAGAGAGCACTTTGCGCGCAACCCCTGTTCGAATGCCAGAAGTAATTTTCGACTTTTCCAAATTTTCTGAGAAAAATAGCAACGAAGATAACGGAATTTGAAACCGATCACCGTATTTTGAAAGAAGCTCCAAAGTAGGAGTCTTTTTTCCCGATTCCAATTCAGAAAGGAAAGAGTTCGATATCCCCAGCTCATATGACAATTGAGTCTGAGTCAGATCATGATAAACACGGATAAGTCGGAGAGCTTCGCCGAGCATATAGCCTCCATTAAAAAATTAATAAGAGCAGGGTAAGTTTAGATTACGAGATGTCGTTCCACCATGCCCACAACTTTTCGATAGCCTCCAGCCCACGGCCGAAACCACCTACAAAATTCATTGCAGCACTCAGAAGAGCCAACTTGCTCGGACGTTGTTTCCAACTTCCTTCGGTGCTCGTCGACTCCAACTTCTCATTACTCTTCAACGGACGCAATTCCGCGGATTTTACTTTTGCCATTTTTGGTTTCCTTTTTAAGGTTCGATCTTGGCGGAATTGCCAAGATCTCTCGCAACGAACCTAAGGAAATGTCAAAAGAGAGAAAGAATTGCGTCATGTCCCCGGCCTATATCAACGCGTTGGCTCTCGCCAACGCGCCTATCCCCTGACACAGAAGAAGACATCGACCGTGAGGTCCTGCCGAACTGCAGCTGGGGAGAGATCAGGGACTTTCGTCCCCACAGGGCTTACGCCCCACCAATCGCGAGATTGATCTCTTGCCGCTGGATGGATTATGCAGGACTACCTTTCGCCAAGTCAAGAAGAATCTTCGCTGACAGCGAAAGCTGGAGCGCCGAGCGCCGGCCGACGCCCCGTCTCAACGAATGGACAGCGACGGACCCAATCTGGAGCCTTCGCGCCTCGGCAAGACTAGCGACGTGTGGCATGCTGCGTAGAGGACCGCGCCCGCGGTCACCCGCGCTCTACAGGCCTACTGCTCATGCCTTACTACCATGTACTTGCCGAGTTTGAGGACAAGGACGCCAGGATAGAAACCATCTTCATGGACTTGATGGAAGCGGACCTGAAAACACGTTTCTTGAAGCCGTACAAGAAGGGGGCGAGCCTAGTTAGCGGCAATCGGGTCATGCCGGTGACGAAGATGCGCAAGATTTTTATCGTTCGTACCGAGCGCGAAAGCAAGACGGAGCTGCTGGATCTACAAAAGACCTCTCGCGAACAAATCGACCGTTTGAACAGAGAGCCATCCGGCGTTTTTTTTCTCAGCCTCGGTTCAGGCTATGCGGATGCGGACATTCGCGAGGTCGGGACCGATGTCACTGCGACCTACGTAAATGCTCCCCCCGGAAACGGTGCGGAAGGCACGCCCATGAAGCTTGCCAAGTGGCTCTTCACAAACGTCTGGGGGGTTGTGGCAGGAGTCGCCGCCGCCGGCATCGCATGGTGGTTTGGCTGGCATTGACGACGCCATCACGGAGCCAGTCAAGCCGGGCACAGTCTTTGACTCACCTACCTTGGCGCAGCAAGGTAGGTGAATTCTTCTTAGGCCGTCAGGCCATCTTCCATGATGGAAAACGCCTTCGGTTGCCGCACAGCGATATCCACGAACTGATTGATCGTGATGCGCACCGTGGCAGTGGAGGCCAAGGTGTAGGGGTCCACGATCACATCCAGCTCACCAAACTGCGCGATGAGCAATTCACTCCAGTCGCCCGAGAAGATCAGGCTTGAACAGATGCCGTTCGAAGTGCCCTTGCTGAGGTTCTTCGGAACGTTGTTGCTCACGAGCAGCGGCCATGAGTTCAGAGGCTCGTCCTGCACCTTGCCCTCTAGGATGAAGTCCATATCCGGCCCGCGCTGCGTCTTCCGTAGCCAGGCGCGTGTCGCAGCGTTAGCCAGGTAGCCTGGCCGATTCATCGCGACATCGGTTTCAGCGACGCGGCTCTCCAGATCCACTACATGCCCCCAGTTGAACGTCGCACCGTTTGCGCCTCCAGCGACGCGGCCGACGCCAGGCGTGTTTCGGATGCCGAGCGGTTGATGGCCAATACCGCTGCCGTTGATGGCGGCAAAGTCGATCAATTGGTCGGCCGCCTTCGTAAGGTCATCTCGCAGCATGGCTTCAATCTCAACCGAGGACTGAATGAGCTGCTGCTTCGAGACGTCGATGTAGGCCGTCAGCCGCCGGGGGCTCAGTTCCAAGTCATCGAGTTCGACGTTCGTTTCAGGGGCTTCGCCCTGCTCGGTTTGCCATGAGGCCTCAGCGCCGGCCGTTTGTCGCGGGATGCGTAGATTTCCCGAGAGCCCACCGAGAACGCGCGCCCCGGCCTGAATCACGCGAGCCTGCGGCCGCAGGACGCGCAGCAGCATGTCGCCGCGCATCGTGTCCTCGATAACGCTGCTGCCGCCATTGAGCCCCGTCGCCAGGTCACGCCGAAGGACGCTCGCCGGGATGAACGAGCCTTCAGCGCGCATGCTGAAGCGGCGCTCAATCTCCGACGATTGCTCGCGCTCGTAGCCGCACAGGTGGCCGTACTTGGCCGGATCGACAGATGCCAGGATGAGGTTGCGCAGGCTGTAGCGATCACCAGCAGGCGCGATGTTGCCCCGGATGTCAGCCGTTGCCACGGGCTTGGTCGAAAGGTGCCGGATGAGCGAACGCTGAAAGGCCTCGACCGATTCGCCGGCACCGATGGCTCGCTGTGCCAGCTCAGGGCCGCCAGGGATGATTGCGGCTATCGCGTTGATCTCGTTCGCGCGCTCGGCCTCGCGGGCGCGCGTTTGCAGTGCGGAAATTTCAGTTGCTTCAGTTGCAGTGGTCATGATGTGTTGTGAAGTGAAAGATGAAGAAGAGCGGCCGACACCTACGGACGGATCGGCGGGAATGGAAACCAGCGAGCACTCGAAAGGTGTCCACCGGCTGACTGTGAAAACGGGCATGTTGTCGCGCGCCCCCGTCTGCTGAACGTCATCGACCACGTAGCCGATGGATAGCGTGCGCAGTCCCTCGGCAACCATGGTCGCGGCCTCGACGCCGGCCTCTGTCGTGAAGAAGCGAAGCCGAGCGCGCAGCTTTTTCGATTCGATGCGGATGTTTTCGACCATCCCGATGGGGCGGCCGGGATCGTGCTGCAGCAGCAGGGGAAGACCGTCTTTGCTGCGCGACAGATCAACCGCGCTTGACTCGTGCGAAAGCACTTCGTATCCGTACCCGCGCAGGTACTGATATTCCGAGCTCAAGCTCGCGTCAAACGTGTTTTTGGCCGCATCACCTTTGCGTGTCGCAGTGAACGCTCGGTGCCTTGTTTCTGGCATGAAGAGACTCCAGCGCATGCATAGCGTCCGAAGACGGCGATTCAGCAGGCGCAAACGGTTAACACCCCTCGCGGGGATGGGCGACGGCAGATGCCGTCCTCGTTTGCTTTCGCGTGAATGCCGCTTTACATCGCGACGTATCGTCTGTGTCGGCGCACCGCTCACTACGTCGTGAGAGCCGCTTACTTCAGATTGCGTGAAGCAGTGCCACGTTATCACACAATCCACGCGAAAGCAAGTTTCCTTCAGCTCATGATTTTGCGAAGTGCCGCGTCGGTCTCGGTCTGCGCGCTCTTCGCCCGGATGCTCGTGAGGAGCGCATCGGCCAGGCATCGAGCCACGGCCTCGCCCGTGGCCGCGCTGGCCGCTGGCATGAGCATCTGAGCGGTCAGCACGCCGTCATAGAGCAGGCCACACCAAGCGATGCAACGGCTCTCCGCGAAGAAGGTCAGCGCGCCGAACCTGCGCTCGCTGGCGGCCGTCGCGAGCAGGGCATTGACTGCGGCCGTGTCCTCGTCGGACAGCATCAAATCTTCAATACGGTTGCTCATGATTGTTCCTATTCAGCTTCACTTAACCCCTTAGGGACATCGCCGAACAGTCCAAGGTTGGGGTTCGAATTACCCGTAACGCACATCTCTGCGGAAGGACCCGTGACCGTCTGACCCCGAGGCCGCAGCTCGACATAGACCAGCTCGAAGTGCTCGGCCAATCCGCGCTGTGTGTCCACGGGCAGTTGACTCGCCTCTGCGAGCAGAGCTATCCGGTTTGCGTCATCGTCGCCACGAGCCGAGCACGCTGCGTTGATGGCATACGCCAGCCGCCGCGCGACCTGCGATGCAGCAGCGCTCATGCGGGACTCGCCTCTCGTTCGACCGCAGCCCGCACCCGCGCGAGGTACGCCGGCCAATGCTCATGGCCGGCGCTCAGATCGGCGTCGTTCCACTTTGCAATGCCAAGCTCTGCGGCCTTCGCCTCAACGCTGCTGCGACTTTCGTCCCATGCAGCCGCAGGCATACCCGGACTCGCGCCAATGTCCGCGGCCTCCCGCAACTGGCGCTCCACAATGCCAAGCAGGTATGCCAAACCCTTCGGCGGCGTTGCCCTGACGCACAGGTCTGCGGCCTGCTCGAAGATCTCTACGCCGACGCCCTTCTCCACCAACGCGCGCAGCTTCGGATTCGATGGATTGACATCGGTTACGCCCTTGGCCTTGATGGCTTTGCAGACGGTTCCCGCTTTCGTGGAGGTTTGAGATTCCTCGCCCCCCACTTCCCCCGCTTGCGGGGGGTAGGGGGGTGTTTTCTTATCTCTTCTCCTCTCCTCTCCTCTGGGTGTGACTTGGCGTGACGTGGCGTGACTTGGCGTGACACTGATTGATTCGGTGTGACTCGGTGGGACGGCGGCCGTCACGCCTTCCGCTTCGCGCTCACGCTGTCGGCGCTTCCGTTCAGCGCCGGTGTCGTCATCGCGTTCGCGCTTCGGTTGTCGCTTCTCCCAAGCGGTCAGGCGCCCTGTGTCTTGGTCGATCAACGAACGGGCCTGCATGAGCCCATAAACGCCCTTGGTGGTGCCTTCATCCAGCCCAAAAGCAAAGTCAATGGCCTCGAAGTCAGGCGTGCCCGGGTCGCCGCGATCCTCGGACGCGCTGGCTGCTTCGAGCAAGGATGCCCAGATCGCGATGACGTTGGTCACCGAAGTGCCTGCCTTCTTCGCGATCAAGCCAAACTTCGGATCGGTGACTGTTCCGTGATGCCAACGGAACCAATGCATGTCCGCCATGGCTTCAGGCTTTCGGTGCTTGCTTCGCGGTGGAACGGGTCCCGCACGCGGCCAGGTGGTTCGCAGCTTCGATTTGCTCGGCCATCCAGCCATCGATAGAGGATTTCAGCCACACGGTGCAGCGCCTGCCCAGTGAAATGCTGCGAGGAAAGCTTCCGGCTGACATGCGCGCATAGATCGCGCTCTTCTTCAAGCACACGCGACGCTCCACATCATGGATTTTTAGGAAGCGGTCTCCCGGCGCGAGCTTGAGGGCAACTTGAGAGTTCATGTGGACGGTGTCGGAATTCAGCATGCAGAGAGGATCGTGCGGAATAGGTGACATCGACAAGGCCCGGGATGTCACCTCCTGCATGTCACAAGCAACACCAGATTGATGATGTTCTGCACCCCCTTCGAAGGTCTTGTGTTGAGCCGTAGTGCCATCGCTCGGAACGCGGTCGCCTGACGCGGTTTTGAGGGGTGGTGGAGATTCCATGCGGACGGTTTCGGAAGTGAGCATGGAGCGAGGTTCCTCGGAGCGATGTGACATTGCTAAGGCAGAAAATGTCAGTACTGCGTTCTTATCCATGGCGGCGGGCTCCGTCTAGGGCGTCGCACTGGCGCTCGATTTGTGCGCTGAGAAGGCCCAGCGACGCCGCCATGAGCCGTTCAATTGCCCCGCGATGGCAGGCGTTGAAGATGGGCGCAGGGCTCTCGTCAGAACAGGCGGATTCGCGCCGGTCTTCGTCCCACGAAAGCAGTTGAGCGAGCGTGTGTGTGCCTTGCACTACGTCGCGCGTGTCGTTCAGGAATTGGGCGAGCCGTTGCTGGGGAAGGCTCAGCCCTTCCCCTCGTACCCATTCAAAGGGCTTGAATTGAGCGGTGGGGCGATAGCTCGCAGCGGAGCAGCCGGCGTCGGCGCCAGCGTAAGAAGAATCGGCCATAGGGCCTCCAAGGATTGCGGTTTGCTACAACCGCCGTCCTCTCTTCCCAAAGAGGGCGGCAGCTCGAACGGGTAGGAAGACCGGGCAATCCTTGCGGAAACCGGCAGGGCTCGCGCCCTCCCATTCGAGCCGCCAAAAATGGGGCGCGAACGAAAAAGCCGCAGACCATGTGCGGTGACTGCGGCTTTCGTCGCAGGATTGCAGCGGGCTTCCCAACCCGACCCCGCTCATCACGAGGCAACAACAATGTACGCGGTCTGGACCGATGTCGTCAAGCCGCGCGGAGCTTCACCACGTCTGCACCGCGACGCAATTCGTCGAGGTAGTCGGCCCATCTCTGCATCATCGAAAAACGTTCCACGCGAAACTCTGTTCGGTTGTACGCCCGGCCGAGGCTGTCTTTGACGGCGTGCGCGAGCTGTGCCTCGATCACCGACTCGTCAACGCCCAGACGCTCCGCGAGGATGGTGCGCGCGGTCGCACGGAATCCGTGGGCTGTCACTTCGTCTTTGCCGAAGCCCATTGCGCGCAATGCGGCGTTGATGGCTGCATCGCTCATGGGGCGTTCGTGGCTGCGCTCGCCCGTGAACACGTATGGGCTGCGCCCCGTCAATGGGTACAGGTCGCGCAAGGCCTCAACGGCCTGCGTTGCCAGGGGCACCAAGTGAGGCGCCCCATGCAACTTGCCGACCTTCTTCCGCTTCATGCGCGCAGCGGGCACGGTCCACAGCCCGGCGTCGAGGTCGATCTCTTCCCACTTCGCATGCCGCAGCTCGCCAGGACGCAGCAGGATCATGGGGGCCAGCTTCAGTGCAGTCCGCACAACGTGTGTGCCCTTGTAGCCATCGCAGGCGCGCAGCAGTTCGCCCAAGCGCTTGGGGTCGGTGATGGCCGGGAAGTGCTGCACGAGTGGTTTGCGCAACGCGTCCTTCAGGTCGCGAGCTGGATTGCTCGTCGCGCGCCCCGTGGCGACGGCGAAGCGGAAGACCTGGCCGCAGTTCTCCAGCGCACGGTGTGCAGTCTCGACCACGCCGCGAGACTCGATGCGACGGATGACCGTCAGCAGCTCGGGCGGGTCAATCTGCGAAATGGGTCGCGTGCCGATGTAGGGGAACACATCGTTCTCCAGCCGGCCGATGATCTTGACGCCGTAGCTCTCGGCCCAGTCGGCGCGGCGCACCTCGTACCATTCGCGTGCGACGTGCTCGAAGCTGTCGAGCACAGGCATGCCGGCCTCGGCGCGTGTCGCAGCTTCACGGGCCTGGACATGCGCCGCACGGACGGCCTTTCTGGCCTCGCTGGGATCGATGCCTTGGGCAACCTTCCTGCGAGCGTCCTCGGCGCGCTCGCGGGCCAAGCCGATACCGATGGTGGGGTAGGTGCCGAGCGAGAGCGTTTTGCGCTTGCCGGCGATGCTGTAGTCAAAGCGCCATCCGTGGGCGCCGCCGTTCACGAAAAGCAGGATGTAGAGGCCGTCGCCGTCGGAAATGCGCCTACGAGGATCGCCGGGTTTGATGGATCGAAGGGACGTGTCGGAACCGATTAGATTGCGTGGCATAGTGGATTTTCAGGTGCAGTAAGTGTTGCAGGAACTCAAGGTCGCACCCGAACAAATATCTAGGATCGGCGCGGCTCTCAAAGGATCTTTCGATCCAGTGAAGAGCCACCAACACTGCCGAAGCGGTTCTCCGCCAAAGCCAAAAGCCCTAAGCAGATCAACTACTTAGGGCTTTTTTTTCGTCTGGCCGACAGACGACTGCGCGGCGCCCGCTACTCGTTGATCTCCGGCTCCACCAGCCTCGCGAGATTCCGCAGCGACTCCTGCCAGCCGAGATAGCAGGCTTCCACCGGAATCACCTCGGGCAGTCCTTCCTGGACGATGCTCAGTTCCGTGCCGACCGACACCTGTTTCAGCGTGACCGTCACCTGAACCTTCCCCGGCAGGTTCGGATCGTCGAAAACGTCGGTGTAGCGCAACCGCTCGTTCGGCACGAGCTCCTGGTATTCGCCGCCGAACGAATGGCTCTTGCCCGTGGTGAAGTTCGTGAACGACATCCTGTACTTGCCGCCCACCTTGGCTTCCATCTCGTGGACCTTGCCCGTGAAGCCATTGGGCGGCAGCCACCGCGCCTTGGCGTCTGCGTCGAGAAATGCCCGATAGACCTTTTCGGGTTTTGCGGCAAGGACGCGATGCAATCTGACTGTATTGGTGCTCATGGTTCTTCCTTTCGAAACCATGAGCCTACGGACATCCAAGGTGCATCACAAGGACCGAGAAACCGTAGATCCTGCCAATCAATCGCCCTGGACGGGCGATGCTTCCTTCTACGCAGTTTCCAGCCGCTCGGCCACTTCGTGCTTGCCCAGCTCTCTGACTGCGGCGAGCTTTTCGAGCTGCACCGCACGGGGCCTGGCCTTCCCCTGCTCCCAGTGATAGATCGTCTGGCCCGACACGCCCACGAGCTTTCCGTAGGACGCTGCGGAGAGATCGAGCTTGCTGCGGTGCGCAGCCAGCCGCGTCGCGCTGAAACGGCGCTTCGGCCCCGCCTCGTTCGCGTCACCGGAATCATCGGCCGGTGCGCGGCGCGCGGAGCCCTTGGCGGCACGCCGCAGCTCTTTTTCCAACGCACTCACCTGTCGACGCAATGCAGCAATCGAGGCGCGATGGTTGGCGGATGCCTTTTTGAGAATGTCGATCTCCGCGCGCACTTCTTTCCTGGCAACGCGTGAGATTTCGGCTTTGAGGATGGATGCAATGTTTGGCATGCCCGCATTGTGACCAAATCGTAAACGGCCTCGGTTATCAGGCCTTGTAAGCGCAACCGCAAGCTACCTAGGCCGGGGCCTGGACACGCGTTCGCACGATCCGTTCAAGGCACGCGCACATAGGCATCCGGCACGTACTTTTCCATGAGCGTCTGCGGCCGCGACGGCGGCGTGAAGCCGAACTTCGCGTAGAGCCCGTGCGCATCGCCGGTTGCCAGCATGAAGCGCCGCAGCCCCTGCAGCTGCGGATGAGCCGTCACCGCCGCAATCAGCGCCGCGCTGTAACCCTTGCCGCGATGCTCCTTCAGCACGAACACGTCGACGAGGTAAGCGAAGGTCGCGAAGTCGGACACGACCCGCGCGAACGCGACTTGCGACTCGCCCAGAAAGCCGCCGAAGTTCAGCGAGTTGCGGATGGACGTGCGCACGGTCTCGATCGGAATCTGCCGCGCCCATGCCGACTCTTCCGACAGGAAGCGATGGATGAGCGGCACGTCCAGGTCCTCGATCGCGGTGGAGATTCGGAGTTGATGGTCCATGTCCGCGAGCATAAGCAAAGCCCTTTCATCCGCGAAGTGCAGGCACATGCCCCGGCCGTACCCGTCGCCGATAATCCGCGCCAATGCCCACGCCCTTCCACGCCGCCTCGAACAGGCACGCAGCCCATGCGGTCTTGCGGCGTCCGGGCGTGCCGCTGATCCGCTGGGCATTGCTGTGGTTCGCGCTCTCCCTCGGTGCGGCCATTGCCTCGCCGATGGTGTATCCGGTGTCGATGGAGCTGGTCTGCTCGGCCAGCGGTTCGGTCAAGGCCATCGTGCACACCGACGACGGTGCGCACGAGCTGGGCACCGGTCACCTCGACTGCCCGCTGTGCGTGCTCGGCGGCGCACCGCCCGCAGCACCCGGCATCTCGCTGCCTGCCGTCGTGCCCGCGGTCCACGCGGCCGCGTCGGTTGCGCACACGCACATCGCCGCCATCACCGCAGCGCCGCCGCCGGCGCGCGGGCCTCCCGCTCTCTGCTGATTCGCTTCCGGTTCCTGCGCATGTGAGATGCCGCCTCGATGGTGGTTGCCGCACATCGCGCGTTCCCGCCATTCATGCGCTCGCGTTCGCGCGACCGCCAGAGAGAGCTTTCATGCACACGACACGACCTAGACAACTTTCACGCCGCCATCTGCTCATTGCCGGCGGCGGCCTCGCCGCGCTGTCCCTCGCCGCTTGCGACAAGGTACTGCCCGTGAGCTTCAACGGCATCGACATCACCGGCGCCAACTACGCGCAGGACTTTCGCCTGACCGACCCCGACGGTCGCGAGCGCACCGTGGCCGACTTCAAGGGCAAGGCCGTGATGCTGTTCTTCGGCTTCACGCAATGCCCCGACGTCTGCCCCACCGCGCTGCTGCGTGCCGCCGAGATCCGCCACATGCTCGGCGCGGACGGCGAGCGACTGCAGGTGATCTTCGTCACCGTCGATCCGGAGCGCGACACGCCCGTCGTGCTCAAGGCCTATACCAACGCGTTCGATCCGAGCTTCATCGGCCTCTACGGCGACCTGCAGAGAACCAGCGAAACGGCCAAGGCCTTCAAGGCCTATTACAAGAAAGTGCCCACCGGCGCTTCGTACACGATGGACCATTCGGCCTTCAGCTACGTGTACGACCCGCAGGGACAAATCCGGCTGGTGCTGCGCCACGAACAGGGTGCGCCGGAATGCGCCGAAGACCTGCGCAAGATTCTCAAGACGACCGCCTGAACTTCAGTTCAACCCGATCCATTCACATCCAAGGAGATTTCTCTCATGACGAACATGACCCCCATCGCCCGCATCCTCGCCCTCTCTGCCGCCTCGTTCCTCGTGGCTACCGCACACGCGCAAGTCACGGTCAAGGAGGCATGGGTCCGCGCGACCGTGCCGCAGCAGCAGGCCACCGGCGCGTTCATGCAGCTCAGCGCCGCGAAGGACACGAAACTCATCTCGGCGAGCTCGCCCGTGACGCCCATCGTCGAGGTTCACGAGATGGCCATGCAGGACGGCGTGATGCGCATGCGGCAGGTGCCCTCGGTCGTGCTGCCCGCGGGCAAGACCGTCGAGCTCAAGCCCGGCGGCTATCACGTGATGCTGCTCGACCTCAAGCAGCAGGTGAAGGAAGGCGACACGGTGCCGCTCACGCTGGTGTTCGAAGGCCAGGACGGCAAGCGCGAAACGCTGGAGGTGAAGGCGCCGGTGCGCGCGCTCAACAGCGCGGCGAAGCCTGCAGCCGCGCATGGCGAGCACAAGCACTGAGCGACGTTGCAAGAGATGAATCGCCGGTCGCCGCGCACGAACGGCCGGCGATGTTACCCAAGACCACCGCGCATCGCACAGGAAATCTGCTGAGGATTTCCCCCTATGCCGCCTTCGAGCCCACCGATTTGCGTAGCCCGGATTTCCCGCCAGGCGACGGGCTGCTCATTCAACAGGCAACGTGGTGGGAAGGCCCGCCAATGCTCGCTTTGAAGGGCGCCCTCCTCCGGCAACCCACAGAGTTGTCCACAGAAAAAACGAACAAGTCATCAAACTGACTTCGCCGCGACATATCTCTTGAACATTTCCCGCAGCTTGGTTTTCAGCAGCTTGCCGGTGGCTGTATGCGGCAGGCTGTCGACGAAGGCCACGTCGTCCGGCAGCCACCACTTCGCCACGCGCGTCGAAAGAAAAGTGAGCAGTTCCTCGCCCGTGACCTCCGCGCCTGAGCGCTTCACCACGATGAGCAGCGGCCGCTCCTGCCACTTCGGATGCGCGATGCCGATCACCGCTGCCTCCGCCACGGCCGGGTGCGCACTCGCTGCGTTCTCCAGGTCGATGGACGAGATCCACTCGCCGCCCGACTTGATGACGTCCTTTGCGCGATCGACCAGCTGCACGTAGCCGTCTTCATCGATGTTGGCCACGTCGCCCGTCGGAAAAAATCCTTCGGCATCGAGCACCGATCCGCCCTCGCCCTTGAAGTAGCCGCTCGCGATCCACGGCCCGCGCACATGCAGGTGGCCGAAGGCCTTGCCGTCGTGCGGCAGGCGCTGGCCGTCCTCGCCGACGATCTTGATCTCCACGCCCCACACGCCGCGGCCCTGCTTCATCTTCACCGTGGTCTGCTCCTCCTTCGATAGCGCGCGGTGCTTGGGCAGCAGGTTGCCGATCACGCCGATAGGGCTGGTCTCTGTCATGCCCCAGCCCTGCACGAAGTCGGCGCCGAAGTCGCGCTCGAAGCGTTCGATCATGGCGCGCGGCGTGGCCGCACCGCCCACGCCGATGCGCTTCAAGCCAATGGCGTGTGTGTCGATCTCCGGGTGCGCGTCGAAGTACTGGAACAGCATGAGCCAGATGGTCGGCACGGCCTGCGAGAAGCCGACTTTCTCGTCGCGCATCAGCTCGTAGAGGCTCTGCGGGTCCATGTGCGGGCCGGGCATCACGAGCTTCATGCCGGTCATGGCCGCCGCATACGGCATGCCCCACGCGTTGGCATGGAACATCGGCACCGCGAGCAGCAGCGTCATCTGCGAGTTGACGCCGAAGGTGTCGGGTGCGCACTCCATCAGAGAATGCAGCACGGTGGAGCGGTGCGAATACAAGACGCCCTTGGGGTTGCCCGTGGTGCCCGAGGTGTAGCAGAGCGACGACGCGGTGCGCTCGTCGAACTCGGGCCAGGTGTAGCGCTCGCTCTGCGCGCCGACGAGCTCGTCGTAGCACAGCAGGTTCGGCACATCGATGGCAGGCATGTGCGCGCGGTCGGTCATCGCGATGAAGGCGCGCACGGTCTTCAACTTCGGCGCGAGCTGCTCGACCAGCGGCGCGAAGCTGGTGTCGAAGAACAGCACCTTGTCTTCCGCGTGATTGACGATGTAGTCGATCTGCTCCGGAAAGAGCCGCGGGTTCACCGTGTGCAGCACCGCGCCCGAACCCGAGACGCCGTAGTACAGCGCGAGGTGGCGGTACGTGTTCCACGCGAGCGTGCCCACGCGGTCGCCGGGCTCGACGCCCAGCACCTTCATCGCATTGGCCACCTGCTTCGAGCGGCGCTGCACCTCCCCGTAATTGGTGCGATGGACCGGCCCTTCCACCGTGCGCCCCACGACCTCGGCATGCGGGTGGAAGGTGGCCGCATGGTCGATCAGCGAAGAGATCAACAGCGGGCGGTCTTGCATCAATCCGAACATGTTCTTGTCTCCTGTGCGCCAGCGGGAATCTCATGCAGCGGCCGGCTGCATCGTAGGCAGGGGCTTGCAGACGCCACATCGTCGGAACGGACGATTGAGCACCCCGGGGTTGTCCCTAGCATCGGCCTCGTTCAAGATGAACCCATTCCCGCCTTCCTCCCGAACGAAAGCCAAAGCATGAACGTGTACGAAGCCGTTGCGAGCCGTCGATCGGTGCGCGAATTTTTGAGCACGCCCGTGGCGCCCGACGCCATTCGCCGCGTGCTGCAGGAAGCCTTGCGCGCACCGTCGGGCGGCAACCTGCAGCCGTGGCACCTGCATGTGGTGGGCGGCGAGCGGCTCGACGAACTCAAGTCGATCATGCGCACGCGTGTGCAGGAGGCGCCCACCGGCGAAGGCACCGAATACGACATCTACCCGCGCGAACTCGTCGCGCCGTACCGCGACCGCCGCTTCGCGGTCGGCGAGGCGATGTATGCGCGCCTTGGTATTCCGCGCGAGGACAAGGCGGCGCGGCGCGAATGGTTCGCGCGCAACTACCAGTTCTTCGGCGCGCCGCTCGCGCTGTTCTGCACGGTCGACCGCCGCATGGGCCCGCCGCAGTGGTCCGACCTCGGGATGATGTTGCAGAACGTCATGCTGCTGCTGCGCGCCGAAGGGCTCGACAGCTGCCCGCAGGAATGCTGGGCGATGTACCCGCAGACCATCGGCAAGTTCATCGCGCTGCCGCCCGAGCGCATGCTGTTCACCGGCATGGCTATCGGCTACGCGGACCGGAGCAAGCCGCTCGATGCGCTGGTGACGGAGCGCGCGCCGCTCGCCGAAGTGGCCGAATTCATCGGCATCTGATCGACGGACATCGGCGGAGGGAACGAATCCTGCTTGGCCGGAGGAAACCTCGGAACTCCCTTTCATGCTCATCGCCCAGATCTCCGATCCGCACGTTCGCCCCCCCGGCCAGCGGTACCAGGGCGTGGTCGATTCGAACCGGATGTTCGAAGAGGCCATCGCGCACCTGCACGCGCTCGACCGGCGGCCCGACCTGGTGCTGTTGACCGGCGACCTCGTCGATGAAGGCCGGCCCGAGGAATATGCGCAGGCCCGCCGCCTGCTCGCGCAACTCTCGATCCCTTACCTCGTCATCCCCGGCAACCACGACCACCGCGAGAACTTCCGCACGGCCTTTGCGGACTACGCCTACCTGCCCGCGACGGGCGCATTGCACTATTGCATCGACACGCACCCGGTGCGCATCGTCGCGCTCGACTCCTGTATTCCCGGTCTCCATCATGGCCACGTCGATGCCGAGGGCCTCGCATGGCTGCAGCGCACGCTCGAAGCCGACCGCGAGAAGCCCACGCTGCTGATGCTGCATCACCCGCCGTTCACCAGCGGCATTCCGTACATGGACAGCTACCGGTACATCGACACGGCGCCGCTCGAGGCCATCGTGCGGAGCGTCGGCAACATCGAGCTCGTGCTCTGCGGGCACGTGCATCGCACGATGCTTAAGCGCTGGGCGGGCACGGTCGTCTGTTCGTGCCCGAGCAGCACGACCGAGATCGCGCTGCAGCTCGCGCCCGATGCGGCGCCCGCCTCGTACCTGGGGCGGCCGGGTTGCATGCTGCACCTGTGGGACGAGGCAGAGGGCATGGTGAGCCACGTGAGCCATATCGGAAAGATGGACGGGCCGTATCCGTTTGCGTGACGTTGGCGCTCGGCGTCGCAAACGCATCGTCGTTCCGATCCGCCGCGCGATGCTGCATCTGCACTTCGACAACGACACCTGTGGCTGCTCAATGGGCTGGCTGCGATCATCTGCGTCGGACCATCAACATTCAGGGCATCGCACCATGGGCTTCAGCATCTACTACACCGCCAAGCGGGACACACCGCTGACCCCCATCGAAACGCAGCGCATCGACGCGATCGTGCAGGCGTTCGACGTCACCGCAGAGATCGAGCGCTATGCCCATACCAACAAGGGCCTCAACTGGGAAAGCTTCACTCTCTACGAGGCGTCGCGGCTCACCGGCGACGATGTGCTGTCAGGTGCCACAGCCCTTCCCGACAACAAACCCTTCGCCATGCACAAGGGCGCGCGCCACTGGGTCGATTGCCTCAACCGCATTCGCCGCGAAGTGCTCGCCGATGCCAAGTGGAGCGTGCAGATCGAAGACGACGCGCTGCTGTGGGACGACAAGCACGGCTGGCACGACAAGGCATCGGACGGGCTCGCATCGCTGTGGCTCGGCTGTTTGCTGAGTTCGCCATTCCGGTTGTTTTCCCGGGTCGCGTGAGCCCCTGACTGCTACCTTCAGTATCGCCAACCGATACTTTTTGCCTTTGCCCGCGGGACGGTCAAGCCGCGCCGTTACAGTCGCCGCGCCCGATTTTTCCGTCAGGAATCACTTGGGCTAATCCCGACCCCGATCCCGCGCCGCCCCTCCGGCGCTTCGGGCGAACGCGAACGCAGACACCTGAAGCTCCCCATGTCGCTGGTCAAGAAAGCTATCGAAGAACACAAGGCCGCGATCGCTGCGCGTGCCGCCAGCAAGGCGGCCGCCGCCATCAACACGCAGGTCGCGCGCGAAGCGTTTCTCTCGGAGTTCAAGACGCGGGTCGAAGCGGGCGTGAGGCCGCTGCTCGACGCCTTCGCCTCCGACCTCGTCGCCTCGCGGCACGATGCGATCGTCGATGACGATCTCGCCAACCCCTACAAGCCCTACATCTCGGTGCGCTTCTCGCCGGTCGCCGGCGTGAGGCTTGAAGACCTGGCTTCGCGGGAGTCGGTCTTCACGCTGCGTGCCTTCGCGGCGACACGGCAGGTGCACCACGTGTCTTCTTACGACCAACGCTCGGGCGAACACGGTGTCACGCACGAGGCGCTGGGCATCGAGTCGGTGAATCCGTCGCGTGTCGAGCGGGGCTTCGAGGAATGCCTGCGGGCCGCGCTGAAGGCTTGGCACGCCTGAGTTCTTGCTGGGCGCGCGCCCTCAGAGCCGCTCGATGATCGTCACGTTCGCCATGCCGCCGCCTTCGCACATCGTCTGCAGCCCATAGCGCTTGCCGCGCTGCGCGAGCGCGTGGACCAGCGTGGTCATCAGCTTGGTGCCCGAGGCGCCCAGCGGATGACCCAGCGCGATCGCGCCGCCATTCACGTTCAGGCGTTCCGGGTCGGCACCCAATGCCTGCAGCCAGGCCAGCGGCACCGGCGCGAAGGCTTCGTTGACCTCGTACAGGTCGATGTCCTCGATCTTCATGCCGGCCTTCTTCAAGGCGCGTTGCGTTGCGGGCAGCGGCGCCTCCAGCATGATCACCGGGTCGTGCCCCATCACGCTCATGTGGTGGATGCGCGCGAGCGGCTTCACGCCCAGCGCCTTGAGCCCGCGCTCATTCACCACCATCACGCCGCTCGCGCCGTCGCAGATCTGGCTCGCGGTGGCCGCGGTGCAGCGGCCGCCTTCGGCGATGAGCTTCACCCCGGCGATGCTCTCCAGCGTGGCGTCGTAGCGGATGCCTTCGTCGGTGGTGTGCATGTCGCCCGGCTCGGTGCCGTCGTTCAGGCGCGCGGCCACGGGCACGATCTCGGTGTCGAACAGGCCCGCCTTCGTCGCGGCGATGGCGTTGCGGTGGCTGCGCATCGCGTAGGCGTCGAGCTCGGATTTCTCGATGCCGTAGTTCTTCGCGATCATCTCGGCGCCGGTGAACTGGCTGAACTGGATGTCGGGGTAGCGCTTCTGCATCAGCGGGCTCACGTAGAAGCCCAGGCCGTTCTTCATCGGCAGGATGTTCGGCGTGCCCATGGGCACGCGCGTCATGCTCTCGACGCCGGCGGCGATCACGATGTCCATGCTGCCCGACATCACAGCCTGCGCCGCGAAATGCAGCGCCTGCTGCGATGAGCCGCACTGCCGGTCGACCGAGGTGGCCGGCACCGACTCGGGCAGCCGCGAGGCCAGCACCGCGTTGCGCGCGATGTTCGAGGCCTGCTCGCCGACCTGGCCGACGCAGCCCATGATGACGTCCTCGACCTGCGCCGGGTCGACGTCGGTGCGCTCGACCAGCGCGTTGAGCACCTGCGCGGCGAGGTCGGCGGGGTGCCAGCCGGACAGGCGGCCGTTGCGGCGGCCGCCTGCGGTGCGGGCGGCGGCGACGATAAAGGCTTCGGGCATGGGAGTCTCCTGTTCAGAAGTGGGAATGGGATTGGGGCTCCCTCCCCCTCTGGGGGAGGGCTGGGGTGGGGGCAAGCGGCGCTCGCTTCGGGCGCCTGCCCCCATCCCAACCTTCCCCCAAAGGGGGAAGGAGCAAGAGGCATCGTTCTCAGCGCGGCGCCATGCGGATGGCCCCATCCAGCCGCACGCTCTCGCCATTGAAATAGCCGTTCGTGATCATCAGCTCCGCCAGCGTCGCGTACTCCGCCGGATTGCCGAGGCGCTTCGGAAACGGCACCGAGGCCGCCAGCGCCGCCTTCACGTTGTCGGGCGCGCCCTGCAAAAGCGGCGTGTCGAAGATGCCCGGCAGGATCGTGTTCACGCGGATGCCTTCGCTCATCAAGTCGCGCGCAATCGGCAGCGTCATGCCGACGATGCCGGCCTTCGACGCGGTGTAGGCCGCCTGTCCCATCTGCCCGTCCTGCGCGGCCACCGAGGCGGTGTTGACGATGGCGCCGCGCTCGCCGTCCTGCAGCATGTCGAGCGTGAGCATGCCGGCCGCCGACTTGGCGATGCAGCGGAAGGTGCCCACGAGGTTGATCTGGATGATGCGGTCGAAGTTGGCGAGCGGAAAGTGCTTGATCTCGCCCGTCGCCTTGTCGCGGCTCGCGGTCTTCACCGCGTTGCCGGTGCCCGCGCAGTTGACCAGCACCCGCTCCTGCCCGTGCGCCGCGCGGGCCTTGGCGAAGGCGGCGTCGACCTGCTCCTCGGAGGTCACGTCGACCTTGCAGAACACGCCGCCCAGTTCCTTGGCGAGCGCCTCGCCCTGCTCCGCGTTGAGGTCGAACAGCGCGACCTTCACGCCATGGCTGGCCAGGCGGCGCGCGGTGGCGGCGCCCAGGCCCGAGGCGCCGCCGGTCACGACGGCGGAAATACTGGCATCGAGTTGCATCTTGGGGTGTCTCCGGAAGGTTGTTCGAAAACCAGTTTAGGCAGCAGAATCACCCGCCGGAATCGTCGGAAGCGACGGAATTTCAAGGCGCTCACTCCCCGTTTGCGATGCCTTCTCCTGCTTCTTCTCTTCCTCCCCCGTCCTCCCCCAGGATTCTCGAGACCAAGCTCAACCCGCCGGCCTTCGTGGCCACGCAGGTGCCGCGCACCACCATCGGCGAGGCGATTGCCGCGGCCGGCGCGAAGCTGGTGCTGGTGCGCGCACCGGCCGGCTTCGGCAAGACCACCGCCATGGCGCAGATCCGCGAGCGCATGGACGCGCAGGGCACCGCCACCGCCTGGCTCACCCTGGACCGCGCCGACAACGACGTCTCGCGCTTTCTCAATTGCCTGGCCGAGGCCGCGCAGCGCCTGGGCGTGGAAGAGCCCCGCACCAACGGCCCCTTCGACGCCGTCGCCGCACTGGCCGCGCACGACGCGCCCTTCACCCTGTTCCTGGACGACTTCGAGGTGGTGCAGGAGCCCGCGGTGCTCGGGCTCGTGCGCGAAATCATCGAGCAGCTGCCGCGCCGCGGGCAGATCGTGATCGGCTCGCGCAGCCTGCCCGACCTGAGCCTGGGGCGGCTGCGCGCACGCGGCCAGCTGATGGAGATCGACACCGACCGCCTGCGCTTCACGCTGGAAGAAACCAGCGCCTTCTTCGGCCTGCGGCAGGCCCATGCATCACAGCAAGCGTCGCAAGGCTTGCAGACGCTGCCGGCCGACCTGCTCTCGCAACTGCACCGCAAGACCGAAGGCTGGGTCGCCGCCATCTGGCTCGCGTCGATGGCGCTGGAGCGGCACGGCACCGAGACCGGCTTTGTCGAGCGCTTCTCCGGCTCCGACCGCGCCGTGGCCGAGTACCTCGCCGAAGACGTGCTCGCGCACCAGCCCAAGGAGATTCGCGACTTCTTGCTGCGCACCAGCATCCTTCGGCAGCTCGATGCCTCGGTGTGCCAGGCGCTCAACCCGCGCATCGACTGCGCAGCCATCCTGGAACAACTGGCCGCGGCCAATCTTTTCTTAACGCCCGTGAGCGGCGACGGCCGCGCGTGGCGCTATCACAGCCTGTTCGCCGACTTCCTGCGCGCGCAACTGGCGCGGGACCATCCCGGTGAGATCGAACGGCTGCACCTCGCGGCCTCCGGCTGGTACGAATCGCACGACCGGCCCGTGCCCGCCATCGACCACGCCATCGAAGGCGGCGACCATCCGCATGCGCTGACGCTGCTCGACAGCTACGCGGGGCAGTTCCTCGAACAGGGCCGCATGCGCATGCTCGCGCGCTGGTTCTCCGCCATTCCGGAACACCAGCTGCGCGCCCACCCGTTCCTGCAACCGATCGCGCTGTGGGCCACCTGCTTCACGCACGGTCCGTGGGAGGCGATGCAGATGCTCGAGCAATCGGGCTGCCTCGACAGCGAGATCCCCGCAGTGCGGGCGAGTGCGCACACCCTCGTGCCGCTGCTGCTCGCGATGCAGGACCGGCACGACGAGGCATATGAAGTCGGCGGCCCCTGCCTCGCACGGCTGCCGACCGGCTTGCCGTTTGCCGACAGCGTGCTGCTCAACGCGATGGCGCACATCCTCGCCGTGCGCGGCGACCAGCGCGAGGCGCAGCGCCTTCTCGACGCCGCGCGGCGCGAGCAGGGCAACAGCACCTTCAACCGCATGTACACCGAGTCGCTCGCGGGCCTGTTCGACCTGCATGAAGGCCGGCTGCGCCAGGCGACCGCGCGGCTGCGCATGGCCGTCGATACGACGCATGCCGTGTCCTACAACCACAGCCACGGCAACGCGTGGGCGGGCGTGCTGTACGCCGGCGTGGTGTACGAGTCGAACCAGTTGCCGCAGGCCGATCACCTGCTGAACGTGTACCTGCCGCTCGCACGCGACGTGGGCCTGCCGGACCACATGATCCTGAGCCACGTGATGCGCTCGCGCATCGCGTTCCATGCGGGCGACATCGACGCGGCCGTGCAGGCGCTGACCGAACTTGAGTACCTCGGTCATCACCGCCAACTGCCGCGCGTGGTGGCCGGCGCGAAGCTGGAGCGCTCGCGCATGCTGCTGCTGCAGGGCAACGGGCCCGCGTCACGCGATGAGTTGCTGCGTGCGGACGATCCGGAACTTTGGGAACGCGAGCGACGCCAGCGCCTGCCCGCGCACGACCTCGACTACCTCGCGCTGGCAAAGGCGCGCTGGGACATCGCGTTCGGCGATGCGCGCGCGGCGCTGACGGCGCTCGATGCCGAGTTGCACGCGGCCATCGCATCGAACCGCTATCGCCGTGTGCTCAAGCTGCGCGTTCTGCGCGCGATGGCGCTGCAGCGCGCAGGCGATGTCGCTGCCGCGATCGACGAGATCAGCGCCGTGCTGCAGACGGCGAGCCAGGAAGGCTTCATGCGGCTGATCCTCGATGAAGGGCCGGCGGTGGGGATGCTGGTGCAGCGGTATGCGAATGCGGCGGCGCAGGAGGCGGCTGCGTCGTCTTCTGCTTCGACGCGGGGCGATCCGATCCTTGCGGACTACCTGCAGCGGCTGCTGCAGGCGATGGGGCCGATGGCGGCGGTCGATGCGGAAGCGGCGCCGGCTGCTGCCGGCGATGCGATCAAGGAGCCGCTGACGCGCAAGGAGATCCGGGTGCTGCAGCTGCTGGCGGAGGGGTATTCGAACAATGCGATGGCGGAGAAATTGTTCGTGTCGGACAGCACGGTGCGGACGCACCTGCGGAATATCAATATGAAGCTGGATGCGAAGAGCAGGACGCAGGCCGTGGCGATCGCGCGGAAGGTGGGAGTGATTCGGTAATCAGCTATTCGGTCTTCGCAATAAAAGCAATTACCCGACCAAAAACCCCAAATCCCAGGGTCATTAGAAACAATATACTGATTTGCTTCGTCACGCCAACAATCGAAATTCGATTTTTGCTCACGCAATATCCACGATATGCAAACACCACAACTGGAGAGATTATAAAGAAGGCAACGCCAATCCAGTACCATGAAGAAATTCGACAACGATCTGCCTCCCAGCAACCATTGAGATACCTGTTCGGAAAAATTCCCTCGATGTTTATTCTACCCGCGATCAAAATGGCAATACCGACAGATATCAATCCGCAAGTCCCAAATAGCACAGCATATACAAACCTTTTCATTTGATTTCCCAAAATAAAATTTCCCTGGAATTTGCAAAGTCCGAAAGATCGAAAAGCCAAGAGCTGCTGAATCCAAGGGTAAATCGATATGTACTAGCCCAGCCGGGGGTCAATTTCGATTGATTCCACAGGTCGACGTGATCGCCTGTTGCTGTTTTTTCGCCTTTTCGCAACCAGTAGTCCTTGAAAACGATTATTCCGGTCCGCCCTCTTATTTTGTCTTGCCAGTTCTTACCCGTCACGTTTTCGGGTTTCTTCGGCAATCCGCAAAAAGGTTGCAGCGCGAGCCATCCCGAAAGCTCCTGGGCGCGGATTGCCAATTTCTCGCCTCCGACATTGACGGTCGCACCCTTGAACGATTTCATTTTCCCGCCCGCACCGATTATGGCCGCGCTGACTTTTATCGCACATTGGTCTTCGTAGCCCTTCGGTGGCTCACCGGTTTTCGGATCGACATAGGGCGCGTTATCTGGATAGCTCACCCATAAATCGGCAAATTTTATTGCCGATACCTGAACGTTGCATATTGATCCATCGACCAGATTGGTCTGGACATCGAACTCTTGCTTTAATGCGGAATTCATATCTCTTCCGCTTGCAAGCGCTTCGTCACCCCAGTAAACTTTGTAGATGCCCGAAGATTCCGTGAACACTCTTGGGAGATAACCGTCCTCGTCGACGCGACCGCTGTAAATTCTTCCATCAGAAATTTCGATGTGATAGGGCAACCCGGCAATCAACTCGTGATTCAGCCTTACCCTTTCATCGTATCGAAACTCTGCAATATCTCTCATGGACATCGCGGCGGCCATGGTGTTCACTGGCGCAGACTTGGCGATCAGTATGGCGCCGCAACCGATAAGGTCTCCATCTCGCGGAATAGCTATGCCCCAATCAATGGTTGTGCCGTCACCAGTGATGATTGGAAAAACATGCGGTCGACACCGAGGACAAGTCACCATATCGCCCACGCGGGCGTTCGCTTTTCCATCGGCCTTCGTCATGTGCCCCGAGGCGCCTACCACGACACCACCATGAGAAGTCATATCTCCTTGGTAGATCGTGCCACGAAGTGTTCCGCCTTTTTCATTTGTGACCCGTCCAATATCGCTCATATTGCTCCCCGCAGTGTCGGCTAAAAATAAACCTAAAAGGTTTGCTCGGATTTGCAAATGTCAGCAAATGAGGAAGTTAAATCTTTTTCGCTAATCCCCAATGCTCGCCGAGCAATTTTTAGCGTACGCGACAGGCGCAAAAAGCGGCATAAATGATTTGGGAAATTCGTGATATGTCACCGGCAATGGTGAAAAGAAGACAGCGAATTTAGCCAAGAAATAATCTGACCTTCTTTTCGATGAACAGCAATTGGGGTGAAGCGGTGTTCAAGCGTGAGGCACGCCCCGCTGCTGTCGAACCTGCCCAACCTTCAAGACAATGCGCATCGGTTGGTCACGCTGCGCACGTTGGATGCGCACTCTTGCTCCCCCGACGCGCCTTGGCGATCTCGGAATCTCAGGACTACGGAAATCGGTGATACCGCCCCCACCCCGCATTTCCTAGCATCCCTGTCAGAACAGCACAGGCGTACGTCGAGCAATGCCCAGAGGTATCCCCAACCCCGCCGCCATGTACGGCATCGCCCCTCGCCCCTGGGGCTTCGAAGTCTCGCTCGTGCGCAACGGCACCCGCTACTACCGGCAGTTCGGGAAGGCCAGCTATGGCGGTCTGGAGCAGGCGCTGCTGCAGGCGCAGGACTGGCGCGACGAAGTCGTGCGCAGCGTGCCGCCGGTGGCGCGGCGGGCGCGGGCCGAGAAACTGCGGGCCAACAACACGACGGGCGTCTCCGGCGTCTTCTGTCAGGTCGCGTCCGGCGGCAGGGTGCGCGCATGGGTCGCTAAAACCTACATCGGACAGGACGAGATCCTGCGCACCGACTTTCCGGTCGATGCGATGGGCAGCGGGGCGCTGGCGCTCGCCATCGAGGAGCGCGAAAAGCAACTGGCCCGCATGTCGGGCCTGGCGCGGCTGCATCCGGCCGAAGAAGCGATCCGCCAGGGGCTGACGGTGCAGCCGCAGGGGCCGCGCGTCACCAAGCGCTCCAAGTCCGAAATCACGCGCATCACCAACTCCAGCGGCGTGAGCGGGGTGCAGTTCAAGATGCCCAACGCCGGCCATCCGGGCTACTGGCTGGCGACCACATTCACCGCGGGCAAGGGCAGCGTGTGCAAGGCTTTCTCGGTGAAGGAGCACGGCCACGACATGGCCAAGAGCCTCGCCATTGCCGAACGCGCGCGCCAGCTCGAACAGAAGTTCAAGGATGCGCAGGAGCGGCAGCAACCGCAGCCGCAAGCACCGTCGCAGGCACTACTGCCCGAACTCTCCTTCCAGCACAGGGCCGGCGGCCAGACGGCCCGGCCATGACGAACCTCAAACCCCTTCATCAGCTGCTGCGGGTGGCTTCCCATCTGCTTGACCAGGCCGCCACGGAAGTGCGCGATGCGCAGCTGGAGCCGATCGCAGAGAACATCGAGGGCATCGGCCGCGCGCTCCTCGAGGTGATGGAGGTGCAGCGCAGGATCTTCGCGGTGCGGCCCGAGCTGCGGCCCAAGACGCTGGCGGCGTCCGACCGCGAGGCCGACGCCAACAAGCTCTTCACCCAGTTCATGCTCGAAGCGCTGGAGCTGGAAGACACGGGCAACACGGTGGCCGCGGTCGAGCGCTACACACGGTTCATCGGTATCTCGCCTTCGTATCACCACCGCGAAATCGCGCGGGCTGAAATCCGCCGGCTGACTTGAGTAGTTAGTCGATCAGCCGCCGGGTGTTCACAGCGCCCGCGAAATCACCTCTTTCATGATCTCGTTGGTGCCGCCGTAGATGCGCTGCACCCGCGCATCGGCATACATGCGCGCGACCATGTATTCGTTCATGTAGCCGTAGCCGCCGAAGAGCTGCAGGCATTCGTCCATCACGCGCCCCTGCGCCTCGGTTCCCCAGAGCTTGGCCATGGAGGCGGTGGCGGTGTCGAGACGGCCGGCGACGAGGTCTTCGACGCAGCGGTCGATGAAAGCGCGGCCCACCTTGATCTGCGTGGCGATCTCGGCGAGCTTGAACTTGGTGTTCTGGAACTCGGCAATCGGCTTGCCGAAGGCCTTGCGATCGCGCACGTAGTCGAGCGTGGCCTCGTAGGCGCCCTCCATGGCGGCGAGCGCGGTCACGCCGATGATGGTGCGTTCGTAGGGCAGGTCGCTCATCAACTGGAAGAAGCCCTGCCCCTCCTGGCCGCCGAGCAGCGCATCGGCGGGCACGCGCACGTCGTCGAAGAAGAGCTCGGAGGTGTCCTGCGCCTTCATGCCGATCTTGTCGAGCACGCGTCCCACGCGAAAGCCTTTGCAGCCCTCGGTCTCGACGATGAGGATCGAGGTGCCCTTGGCGCCCTGCGCGGGGTCGGTCTTGCACACCACTAGCACCAGGCCGGCGAGATAGCCGTTGGTGATGAAGGTCTTCGATCCGTTGATGAGGTAGCCGCCGTCTTTTTTCTCGGCGCGGGTGCGCACGCCCTGCAGGTCGGAGCCGGCGCCGGGTTCGGTCATGGCGATGGCGCCGACCAGCTCGCCGCTCGCCATGCGGGGCAGGTAGCGCTGCTTCTGTTCTTCGGTGCCGTGGTTGAGGATGTAGTGCGCCACGATGGCGTGCACCGAGGTCGCCATGCCGGTGAGCCCGCGGCGCGACATCTCCTCGTACACCACGGCCTCGTGGCGGAAGTCGCCGCCGGCGCCGCCGTAGTCGTCGGGGATGTCGGCGCACAGGAGGCCGAGCGCGCCGGCCTTGCGCCAGACCTCGTGGCCCACGTGGCCACGCTTGCGGGCTTCCTCGTCGTGCGGGAGCACTTCGGTTTCGACGAAGCGCACCACGTTGTCGCGGTAGAGGTCCAGGTCTTCATCGCTCCAGGAGCGGCGGAAGTCGATGGGCATGGGTGTTTTCCTTTTTTTGGTTGTTTTGTGCAGGCGCGCTCAGCCGGCCGCGACGGGTGCGACTGTCGCGCCCCAGCGGCGGAGCATCGCCTCGCCGTCGTCGTGCGCGGTGGCGGGCGGCATCACCGGCGCGGTGCGGCTGAAGCGCGGCGCGGGCGCGGGCTGCACCACGCCGCCCACGTTGGCGAAGGTGCCGCGCGCCACGTTGTGCGGGTGCGCGGGGGCCTCGTCCCAGTCGAGCACGGGGGCGAAGCAGGCGTCGCTGCCTTCGAGCAGCACGCACCATTCGTCGCGCGTGCGGGTGCGGAACAGGTCGGCCATGCGCAGCTTGAGCAGGGGCCAGCGGTCGGCGTCCATCTGCGCATCGAAGGCGGTGTCGTCGGCGATGCCGCAGCGCTCGCGCAGCAGCGCGTAGAACTGCGGCTCGATGGCGCCCACGGCCACGTACTTGCCGTCGGCGCAGGCGTAGGTGTCGTAGAAGTGCGCGCCGCCGTCGAGCATGTTCTCGCCGCGCTGGTTGCTCCACATGCCGGCCGACTTGAAGCCGTACATCATCGAAGACAGGAGCGCCGCGCCGTCGGTCATCGCCGCATCGACCACCTGCCCCTGGCCCGATCCCTTGGCCTCGTGCAGCGCGGCCAGGATGCCGAAGGCCAGCAGCATCGCGCCGCCGCCGAAGTCGCCCACGTAGTTGAGCGGCGGCACCGGCGGCTCGCCCGCGCGGCCGACGGCGTGCAGCGCGCCGCTGATGGCGATGTAGTTGATGTCGTGGCCCGCCGCATGCGAAAGCGGGCCGTGCTGGCCCCAGCCGGTCATGCGGCCGTAGACCAGGCGCGGGTTGCGCGCATGGCATTCGGCCGGTCCGAGGCCCAGGCGCTCCATCACGCCGGGGCGAAAACCTTCGATGAGCACGTCGGCCTTCGCGATGGCGTCGAGCACGTTTCCTGCCGCACCTTCGGCGCGCAGGTCGATCTGCAGCGTGCTGCGGCCGCGCGCGAGGATGTCGTGCGGCGCGGTGCGCGTGCCGGGGCGCTCGATGCGGACGACCTCCGCGCCCATGTCGGCGAAGAGCATCGCGCAGAACGGCCCCGGGCCGATGCCCGCCATCTCGATCACCCGAAGGCCTTGCAATGGACCTGCCATGGTCTATCTCCTGTGTTGGGAGGCATCTTGGCGCGGGGGCGGTGGGGGTGCATCGTCCAAAGCGACGAATGCGGGTGCTGGGTCCTTCTCTGTCTCGCTCCGGCGGACGGCGCATGAGGCCGACCGGATCGGACGAAGATTCACCGGATTCCGTAGTTCGCGCGTGCACCCGGGATAGCCCTCTCCGAGGCCGCCTGGCAACCACGCAGAATTACCAGCCGGGAGACCCTGCGCGCCAGAGAATGCGCTGCGCTCAATGGAGAGCACCATGCACGCGACCACCACACCCGGTTTCTCGCACGCCAGCGTCGAGCGGCTGTGCGACTACGAACTGCCCGATCCGCCGGCCCGCACTGCGCTGGCCGCATCCCCTCCTTCACCCGTCGCCAACGACCCCGGGAAGCTTGCGCTGAACTGGTGGCTGTGGATGGATGAAATGAACAAGAGCATGTGGCACCACTACGACGCCTGGCGGGAGCACTTCACCCCATCGACCAAAGGCCCGACGCGCCGCGGCTGAATTCGTCTCGCCGGCTCAGGCGGCGACTGTTTCGCGCGCCGGCATCGCCTTCGAGGGCCCCGGCATGTGCTCGCTCGTGCCTCTGCGCCACTTGTCGTGGTTCTTGATGCTCTGGTTCGTGCTCATTGAAACAGCGCCTGCGCAGTGTCCGCCAGCTCGCCGGGCAGCACTTGGCCCCACAGCAAGCTCTCGATCACGCTCCAATGCGCCCGGTGCATGCCGTCGCCCCGGCAAGAACGCACTGTTGAAAAGAGGGCATGGCGGATGTCGTCGAGCACGCGCTTGCCATTGATGGCTCTGCGATACACGCCTTCGAATCCCAGTGCGATGACGATCAGCAGCAGCTCCAGCACGTCGACGTGTTCGACAGGTCTTTGGAGCAGGTTCGCCATGAACTTGAAAACGTTCTCGCCGCCCCTGCCGTCGCCATGAAACTGAACCGCCAGCAGTCGTCCGGTCCAGGTGTTGACGCCAGTGGTGGCGTCTGTCGCCCAGACGGACAGGCCCGCCGCTTCATCGAGCGCGGTACACAGCGTGTAACTCGCACCGGTGATGTACTCCTTGCGAATAGAGGCATCCATGCACACGGACTGGAAACTGGCGACCTCGCGCACCAGATCGCCGTACAAGGTACCGGCGTGCGCTGCGTCGTGCCCGGGTATGTGAACCAGGGCCAGCAGCAGCGGCCGGGCCGCCTCGATCAGAGGGATGCGGGCAGCCTGAACGGCCACCAAACGGTCGGGTTGAGGGGACTGGCGGGAGAGGATCTGTTCACGCATCAGGAGAGGTTTGGGCTGGGGCTTGGGAGCGGCCGCTGCGGCAAGGCGCTGGGCGGCCTGCTCGAAGTGGTTGTAAGCAGCGAGCGCGAACTCTTTGCGAAGCGGCATCAATCCCTCCGCGCCTTCGCAGCAGCCAATGCCTCGGCGGTGCCATAGCGCTCCATCAATTCCACTTCTTCGTCCTTGCTCAACTGCCCCCTGGCGCGGTAGACCAGCGCCGTCATCACGGCCCCCGTTTGCACCGGCCTGTCTTCAGGTTCACCCATGCCGCTGTCGCTTTGCCATTCCTTGGGGAAACGCGGCCAACTGCACGTGATCTGGCTGCTCATGTGAAAGAAGGTTTCCATGAAGCCGGGCCTGCACTCCTGCCTGTACTGGTAGCTGCTGGGCAGACCGCAGTAGGTGGTGTAGTCCGGATGCAGGTAGCGCGCGATGCCTTTGAAGCTGGCCGGTGCGTCGGGCGGAATGCGGTCGATGGTCGGGCCTGTTTCCATGTACTGGCGGATGTATTCCCACAGGTGGGCTGCGCCTTCAGGGCCAGTGACGGCGGGGCCTGCGAACAGGCAGTCTTCGCCTTGGCCTGTGGGGTCGGCGGCATCGAAGGGAGGGTGGTACAAGGCCAGCATCGCAACGTCCTGCTTGTCCCAGCGGTTGGTGCTTTGAGGGTCGAACAATGCGACCAGTCGCTCCCACTCGAACACCGCGTTTCCCCCGCAGTACTTGGGACGCAGCACATACACCTTGCGCGTGAGTCGATTGAAGCGGATACGGCCCCGCGCGAAAGTGAAGAAGCAGGTGCGCATGCCCATCTTGAAAAACCACATGTAGATCAGGAAGGCAGAGGCCAAGGCTAGGGGGAAGCCCAGCACCCACCCGAAAATCAAATCCCCGTTATCGAATTCGGAGGTGGGGTACCACAAAAAAATCAACTGGCCAAAAAGAACGGGATGGATGGTCATTCCGTACCAAAACCAAATGACAAACAGCGCGGGCAAGATCACATAGAGATTCCCGATGCCCGCGCGCCACTGCAAATTCCACCCGGAGTTGCATAACTCCAGATAGGCTTCGTTTTGCGCGAACGCAGTGCCATCGGGAATCGAGATACCCCTTGCACCTGAGCGGTTGGGCGGCCATTGCTTTTGGCCGTCCAGATTGATATGCGCACGACTCTTGGCCGCAGCCGATCTGTGCAGGCGGGCATAGCCCTCTTCTCGAATAAACATGATGGGTGTGTCCTCAAGCAGGTTGCAATTCCTTCTGGGCATTAGCCAAGTCTTGCAGCGAACCCCGCAGGTTTTCGTGTATTGGCTTCTTGCCTTTGCGCTGCTTGTTCAAGGGCATATCACGCAGCCAAGTAATCCACTTGTCCTCGCTCAAGAGCAGCACGAAGATCGTGCCGACGACACTCAGCACGGCTCCCGCCAAGCCCAAGATCGCTGCAGTGATGCCCCACGCAGCCGCACCGGCTCCTATGCCTGCTGCGAAAATTCCAGCGCCGGCACTTCCGATCGTGAAAATAGTGCCAATGACGGACGCCGCTTGGGCTCGTGATAGCCATATTTGCCCCCTTTCTCTCGACTTCCACGCATCCATCCCATCCAACACCACCGAGAACATCGCCGCCGGCCCCAGGAACTTGAACGCCGTCATCCGCAGGCTCTTGAGATGCAGCGCCTTGATGCTGTCCAACCCTTCGATAAGTGACGGGTACTTGTAGGCGTCGTACCCCCTCACCCCCTTGTAGATCGTTTCGTCATACGCCTTGGCGCGCCAGTCATACAGGCTGCCGATGCCTTGCAGCAACTGGCCCGAAAGATCAAAGGCGCTGCGCGCATCGAGCTTGGTGCCCAGCTGATTGCCCTTGATGATGGCGGCGCCCAGGTCCATCAGCGCACCCAGCATCGCGGCACGTGTGCCAGGGGCCGCGCTGCGTGCGCGCTCCAGCGCCACGACCTTGCCGGCGCGGGTGGCCGGATCGGCAATGGACTCCAGCTTCTTGGCGCGCAGCGCAACGCGCTTGGCGTTCTCCGCAACGTCGCTTTGCAGTTGCGCCACCGCTTTGTGCACGGTGCTGCCCAAGGTGCTCATGCCGGCCAAGGCCAGGTGCTGCACCATCCGTGCTTCCAGTTGCGATGCTTTCCAGCCGCTGATGCCGGTCGCGGCGCGCGCCGAGAGCAGGGAGAACACGTGGCCGACCCAGGCCGCCTTGCGCAGCATCGCAGGTGCGTCGGGGTTTTGCGCTTCGTCAATGAAGCCCAGTGCCTTGTCGCCCAAGGCCAGGCGCCCCGCCATCAGTTTGAGGGTTGTCGCCAATGTGTCGGCCATGGTGGCTTCGGGCTCGGCCGCCGGAGTCGGCACGACCGGGGGCTTGGCGTTTTCCAGGCTCTTGTAGGCCGCCTGAAGGGTGACGCTGTTGAAGCACAGCAGGCGCGACAGCAGGCTGCCTCCCCACGGATTCATTGCCAGCAGCGCCTGGCGGCCGGCCTCATGCGTTTCCAGGCCCGCCAGGCACTGAGCGAGTTGCAGGCTCAATGCGGCGCCGCCGCCGGGTTTGCCGATCTTGCCGTCCTGATTGCTGAAACGGCCCAGGGCCGCGAGCAACAGGCTGCCGAACACCCATTTGCTCTGATCGCGGCCCAGCGCCGCCACTCTGTCTTGCGCTTGCTGCTGCCGCATCTTCTGCTCCTGCAGGATGTCGCGTGCCGCGGCCTGGTCGAACCATTGGCTGCAGGCGCTCTGAACGGCTGACTGGGCGCTGCTCAGTTCGCGCTGGTAGTTGGCCGTGCGCGCTGCGGTCCGGTGTGCACTTTCCTTGGCGGCCTCCAGGGGGTCGCGCGGCAGCGGCGCATGGATGCGTGCCGACTCCGCGAAGCCCCGGTCCACGCGCGCGACGGCGCCTTGTTGCGCGAGTGCGATCAAACCCTGCGCCCCGACGGCCGTCTGGAACACCCATTCGTTGCTCACGTCCTTGTGATGCCCCGTGGCACTGGATGCCTGCCAATGGCTATAGACGATTTGCGCTTCGGCCTGCAGGTGTCCCAGCTCTTGCGCAATGCCGATGGCGTCGTCGCATGCGACGACCGCCCCGCCGTTGTCGGCCAGGAATTTGGCGATGTTTTGCAGGCGTTTGCCGTGTGCGCCGGCGTAATCAAGCTGCTTGATAAACGAGGTTTCTTCGACCGTGATTTTTCCGGCGTGTTCGCCCGTGAGCATGTAGTGGTCCGTCTCCACGAAGCGCTTGTTCTCATAGTCGCCCCACGCACGCTCCATCGCATTGCTGCCCATCAGACCGTACAACTGGGGCTCCAGCGCATCGCGCACGGCTTCGTCCTTGAGCGCCTTGAATTCGGCCACGCTCCAGCCATTGGGGTCCGGGCTGGGCACTGCGGTGTCGGGCGCGCCCTTGCTGCCGTTGGCCCAGCTGGCCACGTCGAAGCTCTGTGTGTACTTGTCCAGGTCGCTGTCGATGACCTTGCTCAAGTGATCGGGGTCTATCGGGTCGGGGTGGAACAGGTAGTTCAGTTTCGTGACGTCCCTGGCGCCCTTGATCCACACGAGGCTTCTGTTGGCGCCCCATTCCTGCGGACTGCAAGCGGCAAGGCCTTCGGCTTCCTTGGGGTGATCGACGTCGAATCGGGTCAGGTAGCCATGCGAATGCACGGCGTAGCCGAACCATGCAGGGCGCCGGCAGTTGGTTTCGATCCGGATGTACAAATAGCCCGTGCGCAGCATGCGCACGTTGTATTTCGCGGTCTGGAGCGCAACGCCGCCTGGCTGGTTTTTTAGATTTCCACCGGGCTTGAGCTTGTCCAGCGCCGCCGCGCCTTTGTCAGTGGCGCTGTAGGCTGCGCCGTAGCGCGTGAACAGAATCGGCAGTCCGGTTTGGGCGCATTGATCGCACGGGTTCTTGCAGGCCATGGCTTATCTTTTTTGAGGCTGGATGATCTGGTTCAGAACCATCGAAAAACTGGCATCGGGCCGATCGCGCAGCTGGTCTTCGATCCGGCTCAAGGTCGATGCCAGATGCGGCAGGCGCCAGTCGATGGCGCGCGCAGGGCCTTCTTTGGGGGCATGCATCCAGGTGATCCAGACATAGTCTTCAAGATCGAGGCCTTTCAGATCCATGCGCGCGGCATCGACCAGCATTTGCTGCAGGCTGTCTGGATCGGGCAGGGCCTCGGGCGGTATGTCGTGCTTGGCATAGCTGCGCCAGATCGAGTTGGCATCCGGCGAGACACCCGAGAGAAACCACTGCGCTTCGTCGAACAGATCGCGCGGCGATCCGCCCACCCGCGTTCCGTAGGGAAGCACCGGCGCCTTGGCACAAAACCATTGGGCAGGCTCAGGACTGCCGCTGAACGGCCCCCAGGGTTGCATCAGCGACCACCATTGCGTGACCGGGCCGAGCCACCGGCTTTGCTGCAGGGGACTCAGCGCGGGCCAGACACGCTGCATGACGCGCGGGTCCTGATAGCGAAACAGCACGCTCTCTTCTTTGTAGGGAGGCCGCTGGTCGCCCAGGCCAACCCAATAGCGAGTGATGGCCTGCGCCGATTCATGGCTGATGACCACACCGCAGAAGTCCTGTTTGGTGATGCGCTCGTTCACCTGCTGCGAAGCGAACTTCAGGCAATGCGCCAACCATGCGAGCAGGTCTCGGGTCTTGAATCCCGGGACGGGGACAACCAACTCCTCGGGCAACTCCAGCAGGCAGGGTGCGCGCTCTTCGCGATATTCGAAGCAGCTGTCGGGCACGCTGACGCGGTCGCGCGCCCATTGGGGAAACTGCTCGCGCAGTTCTTGCGCCAGTGGGTTTCCGTCCCAGCGGTTGAACAACAGGTAGGCCCGCTGGGGACGCGGCTCTTTTTTGCTCCTGGATGTGCCTTCGGACTCCTTGGGCGCAAGCGCTGTCAGAGCACCCCAGCCCTGCATCAGCGCGTCGATCAGTTTTTCGCCGTGGGCCTTTTGCCCTTCTGCATCGGTGTGGCCAATCATCAGCGCGACACCGAGTTACCGCCGTTGTCGGCAGCGTTTTCCTTGGTGGCACACGCCTTGTCGTTCACGGGCCGGGTGGGCTTGGAGTCGCCCGCAACGTAGCTGTGAACGCCGGCGTGGTTGGTGTACTTGCCGGTGGTCCCCTTGGTGATGCTGCCAGCGCTGTATTCGCCGTAGCTGCTCCCGCCGTTGATGGTCAGCCTGGTCTTGGCCGTGATGTTGATGATGTCGGCGGTCAGTTCGATCTTGTCTTTGGCGTGCATCTTGATGGAGTTCTCAAGCGCCTTGATCTCGATGTCGGCCTGGGCTGCAATCACTTCCATGCCGTTTTGCATGGCGTAGACCTTGAACGCCTCCAGCGCAACCGCGATCAGGCTGCCGCCGCTGTTGATGCTGGTGTGCGCGGAACTGGTGATTTGTGTGTGTTCGACGCTGGCGATGTGCGTGGAGCCTCCCGAGGTAACAGCGATGCCACTCGGGCTGGCAAGCACCAGATGAGGGTCGGCCAGTTCCGGAAACCGCCCTTCCTGCGGGTTGCCGCCACTGCCCTTGATGGTGTCGTTCTGTTTCTTGAGGGCCTTGGCGACCGCATCCTGGTCGCCTTTGATCTGGGCTTTACTGGTACGGGCCGCATCGGATTGGCCCTCGATCAGATCGCGGGCCAGCGCGAGGCGCGGGACGGCGTCGCCCAGGTCTTTGGCATGGCCCGCGGCGTCCACGCGGGCCTCGGTGGTGATGAGCATGCCGTCGGCTGCGCGCATGACACCATGGCCGTCGGTGCGCAGCTCGTAGCCTTGGCCGCGCCGGTCCTTACGCCCGGCGTTGTCTTCGACGCGAGTGATGGAGCCCAGGCTCAACGAACTGGACTGGTGATCGCTCTTGAGCTGGACTTGAATTTCCCCGGCCGTGTCGTCCAGAACCACCTGATTGCTGCGCCCCGCAGAACTGTTGCCGCCAACGCCGACGAGTTCGCGCGAACGAAACCCGGAAAGCGCTGCCTGTTCGGGCAGCTTGAACGGCGGCATGTTCATCTGGTTGTAGACACGACCTGTGCAGATGGGCAGGTCGGGGTCGCCGCCGAAGAAGTCGATGACGACCTCCTGGCCAATGCGCGGGAGGTGCATTGCGCCGAGCTGGTTGCCAGCCCATGCCGCGCTTACGCGCACCTTGCAGGAACTGTTTTGATTGAACTGGCCGTCTCGGTCCCACGGAAATTGGACTTTGATGCGACCGTATTCGTCGGTCCAGATGTTCTGATCGGCGGGGCCAACGACAACCGCATTCTGTGGGCCGCCCGTCTTGGGCTTGCGACGCGTGAGCGCGGGGCGCAACTCCTCTTTGACCGGGTGCGCCATGAAGTCGACGCTCACCGTCCAGTTCTGCGATCGGCTGGGAGCGGCGTCCTTGATCTGGCTCTCCTGCCCTGTGTCTTCGATCACGAAGTCCGTATGCAGGATCAGGTATTCGGCGTTCGCACTTTCGCGCGGGTGCTTTTGCATACGAAACGTGCAGCCCGGCACCATGCCGCGCAAGTTGCCTGCGGCATCTGCGCGGGCGCCATGGGTGCGCAGGTGCTCCATGCGCAACCGGGCGAAGGCACGACCTTCGATGGACGGATCGTTGGGGCCTGTGCCCCCGGCCTCCGGTTGCACGAAATGACTGCCGCCGACACTGGCGTGGTACTGGTACACCTCGCCGTTGGCGTGGCTCGTCGGACGCGGTGCACTGTTCTGACCGATCGGCCGGGCCTTGCTGCGTGTGTAGTCGTAGTCTCTGGTGACGTAGGCACCACTGGTGAGTTGGTTGTGCGCCGCGAAGCGATGGATGTATTCGGCGTCGGTCTTGTAGCCCGGGGTATGGAATTCGACATTCGCGTAGGCGGCGCTGGGGCATTCCCGATAGGCCGCCATCGCATCCGACAGAACCAGGCGATGAGCGCCGTCGCTGTGCTCGAAGTGGTAGTTGATGCCGTACTCCTGGCACAGGCGCTCGAAGAACTCGAAGTCGCTCTCGTTCCATTGCACGCAGTAGTCGCGGATCGGATAGGTGTCGTACAGCCTCTTTTCCACTGGGAACGAATAACTTCCCAACACTTGGTCGAGCGTCTTGACGACCGTCTGATCCTGGTAGATCTTGCAGTCGCAATTCAGCGTCGCCAGGTGCAGCCAGGGCCGAATGATGAAGCGGTAGACCACATGGCGGCCTGCATCGCCTTCCATGACGGCATCGGTCACGATGCCGCTGATTTGTCGTGTCCCTGCGCCGGTACCGTAGGCACTGGCGCCAACGGTTCCGGCCAGCAGCTCGCCTGAGCCATCAAGCTCGATCACGCAGGTAATGGCTTGCCCGATGAAGCCGTCGAGGTTGAAATCGGCCGCGCCGCTTGCACCGAGATTCAGCGCATCGGGGGTCTTGAGGATGAGTTCGTACGCGAAGAGGCCGTTCACGCCTTCGCTGCCGGCGAGCCGCACGGGCACCAATGCGGGCAGCCCCAGACTCAAGGGGATGACGGTGCTGATGACGGAGAGGGTTTGGGGCACTGGCGGCAGACCTGATGGATGGCGATCCAAAAAGTCTGGGCCACGCAGAACCCACACATTCACAAACAATAGTCAAACGACCTGCATCGCGGCGATGCGCACTCAAGAGTGCGAAAAATTCACGCCCTCAAGACGCTGAACTCTTCCCCATGGGCCGGGTCGCGCTCCATGCGCTCAGCACGACGCGCAGCGTCACCGCGCCGGACCTGCCGCCGTCAGGCCGAGATGGTTTCCCGCGCCGGCGTCGCCTTCGACAGCACCGGCATGTGCTCGGCCCAGTCGATGATTTCCAGCGTGCCGTCCGCATGCTCGGCCAGCGCCGTGAGGCTTTCCACCCAGTCGCCGTCGTTGCAATAGAGGATGCCGTCGATGTCGCGCATCTCGGCATGGTGGATGTGGCCGCACACCACGCCTTGTGCGCCGCGCTTGCGGGCCTCGCGGGCCACGGCGTTCTCGAAATCACCCACGTAGCTCACCGCGCGCTTGACCTTGCCCTTGAGGTATTTGGAGAGCGACCAGTACGGCAGCCCCATGCGCGCGCGCAGCGAGTTGAGGTGGCGGTTGAGCTTGAGCGTGAATTCGTAGAGCGAGTCGCCCACGTAGGCGAGCCACTTGGCGCACTGGATCACGCCGTCGAACAGGTCGCCGTGGATGATCCACAACTTGCGGCCGTCGGCGGTTTCGTGGATCCATTCGTCGGCCACGTCGATGCCGCCGAAGTTGTGGTTCAGGTACTTGCGGGCGAACTCGTCGTGGTTGCCCGGAATGAAGATCACGCGCGTGCCCTTGCGCGCCTTGCGCAGCAGCTTCTGGATCACGTCGTTGTGCGCCTGCGGCCAGTACCAGTGGCGCTTGAGCTGCCATCCGTCGATGATGTCGCCGACCAGAAACAGGGTCTCGCACTCGGTGTGCTTCAGAAAATCGAGCAGCGCACGGGCCTGGCAGCCGGGCGTGCCCAGGTGCAGGTCGGAGATCCAGAGGGTGCGGAACTGAAGCGGTGGACGCTGGCGATCGTCGTCCTCCGGCTCAGGAGTCCCGGTCGCGGTGTCGCGCCATGCGCGAAGGAAAGCGTCGTCGCGTTGCATGGACGGGTAGGCTCCCACCCGCGCATGACGCCGCGATGGCACACCCGTGACATCCCGGTGACGCGTGGCCCATTCGCAACGCCACAATCGCGCGATGCGACCTGGCCAGATCATCGTTCTTGCGACCCCCGTGTTCTTTTTGCTGATCGCGATCGAATTCGCGGTGGGCCGCATGCGGGCGCGCCGCGGCACGGGACACGACACCTACCGGCTGGCCGATGCGGTCAACAGCATTGGCCTGGGCATGCTGAGCCAGATCAGCGCGGTGCTCACCGGCCTCTTGCGCATCGGCATCTACACCGCGGTGTATTCGGCCGTGGCGCTGTTCCCCAAGGAGGCTGCGAGCGAGTTCTGGACGACCTGGTACGGCTGGCTGCTTGCGCTGGTGTTCTACGACCTCTGCTACTACTGGCTGCACCGCATGGGCCACGAATCGGCGGTGCTGTGGGCGGCGCACGTGGTGCATCACCAGAGCCAACACTACAACCTGTCGACCGCACTGCGACAGACATCGAGCGGTGCGCTGCTCGGATGGATCTTCTATCTGCCGATGGCGCTGGCCGGCGTGCCGCCGCTGGTGTTCGTCGTGGTGGCGCTCATCGACCTGCTCTACCAGTTCTGGGTGCACACCGAGCAAGTCGGCAAGCTGGGCTGGTTCGACCGCTGGTTCTGCTCGCCATCGAACCACCGGGTGCATCACGCGGTGAACGACACGTATCTGGACCGCAACTACGGCGGCATCCTGATCGTGTGGGACCGCATGTTCGGCACCTTCCGCGAAGAGGACGAACGCTGCGTCTACGGCACGCGCGGCGAGTTGAAAAGCTGGGACCCGCTGTGGGCCAATGCCGAGGTGTACTGGACGCTGGCCAAGGACTCGTGGCATGCGCGCAGCTGGGCCGACAAGCTGCGCGTGTGGTTCAAGCCGCCCGGCTGGCGGCCGGCCGATGTGGCGGCGCGCTTTCCAAAACCGGCTTTCGACATCGCGAAGGTCACGCGCTACGAGCCCGTCGTGAGCCGCGGGGTGCAGTGGTTCGCGGGCGTGCAGTTCCTGCTGATGCTGGGTGGCGTGGCCTTCTTTCTCTGGTTCTCCGACGGCATGCCGCTGCAGCGCTCCGCCGTCTGGCTGGCCGCATTGACGGCGAGCCTGTGGGCCATCGGCGCGGTGCTGCAGGGGCGCATTTCGGTCACCGAGGTGCTGCTGGTCGAGGCGGCCGCGCTGGCCACCGCGAGCGCGGCGCTGGGCATCGACTGGCTGCACCACATCTGCAAGCCGCTGGCGCTATCGATTGCGATCGTCTTCGCGGCACGGCGTGCGATGGCGTCTGGTGCAGTCACGCGCTTCGAAGGGCTGCTGCTCGCGGGCCTGGTCGCCTCGCTGGCCGGTGACGTGCTGCTGATGGGATCGGCAGCATTGTTCGTGCCCGGGCTCATCTGCTTCCTGCTCGCGCACCTGGCATACATCGCGCTGTTCCGCATCGGCGTGGGCATGTTCCCGCGCCGCGGGGTGCTGGTGGCGACGCTCCTGATCGGCGCGGGGATGTATGCGTTTCTCTGGCAGGGCGGGCTGCCGCCTGCGCTGCGCATTCCGGTCGGGGTCTACGTGGTGGTGATCGCCTGCATGGCGGCCCAGGCCATCGCGCGCGCGGTGGTGCTGCGAGCAGCCGATCCGTCAGCGGTGTGGGTGGCGGTGGGTGCGTGCTTCTTCATGCTGAGCGATGCACTGCTGGCGACCAACCGTTTTGTCTCGCCGCTGCCGCTGGCGCAGTTGTGGGTGCTGGCGACTTATTACGCGGCGCAGGTGTTGATCGTGCGGCACGTTCGCCGGCCGAGGAACTGACGCTTCAGTCCGCGCAACGCTGGATTTCCACCGTCGAGTGGCGAATCTCCTCATGCATCGAAAAGCAGGCACGCACCTCGTCGGCCGTGAGCGTGAGTGAGTGCGTCACCACCGTGAGCGCGCAGGCATAGGCATCGCGCCCCACGCGCCAGACGTGCAGGTCGGCCACGCGGGTTTCCGAATCGGCCAGCGTGGTCTCCACGCCTTCGCGGATCTCTTCGGTGACCGGGTGGTCCATCTCGCGGTCGAGCAGCACCTTGCCGGTTTCCTTCAGCAGGCCCCGGGCCCAGCTTGCGACCAGCACCGCGCCGACGATGCCCATGGCCGGGTCGAGCCAGGCCCAGCCGTAGAACCAGCCGCCCAGCAGCGCCGCGATGGCGAGCACCGAGGTGGCGGCGTCGGCCACCACGTGCAAGTAGGCGGAGCGCAGGTTCAGGTCGTGGCCGTGTTCGTGCGAATGACCGTGATCGTGGCCGTGGTGATGCCCATGGTCATGCCCGTGATCGTGGTGCGTGCCACCCAGCAGCCGCGCGCAGACCAGGTTGACCACGAGCCCCAGCACCGCCACCGAAATCGCCTCGGGGTAGTGGATCGCCGAAGGCGACCACAACCGCTCCAGCGAGCCCACCACCATCAGCGCCGCCACGCCGAGCAGCAGCAGCGCGCTCGCGAAGCCGCCGAGCACCTCGATCTTCCAGGTGCCGAAGGCAAATCGCGGATCGCGCGCATAGCGGCGCGCGGCCGCATAGGCAAAAGCGCTCAGGCCGATGGCCAGCGCGTGCGAACTCATGTGCCAGCCGTCGGCCAGCAGCGCCATCGAGTTGAACCACCAGCCCGCGCCGATCTCGATCACCATCATCGCGGCGGTGATCCACATCACGAGGCGCGTGCTGCGCTCGGCGGAGGCATTGCCGGCGCCGAACTGGTGGTCGTGCTGCCAGGCGCTCAGGTCATGGGTGTGCATGGGTTGTCAGACTCCGAAAAGGTCTTGTCCGTCCGAACGGCTCGAGGGCGGCGTCACGCCCAGGTGCCGGTAGGCCGCCAGCGTGGCGATGCGCCCGCGCGGCGTGCGCTGCAGGTAGCCCTGCTGGATGAGGTAGGGCTCGATCACGTCCTCGATGGTGTCGCGCTCCTCGCCGATGCTGGCCGCGACGTTGTCCAGGCCGACCGGGCCGCCGTCGAAGCGGTGGATCACGGCTTCGAGCAGCTTCCTGTCCATGAGGTCGAAGCCCTGCGGATCGACGTCGAGCATCGCGAGCGCCTTGTGGGCGATCTCCTCGGTGATGCGGCCGTTGCCCTTGACCTCGGCGTAGTCGCGCACGCGGCGCAGCAGGCGGTTGGCGATGCGGGGCGTGCCGCGCGAGCGGCGGGCGATCTCGAAGCCGCCGGTGTCGTCGGTTTCCACCTTGAGCAGGCGGGCGCTGCGGGTCACGATGAGCGCCAGTTCGTCGGGCGTATAGAACTCCAGCCGCGCGACGATGCCGAAACGGTCGCGCAGCGGGTTGGTCAGCATGCCGGCGCGGGTGGTGGCGCCCACCAGCGTGAAGGGCTGCAGGTCGAGCTTGATGCTGCGCGCCGCGGGGCCTTCGCCGATCATGATGTCGATCTGGTAGTCCTCCAGCGCGGGGTAGAGGATTTCCTCGACGACCGGGCTCAGGCGGTGGATCTCGTCGATGAAGAGCACGTCGTTGGGCTCGAGGTTGGTCAGCAGCGCCGCCAGGTCCTTGGGCTTTTCGAGCACCGGCCCGGAGGTCTGGCGCAGGTTGACGCCCAGCTCGGCCGCGATGATGTGAGACAGCGTGGTCTTGCCCAGGCCGGGCGGGCCGAACAGCAGCACGTGGTCGAGCGCTTCCTTGCGCTTGCGCGCGGCGCCGATGAAGATTTCGAGCTGCTCGCGCACCTTGGCCTGGCCGACGTATTCGTCTAGCAGCTTGGGGCGAAGGGCCCGTTCGATGGCCTCCTCGTTGGGCGAGGCGGGGGCGGCTGACACCACGCGCTGGGGGGCGGGTGCGAAATCGTCGGTCTGGATGGTCATGGGAGGGGGGTGTGCGCTGAAGAGTTTAGTACCGAGCGCCGCGCCGGGCCGCCCCAAGCAAGCGAGCGCCCCCTCGGGGGGCAGCGAGGACACGAAGTGCCGAGCATGGGGGCCATTCTCACTGGCAGAATGCTTCGGCCATATAACGAACGAGGGGAAGGCAGCACGTGTCGATCTACGAATTGAAGCCGCGTTTCCAGGCCCTGCTCCGGCCGCTGGTGGTCCGGCTGCATGCGATGGGCGTCACGGCCAATCAGGTCACGCTGGCGGCGTGCGTCGTCTCGGTCGCGCTCGGGCTCTGGCTTTTCTTCGCGGCGCCTTCGCTTGCCGCCTTCGCGCTCATTCCCGCATGGATGTTCCTGCGAATGGCCTTCAACGCCATCGACGGCATGCTGGCGCGCGAGCACAACCAGCAAAGCAAGCTGGGCGCCTTCCTCAACGAACTGACCGACGTGGTCTCCGACGCCGCGCTCTACCTGCCCTTTGCGCTGGTCGCGCCCTTCAGCCCGTTCTGGATCGGCACGGTGATCGTGCTGGCTGGGCTCAGCGAATTCGCCGGCGCGCTCGGCCCCACGGTGGGCGCCTCGCGCCGCTACGACGGCCCGCTGGGCAAGAGCGACCGGGCCTTCGTCTTCGGCGCGCTCGGCCTCTACGTGGCACTGGGCTGGCCGCTCGCGGGCTGGACGGCCTGGCTGATGCCGCTGCTGGCGGCGCTCGTGGCCTGGACCATCGTCAACCGCATTCGCCGCGCATTGGCCGAAGCCGATGCCGCCGGCCGCTGAACACATACCTACAAACAGACAGATATCGACAGGGATTCAATGACCGACATCACTTCACGCACAGCCCAAGAGCTTCATTTCCAGACGCACGACGGCGAATCGCTTTTCTACCGCCGCTGGCCGGCCACGGGCGCCGTGCGCCGCGGCGCCATCGTGCTGTTCCACCGCGGCCATGAGCACGGCGCGCGCATGGCGCACCTGGTCGACGAACTCGATCTGCCCGAATTCGACTTCTACGCCTGGGACGCGCGCGGCCACGGCCGCTCGCCGGGCCAGCGCGGCTACAGCCCGAGCTTCGGCACCTCGGTGCGCGACGTGCAGACCTTCGTGCATCACATCGGCACGGCGCACGGCGTGCCCGAACAAGACATCCACGTCGTCGCGCAGAGCGTCGGCGCGGTGCTGATCGCCACCTGGGCGCACGACTACGCGCCCAAGGTGCGCGGCCTCACGCTGGCCTCGCCCGCCTTCAAGGTGAAGCTCTACGTGCCCTTCGCGCGCGCCGGGCTCGGGCTGATGCACAAGCTGCGTGGTCTCTTCTTCGTCAACAGCTACGTGAAGGCCAAGTTCCTCACGCATGACCCGGAGCGCATCGCAAGCTACGAAAGCGATCCGCTGATCTCGCGGCCGATCGCGGTCAACATCCTGCTGGGCCTTTATGAAGCGGCCGACCGCGTGGTGGCCGATGCGAATGCGATCACGCTGCCCGTTCAGTTGCTGATCTCCGGCGCCGACTGGGTGGTGCACCACAAGCCGCAGCACCAGTTCTTTGAGCGGCTGGGCAGCGCCGTGAAGACCAAGACCGAACTGCCGGGCTTCTTCCACGACACGCTGGGCGAAAAAGACCGGGCACCGGCCGTCGCGCAGATCCGCGAATTCATCCTGCAGCGCTTCGACGCGCCGGCCGTGCCGGTCGACCGCACCGCGGCGCATCTGAGCGGCGATACGGCCGACGAATCTCGCGCACTGGCCGAGCCGCTCTCGCCGCTATCGCCGCGCGGCGCCTACTGGGCCATGACGCGCGCGGGCCTGCGCATCGGCGGCAAGCTCTCCAGCGGCATCGCGCTCGGCCACAAGACCGGCTTCGACTCGGGCAGCACGCTCGACTACGTCTACCGCAACCACCCCGAAGGCAAGGGCCCGCTCGGCCGGAACATCGACAACACCTACCTCAACTCGATCGGCTGGCGCGGCATCCGGCAGCGCAAGATCCACGTCGAGGAACTGATCCGCATCGCGATGGAACGCCTGGCCGAAATGCACCGCGAGGTGCGGGTGATGGACATCGCCGCCGGCCACGGCCGTTACGTACTCGACGCGGTGCTCGCGAGCCCCGTGAAGGCCGCCTCGATCCTGCTGCGCGACTACAGTGACATCAACGTGCGCGATGGCCGCGCCCTCATCGCCGAGAAGGGGCTGCAGGACACCGCGCAGTTCGTGCAGGCCGATGCCTTCGACCGCATCAGCCTCGCCACGGTGACGCCGCGGCCCACGCTGGCAGTGGTGTCGGGCCTGTATGAACTCTTTCCCGACAACGAGATGGTGCAGCGCTCGCTCGCGGGCGTGGGCGATGCGGTGGAAGACCGCGGCTACCTCGTCTACACCGGGCAGCCGTGGCACCCGCAGCTCGAGATGATCGCGCGCGCGCTCACCAGCCATCGCCAGGGCGAAGCCTGGGTGATGCGCCGCCGCACGCAGGTCGAGATGGACCAACTGGTGGAGGAAGCGGGCTTCCGCAAGATCGACCAGCGGGTCGATGAGTGGGGGATCTTCACGGTATCGCTGGCGGTGCGCACCGGGCGATGAAAGCCTGGTTCGAACAGCGCCCCTGGAAGCGCGCGGCCGCATGGCTGGTGTTCCTCGGGCCGCTGTTCTACGCGACCTACGGCTTCGCCAACTGGTGGGCCACCACGCGCGCGAACGTCCCGTCGATGGCGTTCGACTGGGAACGGCAAGTGCCGTTCTGGCCGTGGACGATCTTTCCGTACTGGACGATCAACGTGTTCTATGCGCTGTCGCTGTTCCTCGCGCGCAGCAAACACACGCTCGACCGGCATGCGCTGCGGCTCGTTACCGCGACCTTGATCGCCTGCACCTGCTTCATCGTCTGGCCGCTGCACTTCAGCTTCGGGCAGCCGCCGGTCGATGGCGCGCCGGCCTTCTTGTTCAACGCGCTGCGCGGCTTCGACCAGCCGTTCAACCAGGCGCCGTCGCTGCACATCGCACTCGCCGTGATCCTCTGGGACTGGTACCGGCAATTCATCCGCCCGCTGTGGGCACGGCTGGTGCTGCATGTGTGGGCGTTCGCGATCTGCGCCTCGGTGCTCACGACCTGGCAGCACCACTTCATCGACATTCCGACCGGCGCGCTGCTCGGGCTGGTGTGCGTGTGGTTGTGGCCTTTGGAGCGCGTGGTGTCGATGCGGCGCGCTTGGCAGGTCGCGCGCGATGCACAGCGGTGGAAGCTCGCCGGGTTCTATGCGGTGGGCGCGGTGCTGTTCCTCGCCACGGCCTTGTACGGCGGCGGCGGTGTGTGGCTGTGGCTCGCATGGCCAGCCGCATCGCTGGCCTTCGTGGCGCTCAACTACATCGGCTTCGGCGCGCGCGGCTTCCAGATGAATGGGCACGGACGCATGGGCTGGGCGGCGCGCTGGATCTTCGCGCCCTACCGGCTCTGCGCCGCGATCAACGCGTGGCTGTGGACGCGGAAGCTGCCGGCATCGGTCGAGGTCGTGCCCGGCCTGCGGCTCGGCCGGCGACCGACGCACGCCGAATGGCTCGCCGCCGGCAAGCCACGGCTCGTGAGTCTCTGCGCCGAGCTGCAGATGCCCGCCGATGTGCCGCACGCGCGCTGCGTGCCACTGCTCGACCTGACGGTGCCGCCGACGGTTCGCCTGCAGCGCGCGGCCGCGGTCATCGAAGGCCAGCGCCGCAATGCGGAGGGCGCGCCGGTCTGGGTCTGCTGCGCGCTCGGCTTTTCGCGCAGCGCCGCGGCGGTGATCGCTTGGCTCGGCCGCTACGGCTCGACCGGCGGAATAGCGCAGGCCGAAGACGCGGTGCGCCGCGCGCGGCCGCAGATCGTGCTGCGGCCCGCATGGCGTGTGTCGCTCGCGCCGCTGAAAACCCTGGAAGTCATACCGAAGGCGCCGCCCCATGACTGACAACGACCGCGCCACCTGCGCCGCACTCGCCGGACTGCTGCGCGCCTTCATGGTGCTGGCGATCTGGGGCTTCGCGCTGACATGCATCGCGGCGCTGGTGCTCGCGCTCACGCTGCGCTCGCTCCCGACCACGCCCGCCATGGGCTTCGGCGCAGTCGTGATCCTCGGCGTGCTCGAGCGCTACTTCGCGTTCCGGCTGCGGCTGGACCAGACGCTGTTCGGCGACCTGGCGCGCGGCACCATCGCCTCGCTCGACGCCCTGGACCGCGCGCTGGACCGCCTGGGCCTTCGCAATGCGCCGTCGTCGCCTTCCACACGGCCGCTCGACGACCGCGTACAGGGCACCCGCCAGCTCATGCAGCGCCATGCCATCGTGGTCGCCTGCCAGAGCGCCATGTTTCTCCTTGCCTTGATGACACAGGACATCTCTTGAACGAAGAAGACAACAACAAGAACGACAGCGCGCCCGCCCAGGCGCCCGAAAGCACGGCGCTGCGGCGCGGGCTGGCCATCGTCGCGGGCAAGCTGATCATCGGCGCGGCCGGGCTGCTGACCGGGGTGCGCGCGATCTGGTCGGGCACCAGCCCCAAGGCCGAGCAGACGCTGTACTTCGCCAACCACACGAGCCACGGCGACTTCGTGCTGCTGTGGGCGACCCTTCCGCCCGACCTGCGCGCGCTCACGCGGCCGGTTGCGGGGCAGGACTACTGGGAAGCCTCGAAGCTGCGCAACTTCATCGGCAAGGACGTGTTCAACGCGCTCATGATCCGGCGCGACGGCTCGGGCCAGGGCGGCAACCCGGTCGACCAGATGAAGGACGCGCTGGAAGGCGGCGACTCGCTCATCATGTTCCCCGAAGGCACGCGCAACACCGGCGACGAGATCCTGCTGCCGCTGAAAAGCGGTCTCTTCCACCTGGCCCGTGCCTGCCCCAACGTGCGGCTGGTGCCGGTGTGGATCGAGAACCTCAAGCGCGTGCTGCCCAAGGGCACGCTGGTGCCGATTCCGCTGGCCTGCACGGTGCGCTTCGGCACGCCGATCAAGCTGGAAGAAGGCGAAGACAAGAACACCTTCATCGCCCGCGCACGCACCGCCATGCTGGACCTGCGCCCCGAATACGACCGCAACGACAAGGCCGAGGGCGCCGCATCATGATCGAACTGTCTCCCTTCGCATGGACCACGCTCAAGCTCTTCGGCGGCGTCTTCGGTGTGTTGGTGCTGGCCTCGGCCATCGGCGCGCTGCTCAAGTGGCGCGTGGCGCACGGCCAACCGCATTCGGTGATCGACAACCTCAACTCGCGCGTCAATGCGTGGTGGGTGATGGTGGCGGTGATCGGCGTGGCCTTCGCGCTCGGCAAGGGCGGCGTGATCGTGCTGTTCTACCTGATCTCGTTCTATGCGCTGCGCGAGTTCATCAGCCTGGCCTATACGCGGCGCGGCGACCACGGGGCCATCGCGCTGGCCTTCTTCGTCGCATTGCCGGGGCAGTACTTCCTGATCTGGATCGACTGGTACGGGCTCTATTCGATCTACATCCCGGTCTACGCCTTCCTGCTCCTGCCCATTCTGGCGACGATGGGGGGCGACACGCAGCGCTTTCTGGAGCGCACCTCGAAAATCCAGTGGGGCCTGATGGTGTGCGTGTTCTGCATCAGCCACGTGCCCGCACTGCTCACGCTGCAGATTCCGGGCTTCGAGGGCCGCAACCTGCTGCTGATCGCGTTCCTGGTGATCGTGGTGCAGGGCAGCGACGTGCTGCAGTACGTGTGGGGCAAGCTGCTCGGCAAGCGCAAGGTGGCGCCGGAACTGTCGCCTTCCAAGACCTGGGAAGGCCTGATCGGCGGCGTGGCGAGCGCCACCGCGCTGGGCGCCGCGCTCTACTGGGCCACGCCGTTCAACCCGTGGCAAGCCGCGCTGATGGCGCTCACGATCTGCCTGATGGGCTTCTTCGGCGGGCTGGTCATGTCGGCCATCAAGCGCGACCGCGGCGTGAAGGACTGGGGCTCGATGATCGAAGGCCACGGCGGCATGCTCGACCGGCTGGACTCGGTGATCTTCGCTGCACCGATCTACTTTCACGCGCTGCGCTATTGGTGGGTGCCGTGAGCACGGCGGCTGCCAAAAAGGCTGCAAAACCGGCAGCGAAAGCGGAGCGCATCGTCGATGACGCGCCTGTCGAATTCGCGAACGCTGCGGCGCTCACGCGCTGGTACAAGCGCCACCACGGCACGCATGCCGGCGTGTGGCTGCGCATCGCGAAGAAAGCCAGCGGCATCGCCTCTGTCGACCACCCCGAGGCGCTCGAGATCGCACTGTGCTTCGGCTGGATCGACGGGCAGCGCAAGAGCGACAAGAGCGACGGCGAACAGTATTTTTTGCAGCGCTTCACGCCGCGCACCGCACGCAGCACCTGGTCGAAGATCAACCGCGACAAGGCGCTGAAGCTGATCGATGAAGAGCGCATGCAGCCGGCCGGGCTGGCCGAGGTCGAACGCGCGAAGGCCGATGGCCGCTGGGAGGCCGCCTACGACGCCGCGAGCGTGGCGACCGTGCCGCCCGACCTGCAGGCCGCGCTCGATGCGAACAAGAAGGCCGCGAAGTTCTTCGCTACGCTGGATTCGCGCAACCGCTATGCGGTGCTGTTCCGCACGCAGGGTGCAAAGAAGGCCGAGACGCGCGCGCGGCGCATCGCGCAGTTCGTGGCGATGCTCGCGAAGGGCGAGAAGATCCACCCCTAGTCTTCGTCCATCACCCGTGAGCGGCCGAACCAGAAGCCGATGATCAGGCCCACGGTGCCGAAGCCCAAGCCGCCCCAAAGGCTCAGGAAATTGAAGGCGTTGTAGCGGCCCGCATCCGCTGCCAGCGCACTCACCAGCTCCGGCTCGACCAAGCCGCCCAGACCTCGCGCGGCCGCGAAATCGAAGCCCGCATCGCCCAGGTAGTTCAGCGTCAGCAGCATCGGCAGCACGGTCAGGAACGGAAACCACGCACCGCGTACCTTGCGCCAGTTCATGAAGTAGGCGGCTGCCAGCAGCACGGCGCCCGCCCCGATCAATCCGAGCACGACGGGCCGCCGGGCCAGCGGCAGCAGCCAGGGCCAGATCCATTGCAGCGGATAGAGCGGCCACTCCGCCTGCGGCGCGAGGCCACCCGGCCGCGCGAAGGCCTGCCACCCCAGCGCCAGCGTGGCGCGGCCCACCAGCGCAGACGCACAGGCCACGGCCGCAACGCCCAGGCAGCCGATGCGCAGCAGAGACGAACGAGGCTCGGGAAACACATGCGGCGGCATGACGGTCCGCGTGTAGCTGCCACGGCTCCAGCGCTTGGTGACCACGATGACCTGCGGTTGCGTCTGCGGCGGCGTCAGTTCGCCGCGGACCAGCCAGTCGATCGCAAAGATCGCCAGCGCGAACGCCATCGCGGCGGCGAGCCACGCACAGGCGCCCGGCATGTCGATGAAGCCGGCCGGCGTCATCATCGGCAGGTTGCCGTAGACGATGCCCGCGCATCCGTAGGCCAGAAGAATCGGCACGCAGCCGATCAGGGCCGCGCGCATGAGCAGCGAGTCGCTCTCGACCGACTCGTGGCGCAGCGCCTCGACGCGCGACCACGCGCCGCGCAGGCTCACTTGGCCAGGGCCTTCAGCGCCAGCTTGATGCCTTCGCTCACCGTCGCCTCCTTGGGCAGTGCCTTGAGCGCGAGCGCGGCTTCCTTGTCGCTGTAGCCCAGCGCGATCAGCGCCTGCAGGATGTCGGCCTGCGCGTCGGAGGCCGCATGCGTGGGCAGGCCGATGTCGGCGCCCAGCTTGCCCTTGAGCTCCAGCAGCAGCCGCTCGGCGGTCTTCTTGCCGATGCCGGGAATCTTCACGAGCCGGCCGAGCTCCTGCGTGGTGATCGCCTGCGACAGCTCGCCCACGCTCATGCCCGAGAGCAGCCCGAGCGCGGTGCGCGGCCCCACGCCGGTGATCTTGATGAGCTGGCGGAAAGCCGCGCGCTCCTCGGCGGTACCGAAACCGTAGAGAATCTGCGCGTCCTCGCGCACCACGAAGTGCGTGAGCAGCGAAACGCGCTCTCCGGTGCCGGGCAGGTTGTAGAACGTGCTCATCGGCACATCGACCTCGTAGCCGACGCCGTTGCAGTCCACCACCACTTGCGGTGGGTTGCGCTCGGCCAGGATGCCGGTGAGTTTGCCTATCATGGGTGCCCTTTTTCCTTGAAATGTCCGGCGTGATTCTGCGACACACCTTTACCCCACCGAACAACTCGCGCCTCGGACACCTGTGCGGCCCCCTCGACGCGCACCTGCGCCGCATCGAGGAAGCACTGGGCGTGAAGATCGCGCACCGCCACGAGCAGTTCAAGGTCGACGGCCCCAAGGCCTCGGCGCAGCGCGCGATGGACGTGCTGCAGGCGCTGTACGAAATCGCCCAGCGCCCGATCGATCCGGCCGTGGTGCAGCTCACGCTGGCGGGCGACGGCTCGATGAGCGACGAGGACGCGGCCATGCTCGTCACCCGCCGCGCCGACCTGCGCGCGCGCACGCCGACGCAGGCGCTGTACCTGGACAACATCGCCAAGCACGACATCACCTTCGGCATCGGTCCGGCCGGCACCGGCAAGACCTACCTCGCGGTGGCCTGCGCGGTCGATGCGCTGGAGCGCGCGGCGGTGCAGCGCATCGTGCTCACGCGGCCGGCCGTGGAAGCCGGTGAGCGGCTCGGCTTTCTGCCGGGCGACCTGACGCAGAAGGTCGACCCGTATCTGCGTCCGCTGTATGACGCGCTCTACGACCTCATGGGTTACGAGAAGGTGCAGAAGGCCTTCGAACGCAATGCGCTCGAAATCGCGCCGCTGGCCTTCATGCGCGGGCGCACGCTGAACAACGCGTTCGTGATCCTGGACGAAGCGCAGAACACCACGGTCGAGCAGATGAAGATGTTCCTCACGCGCATCGGCTTCGGCGCGAAGGCGGTGGTGACCGGCGACGTGAGCCAGATCGACCTGCCCAAGCAGCAACTGAGCGGCCTGATCGACGCCGAGCGCGTGCTCCGGCGCGTGAGCGGCATCGCGATCACGCACTTCACGAGTGCCGACGTGGTGCGGCACCCGCTGGTGGCGAAGATCGTCGATGCCTATGACGGGCAGCGCAAGCGCAGCGGCGCGAATTGAGATGGCGCTGCCGGCACTTTCTCTTTCGCTGCAGTTCGGTCGTTTCAAGGGCGTCGAGCGGCACCGCATCGCGCTGCCGCGCCACCGCGTTGCGCGCTGCATCCGCCATGCGCTGGACATCGACGGCGAAATCACGGTGCGCATCGTCGATGCCGACGAAGGCCAGCGCCTGAACCGCGAATTCCGCGGCAAGGACTACGCGACCAACGTGCTGACCTTCGACTATGCGCAGAGCCCGGTCGCCATGGCCGACCTGGTGCTGTGCGCGCCGGTGGTCGCGCGCGAAGCGAAGGAGCAGCGCAAGACGCTGGCCGCGCACTACGCGCACCTGCTGGTGCACGGCACGCTGCACGCGCAGGGCTGGGACCACGAGACCAGCGAAGCCGACGCCGACGAGATGGAGGCGTACGAAATCCAGATCCTCGCGGAGCTGGGCATCCGCGATCCGTACGGCAAGTAGCTGCTGCTACGCCGACATCTGCAGCGGGATCGTGACCGGCCCGTCGTTGACGAGGTGCACCTGCATGTCGGCGCCGAACTCGCCGGTCGCCACCACCGGATGCGCCGCGCGCGCCTGCGCCACGAAGTACTCGTAGAGCCGCCGGCCCTCGTCGGGCGGCGCCGCGAGCGTGAAGCTGGGTCGGTTGCCGCCGCTCACGTCGGCCGCCAGCGTGAACTGGCTCACCACCAGCAGCCCGCCGCCGATGTCCTGCACGCTGCGGTTCATCTTGCCGGCGTCGTCCGAGAAGATGCGCAGCTTGAGGATCTTGGCGAGCATGCGGTCGGCGAGCGCATCGACGTCGCCGCGTTCCGCGCACAAGAGGATCAAGAGGCCGGCATCGATGGCGCCGACGGTCTGGCCGGCAATGTCGACGCGGGCGTTAGCGACGCGCTGAAGGATGGCTTTCATGGGTGTCCGTGTCCTTCCACGATCTGGGTGGCGCGCGCTTCCATCGTGAGCGGCAGCAATTGGATGGTGACGCGCAGGCCGGGCACGGCGTCCATCAGGGCCTGCTCGAGTTCGTCGCGGAGGCTGGCCGCGCGCTGCAGGGTCCAGTCGCCGGGCACGTGCATGTGCAGGTCGGCAAAGCGGCGCTGGCCGGCGCCGCGGGTCACCATGTCGTCGAAGCGCAGCCGGCCCCCGTCGGGCTGGCGCGCGGCGAAGGCGTCGAGCGTGGCGCGCACGGTGGCGAGGGTTTCGGCGTCGAGCGCTTCGTCCATCAGGCCCTGCGAGGAGCGCCACACCAGCTTGACGCCCTCGCGCACGATGTTCAGCGCCACGCCGATGGCCAGCAGCGGATCGAGCCATAGCCAGCCGGTGAAGTGCACGGCGACGATGCCTATGACCACGGCGGCGGAGGTCCACACGTCGGTCATCAGGTGGCGGCCGTCGGCCTCCAGCGCAATGGAGCGGTGCGTGCGCGCTGCGCGGAACAGCATCACGGCCAGCGCCGCATTGAGGCCCGAGCTGACCACCGACAGCGCCAGGCCCCAACCCAGTTGCTCGAGCGGCTGGGGCGACAGCAGCCGCTGCACCGACACCCAGAGAATCGCCACCGCGGCGCCGACGATCAGGATGCCTTCGAAGCCGGAGGAAAAGTATTCGGCTTTGTGGTGGCCGTAGGGATGGTCGTCGTCGGCCGGCCGCTCGGCGATGGTCACCATTGCCAAGGCGAACATGGCGCTGGCAAGATTGACGAACGACTCCATCGCATCGGAGATCAGGCCCATCGAATTCGTCATGTAGCCCGCCAGCCCCTTGAGCACGATGGTGGCCAGGGCAACGGCCACAGAAACGCGGAGCAGTGTTTTGGGAGTGAGCGTCATGGGCAAGCGGGAGCTGAATCGACAAAAGACGACGCAAAAAACGGCAAAAGGCCGCAAGATGTCGCTGAATTATCGACGTAGTGTCTATATGTAACGCCTTCGGCTTAATATTTTGACTATTGCGAAACATTCTTCGCAGAGAGTCGGGACGATGAAAAACTTTTTGAACATTCTGGGCGGCCTCGCCCTGCTGGGCGCCACCGTGATGGCCCAGGCCCAAACAACACCGCCGCCGGCCACGCCGGCCGCCGCGGTTGCCGACCTCCAGGCGGGTTTCGTGAAGTCGGTGCGCGGCAATGTGCAGTTGCTCAGTGCCGCCGGCACCACCCGCACCGCCGCCGCCGGCGACGCGCTGGGGTCCGTCGATCGCATCGTGACCGGCCCCGACTCTTCGGCCGCCGTGGTCCTGCGGGACGACACGACGCTGGTGGTCGGTCCCTCCTCGCGGCTGGACCTGAAGGAATTCCACTTCGACGCCACCACCCGCGACGGCGGGCTGCTGGTGTCGCTGCTGCGCGGCTCGATGCGCATGATCACGGGCCTCATCGGCAAGACCAATCCCGACGCGGTTCGGGTCGAGACGCAGACCGCGACCATCGGCATTCGCGGCACCGATTTCATCGTTCAAACCGACGGAAAGCCATGATGCCGACGAGCATGTCGCCCCGCCCGCTCCTTCTTCTCTCCACCGCACTGGTCACCGCATTGCTCGCCGCCTGCTCGACGCCGGGCACGCGCGTGGTGCTGCTGCCGCAGGCCGACGGCAAGCCCTCCGCCGTCGTGGTGCGCGCCAAGGACGGGGAAGAAGTCCTTTCCAGGCCCTACCAGCGTGCAACGGCCGCGGTGGGCGCCAGCGGCGCGCCGGTGGTCGACCAAGCCGATGCGGCCAAGGTCCAGGCGGAAAACAAGCCGCTTTTCGACATGCGTCCGCCCCCGCCGCAGCGCTACACCGTGTTCTTCGAAGTCGGCGGCACCACGCTGACGCCGGCTTCGCAGCAGATCATGACCGAGGCGCTGGCCGCGGCCCTGGCACGCAGCGGCGGCGACATCGTGGTGACGGGCCACACCGACACCAAAGGCACCGGCGAATCGAACGACCAGTTGTCGCGCCGCCGGGCGCAGGAAGTGGTTCAGCTCTTCGTCGAGCGGCAGTTCCCGGCCAACCGCGTCGAGGCCGTGGGCCGGGGCGAGCGCGATCTGGCCGTGCCGACCGCCGACGAGGTGGACGAGCCGCGCAACCGGCGGGTCACGATCGAAGTCCGGTAATCAAGAGAAATGGCCCCGCGGGGCCTTTTTCTTTGGGGTCAGCTCAGGGTCACGCGGGCGAACTTGCGTTTGCCGACCTGCACCACATAACTGCCCGCAGGCAGCTTCAGCCCCTTGTCGCTGATCACGACCGAGTCGACGCGCACGCCGCCGCCATCGATCAGCCGGTTGCCATCCCCGGCTGAAGACGCCAGGTTGGCTTGCTTGAGCAGTTGGCCGATGCCCAGTGGCGCGCCACTTAGCGACACCTCGGGAATCTCATCCGGCACGCCACCCTTGCTGCGGTTGATGAAATCCTGCTCCGCCGTTTCGGCCGCCGCCGCGCTGTGGAAGCGCGCGGTGATTTCCTTGGCCAGCGCGACCTTCGCGTCCTTCGGATTGCGGCCGCCTGCGATCTCGGCCTTCAGCGCCTCGATCTGCTCCAGCGACTGGAAGCTCAGGAGCGTGTACCAGCGCCACATCAGGTCATCGGAAATCGACAGCACCTTGGCGAACATGGTGTTGGCGTCTTCGCTGATGCCGATGTAGTTGTTCTTGCTCTTGGACATCTTCTCGACGCCATCGAGCCCTTCGAGCAGCGGCATAGTGAGGATGCACTGCGGCTCTTGCCCGTATTCCTGCTGGAGATGGCGGCCGACGAGCAGGTTGAACTTCTGGTCCGTGCCGCCCAGCTCGAGGTCGCTCTTGAGCGCCACCGAGTCGTAGCCCTGCATCAGCGGGTAGAGGAATTCGTGCACCGAGATCGACTGGCCGGCCTTGAAGCGCTTGTTGAAGTCGTCCCGCTCCATCATCCGGGCGACCGTGTACTTGGCCGCCAGCTGGATCATCCCGCGGGCGCCCAGCGGGTCGCTCCATTCGGAGTTGTAGCGAATCTCGGTCTTCTCGGGGTCCAGCACCAGGCTGGCCTGCTTGTAGTAAGTCTGGGCGTTGGCCTCGATCTGCTCCCGGGTGAGCGGCGGGCGGGTGTTGTTGCGGCCGGAGGGGTCGCCGATCGTGCTGGTGAAGTCGCCGATCAGGAAGATCACCCGGTGCCCCAGGTCCTGGAGCTGGCGCATCTTGTTGAGCACCACGGTGTGGCCGATGTGGATGTCGGGGGCGGTCGGATCGAGCCCGAGCTTGATGCGCAGGGGGGTTCCGGTGGCTTCGGAGCGCTGCAGCTTGCGCACCCACTCGTCCTGCGGCAGCAGCTCGTCAGCCCCACGGAGGGATATTTCGAGCGCGCGTCCTACACTATTTGAGAGGCTCATGGATGTAACAGATTCGGCCTTTACGGGCTTTTTTGGCTGACTTTTGGGATGCCGAAGCTATACTCAGCCCGACTTTTCAAGCGCCGAATTCTAAGCGGCGCTTTTTCCGCACCGTCTCCTGCCGCCCTGAACGCACTGGGCCTTGCAGCACGGATTTGCAGAACCTGAGCTGGAATTCATAGTTTGATCAACGGCATTCTTGCCGCCGAGGAGCTTCTCGCTTCTCGCGTGGCCTATACGTTCCGTACCTACCCCAAGCAGATCACCGCGATCATCGCCGCGGCGATGTTGAGCGCCGGCACCCTCGCGGTGGCCTCGCTGGGTCCGGACGCTTCCGACCTTCCGGTCCACCAGATCCTCGAAGCCACTGCCGCGCCGCAGTCGTTCGTGGACCAGAGCGCATCGCTCGAGGGCTTCAGCTTCACGCTGTTCCGCACCGACACCACCCGCGCCAGCGATACGGCCGAGGCCCTGCTCCGGCGCCTGGGCATTTCGGACCCCGCCGCCACCGCCTTCGTGCGCAGCAGCGGCGAAGCCCGCGGGGCGCTGTTCGCGCGCGTCGGTCGCACGGTCACGGCCGAAGCCACCCAGGAAAACCAGCTCAAGAAGCTCAGCGCCCGCTGGATTCCCGATGGCGACGGCGGCTTCAAGCGCTTCGTGATCGAGCGCACGCCGGTCGGCTTCGTCGCCCTCACCGAGCGCGACACGCTGACGCCGGGCACACGCCTGGCGAGCGGCACCATCCGCACCTCGCTGTTCGCCGCCACCGACGACGCGCGCATTCCCGACGCGGTGGCGAGCCAGCTGGCCGACATCTTTGCAGGCGACGTCGACGTGCGCGCTCTGCGCAAGGGCGATCGTTTCGCCGTGGTCTACGAAACCTTCGAAGCCGACGGCCAGGCGCTGCGCAGCGGCCGCGTGCTCTCGGCCGAGTTCGAGAACAACGGCAGGATCCACCAAGCCGTCTGGTTCCAGCCCCCGGGCGCAAACCAGAAGGGCAGCTACTACCGCCCGAACGGCGACAGCCTGCGCAAGGCCTACCTGGCGACACCGGTCGAGTTCTCGCGCGTGTCCAGCGGCTTCGCGATGCGCATGCACCCGATCCTGAACAGCTGGCGCCAGCACAACGGCATCGACTACGCAGCGCCCACCGGCACCGCGGTGCGCACGGTCGGCGACGGCACGGTCGATTTCGCCGGCACGCAGAGCGGCTACGGCAACATCGTCATCATCACCCACCGCAACAACCAGCAGACGGCGTATGCGCACCTGAGCCGCATCGACGTCAAGGCCGGCCAGAGCGTGAGCCAGGGCCAGGCGATCGGCGCCGTGGGCTCGACGGGCTGGGCGACCGGTCCGCACCTGCACTTCGAATTCCGCGTGGGCGGCGTCTATCAAGACCCCGCCACCATCGCGCAAGAAGGCGGCGCCCCGATCACCGCGGCCCTGCGCCCGGCGTTCGAACGGATCGCCGTCGGCGCCCGCACCGAACTGGCAGCCGCCTTCTCCGTCATCCAGGCCAGCGCCGACTGATCACGATCGCGGCGGTCTTCTCCAGACACCGATCCTGAGATGGCCGCCGAACTTTTCATCGGCCTGATGTCGGGCACCTCGCTCGACGGCGTCGATGGCGTGCTTGCCGACCTTTCCGACGGCCGAATCGCGGTGAAGGCCTACGCGACCGCGGAGTTTCCCGTGGCCCTGCGCGCGGAGCTCCTGGCGCTCAACACACCCGGCGACAACGAACTGCACCGTGCAGCGCTGGCCGGCAACGGACTTGCCCGGGCCTATGCCGGCGTGGTGCAGCAGTTGCTGGCGGACAGCGGCATCAACGCCGGCGCCATCGCCGCCATCGGGGCACACGGACAGACGGTGCGCCACCGGCCACTCGAATTCGACGACGTCGGCTACACCCTGCAGATCAACAACCCGTCGCTGCTGGCCGAACTGACGGGGATCGACGTGGTCGGCGACTTTCGCAGCCGCGACCTTGCGGCGGGCGGCCAGGGCGCGCCGCTGGTGCCGGCGTTTCACCGCGCCCTGTTCGCGCGCGCCGACGAGACCGTCGCGGTGCTGAATATCGGCGGCATTTCCAACCTGAGCCTGCTCCCGGCCACCAATGCGCCCGACGGTGCCATCGTGCTGGGCTTCGACTGCGGCCCCGGCAATGCGCTGATGGACCACTGGTGCCAGACCTACCAAGGCCAGCCCTTCGATCGAGGCGGCCAATGGGCGGCGAGCGGGCAGGTGCTGCCCCAGTTGCTCGCGCAATTGCGGGCCGATCCGTATTTCACCAAGGCGCCGCCGAAGAGCACGGGGCGCGACCTGTTCAATCCGACCTGGCTGGCCTCGCAACTCGGCACCACGGCCATGGCGCCGGCCGACGTGCAGGCCACGCTGACCGAACTGACGGCGAGCACCTGCGCTGCCGACCTTCTCAGCTACGGAAAAGACAGCAAGCTGCTGATCGTGTGTGGCGGCGGCGCGCTGAACGACCATCTCCTGGAGCGCCTGCGCGCGCTGCTTCCCCGTGTGAAGGTGGTGGCATCGACCGATCAGGGCTTGCCGCCGCAGCAGGTTGAAGCCGCGGCTTTTGCCTGGCTCGCGCGCTGCACGGTGCGGCGCGAAGCAGGCAATCTGGCCAGCGTGACCGGGGCGCGCGGCGCGCGGGTGCTGGGCGCGATCTACCCGGCCTGAGCCTCAACCCTGGCCGGAAACCTCCGGCTGCGCAGGCTGGGCCGCACGCACTTCTGCGGGCAAATGCCAGAAGATCAACGCAGATGCCACCGTGATCAACCCCATGCTCGCAAAAGTGGCCTGGAAGGCATCGAGCGTGTGGGCGGCCGTCTCGGCGCCGAAGATCCCGTTGTAGCCCGCCAGCACGGCACCAGCCGCCGCCACGCCCAGGCTCATCGCCAGCATCTGCACCATCGACAGCAGGCTGTTGCCACTGCTGGCCATGCTGCCGTCCAGGTCCTTGAGGGTGATGGTGTTCATTGCGGTGAACTGCAGAGAGTTGACCGCGCCGAAGGCCAGCAGCTGCAGCACATGCAACGCGATGGGCTGGCCGGGCGCCGTCAGCCCGAAGCTGGCCATCGTGCAGCCCACCAGCACCGTGTTGACGACCAGCACCTTGCGGTAGCCGTGCCGGGTGATCAAGGGCGTGGCGAAGCGCTTCATGGCCATGCCTGCGAGTGCGATCGGCAACATCATCAAGCCGGCCCGTACAGGCGAATAACCCATCGACACCTGCAGCAGCAGCGGCACGAGAAAGGGCATGCAGCTGCTGCCCAGGCGCGAGAACAGGTTGCCGATCAACCCGATGCTGAGCGTCGGCACGCCGAACAACGAGGGCGCGAACAGGGGTTCGGGCGTGCGCGCGGCATGCAGCCAGTAGGCCACCACGCTTGCAAAGCCGAAGATCAGCACGACCATCACGCCGCCCTGGCGCAGGCCGAGTTCGGACACGCCGTCGAGCGCGAGCGAGATCGCCACCATGCCAAAGGCCAGCATCGCGTAGCCCACGCTGTCGAACCGCTTCTGGATGGCACCGCGCAGGTCGGGCATGTATTTGAGCGTGGCGATGCAGCCCGCCAGCCCCACCGGCACGTTGATCAGGAAGATCCAGTGCCAGGAGGCGTACTGCACCAGCCAACCGCCCAGCGTGGGGCCCAGCAAGGGGCCTATGAGCCCCGGGATCGCGACGAAACTCATCGCCTGCAGGAATTCACCGCGCGGCACCGTGCGCAGCAGCGCCAAGCGCCCCACGGGCAGCAGCAACGCGCCACCCAGGCCCTGCACCACGCGCGCGGCCACGAGCTGCCCTAGCCCCTGAGACAGCGCGCAGAGCACGGAGCCGGCGGCGAACAGCACGATGGCAGCGAAGAAGATGCGCTTTGTGCCGAAGCGGTCGGCGATCCAGCCCGAGGCGGGGATCAGCATCGCCATCGTGAGCGCATAGGCCACCACCACCGATTGCATGCGCAGCGGGCTCACGTTGAGGCTCGCAGCCATGGCCGGCAACGCGGTGTTGATGATGGTGGCGTCCAGCGTCTGCATGAAGAAGCCGACGGCCACGAGCCACAGCAGGCTCTTGCGAGCAGGATCGACGGCGGTGGCGGCTTCGGACGTCATGGACGGAGGAAAAGGAAAGCGGAAAACGACGGGCAGCAAAAAGCCGCCCGGAGGCGGCTTTCTTGGGGGAGCCTTGTCAGCGGCATCCCGGCATCAGGCCGAGAAGCTCGATCCGCAGCCGCAGGTGCTGGTGGCGTTCGGGTTCTTGATCACGAACTGGGCGCCCTGGAGGTCTTCCTTGTAGTCGATCTCGGCGCCGACCAGGTACTGGTAGCTCATGGCATCGATCAGCAGCGACACGCCATTCTTGGTCATGGTGGTGTCGTCTTCGTTGGTGATTTCATCGAAGGTGAAACCGTACTGGAAGCCGGAGCAACCGCCGCCCTGCACGAACACGCGCAGCTTCAGCTCGGGATTGCCCTCTTCGGCGATCAGGTCGGCCACCTTGGCTGCCGCGCTGTCGGTAAAGACGATCGGCTCGGGCATCTGGGTCTGGATGTTTTCGGCTACGGCGCTCATGAGAGGTAACTCCTTGGGAGGTGGCCGGACATGCGGCCAAGGGAACGAATGCTACTGCAATGCCGCATTTCCGGCAGACGGACTGTGGCGTGCACCCCAACGCAAGTGGGGTCGGATGCCGCGTTCGCCAAGTACCGGCAACGAAAAAGCCGCCCGAAGGCGGCTTTGGTTCGCAACGAACAGGATCAGCGCTTGCTGAACTGCTTGCGACGACGGGCGGAGTGCAGACCGACCTTCTTACGTTCGACTTCACGCGCATCGCGCGTCACGAAGCCGGCTTGGCTCAGGACGGGCTTGAGCGTTGCGTCGTAATCGATCAGGGCACGGGTGATGCCGTGGCGCGTGGCGCCGGCTTGACCCGATTCGCCGCCGCCATTCACGTTGACCATCACGTCGAAAGCTTCGAGGTTGTTGGTCAGCGCCAGGGGCTGCTTGGCAATCATGATCGAGGTTTCGCGGCCGAAGAACTCTTGGATGTCCTTGCCGTTGACCGTGATCTTGCCGGTGCCTTTTTTCAGAAACACGCGGGCGACGCTGGATTTGCGACGGCCGGTGCCATTGTTCCATTCACCAATCATTCTCAAGGCTCCTTACAGTTCCAGCACTTTGGGCTGTTGGGCGGTATGCGGGTGCTCTGCACCACCGTACACCTTGAGTTTCTTGATCATCGCGTAGCCAAGCGGACCCTTGGGCAGCATGCCCTTGACGGCCTTTTCCAGGGCGCGGCCCGGGAACTTGGATTGCATGTCGCGGAAGTTGGTGGCACTGATGCCGCCCGGGTAGCCCGAGTGACGGTAGTACACCTTGTCGATCGACTTGGCGCCGGTGACGCGCAGTTGCGCGGCGTTGATGATGACGATGAAGTCACCGGTATCGACGTGAGGCGTGTAAATGGCCTTGTGTTTGCCGCGCAAACGGAGAGCAACTTCGCTGGCTACTCGTCCGAGGACCTTGTCGGTCGCGTCAATCACAAACCACTCGTGCGTCACGTCAGCGGGCTTGGCGCTGAACGTTTTGGTCATGAGTTTTTCTCTTGAAAGAGGGTTTGGCGAGCCCTTTTCCACGGTCGGCGTTCCTCTGATGGGAATCTCTTAGGTGGGTTTCACGCGCTTCCCGCCCAATGACGGACGGGTTGCGTGCCTTCGCCGCGGGGCCACAAAAACGCTGCGAAGCCCGCGATTATATGAAGAATTGGCCGATCTGGCCAATTCCGAGCCTCGGCAGAGGGCCGGCCGAGCCGTTCAGCGCACCGGCGCCGTCACCGGCCCCGTCAACACCGCGGCCTTTGTCGCCGGGACATCGAGCTTGCGCACCAGCGTGCCGGTGTCCAGACTTTCATCCCGGTGCCCGCTGCGGTCGTAGAGGCGCTCTTCGCCGATGACCATCTGGATCCAGGTCGGGTAGGTATAGGCCGTACCGGCGCTGTCGTCCACCGCCGCGCCGATCACGCCACCGGCCACGACGAAATTGCCCAGGAAACCGATGTTGGGACGCGAGATGGCTTGGCCGGTAGCCACGCCCTGCCCGTCGACGGTGCACTGGATCATCAGGTCGGCCCGCGAGCGGCGCACACCGATGACCCGGCCGGACCTCATCCTCACCTTGGCCTTGTCGTTGACGGCCCTGCATCTCGCATCGGGAATGACCTCTCCGGTCTGCGACAGGACGTCGACGCGCATCGGCTGATCGAGCCCCTGGCTGACCGCGGCGCAGCCGCCCAGGACCGACAAAATTCCCATCGTGGCCGCGAGGCCCCAAAATCTCCAGTTCGACGGACTCATCCTGTTTCCCTCTAGTTTTGTAATTTGATGTTACCGCGGCTTCATTGAAGAGGCTGTTGCGCATCTGCCACCTATCCCGGAATCCCTCATGTTCAGTTACCGCCACGCCTTCCATGCCGGCAACCACGCCGACGTGCTCAAGCACACGGTGCTGATTGCCACGCTCGACCACCTGCTTGAAAAAGAAGCCGCCCTCACGGTCGTCGACACCCACGCCGGCGCGGGCCTGTACCGGCTCGATGGCGACTACGCCGACACCAGCGGCGAAGCGGCCGACGGCATCCTGCGCCTGCTCGCCCCGCCCAAAGAGCCTGCCGCAGCCGCACCCGCCGCGAAGTCCGCGGCCAAGAAAGTGGCGCCGGAAGCCGAGGCGCCTCTGGCCGACGCGATCGCTCGCTACCTCAGCGTCATCCACGACTTCAACCCCAAGGGCGGCGCCCGCGTCTACCCCGGCTCGCCGTTCATCGTGCAGCACCTGCTGCGCGATCACGACAAGCTCAAGCTGTTCGAGCTGCACCCGACCGATTCGCGCACGCTCGGCGCCAACATCGCGCAGCTCGAAGCCGGCCGGCAGATCGCCGTGTTGACCGAAGACGGCTTCAGCAGCGCCACCAAGTTCCTGCCGCCGCCGTCCCGCCGCGCGCTGGTGCTCATGGACCCGAGCTACGAAATCAAGAGCGATTACGCCCGCGTGCTCGACTTCGCAGCCGAGGCGCTCAAGCGCTTTGCCACGGGCACCTACGCCGTCTGGTATCCGATCATTCCGCGGCCCGAGGCGCACGACCTGCCGCGCCGGCTCAAGACCATGGCGACCAAGGCCGGCAAGCCGTGGCTGCATGCCACGTTGACGGTCAAGTCGAGCAAGTTGACGGCCACGCCGACCGGCGAGACCAAGCGGCCCGGGCTGCCGGCCAGCGGCATGTTCCTGATCAACCCGCCCTACACCCTGAAGCCGCTGCTCGCGGCGGCGTTGCCGCAACTGGCCGAGAAGCTGGCGCAGGACCGGAACGCGACCTTTTCGCTCGACAGCGGCGGCTGACCCGCCCTTTCAGCGGCGACGGCGCTGCGGCACAACCGCCTTGCGGCGCGCCGGCACCGTGGCCTTGGCGCGATCGGCCCCGGGCGCCACCGGAGCGGCGGCATCGCCCGGCTCCACATCGACACCGCCGCAGCGCATGCCCGCGGAGCCGACGACCGACAGCGCCACCTGCTTGATTCCGAGTCCGATGAGGCCAATGCGCTCGGCCGCGGCCCGGCTCAGGTCGATCACGCGGCCCTGCGCATAGGGGCCGCGATCGTTGATGCGCACCAGCACCTCGCTGCCGTTGACGAGGCTGCGCACGCAGACGCGCGTGTTGAACGGCAGGGTCTTGTGGGCGGCCGTCAGGGCCGACATGTCGAAGCGTTCGCCGCTCGCCGTCTTGCGCTGGTGGAACTGGATGCCGTACCAGGACGCCCCGCCACGTTCGAAGATCTCGCGCGGGCCGCTGTCGCCGGGCACGCCGTCGTCGGGCGTCAGCTCGCCGGTGCCTGAGACCGCGAGGTCATAGCGCACCGAAGGCACGTTCGATCGCGCCGAGACCCCTGGCGGAATCGCCAGCCCGGAGGACAGCGGCCGCAGGCGCGAGCCCGCCGCCGCGCCCGGATCGGCGGCCCCTTCGGTGGCCGGCGGCATGGCGCAGCCCGCCAGCACGCAGGTGACCGCGACAAGCACGAGGCGAAACCCCGTGCGCAGCGGCGAACCTGCGGTGCGCCCTCTCAATCGAGGCGCTCCAGCAGGGCCAGCGTCGCCGTCGACTGGTTCATTGTGTAGAAGTGGATCGCGGGTGCGCCGCCGTCACGCAGTCGCGCGCAGAGGTCGGTCACCACGTCCAGGCCGAAGGCCTTGATCGAGGCCGTGTCGTCGCCAAAGCCCTGCAGGCGCAGGCGGATCCAGCGAGGAATTTCAGCGCCGCAGGCGTCCGAGAAACGCATGAGCTGCGTCGAGCTCGTGATGGGCATGATGCCCGGCACGATCGGCGTGTCGATGCCGAGCTTGCGCACGTCGTCGACGAAACGGAAGTAGGCCTCGGGGCTGAAGAAATACTGCGTGATGGCCGAGTCGGCGCCCGCCTTCACCTTGGCGGCAAAGGCCTGCAGGTCGGCCTCGGGCGAGCGTGCCTGCGGGTGCACTTCGGGGTAGCAGGCCACCTCGATGTGAAAGTCGCTGCCCGTTTCCTCGCGGATGAAGGCCACGAGATCGCTCGCATAGTGGAACTCGCCGCCGATGCCGTAGCCGCTCGGCAGGTCGCCGCGCAATGCCACGAGGCGCTTGACGCCCATGGCCTTCAGTTCGGTCAATTGCTCGCGCACCGTTGCGCGCGTGGCGCCGATGCACGAGAAATGGCTCGCGGCATCGACGCCCTCGTTCAGGATCTCCTGCACCGCACCGAAGGTGCCCTGGTGCGTGGAGCCGCCCGCGCCATAAGTGACCGAGCAGAACTGCGGCTTGCGCGCATACAGCTGCTGGCGCACCGCGCGCAGCTTGACCGCGCCTTCGGGCGTCTTGGTCGGGAAGAATTCGAAACTCAGCGGAAGGCGCACCTGCGTCTCCTTAGGAACCGTTCGCGCCGGACGCGCGCTCGGCGTGAATGAAAAACTCGCGGTTGCCATCGCCGCCGGCGATCGGGCTGTCGAACCAGCGCAGCACCTTCAGGTCGAGCGCCGCGCAAGCATCGTGCAGACGCTTCTCGACGACGGGGTACATCGCGTCGTCGCGCACGATGCCGCCCTTGCCGACCTGGCCGGGCTGCAGTTCGAACTGCGGCTTGACCAGCATCAGGAGCTGGCCGTCGTCGGCCAGGAACTGCACCACCGCCGGCAGCACCAGCGTGAGCGAGATGAACGACAGGTCGCCGACGATGAGGTCGAAGCGTGGCTCGGCCGGGGCCTCGGCTGCTTCGTCGACCTCTGCGGCAGCCTGCGCCTCGGTGTCCTCGTCATCGTCCACTTGCAGATCGGCCGGCGACAACGCTCGCGCATTGACGCCTTCGATGGCAACCACGCGCTCGTCCTCGCGCAACTTCGCATGCAGTTGCCCATGGCCGACATCGACGCCCACGACCTTCGTCGCACCGCGTTGCAGCAGGCAATCGGTGAAGCCGCCGGTCGACTGGCCCACATCGAGGCACAGCTTGCCGGCGGGATCGACACCGCTCACATTCAGCGCGCCTTCGAGCTTGAGCCCGCCGCGCGAGACGTAGCGCGCCTCGGCCGCATCGTCGAGCTCGAGCTCGGCGGATGCAGGCACTTCGTCCTTGTTCTTGACGACCGAGCGCCATGCGTCGCTCGTGCCCGCGTCGCGCCAGCGCATGCCGCCGGCAATGAGCCGCACGGCCTGCGAACGCGACGCGGCGAGGCCGCGTTCCACCAGCAATTGATCAGCGCGCATGCAGCGGATCAGTAGCGGTACGTGTCGGGCTTGTACGGGCCGTTCTTGCTCACGCCGATGTAGGCGGCTTGCGCGTCGGTCAGTTCCGTCAGCATGGCACCGACCTTCTTCAGGTGCAGGCGCGCGACCTTCTCGTCCAGGTGCTTGGGCAGCACGTAGACCTTGCCGGCCTGGTAGGCGTCGGGCTTGGTGAAGAGCTCGATCTGCGCGATGGTCTGGTTCGCGAACGACGAGGACATCACGAAGCTCGGGTGGCCCGTGCCGCAGCCCAGGTTCACCAGGCGGCCCTTGGCCAGCAGGATGATCTTCTTGCCGTCCGGGAAGGTGATGTGGTCGACCTGCGGCTTGATTTCTTCCCACTCGTACTTCTCGATCGACGCGACGTCGATCTCGTTGTCGAAGTGGCCGATGTTGCAGACGATCGCCTGGTCCTTCATCTTGGCCATCGTGTCGTGCGTGATGACGTCCTTGTTGCCGGTAGTCGTCACGAAGATGTCGGCCTTGTCGGCGGCGTATTCCATCGTCACGACCTTGTAGCCTTCCATCGCAGCCTGCAGGGCGTTGATCGGGTCGATCTCGGTGACCCACACTTGCGCCGACAGTGCGCGCAGCGCCTGGGCCGAGCCCTTGCCCACGTCGCCGTAGCCGGCCACGCAGGCCACCTTGCCGGCGATCATCACGTCGGTCGCGCGCTTGATGCCGTCCACCAGCGATTCGCGGCAGCCGTACAGGTTGTCGAACTTGCTCTTGGTGACTGAGTCGTTCACGTTGATGGCGCGGAACAGCAGCGTGCCCTTGGCGCTCATTTCGTTCAGGCGGTGCACGCCGGTGGTCGTCTCTTCGGTCACGCCGATGATCTCGGCGGACTTGCGGGTGTACCAGGTCGAATCGACCGCCAGCTTGGCCTTGATCGCTGCGTACAGGATGCGTTCTTCTTCGCTGGTCGGGTTGGCCAGCACGCCCAGGTCCTTCTCGGCGCGTTGGCCCAGGTGCATCAGGAGCGTGGCATCGCCGCCGTCGTCCAGGATCATGTTGGGGCCTTCGCCCGCCGAACCCTTGGGGCCGAAGTCGAAGATGCTGTGGGTGTAGCCCCAGTAGTCTTCCAGCGACTCGCCCTTGATCGCGAACACCGGCGTGCCCGAAGCGGCAATCGCTGCGGCGGCGTGGTCCTGCGTCGAGAAGATGTTGCACGAGGCCCAGCGCACGGTAGCGCCCAGGGCCTGCAGCGTCTCGATCAGCACGGCCGTTTGAATGGTCATGTGCAGCGAGCCCGTGATGCGCGCGCCCTTGAGCGGCTGCGCCTTCGAGAACTCTTCGCGGATGGCCATCAGGCCGGGCATCTCGGTTTCCGCAATGCGGATTTCCTTGCGGCCCCAGGCGGCGAGGGACAGGTCGGCAATCGCCTGGTCGGCGGTCAAAACGGGGGTGGGCTTGAGAACAGCGCTCATGAGAACTCCAAAACTGGTTTGAAAGATGCCACTGCGTACGGGGGTCTGACGGAAAAAGGACTCACCGCGAGAACAGCGGGTGAGCGTGGTTGCGATGTGGTCCGAGCCTCACGCCTTGATGGCGCTGCAACGCTCCTCGGAACGGCGGATTGTAGACGTGGTGCCAGGCCGAGCCAACCGCTGGGGTATCCCGCATGGCGGGAAGCGCGTTTCGTTGTCGAGGCGTACATTGATCCGCACTCCAACACCAAGATCCTTCCCATGCTCTCCAGAATTTCCTCGACCCTGCTGGCCTCGGCCGCTCTTCTTGCCGCTGCTGCCGCACCGATCTCCGCCTCCGCACAAGCCCCTTCCGAACAAGTCCGCATCCGCGGCACCATCGTCCGCGTCGACGCGAAGACCCTCGTCGTGCAGGACCGCGGCGGCGAAGTGGTCAGCCTCGCGCGGCCGGCCGACATGCAGCTGTCCGAGGTCTACCGCATCAAGCTCGCCGACATCAAGAAGGGCAGCTTCATCGGCACCGCCGCCATGCCGCAGGCCGACGGCACGCAGAAGGCGCTCGAAGTCGTGGTGTTCCCCGAGGCCGCGCGCGGCACGGGCGAAGGCCACCGGCCGTGGGACCTGCTGCCGGAGAGCACGATGACCAACGCCACCGTCGCCGACCTGGCCGCGGCGCCGAAATCGGTGCGCGGCGGGCAGCAGCTGCGCCTGACCTACAAGGGCGGCGAGAAGACGGTCGTTGTGCCGCCCGATGTGCCGGTCGTGACCTTCCGCGCCGGCACCGAGGCGCTGCTGGTGCCCGGCGCCAAGGTGCTGGTCAATGCGCAGGAAAAGAACGGCACGCCCACGGCGCTGCGTGTGACGGCCGGGCGCGACGGCTTCGCGCCGCCGATGTAAGCGCCGATGTAAGGCAAGTCACCCAAGGGAAATCCCGCAGGCAAATTTGTCGCTGCGGGGACCGCGGGCGCGTCGGTGCGGCGTATCGTGGCGAGGGACTTTTGCCGTCCGGCCGGTCCTTGTTTGCTCGCCATTCACCCGTTCACCCGACACAGGAGATACCGCACCATGGCCACTGCCAAGAAAGCCGCCGCCAAGAAGACCACTGCCAGCAGCAGCACCAGCAGCACCAAGGCGGCCGCTCCCAGCGCCGCCGACATGCTCAACCCGCTGAAGAACCTCAAGGGCATGACCGACCGCCTGCAGGAACTCAACCTGACCGGCGGCGCGGGCAAGCTGCTCGAGAGCGGCCGCAAGGACTTGCAGGCGCTGATGCAGGCCAACGAAAAGTCCTACCAGGGCCTGCAGACCGTGGTGCAGCGGCAGACCGAGATGATCAAGAGCGCCATCACCGAATGGCAGACCGCCGCCAAGGAAATGCCCGGCAAGGACGCCAAGGCCAACCTCGCCAAGCTCGACGAGCTCGGCCGCCAGTCGTTCCAGCGCGCCATCGACGACATCAAGGAACTGGCCAACCTCGCGGCCAAGTCGCAGGCCGATGCCTTCGACGTCGTGCGCCAGCGCATCCAGTCCAACGTGGACGAAGTGACCAAGATGCTGCAGCGCAAATAAGTAAATAAAAAAGGCCTCGCGCAATGACCGCTGCCCCACCCCCTATCGAGCGGCGCAGGCCGGTCAATGGTGTCGAAATCGCGTGGGCCAGCTTCGGCGATCCCGCGGCATCGCCGCTCGTCCTGATCATGGGCCTCGGCGCCCAGATGGTGGCTTGGGACGACGCGTTCTGCGCCCGCCTCGCGGAAGCCGGCGGGCACCGCGTGATCCGCTTCGACAACCGGGACATCGGCCATTCGACGCACCTGTCGCACCTGGGCGTGCCCGACATCCAGGCGCTGATGCTGCAGGCCATGGCGGGCAAGCCGCTCTCCGTGCCCTACACGCTGCGCGACATGGCCGACGACTGCATCGGCCTGCTCGATGCGCTCGGCATCGAGCGCGCGCACATCGTCGGCGCCTCGATGGGCGGCGCCATCGGGCAGGAGATGGCCATCCATCACCCGCAGCGCATGCGCTCCTTCACCAGCATCATGTCGACCACCGGCGACCCCGCGCTGCCGCCGCCCACGCCCGAGGCGCTGGCGGTGCTGTTCTCGCCGACACCGCTGACCTTCGACGCCTACCTGGCGCACTACAAGAAGATCTGGCGCGTGCTGCGCGGCCCCGGCTTTCCGCTCGACGAGGCCCGCGATGCCGAGCGCGCGCAGCTCATCTTCCTGCGCGGGCTCAACCCGGGCGGCGTGGCGCGCCAACTCGCGGCGGTCTTCGCATCGGGCAACCGCAAACCGGCGCTGCGCGATGTGCGCGTGCCGACGCTGGTGATCCACGGCGATGCCGACCCACTGGTGCCGGTGGCCTGCGGCGTGGACGTGGCCGACGCGATCGCCGGCGCGAAGCTGCTGCGCATTCCGCGCATGGGCCACGCGCTGCCGATTTCGATGTGGCCGCAGATCATCGAGGCCATCGCCGCGCACACCGGGCAGCTTCGCGATCATTGAACGACCGATAGACGACGGGGCCTCTGTCCATGAACAAGTTCCCCCCCCTCGACCCGATGGCCATGTGGCGCGAGCTCACGGCCCAGTGGGAAAAGAGCACCAACGAATTCGCCAACGAGACCATGGCCTCCGATCCGTTCCGCCAGGGCATGCACGGCGGGATGAACGCCTCGCTCACCGGGCAGAAAGCGCTGGGCGACCTGATGGCGCGCTACCTCACGATGCTGAACCTGCCCACGCGCGCAGACATCCAGGCGCTGGGCGAGCAGTTGCAAAGCATCGACGACCATCTGGCGAACATCAGCCGCGCGATGGAAAGCGGACGCGGCCCGGCTGCATCTGCGGCCGCCCATGCGGCGCCCCAACCACGCCGCACTAAAAAGCCCCCGCAGGCTGAGGCAGCCGCCCCGACTCCGGCCACCCCGAAGCGCCCCGCCGGAAAGCGCACACGATGAGCGCCGCGGCGGACGCGTTCGCCCTGCCCGACATCGGCGCAGAGATCGAGCGTGCGATCCAGCGCAACCTCAAGGGCCTCGACTTCCTCACCTCGGCCGCGCCGGCCATGGGGCAGACCGCCAGGGACGAGATCCACCGCCGCGGCACGCTGAGCCTGTACCACTACCGCCCTCTGGTCGACGAGATCTACCGCGTGCCGCTCTTGATCGTCATGGCGACCACGAACCGCGGCTACATCCTGGACCTCGCGCCGGGCCAGAGCATGGTCGAGCACCTGCTGCTCCAGGGCTACGACGTCTACATGATGGATTGGAACGCGCCGCGCCCCCCAGGAAAAGCAGTTGCGCATCGAGGACTACGTGCTCGACTTCATCCCCGATTCGCTGCGGCGCGTGCAGGCGCGCTCCGGCGAGGAAGACGTCACGCTCGTCGGCTACTGCATGGGCGGCGTGCTCTCCACGCTCTACGCGGCGCTGCATCCCGAGGGACCGATCAAGAACCTCGCGCTCTTCACCACGCCCGTCGACTTCAGCCGCATGAAGCTCTTCCATGCGTGGTCGGACCGGCGTTATTTCGACGTCGACCGGCTCATCGACACGATCGGCAACGTGCCGCCCGAGATGCTGTTCGCCTCCTTCGACATGCTGCGTCCCGCGGGCCGCAGCGCCGGCGTGGTGCAGCTGTGGGACAACATGGCCAACGACGAATTCGTCAAGTCGTACCGCATGTTCGACCGCTGGGGCGCCGAGATGCTGCCGCTGGCCGGCGAGTACTTCCGCCAGACGGTCAAAGAGCTGATGTGGGACAACAAGCTCTTCAAGGGCGAACTGGTGCTCGGCGGCCGCAAGGTGCTGCTCGCAAACATCAAGGTGCCGGTGCTGCACGCGCTCGCGCAGCACGACCACATCGTTCCCTACGAGGCAGGCCAGCCGCTGATCGCCAACATCGGCTCGGCCGACAAGGAAGAGGTGGTGCTCAAGGGCGGCCACGTCAGCCTGGCCGCGGGCGCCAACGCGGTACGCCGGCTGTGGCCCAAACTCGACGACTGGCTTGGAGTGCGCTCGACATGACCATCACTGCTGTCTCCGACTCTTTTTCGCGAACCTATCCGCGCACCGTGACGAGCAGCGAAGGCGACATCGTCCTGCGATTGATGAATGCCGATGACGCAGCCGCCGTGCTGGCTTTCGCGCAGGGGCTGCCGGCGCACGACCTGCTCTTTCTGCCGCGCGACATCACCGAGCCCAAGGTGATGAACGCCTGGGTCCGCGCCATCGAGCGCGGCGACATCGACAGCGTGCTCGCGGTGCGCGGCACCACGGTGCTGGGCTGTGCGGCGGTGATCCGCGATCCGCACTCGTGGTCGAGTCACGTGGCCGAACTGCGCCTGCTGGCGGCGCCCGAGCTGCGCGGCAGCGGCCTCGGCCATCGGCTTGCACGGGAGGCCTGTGCGCTGGCCATCGAGCGCGGCGCCGAAAAACTCGTCGCGCGCATGACCGTCGACCAGCGCAGCGCCATCGCGGTCTTCCAGGCGCTGGGCTTTCGTCCCGAGGCGCTGCTGAGCAAGCACGTGAAAGATAAGCAGGGCGTGACGCACGACCTCGTGGTGCTGAGCCACGACGTGGCGCAGTTCGAGGCGCAGATGCGGGCGTATGGGATGACGGAGGCTTTTTAGGCCCTCGGAGCGGGCCGGTTCCGGACGCCCTTCTAAAATCGCGGCCTTCCCCCGCAGATTGCCCATCTTGTCTTTTGTTGCCGAAACCCGCCGCCGCCGCACCTTCGCGATCATTTCCCACCCTGATGCCGGCAAGACCACGCTGACCGAGAAGCTGCTGCTTTTCTCCGGCGCGATCCAGATCGCAGGCTCGGTGAAGGCGCGCAAGGCTTCGCGCCATGCGACCTCCGACTGGATGGAAATCGAAAAGCAGCGCGGCATCTCGGTGGCCTCGTCGGTCATGCAGATGCTGTACCGCGACCACGTGATCAACCTGCTCGACACGCCCGGCCACAAGGACTTCTCGGAAGACACCTATCGCGTGCTCACCGCCGTCGACTCGGCGCTGATGGTGATCGACGCGGCCAACGGCGTGGAAGCGCAGACGCGGCGGCTGATCGAGGTTTGCCGTCAGCGCGACACGCCCATCATCACCTTCGTCAACAAGATGGACCGGGAAGTGCGCGAGCCGCTGGACATCCTGGACGAAGTGGAGCGCGAGCTCGGCATGCCCTGCGTGCCGATGACCTGGCCGGTCGGCCAGGGCAAGAGCTTCCGCGGGATCATGAACCTGCGCACGCAGACGATGACGGTGTTCGAGTCGGGCAGCGAACGGCTGCCGCACGACTTCGAGACGATTCCGCTGACGGACCGCGAAGCGCTGACCAAGCGCTTCGGCGCCGATTTCGAATCCGCCATGGACAGCATGGAGCTGGCCACCGGTGCCTCGCCCACCTGGGACCGCGAGGCCTTCCTGGCCGGCAAGCAGACGCCGGTGTTCTTCGGCTCGGGCGTGAACAACTTCGGGGTGATGGAAGTGCTCGATGCGCTGGTCGACCTCGCGCCCTCGCCGCAGTCGCGCACCAGCACCACGATGGTCAACCGCCAGCCGGTGGTGAAGGAGATCCAGCCCGAGGACAAGGACTTCGCAGGCGTGGTCTTCAAGGTGCAGGCCAACATGGACGCCAACCACCGCGACCGCATCGCCTTCGTGCGCATGGCCTCGGGCAAGTACACGCCGGGCATGAAGCTCAAGGTGCAGCGCACGTCCAAGGAACTGCGCCCCACCAGCGTCGTGACCTTCATGAGCCAGCGCCGCGAAGCCGTCGAAGAGGCCTATGCGGGCGACATCGTAGGCTTCACCACCCACGGCGGCGTGCAGTTGGGCGACACCATCACAGATGGCGCGAGCCTGCAGTTCACCGGGCTGCCCTTCTTCGCGCCCGAACTGTTCATGACCGTGATCCTGAAGAACCCGCTGCGCACCAAACAACTGCAGCAGGGCCTGGCCCAGCTCGGCGAAGAAGGCGCGATTCAGGTCTTCCGCCCCGAGGTCGGCGGCCCGATGCTGCTGGGCGCGGTCGGCCAGCTGCAGTTCGAAGTGGTCCAGCACCGCCTGAAGGCGGAGTACGACGCCGACGTGCGGCTCGAAGGCTGCCAGTACACGGGCGCCCGCTGGATCACGGCCGACACGCCGGCCGAATTGCGCGAGTTCGTCAACGCCTACCCGGTGCGCATGGCCAAGGACGCGGCGGACACGCTGGCTTTCCTGTGCACCTCGCCGTACGACGTGCGGCTGGCGCAGGAGCGGTTTCCGAAGATCCATTTCCATCCGCTGCGGGAGCACGCGGGGCTGGCGCTGCAGAGCGCCGGTTGATCGCGACTGCCTGACCTAGCTGCCCGTCGACGCGTAGCGGCGCAACCCCAACCGCCACACGCCGAAGGCAGCCGCCAGGAACACGAAGCCCGTGACCGGCGAGACGATGCCGATCCACTCCGGCGCACCGAGCGGGTCGGCCTTCCCCAGGATCGCCAGCGCCGGGTAATAGGCCACGCAGGCCAGCGGCACGACGAAAGTCAGCACCCGGCGGAACCACCGCGCATACAGCGCCAGCGGGTACTGCGCCGCCTGCACGCCGCCGTAGGTGAGCACGTTGGCGATCTCCAGGCTCTCGACGGTCCAGAACGACAGCGTGCCCTGCAGCACCAGGATGCCGAGAAAGAGTGCGACGCCGCCGGCCAGCGCGAACAGCGCGATCGCCACCGCAGCCGGCGTCCATTCGATGCCTGCCTGCTGCGTCGCAAACGCCACGACGGCCAGGCCCTGCAACAGGCGGCCCGCGCGGCTGATGCGGAAGTCGTTGCCCATCAACTGCAGCGTCAGCGGGCGCGGGCGCAGCAGCAAGCGGTCGAAGGCGCCGGTGCGCAGGAACTCGGTGCCGAGCACGTCGAAGCCGCGGCCCATTGCATCGGCCAGCGCGAACATGCAGTTGACCAGCCCGTAGAACAGTGCCACCTCGCCGATGCGCCAGCCCTGAACTTCGCCGAAGCGATGGAACAGCGCCCAGACGGCGACCACCTCGATGCCGGTCCCGAGGAACTGGCCGACGGTGAGCATCAGCGCCGAGGCGGGATAGCGCGCCTGGCCGCCGATGGACGCGCGCACGAGGCGAAAGAAAAGAGGAAGCGAGCCCATTCGGTCAGCCGCCCTGGATCTGAAGGCTGCGCATCGTGCGGCCCATCGCGAAGCGTCCCGCCGCGACGAGCACGGCGATCCAGAAGCACTGCAGCGCCAGCGCGGCCATCGCATGCCAGCCACTCAACTGACCGAAGTACAGCCGCGCGGGAATGTCCATCAGCCCGGCCAATGGCTGGACCAGCAGCGCGGTCTGCCACGCATCCGGCAGCAGCGCGAGCGGCAGCAGGTTGCCCGAGAACACGATGACCACTGGCGTCGCCACCGCGCTGATGCCGCGCTCGTTGAGCGCAGCGGTGGCCGCCACGTTGAGCAGCATCACCATCGATGTGGAAAGAAGCAGCGCCAGCACCGTGGACACGAGGAACGCGAGCCCCGCCGCCGCGCTCGCAGGCAGCTGCCAGGCCCACTCGCCCAACCCCGCCAGCGGCAACGCAACCGCGGCGAACGCAGCCATCAGAGCCACCCGCGGCAGCACGCGCGCGGCGATCCATCCGGCGCTGCGCGCGAACCACAGCGCATAGGCGTCCACCGGGCGCAGCCGGTCGTAGGCGACCGCGCCGGTGCGCACGGCTTGCGCCACTTCCGGGTCGCTGAGCCAGGGCAGCAGCACGAGCAGCCCCTGCGCCAGCCACGTATAGGTGATGGCATTCGCGAGCGACATCGGCGAACTCGCGCCCGCGATGGCCGTGCCGCCATAGAAGGCAGCGAACACCATCACCTTGATGCCGCCCCACCAGCACTGCGTCGCGAAGCCGGCGAGCGCGGCCGTGCGGTACTGCAGCATCTGCAGGAAGCGCGAGGCGAAGGCCGCAGCGTAGGGACGCGCGAGAGTCCGCAGCTGCATCATCACGTTTCGGCCGCTCCGTGCATCGCATAGAAGCGCGCGATCACCGCCTCGATCGCCATGCCTTCGAGACGGATGTCCTCCACCGCGTGCTCGGCCGCGATGCGCGCGATCAAGGCCGGCGCGGTGGTCACCGAAGGATCGAAATCGAGCACCAGCGTCTGCCCATCGCGGGCGCGCACCGTGGCGCCGGGCACCTCTGCGGGCAGTGCGGCGTCTTGCGCGAAGTCGACGATCAACCGGCGCTCGGCCATCACCTGTGCGCGCAACGCCTCGACCGGGCTGTCGGTCAGCACGCGGCCGTGGCCGATGACGATCACGCGCTGGGCCAGCGCCTCGATGTCGTGCATGTCGTGCGTGGTGAGCAGCACCGTCGTGCCGCGCTCGCGATTGGCGCGGCGCACGAAGTCGCGCACCGCGAGCTTCGACGGCGCATCGAGGCCGATGGTCGGTTCGTCCAGGAACAGGATGTCGGGCTCGTGCAGCAGCGCCGCCGCGATCTCCGCGCGCATGCGTTGGCCCAGCGAGAGCTGGCGCACCGGCTGGTCGAGCACGCGCTCCAGGTGCAGCAGCGCGACCAGCTCGTCGCGTGTCTTGCGATAACGCTGCGGATCGACGCGGTAGATGTCGCGCAGCAGATCGAAGCCGTCGCCCACGGGCAGGTCCCACCACAGCTGCGTGCGCTGGCCGAAGACCACGCCGATGCGCCCCACGTGGCGCTCGCGGTCGGCGAAGGGATCGCGGCCATCGACCTCCACGCGCCCGCCGTCGGGCCGCAGGATGCCCGCGAGGATCTTGATGGTGGTCGACTTGCCCGCGCCGTTCGGCCCGATGAAGCCGAGCAGCTCGCCGCGCTGCAATTCGAAGGACACACCCGACAGCGCCTCCACCGTGCGATGCCGCCGCTGCACGAGGCCGCGCAGCGCGCCCATCACGCCCGGGTCGCGCTCGGAAATACGGTAGGTCTTGAGGAGGTGGTCGACGAGGATGTGGGGCATGGGAGGCGCCGCGCCGGCCTGGAAGGCGCGGCGGGGGCGGGATGCTACACGAAAGCGCCGGTACGATCTCGGGCTCTCCAGAGATTCATCGCCCATGTCGTCTTCGTCGTCTCCTTTGCCCGCCTCGCCCACTCATCTGCTGCCGCTCGACCGTTGGGCAGCACCGGCGCGCAGTGCGCTCGTCGGCGTGTTCACGGACATCGACGACACGCTCACCACCGATGGCGCGATCACGGCCGATGCGCTGCATGCGCTCGGCGACCTGAAGGCAGCCGGCTTCGCCATCGTGGCGATCACCGGCCGGCCGGTGGGCTGGAGCCTGCCCTTCGTCAACACCTGGCCGGTCGATGCGATCGTGGCGGAGAACGGCGCGGTGGCGCTGCTGCCCACGGCCGATGGGCAGATCGAAAAGCGCTACCAGCAGGACGTGCCCACGCGGGCCGCCAACTTCGCGCGCATGCAGGCGGTGCTCGCGCGCATCGAGCGCGAGATTCCGGGTGCGCAGCGCGCCACCGACTCGGCGGGCCGCGAGACCGACATCGCCATCGACCACAGCGAGTTCGTGCAGCTGAGCGAAGAGACCATCGCCCACGTCGTCGCGCTGATGCGCAGCGAAGGCATGCACGCGACGGTGAGCAGCATCCACATCAACGGCTGGTACGGCGACAACGACAAGCTCGAAGGCGCCCGCTGGATCGTGCGCGAGCTCTGGGGCCGCACGCTCGACGACGAGCTCGACCGCTGGGCCTACGTGGGCGATTCCACCAACGACCAGCTGATGTTCCGCACCTTCGCGGGCAGCATCGGCGTGGCGAACGTCGCGCGCTTCGTGGCGCAGCTGGAGTACCTGCCGCGCTACGTGACGGCGGGCGAACGCGGCGTGGGTTTCGCCGAGGCGGCGCGCGCGATTCTTTCCGCCCGCGCTATTCGCTGACCGGCAGGCCGCGCGCGTTGCCGCGCAGCGCCGCCCGTTGCCGCCAGATGCCGAAGGCGGCGATCAGCAGCAGAACTGCTGCATAGCCTTCCACCGTGTTCAGCAGGCCGAGCGGCTTCACCAGGAAGCCCGCGAGCATCGCCGGCAGGCTGAACGCGAGGTAGCAGACCACGAAGATGGCGGCGAAGAGCTCGCCGCGCTCGTGCGAATCGGCGAGCGGCGCCAGCGTCTGCACCAGCGCCGAGAACGCACCGCCGAAGCCCAGGCCCGCAATCGCGGTGCCGACGAAGAACAGCGCGAGCGACTTCGTCGCCAGCGACGCCAGCAGCAGCACCAGGCCGATCGCGATGCTGGCCGCGCCGAAGACGACGGTGCGCGGCGCGGGGAAGCGGCCGAGCAAGGTGGGCGCGAGCGCACCGAAGCCCGAGAGCACCGCCACCGTGAGGCCGTTGACCACGCCGTTGTCGATGTGGAACACATGCAGCATCAGCGATGGTGCGAGCGACAGGTACAGGCCGCCCAGCGCCCACACCGCAATGAACACCGGCAGGCCGCGCACGAAGTCGGCCCGCGCCCGCACGGGAATCGACACGCGCGGCACCAGCGAAGCCAGCGCACCGGGGCGCGGCGTGACCGTCTCGGGCATCCACAGCACCACGGCCGCGCCGACCGCGAACACCACGGCCAGCACCCCGAACACCAGCATCACGGGCTGGGCAGTGAACTTGACTGCGATGCCTGTCAGCAACGCGCCCACCGCGAGCCCCGCGAGGGGCGACACGCTGGTGATCAGCGCACCCAGGCGCTTGCGCGATGCTGGCGCCGCTTCGACCACCGCCGCGCTCAGCGCGCCGCTTGCGATGCCCGTGGCCACGCCCTGCACGACGCGCGCGCCGATCAGCCCGGCGATGTCCTCTGCCAGCACGAAGAGCCCCATCGCCACCGCCTGCAGCACCAAGGCTCCGAGCACCACCGGCCGCCGGCCGATGTGGTCCGACAGCGAACCCGCCACCAGCAGCGAGATCAGCAACGCAATCGCATAGATCGCGAACGCCACCGTGAGCATCGACGCCGAGAAACCCCAGGCGTGCTGGAACACGACGAACAACGGCGTGGGCGCGGCGGCTGCGAAGAAAAAGGCAAAGAGCACCGCGGCCAGCAGCGGAAAACCGACCGCCGCCGGCAAGCGCCAGGGCTTGGAACGGGCAGCGACGTCAGCGGTGGCAACGGCGAGTTCAGGGCAGGAGGAAGGCATTGTAAATCCTTAACGCAACTTTTTTAGCTTTTGTGATTCTAGACCTGTAGATTCACTAAAGCAAAAACCTTTGCGTTAAAGTCCATCCAATGAACGATGCTGTCCTTCCCAACAAACGTCCCGGCGGCCGCAGCGCCCAGGTGCAGGCGCTGGTGCGCACCGCCCTCGAACAACTGGTGGCCGAAGAGGGGCGCGAGCGCGTTACGGTGCCGGCCGTGGCCGAGCGCGCAGGGGTCAGCGCCTCCAGCATCTACCGGCGATGGGGGGATCTGTCAGGGTTGCTGGCCGAGACGGCCACGCACCGGCTCGACCCGAACCGGCCGCTGCCCGACACCGGCAACCTCCGCAAGGACCTGACGGCGTGGGCGCAGGAACTCATCACGCATTTGGCGCAACCCTGCAGCAAATCCTTGCTGAAAGCCGCAGCCGCGCTCGCCACGGGCGATGCGGACACGGATTGCCTCCGCAACCGCCGCAAGGAAGCGCTGACGCTGGTCGCGCAGGCGCAAGCCCGCGGCGAGCCGGCGCCCGAGGCAGAGCAAGTGATCGATCACGTGATCGCGCCGATCGTGTTCCGGCTGGTGTTCGGGGCGGAGCCGGTGAAGCCGGAACTGGCGGAGCGGCTCGTGGGGGAGCTGTTTGCCATCACCGACAGGGCTAATTAACGCGCTTAATAGCTCGCCAAAGCCCGTCGAACATGTCGATCGACTCGACACATCATTCGGACATGTTTAAAAAAACAGATTAAATCGACACGTTGTGCGCCCATGTCGATGTCATCGACATGGCAGTCACTCCACCAGCTCGGCAAAAAGTGCATCGTTGATGTAGTACTTTTCGCGCCCGCGCTTGCTTTCACGCAAGACGCCGAGCTTGGCCAGCGCCTGAAGGTAGCCTGAGGCCGTTTGCCGCTTGGCAATGCCGGCGTCCACCAGGAACTGGATCTTGGTGTACGGGTGCCTGAAGATCACCTCGATCAAGTCCTTGCTGTAGACGCCAGGCGCCTCGCGCTGCACGCGTTCACGAACCTGCTCCATCAGGTCGCGGATCCGGTTGACTTGATCGAAGGTCTGCTGAGCAGTGCTTTCGACAGCACGCAGCATGAACAACAGCCAGTTTTCCCAGTCCTGCGATTCCGTCACGCGACGCAGCCCGTCGTAGTAGTCCGCCTTGTTCGCGATGATGTAGCGCGACAAGAACAGCACGGGAATGTCCAGCAACCCCTTGTCGACCAGGAAGAGCAGATTCAGGATGCGGCCCGTGCGCCCATTTCCATCAGGAAAAGGGTGGATCGCCTCGAACTGGTAGTGCATCACCGCCATCTTCAGTAGCGGATCCAGATCGTCTTCAGCGTGGATGAATTTCTCGAGATTCGCCAGCTTGTTGCGAATGACGGCCTCGCCGACCGGTGGCGTGTAGATCACCTCGCCGCGTCCGTTCTTCAAGGCGGTGCCGGGGACGGCCCGCACATCGAATTCGATCTGCTTGATGCGCTGGGCGATTTCAATGAACAGGTTGGTCGCCAGCGGGCGCGTCTTCAGCGCATCGAAGCCGTGATAGAGCGCCTCGCGGTAGCGCAAGACCTCCTTGGTCTGCGCGTCGGTGTTGCCGTCGGCATCGGCATCGGCCCGGTAGAGCTCGTCGTTGGTCGTGACGATGTTCTCGATTTCCGAAGACAACCGCGCCTCTTGCAGCACGACGCTGCTGATCAGCACCGCCTGATTCGGAATCTGCGCGGCCAGCCCCCGCAAATTGGCCAGTACGCGGTTGGCACCGATCGCCTGCTTGAGCACCACCTTGCTTTCGAGTTCGAAGGCGGGCGGCAGCAGAGGAAGGTCATTGAACGGCTGGTTTCGGTCGAACGTCATTTGGCGCCGCCGAGGGCGGACATGTATAGAAAAGGCCGATTTTTATACATGTCTCACTGAACATGTTTAAAAAACTGCATTTTTTAAACATGAACCGTGCGCTATTGACGGATCAAGAGCCCTTCGCCAACCCCAGCTTCTCAATAACCACCTTCTCCTTCACCACCGTGTCCTGCGCGAACTTGGTGTACTGCGCCGAGCTCATGTAGTTCGGCAGCATGTCGTAGCGGCCGAGCGACGCCACGTAGCTCGGCTCTTCCATCGCCTGCTTGAACGCGTCGTGCAGCTTCTTCACCACCTCGGGCGACGTGCCCTTGGGCGCGCCGATGCCGAAGGGCGAGTTCTGCACCACGTCGTAGCCCAGCTCCTTCAACGTCGGCGCATCGGGGAACTTGGCCAGGCGTTTGTCGCCCCAGGTGTTCAGCACGCGCAGCTTGCCGGCCTCGACTTGCGGTGCGAAGCCGGTGCTGTCGGCCGCAGCCATAAGCTGCCCGCTGACCACCGCGAGCATCAGGTCGGCGCTGCCCTTGTAGGGCACGTGCTGCAGCTCGATGCCGGCCTTCTGCGCAATGATTTCGGTCGTCAGATGCGGGCTCGTGAGGTTGCCGGTAGAACCGTAGGTGAGCTTGCCGGGATTGGCCTTGGCATAGGCGACGAAGTCGGCCCAGGTCTTGAACGGGCTGTTGGCCGGCACCACGATGCCGAAGGCGTAGCCGGTGACGTTCAGCACATACGTGATGTCCTTGAGCGGGTCCCAGTTGATCTTGGTGGTGTAGCCGAGGCGGAACACGCCCAGCGGAATCTGCGCGACCGTGTAGCCGTCGGGCTGCGCGGTCTGCAGCGCCTGCGCGGGCAGCGTGCCGCCGGCGCCGGGCTTGTTGTCGACGATGACGGGCTGGCCGAGGATCTTGCTTGCGTTGTCGGCAAGCTGGCGCATGGTGATGTCGGTCGGGCCGCCCGCGGGGAAGGCGATGACCAGCTTGATCGGCTTGGCGGGGAAAGCCTGGGCAAGCGCCGCCAGCGGGGAAGCGAGGCCGCACGCGGCGAGCGTGGCGGCACAGAGAAGGGAACGGCGGGACATGGCGGAGGCTCCTGAAAACTTGAAGAACCGCGGATTGGGCCTTGCCCTGCCCGATGCGGCAATCGGGGCTCACCCGATGGCTGTCGCCGACGTTCCTCAGCCGGCCGTCTGGCCGAAACCTTCGAGCACGTTCACCGTGTTGACGCCCACTTCGGCCACCGCATAACCGCCTTCGAACACGAACACCGTGGGTAACCCTGCGCGCGCGAGGTCTTCTCCCATGCGCAGGTAGTCGTCGCTCTTGAGCTTGAAGCCGGAGATCGGGTCGCCCTCGAAGGTGTCGACGCCGAGCGAGACCACGAGCGCGCCGGCCTTCACCTTCGCGATGCCGTCGAGCGCCGTCTTGAGCGCGGCGCGCCACGCGGTGAAGTCGGTGCCGCGCGGCAGCGGCAGGTTGTGGTTGAAGCCCTCGCCTTTTCCTGCGCCGCGCTCGTCGGCGTGGCCGAGGTAGTACGGGTAGTCGGTGAACGGATCGCCGTGCAGGCTGGCGAAGTGCACGTCGCTGCGGTCATAGAAGATGGCCTGCGTCCCGTTGCCGTGGTGGTAGTCGACATCGAGCACCGCGACGCGCTCGACGCCCGCATCGCGCAACGCCTGCGCGGCCACGGCGGCGTTGTTGACGAAGCAGTAGCCGCCGAAGAAATCGACGCCTGCGTGATGGCCCGGAGGCCGCGTCAGCGCGAAGGCCGAGCGCTGGCCGCCGAGGACGCGCTGCGTCGCGGTCCACGCGCACGCCGCGCCCTGTCGCGCGGCGGCCCAGCTGCCGGCCGTGAGCGGCGTGCCCGCATCGAAGGAGAACAGCCCCAGGCGCGCCGGAAAGCTCTGCGGCAGCACATCGGTGCGCATGCCGCGGGTGGGCCAGTACGACGGGAGCGCGTCGCGCGATGCATTGGCCGGATCGAGCGCCACCCACTCGTCCCATGCGCCGGCGATGAAGTCCAGGTAGCGCGGCGCATGCACCTTCGCGAGCAGCGCGTCGTCGAGCGCATCGGGCGACTGCAACGGCCCAAGCCCTCGCCGCTCCAGTTCATGCTTCACATGGTCGACACGGGCAGGCACCTCGAAGCAAGGCACCAACTCGCCACGGAACATTTCGACTTTGCCCTGGTGCAGTGCGTGCTGGTCGTTGTAGATGGTGAGCATGAAGAAAACAGGGTCGGCGTTGCGGATGCGGCCGATCATGCCGCACGCCGCAGCACCGCCCGGCGCCTGCCGGACGCGGTAAGCCCGAACAGGTCCTTCGGGTCGTCGAGCTCGGGCACCAGCGCGATCTTCTGGCCGATGCCGCGCTCGATGGCCAACTGATGGATGTAGCGCAGCGCGGTGTAGTCCTCCAGCGCGAAGCCGACTGAATCGAACACCGTGACCTGCCCGGCGGTCTCGCGCCCGGGTACTTCGCCAAGCAGCACCTTCCACAATTCGTGCACCGGAAAATCGGCCGCCAGTTGCTGGATCTCGCCCTCGACGCGGGTCTGCGCCTCGTATTCCACGAACACGCGCGCGCGGCGCAGCACGTTCGGGTGCAGCTCGGTCTTGCCTGGCGAATCGCCGCCGACGGCGTTGATGTGCATGCCGGGCTCGATCATCCCGGGCGTGAGCACCGTCGCGTGGCCCTGGCAGGCGGTGATGGTGGTGACGATGTCGGCGCCGCGCACCGCGTCGGCCACCGAGCGGGCGCGCACGATCTCCAGCGGCGTGCAGGCCGAGAGATGCCGCACCAGCTTGTCGGTGGCGTGGGGGTCGGTGTCGAACACGCGCACTTCCTCGATGCCCAGCAGCGCGTGGAAGGCCAGCGCCTGGAACTCGCTCTGCGAGCCGTTGCCGATCAGCGCGAGGCTGCGCGAATCGGGCCGCGCCAGGGCTTTTGCCGCCATCGCCGAGGTGGCCGCCGTGCGCAGCGCGGTGGTGAGGGTGAGCTCGGACAGCAGCACCGGATAGCCGGTGTCGACCTCTGCCAATACACCGAAGGCCATGACGGTCGGCAGCCCGACCGAGGTGTTGTGCGGATGCCCGTTGACGTACTTGAAGGCATAGGCGCCGTCGTCGGCCACCGGCATCAGCTCGATCACGCCGAGGTGCGAGTGGCTCGCGACGCGCGCCTTCTTGTCGAACTCTCGCCAGCGCAGGAAGTCGTCGCGCAGCGCGTCGGCCAGCGCCTCGAGGAATTGCGGAACGCCGGTTTCATCCACCAGGCGAACCAGGCTGTGGACATCGATGAAGCGGGTCATGGCATGGCTCCTTGCGTAGCCCGGCACGGCGCTTCATCCCTTCGCATGTCGACTCCACCATGGCTGATTCAGGATGCGCCTGCGCCAAGGGTTCGAGTCATTCTGCGCCTGCCCGCGGCTTCTTGCGAGCCCCGTCCGTCAGTCGTACCTGCGCTCTTCGATGCTGCGCTCCAGAAAGCGCCAGAGCCGCTCGTCTTCGCTGAAGGCCACGTTGAAACGCAGCCAGCCCGTGGTGCGCGGATTGACCAGGAACAACTGGCCCGGCCCGAGCATGATGCCCTCCGTCGCGGCGCGCTTGGAAAGCTCTGCGCTGTCCGCAATGTCCGGGTGCCGCGCCCACAGGTACATGCCGGCCGCGGCTTCATGGAAGAGTTCGAAGCCCAGCCCGTTCAGCCGCCTCGCGACGCTGCCCTGCGCCTGCGCGAGGCGGTCGCGCAAGGCCTTCAGATGCTTGCGCCAGCGTCCGTCGGTGACGGTGCTGAAGGCCAGGCGCTCGGTGATGTCGGATGAAGTGAGCCCCGAGACCATCTTGAGCTGCGCGAGGTCTTCCAGCAGCTCGGGTTGCGCCACCACGAAACCGACGCGGATGTTCGGCGAGATGGTCTTGGAGTAGCTGCTGACGTAGACCACGCGGCGCAGCTGGCCGAGGCTTGCGAGCGAGGGCCGCATCGAAGCATCCATCTCGGCATAGATGTCGTTCTCGACCAGCGTGAAATCGTGCGCCTGCGCGAGCTGGAGCAACTGCACCAGTTGCGGCAGCGACGCCATCGAGCAGGTCGGGCTCTGCAGCCGCGGCTGGGTGAAGAAGGCCTTGGGCCGGTGCACCGCGAGCAGCGCCTCGAGCGCGGGCATGTCGTAGCCCGAAGGAATGCGCGGCACGCCGATGATTTCCACGCCCAGGAAGCGCAGCATGAACATCAGGTTCGGATAGCCCGGATCGTCCACCAGCACCGAATCGCCCGGCTTGAGGAGACGCCGCGCGACCAGGTCCAGCGCCTGGCTCGATCCCTGGGTCAGCAGGACCTGGCCGGCCTCGACCACGATCTGCTGCTCCGACAGCGCTTCGGCCGTCGCCATGCGCAGCGCCATGTGGCCGAAGGGCAGGCCGTAGCCGCCGATGTCGGCGCCTTCGGAGGCCAGGTGGCGCAGGCTCCGGCGCATGCCGTCTTCGAACAGCCAGTCGTGCGGCAGCCAGCCGCAGCCGGGCTTGAGCGGGAGGTTGCGGTTCTCGAAGATCTGCTGCAGGTACCAGCGGGCGTCGAAGCGGGGGTCCGGCCGCGGCGCGCTGGCCGCGCCGGCGGTGCTCTCTTCGCTGCGCCGCTTGACGAAGAAACCCGCATTGGCGCGCGACACCAGAAGGCCCTGCGCCACCAGCCGGTCGTAGGCCTCGACCACCGTGAAGACACTCACGCCATGGGCCGCGGCAAAGGCGCGGATCGACGGCAGCTTGGTGTCGGCCTTGAGCTTCTGCGCGCCGATCAGGCCGCGCAGCCCTTCCACGATCTGGCTCACCAGCGGCGTCGGCTGTTCGGGGCGAAGAATGAGCATCGGGGGGTGTCTGCGGCCGTGCGGCCCGCACCATATTGAGGAAAGTATGTACAGGATACAAGACCAGTACAGTCTTCCCGGCGATCACTTCCGGTGTACATGGCTGGATCGATTCGCGCGACCTAGAGTGCCGGCATCCCTTCTTCTGCGATGCACAGGCCCCCCATGAAACGCGAATCCCACCTCAGCAATGCCGCCCTCATGGCACGCCGCACCGCGGCCGTCGCCCGCGGGGTCGGGCAGGCCCACGACATCTTCGTCAGCCGGGCCGCCAACGCCGAGCTGTGGGACGTGGAGGGCCGCCGCTACATCGATTTCGCCGGCGGCATCGCGGTGCTCAACACCGGCCATTGCCACCCGGAGATCAGCGCGGCCGTGAAGGCGCAGGTCGATCTCTATTCGCACACCTGCTTCCAGGTGGTGGCCTACGAGCCCTACGTGGAGCTGGCCGAGCGCCTGAATGCGCTGGCGCCCGGCAAATTCGCGAAGAAATCGATCTTCCTGAGCACCGGCGCCGAAGCGGTCGAGAACGCGGTCAAGATCGCCCGCGCCCACACCCGGCGGCCGGGCATCATCGCCTTCAACGGCGGCTACCACGGCCGCACGATGATGACGCTCGGCCTCACCGGCAAGGTCGCTCCCTACAAGATCGGCTTCGGCCCGTTCCCGGGTGAGGTGTTCCATGCGCTGTACCCGAATGCGCTGCACGGCGTGAGCGTGGACGATGCCCTGCATTCGGTCGAGCTGCTGTTCAAGAACGACATCGAGCCCGAGCGCGTGGCCGCGTTCATCCTGGAACCGGTGCAGGGCGAAGGCGGCTTCTACGTGGCGCCCAACGACTTCATCGAAGGCCTGCGCGCGCTGGCCGACCGCCACGGCATCCTGATCATTGCCGACGAGGTGCAGACCGGCGCGGGCCGCACCGGCACCTGGTTCGCCAGCGAGCAATGGCCGGTGGCGCCGGACCTGATCACCACTGCCAAGTCGATGGCGGGCGGATTTCCGATCTCCGGCGTGGTGGGCCGCGCCGAGGTCATGGACGCGCCCGCCCCCGGCGGCCTGGGCGGCACCTACGCCGGCAGCCCCATCGGCTGCGCCGCGGCGCTGGCGGTGCTCAAGGTGTTCGACGACGAGCAACTGCTGGCCCGCAGCCGCGCCATGGGCGAACAGCTCATGGCCGGCTTGCGCCGCATCGCCGCCGAAGTGCCGGCCATCGGCGATGTGCGGGGGCTCGGCGCCATGGTGGCCATCGAGCTGTTCGAGGAAGGCGACACCGCCCGCCCCGATGCCGCGCTGACCCGCCGGGTGGTGGCGGAGGCGGCGCGGCGCGGGTTGATCCTGCTGTCTTGCGGAACCTATGGCAATGTCATTCGCGTGCTGGTGCCGCTGACGGCATCCGACTTGCTTGTGGACGAAGGCCTGGCGCTTCTCGCGGACAGCTTCGCCGCGCTGCGCTGATCGACCGGCCCCTTCTGAAATCCTCCATGACAGCAGAACCCTTGGTGCGCTTCCAGCGCGTCCAGAAAACCTACGACGGCGAACACCTGGTGGTGCGCCAGCTCGACCTGGACATCCATCGCGGCGAGTTCCTGAGCCTGCTCGGGCCCTCGGGCTCGGGCAAGACCACCACGCTGATGATGCTGGCGGGCTTCGAGTCGCCGACCTCGGGCGACATATTGCTCGATGGCAAGCAGATCACCGGCGTGCCGCCGCACAAGCGCAACTTCGGCATGGTCTTCCAGAACTACGCGCTGTTTCCGCACCTGAGCGTCGGGCAGAACGTGGCCTATCCGCTCACGGTGCGCAAGGTGCCCAAGGCCGAGCAGCAAACCCGCGTGCAGCGCGCGCTCGACATGGTCCAGCTGCGCGGCATGACCGATCGCCTGCCCGGCCAGCTCTCGGGCGGCCAGCAGCAGCGCGTGGCGCTGGCGCGCGCGCTGGTGTTCGAGCCCCAGCTCGTGCTGATGGACGAGCCGCTCGGCGCGCTCGACAAGCAGCTGCGCGAGCACATGCAGATCGAGCTCAAGGACCTGCACCGCCAACTGGGCGTGACCTTCGTCTACGTGACGCACGACCAGGGCGAGGCGCTCACCATGAGCGACCGCGTGGCGGTGTTCAACGAAGGCGTGATCCAGCAACTGGACACGGTCGACGGCCTGTACGAGAAACCGTCCAACCGCTTCGTGGCCGGCTTCGTCGGCGACAACACGGTGCTCAAGGGCCAACTGGCCCGCGGCGGCGAGCAGGCCCAGATGACGCTGCCCGACGGCCGCGTGCTGCACGGGCTCAACGTCGGCGGCGCGGCGGCGGGTGCGGCGGTCGAGGCCTGCATCCGTCCCGAGCGCGTGGTGATGCACCGCAGCCCGGCCACACAGGGCGCCAACATGCTCGCGGCTCAGGTGTCGCGCGTCATCTATTTCGGCGACCACCTGCGGCTGCTGTGCGGCGTCGGCGACGGCCAGGCCGAAGCCACGGTGAAGCTGCCGCTGGACGGCCTGGACGGTGCCGCCGCAGCGCGGGCCGGCGACGCAGTGGTGCTCGAATTTCCGATGGCGCATGTGCGCATCTACGCGCCCTGAACCCGGTCCCGTTGTTCCCTCCCGTTTCCTTGTTTCCTTTCATCACCCCGAGAGACTCCCCATGAAAAAGACCCTCCTCGCCTGCACCGTCGCCGTCAGCTTCGCGCTGCCGGCCTTCGCCCAGCAGCAGCTCACCGTGGTCAACTTCGGCGGTGCCAACGCCAATGCCCAGAAGAAGGCGTACTACGAGCCCTACGAGAAGGCCGGCACCAAGATCATCCCGGTCGAATACAACGGCGAGCAGGCCAAGATCAAGGCCATGGTCGAGACCAAGAAGGTCACCTGGGACGTGGTCGAGGTCGAGTCGCCCGATGCGGCGCGCGGCTGCGACGAGGGCCTGTTCGAGAAGCTCGACTACTCCAAGATCGGCAACAAGGCCGACTTCCTCCCCGCCGCCGTCACCGACTGCGGCGTCGGCCTGTTCGTGTGGTCCACCGTCATGGCCTACAACGGCGAAAAGCTCAAGAGCGCGCCCACCAGCTGGGCCGACTTCTGGGACGTGAAGAAGATCCCCGGCAAGCGCGGCATGCGCAAGGGCGCGCGCTACAACCTCGAGTTCGCGCTCATGGCCGACGGCGTGAAGCCGGGCGATGTCTACAAGGTGCTCGGCACCAAGGACGGCGCCGACCGCGCGTTCAAGAAGCTCACCGAACTCAAGCCCAACATCCAGTGGTGGGAGGCCGGCGCGCAGCCGCCGCAGTTCCTGGTGGCCGGCGACGTGGTGCTGACCACCGTCTACAACGGCCGCATCGACGCGGCCAACCGCGAAGGCCGCGACCTCAAGATCTACTGGCCGGGCGGCATCTACGACCTCGACTACCTCGTGATCCCGAAGGGCGCGCCGAACAAGGAAGCCTCGCTCAAGTACATCCAGTTCGCGATGCAGCCGGCCAACCAGTCGGTGTACGCGCAGAACATCGCCTACGGCCCCACCAACACCAAGGCGCTGGCTGCGCTCAGTCCCAAGGTGCTGGCCGACCTGCCGACCTCGGCGGCCAACGCCAAGGATTCGCTGCAGTTCAACGTCGGCTTCTGGGCCGACCAGGGCGAGGCGCTCGAGAAGCGCTTCGCATCCTGGGCCACGCAGTAAGCAGGCAGGCAAGAGGCCATGCACGCGGCAACGACTGTCCCCCTCGGTTCGGCGGAGGCTCCGCCCGGCGAACTGCGTCGTGCGCTGGCGCGCGCCGAAGCCCGCCGCAAGTGGCGCGCCTTCGCGCTCACCGTGCCGCTGCTGGTGTTTCTGCTGCTCACGCTGCTGGTGCCCATCGTGGCGCTCTTGCAGCGCGCGGTCGAGAACCCCGAGGTGGCCAACGCGCTGCCGCGCACCGTGCGCGCGCTCGACGGCTGGAACCGCAAGGAGGCGCCCGCGCCCGCCGCCTATGCGGCGATCGCGGCCGACCTCGGCCAACTGCCCGACAGCTCCGACGCGGGCGCCCTGGCGCGCCGCCTCAACACCGAGATCGCCGGCGCCCGTTCGCTCGTGATGGGCACCTTCCGCGCGTTGCCGATCGCCGGCACACCGGAAGAGGTCAAGGCGCGCATGCTGGAGATCGATCCGCGCTGGGGCGAGCCGCCGTTCTGGCAGGCCATCGCCAAGAACGGCTCGCGCTGGACGCCCGACTACCTGCTCGCCTCGGTCGACCTGCGGCGCGACGTGGCCGGCGAGGTCGAACGCATGCCCGCAGACCAGCGCGCATTCGCCGGCATCCTGCTGCGCACCTTCAACATCAGCGCCGTCGTCACCTTCTTCTGCCTGCTGCTGGCCTATCCGCTGGCCTGGTGGCTGTCGACGCTGCCGGCGCGCAAGGCCAACGTGCTGATGATCCTGGTGCTGGTGCCGTTCTGGACCTCCATCCTGGTGCGCGTGGCGGCGTGGATCGTGCTGCTGCAATCCGAGGGGCTGGTCAACCGCGGCCTCATGGGCATCGGCCTCATCGACCATCCGCTGGCGCTGCTGTTCAACCGCACCGGCGTGATCATCGCGATGGTGCACATCCTGCTGCCCTTCATGATCCTGCCGCTCTACAGCGTGATGAAGAGCGTGCCGCCCACCTACCTGCGCGCGGCCGTCTCGCTGGGCAGCTCGCCGCTGGCGGCGTTCTTTCGGGTGTACGTGCCGCAGACCTATCCGGGCATCGGCGCGGGCGCGCTGCTGGTCTTCATCCTGGCCATCGGCTACTACGTGACGCCGGCGCTGCTCGGTGGTGCGGACGACCAGATGCTCAGCTACTACATCGCGCGCTACACCAACGTGGAAATCAACTGGGGCATGGCCTGCGCGCTGGGCACGGTGCTGCTGGTCGCCACGCTGCTGCTGTATGCCGTGTACCGCCGCATCGGCAAGGCCGAGTTGAGCCTGGGCTGAGCCGTACGAAAGACACACACGCATGTTCAAGCTCCCTCACTTCCCGGCCTACGCCACCTTCGCCGACAAGCTCGGCTGGTGGGCGGTGCGCGCGGGCTGCGTCGCGGTGCTGGCCTTTCTGCTGGCGCCCATCCTCGTGGTGATTCCGCTGTCGTTCTCCGACAGCTCGTTCCTCGCCTACCCGATCCCGGGCTGGTCGCTGCGCTGGTATCGCAACCTCTTCGAGTCGCCCGAGTGGGCGCGCGCGGCGCGCAACAGCTTCATCGTCGCGCCGGCCGCCACGGTGCTGGCGACCGTGCTGGGTACGCTGGCGGCGGTGGGCCTGTCGCGCACGAGCTTCGCCTTCAAGGGCCTGCTCATGAGCGTGCTGATTTCGCCGATGGTGGTGCCGATCGTGGTGGTGGGCGTTGCCACGTACCTCTACTTCGCGCCCATCGGCCTGGCCGACACCTACTTCGGGCTGATCGTGGTGCATGCGGCGCTCGGTGCGCCGTTCGTGCTGACCACGGTGCTCGCCACGCTGGCGGGCTTCAACCAGAACCTGGTGCGCGCCTCGCTCAGCCTGGGCGAAACGCCGTTCAGGACCTTCATGCGCATCACGCTGCCGGTGATCGCGCCGGGCGTGATCTCGGGGGCGCTGTTCGCGTTCGCCACCTCGTTCGACGAAGTGGTGGTCACGCTGTTTCTCGCGGGGCCCGACCAGGTCACGCTGCCGCGCCAGATGTTCACCGGCATCCGCGAGAACATCTCGCCCACCATCGCCGCCGTGGCGACGCTGCTGATCGTCTTCACCACCACGCTGCTGCTCGCGCTCGAATGGCTGCGCGGCCGGCGGCGCTGAACCGAACCTTCCTGCGATGCCGACCTACCCGACACCGAACCAGCCGCTCGGCGGCAACACGATGCCGCGCTTCGCCGGCCCCGGCACGATGATGCGGCTGCCCGCGGCCACTTCCCCCGAGGGGCTGGACGCCGCGTTCATCGGCGTGCCGCTGGACATCGGCACCTCGAACCGGCCGGGCGCGCGCTTCGGGCCGCGCCAGATCCGCGCCGAATCGGCGCTGCTGCGCCCCTACAACATGGCCACGGGCGCCGCGCCCTTCGACAAGCTGCACGTGGCCGACCTGGGCGACGTGCCGATCAACACCTACTCGCTCGAGAAGTCGGTCGACATCGTCTCGGCCTTCTACGACACAGTGCTGGCCGCAGGATGCGCGCCGCTGACGCTCGGCGGCGACCACACGATCGCGCTGCCGATCCTGAGGGCGGTGGCGAAGCGGCACGGCCCGGTCGCGCTGGTGCACGTGGATGCGCATGCGGATGTGAACGACGACATGTTCGGCGAGCGCATCGCGCACGGCACGCCATTCCGGCGCGCGGTCGAAGAGGGCCTCCTGGCCTGCGACAAGGTCTGGCAGATCGGCCTCCGCGGCACGGGCTATGCGGCGGACGATTTCGACTGGCCGCGCGAACAGGGCTTCACCGTGGTGCAGGCGCACGAGGTCTGGTACCAGTCGCTCGCACCGCTCATGGCGCAAGTGCGCGAGCGCATCGGGCCGACGCATCCGGTCTACATCAGCTTCGACATCGACGGCATCGATCCCTCGTTCGCCGGAGGCACCGGCACGCCCGAGATCGGCGGGCTCACCGTGCCGCAGGCGCTGGAAATCGTGCGCGGCTGCCGCGGCCTGAACGTGGTGGGCGCCGACCTGGTGGAGGTCAGCCCGCCATACGACACGAGCGGAAACACTGCGCTGCTCGGGGCCAATCTGCTCTACGAAATGCTGTGCGTGCTTCCCGGTGTACCTTTTCGCTGATCCCCATCGCCATCCATCCTTTCGAGACAACACGACACCATGGACACCAAGACCTCTCCCCTCGCCCTCCTGAACGACCCCAGCCTGCTCAAGACCGATGCGCTGATCGCCGGCGAATGGACGCGAGGCGCGAGCCGCTTCGACGTGAACGACCCGGCCACCGGCAAGAAGCTGGCCGACGTGGCCAACCTCACGCGCGCCGATGCCGCCGAGGCCATTGCCGCCGCCAACAAGGCGCTGGCCGCCTGGCGCGGCAAGACCGGCAAGGAGCGCAGCATCGTGCTGCGCAAGTGGTTCGACCTGCTCATCGCCAACACCGAAGACCTCGGCCGCCTGATGACCGCCGAACAGGGCAAGCCCTTCGCGGAAGCCAAGGGCGAGGTCGTCTACGGCGCGAGCTTCGTCGAGTGGTTTGCCGAAGAAGCCAAGCGCGTGAACGGCGAGGTGCTGCCGCAGTTCGACAACAACCGCCGCCTGCTGGTGATGAAGCAGGCCATCGGCGTGTGCGCGGCGATCACGCCCTGGAATTTTCCGCTCGCGATGATCACCCGCAAGGTGGCGCCGGCGCTGGCCGCAGGCTGCACGGTGATCATCAAGCCGGCCGAACTCACACCGCTGACCGCGCTGGCCGCGGCCGAACTGGCGGTGCGCGCCGGCATTCCGGCGGGCGTGCTCAACGTGCTCACGGCCGACAGCCAGAACAGCATCGCGATCGGCAAGGAGCTGTGCGAGAGCGACGTCGTGCGCCATCTGAGCTTCACCGGCTCCACCGAAGTGGGCCGCATCCTGATGAGCCAGTGCGCGCCGACGGTCAAGAAGCTGTCGCTGGAACTGGGCGGCAACGCGCCCTTCCTGGTGTTCGACGATGCCGACGTGGACTCGGCCGTCGAAGGTGCTATGGCGAGCAAGTACCGCAACGCCGGCCAGACCTGCGTGTGCGCGAACCGGCTGTATGTGCAGGACGGCATCTACGACGCCTTCGTCGAGAAATTCGCGGCCAGGGTCAAGGCGCTCAAGGTCGGCAACGGCTTCGACGAGGGCGTGGTGCAGGGCCCGCTGATCGAGGAAGCGGCCATCGACAAGGTGCAGCGCCATGTCGCCGATGCCATCGCCAAGGGCGGCAAGGTGCTGGCCGGCGGCCACAAGATGCAGGGCCAGTTCTTCGAGCCGACCGTGGTGGCGGAAGCCACCGCCGACATGCTGTGCGCGCGCGAAGAAACCTTCGGGCCCTTCGCCCCCGTGTTCCGCTTCAAGACCGAGCAGGACGGCATCGACGCGGCGAACAACACCGAGTTCGGCCTCGCGAGCTACTTCTACACGCGCGACGTGGGCCGGATCTTCCGCGTGGCGGAAGCGCTGGAATACGGCATGGTCGGCATCAACGCGGGCGTGATCGCCACCGAGCACGTGCCCTTCGGCGGCGTGAAGCAGTCGGGCCTGGGACGCGAAGGCTCGCACCACGGCATGGACGACTACGTGGAGATCAAGTACCTCTGCCTGGGCGACATCCAGAAGTAAGAAGCGAAGGACGAAGCAGGGCGGGGACCAGCCCCGCCCCGTCTTCCGCTATCTCGCCAGCACCGGCTTCAATGCCACGCCGGTGTGCGTGCCGAGCCGCACGACTTCCTCCGGCGGCGCCGCCGCAACGATGCGTCCGCCGGCATTCCCGCCTTCGGGGCCGAGGTCGATGATCCAGTCGGCTTCGGCGATCAGGTCGAGGTCGTGCTCGATCACCACCACGCTGTGGCCGCCGTTCACCAGCCGGTGCAGCACGTGGATCAGCTTCTCGACGTCGGCCATGTGCAGGCCCACCGTCGGTTCGTCGAGCACGTACAGCGTGTGCGGCGCCTTCTGGCCGCGGCGGGTGATGTCGTCGCGCACCTTGCTCAGTTCGGTCACCAGCTTGATGCGCTGCGCCTCGCCGCCCGAGAGCGTGGGCGAGGGCTGCCCCAGCGTGAGGTAGCCGAGTCCCACGTCCTTCAGCAACTGCAGCGGATGGCTGATGTTGGGCATGGCCGAGAAGAACTCGACCGCCTCGTCCACTTCCATCTTCAGCACGTCGCCGATGCTCTTGCCGCGCCAGCTCACGGCCAACGTCTCGGGGTTGAAGCGCGCGCCGTGGCACACCTCGCAAGGCACCTTCACATCGGGCAGGAAGCTCATCTCGATGGTGCGCACGCCTGCGCCTTCGCAGCCCGGGCAGCGGCCTTCGCCGGTGTTGAAGCTGAAGCGCGCCGGGCCGTAGCCGCGCGCCTTGGCTTCGAGCGTGTCGGCGAAGAGCTTGCGGATGGTGTCCCAGAAGCCGATGTAGGTGGCCGGGCAACTGCGCGGCGTCTTGCCGATGGGGGTCTGGTCGACTTCGAGCACGCGGTCGATGGTCTCGTAGCCCTCGACCTTGCTGCAGCCGGACCAGGCCGCGCGCTTGCCCGCGGCATCGGCGTCGCGGCCGGCCTTGGTCATGCGCTGGATGACGATGCCCTGCACGCTGGCCAGCAGCACGTCGCGCGCGAGCGTCGACTTGCCCGAGCCGCTGACGCCGGTCACCACCACGAGGCGGTGCAGCGGCAGCGTGGCGGTCACGTCCTGCAGGTTGTGCAGGTCGGCGCCGTGCACGGTGAGCCAGTTGCCGCTGTCCTCGGCCTTCGGATCGGGCGAGGGAATCAGGCGCCGGGCCTGCAGCGGATGCTTGATGGCATCGCGGAGGTAGCGGCCTGTCTGGGAGTCGCTCGCCTTCTCGATGTCGGCCACCGAGCCTTCGGCCACGAGACGGCCGCCGCGCTTGCCGGCGCTCGGACCGATGTCGATGATGTGGTCGGCGCGGCGGATGGTGTCTTCGTCGTGCTCCACCACCACCAGCGTGTTGCCCTTTTCGCCGAGCTTGTGCAGCGCGTTCAGCAGGATCTGGTTGTCGCGCGCATGCAGGCCGATGGTCGGCTCGTCGAGCACGTAGCACACGCCCTGCAGGTTGCTGCCGAGCTGCGCCGCGAGGCGGATGCGCTGCGCCTCGCCGCCCGAGAGCGTGGGCGCGCCGCGGTCGAGCGTGAGGTAGCCGAGGCCCACTTCCTCGAGGAATTCGAGCCGGCTCTTGATCTCGGGCACGAGGTCGCGTGCGATCTCGGCTTCTCGGCCGGTGAGCGCGAGCCCCTCGAACCACTGCCGCACCTCGGTCACGCTCATGCGCGCGAGCTCGGTGATGCCGATGCCGCCCGTGCCGTCGGCCTGAGCGGCGCCGAAGCTCACCGCGCGCGCCGTGGCATTGAGCCGCGTGCCCTCGCAGGTCGGGCAGGCGGTGTCGGCGAGGTCCTCGATCTCGGGCTCCGCGAAGGTCTGTTCGCGGCCCTTGTTGTCGTCGTCGCGGATCGAATCGTCGAAGACCTTGCGCTGGTCCTTGCTGAGCTTGACGCCGGTGCCCACGCAGTCGGGGCACCAGCCATGCTTGCTGTTGTAGCTGAAGAGGCGCGGGTCGAGTTCAGCGTAGCTGGTGCTGCAGACCGGGCAGGCGCGCAGTGTGGAGAACACGTTGACGCGGCCGATGCCGGCCGCCGACACGCCGGCCATCATCGCGGCCTTCAGGCCGTCGAGCTCGCTCAGCACATGCACCACGCCTTTGCCATGTTCGAGCGCCTTGGTGAGCGCCTCGCGCAATTCGGTTTCCTTCGAAGGCAACACGTCGAGGCTCGCCACGGGCAGTTCGATGCTGTGTTCCTTGAAGCGGTCGATGCGCGGGAAGCCGGTGGTCGGCAAGAAGTCGCCGTCGACACGCAGGTGCGTGAAGCCGCGCGGCCGCGCCCAGTCGGCCAGCTCGGTGTAGACGCCCTTTCGGTTGCTCACCAGCGGCGCGAGCAGGCCGATGTGCTGGCCCTTGAAGTTGCGCATGAGCTGCGCGGCGATGCTGTCGGGCGTCTGCGGCTGCACAGCCGCACCTTCGTGCGTGCAGTGCTGGATGCCCAGCTTCACATACAAGAGGCGCAGGAAGTGCCACACCTCGGTGGTCGTGCCCACCGTGCTCTTGCGGCCACCACGCGAAAGGCGCTGCTCGATGGCCACAGTCGGCGGGATGCCGTAGACCGCATCCACCTCGGGGCGCCCTGCCGGCTGCACGATGCTGCGCGCATACGCGTTGAGCGATTCGAGGTAGCGGCGCTGCCCTTCGTTGAAAAGAATGTCGAAGGCCAGCGTCGACTTGCCCGAGCCGCTCACGCCCGTCACCACGCTGAACTTGCCGCGCGGAATGTCGACGCTGAGGTTCTTCAGGTTGTGCTCGCGCGCATTCACGATTTCGATGGCGTTGCTGCCGGGCGCCGTCTTCGCGTTCGCGATGTAGCGGCGCGCGGCGCGCTCGGCCACCTTGTAGGCCTCGGGGCCGATCGCCAGTTCGTAATCGGCCAGCGCCGCGCCGGTGAGCGAAGCGCGGTTCTCGCGCAGCTGCTCGGGCGTGCCTTCGGCCACCACCTGGCCGCCGCCCTCGCCGCCTTCGGGGCCGAGATCGATGCACCAGTCGCTCGCGCGGATCACGTCGAGGTTGTGCTCGATCACGATCAGCGAATGGCCCGCATCGAGCAGCTTGCGCAGCGCGCGCATCAGGCGCGCGATATCGTCGAAATGCAGGCCCGTGGTCGGCTCGTCGAACAGGAACAGCGTGCCCCTGCGTGCGACCGATTGCTTGCTCGCGGTCGCGCTCTTCGCGGCTTCAGCGAGGAAGCCCGCGAGCTTCAGGCGCTGCGCCTCACCGCCCGACAGCGTGGGCACCGGCTGGCCGAGCTTGACGTAGTCCAGGCCCACGTCGGAGATCGGCTGCAGCACGCGCAGCACGTCGCGGTCGGCTTCGAACACCGCCGCAGCCTCGGCCACGGTGAGGTCGAGCACGTCGGCCACGTTGTAGCTCTTGCCCTTGCGCTCGATCTTCACTTCGAGGATATCAGGCCGGTAGCGCTTGCCGTCGCAGTCGGGGCAGCGCAGGTACACGTCCGACAGGAACTGCATCTCGACGTGCTCGAAGCCCGAGCCGCCGCAGGTCGGGCAGCGCCCGTCGCCGGAGTTGAAGCTGAACTTGCTCGCGGTGTAGCCGCGCTGGCGCGAGAGCGCCGCGGTGGCGAAGATCTCGCGGATCGCGTCCCACGCGCCCACGTAGCTCGCCGGGTTGGAGCGCGCGGTCTTGCCGATGGGCGACTGGTCGACGAAGACAACGTCTCCCAGGTGGTCGGCGCCCAGCAGCCGGTCGTGCGCGCCCGGCGTTTCGGTCGCCTTGCCGAAGTGGCGCATGAGCGCGGGCGCCAGCACGTCCTGGATCAGCGTCGACTTGCCCGAGCCGCTGACGCCGGTGACGCACACCAGCCGCGCGAGCGGAAATTCGACCGTCACGTTCTGCAGGTTGTGCTCGCGCACGCCTTCCAGGATGAGCCGGTGCGTGTTCTCGCTCACGAGCCGCTTGAAGCCCATGCCGATCTTCTTGCGGCCGCCCAGGTACTGGCCGGTGAGCGTGTCGGCGTCGCGCAGTTGGTCGGTGGTGCCGTCGAACACGATCTGCCCGCCGCGGATGCCGGGGCCGGGGCCCATGTCGATCACGCGGTCGGCCGCGAGCATCACGGCCGGGTCGTGCTCGACCACCACCAGCGTGTTGCCCGCATCGCGCAGGCGCAGCATGGCCTCGGTGATGCGGTTCATGTCGCGCGGATGCAGGCCGATGCTGGGCTCGTCGAGCACGAAGAGCGTGTTGACCAGCGAGGTGCCCAGCGCGGTCGTGAGGTTGATGCGCTGCACCTCGCCGCCCGAGAGCGTGCGGCTCTGGCGGTCGAGCGTGAGATAGCCGATGCCCACGTCGTGCAGGTAGCGCAGGCGCGTGGTGATTTCCTCGAACAGCAGCTTCAGCGCCTGTGCCTCGCCCTGCCTTGCCCCTTCCCCCTCTGGGGGAAGGTTGGGATGGGGGCTCTCGGCCTCCACCACCGCCACAGCCTTCGCGGAGGCCGCGTGCCCCCACCCCTGCCCTCCCCCAGAGGGGGAGGGAGCCATACCGCTCATGCGGTCGAAGAACCTGCGCAGCCGCTCGATGGGCAACAGCATCAGGTCGTGCAGGCAAAGGCCGGGCAATGCTTCGAGCTGCGCGCGCGACCACTTCACGCCGGTCGGCATGAAGCGCTTCTCGGGCGGCAGCACCGCGTCGGCGTCTTCCTTGCTGCCGATGCGCCAGAGCAGGCTGTCGAGCTTCAGGCGCGCGCCGCTGCAGACGGGGCATTGCGTGTAGCTGCGGTACTTGGACAAGAGCACGCGAATGTGCATCTTGTAGGCCTTGCTCTCCAGGTAGCCGAAGAAGCGGCGCACGCCATACCACTGCTTGTTCCAGTTGCCTTCCTTGTAGTTGGGCGTGCCCTCGATCACCCAGTGCTTCTGCTCGTCGGTGAGCTTGTTCCAGGGCGTGTCGCGCGGAATGCCCGCCGCCTCGGCGTGGCGCATGAGGTCGTCCTGCGCCTCTTTCCAAGCGGGCGTCTGGATGGTCTTGATCGCGCCGGCGCGCAGCGTGAGCTTGTCGTTCGGAATCACGAGGCCGAGATCCACGCCGATCACCCGGCCGAAGCCGCGGCAGGTCTCGCAGGCGCCGACCGCCGAGTTGAACGAGAACATCGACGGGATCGGGTCGGTGTAGCGGATGTCGCTCTCGGGGCAGTGCAGGCCGGTGGAGAACTTCCAGACGTCGGTCGAGGCGTTTTCCTCAGCACCCGTCGCATGCACAGTCACACGACCGCTGCCGCGCTTGAGCGCCACTTCGATCGCCTCCACCACGCGCGAACGCTCGGCGCTGGAGATGCGGAAGCGGTCGGCCACCACGTCGAGCACCTTGCGCGGACCGGTGGGTGTCGCCACCTCGCGTTCGGACTGAACACGCGTGAATCCGCTGGCCGAGAGCCATTGCGTCACTTCTTCCGGCGAAGTGCCCGCGGGCAGCTCGACCGGAAAGGTGATGACCAGTCGCGGATCGCCCGCCGCAGCGGCCCGCTCGGCGATCTGCGCATAGATGCTGTCGGGCGAGTCGTGGCGCACCGGCAGCGCGGTTTCGCGGTCGAACAGTTGCGCCGCGCGCGCGTAGAGCAGCTTCAGGTGGTCGTTGAGTTCGGTCATCGTGCCGACCGTGGAGCGCGAGGAGCGCACCGGGTTGGTCTGGTCGATGGCGATGGCGGGCGGCACGCCCTCCACCTTGTCGACGGCCGGCTTGTCCATGCGGTCCAGGAACTGGCGTGCGTAGGCGGAGAAGGTTTCCACATAACGCCGCTGGCCTTCGGCGTAGAGGGTGTCGAACACGAGGCTCGATTTGCCCGAGCCGCTGGGCCCGGTGACCACGGTCATCTCGCCTGTGCGGATGTCGAGGTCGAGGTTCTGGAGGTTGTGCTGGCGCGCGCCGCGAATCCGGATGGAGCCCTGTGTCATGAGTGCCTTGGGGGGTGGGGCAAACATTCTAGGGAGTGGTCCGTGACGCATCCGTGCACTGCGTCACAAGGTCTGCGCTCGCGCAGGGTTTGTCCGTATTCATCTGGGAGACACTTTCGGAAACAAATAGCACGTTTGTTTGCATTTAAACGAGAGACACCCCGAAAGGCTTCCTTTATGACGAAGATGCGCACGCTTTGCGTCGCCGCCGCGCTGGCGCTGACCGCGATGGGCGCCTCGGCCCAGATCCTCATCGGCCAGACCGCCGGCATGACCGGCTCGGTCGCCGCGAGCGTGAACGAGACCATCGGCGGCGCGCAGCTGGTGATCGACGCGGCCAACGCCCAGGGCGGCATCCACGGCGAGAAGATCGAGGTGGTCCGCATGGACGACGGTTTCGACGTGAAGCGCGCCAGCGACAACGCCCGCGCGCTCATTGAGGACAAGAAGGTGGTGGCGCTCTTCATGAGCCGCGGCACGCCGCATTCGCAGGCGATCATTCCGTGGCTCGACAAGAACGAGGTCGCGCTCATCGGCCCCTCCACCGGCGCGATGGTGCTGCACAAGCCGCTGCAAAAGCATGTGTTCAACGTGCGCGCCACCTACCAGCGCGAGGCCGAGAAGGCGGTGCAGCACCTGCTGACCATCGGCCTCACGCGCATCGCCGTGGTGTACGTGACCGATTCGTTCGGCAAGGACGCGCTCGAAGGTGCGATGACCGGCTTCACCAAGGGCAAGGCCACACCGACGGTGACCATTCCCGCCGACCGTGACAAGCCCGACTACGCCGCCATCGTGCCGACCATCAAGGACGCCAACGCGCAGGCCGTGCTGTGGATCGGCTCTGGCGTCGCGGTGGTCGACGGCATCAAGGCGCTGCGTGCCTCGGGCTCGGCGGCGCAGGTGGTCACGCTGTCGAACAACGCCTCGTCGGGCTTCATCAAGCAGCTGGGCGATGCGAGCCGGGGCGTGATCGTGACCCAGGTGTTTCCGAACGAGCGCTCGCTCGGCCAGCCGATGGTGAAGGAGGCGCTCACGCTGGCCAAGGCCAAGGGGCAGGCGGAGCTTTCGCCCGCCGCGCTCGAAGGCTTTGCCTCGGCCAAGGTGCTGGTCGAGGCGCTGCGCCGTGCGGGTCCGAAGCCCACGCGCGCCAAGGTGCTGGCCGCGCTGGAAAGCATCCGCAGCTACGACCTCGGCGGCGGACTGGAGGTGAGCTACACGCCGCAGGACCACAGCGGCATCGACTTCGCGGACCTGGCGATCATCAGCGACGGGCGGTTCAAGCGCTGACGCTCTAGCTCCCCCTGTTTTCTACCTATTACGGCCCGCCGGCTCCCCGGCGGGCCGTTGCTTTTGGGGCTCTGCAAACAATGGTTTGACAGGGTTTCCACGAGCAAGCAAATGTCACCTACAGCAACACATTACACATCTTCTGACAGGGGCCGGTGCCTCGTGGAAAGGCTTTGTTCGATGAAGACGATGTTCGCCTCCTGCGCCGCTGCGCTCCTCCTGGCAGCGGTGGTTCCCGGGGCGTCGGCCCAGATCCTGATCGGCCAGTCGGCCGACCTTTCGGGCCCGGTGTCGGCCAGCGTGAAGGAGACGATCCTCGGTTCGCAACTGGTGATCGACCAGGTCAACGCCCAGGGCGGCATCAACGGCGAGCAGGTCGAGGTGATCCGGCTGGACGACGGCCTCGATGCCAAGCGCTCGCTGGAAAACACCCGCATCCTGATCGAGGACAAGAAGGTCGTCGCCCTGCTCCTGAATCGCGGGACGCCCAACACGATCGCCGTGATCCCGCTGCTCGACAAATACGGCGTGGCGCTGGTCGGCCCCTCGACGGGCGCGATGGTGCTGCACAAGCCGCTGCAGAAGAACATCTTCAATGTGCGCTCGACCTACCAGCGCGAGGCCGAGAAGGCGGTGCAGCACCTGCAGACCACCGGCATCCAGCGCATTGCCGTGGTCCAGGCCGACGACTCCTTCGGCAAGGACGCGATGGAAGGTGCGAACAAAGGTTTCGAAAAGGCGAACCTGAAGCCGGCGGTGGTGGCGCTGGCCGACCGCAGCAAGCCCGACTACGCGGCGATCGTGCCGCAGATCACCAAGGCCAATGCGCAGGCCGTGCTGTGGATCGGCTCGGGCACCGCGGTGACCGAAGGCGTGAAGGCGCTGCGGGCCGCGGGCTCGGCGGCGCAGATCATCACGCTGTCGAACAACGCGGCCTCGGGCTTCATCAAGGAACTGGGCTCGGCGAGCGCGGGCGTGATCATCACGCAGGTGCTGCCCTACGAGCGCTCGTTCGGCCATCCGATGATCAAGGAGGCGATGGCGCTCGCGAAAGCCAAGGGGCAGAACGAGTTGTCGCCAGCGCTGCTCGAAGGCTTCGTCGCCACCAAGGTGCTGGTGGAGGCGCTGCGCCGCACCGGACCCAAGCCCACGCGCGCGAAGCTCATCGCCACGCTCAACAGCTTCCAGTACGACGCGGGCGGCGGCGTCGAGGTGACGTACTCGCCGACGGACCACTCGGGCATCGACTATGTCGACCTGTCGATCGTGAGCGAAGGCCGCTTCAAGCGCTGATCGCCGCCCCGCCGCGCGGCTTGCTTCTTACTTGGGCGCGGCGGCAGGTGCGGGCTCATGCGTGGTGGTGTCGCCACCATGCTTTTCGCCCGACATGTCGACCTTGTCGCCGGCCTTCGAAATCACGTACAGGGCAATGGCGGCAAAGATGACGAAGCCGACGACGATTTTCCACATGGGTGCTGTCTCCTGAAAAGGATGGGGATGGTGAGAAGGATTCAAGGGCTCAAGGAGCTCAAGGAGCTCAAGGGGCTCAAGGGGCTCAAGAAAAGGGCCTCATGCCGTTGGATGGCATGAAGCCCTTTTGTTGAACGGAGGGCCGCTTCCGCAGCCCTCCTTTTCGCATTTGCGATGTGCGCGATCAGTCGTTCGCGTAGATGTCCACGTCCTTCGTCTCGCGGATGAACAGCGTGCCGATCACCAGCGTGATGCCCGCGATGATGATCGGGTACCAGAGGCCGTTGTACATGTTGCCGGTCGACGCCACGATGGCGAAGGCGGTGGTCGGCAGCAGGCCGCCGAACCAGCCGTTGCCGATGTGGTACGGCAGGCTCATCGAGGTGTAGCGGATGCGCGTGGGGAACATCTCGACCAGCATCGCGGCGATCGGGCCGTAGACCATCGTCACCAGCAGCACCAGCCAGAACAAGAGCACGATCGTCAGCACCTTGTTGATCTTGGCGGGGTCGGCCTTGGCCGGGTAGCCCGCGATCTTCAGGTCTTCGGCCACGCCCTTCTTGAAGGCGGCGATGGACTTGACGGTGTTCTCGTCGAACTTGGAGTTCACGACCACGCCGGTGGGTGCCTCGACGGTCTTGTCGCCGATCTTCACGATCGCCGCGGAGCCCGGCGCGCCGGCCACGTTCTCGTAGCTCACCGAGTTCTGCACGAGGTAGCGCTTGGCGATGTCGCACGAGCTCTTGAAGTCGATCTCGCGGGCCACCGGGTTGCCCTGGAACGAGCAGGTCGCCGGGTCGGCCGTCACCGTGACGCCGGCCGTGGCCTGTGCGCGGGCAAGGTCGGGGTTGGCGGCTTCGGTCAGCATCTTGAAGACCGGGAAGTACGTGACCACGGCCAGCAGGCAGCCGGCCATGATGATGGGCTTGCGGCCGATCTTGTCCGACAGCGTGCCGAAGATCACGAAGAAGGGCGTGCCCAGCAGCAGTGCGGCGGCAATCATCAGGTTGGCCGTGGTCGCATCGACCTTCAGCTGTGCCGTGAGGAAGAAGAGCGCATAGAACTGGCCCGAATACCAGACCACCGCCTGCCCAGCCGTGAGGCCGACCAGCGCCAGGATCACGATCTTGAGGTTCTTCCATTGGCCGAAGGATTCAGCCAGCGGCGCCTTCGAGGTCTTGCCCTCGGCCTTCATCTTCTGGAAGGCGGGCGACTCCGACAGCGTCAGGCGAATCCACACCGAGATGCCCAGCAGCAGGATCGACACCAGGAACGGAATGCGCCAGCCCCAGTCGTTGAATGCGGCTTCGCCCATGAACTCGCGCACGCCCAGGATCACCAGCAAGCTCAGGAACAGGCCGAGCGTTGCCGTGGTCTGGATCCACGAGGTGTACGCACCGCGCTTGCCGTGCGGCGAGTGCTCGGCCACGTAGGTGGCGGCACCGCCGTACTCGCCGCCGAGCGCGAGGCCCTGCAGCATGCGCAGCGCGATCAGGATCACCGGCGCCGCGACGCCGATGGTCGCGTAGCTGGGCAACAGGCCGACGATGAACGTCGACAGGCCCATGATCAAAATCGTCACCAGGAAGGTGTACTTGCGCCCGATCATGTCGCCCAGGCGGCCGAACACGATGGCGCCGAACGGACGCACCAGGAAACCGGCAGCAAACGCCAGCAGCGCGAAGATGAAGGCGGCGCCCGCATCCAGCCCGCTGAAGAACTGCTTGGCGATGATCGCCGCGAGCGAACCGTAGAGATAGAAGTCGTACCACTCGAACACGGTGCCGAGCGAGGAGGCGAAGATGACTTTCTTCTCCTCCGAGGACATGGGCCGGGGGGCCGGATGCGGCACTCCCCGTGAATCTAGTGTGGCGGCCATTGCGTCGTCTCCTGTGTGTTTGCGTTCATGCGGCACCCGGTATCCGGGGCCGTGAGGCATTCTTGGAGGCGTGACTGACCCGAGACTTGCGCGAAACTGAACCGATGCTTACGGATTAAGGTGAAACCCGCGGGGCGCGTTTCAGCCTGTAAGAAATCGCAACCCTGCTCGGGTTTGTCCTCAGACGCCTTTTCAGGCCTTGCTGCCGCGCAGCAAAGAGGGGCGCTGGTCGGCCGAGGTCCACGCGGGTCCCTCGAACCACGCATCGCCGGCGAGGTACGAACGCAGCATCGCGATGCCGTCGAAGCCCCAGAAGAGGCGCCCGTCGACCACGTAGGCGGGCGTGCCGAACACGCCGAGCGCGAGCGCTTCGTCGGTGTTGCGCTTCAGGAGCGCCTTGCTCTCGTCGCTGCCCGCTTCGCGCTGGGGTTGCAGTTGCGCGGTGAGCGCCGCGAGCCGCGCGGCATCGCCGGCTTCCTCACCGCCGCGCCAGACGTTGCGAAAGATCGTCTCGGCCACCAGGCGGCTGATGCTGCCGTCATCGCTCGTCGAGACCGCGAGCCGAAGGTGCGCGAGCGGGTTGTAGGGGTGCGAGGCCGGCATCTCGATCTGGATGCCGTTCGCATGGCCAAGCCACAGCACATGGCGGTAGGTCCAGCTGCGTTTCGATGGAATCTCGGCCGGCCCGAGCTGACCGTGCTGCTTGAGCAGCGCGCCGAGCAGCACCGGCTTGTAGGCCACGCTGTAGCTCAGCCCTTCGAGCGCCTCCGGCAGGTGCTCGAACGCGAGGTGCGCGTAGGGCGAGATGAAGTCGAGATAGAAGTCGATGTGCTTCATGCGTCGGTGTCTCCAGAGATTTCCGGGATTTCTGGAACGCGCCAGATGCCGGCCCGGGCCCGCAACTCTATCGCGCGCCACACGCCGCGGCGCGCGTCGTCTTCCATCTTGCTCCAGCCCGCGATCTCGGGAATGGTGCGCAGGCACCCCTCGCAGAAGCCGCTCAGGCGGTCCATGCGGCAGACCGAGGTGCAGGGCGAGGGAACGTCTTCGGGCAGGTCGCGCACGGCGACAGCGCGTGCGGCCAGGGTTTCGGCTTCCGCGAAGTTCAAACCACGTCCGCCACCGGCGCGCCGGTGAGGGTTTCGAGGTCCTGCGGCCGGAGCTGGAACACCGCGTGCGGATGGCCCGCCGCGGCCCAGATTTCTTCGAAGCGGAAGAGCTCGCGATCGATCAGCACCACCGGCTTGGTCGCATGCCCCACCGGCGACACGCCGCCGATGGTGAAGCCGGTGCGCGCCTTCACGAACTCGGCATCGGCGCGGCCGGTCTTGCCGATGAGCGCATCGACCTTCTTCTCGTCCACGCGCTTGTCGCCCGAGGTGATGACCAGCACCGGCACGTCGTCGCTCTTGCGGCGAAAGATGATGCTCTTGGCGATCTGCCCGACCGAGATGCCGAGCGCATCGGCCGCCTGCTGCGCGGTGCGGCAGGCGTCGTCGAGCATGCGGGGGGAATGGGGATGGCCGGCGTCCTGCAGCACGCGGGACACGCGCTGGACGCCTTCGGGGAGGGAGTGGAGTTCAGAGCCGCACATGGATTCGAATCTACAGGATCGGTTTTCAAGCGCTGCGCTTGAACATGAAGAGGAATGCGCCCATCGCCATCAGCACGCCGCCGAAGACGCGGTTCTGCGCGCGGCGCGCACGCACCGAACGCAGCACGCCCTGCAGCCGCGCCGCCAGCCAGGCGTAGCCGTGCATCACGGTCACATCGACCATCACCGTCGTGGCCAGCAGCACCAGCAACTGCAGCCACAGCGGCCGCGTCGGCTCGATGAACTGCGGCAGCACGGCCGCCATGAAGACGATGCCCTTGGGATTCGTCACGTTGGTGAGAAAGCCGCGCAGCACGCGTTGCCGGGTCGTGAGGTCAGGCTCGCCGGCGGAGTCCGACGCATCGCCGTTCACGGCCGCGACCGGCGCGCGCCACTGGCGCCAACCCAGCCACAGCAGGTAGCACGCGCCGACCACCTTGATCACCGTGAACGCGGTGGCCGAGGCGGTGAGCACCGCGCCCACGCCGAGCCCCGCCACCAGCAGGATCACGGCCAGCCCGAGCTGCAAGCCGACGATGGTCGCCGTGGTGCGACGCACGCCATAGCTCAGGCCATGGCTCATGCTGAGCACCGCGCCCGAACCGGGCGACACCGCGATGACGCAACTGGCCACCAGAAATGCAAGCCAGACATGCAGATCCACGAAAACTCCTGTGCTTGTTGTTGTGTTCTCAGCCGGCCCGCTTGGTGCGGATGGCCTTCGATGCGCGCGAGTTCGGCTCGCGCCCCAGCGCCTCGCTGATGTAGACGCCCGCGTCGATCAGCTTGTCGAGATCGATGCCGGTCTCGATGCCCATGCCGTGCAGCATGTAGACCACGTCCTCGGTCGCGACATTGCCCGTCGCGCCCTTGGCATACGGGCAGCCGCCCAGGCCCGCCGAGGACGACTGGAAGTTCCACACGCCCAGCTCGAGCGCCGCCAGCGTGTTGACCAGCGCCTGCCCATAGGTGTCGTGGAAGTGCCCGGAAATGGCATCCACATCGAAGTGCGCCAGCGTGGCCTCCATCGCCGCCTGCACCTTGCGCGGTGTGCCCACGCCGATGGTGTCGGCCACATCCACGCGCTGCACGCCGATGCCCTTCATCAACTGCGCGAGGTAGCCGACCTTGGCCGGGGCGATCTCGCCTTCATAGGGGCACCCGACCGTGCACGACATCGCGCCGCGCACACGAATGCCCTTCTCGAGCGCCGCTGCCACGACAGGTGCGAAGCGCTCGATGCTCTCGGCGATCGAGCAGTTGATGTTCTTCTGGCTGAAGGCTTCGCTCGCGGCGCCGAACACCACGATCTCGTCGGGCCACTCCTCGCGCGGCGCGGCGATGGCGGCCTCGAAGCCCTTCATGTTGGGCGTGAGCACCGAGTAGAGAACGCCCGGCTTGCGCACGATGCCGTGCATCACCTCGGCGTTGTCGGCCATCTGCGGCACCCACTTGGGCGAGACAAAACTGGTGACCTCGATTTCCTGGAGCCCCGCATCCTGCAGGCGATGCACGAGGCCGATCTTGATCTCGGCCGAGACGGGCTGCTTTTCGTTCTGCAGGCCGTCGCGCGGGCCGACGTCGACGAGCTGGACGCGGGTGGGGAGTTTCATGGGATGTCTCTTGTGTCGCGGGAGGATGAAAAAGCCGTCTTCGATTGTCGGACACCTGGGAAGGCCCTGCCTGGTACAGACCGCGCGGAAGGTAGCAATGCGCGCCAGAGCGGTTGCAAATGGTGCCAGCCCCGCGTTCATCGCTCGGGTTTGAGGTCCGATCGCTCCAGCATGCTCGTGCGAAACGCCACCTTGCGCACGATCGCGGCGAAGGCGCGCGTGGGCGCCGACTCGCGCGCCTTCTGCGACCACAGCATGCCGGGCGTGCGCACCGGCGTCGGGCTCTCCAGCCGCACCGTGGCAAGGCCCGAGTTCGGCTGCACCGCATTGGCCGAGACGATGGCCGCGAGCTGCGTCTTCGCGACGAGCCCCATGATCGGCGCCAGCGTGTTGATCTCGGCCACGACCTGCGGCTCGGCCCCGCAGGAGCGGAAGCACTCGTCGAGCATCTGCCGCGTCGCGAAGCTCGCGGGCAGCAGCACCATCGGCATTCTGTGCAGCTCCACCATGCGCACGCGCTTGCGGCGCGCGAGCGGATGGTTTTCGGCCACCACCAGCACCATCTCCTCGTTGTAGAGCGGCTCGAACTGCAGCGTGCCGGGCACGCCCGGCCGGTAGGCGATGCCCAGGTCGAGCGTGCCTGCCTGCAGCCGCTCGGCGATCAGGTCGGCCGCGAGCTCGTCCACCATCACGCGCACCCGCGGATAGCGCTGCTGGAAGCCCGCGATGCAGTCCGGAATGAAGCCGAGGTTGAAGGTGTGGGTCGAGCCGATGCGCAGCTCGCCGGCCGCGGCCTCCGGGTCTTCGCGCAGCGCGCCGAGGCCGCGATCGATTTCCTGAAGCGCGCGGGTCGCGTGATGCAGAAAGGCCTCGCCGGCCTCGGTCAACGCCACGCGCTTGCCGATGCGGTCGAAGAGCAGCGTGCCCAGTTCCTCTTCCAGTTGCTTGATCTGGTGCGACAGCGTCGACTGCGTCACATGCAGCCGCTCGGCCGCGCGGGTGAAGTTGAGCGAGCCGGCCAGCGCGCTGAAGTAGCGCAGGTGACGCAATTCCATGGAGATCCTCGGTGCCTCGAACGATCGATGGCATCGATGGTATCCATGCAAATCCATCATTGTTAAAAATCGTCGCGCCTGCATAGAGTTCGCCCCAGCCACGAACACACAGGAGACAACGCGGTGCACAAAGTCCTCAGCGGCATCAAGGTGCTGGAGCAAGGCACATTCATCACCGGGCCGGCGGCGGGCATGTTCCTCGCCGACCTGGGCGCCGAGGTGGTGAAGCTCGAGCAGCCGGGCAGCGGCGATCCGTTCCGCTCCTTCCGCGGGGGCCTCTACAGCCCGCACTTCCAGACCTACAACCGCAACAAGCGCAGCATCACGCTCAACCCCAAGCTGCCGGAAGACGCGGCGGTGTTCGACGAGCTGGTGAAGGAATCGGACGTCTACATCCAGAACTTCCGACCCGGCGCGGCCGAGCGGCTGGGTGCGGGCGAGGCGAGGCTGCGCGCGCTCAACCCGCGGCTGGTGTACTGCGCCATCAGCGGCTTCGGCCAGACCGGCCCGGCCGCCAACCGCCCCGCCTACGACACGGTGGCCCAGGCGGCCAGCGCTTTCCTCAAGCTGCTGGTGAACCCGGCCAATCCGCGCGTGGTGGGCCCCGCCGTGGCCGATGCGATGACCGGCTTCTACGCGGCCTATGGCGTGATGGGCGCGCTGGTGGAACGCGGGCGCACCGGCCAGGGCCGCAAGGTCGAGGTGTCGATGCTCGAGGCCATGTGCCACTTCAACCTCGATGCTTTCACGCACTACTTTTCCGAGAACGAGATCATGGGTCCGTTCAGCCGGCCGAGCGTCTCGCAGTCGTACGTGCTCGAGTGCGCCGACGGCCTGTGGATCGCGCTGCACATGTCGTCGCCCGAGAAGTTCTGGCAGGGCCTGGCCAACGCGATCGAGCGGCCCGACCTCTTTCAGGATGTGCGCTTCGCGACGCGCGAGGGCCGCATCGCCCACCAGAACGACATGATCGCCCTGCTCGACGGCCTGTTCCGCGCACGCACTCGCGCCGATTGGTGCGCGCGGCTGGAGTCCGAAGACGTGCCCCACGCCCCGATGTACGACACCCGCGAAGCGATGGAAGACCCTCAGGCCCGCCACCTGCAACTCGAGGTGAGCGCGCCGCACCCCGAAGGCGGCGAGTGGCGGACCATCCGCTCGCCCGTGAGCTTCGACGGCGAAAGGCCGCTCGAAGTCACCGCGCCGCCGCTCTTGGGCGCGGACAACGACGCCATCGTCGGGCCGATACGGCGGCGCCTGCAAGCCACCGCCTGACGCATCCCATCGCCACAAGAAAAAGGAGACGAACCCCATGACCCCTTCGAACGAGAACGAGCTCACCCAGGCCGCGCTGCAGCGCCTGGAGGGCGCCGCCGATCCGCGCTTCGCGGAAGTGATGCGCTCGCTGGTCACCCACCTGCACGCCTTCATCCGCGAGGTTGACCTGCAGCCCCACGAATGGATGGCCGGCATCGAGTTCCTCACCGCCGTGGGCCAGGCCTGCGACGACAAGCGCCAGGAGTTCATCCTGCTGTCGGACACGCTCGGCGCTTCGATGATGGTGGTGATGCTCGACCAGCTGCGCGCCGCCGCCCGCACAGGCCAATCAAGCCAGGCCGGCAAGACGCTGCACGCGACCGAGACCACCGAGGCCACTGTGCAGGGCCCCTACTACTGGGACGGCGCGCCCGCCCTGCCTCTCGGCGCCGACATCGCGCCCGGCGTGCGCGGCGAGCCCGCCTTCTACAGCGGCCGCGTCACCGACACCCGCGGCCAGCCGCTCGCCAACGCGCTGCTCGACATCTGGTCGGGCGACGGCGAGGGTGTGTACGACATGCAGGTCGAAGGCGCGGGCATGGCGGCGCGCGCACGCATCCGCACCGACGCCGAGGGCCGCTACTGGTTCTGGTCGATCAAGCCCTCGTACTACCCGGTGCCGGTCGACGGCCCCGTGGGCCGCATGCTCGCCGGCATGGGCCGCCACCCCAACCGGCCCGGCCACATCCACATGAAGGTGGTGGCCGAGGGGCACGTGCCGGTGACCACGCACCTCTTCGTGGCAGGCAGCCCCTACATCGATTCGGATGCGGTGTTCGGCGTGCGGCCCAGCCTCGTCGTCGATTTCGAATCCCACCCGCCCGGCAAGGCGCCCGACGGCCGCGCGATCGAGCGGCCGTACTGGTCCGCGCACTACGACTTCCATCTCCAACCCGAGGCCGCCTGAGCCCCGATCTACCTCGATCCACTGCGTACGCTCTCATGAAAATCGGCAAATCCACCGTCCCGCGCACCGCCATCTGCACCTCGGACGAACACACCATCGTCGTTCGCGGGCAGGACCTGTGCCGCGACCTCATCGGCAAGCTCTCGTTCGCGGATTACTTCTTCCTGTTGCTCACCGGCAAGCAACCCGATGCGGCCTGCAGCACGGTGCTCAACGCCACGCTGGTGGCCATTGCCGAGCACGGCCTCGTGCCCAGCGTGCAGGCCAGCCGCATGACCTTCGCCGCCGCGCCCGACGCGCTGCAGGGCGCAGTCGCCGCGGGCATCCTGGGCTGCGGCTCGGTGATCCTGGGCGCGTCGGAAACCGCGGGGCGCCTCTTCGCCGACGTGGCGGCGCGCGTCGATGCGGGCGAAGCGCTCGACGACGTGGCCGCCGCCACGATCCGCGCGCTGAAGGAAAGCCGCCAGGCCATCCCCGGCTACGGCCATCCGCTGCACAAGGCGAACGATCCGCGCGTGGACCGGCTCATCGAAGTGGCCGCCGAAGCCGGCGCCGACATGCGCTACGTGCGCATCGCGCAGGCGCTGGAGCGCGTGATCCCCGGCATCGTGGGCCGCGAGTTGCGCATGAACGTCTCGGCCGCCATTCCGGCCGTGCTGCTGGGCGTGGGCTTTCCGGTGGCGTCGCTGCGCGGCGTGCCGATCCTTGCGCGCACCGCGGGGCTGATCGCGCACCTGGCCGAAGAGGCCGAGACGCCGAGCGGCTTCGCCCTCTCCTACCAGGCCACGCGCGAGCTGCAGTACGACGGCCAGGTGCCAGCGGGCTTCGGGAGCGCGGCATGAAGCGCCGCCTGCTGCTCGCCAGCGCACTGCTGGCCGCGGGCGCAGCGCTCGCGCAAGGTTCGCTGCGCCCGCTGAAGATCGTGGTGCCCTTCGGCGCCGGCACCTCCACCGACATCGTCGGCCGCATCCTTGCCGATGCGCTGGGCCGGCAGCTCGGCGTGGCCGCGATCGTGGAGAACAAGCCGGGCGCGGGCGGCTCGATCGGCAGCGAGCAGGTGGCGCGCTCCAACGACGGCCAGACGCTCTTGATGGGCACGGTCGGCACGCATGCGATCAACCCCTCGCTCTACAAGCGCCTGCCGTACCAGCCGCTGCGCGACTTCGTGCCGCTGGGCTTCGCGGGCGCGACGCCCACGCTGCTGGTGGTGCCCGCGAACTCTCCGTGGAAAAGCGTGGCCGACCTGGGCGCCGCGACCGGCAACGTGAACTTCGCCTCGGCCGGCAACGGCACTTCGGGCCACCTCGCGGGCGAGCTGCTCAATGTGCGCCTGGCGAAGAACTTCATGCATGTGCCCTACCGCGACGGCGCGCAGGCCATGACCGAACTCATGGCCGGCAACGTGCAGTTCATGTTCTATCACCCGGCCGCGGTGATGCCACAGGTGCGCGCGGGCAAGCTGCGTGCGCTCGGCGCGTCGGGCGCGAAGCGCAGCGCCGCTGCGCCCGATGTGCCAACGCTGATGGAACAGGGCGTGAAGGACTTCGACCTCGTCGCGTGGTTCATGTTGTACGCGCCGAGCAGCATGCCCGCCGCGCAGCGCGACCGGCTGCGCGAGGCCACGCGCCAGGTGCTGGCCCAGCCCGAGGTGCGCGAAAAGCTCGCGCAGCAAGGCATCGAACACGCCGAGTTGAACACCGAGCAACTCGACGCCTTCGCGCGCACGGAGATCGCCAAGTGGGGCGAGGCCGTGCGTCGCTCGGGCGCGCAGATCGACTGACGGGCACGCACGGCGCGAGCCTGCAAGCGCAAAGGAGTCCAGGCCCTCGACGGATCAACAGGGCGAAGAAGAAGAGCACCGGCCGCAGAGCCGATTCAAGCAAACAAAAGCGGGCACGACCCGCGACAGGAGACATTCATGCGTTCGACATTCAAATGGCTGGCCGGCCCCTTCATCGGCCTCCTTCTCGGCCTCGCGTGCAGCTTCGCGTCCGCGCAGGGCGCGGCCTGGCCCAGCAAGCCGATCCGCATCGTGGTGGGCTTCGCGCCCGGCACGCCGCCGGACATCTTCGCGCGGCTGTACGGCGAGTACATGGCGCGCCAGCTCGGCGTGCCGGTGGTGATCGACAACAAGCCCGGCACCGCCGGCAACCTGGCCTCCGACGCGGTGGCGAAGGCACCGCCCGATGGCTACACCTTCCTCTACAACCTGTCGACGGCGTTCACGATCAACCCCTACATCTACGCCAAGCTGCCCTTCGATCCGCAGAAGGACCTGGTGCCGGTCGCGACCACGATGCGGCAGGGGCTGGTGCTGATCGCGAGTCCGAAATTCCCGGCCAAGTCGGTCAAGGAACTGATCGCCGCCGCGAAGGCGAAGCCGGGCACGATCTCGCATGCCTCCTACGGCGCGGGGAGCCCGTCGCACCTGATCGTGGAATGGTTCAAGGACGAGACCGGCACCGACATGCTGCACGTGCCCTACCGCGCGAGCCCCGTGGCCGACGTGGTGGGCGGGCAGGTCGACACGGTGATGGAGCCGATCGCCACCGGCTACCAGCTCATCAGCAGCGGCCGCGTGCAGGCCCTTGCCTATTCCGGCCCGAGCCGCCACCCCGCGATGCCCGACGTGCCCACGCTCTCCGAAGTGGTGCCCGGCCTCGTGATGACCTCGTGGCACGGCCTCTGGGCGCCGGCCGCGACGCCGGTCGCGATACAGCAGCGCTTCAACGCCGTGATGATCGAGGCCAGCAAGGACCCTGACCTGGCCAAGCGCATCCGCGACCTGAACAGCGAGCCGCTCGGACTCACGCAGGCCGAGATGGCCGCGGCGGTGCGGCGCGATGCGGACATTTACAGCCGCATCGTGAAGGCGAAGAACATCCGGGTGGATTGACGCGCCCTTGCCATGGACAGACAGAGCCGTTCGGCATAAGCCTGCTTCATGGACGGACAGAGCCGTTCGGGCTGAGCTTGTCGAAGCCTTGCGCAACGCTTCGACAAGCTCACGCGAACGGATGGATGGAGATGGAGGACGGATTGGCCTGAACCGGCACGACGACGAGAGCCTACGCCGTCTCGCGCTGCGTGAAGCTGTCGGGCAGATCGTCCGCGGCCGTCACGTCATTTGGCTCGTTCACATCGACCGCATCCACGCGCGCACCGGCCGGCCCCTGGCGCGCCCAGCGGACCAGCGCCTCGACGGCATCGACTTCTCCGGCCGCGAGCGCCTCCACGCTGCCGTCGCGCCGGTTGCGTACCCAACCGCGCACGCCGAGCCGCTCGGCGGCCTGCACCATCGACCAGCGATAGCCCACGCCCTGCACGAGGCCGCGGACGACGAGATGGCGGGTGACGATGGCGTTGGCGTTCATGAACAGTGATCAGTACGACTTGGGCAAGCCGAGGGCCTTCTCGGCGATGAAGTTCAGGATCATCTGCGGGCTCACCGGCGCGATGCGCGGAATGTAGCTCTCGCGCAGCAGACGCTCGACATGGTATTCCTTGGCATAGCCCATGCCACCCAGCGTGAGGACGGCGTTCTGGCAGGCGTCGTGCGCCGCCTCGGCCGCGAGGTACTTCGCGGCGTTGGCTTCGATGCCGCAGGGCTCGTCCGCGTCGTACAGCGCGGCGGCCTTGAGCATCATCAGGTCGGCCGCTTCCAGGTTGGCCCAGGCGCGCGCGAGCGGATGCGCCACGCCCTGGTTCTGCCCGATGGGCCGGCCGAACACGACGCGCTCCTGCGCGTACTGCGAGGCGATGCGCAGCGCGGCGCGGCCGATGCCGATGGCTTCGGCCGCGATCAATATGCGTTCCGGGTTGAGGCCGTGCAGGATGTATTCGAAGCCACGGCCTTCCTCGCCGATGCGGTCTTCTTCCGGCACTTCGAGGCCGTCGATGAAGAGCATGTTCGAGTCCACCGCCGCGCGGCCCAGCTTGTGGATCTCGCGCACCTCGACCTTGCTGCGGTCCAGCGCCGTGTAGAACAGCGTGAGGCCCTGCGTGGGCTTCTTCACCTGGTCGATGGGCGTGGTGCGCGTGAGGATCAGCATGCGGTCGGCCACCTGCGCGGTCGATATCCAGATCTTGCGTCCGTGCAGCAGGTAGCTGCCGTTCGGCTGGCGCACCGCCTGCGTCTTGAGGCTGGTGGTGTCGAGCCCCGCGTCGGGCTCGGTCACCGCGAAGCAGGCTTTCTCGGTGCCCGCGATCAGCGGCGGCAGGAAGCGCTGGCGCTGCGCCTCGGTGCCGAACACCACCACCGGGTTGAGGCCAAAGATGTTCATGTGCACCGACGACGCGCCCGACATGCCCGCGCCCGACGCGCTGATGGCGCGCATCATCAGCGCCGCCTCGGTGATGCCGAGCCCCGCGCCGCCCTGCGCCTCGGGCATCGCGATGCCGAGCCAGCCGCTTTGAGCCACGGCGCGGTGGAACGCGTGCGGGAACGCGGCGCGCTCGTCATGGTCGCGCCAGTAGTCGATGGGGAAGTCTTCGCAGAGGCGCTCGATGGCGGCGACGAGCGAGCGCTGGTCTTCGTTCAAGGAGAAATTCATTCGCTGTTGTCTTTCGTGGGTTCCGGCTGCAGCGTGACGCCGCGCGCGAGCATCCGTTCGATGTCTTCGTTGGCGTAGCCCGCTTCGCGCAGCAACTCCACGCTCTGCTCGCCGATGCGCGGCGCGGGGCGGCGGATCGACGCGGGCGTGGCGCTGTAGCGCCCGACCGGCGCGAGCGTGCGGATGCGGCCCTCGCTCGGGTGGTCGAACTCGGGAAAGAAATCGACCGCGCGCAGGTGCGGGTCGTCGAGCAGGCTCTCGGTGCTGTGCAGGCGCGCGACCGGGATGTCGGCCGCTTCCAGCACCGCCATCCATTCGTCGCTGCCGCGCGTGGCCATCACTTCGGCGACGAACGCATAGACCGCGCCGATGTTCGCCGCGCGCGCCGTGTGCGTGCCGAACATCGGCGAGGCGCGCAGTTCGGGCCGGCCGATCACGTCGAAGAAGGCCTGCCAGTGCTTGTCGTTGTAGATGAGCACGCTGAGGTGGCCGTCGGCCGTGGCGTAGGGCTTGCGATGCGGCGCGAGCAGGCGCGCATAGCCGGTGGGTCCGAGCGGCGGCTCGAAGCTGTGGCCGCCGAGGTGGTCGCCCATCACGAACTGCGAGAGCGCCTCGAACATCGGCACCTCGACCGCCTGGCCCTTGCCGGTGCGCTGCGCGCTCAGCACCGCGGCGAGCAGCGCGATGGCGGCCTGCAGGCCCACGGCACGGTCGGCGAGCGTGACGGGCGCGTAGCGCGGCGCATCGCCGCTTTGCTGCGCGAAGAGCGAGGCGACGCCGGCCGCGCCCTGGATCAGGTCGTCGTACGCGGGCTTGCCGGCGTACGGTCCTTCTTCGCCGTAGCCGAAGGCACCGAGGTAGACGATCTTCGGATTGACCGCCGCCACGGCCTCGTAGCCGAGCCCGAGCCTCGCCATCGCCTGCGGGCGCGTGTTGTAGATGAGCGCATCGCAACCCGCCGCAAGCCGCAGGCACGCCTCGCGGCCTTCGGGCTGCTTCAGGTCCAGCACGATCGAGCGCTTGTTGCGGTTCAGGTGCATTGCCATCGCGCCCATGCCGGCATGGCGCATCGGACCGACCGCGCGCAGGTTGTCGCCCGAAGGCGGCTCGACCTTGATGATGTCGGCGCCGAGATCGCCGAGCGTCTGCGTGGCGTAGGGGCCCATCACCACGGCAGTGAGGTCGAGGATGCGGATGCCGTGAAGTGGTCCCGTGGTGTTCATGTCTTTGCTCCTTCCCCTTCCGGGGGAAGGTTGGGATGGGGGCAGGCAGAGCGCCCGATGGATACGCCGCGTGCCCCCACCCCGGCCCTCCCCCGAAAGGGGAGGGAGAAAGTCAGCTCAGCGCTCATTCGGGTTGAATGCCGGCAGCCTGGATCAGCTTCTTCCACTTGGCCAGTTCGGACACGGTGAACGCACCCAGCTCCTCCGGCGTGCTGCCGAACGCATCGAAGCCCAGCTTGCTCACGCGCTCGCGAAACACCGCGCCGTTCGCCATCTCCGACAGCGCCTTGTTGAGCTTCAGCACGATGTCGCGCGGCGTGCCGGCCGGCGCGAACACGCCGTTCCACGAGGTGATGTCGAAGCCCTTGAGCTCTGGCGTGTCGGCCAACGGCGGCAGTTCTGGAAAGAGCTTGGTGCGCTCCTGCGTGGTGACCGCGATCGCGCGCATCTTGCCGGCCTTCACCGTGGTGAGCCCCGCGGCGAGGTCGACCACCATCATCGACACCTGTCCGCCGATCAGGTCGGCGATCGCCGGCGGCGTGCTCTTGTAGGGCACGTGCAGCATCGGCACGCCGCTCATGCGCGAGAGCGTGGCGCCGCTCACGATGCCGGTGCTGTTGCCGCTCGCATAGGTCAGCTTGCCCGGATGCGCGCGGCCCCAGGCCAGCAGCTCGGCCACGCTCTTGACCGGCAGGTCGTTGTTGACCACCAGCATGAACGGCAGGTTGCCCATGCGGCTGACCGGTGCGAAGTCCTTCACCGGGTCGTAGGGCAGGTGCTTCATCAGGCTCGGGTTGGCCGAGTGCGTGGTGTTGGTGGTCATGAAGAGCGTGTAGCCGTCGGGCGGCGCCTTGGCCACGAGCTCGGCCGCGATCACGCCGTTGGCGCCGGCGCGGTTGTCCACGATCACCGATCCCTTGAGCGCCTCGCCGAGCATCTGCGCGGTGATGCGCGCCACCGCGTCGGTGCCGCTGCCGGCCGCGAAGGGCACGACCAGCCGTATGGGCTGCTTCGGGTAGCCGCCGTCCTGCGCGAAGGCCCAGGGCGCGGCCCCTGCGAGGCCCGCCGCGGCACCGATGGAAATGAAACGACGGCGGCTTTCCACCGCGACTGTTTCTGTCGCGTTCTTCGTCTGCATGGTTTTTGTCTCCGGGTGGTTGTCGTTCAGGGCCGGATCACGCGCTCCGGCAGTTCCTCGTACGGCGGGCTGTAGATCACCAGCACGCGCACCGGCTCGTCGCTCACCACCGTGAAGGTGTGCATCGCGTCGGCCGGAAAAAAGCAGCTGTCGCCGGGGTGCAGCTCCTGCCGCTGGCCGCCCACCTCGGCGACCGCGCGGCCTTCGAGCATGTAGCAGACCTGCTCGATGCCCGGGTGCGCATGCGGCAGCGCGCCCTTGCCCTTCTGGATGTGGCCGACCAGGACCTCGAGCTGCTTCGCGCCCACGGTCTCGGGGCCGATCAGCCGCTTGTTCAGCGTGCCGGTGTGGTTGGCGGGGTGGTAGCCGGTGATCTCGTCCTCGCGGACGAAGTAGCGTGCAGCGGGAGCGGTAGCGGTGGCGGTAGCAGTCATCGGGGGCTTTCTGTCTTGGGTTCGATCGCGAGGCAGGCCGAGCGCAGCATCGCGGCGATCTCCTCGATGCGCGGCTCCATGCGGTAGCGCGGGCCCGCGACCGAGATCGCATAAGCCTCGCCGCCGATGCGCAGCGGCCAGGCCAAGCCGATCAGGTCGGGAATGCTTTCGCCGAGGTTGCCGTACCAGCCGCGCGCGGCGGAGCGCTGCAGTTCGTCCTCGATGGCGTCGGCGGTGGTGAGCGTGGCGTCGGTGAGCGGCAGCAGCGCCGTGCTCTCGAGCAGCTTGCGGCGCGCTTCGGGCGCGAGCGTGGAGAGCAGCGCGCGGCCCAGCGAATTGGCATACGCCGGGCGCGTTTCGCCCGATTCGGCCGTGTAGCGGATGCGCTGCGGCGCGCTCAGCACGTCGAGGTAGACGACGTGCCCCGCATCCCGGAACTTGCCGAACACCACGGTCTCGCGCGCGGCGTCGCGCAGTTCTTCGAGCGTGGCCTTCACGCGGTCGAGCACCGGATCGTGCGCGGCGATGACCTGCGCCATCGCGAGCAGCCGGCCCGTCGGGTAGTAGCCCTGGCGGCGGCCGGTCTCGTACATGTAGCCCTGCTCTTCGAGCGTGCGGATGAGGCCGAGGCAACTGGACACGGGCATGTCGAGCAGCCGCGCCATCTCGGACAGCGCCAGCGGCTGCTTCTCCCGGGCAAAGAGTTCGACGATCTCGATCACGCGAAACGCTGTTTTCACAACCATGAAGAAATTTTCTCGTATGCGAAAAACAAACGTGTCAGGGTTTCCCCTTTGTTCGCCTCCTTTCAGCCAGATCGTCGGTGGCGCATCGCGTCAGTAGCCTCGGACGGGATCGACGATGCCGTTGATCGGCCGCCCCTCTTCCATCGCGCGGATCTTCCCGGCGATCTGCGTGATGGACTCCTCGCGCAGCGTGCGCGCCGAGCCGTGCGGGGTCACGGTGATCTTGGGGTGGCGCCAGAAGGCATGGTCGGCCGGCAGCGGCTCGACCTGGAACACGTCGAGCGTCGCGCCTGCGAGCTCGCCGGCATCGAGCATCGGGATCAGGTCGTCTTCGACCAGATGCCCGCCGCGCGCGATGCTGATGAGATAGCCCTCGGGCTTCAGCTTGCCCAGCGTCTTGCGGTTGAGGATGCCGCGCGTCGCATCGGTCAGCGGCAGCAGGTTGATCAGCACGCGCGTGGACGCGAGAAACTCGTCGAACTGCGCTTCGCCGCTGAACACCTGCACGCCATCGATGGCCTTCGGCGAGCGGCTCCAGCCCAGCACCGGGAACTCGAACTGCGCGACGGCCTTGGCCACGCGCTCGCCCAGCACGCCGAGCCCCATGATCCCGACCGGAAAATCGCGCCGCAGCTTCGGCTTGCGATAGCTCCACTTGCCCTGGCGCGCATCCGCTTCGTAGATGTCGAACTCGCGGAAGTGGCGAATGAGCGTGTGGCACACGTATTCGGCCATCTGCACCGACATGCCCGCATCGTCGAGCCGCACGATGCGCGTGTGCGCCGGCACCTTGAGCTTGAGCAGCGCATCGACGCCCGCGCCGATGTTGAAGATGCCGCGCAGCTGCGGCTGCTGGTCGATGAACTCCTGCGGCGGCGCCCACACCACAGCGTGGTCGGCTTGAGGCGCGCCGGGCTTCCATGCTTCGATGACGGCATCGGGGAGTTCGGCCTTGAGGCCTTCGATCCAGGGGGCTGGGCGGTTGTCGGTGAGGTAGACGGTGATTCGCATGGGGACGAATCTTAGTGAGGGCGCTGACGCGATGCCCATGGATGGCTGTGCTCGAACGCCACCCACACCTCAGCTCACCCGGAGACACCCATGATCAAAGTCAGCGTGATGTACCCCTACACGGCCGACGCCCGCTTCGACCACGCCTACTACCGCGACAAGCACATGCCGCTGCTGAAGGCCCGCATGGGCGACGCCTGCCTCACCTACACCATCGACAAGGGACTGGGCGGCGGCGCACCTGGATCACCGCCGGCCTACATCGGCATGTGCCATGTGTTCTGCGAATCGGTCGAAGCCTTCCAGAAGGCGTTCGGGCCGCATGCGAAGGAGATCAACGGCGATATCAAGAACTACACCGACATCGCGCCGGTGATGCAGATCAGTGAAGTGGTGGTGGGCTGACAGGCGTCAGCTGACCCAGGCTTGCTCGCTGGCGAGAATGCGCCATATGCCGAAACGCCGGTGCAACAACACGAAATGGCCTGAACCCCGCAAGCCGCCGCTCCTCACCGACAGGTAAACAAGCGCCTGGGTCGCCTCCTCGTCGAGGCCCACGCGCGAAATTACGAATAAGACATGCCGCATTCGGGTACGCCTTATAGAAATTTTCCCAGGCCGCACCGAGGCTCTTTGTGTCGAACAGGCGATCGATATCTGCCACGCGGACCATCTGCATTCGGATGTTCGGACGCACGAGCCGGGAAGGTATCGACAGCGCGGCCGGCCTGGCCAGCACACGAAGAAAATCGTCGATCACTTTCTCTGTCGCTTGCGGCAGCTGTTTCCTGAGCATTTCGCGTGCTTGCTCGCCAGCACCAGACGTGAGCGCCTCGTCCACATCTGCCGTAGTTTGCTCGATGATCAGTGCCTTTTTCGGCGCCTCGTCAGGCTCGACCGTGTTCAGATAAGCAGCAATGACTTCGCCTTCAACCACTCGCATCGGCTCGCTGCCGAGTGCCGACATCGATGCGAGTACACCGGCCATCATCGCCAACACGGATCGTCGGCCTGAAGAACAAACGAACGACATGCGTCAGCGCGCCAATGCCACCCAGCGCTGTACCGAGGGCCGCTGCCACTGCCGGGCCGCATAGGCGGCCAATCGCGCCGGCACCGCATCCCCGTTGAGCACGAGCCGGTTCAGCATCAGCGCAACGTCGGTATCGGCGATCGACCATTCGCCGAACAGGTGCTCAGCACTGGCCGGCAGCAGCGCCTCGACTGCATCGAAGAGCGACCGGGCCGACGCCTGCGCCGCCGCGGACAGCGGTGCGCCAACAGCGCCGTAGAAAACCACTTCGGTCGACCGTTCCTGCCGGATCGGCATCAGGTCGCTGCGCAGCCAAGCCTGCAGCTGCCTCGCGCGAGCCTTGCTGCGCACATCACTCGGATACAACGGCGTCCCCGGGAAAACCTCGTCGATGTACTCGGTGATGGCGGATGACTCCGACAGCGCGAAGTCGCCGTGCACCAACATCGGCACGCGCTGCGTGAGCGACAGCTGCGAGAAACCGGCATCCCGATTTTCCTGCGCCGCGAGGTCAAGGCGTTGCATCTCGAACGCGAGTCGCTTCTCGTGCAGCGCCACGAACACCGACATGGCATAGGGGCTGGCGAACTGAGCGTCCACATAGAGACGAAGTGGGTCCGGCATCGGAAAGAGCTCCTCGAGATTGAAACGACTGTATGGGAGCTCAGTCTCTCACGCAGTCTTCGCGCGCCTGCGGCGCCACAACACCCGCACCAGCCACGCGAGCGGCAGCCCCACCAGCAACAGCCACGGCAGCACAGCCGCCAGGAAGGTGATGAGCACGCCCACGCTTTCCGCCAGCACGGAGCCGGCTTCGCGCAGCGCCCGCACCATCGGGTTGTAGCTGCGCCCGCCCTGCACCAGCGTGCGGCTCGGCGTGAACTGGATCTGGATGTGCTGCTTGCTCGTCTGCTGCTCCAGCACCTTGCGCTGGGTGGCGATGGCGTCGAGCTCGGCCTGCGTATCCGACAGCGTGCGCTGGATCGCCAGCAGGTCGGCCATGGTGCGCTTGGTGACCGTGTCGCGCAGCATCAACCGCAGGCTGTCGCGGAACTCGATGCGGTTCTTGATGCGCGCCTCGACGTCGATCACCTCGGCCGTCTTGTCCTCGCTCGTGGTGTTCTGCGACACCACCTTGGCGACGCCCGCGAGGCCGCTGAGCAGCTTGTCGACGTCGGCCGGGGCCACGCGCATCTCGAGCATGGCGTTGCCGGGCTGCTGCGGCGTTTCGCGCAACAGGGAGGACGACAGCAGCTCGCACTGCAGCGTGCCGCAGAGGTCGCGCACCTTGCCCCAGGCGTCGGCGAGTTGCTCGGGCGGCACTTCGACGTTCAGGTCCTGGCGCACCGCGAGAAAGCGCTGCAGCGGCACCTCTTGCCCTTGGCTTGCATCGGCGGCGGCAGAGGCTTGCTCGACCTGGGGAGCGGCACGCGACCGCTCCTTCATCGCCATGCCGCCGGCAAAGCCAGTGGGGGCCGACATGGGCGCTGGCGGCGGCGCCGCGTCGAGCGAGGCGACCTCGTTGCGCTGGCAACCGGCGAGTGCAAGCGCGGCGGCCAGCGCGAGGGCGGCAAAGCCCGCGTTGCGGCGAGCGAGATGGGTCGAAGCGGAGAGCTTGCGATGCGTCATGAAAATCCCTTGAAGTGATGACTACCGCAGCTGATACGGACGAGCCTCCGCAACGGGGTTAAAGAACTTCGCGCAACGCCCGCGAAGCTGGTCAGGCCGCGGCGGCCATTCGCAGCAGCTCTTCGCCCTCGGCCACCTGCTCGCCGGGCGAGAACATCAGTTCTTCCACCGTACCGTCGGCCGGCGCCGCGATGGTGTGCTCCATCTTCATAGCTTCCATCACGGCCAGCGGCTGGCCGCGGCTGACCTTGTCGCCCGCCTTCACGGCGAAGGACACGACCTTGCCGGGCATCGGCGCGGTGAGCCGGCCGCCTTCGGCCTGCGTGTCGCCGGCGTGGGCGAGGCGGTCGATGGCGGTGATCTTCGTCGCACCCTTCGCAGCGAACACGTGGGCCGTTGCGCCATCGAGGTGCACGTCGAGCGTCTGGCGCGAGCCGCCGAACTCGACCTCGAACTCGCCCGTCGGGAACTGGCCGATGACCAGCGGCCCGGCCGTGCCGCCGGCTTCGAGCCAGAGGCCGCCGTCGCGCTTGTAGGTCAGCACGGCTGTCTGCTCCGCACCGCGGAACTCGAAGTCGAAGTGGCGGCGGTACTCGCCCAATGCGCGCCAGCCGTCGCGGCGGGCGAAGGGATCGGGCATCTTCGCGGGCCACTCGGTGATCAGCGTGCGCGTGATCGCGGCGGCGGCGGCCATCGGCAGGCCCAGTGCCTCGCGGTCGAACAGAACGGCGCGCTCGCGCTCGATCAGCGCGGTGTCGAGGTTGGCTTTCGAGAACGATTCGGTCGCGAGGATGCCGCGCAGGAACTGCACGTTCGTCGCCACGCCCACGATCTGCACCTGTGCGAGCGCTGCGTCGAGCCGGGCCAGCGCCTCGGCGCGCGTGCTGCCGTGCACGATCAGCTTGGCGATCATCGAGTCGTAGAAGGGCGAAATCTCACCGCCCTCGCGCACGCCGTCGTCGATGCGCACGCGGCTGCGCTGGAAGGCAGTCGCCTGGGGCTTTCGGTACACGCGCAGCGTGCCGGTGGCGGGCAGGAAGTTGTTGTCGGGGTTCTCGGCGCAGATGCGCGCTTCGATCGCGTGACCGTGGATCTGCAGGTCCGCCTGCTTGGCGGGCAGCGCCTCGCCGGAGGCCACGCGCAGTTGCCACTCCACGAGGTCGAGGCCGGTGATCGCTTCGGTCACGGGATGCTCCACCTGCAGCCGCGTGTTCATCTCCATGAAGAAGAAGTTCATCTCGCCGCCTTCACGCTGCTCGACGATGAACTCGACAGTGCCCGCGCCGACGTAGTTCACTGCACGCGCGGCAGCCACGGCCGCATCGCCCATCTCCTTGCGCATCGCTTCCGTCATGCCGGGCGCGGGCGCTTCTTCCAGCACCTTCTGGTGGCGACGCTGCACCGAGCAGTCGCGCTCGAACAGGTAGACGTAGTTGCCGTGCGTGTCGCCGAACACTTGGATCTCGATATGGCGCGGGCGCTGCACGTACTTCTCGATCAGCACCGCGTCGTCGCCGAAGCTGTTGATGGCTTCGCGCTTGCACGAGGCGAGCGCCGCTTCGAAATCCGCGGCCTTGTCCACCGCGCGCATGCCCTTGCCGCCGCCGCCCGCGCTCGCCTTGATGAGCACCGGGTAGCCGATGCGGTCGGCTTCGCGCTGCAGCAGCGCCGGGTCCTGGTCGTGGCCGTGGTAACCGGGCACCAGCGGCACGCCGGCCTTTTCCATCAGCTGCTTCGACTCGGCCTTCAGGCCCATCGCCTTGATCGCCGAGGGCGGCGGGCCGATGAAGACCAGCCCCGCGTCGGCGCAGGCTTGTGCGAACTCTTCGTTCTCGCTCAGGAAGCCGTAGCCGGGATGCACTGCTTCGGCGCCCGTGGCCTTGGCGGCCTCGAGGATTCGCTCCCAGCGCAGGTAGCTTTCCTTGGGGGCGCTGCCCCCGATGTGCACCGACTCGTCGCAGGCGCGCACGTGGTTGGCATGCGCGTCGGCATCGGAATACACGGCGACGGTGCGGATGGCCATGCGGCGTGCGGTTGCCGCGACGCGGCAGGCAATCTCGCCACGGTTGGCAATGAGGATCTTCTTAAACATTCGGAGTGTCTCCCGGAGGATTCTTTTTCAGTTGAAACGCAGGCACGACGCCCGGATCGGGTCGGCCGCTGAAGATGCGGGCCACGCGGCCGAACAGCGCGCGCAGAAAACGCCAGCTCTTGCGGATGAGCCACACGCTGAGCACCAGCACGAGGACGAACAGCACGAGAAAGACGAGCGGATGCGCGACAGCGAGCCACAGCCCGGCCGGCACCATCGTGTCTTCGACCAGCGAAGCGCCCACGTTGGAAAACGGCTCGGGCGAAGTGTTGATGGCCGCGCGCGTGGTGGCCTTGGCCGCATGCGCCGTGGCCGCGAAGCCGCCGCCGACCAGCGCGGCGACGATGGCCATCACGCCATGGTCCGCGCCGAACACGCTGGCCGCGAGCGCGGCGCCCGCGGGAATGCGGATCGCGGTGTGCACCACGTCCCAGAGCGAATCGAGGCCGGGGATCTTGTCGGCGAAGAATTCGATGAACACCATGAAGCCGCTGGCCGCCATCACCACTGGATGCGCCAGCAACTGAAGCCCGCTCGGCAGCGGCACCCAGCCGAAGTAGCCGACGATGCCCGTCAGCAGCACCACGAGGTACAGGCGCACGCCGCTGGCCCAGCCGATGGCTGCGGCCAGCGCGAGCAACTGGGGCATGTCGAGGCTGGTGTTCATGGCGCGTCTCTCTTCAGTCGAATTCGATCGTGCCGGCTTCCATGGAAGCCACGAGGTCGGCGAGCCACGCCTCGATGCTGGCGTGCTCTACCGGACGGTCTTCGTCGGCCTTCCAGAAGGCGATGAGCTGCCCGGCCCCTCCGCCGCCCTCGGCATCGATGTCAACGCACAGATGGCTGCCGCCGCCGTTCGACAAGAACGGTACCCAGCCACGCCGCCAGGTGCCGGGATCTTCGAAGTCGGTGCCGATCATGTCGTCCAGCATCTCCTTGGTGTCGGCGATGTCTTCGAGCGCGCTGAACATGCGGTTGTCCTGCAGGCTGTCAAAGCTGCTGTTCGGCTGGCCGTTGCGCCAGCGGTAGAGCGCACGAAAGGCGTCGGGCAGCTTCAGCGAGAACTTCGCGTCGAAGGCATCGAGGGCCGCATCGCTCACGCCGGGCTGGAGCACCGCGTGGTAGTCCGCGCGGTTCGCGGTCAGCCAGGCGTCCATGCGTTCGATGAGGGCGTCGTGGTGCGGCATGCGCTTCAGGCTTTCACGTCGAGCCACGACGGCTTGCGCTTCTGCAGGAAGGCCTGCACGCCCTCGCGGCCTTCGTCGCTCGCGCGGATGTCGGCAATGCCTTCGACGGTCTTGGCGATGAGCGCGTCGTCGATCTCGCGACCGGCCACGTCGGCGATCAGTTGCTTGCACGCGCGTACGGCGGCCGGGCTCGCGCCGGTCAGCGCCTTCAGGAGTTCATCGACCTTGGCATCCAGTGCATCGGCAGCCACCACTTCATGCACGAAGCCGATGCGGTGCGCCTCGGCGGCGGTGAAACGCTCGGCCGTGAGGAAGTAGCGCTGCGATGCGCGCGTGCCCATCGCACGCAGCACATACGGGCTGATGGTGGCAGGCACGAGGCCGATCTTGACTTCGCTGAGGCAATACCACGCGGTGTCCACGCTCACGGCCATGTCGCAGGCCGCGACGAGGCCCATGCCGCCCGCATACACATCGCCCTGCACGCGCGCGATGGTGGGCTTGGGGCACTCGGCGATGGTGCGCAGCATGTCGGCCAGCTTGCCCGCGTCGGCGATGTTCTCGTCGCGCGTGAAGTCGGCCATGCGGCGCATCCAGTTGAGGTCCGCGCCCGCGCAGAAGGCCGGACCGTTCGCGCCGAGCACGATGGCTTTCACCTGCGGCGCGGCGCCGGCTTCGGTGAAGGCCTGCGTCAACTCGGCGATGACGACATCGTCGAAGGCGTTGCGGGCGTCGGGCTGGTCGAGCCAGATGCGGGCGATGGCGCCGTCGATCCGGAGATCGAGTTTTTCAAAATTGCTCATGGGGTGCGTGCGTCCTGCTGGACTCTGGAGAGTTGGTTGACACGACCGATGCGCTGGTGCGGATCGGATTGCCACACGACGCGATCGTCCACGGCGTAGAGCCAGCAGGTCTTTCCTTCGCGTTCGCAGGTGTTGAGGACATCGGCCATCGCCGCGCTGCCGGAGGCGAATGCCGCGCTGCCATCGGCCGAAATCGCAAAGGCGCGCGGCAGGGGCAAGGCGAGGAACCCGAGGTATCGGCTCCTGCTCCTCTCGCTCACCGGCACGAGGGAGGGATCGTTGACGTCGGCGAAGTGGCTGTCGGTCGGCAACTTGTAGAGGCTGGTGACGGGGCCTGCGGCCGCTGCCTTCCGTTCGACCGCCGCGGCCTGCGGCTTCTGATAGACCACGGCGTAGTCGACCGCGTAAACGGTGCACTCGCCCTGGTGGCGCTCGGTGCAATATTCCATCGCCCGCTGCGTCGGGTCCGAAGGTCGGTTGATGTCGCGCGGCACCAGGCCGTCGGCCCAGTGGACCCAGGAACTGTCGCCGACCCGCCGAATGACGAGAGCCCGTGGCGCCTTCATCTGCAGGAATTTCTGATACGCCGCACGGCCTTCCGCGTTCAAGCCTGGAACGGCATCGATATCGTCGACCCCGACACTTGATATCGCCGCTGCGCCGGCATCGCCCCCTGCCACGCCTCGCAGATGCACTTCGGCGCTGCCGGTGCCCGCATGGCATTCATAGGCATTGGGTGTCGACAGCACGGCACCCTCGTAAAAACTCTCGACCTGCGTCACCGTGTGCACGCCGCGCGCCCGCGCCGCCTGGGCCAGCGCCACCAGCGTATTGCGCATCGCCTCGCGGCAGGTCTCTTCGTCGCTGCGGATCACCGGTCGACCATCGCCATAGCGCTGCGTGCTGGAGTATGGCCGCGCATAGCTTTCGGCCTTGAGCGTTTGCGCCTGCGACACCTGGGGCTGCGGCGTGGTCGCGAAACGAAGCTGTACGTCGTTGCCGATGGCCTCGCGCGTGGCGGGCTGCTGCATCACCGGATAGATGGGCAGCACCAGCCGCGTGTCGCGTGCGAATGCGGGCACGGCCAATGCCGACAGGCAGGCAGAAAGCACAAGAAAGCTGACGCTCGACTGACTCGCACCGAAGGATTTCGAGACCATGGGATTACTTCCTGTTCGAAGCCGGCGAAGGCCAACTTACATGCGGAAGATACCGAACTTCGGCTCTGGAATGGGCGCATTGCGCGAGGCGGCCAGGCCCAATGCCAGCACTCGGCGCGTGTCGGCAGGATCGATGATTCCGTCGTCCCACAAGCGCGCCGTCGCGTAGTACGGATGGCCCTGGTCTTCGTACTGCTGGCGGATCGGCGCCTTGAAGGCTTCTTCCTCGTCCTTGCTCCAGCTGCCGCCCTTCAATTCGATGCCGTCGCGCTTCACCGTCGCCAGCACGCTCGCGGCCTGCTCGCCGCCCATCACGCTGATGCGTGCGTTGGGCCACATCCAGAGAAAGCGCGGGCTGTACGCGCGGCCGCACATGCCGTAGTTGCCGGCGCCGAAGCTGCCGCCGATGATGATCGTGAACTTCGGTACGTTGGCGGTGGCCACGGCCGTCACCATCTTGGCGCCGTGGCGCGCGATGCCTTCGTTCTCGTACTTGCGCCCGACCATGAAGCCGGTGATGTTCTGCAAAAACACCAGCGGGATCTTGCGGTGGCAGCACAGCTCGATGAAGTGCGCGCCCTTCTGCGCCGACTCGCTGAACAGGATGCCGTTGTTGGCGATGATGCCGACGGGCATGCCTTCGATCTCCGCGAAGCCGCAGACCAGCGTGGCACCGAAGCGCGCCTTGAACTCGTGGAACTCGCTGCCGTCGACGATGCGCGCAATGATCTCGCGCACGTCGAAGGGCTTGCGCGTGTCGGTGGGGATCACGCCGTAGAGCTCTTCGCGCGGGAACGCGGGCGCGTTCACTGCCGGATGTGCGTCCGGCTGCGGCGCTGCAGCCTTCGCATTGAGATTCGCCACCGCCGAACGCGCGAGTGCCAGCGCATGCAGGTCGTTCTGCGCGAGGTGATCGACCACGCCCGACAGTCGCGTGTGCACGTCGCCGCCACCGAGATCTTCGGCCGTGACGACCTCACCTGTCGCAGCCTTCACGAGCGGCGGGCCGCCCAGGAAAATCGTGCCCTGGTTCTTCACGATGATCGATTCATCGCTCATCGCCGGCACGTACGCGCCGCCCGCCGTGCACGAGCCCATGACCACCGCGATCTGCGGAATGCCCTGGGCGCTCATGTTGGCTTGGTTGTAGAAGATGCGGCCGAAGTGATCGCGGTCGGGGAACACCTCGTCCTGGTTCGGCAGGTTGGCGCCGCCCGAGTCCACGAGGTAGATGCAGGGCAGGCGGTTCTGCTCGGCGATTTCCTGCGCGCGCAGGTGCTTCTTCACCGTCATCGGGTAGTAGGTGCCGCCCTTCACCGTCGCGTCGTTGCAGACGATCATGCAATCGACGCCGTTCACGCGGCCGATGCCCGCGATGATGCCGGCGCCGGGTGCCGATTCGGCCCCCTTAGCATCGAGGTACATCGCATGCGCAGCGAGCGGCGCGATTTCGAGAAACGGCGTGCCCGGGTCGAGCAGCTCGGCCACGCGGGCGCGCGGCAGCAGCTTGCCCCGGCCCGTGTGCTTGGCACGCGCGGCTTCGCCGCCGCCCTGCTCCACTTTGGCGAACTGCGCGTGCAGGTCATCGACCAGCGCACGCATCGCCGCGGCATTGGCCTGGAAGTCAGCCGAACGTGCGTTGAGTTTGGTTTCGAGTTTGCTCATGCTGTCTTTTCTTGCGTGAGACCGAGCTGCTCGGTCATGGCATCGCGGATCTTGAATTTCTGGATCTTGCCGGTCACCGTCATCGGAAACTCGGTGACGAACTGGATGTACTTGGGCACCTTGTAGTGCGCGATCTGGCCCTTGCAGAAGTCGCGGATCTCGGTGTCGGTCGCGGTCTGGCCGGGCTTGACGATGATCCAGGCGCACAGCTCTTCGCCGTACTTCTTGTCGGGCAGGCCCACCACCTGCACGTCCTGCACCTTCGGGTGGCGATAAAGGAATTCCTCGATCTCGCGCGGGTAGATGTTCTCGCCGCCGCGGATCACCAGGTCCTTGATGCGGCCGACGATGTTGACGTAGCCCTCGGCGTCCATCGTGGCGAGGTCGCCGGTGTGCATCCAGTGCTCGGCGTCGATGGCCTCGCGCGTCTTCGGCTCGTCTTCCCAGTAGCCATGCATCACCGAGTAGCCGCGGGTGCAGAGCTCGCCCGATTTGCCCACGGGCATGACGGCGCCGGTCTCAGGGTCGATGATCTTCACTTCGAGGTGCGGCTGCACCGTGCCGACGGTGGACACACGCTTGTCCAGCGGCGTGTCGGTGCTGCTCTGGCAGCTCACCGGGCTGGTCTCGGTCATGCCGTAGGCGATGGTGATTTCGCCCAGGTGCATCTCGTTCACCACGCGCTTCATCACCTCGATCGGGCATGGCGAGCCGGCCATGATGCCGGTGCGCAGCGTGGAGAGATCGAACTCCTTGAAGCGCGGGTGGTCGAGCTCGGCGATGAACATCGTGGGCACGCCATGCAGGCCGGTGCATTTCTCGGCCTGCACGGTCTCCAGCACGGTGAGCGGATCGAAACCGTCGTTCGGATACACGATGGCCGAGCCGTGCGTGAGGCACGCGAGGTTGCCCAGGACCATGCCGAAGCAGTGGTAGAGCGGCACCGGGATGCAGAGCTTGTCGACCGGCGAGAGCTTCATGCACTCGCCGATGAAGAAGCCGTTGTTCAGGATGTTGCGGTGCGTGAGCGTCGCGCCCTTGGGAAAGCCCGTGGTGCCGCTGGTGAACTGGATGTTGATCGGATCGGTGGCCTTCAGCGTCTTCTGGATTTGCGCCACGCGCGGGTCGGATGCGTCGCCGCTCGCGAGCAGTTGGCTGAAGCGCTGCATGCCGGGCTCTTCCACATCGGCAGCGGCCTTGCCGTCGATCCAGAAGGTGTGCTGCAGCTGCGGCAGGCGCTTGGTGCCCAGCTCGCGCAGCATGCCGAGGTAGTCGCTGGTCTTGAACTGCGCCATCGTCACCAGCACCTTGCAGCCGACCTTGTTGAGCGCGTACTCGAGCTCGGAGGTGCGATACGCCGGGTTGATGTTAACGAGAACGAGGCCGACCTTGGCGGTGGCGATCTGCATCAGCACCCAGGGCGCGTTGTTGTGCGACCAGATGCCGACACGGTCGCCCGGCACGAGGCCCAGGTTCAGCAACGCACTCGCGAGCTTGTTCGATTCGGTCTGCAGTTCGCGATAGGTGAAGCGCTTGCCTTCGTGGCGGCTGATGAGGGCTTCGCGATCGGGTTGCTTCTCGACCATGTCGTCGAAGAAGTCGCCGATGGTTTGCTCGATCAGCGGGACATCGGTGGCGCCCTTCCCGTAGCTCTCGGTCAACGCAGCAGTCATGCTCATGTTCCTTGTCTCCTTGTCTTGCGCCTTCCCCTTCCGGGGGAAGGTTGGGATGGGGGCAAGCGGCGTTTGTTCGGCGCTGTGCTTCATCGATTGCCGCTAGCCCCCACCCCTGCCCTCCCCCCGGAAAGGGAGGGAGAAAAACAGCTTAGGCCGTTTCAGCGAACAACTCGCGACCGATCAGCATCCGGCGAATTTCGCTCGTGCCCGCGCCGATCTCATACAGCTTGGCATCGCGCCACAGCCGCTCGACCGGAAAGTCCTTCGTGTAGCCCACGCCGCCCAGCGCCTGGATCGCCTCACCGGCCATCCACGTCGCCTTCTCGGCCGAATAGAGGATCGCGCCGGCCGCGTCCTTGCGGAAGGTGCGCGCATGGTCGTTGCGGTCGCAGGCCTTGCCCACGGCATACACGTAGGCGCGCGTGGCCTGCCATGTCGAATACATGTCCGCTAGCTTGCCCTGCATCAGCTGGAACTCGCCGATGCTCTGGCCGAATTGCTTCCGCTCGTGGATGAAGGGCAGCACCGCGTCCATGCACGCGGCCATGATGCCCAGCGGGCCGCCCGAGAGCACGGCGCGTTCGTAGTCGAGGCCGCTCATCAGCACCTTCGCGCCGAGGCCTTCGCCGCCGAGCACGTTTTCTTCGGGCACTTCGCAGTTGTCGAAGAACAGCGGGTAGGTGTTGGAGCCGCGCATGCCGAGCTTGTCGAGCTTGGTGCCGGCCGAGAAGCCCTTGAAGTTCTTCTCGACGATGAAGGCCGTCATGCCGCGCGCGCCCATCTCGGGTTCGGTCTTGGCGTAGATGACCAGCGTGTCGGCGTCGCCGCCGTTGGTGATCCACATCTTGCCGCCGTTGAGCACGTAGTAGCCGTTCTTCTTCTCGGCCTTGAGCTTCATGCTCACCACGTCGGAGCCGGCGTTGGGCTCGCTCATGGCCAGCGCGCCGACATGCTCGCCGCTCACCAGCTTGGGCAGGTACTTCTTCTTCTGCGCATCGCTGCCGTTGCGGTGGATCTGGTTCACGCACAGGTTGGAGTGCGCGCCATACGACAGGCCCACCGAGGCCGAGGCGCGCGAGACTTCTTCCATGGCCACGATGTGCGCCAGGTAGCCCAGCTCGGTGCCGCCGAACTCTTCCTTCACCGTCATGCCGTGCAGGCCGAGCTCGCCGAGCTTTTGCCAGAGGTCGTGCGGGAACAGGTTGTCGCGGTCGATGTCGGCGGCGCGGGGGGCAATTTCGTTGGCGGCGAAGTCCTGGATGGCGCCGCGCAGCGAGTCGATGTCCTCGCCCAGGTCGAAGTTCAGGCCGGGATCGTGCATGTGTCTTGTCTCCTCTGAGGGGTCGGCGCGCAGGGCTGCCCACGCGGATTGGCGCTTGGAAGAAACGCAGCTTACGCCTCGCCGCGCCGCAATTGGCGCCACAATGGTTGCAAATTGCGCCACGACTTCACCGCCCGACCATGACCTCGCCCGCCTTCCTGAAGCCTGCCCGCGCCGTCACCCCCATGGCCTTCGTGAGAGCCATCGCGAAGGGCTATGAGCGCTACGGCATGGACCCCGCCGAGGCCCTGAAGTCGGCACAGATCACGCCGCGCGAACTGGCCCGGCCGGGCGCGCGGGTGACGGCGGCGCAGTTCGAGGCGCTCTCGGAACACGCCATGCAGGAACTGGACGACGAAGCCCTCGGCTGGTTCTCGCGGCGCCTGCCCTGGGGCAGCTACGGCATGCTGTGCCGCGCCTCGCTGACCTCGCCCGACCTGGGCGTGGCCATCAAGCGCTGGTGCCGCCACCACCGCTTGCTGACCGAGGACATCGGCCTCGCGCTCGAAGTGGCCGGCGGCGTGGCCACGCTGCGCATCACCGAGAACCGCCCGCTGGACGAGGCCTTCCGCGAGTTCTGCCTGGTGACCAGCCTGCGCTTCATGCACGGCTACATGTGCTGGGCTATCGATTCGCGCATCTCGCTGCGCAACGCCACCTTTCCGTTCGCAGCGCCCGCGCACCGCGACGCCTACGCGCCGATGTTCACGCCCGAAGTGCGCTTCGACGCACCGCAGGCCACCATCAGCTTTGACGAGCGCTACCTCGCTCTGCCGCTGCAGCGCGACGAGCGCGCGCTGCGCACCATGCTCAAGCGCGCGCTGCCGCTCACCATCCTGCAGTACCGCCGCGACCGCCTGCTGGGCCAGCGCGTGCGCGAACTGCTGCGCTCGCGCGCGGCGGAGGCCAGCACTGCCGAGGCGCTGGCGGGGCTGCTGAACGTGTCGGGACGGACGCTGCACCGGCAGCTGCACGAGGAAGGCACTTCGCTGCAGACGCTGAAGAATGAGGTGCGCCACGAGCTGGCCGTGGAGCAGTTGCGCCGCACCAATCGCCCGATCAAGCAGGTGGCGCTGGCGGTGGGCTTTCGCAACGAGAAGAGTTTTTCTCGCGCGTTCCTGCAGTGGACGGGGCATGCGCCGCGGGACTTTCGGGCGCAAGGGCTTTAACTGGAAGGCCGGTCAGCCCGGCTGCGCGATCTTCGCCAGCGCGTCCGCGATCGACTGACTGTCCTCAGGCCGAACGAGCTTCGCGACTTCCTTGCCATCGCGCATGAACACCAGCGTCGGCCAGAGCCTCACGTTGAACGAGCGACCGAGCGGGCGGCCGCTGCCGTCTTCGACCTTGATGCGCGGGATGTCGGGGTACTTGGCGAAAGCTTCGGCGATGTTCGGTTGCGCGGCCTTGCAGATGCCGCACCAGTTGGTGCCGAACTCGACCACGGCGGGGCCGGTGCGTGCGTCGATCTCGGCGCGCTCAGGCTGTTCTGTCTTGTATTCGGAGGTCATGGGCTGGGTTCCTTCGTTCTTGCGAATGGAGGGAAAACGGGAGAGGAAACGGTGCCGACCATTCCACCAGAAAGTCAGGCCGCCTGCAGGCCAAAGCCCGATAGCAGCGCCGGCAATTCGGCCATGTCGCTGAACACCCGCACCGCGCCCACGCTCAGCAGCGGACCCGGGCCACTGTGGCCCGATTCGCCCGTGCTGTAGCCGAACACCGCCGCGCCCGCGGCCACGCCGGCCATCGCGCCTGTGACCGTGTCCTCGACGACGGCGCAGCGCTTCGGATCGACGCCCAGCGCTTCGGCGGCGGCGAGGTACACGTCCGGATGCGGCTTGGAGCGCGGCATTTCGTGCCCGCTGAAGATGCGCCCTTCGAAGCAGTCGAGCAGGCCGACCTTGGCCAGCTGCAGCTCGACCTTGTGGCGGTCCGCGCCCGAGGCGCAGGCGATGCGGCCCTTCAGCATTGCGTGGATCTGGCGGATGGCCGCGGGGGCGTTGGGGATCGCGGTGAGGTCGCGTTCGAGGGCCTCGTTGCGGCGGGCCCTGAAGAGCTTGAGCCACTCGTCGGTGATCTTCACGCCGGTCCTGGCTTCGATCAGCGGGGCCTCGTCCTTCACGGCCTTGCCGGTGAAGGTGTTCATCGACTCTTCGGTGGTGAGGTGCCAACCGAGCTCGCCGAGCATTTCGGCGAGCACGCGGTTGGTGATGGGTTCGGAGTCGACTAGGACGCCGTCGCAGTCGAAGAGGACTGCGGCGAAGGGGAATGGGGTCATTGGGGGTTTCGTCTGGTGGCTTGGGACGATGGTAGCAATTAGGTTTTTTTCTTTTCCGAGGCCGGGTCTCGCCCCGGCCTCGGGAAAAAACCTTAAGACACAGCCCGAATAGGAATGTAGATCTCCCCACCCCCAGCCATGAACTCCTTCGACTTCTCCTCCATGCCTTCAGCCATCGCCTCGGCTTCGGCTACGCCCTTCTTCGCCGCATACTCCCGCACTTCCTGCGTGATCTTCATCGAGCAGAACTTCGGCCCGCACATGGAGCAGAAGTGCGCCACCTTGCTCGAGTCCTTCGGCAGCGTCTCGTCATGGAATTCGCGCGCCGTGTCGGGATCCAGGCCGAGGTTGAACTGGTCCTGCCAGCGGAACTCGAAGCGCGCCTTGCTCAACGCATCGTCGCGCGACCGCGCACCCGGATGCCCCTTCGCAACATCAGCAGCATGCGCAGCGATCTTGTAAGCAATGATCCCCTGCTTCACGTCATCGCGATCCGGCAGCCCCAAGTGCTCCTTCGGCGTCACGTAGCACAGCATCGCCGTGCCGGCCCACCCGATCATCGCGGCACCGATGGCGCTGGAGATGTGGTCATAGCCCGGCGCGATGTCGATCGTCAGCGGCCCGAGCGTGTAGAACGGCGCCTCATGGCAGTGTTTCAACTGCTCGTCCATGTTCGCCTGGATCATGTGCATCGGCACATGCCCCGGCCCTTCGATCATGGTCTGCACGTCGTGCTTCCAAGCGATCTGCGTGAGCTCGCCCAGCGTGCGCAGTTCGGCGAACTGCGCCTCATCGTTGGCATCGGCGCCCGAGCCCGGACGCAGGCCATCGCCCAGCGAAAAGCTCACGTCGTACGCCTTCATGATGTCGCAGATGTCCTCGAAGCGCTCGTACAGAAAGCTCTCCTTGTGGTGCGCGATGCACCACTTGGCCATGATCGAGCCGCCGCGCGAGACGATGCCCGTCATGCGGTCGGCCGTGAGGTGAATGAACGGCAGCCGCACGCCCGCGTGGATGGTGAAGTAGTCGATGCCCTGCTCGGCCTGCTCGATCAGCGTGTCGCGGAAGATCTCCCAGGTGAGGTCCTCGGCCACGCCGCCCACCTTCTCCAACGCCTGATAAATCGGCACCGTGCCGATGGGCACCGGCGAGTTGCGCACGATCCAGTCGCGCGTGGTGTGGATGTTCTTGCCGGTCGACAGGTCCATCACGTTGTCGGCGCCCCAGCGGATCGCCCACACGAGTTTTTCGACCTCTTCCTCGATGCTCGACGTGACGGCCGAGTTGCCGATGTTGGCGTTGATCTTCACCTTGAAGTTGCGGCCGATGGCCATCGGCTCGACTTCAGGATGGTTGATGTTGGCGGGGATGATCGCGCGGCCGCGGGCCACCTCGTCGCGCACGAATTCGGGCGTGATGATGCGGGGAATGCTGGCGCCCATCGGGTTGCCCGCCACGCGTTTGGCGCGCTCTTCGTTGGCGAGGTATTCGGCCATCCATTCGCGCTTGCCGTTCTCGCGCAGGGCCACGTACTCCATCTCGGGCGTGACGATGCCGCGGCGTGCGTAGTGCATCTGCGTGACATTGGCGCCCGATTTCGCGCGGCGCGGCGTGCGCTGCAGCGCCGAGGCACCGGCGCGCAGCTCGGCCAGGCGCTGGGCATCGTGGTCGTGTGCGTGCTTCAGGCCTTCGTCGAGCGCCTGGTGCGAGCGGCCCTCATAACTTTCGGTGTCGTTGCGCTCGGCGATCCACGCGTCGCGCACGCTCGGCAGGCCGCGGCGCACGTCGATGTCGACCTTGGCATCGGTGTACGGGCCCGAGGTGTCGTAGAGCGAGACGGTCTCGCCGTTGGTCAGCAACACGTCGCGCACCGGCACGTTCAGGTCGGGCCGGCTGCCCGGGATCAGGCACTTGTGGGATGCGGGAAAGGGCTCGCGCGTGAGCGAGAGCAAAGAGGTGAACTTGTCGGGGGCATTCATCGGGGCACTCCTTGTTGAGGGAAAGGGTGCTCCGCAATCGCTCGGTGGACTTGGGGCCGTCACGGAAGGTGGGTGACGGGACCTCGGTCAGGGAGTGCAGCTCTTCTTACGCCGGTATGACCCGGATCAAGTTCGCGGGTCGGCAGCTTTGCCATCTCAGCACACCACATGTGTGCACCCCGGAGCGGGGCCGATTGTGCGAGCCCCGGCCCGGCGCGTCAACCCGTGTCAGGCCACGGGGTGTTGCAGATCGCCTTCGAGGTAGTACCAGCGTTCGCTTTCCCGAACGAAGCGGCTGCGCTCGTGCAGGCGGGTGGCGGTACCGGTGGCAGCGCTGCGCTGGCGCGCGACGAATTCGACCTCTGCGTGGTCCGCATCGAGCACCGAGCGCGAGCGGATGTCGAGGCCGAGCCACTTGACGCCCGGCTCGAACTCGATCGATGCCGGCCGCTTCGACACATGCCAGGTGGCCAGCAGGTACTCGGCGCGTTCCAGCACGAAGGCCGAATAGCGCGAGCGCATCAGCGATTCGGCGTCGGGGGCGGGCGTGTTCTCGAAATCGTCGAGATAGCGGCCACAGCACAGGGCGTAGCCGATGGGCTTGTCGCGGCGGTCGGTGCGGCCGCAGGGGCAAGGTCCGGTGGTGGGATCGATGGCGCTCATGAAGACCGCTATTGGAACACCTCGCGGCCATCCCTCCGATGGGGCAACCCCGGAGCCGGGGAAGCTAGCCGGAGCGGCTCGCGGCGATCGCGTCCTGCAAGGCCCGCGCATCGGCCGGCTTGTAGATGAGCGCATAGCCCGCGCGCTCGACCTCCACCCGATTGGCATGGGCCGTTTCACCCGTCAGGATGACCACGTTTCGCGCCTTGCCGACCGCCTGCAGCGCCTGCGCGGCCGCCAGCCCCGAGAGGCCGCTGCCCAGCCGCAGGTCGCTCAGCATCAGGTCGAACACGCCGCCGTGCTGCAGCGCCTCGCGAGGGTTGGCGGCCAGCGCCACCTCGTGGCCCCAGCCGCCGAGCAGCGAACGCATCGCCTCGCGCACGGGCTGCTCGTCGTCCAGCACCAGGATGCGGATCGCGGCGGTCGTTCGGCCGGCCGCCGGCTCCGCCAATGCCTCCGTCTCCGGCACGGCGGGCGGGGCGACCGCTTCCTCCAGCACCAGAGAGAAGGTGCTGCCGCGGCCGGGCGCGGAGCGAACTTCGATGCGCGAGCCCATCACCTGCGCCATGCCCGCCACCAGCGACAGGCCCAGCCCAAGGCCGCGGCTGCGGTCGCGGCCGGGGTTGTCGACCTGGAAGAACTCCTCGAACACCTGCTCCCGGTGCTGCGCTTCGATGCCCACGCCCGAGTCGCGCACCTCGATGCGCCAGGCGGGCACGCCGTTCGCCGGGCGCTGCACCCGCCGCGCGAGCACGAACACCGTGCCCACGGGCGTGTACTTGATGGCGTTGTCGACCAGGTTGCCCAGCACGCGCGCGAGCATGCGCGCATCGGCCCGCACCACCGCCTCCGTCGGGCGGATGCGCAGCGCCAGGCCCTTGGCTTCGGCCAGCGCCGCAAAACGTCCGTCGAGCGACCGGAACAATGCATCCAGACGCAGGGGCTCCAGCCGCACCGGCGCCGCGCCGCCATCGAGCTGCGCGATGTCCAGCAGCGCGTCGATGGAGCCGCGCAGCGCATCGACGCTGTCGCGCATGAAGCGCAGGTTGTCCGCACTGGGCGCGCGGCGCGTGTCGAGCGCATCCACAAAGATCGCCAGCGCATGCATCGGCTGGCGCAGGTCGTGGTTGGCGGCCGCGAAGATGCGCGCGCGCTGCGCGGCCATCCGCGCCACATGATCGAGCTGGCGCGACAAGGCATCGGCCAGACGCGCGTTCTCGAAGCCGTTCTCGATGGAGCGCACGATCAGCCGGTTCTGCTTGCGCGCGTAGTGCAACGACGCAAGCAACTGCGACACCGCCAGGCAACCCATGATCACCGGCACGCTGCCCGGCTCCAGCACCAGCCGCAGCGCCAGGCTCAGGAACACCGGCACGCCGAAGCACACCGCGGCCAGCCACCATTGCGCGAGCGCGGCGATGATCACGCCGGTGGTGCCGCTGACGAAGAAATACATCAGGAGGATGTATGCAAGGTCGCCGTGCGGAAAGAAGAGCCACGGCGCCAGCGCCCACACCAGCCCCGGGAACAGCATGCGCAGCTCCAGCTGCCGGCGCGTGCGGGCGGCCGACGCGGCGTCGATGGCGTCCGGGTCCACACGGTGCAAGTGGCGGTGCATGTTCCATTGCATCGCGTGCACCAGCACGGCCCACACCAGCGCGCCGCGGTCGCCGGTCAGCACGAGAAACAGCACCCAGAACACCGCCGCCGTCACAGCCGCCGAGAGCGGCGTGTCGCGCGTGTCGACGATGTAGGCGCGCGCGAGGCTCTGGTCGACCAGCGGGTTGGGGTTGGGCGCCTCGACCCAGTAGCCGCGCAGCCGCTGCCAGGGGGATGCGGAGGGCGGCGTTTCGGGCGAAGGCAAAGGAGTCGGACTCGAAGACATGGGCGTGCAGCCCGCGATTCTGCGCGCTCCGCATGACGGCACCGGGGCATCCACCCTTGGCGCGGCGCTTGCTAAACGTTAGCCTTACATGCGGACAACCAGAGCGAGGCGGCGATGTACCTGACAGGTTCCGAACAGCAGGCACTGCGCGGCGTTTTCACGCTGCTGGCGCAAGAGCGCGGCGAAAGCGACGTCCGCGAGCGCCTGGGCTGGGCGCTGCTCGATCTGCTGCATGCGGACCAGTTCGCCTCGTTCGTGTGGAACGCCGAGAGCGGCCGTTTCGACGGCCGCGTGGCGCTCAACATGGACCCCGCCAACCTCGATCGCTACGGCGAATGGCATCAGCACCACGACCCGATCACCTTCGTGCTGCAGTCGCACCGCCGCGCCACGCGCGTGACCGACGTGATGCCGCAGCGCGAACTGATGCAGACGGAATTCTTCACCGACTTTCTCTCGCGCGACGGACTGCACTGGGGCATGAACCTGCATGCCTTCGAAGGCAGCCGCGCGTTGGGTGACCTGCGCATCTGGCGGCGCAAGGGGCGCGGCGATTTCGGCGAGCACGAGAAGGCGCTGCTCGACCTGATCGAGCCTGCGTTCATCGGCGCGCTGCAGCGTGCACAGCGCACGGCAGCCGCGGTGCCGATGCCCGCCGGGACTGCTTCATGGGATGACCTGAGCGCGCGCGAGCAGGAGGTCGCACGCGCCGTGTGCGAGGGCCTCACCGACAAGGAGATCGCGCGGCGCATGGCGGTGAGCGTGCCCACTGTGCGCACCTATCTGCGGCGCATCTTCGACAAGCTCGGCATCGAGCGGCGGTCGGCGCTGGCGGGCCTCGCCCAGCGCTGATACGGCCGGCCCGCCCTACTTCGCCCTGGGTGCGGGCAGGCGGCCCAGCACGCCCTCCACCGCGAGGCCGACGGCGAGCAGCTTGCGGTCGCTGCCGGCCGGTCCGTCGAGTTCCAACCCGATGGGCAGCCCGCTGGTCGCACCGAGGCCCGAGGGCAACTGCACACCCGGAATGCCGGCGTTGCTGCCGGGGTCGGTGTTCTGGATCAGCGCGCCGAAGTTCTCCGGGCTGCTGGCTTCGGGCGCGGCGGCCAGTGCCACGCGCGGCACCGTCGGGAACACGAGCGCATCGAGCTTGTTCTTCGCGAAGGTGTCGCGGTAGAGCTTCTGCAATGCGGGCCGCGCGATGCGCATCGCGTTGTCGTAAGCAGGCTTCGCGTCGACCGTGCCGTTCGGCGCCGGCAGCTTGCGCGGGATCACGAAGGCTTCGAAGGTGCCCTTGACGTCGGGGCTCGCGATGCCCGCTGTCAGCTGCGCGATGTCGATCCCGGTGCGGTACTTCGCGAGGTAGGCCACCATGTCGTCGTGCGCTTCGTACAGCGCGAGCGGGAAGCCGATGGCGCCGTTGAGTTCCATGAGTTTCGGCATCTCCACATCCACCAGCGTGACGCCCGCCGCGCGCAGCTTGGCGAGCGCGGCATCGGTGGCGGCGCGCGTGTCGGCATCGAGGTTCGCGTAGAAGGCCGGCACCACGCCGAGCCGCACGCGTTTCAGGTCGACGGGCTTGAGCGGTGCGCCGCCCGCGATCACGCAGTCGAGCAGCGCGACATCGGCCATCGACTGCGCCATCGGCCCCGCGGTGTCGCGGGTGTGCGAGATCGGCGCGATGCCCTGCTGCGAATAGCGGCCCATGCTCGGACGCAACGACGCGCAGCCGTTGAACGCGCACGGAATGCGCACCGAGCCGCCCGTGTCGGTGCCCAGCGCCGCCGGCGCCATGCGTGCGCCGAGCGCCGCGCCGTTGCCCGACGACGATCCGCCCGCGATGCGGCTCGCGTCGTAGGCGTTGCGCACGCCGACCTCGGGGCCGGTCTGGAAGGCGGGGTTGTAGCCGGTGACGCCGAAGGCCAGCTCGTGCATGTTGGTCTTGCCGAGGATGACCGCTCCGGCCGCGCGCAGCTTGGCGACCACGGGCGCATCGGCGGCGGGCACGAAGCCCTTGAGCGCGGGCGAGCCGGCCGTGGCGGGCAGGCCCTTCACCTGGATGTTGTCCTTGATGACCACCGGCAAGCCGGCCAGCGGCTTGCAGGCGCCACCGCGCTTTCTCTCTGCATCGGCCGCGCTGGCGGCCTTCAGCGCGCCGGCCTCGTCGAGTGTGACGAAGGCATTGAGGTTCGCTCTGGCCTTGGCTTGCGCGAGGTAGGCAGAGACCAGTTGCTCGCTGGTCACCGTGCCGGCGCAGAGCTGCTGCACGGCATCGCTCGCGGTCAGCGTGGCGATGTCTGGGGCCGCGGGTTGCTGCGCTTGTGCGGATGCGCCGAGGCAGCACAACACGGCCGCGGCAAAGGAAACGGGTTTGGAAACAGGTTTGGAAACGGACATGGCGAAGACCTCCGACAAAGAGGTCGCCATGCTGCGCCGCCGGCGTGTTCCTGTCTGTCATCGAAACCGATGACACGGGGTGAAGGCGCTACCGGAACATCACCCACTCGGGCCGCATGTTGAAACGCACCGGCAGGATGCTCACGCCCAGCCCGCTCGTCACGTACATGCGATTGCCCTTGTGCGCGACCCAGCCGTAGGCCCACTCGCGCGGCGCGCGGCCCGGCACCACCAGCGCGCCATGGCCCGGCACGCTGATCTGCCCACCATGCGTGTGCGAAGCGACCACCAGCCCCTGCGTGCGCGGCATCGTCGCGAAGCTGAAGGGGTCGTGCATCATGACCAGCGTGGCCGCGCCCTTCGGCACGCCGGCCAGCGCCTTGTCGGATTCCGAATGGCCGGTCGAGTCGTCGCCGATGCCGACCACCCAGAGGTCGTGGCCCGGCAGGCGCATCGAGGCGTTCTCCAGCACGTGGATGCCCTGAGCGGCCAGAGCCTTGGCCGTGCGTTCGCCGTCGTGCCACCAGTCGTGGTTGCCCAGCACCGCGTACACGCCCTGCGGCGCCTTGAGGCGGCCGAGCACGGCGGCCATGTCTTCGATGGAGAAGGCCTCGTCATCGCCCGAACCGGCAAGGAAGTCGCCGGGCAGCAGGATCACGTCGGGCTGTGCTGCGTTGATGTCCTCGACGATGCGCGCGGCGCGCTCCGCGCTGGTGACACGCCACGCCGAGCGCGTGGTGAGGTGCCAGTCGCCCGCCATCGCCACCTTGAGCCCGGCCGGCGGCTTCCACTGGGCCGAGCCCAACGGCTCGACGCGTGCCGCGACCCAGCGCGGCTCGATGACGACCGTCCACACGGCCAGCGCCAGCAGCAGCACCGCCGCGGCGATGCGGACCCGCGGCCCACGGCGGCGCGCGCCGGCTCTCACGCCAGGGCGCGCTGGATCAAAAGCTTCTGGATGTCCGACGTGCCTTCGTAGATCTGGCATACGCGCACGTCGCGATAGATGCGCTCCAGCGGAAAGTCGTTCACGTAGCCATAACCGCCCAGCGTCTGGATCGCGGCGCTGCACACGCGCTCGGCCATCTCGCTGGCGAAGAGCTTGGCCATTGCCGCTTCCTTCAGGCACGGCAAGCCCGCATCGCGCAGGCTCGCTGCGTGCCAGATGAGTTGGCGTGCCGCTTCGATCTGCGTCGCGCATTCGGCGAGGCGAAAGCCCACGGCCTGCTGGTCGAAGATCGAGCCGCCGAAAGCCTGGCGCTCCTTGGCGTAGGCCAGCGCCACGTCGAACGCGCTGCGCGCCATGCCCACGCTCTGCGCGGCGATGCCGATACGGCCGCCTTCGAGCGCACCGAGCGCGATCTTGTAGCCCTCGCCTTCGGCGCCGATGAGGTTCTCCGCCGGGATGCGGCAGCCATCGAAGTTGATCTGCGCGGTGTCGCTGCTGTGCTGGCCGAGCTTGTCTTCCAGGCGCGCGACGGCGTAGCCGGGTGCATCGGTGGGCACGATGAACGCGCTCATGCCGCGCTTGCCCGCGCCCTTGTCGGTCACCGCGATGACGATGGCGACCTGGCCGTTCTTGCCGCTGGTGATGAACTGCTTCACGCCATCGATCACGTAGCCGTCGGCGTCCTTGCGCGCAGTGGTGCGCAGGCTCGATGCGTCGCTGCCCGCCTGCGGCTCGGTGAGGCAGAAGGCGCCGAGCATCTGGCCTTGCGCGAGCGGCTCGAGCCACTTCTTCTTTTGCTGGGCGTTGCCGTAGCGCATGAGGATCGCGTTGACCGGGCAGTTGGTCACGCTGATGGCGGTGCTGGTGCCGCCGTCGCCGGCCGCGATTTCCTCGAGCACCAGCGCAAGCGTGAGGTAGTCGAGGCCCGCGCCGCCGTGCTCCTCGGGCACGCAGATGCCGTAGGCACCCAGCGCCGCGAGGCCCTGGTGCGCCTCCTTCGGAAAGCTGTGTTCGCGGTCCCACGTGGGGGCGTTGGGCCAGAGTTCGGCTTGCGAGAAATCGCGCACCGCGTCGCGGATGGCTTCCTGGTCGGCACTGAGCAGCATGACTTTGTCTCCTGTCTTTTTCTTTGTGTTTACTTGCCCGCGCCCAGGTCCATGATCAGGCGCGCGGCCATGTACAGGCGGCGCGGGATGCTGCTGATGTCCACGTACTCGGCCTTGTCGCTGTGATAGCCGAAGCCGGGCAGGCCCAGGCTTTCGATCACGGGCTTGCCCGAGAGCGCCGCATAGGCCGCGTCGGTGCCGCCGCCGGTGCGCTCTTCCACGCCGAGGGTGCCGCCGGCTTCCTTGTAGAAGGCCACGGCCTTGTCGACCAGCTTCTTGCCGCCTTCGCCCGCATTGAAAGCCGGACGGCCGCGTGTGACCAGCACCTTGACGTCGGCTTCGGGCAGCTTCTTCTGCTGCGCCTTTTCTTCGAGCGTCTTCATCGCGGCTTCGAAGTCTTCGTTCCGCGCATAGCGCACGTCGGCATTCAGCGTGGCGCTGGCCGGGATGATGTTCGACACGTTGCCGGCCTTGGCGATGGTCCAGTTGAAGCGCAGGTGCTTGGCCTTGTCGTCGATGCTCATCGTGCGCAGCACGAGGTCCGATGCCTCGACCAATGCGTTGACACCCAGCTCGGGCGCGGCGCCCGCATGCGAAGCCTTGCCGGTGATGTTGACCTGCACATAGGCGATGCCCGAGGTGCCGAGCGAGAGCTTCTCGTCGCCTGCGCTGGTGGGCTCGAACGAGAGCACGTAATCGGCGAGCTTGGCTTCTTCCTGGATCAGGTCCCGCGAGCCGAAGGAGCCTTTTTCCTCGTCGGTGTTGAAGAGCACGGTGATCGTGCCGTAGTCGCGCACGCCGTAGTCCTTGAGCAGCTTCAACGTGTGCAGGATGACCGCGTTGCCGCCCTTGTCGTCGGCGATGCCGGGGCCGTAGGCCTTGTCGCCCTCGACCTTGAACGGCGCCTTGGCGAGCGTGCCCTTCAGGTACACGGTGTCCATGTGCGACATCAGCAGCAGGTTCTTGCCGCCGCGGCCCTTGATCTTGCCGATGATGTTGTCGCCGACCACGATGCCGGCCGACTTGCTGCGCGTGACGGTGAAGCCCAGGTTCTTGAGTTCGCCTTCGAGGTAGTTGCCGGCGGCGGCAATGCCTTCGGCGTCACCCGTGCCGGTCTCGATGTTGACAAGTTTCTCCAGCGTCTTGATGACGGCGGGCTGCTCGTCGGTGGCGGCCTGGAACAGCACGTTGTCGCGCTTCTGCGCCCAACTGGCGGCGGGTGCCAGGAAGGCGGTGGCCAGCAGGGCGGCCAGGGCGGTACGGTGGATGGATGGGCGCATGAAATCTCCTGCTCTGACGCAATATCTGATTGTTGAAATGCCGGATGGCGAGGCCCGGCGCGCCCTCTGGGACGCTGCCGGCCGTGCTGCTTAGAGCAATTCGAGTGCCACGGCGGTGCCTTCGCCGCCGCCGATGCACAGCGTGGCCACGCCGCGCTTCTTGCCGCGCGCCTTCAGCGCATGGATCAAGGTGACCATGATGCGCGCGCCGCTCGCGCCGATCGGGTGGCCCAGCGCGCAGGCGCCGCCGTTCACGTTGACGATGTCATGCGACACGTCGAGCTCGTGCATCAGCGCCATCGGCACCACGGCGAAGGCCTCGTTCACTTCCCAGAGGTCGACGTCCTTCACGGTCCAGCCAGTCTTCTTGAAGAGCTTGGCGACCGCGCCGACCGGCGCGGTGGAGAACCACTCGGGCTCCTGCGCATGGGTGGCGTGGCCGACGATGCGGGCGATGGGCTTGGCGCCGATCTTCTTCGCGTGCGACCCGGTCATCATGACCAGCGCGGCGGCGCCGTCGTTGATCGACGAGCTCGATGCGGCGGTGATGGTGCCGTTCTCTTTCTTGAACGCGGGCTTGAGCGTCGGGATCTTGTCGAGCTTGACCTTGCCCGGGCCTTCGTCGATGGAGATCACGGTGTCGCCGCCGCGGCCCTTCACGGTGACGGGGGTGATTTCTTCCTTGAACGCACCCGATTCGGTCGCGGCCTTGGCGCGCTGCACGCTCGCGATCGCGAAGGCGTCCTGCTGCTCGCGAGTGAACTTGTACTTGGCCGCGCAGTCCTCGCCGAAGGTGCCCATCGAGCGGCCCGGCTGATAGGCGTCTTCCAGGCCGTCGAGCATCATGTGGTCATAGATCTTGTCGTGGCCCATGCGGTAGCCGCCGCGGCCCTTGAGCATGAGGTAAGGCGCGTTGGTCATGCTCTCCATGCCGCCCGCGACGATCACGTCGTGCGTGCCGGCCAAGAGCAGGTCGTGCGCGAGCATCGCGGCCTTCATGGCCGAGCCGCACATCTTGCTGAGCGTGACCGCGCCCGCGCTGTCGGGCAGGCCGCCCTTGTACGCGGCCTGGCGCGCCGGGGCCTGGCCCTGGCCGGCCATGAGGCAGTTGCCGAACAGCACTTCACCCACGCTCTCGGGGGCGATGCCGGCGCGTTCGACGGCGGCCTTGATGGCCGCGCCGCCGAGGTCGTGTGCGGAGAGGGAAGCAAAGTCGCCTTGAAAGCCACCCATGGGGGTGCGGGCGGCGCCGACGATGACGATGGATTCGGACATGAGGGTCTCCTTCTTGAATGTGAATGCGAAAGTGAAACGGTCGGCTGTGGCCGTGGCCGCAGCCGGTCAGAAATGGGTCGCGTGCCCCTCGTGCTGGAAGCGTTGCGATTCTTCGTACGGGAACACATCGAGCATCTGGCCGGCCTGGATGCGTTCCTTGTGGTGCTGCCAGAAGGCGGCGTCGAGCAGGTCGGCGTGGTGCGCCATGAAGGCGGCGCGCACGTCGCTGTTGCCGAGCAGGAAGGGCTCGAAGGTCTCGGGGAACACGTCCTTCGGGCCCACCGAGTACCAGACCTCGCCGCTCATCTCGTCTTCCTCGTTGCGCGGCGCGGGCACCTTGCGAAACTTGCAGTCGGTGATGTATTCGATCTCGTCGTAGTCGTAGAACACCACCTTGCCGCCGCGCGTGACGCCGAAGTTCTTCCACAGCATGTCGCCGGGAAAGATGTTGGCCGCAACCATGTCCTTGATGGCGTTGCCGTACTCGATCACCGCATGCTCCAGCTGGTCCTTCGCGCGCTTGGCATGCGCCGGGCTCTCGGGGTCGGCCAGCGCGTCGAAGGCCTCCTGCAGGTAGATGTTCAGCGGGATCATGCGGCGCTCGATGTAGACGTGCTTGACCACGACCTCCATCTCCCCGTTGCCGTCGCGGTCGCCGATCTCCAGCTGGCTGGGCGCGAACTTCTGGATCTCCTCGATCAGCTCGGGCTCGAAGCGGTCGAGCGGGAAACCCACGTCGCTGTACTCCAGCGTGTCGGCCATGCGGCCCACGCGGTCGTGCTGCTTCACGAGCATGTACTTGCCCTTGATCTGCTCGCGCGTGGTGTCCTTCTGCGGCGGATAGAAGTCCTTGATGACCTTGAACACGAACGGAAACGACGGCAGATCGAACACCAGCATGACCATGCCCTTGATGCCGGGCGCAATGCGAAAGCGGTCGCTCGAGTAGTTCAGGTGCGAGAGAAAGTCGCGGTAGAAAAGCGTCTTGCCCTGCTTGGCGAGGCCGAGCGCGTTGTAGATCTCGGCGCGCGGCTTGCGCGGCATGAGTGAGCGCAGGAACTGCACCCAGGCCGAGGGCACTTCCATGTCGACCATGAAGTAGGCGCGCGCAAAGCTGAAGAGCATCTGCAGGTCGTCTTCGCCGAAGAGCGCCGCATCGATGTAGAACTTGCCGTTGCTGTCGTGCAGGATCGGCAGCGAGAACGGAATCTCGGTGAAGCCGTTCATGATCTTCCCGACCACGTACGCGCCCTTGTTCCGGAAGAAGAGGCCCGAGAGCACCTGCAGCTGGAAGTTGGCGCGCAGCTTGACCTGATGGAAGCGGTTCAGGATGACGTGCGCCACGCGCTCGGCATCGCGCCGCTTGTCGGCGTAGCTCCCTTGCAGCGCGAAGTCGTCGAGCATCTGCTCGAGCGTGTCGGCCAGCGTGTCGTGCGCGGGGTAGTACGGGCGGTAGGTCGGCGCGCCGCGCGGCTCGATGTACTCGGTGCTGATCGCCGGGCGCACGAAGATGAAGTCGTTCTGGAAATACGCGCGATGCAGGATCTTGGTGGTCACCGAGTTGAAGAAGCTCTCGGCCAGCTCGGGTTGGTGGTGGTCCACCAGAAGGCCGATGAAGTGCAGCTTGACCTGGTGCCACACCTCCATCGGCTGGTCGCCCGCCTTGAACTCTTTCTCGAGCCGGGCCACGGCCTCGTTCACGCGCAAGTCGTAGAACTCGATGCGCTCGCGCTGCGCCCGCTGCTGGCCATGCCAGTCGGCGGTTTCGAAACGGTGCTTGGCCCGCGCCGATTCGGCGCGGAACAACCGGTAGTGCCGGTTGAACCCATCGATCATCGCCTTGGCGATGTCGTAGGCCAGCGGTGAATCGAGGCGCTGCGGGAACATGGGCCCGGCCGGATTACTGCGCCGCGTCTTCGCTGCGTTCGGTGCCGTCGGCGCCCGCCTGCGCCGAGGGCGATGCAAGCGCCGCACCCGCCGCCGGCTTGCTCCACTTGTAGCGGATGCGCTGCACCGCGGCCTTGTAGGCCGAATCGAGCGGCTTGGCGCCGTCGACGCTCAGGCCCAGGTCCTGCAGCAGGCCGTCGTGCACGCCGAAGGTCCAGCCGTGAATTTGCACTTTCTGGCCGCGCGCCCAGGCATCGACCATGACGGTGCTCACCGCCACGTTGACCACCTGCTCGGCCACGTTGAGTTCGCACAGGGCATCGACGCGCACTTCTTCGGGCAGGCTTTCGATCATCACACTGTGGCGGTCGCGCACGTCCTGGATGTGGCGGATCCAGTTGTCGGCAAGGCCGATGCGCTTGCCGCTGAGTGCGGCCTTCACGCCCGCGCAGCCGTAGTGGCCCACCACCATGATGTGCTCGACCTTCAGGTGCTCGACCGCGAACTGGATCGCCGAGAGCGCATTGAGGTCGGAGTGCACCACGATGTTGGCGACGTTGCGGTGCACGAACACTTCACCCGGTTCCAGGCCGGTGATCTGGTTGGCAGGCACGCGGCTGTCGGAGCAGCCGATCCACATGTAGCGCGGCGTCTGCTGCTTCACCAGGCTGGTGAAGAAGCCGGGACGGTCGCGTTCCATTTGTGCGGACCAGGCACGGTTGTGGGCGAACAGGTCTTCGAGGTTGTTGTCGGACATAGATCGTGATTGTCGATGAGTCGTGGCCGGTCAGGTCGCCCGGGTGGACTTGGCCGCCTTCTTGGCCTTCTCGGCCTTTGCCAGCGTGGCTCGGCCCTTTTTCTCATGTGCGCGCACTTCCGCGATGTTGGCCTGCAGTTCGGCCAACTGCGCCTCGAGCTGGGCACGGTGCGCGCCCAGCACGCCGAGAAACTTCTGCAGCTGCGGCACGGTGTCCCGCGGGCTGTCGTACATGTCCAGGATGTCCTTGGCCTCGGTGAGGCTCAGGCCCAGGCGCTTGGCACGCAGCGTGAGCGTGAGCCGCGCCCGGTCGCGCGCGCTATACACGCGCTGCAGGCCGGCCCGCTCGGGCGTGAGCAGGCCCATGTCCTCGTAGAAGCGGATCGCCCGCGTCGTGAGGTCGAACTCCTTGGCGAGCTCGCTGATGGTGAAGGTTGGCGTGGACATGCGGGATGAAAGGACGTTCCGGAAAGCGCCAGGAGGGGTGAGCCAGGGGTGTTATGGGGGCGACAGCAGGTTTTCGCCGCGCTCCCTACAATGGTGCCACCTACACATGACGTTTACGTAAACGTCAATCTTACATGAACCTCCTCGAACGCGAACTCCACTACACCCTGGGCGACACCCTGCCCGGGCCCGGCGAAGCCCTGGAAGTCGCGCCGGGCGTGCGCTGGATCCGCATGCGGCTGCCCTTTGCGCTGGACCACATCAACCTCTGGCTGCTGCGCGACACGATCGACGGCGTCGAAGGCTGGACGGTGGTCGACTGCTGCATCTCGCACGACGAGGCGCGCAAACAATGGGAGCAGATCTTCGAGACGCAGCTCGAAGGCCTGCCGATCCTGCGCGTGATCGTCACCCACATGCACCCCGACCACATCGGCCTGGCAGATTGGCTCTGCAAGCGATGGAACGCGCCGCTCTGGATCAGCGCCACCGACTACCACGTGGCTCGCGTGCTCAGCACCGCCGGCGACACGCTCGCGGGCGGCGATGCGGCGGCGGACTTCTTCGCCTCGCACGGCATGACCGACCCGGTGGGCATCGCCAAGATCCGCGCGCGCACCAACTACTACGCGAACATGGTGCCTTCGGTGCCCGACCGGTACGTGCGCATGATGGACGGCGACATCGTGACCATCGGCGGCCACGCGTGGCGCTGCATCAGCGGTTACGGCCACGCGCCCGAACACATCGCGCTGTACTGCGACGAGCAGAAGCTGCTCCTGGGCGGCGACATGATGCTGCCGCGCATCTCGACCAACGTGAGCGTGCACGCGGGCGAGCCCGAGGCGAATTCGCTGCGGCTCTTCCTGGACAGCATCGACAAGTTCAAGGCGCTGCCCGCCGACACGGTGGGCCTCCCATCGCATGGCAAGCCGTTCACCGGCATTCATCGCCGCGTCGATCAGTTGCAGGAGCATCACCGCGACCGGCTGGCCGAGCTGCTCGAAGCCTGCACTGCGCGCGCACTGACGGCGGCCGAGGGCCTGCCGATCCTCTTCAAGCGCGAACTCGACCTGCACCAGATCACCTTCGCGATGGGCGAGACGGTGGCGCACCTGCACCTCCTGTGGTTCTCGGGCCAGGTGAAGCGCGAACTGGGCAAGGACGGCGTCTACCGCTTCGGTCCCCGGGGCTAGGGATCTAGGGATTTAGACTCGGCGGATGGACACACTGGCCGAGCTGCGCGCGGGTCGGCTGGCAGGCGCCACCAGGCTCGATCTCTCGTGCGGACTCACCGAGTTCCCGCGCGAGATCTTCGACCTTGCCGATTCGCTCGAAACACTGAATCTCTCCGGGAATGCGCTCGATGCGCTGCCCGACGACCTGGGCCGCCTGCACAAGCTGCGGGTGCTGTTCTGCTCCGACAACCGCTTCACGACGCTGCCCGAATCCATCGGCCAGTGCCGTGGCATCGACATCGTCGGCTTCAAGGCCAACCGCATCGCGAAAGTGCCCGCCGCTGCGCTGCCGCCTTCGCTGCGCTGGCTGATCCTCACGGACAACCAGATCGAGGAAATGCCCGACACGCTCGGCCATTGCACGCGAATGCAGAAGCTGATGCTGGCGGGCAACCGGTTGAGCCGGCTGCCGGATTCGATGGCTGCGCTGCAGCGGCTCGAACTGCTGCGCGTCTCCGCGAACCGCTTCGAGGCCCTGCCTGAATGGCTGCTCTCCTTGCCGCGTCTTTCGTGGCTCGCCGCAGCCGGCAATCCGTTCGATACGCAAGCCGAGGACGCCGCGATGACCGCGCAGTCGGTGCCGCATGTCGATTGGCGCGATCTCACGCTCGGCAGGAAGCTCGGCGAAGGCGCATCGGGCGTGATCCATCAGGCGACGCTGAGGCCTTCGCAGCAGGACGTAGCCGTCAAGCTCTTCAAGGGCGCTGTCACCAGCGATGGCTGGCCGCACAGCGAAATGGCCGCCTGCATCGCGGCCGGCGCGCACCCGACGCTGATCGCCGCGCAGAGCCGGATCAACGGCCACCCCGATGGCACGGACGGCCTCGTGATGCCACTCGTGCCCCCCTCCTTCCGCACGCTGGCGGGACCACCGAGTCTCGCATCGTGCACACGCGACATCTATGCGGACGACGCGAAATGGACCGCCGATATCGCGCTGCGTGTCGCAAGCGACATCGCCTCCGCCATGCAGCACCTGCACGCACGCGGCATCCTCCATGGCGACCTCTACGCGCACAACATCCTGTGGAATGCGCAAGGCGGCGGCCGGCTCGGCGACTTCGGCGCGGGCTGGATGACGGGCTCGCTCGATGCCAGCCAAACCGCGGCCCTGCAGCGCCTGGAGATGCGCGCCTTCGGCTGCCTGCTCGAAGAACTGCTCGAACGCTGCACCGATGCGCCGCCCGCCGCCATGTCCGCATTGAAGGATCGCTGCATGCATCCCAACGTCGCCGCGCGCCCGTCGTTCGACGAGGCGCTGCGCGTGCTGCAACAGGAAGCCGCATCGTGAGCCGCCCCCGCCAGACGCCGCCGCTGCCCACGCGCGACGGCGTCGGCCCAAGTTGCGTCGGCCTGCCGTACGGATCCTGGCCCACCATCGCCGAGTTCCTCATCGAGCGCTTCCCCGCGATCACGCGCGACGCATGGCTGGAACGCATCGTGGCCGGCGACGTGATCGACGAGCACCGCATCCCCGTCACCATCGAGCGCCGCTACGAGTCGCCGCTGCGTGTTTATTACTACCGCACACTCGACGGCGAGGTTCACATCCCCTTCGAGGAGCAGGTGCTGTTCCAGGACGACGAGCTCGTCGTGGCCGACAAGCCCCCGTTCCTCCCCGTCACACCGACCGGCAAGTACCTGCAGGAAAGCCTGCTGGTGCGGCTCAAGCGCAAGCTGAACATCGACGACCTCGTGCCGCTGCACCGCATCGACCGCAGCACCTCCGGCCTCGTGCTGTTCTCGGTGCGCCGCGAGACGCGCGGCGCCTACCAGCAGATGTTTCCGGAGCGCCGCATCGCCAAGCATTACGAGGCGGTGGTGCCGTGGCAGGAAGGCGTCTCGACGGTGCCCGACATCTACCGCAGCCGCCTCGTGGACGACGAGCATTTCATGCGCATGCGCGAAGAGCCGGGCGAGCCCAACTCCGAGACGCGCATCGAGGTGCAAGAAGTACGAGGCGGCCGCGCGCTGCTGCGGCTCTCGCCCGTCACCGGCCGCAAGCACCAGCTGCGGGTGCATTGCCTCGCGCTCGGCATGCCGATCGAGAACGACCCGATCTACCCCGTGCTGTTGCCCGAGAACACCGATGACTTCGACAAGCCGCTGCAGCTCCTGGCCAAGTCGGTCACCTTCCAGGACCCGGTCACGGGCGACCAGCGCAGCTTCACCAGCCCCCGGAGCCTGTCGCTGGCACCAAGGTGACGCGGCGCGGGCGTTCCCGGCACTAAGCTCGTTTCCTGAAGTTCTTTCAATTCAGGAGACACCCGCACCATGGACACCACCCAACTCTTCTCGCTGAAGGGCCGCACCGCCTTGATCACCGGCGGCTCGCGAGGCATCGGCCGCATGATCGCCGAGGGCTTCCTCGCCCAAGGCGCGCGCGTGTACATCTCGGCACGCAAGGCCGCGGCCTGCGACCAGACCGCCAAGGAGCTCTCGGCCTTCGGCCACTGCGTCTCGCTGCCGGCGGACGTGTCCACGGTCGAAGGTGCACAGGCGCTGGTCGACGCGTATGCGAAGCATGAAGGCTCGCTCGACATCCTCGTCAACAACGCCGGTGCCGCCTGGGGCGCGCCGTACGCGGAGTTCCCCGAGAGCGGCTGGGACAAGGTGGTCGACCTGAACCTGAAGACGCCCTTCTTCCTGACCCAGGCGCTCACGCCGATGCTCAAGAAGGCCGCGACCGATCACCTGTCGAAGGTGATCAACATCGCCTCGATCGACGGCATCTCGGTGAACCCGCAGGAAACCTATTCGTACGCGGCCAGCAAGGCCGGCCTGATCCAGCTCACACGCCGGATGGCGCTGCGCCTCGCGCAAGACCGCATCGTGGTGAGCGCGATCGCGCCGGGCGCGTTCGCATCGGACATGAACAAGGATGCGCGCGACCACGGCGACGAGGTCAAGGGCCGCATTCCGGCGGGCCGCATCGGCACGCCGGAAGACATGGCCGGCGCCGCGATCTACCTTGCTTCGCGCGCGGGCGACTACGTGATGGGCTCCACGCTCGTCGTCGACGGCGGCGTGACACACGCGCGCTGAGCGCGTGCGCCGCGCGGGCGCCGGTCAGTGGTTGTCGCGCGGCACGCCGAAGGTGGCGTGGATCTTTTGATATTTCACCGCGGGCTTGAGCACCATGCCTTCGGAAAGCTCATCCACCACCGCGCGCTGAATCTCCTGCCACGGCGTCTGGCTCGGCGGGTACTGGTAGCCGCCGGCGGCCTCGAGCTTCTGGCGGCGCAGGGCCAACTCTTCGTCGGACACCAGCATGTTGGCGGTGCGCTTCTTCAGGTCGATGCGCACACGGTCGCCTGTCTTCAGCAATGCCAGTCCCCCACCGGTCGCAGCCTCGGGCGACGCGTTCAGGATCGATGGCGAGCCCGACGTTCCCGACTGCCGTCCATCGCCGATGCAAGGCAGCGCGGTGACGCCCTTCTTCAGCAGGTAGGCCGGTGCGCGCATGTTCACGACCTCGGCCGCGCCGGGGTAGCCGACCGGCCCGACGCCGCGCATGAACAGGATGCTGTGCGCATCGATCTTCATCTTCGGATCGTCGATGCGGCGGTGGTAGTCCTCGGGTCCGTCGAACACCACGGCCGTGCCTTCGAAGGCCATCGGGTCGGCCGGGTCCTCCAGGTAGCGGTTGTGGAACTCGGGCGTGATCACGCTGGTCTTCATGATCGCGGAGTCGAAGAGGTTGCCGCTGAAATCGAGGAAACCGGCGTTCTTCATCATCGGCTTGGCGTACGGGAAGATCACCTTCCGGTCTTCGGTGAAGCGGCCTTCGCAGTTCTCGATGATCGTCTTGCCGTTGACGGTGAGCGCGGGCTGGATCTTGCCCTTGGCGATCAGCTCGGCCACCACCGCTGGCACGCCGCCCGCGCGGTAGTAGTCCTCGCCGAGGTACTCGCCCGCGGGTTGCAGGTTGACCAGCAGCGGAATCTTGTAGCCGTGCTTTTCCCAGTCGCCGGTGGTCAGCGGCACGCCGATGTGGCGCGCGATGGCGTTCAGGTGAATCGGCGCATTGGTCGAGCCCCCGATGGCCGAGTTCACGACGATCGCGTTCTCGAACGCGGCGCGTGTCAGGATGTCCGAGGGCTTGAGGTTCTCGCGCACCATCTCGACGATGCGCTTGCCGGTCATGTAGGCCATTTCCTGGCGGTCGCGGTACGGCGCGGGAATGGCTGCGCTGCCGGGCAGCGTCATGCCGAGCGCCTCGGCCAGCGAGTTCATCGTGGAGGCCGTGCCCATGGTGTTGCAGTGGCCGGTCGATGGCGCCGACGACGCCACCAGCTTCAGGAAACCGGTCTCGTCGATCTCGCCCGCGGCCAGCAGCTCGCGCGCCTTCCAGACGATGGTGCCCGAGCCCGTGCGCTCGCCCTTGTACCAGCCGTTGAGCATCGGCCCGGAGTTCAGCGCAATGGCCGGGATGTCTACCGTAGCCGCGGCCATCAATTGCGCCGGCGTGGTCTTGTCGCAGCCGGTGGTCAGCACCACGCCGTCGAGCGGGTACCCGTACAGAATTTCGACCAGCGAGAGGTACTGCAGGTTGCGGTCGAGCGAGGCGGTCGGGCGCTTGCAGGTCTCCTGGATCGGATGGATCGGAAACTCGAACGCGATGCCGCCCGCATCGCGGATGCCCTCGCGCACGCGCTCGGCCAGCACGAGGTGATGCCGGTTGCAGGGTGCGATGTCGGAGCCCGTCTGCGCGATGCCGATGATCGGGCGGCCCGATTGCAGTTCGTCGAGGCCGAGCCCGAAGTTCATGGTGCGCTCGATGTAGAGCGCCGTCATGTCGGTGTTGGCCGGGTTGTCGAACCATTCCTGCGAGCGCAGCTTGAGCGCACCCGAAGATTTCTTCGAGGCGCTGCTCTTCGGCTTGGACGTGGACGTGGGCGCGGGGCTTTTCTTCTTGCTCATCAGGACATTCCCTTCAGTGTTTCTGCCGCATTCGGAAGCGCGGCGCAATCGGCGATGTATTGGCGAATGATGTCTGCGAAATTCTCGTGCGGATGCAGGCCGAGCCGCGCCGCGCGTTCGGCCGTGGCGCCGGCGGGCCAGTTGGCCACGATGCCGGCGATGCGCTCGTCGCGCTCGAAGCGCACCAGCGCGCGCACCTTGGGGCCGGCCACTTCTTCGAGTGCATCGAGCATGTCGCTCACGCGCACGTTGAGCGCCGGCAGGTTGAGTGCGGCGCGCCCGCCGAAGGCTTCGCGGCTGGCTTCGTAGACGGCGATGAGGCCATCGACCGTGTGCGCCGGCGAGGTCATCGGATGCGACACGTCGGACGACACCGGGCAGACCGATTCCACGCCCGCCAGCGGCTCGCGGATGATGCCGCTGAAGAACGACGAGGCGGCGCCGTTCGGGCGGCCCGGCCGCACGGTGACGGTCATCAGCCGCGCTGCGCGGCCGTCGATGTAGCCCTTGCGCGTGTAGTCGGAAATGAGGTGCTCGCAGACCAGCTTCTGCGTACCGTAGGAGGTCTGCGGCAGCGGCAATGTGTCGTCGGCCACCAGCTTGGGCAGCGGCACCGAGGGGTCGGGCCCGAACACCGCGACCGAGCTGGAGAACACCAGCCGCGCCACCTTGCCACCCGCGCCGACATTCGCGCGCAGCGCATCGAGCAGTGCGCGCGTGCTGTCGAGGTTGGAGCGCAGGCCCAGTTCGAAGTCGGCCTCGCATTCGCCGGACACGGCCGAGGCGAGATGGAACACGCCGTCGAAGGCTTCGGTCTTCAGCGCGTCTGTCTGCGCGAGCAGCGGGCCGGTGCGGGCCTCGACGCGCGCATCGGCCAGCAGGTCGGCGGGCGGCGGCGCGATGTCGGTCAGCACCAGCCGCTCGATGCGCTGGCCAGCCAGCGTGCCGCGCGCGAACAGCGCACGCGCAAGTCGGGAGCCGACGAAGCCGCCGCCTCCGGTGATCAACAGTTTCATGGGGTGTCCCTTTTGGTCCTCTTGGTGGTGCTGGTGGTGTTGGTTGTGCCGGTCGCGCGTTTTGGTGTGGCAACCGGTGCGGCGGTACGCAATGCGCGCGCCGCCGCGCGACGGCGCTGGCCGGTAATGACTCCGCCTTCGACGAGCCGCTGCTCGCCGCGGATCAGATGCTGCGTGGCGTGATGGCGCGCGGCCACGGGGTCGCGCGCCGCGATGGCTTCGACGATGGCGCGGTGCTCGTTCTGCACCGCCTCCATGAAGTCGAGCCGCCGCGCCTCGTTGCCGCGCGTGATGCGCATGCCTTCGCGCAGGTACTGCTCGAGAAAGCCGAGCAGCAAACGGAATTGCGGATTGCCGGTGGCTTCGCCGATCACGCGGTGGAAGGCGAGGTCTTCAGCGACGCCGTCCTGCCCTGCCGCGGCGGCGGTGTCGATGGCCTTCAGCGCGCGCCGCAGCGCCGCGATCTGGCTGCGCGTCGCGCGCTTGGCGGCGAGCGCGGCGATCTCTCCTTCGAGCACGCGGCGCACCTCGACCACATCGACGACGGATTGCACCGACTCGAGCACGGCCGGATCGAAAGCGAGGGGACGGTTGAGCGGCGCCTGCGCCACGAAGCATCCGAGGCCCTGCCGCGAAGTGACCAGCGCCTGCGACTTGAGCTGGTGCACCGCCTCGCGCACCACGGTGCGCGAAACGCCGTGCGAGGCCGCGAGCTGTTGTTCGGTGGGAAGACGATCGCCGGGCCGCAGCGCGCCCGATTCGATCTGCGCCGCCAGCCGGGATGCGAGGCGGTCGGACAGGCGATCCGTGACCAGGGGAAAGGGTTCTGAGAGGGCGGAGGCCTGCACGACTGCGGAAAAGTGGAGCGCTGTTATCGGGTCATCATACAAGTCAACCGGGATTTTCTCGTACCGGTTTGCCCTGATACCGGTTTCAAAAACGAGTGCCGATACTGCGCGGGCTGCGATGCGGAGGTCTCCGTGTCGCTCGGCTCCCTTCCCGCGATTTGTCAGGACTCCTTGCATGGCCAGTGTCACGATTCAGGCGGTCAAGAAGCGATTCGGCGAAGTCGCCATCCTTCACGGGGTGGACATCGACATTGCCGACGGTTCGTTCACGGTGCTGGTGGGCCCCTCGGGCTGCGGCAAGTCGACCTTGCTGCGCATGATCGCGGGGCTGGAGGAGATTCACGGCGGCGAGATCCGCATCGGCGATCGCCGCGTGAACGACCTGCCGCCCAAGGAACGCGACATCGCGATGGTGTTCCAGAACTACGCGCTCTATCCGCACATGACAGTGCGCGACAACATGGCCTTCGCCCTCTCGCTCGCCAAGATGGACAAGGCCACCATCGACAGCAAGGTGCAGCGCGCGGCCGAGATCCTTGCGCTCGCGCCGCTGCTCGAACGCTATCCACGCCAGCTCTCGGGCGGGCAGCGCCAGCGCGTGGCGATGGGGCGCGCGATCGTGCGCGATCCGCAGGTTTTTCTCTTCGACGAACCGCTGTCGAACCTCGACGCCAAGCTGCGCGTGGCGATGCGCAGCGAGATCAAGGAACTGCACCAGCGCCTGAAGACCACGTCGATCTACGTCACGCACGACCAGATCGAGGCCATGACCATGGGCGACAAGATCGTGGTGATGCGCGACGGCCGCATCGAGCAGACCGGCAGCCCGCTGGACCTGTACGACCATCCGGCGAACCAGTTCGTCGCGGGCTTCATCGGCTCGCCGGCCATGAACTTCCTGCCCGGCACGCTGCGGCGCGCGGGCGGTGCCGCGCATGTCGAACTGCCCGACGGCACGCGGCTCGATGCGCCCCTTCACGCAGGCGGCACCGATGGCCAGCCGGTCGTGTACGGCACGCGCCCCGAGCACCTGACGCTCGGCGACAGCGGCGGCATTCCGTCGCGCGTGGTGGTGATGGAGCCGACCGGCATGGACACCTTCGTCGCCTGCCGGCATGAAGGCGCCGAGCTCTCGGCCGTGTTCCGCGAGCGCTACGACTTCGCGCCGGGCAGCACGATCCATCTCTTGCCCGACCTTGCGCGCGCCCACCTGTTCGATGCCGAAAGCGGCCTGCGCCTGGTCGCCTGATTTCTCGCCTTGTTCGCCTTGTCTTTGGTTCACACCGGTCCGTTTACAACGAAGGAGACAGCTCATGAGTGATTTCAATCGCCGCAGGTTTCTCGAGGGTTCGGCCGGCGTTGCCGCTGCCGCCACTGTCGGCACGGGCAGCGCCCTGTTCGCACCGTTCGCGCAGGCGCAGAACCTGACGTTCAAGCCCGAGAAGGGCGCCAAGCTGCGCGTGCTGCGATGGAGCCGCTTCGTGCAGGGCGACATCGATGCCTACATGGCCAACGTCAAGAAGTTCACCGAGGCCACCGGCGTCGAAGTGCGCGTGGACAACGAAGGCTGGGAAGACGTGCGCCCGAAGGCCGCTGTGGCCGCCAACACCGGCGCGGGCCCCGACATCATCCTGTCGACCAACGACGACGCCAACCTCTACCCCGACAAGCTGCTCGACGTGACCGACCTCGCCGAATACCTCGGCAAGAAATACGGCGGCTGGTATCCGGCCGGCGAAGCCTTCATGCGCCCCGACGGCAAGAAGTGGCTGGGCCTGCCGCTGGGCGCCTCGGGCTCGCTCATCGTGTACCGCGAGAGCATGGTCAAGGCCGCGGGCTTCGCGACCTTCCCCAAGACCACCGACGACTTCCTCAAGCTCTACAAGGCGCTGAAGGAAAAGGGCACGCCCGGCGGCATGGCGCTGGGCAACGCGACCGGCGACAGCACCTGGTGCAACTGGCTCATCTGGTCGCACGGCGGCAAGTTGGTCGACAAGAACAACAAGGTGGTCATCGACAGCCCCGAGACGCTCAAGGCGCTGGAGTACGGCAAGGAGCTCTACGCCAACTTCATTCCCGGCACGCTCTCTTGGCTCGACCCGAACAACAACAAGGCTTTTCTCGACGGGCAGATCAGCGTCACCAACAACGGCATCTCGGTCTACTACGCAGCCAAGAATTCGGCCGACCCCAAGATCAAGGAAATGGCCGCGGACATCAACCACGCGGTGTTCCCCATCGGCCCGGTCGGCGTGCCGACGGAGTCGCACCTGTTCTTCAACCAGATGGTCATGAAGTACACGAAATTCCCGCAGGCGGCCAAGGAGTTCCTGCGCTTCATGATGGAGAAGGAACAATTCGACCCATGGCTGCAAGGCGGCGGCGGCTACGTGGCGCAGCCCCTGCGCTTCTACGAGAACAGCGCGATCTGGACCTCGGACCCGAAGAACATGCCCTACCGCGACTCGGTGAAGAACCTGCGTCCGGGCGGCTACGACGGCAAGCTGGGCTACGCGTCGGCGGGCGCCGCGGCGGACTTCATCATCCCGAACATGGTGGCCGAGGCCGCGAGCGGATCGAAGACGCCGAAGGAAGCAGCCGAGCGCGCGCAGAAGCGTGCCGAGCGCTACTACAAGGTCTGACAAGGTCTGATCGATCCACCTCCAAGCCGTCCATCCCATGACACTTTTGGCCAGGTTCCAGAACAGCCGCAACGCGCTTGGCATCGCGTTCATGCTCCCCGCGGCGGTGCTGCTGTTGCTGTTCCTGACCTACCCGTTGGGGCTGGGCACCTACCTCGGCTTCACCGACGCCAAGGTGGGCCGCGCGGGCCAGTGGATCGGCCTGGAGAACTACGAGTACCTGTGGGGCGATGCCGTGACGCGGCTCGCACTCTTCAACACGCTCTTCTACACAACGGTGGCGAGCGTGTTCAAGTTCTTCCTGGGCCTGTGGCTCGCGATCTTGCTGAACCGCAACATCCGCTTCAAGACCTTCTTCCGCGCGGTGATCCTGCTGCCGTACATCGTGCCGACGGCCCTCTCGGCGATCGCGTTCTGGTGGATCTACGACTCCCAGTTCTCCATCATCAGCTGGGCGCTGGTGAAGATGGGGCTCATCGACCAGTACATCGACTTCCTCGGTTCCGAGTGGAACGCGCGCATCGCGGTGATCATCGCCAACGTGTGGCGCGGCGTGCCCTTCGTGGCGATCACGCTGCTCGCGGGCCTGCAGACGATCTCGCCCTCTTATTACGAAGCCTCCGCCATCGACGGCGCGACGCCGTGGCAGCAGTTCCGCCACGTGACGATGCCCCTGCTCACGCCGATCATCGCGGTGGTCATGACCTTCTCGGTGCTGTTCACCTTCACCGACTTCCAGCTGATCTACGTCATCACCCGAGGCGGCCCGCTCAATGCCACGCACCTGATGGCGACGCTGTCGTTCCAGCGCGCGATTTCCGGCGGTGCGCTCGGCGAAGGCGCGGCCATTGCCATCGCGATGGTGCCGTTCCTGCTGGCGTGCGTGATGTTCAGCTTCTTCGGCCTGCAGCGCCGCGCGTGGCAGCAGGGCGGTTCGGACAAATGAAGGACTTCCAATGAGCAATGCCGGCCAGGTCGACACCGTCGGCATGAGCTACCTCGACACGATCCCGCGCAAGGCGGTGACCGTGTACCTGCCGCTCGTGGTCTTCTTGATCGTGCTGCTGTTCCCGTTCTACTGGATGGCCATCACCTCGGTCAAGCCCGATGCCGAACTGCTCTCGCGCGAGGGCAATCCGTTCTGGGTGATCAACCCGACGCTCTCGCATTTCTACAAGCTGCTGTTCGAAACGTCGTACCCGCAGTGGCTGTGGAACACGGTGCTGGTGTCGGTGGTGTCGACCTTCGTGTCGCTCGCGGCCTCGGTATTCGCAGCGTATGCCATCGAGCGGCTGCGCTTCAAGGGATCGAAGCATGTGGGCCTCTCGATCTTCCTCGCGTACATGGTGCCGCCGTCGATCCTGTTCATTCCGCTCGCGAACGTGGTGTTCAACCTCGGCCTCTTCGACACGCGCTGGGCGTTGATCCTCACCTACCCGACCTTCCTCATTCCCTTCTGCACGTGGCTCTTGATGGGCTACTTCCGTTCGATCCCGGCCGAGCTGGAAGAGTGCGCGCTCATCGACGGCGCGAGCCGCTGGCAGATCCTCGTGAAGATCGTGCTGCCACTCGCGGTGCCCGGGCTCATCTCGGCGGGCATCTTCGCGTTCACGCTGTCGTGGAACGAGTTCATCTATGCGCTCACCTTCATCTCGTCGTCGGAGGTGAAGACGCTGCCGGTCGGCGTGGTGACCGAACTGGTGCAGGGCGACGTGTACCAGTGGGGGCCGCTCATGGCCGGCGCGCTGCTCGGCTCGCTGCCGGTGGCATTCATCTACTCGTTCTTCGTCGAGTACTACGTCTCGGGGATGACCGGGTCGGTCAAGGAATAAACAGCGCGCACGGCGCGCAGCGTCAGTTCCAGCGCGGAACGGCTTCGTCCTTGAGTTGCTGGCGCAGCACGTCGTAGTCGGGCACCACGCTTTCGACGGTTTCCCAGAAGCGGTGCGAATGGTCCATCACGCGCAGATGGGCCAGCTCGTGCGCCACCACGTAATCGATCACGGGCAGGCGGAAGTGAATGAGCCGCCAGTTGAGGCGAAGCGATCCGTCCGCACTCGCGCTGCCCCAGCGCGTGGCCGCATTCGACAGCGACAGCTTCTGCCAGCGCACGCCCAGCAGTGGCGCGAAGTGGTCGAGCCGCTCGATGAAGAGCTTGCGCGCCTGCCGCATGAGCCAGGCCTGCGCGGCATCGCGGATCTGAGAAGGCTCGGCGTTCTGCGCGACGGCCAGCCGCAGGATGCGCGGACCGCCCGCAACTTCGGCCTCGTCGAGCGTGCCGCCGACGCTGGCAAAGCCATGCTTCGGATCGAGCCGGATCACGACCGGCTCGCCCATGAACGGGAACGCAGCGCCGTCCTTCCACTCGATGCGCGTGGCTTCGACGCGCGCGTGGCGCTGCTGCGTTTCCTGCAGCTTGCGCAGAATCCAGTCGGCCTTCTCGCGCACCGCGGCATCGACATCGCGCAGCGCGACCCAGCGCGGCGCACGCACCGAGAGCCCGTCGGCGCCCACGAGAAAACCGATGGTCTTGCGTTTGCCGCGCTTGAATTCGTAGGCCACGCGTGCCGAGCCCAAGACGAGCTCGCGCGTGGCCTGCGGATGAATGAAGCTCGCGAGCGTCAGCGTGTCGCGCAATGGGATCGCGGGCAGCACAGGGCCGGTGTTCCTGATCTCTTCGGGCGCTGGCGGCGCGAAGGGCAACGGCGTCGCGACGGGCGGTGCAGCCTTGCGGACCTTCTTCGGGCGCGGCGCGGGCGGCTCGGGCTGTGCGAACTCGCTGCCCAGCCCCTCGAACAGGTCCATCGTGAACTGCAGCAGACCCTGCATCCGGCGTCCTCTGTTCTTTCTAGCGGTACGCCTCGGGATCGAGCCGGTGCATCTCCGCTTCGATCCAGGCTTCGACTTCGCGCATCAGCTCGTCGGGCTTGCGGCCCACGCTGGAAATCGCCGGTCCGATCGACACATCGACCACGCCCGGCCGCTTGATGAATGCCTTGCGCGGCCAGACCTTGGCCGAGGTGACGGCAATCGGAATCACCGGGACGCCGGTCTCGCAGGCCAGGCGCGTGCCGCCGCTCTTGTAGGTGCCCTTCTGGCCGCGCGGAATGCGCGTGCCTTCGGGGAACATGATGATCCAGATGCCCTGCGCGAGGAGCTTGCGGCCCTGGTTCACCACCTTGTTGAAGGCCTGCGCGCGCTGGCTGCGGTCGATGTGGATCATGTCCAGCCGCGCCATCGCCCAGCCGAAGAAGGGCACGTAGATCAGTTCCTTCTTGAACACGTAGGCCAGCGGATGCGGCATCAGCGTGGGCATGAGGAAGGTCTCGAGCGTGGACTGGTGCTTGACCAGCAGGATCGCGCCGGCGAGCTGGTCGGTCGGCAGGTTCTCCATGCCGGTCACGCGCGTCTTGATGCCCAGCAGCACGCGCGCGCCGCCGATGGCCCAGCTGAGCCATTGCTCGGCCATCCAATAGAGCGGAATGCCGCGCTTCCAGATCGAACTGACGCACATGATGATGCCCCACGGCACCACGGTGACAAGCATCCAGAGTGCGTGGAGAACGGAACGGATAAACGCCATCAGACAGCTACCTGGAGTGCAGCCCGCGCTTCGCGCGCAAGCAGGAAATCGACAAAGGCGGCGAGGTTCTCGTGAACCATCGTGTTCGCCGGATATTCGGGAGGCAGCGGATCCACACCGATGCAGGCCGCGCCCATGCCCGTGAGCAAAAGGTGCGGCTCGCAGCCGGCCGCCGCGCCCGCCTGCAGGTCGCGCAGGCTGTCGCCCGCGGTCGGCACGCCCTTGAGGTCGATGCCGTAGCGGTCGCCGATCTGCAGGAACAGGCCCGACTTCGGCTTGCGGCAATCGCAGTCTTCGTCGGGGCTGTGCGGGCAATAGAACACCGCATCGACCTTGCCGCCCACCGCCGCGAGCATCTTGTGCATCTTGGCGTGCATGGCATTGAGCGAAGCCATGTCGAACAGGCCGCGACCGAGGCCCGACTGGTTCGACGCGACCACCACATGCCACCCCGCGTGGTTGAGCCGCGCCACGGCTTCCAACGCACCGGGCAGCGGCGTCCACTCGATGTCGCTCTTCACGAAATCTTCGCGGTGCACGTTGATCGTGCCGTTGCGGTCGAGGATGACGAGTTTCATGGCGAGGCCACCGGTGGAGGAGTCGTCGAAGGGGTCAGACGGCCAGCCGCTCGAGCTGTGCCACGCGGTTCATCGCGGTGTGCAGCGACATCAGCAAGCCCAACCGGTTCAGGCGCAGGTCGGCCTGCTCGGCATTCACCATCACGCCGTCGAAGAAGGCATCGACCGGCTCGCGCAGCGCGGCCAGCGTCTGCAGTGAACCGGTGTAGTCGCCGGCTTCGAACTGCGCGTTGGCGGCGGGCACGACCTCGGCCATCGCGGCGTGCAGCGCCTTTTCGGCGGGCTCCTGCAGCAGCAGTTCGCTGACGTGCGCGTCGGCCTCGGGCGCCTTCTTCAGGATGTTGCCGATGCGCTTGTTGGCAGCGGCCAGCGCGGCGGCGGCGGGCAGTGCGGCGAAAGCGCGCACGGCGGCCAGCAGCTTGGGCACTTCGCCCAGGCGCTGCGGCAGCGGGGCCAGCACGGCGTCGACTTCCTGCGCGCTCGCGCCCTGCTCGCGCAGGCCGCCGGCGAGGCGGTCGAGGATGAAATCGCGCAGCTCGACCGTGGCCTTGCTGCTGTCGAAGCCGGCGATGTCCTTGAACTGCGCGGCGGCATCCTGCAGCAGGGCGTCGAGCCCCAGCGCGAGGTCTTTCTCGATCAGCATCCGGATCACGCCCAGCGCATGGCGGCGCAGCGCGAACGGGTCGCGGTCGCCGGTGGGCAGGTTGCCGATGCCGAACATGCCGACCAGCGTTTCGAGCTTGTCGGCCAGCGCGACCACGAGGCCCACGCTGTTGCGCGGCAGCTCGTCGCCGGCGAAGCGCGGCTTGTAGTGGTCTTCGATCGCATCGGCCACCGCGGCGTCGAGGCCGTCGTGCAGCGCGTAGTAGCGGCCCATCGTGCCTTGCAGCTCGGGGAACTCGCCGACCATGTCGGTCACCAGATCGGCCTTGGCCAGTTGGGCGGCCTGCGTGGCCTGTGCGGCGACCTTCGCATCGCCGAGCTTTTCTGCAATGCCGCGTGCGATGTGCATCACGCGCTGCACGCGTTCGCCCTGCGTGCCGAGCTTGTTGTGATAGACCACCTTGCCCAGCGACTCGACGCGCGAGGCCAGCGATTTCTTGCGGTCCTGGTCGAAGAAGAACTTGGCGTCGGCCAAGCGCGGGCGCACGACGCGCTCATTGCCTTCGATGACCGCGCTCGCGTCGTCGGGGCTGATGTTGCTGACGACCAGGAACTTGTTGGTCAGCTTGCTCGACGCGTCGAGCAGCGGAAAGTACTTCTGGTTGGCCTTCATCGTGAGGATGAGGCATTCCTGCGGCACTTCGAGGAACTCGCGCTCGAAGCTGCAGACCAGCACGTTGGGGCGTTCGACCAGCGCGGTCACTTCGTCGAGCAGCGCGTCGTCGTGGATCGGCACCGAGCCGCCGCCGACCTTGACCGCGGCCGCAGCGAGCTGGCGCGCGATTTCGGCGCGGCGCGCCTCGAAGCTCGCGATGACGGCGCCGTCGTCCTGCAGCTGCAACGCGTAGCTGTTGGCATCGCGCAGCACGACCGGATCGACCGCCGCCTCGAAGCGGTGGCCGTGCGTCTCACGGCCGGCTTTGAGGCCCAGCGCCTCGATGGGCACCACGGCATCGCCATGCAGCGCGACGAGGCCGTGCGCGGGGCGCACGAAGCTGACGCTGCTCCAGCCCGGGAGTTCGCAGCCGCTTTCGAGCTGGTAGCTCATCACCTTGGGAATCGGCAGCTTGGCAATCGCTTCGGCCAGCGCCTTCTGCAGGCCCTCGGCCAGCGTCGCGCCCTTGGCGGTGCTTTCGTAGAAGAGGGCTTCGGCCTTGCCGTCCATCGCGCGCTTCAAGCCGGGCACGACCGAGGCGTCGGCGCCGAGCGCGCCCAGGCGCTTGAGCAGCGCGGGCGTCGGCTGACCCGAGGCATCGAGCCCCACGGCCACGGGCATGAGCTTTTGCGAGACGGCCTTGTCGGCGGCGCGCTCGGCCACGTGCGTGAGGTGCGCGGCCAGGCGGCGCGGCGAGGCATACGCGATGAGCACCGAGCCGGCTTCGGCCAGGCCTTGCGCCACGAGTTGGTCGCGCAGCACGCCCGCGAAGGCGTCGCCGAGCTTCTTGAGGGCCTTGGGCGGCAGCTCTTCGACAAACAGTTCGACCAGCAGGGAGTTCTTGTTGTTCATGGGAGTCGTCGTCATCGCTCAGGCGGCTTTCTTCGGGGGCATCTGCGCAACCCATTCGCGCGGCGCCATCGGGAAGCCCAGGCGCTCGCGGCTGTCGTAGTAGCTCTGCGCCACGCTGCGCGCGAGGTTGCGGATGCGGCCGATGTAGGCCGCGCGCTCGGTCACGCTGATCGCACCGCGCGCGTCGAGCAGGTTGAAGCTGTGCGCAGCCTTGAGCACCTGCTCGTAGGCCGGCAGCGCGAGCTGTTCGGTCATGAGGTGCTTGGCCTGCTTCTCGTGCGCGTTGAAGGCGGTGAAGAGGAACTCGGCGTCGCTGTGCTCGAAGTTGTAGGTCGACTGCTCGACCTCGTTCTGCTTGTAGACGTCGCCGTAGCTCAGGCCCTCGGTCCAGGTCAGGTTGTAGACGTTGTCCACGCCCTGCAGGTACATCGCCAGGCGCTCGAGGCCGTAGGTGATCTCGCCGGTGATCGGCTTGCAGTCGATGCCGCCGACCTGCTGGAAGTAGGTGAACTGCGTCACCTCCATGCCGTTGAGCCAGACCTCCCAGCCCAGGCCCCAGGCGCCGAGCGTGGGGTTCTCCCAGTCGTCCTCGACGAAGCGGATGTCGTTCTTCTTCAGGTCGAAGCCCAGGGCTTCCAGCGAACCGAGGTACAGCTCCAGGATGTTGCTGGGCGCCGGCTTCAGCACGACCTGGTACTGGTAGTAGTGCTGCAGGCGGTTGGGGTTCTCGCCGTAGCGGCCGTCCTTGGGGCGGCGGCTGGGCTGCACGTAGGCCGCCTTCCAGGGTTCGGGGCCGAGGGCCCGGAGGAAGGTGGCGGTGTGCGAGGTGCCCGCGCCGACCTCCATGTCGTACGGCTGCAGCAGCGCGCAGCCCTGGTCGGCCCAGTACGACTGCAGTTTGAGAATGATTTGCTGGAAGTTCAACATGAAGCTGGCCGGCACGAGCCGGACATTTGGACGGTAGCGCGGCGATGCGCCGCGAAAGCGGACGATTTTACGGGCGGAGGGCAACTCTCCCACAGACGGGCGGGATGCCGGCCGCTCCCGCCGCCCGGCCGGGCATGAGACAACCACCGGCCGGCCGCACGCGGCAGCCCTCACACCGCAGCCCTTCACACGGCCCTTCCAGGCCCGCCTTTCCCCATTCCCACAGACATGCAACCGCCCCACATCGGCCCGAATGCCCCGTTCTTCATCGTGCTCAACGCCAGTTCCGGCAGCGAGAGCACCGCCGAGGCCCGCCAGGTCATCGAGGAAGGCCTTGCCGCGGCCGACCGCAAGCACCGCATCTTCCTGGTCGACGGCCCCGGCCGGTTGCAGGCACTGGCGCGCGAAGCCGTAGAGCGCGCCCGCGCCGTGGGCGGCGTGGTGGTGGCCGCGGGCGGCGACGGCACCATCAACGCGGTGGCGCAGGCCACGCTCGGCAGCGGCTGCGCCTTCGGCGTGCTGCCGCAGGGCACCTTCAACTACTTCAGCCGCACCCACGGCATTCCACGCGACACGGCAGAGGCGCTGAAGATCCTGCTGGCCGAGCAGCCGCGCGCCGTGCAGGTGGGGCTGGTCAACGACCGGGTGTTTCTCGTGAACGCCAGCATGGGCCTGTACGCCGAACTGCTGGAAGAGCGCGAGACCTACAAGGCGCGCTATGGCCGCAGCCGCTGGATCGCGTTCTTCGCGGGCCTGCTGACGGTGATGCGCGGCCGCCACCGGCACTGGAACCTGCGCATGGCCTGGCGCGGGCAGGAAAAGGACATCCGCACGCCGACCCTCTTCGTGGGCAACAACCCGCTGCAGTTGCTGCAGGTGGGCATCGAGCACGCCGATGCGCCCGAGCAGGGGCAGCTCGCGGCCATCGCGCTCAAGCCGGTCGGGGTGCTGGCCATGCCGGAGCTGCTGGTGCGCGGCGCGATGGGCCGGCTCGGACGCGCCGACCAGGTGCTGAGCTTTCCCTTCGAGTCGATGACGGTGAAAGCCGGCCGCCTGCGCGCGCCGCGCCGCGTGAAGGTGGCGACCGACGGCGAGATCGCATGGGCCGACATGCCGCTGCTGTTCCGCGTGTCGCCCGAGCCGCTGTGGCTGGTGAGACCCGACGTCGCGCCGGAGCTGGAGGCGGCCAAGCAATGACCCCCTGCCTGCTGCAGATCTCCGATCCGCATTTCGGCACCGAGCAGCCGGAGGTGCTGCGCGCGCTTGAGCGTTTCGCCGAGGCACTGGCGCCGCAGGTGGTGGTGATGTCGGGCGACATCACGCAGCGCGCCACGCGCGTGCAGTTCGCGGCGGCGCGCGCCTTCGTCGACCAGCTCGCGGCGCCCGCGAAGCTCGTCGTGCCGGGCAACCACGACATCCCGCTGTTCCAGCTCGCCGCACGCTGCTTCTCGCCCTACGGCCGGTACAGGGAAGCCTTCGGCGACGACCTGGAGCCGGTGTTCGAGTCCGACGAATGGCTGGTCGTCACCGTGAACACGACGCGCTGGTACCGGCACTCCGATGGCGTGGTATCGCCCGCGCAGGTCGAGCGGGTGGCGGCGCGCCTCGCGGCGGCCACGCCCTCGCAGCTGCGCGTGGTGGTGACGCACCAGCCGGTGATGGTCACGCGGCAGGAGGACATGACGAACCGCCTGCACGGACGCGAGCGGGCGGTGGCGCGCTGGTCCGAAGCCGGCGTCGACCTGATCCTGGGCGGCCACATCCATCTGCCCTATGTGCGCTCGCTGCACGACGCCTTCTCGGGCTGCAAGCGCACCGCATTCGCCGTGCAGGCGGGCACGGCGGTGTCGCATCGCGTGCGCGCCGGCTTTCCGAATTCGGTGAACGTGGTGCGCCTGGACATGGCCGGCGACGCGCGCGCCTGCCGCGTCGAACGCTGGGACTACGCGGCCGCCGGCAAAGCCTTCGAGTGCGCCAAAGTATTCCCGCTTTCGCTTGCCAGTGGCGCGACGCCCCCTTAGGGTCCTGCCGCATGCCCTTGGAATCCTCCTCACTTACCCCCCCTCTCGTTCTCCTCGCCCAGCAACTCGGCGCCCATGCGCTCGGCTGGTTCCTGTCGATCTGGACCGCGTCGGTGCTCGGCGCCGGCGCCATCTGCTGGACGCTGCAGCGCCGCCACTTCAAGGCCCGCGATGCAGAGGAGCCCAGCGAACCGCGCATTGCGCTCGGGCTCGCGGCGGGTTTCCTGCTGATCCTGGCGGCGGCGAGCGTGTTCGCCTGGATCGCCTCGAACCTTTCCGACGGGCATTCGATGGGCCTGGCCGACCAGGCGCTGGCCGATGCCATCGGCGCCCACGTGCCGTGGGCGGCGCTGGTCGCCTTCAGCTGGCTCACCCACCTCGGTGACTTCGCCTTTCTCGCACCGGTGTGCCTGGTGGTCGCCGCGGTGCTGTGGCGCCATGCGCATCGCGGCTTGGCGCTCGGCTGGGTGATGGCGCTCGGCGGCATCGTGCTGCTGAACCCCGCGCTCAAGCACATCTTCGAGCGGGCGCGGCCGGTGCATGACCACGGGCTGGCGTTCGAGACGAGCTACAGCTTCCCGAGCGGACACAGCGCGGGCGCGATCGTGAGTTACGGAATGCTGCTGTACTTGGCGCTGCGCACGCTGCCTGCGCGCTGGCATGTGCCGGCGGCCATGGCAGCCGTGGGCGCCATCCTGACCATCGCATGCAGCCGCATTTTTCTGCAGGTGCACTTTGCGAGCGATGTGGCGGCCGGCCTGCTGACCGGCTTCGCCTGGCTGCTCGTGTGCGTGAGCAGCCTGGAATACGCGCGGCATCGCAAACAGCAGCGCGCGCCGGCCTGAGCATCGCTTCGGCGTCTTCGCCAGAAACACCGCGGAACCGGCTTTGCCGGGCCGCAGGTGTTGCCCCCGGAAGGGGGTAGGAGGCTACGCGAAGCGAGCAAGCCTGGGGGAGATCAATACTCCCAGAAGATCCGCTGCAGTTCCTTGGTGTTGCTGGTCTTGGTCAAGGCCACCATCGCCAGGATGCGCGCCTTCTGCGGACGCAGGTCGTGCGCCACCACCCAGTCGTACTTGTCGTCGGGCTGCTCGGCGTTGCGGATCACGAAGCCGTCGGGCACGCGCGAGCTGCGGATCACGATCACGCCGTCGGTGCGCGCCTTCTGCAGGTTCGGAACGATCCGGTCGGCCACCGAGCCGTTGCCCGTGCCGCCGTGGACGAGCGCCTTGGCGCCGCTCCTGGCGATCGCGTCGATGGCCACCGACGACACGCCTTCGTAACCCATCGCGATCTCGACCGGCGGCAGCGCGTTGATGCTGTCGATGTCGAACTCGGAGTTCATGGTGTGGCGCTTGACCGGCGCACGGAACCAGTAGTTCTTGCCCTCGACGATCATGCCCAGCGGACCCCACTGGCTGGAGAACGCGCTGGTCTTGATGTTGACGTTCTTGCTCACGTCGCGGCCGCTGTCGATGTTGTCGCCCATCGTCACCAGCACGCCCTTGCCCACGGCGTCCTTGCTGCCCGCCACGTTGACCGCGTCGTACAGGTTGAGCGCGCCGTCGGCCGAAAGGGCCGTGCCGGGACGCATCGAACCGACCACGACGATTGGCTTGTTGGTGTGCACCGTCAGGGTCAGGAAATAGGCGGTTTCTTCCAGCGTGTCGGTGCCGTGGGTGATGACGATGCCGTCCACGTCCGATTGCTTCGAGAGCGCCGAGACGCGCTTGGCGAGCGTCAGCAGGTTGTCGTTGGTGAGGCTTTCCGATGCGACCTGGAACACCTGCTCGCCGCGCACGTTGGCGACCTTCGCGAGCTCGGGCAGGCCGGCGATGAGCTTGTCGACGCCGACCTTGGCGGCTGCGTAGGTGGCGCTGTTGACGGCCGAGGCGCCGGCACCGGCGATGGTGCCGCCGGTGGCGAGGATCACCACGTTGGGCAGTTGCTGTGCTTGCGCGAGTGCGCTGGCGGCCAGCAGGGCGGCGCCTGCGGCGAAGGCCCTGAAACGGGGAGAGAGGTACATGGAAGACTCCTTGGTCTGAGGTGAATTTCTGGAAGCGGCGAGGAAGATACATGAACCATGCCCGCCTGCGCCCCGCTGCCATGCCGGCACGGCATGCGGCCATGCGCCATGGGATTACCATCGGCCGGGCGCCCCGCCAACGCTTTCAGCATGACCTCCGACACCGCCGCCCTGCCCTCCTCCACCGCCCAGGAAATGCCCGCCCCCGAGGGCCCGCTGTCGCGCGCACGCCCGGGGCGCGAGCGCATCATGGCCGCCATCCGCACCGCGGCGGTCGCCGAGTTCAGCCTGCATGGCTTGAAGGGCACCTCGACCCAGGCCATCGCCGCGCGCGCCGGCCTCACCAAGCCCCAGCTGCACTACTACATCGCCGGCAAGGAAGAGCTCTACGAAGAGCTGCTGATGCAGGTGCTGCACGCCTGGAAGGTGGTGTTCTCGTTCGAGGATGCGAGCGACCCGGCCACCGTGCTGGGCGACTACATCAGAAAGAAGCTGGACCACGCCATCGACAGCCCCGAGATGTCGCGCATCTTCACCCGCGAGATCCTCGACGGCGGCCGCAACCTCGACCGCTACTGGCCCAATGCCCGGGCCTGGACGCAGAAGAAGGTGGACATCATCAACGGCTGGATCGCGCGCGGGCAGATGCGCCCGCTCGATGCGCGCATCCTCCTCATGCACATCTGGGCCATGACCCAGAGCTACGCCGACTACGCGATCCAGACGCGCGTGATGCTCGGCCTGCCGCCCGATGCGCCGATCGACCGCGAACCCATCGCGCGCGAACTGGTGGCCTTCGTGCTGGGCGGCTGCGGCATCAAGACGACGCCTTGACCTCCCAGGCGCGGCCTGTCGGGTCCGCCATCGCGAGCCGCACCATTTCGATGAAGCGGCGCAGGCGCGCGGGCTGGAAGCGCGCGGGTGAATAGGTCAGGTACACCGGCAGCGGCACCGCATGCCATTGCGGCGCGAGCTGCACCAGCCGGCCCGCCGCGATGTCGTCGTTCATGAGCCAGGCCGAGCCGATGCAGGCGCCCAGCCCCATGGCCGCCGCGCTGTGCAGCGCATAGAGGCTGTCGGTGCTCAGGCAGGGGCGAATCGGCACCCGCGCGATCTCGCCGCTCGGCCGGTGCGTGAGCTGCACCTCGTTGCGATAGAAGGTGCGCAGCGCGAGCCACGGCAGCTCGGCCAGCTCCGACGCGTGCGTGGGCGGCTTGCGCCCTTCCAGCACCGACGGCGCGGCGACCACCACGCGCGGCACCTCCGAGAGCTTGATGGCCACGGCCATGGTGTCGGTCACCTCGCCGACCTGGATCGCGCAATCGACGCCCTCGGCGATGAAGTCGGGCCGGCGGTCGTGCAGCAGCCATTCGACGGACACCCGCGGATAGGCGCGCAGGTAATCGGCCAGCGGGCCGACCAGCAGCCGCTGCCCCAGCGCATGCGGCGCCACCACGCGCAGCGTGCCTTCGGGCTCGTCGCCCACGCCGCGCAGGTCCGCCTCGAAGGCGCGCCAGTTGGCGATCAGCTCCTTGGCGCGCTCGTAGCAGCGCTCGCCGTCCTCGGTGAGCTTCATGGCGTGCGTGGAGCGGCGCAGCAGCCGCACGCCCAGCGAGCGCTCCAGTGCCTGCAGCCGGCGGCTCACGGTGGGCTGGGTCGCGTCCATCCGCAGTGCGGCGGCCGAGAGGCTGCCGGCTTCGACGATGTGGACGAAGGTCTGCATCAGCTCGATGCGGTCGGCGGCGGGGGGTGAATGGGGCATTTCCTGGCTCTTTATGCGCGTCTCGTATAGACATTGTGCGACTCGCGGGGCTACCAAGTCACTCCTGAGAGGAGCACATTTCAGCCCTAGCCAGAAAACCAAGGGTTATCACCATGTCTTCCATTCAATCAATGCATGCCCCCGCAGGCACCGCAACAGACGGCCATGCGCTGCCGACCTCGCTGGTCCTGCTGCTGGCCACCGGCGCCGGCCTGTCGGTGGCGTCGCTCTACTACGCGCAGCCGATGCTCGGCGTGCTGGGCGCCGACATCGGCGCCTCCCCCCGCGCGGTCGGCTTCATCCCCACGCTGACGCAGCTGGGCTACGCGCTCGGCATCCTGCTGCTGGCGCCGCTGGGCGACCGCTTCGACCGGCGCCGCATCGTGCTGATCAAGGCAGCCGCCCTGTGCACCGCGCTGCTGGTGGCCGGCGCCGCGCCGTCGATCGGCGTGCTGCTCGCGGCCAGCCTCGCCATCGGCCTGGCGGCCACGATGGCGCAGGACATCGTGCCCGCCGCAGCCGCGCTGGCACCCGAAGCCTCGCGCGGCAAGACCGTCGGCACGGTGATGACCGGGCTGCTGCTGGGCATCCTGCTGTCGCGGGTGGTGAGCGGCTTTGTGGCCGAGCATTTCGGCTGGCGCGCGATGTTCATCGCGGCGGCGGCCAGCATCGCGCTCATCGGCGCGGCCGCCTGGCGCGGGCTGCCGCGCTTCCGGGCGACCACGCACTTGGCCTACGGCGCGCTGCTCGGTTCGCTGGGCACGCTGTGGTCGCGCCATGGCGCGCTGCGCCGCGCCGCATTGGCGCAGGCGCTGCTGGCGGTGGGCTTCAGCGCGTTCTGGTCGACGCTGGCGGTGATGCTGCATGGCGCGCCCTTCCACCTCGGCAGCGCCGCGGCCGGCGCCTTCGGCCTGGCCGGCGCGGCGGGTGCGCTCGCGGCGCCGCTGGCCGGGCGCCTCGCCGACCGGCGCGGGCCTCAGTTGGTGACGCGCCTGGGCGCCGGGCTCGCCGTGGTGTCGTTCGCCGCGATGGGCCTCGCGCCGCTGATGACGCCGCATGCGCAGCTCTGGCTGCTGGCGCTGGCGGCCGTCGGCTTCGACCTCGGCATGCAGGCCACGTTGATCGCGCACCAGACCATCGTCTACGGCATCGAGCCCGGCGCGCGCAGCCGGCTGAATGCGGTGCTGTTCACCAGCATGTTCATCGGCATGGCGGCGGGCTCGGCGCTCGGCGCCCTCTCCCTGGCGCAATGGGGCTGGGCCGGCGTGACCTGGCTGGCGACGGGCACGGCGGCCGCGGCGCTGGCCGTGCGGCTGCTGCCCGCGCCCCGCAAGCCCTGAGCCAGCCCGCGCCGACGCCTCAGTCGGCGCAGCGGAAAGAGGCCGCGAGGTTCACGTCGCCCGCACCCTTGTACTGCGGCCACTTCGGGTAGTCGCACAGCGGCCGGGTGCGGCCGGGGACGCCCGCCGTGTCGGTCGTCACCTGCGCCGTGGGGGCGGCGCCCTTCTCGGCCCATTGCTCGAGGGCGGTGAGCGAGTCCCAGGTCGCATTGAAGACGCTGCTCACCGCATGGCCGAGGCCCGCGACCTCGTAGTACCGAACGAACGAGTCGACCTCCGCAAGCCCCAGCCGCGATTGCAGCCGCTGGTAGTACTGCTCGGTGGCACGCGTGCTCACCAGCACGTCGGCCAGGCCGTGGGCCAGCAGCAGCTTGCCGCCGCGCGCCTTGAACGCCGAGATGTCGGTGCTGACGTCCAGCTGCGTGCTCAGCGCGCTGATGCGGTTGGCCCATGGGCCGGCGTTCTCCGGATCGAGCGAGAGCGAGTCGTAGAGCGGATCTCGCGTCACCGAGTACTTGATCCACTGGTCGGTCAGCACGCTGACGTAGGGCGCGGTCGCGGGCATCGGCCGCCCCGGCTGCGAGGTGCCGAATGCAAGGAAGGTCACCACCGGCTCCAGCGGCGAGGGCCAGGTGGTGATACCCAGGTCCGCGCCCCACACGTTGTAGCCCGGGTACTGCGTCTCGCCGCTCGCGAGCAGGTAATTGAAGTTGGTCGGCGTGTCGATGGTCTTCAGTGCTGCGATCTGCGCATCCGAGAGGCAGGTGTTGCCGGTGTCGGCGCCGCCCGCGCAGCGCACCGGAACGCCGGCCAGCGTGGCCGTCGACGGATCGAAGCGCGCGTTGCAGAGGTTCTGGTTGCTGATGAGGCCGTCGGTGGCGCCATCGAGCGCATCGCACGCCTCCATTGCGGCCTTGTAGAGCACCTCGCGCTTCGGCACATTGGGGTAGGCGCCCGGCTGCGCGAGCGCGCGGCTCATGCGGTGCCCGGCCAGCAACGCCGACGCATCGTTCCACGCCGGGTACCACGCGATCGCGCCGTCCCAGTCCGCGGGCCAGCGCTGGATCGCGGTCACCGCCTCGCGCCCACCCGTCGAGCCGCCGGCGAAATACGCCTTCACCGGGCTCGCGGCGTAGCGTGCCTTCACCAGCGACAGCGCCACGTCGTGCACCTTCTTGAGCACGTCGCCGCCGAAGTTGCGCACGGCCTCGTCGTTCAGGCCGAAGGAGCCGTCCTGCGAACCGAGTGCGTTGGCCTGGTGGCCGGAGTCGCTCGCGAAGGTGGCGTAGCCGCGGCCGAGCGGCGTGGGCTGGTCGACGGGGCCGTTGGGCACATTGCCCTTCACGTTCGGGATCGTGCCGTTGAACCCGCCGCCGCCGAACATGACGACCTTCTGGTTCCAGCGCGTGGGCAGCGCCAACTGGAAGAGGATGTTGGGCGCAGCCGGATCGACCGGCGCGATCTTGCCCGCGACCTCGCAGTACTCGGGCACGGCGGCCGCGCCGCTTCCGCTCGCGGCCACGGTCTTGACGGACGTGACGGTGGCGCCGGAGGTGGGCAGGCCGATGGCCGACGCGGCAACGGCCATGCCCTGCAGCTGGTCGCAGGTGAGCGCCGCAGGCTGCGAAGGCGGCGGCGGAGAAGCCGGTGGCGGCGACGCGGGCGGTGGCGCGGCCGGGGGCAGGGTCACGAACGGGAAGCCGCCGCCACTGCCGCCCCCACCGCAGCCGGCGAGCATGGCCGTCGCTGCGAGGCAGGCTGCGGCCATCAGGGCCAGGTCTCTGTTGCTGGATTTCATGGGTCTGTCTCCGATGCCTTTGTGAGTTGCGTACACGGCCTTCTTTCGAGGCCCGACAAAGTCTCGCGCGCGCCCCTCTCGAATCCAATGTGCGAACCCGACATCGGCGGGGCACATCCGATGTGGTGCCCCCATGCAGTGAAAACCCTCGCCGCGCGCTTTGTTCGGGTTACGCGCCGGGCAGCGCCATCTCGATGCCGGCCTTGGAAAGCTCCAGCTGGTATTGCTCGAACCCCGTGCCGGGCACGCGCTCGTCCTGGCGGTCGAGGATCTCGTCCATGCGCGAACGGATGTGCGCCACCGGGTCTTCCGCGTCGCCGATGAAGATGCCCTGCGTCATCGTGATGTTCGCGCTCTCGAAGCTGCCGGCGCCCGCGAGCAGGATGGTGCGTGTCGGCGCGTCCTCGCCGACGAGTGCGACGAGCCCCGGGCTCACGTTGTCCGGCGCGAGCCGGGCCAGCGCTTCGGGCGGCAGCACGCCTTCGGTCATGGCCGTCGCCGCCGTGGGCGCGAGGCAGTTCACGCGAATGTTCTGCTTCGCGCCTTCGAGCGCCAGCGTCTGCATGAGGCCCACGAGTGCCATCTTCGCGGCGCTGTAGTTCGACTGGCCGAAGTTGCCGTACAGGCCCGACGAAGAGGTCGTCATCACGATGCGCCCGTAGCGGCGCTCGCGCATGTGCTCCCACACCGCCTTCACGCAATGGACGGTGCCCATCAGGTGCACGTCCATCACGCGCCGGAAATCGTCGAGCGACATCTTGGAGAAGGTCTTGTCGCGCAGCACGCCCGCGTTGTTCACGAGGATGTCGATGCGGCCCCATTCGCCGATGGCGCGCGCGGCCATCTGCTCCATCTGCGCGAAATCGGTGACGTCGCCGCCGTCCGCGATGGCCAGGCCTCCGGCCCGCACGATCTCGTCGGCCACCGCGCGCCCCGGCGAGCCTTCGTGCCGGCCCGCCACGTCGTTGACCACGACGCGCGCGCCATGCCGGGCGAGCGCCATCGCATGCGCCTTGCCCAGGCCGCTGCCGGCCCCCGTGACGATGGCCACGCGGCCGTCCAAGAACTTCTTCATTGCTACTCCTGATTGATATGAATGGCTTGCCGGTGCCGGGCGTTCAGAACGCGACCGCGTCGCGGCCCTTCAGGCCCAGCATCGCGCGCGCCTCGTCGGGCGTGGCGATCTCGAGCGAGAGCTCTTCCAGAATCCGGCGGATCTTTCTCACCTGCTCGGCGCACGACTTCGCAAGCTGCCCCTTGGCGAGGTAGAGACTGTCTTCGAGGCCCACGCGCACGTTGCCGCCCATCACCGCGCCCATGGTCAGAAGCGGCATCTGGTGGCGGCCCGCGCCGAGGATCGAGAAGCGGTAGCCGTCGCGCCCGAAGAGGCGGTCGGCGGTGGTGCGCATCACCACGAGGTTTTCCGGGTCCGGCCCGAGGCCGCCCAGGATGCCGTAGATGCTCTGGATGAAGAGCGGCCCCTTGATCAAGCCTTCGTCCACGAAATGCGCGAGGTTGTAGAGATGGCCCACGTCGTAGCACTCGAACTCGAAGCGCGTGCCGCAGTCATCGCCCAGCACTTTCAGGATGTGCTTGATATCGCGGAAGGTGTTGCGAAAGATCAGGTCCTCCATGCCCTCGACGTACGGCTTCTCCCAGTCGTGCTTCCACTCGGCGATGCGCCGCGCGGCCGGGTGGATCGAGAAGTTCATCGAGCCCATGTTCAGGGAGCACATCTCCGGCTTGGCCTGCAGCGGATAGGCCAGGCGCTCCTCCAGCGTCATGCGCGTGCTGCCGCCGGTCGTGATGTTGATGACCGCGTCGGTGGCATCGCGGATGCGGGGCACGAAGGCATCGAAGATCTTCGGATCTGCCGAGGGCCGGCCGTCCTTCGGGTCGCGCGCATGCAGATGCAGGATGGCGGCGCCGGCCTCCGCGGCCTCGATGGCCTGCTCGGCGATCTGGTCGGGCGTGAGTGCCAGGTGCTCGGACATCGTCGGCGTGTGGACCGAACCGGTGACCGCGCATGAAATGATGACCTTGTCTTGGGTTGTTGTCGTTGCCATGTGGAGGTTCGCAGCGGTGAATGAAAAGGAGAAAAGAGTCAGACCGCGAGCCACTCGGCCACGAGCTTCTCGTCGGCCGTCAGTTCCTGCGGCGTTCCCTCGAAGACGATGCGCCCGTGCCCCATCACGCACACGCGCGTGGAGACCTTCAGCGCAATGGCCAGCTTCTGCTCGACCAGCACGACAGAGACGCCCTTGCGGTGCATGTCGCGGATGCATTCGGCCACCTGCGCGACGATCTTGGGCGCGAGGCCCTCGGTGGGCTCGTCGATCAGCAGCACCAGCGGATTGCCCAGCAGCGAGCGGCACATGGTGAGCATCTGCTGCTCGCCGCCGGACATGCTGCCGGCCTTGGTGTTGCGGCGCTCCTTGAGTCGCGGGAAGTAGTCGAACATCTCCTCGATGCGCCAGCGATGCGCGCCGGGCACGGGCGTCTGCTCGCCCATGCGCAGGTTCTCGTCGACCGTGAGATTGGCGAACACCTCGCGCTCTTCGGGCACGTAGCCGATGCCCGCGCGGCAGATGGCGTAGGGCCTTGCGCCCGCGAGTTCGCGGCCCTGAAGCCGGATGTGGCCGGAGGTCGGCGTGACCAGCCCCATCACGGCCTTCATCGTGGTCGAGCGCCCTGAGCCGTTGCGGCCGAGCAGGCTCACGACCTCGTTGCGCGCGACCTGCAGGTTCACGCCATGCAGGATGTGGCTCTTGCCGTAGTGGGCGTGCAGGTCTTCGACGTGCAGCAGGGTTTCGGCGGCGGCGCTCATGCGGCCACCTCCTCGCCCAGGTAGGCTTCCTTCACGCTCGCGTTGGCGCGGATCTCGTCGGGCGTGCCGGTCGCGATCACCTGGCCGTAGACCAGCACGCTGATGCGGTCGCTGAGCGAGAACACCACGTCCATGTCGTGCTCCACGAGCATCAGCGCGCGCCCTTTGGTCACTTCGAGGATCAGCTCGGCGGTGTAGTGCGTTTCCTCGTTCGACATTCCAGCCATCGGCTCGTCCAGGAGGATCACCTTCGGGTCGGAGGCGAGCGTCATCGCGATCTCGAGCGAGCGCTGCTCGGAGTACGCCATCTCGCCGGCGATCGTGCCCGCCCGGCTTGTCAGCCGCACCAACTCCAGCAGCCGGTACGTTTCTTCGCGGACGCGCCGGTCACTGTCGACGAATTTCCAGAACGCGTACGCGAGCCCGTGCGGGCGCATCACCGCGAGGCGGATGTTCTCGAAGACGGTGAGTTTCGGAAAGATGTTGGTGATCTGGAACGAGCGCGCGAGGCCCAGCCGGTTGATCGCCTGCGGCGTGCGGCCGCCGATGGAATGCCCGTCGAAATGGACCGTGCCGGCACTCGGCGCGAGGTGCCCCGAGATGAGATGAAAGAGCGTGGACTTGCCCGCGCCGTTCGGGCCGATGAGCGCATGCCTTTCGGTGCCGAGCAGGTCGAGGTCCACGCCGCGCATGATTTCCGTCGGGCCGAAGGACTTGCGCAGCCCGCGAATGCTGAGGATCGGATCGCTCATGCGGCACCTCCCGCGCGCTCGGTGGCCTGCTTGAGGTGCCGCTGCCCGATCCACGCGAGCAAAGCGCCCGCACCGATGAGCACCACCGGCACCGCCCACGTCGCCACTGCCGTCGGCGACCAGGCGCGCGCGAGCAGCGTGACCGGCGGCCAGGCACCGCCCGCGGCGAGCTTGGCCATCGCGCGGTAGTCCTGCGAGAAGATGCGCTGCAGCATCTCGACTGCGAACGCGCCGCCCATGCTCAGCAGCACGGCAGCGGCGATGGACAGCAGCACCAGCGGCACCAGGCGCGCCATGCCGATGCTTTGGCGCAGTCGCCCGGTGGTGCCGATGAGACCGGCGAGCCCCGAGGGCATGAACATCATCACGAGCACGAACAGGATGCCCTGGTAGAGCAGCCACGACTGCGTGAGGTCGGAGACGGCGTAGCCGAAGAAGGTCATGAGCGCCGCGCCGAACGCGGGGCCGAGGAACACCTTCACGCCGCCGATGTAGGTGTTGAGAACGACCGCGGCCGAGAGCGCTGGATCGAACACCACGTAGTTCGCCGATTCGTTCGACACCACCTGCAGGCCGCCCGCGATGCCCGAGAACATCGCCGAGATCGCGAACACCAGCATGCCCAGGCCGTGCACGTTGTAGCCGAGGAAGCGCAGCCGGTGGCTGTTTTCGCGCAGCCCGTAGGCGAGCCGGCCCATCGGCGTGCGCGTGAAGAGATACAGCAGCAACACCGACAGCAGCACCCACGCGAGCGTGAGGTAGTACACCTGCGTGGTCGATCCGAAATCGAGGCCCCATGCCGGCATGCGCATGGTGGACACGCCGGCCTCGCCGCCGAAGAGGCCCTTGAGGTGCGGCGCGAGCGAGTGCACCAGCTCGGCGATGGCGAGCGTGATCATTGCGAAGTAGGTGCCGGTGCGCTTGGTTGCGAACCAACCGGCGATGCCGCCGAAGAGGAGGCCGCAGGCGGCGCCCGCGAGCGGCATCAGGGGCGTGGGCAGGAGGCCCGCGCCGCCGATGGCATTCATCGCATGCACGGTGCCGAACGCGCCGACACCGAAGTAGGCCGCATGCCCGAACGACAGCATGCCGGCCTGGCCGCACAGCAGGTTGTAGGCGCTCGCGAACAGCGCGGCGATGAGCATCTGGATGGCCGCGTTCAGCAGCCCCTGCGACAGCAGGAAAGGCAGCGCGGCGAGCGCCGCGACGCCCGCGAGGACGAGGAGAAGAGCCGTCTTCATCGCGTCACGCCTTCTCGCCCATGAGCCCGCTGGGCCGCACGAGCAGGATCAGCAGCATCAGCGCGAAGGGAATGGTCGCGGACAGGCTGGAGATCTTCAGCGTCATCAGGCCGCCCACGCTCGTGGCCCATTCGCCTGCGCCGAAGAGCGCAAACAGGTCGGCCAGACTCCGGTCCACGCCGACGGCCAGCGAGGTGACGACGCCGATCAGCAGCGAAGCAAGCATCGCTCCGCCGAGCGAGCCCAGCCCACCGACCACGACCACCACGAACACCATCACGCCGAGTTCGAGCGCCATGTTCGGGTTCGTCGTGTAGAACGCGCCGGCCACAGCGCCCGCGAGACCCGCGAGCGCCGCGCCCACGCCGAAGACGCCCATGAAGACCAGCGGCACGTTGTGGCCCAGCGCCTCCGCCATGCGCGGCTTGTAGATGGCCGAGCGCACCACGATGCCCACGCGCGTGCGCGTCAGCAGCAGGTAGATGACCACGAACATCGCGATGGCGATGCCGCCCATCAGGAGGCGGTACACCGGGTACTGCGCGCCGCCGACGGTGAAGGCCGACACATCGAGCGCTGCGGGAATCCGGTAGTCGACCGGGAAGTTGCCGAAGAAGAGCTTGATCGATTCGGCCACGATGAACGAGAGGCCGAACGTCAGGAGCAGCTCATGCGCATGCCCGTGGTGGTGCACCCGCCGCAGGAAGAAGCGCTCGACCACCACGCCGACCAGCCCCACGAGCACCGGCGAGACGACCAGCGCGAGCCAGAAGCCGATGGCGCCCTGCAGCGTGTACGCGAAGTACGCCCCGAGCATGTAGAACGAGGCGTGCGCGAAATTGAGCACGCCCATCATTCCGAAGATGAGCGTGAGCCCGGCCGACACCATGAACAGCAGCAAGCCGTAGATGACGCCGTTCATGAGGGAAACGATGATCTGGTCCATAGGTTTTCTCGGGAGCAGCCGAAGCTGCGCCGGCCGGAGCGCCTTCGCCTCGCCGGCCTGGTGAAGGTTCAGGAAATGCGCGGGCTCAGCCGGGCCGCTTCATCGCGCAGCTGGCCTGCGCGGGCGTCGAGGCTTCCTGCGCGGTGAAGCGCTTGACCGGCTTGAAGCCCATGTCGGTGTCGTCGACCTTGAACTTCGCATCCTTGGTGACCGTGGACACGACCATCGGCAGCTGCGCCTGGTGGTCCGCTGCGCGCATGCTCATGTCGCCCATCGGGGTCTTGATGGTGGTGGCCTCCAGCGCCTTCGCGAACGCGTTCACATTGAGCGCGCCGCCATCGGGCTTGGTGCGCTTCAATGCATCGGCCACCATGGCCATGCCGAAGACGGTCTGCGGCTCGATGAACACAGGCACATGGCCGGTCTTGGCCTTGTAGTCGTTGACGAAGCGCTCGCCTTCGGCGCCGCCCGCCTCGGGGTTGAAGGTCTGCACGACGAAGTGCCCGACGGCCAGGTCGCCGGCATTGGCGAGGTTGCCCGGCTGGTCGAGGTAGACCGTGCCGAAGCGCGCCTTCAGGCCCGCCGACTTCGAGGCCTTCATCAGAAGCAGCAGGTCGTTCGACCAGTTGCCCGTGAGCACCGAGTCGGCCTTCGACGCAGCGATCTTCGCGACGTAGGGCGCGAAGTCCTGCACCTTGTTGACGTCGTGCAGCGTCTTCTCGACCACCTGGTAGCCGCCCGCCGCCGCGTTGTCGGCGATGGCCTTCTCCATGTCCTGGCCCCAGGAGTAGTTCTGGTTGATCGAATAGACCTTGGTGCCCAGCGCATTGGCCTGCTTCATCGCGCTCACGAGCGCCTTGGTGCGCACCTGCGGATCGCCGCCGAAGCGGAAGTGGTGGAAGTTGCACTTCTCGCCGGTGAGCTCCAGCGCCTCGGCGCCGACGTTCAGGTAGACCATCTCCTTGCCGGGATTGCGCAGGTTGTACTTGCGGATGTCTTCGGTGATCTGCCCGCCGATGGCCGACGAGGCGCCCTGCACGATGAGCTGCACGCCGTCGGCGGCGGCCGCCTTGAGCTTGTCGGCCGCACCCGCGGGGCCGCCTTGGTTGTCGTACTCCAGAAGCTGCACCGGCTCGCCGTTCCAGCCGCCCGCGGCGTTGATCTGGTCGATCGCATAGCGAACGGCCGCGCGGTAGGCCTGGCCCGACGAGGCCTGCGGACCCGAGAGCGTTTCGAGCACGCCGATCTTGACCGGCGCGGCCGATGCCGTCGATGCGGCGCCGCAAAGAAGGCCCACCGCGGGAACGAGGGCGAAGGCGAGTGCGTTGAACTTGTGCATTGATGTCTCCATGCTTTTTATGAAAAGGAAATCGAAAGGGATGCAGCGGCCGCGCCCGGAGCGCTCAGAGGTATTCCATGTTCCCGTCGACGCTGATCGCCTGTCCGGTCAGGTTGCGCGCCGCGGGCGAAGAGAGAAAAAGCGCCATGGCCGCCACGTCGTCCAGCGTGACCATGCGGCGCAGCGAGATCTTCTGCAGGTACTGCGCGCGCATCGCTTCCACCGACACGCCCGCGGTCGCCGCGCGCGCGCCGATCACGCTGTTCATGCGCTCGCCTTCCACCGTGCCCGGAAGGATCGCGTTGACGCGCACGCCGTGCGGGCCGAGCTCGATCGCCAGCGATTTCATGAGGCCCACGATGGCCCACTTGGTGGCGGCATACGGCGTGCGAAACGCATAGCCGAGCCGGCCCGCAACCGAGCTCATCGCAATGAGGCACGGGTTCTGCGTGGACTGCCGGAGCAAGGGCACGGCGCGCTGCGCGAAATAGAACTGGCTGTTGAGGTTCACGGCCACCGTGCGCTCCCAGTCGCCGCGGCTCAGGTCCTGGATCGCGCCGGTCGGCCCGGCAATGCCGACATTGCTGACCAGCACGTCCAGCCCGCCGAGCGCGCCCTGCACGTCGTCGAAGACGAGGTCGACGTCGTCGGGCACCGAGGCATCCGCCATGCTCGAGGTGATCTCGGGCGCCTCGACGGCCAGGCGGTCGAGGGCGCCGCGGTCGATGTCGCACACATGCACGCGCGCGCCGGTTTCGCGGAAGGCGCGGGCAACGGCCGCGCCGATGCCGGAGCCGCCCGCGGTGACCAGCACGCGCAGGCCGGGCGCGGGCCGCAGTGAATCGATGATGCTCATGGGATGTGTCGTGATGTCTCGTGTGAACGGTTCGGCCCGGCAAGTGTCCGGAAGCCCCTTGCCGAAACCTATGTGCGGCAAACACACATCCGACGCCCGTGCGATGTGATCCATGGCGCATGCGGCGCGCAGCCGCGCGAACTAGGGCTTGGGCCCATGCCCATGCGCGCATCGTTCTGCTAGCCTTCGCGCCCTATGCCGGCACCGCCCCACGAACGCAAGCGAACGAACGGCCCGTCGCTGGGCCAGACAGGCGAGGAGATCGCACCCGAGCTCATCGGCCTCCTGCACCGGAACGCATCCGCCGAAGAGTTCGCTGCATGCCTCGCGCATGTCGAGTCGCTGCCCGATGCGCTGCAGCGCAAGCCCGGCCTGGTGGAACTGGTGCGCATGGCCATGGCGCTGCGCAACCGGCTCGAGCTGCACGAGCAGCGCGAACGCGGCATGCTCGCGGTGATCGAATCGGCGCAGGACCTCTCGAGCCGCCTCGATCTCACGGGCCTACTCAAAGCCATCGTGAGCCGCGCGCGCAAGCTGATGGGCGCGCACCTGTGCTGGCTCACGATCTACGACACGGCGAGCGGCGAGTTCCAGGTGGTCGTGGCCGACGGCGCCATCTCCGATCGCACCGGCAAGATGACCGCCGGCCGGAACCTGGGCGTCGCGGGCATCGTGATGTCCACGCGCCTGCCCTTCTTCACGCCCGACTACCTGCACGACAACCGCTTCGCGCACGACCCCGCGCTGGACGACACCTTCAGGGACGAAGGCGTCGCGGCACTGGTCGGCGCGCCGCTCATGTGCGACGACAACGTGATCGGCCTGCTCTTCGTGGCCGACCGCTACCACCGCACGCACACGGCGCTGAACGTGTCGATCCTCTGCACGCTCGCCACGCACGCGGCCGTCGCCATCAACAACGCCAAGGCTTTTGCGGAAGCGAAGACGGCGCTGGACAACGCGGACCTGGCGCGCGCCGAGCTCGAGCGGCATGCGCGCGATGTGCAGGAGGCGGCCGAGGCGCACGAGCAACTCACCTCGCTGCTCGCGAAAGGCGCGTCGCTCGGCGCGCTGTGCGAGTCGGTCGCGCAGCTTCTGAATGGCAGCGTGCTGGTGCTCGACGAAGCCAGCGAAGTGATCGGCCGCGCCACCGCGCCGGGCTACGCCGGCACGGCGGCCGATGCCTATGCGCCGCACGACGAGCACAGCGCCGCGCTGGCGCAGGCGCTGCGCGAGAGCCGCCAGGCCGGCCGCTCGGCGGTCGCCTACACACGCGGCGGCGAGCTGTGCCGCGCGATCGCGGTGATCGGCGGCAACGACGTGCTCGGCGCGGTGCTGCTCTTCCGGCACAAGGACCTGCGGGACATCTCGGTGCGCACCTTCGAGCGAAGCTCGAGCGTCATCGGCGTCGTGCTGCTGTCGCAGGAGCGCGTGGAGGCGAGCAAGAGCCGCGATGTCTCGGCGCTGCTGCACACGCTCATCTCGCCGCGGCAGGACGAACCCGCGTTGACGCAGGACCGCGCCGAACGCTTCGGGCTCGACCTGTCGCAGCCGATCTCGCTGATGGTGGTCGAGATGGAGCAGCCGCGGCCGGGCTTCTGGGCGCGCCGCCTCAGGACCGGCGCACCGCTCTCGGACCTCGTGATGGATGAAGTCGATGGTGCGCTGGCCATCGTGTGCGGCGCGACGAAGGCGCAGGATGTCCTCGCTCAATTCACCGCATTCGCCAGCCGCGAGCTCGGCGATGCCTACCGCGGTGTGCTGTCGAGACCGGTGAGAACGCCCGCGGAAATGCCGGCCCTGTATGCGACGCTGCGGCGCGCGCTCGCGGTGCTGGGCCGCCTGGGCATGCGCGGCCACATCGTCGGGCAGAACGAGATGGCGCTGTATTCGGTGCTCTTCGAGACGCACGACCAGGCGAGCCTGAACACCTTCCTGAACGCAGCCATCGGCGCCGTGATGGGCCATGACAGGAAGCGCGGCTCGGAACTCACGGCCACGCTGCTGGCGTACTTCGACAACAACCAGAACGCGAAGACGACCGCGGCCCGCATGGGCATCCACGTCAACACGGTGCGGCAGCGGCTTGCCAGCGTGGAAGAACTGCTGGGGCACTGGGGCAATGCAAGCCGGGCGCTGGAGATCCATGTGGCGCTGAGGCTCTGGAGCCTGGGCATGGCGGGCGACGCGCCGGCGCTCGAGGGCTGATCCGGCCGGGCCTGCCGGGCCCGACAGCGCAATCCAGGAGAAATCACCACTCCGGTGCATCCGGACTGGCACGTCGCTTGCATAACCTGACCACTTGCTCTGATTAAGCGGTCAAACACACCATGCGCGTGCTCGTCGTCTATTGCCACCCGGTCGAAACCAGCTTCCATGCGGCCCTGCACCAGGAAGTGCTGAAGAACCTGCGCGCCGCCGGGCACGAGGTAGACGACTGCGACCTGTACGCCGAGGGCTTCGACCCGGTGCTCTCGCGCGAGGAGCGGCTCGGCTACCACGACGTGCCCGCCAACCAGCTGCCGCTCCAGCCGTATGTCGAGCGGCTGCAGTGGGCCGAGGGCATCGTGTTCTGCTTTCCGACCTGGTGCTTCGGGCTGCCGGCGATGCTCAAGGGCTACTTCGACCGGCTCTTCATGCCGGGCGTGGCCTTCGACATCACCGACCCGGCGAACGTGAAGCCGATGCTCACGCACATCCAGCGGATCAGCGCCGTGGTCACCTACGGCCGGCCGCGCTGGATGGCCTGGTACATGGGCGATCCGCCGCGCAAGATCGTCACGCGCTACATGAAGCGGCTCACCGGCCAAAGGGCCAAGGTGGACTACCACGCCCACTACCACATGAACGTGGCGACCGAGCCCCAGCTCAAGCGCTTCATGGCGCGCGTGGGCCAAGCCATGGCGCGCTTCGCATGAACGCGCCCGTGCTGCTCGACAACGCGCGGCTGCCGCGCTGGCTGCTTCCGACGGACTGGCCGCAGCGCGACGGCGTTCCGGTGCTGGCGCGCATCGCGCTCGACGCGGGGCGCGTGCAGTCGGTGCGTCCCGCCGATAGCGCCGCCCCCTCGCCCGAAGGCTGGGACCTGGCCGGCACCCTCGTGCTGCCCGGCTTCGTCGACGCCCACACGCACCTGGACAAGGCCTTCACGCTCCCGCGCATGAAAGATGTGCAGCCGGGCTTGCTCGGCGCCATCGACGCGATGCTCGCCGACCGCGTGCACTGGAGCCCCGCCGACGTGCGCGAACGCGCCGCGCGCGGCCTGCAGTGGGCCTGGGAATGCGGCACCACGCATGTGCGCACGCACGTCGACTGGTGGGAGCCCGATGCGGTGCCGCTGGCCTGGCCGGTGCTGGCCGAACTCGCCGAGGAATGGGCGGGCCGGGTGCGGCTGGAGCAGGTGAGCCTCATCAAGCTGCCGCTCTTCGAAGACGCGGCGCGGGCGCTGCGCCTTGCGAAACAGGTGAAGGCCAGGGGGCCGCATGCGCTGCTCGGCGGCTTCGTGCATTCGACCAACTGGAGCGAGAACGCGCTGCGCAACCTGCTGACTGCGGCGCAGGCCTGCGACCTGGACATCGACCTGCATGTCGATGAAGAACTCAATGCAGCGGCAGTCGGCCTGCAAACCACCGCACGCATCCTCCGCGAGATCGGCTTCGAAGGCCGCGTGGTCTGCGGCCACATCTGTGCGCTGGCGGTGCAGCCTGAATCGCAGGCCTTCGCGACGCTCGATGCGGTGGCGCGTGCGCCGATCACCGTGGTCTCGCTGCCCGCGACCAATCTGCTGCTGCAGGACGCAGTCACAGGCCGCACACCGCGGCTGCGCGGCATCACGCTCGTGAAGGAAATACGCGAGCGCGGCATTCCACTGCTGCTCGCGAGCGACAACGTGCAGGACCCGTTCTGCCGGCTCGGCAGCTTCGACCCCGTCGAGGCGCTGGGCACGGCCGCGCTGGTCGCGCAACTCGATGAACCCTTCGACAACTGGTCGCAGGCGCTGTGCCGCGGCGACTGGCTGCAACGCGCGCCCGCCACGACGGCGCCCACGCTGGTCGGCGCGAAGGCCGACCTGGTGCTCTTCACGCAGGCCGATCGCCACGGCTGGCCCTCACGCACCGCCGCCCGCGTGGTGCTGCGCGATGGCTGCGTGACGCACGGCGACGCGACACCCTTCTTCCCCAAGTAAGCAAAGAACACGCAAGGACTCCCATGCTCCACGGCTACATCCCGCCCCACCGCTTCCTGCCCTACCTGAGCTGGACCGAAATCGCCGCGTTGCCCGACCGCGAGAACACGGTCATCGTGCTGCCCTGCGGCGCCATCGAACAGCACGGCCCGCACCTGCCGTGCTCGGTCGACAGCGTGATCGCCTCGGGCGTGATGGGCCGGGCGCTCGAGAAGCTGCCCGCCGAGGTGCGCGCCTTCGCGCTGCCCACCATCACCTACGGCAAGTCGGAAGAGCACCTGCACTTCCCCGGCACGATGACGCTCACCGGCACCACGCTGCTCTCTACCGTGACCGAGATCGGCGAGTCGGTGTACCGCGCGGGCTTTCGCAAGCTCCTGTTCGCCAACGGCCACGGCGGACAACCGCAGGTGCTGGAGATGGCGGCGCGCGAACTGCGTCTGCGGCACGGCGACTTCGTGGTGGTGCCGCATGGCGTGTCGCGCCTGCCGAACGCATCGAGCAAGCAGATCAGCGAACAGGAAAAGCGCTTGTCGATGCACGCCGGCCATTCCGAGACCGCGCTGATGCTCGCGCTCGCACCCGACACGGTGCACATGGAGCGTGCGGCGGCCAACTTTCCGCCGCCCTTCCCGATCAAGCTGCTGTCGGCCGACGGCCGCCCCGCCTGCGCATGGACCGCGCGCGATTTCGGCCCGAGCGGCGTGATCGGCGATCCGACCAGCGCCACGCGCGAACAGGGCATCGAGATCCTGGAGACGCTCTCCGACAGCTGGGTGCAGGCGCTGACCGAACTGCATGCGCTGCGCTGGGTGGTGCGCGAGGAGCCCACCTGGGAGCGCGGCCACCAGCAGGGTTTCATCCAGCAATCGTTCGTGCCGGCCTGAGGCGCGCTCCTTGCATCGGCTTCATTCTTTTTCATCCAGCCTTCGAGAGGTCCCCACCATGCGTTCCTTCGCTCTTTCCCTGGCCGGCGCCGCCGCGCTGTCGCTCCTCACGGCCGTCGCACCCGCACAGGCCCAGGACAAGTTCACCTACATGACCAACTGGTACGCGCAGGCCGAGCACGGCGGCTTCTATCAGGCGCTGGCGCAGGGCATCTACAAGAAGTACGGCCTGGACGTGACCATCAAGATGGGCGGCCCGCAGGTCAACATCACGCAGATGATGGCGGCCGGCCAGGCCGACTGCATCATGGGATCGAGCGACATCCAGATGATGCAGGTGCGCGAAGGCGGCGTTCCGGTTGTCAACGTCGCGGCCTTCTTCCAGAAGGACCCGCAGGTGCTGATCGCGCACGACGACGTGAAGAAGTTCGAGGACCTGAAGGGCAAGACGCTGCTGATCGGCGCGCAGGCCAACCGCGGCTACTGGCCGTGGCTTAAGGCCAAGTTCGGCCTCGTGGACGAACAGACGCGCCCCTACACCTTCAACATCCAGCCCTTCGTGGCGGACAAGAACACCGCGCAGCAGGGCTACCTGACGTCGGAGCCCTACGCCATCCAGAAGGCCGGCGTGAAGAGCACCGTGCTGATGTTCAGCGACCACGGTTTCCCCGCGTACGCGACCACGGTGTCGTGCATGGAGAAGACGGTGAAGGACCGCAGCAAGCAGGTCGCCGCGTTCGTGAAGGCCTCGGCCGAGGGCTGGAAGAGCTACCTCGCCGACCCAGCGCCCGCCAATGCGCTCATCAAGAAAGACAACCCCAACATGACCGACGACCAACTGGCCTACAGCGTCGCCAAGCTCAAGGAGATGGGCATGGTCACCGGTGGCGATGCGGCCAAGCTGGGCATCGGCGTGATGACGGATGCGCGCTCGAAGGCGAGCTACGACTTTCTCGTGAGCGCAAAGCTGCTGGACCCGGCGAAGGTCGAACTCGCAAAAACCTACACGACCGAGTTCGTGAAAGACGCCAAGGTCTTGCCCTGAACTTCCGCGCGCCATGAATCGCATCGAACCCCACACCCTCGCGCCACCGACGGCACCTGCCGTGCCCGCGGTGGAAGTGCTCTCGGCCGAGAAGACCTACCCCAACGGCACGCAGGCGCTGCTGCCGGTGGACCTGTCGATCGCCGAAGGCGAGTTCGTCACGCTGCTCGGGCCTTCGGGCTGCGGCAAGAGCACGCTGCTCAAGATGGTGGCGGGCATGCTGGAGCCAAGCGACGGGCGCCTCCTGGTGTGGCGCAAGCCCGTGAGCCAGTTGCACGACAGCGCGCGCCGCATGTCGTTCGTGTTCCAGTCGCCCACGTTGATGCCTTGGGCCAGCGTGCAGACCAATGTGCGGTTGCCACTCGACCTGGCCGGTGTGCCTCGCAAGGAGGCCGATGCGCGGGTGATGGAATCGCTCGCGCTTGTGGGTCTCGAGAAATTCGCCGGCGCGCTGCCGCGCGCGCTGTCGGGCGGCATGCAAATGCGCGTGTCGATCGCGCGCGGGCTGGTCACGCAGCCCGACCTGCTCCTGATGGACGAGCCCTTCGGCGCGCTCGACGAGATCACGCGCCACAAGCTCGATGCCGACCTGCTCGAGCTCTGGCGCAAGAAGAAGCTCACGGTGATCTTCGTGACGCACTCGATCCATGAAGCGGTGTTCCTGTCGAGCCGCGTGGTGATGATGGCGGCGCGGCCGGGGCGCGTGGTGGAGCAGTTCCAGATCGACGAGCCCTATCCGCGCAGCGCCGATTTCATGGTGACGCCCGAATTCGCGAAGTACGCGAAGCGGCTGCAGGACAGCCTGCTGCGCGCAAGCAATGCCGACGAGGAGCACGCGCGATGAAACAGCGCACTCCCCTCTTGAACCAACCGCGCGTACAGCGCGTGCTGTACCCGGTGCTGATCGGCGTCGTGCTGGTCGCGCTGTGGCAGTGGATGGTGGTGGCGATGGAACTGCCGCCCTACCTCGTGCCCTCGCCGTATCTCATGATGCAGACGCTGGTGACCGACTGGGCGCCGCTGGGCAATGCGCTGTTGGTCACGCTCAAGATCACCGTGCTGTCGTTCGCGCTAGCGACGGTGGCAGGCGTGCTGATCTCGTTCCTCTTCGTGCAGAGCAAGCGCATCGAGACGGCCCTCTTTCCGTATGCGGTGCTCTTGCAGGTGACGCCCATCGTCGCGGTGGCGCCGCTGATCATCATCTGGGTGAAGAACCCGGTTGCGGCGATGACAGTGTGCGCGGCGCTGGTGGCACTGTTCCCGATCATCAGCAACACGACGCTCGGGCTGCGCAGCATCGATCCCGACCTGCAGAGCTACTTCAAGCTGAACCGCGCGACGCGCTGGCAGCAGCTGGTGCGGCTGCGCATTCCGAGCGCGCTGCCGTATTTCTTCGGCGGGCTTCGCATCTCGAGCGGCCTTGCGCTGATCGGCGCAGTGGTGGCGGAATTCGTCGCAGGCACCGGCGGCTCGGGCGCGGGGCTGGCGTACCAGATCCTGCAGGCGGGTTTCCAGCTGAACATTCCGCGCATGTTCGCGGCCCTGTTGCTGATCTCGCTGACCGGCGTGGCGCTCTTCGTGCTGATGGCCTGGCTCACCAAGGTGGCGCTGGGTTCGTGGCATGCGAGCGAACTTTCCCAAGATTGAAATTGCTGACATCGACGACGACCATGAACGCTCCCGCTTCCTCCATCGAGCAGTTGCTGCTCGAACTGCCCGACCTCGACTGGATCACCGACGAAGGCCGCGTCACGCGGCTCTCGCAGGACTTCTCGTGGTTCAGCCCGGTGCTGAATCGCCAACTCAAAGACAAGCGCGCCGACGTGGTCGTGCGGCCGCGCAGCGAAGACGAGATCCGCGCTGTGGTGGGCGCCTGCGCGCGACGCGGTGTGCCGATCGTCATCCGTGGCAGCGGCACCGGCAACTACGGACAGACGACGCCGCTCGCGGGTGGCGTGGTGCTCGACATGACGGGCTACAACGCCTGCCTCTGGGTGCAGCCCGGCGTGGCGCGCGCGCAGGCCGGCATCCGGCTTGGCGAACTGGAGAAGCAGACGAAGTCGTCGGGGCAGGAGATGCGCTGCGTGCCGTCGACCTACCGCAGCGCGACGCTCGGCGGACTTTTCGGCGGAGGCTTCGGCGGTGTGGGCTCGATCAACTACGGGCCGCTGGGCGCGCCCGGCAACGTGCTCGGCATCCGAGCGATGACGATCGAGGCGGAGCCGCAGGTGGTCGAACTGCGCGGTGCCGAGGCGATGCGCATGCACCATCTGTGGGGCACCAACGGTCTTGTGCTGGAACTGGAGATTGCGCTGGCGCCCGCGCATCCGTGGCTGGAGACGCTGGTGACTTTCCACAGCTTCGAGAACGCGCTGCACTTCGCCGACAAGCTCGCGAACGGGCCGGGCATCGTGAAGCGGGAGATCTCGTTCTTCGCAGCGCCCATCTCCGATCATCTGGCGCAGCTCGCGGCGTACTTGCCCAAGGGCTGCCACACGGTGCTGTCGCTCGTCGCCGAATCGTGCGAGCCGGCGCTGCTGCAACTGGTCGAGGCGCACGGCGGCACCGTGAGCTACCGCAAGACCGCAGCCGAGGTGCAGAAGAGCAATCGCACGCTGATGGAGTTCACCTGGAACCACACGACGCTGCATGCGCTCAAGGTCGACCCGACGCTGACCTACCTGCAGAGCGGGTTCATCCCCGGCAGGCATGTCGAACAGATCATCGAGATGGAAAAGCTGCTGGGCGGCGAGGTGATGATGCACATCGAATTCATCCGCAACGTCGCGGGGCTCATGACCTGCAGTGGGCTTCAGCTGGTGCGCTTCAGCACCGAGGAGCGGCTGGCCGAGATCATTGACATCCATCGCGCGCACAACGTGCACATCAACAACCCGCATGTGAACATCGTGGAAGACGGCAAGGCGGGCGGGCCGCTGCCGGCCGAGGTGATCGCGGTGAAGAAGCGCTTCGATCCGATGGGTTTGCTGAACCCGGGCAAGCTGCGCGACTGGCCGGTTCAGCCGGCGGCCTGAAGCGGATTCAGCGCTGGCGGCGGCCCAGTGCGAACGCGATGCCGACGATGGCGAGCATTGCGATCCACAGCGGCCACAAGCCGAATGGCGCCACCCAGCGCGCATAGGGCGTGAGCCCGGTGCGGCCTTCGACCGTGGCTTCGAGCACGCCTCGCGTGAGGCGCGGCAGTTGGTGCGTCACGCGGCCTTCGGCATCGATGACGACGGTGGCGCCAGTGTTGGTGGCACGCACCATCGGCCGCGCGAATTCGAGCGCGCGCATGCGTGAGATGGAGAGGTGCTCGTCGATGGCCACCGAGTCGCCGAACCACGCGATGTTGCTCACGTTGAGCAGGATGGTCGGTGCGGTCGCCTCGTCGCGGAAGTTCGCGCCAATTTCGTCGCCGAACAAGTCTTCGTAGCAGATGTTCGGCGCGATGCGCTGGCCCTGCCAGACGAATGGCGCCTGCGCGAGGCCGCCGCGCTGGAAGTCGCCGAGCGGGATGTTCATCATCTCGATGAACCAGCGGAAACCCGGCGGAATGAATTCGCCGAAGGGCACGAGGTGGTGCTTGCTGTACTGGTACGGCTGCGTTGCACCGGGCTGGAAGCCGAGCACCGCGTTGCTGTAGCCGGCGCGGCCGCCCAGCGGCAGGCCGACGATCGCCGCCTGCGTGCCGTTGCTGTAGCGCGCCTGGATCGCTTCGAGATAGCCAGGGGGCAACTGCTGGGGCAGCAGGGGCACGGCAGTTTCGGGTGTGACGACGAGCGACGCCTTGGCATCGCGCAGTTGTTCGCCGTACCAGCGCAGGGCGGTTTCGATGCCGCCGCCGGGGATGAATTTCTCGTCCTGGGGGATGTTGCCTTGCAGGAGCGCGACCTGGAGGCTGCCGGTGCTGGCGCCGCGCAGTGAGGGCGCGATGTGCGGGAAGCCGAACACGAGTGCGACGAGCACTAGTCCCGCGACGACGTCGGCCTTGCGAGCGAGGGGGCCCAGTACGAGGAGCGCCATCGCGAGCGCCGCGACGGCGCTGATGCCGTAGACGCCGATCCACGGCGCCCACGCGGCGAGCGGGCCTTCCACATGCGCATAGCCGCCCGCACCCCACGGGAAGCCGGTGAACCAGCTGCCGCGCACGAGTTCAGCGAGCGTCCACAACGCGGCGAAGACCAGCGCGCCGGTCACGCGCCCCTTCGGGCCGCGCACCACGAACCATGCGGCGGCCACGGCGTAGTAGAGCCCCAGCGCCGCCGCGAGCGCCAGCACGGCGATGGCGGCCAGCGGCGCCGGCAGTCCGCCGTAGGTGTACATCGAGATGAAGAGCCACCAGAAGCTGCCGGTGAGCCAGGTCGTCGAGAAGAGCCAGGCGTGAAGCCCGGCGCGGCGCCAGCCGGCGCCCTCGGCGCGCAGGCTGCCGAGCAGCCAGACCAGCGCGCCCATCGAAAGAAGCTGCAGCCACCACAGCGGCTTTCCGCCGAGCGGCCAGGCGATCGACAGCGCCTGCGCGAGGCCAGCCAACCCGAACCCGAGCAGCCGAAGCCAGGCCATCACGGGAGAAGCAGGCGAGATGCGCGCCGTCGCCGCCGCGGGCAACGGCATCAGTCGGCCGCGTCGCCGCCGCGCGCTGGCGACACCTTGAACCAGCGCACCGCGCCGCCCTTGGTGTGCAGCACCACGAAGTCGAAGCCGCCCATCGCATGGTGCTCGCCGCGCTTGGGCACATGGCCCATCTCGTGCGCGATGAGGCCGCCGATGGTGTCGAAGTCTTCGCTCAGTTGCTCTTCGTCGAAGGTGATGCCGAAGGCCTCGGCCACGCGCTCGATGGGCGTGTCGCCCGAGACGCGGTAGGTGTGGTCGGCCAGGCCGAAGATGTCGCCCTCGTCCTCGGCGATGTCGAACTCATCTTCGATCTCGCCCACGATCTGCTCGAGCACGTCCTCGATGGTGATGAGGCCGGCCACGCGGCCGAATTCGTCGATGACGATGGCCAGGTGGTTGCGGTTGCCGCGGAATTCGCGCAAGAGGTCGTTCAGGCCCTTGCTCTCGGGCACGAAGGTGGCCGGGCGCAGCAAGGCGCGAATGTTCAGGCCCGGCGCGCGCTGCAGCTTGAGCAGGTCCTTCGCGAGCAGGATGCCGATGATGTTTTCTTTTTCGCCCTCGTACACCGGGAAGCGCGAGTGCGCGGTGTCGATGATGAGGTGCAGCAGCGCATCGAAGGGCGCATCGATGTTCACCAGATCCATGCGCGGCGCGGCAACCATGACGTCGCCGGCGGTCATGTCGGCCATGCGCAGCACGCCTTCGAGCATCACGCGCGACTCGGCGCCGATCACCTCGTTGTCCTCGGCATCGGCCAGGGTTTCGATCAGCTCGTCGCGCGAGTCGGGACCGGGGTGGATGAATTCGGCAAGCTTCTGGAGGAAGCCGCGCTTGTCTTCCCGTTCTACGGGTGCGCGTTCAGGGTGAGGTTCGGCCACTGCGGGAGGGCGTAGTTGGGGAGGGGCAAGGATAACGGATTGCGTGTGACACGCTCTACCTTGAGTTCTATCCTCAGAGGAGAACACGGGCGGGCGCCGCCGGGCTCGCCCCAAGGCGAGCCGCGCCTCCCCCTTGGGGGGGTGGCGAATTACACGCAGCGAAGCGAAGTGAAAAGCCGGGGGGCCAACAGTCAAGGGGCAGATTTGCTGCGCGCGTCGCGCATGCCGCTGCGCACTTCCTGCAGGCTCGCGAGAAAAGCCCAGAACTGCTTGGCGCGGCTCTTGAGGGCGAAGTCGACCGCGGCGTAGTGCTCCAGCGAGATCTGGCTCATGCGGCTGTCGAAGGTGGCCTCCGGCAGTTGCAGATGCGCTTCGGCTTCGGAGCCGCTGCGCACCACGGTGGCGCCGGCGTTGCGGGCGATCTTGAGCATGGCGGCGTTCTCGCTCAGCGCATGGATGAAGAGCATGCCCACGCCTTCGTTGCGGGCCACGACCACCGCCCGCTCAAAGAGGCGGGCACCGTAGCCGCGGCCGCGGGCGTGCGCGGAGACCGAAACGCCGAATTCGGCGCAGTCGCTGTGCTGGTCGCCGGGCGCGAACGCCAGGTGCGACATCGCGATCAGTTCGAGGCGGCGGTTGTAGATGCCGAACAGCTCGTCGCGCTCGAAATCGAGGCTGTCGACGTAGCGCTGGACCTGCTCGTCGGCCGCGGCGTAGCCGAAGCGCAGGTACCGGTCGTGGGGGGTGAGCGCCAGCAGGTGCTGGGCGATGCGCTCCCGCTCGCGGGGGCCGATCGAGCGGATCGGCACCATGACGGGCTGGGGCGAGGAGACGGCGCGTGGCTGGGTCTCAACCATCGGCGCTTTCAAGAAAGAGCCGAGGCCTAGAGACGCTTTGAGGAGGGTCTTGGCGGTAAGCATGGCTCGAATGTAAGGGTTTTCCCTTAATCAACAAGCCGCAAGGGGCACTTCCAAGACACATTCGTGACCCATTACCAGAACGCGTGGCGCCCGAGCAACCACTTCGGGGTCAAACGGGGACGGCTGTTGTGGCTTTGACACGGTCCAGCACGAAGCTGGTCTTGCAGTCCTCGACGCTCGGGTGCTTGAGCAGGGTGTCCATGATGAAGCGGCTGTAGTGCGCCATGTCGGCCACCACGACGCGCAGCAGGTAGTCCATGTCGCCCGTGAGGGCCGCGCATTCAACCACCTCGGGCCAGGTCTGGACGCTGGCGCGGAAGAGGTCCATCGGGTTGCGCTTGTGGGTCTCGGTGTGCTTTTCGAGCCGCACGTTGAGGTAAGCCGTGAGGCCGAGGCCGATCACCTCGGGGCGCACGAGGGCGACGTAGCGGTCGATCACCTTGCTTTCTTCCAGGCGCTTGACCCGCCGCAGCACGGCGCTGGGCGACAGGCTGACCTGCTCGGCGAGCTGGTCGTAGGTGGCGCGCCCGTCTGCTTGCAGCGTGCGCAGAATGAGGCGATCAATCTTGTCGAGTGCTTCCATCAGCTTATTTTTGCAGTTTTACTGCGCATCCGCCACCCAGCGCGCCCAACAACGCTGAAAACTTGAGCGGCATCCAACCTACATTGCAGCACTGGCGTTTTTCGCCTATCTCTTACCTATCGATCCCCCACTTTCTGGAGACCGCACATGAGCCAAGCCGACGCACCCGCCTTCACGCCCTGGGAGAACCCCATGGGCACCGACGGCTTCGAATTCATCGAATACGCGGCGCCGGACCCGGTTGCCATGGGCAAGGTGTTCGAGCGCATGGGCTTCACGGCCATTGCCAAGCACCGCCACAAGAACGTGCTGCTGTACCGCCAGGGCGATATCAACTTCATCCTGAATGCCGAACCCGATTCGTTCGCGCAACGCTTCGCCCGCGAGCACGGCCCGAGCGTCTGCGCCATCGCCTTCCGCGTGCAGGACGCCAAGCAGGCCTACGAGCGCGCCACCTCGCTGGGCGCCTGGGGCTTCGCCGACAAGGCCGGCCCGGGCGAATTGAACATCCCCGCCATCAAGGGCGTGGGCGACAGCCTGATCTACCTGGTGGACCGCTGGCCCGGCAAGAACGGCGCGAAGCCGGGCGACATCGGCAACATCGGCTTCTATGACGTCGACTTCGAACCGCTGCCGGGCGTGTCCTCGCAGGACGGCCTGGCCACCAAGGGCAATGGCCTCACCTACGTCGACCACCTGACGCACAACGTGTACCGCGGCCGCATGGACGTGTGGGCCAACTTCTACGAGAAGCTCTTCAACTTCCGCGAAGTGAAGTACTTCGACATCGAAGGCCAGGTGACGGGCGTAAAGAGCAAGGCCATGACCAGCCCCTGCGGCAAGATCCGCATCCCGATCAACGAAGAGGGCAAGGAACAGGCCGGTCAGATCCAGGAGTACCTGGACATGTACAAGGGCGAGGGCATCCAGCACATCGCGATGGGCTCGGACGACCTGTACGCCACCGTCGATGCGATGCGCGCCAAGGGCGTCGTGCTGCTCGACACCATCGACACGTACTACGAACTGGTCGACAAGCGCATTCCCGAGCACGGCGAGAGCGTGGCCGAGCTGAAGAAGCGAAAGATCCTGATCGACGGCAAGAAGGACGCCCTGCTGCTGCAGATCTTCAGCGAGAACCAGCTGGGCCCGATCTTCTTCGAGTTCATCCAGCGCAAGGGCGACGACGGCTTCGGCAACGGCAACTTCAAGGCGCTGTTCGAGAGCATCGAGCTCGACCAGATGCGCCGCGGCGTGCTGAGCGCCGCAAAATAAGGGCCCTTTCAACCGGCCTTATTGCCCAGGAGTCCGCATGCGCAGCAGCACGTCTTCGTCGATAGCTTTGACCTTCATCGCGGCGGCTGCCGCCGTTCTTTCGGGTTGCGCGATGGCGCCGGCGGCAACGACGCCGGTGGCCACCTCGCACCTGGACGCGGTGCAGAAAGCCGCGGTGCTGCGCATCTGCACCCCGGGCGACTACAAGCCCTTCAGCTTCCAGAAGACCGATGCCTCGTTCGAAGGCATCGACATCGACCTGATGACCGGCTTCAGCGCGAGCCTCGGCGCCAGGCCCGAGTGGGTCAAGACCACCTGGGCCAACCTGCTGCCCGACCTGGCTGCGGGCAAGTGCGACATCGCGGTAGGCGGCGTGTCGGTCACCACCGACCGGCAAAAGCGCGCCTTCTTCAGCGCGCCCTACATGGTCAACGGCAAGACGCCGATCGCGCGCTGCGCCGACGTGGCCAAGTACCAGAGCGTCGCGGCGATCGACCAGCCTTCGACGCGAGTCATCTTCAATCCGGGCGGCAGCAACGAACGCTTCGCCCGCGCCAACTTCAAGCAGGCCAAGCTCACGTTGCACGGCGAGAACGTGACGATCTTCGACGAGATCCTCGCCAACCGCGCCGACGTGTTCGTGACCGAAGCGGCCGAGGCCATCACGCAGCAGAAGCTCAAGCCGGGCCTGTGCGCAGTGAACCCCGACAAGCCGCTGCAGTACGGCGAAATGGCCTGGATGCTGCCGCGCGACGACGTGGCCTTCAAGTTGTACGTCGACCAGTGGCTGCACCTGCAGCAGGCCGGCGGCGACTTCCAGCGCGTGATGGACCGCTGGCTCAAATAACCCGAGAGAGAAACAAGATTCCCCATGGATTCCCCTGCCGCCGCCGTCATTCCCGCCGTCTATGGCGCATCCGATCGTCCGCCGCGCGGCGACTACTCGCGCGGCGGATCGGTGCAAGCCGACTACACCTGCCCACAGGACTGGGCCAGCTACACGGCGGCCGACCACGACACCTACCGGCGGCTCTACGAGCGGCAGGCTGCGCAACTGCCGGGCCTGGCCTGCGATGCGTTCATCAACGCGCTGCCGTCGCTGGGCGTGAAAGACCGCATCCCGCACTTCGATGAAATCAACGAGCGGCTGCACAAGGCCACGGGCTGGGAAATCGTCGCGGTGCCGGGGCTCATTCCGGAGCTGCCCTTCTTCACGCTGCTCGCGAACCGCAAGTTCCCGGTGACCGACTGGATCCGCAAGCCCGAGGAGTTCAATTACATCGTCGAGCCCGATGTGTTCCACGATCTCTTCGGCCACGTGCCGATGCTGTTCGACCCGACCTTCGCCGACTACGTTCAGCGTTACGGCGCGGGCGGCATCAAGGCGCACGAACTGGGTGCGGGCGAGAAGCTTTCGCGGCTGTACTGGTACACGGTGGAGTTCGGCCTGATTCGCCAGCCCGACGGCCTGCGCGCCTATGGCGCCGGCATCCTGAGCTCGGTGGGCGAGCTCAAGCACGCCGTGCTCAGCGACGAGCCGCGCCGGCTGCCGCTCGATCTGCTGCGCGCCATGCGCACGCGCTACAAGATCGACACCTACCAGAGCAACTACTTCGTGATCGAAGACTTCGCGCAGCTCTTCGATCTCACGGCGCCAGATTTCACGCCGATCTACGAAGCGCTCGCGGTCGAGGCCGACATCGAGCCCGGCGTGCTGCTGCCGGGCGAGACCGGCAAGGCCTGACAGCGTCCTCCGCGCTATCGCCTGCGCGACACCCCGCGCAGGCACCCTAGGACAAGCCCGCTGGTGGCTGGGAGCACCTCGCTCCCACAATCCGCGCCAAAGGAGCTTGCATGCAGACATCCGCGCGACAAAACTATCCAGCCGGCGTGCCCGAGGAAATCAATCCCGAGCAATACCGGTCACTGCCCCACATGTTCGAAGAGGCGTTCGGTCGCTACAAGGACCGGCCGTTCTCGGTCTGCATGGAGCGCTGGATGACCTACGGCGAGCTCGATGTGCTGTCGAAGGCGCTGGGCGCCTGGCTGCAGTCGAAGGGGCTCGAGCCGGGTGCGCGTGTGGCGATCATGCTGCCCAACATTCCGCAGTTCGCCGTCACGATGTGCGGCGTGCTGCGCGCGGGCTACACCTGCGTGAACGTGAATCCGCTCTACACGGCGCGCGAGCTGGAGCATCAGCTCAAGGACTCGGGCGCGACGGCGATCGTGATTCTCGAGAACTTCGCTTCGACGCTCGAACAGGTGATCGAGCGCACGCCGGTCAAGCATGTCGTCATGACCTCGATGGGCGACCTGCTCGGTGGTCTGTACGGCGCGTGGATCACGATCGCCGTGCGTCACCTGGCCAAGATGGTGCCGCCGTACAAGCTGCCGCTGAGCGACGGACGCACGGTGACGCCGTTCACGCAGGCGATCTCCGAAGGACGCGGTCGCACGCTGGCGGCCGACGAGAGCACGCTCGATTCGATCGCGTTCCTTCAGTACACCGGCGGCACGACCGGCCTGTCGAAGGGCGCGGTGCTTACGCATCGCAACATCGCGGCGGCAACGCTGCAGGCCGAAGCCTGGTTCACGCCGGCATTGGCCCGCGCCGGCGATCTCGCGAAGGTCAACAGCATCGCTGCGCTGCCGCTGTATCACATCTTCGCGCTGACGCTGTGCCTGCTGGTGATCCGCCAAGGCTCGCACATGACGCTGATTCCGAACCCGCGCGACTTCGACAAGTTCATCGCGGTGTTGAAGAAGCGGCCGTTCCACATGCTGCCCGCGGTGAACACGCTGTTCAACGCGCTCCTGATGCATCCGCAGTTCAAGACGATCGATTTCTCGACGCTCTTCGTCTCTCAGGCCGGCGGCATGGCCGCGTCGGAAGGCACGGCGCGCAAGTGGTTCGAGGCGACCGGCTGCGCGATGATCGAAGGCTGGGGCATGAGCGAGACCTGCGCGATCGGCACCAACAACCCGGTGTCGAACACAAAGTTCACCGGCACCATCGGGCTGCCGTTGCCGAGCATCGAGATCGCGATCAAGGACGACGAGGGCAACTCGGTGCCGATCGGGCAGTCGGGCGAACTCTGCATCAAGGGCCCCAATGTGATGACGGGCTACTACAACCAGCCCGCCGAGACCGCGGCCGCGTTTACCGCAGATGGCTTCATGCGGACGGGCGATATCGCCGTGATGCAGGAAGATGGCTACAGCCGCATCGTCGACCGCAAGAAGGACATGATCCTGGTGAGCGGCTTCAACGTGTTCCCGAACGAGTTGGAGAACGTGATTTCGCTGTGCCCGGGTGTCGTTGAATGTGCGGCGGTGGGAGTGCCTGACGAGAAGCAGGGCGAGGCGATCAAGGTTTTCGTGGTGCGCCGGGATCCGAATTTGACCGAGGACGCGGTGCTTCAGTACTGCAACGGGCAACTCACTGGGTACAAACGGCCGAAGCACATCGAGTTTCGCGACTCGCTGCCGAAAACCAATGTGGGGAAGATCCTGCGGCGTGAGCTTCGCACCAGCGCGAGCGCCTGAATGAGCAATGCCGCGGCGAGCGCCGGCTTGCCGGCGAATGTCGTCGTGTTCGAGCGCGGATGGCTGTCATCGAACAACGTCCTGTTTGTCGGGGCAAAGGAAACCGCGCTGGTGGACACCGGCTATGCCACGCATGCCGAGCAGACGTTGGCGTTGGTTGAGTCGGCGCTGGGCTCCCGGCCGCTGGACCGCGTGCTGAATACGCATCTGCACAGCGACCATTGCGGCGGGAACGCCGCGTTGCAGTTGCGTTATCCGGCACTTCGAACGGATATTCCCCCAGGGGAAGCGGCGTTGGTGAAGCGGTGGGACGAGCGCGGCTTGAGTTTTCTTGCGACTGGGCAGACTTGCCCTCGTTTTCGGTTCACCGGGTTACTGCAGCCCGGAACGGAATGCCTGCTTGGTGACAGCACGTGGGAAGTCCACAGCGCACCTGGCCATGATCCCCATTCGATCATCCTGTTCGATCCGGCTTCGCGCACGCTGATCTCCGCGGATGCGCTGTGGGAGAACGGTTTTGGCATCGCATTTCCTGAGCTGGCGGGGGAGCCGTCTTTCGGCGAGATCGCAGCGACGCTGGATTGCATCGAGAAATTGGCGCCGCGGCAGGTGATTCCTGGACACGGCCGCGTGTTCAATGGCATCGACAGTGCGTTGGCCACCGCGCGCCGGCGTCTCGGCGGGCTGAAGCGCGACCCGGCGAAGCACGCTCGACATGCGATCAAGGTGCTGATGAAGTTCAAGCTGCTGGAAATGCAGCACATCGCTCTCGAGGACTGGTCGGCGTGGCTGCGAGGCACGCCGTACTTGGAGACTATTCGTCTTCGCTTCTTTGCAGATGAAGAATTGGATCAATTAACCGAGGATATCTTGGCCGAATTGATTGCCGCAGGTGCGGCCGAGAAGGATGCTTTGGGTATTCGTAATACCTGAATCCGGTCGCTTCGGAGTGGAAAAGCGCGCCATCCAGGATTGGGGGGCGTTTTTATTCCTCGAATTCCAAATCTGAAAAGCAAAAAACCCCAGTCATTGCTGACTGGGGTTTTCTGGGCTGTAAGAGCCTGACGATGACCTACTTTCACACGGGAACCCGCACTATCATCGGCGCTGAGTCGTTTCACTGTCCTGTTCGGGATGGGAAGGAGTGGTACCAACTCGCTATGGTCATCAGGCATAAAGGGTTGTTTACCTGATCACATGATCAAGTAAACGAATTCATAGAGTTTGGAATCAGCGCGCAATTGTCTTGCGCTTGCTTGAATGTATTTTGAATGCGTCAACTTGGCATAACACCTTGATCTGATTGATCAAAGTTATAGGGTCAAGCCGCACGAGCAATTAGTATCAGTTAGCTTAACGCATTACTGCGCTTCCACACCTGACCTATCAACGTCCTGGTCTTGAACGACTCTTTAGGGGGCTCAAGGCCCCGGCAGATCTCATCTTGAAACGAGTTTCCCGCTTAGATGCTTTCAGCGGTTATCTCTTCCACACTTAGCTACTCGGCAATGCCACTGGCGTGACAACCGATACACCAGAGGTGTGTCCACTCCGGTCCTCTCGTACTAGGAGCAGGCTTCCTCAAATCTGCAGCGCCCACGGAAGATAGGGACCAAACTGTCTCACGACGTTTTAAACCCAGCTCACGTACCTCTTTAAATGGCGAACAGCCATACCCTTGGGACCGGCTACAGCCCCAGGATGAGATGAGCCGACATCGAGGTGCCAAACACCGCCGTCGATATGAACTCTTGGGCGGTATCAGCCTGTTATCCCCAGAGTACCTTTTATCCGTTGAGCGATGGCCCTTCCATACAGAACCACCGGATCACTATGTCCTGCTTTCGCATCTGCTCGACTTGTCAGTCTCGCAGTTAAGCACGCTTATGCCATTGCACTATCGTCACGATGTCCGACCGTAACTAGCGTACCTTCGAACTCCTCCGTTACGCTTTGGGAGGAGACCGCCCCAGTCAAACTGCCTACCATGCACTGTCCCCGATCCAGATAATGGACCTAGGTTAGAACCTCAAACACACCAGGGTGGTATTTCAACGTTGGCTCCACAAGATCTAGCGACCCTGCTTCAAAGCCTCCCACCTATCCTACACAGATCTGTTCAAAGTCCAATACAAAGCTACAGTAAAGGTTCATGGGGTCTTTCCGTCTTTCCGCGGGGAGATTGCATCATCACAAACATTTCAACTTCGCTGAGTCTCAGGAGGAGACAGTGTGGCCATCGTTACGCCATTCGTGCAGGTCGGAACTTACCCGACAAGGAATTTCGCTACCTTAGGACCGTTATAGTTACGGCCGCCGTTTACTGGGACTTCAATCAAGAGCTTGCACCCCATCATTTAATCTTCCAGCACCGGGCAGGCGTCACACCCTATACGTCCACTTTCGTGTTTGCAGAGTGCTGTGTTTTTAATAAACAGTCGCAGCCACCGATTTTTTGCAACCCATTCATGCTTCGTTGTTCACTACACACTAATAGGGCACACCTTCTTCCGAAGTTACGGTGTCAATTTGCCGAGTTCCTTCTCCTGAGTTCTCTCAAGCGCCTTAGAATACTCATCTCGCGCACCAGTGTCGGTTTGCGGTACGGTCGTATATAGCTGAAGCTTAGTGGCTTTTCCTGGAACCTCGTTCAGTCACTTCACGGACAAGTCCGCTCGATCGTTGGCCTCGGTATATGTGCACCGGATTTGCCTAATGCACGCCTACATCCAACTAAACCAGAATAATCCAATAACTGGATGACCTATTAAGATCCGTCCCCACATCGCACTATATAACGGTACAGGAATATTGACCTGTTTCCCATCAGCTACGCATCTCTGCCTCGCCTTAGGGGCCGACTCACTCTACGCCGATGAACGTTGCGTAGAAAACCTTGCGCTTACGGCGAGGGGGCTTTTCACCCCCTTTAACGCTACTCATGTCAGCATTCGCACTTCTGATACCTCCAGCACGCTTTACAACGCACCTTCACAGGCTTACAGAACGCTCTCCTACCACTTGCAATAAATTGCAAATCCGCAGCTTCGGTAACTGGCTTAGCCCCGTTACATCTTCCGCGCAGGACGACTCGATCAGTGAGCTATTACGCTTTCTTTAAATGATGGCTGCTTCTAAGCCAACATCCTGACTGTTTTAGCCTTCCCACTTCGTTTCCCACTTAGCCAATTTTAGGGACCTTAGCTGGCGGTCTGGGTTGTTTCCCTCTTGAGTCCGGACGTTAGCACCCGGTGCTCTGTCTCCCAAGCTGTACTCATCGGTATTCGGAGTTTGCCTTGGTTTGGTAAGTCGCCATGACCCCCTAGCCAAAACAGTGCTCTACCCCCGATGGTAATACTTGAGGCACTACCTAAATAGTTTTCGGAGAGAACCAGCTATTTCCAAGTTTGTTTAGCCTTTCACCCCTATCCACAGCTCATCCGCTAGTTTTGCAACACTAGTCGGTTCGGACCTCCAGTACCTGTTACGGCACCTTCATCCTGGCCATGGATAGATCACTTGGTTTCGGGTCTACACCCAGCGACTGATCGCCCTATTCGGACTCGATTTCTCTACGGCTTCCCTATTCGGTTAACCTTGCCACTGAATGTAAGTCGCTGACCCATTATACAAAAGGTACGCAGTCACCCCTTACGAGGCTCCTACTTTTTGTAAGCACGCGGTTTCAGGATCTATTTCACTCCCCTCCCGGGGTTCTTTTCGCCTTTCCCTCACGGTACTAGTTCACTATCGGTCAATGATGAGTATTTAGCCTTGGAGGATGGTCCCCCCATATTCAGACAGGATTTCTCGTGTCCCGCCCTACTTGTCGTTAGCTCAGTACCACACAGGTCATTTCACGTACGGGGCTATCACCCGCTATGGCCAGTCTTTCCAAACTGTTCCGTTATGTCTTGTGCTATCACTAACAGGCTCTTCCGATTTCGCTCGCCACTACTTTCGGAATCTCGGTTGATGTCTTTTCCTCGAGCTACTGAGATGTTTCAGTTCACCCGGTTCGCCTCGCATGACTATGTATTCATCATGCGATACCTTTCGGTGGGTTTCCCCATTCGGAAATCTCCGGATCAAAGCTAATTTGCCAGCTCCCCGAAGCTTATCGCAGGCTATCACGTCCTTCGTCGCCTATCATTGCCAAGGCATCCACCACGTGCTCTTATTCACTTGACCCTATAACTTTGACGTTTCTTTCGAAACTACAAAATCATTTCAAGGAATAT